>JASGHP010000001.1:0-4800000 GCA_047602295.1 Chitinophagaceae bacterium | reverse complement strand
TGCATGTGGCAGACACAGATGAAAATGCATGGTCTGATGGTTTGCGTTGCGATACTGCCGGAAGAATATTTGTGGCTTCTAAAATAGGTTTGCAGATTATGGATCAACTGGGCCGTGTAAATGCTATTCTGCCAATGCCGCCTTCCAATAACCAGTCTTCCAATCTTTGTTTTGGCGGAGCCGATTTTAATATACTCTATGTGACCTGCGGCGATAAGGTTTTCAGACGCCGAATGAAAACACGGGGCGTCAATTTGTTTGATGTTGCTCATCGCCCGGCGAATCCGCATTTATAAAATAAGTTTTTGAGCTGTAGTTTTTTGCCGGAGATTTCAAACAAGTCAAAATTGGTAAACAAACGGCTATTTTAGGTTAAAGCTGTATTGCGCCCATCGCCTATTTTTGCAATACACACAATCAAACTTTTTTTATGGCAAAACCACAATGGGAGGGTGTATACCCTGCAATGCTGACACTGTTCAATGCAGATGATACAATAGATTTTGACATGTTTACAAAAAACATCAATGCCCAGTTAGACGCAGGTATTGATGGGGTAGTATTAGGCGGTTCCCTGGGCGAGGCCAGCACTTTACTGAACGAAGAAAAAACTGCTTTGCTATTGCATTGCAAGAAAACCATGAACCGCGATGTGCCGGCGATTGTGACCATTGCAGAACAATCTACCAAAACTGCTATTGGCGTGGCCAACACTGCTGAAGCCAATGGCGCAGACGGGTTAATGATATTGCCTCCTATGCGTTATAAAGCAGACGACAGGGAAACTGTGCAGTATTTTAAAACCATTGCTGCCAATACCAGTCTGCCAATCATGATCTATAACAACCCGTACGATTATAAGATTGACGTAACCATAGAAATGTTCGGCGAGCTGGCTGCCATAGATAATATTGAGGCGATTAAAGAATCTACCCGCGATGTATCTAATGTAAACCGTTTGAAGAATGCTTTTGGTGATCGCTATAAAATATTGTGTGGCGTAGATACTTTGGCTTTAGAAGAGCTGGCAAATGGCGCAGACGGATGGGTAGGAGGATTGGTAGATGCATTTCCTGCAGAGACAGTGGCAGTTTTTCGTTTAATGAAGGCCGGTAGATACCATGAGGCGTTGCAAATTTATCGTTGGTTTCTGCCAGTGCTGGAACTGGACATTCAGCCAAAACTGGTACAGTATATAAAGCTGGCCGCGGCGCAAACAGGTATGGGTACAGAATATGTAAGGGCTCCAAGATTAATAATAGAAGGCGAAGAGCGCAAGAGAGTATTGGCTACCATTAATAAAGCCATTGCAACAAGACCCGTATTGCCCAACTATTTGCAATTGCCTGCACTGCAACCAGCATAATTTGTTCAGATAGAAGATTAGCTAAAAGGGATATTAAAGCGATAGAAAAATGTCTTTGAAAAAGTTTTTTTGCATTGATGCGCATACTTGTGGCAACCCTGTGAGATTGGTTGCAGGCGGCGGTCCTTTTTTAGAAGGGACTAATATGAGCGAGAAGCGTCAGCATTTTTTAAAAGAATACGATTGGATACGCAAAGGGCTGATGTTTGAACCCCGTGGGCATGATATGATGAGCGGAAGTATTTTATATCCTCCGCATGATCCCGCTAATGATGTGGCTGTTCTTTTTATTGAAACAAGTGGTTGCCTGCCGATGTGTGGTCACGGTACAATTGGTACTATTACCATTGCCATAGAAGAAGGATTGATTACGCCGAAACAACCAGGTGTTATTCGCATGGAAGCACCGGCAGGATTGGTTTTGATTAGTTATAAGCAGGAGGGCAAAAAAGTAAAAAGTGTAAAACTTACCAACGTGCCTTCTTACCTGGCTGCAACAGAACTGACGGTAGATTGCCCGGAACTGGGTGAATTGGTTATTGATGTTTCTTACGGCGGTAACTTTTATGCGATTGTAGATGTGCAGAAGAATTTCAAAGGACTGGAACATTATAGCGCAGATAAATTAATTTCCTGGGCACGTGAGTTGCGGAAACGCATCAACGAAAAATATTCTTTTGTACATCCGGAGAATCCAACAATTAATAGCTGCTCGCATATTTTATGGACAGGCGCCGTGTTAAAGAATACGTCTACCGCACGCAATGCTGTTTTTTATGGGGACAAAGCTATTGACCGCAGCCCCTGTGGCACGGGGACATCTGCACGCATGGCGCAATGGTATGCAAAAGGCAAACTGAAAAAAGGAGATGCTTTTATTCATGAAAGTATTATTGGTTCTACATTTACTGGCACTATAGAAGAAGAAACAACTATAGATGGAAAACCTGCTATAAGGCCAGGTATCGAAGGTTGGGCAAGAATCTACGGATACAATACCATCAGCATAGATGAAGAGGATGATCCATATGCATTTGGATTCCAGGTATTGTAAGAAAATGTGGAAATGTGATGAATGTGGTAAATGTGGAAATGCTTTTGCTTCGATAATGGAACGCAGATTTTTATGATTATTATGCTTGAAGCAGATGAGAAGAATATAGTGAATGCAAAAATACACTTGCGTCGAATAATCCTACTGTGCCTCGGTGAAAACTTCTTGTTTCCTCTCCCAATTAAGTCAACGGGACAAGTTGTGGTAAAACTAAAACTGACATGAAAAAATCAACAACCTTTATCATTCTTTCTTTTTGCATTTTTTTCTCTGCTTCATCTCAAATGAACAAAGATTATGTTCCCTGCAATGATATGCCCAATATTATGCAGAACTATTATGCAGATGTAGATGCATTGAACAGGGTTTACATCGTTACTGGCTCGCCTGAGTTGCGTGAACGTTATAAAAAACTAGCCGCAGATTATCTTACCCGCTTGCAAAAGATAGGTTTTAATGGTTTGTCGCAAGGTTGCAAAGCAGATTACATCCTGTTTAAAAGAGATTTAAATGAAAAGATCTACCAATCAGATAAAGAAGCCAAAGAATTTGACGAGGTAAAATCATGGTTTCCATTTGCCGATACTATTTATGCGTTGGAAAAAATAAGGCGCAGAGGCGGGGCTGTTGATAGTAAAAATGTAGCGGGCAATTTTTTTGCTATCACCAAAGAATTGCTACAACTGAAAGCCAAACTAAACCAGGATAAAAATATAACGGTAAACAACAGTCGCAGAGCAAATATCATCATACGCGGTTTGCAGGCAGCTGCAAAAAACGTGTTTACTTTTTACAATGGCTACGATCCATTATTTACATGGTGGGTGCCGGATACCTATCGGCAACTGGATAGCGCATTAGGAGTTTATGCGCAAACTTTTAAAACAGCAGCAGATAAAACGGCACCCAATAAAGACTCCAGCGGCATTATTGGGTATCCTATTGGCAGGGACGAAATCATTCACCAGTTAAAGTATGAGATGATACCTTATACGCCAGAAGAACTGATTGATATTGCCAATAAAGAATTTGCGTGGTGCGATAAAGAAATGCTGAAAGCAAGTGCGGAAATGGGCTTTGGTGCCAACTGGAAGGCTGCTGAAGAAAAAGTAAAACAAAGCTATGTGCCTGCGGGCGAGCAACCTGCTGCTATGGTGAAATTGTACAACGAAGCAATTGCATTTTTGAAAGAAAAAGATCTCATCACCATTCCACCACTGGCAGAAGAAACCTGGCGCATTTCTATGATGAGCCCCAGGCAGCAATTGGTAAGTCCTTTTTTCCTGGGTGGTGAAGAATTTATTGTTTCTTATCCTACCAATACCATGGATTACGATGCAAGAATGATGAGCATGCGCGGCAATAACCCGCATTTTTCTCATGCAACAGTACATCATGAATTGATTGCAGGTCATTACCTGGAACAGTTTATGGAAGAGCACGTAAATACCTACCGGCATTATCCAACACCATTTTGGACAGAAGGCTGGTCTTTGTATTGGGAGTTTGCTTTATGGAATGAAGGTTTTTCTGTTTCTCCCGAAGACCGCATTGGCATGCTGTTCTGGCGCATGCACCGTTGTGCCCGTATTATTTTTTCGCTCAACTATCATTTAGGAAAATGGAGTCCGCAACAATGCATTGATTTTTTAATTGACAGGGTAAACCATGAAAAAGCAAATGCTGAAGGAGAAGTGCGTCGTTCTTTCACTGGTGGTTACGGCCCGCTGTATCAGGTAGCTTATATGATAGGAGGCTTGCAAATAATGGCGCTGAGAAATGAAATGACTGCCAATAAAAAAATGAGTGTAAAACAATTTCATGATGCTTTTCTGCGTGAGAGCAGTATGCCTATAGAAATGTTGCGCGGCATTTTAACCAATCAGCCGTTGAAAGAAGATTATGAAACCAATTGGCGGTTTTATAAGTTGCCTTAAAAAATGGGGGTCATCAAATGGGTTACAGATCAAACTCAATAGGACTGTTTGCTAATTCGTATTTAGCATTTAGCACACTCGCATTGATAAATTTTGTTCCGGCTTTTTCTGCTATGCCATATGATTCGTGGATGTGGCCAAATAAATGAATTTGAGGCTTCACCTCCTGTATTTTGTTGAATAAATCTTTGCAACCAACATGTTCTTGTTTATTAATGGTGTCTAGTATACCTGATAAAGGCCCGTGCGTAATTAAAATATTGGTATCATCAGGAATTAATTCCCAATGTTTTTTTATTGCCTCACCACGATGACGATTAAATGCCCAATTAAAAAACCAGGGCGTAATGGGAGAACCCCATATTTTATATCCATCGATGATTGTATAGCTGTCTTCCAGATAAATGATATCATCTGGTATTATTTGTTCAATCACTTCTTTAGGCGCTCTTTCAAAATAGAAGTCATGATTGCCGGCGATAAAAATTTTATACTTGAAATCCTGATGTTTAAACCAATTAATAAAATCAAACACTTCATCTTCTGTTCCTTTCATAGAAATGTCGCCCGCATGAATTAAAACATCCCCGGCTGGAAGCTCAAGTTCAGCATGTTTACCATGAGTATCTGAAATAGTAACAAACTTCAAATGAAAGGTTTTGATGTGTTATTTTATGGCTTCCATTTTTTAAATGCACCTTCTCCAAAACTTTGCGGATTAGGAAATTTATCCAGCACCAGGTTCAATTGCAAACCATGTTCAAGCCATGCTTTCAGCCCGTCCAATACAGTGGTGAAGCCGCCGGTGCTGTCTTTAATAATTGCCATTAGCTCATCGCCTGTTGCAGCAAACCCATAGTTTTTTATAACAACATATGTTTTGTCATTGTCTACTTCCGTAAAAATATAATCTACACTGGTAGCCGGGCTGCCCCATTCCGTAGCAATCAGTTTATTGGGAATGATCTGTTTGGTAAGCACATTGGTGTTGCCGCCATACATATCCCAATGCCAGCTAACGGTTTTTCCTTCTTCCAATTTGCCGGTTGATTTTGTAAACCAGAAACGGGTGGTAACAGCCGGATCTATGAATGCCTGGAAAACAGTTGCTATTGGTTTCCTGATAAGCATTTGGGTTTCTACTATGGCAGCGTTATTGCTCATACAAAAAATGTTGATAGTGTATTTTATTCTTTGATGCCGTTCTTAAAAGCAGTAAAGATTTTTTCTTTATAATATTTTTCCAGCTCTTTCTCCAGCTTAAAAGTAGAGATATCGTCCGAAACCTGCATGCCATTAAAATATATCCGGGTTTTTCCTTCCTTTATTGTTCTCATGGTAAAGTCAAGATTGCTTAGCGTGTCTTTATCAAGAATGAGTTGGTTAATCTTATAGACGTGTACATTTTCGCTTTTTAGTTTGGGTACCTTGTGCAAAGCAAAACTGTCTATGGGTGCTATGCTATCAAAAAGAATCTGCGCTTTTTTAAGTTTCTCTACAATTTCATCCTGGTTGTAATCAACAGTGATATTGCATTTATAGCAATGCAGGTTGCCATTGCTTCTTGTATAATAAAAACTGGGTGGCGGAGAAGTGGCTGCTAATGCCAATACCGTTGGCGACAATACCCATGCAATATGAAGCTTGCTGAGTTTAAGAGGCCAGCGATCTATTTTTTGCATAATGAAATAGGGGATAGGTATTAGAAGCAAAACAAAAAGATCTGTATAGTCAACCGTCCTCATAATTGGGATAAAAGAAAAACGATTGTAGCTATCAATGAATGCTTGCGAGTAAGGCGATTTCCAGAAAATAAAAAGAACCGCTGCTATTGCAATTGAGTATCGCTGTTGACGCGGAAGCAGGTAAGCCAATAACAATGGCAACATTATAATGCCAGCTATATCAGATAGCTTTCCGGTAAGCCAGTTGTGAAAGCTTTGTTTAAGCCAATGGTCGTTAACTATAAGCAAAAGAAGGCAACACAGGAAAACTATATTCAGCAGGTAATATTTGTTTTTTTGCTGGCCCATGCAGACAATTTACTTCAAATTGTTTGAATGCTTACTAGCTGGCAGCCTACTGCTCCCCAATGATAAAAAAGGTGAACGGAGCGTCGCAACGATGCTGACCATTGACAGAATGCCGGCTACCAAATCCGTCTTTAAAATTGGGAATGCTGCTAATTGATTGACCAGTGCTAATTTTTTGATAAGAAAGCCCTCTCTTTTGCCTGCTGGTACTGAATTTGCACCGTGCAACTGATTAATGTATTTTTACGAAATTATTTAAACGCCTTTCCCGCTGGAAAAATCCTGGAAAATAAAGATTTATGTCTTGTCCGCCCTATTGGTGCTATACCTTGCTGCCTTGCTGGTATTGCCTAACAGCCGGTTATGGGTTACGGTGGGTTTTGTGCTGGTGGCAGCGGCGGTTCTTTCTCCCAAACATTTGTTGCGAAGCCTGCTGATTTTACTGGGGCTTTTATTGTTGTGTTTTTTATTGGTGCAAACACCTTTGGCGCAGAACTGGCTGGCCGGTCAGGCATCTTCGCGGTTGTCTAAAGGTTTGGGTACCCGCGTGCAGGTAAAACATGTAAACTTTTCTTTTTTCAGCAAGCTGCAAATGGAAGGTGTTTATGTAGAAGATAAAAACAAAGACACCCTTTTGTATGCAGGCAAACTGCGGGTAAGCATCAACGACTGGTTTTTTCTGCGGGATACCGCCGTTTTGCAATACATAGGTTTGGAAGATGCCACCATAAACCTGCACCGCACAGACTCTATCTGGAACTACCAGTTTATTGCAGATTATTTTGCCGGCCCTTCAGATACTTCCAAGAAGAAAACCATACAGTTGCAATTGCAAAAAATTGGGTTTAAGAACATACATTTTTTAAAAAGAGATGGCTGGCGTGGAGAAGACATGGGGCTTTACCTGTCTTCTTTAGATGTAGACGCTCATACATTGGATTTAAACAAAAAGCTGGTAGACATTAATACCATCGATATTGTGGAGCCCATTTTTACCATTTACAATTATGATGGACAACGTAAATACAAACCTGCTGCTACTATAAGAGATCCTAATGATACGATGCCTTATTGGAACCCTGCAGGATGGAAAGTGCTGGCTACACATGTTACCATTAGCAATGGTGCATTTAAGGATGAAAAAAAATCAGATCGCAAAGGCTACTATTATTTTGATGCGCAACACATCGGTTTTAGTAATATAAATGCCAGCTTTAAAAATCTTACCTGGGTAAAAGATACCATCACCGCAACAGCCAATCTTAGCACTAAAGAAAGATGCGGGTTTGAAGTAAAATCATTGAAAGCCCAGCTAAAATGGCAACCCCGGGCCATGGAGTTTAAGAGCCTTGACATTGTTACCAATAAAAGTCATCTTACCAATTACTTTGTAATGCGGTATAATAATTTTGATGACATGGGCGACTTTATTGAAAAAGTGACAATGAGCGGCAATTTTAAAAACGCATTGGTGCATAGCGATGATATTGCTTTTTTTGCTCCTGAACTGGAAGACTGGCATAAAGAAATTTATATTACCGGTGCATTGCAGGGATCGGTTTCTAACCTGAGAGGAAAAAATATTTTGCTGAAAGCGGGCAATAGCACAACGCTTAACGGTGATATTGCATTGAAAGGTTTGCCGGATATAGATAAGACTTATATTGATTTTAAATCGAACGATTTCAGGACAACTTACGCCGATGTAATAACGGTGGCGCCTAAGCTAAAAACAATAGATGAGCCAAGATTAGACAAGTTGGGCTTTATTCATTTTCGTGGCAATTTTACTGGTTTGATACGCGACTTTGTTACTACTGGTTCTATTGAAACGGCTTTGGGTACAGTGGTAGCAGATGTAAATATGAAGTTTCCTGAAAAAGGCGTGCCCACTTATACCGGGCAGGTTTCTTCTACAGGGTTTAACCTTGGCACACTGGTAGATTACGGCCAGTTAGGTAATATTTCATTTAATGTAGGAGTAAAGGGAAGCAGCTTTGCTGTGAAAGATATACAGGCAAAACTGGATGGAACAGTTACCAATCTTGATTTTAATGGTTACAGTTATAAGAATATTAAAGTGAATGGCACATTAGCCAAGCGCTTGTTTAATGGAGAGTTGCACACAGACGATGCCAACCTGGGGCTTAGCCTGAATGGACTGGTTGACTTCAGCAAAACAGATCCGCGGTTTAATTTCTTTGCAACAATAGATAAAGCCAATCTTAAAAGACTGAAGTTATACAAAGATGATATAGACTTTAATGGAAGTTTGCGTTTTGATTTTACCGGCGATAATATTGATGATTTCCTGGGCACCGCCAAAATATATGATGCGTCTATTTTTAAAAACGGTCAGCGCATTTCTTTCGATTCACTTACTGTTGAATCACGCAGGGCAGGCAATAGCAAAAGCATTGTAGTGGAGAGCAACGAATTTGATGCTGCTATTGCGGGTGAGTATTCTATTAAAGATTTGCCTGCTGCATTCCAGGTTTTCTTAAACAGGTATTACCCCAGTTATATAAAGCCATCCACCAGGAAGATTACAAACCAGAATTTTAGTTTTGTAATCACCACCAAAAAGATAGACGATTACCTTGACCTGGTAGATAAGAACCTGAAAGGGTTTAACAACAGCAATATCAGCGGCCGTATCAATAACAAAGAGAGCCTTTTTAATCTTGATGCAGACGTGCCGCAGTTTAGTTATAAAAATATTGTATTCACCAATGCCAATGTGCAGGGCAGGGGCAACCTGGATTCTTTAAACATGGGTGTTAGCGTGGGCGATGTATTTATAAATGACAGCCTGCATTTTCCCGGCACCAAGCTGAATATCCGCTCTGCCAATGATCTTTCAAAATTCAATATTACCACCAGTGCTAACCAAACATTGAATGCAGCCAATATCGCCGGACGAGTGCAGACAAGAACAAATGGGTTCAACCTGGTTTTTGATCCTTCTACTTTTGATATTAATGGCAAACGCTGGACTATTGAAAAGAACGGTGAGCTTACGCTTGCACAGGACATGCTAACTACAGAGGGATTGAAAGTGTATAGTGGAGACCAGGAAGTGCTGGTAACATCTCATTTGTCTGAAACAGGGCGAGGCACTGATTTGAATGTAGATTTAAAGAAGATCAATATCGGCGACTTTGCGCCATTTTTTGTAAAGAGCAACCGTTTGGAAGGTATACTAACAGGAGCTGTAACTGTAAGTGATCCTTTTGGCAATA
Source organism: Chitinophagaceae bacterium (assembly GCA_047602295.1). GTDB lineage: Bacteria > Bacteroidota > Bacteroidia > Chitinophagales > Chitinophagaceae > JACMLD01. Next base: position 4,790,368 of record JASGHP010000001.1, on the reverse strand, counting down.
TGAACGTAGATGTAAATGCCAGTGCAGAACAGTTCAGGCTGGATGATGACTCTATTGGTAAAATTGATATTACTACCGGTTATTCAAAAGCATCTGGCAGGGTAACACTGTCTGGCAAGTCTGAAAATAAAAATTACAATTTTGATTTAACTGGTTTTATTAATACTGCAGACAGTACCGGGGCAGGCGTTGACCTTACCACGCATTTTGGAGATAAAACAAGTATTCACCTGCTGGAGAAATATGTAACCGGCATCTTCAGCCATTTGCAAGGTTTTGCCATGGGCGATTTGCGTGTGGTTGGCAAGGGTAACAATTTAAAATACCTGGGAGATTTAACGGTTACGGACGCATCTTTAATGGTAGATTATACCAAATGCACTTACCATATTGCCAAGGCAGATGTTAAGATGGAAGACGATGGAATAAACTTCGGCAGCTTCCAGATAAAAGATGATTTAAATAACACGGCAGAGGTGCTAAACGGTAAAATGTATCACAATAACTTCAAAGACATGGCCTTTGATTTTAAAGTGAGGACCAATCGCCTTTTATTATTAAATACAAGCAACGTAGATAACAAACAATTTTACGGACGTGCAATAGGCAAAGCTACTTTTAGTTTAAAGGGCCCGCAGGAAGACATGCACATGGATATACAGGGAGAACCTACAGATAGTAGCACCATCTTTTTACCTATAGCAAGCAGCCGTATAAATGGCGAGGCAGATTTTCTTACCTGGAAAGTGTATGGTAAAGAAATGCAGGAAAATAATAAGAAGAAGATAGAGAGCAACCTTACTGTAAACCTTAAAATGACAGCCAATAACCTGGCACGCATCAATGTAATATTAGATGAAGCTGCCGGTGACCAGATAAGCGCTATTGGTCATGGCATATTGGACATGAGTGTGGGTACCAGCGAAGACCTTACATTGAATGGAAGACTGGAAGTGGATAAAGGTGATTACACATTTACGTTTCAATCTATTAAACGAAAATTCAAATTAAGAGAAGGAGAGGCGAATTATATACAATGGAGTGGGGATCCTTATGATGCAGATATTAATGTGGTGGCAGAATACCGTGCACCAATGGTTCGCTTCAGCGATTTAGGTACCAATAACAACCCGGCGTTTTCTGCTATTAATACCAATGTAAGAAATTATGTGGGTGATGTGCTGGTGAAAACGGCTATATCCGGCAAGTTGAAACACCTGGATTTTAAGTTCGATATTGAATTGCCTTCTAATAGTTCACTGGCCAATAACCCGGATGCCGCTGAACTGTTGAAACTGATTGAACGGGATGAAAATGAAAGAAACAAGCAGAGCTCTTTGCTGATTGTGTTTAATAGTTTTGGGCCTTTGTCTAACTCAACAAATATTTTCAACCCGGGTGCACAGGCTTTCCAGGGTATATTCCTGAATAGCATTTCCGGTGTTGTGTCTAACCAATTAAGTCGTGCCTTCAGCAGTGTATTGCAAAACGTATTTAAAGATCCCAGTTTTCGCATCAACATAAATGCCTCTACTTATAACGGCGCTGCATTGGCAGATGTGGCAACTACCACACAATACCTTCCGGACAGAGGTAATTTGAATTTTTCTGTAAACAAAAGTTACTTCAATGAGCGGCTTACTTTTATTGTAGGCAGTGCGTTGGATTTTGGCTTCAACAATACAAGTGTTGCCAATACCAGGAACAATTTTCAGTTTCTGCCAGATGTAACAGCCCAGCTAAAACTTACTTCAGACGGAAAAATTCTATTTAACCTTTTCTATAGAGAGAACCGTAGTTATCTTACCAGCATTAACAGCAAACAAAGCCGTAGTGGCGCCAGCATCTCTTACCGTAAAGAATTTGAGACAATTGATGAATTGTTCCGCAAAAAGAAAAAACAAGTTACACCACAGCAAGGCTCAAGCGGCGGGGGAACAAATCCTTAATAGATTTATAAGCAGGAAGCCGTGCGCCTGCATACTAAATGCTGAAATCTAAATACTTTTCTTTTATTTGCGTTCAAACTATACTACCCTTTATGATCAACGGGCTTGATGATTTTAAGAAAGTGTTTTTTATTGGTGTTGCAGGCACGGGCATGAGTGCGATTGCGCAATACCTGGCCGGTGTTGGCAAAGAAGTAAGCGGATCGGATAGATATTTTTTGCCGGGAGTATTCAATGATACCAAAGAAAAACTGGAAGCAGAAGGCATCAAATGTTTTTTGCAAAATGGTGAAGGCATTACAAGCGATACGGATTTGGTAGTGGTTTCTACAGCTATAGAAGATACAGTGGAAGAAGTGCAGAAATCAAAACGCCTTTCCATCCCCATTATAAAAAGATCTGAACTGCTGGCGCTGATAGCTAAAAGCAAACGCACCATTGCAGTTGGAGGCACCAGCGGTAAAAGCACTACCAGCGCCATGTTGTTTGACATACTGCAGCATGCCGGACTTTCACCCAGTATTATCAGTGGTGCAGGTTTGGTAAGCATTATAAAAGAAAACAAGATTGGCAATGCTAAAGTAGGTAAGGGTGATTGGCTGGTAATAGAAGCTGACGAAAGCGACGGCTCTATTGTACAATACCACCCGGAAATAGGTCTATTGCTGAATATTGATAAAGACCACAAAGAAATGGATGCGCTGATGGATATTTTCGGCGTATTCAGAAGTAATACCAGCCGGTTGTTTATTGTAAACCAATCGCAGGCAGCGGCAAAATCGCTTTCTGTTAACCTGCAACATGATTTTTCTGTAGATAAAACATCGGGTGCCGGATTTATTGCAAGTGATTTTCTTCAAAAAGGATTAGAGATAAGTTTTGCCATTAATGGAACTGTTTTTGCAATGCACACGGTGGGCAAGCATAATATGGAAAATGCACTGGCAGCAGTTGCAGTTGCCAGTCAATTGGGTGTAAGCCTTCAAACATGTGCCGAAGCCCTTGCTGGTTATGAAGGTATTTACCGTCGCCACCAGGTATTGGGCAAAAAGCAAGGTGTTTTGTTGATTGACGATTATGCGCATAATCCCATTAAATGTGCAGTATCTATAGAAGCCTGCCAGCAAATAGCGCCTAAAGTTATTGCATGGTTTCAGCCACACGGTTATGGGCCTACCAAATTTTTAAGAAACGATTTTGTGCATGAGATAGCCCGTGTGTTAAGACCACAAGATGAAATATGGATGAGCGAGATTTTCTATGCAGGTGGAACTGCCATGAAAGATATTTCTGCCAATGATCTTATCAACGACTTAAAGGCATTGGGCAAACCTGCTTTTTTTGTAGAAAGCAGGAATGAATTGCTGGATGCAGTAAGGCCACATTTTACTGCCGATTGCGTACTGTTATTAATGGGTGCCCGTGACCCGTCGCTGGAATCTTTTGCCGCTGAAGTGTGGAAGAGCTTGTAAGAAAATCGAACAAAGGAGAGGAGGAACGATTTTAAACTTAGGGCTTGAAGCTTATGGCTAACAGCTCGCAGCTTTCTTTCAATAAATGTTGTTCACATAAAGATGTAACATATACTAAACAAAGTATCAATGCGTTTTTATGTAGCTTTGCGCATAATTTTTTATCCTGTAAAACAACTGAGTACAATGAATGTGAGAAACCTGATTTCTACAGCCTCCAAGTTTCAATTCCTTTTTATTACGGCTTCTGCCTTTGCGTTTACATCTTGCGGGCAGGCATATTCTGAAAATAACAAAACAAGCGACAGTACGATAGCAGCAGTAAAAAAAGCTGCAGACACCACCATTGCCACTACGGTTTTGGATACCGCCAATTATGATCGTCTGGTAAATGAAATGGTGAACAAAGACAGCTCTGGCAAATGGCCGGTAAAAGGGCCTTACCCGCTGGCTGGTGCGTTATTGCCTTTCAACAGGATAGTAGCGTTTTATGGTAATCTCTATTCTACCAAAATGGGTGTGTTAGGCGAATACCCACGCAAAGAAATGCTGGCCAAGCTGAAAGAAGAAGTAGCCAAATGGCAGGCAGCAGATACAACTGTTAAAGTAATTCCTGCATTACATTATATAGCTACAACGGCACAAGGTTATCCCGGTACAGGCAATAAATACCGCCTGCGCATGCCGTTTAAGCAAATTGATATAGTAATGGATATGGCCAAAGAAATAAATGCTGAAGTATTTATAGATATACAGGTAGGCCATAGCACTGTACAGGATGAAGTGCCTTTATTAGAGCCTTACCTGAAATTGCCCAATGTTCATTTTGGTATAGACCCAGAGTTTTCTATGAAAGGTGGTCAAAAACCCGGCGCTGCTATTGGTACTTTTGATGCAGCAGATATTAATTATGTATCTAATTACCTGGCAAAGCTGGTAAAAGACAATAACCTGCCTCCCAAAATATTGGTAGTACACCGCTTTACCCGTGCAATGGTTACCAATTACAAACAAATAAAACTGCAGCCCGAAGTGCAGGTAGTAATGGATATGGATGGATGGGGTGCACAGGCACGAAAGATTACTACTTACAAACAGTTTGTTTATGGAGAGCCGGTTCAGTTTACAGGATTTAAACTGTTTTATAAGAATGATTATCGCGAGCCAAAGAGCCGCATGATGACGCCGGAAGAAGTGTTAAAACTAAAACCAAAACCAGTTTATATTCAATACCAATAGTGTTTTATTTTGGATGTCTGATTTAATGATATCTGATGTGATGTAAACGAAATTTTATTGACGAAATAATTGACAGCCCTCTTCACAGAGGGTTTTGTCATTTTATGAAAACAGCATTCTTACTTCAAACCTCAGGTTTCGTATATCAGACATCATTAAATCCCACATCAGACATCTTGCATCTTCTTATATTTGCAGGTTGCTTAAACCTGAAAAAAATGGAAAGAGAGATAAAGTTTATGGAAGAAGCTATCCGTCTTGCAAGAGAGGGAATGCAAAACAATGCAGGTGGCCCTTTTGGTTGTGTGATAGTAAAAGACGATGTTATTATTGGCCGTGGCTGGAACAGGGTGATTGCTGATAAAGATCCAACTGCGCATGCTGAAGTAACTGCAATACGCGATGCCTGTAAAAATCTGCAGGATTTTCAATTAGAAGGCTGTGAAGTGTATACATCCTGCGAACCTTGCCCCATGTGCATGGGTGCTATTTACTGGGCAAGACCTTCCAAAGTTTATTTTGCTGCCAGCAGGTATGATGCGGCGGCCGCGGGTTTTGATGATTCTATGATTTACCAGGAACTGTTGGCGTTGCCGGCAGAAAGAAAGATTGCCATGACCTGCATTATTGCTGACCGATCTGCTAATCTTTTTAAGGAATGGGTAAACAAAAAAGATAAAACGGCTTACTAACATCATACTTTGTAGGATGATTGATTCGAAAAACCGCGTACAAATACGCGAAGCCTCCGTATAATCAGAATAAAAAAAACCGGCGGAAATACTAATTCTACCCATTTACACGTTTTATAACGCAACGAGATCCAAATCAATGAAAATCAGGTTATGAAACGCTCTCTATTACCGGCTTTGCTGTTGTGTGTCTGTATGGCCACCCAGGCGCAGACAAAAGATTCAAATAAAACACGACAGATTGAACAGCTTCAACAGTTGAAACAAACTGTATCACGAAAAATAGATTCTTTACAAGCCCAGTTGCCAGAGCTGGAGACCAGCATAGAAAATACCCGTAGAAAAATTGATGTTCTTAAAAAAGAAAGCGGCAACCAGGACAGGCCCGATCTGGAATCGAAACAACAAATGTCAAAACTTTCAGCAGAACTAAATAACGCCACCAGTCTTGAAGAATCGCTCAGAAAAAAACTGGATACACGGTTAACAGCTTTGGATAAAGCAATGAATTTGCAAAGAGATTTACAGGATAAAATAAATGCGCTTATAAAAGAGAATAATAAATAAGCTGACTGTTATAGCTGATGCCAAGCCAATACCAGTAATTTATTCTTTGAAGAAATAAGATTGGAAATAATATAAACAGATATAAAAGCAGAAAGTACCAAATCTAGTCTTTCTGCACTTACCGAAGCTTGTGCTTAATTACTAAATCCGATACTTTCGTTTGAGATTCTTTTTCTATCTTTTTACAGATTTCTTTTCCTCTCAATTGCATACTGAAGATACGATCCCATTATAGCTGATTCCAAATTTTTACTGTTTCTGTTTTGCACCCGTTGTGCACCAGGTTATGCACATTGCATTGTGTCCCTATTTAAAAATTTTATCAAAGAAAACCTGCATTTCTTTCCATGACGCTGTATCTGCAGCGCCGTTATAAGCAATAGGCAATTTGAATTTCTCTCCTAATGATGTTGCTTCAGGATTAGTAAATGCATGCATGGCACCGGGATATGTTTTTACCGTATAATCGGCTTTAATAGAATCCATTTGTTTTTTGAATGCAGCTAATTCAGCAGGCTTTACAAATTGATCTGCTTCTCCATGGCATACCAGTATTTTTGCTTTTAATAAATCTTTATTAGCAGGCACACCAATAAGATTTCCATGAAAACTTACTACACCTTTTAAATCTTCTCCCAATCTTGCAAGGTTTAATACCTGCGCACCGCCAAAACAATAGCCAATAGCTGCAATATTACGTGTGTCTGTTTGCGCATAAGTTTTTATTTTTTCCAGCGCACCATCAAAACGCATTTTTGCAATATGCGGATCTTTATAAAACGGCCCCGATAATTTCATAGCACTATCAGGAGTAGGTGCAGTTTTGCCAAATCCATACATGTCTACTGCCATAGCTATATACCCAAGCGCTGCCAGTTGTTTGGCACGGCTTCTGGCATAATCTGTCAACCCCCACCATTCTGGTATAATTAGAATAGCTGGTCTTTTTTTGGTGCTGCTTTCATCGTAAGCAATAAAACTATTCATGGTGCTATCGCCTGCCACATTATAACTTACATTTTCTTCTTTAATTTTCATGGGCAGAGCGGTTGTATCTGCAGGTGCTGCTTTTTCACTGGTGCTTGCAGGCTGGTTGTTGCACGCATACATTGCTATTGCTAATGCGCATATCGTAAAAAAAATGCGGAATGATTTCATTTGTTTTATTTTTTTTGATTGAATGAGTTTATTGTAAAAACAGGATACGCAAATAATAGCAGAAGGTTGTTTTGTAATTGCCACAAAGCTTATGCCGCAGGCAAATTACAGGAGATTAATGGGGCAGGCCATTAATTTTTGCAGGAATGATTTTAATAAATTGTATAGTGTGGAAAAATGGCCGCAGTGTAATTGATCACTTATAGCGGCATTGTGTGTTGTCTGCTTTTACAAAATAAGTTTTATAATTAGTGGCTTTAGGGTCCATGCAGCCTTCAAGATTTAATAATTCTACTTTTCTGAATTCTACCGGGTGGCTTTCTGCCTGCAATGCAATAAAGCCCGAGCGAAGTGGTGTGCCGTCTTTTTTAATCCAATCCAGGGAGTCTGCGGCAAAACCACCACTGGTCCATGTCATACCACTATTGACAAACCCGCCGCCCACTTTTGTTTTTTCATAAGTAAGCACCGTATCGCCATTAATGAGATGATGAATCAGTGAATCGCCATAAACGATTGCTTCTGCAGTTACCCATTCGTTCAGGAAAGAATTTTTAGATTTTGAATCAATGCAATGCGCTGCAACAGGCTCGTTATGCATGCTTACTTCGGTGCCCGGCGTACACAGGTTACCGTTATGCCGTTTTTCTTTTTCATCACTGGCCAGCAATTGCAATTCCAATGAAACGGGGAACCATTGATTTTTTGTAACTGATGCCGCTGATTGAGAATGGAGCATTACGCCACTGTTGAGGTATGCGTATGAAGGTCCGCCTTCTAATTGCTGGCCGGTAAAACGATACTCTGTTCTGATAATATAATAGGAGAATGGTTTTTTATAATAAAGATGACCAAACGCATTGTCAAATTTTTTGAACTTGCTGTAATCAACTTTTATTGCACCATCTTTTACAGAGAAGTTATCATTGAAGTTGTCATTCAAATCGTGGCCGGCAATTTTAATATCCCAACCAGTAAGGTCTTTGCCATTGAAAAGTTGTTCCCAATCTTGTTTTGCTGCATCCGGATTGACAGGTTGTTTGCAGGAAATAAACACCAGCAGAAAAAGAAAAAAGCAATATCGTTGTAATGGCATAGCTGTTAATATTAACAACTAAATATAGCGCATCAGCCTGAAACCCGGATTTTCTTTTTAAAATGTTTTGCAGTTTTCCGGTGTGGACTCTACCAGTACAGCGTAACCATTGCCGCGACTTAATGTAATGGTGTAAGCAGGAAGATCGTCTTTCTTTTGTAAGAATGCGGTAACCTTTTTAATAGTAGTCAGCCCGGCAAAAACAATAAAAGCAATCAATATGGATAGCCTGATCCATTTTGTCATAAAATAAGGTTTAATAGTAAATGATACTGGCGCAAAACTAGCACTACATACAATTCGGTTCAACTGAAATGGTATAAACGGAGACGGTTGTTAAGATATGTTAACGATGCTAGATAAATTGAATTGATAAATTACATGATCGCATTTTTGTTTGGCAATTGTTCTTACATTTAAACGGGGTTGTTAAAATACTGTATCATGCGTTAAGTGCGATCCTCAAAGCTTTTAAAGTTGAATAGAGCGTTCCCGACATTCTGTACTGGACACAGCGCAAGGATGATTATCTGGGTTTCCAACTGCTTGGTTCAATAAATATTTTATTTCGAAAACATTATGTTATGAAACTGCAATTTCTTCGCCCTATGTTGTATACAGCATTGTTTGATGAGACGATTGTGTTTTATACAGAAACACTGGGTTTTGTTTTGGGCAACAGGAATGATGATTGGGGATGGGCACGTTTATACAAAGACGATGTGGAAATTATGCTGGCTCGCCCCAATGAACATTTTCCATTTGAGAAAGCAAGTTTTACCGGCAGCTTTTATTTTACTACAGATGATGTGGAAACTATTTGGCAACAATTAAAAGACAAAGCAAAAATTTGCTACGAAATAGAAAGTTTTGAATGGGGCATGCGTGAGTTTGCCGTATATGATAACAATGGTTATATACTCCAGTTTGGACAATCAACAGAATAAATTATTTCAACACAGCGCTGGCAATAGATGAGTCGTCGGTATCACCCTGTATAATTACATATCCAAAAGCAAAGGCGTTGATGCCATTGTTGAGTGGGTAATAAATGTTTCCATGCATTTTTTTGGCACTGAAGATTTTTACAGAAGCAGTTGTAAGTGCTGGTGTGACAGACATGTACACGTCAACATCTGAATAAGCACTTTCATAATTCATCTGCTCTAATCCAAAAACAGTTACACCATCTTTTCTAATGTAAATTTTTGCCAGTCCTTCGCTGCTGCTATCATCAAAAAAAGTAAGACTACCGGTTTTTGCAACAGTAGCCCCATCCAGTGAGTTGGGATCATTCAATACATAAGACTGATTGTCTTTTTTGCAGGAGCTTAATACACATAGCATGCAAAACAGGCACAGCAAATTTTTCATAATAAACAGTTTTACGGTGATGGTTAATGAATACAAAAGGCTGGCCGGGGAAATTTGTCACACGCTTAAAGTTAAGCATTTTTATAGCAGCCTGCGCAATTGAAGGGGCACTTGCACAAGGCGGCTTGGAGTGTTTCAACCTATCCTGTTTTGACGTACATTTGCAGCTATGACACAAGAACAAATCAAGGGTATGAGGGATCGGGTTGCCGTCCTGGGGAGGTTTCTTTGACGTCGCTAACAGACGATATAAAATCAATGATGAGAAACAGCTCTCGCTAAGTCCGGGCTTTTGGGATGACAATAAAAGGGCCACGGAAATCCTCAAAAACATTAAGCAAAACGAGTACTGGGTAAAACTCTATGAGCAGACAGAATCTGCCGTGGAAGACTTTGCTGTGCTGTTTGATTTCTGGAAATCGGGCGACGCTACCGAAGAAGAAACCAAAGAAGCATTTGACAAAGCGTCTGCACTTGTAGAAGATACAGAGTTTAAGGCCACGCTCAATCAGCCGGAAGACAACCTGCCTGCAGTATTGCAAATAAACAGTGGCGCAGGTGGTACAGAAAGCCAGGATTGGGCCGAAATGCTTGCACGCATGTATCGCATGTATGGCGAGAAACAAGGCTGGACCGTTACGGAATTGGATTGGCAGTGGGGAGATGGTGCTGGTATAAAAACGGCTACATTACAGTTTGACGGACCTTTTGCTTATGGCTTTTTGAAAGCAGAGAGTGGAGTGCATCGACTGGTGCGCATTTCTCCTTTCGATAGCAATGCACGCAGGCATACTTCATTCTGTTCCATTTTTGTTTATCCGTTGGTAGATGATACTATTCACATAGATATTAAACCTGCGGATGTAAAGATGGAAACATCACGAAGTGGTGGCGCTGGTGGACAGAATGTAAACAAAGTGGAAACAAAAGTGCAGCTAACGCATATTCCTACAGGTATTGTAGTGGTTTGCCAGCAGGATAGGTCGCAATTGGGCAACCGTGAAAGAGCGATGGAAATGCTAAGAAGCCGATTGTACGAACTGGAATTGCGCAAGAAGAACGAACTAAAAGATGCTGTAAACAGTTCTAAGAAGAAAATAGAGTGGGGCAGCCAGATACGCAGTTATGTTTTCCATCCTTATAAAATGATAAAAGATCACCGTACAGATTTTGAAGTAGGCAATATACAGCCGGTTATGGATGGAGAACTGGATGGGTTTATAAAAGCCTACCTGATGAGTGAAAAAGAAGCAGAGAGCCAATAGAAAGTTATAAGTGTTAGGTGTTAAGTTTTAAGTTTGGGAATTGCGTATGTCTTTCCAACGCTGTACGAAGTCTCCGACTTTGTACTTTATATGTTCTTACCAAACTCCGTTCGGCTTTAAAACAAAAGAACACATCAAAGCATGAGCAAACTTCTTTTATTCTTTATTGTTATTGTACTACTCGCTGCTTGCAACAGCAATCAGTCAAATAGTGTTGAACGTGTAGCAAAAGATAGTAGCAGCTCAATGCCTATTCCAACAGCTTCTAACGATAGCGCACCAAAAACAATTACTGCAAAATTTTTTATAGATACGCTAACTGTTGCAGAGATGCAGGATGATAGTGTATTTGCAGATGGTAGTCAACCTTCCAGTTGGTCAAACGCCGGGTTTGACCATCCAATAGAATTTAAAAAATTTCTGAAACGCCTGCAGTATTGGGTAGCTAACAATCAGAAAGACAGTGTGGCTTCAACGATTGTTTTTCCGCTAAAGCATCCGCCCATAAAAAATAAAACGGCTTTCTTAATGAAGTACGATAGCCTTTTTAATGACAACGTTAAAAAAGCATTGCTATCACAAAACCTGCGGCAGATTTTCCGGCGCGACCAGGGCGCTATGATTGGTGACGGCCAACTCTGGTTTAACGAAACCAAAAAAGGGTTTACAATTATTACCATAAACAACTAAACATATAAGTCATGAGTCTCGGTTATTTTTCCTATCCCTTACCAGCAAACGAACCTGTGTTGAATTATGCGCCGGGTTCTGCTGAAAAGAAAAGATTAAAAGAAGTGCTGGCTGAGTTGAAAAAAGAGCAGGCTGATATCCCCATGTACATTGGTGATAAAGAAGTGCGAACTGGTAAAAAAATAAGTTTGCACCCACCTCACGAGCATGCGCATACGCTGGGTTATTTTCATGAAGGCGACAAGACGCATGTGCAACAAGCCATAGATGCAGCACTGGCGGCAAAAGAAAGCTGGGCATCTTTAAGTTGGGAAAACCGTGCAAACATATTTTTAAAAGCTGCGGATCTGATTGCAACTAAATATCGTCCCTACATGAATGGCACTACCATGTTGGGACAAAGCAAAAATGCTTACCAGGCAGAAATAGATGCTGCTTGTGAGTTGATAGACTTTCTGAAATTTAACGTGCATTTCTTAAGTGAAATTTATAAACAACAACCCATCAGCAGCCCGGGCATACACAACCGTTTAGAGTATCGTCCGCTGGAAGGTTTTGTACTGGCAGTAACGCCGTTCAACTTTACGGCTATTGGTGGCAACCTGCCCACCAGTGCTGCCATGTGTGGCAATACGGTTGTTTGGAAACCTGCCAACACACAGGTATACGCTGCGCAAATGTTTATGCGCATATTGCAGGAAGCCGGTTTGCCTGCTGGAGTGATCAATTTAATTTATGTAGACGGGCCTGTGTTGGGCGATGTTTGTTTTAATCACCCGCAATTTGCAGGCATACATTTTACAGGAAGCACGGGTGTGTTTAACCATATGTGGGAAACCATTGGAAAAAATATGTCGAAATACAAAAGCTATCCGCGTATTGTAGGTGAAACCGGGGGTAAAGATTTTGTGTTGGCCCATAAATCTGCAGACCCAACTGTGGTGGCTATTGCTTTGTTGCGTGGTGCGTTTGAATACCAGGGACAAAAATGTTCGGCGGCTTCCAGGGCTTATATCCCTTCTAATATTGCAGCAGCCGTAAAAGAAAAAGTGATAGCTGGAATGAAAACATTTAAAATGGGTGTGGTAGATGATTTCAGCAATTTCATTAATGCAGTAATTGATGAAAAAAGTTTTGATAAGATTAAAGGATATATAGATGCGGCTAAAAAAGAATCCGGCGGTGAATATCTGGGCCGGTGGAAATGCAGATAAAACAAAAGGATATTTTGTGGAACCCACTGTTATAGAAACCAGCAATCCAAAATCTGTAACCATGTGCGAAGAGATTTTCGGGCCAGTACTAACCGTTTATGTTTACCCTGAAAATGATTTTGAGCAAATAATGGATACGCTGGACGGTACTTCACCTTACGCATTAACCGGTTCCATTATTGCTCAAGACAGGCATGCGGTAGAATTAGCCACCAACCGCCTGCGCCAGGCAGCGGGCAATTTTTATATAAATGATAAGCCAACGGGTGCGGTGGTAGGCCAGCAACCATTTGGTGGTGCCAGGGCAAGCGGTACCAACGATAAGGCAGGCTCTATTTTAAATCTTTATCGTTGGTTGAGTGCCAGGACAATTAAGGAGACTTTTAATCCGCCCACAGACTATAAGTATCCATTTTTGGCGGAAGAATAGGATAGAAATTAACTTATTTTCAATTTTTTGCTTCTGGGGAATTATCCTATATTTGCACCCCAACAAAAAATGGCTGCGTAGCTCAACTGAATAGAGCATCTGACTACGGATCAGAAGGTTTTAGGTTTGAATCCTAACGCGGTCACGAAAAGAGAGCAATTAATTGCTCTCTTTTTTATTTTCTGCAATACTGGATAAGGATTGCATCGGCTTTACTGGCGATAAAAGAGAGCGTCAGCTGAAATCATGGAAAAGTAGCAAACGGATTAAGGAACTTATTTCACGTAATTCAACTAATTAGTATTTATATCTAAAAAAACACCAGGGAGTTGACGAATTAAAAAATGAGATATAAAAATTATTCAGGAAAGTAAAAGCCCTCATTCTACCGGATCAGCATAACCGTTCCTTTCTTCGATTGTTTAGGCTGCCCTTCTAACTGGTACTGACAGGTCCAGATGTATGCACCCGAATCCTGCAAGCGGCCTGCAACTTTACCATCCCATCCTTTTAAACGATCATTGCTCTTGAATACTATCTGTCCCCATCTGTTATACAAGGTAAGTTCAAAAGCCTGAATCTTTCCAAAAGCAAGCACCCTGAACTCATCATTACGCCTATCGTTATTGGGACTAAACGCTGTTGGGATATAGACACCTTCCATACAATCTTTTGCGATAACAATAGTGGAATCAACTCCTTTGCATCCCTTGCTGTCTACAACCTGCAACCAGTAAAGCCCCCCGCGTGAAATATCAATGGATGCGTTTGCAGCGCCAGTGCTCCACAGATATTGCTGATATGTACCAGAGGGCTTCAGCACTTTTGTTTCATAAGTACACAGGCTCATGTCCGGAGGCAAAAATCCATCTGGAACGGGAACTACTGTTTTTAATATAGTGGTATCGCTATTTACGCATCCGTGTTGATCTGTAACGGTTACATAATAGGTGCCAATTGTTGTTGCTACCAGTGTACGTTTTGTTGAGCCATTTTGCCACACATAAGAGTTGAAAGCTCCTGCATCAAGTAAGCGACTACCTCCGTAACAGATTTCAGGATTCTTATCAAGGTTTATTACGGGCAATGGATAAACACTGGCAACAATAATAGTGTCTGATGAGTAGCATCCTTCAATCGTTTTTGCACGAACACTATAGCTTCCCGCAGTTGAAACGGTTATTTGCTGCGTGCTTGCTCCCGTATTCCATAGGTAAGCGCTGAACATAGATGGCGCTGAAAGTGTAATAGCATTGCCAATACAGAAACTGGTATCACGGCCCAACCCAATACCTGGTGATGTATGTACTTTTATTGTTACTGAATCGTAAACAAAACAACCCGGAGATTTTTGGGCTTTCACATAATACATGGTATCAACCAATGGATTAATGATTGCGCTTATAGCATTTGAATAACTGATATTATAATTAGGACCCCAGGAATAACTGATAAACCCGGCAGGAGCATTCAAGTGTAGAGTGTCTGAATTACATTTGGTCCTGTCGGGGCCTATGTCAAATGGAATCTTGGGTTGAGGCCCAACTACAATGCTGTCGGATATTAAATTATCACAAGCGGCTACCTGTACATAGTAAAGACCCGGAGCTTTAACGGCGAATACGGAATCAGTACTACCGTCTTGCCATTGATAGGAAGAAAACCAGGCGCCAGCGTGCAAGATCATTGTATTGCCTTCGCAAAGAACAGTGTCTTTACCCAAATCCAGTGAAGTATTTTGCGCATTTGCCGTAACGCTAATACTGTCTTCCAACCATCCGCAGGAAGCAAAAACCCTGGAGTGAATCTTGAAATTTCCACTCTTCAATACTTTTAACTGTAACTCAGCGTCTGTCTTGCTTACAATCCGAACCTGTTGTGGTATTGTGTCCATGCTCCAGCCAACCATACCATTGCAGCCGGAATTTTTCTCAACCTTGAAGCTGTAGACGTTGCTGGTATCGCAGATTGTTTCAGGGCCCTGAAGTTTTATGTCCGTACAAGCCGGGGCATTTCCACAATAATACGCGGCGTAGCACATGTCGAGGGGTAGTATTGTCGTAGTAATTGCATTTTGCACCGGCAATGCAGGCGATGATTGTGGAACCGTTTTGGTCACAGTGGGCTGATTAATTTCGCTCAGCACAAAAGGTTGGTCGGCCACGGCGCAATTGCCAAAAGAACTATTGAAATTATATTTTACAAAAAGAAGCGATGCTATGTGAGCGTCGGGATTCCAGAATGTACCACTTTCATAAACAAGAGAATCTCCAACAGGCGCTACTCCACCAAAACCAAGATCACCCGGCCGCTGCATGTACTGACTGCGTAGCACGTTGAAAGAAGTGTCCATTTCAAGTACACCGCTTATACCGCCGAGCGTAATATTGGCCACATTTAGTAGTAGGCGGCCATCTGCTCTAAACGACATATCACCACAAATAACGGTAGATGAGACAACTTTTTTTGCAAGGCCCATCGATCCGTCTGGCCTTATTTTTAGAAAAATATCCTTTCCCTGGGTATAACCCTGCATATAGATATTAGTGCCATCAGACAAAAGAGTATTTAGTTTGAAAGCATTTGAGCCACCAAATGGTCCGTCCATTTGGTATTTCCTAACCCAATTAATAGACCCATCAGATTTTTTCAAACTCATCAGGTGCGGGCTGAAATCGGAAACCTCCTCGTTATACTTCAGAATAATATTGTCTCCTAGCTCTACAATTGCTGCTATATATTCTCCTTGCCCTAAAAAATTGTTCGGACCTGTATTAAACTTTTTGATCCACACCGGCTGGCCGGTTGCGGTAAGTTTCATCGCAACACGTGCTTCAATATTATTTATTTCATGATCAATAACGTAACAATAAAGATCGCCTTCCTTCGACTCAACAACCTCAGCAACTGTATTGAAATAAGGAGTTGAGGTTAGTTTTTGCTCCCATATAATATTGAGTTGCGGATCGATCTTTGCAAAGTAGAGTTCAGCAAAAGTGGAGCTGTTACCATAAGTTCCGAAAATAAGGAAATTGCCATCCCGCAACGCGATGAGCTTACTGATATACAAGTTGGGTAAACCAAGAAGACGTGTTTCTTTCAGATGGCCCGCTGTATCCATTTTCACCAAACCTAACCAATCCATATTCCAATTTGGTGCGGTTCTCCATATAGCTGGAATTAAAAAATCTTTTCCAGACTTCATTATTTGTCGCATCCTGATAAAGCCAGAGCTGCTGGTGTATTCCTTGAAAAACGTACGCTGACAGGTATCGGGTTCTTTTACTACGGGGCAGGATTGTAATTGTCGCAGCGAATTATCTCCCAGGCTGGGAAATTGCGCACATAAACCTGCAGGAAAGAGAATAAGAAGCAATAAAAAGATCCATTTATAAACAGCAAGTTTAGTCCAGCTACACATCATGAATAAGGGTTTGGCGGGGTTCACGCCCGCGGTCAAGATAGTGTTTTTTTGCTAGCTGTTACGAGACTTGGATCAATTTCATTGTAATGCCTGATAAGGCAATTTCAATCAGCATATGCACGTGACATATTTTTACGGCAATACGCCAGTTCGAAAGATGTAAGAAAACTAAATAGTGCTGTGAAATGTTTTCACAAAATGTTTGGCGAAGAATGAAAGATAAATGATTAATAATCGATTAAGATGGGTTTTGATAGGAGAATTCCACCCAATACAAATCACTTCCTTTACAGCCACCCATATTGTTCAATCAGCTTATCTTTTTGCAGGCGGGAAACGGGCAACACATCACTGGTGGTCATGGTGAGAAGGCTTTCGTTCCGGTTAAAATGTTTTACTTCATTCAGGTTGATGATATACTGGCGGTGGATACGGAGAAATTGCTGCTGTTCCAGCACGGGCTGAATATCTTTCAGTGTTTTTGAGATCAAAATTTTTCTTTTATCTACTAAAACAAGTTCGGAGTAATTGCTTTTTGCTTCTACAAACACAATCTCTTTCAAATCAATAAAACTTACACCGGTCTGGCTGGGGATGGCTATCTTGGTAATACTTCCTTTTTTAAATTGTTGCTGAAGCACCTGCAGTTGATCTGTTTGAATGCGCTGGCGTTTTTCCACTTTCTTTACAACTTCTGTCAGCTCTTCAATTGTAACAGGCTTCACTAAATAATCCAATGCATTGAACCGAAAAGCTTTGATAGCAAAATCATTGTAAGCTGTTACAAAAACTACGGCAAAATCAACGGGCATTATTTTCTCCAGTAGATCAAAACCATTGATGACAGGCATTTCAATATCTAAAAAAACAAGATCTGGTTGCAGTGATTCTATTTCCTGCAATGCTTTGGTACTACTGCTGAAAGTGCCCACTATTTCAAGTTGCGGAAAATGCTTTTCAATGTTCAACCGCATCAGCTGTACACTATCCGGTTCATCGTCTATTATGATTGTTCTGATATTGCTGTCCATATAAAATGCTATATTCTTTTATCGGCCATTATTCAATAGGAATATCCATGATGATTTCTGTGCCTGCAGCAATTCCCTGTGCATCATGCAAATCATTTACTGTTACTACAATATTGGTTTTATACATTTGGTTGATCAGTTCAATGCGCTCATGCGTAATACTCATGCCAAATGATTTGTGTGCAGTGGCCGATTTGCTTTTCAGTTCCGCTGCCCTGGCCCTGCCCACACCATTGTCACTAACGGCTATCCTCAGGTTATTATCGCGGCAGCTAAAACTTAAAATAATACTTCCACCATCTTCTTTTGGCATAAGCCCGTGCCATATGGCGTTTTCTGTATAAGGCTGAATAAGCATGGGCGGTATTTCAATATAATCCATATCCACGTTATCAGCAATGTCAATTTTGTAATGCAGTTTTTCTTTAAAACGCATGGCTTCCATTTCCATGTACAATTGCAGTGTTTCTATTTCCTGTTGCAAAGTAATGCGATCGCTTTTGGAATTCTCCAGTACCAATCGCATCAGGCGGGAAAACTTACCCAGGTAACCTGTGGCCGCATCCTGGTTATTCTCTACTGCATAAAGCTTAATCGAGTTTAGACAATTGAAAATGAAATGCGGATTCATCTGAGAACGCAGCGAGTGTAAAGCTGCATCACTTACCTTGCGTTCAAATTCAGATTCACGCTGTTTCTGTTCGGCACGTTCTTTCTCCAGTTGTAAAACTAGTTTAACTTGTTTGTTGCGGTTGCGGTAATACAAAAAGCCTCCAATGCCAAGCAATAAGATCAATGCAGCAGCACTGTATAGCCATTGCTGGCGCAATTGTAGTTTGCTCAGCGCATTGTTTTTGCTTAATAACTCATTTTGAAAATGGAGGGAATCTTCCTTTTTATCAAAATTGTATTGCATTTCCTTTTGGATAAGGCTGCGTTCTTTTTCATCGTTCAGCAAACTATCGTTCAACACAACATACTGCTGAAGATAGGCGTAAGCGCTATCATAGTGTCGTGTGGCTGCATTAATATCAGAAATAACAGAGATAGCATCCGCTTCCATTGAGAGGAAACCTCCCTTTTGTGCAATTTGTTTTGCTATGATTGCATTATCTAAAGCAGGTGCATATTTTTTCTGTGCAAGATAGATTGAGGCAAGTCTTCTGTAATTGCCTGTCTTACCATCTTCGCTGCCCAGTTCATTGAATACAACAAGTGCTTTTTGTACATAATAAATAGCCGTATCGTATTTGTTTCCGGTAAAACCAATACGTTGAAGTGCAGGTGCAGAAAATTCGATATAAGCATCACCCAAACCACCATAAATGCGGGCTTCCACTTGTTTGTTCTCCGGCATATACTGCCTGAACAACTGAAGCGCTTCATTAAAATGTTGCATGGAAAGTGCAACACTGTCCATTCTTTTGTAAACAAGCGCTATATTGAGTATGGCATGAGGAAGCAATTGATAGCCTTCATGTTGCTTACAGATATCCACTGCTTTCTGTAAATAAATAAGTGCATCGTTATAATGTTCTTTGTGCGGCAGATATGCAGCACCCATGGTATTGTAAGCTTTGGCCAGGTCAATCAATTTGTTTTGCGATTCATACAGCTTTGCTGCCTTCTGCAAATACTCCAGGCATTTTGAAACCTCATCGGCCCTTAAATAATCTATCCCCATTACATAATATGCTCTTGCAAGGCCAGCGTCGTATTTTATTTTGGTGGATAAAGCGATGGCAGCTTCTGCATAACTTAAACCCTTATGAGGGTCCACATACTGCTGAAAAAAAGCAATATCATTCAGCAATTTCACTTTGCCTGTATCTTCTTTTACATAACCCTTTTCAGCCTTAAGCAGTGAATCCAGTTTAGCGTCCTGTGGGTAGCTGTTTTTGAAGCACAAACAAAACAGCCATAACATAACCATATACCGTAGCATCATACTCATTTATTATCAAAGCAAATGTATTCTAAAACACAGGCAATACCGCTCTGCCACCCTGCGGGAAGTAGATTTTAGCTGATGAACAGGCAGTGTTATTGTGTGGGCAGCAATTAGGGCAGGCACTGCACAAACTCTTACACAGGCAAAACCTACATTCATCACCGTTATAGTGTTGCTCACTCAATCACCATTCACCACTGCAAATCTCTTCAATAGCTTCGTTGGCGTATCAGTAATCTTATAACTACCAACATGAAAAAACTTATACTTCTTACGCTGCTTATTGCCGGGTTTGCAAATAGTTATGGCCAGTGGAGCGATACCAAAAACCAGTTTTACGATTCTTTGGATATGCCCGTGGTACAAATGGCCAACGACCAGAAAAATCCGCTGGTATTTAAAAGTGAGCCGGATGGCGGTTATGTAGTGGTATGGGAAGACAATCGTGCGGGGAACACAGATATCTATGCCCAGAAATACGATAAGAATGGCAATCGTCTTTGGGCCATCAATGGTATTCCAGTTGCCACTGGTACCGATAACCAGAATTATTTCACCATTGCAAATGCGCAGAGCAGCTTCTATAGTTACCGCAACGTAGGTCATGCTGCAACGGATGCGGCGGGTGGTTTTTATATTGCATTCACCACTTCAGATCACAATGATGTATACGTGCAGCATATAAAAAGCGATGGCAGCAGGGTGTTTGCCAATGAAGGGTATCCACTTGCTGTTCATACAACATCAACACAACCTTATTATTCCCAACCACAATTGATAGCCGATGGCAGAGGCGGTTTTTTTATTGGGTATTATTCAAGAAATCCCTATAACAATGTGTATGTCTATTGTTATAAAGATGAAGGGGGCAGTCTTAGAAATTATGGCGGCGGCATCATGAACCAATATGCCACACAGGAAAGCCAACAGGCACAGTGCGGTATAAAGTATTCTATTAATCGCGTCAACTCAGGCACCGCCAAATCTTTTATTATTTTCCCCGACCTGCAAGATGGTTGTGGCGTCATCATGGCAGAAGACATTGGTGGGCAGAAAGTTTTTCCTGCGTATAACCGGCTGGCGAGGGTGAAGAAAAATTCGCACGTAATAAAGGATATATGGGGACAATTACCCAGTGCTATTATTTATCCTGATGGCACCAGTGCTGTTGTACATCCCGAAAGACATGAATATGATTTGAAACAGGATTCAGTAATAAGAACCTATTCTTATAGCGAGCGGTTCGAAAATGTGAGTTGTAATATCATCCTTAATTACCCGGTTCCACCAGGAGCGGAACCAGACATACGTTTGGTGGAATACGTCAATTATTACATCACCAGCCAGGGCTATGTTGCACTAAAAGCGCCCATTTATGATATCGACAGGGTGCTTGCCACCGTATTGCCTACCGACGGCAATATTAATGCTATGCTGGTAGCCTGGAATGAACGCGACTACGTTAATAATAAGATTACAGATTTTGCCACAAGAGGCTATGCATTGGCGTTAGAGAAGTACGATAGTTTGCCTTATCAATTGGCCACAGATACGCTTTATCCCAATTTTGTGTACAATCCCGTTGCTCCTGCAACATTAGATAAACTCAACCAGGGACCAGGTGAAATAGACACCCTGATAGCTGTGCCTAATGCCAACTATTTTTATGATTTTGCTTTTACCGGTTCGGGCAACAGGGCCTTTGTTGCTACATCACCATTGCAAGTATTGGGACATAGCGCCACCAGCAATGATTCTATTTTTTACCAGGAAATAAAGGTGAGCAGAGAAGCTGCAGATGCCTTTTCTGTAAAGATCAATACCACTCAACCCAATGGAGTACTCATTGGTACCGGTCAATCCACTTCAAGCAGTACTTATATACCTACGCCTGGCATTGCCGGCGATGGCGCGGGCAACGCTGTTTTTTACTACGGAAAGTCACAACAGGCGATACAGGCAAGTCCTATTGGTGATGGTGGAAAATTTTGGTGGGGCGCTTCAGGTACTCCGCTAAACACAGGAAGATGGGACCGCACCTGGACCTATCCAGCAGCACCTTATATTGCTATGGATAAAGATGGAACAGGCCTTGCAGTTTGGTATGATGGCAGAAAAACCAGTGATGGTTACACAGGTAACAATATCTACATGCGCCATTTGGATAGTTTGTTGAAACCTGCTTATCAACCACCAGCACAATTGCTGCGGGCCATAAGACCAGGTGTGTCTGCAAATACTATCGCAGATCCACAATTGTTAGCAGGTTCAAGCCAGGCATGGACAGGTTTCAGGGGATTGAGCTATGATGGATCATATTACACGCCGATTGTTTCTATCAAAGATGATTATCCTTTAGGAACAGTTACAGCAAGTGCGTATGATTATGTTGGCCCCATCCGAAACACAGCAACTGGCAAGCCTTATCTTAACCGCAATTACACCATCAATGTCACCAACCATCCCGCAGGTGCTTCTATTCATGTACGATTGGTATTTACCAAAGAACAGTTTGATGCATTGAAAGCGCAGGATGCAGCAATTCAAACTCCGGGTAATTTAGCGGTGATTAAACAACCTTCCAGTGGCAACGTGCCTGCGACGTATACTGCTTCTGCAAACGATCAGGGTTTACCCGTCATTGCATGGGGAGCTTTTGAAAACACGGTAGCAGGTGTAACAACAATTACAGGGTATTATATTGAAGTAGTCATCAGCGATTTCAGTAATTTCTTTATAACAGCAGCCAGTTCCGCATTGCCTGTTACGCTGCAATCATTTACTGTAAAAGCAGTAAACAATACTTCGCTGTTGCAATGGGAGACTGCCTCAGAATTGAATAATGATCACTTCGATATTGAACGTTCTGCCAATGGTGTTGCATTTACAAAAATAGGTCGTGTACAAGGTCACGGCACTACAACCATTGCACAGCAATACACATTTACAGATGCAGTGCCGCTTGCGGGCAATAATTACTACCGCCTTGCGCAGGTGGATCTGGACGGAAAAGTAACTTATTCGCAAATACGCTTGCTGTCGTTCAACGTGCAGGCTGGTGCACTGAAAGCATTTCCCAATCCTGCAAAATCAACGCTGCACATACAATTGCCGCAAGCTGCTCCCGGGCAACATTCCTTGCAGTTGTATAACTTAAGCGGGGTGCAGGTTTTAATGCAGTCAGTACCGGCGGGTAGTTTGCAAATGGATGCAGATATAAGCAGTTTGTCTGCGGGTATTTACATTCTACGTTATGGTAACGAAAGTGTGCGGGTGGTGAAACAATAACGCACGAGATTAGAAACGAGCATTAGAATAGATCCCTGACCTAACGCAATGACTAAAGAGAGCAAGCGATTGCTCTCTTTTTATTTTTCTGGCAATTCAATAATGAATTCTGTAAACTCATCAGCAATGGTTTTCACTTTCAATTCTCCTTCATGTGCTTTTACAATATCGTAACTTAAAGACAATCCCAATCCTGTTCCTTGCCCACTTGGCTTGGTGGTGAAAAAAGGTTGAAATATTTTATCCAATATTTTTTCCGGAATACCTCCGCCATTATCAGATACTTTTATTGTAACTACCCGAGCACCTAAAGGGGAGCTGGTAGAACTTGTTGCTATTGTAACAGTAGGCTCGTAACCTATTTTTCCCAACTTTTTCCTTTCACTAACAGCATAAAAGGCATTGGTAATCAAATTCAGAATTACCCTGCCAATATCTTGCGGAACAATACGCAGTTTGCCAATATGCTCATCATAATCTGTATGCATTGTTACGTTGAAAGACTTGTCTTTGGCTCTTTGCCCGTGATAAGCCATTCGTAGGTATTCATCAGCAAGTTTATTAATATCAGCTGCTTCTTTTACAGCACTGCTGGTGCGACTATGTTGCAGCATTCCCTTTACAATAGCATCCGCCCTTTTACCGTGGTGGTTTATTTTTTGCACATTGTCAATCACATTGCCTGCTATTTCTTTTACATCCTGCATATTTCCTTTGTCAATTTCGTCTTTCATTTCTTCCAGCAACTCTTTGCTGATCTCTGAAAAGTTATTGACAAAGTTTAACGGATTTTGAATTTCATGTGCAATGCCAGCAGTAAGTTGTCCTAATGAGGCCATTTTTTCTGCTTGTATCAATTGCGCCTGTGCCTGCTTCAGGCTTTCAATGGTCTGGGCTAGTTTTTTGTATGATTCTGCATTCTCC
Source organism: Chitinophagaceae bacterium (assembly GCA_047602295.1). Taxonomy (GTDB): domain Bacteria; phylum Bacteroidota; class Bacteroidia; order Chitinophagales; family Chitinophagaceae; genus JACMLD01. The sequence goes on along the minus strand of JASGHP010000001.1, from coordinate 4,766,604 downwards.
AATGCAATGGTTGCATAGTTGGCAATGTTGCGTAGCATATAAAGGTGATAGTCTGAATATGCATGTTGCTGAAAACTTTGCACCGTAATAACACCAAATGCTTTTTCTTTTACTTTTAGCGGCAGATAAATCAGTGAAACAGGTTGATCTCCCTGGCTTGCTATGGGCATGCTTTGCAAATAATCTTTGTATTCAGTACGAAGATCTCCTACAACAATTTCTTTACCGCTTCTGAAACACAAAGCGGCAAAGCGGTTTTCATCAGAAACAGCATTGTGATAAGCCGGCAGCGCTACGCCATTTTCATAAGTAGTGGGGAAATCAATTCTTTCCAGCTCTTCATTATAAATGCCAATACCAAAAACAGAAGCGTCCATCAGTTGGTTTACGTTATGGTAGGCTGTACCGATAATTTTTTCTGCTGATAGCGATGCAGTAATGGTACGACCGATATCACCTAGCAACTCTACATTGCTATAAGATTGCTGCAGGATTTCCTTTTGTTTAGACAACTCTTTTGCCTTAGCGTCTATTTCTTCTTTCTGCTCTTGCAACAGCAGATTGGCTTTTTGCTTTTGACGGTTGTTTCGGTATAATACTACAGCAAACACAATCAGGGAAGCTACTCCGCCCAACAGTGTAAAAAGAAAAACACGTTCACGTTTATTCTCTATCAGTTGCAATTGTTTGTCCTTTGTTAGCAAGGCGATCTCGGCCTGTTTTTTATCCAACTCAAAACCCGCCTGCAACATGGTTGTCTTACGGGCAATTTCTTGCCCGGTAAGCGTGTCCTTGTAAGCAGATGAAAGCGCCAGGTACTTATATGCTGTATCCCATTTGTTCAGTTTTGCAGCGGATTCTGCTATGAGAAAAGTAATCTCCTTCAGGTATATGCGCCAACCCATTTGTTGCGACAATAGCAGGCTGTGTTTTCCATAATAGTAACCACTGTCTGCATTACCCGAATGAGTAAAAGCTTTTCCCATTACCCACTCATCAAATGGCACCAGTACCGCTCTTGTTTTTTTTGCATAATAGCCTAGTGCCGGTCTCAGGTATGAAAATGCTTCTTTGTATTTGCCCATTTTTTCATACACATCGCCGATATTGCTATACCCAACAAAAATGTTAGTAGTGTCTTTTTCCTGTTCGGAAATGCGCAGCTCGTTTGTGTAAGCTTCCAGTGAAGCGGGGTAATTTCCTTCTGTCTTATATGTTTTACCAATTGCATTGTAAGCACCGGCAATACCATTTCTGTAACCTATTATTTGCGCTTGCTTAAGTGCCTCAGTTTGGTAAGGGATTGCTTTTTTATCATCCCCGATTACATTATATAGATAACCGATAGAACGATTAATGTCTACCACTAGTATCATATCGCCCGATTGTTGGGCTAGCTTAAGTCCTTGTAAAAAAAAGTCTAAAGAACCGGCATAGTTACCCTGTTCCATTAATAATGTAGCCTGCGCTCTGTATAACGATGCTAACCCGCGGATATCATTTACAGATTGTAGCAGCGGTTTGGCCTCTTCAATAGCCTTACCCGCCGCGGGAAATTGACCTAAATCGTAATAACGGGTTGCTTTTATCGTAAATGATCTTCCTTTGCCTTTACTATACTTTAATTGATCGGAAAGATTAAGCGCTGTTTCCAGCAGTGAATCGCAGAGCTTAGAATTGGAACGATGTGTTTCCTGCGCCAGTTCATTCATGAGATCCACTTTTGCAGTATCATTCTGTGCATGCGATGAAAGCAATCTCATTAAACTATCTGCTTTCTTTTGTTGAGCATTTAAAATATTAAAGAAGCCTGCTGCTATGAAGACTAGTAGCAATTGTTTTTTCATGTAAAAATTTGGTTGATTGTTTGGGGGTTGTTTGAATAAAGCTGGCCTGCTATCACTAACGCTCCATACTTATTCAGTGCTATTAAGGTAAGGCAATTACTGCAAAAAAATAAAAATGCCTGTACCGCTACAGCGGAAAGTGGATAGAAGCCAATGTTAAAGCGGCCCAAGCTACCTCACTGATTGACGCGGCTGTGGATTTCCGTTATTTATGAGGAAGCGAATAATAAGCATTGAGCCGCTTAGCTTTAGTGGTAACTATGGTTTCAATTGATGCTTTTTTTTATCGGGGCTATTAATCAAAATTGATCATAAAATCAGTTTGACCTGGCATTATCGTTGTCAGTGAAAAAGAAAATCCATGCTCTACCAGTATTTCTTTTATCAGTGTAAGGCCAATGCCCTGCCCATCTGGTTTGGTACTAAAAAAAGGCGTAAAGAGTTGATCTGCTTTTGTTGTGGCTATGCCCTTGCCATTATCGCGTATGATAAGTTGACGGGGTAATTGCTTTGTAATGATTGTAATGTTGCCATTTTTATCAATGGCTTCTATTGCGTTCTTAATGATATTAATCAGCACCAATTCCATTTGCTGTGTGTCTGCTGTAATAAAGATGGCAGATGGATGAAAATGCAAATCAAATTGAACAGCACGTTCGCCTGCTTTTAATTTCATCAACTGTATTACCTGTTGCAGCAATTGGTGCAGGTCTGTAGTTTTTTTATTGGGAACGGGCAGCCTTACTACATCGGCAAAATTGCGCATAAAGATGTTAAGGTTGTTGTTGCGATTTATAGCCACTTGAAGCGCATTGCCAATTTCTGCATCGTTTTGTTTTGATTGCAATGTTGAGGAAAGAATGGAATTAACGGGCCCAATAGTATTGTTTACTTCATGTGCCATCATGCGTATTACTTTTCCGTAGGCTTTCTTTTCGGCGGCTAATATTTCTACGGTAAGTTCTTCTATCATTACAAATTGCCGCGCAAACCCCCTGTCTATAAAATGAGATTTTTGAAGTTTAAATGTTGCTGCGCCGCCAGGACTGATTGTTTTGCTGCTGCCTGCAGGCAACTTGCTTATTTCCTGCAGCACCGGGTTGGAGATATTGCCCGTTGTTTCTCCCAGCAATTCTTTTTCTTCCAATTGCAATAAATGCAAAGCCCTTGGGTTTACCTGCCGGATATTTTCATCATAGTCTAAGATAATGATGCCGGTGGGAGAGGTGTGGATCAGCTTTTCCAGGAAAAAATGTTGCTGCTCTTGTTGCGTTCGTTCCTGCCGCAATTGATCCATCATGGCATTGTATATCTTAATTAATTCGTCCATTTCGTATTTGCCAGTCAATAAAAATTTGGTGTTGAAGTCGCGGTCTCGGATGGCATCAGCTCCCTGCAGCAATGTTTTCATAGGTTGCAAAAGCTGGTTGTATAATTGCCAGGAAAGAAATATAGAAAAGAGGATGACTACTTCAGCAAGAATAAAAAATAACTTGTTGTCGCGGAAAATAAAAAAAGTTAAAGCAAGTGTTACCAAATGTATGGCGCCAACAAAGAGGATATATTTAGTCCGAAGTTTCATCGTAAGGTATATTGTATTTCTCCAGGCGGCGATACAGGGCACTGCGTGTAATGCCCAATGCTTTTGCTACGCGGGTAATACGGCTTTTATGAAAATCCATTGCTTTGCGGATCATTTGCATTTCCAGTTCATCCAGTGTAATGCTGCCAACGGCTGGCAACTGCAATTGCCCGTTTTTCTTAGGCGATGTTTCTAACTGCGACTGGAAATCTGCTACTTCAAGATAATCTTTTTTGCTTACCAGTACAGAACGCTCTACCAGGTTTTTTAACTGGCGGATATTGCCTGGCAATTGCAGATGCTGCAACCATTTCATAGCTTCATTGCTTACCTGCAATGCCGGCCTGTTATAAATATCACGCAGGTTGTTTATAAAAAAATCAACCAGCAATGGAATATCTCCTGGTCTGTCTTTTAATGACGGTAGTTTTATGGTGATAAGGTTAATGCGATACAAAAGATCTTCCCGAAAAGTTTGTTTGACTACCATTTCATCCAGGTTGCGATTGGTGGCACAAACAATTCTTGTATCTACTGTTTTTGTACGGCTGCTGCCCAATACTTCATAGGTACGATCTTGTAATACCCTTAGCAATTTTACCTGACTTGCAGGATCGAGATCTCCAATTTCATCAAGGAAGATGGTGCCTTTGTTGGCCATTTCAAAACGGCCAATCCTGTCGTAACGTGCATCTGTAAACGCACCACGCACATGGCCAAACATTTCGCTTTCAAACAATGAAGAAGAAATACCGCCGAGGTTCACTTTTACAAAAGGTTTGTTGGCACGCAAACTGTTTTGATGGATGGCTTCAGCTATCAGTTCTTTACCGGTGCCGCTTTCTCCCATAATTAATACAGCCGCATTGGTTTGTGCAATACGCCCAATTGTTTCCAGTATTTGCAGCATGGCAGCATCCTGCCCAATGATGTGCTGAAAATTATAGACACTGTCCAGATTTTTACGGCTAAGGCTTTCCGTTTTCTTCTCCTGCAGGTTTAATAAGGTCTCTACCGATTGCAGCAAGTGTTCATTGGTCCATGGTTTATTAATAAAATCATTGGCGCCCAGCTTCATTCCTTTTACGGCTAGTTGTATAGTTGCCCAGCCGGTAATTAAGATAATGGGTATTGCAGCATGCGTCTTTTTTATTTGCTGCAATAAATCCATGCCTTCATCACCCGATGTTTCAATGGAGAAATTAAGATCCAGGATGATTAATGAAGGCGTTTGTTTTTCCAGAAATGCAAGAGCGTTGGCGGCATTATCGGCACTTGCCGTTTTATACCCCTGCTGTTGCAATAACAAAAGCAAAGAAGTGCGTACCGCTATATCGTCGTCTATAATTAAAATCATGTTTTCTGCAATCTGAATTTATTCCTTAAACCCTATACCTAAGGTCTCATACCTTCAATCTTAATCCTCGTGCAAAGCAACCGCTGGATAAATAGCTGCGGCTTGTTTGCCCGGGTACATAGCGCAAATCAATACCAGCAAGTAAATAAAAACAATTGACAATACAAGTGCAATGAGGTAAGTGTTTGAAGAAAGGTCGAACACATTGAGCAACGGGAATTGAATGGCGAAGAATGTGCCGATGATTAGCGAAAAAGTAGCCACTACCATTGCTTCTCCAATCAACTGCATGGTAACCGACTGGCCCGTTGCACCAATGGCACGCCGCAAACCAATTTCTCCCCGGCGTTTATTAATATTATACCATAGAATGCCAAACAAACCCAACGCAACATTAATGACAAGAAAACAGGCAACAATAATCAATACAATCATGGGTACAAGCGCAAAGTAGTTAATGTTTTTGCGCATGTCTGCAAGATGCGAAATTTCTACGTTCGAGTTTTTCATGGTATTGGATAAGGTTTTGTACAACTTGCCTTCAAATGCTGCATCTGCATTGGGTGCTACGCTAATTAAAATTTTGCCCAGCCAATGAAATGCGCTGGTATCTGCCCGGTGATAGATGGCTACACCAGCATCTGTATAATCTCCTTTGTCCTTCAGATCCTGTACTACGCCCACTACCTTCCATTTCTTTTTATCGTCGTCATTGCCCATCAATTTGCCAACTGCAGTCTCGTTGCCAAAAATAATTTCTTTCAGTCTTTCATTTATAATAACAGGCTCGTTTGTAAATACTGCATCCTGTTTGTTGAACCAGCGTCCTTCTACCATCTTTACATTCAGTACGGCAGCATACCCGTCCTCCACTACATGGTAATTGAGATGGTCAACATGTTTTTTATTGTGCGTAAGCCCACCCTGGCTGGTATTGTTAGATAAAGGCACATTGTCATTTACAAAACTGATTTCTTTTACCAGCGGCAATGATTTTATATTTTGCCTGAGTGTTTCATAAAATAAGGTGAGTGAATCGGAATTGTTTGTCCTGATTGCATTATTGTACGACACCAGCCAAACATTTTCATAGTCGAAACCCATGGGCTTTTTATAATTCTGATAATCGAATACCAGCAGGGTAAATACTGCAAATAATACCAGGAAGGAAATAAGCATCTCTGAAATCAGCAAAAGATTTTGCTTTTTTTTATTCCAGATCATTTTAAATAAATGCTTTATCATGGCTCAATAGTTGAATTGTTGATTAGTTGATCAGTTGAGAATTGTTATGATGCTTTAAGTGCGGTAACTACATTTAGTTTAGACATTCGCCAGGCCGGATATACGCCAGACAATAAGCCAAACACCAAACAGGTAAGCAATGCAAAAAAGCAAACAGTAAGGTTTAATGACAGGGTTACATTGTCTATGAAATTGGCGCTATTGATAAATTGAATGGCAACATAAGAAAGCACTACGCCAATAAAACCGCCCAATAGAGTAAGGATGAGATTTTCTACAATGAACTGGTATACCAGCGTTTTTGAAGAAGCACCAAAAGCTTTTCGCACACCAATCTCTGAAGAACGTTCCATAATGCGGGTGATGTTAATGTTTACCAGGTTTAGTGTTGGCAATAGCATCACCAGCAATACAAAAATTAAAACAGCGGTAAGCGCAATCACTACACCAGATTTTTCTTCATTACCCGTTCTTAAATAGCCAGTAATAAAATCATCTGCATGGCAATAAATTTTATTGAACATTTTGTCGCTCATGGGTATGCGGCTTACGATCTCTTCAAATTCTTTTTGAATTTTTGGTATATCTGCTTTTGATTCTGCCAGTAACAAAACAGTGTTAGGTCCATTATAAGATGTGTTGGACTTGTAATCAATTTTTGCAACGGAATAGGGGAGGTAAATATCGCTGTACAACATATAAGTGGTAATGGGTACATTTTTTACCACGCCGCATACTCGGTATTGTACATTGTCTGCTTCAATGTATTCGCCCACCACACTTGGGACATCTCCAAAGTATGCTTTCTTAGTATCTTCTGAAATAACGGCTACATGTTCGCCATTGTCTAATTGTTGTTTTGTAAAGGCTTTGCCTTCCAGGAAATCGAAATCAAGTACATCCCAAAAAACATCGTCTGTATATTTATAATTAACAGCAACCTTTTTGTTATTGATGTATGTATTAGTTCCCTCAAACCTTGAAGAGATGGCTTTTTTGCAAGGCGTTTTAATTGAACCAACATACTTCGAGAAGAAGTAATAAGATAGCGCACTACCATTCATTGCCTCCGGGCCTCTTTGTTCAATACCATTTATAAACAAAAGCAAATCCCTTCTTTTGTCAGGATACCTGTCATCAATTACTTTGTCTATAAAAGCTGTAAGCACTACCAATATAGCAATGGTAAAACTGATGCCGAATAAACTGATGAACGTAAAGAACTTTCTCCTCTTTAAAACGGCAATGGCTATTTTGAAATAATTTTTAAGCATATAAGAAAGCTTTGAGCTACGAGCTTTGAGCTGTGAGCCAATTTTGAGTTCGATTTTGTTTTTTATGAAGCGCTGCTATGGCTCGTAGCTAGTAGCTAAAAGCTCGTAGCTAATTCACTGTACTTGCGTCCCGTCAAACAACCTCACCAACCGATGTGTTTTCTTTGCCATGTTTTCATCGTGTGTTACCATTACAATCGTGGTGCCTTCTGTACGGTTCAGGTTAATGAGTATATCCATAATCTCATTACCCATGGCGCTGTCAAGATTGCCGGTAGGTTCATCTGCAAGTATTATTTCCGGTTTACCAACTATTGCCCGTGCAATAGCGACACGCTGTTTTTGTCCGCCGGAAAGCTGTGTAGGAAAATGTTTTACCCTGTTGCTTAATCCTACTTTTTCCAATGCTTCTTTAGCCAATTGAGTGCGTTCGTTAGAAGAACTGTTGCGATATAGCAATGGTAGTTCTACATTGTCCAGCACTTTCAAATCATTGATAAGGTGATAGCTTTGAAATATAAAGCCCAGTTTTTTATTCCTGAAATGCGCCAGTTCTTTATCAGATAATTTCTCCGTAGACTGGTTGTCTATTTTTACTGCGCCATTAGATGGCATGTCTAGCAAACCCATAATGTTAAGCAATGTGCTTTTGCCGCAACCAGATGGCCCCATAATTGAAAGGAATTCGCCTTTGGCAATATCAAGGCTAATACTATTGAGTGCCTGCGTTTCTACCGTATCTGTGCGATAGACTTTTTGAATGTTTTGTAATTGTATCATTGGAGAGTATTAAGTATTTAGTATATAGTATTAAGACTTCTCGCTGTCTGTAATTTCTCAGAATAGAACAGAACCCGGCTTAGCATTTTTACTTTTGAATTTCAACTTTCAGTCATTTCCACATTTGTCACATTTATCACATTTCCACATTTTACCTGTACACAATCTTCTCGTCTCGTTCAAAATCATAAAGCGATAAATACCGCAACTGATAATACGCTCCCCAGAAATCACGCAGTGCAGAAATATAATCCCGCTTTGCCTGGTCTTTCTCCTGGAATGCGATGCTAAGATCTGTAATACTCATATTACCTAGCACATACCGGTCTTTTGCTATCTGGTATTTTTCACTGGCAATGCTATCTGCGCTGGCAGTTAAAAGCAATTGCTCTTTCATCATATCAAACAAGGTAACCTGTGTTACGATTTCCTGAGAAAAAATTTGTTTGTCCTGCTCAACCGCATATTGAGTAAACTGCAGGTTGGCCTGGGCTGTTTTAGTCCTTGATTTTGATCTTCCCCAATCAAGAATCGGGATGTCAAAAGTTAATTGAATCAATTGTTGATCTTGCGGCGACTGGTACACCTTAGGAACTGTTGCAGCACTTTTGGAATAACCAAGCCGCGCCGTTAAAGTGGCATTTAGTCCATTGTCTCCTTTTGCTTTGGCTACATCCCGATTTGCTTCGGCAATGCGACGTACAAAGGCAATAGCATCACTTCTGTTTTTATACGCTTCCGCCAACACTTTGTCTGCAGCCACATGCATATTAATGGTGCCATCGGGCAGTGCCAACGCAATTTTATCTGATTGTTGAAGTCCTGTAAACGATCGCAGGTTTAGGGTTGCAATCTCCATATCGCGTTTGGCAATGCCCAAGGCTTTTTCCGCTTTTAATTGTTCCAATTGCAGCTGAAGAATTTCATTCCTGGAAATTTTGCCAAGATCAAATTTTTCTTTTGCAATGCGTAATATGTTCAATGTATTGGCAAGATTGGTAGAAGCAATCTGGAAATTAACCTGTGCCAGCAACAAATCGAAGAAATAACCATTTGCCTTAATAGCAATCTGCTCCATCGATTCTATATAAGCCTGTTTGCTTTCATCAAACTTCAATGGTTCTATCTTCTTGTCCCAACGCAACTGGTTAAATTGCCAAAGGGGCTGGCTATAACCAATACCAAAGGGTACGCTGTTGTACAAAGTGTTTTTTCGATCAAAATCGTCAAAACGCTGCAATTGTGTAGTGCCATAAACAGAACCACCGGTAGCCGCAATACTTTGGCTAAAAGAAAGATCAAGCGATGAATTGTTATTGTGTACCGGCTGAAACTGTATAGTGCCATCCGGCTGTGTTACCTGCAAAAATGTTTTGGTATAACCCGGTAATGTTCCATCCAGCGAAAGCTGCGGATGATAATTGGATCTAAAAGTTTTGTACTGCCAGAATTTTGTTTCTTTTGTTGCAACAGCCTGTCTTGAATCAATGGATTTATTTTTCGCCATGTCCACTACTTCACGCAAAGAAAGCCTAAGCGTATCATTAAGCAACTGACCATAGCTGTTTATAAAAAACAACAACAGCAACAAACTATATAAAAATCTTTTTTGCATTTTGTCTAATTCTGGATAGTGATCTCTTTAGCATTTTTATAAGCACTCATGTCTGTGGTGATAATTACTTCACCAGGTTTCAGATTGTCGAGTATTTCCACAAAATCAAAATTGCTCATGCCTGTATGCACTGTTCTTCTCTCTGCTTTATTATTGTTTAATACAAATACATCCTGCGATGAAGCGCCTTTAAATGCTGGTCCATTGGCAACCCTTATCACATTTTTTTTAGCAGCTGTTACCAGGAATACATCCACTTTCATGTTTGGGCGTAGCAAAGCATTATTCTGTTCATCCAGTTGTATACTGAATGACACGATACCATTTTGTACAGAAGGCTGAATATTTACTACCGTTCCCCTAAGCTGCGTTTCATTAATGCGTATGATGGCGGACATGGCATTGTGCAATTGATCCAGGTAACTGTCAGAAATGCTTCCCTGTACTTTAAAACTTGCCAGGTCTGCAATTTTTGCCAGCGCATCACCCTCATGTATAGCCGCACCAAGGTTTTTGTTTACCCAGGTAACCACTCCTTCGCGGCTGGCAACAATATTGGCCAATTGTAGTTTGCGTTCCAGTTCGTGTAGATCGTTTGCTTGTATTGCTGCTGCAATTTCTGCTTCTTTCATTTCTACCTGCATGGTTTGTTGTTTGCTTTTCACTTCATTTTCCAGTTGTTGTTTTTCCAGCCTGGCTACTTTAAGGTTTAGTTCCGCCTGTTCAATGCTCTCCCTGGTACCACCGCCTGCTTTGTAGAGACGTTTGGCATTCTCCACATCAGCTTCCAGGCTATTAATGCGCAATTGCTTGATGTCGTTGTTTGATTTTATGTCGTAAAAGCTTTTGTCCAGTTCCAGCTTCAGTTTTTTAATATCGTTTTGTTTGGATGCCAGTTGAAATTTTAATTTTTCAAACTCAGTTTGAGAAGAAGATTTGTCTAGTGTAAGAATAGATTCTCCGGGTTTTACTTTACTACCCGCATCAATGATTACTTTTTGCACAGAAGCGTTGATGGGACTGGTAATGGTGGCTTCAAATTCTGGTAGAATTTCGCCCGTAGCGGTAATCGTATTTTCTATATCTCCTTTTTCAACAACAGCCGTAGTGATTACAGATTTTTTTACACTGGCAGATAAAGAAGATCTCAATAAGAAAATGGCAGCAGTTAGCACAATGGCCAGCAGCAAAATAACAGCAGCTGTTTTTTTCTTTTTTTGGGCGATGACGTTTTCCTCGATAACCTTATCCATTCAATGATTTTGCTGTATAAAGTTTCAATACGGGTGCCAGAGATAAAAAGGTAGTTATCAATTATTTGTTGAAAAACAGTCTTTGCAAAACGTTCGATTTCGAACGTTTTGTTCGGAAAGAAGTAAATTATTCTCAGCGTTTACTAATGTTTAGTGTAGACATTGCTATGGCATTGTCTAACCAAAAACTTTTGGACTGGCGTATGTGCTGACTATCATGAGCAATAGTAAAATCTTCCATCAAGACAGTAAAACCTGACATTGGCCAGGGATGCCGCCTGTTCTAATTTAATGTTTTAATTGAGAAGGGGTGTATACCCTGTTTTGATTGCTCAGAGACGATTGCATAAAAGGCTATTGTGAAAAGGAAATTCTATACTAACCATGTTTTTCCATCTATACTGCAATATTCCTTCCTTATCATCTTTCTGATCAACTTGAGTAACCTGGTTGCACACTATTAAGAAACGTTTGCAATAATTGTTCTAACTGCCATGTTTGTAAAAAAATATTTTGAAGAATTTGAAACCGGCCAGCAGCGCATTACCAAAGGCCGTACCATCACGGAGACGGATATCGTGATACACGCCGGGCAGTCAGGCGATTTTTTCCCCCATCACATGGATGAAGAATGGTGCAGCAAGCAACCCTTTAAAAAAAGGATAGCGCATGGTACATTGATATTTACCGTTGCTATTGGCCTTACTGCAGAATTTATAAACGAAGTGTCCATGACCTATGGTTATGAAAGACTCCGTTTTACAAAACCTGTCTTTATAAACGATACAATTAAAGTTACTGTTACCATTAAAGAAAAGAAAGATCATAAAAAGCCCAGCATGGGCCTGGTAACAGAATTGGTAGAAACATTTAACCAGCACAATGAATTGGTAATGCTGTGCGAGCATATTTTGCTGGTGGAGAGAAAGCCTGTAGCGGCAAACTAAAACAACTGAAAGCGATGTCGTCAATAGTTTTAAATGGTATAACATGGGGGCATAGCCGCGGTATAACACCACTGCTGGCTTTGGCGCAACGATACGCGGAGCTTCATCCCAATGTAGAAATCCGCTGGAAGAAAAGAACGCTGCAGGAGTTTGCAGATTTCCCCATTGAAGCACTTACAAAAGATTATGACCTGCTTATTATAGATCATCCCTGGGTGGGTTGCGCTGCAGCTACCAATTGCGTGCTGCCATTGAATGAGTATTTATCAAAAGAATATTTGGATGAGCAGTCTGCCAACAGCGTAGGCAAATCGCACGAAAGTTATATCTATGGCGGCAAACAATGGGCACTTGCTATTGACGCAGCAACACCGGCTGCCAGTTATCGCAAAGATTTATTAGAGCAACATAATGTTAGCCTTCCTAAAACTTGGGATGAACTAATTGATCTGGCAAAAGCAGGCCGCGTTGCAGTGCCGGCCATACCTATTGATACGCTCATGAATTTTTATACTTTCTGCATTGCAGAAGGTGGTCAGTTATTTACGAACGAAAATGAAATTACGGATAAGCAAACAGCATTGAAGGCTATTGAGCGTATGAAACAGTTGTACAGCTTACTGGATAAAACCATGTTTGGTTATAACCCGATAGCTGTTGCAGAGCGAATGAGCAGCAGCAACGATTATTGGTATTGCCCCTTTGCCTATGCATATTCTAATTATGGACGTACAGGTTATGCAAAACATTTATTGCATTATGCAGATGTGGTAGCCTTGAACGGTAAAAAACTGCAAACCACTATTGGAGGCACAGGAATTTCCGTTTCAGCATTTAGTCAGCATAAAGAAGTGGCGGTAGATTTTGCCGCTATGGTGGTGTCGCCGGAATGCCAGCGCACCATGTATATGCAACATGGCGGACAGCCGGGGCATCGTAGTGCATGGACGGATAAGGCAGCAAACCAGCTCACTAATGGTTTTTTTGAAGCAGTATTACCGGTTATGGATAACGGTTATATGCGGCCAAGGTACAATGGGTATCTGCATTTCCAGGATCATGCGGGCACGCCATTGCAACAATGCTTATTAAACAATAGCGATCCGGCCAAGGCGCTGGATGAAATGAATATTATTTACAGGAAAAGCAAGACAAAAGAACAATCAATCATCACTGCATGAAAACATTGCCGCTACAAGGATTAACAGTGCTTGAGTTTAGCCAATACCTTTCGGGTCCATCGGCAGGACTGCGATTGGCAGATCTTGGGGCAAGGGTGATTAAAATAGAAAGACCAGGTGTTGGAGATGCCGGAAGAAAACTATCCATCAAAAATCTTTGGGTGGATGAAAGCTCACTCTTGTTTCATACCATCAATCGCAATAAAGAAAGCTATGCTGCCAATTTAAAAGATGCTAAAGATATTGACATCCTTAAAAAGATTATTGGCAAAGCAGATGTGCTGATACATAATTTCAGGCCGGGTGTAATGCAGAAGATAGGATTGGATTTTGAATCATTGAAATCAGTAAACCCAAAACTGATTTATGCAGAGATAAGCGGTTACGGAAAAACAGGTCCCTGGCAAAACAAACCCGGCCAGGATTTATTGTTGCAATCTATGACGGGCCTTGCCTGTACAACTGGTAATGGCAGCAACGGTCCTGTACCTTTTGGCATAGCTATAGCAGACATTTTATGCGGCGCACAACTGGTGCAGGGTATACTTGCAGGATTGATAAGACGACAGAAAAAAAATACCGGTGCACATATTGAGATCAGTTTGATGGAGTCTTTATTGGATTTCCAGTTTGAATTGCTCACTACTTATTATGCATCGGGCAAACAACCCAAGAGAAGTTATGCCAACAATGGGCACCCGTTGCTAAGCGCACCTTATGGATTGTATGCAACAGCAGATGGGCATATTGCACTTGCCATGATGGAACTTTCCGCATTGGCAAAGGCCATTCATTGTGAAGCGTTGGAGCAATATTCTCAGGAGCATGCATTTGAAAAAAGAGATGAAATAAAAGAAATACTGGCCAGTCATTTAATACAACAAAAAACAAATTACTGGCTGCAGAAATTGCAGCAACAGGGTTTGTGGGCAATGGAAGTGTTGAACTGGGAGAAAATGACACAGCATGATGCGTACAAGAAGTTGCAAATGGAGCAAGTGGTAAATGCAAATGAAAAATCTATTGTAACCACACGTTGCCCCATACGCATTGATGGCAAAAGATTATACAGCAATACGCCGGCACCAAAGCTGGGGCAGCACACAGAAAAAGTTTATAACGATCTAATCAGCAGATAAGAGACCATGCAGCTATTGGAAGACATACTTGTAATAGATTTCAGCCAGTTTTTATCTGGCCCTTCTGCAGCATTGCGACTGGCAGATATGGGTGCAGAAGTAATAAAAATTGAAAAGCCTGTTACCGGAGATATTTGCAGGCAGTTGTACGTTTCAGATGTAATGATAGAAGGGGAGTCTACTATTTTTCATGCCATCAACCGCAATAAAAAAAGTTATGCAGCAGATCTTAAAGATGCCAATGATTTGGCAAAGATTAAATTGTTGCTGGCCAAAGCAGATGTGATGATGCATAATTTCAGGCCGGGAGTAATGGAACGGATTGGATTGGATTATGAAACGGTGAAGAAAATAAATCCTTCTATTGTTTACGCAGAAATTAGTGGTTTTGGCAGCGAAGGCCCCTGGAAAGATTTGCCCGGGCAGGATTTGCTTTTGCAGGCTGCATCCGGGCTTACCTGGCTTAGCAATAATAACAATGAAGATCCTACCCCCATGGGTGTTGCCGTAGTAGATATTATGGCTGGCACGCATGCTGCACAGGGAATATTGGCCGCTTTGTACAGGCGTGCTATCAGCAACGAAGGAGCTTTGATACAGGTAAGCATGTTTGAAAGCATTCTTGATTTTCAGTTTGAAGTGCTAACCTGTTATTACAATGATGGCAATCACCTGCCTGTGCGCAGCGAAGTAAACAGCGGCCATGCTTATATTGCCGCGCCTTATGGCATTTATAAAACTACAGATGGCTATATTGCATTGGCCATGACGAATATTTTATTGTTGTCTGATTTGTTGCAATGCAAACCGCTGGCACAATTTACAGACAGCAACGATTGGTTTTCCAAACGCGATCAGATAAAAATCATTCTTAGTACTCATCTTGCAACAGCAGCTACTGCACATTGGCTGCAGATTTTAGAAAAAGCAGATGTTTGGTGTGCGCCGGTAATGGATTATGATCAACTGGTGAAGCAAGAAGGTTATCAATTACTGAACATGGAAATTGTGGTGAAAACTACCAATGGACTATCGGTAACCACTACCCGATGCCCTATACGTGTAGACGGAAAAATATTAACCGGTGCAATGGGAGCACCGGTATTAGGAGAGCACAATGATGAAATAGATGAGGCATTTGATTTGAAAAAAGCTGTGACACAACAGGCAGTTTGATTTTTGTTTTGAAAAGTTTGGAGCAGCCTGAAGATGCTATTTGTATAAATGATGAACGGATTGCGACGCAAGGATGACGCTATGAAGCCGATGTTGGTATCAATAAAGTTCATGAATATAAATTATGTAGCCGGCAGTGGTAACACAGATGGAGCATTGTTGCGTCGCACTCTTGTACGATATAGTTTTATTCAGCTTTAGCATCCTGTGCAGCATGCTTCTTATAAGGAAGTCAAGTTTTAAATTGATGAAGCTATATAGTTCAGGAATAAACTTGACTTCCTTGTGAATCGCTGATATAAATCTAAAGGTCGCACGGCTTAAATTTGCCTTTTTAAGCAGGTTCTAATACGCAGATCAGTAAAAGAAGATTACATTAGCCGGTAAGAAATTATAACAGAACGAATGCAGCCGATTGTTGATACACATGTGCATATTTGGGATCTTGAACGTGCCGAATACGATTGGCTGAAGCATGATACTTCTATTCTTAAAAGAAGCTATTCATTAAATGATCTGGAGCCAGCCCGCAACAATACTCAAGTAAAAGCAGGCGTGCTGGTGCAGGCAGCAGGCAATGAAAAAGATACTGCTTTAATGCTGGAAGCGGCAGCAAAGCATGATTGGATAAAAGGCGTAGTAGCATGGTTGCCATTGATGCAGCCCGATGAGACAGCTCGTTTATTGGAAGAAAAATATTTGCGAGAGAAATATTTCAAAGGCGTGCGCCACCAGATACATGATGAACCGGATGCACGCTGGCTTTTGCAGCCAGCGGTAATTGAAAGTTTACAATTACTGGCATCTCATAATATTCCTTATGATTTGGTAGGCATAAAGCCAGCGCATATAGAAACAGCATTGGAAGTGGCAGAAAGAGTTCCGGGCTTGCGTATGGTGTTTGATCATTTGAATCAGCCACCCATTGCTGCAAAAGAAAAATTTGGCCCTTGGGGAGAATTGATGAAGATAGCAGCAAGTCATAAAAACTTTTATGCCAAGATAAGCGGATTAGGAACTGCATCAGGAAATTTTACCAATTGGACTGCTGACGACATTAAACCTTATATTGAATTTGCATTGAACACATTTGGTGTGCCACGTTGTTTTTGCGGTGGAGATTGGCCGGTTAGTTTATTGGCCGGAGCTTACCAACAGGTGTGGCAAGCCTATGGTGAAGTGTTATCACAATTATTAAACACAGAAGAGAAAGCACAAGTATTTTATACCAACGCAAAAGATTTCTATCAGTTAGAAATCTGATGCAACAAGATTATTACTTGCACGTATGGAAATTGTAAACGGCGTATTGTATCATGCAGCAGGAGCTTCCAGTGCAGCCTTATGCTATACCCCGCAAAAAAAAGTAAATGGTTGGAGCTGGCAAACTTACTGGCTGGCACAAGCGTTTATTTGTTGGTTTTTACTTCCATTGTTAGTAGCGTATCTAACCATTCCTCAATTATCACTTGTATTAAAAGAAGCGCCATCAGCTTCCATGTGGTATTCCTTTTTATTAGGCATGGCGTATGGCATTGGCGGCACAGCGTTTGGCATTGCTATAAGATATGTTGGGTTTTCACTCACGTATGCCATTGCTGTAGGCATTAGTTGTGTGTTAGGTACATTATTGCCTCCAATGGTGCATGGTACATTAATGACGGTATTAGAAGGAAATGGTTCTGGCTATATCATTAGTGGTGTGGTAATGGGTGCTATAGGCATTGCACTTTGCGGACTGGCCGGAAGACAAAAAGAAAAAGATTTAGAAACAGCACAACAAACAAAATCGAATTTTTCATTGGCAAAAGGATTGCCGCTTTGCCTGCTGGCTGGCGTGTTATCTGCATTGTATGGTTTTTCTATCGATCAGGGACAACCGATTGCCGATATGGCAGCAAAGTATGGTGCAGGTAATTTTCAGGGGAATGTTATTTATATTTTTTCCAACACAGGCGCTTTCCTAAGCACGTTATTGTATTGTTTATACCTGCATGGTAAGCAAAAAACTTTCGGGGAATATGCTGCATCCAATGGCGGTGCATTAAGCATTAATTATTGCATGGCCATACTAACCGGGTTGCTTTGGTATGGGCAATTCTTTTTTTATGGATTAGGTCATGTGCGCATGGGCAATTATAAATTTTCAAGTTGGGCAATACATATGATAATGCTGGTGCTGATTAGTACGCTTATTGGTATTGTGCTGAAAGAGTGGAAAGCAGGGCGCAGTTTTACCAGGCAATTATTGGCATCTGCATTAATAGTGTTGGTAGTTGCAGTGTTATTGCTTACCTGGGGAAATTATACCGGTAATAGTTAAATGAAAATGAGATTAACCATTGGCTGAAAAAAATACATACACAGATCGCCCCATTTATATAATAGGTGCCGGCGGCATTGTAAATGCGGCACACCTGCCGGCATACGCCATTGCCGGCTATCCTGTAGTTGGCATTTATGATATTGACGAGGCTAAAGCAGCAAAAACGGCAAGTGATTTTACCATTCCGGAAGTATATAGTTCTTTGCAGCAAATGCTTGACAATGCCCCTGTCAATGCGGTGTTTGATATTGCAGTGCCGGGTTCTGCCATTGCTGATATATTAAATCAATTGCCAGCAAAAGCTGCTTTGCTTATGCAAAAGCCAATGGGCGAAGATTTAGCATCGGCAAAAAAAATACTGGAGATATGCCGGCAAAAGGAAATGATTGCTGCGGTAAATTTTCAATTACGTTATGCCCCTTTTATAAAACAGGCCCGTCGCATGATTGATGAAGGCATGTTGGGTGAAATCTATGACATAGAAGTGAACGTAAACGTATTTACGCCCTGGCATCTCTGGAATTTTTTATTTACAGCTCCGCGTATGGAGATCGTTTACCACAGTATTCATTATATAGACCTGGTGAGAAGTTTTCTCGGTAATCCAACTTCTATCTATGCAAAAACCATTCAGCATCCTTCTATGACAGAGCTTGCTTCTGTGCGCAGCAATATCATTATGGATTATGGAATGCAGCAACGTGCAAACATACTCACCAATCATTGTCACGTGTACGGAAAGCAAAGACAACAATCTTACATAAAAATTGAAGGCAGTAAAGGCGCTATTAAAATACATTTTGGTGTACTGAAGAATTACCCGGAAGGAGAATCAGATCGGTTTGAATACATATTGATGGAAGATGGTAAATACAATAACTGGAAAACAAAGGCCATAAAAGGCAGTTGGTTTCCGCATGCATTCATCGGCAGCATGGAACAAGTATTGTTAGCTGCGGATGGAAAAATACAACAACCGGATAATTCTGTAGAAGATTGCATCCATACCATGGCATGCGTGGAAGCAGCATATATATCCAGTGCTCAGGGTGGGGTGAGGCCGGATGAGTGTTAATTAGCAATTAGTAATTAATAATTAGTAATTAGGCTTGTTGCTGTTTTAGAATCCCGAGAGGATGACATTAACATAGAAGATGACATTAAAAATATGCAGACCTGTTTGAGATTCCTGTTTATTATATTGTTAGTAAGTCCAATTGCGCTGATGGCGCAACGGAAGGGTCTGGTTACGATTGTAAACACCGACACTACTGCCCGTGCAAAATTTGGCGTAGAAAAATTAGCAAGTGCATTAAAACAATCCGGCTATGCTGTAAAATTTGTTTCAACTACTAGCAAGGTAAATAAGAACATCATTATTGGCAAACCCAAGCCTGGCTTGGCTTGCATGGATAGTCTTTCGCTGCCGGGTTGGTCAACAGAAGGTTATGCAATTGCTGCTGATAAGCAATCTGATATTTATATAGGTGCCAAAGAACCTTCAGGAATTTTATATGCTTGCCTGGAATTAATGCAACTTATAAAAGACAACAAACAAATTCCTGCTACAATCAATATTGCTGACAAACCCGAAATGGTATTGCGTGGTGCCTGTATCGGTGTACAAAAACCTTATTACCTGCCCGGGCACAACGTGTATGAATACCCGTATACACCAGAAACTTTTCCGTGGTTTTATGATAAGCAATTGTGGATACAATACCTGGATTCAATGGTGGCCAACCGCATGAACTCATTGTATCTCTGGAATGGCCACCCTTTTGCATCGCTGGTAAAACTGAAAGATTATCCGTATGCAGTAGAAGTAGATGAAGCTACTTTTAAAAAGAACGAAGAGATTTATCGCTTTCTTACCACAGAAGCAGACAAGCGTGGCATCTGGGTGATACAAATGTTTTACAATATCATCGTATCAAAACCATTTGCAGACTACAACCACATAAAAACGCAGGACAGGGACAGGCCCATTATTCCACTGATTGCAGATTATACACGCAAATCCATTGCAGCATTTGTAGAGAAATACCCGAATGTAGGATTGATGGTTTGTTTGGGTGAGGCGATGGAAGGTGTAGGCAATGATGATATAGAATGGTTTACCAAAACAATTATTCCCGGCGTGCAGGATGGATTGAAAGCTTTGCATCAAACAAAAGAACCGCCAATAGTTTTGCGTGCGCATGATACCGATGCACCGGCTGTAATGAATGCTGCATTGCCTTTGTATAAAAATCTTTATACAGAAGCTAAGTTTAATGGAGAGGCGCTTACCTATCAACGTCCACGTGGTTCATGGGCAGCTTTGCACCAGACGCTTAGTCGCCTGGGCAGTGTGCAGATAGAAAATGTGCATATTATGGCCAACCTGGAACCTTTCCGGTATGGCGCTGTAGATTTCATACAGGAGTCAGTAATTGGCATGCACGAAGTTATGGGTGGTAATGGCTTGCATTTATATCCGCAGGCTTCTTATTGGGACTGGCCATATACTGCCGATAGTGTGAAAGGAAAAAGATTATTGCAAATAGAAAGAGATTGGATTTGGTATGCAGCCTGGGCACGTTATGCATGGAAAGCCAATCGCGATAAAAAAAATGAAGCGGCTTACTGGAACGGAATGCTGGCAGCAAAATATGGTTGCAATATGGCCAGTGCACAAAATATAATAACTGCGTATGAGCAGTCAGGTGAGATAGCGCCGAAGCTGCTTCGCCGTTTTGGCATAACAGATGGTAATCGACAGACGATGACGTTGGGTATGTTGATGACGCAATTGATAAACCCCAATCGCTATGGGCTTTTTACTTTGTTGTATGAAAGCGAAAGTCCCGAAGGAGAGATGCTGATTCAATATGCAGAGAAAGAATGGAAGAAGCAACCGCATGTTGGTGAAACCCCGCCACAAATTATCCGTGAAGTAAAAGATCATGCGGATAAAGCCGTTGCTGCCATTGATGCCGCTGCAAACAATGTAACAGCTAATAAAGAAGAGTTTGCAAGATTAAGAAACGATGTTTATTGCTACCAGGCATTGGCCTATCACTTTGCGTTTAAAGCAGAAGCTGCCTTGCACATACTTCGCTATAAATATTCAAACGATGTAAAGGATTTGCAACAAGCACTGCCACTATTGGAAAAGAGCATGGATTATTATCGCAAGCTGGCCGATCTCACCAAAGGAACTTATCTCTATGCCAACAGCATGCAAACACAACAGCGAAAAATTCCCATGCGCGGCGTGAATGGCACATTTAAAACCTGGGTGGAAATGCTGGTGCCTTTTCAACAGGAACTTGATCATTTCAAGCATGCCATTGATTCATTGAAACAACAACCTGTCAATACAACAAAGCAGGTGAAGACTTTGCAAAATGCTGACGTGGTTTTTAAAAACGACTCATTTAATTTTTATTCTATCGACAGCCTTGCAAAATTATATGCAGATACATCGTTCACAATTATGGACTATGCAAAAGAGCTGAAAGGATTAAAAGGATTGGCATTAAACTTCAATCAGCAACTACAGCAAAACACAGATATAACATTTACAACTAATCAACCTGTAAAACTATTGGTAGGTTATTTTAACCCCAAAGGAACTGTTTATGCAAAACAGCCCATCTATTTAAAGGCACCGGAGTTGGAAACAAATGCCACGGCCAATGATTACGGCCAGGCAGAAACAAAAATTGCCAATGCGCTTTCTATAAAAGGCATGCCGCCGGTAAATGTACACAGCTATAGTTTTCCTGCTGGCGAGCATACTTTGCATCTAACGAAAGGGGTTTGCCTTGTATTAGGTTTTGTAAATGGCAATCAAGCCATCCCTTTGTATGATGCAGGTCTTACAGAGAATGGAGTGGATAGGCAGATTGATTGGTTGTTTGAATAGTGACAAATGTGAAAATGTGATAAATGTGGAAATGCTTTTGCTTCGAATAAGACTCTTGTACCTCTGCGGAAAACCTCTTTTACCTCAGTGGTAAAAAAGCCGCGAACAAAATCATGAAAATCCTTTAATCCTATAAATCAGGGTTCGGGCAGTTATCGTATCTTAAGCATCCTTTTAAAGAAATGTTTATGAAAATATTGATTGCTTTTTTACTCTCGCTTTCTGTAAATGCAATAACGGCACAATCGCTAAAGCTTTGGTACGATAAACCCGCTACAAAATGGACGGAAGCATTGCCCATTGGCAATGGCCGCATCGGCGCAATGGTATTTGGTGGTGTTGCACAAGATCACCTGCAGTTTAATGAAGAAACATTATGGACAGGCGGCCCGCGCAATTATAACCGCGCAGGTGCCTGGCAATACCTCGATAGCATCCGTCAATTGCTTTTTGCAGGCAAACAAAAGGATGCCGATGCTTTAGCAGAGGCTCATTTTATGGGGCTGCAATCTGATGAAGGCAAAAAGCCTGAGTGGATCAATAACATCGTTAGTTTGAAAGGTCTTAACGGAAATCCTGCTGCTGAGTTTGCAGATGATGGCCAATGGAAAACAATGCCAGTGCCAGCATATGATGGTTGGGAATCTGTAGGATTTGAAAACCTGGATGGTGCCGTGTGGTTGCGTACTAATTTTGAAATGCCCCAAACATGGTTGGGTAAAAACCTGGTACTTGATCTTAATCGTATCAGCAACCAGGATTTCACTTATTTCAATGGAAAACTGGTAGGCAGTATGGACAACGGAGACCCACGCAAGTATGTGATACCAAAAGAGAGCTTGCACGTTGGCAAAAACAGCATTGCTGTACTGGTCCTTAATTTTGATGGTAAAGGAGGCATCCAGGGTTATAAAGATACCAGCAAGCATATTGGTGTTTATCCGCAGGATGAAGGAGATCAAAATAAAATTTCTCTCAATGGCAATTGGAAGTATTTTATTCATAGCGATGAGCCACCACCTGTTGCACATTACCAGGCCGATTACCAGCCTTTTGGCGATCTATGGTTGAATTTTCCAGGTACAGAAAATTCAATTAACTATAAACGTGAGCTGGATATTGCCAATGCTATTGCCAGTACAAAGTATTCTTTAAACGGTATAGATTATAAGCGGGAATATTTTGTTAGTCAGCCCAACCAGGTGCTGGCTATACACCTCACTGCAGAGCAAGCTGCATCCGTTTCATTTGAAGCAATGCTAAACAGCCCGCATAAAAATGCCGAGGTAAAAAAGATAGATGACAAAACCATTAATCTTTCAGTTAAAGTAAGAAACGGCGCTTTGCGTGGCGAAAGTTATTTGCAAATAGTTGCTAAAGGCGGAAAAGTAGAAGTAACAGACGATAAAATTATTGTTACCGGTGTAGACGAAGCAACTTTATATCTTACGGCCGGCACTAACTATAAAAATTATACGGATGTAAGTGCAGACCCTTTCACTCCTTGCACAAGCGCATTAAGCAGCGTTGCATCAAAAAACTATGAGCAGGTAAAAGCGGCGCATATAAAAGAGTACCAATCATATTTCAATACATTCTCTGTCAATTTTGGTAAGAATGAAAATGATGGATTGCCTACAGATCAACGAATTCAAAAATTTGCAGCAACAGGAGATCCTTCTTTTGTTGCTTTGTATATGCAGTATGGCCGCTACTTGTTAATATCATCTTCAAGACCTGGGACAAGACCAGCTAACCTGCAAGGCATTTGGAACGATTTGCTTTCTCCGCCCTGGGGAAGCAAATACACTACCAATATAAATGCAGAAATGAATTACTGGCCTGCGGAGTTATTGAACCTTTCTCCTTTGCACCAGCCTTTGTTTAAAATGATTGAAGAGTTATCTGTAAGCGGGCAACAAACTGCAAAAGATTATTATCATGCACCCGGTTGGGTATTGCATCACAATACAGATCTATGGCGTGGCACTGCGCCCATCAATGCTGCCAATCATGGTATATGGGTGAGCGGTGGTGCATGGCTTTGTCATCATTTGTGGGAGCATTATTTGTTTACGCAGGATAAAGTCTTCCTGCAACAAAAAGCTTATCCCATCATGAAGCAGGCCGCATTGTTTTTTAATAGTTACCTGGTAAAAGATCCTGCAACAGGTTATCTCATCAGCGGGCCTTCCAATTCGCCGGAACAAGGCGGGTTGGTAATGGGGCCAAGCATGGATCATCAAATCATCCGTGACTTATTTAAGAATACCATTGCTGCTGCCGAAGTGTTAGGAACAGATGCGGAATTGCGCAAAAGTTTGAAATCGAAATATGATTCTATCGCTCCCAACAAAATTGGCAAATATGGTCAATTGCAGGAGTGGATGCAGGATGTGGATGATACTACCAACAAGCATCGACACGTATCTCATCTGTGGGCGCAATATCCCGGATATGAAATCAATTGGGATGAAACGCCGGATTTAATGAAGGCTGCAAGACAATCATTGATCTATCGTGGAGATGCAGCTACCGGTTGGAGCCTTGGCTGGAAAATTAATTTATGGGCCAGGTTTAAAGATGGAGATCATACGTACAAGCTGATACAAATGTTATTGAGCCCGGCCAACACAGGTGCAGGAAGTTATCCCAATTTGTTTGATGCACATCCGCCGTTTCAGATTGATGGAAATTTTGGAGGAGCCGCAGGCATGGGAGAAATGTTATTGCAAAGTCATACAAAGTTTATTGATGTGCTTCCTGCATTGCCTTCTGCCTTGCCTAATGGAGAAATAAAAGGACTCTGCGCAAGGGGAGGGTTTACCATCGACATGAAATGGTCGAACAGTAAATTGGAAAAAATAATTGTCCGCTCAAAGGCCGGCAAGCCACTCTTGTTGCGCTATAACGATAAAACAGTAAAAATAGCTACTGTAAAGAATGCTGTGTATACATTCAATGGAGATCTTAAACGTTTATAAAAATTATTCGACCTTCAGTATTGCTACTATTGAGCAACTGTTGCGACGCTCCGTTCATCTTTTGGGAATTCTATTCGGCAATGGGCGGCTGTCAAAATTATTCACTGGCTTGTTGCTATGCTTGTTTGGCATCTCTGGCAATGCACAGGAAAATATTCGCCAGGATATTTTATTAAGCAATAACTGGAAAACCATTGCTGGTGAGGATAGCACAACTTTAAAAGGCAATTTTTGGGAAACAGCATTTAACGAAAAAAACTGGAAGAAGGTAAGCGTTCCGCATAACTGGGATGATTACTATGGCTATCGCCGAGTGTTGCATGGCAATTTGCATGGAGATAGTTGGTATCGCACTTCATTCATCATAAAAAAATCGGTTGCTAATAAACGTTATTTTCTGTTTTTTGAAGGTGTTGGTTCTTATGCCACCGTATATGTAAATGGAAAGTATGCAGGTGCACATGCTGGTGGTAGAACAAGTTTTACGATTGATGTAACAAACCTGGTAAAGAAAGATGCTGCAAGCAATGTATTGGCTGTTCGTGCATGGCATCCGGCCAATATAAAAGATTTGCCCTGGGTTTGCGGCGGTTGTAGCGATGAACGTGGTTTCTCAGAAGGTTCTCAGCCAATGGGTATTTTCAGACCGGTTCATTTAATCACTACAAATCAACTGCGCATTCAGCCTTTTGGCATACATGCATGGGCGGAACTGAATAATGGAACAGCCGATTTGTCAATTGATGCTACTATAAAAAATTATGCAACGGTAGTAGATAAAGTACAAATCACTCACCAATTAAAAGATGCTGCGGGAAAAATTGTTGTAGCTACAGAAATAACTCAATCGATAAAGCCAGGCGATTCAATTACTGTCTCGCAGAAAAACATTCGTATTAGTAACCCAATATTGTGGAATCCTGAAAGCCCGTACTTGTATACAATAGTTACTATTGTAAAAGCGGGCGATAAAATTATTGATCAGGTCTCCACACCATTTGGCTTCAGAACAGTACAATGGAAAACAGCTTCACATCAATTGCTCGTAAACGGGAAACCGGTTTTTATTAATGGCATTGCAGAGTATGAACATTTATTAGGCGGCGGTCATGCATTCAGTAATGAGCAGATAGCAGCAAGAATGAAATGGGTGAAAGCTGCTGGCTTCAATGCATTTCGCGATGCACATCAACCGCATAATTTACTGTATGGACATTTGTGTGATGAACAGGGATTGCTTTGGTGGCCACAGTTATCAGCACATATCTGGTATGATTCTCCGGAGTTCAGGAAAAATTTCAAGCAGTTATTACGTGAATGGATTATAGAAAGAAGAAACGAGCCATCTGTTATTTTATGGGGCTTACAAAATGAAAGCAAACTGCCGGAAGATTTTGCAAAAGAATGCAGCGATTTAATTCGTCAATTAGATCCTACCGCTACTACTGAAAGATTAATTACCACCTGCAACGGCGGCACCGGTACAGATTGGGATGTGCCGCAAAACTGGACGGGCACTTACGGTGGCAATCCTGCTACTTATGCAGAAGACATCAAAAAGCAAATATTGATTGGTGAATATGGTGCCTGGCGCACACTTGATTTACATACGGAAGGGGGCTTTGCCCAAAACGGTGTGCTGAGTGAAGACCGAATGGTACAATTGATGGAACAGAAAATACGGTTAGCTGAATCCGTTAGAGATAGTTGTGCCGGACAATTTTTCTGGTTGCTAACATCGCACGACAACCCGGGCCGTGTGCAAGGGGGAGAAGGTGCAAGAGAAATGGATCGTATTGGGCCGGTGAATTATAAAGGAATGCTTACACCATGGGAAGAACCAACAGATGCGTATTACATGTTCAGAAGCAATTATGCGTCTGCTAAAGCTTCACCCATGGTTTACATTGTGTCGCATACATGGCCAAACCGTTGGACAAAACCCGGCGTAAAGAATGGTATTGTTGTTTATTCAAATTGTGATGAAGTGGAATTATTCAATGATATTGATAAAGTATCGTTGGGTAAAAAAACAAAAGCCGGAATCGGCACGCACTTTCAGTGGGATGGTGTAAACATTCAATACAATGTTTTATATGCAGTAGGTTATGTTGATGGAAAACAGGTTGCAAGAGATACAATTTTATTGCAGCATTTGCCTCAGTCGCCCAATTACCAGGCATTGTATGCAGGCGCAACAAATATTACTCAACCCAAACCGGATTATAATTATATCTATCGTGTTAATTGCGGTGGCCCCGATTACACAGATGAAAACGGAAATCTTTGGAAGGCGGATAGGCACTATGAAGGAAATGTTTACGGCTCATCATCGTGGTCAGATCGTTTTCCCGGTATGTCATCATTCTTCGCAAGTCAGCGCAGAATTTTTACACCTGTTAAAGGAACAAATGATTGGCCTTTGTTCCAGGATTTTCGTTATGGAAGAGATGAGTTGAAATATAATTTTCCATTGCCCGATGGCGATTATTTGCTGGAGCTTTATTTTATAGAGCCCTGGCTGGGTGTTGGCGGTGGCATCAATGCAAACAACATGCGCATGTTTGATATAGCTGTTAATGGATCAATTGTATTGCAAAACCTGGATGTTTGGAAAGAAGCCGGTTCCAATAGTGCATTGAAAAAAACTTTGCAGGTGCGTGTAAACGGTGGCAAGCTGTCGCTTTCATTTCCAAACGCAAAAGTAGGTGAGGCAATTATTGCTGCTGTAGCCATTGCTTCAGCAAAGAAGGATATTATGCCCATTGCTGTTACTGATATGGTTGAACTGGAAAATAATCCCTCGGTTAAATTAATGTCTTGGCTGGATATTGGCAACAAACAATATGCTGATAAAGAGATTAAGTTTTCTTCATTGCCTGCAAATCTTTTTGGAGCAGACTGGCTGCAGTTCAATACAACATTTAATCCGCAGCCGGTTTTGTTGTCAACGAATAGTGCTGTTGATTTATTTATAGGGATTAAAAAAGGATTTGCAATTCCTGAATGGTTAAAAGAATATGAACGCACCCAAACAATAGCCGAGACGGATGAGCAGGGTGGCATATCCTATGATATTTTCCGGAAAAGATTGCCTGCTAAAAGCCGTGTTCAATTGCCTGCAAATACATACGGAGATGTAGCCTACATAGCCATGATGCTTCCCGTTACCAATATGCAACCGGCTTATGATTTAAAACCAACTGTTGCCTATAAAGCCAGTGCGGCATCATTTTCTGCAGGGGTACAAAAAGAAATGCTGAATGATAAGGAAGCCATTATTATGAAATCTGCCATCAATAGCAGCATTCAATGGCCGGTACAGACAGGTGTGGGTGACCGCTATGCCATTACAGTGAAATATTTCTACCCTTCTGAAAAAGAAGTTAAAGGCCGCCTGCAAATGATAAATACAGGAGGCACCATGATGCTTGATGAAACAGTAAAGTTTACATTTACCCGTGCTGGCAAATGGAATAGTTTTACGGTTAATACGCCAACAA
Source organism: Chitinophagaceae bacterium (assembly GCA_047602295.1). Taxonomy (GTDB): domain Bacteria; phylum Bacteroidota; class Bacteroidia; order Chitinophagales; family Chitinophagaceae; genus JACMLD01. The sequence goes on along the minus strand of JASGHP010000001.1, from coordinate 4,738,482 downwards.
TGATCAATGCAGGCAATTATACGGTGAAATTATTATTGGAAGATGCAACAGGGTTGGCTGTGAGCGGTATTGAACTGCAATAGATGTAAATGAAATAAATCTTGATAATAAATTGAAGATGCAAAATATAAAACGATTGTTTTTCATTGTCGGCCTATTAAGTGGATGTATTGCGCTGCATGCACAATTGCTTGTAACCAACCTGCGTTGCGGTTATCGTTCAAACCCGTTAGGCATTGGAACACCTAAACCCATGTTTAGCTGGGAATTGACATCAACAGATAATAAAGTATTGCAAACTTCTTATCGCATACTGGTAGCAGATGATTCCATACGTCTTGCAAACAATGTAGGCAACGTGTGGGATTCTCAGCAACAAACCGATGGCAATTCTATACAGGTAGCTTACAACGGCAATGCATTAGCGCCAGCAAAAAAATATTACTGGAAGCTAATGACCTGGGACAATAAAGGCAATCAATCTGCCTGGAGTGCTATTGCTTTTTTCAGCACAGGGCTTTTCAGTAAGAGTGATTGGAAGAATGCCCGGTGGATAGCTTATGATGTATTGCCAGATACAAGTATAATCGTTCCGTTTGCGCATGGCAATGGCAAGAAAACATGGGGCCCAAGAAAAGATATATTGCCAATGCTAAGAAAAAGTTTTACCATATCCAAACCGGTAAAAAATGCAATGGCATACATATGTGGACTTGGCCAATTTGAAATGAGCATCAACGGTGAAAAGACCGGCGATCATTTTTTAGATCCGGGATGGACACAATACAGCAAACATGCATTGTATGTAAGCTTTGATATTAGCAGTCAATTAAAACAAGGCGATAATGCTGTGGGTGTAATGCTGGGCAATGGATTTTATTATATTCCCGGTCAACGCTACCGAAAATTAACTGGTGCATTTGGCTACCCAAAAATGTTTTGTCGCATTGCCATTGAATATACAGATGGCAGTGTTGAGAATATTGTAAGTGATGCTTCCTGGAAAACTGCTCCTTCTCCTTACATCTTTTCAAGCATTTATGGCGGAGAAGATTATGATGCAGGCCTGGAGCAACCCAATTGGAACAAACCTGGATTTAATGAAAGCAATTGGAAGAACGTTGTCATTACAACTGGCCCGGAAAGTTTAGAAGCACAGGATGCAACTCCTTTAAAAATTATGCAAAGCTTTGCACCGGTAAAACAGACTATGCTGAAGCCGGGTGTTTGGGTGTATGATTTGGGACAAAACTTTTCAGGCATACCTCGTATTAGTGTGGCAGGTAAAAGAGGAGATACGGTGCGCATCATCCCGGCTGAGTTAATCAATGAAGATGGCTCCGCTAATCAAAAAGCATCTGGCAGCCCTTGTTATTACACTTATGTTTTAAAAGGAGGCGAAACAGAAAGCTGGCAGCCATCATTTTCATTTTATGGTTTTCGTTATTTGCAGGTAGAAGGCGCTGTGCCTGCCGGCGAAGCCAATACAGCCAGCATGCCCGAAGTGAAATATATATCAGGGATGCACACACGCAATTCAGCCGATTCTGCTGGCTCGTTCTCTTCTTCCAATACCTTGTTCAATCAAACAGATCAGTTGATTAAATGGGCCATTAAAAGCAATACGCACAGTGTTTTTACTGATTGTCCGCACCGTGAGAAATTAGGCTGGCTGGAAGAAACCCACCTCGTAGGAAGTTCTGTACAGTACAACCTTGACATTGCAGCACTTTGTCAAAAAGTGATTAAAGATATGATGGAAGCGCAAACACCTGAAGGTTTAATTCCCGAGATTGCGCCGGAGTTTGTAGAGTTTACAGAACCTTTTCGCGACTCGCCGGAGTGGGGTAGTGCTGCTATTATTTTACCCTGGTACAATTATCAATGGTATGGAGATGCAACAACATTGTCTGCTGCTTATGGCATGATGCGGCGTTATGTTGAATATTTGAAAAGCAAGGCCAAAGGAAATATTCTTTCGCAGGGGTTGGGCGATTGGTATGATATAGGCCCCGCACACCCCGGTGTATCGCAGCTAACACCGCAAGGCGTTACCGCAACGGCTATTTATTATTACGACTTAACGATTATGTCGCAGGTTGCTGCACTGCTGCATAACGACAGCGATAAGAAAATGTATAACGATTTATCGGTAGCAGTAAAAGATTCTTTTAATGCCAGGTTCTACGATAAAACAAATAAATATTATGCCAGTGGCAGCCAGGCAGCTAATGCAATGGCTTTGTTTATGAACTTAGTTACAAAAGAAAACAGGAATGATGTAATAGAGAGCCTGGTAAAAGATATCCGCAACCGGAACAATGCTTTAACAGCGGGCGATATAGGTTATCGTTATGTATTACGTGCATTGGAAGATGCCGGTCGTTCTGAGGTAATTTTTGATATGAATAGCCGAAATGATGTTCCCGGTTATGGATACCAGTTAGCACATGGTGCTACCGCACTTACGGAAAGTTGGCAGGCTTATCCATCTGTTAGCAATAATCATTTTATGCTGGGGCATTTAATGGAATGGTTTTATGCAGGTTTGTGCGGCATCAGGCAGCCAAAAGACGGCGTAGGTTTTAAAGAAATAGAGATAAGGCCGCAACCGGTTGGCAACGTAACACAGGCCGCAGCTAATTTTCATTCGCCTTATGGTTGGATTAGATCCGCCTGGCAGCGCAAGGATGATATGTTTATGCTGCAGGTTTCTGTTCCTGCCAATACAAAAGCAAAAATTTATTTGCCGGGCAAACGCAGGGCGAAGAAAGTTGGTTCAGGCGATTATATTTTTAGTGTGAAGATGAAAACTATTGGTGAATAGGATATGACTATTGCCCGGTTGCAAAGGACTATTGCTTCGCTTCGTTGCGAAGGGCTGCACCCTTCGCGGATGTATGGCGCCCTTTCAGGGCTAGTATAGCAGCGTATATAAAACCCGTTGGGTTAAATGTGCTTAACCCGGGATGAAATCCCGGGACAAAATGCAAAACAGACACGACCCCGAAAGGATTGAATATAGCTGTATGAGAGTATGATGAACAATAAAAGAAGCATGCTGCACAGGATGCTGAAGTCGAAAAAAGATATACTGTACAAGAGTGCGACGCAAGAATGCCTGATAGCATTACCGCTGTTGGTAACAAAAATGATTATTCAATGAACCGAGTAAAAATATTTTTCTGCTTTTTGTTTTTGGCAATAACGCATACTGGTTTTAGCCAGCCAAAGGTTATTACAGATTTTAACAAAGGCTGGAAATTTTTCTTAGGTAATGATAGTGCGGCCATCAACCCGAATTATAATGATGCGCAATGGAGAAAACTTAATCTTCCGCACGACTGGAGCATTGAAGGAGACTTTAGTAAAAGCAATCCCGCTACTAACCAGGGCGGTGCATTGCCCGGTGGTATTGGTTGGTACAGGAAAACATTTGTATTAACTGCAGGTATTAAAAATAAGAACATCAGTATTGAATTTGATGGCGTTTACCGTAACAGCGAAGTTTGGATAAACGGGCATTATCTTGGCAAACGGCCTTATGGCTATAGCTCGTTTAGTTATGATATTACCCGATTCCTGAATAAAGCGCCGGAGAAAAATGTTATCAGCGTTAAAGTTGACAACAGTCAGCAACCAAATTCAAGATGGTATAGCGGCAGTGGTATTTACAGGGATGTTAGATTAGTAATAAAAAACAAAATTGCTTTCAAAGAAAACGGTGTGTATATCATTCCTGAATTGAATGGGCAGGAAGCTAGCTTGAATATTCAGGCATGGATAAAAGCAACAGCGGAAAACAAAGCGCTTTTTTCAGTACAATATGAATTGTTGGATGGTAATGGCAAAATGATAAAAGATGAATCTTACCATACGATGGTGATGAATAACCTGCAAGGGACCGAAACAAAATATCTTTTTACTTACCAGTTTAAGAATCCTACGCTTTGGTCTGTTCATAATCCGTACCTGTATACACTGAAAGCAAAATTGCTGGTTGATGGTAAACTCACAGATGAAGTGGTTGTAAGATTAGGTGTGCGTCAATTCTCTTTTGATGCCAGCAAAGGATTCTTCTTAAATAATCAGTCACTAAAAATAAAAGGCGTTTGCATGCACCACGATCTTGGTGCATTGGGTGCTGCATTTAATATAGCCGCTGCAAAAAGACAATTGAAAATTTTAAAAGACATGGGCTGCAATGCCATCCGTACAGCGCACAATCCCCCTGCGCCACAATTGCTGGACTTGTGTGACGAGATGGGCTTTTTGGTAATGGACGAAGCGTTTGATATGTGGCAAAAAAGAAAAAATAAGTTTGATTACAGCAAAGATTTTGCGGCCTGGTATAAAAAAGATCTTGAGGATATGGTGGTGAGAGACAGAAACCATCCCAGCATTTTTATGTGGAGCATTGGCAATGAAATACGCGAACAGTTTGATTCATCTGCAAAAGTATTTACTAAAGAACTGGTGGATATAGTGAAAGCGTTTGATCCTACACGGCCGGTAACAAGCGCTATGACGGAAACGCATCCTGAGAAAAATTTTATTGCACAATCAAATGCGTTAGATGTATTGGGGTTTAACTATAAAGATTATGATTACGATAGTTTGCTGATCCGTTTTCCGGGTAAAGAGCTAATAGCATCGGAAACAGTTTCGGGTTTGGCAACAAGAGGCGTGTACCAATTTCCTTCGGATACCAACCGTATTTGGCCACCCAGCTATAAAGTGCAGGATACTTTCACCGGCAATAAAGACTTTACCTGTGCTGCTTATGATAACACGTTTGCCTATTGGGGAAACACGCATGAAAAAGCATGGGCGGCAGTTAAAAAGCGAGATTTTATTGCAGGTACTTTTGTGTGGAGTGGTTTTGATTTTTTAGGAGAACCTGTTCCTTACCAGTGGCCGGCCCGCAGTTCTTATTATGGCATTATAGATCTGGCGGGTTTTACAAAAGATGTATATTATATGTACCAAAGCGAGTGGACTGATAAACCAGTGCTGCATATTTTTCCGCATTGGAACTGGAAGCCCGGGCAGGTAGTAGATGTGTGGGCTTACTATAACAATGCAGATGAAGTGGAGTTGTTTTTAAACGGCAAGTCGCTGGGGGTGAAAAAAAAGATGAACGATGATTTGCATGTAATGTGGCGCATTCCTTTTGAACCAGGAACATTAAAAGCCGTATCAAGGAAAAATGGAAAAGTTGTTTTAACAAAAGAGATACACACAGCAGGTGCGGCCACTAAACTGGCATTAACTGCCGATAACCAACGCATACATGCAGACGGAAAAGATCTTTCTTATGTTACGGTGAAAGTATTGGATACTGCAGGCAACCTGGTGCCGGATGCAGATAATACTATACAATGGAGTGTAGAAGGTGCCGGTGAAATTGCAGCTACAGATAATGGTTATGAAGCAGACCTTACACCCTTCAAAAGCAAGGAGCGCCGTTGCTGGAAAGGTTTGGGGCTGGCAATAATACAATCAAATGGAAAGCCGGGAGAGATTATTGTAACCGCCAAGAGTGAGGGTATGACGCCAGTGCGTATTGTTCTTCATACAAACTAATTGACAACAATAATTTTGTGTGCATCAGCAATTTTTTATTTTTTTAATAACTCCTGCAACATTCTTTTTCCACCTTCATTGTCTGGATTAAGTTTAATAGACTTTTGATACATAAAAATCGCCTCGTCTTTTTTTCCTACTTTGGCTAATGCTTCGCCATAACTGTCATAAGTATTAAAGCTATTGGGGAATAACAAAATATTTTGTTTTAACACTTCCAACGAAAGTTCATTGTGCCCATCAAAAGTTGGTTCATAAAGAAGCTGCAAACCTAAATCGTTCATGTCGTCTTCGCTTAAATAATAATGCAAAGAATCGTCTCTCAATGCCAGTAGTTTTATAAAAGCAATATCAACGCCTTTCTCAACCAAAGTACTGCCATAAGCTTGTGCCAAAGATTGTTTGGGCGTTGACACAGGTTTGTTGTTAAGAATGTTCATTGCGTTTACGCCAGTTTTATAAAGGCTTTTGTTGAATGCATTATCAAAGAAAATAACAGTTTTATTTTTACTGATGTTGCGTAGTAAAATGCTTAATGCACCTGGCACACCTCCGGTATGTCCTACAATTTTCCCTGAAGAACTGTCTGTTAAAATAAACCAGCCTAAACCATAAGAAGCTTTTTCTCCGCCCAGGTTTGTTTCAACTAGTTGGTTGTTGTTTAGTTTGTTTGGGGTAAATGCTTCCGTTAATGATGATTGTGTAATCAGCTTTCCTCCATAAAGCGCCTGGTCAAATTTCAGCATATCGGTATTGGTTGTTATAATATTACCGTTGCCAACAAAGCCGCTTAAATTCAACATCCTTGTTCTGTAATTTTTTAAGCTATCCACATTTTCCAATGCTGAAGAAAATAGAAACGGGTAGTCATAATCAATAACCCGGTTTTTATTTCCTGCCTGCGAAACGTCTTTTTGAAAATAGGTGTTAGTCATTTTTGCAGGATTGAAAACATTTTTCTGCAAATATTCCTGGAAACTAAGTTTTGAAATTTTTTCAACAAGCAAGGCTAATAAAATGTAATTGGCATTTGTGTATTGGTATTTATCGTTGGGTTTAAAAGCCAAAGGCCGTTTTACTTTTTTGAGGGTGGGTAAAAAATCGTTGTTGTAAAAAACTTTGTTTGGGTTCTCCTTTACTTCTTGCCTGAAAATATCAATTTCGGGTAAGCCTGATGTGTGAGTTAACAGGTGCCTGATAGTAATCTCCGGGTAGGGGAAATCGGGAAAATATTTGATAACAAAGTCGTTTAATGCCAGCTTGCCTTTTTCCTTTAGCTGTAAGATGGCAGTTGATGTAAATACTTTTGAAATGGAAGCGAGGGAGAAACCTGAATTTATATTATTCAGCACCCCGGTTTTAAAGTTTGCATACCCAAACGACTTTTGATACAGGGGAGTTCCGTTTTCAGAAACAAGCACGTTGCCGTTTATTTGTTTGTAATCGTGCAAAGAGTTAAACAAGCTGTCTAACGTTTGGGCATGGTTTTGAGCAAATGAAATTGTCCTGATAAGCAATAAAAGAATCAGCAATGGTAGTTTCATTTTTAGGCTTTTACATTTTAGCACACAAAACTACCCTCATCAGGCGTTTTGCTGCTATTTAAAACCTTTTGTTTAGCTATAGATAGTCTCTAAGCGTTCGGCATTCAGTAAATTTGAAAAAAATCAGCATGGAAAATTCGATTTTTACCCTGAATGATAAGTTTTCAGTTGATGCTTCACTCAATCTCCTCACAAATACGGAGACTGGTTTGCAAACCAGGCTGGAACCCAGGCTAATTGAAATTTTATGCATTCTTGCCGTAAATGAAGGAAAGATGGTTAGCAGGGAAACGCTTATTTCTGAAGTATGGGATAATTATGGAGGTGCAGAAGATGGTTTAAACCAGGCGATTTCGTTTTTAAGAAAAGCACTGTGCGATGCCGATAAAAAAATAATTCAAACTGTACCAAAGAAGGGCTATATACTGCATGCCAGCATTAGTAATAATTTGCTGATAAAAAAAACGGAGCCTGCAAAGAAAAAGACCTCAACAAGGCAAGTTTACGCTTTTGCTGTATTGGGCGGCCTGTTTATTTTAATAGCTATAGTGCTGTTTACATCAGGTAAAAACAAAATTCCTGAGAAAATAGAGAAGCGACCAAATACAGTTTTGCAACAAGATGCTGTGGTATCCAAAAACTGGCGTGGTAAATATTACAAACTTTTAGTTGGGGAGAACGAAAAAATTACTCTTTTTGAAAACGATATACAAATAGCAGATAGTAGTCTGCACAATTATGAAATAATTATCCAGGAACTTAAAGATAAACTTACCGCTGAGCAGGATGCAAAAAGATAAGGAAGCAGGTTTGAACAAATAGCAAAACTTGGGATTGCAAAAAAAATCAAAATATTGGAGCCCGTTACAACAGGCCAACCCAAAATAGTTTTATGACAAAAAAAGATTTTTTTGATCTGGCACTTTCATTTCAGGGCACGGAATCATGCCCGCATTTTGAAAGGATAGGTTTTAAAATAACCCAAAAAAGGATGTTTGCTACCTACCTGCAGAAAGATAACACGGCCAATATTTTCTTAACCCCGCAAGAGCAACAACTCTTTTGTAAAATGGACAAAGGTATTTTCCCGGTTCCTAATAAATGGGGAGAAAAAGGCGCTACTACTTTCTTGCTTGATAAAGTTTCAAAAGAAATTGTACAGGAAGCTTTATTGTCTGCTTATAATGATGTGCTGAAGCCTAAGAAATAATCTGTGAATCTGTTGCCAGCTTGCTTTCTGCCAGTGATTTATTTGCAGGAAAATAATCCATGCCGGGCACTGTGTTCTTGTTATGGCATTATATTGTTGCGGGTATGGAATGGAAGTGCTAATATTATATAGTCAGGAAAACTTGTGATTACTGCCTTATTCCCCGCTAACAATGCTTTGTCGGCTACTGCCACCGCTTCAAACGCTGCTTTGCAAAGAAAAGAAATTACGCAATCGTTGCCGGGTTTTTAGTCCTGGTCAAATAGTAAAATCTTCCATCAATTTAGCAAAACCTTACATTGTTAACCCTTGTGCAGGGGTTTACCTTTAGCATGATGATTGAAATATTGACTGCTTTTGCAACATTTCATCATCGCTAACGATATAAAAACGCTTTCGAAATGAAATGGTTTTTGCCTGCAAATATGAATAAGCAATCCTTTGGGATGGTTTCCTCTCGTACTATCCATGTTTCCACATCCATCCGTTTTTTCATTTTATTTATTGCAGTTGGTATATTTTCTTCTTTTTCTTTTAGCGCAGTTGCGCAGCAAAACGATTCCTATCAAAAAACTATTGCAGACAGGGCTGGTAAAATTGTAAGCAACCTGGGCATTGCAGATTCCGTAAAATATAAAAAAGTGCAGGGTATTGTAGCTGGCCAGTACCTGGCTTTAAGCAAACTGCAGGATGATAATACTGCTGCTGTTGCCGCTATTAAACAACAGCAACTGGACAAAGACAAAGAAGCAGCTTCACTAAAAAGCCAGGAAGAAAAAAAGCAGCCCAGTTGGTGCAGCTACATAATAATTATATCGCTCAATTAAAAGGAGATCTTACAGAAGAGCAGGTTGATAAAGTAAAAGATGGCATGACGTACCGTGTTTTTCCGCTTACCTATGCCGCTTACCTGGATGAGATTCCTGCTTTAACGGAAGAACAAAAAACCAAAATATACGATTGGCTGAAGGAAGCAAGAGAACTGGCCATGGACGCAGAATCATCCGATAAAAAACATGCCGTGTTTGGCAAATACAAAGGGCGCATTAATAATTACCTCTCCGCTGCCGGGTACGATATGAAGAAAGAAGGAGAAGAATGGCAAAAGCGGATTAAAGAAAGAGAAGCTGCAAAAAAGAAAGAAGGTTAATCAGCACATATACTAAACTCCCAATACTAAACTGTTTAATTGTTCTCACATTTCAAAAACTAAATGCTATATGAAAGCAAAAAGACTAACGTTGCTACTGCTTGTGCTGGCTATTGCTGCTATGCCGGTGCTGTTGTTTGCGCAGGAAAAAACTGTTACCGGCAAAGTAACAGATGCAGATGGTAACCCATTGGCCGGGGTTACGGTTGGTGTAAAGGGCACCAATAGAAACGTACTCACAGATGCAAACGGTGTATTTTCTATTAAAGTTGCATCTGGCGAATCTGTTATTAAATTCTCCAACGTAGGCCTTTTGTACCAGGAACATACAGTGGGTGTAAAAACTGCTATGTCGATTTCCATGCAAAAAGATACCAAGCAATTGGATGATGTGGTAGTGATAGGATATGGTACACAAAAAACCAGGAATGTTACCGGTTCTGTGGTAAATGTAGATACAAAAAAAATGGAAGACCTTCCTGTTGCTTCTTTAACTGAAATGCTAAGAGGCCAGGTGCCCAACCTGAGTATTTCCGGTGGCAGCACCCGCCCAGGTACAATGGCTACAGCAACAATACGCCAACAATTCAATTTTGGTAAAGATGGTGGTGTTACAAATCCACTTGTAGTGATAGATGATGTGGTGCAGCTTGATCCTTTTACACAATTGCCAACAATGAATACTTTTAATTTGTTGGATTTGTCGGAAGTAGAAAGCATTACTGTTTTGAGGGATGCGCAAGCGGCCATATATGGACCAAGGGGTACACTGGGTGCTATTATTGTAAAAACAAAACATGGAAAAGTAGGTGCACCTAAGATTACTTATTCGGGCAAGTTTGAAACCAATAATGCTGTAAGCCACAGTAAAGTGATGAATGCGCAACAGTTTGGTATTTTTTCAAACAGGCTGAATGATGTTATTGCGCCCACTAACGTAAATGCTTTTTTTACACCTGCAGAAATAGCAGCAATGGATACCATCAATTATGACTGGCTTAGCAGTTGGAAGGCGGCTAATTCAATGCAGCATTCTGTTAATGTAAGCGGTGGTTCTGAAAGGGCTACTTATTATGCGGGTGGTTCTTATTATACACAAGGTGCAAATTTGGGTTCTCAAACTTTTAAAAGATGGACATTCAGGTCGGGCACCGATGTAAAAGTTGCAAACGGTTTAAAACTTTCAGCCGTTGTTTCAGGCAACAACTCAAACCTTACTCAATCCTTCACTAAAGTAAATATTAATGATGGTTACGCTGCTGGTGGCGGCGAACAGGATGATTACGCCTTATTGCTGCACATACCAAAATACATTCCCTGGCAGTGGAACATCAATGGACAAAACCAATATGTATCTCCTGTTTTAAAAGCAAGTACCATTGGTTCTCCAACCGGCAATAACTCACTGTCCAATATGAACTACTACCAGTTGCTGAACAACGGATCACAAACAAACACCACCACATTCAATTACAACGGCAATTTCTCTTTGCAATACGATATTCCTTTTGTAAAAGGATTGTCTGTAAAAGGTGCTTATTCTATTGGATCTACTTCAAGCAGCGGAGAACAGGATATGTTTCCACAAATACTTTACCAGGCTACCAACGCGGGTGTGGCAGGCACGCATTTATTCAACGCAAATACCGTATGGAGCAATGCTTATACCAACACATCCGGTACAAGGGTAACCTACAACAATGCAACCAATACAATTCAGCAAAGTGATTTCTATGTGAATTACGATCGCAATTTTGGCAATCATAATATATCTGCTGTATTTGTGGGAGAGCAATCAAAAGCCAGCAACGATACACGTTTCCAGATTTACAACACGCCGGTTCCAGGCGGCTATGCAGGTAGTTCTGCTACTGCAGGAACGTTGGATGCAGGCAACAGTTACGCTACAAGGTTGGTGGGTGCCACTCAATCTTATTTAGGTCGTGTTAACTATAGCTACAAAAACAAATACCTGGCGCAATTTATCTTCCGTACAGATGCTTCTACTAAAGTGGCTCCTCAAAATTATTGGGCGTCTTTCCCTGCTGCATCATTTGGATGGGTTATTTCTGAAGAAGATTTTTTCAAAAAGAATGTAAGCTGGATCAATAACCTGAAGATCAGGTTTTCTATAGGCTCAACAGGCAACGATAACATCAAGTCGTGGAAATGGAGAGAGCTTTATACAGTTGCAACCAATACCGGCAACGGTTTTGGAACCAACGGTGGAAACCTTAGCAATGGACTTACTCCAAGTGTATCGCCCAATCCGGATGTTAGCTGGGACAGAACGTTGCAACGTAACCTGGGATTGGATGTTACTTTGTTAAATAACAGGTTAACCTTTAATTGGGATGGTTATTATAATTCTGGAAGAAACCTGATCACCATTGTTTCTACTGCGCTTAATGTGCCCATTTCAGTGGGTGGTACATTTGCAGAACAAAACCTTGCTAATATTGATTACTACGGAACAGAATTTAATGCGGTATGGAACGACCATATAGGCAAATTAAATTACACAGTGGGGATGAACTTTGCACTGAATAATAATAAAGTGCTTAAATGGATAGATCAACCATTTACTAATGCGGCTGGCATTGCAGCAAGTACACACCAGGGGTATTCAACAATACAACCAACGTATGGATACCTGGTATGGAAAGGAACTTCAACAGGCGATGGTTTATTAAGAACAGATGCAGATCTTGATAAATACTGGTCATATCTTTCCGACCTGGCTGCAAAAGCAGGCACTACACCTTTATATAATGCAGGTGGTGCCAACGTTTCTACAAGAGCTGGTTTGAAAAAAGGCATGCTGGCTTACCAGGATCTCGGTGGAACTCCTAATGCTACAACGCAAACTATTCCCGGCCAGGATGGCCGTGTGAATGACGGTGATGATTATGCGAAATTGGCAAAGAGCGGCATTAGCTATGGCATTACCACCAACCTTGGTGCAAGCTGGAACGGCATTAGTTTGCAGGCGCAAATTTCAACCAGCTGGGGTGGATACAATAGCATTGACAGGGTAAACCAGGCAACCAGCAGTACCAGTGCTACATACGCTCAGGCAGCATACTTGAATGACATGTATGATACAGCTAACAATGTAAGTGGAAAGTATCCCAACATTGGGTACTATAGCAGTGCTTACAAAGCTTCAGATTTTTGGACCCTGCCTACTTTCAGGTGTGTGATACGTTCATTAAGCGTTGGTTACAATTTGCCAAAAGAATGGATCGCAAAAGCGCATTTATCAAGTGCAAAACTGATATTGTCGGGCTATAATTTGTGGGATTTGTACAATCCTTATCCGGGCAAATACCGCAATATGTACGACGGCGCAGCGGTCAATTATCCAACATTGCGCACCTGGTCGCTTGGAGTAAACCTTGGTTTCTAGATTTATAACGAATGCTATAACTTATTATAAATGAAAAATAATATAATTTATCTCATAGCCTTTACAGCAGTTATTACTGTAAGCTGCAAAAAAAGCTTTATACAAGATGTTCAACCTTATGGCAGCTTGGACGAAAGTGCATTTGCCAATCAAACAGAAACAGGTTGGTACATTGACAGGATGTACAATTTCGATTTTGCAGGTTTTAAAAGCCCAACTTCTAATATAGCCAGCGCAGGATCTTGGGATGATTCAAAAACAAAAAACACGGAAGAAATTGGCGGCACTGTTAGCAGTTATATAAACCCCAATAAAACATTGCAATTGGCAGCCGATGGAGATGCGTATTATGGTACAACACTCGCATCTTCTGGTTATCCCAATGCGCCTTATAATCGTATTCGCCTGGCCAATTTATTACTTTCAAAAATTGATGGGATAGGTAAGGCGTTGCCAGCGGCTTTTCGCGCAACTTCAAAAGGGCAGATGTATTATTTCCGTGCGTTGGAATATTTTTACCTGGTACGTGCTTATGGTGGTGTTCCACTTGTTTTAACTGTTCAGGATGCGAGCAATACTGATACTACTATCAGAACACCCAGATCAACCGCTACACAATGTTTTACGCAAATACTAAAAGATTTCGATTCTGCTGCGGCATTGCTACCTGCCAAATGGGCAAATGGCGGAACAGATTACGGTAGGTTTACCAGTGCAGCAGCATTGGCTATGAAAAGCCGTGTGACATTGTACGCTGCAAGCCCTTTATTTAATAATGATTGGGATAATACCGGCAACGCAAAATGGCAAGCTGCATTGAAAGCAGGGTTGGATGCTGAAACATATTTAACATCTAATGGCTACGGTTTATATGGTAGCACTGCAAAAGAGTGGCAGCAAATGACTTATGTTGCTGATAATGCTTTTAACAAAGAAGCCATTTTTGTAAACCTGATGTCAACTACCATTACATCTTCTACAGGATATAATAATTCCTGGGAAAATGGAGTAAGGCCAAAAGATATGAATGGCAGCGGTGGCGTTTCTGTACCCAAAGGCATGCTAGATTTGTTTCCTTTAGCAAACGGTATGCGCCCAACAGCTGCTAACGGTTATGTAGATACGTTTTTCTTTGAAAACAGGGATCCTCGTTTCTATCGCACTTTTGCTTTTTCCGGCAGCAAATGGGGCACAAAAACCAATGCCAACAGAACCACTTTCTTTTACAGGTGGAAAACAAGTGCGACGGCTACTACAGCAGCTTATAGCGGTTACAATGGTGGCAACCAGACTACCAGCCCCGCAGAAGTTTTTAAATTCTCTAATCCTGCAGCCGATACATCTGCTTTAACATATTCTGGTACGGATATTTTTGAATACCGCTATGCAGAGCTTTTACTGAATATAGCAGAATGTTATGCAGCAACAGGAGATATCTCTAATTGCATTACTTATTTAGGAAAGATACGTGCACGTGTAGGCATACCTGCAACAAACAATTATGGTATTGGTACATTAGCAGATAAATACGCAGCATTGGAAGCATGTTTGTACGAACGTAGAGTAGAACTGGCTTATGAAGGGAAAAGATATTGGGATGTACAAAGATGGTTGTTATACGATGGCACTGCAGCAACTTATACCGGTTCAAATACCTGCGACAAGCTAAGATTGCCACATATAAATGGAACCAACAGAACAGGTTATTACTGGCAGTCATTAACTTATTCAGCAGCAACTGTAGATCCATTAACTGCTACTGATAAAAATATTTTAATTGACCCGGATAACACCGGCACTTTCACTGCACAGATAGCAGCGCTTAAAACTTTGTATAAAAATAAATTTATAATGACGCCGCTTGATAAGCCATTGGATGTTGATGGAACAACTGCTATCAATATTTTATACAGGCCTAACTATTATTTGTCAGGATTGACAAGCACTGTTTTATCTTATAACCCATGGCTGGCACAAACTTTAGGATGGATGGATGCCAATGGTGGAACAGGAGCTTTTAATTCTGCCCAATAGGATGTTTAAAAAAATCAAATCGTTTTTTAACAATTGTTGTTGTAATTCGATCTGATATTTGAAGAATAGATTTATTACTACAGCCGGAAAATATTGTTCCCGAAACAAAGGATGCAAGTTCTCCGGCTGTTGTATTTGTACGATATAACAGTGTAGTGTAAACGTAAAATAATTTAGAAAAAGATTTTTTGAGAGCGCAGTTTAATAGTAGAAACAACGTCTAATTCTTTTTAATTATACAGCAATGAGCCACTCCGTAAAAAATGTATTTTTTGTTTTTGTTCTATTGATGGTAGCTTTTGTAACAAAAGCGCAATACCCCGATATTCCACCAGATGTAAAGAAGTCGTCAGACTCGTTAATCAGTGCAGCCTACAAACATTCTGATTCTGCATGGGCTATTGCATGGCCTATAATAGAACAACAGGCAAAAGAAGGAAGGCCATATATTCCCTGGGCATCACGCACAGATGAATTGCCGGTATCTGATATGCCAGCGTTTCCCGGTGCAGAAGGTGGTGGTAAGTACAGCTTTGGTGGCCGCGGTGGCAAAGCAATTGTTGTTACCAATTTAAATGATGATGGCCCCGGAAGTTTTCGTTGGGCATGCGAGCAGGGTGGTGCCAGGATCATTGTGTTTAACGTGGCAGGTATCATTCGTATAAAATCACCTGTTATTATTCGAGCTCCTTATGTTACTATAGAAGGACAAACAGCACCTGGCGATGGTATCTGCCTTGCCGGAGAAACTGTTTGGATCAATACACACGACGTAATCATTCGTTACATGCGTTTCCGCAGGGGAGAAACATGGGTAGGAAGAAGGGATGATGCTATTGGTGGCAATCCCATTGGCAATATTATGATTGATCACGTAAGTGCAACCTGGGGACTTGATGAAAACATGAGCATGTACCGTCACATGTATAATGATAGCACCGGAAAGATTGAAGATAAATTTGGTACGGTAAACATCACGATTCAAAATTCAATTTTTGCGGAAGCATTAGATACCTGGAACCATGCATTTGGAAGTACGTTAGGAGGAGAGAACTGTGCTTTTATTCGCAATCTCTGGGCAAACAATGCAGGCCGCAATCCTTCTGTAGGTTGGAATGGTATTTTCAACTTTGCCAATAATGTTGTGTTCAACTGGGTGCACCGCTCTATTGATGGTGGCGATTATCGTGCACGTTTCAATATCATCAACAATTATTTTCAACCAGGTCCTGCTACTCCTAAGAATAATGTAGGCCATAGAATATTAAAACCAGAAAGCGGTCGCAGCAAACTCAATCACCACGTGTATGGTCGTGCGTATGTAAACGGCAACGTAATGGAAGGGTATCCTGAAATTACCAAAGACAACTGGAATGGTGGTGTGCAGGTGGAAGAAGAATCCAACACGGGTGAATACACTGCAGAAATAAAATGGCCCAAACCAATTCAGCCAATGCCACTGTTTACGCTGATTGATGCCAACGCGGCAAAGCAATATGTTTTGCAAAATGCAGGCGCTACGCTTCCTATCCGCGATGCAGTAGATACACGCATAGTGAAACAGGTTGCTACCGGCAAAATAGAATTTGATCCCAATGTAAAATTGCCAGAGACACAATTCAAACATCGCCGCATGCCTATTGATTCTTACAAACAAGGCATCATTACAGATCCGGTACAAGTGGGTGGCTACCCTGTATACAAAGGCACCGCATATAAAGACAGCGATAATGATGGCATACCAGATGATTGGGAAAAGAAGAATGGCTTAAATCCAAATAATGCGGATGATGCTGGCAAAATTGCAGCTAATGGATACAGCAATATTGAGAATTGGTTAAACAGTGTGGTGAGCATTAAGAATGTAACACCTGCAACACAGCAACAGAAAGTTGTAAAAAAATAAAGTCTCGAATTCTAATAAAGTATTAACACCTCTTTTGGAATAGCCTTCTCCCCTTTAGGGGTTTGGGGTGGCCAGGGGTAAAAAGAAATAATTTGAAACAGTATATTTTTTCTTCCTGCCTATTGGCTGCAGCATTGTTGAGTAATAACGCAAATGCGCAGTATCCCACTATCCCGCCTGCAGTAGAAGATTCTGCCAATGCCGAGATGAAAAAGTTTCAGCAGTTGTCGGATGATGCATGGAGCAAAGCATTGCCCATAGTAGAAGCGGATGAGAAGAAAGGAAAACCTTTTGTATTGTGGGCATCAAAATCAACTGATTTGGTAAAAGCAGACATACCTGCTTTCCCGGGTGCAGAAGGTGGTGGTGCATTTACAACGGGTGGCCGTGGTGGTAAAGTTTATGTGGTAACCAGTTTGGAGGATCGTGGTGCCGGTACTTTTCGTGAAGCATGCGAGCAAGGCGGTGCAAGAATTATTGTTTTCAATGTAGCAGGTATTATAAAATTGAAAAGTCCTGTTAATATCCGTGCACCCTATATAACTATTGAAGGACAAACAGCACCTGGTGATGGTGTTTGCATAGCAGGTGAATCGGTATTGATTGATACGCACGATGTGATTATTCGCTTTATGCGTTTTCGTCGGGGCCAAACAGCAGTTACCCGTCGCGATGATGCATTGGGTGGCAATCCTGTTGGCAATATTATACTTGATCACGTCTCCGGCAGTTGGGGATTGGATGAGAATATGTCTATCTATCGCCACGTGTACGATAGAAAGAATGATGGCAAAGGAGATAAACTTCCTACAGTTAATGTAACCATTCAGAATTCAATTTTTGCAGAAGGCCTGGATACATATAACCATGCATTTGGCAGCACTATTGGCGGTCGCAACAGCACATTCATGCGCAATCTCTGGGCAAATAATGTTGCCCGAAATCCTTCTGTAGGTATGGATGGCGATTTTGGTTTTGTAAACAATGTAATCTTCAATTGGTGGAACCGCAGTGCAGATGGCGGCGATAATAAATCATTCTTCAATTTCATCAATAACTATTATAAGCCTGGTCCTATTACTCCCAAAGATAAACCCATTGCATATCGTATCTTAAAGCCTGAAAGTGGCCGTGCCCGCAAAGACAGCCTTGAATTTGGGAAAGCCTATGTAAATGGTAATATTGTAGAAGGCAATGAGAAAGTGACCAAAGATAATTGGGATGGTGGTGTACAGGTAGAAGATTTGCCGGATGCAGGAAAATTTACAGCAGCTATCCGCGTAGATAAACCATTCCCAATAGCAGAGTTTCCGGTGATGACTGCAAAAGAAAGTTTCAATTATGTATTGAACAATGCAGGCGCCATACTGCCGGTTCGTGATGCGGTTGATAAGAGAGTGGTAGAAGAAGTAACAACAGGAAAAATAATTTACGACAAACATGCGCAACCGTTCGATACAAAATTTGTAAAACGAAGGTTGCCTGCGGATTCTTATAAAAATGGCATTATTTCAGACATCAGCCAGGTAGGTGGTTATCCTGAATACAAAGGCAAGCCTTATAAAGACAGTGATAATGATGGCATGCCGGATGAATACGAAATAAAACATAAGCTCAACCCGAAAGATGCATCTGATGCAACAAAGATTACGGTAAGCGGATACAGCAATATAGAAGTATATTTAAACAGTGTGGTAGATGTGAACAGGGTAGAACCAGTTGTTAAGTTAAAATGATTCACTTTTTAGAAGTAGAGACGAATAATTGATTTGAACAGAGTAGAGCCGCCTGTATAAAACAGTCGTAAACACGTGCGATAAAAGAGTTCTTGGTTGTTTTTGGTAAGATTCGTAAGCCCTGAAAAGTGTGACAGATGTGAACAGGGTTAGGGAGTGTTTTAATAAATACAAAAATGAAATTAAGATTGGTTTCTTTCATGCGCCCGCTAGTATTGTTCAGTGTTCTCCTGGCAACAGGTGAGTTGGCAATTGCGCAGAAAAATACAAAACCCGCACCAATAGTTGTAGACAAAAACAAGATCACTTACAATGCGGATTCCCTCGGTAACCGCGTTCCCGATTTTTCTTATTGCGGATATATGGCTTCAGAAAAAGCTATTCCGGAAGCACCGGTAAAAGTAGTGGTGCCTGTAGCCAGTGGCGATGCAACCCTGCGCATTCAATCTGCATTGGATTACGCGGCAGGATTGCCGTTAGATGCAAATGGATTTCGTGGTGCTGTTTTGTTGCAAAAAGGAAATTATGAAGTTTCTGGCCAATTAAGAATTACAGCATCGGGAGTGGTATTACGCGGCAGTGGTGCCGGAGACAACGGTACAATTATAATAGGCGCAAGCACAGGTAGATTGGCGCTCATAAAAATTGTAGGTAAAAAAGAATCAGGTTAAAAAGAATGAAATAAAAATCGCAGATGCTTATGTGCCTGTAAATGCTATGAAGTTTTCGGTAGCAGATGCAAGTGCTTATAAAGCAGGCGACAAAATTATTATCCGTCGTCCTTCAACTGCCGCTTGGATAAGCTTATTAGGTGTTGAAACATTTGGTGGTGGTGTTTCTGCATTGGGTTGGAAGCCTGGTGACAGGGATTTGTTTTTTGACAGAACCATTACTAACGTTCAGGGAAATACGATATTTATAGATGCACCATTAACTACTGCTTTGGATACGGCTTTTGGTGGCGGCTTTATTACGGCTTACAATTGGCCAGGAAGAATAAGCAATAATGGAATAGAGAACTTTCGATGCATATCCACCTATAATGCAGAGAATCCCAAAGACGAAGATCATCGCTGGAATACAATTAATATTGAAAATGCTGAAGACGCCTGGGTAAGACAGATCGCTTTTGAAAATTTTGCAGGCTCAGCGGTAAGCGTTTTGGAAACGAGCAGGCGTGTAACAGTGGAAGATTGTAAATCTCTTCATCCTGTATCTGAGATTGGCGGACAACGGCGCTATACTTTTTTAACTACTGGCCAGCAGGTATTGTTTCAGCGTTGCTATGCAGAATATGGCTACCATGATTTTGCAACCGGTTATTGCGCACCGGGTCCTAATGCATTTGTACAGTGCGATTCTTACAGACCTTATAATTTTAGCGGTGCAATAGACAGTTGGGGTTCGGGTATTCTGTTTGATGTAGTAAACATAGATGGCAATGCATTGCGCTTTGGCAATCGTGAACAGGATGGCAATGGTGCAGGATGGTCTGCGGCCAATAGTCTTTTCTGGAATTGCACTGCTGCAAAAATTGATTGTTATCGTCCGCCAGGCGCACAAAACTGGGCATACGGCTCCTGGAGCCAGTTTGGTGGCAATGGCTATTGGGCAGAATCTAATAACAGCATCAACCCCAGGAGTTTTTTCTACGGACAATTGGCAGCTCGGTTGAATCGTAACGTTGATGCACAATCGCAAATTTTATTTATACCTACTGAAGCTTCCAGCAGCCCGACAGTGGAAGTAGCGGCGCAACTTATCCGGGAATCTGTAAAGCCACGCATGCAATTAAAAGAATGGATTGAACAGGCTGCGCAACGAAACCCAATTACTGCTAATGCAGGCAATGCTAAAACTATTGACCAGATAGGCATTAAGGAAATTAAGGCTCCGGCATTGGCTGATATATTGCACGTTAGAAACGGATGGCTGTCGAGAGGCGCAACAATTTTAGCAGGCAAAAGACAAAGTGTTCCCTGGTGGACAGGAGGCATACAAGGTAGTGATCTTGATAAAGCATTGCCTGCTATTACACGTTTTGTTCCGGGCAGAACGGGAAGAGGGCTTACGGATGATTTAAATGAACTAACTGATAGCATGCTTGCGCAGAATGTTATTGGCATGGAACAGAATTATGGTCTCTGGTACGACAGGCGCAGAGATGATCACGAACGCATACGCAGGATGAATGGAGAGGTATGGCCCCCTTTTTATGAATTGCCATTTGCAAGAAGCGGCAAAGACACTGCCTGGGATGGATTAAGCAAATACGATCTCACCAAATACAATTTGTTTTATTGGAGCAGACTAAAACAATACGCAACGCTCGCAGATCAGAAAGGATTGGTATTGATTAATCAAAACTATTTTCAGCACAACATTATAGAAGCCGGTGCACACTACGTTGATTTTCCCTGGCGCACTGCTAATAATATAAACAGTACGGGTTTCCCGGAGCCGCCACCATTTGCAGGCGATAAAAGAATTTTCCTGGCAGAACAGTTTTATGATATTACGGATGAGCACAGGAAAGAGTTGCACACAAAATTCATTCAGCAGAACCTGAATAATTTTAAAGGAAACAATGGCGTCATCCAGTTTATTGGTGAAGAATTTACCGGTCCTTTGCATTTTGTAAAATTCTGGCTGGATGTAGTAAGAGATTGGGAACATGCTAATAACTGGCTACCTATAATTGGGCTTTGCGTTACCAAAGATGTGCAGGATTCAATACTCGCAATACGCAAATACGAGGCTACCGTAAACCTGATTGATATCCGTTACTGGCATTACCAGGCAGATGGGACAACGTATGAACCAAAAGGCGGACAAAACCTGGCACCAAGGCAACATGCAAGATTATTAAAGCCAAAGAAAACTTCTTTTGAACAAGTATATCGTGCAGTAAAAGAATATCGGCTGAAATTTCCTGATAAAGCAGTGGTTTATTCTGGAGACAGTTACCCGGAATTTGGCTGGGCTGCATTTGTAGGCGGAGGTTCATTGCCAGTTTTGCCTGCAACAACTGACAAAACATTTTTAACTGCTGCTGCTACAATGAAGCCGGTTGATGGTATTGGCAAATTTGTTTTGGCAGAGAAGGATGGATTGATAGTTTACACCGGTGATGCAAAAACAACAGACCTTGATTTAAGCAGCATGACAGGTTCTTTTAAAGTAAAATTTATAAATAGTAAAACAGGATTGCTTACAACAAGTAAAACAACTATTACGGCTGGTAAGAAAGTAAGTATTGAAATGAAGGACAATGCAGGTCTTGTTTGGTTAAGCCGTTAATTAAATCCCGAAGGGATGGCATTGATATAGAATAGCATCATTAAGATGTTTAAAACCCCGAAGGGGTGGTATTAGGTTTCGAAGCAAATGTGCTCAATAAAGCTCTGCAGTACAAGAGTGCGACCCCGGCCAGAGGTACGGGGCGCAGCGCAACGATGTTTAATAGAATTTCAAATGTTGGGTACATAATGAAGAAAATAGTTTTCATAATAACATTACTGATTGGATACAATGTTTTTGCACAACCGGAATTGCCATTGTTGCAAGTGTCTGCCAACAAACGATTTTTTCAAACATCGGATGGTAAACCCTTTTTCTGGCTGGGTGATACTGGTTGGTTATTGTTTACTAAATGCGATGATGAACAAACGATTCATTACCTGGACATGCGGAAACAGCAAGGTTTTAACATGGTGCAGGCAATGGTATTGCACACACTGGCTGCAGTGAACACAACAGGAGATTCTGCTTTGATTAATAAAGATATTTCTAAGCCTAACATTAATGGTGGTGCTAAAGGATACTGGAACCATATCGAGTTTGTTATAACGGAAGCGGCTAAACGCGGAATTTATATTGGACTGGTGCCCATCTGGGGTGGTAATGTTAAGTCTGGTAAGATTACCGTACAGCAGGCGGAAGCTTATGCAAAGTTTTTAGCAGAACGTTTTGGGAAGTACAATAATATTGTTTGGTTGAATGGCGGCGATATTCCCGGCAGTGAGAAGATGGAAGTTTGGAAAGCTATTGGCGCTACCATAAAAAAATATGATCCACGCCATTTGGAAACCTTTCACCCGCGTGGAAGATATTCTTCTTCTACCTGGTTTCATAAAGAGCCGTGGCTGGACTTTGACATGTTCCAGAGTGGTCACCAGGATTACTCGCAAGACACCAGCTCAAAAGAGATCAATCATTATGGAGAAGACAATTGGAAGTATGTGAATGTGGATTATAAATTATTGCCGGTGAAACCAACTATTGACGGTGAACCTTCTTATGAAAATATTCCGCACGGTTTGCACGATAGCCTGCAGCCACGCTGGCAACCTGCTGACATCAGGCGTTATGCATACTGGAGCGTATTTGCAGGCGGCGCAGGTTTTACCTATGGAGAAAATGCGATCATGCAGTTTCACAGCGATCTTAAAAAGCGTGGTAGTTTTGGTGTAAACCAGGTATGGACAGCAACTATTGATGCGCCTGCAGCAAAGCAAATGCAATACCTGAAAAATTTAATGCTGAGTGAAAATTATTTTGATCGTACACCTGCTCAATCAATCGTTGCAAATAATGCTGGCGCTAAATACAATTATGTTTTAGCAACAAAGGGAAAAAATTATGCAATGGTATATACGTATACCGGTAAAGAACTTAACATAGATATTAGCAAACTTGGATTTGCACCAATTAAAGCATATTGGTATGACCCAAAGAACGGACAGAAGACAGCAATTGCCGACGTTAAAAAGTCAGGTATTGTACAATTTGATCCGCCAGGAAAAGAAGGTGAAGGAAATGATTGGGTATTGGTGTTGAAGAAAATGTGATAAATGATTTAAAAACGTGAGTCGTGAGTGGTCAGTCGTGAGTGGCGGCTAACTATTTGTGACACCAAAATACATTAATGCCAATGTAGTCCTCTTTATCCTCTGTGAAAACATCCTGTACCTCCGTGGTAGAATTGCCGCGAATAAAAATCCTGTCAATCCTTTAATCAGGAAAATCATGGTTCAGACAAAGGTGTACAAATGAGAAGTGTATTGTTCATATTAACAAGTATTGTGTTGTTGTCGTCGTGCAGCAATAAAGCTTATCTGTTCACCTCTTTTCATGAACCGGTTAATGAAGGTTTGCGCATGTTGTATAGTTATGATGGATACAATTGGACAGATATTAATAAGACTTTGCTTGCACCAAAAGTGGGTAATAAAATAATGCGTGACCCATCTATGGTGCAAGGGCCGAATGGAACATTTCATTTGGTATGGACAAGCAGTTGGCGAGGCGATAAAGGTTTTGGTTATTCATCTTCAAAAGATTTGTTGCACTGGAGTGAAGAAAAATTTCTGCCAGTGATGGAGCATGAGCCTGGTACTGTAAATGTTTGGGCACCTGAATTATTTTATGATGACGAAGGAAAGCGTTTCATAATTATATGGGCATCGTGCATACCGGGGCGTTTTGAAAAAGGTATGGAAGAGGATAGCAACAATCACAGGCTGTATGTAACTACTACAACCGATTTTAAAAGCTTTTCACCCACAAAATTATTTTTAGATCCGGGTTTTAGTGTGATTGATGCAGTGATTGTAAAACGATCATCAAAAGATTATGTGTTGGTATTGAAAGACAACACCCGACCTGAACGAGATATTAAAGTTGCTTTTTCAGATAGCCCACTTGGGCCCTGGAAGAATGTTTCAAAACCTTTCACGGAAAGTTATACTGAGGGGCCGTCAGTAGTAAAAGTAAAAGATGATTATTTGATTTATTACGACTCGTACCGCAAAAAAATCTATGATGCTTCTTCAACAAAAGATTTTATCATCTTTAAAAGTATTACTAATGAAGTTCACGTGCCAGAAGGACATAAGCACGGAACCATTGTTGTGGTGAAGAAGAGGGTAGTTAAAAAATTATTGGATAATGTGAAAATGTGATAAGCAAAAAATGTGGAAATGTGACAAATGTGGTAAATGTGAGAATGAACTGAGGCATCAATAAATCAGACATCAGACATAAACTTAATGCTAAAAAATAAAACCATACTATTCCTCTTTATCGTAGTGTGCTGTAGTAAAGTACATGCGCAGGATACTGTGCGTTATGTTGGCAATACATTGGTGAATATAGATTATCATCATGGACAATTGAGCCCTGCCATTGGCGTGCATAATATTCAAACTTTTAGGGCAAACCGTGCTAATGCTGATAATAATTGGACTTACAATCATGCGCCCATGCTGGCGTACTGGAACAATAGATTTTTCCTGGAATATTTAAGTTGCCCGGCGGGAGAGCATGTGCCGCCCGGCCGTACTTTGTTGCAGACTTCAAAAGATGGTTATAACTGGTCAAACCCTGAAGTGATTTTTCCGGAATACAAAGTGCCCGATGGTACAACCAAGGAAGGTCGTACAGAAGTAGCAAAGGATTTAATGGCGGTTATGCACCAGCGCATCGGGTTTTATACTTCAAAAAGCAAACATCTTTTCGCTTTGGCTTTTTATGGCATTGTGTTAGGCGCACATGATGATCCGAATGATGGCAATGGTATTGGTCGTGTTATTCGTGAGATAAAAACTGATGGCACTTATGGGCCAATTTATTTTTTGCGTTATAACCACGGGTTCAACGAAAAAAATACCAATTATCCATTTTATAAAACATCAAAAGACAAAAGTTTTGTTGCAGCCTGTGAAGAGATTCTGGCCGCACCATTATTAATGGAGCAAATGGTAGAAGAGTCTGACAGGAATGATTCTTTAATACCTATCCACAAAGATTTCAAAGCTTTTAATTATTATCATCTGCCTGATGGAAGAGTGGTGGGTTTGTGGAAGTATGCACTCACTACCATAACGCCAGATGAAGGCAAAACATTTTTATACCAGCCATTGCGTGCGCCAGGTTTTGTAAATGCCAATGCAAAAATATGGGGACAAAAAACCAGTGACGGTAAATATGCCACCGTTTACAATCCTTCAGAATTTCGCTGGCCCCTGGCCGTTAGTGTAAGCGATGATGGACTTAAGTATAAAAACCTCTTGCTGGTGAATGGCGAGATTACCTCATTGCGTTATGGCGGTGCATATAAAAGTTATGGCCCGCAATACGTTCGCGGTATACAGGAAATGGATGGAACGCCGCCCGGTGGCAACATGTGGGTTACTTATAGCATGAACAAAGAAGATATCTGGGTAACTGAAGTGCCGGTGCCTGTAAGAGATAAAGAAACAGCAGATGTAAATGAAACATTCCTTTCTATGGCTGATGGAGCTGAACTAAAGTCATGGAATATTTTTAGCCCGCTATGGGGCAGAGCGACTATTGAAAAAAACAATAACAATAAAGCGCTTTGTCTTAAAGACAGCGATCCTTTTGACTATGCCAAAGCCGAAAGGATTTTCCCGGAAACAAAAAACCTTGCAATTTCTTTTTCTGTAACACCACAGCAAAATGATTTTGGCGATTTGGAAATCGAATTGACGGATGCAAAGGGAACACCGTGCATAAGACTGATGTTTGATTCAACTGGTATTTTGTTCACCAAAGCCGGTTATCGCAATAAATCTTTGGGAAAATATAAAGCAGGTGAAACGGTTGATATAAAAATTAACCTAAACACGGCTACACGTTTTTATACCTGCAGTATTAATAACGGCAATGCCAGTAATAATCTTTGCTTTGCCCCGGTAGAAAGTGTAAACCGTATCGTGTTTAGAACAGGTGCTGTACGCAGGTTCCCGGATGCAGATACACCGACAGATCAATCTTATGATTTGCCTAATGCAGACAGTAAAAGCAAAGAAGCCATTTATTTTATCAATTACTTAAAAACAGGTTCATCAAAATAATGCAGCGCAGTATAAGTATAGCTTTTATTCTTTTGTTGTCTTTTTTTGCGACTGCGCAAAAGAAAACAAATGGGTTGATATTAAGGGCTGATGCCTTTAAGCATTATGTTGATCGCTTCAACAGCATGGAGGATGAGCCTGTGAAGCAAGCAATACCCAATGATAGTTCCTGGCTTTGGATGAAAGCCAACATCCCGCTATTTGAATGTCCGCAAAAAGATGTGGAAGAATTATTTTATTATCGCTGGTGGACCTTGCGCAAGCATATTAAAAAGACGGATCAGGGATTTGTCTTCACTGAGTTTTTGGTGCCACGCACTTATGCTGATAAATACAATTTAATTTCAAGTGCGCTGGGGCATCATATTTATGAAGCAAGATGGTTGCACAACCAGGCGTATTTGGATGATAATATTCGTATCTGGTACAGTGGCAATGATGGCAAGGCAATGAAGAAGTTAAGAGCTTACAGTAGCTGGAGCATTGATGCCATTTATAACCGCTATTTGGTAAATGCTGATAAAAAGTTTGTGACTAATCTCTTACAGGATTTAGAAGCCGACTATTCGGGATGGGAGCAAGAGAAAAAATTGCCCAATGGTTTGTTCTGGCAATACGATGTGCGTGATGCAATGGAAGAAACCATCAGTGGTGGAAGAAAGGAAAAGAATGCAAGGCCAAGTATCAATGGTTATATGTATGGCAATGCAATGGCCCTGGACAAAATTGCTGCGTTGTCTAATAGTAGTGACTCCATAAAATATATCGCTAAAGCGGATAGCATTAAAACTTTGACAGAAGCGAAATTGTGGAACGACAAAAGCATATTTTTTGAAGTAAGAAAAGAACAAGGTGATACACTAGCAAATGTTCGGGAGGAAATCGGTTTTATTCCCTGGTATTTTAATATGCCGGATAATAAATACAGTATTGCGTGGAAGAACCTGGTTGATAAAAATACATTCTGCGCTCCTTATGGTATTACAACTGCTGATCGTAGTCACCCGGCTTTTCGCACACATGGTTGTTGCAAATGCGAGTGGGATGGTGCTGTATGGCCGTTTGCTACGACACAAACACTAACAGCAATGGCTAACCTATTGAATAATTACCAGCAGGATTATGTAAACAAAGATGATTATTTTAATCTTTTACAGACTTATACCAAGTCGCAATTCGTAAACGACAAACCATACATTGGCGAATACCTGGATGAGAAAACAGGTGTATGGCTGAAAGGAGAAGAGAGAAGCCGTTATTATAATCATTCTACTTTTAATGATCTTATTATAACAGGTTTGATTGGTTTACGACCAAGAGCAGATAATACAATAGAAGTTAACCCCCTTTTGCCAGCCGGTAAATGGGATTGGTTCTGCCTTGATAATGTTTTGTACCACGGTAAAATAATTACTATTGTTTGGGACAAGACAGGCACAAAATATAAAAAAGGAAAAGGATTGAGTGTTTGGGTAAACGGAAAAAAAATTGCAACTGCCAATACACTCACCAAGGTTACCGGTAAATTATAATAATGAAGACTGAAGTAAAGATATTGTTGTTGATGTTGTGCGTGTTGCTATGTTTAACAGCGCCTGCACAATTGTCGTTGCCAAAAATCATAGGCAACGATATGGTGTTGCAACGTAATCAGCCCGTACCGGTTTGGGGTTATGCAAAACCGGGTGAGAAGATAATAGTGGAATTTGCAAAACAACAAAAGACCGCTGTTGCAGACGATGCAGGAGAATGGAAAGTGTCGCTTGATGCAATGTCTGCTTCATCAGTTCCACAAAAAATGATCATTAAATCATTAAGCCAGTCAATAACACTGAATAATATCTTGGTGGGAGAAGTATGGATTTGCTCAGGGCAATCCAATATGGAATACAGCATGCGCAAAAACAGTAAGGTAACAGTGCCTGCCGGTGCAGACTGGCCGGTAAATGAATTGGAGAATGCACATAACAAGAACATCCGCATTTTTTTGGTGGAGCGAAAGAAAATGAAACCGGATAGCACGCATGCTGGCTGGTCGGTTGCAGAAGATTCTGCCTTGCGGGCTTTTTCTGCAGTGGGGTATTTTTTTGCAAAGAAATTAAGCACAGAATTGAATGTGCCTATTGGAATTATTTCTTCTGCTATTCCCGGTAGCCGCATAGAACCATGGATGCCAAGAGAAGCCTTTACTGCGTTGCCTTTTTTCAACGATCAAAGTGATACAACGCATAAGATAGATGGTGAACCCGGAAAATTTTATGAAACAATGATAGCGCCACTGGCGCCGTTTGCTATTAAAGGTTTTTTATGGTACCAGGGTGAATCGAATTGTTTTTTGAATGAACGATTGCAGTATGCTTATAAAATGGAAGCGTTAATTAACTGGTGGAGAAAGATATGGAACAATAACCAACTTCCTTTTTATTATGTGCAGATAGCGCCATTTGCCTATTCTAAAGCAGGCGGCAAAATGAGTTATACGCAGGAGAGTTTACCGGAATTCTGGGAAGCGCAGCAACTCGCTTTGAAAATTCCTCAAACAGCGATGATAGCTACTACCGATCTCAATTTTGATTTGGATAATCTTCATCCACATTTTAAATGGGAGATAGGAAAGCGGTTAGCGTTTGCTGCATTAGCAAATGTTTATGATAAGAAAAGTTTTATTGCCATGGGGCCCGTCTACAAATCCATGAAAGTGGATGGCAATAAGATTGATATTGATTTTAATTTTACCGGAAAGGGGTTGGTGAGCAACGATAATAAGGAGTTGACAGGGTTTACTATTGCCGGCGCAGATGGAATGTATGTTCCTGCTAAAGCAGTTATAAAAAACAATACAGTTGAAGTGTGGGCAGATAATGTAAAGCAACCGGTGTCTGTAAGATTTAGTTGGAATGAAGGCATGCACGCCAATTTGTATAATAAGAATGGTTTGCCTGCATTGCCTTTTAGAACGGATAATAAACTTGCTGCTGTTTTTAAATAGAAACGCAGCGATTGAAAACACGTGATGTTGCACAAGGCTCAATAGAAAGAAAAAAGTTGAAGAGTGCGACCCCGACCTGTGGTACGGGGCGCAGCGCAACGGCTGCCTAATAGTAGCAATCCTGTTTGGTTCAAAATAAAACTTTACTCTATTACCTGATTACTATATGTACAAAGGTTTGCTTAAAATATTATTCATAGTCGCTTTTGTTTTCCCGCTTGTTGCTATTTGTCAATCGACAGAGAAGGTTTATTTGTCTGGCACTGGCAATGATAATACCGTTGATTGGGAATTCTTTTGTACTGCGGGGATGAACAGTGGCAAATGGGCAAAGATTGCTGTTCCTTCCTGTTGGGAACTACAAGGCTTTGGAAAATATGATTACGGTTTTGCAAAAGATACAATACGCGGAAAGGAAAAAGGATTGTATAAATATGCATTCAATGCGCCTGCTGCCTGGAAAGACAAAGTTGTAAAAATTGTTTTTGAGGGATCGATGACTGATACCGAAGTGAAGATTAACGGTAAGTCTGCAGGAGAGATTCACCAAGGAGCTTTTTACGCATTCAAATATGATATCAGCAAACTACTTCATTATGGTGGCAAGAATTTGCTGGAAGTAACGGTAGCAAAGCATTCAGCCAATAATTCTGTGAATGCAGCAGAAAGAAAAGCAGACTTCTGGATTTTTGGTGGCATCTTTCGTCCTGTTTATTTGGAAGCATTGCCAAGCATTTATATTGATAACATATCCATTGATGCAAAAGCTGATGGAAACTTTACGGCGACATTTTCGACTAATAAGGATGTAGATAAAGTATCTGCGCAAATACTTAATAAAGATAACTCCGTGCTGGTGCAAGTAGATGCTGCAAACGGGAATAGCACCAAGAGTTGGTTCAATCTTGGTGCCAGAATATCCTCACCCAAGTTGTGGACGCCGGAAACGCCCAATTTATACAAAGCAGTTTTTACCATTTATAAGAACGGCAATGCTTTGCATACCGTTACCAAAAATTTCGGATTTAGAACCGTTGAAGTAAAACAACGCGATGGTATTTATGTGAATGGTGTAAAAGTAAAAATGAAGGGCGTTAACCGTCATAGCTTTTGGCCTGCAAGCGGTCGCACCACCAGTAAAAAAATCAGCATTGAAGATGTATTGCTGATGAAAGACATGAACATGAATGCTGTTCGCATGAGCCATTACCCGCCCGATGATCATTTTCTGGATGTATGTGATTCACTTGGTTTGTTTGTAATGGATGAATTAACAGGATGGCATGGTCATTACGATACACCAACCGGAACAAAGTTGCTGAAAGAAATGATCGCTCATGATCAAAACCATCCATCCATTGTTATATGGAGCAACGGTAATGAAGGTGGTCATAACCTGGAACTGGATCATTTGTTTACCGAACTCGATCTACAGAAACGCCCCGTCGTTCATCCATGGCAGTTATATGGTGGTATTGAAACACAGCATTACCGTGAGTACGATTATGGCATCGGAAATTATGAGCATGGTCATGACATTATAATGCCTACAGAATTTTTGCATGGTTTATATGATGGTGGACATGGTGCGGGGCTGGAAGATTATTGGGAAGCGATGTGGCGAAATCCATTAAGTGCAGGCGGCTTTCTTTGGGATTTTGCAGACGAAGGTGTGGTAAGAAAAGATAAAAAAGATTCTATTGATACAGATGGTAACCATGGTGCTGATGGAATTGTAGGGCCTTATCATGAAAAAGAAGGCAGCTATTTTGCTATTAAAGAAATCTGGAGCCCGGTGCATATGGAGAAAAGAGAAATAGCAGAAGGCTTCGATGGCAGTTTTATTATTGAAAACAGGTATCATTTTACCAATATCAATCAATGCAGCTTTAAATGGAAACTGAAAAAGTTTGGGCTGCAAAAAACTGATGAAAAAAGTGGTGATGCAGTATCGCCCAATATAGCTGTTGGTGCAAAGGGAAAACTGCAATTGAGTTTGCCTGCAGACTGGAGTAATTATGATGCATTGTATGTTACATCGTTTGATCATACAGGGCATGAAATTTTTACCTGGAGTTACCCAATTAGCAGGCCTGAGAAAATGAGCAGACAGTTGGTGAGCACTATTGGTAATGATGAAGTAAAAATGCATGAAGCTGATTCACTGTTTGTGGTAGAAGTGAGTAAACTTTCTATATCGATTAATAAACACACTGGTATTCTCACCTCAGTAAAAAATGAAAAAGGAACACTCCCTTTCACCAATGGCCCAGTTATACAGGAAGGCGTAAATAATTTCGGTGGATTTACTGCACATTTTGAAGGAAAGAATTTAGTGATTGCTTCTTCGTTTAATCGAAAGAAAAATTACAACACACTGAAATGGACAATTTATCCTTCGGGGTGGATAAGCCTGCAACTGCATTATTTTCCTGCTGCTTATTTTACAACAATGGTCGGTGTTAATTTTTCTTTTCCGGAAAAAGAGATACAATCGGTTACCTATACGGGCAATGGGCCTTACAGGGTTTGGAAAAATCGCATAAAAGGAAACCTGTTTGGTGTTTGGAAGAAAGATTATAACAATACTGAAACCGGTGAGCAATGGAATTATCCTGAGTTTAAAGGCTACTACTCTAATTTCTACAACGGAGTTTTTATTACACGTACGGGACAAAAATTTACAGTGGCTACGGATAATGAAGATATGTTCCTGCGCTTGTTTACGCCTGCGTGGAAAACTGATCAATGGCATAATTATGAACCGATATTTCCAACCGGTGATATTTCATTTATGCAGGGCATACCCAGTATAGGTACTAAAACACAACGCAATGAAACCACTGGCCCAATGGGCGGCAAGAATATTTTTTACGATTACGAGAAAGAGCCTGAAAGAGCATTAAACATGGTTTTGTATTTTGATTTTACAGGGAAATGAAGAAGAATGTGGGAATGTGATAAATGTGCTAATGTGAAAATTTAAGATGATTTAGTTTATAATGTCTAAGAGATATATCCATATTAAGTTGACTTTTTTGCTGTGCATGTTTTCTTTTGCATCACATGCTCAATTATCTGTCGCCAAGCTGCAATGCGAATGGCTTGGCAATCCACAAGGCATTGATGTAGCCCAACCGCGCCTGAGCTGGCAATTACAAAGCGCCGAAAGAAATTGCAAACAAGTTGCGTATCAAATATTGGTGGCATCATCTCCGGAACAGTTGCAAAAAGAGAATGGTGATGTTTGGAATAGCGGTAAAGTAAACAGTGATCAATCAATTCTTGTTACCTATGCGGGCAAGCCATTGCAAAGCGGAAGAGCTTATTATTGGAAAATAAAATCGTTTACCAATAAAAACGAGTCTGCATGGAGTGAAGTTGCCAGTTGGAGTATGGGGTTATTGAATAAATCAGATTGGGCTGCTAAATGGATTGGCTATGATAAAGCATCAGCGTGGGATAGTATAACAACATGGTCGAGGTTGTCGGCAAGATACCTCAGAAAAGAATTTTCATTAAATAAGAATATTAAACGAGCTGTTGTTTATATCTCCGGGCTTGGGCTTTATCAATTGTTTCTAAATGGTGCCAAAGTTGGTAACGATGTATTAGCACCTGCACCTACTGATTACAGAAAATCGGTATTGTATAATGCTTACGATGTAACCAATGCATTGAAGAATGGCAATAATGCTGTTGGTATTGTATTGGGTAATGGCCGTTTTTTTACCATGCGCCAGGCGTACAAGCCACAAAAGATAAATACGTTCGGCTATCCTAAGCTGTTATTGCAAATTGAAGTTGAATATACAGATGGCACAAAAAAGACAGTAGTAAGTGATGAGAGCTGGAAATTAAATGTTGATGGTCCTATTCGCACCAATAACGAATACGATGGTGAAGAATACGACGCTACCAAAGAATGGAAAGGCTGGACGAATATTGGATTCAATGATGCAGGCTGGATGCAACCCCAATTAGTACAATCACCAGCTGGCTTGCTTAAAGCGCAGATGAATCCAGCGATGAAGATTAAGCAGTCTATCAACCCGGTTGCTATTAATAAACTGGATGAGAATACCTGGGTAATGGACATGGGGCAAAACTTTGCCGGTTGGATAAAGATGAAAGTGCGTGGCAAACGAAATGAAAAAGTTACGCTAAGATTTTCCGAGAGCCTGAAACCCGATGGAAGTTTATATACAGCCAATCTGCGTGATGCAAAAGTAACGGATATCTATACACTAAAAGGCGAAGCGGAAGAAACCTGGGAACCGGCTTTTGTATACCATGGTTTTCGTTATGTAGAAATAAAAAACTATCCGGGTTCACCAAAGCTTACAGATTTTGAAGGCGAATTGGTATTTGATGATTTGGCAACCATTGGAGCTTTTAGTTGTTCCGATAAAACATTGAACGGCCTTGTTAAAAATGCCTGGTGGGGCATTGCTTCAGATTATAAAGGGATGCCGATTGATTGCCCACAGAGAAATGAAAGACAACCATGGTTAGGCGACAGGGCCACGGGCTGCAGCGGCGAAAGTTTTTTATTCGATAATGCAGCTTTGTACAGCAAATGGCTGGATGATATTGAAGATTCACAAACAGCAGAAGGCGCCATACCGGATGTTGCTCCCGCATTCTGGAATTATTACAGCGATAATGTTACCTGGCCCGGCACTTATATTTTAATTGCGGATATGCTTCACCGTCAGTTTGGCGATGAGCGTGGAGTAACGAAGCACTACGCCTCCATGAAGAAATGGATGAATTATATGAAGGCTAAGTACACGAAGGATTTCATTGTAACAAAAGATAAGTATGGTGACTGGTGCGTGCCGCCTGAAAGCCTTGAATTAATCCATAGCAGAGACAGCCTGCGCAATACAAATGGACAGTTGTTAGCTACTGCTTATTATTATCGGCTGCTACAAATAATGAAGCGGTTTGCAACCATCAGCGGACAAAAAGCAGATATTTCTGTGTTTGATGTGCTGGCCAACAATATTAAAACAGCTTTCAACAAAAAATTCTTCAATTCGCAAACTGCGCAGTACGATAACAATTCTATTACCGCAAACTTGCTGCCGTTGTATTTTGAAATGGCACCAACGGAAAGCAGGGCTGCCGTATTTAATAATATCTATCACAAAATGCTGGCGAACAATATGCACATCAGCACTGGTGTGATTGGCACACAATGGTTGATGCGTGGGTTAACTTATAATGGTAAAGCAGACGAGGCTTTTGCAATGGCCAGTAACACCAGTTATCCAAGTTGGGGTTATATGCTGGCCAATGGTGCTACTACCATTTGGGAATTGTGGAATGGTAATACTGCTAATCCGCAAATGAATTCTCAGAACCATGTTATGTTGCTGGGTGATTTATTGATCTGGATTTTTGAAAACCTGGGCGGTATACAAAGCAACGATAACTCGCCTGCATTTAAACAAGTGATGATGCGGCCTTCTTTTGTAAAAGGACTTGATTCAGCAAATGCAAGCTATCAATCTCCTTATGGAAAAATCACTAGCAATTGGGTAAAGAAAGATAATCAGTTAGCATGGACTATTGAAGTGCCCACCAATGCTTCGGCCATAGTATATATTCCTTCTGCAAGTGCCAATTCAGTAGTGGAATCGGGGATGGATGCAGGCAAAGTACAGGGCATTGAATTGGTTTCTTTTAAAAATGGGGAAGCTTGTTTTAAGATTGGCAGCGGGCATTACCAGTTTACATCAATCACCAAACAATGAGATATATGAAGCGTGTTTTTGTATTGGGTTTAGCGATAGTGCTTGCAAATGCAGCGCATGCACAACAACCTGCGGCTATCCAGGTAGCTGCTAACAATAATGCAAAAGATGCAGATGCAGAATTGGAAAAGAAATCAACCGAGTGGGTGGCAGCGCTTCAGTTGACCGATGTTGCAAAAGCGGATAAAGTAAAAGCCGCTATACTTGCACATTTAACGGCGGTTCGCGACTGGCACAATAACCATCCTTCATCTGAAGTTCCTGAAGGCATTAATCCTGCAACTGGTAATAAATTGTCTGACCTGGACAGGCAGGTAATTATTTGTTCGGCTAAACCAAAATCGGTGCACGAGAATTTAATGACTGCTTTGCGGGCAGAGTTGGATTCTGCACAGGTAGAAACCATACTGGATAAATATACCATTGGTAAAGTTGCATTTACTTTGAAGGGTTACCAGGCTATTGTTCCTGATCTAACGCCAAAAGAAGAAGCTGAGATTCTTAAAAACCTGAAGCAGGCACGTGAACAAGCGATAGATTATAAAAGCATCAAAGAGGTTTCTGCTATTTTTGAAATCTATAAAACCAAATGCGAACAATACCTGAACAACAACGGCCGCAACTGGCGACAATTGTTTAAAGCGTATGTTGATAAAGTGAAAGCAGAGAAAGAAGCGAAGAAAATTAGTAATTAAGAATTAGTAATTAATAATTGGACGAGGTTTGTGTTAAAGCCTGAAGGAGTGACAATAGTTTTGGTGACGAAGTAAAAGCTGCTCAACATTGATTTTCAGTTGAAGAGTGCGACCCCGACCAGAGGTACGGGGCACAGCGTAACGATGCTAAATAGAAATCCAATGCTCGGTTCAAAAAAATTATTCTTGTTTTACATAAACATATCTATGCGTAGAATATCAATAAATGCCTTTTTGTTTTTTCTTTCATTTTTGATCATAGCAAATTCATTTGCACAAGATCGTTGGAAGAAAGGAGTTGTTGTAGATGAGTTTATTTTTGAACAGGCATCTTTTCCGCAAAGTCATGCAAGCACCATTGCTGAAACGCCGAAAGGATTGATAGCTGCATGGTTTGGTGGTACGAAGGAGGGTTTTAAAGATGTATGCATATGGACTAGTCATTTGGTAAATGGCAAATGGACTGCACCGGAAAAAGCAGCAGAAGGAATTATTAATGACACGTTGCGATATGCATGTTATAATCCTGTACTTTACCAGGTGCCCAATGGAGATTTATTATTGTTTTATAAAATTGGCCCCAATGTAGCAGGCTGGACGGGTTGGATGATGCGTTCAAAAGACAATGGTTATACCTGGAGTGCAAGAGAAGCATTACCCGATGGTTATCTTGGCCCGATAAAGAATAAACCCGTATTGTTAAATGGTGTATTGGTTTGCCCTTCAAGCACAGAGAAAAACGGATGGAAGGTTCACTTTGAATACACAAAAGATGAAGGAAAAACCTGGAGTAAATCTGAAGATATAAACGATGGAAAAATAGTGAGCGCCATTCAACCCAGTATACTAACGTATAAGGATTGTCGCTTGCAGGTTTTGTGCCGTAGCAAAAACAGGACTGTCAATGAATCGTGGAGCAGTGACGGCGGTAAAACATGGAGCCCGATGAAAGCTTCTGCCTTACCCAATAACAATTCGGGTACAGATGCAGTAACGTTAAAAGACGGCAGACAATTGCTGGTATACAATCACGTGAAACCGGATTCGTCTTTGCCCAATGGAAAAGGCGCACGCACGCCTTTGAATGTTGCTATATCCAAAGATGGTGTGCAATGGTATGCAGCAGTGATATTGGAAGATTCGCCCATCAGCCAATATTCTTATCCTTCTGTTATACAATCAAAAGATGGGATGGTGCATATTGTTTACACCTGGAGAAGAGAGAAGATTAAATATGTAAAGATTGATCCATCAAAATTAAAATTAGAACCAATAAAGAACGAGAAATGGCCGGGCTTTGTAGTGAAAACAGAAAAGCCTTCGGTTGATTAAGGAATGCCTGATGTGAGTATGTCTGATGTGAGAATGGTTGATTTAGTATTGATGGTTAAATGCAAAATCATGACAAAATCATAACAATCATAATAATCCGCGTTCCATTGTATTTCTAAATTGCGAAGCAATTAATAATGAATAGCCTGCCGATTGCTGATATTGCCATAATAATTATTTACCTGCTTGCCATGGTAGGTATTGGCGTATATTTTTCCAGGAAGAATAAAAATGCTGAACAATTTACAGTGGCATCCGGAAAAATACCAGGCTGGGCAATTGGCTTGTCTATTTATGCTACTTTTTTAAGCAGCAATACTTTTTTAGGTGTGCCCGGAAAATCTTTTGGCGGCAACTGGAATGCATTTGTGTTTAGCTTGTCGATGCCTTTGGCAGCATGGATAGCATCAAAGTATTTTGTACCGTTTTACAGGCATAGCGCAGAAGTATCGGCCTATACTAATTTGGAAAAACGTTTTGGCCCCTGGGCAAGAACATATGCGGTAATATGTTTTTTGCTCACGCAACTGGCACGGATTGGTTCTGTTTTCTTTGGAATGGCATTAAGCCTGCAGGCACTTACTGGTTTTTCCATGCAGTCTATTATGTTGATAATGGGCATTTGCATCATTATTTACACTGTATTAGGAGGAATTGAAGCAGTAATATGGACGGAGGTTGCACAAGGCATTATTAAAACGCTGGGTGCTGTATTGATACTTTGGTTGGTAATAAAGGAAGTGCCGGGTGGCGTTAGTAAAATAACAGCTATTGCAAAAGATAATAATAAATTTAGTTTAGGTAGCAGTGCTTTTGATTTTACGCAATCCGGTTTTTGGGTGGTGTTGCTGTATGGGTTCTTTATTAACCTAAACAATTTTGGGATGGATCAAAATTATGTGCAGCGATACCATACCGCAAAAACAGAAAAGCAGGCAATAAGATCGGTTTGGCTTTGTGTAGCGTTATATGTGCCGGCATCTCTGTTATTTTTTATTATTGGCACAGCTTTGTTTGGTTTCTACCAGGTACATCCTGAAATGATTGAGCCTGTAAAGCTGAAAGCAGCAGCAGAGCGATTGGGAAGCGGTGCAACAGCAAATGATATAAGAAATCTTGCAGCACAATTGCAACCGGCAGATTATGGCGATAAGGTATTGCCACATTTTATGGTGACCAATATTCCTAAAGGACTGGTGGGATTGATTGTATCGGCAATTTTATCAGCGGCTATGAGTACCATCAGTTCGGGTATGAATGCATCGGCAACGGTGTTTACGGCTGATATTGTAAAGCGATATTTTAATAAAGATCTGGCCGCAAAAAATTATTTGCGGGTGCTGTATATAGTAACTGTTGTTTTTGGCCTTGCAGGATTATTTACGGGACTGGCCATGATTGGCAGCAAGAGCGTATTGGATATATGGTGGGAGCTATCGGGCATATTTGCCGGTGGCATGCTGGGTTTGTTTTTGCTGGGTTTAATCAGTAAACGCACAAGAAACGCAGAAGCGTTAACAGCAGTTTTAATTGGCATTGTAGTAATTCTATGGATGAGCTTTTCTGACCGTCTGCCTGCTGAATATGCTTTTTTACGCAGCCCGCTGCACAAGAATATGGTGATTGTGGTGGGTACACTGACAATATTTTTGGTTGGATTATTATTTACTTATGCCCGGAGAAAAGCGAACAGTACAGGATTGTTGGGTAAAGAATTGTAAGTAGGTTTGGATGTTATAGTCAGTCGTGAGGCGTGAAACGAGAGAGGTGGAAAAGAAGAAAATACTTTATACATCAGACATAAATTGTAGCATATGAGTTCAATTAAAAAATTTGTTCCGGTAATGATTACGCCGTTCAACCTAAAGGCGAAGGTTGATTTGGATGTGGTGAGCAATTTGATTGATTTTTATTTGGCAGCAGGTGTGAAAGGTTTTTTTGCCAATTGCCTTAGCAGCGAGATGTACAGCATTAGCGAAGATGAGCGCATTGAGTTGACAAGACATGTGGTGCGTTATGTGAATGGTCGAGTGCCTGTGGTTGCAACCGGTTCATTTGGGCTTACTGTAAATGATAAAGCAGAATTCTCTAAACGTATTTATGATACGGGTATTGATGCAGTTATTCTAATTACCGGTCACTATGCCAATATAGAAGACAGCGACGATATACTACTCGGCAATTTTGAGAAGATGTTTCGTCTTACCGGCAATATTCCTTTGGGCATGTATGAATGTCCTGCTCCATATAAAAGAATCATTGGGCCGGAAGTTTTTAAAACATTGCTTTCTGCCAACAGGATGGTTTATCATAAAGACACTTCCATTGATTTGGAAAAAGTAAAAGCCAAACTGGACATATTGAAAGAAGCAGATAGTAAGCTTGAATTTTATGATGCGCATTCGCCCAATGCTATGTATAGTTTGCAAATGGGTGCAAAAGGTATGTCATCTATCTCTGGTAACTTTTATCCTGAGATTTTGGTATGGATGGTAAACAATGCCAACGACCCAACAAAACAGGAAGATGTAAAATGGTTGCAGTCTGAAATCAGCAGGGTAGATCCATTGATACATGTGGCCTATCCCATGAGTGCAAAATATTTTTTACGCAAACGCGGCCTGCCGGTAAGAACCATTAGCCGTGCTACTGCACTTGAGTTGACACCTCAGCAAAAGCAAACGCTTAATGAGATACATGAAAGCTTTCAGCACTGGTGCGAACGCTTGCAAATTAAACCTGTAGACATTGAATCATTAATGCTGCCGCCTGTTCCATTAGATCCGGCTATATAATTATATTATGCAAAGATTGATTGCTGCTTTACTATTATTGAGTGTTTGCTCTTTGTTGCATGCTCAGTATAATACAGATGGTGCTTATAAAAAGCCATTAAAAGAAGTATTGAGCGATATTGAAAAGCGCTATGACATAAAGCTCAGGTACAACGATTCTGTTATTGCTGGCAAGACGTTATCCTACGCAACCTGGCGTTATCGGCCAGATTTGGAAGAAACGCTCGACAATGTGTTGCGGCCTTTTGATTTGCAGGCGAAGAAAGACAAAGACAAAATATATAAGATTGGCAGCTATGAATATTATCGTTGGAAGGTAGAAGAAGGTTGGGCAGAGTTGGATCGCATTGCCGCGCAGTATAAAAATGTAGAAGAGTGGGAAGCAAGAAAGAAAGATTTAAAACCCTGCTTATTGGCGGCCTTGCAATTAGATAAACTTCCCGCGTCGTCAGGCACAAAGCCTGTTATTACGCCGAAAAGAAAATACAATGGCTACACGGTAGAAAACATCGCTATTGAACTATTACCTGGTTTATGGATCAACGGCTCTTTGTATAAACCTGAAAAATACAAAGGAAAAATACCGGTTATCTTAAACCCCGACGGACATTGGGAAAAGCAACGTTATCGTCCCGATTGCCAATACCGTTGTGCTGCTTTGGCAAGAATGGGTGCCATGGCTTTTAGTTATGATCTTTTTGCCTGGGGAGAATCTATGTTGCAATTTAAGTATGAAGATCACCGGCGCAGCCTGGCAATGACGATACAGGCGTTGGGTGCTATACGCATACTGGATTACCTCTTGTCTTTGAAAGACGCAGACACAAATCGGGTAGCCATTACCGGTGGAAGCGGTGGCGGAAGTCATACTGTATTGATGACAGCATTGGATGATCGCATAAAAGTTTCTGCGCCGGTTGTTTCTCTTTCATCTTATTTCTATGGTGGCTGCCCTTGTGAGAGTGGAATGCCCATACATGATTGTGCCGGCCGTACAGATAATGTAGAGATTGCTGCAATGGCTGCACCAAAACCTCAATTGATTGTAAGTGATGGTGGCGATTGGACAGACCATATGCCGGAACACGATTTTTTGTACCTGCAAAAAATGTATAGTTGGTATGGAAAGAAAGATAATGTGCAGAATGTGCATTTGCCAGCAGAGAAACATGATTTTGGCATTAATAAACGCACGGCTGTGTACAAATTTATGGCGCAACAGCTTGGCTTAAATTTAAAAGCAGTGCAAGACGCCAATGGAAATATTGACGAAACCTCCATTACCATAGAACCCGAACAAAATCTTTTTGTGTTTGGAGATAAAGGAGAGAAGCTTCCTTCTAATGCTATTATGGGTTTTGCCAATCTTGAGTTAGCATTTAATAAAGCAATAGGAAAATAATTTTGTACCCGTCATCGGAGTACTATTTAGCTTTTGTTGCGTCGCACTCTTCAACTGTATATCATTTTTGAGCGATAACACAACTGATGAATTACTCTTAATGCCAACTACCTTAAGAAGGATTTGTTCTTTTATCATGCAACCAGCGGGGCAGCCTAAAGCTCCCCAACGAACCCAAAGATGAACGTAATGCGACGCAACGATGATGCCCAGAGATAAAATGCCGGTATCAAAAAAATAAATTAAGAAACTATAACTAAGCTGAAGTGTTTATGAAAAAGATCGTTACTATTCTTTTAATTGTTTTGATTGCAGTATCCGGAACTTATGCCCAAACAAACGCTATAAAATTGGATTGATTGATTTGATGTTGCTGAAGCGGCAGAAGCTTGGTGCTTTATCGCTAACAAAAGAGTTGGGTGCAGATGGATTAGAAGTAGATATGGGCGGACTGGGTACAAGGCCCACGTTCGACAACCAGTTGCTAAACGATTCAGTGCGCCTGCAATTCATTAATAAAGCCAAAGAGTTGAACATTGAAATGTTTTGCTTGTCTATGACGGGTTATTATGCGCAGTCTTTTTGCGGGCGAACAGAATATATTCAGTCGATAGAAGATTGTATTCGTACAATGAAGCTGATGAACATAAAGCTGGCATTTTTGCCATTAGGTGTGCAATGCGATTTGGTAAAAAATCCTGGCGTTAGAGATTCAGTAGTAGCAAGATTAAAAGTGGCAGCAAAGCTGGCAGAAAAAGCTGGTGTAACCATCGCTATAGAAACTGCATTGTCGGCAAAAGGAGAAGTAGACTTGTTGAAACAAATCAATTCAAAAGCTATTAAGCTCTGCTTCAATTTTTCAAACCCATTGCGTGAAGGCCGTGATGTAGTTACTGAAATGCAAACCTTAGGTAAAGATCGCATTGCTATGATACATGCTACCAATAGGGATAGCGTTTGGTTGCAAAATGATCCGCAGGTTGATATGCCGAAAGTGAAGACTGCACTCGACAAAATGAAATGGACAGGATGGCTGGTGATAGAACGCAGCAGGGATGCAACAAAACCGAGAGATGTAAAATATAATTATGGAGCTAATACGGCTTATCTGAAACAATTGTTTCAATAAGCAGATGCTGCCGGATGTCTGAAGTATGAGGTCTGAAGTCTGACCTTATACTTCCGACTTCTGCCTTAGAGGAAGTGCGACAGCGCTTCCTTTTTTATTGGCTTTATGCTGGCAGTGTTGGATGACTGTTTCTTTTTAAGAAGAAAGGTTAGATAAAGAATAGACTTATCTTTATCTCGAAAGCTCCGTTAATAGAAAACAGCCGGCTATGAATAAATTTTGCCCTTTTGGTTTTATAGTTTGCCTCTTATTTGCTCTGCAATTACAAGCCCAGCAAAAACCCAATGTACTTGTATTGTATATTGATGACCTTGGCTATGGCGATTTGAGTTGCTATGGAGCAAAGGCAATTGCTACACCGCAAACGGACTGGCTGGCACAAAATGGTTTACGGTTTACAGATGCTCATTGTACTGGTTCTACCTGCACACCTTCCCGATTTTCACTTATATCTGGACGTTATGCCTGGCGTAAAAAAGGTACTAATATTTTGCCTGGCAATGCAAATCTTACTATTCCTACAGATATTACTACGTTACCAAAAGTTTTTCAGCGTGCAGGTTATTATACAGGCGCAGTTGGCAAATGGCATTTGGGCTTGGGCAATACCGCTGTTAATTGGAATAACAAAGTAAGTCCGGGCCCTAAAGAAATCGGTTTTGATTACTCGTTTATTTTTCCTGCCACTGCAGACCGCACACCTACTGTGTTTATGGAAAACCAGGAAGTTGTTGGATTGGATACATCAGATCCTATATCGGTCAGTTATGCAAACCCTTTTGACGGAGAGCTTACTGGCAAGGAGCACCAGGAATTGTTGAAAATGAAAAATGATAAGAACCAGGGGCACGATGGCCATATTACCAATGGCGTAGGCCGCATTGGTTTTATGCAGGGTGGAAAACGTGCCGAATGGACAGACGAAGAGCTTGGGTTTACTTTCAATACAAAGGCCATTGCTTTTTTTGATGAAAGCCTGAAAAAGA
Organism: Chitinophagaceae bacterium; assembly: GCA_047602295.1. Classification (GTDB taxonomy): domain Bacteria; phylum Bacteroidota; class Bacteroidia; order Chitinophagales; family Chitinophagaceae; genus JACMLD01. The sequence continues at coordinate 4,694,937 of JASGHP010000001.1, read as the reverse complement.
AACAACCGTTCTTTCTCTATTATGCCATTCATGATATACATGTGCCACGCATGCCGGCTACTGAGTTTAAAGGTAAAAGCAAGCTGGGTTATAGGGGCGATGCTATTCTTGAAATGGATCATTCAGTGGGTGTGATATTAGCGGCATTAAAAGAACGTGGGTTATTGAATAATACCATCATCATTTTCAGCAGTGATAACGGCCCGGTGCTTAACGATGGTTATATTGATCAGGCGGCCGAAACTGCTGTAACAGAAACGCATCATGCTGGTGGTATTTATCGCGGCGGAAAATACAGTGCGCTGGAAGGAGGAACAAGAGTGCCTTTCATTGTTTATTGGGCTAACAAAATAAAACCCAATACTGTTTCTGATGCATTGTTCAGCCAGGTAGATTTGATGGCTTCATTCGCAAGTATGCTAAGCGTGAAACTTCCTGCCGGAGAATTTACAGATAGCAAAGATTATTTTTCTACGCTAACAGGCAAGGCCTCTGTCAACAGAACATTTAACATTGAGCAACCAGCCAATGAAAATAACCTGGCCATTGTTAAAGATGGATGGAAATATATAGCTCCCGGAAACGGGCCGGCACTAATGAAGGAAGTAAATATTGAGACGGGATATAGTACGGAAGAACAATTGTACAATCTCAAAGACGATCCAACGGAAAAGAATAATCTCGCTTCAAAATTTCCTGAGAAACTAAAAGAACTGAAAGCATTACTGGCGGAAACAAAAGCTGCGTTTTAATTATGTAGGTTATCAGGACTTAAAGTTGCTGGCATTTTAAAGGCGATATTGTGGAGCAACCTAAAGCTGCTCAAAGCTTTGCCGATGAACGTACTGCGACGCAACGATGCTGCCCAAAGATTCATCGCCAGGTTCAAAAGATTATCCTGGATACAAACTCGTATTCACCGTTTGAGATGTTCTTACCTTTTATAATTCCTCTTAAAGCCTATCTTTAAATAGTAATATTTTCCATCTTTTTAGTAAATACTAGCCTTTTTCCGGGTAAGCCGCGTCGGTACATTTATTCAAAATATTAACCGCTTACTGAGGCGTTTAACAATACAAAATGAGACGGTTGCCTGCCTGTTTTTTACTTCTTCTATTATTAACTGTTTGCAGCAGCAGGGCAGCCGATATTTATGTATCTCTCAATGGCGCCGATTCAAACTCCGGTACAAAAGACCATCCATTAGCCAGTATAGCCGCGGCCTTGCGAAAAGCAAGGGAGCTGCGGCGTTTGAATGATGAGTCAATAGCAAATGGCATTCACATTATTATTGCAGAAGGTGTTTATCATTTTTATGAATCATTGATGATTCGACCAGAAGATGCAGGTACAGCAGCAAGCCCTACTATTATTGAAGCAGCATCGGGCGACAATCCTGTTTTTAGTGGCGGCATTGAAATAAACAATTGGAAAAGATCTGTACAAAAAATAAACGGTTTACCTGCTGTGGCACAAGGCAAAGTTTGGGTAGCAGATTTAAATGTTTATCCCGAGCTTACTGATTTCAGGCAGCTATGGGTAAACGATGTAAAAGCAGTTCGTGCAAAATTATACAATGGAGATAGCATGGGTCGCATTCTGAATTGGAATAAAAAGGACGCATATTGTGTTATCCCGTTGAATAAAAAATTAGCTGATATCAAAGGCGCAGAAATGTTTATTCATCAATGGTGGGCCATTGCGATATTGAGAATAAAAAAAATAGTGCAACAAGGTGATAGCGCCGTTTTATTTTTTCAGCAACCGGAAAGTAAAATCCAAAACGAACACCCTTGGCCTGCACCCTGGCTTTCAAAGGAAACCGGCAACTCTGCATTCAATCTTACCAATGCTATTGAGTTTCTAGATGAACCAGGAGAGTGGTGGTTAGATAAAATCAATCACAAATTATATTACTGGCCAAAGCAAGGTGAAGATCTTATCAAAGCAAATGTTGTTGTGCCTGTTGCAGAAACCATTGTTAAAATAGAAGGCATAGCAGAACATCCTGTAACAAATGTTTTCTTCAAAAATATTTCGTTTGAGCATAGCAGTTGGTTACGCCCTTCACAGTTTGGTCTTGTGCCGCACCAGGCTGGCATGTATATGACAGAAGCCTACAAATTAAAACCTGCCGGTACAAAAGAAAACCCCCATCTCGATAACCAGGCATGGATTGGTCGCCCCGCAGCAGCAATACAGGTTTCCTGGGCAGCAAATTGCGGCTTTGATAATTGCCAGTTTAAGCATACGGCTTCTACTGCATTGGATTTTTTTAAAGGATCGCATAATAATTATGTCAATGGCAGTTTGTTCAAAGACATTGGCGGTACAGCCATTCTTGCTGGCGTTTTTGCAGATGAAGCACAGGAAATTCATTTGACTTATAAACCCAAAGATGAAAGAGAAGTGTGCGATAGCCTTCGTATCAGCAATAATCTTATAACCGATGCTACCAACGAAGACTGGGGATGCGTGGGCATTGGCGTTGGTTATACACGTAATACGGAAATTAGCCACAATGAAATTGAAAATGTTGGTTACACTGGCATCAGCATAGGTTGGGGATGGAACCCGTCGGAGAATATGATGCGTAACAATAAAGTCATTGATAATAAAATTCATTATTATGGCAAACACAATTATGATTGTGCCGGCATTTATACATTGAGTGCCCAACCCGGTTCGCTGATTGCAGAGAATTATATTGATAGCATTTATAAAGCACCTTATGCCCATTTGCCTTCTCACTGGTTTTATTTGTATACAGATGAAGGCTCTTCTTATATAACAGTGAAAGATAACTGGACGCCTTCTGAAAAATATTTGCAAAATGCCAATGGCCCTGGGAATGAATGGAGCAATAACGGTCCAAAGGCTGCAGCATCCATTAAACAAAATGCGGGGTTGCAAACTGCTTATCAATACCTGGCAAAAGAAAAGACAGCCGCACAACTTAACCTGCCTATTAATGAAGAACATTTTGAAATAATTGAATTGGTGCAGGCAGAAAACAAACAATTCGATCTGGCAAAACTCCGCAATCTTCTAGCCCAATATAAAATGGACAGCAATGCCGTGTATCAATGGAAGAATCACTTCGTGGTATTTGACAAGGTTATTGATGTAATGTCTTTTACCAATAAACTTAAAAATGCTTTCCCCGATGCGCAGGTAAGATCATATCCCGATCTGTTTTATCATTTCGATAAATCAAAAAATTGCGATGATAAAACTGTAGCGGCTGAATGGGATCATGTAATACTCACCGCGAACATGGTGGCTGATCCTAAAAAGCAAAAAGCGTATTTGGATTATCATGCTACGCAATTTCAAAAATGGCCTGAAATTTCAAAAGGCTTTTGCAATGCCAGTTTTCAGCAATTGCTAATATTTAAAAACGGAAGGCAATTGATGCTGGTAATAAGCATACCAAAAGGAGAGAGCCTTGATAAGCTCAATCCAAAAACAACAGAGAACAATCCGCGTGTGGTGGAGTGGAACAATATCATGAAGAATTACCAGGAAGGTATTGAAGGAACGAAGAAGGGGGAGACCTGGGTGTTTTTTAAAAATGTGAAAATGTGATGAGTGTGGAAATGTGAAAATGATGGGGGCGATCTTTACGGTTGCCCAATTTGCGCTCAAAATCTCGAAATTAAAAAATTACTAATTACTAATTTTTAATTGCTAATTAATATTATGCTATCAATAGGAATCTTAGGATTAGGCGAAGGCCGTAGTACAATTTCCGCAGCTATGCATAGCCGCAAGCTGCACCTGGCTATGATTTGCGATAGTAACCGCGATATGTGCATCAAACGTGCTGATGAATTCAGGATACACGAGTACACTACGGAGTACCAGGATATGCTTGATAATAAGAGCATCGACATCATTGCTATTTATACGCCGGATCATTTGCATGCTGCTCATGTTAAGCAAGCTTTATTGCACGACAAACACGTGGTTTGCACCAAACCTTTTATAGATAATTTGTCCGATGCGAAAGAATTATTGGAATTGCAAAAGCAAACAGGCAAAAAAGTTTTTATCGGCCAAAGCTCTCGCTTTTTTGAACCCTATAAAAAACAACGGCAAGATTATGAAGCGGGGTTAATGGGTGATCTTATCACTGTAGAAAGTCATTATAATGCAGACCATCGCTGGTTCCTGGAAAAAAAATGGGCACTGGAAAATTCTTTTAAATGGTTGTATGGCGGGTTGAGTCACCCGGTAGATTTTATACGCTGGTATTTACCTAATATAGAAGAAGTAATGGGCTATGGCATGATTAGCTCCAACGGAAAAACTGCGGGTTTGAAAAATGAAGATACCATGCATTTTATTTTTCGCTCTACAGATGGACGCATTGCCCGTGTAAGCGGTGCATATACAGGTCCGGTACAACCCACTTCTCGTGAGAGTGGTATGAGTTGTATTGTTCGCTGCACAGAAGGCGCCAGCCAGGCCGATTACCATGAACTGCGTTATGCTATTACTGATAAAACCGGCGAAGAAAAAGTAATTACCTGGGGCGATGCCAAATTGAAACACTTTTTCCGTTTTGAAGGGCAAAGCCACCATGCAGGCGAGTACCAAAACTACCTGGAATATTTTGTAGATTCTATCGAACAAAATTTTACAGCATACCCGGATATGAAAGAAGGTATAGGTACAGTGGCATTGCTGCAGGCGATGGATAAAAGTTTGCAAACAGGTATGCCTGTTAAAATGAGTGATACGTTAAACGAATATGGTTTAAAAGACTTGCTGTAAAAACTGCCAATGAATACCATCTACGATAAGCTGAAGACCATAGATTTTGTAATAGTAGCTGTGTATATGCTGCTGCTTTTGCTGATTGGTTATATGGCCAGTTTTGGCAAAAAGAAAAAAGATGAAAATCTTTTCCTGGCAGGAAATTCACTCAACTGGTACAATATCGGTTTTAATATGTGGGGCACCAATGTTGGCCCATCTTCATTGCTTACGTTTGCCAGTCTTGGTTACAGCATGGGTGTTGTTGGTGCCAATTTTGAATGGTATGCCTTTGTCTTTTTATTGTTGCTGGCTACCGTTTTTGCTCCACGGTATATAGCTATGAAGGTAACTACCATACCAGAGTTTATGGGCAAACGTTATGGCAGCAGCACACAAAACATCCTGGCCTGGTATGCATTGGTTAAAATGTTATTATCGTGGCTATCACTGGGTTTATTTGCCGGTGGTTTTTTAGTTCGGCAAGTCGTTGGTATCCCCATGTGGCAGTCTGTTATTGTGCTGGTATTGTTTTCTGGCATATTCACTTTTGCCGGAGGGTTAAAAGCTATTGCAAGGGTAAATGTGTTTCAAATGATCTTGCTGATACTGGTTTCACTTACGCTTTCTTATATCGGTTTGCAAAAAGTAGGTGGCATCAGCGCTATGTTTCATAAAGCGCCTGCTCATTACTGGAACTTAATCCATGCTGCCAGCGATACAAAATATCCGTGGCCTGCATTGTTGTTAGGTTATCCCGTTGCGGCGGTTGCTTTCTTTTGCACAGACCAGGCCATGGTACAATCTGTACTGGGAGCAAGAAATTTAGAGCAGGGACAATTAGGCGTAAATTTTATTGGATGGTTAAAGATATTAGCGTTGCCATTGTTTATTATCCCCGGCATTCTTTGTTTCCTGCTATTTCCCAATTTAAAGAGTGCAGATGAAGCGTATATGACCATGGTCACCAATCTTTTTCCTCCCGGCATGAATGGTTTGGTAATTGTTGTGCTGGTAGCTGTGCTGGTAGGCACTATCGGCTCATCATTAAATGCATTGAGCACCGTGTTTACAAAGGATATCTATGCAAAGAAGATCAATCCCGCTGCAAACAATCAGCAGATCATAAAAGTAGGTCGTCTAACGGTGGTGGCTGGTTGCGTCTTTGCTGTGCTAATGGCATTAGCTATCGATAATATTAAAGGCTTGAAGTTGTTTGATATCTTTCAGTCTGTGCTGGGCTTTATTGCGCCACCGCTTTCTGTTGTGTTCCTGTTGTCGGTATTCTGGAAAAGAACAACACGTAAAGCTGTCAACGGAATACTCTCTTATGGTTCTGCGTTCAGTCTTGGCGTAGGCGTTTTGTATCTTTGGGTACTCACACCAGACAAATACAGTTTCTGGCCGCATTACCTGCTCTTGTCCTTCGATATATTTACCATACTTTTTATTACAGCTATCATTGTTTCACTTACAGATAGAACACCCGTAACCAATATAGAAAATGCTTCCCTTGCCACAATGCCAAAGACATCGCGAAGAGTAAAAGTTTTATTTACCTTGCTGGGCCTAACAATATTGGGCCTGTATATTTTCTTTAACGGTTATTAATGCTTATGAACATGATTAAACTTTTTTTTGAACCCGGCGACAGAATACAAAGGCAACAGTCGTTGCGTCGCACTCTTGTACTTTGGGTAATACTATTCAGCGCCTCCATCACAACCATTCCCGCCATTGCACAAACAGCCACCTGGATTTGGTATCCCGGCGATTACGAGATAGCGCTTTCCAACCAGATGCAGAACCGCCGTACAGAACGTGGTGCTTTTCTTCCCGTATTCTGGAAGATGGATAGTTATTACACGCTGGTAGAGTTTACAAAAACCATCACGCTGCAACAGCCGGAACAGGTAAGCATTGCCGTAGAAGGCGATTTTCATGTAAGAATAGATGGAAAAGCATTGGAAGGAATGCCTGCACAAATAACAGTTCCCGCAGGTAAGCATACTATTGCATTTAAAATATTCAACCAGGCACATGTGCCGGCGCTTTTTGTAAAAGGCAAAAACATTGTATCGGATACTTCCTGGTTATCCACTTTCGAAAACAAAGAATGGATAGATCAAACCGGTGTTTCATCAGACGTTTCTTCTACAACCTGGGTAAATGCCGGTTGCTGGAATTTTAATGAAGCCAATCAATTGCCTTCTGCATTTAAACTGCCTGTAACACCATTACCAGCAGTGTCTGTTACAAAAGTAAATGATGGATTGATCACCGACTTTGGAAAAGAAACATTCGGCTTTCTTAGACTGCACGGCGTAAAAGGCAAAGGCACTATTTCTATTTATTATGGCGAGTCGAAAGAAGAAGCCATGTCTGCGGATCAGTGTGAATTGCTGGATCGAATTTCAATCAATGCAAACAGTGAAACAGATACTACATTGATTGTGTCAAGAGCATATCGCTATGTGCATCTGAAGTATGATAACAACATGACGGTAAACAATGTTTCCATGTTGCACGAATATGCGGCGCTTCCGGATAAAGGCGGATTTACATGCTCAGACGAGAGTATTAATAAAATATACGAGACCGCTAAATACACTCTGCATTTATGTACGCGGGAGTTTTTTATTGATGGAATTAAAAGAGACAGGTGGGTATGGAGTGGAGATGCTTACCAAAGCTATCTCATGAATTATTATCTGATGAACGATAATGAGACAGTAAAACGCAGCATATACGCATTACGTGGTAAAGATCCGGTTACATCTCACATCAACACCATTATGGATTATACACTGTATTGGTTTATGAGCATTTACGATTATTACCAATATAGCGGCGATACGGCTTTTCTAAGGCAGAACTATCCCCGCATGAAAAGCATGATGGACTTTTGCCTGGGCAGGCGCAATCAAAATGGATTGCTGGAAGGCATGCCTGGTGATTGGATCTTTATTGACTGGGCACGCGGTATGAGCAAACAAGGTGAATTAAGTTTTGAGCAGTTGTTGTTTTGCCGCAGCCTTGAAACAATGACATTGTGTGCCGGTATTGCCGGAGACAAAAAAGGGCAGACGAATTACAAACAGTTGGCAGAACAATTAAGGCAGCAATTATTTACACTGTATTGGAATGATAGCAAACAGGCATTGGTGCATAGTCGCATCAATGGAAAACAAACAGACAATGTAACCCGCTATGCAAATATGTTTGCTATTTTCTTTGATTACTTTTCACCAACACAGAAAGAAGCGGTAAAGAAATCTGTATTGCTAAACGATTCAATTCAAAAGATAACAACGCCTTACATGCAGTTTTATGAATTGGAATCGCTTTGCGCTATGGGCGAGCAGGAATATGTTTTGAAAAGAATTAAAGACTATTGGGGAAGCATGTTGCAATTAGGCGCTACCTCTTTTTGGGAAGAATATGACCCTGCAAAAAAAGGAGCAGAACACTATGCCATGTATGGAAGGCCATTTGGTAAAAGTCTTTGTCATGCATGGGGAGCCAGTCCATTGTATTTGTTGGGGAAATATTATTTAGGTATTAAACCAACAGCACCTGGCTATTCAAACTATGTTATTGAACCCAATCTTGGCGGACTGCAGTGGATGCAGGGAAAAGTGCCAACACCACAGGGAGAAGTGGAACTGTATGTAAACAACAAGCAGATAAAAGTGAAAGGCGCCACCGGAACTGGTGTTTTAAAATTTAAAAGCAAATCAAAACCGGTTTGCAAAGAGGGCGTGATTAAAGATGCAGGCAATGGTCAATATGAATTAAGCATTGAAAAAGATAAATCATATACGATCAATTATAAATTGAATTAAATGGTTGGAGACTGTTGCACAGAAAAATCCCGAAGGAATGACATTAATATAGACACTGCTGGTTAAATAAAAATGATGAAAAGAGGAATGATGATATTGATCGCTATTTTGTTGCTGCAACAAATGCATGCGCAAAACGGTTTGTTGAATACTGGCCAAAGTCCTTATGCAAAACTCAATTCAATTGGCTTGGGTGATGTGCAATGGACAAATGGTTTTTGGGCTGATCGATTTGCAGTTTGTCGCAATGCCACATTACCACACTTATGGAATGTTTATACCAGCAAGGACAGTTGTTTCTCTTTTGAAAATTTTCGTATAGCAGCAGGATTGGATACCGGTGATTTTCGTGGTCCCTCTTTTCATGATGGTGATTTTTATAAACTGCTGGAAGCGGCAGCGGCGGTTTATGCCAATACAAAAGATCCGGCATTGGATGCGCAAATGGATGCAGTGATTAATGTCATTGGCAAAGCTCAAAGATTTGACGGTTATATTTATACAAAGTCTATCATTGAGCAAAAGAAAAATGGTCAATCAAAAATGTTTGATGATAAGTTGAGTTTTGAAGCTTACAATTTTGGTCATTTAATGACAGCAGCCTGTGTGCATTATCGTGCAACAGGTAAGACCAGCTTGCTTGATATTGCCAGGAAAGCTGCAGATTTTTTAATTGAGTTTTATAATCATGCCACACCTGAGCAAGCCCGCAATGCAGTTTGCCCTTCTCACTATATGGGTATAACAGAATTGTATCGTACCACAGGAGATAAAAAATATTTGGCGCTTGTAAAAAAGTTGATTGATATACGAGGCACCGTTGAAGGAACGGATGATAACAGCGACAGGCAACCAGTTAGAGATATGCAAGGCGTTGTAGGACATGCGGTGAGGGCTAATTATTTGTTTGCAGGTGTGGCGGATGTGTATGCAGAAACAGGAGATGCTTCTTTATTGAAGACATTGGATAAAGTTTGGGATGATGTAACAAATCATAAAATGTATGTAACCGGTGGTTGCGGCGCGTTGTATGACGGCGTTTCAGTTGATGGTACATCTTACAAACCAGATACAGTGCAAAAAATTCACCAGGCGTATGGACGAGATTATCAGTTGCCCAATTTTAGTGCGCACAATGAAACCTGCGCCAATATCGGCAACGTATTGTGGAACTGGCGCATGTTGCAAATAACCGGAGATGCAAGATTTGCTGATATTGCAGAGCTGGCATTATACAATAGTGTGCTAAGCGGCGTTAGCATGAGTGGCACTAAATTCTTTTACACAAACCCGCTGGCTGCTACTGCTGATTATCCATATCATTTAAGATGGGAAGGTGGCAGACAGTCTTATATAGCACTTTCAGATTGTTGTCCTCCAAACGAAGTAAGAACAGTAGCCGAGGTTAGTAACTACCTGTATAGTGTAGCCGAAGATGGATTGTATCTGAATTTGTACGGAAGTAATAAACTGAATACAAAATTAAAAGATGGTGCTGCCATTCGGTTAGAAGAAATTACTGATTACCCCTGGAATGGAGCAATTGGTGTTCGCATTAAAGAAGTACCTGAAAAGCCATTTACTATTTATCTAAGAATTCCGGGCTGGTGCCAATCGTACAGTGTAAAAATAAATGGAGTAGTTCAAAAGAATACAAGCCTAAAGCAGGGTTATGCAATTTGTCAACAAGCATGGAAGCCTGGAGATGTTATCTCTCTTAACCTGGCTATGCCTGCTACACTGATTGAATCAAACCCGTTGGTGGAAGAAACAAAAAACCAGGTTACGGTAAAAAGAGGGCCGATTGTGTACTGCCTTGAATCGCCTGATTTGCCAGGTAAAAATATTTTTGATGTAGTGCTTCCTGCGTCTGTCAAGTTGCTGCCACAGTCGGAAAAAATAAGCGGCGGCACAGTAATGACATTAAGCGGTGAAGCGGAAATGAAAGCGCATACAGATTGGCATAACACATTGTATAAACCTGTGAGCAATAAAAAAACACCCGTAAAGATTAAGCTGATTCCTTATTACGCATGGGCAAATCGTGGAAAATCTGATATGACAGTGTGGATGCCGGTGAGATAACAGAGAGCAATGTGAAAATGTGAGGAATGTGATAAATGTGGAAATGCGTTTGCGAAGATGAAAGAAAAGCGAGAAACGACAGCCGGGATTGGTTACGATGAATAAATTCTGAGTAGATGAAAAATAAAATAGAAGAAACCAGTCATATAGAATCATGGAACGAATAACAGCAACATATTTTATTGAAACCCCTTATGCTCCCGAAAAAGCGGCAGCGGTACTTGCAGGCGAGCAATCGTCTGGAACTTTTGTTGCTGTGCCGGGAGAAACAGAAGAGTTGAAACAACGTTTTGCTGCAAGGGTAGAGGGCATTGATTTGCTGGAAACTGTAAAAGAACCAGCTATTCCGGGAGCTACAAGTAAAGACGGGCTTTATCATCGTGCAATAGTAAAAGTGTCGTGGAGCATTGAGAATTTTGGGTATAACCTGCCTGTGATGATATCTACCTTACAAGGCAATCTGTACGAGATAACACAGTTTACCGGGCTTAAGTTGATGGATATTGATTTGCCGGGTTCTTATGCTGAACACTTTAAAGGCCCGGGTTTTGGTATTGAAGGTTGCCGAAAACTAACAGGGGTGGATAACCGCCCATTGATTGGTACCATTATAAAACCTTCTATTGGGTTAACACCAGCGGATACGGCAACCATGGTGAGAACATTAACAGAAGCCGGAATTGATTTTATTAAAGACGATGAGCTGCTTTCATCCTCAGCCAATTCTTTGTTTAATGATCGGGTGGATGCAATTATGCAAGTGATAAATGCACATGCAGATAAAACAGGTAAGAAGGTAATGTTTGGATTTAATATCAGCGGAGAGCTTGATGAAATGATGCAGCGTTATGAAAAAATTATCAATAGCGGCGGCACCTGTGCTATGGTAAGTATTAATAGTGTGGGATTGGCTGGCGTTAAAAAAATCTGTGATCAAAGAGCATTAGCTATACATGCACATCGAAATGGTTGGGGAATGTTAACGCGTCATCCATTGCTGGGAATTGATTTCAGGGCTTATCAAAAAATATGGCGTGTAGCAGGCGTTGATCAATTGCACGTAAATGGCATTCAGAATAAATTCTGGGAAAGTGATGATAGCGTGGTGGCTTCTATTGACGCTTGTTTGAAACCGTTCTATGATCACAAAACAATTTTGCCGGTTGTGTCCTCTGGTCAATGGGGTGGACAGGCTTTTGAAACCTGGCGAAGAACAAAAACAGTTGATCTGTTATACATGGCTGGTGGCGGTATAATGGCACATCCATTGGGGCCGGCCGCAGGTGTAAATGCGTTGCAACAGGCATGGCAGGCAGCGGTGGATGGATTGAGCCTGGAAGAAGCCGCTAAACAATATCCGGCATTTGCGAAATCGGTAGAAAAGTTTGGAGGACGCTGATAGATAATTGAAATGTTTGATAAAAAATTGATGATACAAAATTGAGCAAAATATTATTGGCATATTATGGTGATGATTTTACCGGCAGCACAGATGCGCTGGAATTTCTGTGCCGGGCCGGTGCCAAAGCCGTTTTGTTTATTGAACCGCCAACAGCAGCGCAATTGAAATCTTTTCCGCAACTGGATGCTTATGGTATTGCAGGAAAAACACGTGCATTGAACCCAGCGGAAATGGAAGAGGTTTTGCTAACCGCATTTGCGCTGATAAAAGAAAATGGAGCCCGGCATGTGCATTACAAAGTTTGCTCCACTTATGATTCGTCTCCAACAGTAGGTAGTATTGGCAAAGCGATTGATTGCGGCGCAACGATATTTGAACAAACAATGGCACCAGTAATAGGTGGCAACCCGGCCTTGGGTCGTTACTGTGTATTTGGTAACCTGTTTGCCCGCATGGGTATCGGTAGCAATGGTAAAATATATAGAATTGACAGGCACCCGTCCATGAGCAAACATCCTGTTACACCTGCTGACGAAAGCGATTTGAGATTGCATTTAGGCAAGCAAACAAATAAGACAATTGGGTTGATAGATATGGTAGAGATGCAACAGCCTATAAACAAATGGCGGGATAATAAAAGCGAACAGGTATTGTTGCTGGATACTACTGATGAAAGCGAGTTGCCAGCAATTGGCGAATGGATGGATGGCCAGGTTGAAAAGGGAAATCTTTTTTCTGTTGGGGGATCAGCTGTTGAAATGGCATTGGGTAGTTATTGGAATCATAATAAAACATGGATACCAGTTGCAAACTGGCCGGCTATCACTGTGGCTAAACCTTTGTTGGTGGTGTCCGGCAGTTGTTCGCCTGTAACAGCAACGCAAATAGCATACGCTAAAGCAAATGGTTTTGTGGATGTAGTTTTAGATGTAGCGATCCTAAATGATAAAAAGAGTATTCAAGAAGTAATATGTACACGTGTAAATTCTTTGTTGCTGGAAAAGCAGCATGTGATAGTCCATACCGGTGCTGTACAAACGCAATTATTGTCTTCTGAAATTCTTGGGAATGTATTGGGATATATAAGCAAGTTAGCAGCGGAGCAAACAGGCATAAAACGAATAGTTGTATCGGGAGGTGATACCAGCAGTTATACAGCACGGGCTATGGGTATTGATGCAGTGGAAATGATTGCACCGTTGGTAGCTGGTGCGCCTTTGTGCAAAGCCCATTCGAGAAATAAAGCAATACAGGGATTGGAAGTGAATTTTAAAGGAGGGCAGGTTGGTGCTGAAGATTATTTTGTATTGATGGCAGGAGAAAAGCTGTGAGGTGCTAGTTGCGAAATAGTCATTTAACAGGGCGAATAACTTTAAATCTTGAACTTTTAACTTAAAAGATATGACGCAAAAAACATTGGGATTAATTCATACTTCTGCTACGCTGGTGCCGGTGTTTGCAGAACTGTGCAGTAAATATTTGCCGCACGTAAAAACATTCAATATTGTAGATGATAGTCTTATAAAAAACACGATTGCCTGTGGTGAACTTACTGCTGCCACAGCAAGAAGAGTTGTAAACTATGCAGATTCTGCGCAGGATGCTGGTGCAGATTTTATTTTATATACCTGTTCATCCATTGGCCCGGCAGTGGAAACAGCAGCGGGATTGACTACAGTGCCTGTGTTGCGTGTTGATCAACCCATGGCTGATAAAGCAGTACAAACCGGCAAGCGCATAGGTGTGGTAGCTACACTTTCAACCACGCTTGAACCTACTACTGATTTGGTAAAACGAAGAGCTGCTGTTGCTAATAAAGAAATTGAATTATTCCCTGTTTTATGTGAAGGTGCATTTGATGCTTTAATGAGTGGCGATGCTGCTACACACGATGCAAAAGTGGCAACTGCTTTAAAAGAATTGGTTACTAAAACAGATGTAATTGTATTGGCGCAGGCATCAATGGCCCGGGTGGTAAGCACTTTATCAGAAGCAGAAAGAAAAGTGCCCATACTGGCAAGCCCGGAAATAGCTATTCAACACCTTGCCACATTGATATAAATAATGAACAGTGAAAAGCAGTGCCCGCATATTGCTAATTGTTAGTTTGGTAGCAACACTTGCATCATTGGCTGGAGTGTGCTTTGCACAAACAGCTTTATTCAAGTCTTCTTTAATGCTGGCTTTTTTGGCATTGGCACTGGCTTTGCGCGGAATTCCAAAACTTCAAGGCTATCAGTATACAGCCTGGATTATTTGCGCTGTTGCTGCCGGAATGTTATATCCATCTGCATTTACACATTGGGGAAATATTAACCTGCGGGATAAAACACTTATTCTTATCATCATTCAACTGGTAATGTTTGGCATGGGCACGCACATGCAGTTAAAAGATTTCAATGGACTGGCTACAACAGGAAAAGGTGTATTGGCGGGATTGCTTTGTCATTTTACAATTATGCCATTGATGGGTTTATTGCTAACAAAGATTTTTCATTTTGAAGCAGAGATAGCCGCAGGTATTATTTTAATTGGAAGTTGCAGCAGCGGCCTGGCCTCTAATGTAATGGTTTACCTGGCCCGGGCTAATCTTGTTTTATCTGTTATTATAACGGCTATGGCTACACTAGCAGCACCTTTTTGTACACCGCTGTTGATGAAGCTGCTGGCAGGCACATTAATTGAGATTCACTTTTTTGATATGATGGCGGAGATTATAAAAATTGTACTTGTACCTATTGGCGCAGCTTTGTTGCATGATTATTTGAAAGATGCAAATGCTCAACAGAAAAAAAGATGGTACGCAGTGGGTGTAATTTGCCTTGCCTGGATATTGATTGCTGTTTTCTTCTTACAAAATGAAACAACCAATAAACCATTACTTCAAAGCCTGAACCTTTCTGCATTTTTTTCAGCAGCAGTAATTGCCGGCATTGTTTATAATTATTTGCATGCCCGCTTTCCAGGGTTAGATAAAATAATGCCGTTGATTTCCATGATTGGCATTATTTATTTTACCACGGTAACAACTGCAGCAGGGCGGGATAATTTATTGAAAGTAGGATTACTGTTGTTTATTGCATCTGTTATACATAACGCTGCCGGATACTTTTTTGGCTATTGGTTCAGTCGTTTGTTTGGCATGGATAAAAATTCGAGCCGCACGATAGCATTTGAAGTAGGTTTGCAAAATGGGGGCATGGCATCGGGAATAGCAGGTAGCATGGGCAAGTTGGGCACAGTAGGTTTAGCTGCCGCGGTGTTTAGTCCGTGGATGAATATCAGTGGAAGTATATTAGCCAACTACTGGAGAAAACGGCCTATAAATGAAGATAGGGTTGTGGCTGACGGAATTGAAGAGGAACAAGTTGTTGCATAGACAATAAAATGAGTTTTCGCTGTATAAAACAGAGTCGGAGATTTAGTGCATAAAACTGCCAAGTCAAAGACTTCGTAGTGCAGTTCATTAAAATTTGTTAATTCTATAAATCCTTACCTGTCCCGACGTCGCGTCGGGAGTTCATACAGTATTTTCTAAACAAAGCTATTCTTATAATGAAAAAATTTTTATTGATTGTTGTTTTCAATTGTTGTTTGCTGGTTGCTTTTGCGCAAAAAGAAGTATCGCAACAGGTAATGCAACAAACCTACAATGAAATTAAAACACCCTACAAATACGGATTGGTGGTAGTGCCGGCAGATGCGTCAAAGAAAATTGATTGTCCTTCTGTATTCAGAAAAGGTAATGATTGGTTTATGACCTATATCCAGTTTGATGGGCGTGGTTATGAAACCTGGCTGGCAAAGAGTAATGATTTGTTGCATTGGAATACAGTGGGCAAACTGATGTCTTTTTCTGACAGTACACAGTGGGATGGACAACAGAAAGCAGGCTATATAGCTTTGGGAGATTATGAATGGGGTGGCGGATATCAATGGCAATCGTACAATAACAAGTACTGGATGAGTTATATTGGTGGCAATGAGAAAGGTTACGAAGCTGGTAGGCTTTCTATTGGCATTGCAAGCACTAAAACAGATCCTTCGGTTGCACACGAATGGGATAGAAGGGATAAACCTGTACTAACAGCGGTGGATACAGATACGCGTTGGTGGGAAAATAAGAAACTGTACAAGAGCACAGTAATATGGGACAAACAAAAAACAACCGGCTATCCTTTTGTGATGTATTACAATGCAAACGGTGACAGCAGTCATAATACACCCAAGTGGCGTTGGTTTGAACGTATTGGAATGGCGGTATCAAATGATATGGAGCATTGGAAGAGATTGGGCGAAGAACCGGTAATGCATCATAAAATTGGTATTACCGGCGATGCAGTGATACAAAAAATAAAAAATGTGTGGGTAATGTTTTATTTTGGGGCTTTCTGGGAAGGGAGGAAGGATGCATTTAACCGTTTTGCCTGCAGTTATGATCTGGTTAACTGGACAGATTGGAACGGCGATGATCTTATCCATTCTTCTGAAGACTACGATGCAAAATATGCGCACAAAAGTTTTGTGGTAAAATACAAAGGCATAGTGTATCATTTTTATTGCGCCGTAGATAATAAAGACAATCGCGGCATTGCAGTGGCTACTTCAGTGGATAAAGGAAAGAGCAAGCTGCAGTTTGCCGCAACAAAATAAGTGTTGTTGCTGTATGATGAAAAGACGGTTGGTACCATATGGATTTGTAGTGCTGTGCCTGTGCAATGTTTTGTTTTCAAATGCGCAGGCTTTGTCATCTCTTGAGAAAAATTTTCTTCATCCTCCTGTTTCTGCTAAGCCCTGGGTGTTCTGGTACTGGATGCAGGCTGCTGTATCTAAAGAAGGTATTACCGCAGATTTGGAAGCCATGCAGCAAGCGGGCATTGGTGGTGCTTACCTGATGCCAATAAAAGATTCTTCTTCATCAATTCCTTTTCAACCTATAGTAAGACAGGCAACACCTGAGTGGTGGCAGATGGTAAACTTTGCCATGCAGGAAGCAAAGCGGCTTAATTTGCAGTTAGCCATGCACGTTAGCGATGGTTTTGCACTGGCGGGCGGCCCCTGGATAAAGCCTGCACAATCCATGCAAAAACTGGTATGGACTAAAAACTACGTTGCAGGCAATAATAAAAAAGCGATAGCGCTTGATAAGCCGGAATTTAAAGAAGATTATTATAAAGACATTGCCGTATTTGCCTATCCCGCCAATACTGCGCAGGCATTCAGCGATACAGTGCAAGTGCCTATTGTAAAAACAAGCACCGGTGCAAGGGCCAATTTTCTTTGTTACCCGGGCGATGATAAAGAAAGTTTCAAAAGCGACAATGATTGCTGGGTTCAATACCAGTACCCTGATATGTTTACTTGTCGCTCCATTCGAATTCATACAGGTAGCAATAATTACCAGGCGCAGCGTTTACTGCTGCAGGTGAGTGATGATGGCTTTAATTTTAAAACGGTATGCCGCCTTGATGCACCACGGCATGGCTGGCAGGATACGGATGAAGATTATACGCATGCCATTCCCGCTACAACTGCAAGGGTGTTTCGTTTTGTATACAATAAAGAAGACAGTGAACCTGGTGCAGAAGATTTGGATGCAGCCAAATGGAAACCTTCTCTAAAACTGAACGGCATTTATTTAAGTGATGAACCGGTTATAAATGAATACGAAAGTAAAAATGGAAGTGTATGGCGTGTTGCTAACCATACTACAGCGCAGCAGGTGACTGATAAAGATGCCGTGCCGCTTAATAAAATACTAAACCTTACTGCAAGCATGGATAGCAGTGGCAACCTGCAGTACAACTTGCCTGCCGGAAACTGGATTGTATTGCGTATGGGTCATACATCTACCGGGCATACCAATGCTACCGGTGGCGCTGCAAAAGGATTGGAGTGTGATAAGTTTGATGCTGCCGCCATTAAACTGCAATTTGATAACTGGTTTGCAAAAGCATTTGAAAACACAGATGCAGGACTGGCAAAGCAGGTGCTGAAAATATTTCATGTGGATAGCTGGGAGTGCGGCAGCCAGAACTGGAGTGAAACTTTCCGCAACGAATTTCAAAAACGGCGTGGATACGATTTGTTGCCTTATCTGCCTGCTATGGCGGGCGTACCTGTAGAGAGTGCTATTGCAAGCGAGCAGTTTCTGCATGATGTACGGCAGACTATTGCCGAATTAATAAGCGATGTATTTTATGTTACGCTCAGCAAACTGGCGCATGAAAAAGGTTGTCGTTTTTCTGCAGAGTCTGTAGCGCCTACTATGGTAAGTGATGGCATGCTGCATTACAAAACGGCGGATATACCTATGGGAGAGTTTTGGCTGAATAGTCCCACGCATGATAAACCCAATGATATGCTGGATGCCATTAGCGGTGCACATATTTACGGCAAACCAATTGTACAGGCCGAGGCATTTACCTCTGTAAGAATGAACTGGGGCGAGCATCCGGGAAATATAAAAGCACTGGGCGATTATAATTTTTCTCTTGGTGCCAATAAAATGGTGCTCCACGTATTTGCGCATAATCCGTGGATGGATAGAAAGCCTGGAATGACTTTAGATGGAGTAGGAGTTTATTTTCAAAGAGACCAAACCTGGTGGAAACAGGGCAAGGCATGGATAACCTACCTGCAGCGCTGCCAGGCAATGTTGCAGGCCGGCAAACCGGTTGCAGATATAGCAGTTTTTAGCGGAGAAGAAATCCCCCGAAGATCTTTATTGCCAGACAGGCTTGTAAATATACTGCCCGGCATTTTTGGTGAAGAAAAAGTAGCGCAGGAAAAGCGGCGACTTGTCAACAAAGGAAACCCTTTAATGCAAAAGCCAGACGGCGTAACGCATTCGGCCAATATGACTGAGCCAACAGATTGGGCCGATGCATTGAACGGTTATGCCTATGATTCTTTTAACCCGGATGCATTGTTGAGTGCTTCTGTAAAAAATGGCAAGGTGATAATGCAGGGTGGCAGCGCTTATGCATTGTTGGTCATCCCTTCTCACCATGCATTGATGCCGGATAGCGGTTTTATGTCTGTTGCCGTAGCACAAAAAATACAGCAGTTGATTAAAGATGGTGCAATGGTTTTAATGAACAATACATTGCAACACAGTACAGGCTTAAAGCAGGATGATAAAACTTTAGCTGGCATTATGCAGCAATTGAAACAAGAGAGTAAACTGGTAAAAGGAAAATTGCTGCCGCTGCCCTATACAGCCAGCAGTTTTGAAAACATCGGATTGTTGAAAGACGTTGACATTATCAATAACCACCACAGTATTGCATGGGCGCACAGACAAAGCAGCGAGGGCGATATTTATTTTCTTTCTAACCAGCGTGATAGTCTTCAGCAAATAGAAATTTCTTTCAGGCAGTCTGGCAAGATACCAGAGCTATGGAATGCAGTAACCAGCGAAATAACCAATGCGGGCAACTGGTCTGTAAAAGATGGCCGCACTTTCATTAAGCTTTCATTGCCGGCTAATGGTTCGCTGTTTGTTGTTTTTAAAACGGCTGTAAAAGAAAACGTAAAACGGCGTGATGCTTTCGTCTTTAATAATAAAATTGAATTGAATAATCCCTGGCAATTGCAGTTTGATAAAAACTATGGCGGTCCTGCCAATGCAATTACACTAACCAGCTTAACCAGTTGGACAGAAGCTGCTGATGCACACATAAAATATTATAGCGGCAGTGTAGGTTATAACAGCACATTTACCTGGAATAATGTTTTGCCAGCTCAATGTATGCTGGCATTGGATGAACTGTACGATATTGCAACGGTTACAATTAATGGTATTGATTGCGGCACTATTTGGACAGCACCACTGCAAGTAAATATTGCCAAAGCGCTTAAAAAAGGAGAAAACAAGATCAGCATTACGGTTTCCAATACCTGGGCCAATCGCTTAATCGGTGATCAGTTATTGCCCGAAAAAGAGCGTATTACCTGGACAACCGCCCCGTTCCGTTTAAAAGATAAACCGCTGTTGAAGGCCGGTATTGTAGGAACGGTGAAGCTTTTGTATTAGGATGAAAGGCAGAAGGCAGAAGGTTTAAGGCGTAAGGTTTAGGGTTGAAGGTGGAAGGAGAGGCCTTTGCTAATTGGTCCGCAAAGTCTAAATACTGCATACTGAATACTGAATACTGAATACTTTCTTCCAAAGGCAAGCCGCAAAGTCTAGATATTGATACCAGATACTCCTAAAGGTATTTTACGGAGGATGCTGAAGATCAGTCTGTGTTGCTATTGTTGAATGGAGCGTCGCAAGGATGTTGCTCAAAGAACCGATGCTGGCCAATAAAAAATCTTAGTCGGAAAGCCTCAACTCATATTCTTGCAAAGGAAGGCCACAAAGTCTGTATACTAAATACTGCATACTAAATACTTTCTTCCAAATATTTACTAATTTTCCTTTCTTATTTGATGATTGCACCTATGAAGGAAGACGATAAACAAGGCTCCAGGAAAAATATATGGTATGGTATTGGGCGGCAGCGCATAGAAATACCCAAAACCATCTTAAAGGCACGTGTGCTTGGCAATCCATTGCTGAAACACCTGCATATTTGTAGCATTGGCTATTACCCCAAAGCAAAAGACCATTATACCTATCGCAAAAAAGGTCTTCCTGAAAATTTTTTATTTTACTGCGTAGACGGAAAAGGCTGGTACAAAATAGGTAAGCAGGAATATGAAGTTGGCCCCAATGAATTTTTTATCCTGCCGCAAAATACAGAGCATGCATATGGCAGCAGCCAGGATGAACCCTGGAGCATTTACTGGATACATTTTGGCGGCGACTCATTAAAAGAACTGAACGAAGTGCACGCGGTGCAACAACATTTTAAACCCGCCCACATAAGAAACAACGGAGATGTGCTGCCCCTGTTTTCAAAAATTTATAAAACACTTGAACTTGGTTACAGTATAGACAACCTGCTTTTTGCCAACATGTGCCTCTCGCATTTCCTGGCATTGTTTATTTATAATTCAAGGCACTATGCTGGTTCTGGCAACGAGAAAATAGATTGCGTGGACAGTGCTATTCTTTTTATGCAGGAAAAAATAGACGAGAACATTACCTTAAATGAATTAAGCAGCCAATATAATTATTCGGTATCGCGGTTTTCTAATTTGTTTAAACAGAAAACCGGTTATGCGCCCATTGACTATTTTGTGCAAATGAAAATGCAGAAAGCCTGCCAGCAATTAAACTTTACAGACAGGTCTGTAAAAGACATTGCCTTTAGCATGGGCTTTGATGATCCTTATTACTTTTCTAAACGTTTCCGCACTATTATTGGCATCTCGCCTAAGAAGTATCGCTCGTTAAATAATGAGTAGGAAGAAAGCTATGAGCTATGAGCCTTTTGCTTCGATTGCTCGCGGATTTCTTTACCACAGAGGCGCAGGAGGTTTTCACGGAGGATAAAGAAGTTAACATTTAAGGTGTTCAACTTTTTACTTTTGAATTTTGACTTAGACTCCCTGCGTCATTGTTCACACAGCTCGGCAACGTTTGCGTAAATATATTAACAAGCCGCCTCTGTAACAGGCCGATTTTTTTTACTTTGCGGTATAACCAATTGCAATCAAAATCGGGTTGCAAATAAAGAGGTTGCTTAGCCGTAAAAATATTATCTGCGCTGATTTTATGCAGTTATTTCTGCTGCTAAGTTTTACCCCTTTTATCTATTGAAATGAGTTAGTTTTTTGAAATAAGGCAAGTGGACATTATTGGCTATGCTTATACATGCAGGCTCGATTTACGGATAAAAAGCTCTGGCAATAAAGTTATCTTTTCAAACTCTGTGATGGCTCTTTTAGATTCAATGGTTTTGATGAGCAGTTCTGCTGCAATTTTGCCCATTTCAAATGCAGGTTGTTTTACCACAGATAGCGGGGGAGAAAGAAGATCTGGTAGATCAAGATTGCTGAAACCTATAATAGCCAGTTCTT
This sequence comes from Chitinophagaceae bacterium, assembly GCA_047602295.1. Classification (GTDB taxonomy): domain Bacteria; phylum Bacteroidota; class Bacteroidia; order Chitinophagales; family Chitinophagaceae; genus JACMLD01. The sequence goes on along the minus strand of JASGHP010000001.1, from coordinate 4,672,875 downwards.
TTGGTATTTTAATTTGATGGGTTTGGCAATAGCGCATGCAGGTGGTAGTTAGTTTATCGCCAGCCGTAAAAATTGCATCTGGTTTGTGTTTGCTTTTTAGCAATTCGTTCATGGCGTCTTCTATTTCCTGGTACACCAGGCCACCGTGCAGGCAGTATTTAATCCACGATTCGTCGATGGGTAGTCCGTGATCTTCCATTGCTTTTTTATAACCGGCCAGCCTGTTGGTGGTGATGGAAAGAAAAGAAGAGTTAGACAGTATGGCAATGCGCTTAAACCCGTTATTGATTAAATGTGTTGTTGCGTCGTAACCACCTTTAAAATTGTCTATGGTTACAGTGTGAGAATTAATTTCATTCACCACCCGATCAAAACAAACAATGGGAAAACCTTTTTCTGAGAGTGTGGTAAAATGGCTGTAATCTTTTGTTTCTGCAGATACAGAAACCAGGCAGCCATCAATAGACCTGGAAGCAAGAAAATTCATATTGCTTACTTCACGTTCATAGTCTTCGTGGGTTTGCGCAATGATTACATTGTATCCTCTTTCATTGGCCGCCAGTTCTATACCATTTATAACGTGAGAGAAAAAAGTATTGGCAATTTCTGCCACCAAAATGCCTATAGACCGGGTTGTTTTTTGACGAAGGCTTAAAGCAACGGGATTGGGACGATAGTTGATGCTTTTGGCGTATTCGGTTACTAGTTTTTTTGTTTCGGGACTGATTTCATAGCTGTCACGCAATGCCCGGCTAACTGTGGAAGGTGACAGTGAAAGTGCTTTTGCAATATCTTTTATCGTGGCTGACTCAAACTTCATGCTGTCTAATTGGAGCTCGGGTTAATGGATAATGCTAAGCTAACTAATCTAGCTTAATCGGTACCAAATAAAAGGGTGTATTTCAATTTTTTGTGCCTTATTTCACCTCTTTTTCATAGGTTGGGGCAGCGGGACAAATATTTCCCCCGGATTTTGAAGAAAACAGCAATGCAGATGAACGCAAACGGAGATAAATTTAAAAAGCAGTTATAGCCCTGAAAGGGCGTCATATAATTGCGAAGGGTGTAGCCCTTCGCACAATGTGCGAGGAATGAATCCCTTTGCACAAATAGATTTTTGCAAGACAAATCAATTTGCTAACAATTACAGCGCATGCATTTTTTTAAAACGATTGTATATTTTCTGGCCGCAATACTGCTATGCAGCAACAGCTTTGCACAAACGCTTCCCGGTCCGCAATACAAATATGTTTTTACCGTAGCAAAAGATGGCTCCGGAGATTTTAAATACATACAGGATGCCATTGATGCCATGCGGGTATATCCTTTAATGCCCATTGTGCTCTATATAAAAAATGGTGTCTACAATGAAAAGATAGAACTGCCTTCTACCAATACCGATGTTCGCTTTATTGGCCAGAGCGTAGACAGTACCATCATTACTTTCAACGATTATTCCGGCAGGGGAAAGCTGAATACATTTACTTCTTACACAGCAAAAATTTCGGGTAACAGGTTTGTGGCAGAGAACATAACTTTTGCCAATAGTGCTGGTCCGGTTGGGCAGGCAGTAGCATTGTATGTGGATGCTGATAAAGCCGTATTTAAAAACTGTCGCTTCCTGGGCAACCAGGATACTATTTTTACAGGCGGAGAATTATCGCGGCAGCTATTTACTGATTGTTATATTGAAGGAACAACAGATTTTATTTTTGGTCCAGCTACTGCTTTGTTTGATCATTGCCGCATTTACTGCAAAGCCAATTCATACATAACGGCAGCAAGCACTGCCAAAGGAAAAAAGTATGGCTATGTGTTTAGCGATTGCACAATAACAGCCGCTGCAACAGTTGATGCATTACACCTCGGCAGGCCCTGGCGAGGCGCCGCTAAAACAGTTTTTCTGCGTTGTGCATTGCCAAAAGCAATTGCGCCAGCGGGTTGGGACAACTGGAACAATCCTGCTATTGAGAAAACAGTTTATTATGCTGAATACATGAATACAGGAGAAGGAAGCAAAACCACAGCAAGGGTTTCCTGGAGCCATCAGCTAACAGAAAAGGAAGCAAAAGATTATACTGCCGATAAAATATTTGAAGATGATTACGGAAAAGAAATGTTGCAGGCAGACTGGTACAAAGTAATAGATGCAAAACCATTTGAATGGCCCGCAAAAAAATAAACAATGAATAAACGATTTGCTGCCCTGCTATTGCTGTTGTTATCTACTACGATGGCATTTACATTGCAAAAGCCAAAAATGAAAATCTACCTGGTGGGCGATTCTACCATGTCTATAAAAGCAGTAAGCGCCTATCCGGAAACTGGTTGGGGCATGCCCTTCACCGCATTTTTTGATTCTACTGTACAGGTAGTAAACACTGCACAGAATGGCCGCAGTACCCGTTCATTTATAGAAGAAAAACGCTGGCAGCAAATAATGGATAATCTTGCAGCGGGTGATTATGTGTATGTTCAGTTTGGACACAATGATGAAATAAAAGAAAAGAAAACCTATACCACACCAGATGAATTTAAAACCAACCTGCGCCGGTATGTTAGTGATACAAGAAGCAAAGGAGCTTTTCCGGTTTTAATTACGCCAGTGGCCAGGCGCAGGTTTGATGCCAACGGACAAATTGTAGATACGCATGTGCCGTATGCATCTTATGTAATGGAGATTGCAAAAGAAACCAATACACCTTTGATAGATTTGAATAAAACCAGTATGGCATTGTTACAAAGTTTTGGTGTGGAGAATTCAAAACTGCTTTTCAATCACCTGCAGCCGGGAGAGCATCCTAATTATCCAAAAGGTAAAGAAGACGATACGCACTTTAATGAACTGGGCGCAAGAAAAATGGCACAACTGGTATTGCAGGAAATAAAAACGCTGAATTTGCCGGTAGCGGATAAGATTGTGAAGCAGTAGTCCAAAAACGTGAGTCGTGAGTGGTTGTTGATTATTTGCAACATCAAAACAATCCGGGAATGAAAATCCTATTAATCCTTTAATCAGGTAAATCATGGTTCAGACAAAAAAATCCGGGAGCAGTTCGAAGCAAAAGGGCTTTCAGCTTGTAGCTAGCAACTTGTAGCTCTCTTTATCCTCCGTGAAAACCTCCTTTACCACTGTGGTAAAAAAATCCGGGAATAAAAATCCTATTAATCCTTTAATCAGGTAAATCATGGTTCAGACAATGATAAAACAAGTGGTTTGCGTATTAGCGTTCAGTTTTATTTTATCAATTACTATCCGGGCTCAATATAGTTGGGCGCATTTGCCAACGGTGCAACAAACTGCTTTTAAGAAAGACAGCTTTAATATTGTAAAGTTTGGCGCAGTGGCAGGCGGACAAACACTGGCAACCGCTGCTATTAATAAAGCCATTTCCACCTGCAGCCAGAAAGGCGGTGGCGTAGTAGTGGTGCCCGAAGGTCTTTGGCTTACCGGTCCTATAGAAATGAAGAGCAATGTAAACCTTCATTTAAAAACGGCTGCTGTGTTGCTGTTTACCACAGATAAAGATCAATACACTATTGTAGAGGGAACTTACGAAGGCAAAGCTGCTGCACGCAATCAATCTCCTATATGGGCAAAGGATCAGCAGAATATTGCCATTACCGGCAATGGCATTGTAGATGGCAATGGCGATGCATGGCGTGCCGTAGCCAAATGGCAGATGACAAAAGCAGAGTGGGCTGAACGGATTGCTTCCGGCGGCGTGCTGAATAAAGACAGTTCTGAATGGTTTCCGAGTGAGCAATTTAAAAATGCAAAGGAAGGCAATGTAAGTATGTTGATTGCGGCCGGTCAATCGCCCAACGATTTTAAAAACATGAAAGATTTTTTAAGACCCAACCTGGTGGTGATTAACAACTGCAAAAAAGTATTGCTGGAAGGCGTGGTATTTCAAAACTCTGCTGCGTGGTGCCTGCATCCTTTGTTGTGCGAAGACCTTACCATCCGCAATGTGAAAATAAAAAATCCTGAATACGCACAGAATGGAGATGGCATGGATATAGAGAGCTGCAAAAACTTTTTGGTGGAAGGCTGCATCATGGATGTGGGCGATGATGCAATCTGCATTAAATCTGGCAAAGATGAAGAAGGAAGAAAACGCGGCAAGCCTACAGAGAATGGCATCATCCGCAATAATATAGTATACAAAGCGCATGGTGGTTTTGTAGTGGGTAGCGAGATGAGTGGCGGTGCAAGAAATCTATTTGTAGAGCATTGCAGTTTTATTGGAACCGAAAAGGGATTGCGCTTTAAATCTACCCGTGGCCGTGGCGGAGTAGTGGAGAATATTTATGCCCGTCATTTGGTGATGAAAGACATAAGACAGGAAGCGATATTCTTTGATCTTTTTTATTTTGTAAAATTTGCTACCGATAGCAAACGCGATGAAAGGCCTGTAGTGAATGAAGGCACTCCTATCTTCAGGCATATGGAGTTTGAAGACATTGCCTGTGTGGGTGCAAAGACGGGCATCTTTATCAGGGGCTTGTCTGAAATGCCGGTGCAGGATATTTATATTCACGATGCATTTTTAAAAGCAGAACAGGCAGTAAGCTTAACAGACGCAAAGAATATACGGCTGGAGAATATCAGTTTTGAGGTGAGTGAGAAATACCCTGTTTATACAGCAGACAATACAGATGGTCTTGCAACCAAAGCTATCAAATATCAACCGAATAGTCTGCCGTTGCTGGACGTAAAAGGAAACCGAAGCAATAACATAAACCTGTGTTGTGCCAATGCAGGAAGTGCCAGTATAAAAGCCGCTGCGGATGTGCCGTCGAGTGCTGTGCATGTGGAAACGGGTAAGCAGTAAAACAAAGCCCTGAAAGGGCGCAATATATTTAGCGAGGGGTGAAGCCCCTCGCACGATGCAACACAGAGACAACTAAAATTTGTTTAGGGATGTACGGAGCAGCCTAAAGCTCAAAAAAGATATACAGCAGAAGTGAGTGACCCCGGCAATAAATGCGGGGCGGGCGCAACGATGTCGACCAAAGAACAAATGCTGGTGTCACAAATAAAAATAAATAACTGAAACCTCTTTTAATATGATGCGTAAAATATTCTTTCTGCCAATTGTATTGTTTGCAATAAACAATTTATATGCGCAAACACCTGCTGATAACTGGGTGGCCGGAAATGGCAATAGCTATGCAATAAAAATGGGGCAGACTGTTTTCAGGAAATGGACAGACAGTGTGCAGTTTGGTAAAACGCCTGTGTGGACATACGACAGGGGCGTGGTGCTGAAAGGATTTGAATACCTCTGGCAGAATACGCATGATGCAGTGTGGTATGATGCCGTGAAAAAAAGCATGGATGTATTTGTAATGGAAGATGGCAGCATAAAAGGTTATAAACCGGATGATTTTAACCTCGACCATGTATTGTGCGGTCGCAACCTGATAACGCTTTGGCAGAACACACACCAGGAAAAATACAAAACTGCGGTTATGCATTTGCGTGCACAATTGAAATTACAGCCACGTACCAAAGAAGGTGGTTTCTGGCACAAGAAAATTTATCCCTGGCAAATGTGGCTGGACGGACTGTATATGGCAGAGCCGTTTTATGCAGAGTATGCATCGGTGTTTAAAGAAGACAGCATTTTTAATGATGTGGCCAACCAGTTTGTATGGATGGAAAAACATGCAAGAGATAAAGCTACCGGTCTTTTGTATCATGGGTGGGATGAAAGCAAAGAGCAGCGCTGGGCAGATAAAACTACCGGTTGCTCTCCTAATTTTTGGGGACGTGCAATGGGTTGGTATGGAATGGCGCTGGTGGATGTGCTGGATTATTTTCCAAAGAACCATCCAAGGCGCAAAGAATTGCTGGCTATCTTAAATCGTTTTGCTGTTGCTATTACAAAAGTGCAGGACAGTGAAACCGGTGCTTATTGGGACATACTTGATAAGCCGCATTATAAAAACAATTACCTGGAAGCATCTGCCAGTTGCATGATCACTTATACATTGGCGAAAGCTGCATTGAATAATTGGTTGCCGAAAACATATTTGCCTTCCATCAAAAAAGGATATGATGGTGTACTGAAGAAATTTATTAGTACGGATGCAAATGGTAATATTAATTTAGAAGGCACTGTATCCGTTAGCGGATTGGGTGGCAAGCCAGACAGCTATCGCGACGGAAGTTTTGAATACTACATGCGTGAGCCCGTTATACAAGACGATCCAAAAGGTGTAGGCGCATTTCTAAAATGTGCAGCTATTGTCAACAGGTTGCAAGCAAAGCATTAGGAGCTGCTGAGGAAGCTACAAGCTGTTGGCTGCAAGCTACAAGTGCTTTTGCTTCGACGGCTCTCGGATTTTTTACCACGGAGGTACAGGAGGTTTTCACAGAGGGAAAGGAGGAGAGTTGCAAGCTGTTAGTACTTTTGTCTGAACCATGATTTATAGGATTAAAGGATTGACATGATTCTTTAGTGCAGAGAAAGGAAATAAGAGGGCTTTTCGAAGAGTAATGGTTCAATCATGATTAATCATAAAAATCATAACAATCTCCCGACTTCCAGTACGGGATACGGTGCGTTCTATCATCGACGCAAGCGCATTTCCACATTTATCACATTCATCACATTTTCATATTTCTCACGTTTATCCTTCTTATCATAACAATCATAACAATCTGCGTTCTATTATCGACGCAAGCGCATTTCCACATTCATCACATTTTCACATTTCCACATTCCTTATCGCATTTCCACATTTTCCTTTGGCAACGATTGCGTAAATAAAGCTTTCAAACCATGACAGTTATTCAAGCTTTATCTGTTTATTTTATTCTCGTATAAAACAGGCGTTACCAATATTCTTTCACTCAGCGCTGCATTTTCTCAAACAAATTATTCTGGCAAACAATCCTTCAGCAATATGATTACACTAGACGAATTCACCCTTCAGCAGAAAGCATCTCTTTTGCAGGCAACCGGAGAGCTAAGCGGTCTTTTAAGAGATATTGGTCTTGCAGGAAAACGCATTAATGCAGGGCTAAGCAAATCTGGCCTTACCAATATGTCTGGCGCGGCAGGTTTTAAAAATGTGCACCAGGAAGAAGTGAAGAAGCAGGACGTATTTGCCAATGATGTACTAACGGAAGTATTAAGCAAAGGGGGCAATTGCGCAGGCGTTGCCAGTGAAGAGCGGGATGATTTCCTGGCATTTGATGAACTGAAAAATAAAGCTGCCAAATATGTGGTAATGTTTGATCCGCTGGATGGCAGCGGCAATGTAGACAATAATATTTCTGTAGGCACTATATTCGGTGTGTACCATCGTGCTACGGCTGTTGGTACGCTTTGCAATCAAAGCGATTTTCTGCAGGCAGGAATCCGACAGGTGGCAGCAGGATATATTATTTATGGTCCGTCTACCATACTGGTGTATGCAACAGAGCGTGGTGTAAATGGCTTTACGCTGGACCCTGCCATTGGTGAGTTTTGTCTTAGTCATAAAGACATCAAATGCCCTGAAGCCGGCAATACGTATTCATTAAATCATAGCCTGTTCTTTCAATATTCATCGCAAATACGCAGGTATATCAACGACATGCAGCGGTGGAACGGCCTCAATCCCGGCGCTTTCAATCAGCGCTATGTAGGCAGCATGGTAGCAGATTTGCACAGAACACTATTAAGCGGCGGCATTTTTTTATATCCCGGCACGCCAGATACCCCAGACGGCAAACTAAGACTGATGTACGAGTGCAATCCCTTTGCATTTATTTTTGAAATGGCCGGCGCTGCCGCCATCGGCGGAAGAGAAAGAGTACTTTCCATAAAGCCGGCAAAACTACACCAACGTATTCCCTTCTATGCAGGCAGCAAACAAATGGTGGAAGAACTGAAGAAGTACATCAATAACAATACGCTTAGACATTCGTACGCTGAGTAAGTCTTAAGTTGTAAGTAATAAGTTTTAAGTTGGGTGAAGCCTGATGTCGGAAGTCTGACCTCAGGCTTCTGACTTTCTGCTTCTCGCTTTTTGTCTTTAGCCTTGTACATGTTAGCCTATGTAAGAAAAAGAACATGCAACTAATAGTTTTATTGTAATGCCATAATTGACCTGTAGGGATGTTCAGGTTGGGAAGTATAAAATTCACAGACAGGTTTTGTTGTAGGGGATTTGCGCTATTTTATTAAAGTGATTAATGCTATATTCGTGGGAATAAAAATGTTCCAGGTATCTTTTGATTATGCGACTATTCTTAGTAATATTTTCTTTTATCCTTTTTTCCTTCAAAACAAGTGGACAGACTTTTAATGACAAGGCGACGACGGACACTATTCTACTATCGAATATCAATTTTAAAAAACTTATATGCCTTAAAATAAATTCAATTCAAATTTTAGTTGAGTATAATGATTTTTCTGTCATCATTTGAGAAGCTTTATTACCGATTTAAAAAAGGGGTTCGTTCTATAGGCAAAAGGAGAGAAGATGCTCTTAGGGAAAACCCGTCGTATGTTCACCGTTTCGATTTTCTTGATAGCACACATGCCAGATTAATTCAACAAGTTGTTTCAAACGACACAGTGTATATAAACAATTATGATTTCCAACTCGCAGACATTGGAACAGGATATGATTTCGTAGATGCGATCAAAAAAAATAAATGTATTATTATTGACAACAATAAAATAAGGCAATATATAATTCTAATACAAAAATATTCACAACAAAAAGGAATGCTGGATGGGTGGGGTGGCAGATTGTTTTTTTTGCCAGGAAAAAATCAACCATTCATCGCAGAAACCGACTGGGTCTCATAAAAGTTAGCTGCAATAAACGGTTCCTATGGAATGCAGTCTCTAAGCTACCGAGAGTATATTCTTAATAAACAAGAAGCTTAAAACAATTAGTGTGAAAAGTATTATTCCGAATTATGATGCTCTAAGATTAACGTGTCTGCTTGTTTGTATAACTCTGTTGCAAACAGCGCATTCTCAAATGTCAGACTCATGCATTGCTCTTAAGATAGGTACTGTTGCTTTCAAGGCCAATAATGTAAAAATAAATACAAGCTTAGCTAGAAGTATTGATAGCATTATTTTGACCATTAGGAAAAGCCCAGATTGTGCAATAGTGGTAACTGGCACTTCAGAGACTGGTTGTGCTGATGGCAGACGCGGACAACGAAGCTGGGATAGGGTTTTTTCTGTTGTAAAGTATTTGATCAAAAAAGGTGTATCAGAGAATAGAATCGTTTTTCAGTTTGGGCATGTGCCGAAAGAAGAATATGTTGAATTACGGCTTGGTAGCCAAGAAAAATGGGATATTCCCCCGCCTCATCCAAATTTGAGGCAACACAAAACTGATTCCAGTAAAATTGACGCTGCCCTAAGATGAATGAGTATATTAGCGTGAATAAAATCGTTGTTAGCATTTACGTTGAAATCTGTAATCTTTATATTGTTCATTAGTCTCTTAACTTCTTGTGAGGGCTATTTCAAATTTTCCGGAAAGATTCTTGACAAATCTTCAAATCAGCCGCTTGATAGAGTTGACTTTTTTTTTATTCTGAAGAAAAGAGATACCATGAAGCTGTACGGCGCTGAGATAATCTATGATAGTATCCCACGTGACAAAAGATTAGAACTTAGAAAAAAAGGTGAGAAAGACAACTATGACGGTAATGACCAACGGGGATTCTATAAATCAGGCACCTTAGTAGATACAACTGGTTTTTTTTTCTTTAGAACTGGTCTAGTGAATTGTTCGCCAAAGTGTCCAACTGGAAGATTAGTTTTTAGAAAGAGCGGGTTTGAGCCCTTAATAATTTCGATAAATACTCTGCTCAATGACAGCATGATTATATATTTAAATCGACAAAAGTCTATTGATGGCGAATGAATTTCCTTTCCCAGTCTAGTTTAGCTTATGCTTTTTTATAGCTTGCTGCCTGGATAAGACAAATGATTTTAGTTCGTAAATTTAAAACAGTAGTGGCGAAAACTTGGCGGGGGGAGAGAAACTAAACGATCATAATAAATTATTACATGAACAATTGCAAAATCATATTTCTTTTAGGCATAGCTACTATTTTATGCGCCATTTCTTTCGGGCAGCAACAAATTCAGTATGGTTCTAATAATGGTAAATATGTTTCAATCTTCAACAAGAAGATTTATTATGAAGAATATGGAAAAGGGACGCCATTGCTATTGCTCGAAGGTGGCATAAAGAGTATAAAGGATTTTTCTGCATGCATTCCAGAGCTGATGAAGCATTATAGAGTTATAGCCCCTGATGATCCGGGGCAGGGGAGATCTGAAATGTTAGACACCATGACTTATGATTTATTGGCAGATTATGTTTCAAAATTAATTGACATTCTAAAGTTAGATAGTGCCTATGTGATGGGTTGGAGCGACGGCGGAATCGCTGCTCTGATCTTAGCCACAAAAAGACCAGACAAAATAAAAAAGGTTTTGGCTTCAGGTGCCAATTACACAAAAGCAGGCTTAACTTCAAATGACACTATGCAGCTTATTCCACCGGGTTATCAGCCACCTCCTGAAGATCAAAAATGGATAGACGGATATTTTGTTGCCAATAAAAAGGAATGGAAGAAAATTATTAACGACCGGAAAGTAATGTGGGATCAACAGTATTACTTCCCTAAAGAACTATTCAGCAAAATGAACATACCCGTTATGATTGTGTCGGGTGACAGGGATATCATAAAACTTGAACACAGTATTGAAATGTATCGTCTTATTAAAGGAGCTCAATTGTGTGTTTTGCCAAAAACATCTCATGACGTGTTCTCCGAAAACCCTACATTGATTAATGAGATTGCTATAAAATTTTTTGAAAAATGATTGTGGTACAGTGTTAAAGGAGTTAGTAGCGCTACTAAACCCGATTCAGTAATTAGCAGAATTAAACAAGATGAAAATACCAGCATCTTTCTTTCGGTGGCTTACAATGTTGTTTTTATTTGTTGCTGTACGGGCACAATCACAGCATACAGAAGCTTATAAATATTCTCCCAGTGAAGTTGTAACTATTCACTCCGCCGTTCTAAATGAAGATCGCAAGGTGTATGTTCATTACCCAAAATCAGACTCGGCAGAAGTAAACAAGCGGTTTCCTGTATTATATATAATGGACGGTAATAATCATTTTGAATTGCTTGCCCAGTATGCAGATTATCTTAGCCGGCCAGATGTTCTTGCAATGCCCAAGATAATAATTGTTGGTATCCCCAATACAAACCGCACAAGAGACCTTACACCAACCAAAAGCTTAACTAATTACGAGGGCATACCAGATACGGCTGGTTCGTATAAATTCAGTGGCGGCAATGAAAAGTTTCTGCAATTTGTTGGCGCAGAATTGATACCCATGATTGACAAAAACTACAAGACAACTCCCTATAAAATTTTTGCCGGGCATTCCTTTGGAGGAATTTCATCCATTAATTGCTTGTTGACCCATCCCGATATGTTTGATGCTTATATTGCTGTAAGTCCATCTTTTTGGTGGGACCATGAATATCTTTTGATGGCGACCGATAAAAAACTGCAAAATGGATCATCATTAAACAAAACACTTTTTTGCAGTGATGGAAATGAAGGAGGAGAGAATTCTTCTTTTCACAAGGGTTTATTGAAATTTGATTCAATAATAGCTAAAAAGAAACTGCTAAAGCTTAATTATATGTATAAGCATTATCCAACCGAAACACACATGACGGAACCGGTTGTTGCTTATTTTGATGCACTGCGATTTATTTTTAAGGATTGGGAAAAGAATCAATAAGCGTAAAAAGGTTCCGCTGCTAACATAGTATTCGCAATACGGCTGTTTCCGCATAGACAATATAAAGGCGCCCAACAACAACCCCACTCATTTTCTAAAACTAGTTTTATAAAATAGTTGATGGCGCATTGTTACTTTGATGATGAAATTATTCATTTATATCATCATTAAAAAAGTACAAGCATGAAACAATCAATTGAAGAAACGGTACAGCAATACACAGACACATGGAACCTGGAAAACGCGGATGAAATAAGAGCAGGGTTTGAAAAATGTTTGTCGCCGGGCTGTACTTATACAGACAAAAATACACCTGGTTTTGCAGGGCCGCAAAGCTTTACAGATTTGGCCATGAAATCTCATGAATTATCTCCCGGCAGGCGGTTTACGCTTACTTCTGTACCAGAATATTTTTCAAACAAAGGCCGGTATTTCTGGCGTGTAAGTTTCCCCGATAAACCTGCCCGCGATTGCATGGATTATTTTGAGTTTAATAACGAAAATAAAATCACCGCCATTGTTGGTTTTGTTTAAACAGGTATCAGGGTTGTAGTTCATCAGCAACCCTGATATTTTTTTATGAATGTTATGTAAACTGCAATAGAAAAGTTAGAGCAGGCCATTGCAACAATTCTTGTAAATAAGCCCGTCTTTATGCTAGCCTAATGTTTATCTTTAGCTAAAACTAGAGATGTACCAATTGCTGATGCATAATTTTGCGATGCATATTTCGCTGGATAAGGAAGAAGCTGAACATATACAATCTTTGCTGCAGCACAAGCTTATAAAAAAGAATACAGTGTTGTTGAAGAGTGACGAGATATGCCGCTGCATCTGGTTCGTAAACAAAGGTTGTCTGCGTATTTTCAATACAGACGACAATGGTGATGAACACAACATTTCATTTTTTCCGGAAAACTGGTGGGCAGTAGATATCTCCAGCTTTTCTCAGCAGTCGCCCGCCTTTTATACAATTGCTGCATTAGAAGATACCGAGGTATTTTATTTTGATTACAATACCCTTGAGAAGCTATATGTTGCTATTCCAAAACTGGAGCGGTTCTTTCGCATTCTTACACAAAATGGATTTCATTTGTATCAATTGCGGCTTACCAGCAATCTTTCAAAAACAGGTGAAGAAAAATATGCTGAGTTTGAAAAGCAATACCCCGGACTTGAGCAGCGGATTTCGCAAAAACATATTGCCTCTTACCTGGGCATAACGCCCGTTTTTTTAAGTAAGATCAGGAAAAAGATGTTTGGGTGAAATAAGAGCCTGCTATCATTTCGACCTGCACATTTAACTGTCAGCTATTACTTTTAACAAGATTGTTTTGTATAAGATTTAACACCTGTTTTAATGGCTTAGCGTTGCAAATAAAACTACTTTCGGTTTGCAGCAAGCCGCTGAACGTTTCGATTATACAAAACCCTCTTATGAAGAAAATAATTTCAACACTTGCAATTTGCCTGGTTGCAGCATACAGTTTCGGGCAGGATAAAAATACCGTAACTACCTACTTGCTTGCCCAGTACAATAAAACTATCACAGACAGAACAAAAGGCAATAACCCCTGGGGAATGGGTTTGGGGCTTAATGCTTTTCTTAACTGTAAATCTAAATTTAAACCGAGCCTTGAGTTAACAGGCGATGTTTACCTTGAAGATGATAAAGTGCTTAGAGCAGATGCCAGTGGATCGTCAATAAGTGATGTTCGTGGTGTGGTGAATCTTTTTCTGGGGTCGTCTTATTATCCTGCAAAGAATATCTATGTTTCACTGGCCGCCGGTCCCAGTTTAATTGGCGGAAATGTCTTGCTCGGTTTTAAACCTTCCTTTGGATTTCATTTTGGCAAAATACAGCGGTGGACCGGTAAGGTTTCTTACATCAATATATTGAACCGCGACAAAATAACCGGGCAGGATTTCTCCTCTCTATCAGTGGCCATTGGACTAAAGTTATTTTAACGTATACAGCAATGGTGCGTGTCTCACGAACCGGGGTTTAATCTTATAAAACAGTTATCTCCTTGCATGATTTTATGAAAGCATCTTACCTTATTCTATTACTATTTGCATCAGTTTCTTTATCGGCACAAAGCACTGATTCAACTGACATAAAATTTATTGAGGGAGTAATAAGAGAAATTCAGCCGGAAGGCACCATTTATTATGCTGACAATCCCGTGAAAAAGACAATCAACTATATAGTATCATGCGCAGAAGGTCGGTTTAAGGAGCTTGAAAAATCAGGCGTAAAGCTGAGTAAAGCCGACATAAAAAAATTAAAGAGAAAGCTTAGGAAGCAGACCGATGTAATTTACCCCGATAGTCTCTTTCAAAATTCTAAGAGAATAAGTTGGGATAAGGTAACACGTGTAGTAGAAGATGAAAATAGAAAATTGCGGGAGTCAATTCTAAAATTACCTGACAGCACTAACAAGTGGAATTACTTTAGCAAAGAAAGAAAATGGGCCTTTTCTTTTACAAAACCTATTTACTTACAATCTGGTTCTATTCTAGTACATTATTTCATGTATTATGCAAACAGTAGCGGAGAACGTGCTTTAAGAATCTACAGAAAAGAAAATGGCAATTGGATATTTTTGGGTGGCATATGCGTTGGTGAATGGTAGCTCGCAGTAACAAGTTCTCCCGAAGCTGCTTACTAATGCTTAACTTACAAAAGCTTTGGGTATTATGTACAGCAAACCCAACGCCTGAATTTTAACCAGATCAATAAGCTGCTATGTTCAAGATACTTTTTCTCCTCCTGCTTTTTGCATGCTCTCAATGTGATGCACAAAAAACACTAACCAAAAAAACCATACTTTTTATTGGCGCACATCCTGATGATGAAACAGCCATTAGTGAAGTGCTGAATAAATATGCAAGACTTGGCAATAGGGTTTTTGTAATAATTGCTACCAATGGAAAAGACGGCACAAGGGTTACAAAAATTCCGGCAGGCGATTCTTTGGGTAATCTTAGAAAAGCAGAATCAGCCTGCGGTTGTAAAACCTTGTCTTTAGAGCCGCCTGTATTCTTAGAAATAGAAAGACTGGATACAAAAATAGGCGTAGGTAAATATTTTAAAGAACATGAACGGTTCATGGATTCATTACGAATAAGAATACCTTGCATTAATCCTGATATAATTATTACTGCCGGTCCTGATGGTGATACCCATCATTCAGAACATATTGTAGTTGGTGCCACGGTAACTGAATTGTTGCTTGCGGAAGGCTGGGTAGAAAAATATCCTTTGTATCATTTTGCGTGGAAAAAGGGAACGGAATCTGTAGATCCAGGTGGTTATGTAGATGCTCAGTATTACAATGTAAAGATTGTATTTACTGCTGAAGACGAAAAGAAAGCAATAGCGGCTATGAATTGCTATACAACTCAATACACTCCTGAAGAATTAAAGGAAGAAGCTGAAAGAAAAATAAAGGATACAGAGAACGCTATTTACTTTAGAAGATTTGTGACGAGTAAAGGAATGAGGAATGACTTCTGATTAGTTGCAAAGACTAGCTATAACCTGCCTTGATATAATTTAACTGTTTAAAATTTTAAGAATGTTACCAAGAAAAAATTTCAATACAAGCAAAGCTCCCAGGATGAGCCAGTTTTTTCCGCAATCGGTAATTGCAGGTGATTTTATTTTTCTTTCCGGAACACCGGGCCTGAATTTGGAAACAGGGAAAATAGTAAGTGATAGTTTTGAAGAACAGGCAAGACAATGTTTCAGCAATATCAAAACAATACTGGAAGAAGCAGGAAGCAATCTATCGAAAGTAATTAAGACAACTGTTTTTATGGTTACTGGCAATGACTTTAGCGTAATGAATAAAGTTTATGCCGAGTTTTTTCCGGAAAACCCACCGGCACGCAGCACACCGCAGGTAATGCCTTTCCCGGCAGGAATTTTAATTTCGGTTGAATGTATAGCGTTACTGTAATAATAAAAGAATAATAAAGAAATGGACATACAAATAAATAATCAGCCACTTGTATTGGATATCTACGGCTTTGGCGGTACCGCAACCAATAATGATTATGCTTCTACTGCATTTAAGCTAAGCGGAAGAATGTGGGAGATCATTAAATCAAATGGTATAAAGAATAAAGGAAAAAACATTTGGGTGTATGAAGGTACACACAAAGTTTTTACAGGTGTTGAAATGGAAGATGCTTCTTACACAAACAACCACGGACTTGAAAAAATGACAATACACCTGGAGAAATATGCCTATTACAAACATATTGGTAGTTACGAACTAATAAAGCAATCGGGCCAAAGCATGACAAAAGAGCTAATGCAAAAGGGGTATGAAATTGTATTTCCCTACATAGAAATATACGGGCACTGGATAAAAGATGAAAGCAAACTTGAAACTGAGTTACTGATGAGCATTAAGTAATAATGTGAAAATGTGATAAATGTGGAAATGTGCTTGCTACGATGATAGAACGCAGATTTTTATGATTAATCATGATAGAAACATTCCTTTGTAAAAACCTTCTTATCGATTTTTCTCTGCGCTGAAAGCCTAGTCTGAAAAAACTTATTTAGAGATTTTTAGATCAGAAAAATATCCTTCAGTCCAGTTGCCTACCCACAAGCCAATTGCGCCGGAAAGGTCTGCACCATATTTAAGGTCGTTTACAATGAGGCAGGGTTGTTTGCTGTTGTTGATAAAAAGCTGAGCCTGTTCTCCCTTTACAACTATTTTTACTTTTATCCACTCGTTCATGCCCATGTCTGCATAAGATTCATATTTTTCCGGATCAGACTTCCTGAAATCTGAAAACTTGTTATTGGGATATGAAAAATATTGGGTGGAGTGATTGCGTCTTATTTGATCATTCGCCCTTCCGTTGCTGGGGCGTATGTAAATGCATTCAAACTTAGAATTGTCGTCATTTATCCTGAATGCTACTCCAATAAAACCACGTGCCCAATCCGGCGCATTGGGAAGAAATTTGCTAAGCACATTTACTTCAATGGTTCCATCATGAAAATTTGTGTCGGCAATTTTTGCAAAAGTAGGTTCATCAAAAGTTTTGATGCTTGTATCTGCGGCAACTCTGATAACATTCCTGCCATCCAGTTTTGTTTCAGTTACTGAGACGCCATAAGGTTTTGTTTTTTGTGCAAATAGCGTAAGCGTCAACAAGATTGATACGATAAAAGAGATAGCTATTTTCATGATTCTTTTTATAAGATGGTTTTTAGGGATTTCAACAAAGCTAAGTTAGCAAATCCTGAAATGCTTGGTATAACTGAGGCAGCAAAACAGAAGGTAGCTTGAGATTAATTAGGAAATTTAGAATGAAACCTACAGCTGAATAAAGACTTACTGCTGAAGTGAGTGACACAACGATGCTGAGCAAAGACCCAATGCCCGTTCCATAATTATTTAATTACGGCACAGTTTTTTCAAACAGACATTACAGGTGTGAACGTTTAAAAAAATGTTATGGCAAAAGCAACAAAACAAAAGAAAGCGAACAATGGTTGGAAGACCTGTTCTCGTGGGCACAAGTACAGAGGAGCGGGGCCATGCCCCATCTGTTATCCCGGAGCAAAAAAACGTGCAAGCCGCTAAGCAAACAAGGGCTGGTTTGTACTTGCCTGTTTTGCTTTTTTAGTCAGCTAATAACTAAATACTATTTTTGCAGAATAGTAAACTATTACGCCAATGTATACCAGCCTTATTAATAAGATGAAGCAATATACGCAATTGTCTAAAAGTGATATTGCTGTAATAGAATCTTTGTTTTATAAAAAGACGCTGCAAAAGGGAGAATATTTTCTGCAGGAAGGAAAAATTTGTAGGGAACTTGCGTTTATCAACAATGGCCTTGTATGTTATTTTGTAAACAATGATGCTGCGGAAGTGGTACACAACTTTGCTATAGAAAATGAATTTATCTGCAATTACGATAGCCTGATTAATAAAACAATTTCTCATAAAAATATCATGGCGCTGGAAACAACGGAGCTGCTTTGCATATCTGTTGATAAGCTGCAACAACTG
This sequence comes from Chitinophagaceae bacterium, assembly GCA_047602295.1. Classification (GTDB taxonomy): domain Bacteria; phylum Bacteroidota; class Bacteroidia; order Chitinophagales; family Chitinophagaceae; genus JACMLD01. Next base: position 4,655,017 of record JASGHP010000001.1, on the reverse strand, counting down.
TATGACAAACTCTCTAACGGGGAGAAATTTGGCAGGTTGTTAATGGAGGATGTTTACACAGACGCTATAAAGCATATCATATCTTTTTATACACACTCGCCGCAGCAGCGATACAATGCGTTTGTAGAAAGCAGAAAAGAATTGCTGCAACGTGTTCCCCAATATTACATTGCTTCTTATATCGGCATTAAGCCACAGTCTTTAAGCAGGATAAGAAGAAAGTTATTGAAATCCTGATTTATTAACCTAGGTTAAGAATTCTCTCGTTCTTTAGCAGGAGATTTGCGGTTCATTAATTTTTTACGAAAGATAATTTTTATGAACCCAAGTATTCTTAAAGCAAACAGGTTGCTGATTGAATCTTATTTTGACCGTGTATGGAATAATGGCGAACTGGACTTGCTGGATTCTATTTTAGACAAAAACTATGTTAATCATTCACCCGGTGGAACTGATACGCCTGCGCCTGGTGCAGCAGGACTTAAACCCATTGTAGCAAGTATGAGGGAAGCCTTTCCGGATTTGCATTATTCCATTAAAGATTTGGTGCTAACGGAAAACCGCGTTGTGGCAAGGGTTGTAATGACGGGCACCTTCCTGGGTAATTTGTGGGGATTGCAAGCCAATGGAAAAAAAGTTGAGGTAAGCCAGATAAATATTGAGTATTTAAAAGATGGAAAAATAACTGAGCACTGGCGTTTGACAGACGAATTAAAAATGACAACTCAATTGAGTGCCGTATAATGATTGCAGTAATTAAATAGCCTGCCCTTGTTCTCCAATTTTGTCTTTTACATCTATGCGCAACTGGTGCGTGTTAAATACCTGTGAACCGGGTTCAACACTTTTAGTAAGAAATACGCTACCACCAATAACACTGTTTCTGCCAATAATTGTTTTGCCGCCAAGAATGGTTGTTCTGGCATAAATAATTACGTTGTCTTCTACAGTTGGATGGCGTTTTACTTCTGCTAATTCTTTGGCAACCTGCAATGCGCCCAGCGTTACGCCCTGGTAAATCGATACGTTATTTCCAATAACCGCAGTAGCGCCAATAACAATGCCGGTGCTATGGTCTATCATGAATGGTACGCCAATAACTGCAGCGGGATGTATATCTGTGCCGGTATTTCGATGGGCAAACTCACTTAAGATACGTGGCAAAACAGGTATGTGCAATTTCACCAGTTCATGCGCAATGCGATAGACTGTAATGGCATAGAAGCCCGGATAAGAAACAATTACTTCATTGATGCTGGATGCGGCGGGATCAAACTCATAAATTTTTTGCGCATCCAGCCGAAGGTTATTGTAAATGGTTTCAAGATTGTTGTAGAATGCATTTACTGTTGCTTCAATGGCAAATGTTTTTGGGTCCAGGTAGCTGAGCAATATATTTTCTAAATCTATCTGGTTCTTTTTTAAGATGCCGTTGTATGAAGTTTGTTTTGGCAGGTTATTGCTGGGGAACAGGAATTGCCCCAAATCATTTAACCACGCAATGGCGTCATGGGCAGATGGTGTTGCTTCCCATTCTGCATTGTGTGTTTTGCGGAGCAGGTCAATCAGGTGCTGGTTATTGCCGGTTTGCATCATTTGCTTTTTAGTGAGTGTAATACGGAGACTAGTGTATCAACATCACTGCAGGTATTATAAAAAGCCAGTGAAGGCCTTACCGTACTTTCCACACCAAACCTTCTGAGGATGGGTTGTGCGCAATGATGACCTGTTCTTACAGCAATGCCTTCTTTGTTCAATGCTTTGCCAACTTCATCGTTGCTATAGCCTTTTAAAGTAAACGATAATACGCTGGCTTTATCTGCGGCAGTGCCAATCAACCTTAAGCCCGGTACTTGCTTCATAAGATTGGTGGCGTACAATAGGAGGTAATGTTCATACTGGTTAATATTGTCTATGCCCAACTTGCTTACGTAATCTAACGCAGCGCCTAAACCAACAGCGTCTGCAATATTGCCCGTACCTGCTTCAAAACGGGCAGGTGCATCGTGAAACTGGGTGTGCTCGAACGTAACATCTTTAATCATGTTACCACCGCCTTGCCAGGGATGCAAAGAATTAAGCAGCTCTTCTTTTCCATACACAACGCCAATGCCTGTGGGGCCAAATATTTTGTGACCAGAGAAAACAAAGAAGTCGGGGTTTAATGATTGCAGGTCTACGCGTATGTGCGAAACAGACTGGGCGCCATCCAACAAAACTTTTGATCCATTGGCATGGGCCATGTCAATGATTTGTTTGGCCGGTGTTACTGTACCCAATGCATTTGATACTTGGGTAAAAGAAACCAGTTTTGTTTTTGGGCTCAATAGTTTCTGGTATTCATCCAGTAAAATCTGCCCATCATCATCTACCGGGATTACTTTTAGCTTAAGTCCTTTTCTGTAGGCAAGCTGTTGCCAGGGAACAATATTAGCGTGATGTTCGAGGTGGCTAACTATTATTTCATCGCCTTTTTGCAGGTACTGGTCACCGTATGTTTTTGCTACCAGGTTGATGGCCTCCGTTGTACCGCGAACAAAAACAATTTCGTTTACGGATGCAGCATTCAGAAAGCGGCGTACTTTTTCCCTGGCGCCTTCGTATGCATCTGTTGCCCGTGCTGCCAGTTCATGGGCAGCACGGTGAATGTTTGAGTTCTCATGCTCATAGAAATAGCTGACGCGGTCTATAACTGATTTTGGTTTTTGAGTAGTAGCTGCATTGTCAAGCCAGATAAGCGGTTTTCCATTAACCTGCTCCTGAAGAATGGGAAAATCTTTTTTGATAAGATTTGCATCAAACGGTGGCTTGGCCAATGCGGGTTTCTCTTTAAGGCTTATGCTGTTTGTAATGCTTTCATTTTTTACAGCAGATTGCGGTGCCTGGTTATTTAGAAAATAATAAGCTGCTTCATTGGAGCCAGGTTGCAAATAAGGAACCTGTGGGCCGGTAATAAAAGATGGAATGGCAGCCAGGATGCTTTTTATATCGGCCAATAAATCTTGTTCTGCTGCAAAAGGTAAATGCTCCTTATTGTCTGCATATTTTACAGAGGGCGAGATGCCACTGCCTGCAACAGAGCCGGGTACATTTCCATTGCCAGCAAAATGCGGATCTGGCAAAGCGGTTTGCGGATTTTGCAAATCTACCTCATTGCCTTGCTGGTGTGCCGATGGGGAAATGCCACTGCCTGCAACCGAAGGCCGGGCATTTGCGCTAAAAGGAAAACTGTCATCGGAAGCGGATTGATCCCTGTTTCTAAGATCAATGGCGTTTACGGGGTTGATAGCCCCCGCAGAAGCACCTATACCGCCTACTGAGAAAGGAGGTTTTACTGCCGCCGTATGTGGCCCCGGCAATCCATCTGTTTGTAACCAATTGAGGTTGGCAGATTGATGCTCAGGAGATGAACCAGCCTGTAGTAGTTCATTGTTTGCAGATGGAAGGTTGCTGCCTGCTGGCGATTTAAAATACTGGTTGGCCAGTGCTTCCAGTATTGTAGCATCAGGAAACCCTGGTTGATCAATATTTGTACTCATGGTATTTGCCAATTTCAACATTATCCAAAATAGCAATTGCATCATCTACCAGTACCGCCAAAGAGCAGTATAAAGAAATAAGGTACGATGCAATTGCCCTGTCATTAATGCCCATAAAGCGAACAGAAAGGCCCGGAGTTTGCTCGCCTGGCAAACCAGGTTGAAACAAACCAACAACACCCTGCCTGCTCTCGCCTGTGCGCAATAAAATAATTTTTGATTTGCCATTTTCTATTGGCACTTTATCAGAAGGGATTAATGGAATACCTCTCCATGTAATAAATTGAGAACCGAATAAAGAAATGGTAGGAGGAGGAACACCACGACGTGTGCACTCACGTCCAAATGCGGCAATAGCTAAGGGGTGCAAAAGAAAGAAGCCCGGTTCTTTCCACACTTTTGTTAGCAGCTCATCAAAATCATCCGGGGTGGGAGCACCGGTTCTTGTGCTGATGAATTGCGAAGGTGCAACACTGTGCAGCAATCCGTATTCTTTATTATTGATTAGCTCACTTTCCTGTCTTTCTTTAATTGTTTCAATGGTAAGCCGCAATTGCTCGCTTATCTGATTGTATGGTTTGCTGTACAAATCTGAAACCCTTGTATGTACATCTACAATAGACTGCACTGCAGACAAATTATATTCCCTTGGGTTCTCAATATAATCTACAAATGTTTGCGGCAGTGTACGTTCATCACGGGCAGAGCAATCTACCTCAATGGCGGAAGCATCTTTTACTTTGTTTAATCGATAAACACCTGATTCAACAGGAACCCAGTTTAAAAGACGAGTTAGCCAACGCGGGGTAATGGTTACCATTTGAGGAACTGTGCGTGTGGCAATAGCGAGCTGCCGTGCCGCAACGTCTCCCAGTGCGGTTTGTTGGGTTTGATTCAAATCTGCCATTGTAATGATTTTTTAAATAAGGAAAGTATTGATTGGAAAAGCTGTTCTTTTCACTTCTTAGTAAAAATAGGGCGGTCTGATTAATCTACCAAAACTGTAGACTAATATTTTCCTGTTAACATTTGAAACGGGGAAATAATAAAAATCAGGTAGTTGTATTAACAGAAAAAGTATTTTGTTCTATACGACACTTTAAAAATAAAAGCCGGCATAGAAATGCCAGCCTTGTCAAATACTGCTTATGAGAAAGTAAGACGCCATGGACGGAATCGAACCGCCGTACCAGGTTTTGCAGACCTATGCCTATCCGCTCGGCCACATGGCTGTGTGTTTGCGAAATGAATTACTTAGTTAGAATGGGAGCAAATGGTTCATTGCTGTTGCAAAGAAATAATCCTGCTTTTGTTCCTGTGTCTATGTTTTTTAGTTTCCCTTCTAGTAAACTTTGCCCGGCAGCACCAGGGTTATTACCTTTCCCCAGGGGCCATTTCCCTTTTGTATTTTCCAGGTCTATGCCGCCAATCATTGCAACGTTTAATCCGAAGTCAGTGCAATTGTTGTTATTAAGATGATATTTTTTGTTTTGATATTTTTCAAGCAACCGCAAAATTCTTTGCATGCGCCTGTAGGAAATAAATTTTCCTGCTGCTTCATCCCAGGCATGAAAAGAATCATCTTTTATTACAGATGCAGATGACGGGTGCAAAGGAGTTCCATCAAATACTGCTGATTTTTCAGGATAAAACCCGAAAGTTTTTGTTACAATGCTTTTGTCTGTATTGTATTTAATTAATGTAATAAACATGTGGCCAACATTGTTAACACCTGCAAATGCTTTTCTTTTTCCGGGCAAAGGTTGTTTTATGTGCAATACCAATGCACATGCAAGTACTTCTTTACCATCATTGAAAGGTTGTGCAACTGTTGCTGCATTTACGGGTATTGATTCTTTTTGCCAGTCATCCTGCAGTGTTATTGCATTTGTGTCTGTTAAAGCAAACGATGTTTGTTCAAATTCGCTGGTAAGCGGATCATCATTTATAATATCAGCGGTATCTGCTGTTGACAGGTAATAGCACTGCATTGCAAATGGATATAATTTCAATCTTGCTGATACGCCGGCAATGTCTGCTAATAGTCGTTGCCGGCTTTTAGTAGTATGCAATATTCTCTTAACCCGCATTACCTTCAATAATCTACGCAGGGTATTCTTGTTCTTTTCCTTTCCTGAGTACTCTGCTTCTATAGCTGCCAATTCAGGAGCCAGTTCTTCTCCTACAGGTTCAAATTTAATTTTGGGTAACAGCGAATCATTGGCTGTAACCGCTGATTTAATTATTGAATTTGTTGCAAGAACAGGAACCAATGAATCTATACGGTTATTATTTGTGGCGTAAAGAAACCCGGGTAATAAGGCAAAGCTGCAGTTTGCAATTAATAATTTTATTGCCTGGTATGGATTTACTCTTTGCATTACAATTAACCTTATATGCATGTTGACAAAGCAAATATATAATGAGAGAAAATAGGATCCAAATTAATCTACTAAATTAGTAGACTAATGAATTTTTAATTTCTGTAAGAAAAACTTCTTTTGAAATTTGATGTCCTTTTAACAGAACCCTGGTATATAGTTTTCTAAAGGCTATGCTTTTGGAATAATAGCTATTCCACAGCTAAAAGCTGGTTCATCTTAATGGCAAAAAAAAATTACCGAAATTGTCCCCGTAGTAATAATTGGATCGTCATTAAGATATCACCATAAAATATTTAATTATGAAAGAGTTTTTAATGGTTTACAGGGCAGATTATAATGCCATGCCCAAAGTATCTCCCGAAGAAATGCAGGCAAACACACAAAAATGGATGGACTGGGTTGCCGGTATTGCAGCCCAGGGCAAGCTGGCCGACAGGGGCAACCGGCTTTTTCCTGCGGGAAAAGTGTTAAAAGGAAACAACGTTGTTTCTGACGGGCCTTATACAGAGATAAAGGAATCCATCATGGGTTATTCGCTGCTGAAAGTGGCCAGTATAGAAGAGGCTGTGGAACTGGCAAAAGGTTGTCCCATTTTTAAGATGGGAGGCAATGTAGAAGTGCGTGAAATCAATGCGATGGATTAATCTTTTAATTTCTTTAAGCCCTTGTATATTTACGAGGGCTTTTTTATGCAACAGAATGAATTGATACCGCATTTGTTTAGAACAGAGTATGGCAAGATTGTGGCCGTGCTTTGTAACACTTTTGGCTTGCAGCATATAGAAGTTGCAGAAGATATTGCCAGTGATACTTTTTTAAAAGCTTCCGAAGTATGGAGTATAAAAGGAGCGCCGCCCAATCCTGCTGCATGGTTGTATACAGTAGCAAAAAATAAAACAAAAGATTATTTTAAACACCAGGCTGTAATAGAAGCGCAAATTAAACAAGTGGCAAAAGAGGGTGGAAATGAAACGGAGCAGTACGAAGTTTTTACTGAACAGAATATTGCAGACAGTCAACTGTCTATGATTTTTGCAGTTTGCAGTCCAGCCAATCCCATTGAAGCACAAATTTGTTTGGCACTGCAAATACTTTGCGGTTTTAGTGTGGAAGAAGTAGCCAATGCTTTTTTGGCTAAGCCGGAAACAATTAAGAAACGCTTGTTGCGGGCAAGAGGGCAATTGCGCAATGATAATTTTCAAATAAGGTTGCTGGGCGAAAAAGAAGTAAAAGAAAGATTAGAAGCTGTAATAAAGACACTGTACCTTCTTTTTAATGAAGGTTACTTTTCTAAAACCAATAGCCAATTAATCAGGAAAGAGCTTTGTGCAGAAGCAACCAGGCTGGCGATTATTTTATCTGAAAACCCGCTTACCAACACAACTTCCGTCAATGCATTGCTGGCATTGTTTTGTTTCCAGGGTTCAAGACTGGATGCAAGAATCAATGAACAAAGTGAAGCAATCTTATTTGATCAGCAGGATAAGAATCTTTGGGATAAATCTTTGATTGAACGTGGCAATTATTATATGACCAAAGCTTTCAGGGGAGATGAATTCTCCAATTATCACCTGGAGGCAGGCATTGCCTATTGGCATGCATGTGGTACAGAAGAAAACAAATGGCCGCATATACTGCGGTGGTACGATCAACTGGTGCTGATAGAACATTCTCCCGTAACTGCGCTGAACAGGTTGTTTGCTTTGGCAAAATGCGATGGCAATGAAAAAGCTATTGCAGCAGCAGAAAAAATGGCATTGGAGGGGAATGGTTATTATCATGCATTGCTTGGATATTTGTATGCGTCTACAGATGTTCGTAAGGCAATTGAACATTATCAAAAAGCTATTGCAATTACAAAATCTAAAACAGAGCAACAGGCAATGGCAAAAGAAATAAAGCGATTGACAAAAGATCTTTAATCTCTCTCATCTTCAAACATGGGTTAATAGCAGTATTTTCGCAGGCAAAACAGGCATGTTGCTTGTATTGTTACTGAAGCATGAACCCGGGAAGAAAATTTATTATTACAATATTGATTATTTCGTTAACTGCAAATAAAAGCATAGCGCAGTTTAATGATAGTGTGCATCACTATTTAGGTTACGCTGCTACAGGTATCGTTAATCAAACCAATAGCGGTAATTCGTTTGTGTTGAACAATGCGGTTAAGTTTAATATCAACCGAAAAACAAGTGTACTTAACAGTGGCGCTTCATGGGTATATGGCGTGCAAAATGGCGTAAAGACAAACAATGATTTTGCCAGCGGTCTTGATTTTAACGTCTATCGCCTTTGGCCGCATGCTTATTATTGGGGGCTTGTTAGCTATGAGAAGAGTTTTTCGCTGAAAGTAAACGACCGTTTCCAGGGTGGGGCAGGATTGGGTTATAATTTTTCCGATAAAAAAGATGCCATTGTTGTTGTGAGTGATGGGTTGTTGTATGAATACAGTGATTTACAAATTGATAGTGTTACAAAAGATCGATATAGCACTATACGCAATTCACTGCGATTGAAATATCATTTTGTATTTGGTGGAATTGTTATTTTAGATGGAACGCATTACTGGCAGCAATCGTTATCTACAGGCAATGATTATATTTTGAAATCAAACTCCAGTCTTTCTGTGAAGCTTAAAAAATGGTTGAATTTTACCAGCACTTTAATCTATAACAAAGTAAGCCGTACAGACAAAAGGAACTTGTTGTTTACCATTGGGCTTTCTGCGGATTATTATTTTTGATATGAAATGTAAGGAGTAAAAAAACTATTGTGACAGCTTATTTAATTTTATTAAATATTCAATCATAATCATTGTTTTCTCTTTAAACGTTTCTTCAGATTCAAACACATCAACATTTGGATTATCGTATTGTTCGTATCGATCAGCTACTTTTCTGAAATCTGCCAGCAAGGAAGGTTGAGCGGCTAGTATTTTTTTCATGTAGCCAATATCCACCTCTTTAAATTTTCCTTTTTCTGTTATTATAAGAAGTGTCAGTTCATTAAAATTCAAGCTCATGAAAGATCTGTTCTTTCCTAAAAAGAATGGGTATTTACCCAAGCCTATCAGTTTCCAATAATATTGGGTTGAAAAAGGTGTTGCCGCAACATAGATTGCATTTCCGTCACAAAATCCCCATACGTTTTCTTTTTCTTTAGATGAATCTGTAAACTGATAATTTGCCCCAACTATAGATGACGGATCTTTTTTGTTTAGGAAATAAAATGATACAAAAAAATCGTCTTTAGTATTAGAAGGATTATTGTTTAAAAATTCTTCGTAATTTTTATAAAGCCCCTTTTTTAGTATTTTACTGCTATCTGGATTAATGGTAGCAAACTGTCCGGATACTATAACAGACGAAAAGAAAGAGATTGCAAGCAGTGCCAATTTTACACGCATAGGTTAAGGTTTATAACAGTAGTAAAAGAAACAACCGAAGTTTAAAGCTTCGGTTGTTAAAAATTTATTCCATCACCTTCTCACTAATCTTACCCGTCTTTTTATCTTTCAGGATTATTTTCTTGGCACCGTAGTGCGTCATTTCTTCTTTTACCAGGTAATGATCAGCATCGTATTCTACCAGGTGGCTGTCTTTGCTAACGCCTGTTTTGCCGCGCCAGATATCCAGTTGCACGGGCTCCCACAGTTTTGATTTGGCGGATTTGTAAGCCGCATCCAATATGGCGTTTACCACATAGCCATCATAAAAAGTTTCTTTGGGATCTTTTTTATTTTCGATAGCATTGAACATGTCTGTAAACATATGGTTGTAGCCAAGATCATTCATTTCATCGCCTACCGGAAATAGCCAGCCGGTGTTGCTTTCTGCTTTTTCTGCCGTGTATGATTCGCCTTTGCCGGTAGTAAACATTTCCAGGCCGGTGCGCAGAAAATTATTCATCCATATGGTGCCTTCGGTTCCCATTACTTCATCACGCAGATCCAATCCGCCGCGGAAAGTCCAGCTTACTTCAAACTGACCAATAGCACCATTCTCATATTTTACCAAACCAATGGCATGGTCTTCCGCATCTATTGGTTTCACTTGCGTATCGGCCCAACACATTACCTCTATCGGTTTTATGTCTTTACCAATAAAGCTGCGTGCAATCTCTACGCAATGACAACCAAGATCTAAAATGCAACCACCACCTGCCTGCTCAATATCCCAAAACCAATCGCTGTGCGGGCCAGGGTGTGTCTCTCTTGATTTTGCCCAAAGTATACGGCCAATAGCTCCGTTCTTTACACTTTCTAATGATTTCAAAAATTTAGGCGTGTATACAAGGTCTTCCAGGTAACCGTTGAAGATGCCTGCTTTTTCTACGGCCTCCAGCATGCGCTTTGCCTCAATAGCGTTGCGGCCAAGCGGTTTGGTAGTGATAACCGCTTTCTTGTGTTTACAGCAAAGCATAACCGCAGCTTCATGAATATTGTTGGGCAAAGAAATGCATACCACATCCACATCAGGGTTGGCAATGGCTTCTTCCATATTGGTTGTCCACTGTGCGCAGCCATAATCTGCAGCAAATTTTTTAGCGCTTTCTTCGCGGCGGCTATAAATGCTTACAATCTTATCTTTACTTCTTTGTCCTTGTAATGATTCTGCATAGAACCGGCCGATAAAACCGGAACCTAACATGGCGATACGTTGCATAAAATTGGTTTGCTCTCGCCTTTAACCCCTGCCCCTAAAGGGGAAAAGGAAAGGCAAGAGTGATTTAATAATAGTTAGTTCAATTTCATTTAAGTTGAATAGAATTGCTACAGTACAAGTGTGCGACGCAAGTAAAGCTTAATAGTAGTACAACTGTTGGGGTCATAAAAACGATAAACTTTATAGCGTATACCTCACATCTTCTCTACGCCTCTTTAATTTCCGGTTTCTCTTTAAAGAAGATTACAAAATAAATCAGCACGGCGGCTGCAATCATTGCTGGTACCAGCCAGATAGACTGCCATGCGTGACCATTTTCTATTTTGTATTTATCTGCAATATACCCGGAAAATAAAGTTCCTATAAACATACCCAATCCATAGGTGGCAAATGTAAACAAACCCTGCGCTGCATTCTTTATTTTTTGACCCGCTTTTTTCTCTGTGTACATATAGCCGGTTACAAAAAAGAAATCGTAACAAACGCCATGCAATATAATGCCGGCATACAGCATCCAGAGATTGCTACCATTGTCGCCATAAGCAAAGAAGATATAGCGCAGTATCCACGCTACCATGCCCAGCAGCAGCATTTTCTTTACACCGATGCGGTAAAACAAAAACGGTATGGCAAGAATGAACAAGCCTTCAGAGAATTGTCCAAGCGTCATTTTAGTAGCAGCATTGGCTACATTCAGTTCGTTTAAGAAGTTGTTGGCAAAACCATAATAGAAAGAAAGCGGTATGCATATGAGTATAGCTGCAATAAAAAATATAAAATATGGTTTGTCTTTAAAAAGTACAAACGCATCTGCACCCAATGCTTTAGATGCAGAACCATCGCTGGCACTGGCTTTGGGTGGTGTATTAGGCAATATAAAACTTATTAAACCCAATGCAGCAGAAGCACCTGCAGCGATTAAAAAAGTAGAAGAAGTTTTTTCTAATTGATAAGAACCAATAATAACGCCGGCAACTATCCAGCCAATGGTGCCAAATACGCGTATCCACGGAAACTGTTTACCGGGGTCGCTCATTTGCGAGAAGGCAACGCTGTTTGATAATGCAATGGTTGGCATGTACAACAACGAGTACAATAATATTACCCAATAGAAAACGCCATTGTCTTCAATGCGGGTAGCCATAAATAACAATACGGCGCCCAGCAAATGCAATACGCCCATAATTTTTTGTGCGGCAAAAAAGCGATCCGCTACCAGGCCTACAAAGAAAGGAGATATCATGGTGGCAATGGCCAAAGCACTGTAGGCAGCACCAATCTGCAAACCGGACGAATGCAGGTGCTCGCTCATATACGTGCTCATTGTTACATACCAGGCGCCCCAGATAAAATACTCCAGCAGCATCATTAAAGAAAGAAGAATACCCGTATTTGTTTTCATGTTGTGTGTTGAGATGTTCAATTTAGTGATTAGGGGCAAAAGTTAAGAAAGAAAATTGGAATAAGGTTTAAGGTAAAAGGTTTAAGGTATGAGAAGAAAGTTTTGCCTTCTGCCTAATGCCCTAAACCTTCTACCTTGATCTAATCAACTAATCAACTATATTGCAAGCGCTATGAGAATGTATGATGATACTTACCGGCACAAGGGACTTCGCAAGAAGCTGGTGACGTTGCTGAAAGAAAAAGGGATTACAGATGAACCAGTGCTGGAAGCGATAAATTCAATTCCGCGTCATTTTTTCCTGGACTCTGCTTTTGATGAAGTGGCTTATGAAGACAGGGCTTTCCCGATTGCCGTGGGTCAAACCATTTCTCAACCATACACAGTGGCGTATCAAACACAGTTGCTGGAAGTAAAACCTTTTGAAAAAATACTGGAGATAGGAACCGGCAGTGCATACCAATGCAGTGTGTTGGCAGAAATGAAAGCGCAGGTTTTTACTATTGAAAGACAAAAACAATTGTTTGATAACAACAAACAATTTGCTTTCATAAAAAAATACAACAACATCAAGTTTTTTTATGGAGATGGCTATGAAGGACTGCCCACATTTGGTCCTTTTGATAAAGTAATCATTACCGCAGCAGCACCTATTATTCCTCCCAAATTAATAGCACAATTAAAAACAGGTGGCAAAATGGTAATACCTTTTGGCGATCCTAAAGACGTGCAAAGAATGCTGCGACTAACCAAACAGGCAGATGGATCAACAACTGAAGAGGCATTTGCCAATTTTTCTTTTGTGCCGATGGCAGTGGGGAAGGAGAAGTGAGGTTTATATAACCTGTTTTTGTTTTCATATAAAATTTTTTTTGAGCCAGGCATTGTGCTGCTATTAAGCATCGTTGCGTCGCACACTTGTACAAAATATCTTTCTTGAGCTTTTCCAATTCTACGCTTACCGAGCCACAGGCTCGTAAGAACATAGTAGGTACGAAGTCAGAGACTACGCACAGCGATATTCATAATTAAAAGGCTCGCAGCTCGCAGCTAAAAGCTCAATGAAGCTTCCTTATTATATCTTCCCCTGTATTCCAACGGAGACATGCCAGTTACTTTTCTAAACACTTCGCGGAAAGCTTTTACATCTGCATAGCCAACATCGTACATTACTTCATTGATTGTTTTCCGGCTGTTCTCAAAAGCTTTTTTAGCAGATTCTATTTTTACGCGTTGTGAATATTCAACCGGTGTATTACCGGTGGCTTTAATAAAACGCCTGTCAAAATTTCTTCTGCCCACTGCAAATAAAGAAGATAAATGTTCTACAGATATTTTTTCGTGCAGGTTGTTTTCAATGTAAGACTGCGCTTTTTCAACCATCTCATCTCCATGTTGTTTCTGCCCCGTAAATATTGCAAATGGTGATTGGCTTTGCCTGTCTATGTCAATCTGAAATACTTTAGCACAATAGATAGCTGTTGTGCGATCATAATATTTTTCTACCAGGTAGATTACCAGGTTTAAAAATGAATAAGCACCACCATTGGTATAAATGCCATGTTCATCTGTAATTACTTTGCCGGTTTGCAATTTTACTTTAGGGAACATGTTGCGAAAACTTTCTTCTGCAGACCAATGTGTAGAACAGTTTTTCCCGTCTAATAAGCCAGATGATGCAAGTATAAATGCGCCGGTACAGATGCTGGCAATCTCTGCACCGTGTTTGTATTGTGTTTCTATCCAATCAATCAATGGCTGGTTCTTTTTTACAGCTTTCTGAAAATTATGATTGAGGGATGGAATGATAATAAGATTTGTTTTTTGAATGGCTGATATATGCGTATGCGGCTTCACAGAAAATAGTCCGTCATAAAAATCTATTTTCTTTGAAATACCGGCCAGTTGTATGTTGAACACTTCTTTCTTGCCAGACTTTTTCCAATACTCATTGGCACGACTAAAAATTTTATAGCAGCCTACAATGCTGCTTAAATTGTTTTCGCCATCCGGCACTAATATGGTAAGGTGTTTCATACTACTTATTTGCTTGCAAAGGTAGAAAACTATGCTGTCCAAAACAACCCATTAGAATGTCTATTTTGCACCCCTTCCATTACAATAATGGACAGTAATTTTATGCCTGCTTATTAATGCTTAACATTTTAAAAATAGATTTATGAGCAAACAAGATTTTACCGTAGCCATAGAAGTTGATCAATCACCAAAAGAAGTGTTCAATGCTGTTACCAATCCACGTGCATGGTGGTCTGAAGAGATTAAAGGCGGCACTGACAAACTAAATGATGAGTTTCTTTATCATTACAAAGACGTGCACATTGCTAAAATGAAATTAACAGAAGTGGTGCCCGATAAAAAAGTGGTGTGGTTGGTGGTAGACAATGAATTCAATTTTATAAAAGACAAAAGCGAATGGGTAGGCAATCATATTATTTTTGAAATAACACAAAAGAATGGCAAAACGCAATTACAGTTTACGCACCAAGGTCTCACGCCAGTTTATGAGTGTTATAAAATTTGTTTTGATGCATGGAGCAATTATATCAACAATAGTTTGAAAGATTTAATTACTACCGGCAAAGGCAAGCCCAATCCCAAAGAAGGCGGCTTTAATGATGAGTTATTAAAAAAATGGAGTTTAGAAACAGCTATTAAATAAATATTTATGGAAACAAAAAGCTTAACAGTTTCATTCCTGGTAAATGAAACGCCGCAAGAAGTATTTAATGCCGTAAACAATGTTACAGGTTGGTGGACAGAAAACCTGAAAGGAAAATCGAAAGAACTGAATGATGAATTTGAAGTGCAGTTTGGGGATGTGCACTATTCAAAACAAAAGCTGGTAACGGTTGAACCTAACCAGAAAGTTGTTTGGCTGGTTACAGATAGCAGACTCAATTTTATTAAAGACAAAACAGAATGGACAAACACCAAAATTGTTTTCGAAATATTTAAGGAAGGCAACAAAACCGGGCTGCGGTTTACGCATGAAGGATTAGTTCCGCAAATTGAATGTTTTAGTGCCTGTTCAGGTGCATGGACTGATTACATCATCAACAGTCTTGAACCATTAATTGAGACTGGCAAAGGCAATCCTACCAAAAAAGAAAAAGCAATTAATAAAGCATAGTAAAATTGTTATTTGCTTTTTGATTGAGGCTTTTCAATGGCTTTTACAATTTCGTAAAACTTAAAAACTTCTTTAAAGGAATTGTACAATGGGGCAGGGGCTACACGGATAACGCTAGGCTCACGATAGTCTACCACTATGCCGCTATTGGTAAGTGCTTGGTGAATTTCTTTTCCTCTTTCTTTAAAAAATAAACTCAACTGCGCACCACGCATGGATGGATCTTCAGGCGTGATGATTTCATATTTTAGTTGCGTCAATTTTTTAAGCAGGAATTCAAGATAGGCAGTCAACAATATGCTTTTTTTACGCAGCTTTTGTATGCCGGCCTCCTCAAACAATTTCAATGAAGCTTTTAATGCCACCATGTTAAACACCTGTGCAGTGCTCAATTGCCAGCCATCAACATTGGCTTTAGGAATAAATCCTTTTTTCATTTTAAAACGTGTGGTTTCTGCATTGCCCCACCAGCCACCCACACGTGAATAATTTTTATTGCCGGAAATTTTTTTGTGTATGAATACGCCACTAACTGCACCCGGGCCAGCATTCAAATATTTGTAAGAACACCATACTGCAAAATCAACCTGCCATTTATTCAATTGCATAGGCACATTGCCGGCAACATGCGCCAAATCCCAACCTGCTATTGCACCTGTAGTATGTGCAGCAGCAGTAATCTTTTCTATATCATATAACTGCCCGGTATAGTAATTGATGCCGCCCATTAAAACCAGCGAGAGACTATTTTTGTTTTGTTCTATTGTTTGTACAATGTCTTCCGTGCGTAATAGTTTTTCTCCCTTGCGGGGAGCTATTTCAATAATTGCTTCTTTTGGGTCGTAACCATGCAGGCGAACCTGCGTTTCGGCAGCATATTGATCACTCGGGAAAGCACCGGCTTCCATAATAATTTTGAAACGTTTGCCCGATGGTTTATAGAAAGAAAGCAATAGCAAATGCAGGTTTACAGTTAATGCATTCATTACAGTTACTTCATCCTGCTGGCAACCCATCATGGCAGAAAGCGTTTGCTTGAAATTTTCATGATAAAATAACCAGGGATGTTTTGCGCCAAAATATCCGCCAATCGCCAGAGTTTTCCAATCTTTTAATTCCTGCTTAAATGCTTTGGCTGTTTGTTTGGGTTGCAAACCCAGCGAATTGCCGCAGAAATAAATAGCTTTTTTCTTTTTATGCTGGGGATAAAAAAATCTTTTCCTGAATTTTTTTAGCGGGTCTTTCTTATCCAATTGGCTCGCAAATTTCTCCGTTGCTTCAAAACGCATATTATTGAGTTTGAAAATTAAATATACATTGTTTGCAAGTAATTGTTTGAAACCGATATTAGAGCATTGGGCACATGATTGCGCCGCAACTGCTAATGTCTATCTGATTTAATGTCGGGTTTGAAAATGTTTGCTGAACAGTATAAAATTTCACTGTTAGTTTTATTAGGAAAGAAAGATAACAATGGGAGCTGACTATTATTTGCTCCTGATGGCAACCACAGGGTCCATGCGGGCCGCGATTAAAGCAGGGATAATGCCTGCAAGAATGCCTGTAATAATGCAGATGGAAACAGCAATGGAAAATATGTTAAGGGAGATGGTAACCGGAAAGCCAACCATTGGGGAAATAATTTTTGCCAGTATATACACCAATACAAGACCAATAAAGCCACCCATGATGCATAGGAAAGCAGACTCCAGTAAAAACTCTGACACAATTACGGAACGCTTTGCACCAATAGCTTTCTTTAAACCTATCTGGCTGGTGCGTTCTCTAACGGTTACAAACATAATATTGGCTACACCAAACATGCCCACAATTAAAGAAAGACTGGCAATAAACCAACCGCCCAGGTTGATAGAACCAAATACCGTATCAAGAATGGAATTGGCAGCTGATACTTCATTAAGCGCAAAGTTATCTGCCTGCACTGGTTTTAATTTTCTAACAGAACGATAAGCGCCATCCAGTTCCATCTTCATTTCTTCTACAGGTACTTTTTCTTTTCCCTTCACCATAATAAATCCTTCGGCCAAATCCTTATTGGTGAGATTCCTGGCAGTGCGATAAGGCATCAATACAATATTGTCAAAATCCCAGCCGCCCATATTATTGCTTCCGTTCTTTTTAATGACGCCCACAATAGACATTTTGCGACCATTTATTTCAACCGTTTTGCCTACTGCGTTTTGCGGGTTGATAAACATGGTTTCTGCATTGGTATAACCCATCACAATTGAATAAGACCCCGCTGTAAATTCCGCATCAGAAATGTATCGGCCATAAGCTATATCCAGGGTTTGAATTTTTGCATAACCCTCACTAACTGCATACCAGGTTACATTGCTAAGCTGCTGGTCTTCATACTCCACATTGTTGCTGCCAAAGGTGATAAAGCCAATATTCTCAGCATAGTTCAATCTTTTTTGCAACAGTACAGATTCATCGTATTTGGGACTTGGCCTGTTATTATATTTCCACCACTCATCTGGCCCACCACTGCCCCAGGGCCTCTTCTGAATGTAAATGGTATTGTTGCCCAGGCTGTTAAATGATTCTTTGATGTTTGATTTAAGGCTATCCACCGTGGCCAGCACACCAATAATGCAGAAGATGCCAACCGTAATGCCAAACAAAGACAGGAAGGTGCGCAGTTTGTTGGAACGAAATTCGCCCAATGCCATTTTTAAACTGCTGATGATAATCTCCCCAAATTTGTACATACTCAAATATAAATCATAATTGCCCCGTCTGTTAAAAAAAAATTAAAGCCAAGGCAGACTCTGTAAATAAAAACATTTAGCTGTTGCGAATTGCAGGGGGGATTTTACCACGCCGAGTCCAATTATAAGATGAACCTTTTTTAGTCAATGATGTTACAACCTTATTCACCAAAACTAATGGGATGTTATCGAAAGAATATTTCGTATAAAACTTCCTTTCTTCTAAAAAAATGTGGTAAATTAGGATTAGCTCTTTAATAAAAATCCCTCCCTCCCGAACCTTAGTAGTAATTAATATTTTCTCACCACAAAAACTTACTCCGATGGTTACAACAGACATCTCACAGCTTTCTGCAGACTGCAGTACATGGCGCCAGCAAATGCGCAATTACAGAGAAGAAATTACCCATTTAAAAAATCAGTTAAGACAGATTGCACTTCGCGTTACCAATTATGAGCATTTGCAGGATTTGGAGCATTATGAAAACCAGTTTCACATTCAGCTCATCAACATTCACGATTTGAAACATTCCATCAAGGCGCACGATTACAAGACAGGTCTTGCCAGGGTAGATGAAAACGGTCACGTAAATCATCATACTATGGCAGAACATGAACATTTATTTAAAGAATACAGTCGCCAGCAAGCACTGTTAGACGAGTTAAAAGATCGCTTCCGTCAATTTATTTCCCGGCTTAACTAAAAGCCCCGCCATAAAATTATACCAACAGGAATTCTGGTGCGGGCAAATGCCTGTACGGAGTTCCTGTTTTTTTATACCGATTGCTTTATTCTTCACTTCTAAAATTGTTTGCCATGGCAGATTTTGATACCTCACACGTAAAAAATATTGTCTTGCTGGGTCACGCAGGCTCAGGCAAGACCAGCTTAGCGGAGTGCATGTTATTAGAAGCAGGCCTCATCAACCGGAAAGGAACAATTGCTGCAAAGAATACAGTTAGCGATTATCACGAACTGGAAAAAGAACGCGGCAATTCTGTTTTCTCTACATTGCTGCATGCGAAATGGCGCGGCTATAAAATAAATATACTGGATACGCCGGGTTATGATGATTTTGTTGGCGAAGTAATTTCTTCATTGCGTGTTGCTGATACAGGTGTTATGCTTGTAAATGCAGTAGCGGGTGTAGAAGTAGGTACGGATATAATCTGGGAATACACAGAGCAGTTTAAAACGCCGATGATTTTTTGCATTAATAAACTGGATGATGACAATGCAGATTACGAGAAAAGCCTGCGCGAAATAAAAAATCATTTCGGGCACAAGGTTACAGTAGTTCAATACCCAAGACAAACAGGCGCCGGCTTTCATGAAATAATAGATGTGCTGCGCATGACAATGTACAAATTTAAAGATACGGGCGGCAAACCTGAGAAGCTGGAGATACCCGAGGAAGAAAAAGATAAAGCCATGCAATTGCACAAAGAACTGGTAGAAGCAGTTGCGGGCAACGACGAGAGCCTGATGGAAAAGTATTTTGATAAAGGTGAGCTTGATGAAGATGAAATGAAAGAAGGAATGAAGCAGGCAATGATTAAGCATGATCTTTTTCCATTGTTTTGTCTTTCTGCAGAGCGCAATATGGGTAGCGGCAGGTTGATGGGTTTTATAGACAATGTTTGCCCTGCAGCCAATGAAATGCCACCGCAGCGCACTGTAAAAGGGGAGACTCTTGCCTGCGATACAAAAGGGCCGGCCTGTGTTTTTGTTTTTAAAACAATTGTAGAAAGCCATGTGGGGGAGATGAGTCTTTTTAAAGTTTATTCGGGTACGGTAAAAAGTGGTATGGAGCTTTACAATGAAAACACAGGTATTGGCGAAAAAATAAACCAGTTGTTTGTGATTGAAGGCCATAGCAGAACGAATACCAATGAACTGGTAGCAGGCGATATTGGTGCTACTGTTAAATTACGGAATACGCATGTGAATAACACCCTGCACGAAAAGGGCAAATCCATTATACTGCCGCCTATCAAGTTCCCGCCTTATAATATGACCCTAGCAATAGAGAGTATGCGCAAAGGCGAAGAGGAAAAATTGTCTGCTGCTTTGCATGTGCTGCAGGAAGAAGATCCTACTATACAAGCTGCATTCTCAAAAGAATTAAAACAGGTGCTGCTGCATTGCCAGGGAGAATTGCATCTCTCTGTTATAAAATGGAAGATGGAGCATATCCACAACCTGGAAGTGCAATTTGTTAAGCCACGCATTCCATATCGTGAAACTATCAGGAGTTCAGCAGAATCCAGTTACCGGCATAAAAAACAAAGCGGTGGCAGCGGGCAATTTGGGGAAGTGTTTATGCGCATTGAGCCCTGGTATAAAGACATGCCCGACCCAAAGGGATTAACTGTGCGTGGAAGAGATGAATATGATTTGGATTGGGGAGGGAAACTTGTTTTTTATAATTGCATTGTTGGGGGAGCAATCGATACCAGGTTTCTTCCTTCTATTTTAAAAGGCGTAATGGAAAAAATGCAGGAAGGGCCACTAACGGGCTCGTATGTACGCGATGTAAGAGTGTGCGTGTACGATGGTAAAATGCACCCGGTAGACAGCAATGATATTTCTTTCAGGATTGCCGGTTTGCAGGCGTTTCGCCAGGCATTTCAGCAGGCAGCGCCGCAATTGCTGGAACCAATCAACCAATTGGAAGTATTATGTCCCGACGATTTAACCGGTAGTGTGATGGGCGATTTGCAGGGCCGCCGTGCCATAGTGGAAGGCATGGATAGAGAAGGGCACTTTACGCGTATTATTGCGAAAGCTCCACTGGCAGAAATGCATGATTACTCTTCCTCATTGCGTTCGCTTACACAGGGGCGTGCTAGATTTGCCATGCGTTTTGCCGAATACGCAACAGTTCCTTTTGAGATACAAAAAAAATTGCAACAGGAATATGGCAAGACAGTGAAGGAAGAAGTGTAGAAAATGTGGTAAGTGTGCTAATGTGATAAATGTGGAAATGCCGGAATCGAAAATCCCTTTACTTGCTTCAGCACTTCTAATTATTGGGAATGATGGAGTTGTTCTTTTATTTTCACATTATAATCAGAATTATGTTATATAAGAAATCCCTGCTTTGCCAGGGATTTTTTATTTTCGAAGCTTAAACAATTATTGCACTATGCCTATTAAAGATGCACTTATTGCCGAACTAAAGCACGAAGCAAACAATACAAGAAAAATTCTGGCCAAAGTGCCAGATGATAAACTGCTATGGAAGCCGCATGAAAAATCAATGAGTATTGGCAGGCTTGCCACTCATATTGCTGAAATACCAATTTGGATAAACCGTACCATGGCTGCACCTGAATTTGATTTTGCCACTGCAACTTTCAAACCCAATGTTTGCGCAGACAACGCAGATCTCCTACGCATTTTTGATGAACATCTTGCCAACGCAGTGGCTGTGCTGCAGAACGCTGGTGACGATGCACTGAATGAAATGTTTAAAGTGCGCCGAGGTGAACAAGTGATGTTTGCTTTGCCAAAAAAAGTGATGATGCGCAACTTTACTTTTAACCACGTGGTTCATCACAGAGGACAACTGTCTGTATACCTTCGTTTGCTGGATATACCAGTGCCGGGCATGTACGGCCCCAGTGCAGATGAGCGGTAGTTTATTGGTTGATCAGTTGATTGGTTATCGCTGTCAACCAATCAACCAATCAACTATTTAACTAATTAATATCCTTGCCATCCTGCAGCATCTTAATCATTCTTTCAAGATTTGCTTTGTTTACCTGGTCTGATATAGGCAGTGCTTTCTGTGCAAACTCAAGCGCTTTTTTATAATTTCCCAAAGCTGAATAACCTCTTGCCAGGCCTACCATTGTGGTAAATACTGTAGGATTTTTGTCGTAGTTCATTTTAAAAACATCAAAGGCCTCTTTGGGTTTTTTCTGCGCAATCAGAGCACGGCCATATTGATGCAATTCCTGCACGGTAGCCAATGGCAATGCTTTTTTCATGATGGCATCTGCTTCTGCACCACGGTTTAATTTGGTTAAGATTTGAGCTTTGGTGCTTTGTGCCTGGAAGCTATTAGCACCCCCAAAAGTATTGCCGCTGGCAGAATCGCTCCATAATAAAGCTTCGTCCAGGTTTACATTTTTTTGCAGGCACCATTGGGCAGCCTGGTCCCAGGGTTCCCAATTAAATCCTGTTTGCGTTTGCAGTTGCTTTCTGAAAGAAGTAATCTGATCATTTATATAATCAACTTCTACTTTAAAAGGAATAACCAGTTTCTCCCACTGCAATGCAATGGTTGCAGTATTCTCTGTTTCATTGTTGAATTCATATTTCAACCACTCTACACTTTTTTCTGCTGCCACTGGTTTCACTTTTACACGCAGTATATCTTCCTTATCGTTGTAATAAAAACTTCCCCAGGCGGTATTGTTTTTTGAAAATATCAATGTGCTTGCTTCCGGGTCGTAAGCAATGAAGAAGCCATACTTGCCAGCAGCCAATGATTGTCCTTCAATTTTTACATCAGTAGAAAATTCAATTGTAGTATTTTCATTGGCGCCTGCTCTCCAGGGTGCTGCTTTAGATGAACCAAAACCCTGGTCAGTAAAACCAACTGGTATCAGGCCTCCCCAAATCTTTCCTTCCCTGCCTTTTACACCGGGTCTGTCGTAATGAATTGTAATGTCTGTAAGCCCGATACGTTCGCTTACAGCAGCTTTTTTATTACCACCGCTGGCAAGCGTGGTTAATTGTGCAAACGCTGTAAATGGAATGCAATAAGTTGAAGCAAAAAGAATGGACGTTAATAAGAGTAGCTTTTTCATGACAGCAAATTTTGGTGAATGTTAGATAATGAAGCTAGCAGATAAAATCTTTCCTGCTTTAAGGATTTATATCAAAGCAAAAAAATAGGGATGAGAGGGGGAGAGAAGCTACAAGCTGTTAGCTGCAAGCTGCAAGCGCTTCTGTGTAAGTTGTTGATTGTGCATTTGAGTTTTTATTGTGAAAGAAGTGTGAATGACGCTTGTTTTACGGTTGTTGAATGCTGACAAAGATCAAAAGCTATACAATTCTCGTTTTCCTTAAACCATGCGTAAGCCATTGTTTAAAAGCAATACTGCCGAGGAATACTTGCAGCTTGAAGCAAATAGCTAGCAGCTCACAAGGGCTTGCTTAGAAGTCAATCTTTCCAAAGGTTTAATGATAAAATCACAAATTTTTATGTTGGGTTTTCTATAACAGTTTTTGGCAAGAATGGTATTTGTTTTGAATTACTCTTATCAAAATTACCATTATGAAAAAGATACTTTTACTCAGTACAGCAATTGCAGCTTTTGTTTTAGTTTATAAACCTGCTAACGCACAATTTAGTGCCAGCGTAAATATTGGCGTGCAGCCTGCATGGGGTCCTTCTGGTTATGATTATGCAGAGAACTATTATCTGCCAGATGTGGAAGCTTATTACAACGTACCAAGCCGACAGTTTGTATACTTTGACAGGGGCAATTGGGTGTATGCGCCTAGTTTACCTGCAAGGTGCGGTAACTATGACTTATACGGCGGTTATAAGGTAGTCATCAATGGCCGCAACCCATGGTTTCATTTCAATGATCACAGGGCGATGTATGCGCCTTACCGGTTTAGGCACGACCAAATAGCCATCAGGGATTTTCATGGTCCTCGTGGCGGTTACTATGGAAATGATTATCGTTTTGACAACAGGGGTAGAGGTCGCGACTGGGGCTATGATCGCAGGGGCGATTGGGGACGTGATAACAGAAGACACGATGATCGTGGAAGGGGAAGATGGTAAATAAAAATTACTCACTATAAACAAGAATGCCTCTCATAGAATTTGAGAGGCATTCTCGTTTTATGTATCCCGGTTTAATTAAACGATTGTATCAGCATTCGACAGTTCAAAAATAAAAACGATGGCGCCATTGCTTAATGCTTCCATTTCTATTGTTTTTGGGTCCCACAAAGCCAGGCCATCTCTTGCATGCAGTAATCTTCCTTCTACTTCAAAAGCGCCTTCTGCCACAAAAACAAAAAGACCTACATTGCCGTTTTTTGTTTGATAAACACCTTCGCCTCTTCCTGCAAACTTTCCCAATGAAACCGAGAACGGATAAGCTGCCGCTATTTTTTTATCTGGCAACACGTACACCAAGTTATTCAGCCTTTCGTTTACATCCTCATAGGTAAAAAGATCTGAGCGACCACTTGCACGATTTGGTTTATCTACTTTAATCCATACCTGTAAAAAGTTCACATAATCATCCCTGAATGGATTGCTGATATTCATTAATAATCCTTCCGGAGCTTCCATGCAATGAACCTGCCCTGCCGCAATAAAATGATTGTTGTTCAGGTTGTCTTTGTACCGTATGGCACCTGCAATTGGAATAAGAAGAATATAGGAAGCTTGTTTCACTTCCATATTTAATTCTCCTGCACCTGCGAGCATATCATCATTCAGTAGGTAAATGTTACCAAAACCATTTTTGTGTTCATTGTAATATGAACCATAATTAAAAGTATACTTGCTTTGAAATTGTTTTGTTTGTTGCGCACCGCGTTGGTCGGCCAAAAAGATTTTGGCTTTAGTTTGTTGTTGTGTCATAGTGCTTTTCTTTTATTGAGTAAATGCTGAGAAAGGATTGTAGTTGTAGTACGTTGGTTAGGTTTCCATCGTTGGTGCTTGCAGCATTTTCTTCAGACACCAACAAGTAATTGCCAATGGTATTGTGCCATAGCAATGGCTCGCTAAAAAAATTAATGGCTACCTGGTGTTGTTCTTTCTTTTTTATATCTGAATTAATAATTTCAAAACGATAATTTTTAAAAGATAGAAAACGTCTGCCAAGATTATCCAGGATATCTGGTATTTTGCCATTTAATTGTTGCAGATAACCTGTAATTGCGGCACTAACCAGGAAATGCAGTTTTTCTGCATTGGGCACATGTAAAAGTATATCTGCAAAACTGGTATACTTTTTTTCTTGATTGTATAGTTGAGATTGCATTAGAAATTCTGCATAGCTGCTATCAAAAACATATTTGTCCCAGGCCAGTGTGGCATTGGCGTCAATTATTTTTCTATAACAAAGCCTGATGATTTGTTGTTGCATAAAAGGGTGGGGTTTAAATATAACCACAGTATATCAACCCAATCTATAGCGTCAAAATCATGCTGGTGATATACTGTGGCTAGTTCATAACCAATAGAACTGAACTATAATTTATAGAGAAGGATACTGGGTTTTATCAGGCTGCAACATTAATGGTGTGTGCAAGTGCATAGCCCGCAGCAACACTACCTGAAACGCTGGCTATTTCTGCACCAGTTGTATCATCGGAAAATACATTGTCGCTTGCGTTATACGTATAGCCTGTCATGCCTTTTGTATAACCATTGGCCGTACTTGCATTTACTAATACTACTGCGCTACTGGAACCTTCAGGAAAAGCGATTTGCGTTATGAGCAAAGACGTTCCTGCTGAATTGTAGATATGCACATGCACATGTGTAGCACGGCCAGAATACCATCCGGGGAATATAGATGTGAAACTTACCAGGCCGTTTGCATCAGTTGTTTGCCGGCCTCTTAAGAAATGAACACTGGTATAATCTACTGTTTGCATGCTGGTGCCGCCATACTCTGAATAATAACCATCTTTATCGCAATGCCAGATGTCTACTATAGCGCCGGAAAGTGCAGCACAACTGTTGCTTTTATTTTTGATGGTGATATTGATAGTAAATGCAACGCCAGTCCTGTCAAGGCGGATGTCTGATCTCACCAGAGATGAAGGTGTGATTGTAGGAAATGGGCCTGCTGTTTCCGTTGGGGTTACTGTACAGGAACCAGAACTGCTTCCAGTGGTGGTAGTTGTTGTGGTGGTAGTACTGCTGTCAGTTACCGTTTCTTTTTTGCAGGCTTCCATGATTAAAGGAACGGTAGTAGCGCCAATCAGAAAATGTTTTAGAAATTTTTTTCTTGACTGTTCCATGATGTTTGTTTTTTGGTGAAGAGGATTCGGTTTTAGAAACCCGGGCAACGGATTACGCTACAACTTATCAATTTTGTGCATAAAATAATTGTTGATGATGGTTCTAAAAGCGAGGGTAGAGTTTTATTCATGTATAGCTGCAAAAAAGATTGCCATACAAAAATTGAAAAAAAATATAAGACGGAAATGTAAATGCGGTGAAGGCTAAAAAAACTGCGGAATTGCTCTTATTTGTTAAAATATTTAAGAAAGTTTTCTTCGTAGCTGCTGCCGGTAGGTATCTCTTCACCAGCAATGGTAATCATTTTATTGCGATAGCTTTCTATTCTGCTAAATGGCACAATGTAAGAACGGTGCACCCGTACAAAATCATTGGAAGGAAGTTTTTCAAGAATAGATTTCATCGTCATGCGGGCTACAACCGGGTGGCTGTTTACGAGGTGTATTTTAAGGTAATCATCTAATCCTTCAATATAAATAATGTCTGAAAGAGAAATTTTAAGCAGGCTATAGTCAGCTCGTATAAAAAGGTATTTAGGCGTTTCATTGCCGGATTGTTTTTTGTAATTGTAATACTCTTCGGCTTTAGCAACAGCTTGCTGAAAGCGATCAAATGTAAAAGGTTTTAGCAGGTAATCTACAGCACTTAAATTGAATCCTTCTACAGCGTATTCACTAAATGCAGTTGTGAAGATTACCATTGTATCCTGCTTTACTGATTTGTAAAAATCAATGCCGTTTATGGAAGGCATTTGTATGTCGAGGAAAAGCAAGTCTATGGGGTATTTTCTTAAATGTTTCAACGCCTCTGCAGGCATAGTAAATGTTTTTTCCAATTCCACATTGGTAGTTCTTCCACAAAAGGTTTCAATTACTTTCAATGCAGGTGGTTCATCATCTATAGCAATAGCTTTTATCATTGCAGGTCTATTTTTAGCGATACGATAAATTCTTTGTCATCCTGCTTTATCAATAACTCGTGTTTGGAAGGATAAAGCAATTGCAGGCGGTTGCTGGTATTCTCCAGGCCAATATTATTTTTGATGGCATCTGCGTTAACTGTCTTTACTTTTGAATTGCTTACATTCATTTGCAGTGTCATTTCTTTTATTTCTATGCCAATTGCAATGCCTGATTTTTCTTCCGGGTTTACGCCATGTTTGAAAGCGTTTTCAATAAAAGAAATTAACAGCAATGGAGCAATCTTCTTGCCAAGGCGGTCGCCTTTCACATTGTAGGCAATATGAACTGTATTGCCCAATCTTATTCTCTGTAATTCTATATAGTCTGTAATGTAAGCAATTTCTTTTTCCAGCGAAACGTATTCATTATGGGCTTCGCTGATTACATATCGCATCATGCCAGACAGCTTTACAACAGCAGAAGCAGTATTGTCTGCATTCTCTTCTAACGCAGAAGAATAAATACTGTTAAGTGTATTAAAAAGAAAGTGCGGATTGATTTGCGCTTTCAAATAAGAAAGTTCAGCATTTACTTTTTCTTTTTCTGTTTGTTTCAGCCGGTTGTTGATGCGGATAAGGGCAGACAGCACCAATACAATAAAAAACTGGAATAAATGCTCAAATCTTGGTATCATCCAAAAGAAGTTGGGGTGTGGTGGTCCCATTGGCGGCATGCCGGAACCGTTGGGTGGAGGCATTCCGCCATTATCAAAATGCATTAGTGGTGGCTGGTGCATTGGCATCGGGTGGTTGCCAGGTACCAGCAGATCCGGCAAAAATGCAATGAGAATATAGCTGCCTAAAATGAGCAGTGAATAGCTAATGAATTTTTCTTTGAAATAAAGACGAGGTATGAGATAGAAATAATGAAAATAGAAAAACAGTAGCAACAGGGTATAGCTGATAAAATCTTCCTGGAAAGGCGCCATCCGTATAAACTTGAAATTCCACGATACATCAGGCGATAACAGCACTGGCAGCGACAGAAAAGCAATGCACCCTGTTATGTGCAACAGTATTTGCCCGGTTTTGTTTTTCATTTCTGCAAAGTTAGCAGCAGCAAGCCAAGTTGTATTGGTTTTTTAGTATTTGAGGTGATGGGTTGCAATTTGTCGGAGAATCCAGGTAATAGATAATCAAATTATCTTTTTACTGGCACCCTGTATTGTAAACTGTACAGTAGATTTCTTGTTTCAATTTCTCAAATGAAAGAACAGTCGTCTGACTGTTGTAATACAGCAACTCCATTTTTTCTGGCTGATGGCCGGATTGGTATGCCGGTTGAAAATAAAGTGAATGAAATATTTTATAGCCTAGCCGTTTGTAGAAGGCTAACCTTTTTCTGGCTTCTTCGCTGGTTGACGCGGGTTCTGCTTCCAAGACAATTGTATTGAATTGGGTAGCCAAAAGCTTCATTGCATTAGAGCCCTTGCCTTTTCCTCTTACAGCAGGATGCATAGCAAAGTGTTCAACAAAAATGCATTCCTGCAATTGCCAGTAAGTAATGAACCCCGCAAAAACATCTTCAGATTTTATTTCTAACAATTGCAATTTGCCTTGTGCAATTAGTAATTCCAATTGCTGCCAATGTCTTTTTTCATGTTTTGGAAAAGAGCTATCGTATAATAATTTTATTCTTTCTGGTATGGGGGCAAATAGTTGAGTCAATTCAATTCTCATAAAAAAAATCTTGCGCAGGAATAGGTAAAGTTAAAGATGCAAAGGAAAAAGGGAAAGAGATATTTTAATGGAAAAGAGAGAGAAGGTGTAACTGGCTACAAGTGAAAGATTAGTTTTTATAATAAGCAAACAAGCGGGTGTTTTCTACAGGTATTGATGCATTGCCTGATGTATAAGTGTCTTTAAAATCCAATTGAAATCTTGCCTTGTTTTTTCGGTTTGCTTTTACAGTTCTTATAACAGATGAGAAATGTTTCCTATAATTGCCCAATACATATACCTCTGCATAGTATCTGCCCACTGGCAAGTCTTCAATAATGATATGATTTTTCTCATCGGGATAAAAAACCTGGCGTACAAAACCTGCACCGGAAAGATCATACTTGTCAAGAATTATTAAAACCGAATCAACTGTATTGTTCTTGTTTACCGTGTTGTCTATATGAAACGTGTAAGTGACGCCGTTTTTTTTATTTTCTTTGTTTCTCAGGATTCCGGGACTATTTTTTTCTTTTCTCGCAGAGGGGCCACCGCTTGCTTTGCAGAAAGCCACTGCAAAGAGTAGAAGGGTTAATATGAGGGTGCGGTTTAGAGACATAAAACATTTTTTGTTCGGTATAAATGTTTTTCAACCCGGCAGTTTTTTTTATGAGTGGTTATTTTTTATAAATTTCTATTACAAAGATTGAAATCTATTTTAAGGGATGCAAGTGCAATAGGAGCAAAATCGAAGTAAAGTTGATTTTTTTCGACGAGTGTACATGTTCTGAAGCCCTTTGTTGAAGCGGGTTTCAGCGGATTCTGGTTAGTACGTATAAACGCTAGGGAGAATCACGTAGTTATTTCAACTGACGCTTGTAAAGTTGTATCGTATTTTCATAGCCAAGATAAATAGCATCGCAAACAAGCGCATGTCCAATAGATACTTCATCCAGTGCAGGAATGTTTTTAGCGAAGTATTGAAGATTGTGCAGATCAAGAATCGTGGCCTGCATTTATACCCAGGTTTAATGCAACAGCTCTTTCTGCAGCTTTTTTATAAGATGCAATTGCTGCTTCTTTATTGCCGCTTGCAAATGTTGTAGCATATCCTTCCGTATACAATTCTATTCTGTCTGTACCGGTTTCTGCAGCTCCTTCAATCATTTTTATATCGGGGTCTGTAAAAATAGAAGTGCGAATACCTGCCTTTTTAAAAACCTGTATTATGTCAATCAGGTAAGCTTTATGGGCTATTGTATCCCATCCATGATCTGAAGTGAGCTGCCCTTCCGCATCCGGAACCAGTGTTACCTGGTCTGGTTTTACTTCCAACACCAGGTCTACAAATTTTTGTTCCCGGCAATTGCCTTCTATATTAAACTCTGTAGTAATTATTTTTTTGATTGCTCTTACATCTGCATAACGGATATGTCTTTCGTCTGGCCTGGGGTGAACAGTTACACCATCTGCTCCAAATAATTGTGCATCTATTGCGGCTTTAACTACATCGGGATTGTTACCACCACGGCTATTGCGCAGCGTTGCAAATTTATTGATATTAACACTCAGCTTAGTCATACTGCAAAAGTATGAGTATTTAGTAAAAGGGCAGGCACTTGGCCCGCCCTGTTAACGGTGATGAACCATATAGGGAAGGGTTGTCGGATTAAGCGGCTTAAAAACTTTAACTAATGCGTTGATTAGTTAGTTATGCTTTTACAAGGCTTATCGTTTCCAGCAAATCACCATTGAGTAGTTTAACTTCCAATAAATAATTTCCGGTTGCATACCGGTTTAGGTTGTTGATGGTTATTTTATTTTCACCCTGGTTTATGGTACAGGCTGTAACTCTTATTACAGTGCCATTCTGATTTAATAAACGCAACACTGTATTTACTGTAAAATGCGCCTTTATATAAATGACCAGTGATGATGTAAACGG
Source organism: Chitinophagaceae bacterium (assembly GCA_047602295.1). GTDB lineage: Bacteria > Bacteroidota > Bacteroidia > Chitinophagales > Chitinophagaceae > JACMLD01. The sequence goes on along the minus strand of JASGHP010000001.1, from coordinate 4,624,559 downwards.
ATTAGGGTTTACCGTTACCATTAATTTCATGTAAAACAGTTTTCATAATTGCTTTCCGGGGTTAAGGAAAACAAAGGGTTATTAGTAACAGGCTTACTTAAAGGGAGATCAAAATGGTATTAGAAGGATACTGATCCTTAGGATGAGGCAAAGGACCTAGTTTTATAAGAGGTAAATGTAGGTAAAATTACCAAAAGTCAAAAGTATTTATACTTTATTTATGACACCGTAAAAATACTGTGACTGAGAGATGATAATTAAAACAGTAGTTGTTTTAAAACCTGGCTACCAGTTTCAGGTTTAATAACCGTGGAGTAAGCCTGTTGGGGATGCTGTAAGTTGTGTTTGAAAAATCTTTTATCAGCAGGTAAGAAATTGTGTTGGCCCTGTCTATCAAATTAAAGACTTCCAGAGTCGCCCATATGTTTTCAAAATCGCGGAAAGGACTGTGGCTTCGTCTCTTGCTTCTGTCGCTGTCTAGCAGTAGAGCACTAAAGCCAATGTCTACACGTATATAAGGTTCTATAATCAACGCATTCCTGTACTTAACGCTGCCGGGTATATTGTAAGGCAGGTTGCTTCCATACAATGTGTTCAGGTATACTTTAAAATTTTTGTTGGTAGAAAGATAATCCTGAAAAAACAATCCGAAAGTAATTAACCTGTCTGTAGGCCTTCTTACCCAACCCTGCTGCATTAGCGTACTGTCTTTAGGTTGATTTAATGAGTCTAAAGTATAATTGTAATAAGTAGCACCTGCAATTTTTTCTTTTGTATTCATAATGCCTAAGCTTACCCAGCTTTCTGCATCTTTAACCAGTTCTCCAAACAGGCGCATTTCTATTCCGGTTGCATACGCTTTGGCGCTGTTCTCTCCAAAATAACGAAGGCGCACATTGTCTATATCATATGGCACTACATCATGCATGCCTTTATAGTATGCTTCAGTGGTTAACCGCATTGGGCGGCCATTAAGGCCTACAAAGCTATAATCAAATCCACCGCTTACCTGCCAGCTTTTTTGTGCTTTTAAATTTGTATTTACTGTGCCATCATAACGCCTTAGCTCACGGTAAAATGGAGGTTGGTCGTAAATGCCAAGCGCTCCTCTAAAAACTATATCTTTTTTCCAGCGGGAAGGTTTCCAGGAAAGCCCTGCACGTGGAGAAACAAGAAATTCTTTGTTTAAATCATTGTAATTAAAACGTGCACCTATTTGTAAAATAAAATCTGATGAATCGTGAAAAGCAATATTATCCTGCACAAAACCACTGAAACGATTAATGGTTAGGTCTGCACTGGATTTTAATACACTGAACAATGAAAGTTGCGATGTGTTGTAAGGCAAAGAGTAGCCGGCAGAATCCTGGTATTGCCATTCATTTAATTTATCGTGGATGGTCTGCCTGTCTGCACTTAACCCCCATTGTACTGCATGCCTGCCAATATCATAATAACCTTTGTGGCTGATGTTCCAAACATCTATGTTTAACTGGTTGCGTGCATGGTTTTGAAATACCCCGGCTCCCAACGGGTTAACGATCAAACCAAACGTAGGTTTGCTTTTATCAAAATCGCGTTCGCCAAAAAGATAGGTGCCACTTATGTCCAGCGATTCTTTTTCATTGTCCTGGAAAAAACTTCCCATCCATTTCAGCCGCAGGTTTTTCCTAATCTGCTGTATGATGGATAAGCCAACCATATTTGTTCTGTACCGATCTTCTTCTTTTCCTTCAAAGAAAATGTCCAGACCAAGATTAGCTGTATAATAAGGGGAGAAAACAGAAGCTGTTTGTTGAGAATATTCTGGTATTAATGTGAATTTTGTTTGAGAGAAATTGCCAAATAATTCTGCGCTTAGCTTTGGTGTAAACTGATAGGTAAGCAATGCCTGAAGGTCTGAGGAAGATGGAACATAGTTGCCTTTTGTTTCCTGGCTGGCAAGCAGGTTGCGATTGCTTTTGTTGCGCACACCAACCAGGTAAGTAAACTTATTGTTTTTGCTGATGCCTTCAAGGTGAAGTCCCTGCTCTAACAAACTAACATAAGCAGAGCCAGCAAACTTTTTCGGTTTTTTATATTGGATATCCAGCACGCTGCTCATTTTGTCTCCATACCTGGCCTGGAAACCGCCATTGTAGAAACTAACACTGCGGGTCATCTCCGGGTTGATAAAACTTAAACCTTCCTGCTGTCCACTGCGGACAAGATAGGGGCGAAACACTTCAAAATCGTTAACATAAATAAGATTTTCGTCGTAATTGCCTCCACGTACTGAGTAGTTGGAAGTAAGTTCATTGTTTGAGCCCACAAAAACTTTAATCAGGCTTTCTATTCCTCCGGTGGGCGAGGGGATATTAATGGCTTGTTTGGGATTAATGGCAACCAGGCCAGCTTCTCTTCTGGGTCTTTGATCGGTTACAACCACCTCTTGCAATTCACGTGCGCCGGGTTCCATGCGCAAAGTGATCTTTTCTGCTTCATTTTGATTTAAAAGAAAATTACGCTGCTCTGTTTTAAAGCCTGCGTGAGAAAATACCAATGCAAAAGCTTTGTCTGCCGGAACGCGGATAGAAAAAGTGCCAGAGTCTGTAGTAGTGGCAACGCCTGTACTTCTGCCAAGTATCGTAATGTTTACTTTGCCCAAAGGATTTTCATTGGCATCCAGTATACGACCGGAAACAGTGGCCGTTTTTTTCTGGGCCTGTAAACAAGCAGCCGAAAATATGCAGAGGAGCAGTAAAAAAATCTTGGTTTTTGGCATTGGGTTTATAACGCAATAAGGTGTGCAATATTACTGAAAACTAAGCTTTTGTTTCACTATTGTAGAAGGAATGCCCCATCTTGAAACCTGCTTTGTTAATTTATGCCGGTTAACCCAATGGCATTATTTATGAAATACGGTTAGAAAATAAGTTTTATGAACACTAACCGTCTTTCAAATAGCCTTGAAGCAGCGCTCAATGCACAAATGACAAAAGAAGCACATGCTTCACAAATTTATCTTTCGTATGCGTCCTGGGCAGCTTCCGAAGGATATGATGGTATTTCCAATTTTCTTTTTCGCCATGCCCAGGAAGAGCGCAATCATATGATGAAAATCCTTGAATACATTTTAGAACGTGGAGGCACTGTAAAAGTGGATGCCATTCCTGCTCCGCCTCCCAATCCGGAAAATGTGCAGCAAGCATTTGAAAAAGTATTAGAGCATGAAATTGATAATACTAACGCTATTTACAAACTGGTTAAAATGAGTATGACAGAAGAAGACTGGGCTACCTGGAATTTTATGCAATGGTTTGTGAAAGAACAGAGAGAAGAAGAAAGCCTTGCACTGAGTCTTTTAGATAAAATAAAAATAGCTGGAGGTGTTAAAGCAAGTGGCGACGCGTTGTACAATCTTGATCGTGATTTGGAAAAAGCACCTGACGACGCTGTGCTTGCGCAGGAAAAAACAGCAGATAATCCTTAATGTTATAAAGGCACGAGCGAATTATTTTGATTTGCTCGTGCTATACGTTTACCTTACCTATGTATAAATAGCCTATCATCAGTACCGTTAATTCGCACCGTAGTGCCATTTATCTGATATGATGTTATGATATTTACACAAGCGTTTTTTGCAGAAAATAACCCTCGCTTTTCTTTGTTTTGTGGTTCTTCAATGCCAGCAATTTGTGCTGTAATATTGTTTGAAGGAAAATAAACTACATAATCGTAAGCGCTTTGCAATAAAGCGTCTGAGCGAACTGAGCTCATGTTTAATGTATCTGCTGCGTTAGTGAAAACTGCAACAGAAGAATCTATCAAAAGGGTATCAACCAGGTTTGTAAAGCCACTTCCTTTAGCATATTTTAACAATACTATTTTGTTGATCTCACTAGGCGTAAAACCTATTGTGCTTATCCGTAAACCCGGTGCGGGAGAGCAATAATAAGAATAGCATGATGACAATGCAATTATTAAAATGACAACAAGTAAAACAGGAGTTTTTTTATTACGCATAAAGAAATGACAATAAAATAAAAGTTATCGTTGTATGAATAAGTCATCGGTTTACCTAACCAAATGTAACCAATTAGGCAATATTAGATCATTGCTTTCAGTTGTTTAATAGTTGCTTTTGGATCTGCAGACTTAAAAACAGTATTGCCAGCTACCAATACGTCTGCACCTGCATGAATAAGCGCATGGGCATTTTCAAGATTTACGCCACCATCCACTTCTATTTTTACATGAAGGCCGCGATCGGCAATCATTTTTTTCAGATCTCTTATTTTTTGCATGGTATGCGGAATAAACGTCTGACCGCCAAAACCAGGGTTTACACTCATTACATTTACCATGTCTATATCCTGCAAAATTTCTTTAAGGCTTTCTACAGGCGTATGTGGGTTAATGGCAACGCCTGCCTGCATGCCCAACGCTTTTATCTGTTGAATATTTCGGTGCAAATGGGGGCACGTTTCTATGTGCACCGTTAAAATATCTGCACCTGCTTTTTTAAAAGCTTCGGCGTATTTGCCAGGGTCTACTATCATTAAATGCACATCGCAGGTTTTTTGCGTTGTGCTGGTTATTTGCTCAATTACCGGCAAGCCATAACTTATATTCGGAACAAACACACCATCCATTACATCCAGGTGAAACCAATCTGCTTCACTTTCATTAAGCATGGTGCATTCTTTCTGCAAATTCAAAAAATCTGAGGCTAATAATGATGGTGCTATAATGGCCATAATGTTTGATTGGTTGAATTTTCAAAGATATAGTTTACAAACAAATGAAAGTTGCCATTAACCAATCAATGAATTGACAGGTCAACAGACCAACTATTTCTTCAGTCTGCCGATAGCTTCTTTTGCTTCTTTAAAATTTTTATCAAAAGTCAGCGCTTTGTAGTAATAATCAATTGCATCTTCTTTTTTTCCTATTGCTTCATAGCAACGGCCCATCCAATAATAATTGTCGGCATTGGTGTAAGAAATATTGGTGGCAAATTGGAATGTTTTTAGCGCTTCATCATAATTTTTTTCTTCAAAAAGTATGATGCCTTTTTCAGTGTAAGGTTCAATAAAACGCCAGTCGCGTACCATACATTCATCAAAAAATGCAATTGCTTTGGGATAGTCTTTTATGTTAGAATAGTACACGCCTTTCAAAAAAACAGGGTCCACAAATTCACGTGCTGTATCTTTCTGTTGCAATGCATCACAAAGGGTTAGTGTTTTTGCATTTTTCGTCTCCGCATAAAGGTTAGCCAGGGCAAGGCCGTTTTGTATTACAGGGTGCATTGCATATGATTTTTCAAAGATAGCAATAGCGCTGGCGGTGTCTTTCATTTGGGTATAGAGCAATCCCTTTTCGTAAAGCGCATCGTAATTATTACTGTCTTTTTTCAACAGTTCGTCATACAACGACAAAGCTTCCTTATAATCTCCATTCTGCGTGTACACTTCACCCAACCGGCGATCAAATTCCGGGTTAGACGGATAAAGTGTTATACATTTTTTTAGCAGCTCAATGGCGTCTTTGTTTCTGCCACTTAAAAAAAGATTAGAAGTAAAAACCAGGGCGGTGTTTTCTGTAGGCTGTAGGTCCCAGCTTTTTTTGTAATCGTAGTAAGCAATATCATGCTGGTTGTTTTGTGTCAGCAATTCTGCCCTGCGCAAATAGAGAGTCGGGTCTTTGGGAGCGTTTGCTATACTATCTGTAATGCCTTTAAATGGTGGTTGCTGCAATACATCATCAAATCCATTGGCCGATTTATCGCCCATCAATCCACAGCCTGCGCAGCAAAAGAGCAAGCAAAGAATATAAAACAACTTATAATTCATCAAACAAATCTAACCGATTTTGATAATTAGTTTATCACAATATTTTTCTGGTTATTATAATGCTTTGCCAATATCTTTATCTGCCAATACCAAATGCAATGAAAAAAAACGCCTTTTATATCCTTCCATTATTTGTAGCTGTAATTGTCTGCATTAGCATGGTTGTTCCTGCAAAAAAAATTGCACTAACAAAACCCATTGCTGATACTATTCTTTATCCTGACGAGCATCATTTTAAAAATATACAGCAACTTACGTTTGGAGGAGACAATGCAGAAGCTTATTTCAGTGCAGACAGCAAGTACATTATTTTTCAACGTACCAATGCGGCAGAGGGGCTTCCCTGCGATCAACAGTTTATTGGCAAAGTACCAGCAGCCGGAGAAAAGTTCGAATATAAAATGGTAAGCACTGGCAAAGGGCGCACTACTTGTGGCTTCTTTACCAAAGACGGAAAACATGTCATTTACGCTTCAACACATTTGGGAGGAGATGAATGTCCGCCAGTGCCAGATAGAAAAAAGTATGGCAATAAGTATATATGGCCCTTGTTTTCCAGCTTCGATATTTTCATGGCAGATCTAAACGGTAAAATTGAAAAGCGTTTGACTGATACGCCTGGTTATGACGCAGAAGGAACATTATCGCCCGATGGAAAAAAAATGGTTTTTACTTCTGTTCGGGATGGTGATATTGAATTGTACATAATGGATTTGCAAACGCTGAAAGTTAAGCGCATTACCAATCACCTGGGGTATGATGGCGGTGCGTGGTTTAGTCCGGATGGAAAGAAACTTATCTGGCGTGCATCATCACCTTCTACGCCAGAGGAAATAAAAGAATACAAAGATCTGCTGGCAGAAAATTTAGTAGCACCAACGCACATGGAAATATGGACTGCCAATGCAGATGGCAGCAATGCGCACCAGGTTACCTCATTTGGACAGGCCAATTGGGCGCCGGCGTTTATGCCAGACAGCAAGCGCATCATTTTTGCATCCAACCAGGAATACAAACGCGGCTTTCCTTTTAATCTTTACACTATTAATGAAGATGGCAGCAACCTGCAAAAGATCAGTCGCGATAAAGGCTTTGATGCATTTCCCATGTTCAGCCCTAATGGAAAAAAACTTATCTTCTGCAGTAATCGCAACAATGGCGGCACACACGATACCAATGTTTTTATTGCTGATTGGGTAGAGTAGAGAAGTTTTAAGTGGTAAGTTATAAGTTGTAGGTGCCTTAAACCTTCTGCCATTTGCCTTATACCTTTACAGCAAATGAAATTTTCAATTACCATTTTTGGCATTTAGCTTTGCGGCAAATACAAACTGATTATGCAAACCGGCCTCATACACCTGCACAATTTTCTACGTTGGGTAATATTGATTTTGTTGATTGTTTCAATTGCAAAAGCTTACACAGGCTGGAAACAAAAAAAAGTTTTTACTCCCGGCGATAAGAAGATTTGGTTGTTCACCATGATATCGGCCCACATTACATTGTTAATCGGTCTTTATCAATGGGCATTTGGCCGGTATGGTGTGTTTGTTACCAGTTTACCAGAAGGTGTAAAGCTGATGAAAGATAAATTCTTTCGTTTTTTCTGGGTGGAGCATCCCACAGGAATGATCATTGCCATTGTACTGATAACACTTGGTCATGGTATGGCTAAAAAGCAAGTAAGCGATGAAACAAAATTCAGAAAAGCATTTTGGTATTTTCTCATTGCTTTGTTGGTAATTCTGGTAACGGTGCCCTGGCCTTTCCGTCAAATTGTTGGCAGGCCATTGTTTCCGGGAATGCATTAAGTTGTAAGTGGTAAGTTATAAGTTGTAAGTCCTTTTAAGTTGAATGATGAAGGCCAGTTGAAATTGTAAGACACTTACAAAGCAAAAGGACTTAATACTTACAACTTAAGACTTAGAACTTCTTAAGACTTAGAACTCCTTCCCCCGAGTTCAATAACTTCACAATCTTTCATATTCTTTCCATCAATCACAAAACGGATGATGGTACGCACTTTATGCCAGCCGTGGTTGCCAGCAGCGCCTGGGTTCATGTGAAGGCAATTGATATTGCTGTCAAACATCACTTTTAGAATATGAGAATGCCCGCTGATAAACAATTGCGGTTGCTGCAATAGCAATTCTTTTTTAGTTTCGGGGTTATAGCGTGGGGGAGAGCCTCCAATATGCCGCATCATTACTTTTACTCCTTCGCAATCAAAAACCAATTGCTCCGGAAACCTGGAGCGGATATCATTGCCATCAATATTTCCGTAAACACCTTTTATTGTTATCCCACTTTTATCTTCCAGTTTTTTCACCAAAGAAGCATCGCCAAAATCTCCGGCATGCCATATTTCATTGCAATCTTTAAAATGGGTAAAGACATTTTCATCCAGGTAACCGTGGGTATCTGATATAAGGCCAATACGGGTCATACTATTAAATAAGTCCGCGAATATAAAACCGCTCGTTGGTAAATTATTCAATTAGTCCGGCTGCTTTTAATTCTTCTAATATCATGATTGCCCCGGGTGCAGTATTGGTCTGCATTAAATATTCATTCAATGAAAAATAACGCAGCTCGCCGATTTCCGCAGCAGCGGATGGGGTAATTTCTTTGAGGACTAAAAAACAATCCTGTTCCATGATAATACCATTGGCCTCTCCATAAGCCGGCGCAGAAATATGCGTATGGTACTGCAAGTCGGTTTCCAAGAGTTGTACACCCAGTTCTTCCTCAATTTCTCTGCACAAGGCAGCCTGGGCAGTTTCTCCTTTTTCTACTTTGCCACCTGGCAGATAGAAACATTGTTTGTTTTTGCTGAAAGCCAGTAACAGTTTTTTTTCTTTTATAACCAGCAATCCGGCCGTAAATAATTGCATATAATATAAGTATCTGTAAGCCGGAGGCAGACTGCCTTCCGGTGTGGCGCAAAATTGCTAAATAACAAGCTTTTTTAAGATAATTCGGCGGCCTTTTTGTATATTCAGTAAACAAAAAAAAAAGCCATATGATTAAAATTTCAGAACTACAACCCGGCGATATTGTAATGGCCGATTACGAAAACAAACAATGGGAGGGCATCGTAAAAGAGCTTAACCGCGAAGACAAGGAAGTCTGTGTTGAAACAGATGTGCAGCAGTTCTGGTTTACCCCGGAACACCTGCATCCAATAACATTAGATGACGGACAACTAAAGAAACTCCATTTTCAAAAAGAAGAGAACAACGGCAGTATAAAATACATGAAAGGCGCTTTCAGGATTTTATTATCCAAAGAAAAGGGCTTTTCAGACTTTGAAATGTGGTATCGTGAGGACAGGAGGCATATAAGGCAACCACTGGCCGTGCACGAGCTGCAAAATCATTATTACCAGATGACTAAAGTAGAGCTTAACGAAGATTAGGCCGCAATTTGCTGTATTTAATCGGTTTAATGGGGTAGTTTTCCACAAAAATGTGGAAAATTTCCCCATTTTTTTCTTTATTAACCAGCGTTCACCTATCTTTGCACACCCAAAAAATATGGCAAAACAGGCACTAATTAAACAGGACGGAGTTATCATTGAGGCATTGAGCAATGCTATGTTCAAGGTAAAACTGGAGAATGGGCATGAAATCCTGGCAACTATTTCGGGTAAAATGAGGATGAATTACATACGTATTTTACCAGGAGATAAAGTAGGGGTGGAAATGAGCCCATATGATTTGAGCAGGGGAAGAATAATATTCAGGTACAAGTAAGAAGCTGTTAGCTATTAGCTTTTAGCTATTAGTAAACGGAAATAAATATAAGGTAAACCGCTAGCAGCTAAAGGCTGATGGCTAAAAGCTAAAACAATGAAAGTAAGGGCATCTATTAAAAAGCGTAGTGCAGATTGCAAAATAGTACGCAGAAAAGGCAAGCTGTACGTTATCAACAAAAAGAATCCCCGCTTTAAACAGCGTCAGGGATAAGAAGCTGCAAGCTATTAGCCTCTAGCTACTAGCCAGAAGCGGACACTTAAAAAAAGTAACTCAAAAAACATAAACAAAGAATATGGCTCGTATTGCCGGTGTTGACTTACCAAAGACCAAAAGAGGAGAAATAGGCTTAACCTATATCTTCGGTATCGGTCTTTCTACTGCCAAATATATATTGGGCAAAGCAGGTATTGATGTAAACAAAAAAGTAAACCAATGGAATGATGATGAGCTTGCTGCCATCCGTAATATCATTACCAACGAGTTTAAAGTAGAAGGCCAATTGCGTTCTGAAGTTCAGATGAGCATCAAACGTTTATTGGACATTGCTTGCTACCGTGGTTTGCGTCACCGTAAAGGTTTGCCAGTTCGTGGACAACGTACACGTACTAACAGCCGTACACGTAAAGGCAAACGTAAGACAGTTGCCGGTAAGAAGAAAGTAGCGAAGAAATAGTTCTTAGTCAAAAGTCTGTAGTCAATAGCCCGTTTGCAACGGAGAAGACTAAGAACTACTGACTGGCGACTATCGACTTTAAATATGCACCATTCATTACCAAACCAATTTCAGAAACCAAGGTGCAGGAAGAGAATTGGATTGGGTTCCGGAAAGTTTTTCGGGATTAATTAAATAACAGATTACCTACGTTTTTATTATGGCAAAAGCACAACAGCAGGCCAGCGCAAAACAACCTACCAAGAAAAGAATCGTGAAGGTAGATGCTTATGGCGATGCACACATCTCTGCAAGTTTCAACAACATTATTGTAAGCTTAACCAACAAACAAGGCCAGATTATTTCATGGTCTTCTGCTGGTAAAATGGGTTTCAGGGGTTCTAAAAAGAACACTCCTTATGCTGCACAAATGGCTTCTTCTGATGCCGCTAAAACGGCAATGGACGCTGGTTTGAAGAGAGTAGATGTATACGTAAAAGGTCCGGGTTCAGGTCGCGAAGGCGCTATCAGGGCATTGGCTCAATCAGGAATTGAGATTGTGCAGATAAAAGACGTAACGCCGTTGCCACACAATGGTTGCCGTCCACCAAAGAAAAGAAGAGTATAACACCGAAGTAATAGGTAAGAAGTCAGAAGAAAACGTTCTTCTGACTTCTTACTTCAGGCTTCTGATTCATAAACCGGGTACACAATTCATTTTAAGATTTTTACCGATTGTGTACCGTCATTAAAAAATCAAACAAACAATTATGGCACGTTACACTGGTCCAAAGACCAAGATTTCCCGCATTTTTGGAGAGCCTATCTTAGGCAATGGCAAATGGCTGAATAAAAACAGCAACCCTCCCGGTCAGCATGGTGAAAAACGCAAACGCAAAACAATGGGTGAGTATGCCCTGCAGTTGCGCGAAAAGCAAAAAGCAAAATACACTTACGGTGTATTGGAAAAACAATTCCGTAAAACTTTTGAAGAAGCTGTACGCCGCAAAGGTGTAACCGGTGAGAACCTGATCAAATTGCTGGAAGCTCGTTTAGACAACACAGTTTTCCGTTTAGGCATTGCGCCTTCTCGTCCTGCTGCCAGACAGTTGGTGAGCCACAAGCACATTACTGTAAACGGAACCGTAGTAAATACTCCTTCTTTCCAATTGAAAGCTGGTGATATCGTTGGCCTGAAAGAAAAAACACAGGGCCTTACTGGTATTACAAGCCAGGTAAAAGGAAAGAACCCCAAGTTTAACTGGATTGACTGGAACGAAACCAATCTGGAAGGAACTTTTATTGCCTACCCTGAACGTGAAAGCGTACCTGAGAACATTAAGGAGCAATTGATTGTTGAGTTATATTCTAAGTAAGATTGGAATATGGCTTGCAGCCTGTACCGAAGCCGAAAGTTGAAAAATGGTTTACAGTACAAGAGTGCGACGCAACAATGTACAATTGAAATCCAACTGCTGGTAAACAACTTAAAAACTTGAAATTTCAAATATGGCAATTTTAAATTTTCAGAAACCTGACAAAATTGTTTTGCAGAAAGCAAATGATTTTGAAGCTCAGTTTGAGTTCCGTCCGTTAGAGCCTGGTTACGCAGTAACCGTTGGTAACGCTTTGCGCAGGGTGTTATTAAGCTCACTGGAAGGATATGCGATTGTGGGTATCAGGATTGAGGGTGTTGAACATGAATTTGCAACTATTAAGGGCGTAACAGAAGATGTTACTGAAATCATCCTTAACCTGAAGCAGGTTCGTTTCAAAAGAACGGTGGATCATGATGTATCAAATGAAAAGATTACACTTCATATTAAAGGCAGAACAGAATTTACTGCGGGCATGATCCAGGAAAACACACAGAGTTTCCAGATTATGAACCCAGACCTGCTGATTTGCACGATGGATTCTTCTTCTAAACTGGATATTGAACTGACTATTGGCAAAGGCCGTGGTTATGTGCCAGCAGAAGACAACAAAGCAAAAGATGCCCCTCTTGGCTACATTGCTATTGACTCTATCTACACACCCATCAAGAACGTTAAATACACGATTGAAAATACCCGTGTGGAGCAGCGCACCGACTATGAGAAACTGATCATGGAAGTGACTACAGACGGTACCATCCACCCGGAAGAAGCAGTAAAACAGGCTTCACGTATTCTTATTCAACACCTGATGATCATTACTGATGAGAACATCACTTTTGATAATAAGGAAGAGAAGAAAGAAGACCTGGTAGACGAACAAACTTTGCAATTGCGCAAAGTGTTGAAGACTCCATTGGAAGATCTGGATCTTTCAGTACGTGCCTTCAACTGCTTGAAAGCTGCTAAAATCAATTCTTTAAGCGAATTGGTACAGTACGAGCAGGAAGACCTGATGAAATTCCGCAACTTCGGTCAAAAATCTTTGGCTGAAATTGAGCAAGTGTTGGGCGAAAGAGGCCTTCACTTTGGAATGGATTTGAGCAAGCTGGGTCTTGATAAAGATGATCTTTAAAATAATTTATAATTAAGAATTAGTAATTAATAATTCGTTTGCTAGGATATCCAGCGACGACCCTGAATTATTAATTTTTAATTATCAATTACTAATTACTAAATAAGTACTTCACAATTCCTGACACGGTGTGGGGGAAACTAAAAAACAAACGTCATGCGTCACGGAGACAAAATTAAAAACCTTAGCAGAACGGCTTCTCATAGAAAAGCCTTGTTAAGCAACCTGGCAGCACAACTGATCCAGCACAAGAAGATTGTAACTACATTGGCTAAAGCAAAAGCTTTAAGAGTGTACATTGAGCCATTGATTACAAAGGCTAAAGAAAACACTACGCACCAACGTCGTATAGTATTCAGCTACCTGCAAGACAAAGAAGCGGTAACTGAATTGTTCAGCACTATCAGCGAAAAAGTAGCTGGTCGTCCTGGTGGTTATACCCGCATCATTAAACTAGGCAAACGTGTAGGTGACAATGCAGAAACAGCATTCATTGAGCTGGTTGATTTCAACACTGTTTACGGTAAAACTGTTGAAACAAAAGCAGAACCTGCTAAAAGAACACGCCGTGGTGCCAGCAAGAAAAAAGCTGATGCTCCCGCTGCTGATGCTGCTTCAGAAGAAAAAACAGAAGCGTAAATTGAAACAAACATTTTCAATACAAAGCGGAACTATTTATTTAGTTCCGCTTTTTTTTAGCTCTTAATTCAGCATTCTCAGTTCGTAGTTACAACGTGAACAAAATCTGTAAACTAAAAACTATCACGAACTAATTTATCTCTTAGTTTTGCAAAACTTTTAAACGCAACAATGGCTACAACCCAACAAAAAAGCGCAATACTGGTACTGGCAGACGGTACCGTGCATTACGGAAAGGCATTTGGTACAATTGGCACTACAACTGGCGAGATTTGTTTTAATACTGGTATGACAGGTTACCAGGAAGTGTTTACAGACCCCAGTTACTATGGACAGGTGCTGATAATGAACAATGCACATATTGGCAATTACGGCGTAAAAGACAGCGATGTAGAATCTGATAGTGTGAAAATTAAAGGTCTTATAGGCCGCAACCTGGAAGAACAATTTAGCCGTAAAACAGCCAACGGCAATATGGATGAATACCTTAAGAAACAAAATATTGTTTGCATAGAGGGGGTGGATACAAGGTCTTTGGTGGAGCATGTTCGCCAGAAGGGAGCGATGAACTGCATTATATCTTCTGCCATTACAGATATAGAAGAGTTGAAGAAACAACTGGCCCAAACACCTTCTATGGATGGATTGGAACTGGCCAGCAAAGTTTCAACAAATACTGTTTACGAAGCAGGAGATGCCAAAAGCGATGTACGCATTGCGGTGATGGATTATGGTATTAAAAAGAATATTGTAAACTGCATGGTAGAGCGTGGAGCTTATGTAAAAGTATTTCCGGCAAAAACGCCACTGGCAGAAGTAAAGGCATTCAATCCCGATGGTTATTTTATTTCTAACGGTCCCGGAGATCCGGCACCGATGGATTACGCTATTGCAACAGTAAAAGAAATATTAAAAGAGAAAAAGCCTTTGTTTGGTATTTGTCTTGGTCATCAGTTGCTGGCCTTGGCAAACGATATACCTACTTTTAAAATGCACCACGGTCATCGCGGTTTAAATCACCCGGTTAAGAACCTTGTGACTGGTAAAAGTGAAATTACTACGCAAAACCACGGGTTTGGTGTAGACCCCGAAGCAGTGAAGAAAGCAGCCAATGTAGAAGTGACGCATGTAAACCTCAATGACCAATCAATAGAAGGAATTAGGTTGAAAGACAAGCCTGCTTTTTCTGTGCAATACCACCCGGAAGCAACACCCGGCCCGCACGATTCACGTTATTTGTTTGATGACTTTATTGAACTAATAAAAAAGCATAAAAATTAATTGAAAGGCCGTTGATTTTTCAGCGGCCTTTTTATTTCAAGTATATTCGTTTTATGAAAATCGCCATCATCAACGGGCCTAATTTGAATCTCTTGGGTAAAAGAGAACCCGGTATTTACGGTAGCCAGTCGTTTGAAGATTTCTTTGAAGGTTTGAAAAAGAAATACCCGCAGGTAAGCTTTAGCTATTATCAAAGCAATATAGAAGGTGAATTGATTGATGAAATACAAAGAGCCGGGTTTGATGCAGACGGCATCATTATGAATCCTGGTGGCTATACACACACTTCTGTTGCTATTGGCGACGCCATTGCATCTGTAAAAGCACCACTGGTAGAGGTACATATCTCCAATGTACATGCCCGCGAAGAATTTCGCAAACTTTCCCATGTTTCTGCCAAAGCAGCCGGCAGTATTATTGGATTAGGCTTAAAAGGTTATGAACTGGCGGTTGAATGGTTTTTGAAATAAGGACTAAACTGCTGAAAAAAGTATTTACATTTTAAAGCAATAACATTCATTCACCATTCTCTACTCGCCATTCACGATTACAATATCACCCTAAGCATTAATGCAAAGCCTGTATCTTGTTTGGAGTCTGCAGCTTTCTTAATGATATGCACACCGCTTTTGGTCCATACTTTAAACACTTCACCTTTCTTTCTTTTTGCCAATTCCCTGTCTATTTCTGGTATGATGGCGCCCCTGGCAATCCAACCTAAATCTCCTTTGGTAACACCTTCGCCGCCCATGCTATAAGTTTGCGCCATGTCTTCAAAACTGGCAGCCCCGCTTTTTACCCGGTCAATAATGCTGCCGGCCAGCGAGTCTGCAATACGGCGGGTGAAAAGACTGGTATCTATAAATATCTGGCTGATTCGGTTAAAAGTATTAGGAACCTTGCCTAATACCTGTACTAAAAACTTCTTCTCATAAGGCCCGTATACTTTTCTAATCTTTCCCGTGTAGGCAAGACTGTCTGCCAGGCTGGAAAAATGAGAGGTGTTTGATACGATGATTGTATCCAGCTTATATTGTTTCTTTAGCACATCACGTACATAAGCAATCGGGTTTTGCGCAGCTTCCATGTTTGTTTTAATCTGCGTTACAGTAAGTTTTTGCGCAAACGTATATTGAAAAACGACGATAGTAAAGAGGAGGGTTATAATTTTTTTCATTGCAATAAAAGCGTTGGTTGTAAAGATAGGGGAGAATAGAGCCAGATAAAAACAGGTTTCAGAAAGTCTATGGCAAAAAATAACCGGGAGACGAAATGACTTCCCGGTTAATAATATTTTGTTGAGATTGAGTTTACAAGTATTTGATACCTCTTGGGCGCCAGAAATCTCTGTAAGAAACGGTGATAGTAAAGTTTACATAGTTTTCTTTGATAAGGCCATTAGCTGTTGTACCACGCTGACCTACATCCAGGCCAAGGCTAACGCCCAAACCAGTCATACCATATTGGCTTTTGTTTCTAAACAATCCATATCCTAATGTAAGACCCATTTCCTGCAATTGCTGACCATTAATCCTCAAATAAGAATTACCATAATAGACACCAGCCTGGATGAAATTCTTTTCAAAATCGCCGGTAAAGTTTTTAAGCTTATTAGATACCTCAAAGCCAAGTGAAGCCCTGCTGCTGTTTTGCAGAGAATAATTGCTGCCATTAAAATTGTTGGTAGAGCTCCAGCCCTGGAATTTATAATCACCTACTAAGCTATATTTTTTATCCTTAGTAAGACTGAATCCAAAACCATAAGCTTCAGGCAAATTAAAGTCTACACTTTTTGATACATCCTGTGTACTGGAAATCTGCGTGCCATTGTCTGTTACAACCACGGTAGAGTAAGCTGACAGGTTGTGTTTAGGCTGATAAATGCCACCTAAGCTAATATCCCAACGTTTATTAATGGGCGTATAATATTGTGCTCCGTAAGTAAAATTGAAGTTCTTTAAAAATGTCTGGCGAGTAGTAGTAAGAGTAGTAGAGAGACCTTCCGTTACCAGGCTTTCAGTTTGTGTAAGAGATCCAAACAGGTAAGCCGCATGCACTCCAATGGATAAATGCTTAATAGGTTCAAAAGCATTATCCCAGTAAACCTGGTTTACGCCCCCGGTTCCATCATAAGTTACAGGCACGGTGCTGCCAGTACCTTGTATATTTTTTTGTGAACTGAAAGAATAACTGGCAGTGCTGTAAGGCATAAGGCCACCACTGCTGCCCCACCACTTGTTTATTTTGGTGGCTACAGCCAGTCTTTTAATAGCAAAATCTTTTCCATCTGCAGAGCTTCCGTTCAGAGGGGTGCCTTTGTAGCTTACAAATTGTGCACGACCAGATACCTCAAAAGAAAAAAACCTTAACGGCAATGCGGTATAAGATGCAGGGTTATTATTAACAGTGTACTTATCGTTGCGATATGCAAGCCCCGTATTGGCCAAACCACTGGTGCGGTTGTAATAGTTTGTTTCAATATCACCAATGCCCAGAATGGAATATGGAGAATTGGTGTTTTGGCTATAAACATTTCCCAAAGACAGTAATAAGACTATAATTGCAATTAGTGATTTCATTAAAAGTTATTTGTTCACTGAGATATAATAAACGTTCAGTTGTATTTTACCGTTAGCATTTTGGCTATTGCCGATTACAAGCCTGTTCATGGCAGAAAATCTTGTACCCGTTGGTGGAATAAGCAAGAGCCCGTCTTTATTAATAGCTGCATTTAATATTTCCGTTTGCAAATAAGAAGTTACATCGTAGCTGTAATTGGTATTAGTGCCATACACGTCATCTATTGAAAGATTGCCGGTTTCTGTAGAAGAAGCTCCGCTCACTACAGAAGTAATATTTGCACCAGGTTCATTAGCCCCATCGGTTTCTGCGGCATATAATTGAGAAGGAAGCGAAAAATAATTGCTAAAACTCTGCTGTATCGGTTTTATAACCAGCTGCGCCCTCAGTATTTTTATATAGTCAGATCGTTCCAATAATTTTCTAATGGTAGGGAAACTTACTTTTAGGTAAAGGCCTGTAGCAGACTGCAGATAGCCTATATTGTTGGATGCAGTAGACGGCAATTCGTTATTAAGCGTATTAAGGGCTGTTAGCGGCGTGCCAGAGCGGTCTGCGGTAATGTTATTAAACTGCAATGGTTTATTACTAAAGGCAAAATCAAAATATTTGTTATCCAGGGTAATATCTGTCTGGTGGTAGTAAAGACGCATGATTACGCTGTCTTTAAAAGAATAGATATTATTATTAGTAGTGGCAGACACTTTAAGACCTTTGAAATAATTTGTAAACAATGCATTGTCTTTCAGGATAGGGTCTTTCAACCTAATCATATTGAACAATTCCTGCCCTTTTGCATCATCAAGTTTTACATTGGCGCTGTCGCCAGCAAGTGGGCGTAATTGAAAAGTCCTGGTTCCAAGCGGTGTAGCATTTGCCGGCCAGGTGTTAATATTATAAAAATATGACTGGGTCTCCGCGAATTTCAGTTCCTGGCTAAGTTGTGTTACAGAAAGTGTAATAGGCAACGTAGTATCTCCGTAAAAACTGCCGTTGCATTTCATCAACAGAACCAAAGAGTCGTATTGAGCGTTATTTAAAACATCTGCCAGGGAAGTGGTCGAAAGCTGCAAGTAAGAATTAGTAGATGTTTTTCCAAAATAAGGGTCAGTATAGCTGCCCGCCAATATGGTTCCGCTTTGAGAAGTAATAACAGAATCCTTATAAATAGTAGAAACTGAAGGTGTAAGAGAATCTACCAATATAATATTACTGATACCAGCATCAAGGTATTGCTGGCCATAATTAATCTCTGTTTTTTGACAACCGATAGAAAAAAATAAAAGAAAAAAAGCAGTAAACGCAAGGGAACCGAATTTTAAAAAGCCGGGGAAATTCCGCATCTCACAAAAAATTTGAGCAATGTTCGCTAATTAGGTGTTACGATTTTGTTAGTATGGACTAGGGCCATTTTTTGAGCCACGAATGTACAATTTTTATCTACTAATAGCTTCAGTAAATTTTCGAAAAAAAAAATTGAATTTCTGTTGGAAAATGTGTTTGTATATTTAATTTTGCGCCTCGTCGGTTAATTTGCCCCAAATTTCCATTTTAACGATTAGTGATCTATCTATTAGACTAGTTTCACCGCAAAATTTTACCGCCAAACAAAAAAATAATCTATGAAGCGTGTCTTTTCTTATTTTCTGCTTATTGGGAGTTCTTTGTTTCTGCTTTATTCATGCACCAAATCTACTTCATCCAGCAGTGATTTAGTAGGAAACTGGGTTACAATATCTGATTTTGACGGAGTTGCCAGAAGTGAGGCTGTTTCTTTCGTTATAGGAGACACTGCTTATATTTCTACAGGTTATGACGGAACTGTTCGTTTAAACGATACATGGAAATATGATGCAGACAAAAATTTTTGGCTGCAACGTGCAACATTTCCCGGCGCTGCAAGAAGTTCTGCAGTAGCTTTCAACACCACTACCAAAGCATATGTAACTACCGGTTTTGATGGTCTCAATAAATTAAAAGACACTTACGAATACAATCCTGTTACAAATGTGTGGACGAAAAAAGCAGATTTTGGCGGTTCTGCAAGGGTAGATGCTGTTGCATTTGGCATTGCTGATTTAGGATATGTGACTACAGGCAATGATGGCAATGACTTGAAAGATTTCTGGCAATACAATCCCGCAACTGATTCATGGGTTCAAAAAGTGAGCCTTGGCGGTTCCAAACGTTCTGCTGCTGTTTCTTTTGTTTATAAAAACATAGGTTATGTTGTAACAGGCATTAATAATGGCCAGACAGTAAATGACTTTTGGGCGTATGATCCATCTGGTGATAAATGGACAGAAAAAAGGTTTATTACAAACTACAGCACCGATACTTACGATGACAATTACAATATTGTACGCAACAATGCTGCTTCATTTGTAATGACAGATAGGAGTGGTAAAGACCATGCTTATGTTTGCACAGGTGAAAATGGTGGAATACTTAAAACCGTTTGGGAATACGATTTTGACGCTGATGTTTGGACACGCAAAACGGATTGGGAAGGCACTGAAAGAACAGGCGCTATAGGTTTTAGTGTAAAGAAAAGAGGTTTCTTAGGAACAGGAAGGAACAGTACTTACCGTTTCGATAATTTCAAGGAATTCCTTCCATCAGATACTTACAATTCAAATGACTAAGAACTATGCATGGGTGTGGTTGGTTTCTCTTATTATGCTGGTAACCGCCTCAGTCATACTTTATAAAAAGAAACAGGCAGCAAATGATTTGCTGCCTGTTGATTTACGTGCTTTCAATATGCCTGATGGATGGGGATACGAAATACTGGTAGACAAAAAAGTTTATATTCACCAGGACTGTATTCCGGCCATCAATACATACAAAAGGTTCAGTAC
This sequence comes from Chitinophagaceae bacterium, assembly GCA_047602295.1. Lineage (GTDB taxonomy): Bacteria > Bacteroidota > Bacteroidia > Chitinophagales > Chitinophagaceae > JACMLD01. The sequence goes on along the minus strand of JASGHP010000001.1, from coordinate 4,604,440 downwards.
AGAAGCAGATGCCTTGTTAATTGGCCGTAAAGTGGTAGAAAAAATTAAACATGGGCAGAAACCTTCCATTACAGAAAAAGAAATAACTGAAAGCCATATACGCTACTAATTACCACCCTTCTTGCTACTTGTATCTAATTCATTTTACAGACAATTAATTTAAAACAAATGAAACAGTGCGTTCCCTGCCTTATTCTCTTTGTTGTGGTTGGAATTACAATCAGTTCTTGCAATAAATCATCTACACAGGCTGATAATACAATAGGAAACTGGGTTACCAGGTCAACCTTTGATGGCGTAGGTAGAAATGGTGCTATAACATTTACCATAGGCGATACCGCTTATGTAGGCACTGGCTATGGCGGAAATGCGTTAACCGGTGGAACCGCGCAACTGGGTGACATGTGGAAATATGATGTTGATCATAATTACTGGATTCAGCGGGCTTCTTTGCCAACTGGCGCGGGAAGAAGAGAAGCGGTCGCTTTTAGTACCAGCACCAAAGGCTACATAACTACAGGCTATGATGGCGTTAACAAACTGAAAGACACCTGGGAATTTGATCCTTCACAAAATGCCTGGACAAAAAAAGCAGACTTTCCCGGCGCACCCAGGGTAGATGCTGTTGCCTTTGGTCTTAATAACAAAGGATATGTTACTACGGGCAATGATAATACAAATACAGATGTAAAAGATTTCTGGATGTACGATCCCGCAACAGACGCATGGACACAAAAAACAAGTTTGGGTGGCACAAAACGTTCTGGTGCCACTTCATTTGTTTACAATAACCAGGCTTATGTGGTAGGTGGTACCAACGGCGGCGCTGCAGTAACTGATTTCTGGATGTATGATCCAACTGCAGATAAATGGACGGAAAAAAGAGCAGTTGCAAACCTAAGCACAGATACATATGATGACAGTTATGGCACCCTTATAAGCCGCAGTGGAGCAGTGGCTATTGTAATTGGCGATAAAGCCTACCTGTGTACCGGTATACTGGGTGGAGCCCTGCAAAAATCTGTATGGCAATATGATTTCGCTACTGATTTATGGGTGGTAAGAACTCCATGGGAAGGCCTCGCAAGAACACAAGCCATTGGCTTTACGCTGAAAAACCGAGGTTTCTTAGGTTTAGGCAAAGACAATACTTATTATTTTGATGACTTTCGTGAATTCCTTCCCACAGAAACTTATGACGCCAATGACTAAGCGCAGTGCATAATTTGGCAAAAAATAAATGGCTCGTAAAAATTATTAAACTAAAACGCCAGAAGTAATCTTAGCTTCTGGCGTTTTAATTTTTTATATGTCTTATTAGTATCAGGAATTCATTTTTACAATATCCAGCAGGTTATTGCGATAGCTGTTACCAATAGGCAATATTTTATCTGCTATTTCCACTTCTTTCTTCGTAATACTGTCTATATGGTTTAATGAAACAATATAAGAGCGGTGGATGCGTACAAAGTTGTGGCTGGGCAATCGCTCAGAAAAAGTCTTAAGGTTCTGCAACGTAATAATTGGTTTACTCTTTTTGGTAGTATATACCTGTGTGTAATCTTTCAACCCTTCACAAAAAATAATGTCATCGAAGTTTACTTTCAGGATGCGATACTCAGATTTAATAAAAAAGTATTTCTCTTCTTTTAAATGATTATTGCCACCACGTGCACCAATTATTTGCAGCAATGCTTTATTTACGGCTTCCAGGAAAACAGTATAAGAAACAAGCGATCCTTTTACAGGAGCGGAAGAACCATTGTTATGGACATGATGGTTTTCTTCTTCTTCTGTACAGATAAAAACAGGCGATTTTTCTTTTTTGCCCATATCATTTTTTATCTGTGAATATTGTTGTGCATTTAAAAAGATAATATCGGGTGTGGCCGTATTAATCAATTGAACAGTTTCTTGTATGCTAGAGGTGGTAGCTTCTAACGCAAGGCTTCCAGTCTTCTCAATAAAACCAGTCAATTCACTATTGCTTCCGGAAGCATCTTTTAAAACCAGGCATTTTAAAGTCATAAGCGATTAAGAATGTGGTCTGCAATTTGCGCATAAGTCCAGTTAAACAGGCGTTAAAAGCATTAGACTTTACTTAAAATAGGTGATTGACAAGTTTTTAGAGGTAAAATAAGACAAGATTAAAGTTAAATTGATAACGGGGCATATCGAAATTTACTTTCTGCAAACTTATCAATTGCATTATCAGGGAATATTTTTTCTGAATTCTTAACAGGGCATTATAAGTCATTGTTGGTCAATTGCTGAAAGCCGGGTTAATTTTGCTAAACCGACAGTTTAAGCTGGTTAGAATTACCGTTTGGCAATGAAATAGCTATAACCACGTTTTTAATAAGGCCTTGATGATAAGAGGCTAAAAATTTTATAACATGCGTTGGATTTTATTTGTTTCCCTTTTTGTTTCCTGCTTCGCCCACGGGCAGTTGAAGGATTATACCATAGGAGTACATGGTGATACATTGAATGGCGTGGATAAAGCCGGAAAAAAGCAGGGTAAATGGATCATTCGCATTGATGAGTTGAGGGGAGAACCAGGTTTTGAGGAGGAAGGCGTTTTTGTTAATGACAAGAAGCAGGGGATATGGCGAAAATTTACTTTAATGGGAGATAAGTTTGCAGAGGAAAATTATCGCTGGGGTTATAAAGATGGCATATCCAGGTATTATAACATTAATGGAGATTTGTTGAAAGAAGAAAGCTGGCGTGCTTTTAACCCAGACCAGGTGTATGATACTGTACAGGTAGAAGATGTAACAAAGCCCGATACTTATACTACCGTAATTGTAAAAAATGAAGGCGCTTCTCTTAAAAATGGTGATTGGAAGTATTATGATTCAAATTCAGGGTTCATTGTAAAAACAGAAACCTGGATATTGGGTAAACTGCAAAATGCGGGAGGTAACACTGCAAAGAAATCTACTTCAGATAGTAGTGCAGCCGTAAAAGTGAAACCAAAAGAAGTGCTCGACTTTGAAAAGAAAAACTCAGGAAAGAAAAAGGTAAAATACAGAGACGGTTCTACGTTCTAATCTTTCTTCATCCACATAACTTTTTACTTACACAATTGTGTGCTTTTAAATAAGTGCGGTAGATCCTCTTTCTACCAATTCAGATTCAATGATGATATTTTCCGGGGTTGTTTTTTTCTTCTCCAGCAATTGAAATAAAATGCAGGCTGCTTCCTTGCCAATATCAAAAGCAGGTTGCGTTATGGTGGTAAGCGAAGGGCTTAGCAGGCTGGCAATTTCCAAATTGGAGAAGCTTACTATTTTTAGCTGTTGAGGGATGGAAAGCGATAAATCATTGGCAGCGTAATAGCATTGTATGCCCAGCTTTTCAATAGAAGAAAGTATGCCATCGGGCTTTGTCTCAGTAATAGCTGCTTTAAGCTTATCCAGCAACTGGCTCTCTTCTTTTTCACAATCAATAATCAGTGATTCATCTTCGGCTATGCCTGCGTGTGATAATGCATCTTTATAGCCTTGCAAACGCATTTTCCCAATATTCAGGTTTTCCAAAGCCATCAGGTACATAACGCGTTTGCAGCCTTGCTTTATTAAATGACTGGTGGCTTTAAAGCTGCTTTTATAATCGTCTGTAGCTACATGCAACATCCCTTCCGGTGTACAAGTTCTGTCGAAGAAAACAACTGGTAATTTTTTATTCAAATCTTCTATGTGCTCGTAGTTGGTGGTTTCGCTGCTGAGAGAGAGCAATACTCCATCAACACGGCCACTGGCAAGGCTATTGATGAAATCCATTTCATTTGCTGCAGATTCATGTGTCAGGTAAATCAATACCTGGTAACCCTTTTGCCGGGCTATTGATTCTATGCCATTAATTGCCTGCGAAAAAAAGTTGTTGTTTAGCTCCGGGAAAATAACAGCAATATTTTTACTTTTTTGTTCTCTCAGCCCTGAAGCAAAAGGATTAGGCTGATAGTTTAATTTTTTAGCAAGGTCCCAAACCTTTTTACGTGTTTCAGGCCTAATCTGGTAGCTGTCTCTTAAAGCACGGGAAACGGTGGCAATGGAGAGATTTAATTCATCCGCCAGCCGCTGTATATTCACTTTTTCCATAGCAATACATTATTTTCTGCGCCTGGCGGCGATAATGAAAACGATTTCGAAAATAAATATATCAAAATAGTAAAAGGATGTAAAATCTATTTTAGCTTAGTGTCAAACATTATAGCCGGTTTAACAAGGCGGCTTTAAACAGGTTTCCATAACTTACTTGCTCATATGAATCAATTACATAGCCGGGACTACATTGTATTTGTTATCTATTTTATTGTTATCTGCCTTTACGGTTATTACATCTACAGTCGAAAACGTTCTCAACAACAGCAGGCAAAAGACTTTTTTCTGGCGGAGGGTTCCCTTACCTGGTGGGCGATAGGTGCCTCGCTGATTGCTTCTAATATTTCTGCAGAGCATTTTATAGGCATGTCCGGTTCTGGTTTTGCACTTGGCCTGGCTATCTCTACCTACGAGTGGATGTCTGCGGCAACGCTCATTATTGTGGCTGTATTTCTGCTGCCGGTATACCTTAAGAACAAGATTTACACGATGCCGCAGTTTCTGCATACGCGGTACAACAATACGGTGAGCACCGTTATGGCTATTTTCTGGCTCCTGGTGTATGTTTTTGTAAACCTCACATCAATTATTTACCTGGGTGCGCTGGCTATATCATCAGTGTCTACCATATCTTTTACCACAAGTGTTATTGGCCTCGCCATTTTTGCCATTATCGTTACGCTAGGTGGCATGAAGGTGATAGGCTATACGGATGTAGTGCAGGTATTTGTTTTAATCATGGGCGGATTGGCGACGACCTACCTGGCCTTAACCATGGTTTCTGATCATTTTGGTTTTGGTAAAGATGTGCTTAAAGGCCTTTTCCTGTTAAAGGAAAAAGCCCCGGATCATTTGCATATGGTCTTTGATAAATCCAATCCTTACTTTAAAGATTTGCCAGGCTTATCCATATTAATTGGTGGCATGTGGGTGAACAACCTGGCTTACTGGGGCTGCAATCAATACATCATACAAAGAGCATTAGGTGCCAATCTTAAAACAGCACGCAGCGGTATTCTTTTTGCAGGTTTTTTAAAGCTGCTGATTCCTGTTATTGCTGTTATACCTGGTATTGCGGCCTATGTATTGTACAGCAATGGTGTTTTTCAATCTTCATTAAAAGATGCAAACGGTGTTGTAAAACCCGATCATGCTTATCCTACTTTATTAAACCTGTTGCCAGATGGTATGAAGGGACTTGCTTTTGCCGCATTGGTAGCAGCCATCATTGCATCGTTGGCGGGCAAGGCCAATAGTATCTCTACCATATTTTCACTGGATATTTATAAACCGTTTTTCAATAAGGAAGCCAGCGATAAAAAACTGATAAGAGTTGGTCGTTGGGCAGTAATTGTTAGCATGTTAATAGCAGCGCTTGTGGCCCCATCACTTACCCGGTTAGACCAGGCATATCAATTCATACAAGAGTATGTAGGTTTTATATCGCCAGGTGTATTGGCAATATTTTTATTGGGCATGTTTTGGAAAAGAACCAATTCAGCGGCAGCACTTACGGCCGCATTGCTTACCATTCCGTTATCGGTTGTATTAAAGTTTATTCCTAAAGTGTGGGATTTGCGTTTTCTTGCTTCTACCGGTTTCTCTTCACCCGTAGTGCAAGACAATGGCAGCATAGTATATGAAATTCCTTTTCTTGATCGTATGCTGATTGTATTTGTAGTATTGATAGGCGTAATGCTGCTTATCAGCCTGCTTGATCCAAAAACAAAAGATGCCAAACGCATTATACTGGTAGACAAAAGCATGTTCAAAACATCACCTTCATTTATCCTCGGCTCTATATTAATAATGGGTATACTGGCAGCATTGTATACAGTGTTTTGGTAAGCAATGTTTATTCAACAGGCTAAGATGAATACAATTATGAGCCCAGCATCAGGGCTGCGATTGAGCATCGTTGCGTCGCACTCTTCAACAGTAAATCTTTATTGAGCTGTAGGCTGCTATTGGGTTTACCTGCTAAAAATTCACATGCTCTTACATCGATCACCATAATTTTAATACCACCCCTTCAGGGTTGTGTATACTGGTTTAATGATTTATTATCTATAATAATGTCATGCCTTCGGCATTCAAGATATTAGTCAACGTCTATTTGTTTGAGACAATCATGGAAATCTTTTAATCCTTTAAATCATGGTTCAGACAATAAAAAATGGCCCTTTTGCAAGGGCCATTTTTTTAATGAAACTTATTTTTGAATTAGAATTAATAACCGGGATTCTGTTTCAAAAAGTTTACAATTCCTGAAGCTGCGTCTATAGCAGTTTGTGGAATGGGGAAGATCCTTTTGTTTTTATCGGTATTGCTTTTCTCTGTCCAGGTTCCTTCATATTTGCCAAAACGAATCAAGTCTGTACGACGATTCATTTCCCAGTACATTTCAAATCCTCTCTCTCTTAACAACAAATCCAGCGTCATTGTACCAGTTAAAGCTTTTGGCTGAACGGCATAAGCTGTTCTTGACATTCTTACTGTATTTACATCTGCAAGTGCACCAGCCGCATCATTTTTGCGCAGTTTTGCCTCAGCACGCATCAGGTAAACTTCACCAAGACGAAGAATGGAAATATCTGCCTGTCCGAAATTTCTTCCACTGGCGGAAGCACGGCTGAATTCATATTTCTCTACACGGTAACCGGTAGAGTAGTTGCTGCCCGCTGTGGTATAATCAACCTGCAATGTAAAATCAACTGGCAGGTTAGGATTGCTGCGAGAAAGGTTATACAGCTTGCCTACTTTGAAATTGCCATTAGAGCATTTTACAAAAGCACCATTTACACGCAACAAACCATATTGCTGTCCACGCAAAATTCCACGGTCTATGTTGAAATCCGTTACGCAGGAATCTCCGGGATTGGTATAAATGGAGATGTTTTGTTTGTAAAACCTTGGGTCGTTGGCTGCAGGATCTGTTGGTGCATTTGCGGTTGCCCATGTCTGGTAGAAGTCTGGTGTAATAGCAGGACCGTCTGTACCGTTTGCAGCAGGATACTGCGGCAGGGGATACTGGTCGCCAGACAAAGAAAAGTATGCTAAACGATTATGACCATTCAGATCTGATCTTTGGTCTACTGCAAAGATCAATTCTTTATTGGTATGGTTATCATTACCGAAGATGGCGAAGTAATCAGCCGACAATGCATATTGGTTTGAACTGATTATTTTATCACAATACTCTTGTACCTTGTCCATGTCAGCGGTAGTAAAATTAACTGTAGCACCATACACATCGCGATAAACGGCAGCGTTCAAATAAAGCCTTGCCAGCAAGCCCCAAACGCCAGCTCTGGTAAGCCTGCCCGGGCCTGTTGTATTGTCTAGTAACGGCTCTACAGCCAGCAATTCACTTTTAATGAATTCAACCGCTTCCGTTCCGCGTAATATTTTCGACAAAGATTTCTCATCTTCTTTCTGAAAAGCAATGCCAAAAAGATCCAGGCTCATCCAATTGTAAAATGCACGCATACCTCTTGCCTCTGCAAGAAATAAAGGTGCGCTGGCGTCTTTATTGGTTTTAAGACCGGCTATCGCCGTTTCTGCACGGGACAACTCCTGTGTAATCAGGTTCCATGTATCACTCACATTCGGGTCTGTTGAAACGGTTTCGTGTTTGTGCATAGAAATATAGATACCGTTATCGCCCCAATCGGTTCCGCCGCGATAGGGCAATATGGCTTCATCAGTTGAAATCTCCTGCAAGGTGAAATAGTCGGTATGTTTGTAGATATCCGGGAGGCGGGCATATACAGGCGTAATCAAACCTTCAGCCAATTGTTTTTCTGTAAGGTTGGTAGTTGACAAAATTTCATCCTGCACCTTTTCGTTCAGTTTGGTACAACTGCTTACGCCAGCGCAAATGGCCAGTAGCAAAGCAGATTTATAAATAATTTTTTTCATGGCAGTAGTTTTTAAAATGATACGTTTAATCCGAAAATAATTGACCTGGCTTTAGGATAGCTCAGGTAATCAATGCCGTATGACAATACACCATCGCCGGTGCTTCTGTCTGCATTCACTTCAGGATCGTAACCATTGTATTTAGTAATAACAAACAGGTTCTGTGCAGTTACAGACAAACGAAGTGCTGTAACCCAGCGTTTGATACCCAGTTTTGTTGTATTGAAATTGTAACCCAATGCCACGTTATTTAAACGGAAGTAAGCGCCGCTTTTAAGATAGCGTGTGCTGATGGGGGCAGAATTGCTTACCGATTCATTAGGGTAAGCAACTGCTTCAGGAGTTGTATTTACGCCTTTTGAAATTTTCAATTTATAGAAGTAAGCATTGGCGGTATTGTCGTATATTTTGTTACCAGCAACGCCATTGAAATTTACTGCAAGGTCAAAATTTTTGTATCCGATAGTACCATTGATGCCGTACATTTTATTGGGTAATGCAGTGCCGGCAGCTACCCTGTCTTTGTCTGTAATGATACCATCTTTATCAACATCCCTGAAGGTGTTGAACCCACTGGCATCAAGTCCTGTCCATTCTTTCAGGTAAAATGTTCCGATAGGCTGATCGTTAAGATATCCATTTACAGGAGATGCAGTAAGACCAGAACCTTGAGCATAACCAGATGGGATCAGCGTAAGTGGTGATTTGGTTACTTTATTGCTTATAAGGGTAAGGTTACCACCTATTGAATAACGAATACCCTTTTCACTGTTTACGCGGTATTCCAAATCAAATTCAATACCCTTGTTATTAATGTTCATATCCTTAATATTTGCCCAATATTTAGAAGTGGGCTGAATAGGATCTCCGGGCGGAAGATTCAGCAGGATATTATTGGTGTTTTTATTAAACAGGTCTATAGTACCATTCAGGTGGCCTTTAAATAAACCAAAGTCAATGCCTATATCTGTTTGTGTACTTACTTCCCACTGCAAATCCGGGTTGGCAAGCCTTGTGTATATAAGTCCGGCAGAATATGCGCCAGTGCCATAGAGTGGGTAAGTATTGGCGGCGGCCGTGCTGGCGGTAAATGTAGCCTGGGTGATTTTGTTTGGAATCTCCTGGTTACCTGTTTGGCCCCATCCTGCTCTTAATTTAAGGGTAGTAAAGGCTGAATTTTTCATGAAGTTCTCTTCATCTATTTTCCAACCCAAAGAGAATGCGGGGAAATAACCATACTTGTTGTTTCCACCAAACCTGGTTGAACCGTCTGCCCTGAAGTTAAGTGTGGCCAGGTATTTATTTTTGTAACCATAATTTATCCTGCCAAAAAAAGATTGTTGTTCGTTTTCCTGTGCGGAACCAGTTGGCGCATTGTTTGCCAGTGTAAGTTCCTGGCCATAGCTGGGGTTGTACTGTGGTTCTACAGTAGTAATAGGAAATTTGTTGATACTATAACCACGCGTCTGCAGGAAAAATTTTTGATAAGAATAACCTGCCAGCGCATTGATGTTATGATCACCAAAAGTATGCGTGTAATTAAGGTAATGTTCTATCAGTATGTTGCGGTTAGTATTGTAATAGGTTTCCAGACGGCCATCCCTTTGCGGAGTAGTTGCTGGCAGTGCCTGCACATCACGTGTGCCGGTTGAATTATCAACACCAAAAGTCATTTTGTAATTCAAATCTTTTGTCAGCTTCAACGTACCGGTGATATTGCCCAGCACACGATTGATTTTAGTGATCTCTTTATCCAGTGTAAATGATTGCAGTGGGTTGTTGATGGCAGTATATTGAGCAGGATTGCCATTTGCATCATATGCAGGATAAGTTGGATTATTGGAAATAGCATCGCCAATTACACCTTGCGGAGGACGCAGGGTATAGGTGCTGGTAGCTGTAAGATTAACATCTACAGTAAGCCTGTCTTCCAAAAATTTCTGGGTAGCATTAAAGCGGCCGGTATAACGGTCAGCATTACTGTATTTAAGAATACCCTGTTGTTTTTGCATACCAAAAGAAGCATAATAAGTAAGCTTGTTGGCTCCGCCGCTTAGGCTAACATTATGATTTTGCGTATAAGCAGTACGGGTAATTTCTTTCTGCCAATCTGTGTTGCCGCCTTTATCGTCTAGTGTGCCACCTGCTTTTACTACCTGCGTTTTATATTCTGATGTAGAAAAAACGGGTAGTTTTCTTGCCAGGTTTGAAATACCCAGGCTACCTGTATAGGTTAAAGTATTTGCACCGGCTTTGCCTTTTTTTGTAGTGATAATAACAACGCCATTAGCACCGCGGCTACCATAAATAGCACTGGCAGATGCATCTTTCAAGATATCATAAGACTCAATATCCTGTGGGTTTAAAAAATTGAGCGGGTCGCCGCTACCACCTGTGCTAGAATTATCAAGTGCAACACCATCAACCACAAACAGAGGCGTGTTACCTGTTCTGATACCACCCGGTCCACGGATAGTAATGCTTAGCGCACCACCTGGCTCACCGCTGGCAGATGTTACGTTTACACCAGCTACTTTACCCTGCAATAATTGCTCGGGAGATGTAATGATGCCCTTATTAAAATCTTCTGATTTAAGTGATTTTACAGAACCAGTAACATCCTTTTTTCTCTGCGTACCATAACCTACAACAACTACTTGTTGCAGATCTGCGCTGGCAGATTCCATTTTTATTTCTATTGAAGATTTGTCTCCAACAAGCACTTCCTGGGTTGTATACCCAACATAACTGATAAACAAAACAGATTTGCCATCTATTACTGAAATTGAAAACTGTCCATCTGCATTTGTGCTGGTGGTTCTTTTGGTACCTTTTACAGAAACGGTAGCACCCGCCAAAGGCTTTCCTGAAACAGCATCTGTAATGTGACCGGTAATAGTTTTGTCTGGAGGACTTGTGAAGTGTTTGGTAGCGCCTTTTCCAGGGCTGGCATAACTACCAAAAGCAAGCAGCAGGCCTATTAAGGCCCCTAAAATCGTAGTGATTTTTTTCATTGTAGTAGTAATTGGTTAAAGTTTCGGTTCTTTTATAGACCGGGCAAGTCAATATGGAGTACCACATTAAAGCCGCGTTAAACATAGAGAATATTTTGGTTAATTGACCAGAATCTTTAATTATTTCCATGTAAACGTTTTCATAGAGCAGAATTAGAATGAGATTATAACAGGATTATAAGCAGCCATCGCTATCAACCCATCATAAAGGATTTATATAAATGCAGACTCGATAATTTAAAAAAATATTTTGCTGTTTTGTTTTAAGTGAATGAACATTCATTTATATTTGCTTTCAATGAGAGTAAGAGACGATAATAAAATACAGGCCATTAAGGAAAAAGCAGTGGAAATGATAGTGCAGCAGGGCCTGGATGGTTTTAGTATGCAGAAGCTGGCAAAGGCGGCCAATGTATCACCCGCTACTTTGTATATCTATTATAAAGACAGGGAAGATTTGATAATGCAGTTATGGACAGAATCTTTCAGGGAAATGGCGGCCGCCATGCTGAAAAATTTTGAACCCAACATGTCTTTTAGTGAAGGCCTGCGCATTCAATGGATGAACCGGGCAAAGTATTACATCAAAAACCCGGTGGCCATGCAATTCATGGAGCAATTGCGGCATTCTCCCATGCAGGAAAAAGCTGAGAATATTGTGCATACAGAATTTAAAGATATCATGACGGCTTTTGTAATAGGCGCCATTAAAAGAAAGGAATTGGTGAAAGTAGATTTGGAAGTATACTGGTCAATTGCATTTGCACCCATGTACAACCTGGTAAAATTTCATTTGGAAGGACGAAGCCTGGGCGGAAAAAAATTCAAGCTTACCGATAAAGTATTAAATGAAACACTTGAATTGGTAATTAAAGCGCTAACACCGTAAGTTGATTGATTAGTTTATTAGTTATTGGGAATTTGGAATTTGTATTATCCCGGCGGAGTTAAAGCCTCAAATACCTCTTTGAAAACCTCTTATTTGTTTCGCACTCTTCAACTGTAGAAATACCAGGGAGATTTTCTCCAATACGTATTTGTAAATCAGCTAATCGCTGGCTGCTTGCAGCCTGCAAATGGCAGCAAAAAAAATGCTATGGACATTTTAATTTTAAAAACGAATATCCGCAATAAAAGGCAGGTAAAAACAGTGGCGCCATTACTGGATGAGCAGCCCGGCATCACCCGCTGGAATATTGATTTAATGGATATAGACAGGGTATTGCGCATAGAATCTACTGCTGTTGCAATGCCCGCAGTAATACAATTAATACAAGAAGCCGGCTTCCATTGTGAAGAACTGGCTGATTAAAAAAATCAAACTAATATGGAAAAGGAAAAAGATATTTTAAATGATATAAATCCTGTGAAGGAAAAAGTTTTCAATTCATACCAGGTATTTATTATAGCCATCATCGCTATTCTGCAGTTTACCATTATCCTGGATTTTATGGTGCTATCGCCATTAGGCGCTATTCTATTGCCAGAATTTCATATCACTACCAAGCAATTTGGATTGGTGGTATCTGCCTATGCATTTAGTGCAGGCATCTCTGGATTGCTGGCAGCGGGATTTGCAGACAAATTCGATCGTAAAAAAATGTTACTGTTTTTTTATGCAGGGTTTATGCTGGGTACTTTTTTATGCGCAATTGCGCCTAATTATCATTTCCTGCTAATAGCAAGAATAGTAACCGGTATTTTCGGTGGTGTAATCAGCTCTATCAGTTTTGCTATTATAACCGACTTGTTTAAGATGGAAGTGCGTGGCCGTGTAATGGGGTTTGTACAAACTGCATTTGCCGGCAGCCAGGTATTGGGCCTGCCCATTGGCCTGTACCTGGCTAATAAGTTTAACTGGCATGCACCTTTCTGGATGATTGAATGTGTAGGCATCATCGTGGGTATTGTTATTTTCATCTACATGAAACCGGTAGACGGTCATCTGGCCATCAAGCATGATCGCAATCCGTTTGAGCATTTGATAAAAACAGTTTCACATTCAAGTTACCTGCGTGCATTTATTGCTACTACCTTATTGTCTACCGGCGGTTTTATGCTAATGCCTTTTGGCAGCGCATTTAGCACCAATAATCTTGGCATTAATATAAATGACCTTCCTCTTTTATACGGCATTACGGGTGCGTTCTCCATTTTCACGGGTCCGCTTATTGGTAAGACAAGCGATAAAATAGGCAAGTACAATATGTTTGTGATTGGTACGCTTATTAGTATTACCATGGTGTTGTGGTATACCAATCTTGGCATTACACCTCTATGGATGCTTATTATCCTCAACGTTATTTTGTTTATGGGTATATCATCACGCATGATTTCTGCGAGTGCGTTAATGACTGCTATACCACAGCCACAAGACAGGGGCGCATTTATGAGTATTAACTCATCTGTGCAACAAATTGCTGGTGGTGTGGCTGCTTACGTTGCAGGTATGTTGGTAGTGCAAAGCAAAGACGGCCCCATCTTGCATTATAACAGGCTGGGTTATGTAGTTACAGGCAGTATGTTGGTGGCATTAGCACTGATGTATATGATTGATAGGCATATTAAAAGCAAAGCAGCAGCAAAAGCAATGATGGATGCTGATAAAGCAGCAACTTCTAATCCCTGTCGCCAATGTTGAATAATATTGCGATAAAAGAGCATTAAATCATTTGATTTAGTGCTCTTGCCATAAAGGTGTAAATTTTGTATATTTGGTTACGCCGGTATTTTAAAATTAGGCCATAAAAAAATGGATAGAACAGCAGAAACATTACATCTTCGCATAAAAAAAGAATACGCTGCTGCTTTGATTGAAGATCTCATCAAAGTAGATGCTTTAGAATCTGTTGAAGAGGAAACAATAGGATTGAGTGACGCACAAAAGGCAGCTCTCGACAATGAATTGCAGTCGATTAAAAATAATCCTGATTATTTGCTTAAATGGGATAATATTAAACATCGGTATAAAAAACCGTAATGGCACTTTATACTATTTATCTTACGCCTACAGCCGATAAAGATTTACTTATAGCAATAGATTATTATAATCAGCAAGCCGAAGACCTAGGCTATAGGTTTGCTGATCTTGTAGAAAAATATATCGCTAATATTGCACTTTTGCCAACAGCTTCCAGTATTCGATATAAAAATGTTCGTTGTAAGCCAATTGCAATTTTCCCGTACCTTATTATGTTTACTGTTGATGAAATAAATAAAACAGTGAACATCCTCCGAATTTTTCATACGAGTCAGGAACCATTTTGGTAGCATGCATAGTTAGCCAGTACTTATAATTTCCTTCTCGTAAATGTTATGTAGCTCAATTTTTAACTACTGCCCAGAAAATAGCATTTCTAAATAAAGTAGTGTATGCCGAGTTATCAAACAAATCTGGCGAATGCCCCATGAAAATATAAATATTGCGGGCTTTCATTTTTTTATTGGTCCATATAACCGGGTGATCTCCCATTGTAATAGTAGAAGCGGGTGTATAAGACGATTCGTCTACATTGGCAATTACATGCACATTGGGCCTTGGGCTTTTATCGTAAATATAAAATTCATCTTTAGCTATCGTAAATGAATCGGGAACACCTTTCATTACCGGGTGTTTTTTGTCTTCTGTATGTATTATTGCCGAAACAAAGCTGGCAATATAATTTTTATAACGAATGCCGCCCATGAATTGTGAGAACCAATCCCACATAGGAAAGCCATCAAATTCTCCTAACAGCGTCGCATGATGAAACCCAATCCAACCACCTTTACCTTTTTCTATGTATTGCTGAAATGCTTTTACTGCATTGGCCGGCCATCCATAAGGCGGATAATCCAGTTGCAAAAAGAGCTGGTAATGTGAAAGCATTGTATCATTAATACTATTGGCGTTTTCTATATAATGGATCGTGAAATTGCTGTCGGCTGCCAGTTTATTCAACCATATTTTAGCTGCTTTTGAATATTCAATATGATGACCACCGTTTTCTGCAATGGCCAATACGGCAAATTTTGGTTTATTGTTTTGCGCTACAATTTTGGGTGAGGATAAACTTATTAGCGTTATCAGCAGGCAGAAAAATTTTATTGCAGTATGCATATGTGTAATGATGTTTTATGAAGATAATGTTTGCCTATGGTTTTTCTTTTGCTGTAGAAAAAAATCTTC
Source organism: Chitinophagaceae bacterium (assembly GCA_047602295.1). Taxonomy (GTDB): domain Bacteria; phylum Bacteroidota; class Bacteroidia; order Chitinophagales; family Chitinophagaceae; genus JACMLD01. Next base: position 4,589,228 of record JASGHP010000001.1, on the reverse strand, counting down.
AGTTTTCCCCAATGCAGTAGCAGATTATGGCACGGATTTGTTATTCTATAAAATGATTTGAATATCGAAATTCTAAAATATTTTTTATGGAACTGCATTTGGAAAAGCCCTGGTCTTTTGTGAAAAGCAAAATGATGGAACACAATACAAAACTCACAGAAAAGGACTTGATATACGAAAAAGGAAAAGAAGATGAGCTGCTTGCGCGACTGTCGAAAATGATGGGCCGCTCTAAGCAGGCTATTAAAGAATGGATTGAAAGCCTTTCACACAATGATTAGTTATGTACAAAGTAAAATTGTTTAAAGCGGGCACACAGTCAATGCTGGAAGATGCCATTAATGAATGGTTGCGTGAAAATAAAGACATACTCATTCACCAAAGCAATATGGCTGGTTGCAACGGCGAAGATTTGGGTTCTAATGAGTACACTTTTTTCATGCTTTACTCTGGCCCCGATGCAAAAGCAGAAGAGCTAAAAGAAATAGCAGCCGCCGTTAGTCCGGAACAATCTATAGAAGTAAAAGAAATTAACCCGGAAATATTAAAGCCTTCCAGTTAATGAGCAGGCAAAGCTTTTTTCAGAAAGCGCAAAAAGTTTTTGTGCATTATGTTATCAATATCTTCTGCTGAATAACCTCTTTTGCTAAGCAAAGACGGAAATTTTTGCAGATCTGCAATGGTGTCAATATCAGAAGGGCATTGTTCTTTTCCGAATGCGCCATCCAGGTCGCTGCCAATACCAACATGCAAAGTATTGCCTGCAAGCTGACAAATATGATCTATGTGGTTAATTAATTTGTCAAGATTGCAACCGGTGTTTTCGGGTGTTGAGCTTCCTCTTTTCCAATCAGGTACAATCATCCATGCATCCATTGCTGCACCAATAACAGCACCTCTGGCAATCAATGTTTTTATTTGCTCATCACTATACTGCCTGTTATGATTCACCAATGCCCTGCAATTGTTATGACTAGCCCATACATTTCCATTGAAGTTGTCCATTGCCTGCCAGAATGCATCATCACATAAATGTGTTGCATCCAGTATCATATTCAGTACATCCATTTTTTTTAAGAGTGCAATTCCATTTGCGTTCATTTTTCCGGTGGCATCTGTTCCATTGGCATACCTCCCAGGTCCGTAGTGCGCAGGGCCTACTGCTCTAAGGCCATACTGATAAGCAATCTCAACATGATCAACGGTTATAAATGAATCAGCTCCTTCAAGGCTTAATACATAGCCAATAGGTTTTTTATCTTTCGGCTTATCATCATTCCAAAAAGCAAAATGTTTTTCTAAAGCAGCAGTGTTGGTAATTTGGGTCATTTCACCCAATGATTCCATAGCTTTATAGTAAGCAAGCTGTCCTTGCGTTTGCGCCCATGCCTGTGCGGGAGAATGCCAGCCTTTTAATTTGTTTTCCGGGGCAACATACCTGGCAATTTGTGTAGCAACTACCAGTCCTATATTCCCTTCACGCAGTGCAGGGAAAGAAACTACTCCTTTTGCACGATCTGGTTTGTCAGTTAATCCTTCTTCTCTTTCACGAATAGCGAGCACCGGTTGTGTCAGATCCCGGTTCCATTCCATTGCGTTCATGCTAAGATCAAGATGGGCGTCTACTATAAACATGCTAATATTATTTTTTTACGACGAGATAATTTGTTTTAAGGGTGGTAGGTGCGAAAAATATTTCTCATTTACGGAGTATGCTAATTTTTTATAAGCATGATGTCTCACAGCAACCACAGATCATCAGAATTTCAATAGCTGAATGGAGCGTCGCAACATCAGATCAATCTATGTCACCACTGCTGGCACAATAATTTTTTTACACCAATTCAAAAAGCGCTTCAATTTCTACCGGAATATTATCTGGCAAAGAGCCAAAGCCAACGGCGCTTCTTACACCCACGCCATTTTCAGTACCCCACACAGTAGCAAACAATTCACTGCAGCCATTAATAACGTAAGGATGCTTCTCAAAACTTGAAACGCAATTAACCATACCCAAAACTTTTATAACTCTTTTTACTTTATTGAAAGAACCAATGTTGCTGATGATAGTTGATAGCATAGTGAGACCTACTTGTCTTGCTGCTAATTTTCCCTGTTCCATATCCAGTTGCTCGCCAATTCTGCCAATGATAAGGCTTTTATCATTTTGTACAGGCCCATGACCGGAGAGGTATAAATATTTTCCGTCTATAAGGCAAGGTTTGTAAACGCCTAATGGTGCTGGTGCCGGTGGCAGAATTAGTCCTGTTTGCTGAAAACGCTGATCTGCTGTTAAGTTCTCCATGATTATTATTGAGTAATTATAAAATTGGTTGCAAAAATAATTGTATTCAGTTTAGCAAAGTTGTATTTAACATACAAAGTGATGATTGATGTTGCTTTATTGCTGCCATACTTTTTTATCTCCATCCACAGGAACAAGTTTGTATGCAACAACTGCTTTGTATTCGTAACGCTTTCCCTTTGTCAAAGCTTTTATAGTAGCGCTAAAACTACCATCTGCTTTTGGTGTAACCGGTGCTGATTGCATCCAGCTTCCTCCATATAAGTCTTCTGTTTGCCCGTTGTATTCGCGATAATAAAATGATGCGGTAATATTATCTGCCATTTTTTGTTGAACAATTTTGCCGGACAGTAATGCTTCATTACTATTTGTGCTGCTTGCTTTTTCGGTAATTACTTGTATCGGTTCAATAGCAGGCAATACGTCCTCCAATTTTATAACAACAGGATTCGGCCATTTGTGATCATCATAAAGACGTTGGGCTTTTACAACTGAAACCACAAACCCTGTATCTGTTTGTTTAAAACGACAACTTACATCTTTGCCCGGTCTGTATTCTTGTATAAGGCTGTTTTGTCCCAGCACACTTATTTTAGTAGCGGGTGTTGATTTTACTGCATGTAACACAATTTCTTTTCTATCGCCTTCTGCCCAGGAAGCGGCATCTGTTACAAAAGCATATACTGTTTTAGTTCCTGTGCCGGTTGTATACCAGATATTGTTTTCTTTATTGATTGTCCATGCACGTACATCGTCTACTGCTTCTCGATTGATAAAATACCAGGCAGCCATTTCACGCAAACGATTTTCCTGTTCATCTGCTATAGCGCCATTTGATTTTGGCCCGATGTTTAATAATAATGAGCCGCCCTTGCTTCTTGCTTCAATCAATAACTCAATTAATTTGGTGCCCGACTTATAGCGATCATTAGTAGGTTGATACTGCCATGCAGTGCCCATAGTAATGCAGGATAACCATGGTTCAGTAACTGTTACACCGGGAAGCATTTGTTCCGGCGTTTTCAATGCGCCGCGTGTAATTAAAATATCTGGTTGCAATTTCCAGCAGGTTTCTTTCACAACTTCTTTTGGCTCTCCATCAATAAACAGCAAATCAATTTTGCCATAATTGGTCATTAGTTCTTCACATTGCTTGCGGGTAAAATCAGTAAACTCTTTTTTAACTGCATCTGTCATTACTATATTATCCCTGCTAATAGGCATATGGTGATTGTAGTAAAAATTAAAATCTTCCGGCGAGAAGTAAAATCCTACCTGCAAACCTGCTTTGCGAGTTGCTTCCACAAATTCTTTTAGCAGGTCTTTGTGGTAAGGTGTATTCATAATATTATAGGGCGTTGTTTTTGTATCCCACATGCAAAAACCAGAATGATGTTTGGTAGTGAACATGATATACTTCATACCCGCCAGTTTTGCAAGTGTGGCTATTTCTGTGGGATCAAATTTGCTGGGATTAAAAGTTTGCGGCAGCTCTGTGAAATATCTTTTTACATAATCATCTGAAGCGCCAACCAATGTGTGACTGATAACAACGCCTAATTGTGCATCTGCACTAAAGTGAATAAACATGCCGTCGTTGGTATTTCTAAGCCATTCTTCCCGTTCTGGTTTATTCTTGTTGTAGCTGCTGGATTCATCATCATTTACTTTATCTTGGGCGTAGCCAATTAAACCTAAAAGAAAGAGAACAAACGTGGTTAAAAATTTTTGTGCGTTCATTTTTTAATTGTTAGTCAACATAAATATTCTATGAAACAAATCAATAGAGCAGGCAATTCAGGTGTTTCAATAATAGCAAGTAAATAATAACGTTTATACAGCGCTGCGTTTTATTTTTTTACACTGGTAGCAGCTCTTATTTTGCTTACCTCTGCAGATGTGATGTTTATTTTTTCTTTATTGAACCTTATTTTTACATAAGTAGCAATAGAAGCAACTGCGTGATCGTCAAGGAAGCCGCCATGTGCGGGCATTACACCATTAAATGTTTTTCCATTCACTACTATCTCTTTTTGCAAGCCGTTTAGAATAATGTTGATTAAAGTATCACTGCCACCGGCTATCCAGTTAGAACCCAACAATGGTGGGTAACGATTATTATCTCCCTTGCCATCACGTTGGTGGCAAGAGACGCAATAAGAATTATACAATATCAATCCTGCCATATCCCCGCCCTTGCCCATATTATCCTTTACTTCATCGGGTGTTTTAATATAGGTTCTTGATTTTCTATTTTCCATTGCTACCAATTGCGCTGCCGCGAAACTTTTTTTATCGCCTTTATACATCACCCGCCATATTTTTCCTTTGTTAGATTCTGTAATGTACAAAGAGCCATCAGGGCCTTCTGCAAGTCCCATAGGCCGGTATTTTGCATCGCTGGTATTTACAACTGTATCTACTCCGGTAAAACCATCAGCAAACAATTCCCACTGCGTGGTAGCCTTGCCATCTTTAAAAGGAACAAAACAAACTGTATAGCCAGCCTGCGGATAAGGTGAACGATCCGTGGAGCCATGAAATGCAATGAAAGCACCATTTTTATAATGCTCAGGAAATTGATTGCCTTTATAAAACAGTAAATCCATTGGCGCCCAATGACCGGGAAAGCCAATAATGGGTAAATCGAAAGAAGCAGCTCTGCCTGTTATTTTCCCATCGCCACCATAGCCGGGTTGCAAAATATTTTTTCCCTGCAATTGATCATAATAACCATAAGGCCACCCATAGTTTCCATGTTCTTTCACTTTAGTAAAAATTTCTGATGGCAACATAGCAGCCTGCCAGGGCGTATAACGCTCCGGATAGCGGGTGTGAAAATTATCCATTCCATTTACGGCTGCATACAAACTGTGATCCTTATCGTTCCAGGCAATGGCTAATATACTACGCAAACCCGTTGCATATTGGTAGCCGTCTTTTTGTGTTTGGTATTTTTTATTGGCGTCAAACTTCCATATGCCTGCATGGTTTTCCAATTCCGGTGCAGGATCAACGCCTTTTCCATTGGGTATGCCAGCAGCACCTGCAATCTTTACATCCTGCGCCGCATCGTCTGGTGCGCCGAAAGGCATATACATATTGCCGTTATTATCAAAAGTGATGGGCTTGGCGGAGTGCCAATGACGAAACAATGCAGTATCTGTATCGGTAAAAATAGTATCTGTTGCTTTGTCTGGTAGAAGTGAACCGTTAATCAGTTTGTTCCTGAAAATATATTTAACGGTAGTTGTATACAAGTAGCCATCGTATATTCTGATGCCTGCGGGCAGACCACCTTCATCTTTGTAATTGCCCATGTATGCTATGATGTCTGCTTTGCCATCATTGTTTTCATCACGCAATGCAACAGTGCCGCCATAACCGTGCATTATATCATTGTAAGTAAGTTTCACGTAAATGTCTCCATTGTCATTAACGGCCATATGCCTTGCCCTGCCAATACTGTCTGCTACAACCACTGCTTCAAAATTCCCCGGAAGAAAAAGGCCGCCATTGTCTTTGTCACCAGGAGGCAATGGTTTAGAACGATTACAGCTAAGCAATAATAATGCGGTAAAAACAACAAACAGGATCATTGCGTTTATACGAAATGGCAAACTAGCAGAAGTTTGATTTGCTTGCATTGTTTAGCGGTTTGAAAATAAACCCAATATCGTTTAGTAAAAGCGAATGGCTATTTGCCGTTACTTTATTGCGCCAGCATTGGTAACACAGATTGATCATTCTTGGGCTGTAACCCGTACTCTAATGGGTAGCACTAACAGCATTCTTTTTTGCACCAACAAAAATCGGATTTGCTATGCCGTTTAGGTCATAAACAATTTTACCACCTTTTATAGTCATTTCACATTCCAGTTTTTGTTTTGCCTCCACTTTATAGCCTGTATAATCATAAAAACCAAATGCACCTTCCTGCATGGAGAGTATGGCAATGTCTGCAATGCCTCCTGTAGAAAGGTTGCCTAATTCCTCATGCTTTATTTCTTTTGCAGGCATCCAGGTAACAGCTTGTACTAAATCTTCCAGTTTCATACCTATCGCCATAAACTTAGACATGATGTTAAGAATGTCTTTCATAGCAGCATTCATACTGCCTGTGTGAATGTCTGTGCTGATAGAACTGGGGTAAAATTTATCATTAACACCTGCAATTGCCTGCGAAAAGTTAAAGCTAATGCCACCATAGCCAACATCGAAGTAGATGCCTTTTTTGCGTGCATCCCAGATGAAAGGTTTTACTTTTTTTGTGATGGTGTCTACTACAGATTCCCGGCTGTTCAATAATGCAAAGCAATGTGTGAAAATATCGCCAGGGCGCAAATGTTTGGAGAACAATTCTTCAATGGGTAGGGGAGGATTGCTGCCACCAAAATCAATCATTACAGGTATGTTGGCTAGTGTACCAGCTTTTACGGCTTCATCTACCGGTGTCCATTCGCTGCCACTATAATGGGCTACTTTAATGCCAACAACATAATTTTTAAATTGACGGGCTACCAATGATGTCATCTTTCCATCCATATCTTTTGTGTCCTGTTCATATGGGCCACCACGCATGCCTTCACCTACAATATTTAAGAACGCCAATACGCGGGTTTGGGAAGCATCTATAATCTGCCGTTTAAAAACAGGAAAATTTTTCCATCCGGAGCAACCTGCATCTACTACAGTTGTAACCCCATTTCTAAAAGTGAAACCATCGGGTGGAATAGACAAAGGGCCATTGCTATAGCTATGGTCGGGCTCATTGCCTGCAAAAACATGCACATGAAGATCGATAAGCCCCGGCATTACATACATGCCTTTTGCATTCACCACCTGTACGGCACCGGTAGTATCAATTTTTTTAGCCACGGATGCAATCTTTCCATCAGCAATGGCTATATCCATTATCTCGTGAATATTGTTTTTAGGATCAAAGACAAAGCCGCCTTTTATTACAATACTATAAGGCTGGCAAAAACTACGAAGCGCAATAAAAAATAAAAGGCAGCAAACGTATGGCTTGTACATCATCCTGTAATTTTGATGAAGTAAGATATGATCTTTTATCAGGCAGAAGCTTTTTTAAGCTCTTCAGTAATTCTTTTTGCTACAATTTTTTCCTGGCCCGGTTTCAGCATCCACACTGTAACTGTTATGCTTTTATCTTTTGCATTGCCAATTTCAATTGATGGAGAGCCGTTGCGTAAATTCAATTGTACATTCTGACCAGTTGTTTTTACTACTGTTGAATCCCAACTGATAGTTAATGTAGGTGTAACATTGCCAAGTGTAGGCACGTTGATATTGGTGGTTACTGTATTTATCGTTTTCACACTGCTTTCAATAACAGCAGTAGCAGCTTCCCATTCTTTCCATTCTTTATCGTGGTCCTGGTTTATATAATGTTCCAGCGCCACATACATGCCCAGCACTTCTTCTTTGTTTACTTTAAATCCGCGGCCAACATTAAATCCACGTGGCGCCATGCTTAATCTTGCCGCCGCAATAATATCTTTTTTGCCCATCAGCAGGCCGGCGCTTTGTGGCCCCCGCATTGCTTTACCACCAGAGATGACAACAAAACTGAAGCCCATGTCATTAAACTTCCAGAGGTTAGAAACGGGGGGTACATCTGCTGCAATATCAATAGAAGTTGGTATACCATGTTTTTTGCCAAGTGCTACCCACTCTTCGTGCATTATTTTTCCTTTGTCTGCTTCTATGTTTAAAAAATGCAGCAGGGCAGTTTTTTCATTGATGGCTTTTTCCAGTTCTTCTACAGTTTCTACATAAATAATATTGCAACCTGTATTCTTTAATGCGTGATTATATACAATGGTATGCGCTTTCTGGATAATTACTTCAGACTTCATATCGGTTCCTTCCAGGTGAGGCAGTTGTTCTACTTTTTTCAGATCCATACCTGTCAGTATACCGGCTAATCCCAATGTCATACCAGAGAATGCACCGGTAGTTACCACAGCAGCTTCAGAATGTACCAACGCTGCAATTTTTTCACCCACTTTATCCTGCAATTCATCCATCATGCAAAAATCAGTAGAAGCATTTCTGATGGTATCTACAACAAAGTCGTGCATCAGTGAACCAGTCATGGCAGTATAAGTGCCGGCTGCATTAATAAAAGTGCGCACGCCTAATTCTTTAAACAAATCTCTTTTAGCAGTGGGCGCAAGTGTATGTGCCAACGTTTCATTAGGAACCATTACTGAAGCGCCTGCTGCCAATGGAGTAAGCGATAAATATTTAAGTAATTCTCTTCTTTGCATAAATAAAAATTAGCCGAATGAAAAAATAATTGTCCAATAAGAATGGGAGAGAGGATAAGGCGATAAACAAATTAATTACCTGCACACTGGTTGCAGGTAATTAATTTATAGATGGGATAGTTTTTTCAATACTGTCTTAAGGCTAGACATAAGCAATGCAATCCATTTCTACCAATGAATCGCCAGGTACACCGCCTTTTGCAACGGCTACTGTTGTGCGCACAGGTGGCTTGCTGCCAAATCTTCCTTTGTATACTTCGTTCATGCTTTTGTAGTCGGCAATATCATTCAGGAAGACCGTTACTTTCAGCACTTTTTCCATAGATGAACCAGCATTGATCAATTCTTTTTCCAGTTCTTTTAATACATGGTCGGTATGCGCTTTTATATCGCCTTCAAAGTGGGCGCCTTTGCCTGCAATGAATACCATACCATTAAACTTGGTAGCTCCAGAAAACAATGGAACGTCCTGGTCCAGTTCAGTGTTGAAAGTTTCTTTCTGTTGTTGCGGGGCAACTTTTTTTTCGGCATGCAATAGAGAGCTTAACCCAATAGTACCTGCAACAGAAGCAAAAATTTTTTTAAGAGCTGATCTTCTTTGTGTTTGCATAATTGGTGTTTTGTGTAACGAAAGTTAAATTATTTTTTCCGTTATTGTTTATCCCACCAGATACGGGTTAAAAAATTATCTGCACCCTGCCTGGCAACAGCTGCATTATAAGCAGCAGTATTTAACGTTTGCTCGTTTACAGGGTAAAGGAAACGACGGAAAAACTGCCCGTTAGTAGCATTGCCGGGGTAATTATTGGGCACCAGTTTAGGATAACCTGTACGACGGAAGTTATTAAACACTTCCTGCGCATCTGGGAAGATGCCAAACCAGAACTGCGTATAAATTTGCTCCATTTGGTTGTCAACAGTAGCACCTTTGCCTGTAATAGGATGTGCCGTTACATAAGCATCTACCTGCGTAGAAGTAATAGTGCCGGTTGTGCCGCTGATAAGATCCCAATGTTGCATAGCTGCACGAACACCTTTTTCATATAAAGAAGTAGCGGACTCTGCGCTATACCAACCTTTTAAAGCAGCTTCTGCTAGAAGAAAATAAGATTCTGCCGCTGTAAAGATTAACATAGGTGCATCCACTCTTAGTATGGTGGATTGTTTCGGTTCTGAATAGGTTACAAAGTCTGCTGGTTTAACACCATTGATGTTTGATGGCATTCCTTTCTGAACAGAAGGCGTGCTATTGGCAACACCACTTTGATACACAACAGAGATAACACTTAAGCGTGGGTCATTATTATTTTTAAGTGAATCAATAAACACTTGTTGGTATTTGCCACCCTCTGTATTGTTTAATCCGTCGGCTTTAATGTAATCGCTGTTCAGCATGTTTAAAGCCATTGGGTTTTTATTGATGTCCTGGCCAGAACCTGCATAGGTAACTTTTGCGATGTCTGCATAGGTTGTAATAACACCACCTGCAATAGCTTTTGTAACCCAGCTTTGCGCTGAAGTTGCATCAACTTTTGACATGCGCATGCCCAGGCGCATCATTAGTGAAAAACCAAACTTCTTCCACTGTGCAGTATTGCCCGCATATACAAGATCAGAAGAACCAAAAGTGGTGGTATTGCTGGTGTTCAATGCCTGTGTTGCCTGGTCTAGTTCTTTCAGCATATCTGCATACACATCTTTCTGTGCATCATATACCGGTTGAAAAACAGAACTGTTATAGCCCTGGCCAGCCTGTGAGTAAGGGATATCTCCATACAAGTCTGTCAGCCTGCTAAAGCAAAACACTCTCCAGATACGGGCCTCCGCATACATGTTCACCTGGGTTGCGTTATTCTTTACAGCTTTTATTACTTCGCCAATCTCATTTATCTGGTTTTGATAAGAGTTCGCAAATACAGAAGCTGATTGCGATTGCTGTGCGGCTACATATTTAGAACCAAAACCTGCTACGTCGTTGTAACTGGTAGTATACTGCATATGGCCTATTAAAAGCGATTGCGTATTGCCGCTATTGCTAACGCCATCATACAATGCTTTACTAAAAACATATTGCGGGGTAGGGGTTGATACTGCATCAGGGTTGGTATTGATTTCCTGGAAGTTTTTTGAACAGGATTGCATCATGCCAACACTACAGATCAATAACAGAAAACGGTTATATTTTTTATCTGAAAATTTCATGTGCTGTGTTTTTAAAATGAATTAAAATTTAAGCATAAGGTTTACACCATAAGAACGTGTGCGTGGCAACCCGATGGATTCAATGCCTTGTGCAGCGCCATTGGTTAAGCTTTGCTCAGGATCGAAATTGTCGGTTTGTTTATACAGTGTAAGCAGGTTGCGTCCAACAAGAGAAATGGTAGCAGACTGCACTTTAAGCAGTTTTATTTTGCTTGTTGGAATGGTATAAGATAAAATGATCTGTCTCAGTTTTACAAAGCTTGCATCATGTATGAATAGCTCTGTGTACCTGTTTAAGCTGTTATAATAAGCACTCCTCAAATCTGATATAGGAACTGTTTTTGTATATGCTGCACCCGTGCTGGTTACGCCATTCAAAACAAGACCTGATTCCCTTCCTGGCAGTGTTGATTTTAATAAACCCAAACGTGTTGCATACACTTCCATTACAGAGAAAATCTTGTTGCCAAATTTTCCATCAATCAAACCGCTCAATGAAAAGTTTTTGTATTTAAGTTCTGTTGAGAAGCCCATTGTAATTGGAGGTACGCCTTTACCTAATTCCTGGTTGATGTCTGTTTGTGCGGGTAAGCCAGCACTTACATCATAGATAGTTTGTCCTTTTGCATCTTTCAGCATGCGGTATCCGTAGATAGCTCCGAAAGTATGTCCGACATTATTATTGATGAACGCATTGCCGTTGGCAGAGTTACCCAGCGAGAATGTGCTGATTCCATCTGCCAGTTTCAATACTTCACTTTTGTTATAAGCAAAATTGTAGCTCAGGTCCCAGGTAAAGTCTTTGCCTCTTATGGGTGTTACATTTAGCAATACTTCAATTCCTTTATTGCTTAATTGGCCAGAATTAAGAATGGCACTTGAATAGCCTGATGTTGTAGAGATAGGAACGGTTACAATATCATTTGTAGATTTTCTATTGTAAAGCGCTACGTCAAGCCCCAGGCGGTTTTTGTACATCTGTATGTTAAACCCTACTTCTGTAGTGGTAGAAGTAAATGGTTTTAATTGTGCATTGGTTATGCTTGCAGATGTTACGTTTTGTAATGGAACTGCACTGTTGCTTGGTACACTGCTATAGGTAAGATTGATAGCATAAGGATCGGGGCCGCCGCCACCTACCTGCGCCCATGAACCTCTAAGTTTTACCAGGTTGAATGCAGTAGGGAAACGAAGGGCATCAGAAAGAACCAGGCTTGCACCTACGCTGGGGTAGAATATGCTATTGTTAGCCATGCTTAAGGTAGAGAACCAGTCTTGCCTTCCTGTTGCAGTTAAATAAAGCCAACGTTTAAAATCAATATCCACGGAGCCAAATACTGAATTTGTTTTATAACGAAGATTGGTAGGCGTAGTAGATGAAATAGCAAGATTCGAAAAACTGTAGAAATAATTCTGTATAAAATTCTTACCGGTTAGATTAAGACGTTTTTCCTCCCTGCTAAGATTGTTTACACCAGCCATTACATTAATGCCAAAGGAAGAACCAACATGCGTATTGTAAGTGGCCGTTACCATTGAGTTGGTTTCAGACAAATTTGATTTTATGCCTGCATATTCTCCCAATGGCGTGTATGCAGTACCGCTGGGCATTACGTTTGTGTAATTGTAATTGTAAAAGTCGCGTGTAACAGTTCCTTTTACTGTCAGGTTTTTCAATATGTCGTAAGAGATAGAAGCCTGACCAATGAAACGGTTTTTATCATCAGCTTCCTGGAATTTATTTACTACGAAATAACTGTTGCTGGCAATAGCCGCATCGTTCCAGATAATTTCATTGCCTTGCGCATCATAGCCTGGGTTCAGCCAGCGAATGTCAACTGTGTTGGCAACTTCATAAGGCGTCCAGTTAGGATTGCCCAATGCATCACCTGCTGTTGAACGGTTCTTGGCAGTTTCCAGCGAGTATTGAATTACTGACTCTATTCTTAAACGATCACTCAATTTTGCGCTTAAGTTTAAGTTGGCCGTTTTGCGGTTATACTTGCTGTTAGGCAATATGCTTTTAGCATTTAGATCAGATAGAGAGAGCCTGTACAAAATTGACTCGTTACCACCAGACAATGCTACTGAATTGGTAAACGTGGTGCCGGTTTGATAGAAGTTTTTGATGTTATCCCTTTGTGCGCTATAAGGATGGGTTTTTCCATCTGCTGCTACATAATCTGTAGAGCCATCAATTTTTGAACCGAAAGAACGACGGCCACTCGCTTGTGCTGCAGCAAGGGTAGTAGGTTTTACGCCGCCATCACCCTGGCCATACACATATTGGAAGTCCGGAAACACCGAAGCGTTTTCCATTGTTAAAGTAGTGTTGTACTCTACGCCAATTCCTTTTTGCATTCTTCCCTTTTTGGTAGTAATAAGAATTACACCATTTGCACCACGTGAGCCATACAATGCTGCTGCGGTACCACCTTTCAATATGCTGATGGATTCTATATCATCAGGGTTTATTGCGCCAATGCCATCGCCTCTGTCTACATTGGTTGTAATACCGTTTGGCGTTGCAGAACCACCGGGCACGCTATTGTCTATCGGCATACCATTAATAACATATAAAGGCTGGCTGTTGCCTGTTAATGATCCATTACCGCGAATTACCACACGGCTGGAACCACCCGGGCCGGTAGACAAACCTGTTGCATTTACACCCGCTACTTTGCCGGAAAGTGCATTGGCCACATTGTTCTCACGGGCCTGTGTAAAATCGCTTCCTTTTACTTCAGTTGTAGAATAGGTAAGTGATTTGCTGGCCTTTTTAATACCAAGCGCTGTTACTACTACTTCGCCTAATTCTTTATTACTTTCTTCTAATTGAACCATCACAGCTTTTTGCAAGTCTGCAATAGTTATTTCTCTAGCTGTATAACCGATAGATGAAATAACCAGTGTAATGGATTTGCCTTTCATTTCATCTGGCAGTGAAAGTTTGAAAATGCCATTTTCATCTGATGTAGTAGCAATTTCAGGAGAACCTTTTACCGATACCGTAACCATTGGCAAACCTGCCCCGGTTTTTGAAGTAACCCTTCCACTTATTGGGATAGAGAGGTTTGTTTTTTCAATGGGAATGATATTGCTTTCATTGCGTGGTTCAAAAACAGAGTATTGGTTATTGCCTGTCTTTTTGTAGAGTAGCGATGTGTTGGACAGTACTTGCTTTAGTGCTGTTTCAACATCCATGTTTTTAAAATTTCCTGTTACGGAAAGTGGAACAATTTTGCTATCAAGCAGCCCTTCTTTATAAGCAACTTTAATTGCGTAGAAAGATTTAAGTTGATTGACAGCCTCTTTCAATGAAATGGCCATGGGCTCGTTTTGCTGGCGGTGTCTTGCAGCAATGAAGCTGGGTTTGTAATCATTGCCTGCTATGTCCTGTCCGCTAACAGCAAACGCCACATGCATGCAGAAGGTGGAAAGCAATGGTATAAGCAGCTTTGTTTTTGGGTTGGTTCTCATGCTGGTTAATTTAGAGTTGCAGTTTATTTAGTTATGTTAATGTGTTTGTCGCCTGTTTGTTCTATTTTGATATTAAGTGTAGTTGATACAACATCCAGTAAGTCGGCCACTGTCGCTACGCTGATATCACCTTCAATCTTCAGTGGTAAAAGCGAACTGTCTTTTACATTTACAGTGTAGCCATAATTGTCTTGCAATGTTTCAGCTATTTCTTTCAGGTTGGCATTGGTAAAGCTGATTTCATTAGTGCGCCAATTAGTAATCTGTGCAGGTTTAACCAATCTTTTTGCAACTACAATTTTTTGCGAAACATATTCAAGGTAATCTCCCGGTGCCATCACTACAGGTTTATTACCAATGCTTGCATCTGTATAATCTATTCTTATTTTACCAGTGATAAGTGCAATATCTGTTTTGCCCCTGCGTGCTTTTACATTAAAAGTGGTGCCCAGTACTTCTATATTCACATCGCCGCAATGCACAATGAAACGTTCGTTCTCTTTAATGTTTGCGCTGTCTTTATTAAGGTGTGTTACATTGAAATAACCTTCGCCTTTAATAGATACTTCCCTGCGCTGGTTTTCTTTCCAGTGATTTAAATAAGTGATGGATGAATTGCCATTAAGTGTTACCTGCGATTCATCGGGCAACGTAATGGTTTTTACTTCGCCAAAGGCAGTAGCAACGGTAATTGATTTTGCGCTTGCATTTCTGTTAAGCAGCCAAAAGGAAGTTCCTGCTATTATTATGATAGCTGCGGCTACACGCATGAATGAACGCAGGTTGAATACTTTAGGTTGACTGATAACTGGTTGCTGTGCTATAGATTTTTCTATACGCTGCCAGATTTGTTCCTTATGTGCTTCATTGGTAAAAAAATCTTGCTGACGGTATTCTTTAATGATTGTTGAAGCCTGATCAATAATCTCTTTCTTTTGTGGATTGGCTGCTTCAAATGCTTGCCAGTAGCTGTTTTGGGACTCATTAGGAGAGATAGCCCATTGAATAAAATCGTCGTCTGCCAGAAAATCCTGTAGGCTGAAGTTTGTGTATTTCTCAAAGTTCATCAGTGATGGTATTTTTCATATTATACCACTGATGTCGTTTATTATCCCTTCTGTATTAAATTATTTTTAAGAAATTTTCGAAGCAGAAAAAAAGCTGCAGTAATTTTAGTGGGCCAATTATTCTTTGCAGGTTTTCAAGCGCCTTGTATAAAAGCTTATAAGCAGAGTTAACGCTGATAGACATAATATCAGCTATTTCATCATAACTCAACCCTTCATAAAAACGCAGGTATATAATCTCTTTCTGGCGTGGAGGCAATGAATGGATAACGGCTTTTATTTTTTCCCTGTACTCTCTTTGCTCAATGGCAATACCGGCCTGCTCTTCATAGCTTACTTCAAACCCGGTGGGGTAATCTTCATCATCTATGCCGGTATATTTTTCTTCCGCTTTGATTTTGCGTATCAGCGTGTTGCGCAGCGATTTGTAGAGATAATTTTTTATAGACTCCGGTTCACCAAGATTATCACGGCTTACCCACAATCTTACAAAGAGGTCGTGTATAGCATCTTCAATAACAGTGGTGTTGCGTGTAAACTTGTAGCCATAATTATTCAATAAAGCATAATAATTATTGTATAGGATGGTATATGCATCCCAATTACCTTTTTTGAAAGCATTCCACAAAGCAGTGTTGGCCTCGTTTCTCATTACGCAGTATTGCAGTCTTTAAGCAGTGCCTGTTATCAAGCAGGATAAAGATATAGAAATCAAACCGGTTAATCTTTTGTAAGATGGGATTTAAATTGCTGAATGTGTAAAAGTTAGCTGCTCTTCTTCTTAAACAGCATTCCACAAAAGAGAATTAAGCCAGACAATGAAAACGTTTTCATTGGTTTATACGGCTTATAATTATTAAACAGATAATTCTGGCTTTGCACAACTTGCTGTAAAGAAACAATATATTGCATGCTCTTATTACAATACCACTATTGGGTACTGAATATATTTTAAAAGTATAAGCCTGACTAAAATGACCCGTATATTATTGTTCCCATTATTATTTGCATGCACTATTGCATTCGCACAGCCTGCCAGTTACAATGTTGGCAACCTGCATTCGCATAACGATTACGAAAAGCCTATTCCTTTTTGGGAAGCGTACAGCAATGGATACGGATCTATTGAAGCGGATATTTTTTTAAGAGGCGATAATTTGATAATAGCCCATGATACCACACAGGCGAAACTCGGACGAACACTGGATTCATTTTATCTGAAACCATTGGAGCAACTCATTCAAAAAAACAATGGCTATCCTTATGCTGATAAAAATAAATCGCTGCAACTGCTGGTAGATCTTAAAACAGCAGCAGAACCTACATTGCAGAAACTGGTAGATAAGTTAAAAGCTTATCCTTCCATTATAAACTGTGCTGCACTTAAAATAGCTATCACCGGCAACAGGCCTCCTGCAAACACATTCAATACTTACCCTTCGTTTATTTGGTTTGATGGAGAGTTGTATCTTGATTATCCTTCAACGGCACTGGATCGCATAGTTATGCTTAGCGATGATTTCAAACGCTATTCACGTTGGTCTGGTCATGGTGTTATACCTGCTGCTGAAAAAGCCGTTGTAGAAAAAGCGATAGCCAAAGCACATGGCCTTCATAAAAAAGTTCGTTTCTGGAATGCGCCTGATGTTATTAATAGCTGGTACAGGTTTATGCAATTAGGTACAGATTATATCAACACAGATCAGATTACCGGCCTGGCAACATTTATGAAACAATTGCCGGATAGAATGTATACTGCTACTTACCAGTATCAGACTTATACGCCATTGTATAAAAACGATGGCACTGCAGTGAAAGTGAAAAATATAATACTGCTGATCGGTGATGGCACCGGGCTGGCGCAATGGTATGCAGGTTATACAGCCAACAAAGGCAACCTGAATGTTTTTAAAATGAAACACACAGGTCTTTCTAAAACCAGTTCTTACGATAGTTATATTACTGATTCAGCTCCGGGGTCTACTGCTTTTTCGTCTGGCGAGAAAACCAACAATCGTGCAGTGGGTGTAGACCACGATGGCAAACCTTTATTGTTATTACCAGACATATTGATCAAAAAGAAAATTAAAACAGGGCTTATTACCAGCGGAGATGTTACAGATGCTACTCCTGCAGATTTTTATGCACATCAATCTGAAAGAACCCATAGTGAAGCCATACTGAATGATTTGTTGCAATCACCAGTAGATTTCTTAATGGGTGATACAAGTTTAAAAACAAATGCTTTATTGGAAACAAAGCTGGCTACACAGTTTAAGCTGTTAAGCACAATTGATAGTGTTACAAACGATGCGTCTGCAAAATGGTTGGTGCGTGAGAAACGTGCAGGCTTGTCTATGTTAGAGGGTAGGGGTGATTGGGCGCAAAAGGCATTTGCAAAAGGCATTGCACTTTTATCGCAAAACAAAGCAGGCTTCTTTCTTATGCTGGAAGGTGCACAGGTAGATCACGGTGGGCACGATAATAAATTACCCTGGCTTACTACTGAAGTAATGGACTTTGACCAGGTAATTGGCAAGGCAATGCAGTTTGCAGACAGCAACGGAGAAACACTTGTAATTGTAACTGCCGATCATGAAACGGGCGGTCTCACACTTACAGATGGCGATATCAGCAAAGGTTATATAAGCGGGCAATTTTCTACAAACGATCACACGGCAATACCCGTTCCCGTATTTGCGTACGGTCCAGGGTCACAGCTATTTACTGGTGTTTATGAAAACACCGAAGTGTTTAAAAAAATATTGACGGCATTAGGTGTCAATAAATAATTAGAGTAGGTGAGCTTCTAAAATATTGTTAATTCAAATTTACTCCAGCCAGGTTTCAAAATAAACGAGGTAGCTTATAGAGATTTTTAAACCTTAAATTTTGAAACATGCGTAGTTACTACACAACTGCCTTCCTGTTCCTGTTAAGCCTTGGGCTTACTAATATTGCGACCGCCCAATCAGTTAAAGTGGGTGTATTTGATATTGATCTCATGGTACAGATGATGCCATCTTATCATGGTGTAGATAGCCTGGTAGAAATATATCAACGTGATTCATTGGCGCCGGAGTATGAAATCTATCAGTCTGAATACGTGCGGCTGGATAGTACCTGCAAAGTTGATTCTGGCCTGGTTGCTAATGGGAAAATGTCTAAAAAAGTATTGGACTATGTTTCTGAGCAACGCCAGAAAATGGCAATGAATCTTTACTATTGGGAGCAGATATCGCAAAACAAACTCAATAGTAAAAGAAATCAATTGGCTATGCCGATATATGAGCAGGTAGCGCTTGCATATAAACGTGTGTTGGAAAAAAGAAAATATACCATTGTATTAAAGCCACGCACTTACGAGTTTGGTTTCCACATAGAAAATATTTTTGTATCGGTAGCCAAAGAATTGAAATTGCCCAAACTGCCTGCTGAAATAATGGCGCTGGGTGAAATACCTGATGAGCCTGCGCTTGTGCCGCAGAAAAAACAATAATTTCTTGCAATCATAAATTATATCAACACAGTGTAGCCCGTTTGCAGTAAAGCAACGGGCTGCTTTGTTTATAGTAAATGATGTTTTCTTAAAAATTGCGCTTATATTTAGTTTCAATAAATAAAAACCTTCAGTCAGTATATTTTCTAACGACACCTTTATGCGCCATCAATTTCCAAAACTTATTATTGCTGTAATCTTCTTTCATTCAACTGCAATTGTTCTTGGCCAAACTAACAGTGCTGAGCTTAGTTCACCCGACCAAAGAATTCATCTGAAATTTCAAATCGGCTCTGATGATAAAAAACCGGAGAAAGCGCAACAGTTATATTATAGTGTTTCATTTAATGGTAAACTTTTGCTGAAACCTTCTGCACTTAGCCTTAGCCTGAATGGTTATCAGCCGTTAGGAGCATCTGTTAACATTGTCAACTCTGTACCGGAAGAAGTAGATCAATCTTATCAGTTGATTGCAGGAAAAGCAAGCACAGTTCGTAACCGGTACAATGCAGCAAAATTGGAACTGGAGGAAACGGTGGCGCCCAACCGAAAATTAGTCATTGAAATGAGGGCGTATAACGATGCGGTCGCTTTCAGGTATGTAGTGCCAGAGCAGGAAACTACCCGCGACAGCTTCGCTTTAAAAAATGAAAATACAGAGTTTCATTTCAATGGAGATGCTACCACTTATGCGCAGGTGTTGCCTAACTATAAATCAATGTATGAAAGTGAATACCTGAAATTATCTGTAAGCGCATTCTCTAACCAGGGAGGTGTAAAGAGCAATGTGTTGATAGGATTGCCGCTTTTGGCAGAAGTGCCTGGCGCAGGCTGGCTGGCTATTGCAGAAGCAGATTTGCAAGGTTATACTTCTATGTATTTAACCAATCCTTCCGGCGGATGGGAAGGTCATGCCATGCAATCGCTTTTATCTCCACGCATAGATAGTAGTGGCATGGCATTAATTGGCAAAGGCGCTTTTCATTCTGCATGGAGGATAGTAATGATTGGAGATCAGCCCGGCAGAATTGTAGAATCAAATGCAGTGATGAACCTTAGCGCTCCGCAGGCAATTACCGATACAAAATACGTAAGAGCCGGCAAAGCTTCGTGGGATTGGTGGAATGGCAGCCTGGATGAGAATGGCAAATCTGCTTATACTACAGCCAACATGAAATACTATGTTGATTTTTCAGCAAAGTCTGGATTAGAATATATGTTGGTAGATGCTGGTTGGAGCGATGGCGTTGTAAAAGATATTACCAAGATGAATGGCAAAGTAGACATACCGGCACTGGTAGACTATGCAAGCACCAAGAATGTAAAAGTGTGGATATGGTTATATGCAAAAGCAGTAGAAAGACAAATGGAAGAGGCATTTGCGCTGTATGAGAAATGGGGCGTTGCGGGATTGAAAATAGATTTTATTGAACGTGATGACCAGGAAGGAATAGATTTTTATTACAAAGTTGCTGCCTGTGCTGCAAAACATCATTTGATGCTTGATCTGCATGGAAGTACAAAACCATTTGGTTTGGAAAGAACATATCCGAATATAATGAATTATGAAGCAGTGTTGGGTATGGAACAATCAAAAGGCGGCACAAGAGATAACCCGGATAATCATGCCATGCTTCCATTTACCCGCATGCTTACCGGCCCAATGGATTTTACACCAGGAGGCTTTAATAATGTAACAAGAGAAAATTTTGTAGCACGCAGCAATGCACCAATGGTAATGGGCACACGTGCGCATCACACTGCGTTATATGCTATTTATCAAATGCAATTGGGAATGGTGTCAGATTATCCGAAAGCTTACGATGGACAAGCGGAATTTGATTTTATAAGAAAATGCCCAGCTACCTGGGACGAAATAAAAGTATTGAATGGCATGCCCGGAGAATTTATAACGGTAGCAAGAAGAAGCGGCAACGACTGGTATGTTGGCGCTATTACCAATTGGCAGCCGCGTAAACTGTCCATTCCTTTATCGTTTTTAAAAGCCGGCAAGTACACCGCTGAAATTTATGCTGATGCGCCAGATGCAGCAATCAATCCCAAAAGAACAGTCATCAGTAAAATAACAGTAGATAATAAAACTGTATTGCGCCCAAGCCTGGTTACGGGAGGCGGATATTGTCTGCGTATTGTTCCCAAAAGTTAAAATGCGTTTTACAACTGCAATCTAATTTTTAGTTTGTTAAGCCCTTTTGCTATATACATTACTAAGACGGCAAATAGCAAAGACCAGGTAAAACCCGGTACGCCATAACGCAAACTGGCTGGCAATATGCTTATTCCAATAAGCGAGAAAAAGGAAAACCATATACCCGGAATAATGTAAGTAAGCAATGGATTAGTAGCTGCCGGTTTAAAAAAGTTTATCCATTGGTTTTTACCTTTTATATCTATCAGCCAATAGAGCAGGCAAAAAATGATGCAACAAAATCCTGCGGAATATAAACACCAGGTAGGCGTAGCATAAATTTTAGAAATTTTATAGTAAGGTCTTATAACAAAACCTGCCACAAACAAAGCTGCAAGAAAAATGCCTGCCATTGCAAAGCGTTTATTGATTGTTGCGGCTGCTGTTGATTTAAAAAATATTTGAGAGAGTACAATACCGCAAAGTACTATAGAAGCATGTGCTGCATTACCTGCTTGCGATGTTATTGATGAAAAACTGCTTTCCTGTAATATTGGTTGTTTGCAGAGTATATAGAAAGCTGTACACATTGCAATCAATGCTATCAACAAAAGAATATTTCCTTTTACCAATTGATAAAAAACGCAAGCATAGAGGTAAGCCCATCCTATCAATCCTAATATACCCCACCAATGCGGTCGCATGCCATTGCCTTCTGCATTCCGGTAAATAATTGCCAGCGTAATTAGTATTGCAATGCCTGCTGCCCGTAAAATGTATTCCCACATTTTATTGGTAAACCTATACACGTTCCACGTGAGAATGGCGGCTGCGTAAAACAGCAATAGCCAAAAATGCAATGGTATGCCGGTGGCCGCTGCACTATAACCATCTTCTCCATTTACCATAAAAAAACCAAGCGTAAGCAAACCCAAAGAACGCCAGAGTATATGCCATTCCAACTGCCAGAAGCTATCGCCTTTGTTAGTCCTTTTTTGCAATGCAAAAGGAATTGACATACCAACAATAAACAGGAATGCAGGAAAAACAAGATCAACAAAAGTCATGGCATCAGCATCAGCCGGCATATGTTTCATCCATTGCGGAATTTGTTTTACACCTGCCAGCTCGTTTACAAATACCATTACAAAAATGGTTATGCCCCTGAAAGCATCAATAGAAAGAATGCGTTGGTTGTTTTGCAATGTGCAATTGATTTAATGAAAATGAAAAGGGTTGTTGTATCCGAATATAAGCAATAAAACTATAGCCATTCTTCAAAACAAAAAAGCAAACCTTGATGGTTTGCTTTTGCTATTGCATTAATTAAGCTTTTATTCTTTTTTATCTTTCTTGCCAAACAAGCGGTTAAAGAAGCCTTTTTTCTTTTTCTCTTCCGGTGGCGGCTGGTTTTCTATTTTATCGTCAGTTTTTTTTTGCGGCTTATTGGCTTCGTTTAAAATCTTTTGTTCCTCAGGGTTTAGTTTAGACTCAACAGGAACATGGTTGGTGTCTTTGCCAAAATCAATATAATCGTTTGATCTGTCCTGCACCGGTTGTTCATCCGTATTAATAGATTTGTCTATCAGGTTGTCGTAATCACGCATTGTTTGGTTGTTCATGTTCTCCGGCTGCAAAAATCTTGCGCCCTGGTCTATACCCAAAGTTTTGTCGGCATATACTTTTCTAAAGAAATATTCCCAGATAGGCATGGCGGCTCTACCACCATATCCCAATCCACTTTCCAAACGTATGAAACGATCGTCGCAACCAATCCACGTGCCAGCCAATAACTGTGGCGTATAACCGATAAACCATGCATCAGAATTATCGTTGGTTGTACCTGTTTTGCCAGCCATTTCAGCAGCACCCAATCTTCCACGCAAACCTATTGCAGTACCAAAATCCACAGGCCCCTGCATCATCCTTGCCATAGTATATGCTGCCTGTTCGCTAATTACCTGTTTCATGGTTGTCTGGAAGCTTTCCAGCACATTGCCATTCTTATCTTCTATACGGGTAATATAAATGGGTTTTGTATTAATACCCCTGTTAGGAAACATTGTATAGCCAGATAGCATTTCAAACATAGAAAGATCGCAGGCGCCCAATGCCATAGAAGGGTAGGGATCTACTTTTGTAGGAATATTGATTTGTTTCAAAAAGTTGGAAAAACGTTGCGGCGTTACTTGTTTCATGATGTAAGCACTGGCGCAGTTTAATGACCATGTAAGCGCAGTAGACATTGAAACAATGGGTGGTTGTTTTCCACACAAAGCTTTTGCAGGCACCATACCAAAGCCAGGAAAATTCTGTGCCTGGTTTTCAACTGGTGTTTCAGGTGTGAAGCCCGCTTCTTCTATCGCTTCGCAATACAAAAATGGTTTAATAGAAGAACCCACTTGTCTTTTGGTATCAATGTTTACGTGATCGTACTTGAAATTTTTAAAGTCAATGCCACCTACCCATGCTTTTACTTCTCCAGAGATAGGGTCCATTACCATGAAAGAAGTCTGCAGCATTTGCTGGTTGTACTTAATGGAATCATACGGTGTCATTACGGTGTCCAATTCACGCTGTGCATTCCATGCAAACACTTTCATTTCTGTTTTTACAAAGAATGATTTTTTTATGTCAGCTTCACTTATGCCCTCATCTTTCATGTTTTTCCACCTGTCGCTACTTTTCATAGCAGCCTGCAATATATTCTCATGCTCTTTCCAGATTTTTCCTGTTTTTAAAGAGGCCTGCGAATTCAATACTTTTTGCAGTGTGGGCATATGAAATGCAACAGACTCTTCAGCGTACAATTGCATGCGTGGGTTAATAGTGGTATAAATTTTCAACCCATCTCTATAAATATCGTAAGGTTTATTTGTAGCAGGATTGATATGTGCCTTGCACCATGCTTTTGCATCTGTGCGTAGTTGCTCTCTGAAATAAGGAGCCAGGCCAGCATTCTCATCCTGTTTTTTATATTTCAGCGGAATAGGTTTTAGTTTATATGCTTTTGCATCTGCTTCGCTAAAGCAATTGTTTTTAAGCATTTGATCTATTACTGTATTTTTCCTGTTGAAGGCTGCCAGTGGGTGTGTGCGTGGATTATAAATAGCATTGCCTTTCAGCATACCAATTAATACAGCAGATTCCACCACATCAAGGCGGTCTGGTTCTTTCTGAAAAAATGCCAGGGATGCATTGCGAATGCCGTATACATTATCACCAAAAGGAACCACATTGAGGTAAAGGGATAGAATTTCTTCTTTGGTAAAATTTCGTTCAAGCTTCACCGCTATAATCCATTCTTTCAATTTCTGTGTAATGCGCACCAATTTATTTTTGGAACGCTCATTAAACATGTTCAATGCCAATTGTTGGGTGATAGTGCTGGCACCTCCATCGCCACCCAATCTCACCACGGCACGGATAACACCTTTTGCATCTATACCAGAATGATCATAAAAACGTACATCTTCTGTTGATATCAGCGCATCTATAACATGCTTGGAAATATCGCTGTATTTCACATAGCTGCGGTTGCCCTTGTCAAGATAATACTTGCCCATCAGCGTACCGTCATTAGCATATATTTCCGTGGCCTGCAATACTGCGGGGTTTTCCAGTTCTTCCAGTGATGGCATATCTCCAAACACACCAAAATTCAGCAATACCATAAATAATATGAAAGAGCCAAGACCTATACCGGTAATTGCCCAGAAAATGCGAACTGATTTTTTCATAAATGATTAAATAATAAGTATGGTAAACAGCAAAAATCTTACCCGAAAAATAAGAAAGCTTTTAGCTACTGGCTGCAAGCTACAAGTTTTGGCGACAAGGCCTAATTCTCAATTCTTAAATTCTACAAAACTATTTAAAAGCGTCTTTAAAATTAGCCTGAAGGAACTTCCTGTAAGCCGGCATGTCTTTACTGTTTTTCAGCACTTCCAGGTTGTTGTCTGTAATAATAATGAATGAATATTTTGCTGCTGGCATCCAGGGTATAATTTCCGTAGCCGCAACCTTTTGTGCTTTTTGCAGGTATTCCAACGCAGTGCCGGCATTTGTAAATTTACCCATCAGCATAAAGCGGATATCTTCTGTAAGCGCTAATGGCGTTATATCAATTTGCTGATTGTAATAAGTTTCTTTATTGTAACGGTTGAAAGCATTCTTCGCTTCGTTTACATATACGGGATCTACTTTGTCCATTACCAGCGTTACATAATGAGCAAGCTCCGGAGCGTAAACAAATGCATTGTTGCTGGGAGAAGGCGTCACAGGTTTGTTAATGGCCAGTTTAGCACTGTCGACTGGTTTGCCGGGCATCTTTACAGAATCTGGCAAAAGGAAACGGTCCGGTACTTTATTAACTACCGCACCTTGTACCCATTCTTTCTTTGGTGTTGGTGCTATGCTATTGGCCAATGCCGCATTGCCGGTGGTGTCATCATCTTTTGGCCTTTCTATTTGCAATTTAGTAAGGTAATCTTCTATTTGCTGGCGCCTGCTCAATACATCAATCATCGTTTTGGCTTTGTCTGCCATGCGGGTACCGGGATATAATTTAATAACATTGTTCAACACAGCTTTAGCAGCAGAATCTTTCCGGTCGTGAATGTAATAGACAGACTCAATGTACAATAGCTGTGGGCTCCAATAGTGCTTACCATAGACAGAATCTGCATTGCGCTTTTTAGCAAGTGCATCTTCAAATTTTCCTTCTATGAAAAGATTATACACTTCATCGTACAATACAGAAGCTTCTTTTTTGCGGGCAGAATCTATGGGAACCGGATTTTTAATAATGCCTGTATATTTCGAATTGGAGAATTTGTTTTCCATCAGGCGTTTTATCTCTGCAGCTTTTTGCTCATTGCCTAACTTTTTATAGCAGTAATAAAGATTGAAAAGCGTTTTTTCTTCCAATGTTGTATTGGGAAACTGGGAGAGCATTTTTTCGTAAGCAATTATTGCATCTGCATACTCTTCCAGGTTGTCTTGCAGCGCTGTTCCCATTTTAAACTGCGCATTCATGATGGAATCATTGGAAACCTGCAATTTCTCCGGCGTTAATGGCAACTTTTCTTTTAATGCATCAACGGTTAATGTTTTTACATCTAAGGCTGCGGTAGTTGCGGCACCACTTCCATCCTGGTTTTGCCCAGCCTGAGCCCTGTTATTGGCACCTTGCTGTTTAACGGCTGCACTTCTTTGCCAGTTGTCTACATTAGGCCGGTTGCCCCATTGAGCTTTAAAATCATTATACCCCTTGCTTCTAAGAGCGGTGTTGGAAAAATACCAGTCCCCGGCTTTAGAGCCGCTATTGAAAAGGTCAGTAGGGGCAGTGTTGTTATTGTTATTAAATCCCTGGGTGGTATTACCAAAACTGTCTTCTTCTTTAAGCCCCTGTTGTTTGCGCAATTGACGCAATAGTTTTTTTAGAAAAGCGGTACGCTCAGCCTCAGGCATAGCTGCAATTTTTTGCAGGCTGTCCTGTCTTTGAATTATCATTTGCTGTGCAGCAATAATAATTAAGGCGCTTTTTCTTGCATTGTAAGCAGGCAGGTCTGCAGAATCAATTATAGCAACGCTTGTACTATCGTAATAACGCTTGGCATTTACATAATCCCGTTCGTTGTAATCAAGATTGGCCAATGCTAAAAATGTCCTGTTTTTTTGCTGGGGATTTTCTGAGCTATAACGCAGGCTTTTTTCCAGGAAGGCACTTGCTGCTGCAGGTTGTTTTCTGTCCAGCTCAATTTGTGCAGCGGTATAAAAAATAATATCACGATAGGCAACATATTTATCCCTGCGGCCCATTTTTTTTAATGCGTCAATAGCATCCTGTATGGCTTTTTCATCTGTACCTTCTCCCTGGCGGATGGAGTTTAAAACTGCGTATACTTCCATTACAGGATCAATTGTATGCCTGATAACCCTTTCATAAAATTCTTTGGAAAGTTCGTGCTTGCCACTTGCTTCATACAATTGTGCAATCAGGTATTCCCAACGTGCAGCTTCCTGTTTGTTTTCTGCATTGCCCAACGCATTTTCAAGGTGCAGTGCAGCACTGTCCCATGCCTGTTGTTTATAGAAATACCATGCCTGTGTTTCTTCCAGGTCTCCTTTCAATCTAGGCGGAAACAAAGGATCATACTTTAGAGTTTGTATCAGGCTGGCAGCTTCCGGCAATTCTTCATTGGCAATAAAAGTTTTTACCTGCCATACCAGCGATTCATTGCGGCTGGGTGGTCTCGAAAAAACTTTCTTAACCACATTTCTTTTTTCGTTGGTAGAAATGGAAAATGCAGAACCGCCTTCGTTGGAGTTACTGCCAATTACTTTATCGTAGCCATCATCTTCTTTAGGCGAGAAAGCGTAGTTGAGGTATTGAAACGTGAGGTAAGCAGAATCGAATTCTTTTCTAAGATAATAAGCACGGCCCATCAGCAGGTACATATTGTCTACCCAGTTGCTGCGCAGGTCGTGCAACAATATGCCGGCAGTAGATTTGTAAATAACGGAATCCAGTTCTGTTTTGCTGCGGCTGGTTTGTTCAAAATCGTAATTGTAAAAAGAAAGCAGTTTTGTAAAATCGTCGCGGTGTGCAGCTTTGGCGCGGGCCAGCACTTCTTTTATTTTTTCGTTGGCGTTGAAATAGAAATTATAGTGGGTAGTAGTGTTTTGCATGAAGCGGCGTGGGATGGTAAACTTTTTCTCGCCGGTTTTTTCTGAGCGCAATTGACGGTTTTCAAATTTTTTGGGGTGGGGCAAATCAAAGCTTAACCCGCCGAGTTGTGCATGCACTTCTGCGGATAAAAAGATAACCAATAAAAATGTTGTCGTCCGTACCAGTTTTTTGTAGATCATTGCGCCGCAAGCTAACTGCTTATGAACTGATTTTCAGCAAATTTATTGTGAAAACTGCTAAATTTTCCGGATTTGGGAGAGGGGCTTAAGTTTTTACACTGAAGGGCAGGCAATTGTTGCAGTTCTCATCAGTTTTGCGATAAGTTTTTGGTGTTGGCGGTTTCTTTGGGCAGAAAAGAATTGTACTGCTCCCTGGTCATATATTTGTTGTACTGAATTATGTAAGCGAAACCATGTTTGGGGTTCTTGAATAAAAGAAGTTTTTTTGAGTATTCAGAAAGGTATGCGTCTTCGGCAACTTTAGTCCAACGAAGACGAGTGTCACTTAAAACCTTATTGAATTTGAGTCGAAAGCAAGAGTCACAATCAAAAATTTCTTCCACCTTATTGCATTTCCCTTTTTGATTAAAATAGGCAATAAAATCCATATCTCTCACCATTGTATCTCTAATTGAAAAAGTAACAGTAGAGTCACTATTTGTTTCCAGCATATTTAATTTGTCTTTTTTTGCATAAGATTTCCAAATTTTTTTTACAAAAAACCTGTGCATTCCGATATATTGGTATTGAGAATAACAGGTGGAGATAAATGCAAATGTGGTAATCAGCGATATTAATTTAAGCATAGTTTGAAGCGGATAAGTTGATGAGGGTAGGAAAATATTTGCTATATCATCTTCTAAAATAAGGATGAACTATTTCAAAAAAACAAAATGCCGTTGTTCGCTTCACATATAATTGCCCACCATCTATAAGTATTTATGCCGTATTTTGCTAACTTCAGCCTTATTTTTACTTATGGCGAAAATTTTTGACGCAGATACAACACTGAAACGCCTGAGAAACCGTTATCGCCTGGTGGTAATGAATGATGACACCTATGAAGAAGTGGTGACATTCAAATTATCGCGGATGAGCGTTTACATTTTATTGAGCACAATATTTGTAGTGTTAACGGGGCTGACAGTGGCTTTGATCGTATTTACACCGCTGAAACTGTATATACCCGGTTATGGCGATGTGAATAATACCAGGGAACTGCGTGAACTAAAGCTGCGGACTGATTCGTTAGAACATGCGGTGCAGTATAAAGACGAGTACCTGCAGGGGCTGAAAGGAGCATTGCAAGGCAATACATCCATAAAACTGGATACAACTGCTTTAAATTTGCCCGCACCAGAGAAAATTAATGACTAAAATCCCAATACTATGTTTAAAGGAAAATCTAAATCCGAGTTCTTTGCAGAGACCACCGGAAGCAGCGCAGCCAGCCTTATCAGCGCAGGAACCACGCTTACCGGAGACATCAATTCTAATGCAGACCTCCGCATCGACGGCACGCTGGTAGGCAATATCAACAGCACTGCCAAAGTAATCATTGGGGCAAACGGCACCGTAAAAGGAGATATCAATGGCCAGCAGGCAGATATCCTGGGCAAGGTGACTGGTTGCGTTAAAGTGAAAGAACTTTTGCAGTTGAAAGGCAGTAGCGTAATACAAGGCAATATCCACGCCGGCAAATTGCAGGTGGAACCTACTGCTACTTTTAATGGAGAGTGCCACATGAGTGTTGCTCCTGCAGTGGTTGAGAAAATGGCGGAAAAAACAGACGCCAAGTTGCAGGAAAAACTAAATGGCGCAGCAGCGGTCAAATAATAATAGAGATTTAATGCGTTATGCGGGCCTTGCCACTCAAATGATGGCAAGCCTTGGCGTAGCTGTGTTCATAGGATTGAAAGCTGATAAATGGTTCAAGCTTTCTTTTCCCATATGCACATGGTTGTTACCTTTGCTGGTATTGGTTGGTATTATCTATAAGGTGATAAAAGATACCGGCCGGGCAAACAATGACGACAAACAATAATAGTTCGAATTTTAGCTTACCCCTTCCACTGGTATTGGTATTCTGCATTTCCACTGCCATATTACTACTGGCCAAAACCCAATTAGAAGCCTGGAACATTAATACAAAAGTGGCCATAGGCGGCAATATGCTGCTATTTGCAGTCACCATTGCTTCCTATCTTTTGCATAAAAGGGCCATGTTGCATCCCACTACCACTGGCTTTCTTGGCAATACCTATAGCAGCACTTTTTTAAAACTAATAGTCTTCATAGCTGCGTTAGCGCTGTACAAATTTTCTGCAGGCGAACTGGTGAATAAGCCTGCTGTTTTTATATGCGTATTCTTGTATGTTGTATATGCTGTGCTGGAAGTACGCACCCTGATGCAATGGAATAAAGCCCGCCAGAATGCCTAAACAGGAATACCCGCTCACATATCTTTCCAACTATTTGCCAGCGGCAGCTGCACCATTGGCGCTGTCTATGCTGAACCAGTATAAAGTGCATCTTACCATTACCAAAGAAAGAAAATCTGTATTGGGCGATTACCGGCATGCACACCAGGATGCGGCACATCGCATCAGCGTAAACGGCAACCTGAACCAATATGCTTTTCTGATAACACTGATTCATGAACTGGCGCACCTGGTTACATTTATGCAATATGGAAACCGCGTGCAGGCACATGGCAAAGAGTGGAAGCATGTTTACAAAATATTATTGCTGCAATACCTTGAGCTGGAAATTTTTCCAACTGATATTGTAACAGCCTTACGTTCATCCCTGCACGATCTGCCCGCCAGCAGTTGCGCAGATGAAGGCCTGATGCGCATACTGCGGCGCTACGATAAAAAAGAAGAAGGCATGGCATTGGTGGAAGAATTATCCGACGGTGCTTTGTTTGCGTTGGATGATGGAAAAATTTTCAGGAAAGGAAAAAAACTGCGCAAGCGCTTCCAGTGCCAGGAAGTAAAAACAGGCAAATTATATTTATTCAGCCCCATCTATGAAGTAAAGAAGGTGTCCTGAGCTGTTGCATGCAACTTTAATTAATATATTCTTGTCTGAACAAAGAGCCCTCCCTGTAAAGACTCCATTCAAAATTAAATTTTATTAAAAATAAGTGTATGAAGAAAATCATGATGGGTTTGCTGTCCCTTGTTGTTACAGCTACTGTCGCCAATGCGCAAACAGATAAAGGCGATTGGATGGTAGGAGGTAATGTAGTTATCAGCACCCCGAAAAACAATAGCCAGATTTCATTTACGCCATCGGCTGGCTATTTCTTCGCCAACAACTTTGTTGCAGGAGCGCTTGTTAATGTAAGTTTTACAAAAACCGGCGATGAAAAAAATACGGACTTATCTGTTGGTCCTTTTGCACGTTATTATTTTAATCTTAAGAATTCTTCTTTTAAGCCTTTTCTCCACGCTGATTATACGCTTGGAAACAAGACAACAACATTGCCTGGTTCTAAAACAACCAATACCACAGGTGCATTTTTGTTAGGGGCAGGTGGTGCATTCTTTATTAATAGCAATGTGGCGTTGGAAGCAGTTGCTGGTTACAACCACACTAAAGTGCAAAGCCAGGACCCTGAAAATGGTTTTCTTTTTCGCATAGGCTTCCAGGTGCACTTGTTGGGCAGTGAAGTGAACAGGGTGAGAGGCAAATAAAAATTAAGTAATTGATTGCTTTTGAACTTAACATAAACAGAGGCTGCCCCAAAACGAGGCAGCCTCTCTTTATTTTAATTACTTTAAAAAGAATAAATCTGCTCAAATCATAACAATCATAAAAATCTGCGTTCTATTTTTTGCGAAGCAAATACACGAGTTGATATCTTACTTATCATAAGTTGCTACAACAGTTAATTCATCATCCGACCAATTTAATATTTTCCAGTCTTTGCTGTTTTCTATTCTTATCAGGTAGTTCGTTCCATTGGGCTGATTGATTTCCTGCACCAGGAAAATATGGTCATCAAAATACTCACGCTTTACTGTGTTTCTAAGTTCTGCAGGCAGTTGAAATTCACCATAGGTCTTAATAGTTTGCAGCCATTTGCCTTTTAAGTCATAATCGGTCATGTAAGCAATTTCGCCTTGTTTAAATTTTGCGCGGTAAAATTTATTGGTATTATACCAGCTTGCTTCATTCTTATCGCCGTAGCGTTCATAGAAATCTCTTACAGCTTTAATGTTTACATGATAACTGCTGGCATTATTATTTGTGCCCGGATTTTCTGCAATAGATGTGGATGCAAATTCTGCGCCGGAGGGTGATTGTGCGTAGCTGCTTATCATGATGAATGCAGCAGCTATTGAAGTGGTGATCTTTTTCATGGTAAATGTTTTGACAAAAATAATTTCGCAAGAAACCTTTTACCAGCACAAGTGAGCAACTGACAATTTTATAGGGTAGTTAGCATATCATCAAAACAGTTTTAACAAAGATTCCTTTCTGCTGCGTGATACTGGCACCGTAGAGCCATCACTCATGATAAGATGACCACCTTCGCCTCTTATATACTTTGCTACTTCATTTAAGTTAACCAGGAAAGAGTGGTGCACTCTTGCAAAATGCATGAATGGTTTTAATTGATCTTCCGTTTCTTTTAATGTTCTGCTGGCAATAATTTTTTTGCCGTTGCGTAAATAAAAATGCGTGTAGTTGTCATTGGCTTCACAACGTATTAATGTATCTATGGGAATGAATTCAAAACCTTCTGCAGTAGGTACCGCCAATTTGCTGAATGCAGCGTTTTTGCCATTCACCTGTTCCAGCAAATGACGTATTTGCGCATTATAGGAAGAAGATGGTTGCCGATCAAATTTCCTGACTGCTGCGCTTAGCTCAGCAGGGTCTATGGGTTTCAGTAAATAATCAAGCGCACTGTATTTAATGGCTCGGATAGCGTATTGATCGTAGCTGGTAGTGAAGATGATGGCAAAAGAGATTTCTTCTAAGTGTTCCAGCATGGTAAACCCATTCATGTTGGGCATCTCTACATCCAAAAAAATCAAATCGGGTTTTAACTGGCGTATGGCTTCCATGCCTTGTGCCGCAGATTTATAAAATCCCAGGGGATTTACTTCGGGACAGTATTGCTGCAATAGCAGCGCCAATGTTTCCAGGCAATGGTTTTCGTCGTCTATAGCAATTGCGTTAATCATATTTCAATGGTATTTTCAATATTACTTCTGTACCGCCGGCGGTGCCGTCTTTTCTTATAGTATCATTAATGGTAATGGCAGATGAATAAGGATTTTCTTTTTTCAACAATTCCATCCTGTTGGCAGTTATTTTCATGCCCATAGATTTATGTTGATTGGCAGATTTGCTTTTCAATTCTCCTGCACGCCTTCTTCCAATGCCATCGTCTTTTATAATGCAATACAGCCAGTTCTCATCGCAGTGAATTTTAATTTCCAGGTGGCCGGCTGTTTCTTTGTGCATAAGCCCGTGCCAGATGGCATTCTCTGCATAAGGCTGTATAATTAATGGAGGAACTTGTATAGAAGCAGCATCTACGGATGGATGCACAGACACTTTGTACGAAAAGTGATGATCAAAACGTAAAGCCTCCAGCTCAAGATATAGATCAAGCGTTTGCAATTCTCTTTCCAATGATATTTGTGCCTGCTCAGAATTTTGCAGTATAAAACGTATAAGCCTTGAAAATTTGGTTAGATAACCAGAAGCTTGTCCGCTGTTGTTTTGCAGTATAAACCGGTTGATAGCGTTTAAAGAATTAAAAATGAAATGCGGGTTCATCTGTGCACGCAAGGCCTGCATTTCCAGTTCAGAAGATCGATGTTGCAATTCCGCCAGTTGTTGCTCGGTTTTTGATTTTTCCAATTGACGGTGCATCTGTGCCCGGAACCTGCGCCTGATAAGAAGGTATAAAAGCGCCACCAATACAATAACACCCAGAACTTTAAGATAAATATTGCTCCACCATGCAGGCGTTATTTCAATGGATAAAGATTTTTCTGCCCAAACATCTTCATTGTTGCCCACTCTTACGCGAAACGTATATTTTCCCGGGGGCACATTATAATAATAGGCGGTTCTCTCTGCACCTGCTTTGCGCCAGTCTGCATCATAATTTTCAAGTTTGTATAGATGTATATTTTCTCCCGGGTTGCTGAAATGAATGCCGGCAAAGCCAATGGAAAATATATTCTGATTGTATTTTAATGTTACTGAAGATGCATGGTCTACTGGTGGTAATAATTCTCCTGCCACTTTTAATTCTCTCATTACAATTTGTGGCGCCGGGCTTTCTGAATTTATATTGCGTGGATCGAAGCTGTAAAAACCTGCTTTAGAACCTACCAGTATTTCGCCGGATTGTTTGCGAAAAATGGCGCCTGTAAGCACACTGCTGTTAATACCCTGGCTAAAACTATACATCCTTGTCTGGCTTCCATCTCCATTTAGCTGAAAAATACCAGAGCGGGAACTTATCCATACATAACCACTATCATCCTGCGCAAATCCGTTGACGTCTGCACTGTTTAGCGGGTAGCCTTTCAATTGTAATATCGAAAAATTATCCTGCCCTGCACGTTTTACATAAGCTCCTACAGGCGTGCCTACCCACATTGCGCCCTGGTTATCTTCATACAGGCAGTTGATAATATGTCCTTTTAACCAGGTTGTTATTTCTCCGGATTCATCTGTTTGTGTAAGGCCATTATTGCTTCCATGTCCTATCCAAAGGTTTTGGTTCTTATCTATATAAAGTGCATTCACATCATTTCCTTCTCCCGGCACTTTTTCTTTTTTTAAAGTAACAAGATCCATTTTATACAAGCCTGTGGCAGTAGCAAGCAGCATATGATTTTTATCTGTTGCTACTGCGTGCCGTATGAAATCTGTGTCCTGCAAAATTTTTTCAAGGCTGTGTTTGGCAGTATCCAGTTTATAGAGGCTTCCGTTTTGCAAAAGCCATTGGTCCGTTGTTTTATCTTTTATAAACTGGTTGCGTACAGGGGTCTCTGTACTTCTTGAAGGCATGGTTTCCAGGCCCAGACCGAGAAAAGCAGGTTTGCTCCAGGGTTGCTGGTAAATAACGCCATGATTTGTAGATAACCAGATATGATCTTTACTGGATTCTGCAAAACCAAGCACACCTGATTTGGCCGGGTGAAATGTATACGGCCTCTTGGTAGGATCTACCCGGTAAAGATTGGCTGATTGCGTGCTGAACCACAAAACACCTTCACGTGATACATAAGCCTGCCACGCACTGTTATCCATTAAGCCATCGCCATCTCCATAATGTGTAATGCTGTTATCTGTCGGATTATACCTGATAATGCCTGAGGAATAAGTGCCAATCCAGAGCATGCCTGCGCCATCTTCTCTTATGAAAGTAATATGATCGTCTGAAGCATTTTGTTCTGGCATTATTGTGTGAAGAATGAGATTGTCGTCATTTTTATAAACGCTGTAAAGTTTGTTTTTGTTCGTACCTATCCATAGCTGGCCTTTACTGTCTTCAAAAATGGCCCGTACTTTCTGGTTTTTTAAAAAGTGCTTGAAAGTTTTTGTTGCAGGATCAAATTTATTAAGCCCTCCGTTTTCATTATTCTCCCAAGGGATTCCAGTGCCTACCCATACATAGCCCTGTCTGTCTATGCAAAGGCTTCTTACAACATTATAGTCTAATGAGCCAGGATTATTATTCTGATGATGGTAATGCTGCATGACACCTGTTTGTGGATCCAATACATCCAACCCATTGTTTGTGCCAATCCACAGATGACCAAACCGATCCATTGCTACAACATTCACAGAATCGCTGCTAAGACCATTGGCATTTTCGGGATTATAACGGTAATGGATAAACTTTTCTGTGCGTGGATCAAATTTATCTAAGCCCATGCCATAAAATCCAACCCAGATAAAACCTTTTGTGTCAGCATAAATAGTTTCGGGATAAGAACCACCAAGGCCATTTGTGTTAGACGGGTCATACCGATAGCTGCGCATATTATAGCCATCGAAACGGGTAATGCAACTTTTATCCTGGTCGCTAAACCACATATACCCGTTTGCATCTTGGGTGATGCCGGTAATTTTGCCAAGGGAAATTTCACCTACACCTTCTACCAAAGAAAATTTAATAGGAGATTGGGCATGAACGATTGATTGCATGCATAAAAAAAGCAGGCAGCATAGTGCAGTTTTTATAGAATCTCTGTCCATATTTACAAGCTCTCAGCAGTGGAAATGTAAAAGATGTTTCCAGTAAAGTTAGCCAGCAATGAGTAGCCTGCAGAAATAATGGGTAGTTGGTAGAAAACCGGCGGATACTGGATAGTAAATTGGATAAAAGGCAGTGATTGACTGCTAAGAAAATGTTAAGCGAAATTCAATGGACGGAAGGTAGTTTCCACATTGATATGCTCTTTGATAAGATGACCTTTCTCGTAATAAACGATGAGTGATTTTTTTCCATCTTGCGTCATGCTTCGCAATAAAAGAATTCTTTTGATGCAATCACTTTTATCTGCCCATGAAAAACGATCCTGCACTTTTTCAAATGCTTCTCGAGATTCTATAATTTCTCCGGAAAGTAAAACATGCATGGTGTTTACAAAAATGGCAGCCGGGTTTGAAGAAGTTTGGGGAAAGTTCATATGTGTAAGGTTGACCATTAAAGTTAAGGAAGCCGGTGCATACGTTCGGTCGCTGATTATTCACAAATTGTTCATACTCCTATTTTCATCTGTTTTTAATGTGCTTTGGACTTTTTCAACAATTCATAGATTTAGTTTGTTCCGTAAAATGAAAAACGCAATTCAACATTAATTATAAAAAAAATAAAAAATGGATTTACAATTGACGGGTAAAACCGTGTTTATCAGTGGTTCAACCGCAGGAATTGGATTTGCTATTGCAAAAAGATTTTTAGATGAAGGTGCTACAGTTGTTATAAATGGAAGAACAGCATCGGGTGTAGACGAAGCTGTAAATGCATTAAAAGCACTGGTGAAAGGTGCAAAAGTTTCAGGAATAGCTGCTGACTTTTCAAAAGTAGACGATGTAAATAATTTATTGAAACAACTGCCATCGGTAGACATTCTTATAAACAATGCCGGCATTTTTGAACCCAAGGAGTTTACAGCTATACCAGATGAAGACTGGTTCAGGTTTTTTGAAGTGAACGTAATGAGTGGTGTTCGTCTCTCTCGTCATTATTTTCCGGGCATGTTAGAAAAGAATTGGGGCAGAATAATTTTTATTTCCAGTGAGTCTGCGATATTTATTCCTTCGGAAATGATTCACTATGGTATGACGAAAACTGCACAGATTGCTGTAGGGCGTGGCCTGGCAGAACTTACGCAGGGAACTGGTGTTACCGTAAATTCAATATTGCCCGGCCCAACAAAATCAAAAGGTGTAGGCGGCTTCCTTGAAGATTTATCTAAGGCCAATAATAAGACAGTAGATAAAGTGGAAGAAGAATTTTTCCAACACATGCGGCCTACTTCTTTATTGCAACGTTTTGCAACAGTGGAAGAGATAGCAGATACTGTAGTCTATTTTTCCAGTCCATTGGCTTCGGCAACAAATGGTGCTTCTATACGGGTAGAAGGTGGTCTTGTACGATCTATTTTATAAATCCTTTCAAAAAATTTATTGAAATAATTCCCTGATTTTAGAAGCTAATGAGGCATCTATCATTTCAAGATTGAGTTGTAGTTTATTGCCGTTGGGAACAAATTTTATCAGGCCTTTAAACCTGTTTGCTTCGGGATAATGTTTGATAATTTTCTTTAGTGCAGCTTTTTCCAGCACTTCACGTGCATTTAGCCCATCCGGGTTGGGAGAAGAGGTTTTCATAAAAGGATTTTGGATGCGACAATATACAGCGGGTTTCTGGCAGATAAAACTGTTTTGGATTAAAACAGGAAAATTAATTTTAGCCTAAGGGTTTTCATTAATCGCTTACTGATTGCCGGTAGTCTATTTTTAAAAAACTACATGACGCAATAGGTGATAACGATAAGGTATACTATAAATAGAAAGAATTTCATGTTGTTTTGTTTAACAACTATGTTAAAAATATCATACCAGTGTATTTTTAAGCTATTGTTGAATGTTTGCTGGGAAGAATTTCCACAATATGTACAAAAAATCCCCGCTTTGTGCGGGGAGCATTAACTGGTCCATCAACCATTAAACCTTGTCCATTGCATATTTATCATAAATTATGCCATGTGCATGACTGTTAGTATGCTTATAAAATTTACCAGTTTGCCTTAGTTGCTTTCCATATGATATAGCTATAAGTGAAGAGGGATTTTTGAGGTCCCCCAAAATTGTATCAAACCTTTCTGTGAAAGGATTTTTTACAATTATTTGTACTATTTTATCCAAACCCTCAATTCTGCGGCTAATGGGTTATTTTCATATTCAACCATCTATTAAAACCTATGCCTGGGGATACACTTAATGTAAATAACAAAGCTGCTGCTAATAATACTTTTGACGCTATAGTAATTGGTTCGGGAATCAGCGGCGGCTGGGCCGCAAAAGAACTAACTGAGAAAGGTTTAAAAGTTTTGATGCTGGAGCGTGGTCGCCCGCATGAGCATGTAAAGGATTATGCATCTGCAACAAAAGACCCCTGGGATTTTGCACATCGCGGAAAAGCCACCCTTCAATATAAAAAAGACAATCCTGTTATTTCACGCGATTGGGCTATGTATGGCACGGCTGCACAGGAAGCTGTAATAGATTCATGGGTGAATGAAAAGGAATCTCCTTATGTGCAGGACAAGCCTTTTGCCTGGTGGAGAAGTTACCAGGTAGGTGGCCGTTCTATTTTATGGGGCCGCCAAAGCTATCGCCTGAGCGATACAGATTTTGAAGCCAATGCAAAAGATGGTATTGCCATTGATTGGCCCATTCGTTATAAAGAGATGATCCCCTGGTACGATTATGTAGAGAAATTTGCGGGCATCAGTGGCTCGGCAGAAGGGCTTCCTCATTTACCCGATGGACATTTTCTGCCGCCAATGGATCTTAATTGTGTAGAGAAAGATGTGGCTGCAAGAATAAAAGAGAAATACAATAATCAGCGGCACATGTTTATTGGGCGTGTTGCCAATCTTACGCAGGCAATACCTGGCCGTACTAAATGCCAGTTTAGAAATCGTTGTTGGGAAGGCTGCCCGTTTGGTGGTTATTTTAGTACACAATCTTCTACGTTGCCAGCTGCAATGGCTACGGGCAATCTTACTGTGCGTCCATGGAGCATTGTTACAAAAATTATTTACAACAAAGACACAAAGAAAGCAACCGGTGTAGAAGTGCTGGATGCAGAGAACAATAAAACATACGAGTATCATTCTAAGATTGTTTTCTTAAATGCATCTGCATTAAACAGTGCCTGGGTGTTAATGAATTCTGCAACGGATATATGGCCCGATGGACTGGGCAGCAGCAGCGGAGAACTTGGGCACAACATTATGGATCATCATTACATGTTGGGTGCGCAGGGCAGGGTAGAAGGGTTTGAAGACAAGTATTATTATGGCAGAAGAGCAAACGGTTTTTATATTTCCCGGTTTGCAAATTTGTATGGAGATAAAAGAGATTTTTTAAGAGGATATGGTTACCAGGGCAGTGCCAGCAGGCAAGGCTGGGGCAGAGAAATTGCAGAGTTGAACATTGGCGCAGGTTTTAAAGATGCACTTACAGAACCGGGTGGCTGGACAATTGGCGCTACAGGTTTTGGAGAGATATTGCCTTATCACGATAATAGAATTTATTTAAACAAAACAGTAAAAGATAAATGGGGATTGCCAGTGCTTACAATGGATGCTGAATTAAAAGAGAATGAATTGAAGATGCGCAAGGATATCATCAAGGAACTGGTAGCAATGTTTGAAGCTGCAGGTGTAAAAGATATTACCACCTGGGATAAGGATTACAATATAGGCCAGGGCATACACGAAATGGGCAGCGCAAGAATGGGCAGGGATGCTAAAACATCTGTGCTAAACAATTATAACCAGGTGTGGGATGCTAAAAATGTTTTTGTAACAGATGGTGCTTGCATGACAAGCAGCGCATGTCAGAATCCTTCTTTAACTTATATGGCGTTAACGGCACGTGCAGCAGATTTTGCTGTGAATGAATTGAAGAGAGGAAATATTTGAGGAAAGCTGCAAGCTGTTAGCTACAAGCTGCAAGTAGTTGTTGCTATTTGTAAAGCAAGGCTGTTTTCCGGCTTTTTACTTTTGAATTTTTACTTTTGACTTATTTGTTTTAGTAATCAGCTTATATCACTTGCATCTGAACCGCCATTTTTACTAATGATGCCACGTTCTTTGCTTCAAATTTTGCCAGCAGGTTTTTGCGGTGTGTTTCTACTGTAGCAACGGCAATAAAAAGTTTTTCAGCAATCTCATTGTTGGTCAGCCCTTCAGCAATCAATTCCAATACTTCTTTTTCCCTGCGAGTTAGTACAGGCGTGGTGCCACTGGGCGTTTTACGTAATGATTGAGCGGCTTCATGGCTTAAATACTGTTTGCCATGCATTACTGTTCTTATGCCTTCCATCAGCTCTTGTTGCGTCGCGTTTTTTAATACATAACCACTGGCGCCATTGTCTATCATTTTTTGAATAAAGCTCTGCTGATTAAAAGTGCTAAGACCAATAACGTATACACCAGGATGTTTTTGTAAAACTTCCTTGCAAAGTTCTATGCCGCTTTTATCCGGCAGATTAATGTCCATTAAGATTATATCCGGCAATTGTTGCTGCAAGAATGCCAGGCAAGATGCGGCATTCATGGCATGACCCATCCATTCAATATCTGGTTCGTATTGCAGCAAAGAGCGAATGCCCTCTACTACCATGTAATGATCGTCTGTAATAAAAACTTTTATTTTCATTTATGCGTTTATTTCAATCAAAACAGAAGTGCCTTTGCCGGGTGCAGCATTCACATCTATCCTGCCTTTTAAAAATTCTACCCTGTTTTGGATATTGCTCCAGCCAATGCCTTTGGATTGCTTTAGGATATTGGTATCAAAACCTTTTCCATCATCTTCTACGGTAACAGACAAGTCGCCATTTGTTTTAGTAAGCTGCACAATGACAGATTTAGCTGCAGCATGTTTAATACTGTTGTTCACCAGCTCCTGCACAATACGGTAAAGTGTAACCGCAGTTGTTTGATCAATGTCTGCACCTTCCATTCCAATTGACTGATAACTTACCCGCAATGCGCCAGACTGGTTAATGTCGTTGCAAAAATCATTTAAAGCAGTGTCTAATCCAAATTTAACCAATGTCTCTGGCATCATATTGTGTGCTACGCGACGCATTTCGCGGATAGAACTGTCCAGCATATCCATGCTTCTTTCAAAAGCCTGCTGGTTTTCCGGTGTCATAATCAGGTTACCTTTCATAGTATTCATTGAGAATTTAATGCCACTAAGCATGCCACCAAGGCCATCGTGCAAATCTTTCGCCAGTCTTGTTCTTTCCTGCTCTTCTCCTTTTAGCACGGCTTCGGTAGCGGTTAATTGTTTTTCTGTTTCCAGCTCACTGATGCGTTGTTGCTGCAACTTTTGCTTTTGCTTATAAGTACGGTACGATAGCAATGAGATAATCAGCAATATGCAAGCGCCTGCCACCAAACTGTAATTAAGAATATTTTTTTGGCGGATGGTTAGTTCATGAACTTTTTTTTCTGCCTGCAATTCTTTTATCTGTGCTTCTTTTTTTTCTGTTTCATATTTCTTTTCAAGGTCTGAAGATTGTTGAGACAAAATATCTTTCATCAGATCTTCCAGCATTGCATTGCTCTTATCATCATAATCAAGACCGTCGCGAGCATCTCCTTTTGCATACGCTATGTAAGACATCAATCTTAATATAGAAGCTTCTTCACGTTTATAATTATTTTTTCTGTCTATATCCAGCGATTGCTGTGCATATTCCATTGCTTTTTTGTTATCCTTTAGTTGCAGGTAGCAGGTTGCCAGTGCACGCAAAGCGGTGGCCTGTCCATCAAGAGATCCAACTTGTTTGTATAAATCAAGGCCCTGGTTAGCATATTTAATAGTACGTGGAATATCTCTTTCTTTAAGGCCTATTGCTGCAAGGTTTTCCAGCGTGGTTGCTTTAAA
Organism: Chitinophagaceae bacterium; assembly: GCA_047602295.1. Taxonomy (GTDB): domain Bacteria; phylum Bacteroidota; class Bacteroidia; order Chitinophagales; family Chitinophagaceae; genus JACMLD01. The sequence continues at coordinate 4,547,347 of JASGHP010000001.1, read as the reverse complement.
GCGCAAATTGCCCAGCTCTTCACTTATTTTCAAAGCCTCTTCCAACGAAGTATTGCACTTTTGAATTTCTTTTAATTCTACATAATTCATGGAAAGATTGATAAGACATTGCGCCACCATATCCATGTCTTTTAGCTCACGGGCCTGTGCAAGCGCCATCTCGCCAAAAACAACTGCTTTCTTGTATTCTGTACGTGCATTGTACAATACCTGCAAAGCATCGTTCATTTGCATTTCCAGTCTTTTATCGCCGGCTTTTTCAATTATTTGTTTTCCCTGCAAAGAATATTCTATGGCTTTGGTATAATCAGCTTTCTGCGTATAATTAATGCCAATATTAAAAAGTGATATGCCCATATTCAGGCTGTCTTTCATTTGCGTAGCAGTTTCATACGCTTTTTGCTGGTAATAAATCGAAGAATCGTTTTTACCATGTGCCAGCAGCGCATTGCCGTATGAAGTGAGGTATTTATAATAACCCCAGGAGTAATTGATTTTTTTACTCAGGTCGCCCGCTTTTTTAAAATAAAATTTTGCGCTGTCTTCATCATTAGATTCAAAGGTGTTACCCACAAGCAGATACAATTTTATTTTGCTGGTATCTGCTTTGGTGGAGTTTAATACTTTAAATAAACTATCCCTTTCCCTTGGTGACTGGGCGTGCAAAACAAAACTGCCAATACATATAAATGCTGCTACTAAAATTAATCTCATGCTGGTGAAAACGCTTTTAGTTCCATTCTACAAATAAATGAAATGGCCATGTGGGAGTCATCCCGTTTTTCCATGATTTTTTCATTTTAAATAAATATCCTGTTTTTCCATGATAAGGGAAAGCACTAAATGAAAATACTTTTAGCATCTAAAATCAACCAACATGAAATATTTATCCTCTCTTTTACTATTGATGTTAGTATCAGTATGTGCCAGTGCAAAAATCTGGCGTGTTAATAACAATGCAGGTGTTAACGCAGATTATACAACAGCCTGGGAAGCCATTAACGCTGCAACTGCCGGAGACACTATCCACCTGGAGTCCAGCACAACGGCTTATGCCACCAACAGTTTAACGCTAACAAAAAAACTGATTTTTATTGGCCCGGGTTATTTCTTAAATCCAGCCAATACAAATGAACCATACAATCCGGGTTTGCAAGCTGTAACTATCGAAGGAATGCTTCCGTTTATGAGAATTGGTGCAGGGGCGGATGGTACCAAGTTTCTCGGTGTAACCTTTGTAGGGTCTGTTTATATGAACGGAGGTGACAATATAAGTTTTGAACGTGTCTATTTTTTTAATGGAATTTATTTTGAAAGTGCTGTTTCCGATAATGTTTCTGTACGCAAATGCTTTTTCCTCAACTCTGGAAATATTAATTCTACAAGCAGTGTTGTTGTTACAAATTTTACAGCGGAGAATAATATTTTTTATAACTCCTATATTAATATGCCCATACTCAGTGGTTCCAATAATGTTATTCGCAACAACAGTTTTTATGGCGGTTCCGGTGTTACTTTACAAAATGCATATTTTGCCAATAATATTTTGTATACCACCTATGCTTGCAATTTCACCAACTGCACTATTAAAAACAATCTTTTCCAAGCCAATCAAACATTGCCCGGCACTGCAACCAACAACCAGGTGAATGTAAATATGGCAAATGTATTTGTAGGCGGTACTACTGGCAGTCTTGATTCACGTGTAGTATTAAAAGCTGGTTCACCTGCAATTGGTGCAGGTCTTACAGTAGGTGCTGTTACCAATCCTGATTGTGGTGCTTATGGTGCTACAGAATCCTTATAAACTCTCCGGTATCCCCAATATCCCTTCCATATACACCTACACGGTGCCAACATCCATTCCTTCGGGCAGCTCAACAATGAATGTTTCATTCAGCTCCCGCAATAATAACTAAGCATGTAACCAGTACGGGCTGCAAAGGAATGGAATAAACCAATGCGGCTTGTACCTTCTGTCAATTACGGTATGCAGCAGCATTGCAGCATTTGCCATTGAGAATGGTAGCTGCAATAGGAGCGGTGTATTGTATAAACAGCCCTAAAATAACCAACAATGCAAAAAATTTTATACACGCTACTATTGCTGTGTGCCACTGCATTTGTGTATGCGCAAGACCCGGCCTACCCGGCAATACCTGCAGCACCGCAAAACATTACGGCTGCTGAATCTTTTATTGATACCGATCCGGGAGTTGGCAAGGGAACTCCTATTGCTATCAGCAGTGCGGTTAATCTTAGCAATCTTTCTGCAGTTATTAATGTAACAGGACTTAGCAATGGTGCGCACAGGCTGTATATACGTACGCGAAACGCAGAAGGTAATTGGAGCATTACTTCAGTAAAAGAGTTTTTATACGATGCTGATGTGGCTTATATAAGCGCACCACCTGCCGCGCAAAATATTGTAGCGGCAGAATATTTTATTGATACTGATCCTGGTTTCGGCGCAGGCACTACTATTGCCATAACGCCGGGCATTAACCTGAGCAATGTTTCAGTGTCGGTAAATACAGCGGGACTTACAAATGGTACTCACCGTTTGTATATACGCACTAAAAACAACGAAGGACGCTGGAGCATGTCTTTAGTAAAAGATTTTATTGTTGATTTCGATTTTACTTATCCTGCAGCTCCGGTTGCTGCGCAAAACATAATTGCCGCAGAATATTTTATTGATAGCGATCCTGGTTTTGGCAGCGGCACAGTTATTTCAATTACACCAGGTTTAAACCTCAGCAATGTTTCAGTGGCTGTCAATACAACAGGACTAACAATTGGTACACACCGTTTGTATATCCGCACAAAAAGCAATGAAGGCCGCTGGAATCTTACACAGGTAAAAGATTTTATTGTTGATGTGGATTACAGTTATCCTGCTGCTCCGGTTGCTGCACAAAACATAACAAGCGCTGAATATTTTATTGATACAGATCCTGGCTTTGGTGCAGGAACAGCCATCAGCATTACTGCCGGAACAAATTTGAGTGCTGTTAACGCATCAGTTAACACAACCGGTTTAAGTATAGGTGTGCATAGGCTATACCTGCGTACCAAAAATGCAGAGGGGCGCTGGGGACTTACACAAGTTTCCGACTTTGTAGTAAACAGCGATTACTCTTACCCGGTAGCTCCGGCTGCAGCACAAAATATTACTGGTGCTGAATATTTTATTGATACTGATCCTGGCTTTGGCAATGCTACTGCCATCAGCATAACACCTGGCGTTGATATTGCAAATGCATCAGTAGCAGTAAATACGACTGGACTTAGCAGCGGCGCTCATACATTGTACCTGCGTACCAAAAATGCTGAAGGCAAATGGAGCCTTGTAAACAAAGCTGTTTTCAATACTTCTTTCATAGCAGTTACGCCAGATACAATATCATTTGGCAGCACGCCAATAAATATCCCAATCGAAAAAAATGTAGTCGTTAAGAATAATAGCAGTACTAATCAATCCATTACTGGCATTACAACGCATGCTCCGTTTAGCGTAAATGCAACTGTGCCTGTTGTAATTGGTGCAGGCCTGTCAGATACATTGAAAGTTCGATTCCTGCCCACTGCTGTAGGCACATATCCTGATTCAGTTGTGTTGCAAACATCTGCTGGTAATTATACAGTGCAGCTGAATGGTTCTGGCATCGCACAAACTACATCATGGACTATCGATCCTGCCAATGGTATTGCATTTGGTAATGTGGCTGTTAATGCAACTGCTAATGGTAGCCTTACACTTCGCAACACAGGCAATATAGATATCGCACTTAGCGCAGTAACATTTACAGACCCCGCGTTTACCGCATCGTACACCGCAGGCACAGTTGTACCCGTAAATGGCAGCATCAATTTGCCCATTTCATTTACGCCAACTGCTGTTGCAGCTTACAGTACGCAGATAAAAGTTGAGTCTTCAACCAGCAATGCAGGTGCGCTAACTACTGTTCTTTCTGGTAATGGATATTCACCAGGTGCACCACCTGTAATACAATATGTACCTGCAGCTCCTTACAGCGGAACAAAAGGTGTAAACCCTGCTGTTGGACAAACAGGTTTATATACTTATAAGATTTTGTACAAGTCATCCAATAACAGGCCACCGCAATTAAATTATCCAAAAGTGGGTATTGATTTGAATGGTGATGGTGATTTCAACGATATTGACGAAGGTACTTTCAATATGGTGAAAGAGGGTAGCAGCACCGATTATATAACTGGTGTAGTTTATAGTTATACATTCAATCACACAAATAATAACAACAATGCCGGATACCAGTTCTTTGCAACCGACGATAATGGTAATGCAGCAACTGGTTTAAATATTGGTTATGTTGCCGGGCCCATTATCACAAGTCAGACTTTGGATTTGAGAATATTTGCGAATGATATTTCTTTCAGCAAAACAAATCCTTTGCCAGGCGAGGCATTTACAATGACAGCCACTGTAACCAATAGTACGGCAGTGCCGGCAACCAATGTGCCTGTTAAATTCTATAGAGATACAATATTGATGGGTAGTGATGTGATCCCTTCTGTAGGTGCATTCTCTAGTGCTACTATCACACGTTCACTCAATTTTGCTGCAGAAGGATTTTATCCCATTAAAGTGTGGATAGACAGCAGCAATACGTTGGGAGAAAGCAACATTCTCAACAACTATGCTATCAGGCCTATAGTTGTAGGTTCTCCAAACCTGCCTGGTGGTATTACAGTTACAACAACTGCCAGCATACAACAATGTCCGCAATTAAAAGTATTGATTAGTGGCCATGCCGTTTATTTTGGAACAGGTAGTCCAACAGCAGTAGCAGGTGCGCAGGTTACCATTAATACAGGCACACAGCTTATTAATACTACCACAGATGCAAATGGCAATTACAGTTACCTGCTTACAGGTGTGCCATGTAACGTCACTTTTGCTTACACAGTTAGTGTGACCGATTTCACCTTTACCAGCAGTCTTGTTACCAATAGCATGGCTATGCCATGTCCTGCACCTAATGCGTGTGCAGTACCAGTTTCGCAAGGTGGTGTTAGTGTAGCAGTCAACACATCACAGTGCGGCAATCTGGTAGGTAGCAATGCCAATATGAACTTTACTGTTAAATACCGTGAAAGAGATATCACCAATATGTGGAGCCTCTTTGATGAAATTGAAAATGATGTGTTGCAGATATTTAAAGATGGCGTGTTGGTTGAAACTATACCAAGTGCAGATCATAGTCATGCACCGGGAGAAGTGAGGGTGATACCAGTAAGCCTTCCATTAAGCTCAACTGATCCTGTTAATATAAGCGCTGTATTAAGCTATACTTATGTTGAATACAGGCAGATACCAGATAATTTCTACAAAGGTCTTCATATACCAATGACTGCAACAGGCGGTGGTACCATTCAGCCTGCATTAAACCTGCCAGATCTTGTTATTCAGAATTTCTCGCAGACAAGTTTTGGTGGATTTAGTTTTGTAGATGCCAATGTTAAATGCGGACCAGCGGGTTCTCACAAGGTGCTGATATTTGATTCAATACCCGGCGGCGCCAGCACATTGGTGCAAACCACTACTGTTGCTTCGTTAAACGGATTGCAGGGAATCACTATCACATACAGTGATCCAAACATCACACCTGGTACGCATATAATTAAGATAGTGATAGATCCGGATATAGATGTTGATGAACAGAGCAAGGGTAACAATGTGTTTATTGCATCTGTCATTGTTCCAAAACCAGATCTTACCATTACAAAGATTGAAGCTTCACAAACAGCATTGTCTATAGGCAGTAATGTTAAGTTCGTTGCAACAGTAAAAAATACTGGCAAGCGAAGTGGTGCTTTCAAAGTGAGTTTTATGGTAAATGGCGTACAACTAGGCGCTAAAAAAACTGTAAACTTTGTGGCAGAAAAAGATTCGGTTTATGTAAGTTCTGATACCTACACTGTAACAACAGCAGACAGTGATTGCGCAATACCCGTAACAGCTTCTGCAGATGTAGATTTTGAAGTAGATGAATTAGTTGAAAACAACAATGATGCACAAATGGATTTTGCTTCAGACATTGCGCCTGTTCAATTGAGCAACGAAGTGGGTTCTGCTGGCAATCCTGTAGTGGTTAGGGTAAATACCAGCAATCAGTTTTATCCTGCTATCAGGAATTTTGGTCAAAGAGATGTGAGCAATGTTTCCGTGAAATATGTACTTGCGGGCAATGTTATCGGTACCGGCAATATTGCAACAGTAAGAGCCGGTGTTCGATATGCATCGTTTGGTTCATTCACTCATACATTTACAACGCCCGGGGACTTTACTGTTACTGTCACTACAGATACAGCCAATGCTATTTGCGAAATCAATGAAGGCAATAATATCGGCAGTTTCCACATACGCGTTACCGATAGTAAACCAGACTTTGAGGTATTGTCGCAGTACATATCACCCAGCAGCCTTAATCCGAATGCAGGGCAATCTATTACAATTGTAGGTACTGTAAAGAATATGGGAGGGAAGCCAACTGCCGCCAATAAACTGCGGTTCCTGGTAGATGATATACAATTGGGCAATGATGTTGTTATTAATGCACTTCAACCTGGTGCGGATACCACTGTAGCAGCAACAGCAACATACTCTTCTATTATCTCAGGTGTTAAAGTAATGAAGTTGGTTGCAGACCCGGACAACAGCTTAACAGAAGAAAGAGAAGATAATAATGAAGCTACCCGAACAATGATTGTGGGTGAAGCACCAGATATGGCACGCAGTCAGGCCGGCGCAATACGCTTTAACCCTGGTGGCTTCTCAAAAGGTGACAGCGTTATTGTCTCTTACAGCATTAAGAACAATGGTGTGCGTGATGGGGCTGCATGGGTGCGCTTCTTAATATTTGATGAGAACAATGCATTAACTACGATTGATAGTGTTCCGTTTACGCTTGCTGCAGGTGGAAACATGGTGGTAAGCAAGAAGATGTTGTTTAGTGTTGACAAAGGAAATGTTGTGGCGCAGATTGTCCGTTGCACACCAGATGAGTTTGACTTCCTGAACAATGATGATACGCTGGCATTTAGTACAGTAATGAAACTGAAAGCAAGTACTACAGTAAATGCAAATGTGGATATGAAAGCTGCTTTGCAGGATGAAGTACCAGGCTGGATTGGCGGTAAACTGGTTTTGGGTGATTATGATTTGATCGTGAATGGCGTGGTTACCAATTTTGATACAGCACACTATGTCGTTACTAACGGTACAGGCAGGTTGAAATTTATCAACAGCAATGTTGAGAATACTTTCCCTGTAAGTGCTTCATTGAATAGCACCAATTTTGTAAAAATCAATAACACAGGTACGCCAGATAATTTTGCAGTGCGTGTTGCGCCTTATGTATTGAAGCAAGGTAATGGCGGAGATACTATTAAAGCCGGTTATGTAAACAGAACATGGTTTATTGAAGAAGATATAGCCGGAGGCAGCAATGCAACTGTAACCTTCAATTGGAATACAGAAGATGAACAGAGCGGATTTGACAGGGCAATTTCACGCAGCGCACATTATACCAGTAGTTGGCAATTGGGCGATGTAGGCAATGCGCAAACAGAAGCCAATGGCCAGTATAGCAAGACACAGGCAGGTTATACCAGCTTCTCGCCCTTTACCGTTACCAGTGTAAATGCGGCCCTGCCATTGCGCTTATTGCAATTTACCGCAGCTGCCAAGGCAAATAGTGCAGAACTAAAATGGCAAACCACCAATGAAGTAAATACCAGTCATTTTGTAGTGCAGCATAGCACGGATGGTCTGCAGTTTACAGAAATTGGAAATGTGGCAGCTTACAACCGCAGTGGCAATAACAATTACTCGTTTGTGCATGCGCCAATTGCAGAAGGATTGCATTATTATCGCCTGAAGATGGTAGATATAGACGGACAGTTTACTTACTCAGACAGCAGGTTGATAAGAATAGATGCCAATGCTGTTTGGAAAGTTTATCCAAACCCCGCACAGCGTTTTGTAACAGTGAGTGGCATTGAAGCAAACGGCATGATAAACATCACAACATTGGATGGCAAATTACTGAAGCAGGTAATTACCAACAGCAATACATTGCTGATGGATGTAAGCAATCTGCCTGGTGGGGTATATATTCTAACCTATACCAATCATGGCAAAATGCAGCAGCAGAAAATTATCAAACAATAGTAAGAGGCTTCTTTAAGAGACAGTTTCATGCGCCGCAAAAACGCCCCCTCATTGGGGGCGTTTTTATTTTCAAGCTGTTTTTTTTCTTAGTTCGTTCATTTATACGAATTTTATTAAAGTTCGTTTACTTATACGAATTATTTAAAAGTTCGTTTATTTATGCGAACCAAAATAATTTTGTATATTGCATGTAAATTAAGCGTGTGTTTTATGGCTATACAAGCAGTGCTTACAGCGGATATTGTAAACTCTACCGGGCTTGGCAGGGTAGCAGAAAAAAAAATGATAAAGTCCCTGCGGCTTTTGCTGCAAGAGCAACAATTTGAATTTTACCGGGGAGACAGCTTCCAGGTATACGTAAAAGAAGCAGGCGCTGCTTTGCGTTTGGCCCTTTTGTGTAGAACAGCGGCTATTTATATAGCCGAGGCAGAAGCAGAAGTGTCTTCAGACATAAGAATAAGCATTGGCATAGGAACTGTAAAAATGCCGGTAACAACACCCGGCACTGGCAAAGGCGATGCATTTGTTTTATCTGGCCGGGCTTTTGATGAATTAGCCATCAATGATACACGCCTGGCTATTGCCAGCAATAATATACTGGCGGGGCTTGGCCTGCAGGTAATAGCAGACTACATAAATGCAATATTTAAAAATATGACTGGTAAGCAGGCAGTTGTTATTTTTGAATTGCTAAAAGGCGGCACACAGCAAACAGTGGCAGCAAAACTAAAGAAATCGAAAAGTACTGTTCATCAGCATGTAACTGCGGGGCGGTGGCCGGAAATAGAAAAATTGCTGCTGCAATATGAAAACATCATTCATCAATTATCATGAGTATAGCGACAGTTTGGCTAGTTAAATTGCTATTGGCACACTTGCTTTCAGATTTTATACTACAACCAAAAAGTTGGGTGGAAGATCGTAATGCCAGGCATTTTGCTTCTTCAAAATTATACCTGCATGGTTTGGTAACCGCATTGGTGGCGTGGCTGCTTACCGGTCCTCAATATTGGGCGGTGGTTTTAGTGATTTTTGTAACGCATATTCTAATTGATGGCCTGAAATCTTATCGCCCACACAGCGTTGGGTATTTCCTGGCAGATCAACTGCTGCACGTGCTGATAATAGCTGGTTGCTGGTATGCTATTTTTATTCAGTGGCAGGATGTGCGAAATGCCTGGCAGCAATTGAATGCTACGGCCGGTACCTGGAAAATCATTACAGCTTTTGTGTTTTTAACTACGCCGGCCGGGATCTTAATAGGGCAATTAACCAGCCAGTGGCGCGACAAGATTGTCAACTCTGAAAGTCTTGCCAATGCAGGCAAATGGATCGGTATTACAGAACGCATTATCATCCTCATATTTGTTTTAAACAGCCAGTTTTCTGCCATTGGCTTGCTGGTGGCGGCCAAAGGCATTATCCGGTTTAATGAAAAAGACAGGCAGGAAATTAAAACCGAATACCTGGTAATTGGCACCCTCCTTAGCATCGGCATTGCCATTGTAACCGGCTTGCTTATAAAGCTTTAAATGTGTGTAAACAGGATATGCTGTAGAGTTAGGAGTGGATAGGCCAATGCTTCCCTCAAATCAATAAATTAAAATACCATTAATTTTTTAACGCCTTCCCCGCGTTTTTTCTGCATCTTTTTATTAAGTTTACGCCCGCTTAGTTTAATGATTTTAACCCCCTAATGAGTTTGCGCCGGATTTTTTCTGTATGCCTGCTATTGTTGCCATTGTTCCTGTTGCAGGCTACCCATTGCCATGCGCAGAAAGACAGTACTGTTAAGAAAAGCAGTCACCTGTTGATATTGCCTGTTATTGCCCGTTCCATAGAAACCAGTTGGTCTTTTGGCTCGGCCATTTCCAGCACTTTTCATATCAACAAAAAAGATAGCGCTATTCGCACATCTAACCTACAGGGGCTTGCTTTATACTCTCTAAAAAAACAGTTTATTGCTGCAGTAAATGGCACCATTTATTTTCCGGGAGAGAAATACATCTTGTCGCAGCAAATATCTTACAGCTCTTTTCCAGATAAGTTTTGGGGAATTGGAAAATCTACACCAGACAGCAATGTTGAATCCTATAGTTTTCGCCAGTTCTACGTGTACCTGCATGGGCAGAGGGCTTTGGCAAGGCATCTTTTTATAGGGGCTTTATATGAATACCAGCGGCTTATTAAAATCTCTTATAAAGCCGGGGGTTTATTTGATAAGGAAAATATTCCCGGCCGCGATGGTTACCAGGTTTCAGGGCTGGGTGCAAGCATTACCTACGATACGCGTAATGATGCATTTGCTCCCGATAAAGGTGTTTTCCTCCAGGGTTCATTCAATCATTTTGCGCATACACTGGGTTCTGATTTTACCTATACCAATTACGTTATTGATACACGTGGCTTCATTCGCACCTATAAAAAACAGGTGCTGGCTTTGCAGGCATATGCTTTTTTTAATTTTGGGGAAGTGCCGCTAAGAAGCCTGGCTTCATTTGGAGGTGCTAACAGTATGCGTGGTTATTACGATGGACGCTATCGCGATAAAGATCAGGTAGTGTTGCAGGGAGAGTACAGAGTTCCTGTTTACGGAAGATTGGGCGTTGTAGCATTTGGTGGTGTTGGAAACGTTAGCAACAATTGCGGATTGCTAAGCACTGTTGCGCTGAAATATTCATATGGCGGGGGCGTAAGAATTGCGCTTACAAAATCTGAAAAATTAAATCTTCGTTTAGACTATGGTTTAAGCAGGGGAGCAAAATCGCAGGGATTTTACTTTCAACTGGGAGAAGCTTTTTAACTGCGCCAATACACAATCATTTTTGCCAACCTGTAACAGAGATAAGTTGCAATAGGTGCAGCTAAAATATCTATGGTATAATGCACATGCTGTACCAGCAACAAAACTGCAATGCAAAAAACGGATGCCAGCGTAAATATTTTGTCTGCTTTCTTTTCTACTCCCAGAAAAATAATAAACACACTTGAGGTATGGCCAGAGAAAAAAAATCTTTGGTTACATATTGCTTGCCGTAAAAAAAGTTGGTAAGCGGATCTACCAATGGAATAAGTTGTTCCGGTGGATTTAGTGGAACCAGCCAAATGCATAATATGCGGCTAACAGATACCAGCAGGTAAGTCCATAAAAAAACCAATAACATTTGAGGCTTTTTAATGCTACGTACAATGGCCAGCAATGTAGCTCCCCAGATAAATATAAATACCGGCAGCGATACATTGTGCACCGGTATAATGTCAAGCAGCCAGTCATTTAAAACAGCGCCATTTCTTTTTTCTATATGCTGAAAAAAAAGATGAAAAATAGTGAGCAGCGGAAAAATAAGCAGCCAGACCAGGATAAATTTCAACCTGAATAGTGGTTGCGTCCAGGCGTACGACCAGGTGTAAGCTGTTTTATTGGTAAGCCCGTCAGGTGCTTTTTGCATAAATGAAGATAAATGAGCAGAAGCTATATAAAATGTTAACAGGCTATAGCTTCATTTCTAAAAAATGGTTAGCAACAATGGCTGGTTATAAAAGCTGCAATATAATTCAGTGCTTACATAAAAAAAACAAACCTGCCCAAAAGACAGGTTTGTTGTGTTGAAACAAGTTGCTTTTATCAATAATGCCAACGCACAAATGCTTCCATGGCGGCATAATGTGTTAAACCCAATTGCTCATACAATTTAGCAGTATTGCGGTTGCGTTCTTCTGCTCTTTGCCAAAACTCACGTGCATCTGTTCCCTGGAAAGGAACACTGTCTTTCTGGGATTGGTGTATAAAAATGCCAAAGCGTTTTTTCAATACCTGGTCGGGGCTCATTGGTATAGCCATTTCTATTTCGCTGATGTCCCATTCCTGCCATGCGCCTTTGTACAACCATACCCAGCAATCTTTCACCCATTCGTCGCCACTTGCTTTAAGGCGGCGCATACTTTCAAAAACAGTATCAAGACAAACTTTGTGTGTGCCATGCGGATCTGCAAGATCGCCTGCGCAATATACCTGGTGCGGTTTTATTTCTCTCAGCAATTGCATGGTCAGTTGCACATCTTCTTCGCCCATTGGCTTTTTTTCTATGCGGCCTGTTTCATAAAAAGGCAGGTTTTGAAAATGAATGTTCTCATCTTTTATACCTACATAACGACAGGTAGCTGCAGCTTCACATCGTCTGATAAGACCTTTGATGGCACGAATTTCTTTCGTGTCCATCTGGTTTGATTTTTTAGTGCGCAGAAAGTTTCTCGCTTCCTGCAAAATAGCTTGTGATTTTTCACTGTCAATGCCAAACATATTTTCAAAGCCAACAGCAAAATCAAGAAAGCGTGTTACAAACTCGTCTGTAACGGCAATATTACCGCTGGTTTGGTAGCCCACATGTACATCATGTCCCTGGTCGTGCAGGCGCATAAAGGTGCCGCCCATGCTAATAATATCATCATCTGGGTGAGGCGAAAAGATAAGGCACCTTTTGGGATACGGGCTCATTCTTTCCGGCGGATTGGGCAATGGTGTGCTTTTGCCACCAGGCCAGCCCGTTATACTGTCGCGCAGCATGTAAAACACCTGCATGTTTATTTCGTACGCATCGCCTTTTTCTACCAGCAGATCGCTCAGGCCGTAATCGTTGTAATCTTTACTGGTAAGGCTAAGCACCGGTTTGTTTAATTGAAGTGCCATGTTCACCACAGCTTTCTTTATCATAACAGGAGACCAGTCATATTCTCCGGTAAGCCACGGAAATTTTATGCGGGTAAGTTCTGAAGCGGCAATTTCATCCAACACAAATGTGGTGTCATTGTGTTGTTGTAATAGAGATGCTGGTATTTGTTCTGTTACTGCACCTTCAACCGCATCTTTAATAACCGGAGCTTTGAGCTGACCCCAGGCCATCAGGTAAATTTTCTTAGCCTTCATGATAACGCTGATGCCCATAGTAATTGCCAGGCGTGGCACATTAGAGATGTTTTGAAAATCTCTGGCATTGGCCATGCGGGTAGAGTTCTCCAATGGCACCAGGCGTGTTCTTGAAAAAAGGCTTGAGCCAGGTTCATTAAAACCAATATGGCCATTGTTGCCGATGCCCAGTATCTGCACATCCAATCCGCCCAATGCTTCTATTTGTGCATCATAATCTGCACAGAATTTTTTGATGTCTTCTTTTTTGATTTCACCATTTGGAACATGGCAATTGGCCGGGTCTATATCTACATGATCAAACAAATGTTCTTTCATGTAAAGATTATAGCTCTGCAATGCATCTTTATCAATAGGGTAGTATTCGTCTAAATTGAAAGTGATAACATTTTTAAAGCTAAGGCCTTCTTCTTTGTGCATGCGCACAAGCTCTGTATAAACTGTTTTGGGAGAAGAACCTGTTGCAAGGCCCAATATGCATTTTTGACCTGCTGACTGTTTTTCCCTGATGGCCGCGGCTATTTCTTTTGCAATAAATGCCGAACCTTCTTTGGGACTGGGAAAAATGCTTACTGGAATTTTTTCTAACGAATCTACCATGCTCATATACGGTTGTTTTACGTTGTTGTGAGTGCTGCGAAAATAAAGTCTATTTCACAGAATGCCAACCCAAATAAATGAACAAAACACCAAATTATGAGAGGCAAACGATTGCGCAGTGTGCTTCAAAGAACGAGTGTTAGCAATAAAAAAAGCAAGGTTTAAAATGAGTTTAAAAAAGAATTGAGAGCAGAACATCCTAAATATTAAAAAGGATTTTAGATGTTGATGAAATTTTATCTCGCCAAAACTAAAATGAAGACAATTAGCCTGCATACATTATTTTTATAGCAAATTTTTATTTGCGTTGAAAACAGTATTAACAGAACAGCAACTGGCGGTAACCATTCAGCGGCTGAGCCAGCAAATCCTTGAAAACCACCTGAACCTGCAAGACACGGTATTAATTGGCATTCAACCCCGCGGCATTTATTTTTCAGACAGGATAGTGACACAGTTAAAAAAAGAACTGGATGCCTCAAAAGTCTACTACGGAAAGCTGGATATTACTTTTTACCGGGATGATGTGCGCAAACAATTGCATGTAGCCAATAAAACTGATATTCCTTTCAGCATAGAAAACAAACAGGTGATTATTGTAGACGATGTATTGTACACCGGCCGCACCATACGTGCAGCACTGGATGCACTGCTCGATTTTGGCAGGCCCGCCAAAGTAGAATTGTGTGTGCTAATTGACAGGCGCTTCAGCCGCCAATTGCCCATACAGGCAGATTATATTGGTAAATCAATTGATTCTATTATTACCCAAAAAGTGCGGGTGTTTTGGAAAGAAAAAGATGGAGAAGAGCAGGTGGGGCTGCTGGAGTGAGGAAAGCTGCAAGTTATTAGCTGCAAGCTACAAGTCTTTAAAAGCAAATATCTTGATTAAGCTGAAACGTAATGCTAGGCAGGAACAAGCTTGCAGCTAATCTATACTGCGAAGCTACTTCCACATCCGCAAGTCTTGCTGGCATTGGGGTTTGTAAATGTAAATCCACGGGCATTCAATCCATCCTGCCAATCTACTTCCATACCCATAAGATAGATGCCGTGGCCGGGGTTCATGATGTAACTAAGGCCTTCTGTGGTAAAAGTTTCATCATTGGCTTGTTTGTCATCAAAACCCAGTACATAGCTCATACCCGAACAGCCGCCTCCCTTTACACCAATGCGCAACGACTTTGTTTGATCAAAATCACTGGCAGCCATTAATCTTTTTATTTCAATTATGGCCCTATTGGTAAGTATTACGGGTGCTGTTGCTACAGATTCCATGCGCTAAAATTTATTTTCAAAATAACAACAAATTGGGCATTATATAGTTTAATAGGGGCTGCAAAAAGATAAATATGTCATTTTTGAACACGGTCTTACATTTGCAGCTACTAATAAAATACCCATTATGGATTCAAGTACCATCCTCATTAGCATAGGCGTATTGATAGTTTTGTTGCTGATTTATTATTATTTCTATCAGAAAGACAAAAAAAGTTTGCCTGTGCAGCCTGTAACCGCAGTCAGCAGCCAGCCGGCACCAAGCAATACGCAGCCGTTGCAACTGGCAGCTTATGAAAGACTGGTAATACTGGCAGACAGGATTGCTATACCCAACCTGATTAGTAGGGTAAGCGAACCCGGTCTTGACAAAACCCAGATGCAAATACTGCTTACGCAAACCATTAAGCAGGAGTATGAGCACAACCTTTCTCAGCAGATTTATGTAAGTGCCGATGTTTGGGATGGTGTGCGCAACCTGAAAGATCAGAATATACACCTCATTAACCAGGTGGCGTCTGTTTTACCAGCAGAAGCAAATGGCCTGGACCTTAATAAAAAGCTATTGGATTTTGTACTAAATCAACCCAATGGTTCATTGCACACACTGGTGCAGGATGCCATTAGCGCAGAAGCTAAGAAATTGATGAAATAAGGCATATTTCCACCGCTACATATTAGGTTGAACTATATCAACCCGGCATTGTTATAAAACCGTGCCGGGTAATTACATTTGCACAAAATAATTTTACAAGATGGGAGCAGCAAACGGGTTAAAAATTGCCCTGGTTGGTTATGGAAAAATGGGTAAAGCCATTGAAACGATTGCATTGGAGCGTGGCCAAGAGATTGTTTTGAAACTGGATTTAAACAATGCGGCCGATTTTACCGCAGAAAACCTTCAAAAAGCAGATGTGGCCATTGAGTTTACCGGTCCCGGCAGTGCATATGGCAACATAATGAAATGCCTGGAATACGGCGTGCCGCTGGTTTGTGGCAGTACGGGCTGGCTGGAAAAAATGGAAGACGTAAAAGCCTATTGCAATAAAATGAATGGCTGTCTTTTGTACGCCAGCAACTTTAGCATTGGCGTTAATATTTTTTTTGAAATCAATAAGCGCCTGGCAGAACTGATGAAGCCCCATGCAGAATACAATGTAAGCATGGAAGAGATTCATCATACCCAAAAAAGAGATGCGCCAAGTGGCACGGCGGTTAGCCTGGCAGAACAGGTAATTGAAAAACTGGGACGCAAGAATAAATGGGTAAACGAAACCAGTGCTAATCCTGCAGAACTTGCTATAATTAGCAAACGCATAGACCCTGCGCCGGGAACACATATTGTTAGCTATAACTCAGCTATAGACAGCATAGACATTGTGCACACAGCCCATAGCAGAACTGGTTTTGCAACAGGTGCTGTACTTGCTGCTGAATTTGTGAAAGGAAAAAAAGGTATTTTTAGTATGAAGGATGTGCTGGGCTTTTAATGACCCGCATGTTTTGTTTAAGAAAAAAAATAACGAATGCTCTCTAAAAAAAGTCAATATGCTTTTAAAGCGCTGATGTACCTGGCACAGAATACAGAGAAAGGCCCGGTGCTGATTGCAGAAATCTCTAAGAAGAAAAAGATTCCCTTAAAGTTCCTGGAAAACATTTTGCTTGAATTAAAAAAAGCAGGTGTGCTGGAAAGCAAGAAGGGAAAGGGGGGAGGCTATTATTTTGCTGTGCCGCCTGCGCAGGTGCCTGTGGCCAAAATAATGCGGCTATTGGATGGGCCAATTGCGCTTTTACCTTGCGTAAGCCTTAATTTTTATGAACGATGTAAAAACTGCGATGAAAAAAGTTGTGGCCTGCACGATATGATGGTGAATGTACGTGATGCTACTTTAAAAGTATTAGAGAAAAGAACAGTGGCAGATATAGCCCGAAAATAATTACGAATCTTTCCACTTCAACCTGCTGGTAACAGCAACGGTATTGCCTTCAGTAATGAAGGCAATTTTTTTATTAAAATCAGTGAGGATACAGAAATAGTTGTGTGCAAGTATTGATTGCGCTTACATTTATAGAAAATAAACAGCCATGATGAATGCCTTCAAAAGAATTATCCTCTCTTGTTGTACACTGCTATTGCTTCAGTACAGCTACGCACAACCTAATGGAAAAGTAATAGAAGAAAAAACAGTTAAGAGTGTCATTCTTAATCGTGCTGTAAAATATACGGTGTACCTGCCAGCCGATTACGATAAGTCTGAGCGCAGTTATCCTGTAGTTTATCTATTGCACGGATATACAGACGATCATACAGGTTGGCTGCAGTTTGGTGAAGTAAACAGGTATGCAGACCAGGCTATTGCCAATGGCACTATTCCACCAATGATAATCGTGATGCCCAATGGTGATTCCAGTTTTTATATTAATTCTTACGATGGCAAAGAAAAGTATGAAGACTTTTTTGTGAAAGAATTCATGCCGTCTATTGAGAAGACCTATCGCATTAAAGCAGAAAAAGAATATCGCGGCGTAGCAGGTCTTTCCATGGGCGGTTATGGCACTTTGATTTACTCGCTAAAATATCCTGAATTGTTTGCAGCGGCAGCACCACTTAGCGGAGCAGTATTTGATGATGATGCGATTATTAATATGCCAGACCAGACATATGATGTAACATTTGCACCATTATTTGGCAAGGGACTAAAAGAGAAAGAGAGGGTAACAAAAGCCTGGAACGATAATAATATTTTAAAGATAGTGGCATCTAAATCTGCTGATGATTTAAAGAAAGTGCGTTATTGGATTGATTGTGGAGATGATGATTTTCTTACCAAAGGAAATTGCCTCTTGCATATTGCACTTACAGAAAAGAAAGTGCCGCATGAATACCGCGTAAAAGATGGCGCACATACATGGGGTTATTGGCGCAATGGCATTACAGATGCTTTGGCTTTTATTGGCGACAGTTTCAGACAAAAATAAAAGATTGATGCAATTAGCAATTTCAAAGCCTGGCAAATAAAGCCGGGCTTTTATTTTTTAGCTTTATTGGGAACTACTCACAAAGTTTTAACGTAAGTAAACACGTTGTGTCGCTTAAAAGACAAGTTACAATAGTGATCTAAAATATTTTTGCATTAGTAATAAGTAGTGTATGAAAAATAACCTTCTATTGATTGCCTGTTTGATTGTTGTAACTGCATTGCATGCGCAACAGCCTTCACTGCCGCGTATCAATCAATTTGTTGATTTTACTGCTACAGCAGGAAATGCCCAGGGAACTGTGGCTGCATCTTATGTACACAATTGGCAATTAGGGAAGAAAAAGAAATGGGAAGCGGGTTTAGGGCTGAGGTACACAGGTTATTTTGGCAAAAAGAAAGATTTTACCACAGCTCCGGGACGGCTGGCCAGAACTTCTACCATTCCTTTTTTAATAGTATTTGCCGGCCAGAAAACAGAAAACTGGGATACACTTAATGTGCAAAAAGCTTTTATACATTCCATCAATCTTTCTGCAAATGCTGCCTATGATTTCAGCAGAAAATGGTCTGCGGGATTTAATATTGATGTGATTGGTTTTACATTTGGCCGCACAAGCAGCGCTGTTTTAACCAGCAATGGCATTGGTAAGACCGAACCATCTGCAAAACCTGCTTCTTTTAATTTATTGCTTACAGGCGATAATGATTTAGGAAATCTTAATTCTGAATTTTATGTAAAATATAAATTGAATGAACAATGGGGTATTAAAGCTGTGTATGGTTTTTATTTTGCAGAATATAAAACAAACAGCATCGTTCAAATAGCACCAGATGGAACACAGGTAGATCGTTTCAGAAATAAGGTAAACACTTTGGGATTGGGCGTTTCTTATTGTTTTAAATAAGATAATAGAGATTTGTAAATAGTGTAAAGAATGTTTATGGTTAAAATAATATCGTCATTAAGACTTGTTGCCATTGCCAGTATTTTTTTGTTTTTAACTGGCGTTAATAAAACGAATGCACAAACAAAAAATAATAAAGAGCAGAAAGGTTTTGCCGTAGTGGAGCTGTTTACTTCTGAAGGTTGCTCCAGTTGTCCGCCCGCAGATAAAGCTGTTGCAGAATTATTACAAGAGCATCCTGCAGGTGTTTTTGTGTTGGGCTTTCATGTAGATTACTGGAACTACCTTGGGTGGAAAGATGCGTTTAGTAATGCTGCTTATTCGCAAAGGCAGCAGGAGTACGCTACAGCATTTTCTTTGAATAGCATATACACGCCGCAGGTGGTAGTAAACGGCAAATCGCAATTTACCGGTTCAGATAAGGCAACGCTGTACAATAAAGTAGAAAGCGAACTGAAAACAAAAGCAGCATCCAAAATAGTATTATCTGCAAAAAATGGTGAAGCCGCGAAGCTGTTGATTAATTACAAAACTGAAGTTGATGATAAAACTGTTTTGTGCATTGCATTGGTGCAACTGCAGGCAAAGAGCACCGTTACAAGAGGAGAGAATAAAGGCAAATTGCTTGAGCATATTGATGTGGTACGCAGCTTTAAAACGGTATCCAGCGGCACTGGTAACATCAGCTTAGCGCTGCCCGTTGGTGTAGCAGCAAATCAATGCAGGGTAATTGCCTTCCTTCAGCAAAAAAATAGTATGAGCATTACCGATGTTGCTGCATCTGCAATAGAATAGGATAACCTGAACAGAAGCATTTTTATTAAAGCGTCATCAAACTGCAGCCGCGCAAATCAGAATTATCTGTTCTGCCTATAACTTCAAAGCTGCCATCTTTATACAATTTGCCGGCATCGTCTGTGGCAATAAAAGAACAAGAATAGATATTCGCCAGGTCTATTACATTGATGATGCCTGTATTGCTTTCTGAAAGCTGTAGAGGATCATCATCTGCTCTTAATACAATTTTCATCCAATCCGGACAACGGAAAATGCCATTGCCATCAGAATAAGCTTGGGAGAGTAATTCCGTCATTCCATATTCTGAGTGAATAACAGGAACACCTAATTGTGCCGTAAGAAAATCATGCACCTGTTGTCTTGTCCATTCTTCACGTCGGCCTTTCATACCGCCTGTTTCCATTACAATGGTATGTTGAAGTTTTTGCGGGTAATCATCTGCAAAGTCGAGCAGGGCGAACGTAACGCCCAGGAGCAATGTTTTTTGCTTTTTTGCTTCCAGTTGTTGTAAAGCGTTGGTTAATTTTTCATGTTCATACAAATAAAAACCACTTTCGCTGTGGTTACTTCTTTTTATAAGTTCATCAGCCATTACTACCAATGAAGAATTGCTTCTTTCCAGGTATGATGGCAGCAAACCTATAATGCACCAATCTTTTATATCGCCATAAAAATGTTCAAAAGCACGTAAGAAACTCTCCCTGTAAATTGCCAGGCTTTTTACATAATGTTTGCTATTGATAGTTTGCGTAGTGCCGCTGCTTTCAAATACAGCTTCCGGCACAAAATCTCCACTTGTCACTTGGTGCGATTTGAAAAAACGTATAGGCAGAAAAGGGATATCCTGAAGTGCCTTAACATTTGCAGGTGATTTTCCAACTGCATTGGCGTATTGTGCGTATATGGTATTGTGGTGATATTGATAAACAAAGGTTTCAAGGGCCATTGCTTCAAAAGAAGCCGGTTTTAAACGGAAAATTTTATCAATCCATTCACCAGAGATGTTAGGTAATTCAATAGGCATCGTCTAAATTTGTTGATAACATTTGAATATGAAAAAAATATTAATACCCGGTTTTGTGCTGATTGTGCTGATTGCCTGCAACAAAAGTAAGTTTCAAACCAAGCCGCAAATATCAATAAAATCGCTTAGCAGTACAACTGTGCCTGTTGGTGGCAATCTTAATATCACCCTTTCATATACAGATAAAGAAGGCGATATCAGCGATACGTTATTTCTGAAAAAAATCAGGCTTAACCAAAGGGTTGTAGCTACCGTGCGTGATTCTTTAAAGTTTAAAATACCTGATTTTCCCAATTATGATAAAGGTGAAATAGGGGTAGATCTTGCTTACGAAAATTATTTGAAATCTGCCATAGCTGCCCCGGATCAACCCGGTTCAAATCCTGTTACAAAAGAGCCAGATACTTTGAATATTAAAATATGGATACACGATAAAGCTGGCAATGTAAGTGACACAGTATCCACCGGCAGGATAATCGTTCTTAGAACTGATTAATTGATTATTTACCACCTTTCTTGATTCATGCTGAAAAGCATATTTAATTTCTTTTTATTCAGTAGCCTCTATATAGCCTTCTGTGCTGTTGTAATGGTATACCAGGTGCACCTGCTTTTTCCATCTGTAGCCATAGCTCCGGCTTTCTATGTGTTTGTTTTTTTCTCAACCATTTGCAGCTATAATTTTCATTGGTGGCTTACCAATCATTCTGCAACAAGTTCAGAAAGATTAACCTGGGCTTTACAATACAAATGGCTTCACCTGGTATTGTATTTTGTAGGACTGATTGGAGCGGGCATTTCATTTGTAATGATAAGGCAACATTGGTTATGGATTGCCATTGGTGCATTTGTAACTTTTCTTTATTCCGCTCCTAAAATTCCACAAAAGATTTTTATAGCACTAAGACGCATAGCAGTGGGTAAAACCATTTTCCTTGCTTTTGTATGGATGTATATAACCACTCTGTTGCCCGTGTTAATCAGCAATACAAACTGGCAACATGGATTTACATGGCTGGCATGCAGCCGCTTTTTCCTGATTTATGCAATCTGCATTCTTTTTGATTACCGTGATAGGGAAGACGATAAGGCAGACGGCATACGCAGCATGATAACCTGGTTCAATGAAAGAGGAATTGATAATTTATTTGCAGGCTCCCTGTTACTGTTTTTATTGTTTACTACATTGCTTTACCGGTCTGGCCACAGCATTTTTATACTAATTCTTTTGTTGGTGCCAGGCATATTGGTGGCAGCGCTTTACAGGTATGCAAAAACACATTTTTCAGACTATCTCTATTATTTTGTGCTGGATGGGTTAATGATGCTCTCTGGTCTTTTGATGATTGTGGGCGATATTTAAGTATTTTTGACGCTATTAGTAAACTGGAAACAGTTTGAGCAAATACAGAACAGTTTTAAAAATTCAATCTCAATAATATGGCAAAAGCAGTAAAGAAAGAAAAATCGATACTTACAGATAGCTCATTGAGCTTTTTGAAAAATTATATCAACAATGCCTCTCCTGTAGGATTTGAAAGCAGCGGGCAGAAACTTTGGCTGGATTATTTAAAACCATATACAGACAGTTTTTTTACTGATCCATATGGCACAGCAGTAGGAGTTATAAATCCTGATGCACCATTTAAAGTAGTAATTGAAGCACATGCAGACGAGATAAGCTGGTTTGTAAACTATATTACTAACGACGGCCTTATATACCTGAAACGAAACGGAGGAGTAGATCACCAGGTTGCACCGGCACAGCGTGTTTTTATTCATGGAAAGAAGGGGCCGGTGCCAGCAGTTTTTGGATGGCCTGCCATTCATACACGCCTGGGCAGTAGCGAAAAAGAACAAGTGCCAAAAGTAGACAACCTTTTCCTGGATACGGGTGCAAGAAATAAAAAGGAATTAGAAGAGCTGGGCGTGCACATTGGCGCTGTAGTTACATACCAGGATGGTTTCGCAGAGTTGGCCAACGGGTATTATGTTGGAAGAGCTTTTGATAACAGGGTAGGAGGTTTTATGATTGCAGAGGTTGCAAGACTGTTGAAAGAAAATAAAAAGAAACTGCCTTATGCGCTTTACATCGTAAATGCCGTGCAGGAAGAAGTTGGATTACGTGGTGCAGAAATGATAGCCCGTCGTATTAAACCAAACGTGGCTATTATTACAGACGTTACACACGATACTACAACACCCATGATTAATAAAATTGTGGAAGGCGATGTTGCCTGTGGTAAAGGCCCTTCACTTGCATATGGCCCCGCAGTACACAATAAGCTATTAAATTTGGTGCAGGATACTGCAGCAAAAGCGAAAATTGCCGTTCAGTTGCGGGCAGTAAGCAGAAGCACTGGCACAGACACTGACTCATTTGCTTATGCCAATGACGGTTGCCCTTCTGTATTGATTTCTATTCCGCTGCGTTACATGCACACTACGGTGGAAGTGCTGCATAAATCTGACATTGAAAACACAATACAACTGATGTATGAGACTTTGCTAACTTTAACACCTAAGACAAACCTTAGTTATCTTTAATGATGCTACACTTGCTTTATATAGATCCCGGAAGTGGCAGCTACCTGGTGCAGGTAATTATAGCTGCCATACTGGGTGTCGCTTTTTATTTTAAAACCATCTGGCTGCGGATAAAAATGTTTTTTGGCGGAAAGAAAAAACATGAACAGTCAGACAACCCGAAAGGGAATGAGTGATAAAGTGCAACAGCATCCCGCTTCTTATCGTGATCCGGCAGGATTTATCTTTAAGCATGATGGAAAAGTCTACCGCCAGGTGAATCAATATTATGCACAGGATTATGACTTATTTATAAAAAGCGGCTTGTATGATTTACTGGTAAAGCAAAAAAAAATACTTCCGCATCTTGAAATAGGTGAAAATTTTACGGGAGATGCTCAATGGTATAAAACACTTTTACCGGAACAACTTGAATTTATTTCGTATCCATACGAATGGTGTTTCTCTCAATGGAAAGATGCCGCTCTGCTTACATTAGAACTTGTAAAGACAGCAGTAAGCCATGGTTTGGTATTAAAAGATGCTACGCCATTTAATGTTCAGTTTGTTAGTGGAGCAGCAGTTTTTATAGATACACTTTCTTTTGAAAAATACAACGAAACAAAGCCCTGGGTAGCATATCGGCAATTTATAGAATGCTTTGTCGGACCACTGTTACTTGCCAAGTATCGTTCTTCAGATTTATTAAAACTATTCCAGGTTTACCCGGATGGCATTCCATTAAAACTTATTTCAAAATTACTTCCCACAAAAAGTATGTTTAATGCAAATGTTTTTCTGCATATTAAAATACCTGGGTTAGTAAATAGTAAGCCCGGTAGAGAAAAAGAAAAACAGCCTTTGTTTACAAAACAAAAGCTCCTTAATATAATTGCCAACCTTCAATCTTTTGTGGAATCAATATCGCTGCCCGCCACAAAAACCAGTTGGAATAATTATTATGAAGAAACTATTCTCAGTCATGATTACGCAAAAGCAAAGCTGGCAATATTAGAAGAGTGGCTGAAAGATTTGCCTGGAAAAACATTGCTTGATATAGGAACCAATACGGGAATGTTTGCTAAAGCTGCTGCAAATGCGGGCAAATTTACTGTTGCAATAGACAGCGACCATGCATGCATTGATCAGTTGTACAATGATAAAAAAGAGCAAAATGGATCATCCATTTTGCCATTGTGCGTTGATATTGCCAATCCCTCACCAGCCATAGGATGGAGCAACGCTGAAAGAGCGTCGTTTACAGAACGGGCAAAAGCAGACATAGTAATGGCTTTGGCATTGGTTCATCACCTTGCTATAGGAAAGAATATAAGCTTTGAACAGATAGCAGCTGCGTTTGAAGCTATGGCACCTGTCCTTATCATTGAGTTTGTGCCAAAAGAAGATGAGAAAGTGCAATTGTTGTTAAAAGACAGGAAAGATATTTTTGATCATTATTGCAAGGAAACTTTTGAAAAGGTATTTAGCAACAGGCTTGAAATTCTGAAAGTACAACCCATTCCGGGAACAGGCAGAATGTTATACCTTATGAAGCGGAAATGCTAATTTAAAAAAATCGGCTGGTAATTTTCATTTGGAGTACTTGGTTATGAAAAATATGTTTTCAAAAAAAATATTATTCCTTTTTCTGCTGCCACTTTTTTTTGTTTTTCATGGGTATGTTGACAATTATTCTTTCATTACAATAAAGGATTGTCTTTTACTTTTACTACAGTACTATGTTGCTGAAGTACTCGTTTATTTTATCGCAGTTTTTTTTTATAAGGATGCAGTGAAAGCAGCCCTTCTTTCTACCGCATTTTTCTCCATTTATTTTTTCTTTGGTGCTTTGCATGGTTTTTTAAAAATACATTTCCAATGGTTAAGCAGGTATACTATTCTATTGCCACTCTTATTTTTTTTGTTTCTTCTTTTGATCTATTATCTTAAGAAAACAAAAGTTAGTTTTAATAGGATTTGCATTTTTTTAAATTTTCTTTTTTGCGTTTATCTTTTAATGGATGCAGGCGGTTTGGCAATCAAAGTTAAACAATCGGATAAGCCTAAATTGTATCTTGATAAATCCGGGAATGCCATAACTTTTAAAGATTGTGTCAACTGTGCAAAGCCAGACATTTATTTTATGGTTTTTGATGAGTATGCCAGCACAAAAAGCCTGTTGGCCAATTTTCATTACGACAATAGTGTCATTGACAGTTTCTTTACAAAGCGAGGATTTAAAGTATTACCCAATAGTTTTAGCAACTACAACTTTACACCTTTTTCTATGGCATCCATACTTAATATGGATTATTTAAAGGACATAGAAAATGTTTCGGAAATAAAAGGAGCGGATTATAACAAGTGTGGGACTTTGATAAAAGAAAATAAAGTAATAAAATTATTGTCTTCTTATGGGTATGATATTGTAAACTGTTCTGTTTTTGATCTTGAAGGGCTGCCGTCTTCTTTTGAGATTTCGTTGCTCCCTTCAAAAACCAGGTTGATTACTGACCAGACTTTATACAATTGTTTTATGAACGATATTGGCTGGCATTGGAATTTGAACTGGTTAAATACGCATGACCGTGCTTTTACTCTTCTTGAGGGTAATAACAGGATGGTGCAACAAGTAATAAATGAAAGTGCTATTCAAAATAATAAGCCCAAATTTTTGTATGCACATTTTGAAATGCCTCATGCTCCTTTTTTTTACACAGCAAATAATCAATTGAGGAGTAGGGAAGAAGTGCTGAGAACTAATAATTATGGAACGCCTGAAGAGTATTTGGAATACTTGCCGTATGTAAATGCTAAAGTTGAAGCATTAATTACATCTGTACAGGAAAACACGAAAGGCAAAGCGGTTATAATTGCGATGGGCGATCATGGATACAGAACTCTAATAAAGGGGATATCCAATGAACATTATTTCCAAAACTTAAATGCCATTTATCTTCCCAGTAAGGACTACCATCTTTTAAAAGACTCCGTTAGTGCTGTTAACCAGTTCAGGACAGTTTTTAATACTTTGTTTAAACAGTCTTTCGAAATGCTGCCAGACTCAAGTATTTTTTTAAAGGATAAGCCTAATTAAGCCTGCAGGCATTTTAATGGTTGGACATTTTATAGTAGGTTTGCCATAAAGAAGTATATAATGGCAACTTTTTCTGGCACAACCAAAGAGCAAATAGCATCAATATACAATACCCCACTGTTAGAACTTATCTACCAGGCTGCAACTGTTCATCGCAAGCATCACAATACAGCAGAGGTGCAGGTATGTACTTTGTTATCAATTAAAACAGGTGGCTGCAGCGAAGATTGTGCTTACTGCCCGCAAGCCGCTCGTTATAATACAGGCGTTAAAGTACAGGCGCTGATGCAAACAGAAGAAGTGATGGAGTATGCTGCAAAAGCAAAAGCGGCAGGCTCTACCCGTTTCTGCATGGGTGCTGCATGGAGAGAAGTACGTGATAACCGTGATTTTGACAGGGTAATAGAAATGGTGAAAGGTGTAAACACTCTAGGCATGGAAGTTTGCTGCACCATGGGCATGCTTACAGAAGAGCAGGCAAAGAAACTGCATGATGCAGGGCTCTACGCTTATAATCACAACATAGATACATCAGAAGAACACTACGGAGATATAATAACTACCAGAACATACACAGATCGTTTGCAAACATTAGACAATGTACGCAATGCAGGCATTAGCGTTTGCAGCGGAGGTATTATTGGCTTGGGTGAAACACATGAAGACAGGATTGGAATGTTGCATACGCTTTGCAACCTGCCCAAGCATCCGGAAAGCGTACCCATAAATGCGTTAGTAAGAGTGAAAGGAACTCCCTTGCAGGATAACGCCAAAGTAGATATTTGGGATATGGTAAGAATGATTGCCACAGCCCGTATTATAATGCCTAAAACAATGGTAAGGTTAAGTGCCGGCAGAACTGAAATGAATGTTGCAGAGCAGGCAATGTGCTTTATGGCTGGTGCAAATTCTATTTTTGCCGGAGATAAATTGTTGACTACACCCAATCCTTCTTTTGATGAAGATATGGCGATGTTCGATTTGTTAGGTTTACAACCAAGAGAGGCATTCAAAAAAGAAAAGGAAGAAAATTCTGTGATGGCTTAGTTGCTAAATGGCTATGGATTTTTTTTCCGTTTGTTTAACCGCATTGCATATATAGCGGTTGCCTTCATACACCTGGTGAATAGCTTCAATCATTTCCTGGTAGTCTGAATTTTTATTGATGTAACCATTGGCGCCTGCTGCCAGCATGCTGTTTACGTAATAATCATCAAGGTAAATAGACATGCCTATTACTTTAATACCAGGATATATATTTGTAATGATGGCTGTTGCATCAATGCCATTAATGCGTTCCATATTTATGTCCATCAAAAATATGTCAGGCATATGAGTTGCTGCCATATCTATTGCCTCCTGCCCATTGGTGCATATGCATACAACATGTAAATCTGTATTGGCAGACAAAACACGTTTCCATATTTCTCTCACCTGTTGATGATTGTCTGCAATTGCAATTCTAATCATAGAACAAAAGTTTTAATCATTTTAAACGACTGTAAAAAACAATCAATAGTAATAGCATTCGTGTTCTTGCATGTTTGGGGTTTCTAAGTAAGTACCATAAGGTAAAGGAGGAATGATGAGGTATGGCAGCAAAGAGTAAATTTATTTAACCCTGATGAAATTAAAAAAAATGAAAACAATTAATTAGCTGCGGGTTGTAACTAAGCTGATATAAGGCCTTCCCATTATAAAGAAAATCAGCGCAAAAAAAACAGGTTTAAAGCTAATTGATTATAGCCCGTGTTGTTTTGATAATGGTTTCGTGCATATCTTAATTGCATTTTCGTAAACAAAATGCCTGCACCAAATGAAAGCCCTGTAAAACCATTTGAAGTATTAGCAATTGAAAGCTCTTTGTGTAAAAGATAATTGTATGCGAGTGTTATTTCTAACCTGTTGCTTACAAAAACTTGCGCTGCACCAACCAGGTGGCGGAATACTTTATCCAGGCTAAATGAACCGCTATAGCTCGATAAATCGTTGCTGTTGTTAAATGCTGTGTCGTTGTATTGTATATTAAATTGGTGAAGATGATGAGCAGTAAGAGAAAATTGAACTGGGGCATTAGCCAGTCTTTTTGTAATGCCTAATTGTATATCAAATGGAAGATCGTCTGCAGTAGAGTTCCTGTATTTTTTTAATTGCGTACCCATATTTTTCGCCAGCAATGAAACTTGCAGAAGACGGCTGCTATCATACCATGAAACGCCCACGTCAATTGCGATAGCATTTGATTTGTAAATACCATAATTAGAACTGATAAATTTTACAGCCAACCCATAGTACCATTTTTCTTCGTATTCACGTGATGCGGATATTTGTGCGGCATAGTCGGTTGGGCGAAAGTTTCCATAAATATTTCCGGAGGCATCTGTTTGGGTAATGTTTCCATAATCAATGAAGTGAACACCTGCCAGGAAATTCGTCTTCCATTTGTCATACCTGAATGCATAAGCCGAATGATAATTTTTTACTGAAGCATACATATTGTTGAAAGACAAATGAAGCTGGTTGCGCATATCCTCTCTTAGCAATGATGGATTGTTGAAGGCCATACCTGCATCTGTACTAATGTTGGAAACATTAATTCCGCCAAGTGCAGATAACTGTGCGGTATTGGGTAATAGTAAAAAATTGTAAGCAGCACTGCCACCCAGGGTTTGTGCTGATGCTGGTAAAAGCATCGCAATGCTTGTAACAATGGATAAAAGGATAGTGCTTATAGTATCTTTGGGCCTTGCCATTAACGGCAATCTAATCTGAAAAAATGAGAATGTAAAAAAAGTAATATGTGTAAGAAATTTATAATGAAAATAGAAACGTGGAAGCTGAATCTGTAAGATGATCTTTAGAGCAATATAGGTATGTGTAAAAATGAATAATCCCTCATAGACATGAGGGATTATTTTTTTAACCCTTAAAACAACCAACATAAAAAATTACAGGGTACTAATTGTAGACTGTAGTTTATTTAGAAAAGGTTGCAAGGGAATATTTTTTTTATTGAATTAGTTCACAAGTGCCAGGTCTAATACCTGCTGCATGTTTTTAACGTAATGAAATTTCACGCCTTTTATAAAAGCAGATTCTATTTCCTGTACATCTTTTTCATTCTGCCAGCATAAAATGATTTCTTTTAAGCCAGCTCTTTTTGCAGCTAGTACTTTTTCTTTAATACCTCCAACAGGTAATACTTGCCCACGCAATGTTATTTCTCCTGTCATTGCCAGGTAAGGTTTCACTTTTTTGCCAGTAAGCGCAGATGCAACAGCACTCATCATGGTAATGCCAGCACTAGGACCATCTTTTGGCACTGCACCTTCTGGTACGTGTATATGTATATTGTTTTTTGTAAATAATTGCGGGTTCAGGTTTAATTTTTTTGCATTTGATTGCAGATAAGTGAGAGCAGTAGAAGCACTTTCTTTCATTACGTTGCCCAGGTTGCCGGTAAGTTTTACTTCTCCCTTTCCTTCGCTAAGGCTGGTTTCTATAAAAAGAATATCGCCGCCAACATAAGTCCAGGCAAGCCCTACAGCCACGCCGGCCATATTTGCGGTTTTATACAGCTCATTGCTATATCGCTGCTTGCCCAATATTTTTTCTGCATCTGCAATGGAGAGTGTTGGTTTTATTTTCCCTTTTACTGCATATTCTTTTGCCTGGTTGCGC
Organism: Chitinophagaceae bacterium; assembly: GCA_047602295.1. Taxonomy (GTDB): domain Bacteria; phylum Bacteroidota; class Bacteroidia; order Chitinophagales; family Chitinophagaceae; genus JACMLD01. The sequence continues at coordinate 4,517,315 of JASGHP010000001.1, read as the reverse complement.
ATAATGGAAGCCAGTTGCCTGTCCAGTTCTCGTACACCGCTTTCACGGGTATAGTCTTCAATTATTTTTTCCAGCACTTTATCACTGATCTTAAAATTCATTTTAGCCAGGCCATGCAAATCTTTTTGCCTTGGCACCAGGTGGCGTTTAGCAATCTCTACTTTCTCTTCTACAGCATAACCGCTTAAATCAATTATCTCCAATCTGTCTCTCAATGCAGGTTGTATATTGGCAATATTATTTGCAGTTGCTATAAACAACACTTTGCTTAAATCATATTCCAGTTCAAGATAGTTATCGTAAAATGAATTGTTTTGCTCTGGGTCTAATACTTCCAGCAAAGCAGAAGAAGGATCCCCACGATGATCTGCACCTACTTTATCAATTTCATCCAGTATCATAACAGGGTTGCTGGATTTTATTTTACGGATGGATTGAACAATTCTGCCCGGCATAGCCCCAATATAGGTTTTACGATGTCCGCGGATTTCGCTTTCATCATGCAAACCACCCAAACTAAGGCGTACATATTTTCTTCCAATTGCATTGGCTATGCTTCTTCCCAAAGAAGTTTTGCCAATACCGGGAGGACCAACAAAACAAAGGATGGGGCTTTTCATATCGCCCTTTAATTTTAATACAGCCAGGTATTCAATAATTCTTTCCTTTATCCTGTCCATACCATAGTGATCATGATCCAACACTTTGCGGGCTTTTTTAAGATCGTAAAGGTCTTCAGTATAATCTTCCCAGGGAAGTTCTAATAAAAGATCAATGTGATTGTAAACAACGGAATAGTCGGGCGTACTGGGATGCATTCTTTCCAGTTTTTCGATGCCCTTTTGAAACATTTCTTTAGCAGCTTTTGGCCACTTTTTGCTTTCCGCCTTTTTCTGCATTTCTTTCAGCTCACGGTCGTTGGTGTCTCCACCCAATTCATCCTTTATGCTTTTCAGTTGCTGCTGCAGAAAGTATTCCCGCTGCTGTTTGTCAAGCTCTGTACGGGTTTTATTGGTTACTTTATTTTTCAATTCTGCAAACTGCAATTCACGTTGCAACAGTTGCATGAGCGTATCAGCCCTGCTTTTGATGTGGTTTATCTCAAGTATCTGTTGCTTGTCTGCAAGACCGGTGTTTAGGTTGCTGCTTACAAAGTGGATAAGAAAAGCAGGGTTCTCAATATTTTTCAGGATGATAGAAGCTTCTGATGGTATATTGGGTGATAGCTGTATAATCTGGGCTGCCAATTCTTTTATGTTGGATACATAGGCCTCAAAATCCTGGTCTTTGGGAGCTTCTTCTTCAGACAATAACGCAATCTCTGCTTTGAAGAATGGGTCTTCGGCAACAATGGCACTTACCTTAAACCTTTTTTTGCCTTGTATGATGACAGTCGTTCCACCATCAGGCATTTTTATCAATTTCACAATTTTCGCAACTGTGCCGATATCTTCTAAATCTGTGACAGCAGGATCTTCCACTGAACTGTCTTTTTGCGCTATTACGCCTATCAATTTGTCAGCTTTATAAGCTTCGTTTACTGCTTTTATGCTTTTATCTCTTCCAACTGTAATAGGCAATACAACGCCTGGAAACAATACAGTGTTCCTTAATGGTAGTAGTGGTAGCGATTCTGGTATAGCTGTATCCTGGTTATCTTCGTTTTCATTCTCATTCAAGGGGATAATGGGCATAAAATCCATTTCATCTTCCGGGCTAAAGAACAAATTTGATGATTTCATTAAAAAATTAATTCCGTGACAAAATAACACCCTTCGCCAGAAAATAAGCTGGTTTTGGGTGGGGGCTATATGGTTCAATATTAATGCCAGAGGAGATAGCCTTATATTGAATTGCCCAAGGTAAGCATTTCTTTATCTTTTTAATAGTGTCGTGTTCTCCACTTCAATAGCATAATAGTAAGCACCTACTGGAAACGGGTTGTTATATTTGCAGCCAATAAATCATAGCCATGTCAGACATTGCTTTAAAAGTTAAGGAAACAACTGCATTTATAAAGGGAATCTATCCGCAAACCCCCGAAGCCGGAATTGTTTTAGGCAGTGGTTTGGGCAACCTTGTGGCAGAAATAGCGATAGAAAAAGAAATTGCTTACGATACTATTCCTCACTTTCCGGTTTCAACAGTTGAAGGGCATCATGGCAAATTGATCTTTGGCAAACTTGGCGGAAAAACTGTTGTATGCATGGCCGGCCGGTTTCATTTTTATGAAGGCTATTCTGCAGTTGAAGTTGCTTATCCCATCAGGGTAATGAAAGAGCTTGGCATTGGCACACTGCTTATCAGTAATGCTGCGGGCGGTGTCAACCCTGGTTTTAAAGTTGGTGATTTAATGATTATTGAAGATCATATCAGTTTTTTTACTTCCAATCCATTGTTGGGTAAAAACGATACGACACTTGGCCCGCGTTTTCCAGATATGAGCGAACCTTATAAAAAAGATTTGATCAAAAAAGCTGAATCTATTGCCAAAAAGGAAGGCATCGTTTTAAAGAAAGGCGTTTATTGCGGCGTTACTGGTCCTACTTTTGAAACAAGGGCAGAGTATAAATTGATTCACTTGCTGGGTGGTGACGCTGTAGGTATGAGTACCGTGCAGGAGGTAATAACAGCAGTGCATGCAGGCCTGCCTGTTTTTGCTATGAGTGTTATAACAGATATAGGTATACGGGAAGAAGAAAATACCATTACACATGATGAAGTGCTACAGGCCGCAAAAGATGCCGAGCCAAAGTTCAGCACCATCTTTAAAGAAATGGTAAAGGCACTATAAGATTAACTTTCTCCTGCATTGAACTATTGTTTTTGATGAGTAATTTGCCCGCAATTCCTTTTGATTAAACACATTTACATACTATTGGTGGTTCTTCTGCTGGCTGGCATTCAAGCCAATGCCCAGTCCGGTATTATGAACCGTATCCGTTCTACCGGCTCTGGTGGAGGATCGGGTGGGGGAGGCAGGGATAGCTTGAAACACCGCACAGGCCTGGAAGATTCTATTACTATTAATTTCCGCTACCTGGATAGTTCACGCTATCAAAAATTTGACTCTACCATTAATGATTTTACAAAACGCTTTCTTATACCCGCCAATTATTTCTATTTAGGCAATACGGGCAGTGCCGCTAAATCATTATTGTTTTCTCCTTTAATGAAGCCCGGGTGGGATGCAGGGTTTCATGCTTTTGATATATACCGCTTCAGGGTAGAGGATTCGCGGTTTTATAATACAACACGGCCCTATACAGAATTAGGATACCTGCTTGGCCCTAAACAAGAGCAATTGGTGAACGTGTTGCATACACAGAACATCAATCCCAACTGGAATTTTTCGTTTCAATACCGCTTGCTGAATGCTCCGGGTGTTTTTAAAAATCAGAACACCAGCCAGTCTATGTACAAGCTGAACACGTATTACCAATCGCCCAACAGGCGCTATCATTTATTCTTTGTTTTACTGAACAACAAAATTCAGGCTGCAGAAAATGGCGGTATTACGAATGTAAATGCAATCGATAGTGTTGCCAAGTACAAAGACAGGGCAACCATACCAACCTATCTTGGACTTACCACCCCCGGTGCTCAAAGCCTCTTTAGTACAACAGTTAATACAGGCAATAAATATAAGATTAGCAGTATCTTTTTGAGGCAGCAATATGATTTGGGAAAGAAAGATTCTATACAGACAGATTCTGTTACCATTCATTTGTTTTACCCAACATTGCGTTTAGAGCATAGCATACAGATTAACAACTACACTTACCAGTTTAGTGATGCTAACGTTTCGTATTACAATGACACAGGTTTTTACCGCCCTAATTATAATTTTCTTTCCGTCCCTACTACCTATGCTTTGCAGGATAAGTGGAATGAATTGGTGAACGATGTATCTATTTATCAATTTCCTGATTCAAAAAACCCGCAACAATTTATTAAAATTGGCGCCAGTCTTCAAAACCTGAAAGGTCATTTTGATGGAGCTACAGGGCAGTATCACAATACCTGGGTGCATGGAGAATACCGCAATAAAACACGTAACCAGAAATGGGATCTGGAAGCTTTAGGTGAACTATATTTAACAGGATTGAATGCCGGAGATTACAGCGCCTTTGCCAGCCTGAGGCGATATGTAAGCAAACAAATTGGTTACCTGCAGGTAGGTTTGCAAAACGTAAACCGTACACCTTCTTTTATTTTTAATGATGCCAGCAGCTTTAATCTTTCTACAGAACCTGGCTTTAAAAAAGAGAACACCACCCGCATATTTGCGTCCATAGAACAACCACAACGAAAATTAAAATTATCGGGCAATTATTACCTGCTAACCAACTATAGTTATTTCAGCGATTACTATCATGCGAAACAATCTTCCACGCTTTTTAATTTATTGCAGATAAACGCGGAAAAAGAATTTCGCCTTACCAAACATCTACAATGGATATTGGAACTAACCCTGCAACAAAAAGCCGGTGATGGGCCGGTTAACGTACCACAAGTGTATACACGTACACGTATTGGTTACATCGGTAGTCTTGGATTTAAAAACCTGCTACTGGCCACAGGCTTTGAAATAAAATACAATACTCCTTACAAAGCAGATGGCTATTCTCCATTACTAGGGCAGTTTTATTACAGAGACTCCGGCACTGTAAGTCTAAGAGCACCGGTTATAAATGCCTATTTCCATTTCAGGGTAAAAAGCTTTACTGCATACATAAGGGCCGAAAATTTAAATACCATCAACTTCAAAGATGGTTTTGGCTGGACCAATAACAACTTTGCTATTGCTGGCTATCCTTATCCCGGTATGCAAATAAGGGTAGGTATATTCTGGAGCTTTGTGAATTAAAGGGAGCTTCGGGCTATAAGTCGTGAGCTTTGAGCTTTTCCCTAATCTTGAATAAGCGTTTTCTTCATTTCATAGTAGCATCCATCGAAATTTGTATTCTATGCCTTTTTTGCTTTCAAAAAAAATACGTTAAAGTTGACTGGTAATCATAGAATAGAGCACTTTCTCCTTTTTAAATTTTGACTTTCAAATTTTGGCTTCTACTTTTGTACCGCGTTATGAAAAAAATCCTCGCCATAGCAGTTGCTTGTATTTACCTGGCCATTACCAGTGGTTTGGTATTGCAGGTGCATTATTGCATGGGCGAAAGAATGGGAGCTTCTGTAAAATTTGCTGAAGCCGAAACACGCACCTGCGGCAATTGCGGCATGCAAAATGGCAAAAACAAATGTTGTCATGACGATGTAAAATTGCTGAAACTGCAAGATGCACACAAGCAGGTAAATGCAGACTTCAATATTAATCCACCTGTTGCTGCTACGCAGGATTTTGATTTAATAAACCCGTCCGCCTGCATTAGCAACCAAAATGCAGAAGAAGTAAATATTAACTCTCCGCCAGAGGAAGAGGAAACGGGCCAGCCTTCTATTTTTATTTTTCATTGTCTTTTAAGGATTTGATACCAGCTTAAACCACGCTGCATGTATTTGCAGTTGTGTAAAGTTGTTATGCTATTGCAAAAAGCAATAGGCAATGTTTTATATAAATCCTTTAATTAATTAGAAATGAAAAAGATAATTATTCTCTTCATGATAGCATTTGCAAGCATTACTGCCAATGCGCAATTTACCAAAGCAAATCTTCAAGCCAGTGGCCTCACTTGTGCTATGTGTACGAAAGCTATTGACAATGCATTAAAAGCACTTCCCTTTATTGAAACTGTAAAACCAGATATAAAAAACTCGGCCTTTAATATTGTATTCAAACAAGATCAACCAGCAGATATTGATGCTATAAAAACTGCGGTAGAAGAAGCGGGTTTCTTTGTGGCTAAGTTCAGCATTACCGGTATGTTTAATAATACTGAAATAAAAAACGACGAACATATTGCTATTGGTGGCAAAGAGTATCATTTTCTGAATGTAAAAGACCAGGTATTGAATGGCGAAAAGACAATTACCGTAGTTGACAAAAATTTTCTTACGCCATCTGCGTTTAAAAAATACAGCGCAGCTACTGCAATGCAATGCATAAAAACAGGTAAGGCAACAGGTTGTTGCGAAAAAGCAGGACTGGCTGCCGGTACACGCATTTATCACGTAACTATATAATTTCATTTGGCTGTCTCAAAAATCAACGGGGCTTTTTGTTATAATTTGCCAACTGTATTTATTTTTGAGACAGCCATTTTTAAAATAGCAACATGAAAAAAATATTCTTTCTTCTATTTATAACTATTTCTATTGGCGCTTTTGCGCAACCAGCTATTGGTACCACATCTCCGGAGATAACACTGAAAGATCTAAAAGGCAATCCTGTTAGTCTTTCTTCTTTAAAAGGCAAAGTAGTGCTTATTGATTTTTGGGCAAGTTGGTGCGGCCCCTGCAGAAGGGCTAATAAACACCTGGTAAGCATTTATCCAAACCTGAAGAAAAAAGGATTTGAGATTTACGGTATTAGCATAGACGACGAATTACCCGCATGGAAGAAAGCGGTTGCAGCAGATAAAATCAGTTGGCTGCAGGTAAATGAGTCTGGAGGTTGGAATGCACCTGTTGCTACCCAATGGAATATTGAACAAATTCCTACCAATTATTTACTTGATAAAGACGGTAAAATTGTAGCCCGTGACCTGGAAGGTCGTGAGTTGGAAAAAGCTGTCAATGCACTTTTAAAGAAATAATATTTCTTAACCTGCGCTTATTGGAAAAGAACGATTAGTGTTGATTGATCAGTCAATGCTAAATTTTTTTTTAATACAGTTACAATCAATCTTAGGTGAAAGGTGTTGGTTGGTGATCTATTTCCGATTGTACAACCATAAGTGCTGCACAAAAAAATATCATGCTAAAACAAATAATAAGTTTTGGTTTGTTGCTTTTGTTTTCAATAACTGCAACAGCCCAGGAGCTATATGTATTTTCTGAACCGGCTTCCAATATGCCGGCACATTCTGTTGCTGCGAAGCTTAATTATCGTATTCCTGCAACAGCTACTTTTAAACAAAGATTTTCTCCGGAGGTAATGTTTGGACTAAATAAAGACTGGATGTTGCATGTTAGCGGGACGTTCTCCGATTTTTATACACCGCAATTAAGATGGGAGTCTGTAAAAACTTATGCCAAATACCGTTTTTATTCAAACGATGAAGTGCATAGGCATTTTAGGATGGCTGCTTTTGCAGAAGCATCTTATTCGCGAAGCCCTTTTTATTATGGCGATATTAATCTGGACGGAGATAACAGTGGCATACAGGCAGGTCTTGTTGCTACGCAATTAATAAACAAATTCGCTATCTCTGCTACGGCTAGTTATGTAAGGGCTTTTGCAAACAGGCAGGAGCATGTAAGTCAATTGGGACATTCAATTAATGCATTGTCTTATAGTTTGTCAGCCGGTTATCTTTTGCTGCCTTTTAGTTATACGGACTATAAACAAACAAACCTCAATCTCTACCTTGAAGCTATTGGTATGCAAGGATTAGATAAAAGTGATTATATGCTTGATCTGGCTCCTGCATTGCAGCTTATTTTTAATAGCAACATGAAAGTAAATCTTGGTATGCGCATTCAGGCAAGTGGCAATATGGATCGCATCGCTAACAATAGTTATTTCGTTGCAGTGGAGCGAACTTTTCTTAGCAATGGAAAAAAGAAAGCAAAAGCCGGATCATAAATGATTTACATAGCCTGATATAAATCGTTCCCTGCTGAAAGATCTATCTTGGCATTGTCTTTAAAAATAACAAGCGAAGCCGCCATCAATATAATGATCGGCGGCTTTTAAATGATTGATTAGTTCTGACCTCACGTCAAACCCCTATTTTTACAAGGTAAACCAGTTTGTATGCAAACAATCGTTCAGTATAAATTTTTGCTAGGCATTACCCCTGCGGGATTAAATAGCGTGGTGAATACGCATATCCAGGAAGGATGGCAACCTTTCGGTAATGTGGTAATGAGTAAGGCGCTAAATACTTCTGTTAACCCGGAGTCCACCAATGCGCCATTTGAAATAAACTGTATTGGGCAGGCCATGGTGAAATACGCTTCTAATTGATAGGAGACTGTTCATTTTTATCAACGATAATCATCCCTGGCAGGGCTAAAGAAATCTATTACTGCAACATCTGTTAATGCAATAGCAGAATGAGGTGTATTGGATGGAATAACGTGCGTCATGCCTGCAGTGAAAAGATAGTTGGTGTCGCCAATGGTCATTTGCAATTCTCCACTTTGCACCAGTGTTATTTGCTCATGTTCGTGCTGATGAGTTTCAAGCACACTGCCTTTTTTTATTTCCCAGATGGTTACTGTTGATTTTTCTCCAGGAATGAATTTTCCGAAGAAGCCAGGTCTTAATTCGCGTGTTGGAATTGTATCTGTATGTTGCATTGATTTTTTTTCTGAGATGAAGAAAAGATTGCTTCAATACTATAAACCTGTTTAATTTGCTAAAGGTATCGTCAATGTTCAATAAATGCCACACTGCCACCAACCCATTCTTTATCCTTGTTATAGCGTACACCAATCATTTTTCCTTTGCTTAAACGGGTGAGATTGATGGCAGCTTTTGGTCTTGGCTCTCCATCTTTCCAGATATACATCATGCGTATTTCAAACTTGGCAGGCGTATCCGGCGTTTCAATTACATCCGCATAAGTTACTTTACGCTGCAATATCCAGTTCTCTGGTTCTTTCACCTGTTCAATATCATTTTTGGTTACATCAATTACCACGCCTTGTCCGGCAAAAGAGAACAAAGGTTTTAAAACATAATTTTCTAAATCGGAAGGAAGTTGTTTTATCTCGCTTAGAAAATAAGTCGCCGGTACAAAAGGGTGTTTTATATAAGGCAATGTAAACTTGCTGATACGATAAAACCAATTAGGGTGGGGTACCCATTGTACATCCAGGTCTTGCGTAATGTCTACTATCGGGCCAAGGCTTTCTTTTTGTGCATTCAGATCATCAAAAATTACGCGGTTATAAATTCTTTTGACCTGTGTTTTTTCTCCTGTCTTTTCATTTATATAAAACAATTGCCTGCCTTCCTGTATCAGTTCTGTAATGCATACCGGTTGTATGCCAATGTATTCCTGGGTGCAATAAAAGTCAATGCGTGTTTTTTGTTCGTGAGGTTTTATTTCCAGCAATATTACATTCTCTACAGGCGTATTGCCTAAAATTACTTCTTTTAGATCTTTTATGTAAGACTCCCTGGTGTAATCGCCAAAGTACTGTGTGTAATTTGTTGGAATGTCAAAATGTTTTCTAAGCACATCCGGGTAATATACCTGGAAACCAAACAGGGTAGGGAATCCCTGCATTTCTATCAACTGTGGTTCAAGTTCATTGTTTTCATTGATACAGATACCAAAATCAAAAGCAATCATATGGCTGATAGCATTTTCATTAGGTACATTTTCATTTTTAGGAATACTGCGATCTGTCAGTTTCTTAAAACCAGGATCTACAATTACATCAATAATACTTTCACAGGCATCTAATAATTTTTGCGTGAAAGCTTTGTCAATAAACTCCGGCGTTTCTGCTACGCGAAATTCAATTGCTCCCGGATATTTGCTGTGCAAGTCCTGCAAGAAACTTTCATATTGCTGTTGTGTAAAAGCCTCATTAAATTTTTTGCGCAAGCCTGGTACCATATGGGTGTAGTTAATAGTTGAAGGTACGTTTTTAGTTGATTAGTTGATCGGTTGATCAGTCTATCAAGTATCTATGTTTCCAATAACTAATCAACCAAGCAACTGATTAACTAATTCCTTATACTATTGATATGCGCAATAGCTCCATTTAAAAAGTTAGGCAATACATGTGCGTAAGTAGAACGTATCTTATCAGGGTCGTTCAGTTGCTCTATCATGCTCTGCCATTTGGTAAAACCATGATTGGCAATAACCGTTTGTTTTTTATCTTCTCTTTGCAAATACATGGTCATGCCGGTTGCATCTGCTTCAGGGTGAAATTGTGTGCCAATCATGTATTCATTAAACCTGATAGCCATTACAGCTCTTTCATAAGGCACATGTGGTCTTTCTTTTTCTATGCAAAGAATACTGGCGCCCATCTGGCGAAAACGATTAAGATTGGGTTGCACTACCTGGAAATCGCGGCTATCTACAGAAAAGAAAGGATCATGCAGTCCTGCAAAAACGGGTTCCTGTTTTGCACCTGGCAATACGTGTATTGGGAAAACACCAAATGCAGTGGAATTTCTTTTGGTAACATTGGCAATATTATAATGCCTGCATGCCAATTGATAAGAATGACAAATAAAAAATACAAATTTTTTTTGCGGATGGGCTTCGCTATTATTCCAGTCTTCAATTTTTTTAAGCCAGTTGAAGTAAACATCTTCCCATTCACTGCCAATGCTTTCTAATGGAGAACCGGGGCCTCCACTGGAAATATAAATATCGTAGCTAAGATCCGGAACTTGCTTTTTTACACGCACTTCAAATTCATCCCAGGAAAGATCAAGATTATTGGCTTCTCCGTATTGGTTCAATATCTCACGGATGCAACGCATACCCTGGTTAGGCATTTCTTCGTTCATATCCAGGATAGCACACTTAATTGTTTGTTTGTAGGGGGCCATAACTAGGCAAAAATAACGATTTTTCAGGTCGTTTATTTGCCTGTGCCCTGCAAAGCCTGCGAACAATTGATCTGGATAAAGCCAATTCCTTTTTTTATAGTACTTTCTTTAAGGTATAAGCGCTTTATACATAGCTTCTGCTACAAAATTATTGCCTGTATCGTTCAGGTGAACTTTATCGCTGGTCAAAATGCCAGACTCTTTATTGTCTTTATTATTAGCAAGATTGTAGTCTAAAAAAAGTTTGCGTAAATCTATCAACGGGCAATTATTGTTTTTGGCAATCGATCTGATGATGCCTGCATATTTATTCAAATCACCATCCAGTTCGTTGCTGAAATCTGTTTTCTCACCAATGGCAGCAGGTGTACATATCAACACTTTTATATTTTTTGCCTGCAGTTTTTTGATGATGGCGTTGTAAAATTTTTCAAACTTGTCTGCATCTGTACCTGTGCCAAAAGTTTTTTTATGCCAGACATCATTTACGCCCACCCATATTACTACTACATCCGGATTTTTTGCCAGCACATCATCGTCCATGCGCAGGTAAAGATCGTATACTTTATTGCCTCCAATGCCAGCGCCTGCTAATTCATAATCTTTATCCAATCCTTTTTGTTTCAACATTTCACCAAGCTTTGTAATAAAGCCAGTTGGCCCTACGCCTGCCTGCGTGATAGAATCACCAAAGAATACAATGCGTTGTTTTTTTTGAGTAGGAGTGATAAATGAAAACAAAGAAATGGCAGAAAGTGCAATCAGTATTTTTTTCATAATTGTTTGTTGTGATTCAAATTTAATGGTTTTACCAATGGGTTGATGTTATTAAGGTTTTACAAGCATATCCTTTCCACCAATAAATGTTGCAGTTACTTTTGTTTCCAATATTTTCTCAGGGGCTGTTTTCATTAAGTTCTGGTTCAGTATAATAAAATCTGCAAGCTTTCCTTTTTCAATGCTGCCTTTTTCATTTTCTTCAAAATTTGCTTTCGCTGCCCAAATAGTCATGCCACGCAATGCATCTTGCCTTGATAAAGCATTCTCCATTTGAAAGCCATTAACAGGAAAACCTTTTGCATCTTTTCTAACTACTGCGGCATAAAATGTTTTAAACGGAGATATATCTTCTACAGGAAAATCAGTGCCCAAAGGAATCCACCCATTTTGTTTCAATAAATCATTGTAAGCGTAAGCACCTTTCACTCTTTCTGAACCAAGCCTGTCGCTAGCCCAATACATATCTGATGTGGCATGCGTGGGTTGTACAGATGGAACGATATTGTTTTGCCCAAACAGTGCAAAGTCTTGCGGATTGATTACCTGCGCATGTTCTATGCGCCAGCGCAAATCGTTTTTGCCTTTTAAATGACGTGCATAAGTTTGCAATATCACACGGTTGCCGCTATCGCCAATAGCATGTGTACACATTTGAAATCCCATTTTATAGATTACTGCTGCTACAGAATCAAAATGAGCTGCATTGCTTAAAAGAAATCCAGACCATCCGGGTTTATCCGCATAAGGTTGCAACAGGCATGCGCCACGAGAACCCAATGCGCCATCTGCATAAACTTTAAAGGAGCGTACATTTAAAAAGGGTGTCTTTATTTTTCCACGAGAAGCAATGGCATCAAAATTCTTTTTGTTGTCGCTAAGCATAGCGTAGATGCGCATACGCAGTTCACCTTTTTTTTGAAGGCTGTCAATAAAAAGAATCTGGTCGTACCCAAGGCCGCAATCATCTAATGTTGTAAGCCCCACTGCAAAACAATTGCGTTGTGCCATGGCTATTGCTGCTGCGGCCTGTGCGGCAGTTGGAGATGGGATTTTTGCTGCTACCAGTTCCACTGCATTATCTACCAATATGCCAGTCAGCTTTCCATTTTTTGTTTCTACAGTGCCACCAGTGAGGGTGATGCCGGGTTTTATACCTGCCAGTTCTAGAGCTTTTTGATTCACAATAGCGGCGTGCCCATCTACACGTTCCAGGAATACAGGCCTGTTGGCAAATAATTGATTTAGTTTTTCATTGCTGGGAAAATCTTTTACACTCCAATCATTTTGATCCCAGCCGCGGCCAATAAGCCATGTGCTGGTATCCAAGTTTTTTGCTGCTTCAGATAAATGATGCAGTATATCGTCCCAGCTTTCTGTTCCTACCAGGTTTACGGTTTGCAGCCCCATAGCATAACCCAGGAAATGTGCATGTGCATCAATAAAACCCGGGTATATGTATTGCCCTTTCGCATCTATGGTTTCTTTTGCTTCAAAGTTTTTGGTGATGCTTTCATTGGATCCTGTTGCAGCTATATTGCCATCTTTAACAGCAATCGCTTCAACCGTACTAAAAGCGCTGTCTATTGTGTAAACGGTAGCATTCTTTACAATAAGATCTACCGTTGTTTTTCCTGCGCAGGATACCAGCACATTGATGATTAACGCGGTTATAATTATCTTTTGCATGGTGTTGATGTGTTGCTAAGCGTGTCAGTTGTTTTGTATAACTGCTAATATAACTCTTAGTGTAATATGTGTAGATAAGAATTTGATCAAGGTTTGTAAAAAAATAGCCGCCTTGTATGTAACAAGACGGCTGACGACATGCAAAAAGAATTATTTAAATGAACCCGAATTAGAAATGAAAATAAGAGCAACCAGCTTACGGCATTGCACCGGGCTGGTTGCTTAGTCATAACCGTCCCTGCTATTCTTATTTTAGAAAACAACCAATAGCCCTGTTATGGGCATGATGGGGCCTCAATATTTTTTGTGTTTTTAAAATGTATAGGTACTACTAATGCGGAGCGGTGTGATAGAGCTAGCCTGGAGGTATTGTAATATAAAGCTACGCTACTTATTTAGCTGTGCAAAAAATAAGATTAGTTTTTTTCTTTTTTGTAGAAGGATGTAAATGATAAGCTAAGTATAAGACTAAAAGTTTTCTCTTATACCTAAGCTATAACATTACAATTCATGTAAAAATTGGCTGTGGATATAGTCTACAACATTTACCAGGCTATTGGTTTGTTCAAATACTTTTAACTGCCTGTCTGCGCCTGTTCCATTCTCCAGCATAGAAGTTACCTGGTTAATAACGTGGCGACTACCCAGTGGATCAACCACATCATCAATAAAATCCAGTAGTTCGTAAATAAGCACACGTGTATTTACTTCTTCTTCTTTTCCAAAATCTATCAGGTGGCCATCTATGCCGTAGCGGCTTGCACGCCATTTATTTTCGTTTACAAGTGCCCGTTGGTAAATCATATAGTTCATGTTTTTGGCACGCAACTGAAACAATTTAGCGCAGATGCCCTGGAACAAAGCTGCTATAATAATCGTTTCTTTTACTGTCATGGGCACGTCGCAAATGCGAAACTCAACGGTGTTGAAAAACGGATGAACCCTTAAATCCCACCAGATTTTTTTTGCATTGTCTATGCAATTGGTTTTAATCAGCAGGTTTACGTAACGATCATATGCTTCCACGCTTTCAAAATAATCTGGTATGCCTGTACGGGGAAATTTATCAAACACTTTTGTGCGATAAGATTTATAGCCGGTTTTTCTTCCTTCCCAAAAAGGAGAGTTCGTGCTTAGTGCGTAAATATGCGGCAGGAAATAACGGGCTGAGTTGGCAATGTGCATAGCCATGTCACGATTTTCCATACCCACGTGCACGTGCAAGCCAAAAATTAAATTGCTGCGTGCTGCCTCTTGCAATTCGTTTACAATTTCGTTATAGCGAACATGGTCTGTAATCAACTGACTTTCCCAATGACTAAAAGGGTGTGTGCCCGATGCGCCAACCCACAAGCCCAATGATTCAGCAATGCCTGAAATGGTTTTCCTTAAGAAACTTACATCTTTATAGGCTTCATCAATATTCTGGCAAATATCTGTGCCCACTTCCACTACTGCCTGGTGCATCTCTGCTTTTACTTTATCACGGATCATTTTCTGGCCTTCATGCACAATCTTTTGTTCATGGCTTTTCAATTCCTTGCTGGAAGGATCCAATACCATGTATTCCTCTTCTATGCCAAGTGTAAAATGTTTATAACTGATTTGAGCCATTTTAAATTGTAAGTTTTAAGTTAAGTTTTAAGTGATAAGTTTTAAGTTGTAAGTGTAAGCTGTAAAAAACAAGTGTTGAGTAAAGTTACCTTCAATGCTAGAGTACTTATTACCTATAACTTACAACTTATTACTTTAAAAGCGACTTAAAACTTAAAACAATACTTGTTTAGCGCTTCCACGTTTAATGTATTCTCCCCAGGTAAGGTTGTCTGCGCCTGGCTGATGCGCCAATGCTTTTTCAATAGCAAAATTGGCAGCAGTTTCAACTACCCAATTAAAATTGTCCTGCCCAACGCTGTTTACATCTGCATCCGGTGCAGGGTTACAAAAATCTATTGCATAAGGAACGCCATCACGCAATGCAAGCTCCACTGTATTAAAATCGTAACCCAGATAATGATTGATGCGCAATACAATTTCTTCCATTAATTGCAGTCTCTCGGGGCTGGGTGTAAAGTTGGCTACATAACGCAGGTGATGCGGGTTGCGTGGTTCGTAAGGCATAATGCGCACATACTTGCCACCAATGCAGTAACAGCGATAGTATTCATCAAAAATAATTTCTTCCTGCAACAACATTACCAGTTGTCCTGTTTCGCTGTGCTTCTGAAAAAAATCTTCTTTGTCTGTAAGTTTGTAAACATGCTTCCAGCCTCCGCCGGCAAATGGTTTCATGTAAGCAGGGAAACCGATATAATTAAAAATACTATCCCAGTCCAGCGGATAAGCAAGATTTGAGAATGAATTATCTGATGTATCATCAGGATGATCTTTAGAAGGCAGTATAACCGTTTTTGGAACGGGTACATTTATTTTGGTAGCAAGACAGTTGTTGAAAAATTTCTCATCGGCACTCCACCAGAATGGGTTATTGATAACCGCAGTTCCGGTTAATGCAGCATTTTTTAAATAAGCACGATAAAAAGGTATATCCTGGCTGATGCGATCAATGATGACTGCATATTCTGTAGGCTCTCCCTGCATTACTTTATCAATCCGAACCGGTTCTGCTGTAACGCCATTTATATTTTTACTGTTTACCCTGTCTATGAATGCTGCAGGAAAACTGCGTTCCTGCCCAAACAAGATGCCGATTTTTTTCATAATGACTTATTTATAAAAGTTTGATGAGGCCTTTATTTTGCAAGCTTGGTATACAAATTCCTGTTCCTGTTCTGCTTAACCAAATATATTTTTATCAAATCAGAAAAACAAAATAATATTTAGGGCAAATGCAGGCATCGATTGCCGGATAAGTCAATACAAAGTTTGCACGATTTGCTTATTTTTGACGGCTATGCATGAAGAAACAACTACTGCTTTACTTACAGAAGAACATATTATTGAATCCTCGCTGTTACAACATAGTGTTACCATTAGCTGCTTCCTGCCACGTAATGTGCAATACCCTGAGCAAATGGGTTTATTATTGATCAACGACGGCCAAAATATGGAAGAGCTTGGCTTTGCAGCAATGCTGGATCAGTTGTTGATTGATAAAGAAATTGAACCATTGGTTTGCGTAGCCATTCATACCGGTAAAGAAAGAAAAGCAGAATATGGAACGGCCAAATGTGCCGATTATATGGGCCGCGGTGCAAAAGCAGGTATCTACACAAAATTTGTTTTTGAAGAATTGCTTCCTTTCATACATGAGACTTATGCTATTCCATCTTTTAAAGAAAAATCGTTTGCTGGTTTTTCTTTGGGTGGGTTAAGCGCATTGGACATAGTTTGGAACCACCCGGAAGAATTTACCAAAGCAGGCGTGTTTTCCGGATCACTCTGGTGGCGTACACGCGGTTTGGAAGATGGATATAATGAAGAAACCGATCGCATTATGCACATGCAGGTAAAGGAAGGTGGTTTTTATCCGTGGTTGAAATTCTTTTTTGAAACCGGTACGTTGGATGAAACCATGGACAGGAATAACAACGGCATTATTGATTCAATAGACGATACGCTTGGTTTAATTGATGATCTGGTTGCTAAAGGTTATAACCGCGATAATGATATAAAATACCTGGAGCTGCAGGATGGCAAACACGATATTGCTACCTGGGCAAGAGCAATGCCTTCATTTCTTAAGTGGGGATGGGGCTTGTAAGTTATAAGTGATAAGTTGTACGTTGTAAGTCCTTTTGCTTCGCATTTGAACTTAAAACTTATTACTTACAACTTATAACTTTTATAAAAATTCTTTCACAAGCATTGCAGTTACTGTTGGTTGTGCGCTATTTGGATTGGCGGTGCATATTTCTCCAATGCAATCACCATGCGCACCTGGTAAAATTATAACTGAGGAATGTTCAACCAGCGAAGCCATCTTTAGTGTATGCGGAACCGTTACCACATCTTTATCGCCCGCAATAAATAATGCCGGAGCTTTTATAGAAGTAAGTACAGCATCGTCCCAATCTTTGAAAGTCTGCATCCTAATCGCATCCCTGTCGTGCATAGTTTGCAATCCCTGCTGGTCATTGTTTATTTGCAGATATGCTTCCTGTAAAGGCTTTGGCATGTTTGCGAGACTGGCGTGTTCCATAAATTCAAAAAAGCCTTGCATCATGCCTTCTCTTTTATAAAAAGCAGCTATGATAACCAGTTTGTTTATTAACAAAGGATGTCGTACTGCAAGTTGCATAGCTGTATTGCCACCGTTGCTGAAACCCAATATATGAGCTTTGGATATTTGCAGATGAGATAAGAGTGCCGCCACATCATCGGCATCCTGCTCAAAACTGGAAGCGGCATTCCTGTCTTCTGTATGCCCATGCGCTTGCAGTTCCATTGCAACTACACGAAAATGTTTTGCAAGCAAAGGTATCAGCTTACCAAAACAAGATTGTATAGTAGAACCACCTCCATGAATAAGCACCAACGGATATCCGCTACCGTGTATTTCATAATACATGTTTATTCCGTTTGTTGGGGCATAACCGTTACTGTAATTCATTGTTTTATTTTTATGTAACCAGCATTTGTTCTTTGGGCATCATCGTTGTGCTGCGCCCCGTACCTCTGGTAGGGGTCACTCACTTGTACAGCAAATCTTTATTCAGCTATGGCATCATGTTCAGCATGCGTCTTTTAAGGAAGTCAAGTTTCAAACCGCGGCGGCTTTATAATTCAAGCACAAACTTGACTTCCTTATGAATCGTTGATTCAAGCTTAGAGGCCGAATGTCCATCAGCGTAAGCAATCCTAGCCTTTCTGGTAATTCAGTGCCCATAGTTTACCGTATTTATCTATCAGCTCCGCATACATGCCACCCCAGGGCATTTCGCCAACGGGTTGCACTACCTTTCCACCCG
Organism: Chitinophagaceae bacterium; assembly: GCA_047602295.1. Taxonomy (GTDB): domain Bacteria; phylum Bacteroidota; class Bacteroidia; order Chitinophagales; family Chitinophagaceae; genus JACMLD01. Next base: position 4,499,270 of record JASGHP010000001.1, on the reverse strand, counting down.
CAGACAAGTTTGAGAAAAAAGTTTTCAGTTCTGCTTCATTGTCGCAATTAACGCAGATGCTAAAAGTATTGCCTTCTATTGGTTTTTCGCGGTTAAGATCAGAAGCCATAATTACCATGTCACCACTCACCAGCATAGAATGAAGAATAGCGTCTTTCATACTGGCTGGCATTTGCGCAGCCATCGCTGGTATTTCTCCCACTGTTTTTATTTCCAGTTCACCGCCCAGGCAATTTTTATAAAAGTTCATAGCCTCCCGACAATTGTTTTGAAAGTTTAAATATGGATTCAGTTTTGCCATTGTGTTGAGTTTTAGGACACAAATATAAATTAGTTGTCAATCAGGGTGGGGTGAGTATGCGACATTCTAGAGGGGGTAATACGACTGGGAGAATTATTTTTTTCGTGCTTTATCATTTTCTTATCAGCAATACCTTTAAATTAGATACCGCATAAAATAAAAGTTTTAATATGATAGCTGTGTTATTGGCTTGCTTGTTTATTCTTTTTATCGTGGGCCTGGTATCCTTTTTCATTTCAAAAAAGGCATATGATTCGCTCGCAAAGAAAGGCAGCACAAATGCAACATTGTACAGGGTGCTTATTTTTATTGGCTGTTTCTTGATGTTTTCATTTGTTGTTTTTTATTTAATTCTCATCAACTTGAATTTTGGAAGATAACGGTGAGTTTTTTTCTCCTTATTAACCATTCTGCCAGCAATAAATTTGGTACAAAACCCATCCAGGCATCTATCATATATAATGTGAGCGGGTCTACTGTGAACAAATGCGATAATATCAATTTCCAGCTCCGTAGAGAAATGGCAGAAAAAGTAAGGGCGTAGCTGCGTATCATGAACTGCTTGTGCTTTTTTACATCTCCATTTTTTATAGCAATAACCGCTTTATAGGTGAAGAAAAACCACAAGCAGTCAAGTATGGTGAAAGCAATCTTAGATGGCAACAATCCATTGGCATAGTAAGCCATTATCAATCCTGCAGGAAAATTTATAAACAGAATATCATACACATATAACCTGCCAATAAATCGGTGCAGTTTTCTATAATTTTTTAATACATAGTTAGAGAATTGTGTAAATCCGGCGCACAGTGTAAAAATGCTTGAGAATACATGAATGTAAAATGCTGTTCTCCAAACATGATTGCCGAGGTAAGCTTTCTTGAATTGTAAAAAGCCGACATCGTCTTTAAAGCTTGCGTATTTAATAATGGTCACCAACATAAGAAATGTTGCTGCACAAAGAAGTATATAAATTAGCAAGTCGCGGATTATATTTCTTACAATGGTATACAGGAAATAGAGGTTAATGGTAATTTGTTTTCAAAGTTAGGTTTACGACGAATGCAAAAAAATTGCAAACATAAAAAAGCTGTTAGCATTTAGCCAATTACTAAATGCTAACAGCTACTATTTGTTCCAAGGTTATTTCTTCTTCAATAATTGCCCCACCTCTATGCTCAGCTTTGCATAGATATATCTTCCATTAAATCCAAACTGGTTGGGGAAATATAAAAACCTGCCGCGGCTGCTTGCATCCCTGGATGCGTTGTATCCGCCAACAGCTTTGGTAGTGCCCAAAGCTGTAGTTACAGTTGGTGTGCCATACACTGTGTTAAGGGTATTTCTTGGATCTATGTATTGTTGATCCGGATACACATCAAAAAGATTGTTGGCACCGGCAGTAACAGAAATTGCAGGCGTTGGTTTGTAAGTAAATGCAATATCAGTAGTTACTTTGGCAGAAAATACCTGGTCGCTTTCAGGTGCTGCATCATAGAAATAAGCGCCTGTAGTAGCATTTTTTGCAAATGGATTGTTGTTTACGGCATTCACATATTCCACCTTGCCCCAATAGATCATGCGCAGCATGAAATTCCATTTAGCGAGACTATAGTTGGTTGTAAAGTTGAACTTGCTTTTTGGTTGCGCCACTTCAATGCGGCTGCGTTGCTGCCGGTCAAACAAAATATTGGTAAAATCATTCGCCGGATTTTTACTTGCATCAGACTGGCTGGGATTGTTAGCTGCGGATTGTATAGTGGATGAAGCATGCAATGGCCCCACCACTTCGTTTTTGTTCAGGTTTCCGGCCAGTGAGAAATTAAGCGTGCCTTTGTTTAAGGGAACCTTTTGCGTTAGCACAATGTCTATGCCTTTTGTTTGTGTATTTACAGCATTCGTCCAAAACTGTACGCTGCTTACAGAAGGGTCAACATTGTATTGTGTAAAAATTGCCTGTACCAATGGATTGCTTTTTGAAAAAGCAGTTGATAAAACAATTCTATCGTTTATGCGTATCAGGTAGGCATCAACAGTATAGGAAAAATTTCGACCTATTTTGCCTACCACACCCAATGTGATATCTTTGGATGTTTCCGGTTTTAGTTCGCCAATGCCAAATGCAGTTCTGGAAATAGGGTTTTGGTTATTTACAGTAAGTGTATTCTGCGCCACAGAGTTTACAAACTGTGTGGATGTATTCTGGAAATAACGCTGGTGCAGTGACGGTGCACGGAATCCGTTGCTTAAAGAACCGCGGAAAGCCAGTTCCGGCGAGACTTCATAACGGGCCGTAACTTTTCCGCTTACATTGCTGTAGTTAATGCCATTCTGTTCTGCATAGTCTTCAAAACGCAGAGCACCTCCCAATGTCCATTTATTTAATTTGGCTTCAAGATCCAGGTATAACGCATAAACCATTCTGTGCGCATTAATAGCATCATTAACACCATAGCCGGGAAATACTTGTGCGCCGGGTGCAGTGGCGGTGGCGGCAGGCAGGGTATAGGTGCTATTGGTGCCGGGATATACAGGAGTGGTAAATGGCGTGCCGGAAGTAGTTCGTGTGCCTAAAATATATGAATTGGGCTCCCCGGCGGTAATTTTAAATTGTTCATACCTGGCTTCACCACCAAAAGCCACGTTAAAGTAATCTCCAGCTTTAACCAAATTGAATTTGCGGGAGAAATCAACATTGTTTGTATTCTGCAAAAAGGAAAGTTTACCTGCATCAAAAGACGTTTGTACGGTACCGGTAGGCGCTAGTGAAGCGTTACCGGACTGTGTTACAAAAAACTGGAATGAATTACTGCCGGTAACACTGCTAATGTCCATATTCCATTCACCCAGTTTTATGTTGGCACCAATTAACCCGGATAGATCGTTAATCTTGGGGGAAATATGCGGTAGAAATCCGTTGGGATAGTAAAGGCTGCCATCTGCGTTTACAGGTTGCTGGCTAAGAGCTGCAGGCAGACGATAGTTGCCGGTAGCATCTCCCTTACGGTGACCAATACCCGCAGTTAAATAGAGGCTTACTTTAGAAGAAAGATCTGTACCCGCATTAATAAAGCCCAGAAAATTGTTGGAGTAGGAGTTGCCGATGATCATATCCTTTCTGTCAAATCCTCTTTGGGTGGCCAATGCTGCGTCCTGGTTCATCAGCCATTGCAGAAAATCTGTTTTTTGTGCAGTGGTGGTTAACGCTGCAGGCGGTGTAGGAAGCGATGCATTACCATAATACAATAGCGGAGAATTATCAATTCCACCACGATTGCTGGCACCACGCTGCAGCCACTGACCGGATATATTCAGGTAAGAATTATTCTTTCCCATCATGCCCCAGTCAAAATCTATTTGTTTGTTTACACCATCCACAATATTTCTTTTTTCAATAGACAGGTCTTGCGGCCGGGGAAGTTTTTGTGTGGTAAAATTTTCTCCCAGTGTACCCGTTATATTAAAGCCTTTGTAATTTTTTTTCAGCACCACATTAATTACACCTGCAATAGCATCAGAACCATATTGTGCAGCAGCGCCATCACGCAGTACTTCCAGGTGATCTATTGCTGCGGCGGGAATGGAGTTGAGATCTGTGCCTACAGAGCCACGTCCTACAGATCCATTAATGTTTACCAAGGCCGTATTGTGACGTCGTTTCCCATTCAATAATACCAGAGTTTGATCTGGCCCCAATCCGCGCAAACTGGCAGGGTCAATATGGTCTGTTCCATCAACTACGGTTTGCCTGTTTGCCTGGAAAGATGGAGCAGCATACGTTAGTATCTGGCCCACATCTCCCTGCGCAAAATTGGTAATCTCTTTTATGCGTATCACATCTACAGGCACGGGAGTAGTGGTCTTTGCCCTTACATCCCGCACACGGGAACCAATTACCACTACATTGTCTAGATCCGCGGAACTTTCAGTAGTGAAGTTTTGTTCGGTTGTAGCATCAGCCGTAATTACTACATCAGCTTTCTGTGGTTTTTGTCCTACAAAACTTAATAACAATGAATATTTTCCCGGCGCTAGTGTAAGAGAATAATTGCCATTAACATCTGTAACAGTTCCATTCTTTTTGCCCTGCACAGTTACCGATGCACCAGCCAATGGTGCGCCACTGGCATCTTTGACATTACCTTTTACAACACCGGTTTGAGCAGATGCCCATTGAAAAATAATTAGAAAAGTAAAAAGCAGGAGGATAGGCTTGAAGCCAAAACGGTTCATTCTCATACATGTTAGTTTTAGTGTTTAAAAAATGTCCGTTGGTTGCTAAAGGATAGCAAAGGTTGAAAGGGGTAATAAACTGTTGTAAGGGATGCGAATGGTTGCAGGCGGCAAAAAATAGATTGCCTTGGGGTTAAATTCAAATATAGCTGTTTTGAGAATAACAAAAAAAATCTGTCTAATGCTTATCTTCGGTTTAGTTCAAATCAATCAAAAAACCAGTATGCATAGAGTTCAAAGTTTTCTAGTTGCCCTTTTTCTGCTATTAAGTATTCTTGTAAATGCACAGCAAAAACAAGGTATTGATGCTATCAATCCATATCAGTATACTATTAAAAAAACTATCACCTGTAGCAACGGAGCTGTAGTGTCTGCACATCCGCTGGCTAGTAAAGCTGGTCTGCTAATGTTGCAAAAAGGAGGTAATGCAATAGATGCTGCCATTGCTACGCATCTTGCGTTGGCGGTTGTGTATCCCGGAGCGGGCAATATTGGTGGGGGTGGTTTTATGGTGGCACGATTGCAAAACGGAAAAAACCTTGCTATAGATTACCGCGAAAAGGCGCCAGGCGCTGCCAGCAGGGATATGTACCTGGATGCAGCAGGCAATCCAAAAATGGTGCTGAGTCAAAATGGTCACCTGGCTTCAGGCGTTCCGGGAACTGTGGCAGGTTTGTTTGCCGCACTTAAATATGCAAAGCTTCCATTTAAAACATTGATAGAGCCTGCCATTGAACTGGCAGAAAAAGGTTTTGCCATTACAGAAGGAGAAGCACATTCACTTAATGAAGGCAAGGCAGATTTTGTAAAGTACAATACCGTACAGCCTGCTTTTATAAAAGAAGGAGCTTGGAAAGCCGGGGATACTTTGATTCAAACTGATTCTGCAAATACGCTTAAGCGTATGCGTGATAATGGTCAAAAAGGTTTTTATGAAGGAGAGACTGCCAAACTGATTGTGGAAGAAATGCAACGTGGCAAAGGATTGGTAACCTATGACGATTTAAAAAACTATCAGGCTAAAGAAAGGATTGCGCTTACTTTCCCTTACAAAGGATATACTGTTGTAACAATGCCGTTGCCAAGTAGCGGTGGCATTATCATTAACCAGACAATGAAGATGATTGAGAAAAGGAATATCGCAAAAATGGGTTTTCAGTCTGCCGCAGCAGTACATTTAATGATTGAAGCAGAACGCCGTGCTTATGCAGACCGTGCGTTTTTTATGGGCGATGCAGATTTTGTAAAAGTGCCGGTGAAAAAATTAACCAGCGATGCTTACATACAGCAACGCATGAGCGATTTTGACCCGGATAAAGCGGGCACCAGCGAGAAAATAAAAGAAGGAAATATTCCACATGAGAGTGATGAGACTACTCATTTTAGTGTTATTGACAAAGACGGCAATGCTGTTTCCATTACCACAACGTTAAATGATCACTACGGCAGCAAAACAGTGGTAGGCCATGCAGGTTTTATACTAAATGATGAAATGGACGATTTTAGTGTGAAGCCAGGCGTCCCCAATATGTATGGAGCTATTGGCGCCGAAGCAAATGCTATTGCACCGGGTAAAAGAATGCTTAGCAGTATGACGCCAACCATTGTACTGAAGAATGGCAAACCCTATCTTGTAGTAGGCACCCCTGGCGGCACTACTATTCCAACTTCTGTATATCAAAGCCTGGTTAATGTATTAGAGTTTAATCTTAGCACAGAGGATGCAGTGTATAAACCCAAGTTTCATCACCAATGGAAACCTGATGCTGTTATAGTAGAAAAAGATTTTCCACAACCTTTGATTGATTCATTGAAAGCAATGGGATACACCGTTAATGTTATTGGCCGCATTGGAAGAACAGAAGCAATAAAAGTTTTGCCTGGCAATAAGTTTGAAGCTGTTGCGGATAAAAGGGGAGAAGATAGTGCTGAAGGATTTTAGATATCATAGAGTAAGCTGCACAGGAAGCACAGCCGCCCAATGCTGCAAAAGATGAACGGAGTCCCGAATAGTCGGGATGCACGGAGCAACAGTCTATCCGTCAAGTTGCTTATGATGGCTAAAAAAATATTTAACTAAATAAAATAGACTGGCTATGCAAAATTTTGGAACTGCCTTTCTGCAAACGGCCATTAAACGATTTGATTATTACAAAGATTTGGGCGATAAAACATTTGCACAATTGCAGGATGCAGATTTTTATGTTCAGCCGAATGCCGCCAGCAACAGCATTGCCGTTATTATCCGGCACATGAGCGGCAATATGTTAAGCCGCTGGACCAATTTTCTTACGGAAGATGGCGAAAAAGAATGGCGTAACCGTGATACGGAGTTTAATGATCAATCTCATACTCGCGAACAGTTATTATCTAAATGGGAGAAAGGCTGGAAATGCATGTTTGATGCATTGGCCGCATTGAAAGAAGACGATCTGTTAAAAACAATTTATATCCGCACAGAAGGACAGTTGGTGGTAGATGCCATTAACCGGCAACTGGCGCATTATCCCTATCATGTAGGCCAGATTGTGTACCTGGGCCGCATGATAAAAGACAAAGATTGGAATAGCTTATCCATACCTGTTGGGGAATCAGCCGCTTATAACCAGCAAATGAAAAATAAGTAGTTATAGCATTTGCAAAAACTTGCAAAACCCGCTCTGAGACTGTATCTTGCGGCTCCTTATTATTAGTCCCTCCGATCTCCTTTGTAAAGCTCCCCTTGTTTGCAAGTACCCTAAAAATTAATTATGAGACCCTTTTTCCTGGCAGCTTTCTTCTTTATTTCTTTTTCTTCTACTGCGCAATTGCATTGGGCATTTAAAGCCGGTGGACAGTTAAGCACTGCATCTTTTAAAAGGGATGGTGTAAAAATGCCTAACGAAAATATCGGCGGCTATTTATTTGGCATCGGTACTAAAGTTTATTTTGATGATAAAGTAGCTTTTGTTAGCGGACTTCAATACAATTCAAGAGGTTTTACAGTTACCGATACGCTTAATAAACCTTCCAGGACTTATCGTCTTAATTATATTGACATTCCCTTGCTGATACAAGTTGATCTCTCTAAAAAACGCAATGGCGGTTTGTATTGCAAACTGGGCCCTTCAATAGGTGTTGGTGTTAATGGCAAACAAACGTATACAAATGCTATGGGTGCCAGAGTTACGGACAAAGCCAAATTAAGCGTAACCGGTAATTATTTTGGGCTTTTTGATGCATCACTCAATGCATCACTTGGCTATACATTTGGCGGAAAGCTTTTTGCTGAAGCCGCTTATGCTTATGGGATAGGCAATATCAATAACGATCCTAATGGCGCTAAGATTAAACCCCGCAGTGCTTCTTTAAGCGTTGGTTATTACTTCCGTTAATTTTACAGTTCTACCTTTGCTTAAACACGCGGAATAATTTCCTCCAGCATTTTATTGCCTTGCAGATCATAATAGGCACAAGTCATTTTATTGGTGTCAACAATCCATTTCTCCACTCCGTTGATAGCGCAATCATTGCAAAAATCAGGAAAGGTAGTTTGCCCCTGTTGATGTTTTTTTAGAGCGATGGCAAATGCTTCCTTATCGGCGTTATTTACAATTTTGATTGTATCATACCTGCGCTCACTTTTTAATACTTGTTTGTCTTTGCTATAATAAGCTGTATGACCGTCAGCCACAAATGTTTCGTAACTACTTACGCCCAACTCAATAATCCGCTTTACATATTTAGGAAAGTCAGCGCCGGTTTTAACGGTTGACAAGTGGGCTTCTTTAATTTGTTCTAGTGTAAACATTTTGTTTTTCATTTTTGATTGATGCACAAAACTAATCGCTATCCGCAGAGCTGAATTGTAAAAAATCGTTTTTCGCCAATTATGGTTAATTTTTTTACACAAGTATTCATTCCATATTTTTGCATGCCTGCCATCATTCCCTAACAACCTATTTAATCCAGTTTCATGAACATGCTTCATTTGTTAAAACGCAATGCCCAAAACGCTGTACATCGCGGTTTGTTTTTCTTACTGTTTATAAACACTTCCCAATTTTTATCAGCTCAGGGAGATATTCATCCTCAATCTAAAGAATACGAATGGCCAACAGATACATTGGTAAGGGCTAAGCTGGAACAATGGCGAGACCAGAAGTTTGGTATGATCATACATTATGGTTTGTATGCAGTGCCGGGTATGATTGAATCATGGGCACTTTGTTCGGAAGATTGGATTACCCGCGACAGCACCAGCGATTATGGAGATTTTAAGAAATGGTATTGGGGGCTAAAGAAAGATTTTAACCCGGTAAATTTTAACCCCGAGCAGTGGGCTTCTGTAGCCAAGCAGGCAGGCATGCGGTATGTAGTATTTACCACCAAACACCACGATGGGTTTTGCATGTTTGATACCAAGCAAACTGATTTTAAAATTACCAATGGGCCTTTTGCCAGCAATCCGAGGGCAGATATTGCCAAATATGTTTTTGATGCTTTCAGGAAAGAAGGGTTTATGATTGGTGCTTATTTCTCCAAGCCAGACTGGCATTCAGAGAATTTTTGGTGGCCAATGTATGCAACACCAGACCGCAACGTAAATTATGATATCAGGAAATTCCCCTGGCGTTGGAATAAATTCAAACAATATACTTACAACCAGATACAGGAGCTAATGACCGGCTATGGTAAAATGGATATTCTTTGGCTGGATGGCGGTTGGGTGAGGCCGTTAGAAACGGTTACAGATGAAGTAAGAGCCTGGGGCGCAGCCATTCCTCCATTTAGCCAGGAAGTAGATATGCCTAAAATTGCAAGCATGGCACGCAAGGAGCAACCTGGTTTATTAATCGTAGACCGCACTGTGCACGGGCCTTACGAAAACTACCAAACACCGGAACAAACCATTCCAAAGGAAAAACAAGATCACCCATGGGAGAGCTGTATTACATTGGGCGGCGCATGGGGATATGTTCCAAACGAACATTTAAAATCTTCCGCCACTATTATTCATAAACTAATAGAAGTGGTAGCAAAAGGCGGCAGTTTATTATTGGGTGTTGGCCCTAAAGCAGATGGTACATTGCAGGAAGCGGAAATACCCAGGTTGCAGGAGATAGGAGCATGGCTGGCAGTAAATGGAAATGCTATTTACAACACCCGTACTACTGATAAATATATTGATGGCAATGTTTATTTCACGCAATCAAAAGACGGTAAAACATTGTACGCTTTGGCATTAATTCCAGAGAATACAGCTATAACAACTACCATTGAATGGAGCGGCAACATCCCTGCAAAAGGCAGTAAAATGAAATTGCTGCAAACTGGTGCTACAGTAAAATGGACAGTAGAGAATGGTAAAGTAAAGGTAACTATACCTTCTGCATTGCTTCAGTCAAAAACAATGGTACCCGCTTTGGCCTTTAGTTTTAATGCCAGCAAATAATCGTAGAGGGATTAGCTTTTAAAATACTTTATTAACGATGCTTGTGTAGGACTCTTTAATAAAAAAATGAAGCTGGTCGAAAAATAGCCAATAGATTTAAATCAGCCTGTTTATCAATTGTATATTTTATACTGTTGAATAAACAGGCTGTGTTTATTTAATGCACACTTTCTTCAGCAGTTTTTAAATGATTGTTTTGGTTTTGTAATTGCATACAACGATAAACGCCGGAAGCAGTTCTTGCCAACGATTGTGTTTATTTATTACTTACATTCGTTGCCACACTACTGGTGGTTTGCCACCCGCTTATCCTTTTCAATTTTCTTGCATTGCCCTATCGTTTTATTCTTTAACCCAGAGATCTTTTAACTATGCGCATGAATTACAAACACAGCTTGGCTGTTTTATTAACGATTGTTTTTTCTACCCAGGTTTTTTCCCAGGCAAAAGTGGCTCCACCAAAGGCAATTTTACCAGTGCCAAATGCGGCCCAGCTTGCCTGGCATAAAATGGAGACCAATGCTTTTATTCATTTTACTACCAATACATTTACCGGAAGAGAATGGGGCAATGGTGACGAAAAAGAATCTGTATTTAACCCTACAGCTTTGGATGCAGGACAATGGGCCAGAACATTGAAAGAGACTGGCTTCAAAACAATGATACTTACCTGCAAACACCATGATGGTTTTTGCCTCTGGCCAAGCAAATACACAGAGCATTCGGTTAAAAACAGTCCATATAAAAATGGCAAAGGCGATGTGGTGCGTGAAGCAAGTGATGCCGCTAAAAAGTATGGGCTTAAGTTTGGTGTTTACCTCTCGCCGTGGGACAGGAACCAGGCAACTTATGGCAAACCGGAGTACATTACTTATTACCGCAACCAGTTGAAAGAATTATTTACTCAATATGGGCCTATTGTAGAAATGTGGTTTGATGGAGCCAATGGAGGCAATGGCTATTATGGCGGCGCAAATGAAACAAGAAAGATTAATGGCGCTACCTATTACGATTGGCAAAAAACGCTTGCATTGGTAAGAAGCATACAGCCTAATGTGGTATTTTTTAGTGATGCAGGCCCTGGTGTTCGCTGGGTAGGCAATGAAAGTGGTTTGGCCGGTGAGACTAATTGGAATACGATTAATACAGATAGCATTTATGCTGGCAAAGCCGGAGTAGAGCATTTGCTAAACAGCGGTTCTATTGATGGCAATAAATGGGTACCTGCTGAAGTGGATGTATCCATTCGTCCGGGTTGGTTTTATCATGCAGCAGAAGATGAAAAAGTAAAAACGCCTGAGAGACTGTTCGAAATTTATCTTACTTCTGTAGGTAGGGGCTCTACTTTATTACTCAATATTCCTCCGGATCAACGCGGTCTTTTTAACGAAATAGATGTACAATCATTAAAAGGCTTTCGTGATTTGCTGAATAAAACATTTGCAGATAATCTTGCTAAAGGAGCTTCGGTTACAGCAAGCAGTTACAGAGGTAAAGCTGCGGCATATGCACCGGCTAATATGACAGACGGAAAGGAGAATACTTATTGGGCAACTGATGACAATGTTACTACAGGCAGTTTTGAAATCACACTTAACAAGCCTGGTATTGTTCAATACATCACTTTGCAGGAATATATACAGTTAGGACAACGTATAAAATCTTTTACCGTAGAAGTGTGGAAAGACAATGCATGGCAACAAGTTGCTGAAGCTACCACTATCGGTTATAAAAGAATTTTAAAGATAGCACCAGTAGAAACAGGCAAGGTTAGGGTAAACATCACAGGGGCTAAAGCATGTCCTGTTATTTCAAACGTTGAAATCTATTAATCGCAGTAATGAAACATCTTCGCATATACATACTGGCAATTGTTTTTATTGTCTCTTTACAATCTTTTGCGCAAATGGGTGCGGCTTTTCGCAATCCGCAATTGCCCATGCAGGCAAGGGTAAATGATTTGTTGAAACAGCTTACACTGGAAGAAAAAATTTCTTTGCTGGGTTATAACAGCAAGTCGGTTGACAGGGTGGGAATACCTGCCTATAACTGGTGGAATGAAGCTTTGCATGGCGTGGCACGTGCCGGCAGGGCAACCGTTTTTCCGCAGGCAATAGGAATGGCTGCAACTTTTAACGATGCATTGTTATTGGAAGAAGCTACTGTAATCTCTACGGAAGCAAGAGCTAAATACAATCTTTCCATTGCGCAAGACAGGCGTTTGCAATACATGGGGCTTACGTTTTGGTCGCCCAATATTAATATATTTCGTGATCCGCGTTGGGGCAGGGGACAGGAAACTTACGGAGAAGACCCGTTTCTTACTGCAACCATGGGCACTGCATTTATTAAAGGATTACAGGGCAACGATCCTCACTACTTAAAAACATCTGCTTGTGCCAAACACTTTGCAGTGCATAGCGGGCCAGAGGCTGGCCGTCATACATTCAATGCAATAGTGGATGAAAAAGATTTGCGTGAAACTTATTTGTATGCATTTAAAAGATTGGTAGATGCAGGCGTAGAGTCTGTGATGTGTGCATATAACCGCGTTAATGGTGAGCCTTGCTGTTCGGGGCAAACTTTATTGCATTCAATACTACATGAGGAGTGGAAATTTAAAGGACATGTGGTAACAGACTGTGGTGCGCTGGATGATATTTTCGTTCGCCACAAAGCGCTGCCCTCTGGTGTTGAAACTGCTGCTGCAGCCATTAAAGCCGGTGTTGATTTGGATTGCAGCAATGTGTTGCAAAACGATGTAATGAAGGCCATCGATCAAAAATTATTAACTGTGCAGGAAGTAGACAGCGCATTGGCTGCTATTCTAAGAACACAGTTCAAACTTGGTTTTTATGATCCTGCTGCCAATAATCCTTTTAGCAGTTATGGTGCAGATAGTGTAGCTTCTGATTATCATCTTAAACTGGCAAGAGTAGCTGCCCAGCAAAGCATGGTGTTGTTAAAGAACAGCAACAACATTCTGCCCCTTAGCAAGAAACAATATGGTGCTGTAATGGTAGTTGGCCCTAATGCTGCTTCTTTAGATGCGCTGTTGGGCAATTATCATGGCGTAAGCAATAAGACGGTAAACTTTGTAGAAGGTATTACCGCAGCCGTTGGCCCTGGTACAAGGGTTGAATATGACTTAGGTTGTGATTTTACAGATACAGTTCATTTTGGTGGCATATGGGCCGCAGGCAATGCAGATGTTACCGTAGCAGTAATGGGATTGAATGCTGTGTACGAGGGCGAAGAAGGAGATGCGTTTTTAGCAGCAGGTGGTGGCGATAAAAAGAGCCTGAGTTTACCTGCCAGCAATATAGCATATCTAAGAGCATTGCGAAAAGCAAACAAGAAGCCAATTATAGCTGTAATTACTGCAGGTAGTGCAGTGGATATTGCAGCTATTGAGCCGTATGCGGATGCCATCATCCTGGCATGGTATCCGGGAGAACAGGGCGGCAATGCGCTGGCGGATATTTTGTTTGGAGATGTGTCGCCTGCAGGTCGTCTTCCTGTTACATTTTATAATTCTATTGCTGATTTACCTCCTTACGAAAGCTATGCATCTAAAGGACATGGTTACAGGTATTATGAAGGGAAGGCGCAATACCCATTTGGTTTTGGTTTAAGTTATACCAGCTTCAGCTATGAATGGGATAAGATGCCGGTAGCACCAAAATCGCTGAAAGACAGTGTTACTTTTTCTATTAAGATTAATAATACTGGTAAGTATGATGGAGATGAAGTAGCACAGGTTTATATAAAATATCCTGCTGTGGAAAGAATGCCCATCAAAGAATTGAAATCATTTAAACGTGTGCAGGTATTAAAAGGCAATTCAAAATTGGTAAGCTTTAGCATACCTGTGTCTGAATTGCAAAAATGGGATTTGACTGCTCATCAATGGAGGTTATATGGAGGTGCCTATAATATTGTATTAGGTGGCTCATCGCAGGATGAAAAACTGAATGCTGCTTTTACTATAAAAAATAATCTTAAATAATATTGCCGTATCCTGCAAAAAAACAAACTCTTTAACTGGATGCTGCCTTTGTTGAAAAAACAGGGGCAGCATTCTTATTAAAAATACAAAGGATGAATACCCGAAAATTTTTTCTAGCATTTGCCTTGACCATTTGTACTGGTTATATAAGTTTTGCAAAAACTCCTAAAGACACGTTGCCTTCACTTACCCAATTTGTAGATCCTTATATTGGCACAGGTTTTCACGGGCATGTTTTTATGGGTGCTAATGTTCCTTTTGGTGCTGTTCAATTGGGGCCGGTTAATATTTCTGAAGGCTGGGATTGGTGCTCTGGTTATCATTATTCCGATTCCACCATTATTGGTTTTTCGCATACCCATCTTAGTGGTACGGGTATTGGCGACCTGGGAGATGTCTTATTGATGCCGGCAACAGGCGAAACATTGGTAACAAAAGGAAACATTAAAAACCTGGTAGCCGGCAATACTTCACTTTTCTCTCATAAAGAGGAAATAGCAAAACCGGGTTATTACAGTGTACTGCTGAAGCGATACAATATTAAAGCAGAGTTAACTGCATCTACTAGGGTAGGTTTTCATCAATATACTTTTCCAGCTTCAACATCATCACACATTGTTGTTGACTTAGTGCAGGGTATAGGATGGGATAAACCAACAGATACCTACATCAAAATAATTAATGACTCCACAATTGCGGGTTATCGTTTTTCAAAAGGCTGGGCAAATGATCAGCGCATTTATTTTACGGCGATTTTTTCAAAGCCCTTTAAGCAATGTGTACTGTATAAAAGCAAAACAGCTACTACCGATGTTGTTTTAATGGGTGATAGTATAAAAGCAGTCGCTCATTTCAATACTGTTGACGGAGAAATGATCAAAGTAAAAGTCGGCATCTCTCCCGTTAGCACAGAAAATGCGCTGCGGAATATAGCCGCAGAAATTCCGGGTTGGGATTTTGATAAAGTAAAACAGGAAGCTGATAACGCCTGGAATAAAGAGCTGCGTAAAGTGCTTGTAAAGACAGACAATGCCGCAAGCAAGAAAATCTTTTATACAGCTATGTATCATACCATGATAGCACCTTCTGCCTTTAATGATAGCAATGGTGATTATTATGGTACAGACAAAGAAGTGCATCATGCTGCAGGCTTTACCAATCTTACTACATTTTCTCTTTGGGACATTTACCGTGCGGCTGCACCACTCTATACTTTATTGCATGAAGACAAGGTGAAGGATGAAATCAATTCTATGCTGGCTATTTATCAGCAACAGGGAAGGCTTCCTGTATGGCATTTAATGGGCAATGAAACCAATACAATGCCTGGCAATAGCGCTATACAGGTGGTGGCAGATGCCTGGCTTAAAGACATCAAAGGTTTTGATAAAGCACTTGCATATGAAGCTGTAAAGCAGACTGCCATGAACGATAGCCGGGGCCTTAATTATGTAAAGAAGTATGGATTTATACCGGCAGACAGTATGGTGGAGTCGGTTGCAATGGGGCTTGAATATGCCATTGGCGATGCCTGCATTGCGCAAATGGCAAAACGTTTAGGAAAGCAGGATGATTACTTGTATTTCAGCAAACGCGGCGCTTATTATAAAAACTATTACAATGCAGCCAGTGGTTTTGTACGGGGACGTGTAAGCGAAAATAGCTGGCGCGAACCATTCAGCCCTTTTGTTTCCAGGCACATGAAAGATGATTTTAGTGAAGGCAATGCCTGGCAATATACCTGGCTGGTGCCGCAGGATGTGGAAGGCCTCATACAGCAATTGGGTGGAGAGAAGAAGTTTATCGCCAAACTGGATTCGTTGTTTACACAAAAAGGAGAGATGGGTAAAGAGGCATCAGCGGATATAACAGGACTGATAGGACAATATGCCCATGGCAATGAACCAGGGCATCACATACCATACCTCTACATGTTTGCAGGTCAGCCCTGGAAAACTGCAGATAAAATCCGGTATATTACAGACAGTCTCTATTCAGATAAACCTGAGGGGATTTGCGGCAACGAGGATGTTGGGCAAATGTCGGCCTGGTATATCTGGAGTGCTTTGGGCTTTTACCCCGTACACCCAGCTAATGGCGTATATGTTTTTGGAAGCCCGATATTTAATGAAGCCAGTTTGCAAATGCCCAATGGCAAGACTTTTCATGTCCAGATTAAGAACAATAGTCAACTTAATAAATACATACAACGCATTCTTCTAAATGGAAAGCTTTACGACAAAGCTTTCCTGCTTCATTCAGAAATACTACAGGGTGGTGAGCTGCAAATTGAAATGGGAGCTAAGCCTTCAAAAACCTGGGGCGTGTTGTCCGCCAGTAGACCGGTATCTGTTTTACCCTGACGGACTTATTCACGATTATTTGTTGTATTCATAATCAATTGATTATGATTGATAAATATAGACGCTCGTTAAAGCCAATCGGTTACTTAAAATTTATTTTTGCTAAAATTATCTTGTAAGCGATTGATTAATAATGCTCTTCGGGTTTTAATGTTAAAACCGTATTAAATATATTTTATTATAAAGTTAAACTTTATTAAGTTCGTTCAACTTTCTAAAGAAGGGCAGCTTTTAAACAAACAGACTTGAATATGTTTTCGGGGAGCCAATTGAAGCAGCAAATCATAAGCACACTTTATTTCGAAAAGAAATTGTCTAGTGTTGAGTTAAGCACTCTTCTTGGCAAAAGCATTCCGCACATCACTAAAGTATTAATGGAGTTGGTAGAAGCTGGATATGTAACAGATGCAGGTTTGGCTCCTTCAAGTGGCGGTAGAAGAGCGCAGGTGTATTCTTTAAAAGCTAATGCGCTTTATATTGTTTCTGTTGCAATGGATCAATTGTATACAAAAATTCTTCTTACTGATGTATTAAATAATCCTGTACTTCCAGTTGAAACAGTTGAGTTGAAACTAATGAATAATGCTGTTGCTCACGAAGAGTTGGTTCGCATTATTAATAATGTTATTGAACGTTCTGGCATCAACCGTGAAAGCATTGCAGGAGTTGGAATAGGCATGCCCGGATTTACTAATACTAAACTGGGTGTAAACTATTCTTATCTACTTCCTGCCAATGGAGAAAGTTTGTATAAATATTTGGAAAGAGAGCTGGGGCTATCCGTTTATCTTGACAATGACTCCAGTTTGGTAGCATTGGCAGAGTTAAAGTTTGGACTGGCAAAAGATACCGAAGAGGTAATGGTAATAAACATAGGCTGGGGCATTGGCCTGGGTATGATAGTAAATGGAGTTCTCTTCAGAGGATATACCGGCTATGCAGGTGAATTGAGTCATATTCCGATTTCTGAAAGCGACACCCTTTGCGATTGTGGCAAAAGAGGTTGTTTGGAAACCGAAGCAACATTGAGAGTGATTACCGAAAAAGCCATGAAAGGCATAAAAGAAGGCAGCATTTCGGGCCTAAAATATGATGAACGCCCCGAGCAAATGAGTGAAGCCATAATGGTGGCTGCCAATAAAGGTGATCAATTTGCTATAGAGTTATTATCCGATATGGGTTATAAGATAGGTAAAGCAATTGCTATATTAATACATATTGTAAACCCCGAATTAATCGTACTAAGCGGACGAGGAGCGGATGTGGGCAAGATATTATTAGCTCCCATTCAGCAGGCATTGAACAAATATTGCATACCAAGATTATCAGAGTTTACAGGGGTGAAAGTTTCTTCTATTGGCCGCAGAGCCGAATTAATTGGAGCAGCAGCATTGGTGATGGAAAATATGGCTAAGCCTGTTTCTTCACATGCGGGTAAGGCCAACAAAGCGCTTATTTAAGTAACATTTTTTGATGAGAGGGTTAAGAGATTGACGGCAGACACGTAAAAAGATTTTTGTGTGAAATGCGATGGGTAAAATAGTATCGAATAAAACGATAGTATAGACCAAAATCAATACGGCTTTAACTAAAAATGCAATAATAGTACTGCAATCATTTTTTATCATCAAAAACCAACTGCGCAATGAGAACATTAAGATTAATGGCATTGCTGCTACTGCTGAGTTCAGTGGCAATGGCTCAAACCCGGGTAATATCCGGAACGATCAAGGATTCAAAAACAGGCAATCCCCTGCCTTCAGTCACCGTCAAAGTAAAAGGTAAGTCCATCTCTACCATTACTAGTTCAGATGGTGGCTTTTCTTTAAATGCACCTGCCGGGGAAGTTACACTGGAAGTATCTTCAATAGGTTACACTGCAAAAACAATTGCAGCGCCTGCAGGTTCAGGTTCTGTATCAGTCTCGTTGGAAGCATCTACTACGGATCTTGGTGAAGTGGTAGTAACAGCCCTCGGTGTAAGAAAAGAAAAGAAGGCCTTAACCTATGCATCTCAACAAATAGGTGGTGATGAGTTGAGAAAAGCAGCTAATATCAATTTTGTGGATGCCCTTAGTGGTAAAGCCGCTGGTATTGATATTAAAGTTAGCAGCTCTGGTGCAGGTGGTTCTACCAAAGCTGTATTAAGAGGCAACAAATCTTTGCTTGGCCTTAGCGAAGCACTGTATGTAATTGACGGTGTTCCCCTGGTAAACAACAAAACAGATCAGCCAGGTTCTTATGGTGGCAGAGACGGTGGTGATGGTCTTTCTGCAGTTAACCCTGCTGATATTGAAAGCATCAGCGTGTTAAGAGGAGCCAACGCTGCTATTCTTTATGGTAGCCAGGGTGCCAATGGTGTAATCCTTATTACTACCAAAAAAGGCAAAGCTGGTAAAGTATCTGTAGATTTTAACAACAGTACTATTCTGGAGAAAGTATCAGGCCTTCCCGATTTTCAATATCGTTATGGATCTGTAGGTGGAGATTATAGCTGGACGCCTACAGGACAAACTGTTGTTAAAGGCAATTACCAGAATAATTATATCAAAGACTTCTTCCGCACCGGCGCAACTGTTACTACAGGCGTTGCCATTCACGGTGGTACTGATAAAACAACCGTGTATTTTTCTTACGCCAATGTATCAGCTACAGGTGTAATGCCCACAAATACCTACAGCAAGCACAATTTCTCTTTTAATCAGAGTACAAAATTGTTGGATGATAAGCTGACTATTAGTTCTAACGTGATTGTTTCTGCAGAAAATTCTAAAAATCGTCCGGGAGCTGGTTACTATAATAACCCGCTTACTGGTTTGTATTTATTTGCAAGAGACAGGAACTTTAATACCTACAAGAACAATTACCAGGTATTTGATAGCTCCCGTGCTTTGTATAAAATGAACTGGTATTCTACAGAGGAAAAACAGAATAACCCTTACTGGGAACTTTACAACAATCCTAAAGTAGCAACATCTAAAAGAATTATCGCCAATGTAAAAGTTGGTTACCAACTTGCAAAAAACCTCCGTTTTGAAGCAAGGGGTAACGTAGATTACAATGATGTGGTGAGGGATTACAGATATGCAGCTGCGGGTAATTCTGTAAGCGTTAGCACCAATGGTACATGGGATTATACAAAATACAACGACCAGGCGCTGTACACAGATGGTATCCTAACCTACAACAACACATTTGGAAATTTTAGCTTGAATGCATTAGCCGGAGTTAGCTACCAGAAAAATCTGTTTAACGACGGTATGAAAGTGAATAATGGTACAAATGCATTGATTTATCCTAACTTTTTCACATTTGCTAATATTCCAAATAACGTAGTTTTCAATAAAACTATCAGCCAAAGCATCAAGCAAGGTGCTTTTGCAAATGCTACTGTAGGATTTAAAGACATGTTGTTCCTTGATGTGGCCGCTCGTAACGACTGGGCATCTACGTTAGCACTTACAGGAAACCAGTCTTACCTGTATCCTTCTGTTGGCTTAAGCGCTGTTATCAGCCAAATGGTTCAGTTGCCAAAATTCTTCACTTATTTGAAAGTAAGAGCATCTCTTTCTCAAACAGCCAACGATGTACCATTTAATGTAGTAAATCCATATAATACTATTACTGGTACAGGTACAGCAAATAACCTCGCAAGTATCAGCTACAATACACAGGTGCCATTTACCAATTTAAAACCTGAAAAGATTGTAAGCAATGAATACGGTACAGAGATGAGGTTCTTTGATGGAAGACTTGGTTTGGATTTCACTATTTATAAAGAGACAAGTACAAACCAGTTTCTTTCTTTAGCAGCTCCTTCTGGCTCTGCATATACAAAATACTATGTTAACGCCGGAAAAATCGATAACCACGGATTTGAATTTACAGTAACAGCGGATCCTTATCGTACACGCGATTTTAGCTGGAGAACTGCATTCAATGGTTCTCAGAACAAAAACAAAATTGTTGAATTGATAGCTTCTAATCCAAGCTACCAGGTGGGTGGCGATGATGAAGGCTTTGCTTCTATCATTAAAGCCGGTGGCTCTTTCAATGATGTATATATTTATCACTTTGCAAGAGACAAAAACAACGCAATTATTTTGGACGCAAATGGCGTTCCCACAAAAGCTGCTACACAAACTAAAGTGGGTAATGTTAACCCAGACTTCTTATTGGGTTGGAACAACAACTTTACTTACAAAAATTTCTTTGCAAGCTTTCTTATCAATGCAAAATTTGGTGGTGTTGCGTTTTCTAAAACTGAAGCATTCCTGGATTCTTATGGTGTAAGCGAAAGAACAGCGGCAGCAAGAGATAAAGGCAGCGTAGCTATCAATGCTGTTAGCTCAACAGGAGCAGCTGTATCGTCTATAGATCCTTATACTTATTATTCAGCAGTTGGTGACAGAAATAAAATCATGGAACCATACATATTTTCAAGAACGAATGTAAGGTTGGGTCAATTGGTATTGGGCTACACTTTCAGATCTAAGAGTGCAAATCCAATTTTCAAAGATGCTTCTGTTTCTTTAGTAGGAAGGAATTTGTTCTTCTTCTATAAGAAAGCAC
This sequence comes from Chitinophagaceae bacterium, assembly GCA_047602295.1. GTDB lineage: Bacteria > Bacteroidota > Bacteroidia > Chitinophagales > Chitinophagaceae > JACMLD01. Next base: position 4,478,359 of record JASGHP010000001.1, on the reverse strand, counting down.
CTTTCGATCCTGAACAGGCAATGAGCACAAACAACAACATGCAGTCAAATGATGTGTTTGCACTGCCTTCTACAAGATCATTTGGATTTAACGTGAAGTTTACGTTTTAAAACATTAAAATAATTGAACATGAAACAAATAATTGTTGCACTACTGTGTTTGATTACACTAGCATCGTGTACAAAGAATTTTGCAGATACTAACCAGGATCCCAACCAGATTTCAAATGATCTGCTTAAACAGAATAACAACTTGTTGGGCGCACCATTTTCTGGTTTTTTCTTCAACCTGAACGGTCACCAGATCGAAGAGGATTTATGTTATGATTCCTGGATGGGATTTATGGCTACTCCAACTGATTTTGTGGGTAATGTTAATAATACCACTTATTATATCCGTTGGAACACATACTGGGATAGAGTGTATGGAAGTATAATGGCTCCTTCTCAGCAAATCATCAAACTGGCTAATGAAAGCAAGAAACCGCTTTTTGCAGATTGGGCTAAGCTTGTACGCATCATTGGCATTTCTAAGTTAACAGCTATTCACGGTCCGGTTATTTACTCAAACTATGGTAGCACAGCAAATTCTATCTTGTATGATAAAGAATCTGACTTGTATACCTTGTTATTTAAACAGCTGGATTCTATTCAAACAGATTTTGCTGCCAACAAAACATATGCAGAGTTTGCAGCTTTCGATCCTACTGCATACAAAGGCAGTATTCCTCAATGGCAGAAGCTGGTTAATTCTATGAGGTTGAGATTGGCAATACGTTTATCTAAAGTAGACCCTACCACTGCTAAAACACAGGGTGAAAAAGCATTAGCTGATCCGGCTGGTTTAATTACTGCTAATGCAGACAATTTCACCAACTCTTTAAATGGAAACATCATGCCGGTGGCACAAATTTGTTACCAATGGGATGATACCAGGATGGGAGCAGTTATGGAATCTTTCTTAGTTGGTTTAAAAGACGGTAGGATTTCCAAATACTTCGCTCCATTGGATGCAGCTAACGCAGCTTTGGCTGCTGATCACCCGACTGTTCTTTACAAAGGCATTCGCAATGGTGCTTACATTAAAGCAAAAGCAGATCACGTTCCTTTTTCTAAAGTATCTAATGACTTTAATACTGTTACAACAAGAAGAGATTTTTGTGCTGCTGAAGTAGCATTTCTTAAAGCAGAAGCTGCGTTAAGAGGTTGGACAGGAGCAGGCGATGCACAGACCAATTATGAAAATGGCATCAGGTTATCATTTGCAGATTGGGGTGCAGCTGGTGTAGATTCTTATATAACAGATGCTACCAGCAAACCCATTGCTTATGCAGATCCGGTTGATTCACGCAATAGCTTTGCTACGGCAGCTTCTACTATTACTGTTGCATGGAATGCTGCAGATAACAACGAATTGAAACTGGAAAAAATTCTTACACAGAAATACCTTGCTGCATTTACGCAGACATTGGAAGCATGGGTAGATTTTAGAAGAACCGGTTATCCTAAAATTCCACACGTAGCTAAAAATGACAGCAATGCAGATTGGGGTGTTATTGCAGCTGATCAGTGGATTAAAAGGATGCCTTTTGTAAATGCTGAAAGAACAGGTAACACTGCAGCAGTTGCAGACGCCGTAACCAAAATGGGCTCAGGCGCAAAAGATGATATCGCAACACGTCTTTGGTGGGATACAGGTGTTGTTTCAAATTTCTAATGAAAACACATTGTAATTGTTATAATTATTGGGGTGGCTATTAGCCACCCCTTTTTTATTGTTGGGAAAACTTAATTCTTAATTTTTACCCACTCTTTTAAAATCCCTGTATTCTCATCCGCAATGGTTAATTCGTTTACTTTATTCAGCGCATCCGTTTTGCCATTCGCCCAGTCTGTTAGTAATGCATTGCTTTTGTAAATAGCTGCTGTATTATTGATGATGGACTGTTTTGCAATGGCTGCATTCTTTTTATCATTTTGCTTCGCATATGCCTGGTACAATAAGAAGTTTTCAAGTCTTTCGTCTATGTCTTCCTTGTAGGGTTTTCCTGCACCCAATCTTTCCGGCCATTCACGTGCATAACTTATTTGGGTAACCGCTTTTTTGTAATTTTTCTCCTGCATAGCTTCAATGGCCAGCATCAGATGGGTTTCTTTATACAGGCGTCGTCCATCTGTAGCACCTTCATAGGGTATTATCACAATCGTGTCCAGTATTGCAGCAGCATCTTTGTATTGCTTATTGAGCAAATAGGTTTTTGCCAGTAACATACCCATTATATAATTGGAAGGATTTTGCCGGTAATAATTTTGTACAACAGGCAATGCTGTTGTGTATTTCTCCTGTGCAATATATAAATCTGCCAGTTGTTTGTGCAGCCTCCATTGTTTTCCATCAAGCGACAATGCTTTTATAATGTCTTTTTCTTTAGCAGGCGAGTTTTGTTCTGTTAGGTTAGCTCTGCACGCATAAAAGTTTGCATCATCCGGTTTGTCTCCACAGTTTACCAGCAACTGCCTTGCATGCTCAATATTGCCAATAGAAGCTTCTATCAATGCCAGGTTATAAACAGGTTGCCAGTCTTTCGCCTTTTTTGTAAACAATTGTAGCGCTTCAATGCTTTCAGTTCTGAAAGGAAATGCTGTTTGCTTTTTATCAGCCTTGGCTTTTTCATACCAGTATTGTTCTTCAGGCGAGTTTTTATGAAGGTATGCCAGCCAGTAGTCAACCTCAGCACATGGTGCAGATAACTGCAATAATTTTTTAGCTTCTTCAACAAGCCCAATGTTATAATACCATAGTCCCAATTCAAGGCAGGTTTGTTCTGGCATTTCGTTTTGCAATAGGCTAATAAATGCTTGTTGAGATGCTGCATCTTTATTCAATAACCAGTTTTCAAACTTTACAAAACTGCTTAACGGATCAATAGCTTCAATTCTTTTTAAAATGTTATTGGCTGCTGCTGCATTATTTTGCTTTCTGTATGCAATGGCGAGAATTTGCAAAGCATCTGTATTTTGCTGATTGTATACCAATGCCTTTTCAGCATAGTGAATAGCTTTTCGGTTGCCAGTATCTGTTGCCAAGAAATACATTTTAGCCAGCTCTGTAAATGCCGCATTGCGGTGTTCTTCAGACTGACTTGCAATATCAAAACCATCAATAGCATCGGTTTTATTGCCCAGTTTTTTATTGATTAACCCGTAATAATAGTTTGCAGCAGGTTCATAGGTATTGATGCTGAGTGCTGTTTTTGCATATTGTAGTGCATCGTTCAACTGCATGCGCCGATACATCAACATGCTCATATCTGTTAGGGCTGGCACAAAATATTTATCTATTGCCAGGCACGCTTTCAGCTTTTCTGCTGCTTTTTGGTATTGCCTGAAGTAAATGCTGTTTTTGCCTTGCAGGTACAATGCATAGGCGCTACTCTGGTCAAAGTCAGCCGGCAGTACAGAAGGGCGATTAATATTATCCGTTGTATCATCCTGCTGCCAGTAAATATGTTCACCAAGCCTTACGGTTATTTTTCCAACGGTGTCTGTTAGGCGTAATGAGTCTGCAAACACTTTTAAAGGAGTAAGTGAAACAGGCTTGTTAAAAACTGTATTGCCGTTTTGAATAATGGTAAGCGTGTCGTTTACATATTGAACAGGTGAGAGGTAAATATTAACTTGCTGTTTTTTTCTTACTACATTAAGTGCTGCAAATTCATTGGCAAATAAATAACCTTTGCTATTCATTACCGGGTACCAATATTCTGTCCAGCTATCAGTAGCATAAGGAGCAAATCCCCTGTGTTTAAACGGAGTTAATGCACTGCCTTCAGCAGATTGATTAAACAACCGCCCGCTTTGTATTTCTGTGTATTGGCCATCATTATCCGTCATCAGGTTTTCCCAAATCATGCCCTGCCTGGAAAGCCCCCAGATCCATAGTTTTTTACCGGGCTTATCATCATGAGCTGAAAAACGAACTACACCATAATTATCATCGTGCCAATAACCGCCAAAAAAATTTGTGTATTTGCCAAATACATGGTAAGATTTATAACCACCAAAATCATTATTCTTATACCAGGTAATTTCCTTTTTGTTTTTTGTATTAATTGGCCATTCTCCATTTTCTCCTTCATGTCCAATAAACTTTGTACCAGGATATATATATTCAAGATTGCCTGAAACTTTTATACCGGCATTCATCCAATGATAATATGGTTCTTCGATGCCGGATGCATTAAACCAAAATGACTGCGTTGTAAAATAAGCTTTATCTGCAGGTAAATTAATGTCGATGCGCCAGGGCGTTCGTGTCAATAAATCAAGTGCGCCGGTAATGCAGCTAACGCTTCCATCCGATTTTTTAATAACCGTATAGTCAACCGGAGTAGAGCAATTAGGGGTATGACCAATCGTTCCAAAATTAGATTCAATTCCACCACTTGTCCAGGCTCCGCGCATAGCTACATCTCTGAACTTTACTACATGATTGTAATAGATAAATGCCTTGCCAGTTTTTTTTTCAATCGCCGCCCATACTTTACCGCCTATTTCGGGCAGTATCATTACTTTAATAAAATCGTTTTCTAATTCCACCACCTTCCATTCTTTTTGAATTGGTTTTATAGTATACCCGTCAAAATGATAGTAAGGATAAATAGCAGCCTCTGGGTTAGGTATCGGATTGGGATCGCTAAAAGGGTAGGTAGTAAAGGTTTTGTTGTAGATTTTAAAAGAAGCGTTTTGTGCTGTAACCTGTAGTCCTGTCAATATAATAAGACAACAAATAAACGGTTTCATATCCTTTTATGTTTTTGGCCGTAAGCCGGGTGTAAAAGCGATCTTGTTTTCAATGCCAGTAATTTTCATAGGTATTTGGAACTAAAGTGAATTGACTAAAAATAAGTGATTTGCCGGTAAACCCTCATTGCTTTTGCTGAAAAGTTATTTTGCGATAAAAACATACATAAACAATTGTTGCAAGAGGCTTCAATAACTTTTTTCCTTAGTTTTAAACACCAATAATTTTTTATCACGCCCTTATAATCTTTTTATGAAGCAATTGCTTGTAATTGTTTGCTGTTTGTTTTTTTGCTACGAAATATCTGCTCAATCGTATACGCCGGCTCCGGAAAACCTGAAAGCACGCCAATGGTTTAATGATGCCCGGTTTGGATTGTTTATACATTGGGGACCTTTCAGTATACCTGGTTCCGGAGAATGGGTGATGAACGAACGTGGCATTACCGTGAAAAACTATACCAGACTGATGGACTTCTTTAACCCAATAGATTTTAATGCAGAACAATGGGTAAGCATGGCAAAAAATGCGGGCATGAAATACATTACGCTTATTACGCGTCACCACGATGGCTTTAGCATGTGGGCTACCAAATACAGCGATTTCAATATCATGAACACACCTTACAAAAAAGATATTGTGAAAATGATGGCTGATGAGTGCCACAAGCAAGGCATCAAGTTGTATTTGTATTATTCGTTGCTCGATTGGCGTCGCGAAGATTACCCGCATGAAACCGGCCGCACAGGTCAGAAGTCAGGAAGAACAGGACATGGAGATTATGCCAGCTACCTGCAGTTTATGAAAAACCAGTTAACAGAATTGCTCACCAATTATGGTGAAGTAGCAGGCATATGGTTCGACGGGCATTGGGATCAAACAGCTCCGGAAGGTGCTAAAGATCGCAGCTCAAGAATTGACTGGCATTACGATGAAATCTATGGACTCATACACAAACTGCAACCACAATGCATGATTGGCAATAACCATCACCTTACGCCCTTTGCAGGAGAAGATTTCCAGATGTTTGAACGTGATTTGCCGGGAGAAAATAAATCGGGTCTTAGTTTCCAGGAAGCTTCCCGCTTGCCATTGGAGACTTGTGAGACAATGAATAATTCCTGGGGCTTTAATATTACCGATACTAACTACAAGTCTGCGAAAAAAGTGATTCACTATTTAATAAATGCTGCCGGACGAAATGCTAATCTACTATTGAACGTTGGCCCTATGCCTAACGGAAAAATACAACCGGAGTTTGTTGATACACTTGCTGCAACTGGCGCATGGCTAAAACAATACGGAGAAACTATTTATGGCACCACCGGAAATGTTATTGCTCCACAAAAATGGGGCGTAGTTACAGCTAAGAATAAAACTTATTATGCTCATATCATCAAAAATCCCGAAGGAGCATCTGTTTTAGTTCCTATTACAAAAGAAAAAGTGGTTGCTGCCAGCATTTTTCCTTCAAAAGAAAAACTGAAATTTAAGCAACAGCCAGACGGAGTATATGTTTTTCTGGACGGAATGAAATTGGATGACACTGACACAGTTATTCAGCTCGATATAAAATAGTATCACTAAAACATTTGTTGCATATAAACTTCAAACGAATGCCTGCACTAATCAATAGACCTAATTGTCGTATAGGATTTGCTATAGCCTTATTTTTTTTCTGGTTTGCCAACAGTTTTGCCCAATCTGTATTTATTCCAATAGAATCGGCTAACAATGCAATTCTATTGCAAACAGATAAAGACAATCGCCTGCGTATGGTTTACCAGGGTGCTCCGTTGAAAGATAAAAAGGAATATAGTCAGGTTGCTTCCCAATACGACCTAAACGATGGCAATGAAGCTGGGATTTATAACAACGCATATAGTACTGCAGGAACCTATAGTCTTACAGAGCCTGCTATGCAGGTTACTCATGTAGATGGTAATCTTTCATTGGATCTGAAATATGTTAGTCACGATGTAAAAAATATTGATGAGAATACTTCGCTTACTACTATTCTTTTGCAGGATGCAGTATATCCTTTTAAAGTAAGCTTGTTTTATAAGGTATGGAAGAATGAAAATGTAATAGAACAATGGGCAGAGATAACGCATAACGAAAAGCAATCAGTAGTGCTGCAGAAATATGCATCTGCAAATCTTTATCTTACTTCAAAGGAATTTTATTTAACAACTTTCCAGGGACAGTATGCAAGAGAAATGCAACCTGCAGAAACAAAACTGGAGCAGGGCATGCGCAGTATAGAATCAAGGTTGGGTACACGTGCCATGTTAATTCAAAACCCAAATTTTATTATAAGTTTTGACAGACCAGCTACTGAGACCGAAGGTAACGTGATGATGGGGCAAATGGCCTGGAGCGGCAATTTTAAATTAGAGTTTGAAGTGGACTCTTATCATAACCTGCGTTTAATTGGCGGCATCAATCCATTTGCATCTGCTTATACGTTGCAGCCCGGAAAAGTTTTTAAAACGCCTTCACTTGTTTATACTTTTTCTAATCATGGCAAAGGAGAAGCGAGCCGCAACCTGCACGATTGGGCACGCAAATACCGTTTGCTGGATGGACAAGGAGAAAGGCTGACATTATTGAACAACTGGGAAGCAACGTATTTCGATTTTGATGAAAACAAAATCACTTCCTTATTTAAAGGTGCTGCAAAACTCGGTGTAGATATGTTCTTGCTGGATGATGGATGGTTTGCAAATAAATATCCAAGAAATAGTGATAATGCCGGTTTAGGAGATTGGCAGGAGAACGTAAAAAAATTGCCGCATGGTTTAGGCTATCTCGTAAAAGAAGCGCAAAAAGAAAATATAAAGTTTGGTGTTTGGATAGAACCAGAAATGGTAAACCCTAAAAGTGAATTGTATGAAAAGCATCCTGATTGGGTCATCAGGCAACCAGAGCGTCCGGAAATATATTTTCGCAATCAATTGGTGTTGGACTTAAGCAATCCACAAGTGCAAAATTTTGTCTACAATGTTGTTGACAGCCTTTTTATAAAAAATCCTGGCCTGGCTTTTATTAAGTGGGATTGTAATTCGCCGGTATTTAATTCTTATTCTGCTTATTTGCAAAAACAGAAATTGCCACAATCTCATTTGCCGGTAGAGTATGTAAGAGGCTTGTATGCTGTACTTGATAGAATAAGAAGCAAATACCCAACTGTGCCTATGATGTTATGTTCCGGTGGTGGAGGCAGGGGTGATTATGAGATACTAAAATATTTTACGGAGTTCTGGCCCAGCGATGATACAGAACCTGTAGAAAGGATTTTTATGCAATGGGATTACTCTTATTTTTTTCCGGCAATTGCTACAGATAATCATGTTACAGATTGGGGCAAGCAACCGATTAAGTTTAGGGTAGATGTGGCCAGTATGGGTAAAATGGGTTTTGATATTGTGACAGATAAACTCAATGAACAGGATATGGCTTTTTGCCAGCAGGCGGTAAAGAATTACAATGCATTTAAATATACTATCTGGAAAGGAGACATGTATCGTATATTAAATCCGCATGAAAACCCATTGGCTTCATTGATGTATGTGAGCAAAGACAAAAGCAGCGCTGTCATCTTCAACCTGCTGGTGAATACAAGAGTTGCCAATACTGCAACTGAATTGCCCATTGCTTTGCAGGGATTGGACCCTGAAAAAAAATACCAGGTAAAAGAACTTAACTTATATCCGGGCACTCATACCAGCCTGGATGAAACCAAGATTTATTCAGGCGATTTTTTAATGAAAACTGGCATTAACCCGCATGTCAACGGAAGGCGACAAAGTGTGGTATTGCAAATAAATGAAGTGAAATAGTTTAGCTATTAGCTGAAAGCAGTTAGCTTCTAGCCTTTTTTGCGGTATCCTTTATAAACTAGGCATGCTTTCTTGGAGACAAGTTTGTAGCCAGCAGCTAAAAGCTTGTAGCTCGGTTTCACATATTATGTTTTCAGCTTGTACATTAATAACTTATTTTTGCCCGATTAAACATAAAGAATATGGCTGAGAAAATAGTGGATTTGCGCCATGTAAACATCTATCAGGGAGCAAACCTGGTTTTGCAAGACGTAAATATTAGCATAGAAAAAGGCGAATTTGTATACCTGGTGGGTAAAACCGGAACCGGGAAATCCAGCTTGTTAAAAACTTTATACGGAGATCTTGCTTTAACACAAGGTGAGGGTACCGTTGCCGGGTTTAACCTGAAAGAAATGGATTGGAAGAAAGTGCCGTTTTTAAGAAGAAACCTGGGCGTTGTATTTCAGGATTTTCAATTGCTTACAGATCGCAACGTAAATGATAACCTGAAATTCGTTTTAAGGGCTACAGGTTGGAAAGACGAAAAATTAATGGATGAAAAAATTGCTGATGTGCTTGATAAAGTTGGATTGAAATCGAAAGGATTTAAGATGCCTTTTGAAATGAGTGGCGGAGAGCAACAGCGTGTAGATATTGCCAGGGCTTTATTAAATTCACCCAAACTAATATTGGCAGATGAGCCTACGGGCAATCTTGATCCTGAAACATCTGATGAGATTATGCAATTGCTATTCCAAATAGGAAAAGATTATGGCACTACCATCATTATGGCTACACACGATTATATTGTCATTAACAAGTTTCCTGCAAGAATGATAAAGACAGAAAAGGGAAGGGTGGAAGACAATGCTACCATATCAATGCTATAATCTTATCTGCATTTAATTTATTGTTGTAAGTGCTGCACAAAATTTTTTGTCGCAGCATTTTTTCTTCCGGCTCAAAAGGACGATGGTATAACTGTATCACAATTTCCTTCATGGCTTCAGCGGTTGTTCCTATGTGGCAGGCACTTTCTAAGCCAGTATCTTCTACAGCGGCATCATTTACGATACAATGGCGTCCATTAAAAAGCGCATTGATTAGTTTTAATTTAATGCCTGTCTCATTAAAAGACGGTAGTATGTTTATTTGGGCCTTAGCAATAAGATCTCTCATCTCATCTTCGGCAGGATTGTTTATTACACAAACATTTTCCTTTTGTTCGGCTAATTTATGCAGTTTGCTTGATGGATTTTTGCCTGCAATTATGAAAGGCACTTTCAAATCATTGAAGACTTTTTCTATTAACCATATAGCCGCCTTTTCATTTTCTTCTACGGAAAGATTTCCATGATATACACAGTAGGTGCCGATGCCTTCCTTGCATTTCAATTCATTCCATGGTACAAAAACAGGAACGTATGATGTATTGGTTGCGTGAAATGTATGTTTGTATATATTGGCATCTTTTGGAGAAACAGCTATAATAGGATACCTGTTTGCGAGTTTCTTTTCATAGTGTTTCAGCAACCGGCTTTCATTATAATAGTATAGTTTCCTGAATAACGAGTTGCTGTGTTTATATAATTGATAATAATAAGCGTACTCTACATTATGCAGGCGAATGAGGATTTTTCGGTCTGCAAATTTTTCATTGTTTGTTAAATATGAGCAATGAATACCTTCTAACAGTATAGGATGGTTGTCTTTTAAAAGATTTTCCATCAACTCTTGATTGCAGCGGGAGCATACTATATAAGGGAATTTAACAGAGAATCCTTTATGACCTTCGTTACGATGATAATAATAAACCTCCTCACAGTATTTATTTAATTCTGGCTGGCGGCCACGACCATACTCGAAACAATGCAGGTAGATAGAAACACCAGCATCTTTTAGTGCTTTTAATTTGCAGAAAAGATCAAAAACACCACCATAATTAAGAGGGTAAGGAACATCGTGACAAACTATATGTAGGTGCTTACTCAACTGTTTCAAATAAAGTTTTATAAAATAACAATAACGCTTCTTTCTCTTTATCCCAGTTTATTTGCTGTCTCAATTCCAAACAGTTATTGCGCAATGTTTTGTACAACGTTTCATCGGCTATTAAGTTGTTTATTTGTTGCGCAATGTTTTCCGGGCTTAGATCTGTTACTGTAACAGCAATTTGTTTCAGATTGTTTATTTCCCTGTAAGCAGGGTAGTCCACACACAATTGAGGAGTGCCGGCATGCATATAATCAAAAAAACGGTTTGCAAGCGACAGGTAGTTGCTCTCGCCATTATTTTCAAATAGGGTGATGCCAATAAGGGCTTTCCGGGTGAGTGGAAGCAGATCCTCTGGTGTCACAAGACCTTTCAATATAACTTTATCTGCAACATTATATTTGTTAATTAAGGTTTTCAACTGATCCATAAAATTCCCCTGGCCACAGATGATCAATGGAATTTTTATCCACTGCATAGCCGGTATCAATGTTTCAAAACTTCTTCCTTCATTAACAGAACCCTGATAAATAATGAATGGTTCTTTTGGCGTGTTCTCATCAAACTGTCTGAGAAATGGCACGTTTCTAACCACAGCATATTTAACGCTATACATGCGGTTAAATTCGTCTGCAATGGGCTGGTTCACAGTATAGCCCCATTTAAATTTCGGAACGCAGATTTTTTCAATTTTTTTCCAGGCTTTGTAGGTTACCGGCCTTGTAACAATCTCTTTCATCTCACAAAAGAGCTCATGGGCATCATAAACTCTTTGTTTTCTTTTTAGGGAGCTGATAATCCAGACAGGCAAAATAGTATCTAAATCTATTGCACAAAAAAGGTCTGTTTTTTGGCCCAGAAGAAAAAAGAATAGCCTTATATTATAACTGATATACAGCAACTTACCTTTTTCTGAAATTGTACTTAACCTTTTCTGCCGGTATGGCCTGTTAACAAGCGGGAGGGAGTTTTTCTTCTTTCTGCCTATTAATAAAACATCGTATCCAGCCTCTGCCAGTGCTGTACAAATTCTAATCATCCGCTGATCGTAGGTAAGGTCTGTGGTAACTGTTAGGCAAATCTTCTTCAAACGCATCAATTTTTGCAAATTACCGCCAAACCTAGCTTAGTTTTTCAATTTTCGGAAGAATTTTGCCCCTATAAACAGTTCAAATTTCAAATTTTAGAATAATTCCGCTACCTTTGCCGCCGAAATAATAAGATGACAATTTATCGGATGCCTAAAAAAAATTAAGATGCCGTATTTAACAAAAGAAAAAAAAGCTGATATTTTCTCCAATTTTGGAGGTAAAGCTACTAACACAGGTTCAATTGAGGGGCAGATAGCTTTGCTTACAGAGCGTATCTCTCAAATATCTAAACACCTTCAGGAAAACAAAAAGGATTTCTCTACCAACCGTGGCCTAATGCAAATGGTAGGTAAAAGAAAACGTTTGCTTACTTATCTTAGCAAACACAACCTTACCAGCTACCGCGAGCTGATTCAAAAACTAGGAATTAGAAAGTAACTATAACTTCTTAATTATTCCCAACCCAAACAAGGTTGGGAATAATTGTATATAGAAGTTTTTGAAGAATTTCTTTTCAATTATTTATCACATACTATTTAAGGCTACGCGAGACTTGCCCGGTTTTTCCCCTCCTCCTTACCTGATGCATTATTACGCAGCACTTAGCTAGAAATTCAAACTTATGTTATCACAACCAATTCAATCTAAATTTATAATCAGTGATGGCCGTGAGGTGATCATTGAAACTGGCAAACTTGCCCGCCAGGCAGATGGCGCAGTAACTGTACGCCAGGGCAATTGTGTAATATTAGCTACTGTTGTAGCTAACAAAGAAGCTAAAGAAGGCCAGAGCTTTTTTCCACTTACTGTAGACTACCAGGAAAAATTTGCTTCTGCCGGCCGTATACCGGGTTCATTTTTTAAACGCGAAGCAAGATTGAACGATTATGAAGTACTTACTTCCCGCCTTATAGACCGTGCATTGCGCCCCTTATTTCCAGATGATTATTACTGCGACGTGCAGGTATTGGTTACGCTTATTTCAAGCGATGAACAGGTAATGCCGGACGCATTGGCCTGTTTAGCTGCATCTGCCGCGTTGGCTGTTTCTGATATTCCTGTTCAGGAAATTATTTCTGAAGTGCGGGTGGCACGTGTAGATGGCCAGTTTATTGTAAATCCATACAGAAGCGAACTGGAAAAAGCAGATATGGATTTCATTATTGCCGCCACTGACAAGAACATCATGATGGTGGAAGGTGAAGCAAAAGAATGTTCTGAAGAAGATTTGGTAAAAGCTATTGAGCTTGCTCATGAGGCTATTCGCGTACAGGTAAAAGCGCAGGAAGAATTGCGCCAGGCAAAAGGAATTACAGGAAAAAGAGAATACGCAAAGCCTGCAACTGATGAAGAGCTGAAAGGAAAAGTATATGAGTTTGCTTCTCCCAAAGTATACGAAATAGCTAAAAGCGGTAGTGGCAAGCACGAACGTTCTGATAAATTTTCTCAGGTAGGAGAAGATTTGATGACTCACCTGAAAACTGTTTACAATGTTGCTGAAGGTGAAAGCCTGCCAGACACAACAAAAAAATTAGCAAAGCAATACTACCACGATGTACAATATGATGTGGTAAGGGATATGATATTGAATGATAAGGTGCGTCTTGATGGACGTGGCCTGGAAGATGTTCGTCCTTTGAGCATGGAAGTTGATATTCTTCCTGCACCACACGGCGCTTCATTGTTTACACGTGGAGAAACGCAATCACTCACAACAGTAACTTTAGGTACTCCGCTTGATTCTTTATTGATTGAGAGTGCTGCTAAATCTGAGTATTCAAAATTCATTCTGCATTATAATTTCCCTCCGTTCTCTACGGGTGAAGTAAAAATGATCAGGGGTGTAGGTCGACGTGAAGTTGGTCACGGTAACCTGGCACTGCGTTCTTTAAAACAAATGATGCCTGGTGGCGAGTATCCTTACACCGTACGTGTGGTAAGCGATATTCTTGAGTCTAATGGTTCGTCTTCTATGGCAACTGTTTGCGCAGGTTCACTGGCTTTGATGGATGCAGGTGTTCCTATTCCAAAACATGTAAGTGGTGTGGCAATGGGCCTTATTTCAAAAGCAGGCAAATTTGCGGTGCTTACAGATATTTTGGGCGATGAAGATCATCTGGGTGATATGGACTTTAAAGTAACTGGTACACGTGATGGTATTTGCGGCGTACAAATGGATATTAAAGTTGATGGCCTTAGCATGGATGTAATGCGCAAAGCACTTTCTCAGGCACGTGCAGGACGCTTGCATATCATTGATGCCATGTATTCTACCATTTCTGCAGCACGTTCTGACGTGAAACCACATGCGCCAAGAATGGTGAAACTGTTTATCGACAAAGAATTTATTGGTGCAGTAATCGGACCAGGTGGTAAGATTATACAGGAAATTCAACGTGAAACAGGTACTACTATTAACCTGGAAGAAAAGAATGAAATGGGGGAAGTAAGCATCTTCAGTGCAAACAAAGAAGGTGTTGAAAAAGCTGTTGCATGGATTAAAGGGATAGTTGCTGTACCTGAAGTAGGAGATGTGTATGAAGCCAAAGTAAAATCTATCATGCCATACGGAGCATTTGTAGAGTTTATGCCAGGCAAACAAGGTTTATTGCACATTTCTGAAGTAAGCTGGAAACGTTTGGAAACTTTGGAAGGCGTATTGAAAGAAGGCGATACAGTAAAAGTGAAATTGACCGGCACAGATCCTAAAACTGGCAAATTCAAATTGTCAAGGAAAGTATTGCTGCCAAAACCAGAAGGCCAGCAAAGGCAGGATTAATTCTATCGCATTACCATAGAGATATGTTTTTTAAACCCCGGTAACTGCAAAACAGTACCGGGGTTTTTTATTTGCAAAAAATTGAAGGCATAATAGCAATGACTAAATACATTGAAATCATTATTGCTACTGCAGACGCAGCACAAAAAGATTTGTTGATAGCGCAACTATCGGAAGCAGGCGTAGAAGGGTTTGAGGAAGATAGAAACCTGTTAAAAGCGTTTATAAAAGAAGGAATGTATGACACACTCAAGCCAGACGAAATTATTCAGCAATACGGGCTTGAATATTCAACCAATATTATTGAGGAGCGCAATTGGAATGCTGAATGGGAGGCCGGTTTTACGCCGGTAGTGGTAACGGATTTTTGTGCCATCCGGGCGGCATTTCATGCACCTATGCCTGGGGTAAAACATGAAATAATCATAACACCAAAAATGAGTTTCGGCACCGGCCATCATGCTACAACCTATATGATGGTGCAGGCAATGCAGCAGATTGATTTGGCTGATAAAACCGTTTTTGACTTTGGTACGGGCACGGGTGTATTAGCAATACTGGCAGAGAAATGCGGAGCAGCTTCTATAAAAGCAATTGATAATGATGATTGGAGTATAACCAATGCGGTAGAAAATATAGCGGCTAACAATTGTCATAAAATAGCTTTGTCAAAAGCTTCAGAAATTGCTGGAAATGAGCAATATGAGGTTATTCTGGCTAATATAAACCGTAATATTATACTGGAGCACATGTCTTCCATTAAACAACATCTTGCAATAAACGGCGTTGTATTATTGAGCGGTTTGCTCACCGGAGACGAAGCAATAATTGCTGCATCCGCACAAAAACAAGAGCTGTCCATAAAGCATCGTTTCGAGATGAACGGATGGATATGCTTACTGGTGGTAAACACTTAATAATTCTGCCCGTTTTTTGTGCGTTTTCCAGTATTTTTGTTTTCCAGCTTCAACCAATATTTCTGATGAAAGAATTACTTATTATTCTAACAGCATATCTTATTGGCTCACTGCCTACAGCAGTTTGGGTTAGCAGGTATTTTTTCAATATAGACATACGCGAATATGGCAGTGGTAACGCTGGTGCCACCAATACTTTCAGGGTATTAGGCAAAAAGTGGGGCACATTTGTAATGATTGCAGATATGTTGAAAGGCCTGGTAGCGGTAAAGCTGGTTTGGTTACTCCCTTATTATTTTGATCATGACATTGCCCGCATGAGCCTTCAAATAGGTCTTGGCCTTGCTGCAGTAGTTGGCCATATTTATCCAATTTGGGCTGATTTCAGAGGCGGTAAAGGTGTTGCTACACTATTTGGTTTAGTGTTGGGTATTTCGCCCTGGTCTGCTTTATGCTGCAGTGGTGTATTTCTCCTTGTTTTGTATTTAACCCGTTTCGTGTCACTCAGTTCAATTCTTGCAAGTGTTGCATTCCCTGTTTTTATACTGGTTATTTTCAATGTAGACAATCATCCTTACAGGATATTTGCCGTAGGTGTTGCATTGCTGGTAATATTAACTCACCAGAAAAATATTGGCAGGCTTTTAAAAGGTAACGAAAGCAAAGTGCCTATTTTAAAACACCGTGACAGAAGAAGACAACGCCGTCTTAGCGCTAAATAAACAAACAATTTTTTATCTAATTTTGTATAAAGGCTGGTTGCAACCGGCCTTTTATTTTTTGCATCTGTGCAGGTTGGTATAACAATTGTTTTTAGAACCCATAAAAGAACCCCCAAATGAATCGCAAGGTATTTTTTGTTTTAGCAGTTACAGTTGCCGTTGCCTGCTCCAGGAACGCAGTTACAGGAAGAAGCCAGTTGAAATTATTATCAGATTCAGAAGTACAAACCATGGCTGCTTCAGAATACAAACAGTTTTTAACTTCTAATAAGGTGGTAAGTACTGCAGGCAGTAAAGATGCAGAAATGGTGCGCAGGGTAGGCAACAGGCTTACAGCAGCTATCACAAGCTATTACACAGCACAAGGCAAAGCAAACGTTCTGGATGGATATCAATGGGAATATAACCTGGTAGATTCTAAAGAGGTGAATGCGTGGTGCATGCCAGGCGGAAAAATTGTAGTGTACACAGGTTTGCTTCCTATTACACAAAACGAAGCGGCTCTGGCGGTGGTTATGGGGCATGAAATTACGCATGCGCTGGCCCAGCACGGTAATGAAAGGATGAGTATGGGTTTGGTGCAGCAATTAGGCGGCGTAGCACTTTCAGTAGCAATGGCCAATAAACCAGCCGAAACCCAATCTATGTTTATGAATGCATATGGGGTTGGCAGCCAGGTAGGCGTTATGCTTCCTTTTTCCCGTAAAGATGAATATGAAGCTGATAAATTTGGGTTGAATTTTGCCGCAATGGCTGGTTATAATCCACAGGAAGCCATTGCTTTATGGGAAAGAATGGAAAAAGCAGCGGCAGGTAATAAACCACCAGAATTTATGAGCACACACCCTTCTGAAGGCAACCGTATTGTAAGATTGAAAGAGCAAATGCCGGAAGCGTTAAGCTTTTACAAGCCGATGGCAAGATAAAATATTATGGAATAATGATTTAGATCAAGCTTGAACCGTTGGAAAAACATATTTCCAGCGGTTTTTTCATGTAAACTATAGTGGTTCTTTCGAGGTTATGTTTTACCTTTGCACTTCCCCTGCCAAATAAACCCAAAACAAAAATTTCTAAAATATGGCTCAAACTATGTTTGAAAAGCTCCTGGTACAGGACGAGAGAAATTTGCTAATTCAAGGGCTACCATCCTCTATTGAGAAACAATTTGCGAAATTGTCTTTTTCTAAAAATGTTACCCCCTTGTTGAAAAGCCGCAAAATAGATTTTGCGCTTGTTTTTGCAGTTAGTGAAAGTCAGTTGAGTGGTATACTTTGCGAAGTTTTACCTGTATTAAAAACTGATGCTAAATTATGGATCGCTTATCCAAAAGCAACTTCTAAAATTGCCACCAATTTAAACCGTAACTGTACATGGGATTGTGTTACAGAAGCAGGTTTTGGTGCTGGTTTTGAAGATTTGGATAAAGTAGAGCTTGACAATGTTTGGGTTGCCACCAGGTTTAGAAAGGCGACTAAACAGATTATGCCTGCCACAGCAGCGCCAAAATCAAGGGCACGCCAGGTAGAGAAAGTATAATTAAATAAAATGATTTTGAAATGGTCCCGGTTGTATCACATCAGCCGGGACCTTTTTATTTTTACTAAAATTGAAACCATGGCATTCATCAACATAGAAATAAAAGCGAGAACCAGTAAAGCAGCTATAATAAGAGAATACCTGCTGGCAAATAAGGCAGATTTTAAAGGCACAGATATTCAGACTGACACTTATTTTAATACCCGCAATGGCCGGTTAAAGCTGCGTGAAGGAAATATAGAAAACAACCTTATTTATTACGAACGTACAGACCAGGCGGGGCCTAAGCAGTCTGATTTTAACCTGGTGCCCATACCAGATGCGGTGCAATTGAAAACTGTGCTGAACGCTGCTATTGGTATAAAAGTGACGGTAAAGAAAAAGCGTGAAATCTATTTTATTGATAACGTAAAATTTCACCTGGATACATTAGATGAGCTAGGAGGTTTTGTGGAGATTGAAGCCAGCAATAAATACGCTGATAAATCTGTTGAACAGCTGAATGAACAATGTGTCTTTTATATGCAGGCATTTGATATTGAAGCGAAAGATTTGTTGGAGCAATCCTACAGTGATATGTTATTGGAGAAAGCGAGTAGTGAGAAGTGAGTAACTAGTAGGGGCGAATAATCATTCGCCCAAAAGAATAATAATTCACATTTTAGATATTGGTATGGGCGAAAAATTTTTCGCCCTAAGCTTTTGGGGGTATATGAAAAAGAAGCTTGGATTAGCACAGAAGCCACAGATCAATAGTGTTCCAATATTGAACGGAGCGTCGCCAATGTCGCTGCATCTGTGTTACCAATGCTGCCCCAATAAAAAATCAATAAACAATTTCTTCTGCACCAACTTTTAGTACCAGTTCTTTTTTGTGATAAGCTTCTACACGACCAGTTATTTGTCCATCAATGCCCAATTGTTTACCTAAAGCGATTAATGATGCAGCAGATTTTTCATCTGTAAAAATCTCCAGGCGGCATCCCATATTAAATACCTGGTACATTTCCCTGTTATCAGATTTGGAAGATTTTTGAATGATGTCGAACACCGGTGGCACAGGCAGCATATTATCTTTTATAATCCTGAAATTGCCTGGCAGGTATTTCATACATTTTGTTTGACCACCGCCGCTGCAATGTATAAGGCCATGCACTTTATCAAAATGATTTTCAAGTATGTCTTTCAACAAAGGCGCATAGGTGCGGGTGGGGGAGAGTATCAATTGGCCAATAGTTAGTTTATTGTCTTTTGGTAAAGTCTCTTTTGGATATAGGCTTGTATCTACCTGCTCAGAGAAAGAGTGTGGCCCAATATAAACAACATCTTTATCAAGACCGGTATCAAAAGATTCTTTGAATTGCTCACCGTATTTGCTGTTCAGTACATCGTGACGAGCACTGGTAAGACCGTTACTTCCAATGCCACTGTTGTAAAAGCTTTCATAAGACGCTTGTCCGTAACTGGCAAATCCAACAATTACATCGCCATCGGCAATTTTCTCATTGCTGATAACTTTATTCACCGGCCAGCGGGCAGCCATGGTTCCATTTACCGCAATAGTTCTTACCACATCGCCAACATCTGCGGTTTCTCCACCCAGGTAGTGAATGTTCACACCAAACTTTTTCAACTCATCAAACAACTCCTGTGTGCCATTAATAACGGCTTCCAATATTTCAGCAGGTATTAGTCTTTTGTTGCGGTCTATGGTAGACGAAAAAAGCAGGTTATCATAAATACCCACGCAGAGCAGATCGTCAAGGTTCATTACCACCGCATCCTGCGCAATGCCTTTCCAAACGGAAATATCACCCGTCTCTTTCCAATACAAATAAGCCAGGATGCTTTTAGTACCGGCGCCATCAGCATGCATTACATTAACCCAATTGGCGTCTTTGCCAAGAAAGTCAGCGTACAGTTTACAAAAAGCATAGGGAAACAACCCTTTGTCCAATTTTTCCGTAGCCTTGTGTACTTCTTCTTTCTGTGCAGAAACCCCCCTTTTAGAATATAAGCTCATACTGCTGTTTGAGCGGCAAAACTAAATATTCAATTTTCAATAATCAATTTCAATTATCAATTAGTTTTGCACCACTTTACAATGAATGTATATAAAAGCATAGAGGCGTTGCCGGGGTTTTCAAAAGCAGTGGTTACCATAGGCACTTTCGATGGGGTTCACCTGGGCCATCAGCAGATAATCCGGCAGTTGAAAAAGGAAGCTGACCGCATTGGGGGAGAAACGGTGTTGATTACGTTTGACCCGCACCCGCGCAAGATTGTGAGCGAAAAACCTTTGCAATTGCTCAATACCCTGCAGGAGCGGATTGCCCTGTTGGAACAGCAGGGAATTGACAACCTGGTGATTGTACCTTTTACATCCGCTTTCTCTGAACAGCCTGCAAAAGATTATATTGAAGAATTCCTTATCAACCGGTTTCGTCCACACACCGTCATCATTGGGTACGATCATAAATTTGGCAAAGGCCGTATTGGCGATTTTCATCTGCTTGAAACTTATGCGGGCAAGGATTTTTTTGAATTGATTGAAATCCCCGTGCATGTCATAAACGAAGCCTCCATCAGTTCTACCAAAATACGAACAGCTTTGCTGGATGGCCATTTGGAAGAGGCTTGCCATTTCCTGGGCTATGATTATTTCTTTGAAGGATTGGTTGCAAAAGGTAATCAATTAGGACGCACATTGGGTTATCCTACTGCCAACCTGCAGCCGTTGGATGCCGATAAGCTCATTCCATGCAATGGCGTATATGCAGTAACGGTAGAAGTTTTAGATGAAGTAAGGGAAGAGCAAAGCCTTACACCTTCCGCCCCACGCCCTACACCTTACAAAGGCATGATGAACATTGGCGTAAGGCCCACTATTAACGGCCTCAACCGTGTGATAGAAGTAAATATTTTCGACTTTAATGAAGATATATACGGCGCTACACTAAGGGTGCACCTGAAAAAATATTTGCGGGGGGAACAAAAGTTCAATGGCCTTGACGCACTGAAAGCGCAACTGGCAAATGATAAGGTGAATGCTTTGCATTTCCTGTGATTACCGATAAGAAATACACAAAAAACTTTGCCACGGATGCACAGATTACTTCTTGCCTGGTAAAATGCCTAAAAATTATTAAAAGCTGAAGCGTCAATTCAAAATTTTATAGTTGCCTTTGGCAAGAATTGACACCAATTGTTTCTATAATCTTATTCATAAAAATACCAGTGGCTAACCAATTGGCTTGGGTCTTAAAACGGGCATCAATAAATCTGTGAATCTGTGGCCAGCCGTTGTTTCTACATCAGCATTTTTACAGCCAGCTCTTTCAGCAAAGAAGCGTCTGAACTTCCCATATCATTTACGCCAACGCTTTTCAGGTTGTAGGTATGCAATAGCAAAAGCGTTCTTTCCACGCCATCGTATCCATAATTTCTTACAGTATCTAACGCCTGGCGGGCCGCAAAAATATTATTGTAGAATAGTCCTTTTATTCCGTTCTCACTTTTGTCTGTCATGCCAAAAACGGAATACACTTTTGAGAAATAGTTATAGACAGCCGGCAATACCAATTGAATAGGAGCGGCTTTGGGATTGCTTTCAAAATAAGCAATGATGCGAATGGCCCTGGGCAGATCTTTTTTAGCAAGCGCATCCTGCAATTCAAAAACGTTGTATTCTTTGCTTACACCAATGTATTTTTCAATATCGTCTTCGGTAATTTTTTTTCTGTCGCCTAGGTTTACCGCCAGCTTATCTATTTCATTATTGATTCGGGAGAGATCGTTCCCGATATGCTCTACCAGCAACATTAATGCTTTTTGGGTAAGCGTATATCCTTTGGATGCAGCCAGGTTGTTTACCCATTCAGGAAGCTGGTTATCGTACATCTTTTTGGTAGAAAGCAGCTCGCCTTTTTCTTTTAAGATTTTAGCCAGTTTGCTGCGACCGTCTACCTTTTTTTCTTTGTATGATACTACCAGCACCGTAGACTTTAACGGATTGGCGATATAAGATTCCAGTTTGTCAATATCACGCATTTGCTGTGCTTCCTTTAGCAATACCACCTGCCGTTCTGCAAACATGGGATAACGCATGCAGGCATTTACGATGTCTGCCCAGGCCGCGTCCTTGCCATAAAAAATAGAAAGATTAAACCCTGCTTCTGCTTCGCTTAGTATTTTATGTTCAGCATAACTCATTACTTCATCTATATAATAATCTTCTTCACCCTCCAGCCAGTATACAGGTTTGAAGCTCTTCTTTTTCCAATCTCCTAAAATTTTTTCTACAGACATAGTTTGCAATATTAGGCAAAATAAAAAGTTATTGGAAAGCATTGTCTTTCCCTTCTATATAAAATAACGGTGCGGGCTAATGCCTGCTGCAATGCTAAGTTGAATAAGGTTTAAATAGTTTTTTAAGTGCTTATTAATGTGGGTGTAAGCCCTGTTTTTTGATGCTTTAAAAAAACTGGCATGGTTTTAGTCTAAACCGTGTATGGCTGAAAATATCAGCCTTTTTTTAAGGGAACGCATTTTAATAACTTTTGAAAAACAATCTAATATGAGTACTACAAATTATCCGTCTGCTGCCCCACAGAGCCAGGCTCCTAAGAAAGATTACAGAGGTTTAATTATTGGTCTTCTTGCTGTAGGTCTTTTAGGAACATGGGGATACCTGCTTTGGAACAACAACAAAAATGAACAAAGCATTTTAAGTAAAGACACTCAAATTGCTAAAGTAACTGACGAGAAAAGCGAAATTCAACGCAGCTTTGATGCTTCATTGGCTCGCCTCGATTCTGTAACTGGAAGCAACAACCAACTGCAATCTAAACTTGCAGAAGCTACCACTGATATTTCTAAAAAGAAAGCGGAAATCCGCAGCATACTTAGCAAGAAAAATGCTACCGCTGCAGAACTTACAAGAGCTAAAGAACTTATCGGTCAACTGAATGATAAGATCGCTGGTCTTGAGCAGAAAGTAACTGAACTTACTGCACAAAACACACAATTGAACACAGACCTTACTACTGAAAAAGGTAAAACAACTCAACTTACAGCAGATTTGCAAACTACAACTACTGCAAAAGTTGAGGCTGATAAAAAAGTAGACATCGCTTCTACCTTCAACGCTTCTAACATCACTATCACACCAATTAACGAAAAGAAAAATGGTCGTGAGAAAGTTACTACCACAGCAAAACGTGTAGACAAACTGGTTATTGGCTTTGATGTAGACAACCGCATCGTTCAGTCTGGTACTGCAGACATCTATGTTTGCATCACTGGTCCTGATGGCAAACCTGTAACTGTTGAAGCGCTGGGTTCTGGCACTTTCACTACAAGGGATGAAGGCGACAAACTGTTTACTGCTAAAGTACCTATCGAATACGAAGCAGGTAAAAAGAAAAATGTACAGTTTGCCTGGAAACAAAATAGCGATTTCCAACGCGGTAACTACAAAATTGAAATCTATCACAATGGTTTCAAAATTGGTGAAGGTACTCGTGAGCTGAAGAAAGGTGGATTGTTTGGATAGTATTTGCGTTAACTAATTATATAAAAAGCCGCTCGAAAGAGCGGCTTTTGTTTTATGTATTGCTTTATGTTTTATGTTGCTTGTGTGCGGCTTACTTATTATTGCTTCTAATGAATGTTGTACCGGGCTGTTAGCATATTGTTTGTGTTCTATAAGCTGCTGTTTAGCCGTCAGCTATTATATGAATGAAGAACTTAAAACTTAATACCTAAAACTTATCACTTTAGAATATTGCTCTTACAGAAGCCCTGCCCACGTGCACCACCCTTGCATCACCGGGTTTGCGCCCTTCATACTGGATATTTATCTCGAGGTTATTGGCCAGGCGTTTGGTTACTTCCACATTCCACAGGTAGTTTTTGCCAGGCAAGAGTCCGTCGAGCATATTATAACCAACGGTTGTATTGGCATTGGCCAGCGGAGAGAAACTAATGTCTGAATAAGTGAATTTGGTAAGAATAGAACCGGATTGAAGGATATTGTACTTTAATTCTGTATTGATTGCATTAGATGAATAAGTCTCCCTGTCGCCAAGATTGTTTTGTTTGCCTGTAAACTTGTAACTGGTCATTAAACGAAATGCGGTTCCCTTAGTGAAACTTAAACTTGGTTCTATTGAATACTGATCAATATTGTAATTGCGGTTCTCAAATTTTGCATTGGCAGTAGTTAACTGATTAACCCCTTTCTTGCCAGTTACATTCAACTGCAGTGACTTGCTGAAATTGATACGTGCACGGGTGCTCCATTCATTCAGGTTCCTGCTTTCGAGACCATAGGTGAGCAAGGACTTTCCGCTATTGCGTGCGTTAGAAATATCTAATCCCCATTTTGTACTGAACCTGTTAAAAGAAAAACTATTTATAAATACTGAAGTAAGACTAATAAGCGCTGTATCACTCAATGGTGTTTTAAATGGATTGAGTTGTACAATGCCACTGGAGATTTCCTTTTTAGCCACCTGCAGTGAAGATTGGAGGTTGAACCTGGCAATAAATTTTTTTGTGCTATTAGCTTTCCTGAGATCAATAACAGCCCTGGGATTGATATTTACGCTGTAATTAAACGTGTTGTAATTGGCTTTTATAAACTCATTGCTGGGAGTGTATATTTTTATATAAGTAGCTTGATCCTGGAATAAGGCTAACTCAAACTCATTTAATTGCTGTACGCCGTCTTTGTTATAATCTATCCATGTGTACTGTCCCTGGCCTGCAGGTACTGCCAGGAATGCATAATCTCTTTTTTGTTCCTGGCCCGAACCTGCTTCATACAAAAGATTGCCCGTCAATAATCCTTTCCATTCATTTACCTGGTATTCTAGTCTGCCCAGTAAACTTTGTTCAGGTTGCTGCGTAGTTACCTGTGTGTTTACAATCTTCAATGTGCGGTAAGTAATGTTCCAGCGAAATTGTTGGTGAGGATTTTTCATTAACTCGCCAGTAAGATTAATGTTCTGGCTTACATCACTCTTTAAAAGGCTTTTGCCATAAGGGTATTGATTTTCCCTGGTAAGATAGGTAAGACCCCAACGATTCGGTTTATTTTCAGGCGACTTCAGACTAACCTGTAATGTTTGAAAAGAAAAGCTGGTAGCACTAATGGTATCATATTGTTTGTTTCTTACTTCACTGTGCTCAATAGAGAAATTAGCGCCAATGCTATAGTTGCGCAATTGCTTGAACTTTTTAGAAATATCAATTATTGGTCTTAAAAAGAAACCTTTTTCTGTGCTGCTATTGGTATTGGAAAGATTGAACTGGTTATTGAATTGCCAACCACTTATATTTTGTTGTTGTGTTATGCTATTGCGGACGCCATTAAAATCAGTTCCTCTTTTGTAGTCTGTAAACTGGTATTTAAAATTTGATTTTTTATTGTCTGAAAGTTGTGCTCCTGCTGTTACAATTGTTTCAGTGGCTGCAGGAACAGTATAAGGCAAGCCCCAATCACGCAGAAACTCTACATTGCGCAAGCGTTCCAGCGGATGAAAAGCTGCATCTACATATTCAAACCCTACATCGGTAAGCAGTTTCATTTTTTTATCGCCTGCAAAATCTTTTATGTTGCTGAGTTTTACTTTGGCTGCATAACCTTTGTTGTCCGACTTATCCAGCTTTGAAAAAGTATTTACATCATAATTGCTATAACCCAGCTCTGTGGTAATATTTGTTTTCTTGCTTACATCGTAATCTACCAGTACGCTAACCAGTTGCTGTTTTTTAGGTGTCACCAGGAAGATAGCGGCTTCATATTCTCCCTGCTTCACGCCATTTACAGGTGCAATCCATTTAT
The DNA here is from genome assembly GCA_047602295.1 of Chitinophagaceae bacterium. Lineage (GTDB taxonomy): Bacteria > Bacteroidota > Bacteroidia > Chitinophagales > Chitinophagaceae > JACMLD01. The sequence goes on along the minus strand of JASGHP010000001.1, from coordinate 4,452,843 downwards.
ATACTTTCCCATTAGCGCCGTTAAAATCCGGCAGATAATCGCCTTTGCCTATACCCACATCTACAAACGAAAGGGAGTAGATAGCACTGTCTGGATTTACAGAATAAATATAAACGGAGTCGTGCGTTGTGCCTGTACCATTGTTATAAACGGAATCTATTTTCTTATACAGTATTTTACCTACAGCGAAAGTATCCAGCGTGGCAGTTTTGTAAAAAGCATTGTTGATGCTGTCTCCCAATCCGCGTAAAAAATTCTTTTGGTCAGTATCCAATGATTGATTGATAGGAGAGCTTTTGGAATCACTGTTATTAAAAGCACTTACTGTCACCCGCAGCTTATCACTAAAGTTGGTAAGGTTTGAAAAATACAGGTTGGCGTTCAGGTAGTTTCTGTCTGCATATTCAAATTCTATTTGTATCCTGCTGTCTTTTGTAATCATTCGCTTGGGCGTAAACGTTACTTCCGCTGTGTTGTAATTGATAACATAATCCCGGTCTTCACCTCTTTGCAGCAGTTCGCCATCTATGTAAACCCTCTCTGTATTGGCCAGCAACACAAAATAGAATTCGTTATTAGCCCCTTGCAAACGGTAGGGCCCCTGGTTACCTTCCTGCCCCTGTATGATATTGCGTGTAAATTTTCCCTTTGCTATAGAACCGCTAAACAAGCTTGTGTTGGTAATATGCGGCGCCAGTTTATTGGTAGTTTCAAAAGCAGCACCTTGCAGTCGTTTATAAAAATTAAGGAAATAGCTTTTGTTCTGCCTGATGTCTATATCTCCCAAACTAAGTGCCCAGTTTTTCTTTTTAAACTGAAGGAAGATGCGATCAAACTCATTTAATTGCTGCGTTGTTCCGTCTGGTTGTATGGGAATATTGTTGTCTGTAATAGCCGCAACAATTTCAATACTGTCTGCCAGGTAGCCGTTCAATTGCAGATTAAGGCTGCTGGTAACAACTGCATCCTGGCTATTGCCAAATGAAATGCCACGGCCAAAACTACCGGTGTAATTGATGGTACCAAAATCAAAAAAACGTTCACTCTGTTTGAATGAATTATCGTTGAACACAAAAGGCTGGTTCAAAAAATTATTCATTACGCTATCATAGTTCAGGTGTTTGGTAACTGCATTTAGTTTACCATCAAATACACGGTATTGTATGCGTATGCTGTCTGTAGGTGGATGTTGGTTCCAGGTAAGTGTGGCGTTAATATAATCAATGCTGTACCAATCCTTACTAATGCCTGGTATAAAAACGGTGTTGGGAAGTATGCTTAGTGTATCTAGTACAACGATTGCGCTCTTTGCAGAAACATTTTTTTTGCGCAGGTTAGATACAGGGGTGCTGGTACGGGGTACTTGGGCCCGCAAAGAGATGGATATTCCAGATACGATCAAACATAAAATCAGCAGCTTCCCCACAGCCCTTATTTGGTTTTGTTATAAGCGTAAAAACCCGATCATTTATTGCCCGAAGCTATTGTTTTTCAACGGGAAAGAGAATTTAGGAAGCTTTTGGCTTGCCTGAGAGCAGCATTTTAAAAAAGTGATTTGTCAAGCCGGTATGAACCCAACCAAAACGCTACTACTGGCCTTTGCCACAATTTGTATCTTTTTTTGCAGCTCGTGTATAGAAAATTCCTTTTTTCATAGTCCTGTTCAAGGCAACAATGCTTCCTATCATACCATTCCTGTTGCTTCTGATTCTATAAAATCGGCTACTTATGTTAATAGTGCTTTAACCATCGGGGCAATGAATAATCGTTTAAGTGATGGCGTGTTTTCTCTTCAGGCGGGCCTGCATCAAAGCCATGTATTGAATAATTTACGACTTAGCTATGGCGCATCTATTGTTGCCGGATCTTACAATATCAATGAAAACAACTTTTATTTTTACCAGAATAACGGAACCCCCGGATACAAAACAGGCGGAACATTTTTTGGAGCTTACGGGCTTACTGCTGCCTTAAGCGCAGCGCACCGCATGGGCAGGAGGGGAGAGTGGCGCTACATTGGCATTGAAGGAAGCTTGTTCAATGAGTTTGGCAATTACTACACGTTCAGAAAAAACCTCCCCGATTCTGTTGCTACGGAAATTGATAAAAAGAAATACCTGGGTTCATTGGGACTTAGTACAGAGTTGGTTTTTAAAACCAGGTCAAAAATTAAAACAGGAATAAAGATTGCAGCAGGCTCTTATCTCAGGCGCTTGTATTTTTTTAATCAATACCAGGGTATAGATTATGGATCGCATGATGATCTTATTTATTTTTCCATCACCCATCATTTCACCATTCAGAAAAACACCATTTTCTTCAAGTACAATATTTCCACGCATGCAGCACATTTCCAGGTAGGATATAATTTCAGGTTATAATCTATATAAAAACAATCTGCTCTTAACAAAATCGGTCAGACGAAAACGTCAGACCGGTCTGATGTTTTCGTCTGACCGATAGTCAAACAAAAGCAACGCTGCTTAATTCGTTATGTTCTCCAGTGAAAACAAAAAAGCATATTGCATAGCAACTTCTTTCAAATAATTAAATCTTCCGGATGCGCCGCCATGACCAGCTTCCATGTTTGTATAAAGCAGCAAAATGTTTTTATCTGTTTTTGTGGCACGTATTTTCGACACCCATTTGGAAGGTTCAAAGTATTGCACCTGGCTATCGTGCAGGCCGGTTGTTACCAGCATGTTTGGATATGTTTTATTTACATTCTCATACGGTGAATATGATTTCATGTACTCGTATGCATCTTTGTTTTTCGGATTACCCCATTCATCAAACTCGTTGGTGGTAAGCGGGATGCTTTCGTCCAGCATTGTATTCACCACATCCACAAAAGGTACTTGCGCAATAACGCCGTGCCAGAGATCGGGCTTCATGGTTACAATGGCACCCATCAATAAACCGCCGGCGCTGCCGCCCTGTGCATAGAGGTGTTCTTTGCTGGTATATTTTTGCGCAACCAGGTATTCACCGCAATCTATAAAATCTGTAAACGTATTTTTCTTTTTCATCAGCTTGCCATCTTCATACCATTGCCTGCCCATTTCCTGACCACCGCGTATATGCGCAATTGCAAATGCAAACCCACGATCCAGCAGACTTAACCTTGCACTGCTAAAACTGGCATCAATGCTATTGCCATACGAACCATAAGCATATAACAGCAATGGTGCATTGCCATCTTTTACAAAACCTTTTTTGTATACAATTGAAATAGGAACCTTAGTGCCATCTTTTGCTGTGGCATAAATTCTTTCCGTTGTGTATGCTTTGCTATCATAACCACCAATCACTTCCTGCTGCTTCATCAATTTTTTGTCGCCGGTTTCCATATTGTAATCATAAACGGATGCCGGTGTAGTAAGCGAAGTATAATTGTAACGAAGCGTAGTGGTGTTAAACTCCGGATTGGTAGATGGATTAGTAGAGTACGCAGGCTCGCCAAAATCCAGGTAATGATCTTTGCCGGTAGAAATGTTTTTAATATTCATCTGGCGCAAGCCTTCTTTCCGTTCTATTATCACCAGGAAGTTTTTAAACTCGTCTATGCCTTCCAGTAACACATCTGCTCTATTGGGTATTACTTCTTTCCAGCTGGCGCTGTCTGTTTTGTCGTAACCACATTCCATCAACCGGAAATTTTTTGCATTCCAGTTGGTAACAATTAAAAATTTGTTGCCTTCATCAGTTACATCGTACAAAACATCTTTCATGCGTGGCTGAAATACAACAAACGCACCATCTGGTTTTGATGCTTCCAATAACCGGTATTCGGATGACATGGTAGCCTGCGATACGATGTAAATATATTTTCCCGATTTGCTTTTACCTACGCCAATATAATTGCTGTTGTCTTTTTCAGTATACACTACTGCATCGCTTGCCCAATCTGTGCCCAGCTTATGTCGTTTTATTTTTTCAGTAAGCAGTGTTGCCTGGTTGTTCTCTGTGTAGAAAAGTGTTTTGTTATCATTAGCCCAAACAGAGCCACCGCTGGTATGATGAATGGCATCTGCATACACTTCACCGGTCTCCAGGTTTTTAATGTGAATGATGTATTGCCTGCGGGAAACGGTATCAATACCATAAGCCAGCAGCTTGTTGTCTTCACTTATATTAAAGCCAACAGCTGCAAAATAAGTATGACCCTCTGCCATAGAATCTACATCCAGCAACAACTCTTCTTTAGCATCCAGCGAACCTTTCTTGCGACAGTATTTATAATATTGTTTTCCTTCTTCACTGCGGGTATAGTAGTAATAGCCATTTTTAAATACCGGAACAGATTCATCCTTTTCTTTGATGCGGGCCTTCATTTCATCGAACAATTTTTTCTGGAAAGCCTTTGTACCACTCATCATAGTGTCGAGGTATTGATTCTCTGCCTTCAGGTAGTCAACTACTTCTGTACTATCAGGTCCTTTTTTAAAGTAATCAATCATCCAGTAATAATTATCAGTCACGGTATCGCCATGAATGATGCGTTCATGTGGTTTCACTGCGGCTATAGGTGCCTTTATGTTTTCCGGCCATTTATAAGCTTCTTTTTTCACTTCGGTTGTATTAAGTAAACAGGAAGATAACATGCACAGAACAATTGCGCATGCAATAAGTTTTGGTGTCATAAAAAATGATTGTGCAGTATGAATGTACTAAAATATCAAAAGCAAGAAGTGGAAAGCCTCAAAAAAGCGAGAGGCAATCTTATTAAAAGACTGCCTCTTGTATTTATAACTTAGCACTTAAAACTTACAACCTTATTTGTCTACCGTAAGACCTGCAATCAGGTACTCATTGTTAAGGCGTGCAATATTGGTGATAGAAATTTCTTTGGGACAAGTAGCTTCGCAAGCACCTGTGTTGGTGCAACTGCCAAATCCTTCTTTATCCATTTGCGCTACCATGTTTAGTACACGGCTTTTACGCTCAGGTGCACCTTGTGGCAACAATGCCAGGTGAGATACTTTTGCTGATACAAACAATAATGCAGAACTGTTTTTGCAGGCAGCTACGCAAGCGCCGCAACCTATGCACATGGCATTGGCAAAAGAAAGATCTGCATCGTCTTTATTGATAGGAAGTGCATTACCGTCAACAGCATTGCCTGTGTTTACGCTAATGTAACCACCAGCTTGTATTATGCGATCAAACGCAGAACGATCCACCACCAAATCTTTTACCACCGGGAAAGCATTTGCCCTCCAGGGTTCTACTACAATGGTGTCTCCATCTTTGTATGCACGCATGTGCAACTGACAAGTTGTATTTGCCTGCCATGGGCCATGTGGCTTTCCGTTAATCACCATAGAGCACATGCCACAAATACCTTCGCGGCAATCGTGGTCAAACGCAACGGGGTCTTCACCATCGCGGATCAGTTTCTCATTCAGTACGTCAATCATTTCCAGGAAAGACATTTCAGAAGAGATATCACTAACCGGGTAGGTGACGAAACCACCTTTATCGTTACTGTTTTTCTGCCTCCAGATTTTTAACGTAAGATTCATTGTATAATGCTCCATAATAAATGTGATAATGTGGTAAATGTGGAGATGTGAAAATTAAAACCACATAAACCCTGATTAATTTTTATTTTGATGATAAGATAATTTTTGACACTATTCTTATCAGTTCTTCTACTAGCATTTTCAGATTAACATCAAATGGATAGCTATTGCTTTTTTCGCAAATTAGTAGCCAATACAATGTCTCATTAGCTTCTTTAATAGCCACTTTCATTTTGTGAACGAAATCTGCTTTGCTTTCTGCATGCTGCGCTTCAAAAACATTTGCACCTATTGACGTACCTGAGCGTAACAATTGTTTTGCAATTACAAATTTCTTTTGTGTATCCAGTAGCTCACAGAACTTAATTACTTCTATTGAAAAGAACAACGATTTCTCTACAATTACATTTTTTGTTTGCATAAATGAACAAGGCTTGGGTGGAAAATGAAAATTAATTTCAATTCATCATTTTCTATACCTTGACATTTATATATTTCTAAGAGCTATGCGTAGCACTTGTATTTCCACATTTTCCACATTTGCACATTTCCCACATTAAATAGCATCTTGCCTATTTGTAACTCCTTTGGCTTGGTTTTGCTACTTCAAACTCCAATGGTTCTTTATGCAGTTCCCATTCGCTGTCGCCTTTTAATTCCCATGCTGCTACATAGCTGAAATTGGCATCGTCGCGTTTTGCTTCGCCTTCTTCGGTTTGACTTTCTTCACGGAAATGGCCGCCACAACTTTCATTGCGGTTGAGTGCGTCTTTGCACATCAGTTCGCCTAATTCTATAAAGTCTGCTACGCGATTGGCTTTGTCCAGCTCGGGATTCATCTCTTTAATGCCGCCCGGTATTTTTACATCGCTCCAGAATTCTTTTTTCAGTTGCTGAATTTCTGCAATCGCTTCTTTCAATCCTGCTTCATTACGAGCCATGCCGCATTTCTCCCACATAATTTTGCCGAGGCGTTTGTGCATGCTTTCTACTGTCTGATTGCCTTTAATGCTCATCAGTTTTTCGATGCGATCTGCTACTGCTTTCTCTGTTGCTTCAAACGCAGGGTGACTGGTTGGAATGCTGGCTGTACGAATTTCATCGGCCAGGTAATTACCAACAGTATAAGGAATAACAAAGTATCCATCTGCCAATCCCTGCATTAATGCAGAGGCTCCCAGGCGGTTTGCACCGTGGTCGCTAAAGTTTGCCTCACCCAAAGAATATAAACCTGGTACTGTTGTTTGCAATTCGTAGTCAACCCAAAGCCCACCCATGGTATAATGAACAGCAGGGTAGATGCGCATAGGCACTTCATATGGGTTTTCACCAGTAATCTTTTCATACATATCGAAAAGGTTACCGTATTTTTCTTTCACTACTTCCTTGCCCATTTTTATTATCTCTTCTTTAGGAGCATTCTCTTTGCCATGTATGCCAGCTTCTACTTTACCATAACGCTCAATGGCTGCGCCAAAATCAAGAAACACAGCTTGTTTGGAAGAACCTACGCCATAACCAGCATCGCATCTTTCCTTAGCAGCACGAGATGCTACGTCGCGGGGAACAAGGTTTCCGAAAGCAGGATACCTTCTTTCCAGGTAATAATCTCTCTCGTCTTCTGGTATTTCATTTCCCTTACGGGTATCACCTTGTTTTTTGGGAACCCATATACGGCCGTCATTGCGTAAGCTTTCACTCATCAGTGTAAGTTTACTTTGGTGATCGCCACTAACGGGTATGCAGGTAGGATGTATTTGTGTAAAGCAGGGATTTGCAAACAAAGCACCTTTTTTGTGTGCTTTCCAGGCAGCAGTAACGTTGCTGCCCATTGCGTTGGTGCTTAAATAGAAAACGTTGCCATAGCCGCCAGTACATAACAGTACTGCATGACCGAAATGTCTTTCCAACTCACCGTTTACCAAATTGCGGGTAATGATGCCACGGGCTTTGCCATCAATCATTACAATATCCAGCATCTCGTGGCGGTTGTACATTTTTACATTGCCCAAAGCCACCTGGCGTTCCAATGCCTGGTAAGCGCCAATCAGCAATTGCTGACCGGTTTGACCTGCAGCATAGAAGGTACGTTGTACCTGTGTTCCACCAAAACTTCTATTGCTTAGCAATCCACCATATTCACGGGCGAAAGGAACACCTTGCGCTACGCACTGGTCTATAATATTTGCACTTACTTCTGCCAGGCGATGCACATTGGCTTCACGTGCACGATAGTCGCCACCTTTAATAGTATCGTAAAACAAACGGAAAACAGAGTCACCATCATTTTGATAATTTTTTGCTGCATTGATGCCGCCTTGTGCTGCAATGCTATGTGCCCTGCGCGGAGAATCCTGGAAGCAATAAGCTTTTACTTTGTAACCCAACTCGCCCAGCGATGCAGCAGCAGATGCGCCGGCAAGACCTGTGCCTACAACTATCACTTCAATCTTTCTTTTATTGGCAGGGTTCACCAGTTTTACATGGCCTTTGTAATCTGTCCATTTGGTATCTAAAGGGCCTGAAGGAATTTTAGAATCTGGCATAGTATAAAAATGTGCTAGTGTGGAAATATGAAAACTGTGCTCTTTACTTAAAACTTACAACTTATCACTTACAACTTTAACTTACCCAACCCAGGTACATGCTAATGGGCATCAGGGCAAATACAAGCGGTACAACAATTGAAAACGCCATACCGGTAGATTTTATTAGTGTAATGTATCTTTTATTAGAAACACCCATTGTTCTGAAAGAACTTTGAAAACCGTGCATTAAGTGATAGGCGAGTGAAATGCAGCCCAGCACGTACAAAACAACAACGATGATGTTGCCCTGGAATACTTTCAGCATTTCTGCATACAGGTTATGAATTTCTTTGCCATCCATATACCTTACTTCTTCCAAAGAATGAATGCTGGCAATACCACCCAATCTGCTGGGCGTCCAGAAATGATAGATATGCATAATTAAAAACAACAGCAACAGAGTGCCCAGCAATCCCATGCTGCGGCTATACCATTTGCTGCCCGAACTATACGATACCGCATATTTTACCGGTCTGCGTTTATTATTTTGAGCGGTTAAAACAAAACCCTGGATGATGTGCAGGAAAATGCCTGCAAACAAACCAATCTCCATAATTCGGATGACTACGGTGCTGCCCATAAAGTGAGCGGCCTTGTTAAACATCTCACCCCCATCGTTGGCCCAAATGCAGGCATTGAGGCCAGCATGCACAACTAAAAACAAAATAAGGGAGATTCCGGTAAGGGCCATTATCAACTTTTTGCCTACAGAGGAAGTAAAAAACGCGGACCATTTCATTTGTGAAGTATTTTAAAAAACAATCTGGGGCTTTCTTTGTTTACTGAGGATAAAGGTATTAGGAAAGCAGTTGCTGCAAAAGTAACACACGAAGCGTTAGTTCAATAACAATTATTCTTTTTTTTTCGGCTATCTATTGCTTATTGCAAACCAGGCGCTAAATGACAGTAGTTTCTTATCTTAGCCGCCCTAAACTATAATGCATGGCAAAAAAAGTGGAGGATTTTGATGCAAACCTGGCCGGTGAGGAAGGACAGAGTGATGAAGCAAAGACCAGTTGGTTCAAACGCATAAAGAAAGGTATATTAACCACCACAGCAGAAAAAAAGGAAACTCCAGAAGGTCTTTGGGTAAAATGCCCGGAGTGCAATTATATATGCACAGTGAATGAATTGCGTGAGCATTTGTTTACCTGTCCTAAATGTAATCACCATCACCGTATTGGCAGCGATGAATATTTTGAGATATTGTTCGACAATAATGAATACGAAGTGATGTTTGAGAACATACGCTCAAAGGATTTTCTGCATTTTACAGATCTTAAATCTTATGGCAAACGCCTTGAAGAAACCTGGGCAAAAACAGATATTACAGACTCCATACGTGTTGCAGCAGGCAAACTGAAAGAAAATGATTTTGTAATTGCCTGTATGGATTTTGAGTTTATTGGTGGATCGCTGGGTAGTGTAATGGGAGAACGCATTTCAAGAGCAGTGGATTATTGCCTGGCTCACAAAGCGCCATTGATGATTATTTGCAAGAGCGGGGGAGCACGTATGATGGAAAGTGCCTTTTCACTGATGCAACTGGCAAAGGTTTCCGGTAAATTATCAGAGCTAACAGACGCTAAAATTCCTTATATCTCATTGCTTACAGACCCATCATTTGGTGGCATATCTGCATCTTTTGGCATGTTGGGAGATTTAAATATTGCAGAGCCGGGAGCATTAATTGGTTTTGCGGGCCCGCGTGTTATCAAAGAAACTATCAAAAAAGATTTACCAGAAGGTTTTCAGCGCAGTGAGTTTTTATTGGAGCATGGCTTTCTTGATTTTATTGTAGATAGAAAAGAAATGAAAGATAAGCTTGGAACATTACTGGAGTTGTTTAAGAACTAGTTTCGTAGGCAAAAGGCATTTGGTATAAGGCTTAAGGTGATAGAACAAGTGTGTTTTGTCATCGGTTCCTATAAACATATATATCAAATAGAGTCCGAAAAGTTTATTCTTCTTTAATAAAGATTCAATTACTTACGACCTTTTGCTCCTTGCAAAAAACTTATGCTCGTTTTATCATACATAACCTGCAAAGTGTAACCTCAAACCTTATCCATTTAGTTACGCAAATCGAAGAATAAGAACCTTAAACCTTACACCTTAAACCATTAAACTTTCCAATGGCAGAACTTAGAAACAGATCAGCTTTTCATGAGTATTTTATAGAAGATACTTATGTTGCAGGCATGGTATTGGTAGGTACAGAAGTGAAATCATTGAGAAGTGGTAAAGCAAGTTTCAATGACAGTTACTGTTATTTTATAGATGGAGAACTTTTTGTAAAAAGCCTTCACATTTCTGAGTATGCTTATGGTACTACACATAAGCACGAGCCTACGCAGGAAAGAAAATTACTGTTAACTAAAAGAGAGCTTAAGAAACTGCTGGCTAAAACTACAGAGAAAGGATATACCATTGTTCCGCTTAAAATTTTCTTTAACGAAAAGAATATTGCTAAGCTGGAAATTGGCGTGGGCAAAGGCAAGAAATTACATGATAAGAGAGAAACTATAAAAGGAAGGGATACCGACAGGGAAATAAAAAGGTACCTAAACAAATATAGCTAGGCTTTTCTTATATTTTTTGAATGAAAACCTGTGATAAACAATACTATAGGAGTTTTTTCGTTTTTCACACTTATATCCAATTACATGCGAATACCCTTGATCGTCCTCTTTCTTCTTTTTACGGCTTGTATAGAGGCCCAAACTGTTACCGGCAATTGGTACGGACTGGCAGAAGCAACCGCTAAAGGGAACAACAACAATAACTATCTCACAGAATTTGTAATAAAACAAAAAGGTAATAAAGTAGAGGGCGTATTCAGCTATTATTTCCGCAGTGGCTTTCAGAGTTATTATATAAGGGGAACGTTCGACCCTAAAACAAGACTGCTGGTTATAAAAAATATACCTGTAACTTATTTTAAAAGCCGAGACATAGATGGCATAGACTGCCCTATGGATTTTGTAGCCACTTATTTTAAATCGAGAGTAAAGTCTACTTTGAACGGTTCTTTTGTAAGCCAGCAAAAATACAAGTACACCTGCCCGGAACTGGCCGTTAGTTATTCCCTAGACATCAATGAAAAAGACCAGGATAGTCTTATAGCAAGCACAGATGTGAATGTAAAAAAATACTGGAAGCCACGTGCAGAAGATTTTGTTATTAATGCCAGTGATTTGTCTACTACCACAGTGGCGGATCATTTGATTGCAGAAAGCAAAAAAGAAGCTGAACATAAAAGCAAGGATTCTGTATTAGCATTAGCAGCAGCTCCGGTGAAAGATAGTGTTGTTGCAAAAGCAGATACGGCTGTTGCAATAGCTGATAATGCCATTGACAAACCAATTACAGCAATCGTAATTGCAAAAGAAAAAACAGTGGCTCCTGTAGAACCAGATTCTGCAGCATTTAAATTGGCAGAAGCAGCTAAGAAGAAAGAATTAGAAAACCTGGTGGCTTCTTTTCAAAAAAGAAAAACAGTGGTGAATACTGCCATGGAAATTGAAAACGATTCTGTTCGCATCAGTTTCTATGACAATGGTATTATTGACGGCGACAGCATTACCATCTTTGTAAATAAAATTCCCGTGCTTGTTCATCAACCGCTCTCTGAAAAAGCATTGAACATGTACCTTTCTGTTGCTAACATAGATAAGGATACAGAAGTTTCTATGTATGCAGAAAACCTTGGCAAGCTTCCTCCCAATACAGCCTTAATGGTGGTAACAGATGGCAATAACCGAAAAGAAGTATTCTTATCCAGCAGTCTTACACAAAATGCATCTGTGATACTTAAGAAGCGAAAGCAGTAGCAATAACTTATTTATATTACTTTCCTAGTTTTTCGTATGTAATCGTAGGCATATCGCAACAGGTTTCCCTTGCAATAAAGATAAGTTTGCTGTTATCAATACTAACAGAGTCCATGCTGTTTACTGGTTGATTATTGACATTGTAATGCAGCTCTAGCATCCAGGTATTTCTATTGGCTACAGGCGTTAAAGTATAAGTGCCGGTTCTGGCTAAATTATCGAAACCGTAATGGTATGTGCCGTCACTATAGAATGTGTAAATATTGCCATTGCCTGCAGGATAATTAATAGTACCGGCAATACCTCCAATAGATGTTCTTAACTCCCAATTGCCCACAACTTTATTTTGAGCGGAATTATTGTCTTTATTGCAGGCCGCAAAGAGTATGCATATAAAACCAATACAATAAAAAGTCTTCATGAGTTTTTATTTTGCTGACAGCATAAAAAAGCCTTTCGTTGCAGAAAGGCTTTTTGTATAAAGAAATGTTTCTGTTCTAGAATAGTTCAGGCTGGTCTTTGTTATCTCCTTTTTTCTTTTCCCACTCCATTTTAACGCTCTTGCTAAAGTCAACCAGTTTGGCACCAACAGCTTTCCAACCCATCACTTCTACCATTTTCACTACTTTGAATTTGGCTTTGCGCACCTGCTCTCCGCGGCCACTTTGTACTGTTAAAATAGGTTCTTCATCTGTGCTCACCGCTTCCAGGTAATTACCGTCTCCTTCTTTTATAAAAGAAAAACGGCTGCGCAGGGTGGTAGTTTCTATTTTAAAACGCTTAATGTTGAACTGCACTTTCTCTTTATCTACATAAACCGCCGTTACAATTTTTTCTGGATTGAATTTCTGTATCTCCAATACTTTTTCCGGGTCTATGCGCTGCGTTAACTCCTGGTCTGTTATTTCATAAGTGCCATCCATATAGAAAATCAGGATGCGATCTTCTGCATCAAAACTGCCCAGGTAAATACTTTTTTCTTCTGTACTTAAACGGCCAAACTTATCATCATACCAAAGCTTTTTACCACTCAAAGTAGACTTGCCGGCTTCTTTAAACTTAACAGATTTGATGGGGTATTTGGTAACCTGGTTGCCCATGCTGCTGCGGTTTTTTATTTCCATTTCTTCGAAATAAAAATCCAGCTCTTTTATGCGGGCAGCACTGCCAGGTGTAAGCAATATCTTAACTACTTCTGCTTCACCATTAAGGTTTACAGACAGGTAATGCACTTTGCTTTTATCGTGCCCTTTGGTAAGATCATATTCTTTGTCCCTGGTTATGCCGGTTACGTTAAAACGTTTTGCATAGCTAACTCCTGTGGCTCCATCTACATAAATCATATTGTAGGTAGTGCGTTCATCGTTTTTAGTAAAAATGGCTGCATGCAAAATATCCTTACCTATATAAGTTTTGTCAGCCACTTTCACAATCTTCATGATGCCACGCTTGGTAAATACGATAATATCATCCAGCGAAGAGCAATCGCAAATGAATTCATCTTTCTTAAGGCTGGTACCAATAAAACCATCTTCACGGTTCATATACAATTTGGCGTTGGCTATCGCTACCTGCTTGGCTTGTATGGTATCAAACTGTTTAATTTCAGTTTTACGCTGCCTGTTTTTGCCGTATTTCTGCAAAAGACCTTCGTAATAAGCTACAGCAAAATCTACCAGGTTAGCTAAATCGTGTTTTACTCTTTTGATTTCAGCTTCCAGGCCTTTTATCTGCTCGTTCAGTTCATCAATATCCAGTTTATAAATACGGCGTACAGGTTTCTCCGTTAGTTTCACAATGTCCTCACGGGTAATATCCCTGCGCAATTGTTTGCGAAAAGGAGTAAATGCAGCCGCAATTGCTTCCAGTACTTTATCCCAGGTGGCATGTTTTTTTTCCAGCTCCTTATAAATCTTTTCTTCAAAGAATATTTTCTCCAAAGAAGTATAATGCCATTTCTCCTGCAGTTCTGCCAGCTTTATTTCAAGCTCTCTCTTTAATAATTCTTTGGTATTGTCTGTGGAAACTTTCAATAACTCACTTACTCCAAGAAAGCGAGGCTTATCATCAATAATAACACAGGCGTTGGGGGAGATGCTCACTTCGCAATCTGTAAATGCATACAGCGCATCAATGGTAATGTCAGGAGAAATACCTGGAGCAAGGTCTACTTGTATTTCTACATTAGCCGCTGTGTTGTCTGTTACTTTTTTAATCTTGATTTTTCCCTGGTCGTTTGCTTTTACAATGCTATCCATTAGCGTAGCAGTGGTAACACCATAGGGAACATCTTTTATTATCAAAGTTTTTTTATCAAGCTCTTCAATTCTTGCACGCACCCTTACCTTGCCACCACGTTTGCCATCGTTGTAGTTGTCTACGTCTATCATACCCTCGGTTAAAAAATCGGGGTATAATTCAAAGCGTTTGCCACGCAGGTATTTGATGGCAGCTTCGCAGAGTTCGCAAAAATTATGGGGTAATATTTTAGTGGAAAGGCCTACAGCAATACCTTCTGCACCTTGTGCCAGCAAAAGCGGGAACTTCATTGGCAAAGTCACGGGTTCATTCTTCCTACCGTCGTAGCTCAATTGCCATTCTGTTGTTTTTGCATTGAAGGCAACTTCCAAAGCAAACTTAGAAAGTCTTGCTTCTATATAACGTGCAGCGGCTGCATCATCGCCTGTGCGTACATCGCCCCAGTTACCCTGGGTTTCTATCATCAAATCTTTTTGCCCAAGGTTTACAATAGCATCTCCAATACTGGCGTCTCCATGCGGATGGTATTGCATAGACTGGCCAATGATGTTGGCCACTTTATTAAAACGGCCATCATCCATTTCCTTCATGGCGTGCAAAATGCGGCGTTGCACAGGTTTAAGTCCATCTTCTATCGCCGGCACAGCACGTTCCAATATTACATACGATGCATAATCAAGAAACCAGGTTTTATACTGGCCTTGCAGACCGTTGTCGTTTTCTAAAAAATCGGTTTGTTTATTTTTAGCAGCGCTCATTTTTGTAAAATAAAAAGTCAAAAGTAAAAAGTCAAATCAGGACTAACAACCTGTCAATATCTCAATCCATATTACGGTACTATCCTGCGGCGATGTTGTCTGCAACAGGTTGCGCTTGCGAAGATTTTGCTTTTACTTCAAAATCTTTCATCTTCTTTGGTTCACCCTGTATATCCAGCAAGCCTTCTCCAATCATGCCTTTCAATCTCCACAGCAGGTAGGCATCGCCGGTAGTGTGCTTTGCTTTGCTTAGAAACTGATGAATTAATTTGTTGGCTTTTTGCCAATCTGTAGTGATGAATTTTTTCAGTTCTTCATCATAAAAATCATATTCTTTTTGCGCCAGCTTTTTACCACCTTCCAGCAAGCGAACGCCTTTTTCTTCGTTGCAGATTTTTGCCCATTCGTCGGGGTCTACTTCAAACTCGCTAAGCGTAACCGGCCTTGCCAAACGTTTTGCTTTCAAAAATTCTTTGGGTGGAATAATATGCAGCCACTCAGGATAAAAAATATTTCCTTTTTCATTGATGAAAGGAAGATTGTTGAGGTAAAGAATAAAAACCCTGCCCTGGAAATCTTTCAACTGGCTCATTAGCCAGTAGTAGCCGCTTACATCGTGTTTGTTTTGTGCAGCCCATATCCAGATAACTTCTGCAGGTTCGGCCTTTAATTTTTCAATCAATTCAGTTACCAGCTTATTGTCGTCTACTTCGCCGGTTTCTGTTTTGCCATCGTAGTCGCCACCCGCCAAAATACTTTTCCACCATTCTTTCCTGGCTTCGATTCCTTCTGCTGTATAAATATTGGTCAATGGACCTACAGCATAATCATCTTTTACTTGCAATACTTCGCCAGTTAATGATTCATCCATTTCAATAGCTTGTTTCAAAACAGCTACGTCAGCTTCATTAAAAACTATATGCGTCATGTTTTAATTAATAATTAGTAATTAAAAATTAGTAATTAGGGTCTCGAAGATTTTAGAATTGCTGTTAGTATTTTTAAAATTTCTTCGATATCCTTTATAAAAGAGTCTGCAAGTGATGTTTCTAAAAGACTTGCTTCTTTAAGAAGTCTTATCCAATACTTTGTTTCTCTTGCTTCTTTATACCCTATTTCAAGTTTATGGATGAAATCTTTTCTTGATGAACCACCCATTGCTTCTTCCACGTTTGCTCCAACAGATGTTCCGCTTCTTAGCAACTGCAGGCACAAATCTCTTTCAACTTTATTTTCTCGTAAATGCTTAAACAGTTTTATAATTCTAAGGCCTAAGGCAAATGTTTTTTCAAGGATAATATTGCTTTCTTTCATACAGCATTAATTTTCAGGAATTATAAATCCTAATGAATGCTGTTATTCTAAGGGTAAAAAATCCATTTAGTAATTGTAACTGTTAATAAGCAGAAGAGGTTATTATCAAACGTTCTTAAATTATTAATTGCTAATTACTAATTATTAATTAATTCGCCTTTTCTTCTTCC
The DNA here is from genome assembly GCA_047602295.1 of Chitinophagaceae bacterium. Lineage (GTDB taxonomy): Bacteria > Bacteroidota > Bacteroidia > Chitinophagales > Chitinophagaceae > JACMLD01. The sequence goes on along the minus strand of JASGHP010000001.1, from coordinate 4,436,396 downwards.
ACCAAATCAACTTCCACCTTCAGATTATCAATAATAAACTCCTGCCTGTCTGGCGTGTTTTTACCCATGTAATAATCCAGTATCTCTTGTATATGTGTTTCGGGCATAATCATTACCGGTTGCTTGCGCATGTCTGCACCAATAAAACGTGCAAACTCGTCGGGGCTGATCTCTCCCAAACCTTTAAAACGTGTAATCTCTGGTTTACCCCCCAATTTTTTTACGGCTGCTTTTTTCTCTGTTTCATCATAACAATAAATGGTTTCCTGTTTATTGCGTACACGGAACAAAGGCGTTTCCAAAATATATACGTGCCCATTCTTCACAATATCCGGGAAGAATTGCAGGAAGAAAGTCATCAATAGCAAACGTATGTGCATACCATCTACGTCGGCATCGGTAGCTACTACAATGTTGTTATAGCGCAAACCTTCATAACCTTCTTCAATATTTAATGCGTGTTGCAAAAGGTTGAATTCTTCGTTTTCGTACACTACTTTTTTGGTAAGACCGAAACAGTTGAGCGGTTTACCGCGCAGACTGAATACTGCTTGCGTTTCTACGCTTCTTGCTTTTGTAATTGATCCGCTGGCACTATCACCTTCGGTAATAAAGATGGTGCTTTCATTTTGTTTCTCCTGCATGCTCTCCTTGTCTTTGCCGGTTGCTTCATCGTTATAATGAAAGCGGCAATCGCGTAGTTTTTTATTATGCAGGTTGGCTTTCTTGGCTCTCTCGTTGGCTAATTTTTTTATACCAGCCAGTTCTTTTCTTTCGCGTTCGTTTTGCTCAATGCGTTTTTTCAGCGCTTCAGCTACAGCAGGATTTTTATGCAAAAACAGATCAAGATCCCTTGCCAGGAAATCGCCGATAAAACTTTTCATGCTTGGACCGCCTTCAAACACAACTTGCGAACCAAGTTTTGTTTTTGTCTGGCTTTCAAACACCGGTTCCTGCACACGTACAGATATAGCTGCGCTAATGCTGCCGCGTATATCGCTGGCATCGTAATCTTTTTTATAAAAATCGCGGATGGTTTTTACATAGGTTTCTTTAAACGCTGCCAGGTGCGTACCACCTTGTGTAGTAAACTGTCCGTTTACAAAAGAATAATATTCCTCGCCATATTGGTTTTCGTGCGTAATGGCAAGTTCTATATCATCGCCTTTTAAATGGATGATGGGATAGCGCAACTCATCTTCGTTTGTTTTGCGTTGCAACAAATCCAGCAAACCATTTTTTGAAACGTATTTTTTGTCGTTGTAATTAATAACCAGTCCAGCATTCAGGTAGCAGTAATTCCAAAACTGGTTATCAAGGTACTCGTGTATGTAGTGATATTTTTTGAAAACAGTTTCATCGGGAATAAAAGTTACACGGGTGCCGTTGTCTTCAGTGCTTTTTGCTTCTTTATGCTCTTTAATAAGGGCACCCTTTTCAAACTCTGCCGTTTTTTCTTTTCCTTCACGGTAAGCAGTTACTTTAAAATAACCACTCAGTGCGTTTACTGCTTTTGTACCCACACCATTCAAGCCCACACTCTTTTGAAATGCTTTGCTATCGTATTTGGCACCTGTGTTTATTTTGCTTACCACGTCTACAACCTTACCTAAGGGAATGCCACGGCCATAGTCGCGAATGGTAACAGTACCTTTTTCAATAGTAACATCCACCTGTTTGCCATAGCCCATCGTGTGTTCGTCAATACAGTTGTCTATCACTTCTTTCAGCAATACATAAATACCATCATCGGGACTGCTGCCATCACCCAATTTGCCAATGTACATGCCGGGACGCAGGCGTATATGTTCTTTCCAGTCGAGGCTCTTAATACTATCTTCTGTATAATCAAACAGGTTTTTGTCTTTTTCTGCCATAGTTTTTCAATTCTAAGGAATCAAATTAATCGTTCTAAAAATCAGCCACTTGTTTTGCCTGGTTGCAAAAATCACTAAAACTTTTAGTAAAGCAAATGCAGGCAAATATAATAAAACGCAAAATGAGCTGTTTTGCTCTTTTTATACACTTATGTGGAAAATAAACGCCTTTTTGTGCAATTATTGCGCACGGCCTAAGTATATACGTGCTTTGGCTTATGGCATAGTAGTTGTCGTTTTTTGATTGTGATCCTTTGGGAATCTTATTTTATCACAATAAAATAGGAATGACGGGTTTAAATTTATTCACTTGTAAAACTGAACGTTATGAAATCTTTTAAAACAGGAATAATCGCACTTGGTGTAGCCACAGCAGGTTTATTTGCGTTTAAAAATATAGATACCGGTTCAATTAAAGGAACCATTACGCCTGCGGATGGCGCCACTAAAGTATGGGCCCTTTCAAGTGCAGATACTTTAAAAGCAGATATACAGGCTGGTGGTTTTGAAATTACCAATGCAAAAGCCGGTACATACAGGCTTATCATAGAAGCCAAGCCTCCTTATAGAAATACCGCAAAGGATAATGTGGCAGTGGTGGATGGACAGCCAACCAATGTTGGTGAAATAAAATTGGGGCAGTAGTATAATTAGTAATTAATAATGAACAATTAATAATTAAGAGCCGAAGTTTTAGGCTACATGTGCGATATGTAGATTAAGGGTTATTATTTTGAATTAAATCATAAAAGCAGTACTTCGGTGCTGCTTTTTTATGTCACAGCATGAACTCTTCGCCATTTTTTAGGCAAAGCTGGTTTAAAACTTAAAACTTACCACTTAAAACTTATAACTCATTATATTTGCACCCCGGATTTTTTCCGGCAAAAGTCTTCGTAGCTCAGTTGGTAGAGCAGCTGACTCTTAATCAGCGGGTCCACGGTTCGAGCCCGTGCGGGGACACCACCAAACTAAAGGCTTCCATTATACAGGAAGCCTTTTAATTTTTTGTCTAATGGAATTGAATCAGCAAACTCCTTCTGCTATACTGGCAACGCTTTCAGATGTATCTGTAAATCTCGGTGGCAAATCAATATTGGATAAAATCAATCTTACAATAAACAATGGCGAGCAATGGGCCATCATCGGGCATTCCGGTGCCGGCAAAACAACACTGGCACATGTTTTTACATCGCAGATTTTTTTTAGGGGAGAATTGGAATGGCATTTACCGGAAGGCAGTAATACGCATATAGAACTGGTAGAACAACAGCATCATTTTAAAAACCGCAGCAATACCAGCAATTTTTATTATCAGCAAAGGTTTAATGCCTCTGAAGCGGATGATAGCATGACGGTAGCCGATGTACTGGTCAATTATGCAGATGCTGGTTACTGGGCAAGTGTATTGCACCTGGATAAATTAATGGATGAACCGCTTTTGCAATTATCCAACGGCGAAAACAAACGCCTGCAACTGGCAAAAGCATTGTTGGCAAAACCTGCATTGCTAATCCTCGACAATCCTTTTTTAGGATTGGATGTAGACGGCCGGAAAATATTGCGTGAGTTGCTTAACAAAATCAGCACCACAGGCATCCATATTATTCTTATTACCAACCCTGCTGAATTGCCGGATTGCATTACACATGTGGCAGTTCTTGAAAAAGGGAAATTGATTTCGGCACAAAAAAAAGAAGACTATCTGAAGCAACCAGTAGCCGAGATAGAACAAGCAACAATTAATACAATCCTTTTACAACAATTGCAGGCGCCGGAGGAAGATAATTTTTCATTGGCAGTAGACATGCAGCATGTTACCATCCAATACGGCGATAAAATTATATTGAACAATATTAACTGGCAGGTAAAGAAAGGAGAGTGCTGGAACTTATCTGGCCCCAATGGTGCCGGCAAATCTACATTGCTGAGTTTGATTACCGCAGACAACCCGCAGGCATATGCTAATAAAATTGTTTTGTTCGATAAGCAAAGAGGCAGTGGAGAAAGCATTTGGGATATTAAAAAAAGAATCGGTTTTGTATCGCCGGAGCTGCATGTTTATTTTGAGCAGCATGCCACCTGTTTTGAAGTAATAGCTTCCGGTTTGTTCGATACCATTGGTTTGTTTAGAAAATTGAGTGAAGAGCAGGAAGAAAAAGTATTGTTATGGCTGCAGTTGATGAATCTGGAAGACAGCAGGAACAGAAGAATATTTCAATTGTCGGCCAGCCAGCAGCGCATGGCATTGCTGGCAAGGGCATTGGTAAAAAATCCACCGCTATTAATATTAGATGAACCCACACAAGGTTTGGATGAAATTCAAACTGTCTTTTTTAAAAACCTTGTGAATGAAGTTTGCAAAACTTTTAATACCACACTTATTTATGTAAGCCATTACAGCAGTGATTTGCCATCATGCATACAGCACTTTATAAGGTTAGATAAAGGGAAAGCTATCTAAAGTTGAGACTAAACAAAGCGTAAATTATTAATAAGCCTGAAAATATAATCTATTAGTAGTGTTGATTTTTTAAAATGAGTATTGCGAGATTCTAAAAGCTCCATTTTATACTTTTTGTTTTAAAAAGCATTTAACGTTTGCTACATTTCTTGAATTTTTATATAAAGAATCTTACAGTGCCTCAATGATTTTTCTTCGGCTAAGTCTATTGTTTATTAAAACATCTATGCTGAGGCATTTGTTATATTAACAAATCAAATAGCTGGTCTTCGTCTAAATGAATACCATTAGAAGAAAGCGTAAAGATTGGTGATAAAAAAAAGACCCATATTTATTTATGCTAATGTGAATAATTTTTTTATGGAAAAAGTGATGAAATATAATTTGGTTTTAAAAAATGCAATACATTCATGCAATAAAATTATTTGCAGCGCAAATGCGTCGACGGATAATTAAAGTAAACCCAAACCAATCCTTATTGCTATGTTTTATTCAAGCTTACGCTCCATCAAGCCTTCGTCAATTCTTTTTGAATATTCCGATGCGTTGATTAAAAAAAGACGCCAATTTCTTTATAAAACTTAATGGTTTTTATTGCTTAGCAGATTCGCTGCAGCGTTTCACTACACCACACTTCATTTTTGTGATTCGGCAGTTTCAGATAGTACTGATGTTGCCGTATTAAAGGCTTACTATATAATAATAGTACGGCGCAATATTGTGTTTAATATAATTGGACAGGTATGCCTTCAAAAGTATATAAAAAAAGGAAAAGCGGTATAATACAACCTTATTGTATGTATAGAACTATATTTCTTCTAATGATAGTTTTTGTTTCTTTTCTACAGGTTAGAGGCCAGCAGAAGACCTATCAAATAAAAGCAGATACTGTTCGCATATTTAATAATTGTGATACAGCAGAATTGGTTTTAGAGAACAGAACAAAAGGCATTCTAAATGGTGTGCTTATCAATAAAGGAAAAGGTGTTACGGAGTTTAGGAAAATACTTACAAAGATAAATGCCTGTACCTATCTGGTAGGAGGTGATAGTCTGAAACTGGATGAGTGCAATGGAAACAATTCCGGCAGCATGGCTTGGCTATTAAATGGCAATAACATAGGAGCAATAAAAACCCTTGGAACAGTTGACAACTTTGATTTGCCTTTTATTACGAATAATGCTGAGAGGGTGCGTATTACTAGCATTGGGAATGTTGGTATTGGTACAACCACTCCGGATGCGAGGCTTCATGTTAAGGAACCCTATATTTATTCAACTGCGTTGCATGTTGAAGGTAGCAGTAAATTTGATGGAAGCATTACTGCGGATACACGTGATGGGTTTACAGGTATGCTATTGCAAAATTTAAATTATGGAGCAAGTTTTCGCGTCAACCCTCCTATCAATAGAGGTTTTTTAGAATCAATTACAATCGACCAACCGAGTATGAGTATGCTATTTCAACATGGAAATAGTGATCATAGCGGAGCAGGGATCATGCGGCCGTATACAGATGGATCAGAATTTAAAATATTTTCTAACAAAACTGGTGCGAATCAAGAATTTCCTGGATATATAACCTTCTTTACTGATGATGTAGAACGCATGCGTATAGCCACTAACAATAATGTAGGTATTGGCACAACTACTCCAGATGCAAAACTTCATGTTAAAGAATCCAATATTTTTCTAAACGCTCTGCATGCAGAAGGGAACAGTAGATTTGATGGTAGCATTGTTGCTGACGCCCATAATGGATTTACGGTGCTGCAACTTCAGGATTTAAACTACGGAGCAAGTGTTCGCATTCCGGCGCCGGTTAATGCTGGTTACCTGAAAACAATTACCATTGACCAGCCAAGTATGAGTATACTATTTCAAAATGGAAACAGTGATATAGGGTACGCAGGAATCGCCAGGCCATATACAGATGCGTCAGAATTTAGAATATTTTCCAACAAAACTGGTGGGAATCAAGAAAATCCTGGATATATAACCTTTTTTACTGACAATGTAGAGCGCATGCGTATTGCTGCTAACAGTAATGTTGGTATTGGGACAACAACCCCTTCTCAAAAACTAGATGTAGCCGGTAATATAAAAACAACCGGTTTTATTCTTTCCACGGGATCAGCAGCAGGAAAACTACTGACCAGCGATGCAGACGGGAACGCGAGTTGGCAATCGTTTCCATCTAATGGCTTTCTTTTTAACGCATACAATGAATTTACAGCTTCAAGACTTTTTGCAACAGAATCAATCGTATATCAATCTAATAGTGGCGGTAATCAGCATTATTTTCTTAATAAAATAGGTTCCTCATTTACTGGCAATCTTGTAACTATTGATCCGGGTGAATATTACACTTTGGGAGAGAACCAATTATCGTTGAATGTATACGGTATGCAGAGAAATAAAGGGCTTAGCGTAAATATGCTGGGCAATGTGGGCATCGGTACCATCGCACCCTCTGCCAAATTACATGCCCTTGGAACAGTTCGTTTTGAAGCTCTCAATTCTGGTTCGGGGGATCCTTTAGTAATTGACGTTAATGGTAATGTAACCAGAGGAGCTGGTACTCCTTCAGATTTTTACCTCAAAGAGAACATCTCTGCATCAAATTTCAATAGTAGTAAACTACTCGGCCTTACTGTTAAAGATTTCAATTATAAGAGTGATTTGAGTAAGATTCGTTACACAGGATTAATCGCACAGGAATTAAAAGCGGTCATCCCAGAATTGGTATTAGGCAAAGAAGGTAATTATAGTATTGACTATCAAAAAATGGTACCGTATCTGTTGAAAACAATACAAGATCAACAAAAAGAGATAGCAGATCTGAAACAACAGATGGCTACAGGAATTGTTACAGGTGAAGTATTGGAAACAATACAAGAGCTAAAAAAACAATTACTGTTACAAAAAAAGCAAATTGAAGTTCTGGTGAGCGGGGCAAAAACAAAATAAACGTGGCATTGAATTACAAGAAAAATTTGAATAACTATATTCTATTACTATGGGTTTAAAATTTCTAACATTCCTTTTTCTGTTTTGTCTCGTGGGATATTTAGGAGTAGCTCAGCAGAAAACGTATCAAATAAAAGCGGATACTGTTCGCGTATTTAACAATTGTGATACAGCAGAACTAGTGCTGGAGAACCGAACAAAAGGCATTTTAAATGGTGTGCTTACCAATAAAGGAAAAGGTGTTACTGAGTTTAGAAAGGTACTTACAAAGATAAATGCTTGTACTTATCTAATAGGAGGTGACAGTTTGAAGCTGGACGAGTGTAATGCAAACAATTCTGGTAGCATGGCTTGGTTACTAAATGGTAATACAGTAGGAGCAATAAAAACTTTGGGAACAATTGACAATTTTGATTTGCCTTTTATTACAAATAATGCTGAGAGGATGCGTATTACTAGTATTGGTAACGTCGGTATTGGTACCGTTAATCCGGATGCGAGGCTGCATGTTAAAGACTCCTATATTTATTCAACTGCGTTACATGTCGAGGGAAACAGTTGGTTTGATGGATATATTAGAGCTGATACACGCAAAGGGTTTACAGGTCTTCAATTTCAAGATTTAACCGGTGATGGGATTTTTCGCATAAATGCTCCTGTTAGTGTTGGTTATACAAAAGCAATTACCATTGACCAGCCAAGCATGAGTATGCTATTTCAACACGGAAATAGCAATCATGGCGGAGCAGGCATCGTGAGGCCATATATAGATGGGTCAGAATTTAGAATATTTTCTAATAAAACTGGTGCGAATCAAGAATATCCAGGATACATAACCTTTTTTGCTGATGATGTAGAGCGCATGCGTATCGCCACTAACAGTAATGTAGGTATTGGCACAACTACACCGGATGCTAAACTTCATGTTAAAGAACTAGACATTTATGCAAATGCTTTTCATGCAGAAGGTAACAGTAGATTTGATGGAAATATTACTGCTGATACACGGAATGGATTTACAGGCCTGCAATTTCAGGATTTAAATATGGCTGCAAGCGTTCGCATCACCCCCCCAGTTAATATAGGTTATTGGAAAACAATTACCATTGACCAACCAAGCATGAGTTTACTATTTAGACATGAAAATGAGGACATTGGTGGCGGCATAAGAAAACTTGGAAACTACGTTGATATATTTAATGAAAGTCCGAATTCAAATCAAGGACTTAAATTGTCAACAGCCGGATCTACAAGGATGTTGATTGATTATTTGGGAAATGTTGGTATTGGCACAACTTCTCCTGCAGCCAAATTACATACACTGGGCACAGTTCGTTTTGAAGCTCTTAGTTCCGGTACTGGAAATCCGCTGGTAATAGATGCTAATGGGAATGTTTTAAGAGGAGCGGGGGCTGGAAATAATAACGCATGGGGGCTTGGTGGAAATAATGTTGGCGCAATAAAAACGATAGGCACGGTTGACAATTTTGATCTGCCTTTTGTAACAAATAATATCGAAAGATTAAGAGTTACAGCAGATGGAAATATGTTGGTTAATACTACAACAAACAACGGCTCAAAGCTACAAGTAAACGGCCAAGTAACATCAGATTCAATTTTCAGTAAAAGCATACTGGTTGGAAACAGGCGCCCCACCTACATTTACAATTATCCGATGCTGAAACCACAACTTAGGGTAGCAGGAAGTACCTCCACATTGGAACTGTCTTCAGACGGAAGCAATCTTTCTGGATATAATCTTGATCATCAGTTTGTATTCAGTAAATCCAATGCTTCAAAAATAATTGCAAGCAGATACCCAACAGATAGTGCTGTATTTGTTCAAAAATCCAGCAATTTCCCTAGCGGAACTCAAATTTCCTTTTATATAGCAACAGACAACCAATATGCCGGTGGGTTATGGGGACAGGAAATAATGGATTTGATCCCAGCCAAGGCAGGAAGTCTCATTGCACCAACTGTTCAGGCAAATTGGCGATTTACGGTTGGCTCTAATACAGCTGACAGTACATGGATTGACCTTGACGCAAGGGATCTGCCAATTTTTATGAAAAACCTTCCAACGGCCAGTGCTGACACAAGTGCGAACAAACCCCTAGTTATACAAGCAGATGGTTCAGTAAGAAGATCTTATTGGCAAACTATGTCAGGGACACCTTCAGATTTTTACCTCAAAGAGAACATCACTGCATCAAATTTCAACAGCAGTAAACTGCTGAATCTTGCCGTTAAAGATTTCAATTATAAAAATGATGTTGACAAGATTCGTTACACAGGGTTAATTGCACAGGAACTAAAAAAAATAATACCCGAACTAGTATTGGGCAAGGAAGGCAATTACAGCATTGACTATCAAAAAATGGTTCCCTATCTGCTAAAAGCTGTACAAGACCAGCAAGAGCTCATCCTGCAACAGCAAAAAGATATAGAACAGCTAAAGCAACAACAAAACAACTTGAACAAGACAATGGAGGAAGAACGCAATGCTGTAAATAAATTATTAGAAGAGATAAAATTACTGAAGGCAAAAATGGGTGACAAATAGGAATATCTTCTTCAATCTGCAATATGACTGCAAATAAAAATACAGGTAAAAAAAGATTTCGGCTACTGCTGCTGGCTGTTTGCTGTTGCGTGTATTGCAACCTGCGGGCGCAGTCTTCCAACAATGAATTACTTGTTAGTAAAAAAGATTCTACAGCTATTATAAATGAACTAGTAACAGAACAACTTACACGGCAACTTAACCAATGCGCAGGCTTCCAAAAATTAGAGCAAAACAAATTAAAGTCACTTCTAAAAGATTCTGCGGCAACAGATAGTTTAAGCAAGCTTGTATTAGGGCAGATAGGGCAGTTGAAACTAACGATGATGGGCGACGGAAAAACTATTGCAGGAAACACTTTTCAAAATTCTAAGCAATTGTTAAGAACACAATTATCAAAAGTTCTGCAAACAGAACAGGTAAAGGGACTATTTAACCAATTTACAGGGTTTGTACAGCAACCTGTATTGCAATGGAAAGGTGGAAGCATAAAAGTAAATGGACAAGTTTCACCCTCATTATTGGGCACCCGCACTACAATAGTGAATAGTAATATTATAAGTTCCCGCTGGGCAGTAATGGGTATTCCTATGGCCCTACAGTTATTGCGACAGGATCTAAGTGGGGATGCCTATTATTCAAAAACAAATTTTTCTTTTCAATTTGACAGAGAGGCTTATCTCAACTCTTTGCGTAATAGACTAAAACTCAAACTAAAGGCTTCAGAATTGCTGCCCGACTATAATGATGCATTGCAGCAAATGAAAGCAAATGCATTAAACACCCTAAAATTATCTCTTGATTCTATTAATCAGTCTTACAAAGGCAAATTGCAGGATCAGCTTAGCCAGGTAGGAGAGCTGCAAACGTTAATGAAAGGTGATATCAGGAATTTACAAGACAAATTGTTGTCAAACGAATTTTTAAAAAATATCGAGGAAAAGAAAAATCAGTTGGCTCAATTACAAAACAGTTTAAACAACGGAGGAACGGTTAATATGGCGTTGTACGATTCATTAATGCAATCGGTACGATCCGTAGAAGGTATAAACCAAATATTGGATAAAATTAAATCCTTTAAAGACCAGGCGCAGCAGAGTGGGTTGCTGGATAAACTACAGCAAGCAGAACAGTTTAAGGATGATAAACTTCAAGAATGGATGAAAGATCCCGATAAATTAAAAGCGATGGCTAAAGACCAGCTTGATTTAAACGGATTACAGAAAATGTTCCTGAACATGGATCAATTAAAGATTGGAACAAATACTATTAATCTGAGTCAATTGTCTCTTTATCAGTATACAAACAATGGTATCAACGCTTCCTTTGTAAACAATAAAACATACTTGTTTCTTATGGCCGGCAAGCAAAAAGAAATGGGTAATCTATTTGATAACCGATTTAGCGGCAGTCCTATATTTTCCATGGATAACGCAAGCATGGGTATACGCTTAGGGAAAGGCGCACTTACCGAGAATTACACACATATTTCTTTATTCTCTTACAAACAGGGTAAAAGCAATTACGGAAATACTGTTGTAGAAAATACACCCGGGAGCACAGTGGTGGCTACATTAAGCACACAATATGCATTTAACGAAAGCAATAACTTATCCCTGGAAATTTCAAAATCAGCACACAAATACAGCAATGAACAAAGCATATATGACACACTGCAACAGGGAAGCAGTCTCACTAAGCAATTATTGGCTGGTGAAAGTTTTGTGCAGCAAATGGCTTTTACATTGCAGTGGGATGGAGAGTTGAAAGAAAAAAATCTTAGCTACAATCTACATGGAACCCGTATTGGTAAAGCTTATACTAATCCTGGTAATATGTTTTTATCAAGAGGACTTACAGAATTCGGTGGTGGCGTTAAGAAAAGTTTTTTTAAAAACCAGCTGCAACTAGCGGCCAAAGGAAATTTTCGGGAATATGAATACAGCGACACTGGCACCCGTTATCGCAATTACAATTTTTCTTTCCAGGGGAAATGGAAATTTAATAAAGGGCAATATGTATCTATTCGATATCAACCGTATCAATCTTTAAGATTTGCAAACAATACAAGTTACAATGTAGGGGGTAGCAACCGGCTTACCCTGGACGGTAGCTTTAAACATCGGTTTGGAAAAATTAACTACCAGCACACACTCAGCCTTTCTGCTATTAAGAATAATTACCAGTTTGATACAGTTCCGGTAAATAATAATTCTGTATTGCTTAGTTCTTTGCAGACAGTTACTATCGGGAAAAGATCCTATTACGTCAATGTACAATACAATAAAGCCAATGAAGCTTCAGCGCTGGCTGTTTTTAATACACAGTTTAGTGCAGACGCAGGGCTTATGTACAACATTCTTAAAGGAATAACGGGTTCTTCTGCTTTAAATTATAATAGTACCAAAGACTGGTTTAAGCAAATAGGCATTAAACAAACCCTTAGCGGTCAAATAGGAGAGCGGTTTATTGTAAGTATTTATGCGAACCTTCTGCAAAACATAAAAGAATACAAGCCAAATAATATGGGCAGCAGTCGTTTCGACTGGAGCCTGCAATATTTAATAAAATAAAGCATGAAAACATTTATAGGAATAATAACAGGCAGGTTTCTTTTTTTACTGTTGCTTATGTTGCCAACCTGGTCGCTGCATGCACAAATAAATATTCAATTTACACCAGCGTTGAACGGGCAGACAGTGAATGGCTTGTTTATGGCGCAAATACAGAACACCTCTGCCTATTTGTATACAGGCAAGCTTAAAATTACAGTTAGGGATGGAAGTAATAAGATTGTCCTCGTTGCTCAAAGCCCTTTAATGCATGTCAGTTCGGGTGTAATGCTTTTGCAATCTATATCGGCACAATGCAGGGTTCAATTTGGCAATAGCCCAACTGCAAATCTTATTGCGCAAACAGGGCGTTTTCCGGAAAACGATTATGAATACTGTTTTGAATTTACCGGCACTGAAAACAAACCGTTTTCTGATGAAAGAGTGTTTGAAAATTGCTTCAACTATTCAGTGCAGCCTATTATACCAATGAGCCTGATTTATCCGGGTGATGGCGACAAATTATGTAACAAAAGACCTGAGTTTAACTGGCAACCAGCCATGCCATTAGTAAGCAGTTATCGATATCGCATACTGGTAACAGAGAAAAAAGATCGGCAACTGGCGGCTGACGCTGTTATGAACAATATTCCTGTCATACAACAGGATAATATAGCCGGTTTTATGCTCATGTACCCGCCGCAGGCACCAGACTTACAAACGGATAAACAATATGTATGGCAGGTTACAGCCTATGAAGGCAATACCAAAATAACGCAGTCTGAAATATGGGTCTTTAGTATTAATTGCGATGATAAGAAACCTGATTCTTCAAAGGATAGTTACCGTCAGTTGAGTGGTATTCTTACCGGTAATTACTATGTAGCCACAGATATGCTTCGTTTTGCGGCACAGAATCCCTATGGTGCTACTACCATGAAGTATAGCATTACCAGTCTTTCTGGTGCTACTGAAAAAATTACTAATCTGCCACAAATAAAATTACGCACCGGCTTGAATAATATCGACATGGATTTAACTGATATAAAAGGCCTTGAAATAAATAAAATGTATTTGCTCACTATAAAAAATATCGGCGATCATGTTTTGTATTTACAGTTTATATACAAAGGGAGCAACTAAAGACAATATCTTTTTAAAAAAGATATTGTTGTTGTGCATGTTTTGTTTTGGGTGCAATGGAAAGCAATCTGCTATTGACAAAGCGAATACAAATTATGCTCAGGAGATAATGCAGGTAAAAAAAATGCCGGCGGGCAACACTGCATTGCAATTGTTGCCTGCGGCAGATAAAGCGGGGCATGTGAATGGATTTTGCAACATGCGTATCCTTCTTACCAGCAATCATGCTTTGAAGAAACCGGGTATAATGCAGTATATGAATTTTGACATAAAAAGTAGTTTTTATGTTGTAAAAGGCAGTGATACCCTTTTGCCTGCAATATGTGAACGGATACCTGGTGCCAATGAAAATGATTTTTTATATCTGACCTGCTTCGATAAGCAAAAGCTTTTGGCCGGCAATGCAGATTCCCGGTTATGCGTTGCCGATACCATTGCTGGTTTTGGGAATGCAGATTTTTTAATTAGTAACAATGTTTTAAAACAACTGGACGCAATAAAAAATTGAGGAATGAAAAGACTGACGCGTATAAAAAGGCCTGTAGCTGCCTTTCTTTTACTGGTGTTTTCCTGTAACCTGCTAATGCCTTTAGCTGCGCATGCGCTTACCAGCGGGCCTGCCCAACCTGAAATGAAAGGATTTGAACCAGCAGGCACGGCTAATATGGTTGATCTTTTTAGTGGCGATCTTACCTATAATATTCCATTGATGGATGTGGGCGGTTACCCAATTAATATTGCTTACCATAGCGGCAGTGGTATGGATGAAGAAGCCAGTTGGGTTGGTTTTGGTTGGAGTCTTAATCCCGGAGTAATAGACAGGCAGATGCGTGGCTTGCCGGATGATTTTCGTGGAGATATTGCCAATGGCGATAAAATAACTAAGGAATTTCACATGCGCAATGACATTACTGGTGGAATTGATTTCAGTGTTCAACCAGAAGTTTTTGGTTTTAACAAACCTGGTGGGGGTGGAAAAGGTTTTGCATTGCAGGCCGGAATATTTTATAATAACAGACGCGGTTTAGGTGTTGAATACGGATTAAGCGTCAATGCGCCGCTGTTGTCGAGTCAGTCAAGTACGGCCGGAGCCAATACGGCATCTTTGTCTGCAGGTGCCAGTGCCAGCCTTAATTTCAATTCGCAAAATGGGGCATCGTTTAATCCTTCTATAAATTTTTCTGTAAAAAGTAAAGCTAATGAGAACAATGAGAAAAATATATCTGCGCTAAGTCTTGGAGGGTCTTTTCAATCCAGAACTGGTTTGCAGTATCTTAGTCTCGGTGCTTCTTACAATCGAATTAAAGAGGAAGGCAATAAAGAGAAAAAACTTGTAGATTTAAATGGTTCTTATACTTCATACGCCGCACAGACTTTCATCCCAGAGACACAAGCCAACTACTTTAATGAAACTTTTGCTGTAACTCCTCAGTTCGGAGCTGAACTATGGGGCCTTCACATAGGACTTCAGCTTACTGGTCATTATTCTATGCAGAAAGTAGCGAATCCTTTATCAACTTATAATGCTTATGGCTTTTTGCATGGAAACGATGGAAAGAATGATGGCAATGCGCTAATGGATTTTAACCGTGAAAAAGATGTGCCTTATTTTGATGGGGTGCCTAATCTGCCGGTACCTGTAGCTACGCCTGATCTTTTTATGGCGCACGCACAAGATGGTTCTGGGCAATATCGGGCCTATCTCGGCGGAACTGGAATCTTTTCTGATCACGATGCCAAAAATACGGGCGTTAGTGCTGCATTAGGTGTAGAAATAGGCGCAGGTGGTGGATTTAAAGTGGGAGGAGATCTTCAGGCGAGTATTAGCAACACCAACACTACAAAATGGAAGTCAGGAAGCAAATTCCTTTATTCTGATTATAACAAATATGATAGTTATGGCAATTTTACCGGAATAGGAGATATAAATGCAACCCACGAACCGGTCTATTTTAAAAAAGTAGGAGAACAGGTGCCTGTAGATGGTAGTATTTACGATAAGGTTAATGGCAATATGCCTGTAAGGATAAAAACAAAAGGTGATTTATTGGGGGCTACTGCAGACGCTATATTAAAAGGGAAAGACAACAGCGAACTTCCTTTACAAAACATAATAGCAAGAAGTGCAAGAGAAGTAAAAAATAATACATTCAGTTACCTAACAAATCAACAGGTGCCAACAGCGGGACTGGATAAAGCAATACTGGATTATTACAGAGCTGCAGGAGGATTTAAGCCTTTTTTAAATAAATGCAGCTCCAGCAATGCAGCCATTTTAGATCAGCAACCATATAAAAAAGAATCACCATATTGGAGAAATCACACTTACAGATGAAGGTGGGGGACGTAAAATTTATGGTATACCTGCTTATAATACCTACCAGGAAGATGTAAGTTTCAGCATCCCTCAGAATAATAATGCTGAAGACAAAGCAAAAGGTTTGGTGAATTACAATACAACTGATGCATCTACTGACAATCGAAATGGTATAGATCATTTTTATAGCAAAGAAATAATACCAGGCTATGCGCACTCTTTTTTGCTTACAGGTATATTGTCTCCCGATTATGTAGATCTAAAAGGAGATGGTATAACAGACGATGATTTGGGTACTGCCGTAAAATTTAATTACTGGCGCAAAACTGATAAGTTTCAGTGGCGAACACCATTTGCTGCGGGCAAAGCAAATTATAATGAAGGGTTGAAAAGTGATAAAATGGATGATAAAGCCAATTATTCCTACGGAAGAAAAGAATTATGGTATACCCATTCAATAGAGTCAAAAACAATGGTGGCTGTTTTTGAAACAGGTGATAGGGAAGATGCACTGGGCGCTGATGTAACTGGCAATGTTGATAACAGTACAGCTAACAAACAGCAATACCTGAAAACAATTAAATTATATTCAAAAGCTGATTGGTATAAAAATGGGGCTGATGCAATTCCCGTCAAAACCGTAAATTTTGTTTACGATTACTCATTATTTTCAGATCCTTTAGATATAACAAAAGGTGTTCCTAATAACACTCATACCCCTGCTGCAACCGATGATGCCACAATTGCCTCAACCCATATTACAGCCAATCAGGGCGGTAAGCTTACTTTGAAAAAAATATATTTCACTTATCAGGGCAATACAAAAGGCGAATTGCAGCCTTACGAGTTTCAATACAATTCTAATAAGCCTTATGAATGGAAACAATCTGATCGCTGGGGTAATTACAAAAATGTAACTGATGATAATCCAGCAGGGGTAAACAATGATTATTATTCTTATAGTACACAAGACAAAACAAAAGCTGATGCCAATGCTGCATTGTGGCAGCTTACAAAGATTATTACACCAGCAGGCGGCATCATCAATGTACAATATGAATCCGATGATTATCTCTACGTGCAAAACAGAAAAGCCATGCAAATGTATCCAATGGCAGGCGTAGGGGGTAGTATTGGTAACAGTAGTGGTTATTATACTGGTGATAAGATATATGTGCAATTGCCTGAAGCACTTTCATCTGATGCTGAATTAAGAGCAAAATATTTTGACGGCGGTGTAAATGACTATAGCCGCAATCTGTTTTTCAAAGCATTTGTGAAATTGAAAAACAATGACGACAAATATGATTACGTGTCTGGTTATGCGGAAATAGACAATATAAATACAGATGTTAAGCTTGCTGCCGGTCACAATGATGTAGCAGAGATAAAAGTTAAAACAGTAAAAGGGGAAGGCGTAACAACAGAATATCATCCTATTGCCAAAGCAGCCTGGCAATTTATGCGTCTTAATACACCTGCTTTGGTATACCCGGGATATAATGTAAGTGAAGATGCTGCACCAGTTCAGTTTGTAAAAGCTTTGGTAGCAGCCATTACTTCTGTTAATGAGTTGCTGGCACCTTTTGATACACGTGCACAAATAAACAAATTGGCACCTTCAATTGATTTGAGTAAATCATGGGTGCGGTTGGATGCCAGCACTAATACCAGTAAACAAATTAACAATTCCAAATATTATTGCAAACTGGGTGGAGGTAGTCGCGTAAAAGAAGTAAGTATGAGCGATGAGTGGAGTACAATGTCTCAATCAAACGCAGCCACTGCTTCTTACGGGATGGAATATGATTATACAACTACTGTGAAATTATCCAATGGGCAGGATGTTACGGCATCCAGTGGCGTGGCCGCTTATGAGCCTATGATTGGAAATGAAGAAAACCCATTGCATCAGCCCAATCGTTATCAACAAAGTATAAAGCTAGGACCGGACAATGCTTATTTCATAGACGATCCCCTTTGCGAATCATATTTTCCTGGTGCTTCAGTGGGGTATAGTAAAGTAACGGTTCGAAACAAAGGTGCCGACGGGCAGATTGGAGCAACGGGTTATACAGTCAGCGAATTTTACACGCAAAAAGATTATCCAACTATTGTTGATCATACCCCGATAGATGCACAAAGTTTTGGTGGACTCAGTATCTTCCAAATGCTCAATATCAAGAAAAATAATAGTCGTGTCGTATCGCAAGGGTATACCATAGAACTGAATGATATGCATGGTAAACCTAAATCAGAAAAGGTAGTAGATAAAGGAGGACAGGAAATATCATCCGCATATTATTATTATAAAACGCTTAACCCGGATGCTCCTGAAAAAAAATTAAATAACGAAGCTACAGTGTTGCGTGAAGACGGAACTATTTCCAACGCAGTAATTGGTCGCGACATAGAGATGTACTCAGACATGCGTAGTCAGACCAGCTTTACAGCAGGATTGAATGTGATGGTAAACGTTGATGCCATCTATCTGGTTTTTGCCGTAGTGCCTATACCAACTATTTTACCGCTGCCCAATGCTCAATACACCGGTTTTCGCTCTGCATCCACTGTTAAAGTAATACAGCAATACGGCATCCTGGATAAAGTAGTTAAAAGACAAAATGGGTCACAGATAACAACCGAAAACCTTGCCTGGGATGGAAGTACAGGAGAAGTATTGCTCACCAGGTCGCAGAATGAATTTGATGATCCGGTATACAGTATGAGCTATCCTGCACATTGGGGATATGATAAGGGCATGGGGCCGGCTTATAAAAACCTGGGCCTGGTAATCACCAATTTTTCAGCTGCTGCTGGAAATATTGCAGCCTCAACTGCATTAGACAATCTTGTATCGGGAGATGAATTGTTGATTAACACAGGCGGCACACAGAAAAAATATTGGATAAACAAAACGCCATCATCCGGTATAAATGCTTTAACGCTTATAGATGAAAATGGTAACCCTGCTTCTGTAAGTGGTACTGCCACTGTTATTCGTTCGGGAAGAAGAAACATGCAGGATGCAGCTATTGGTTCATTGGTATCGTTGGTAAATCCTATACGCGGCGGCAAACTTAATATTGGCGATTTTACAAAAGTGCTGGATGCGAAAGGCAGTGTATATAATGATGAGTGGGCTGTCTTCATTCCTAAAATTTGTGAGCCAGATGTTATCGCTCCAACAGTTACAGGCACTAGTGTAGAAATTTGTGCTGGTGATCAGGATGGCTCCTATTCACAATGTGGTACTTATGTTTACAACCAACTAGCCTACAATGCCAGTTCAAGTAATCGTCACCAAATAGGCGCAAATAACTCTTTCTGGTCGAGGTATTTAAACGTAAATTGTGGTGAACCAGCTGGTAGCGGGGGAGGACAGACCACCAGAAAGATACAAGATACACTGCAAAATGCCAGATCGTCTTTAAACGCTTCATCATTATCTACCGTTCCTTCTACTCAGACAACGGGCCCTTTGATAAGATGTGGAATTTGGGCTTGTAGTAATGGTTCAACCAGTCGTGCCGGAACAATTTCGTTTTCATTTCCAATTACTATAACCCAAAGCAGCAATACACCATATTATTTAGGTGTGGCTTGTGATAACAGGGCTGATGTGTATATAGACAATATATTACAGGTTCATTTAGACAATGAATATAATTTTTACATCTGGCATATTTTCCCATTGTCTTCTTCTCTCTTAAACGTAGGAAATCACACCATAACAGTACAAGGGGTTGATGATGGGGACTTTGCTTCTTTTGGTTGTGAAGTTTATAATAATACTGAAACACAGATAGCAAATGCACAATCATATGCTGATCTCAACTTAATATTTTCTACCAAAAACCAGATTGGTACAACAGTACAGTTGGTAACTAGTGAATCTTGTCCTTTAGATGGTTATACTCTTGATAAAACTGTGTTACCTCATGTATGCCGCAAAAACGTTTCCTCTAATCCCTACACCAACCCATATGTAACCGGCATGCGCGGCAACTGGCGTGTACAAAAATCCTATGCATATCACACAGACAGAAAAGCGGAATTACCTTATATAAAACCCGGCGAGCCGGATGTGATTGAAAAGACAGATGTGCGTAGATCCGGTGCTTATACCACTTTCAATCCCTTCTGGCAATACCAGTCGGCCAAATGGGTAGCCCAACCAGACATGATCACACAAGACGCCAATTGGGTAAAAGCAAATGAGATTACAGCGTTCAATCAGAAAGGCCAGGAACTTGAAAATGTAGATGCACTTAACCGTTATAGTTCAGCGCAGTTTGGTTACCTGCAATCTGTGCCAACCGCCGTTGCTTCCAATGCAAGGTATACAGATATAGGTTTTGATGGGTTTGAGGATTATGATTTTGGTCTTGACAATTGCATTAATGCTGCTGATACCTGTAATCTGGAAGGGCATTTTAGCTTCCGCAAGTTTAGCAATAACCCTTTTAACGCTTATGGTAATGCTGTAAAGGTAGATGCGAGCTATGCACACACAGGGCGCAATTCATTGAAAGTAACACCAGGTGCTGCATCAAACAGTAAGATTGGGATCATAAGATCAATAAGTCAATTTAATATTACCGATCTCTATTCATTCCAGGGTAATGCCATGCAACTGGCAGAAGGAGGGAAGCTGAAAGATTTTAATCCTCAACCCGGTAAAAAATACATTTTAAGTGCCTGGATAAAAGATGATGGCAATAATGTGCAACAGGGGCCAGCGGCCAATAGCGCAGCAGCAGCGGTAGATATTACTACCGGTGGCCAAACTTTCACTACAGTAAAAGCAGGCCCGCGTGTTGAGGGTTGGCGTAAAGTGGAAGTAGTATTTACAATACCTGCTTCTGCCAGTGATTTCGCTATTCGGTTACGTGCCGGCAGCAATACCGCTTATTTTGATGATTTGCGCATACATCCATTTGATGCGCAAATGAAGAGCTATGCTTATGATAACAGCAGTATGCGTCTCTGGGCAGAACTGGATGAAAATAATTTCGCCACTTTTTATGAGTATGATGATGAAGGCACATTAATACGGGTTAAGAAAGAAACAGAGAGGGGAATTATGACCATCAAGGAAACGCGGTCTACTTACAAAATGCAAAATGCACAATAATGAAATTGTTTAAACTGACTGCAATAATCTTTTTTTTAATGTCGCTTCCTACAGCAAGATTAATTGCACAGGACGATGCAAGTAAAGTTATTCAGAAGATAGTAAATGCTTATCATTCAGATAAACCGATGCGTTTTTCCGGAAGCATGAAAATGTATCCGAAAACAAATGCTGCAAAGGTTTCCGAAAGAATGGAAAGTGAATTTATTCTGCATGGAAAAAAATTTTATTGCAGTATTGGTCCGCTGCAAATGCTATTGAACGATGATTACTATGTATCTGTGGATAAAGCTGATAAGTTGATTATGATAGGGCATCATAAAGATGTATCTGGTACTGCCAATGTACCAGTTCTTAATATGGATGCTTTTGCCCTTTTGATAAAAGAGAAAAAGATAGAGGCCATTATTTCTAAACAAGGCGGAAATTCTTTGTTGCAGCTTAACGATGCAGAAAACGTTACCGGTTACAGTGCATATAGCATAGAATATGATGCCAGTACTGGTTACATGAAAAAAGTATTGTTAGAGAGGAAAGATGCAAACACTGCTTCCGGGAAGACAATGGTGCTAGAGATTAATTACACAATACCTGTAGCCATATCTGCTAATAAAAATGTTTTTTCTGAAAAACCTTTTTTCTCGATAGTAAATAAGAGAATTCAATTGACTGACAACTATCGTGGATACCAGGTTATTAACCAGCTATAACTATTTGAAATATGCATTATTCCTTTAACGTGCATCCTGCTTTACGCAAAACAACCATATTGTTTTTTTGTTTCTTCATCGCTGGCATTACAGTTATCAATGCGCAGTTGGAACGGTACATCCAGACTTTGACTGGTAAGATTAAAGCTGGGGATAGTTGCCTGGTATTGGATGATAAATATGAAGATGCAGCAAAATGGGCTGGTATAAAAAAACATTTATCAGTAGACAACCTGCTCACTTTTGAGTTGAGGTTTGATACATCGGCTCGTTTCTTAACCCGAAACTTTAATTGTAAACTGCAAGCAGATATTGAATATGAAGATGCTGACCACGTAAAACAAAGAATAAAGAATGTGTCGCTGGAGGTTAATTATGACACTTCAAAAGGAAAGCCTTACCAGGGAATTGCGTACTATAAATTCAAAGGGGGGCACAAAGTAAAACTAATAGTAAATAAAATAGAAAGCGCCGCCTGGGGTAAAGACATCCCCCCGGCCTTTAGGGTAAAGAACGAGATAATCATAGAACGTACTTATCAGTTGGACATGAGCAATAGTAGTAGTCAAACTGATGCGTTAGGCGCACGACAAGCCGCTGTTTCAACTTCCTCACAAAACGCAAGAGCAACTGCTGCAAGAACGTCAAGTGTGGCCCCAACAAGCATAAACAGTATAATGGCCGCAGGAGATTTAACCGGGCAGCAACAATCAATAAGCTTTGATATTACAGGCATTCCCTCCAATTATACGCTCTACGATTTTGAATGGACTTTTTATGATGACAGAAGTCTGATAGGTAAGTCGGTTCAAACAAGTTTTGGTTTTAGCACGGCAGAACTGGAATCGGTATTCAAAAACAATAGCAGTCGTGTAACCATCAGCAGCAACCAGTATCAACTTAATGTTATTTACAATCAGGGCTGGGTATTCTACCGTGTGCGTGGAGTAAGCTATGACCCTACAACCGGTGAACGCACTGAAACGCCATGGACTTACGAAACAACAAACGCATCAGAAGGCTATCAGTATAACAACAAATATTATCGGCTTTTTAGGAGCGAAGGACACGAAGTTTATTTGAACTGGCAGTACACGCATTCGTTTGCAGAAGAAGGCAAGCGCAAAGAAGTAGTAAGTTATTTTGATGGCAGTCTTCGCAACAGGCAGTCGGTAACGTTAAATAATGATATTACCGGCAGTGCTACTATAGTACAGGAAAATGTATTTGATGCGCTTGGTCGCCCTGCGGTTAATATCTTGCCTGCACCAACAGAAGAAAACAGCATTCATTATTTTCATGATTTTAATAAAAATTCATCGGGCCAGAATTATAGTTACCAGGATATAGAAGACCCCAATACCTGTATAAAATCTCCCGTGGCCATGAGCACTGCGTCCGGGGCTTCTCAGTATTATTCGCCCAATAATTCAAAAAAGGATGACAATAGCCTGCAATTTTATTTTACTAAATATATACCTGATGCGCAGGGTTATCCTTTTGCAGTAACCAGTTTTACCCCAGACAATACTGGCCGTATCCGCATACAGGGAGGTGTTGGCAACACTTTTCAACCTGGTAAAGCCGCACAAGCTGATGACCATACTACAAAGTATTATTACGGCAAGCCGCAGCAGGAAGAGCTAGACAGGCTTTTCGGTAATGAAGCGGGCAATGCTTCGCATTACCTGAAAAATATGGTGATAGATGCTAATGGGCAAACAAGCGTGTCTTATGTAAATGCTTCCGGCAAAACAGTGGCCACTGCATTGGCTGGAAAATCTCCGGATAACCTGCAGGCGCTGCCGTCGTACCAATTAAAAAGCACACCTTTTATCAGCAGCCTGGTAGACCGTGATAATATTGTGAGGGATGCAGCTAATCTCTCGTTAAGTTATAGTGGAACTTTCCTGGCAGCAACCACTGGTACTTTTAATCTTAAATATGAGTTTACTCCTTTAAGCTTGCAAGTGCTGTATGGGGTAGAGAACAACAAAATATGTGCTGATTGTTATTACGATTTGCAAATAAACGTAACCAATAGTTGTGGAGAGCCTGTGCAAAGCGTTTTCCAGGAAGCAGTGTTTACAGAAAAGACCGGTTGCGATCCTGCGCCTACAAAACAACAAGGCCAGTTGCCGGTAACAATAGTGCAACCCGGTGAATACAATATTACTTATAAACTAATGCTAAGCCGCAAGGCAATCGATTTTTATATCAACCAATACCTGGTGCAGGATTTGTCGTTGAAAAAAGAAATCGATTTTCAACGGGATTATCTGCACAATATAGATATCAGCGGATGCTTTAACAATTGCCAGACCTGTTTGGCAGACCTGGGCACAGAAGCATCATTTGTTTCCAAGATGAGTGATGTGTTAACGCAACAACACAGTATCACCCCGAATACAGATGATATTACCTGGATGAAAACAGTGTATCATCAATTGCTGGCAGAATGCTCTCATTTGCAGGAAGGTTGTGGCAAAACGGATATTCCCTGTGAAGCACAAACCACCATGTTGCGGGAAGATGTAAACCTGGGCGGGCAGTATATGCTTTACGATCCACTAACCATGCGGTTCAGGGAAAGAGATATCAATATTTTCGTAAAGAATAATGCTGCTTTAACCTTTTCTGTTACTATTAATGGTGTAACCCAGGCGTTTAACCAGTTTGCAGAAGATGTTATCATTGCCAACTGGCAGGATAGTTGGGCAGATTTGTTGATACCTTATCACCCGGAAAATGTAAATAATTGCTTTATCTCTAATTGTGCGGCAAATGCTGGTGCAGAGCAGTATGATAAAGATTTTATAAATACAGATGATGTAGCAGTTGCAAAAGCCAAACAATATTGGTTTGCGAGCAGAAGCTATCACGATGTAGTAGATAATGATCCTTATTTTTCCAGTGGAGAAGGCGTTGCATTAAAAACTGCTTTTCTTGACAAGCTTGAGCATTACAAAGACACGAGGACAGACATTATTAGCTTTGTAAAATGGAGTGTGTATTGCAGTAGCCAATCTAACGACACCCGTATCCCATGTACCAACACAGGTTGCGATCGCGAGCAGGATGAATGGGATCTTTTCCGCACTTTGTATTATTCTGCCAAGCAGGAAATAAAACCCGCAAACAGTGCAGCAGCAAGCTGCAATAGCAATGGTTTGTTTCCAAACCCGTTTTCATCCATTCAATCTGTAGTAGACAACACAGGAACTACCACCACGCAGCCATCATGTACAGATATGGCATTTTTTGAATTAACCAGTAAAGAGAATGCCAGCAATACTACTGTTACTATACAATATAATAATAGCAGGAATTTGGAACAAGATGAAACAGTGCAGGTTAATGCGTTAAGCAGTAGCGGTGCAATCAGCGTTGCAGGCAGCGTACTCTTTCCGCAAGGAACAATTCCAGATGCTATAAAGACAATCACGGTAGCCTTACAAGCTGGCACAAAATATTTTATCAATTATGCACGTTGCGATCTAAGCCATGCATATTACAATAAGCAACGTCGTAATTATAATGGCTTACCCACAAGTAACTTAACAACTGCTATCACAGAAAACGGTCAATCGGGAAATAATGCGGCTGGTATAGCTGCAATGACTACCGAATGCAATGAAAGCTGTGAGCAAAACGCCGATGGCTGGATGCAAAAGTTAAGTGGTTGCAGCCTTGACATAAGCTCTACACAGTATACGCAAATACGTGAAGGACTGATTGCCGTTTGCCAGGGAAGTTGCCAGGTAAATGTAACAGAGCATCCTTTCGGCGCCAGCTCTACACCTACGCCCACTGCCAATGGCGATAAAAACTTCAAAGATGTTTTATTGCGAGTGCTGGGGCCATCAGGGTTTTCTACTGTTTGCAACGATTTGCTGCTTGACTATCCTGCGCCTATTGATGCCCAACCATTATACACTAATGAAGTAGTAAGAACGCTGCAATCTTGCGCTTATACCAAATTGAGTGAATGGAAAGCTGCTTACCTGCAAACAACCGGCTACAGCAGTTTTGTAGATTTTATTAAGAAAACTATTGATCCTTCTTTTTCTTTATCTGATGATGAACTAAACAGTTTGATAACTGCTTATGAAACAAACTGTGTTACGCCACAGCCGCTTAATTTGCCAGCATCGCTTAGCTGCTCAGGCACAAAAGATGCCAAAACCTGCTTAACCTGCCAGGAAATGCAGGATGAAAAACTAAGCTTTAATACAGCTTATAGCTACGTATCGGCGGATGATCCAGATTATTATTTCTTATTTGCCAAATACATCAACCGCAAATACAATTTCAATCTTTCATCTGTAGATGTATACACCGCATTGCAGTGCACTGTTGGTGATGGAGGGTCTGGCACAGGCAATCCCGCAAATACTATCACCTGCGAACAGCTTACAGCAGCATACAATCATTTTGAACAATTAAAACCAGATTATTTTACAAACCCTAATGGGCTTCAATTAAATCCTGATAGCTTATATAAAGTACATCTTGCACTTTGGCTGAATACAGAACTGCGCAGAAACTTAAGCTTTGAATATTATAACAGTCTTGCGGCTACCTGCAGCATTATATGGAATTCTCCATCCCAAACCTATGTCCAGCTTCCTTTTGAGTGCGATAGTATGGCACATCTTATAACTGGTTACAGGAATGTAGGGCTAGGTTCCATCCGTCACGATTTTGAAACACAGGAAGGTCAGCATTACAACGACCTTCATACGCTCATACACGATGGATATGCGTATATGCCTGACGATGTACGGCAGCTTCCTGGCGACTGGTACAATAATTATCATTTTGGTTTAAACTGGAATGAGTTCTGTGTTGCTAACGGTTATACCATTGCTGCAAGATTTAAGTTTTTACAAAATGACCTGGTGGGTGATGTATTTTATTTCCAGTTTGGTGAATTTCAAGCAGGGTGCGTTCGCTATCAAACGCCGTTCACAGGATCGGGTGGTACAGTATATCAACCCGGAATTTATCTTTCAGGTTTTGCTGGAATTGAATACATTTTATTAGATACAAACCCCAATGCCTTATTGCAACCAATGCTCTTTAAGGCGGTTATTCTTCCAGCAAAATTCAGTTTGTATTACAATGGCAGGCTTGTACATGAGCATGCACGTGATAACAGTATTCCAATAGCCAGGGCGCAAACTTTTGGGCTGGGCCTGCGTGGGCGGAATGGAGCAATAGATTGGGTTAGGGTTGGTGATGCGAATGATGAAGTAAAATATTTTGAAAATTTCAATGATGCCAATACTCCTGCCCTTGTAGATCCTTCCTTCGTTTGTCCGCAATCGGAAGGAGATTGCAATACATTTTTCACCAATTATGTAAATGGAATTCTCGGAACCAACTACAGCTTTGATCAATACAACGACTGGAGCTGGAAAAAATGCGGTAAACGGATTAATGCCTGCTGCAATAATTGCAGCCAGGATGCTATCGCCAATTGTGCACCACAGTTTATTACCTGCTGCGAACCGTTTACACAAATGGAACGCTTTAAACTGGTATTTACAGATTCAATAGATGCACGCTTAATGGCGCTCTATTTTGCATTGCAGCGCACAGAATGGTGCACACCAGTTAATCTTCCTAATGTAAGTTATAACCTGCCTTACGATTCCATCGTTGCGTATTTTAATAATTTCAAACTGGCCAGTGGCTATAATATTACCGTAAGGCCAGATGGATTGGTGAGCTATTCAATTGAAAACAATAGCAGTTGTACAGCAACAGCAGTTAATTTCAAAAATAATCCTGGCAATGGTGGTCCTGGCGGTATCCTTTATGCGGTGTGCAATAAACCCATGCAGCCATTAGTACCAACAGATGAAAACAGTTGTGTAAACCAACAGATAAATACAGCGCTGGGCAATGCACACAGTGATTATGTTGATTATGTTGAAAACATTAAAAGGGATTACCGCGAAGCATACTATACCAAATGTCTCAGCATTACGCCGCAGCTTACACTGGAAGCTGTATACAATCAACCGCTGGAATACCACTACACACTGTATTATTATGATCAGGCCGGCAACCTGGCAAAAACCATTCCTCCCGCCGGTGTGCAACCGGTAGACGAACAGGCTGACGGTGCAGATAAAATGGCCAGGATAAAAAATTTCCGCCTTTCGGATAAGGATTACTGTTATGAATATGGCGATGCTCCTGCTATGAATGGTAGCGCCAGCATTACTGTAGCAGATAACCCGGTAATACAGCAACAGGCAGCACCTTTTACTGTAGAAGCATTTGTAAACTTCAGCAGTTTATCGGGCAACCAGGTTATTCTTAGCAAACAATCAAACAACAGCACAGATAACAAAACAGATGGCTATAAGATATACATGAACAATGGCCGTTTAATGGTAGATATGGCAGCACATGGGGTGGAAGTATGGTTGCAAACGCTTAGTAAGATTGTAAGCTATGTATATCCGCCACCTTATGATGGCAGTCTTCCACCGGTTGCGGTAAGACAAAAATTTTATGTGCCCCAGGTGCGACAATTATACCGTTCTGTTACAATACAAATCACCAGCGATATCAGCGGTTTGCTCAGCAGCGGGCAATGGGCTTATATAGGTGTAGAAAATACAGGCGACTGGAGCAATCCCGTAAGAATAGTGATTAACGGAAGCGTAGTAAGCACACAGTTTGTAACCAACGGTTATGATTATACGCCTGCTGCATCTCCGCCCATCAGTTCAGTAGAAATAGCTGCCGGCACTTATGAAATGGCTTATGCTAAAAGCATTACTGCAATACCACTGAATGTAAACAATACCAATGCTGCGGATCTTGTAATTGGTGCTACCAGCGCAGGTTTGCAGGGCAGCATTAAACAGGTAAGGCTTTACAACAGGGCATTGCCGTATACGGAAGTAAGGGCCAATGCATTTAATACCTGCCTGGTGCCGCAGAGCGAAGGGCAACTGGTGCTTTGGCTACCACTAAACAGGGAAGAAACAGTTAATACCAGCATCGATCGCATCAACCAGTTTACTACTTTAAATAACGGCACAAACTTTAGTTCGGCATTTCAGCCGGTGTATCCTACCCATAAAATGCCCACGCATTACTATTACAATAGTTTGAACGCTGTTACCAAACAAACCAGCCCGGATGGTGGCGAAAGCAATTTCTTCTATGATCTGTTGGGGCGCCTGGTGGTATCGCAGAATGCGGAACAAAAGCTGTCTACCAGGGGAGAAACAGACGACCGTTACAGCTACACAAAATATGATGCATTGGGAAGGATAACAGAAGTGGGTGAGAAGATCAGCACTTCCACCATGACAACTGCCATTGCCAAAACCGATCCCAATGATGCCGGCAGCGCCATCAACAACTGGCTGGCATCTGGTATAAACACACAAATAACCCAGACCATTTATGATGAACCCAATACCAGCATTGTTACCAATAGCGCTATTACGGCCAACCAGAATATTTACCAGACGGCCCGAAAGAGAGTGGTAGCAACATTGTATAGAGACCACAGTGTAACCAATGCCGGTACCAACTACAACAATGCCACCCATTACCAGTACGATATCAATGGCAATGTGAAACGCCTTTGGCAGGAACATAAAACATCTGTTACCGGTGCGCCCATGAACATGCTAAAAGACCTGCAGTATGATTACGACCTGGTAAGCGGTAAAGTAAACAGCGTTACCTACCAGCAGGGCAAGGGCGACCAGTTTGTGTACCAGTATGAGTATGATGCAGACAATCGATTATTGCATGCAAAAAGCGGACGTGATAAGAATACACTACAACAGGATGCGGGCTACCGCTATTACCTGCATGGCCCGCTGGCAAGAACAGAATTGGGCGATGGCAATACCAACCGCATTGTACAGGGTATGGATTATGCCTATACCTTGCAGGGATGGCTAAAGGGCGTAAATGGGGTGAGGTTGCCCGTGGCAGGAACCGCCGGGTCTGCCGACCGCGATATGGGTGCAGACGGAACAAATGTAACCGCTGCCGGCCTGCATGCGCAAATAGCCACCGATGTATTGGGCTATACTTTGGGTTATTACGGTAATGACTATGCGCCTATTGGTGGTACCACAGCACCGGCTTTTGGCATACAATACCAGGCACCCGCTAGCAGTGCTGCTGATATAAGTGGCAAGCAATTGTTTAATGGCAATATCAGCAATGCCACTTATAGCATATCGGCTATTAACAATGGCAATGCCAGGGGCTATAGTTATGGGTACGACCAGTTGAACAGAATTAAAGCCATGCGTGCACATGATATAAGCGCTGTTGCCACCGGCACCTGGGGCAATGCAGCCATTGTGCCAGACCACCAGGAAAACTATAGCTACGATGCCAATGGAAATATTTTAAGCCTGCTTAGAAATGGTACAACCGCGGGTGGCAGAAACCTGGCGATGGACAACCTGGATTACCATTATTATTATTACACACAAGCTAATATACAAGGCACTTATACGCCTGGTACAGCATTGCCTACAGATGCATGGAAACTGACCAACCAATTGGCGCATGTAAAAGACAATGTGCCTGCCAGCAATTACCCCATTGCTGCTTTCCCCGAAGAAAAAGACATAGACAACCAGGACGATAACAACTATGTGTATGATAAGATTGGTAATTTAGTAAAGGACAATACCATAGACAACAAGCTGCAAAAAATAGACTGGACGGTTTATGGCAAAATAAAGGGCATTGCAAAAGACGATGGCACCAGTATATTGTATGATTACGATGCCGCTGGCAACCGCATACAAAAACAGGTAATGAGCAATGGCACTAAAACCATTACCAGTTATATAAGGGATGCACAGGGCAATACCATAGCGGTTTACAATTGGTCTGTAAACAGCTATGCCAACCCAGGCGCCGCTGATGCTGGTAACGGTTTAACCAACCAAACCTGGGCAGAACAGCAACTCTACGGCAGTAGCCGCCTGGGTATGTGGAAGCCCAATATAACGGTACCGGCTACCCCAAATACCCTTACAGATGCCGTGCAAATTGGCAGCAAGTTCTTTGAGTTAAGCAACCATTTAGGTAATGTTTTGGCTGTAATTTCTGATAACTTCTTGGCCGTAGCCGATGGCAGTAATGTTGACCTTACAGACCATTACGAAGCCATGGTAAACAGCGCCAATGACTATACACCATTTGGCATGCAGATGGTGGGGCGGGAGTATACAGCATTGACGTTTGGTAGTTCAAATACTTATAGGTATGGGTTTAATGGCAAAGAGAATGATAATGAAGTAAAAGGACAGGGTAACGAGCAGGATTATGGTATGCGCATTTATGACCCGAGGTTGGGTAGGTTCTTGAGCGTGGATCCGTTGTTTGAAGATTATCCTTGGAATAGTACGTATGCATTTGCAGAAAACGATATTATAAGAAGTGTTGACTTAGATGGGCTTGAGAAATATATTTTAAATACTCAAAAATATATTGATCCAACAACAAAGCAACCTATAAGTTCACGTCATTTCTACCTAAACCCTAATGAGTCACAGCATAATAGAGGTCTTTTGGGCCATTATGATCAGAATAATAAATTGACAATTATCAACGACCCTAATTTATTGTCAGATTTTGACAGAAAGGTATACGATTATGGTGTAGATGTAATCACTCAAAAAAATATAGTCGGCGGTTCAATGCGAATGTCTACTGATACGGATATAAAGCTAAAAACTAACGAAACAAAAAAAATAGGTACTAATTCTAAGCCTAAAAGAAAGGTTGAATCAAAGGAATCAGATGAAACCAAGCCTTCTGCCATAGGAGCAAATTCCAATAGTGGCGTACTTATGCTGCCTAATGGACTTCATAGTGGAGAAATGTCAATTCTTAATATCCGTGACCAATATGCTGTCGACAAATTAATTGTGCCAGGAGTTAACTCCGCAACATCTGAAGTGAATTCAAAAGCAAAGAATATTAAACGATATGAAACTTCTATTACAATAACTACCGTCCCAAGCAATATGTCAATCAACGATATAAAAGCAAGGCTCCAAGCTGTTTATCCAAAAGCTAACATAAGCATAAAATTTGATCCGAATTTTAAAGTGCCGACTTTAAGGCCAGGCCAGCAGCGGAGTAACGAAGATTTCTCATACGATATCAAAGTCAGTGGGTATAAAAAATAATATGAAATAAAAATATAGAGAATGATACGTTTGAATTGGTACAATTTTGCATTTATTTCAACTTTTTTGATTGTGTTGCTTTTATTTTCATTACCAACAAATGTTAATGGACAACAAAAAAGAGAAAAAACATATTATTTGTCTCATAAAATTCGGTCAATTACTTATCAAAAAGGAAAAGTAATTTCAAAAGTCATAATGTTTTATCCAAATGGGAAGAAAAAAAATGAATCTAATTACGATTCTGTCGGCAATATTTTTGGCAAACAAATAGAATATTACAAGAGTGGAAAGAAGAAAAGTGAACGCTTTGTGATAGCTATTGAGTCAATGCCATACGAGTTATTTTCAGGAACACAAAATAATAGTGATAAGTTTATTGATGTAATTACGTGCCGTGTGATTAATTTTTTTGAAAACGGATCGATAATGTCTAAAGGGTATATTGTAAATAGCTTTAGAGGTGGCTATTGGGTGTTTTATAATATAGATGGTACAATTAAGAATAGTGAATTTTATAAATGTTTGGTTAAAGATGAATAAAATAGAAAGATATCCAAACAGGCCCCTGAACTGGCTTAAGCATGGAGCTAGCTCAAACTAGCGCAAGTATGGTCTTTTAAAAACAAGAAGCTGGCGCAAGCTTGGTAGGGTGGCTACTGTGTGCTGACTATGCTTGCGCTGCGGAGCAAGGGTTAAAAGCTTTAGAGGTAATAACAAACTACCCAAATTCACACAAGTATGGATTTAAACAATTAATGAACTGGCGCGGGTATGCAGGGTTGGCAAAGAGCGTTCGCGTACTGGTGTTTGTAGAGGCCTGTTGCAAAATTATATAGTAAACAAGAACAAAGAAATAGTGTGTCGTAAAGAATGCTCATCACAACTTAAAGCTCAAAAACTAATTCATTAAAACCAGAAAATTTCAGCCTGTGTATTGCTGCCATAGATAAATGTTTATGCTGTTTAAAATAGTTATGAGAACACTATTGAGGTTTGCTTCTTTTAGAATTTGTATTTCATATAATAGTTACACCATAAACCTTTCTATTCATGAAACCTGTATTACTACTCGTTGTATTTATGTGCACATTGCAAATCTTGTCGGCGCAGAAAGTATACAACATTAAAGCAGACAGCGTAAAAATTACCAATAGCTGCGATACGGCAGAGCTAATTATAGAAAACCATACGCAACATGTGCCGGGTTTCTTATTTAATAAAGGCAAAGGCAGAACAGAGTTTAGAAGACCGGTTACAAAACTAAACGACAGCATGTACCTGGTAGGTATAGACACCATAAAAATCTGCTGTTGCGCCAACCAGAATGCATGGTTATTAAACGGCAATAGCAATGGCGGTTTAAAAACATTGGGTACAATAGATAATAATGATCTGCCTTTTATTACAAACAACACAGAGCGTTTCAGGATAGCAGCAAATGGCAATGTGGGTATTGGTACAACTAACCCTGCGGCCAAGTTGCATATTCTGGGAGATATCAGGGCAGAAGGAGAAACAGGAGGGGCTTCCATGTTTGGTTACAAAGCTTCTCCAGGTGGCACATCTTATAACTATACTACTTATTTAGGCATTTCAGGTCCTTCAGTTATTAGAGCTGTGCACAAAGACTTTAATTGGGTAAGCTATGCAACCCTTGCAGAGTATGAACTTAATTTCAGGTTTGGCAATGGTGATGATCAGGGAGGTGGAGGTATTTCTCGTCCAAATGTTGATGGACCCAATACAATAATTTATTCCAATAGCAATTCCAATGGCAGAGGAGGCACCATTAATTTTAATATAGATAATGTAGAGCGTATGCAAATCTCGCCAACAGGTTTGGTGGGTATTGGTACACAGTACCCAGCCTATAAACTAGATGTAGGTGGCACTGCACGCATTCAAAATTCATTGTACCTGGCTCCTAATGTAACGCACTATGGTCCTATAAATAATATAAATGATTATTCAGACTTCTGGTTAGGGTATTTAAATTATACAACCGGAATAAGAATGTATGCCCGTCCCTATCATGGTTTTGAAAATAGAATGGAAATTCTGAGCGATATGGGAACTCATTCTATTAAAATGATTACAGGAAATGGCGATGCCGGTGTGGGCCTCAAATACGCAGGGCTGGATTTATTAATACAAGGCAATGGCAGTTATTATAATTACAGCGAATTGGTAGACCGTGGCATCACCTTTACCATTGCCAATGTGCCAAAAGCCCGTTTAGATTACACAGGCGCACTGGTATTGTCCAGCAATAACAATGTTACTACCGCAAGCCCATCAGCAATATTAGACATGAGATCAGATACAAAGGGCTTTTTGCCACCACGTTTAACCACGGCCCAACGTGATGCTATTACTTCACCCGAAGAAGGCCTGATGATCTATAATAAGGATCTTAAAAAATGGCAGGGTTACGATGGCACGGCTTGGGTAAATTTTAATTAATATATGATCATTTTAGAATTAGCCATTCTTGTTGAAGCCCGAAGGCAAGCACATAAACGCTTTTTTATAATATATTTAGAATCATAGGTTTAGGTCTTTTTTTTTGTGGAAAACCAAGGCTTGGTCGTTTCTTTTACAAATGTGCTTCAATGGACGTTGATAACTTATCGGGTGAAATATTTGGTTATAAGTATTTGAAATACAATTCTTTACAAGGGTCTTAATAAAATACCTGAAATTTAATAAAACCGCCTGTTTGAATTATCCTTCAAAAATGTAATTTTAAACCGCAGGACGGGTTAACCACCTGCAATTACACATAATTCTTCACTTACTACCCCATTAAGTATTTAGTAAAAGTCAAAAATTGTGTTGTATGTATTCTTATTCATTGATGGAAGTTGGTTGTTATTATCTGGTGCAAGAAAAAGAAGATTCGGGCATTAACCTTATTAAAATAAATTTTGAATCCGATCAATGCGTGTTTGTCTCAAAATATGAAGAGATAGAAGTGCAGGAGTGGAAGAAAAAAACAGACGGCATACATGATATTATTGAACTGTTGAGCGATGAAAAGGTAAAAGAGTGGGAGGCAATATTCAATAATAGCCAGGATGCATATTATGAGGAAGACGAAGAATAACTGAAAATTGCATAGACTTTTTTAAAATGAGCTGGTTGCCTGTTGCAGCCGGCTCATTTTATCTAATAGCTAATCTTATACAGCTTGGTTTTATTTTGTTACCAGCATTTTATCATTGGGAATCTTTTGTTGCGCTGTGTCCCGTACCGTATGGTCGGGAACGCTCCATTTATCTTTTGGTGCTTTGGGCAACTTTAGGCTGCTCCGCTTTGTTCTTTACTGAAACAATTGCTGTGTAAGTCGGCAACAATAAAAGAGATTAATTAATTTGCCCTTTCATTCTTATATACATTTTGATTAGCCAGCAAACCATACAGCAGATTCTTAGCCGCATAGACATTGTAGACATTGTTGGGGGCTTTATCAAACTTAAGAAAAGGGGCACTAATTATTTAGGGCTTTGTCCTTTTCACAACGAGAAATCTCCTTCGTTTACCGTAAGCCCGGCCAAAGAAATTTACAAATGTTTTGGTTGCGGCCGCAGTGGCAACTCCATTAGCTTTTTAATGGAGGCGGAAAAATATACTTATGTAGAAGCGCTGCGCTGGCTGGCCAATAAGTACAATGTAGAAATTGAGGAAACAGAAACCAGTCCGGAAGTAAAGCTGAAACAACAGGTAGCGGAAAGCCTGCACATCATCAATGCATTTGCGCAAAAATTTTTTGATGAGCAATTATTTACCACAGATGAAGGGGCAGACATTGCCATGAGCTATCTGAAGCACCGCGGCTTCAGGGAAGAGACCATTAAAAAATTCCAGATCGGTTATTCACCGGAAAACAGAACTGCTTTTACAAAAACAGCACTGGCCAATCAATTCAATGCGGAGTACCTTGTAAAAAGCGGACTGGTTGTTATGCGCAGTGAAGAACTGCAGGATAATTATCGCGGCAGGATTGTTTTCCCCGTTCATAACAATAGCGGAAAAATAATTGGGTTTGGTGCAAGGTTAATCAAGAACAACGACAGGGCGCCGAAGTATATTAATACACCTGAGAACGAACTGTATGTAAAAAGCAAATTACTTTACGGAACCTACTTTGCACGACAGGCCATTGATAAAGCCAATGAGTGCCTGCTGGTGGAAGGTTATACAGATGTGGTTTCATTGCACCAGGCTGGTGTGGAAAATGTGGTGGCCAGCGGCGGTACATCTCTTACGCCAGATCAATTACGGCTGGTAAAAAAATATACCAACAACCTTACTATTATTTATGATGGAGACTCCGCCGGTATAAAAGCAGCGCTG
Source organism: Chitinophagaceae bacterium (assembly GCA_047602295.1). Taxonomy (GTDB): domain Bacteria; phylum Bacteroidota; class Bacteroidia; order Chitinophagales; family Chitinophagaceae; genus JACMLD01. The sequence goes on along the minus strand of JASGHP010000001.1, from coordinate 4,400,100 downwards.
CGCGGATTGGATTTGGCTTTGGAAGAAGGCCTGAATGTAAGATTGGTGTTAATTCCTGATAAAGAAGACCCGGATAGTTATGTAAACAAAGTTGGCCCGGTTGCTTTTAAAGAGTTTGTTGAGAAGAATAAAAAGGATGTTGTTATTTTTCAATTGGAGATTGCCTTGCAGGATGCTGGTGCAGACAGCAATAAAAAAGCGGCGGTTGTAAACCAGATTGCAGAAACGATTTCAAAAATTAATAAGGCTGAAGATTTTACCAAGCAGCAGGACTATATACGCCAGTGTTCGCAATTACTTCGTATAGATGAAACAGGGTTAAATAATTTGGTGAATAAGTTCATCCGCGAGAAAGTTACCAAAGCGGAGAGCAAGCAACAGCAATCACCGGAAAGTTTTTTAAGCGATGATGGGCAACCTCCATTGAATACCGGCATGCCGGAGGATGATACTTTCAACCTGCTGTTTAAAGATGAAATGAACGAGCGGGCGGTAGTAAGAGCATTAATAGAGTTTGGTCTGCGGGAATGGGACACTGAAAAAAAAGTGGCTGATTTTTTATTGGATGGAATGATTGATGAAGATCTTTTTGACAATAAACAATTGCTTCGCATCATACATACCTATAAAACATGGTACGATGAAAAGCTGGAGCCAACTGCCAAGAACTTTTTGTATCACGAAGACCAGCAATTAAGCACACTGGTGGTTTCTATTATGGATGTTCAATATGAGTTAAGTGAAAAATGGAAGTCAGAATTTGAAATGCCCGTACCTACAAGAGAAGATGTGTATAAAGAGGAAGTTGTTTCTACGCTTAATTATTTAAAACTGCGAAAAATAAAGCGCATGATTGAGCAGAACCAGCAAGACATGCAAAACCCGCATACCTCAGACGAGCAGATAATGCTGATACAAACACACCAGCACCTGAAGCAAATGGAAAAAGAATTGCTGCTGCAAACAGGAACTGTCATCGTGAGATAAGTTGTAGGGTTTAAGTGGTAAGTTTTAAGTACACCGCCACAAAATTCTTGCACCTGTTTTAACACCAAGCAGCACGAAAGCAACTTATCACTTACAACTTATAACTTAACACTTATAACTTAAATGGATAACTGGCAAAAAAAATCTCTGGATCATCAAAAGCAGTACAAACAATTGCTGCAGCGGCCAGACAGAAAAAAAATATTGAAGCTGTTGCCCGATTTAAATGAAGAAGCGTTTGAAAAGATTGATTGTCTGCAATGCGGCGCCTGCTGCAAAAATTATTCTCCCCGTTTTAAAACGCCAGATATAAAAAGAATAGCCAAGCTTTTACGCCTGAAAGAAAGTGTGTTTATTGAAACCTACCTGCGACTGGATACAGATGGAGATTATGTTACAAAATCTTCTCCCTGCCCGTTTTTAGGTGCAGATAACTATTGCAGCATTTATGAAGATCGCCCATCAGATTGTCATCGCTTTCCCTATACAGACGAAGACGTGTTAATTGATCGTCCTGCTATAACATTAAAAAACACCAGCTTTTGTCCCATCACTTATTATGTAATGGAAAAACTGCTGGTGTTGACCAAATAAGATTTATTTAAGATACTCCGTTTAACGTCCCTGTTCGATCGCCAAAGCTTGTAGCTTGCAACTTATAGCTAGCCGCTACGATGCACTAGTTAATTCTTCATAAGCAGCCGTCAATGGCCTTTGTATACCATCGCCTTTCCATTCTGGTGAACCAGGTATTTCCGTTGTTTTTAAAATATCTTCTTTTGTTTTGCCTGCTTTTATTTGTTTGTCGGTATAGTCTAAAAGATTGCTGAGATAAGTTTGAAATGCTTTTACGTCATCTCTTGTACCGGTAACATTATAGCCATCTGCTGCATGGCCAAAAACATAGGTTGTTTTCTTATCAAACTTAGCCAGGCCTTTGTCCAATACTTCTATCCAGCTTTTAATGTTGGCACCAGCAGTACGATCCACAAATGGATGACGACGATTAAAAACCAAATCGCCTGTATGTACAATATCGTGTTTCTCAAATTGTACAAAACTGTCACCATTGGTATGACCGGCACCAAAGTAATGGAGCGTATATTTTACACCACCTTCTTTTGTGTTCCAAACGCTGCCATAAGTATTGTTGGGGTATAATTGCTTGTCTTCATTTTTATTGGCAATTGCTACAGCTTTTTGATTCTTCAATGAGTTTTCATGAGCCAGTACATTCTCAACAAGTCCTTTAAAAGAAATATTGCCGGAGCTATGGTCTGCGTGGTGGTGTGTATTGATGAGCAGCTTGAATGGTTTATCACTCTTCTTTTTCAATTCATCAATCAGGTGCTGGGATTGTTCCGGGAATTGCGAATCAACAGTGATGATGCCTTCTTTGCCCAGCACAAATAAAATGGTGCCTCCTTTTTCAGTAAAAATGCCGGTATCATCTGCCAGCATGGTTATTTTAAAACCGGGTTGCTGCCAGATGCTTGCCAGCAATTCTTTTTGTGCAAGTAATAAACCTCCTGTTGCAAGAGTAGCGTTGCGAAGAAATTTCCTGCGTTGCATGGTAATGGTGTTTGAGTTATTATTATGATGATGTTTGTTTTTTACCACAGAGGTAATAGAGGTTTTCACGAAGGGTAAGGAGAGTAAAATAATCATGATTAATCTGCTCAATCATAATAATCTGCGTTCTATTATCGAAGCAAACGCATTTTCACATTTCCCACATTCATCACATTTCCACATTTTCTTAATATTCCAGTTTGCGCAACACCGGTGCTTTTATGGCTGTAACAATTACTACCAACAACGTCATACATCCGCCAAAGATTACAGAAGGCACTACGCCCATCATTTTAGCAGTCACGCCACTTTCAAATTGCCCCAGTTCGTTGCTTGAATTAATAAACATGGAATTTACACTCATTACGCGACCACGCATGTTGTCTGGCGTTTTTAATTGCATGATAGTTCCCCTTACCACAACGCTCACCCCGTCTAGCATGCCGCCGCACATGAGTGCAAGAAATGAAAGCCAGAATACTTTTGATAATGCAAACGTAATAATGCAAATGCCAAAGCCTGCTACGGCAATCAACAATTTAACGCCTTGTTGTTTGCGCATAGGGAAAAGCGTAAGTATAATGACAATGCAAATGGAACCGATATCAGATGCGGCATTTAAAAAGCCAAAACCTCTTGCGCCGATTTTTAAAATATCCCTGGCAAACACGGGTACTAACGCCACCGCACCACCGAAAAGGACAGCAAACAAATCCAGCGACAGCGCACCCAACACTTCCTTGGTATTTAGCACAAAGCGAATGCCGTCTTTTACGCTGTCCCAGGTTTTTTTCTCACCTCTTTCATTCAATGGTGGTTTTGGTTTCAATTGCCAAAGCGCTATTAAAGCAGCTGCCATAAAACATGCAATAACAATAAAGGTAGAGGTATTGCCCACGCCTGCAATTAAAAAACCGCCTGTAGCATGACCGCATACAGAAGCGGTAAGCCAGGTGCCCTGGTTCCAGGTGGTAGCGTTTTGCAGGTTTTCCCTGGGTACAACAGAAGAAAGAATAACATTAAAAGTTGGCCCTACAAAAGAACGGATGATGCCGGTGCCAAAAATGGTTGCATAGATGCAAACGGCAATCCAATGATTGTTTAAATGATGCGCCGTAAATGTTGTGGACAATGTAAGTAAAATACACACGGCCAGCAGGTACAATGCTACACCACGCAAAATCAATTTTCTTTTTTCACTAAGGTCTATTGTATGCCCTGCATATAATGCCATTGAAAATGCCGGTAAAAACTCTGATAAGCCAATTAACCCAATAGCCAGTGGTGCATTGGTTAGATTATACATCCACCAGCCAACAAGGGTGCTCATCATGCGCAGGCCCATAATAAAAAGAAACCTGCCGGCAAGTAAAGTTCTAAACTCTGGTTGTTTTACTGAAGCAAAGGGATCACTCGATTGCGTAAGAATTGCCATTTATCTGTTTGCCGTTATATTTTTTAAAGGTAGGCAGAACTGGCGGTAAAAAATGTCAACGCTGATTTTTAAATCAAATGCTAATCTAAGAAAATGTGGAAATGTGATGAATGTGGGAAATGTGGAAATGCGTTTGCTACGATAATAGAACGCAGATTGTTATGATTTTTAAGATGAAACAGATAAAATGAGAGGTGTGTTTTATAAGATTGATTGAATTTTATTAGGGAGATTGAAGAGCGGACCAAAGCTCAATAAAGATTTGCAGTACAAGAGTGCGACGCAACGATGAAGAGTAAAGAGCAAATGCCCGGCTCAAAATATTAAACCGTTTTATAACTAAATAATCTTTAAAAAATGTTGCCTGGATGTTAATCACCCTCTGTGAAACCTCTGTGTCGCCGGTGTCTCCGTGGCTACGGAAGCGTAAAATAGTGCTGTCCGTCCGACAATTCCATTTCCAGTGCATCGGTTATTACTTTCAGGTGTTTGTCGTTAGTAAGAAAATCTGCATTTGAAGCATCAACAAAAATGGTTTTTACATTGTGTTGTTTGATGTAATTGGTATAGGTCTCCTGTATGTTAAAAAGATATTCGTCGGGTATAGTTTGTTCGTAACTGCGGTTGCGTTTTTTTATGTTTTGCTGAAGTTTATTTACAGGTGTATGCAGGTAGATGAGTACATCGGGCTGTATCAGTTGCTGGTGAATGATGTCAAACAATCGCTGGTAAAGATGAAACTCCTGTTCGGGGAGGTTTACTTTGGCAAACAGCAGGCATTTGCTGAACAAATAATCGGAAATGGTAAGGCTTTGAAAAAGGTCTTTGGTATGTATCAGCTCCTTCAACTGCTTATAGCGTTCTGCCATAAAAAACAGTTCCAGCGGAAATGCAAATTGTTTTGGATTGCTGTAAAACTTGGGAAGAAAGGGATTATCTGTAAATTCTTCCAGCACCAGCCGTGCGTTGTAATGGCGCGACAGTAAATGTGCCAGTGTTGTTTTTCCTGCTCCTATGTTTCCTTCAATGGTAATGAAGTGGTGGTTCATACAAATTTGTAAAAGCGCTGGTTGCCCTGCAATACTAAGGCCTTAATTATTTATTTGCCGGAAAACTTTTTCACAGGCAATTTGTCGGGGCAGATAGCCAATAAATGAGCTATGGTTTGCTTTAGAACCGGGTGAATATAATCGCTGGCTATTTCGTTTAGCGGCTCCAGTACAAAACGCCGGTTGGCCATTTGCAGGTGGGGAACAGTTACCAGTGGTGTTTGTATTATATCGTGATTAAACAACAGGATATCTATGTCTATGGTGCGTGGGCCATATTTTTCGGTACGTTTTCTGCCAGCCACTAACTCTATTTCCAGCAAAGCTTGCATCAGCAGGTCTGCAGAAAAAGAGGTGCGGAGTTGTAAAGCCTGGTTAAGAAATGCTGGTTGATCTGTTTTGCCCCAGGCCGCTGTTTCATAAAGGGCAGAATATTGCGCTATTTTTCCGCATTTCGCTTCAATAAGACTGGCTGCATTTGCCAGGTTTTGCTGCCGATTGCCTACATTGCCGCCTGTCAGTAAATACGCTGTATTCATATATTGTAACAAAATGCCGGGTTCAAATATCTTTATTTTTAACCGGCTTATTAAAAAAGGATAAAACTTATGCGGCAATTTTTTAAAATATTTTTTGCGTCCTTGCTTGCCTTTATTGTTTTTGTGGTGATTGGCATATTCATTATGGCAGCATGGGTAGCTGGTGTGGCCAGCAGCCTTTCTTCAGATAAACCAACTGTAGGTTCAAAAGCCGTTTTGTATTTAGATCTGTCGCAGGCAATTGCCGAGCAGGGAAAAGACAATCCGCTCTCCGGGTTAAGTAATAATGATGAATATGATTCGCCGGGTTTGTATGATATGGTGAAGTTGTTGCAATATGCAAAAACGGATACTTCTGTTAAGGGCATTTACATTAAATGCGCAGATAATGCCAATGGTTTTGCTACCTCTGATGAGTTGCGTGCTGCCATCATTGATTTTAAAACCAGCAACAAATTTGTGTACGCCTATGCGGATGTTATTTCTCAAAGAGCTTACCTGGTAGCCAATGCAGCCAATAAAATTTATTGCAACCCCAAAGGCGGGCTTGAGTGGAAAGGTTTTGTATTGCAGTACATGTTCTTTAAGCAAACGCTGGACAAACTGGGCATAGAGCCACAAATTTTTTATGCAGGCAAATTTAAAAGCGCCACTGAGCCTTTTAGAACAGATAGAATGACGGATGCAAACAAACTGCAATCGTCTGTATTTCTAAACGACTTGTATAACCGCTTTTTAATAGAAACGTCTGAAGCAAGACATGTTGATACAGCCAGCCTTCACCAGTATGCTGCAACCATGGCCATACAAACAGCAGAAGACGCAGTTAAATACAAGTTGATTGACGATGTAATGTATGATGATGAAGTAAAGCAGGAAATAAAACAGCGCATGGGTCTTACAGATAAAGACAAAATAAATTTTATAGAAGCAGGTAAATATGCCAAAGCAGTTAATTATAAAAGCAATAGTGGAGAAAACAGGATTGCTTTGATTTTTGCGCAAGGTGATATTGTAGATGGAAAAGGAGAGAAGGGACAGATTGGTGGCGATACATATCGTTCACTGATTCGTACTGCAAGAATGGATGATAAAGTGAAGGCGATAGTGATTAGGGTAAACAGTGGTGGTGGTAGCGCAATGGCCAGCGAAAATATGTGGCGTGAAATAAGTCTGGCCAGAAAACAAAAACCGGTTGTATTAAGTTTTGGCGATTATGCGGCATCAGGAGGTTATTATATGTCTTGTGGTGCTGATAGCATTTTTACCAGCGCCAATACGTTAACAGGTTCTATTGGTGTTTTCAGCATTGTTCCTAACCTGCAAAAGTTTTTCAACGATAAAATAGGTATTACGTTTGATGGCGTTAAAACAAGTGAGTATGCAGATATGCCAACAGCCAGCAGGCCATTGAATGATGCAGAAAAAAGATTTTTGCAAAACGATGTAGACAGCATCTATCATACATTTTTAGGACGTGTATCTGAAGGAAGAAAAATAAACATAGCGTTGGTAGATAGTATCGGCCAGGGACGTGTATGGACAGGTACCAAAGGGCTTGGATTAGGTCTCGTAGATAAAATCGGCAGTTTGCAGGATGCTATTAACTGTGCGGCACGCATGGGAAAACTTGGAAACGCTTATCGCATTAAAGAATATCCGGAGCCTTTGAGTTGGTGGGAGAGCCTTATGGGTGGTTATAAAAAAAGCATGCAGGCAAAAGCCATGCAGGAAGAATTGGGAGATGAAGGCATGACTATCTACAGCAATCTTAAAAAGATAAAACAATCTGTGGGCAGTGCGCAGGCGAGGTTGCCGTTTGTAATGGATATCCGGTAAGTGGTAAGTGGTGAGTAGCTAGTGGGGTAAGATATCTAGTCGTCTATATTTTTCAAAATGACTCTAGATTTTTAAAATATCGAGCTATTCCCTCTAGCCACAAGCCTCTCGCCACTCGCTTTTTTTACTTTTAACTTAATAAGATAGTTTTGTTTCAAATAATACAGTTGCATGGACAAGCCGTATAACCAGTGGAGGGCTACGCTGGCCATTACAAAAGCCAGTTTCAGGAGTATATTCAGAAGCCCTTCTGCGGTAGTATTCAGTTTTGGTTTTCCCCTTATTTTTATTTTGGTATTTGGTTTTATTGGCGGTGGTGGCGGTGGCCCGGTATATAGAATTGCTTTTGATGCCGGCAATGATTCTACCAATGCATTATACGATTCTTTGGTGGCCAGCAAAAGTATTCGCGTAGCGCATTATACATCTGCTGCAGCACTGGAAGAAGATTTGGTGAAGGGAAGAATTACTGGTGTTGTAAAAATTGAAAAGAACCCTACACCAGGTGCTTTGCCTGCTTATTTTTTAAGGTTTAGAAGTACTACAGCCAGTGGCGACAGGTTTCCGCAGTTTCTTACACTGGCAGATAATATTAGCAATAAAGTTAGTAATGCAATTTTGGGCAAACGGCCTGTTTATGCTGCAGTTGCTATGCGGCCCGGCGATATAAAAACAGTGCGTGAATACAAAACAATTGATTTCATTTTGCCCGGTCAATTAGGTTTTTCATTGTTGAGTGCAGGCGTGTTTGGTGTTGCTTTTTTATTTTTCAACCTGCGGCAAACAATGGTGCTGAAACGTTTTTTTGCAACGCCTATCAACAAAAGAAATATTGTTTTTGGAGAGGGGCTTAGCAGGGTTTTATTTCAATTAATAACTGCTATCACCATTTTATTATTAGGTCATTTTATTTTTAAGTTTACGTTGGTAAATGGGTTTGTGACTTTTATAGAATTGCTGGTATTAAGTTTTCTTGGACTACTTGTTTTTATGGGCATGGGTTTTATTGTAAGCGGCCTGGCAAAGAATGAAAGTTCTATTCCGCCTTTTGCCAACTTAATTACCATGCCGCAGTTTTTGTTGGCAGGTACATTTTTTTCTATTGATGTGTTTCCCAATTGGCTGCAGCCTATTTGCCGGATATTGCCTTTAACACATTTAAACGATGCCATGCGCAAAGTGGCTTTTGAAGGCGCACATCTTACAGACTGCTGGAAACAAATAGGCATATTGGGTATTTGGGGAGTAGTTGCTTATGCAGTTGCTATTAAAGTGTTTCGCTGGGAGTAAATTTTATATTAATTCTTTATTGAGATTACATGCGATTTATAAAACTCGCTTTTATTAGTGCCGTTGTTTTGTTTGGCGTTATTTTCCTGATATCTCTCTTGCTTCCTTCGCATGTGCGCATATCGAGGGCGGTGGATATTAATGCAGCAACCAACAATGTTTATCCCTTGCTATCTGATATAAAACAATGGGAGAAATGGAATGAATACGTAAACAATTATCACAACCGGATTGTAGAGAAGGATATGATGAAGGCTGATGAGATTGCTATTTTCATTACAACCAAAACTGATAGCCTGGTTGCTGCAGACTGGCAACAAACATCGGGTTATAAATTTGGCAGTGGTTTTGCAATACATAGCAGCAATAATGCCCACGGCCATATTACTGTACAATGGTATTTCGATTTTCATGTAAAATGGTATCCCTGGGAAAAGTTTCAGAGCATCGTATATGATCAGCAGTTGGGGCCAATCATGGAAAAATCACTGGCAAAGCTGAAATCTATCGCGGAAACTGCTCAATAAGAAATGTTACCCGTTGAAAATTTCTCATTCTGTTTTATTGCAGGATCTATTTTTTAAAATAAAAATCAACACAATGAAATCTGTTCTAATGTTCGCTGCTATATGCATTGTAGCACTAAGTGCCAATGGCCAGAAAGAAAATACAAAAAGCCCCATTGCTGAAGTAAAAGGCAGCACAGCCAGCGGTACTTCTATTTACATCAGGTATAACCGCCCTTCTGTAAGAGGTCGTGAAATTGGCAAAACCGTTGAGCCAATGCCGGGTAAAGTATGGCGTACAGGTGCAGACTCTGCTACTGCTTTTGAAATAAGCAAAGACGTAAAAGTTGAAGGCAAAGATTTAAAAGCCGGCAGGTACGCGTTGTTTACCATAAAAGACGGTGATGACTGGACTATTATTTTTAACACTGATGTACGCAAATGGGGAGCTTTCAGTTATAAGGAATCTGCCGATGTATTGCGTGTAAAAGTAAAAGCAGGTAAAGCGTCTCCTTTTGCTGAACAATTTACCATTACTGTTTCTGATAAAGGAAAGGTAGACTTGCTTTGGGGCGATAGCGATGTGGCGTTTACAGTAGAATAAGGAGCTAATGGCAACAAGCAGCAAGTATCTGGTTCTCTCGGAAAAAATTCAATAAAAAAGCTGTCTCTGCATGAGACAGCTTTTTTTATTGAATAATTACTTCACTATTATTTTATACTGCTTATAATATCTTTTATAGCAGTAAAAGTTTTTTCCAGCGCCTCTGTACTGATGCAATAAGGTGGCATAATATAAACCGTGTTGCCCAATGGCCTTAAGTAAACACCTTTTTGTAATGCCTGTTGCGTGATTACGGCACTGATGTTGTTTAGGTATTCATCCCTGCCTTCTGTTATTTCAAAAGCCATTATTGTACCCAACTGACGAATGTTTTTTATAGGTAAATGATCAATTGCTGAAAGGGTTTTTATAAAGCCAGTTATAGACAATACAATCCGCTCCATATTTTTTATGCAGGAAGCTTCTTCCAATAAATCGAGACTGGCAAGTGCGGCTGTGCATGCCAGTGGGTTTGCTGTAAATGAGTGTCCGTGGAAAAACGTTTTAAACTTGTCTTCCGTTACATAAGCAGCAACAATTTTTTCTGTTACTGCTGTTACCCCCAATGCCATAGTGCCACCGGTAAGTCCTTTTGAAAGACAAATAATATCGGGCGTTTCTTTGCAATAGGAAGATGCAAATAATTTTCCTGTTCTGCCAAAACCAGTCATTACTTCATCTGCAATGCAGATAATGTTTTGTTGTTTTGCGCTGCTTAACAATTCATCTAAAAAAGCTGCCTCATACATTTTAATGCCACCTGCGCCTTGCACCAACGGCTCATAAATAAAAGCGGCTATCTCGTTGCCATTTGTATTGATAAAATCTTTTAGCGCTGTAATATTATCAGCAGCAGGTGTATCAATAAAAACTACCTCAAATAGTTTTTCATGAAAAGCCAGGGTGAACACGCTTCTATCGCTAACACTCATAGCGCCAAATGTGTCTCCGTGATAACTGTTATTGAATGCCAGTATTTTTTTTCTTTTTGATGAGGCTGATTCTTTATTCCACCAATATTGAATTGACATTTTAATTGCCACTTCTGTAGAAGTAGAACCATTGTCTGAATAAAATATTTTTGAAAAATTACCAGGCAATTTTGGTAATAATCTTTCTGCCAATTCTATAGCGGGGCGATGTGTGAAACCGGCAAAAATTACCTGCTCTAATGTATTTGCTTGTTCAAATAATTTTTGCGCAATGTACGGATGTGCATGCCCGTGCAGGTTTACCCACCAACTGCTGACAGCATCTATATACTCATTGCCATTCTCATCTATAAGAAATGCATCTTTACCGGCAACAATGGGTATTGGTGCCGGCGAATGTTTAAAAGGGGTAAAAGGGTGCCAGATAACTGCTTTATCTCTCTCTTGTAAATTCATAGGGCAAAGTAAGGTAAAAAGTGGGGAGTAGTGAGAAGTGAATGGTGAGAAGCGAGTGGCTAGTAGGAGCGAGGAATCTTTCTCCGTTTGAGCTAACTGAAACAATTAATCAAGGGGGATTTACGGGGAAGCCAAAGATTCCCAAAGCAGCAACTGTTGAACGGAGCGTCGCAAGGATGATCAATCTGTGTTCCTAAAGCTGGCCCAATAAATCTTTTTATTTTTAACTTTTTACTTTTCCGGATGCAACACTTGGTTAAAATAACGTGTCAACTTTGTACCGGATGACAGACGTCAACAAACTAATAAAAGACTGCCTGAATGGCAAGCCTGCCGCACAACGCATGTTGTACGAGCAGTTTGCGCCTTCCATGCTGGGTGTTTGTTACCGGTATACCAAGAGCATGCAGGACGCAGAAGATGTATTGCAGGAGGCTTTTGTAAAAGTATTTAAACACCTGGCGCAGTACGAAGGCAAGGGCGAACTAGGCGCCTGGATACGCAGAATAATGGTGACTACCGCCATCAACTATTTAAAACGCCACAGCCGTTACCAGACGGATCTTTCGTTTAATGATATGGGCATGCACCCGGTTTCTTCAGATAATCCTGTTGTAAACCTTGATGCCAAAGACATGGCTGATTTGATAAGGCAATTACCGCCGGGCTACCAAACTATTTTCAACTTGCATGCAGTGGAAGGATACACCCATGTTGAAATTGGAAAAATATTGGGTATTAATGAAGGCACTTCACGTTCTCAGTATGCAAGAGCAAGGGCTTTATTGATTAGTTGGCTGGAGAAGCAATCAGTGTCACAAAAAAAAAGTAGTTATGCCGGAAAATGATTTTGAAAAACAGGTACAGCAAAAGATGGACGAACTGCGGTTTGAGCCATCTGAAACTGTATGGCCTGAAGTGGAGAAGGAAATAAGAGAAAAAAAGAAACGCCGGGTTATATTCTGGCTGCCGCTTTTTGCTTTATTGCTGGGCGGAGCTGCATGGTTGTATTTTGAAAACAATAAAAATAATAAGGACGATAAGAGTGCATCTGCACAAACAAATCCACCTGCTTTGGTAAAAACAAGGGACAAAGACAAAGTGGAAGGCGATGAAAGCAAACAACCCGTTGAAGCTGCTACTAAGAAACAGGATGGTAATGTTGCGGTTAATGAATCATCAACTCATAATACGAAGTCAGCAAACGAAAATAGCCATGCAGCTAATGCAAATAAAGTCAGTAATAAAAAAAATGCTGTCGATAAAAACTCTTTGACTGTTGTAGCTGATAAAGCGACAGCAGATAAAACTGTAATTGCTAAAAATAATATTGCCCAGAAAAATACACACACGAAGATTACTGAAAGAAAATCTGTTCATCAGTCAATAACTGATGCAAATAAAAATAATTTATACATCAAGCCTGCGGGTGAAAATATTAATAGCCATGTAGCGGTGAATAAACGTGATAAACATCTTCATCATAAAAAAGAGGCCAATAATTCATCAACAGTGAAAGATGAACCCATTGCGGAAGAAAAAACAAACAATGATGCTACAGAAAAGCCGATTGTTGCTGAAGATGTGAGTAAAAATAAAGCTGCCGATGATATAACGACATCACCCGTTGCAGTTTCATCAACCCCTAATGCTAAACCTGCTGCAGATAGTATTGATAAGCAATTGAAGCCGGATACTGTAGCTGCAGTTGCAAAAAACAAACCGGCAGATAAATCTAAAAAGAGATTGAATTGGGGCGTGCATGTTCAAGCTGGTCAATCGGCTGTTTCCAGCGGCTTCACCAATTTCTTTTCTGGTACGCCTTCTTATTATGACAGAGCTTCGGGAAATTTTAACAGTATTCCTAGCAATAATAATAGTAGTTCTGGCGGACTAAACAGCGGCGGCAGCACATCATTGCCTCCTGCAGAAATAAAACCGGGCTTCTCATTTGGTGCAGGTGTGTTTATGAACAAAGCTTTAAAGAAAAATGCCAGTTTATTGATGGGGATTAATTACAATTATATTAGTACGCAAATAACTGTGGGTTCAAACAATACTACCACTGCTTCTTTGGTTCAATACAATACCGGTACTGCCAGCACGTATACTAACCAATTTCATTTTATAGAATTGCCAGTGACTTTGCAGAAGCAGTTGTCTGCAAAATCCCGCTTTTCTTTAGGCGCCGGGCTTTCATTCTCATGGTTGCTTGCCACCAATACTTTGTTGTATAATTCGCAAAGCAATACTTATTTCAAAGATAAAAGCCAGGTAAACAAATTTCAGTGGGGCTTACAGGCTGGTATTTATTACAAGTTATTTCCACATTCATTTCCCATACAGGTAGGGCCACAGTTTTATTATTCAGCAAATAATATTTTTGATAAACAGACTTATGGCAGCAGGCATTTAATGTTTGCCGGCTTGCAGGCAAATATTTTTCTTCCAAAAAAGAAGAAATAGTGCAACGGCGGTCTTTTTAAAGATGTCAGCTTTATAAACCGCTGTTTATATGAAAAAGCATATTTCTGCAACGATTAATGTTGCCATGTTGCTGTTAATGATAACAAGTTTCTCTTCCTGCTTTAAAGACAAATGCACCCACGCCTATAAAATTTTTACACCTGTTTATTCTACTCTTGCAAATTTAAGGGCGCAGGTTAAAACAACTGGTGCTATACCGATTGAAAACCCTGGTAAAATGTACATACAGGGCAAGTGGATTTTTTTGAACGAGCAGAACAAAGGTATTCATGTAATTGACAACAGTAATCCTGCACACCCGGTAAATGCGTCATTTATAAACATACCAGGCAATATAGACATCAATACCAAACAGAATACTTTGTATGCAGATATGTATTGCGACCTGGTAGCAATTAACATCAATAACCCCACGCAAACAAGCGTTTCAAAATATCTAACCAATACTTTCTCTGAGAAATCTTCTAGTGCAACTGCTACAAATCCAGATTCTATAAAAGTAATTACCAATTGGCTTAGCAAAGACACTGTTATAGATTGCAGTACTGCTTCCTATTTACAGAATTGTGCTAATTGCAATGTCTTTTTCTCTCCAACAATGTCAACTGCCGCATCTTCTTCCAGTACAACAACTGCAGGGCAGGCTGGCTCTATGGCTCGTTTTGCTGCGGTTAATAATTATTTGTATGCTGTCAGCACATCCAATCTTCGTGTAATTGATGTAAGCAATGCTGCCAATCCTTTACTGGTGAATAATAAACTTATTGGATGGAACATAGAAACCATTTTTCCTTATAACAATAAACTTTATGTTGGTGCAGGTAGCAGCATGAGTGCATATAGTTTGGAAACTCCTGAAGACCCGCAGCCTTTATCATGGAGCGGGCATTGGTGCAGTGGAGACCCGGTGGTAGCAGATGATAATTACGCTTATGTAACCCTGCACGCAGCAAACATATGCCGTACCACAGTAAACCAATTGGAGATTTATAATCTTTCCACGCCAAACAACCCAAAGCTGGAAGCAACGTATCCGCTTAACAATCCATTGGGATTGTCAAAAGATGGGAACCTTCTTTTTATTTGCGATGATGGCTTGAAAATATATGATGTTTCAAATGTGAATTCAATCAAGCTGCTTAAATCTATCAAAGGGTTTCAGTCTTACGATGTAATTGCCAGCAATGGTATAGCCTATGTAGTAACAAAAGACGGTCTTTACCAGTATGACTACAGCGATATCGGCAATACATATCTTTTAAGCAGGATTCTGAAATAAGCAATTGACGCAAAAGTTTTTAACAAGGAATATCATTAATTCATGTTTATAAAATGAAAAGAATAATTCTACTGCATGGTTTGATTTTGCTGTGTTATGGGTTAACCGCACAAAAATTACCCCTTAATGATCGTTGGAATTTTCATTCTATCAACCAGGTTGGTCTTTTAAATGGCGAGAGTAATACCGCCATTCATTTGCAATCTGTAAACGGCTTTCAATATAAAAATACTTTTTTAGGGGTGGGAGTGGGGTTGGATTATTATCAGAAAAGAACTATTCCATTGTTCCTGGAGTTGAAAAACTATTTTGGAAAGAAGCAAAATAAATTTTTTGTGTATGGGGATGGCGGTTTGAATTTTGCGTGGGAAAAAAAAGTGACTCAATATTTTTACACCAGCACCTACCAGCCTGCTTTTTATTGCAATGCTGGTTTTGGTTATTCGGTTGGGTTTGCAAATGGCATGGCTCTGCAACTGAATGCAGGGTACACGTATAAAAGAGTAAAAAATAACCAGGAGCAACAAACCTGTCCTATTAACGGGCCTTGTTATAAGCAGGTGGAGACTTACGTATATGATTACAATCGTTTGATGTTACAAATAGGTTGGATGTTTTAATCTTTTTGTTGTGGGGCGATAAACTGGAGATTCCTTTTTATTCCGGCAAACTTGCTTCTTTTTAAAGGCGAGTGCCGGAATATTTTTTTAAAAGACTCCTCGGTAAGTTCTTCCCAATCGCTGAGGGAGAAGTTTAATATTTCTGTTAGCGGGGTAAAACTATTTTCTGAAGTTGGTTTGCTAAAGCGGTTCCAAGGGCATACGTCCTGGCAAACATCGCAACCAAACATCCAGTCGCCAAACTTGCTTTTCATATTCTCAGGAATCAACTGATCTTTCAGCTCGATCGTAAAATAAGAAATGCAACGGCTGCCGTCTATTGTTTTATTATCCAGTATTGCATCTGTGGGGCAGGCTTCAATGCAACGGGTGCAACTGCCGCAGTAATCTTTTACAATAGGGTCATCGTATTCCAGTTCCAGGTCAGTAATAAGCGTTGCAATAAAAAAGAAAGACCCTTTTTTTTTATTGATAAGGTTGCCGTTTTTTCCAATCCAACCCAATCCGCTGCGTTGCGCCCATGTTCTTTCCAAAACAGGTGCACTGTCTACAAAACCGCGGCCGTTTATGTGTCCAACCTGTGTTTTTATTAAGTCTATAAAATGATTAAGCTTTTCTCTTATCACTTCGTGATAATCTTTTCCAAATGCATATTTGGCAATTTTTGGCGCTTCGGGTTGTTGGTGAGCAGACGGATAATAGTTCATCAATAGGGTGATGACGGATTTTGCCCCGGGCAGCAAACGGGTGGGATCTATACGTAGTTCAAAATGATTTTCCATGTATTGCATACTGCCCTGGTAACCTTTATTGAGCCATTGTTCCAGGCGGCGGGCATCATCATCCAGCCTTTGCGCTTTGGCAATGCCACAATAATCAAAACCCAATTGCGTTGCTGTTTGTTTGATGAAATGACTATTTTGCGTCGTAGTCAAGATTTTTTTTGACAAATTAAGCCAAAAAATACCCATTAAACCTTTTAATTGTTTAGAGAATGAAAAGAACTTTCTTTTCCCTTATCCTTTGTTTGTTTTTATCGTACGCTTTTGGACAACAGCGTGACACTATCGTATTAAAGAAAATAACAGAAGCTGATTTTGCCATAAACACAGGTACAGGTATAGATTCTGGCAGCGCTGCCATTATTCTTGCAGACGTTGGTACTGTCAATTATACTGATGATAAAAAAATGGGGTCTGTAGCTTATGTATACAGCCGTAGGAAACGTATAAAAATAATCCGAAGCAGCGCTTTTAATTTGGCTGTGGTTAAAATATCGTTGTTCGGTAAAGGTTCATCGCAGGAAGAATTAAGAGATGTACAGGCTTTTGCTTTTAATATGGAAAACGGCCATTTAAATATAACAGCCCTGGATCAATCATCCATATTCGAAAATAAGCAATCCAGTTATCAAACCATTAAACAGTTTGCTATACCCAATGTGCACGAAGGAACAATAATTGAGTTTGGTTATTCTGTTTACTCACATCTTGCCGGATACCTGCCAAAGTGGAATTTTCAGTATGAAGATTACCCGGTATTATTTAGCCAGTTGCGGGTAAATGTTCCCAACATGCTTACATTTCGGGTAATTGAAACCGGTGTTGATACTGCACGAAATGCCACAAGTGAAAATTTGTATAGAACTATACAGGTCGGCTCTCTGTATGTAAGTGGAGATTATACCCGTCGTACATGGACGATGAACAATGTGCCGGCATTTCGTAGCGAACCTTTTTTAAATTGCCCGGATGATTATCTTGAAGGGATTCAATTTCGGTTTGAAGGCAGATATGATGAGACAGACCCTTATGAAGCAGAGACCTGGAAATCGTTTAACAATGAACTTGCTGTTCACCCCCGCTTTGGCCGAGCTGTTAGACCAGATTATGCTGGTAACCTCCAGAACACAATGGATAAAGTTTGTGGTAACGATAACAACCCTATGGATGCTGCCAAGCATTTATACGCTTATGTAAGAGATAATTTCACAGCCTTCGAGAGCGAAAACTATCTTTTGTCTAACGATTTATATGAGATAAATAAAAATAGAAAAGGAAATTCAGCAGATTTGAATTTATTGCTTGTGGGTTTGCTGCAATTGCGTGGACTAAAAGCAAGCCCGGTAATCCTGGCCACTACAGAAATGGGGGTACCTCCTAAGGCTCATCCTAACCCTGACAGATTGAATCATGTAATTTGTCTGCTTAAAATTTATGGCGATTCTGTTTACCTCGATGCGTCGAAACCAAAACTTGCTTTCGGAAAGCTTGATCTTGATTGCTATAATGACTTCGCCTGGGTGATAAGTGAAAATGAAAGCGGACCTATTGTATTGTCTGCTAATTCTGTAAAAGAGCTGAATGTTACCACGGTATTTGTTCAGGCAGACGAAAAAGAAAATAATCTTATGCATGTAAACCTTCGTTCAAATCCTGGGTACCATGCTTCTTATAGTATGCGCAATGAAATTACGTCTACAGATACGAAAAGTTTTTTTGCGCAAGTAGGGCGAAACTGTTGCGTAGATTGTTCTATCGAAAATATAGGCATAGATTCTTTGTTAAAGTTGGATGTTCCGGTTAACCTGCATGTAGACTACAATTTTAAAACAGAAGATGACATGCTTTATTATAATCCTGTTTTGCTCAGTCATTATACTGTAAATCCGTTCAGTGCAACTGCCCGGCACTACCCAATAGACCTTCCGATGGCCATAGATGAAATGTATGTTATGAATATGGAGATACCAAAGGGCTATGCTATTCTTGAAATACCCAATTCAGCAAAAGTAAGTTTCAATGAAGGGGAGGGGTCTTATGAATATGGTATACAGCACGATGAAACTTCTATTCAACTGCGCATACGGTTAAGCCTTAAAAGGACAAAATTTAACCCAGATGACTACAATTCATTGCGTGATTTTTTTGCTTTTGTAGGAAAGATGCAGGCAAAACAATTTGTTTTTAAGAAAACAAAATAACCGCAACATTTAAACTTTCTTATTTACAATTAGCTGTTTGTTGCGAGAAAATGCTTTGTAGTTTTAAAATACTAAACGAGTTGTCAGAAATTTTTATAATAAATACAAAACATTTATTTTGTTGCGCAAACCTTTTGCTATGAAGAAGCATACTTTTAGATTCCTTTTTTGTTTCATAATTCTTCCTGGTATTCTTTCAGCACAGGAAAAAACACCCGTAACTTTTGGTAAAGTAACACTGCAGGACTTCACCATTCCTCCCAGTACCGCCATAGACAGCAGCAGCAGCGCTGTAATTATTGCTGACGTGGGCAACACTATTTTTAAAGGCAACAGCAAAGGTTGGGTAAGCTATGTTTTCAAACGAAATGTTCGCATCAAAATACTGGATAAAAAAGCGTTTGACCTTGCCACTGTAAAAATTCGACTGTACGCAGACGGGGATGCAGTTGAAAAGCTGGACAATGTATCTGCATTCACTTACAATATTGAAAACGGAGCCGTGGCAACAGTAAAGATGGAGAAAAGAGATTTGTTTTCAGATAGAATAGACAAAAACCGTGTAGAGCAGAAGTTTACCCTTCCTTCCGTAAAAGAGAATTCTATTATTGAATATTCTTACACTATTATCTCAGATTTTTATTTCAATATCCCTGAATGGGAATTTCAGAGTATTCAGTACCCAACATTGTGGAGTGAATACTCGGTAAATATTCCCAGTCTGGTTGGATATGTTTTTTCAAGAAGGGGAATTCATCCATTTTATATAGACAAACCAGATGAAGGGCACGAAAATTACAACATCATAAGGCAGGGAAATAATTATAGCACAGGTGGTGAGTCAATGAATGTTAGTGCTGCTACAGTAAAGCATCGCTGGGTAATAAAAGATGTGCCGGCATTCTATGTAGAGAATTATTTGACTTCTCCTGAGAATTATATGGATAAAATAGATTTTCAATTGTCGCAAACCTATGATGGACAG
Source organism: Chitinophagaceae bacterium (assembly GCA_047602295.1). GTDB lineage: Bacteria > Bacteroidota > Bacteroidia > Chitinophagales > Chitinophagaceae > JACMLD01. The sequence goes on along the minus strand of JASGHP010000001.1, from coordinate 4,380,537 downwards.
GATGTACATCCGGTAAAAAATACCTGGACAAAGGCTACAGAAGATATGCTGAAAGAAAATGATTTTGCATCTTTTGTTTCCGAGCCGGATAACAATTACTGGTTAGATAAACCGTTGGAGCAAATTGTAAAAGATAACAGCAGCTTGTTGGCGCAAGCAAAAGATATTTATTATTACCTGTCTGCTAATTTTACCTGCAACAGCTATTATAACAAGTATGTAAAAACAACATTGCAAGACGTATACAAAAGCCGGAAAGGCAATGTGGGTGAAATCAATCTTCTGCTAACGGATATGCTTTTGCGAAAAAATATAGTGGCTGCACCTGTTGTGCTTAGCACAAGGGATTTTGGTTTCAATTTTCCCAGCTACCCACTTTTAAGCAGGTTGAATTATGTAATCTGCAAAGCCACTATTGATGATAAAGTGTATTACCTGGATGCTACCAGGCCGGGGCTTGGATTTGGACTGTTGCCTCTTGATTGTTACAATGGCCATGCAAGGGTAATTGATAAACGTGATTCTTCATCTGTCTACTTTATGGCAGATTCACTAAAAGAAAGGAGCTCTATTTTTGTTCGTGTTATTAGTCCGGAAGGAGGAAAGGGAAAAATAGAAGGTGTATACGAACATGCTATGGGTAATATTGAATCTTATAACCTGCGCCGGAAAATTGTAAAAGAAGGTGAAGAAAAATACCGGCAGGAGCTGCAGGAGACAGAAGGTGAGGATATGAAAGTAACGGATATAGCTATTGATTCTTTGAGAAAATATGAAGACCCCATAAAACTTCGCGTTGATTTTACCATAAAGTCTTTTGGTGAAAATGATATTATCTATTTTAACCCCATTATCTGGAGCCAGCTAAGAAACAATCCATTTAAAGCTGCAGTGCGGAAATACCCTGTAGAAATGCCTTACCCGGTTAATGAAACATATGTATTAACAATGGAAATTCCGGAAGGATATGTGGTGGAGGAAATGCCAAAGTCTACAAGGGTTTCTTATAATGTAAACCAGGGTTCATTTGATTACCTGATTCAAAAGACAGAAAACATGGTACAATTGCGCTGTTCCGTATTAATGAAAAAAGCAAATTTTGATGCTGATGAATACGACTCGCTAAGAGAATTTTTTAGTTATGTGGTTAAGAAGCAAAACGAGCAGATTGTATTTAAGAAGAAGTCAAAATAACGGATAGCCAAAACGACCTTACCAACTGGCAGGGATTGGCTGATAAAGATTAATTAAATATTAATTGATCAAAGGCAATATTTTTTTCTTGTTAATGATATTAGTAGTATCCAGTTATTCTTTACTTTCGAATAACTAAACCCCTAGACTACATGAAACCTTATTCACTCGCATTGGCGGTGCTTTTATGCGCCGTAAATATGCTGCACGCACAAGACGCTCCAATTAAATTTGGAAAAATCACTCCCCAGGATTTCAACATTACACAACCCTACGATTCCGGCGCCAGTGCCGTGGTAATTGCAGACATTGGCAATTCCAGTTTTGAAGGCAATACAAAAGGATGGTTTTCGCTGGTGTATACACGTACTACCCGTATAAAAATCTTCAACAAAAATGGCTTTAAAACTGCCAGTGTTGAGATACCCCTCTATTCCAGTGGTGGTGCAGAAGAAAAGCTGGACAACCTTAAGGCGTATACTTACAATCTAGAGGCGGGAAAAGTAGTGGAAACAAAACTGGACGGAGCTTCTGTTTTCAAAGACAACTTGAGCAAAAACTATGTCGAGAAAAAATTCACTATGCCCGCTGTCAAAGAAGGGTCTATTATTGAGTATACCTATACAATTAAATCCGATTTTTTACAAAATCTCCAACCCTGGTATTTTCAGTCGGAATATCCTTGCTTGTATAGTTCTTACGAAGTGGGCATTCCTGAATTTTTCAATTATGTAACAATAGGGCAAGGTTATTTGACTCCGGAAGTAAAAACCGGATCTTTTAATAGCAGGTTTACCGTTACTGTACCGGGAGGAGCCGGCAGGGATGAAACAGGAACGCTTGACGGAATAGTTTATACACGTAAATGGATTGTAAAAGATATACCCTCACTTAAAACAGAAAAGTATACTTCTTCTATTAAAAATTATATTGGAGGGGTAGAGTTTCAATTATCCAGCCGCCAATTTAGAGGCGGTATGCCGCATGATTATATGGGCAATTGGGTGTTGTTGGGACAAAAACTAATGGAGGATGATAATTTCGGCGCTTCTTTGTCAAAAAACAATAACTGGCTGGATGATGATATAAAGAATGTTACAAAAGGAGCCACTGCCCAATTAGAAAAGGCAAAGAAAATATTTGCTTTTGTAAGAGATAATATGACTTGTACAAGCCATTCTGCATTGGGCATAGAAACAACCTTAAAGGATGCATATAAGAAACACAGTGGTAGTGAAGCAGATATAAACCTTTTATTGGCAGCCATGTTACGGCATGAAGGTATTACAGCAGATCCGCTGACACTCAGTACACGTTCTCATGGTTTTACAAGTGAAATATACCCTCTTTTACAAAGGTTTAATTATGTAGTGTGCCAGGCCAATATTGACGGAGTAATATATTACCTGGATGCAAGCAGCCCGTATAACGGTTTTGGCAAATTGCCGGCGTATTGCTATAACGGTCATGCAAGAGTGATTACCAAAGAAGCAGCTATGCCGGTTTATCTTGAGCCAGATTCTTTAAGAGAACAGAAGATGACCACTGTATTTCTTAATAACGATGAAAAAGGTGGTATGAACGGAGCATTTAAAACCCAACTTGGTTATTATGAATCAGAGACGCTGCGTGAAAAATTAAAAAACTCTGCGAAAGAATATTTTAACGATGTAAAATCGGGGAATAGCTTTGAAATAAAAATAACAGACTCCGGTATTGACTCTTTAAAAAACCAGGAAGAGCCTGCCACCATTCATTATGAGTTTGATTGCAAACCACAGGGTGAGGATATTTTGTACTTTAACCCAATGATGTCTGAAGGATATAAAGAAAACCCTTTTAAATCTGCGGACAGAAGATACCCGGTTGAAATGCCATATACTATGGATGAAACTTATTTGCTGACCATGGAAGTGCCAACAGGCTATGTAGTAGAGGAAACGCCAAAATCTGCAAAAGTGGCTTTCAATGATGATGAAGGAATGTTTGAATACATCATCCAGAAGTCAGAATCGCTGATACAACTTCGTTGCAGGGTAAAGCTAAATAAAGCTACTTTTACGCCGGAAGATTACAACTCATTACGCGAGTTTTTTGCATTCATTGTAAAGAAACAGAATGAACAAATTGTATTGAAGAAGAAATAATAAATACCCATCTATGAAAAGCATCTTGTTTTTTTTGCTGGCATCGTTGCCTGCAACCATCGTTGCTCAGTCTTACAATGTGCTGCTGATACCGGATTCTCTTAAAAAGAATGCCAATATAATAGTGCGGGAAAATTCGCTGGAGATGGAAATAAAATCTCCCGCAAAAGCTACGGTAAAAGAACGGCGAGTATATACTATTATGAACGAAGCGGGTGCGAGGTATGCTGATTATACAACCCGTTACGATAATTTTTTTTCCATTAATTATATAGATGCCTATCTCTATGATGCAATGGGAAAAGAGATAAAGCATGTAAAGAAAAAAGACATGCAGGACAGAAGTGGCGTGGGCGAAGAAAGCCTGATGGATGATGCGAGGTATAAAGAATATGACTTTTATTACAAGACTTACCCATACACAGTTGCATTTGAAGAAGAAGACGATGTAAATGGTCTGCTTTACTTTAACAGCTGGATACCGCTTTTTGCACCCAATATGTCTGTTGCTTTTAGCAAATATGTTATTACTGCGCCTAAAGATTATTTAATAAGGTACAGACCCCGCAATTGCTCAATACAACCCGTCATTAAGGAAGATGGCAATAAGAAAATATATACGTGGCAACTTAGCAACTTAACTGCGATTACACGGGAAAGCAGCGCTCCGGATCTTAATGAGATTGTTCCTAATGTAAGTTTTGCCCCGTCTGTTTTTGAAGTGGATAATTACAAAGGAGACATGTCTACCTGGGAAGGCTTCGGTAAATTTATTTACCAGCTTTTGCAAAACAGGGATGTATTGCCGGATGATATAAAAACAAAAGTACACCAGTTAGCAGAATCCTATAAAAGACGAGCGGCAAAAAATTTATGCGCTATATGATTTTATGCAAAAAAATACCAGGTATATAAGCATACAATTAGGTATTGGTGGCTGGCAACCATTTGATGCAAAATATGTAGCCACTAAAAAATATGGTGATTGCAAGGCTTTGTCTAATTATATGGTGGCATTGTTGAAAGAAGCCGGTATAAAAGCAAGGTACGTGGTGATAAGAGCTGGGAGCAATGCGCCTGCTTTAATGGATGACTTTTCAAGCCTGCAAGGCAATCACGTAATAGCATGTGTGCCTATGGCAAAAGATACTGTTTGGCTTGAATGCACCAGCCAAACAGTCTCGCCTGGTTTTATGGGAAGTTTTACTGGCGACAGGAAAGCAATTTTGATTGACGAAGACGGCGCCCATATTGTAAATACACCAAGATATAGTCCGGCGGATAATACACAGGTTCGTTTGGTAAATGCGGTTATTGATGCTGAAGGTAACCTGGATGCACAAGTGAATACCCGATTTACAGGAATCGAACAGGAGCTTGCGCATGATCTTATGCACAGTGCTTCAAAGGAGCAAAGGGATAAATACCTGAACGATGTATTAAATCTGCCAACTTACCAGGTAGATAAAAGTAATTACGAAGAAGAGAAGGGAACGATTCCAGCAATGAAAGAATACTTGCATGTTACATCCAGCAGCTACGCCAGTGTTACTGGTAAAAGACTTTTCATTGCGCCTAATCTTTTTGAAAAAACTGGCCTTCGCTATTCGCCAGATTCTGTAAGGAAATATGATATTGTTACGAGGTCTGCATTCAGGGATATTGACTCTATCAATATTCAGATTCCGGACGGTTATAGCTCTGAATCTTTGCCGCAACCCGTAAATATAGAAAGCAAGTTTGGTAAATACAGTTGTGCTGCAAAAGTAGATGGCAATAAGATATTTTATGTGCGCCGGTACGAAAAAAACAAAAACCGTTTTCCGGCAAGTGATTACGCAGAGCTTGTAAAATTCCAGGAACAAATCTATAAAGCAGACCGTGCAAGATTGGTACTTGTAAAAAAGGAATAGCAGCTTTCTATTAAGCCATCACCGACACCATATCCAATACCGGTGCTGCTAAAGAAGCATCACCTTTTATTGAGATATGCTCCATAGCATTTTCTTTTCTCCAACTTTTGGTAAATAATTTCCAGGCAATGGAGCCGTCAATTATTACATGCGTTGTAAATGGTTGAGCAATGTTTTCAACCAGTTGCCATGTCTCTTTTTTATGCATGGCCCAATCGCCACCTGCTTCTCCGCTTAATGTAATTTTTACCACTGTATTTTCAGGAGCATTCGTATTGCGATAAGTATACGGCAATGCCTGCATGAATGTATCCAGTACAGGATAATAAAATTTGCGATCCATAATGCCCGGTTTGTTTACAGCGTCTCTTATCTGTTGCTGATGGTGCCAGCGTTCTGTAAACTCTCTTGCAATATGAAACCAGTTGACGGAACGTTCTTCTCCAGCCCATGAAACAGGAAATATGGCCAGTGCAAAAGGATCAAGTTTGCTTATTTGCTGACAATACTGTTTACCTGTGGTTTCCATTAATTCAATCAATGCAGGTGGACTAACCCTTTTCATAGCTTGCACAAAATCTGCATTCAGGCGGTTTAGATAAGCAATCAAATCTTCATTGGATTGAATGTTCTCAGGCGCATCGCCAGCATAATTATCACGCATAAATGAAAGCATCCTGATATTGCCATCCAATAGATGTGCTGCCACATCTTTTACCTTCCACTTGCTGGCAATGGTTTGTTGCTGCCATTCTTCTGGTGTAAGCGATTGCAACAACTCCATCAGTTTTTCTTCCAACGCAGGAAACAAATGAACAGTAGGAATAGGTATCTCTTGCATATACGCTCAAAACTAAGACATCTGTTGTATTTTTATCGCGAATGACAGAAGCAGAGAAAATACAAATGTTCCGCAACAGGCTTACGAAGGTGTATAAACATCTTTCTAAACAGGCAAAAAGACAAGGCATTACGTGCTATAGGATATACGACCGCGACCTGCCGGAGTTTCCACTGATAATAGACGTTTACGAAGACAAAATCTATTTGTCTGAATACCGTGCAAAACATCAGCTTACAGAAGAGCAGTATGAGCAATGGCTGAATGAAAGCCTGCAAGTGATAGCCGAAGTGACACAGGTGCCGGATGATAAAATTTATTTGAAGGAAAGAAAGCGCAAGACAGACAGGCAGGATCAATACCAGAAAACAGGAGCGGAGATGGAATTTTTTACAGTGCAGGAAGCCGGCCTGAAGTTTAAAGTAAACCTTTCGGATTACCTGGACACCGGTTTGTTTCTGGATCATCGCATTACAAGAAGCATGGTAAAGGAACAGGCAAAGGATAAAAAGGTGTTGAACCTGTTTTGTTATACTGCTTCGTTTTCTGTGTACGCTGCAGCAGGTGGTGCATCATCAGTAATATCTGTGGATTTGTCTAAAACATATTTAGCATGGTCTGAAGACAACTTTAAGTTGAATGATTTGCTGGATGAAAGCAGGCACCAGTTTGTTCATGCAGATGTATTGCAATATCTGGATGCCGAAATGGCTGCAGATATTGATATTGTAATATTAGATCCGCCAACGTTTAGCAATAGCAAGCGCATGAAAGACTTTTTGGATATACAGCAGGATCATGTTACGATTATCAACAAATGCCTGCGTATTATGAAGCCGGGTGCTGTTATGTATTTCAGTACCAACTACACAAAGTTTCAACTGGAGAAAGAATTGATCGAAGCAACAGCCATTACAGACATAACCAAACAAACCACGCCTTTTGATTTTGAAGCAAAGTTGAGGAGATGGTGTTTTAAAATCACGAAGTGATTGTTTTAGGTTTTATGTGTTATGTTTTAATTCCTTCCGCGATAAAGAGCCTGTTCATAAATAACCGGGCCAATAAATAAGCAACATAACACTTAGCACACAACACTTAGCACACAATTAAATAGCTAATTACTTGTAGCTTGCTTCATTAACTGCTCATGCACTTTCATTACCTGCGGAATCAGTGCTTGTTGTTCGTCATTGATTATAACAACATCGCAAAGCTTCATTTTAATAGCATCATTCATTTGTTTGCTGAGGCGGGCCATTACTTCATCGCGGCTAAGATTATCGCGTTTCATGCTGCGGTGAATGCGCAAAGTGGCTGGGGCTGTAACGCCAATGATGTAATCCAGGTAACGTTGCGATCCGCTTTCAAAAATAATAGCGGCTTCTTTTATAGCATACGGGCTTGTTTGTTGCTGCATCCATGCTTCTCCATCTGCAATAGTGGCCGGGTGAACAATGGCATTGAGCTTTTCCAGTTTTTCGGGGTTATTAAAAACAAGGCTGCCAAGATAAGAACGATCTAACCTGTCTTCTTTATAAGCTTCTTCCCCAAATACTTTTTTTATTTGTTCTTTCAAAGATTCATCTTCATTCATTAATCTTTTAGCCGCATCATCTGCCTGGTAAACAGGTATGCCAAGCGTTGCAAAAATAGCAGCCACTATTGTTTTGCCACTGCCCATGCCGCCGGTGATGCCTACTCTTAATGTCATGCAGGAAAATTAGGATTTCTTAATTAATAATTAGTAATTAATAATTAAGAATTGGGATCGCTTCCGGTTGAAGGCCAATAGAAAGGGGATTAGTAATTAAGATCGCTTTTGTTTTTAACCGTTGTTTTTCGATTGATATTGAAAAAGTAGCGCAATAAAAAAACCGCTGCAAAAATTGCAACGGTTTGTATTCAAAAGTTATAAGCTATTTCAAACTACAAGAAGCCCAATTACTAATTTTTAATTACCAATTATTTCGCTGGTTCTGCAGCTTTGTTTATTTGCTGGCTCCACTCAATGCTGATGGCGCTTTTTTCTATTTTCATATAACTGCCCGGGCTGGTTTCCAGCATAAGCGTGTTGTCTTCATTTACTTTATTGATAGTGCCGTGTATGCCGGCGATGGTTACCACTTTAGCACCTTTCTGCAAGCTGTTTTGAAACTCTTTTGCCTGTTTTGCTTTTTTAGCCTGTGGGCGAATCATGAACAGCCAGAACACCAGTATCATTGCTCCCAAAATAAACATCATAGACGTAGGGCTTTGGGTGTTGGCCTGTAAAAGAATCATTGCGTTTGTCATTGTTTATGTATTGCTTTTTAGAGTGAATTATTTTTTTAGCACTTCCACGGTAAATGCTACTTCGTGTGTGTCTTTTGTATTGGCAGTTACCGCGATTGTTTTGTGTTGTACACCGCTTTTTCCGTTGCTGTCGAAAGAACCTTTAATTTCTCCTTCTGCACCTGGCGCAATTGGCTCTTTGGGAGGATCTGCAACTGTGCAACCGCAACCGGGATGTACACTTTCTATTACCAATGGTTTGCTGCCGGTATTTTTAAAACGAAAAGATACTTCCAGTTTCTGGCCTTCTGTTATTTTGCCATAATCCCTTACAGAATCTATCCACTGCATGGTGGTAAATGATGCTGTATCCTTTTTTTCTTCCGGCAAAGCCGCAGCGGTAGGGATGGGTTCGTCTTTTACTTCTTTTTTTACAGGTCCATTGCAACTGGCAATGGCAATAACCAGTACAGCTAATGCTAATACGCTTCTCATTCGGTATTTTTTTGCAAAGTTAATCATGATTGTGGTTTACTTCTTTTTCACAAAAGAAACTTTATGCATCTTGTCATCCTTCAATAGGTCTTTGTGGATATTATCAAGTATACCATTAACAAACTGGCCGCTTTGTGGCGTGCTATATTCTTTGGCCAGGTCTATGTATTCATTAATAGTTACTTTGGGCGGAATGGTTTCAAAATAAAGAAACTCGCATACACCCATTTGCATCAATATCATGTCCAGCACTGCTATCCTGTCCGGGTCCCAGTTTTTTAGTTTGGGTTTAATCAGATCCATTGTCACCTCTTTCTTATCTGCAACGGTTTGCAACAATTCTTTTGCAAACTGCAGTTTGTCTTTGCTGATAAGTTCTGTAAACAGGAAGCTGCCTGGTTTCTGCAGCCAGCTTGTAATAAGTTGGTTGATTACTTCGCAGTCATCATCCCAATTAGTAAAAATTTCTTCGGTATGGGAAACAAAACTTTCATTAGGCAACATCAGCGTGCCGAGAATAAACTCAAGCATCTGTTTTTCAGATTTGGTGTCGCGGCTTTGCTCGGCTATATAAGTTTTGTATTCTGTGCTGGCAACCAGGTCAAGATATAATTTTCTTATTTCCTCCTTATCTGCCAGTTGTTCAGGTTTGTCGTCTTTTAATGCCTGCTGATAAGACGTGTCTTCCAGCAGTTTCCATAAAATTTCATTGCCTGCCAGTTTGATGTTGATGTTGAGATCGGCTTCAGTGGGCAGGTGTTTGGAAGCTTTTTTACGGGCATCTGTTTCTGCGTAACGGGCAATTTCCCCCATTACATAAACCAGGTAAGTTAAAAGAGCCCTGGTCTGGTCGAAATGTTTTTGCAGGATCTTTAATGGTTCACCGGGTTTCATTTCTCCTTGTGCTGTCTCTGCGGAATAAAGTGTTTGCATCACTTTTACCCGGATATTTCTTCTGCTAATCATAGTTATGCCAAGAACTTATTTTTGAGGGTGCGAAGATAGGGGTTTTGGGGTTAAGGTTGAAGTTCGTGGTTCATAAGTTCATAGTTCGTGGTTTGTAGTTCCTGTTTGCGTTTCACTCGCAACCTGCCAGTGGAAATGTGGAAAAACTGCTGAGGATACCAATGTTGCCCAGTGATTTGCCGATGAACGAAATGCGACGCAACGATGAAGCCCAAAGAACTACTGCCTGGTTCATAATGTAAAGACTGGGTGGGGGGAAGGTTTAAGGCAGAAGGTTTAAGGTTAGAGACCTTACACCTCATTCCTCATACCTTTCACCTTCGTCCTGAATGAAATTTTGACAAAGAATTAGCCCTTTTCTTTTCTAAACTGACAACAAAACCCGCTTTACTGTCAGGAATTCCTTTTTTTCACCAATTAGTTGCTTTGGTATGAATTTCGTTTAGCTTTGCACGCCATTAGAAATTTCTAAACAAAAAAACAACTTAAATATGGCTAAGAAGCTAAATGTTACCCCATTGCACGACAGGGTAATTGTACGTCCAGCTAAAGCTGAAGAAAAGACAGCCGGTGGTATCATCATCCCAGATACTGCAAAAGAGAAACCACAGCGCGGAGAAGTAGTAGCTGCTGGTCCTGGTAAAAAAGACGAGCCTGTTACTGTAAAACCAGGCGATACTGTATTATATGGTAAATATGCTGGTACAGAATTGACTGTAGACGGCGAAGAATTGCTGATTATGCGCGAAAGCGATATCCTGGCAATCGTATAAAATAGCTTTGAGCCATGAGCTTTGAGCTACGAGCCTTCCGCTCATAGCTCGTAGCTAGCAGCTCGAAGCACTCACTCCAATTTTAAAAATTACAAACTCTTATAAAATGGCTAAGCAAATATTCTTCGATATTGACGCAAGAAATAAAATGAAGAAAGGCGTTGACACTCTGGCCAACGCAGTGAAAGTTACCCTGGGTCCGAAAGGCCGCAACGTGGTAATTGAGAAAAAATTTGGTGCACCTGCTGTTACTAAAGACGGTGTTACTGTAGCAAAAGAAATTGAACTGGAAGACCCCATCGAAAACATGGGCGCACAAATGGTAAAAGAAGTAGCTTCTAAAACTGCAGATATTGCTGGTGATGGTACTACTACTGCTACCGTTTTGGCACAAGCAATCATTGGCGAAGGTTTGAAAAACGTAGCTGCTGGTGCAAATCCAATGGATTTGAAACGCGGTATTGACAAAGCGGTTTCTAAAATCGTTGAAAACCTGAAAGCGCAATCTCAGACTATTGGCAACGATAGCAAAAAGATTCAGCAGGTTGCTTCTATCTCTGCTAACAACGACGAAACAATTGGTAAACTGATTGCTGAAGCGTTTGGTAAAGTTGGTAAAGAAGGTGTTATCACTGTAGAAGAAGCAAAAGGTACTGATACATATGTAGACGTGGTAGAAGGTATGCAATTCGACCGCGGATATATCTCTCCTTACTTTGTTACCAACAGCGAGAAAATGGAAGCTGAATTGCAGAACCCTTACATTCTTATCTATGATAAGAAAATCTCTGCAATGAAAGACATTCTTCACATTCTTGAGAAAGTAGCACAAAGCGGCCGTCCTTTAGTAATTATTGCTGAAGACTTAGAAGGCGAAGCATTGGCTACATTGGTAGTAAACAAACTGCGTGGCACTTTGAAAGTTGCTGCTGTTAAAGCTCCAGGCTTTGGCGACCGCAGAAAAGAAATGCTGCAGGATATTGCTATCCTTACTGCAGGTACTGTAATCAGCGAAGAGCTGGGTTACAAATTGGAAGCTGCTGATTTGACTTCTCTTGGTCAGGCTGCTTCTATCACTATCGACAAAGACAACACAATTGTTGTTGGTGGTAAAGGTAAAAAAGCTGATATCACTTCACGTGTTAATCAGATCAAAGCACAAATCGAAATCACAACTTCAGATTACGATAAAGAAAAATTACAAGAACGCCTTGCTAAATTAAGCGGTGGTGTTGCTGTATTGTACATTGGTGCTGCTACAGAAGTAGAAATGAAAGAAAAGAAAGACCGTGTTGATGATGCTTTACACGCAACACGTGCTGCTGTTGAAGAAGGTATCGTTCCAGGTGGTGGTGTTTCTTTCATCCGTGCTACAGAAGCATTGGAAAAACTGAAAGGTTCTAACGAAGACGAAACAACTGGTGTTGCTATCGTTAAAAGAGCAATCGAAGAGCCTCTGCGCCAGATTGTAAGCAACAGCGGTATTGAAGGTTCTATCGTTGTTCAGAAAATTAAAGAAGGCAAAGCTGACTTTGGTTTCAACGCACGCACAGAGGTTTATGAAAACCTGTTGAAAGCGGGTGTAATTGATCCTACTAAAGTTACCCGTATTGCTTTGGAAAATGCAGCTTCAATTGCAGGTATGTTGTTAACTACAGAATGTGTAGTTGCTGACAAACCTAAGAAAGAAGAAGCTGCCCACAGCCATGGCGCACCTGATATGGGTGGCATGGGCTATTAAGAGTTATAAGTATTAAGTTTTAAGTACTAAGTATACAGTATTTAGTATAAAGATAAAAAGCTCCTGTTCGGTTTTCCGACAGGAGTTTTTATTTACTAAGAATGCTGTTTTAAATATCATTCACCCAACCCCGAAAGGGCGTAATCTCCTAGCGACATGGCGCAGCCGGTCGCCATACCTGCATTGTAAATCGTAGAAGTTTTTGTGTGAATTCAAGGCCGAAATCCGCTCCACCGAAGGCTTTCAACTTAAAACTTATCACTTAAAACTTACAACTTTTTAAACTACCTTTGCAACTTCAAAAAATAAAGGGAACAGACAACATGATTAGCGCAAGAAATATCACCCTGTCGTTTGGCAAAAGGGTATTGTTTGACGAAGTGAATATCAATTTCACAAAAGGCAATTGCTATGGCGTAATTGGTGCAAATGGTGCCGGCAAAAGTACTTTTCTGAAAATATTGAGCGGAGATATTGAGCCGAACAAAGGTTCCGTGGATATTACGCCCGGTGAACGCATGGCTGTATTAAAGCAAAACCAGTTTCAGTTTGATGAATATACTGTATTGAACACTGTTATGATGGGCCACTCGAAGATGTGGCAGGTGATGCAGGAACGTGAGAAAATCTATGCCCTTGCAGATTTTACAGAAGAAGACGGCATGAAGGCAGCAGAGCTGGAGTCTGAGTTTGGTGAAATGGGCGGTTATACTGCAGACAGTGATGCTGCTACATTATTAAGCGAGCTGGGTGTAGAAGAAAACTTTCATCAAATGCTGATGAAAGATATTCCCAGCAATTTGAAATTGCGTGTGTTGTTGGCGCAATCACTTTTTGGTAACCCCGATATATTATTGCTGGATGAACCTACCAACGGTTTGGATATTGAAACAATTGGTTGGTTGGAAAACTTTTTGGCAGACTATGAAAACATTGTGTTGGTGGTAAGTCACGACCGTCACTTCTTGGACGCGGTATGTACGCACGTAGCAGATGTGGATCGCCAGAAAATAAAAGCATTTACAGGTAACTATTCATTCTGGTACGAGTCATCTCAGTTGATGGCCCGCCAGGTAAATGATAAGAATAAAAAGACAGAAGAAAAACGCCAGGCTTTGATTGATTTCATTGCTCGTTTTAGCGCCAATGCTTCTAAAAGTAAACAGGCTACTTCAAGAAAGAAAGCGTTGGAGAAATTGACGATTGATGAGATTGAACCAAGTAACCGCAAATACCCTGGTATTATTTTTCAGCCATTGCGTGAAGTAGGTAACCAGATTTTGAATGTTGAGAAACTTGGCAAATCGGTAGATGGACGTGTATTGTTTAATGATGCAAGTTTTACTGTAAACAAAGGCGATAAGATTGCTATCCTTAGCAAAGATCCATTGGCAGTAACTGCCTTCTTTAACATCATTAATGGAGAAGCAACTGCAGACAGTGGCAAATACGAATGGGGAACAACCGTTACCAAAGCATATTTACCCCAGGAGAACAGCCAGTATTTTCAAAACAATATGACGTTAATGGATTGGTTGCGCCAGTTTGTACCTGCGCACGTCACGGATGCAGACGAACCATTCTTACGCGGCTTTTTGGGAAAGATGTTGTTTAGTGGTGATGATGTAATGAAGAAGACAGGCGTATTAAGCGGTGGTGAAAAGGTGCGTTGCATGCTTAGTCGCATGATGTTGCAAAATCCTAACGTGGTATTGTTGGATCAACCTACCAACCACCTTGACCTGGAGAGCATTCAAAGCTTCAACGAAAATATTACAGAGTTTAAAGGTATTGTGTTGCTCACCAGCCACGACCATACTTTTATGCAAACTACCGCCAATCGCATTATAGAGCTTACACCTAAAGGTATTATAGACAGGCTTACCACTTTTGATGAGTACCTGGCCGATGAACGCGTAAAGCAATTGCGAACAGAAATGTATAAATAAGTTGAAGGGCAGCAAAAAAGCTGCCCTTTTTCTTTTGTTACTATCTCTTACAAGTTTAGCTGTTTGTTTGTGCAGGTGAATTATTGGTAATCGATTTTTTGTCGACTTGTAAAAGTTGTTTTATAACTGCAAGATGCGACAGCAAAACTACCGGCACTATAAAACCTGGCAACCATACAAACGGAAAATATAAAATGGCAATATTGGGCTGCTCAAACCCAAAACGCTGAAAGCTTAATGGCGCAGAAAGAATGGCAATGCTTACAATATTGAACAATAACGCAACACATACAAAATGCCAGGCCAATAATATTTTCGTACTTATATTTTTCCTGATAAAAGCAAAGTAATAAATAACAGGGGCCGTTAGTCCTGCAATAATATCCAGGTTGCGTCCTTCAAAAGTCATAATCTTAGGAACTGCTTTATAAAGAAACAGCCAGTACAATACTAATTCTACAAAGATTCTTACCGTGTGCAAAATGGTTAGGTAAGCCGGGTTCAGGTTGTCTAAAAAAAATCTACCCTTTTTAGATAAAAATAAAATGGCTATAGCAATTAGAGGTGGTGCTAATAAAAAGATAAGCCTTGGTGGAAAGGCGTTGGTTACGGTATAAAAACCTTTCAATGATAAAATGGATTGCACAATTAACCAAAGGAAAATGATAGCAATTATTTTTTTGGAAGAATGACTGGCTTTGTAGAAAGTAAAAATTGTAAAGCCGGTTGCCAATACAAAAACCAGGTAAATATAGAAGGGTAAATTTTCCATTGTGTTGCTTTATGCGTGAATGATAAAGCAAAGGAAGAAAGCTTTCGTGTTTTTCTACTTGCCAAATGACAAGAATTATTATGGCACCTATTTTTTTGAAAACTCTTTTCTTATCCTGCTTAAAGAACTGTCTGTGATGCCCAGGTAGGAAGCAATGTTTTTTAAAGGAGCATATTGAAATATTTCCGGGTTGCTGTTTACTAATTTTTCATAGCGTTCTTCTGCAGTTTCGGTTATTAGGGAGAGCATGCGGGTCTTTAAAGATGAGAATCCTTTTACAAGAACAGAGCGACCAAACTCCCTAAAAGCAGGCATGCTATGGAACAGATCATTTAACTGGTTAAATGTAATAGACCAGCCAGTACAATCTGTTAATGCTTGTATATTTTCTTTAGATATGGTGCGATTGAAAAAAGAAGCTACTTCAAACACCACAGTATTGGCTGCATAGAAGCCTGTGGTTACTTCATTGCCGTCTGTATCAAATGCAAACGCACGCATAAAACCAGTTTCAAGAAAAAAATATTCATTGCTGATGCGCCCTTCTTTAAGGAAAAGACGGTTCTTAACAATAGTTTGTTCGGTAAAGCATGCTGCTATTTGCCTGGCATTTTCTAAACTGACAATGCCCGTATGTTGCAGGTATAGAACCAGCTTTTCTTTTTCCATAGTTAAATGTACAGAATTTTGTAAGAGGGGATAGTCGCTCAATGAAGTAGAGAGCGCCAATAAAAAATCCCACCGATTGGGTGAGATTGTAAAACAAAAGATTTTGTAGTAAAAAGGTTAAGAAACCTTGCGAAGAGGGATGCTTTCTTTTTGTAAATAAGCCGGTCTTAAGGTTGGGGTTATTAAACGTCTTGTATATGGATGATAGGTGGCTGCGAGGAAATTAGCAGTTGTTTCATTGGCTACTTCGGCACGCTTTGCTCTTTTTGTAAGTGTTCTGCCACGGTATTTTGCTTTTACCTGCTCAATAGGTTTATTTGGCAACGGACAGGAGAACTGGAAGTTGCCTTCTTCGGTTTGTATGCCGCCTTGTGAAATCCAATAATTATCGTAGTTATTGGCATGTGCATCTGTAACGGTTTCTTTGGAGAGCTGATGCTTTGCGCAAATGCCCACAATGTTCTTAATGCCAAGCGCAAGGGCGATACCTTCAACAACAGACATAAGAATTGTAGATGGAATAAGATCGTTCATCATTTTGGTTGCCTTTGAAATAGACTCCCATTCGCCTACTTTTCCTTGTAATAAAGAAACGAAAATTACTTTGTCGTCGGGCATACCAAGAGAATGGCCAGGTGCAAAAGTAAAAGACATGGTAGAGATAGGCTTGTCATTTACATAGAAAAATAATGACAATGATCCTTCAAACTCAAGATAGCCGCTGTGTGCCAGTCTTACGCTAAGTTTGTCTCCTTCAGATTGTGTGCTCCAGCATTCAATGCCTTTGTCGAAAAGTTTTTCAATACTGGTTTTGGGAAATATTTCCTGCAGAAACTGGTAATGGTGAGTGAGGACGTTCAGCTTTGTTTTAATGTTCATATTGCGGGAAACGTAATGAAGCATGTAAATGAAGCTGGTTCGTTTGCTAATTAGTGGCAGCTCTTTCATGGGCTCTAATACTTTTACAAGCGCCATATGCTGACGTATATGTTTTGCCATTTGCAGCACTCTAAAAAAATGCTTCTGCGCAAATGGGGCAGTCTCGGTTAAAAAAGACAGAAATGGTTTTTGATCGTTTTTTGCTGTTTGATAAAATGGTGCTTGAAGTGACATACGGTTATTGATTATGGGTAAATGAATAGTGTTTGCTATAGTTTGTTTTGTTGTAAAGCAATAGAATTCCTGCCCTTTTTTATAAAGGCAATGGGTAGGGAGAACATATAGCAAGCTAGAGAAGTAAGATGGTACAACTGGATAAAGAGGGTTTATTCCAAGTCGCAAGTATGCCGGCGTGTTTCTTTTTGTGGACAAATAAAATTATGAAAAAAAATACAGAATTGCCCTTATTTGCAAAAGAACTGGCATTAAAATATTGTAATAGTTATTAGCTGAGGCAGAAATTGTTCCTGGTTTTGTTAACGCGGTTACCACAATCAATTAATTCATTTGCAAATTGAATTTTTATTAATTTCAGCAAAATTCAACCAGCATGAGAAAATTTCCATTGTTAGTAAGCGCAATATTGTTTTTTGTTTTTGCAACTGCGCAAAACAAAAACATTACAGTCATAAAAGCAGGAAAGCTTATTGATACAGAAAATGGAAAATCGCTCGACAACCAACTGATATTAATTGAAAATGATACCATAAAAGCAGTAGGTGCAAATATTGCCATTCCTAAAAACGCTACTGTTATTGATCTTTCTAAAGCAACTGTGCTGCCGGGATTGATAGATTGCCATACACATGTTACTGCGCAGCCTGGTGGAGATTACTATGCTGATATTTTTAGAAAAACTGTTGTTGATTATGCGATAACTGCTCACATCTATGCAAAACGAACATTGGATGCTGGTTTTACTACTATTCGCGATGTTGGTTCATCAGCTTTTATGGATGTTGCTTTGAAGAATGCAATTAATAATGGAGATATACCTGGCCCACGTATGTTGTGTGCTACATTGTTTATCGGTTCCACTGGCAGTCATGGAGATCTTAATGGTTTTTCTCCTTTCTTAAGCTGGCAGATGCCCAAAGAAATGAGTGGTATTGCCAACGGCGTAGATGAAATCAGGAAACAGGTTCGCTATAATATAAAGTATGGTGCAGATGTAATTAAGTTTGGTGCCAGTGCAGGTGTGTTAAGCGAAGAAGAAAGCGTTGGCGGACCACAGTACACGCAGGAAGAAATGAACGCATTGGTAGATGAAGCAAAACTGTGGGGTAAAAAAGCCTGCGCACATGCGCACGGTACATTGGCCATAAAGATGGCTGTGAAGGCCGGTGTAGCATCAATAGAACATGGAAGTTTTGTTGATGATGAAGGCATAGAATTGATGAAGCAGCATGGCACTTACCTGGTGGCAGATATTTATAATGATGATTACATAATGAGTGAGTATGCAAAACTTGGCTATCCTGAAAAAATATTAAATAAGGAAAGAATGGTTGGGCGTGCTCAAAGAGAAAATTTCGCAAAGGCGGTGAAAGCGGGTGTGAAAATAGCTTATGGCACCGATGCAGGTGTGTACCCGCACGGGTGGAATGGCAAACAATTCTTTTACATGGTGAAGTATGGCCTCACACCCATGCAGGCGATACAATCAGCTACTACCAGTGCAGCAGATTTATTGGGTTGGACTTCTAAAGTAGGTTCTATTACTGCGGGCAAGTTTGCAGATATAATTGCAGTTACCACAGATCCATTGCAAAATATAACGGCATTGGAGAATGTGCAGTTTGTGATGAAGGGAGGAGTGGTGTATAAAAATACATTGACTAAATAAACCCAACTGTTAGAAGTTAAACGGAATAAGGAGAATAAAATAATATCGTTATTGGTAAAAAATGATTACTCTGTAATTCTTCCTGTTGATTCTTTTTAATTCAATTAGCAATTTGCAGTATAAAAATATATATTTACAGCAGGCAGGCTTCCTCTATTATTATTACCAGTCTGTCTAGCGCTAATGAGATTTGCCATATTAACCATCCTGCTGCTTTTGCGCATTACTACCGGCGCATTTTCACAAACTGCACAGTTTCAGTTTAACCGTATTGATATAAGGCAAGGGCTTTCCAATAACCAGGTAAAAGGTGTTTTAAAAGACAGCAGGGGCTTTCTATGGTTTGCCACCATGAGCGGTTTGAACAAGTATGATGGCTATCAATTTAAAGTATTCAGGTACAATCCCAGTGATTCAGTTTCTTTAAGTGACGATTTCATTGTTCGCATTTTTGAAGGGCCGGGACAAAAAATATGGATAGACACACACAAGGGATTTAATATTTTAGACCCTGTTACCGAAAAGGTGGATAGAAATATTGGAAAGAGCCTTGCAGCGTTGGCATTACCAAATACTAATATTACCAATCTTATAAAGGATAATGCCGGTAACTATTGGTTTCTTATGGCTGGCAAATCGCTGTACAAATTCATGCCGGTTAATGGTAAAACACTTCATTTGTATGAATTGCCTGATGGCGATACGCCGCTCACTTCTTTTACTCCTGACAACCAAGAGTACGCCTGGATTGTACATAGCAATGGCGCTATTGAAAAGATAGATGCTCAATCCGGCAAAGTGGTACAACGATCAGATATCTTATCTGTGAAATTCAAAAATGAATTGCAGAATTATTCCATTTTCGAAGATAAACAAGGTGATCTCTGGTTTTACATTTATGCAGGTGCGCAGGGCGTCTTTCATTATGAACCTTCATCCGGAAAGCTTGAAGTAATTGATAAAGATTCACGCCCCTATCATTTAAACAATAATATTGTGGTGGGCATTTTGCAAGACAATAATGGAAAAATATGGATTAGCACGGACCACGGTGGCGTTAATATTTTAGACAAATCGACTCATACAGTAAATTATGTTTTGAACAATCCCGACGATAACAAGAGCCTTAGCGAAAACAGTGTTAGCATAAGTTACAAAGATTACGATGGCTTTATTTGGATAGGAACATACAAACACGGTGTAAATTTTTATCACGCCAATATTATTAAGTTCCCCTTATTCAGCAATATTCCTTCCAACCCAAATAGTTTGCAGTTTAATGATATCAACGATTTTGCTGAAGACGCAAAAGGAAATATCTGGATTGGCACCAACGGGGGAGGGCTTATTTATTACGACAGAAGCAGTACCCGATTTATCCAATACCTGCATAAGTCTAATGATGCAAATAGTTTGTCTAACGATATAATCGTCTCCCTATATGTAGATAAGCAACAAAAATTATGGATTGGGACTTATTTCGGAGGACTTGATTGTTATGATGGTAAAAAGTTTACTCATTACCGCAATAATCCCGCAGATACCAATAGCCTCTCAGACGACCGGGTATACGAGATATTGGAAGACGCACAAAAAAATCTTTGGGTAGGAACGTTGTCTGGCGGTCTTAACAGGTTTGACAGGGAGAAAAATATTTTTTATCGTTACAAACCTTATGAGACAAATTCAATTCATGCGTCTTATATTTCTGAGTTGATGGAAGATCGGGAAGGAAATCTATGGGTAGGTTCTTCCAATGGTATTGATGTGTTGGATAAGAAAACAAGTACTGTTGAATACTATTCCAATTTTACAAACAACCCCAAGGGCATCAGCAATAATATCATCCTTTCAATTTTACAAGATAGCCGTGGATTAATATGGATTGGTACCAGTGATGGATTGAATGTATTTAATAAAGAGGACAAAACTTTTAAAGCGTTCAGAATAGAAAATGGATTGCCTGGCAATACCATATTAACGATTGTGGAAGATCACCAGCACCGGCTTTGGGTGAGCACTTATAATGGTATCTCCTGCATACAGGTGCACCAGCCAAATGATAACGTCAATAATATTACCATTAGCTGTAAAAATTATGATGAAAAAGATGGTTTGCAGGGAATAGCATTTACTGAAAATGCAGCATTGAAAACCCGCAGTGGTGATATTGTATTTGCAGGCGCCAATGGTTTCAATATTTTCAGCCCGGAAAAAATTATTCCAGATAAAAGTATTCCATCGGTTGTTTTAACGGATTTGCAATTATTCAACAAAAGTGTTGTGATTGGAGAAAAAATAGATGATAGGGTTGTTTTGCCTAAATCTATTTCACACACAGATGCCATTACATTAAAGCATAACGAGAATGTGTTGTCTATTGAATTTGCATCTCTTAATTTTTTAAATACTGATAAAAATAAATACGCTTACAAACTGGACGGTTTTAATAAAGAATGGGTGTATGTAGATGGCAAAACAAGAAAAGCAACTTATACAAATCTTGACCCAGGTGATTATACCTTTTATGTAAAAGCTGCAAACAGCGATGGTGTATGGAATGAAAAAGCTGTTGCATTGCAAATAAAAATTCTTCCCCCATTTTGGAAGACTCCTGTTGCCTACTTTTTATACATTGTTTCATTGGCA
Organism: Chitinophagaceae bacterium; assembly: GCA_047602295.1. GTDB lineage: Bacteria > Bacteroidota > Bacteroidia > Chitinophagales > Chitinophagaceae > JACMLD01. The sequence goes on along the minus strand of JASGHP010000001.1, from coordinate 4,359,369 downwards.
GGACTTTTATGGCTTGGCCGCAGGTTGGTATTGCAAAGGGCCAGGATGCGTTTTGAAATAGAACAACAGAAACAGGAAGCAGAGCGCATGCATCAATTAGACATGCTGAAAATACGTTTCTTCACCAACGTTAGTCATGAGTTTAGAACGCCGCTTTCATTGATTCTAACGCCGCTTGATAAAATTATACGACAAGCCAATGATGCAGATCAGCGAAAACAATTTCAACTTATTCACCGAAATGCTAGGCGTCTACTGAATATGGTGAACCAGTTACTTGACTTCAGAAAGATGGAAGTGCAGGAACTTAAACTCAATCCTTCACAAAGCGATATTATTAAATTCAGCAGGGAGATTTCTCATTCATTTACAGATATAGCAGAGAAGAAAAATATCCGCTTTTCTTTTTATTCTACAGTAGACAGCCTCGTAATGAATTTTGACCACGATAAACTGGAGCGGATTTTTTTCAACCTGTTGGCCAATGCATTTAAGTTTACCGGCGAGAGTGGACAGGTGGCCGTGCAGTTGCAAATGCAAATGGAAAACAACAAACAGGTGCTGGCTATTAAAATAATAGATACGGGCATTGGCATACCAAAAGAGAAACAAGATAAAATATTCGAACGTTTTTTTCAGCACGATATACCTGGCAGCATGGTAAACCAGGGAAGCGGCATTGGTTTGTCTATTACAAAAGAGTTTGTAAAACTGCACAATGGCACTGTTGATGTGCAGAGCGAACCGGGTAAAGGAAGTTGTTTTACAGTGGTGTTGCCAGTCATTGAATTGCCGGTTATAAAAAATGAAGTTTTGCCAATAGAAGAAGATGCGATAGCTGTAATTGAACCCGCCATTGCAGAAACAAAAACATTAAATGGAAAAAAAGCGAAACTATTGTTGGTGGAAGACAATGAGGACTTTCTTTTTTACCTAAAGGATAACCTGCGTGAACAATTTACTATCCTGGAAGCCGTGAATGGAAAAGAAGGCTGGCAAAAAGCATTGGGAGATCATCCAGATATGGTAGTAGCAGATATCAGCATGCCTGAAATGGACGGTATAAGTTTATGTAAGAAGATAAAGCATGATCCACGCACCACACACATACCTGTTATATTGCTGACGGCTTTTGCAGGAGAGGAACAGCAGTTAAGAGGATTGGAAACAGGTGCAAGCGATTATGTGATTAAGCCATTTAATTTCGAAATACTTTTATCAAGGGTGAAAAACATTTTGGATGAACAGGCAAGGTTGCGCAAGACATATCAAAAGCAAGTGGAAGTAAAGCCTGCGGAGATTGACATTGTTTCAAACGACGAGCAATTTATCTACCAGGTAAAAGAAATTGTAGAAAAGAATATTGCTAACCCCGATTTCTCCGTAGAAGACATGAGCCGTGCACTTTTCATGAGCCGGGTAACGCTGTATAAGAAATTGTTGTTGCTAACAGGTAAAACCCCCATAGAATTTATTCGTTCGTTCAGGCTTGGAAGGGCAGCGCAGTTATTGCAGAAAAGCCAAATGACCATTGCAGAGGTAGCTTATGAAGTTGGTTTTAATAGTCCTAAGTCTTTCTCCAAATATTTTAAGCTTGAATTTAATTTAGCGCCTTCTGCTTATTTGGCAGAAAAGAAGAAAGAGAATGGTGTTTCATCAGAACCAAGGCATACAGATTTTTCTTTAGAATGAAAAACTGTTGGATAGCAGCATGCTTTGTTTTCTAAAAGCTCGTTAATTGTTGTAGTCGCACAAGCTTATCCCAATTCCATTTTTTAAGGCATGCATCTCCACTAAATACACCTCCTCATTTCCAAAGAGAAAAATGTTTTGTCACAATCACTCACAAAAGAAACGCGGTGGTGTTTCCGCTGTTTTTGTATGATTTTCAGGCTTTACTTAACAATTACACCCTTAATCAGAAACATACGCATACCATCAGTTATTTACTCAAGCCCTACTTTTATCACTGTTAAGGCAGCCATATAAATTACCATTCAGGTATCAAACTAACAGTGCAAAAACGATTGCTATGCTTATGGAATTGTATTCAGTTCTATCCATCATTATTGCCGGGATGTTCTTTCCCGGCTTTCCGCAACGACGGTTTCATACTGGCCCTAAAACCTATCAAAAGGTTGGGCGAATATTTCTTCCCAATAAGTTTTCATGCAAAATTGTCAGTGCTGTATTTGTCAATCACTCAATAAACCTTGAGCAGTAATAATCATTGCTGTAAAAGAACAACGATACTATTATTTATAATTCCTAACCAATAATGCTGATTGCGTATGCTAAAATGTAAAAAGAAACCCCATCTATCCAGCCTTATGCTTTGGATGATGCTGTGCAGCCTGCTATTGAACACCGGTGCGTTTGCACAAAAAGACGTAAGAAAAGTAAGCGGAAAAATTACGGTCGCTGGCGGAAAAGGATTGGAAGGTGCAACTGTTCATAATAAAAGAACAACTGCAGCCACTTCTACAGATAGCCAGGGTGCGTTTACAATTCCTGCACAGCCGGGAGATGTACTGGTAATAACTTATGTGGGTTATGAAAGAAGAGAAGTAAAAGTAGGAACCACTGCAACAGTTAATGCGAGTCTTTCACCAGATCAATCCAGGCTGGAAGATGTGGTGGTAATTGGTTATGGAAAATCGAAAAGAGTAAACCTTACCAGTGCGCAAACAACTGTATCATCAAAAGATATTGAAAAGACGCTCAACACTACTATTGAACAAGCCATACAAGGTAGATCTGCCGGTGTATACATCACACAAAACTCCGGACAACCTGGTGGTGGCATATCTGTAAATATCAGGGGCGTAAGTTCTATTAACGGAAGCACAGAGCCATTGTATGTAATAGATGGTGTGCAGATTGCTGGTCAGTCTGTAGCGTATGGTTCCAGCAGTTCTGCAAATCCACTGTCTGGTTTAAACCCTGCAGATGTTGAAGACATACAGGTTTTGCAAGGACCTTCTGCTACGGCAATATACGGTTCACGTGCCACCAACGGTGTGTTGCTGATAACGACCAAACGTGGTAAAGCTGGTGAAGCAAAAATAAACTACGGTTTGCAATACAGTGTGCAGGCGCCTCCAAAACATTTACAGGTAATGGATCTGCAGCAATACGCAACAATGGTAAAACAGTTTCATGCAATTGCCGGCGGACAAACACCCAATGAATTTCTTGATTCTTCATTGCTGGGAAAAGGAACAGACTGGCAGCACGAATTATTTAAATCTACCCCTATGCAAAAGCATCAGCTTAGCATTAGTGGTGGAAACGATAAAACAACTTATTATTTTTCCGGTGAGTATTTAAACCAGAAAGGCGTAGCGGTTGGATCAGGCTTTAAAAGATATGGAACCCGTTTAAACCTTGATAATAAACTAAGGGATTGGGCTACATTGGGTGTAAATCTTGCATTCAATCAAACCAATGAAAACCTAACCACCAGCCAGGAAAATGTAATCTCAGATGCATTGCAACTGACGCCGCAGATACCTGTAAAAAACCTGGATGGATCATGGGGCGGGGGAGATATAACAAATGGCGCCAACCAGTTTGCTCCTGTAAACCCCATCGCCATTGCGAACCTGAAAACCAATACACTCACCCGCAGAGAGTTATTGGGTGGTTTGAACCTTGGAATCAAAATAACAAAAGACCTCAACTTCAGGAGTTCTTTTAATACAAATGTTGGCTACTCAAACTCTGTGTATTATCAGCCTACTTATTCTATTGGCTGGGCTATTAACGCAACTGCATCGCTTGATAATAACACCAGCAACAATACTTATTGGAACTGGAGCCAGACACTTGAATACAACAAGCAGATTAAGAAGCATGGCATTAATGTAATGGCTACTCATGAAGCGCAGGAATCAAAATGGAAAAATGTTAGTGCAAGAAGAACCGGCTTTTTAACCAACGATATTTTTGATCTTAACGCTGGCGATCCTACGACATCTGCTACGGGTGGAGGATCTGGCGATTGGGGCATGGAGTCTTACCTGGGAAGGCTTAGTTACAACTACGACAACAGGTACATACTGGTAGGAACCATTCGCCGTGATGGATCTGCAAATTTTGGAGCAGATAATAAATGGGGCACGTTTCCTTCTGTGTCTGCAGCCTGGAGAATTTCGCAAGAGAAATTTTTTGATGTACCCTTTATCAGCGATTTAAAATTAAGACTGGAAACAGGTACTACCGGCAACCAGGGTGGCGGTGGCATCTACTCGCCTTTGGCAACAGGTGCTACGCCAACAGGCACAGGTTTCCTGCCTGCACGTTACAGCAACCCTGCTTTAAAGTGGGAAGAAACAAAAACAGATAATATAGGTATCAACCTGGGTTTGTTTAAAAACCGCATTCAACTGGAGTTTGATTATTATGTAAAGAATACCAACAATCTTTTAATGGATAACCCATTGCCTTGGTATATGGGAACAAATGGAACAGGTGCTGTTGGTTCGCCAACGGTTAACCTTGGTTCATTGCAGAATAAAGGTTGGGGCTTTACTTTAATTACAACCAATGTTTCCAACAAGAATTTTAAATGGGAATCTAACCTCAATATTTCAGCCTTTAAAACTACCATTAAGAAGTTTTATTCTGACGCAGCTTTCGTAAGCCGTACATCCTGGTGGCTGGACGATTGGACACAACGTTCTGCAGTTGGACAGGCACCATGGCTTTTCCGCGGTTATATAGAAGAAGGATTGTTTCAATCAATTGATGAGATTAATAAAAGTGCAGTGCCGGTTGATAACAATGGCAACAGGCTTTCAACAGAACAGGCCAATGGCATATGGGTGGGCGATGTTAAGTTTAAAGATATTAGCGGGCCAAACGGAAAGCCCGATGGTAAAATTGATACGTACGATGAGACTTATATCGGCAATCCCTGGCCGAAAATGTTTGCAGGTTTTTCCAACTCTTTCTCGTACAAAAATTTTGACTTAAGCATATTGATAACCGGAACCTTTGGTAATGATATTTATAATTACCTCGCAAAAAGAAATACCAACCCTAATAACATCAACCTAAGCCGCAACCTGCTGATTGGCGCAATGGATTATGCAAAACCAACAACAGATGCGCGGGGTAAAGTAGCGCTTTCAAATCCCAATACAGAGGTGGCAAGAATTTCTTATGGCCCCAATGGCAATTATACAAGGCCAACTAATAAATGGGTAGAAGATGGAACATTCGTAAGAATCAAAAACATTTCGCTCTCTTATAATTTCCCTGCAAGTGTATTGAATAAGCAAAAAGTAATCAGGGGTGTAAGGATAACGATAGGTGCACAAAACGTAGCCACATTTACTAAATACACAGGTTTTGATCCGGAAGTAGGTGCTTATGTTGGCAGAGATGCAAGTGCGGGCAACCAGGCTATTGGTTTAGATTTTGGCCGCTACCCGCTGACGCCTGTTTATACATGTAACCTTAATGTAAACTTTTAATGAAACCGCACATGAAAAATATAAATCGTAAAAAAATATGGATAGCGCTGGCGGCAGTAATGGCATTTGGTTGTAAAAAAGAGTTCCTTGAAAAACCGCCTACAGATTCTATTGTAGATGCAAGTTTTTATAAAACAGATGACCAGGTGCTTGCCAGCACAGGTTTGTTATACAGCAAGGTTTGGTTCGATTACAATGACAAAGCTTCTTACAACCTTGGCGACTTTCGTGCGGGCACTGCCTACTCTGCATATAACGACAGGGGCAATGTGCTCTTCAATACAACGGGCAATACACCGGAGAACGGTTCATCATGGCGTTCATTCTTTATTGTGGTGGGTCAGTCAAACCTGGCTATTATCAATATTAATAAATACGCAGGTAGCGGTGTTACACCCTCGGTTAAAAAAATGGCTATTGCTGAAGCAAGGTTTATGCGGGCATTGGCGTACCGTTTTCTGGTAATGAACTGGGGTGCTGTTCCTATAATAGAAGACAATCTTGCTTTATTGTCTGATACCACCAAACCAAGGAATACAGAAAAAAGTGTTTGGAAGTTTATTACAAAAGAAATGCGTGCAGCAGCAGCAGATCTTCCTGATAAACCAGCACGTGCAGGCAGGTTAACAAAATGGTCTGCGGAAGGAATGCTTGCCCGTTTTTATTTGGAAAGATCAGGTGTTGAATCTAACGGAGCTGGTGCAAGAAACCAGTCTTTTTTAGACAGCGCTAAATATTATTCAGACGATGTTATTAAAAACAGTGGCGCTTCTCTACTAAAAAATTATTCAGACCTGTTTTTATTTCCTTACGATAATAATCCTGAATCATTGTTCTCATTACAATGGGTTTATTCTCCCGGTGCATGGGGCACACAAAACAGTACACCTGCTTACTTAGCGTATAGTCCGGATATTGCCAATGGCGATGGCTGGGGTGGTGATAAAGGAGCTACCTGGTGGATGATGACGAATTATGAAGGCTTTACTGCATCTGCTAATGGCGATACATTAAAAGGTAAAACACTTGATCAAAGATTGAAGGCAACCTTCATGCTGCCGGGTGCTTACTATGCGGAGATAACCCAATCAACCACCAATGGCAAGCAGAAATTAATTTATCCATCTACTGCATCAACCGGTAATGATGGAAACTTTCTTGCTATTAAGAAATATGTTACGGGCAAAGCCGAAGACGTAGGCGGACAATCTGCATCTCAATATTATGGCAATGATACCTACATGCAACGCCTGGCAGAGATGTACCTTATCTATGCAGAAGCAACCCTGGGCAACAGCGCCACTACTTCAGATGCAACAGCAATGAGCTATTTCAATAAGGTACACACACGTGCAGGACTTGCGCCAGATACTACATCCATACTTAACATTGATAAAATTCTAAAAGAAAGATTTATAGAGTTTGCGGTGGAAGGAATGGCATGGTACGATTTGGTAAGCCTGCATTATTATAACAAAGCAAAAGCATATGCTATTCTTAATGCGCAGGATCGCGGTTTGTTTGCAACCATACCAGACAGAACACCAGATCCAACAAGCTGGACATTGATTAAAACTGTGTGGGCAACTACAGACAGAAAGATTAATGCCAATGATGGCAATTTCCTGCTTCCTATTCCGGCAGCGGAACTTGCACAGGCACCTAATCTTTTAAAACCTCCTGTTGATTATTAAGCAATACAATTTTCAGATCAAAATAAATTAAAGCGATATGAAGAATATATTAAAACCGGTGCTTTGGCTGATTGCTGTTATTGGAACGGCAGGCATATACGCATCGTGTACAAAAGATAATTCACCGGCGCAGCCAGTTATTAAATATGTACGCATTACTAATCCTGCATCATCAGATTCTTTATTGGTAGGTGCTTTCCAGGGTGGACAAATTGCTATTATAGGTGAGAACTTGGGTGATGCTACAGAAATTTGGTTCAACGATCAAAAAGCAGTGCTTACACCAACTTATATCACCAATACTACCATACTGGTAAATGTGCCTAACCAGATACCAAAGGTGATTACCAATAAATTGAAAATAGTTTTCTCTGATGGAAGAGTCTTATTGTATGATTTTAAAGTATTGATAAGCGAACCCGTTTTAAAATCCATGGATTGCGAATATGTAGCCACTGGCAATGAAGCAACATTGCGTGGCGATTTCTTTTACGAGCCACTTACAGTAACATTTACCGGCGGCGTAAAAGGCGAAATTACTTCTATAACGGATAAGATATTAAAAGTGCGCATACCTAATGGCGCATTGCCCGGCCAGGTAACTGTTAAAACCAATTTCGGAGAAGTAAAATCTGATTTCTGGTTTAGAGACAACCGCAATATTATTATCAGTAGTGATCCTTTTACTGGTTGGTGGAACAATGCTTATGTGGTAACCAATCCTGGTACTACAGAATCCTCCTTCTATCAATGGCAATTATATCCGTGTAAAACAAAAGATAGGTGCGTGGGCATGGACAGAAGTAGCGGGTGGCCCTGCAAGTGCAATGGGTGATATCAGCAAAAATATACCGGATGATGCCATTCTTAAACCATCTGATTACAACCTTAAGTTTGAGCTAAACACCATGAAGCCATACAACGCAAATGCGCTTAAAATAAATGTTGGCTTGCAGGCCGAAAATAATGATGCATACATATGGGCACCTCCATATGATACAAAAGGTGCGTGGCAAACGGTAACCATTGCTTTTGATGAAATTGTAAAAAGCTATGGCAAGCCAATTACTGTAAATCATGATGGATACTGGACAAGGCTATTATTTCATGGTGGTGGCGATTTGGATTGCGATATGTCTTTCGACAATTTCAGGATCGTTCCCAAAATCATAAAAAAATAAGCATTGTTATTTAAGAACAATCATAAAATATTCAATAATGATAAAGAGCATTTATAATATACGCCTGCTGCTGTTTGTTTTGTTTGCCAGCGCTGTTTGTTGCATAGGCGCCTGCAAAAAATCAGACAATCCGGGTTCGAGCAAAGTTGAGTTGCTGAGTTTCGGACCTTCAGGTGCAAAGCATGGAGATACTATTTATTTCATTGGGCACAATCTTAATAAAGTAACAGCGGTACAGCTAACCGGTGCAACAGTGGCAGCCAACGCTTTTATTCAGCAAACATCTGAGCGCATTACTTTTTTAATACCTACGGCCACGCAGGAAGGATATGTAACACTTAAAACACCCGATGGTGACATTGTATCAAAAACAAAAATCAATTTCAATGTCTCCATCAAAATAACCTCGATGACAAAACAGGCAAAGCCTGGTGAGAATATTTCTATAAAAGGAGAATACCTAAACTGGATAAAGCAAATTGTATTTGCAAAAGATGTTGCCGAAACCACTTTTGTTAGCAGAACGTTTAATGAATTGGTGGTTAAAATTCCGGCGGCCGCTCAGTCAGGGAAACTGTCTGTTTATTTTGTAGGAACAAAACCACTGACTGTTGAAACAGATAGTGTATTGCTGGTAACGATGCCAACTATCGGGGCTTTGTCACCTAATCCGGTTTTGCCAAAATCTGATCTTACAATAACAGGTGCAAACCTGGATATGATAAGTGGGATCACATTTACAGGCGTAACAACACCTGTTACAACATTTGTAAGCCAGTCTGCCACCAAGCTTGTTGTAACTGTTCCGGAAGGCGTGCTAAAAGGAAAACTTAAATTTTCTGTACGCAATTCAACACAAACTGTAGAATCAGAAGTGCTGGATTATTTGGGCGGGCTTCCGCCTTTAGCTGATTTTCCTTACGCAATTTATACGGATGCATTGCAGAATGGTTTCCAGGATTGGTCTTGGGCAGGTCGCGATTTCAGCAGCACGGAAATTGTAAGGCAAGGCAATAATTCTATAAAAGCTATGTATGGTTCCGGAGGATATGAAGGCATCACGCTGCACAATGATGGCGGCCCTTCCACCAGTGCTTACACCAAATTGGAGTTTTCTGTATACGGAACAGCGGGCACCGGTGGAAAAACATTGAACCTGGTAGTGAATGGCGGATGGGGAAGTCCTTATACCGTTACAGTACCAGATGGAGAATGGAAAACCTTTACGTTTAACATGAGCGATATTGGCAATCCTGCAAGCATCACTGAATTAATCTTTCAATCTGCCGGCTGGTCTGGAAATATATACATTGACCATGTAGGATTGCGATAGGCAGATAAAATATTGTTCAGCATTACAAAAATGCCTGCGGCACACAATAGTGCAAGCAGTAGGGAGTCATTTTTATAAAATCATTATGCAGCACAAAATCAATTATACAACAATGCAGCTTTTTTTAATGGCGTTTCTTCTTTTTGCATCTTGTAAAAAAAGCGTTACATCTACTAATACGCCGGTAACGCCTGTTACACCGGCTGCAGATACTATTCCAACAGACCCTTCCATTGCAAGTACAATTGGTTTTTTTATGGATAACTGGCAGCCAAAAAGTTTTACGGTGCCCACAAGCACAAGTTCGCAAGCGTTGAGTACCGGAACAGCAACTGTTACGGTAACGGTAAATACAGGCAATGTAATTACTAAGATTGCACCCAATTATTTTGGCAACAACTCCAATTTATGGTGCGGACAATTAAATACACAAGCTGTATTGATGAATCATCTTGCCAACTATCAGCCCAAAATTATAAGAGGGCCTGCAGGTAGTGTAAGCGATGTTTTCTTTTTTAATGCAGGTAATAGAGCAGGTGTTGTAAATTCACCAGACAGTTTATTAAATGGTTCTGGTGTTAAGTCCGCAGCAGGTTATTGGTATGGAAAAAATAGCGAGAGCTGGACTTTTAGCATAGATGGCTATTATGATTTGCTGCAAAAAACAAACAGCATCGGGTTGCTTACTGTAAATTATGGATATGCTCGTTACGGTACAAGCGCAAACCCTGTTGCTACTGCTGCGCATCTTGCAGCAGATTGGGTGAGGTATGATAAAGGCAGAACCAAATATTGGGAAATTGGCAATGAATGTTTCGGCGATTGGGAAGCAGGTTACAGGATTAATACGGCAGCTAATAAAGATGGCCAGCCGGAAATTGTTACCGGTGCATTGTATGGCAAGCATTTTAAAGTGTTTGCAGATAGTATGCGCAAAGCCGCACTTGAAACCGGGGCTGATATAAAAATTGGCGCTGTGTTGTATGATTCAGACCCGCAAAGCTGGAATACCAGTACTATCAAAACATGGAACGCTGGTTATTTCGCTGAAGCAGGCAATGCAGCCGATTATTATTCAGTGCACAATTACTTTACACCGTACATGGAGAATTCTCCTGCATCTACCATTTTTGCGTCTGCATCTACGGTTCCGCTTACAGTTAAGAACTATGTAAAGGCAGGTTTGACAAATGCAGGTTTATTGCAGAAGCCAATTGCCATGACAGAATGGAATTTATTTGCAAGCGGCAGCAAGCAAAATGTTTCAAATGTTGCGGGCATTCATTCTGTTCTTACGCTGGGTCAATTCTTAAATAACACTTATGGTGCAGCGGTTCGTTGGGATTTGGCAAATGGTTGGGATAACGGAGACGATCATGGTTTTTTCAGCATGGCAGATGAACCCGGCGTTGCGCAATGGAATCCCCGGCCGGCATTTTATTACATGTACTATTTTCAAAAAACAACCGGCGACAGGTTGCTTGGTTCAACAGTTGTTGGCAGCACAGATATTGTAAGCATTGCTACATCATTCTCAAGCGGGCAAAAAGGAGTTGTATTGGTGAACACAGGCACTGCAGAAAAAACAGTAGAGATTAAGTTTGATTATTTTACACCGGGCAGCCAGTTTTATTATTACCAGCTTAAAGGTGGAACAGACAATGGAGAGTTCTCACGAATGGTTTACGTAAATGGCAATGGGCCGGCAAATAACATTGCGGGTGGCCCTTCAGGCTCTTATACAACTATTGCTATGAATGCAACCACAGCAGCTAATGGCATTAAAATAACATTGCCTGCTAAAAGTGTAGCATATACGGTGGTAGACAAAAGATAAGAGCTTGCAATGCTGTTAATAAAGCAAGATTGCAAAGTATCGTCAAGAATAAGCTGGAATAGTGTCAGTATTCATTTGCGTAAAGCGGTTTCTTTGCATATGCACTACAACTATTTTAGTTTAAGCAATACAATGAAAATCTTTTTTCTCATCGCAGCAGTTTTTGGTTTTTTTACGCAGGGTTTGGCGTTGCAGCCAGACCCTGCTTCTTTACAATTATTTAAAGCCAACGACCAGCGTTTTCAATATACAGGCAGAATAGATTTTAGCAACCCCGAAGCACCGCGTTACTGGATGCCGGGTGTTTATGTAAAAGCAAAGTTTACAGGCAGCAAATGTTTTGTATTGATAAATGATGAAATGCCAGATGCAAAGACGCATAACTATATTGAAATTGTAATAGACAATCTGAAACCAGTTAGGATACAGCTTTCTGCAAAGAAAAATGAAATTGACGCAGGTAAAGATTTATCATTGGGCGAGCATACAATTCTCATTTGCAAAAACACCGAGGCAGGAACCGGTTATATAGATTTTATTGGTTTGAAATGCGCTGGTCTTAAGAAGCTGCCTGCAAAACCAGTTCGTAAGATTGAGTTTATTGGAAATTCAATTACCTGCGGTACAGGAAGTGACTTATCTGAAATACCCTGTGGCAAAGGCGTGTGGCAAGATCAGCACAATGCTTATATGAGCTATGGCGCTGCTACCGCCAGAAATTTAAATGCTGCTTATCATTTAACTTCTGTTTCTGGTATTGGGTTAATGCACAGTTGCTGCAATATCGGTATCATCATGCCACAGGTGTTTGATAAAGTAAATATGCGCCGCGATAGCATTGCATGGAATTTCAAAAACTACCAACCCGATATTGTAACAATTTGCCTTGGGCAGAACGATGGCATACAAGACTCCACTACATTTTGCAATAATTATGTTGCATTTATAAAACAGGTAAGAGCGCAGTATGCAAGAGCTTCTATTGTTTGTTTAACCAGTCCCATGGCAGATGAGAAATTAGTAATGGTGATGAAGCAATATCTTACAGCTATTGTAAACGCCGCTAATAATTCTGGTGATAAAAAAGTGAGCAAATACTTCTTTTCAAAACGTTATCACAATGGTTGCGATTCTCATCCAGATTTAGAAGAGCATCAGCAAATAGCTGCTGAGTTAACAGCTTACCTAAAGGAATTGAAAAATTGGTAGAGGGATTAAATAAAAGACTAAACATTTAATCCAGAAGAAATAAGTCATCACTACATCAGCCATTGACTTCCTCCTAAATAAATATCCTTGTGCCCGTGCCTGAATAGCTTTCCCTGAAATCTTTTGGTGTTGTTCCTTTTTTCTTTTTGAAGATGCGGTTGAAATTGGAGATGTTATTAAAACCACAATGGTAAGCTATCTCTGCAACAGATTGTGAAGTATCAATCAGCATGCGGGATGCGTTGCCCAATCTTATTTCATTGAGGCAATCAATAAACGTCATGCCGGTTTTTGTTTTAAAGAAACGGCTGAAAGCAGCTTCTGTCATGTTAGACAACTTGGCCACTTCACTCAGTTTAATTGATTTGTGAAAATTCTGATTGATGTGTTCCATCGTTTTCTCTACACGACGGCTATTGTAAAATGAATGTTCTGAATTGTTGAATGATGTATCAGACAACATGCGCATATTGCGGGAGGTAGAAAAATCATGCAATATAGAAATCAGTTCCAGTACAGAATCAAAACCATGTTTTTTGTTAAGCTCTAATATGCGTGGTGCAAGTTGCTGTATGGTTTCTTTAGAAAAAGAAATGCCACGTGTAGATTTATCAAACATGGCTCTTATAAAACTCAATTGATTTCTGCGCAAGAGTTTGTCATCAAAAAGATCTTTATGAAACTGTATGGTTACTTCATGTATTTCGCGGCTCTTGCATTTGTGTGTAAACCATGCATGCATCAGGTTAGGGCCAACCAGCACCAATTCCATGTCGTCTATCTCTTCCATATGATCTCCCACTACACGTTTTGCACCTTTCGCGTTGTTAATAAAATTCAGTTCGTATTCTTCGTGATAGTGAAGCGGAAAATCAAAATCTGTTTTTAAACGAGAGAATAAAGTAAAGCAGTCGGCCTGCGTAAGAGGGGTGATTTCTTTTAAAGTGTTTTTTAGCATATAGCAGAGTTGCAATCAGGTCTTGGTAATGGGGTTGACTTAAAATGTTCAAACCTGGGTAAAAATAGTATAATTATACTGGTTTGGCAAAATCTGTGAATATTTACTTATTAAGGCTGATATTTAGCTTGTGGCAAGGTACGGCTTCTTAAACAAGGTAAATAGTATAATATAAAGGTAAAAAAGTACTAGCTTTTCGATAGGCATTGTTTTTAAATTTGCCATGAAGCTGCTGTATGAAAGAATGCCGCAATTATTCAGCTTGTTGATGCCCTCAACCGCTGCCTTTCTTCTTTCTGCAAAACGGTCTTCCTGCTTTTACTAAACCAATAATGATGATGAGGCTGCTCTTATTACTACTATTTATTTGTGCGCAAATGTTTTGCAGTGCACAGGATTTGCCTTGCGATAAAAATGCAACCATTGAAACGATAAGGCTATATCAAAACCTGAAGAAGAATCTATCGGTTGGGTATATGTTTGGTCACCAGGACGATTTGGCTTATGGCGTCAATTGGAAATATGTTGATGGCAACAGCGATATAAAAGAAGTAACCGGCGATTATCCGGCAGTGTATGGATGGGAGCTTGGGCATCTTGAACTGGATAGTACCAAAAACCTGGATGGCGTTCCTTTCGATAAAATGAAACAGTTTATTGCTGCAGGTTATCAACGTGGAGGTGTTATCACTATAAGCTGGCATTTTACCAATGCGCTTACCGGCAAATCAGCATGGGATGCGGTGCCGGGTACTGTTGCTTCCATTATTCCCGGTGGCAGCAAACATGCATTGTATACAAGTTGGCTTGATAAACTGGCTGCGTTTATGCAAAGTCTTAAAGGAAAAAACGGTGAAGCCATCCCTGTTATCTTCCGGCCATTTCATGAGCTGAATGGAAGCTGGTTTTGGTGGGGAAAAAATCTTTGTACGCCGGAAGAGCTAAAGCAATTGTACCAGTTTACTGAAACTTATCTAAGGAATAACAAACAAGTGCACAACCTGCTGTATGCTTTCAATACTGACAGGTTTGCCAATGAAGAAGAATACCTGGAGCGTTTTCCCGGTAATGAATGGGTAGATGTAATTGGTTTTGATATCTATCAACGCGGAGCAGACAATGCAAAATTTATTGCGGAAACAGACAAGAGTTTAACTACGTTAGAAAAGATAGCAACTGAAAGAAATAAAATACCGGCTTTGACAGAGTTTGGTTATGGCACATTGCCAGACAGCACCTGGTGGACAAATGCTTTGCTACCTGCTATTGGTAAACATAAGATATCATATGCGTTGGCATGGCGCAACGCCGGCAAATCTGCCAATGGCAATTATGAATTTTATGTTCCTTATAAAGGACAGGCGTCTGCACCGGACTTTGAGTTGTTTTACAAGAATGAACGAACGCTTTTTCAAAAAGATGTTGCAAAGCAAAATCTGTATAAAAAATAAACGGAGAGGGTTATAAAGAGTTGTTAGGGATGGTTTTAGTATTTTGTGTTCAATGCAACAACCAATAAATAAAAGTTGAAACGGCTATATAAGACCAAGGCTATATAACGATTGCAGTATACTACATGAAATTACACGCTATTGACATTGCTATTATTGTTCTTTACCTGGTGCTAATGGTATCATTGGGATTTTGGTTCAGGAAAAAAGCAAAACAAAACAAGGAAAGCTATCTGCTGGGCGGCAAATCATTGCCATGGTATATGCTTGGCATGAGTGATGCCAGTGACATGTTTGATATCAGCGGCACTATGTGGATGGTATCACTCTGTTTTATTTATGGTATGAAGAGTATCTGGATACCCTGGCTATGGCCGGTATTCAACCAGGTAATCTTAATGATGTTCTTGTCCAAATGGCTGCGTCGTTCCAATGCAAGTACTGGTGCAGAATGGCTGGCCAGCCGGTTTGGAAAAACAGATAAGGGTGTAAAGTCATCTCACAATGTGGTGGTGGCATTTGCGCTGTTAAGTTGTTTCGGATTTTTGGCATATGGTTTTGTTGGCCTGGGAAAGTTTATAGAAATATTTATTCCCTGGGATATGGTGAAAGCCTATGTGCCATTTAATGTATCTGCGCAATGGGTACCGCATTTTTATGGTGTTGTGTTTTCGCTGTTTGCCATGTTTTATTCGGTATTGGGCGGCATGCACAGCATTGTGTTGGGAGATTTTATAAAGTATTTGATAATGACGGTGGCCTGTCTTTCCATTGCTGTAATTGCAGGCCAGCATTTGCACAGCGCAGGAAATCATTTGAATGTGCCGGAAGGTTGGTACAATCCGTTTTTTGGATGGCATTTAAACCTGGATTGGCAAAATATCATACCGGCAGCCAATAAAAAAATTGAAGACGATGGATTTGGGTTGTTTACGGTGTTCTTTATGATGATGTTGTTTAAAGGTGTGTTTGCAAGTCTTGCAGGTCCGGCACCTAATTACGACATGCAAAAAATATTAAGCACCCGTTCTCCCAAGGAAGCGTCCAAGATGAGCGGCTTTGTGTCTATCATATTATTGCCTGTTAGGTATGCTATGATAATTGGTTTAACAATTCTTGGGTTGCTGTATTATAACCAAATGGATGTAAGCACTGCCGGTGGCGGAACAGATTTTGAGAAAGTATTGCCTGCTGCCATTAATGATTTTCTTCCCGCAGGTATACTCGGTTTGGTGCTTACTGGTTTGTTAGGCGCATTTATGGGTACGTTTTCGGGAACAGTGAATGCTGCACAGGCATACATTGTAAATGATATCTACCTGAAGTATGTAAACCCTGCTGCCAGCACAAAAAAGATTATGAACATGAATTACCTGGTGGGATTGCTGGTAGTGCTGGTAGGTATTTTATTAGGTGTTTTTGTAAAAGACGTAAACACCGTATTGCAATGGATTGTAGGAGGATTATACGGCGGCTACATCGCATCCAATATGTTTAAATGGTATTGGTGGCGTTTCAATGCAAATGGCTTTTTCTGGGGAATGCTTGCAGGCATTATACCTGCTATTGCATTGGCAGTGTTGAAATCAACCGGCGTTATTACTGGCCTCGATTTGTATTACTGGCCTGTTATATTTCTTATTTCACTGGCGGGTTGCATCATAGGTACATATGCAGCGCCGGCAACAGAAATGGATGTATTGGTGTCGTTTTATAAAACAGTAAAACCCTGGGGCTTTTGGAAACCGGTGCACGATACTGTATTGGCAACTGATCCTTCTTTTACTGGAAATAAAGATTGCAAGCGGGATATGTTTAATGTGGTCTTAGGAATTATAGCCCAGTTGTGTCTCACAATTTTGCCAATGTATGTGGTGCTGTGGCTAAAGCTGCCATTGCTGATAACAATTGTAATACTTGCTTTAATAATTATCATTCTTAAAAAAACATGGTGGAACAAATTGGAGAATTAACCACCAATAAATAATTAGCAATATCCTGACAAGACCTAAAAAGAAACACGATGAAAGAAAATTTTGAAAAGAGACTGGCATTGCTGCAGGCAGTTCAGGAAGAACTCTTGCATAGGCCCAATAAAATAGTGGAAGGCGGAAATGGTATTTACGACCGGTACAAATATCCCGTACTAACGGCAGCGCATGCACCACTTTTCTGGCGGTATGATTTGAATTTTGAAACCAATCCGTATTTGATGGAGCGGTTTGGCATAAATGCAGTAATGAATGCCGGTGCTATTAAATGGAATGGAAAGTATTTGGTAGCGGCAAGGGTAGAAGGTATAGACCGTAAATCTTTTTTTGCTATTGCAGAAAGCGATAATGGTATTGATAATTTTCAGTTTTGGGATTATCCATTAGATATACCTGAAACCAGTGTGCCTGATACTAATATTTATGATATCCGCCTGGTGCAGCATGAAGATGGATGGGTGTATGGTTTGTTTTGTACAGAAAGAAGAGATCCCGCTGCACCTCCTGGAGATCAGTCGGCAGCTATTGCACAATGCGGTATAGTACGCACAAAAGATTTAAAGACATGGGAGCGATTGGCTGATTTAAAAACACGTTCTCCTCAACAGCGCAATGTAGTATTGCACCCGGAGTTTGTGCAAGGTAAATATGCTTTTTATACAAGACCGCAGGATAGTTTTATAGAAGCAGGCAAGGGTGGAGGTATTGGTTTTGGTTTGTCTGCAAGTATCACCAATGCAGAAGTAACAGAAGAGCTGATTGTAGATAAAAAAGTTTATCATACAGTGTATGAGGCAAAGAACGGAGCAGGACCGGCACCTATAAAAACAAAGTTGGGTTGGATGCACCTGGCACATGGTGTGCGCAATACCGCTGCCGGGTTGCGCTATGTGTTGTACGTATTTGTAACAGATTTGAATGATCTCACTAAAGTGATTTATAAGCCCGGCGGTTATTTTCTGGCGCCAGAAGGAGAGGAGAGAATAGGAGATGTGTCTAACGTTGCTTTTAGCAACGGCTGGATTATGGATGAAGACGGTAAGATATTCATTTACTATGCATCATCAGATACAAGGCTGCATGTGGCTACCACTACTGTAGACAGGTTATTGGATTATGTAGTGAATACACCCGCAGATGGATTTTCTTCTGCCACATCTGTAAATACACTAAAGAAGATTATATACAATAACAAAGTGCTAAACCGGGCAAAAAAGAATAACAGTGACAATGAACGTGAGCATGCAGGCACGCGTAATTAATCATTGTAAGAGAATGGTTATAAGATGAAGCATTTAATTGGTCAGTTAAAGACAGAGCTGTCAGCAGAGCTGGAACGTATTTTATCTTATTGGATGCAGTATGGTATAGATGAAACTTATGGAGGGTTTAAGGGAAGAGTAGATCATGCAAACCATGCAGATATGCTGGCAGATAAAGGCAGTGTTTTAAACAGCCGCATTCTTTGGTCTTTCTCCGCAGCCTATAGCATCACTGGCAAACAGGAATATCTTCATTTTGCAGAAAAAGCTTACCAATACTTTATCCAGCATTTTATAGATAAACAATATGGTGGTGTTTATTGGACGGTGGATTATAAAGGCAATTCGTCTAACCCAAAAAAACAAATCTACGCACAGGCTTTTGCTGTATATGCATTCAGCGAATATTATCGCGCCAGCAATAATGATGAGGCTAAACAACATGCCATCACGCTGTTTAAACTAATAGAGAAATATAGCTACGATAATCTGCGCACCGGTTACTTTGATGCTTTTGCAGAAGACTGGACAGCAATGGATGATATAAGACTAAGTGAGAAGGATGCCAATGAGAAAAAGACCATGAACACGCATTTGCACATTTTAGAAGCTTATAGTACGTTTTACAAAATATGGCCGGATAAATTGCTGAAAGAACGCATTAAAGGATTGCTTCAGAATTTTGCTGATTATATTATCGATAAAAAAAGCAATCACCTCATTTTGTTCTTTGATGAAAACTGGCAACAAAAAGGCGATATTGTTTCTTATGGTCATGATATTGAAGCAGCATGGCTATTGCAGGAAGCAGCAGAATCCATTAACGATGCTGATTTAATTGCACTCACAAAAAAATATGCAGTCTACATTGCAAATGCAGCAAGAGAGGGATTAGATGCAGATGGTGGTCTTTGGTACGAATACGAACCTTCGCAACATCATTTGGTAAAAGAAAAACATTGGTGGCCGCAAGCGGAAGCCATTGTCGGTTTCTTCAATGCATGGGAAGTAAGTGGAGAAGAATCATTTTTAAACAATGCCATCAATGTATGGCAATTCACACAAAACTATATCTGCGATTATAAAACCGGCGAATGGGTTTGGGGAGTATACGAAGATTACAGCATCATGAGCGATAAAGACAAACTCGGCCTCTGGAAATGCCCTTATCACAATAGCAGGGCGTGCGTGGAGATCATGAGAAGGGTAGAGGTTTGAGCTGCAAGTTATAAGTTACAAGCTACAAAGCTTCTTACTTGTAGCTTGCAGCTTTCAACTTGTAATTATTTAATCCAGTAATTCGCACTATTATTCTCTCCCTCTAACACTATCTTATAAAATGCAGAAGGTTTGTTGCTGAGGTTGAAACTTGCTTTCTGTTGTTGCACAGGCACTGTTCCTAATAAAGTATATTCATCTTTGCCACCGATTTTAAATTCATTGGTGGTTGCAATCCATACTTTAATGTTTCCTTTTTTGGCAATGGCTTTCCAGTTAATTTCTATTGAACCATTATTGTATGAAAACTTGGGTGTAATAAAAGATAAAGGCCCATTAAATGGAATGCCATCCACTTCAAATGCATTGTCTCGTTTAAGCGATACGTGCATAAACCTTGCTATAGAAGGCATGATGTCTGCGGCAGAAGTCTGTGGCGCATGAAACTCCTCGTTCAGTCCTTTTGCATTGGTAAAGATCCAACTATCTCTTTCACGATCACTTTGTCCGCCATGCCCTTTACCGGTTTTTGCATCACGACCATGATCGGTGGTTACCACAATTAGCCATTCTTCATTAAAATGTTGCTCACGATATTTAATAACCTCCCACACATAACCAATTCTTTTATCTGCCAATTCTACTGCTTTATAAAACTCAGGGCTATCGCCGTGCATATGACCCATATCGTCTGTGTATTCCAAATAAACCCAGGAGAGGTCGGGTGCATTCTCACGGATAACAGCAGCTGCTTTTGTTGCAACACTTTCATCAATAGCGCTCATAAAATCTCTTTGCTTATCGTGCGGATAATGTGCAGTGTCTTTCTCAAGTCCGTCATAACTATAATCAACACCAATATTACCAGTTGGCTCAAAATGATCGCCAACTAATTTTGTGCGATTATCTTCCCAACTGGAAAACACACCAATTTTCTTACTGGGATATTGTGTTTTAAAAGATCGAAAAATAGTATGGTACTGATAATTGGGTGCAGCAATATCATTGTCCCACACATTGTGTTTGTTTACCCATACACCTGTAAGCACTGTATTATAACCAACCGCAGAAATGGTCGGAGTTTGGCTATAACTATCTTTAATGCCGCCAACATAAGAACGGGTATATCCACCCGCTTTTGCGATAGCTTGCAAGTTGGGTACTGATAATTTTTCAATCACATCTGCCGGTATGCCATCTGCAATAATAAAAACGGTCTTTCTTGTTTTTTGCTGACCATTAGATACAAGACAAAGCATTGTAATAATGATAACAAAGAACAGTCTTTGCATTCTTGTTGCCTGCAGACAAAATGATTTCATGAAGTGTGGCTTTTATTGAGGAGCCAAAGTAAAGGCTTTTCTCTACATTAAAATGCATTCTGCGCAACTGTTGCGCAGAATAAAACAAAGATTTGACATAACAATTTATTAATTTCAAATCCCCGTAAGGGTAATAGATATTTACAGCGATCGCTTATCATTTACAGCAACAATTATTTTATGGATTCAAGACGGGATTTTATTAAGAAAGCAGCCATTTTATCCGGAGCAACAGGATTAAGCGCCATGATACCAGAATCGGTATTAAAAGCAATGGCCATTAACCCTGCGCCCGGTTCCACTTATATGGATGCAGAGCATATTGTGATATTGATGCAGGAGAACCGTTCTTTTGATCATACATATGGAACCTTAAAAGGTGTGCGTGGATACAATGATCCGCGTGCCATTGTAAAGCAGGATAAAAACCTTGTGTGGTTGCAAAAGAATGCAGAAGGAGAAACCTATGCACCATTCAGGCTGAACATAAAAGAAACCAATGCAACATGGTTGGGCTCTTTGCCACACTCGTGGACTAACCAGGTTGATGCACGCAATGGTGGCAAATACGATAAATGGTTAATTGCAAAACCATCCGGTCATAAAGGATTTGCCAAAGTGCCTCTAACAATGGGTTATTATAATAGAGAAGATATTCCTTTTTACTATACATTGGCAGATGCTTTTACAGTATGTGATCAGAATTTCTGTTCTTCATTAACAGGCACCACGCCGAATCGTCTTTATTTGTGGTCTGGTACCGTTCGCGAAAAACCTCATCCGGATTCTTTTGCAAATGTGCGCAATGAGAATGTAGATTATTTTGTACCTGCCAGCTGGACAACTTTCCCAGAGCGATTGGAAGAGAATGGTATTCCCTGGAAAATTTATCAGAATGAAATAAGCCTGCCATCTGGTTTTGATGGCGATGAAGATGCATGGCTGGCAAATTTTACAGATAATCCAATTGAATTCTTTTCTCAGTACAATGTTTTTTATGCCGAGTCGTACAGAAAATTTCTTGCAAAGCTGGTTGTTGATTTGCCCAATGAAATACCTGCATTGAAGGATAAACTAAAAACACTTGCTGCCGAAACAGATGATTATAAGCGCACAGAAAGAACCATCAAAGAGAAAGAAGAATGGTTGCAAAGAGCTAAAGAAGGTGTAGAGAAATATACAGCAGAGAATTTCGCGAAGCTTTCTCAAAAAGAAAAAAACATACACCAGAAAGCTTTTGATATTAATAAGAACGATCCGCATTATCGCCAATTGGATACAGTGAAATATAATGATGCTGGCACAGCACGAGAAATGAAAGTACCCAAAGGAGATGTATTGCACCAGTTTAGACAGGACGTAGACAATGGCAAATTGCCCGCTGTTTCCTGGATTGTTGGCCCTGAAAACTTTTCTGATCATCCCGGTGCACCATGGTATGGCGCCTGGTATGTTTCTGAAGTGATGGATATTCTCACTAAAAAGCCCGAGGTATGGAAGAAAACAATTTTTATTCTTTGCTATGATGAGAACGACGGCTATTTTGATCATGTGCCGCCATTTGTAGCGCCTAATCCATCAGATCGAAATAGTGGCCATGTCTCTGATGGCATTGATGCAACAGTAGAATATGTAACGCTGGCGCAGGACATGACGAAATATGAAAAGGAGCATGCAAGAGAAAGTGCTATTGGTTTGGGCTATAGGGTTCCGTTAGTAATCGCATCTCCGTGGAGCAGGGGTGGAGCTGTATGTTCGCAGGTGTTTGATCATACTTCCATTTTGCAGTTTATGGAAAAATTCCTGAGCAAGAAATTTAATAAAAATATTGAAGAGTCTAATATAAGCCAGTGGCGCCGCACGGTGTGCGGAGATCTTAGCTCGGTATTTAAACCATACAATGGTGAGAAGATAGCGCCGCTGAATTTTCCGGGTAAAGATGTATTTCTGGAAACGGTATATAACGCGAAATTTAAAAAGAATCCTTCCGGTTACCAGCCGTTGAATGAAAAAGAAGTGGAGGCTATTAATAAGAGAGTTCCTTCTGCTGCATTTATGCCTACGCAGGAGAAAGGTATTAAACCTTCTTGTCCATTGCCATATCAATTATATGCAGACGGACAATTAACGGAAGACAAACAAAGCATCGCTATAAAGTTTACGCCCAGCAATGAATTGTTTGGGGAAAAAACAGTGGGTGTGCCATTTTATGTATATGCATATGCAGCCAATGATCTTTTAGTACGAACCTATGCCGCGGCAGCAGGAGATACATTAAAAGACTATTGGCAGTTGAATGATTTTGAGGGGAAGAATTATCACCTGGCATTATACGGCCCCAATGGTTTTTTCAGGGAGCTGAAAGGTAATGATGCAGATCCAAATGCAGAGATTAGTATAGAATACAGTCGTTCAAAAGCTAATCAGCAACAACTATCGGGCAGTGTTGAAATTGTAATTGATAACAAAGACACGAAAGAACTGACGCTGCAGTTTACAGACAATAGTTATAAAAAAGGAAGTCACTTAATAGTAGCAGCAAAAGGAAAAACAAAGCATGTGGTTGATCTATCCAAAAGCTTTGGCTGGTACGATTTCACTGTTCGTGTAAAAGATTATAAAGCATTTGAAAAACGTTATGCAGGACATGTGGAGACAGGGCAATTTAGTTTTACTGATCCGTTGATGGGAGGAATGGTATCGTGAGTGGTGAGTAGTTAGTCGTCAGTCGTGAGTCGTGAGTCGTCAGTCGTGAGTGGTGGATGACGAGTAGTAAGTCTAAAATGTTAATAGCTTTCTTTGTAGCTTGGAAGACGAGACAGATACAGCCTTTGCAAGTAGTGTTTTGACTAGCTAAGAAAATAAATTGTAAGGGCACATAGCATAATACTATGTGCCTTTATTCAAACCTAAAAAATAATTAATTATTATCAGCGCAAATCCGCTTAATCATAATAATCAGCGTTCTATTAAGACTTTATCACCTTTGCATTTTTCTGAGCAGTCAATGCTAATTCTGTAGCAAGAAAACAATGCTCCTGCGTCATGGCTGTTTCTGTACGGTTGATAACATCATCTACCAAGCGCTGGCCATAAGGCAGGTTTTGCTGACTGCAATCTATATACGTTGTTTCCTTTTGATTTACTAAAAACAAGTGATTGCCTCCCGGGCGGCCTGCAATGTCTACATTCTTGCGCACTTCCATAAACCCTTCTGTTCCTAATACAGTTAACCTGCCATCGCCCCAGGTATTTAATCCGTCTGGTGTAAACCAGTCAACTCTTAAATAACCAGAGCCGCCATTGCCTTGCAGCATTACATCACCAAAATCTTCAAACTGTGGCCATTGCGGATGACCAACATTGCCAATTTGTGAAGCTACTACTTCTGCTTTGGTAGAATTGGTGAAGAATAAATATTGATCGAACTGGTGTGAGCCAATATCTGTAATAATACCGCCAAAGTATTTGCGATCAAAAAACCAGGGTGGTCTTGTAGATAAACTGATGCGGTGTGCACCCAATCCAATGGTTTGAATTACTTTTCCAATACCGCCTGCTTTCGCAATCTCACCTGCTTTTTCAGTACCACGGTTTTCGAACCGTTCGCTGTACATGATAGAGTAGATGCGCTTGGTTTCTTTCTGCACTTTTTTTACTTGTGCCAGTTGTTCCAGCGTTGTAATGCCTGGTTTGTCAGACATATAATCTTTACCATGCTGCATTACACGTATACCAAGCGGCGCTCTTTCTACTGGTATAATAGAACTCAATACCAATTGAATGCTCTTGTCTTCCAGTATTTCTTTTTCATCTGCTACTTGTTTTACCTGCGGGTATCTTTTCTTAAAAGCATCGGCCAGATCCTGCTCCTTTGAATAGAGTGAAACAAGTTCTCCGCCACCGCGAATAACAGCTTCAACCTGCGAATAAATATGGCCGTGGTTGATGCCAATAACGGCAAACTTTATACGCGGCGGACCGGTGTAAATATCATTGCTGGGCTGTACAATTATTTCTTTTGTTGGTTTTAATATGCCTGCAGATGCAGGAAGCAATGGTGCAAACGCCATACCTGCAGCGGTTTGGGCGGTGTTGCGCAAAAAACTGCGCCTGTCGTACTGCTTGTCTTTTTTCATAACTGGCTTTTTATTATTCGCAAACGTTTATTGTGTTTCACCAAATCTAATGATAAAATACATACAGCATCAGGCATTTTTGTGAAACCGTTGCCGGTAACGTTGCCGGTCTTTTTTATGCCACGGAGATTAAAGCAAATGTGAAAATGTGGAAATGTGATAAATGTGGAAATGCGTTGGCTAAGTCAAAAGCAAAAATTCAAAAGTAAAAAACCTCTGATGTGGCCTTCTCTTTAAACTTTGTGAAAACCTCTTGTGCCTCTGTGGTAAAATGGCCGCGAATGAAAATCAGCATATTTGAATAATCCTATAAATCATAGTTCAGACAATTTTACACTCACCCGCAATGCTTTTAAACCAGCTACGCCTTGCAAAAATTCAAGTTCCAAATGTTCTAGATCGTTTTCCAATACATTTTGTTCCTGCAACTCTTTTATGTAGCCAATGTATTCTTCTGCATCACGTTCATTGAAATAAACAATAGCTATTTTACCCGGTTGTGTAAGGCGTTCATTGGTGTTCAGAATATTTACTTTGTCGATTCTTTTTTTAATGATGTGATAACGGATATTGTAAGCGCCTTCCACATCAAAACGTCGTTCATCATTGCGGAAGCTTATGTCAATGGCACGGGCATTTACAAAAATCAATTGCGTTGTCTGCATAGGCGTCTCCAATTGCGGCAACATTGAATTGGTAAGTTTTGCAATGGCTGCCATTGAAGAAACCTGCCAGCGGCGCAGTTTTTCAAGGTCTTGTTGTGTAAACGGAATCTTCGGCGCAATAGATTGCCCTATGTAAATATCATACTCTGTACCATCTGTTCTGAACTTCTCAAAATAGCAGGGATAATAATTTTGTAACTCATCTTTAAAAGCATCAAAGTATTTGCTGATGCTTTTGTTAAGCAGGCGGATGGAATTTTCCAATTGCCTTCTTTTATTAAAAGCGATGCCATTGGTCTCGTCTATTGCAGCAAAATAATTACTGATTTTAGGATTTTTATTTTCTTCATTATTATAATTGCCAAGCAAAGGATTTACCTGTGTGTATAGAAATTCATTCAGTTGCAATTCTTCTTCTACAGAAACATAATCTGTCATCTTAGCCAGCCATTCATGACAATGATCGGCAAGCGCATCTGCATTTTCTATTCCATTGCTTTTGAGTTCATCCAACACATCTATCAGCAAAATCAGTTGTGTATGCAGATCCTCCCTAAGTGCTTTATTTCTTTCAATGGTAGAATTGCGAATGTCTACAGCACCATACAGTGGATGAACATTTTTAAAAGAGATTTTTTCAAGTGCATTGTTTTTGTGCTCAATATCGTGGCTGCGGAAATAATGCCATGCCACTTCATTAAACTTCCATTGCACTGCTGGTTGTATAACGGTAAACTTATCTTTTACAATAGTATCAATGGCAATATTGAACTTATCCGTCATCAGCTTCAATAATTGCGAGATATAGGGGATGGCAGGTTTTAGTTTTCCAAAATGCAATTCGGTTAATGGTGCTGCGCCTTCTGCTGCACCTGTTTCCAATATGCCCACCAATACACCATTAAAATAAACCGGCGTTAATACATAATAATGAAAGCCTGCTTTTTTCAGTGCATCCTGCAAAGGCTTTGGCAGCACATTTGTTTTATCGGATGACTGGTAAGTGATAAAACCAGGGTTCTTTAAATAATGATTGATATATCGTGTGAATACTGGCTTAGGAATACCTGCATCCCAACTGGCTTTTGCTAAAAGGCTATAAGGAAAGTTTTCATACAATAGTGCCGCACGATTGTTCACCGTAAAAAACGGCATCAACCCAAATTTGTAATAGCTGCTGCCAATGGTAGTTTGCAACAAGCGTGTAAGATGTTCAAAGCTATCAGCAGCATTTTCTTTCTTGTCTACAGATCTTATTGTTTTGCTTAATTGCTCTATGGCTTGTTGCTCTGTAATATCTGTAAGCGTAACAATAGAAAAACCGCTGGCAATAAAATTATTCAGCGGAACCAGCTTTTCCATTTCATCAAAACTATTGCCGCATTGAAAGCATTCATTGATAGAATGATCATTTATAAGGCTGGTATCTATTTTTGTTCTTGACTTTATATCTACAAAGCGTGTATCTATATTCAGCCGGTAATATTGGTATAAACCTGTTTGTGGATTAAATACTGTGCGCAATACTTCCTTTTTTTGCGGCAGTTCAAAACCGTAAACTTTTTGCAGTATAAGATCATATTGCACCTGCTGATGCATTTGTAAGGCATTTTCTTTTGCAGTGCCGGTTACACCATTCAGTGCATGTATATCAGGGCGTGAGTCTATCAGTTTGCCCAATGCATTGCTTACATAAAATAACTGGGGAGAAATGCCACCAGATAAACCAAACATTACCTCATTCTCATCTTCCATTAAGGGAAAAGAAATGCTGGCCACCAGGTCAAGCACTTCATCATATTTGGGAACGTCTGCTACAGGGATGCCACTTAGCAGTTCAGGGAAGCCATTTATTTTGTCTAAAACGTATTTAAAAAAATAAGCCCGTTTTGTTTTTTCGGCATTCATCTTCTCCTCAAGAAAATCTGCGAACTTTTTAAAAGACACCAGTGTCTCAACAGAGTTTTCCCTTGTTGCAAATTGATTCAATTGTATAACTCCTTTCTTCATATTCTTTTGCTTATACTCGAATTATTCTTTACTATTTTGCTGTTACACTTTTGCCGAACAATGGTTTACAGTACAAGTGAGTGACACAACGATGTTGATAAATGTACCACTGTCTGTACCCTAAAGACAAACAACAATAAAGATCTATTCATTATAGCAGCAGTCAGTTTATTAAAATGCGCAACAGAAGATCTTTTTTAAAACCGGAAGCCCATGGTAAAATAGGGATACCAGCCTTCTCCGGAATTGCCGGCAACTATTTGTAACAGCAGTAACTGTGCCGGAGCAAAATACAGGCCAGCTCCTGCGCCCTGGTGCCAGTAATCATCGTTATAACCCTTTTGCCAAACTTTTCCCACATCATAAAATCCTACCAAACCTAACTGGCCGGGCAACACATAAGAAGCCAGGTTGGCCAGTTTGATTCTTGCTTCCAGGTTATTGTACAACATATGCTGGCCGGCGAAGCGGTACTGACGGTAACCCAACAGGTTATCTTGCCCGCCCAGGAACAATGACTGGTAAAAAGTTGTTTTGCCACCTGTAACGCCACCGCCGATTCTGTCTGCAATAACAAAAGCAGATTTTCTGTCGATGCTTTTATAAACAGCCAACTGCGCAATAAGTTGGGTATAAGCTTTTGAATAATTATTAAGGCCGGCATAGCTCTGCCATTTTGCGCTGAAAAAATAACCGGAAGTTGGCAGAATTAAATTATTTCTGCCATCATGTACATAACTGGCCACAATGCCTGCATGTGCTTTGTTCTCTGCAATGGTGGCGCTATCATAGGTGTGCAACAGGGAAGTATTGTTAATAAACCTGCCCTTATTATCATTCGCATCGTAGCGATAAAACTGTACGCTGGGGCCGATGGAAAACTTGCTGCCTTTTGCATTGCTCCAACGAAAAGAAGGTGTGGCATTGTAATAATCAAACCTGGTGCGGTAATAAAATTTGTAATCACCCACTTTGTTGAACACAGATGCATTGCCCCTGCCATAAAAATTTTGCGTGTTGTCTGGCGCAAAAACATTTACGTCCAAAGTAAAATCTGTTTTGTTGAAGACATGTATCCATTCGCCTTTGTACAAAAAGCGAAATGCATCTGTGGAAAATGAATGCGCAAAAACAAATTGCTGGCTGCTTGCATAAGGCGTTTTGCGGAAGCCTTGTCTTATCCAGCGAAGACCTAGCCCCAGGATAACACCATCATCCACATTATAACCCGCAGTTAGTAATGGGATATTTTTATTGTAGCGATCTGTTGCAAACACAGATGTGTTGTCTTTTTCTGATGAAAGATGTTTGTGTACAGGACCGCTATTGCCACTAAAGTTTGCAGTAGAATCATTATCGTATACATGCACTTTGCGCAAACCGGATGCCGAACCAGAGAAATCATATTGTTTATTGGATGCGCCATCGCCAATTACACGAATTTTAATAGGAGAGGATTGATTGTTGATATGAATTTCATCTTCTCCACCAAACATATACAAGCGCAATTCTTTGGTAACTGAAGGATTTATTGTTCTGCTGTATAATGTTTTTCCAATTTCATTCTTCTTGGTGATTTTAAGAACGGTTACGTTTAATTGTCCGTTGAGTGTGTCACTGATGTTTACCTGTTCGTTTTTATCTGAGAAAAGAATGTCTATGTTTTTGTTGATGAATTTGTAATAGTCTGGCATTACACGCAGCAAATCCTGCCGGCGCTTTTGCAACTGGCCAAATAATTTTGTGTGCGATTCATCATAAACAGCGGGAGGCATTTTTCTTAGCGCTGCGTCAATAACAGAGTCCGTTAAATTATTTACTACGGTTTGCGTGCCCTTTGTCCAATCGTCGTAAGTAAGTTGATTGGTATACAATCCATCAATCAATCTTGCATTAAACACAAATGTGTTGATATTTCTTACATGACCTTTAAAGCCCTCAAATTTGGGCATTATCCATGGCAGAGCTATCAGGTGAGGAAGAAAACCCTGGTTAATGTAAAAAACCTGGTCGCGGTCGCGGGGCACTGGCCTGTACCTTTTTGATTTTCCTTTTGCTTCATCTACCCATCGCCATTGATCGCCATGCCTGTCCCAATCGCCCAGGAAGATATCCTGCAACCTTGCGGTAAAGAAAGCCTGCTGGTCAACCGAGTTGTCGTTGTCTTCTTTCAGTTTCTCTTGCATTTTTATGGTAGAAGTAGATTTGCCCAGCGGCTCCCTTTCTTCCAGCAACACTACTTTATTGGCAAAATCACGACTGTATATTCCTAATGCTTTATCAGGCGCAACATAAACAATAGAAGGATTTGAATGCGCCACCCCCAGCGCATTGGCGAATACCGGAACAGCCAAAGGTGCGTATGGAAAAATGGCTGATACATTATCGTGCAATAATTTTGCTGCCAGTGTTTGATTCAGTACTTGTGGTAATAGCGCATCAGGGAATTTGTCAATGCTTCTAATCACCCATTCTTTATCGTCTTTATCAACCAAACGCAATGAATGTGTCTGCATGCCACCGCCTAACTCTTCCGGCTTAAGACTTGTTTTAGAAAGCCGCCAAACAGGCAATGATGCTTCTGTATTCCAGATTTTACGGTAGTTCTCTCCAAACACGCTGCGGTGCCATTTGCTTACCTTATCAAATTCAGGAATCAATCTTAGATGAATGCTGTCCCCGGTAATAACACTATCTGTTTGTATTGCCAGTGCCGCAGGTTCAGCATAAGGACGGTTATAGCTGTACGATTCGCGGATGTCTTTATCATCGTAAGTATAGAAATGCAATTGCAGGCTGTTATCGCTTAAAATATCTGCCAGCACATAACCGCTGCTGTCTGCGGCATACATGCTGCCCCTTCCTTTTTTTACAGCAGTGTGTTTGCAACCTGCACCGCTTACAATTTGCAATACATCTTCCTGAATTAATTGCAGCGTATGTTCATGACCGGCAGCATGTACCACATTAGCATGCTGGGATAAAATGCTGTTTACGCCCACTATCATGTCTTTGTACAAAACATTTTTTAAATCTTCTGCAGGCGGAAATGTTTTTCTGAGAATAGGGTAGAGCGAACCAATAATGGGCAATGGTATGTAGAGGTTCTTGTTAAGATCTGTGAGTGGAAATAGATGCTCTTTCAAAGTATAATAACCGCCGTGTGTGCCATAAGATTCAAAAGGGTGGTGCGTGGCAAAGAGAATGGTTTTATTGCGGTTGCGCTGAACAATATCATTCAGTTTGCCCAATACATCCCGTTTGGTTTTGCAATCGCAATCAGATTTGTCTGCATTTTTTTCATAAGGATATAACCACCACTCAGAATCCATTGCTACAATTACCAGTTGATTGTTTACAGGAAGTTCTACCGGGCCGGGGCATGCATTGGAAGGTAATATCTGCAATAATGAATCCTGCAGCGATGTGATGTAATCATTCACTGCCATCATCTTCTTATAACCATCCGGACCGCTTTTATCCCAATCGTGATTGCCGGGAACAAAATAAACAGGGATGCCGGCTTTGCGCAAACCTTCAAATTGTGCACGCAGGATGGCTATAGAACTTTCTTTTTTATCAGCAGATAATTCAAGGCCTTTTGGGTAAATATTATCACCTAAAAAAAGCGCAATGGTTTTGCCGGGAATTGATTGGCTGATGGCATGTTTTAATATAGCTTCCTGTGCGGGGTTAATCTCTCCCGCATCGCCTACCAGTATCACCCTGGTTTGTATGGTTTGCTGTGCAGAAATTGTCCATGCACACGCAGTAAAAATAATGAGCAGTAAAAAATACTTTTTCATGCAGGTTAGTTTTGGCCGTCTAAGAACAAAGGGTTGTTTTATTTTTTCTGGTATTTAAACAGCAGTATGGTGCCCAGCTCTGCATTGCCTTTTTCATTGGCGATGTACATATTGCCGGCTTTATCAAATGCAATTCCTTCGGGCTGCGTAAATAATCCAGGGTTTAAAGCATGTACACTTACTGGTTTCCATTGGGCATCTGCTATCAAGAGCAACCTGTTTACAGAGGAGAGGATATACCATTGGTGGGTGACAGGATTCATGGCCATGCCAGAAGCTTTCAATTTTATATTGTCTTTGCCAGCCAGTTGGGCAATGGCTTTTTCGTCAACTGAAAACTGGCTCTTCTTACTAAGTTTGCCATCTGCGGATAATGCAAAAATATGGCCGCTAACGCTTCCGCTTGATTTATCTGCACTGCAGTTTTTGCACAACAGGTAAAGTTGTTGATTGGCTTCATCGGCGTATAAAGATTCATATTCCCCAGCCGGTAACAAGCCATCCTGCTCCTGCACATTGCCTGCGTCTTTATTAGCAATTTCCTTCAGCGGAAAAGTAAAAAATACGCCATCGCTGCGCAACATTATCACCCAGCCGTTGCAGATAGCCACATCTTCATAGTCGCCGCGTTTAGAGAATTTAGTATGCGTTACCTCTTTATCGCCTAAATGAAAATAAAACAATTTTCCCTCTTCATCCTGTTCTGCATAAACTGTTTCTGTGTTGCCATTATTAAACGCAATGCCAGAAATTTCTTCCAGTACAGAAGGCATATTGAACACAACCGGTTTGGCAAGATTATAACCGGGGGGATTAACTGCTTCTGGCGGTTCTGTACAAGCTGATTCTGTAAGCAGCAAAAAAAATGGTAAGAGAAGCCATGCAATATTTTTCATAACAAACTATTTAGATTTCTTTTCCAGCAATTGATAAATGGCCAACTGAGATTGTACCGGCGGCTCGTTATTATGAACAGCTTCGTTGTTAAGCGCCGCTGTTATTTTTACAGCCTGTGTATTGTCTGCCAATTGCAATTGCAGCAATTCTTTTATTTCTTTTTTAATAGCGGCATCATACACCGGGAAGCACACTTCTATGCGCCGGTAAATATTCCTGTTCATCCAATCTGCAGAGCCCAGGAAAATTTTTTCATCGCCTGCATTATGAAAAACAAATACCCGGCCATGTTCCAGGTAACGATCAACAATCCGGGTAACGGTAATGTTCTCACTCATGCCAGGCACACCTGCTTCCAGGCAGCAAATGCTGCGCACTATCATTTGTATACGCACACCCGCTTGTGATGCTTCATACAATTTACTGATAAGCACTCTTTCTTCAAGATTGTTCATCTTAATAATGATACTGGCTGGCTTTCCCTGCCTGGCATTTATAATTTCTTCATCAATCATTGCTATAAACCTGTCTTGCAGGTTAAACTGTGCCACCAGCAGGTGATTGAAAGCTATTTCATTTTTAAACTGTGGTCTTCTGCGCATGGTGAGGAAAATAAACAGCAGTTCCAACTCTCTTACAATATCAGTTTGCGTAGTCAGCAAAATATGGTCTGTGTAAAACCGGGCCGTTATTTCATTCAGGTTGCCGGTTGCCAGTAATGCATAATAACGCAACCTTCCTTCTTCTTTCTTTTTTACAAGCGCAATCTTGGCGTGTACTTTTAAACTCGGAATGCTATTGATGATGGTAATGCCTGCCGCTTTCATTTTTTTAGACCAGCGGATATTGTTCTCTTCATCAAACCGGGCTTTTAGTTCTATAAATACGGTAACTTTTTTTCCATTGCCTGCTGCTGTTATCAATGCGTTTACTATGCGTGAATCTCCGGCAACGCGGTATAGCGTGGTATAAATTTCTTTTACATTGTTATCTGTTGCAGCCTCATTAAAAAAGCGCAATACGGTTTGGTAAGATTGATAAGGCGTATGCACAATGGCATCCTTCCGCAGCATGCCGTCCAGAATATAATCCTGCGTTTGCAAAGCGGTTTGCAATGCCGGTAGTGTTGGGTAATTAAGCGATGGAATTTTAACAGGTATGCTGCCAAGATCTTTCAGGTTGTGATAGCGGCCACCTTCCACCATATCATCTTTGTGCAGGTTTAGTTTCAGCATCAGCCATTGCAATTGCTCTTCCGTCATGCCGGGCTCATACAAAAAGCGGGTAGGGCTGCCATCATCCCTTTTTGCCAATTGCTTTTCAATTTTTACAGCCAGGTCTCCTTCGTATTCATCTGCTAAATCCAATTCTGCATCACGTGTTATCTTAATATTCCATGCACCTACTATGCGGTATTGATTCAATAAAAGCGGCAAATGCGTTTTTATGATGTCGTCAAGAAAAATAATGTATTGAACACCTTCCAGCACAATGCTGTAAAACCTGGATAACTTATCTGAAGGAATGTTTACAATAAAAATTTCTTCTTCGTCTTTATGGTTCAGGCAAACTACTGCCAGGTACAATGCATTGCTTCTTGTAAAGAATTGCGGCGTTTCTTTGGTCAGTCTTATTATCTGCAAAAAGCTGGCGGCTTCAGACTGGAAATATGCTTTTAGCATTGGCGCAGCACTATCTGGCAATGGCTTATTGTAAACCAGCTCTATGCTGTGCTCTTCCAATGCGGGTATCAGTTGTGTGGTAAGTATCTTTCCAAAATATTGCTGTTGCTGCTGTATCATTTGCCGGGCCTCTCGCAACAGATGCGGTTGCTCTGCTTCGTCGTGTATATTGGTTTTGTGCAGCAGCATTATTGCGGGCATGCGTACCCGGTAGAATTCATCCAGGTTAGAAGAATAGATAGACAAAAATTTAAAACGCTCTGCTAACGGCACCGTTTGCCTGGCAGCTTCTTCCAATACTCTTCCGTTAAATGAGAGCCAGCTTAAATCCCTGCTTAAGAAACTTTGATCCATGCATGTTGTTTATCCGAAAAAAATAAAAGAAATGCCGAAAGCAAGCACGGCAAGAATGAGTGTAAACATGAAGACGGTATAGGAAATGCGCAACAGTTTGTATTTATGTCCCAATACAATGCCCTGCGAATGTATATCGCGGATAAGGCTGGCGTACAAAAACTCACCGTCTTTCATCACTTCCTGCATGCCTTCGTAATAATGGTTAAAGTCCATCTTATAGAAATTGCCAAAGAACAACAGGTTGACAGATTTATTGGAAAGTTGTTCTGGTGTAAAATAACCGCTTGGTATTTTGGGTCTTGTTGCCAGCACAGAAAAAACCACGGCCATTACACTTCCGCCCAATAAAATCAATGTGGGTACAATCAGGTTTTGAGAAGTTTCCAGTTTACGGGCCATTAAACCAATTACCACGGAAAGAATGATGGAGTTAACAGAGATCATGATATGCGCTTTGCTATCGGCCATATCACTCAGGCGTTGGTGATTGGTAGATGCCACCCTGAACATGGTTTCAATGCCTCTTACAGGTCGCTCTACTTTTTTGGGCTTCGCGTTATCTTTGTTGTCTGCTGCAGTGGCGGGGGCAATGTTATTGGTATTTTCCAACACGGTTGGCAGCGGGCCATGCGCATCTTTCTGTTTCTTTAATAATTTTTCCAGGTTCTCATCTTTTTTGGCAGATAAAAGCAAGCGACAGTAATCTGTATGGTAGCGGTGGTTTTGCAACAGGCCAATGGTTCCAAGCCGCCATTCTTTCTTATCAATTTCAACACCTTTTCTTTCCTCCGCTTCTTTGCGCATCAGTTTGTTCAGCTCTGGAAATTGATCAGTGCCCAGGTGAAACAAATCTCCGTCACAAACAATTTGTTCCAAAAGGTTATTGGGGCGTTGTGGCATTTGGGTGGCCAGTATGCAGCCTCTTACCTGTATAATGGTAGCATCGTCTACGCCGGTATTTTTCAGAAAGTCCGCAGCCATGGCAGCACCTTTTTCTTCATGCCCTTTTGCTTCGCCCAGGTAATAACCCATATCGTGAAACCATGCAGCTATGGTTACCACAAAAAAATCGTGTTCGTTTAGTTGGTAATGATTGGCAATTTGCGCTACGGCTGCCACCACATTTTCTGTATGCGCTTTGTTGTGGTAAGGCAATTGCTGTCGCACCTGTTTTTCAAAATACTGGCCAATGAATTGGGCTGCATGCTGTATTAAAATGCCGTAGTCCATTATCTGTTGTTGTTTTTTGGTTTTACAAATGCCTTCAGCTGCGTTAATAGGGCGGGGTATTGCTAAACTTCATTGTGATACGCTTGTTCAATCGCAGCCTGCTTGCAAGGCTGCCCAATTTACAACAGGAACAAGACATTTGTTGAAGTTATAAGTATGGCACCGCGAAATATCACGATAGTATGGCCGCTAACTCCTGGCCAATAAGTGCCAGCAATTTTCTGTCCAGTAAAGCCAATGCCTTTTCATCTTGTCCCGGCATTTGCACCGCACGGTAGCTTCCTTCCTCGTCCGGTTCAAAATAAACCGGCATATCGTTTATAAGCACACTAAATTTATGGGTATAGCCCTGCAAAATAAGTTGAGCAGTAAAATCTGTTTTAATGCTTTTATAATCTACCGTAAGAATAAATGGGTCTGTCATTGGTTGTTTTATAGAGTTCGTTTTATAAAGTGGCTATAGGTAAAGGGTATGAAATCGTTTTCATAAATAAATGAGGGCAGAGTATAGGATTTTAGTAGAAAAAAAACCAATTTTAGTGCCGTAATTGGTTGGTTTAAAAGCTTTACTAAGCTATCTTGTTACAACAAGCAATGTGTAGTAAAGTTTTTTATGAACCCGGCAATGGTACTTCGATTGAGCATCGTTGCGACGCACTCTTGTACGTTAAATCATTATTCAGCAATATAACAATTAGCAAAATTAAATCACTATGAACACAAATAACGTTGAAGCATTGCCATTAAAAAGTTTAGATGAGTGGGAAGAAGATGTGCTACGCCGCTATCCAGACCCGGAGTCTATAGCAAAAGATAAGTCTACAGAAGAATACCGCAATTACGAAACTCCGCAACGCGATACTGTAAAAGAATTTTACCGTTTGAACCATACTTACCAGACTTACGAGTTTGTACAGGAGAAAAGGGCCGATTACCTGAAATTTGACAAGAAAGAAATGCCGGTATGGGATGCATTCCAGTTTTTAAACCAGTTGGTAGATGATTCTGATCCTGATACGGATCTTGATCAATTTCAGCACCTGCTGCAAACATCTGAAGCTATACGCCGCGATGGCCACCCCGATTGGATGGTAATGGTAGGCCTGATGCACGATATGGGCAAGGTGCTTTGCCTTTTTGGTGAAGCACAGTGGGCTGTGGTAGGAGATACCTTCCCTGTTGGTTGCGCTTATTCAGATAAGATTGTGTTTCCTGAATTCTTTAAAGCAAACCCCGATTACAACAATCCTGCATACAATACCAAACTGGGTGTATATAAAGAAGGTTGCGGCCTGCGCAATGTGCACATGAGCTGGGGGCACGATGAATATGTTTACCAGATGATGAAAGATTCTCTGCCTGAAAGCGGTTTGTATATGTTGCGTTACCATTCATTCTATGCATGGCACAGGGAAGGTGAGTACAGCTATCTGTTGGATGATCATGACCGCGAAATGCTTCAGTGGGTGAAATTATTCAACCCGTACGATTTGTATTCTAAGAACCCAACACCTCCTAATTGGGATGAGTTGAAACCGTATTACGAAGCATTGATAAAGAAATATCTTCCTGCTACATTGAAGTTCTAATTCTGATTAACAATTATACGCTGCTAAACAATAAAGGATGGCTTGGGCTGTCCTTTTTTGTTGCCAGTAGTGAATGGCTAGTGGCTAGCGGGGAGTTAAGAGTCGATAATCGAGAGTCGTCAGTCGAAAGTCGTCAGTATTGAGTGATAGATGATAATTATAGCGCTTCTCAGGCTTCTTTAATTTAGCCATCCACAGACAAGAAGTCTTTCGCGGAGCAACCCACTCGCGATTCACGTTTTAACGAAGAAGCAAAAGACAAGAAACGATTCGCCGAGCAACCCCCACTCACCACTCACTACTCACCACTCGCTAAACAGCAAACTGCTTCTGAAACGAAACAATCACGCTTGCAATAATCTCATCAGATTCTTCAATAAGCTTGTGCAGGTTTTCTGTAGGTGTTTCTGTAAAAGGAAAAGATTCTATTTCTCTAATCTTTGTCTTCATCGATGCAATGCCCAGGCTGTCTATGCTTGGTTTCATGCTATGCGCCACAGATTTAATTTTTGCAAAGTCTTTGCAATGCAGCGCCTTTTTCATTTCTGACAAAGACACGGGGGCTGTTTTTATAAAGAGGGAAATAACTTTTGTTACAAACTTTTCATCACCATGACTTAGCTTGTGCAGCAACTCCAAATCAAACAATTTGTCTTCTGCAGGTTGTGTTGGTTGCTTTTCACTATTGGTTTTAATTTCTTTGCCCAGCAAAGAACCAATGGTGCGTACCAGTTGCGCTTCTTCAAATGGTTTGGAAACATAAGCGTTCATGCCCGCTTCAATGCATTTATCGCTCTCGCCTTTAATGGCATTGGCCGTAAGTGCAATAATGGGCAGCGTCTTGCTTATTTGCTCTCTTATAATGCGTGTAGCTTCAAGGCCGTTCATTATTGGCATCTGCACATCCATCAGCACCAAATCAAATTGTTCCTGCTGCAATAACTTTACAGCTTCTTCTCCGTTCACCGCTTCTTTAAAATTTATTTCGTAGTGCGACAATACGGTGGTGGCCACCAGGCGGTTCATTTCATTGTCCTCTACCAATAATATGCGACAACCTTTCAGTAAACTGCTGTCAAACGAAAGATTCTCTTTTTCCGGCAAATCTGCTTCCTGTCCTTTAACAAATGGCAAAGTAAAAGAAATAGAAGTGCCGCAGTTTTTAACGCTGGTTACTTCAATGCTGCCATTCATTAATTCAATCAGTTTTTTACAGATAGACATGCCAAGACCTGTGCCGCCATATTTTCTTGCCACGCTATCATCTTCCTGCGAAAATTTGGTAAACAGCTGCGACATAAAATGCTCATCCATGCCAATGCCGGTATCGGTAATGGTAACTTGTAGCAACTGGCTGTCGTGCGTTTGCGCTTTAAGTTTGCAGGTGATGCGTATAGCGCCTTTTTCTGTAAACTTGATAGAGTTGCTCATCATGTTCAGCAATACCTGCTTGAAGCGGTGTGGATCACCCAGCAATACCTGGTATATATGCTCATCTATAATCGTATCAAGTACCAATCCTTTTTCTTCTGCCTTGTGTTGCATTACCTGCACGGCGCCCTTTACCAGGCTGTCAATATTAAAGCCAATATGTTCAAGGTTTAGTTTGCCTGCT
Organism: Chitinophagaceae bacterium; assembly: GCA_047602295.1. Lineage (GTDB taxonomy): Bacteria > Bacteroidota > Bacteroidia > Chitinophagales > Chitinophagaceae > JACMLD01. Next base: position 4,320,443 of record JASGHP010000001.1, on the reverse strand, counting down.
TCAATCTTTGAAATATCCAGTATGTCATTAATAATTACCAGCAGGTGTTCAGCAGAATTGTGTATAGCATCCAGGAAAAGGCTTTGCCTGCTATTAAGTGTTGTTTTGTTTAATTGCTGGCTCATGCCCAATATAGCATTCATGGGCGTTCTTATTTCATGGCTCATATTGGCCAAAAAGATTTCTTTGGCCTGTGCAGATTTTTCCGCCTGCAGTTTGGCTTCCATCAAATCTTTTTCCAGCTTTTTCTGTTTGGTAATATCAAGGTGTATACCAATGGAGCCAATCAATTCTCCTTTATCATTGTAGTGCGGTGCGCCACTGATAAGCCACCATTTCAAATCTCCCTGTTTATTGTGCAGCGTTATTTCATAAGCATCAGAATGGCCTTGTTTACGTAACTCGTTTTTCTGTTGCAGCAAAACAGCCTGTTCGTTATCTGCAAACAGATCGCTGGCCCTTTGTCCCATCAGTTCTTCCAGGGTATAACCGCTCATATCACAAAAGCTCTGGTTGGCAAAAGTGATCAATTCATCATTGTCCACTTCCAATAAACCAAGGCGCATGTTGGCAGTAATATTCCTGTATTTTTCTTCGCGAATGCGCAGGCTTTCCTCCGCCTGCTTGCGTTGGTTTATTTGATTGTCGAGATAATTTACAATATCCAGCAATTCATCTGAGCTGTTGTCAGTGGTATCTGCATCTGTTATTATAGAAATAGAATGAACCGATTCTTTTAAACGGCTAATGGAAACCTGCTTGAGGTTGATTTCTTCTTTTAATTTTTGGTTGATGTCTATATACTCTTCTTCATTTATCCTGAATGCGTGGTTTAGCAATTCAATATCCCGTTCATACGCATTGTACGAGCTATTGACTGCCTCTATAAACTGGCGGCCTTCTTCCGATTCAATAAAACCGGCTGGCAGGTATTTTAAAACCTGTTTATTGAGCAGCCTGTTCAATTTCATAGAAGGTAGTAATTGACATGGTTTGATTGTGTAATTGAGAGCTGTCTTTGGATAAGCAGGGGGCAATTTCTCCATATGAATAAAAACCTGATAAAATAGTTTTTCCGCCAAAAACTTCATCTACTGCTGTAAGTTCCTCGTCTGTTCTTTCATTCAATACAAGTTTCCGTCCCACACAACTTACCAATATGGCTAGCTTGGGTATTTGTTTTTTACCATTCAGCGTTTGTACGGCTGCGTTAGTAGCGGCATTTGTTAGCCTGTCCAGGTTGGCACGCATAAAACGCACTTTAGAACCTTCCGGTACATCGCCGGCAAAGACCATGCTATCGTTGGTATTGTCAACAGAAAGTATGGTTCTTACCAGCGGGTCAGCTTCTTCAGAAAGTTTTAATGAAAGCGGGAAGAACAATGCAGAGCCTGGCAATGCATCTGCTTCTTTTCCTAAATATTTTTTATAGAGTTCGAGTGCATTCTTGCCATCAATCTCAAACAAACGGTTATTGGTAGCTTTGGTAACAACACGTTCCGGTCCAAAGTTTTCCCAACCGGCTTCTGTACCGTGGTTTACCACCAGGTGTTTGCCGGAAAGTGCAATGGCAATAATATTTCCTTCGCCGGGCTTGCCGTTTATGCCGGTAAGCGTTGAAACAAAATGATAGCCATCTGCTGCAAGCCCACCGCTAACAGGTATATTGGTTGTATTGGCTTCATTAATACCGCGAATGAGTTCGCTGCCATTTACTTTTTGGCCATCGCTTAAAAGAAAGATGAATTGTGTGTCTGGTATATTGATTTGCTGCATCAGGCTAAAACCAGCCTGGTAGCTGTTGGCAAAATCATTGATGTTTACAGAATGGCTGTGCACGGTAGTTTTTTCAAACTCTATGGCAGTAGCAATAAAGCCATTGTCTTCTACATCTGTATTGGCAATAGCGCCAGCAGCAGAGCAGGTAGTAATAACGGCATTGGGAAATTGTTGTCTTAGAATTTTATCGGCATCAGCTTCTGCAATGGCTTGTTTATCGCCAAAGCATAAAACAAGTTGCACCTGTTGGTTATTAAGTTGATCACTTTTTGGCTGAAGGCTGAGTTTGCCGGATTGGAAATTGTATAAGGCTGTTTTCATGTTGGTGGATAAGCAATAAAGGGTTGATCAGGGTTATGCGTCAATGGTTTTTTACAATAGCATAACGTGTGGGTGGCGGCTTTGGTATCTTTTACTTACTTCTATTATTGAAACAATTTATTGCTATATGTAAACCATTATTCAACGTTCAGAATGCCTTAGCAATAATAAATGCTGTATACTATGCCCAGCAAAACCTTGCCTGATGCGGCTTTACAGTTACGCAGTTTATCATCAAGTGTTTTGGGGCACAACCAGGATGTGTTCCTGCTATTGGTAAAGCCACGTGCAAATGCGCCGATTCTCTTAATTTAGGGCATCATTATTTTGTAACCTTCATTTATTTGCTGCATGAAAAAATTACTGCTTCTAGCCGTTGTATGTTTTGCTTTTTCGCCTGCTGTAATGCAGGCACAAGACAGGTACCAGGCCAATTGGGATTCTCTAAAGAAATATCAAACCCCCGAATGGTTTAAAGATGCCAAGTTTGGGATATTCATTCACTGGGGTGTTTATTCAGTACCTGCATTTGGCAGCGAATGGTATCCACGTGATATGTACCGCGAAGGCAGCAAAGCAAACAAGCACCATATAGAAACTTATGGCCCCATCAACAAATTTGGCTACAAAGATTTTATACCCATGTTTAAAGCAGAAAAATGGGATCCTGTTAAATGGGTTGATCTATTCAAAAAAGCTGGTGCCAAATATGTAGTGCCGGTAGCAGAACACCACGACGGATTTGCGATGTATAAAACTGCATTGTCTAAATGGAACTCGGTTGAAATGGGGCCGCACAGGGATGTGGTAGGTGAGCTGGCGGCTGAAATAAAAAAACAAGGGCTTGTATTCGGACTTTCTTCTCACCGTATAGAACACTGGTTTTTTATGAATGGTGGCAGAAAGTTTGCATCCGATTTCCTGGATCAGAAAAACATGGATTTCTACGGGCCCGCACGTGAGGAAAATGAAGAGCCATCGCAGGAACATATGAACGACTGGTTATTGCGCTGTACAGAACTGGTTAATAATTATCAACCGCAGTTGTTTTGGTTTGATTGGTGGATTGAACAACCCGCAATGGCACCTTACAGAAAATCTTTTGCTGCATATTATTACAACAAAGGCCTTGAGTGGAATAAAGGCGTGGTGATTAATTATAAAAACCAGGCTTATCCCGATGGTATTGCAGTGTTGGATTTAGAGAGAGGAAAATTGGGTGGCATTCGCAAAGAAGCATGGCAAACAGATGATGCTATTGGCAATCAATCCTGGGGTTACGCGGCAGGAAATACGTTTAAAGATGCACGGTATGTAATTACCAATCTGATAGACATTGTAAGCAAAAACGGAAATCTTTTATTGAATATAGGGCCAAGGCCCGATGGCACTATCACCGATGAAGAAACGCAAACTTTACTAGGCACTGGCAAATGGCTGGAAGTAAATGGAGAAGCCATTTATGGCACACGCCCCTGGAAAGTTTTTGGTGAAGGCCCAACAGAATCTGCCAGCGGTTCATTTAGCGATCAGAAAGTTCCGTTTACGTCTAATGATATAAGGTTTACAGCTAAAGGAAATACACTTTATGCTATTGGCCTGGCAATACCCACTGGCAATACCACTATAAAAGCATTGGGTACAAAAGCTGGCAACGGCGTTGTTGCCAGTGTAGAACTGGTGGGCAGCAGCGAAAAAATTTCATGGACGCAACAGGATGCAGGCTTGGTGATTAAGCCAATAAAAGCTTACCCCAGCGAACATGCAGTTGCGTATAGAATCAGCTTTAAATAAGCTTTTAGCTGCTAGCTGCAAGCTGTTAGTTCGTTTGCTTCGAATTGAGACGCCTTAGTTCGTGTCAGCATGTACTATTGTATAGAACAGCTCTATGGGAGCTCCCTGTTTGTAGAAAAAAATAAAGCGGCGTTTCGGCTCCGTAGGAGCCATCTGGTATAAAAAAGATTTACAAAAACATTTTTTGTAAATCTTTTTTGTTATCAATTATTACGTCGTTAACATTTGCAACATGCATATATGCACAGGTGCGCCCTACAGGCGCATTCGCTAAAAACAATATTCTACAAACAGGACACTCCGATGGAGTATTTCGCGGAGCCAGGAACAAAGATTATCCCGATGGTTGTTGCATTTAAAATCGTCTCAGTGTTATGCGGCTGAATATAAGAACACAGCAAATCAATCAGCCACCCCAATTACTAATTGCTAATTATTAATTACTAATTGCCTCTCCCTGCTTTTAATAAGAAATCAACCATCGCATCTGTGTTGTAATTCGCAATGCCTTCATGTTTTTTAATCAACTTGCCATTAGCATCAACTACTAAAGTAGTAGGTAAAGTGCCGCTGTACAATGCTTCGGGTACAGCGCTTGAGATAGAATACAAAGGCAGGTTGTATTGATGTTTTTGCATAAATGCCTGCGATTGTTTTAAATCGCCATCCGCATCTACCAATACAAAAACAATTTGCGGATTATCTTTTAAACGGTTGTACAATGCATTAATGCCGCCCATTTCTGCTACACAGGGCGGGCACCAGGTTGCCCAGAAATTAATAAATACCGTTTTCCCTTTTAGATCGCTAATGCTGATGCGTTCTCCCTGGCTATTAATAAATGAAATACCCGCCAATGCATCCGGATTAGTATCAATTGCTTGCTTGCTGGTACTTGCATTAAATATGCCTGTGCCCAGCAATCCCTTTAGCAAAAAAGCTTTTGCGTTCGGCACAAAAAATAATACTGCCAGCAGTATTATAGTCGAAAGATTTTTCTTTATAAATAACAAAGCGGTTATTTCTTTCTTGCGGGTGAAGTAATATAGCCATTAAAGGAAATGGGCTGGCGGTTGTTGCCGATTACCTGTAGTGTTGCGCTGCCATTATTGAAGATGGTAAATTGCATTTGTTTGGCATCACCCGCGTCTTTAAATTTTATGTTTACATCCCAACCGCCTTTTTTCTTTGGCGTGGTAGTGTATTCAAAATCTTTGGATGTAAACTGTATGCCGCCATCTGTAGAACTGATAGGGGCAGAATAAGCACGACCAAAATAAGGCAGCTGAGAAACGATTACATCTTTTGCCACCTGCACATCATAATCCGAAGTAAGTTGTCGCAAACGGCCAGACATAGGTGTTACACTTTGTGCCTTAAATGCATAATGTTGCGCATCTACCAGGCTGGCGATTTGTGCAATCTTTGCAGAATCTTTTTTGCTCTGTGCTATGGATTGCTGTGGTACTATAACCACTAATAAAATCAATGCTAAAGCAAAGAATAGCAAACTATATTTTTTCATGGTGTCTGTCATATTTTAAAAGCTTGAAAATAATATTGTTTATTAAATGCACTTGCTGTAAAATGCACCCTAAAATTATCAATTCGCTGAGTAATTAAGCATTTTTAACCGTTAAAGTTCTGCCGCTATACTACCATGAAAAAATCCATTCTATTTTATTGTGTAATTATACTGGCAATTGCTGCCAATGGCCAGTCTGCTACTGCAAAGAAAACATCCGGCAATCCATTATTTCCCGGATGGTATGCAGATCCGGAAGGTGCCATCTTCAATAACCAGTACTGGATTTACCCAACTTATTCCGCCCCGTATAATAAACAGGTTTTCCTGGATGCATTTTCATCGCCTGATTTAATTAACTGGACCAAGCATCATGCAGTTGTAGATACCGCTGCAGTAAAATGGGCAAGGCGTGCTATGTGGGCACCGGCTATTGTGGAAAAAGGGGGCAAGTATTATTTGTTTTTTGGTGCTAATGATATACAGAGTGATGCAGAAAAAGGAGGTATTGGCGTAGCTGTATCTGATAAACCCGGTGGACCTTACAAAGATTACCTGGGCAAGCCGCTGGTAGATAAATTTTACAACGGTGCGCAACCCATCGATCAATTTGTGTTTCACGATAAAGATGGCCAGTATTACCTTATCTATGGCGGATGGCGGCATTGCAATATTGCTAAGTTGAAAAACGATTTCACCGGATTCATCCCGTTTGATGATGGTACTGTTTTTAAAGAGATAACGCCTGATAAATATGTAGAAGGCCCATACATGTTCATCCGTAATGGCAAATATTATTTTATGTGGTCTGAAGGTGGTTGGACAGGACCGGATTACTGTGTTGCATATGCTATGGCTGATTCTCCCTTCGGTCCTTTTAAACGCATTGGAAAAATACTGCAACAGGATACAGCTATTGCAAATGGCGCGGGTCATCACTCCGTAATAAAAGTACCGGGCAAAGATGTTTGGTATATTGTTTATCATCGCCGACCACTTAGCGAAAAAGATGGCAACTCACGCGAAACCTGCATAGAGCATATGTATTTTGATGAACAGGGTTTTATAAAGCCGGTAATTATTACGAGAGAAGGTGTTGAGAGATTTTCGCTTAAGTAAACGAATATTTAATGCTGCCTGCTTATGATTGCTGCTAAAATAAAAATGATTGCTGTATTGTTTGTTGTATTGTGTTTTGCAATGGAGCAAGGCAATGCGCAATCAGCCGATAGCCTTACGGTAAACAAAGTATTGTCTTCTTTGAGCGATATAACAAAACTGCCGGAATACATTGCCAACAGCTACAGCGCAGAGATTTCCAGTTATGATATTACAGGTGGCAACGATGACGGCTTTAGTGGCAAGAATTCTTTTATCAGACGCAATGCAGACAGCAGCCTGGTAATATTGGATGTAAAAGGTTGTGGTGTTATCAATCGCATATGGACACCCACGCCTACCAATGATACGCTGGATTTTTATTTTGATGGCAATGCTTCGCCTGGTCTTTCTATTTGTTATAGCGATCTTTTTTCTGGTAAAGTATATCCATTTATTGCACCGCTGTGTGGAAACGATCTTGGCGGATTCTACTGCTATTTCCCTATTGTATTTAACAAAGCCTGCATGATTGTTTGCAGGGGTAAGAAAATGCAATTTCACCAGATAGGGTACAGGTTATATCCTTCTTCAACTGTTGCCAAAACTTTTTCATCAACATTGTCAACAACTGACAAGCAATATTTGCAGAATATTGCAACGCTTTGGAACAATCACAACGATGCAGCCACAGATTTTCAGCAGAGCAAGGCGGTATTAAAAACCATTTCAAAACAATTGACACTACAGCCAGGAAAAGCTGCTGTTGTTTTTGATGCAACAACCGGTGGAAGAATTGCAGGAATAGAAATCAGTCCCGCCAAAGCATTTGCGGGGTTAAGTAAGTTGATAGATATAGAAATTAAATGGGACGATGATAAACAGCCTGCTGTGTTATGTCCGTTGGCAGATTTTTTGGGATATGCATTTGGTCAGCCCGCTATGCAAAGTATGTTGTTGGGAACAAAAGATGATACCGGCTATTGTTATATTCCGATGCCGTTTGATAAGAAAGCAACCATACGTTTATTGTATAGAACTGGTGGAGCGGTAACACCTATCAGCCTGCAAGTAAAAATATTTTATACTGATATGAAACGAATACCTGCAAAAGAAGGCAGGTTGTATGCTTTGTGGAATAATAAAACGAAAGATGGCGAACCGCATTTGTTGTTGCAGGTAAAAGGCCGTGGCCATTATATTGGCACTGTATTGCAGGCGCAAGGTCTCAATCCTGGCATGACTTATTTTTTTGAAGGCGATGATTCTACAGTTATTGATGGCGCCCTGCGTTTTCATGGTACAGGTTCTGAAGATTATTTTAATGGCGGCTGGTATGCCCTTACAGATCGCTGGGATGGAAAACTAAGCCTGCCCCTGCATGGCTGTCTCGACTACTCACTTCCGTTCAGCAGGACAGGGGCTTATCGTTTCTGTCTCTCAGATAAAATGTCTTTTGAAAAAAGTATTTACCATACAATAGAACACGGACCTTCCGGCAATCATGTGCCGGTTATTTATACTTCGCTGGGTTTTTATTATGGAGATACTGCGCCGGATGATTCCCTAATAATTAAACCGAACAATGGAAATACAAAAGTGTACGTGCCGGACACGCTTATTATGTACCCTCAGTTAATGAATGCAACTATTGAAAATAATATCGGCGTTGCTACCGCATGGAAATACAATACAGGTGGGTTAAGCTATACGTATACTGCAACCGATGAATCAGGCTTAAAGATTTCTATTGCAGAATTGCCTTTTGGCAAATACAAATTGCTGGCAGATTTTGTGCGCAATGCAGCAGGCGATTCTTTTTCATTCTGGCAGGGGCAGCATAATATTTCCGGCTGGATAAATGGAAACGCAGATGCAGATCAAATAGAAAAAGGATATGCTATTGCAACGTTTGAACATACACTTTCAAGAAACAGTATCAGCATTCATTTTAAAACAAGTGCAGGCAAAGACAAGTTGATATTGAACAGGCTGGTGTTTGTGCGGGAAAAGTTGTAAGTGTTAAGTTTTAAGTTGTAAGTAATAAGTGATAAGTTTTAAGTCTTGCGTACAAAAAAAAATCTGTAGCTATGAATTGTAGCACGCAAAGAATTAATCATTTATTAGCTGCTATTACCACGCATAGGTTTTATCTTCCCCACTAGCTACTAGCCATTCACCACTCACTGTTAAGAAAGCGGTTGCTCTGCAAGAAAAATATAGGGGTTTACAGAAAAATATCTGTCTTTATCTTCCTGCATTTCGCCCAGCTCCAGGTCAATAAAAGTATCTGCTTCTTTTATTTCCCACAGGTACATTTTCTTTCCTTCCGGAATTTGTTCGCATATTTCAGGAAACATTTCTGGTAACATGCCATTCCAGCAAGCTTCAGTCAACAATTCTTTTTCCGTACGTGCAGGCTTGCCTGTAGCTTCATTTTTTTCTGTAAACCTGCTGGCAGAAAATGAAGTGCCGGTTAAAATAAGAATTTCCATTTGTGTAGAATTTGTTTTCATAACTGTAAGCTTTAAAGTTGCTTGTTAATAAGACTCACAACCGGGTATAAAGTAGCAGGCCGGCAACAAAATATTCTGTTAAATGAACGGGAAAACCTGCCATCTAGTATAGCAAGTTCCGGGTTTTATGGTATTCGTACCTTGCGTAGGTTTGCGGAAATAAACAGGTATGAGTACTAATTACGAAAAAATAGCCGAGGCGATAGCGTTTGTGGGCAATCATGCGCAGGAGCAGCCAACGCTTGAAAGCATCGCAGCAGCCGTGCATACCAGCCCATTTCATTTGCAACGGCTGTTTACGGAGTGGGCAGGCATTAGCCCTAAAAAATTTCTGCAATTTTTAACTGTAGAGCACGCAAAAGCATTGCTGGCAGCCAAACAGCATACGGTGTTTGATGCGGCTTATGAAACAGGCCTTTCCGGCACTGGCCGCCTGCACGATTTATTTGTGAATATAGAAGGTATGACACCCGGAGAATACCGCAATGGCGGGCAATCACTCACCATTAGTTACAGCATACAGCAGTGCAGGTTCGGTCGCTATCTGCTGGCTTCCACCGGCAAAGGCATTTGCAATCTCCTGTTTTTTGAGGGCGGCGATAAAGAGATGATAGATGCATTTAAAGCCAACTGGCCATCCGCCAAAATAAAAGCAGCCGTAGATGAACACCAACAGCAAGTGATTGATTTCTTTAACAACGGCAGCACAGACATTGCCAAGATTAAGCTGCATCTAAAAGGAACAGCGTTTCAGCTAAAAGTATGGAATGCCTTGCTGCATATTCCGGAAGGAGATCTTGCTTCATACGGCAATCTTGCAGCGTATATACAGCAACCTTCTGCGTCAAGAGCGGTTGGCACAGCTATCGGCAGCAATCCTGTAAGTTATATCATACCCTGCCACCGGGTAATAAGAAACATGGGTGAAATGGGCGGCTATCGCTGGGGCATCACCCGCAAAAAAGCCATGCTTGCGTGGGAGACAGCGAAGAGAGAGTTAGTCTATAGTCTTTAGTTCATAGTCTATAGTTCTTAGTTCGCAGTTCATAATTCTTGGTTTGTTCCTTCGCGATGAACTGAGAACTATGAACTTTTAGCGACTTGCAGCTTGTAGCTTACCACTTGCAGTTGATCTTCAGTATCCTTTCTTTTTCTCGCTACTTTTCAGTGACGGGAGTTTCATATCTTCAAACACACTTTTTTCTGCTACCATTTTTTCAACGTCTTCTGCTTTGCGTGGCGCAGCGGCAGATAATATTTCGTAATCTTTTTCTTTTATCAGCAAATCATCTTCAATTCTAACGCCAATGCCCCACCATTTTTTATCGCATTTGCTGCCTTCTGGTATATAGATACCGGGCTCTATGGTTATTACCATGTCCTTTCTTAAAGTATCATATTCACCTTTATCGTGTACGTCCATGCCAATATGGTGAGAGAGTCCATGCGGGTAATACAACCGTGATTCCTCTTCTGTTTTTATCAGTCCCAATTTAACCAGGCCTTTGGCTACAATGGAACGTGCAGCTGCTTCTATATCTGCAAACGTGCTTCCTTCTTTGCAAAGTTTAAAAGCAGCTTCCTGCGCATCGTATACAATATTATAAATGGTTTTTTGTTCGGCGCTAAACTTGCCATTGGCAGGAACGGTGCGTGTAACATCGGCACTATAACCGTGATATTCTCCACCTACATCCATCAGCAATGTTTGTTTGCCAATATTCATGTTATTGTTCTCTTCGTAGTGCAATACGCAACCATTATTACCGGCACCAACAATAGGAGGGTAGCCCCAGTGTTCTGCACCATATTTCTTTTGCACGTAATCGTGTATTCCTTCTATTTCTCTTTCAGACATGTCCGGATGAATGGCTTTCATTACTTCTGCATGGCCAATGGAAGAAATTTCCACGGCTTTGCGAATAAGCAGCATTTCCTCCGGTGTTTTTATGCCGCGCAATGCATTGGTGATAGTGCCATAAAGATCGCTGTTCCATTTATTGGAGGATAGTTGTTTTACAATGGCTTTCCTGCCTTCCTGGTCTTTTGCTGCCAGGTAAGATTTTACCAACGCACTGTCTTTGTATTTAGCAGATGCCAGGTTTCTGTTGAGGTAATTAGCAATGCGGGAAAAATTTTGAGGCGTCTCACGGTTGCTTACGTTTACAAGATCGGAAACGGCTTCGGGATCATAATTATCCGGCAACGCAGATTCTTTTCGAAAGATAGCTACCAATTGGCTAAGATCTCCAGGCGTATTTTCTTTGCCATCGGCAGGAGGAAGAGCATCAAATATAATGCTGCTGAAATTGGAAAAGTCGAGCGGGAAACCAGCATATGCTTCACCGTTATAAGTCATGGCAATATTCAATTCTTTCTTTACGCCTTCATCACCTAATCTTCTGCCTGTCCATTGTTCTGCCTGCGGGTCTCTTTTTTGTACAAAAAATAATTCGTTATAGGCGTTGCCGTTTTTATCATGCTGCATGTCTTTAAAAATAAATAGCACGGCATGCGGTTCTTTATAGCCGGTAAAATAATACAGGTCGGGATTTGGATGATAGGTATAGTCTACATCGTTTGAATAAGTACGCACCGGGTAAGCAAACACTGCCATTACAGAATTGGCGGGCATCATTTTGCGGGCAGATTCTCTTCTGCCAGCGTGGAATGAAGACGTAAGATAATCGGTAGGCTGGTTTTGTTGGGCTGCAATATCAAATGCAATAACAACCAGGCAAAGCAAAGAAGCCAATAGTTTTTTCATGCGCATAGTTTGGGTATTGAGCAACTAATGTACATTATTATTTCAGAGTTGTTTTAACCGGTTATCATTTTTGTGCCCAGCAATATGCCTTTTACGAGCATCGTTGCGTCGCACATTTGTACAGTATAGTATTATTCAGCTCTGACAACCTCTATCATTTGCGCCTGTTAACAAAAGCTGCTTTCAGTTCTGGTCTATTATATGGTTAATCAATAAACTTCCGGGTAGCGTTCTTAAATCAAAATTTAATCTATGCGCCATAATGCTGAAGCAGATGCACCAGTGTTGAATGTTTATATTTACACAAACAACGCTGTATGAACCGCAAGTCATTTATAAAAAAAACTGCACTCGCTGCTGCTGGCGTCAGCCTGGCAGATATGCAGGTATTTGCAAAAGCACCTCTTAAAAATAAATTGCCACGCTGGAAGGGGTTTAATCTGCTCGATTTTTTTACGCCTGATCCATCATCTGGCCCTGTAACAACGGAAGATCATTTTAAATGGATGCGCGACTGGGGATTTGATTTTGTAAGGATACCCATTGCTTATCCGCGTTACCTGAACATAGACCGAACAAAAAATATTACGCCAGATGATGTGTATAAAATCAATACAGCAATGGTAGACAAGATTGATGCATTGGTGGCAATGGCGCATAAATATAATATGCACGTAAGCCTTAACCTGCACCGTGCACCGGGTTATTGTGTTAATGCTGGTTTTTATGAGCCCTATAATTTATGGAAAGATGAAGCTGCGCAAAAAGCTTTTAATTTTCATTGGGCAATGTGGGCAAAGAAATATAAAAATGTTGCTGCCAGTAAAATAAGTTTCGATTTGGTGAATGAACCTTCTATGCGTGAGGATATGAATGATCAACATTCTCAGCGTAGTTCTGTGCCAGGTGATATTTATCGCAAAGTGGCGAAAGGTGCTGCAGACGCTATCAGGCAGGAAAATCCTAAACACCTGGTAATTGCAGATGGCAATGATACCGGCACAAAGCCTATTCCTGAAATTGCAGATTTGAATATTGGACAAAGTTGCCGGGGCTATCATCCCGGTACCATCTCTCATTATAAAGCACCATGGGCCAATAAAGATGTAGATCATTTGCCAGAACCTAAATGGCCGGGACAAGTAGGCGATAAATACCTGAGCCGAGAAATGCTGGAAACATTTTATCAACCCTGGAAAGATATAATGCAAAAAGGAGTGGGCGTGCATTGCGGAGAAGCAGGTTGCTGGAACAAAACGCCGCACGATGTATTTATTGCCTGGTTTACAGATGTGCTGGATATACTCACCAATGCGGGCATTGGCTTTGCCATCTGGAATTTTATTGGCGATTTTGGTGTATTGGATTCAAAGAGAACAGATGTTGCCTATGAAGACTGGTATGGTCATAAGCTGGATAAAAAATTTCTTGACCTGATGCGGAAACAATAAAGTAAAAAATCAAAAGTCAAAAACTAAAACCACATGCGCAAAACATGCTTGTGCTAAAAAATTATTCTGCATAAGCGGTTTTTAATTTTTGTAGCAGTGCTGTTTTTAATTCGTTTGGGATAAAAGCTGCTTCCAGTGCGTTTGCATTGCACCGATAGAAATCGTCTTTTGTCCAGCCAAATGTTTCATGCAGTTTCTGGTATTCTTTGTTGAGTGTAATGTTGGTAATGGTGCGGGTGTCTGTGTTTACACTCAATGGTACACCAGCTTTATACAATTGATCAATGGGATGATCTTTAAAGTCTTTGTAAATATCAATTAACACGTTGCAGGTTGGGCAAATTTCCAGGTGTATATTGTTTTTGCGCAAGTGCGCCACCAGTTTTTCATCTTCAATGCTCCTTACGCCATGTCCTATGCGTGTTGGGCCAAAATATTCCAGTGTTTCCCATACGCTATCAGCACCTTTAGCTTCGCCGGCATGTGCAGTACAGTGAATGTTTTTTTGTTTTGCATAATTGAATGCTGCAACATGATTGTCTATTGGAAAACCCGCTTCATCGGCAGCAATATCAAAACCTGCTACACAAGTTCCTGCAAATTGTTCTACCAGCTTAACGGTTTGCATGCTTTGCTCTTCTGTGTAATGCCTGAGTGTGCATAGAATAAGTCTTGCTTCAATGCCGGTTTGTTTTATAGCTTCTGCTGTTGCTTGTTCTGTAGCGGCAACTACTTCATAAGGGTTAAGGCCTTTTTCCAAATGCTGCAATGGCGCAAATCGTATTTCTGCATATAGCATGTTGTCTGTCATCATTTGCTTAAATAAATCATGCACTACCCATTGCAATTGTTCTTTGGTTTGCATCAACGCAAAACCTTTTACAGCCCTGGTAAGAAAGTCTGCCAGGTGCAGGCATTTTGCAGGTGCAATAAAATCGCGGTCATAATCTTCTTTGCTTATAGAAGGATTTATTTTATGCACCACTTCATAGCTCAATGAGCAATCAAGATGCAGGTGCAATTCTACTTTTGGTAAGGCATCAAAATTTTTCATTACAATAAAAAAGGTAAAACTTCTCCCAGTTTTTGCACCTGTTTAAAGTTAGGGTGATCAATGTGGTGAGATACCTGCTCATGCGCCCAGGTGGTATGGAAAGGAACATGAATAGCATGGCCGCCTACTTCCAATACAGGCAATATATCAGACTTTAATGAATTGCCTATCATTATAAAATTTTCCGGCGCTATATCAAGGTGCTTAATAAGTTTCAGGTAATCATTCTCCTGTTTATCGCTCATTATTTCTGTATGATGGAAATAATGTTCAATGCCTGATTTTTTTAATTTGCGTTCCTGGTCAAGCAAATCTCCTTTAGTAGCTACTACCAGTTTGTATTTGCCAGCAAGCGCTTTTAATACATCTTCTACTTCATCCAGCATTTCAATAGGCTTTTCCAAGAGCTCTTTTCCGAACTGTATAATTTTTTCTATAGTAGCAATATCAAGCGTTTTATTAGATATGCGCATGGCCGCTTCAATCATGCTAAGAATATATCCGTTAATGCCGTAACCGTAAAGCGCAAGATTGGCAATTTCTGTTTTAAACAATTCCTGCGATAAAGAATGTTGTGGCAGGTAATCTTCCAGCAGTCCGCAAAACTTTTTCTCTGTTTCCTGGAAATAAGGTTCATTTACCCAAAGTGTATCATCAGCATCAAATGCAATCACCTGAATGGCCATATCCTCTGTTTTTTTGAGGAACGAATATAGTTTAAAAAAGCGCCTTGGGCGTCTCCGGTAATTCTATAAAGCTGTGAATATGCAGGTTTGGAAATTTTGGATGATGCCGATGCTGCCATTGGTACCACAGATGAAGTGATTGCGACGCAACGATGCTGCCATGAAACCCAATGCTGGTATCTACAGCTTTTATTTTAAAACAGTTTCCTTATAAACCCTGGCTTTTCACCTGCAAAAAGGCAACCAATTTGTTAGCTTACACGTAAGGTAGTTTTTGCTCCCATAGCGGGAATAAAAAAGATCTATTATTTAATTTGAGTGCAAAAGCATGATAATAAAATGATTGTTGCGATGCGCTTGATAAAAAGCCTGAAACCTGTGCCAGACTGTATTTGTTAGCTTTTATTTCCTTAAATTTAGTTATCAAACCAAAATAATTGCTACAGCCAACTTATTCCCAAAAAATGAAAACGCAGTTTTGTGTCCCTGCAACAAAGCTGGTAGCTGTAGTGTGTTTGATAACACTCTGTCAAATAAAACTGCTTGCGCAGGATTGTCCTCCCAATATTGATTTTGAAAACGGTACGTTTAATGGCTGGACTTGTTATACCGGTCACGTAGCTTCTATAAATGGCGTAAATGTTATTACTATTTCTCCTACTGGCGGACCTGTTGGAGACCGTCATACCATGCTTACATCTTTCCCGGGAGATGGCTTAGATCCTTTTGGCAATTTTCCAGTGAATTGTCCTAACGGTAGCGGTCACTCGATTAAGCTGGGCAATACAAGCGGCGGCAATGAAGCAGAAGGAGTTTCTTACCAGTTTACTATTCCTGCCAATAAAGATGTGTACAGTATTATCTATCATTATGCGGTTGTTTTCCAGGACCCCAATCACCTGGAAAGTGAGCAGCCCCGCATGGAAGTAGAAGTAACCAATGTAACCGACAATATAAAGATTGAATGTTCTTCTTTTGCTTTTCATCCGTATGGCTCAGTATTGCCCGGCTTTGAATTATCAAACAATCCGGGTTCCAGCACACCGGTGTGGTTTAAAAACTGGTCGGCCGTGTCCATTAACCTGGATAATATGCAAGGGAAAACCATCCAGTTGTTTTTCAAAACTGCAGATTGCACATTCCGCAGGCATTTCGGTTATGCTTATGTAGACGTAAATACAGAATGCAGCGGAGAGTTTACCGGTGCAGCTTATTGTCCTGATGATACCGCAGTAAATGTTGTAGCGCCTTATGGTTATCAAAGTTATAAATGGTTGAATAGTTCGCTTACACAGACTATCGGCCAGGGCCAGGTGCTTACTTTGCAACCACCGCCACCACCGGGTACAAAGATTGCGGTAGAGTTGGTGCCTTATAACGGTTATGGATGTCTTGATACTTTGTTTGCAAGGCTGGAAGATACCTTAACTGTAAACGCACATGCGGGAATTGATCAAAGATCTTGCAATGGTACCGCCGTGCAACTTGGCGCACCACCTAAACCCGGCATAGTGTATCGGTGGAGCCCGGAAACCGGTTTGTCTGATCCTCATATTTCCAATCCTTTGGCCAGGCCTTTGGCAGATACGCGATACATTGTTACAGCCAGCAGCAGTGGGGGAGGTTGCGCCACTACAGATACCGTAATGGTAAAAGCGGATATTGTGAGTGATTCTTTGCGATTGGATGGAAGTGCAGCTTATTGTATTACTAACAACGACAGCGCTATTTTAATAGTGCAGCCAACAAATGCAATTCAATGGTACAGAGATGGCATTCCCATACTGAATGCCAATCAAACCTCTTATCATGTTCCGCAAAGCGGTTCTTACTATGCCTATTTAAGTAATGAAGAGGGATGTGCTGTAACAACTATAAAGAAAGATATTTTTATTGATGTACCCCGCGCAGGCATTGCTTATCCATTGAAATATGTGGTGATAGATGTGCCGGTTACGCTAAATGCAAGACAGTTTGGCAAGACGGTGCAATGGCAACCCGCTATCAGTTTAAACAATGCAAAAATTGTATCGCCTACTTTTTCAGGAGCTTCAGATCAAAACTATAATATTGTACTTACCACAGCAACTGGTTGTGTAACTGTAGATACGCAGGTGGTAAAAATTATAAGCCATGCAGATATTTACGTGCCCAATGGTTTTACGCCGAATAATGATGGTAAGAACGATGTACTGCGTCCTTTATTAAGAGGCATTAAGCAATTAAATTATTTCAGGGTATTTAACAGAGACGGACAATTGCTGTTTGAAACCAATCGCGAATATGAAGGTTGGAACGGCCTTATAAAAGGACACATGCAGGAGACACAAACAATAGTTTGGGTGGTGGAAGGAATAGGGGATGATAACAAAGTATATCGAAGAACAGGCACTTCTGTATTGGTGAGGCAGCATTGATTGAAATAACAGATTACTTATTCTACCCGTTAGCTTTGTTTAAACCTGGATAGAAAAGCTTCTTTTCTCCTGGCAGCAACTTCAATGATAGTTCCATCAATCATTTCTACATAACCACCTCGACCTTTTGTATAAGTTTTAATGCAATTAAGATTGATTAGAAAAGAGTGGTGCACCCTGAAGAAAATATTAGTAGGTAATTGTTGTTCCAACTCCTTTAAGTGTTGGCTTATTAATACGTTTTTTTTGTGCAGCAGATTTAGTTTTGTGTAGCCACCACTTGCTTCGCAACTAATTATTTCGGCAGTTTCAAAAAAAGCAAATCCATTGATGGTTGGCAAACTTACACGTGTTGTTTTTAAGCTAATCTCCGGTTGTTTCTTTTCTGTTGAAGGAGCTTTTAAAACTTTTTCCTGTCTTTTGGTTTTTAAGCGCTTTATGCAATCCCGCAATGCGTCAATGCTAACAGGTTTAAGTATATAATCAAAAGCGTCCAGCCTGATAGCTTTTATGGCGTAATTGTCAAAGGCAGTTACAAAAACAATTTCAAAATCATAAGGGGCGATTCGGTTCAATAAATCAAACCCGTTTTCAATGGGCATTTGTATATCAAGAAAAAGTACATCTGGTTTTTCCAATAATAATTTTTCATGCGCTTCAGCAACGGAGGATGCAGTGTTCACTATGTTTACATCGGGACAATAGGTGTTTAACAGTTTTGTAAAAACTCTAATGCTGCTGGGCTCGTCGTCTACAATAAAAGCGTTTATTTGATCCATGCGTTATAATTCAAAAACAATTTCTACACGAGTGCCGGAGACAATCGTGTTATCTTCTTCCTGTTCATCTTTTACATTTACCCATATCTTTTTACCAGTAATCTGGGTCATTGTCTGTACACGTTCTGCTGTTAACGACATTCCTTTTGATTGGTGGTTTCTATTGGGCGTTTCTGCTTTAGTTTTATTGATGCCCATGCCATTGTCGGTAATTACAAAAATCAATTTCTCATGAGCAATTAGATCTGTTTCAATGGTTATAAGCCCCAGGCCGTCTTTTGCATGGCTTATACCATGTTTGATGGCGTTTTCAATATACGGCTGGGTTATCATAGTAGGAATTTTTAACTGATCCATTTTGGGTTTCAGTTTTTCTCCAATAAGAAAGGAAAAATTAAAACGATTGTCAAACCTTGTTTTCTCCAATTCAAGATAGGTGGTAAGATAACGAATCTCGTCAGCAATGCTGATAAATGAATTGTTAGAATTTTCAAGCGTTTGCCTGATTAATGAAGACAGGTTGACCAAAAACCTGTTAGCAGGTTCAATATCCTGGGTTAGTACAAAGTCCTGTACGGTATTCAGGCAATTAAAAATAAAATGAGGGTTCATTTGTGCCCTTAATGCTTTTTGCTGCAGTTCCAGCATTTCCAACTGGATGTCTTTTTTCCTTTTTTCTATTTGCCCTTTTCGTTTAAGTAGAACGTAAATGCCCAGCCAGCCAAGGCTAAATATAGCCATTCCAGCTGCCAGTATAAACCATTTGCTTTTCCAGAAAGGGGTGTCTACAGTCAGAAATATTTTTATTGGATTAGAGGCGATTTCTTTTTTGTTATTAATGGCTTTTATTTCAAGCGAGAAGTCTCCGGGAGGTAAATAAGAAAGCTCTATTGATGCGTTGGTGGTGGTATCCCACTTTTGTGAAACGCCATTTATCCGATACACATAGCTTCTTATATCATTAGAGCGAAAGGATATAAGGGAGTAATCTATTCTAACCCTTTTGCCGTAACCTGCGGAGTAATGGTTGTTCTCAGACAATTGTGTGCTGTCATCTATTGTTACGCCCAATAGTTTCAACCTGTAATTAGGTTGCTGCAGTGATAGGTTTCTTGGAAAAACTGTTAAACCTGCAGGTGTACCTGCATATACCAAACTGTCATCAGCAAATATAGAGTTGACCATATCTGTAGGCAAACCCTGGCTTTGCTGAAATGATATGGAAGAGTTTGTAGGAGAGTCTATGTTAATTTTGCAAACGCCTTTATTGGTGCCAACCCATAAAAGTTTTTTGTCGGCATAAATACTTCGACAGTTATTGCTCGGTAAGGCGTTGCCAGTATTTATTTCATAAATGACTTTATTGTTTTTTAGACCTACGATTCCTTCATTGTAAGTTGCTATCCATAAAACGCCATTTTGGTCTTCTTCAATAGCAGAAATACGGGTGCTTAATTGTCTTTGATTTTCACCCCAAAAAGTAATTTTTTTGTTTGCATCTATCTCATACAAGCCAGATAAGGTGCCAAAGTATAAACAATTATTTGAGAAGCAAACTGCAGTAGCCCGTTGCTGATATAAGGTATCAATTATTGATAAATCGTCCTTTCTTAAACGAAAAATTCCTCTGCCTGTAGCTATTGCTAATTCTTTGCTACCATATTCCGCTATCCCTTTTATGGGGTGAATATCTTTGATGGATACTCTGTCATCAATTGATAACTTCGCCAGAAAATCATCAAATCCAATCAGGCAATCCCCTGATGAAAGCACCTGTGCACAAAAAGCCCTGCTGACACCGCCATTATATCTGGCCTTAATTCCTAGCCGTTCTAAATTAATGGATGTAAATTTTTGTTCTGGTAATGAAAACAAATAAAGCCGGGAATCGTCACTGCCTGCAACAATTTTCTTTTTGAAGCCAGATACTATATAAATTTCTCTTTGGGATGGTGTTTTAGAAGGCGCATAGTTATGAATAGAACTTGATGCCAGTTTCATCAATCCTTTTCCAGAAACAGCAAACCAAATGTTCTTTTCATCATCTTGAAATGTTGAAGTAACTTTTTCGTCGGGTAGATAATGTTCTTCAAATACAGCTTTGTCTTTTGCGATTTGATAAGAGCCATGAACTGTACTGATAAAGTGTAGGCGCATCGATTCCTTTGTGGCCTGTATTGTGCCAACAGGTTTAGGAATTGTAATACTCTTATCTGTACTGTCAAGGTCTAATTCCAAAAGATCGCCTGGGAATTCATATTTTGGGTCTATGCCTTTAAGCGTTATGGTATTCAAATCATAATTAAAAGCGGAATCTTTTTTTATAAAAAAAAATCCTGGATGATGTTTGTTTTTGCGTGCTCCAATCAAATGATGCATTGGCAGTAAAACAACTTTGTTTTTTTCAGATATTTTATAAATGTTAGTATTATCAAAAAGTAATAAATTTCCGAAATCATCCTCAACAATATTTGTAACAAACGATAACAACTCAATTTGCCTTATTATGGTATCGTTCTTCTCATTATAAATTTTCCCGTTCTTGTAATAACACAATTTGTTTTTGAATGGAGTAATCCAGACTCTTCCCTGTTTATCTGCATATACATTTAAGATTTCGTTGTCGGGCAATCCATCAGCACTTGTAAAAGTTTTAAATTGAAGGCCGTTGAAGCGAACAACTCCTGCGTCTGTTGCAAACCACAAAAAACCATCTGTATCCTGGCAAATGCTGTAAATGGTATTGCTGGGCAATCCATCTTTTATGCTATAATTAATGTAATTGTATTCCTGGGCGTTTAGTGACAGGGGACCTTTTAAAAGAATGAAGAGACCGATGATGAAGCATTGCTTTTTTTTGAGCCCACCAGCCAATCCTGTTAAAAGAGATTGTGCTATCTGTTTATAAAAATTGCAGGCAAAAGGAAACCCCTTTTTTGAGAAGTGATTATGTAATAAAGCGGGGGTAAATTTCAGCATAACCAGCGTAATTGGTCGGAATCATCTCCAAATTCCGCACAAAAATATACACGTTCAATGGTTCAAAGTGCACACTTGTTTTTATATAAGCACACTTGTCATTTTGTGCTTGGGCATTAGAAAACAATGAATATTTTTATAGCAGAAATTAAGCGCTGAAGCAATCTAAGAACTTATTTCGGCTACAATTGCCATTTTACCTTATCTTCCTATAGACAGATTGCTTCGGTGCAAATTTCTTTTTCCCCTCATTTCAGGTCTTCAATAGACCATTTCTTGCACCAGAATTTATCAGAACTTTTGTCGTATTACCATTATACCCGAGATTAATATTCTCTTTCGGGATCAAAATTTTCCAAAGCTTTAGCCACTGCACTTAAAAAGGTTGCGCCCAAAGCTCCATCTATGATACGATGGTCGTAACTCATAGACAGGTACATCATATGGCGGATGCCAATACTGTCTCCTTGTTCTGTTTCAATCACCATTGGGCGTTTCTTAATAGCGCCTACTGCTAATATGGCTACCTGCGGCTGATTAATAATTGGTGTGCCCATCAGGCTGCCAAAAGTGCCCACATTGGTAAGGGTGAATGTGCCTCCTTGTATATCACCAGGCTGCAATTTATTATTGCGTGCATTATCTGCCAGCGTATTCACCTGGCGGGCAAGGCCCACTAAATTGAGATTGTCAGCATTTTTAATAACTGGCACAATCAGGTTGCCAGATGGCAGGGCAGTAGCCATGCCAATGTTGATGTCTTTTTTTATTACTATTTTATCGCCCTCTAGAGAACTATTAATAAGAGGATATTTTTTGATGCATCTTACAATAGCTTCTACGAACAACGGCGTAAAAGTGAGTTTTGTACCCTCTCTTTTTTCAAAACCCTGTTTCTCTTTCTCACGCCATTGCACCAGGTTGGTTACGTCTGCTTCGGTAAAGCTTGTTACATGCGGGCTGGTGTGTTTGCTGCGTACCATATGCTCTGCTATCAGCTTGCGCATACGATCCATCTCAATAATTTCTGTATTGCCAATACCTGGAGTGCCGCTTGCAAATGGTATATCTGTTACCGTTGTAGCTTTTTGTTGATGGTCTGCTGGTTTTGTTTCCGCAGCAGAACGCGAATAGCTGCTGACTTTGCCTTGCTTTTTGTTCTGTACATATTGAAGGATGTCTTTTTTTGTAACCCGTCCTTCATTGCCCGTACCCGGCATGTCTTCCAGTTCTACCATACTAATGCCTTCATTGCCGGCAATGGTTAGCACAAGGGGAGAATAAAAACGATTTGTCTGTGCAGTGGCAAGACCGTTTCCATTGCTGCCGGCTTGTGTGGTTGACACAACCGCCGGTGCTTGAACAGTCTTGGGCTCGTCAACAATAGGTTGTTGTGTTATGGGGGCTTGTGGCGCGGTTGTAGCTTGCGTTTTTTCTTCGGTATTAGTGCGCAACTTTGCTATTACTGAACCTACCGGCACAATATCATTCACTTTAAAAAGCACTTCTTCAAGCACGCCTTCCACGGTGCTGGGCACTTCGCTGTCTACTTTATCTGTAGCAATTTCCAATACAGTTTCGTCCTGTTTCACCGCGTCCCCCGGCTGTTTCAGCCATTTTAGGATGGTGGCTTCCACTATGCTTTCACCCAGTTTAGGCATTACCAAGTCAACAATCGCCATTGGTGTTCTCTTTTTTAAAATTAGTTAGGTGAGTATAAGGTTTATAGCGTAAGGTTGAAGGTTTAAGGCTGTAAGAATCTAAAATAAACTGACATTTTTCTGCAATGTTTTATGAAAGTTTAGATTTTGTGGAACAACCAAGAACTTAGCAACCAATAAACTAATTACCTTATTCGCCAAAGGTAATGATTTGAACACATAAAAGGTCTTGTCTTAACGGCTTCAGCAGCTGCGTGGAATGAATGCCTTTTTTTGTGGAAAACAATGTGTTTTACATGTTTCAATAGCACATATCAGTCTTGCAATTACTGAGCTTCCAGTATGAATTTTCTTAGCAGGTTGAGGGCATTAATGGCCGTCATTTCTATGTTCCTGGCTCTGTCGAACCGGAAATTAAATAACTGTGTAGTGATTTTATCTTTATTGCCAACGGCTACCCAAACCATTCCTACCGGTTTTTCTGCAGTTGCGCCACCCGGTCCCATAATGCCGGATACTGCAATTGCATAGTCTGCATTTATTTTTTCCAATACGCCTTTTACCATTCCTTTTACAACTTCTTCGCTTACGGCGCCTACAGTAAAGAAGTAATCGTGTGGCACGTTCAGCAAGGTTTCTTTTACTTCATTGGCATAGCTCACCACACTACCTTTAAAATACTCACTCGACCCTGCATGTGCTGTTATACGATGGGCAATATAACCACCAGTGCAACTTTCTGCGGTGGCCATTGTTTTTTTACTGTTCAGCAAAAGCCTGGCTACCACCAATTCCATTGGTTCATCTTTATCTGTTACTAAGACGTCGGGTAACAGCTTTAGTAATTTTTCGAACTGAGCCTGCACTAAAGGCGTAAGAATGGCTTCATCGGGTCCTGTACCGGTGAGGCGTAACCGCACCATGCCGTAATTGGGCAGGTAGGCTAGTTTTATATTTTCAGGAAGGGCTTCTTCAAAATCTTTGATCCGCTCTGCCAAAAAAGATTCACCAATGCCAAATGTAAGTAGTGTGCGAGATACTATGGCCGACATGGTAAAACGTTTTTGCAGGCGCTGTATTACTTCGTTAGACATCAGCCATTTCATTTCCTGCGGCACACCCGGCATGCTTACAAATACTTTTTCTTCTTTTTCAAACCACATGCCTGGTGCCGTTCCTATTTCGTTGTGCAATACGGTACAAACATCAGGTACTTCGGCTTGCTTCATGTTGCGTTCTAAAATAGGCCCCTGTCTTCTGAATACTTTTTCAAAAAGATATTTTACATGTGCCAACACTTTCTCATCTACCACCAGTTTGCCGCCAAAATATTTGCAGAGCAGTGGTTTGGTAATATCATCCGCAGTAGGGCCAAGTCCGCCGGTAATAAGTATAATGTCTGCGTGTTTGCTTTCTTCATCCAGCGCCTGCCATATTTCGTCCCAGCTATCGCCAACGGCTACACGGCGTTTCACCCAAATACCAGCGTTGTTTAGTTCCTGTGCCATCCAGGCACTGTTGGTATCAACCACTTGTCCAATCAATAGTTCATCTCCAATAGTTATAATAGAGGCAAATGTCTGTTGCGCCATGCATTCTTATTTGGCTGCAAATATCAGCTCTAAAAGCTTACAATCCTGTCTTGCTGTAAATTTCCTTTAGCAGAAGCCTAGCATCAATGGAAGTGATTGTTAAACTGGCATTTAGATCAGTAATCATTTCAATTACCCATGTGCCATCCAACTGTTTACGGTTTAACTGAATAAAAATTTTTTGAGAGTCAATCATGATGTATTCGCGAAGCGAGGGAATTGCCTGGTAAAAAAAGAACTTTCTGCCTTTGTCAATACTTCGGGTAGAGGGAGAAAGTATTTCAAAAATAACGGAGGGATTAAGCAAGGTGTCAAACTTGTCATCTTCCAAAACAGGATCGCCACAATAAATAATGGCATCCGGATACATATAGGCGTCATGTGATGGCGTGCTTACGCGCATATTGCTTGATAAAATTGAACATTCTTTGTCTTCTAAAAAAACGCCCAAATTTTTGCTCAGGTTTTGGGATATATGATTGTGTTTGAAACTGGCCCCAGACATAGCCAATACCTGGCCATCATAATATTCGTTTTTTTCTTCCACAGCTCTTTCTGTAGCCAAATATTCCTCAGGGCTTATATAATTATATTTCGGGGCCGGTTCGTTTACTTCATTTTCCATACCTAAATTTACTTTATTTAGTGTTATTCATAAGTCAGCAGCATGAGAAAAAGTTTGATATTATCTTTTTGTTTTATAACCTTGTTTGCAAGTGCACAATCTGTAAAAGAAAAGCTCGCAAATGCGGTGCAGCAATTGGAGGCTGATAGTTTATTGCGCCATGCAATAATCGGGTTTTATGTAGCCGATAGCAAAACCGGTTTGCCAGTGTACGAACACAATGCACAAGTTGGTTTGGCGCCTGCCAGCACGCAAAAAATATTTACCAGCATTGCAGCATTTGAATTGCTGGGGCATGATTTTAAATACAGCACAGCGTTTAACTATCTGCAGGATAAAAAAAATCCTGGCGCTGTTACTTTGCAAATTGAATCAAATGGAGATCCAAGTTTTGGCAGTAGCAGGTATATTTCTGCAAAAGCAAATATTGTTTTGAACATGCTTGCAAAAAACTTGTCGCAACAAAAAGTCAAGACGATATCTTCTACTGTTTTTTTGAAAAATAAATTTGACGATAATATTCCCGGTGGCTGGATATGGGAAGATATTGGAAACTACTATGGCGCAACTGCACAAAATTTTAACTGGATAGAAAATCAATTTGATATTGTATTGCAATCTGGCAAAAACATTGGAGATAGTGTTGGCATAACTGCATTACAACCTGCTTCAGTTAATTACGAAATTGAAGATGCTGTTATAGCTGCAGCTAAAGGAACTGGTGATAAAACAATTGTATACATTCCCTATGCTGGTAAAGCAACTACTATTGCCGGTACTATACCAATAGAGGAAAAACATTTTGAAGTGAGTGCTGCCATTACAGACCCGCGTGCCGTTTTTTGCAGGCAATTACAGGATCGATTGAAAAAAGAAGGTATTGTTTTTAATGATAAATATGAAAATAGTAAAACGCCTGATACAATAAACAGCAGTACAGTTTTATATAAATACCTTTCACCAACATTAGATAGTCTTAATTATTGGTTTCTTAGAAAAAGCATCAACTTGTATGGAGAAGCTTTTTTGAAAACCATTGCATTTAAAGAATCGGGTATTGGTTCTACGCAAAAAGGATTGGAAGTGCTGAAAGATTTTTGGACAAAACATGGAATAGAAAAAACAGCTTTGAATACCTGCGATGGCAGCGGTCTGTCTCCGCAAAACAGGGTTACTGCCAATGCAGAAGTGCAGGCTTTATTATATGCCAAAACACGGCCCTGGTTTGATTCGTTTTATGATGCGTTGCCTACTTACAATGGTATTAAAATGAAAAGTGGCTCCATTGGTGGGGCTAGGGCTTTCACCGGATATCAAAAAGCGCAGGATGGCAAAGACTATTGCTTTTCCATCATCGTCAATAATTATTCCGGGGAAGCCATTGCTACTATAAGAAAAATATATGCACTACTGGATATTTTAAAATAATTTTCAAACTCATTCGTCTACACCTCTAAAACCAATTCTGTATGGCTGCACAGCAAAGAACCAATCACATCCGCTACATTCCACTATGGCATCTTTTTACTTCGCTTGCTATTTTTGCATTGCTGGTAGGTAGTTTGATAAACCTGTTTCATTCTGCTAAAGAAAATTTGTATTCGGCATCGTTGTTAGTATTGGTTGCTGCAATTTTTTTGAGCGTTTTCTGGTATGCCCGATGGTTTGCATTGCGTGCGCAGGACAGGGCAATACGTGCAGAAGAGAACCTGCGGCATTTTGCTTTAACAGGCAAATTGCTGGATAAGCGTCTTCGTCTTGGCCAGGTAATAGCCTTGCGTTTTGCCAGCGATGAAGAGTTTATAACGCTTGCCCAAAAAGCGGCAGAAGAAAACTTAAGAAGCAAAGAAATTAAAATGATAATCAAAGAGTGGAGAGCAGATCATCATAGAGTGTAAAAGTTTGTAGTTCTTGGTTCGAAAGTTCTTGGTGCTTAAACGGGAATGTTTTGCTGCTATTTTTTAAAAAACTGTGAACTAAAAACTATGCACTATGAACTTTCTTCGATCTTTTACCCTAATTTCGATTTTTAATGCAACTAAGTACAAAACACCTTCTTGGCATTAGAGAGCTTACTCCACAGGATATTCAACTCGTTTTAGATACTGCCACCCAATTCAAAGAAGTTTTACAGCGACCAGTAAAGAAAGTGCCCACATTGCGGGATGTAACTATTGTAAACCTGTTTTACGAAAACTCCACCCGCACCCGTATGTCGTTTGAGCTGGCAGAGCGCAGGCTTAGTGCTGATGTATTAAACTTCGCAGCCAGCAGTTCTTCCGCCGCAAAAGGAGAGACCTTGCTGGATACCGTTAATAATATATTGTCGATGAAAGTAGATGTGGTGGTAATGCGGCACAGTGCCAGCGGTGCGCCACATTTTCTGGCAAAACATATCCCTGCAGCCATTGTAAACGCAGGTGATGGCATTAATGAACATCCCACCCAGGCATTGCTGGATGCGTTTTCCATTCGTGAAAAAACAGGCAGCCTGGAAGGAAAAAAGATTGCTATCCTGGGTGATATTATGCACTCAAGAGTGGCGCTTAGCAATATTTATCTTTTAAAGAAAATGGGTGCAGAAGTAATGGTGGCTGGTCCGCCCACGCTTATTCCCAAATACATGCAACAGGCTTTTGATGTACGCGTAGAATATAATTTAAAGAAAGCCCTGCAATGGTGCGATGTTGCCAATGTGCTGCGTATTCAACTGGAAAGACAAAATCAGGTTTTGTTTTCTTCTTTGCGTGAGTACAACCTGGCATATGGTGTAAAAAAAGAGATGCTGCAGGATTTAGGAAAAGAAATTGTCATCATGCACCCTGGCCCTATCAATCGTGGTGTTGAGTTAGACAGCGATGTTGCGGATAGTCAGCAATCTATTATTTTGCAACAGGTAGAAAATGGTGTGGCCGTTAGAATGGCTGTGTTATATTTATTGGCTGGTGGTCAGCATATGAATTAACCAGTACAGTTTTATTTGACCAGCTTTAGCAACACGGATGGATCATCCTTGCGACGCTCCGTTCAACAATATAGCATAACTGATCGTTTCCCTAGCAGAAACTTCATCACGGAAATTAATTTGATCATTGCCTTTTCCCCTATACCTTTCGCCTTATCTTTAAGAAGCATTCCATTTACACCAAAACGAAACCATGGAAAAAATCTGTCTATTTCCCGGCACGTTCGACCCGCTTACTTTGGGGCATGTTGACATTATCAACCGTGCATTGCCGCTCTTCGATAAAATAGTGGTAGCCATCGGTACCAATGCTGCTAAATCACCCATGTTTTCTCCCGAGCAGCGGTTGCTTTGGATACAACAGATTTATCAGCACGACCCAAGAGTTGAAGGTGCGGTGTACAAAGGGTTGACCATAGATTTCTGCAAACAGATTAATGCTCATTTCATTTTAAGAGGCATACGATACGTAAGCGATTTTGAATACGAGAAAACAATTGCAGATGCCAATCGTGCTATGGACAAAGACATTGAAACCATTTTTCTTACCGGTGAGCCGAAATATACTTCTGTGGCTTCTACCATTGTAAGGGATATCTTAAGAAATTACGGTGATGCATCGCCGTTTATTCCTGATGTGGTAATTGCTTCTTTAAAACAACACAGTTAACCCTCTATTATGAGCATCTGGTTCAAAAAAGATTTATCTGTAGCGGATTTAACTCCGCTTGGAAAAAATACAATGGGTGAGCACATAGGAATTGAATGGAAGGAGATTGGTGAGGATTTTATTGCTGCTACCATGCCTGTTGACAATCGCACACGCCAGCCTTATGGATTGTTGCATGGCGGCGCCTCAGTTGCGCTGGCTGAAACATTAGGAAGTGTTGCAGCCGCAATGGTAATAGACCCGGAAAGATATTACTGCGTAGGACTTGAAATAAACGCCAATCATGTACGCAGTGCGAGAGAGGGATTTGTAACCGGCATTACCAAACCATTGCACATAGGTGTCAGCACACATGTATGGGAGACAAAAATTTATGATGAAAGGGAGAAGCTTGTTTGCATATCACGCATAACTGTTGCT
This sequence comes from Chitinophagaceae bacterium, assembly GCA_047602295.1. Classification (GTDB taxonomy): domain Bacteria; phylum Bacteroidota; class Bacteroidia; order Chitinophagales; family Chitinophagaceae; genus JACMLD01. The sequence continues at coordinate 4,291,344 of JASGHP010000001.1, read as the reverse complement.
GTACTGAAGCAGAATTATATTGGAAGCAGCCTTTGAGAGCTGCAAGCCTTTAGCTACTAGCTACAAGCTTGTCCCTAATGCAAGTGAATGGCATATTGAATGCAAAGCGTATGAACTGGTATCAGCTAGTTCTTTCACACTTATCACAACCCCAAATAATAAAAACTTTTACCGAGAAGGACTTGTAGCTTGCGGCTAGAAGCTCAAAGCTAATAGGCTAGTAGCTAGCAACTTTCTCCAACACATCCACTACAGAAGGAAAAGTATTCTTTATCAATTCTGCTGTTTGCTCTTTTTTTACCCATCTTGCCTCTGCTATTTGCTCAGCTTCCTGTGGTATTAATTCCTGCTGGCCATCAATCTTCATCTTGTACCAATAGCTTTCTTTCAAAATAAACTTGCCGCTCTCGTGGTAAGTATGATATGTAGTGAGCAGGTGTTCCTGCAGCATGATATTTTTTATACCGGTTTCTTCTTCCACTTCCCTTACAGCACATTCTTCCAGTGTTTCACCTGGATCTAATTTACCTTTAGGCAGATCCCATTTGCCACGGCGAAATATCATGAGGATTTCATTGTTTTTATTGGTCACCAACCCGCCGGCTGCTTTTATAATGGTAAACTTTTTCCAGAAAGCTTTCTTTAATTCATCTAAGTCTGTATGCAGAAAAACGCCGGCATGGATTTTCTGCTGTTCCATTTCATGAATCATAGACTTAACGGTGTGCACGTTAAACTCATCTATAAACACCGCATCGTCGTGGTGGCGGAATGGTTCAATATCGGCATCTATTGCATCGCAAAGAAAAAGTGGCTTATCGTTGAAGTAGATTTTAGTGTACACGATGTTTGTTTATTGGTTAATCAGTTGATTGCTTCGCTAACGTCTAGTAGCTCATAGCTAACAGCTAGCAGCTTTCTTCTTATCTTCGCCGCATGACCAACGAAGCAGCCGTAGCTGAAAAGCTTTTGCAAATTAATGCTATTAAGTTAAGTCCTACTCAGCCTTTTACATGGGCCAGTGGATGGAAGAGTCCTATTTATTGCGATAACAGAAAGGTTCTTTCCTTTCCGTATGTGCGTGAGTTTATAAAATCTGAGATGAGTAACCTTATCTTTTCAGAATTTCCGGATACCCAGTTGCTGGCTGGTGTGGCTACTGCAGGCATAGCCTGGGGGGCTTTAAGCGCAGACCAGTTGAAACTGCCTTATATATATGTTCGGCCAAAACCCAAAGAACATGGCCTGGGCAACCAGATTGAAGGTTTTTACGAAAGAGGACAGAAAGTATTGGTGATAGAAGACCTGATTTCTACTGGCAAAAGCAGCCTGCAGGTGGTAGATGTATTAAAGGCTGCCGGACTTGAAGTAATAGGTATGGTGGGCATATTTACTTATGGCTTTTCTGTGGCAGTAAAGGCTTTTGCAGAAGCGGGTGTGCCCTTTAAAACCCTTACCAATTATGATACCCTTATTAAAATGGCGGTGGAAAAGGGCACTGTAAGTCCGGAACAGCAGTCTATTTTGTTAAATTGGCAAGAAGACCCTTCCAATTGGAAAGGACTTTGATTATTTTTGGAGACAAATTTATATACCATGAAAAAAGCAATTTTCTTACTCACATTTGTAATGGGCATATTTTCCCTCACAAATGCTCAGCAAAAACAAGCACTTACAGTAACTATTAAGACGCCAACAGTACAATGCGAAAGCTGTAAACAGCGTATAGAAAATGGTATGGCAAGGGTAGAAGGTGTAGCTAAAACAGTGGTGAATTATAAGAACAAGACCACAAAAGTTACTTTCTGGACAGACCGCACGAACATAGAAAATGTAAAAACAGCCATTGCCAATTTAGGATATGATGCAGATGATGTAACAGCAGAACCAGATGCGTATAAAAAATTGCCGCTTTGCTGCAAGAAACCGGAAGATGGTGGAGGCCCGGCCAAACATTAAAATCCGGAAATTTCAAAAATATTAGAGCGCCGAAAGGCGCTTTTTTAATGCCCATAGTTGAAGCAATTTCAGCCACAAAAAATCTCAGTAAAAGCAGATTTTATTAAGCAGTAATAAATTTTAGATAGGACTGGATTGGTAAAAACTTGCTGATTCGTGTGCTGAGCTAAAAAAGTAAACCATCAAATTTTCTCAAAATCCAGTCAAAAAATAAGGGCATCAAAAGATGTTTTTTTTAGAAAACAGTCAAAATTTTGAACGCTCAAATCTGCTAATTCGTGAAAAAAATGATCGGTCAGAAAAAGTAAAATCCGGGAAAAATGTAAAAGTTCGACCCAAAATTCCTGCTGCCCAAAAACTAAAAATGGGGGGAGCTTGGGAACTGATTTCTAGAAATTGATATCAATTTTTTGCTTGCCTTCGTATTGAATTGGAACATTAAAATAGACACCTCCTTTTCCTAATTTTGCAAATCCATCCAATTTAATTGTCACCTCTCTATTTAGCAAAATGTCCAGGGCATTGGCATAAACCTGCTTCATATCCACCTTCATTGAAACAGGAATCAAAAAACTGTCACGGGCAGGAATAACCGTAAAAGTGTCCAGTGTTGATTTTCCAATAAACCGGTTATTGACAAAAACGCTGGTCTCTCCATCTTTCAATTTCAGTGCAAAATGATTGGGATTGTAATATTTTAAATCTGCCGATATGACGGATTGATCTGCTCCAATACTATTCACCTTAAAATTATCAATACCCGCATATTCTGGCGCCGCAGGCTTGCTGCAAGATTGAAGAAAGAGTAGGGAAGTGGCCAGAGCTACCAGCCCCCAGATTACCATTCTTTTCATACTGCTAATTAATGAAAATAGCGGAGAAAAAATCAAGCCCTCGAAAAAGGGGAAAAATCTTCATTTTTTCTATGCTAAAAAATATAGTTTTTTTACAATAACAATATTCGTGGTGCTAATATTTTTTGGCTATTTTTTGTAGCTGAAATTTTTAAAATTATTATACTATAAATCATTTAAATAAAAATTTTAAATGATTAATTAATAGATATTATTTCAAGCAAAAGAGATAATAATTTTGATGTTAAAGTACTAACTCGTGGAACATATGTAAATAATTAAAATAAATTTCTCAAACTATTGTTTATAAAGTAATTATGATTTTTACATTAAATTATATTTGTAATAAAAATTCATTTGCAATTTTTATTAATATAAAAGGAGTTAAAATTTTGGAATCGATGCCCGGAAATTGATTTTTTTAGGCTGGAAAATTTATAAGACCAACTGTTCTCTGGTTGGTTCGGCAACATGAATAGCTCACCTATTGCATTCAGTAGAATTTTTTAGAAACCAGAGCGGTGATTGAGAAAAGAGAAAAGCAGTTATTTAATGGTTTAATAGTTACTGTCTTTTTGTCTTGCCTGGAAAACAATTTTCAAAAGATTGGTCTTTGGGGATTAACTGGTTTAGGAACCTGGAGCTATGGTTTTTGATAACGGCTTATTTTGATCAATACTTGCAAAACCGGCTTAAAATAAACATCTTTGATAAAACCTTCCTGGCTGGTTAATCATCACCTATCCTTCTCCAATACCTTTTACACTTATTATGATTCTTGCGAAGTCATTTAATGCGTATTTCTATCATTAGGTAATGATTGAATTTTGCAAATGATAAATGCCCTGCAGGCTTTGTTTCGTATCCTAAAAAAACGTCATTAACCTTATTGTAAGGACTAATCTTTTATATTGCTTTTTATATCGATCTAACTGTAATGAGAATTTTCCTGCTTACCATATTGCTTTTGGCAAACGCCTGGTTTCTGCATGCCCAGGACTTTACTAATAAAGGAAATGATTTTTGGGTTGGTTACGGAAACCATGTGCGGATGTTTCGGATTATAAATGCCAGCAACCCGGCAGAGCAGATGCAACTTTATATAACATCTGATGTAAGCACGCCTGGTAAGGTAGATATACCCGGCATTGGTTTTTCCATGCCTTTTACCGTTACCGCCAACCAGATTACAACCATAGATATTCCACGCAGTGCCGGTCTTTTTGATGAAGGACTTACTAACCTGGGCATTCATGTTACTGCCGCCAAACCGGTAGTTGTTTACAGTTTTATTTATGTGGGATCAGTTTCCGGTGCCACCCTTTGTTTACCAACTACAACCCTGGGTAAGGAATATTATTCACTCAATTTTACACAGGTTTCTAATGAATCGGATTCCTATTCTTACTTCTTTGCCATTGCCACAGATACAGGCACTACCACCATCCAGGTAACACCTTCCCAAAATACTAAAGGCGGTTTGGTGGCAGGTACTACTTATACTTATACCCTCAATCAGGGACAGGTGTACCAATTTTTATCGCCGCTTGACCTTACAGGCTCCAGGATTCAATCTGTAAGTTCTGCTACCGGCACCTGCAAAAAGATTGCGGTGTTTAGCGGCAGTGGTAAAATCTCCATTGGTTGCGGAAATACAGCCGGTACATCAGACAATCTCTACCAGCAAATGTATCCTACAAGCACCTGGGGTAAAAACTATATTACGGTGCCCAGTATTAATAAAGTAGATACAAAAGCCCAGACAAACTTTTACCGCATATTCAGGCCAGACCCTGCAGCCAATGTTACATTGAATGGTGTGCCGCTAACAGGTTTTGTAAACAACCAGTATTTCGAATTCAGCAATGCCCAGACCAATTATATTCATTCCGATAAGCCGATATTGGTGGCACAGTATTTTACCAGTGGCGGTTGCAGCAACAATAAAGGCAATGGTGATCCGGAAATGATCTTTTTGAACCCCACAGAACAGACCATTGCTTCGGTAACATTAAACTCTATGCAGCCTGCAAGCGGTACTAATATCAACGAACATTATATCAATGCTGTAGTACCCAATTCTCCATCAGCTATTAATTCTTTTAAAATTGATGGGGCTCCAATAAGCAATTTTGCATCGGTTCCACAAAACAACAGTTATGCTTATGTGCAGGTGCCCGTTGCAAAAGGAACACACACCATCACCTGCGATTCAGGCTTTAATGCCATTGCATACGGTTTTGGATCGGCAGAGTCTTATGGTTATAGCGCTGGTACTAACCTCAAAGATTTATACCAGTTTATAACGATTGATAACAAATACGCCATTGTAAATTTTCCGGCCGGCTGCAGAAACTCTCCTTTAAAATTTGCCATGACCTTTCCTTATCAGCCTTTGAAAATTCAATGGATGTTTAATGGTTTATTGGCAGATACAACAATAACTGCTCCTGTTTATGATTCTACCTGGGTCGTAAACGACAAAACGCTTTACCGTTATTCACTCAATAAATATTTTACAGTTCAGTCGATTGGCACGTATCCTATTAAGGTTGTTGCCACAAGCCCAGGCGTAGACGGTTGTGGTGGTGAACAGGAAATTAATTACGACCTGCAAATATTTGAACGGCCTTCTGCGGATTTCAGTTTTACCAATAATGGATGTGTTACAGACCCGGTGTTGTTTAAAAATACAGCCGATGGCGGCGGACGGGCTATTATTAAATACTTGTGGGATTTTGGAGATGGAAAAACAGCCGACTCCAGCAATCCATCGCATACCTATACTAGTGGTGGCAATTTTTCTGTTAAGTATGCTGCTATTACGGACATAGGTTGTCTTTCTGATACCATCACAAAAACGGTTAGCTTGTTTCCTCCTCCTACTGCTTCATTTGCTTTGCAAGGAGCAGCCTGTGTTACGCGATCAGTTACGCTGGCAGATAATTCTACTGCTACAGGAGGCAGTACAATTGTAAAATGGTATTGGAATTTTGGCGATAACAGCGCCATGGTTACTAAATCTGATAACTCACCCGTGCAACATGTGTATGCAGCAACGGGATTGTATAAGGCTACGCTGCAAGTGGAATTGGCCAGTGGTTGTAAAAGCCTGGTAGATACTGTGGTGATTAAGGTTAGCGATATACCATATGTTAACTTTTCCATGCCTTCTATTTGTTTAAACGATCCGGTGGCGCAGTTTTATGACAGCAGTTCTATTGCAGACAATAGCCAGGCATTATTTACTTACCTATGGGATTTTGGCAATAGCACAACCGATAACAAAAAAGATGGCCAGGGACATTTCACCGCAGTAGGGGTGTATAATGTAAAACTAACGGTCACCAGTAAGGACGGTTGTGTAAAAGACAGCACACAAAAATTTACGGTGAACGGAGCAGTACCGCAAGCTGTTTTTTCAGTAAATGGCAATACTGCCTCTCTTTGCAGCAATAAGCTTGTTGTAATTACAGATGCGTCTACCATAGATTATGGTAAAATAGTTAGAACAGAAATATATTGGGATTATGCCGGTAACCCGCTAACAAAAACCGTTGACAGCCTTCCTTCAAAAGGCAAACTGTATACGCATCAATACCCTGCATTTTCGTCAACGGCTACCAAAAGCTACCAGGTGAGATATGTTGTCTATTCCGGGTATAGTTGCATTAGCCAGTCCACTATCACTATAACATTGCAGGCTGTACCGCAATTACAGTTTGCCGCATTAGCACCAGTCTGCGAAGAAGTGGCACCTTTCCAAATAACTTCTGCGAAAGATATATCTGTTTTAGCGGCAACAGGAATTTACTCGGGCAAAGGCATTACGGCAGATGGTATGTTTACACCTTCTATTGCAGGTGCAGGAACAGATTCTATAAAGTATGTTGTTACGGCAGCAAATGGATGTACTGCAGATACTACCGGTGCAATAATCGTTTATCCAACACCAGTAATCAGTGCTGGCCCCGATAAATTTTTATTGGAAGGAAGTTATATTACACTGGAAGGTCAATCCTCTGGCACAAACCCAGGTTATTTGTGGTCTCCACCAGATTTTATTGACAACATACATATAGCCCGGCCGAGAGTAACAGCAGCCACTCATGATATGCTGTATACCTTACAGGTAACTTCTGCCGATGGTTGCAAAGCCACTGATGATGTAAAGGTTACATTATTGAAAGATATTAAAGTACCTAATGCATTTTCTCCCAATGGTGATGGCATTAATGATACATGGGTAATTCTTTATCTTGATTCTTACCCGGATTGTACGGTAGATGTATACAACAGGTATGGACAACCGGTATTTCATTCCACCGGGTATAACAGACCCTGGGATGGACGTGTAAATGGACAAGCATTGCCAATTGGTACATATTATTGGATTATCAACCCTAAAAGTGGACGCGGGCCGGTGAACGGCTCTGTCACCATTATCAGGTAAATCAAATTCTTGTGTAGATGAGAAAGTTTTTGACGATTGTATGTTTTTTCTTTTGTTTTTCTGATGCCATAGCGCAGCAGCAACCACAGTACACGCAGTATGTAATCAATAATTATATACTCAACCCGGCATTAACAGGAATAGAAAATTATACAGACGTAAAAATTAGTCACCGCCATCAATGGGTGGGTTTGCAGGATGCGCCTGTAACTACATATCTTACTATACACAAACCATTAGGCAAAAAAGATGACCGTACTACTGCTACTTCCTTTGAAAAGCCCGGAGAAAACCCACGCGGCAGAAATTTTTGGGAGGATTATGAAGCTGTAAAACCACATCACGGTATTGGGTTAAAAATAATTAATGATAGAACAGGCCCGCTAAATCGTTTTGCCGGCTACTTGAGTTACGCTTATCATATTGGCATTAGTGCGAAAACAAGTATTGCGGCAGGCTTTGAAGCAGGTGTAAGAAATATTTCACTGGATAGGAGCAAACTTGATTTTGGCAGTGCCAATCCTGTAGATCCTGCTGTGTATAATTCTGGCGAGATAAATAGTTTGAAACCGGATTTTGGTGCAGGCATATGGATCTATTCTTCCGACTATTTTATTGGATTGTCGGCGCAGCAAATCATTCCGCAAAAAATTTATTTCTCTGATAATAAACTGCAACAGGAGCAAGGCAAATTAGTGCCACACATTTTTGCAACTGCCGGCTATCGTTTCTTTTTGAACGATGATATTTCAATGATACCAAGTGTAATGCTGAAATATGTGCAGCCCACACCTGCGCAATTAGATCTGAATGTAAAAGCGCAATATCATGATCTGCTTTGGATAGGGGCGGGTTACCGCATCAAGGATGGTTTTAATGGCATGCTTGGTTTGAACGTTTCCAATACTTTCAATATCAGTTATGCCTATGATTACACTACTTCACAACTCAATACAATTACAAAAGGCACGCACGAAATTGTGTTGGGATTTCTGCTAGGCAATAAATATGGTGATTGGTGCCCGCGAAATGTTTGGTGATTTTATAGTATGAAGTATAAAGTATGTATTATATAGATTTCAGCGCTAACATTCCGCAAACCTGAATGCGCTATTCTAAATACTAAATATTTTACCTGGAGTTCCCTGAATACCCTGGTCTAAATACTTTATACTAAATACTACATACTCTACCTGAAGAATACATCATAAGCAAAGCGTATAATGGTGCCTGTTACTACCACTAAAAAAAATATGCGTATAAAAGCATTGCCTTTTAACAGAGCAAGCCTGGCACCTAAAACGCCTCCCAATCCATTACAAACGGCCATTGGTATTGCAATGCTGTAGATAATTTTTCCACTGATTGCAAAGAAGATTATAGAACCCATATTGGTAGCCAGGTTTACAAACTTTGCATGGGCACTTGCCCTTAAAAAATCAAAACCTAAAAGTGTAATAAAAGAAAGCACTAAGAAACTGCCTGCGCCTGGTCCAATAAAGCCATCGTAAAAGCCAATCACTAGACTAACAACAACAGCATAAAATGTTTGCCTTTTGAGCGAATGTGTTTTCTCTGTATGGTTGCCAAAATTTTTATTAAGCCAGGTATAGACAGCCACAGCAATTAAGACAATCAACAGTAATGGTTTCATAAACTGGTTGCTTACCACTGTCAGTAGTTTGGAACCCATAAACGCTGCAATAAATGCAAGCCCCATCATTAAACCAAGTTGTTTGTAATTGAACGCAACTCTTTTGGCGTATTGAATAGTTGCAAATAAGGTACCCGTGAAAGCAGGAATTTTTAATGTACCAATAACAGTTGCTACCGGGTATTGAGGTAATAATATAAGGCCACTTGGTGTTTGTATTAATCCGCCACCACCTACAATGGCATCAATAAAGCCAGCCGCAAATGCAGCTATGCAGAGTAAAATGATTTCTATTGTCATAAATTTTCAATCTCTGATATCTGATTTTTTGATGTCTGATTTCTTCTCTGCGAAAATCTTGCAAATAGGTAAAGCTTCAATTCATTAAGGAACGACGAATAAAAGAAATCAGAAATCTCTACATCAGACATCAGCCATTTTTATTGGACGCACTTGCCGTAATATTAGCTATGATGAGTCCGCTGATTACAATAATGCCGCTGATTAAATGAACATCGGAAAATTCTTCTCCCAAAAAAATAACTGCTTCAATAGTACTGAACACAGGTATAAGATTTCCAAAGAGCGCAGTACCCGCTGCACCCAATTTTCCTATAGATGCATTCCAGCAAAAAAATGCAATAATGGAATTGCCTATGCCCAGGTATAAAATAATATAAACCATATTATGTGTCCATTGCACAGCAGGATTGTGCATCACTTCATATGCATAAAATGGCAAAAGAAACAGAGTGCCCGTAATAAAAATAACAGCCAGGAAAACAATGGGTGAAATAGTTGCCGGTCTTTTACGAACCAGTATTGTATAAATGGCAAAACTAAAAGCACTGATAAGCACCAGCACATCTCCTTTGCCAAAATGAAAATGAGTAAGCTTTTGCCAGCTTCCCTGGCTAATCAAAAATAAAATACCTATTATGCAAAGCAACATGCCTATGATGCGGTTCCGGCTGATTTTTTCTTTCAGAAATATTGCAGCCATGCAGGTAGAAAAGATTGGCGCCGATGTAGTGCCAATTAATGCCAGGTTGATAGCAGATGTATAATGTCCGCCCAGATAAATAAATGTATTGAAAATGGTGACGCCAGTAAGCGCCGTCCAGAAAATATAATGACTGTTTGCCAGCAGTATTGCTTTTTGTTCAATCATCTTTTTGATGGCAAATGGAAATATGCAAACAGAAGCCAATCCCCAACGATAAAACGCAAGACTTACCGGCGGCAATTGTTTTGCAATGCCGCGTGCAATAACATAATTGCCCGACCAAATGATAACTGTAATAAGCGCAAGGCCAATGCCCTGATAGATATTATTTTGTTTGTTAGTTAAGGCCATAATTATTAATTACTAATTATCAATTAATAATTAATAATGTGCAAAGTCTTTTTGGTAATCACCTTTAATACGCTCCATTGGTGGATTGAAATAACCATATTTAAGATCAGGAAATTCTTCCTGGATTAATTCCTGCAATTGTTTTATGCCCATGCACTCGCCGGTATCTGTAACACCAATTTTACCTAAGTACCAATCGGGATCAATATTGAAATTGCGCCACTGTATCATGCTAAGCTTTGTTTCTTTTATCAGCTTGCGCAATGCTTCATATTCTTCAATGCTATCCGTCATGCCCGGAAAAACAAAATAATTAATACTGCTCCAACCGCCATAACTGCGCATTACTTTCAGGCTTTCTACAATGTCTTCAAAGCTGTAATTGTTGGGGCGGTAATAAGCTTCATAAATATGTTTGCGTGCAGAATTAGTGCTTACGCGAATGCTATTTAAGCCAGCTTCGCACAAGGCTTTTACTGCATCCGGTTTAGAACCATTGGTATTTATATTGATGCTGCCACGTTTGGTGTGTTTGCGCATTTCAATAATTGACTGCCGGATAGTCTCCCACATTAATAGTGGTTCACCTTCACAACCTTGCCCAAAAGAAACAATGGGGTAGGGGGCTTCTGCCAAATGCGGAACAGTAAACTCAACAATTTCTTCAGCACTTGGCTTAAAGGTTAAACGGTCTTGCGTTGAAGGAATGGTCTCCTCTTGTGGTTGAAAAGAAATACATCCAATGCAATTGGCATTGCACGCAGGTGATGTAGGTATGGGGCATTCCCATCTGGCCAGTGAAAGATTTCTTGCAGCGGGACAATTGTAAGTGAGGCAACAATTCTGCATCAAATGTTTTACCAAACGATTATGCGGGTAAGCTTCCAGCAAATGCGCAGTGCCCGATTTTATTTTTTTATCATCATAACCTGCGCATTCCTGGCGTATATCCTGCTCAATTCTTACTGCAGGAACATAGAATTTATCATTGTACCAGCCCGCAGCCGTATAACAAAACAATGGAAGAGTGGGAGCGTCTGGTCCTGTTTCATACGCTGCAATGTACAAGCCTGTATGTGCGGGTGGAATAAACGCAGCAACCGCCCAGCCTTTGTCACAAAGCCGCATATCGCCGGTTTCTACGTCTATGCCAATGCCACGTCTGCCGGGCAATTCATAGAGCGAGCCGCCATCGGGCAGTTCAATCCAGTCTGCCGGGTCTATAGGATATGCATCCCAGCCACTTCTGCCCGTAGCATACAAACTGGTGTCTTCAAAAATGTTTCCCTTGCCGTCAGAATAAAGAATGTATGGAGAATAATTCATAAAAATGTCGTGAATCGTGAATCGTCAGGCGTGAGCAGCAGACAATCAGTGATTTTATCACGACTGACGTCTTACGCCTCACGTTTTCAAATAATGCCTGCAAAATTCGTGAATTTGATCCAGTTCTTCGAATTGAAGATTTTGACGGAGCGAAAAATGGAGTTTTTTGTTTTCAGAAGTGTCTATAGTGATGCTATCGTAGCGAATATCAATGTTGTTAATCCGCGACCAGGAGAAGAAAACGCTATTAGGCATTCCCGAAATGGTAATACCAATATGGTTGAATTTAACCATCTCAGCTTCAGCATTGTTCATCCTATGCTCGCAAAACATAAGGTAGCCATAAGCGCCGCTTACCAGCAACAACACGCAGCCCATAATCCAATTGGTTTCAGAAAGGAGGATAGCTGCTGCACCCAGGAAAATGACGCACTCAATAAAGCGGAATATCGCATTCATTCTTGGTAGCTCCTGTACCAGATTGCGATTGGTAAAGACTACTACTATGATATCCAATCCTATAAAAAGCTGACACCAGAAATAAAGATGGTTAAGGGTAGGTTGCTGCAACTGATGTAAAGCATTAAAGAGGATGAGAACGGCTGCAACCAGGTGCAGGAAACGGCTTATGCGTTTGAGGCTCTCGTAAGCCGGATGAATAATAGTGATGGCTAAAGCATTCATACGAGCAGTTTTTTAACCAGATGCAATCAAGTAAAAAATCCATATAGCTAAAAAAGCTATTGTTGAATTTAAGATTTTTTTAAGAATATAAGGAATGATGCCACGGATTCACAGATTGGTGTGAGGGTAGGTGTAACCAGCAGTTTTGAATTTTTACTTTTGAATTTTGACTTGCTCTCCAATCATTAACTCAGGAAACAAGATGCGCTTTTCTTAATTGCTCGCGGCAATAGATATTGAATTCATCTTCGTCCGCGTCGCCTTCTTCGTCAATGGTTTCACGTTGTAATAAACGGTTCGATTTAAAATCCAGCGTGAGTAAATCGTCTTTGAGTATAATGTTATTGAAATCGGTCCATTTATACCTTTTCCTGAAAAGGGTATTTATGGCAATTTCAGTATCTGTAAAACCTACTTCAAGCGGATGTTTGGCCTGACGTTCAAACAAACCCAGTAAAGCAAACGGAATAAAAAGCCAGTTGAGGTAAGGCATGGTAACCCAGCCAATGGCCGCAATAAATAAGGCACTGCTGTAGAAAGCTGTTTCTTGTTTTGTTTTTTGTCGATATAGATTGTAGCCCACAATAGCAAGAATGGCGATGGCTCCAAAGAGATAGGCAATTTTTATGTTGTTAGAAAAGTACTGCTCTCGTAAAAATAAGATGGCAGAGATAGCAAGCAACAATAAAGAAAACCTGTCTATATACCGGCGACTGTTATTTTTTAGCGTGACTACATATTGATAAACCATTGTTGAAGCCTGATTTTAAGCTGCGGGTTTTAGCTGTTAGTTATGAGCTTTGCGGATAAACCTTTAGCTCAATAAAGGTATGCAGTACAAGGGAGTGACACAACAGAAGTTAAATAGTAGTCCAATGCTTGTACCCTCAAAATTATGGTTTATGTTGTTGTTGTATTAATCTTTCAATTTCTCACATTTTCACATTCATCACATTTCCAATTAACTGTTGCTTGCCAATAATAAATTGCAGAGTTTCCAAAGTATACGTGCACCTACGTTGGCATCCCATTCTGTTTCTCCCGTACCAACTTCACAAAGATCGAAGCCGATGAGTTTTCGCCCGCTGCGGATGATTTGCCTTAGCAGGTAATAAGTTTGCTCGAGCTCTAACCCGCCGGGTACAGGCGTTCCCGTATTGGGGCAAAGTTTTGGATCAAGGCCGTCTATATCAAAACTGAGGTAAACGTTGTTGGGAAGATGGGTAATAATTTCGTCTGCTATCTTTTTCCAGTGCTGGCCTTCAAACTGGCGTTCTTTCAATTCATGATCAAAATAAGTAACCACGCGGTAATTGCTGTTGCTGATGTATTCCCACTCTTCATCGCATAAATCACGCACACCCACCTGCACCAGTTTTTTTACTTGTTCAATTTCATTAAGTGCATTGTACATAATGCAGGCGTGACTATAAGCAAAGCCTTCATAGTTTTTGCGGAGATCTGCATGGGCATCAATTTGCAGAATGCCAAACTCGCCATGTTTTTCTGCAATGGCTTTAAAATAGCCAAGCGGTGTGCTATGGTCTCCACCAACAAGGCCTACCAGCTTTCCTTTGTCGAGCAAATCTTTTGTTTGCTGGTACACCCAATTGTTTAGATAGATGCCACCTTCATTAATTTCTTTCATGCTCTTAGACATGAAAGTATTTTTTTCAACTATTTCACCTTTGGAGATATAATCAATGTAGAGTTCGGCCTCTTTGCGCAGGTAGTCGCTTTTCATCAACACCTTTTTATCTGCGGGTCGCATGTAAAAACCCTGTTTCCACCCATCGCGTACATCGGTATCAAAAATGTCTACCTGTAATGCAGCTTTGCAAATATGATCACCAGCCCTGGCGGTACCGGCTATATAACTTACTGTTACTTCCCATGGTACTGGTAGCAATACCACTTTTGCTTCTTCTTCTGTAAAAGGCAGTCCAAAAATATTGTTGTTGGGGTTGCCAGCCCTGTTAGGATCGAATTGGGATAAGTCTGCCATTTGTTATAGAATTCTGTGTAATAAACGCTGCGCAAGTTAATGCAGTATTGAATAGACGCAAAAAAATGCTATGCACGAGCAAAAATGAAAACTAACAGTTGTTAAAATATTTTTTTTAATTGGTGAACTTTTATTGCGCAGGATGGTTTTTGAGGGCTGATAAGCTGCTTCTGCTCAACAATTCATCACTATTTGCAACATATCATCTAACAGAGGCTGCCCAATCATTTTTTTTGGACTAATTTTGCCACCGAAAACTGATTTATGAAGAAGACGCACATTGTTATTCTTGTTTTAATTGCAGCCGCCATTGCCGTGCTGGTAAGTTATACCGGCAATCTTACCACTTATGAAACTGTTGCTTCTGCCAAGCAAAAGGAAGGACAGTTTGTGCGATTGATTGCCAAAGTAGATAAAACACAGCCGGTAGAATACAATGCAGCGAAAGATCCCAATTACATGAGCTTTACGGCCATTGATACTTTGGGCAATACTACAAAAGTGATATTCCGCAATTCAAAGCCACCGGATTTTGAAAAGAGCGAAAGACTTGTATTGAATGGCAAAATGCAAAACGGGTTGTTTGAGTGCAAAGACATGCTCATGAAATGTCCTTCCAAATACAAAGATGATCCCAACGTAATAAAAAAGAACCTTACGATAACTAATTAATCCATTAATCCACTGCCATGAATTTTATTGGTGAGCATCTTTTTCCCGGCCAGTTGGGCCATTTTCTAACTGCACTTTGCTTTATTGCTTCACTGGTTGCCACCATCGCTTATTTTAAAAGCGCCAATGCCAACATGCCGGATGCTGCGGCTAGCTGGAAACGCCTGGCAAGGATCGCTTTCGGTATAGAATGCGTTGCTGTTTTTTCAGTTTTAGCAAACATCTTCTATATTGTTTTTACCCACAAGTTTGAATATGCATATGCCTGGAACCACTCCAGCCTTGCATTAAATACCAGTTATCTTTTTGCTTGTATCTGGGAGGCCCAGGAGGGAAGTTTTCTATTATGGACTATCTGGCATTGCGTACTGGGGCTGGTGTTAATGTTTCGTGCCGGTAAATGGGAAGCACCTGTGATGACGGTAATGAGCTTTGCACAAGTTTGCCTTGCCACCATGATTATTGGTTTGTACTTCGGCAGCACACGCATTGGTATCAATCCTTTTTTATTGGTGCGCCAGATGGAGAATATGCAATCGGCTCCTATTTTCAGCAGACCCGATTATATGAGCCTTTCCGTAATGAAAGATGGGCAGGGATTAAACCAATTATTACAGAACTACTGGATGGTAATACATCCGCCTATATTGTTTTTGGGATTTGCATCTACGTTAGTTCCTTTTGCATATGCTATAGCCAGTCTCTGGAAAAAAGATTATACCGGATGGACGAAAGTAGTGCTGCCCTGGTCGCTTTTCTCTGGTGGCATACTTGGGTTGGGAGTAATGATGGGGGCAGCCTGGGCATATGAAGCATTAACCTTTGGAGGCTTTTGGGCATGGGACCCTGTAGAGAACGCATCACTGGTGCCCTGGCTGGTGATGGTAGCAGGTTTGCATACATTGTTAGTCTTCAATGCAACTGGTCATTCTTTAAGGGCTACTTACCTGTTTTTTATTCTTTCTTTTTCGTTGGTGCTTTTCTCTACGTTCTTAACCCGCAGTGGAATATTAGGAGATTTGTCTGTGCATGCATTTGTAGAGAACAACATGAACATGCAATTGATCTTGTTAATGGCAGTATTCATTGTGCCATCGCTTTTGCTATTTGGTGTACGTTACAAAGCCATTCCGCATATTGTTAAAGAGGAGAATACCTATTCCAGGGAGTTCTGGATGTTTATTGGATCGTTGGTATTGTTTCTTGCGGCTTTGGTAATTAGCTGGCAGACATCTTTTACACCCATTTACAATAAGATTGCTGGTAAAACCACCTCTGTTCCTGAAGATCCGGAATTTGCGTACAACAAAATACAGGTGTTTGTGGCCGTGGTAATAGGAATATTAACGGCAGTTGCGCAATACCTGCGTTATAAGGATACACCCAAGGGGGTGTTTATAAAGAAAGCCGGTATACCTACTGTGGTTGCGCTGATATTATCATTGCTGATAAGTTTCTTTGGCGATATCAATTTCTATAAACACGGTGCCGGTTTCCTTGGAGCAATTCACCTGGCTATTTTTGCCAGTGTATATGCAGTAATTGCCAATGCAACTTACATGTGGAATGGCCTTAACGGAAACCTGAAAGCCGCTGGTGGCTCCATTGCGCACCTTGGTTTTGGATTGTTGTTACTGGGTGTCTTAGTTACTTCTTCTAAGAAAGATGTACTATCAAAAAACAGGGGCTTCCTGTTGAATTTTGATCCAAAGACATCCAAGGAAAACCCCATGGAGAACCTGACGCTTATAAAAGGGCTGCGTTCAGACATGGGCAAGTACTGGGCTACTTATCAAAACAAAGACAGTACTGGTCAGCATGGCAATATCACTTACTTTAAAATAGATTTTGAGCATAAAGAAACCGGTGAGAGGTTTACATTGTATCCCAATTTTATAAAGGCTACCAAAGGGCAGGAGGGGGCTTCCGGTAATCCTGATTCCAGGCATTATTGGAACAAGGATGTTTTCACGTATGTAAGTGCCACTAGTCTTGATGATGGAAACGATACAGCCCAATTTAAAAAATACCATGTAAAGCTGAAGGATACCATCTACTATAATGATGGATACATGATCCTGAATAAAGTGGGTATCAATCCTACTGACACAAGACATACTGCAAAAGCGGGTGATACATTAATAGTTGCAGATATCAATATCGTATCAAGAGATAGCATGAAATACCGTGCAACTCCTGCTATATTTTGGAAGGGATTTGACTCAAGGTTTATTTTTGATACTGTTTTTGCACAAGGTTTGGCCATTGGTTTTACCAGTGTAAACAATCAAAACAATACTTTTGAAATACAAGTAAAATCGTCTTCGCAAATGGTGCCTTATGTGGCATTGAAAGCATATGAATTTCCGCATATCAACCTTGTTTGGTTGGGCACAATTATTATGATTGCAGGTTTTGTAGTAAGCATGCGCAGAAGGTATGTCTTACTTCACACCGTTAAAAAAGCAAGCCTTCGGAGTGTGCCATCGGAAGCAGAGGTGTAGCACATTATTTTCTGCCAATGGGGTGAGATTCAATACGAAGAGAACTTTTACAACGGTTTTTGCATATCAATAACAGCGTTTTGGGTTACTTTTCTGTCCTCGCTAGGATTAACAAGACCGAGTTTGTAAATTTACCCAATGCGCTTTTCCGCTATCTATAAACATTTTCTGGCTGTAACAGTATTGCTGGCGGTTTTGCTTTTAACAGCAAACGCCGTAAGTGCGCAGGTAGACAGTGTCCGGCAAAGGCAGGATTCTATTTTTCAGCAAGTACAACATCCGGAACTGGGGCCTAATGATACTATTATGGTGCCTGCAAAAATCAGCGAAGAAGGAATATTAATGCCTGCAAAGACGCTGGAGAATTTCTGGATTAGCAAACCCGGTCCTCCTGGCATGAAGGAACGAATTGAAAAGTGGACAAGGTTGCGCAATGCGGTTTATGTAACTTATCCATACGCACGTCGTGCCGGTGCTGTATTAAACGATATCAATGCAAAGATTGAAAAGATGCCGGAGAAAAGTGATCGCAAAGCATATATAAAAACCCGTGAAGCAGAATTGCGCAAAGAGTTTACAGATCCGCTTACCAATCTTTCTGTCTACCAGGGAAAAGTATTGATGAAGCTTATCAACCGGCAAACAGGCAACAACTGCTATGAAATTATAAAGGAATACAAAGGCGGCCTTACCGCAAGATTATACCAGACGGTGGCTTTTTTCTTCAGCACCAATTTAAAACAACCGTATGATGCGCAAGGTGATGACAAAGAAATAGAATCCATTGTGCAGGAAGTAGAAAGAATGTATGTCCGCTAAGTTGTATGTTTTAAGTTTTAAGTGGTAAGTCTTTTCACCCGAAATATGTTGTTTATCCTCATCAGCCCACTAGCTACTTTCCACTTGTCATTAGCCTTTTTTTAAATATAACTTAGGTGAGCCGATTGGTTTATTTCTCACAATACGATTTTTACCAATCAAACCCACCTAAGCGCCTGCTACCAACAATTTTTTTTCTTTTTATTGCAACTGCTGCAGCATCTTCAAAGCGTTGGCATTTTTCGGGTCGATATCAATAACCTTTCGGTAATACAAAATCGCTACCTCCTTTTTATGCAGTTTCAAATAGATTTCCCCCAGGCTGTCATATACATTGGCAACTGTAGGGTAGAGGCATGCATTCAGGTGAAATGCAAGCAATGACTTATCTGTTTCTTTTGCTGCCATCCAAACATAGCCCAGGCTATTAAGCTCTGCAGCATTTTGTACAAGAGTTTTTATTTTATTCGCCAACTCGGTGGTGTCACTTAATGGCGGCACTCCTCTAGCTGTTAGTTGTTGCAAAAAAGCGGCTCCTTTATAATTGGGTTGATAGTTTTGCTGCTGAAGGATAGCAAGCAAATCTTTTTCAATAGAGGTTACCGGGTATTCTATAATGCGGTTAAGCTCTTGGTGATTTTCATAAACAAGCAAATCAGGAACACGATGAATGTTTTTGTTTTTCTCTTCGTGTTGCGGGCTTTGCTTGTATACGCTATCGCGATTGTCCAGCATCACCAACTGTATTTGACTGGGTGAAACACCTGCGTAAGCAAGTATTTTGTACATACGCGGCACTTCACGTTTGCTATCGCCACACCAGGTGCCCATATAAATTTCAAAACGTTTGTTTTTTACTAAGGGTTTCAGTTTTTCTGCCGTAACTGAATCAGTCTTGTAACTGTCGTAGTTTTTATCAAACCATTCGGCATAAGGTGCTTGCTGCAGATCAGAAAGTTTGTGCGTGCCCAGTAATTGCTGGTTACCACGACTATCTGTATAATTTAAAACGGGGTGGCTATTAGTAGAAAGAGCTGCTTTTCGGTTACAGCTAAAACAAAGTACTGCTATTGCAGCTATGCAAATAATTTTCATTGTAAGTAGTTTAATGATGGTGAATGCCGATAGATTCCATGGTATGATTTCTATTAGCGATTGAATAAAAAATTAAGCACACGAAAGCGTTGCAATGATTAATTGTCATTCAATTTTTGAATGCATAAAATCATTGGCTTTGCGAATGCCAGTTTAACAATAAAGGATAAATTAATTTCAGGCAGATATTTGAAGCGGGGGACGAAAAATGCTGAAACTGAATTGCTGATAAAGCGACTGGTTATTGGCAGCAGGCCATATCTTAGAAAGAACGATTGTATGGAATGATGTTATTTCATGCACAGGTAAATAATAGCAAGCTTCATCCTGCGCAGGGGTGGCAATATTTTTTGGCGATTGCTCCTGGTGCGTATTATTGTCATGCACAAGTCCGGCTAATAATTGCTTTTCGCAATCGCAGGCAAAGCTGGCTGTTTGCACATAGGTCTGCAAATTGCAATAGAGATAATTTATCATCCTGCCGAAATGCGCAAGAAAGAAAACTGACAAAGCAAATATGGCGAATGATTTTTTCAGCATGTACTGAATATAAAGATAGGGGATTGCCGTTGTTAAAGATAAGCAGTCAAAAAATATCGTTTGAATATAGAATAGCATAAAATAAAAAAACGCCCTGAAATTGCAGGACGTTTTTTATGTGTACCAGCGATGAATTATTTTTTCTTACCGCCTCCAAAGTTTTTAGAGATACCAATACCAACAGCTCTTCCAAAAGTAAAACTGAATTCGTTGCTTGCACTACTGCCAGAAGGTTTTGAAGAGTTGTATTCAATACCGCCAACGGAAAAGTTTAAACCAAAACTGTGTCCAAAATTGATGAATAATGCAGGAAAAGCTTTGATGTCAGCTAAAGATGATCTTACACTATTTTCTTTTTGAGTTCCAAATGCGCCTTGCAACTGGCCATATACTGCAAAAGTGTTAGAAATGCTTTTTGCATAACGGATGAAAGGGCCAATATCGAATACAGTTGTTGTTGACGTTACATTGGGAACAGTGGTTTTGCTGGAACCAATATCAGCTACTAAACCCGCAGTCCAATTTTCGTTAAATTGATAGCCTACTGTTGGTGAAAATGCAAAATTGGTTGTTTTAGTATCGGAAGTTATCCCCGCTGTTTTAGCACTGGAAAAATCAATACTGCCGCCTACCAGAATAGAACCTGTCTGCGCATTTACATTTTTTGAAACTACAGCTAAAACGATCGCTACAAATAATACTTTTTTCATCTTTGTTCTTTTGTGGTGTTTGATTAAAAAAATTATAATCAGTAAGGTGTTATTTGGAAGCGTATGGTTGCATTATCATGATCGCCTTTTTGTTAACATGCGAGAGCCGTTACAGGTAGAGACTTCCTGTATTAGAAGAAAATAAAATGTTTACAGTAATAAGATATAAGGTAAAAGTGTGTGAAAGACGCTTTCGGGATTGCGTTTAAATATTTATTAAGGAAATGAAAAAGGTTTGAAAGATTAATGCTTTTTTAAGACAATACGCATTGCGCAAGCCCTACGCATAAGACTAATAATCAGAATAGATTTAATAAGATTGATTAAAGCTTGTGTATTTTTTCAATAATGCCGGTTGTAGAAAAACCCTGTACAATCGGATTAATAACAACCCTGCCGCCATTGGCAATTACTTCTTTTGCGCCAACTATTTGATCAATGGTATAATCTCCGCCTTTTACAATGGTATCGGGCATGATAGCATTGATTAATTCAAGCGGTGTGTCTTCTTCAAATACTACTACTGCATCTGCAATAATAAGGGATGCAATCAGTAAGGCACGGCTATGTTCGTTATTTATTGGTCGGGTAGGGCCTTTCAGCCTTTGGGTAGATGCATCAGAGTTAATGCCCACGATTAATATATCTCCTTCTTTAGCAGCCTGGCTTAAAGAAAAAATATGTCCTTCGTGCAAAATATCGAAGCAGCCATTGGTAAATGCAATTTGCTTTTTCAAAAACTTCCAACGCTTTACTTCTCTCAGCAGGTTATCAAGCGTGTATATTTTCTGTTGTATTATTTCCGGGTTTTTCATCTGTTTCTTTTTTTCTGTTGATAATTGGCAAAAGGAAAAGACTGAGGGCTCCAAATACAATCACCATAAAAAATTGCACCAGCCAAAGAAGCCACCCAAATGCTTTGCCCATATTTTCTGTAAGGCCATAGAGCATCATGGTTTCCTGCACCAGCAGCGGATAAGCACCTACACCACCTTGCGTTGCAATCATGCCAATGCTGCCCATGCAGAGTACAGACAAAGATTCTTTTACGCCATAAACAGTAGTTTCCTTCATGGCTTCCATACCAACACGAATAGCACCCAGGTAACAAACCCAGATAAGTACGGTATGAAAAATAAACCAGCCTTTGTTTCTTAAATAACGGATGCTGGTAAGTCCATGCCAGATATTGCCCAGTATTTCTTTTATTTTTTGTACCAGGCTGATATGTGCAAATTTTTTAAATGCCCAGCGTACAGTAGTGAAAAGACCAATCAGCACCAGTATGATCAATGTCCATTTTATAATGCGGGAACTTACGCTGGCTCCAGTATTAAAAATTTTATCCAGTACCCCTGATGCATAATCGCCAATAACATCTACCTGTGTAAAGAATGTAATGGCAAATACAATAGCCAGGCATAACAGATCGAAAGCCCTTTCAGCCACTACAGTGCCAACCAGTTTATCCGCTGGTACTTTTTCATAACGGCTAAGGATAGTGCATTTTAATACTTCGCCCAGGCGGGGAATAGCCAGATTGGCAATATAACTAACCAATACAGCACAGAACACATTCAGTATAGAAGGGTAGTAGTCGAGCGGTTGCATCAATATCTTCCAGCGGACGGCACGACTAAAATGTGATAGCAACAATATCAATACCACTGGTATCAATAGCCAAAAATCGGCACGCAGCCAGGCTCCTTTAATATCCAGCCAGTCTTTGTGCTCAATCTTGCCAAGGCTCCACCACACTAAAAAAATAGCCAGGCCAAGGAACAAGATGTATTGCAGTAAGCTGAATACTTTTTTCTTCATAGTTCAGAAATGGTGGCTAAGCCGATATGGCTGTGTTTATTAGCAATGCAATATCTGTCTTTTACTTTATAATTAATGGCTGATAGTTCATGTCTAATAGCTCTTAACTTTTAGTTAATGGCTAACAGCTAATATCTTACAGCTTGTTACCTTCTTTTGGAAACACTACACTGGGTTTGAATTTTTTGGCGGCTTCAAAATCCATGCGGGCATAAGAGATTACAATCACAATATCACCTACAGCTCCTTGTCTTGCTGCCGGCCCGTTGAGGCAACAAACACCCGATCCTCTTTTTCCTTTAATGATATAGGTTTCAATCCTGGTTCCGTTGTTTACATTTACAATCTGCACTTTTTCATTTTCAATAAGGTTGGCTGCGTCTAACAGATCTTCATCCAGTGTAAGACTGCCCACATAATTAAGATTGGCTTCCGTAATAACGGCACGGTGTATTTTCGATTTCAGTACTTCTATGTCCATTTGCATGTGTTGTGCTGTTTTTTGAGAAAATTTCTGCAAGCTACGTTATTAGCTGCAAGTTTTTAGCTGCAAGCTGAAAGTGGCGATTGCGGCTTCATTGTGCAAATTATTAACTACAACCAGCTGCTTAACTGGTGATGCAAAAGAGCTTGCAACTTGTAGCTAACAGCTTTACAAAACCATATTGTCTATCAGCCGCACTTCGTTCTGAAAAGCAGCTATCAGCGCTACAAGCTTCTGTTTTCCATCCCAGTTGTCTACAGGTTCCAGGTTGCTTGCATCGGCAATGGCTACATAATCTATTTTAAAATCTTTTTCTCGCAGCATTGCTGTACAGGTATCAATAACAAATTTTAGGCTGCCTGGTTGAATATTGGCCTTTATAAATCTAAGTCCGGCCGAAATAGCTGCTGCATTGGCCCTTTCCTGCGGGTTAAGGCGCATGTTGCGGCTGCTCATGGCCAGCCCGTCTGCCTCACGCAGGGTAGGGCAGGTATGCAGGATTGTGTGCGATTGCACAATGCTGAGCAAACGGTTTACCACCATGCATTGCTGGTAGTCTTTCTGTCCCATGTAAAGATTGTCTGGCTGCACTATGTCCAGCAAACGGTTCATAACCCTGCAAACCCCCTGGAAATGGCCAGGCCGGTATTTGCCTTCCAGCAAGGTTTCCATAGAGCCTAGTTCATAATGCTGTGGTTGGGTGTAGCCACCAGGGTATATTTCTTCCACAGAAGGCCAGTACAAAACATCGCAACCCGCAGCCACCAGCAGCTCAATATCTTTCTCAATGGTAATGGGGTATTTTTCAAAATCTTTCTTATCGTTGAACTGTGCCGGGTTTACAAAAATGCTGGCCACAGTAAGCTGGTTAGCGGGTTTGGAAGCCTCAATTAAAGAGATATGGCCATTGTGCAGAGCCCCCATTGTAGGCACAAAACCGATGCTTTTGCCGGTTTTTCTTGCGGCTGCCAACATTGCCTGCAAATCGGTTGTTTTTTTGAATAGGATCATGCTATTTTCTATGAAAGTGCCTGTAATACTGATTTTTCGGTATAAAAGTCTTACCTTTGCCCACCATTTTTTTAAACTCTTTGCTCATTAATTTAAGCCGCGAATGTCAACAAAGAAAAGAATTTTATTCATAGCCAGCGAAATGTCTCCCTACCTGGAAATGACGGAGTTTTCGGAAATTGTAAATAAGCTGGCCATTAAATCGAACGACAGTGGTTTTGAGATAAGGTGCATTATGCCGCGTTTTGGCGTAATTAATGAGCGCAGACACCGCCTCCACGAGGTGGTAAGATTGTCTGGTATCAACGTATCTGTAGACAATGATGATTACCCGTTGCAAATTAAAGTGGCTTCTCTGCCCAATGCACGCCTTCAGGTATATTTCCTGGATAATGAAGACCTTTTCAAACGCAAACATATATTTCACGACGAAAAAGAAAAATGGTTTGATGACAATGGCTTAAGAGCTATTTTCTTTTGCAAAGGCGCTTTGGAAACTGTTAAGAAATTTGGCTGGCCTCCAGACATCATCCATTGCAGTGGCTGGATGACAGGCCTTATTCCGCTTTATTTGAAGACAGTTTATAAAAAAGAGCCTGTTTTCTCTCACAGCAAGGTTATTTTTACCATTGGTCAAAACACCTTTAAGGAAAAGTTGGGCAGCGATTTTGTAAAACTGGCCAATATCAATCCAACACTTTTAAAAGACAAAGACCTGGAAGCTTTTAAAGATGCCAACAACGCCGCTATGTTTCGTGGTGGTGCAGCCAACGCTGATGCTATCACTTTTGGCGCAGAAAAAGTAGAAAAGAAACTGGTAGACGAGTTTGGCAAGGTAAAAGGCAAAAAAGTATTGGCTTATAATGCAGAAAGTGATTTAACTGATTACCTGCAATTGTACACCGACTTGTCTAAATAAGAGTCCTCACACGGCAATTTTTTAGTTTTCTACCAAATAAGTAGACTTTCAAATATGCAGGATTAACCCTGCTGTTTAGCCTTTGTTTATTGATACGTCAAAAAACTGCCAATTGTTAGAATTATTTATGCTGAAATCTAAAACTGGCAATTATCTTTGCGCTGCATAAAAAACAGCAGCAGGCTTTGGCATTGCAATGTTTGTTTTTTAATATTAACCGCATTATTCATTAGTTAAAACAATTCTTCTCTATGCCTTATTTGTTTACGTCAGAAAGTGTTTCTGAAGGCCACCCGGATAAAGTAGCCGACCAGATATCTGATGCCCTTATTGACAACTTTCTGGCATTTGACGCCCAGTCAAAAGTAGCTTGTGAAACATTGGTAACTACCGGCCAGGTTGTACTTGCTGGTGAAGTAAAATCAAAAGCATACCTGGATGTGCAAGAAATAGCCCGTGGTGTTATCCGCAAAATTGGTTACACCAAGAGCGAATACATGTTTGAAGCCAATTCATGCGGTATTCTTTCTGCTATTCACGAACAGTCTGCAGACATCAACCAGGGCGTAGACAGAAAGAAAAAAGAAGAGCAGGGTGCAGGCGACCAGGGTATGATGTTTGGTTACGCATCTAACGAAACTGAAGATTATATGCCATTGGCATTGGATCTGGCTCATAAAATCTTATTAGAACTTGCCGCACTCCGCCGCGAGAACAAACAAATAAAATACCTGCGCCCCGATGCAAAAAGCCAGGTAACATTGGAATACGACGACAATAACCAACCTGTACGCATTGATGCTATTGTGGTTTCCACGCAGCATGATGATTTTGATTCTGAAGCAAAAATGCTGAAGAAAATACAGGATGATATTGTGAGCATTCTTATTCCCCGCGTAAAAGCTAAATACAAGAAGTACGCAAAGCTGTTCAACGATAAAATCAAATACCATATCAACCCAACAGGTAAGTTTGTAATTGGCGGACCACACGGTGATACTGGTTTAACAGGTCGTAAAATCATCGTAGATACTTACGGTGGTAAAGGCGCACACGGCGGGGGTGCTTTTAGTGGTAAAGACCCCAGCAAGGTAGACCGTTCTGCTGCATATGCAACACGTCACATTGCTAAAAACCTGGTAGCTGCAGGTCTTGCAGACGAAGTGCTGGTGCAGGTTTCTTATGCTATTGGTGTAGCACAACCAACATCTATCAACGTGAATACTTACGGTACTGCCAAAGTAGCGCTAAGCGATGGAGAAATTGGCAAGATTGTAGAATCTGTATTTGATATGCGTCCTTATTTTATTGAGCAGCGTTTAAAACTGCGCAATCCCATTTACAGCGAAACCGCTGCATATGGTCACATGGGCCGCAAACCAGAAGTAGTAGAGAAAACATTCAAATCTCCTGACGGTAAAGAAATAAAGAAAAAAGTAGAGTTGTTTACCTGGGAAAAACTGGACTACGTTCCAAAAGTGAAGAAAGCATTTGGTTTAAAATAAAAACAAGCAGGCCTCAAAACGGGGCCTGTTTTTTTTAAGTTATAAGTGTTAAGTTGTAAGTTGTAAGTAGTAGGTTATAAGTCCTTTTAAATTGAATGAAAAAAGTGTTTTAGGTTACCATTAAAACAGGAATTGCGAAGCGAAAGAACTTAAAACTTAACACTTATAACTTACAACTTAATTTCGTGTTATGAATGAATCGCATAATCCCTGGACCATATTGGCAGAAAAAGAGGTGTACGATAATAAATGGATCAATGTTACAGAATACGACGTACTCAACCCCTCTGGTGGAAAAGGCATCTATGGTAAAGTGCATTTTAAAAACAGGGCCATTGGCATATTGCCGTTAGATGAAGAGATGAATACCTGGCTGGTGGGTCAATACCGGTTTACGCTCAGTGCGTATGAATGGGAGATACCCGAGGGCGGCGGTCCGCTTGGTACAGAACCATTGGATGGAGCCAAGAGAGAATTATTAGAAGAAACAGGACTTGTAGCAGGGAAATGGGAAAAGCTGATGGATTTTCACTTGTCCAACTCCGTTAGTGATGAATTGGGGCATATATTCCTGGCAAGGCAATTAACACAACATGCACCACAGCCGGAAGAAACAGAACAATTGCAAGTAAAGAAAATACCTTTTGAAGAAGCGTATCAAATGGTAGAGCAGGGAAAAATTACAGACTCTATGTCTGTTGCAGCTATATTGAAAGTGAAATTGATGCTAGTGCAAGGCAAATTGAATGGTTAATTGATTAATCAGTTATAAAATTTGTTGAGGGGCTTTATACTAAATACTATATACTAAATACTTTCTTCTGTTGAAACAATCTGCACTCATAATAGGTCGTCAACCATTAATAGAAGCCATAGAATCTGGCAGGGCTATTGACAAGATTTTATTTCAACGCAATGTAAGCGGTGAATCTATTGGCGACATACGGAAGCTGGCTAAAGATAAAAATATACCCATACAGCAGGTTCCTCCTGAAAAATTGCATGGACTTACCCGCGCCAATCACCAGGGCGTGATTGCTTACGCAGCACTGGTGCAATACATGAACCTGCAGCAGGTGATAGATCTTGTGGTAAGCAATGGAGAAACTCCTTTGTTTGTAATGCTGGATGGCGTTACAGATGTGCGCAACATTGGCGCTATTGCACGTACGGCGGTATGTTGCGGTGCACAGGCATTGATTATACCAGACAGAGGGGTAGGCGCATTAAATGAAGAAGCCATGAAATCGTCAGCTGGTGCGCTGGAAAAAATACATGTTTGCCGTGTAGGCAGTTTAATGAAAGCAGTTGACGAGCTGCATTTAAACGGTATACAGGTTTTTGCCAGTGAAATGACGGCGAGCATTCCCTTGCACGAATTACCCTTGCAGGAACCCTGCACTGTAATCATGGGTAGCGAAGACAATGGCGTTTATCCTGCACTGATGAAAATTTGCGATAAACAATTTAAAATACCAATGGCCGGTAATTTTGAATCATTAAATGTTTCAGTGGCGGCCGGCATGATTTTATACGAAGCCATGCGCCACAGAACCAGCCATTGATAGGGTAGTTAGTTGTTCACTTGCTGCTTAATTGAACGGTAAGTTTTTTCAATAACATAATTGTACATTGGATTGAACGACTCTTTCTTATGCTTTATGAGAAAGGTCTTTTTTGCCAAACCGCCAATGATTGTTCCCACAATTGCTGCACTAATACCCAATCCGATACCTGCTGCCAATGCTTTCTCGGCGGCAGTAAGTCGAAAAAGGCCGCTTGTGTCATCGCCAGACAAAAAGCCTAAAAGCGCACCACCGGCAAAGCCACCGAAAAGACCAATTCCAAATCCTCTTAGTGCTCCTTTAGGTCTTTTTAAACGAAGAAGATCAATTTGGTGATACACAAATTCTTTTGATTGCATGGTGTTTGATGCGGGGCTGCGAAAACGCAATGGAACATTGCTTACCCAAACAGAAGAATCTGTTATGTCTGTAAGCCACCCGTTGGTATAAACAGAATCAGACTGGCGGATATTAATCTTGAAAATGCGGTTTTTTAGCAGGCTGCTGTCTTGTGCATGAACGCATAAAATGGATAATGAAAATAAAAATAAAATTAGCGGTCTCATAATTGAAAGGGTTTATTGGTGAATAAAGAGTTGCAATAATTGCAATGGAGTAGTTATTTAATCGGCTGCTTAAAGGCGTTAAATTTTAGCGACAAGCCTGCAGAAAAGTTATAGGTCGCCTGCAAAAGATCGCTGCTGGTAATGTCTTTAGAAAAAGAATAGCCTACATGGAAAACAACATGCTCGCCTCCGAAACGAAATACAAATCCGGGTTCCCACAAGAAATGGAATGGCTTGTTTTGTATTAGTTCGATCTGGCTGGCAGAGAGCGGTTCACGTGCATGATCAAAAAGCGCATTGCCAACGTGAAATTGATTGCCTACGAATTTTGAAACAAATGCAAATCTTACTTTACCGTCATCGCTGGAGACGACAATGGCAGGTTGCAGGAAAAAATAATCGTTTTTTATAAGCGATGAGCCTGTATAATGGATGTTGTTTATTTGCCCGCTTCCAAAACCAGCATAAGATTCAAAATGAAAATTGCTGTCAATAGACATAATATAACCAGCACCAATCTCGCCGCGTTCTGTCTTAAAATTGTTATTGCTTTTCAGGTTGCCTTTAAAATTGTAGCTGGCGCCAATGCCAAAATGTTTCCCGGGCATGTAAGCAGTTTGCATATCAACCACCGTAAACTGCGTGCCGGATGAAATGCGGAAGCCTCCTGTCAAATCATACTGCTTTTTTAAAAGAGGAGCATTGGGTGCGGAAGGCGCATAGTAGCGGTTTTCTTTTTGCCTGTCATCCGGAACAATATATGGATCAGGTACGCCGGGACCATAGCATGAATTAAGCAGGCAGATGAGCAGACTGGCAGCGAGTAAATTTTTCATAACAGAGCGTTTTAGGTGAGGGTTATTGTTTTTCAAAAATACTTTTGCTGCATACCGCTGGCTAATTGGTTTTCACTTGCATTTGCGTGGAATTATTGAATGGTGCAAGTCTGCGTAAAGGCGGGCAGTTTGTCCAATTGGGGTTTGCAAAATTTGCGCTATATTTAGTTATATATGCAATAAGTGCCAAAACTAACCTGTGGTTTTGCAGGTTTTACTAAAACAAATTGCGCATGAACCCTCCCAACATACAAGTGTTGTTTTTTCAGCACCTGAAAACGCTGTTGCCTGCACACGTTTCTATGGTGGAAGAAGTGGCGGAATTATTAAACATTAGCACAGACAGCGCTTACAGGCGCATACGCGGAGAAAAACAAATAGACCTAACAGAAACGCAAATCCTTTGCAGCCATTATAAAATTTCTATGGACAGGTTGCTGAACCTTGGCAGCAACGATTTTATATTCAACGGGAGATTGAATGCAGTAGGCGAGCCTCTTGCTATGGAAGACTGGTTGCAAAATGTGCAGCAACAATTTCAAATCATCAATGGCTTTGAAAGAAAGCATATCTATTTTCAACTAAAAGATATCCCGCCATTTGTACATTTTCAAATACCGGAGCTAACCACGTTCCGTTTTTTCGTTTACATGAAATCTATTTTGCAAGATGACCGGATGCGGGGTATTAAATTCTCACTGGATGATTCCCGATATGAAAAATACCTTGAGCAAGCCAGGCAAATCATTGCATTGTACAATAAAGTGCCTATCACTGAAATATGGAATGTAGAAACGATTAACAGTACATTGAACCAGATTGATTTTTATGCGCAGGCAGAATCATTTATGAATAAAGCGCATGCAAGAGTATTGTATGAAAAAGTAGAGGAGCTGATAACTCATATAGAAAAGCAGGCAGAGCTTGGTGTACAATTTGGTTTTGGTGGCAAGCCCGCTTCCGGCGCTGCCGAATTTAGAATGTTTGTAAACGAACTGATTCTTGGCAACAATACTTTTCTTGCAGAAATAGGAGAGGGTTTGGTAACATACCTCAATCATAGTGTGATGTATTTTATTTCAACACGCGACGAACGCTTTAACAATGCCATGTACAGCAACGTGCAAAACCTCTTGAAGAAATCAACCATGATAAGCGCTATTGGAGAAAAAGAGCGTTCCCGTTTTTTTAGCCGCCTTAGAAACAAGATTGAAGAGAAGATGGCACAGCTTGCCTGAGATTGGTTAATTTTGCAGCTTATGCAAGCAGGTTCAAGTGTAAAACTGATAGAATGCCCCCGAGACGCCATGCAGGGATGGTCTCATTTTATTCCCACACAACAAAAAATAGATTACATCAATAACCTGTTACAGGTTGGTTTTGACACACTCGATTTTGGAAGCTTTGTTTCTGCTAAGGCCATTCCGCAAATGGCAGATACGAAAGAAGTAATTGCCAGATTGAATATTAATAACAGTGCAACAAAATTGCTTGCCATAGTAGCCAACTTGCGTGGAGCTGAAGAAGCTATTGCTTACGAAAAAATACATTACCTCGGTTTCCCATTTTCAATATCTGAAACTTTTCAGCAACGCAATACAAACAGCAGCATAGAAGAGTCATTGACAAGAACAGAAGATATACAGGAGCTTTGTGTAAAAAATAATAAAGAACTGGTAGTATACATATCAATGGGATTTGGCAATCCTTATGGAGATCCTTATTCTCCCGAGATTGCTTTTGAATGGGTGAATAAGATTGCAGCATTGGGTGTAAAAATTATTTCACTGGCAGACACCGTGGGACTGGCCACTGCAGCGCAGGTTTTTTCTATGACTGATTATCTAATAAAAAAAATGCCTGAGCATGAAATAGGTGTACACCTGCATTCAACTGCTCTTAACAGAAAAGAAAAACTGGAAGCTGCGTTTAATGCAGGTTGCAGAAGATTTGACGGTGCGTTGAAAGGCATTGGCGGCTGCCCTATGGCTGGTGACGAATTAGTAGGCAATATGGATACAGAAACAATGGTGTCATTTTTTGAAGCAAAGGGTATGCGGCTTCACCTTGATAAACAGGCTTTGCTAAATTGCAGTGGGCTGGCATCAAAAATTTTCGTTTGATGGAATTGAGGATTACCAAAAACGCCAATAAGCCGCATACAATTGTTTACAAAAGAGATGATGGTTCTGAAACATGGATGCAGACTGATGAATTTTTTGTGCGTCATGATCTTAGTCATTATGCAATAGAAAAAACCATGCAGTACAAAACTGCATTTATGGGAATGCTTAACAACGGAATGGGCATTCGTGATTTTGAAGACCGGGAGAAGCGATTGAAAATGCAAATAACTGATGAAGCCTGGTATGCAGAGAATATGGCTAATTTGTTTTTGATAGAAATAGCGCAAGGCAGGTTTGATGATTTTAATAAAGTATCGACAGATGCTTTTGCTAAAATGGAAAGAGCAATTCCTCCGCCAGTTCTATCTGCTTCACAAATTGAAGCAATAAGAAAATATTTAAGCATGTTATTAACCGAGTGGAATAAACTGCCGGTTGATGAAACAATGCTTTTAACTTTTGAATTTTAATTTTTGATTTTTAAAAATGGAATTTCAGGTACCAATAAAAATAAATCCGCTGCCTCATCCGCTTACTTATAACGACAGCTTGTTGTTAGTGGGCTCTTGTTTTACTGAGCATATTGGCAATAAATTGCAGGAGCTAAAGATGAATGTGCTGCAAAATCCGAATGGTATTTTGTTTGATCCTTTTAGCGTAGCAGCAAGTCTTGTTTCTTATATACAAAACAGGCAATACACAAAAGACGATTTATTTTATTACAATGAAGTATGGCAAAGCTGGCATCACCATAGCAGGTTTGCAAATGTAGATGCGGAAGCCTGTGTTGATGGTATTAATAAAAGCCAGCAGCAAGCACATAATTTTTTAAAGAAAGCTACCTGCATCATCATCACCTTAGGTTCTTCTTTTTCTTACCATTTAACTACAGAAGCTCCTTCATCCGTAAAAAATAATATGATTGGTGGAGAAGTGGCCAATTGTCACCGTGCACCGGCGCAATGGTTTACCAAGCATCTTATGGGTATAGAAGAAACCAATGCTGCATTAGATAGCTGCATCCACCAGCTGAAGCATTTAAATCCACAGTTGAAAATTATTTTTACGGTTAGCCCTGTACGGCATATACGCGATGGAGTGGTGGAGAACAACAGAAGCAAGGCCAGGCTGATTGAAGTGGTACATAATCTTGTCAATAAATTTGATGGCTTGTATTATTTTCCTGCGTATGAACTGGTAATAGATGTTTTGCGTGATTACCGTTTTTATGATGTTGATATGGTGCATCCTAACTACCCCGCAACAGAGTTTGTGCTGGAGAAATTCATAGCCAATTGCATCGATCAGCCATCGCAGCAATTGATGGAGGAGATTCGAAAAATTGTTATTGCTGCAAGACATCGCCCCATGCAACCCAATACCAATGCGCATAAACAATTTCTTGAAGCGCATTTGCAAAAAGCAAAAGAGCTACAACATAAATACCCTTTTCTTGATTTAGCAGATGAACTGGCTTATTTCTCTCGTTAGCAACGGAGACATAGAAGACACGGAGGCTGCACGGAGATTATACTACTGTTTTTTAAAACTCCGTAGGAGTTCCCCGTTTGTAGAGAATAAAAATAAAATGGCTCTGTAGGAGCCTCCTGAAAGCATCGGCAATTTTTAAGCCATAAAAATCAATTGATTTATCGCCGGGAAATCTCTTTGTTTCCCTAAGTCATCGTGGTTAAATAAACGCCTCCAATTTCTCCAGGAGGATTAATTGATTCAATGCACGGTTAAGGTTTTGTTCAGGGTAGGTCGTTTTGTAATAAATATCGTTGTTCAGAAAATCGGTTACAAAACGCATGCTTTGCATATAAGTAAGCAACAGGCCAGATTGATGAATATGCTTTTTCTCTGCAGCAGTAAGCTCGCTGCCCATGCCCTCCATATAGCCACTGATGATGGCGTTATAATAATCCGGTTTTACATCTATTGCTTCCCATGCATTGCTGTTTTCTTCCTCTGTACATGCCATGGTGCGTATCATATCACCAATATCAGAAAAGAATTTTCCAGGCATTACTGTGTCAAGGTCTACCGGGCAAATAACAGCATTGGTATTTTTGTCGAATAAGATATTGCTGATTTTGCAATCGTGGTGCATGATGCGTGTGGGATAGTCGCTCTCGTTAGATGCTACCTCTTTATAAAAATCCACGAGGCTCAACCGGTCGCGTAGTTCAGAAATAACATGCGTTGATTTCAGCAGGCGACTGATATGCGCTTTCGCTACTGCATCTTCAAACTGTTTGTAACGATAAGCCAGATCATGAAAATGGGGAATAATGATATCTAATTTACCCGCATTCAAACCACTGAGCGATTGCGTAAAAACACCAAACGATTTTGCTGCCGTAAATACGGCTGCTGCATTTTGAGGAATGCTAACTGCATAGGAATCTTTTACAAAAGCAGTTGCACGCCAGAAGTGCTCCGCTGTATCTATCCAATAATAATGGTTATTCCTTGATTTTACAAGAGGCGCAATTTGCAAACCATTATGATTAGCGGCATACTCTTGTATGAGACGGTAATTATTGATAATGTTTTCAGGTTGCGGAAAAGTAACCCGGTTAATGCATTGCAGGATAATAGAAGGGCTATTGGTAAAATCTGCTTTATAGGTACGATTGATAAGACCGTTGCCCAATACCTGAATTTTGCAGTCGCCATTTCCAAATTGTACAGCAGCTTTTTCAATGGCAGCCATCTCCATGACAAAATAGTTTGGTATTAAAATAACAAGATAAGGTAAATGGTTTAGACAAACGTCCAAAAAAATCAATGATGCTGCTATTGCAATTGTTAGAATTCGTTTGTTTGGGCAAAATCATTTTTCCTGTACATCCATTGGCCGCTGGTGAAATCAGGAAAATCTACTGTCTGGTTGCCTAGTTCTATACTTTTTTCGCTAAGCGGAGTAATAGCACTCCAGGCTGCTGCATCATATACATCCAGCGGGGTAGCTACCTGGCGTTTGATGGCCTCAATAAAACCATGCAGTACAAAAAAGTCCATGCCACCATGACCAGCATTCTCGGTTTCCTTACTCCATCTTGCCCATAAAGGGTGATCATATTTTTCTAACCAGGCTTTTGCATCATCCCACTCGTGCGGTTTTGCGGCCTGTCCTTCAATATAAATGCCGTGGTTTACATCCATCCAAATTCCTTTGGTGCCCTGTACACGGAAACCAAGTGAATAGGGGCGAGGAAGATCGGTATCGTGTTGCAATAAAATAGTTTCTCCGTTTACACATTTGATATGCGTGGTTACTACGTCGCCCAATTTGAATTCTACTTTTGCATTGGGATGATTTTCTCCGCCTTTGCTAACAACATATTCGTGCAGCCCTCTTGCCTTGCTGGCAAATGAGCTAAGCGAAAGAAAACGGTTGCCGCGATTGATATCCAGCATTTGTGCTACAGGCCCAATGCCATGTGTGGGATAAAGATCTCCATTGCGATGTACAGAATGATTGGTGCGCCACTTTGCTTCGGAGAATCCTTTGTCACCAAACTCTGCACCAACTGCAGACGTACCGTTATTGAATTTAATATTGCGCAGATCATGCTGGTAGCCACCTTGTACATGTATCAATTCACCAAAGATGCCCTGGCGCACCATGTTCATAACAGCCATTACATCCCTTCTGTAGCACACATTTTCCAGCATGCTCACATGCGCTTTTTGCTTTTCAGCTTCATGCACCACTTTCCAGTGATCATCTAAAGTGATACCAAGAATGACTTCAGTGCCCACATATTTGATGCCTGCCTGTAAGCTGTCTATTACCATAGGACAATGCCATTCCCAGGGCGTGGCAATAATAACACCATCAATATTTTTTAGTTCCAACAGCTTGCGGTAAGCGTAAGGATCTCCTTTAAAAATCTGTGGCATGGGTTTGCCAGATTTTTTTATAATGTCTGAAGCCATTGACAGCATTTGATCATTTACATCGCAAATGGCCACCACTTCTGTGTCAGTTCTTAGCAAAGTATTAGCCAGGTGATTTTGTCCCCTGAGGCCAACGCCAATAAATGCCAGCCTTGCTTTCTTTTCAGCGCCGGGTTGTTTTTTTATAGCGGGCATAATGCCAACAGCGGCAGCAGCCATAACAGAATGCTGTACAAACGTTCTTCTTTT
Organism: Chitinophagaceae bacterium; assembly: GCA_047602295.1. Lineage (GTDB taxonomy): Bacteria > Bacteroidota > Bacteroidia > Chitinophagales > Chitinophagaceae > JACMLD01. The sequence continues at coordinate 4,255,721 of JASGHP010000001.1, read as the reverse complement.
CATATAAAAAAATTAGGGACGAAAGATAGATGTTTTAATGAAATGGATACACGCCCAAACACATTTTCCGCAATCGATTGCGCAAACCAATTGAAGTAAAATATTGAAATTGCCTACGCAGCGCACCGTTGATAAGGGATGTTTTACTATTGAAGTGCGTCGTACAACAGGAGTTTAATAGTAGTACAAAAGCTGATCAAAACACAAAGACAAATTAATGAATCCTATCGCCCCTGACTTCTGCACCCTGCATTATTTCAGCTTCGTATTGCAGCCATTGGTTCCAGCGGGTGCGAACTTTTTCCTTGTCAATATAATTTTCTGCAAGCTCAATAAAAAGGGTATAATGCCCCGCTTCACTTTCCATAAAGCGCCGATAGAAATTGCGCATGTATGCATCGTTCAGGCCTTCACTCAATCTTTTAAAGCGTTCGCAACTGCGGGCTTCTATTAATGCCATGGTGAGCAATTGATCCAGGAAACGATCTTCTGCATGGCCACCTTTCTGCTGAAACTCCAACAGCTTGTTTACATAAATATCTTTTCGCTGTTTGCCCAGCTTCAATTGGCGCTTGTGCAGTTCTGCAAGCACTAGCCTGAAATGTCCCCATTCTTCTGTAACAATGGGCGCCAGTTCTTTTACCAGCAATTCTTTGTCGGAATGTTTTTGTATGAGCGATATGCAGGTGAGCGCAGCTTTCTGTTCGCAATAAGCATGGTCAGTAAGAATATCTTCCATAGAGATGCCTGCCAAATCTACCCATCGCGGATCTGTTGGCAATTGCAGCCCTAATATATTTTTTACGTCTGTACTTATCATTGAAAGTTATAAGTTTTAAGTGCTAAGTTGTAAGTTATAAGTGGTACGTTTTAAGTTTTAAGTTGTAAGTTGCGAAACTGGAATAGGTTTAAAAGAGATTTGTCTTCTATTTTGCAATTCAGTTTTGCAGACGGCTTTTGTATTTAGCAATAAGCTGCACGCAGGCAACTTACAACTTAAAACTTATAACATAAAACTTCCTCCCAGTGAACGAAGATTTTCTGCATAAAAAAATAAATGATCGCAAAGAGCAAAGCGCTTACCGCCAGTTGCGGCTGACTAATGGTGCTATTGATTTTTGTTCTAATGATTACCTGGGCATTGTTAAAAATAATTTGTTGCAATCGCACTCAACGGCATATGCAAGTGGTAGTACGGGCTCACGATTGCTGACAGGCAATTATGCATTGATAGAAGAAACAGAAGCAGCCATAGCGTCTTTTCACAACGCGAAATCGGCGTTGATTTTTAATTCTGGTTATGATGCCAATACCGGTCTTTTAAGTGCAGTGCCGCAAAGAGGCGATACAGTTTTATATGATTACCTGTCGCATGCTTCCATAAGAGATGGCATAAGGTTAGGACTTGCTCAATCCTTTTCTTTTCTGCACAATGAAATAGATGATCTCGAAAAGAAACTTAAGACCGCAAAAGGAAATGTGTTTGTGGTAACAGAATCGGTTTTTTCTATGGATGGTGACATGGCCCCATTAAAAGAAATGGCAGAATTATGTCAGCGTTATGGTGCCCATCTGATAGTGGATGAAGCACATGCTACAGGTGTAATCGGCAACAGTGGCGAAGGACTTGTACAATTGCTTGGGTTGGAAGAACAATGTTTTGCTAGGGTGCACACATTTGGCAAAGCTGTAGGATGTCATGGCGCAGTGGTACTGGGCAGCAATTTACTGCGTGATTATCTTATCAATTTTTGCAGGCCATTTATTTATACCACAGCGCTTCCGTCAGCCAGTGTGTCTGCTATTGCTGATGCATATATTATTTTTCCGAAAATGAATGAGGAAAGAAAACACCTGCAAATGTTGATAGCATTGTTTCAATCAACTGACCTGGCTTATGAAAAGCTGATTAGCACTACATCAATACAATCAGTCATTGTTCCTGGAAACATAGCTGTAAAAGAAGCTGCAGCGACTTGTGTAAAAAACAATTTTGATGTGCGGCCAATCTTATACCCAACAGTACCTAAAGAAAAAGAAAGGTTGCGCATTGTACTGCATTCATTCAATACGGAGGTGCAATTGAAAGAATTGATGGATGTGCTATCTTGAAAAGAGGTTTGATAGGTACATAAAAAAACCGGCCTCGTAGTGTACAAGGCCGGCTAAGGTATTGACCGGATTAACAACCTCTAAAACTGCTATCTTAAGTACGTTTGTTTTGTTTTTTTTGTATTGTAAAATTGGTGAATTAAGAAGTGTTTAACAATACAATTATGTGGTATTACCTGTTTGTGTTATAGGGCTAAGGAAAAACTGTTTAAATAAGGCATATGATAAAAAGCCCCACGAACAGTGCACCCAGTATAATCTTTTGCACCCTATCTTCTTGTAATCTTGCTTTCATACAATTTGCTTCTGTGGTTTTGACTATTGTTGATATATACGGTTTAATAATGATGCCGGATTTTGTTAACTATTTTCAAATAAGACGATATAAAGTTCGCAATGGTTACAGTTGCTAACAATACAATTTTGTGGTATACCCCTTTTGTGTTACTATGTGTACCTTTAATAACTTAATTGATATTGTATGAAATAAGCGTTTATGGTTGATTGAAAAAATCAATAAAAGCATATTTTATCAAAGACAATTTTTCACAGCTAAAACCTTTATTTTCGGCCACGGTTTAATGATTATTTAACGTTATGAGAATTATCCCCTTTTTGATAAGCATTTTAATTACCATTACGCTCATTGTTTTATTGGGTACAAAGCTGGTATTGCCTGCGCCGCTGGCAGAGTTGTTAAGCCCTCAGCAGGGTGTATGGCAAAACGCCGAACCGGAAAACATCAACTATAGTGCAGATCTTTCATTCCCGGAACTAAGCGGAAAGACAGAAGTCTACATAGACGACAGGCTGGTGCCACATGTATTTGCACAGAATGATGCAGATGCTTTTTTTGTGCAAGGTTATTTGCATGCAAAATTCAGGTTGTGGCAAATGGAATTTCAAACCTATGCGGCAGCAGGCAGGCTTAGTGAAATAATGGGCGATAAGATTGGGACTACAGATGTTTTGAACAAAGTAGACAGGTATTTCAGAAGATTGGGTATGGGTTATGCTGCGGAGAAATCGTTGACTATGCTGGAAGCCGACACTGCCACGCATTTGATGTGCAACGCGTATACTGCTGGCGTGAATGCTTATATCAATTCACTAAATACAGGCCAGTTGCCACTGGAGTATAAATTGTTGGGATACCAGCCGGAAGCATGGACCAATCTTAAAACAGTTTTGTTTATAAAATACATGGCCTATGATTTGGCCGGCGGTGAAAGTGATTTTGAATTTACGGCAGCAAAGAATGCTTTGTCTAAAATAGATTATGAAATGCTGGCGCCTGTACGACAGGATTCTTTAGACCCTATCATTCCTATAGGTACTGTGTTTGATAAGCCAGGTGTTACCGTTCAGGCACCTGCCAGTGCAGATTCTCTTTATTTCAATTACAAAAAAGATACAGCGGCTTTGCCTGCAGAACCGCAAAAACCAAATAAAGACAATGGCAGCAATAACTGGGCGGTGAATGGTAAAAAAACAAGAAGCGGTTATCCTATTTTGTGCAATGATCCGCATCTTGGCTTAAACCTTCCTTCGCTCTGGTTTGAAATGCAGATACAAACACCTAATTATAATGCTTATGGTGCAAGCTTTCCCTGTGCGCCGGGTATTATCATCGGATTTAATGATAGCTGTGCATTTGGTGTAACCAATGCCGGCAGGGATGTAAGGGATTATTACAGCATTCAATTTAAAGATGCATCCCGTAGCAGTTATAAGTTTAATGGAGAATGGAAGGAGACAAGCTTTCGCATTGAGCACATAAAAATAAAAGGCAAGCCCGATTTTGTAGACACGGTTGCTTACACAGTTTTTGGGCCTGTTATTTTTGATGATAGTTATGCAAGTCGCAGTAATGATGGTAAAAGCTATGCGGTAAGATGGAAAGCACACGATGCCAGCAATGAAATGAAAATGTTTTACCAGCTTGACAGGGCAAAAAATTACAACGATTACCTGGAAGCAATAAAGAACCTGCATACACCTGGCCAGAACTGCGCTTTTGCAGCCAAAAATGGTGATATAGCCATGTGGTGCCAGGGTGAGTTTCCGGCCAAATGGAAAAGACAAGGTGATTTTATAATGCCCGGAACCGATAGCAGTTATATGTGGCAGGGAATGATTCCACAGCAGGAAAATCCACACATGCTAAACCCTGAAAGGAATTTTGTAAGCAGCGCCAATCAGTTGCCCGCAGATACTTCTTACCCGTATTACATAGGGCCGGGTTTTCCAAACTATAGGGGATGGACTATCAACAAAAGGCTTAGCCAGATGGCAGACATTACCCCGCAGGATATGATGGATTTGCAAACCAACAATTACAATGTGTTTGCAGAAATGGCAAGGCCGGTTTTGTTGCTGCATATGAATGAAGCTGCATTAAATGCCGAAGAGAAAAAATATTGGGATGCATTTAAAGACTGGAACCTTCGTAGCGATACAGGTGAACTGGGGCCGATAGTGTTTACTGTTTTATGGGATGAATTGGAGAAAGCAGTTTGGTCTGATGATGTTGCCCGTATTGGCAACGGATTTTCCCCATACCAGAGCAGTTTGCTAGAAGGAATACTCAGGGACTCTTCTTTCAAATTTCTAGATAACCTGGATACACCACCGAAAGAAACTTTATCAGACGATGAAATGATTGCTTTTAAAAAAGCGGTTGCAAAATTTAAGATTGCTGCTGCAGATGGCAAAAATACATGGGCACGGTTTAAAGATACCCGCATCAGTCATCTAACCAAGCTTACTCCATTCAGCCGTTTGCATTTGCCTATAGGTGGGGGTACACACATCATTAATGCCACTAAAACAGACCACGGCCCCAGTTGGAGAATGGTGGTAAGCCTAACGCCGCAAACAGAAGCTTACGGTGTTTATCCCGGTGGGCAGAATGGCAATCCCGGCAGCAAGTATTACGACAACTTTATTGATACCTGGGTAAACGGCAAGTATTATCCACTTTGGGCAATGAAAAAAGAAGAGGCTGCCGATAAACGTGTATTATACAAAATGACCTTTAATAAATAACCTGCCTGCCTCGGCAAACGGCAATATATAAACCATGAAACTTATTATTTCTATCTTATTGACAGCGCTGCTTAGCTTTGTAATTTGCTTATACCTGCCATGGTGGACAATTTCCATAGCAGCATTTTTAGTATCGTTACTGATACATCAAAAGCCTGTTCGTTCATTTCTAACCGGTTTCATTGCATTGTTTCTTTTGTGGGGCATCATGGCCTGGTGGATTGATATACAGAATGGCCATATTTTATCGGGCAAAATGGCGAGGTTGCTCTCTTTGGGCGGCTCGTCTTTTTTAATGGTATTTGTTACGGCGTTTATTGGTGCGCTTATTGGCGGTTTTGCGGCTATTGCTGCCAGTTTTTTACGGGAAAGAAGGAAAACTTCATAAAAAGAAAAGAGCCTCTTAAGAGGCCCTTTTTCTTAGAAAATTAACCAGGACAGTTAGCTTTCACAAGGATTGGATTGGTTTTTCACAGGAACGGTACATTGCCGAGTTTACAAGCGTAATTTTCGGGATTAATGGATTTCTAGTGATTTCATAGGTTTGGATACAGGATTTTGGATTTGGATATTGGTTTTTCAGGAATTGGCTTTTGGTTTTTTGGATATTGGTTATGGTTTCAGTTTAGGATATTGCTTTGTTATTCGTTGTGTTTTTATTCTCTTTCGATAACACAAAGAAACAGCGTTTGGGTGTATGAGGAAATAGATTAATATTTGAATCTTTAGTCATGATTTCATGGCCCCAGACGTAGAGGCAGCACTACGGAAAAATACCATCTGGTAAAAAAAAGATAAGAGAAATTCTCTACTAGTAAGCCTGCATAAGTGTATTGTATTATAGTTTTTGTTGAGAACACAGGGCGTCTTTTAAATTTGCTCGCCTTAAAGATGCGTGTATTGTTGTTTTGCGGTCTGCCATTTTTTATTCGGTCAGTTTTCGGGTGCATCTTTTGCCTTGTGTAAATATTTTTTTTAAGATTGATTGCAACCATTTAAACTGCAGAAAAATATCTTTCACTCTTGACTAGTGAACATGATTCAACTAATGCTATCACTTTAAGCGATCAATGCTTTTTTATAGCGTAATGCTGTTAAAAAAAACTTCAATCTTACACGGTCGTCACCAAGTATCATGATTGCCTTTTATTTTCGCTGTTATAACACTGCCTTATGGTGAAAAAAATAGTATTTATTTGTTGCAGCTTACTGTTATACGCACTTGCACATGCCGGCAGAGTACAAGGCAGCATCACAGACGAAAAGGGCAGCCCGCTTCCTTATGCTTCCGTTTTTGTAAAAGGAACTACATTAGGTACCACTGCCAATAACCAGGGCAAATATTTCCTTGAGCTTGAGGCAGGCACCTACACGGTTATATGCCAGCACGTGGGTTATGCAAGGCAGGAAAAAACAATCACTGTTACCAATGAAAGCCAGCAATTAAATTTTCAACTGGTATTGCAGCAAACCACCATGAAAGAAGTGATAGTAAGAGCTGGTGCAGAAGACCCTGCTTACGAGATTATCCGCAATGCCATTAAGAAAAAGAAGGACTATGTAGAGCCGCTGGATTCTTTTACTTGCGAAGCGTATATAAAAACCTTAATCCGCACCCGAAAAGTGCCTAAACAGGTATTCGGCAAAAAAATACAGGACTCAGATAAAAAAGACATGGGCGTAGATTCTGTTGGCAAAGGGATTATTTATTTATCAGAGTCGCTTACAAAGATATCATCCAAGAAGCCCAATAAAGTAAAACTGGAAGTATTGTCTGGCAGGGAAAGCGGTTCAAATGGTTTTGGGTTTAATTTTCCTACGTTTACCAATTTCTACAACAACAATGTAAACGTATTTGCCATGCAGCAAATAAGTCCGCGTGGTTTTGTTTCGCCTATTGCGGATGGTGCGTTGAAGTATTATCGCTATAAATACCTGGGCTCATTTTATGAAGATGGTCGGGAGATTAACCAGATAAAAGTAATACCCCGCAGAAAATACGAGCCGCTGTTTTCAGGCACCATTAATATAACAGAAGGCGACTGGCGCATCCACAGTCTTGATCTGATGCTGCTAAAAGAATCGCAATTGCAGGTGCTGGATACACTTGTCATTACGCAAATTCATGTGCCCATTGGCAACAACATCTGGCAAACGAAAGACCAAAACATCTATTTCACCTTTAACATACTTGGCTTTGATGCTGTAGGTGATTTTCTGAATGTATACAACAAGTACAATGCAAATCCGCAGTTTTCAAAAAAGTATTTTAATAACGTGGTAATGGCATACGACACTGCTGCAAACAAAAAGACAAAACAATATTGGGATTCTATACGGCCGGTACAACTTGAAGTAGAAGAAGCAAAGAATTATCGCATTAAAGACAGTGCATTTGCGGCGCAAAATGATTCTGCAAGATCTAAGCATACCATTGATTCTTTAAGAAAATCACAAGGCCGTGTCACTGCCATGAAGCTGCTATGGAACGGCTATACCAGGAGCAACTACAATCCCGATCGTCCCTTTTTTTACAGTTGGGAGCCGTTATTAAAAATGCTTGAATACAATACCGTGGAAGGTCTTGCACTGAATGCTGAGGCCACGTTCAACAAAGGTTTTCCGGCGCTAAAGCAATCAATATCGTTTACACCACACCTGCGCTATGGTTTTAGCAATAAGCATTTGAATGCATGGGGCACGGTTAGTTTTACAAAGCGCAGTTTTAAACGCGGCGATGACGGAGTAGGGGGCTCATCAACCCGCAGCACATGGACGTTTAGCGGTGGCAAACGTATTGCCCAGTTTAATAATGAAGCGCCAATAACGCCTTTAATGAACGAAGTGTATACGCTGTTATTCAAGCGCAATTACATGAAGCTCTATGAAAATTATTTTGGACGTATAGCCTGGACCAAACGTTTTGATAATGACCTGCGCATTACCGGTAGTCTTTTGTATGAAGACCGGTTGCCGGTAGATAACACTACTGATTTTGTAATTTTTAAAAACGATGAGCGGCAGTTTACACCCAATTATCCCTTTGAGAAATTAGCTTCACAGTTTGAACGGCACCAGGCATTGATTGCAGGAGTAAACATCCAATTCAGGCCAGGACAAAAGTTTGTTCAATTTCCGCAGGGAAAGATGGCTGTTGGTTCAAAGTATCCAACCTTTTCTCTTAATTATTCAAAAGGGATAGAAAATGTTTTGGGTAGCGATGTGAATTTTGACAAATGGAAGCTGAGTGTCTGGGACGACATGAACTTTAAATTGTTGGGCAACCTTAAGTACAGGTTAAGCATTGGAGGTTTCCTGAACAGTAAAAAAGTATTCATCCAGGATTACCAGCATTTTAACGGCAACCAGGTAATTTATGCCAGCACATACCTCAATAGTTTTCAATTAGCACCTTATTATGCAAATAGTACTACGGCATCTTTTTATGCAGTGGGCAATATTGAACATCATTTCAATGGATTACTTACCAATAAAATTCCACTGTTTCGCAAATTGAACTGGTTCCTGGTGGCTGGTTCAAATACATTTTATGTAAACAAGGATAATAATTATGTGGAGGTTTTTGCCGGGCTTGAAAATATCTTTAAAACATTACGTGTGGATGTGATTGCATCGTATCTCAACGGCAATACAGGCCAGGTGGGTGTGAGAATAGGTTTTGGTGGCCTCTTTGGAAATTTCTTAGCGCCGCGTAGCCGTAGGTAGCAATAGTCTGGTGATATTATATGCTTTTTTGTTTCAAGGTTTTATCTATGAGCCATTCATCTCAACAAATGCTTTTATAAGATTTTATAATTTACTACCTTTGCAGCCTTAACGGAATTTTGTTCACAACGCAAGTGTCCTTAAAATTTCAAAACTATGGCAGTATTACACAATCGTGTCTCCCAAAAGGAGCTGAAAGAACGTTTATACCAGGAAAGCACTCCCCGCACTACCATTTCCTTTTATCATTATTTTCTTATTGCAGATCCGCAGTTGTTTAGAGATGAAATGTACAAAGCGCTTAATGCCTTACAGGTGTTTGGTCGCATTTACATAGCGCATGAAGGTATTAATGCACAGATAAGTGTGCCGCAGGATAATTTTGAAAAACTGCGCCAGTATTTATATTCCATCGGGCCTTTAAACGGACTTCGTTTGAACATAGCCGTAGATGATGACGGCAAATCTTTCTGGGTGCTGAAAATAAAAGTGCGTGATAAAATTGTTGCAGACGGTATCACAGACAATAGCTTTAGTATGGAGCGCAAGGGTAAGTACGTAAATGCCCAACAGATGAATGAGCTATTGAAAGATGACAAAACCATTGTGGTAGATATGCGCAACCACTACGAATACGAAGTGGGCCATTTTGAAAACGCAATAGAAGTACCCAGCGATACTTTTCGTGAGCAATTGCCCATGGCGGTAGATATGTTGCAAGGCGAAAAAGATAAGAACATCATTATGTACTGCACGGGCGGCATACGTTGCGAGAAAGCCAGCGCATACATGTTGCACCAGGGCTTTAAAAATGTTTTTCATTTGGAAGGCGGCATTATTAACTATGCCAAACAGATAAAAGAAGAGGAGCTGCAAAGTAAATTCATTGGTAAAAACTTTGTGTTTGATGACAGGCTGGGGGAGCGCATTACAGAGGATGTAATAGCAAAATGTCATCAGTGCGGAAAACCAGCAGATAGTCATACAAATTGCAACAATGATGGTTGTCACCTATTATTTATTCAATGCGATGAATGTGCGGAGAAGTATAATGGTTGTTGCAGTACAGAATGCCAGACCGTTTACAATATGCCTGTAGAAGCACAAAAAGAATTGCGCAAAGGAATAGATAAAGGTATGATGGTGTTTAATAAATCACGCAAGCGATTAAGGCCAACCATAGAAGAAGCCAGGCAAGAAAGAGAGAATAGTAAGGATAAAAAATAATTCTCTAAATGCAGATCCTCTTTGCAAGCTAAAGCTTGTTTTAAAAACTGAAGTATGTTTGTACAGAAGCGCTAACAGCTAAAAGCTCGCAGCTAGTGGCTCGTCGCTCACAGCTTCCCTTACTTGCTAATCCACTTCAAACAAACAGGCATGCCTACTTCAATCTTTTTGCCTGTATCGGTTAAAAGGCCGGTTATTTTGTTGCGTTTGAAAATAACAACATTGTCGCTGTTCTGATTGGCTACCAGTAAAAAATTGCCAGTAGGATCAAGGCTGAAGTTTCTTGGCGCAATACCCAATGTAGATTGAAAACCTGCAATAGTTAATTGACCATTTGTTGGGTTGATTTTAAAAATGGTAATTGTATTGGCGTCGCCGCGATTGCTGCAATAAAGAAATTTTCCATCCGCAGAACCATGTATGTCTGCACTGCCCATAAATCCTGTAAAACCAGGTTGCGCTGCGCTGATGGTTTGCACTTTTGTAAGTTTTCCAAGATCGTATTTATAAACTACTACAGCTCCTGTTAGCTCTTCCATCAGGTACACGTATTTTTTATTGGTAGAGAATTCAACATGGCGTGGGCCACCGTTATCAGGAGAAGCAGCAAATGGTTCTGCGGCGGCTGTAAGCTTGCCTGCATTTGCATCAAAAGCATAAATCATCAATTTGTCCATGCCAAGGTCTGGCACGAGCAGAAATTTGTTATCGCCGGTAAAGAATGTAGAATGCACATGCGCTTTTTCCTGGCGGTCTTTGTGTACACTGCTACCGGTATGTTGTATTACCTGTTTCGCAGGTTCAAGGCCACCATTGCTGGTAACTGGCAAAAGACAAAGACTGCCACCACCATAATTGGCTGCAGTTACCCATTTGCCGGTTTTATCGGTTGTAACAAAGCAAGTGCCGCCGCCTCCTGCTGATTGCTGATTAATGAAAGTTAATTCACCATTTGCTTTATTAAAGCTATAGGCACCTACGCTGCCATCACCATTTTCAAGGGCAGCATACACATATTTTTGATTGGGCGATATGCCTAGAAAAGATGGATTAGAAGCTTTTATCTTGCTTTTGTAAGCTGCATTGCCGTTAGTGCTGTTGAAATCGTACACATAAATGCCTTCGCTTTTACCTTTAGTATAAGTGCCAATGAGCAAATAGCTTTGCTGAGCGTTTAACACAATTACATTCAACAATACAACTAGGCTGAAAAAGAATTTCATAATCCGGTGCTTTGATTGTTTTAAACAAATATAGTTCGAAGTTCTTTAGTTCGAGGTTCGTAGTTCCGAAACTTCGAACTAATAAGAACTATGAACTTAGAACTTTAACCACTGCTGCATAAGTTTCTTCCTGGCTAATAGGTTGTGGTGCAAATTTCTGACCAATCACTTTTTCGTAGAGCTCAATGTATCTTTTGCTGATGGTATCTATCCATTCATCAGTCATGGCGGGAACTGTTTGCCCTTCTTTGCCCATAAAATTGTTTGCTATCAGCCATTCCCTTACAAATTCTTTGCTAAGCTGTTTTTGTTTTTCACCGGCAGCCTGTCTTGCATCAAACCCATCAGCATAAAAGTAGCGGCTAGAGTCTGGCGTATGTATTTCGTCCATCAAATAAATTGTATCACCAATTTTGCCGAATTCATATTTGGTATCTACTAAAATCAAACCCTGTTTGGCAGCAATCTGCCTGCCGCGTTCAAACAACTGAAGGGTATATTGTTCTAGCACTTTCCAATCGGCTTCATTGGCAAGCCCGGTTTTAATAATTTCTTCTTTGCTGATGTCTTCGTCGTGCCCTGCATCTGCTTTTGTAGAAGGCGTTATTATAGGGGTAGGAAAGAAGTCGTTTTCTTTCATACCATCGGGCATGGTTATCCCACAAAGCAATCTTTTACCGCTGCTATAAGTGCGCCATGCATGACCAGTAAGATTTCCCCTCACTACCATTTCAATTTTAAAAGGCACACATTTTTTTCCGATAGAAACCTGTGGCGCAGGCACAACAGACAGCCAGTTAGGGCAGATGTCTTTTGTTGCGTCCAGCATGTATGCAGCTATTTGATTCAGCACTTGTCCTTTAAATGGGATGGTACGCGGAAGGATAACATCAAAAGCAGAAATGCGATCTGATGCAATCATTACCAATGTTTGATCGTTAATGGTATATACGTCCCTAACCTTGCCACTGTAAAACTTTGTCTGCTGAGGAAATTGAAAAGTTGCCATGCCCCGAAATTACGAGCAGCAAATAAACACGGTGCTGCAAAATATCAACAGCATACGTGTATTTGTGTATAAAATTAAATTTTTGTGTAAAATGGACACAAATTGTACTTTGCCCCAGATTGACTTTTAAAAAACGCCATTATGAAAAAACACCAATGCTACCTTGCCTTGTTGCTGCTTTCTTGCGTCTTTGCTTTACCTGTTCTTGCCCAAACCAATACCATTACGGGCAATGTTAAAAACACCACCAGTAAAGAAGCAGTGCCAGCAGTATCAGTAACCGTAAAAGGAACATCCGCCGGAACCTTCACCAACGAAAAAGGGGATTTTAAATTAGTTACTTCTCAGCAATTGCCCCTCACTCTTGTTATTACATCTATTGGTTTTGAAACAAAAGAAATACAGGTTACAAGTTTGTCTGCCCCGGTGCAGGTAGATTTTGTGCCTACTTCAGCACTCGGCGCGGAGGTAGTTGTATCTGCCAGCAGGGTGCCCCAACGCATACTGGAATCACCGGTTTCTATTGAACGTGTAAGTGCGGCCAATATCCGCAACTCCCCGGTATCGTCTTATTATGATATACTAAGCAGTCTGAAAGGTGTGGACTTTACCACGTCTTCTCTTACTTTTAAAACACCCAGTACCCGCGGTTTTAACGGAAGCGGTAGTACAAGGGTAAACCAGATTGTAGATGGAATGGATAACCAGGCACCCGGCCTTAACTTTTCGGTGGGCAGTGTGGTTGGTCTTACAGAACTGGATGTAGATAATATAGAATTGCTGCCCGGCGCATCATCTGCGTTGTATGGCCCCGGTGGTATGAATGGAACCATTCTTATCAACAGCAAAAATCCTTTCAAATACCAGGGCTTGTCATTCCAGGTAAAAGAGGGCATTATGAATACGGATTCACGTTTCCGCAGCCCATCACCTTATCACAACTGGTCTTTGCGCTGGGCAGAAAAAATATCCGATCGCTTTGCATTTAAAGTAGGCATGGAGCTGGTAGCTGCCAAAGACTGGTTGGGTTATGATAAAAGAAATTATTCACGCACAGGCACCAATGGAAAAATAATTGATGGAGACCGTACCACAGACCCAAACTATGATGGTGTGAATGTGTATGGTGATGAAACAACTGTAGACATCCGCTCTAATGTATTTCCCGGGCTTGCTGCGCAGGCACCATTTCTGAAAGGTTTTATGGATACATTAAATGGTGGAAGGCCCATCAATGTATCTAGGACTGGTTATAATGAAAGTGATGTTATTAATCAGAACACACTCAATTATAAGTTAACAGGCGCTTTGCATTACAAGCTTTCTTCTAAAACAGAAGCAATACTTGCCGGCCATTGGGGAACTGGTAATACCGTGTATACCGGCAGTGAACGATACAGCTTACGCAACTTAAAGATTGGCCAGTATAAATTTGAAATTAATAACCCCAACTGGATGGTACGGGCTTATACCACACAGGAAAATGCGGGTGAAAGTTATAACGCAACAGTTACCACCCGCCTGGTAAATGAAGCATGGAAACCCAGTGGCGGATCAACCGGCTGGTATTCTCAATATACACAAGCATACCTTGCTTCAAGACTGGCGGGCAATTCTGATTATGTGGCGCAGAATGCTGCAAGGGCTGTTGCAGATGTTGGCAGGCCAGACCCCAACAGCGATCAATTTAAAACATTGTTTAACCAGGTAAGAAGCATTCCTATTTCTAAGGGAGGCGGATTGTTTGTAGATAAAACAAACCTGTACATGCTGGAAGGCCAGGCAAACCTTAGCCCCTGGACAAAAAGCTTTGCAGACATCATTGTAGGCGCAAACTATAAAAGATATGTATTGAACAGTGAAGGCACTTTGTTTGCGGACAGCACCGGCAAAATTGGCATCAATGAAGTAGGTGCGTACATTCAGGCAACACGCAGCCTCTTTCATGATGTAGCAAAACTTTCTGTAAGCGGCCGTTATGATAAGAACCAGAATTTTGATGGCAAGTTTACACCAAGGGTTACATTGGTAATAAAAGTAGCAGAGAACAATAACCTGCGTTTCAGTTTCCAGACAGCTTATCGTTTCCCCAGTACGCAACAACAGTGGATTAACCTGAATATTGGTTCTAACACAACTCTAATAGGAGGCAATAAAAACTTTATTGACTATTATAACCTGAAAGGCAATCCTACCTACGAGTTGAGCAATACCACGCCAACAACAGTAAACACTACTCCTTACAGTTATCCGCCTTCCAAAGCAGAATCTGTAACTACTTACGAGGTGGGTTACAAAGGATTGCTTGGTAAAAACCTGTTGGTAGATGCTTACGGCTATTATGGTGAGTACAGCAACTTCCTTTATCGCACATTAGTTATTCAGCCAGACCAACCAACACAGCACTATACAATAAATGATGTAGTAACAGGTTTGGCCAATGGCATTGTGGCCAGCAATTTGGGAAGGATATTTTCTGTGCCGGCCAACACCACTTCAAAAGTGAAGACATATGGATTTGGTCTCTCATTGGATTATCGCTTACCAATGAGTTTTGTTATCAGTGGCAATATTTCATCTGATAACCTGAAAGATGATGGCGGTTTCCGTTCATCCTTCAGCACACCAAAATACCGCACCAATCTTTCGTTCGCTAATACAGGATTTGGCGCAGGTAAAAGATTAGGGTTTAACATCTCTTATCGTTGGCAGGATTCATTTTATTATGATGGAGATTTTGGCAACGGCACCATACCTGCCATCAGTACTTTGGATGCACAGCTTAGCTACAAAATACCTAATTCAAAAGTGTTGATGAAAGTGGGTGCAAACAATTTGCTGAACCAGTATTATGCAAATGCCATTGGCAACTCAATGGTGGGTGGCCTGTATTATGTATCGTTTGCCTATAACGTATTTTAATAATTAATTTATTCAAAATCGTATTTATGAACAATCTGATTATAAAAATAAAAAACGGGGGACTTGCCTGCATTTGCATGCTTGCCTTATTTACTTCGTGCAATAAATTGTACACAGATCCCACGCCATTGGCTACTCCAACTACACCTGCTGGCAATACACTTGCCAAAACATTGGCTGCTACTGCTTCAGATAGTTTGTATTATCGCCTGGTAGTTAAATCTGGGATACTAACGGCAACACCAGCTACTATTACAGATTCTACGTTGCGTTTTACCATGTTTGTGCCGGATAATAATGCAATGAAGGTTTTTATTAGTGGATTATCTGGTGGCGCATTGCCGGTTTCAGCACCCGATGCACAGTTTTCAGCATTTATTACTGCCAATATTCCTGCTTCTACGGCATTGCCGATTGTTAGCTATAATATTATTCCGCAAAACATTACCACTTCCAGTTTTACTACAAGCTCTGTGGCAATGCCCAATTTGCAATATCCAACTATATTCAATCCTGCGCCAACACTAAGTGCATTGCTTCGGTTAACAACTTTTCCTGCAAAAGCAAGCAGTTATGCATTTGTAAATAATGTGCCTTTGTCTGCTGCAGATGCTGCTTCCACTAATGGTATCATTCATCATACAGCTGCAATTAATCTACCACCAAGCGCAAGTTTATGGGGAAGGATCAGTACTGATGGGGATATGACTTATTTTAAAGCGGCTGTATTGCGTGCAGATAGCGGAACTGCTGTTGCGCCTTCTACAGTAGGTTTCTTGCAGGGTGCTTTGGATAATATAGGAGCGAACCTTACCACATTCGTACCTACGGATTCTGCTATGCGTGCCGCTATTACCGGTTTAATTGCACAAGGTCTCATAGCGCAGGGTGTGCCTCCTTCAACAGCACTTGCACAAGCTGGTGCATTGGCGGCAACACCTGCTGTATTCAGTAACCCGGCTTTATATCCTTCAGTAACTGCGGCTTTGGTAAAAGGAATTGTAGTGTATCATATTTTAGGCAACAGGTTTTTTACAAACAATATGACTACTGCCGCAACCAATTACTATACTTTGTTAAGCACTGCAGGGCCTCAATATCCGGGTGTAACAATACAGGCTACATTTACCGGCCCGATTGTAACCGCTGCAACAGTTAAGGGGAAAGCAAATAGCACAGCTTCAATTATATTGCTTGACCCTACACCATCTACCGGCAAGAGCGATCAGAATGCCACCAATGGCGTACTGCATAAGATTAACCAGGTATTGCTGCCGCAATAGTTACAAGCTATTAGCTGTTAGCTATGAGCTGCGAGCCAAAGACCAGAACATAGAGTAATTTTTTTGATAAGTATATAAACAAAAAAATCCACACCGGTAAAGTGTGGATTTTTTTATTTAGTGTGATGATGATTTTTTAAAAGCGCAAATGTCGTACCGTTAAACCGCCATTGATCAACTGCTTTAAAGAGTCGATGCCAATTTTTATATGATTTTCTACAAAATTGCCGGTTACTTTTTTATCGCTTTCTTCTGTTTTTACTCCCTCTGGTACCATTGGCGAATCACTTACCAGCAGCAATGCCCCTGTTGGAATTTTATTGAAAAAGCCAACTGAGAAAATAGTGGCCGTTTCCATATCAATGGCATATGCCCTTACTTTTTGTAAATATTCTTTAAACACTTCATCATGTTCCCAAACACGGCGGTTGGTAGTGTACACAGTGCCTGTCCAATAATCTACCTGGTAATCCCTGATAGTGGTAGAGATGGCTTTCTGCAAAGCAAATGCAGGCAATGCCGGCACTTCCGGTGGAAAGTAATCGTTTGATGTACCTTCTCCGCGTATAGCAGCGATAGGCAGAATTAAATCTCCAATCTTATTACGTTTTTTCAGGCCGCCACATTTGCCTAAAAATAAAACCGCTTTGGGATGAATGGCAGTCAGCAAATCCATTACCGTAGCGGCTGTGGGGCTGCCCATACCAAAATTGATAATGGTGATATCGCCGGCAGTAGCACATTGCATAGGCCTGTCTTTACCTATCACTTCCACACTATGCCATTCTGCAAATAAGGTTACATAATTGCTGAAATTGGTAAGCAAAATATATTCTCCAAACTCACTTAGTTTCTGTCCTGTGTACCTGGGCAGCCAGTTTTCCACTATTTCCTCTTTTGATTTCATATCGTAAATTTATCTTTTCTAATGTTTTGTCTGCTAAGATACTAAATTGCCTTTGCAGAAAGTATACGCCAACTATGATATTCATTAATTATCCGCAGCATCAATACAAAATACGTGAGGCGGGCGCAAAGAAAGAAGAGATTTGGGACGATAACAGACGCCAGTGGGTGAGCCTTACCCCTGAAGAATGGGTGCGGCAGAACTTTGTGCAATATATGGTTCAGGTTTGCAAATACCCCGCTCCTTATATAGCACTGGAAAAAAGAATACTGTTAGGCGATGTAAAAAAAAGGTTTGATATACTCTTATACAATCGTGCCGCAAAGCCATGGATGATGATAGAATGCAAATCAAAAGAAATTGACCTGAACAAGAAAGTACTTAACCAGGTATTGAATTACAACATTGCCATACCCGTTCCTTACCTGCTTATTACCAATGGACTTTATTGTTATGGATTTTATAGAGATGGAATTGATATAAAGGAAATAGAAATGATGCCGGAATATGAATAGCGAGTGGTGAGTAGTGGGTGGTGAGTGGGCGGATGCTCGGCGAAAAACTTTATTGTCTCTTGTACGCTGTGTTTGAAATTTCTTTCTTCTCTGTAATTATCGTGAAAGCTGCAATGTCATCATCCAAGACTCACGACTATTGACTCACGACTAACGACTTCCCTCGCAATCATCACAATTCCCACCAATGCGCATAAGTCTTTTGCTCTCCAATAATTACCGGTTCGCCAATCTTAGGAGTAGCTAACGGAAGATGCAATTCGGCAGCTTTTACAATGATGCGTTTAATGGGTTCGTTCCAGGAGTGTAATGACAGTGTAAACTTTGCCCAGTGTACAGGCAATAAAACTTTTGCACGTAAATCTATTGCAGCCTGTGCAGTTTGCTCGGGCATCATGTGTATGTGCGGCCAATGCTGGTTATATTGCCCGCATTCAAGCATCACCATATCAAACGGGCCATACTTATCGCCAATTGCTTTAAAATGTGTATCGTAACCTGAATCTCCGCCAAGGTAGATAGTATAGCCGGCCGCCTGCAATACAAAACCTGCCCACAATGTTTTTCCTCTTGCCAGTCCACGGCCAGAAAAATGTCGGCCAGGCGCTGCCGTTAGTTGTATTCCTTCTGCAACGGTTGTGCTCTGCCACCAATCCAGTTCAGTAATGATAGATGGAGCATATCCCCAATATTCAAAATGACTTCCCGTACCCAGGGTGGTAACAACTTTTTTTATTTTAGGTTTCAATGCAATGATAGAATCATAATCCAGATGATCATAATGGTCGTGCGTTTGCACCAATACATCTATCTCCGGCATATCATCAACGGTATATTTATCCGCACCGGCATATGCTTTCACCATAAAAGAAAAAGGAGAAGCATGATTGCTGAAAACAGGATCTACTAAAATATTTTTTCCTGCTATGTTGAGCAGGTAAGAAGAATGGCCAAACCAGACAATAGTTGGGTTTGCATTACTTAATTCTTTTAAATTGGTTTTTATGTATGGGAGTGGAACGGGAGGTTTGGTATCTTTTGGTTTGCGGGTATAGGCTTTTAATGTTTTCCAAAAAGAACTGTCTTCTGCCATTACCGGGGTAGGGCTGATATTTTGAAAAGAACCGTTTTTATAATTGGGCGACTGGCTGATGAGAGCTAACTTTTCTCCGCTGGGATTTTTTCCAAATACTTTCGACATAAATTTATTTTTAAGGCCTGTTCCAACCTGGTTATAGTAGAACACTCAATCCGCATAATTGTTTTGTACTTTTCTTTTTTGCTTTCATTTGTACAGTAATTAAAAATACGCTTATATTTAATTGCTAAGGGAAGCAAAATATTGAATTGCAAATAATCAAAAAAAGGCTGTACTCAAAACCGATAAATAACTATTCTGTTTGAAAAAGAAAATTGGTGTTTTTACTGCTTCATCTATTGTAATAGCCAACATGATTGGCACAGGAGTATTTACCAGCCTGGGCTTTCAATTGGCAACCGTACAAAACACATGGACTATATTATTGCTATGGTTATTTGGAGGCGTGCTTGCATTGTTTGGAGCATTTGCGTATGCAGAACTCGGAACGCATTTTAAAGAATCGGGTGGTGATTATATTTATCTCTCTCGTTTGTTTCATCCATTATTAGGCTATCTCTCTGCATGGGCCGGACTTACAGTTGGCTTCTCTGCACCGGTTGCCATGGCGGCCATGGCATTTACAAAATACCTTGCACCGTTTGGTTTGCAAAACAATGTATGGTTAGCCATCGCACTTATATTGTTGATTGGTTTGATGCACAGTTTTACCATTAAACACAGCAGCCGTCTGCAAAATGTTACTACTGTATTGAAAGTGCTTTTTATTGTTGTGCTGATTGTTATTGGAATATTGCTGCCGGGTAATGGCGTTAATGGATTTAAGTACGACAATAGCTGGATGCATGAAATAACAACGCCTGGTTTTGCTGTGTCAATGATTTATGTTGGCTTTGCATATGCCGGATGGAATGCAGCGGCTTATGTGGTAGATGAAATTGATAACCCGATAAAAAACCTACCCAGATCATTAATAGGAGGTGCTGTTTTTGTTGCAGCTTCTTATGTTTTCTTTCAGTATGTTTTATTGAAGCATGCATCAGCGGCCAGCATGGTAAATAAAGAAGAAGTGGCTTTTATTGCGTTTGATAATTTATTGGGTAGCGCAGGTGGCAAATGGGTAAGTGTGTTTATTGCTATTCAATTATTGGCCACCATTAGTTCTTATTTATGGGTAGGGCCAAGGGTTACGCATGCTATGGCAAAGGAATATCATTTGTGGAAGCCATTGTCAAAAGTAAACAATCATGGTATACCTGTACCTGCGGTATGGGCGCATGTAGTTATCAGTATTGTGTTGGCACTTACCGGCTCTTTTGAAAGAATCTTACTATATGCTGGTTTTGTATTGCAGTTAATGGCAACGTTAACTGTTGCTACCAGTCTTTTTATCAGGGATAAAAATCCATCTGCTTTTAAGAGTCCTTTAAAGCCCTTGCTACAAATAATTTTTTTATTGTTCAATGCATGGGTGCTAATATTTACTCTTTATGACAGGCCCATAGAAAGCCTTATTGGTCTTGGGATATTATTTGCAGGCGCGGTTATTTTTTATTTTGATAAGCCTGCGATGAACGACGCTGCATAAAACAATCTTGTTGTGAATTATTACCACTTTAGGGTATTGCTGTCGCCTGCTTTTGTCTATATCTTGCAGCTATATTGTACAATACATCCCGATAGGATTTCTCCCCTGGTTAAATAGCAACATCACACCGGTTATCATCTTTAGCAGCAACCCCAAACTGTAGTCATTTTTCCCAACTGCGTAAAGCAAAGATTGTTTTAAAATCTGCATGAACGTGCTGCATCATTCATTGTAAAAGATGAATAGTTATTGCTGTGCCCCATTGCAACTAACCTGTTATAATTCTTTAAACAACAGATAGCTAATGCTATTTTTTACAGCACTGTCAATTTATGCTGATTGGCGGTTGGGGAATGCTTTGTCTATTGACAACTCATTTAATGAATAAGGAGTGTGCTGAAAATCCTTCATAAGAGTAAGCACCCGGTTGCCGAAAAGGGAAAAGAGTAGGTAAAACCAAGCGATCAACAGCGCTTAAAATTTAAACTATTATGGAAACAAAACTCCAGGCCGAAACAAAATTCAAGGCATCAGACGCTGCATTGGAAGAACTGGTAAAAGCACGCCGCGAAGAAGTGGTAGCCCTGCAAAAAGCTACTGCTGCAAGAATAGAAGAAATGGAAAAGAAAGGACAAGCAAGTATAAAGGCTTTGCGTAAAACATTGCCAAAAGAAATGATTGCATCTCTTGATCAGCAGGAACAATTGCATAAAGATGCAACTGATGCTACTGCTGCATGGGTAGAAGAAGCAAGGGCAAAACTAAGATCTACAACACCTGCTTCAGAAAATGGCAAAGGTTTTAATCCGGAACAAATTCCTGCAGAACGTGCCATTGGATTTTTTAAACCTTACTATGGAACCTTGCATGGTTCAGATGGAAAAGTTTCCTGGCAGGGATATAACCCGGGCAATATAGACTTATCAGATTTTGCCAATGGTGGAGGTTCTGGTTTGTTTGGTACCGGTGCGGGTTCATTTACTGTATACATGGATTGGTGGTTTACATTCCGTGCACCAGAAAACAGGAATTATGCCCACACTATTTATGTGCCAATGCATGGTTTCTATATTTTAAAATCAGATGATGGCTTCTGGGATTCAAAAGAAGCACATGCACGCATTGATTTGTCTGCTATAGGTTATCAATATAACTATAAGGCAAATGCTACTACAAATGTTTTTGATATTGATAGCCAGAACATCAATGTAAATGATCGCTTTGATGGCACACGCGTAATGTATTATTCTGATTTGCTGGGTGCAGATACAGCTTATCTCCGCGTTACTGCTTCATTTTATGTATATGCAAGAGGAGGTGGTTCTACTGCTCAATTAAACTTTGCCAGTGGCGCAGCCAATTATGTTGGCATACCATCTGTATATGTTGTTTAAACTTTTGTCTTAATCCTTAATACAATGTTAATGAGCGGACAATTGTTCGCTCATTTTTTTATTCGCAAATGGCAGACAGTGTTTAGTAGATGGATTTGTATGTTTAATAATTTACCAGTTTAGGGTATTGCCTGAAAATATTTATAACATTAGCTTGCATGCATATTTACACCAGCCCTGATAGTACGCCTACTGGTTAATGACTCTCCTTAGCACCCTGCTTCATCCAGGATTTTTTAACCCCTCTCATTGCGTTTTATAACTGCGCTATTTTTTATACTAACAGGTTTGTATAAACCTGAACGGCTTTTTATTCTATCATTCAAAAAAATAAATTTTATGACAACATTCACCCTGGTTCGCCATTCATTAAACAATGTAGATGATGTTGCCGGCCGCTGGCAGCAT
Source organism: Chitinophagaceae bacterium (assembly GCA_047602295.1). Taxonomy (GTDB): domain Bacteria; phylum Bacteroidota; class Bacteroidia; order Chitinophagales; family Chitinophagaceae; genus JACMLD01. The sequence goes on along the minus strand of JASGHP010000001.1, from coordinate 4,233,260 downwards.
GAAGGTGGCGAAGTATTTCAAAAAGATAAAAAGGTGGGCTATTATGCCAGCACAAAACGTGTCACATTTGGTGGTACCGATGCGCAGAATACCGCTATGCTTACCCTCACCATTTTCCTGGGCAAAAGTAAAATAGGTGCACCTGAAAATATTACACTCCAGGGCTCACACGACTTTAATACCGGCAGTGAAACCGGAAGCGTAAGCGCCGCATCTGCTACCCAGTCGTCTTTAAGAGGAAAAACTTTTAACCGGATTGTAAACACCGTTAATATCGGTTAAGCACATACGTAAACAAGGAGGCAGTTGCTTCCACAAACACCTCACTATGGAAAAGATAAGTAAGATTTCGCTTGCTGTAAATTTTGATCAGCAACCCAGGGAAGATATTTCCCTTATTGGTTTTCTTTTTTATTGCAATGGCATTTTCCTGCAACGCCAACCTGTTGTAAAAAATATGCTTGTATTCAATCTTGCAGACACGGCCGGTGTTGCTAACAGGCAGACTGCCATTGACCCAAAGGAATTGAAAATATTTATTGCACCCGCAGCAGATAAAAAAATAGAACAGGTTACTACCATTGAAGCTTTGGAAGCATACAAAGCATACGAGCCTGTGCTTTCAACAGATAGGCAGGGTAATTTTTCCATTTTGCCGATACCCAATGTTATTGCACAATTCTGGCCTTTTTGCAATTGCCGCGTAACAGGCAAAGTATCCAAGTGGTTTCATTTCGGCGATACATGGTCAGACAGGCCCGTTTGCCGTGCCCGCGTTCATATTTGCGAAGTAGATAGTATCTGGTATTGGATCTATCGCATCCCGGATAATATCATTGCAAAGATTCCGGAGATTATTCTTCGGCCCAAAGAAATTATTAAGTTTCCTATACCCATACCAGACCCGCCGCCTTTTGCACTGTCTGCTATCAGTCAACCCGTGCAGCAGGCTACGAATATTTTTAAAACAGTTTCTGCAGAGCAGCAGCAAATGGAAGCTGCCGCTTCGTTACCGGAGATAAGCATGGATATCAGGCAAAAGCTGGCTTCTAATAACCTGAATGTGGTTAGAGAAACCATTGCAGCGAATTATGCAATCTTACATCCATGGTTTTGTCTGTGGCCCTGGTGGTGGCCTTATTTCTATCGCTGCACAGAGAAGAAAGTGGTGTACACAGATGCCAGTGGTCGTTTTGATACCAATATTTCTTATTGGTGCGCCGATAAACCTGATATCTATATATGGGTTGAATATCTTATCGGCGGTGTATGGACAACTGTCTATGCTCCACCAATTCCATGCTATACTAATTGGGATTATGCCTGCGGCACCAATATCAATATACATATAACGGACCCGCGTGTGCCGGTAGATTGCTGCTGCAATTGTCCATTGCCTGGTGATCTTGTTTTCATCAGGAGCATAGGAAGCACGAGTGTATCTCATATTAATCAGAATAGCTTCTTGCAAACACCTCCCGGGCAATCCGTTGCTTACAACCGTATTGGTCTTACAGATGCGGCTGCTATTTACGATGGATTCTTTGCAACTACTGTTGGCGATTATAAACGTCCTTTTGGTGGCGGGCTTTCTTTCTACATGGGCTTTGGCAGCAACCTGCCCAGTTCAAATATTTCTTACTACCGTTGGAGGTATAAGAAAACTGCCAACGCAGATCTTTCCGCAGTTAGCGGCAGCGTAGAACAAATAGATACGCTTGAATTGAAAGCTTACGATTTCACTTACATAGATTCAAATGGGGATGAACAGATTGGTCACAACAGTGTAAAGCTGGGGCCATTTACAGTTGGTCCTAACAATAACCTTTATAAGATACCGCCATCCAGTCCTGCAATGGCGCCATTCAATGTACCTGAAACAAATCCGCAGTGGTATGAACGCACACATAACACGCATACGATAGGTTTTGATTCATCTGCATTGAAGAACGCTTCTATGAATGGCGGCGATGGTCTGTATGAATTTACATTGGAGTTGTTTGACAGCGCAGGTAATCTGCTTACTAATATTGCGAAAACAATTTTTAAAACGCCCGATTACAATGATGCAGATACCAGTGTGAATGCACCCGATCAATTATTGGCTGGCGTAACAGCTACTACTGCCAACGCATTTAAAATGCTGGTGCGCATAGACAATAGTGTCTGCAACTCCCAGGTATTTACGGTGAACGTAAACGGAATGCCTGCCAGCAGCGATTGTTGTGGTTTTGTAAATTATAAACCGGGTGGAGTAGAAGCAGACTTGGATCTTTCATTCCTGGCTACACACCCTAATAATTTTGCCGTGTTTAGCTTTGGTGTAAATAAAGGCACTTGCGGCGATGTTGCCATTGCTGATGCGTCTGGCATGGTGATAGATAGTGCGAGCGGCTACACGTTAAGCGGAGGCATTTACGATAAACATTTTACGCCATCACAATTGCTGGGCTCTTGTTACCTGGACGGAACCGGCAAGGGCGCCTTTGCGGAAACTTTATCAGTTATTGCAATGGCAACAGATGGCACTTTCAGGCAGACTGGCAAAGATGCTCCTTACAGGGTAGCAGCATTTGCGCTGGAGCCATAATTTTTTTACTGGCTGCAACAGTGTTCTATATACTGTTGCAGCCATTTTAGTTTTTGCATAAACCCAATTTTATAATCTTTAAACAGTTATTTATGTCAGCAAAAACAATTATTCAGAAACCCGGCAACGGTACTGCAAAAGAAAATTTTCAATCCGAAGCCACAGGCGGTATTGCTGTTACTACTACAGGGGCATTAACTGAAATGGAGAATCTTGAAGGCGTAGCAACCTTTGCACCAGGAGAGGCAGATAAGGAAGTTGCTAATCCGCAGGTAAAAGAAACTGCGGGACAATTTACCGAAATGGAAGAGTATGGCGAAGAAGCACCTGCAACACAGGCCCCGCCAATGGATGTGTTTTATGCTTCTTACAGTGAATTGCTGCAACAGCGCACTGAAAGCCAGGAAGTAATTATTGGTACAGATGACAGGGTACGAATCAACCCTACAACAAATTTTCCGTGGCGGGCCATTTGCGCATTAAAAATTACGGCAGCAGATGGCAGCCGTTGGATAGGCACCGGCTGGCTTGTTAGCGCAAGAACCGTTATTACTGCAGGACATGTGGTTTTTCTGCACGATCATGGCGGATGGCCACGCAGCATTGAAGTAATACCTGCTATGAATGACGGTGTTCGGCCTTATGGCTCCTGCACTTCTACCACTTTCCGCAGTGTTACAGGATGGACAAGCAGTAAGAACAGTGATTATGATTATGGCGCCATTATATTGCCCAACACATGCCGCCCTGGCGACCGTACCGGTTTCTTTGGCCTTGCAGTAAAAGACGATGCATTTTTGAGAAACGCTATTTTAAACCTTAGCGGTTACCCCGGAGACAAAGGCGGCAACCAGCAATGGTTTATGGCGCGACAAACAAAATCTGTTAGTGCAAGAAGAATTACATACGATATAGATACAATGGGTGGCCAAAGTGGATCGCCTGTATGGATTCTTGTCAACGGACAACGTTATGCTGTTGGCGTACATACCAATGGTTTATCAAGCGGTAATTCTGCTACCAGGATTGTAACTCCTGTATTCAACAATTTGGTTGCATGGAAAAATCTTGGTTTGTAAGCAAAGTTTGTAAGGGGATGGTTTTGGCCATCCTCTTACTATATTTTTCTGAGTGCGATGAAACAGTGAAAAATAAAAATATTATGCCTGTAAAGAAATCAATTAAAGGGATTTTGATAGATCAGCAGGGCAAGCCGGTGTTTGATGCGGTGATAACGGTAGCCGGCAGTGCTCAATCTTTACCTGATATTGCCAGCAGTACAGACGAGAAAGGTCAGTTTTTTATTGATAACCTTCAATTGCCGGGTAGCTATACTATACTGATTAACTATATGGGCGAATCAACCAGTAAAGTAATTAGTTTACGGGAAGCGGATTCTGTATTTACTGTTCAATTGTGAAAATTTGGGCAGGTGCATGCTGGCGCACTTTATTAATGTGTGCTGGTATTCTTTCTGCCTTTAAAGATTGTAACAATGAATTAGTAAAAGAAATAGTAAATTAATAGATGGATATACTTTACCTGGTATTGTCTGCGCTTGCGGTTTGGCGTATTACACATTTATTTTCAAAGGAAGATGGCCCTTTCGATGTAATATATGCAATAAGAAAAAAAGCAGGTGCTGGATTTTTTGGCAAGCTGCTTGACTGTTTTTATTGCTGCAGTGTTTGGGTAGCGTTCCCGTTTGGCTTGTGGTTAGGCAATGGGTGGGGCGAGAAATTATTATGCTGGGCAGCGCTCTCCGGTGCAGCTTGTTTGTTGGAACAGGCAACAGCTAAAGAAGACAATGATCCTCCGGCTGATAATTTTTATAAAGAGGATTAATTTTTAGAAAACGTAAATCTTTTATCATGTGCAATTGTGGTAGTAAAAGAAACTCATTTGTATCTTCTGCAAACAATTCGGTTAACAGGCAGCCTGTGCCAGCACCTACAGAAAAAATGTGGCCCGATGTGAATTTTGTTTATACGGGTCATACTGCATTATCGGCAACAGGCAAGGTTACTGGTAAGCAATATCGCTTTAATGCTCCCGGCGATAAACAATCCGTTGATTTCCGTGACGCTGCTTCTATGATGAATGTGCCTGTGTTGAAGCGAGTAGGATAAAAATCTGCAAGCTATTAGCTATAAGCTCCAAGCCTTTCTGTGTAACAATAAGATTATTATTTGTGCAGGGGAATTGTGGAGAAGCCTAAAGCCCCACAATGAACTAAAAGATGAACGTAATGCGACGCAACGATGATGCACAAAGAACAAATGCTGGTAGCCAAAAAAAATCAAAAATAAAAAATCAAAACTTTAAAACTTCCAGCGCAAATCTTTGTAAACGCTCACGGCTCGTAGCTAACAGCTCAAAGCTCACAGCTTTTCTCTAGCTCGTCTTCCTGTAATTCAAAATTGCCCAACCATTAAATACAACGGCAAACCCAATCATTACAAGGAAATGTTGTTTGATGTCTGCAAAGCCGCTCCCTTTCAATACTACCATTCTCATTACTTCAATAAAATAAGTAACCGGGTTAAAGCGGGCAATAGCCCTTGCCCATTGCGGCATGCTTTCTATTGGCGTAAACAAGCCGCTCATTAGCAAAAAGATCATGATGAAGAAAAATGCAACTGACATTGCCTGCTGCTGCGTTTCTGAATAAGTGGATATTAATAAACCCAATCCCAGCAAAGCCACCAGGTAAAGTGATAAGAAAGAATAAAGCACGCCAATATTTCCAAGTGGAATTATACCGTACACCAATCTTCCTACCACAAACAAACCAACAGTGAATACAAACATGCCAATTACCCAAAACGGAATGAGTTTGCCCAGTATGAAATGATGCTTCTTAATAGGCGTTACATTAATTTGTTCAATGGTACCAATTTCTTTTTCTTTTACAATATTAAGCGAACACATATAAGTGCATACCATAGTTACCAGCACAACCAATATGCCTGGCACCATAAAGAAAGGGTAATAGAGATAAGTGTTGAACCAATTGGAGGCAGTTACTTCTACCATTGGCATTGGGTTGAAACGCCCGGGTTGCACCCAGTTTAAACGTATGCCTGCATTGAAGTTGGTGATAATGCTGGCAAGATAAGAGCCGCCCAATCCTGCTTTGGTGCCATTGATAGCGTTGATAGCGATGAATAGCTGCTGACTGTTTTCACGGACAATATTTTTTTCAAACTTGGCTGGTATTTCCAGTATCAAATCAGCTTTGTCACTTTCTATCTGCTGAAAAGATTTCAAATAGGAATTACCATAACCTGCCAATTTAAAATAACCAGATGATGTAATGGTTTCAATTAATTTTTGCGAATAAGTTGAATGGTCATTATCAACAATGGAGATATTTATATTCTTTACCTCGTAATTGGCTGCAAGTGGCATTATCAATAACTGTATCACCGGCATTACAAATATTACCGGCAGCAAAGCCCTGTTGCGGAATATTTGTTTGAATTCTTTTTGCAGTAAAAATCGCAGTGTTTTCATTGCAGGCGGATTTTAAATTTTTTAAGACTGATGAAAAGCAATAGCATCGTCATGGCCAGCAATATGAGCGTCTCTTTCCAGATAGCAGCAAAGCCCAATCCTTTTATCATGATTGATTTTACAATTACATAATACCAACGTGAAGGAACAATGTGTGAAATAATCTGCAATGGTTTTGGCATGTTTTCTATAGGAAACATAAATCCGGTGAAAAGCATCGTAGGTATCAGCATGCCCAGCAATGAGATGAGCATGGCTGATTGAAGAGAACTTGTGCTGTTTGAAATAAGCAAGCCAAGTGAAAGCGCTGTAATGATGAACAAACTGCTTTCTGCATAAAACAAAAATATGTTGCCATTAAAAGGCATGTCGAGCAGAAATACGCTTAGTAAAAGTATTACGGTAAGATTGAAAAGCGACAATACAAAATATGGAACGGCTTTGGAAATAATCACCAGGAATGGATTGAAAGGAGATACCAACAATATTTCCATTGTACCTTTTTCTTTTTCTCTGACAATGGATGCAGACGTCATCAACACACAAACCAGTAGTAATACCAGCGCCATTACACCAGGTACAAAATTGGTGGCACCTTTCAGTTCAGGATTATAGAGCATTCTTATTTGCGGAACAATGCGATAGGGAAGGGGATTTAGTTGCGCCAGCTCCTGCTGGTAATCTATTGCTATGTTGTTGATGTAGCTGGTAAGTGTGCTGGCAGTGTTTGGATCAGAAGCATCCGCAATTACTTGCAATGTAGCTTTGTTTAAATGCAGTAAATCATTTTCAAAACCCGCAGGAAAGACAACGGCTAGTTTTATGCTGCCGCTTTTAAAAGCAGCTTCTATTTGCTGATGACTTAATAATGTTTTTTCAATTTCAAAATTATTGACAGCTGCAATTTTTTCTATAATGCGTTGCGATGCATTGTCCCGGGCATAATCGCAGATAACGATTTTAGAATTTTTTATCTCATTGGTAAGTGCAAAACCAAAAAGTATGATTTGTGCAACCGGCAATCCAAAAAGCAGCAACAGGGTTTTGCGATCCCGGAAGACATGATAAAATTCTTTTTTTATAAAAGTTGTAAACTGCTTCATGTTGCCTTTTTAATCTGCTTTTCTTTTTGCGCCACGTGCAAGTTCAAAAAATACTTCATCCATAGAAGAAGCCTTGAATTGCTTTTTCAAATTGTTGGGTGTGTCCAATGCTTTTATAACACCGTCTACCATCATAGAAATTCGGTTGCAGTATTCTGCTTCATCCATATAATGCGTGGTAACAAAAACAGTAATGCCGCTGGCGGATGCTTTGTATATCAAATCCCAGAACTGTCTTCGTGTTACAGGATCAACACCACCGGTTGGTTCGTCCAAAAAAACAATTTTAGGATCATGCAGGATGGCAACTGAAAATGCCAATTTTTGTTTCCAGCCCGGCGGCAATGAACCTACCAGTTTGCCTGCTTCATTTTGCAAGCCTAATTCTTCTATCAGTAAATCACTCTTCTCTTTTATTTTGTTGGATGGCAAGCCATAGATGCCAGCAAAAAAGCGGATGTTCTCCAATATGGTAAGGTCTTCATACAGAGAGAATTTCTGGCTCATGTAGCCAATATTTTTTTTGATTGACTCAGTTTGCTTGTATATGTCATAACCGGCTATGGTGGCAGTTCCTGAAGATGGTGTAGATAATCCGCAAAGCATTCTCATGGCGGTGGTTTTGCCTGCACCATTTGCACCCAGAAATCCGAAAATTTCACCTGCATGCACATCAAACGTGATTTCATTGGTTGCAATAAAATCTCCAAAACGTTTGGTGAGTTTGTTGGTGCTTATGACTGTTTCGCGGTTATCCATGGTGCATCAGTTTAATGAAACAATCTTCCACTGTTGGTTCAATTTCCTTCAACTCAATGTTTTTATATTGCCTCGATTGCAGGTATGCAGAGAGTTCCTGCGTATCTTTTCCTTTTTTGAAAGTGATATGATCGTATTCACCAAAAGCATAACAACTCTCAACGCTTTCATGATGCCGCAGATCTGCAATCAGTTGCACCATATTATCTGCTTTGATAGCATATAACTTTTCGGGATAATCATTAATAATTCCCTGTGGTGTTTCTATAGATAATATTCTACCGCCTTGTATTAAAGCAATGCGTTCGCAAAGTGTAGCTTCATCCATATAGGGTGTAGATACCAAAATAGTAATGCCTTCTTTCTTTAATCGTTTCAGCATTTCCCAAAACTCTTTTCTTGAAACAGTGTCTACGCCGGTAGTTGGTTCATCCAGAAACAATACGGTTGGCCGATGAATCAACGCACAACAAAGCGCCAGCTTCTGTTTCATACCGCCAGATAATTTACCCGCTCTTCTTGTTTTAAAGGGTTCAATCTGCACATAAATGTCTTTGATGAGATCGTAGTTAGCATCTATGCTGGTATTGAAAAGTGTTGCAAAGAAATTCAGGTTTTCCTCCACCGTTAGATCCTGGTATAAAGAAAATTTCCCGGGCATATAGCCAACCTGCTGACGAATCCTTTTATAATCCTTCACAATATCACATCCTTCTACATGTGCATTTCCACTGTCTGGTATTAAAAGCGTGGTGAGCATCCGGAAAATGCTTGTCTTGCCGGCACCATCTGCGCCAATCAAGCCAAACAATTCTGCTTTGTTTACATCAAAGGATACATCGTCTACTGCAACCAGTTTGCCTTTGTTGTAAGTCTTGCGGATATTATGGAGTGATACTGCACTCATTTGTTAGAAAATTTTACTTCGCCATACATCCCAATTTTATACGTGCCATCGTTCTTTACTTTTATTTTGATGGCATACACCATATTGGCCCTTTCATCTTTAGTTTGTATTGTCTTGGGTGTGAATTCTGATTTATCACTAATCCAGGTAATAGCGCCGGTAGTACTTGCAAAACCACCCTTGCCATCGTCTGTATGCACCGTTACCTGTTGCCCCAGCTTTATAGTAGCTAACTGGTTGCTGGTTATATAGGCCCTTAGGATTATAAAGCTTAAGTCTGCAATCTTATAAAGCGGTTTTCCCTGCGAAGCCATTTCATTTGCTTCAGCATATTTGGTAAGCACTGTGCCATTGATTGGATTAATAATGCGGCACTTGGATAGTTGATCATTGAGTTGATCAATTTGTATTTGCAAGGGCAACAGATCGCTGCTGATAGAAGAGGATTGTGTTTGCAGTGCGGAAACCTGCGCCTCTTTTTGTTTGCCGGTTACTGCCAGTTGTTTGCGGGTTTCGTCTACCTGTGCATTAATGTCGTCTAATTGCTTGCTGGTAGCTGCATCGGCTTTTACAAGATTTTGTACACGCTTTTGTTCATTCAAAAGGTAATCAAGTCGGCTTTGTGTAACAGCAGTCTGTTGATTGTAATATCCTGTTTGTGCGCCAATATTCGGAATTCTTTTACCAGTTGCTTTCCATTGCGCGTACAACTGCTGTTTCCTTAAAAACAATTGTATACTGTCGATATAGCCAACCTGTTGGCCAGCCTTCAGGCTGTCACCTTCTTCAAGGTTGAACTGTTTAATAACGCCGTTTGCTTCAGCAGCAATAATGGTTTCCTCCGCTTCAAAAGAGCCGGAAGCATCAAAATCAGTTTTATTGTTTTTACAAGATGCAACCATCAGTAACAGCATGCATGCAAGACTTATTTTCCCAAGTTTCATGTTATATAATTTAGTGTGCCTGGTTTCCCGAAGTGGTGAGGTAATTATATTGGGCCATCAGCAATTGCACCTGGTGCAGTGCTTTATTTTGACGAGCCTGATCTTCAGCATTTACATAAGTCAGGTAGTCAATACTAGTAATAGTGCCGTTTTCCAACTGTACATTCGATACCTGCTTTACCTTTTCACGAAGAGAAATAATCTCCTGGTCTGTATCAATCAATTGCTGGTATTTATCCAGCTCACTGTTTTGTTGTGTTAAGGATAGATTGGTGTTTAGTAAGAAAGTTTCTCTTTGAAGATCAACTGCAGAAGAATTTATTTTCACCAAAGCTTTCTCTCTTTTTGCTGTATAAAGCCCGGTGAAATTCCAGCTTAACTTTAATCCGCCGATATAATACAAAGCAAAATCATTGCTCAGCATATTTAATCCTGGTCTGCCATAGCCACCTTGTGCAAACAGCCCAACACGCGGTAAGTTTTTTGCCTTTATCAATTTATCCTGCACCGCAAAACTGTTTTTTTGTGCGTCATACAATTGCAGTTCTGGGCGGTTAATAGTAGAAGTGATAGCAGGAGATGCCGGTGCCTGCAATACAGTATTATCATTTACAGGCTGATTGATAAACAAAGCAAGCATTCCTGCATAGCCTTTTCTATTTGCTTTTAATTCAATACTGCGTTGATCTGTCTTTAACAGTTCTGCCTGCAATACATCTGCATTGCTTTTGAGTGCGGCACCATTGGCAATGGAAGCTTTCGTTTTATCAAGGCCGGATTGTATGTCTTTCTTCAATAAGGCTGTTTGTTCTATTTGTGCATCTATTAAGAGTATACCAAAAAATAATTGATTGATGCGATCTTTAAGTTTATACAATTCTACTTCAAGCTTTTGTTGCTCTGCAACTGCATTTACAGTAGTCAATTGTTTTTGCTGCTGGATGGTATAACCGTCTGTAAGCGGTTGATAAATTTCAGCATATGCCTTATATTGATCTTTGCTCAATGCGGTTACATTGGGAAGCTGAATGGGTATTTGCGTAACAGCGGATTGATAGGTAGCTTGCCCGTTCACACTAATCTGCGGAAGATAAGCTTTGGAAAGATTTTCAATGCTGTACTCTTTTGTTTTGTCAATCAGCCCCATTTGTTTTACCAGCGGATAATTTGCCCTTGCCAGTTGATAGCATTGATCCAAGGTAAGTGCAGATTGTGCTGCCACGCTTATTGCTATAATCAGCAGGGTAGTGGTGGTCACTAATAACTTATACACCCGCTTTGGTTTTATTTGCTGCAACATTTTTTAAATGTTTGATTATAATATTTTTTGCACGATGGGCAACCTTTACTTCGCTTTCAGCGTGGCTTTAATCCATTTGGGTACTAATTGTTTTCTTTCCTGCATTAACTGTTCAAAGTCTTTATCACTAAGACTGTTAACAGTTTTCAATAAGGGAGCGGCTGCAAATGAGAATGCAGTAAACCCGAGTGTATTGATAATAAGATGAGCAGGGTTTATCGGCGTAATTTTTCCCTCCTTCATTCCTTTTTGCAACTGTTGCATAAAATGAGATTGATAAATCATTTTAAGGTTGCCTATTTTATTGGCCAGCAAATCAGGATTTTCTCTCAGCTCACTCAATATAAATAAGGGCAAGCCAGGATTTTTCAAAAGAAGATCAATGTGTTTATCCGCGAATCTTTCTATTTTGGCGTCAAGGCTGGTGGTTTCATCATTGAAGACTTCCATGATAAATTTTACAAACCCCTGCAGGCTTTCCAGCATAATAATCTCAAACAGTTTTTCTTTACTGCGGAAATAGTAATTCAGCAATGCAAGGTTAATACCTGCTTCTTCTGCAATATCCCGGGTACGTGTGGCTGCAAATCCTTTTTTGTGGAATACAATGCGAGCTGCGTTTTTTATTTTGTCTTCTGTGCTAATGTCATCGTCCTGTTTCTTAGCAAGTCTTTTTTTTGGTGTTTTACCCGCTTTCATACTGCAAAAATAAAATGGAAAATCTGAATTAAACAAATTTTTTAATCAAATGATTAAATTTATTTCTGAACATATATTCTATTGAATAGTGAATCAATGAATTAAAACGGGGAAATATTATTGCAACAACTCGTTTATATGCCGGTGTATATTAGCGGCTATTTTGTCGAGCGGAAGATCATTCTCATCGCCACCAAATGGATCTTCTACTTCTTCAGCTATTATTTCAAGACTGGCCAATACATAAAAAACAAAAGTTACGATTGGTACAATGATGTAGCCCAGCGAGAATACATAACCAAAAGGCAGCGTAATTACATAGAAGAAAATAAATTTCTTAATAAAAGCGCTGTAAGAATAGGGGATTGGCGTGTTCTTAATTCGTTCGCAGGCACCGCATATATCAGTGAATGACAATAATTCTCCATTGAGCACTATCAATTGATCTCCATTTATTTTTCCCTGTGCATACAATTGCTGAATGTGCTTAAACATAAGTGCGGCCACCTGGTTAGGTACATGCTTATCTTTATTGATAAGTTGCTCCAGGTGTTCATCATTATCAAACAAAGAAATCCTTGTCGATTCATGGCCCAGGTGTTTTTTCAACGCATAGGCATAAGCGGGAATGATTTTTCTGAAGAAACTACGATTAACCGCATCGTCCACCGGTAACATTGCCGATAATTTTATAGCCAGGTTGCGGCTATTGTTCACGAGTGCTCCCCATAATTTTCTTCCTTCCCACCAGCGGTCATAAGCTGTGTTGGTGCGAAATACCAGCAGCATAGAAATCACAAAGCCTAATAAGCTGTGCAATACGGGAATACTTTTTACATGGCTACTATCAGGAAGGTGCAACCAGTTCGTTTCAGCGTAAGTAACAATAGCAGAATATACGGCTACACCAATCAGCAAAGGCATTAGCTTGCGAATGGTATCTGATTTGTGCAGCTTAAAAAGAAAAACAAACCAGTCTTTTGGGTTGTAACTTATCATAAAAAGATTTCTGTTAAGCCCCCCTAAATCCCCCGGTGGAAGACTTTGGTAAGGCCCTAATAAAATTAAATAATTGTTCAAATGCTATTTATAGTTTCCATCACTCATCTTCAAGTACTTTATTAGAGCCTGTATTTTGCATTAATGCATTCGTGTTTATTTGCGCACATTCGCGTTAGTAACATTCGCGTTTTCTAATCGCTTTATCCATTTCCATACAATATAAAGTGGAATGATGCCAAAAACACCAAAAGAACAATCAATTAATGTCCAGTAAATAGGAATTCCGCGTATAGGTTTAGCAAGAAATGCAAGCGGTATAATGGCTATACATGCAATCATGCCCCATTCTATCACCCAGATATTTCTAACAGGATCTTTTAAAGGACCGATAAAAAACAATGCTATCACTATATGCGCAAAAGCCAGCCAATCGTAGCCATAAGCCAGCATTGGATAATGCAGGTTGGTATATTGCAAACCTTCATATACGGTTGAAAGAAAAGCTGCTAATCCAGCAGGCATGCTATTTTTGAAACCCAACAGCCATTTCATTTCAGTTTCCAACGGAAAAGCGGTGATGCCACTAAGCATAAGTGCAACCATGAAAAAGACAATGGCATATCTGATCTTTTTCAGCAGTTTATTAGAAGCTTCGCGGGTTAGCATACAATGAAATTAAGCAATAAAGAAAACGGGCTCAAAATTTTTTATACTGATGATGCTGACACAACGCCAATGCGTAAATATAGAAATGGCCAGCCTTTATTGCCAGCCATCAAAAGAAGAATAAGTTTTATTAGTTCAGAGACGAATTTGTGTTGCAATTGATTTTTGCCAAATATTAGTCATGCTGTTTAATCCTGTCTATAGCATTCAAAAGGCCGCCGCTGAATTTATCGTCTGCCAATTGCCAGAACATAATGCCATTTAAGCCATGCTTGATAGCGTATTTTGCTTTTAGTTGAACAGAGATGCTGTCATCATATGTGGCTAATAAACGCCTTTGTATATTAAAAGCATACGGCGCATTGGCAACACTATCCCAATATTGTACAAACCCGTTTGCCAGGCTTAAAGTATCAGAAGCACGGCTGAAAGAGAATCCATGGTCGAATCTGCCCGGAGAATACAGCCCATTATTTGCAGTATCTGTTACCTCAAACAATCTTCCATAAAATGCAGCGCCTATAACAATTTTATCTGCTGGAACACCGGCGCCCAGCATCATTTGCACGCCATTGTCTGTAGATTCTTTTTGATGTGGAGTAGAGTATAACGGTGTGTGATGACCGCTAACCGGGCTAAAGCCAGATACCAGGTCGTAACTCATCAGGTTTACACGGTCTACTTTTTTCATCACTTTTTTCCACTCAACAGATGAGTCAATAAACTTTGTAAAGCCACCAGCCGCAAAACTGATTTCATTGTTTTTGCCCAGTTTTCTTCTGAGCTGTGTAACCAATTTTGTAAAAGACGGCCTGTCAGATTCCGCATAAGCATGACCGGGATAGCCCTCTATTGTTGGATATTCCCAATCTAAATCAATGCCATCAGTGTCAAAATAATCGTTAAGCTCTTTTACAGATTTTGCAAATTCTCGTCTCCCTTTTTTTGTATTGAAAACCGGTGAGCATGTTTGGCAACCGCCCCAACCGCCCAGCGACAGAATAATTTTTAAAGAAGGATTGCGGCTTTTTAGCGCCACCATTCTTTGTATAGTTGCACTGTCGCGGGCATTGCCTACAGAAAGCAAATTTCCTTTCAGGTGGCAAAAACAGAAAATAAGGTGAGTCAGTTTTTCCACTTCAAAACTGTCTATCATGGTGGTACGCCCTGCATAATAGGCAATTACTGCAATTGGTTTTTTGGGTGCTGATTTCTGAGCTGATAGTTGTAGAGATGATGCAACTAGCAAAATTGCGAATACAATGATACGGTTCATACAATGTTTGTTGAAAAAAAGAGTGATTAAGGGGGTGGCTTAAAATTAAGGCAAGCGATGTAAATAAAAAGGTAAAATACGGCAATAGGGGCATTAACTACACTAACAATCGTTTTGTTTAAGCATATTGGCAAAATCTTATCAACAAAACGCATCATTATATTGTTTTTCTCTGAATCCTTATTTGGTTACGTTACCTTTGCGAACCGATTAAAATGAACTTAATGGCCGCTATTATTATATTTTTCTTTGCTCACTGGTTTTTATCATTGTTCTTTCATACTTTTTTCCTGCACAGGTATGCTTCCCACCAGATGTATACTACCGGAAAAAAAAGAGAGAAATTGTTTTATGTGCTAACATGGATAACGCAGGGCTCTTCTTTTTTAAATCCCAGGGCTTATGCTATTCTTCACCGCATGCACCATGTTTATAGCGATACAGAGAAAGATCCGCATTCGCCACATTTTTTTAAGGATGTGTGGCATATGATGATCCACACCAAAGAAATTTATCAGTCTTTTCGTAAAGGCGATGCGCAACCGGAAGAACAGTTTACAAAAGAATACCTGCCGGTTTGGCCATTAATAGACAGGATAGGAGATAGCTGGATTACAAGATTGATTTTTGCGGCAGGTTACACTGCTTTCTATATTTATTTTGCACCGAGTGCATGGTGGTATCTTTTATTGCCTATACATTTTTTAATGGGACCTATACAAGGTGCAGTGGTTAATTGGTGTGGTCATAAATATGGTTATGCCAACTACGATAATGGAGATCATTCAAAAAATACGGAACCCTGGGGAATATTTTTATTGGGAGAATTATTTCAGAACAATCACCATAAATATGGCACCAGTCCAAACTTTGCGCAAAAATGGTTTGAGTTCGATCCCACTTATGTTATTATGAAAGGCCTGCACCGGCTGCGCATCATTCAACTAAAAAGAAGCTAAAGCTGCAATTTTAAGGAAGTGGTTCATAGCAATCGTAACTGCGCTGGCGATATATCTTTTCATCCCTGAATTCAAAAATAGTGCAGATATGGGCCTTCAACACCTGGCCCTGCTTTAAATTGCCCACCCTTGTTTTCAATTCTCCCATCCAATTGTATTCAGCTACTACGGTATCACCGCTTTCAAAAAAATGAATAAGATCAAAGCGTTGATTCGATAACATTTTTTTACCAGCCTCAGCACTTTCCAGCAGGTTGGTAAAAGTGCGCTTTCTTATTTTAGGGATCATGATATTCGGAAACTCCGTTTGCTCCAGGCCGGGGTGCAGTATGGCTTTAAACTCGTTTTCTGCGGTATTAAACCATTGCAATAGCTGAAAAAACTTTTTAATGGTATCAATTTTAGTCATGGCAAGGGTGTTTTTAGGTAAGCGAATAGACTCTAAAATAACAGCTTTATTTTACAAATGAAAGCCCCCTCTTTTATATTTAATTCCCTGTTTAGTTGAGGCTTTTTATGAAGCCAGCAGTGGTATGCTGTTTGAGCATCGTTGCGTCGCACTCTTCAACAGTTGATATTCTATTGATCGGTGGCTTCTGTGCTAATCCCTGCTCAAACGCGTTAGACCTATAAGGTTTCGTAGGATGGTTTAGTCGTTCAGCAAAACCTTATAGGTCTGTCTTATGTAGCAACAATAAAAAAACCAGCACGCAAGTGCTGGTTTTGGTGTATTCAGACAATATTGGTTTATGCACTACAAGTAACGCAGCCTTCTTCCATACTGCAGGAACCGCCGGTTAAAAGGCTTTCATCTATCACCTCGGTTGACTGCACATCACTGGCGTTGTTTAATGGCTCTTTTGCTTTACCGCCTTGTTTCTCTACCGTAAACTGTACAGCCTGTGTAGCTGCTTTAGTACGCAGGTAATACATGCCGGTCTTCAATCCTTTCTTCCAGGCGTAAAAATGCATGGATGTAAGTTTGGAAGTATTAGGCGCATCTACAAACAAGTTAAGCGATTGCGACTGGCAGATAAATGCACCTCTGTCTGCTGCCATATCAATGATAGCTCTTTGCTTAATCTCCCAAACAGTTTTGTAAATAGCTTTAATGTCGGCCGGAATGTTATCAATCTGTTGCACGGAACCATTGTGTTGAATGATGCGATTTTTCATCTCATCGTTCCAAAGGTTTAGTGTTACCAAATCTTTCAACAGATGTTTGTTTACTACTACAAATTCGCCACTCAATACACGTCTTACATAGATGTTTGAAGTGTATGGTTCAAAACATTCATTGTTGCCCAGTATTTGCGAAGTAGACGCAGTTGGCATAGGTGCAAGTAATAATGAATTTCTTACTCCGTGTTTCAGCACTTCTGCTTTTAACGTATACCAATCCCAACGCAATGAAGGTTCAGTATTCCACATGTCAAACTGGAAAACAGCTTTAGAAACTGGTGAACCGGCATAGGTTTCATAAGGGCCGTATTCAATCGCCTGGTCTTTGCTGGCCGTCATAGCTGCAAAGTATATGGTCTCAAATATTTCTTTGTTCAACTGACGGGCTTCATCGCTTTCAAATGGCAGGCGCAATAAAATAAATACATCCGCCAAACCTTGTACCCCCAGTCCAATAGGACGGTGGCGCAGGTTAGAATTGCGTGCTTCCTCAACAGGATAATAGTTGTTGTCAATGATCTTATTAAGATTCACCGCAGCCTGGTAAGTCACCTCATACAATTTCTGGTGGTCAAACTTGCCTTCAGTAATAAACCTTGGCAACGCTAAAGAAGCAAGATTGCACACAGCTACTTCATCAGGAGAAGTGTACTCCATTATTTCTGTGCAAAGGTTAGAGCTTTTAATAGTGCCCAGGTTTTGCTGGTTGCTCTTGCGGTTAGCAGCATCTTTGTACAACAAATATGGCGTACCGGTTTCAATCTGTGCATCCAGTATAGCAAACCACAAGTCTTGTGCTTTTACCGTTCTGCGTGCTTTTCCGGTTGTTTCATATTTTTCATACAATGCTTCAAATTCCTCACCCCAGCATTCATGCAGTCCAGGTGCTTCATTAGGGCAGAACAAACTCCAGTCACCACCTGCTTCCACACGTTTCATAAAAAGATCGGGTATCCACAATGCGTAAAACAAATCTCTTGCTCGCATTTCTTCTTTACCATGGTTTTTGCGCAGGTCAAGAAATTCAAATACATCCGCATGCCATGGCTCAAGATATACTGCAAATGCACCTTTGCGTTTGCCACCGCCCTGGTCTACATAGCGGGCAGTATCGTTAAATACTTTCAGCATGGGTATGATGCCATTGCTGGTGCCGTTAGTGCCGCCAATATAACTGCCGGTAGCACGTATGCCGTGAATAGCTAAACCAATACCGCCAGCACTCTGCGAGATTTTGGCCGTTTGTTTCAATGTATCGTAAATGCCATCAATGCTGTCTTCCTTCATGGTTAAAAGAAAGCAACTGCTCATTTGCGGTTTTGGCGTGCCTGCATTAAATAATGTAGGCGTTGCATGTGTAAACCAGCGTTCACTCATCAGGTGATAGGTTTTGATGGCATTGTCTATATCTTCTTTGTGTATGCCAATTGCCACACGCATATACATATGCTGCGGACGCTCTACCACTTTGCTATCCAGTTTTAAGAGGTAAGATTTTTCCAAGGTTTTAAAACCGAAATAATCAAAACCATAATCTCTGTCGTAGATGATGGTAGAGTCCAACAATTCTGCATTGTCTTCAATGATTTTCCACACATCATCCGCCAGCAATGGAAGGTGTTTACCTGTTTTGCTGTCTGTGCATTCGTACAGCAATTTCATGGTGTGCGAAAAACTCTTGGTAGTGTTTTTGTGCAGGTTGCTAACTGCAATGCGGCTTGCCAGCAAAGCATAGTCGGGGTGCTTTACTGTAAGTGAGGCTGCTGTTTCTGCTGCCAGGTTATCCAGCTCGGTGGTGGTAACACCATCGTACAAGCCTTCAATTACTTTTTTAGCAACATCAATGGAGTTTACAAAACGTCTTTCCAGCCCATAGCATAGCTTTTCTATGCGGGCGGTAATTTTATCGAACTTAACGCTTTCGCGTTTGCCGTTTCTTTTAATTACGAACATATATTTTGAATTTAATGAGGTTCTGTGTAATTAGTAATGAGTAATTAATAATTAGTAATTATTGAGCCCGATTGCATTACAGCGTCTTCAATTATTAATTGCTAATTATTAATTTTTAATTGACTTAAAAGTCTTCATCAATAGAAAACGCCTGTGTTTCTTTTGATGACAGCACACCTGCTTTCTGGTAATCGCCTACACGTTTTTCAAAGAAATTGGTTTTGCCTTCCAGCGAAATCATTTCCATAAAATCAAATGGATTGCTGGCATTGTATACTTTGGGGCAACCCAGTTCGCTCAACCAGCGGTCGGCAACAAACTCAATGTATTGCTGCATCAGCTTCGCGTTCATGCCTATTAATGCTACTGGTAAAGCTTCTGTAATGAATTCTTTTTCTATGGTTACAGCATCAGTAATAATCCTGGTTACTTCTGCTACAGGCATTTTTTCACTCAGCATGCTGTAGAGCAGGCAGGCAAATTCGCAATGCAGGCCTTCGTCGCGGCTAATCAATTCATTGCTGAAAGTGAGGCCCGGCATCAATCCTCTTTTCTTTAGCCAGAAGATTGAACAGAAACTTCCGCTGAAGAAAATGCCTTCTACTGCGGCAAATGCTACCAATCTTTCTGCAAAACTGCCATTGTCTATCCAGCGCAAGGCCCATTCTGCTTTCTTCTTTACCGCAGGCACAGTTTCAATAGCATGAAAAAGGCGATCTTTTTCTATTGGGTCTTTTATGTAAGTGTCAATCAGCAGTGCATAGGTTTCAGAATGGATGTTTTCCATCATAATCTGAAAACCATAAAAGCACCTGGCTTCAGGCAATTGCACCTCGCTCATAAAATTCACCGCCAGGTTTTCATTTACGATGCCATCGCTGGCAGCAAAAAATGCCAGCACATGAGAAATGAAATGACGCTCGCCATCGTTCAATGAAGCCCAGTCTTTCATATCGCTGCCAAGATCTATCTCTTCTGCCGTCCAGAAACTGGCTTCGTGTTTTTTATATTGTTCCCAAACTTTGGGATGTTTGATAGGAAGAATTACAAAGCGGTCTTTGTTTTCTTTTAATAAAATCTCATTTTCATTTGCCATAGCACGCAGGTTTTTTCTGATGATTGCTGGCGGATGGGGAGGGGATGCTGATTACCGCAGGAAGTATTCCTGTGTATACCAGTTTCAGCCTTTCACCCGAAAGCAAAAAAACTTTATAAATGTGATTACGGCAGGTCTTCTGACTTTCCTGCTTTCTGAGCCTTCCCGCGATGACAGCACCACAGTGGCTATGATTTTTCAGAAAGGTTTATGACGTGTTGAGCGTCAAAGGATTTACAGCTACGGGGATA
Organism: Chitinophagaceae bacterium; assembly: GCA_047602295.1. GTDB lineage: Bacteria > Bacteroidota > Bacteroidia > Chitinophagales > Chitinophagaceae > JACMLD01. The sequence goes on along the minus strand of JASGHP010000001.1, from coordinate 4,213,057 downwards.
GTTCTGGATTTACACCGGATTCCCTTTTAATGCCGCACAAAGAATTTTGCAGCGGCGACCATATTCACATTGCAACATTACTAATCAATATTAAATTAATGTGAACGACTTATTCACCGGTTGTTAAAAACTTCGGAAAGCGGTTCTGGCAGGATGTTTTATATCAAAAAAGCAGCGGGAAATCCCCAATTCCAGAAAATTTATTTGGTTATATTTTAATAACAATAGTAGCGGTTTGCTGGAAGCCTATGACTAAAGATTAAAAAATATTTTATAGCGCAATTTCCTGTTAGTTTTTACTTCCCTTTATCACACATTAGTTTGTTTTTTACTATAATGTTTTTGCTTTACGATACTCTACAAAAAGTATAAGTGCTTTCTTTAAATTCGAAAAGAGGTTAAGCTTGCTTGCAACACTTTTTAATGCACTCGTATCTAACCGTTGTCTCTGACAAGATTCAATTGATCAGGTGCATTTCAAAAATGTTAGAAAAGCAAAATAAACAAGATGATATTTTTAAAAGAAGGATCCGCAGAGGGGCCGACTTTTACCTGTTTATTATACTTGCCTCTATTTATGTTTTAGTAGGTTTTTATTATGTAGGAAATTATCTTGGCCGCTGGCTTTATCATTATTTTAAATCAAGGTAAAAAGTTAGTACACTTCCGGATTAGTTACGCACTTACACAATCATTCCCCTTCTTTCACCCACCTGCTGACGCCACATGGCATAGTACAATCCTTTTTGCTGCAATAACTCGTCATGCGATCCGGTTTCGGTTATTTTTCCTTTTTCAAGCACATAAATTATATCGGCGTGCATAATAGTAGATAAACGATGCGCAATCAGGATAGTGATTTGCTCACGGTCTTCAGATATCTGGCGAATGGTATTGGTAATATCTTCCTCTGTTAATGAATCCAACGCAGAAGTGGCTTCATCAAAAATTAATAAACGCGGGTGCCGCAATAAAGCCCTTGCAATTGACAGCCTTTGTTTTTCTCCTCCTGATAGTTTCATGCCGCCTTCTCCTAAAATAGTATCAATTCCTTTTGCAGATCGCTTAATTAAATTATCGCAGGATGCTTTGTGCAGTGCATCCATTATTTCTGTATCGGTAGCATCAGGCTTTACAAACAATAAATTTTCTTTGATGGTGCCGGCATACAATTGTGTATCCTGCGTTACAAAACCAATCTGCCTGCGCAATTGATTGTACCTGATTTTTGAAGCAGGTTCCTCATTGAAATAAATTTCTCCTGCAACAGGTTTGTATAATCCTACCAATAATTTCACCAATGTTGATTTGCCCGAACCCGATGGCCCAACAAAAGCAATGGTCTCGCCTGTTTGCACACGAAAAGAAATGCCATCCATTGCATTATAAGCTGCTGTTTTGTGATGAAACACCACTTCTTCAAAACGAATGCTCAGCAATTCTCCAATGTCTACAGGGTTTTCAGGCCTTTGTTCAATGGGCTTGTGCATGAGTGTATCAAAATTGGCAATGGACGCTTCTACTTCGCGATAGCTGAGAATGATAGTTCCTAAATCTTGCAAAGGGCCAAAGATTGAAGTGGAGATAAATTGCATCGTAATCAACTCTCCCGTGGAAAGTATTTTTCTAAAAATTAACCACAGCAATATAAATAAAATGGATTGCCGTAATAAGCTAAGCGTGGTGCCTTGCATGAAACTCAATGCTCTCACTTTTCTCACTTTCACCATCTCCAGCTCAAATATTTTAAAAGTCTGTTCACGCAGTCTTCTTATTTCAGGAAAAGTAAGTCCCAGGCTTTTTACCAATTCTATATTTCTTAGTGATTCAGTAATGACACCCGACATGCGGTTAGTCTCACGATTGATGGATCGTTGTGTAGTTTTTATTTTTTTACTCAGCAATCCTGTAAGCGAGCCCAGCACCAATATGCCAATGATAAATACCGGTATCAGCATCCAGTTTTTGGTAATGGAATACCAGATTAAAAATCCAATGCCTACTACAGAGGAAAATAGTACGTTGATAAATGAATTAATGAATTGTTGTGTATCTGTTCTCACTTTCTGCAAAACAGACAATGTTTCGCCGCTGCGTTGTTCCTCAAATTCCTGGAAGGAGAGGCGCAGTGTTTGTTTCAATCCTTCATTAAATAGTTGCATCCCAAATTTCTGAACAGCCAGTCGTGTATAATATTCCTGGAAGGCTTTGGCAACACGTGCCAATAAAGCCACAGCAATGGCAATGCCCAGCCAAACCAATACACCTTGTACCAGTTCTTTTTCTGGCCTGTTGCCGGGATGTGTTGCATAGCCATCTATGATTTTGCCAAATATTAATGGATCTACAAGGCTTAATAACTGGCTGATGCCTGCTAATACCAGGGAGATAACAATTAGCCAGCGTTGAGGGTGCAAATACTTCCAAAGAATCTTCATGCCATCCAAGTTACAAAAACCCGGCCGTTGGCATAGTCAGGAATGGTGATGAAGCATTAAGTTTACAGCCATTTTTTTAATGCGCTGCAATTCTTATTAATGTTATAATACCTGCAGTATTTGAATGTGATTGCCGCAAGTGTCATTCAGTACTGCTAGTTTAACCGTGCCCATTACTGTTGGCTTCATACTAAATGAAACACCGGCTTTAACCAGTCTTTCATATTCTTTGTCCACATCTTCTGTATGAAATGCAGTAAGTGGGATGCCTGCATCAAACAAAGCTTTTTGAAAAGTTTTAGCTGGCTCAAAACCCATTGGTTCCAGTAATAGCTCTACGCCGCCTTGTTCTTCTTTAGATACTACGGTAAGCCATTTGTGTTCTCCTAAAGGCACTTCGGTTTTTTTAACGAAGCCTAATATTTCTGTATAAAATTTTAATGCCTTATCCTGGTTATCTACCATTACGCTGGTGAGTTTTATTTTCATTGCTGTATTTTATATGGCAGTGAAGATCTAAAAAGATAAACAGAACAGGCTCTTTAAAATTGCTTTTTTAAACGGTACTGAGAAGGGCTGATGCCTGTATTTTTTTTGAACAGGCCACTGAAGGAAGTTGTGCTGGCAAAACCAAGCGAGTAGCAGGTTTGCATTATATTATTGCCTGCAAGCAATAATTCTTTGGCTTTTTCAATGCGGGCATCCATCAGATATTGATGGGGCGTTCTGCCATAGCATTTTTTAAAAAGCCTGATAAAATGAAATGCTGAAAGGCAGGCGTCTGCGGCCATGTCTTTCAGCATTATTTCATTGCACAGGTTAGCGTCTATAAAATTCCTGGCAGCTATAATTTTTTGCAATTGGTATTGCGGCGGATAATGCTGCTCTCTAATCTGGTGCAATATAGTTTGATAATAATTCAAATTGTTTCTTTTAAAGCGAGCTGACCAATAACCAGTCAACTAATAAACCAATCAACTAACTATCCAGCCGCTGCCTTCTCTAAATCTGCAATAATAATTTTATCCATTTGCATCATCGCTTGCATTACGCGTCCTGCTACACCTGGTTCTTTGCTATTCATTAATTTTCCCAATGCAGATGGTATTACCTGCCACCATAAACCGAATTTATCTTTCAACCAACCACATCTTGATTTTTGCCCGCCTTCAGAAAGTTCATTCCAATATTTATCTACTTCCTCCTGTGTTTTGCAATCTATAAAAAAAGAAATGGCTTCTGTAAACGGAAACATGGGGCCGGCATTCATTGCCATAAATTTTTGCCCCTGCAATTCAAAGGTAGCAGACATTACAGTACCCTTAGGCGCCATGCCACCATCGCCCCAGCGTGAAATAATATTAAATTTTGCATCCGGAAATATACCTGCATAAAAGTTCATGGCTTCTTCTGCATTGTTGTTAAACCACAGAAATGGTGTAATAGTAGGCTGGCTCATACAATTAATTTAAATGTTTACAATAATCTTGTTTAATCGTTGATACATCAAAAGTAAAGCCGGTTGTTTTATTTTTTAAGGGTGGCTTGCGACAATCTAAGGGCCAATTGCGGCATTATGTATACACTAATTAGCGAGATCTTTATAACTTATCAATTGAATATTGTATTGCTGAAGGGCTGCTTTTACTTTGGGGCTTGTAAATAAATCCGTAACACCCTGCCTGTCTTCTGCTACATTTTCATAGCCTATATGGTAAACCGCTTTTAGTTCTGTATCATTCAGTCCCGGATGATCAAGAAAAATATAGGTCTTACCTGCATCCAGTTTTTGCAGCATTTTTATAAAGCTTTCAATTTTTTCTTCGGAAGTTTTATGCGGGCCATCATAGCTAATCATTCCCTGGTAATCTTTCTCCGGATCTACAGGAATTTTATATTCTTTCGCTAATCGTTTTGTGAGTGCCCTTACTTCATCAGATAAATTAGTGCAACCCATATGTGCGGATAAGTGACTGATACGCGGAATCTTTTTTAAAGCCAATTCAATCTGTGCCCTGAATTCTTTTTCTATGTCTGCCAGCTTCCATTGGTTTTCTTTAATGGATTGACCGGGATAATTTTTGTTGGGATATATCATCGGAAAAAAATAACCATTGCTGTCGCGAATGCTGGCGCAATCAGTCAATGGCCGCCATTTAATATTTTCCCACTCGCTGGTTATTGCCAGGTGAATGCCAACATCTACGCCGGGGTTTTCCTGCAACATTTTTACAGCTTCCGGAAACCACGGCGAAGGAACAATCACTTCAATAGATTTTTCAATTCCTTCTTTATAACATTTAATTAAAGCAAGATTGCCGGAATGCGTATAGCCCATATCATCTCCGCGTATAACCAATCGGGCTGGTTTTTGCTGTGCTTTGCTATGGTTGATGATAAAAAGTAAAAACAGGCAGCTTAAAAGTTGTTTGTACATGTAAGTTGGTTTGAACAATTTAAAGTTAAACCTACTCTTTATCCAGCAATAATTCTTTGTAAAGCAATATTTTTTTCGACAGCAGGTTTTTATCTGCAGCAGATTTTGCCAGCGATAAAGCAGTTTGCAGGTGCGTGATGGCTTTATTGTTATCAATACCATGATAAAGCTCTGCCAATAAAGAGTGATAAAGATGATTATTATTTAATTGTAATTTTTCTGCTGCTGCAATAGCGGTAGGTTTATCGTATGTTTTTGCTAATGCGTACGTACGGTTCAATGCTGCAATAGGGGAGTAGGCTAATTGGAGCAACCGGTTGTAGAGTTGTAAAATGTTGTCCCATTTTTCTTTGCTATCGTTTTTCTGCGTATGCCAGTATGCAATGGATGCTTCCAGGTGGTATTTGGTGACATTGTTTCCAACAGAAGCTTGTTGCATGTAATATGCGCCACGTGCAATTAGTTGCTGGTTCCAGAGAGATTCGTCCTGTTCGTGATAAAGCACCATCTCTCCATTATTATTTTTTCTTGCTTCAAAGCGGGACGCATGAAAACACATGAGCGATAACAATGCAGCCACCGCAGGTTGATTAGTGCTTTCATTTTCTGTAAGCAGGTAAGCAAGGCGCATGGCTTCCTGGCATAAATCTTCTCTTATCAGTGTATCGTTGCTTTCAGAATAATAACCTTCATTAAACAACAGGTATAGTGTAGTGAGTACTGTTTCCAGCCTTTGATTGATCTCATGCGTCGGCGGCAATTCAATTTTTATATTTTCTGATCTTAATTTTTCTTTTGCACGATATAATCTCTTGTTGATGGTTTCTTTGTTTTCAAGAAAAGCGCTGGCTATCTCGTCTATGCCAAAGCCACAAAGTATACGCAATGCAAGGCCAATCTGTGCTTCTGCAGGTATAGAAGGATGACAAATTGCAAACATCATTTGCAACTGGCTATCGTAAACGTTTTGCTCGGAGAGATCAATGCTATCGTTGCTGATAGTGTTATTATTATTTTTTAAATGCGGCATTACTTTCTTATCAAAAACCTGGTTGCGTTGTAAAAAGTTAATGGTTTTGTTTTTTGCAACATGATGCAGCCACGCCACAGGATTTTGCGGAATGCCATTGATAGGCCATGTTTGTGCAGCAGTCAAGAATGTTTCACTCGCGATATCTTCTGCTATTTCCATTTGTGCCAAACCGAAGTGCCTGCACAACACAGCAGCTATCCTGCTATATTCTGTTCTGAATAAATGTGGTATCAGTTCCATAACGCTGTAACGCTAATTAACGCTAATGACACTAATAGGACGCGAATGGACACAAATAATACACTAATAAGCCACTAATAAGACGCTAATAATATTCGTGCCCATTCGTGTCATTCGTGTCTTATTTGTGTCCTCCAATCTTTCTTACTTCCACGCTATTGCCTTCGCCCTGCAATACGGGCGAGCCTTTGGCAAATTCAACCGCTTCCTCCGGCGATTCAGCTTTTACAATAATATAACCACCAATGGTTTCTTTAATATCGCCAAAAGGGCCATTGGTTACTACAGTGCCATTGCTTTTAGCCATCACCACTCTTGCATCATCAAAAGGCAATCCATTGCCGCCACTGAATTTGTTTTGCGCTGCAATGCCGCCAATCCAATCCATGGTTTGTTTCATCCAGATTTGTATTTGCTCTGGTGATGCTACTTTGGTTCCATCCTGGTGCCTGAAAATTAACATGTATTCATCCATCTTGTAAAGTTTTAAATGTTCTGCTGGTATGCAAAACGGTTAATAAATGTGTGTGTACACATTAATAACAAGTGAGGGTTTATTGATTGGACAAAGCTCAGCGCAATTTTTTTTCGAAGCATACACTATTCTCGACACCAGCATACTGGCCATAGTTGGGAATAATTGTATACCCGTTTTTCTGATAGAGTTGAATAGCATCTGGCTGGCGTTTACCCGTTTCCAGCACACATTTTTCTTTGCCTAGTTCTGCAGCCCACTCTTCCAATGCAATTAAAATTTGTGTAGCAATGCCATTGCCGCGCAAAGCAGGTATGGTAAACATGCGTTTTACTTCCATAACACCTGGTTCATATTCTTTAATAGCGCCACAAGCCACGGGCTGTTTGTCACTATACGCCAGCAATACGTATTTAAGATTGCTGATTGTATTGTACTGGTTGTAAAACCCATGCTGCTCGCCGTCTTTTACAGCAAGGTCTGCATCCAGCATGCTTACCAGGTAAATAAAATCTTTATTCCCGGCATCCGTTTTTTCAATGCGAATCATGTGGGCATATTTAGTGGTGGTGTAAAGGATAAAGTATGCTCAAATGTAAACAAAGATGTTCATCACAAACAAAAAGCATCCGCCACGGCGGATGCTTTTTAAATGGTTTTATCGTATTGATGTACTGTCTACCAAATGCTTACTCTTAGGCTATCCGGCGCATACATTTTACTGCCGGGCTTTATGCCAAATGCTTCATAAAACTCGGGAATGTTTGCCATAGGGCCGTTCACCCTTTCTTTAGCAGGCGCATGCACATCTACCATTACCTGGTTGGCAAGCCTTTCTTTTCTTTCCTCGTACAGCCAGCCATACGCATAACCAAGAAAGTAGCGTTGCAATGGCGTAAAGCCGCCAATTTTTTCTCCCTTACTGTAGGATGCTGTTTTCTTAAATGCATCCAGCCCTAACAGCAATCCACCCAAATCTGCAATGTTTTCTCCCTGTGTAGCATCACCGTTTACATGCAATGTATCAACCGGGTTAAATTTATTAAACTGCTGTATAATTTTTTGTGCTCTCTGCGCAAATTGCAAAGAGTCGCTTTGTTGCCACCAGTTTTTCAGGTTGCCCGCTGCATCGTATTGACGACCCTGGTCATCAAAACCATGTGTTATTTCGTGGCCAATAGTAGATGCTGCTGCATAACCATAAACAAATGCATCATCCAGTTCTTCATCACGCATACCTGGTACAGTAAAAATGCCTGCTGGCAATACAATCTCGTTGTTACTTGGATTGTAATATGCATTATAAGTTTGCGGACTCATTCCCCATTCTGTTCTGTCAACAGGTTTGCCCAATTTGTCTACCATATAATTATTCCACCATTCATTTGCTCTTTGCACATTCAGTACATAAGCACCTTTGTCTATTTTCAATGCACTAAAGTCTTTCCATTTATCGGGGTAACCCACTTTCTTTGTAATCTTCTCCAGCTTTTCGTAGGCTTTCTGCTTGGTGCTATCGCTCATCCAGGCAAGATTTTTTATTCTTTCTTTGTAAGCACTGCGAATGGCTTCCACCATATCAGTATATCTTTTCTTGGCAGTTTCATTGAAATATTCTTTTACGAAAAGCTGACCCAATGCCTCGCCCATAGCAGCGCCTTCTGCATCCAATACTCTTTTCCAGCGTGGCCTTGGTTGTTTGGCACCTGATAATGATTTACGGTATTCAAAATAGTTGTTGAAACTTTTGCTATCAAGGTAGGAAGCACTGCTTCTTATTAATGTGCAACGCAAATAATTTTTCCAATCATCAATAGGCGTAGCCTGTAGTTCATGATTTAGTGCTGTATAAAATTCCGGTTGGCCAACAATTACTGAATCAAGTTTTTTGATGCCTACAATCTCCAGGTAATTCTGCCATTTTATATTGCTGGATAATTTGCTTAAACCGGCAATGTCCATTTTATTATAATTCTTATAAGGGTCACGCAAGTCTGCCAGTTTGCGGGATGCTTTTGCCAGTTTTGTTTCCAGTTGAAAAACATTGTCGGCAATTTTATGGGCTGCAGTGCTGTCGTTGCCCAATTGTAAAAGTGTTTGATAGAGATAAAGCTGGTACGTTTTTTTTACACCCAGTGTTCGTTCATCTGTGTTGAAATAATAATCGCGATTAGGCATGCCCAATCCGCCCTGGCCTAGCTGGTATGCCATCACTTCACTGTTTTTATCGTCTTGCCCAATGTAATCGCTAAACAAAGGATCGATTCCTTTTTTATGAAATTCAGCAGAGATGGTAACAATGTCGTTTACAGATTGAATGGCTGCAATTTTATCCAGGTCTGGTTTCAATGCTTTTAATCCTTCCTGTTCCAATGTTGCGGAGTCCATACCGCTGAACCAGAAGTCACCAATTTTCTGTGAGATGCCCGTAGCGTTTTTATCTGCCACTGCATCTTCATTAATTTTTTTAAGGCGTGTATAAATTTCTTCCTGCACCATGTTGCCGATGCCCCAACCACTTTCAGCATCGGGGATAGGAGTTCGTTTAATCCAGCCACCATTGGCATACTGAAAGAAATCGTCTGAAGGGCTAACCGTACTGTCTACATTAGCGGCCAGGAAATCTGGTTTTTCCGGCGCTTTGTTTTCTTTGCAAGCAGCTAAAAAGCATACGGCCATTAACGCAATTGCAAATTGATTTTTCTGCATAAATATAGTTTTGGAGTGATCGTTAAAGCTAAGGAATTGGCCAATCCGGTTATGGGTATTTTTGATAAGTGGCGGTTAAATTTTTAAATTTGGTATACCGGTATTCACAAAGACGGGATGTAGCGCAGCCCGGTAGCGCACCACGTTCGGGACGTGGGAGTCGCTGGTTCGAATCCAGTCATCCCGACAGGCGATAAGAACAAATCTGTATGGGTTTGTTCTTTTTAGTATTCAGTATTCAGTATATAGTATTTAGACCCGCGGCAACTGCTTCTTGTCTGAACCATGATTAAAGGATTATAGGATTTACATGATTATGTCCTCAACGCAATCTCAGATAAACGATAGTTGTGAGAGCGCTACCAATTATCAGCAACCATTCCCGACTATCGACTGACGACTTACGACTGACGACTCACGACTGAACCAAATCTCATAATTATTGGACTGTTTCATAAAATCGTTCTGTTGTTTACGTTGCAATTTTGTGTTGTCAATAACGACAATAACAATTAAAACATAAAACAATGAAACGTACAGCAAAAGCACATTGGGCAGGTAGTATTAAAGAAGGCAAAGGAGATTTAACCACCCAAAGCGAAATTTTAAACCACGCAAACTACAGTTTTAAAACCCGTTTTACAGGAGAAGAGAAAGGTACAAATCCGGAAGAATTATTGGCAGCCGCCCATGCAGGATGCTTTACAATGGCAGTAAGTTTAGCATTAACAACACAGGGATTAAACCCTGCATCATTAGATACAGAAGCAGTTGTATCAATGGACAATACCGGCATTACCGGCGTTCATCTTTCCATCAAGGGTAATGTACCGGGCATCAGTGCCGAAGCATTTGAAGCAGTTACTAAAGAAGCAGAAAAAAACTGTTTAATTTCTAAAGTTTTGAATTTGCCTATTAGCTCAGACGCACAGCTTATATCCTGATTACACGATAATATCAACGCTTAAATTTATCACATCGCTTCATTCTTCATTTTGCTACATTTGGCATAATGTTGAATGGGCTTTGTGCATTGTACACCAGGCTTGTTGCCAACCTGGTAAAACGAACTTTTTATTTAAACAGGCAAATACATTTTTAAACAGCTTCAGATAAAATGGTTCTAGACTATAAGAAATTCGATTTGTTCGGAAAATCATTCATACAAAAACTGGTATTGGATCCTCCTTTCGATTTTACTTTCCCCGTTGCAGAGCAGGCTTGCTTTTGGTACATGTTAGAAGGTGAGATACAATATCAATCCAACGACGATTCTCTTGATATTCCCACCAATCATTCTTTGTTGTTAAACTGCATCAACTCCGGCAAACAAATACATGAAAAAAATGCAAAAGGCAAAGGGGAGGTGGTGATAGTTACTTTTCACCCGGATGTATTGAAGAGAATTTATGAGAGGGATCTTCCGTTGCTTTTTCAACCGGGTAATAAAATTACCAATCAGTCGCGGGCAAGAATAAATAACGACTTTTTAATTCAGAAATATATTGAAGGTCTGCTGTTTTATTTTGAAACGCCTTCTTTGGTAAACGACGAAATCCTGATTTTAAAATTGAAGGAAATCATCCTTTTGCTATCACAGACGCAGGATGCAGAAACAATACGTGTTATTGTATCACAGCTTTTCTCGCCAACTGCATACACATTTAAAGAGATTATAGAAGCAAATATTTTTTCGCAGGTTAGTGTGGAAGACCTGGCGCAAAAAAATAACCTAAGCGTTTCTTCCTTTAAAAGAGAGTTTAAAAAGTTGTACGATGATTCACCCGCTAATTATATAAAAAATAAAAGGCTGGAAAGAGCTGCTGAACTGTTGGCAATTTCTGATCAACGTATTACCGATATTGCCTTTGAGTGCGGGTTTAATGATCTGGCTAATTTCACCAAAAGCTTTCACGATAAATACAAATCCACGCCAACTAATTACCGCTTGCAGCTAAACAAATAGCATTTCCTTTTTTTGAGCCAAATGACCAAACACTTGGTCTTATTCGCAAAGCAATCCTGTTTTTTGAATGGCAATTTTGCATTGTTAATAAAAACAATCAATCTAAAATTCAAAAAAAATGAGACTTTCCACGCTGGGCATCTATCATACCATTATAGGCGTTATTGCAATTGTGGCCGCAGTTATTTCTTTTATTAAAAGCGGCAAAATAGATTTAAGCAAACTGCCCGGTAAAATCTATTTTTATTGTACGCTTATTGCTTCACTAACTGCCCTCGGCTTATCCAGTGTTAAAGGCACCAATCCCGGGCATATTCTTGCGCTGCTAATTGTTATTTTAATAACCGTAGCATATTTTTTGTATGCAAAAAAGCCGGGAAATAACAAAGCACGGTATATCGAGAATTTCTTTCTCTCTTTCAGTTTTTTCTTATCCCTGATTCCTACGGTAAACGAAACATTTAACCGCATTCCTGTAGGGCATCCATTGGCACATGGTCCTAAAGATCCTTTAATTGCCAAAACACTTTTATTGTTGCTGATTTTATTTATAGTGGGCACTGTTTTACAATTCAGGCAACAGCGGAAAAAGCTGCAAGCGGTTGGCTACTAGCTGCAAGCCCTTTTGCCACGGAGACAGGAAGGACACAGAAGGCTGCACAAAGATCGTGAGGCGTTAGTCGTCATTACGGCAGACTTTTCTGCTTAGCAACTCCAGAATTTTTTTCGTTTGAAGTCTATTACAGATGGCCCGTCAGAACAGCCGCCAATTGATTTTGCATTCTTATCCTTGATAGCGTGCCCTATAATCCATTTTCCTGTTTTAGTGTGCTTCATAATAATACCCTGATCAATAATATCGCCCTTTTTACCGGTAAGGTTTGCTTTGCCATTGTGAACTACTTTAATGCTGTCCCCTTTAATAATAACGGTGCATGTAGCGCCCAATGATTTGCCATTCCACTCTGCAAACGCAATTGCATAAGTGTAAATGCCATTTGAGGGCTTTTGTGCCAATGTTGGTTTAATAGCACAAAAAGATAAAATTGACAATAGAAATATTTTACAGGATTCTATTTGAATTAGCATTGTTCGAAATTAATATTTTAATCTTAGGGCAATGTTACTTCAGGTATTCCCTGATTTGCGAAAGCTTAAATGAAATAATTGTTCCGTCTACGTCTCTGCAGGCCATCGGCACATCCCAATTGACCTCAAACCAGATTTCATCATTGTTAAAAGATATTCTAAAGTCATTCATTTTATATATTGGAATTGAATGAAGACCGGTAAAACATTTTTTTGTTGTAGAGTCTGTAGAAAAATCTTTAAAATCTTTTTGGATTCGTTTATTTATAATTGATACAAGTTCTCCCTGGCTTTTATTGAAAACATTTGAGTTTGTAGTTTTGATATATTTTTTATTGACCAGTACATAAACTTCATGTTTGGTGTTAAAATATCTTCCTGCAAAATCCGGAAACGAGGTCGTTTTGAACTTGAAGTTTTTATATAAGCACGTTTTCACAACGATTGGGTCTCCACTGTCTGGATTTTTTTGATCGTTTTCAATGCATTTAACTATTGTCGTCTGCCCAGTAAGAGTATTAAAGATTAATAAAGCCGGGATAATTATAAACAGATAACGGTTCATGTTGCTTTTGCAATTTAATTATCGTGTCTCTGGAATAATCCAAACGCATAGGAAAATCTGAATCCGATGGATTGCAATATCAGTGAAGAGCCTCCGCGATCATATTCGTATTTCAACCCAAAATTGAGGGTGTGTCCATTTTGTCCAACTTCCAGTGCATAGCCGCCTTCCAATGCACCGGCAATACCGTCGCCTTTAAGTGTTGTTTGTCCGGGGTAAGTGAACACTGTTCGGCAATACCCCGCAGATGGTATAACGTAAAAGCCTGCCTGGGTTTCACTAAACACATATTTATACCCCAGCTTTATAGAGATATAACCTCTGCCTTCTGCGGTTGAAGTAAAAAAGTTTTCTCCTTTTGTTGGATAGATGGCAAGCTCCATAAGTTCAATTCTAAAACTTTGATTCTCACTACTGGCTCTTGGAATATCCAGGTAAGTAAATATCCCGTAACCAAGGCCAAATTTTGAAGAGCCGCTTCCAATTAATTTAGACACCATAAGTTGAGAATAAAGTGCGGAAGAGAGTAAGCATAAGATTAGGGGCAACAAAATCTGTTTTTTCATTTGCTAAGGTTTAAGGTTATCTGCAGAATTGGGGTTAATTGTTTTAATTTCAATGCTGCTTTGACAATGAGTTAGTGTATTTATGAAAAGTTTATTTCTTCAAGACCTGTTTTCTGTTTAGTTAGTTTGTTTAACCAAGAGTGCCAGCCAAGGCCAAGATAACAAACTCTTCAATAAATTAATTTAAAAACGAAGCCTTTTGCCGCAAGAATTTCACAAAAAAGAATGTCAAGACTAATAAGAAAATTATTGAACTTACAAATATCGACAACCATCCATTCTTATTCTGACTTGAAAAGTAAGTTATAAGCGTGACAAGAGTTGGGCCAAGGTAAAATGAGAGAAAGTTTAAAATGAAATTGTCACGAAAAGATTTAATTAGATTTAAGACAATTGTCAAACTGCTAATAGTTAACAGCAATGTCCAAAGAACCAACATAAGCAATTCAATAAAGTCTCCTTGCTTAGCTTCTAAACCAGTGCCATCGCCTCTTTGCATTACTTGAAGGGCAAGCATAGTCAATACATTGCTAACAAGAAAAGTCAGTAGTAGGGCAATGCCAAAGAATTTGTTCGCGTTTTTTGTCATTGAGTTTTTGATAAATAATATACTTACGTTATAAATATATAGCACTCTGTCAAATAATTCAAACAAAAAAGACCGCCCTCACCGGCGGTCTTTTTTATTAAGGATGATATGCGCAAATTCCTACCCGAATATTTTAATGCTGCCTATTTCACTACCCACCAATTGCTCCTATGGAGCAAGAATGCATCGTGATGCTCTTCATGTCATTGTTGGCAGAGCAGGAGGTTATAGCCAGGTTTTAATATCACCCCTTGGGGGTTGGTTTCGCTTTAATGATGTGTTTCTATATTAATGTCAGCCCTTCAGGCTTTATAGTTCTTAGTTCATAGTTCTTAGTTCTGCAACTTCGAACTGGTATTTAACTACGAACTTGTATTCAACTGTGAACTGGTATTTCTAATCCCGAAGGGATGACATTAATATAGCAATGCAATAGATGGGATTAGCAAAATCCCGAAGGGGATGACATTCGAAGTGGAGAGTGGATGCAACTGCAATTCGTGATGAATAAAACAATCATGTTAATCCCTCAATCCTACAAATCCTGGTTCAGACAACTGCTCACCATTCGATTTGTCATGCAGGAGGAAGGCATATATTTACTAAAAAGATTAATTCCTAAATTCGAGGAGGTCAATAGGAATCGTAAATTAATGAAGGTAAAAATAAATAGAAGGTTTATAGTCAGGGTGCTGTTGTATTCCCTAATACTACAATTGCTTTTTTCTGGACTCTGGTTTTTCGGCTCTCTTTTTAATAAAGAATACGGTTTAGAATATGGCGTTTATACTGGAATTCTTACACTGCAATTTTTCCCTTTCTTTTTATTAATAACGACTTTAATTACCATAGTCTATCAATATTTTAAGTAAGCTAAATCCTAAATCCTTATTTCTAAGTAAAAGTCATGCTAATCCCTTAATCCTACAAATCCTGGTTCAGACAACTGCTCTCCATTCGATTTGTGATGCCCACGGTAGGAGGCATCTGTAATCGAACACAAGGGCAGTTAAACAATCTGCAAGTTGTTTTATTCTAAATCGCTCAGACCCCTCCTAAGGTCGGGGTGACAATGATTAGGTTATTCGGGATGACAATGATTGGGTTATTCGGGATGAAAAACCGGATGATCTGTTTTCAGAGAATAAATCGCATCACCGGATAGTAAAGAATTATAGAAGGCAGCAATCATGCAAATCCTCCTAATCCTAAAAATCATGGTTTAAATAACTCATTCAATTTTTTATCCAATAATGGTTCTTCGTCTGTACCTAAATAGCGGCCCACGATGATGCCGTTTTTATCAATTAAGATTTTTGTGGGGAAGCGGTTAACGGCAAAAAGTTTT
This sequence comes from Chitinophagaceae bacterium, assembly GCA_047602295.1. Lineage (GTDB taxonomy): Bacteria > Bacteroidota > Bacteroidia > Chitinophagales > Chitinophagaceae > JACMLD01. Next base: position 4,197,602 of record JASGHP010000001.1, on the reverse strand, counting down.
GCTATAGGCTTTGATGCATTTGCGTGGCTGTTGTTTTTGTTTTTTTGATCGCTCAATACATTGTGCCAGATACCGGTGCTGTCTTTTTTAATGGCATCTCTCCACGGATTTTCGGTATCATCATATTCTTCGGCAACTGCCACAACGTCGAACCCGGCTTCATGATATTTATTATATAAGCCAATCAGGTGCGGCATGCTCTCGCGACAAGGGCCACACCAGCTACCCCAGAAATCGAGTAACACATACCTGCCTTTAAAATCTGCAAGGCTTAATGGATTGCCATTCATGTCTATGGCAGAGAAAGCTTTTGCAGTACGCCCTTCGCCATTGGCTTCAATTTCATCTACTGTTTTTTTTATCTCTTTTCCGTAGAAACTATTCCTGATGGTGGGTGTAAGCCTTGCATGAAATTTCTTTACAGTATCCAGCGGCCACCTGGTTTTATCCATCCATAATTCGAAACCGCTTATATAAGAGTTGGGGTGATGGAGGATGAATTGCTTTTCTATGTTGGTGAATTTTTCAGAAAAAGCTTCGTCTTTCCTGTCTAACACACTATGCTGTTTTGTAAACATTTCATATTCAAGCTGCGTTTTTGAGCCCGTTGTTTTCATCTCGCTAAAATGATTGTATGTCGCATTAGCAGTCATTGTAGTGGGTTCTAAGAATATACTGAAGGTGTTGGGATTTTCATCATCCGCCATTCTCCCTGAATTTCTAAGAATGGCCCATATTGGCTCACTAATGGTTCCCTTAAATAAAAACTCTCCATTTTTTAGTACGCAACTATCCATCCGCCTGTTTCCATCAATTTCATATATCAGGTAGATAACAGGGTATTGCGAGTTTTCAATTTTCCCTTTTAATAGAAAAGGTTTTCCTTTTGTGGTTTGAGCAATAGTAGAAAGCGAGAGCAGGCATATAAGCAGGAAGCCAATCGTTTGTTTCATTATATAAATTTATAGTTTTTAGTTTTCAGTTCGGAGTTCATAGTTCGGAGTTCTTAGTTCGTGGTTCGTAGTTCGAAGCTCATAGTTCGAGGTTCATAGTTCCGCGACTTCGAATGCCATACAAAATCGCACAGATCCCTCCTTCGTCGGGATGACAAGCCGCATGATTTTGTTTCATAAAATAAGTCGTATCACCGGATAGTTAGAGAAATGTAAAGGGAAGCAATCATGCAAATCCTTTAATCCTATAAATCATGGTTGATAATGATCAATTGGAAAATTATATTTTCCGAAAACAGTCATTTAATTATTTTTTAATTGTTTTATTTCTACATTAGCCCCTCATTACTGATAGTAGCTGCTTGTCAACACATGGAAAGATTACACAACGAGGAAATGCTGGTAGGGGAGATGCAGGCTGGTAGCGAAGCAGCATTTACTGCACTGTATAGCTACTACAGCCCGAAACTATACATCAATTTACTGGGCATTGTAAAAGATGCTGAAGTAGCAGAAGAAATAGTACAGGAACTCTTCACACGCGTTTGGCACAAAAAAGATTCCCTGGGTATTAAAGAAAATTTTGGCGGTTATGTCTATCGCATGGCGCAGCACCTGGCGTTTGATTTTTTTCGATCCTTAAAAAGAGATCGTGCATTGCAGGAAAAATTTCGTTTGCAGGCAGGCGAACATTTTATACCCGATGAATATGAACTGCAGCACCAGCAATCATCTGCTATATTGCAAAAGGCAATAGAGCAACTTCCCGCACAACAAAAGAAAGTATACGAGCTGGTAAAACTGGATGGTCATACCTATAAAAAAGCTGCCGAACTTTTGGGCATCTCTGCCTTCACCGTAAAAGAATATCTGGTTGCCGCCAATAAATCCATTCGCAAGTTTATACTGGGCCATACAGATGCGCTGATATTATTGCTGATTGCCTGCTTTCAAAAAAAATAATAAATATTTCATTTTCCATCCCCCCATTTTTTGTTTCCGTCCGTTGCTTATCTGAATCAACACGAACAATTGTGCCGGAACAAATTGACAATGCACTGTTTAACCGTTTGCTGGAAGGAGAACTTTCTCCGCAGGATGCAGACGCACTGGTTGACTGGCTGGGCAGTGAAAACCCAGACCCTGCTACGGCAGCATTAATAATGCAACACCTGCAAAAAGATATACCTGCAGAAGCGGTAACGCCGGATATTATTGCAAGGCTGCAACAAAGATTGCCAAACATATTGGCGCAGCAACCTAAAGAAGCCGATCAAAAACCGGTAGTGGCAATGCGCTGGTGGCGTTATGCAGCAGCCGCTGTTATTATCTTATTGATTGGTGGTGCAGCTTACCTGTTGTTGCCAACAAAGCAATTGCCTAAACAGGAGATTGTAAAAAATACTGTACAAAAGAAAGACATAGACCCGGGAAGAATGGGCGCCATACTTACATTGGACAATGGAAAATCTGTGGTATTGGATAGCATGGGCAATGGATTGGTGGCTTCACAAAATGGATCAAACGCTGTTCTCATAAATGGAAAGTTGGTTTATAATACCGGTAGTGCAGCAGCTACCGGTATTTCTTATAACACTATGACCACACCAAAAGGAAGGCAGTTTCAAATGGTATTGCCCGATGGAACAAAAGTATGGTTGAATGCTGCATCCTCATTACGTTATCCCGTTGCATTTGCAGGCAATGAAAGAAAAGTAGAGATAACTGGTGAAGTATATTTTGAAGTAGCAAAAAATGCTGCCATGCCTTTTAGGGTAATGATTAATAAAGAAACCAGTGTTGAAGTATTGGGTACGCATTTCAACATCAATGCTTATGCAAATGAATCTTCTATCAATACTACTTTATTGGAAGGTTCTGTAAAAGTAACAGGCGGTAATAACAAAGCAATGCTGAAACCCGGGCAACAGGCAAGAATAAATAATGCTGCAACAAATGCTGCTGCCATAGAAGTGCTAAGCGATGTAAACACAGATAAAGTTGTGGCATGGAAAGATGGTGTATTCAATTTCCAGGATGCAAAACTGCATGAAGTAATGCGCCAGTTGGAACGCTGGTACGATATAGATGTGGTGTATGAAAAGGATGTACCTGAGATGGAGTTTGTAGGAAAGATGGGAAGAGATCTTAGCCTGTCTGCGGTATTGCGTGGCTTAAAGAATTCTAAAGTGCATTATAGAGTGGAGGGGAGGAAATTGGTAATTAGTAATTAATAATTAGTAATTGGGGTGGATGATTGGTGGAGTGGTTGAATGGGAATTAGGGATTGGGAATTTGTTGTGGCGATTAATGCAACTAGTATAATACCGATAGAGAACAGGCAACATTTTTCATCACCATAAAAAACAAACGAAGTTGAACACAAGCAATTAATAATTACTAATTCTTAATTACTAATTATTAATTGTTAATTATAAAGAAGGTTTCTGCTAAAACAAAAAAAAACCGCCACGGACGGCCATCCGGGCGGCAGCGGTTTAGTAGATCCAAAAACGTTGAGTCTGTAAACTTTTAATTTTTAGAACCAAACCATTGCAAAGTTATGCAAAAAACTGCTCTATGTAACCATGCTGCTGTGGTTGTACAGTTATGGCCATCCAATGGCCCGCTGAAAAGAAAGCCGCCACAGTTGTTAAGGTTCATAACCAAAACGCTGCTCATTATGAAGCTTTCTTTCTTATTCATTGTGTTGGGTTTGTTTACTGCCCGTGCAAACGTGCTATCGCAAACCATTAATTTCTCTGGCAAAAAAGCCTCGCTCACCATTTTATTCAATGCGGTAGAACAGCAGACCGGTTACACCGTATTTGCCAATAAAGATTTGCTGAGAGATGCAAAGTCTGTGTCGCTTTCAGTAAAGAACATGCCACTGAAAGATTTTCTGGACACAATATTTCATAATCAGCACGTGGATTATGAAATAGAAAACAAAACCATCTTTATTAAAGAGAAAAGTTCAACAGGTGTTGCTACACCTGCAACTGTAACATTAGCGCCGGGGCAAATTGAAAACCCGCTGGAAGAAATTACCGGCATCATTACCGGTGCAGATGGTGTAGCGCTGGAAGGGGCTACTGTAGCCATTAAGGGAACAAAAAAATCTGTTGCTACCAAAGCCGGGGGCGTTTTCTCTATTAATGCTGCACCAAATCAAACACTGGTGGTAAGTTATATTGGGTATAAAACAGTAGAAGAACCAATTGCAGGACGTACTACCATTAATATTGTTTTGCAGAAAGCTATAAACGCTATTGAAGAAGTAGTGGTAACCGCATTGGGCATTACCAAAAAAACAAAAGCACTTACCTATAATGTGCAGGAGTTTAAAGCTGATGAAGTAACAAGGGTGAAAGATCCCAATTTCATTAATAGCCTTGCAGGTAAAGTGGCCGGCGTTACCATTAACAGTGCATCATCTGGTGTGGGTGGTGCTGTAAGGGTGGTAATGCGTGGTGCAAAATCTTTGTTTGGCAATAACAACGCATTGTATGTAGTGGATGGTGTTCAATTGCCATCACTTACACCCAGCAGTCAGCCCAACGATGTTTTCTCTGGTGCCGGTTCTACCGGTGATGGTATTTCAAATATCAATCCGGATGATATAGCAAGCATCACTGTATTAACAGGCCCTGCTGCTGCTGCATTGTATGGTAGCCAGGCAGCTAATGGTGTGGTGTTGATTACTACCAAAAAAGGAACAGCAGGCAAACTGAATGTAAGTCTTTCAAACAGTACTACATTTTATAGCCCGTTTGTAATGCCGAAGTTTCAAAATACTTATGGTTCTGATCCGGAAGATTATTACAGCTGGGGAAGCAAACTGGCCACGCCTTCCACCTATGATCCGAAAGATTTTTTCCAGACAGGTACCAACGTTAGTAATGGTATCAGCCTTTCAACAGGTACAGATAAAAATCAAACTTATTTTTCTGCAGGTTCTGTAAATGCAAGAGGCATTATTCCTAACAATAAACTGTCCAGGTATAATTTCTCTGTCCGCAATACTTCTTCTTTCTTAGATGATAAAGTAAATCTTGATCTAAGCGTGATGTATGTAAAAGCGGAAGAGCAGAATATGATGTCGCAGGGGCAATACTTCAACCCTTTAATACCGGTATATCTTTTCCCTAGGGGAGATGATATTCGCAAGTTCCAGGTGTTTGAACGTTATGATGCCACGCGGAATTTTAAAACACAGTTCTGGCCTTACGGCGACCAGGGTTTCCAAATGCAGAACCCTTACTGGATTACACAACGCGATTTCTTCATCAATAATAAAGATCGTTTTGTGGGCAGTGCCGCAGGCAAATACAATATTGCTGATTGGATAAACGTAACTGCCCGTGTAAAGATGGACAGGAACACAACAGTAGGAGAGAAGAAATACAATGCTTCTACTTCCGGGTTGTTTGCTTCTGCTGCAGGTGCTTACTATCGCAGCACAGCTACCACACAACAATTGTATAGCGATGTGCTGGTAAACATCAATAAAACTTTTTCACGCATCTACAGCCTTACTGCAAACGTAGGCGCCAGTTTGCTGGATGCAAAATATCATATGGATAGCTATGGCGGCAACCTGCTGAGTGTGCCTAACCTGTTTGCATTTTCAAATGTAAACAGTGCGCTGGCTACGGCTACACAAGATGGCTACCACGATCAGACACAATCTGTTTTTGGCAGTGTGCAACTGGGTTATCGCAATATGGTGTTTGTAGATGTTACCGGTAGAAATGATTGGGCTTCTGCTTTGGTAAATACAACAGCTAAATCAATTTTCTATCCATCAGTTGGTGCTTCAGCTATTGTGAGTGATTTAATGAATCTCCACTCGCCTGTATTGTCGTTCTTAAAAGTAAGAGGTTCTTACAGTGAAGTGGGTAATGCGCCAGAAAGATTTATCACCATTGCCAGCTATCCCATCATTGGTGGATTTCCTGTAACCAGTTCTTATTTACCTGCTACCGGTCTTCAACCAGAGAGAACAAAATCTTATGAAGCAGGTGTTAACATGAAGTTCCTGAGAAATAAAATCAGCCTTGATGTTACTGCATATCGTTCAAATACTTATAACCAGTTGTTCAACCCGGTATTGGCGCCCAGCACAGGTTACAGCAGTTTTTATGTAAACGCGGGCCAGGTTACCAATAAAGGTATTGAAGCATCACTTTCTTATACCGGCAAGATTGTACGAGATCTTGAATGGACTTCTACTGCAACGTTTACCCTTAACCGCAATAAAATTGTAAACCTGCTTACCAATTATACAGATCATACAACCGGTCAGACGGTTAGTGTAGACAGCCTTAGCGTAGGTGGTACCGGCAGTTATATGATGGCATTGGTAAAAGGCGGTTCTATAGGTGATATTTATGTAAACACATTGGCGGTAGATGAGCACGGTTATATAAATGTAGGTCTGCAAACACAAGGTGTAACTGCAGCGCCTAATGTTTATATAAAAGCAGGCAACTCAAACCCCAGGTATAATATTGGTTTCAGGAACAGCTTTACGTATAAAAACTTCAACCTGGCATTCCTGGTGAATGCACGTTTGGGTGGTGTAGTAGTTTCTGTAACACAAGCCATCATGGACAGGTTTGGTGTATCACAGGCGTCTGCAGATGCACGTGATCAGGGTGGTGCGTTGGTAAATGGCATACGCATACCCGCAGAAGCATACTATGCTGTTACAGGTGGTGGTGTAGCGGGAGTAGGTTCCATGTATGTGTACAGCGCTACCAATGTGCGTTTGGGTGAAGCATCACTGGGTTATACTTTCCCTGCAAAATTCTTCCACAACAGGATACAGGGTATAACACTCAGTGCTATTGGCAGAAACCTGTTTATGTTCTATAACAAAGCACCTTTTGATCCTGAAACCACTGCTAATACAGGCACCTATTACCAGGGCATAGATTATTTTATGCAGCCTAGTCTGAGAAGCATTGGCTTTAGTGCAAAATTTCAATTCTGATACAACTATCAAACATTCGGCAATATGAATAGCAATAAAAATATTTTACTAACAAATACCCGGCTGTATGTTGCAGGATTGTGTATGCTTTTTTGTGTAAGCTGCACAAAAAATTTTAAAGAATACAATACCAATCCTAATAATGCTACAGAGGAGATGATGGGTTATGATAACCTTTCTACCGGCGTGTTTTTTTCGCAAATGGAGCAAAATGTATTTCCAGTGGCACAGCCACCGTCTTTTGGAGATGAAATGTACCAGGTGGTGCAAAATCTTGCAGGCGATGTATTCTCTGGTTATATGGGCGCCAGCAATAACTGGTTTGGCGGTTCTAACAGCACAACGTACAACCTTACACCCAGTTGGTACGGGCAGGCTTTTAACAGGGCTTTCCTGGGTGTAATGCCAGCATGGCTTTCTATTAAAAAGAAAACGGATGGCATACAATCATCCAGGCACGTATTTGCATTGGCACAAATTATAAAGGTGGAAGCCATGCATCGTACCACAGATATGTACGGACCGCTTCCTTACTCACAGTTTGGCAATGGCGCACTAACTACAGCTTATGATGGGCAGCAGGCTATCTACAATTCTTTTTTTGCAGATCTTGATTCTGCTATCGCAGTGCTTACAGAATACGTGCAGCAAAATCCAAACTCAAAACCATTGGCAGCCTATGATTTAATCTACGGCGGTGACTATGTAAAATGGTTGAAGTTTGCCAATTCGTTGAAGTTAAGGCTTGCCATGCGATTGGCTTATGCAGATGCGGCAAAAGCAAAGCAATATGCAGAAGCTGCAGTAAACAATGCCTATGGCGTATTTACTGCCAATGATGATAATGCTGTTTTGAAAAGCACCAACGGTGTGCAGATACACAACCCGCTACAGATTATCTGTTTCAATTTTGATGATATAAGGATGGGCGCCAATATGGAATCTTTCCTAACCGGGTATAAAGATCCAAGGTTGCCGTTTTTATTCCAGAATGTAAATGGTGTTTATCATGGCATCCGCAATGGCATTAATATTACCAATAAAGCACTCTACACAACGCCTTTTTCTACTTTGAATGTGCTAAGCGAAACACCAGTGCGTTGGATGTCTGCTGCTGAAATGTATTTCTTAAGAGCAGAAGGTTCTGTAAGAGGCTGGAACATGGGAAGCACTGCACAGACATTGTACCAGACAGGTATTCAAACTTCATTTGATCAATGGGGCGCAGGCTCTTCTGCTAATTATGTTGCCGATTCATTAAGCAAGCCGGCAGCGTATTCAGATCCTTCCAATGCTGGCAATAATATTACTGCTGCCAGTACAAGCCTTAGTACAGTAATTATTAAATGGAAAGAAGCAGATGCGCTTGAGCTGAAGCTGGAGAAAATCCTTACACAAAAATGGATCGCCATGTATCCTGATGGCCAGGAAGCCTGGACAGAATTCAGGAGGATGCGTTATCCAAAAGTATTTCCGGTGGTAGTAAATAACAGCGGTGGTTTGATTAATACCACCACGCAAATACGAAGACTGCCATTCCCTACATCAGAATACCAAAGTAATGCCGCTGGTGTTGCAACAGGTGTCAATCAATTGGGAGGTTCAGACAATGGCGGTACAAAATTGTGGTGGGATAAAAAACCCTGATAACAGCAACACGCAAATAATAATTAATTGCTTCGAAAAAATATTTCATCATGGAAAGAAAATTAAGATTTCCTTTTTTGATAATGCTGGTAATCCTTTATATGGGTTGCAGCAAGCAGAATACGCCGGAGGCTTTGCAATTGCAGGTGCCTAAAACTTATTCTGATGAATATTATGCTAACCTGCGTGCCTATAAAAAAACAGATCACCAGATATGTTATGGATGGTATTCTGAATACTCGCAGGTATATTCTTACGCACAGCATTTTATGGGATTGCCTGATAGCATAGACATCATCAGTCTTTGGGGTGGCATACCATCACTAAAACAAAATGATTCACTTACTTCTTATAATCCCACTGCCTATAAAGAGATGCGTTATGTGCGTGAGGTGAAAGGAACAAGAATGCTGGCAGTTAAAATTATAAGAATGCAGGCAGAGAGCTGGACAACGCTTGACTCTATCGGCATTATTAACTATGGCAAATATCTTTTGCGCATGGTTACGGAAAATGATCTGGATGGATTGGATATGGACTATGAACCGGAAGGAGATTATCTTACCGGCAATAACTTAACCATATTGGTGAAATACCTTGGACAGTTTCTTGGCCCACAATCACCAGACCCAAGCAAGTTATTGGTATGCGATTACTACAGCACAATACCGCCTGCTGCAACAGAACCTTACATAAGCTATTATGTAAACCAGGCTTACACACAAGGAACTACTACCAACTCAGCAGCCAACCTGCAATCAAGATATAATTTATTAAGCAGTTGGTGTCCTTCCAGGAAATTTATAGTTACTGAAAACCTTGGTGACTGGTGGCAGAACGGAGGTTCTCCTTTTACAGAAGCCAATGGCAATACAATTAGTCCTGTTGATGGAACTGTAATGTATTCGCTGGAAGGGATGGCACGCTGGCAACCTACACAGGGAAAGAAAGCAGGTTGGGGCGCATTCTTTTTTGTAAGGGATTACAATCTTGATCCGCCGTATAAATACATGCGGCGTTGTATACAGATTGCAAACCCGGCAGTACACTAATACTCAATTTTAATTTTTCAAAATTGCATACAATGCTTAAAATAAAATATTCTTTTGCTGTATTGGTACTGCTTGCCGGCCTTATTGCCGGTTGCAAGAAAGCAGTATCATTTCACGATGTGATTTATTTTACCGGTACAGAACAGATTCCGGAAAACAGGTTTACTATTGATGGGCCTTCTGCCGTTGGTGTATCTGTTACTTCTTCTGCAAAAGTGGTAAACGATATTACGGTAAACATAAAAGTAAGTCCCGATTTATTGGATGCTTACAATAAATCGAAAGGCACAGCTTATAAGCCTTTGCCAGATGGCAGTTATTCATTAGCAGCGGGAAGTGTGGTTATAAAAGCGGGCACCAATGTTTCTGAGTCGGTTAACTTTTCTATTACTTCTACCAGCCAGTTTGCAGAAGGCGCAATTTATTGTGTGCCTATTACCATTACAAGCGTGAAAGGAGATCTGCCGGTACTGGAAGCTTCAAGAACTGTTTATCTTATCATCAACCGCACAATTATTACACAGGCTACAGTAGTGTCGCCAAATTATTTTACAGTGCCTTCTTTCTTAACAGCTTCTTCATTAAGCAGTGTTCCAAAACTTACCATGGAGTGCAGGGTTTACGTGAATGCATTTCAAACGGCTAATCCATTTATTAGTTCAATTATTGGTATTGAAGAAAATTTCCTGTTGCGTATGGGCGATGTGAGTATTGCCAACAACCAATTGCAATTAGCTGGTGGTTTAATAGCAGGTAAAAGTCACCCGGTAACCAGTAAAACTTATTTCTCTACTGGTCAGTGGTATCATGTTGCCGTTGTGTATGATGGTTCTACTATCAGTCTTTATGTAAATGGTGTGCTGGATAATTATACAGACGCAGGTGCAGGTGGTGTAAACCTTACAGACAGTTATTCTGGCGGCTTTCATATTGGCTTTTCTGCCGGTGGCCGTCTTTTGAATGGTAATGTAAGCGAAGCACGTGTATGGACAACCGCACTTACTGCCAACCAACTGGCCAACAATCTTTGCTATGTAGATCCCACTTCAAAAGATCTGTTGGCTTATTGGAGGTTTAATGGCACAGATGCATCCGGCAATGTGCCGGATCTAACGGGCCATGGTTATACAGCAGTTGCTACAAGGGCAGTGAGCTTTGTTGCCGGTGTAAGGTGTCCTAAATAATAAAAACTAACGCTAGAAAAAATACAGCACATGAAAAAACAAAATATTTTGTTTCGATATATACAGTGTTCAGCGTTTATTATGCTGGCGCTTTCACTGGCATCCTGCAAAAAGGATGAATTGCGTTCCAGCGACATGTATGTTTACATGCGTGGCGAGTATGGAACCCTTGACAATAGCATTGTAATGCCTTTTGTGCATTCTCCCATTGATGTTTCCGGAAATGTTTTAGTATCTGTAAAAGCAAGCACTACCCGTGCAGTAGTTGCAGATGTTGATGTAACGATGACTCCGGATACTTCTACGGTAGCAGCTTTCAATACTAAATACAAAACATCATTTGCAGGATTGCCACCTGCCAATTACCGCGTGGTTAATTCTAATATGCACAAGATAACAACGGGAAGTGTTTTATCTGATTCTATGCAAATAGAAATTTTAAAACCGGAAACCTTGAATGATACGGATGGATATTTGTTACCTATTACCATTAGCAGTGCAGCGAGTAATGACAAAGGCGTAACGATTAGTTCAAACCTTGCTACAGTGTATGTGAAAATAACCTATGCATTTAATAACATCGTAAACACACAAACGCCATTAACAGGTACATTGGCCAGCAGAACCGCATGGTCGGTAACGGTAAGCAATACAACGTCAGGCGCACTAGGCCCTGCTATGATTGATGGAAACAATGCTACAGCCTGGCGTTCCAGCAACAGCTCTACTGCAGCTAAGTACGCTATAGTAAATATGGGCAGTTCTCAAACAATAAAAGGTTTTCAAATGGTGCCTAATTATGTGGCTACAACAGAAAACCCCACGCAAATGACCATCTCAACCAGTGCAGACAATGTTACCTGGAAAGTGCAAGGCATCTGGAAAGGAACGGCGCCAGCAACTACATCATCGGCTACTTCACCAGATATTAAAGGAATAAATTTTATAGCTCCGGTACAAGCACAGTATTTCAGGTTTGATATTACCGCCCAGGTAAGCGGCAGCAGGGCTGGTATTGGCGAAGTATATATAGTGCAATAAAATCGTTTACTAAAATCCTAAACTCCAGCGCTAAACCAAAGGGCAGTCCCAAAAGGATTGCCTTTTTTATTGGAGGAAACCAGGATTGTATAGTCCGTTACAGTTCTTTGAGTAAATTAGCTATCAAAGTCTTACCCATTGCGGCTATATTAGCATCATATCGTTGCAGAAAATCTGAGGTGGCTGTTTTCCACGAAGTAAACATCCCGATTCCTCTCATGTTTGCTAATGCCGGTACTGTAATTTCCCCTGATTTTATAGCAGCTCCATCTTGCAATAGCTTGTATTTTATAGTAAGATTAGCGGCATCTCCACGGATGCTTATTTCATCCCAGCCAAATAAAAAAAGGACTAAGTGTGCTTTATCTATAATGGCGAATTTGTTCGGTATATCATCAATTGTTAGTTCCAGTTTTCTTCCTGCTAGTTTGTCTTTCAATTGACCACTTTTTTTCAATTGAGCAAGCAGCATGTTAACTGGTATCTTACTGTTTAGAGTACAGGAATTTTTATACTGCCACGACCAATACAGAACAAGCGGAAGCATTTTCTCAGTAGTTGTCTTGGATACAGAAAACTGCTCAGATTGATCTATAAGTGGTGAACTAATAACTATGGGGTCTGTATTCTGAAGCGGTTGTACCAGGTTGGCACGGTCTGCATATTCTTTAGCTACTTTTCTGTCTAATTTTTTTGCGGTTAAACAACTGGAAAAAAGAAAACTAAAAGAGGATAAGATGATAAAGGTTCTTGTTTTTAATAACATTGGTGTAGGGGTTAAACTTTGCAGGTAAATGTATGCATTGCAGATTGCCGATCCAAAAATTGGCCTTGAAATAACAATTTGGCGTTTGTGCAGAAAAATGTTCCGGATAAATTAATGTGCAATCTTCTTTTTTGATGGATTGCACTATGTGTCAGGCGAGCTTAAAAAGATATTCTTCAATTTCTGCTTGTCTCGCATTTGCAAAACCTTTGTCTGTTCCTGTTTTTACAAAGCCGCATTTCTCCAATACTTTTTGAGAACCGAAATTGTCGAAAGCAGTACTTGCAAAAATAGGTCTTGCATTTTCTATAGTTAAAAATTTTTTGAGAGCTGCAGTTGCAATGCCTTTGCCCCAGAATGGTTTGTCAATCCAGTACGTAATTCCTGCTTCGCCATGCATTTCAAACTTTGCGATACTGCCTGCGATAATATTGTTTACTATAATTGTTTGATTGTTGATAGTAGGTTCAGTCAAAAATTTGCTGTACTTATCAATGTATGCTTTTTTATCTGTCGGGTCTTTTTGAGTGAAGGCAGCTAAATAATTCGCTTCTTCATCCAATTGAAATTGGAAGAAAATATTTAAATCAGCAATCGTTGTTTTTCGCAAGATTATTTCACTTTCATGTATCATTTGCACGCATGTAAGGTTATTCCGTCAATAGAATTGTTCAAATCCTGTTTAGCTTTCGGGTATGCCTTTAGCTTTTACATACACTCGCCATTTTTCAATAACCTGCTGCATGTCTTCTGCAAGTTCGCTGGTAAATAATACGTCTTTGCGGCTAGTGGGGTGAATAAAGCCAATCTGTTTGGCATGAAGTGCGTGGCGGGCACAAATGGCAAAACAATTGTCTACAAATTGTTTGTATTTGGCAAACACTGTTCCTTTTACAATAGTGTCGCCACCATAAGTTTCATCATTAAAAAGAGGGTGGCCAATGTATTGCATATGCACACGTATTTGGTGTGTACGGCCAGTCTCAAGGCGGCACTCTACCAGCGTTACATAACCGAAACGCTCAAGCACGGTATAATGAGTGATGGCTTCTTTACCATGTTCGCCATCCGGATAAGCAGCAAATAATTTGCGGTGCTTCAGGTTGCGACCAATATGTGCCACTATTGTGCCGTTGTCTTCGGCCACATCTCCCCATACTAATGCATAATAACGACGATATACAGTGTGATCAAAGAATTGTTTTGCAAGAGATGCCACGGCTTTATCTGTTTTTGCCAATACCATCAGGCCGCTGGTGTTTTTATCAATACGGTGTACCATGCCAAAGCGGGGTAACATGTCTTCTGTGAGATCTTTATTCTTTTCCGTAAGATAACCAGCAACTCCATTAATGAGTGTACCTGTATAATTACCACAGCCGGGGTGTACCACCATACCTGCGGGCTTGTTGATGATCATTACATCATCATCTTCATAAGTGATGTTTAGCGGAAAGTTTTCGGGAATGATTTCTTCACCATGAACTTCTTTGTCGCTGTACACAACAATCTCGTCGGCAGGTTTTATTTTATAATTGGCGCTTACTTCTTTATTGTTAACCAATACGCGACCGGCTTCTATTCCTTTTTGCACTTTGTTGCGAGTAGCGTTCTCAATGCGGGAAGTTAAAAATTTGTCTATGCGCAAGGGCTCCTGGCCCTTGTCTACTTTAATAGAAAGACGCTCATACAATTCTTCGGGCCCATCCATTTCCTGCAGTTCATCCTGCTCTTGTTCCTTACGCATGTGGTCAAAATTTTTGCAAATATACTTTATTAGGGAGAAGTCGGAAGCCAGAGGTCAGAAGTCTGAGATTAGATGTCAGCCCAATTTTTAATTACTAATTATTAATTACTAATTCCAAGCAATGGCTTAACTAATTAACCATTGAAACAATCGCCGTAACTTTGCAAACTATGCAAACAGTGTATTTTCAGGATTTGGGTGGGATGGATTATAAAACCGCGTGGGATTACCAGGAGCAATTACTTCGCGAAAACGTAGCCATAAAAGCAATGGCTCGCAACCTGGAAGCAGTTGCTGAAGGCGATGGCATTGCTACTCAGGACACAGTACCCGATACAACTCACCGGTTGTTGTTTGTAGAACATCCACCTGTTTATACTTTGGGCAAAAGCGGTAACATAAGCAATGTATTGATAAGTGAGGAAGAAAGACTGGCAAGAGGGATTGAGTTTTTTTATACAAACAGGGGAGGAGATATTACTTTTCATGGCCCACAACAAATTGTGGGTTATCCAATATTAGACCTGGAGAAATTTTATACAGATATTGGCCGCTACTTGCGTAACCTGGAAGATGTAATGATTGAAACGATGGCCGAATACGGATTAAAAGGCGAACGTTCTGCTGGTGAAACAGGTGTGTGGTTAGACCCGGGCGTTCCAGGCAAGGAAAGAAAAATCTGCGCAATAGGAGTACGTTGCAGCCGCTGGGTAACCATGCATGGTTTTGCGTTTAATGTAAATACAAATCTTTCTTACTTCGATAATATCATTCCCTGTGGTATACAAAACAAGCAGGTGACATCGCTTGAAAAAGAATTAGGTAAGCCAGTAGATTTTGAAGAAGCAAAAGAACGAGTTAAGAGAAACTTTGAAAAAGTTTTTGGGGTAGCGTTAGAGAATACGTGAGTGGTCAGTCGTGAGTAGGGGGTTGATAATTAGCAACTCGCTATTATTATAGCATCCATTTTTGCGATTAAAAATGAAAATAGTAATCAGTAATTTTTAATAACTAATAGTTAAGAGCTTGCAGCTGATGGCTTTCCCTAAAAATCCTTTGGCACAAAAAGTTTGCTTTTCTCTTTTATAACTCCATCTTCATACAGCTCAAATTTAAACCAGCCTGCACGCACAAAATTTGTTTTGTCAAGTGTTAGTGAAGTGGTTTTTATTTGTTTGATGTCGAATACAGGAACCCCTTGTTCATCAAAGAATTTAATCGTGTATTTTTTCTCAGAGGCTTGTGGAAGCAAAATTTTTACGTTGCCATCTTTTTCTGTAAATACGAACTTAGAAGGTTTGTAAACAAATTTTGGTACAAAGACTTTTATAAGCAACGTGTCTGTGCCTGCAAATACTGCGGTGTCTTTTGTTTTTAGTGATACAGAATCTTTATAGCGTTTAATGGAACGTTCGCCCACTTCTGCAATCAAAGTATCATTCCTTTTTACAGCAATCATTTTCTCAGGAATTTCCTTAGGCTTTGGCGGCTCTGTTTTTACAGTCTCTTTTTTCTCAGGTGCTTTTTTCTCAGGTTCCTTTTTTTCCGGCTCTTTCTTTACAACATCTTTGGGTACAGTTGTTTCTTTCTTAGGCTCTTCCACTACAACCGGTTTTTCTTTTGCCGTATCTACTGGTTTGGGCAAATCAATAGCTACTTCCTCAACCGGTTTTGGCTCTTTGGGCACCTGTCTTACACGGATAGTATCCCAAACCGGGCTTTTAGATTTACTAAAAATATAAATGCCGCTATCTAATAGAATGTATAACCTGTAATAAACAGGACCGGCGGGAGCTTTGGTATCTGCAAAACCGTTTTGTGGTACGGTAGGGTCTGGCAGTGTTAATATAGATTTGAAGTTTTTTAAGCTATCTGCAGAGCGTTGAATGGAAAGCTGGCGGATGTTCTCGTAAGGGTTGCTCCAACTAATAATAATGCGGTTATTGCCTTTGTTTACAAGGCTAAACGAAGGAAGAGTGTCCTGGGCGGCAGCAACAAAACTTACACAGCTAATCAGCAATAAAATTCCAAACTGTCGAAGCATGCTTTGGGTTAATATAATTATAAGCCTTTTTAAAAGAATGCAAATATAGCCGCCAGTGTCCATACTGGTTAAAAATTGAGCGTTTTTGCAGGCAAAGAACTATTTCCCTGCAGTCCGCCGCTATGAATAATCAACAGTTTACTTTTCTGTGGAAAAAAACCTTGCTTAAGCAGGTCATCAACAGCAAAAAAGAGCTTTCCTGTATAAACAAAATCCGAAGGAATATTGGTAGCCGCGTACCATTCATTCATAAAACTAATCAGTGCCGCATCCTTTTTTGCATAGCCTCCAAAATGATATCCTGTTATTAATTGCAACTGTTTTTGTTCTTTGTCATTTAATCCTTCTGGCTGCCATGTTTCAAAGCCTTTTAGAACTGGTATTCCTACCAACTGCGTACCAGAAGGCATTGCTTTCATCAAACCAGATAAAACTGTGCCGGTTCCTACTGCACAAAGCACATGCGTATATTTTTCTGCCTGGAAATGTGCCGCAATTTCTGTTGCGCCTTTCACTCCAAGGCTGCCTTCCCCGCCTTCCGGAATTATTGCCGCCGGGCCATATTGTTCTAATAACCAGCTTATAAACGCAGATCTTTTTTTTGATTGTACTGCTCGCGGCTTACAAAAACCAATTTCATACCAAAGCCTTCTGCGGCCATCAGTGTATGCGAAAGCTGAGCGGGCTGCTCCCCGCGTATAATGCCTATACTGTGCAGGCCTGCCTTTTGCACGGCGCAGGCAATTGCAAGTATATGGTTTGAATAGGCGCCTCCAAATGTAATTACAGTAGGCAATTGGTTTTGCAATGCATGCTGCAGGTGGTATTTTAATTTGAACCACTTGTTGCCAGAGATAAACGGGTCTATTTTGTCGAGCCGCAGTACTTCCAATGTTATATCATTATTACCAGCCGCAGGCCAATAGGGCTCATCAATAGTAATTGCCTCCAGATTGACCATATTTTCCGGTAATTGATTCATGCTGAATTTTGTTCCACAACTTTATTTTATATTTTCGTGCCGACAAAAAATAAAATAATGAAGCAACCTACACTCCTTATTCTTGCAGCCGGTATGGCATCGCGTTATGGCAGTATGAAACAGATACAATCGTTTGGGCCTAGCGGTGAGACTATTGTTGATTATTCTATCTTCGACGCAATACGTGCTGGTTTCAAAAAAGTGGTTTTTATTATACGCAAAGAGTTTCATGCAGACTTCAAAGAAATATTTGAACCAAAATTGAACGGCAGGGTAGCGGTTGATTATGTGTTCCAGGATTTACACGCTTTTACAGACGGATACCAGGTGCCAGCAGATCGTACTAAGCCATGGGGTACTGCGCATGCAGTGCTTTGTGCAAAGAATGCCATCAACGAGCCATTTGCAGTTATTAATGCAGATGATTTTTATGGTCGCGATGCATTTGAGAAAGCATATAAATTTTTAACCCAGGATGCTGCGGATAAAGTGTATTCTATTATTGGTTACGATTTGCTGAAAACGCTTTCAGATAATGGCACTGTTAATCGTGGTGTTTGCCAGGTAGATGATAAAGGCAATCTTACTGCTATTGCAGAGCGCATTAATATTTCCCGCCAGAATGGAAAAATTGTTTGCGATGACAACCAGGAGCCAAAAGAGTTGCCATTAAATTCAAGCGTGTCAATGAATTTCTGGTGCTTTTCTCCTTCCATCTTTCCTTATTCAGAGAAATTATTCAACGAGTTTCTTGGAAAGAATCTAAGCAATATCAAATCAGAGTTTTTCATTCCTATTGTTGCTGATGAGTTTATCAATAGTGGTGATGGCGTTATAAAAGTAATACCTACTTCTGCCCAGTGGTTTGGGGTTACTTATAAAGAAGATGCTCCTGGTGTAAAAGCTAGCCTGGATGCGTTGGTAAATGCCGGAGAATACCCTACCAGTCTCTGGAAGTAATGAAATGTGACAAATGTGAAAATGTGGTAAATGTGGCAAATGAAGAGGCGCTTCGTTGATGTGTGTCTCACGCATTGCTGATATAGCGTTCAAACTTTTTATTAATCGTTTCACCTTGCTCCCCTTTAGGGGTGGGGGTAAATACAAAAGCCCCTGTTGAAGGGGCTTTTATAGTTTGTAAGCATTAACCAGGAAAAATAAGGTGAACGTTTATTGGTAAGTTTTTACCAGGAAAACGCAGTCTTCAATCTTTTTAATTTGCTGTGGCCTTTCCATTCCTTTTACAGAAGAAAGAGCGTTAAGCTTAATATTTTGGTAGGCTGTATCTTTTTTCAAATCTTCCAAAGATTTAAAAATGTTTTTTGTTGTTACGGCAAATACAAAGCCCTGAGCTTGCAACTGGCGTGTACTTAAGATGCCAACTACTTCTCCATTTTTATTGAATACAGGACCACCGCTATTACCAGGATTAGCTGGTACTGAAATCTGGCAGCTCATAGTATCTCCGTTGAAACCTGTTTTGGCACTCATATATCCTTCGCCATATACAATTTCATCTTTAGGAAAGCCCAAAGTAAAAATCTGTTCGCCCAAATCTGCACCAGATTTTTTAAATCCATAAGGAAGAGCGCCGAATGGTTTGAACTCGTTATCGTCTATTTTAAGTATTGCAAGATCTTTATCGGTATCTACTTTAACTAATGAAGCTTTATATTCTTGCCCTTTACTTTGGACAATAATAGTCTTAGCATTTTTTATAACGTGTGCATTTGTAACCAGATATCCTTTTCCATCAATTAAGAAGCCAGTGCCGCCAAATTTGAAATCCTCGCCTACAGGAACCCTGTTTATTTTGCCTTTGTCGCTTCTTACCTCATCGGTTAGAGCATTTTGCTGTGTCTTTAGTTTAGAAACTTCGCGTCTTAAAACTTCTATTTGAGGTTTAGTTAAATTAGGCGTGAAATAAGCCACCAAACCACTTATAGTTATAGCAATAATACCCGCAATAGAAGCTGCTACAGCCCATACACGGCGGTATTTTTTGAACATGTCAACAACCTTTGTTTTGGGAACAAGGGTTTTGATGTCGCCATTATCCAATAAATTATTATGGATTTCCTGCAATGCAGAAAAGAATTGCTTTCTTTCGCCAAACTCATTTAATTGGGTAAGGAAAAGGCTTTGTTCTACCACATATTGATCAACTTCCGGCTTTGATTTTCGGAGTTGTTCAAAATGTGCCAGTTCTTCTGCATTCATTTGACCTTGCAGGTAGCGTTCAACCGCGTCTGATAATTGAATATCTTCCATCATTCCTCTTTATTTTTATGTTGCGCAAAGAATAATTTTTTCAACCGCATCAGGCATTTGTATTTCTGGTTTTTCGCATTGTCTGCATTGGTATAACCAAAACTGCCTGCTATTTCAGTCATGCTTCGTTTTTGCAGGTAATAAGCTTCAATCAGGCTTTTGCATGGTTCACCCAAATTCATGAGCGATTTCTCCATAGCCTTAAAAGCATTGTTACGCTGCTCGTGGCTTTCTATATCTTCTTCTACGGGTACGGTTTCGGTCATTGTATCAACCTGGCCTCCATATTTTTGCAACTGGTGCAAACGTTTCAGCCACAGTCTTTTACTGACCGAATAAATGAAGGTTTTCAATTGACAGTTCAGTTCAAAACTGCCGGATTTAGCTTTTTCGTACAGCACTATCATGGTCTCCTGAAAAATATCCCTGGCATCGTCTGCAGAACCGTTGTTGTTGATAATCAATGCCTGAACCATGTTATAGTGATCTTTATAAATGGTCTCCGCGGCTTTTTTATCACTTTTGGCAAGTCCTTTCAATAATTCTTTTTCCTGGAACGCTGTAGTCACTTATCGGTAGTATTTAATACCCAAATTAACAAATTGTAACCCAAACACACCCTCAAAAAAAAATATTTAAAAAGGCGGGTTACCTTTTCCTCTTTATCGTATAAAGCTTCAAACCATTATTTTACAAACAAAACACAAACAAATGAAAAAGCTTCTTTTAGTTTTAGCTATTGGCGCATTCGTAGCATCTTGCAACAACTCAACTGAAACTGCTGCTGCTGCTGCTGATAGCGCAAAAGCTACTGTTGACTCAACTGTTAAAGCTGTTGCTGATAGCGCAAAAACTACAATTGATTCAACTGCTAAAGCTGCTACTGACACTATCAAAGCTAAAGTTGATTCTCTGAAAAAATAATTTCACTTTTTTTTCATATGGCAAGCAATCGTTAGAGGCCGTCCTGTTCTCAGGAGGGCTTTTCTTTAAGGTTTGAGGTAAAAGGTTTGGCGAAAGCCATTTCTTTTAGCTTGGGCCTTTGCCATTTTAAGGAAGTAAGGTTTTTAAATTTATCTTACTAGGTCCAGGTATATGCCAAAATCTTATAAACAGTCTCGGATATTTCTTAAAACTTATCACCTATAACTTAAAACTTTTTTTAACAGGCATTCTATCATTACTTTTGTGCCCTCAAAAAACACAAAGTAAATAATGGCACTTTCATCAGTACTTCAACGATTCAATGAGCCTGAAACACTTAAGATGGCCAAACTTGGCAGGGAACTCCGCGCCAAAGGAATAGATGTAATTGATTTAAGCCTGGGTGAACCAGACTTTGATACCCCCGTTCATATTAAGGATGCAGCTAAGAAAGCAGTAGACGATAACTACTCTCATTACACTCCCGTAGCTGGCTACCTTGATTTGCGTGAAGCCGTATGTGCAAAACTTAAACGTGATAACAATCTTGATTATAAACCTGAGAACATTATAGTATCTACAGGTGCTAAGCAGAGTTTAGCGAATGCTATTCTTGCAGTGGTAGACGATAACGAAGAAGTAATCATTCCTACACCTTTCTGGGTTACT
This sequence comes from Chitinophagaceae bacterium, assembly GCA_047602295.1. Classification (GTDB taxonomy): domain Bacteria; phylum Bacteroidota; class Bacteroidia; order Chitinophagales; family Chitinophagaceae; genus JACMLD01. The sequence continues at coordinate 4,176,324 of JASGHP010000001.1, read as the reverse complement.
TATAGCGAGCTTGTAAAAATTGCACGCGGTAAAGTAGTTGCGGTAAGAACAAAAGTGGAGAATGGTTATAAAATCACTCCTGCAGAATTGGAAGCAGCTATCACACCAAAAACAAAAATGTTTTTGTTTTCTTCTCCCTGCAATCCATCAGGTGCGGTTTATAGCAAAGCTGAATTAGAAGCGCTGGCTGTTGTATTTCGCAAACACCCGAATATTTACATTATCTCCGACGAGATTTATGAGTATATCAATTTTGTAGGCGCTCATGAGAGCATCGCACAGTTTGATGACCTGAAAGAGCGCATCATTATAGTAAATGGTTTAAGTAAAGGATTTGCTATGACTGGCTGGCGCCTTGGCTACATCGCTTCAAATGTTGAAGTAGCTAAAGGTTGTGAAAAATTGCAAGGGCAGTTTACCAGCGGCGCAACTGCCGTTACACAAAGAGCGGCTATTGCAGCTTTAGTAGGTGATTTGCGTCCTTCAAAAGAAATGACTGAAGAATTTACCCGCAGACGCAAACGCGTATTGGAAATTATAAAAGAAGTGCCCGGTGTTAAATGTTTCGAACCAGAAGGTGCATTTTATATTTTTCCTGATGTTAGCTACTACTATGGCAAAACAGATGGTACAACTACTGTAAGCAATGCTGCTGACTTCTGTATGTACCTTTTAAATACTGCGCATGTATCTTCTGTAATGGGCGATGCATTTGGCGAACCAAACTGTGTTCGTTTCTCATTTGCCAATAGCATGCAGAATATTGAAAAAGCATGGGTGCGCATTAAAGATGCACTGGCAAAGCTGAAATAAGCAGGTAATTATTATCTCTATAAAAAAATGTCACCCCAAACGAGGTGACATTTTTATTTGGGTAAGAATAATTCTATTGAGCCAGCATTGGTAACTTATTTGCAATTGCTGCTGCTTATCTGTTGATCAATTATTTCCTTCATATCATCATAAAATACTTTCTTCTGGTCATCCATCAGCTTGCTTACAAAAACCAACGCTGCATAACCACGGCAATTATCTATTATAGGATAAGTGCCATAAATGCCAGGGCTGGTAATTACAGTACCTGCGCCGGTTGCATCTTTATCTCTAATCCATACGCCTAATCCATAACCATATCCCAAGGTTATAGCTGGCTGGTATTTTATTGCAGCACTACCTGTTTGCACCTTTTGCATTTCAGCAATGGATTGTTCGCTAATCAAACGTTTTCCTTCAAACATGCCTTTGTTCAATATCATGCTTAAGAAATTCATATAATCATTGGCGTTAGAAACAGCGCCGCCGGATGGGTTCTGAGCTTTATCAAAATCGCCGGAAAAACTTGTTTGTCGCATTTTTAAAGGGCGCAGGAGTTTATCTGCTATTAAACGATCAAATCCTTTTTTACTGACGATTTCCAATACCCGTCCCACGATATTCACACCTATATTGCTGTAAAAAAACATTTCGTTAGGGTTGCGCTCAATTTCCCTTTTTGCAAACGCATTTACCTCATCTTCTAAAGTTTCATATTTCCTGTTTTGAATAGCCGCCTTCAAACCTGGTTCTTCAGCGTGAATGCCGGTGGTTTGGGCAAGACAATTGCGGATGGTGATATACTTTTTGCTGTAGGAACCAAAAATGGGGATGTATTTGGTAACAGGATCATCAAGTGATATTTTGCCTTCTTCTACAAACATCATGGCCAATGCAGCAGTCAGCCACTTACTGGCATCGGCAATCGGGGCCTGGGTTTTAGGGGTAAACTCTTTATTGGTTTGTTTGGTATAGACCAGCTTACCGTCTTTATAAATCATCACAATTACATCTTTGCCTACTACCTTTTCATTCTTAGCAACCAGGTCGTCTAACCCACTAAAATTATATTGGCCCCACACCGGCTGCAACAATAGCAGAAAAGCTAATAAAGAACTGAATTTGAGGCAGTTTGATTTCAAATTGTATGACATACTATCAGTCATTTTGCTTTGGATTATGATTTGTTAAGTGATTAAAGTTATTTGATATTAAAGAGCCTCCGGATGATAATTTGTTAATCATTTGTTGAGGCTGGTAAACAGAAAGCAGCCTTTATATAAAACTGGCATAAGCTATGTGGAAATTAAAGTTGAGCATGATTGTCTTGTTGCTGTCTGTTATTTTAAAAATCATAACTAATTAAAAATATGAATTTAAACAATTTCACTATTAAAGCACAGGAAGCCATAGCTGCAGCGCAGCAAATAGCTTTCAATAATAATAACCTCAACATAGAAACAGAGCACATTTTAAAAGCGCTGTTAAGTGATGAGGATTCGTCCATTGATTTTTTATTAAAGAAAAACAATGTTACGATGAACCTGCTGGAAAGCAGGCTGGATGAAAACATTAATCGCTTGCCAAAAGCCGGTGCGGGAGCAACCGCAGCGCAGGCACTTGGGCGTGATGCAAACAATGTACTATTGCGTGCAGCAAATACACTTAAGCAATTTGGTGATGAGTTTGTGAGTGTAGAACATTTGTTATTGGCCATCATCAATGGAAATGACAATACTTCAAAATTGTTGAAGGATACGGGCCTTACTGAAAAGGGGTTGGTAGCTGCTATTAAAGATCTGCGTAAAGGGGATACTATTAAATCACAAACGCAGGACACGCAGTTCAACTCATTGAACAAGTATGCAAAGAACCTGAATGATATGGCCAGGAATGGCAAACTGGACCCGGTTATTGGAAGAGATGAAGAGATAAGAAGGACATTGCACATCCTGTCTCGTCGTACAAAAAACAATCCAATACTGGTAGGTGAGCCAGGTGTTGGTAAAACCGCTATTGCAGAAGGTTTGGCCATGCGTATTGTAAATGGAGATGTGCCAGATAATCTTAAGTCGAAAGTAATTTATGCATTGGATATGGGCCAGTTGATTGCTGGTGCAAAATACAAAGGTGAGTTTGAAGAAAGATTGAAAGGAGTGGTAAAGGAAGTAGGAGCAAGTGATGGCGAGATCGTTTTGTTTATAGACGAGATTCACACATTGGTAGGTGCAGGCGGCGGAGATGGAGCGATGGATGCTGCCAATATTTTAAAACCAGCTTTGGCCAGGGGAGAGTTAAGAGCTATTGGTGCCACTACTTTAACTGAGTACCAGAAATTTTTTGAAAAAGATAAAGCGTTGGAAAGACGTTTTCAGAAAGTTTTGATTGATGAACCAAGCGTGGAAGATGCTATTTCAATTTTACGTGGACTGAAAGACAGGTATGAAACGCACCACCACGTGCGTATAAAAGATGAAGCCATTATAGCAGCAGTAGAATTATCTAACCGATATATTACGGATCGCTTTTTACCCGATAAAGCCATTGACCTGGTAGATGAAAGTGCAGCAAAGCTGAGAATGGAAATGAACTCTATGCCCGAGGAGCTGGATAAATTGGAAAGACAGATTCGTCAATTAGAGATAGAAAGAGAGGCTATTAAAAGAGAAAAGGACGCAGGTCAGTTACATGAGTTGAATACTGAGATTGCCAATCTTTCTGTGGCAAGAGATACGTTTAAAGCCAAGTGGAAAGAAGAAAAAGAGATTGTTGAGAAAGTGCAAAATGCAAAAGCTGCAATTGAACAATATAAGTTGGAAGCAGAAAAAGCAGAACGTGAGGGTGATTATGGAAAAGTAGCAGAGATACGTTATGGTAAAATAAAAGAGCAAGAAGAAATTATAAATAAGTGGAGCGAGCAGCTTTCTACTCTTAATGAAAAGAGGTTGTTGAAAGAAGAAGTAGATGCAGAAGATATAGCAGAAAATGTAGCAAAGGCAACTGGTATACCTGTCGCAAGAATGATGCAGGGTGAACGTGAAAAGCTTTTGCACCTTGAAGAACATTTGCATGAAAGGGTAGTAGGGCAGGAAGAAGCAATTGCGGCGGTATCAGACGCTATTCGTCGTAGCCGTGCCGGTTTGCAGGATCCTAAGAAACCAATCGGTTCATTTATTTTCCTTGGTACTACCGGTGTGGGTAAAACAGAATTAGCAAAAGCTTTAGCTGAATACCTCTTTGATGATGAAGGAATGATGACGCGTATAGACATGAGCGAATACCAGGAAAAACATACAGTATCCAGGTTAGTAGGCGCACCTCCCGGTTATGTTGGTTACGATGAAGGTGGTCAGCTTACAGAAGCAGTGCGAAGAAAACCTTATAGCGTTGTGTTATTGGATGAAATAGAAAAAGCGCATCCGGATGTATGGAATGTGTTGTTGCAGGTATTGGATGACGGCCGTTTGACTGATAATAAAGGCAGGGTGGTAAACTTCAAGAATACCATCATCATAATGACCAGCAACATAGGCAGCCATCTTATACAGGAAGCCTTTGAAAGAGTAACAGACAGAAACCTGGAAGAAGCCACTGAAAAAGCTAAGCTGGATGTAATGGCTTTGCTACGCGAAACCATTCGCCCGGAATTTCTTAACAGGGTTGATGAAATCATCATGTTCCATCCATTAATGAAAAAGGAAATCCGTGGCATCATAAATATTCAGTTGAAAAACCTGGTGAAACTGGTGGCTGAAAATGGCATCAACCTGGAATTTAGCGATTATGCAATTGATTACCTGGCAGAAAACGGCTATGACGCCCAATATGGTGCGAGACCGTTGAAAAGGCTTATCCAAAAGGAGATTGTTAACAAGTTGAGCAAAAAAATACTGGCAGCAGATATTGACAGAACAAAGCCTGTTTTAATTGATGTGTTTGATAATACAGTGGTTTTCAGAAACGAAACGGCACAACCTAAAGCTGTGTAAGCTAATATCGTTGAGTTTGAGGGCATAATTAATTGGTTAAACAAGCGTTAGTTATCTTTTTTGGAGCGGTAAGATGGAAAAATATGTTATCTTCATCCGCTCACAATAGGGTGATTAGTTGGTACGAAATTTTAATGTACTTAGAACCATTGGGTTAGAAAATGGTTATAGATAGGGATCCTGCTGCTGTGGCAGGGTGCTGGGATTAAAAAAAAGGAGCAAATTATGGCATTCAAAAAAGAAGTGGTTGAAATTATTGAACCCAAAAATGTTTTTGTAGGTAACCCGGAAGCGCCGGTAACATTGATGGAATTCGGTGAATATGAAAGTGAAGCGTGTGCAAAAGCCAATGAAGTGGTAAAGCAATTATTGGAGACTTATGAAGGTAAGATCCGCTTTAATTTTCGCCATTTCCCAATGACAAAAATCCACCAGCGAGCCTTAAAAGCGGCTGAGGCGGCTGTAGCTACAGCCCAGGACGGTAAGTTTTGGGAGATGCATAATATATTATTTGCTAACCGTCGCAACCTGGGTACAACCAGTTTGAAATTGCATTCCAAAGAAGCAGGTGTGAATAACAAGCATTTTTTGGATGACCTGGTAAATGCTATGTATGGCTGGCAGGTACAGGGCGATTTGAGAAATGGTTTGGACAGGGGCGTAAAAGATGTACCTACGTTTTTTATTAACGATGAACTTTATACAGGAAAGCCAACAGTTGCCGAATTAAGTAAAGCAATTGACGAAGCCCTGAAAAACGCTAAGAAGAAAAAGCCAGCTAAGCAAAGGGCATAAATTATATATTGAATTAATTTTTCAAAACCCTGCCGGAAAGGCGGGGTTTTTTATTTTTCGGGCTTTTTTAAAAATGACATCTCCATTTTTCCCAAATTTGGCCATGTTCATTACCGTTAGGTGTTTTTACGATCGCTTTCCCCTTATGGGAGAATATATTCATCGTAATATTTCTATTTTTCCAGATAAAACTACTGGATAAATATATTTTTTTACTAAGTAGAAATAATTATAAGAATATGCGTTATATACTAGGAATTTTTTTAATTTGATGAGATTACAGCAATATCCAAGTTAAAACCGTAAATCCGTATACGCCATGAAATCCGTCCTCTATTTTGTACCGGGCATAGTGCTCAGTATGTTTATTCAATTTCATGCAAACGCTCAGTGCAGCGGTGGCGCTACGGCGTATTCTATTACATACGATACGGTGGTATATAATTCAGGATCCGGCAACTACTCGAGCAGTTATTCATTTTCATTTCCTAAGTTTAATATTCCTTCAGGCACTTTTATCGGCGTGGATATAAAATCATCTGTAAGCATTGGATACAGTTATACTATTTCCAATACAGATACAAAAACCCTAACTTATAAAACAAGAGTATATAGAAACGATGATATAACCAGTTCGGCGCTGGATCCTTCTGACATCTCTACTACCAATTCATCTTCCCAGCTTACTACTACTCTTGCAGCAGGCCAAGTATATAATTATGGCCCAGCTCTAACTACTTATACGTCTACAAGTACTATTACAGCGGCAGATTCACGATTAATAAATTTTATGGGAACAGGTAATGTTGACTTTGATTATGAAGCTTTCACTTATCCCTATATAATTACATCCGGCACCCCGGGATTGGGCAATATTAACCTTACTTCTGCAACTGATACTACACATTTTAGTATTACATACAGATATTGTATGACTTCTATTCTAGCCGAAGATTTGCTTTTCTTTACCGCTGTTCCACAGGCAAAAGGAAAAGTGTTACTAAGCTGGAGCCAGGAAAATATTCAATCCGGCAGAGTATACAATGCACAGGTAAGTACAGATGGCAGGAACTTTACCAACATTGCATCAGTTACAGAAAACAATACTGGCAATTATGCTTATACCCATTTGCATAATAATACAACGCGATTGTATTATCGAATAGAAGAAAGAGATATCAATGGCGTAGTTAAATATTCAGTGATACGAATTATAGACCCGGAACAATCTAAAACAGGTCTGCAGGTTTATCCTACTTTGTACCAGGGAGGAAATATTCAACTGGGCTTTTCCGGCAAAGCAGACTGGCAGATAGAGTTTTATTCAGCAGAAGGGAGGAAAGTGTTTGATTCATTTCAGAAAGACGCTTACAACGCACAGGTTTCATTGCCATCAACTGTTAGTAATGGAGTGTATACAATAACCGTAATTAATAAACAGACTTTGCAAAGAGAAGTTGCAAGAATTATTATTCAACGTTAGAATATGCTTTGTATAAATAAAATGGCAGAAGAACTTTTATAAAAAGATCTTCTGCCATTTTTGTTTTAGCTTATTTTTTATTGCTTCACTATTTTCTGGGTTCGTATATTATTGCCATCTGCAATTTGCAGGAAGTAAACACCAGCGGATAGGGTAGAAATGTCCAATGTCAATTTATTATCCGATCTTTTAAATGCAGGGCTAAATGTTTTGCCGATTATATTGTTCATTTGAACTTTTATATTTCCGGAAAAAGCGGCATTGCTTTCTACATATAAAGTATTGTTTGCCGGATTAGGATAACAAGCCAAGGTGTTATTTACAGTTCCAAAAGAAACTTTCTTTATTGCACTATATGTAAAGCTTCCATCCTGATTGACTAGCTTTAACCTGTAATATTCATATAAACCGCTTATATCTTTGTCTGTGTACTGGTATTGAACAGCAGTAGAACTATTACCTCTTGCAGCAATAGTCTGAATAGCAGACCAAGTTATCGCATTGCTGCTTTTCTCAAGTACAAAACTTGCTGCATTTATTTCAGAGGCTGTTTCCCACTTTAAAACGGCGGTATTGTTTTGGTTAAATGCATTGAAATAATCAAGCACAACCGGCAATAGCGAGCCAGCACCACAGGAAGCCATATCTCCACGCAAAGGCGAAGGAAACCCAGTAGCAGCATTTAATATACTTATACTGCCATTAAATACTCCGGGTGAACTTGTGTTTGCTTTATAAATATTGCCATCAGTGAACAGAATCAGGAAATTACCTGCTTTATCTAACAGCGTACCTGCTACTTCACTGCCAGAAGAGAGCAGCACAGCGGGGGCAACACTGGTTAATATTCCTGACACAGGATCAAGCTTCACCATCATGCCCATTGTCTGGCTGGTATTTGAGGGATTGGGATAGGTAACATAGCTATAAAGACTATGCGAAAAATTATCATACACTAAATCTTTCAGCCCGGTATTGGTTGCATCACCAATATTAGCCAATGTATAAGTAGCTTTTAAAGAGTTAAGATAATCAGTACAGTTCATATCGGAACTGGTTATAGCAGAATAAGATGGGCTCAATAAAGTGCTGGTAGATGCAGGTAATGTGCTTACAGGAGAAAGTTTACCTATAAACAGCCGGTTAACAGTGATGCTTAGGTTAGAGAAATTAGCTGTTGCTGTAGCCCCAGTGAAATAATAATTGTTGTTGATATCCATCTCGCCAGCAGCAGGATTTACAAAGCTATGGGTTTCACCTGCAACACGTATTGGCCCAGGCATATTGCCTAATTGCACCGAAACTGCGTTTGAGCCAATACGATAGAACGGAATTGCCACATTACTGGTTGAGTTGGCCAGGTTATTAGCATCCAGTCCATATAAAAAACCATCGCCAGTATATAACCCAACACCGTTTACCTGCAGATAATTTGTATTGTCTGTCGGATCAGATATCGGACCGCTATGAAATGTGGGAGCGCCTGTTGTGCTATTTATATCATAAATGCTTATTGGGTTAGAGGTTGCACTATTGTCACCTGCCCTTACAAGAGCTACATTTAAGCTCGGGCATCCCTGAAATGGAATAGGTATGCTTTGAGATGACGCGCCACAGGATGTCATATCTCCGCGTAACAGCGTTGGCAAGGTGGTACCGGAATTTAATAAAGCAATACTTCCATCAAATACACCTGGCGAACTTGTATTTGCTTTATACATCTGTCCATTGGTAAAAAGAATAAGAAAATTGCCACTTTTATCCAGTAATGTTCCCGCTACTTCATTTGAGGATGATGCAAATGATAGAGAAACTGCCGGTGATACAGATGTTAAGTTGCCGGTTGAAGGGTTTAATTTTAACATCATGCCTTTATAGTTAGCTGCGTTATTTGGATCCTGGTAAGTTACATAGGTAAAAATGTTTCCACTTACACTGTCATACACCAGGTCTTTAAGCCCGGTGTTAGCTGCATTGCTAATATTTGCAAGTGTAAAGGTTGCTTTTAATGTATTTAGATACTCTGTGCAATTGATATCTGAACTGGTAATAAGTGTATAAGAAGGGTTTAATGTTGCGGTGCTGGACATCGGCAGTGAACTCGCTGATATAATTTTGCCAATAAAAAGCCGATTGATAGTAAAACTAAGCGCAGTGTAATTGGCTATACCTGTTGCGCCGGTAAAATAATAATTATCAGATAAGTCCATTTCTCCGGCAGCGGTGTTTACAAAACTATGCGTTTCTCCTCCGGCCCGTGTTGGGCCAGGCATATTGCCTATTTGTTGAGCTACAGCATCAGCACCGATGCGATAGAATGGCAATGGTATATTGCTTGTTAAATTTGTTGTGCTACCTGAACTCAATGCATATAAAAAGCCATCCTTTCCGTCCAGGCCAACGCCATTTACCTGCAAGTTAATTGTGGCGTTGGCAGGGTCAAGAATTGGTCCACTTAAGAATGTAGCCGCCCCGGTACTACTTTTTATATTATAAATGCTTAGTGGATTTGTGTTGTCGTTATTGTTGCCTTCTCTAACAACCGCAATATTGTTATTAGGACATCCGCTAAATGGCGTTTGAGGATAAGCGTTATATATTATAGAGCTAGCTACTGCTAGCAATACTAGTTTCTTCATACAAATAATCTTGATTTTTATTTTAGTCGTTAATATCTATATGATGGTTGCACAAAAGTTGTAGGCAGGAATTGGTGTGCAAACATTAGAGAAAATAAAACTGTATAACGTTTACAGGAAAAAAATAGATAAAGAATAAATGATTAGTATAAAGTGATGCAAAATAAAATATATCAAATTATTTTTTTTTCAGGTTGTACAAAAAGGAAAAGAAAAGACTTCAATTTTATCTTCAATTGTTTTTAATAAAAATTTTCTGTTATCTCATTATACAGTAGGATTATATACTGCCAATACCCGGCAGGCCTTGATATCTGTAAGAATAGTTAAAAAAAATTAAAGGGCATTCGGTTGTGTTTTTCAACGATACATATTGCCATTTCATCGCATTTGTTTATAGACTACTTATTCCTTTCACGAGTTTTGTTTTATAAATTTTTCTAATTAAAGAAATAAAACATGTGTGCATGAAATTTCCTTTAAAACTCATTGCGGTTATCATTCTTATTGTGTGGGTGCTTTCTGCTTGTAACAATAGTAATAATGTTGATAAAAAGCCTGCGCTGAAAGATTATCAGGTATTGTCATTGCAGCCGCGAAAAACAACTACTTGCATTGATTTTCCTGCTACTATACAAGGGCAGCAGGTAATAGAAATAAGACCTAAGGTAGATGGTTATGTACAGGCAATTTATGTGAATGAAGGGGCAACTGTAAAAAAAGGACAGTTGCTTTTTAAGATAAGCAACCCACAGTATGACCAGGCAATTATTACTGCAAGGGCTGCCATAAAAATTGCAGAGGCAGATGTAAGTGCCGCAAAAATGGAGGTGGAAAAAGTAAGGCCATTGGTTGAAAAAGATATTGTTAGCAAGTATGAACTGGAATCTGCTCAATATACATTGCAATCTAAACAGGCTGCGCTGGCCCAGGCACAGGCCACATTGGCAAATGCACAAACCAATCTTGATTATACAATCTTACATAGTCCGCAAGATGGCGTAATTGGTTTAATTCCTTATAAAATTGGCGCCTTGGTAAGCAGTACAACAACTAATCCGCTTACAACACTTTCTAATATCAGTAATGTATATGCATATTTTTCATTGACAGAGAAACAACTCTTGTCTTTCTCTAACAGGGTTGAAGGAAAGACAATGGAAGAAAAGCTGAAACAATTGCCACCGGTATCATTGTTGTTGGCGGATGGCAGTTTATATGCAGAAAAAGGTAGGCTGGAAACCGCCGGAGGGCAAGTAACTACAGAAACCGGTACTACCAGTTTTAAGGCTACTTTCCCCAACCCGGCGGCGGTTATTAGTAGTGGTGCCAGCGCTACTGTGCGTGTGCCACGTTATGACGATAGCGCATTAATGGTTCCTCAAAGTGCATCTTATGAATTGCAGAACAAACAATTTGTTTATAAACTCATTGATGGAAATAAAGTGATCAGTACTTCTATTGTTTCTGCTCCTTCCTCAGACGGTCAATTTCTTATTATACAAAGTGGACTTAAAGCCGGAGATAAGATCCTAATCAATGGCTTTAACCTTAAAGACAGCACTGAGGTAATTCCTAAACCTGTAAATGCGGATAGTTTGTTTACCAGCAGTCCTGCATCCCGATAATACTTTTTTATGCTGAAAAAATTTATAGAAAGACCCGTATTAAGTACTGTTATCTCTGTATTGATTGTGCTATTGGGCATACTTGGTTTGGTAAAACTTCCCATTGCGCAATACCCCGATATATCGCCTCCCACTGTACAGGTTTCTGCAACATATAGTGGCGCCAATGCCAATACGGTGCTTAAGAGTGTAATTGTTCCACTGGAACAGCAGATCAACGGTGTAGAGGGAATGACCTACATGACATCTACTGCTACTAACACTGGTTCCGCATCTATCAGCGTGTATTTTGCAGTTGGAACAGATCCAGATCAGGCTGCTGTAGATGTTCAAAACCGCGTTTCGGCAGCTACCAGTGTTTTGCCGCAGGAAGTAACTCAAACAGGTGTTACAGTGCGCAAACAGCAAAGCAGTAATCTCTTAATCCTTTCAATTTATAGCGATAAGAAAGATTATGATCAAACTTTTTTACAAAACTATGCAGCCATCAATGTAGTGCCGCAATTGCAGCGCATTAACGGAGTTGGAGCAGCTTCTGTATTTGGCTCTGCTATGACTTATTCCATGCGCATCTGGTTAAAACCGGATGTAATGTCTATTTATGGCATTACACCGGAAAATGTTTCAAGCGCTTTGGCTGAGCAAAACGTTGAAGCAGCACCGGGCAAGTTTGGTGAAAACGATAACCAGGCTTTTCAATATGTAATCAGTTATAAAGGCAAACTGCAAACACCGGAAGAATTTGGCAGCATTATTATTAAATCAACCGGCAATGGTCAATACCTGCATTTAAAGGATATCGCACGGATAGAATTAGGCGCACAAACATATACTGGTTCAACAGCTACAGATGGCAAACAATCTGTAGCGATAGCTATCAGCCAGACTCCCGGTTCAAACGCAAGAGATGTAATAGTTAAATCAAAGAAAGTTATTGAAGAAGCTGCCAAAAGCTTTCCTGCAGGCATCAAGTTTGTTTACCTGGTAGATATAAACCAGTTTTTGGATGCGTCTATCACCAAAGTAGTCCATACCCTGATAGAATGTTTTGCATTGGTATTCCTGGTGATTTTCATTTTCCTGCAAGACGTTCGATCTACCATCATACATGGCATATCTGTACCGGTAGCAATCACAGGCACATTCTTCTTTTTATATCTATTCGGCTTTAGTATCAATTTGCTTACATTATTTGCACTCGTGTTAGCTATAGGCATTGTAGTGGATGATGCCATTGTAGTAGTAGAAGCAGTACATGCGAAACTTGAAAGTGGTTACAAGTCGCCCAGGAAAGCGGCCATAGATGCGATGAGTGAAATCTCCGGTGCAATTGTTTCTATTACACTCGTAATGGCTGCAGTATTTGTGCCCGTAACTTTTGTTACTGGTTCTGCCGGTGTATTCTATAAACAGTTTGGTATTACGCTGGCTATTGCCATTGTAATCTCTGCCGTAAATGCGCTTACACTTTGCCCTGCATTAGCAGCTATGTTTTTGCGGCCACCAGCACATGCTACAGAAGGAAATGATAAAAGTTTCTTGAAACGTTTTGGTACAGCATTTAATGCAGGTTATGAAGCGCTTACTTCAAAATATACTCGTGCGGTTCGTTTCCTTGCGGTAAAAAAATGGATTGTAATATTGATACTGGTTGTTTTTACAGGCGGATTTTATTTACTAATGAAATCAACGCCGTCCAGTTTTGTTCCTAACGAAGATATGGGTACCATATTTGTAAACGTTACCCTGCCGCCTGCCTCTACTATGGAAAGAGTAGATGTAGTAAACAAAGAAGTTGACAGCATTGCCCGCACTATCCCGGAAGTTGCCAACACCATGCGTACAACCGGGCAGAACTTTATTGCAGGCAGTGGCAGCTCTTATGGTATGGTTATCATCAGGCTTAAGCCATGGGATGATAGGAAAGCTGTTACCAATGATGACGTTATTAAAACGCTTACACAAAAAACGGCTGGCATACGTGGCGCCAGCATCCTGTTTATGTCTCAGCCAACCATAACTGGTTTTGGTACCAGTGGGGGATTTACTTTTCAGATAGAAGACAGGGGAGCCCATGCAACGGATGAGTTCTATAAAGTAGCGCAGAATTTTTTGAATGAATTAAGCAAACGCCCGGAGATACAATACGCCGCTACTTCTTTCAACCCCAATTTTCCGCAGTATCAATTGGATGTAAACGTGCCTAAATGCAAGGATGCCGGCGTTGCGGTAACAGATGTACTGAATGCCATGCAGGTATTTTATGGCAGTTCCTACACTTCAAATTTTAATGAGTTCGGCCAGCAATACCAGGTAATCTTACAAGCTGATACCAATTACCGCGCAAGCCCTGCCGGGTTAAATAAAATCTCTATTAAAACAGCAGATGGCAGCATGGCACCCATTTCTGAATTCATAACCTTAAAAAGAATTTTTGGTCCCGAAACCGTTACCCGATTCAACCTGTATAATTCGATGTCTGTAAATGGTTCTCCCAACAGTGGTTATAGCACGGGCCAGGCTTTAGCGGCTATTAAAGAAACTGCTGCTGCGCAATTGCCTGCAGGTTATAGCTTTGAGTATTCCGGCATAAGCAGGGAAGAGGAAAACAGCGGCTCACAAACGCTATATATTTTTATTCTCTGCATTGCTTTTGTATACCTGTTGTTAAGTGCACAATACGAAAGCTATCTTTTACCATTGGCGGTGTTATTTTCCTTACCAGTAGGACTTTCAGGTGTTTTTGTTTTTGCCAAACTGTTTCATCTCGACAATAATATTTACATGCAGATTTCGCTCATTATGCTTGTTGGTCTGCTTGCAAAAAATGCAATTTTGATTGTACAGTTTGCTTTGGAAAGAAGAGAGAAGGGTATGGGATTGATGGAATCAGCTATTGAAGGTGCAAAAGCAAGGCTAAGGCCTATATTGATGACATCATTTGCATTCATTTTTGGATTAATGCCATTGATTTTTGCAACCGGTGTAGGAGCTAACGGAGACAGATCTATTGGAACCGGAGCAATAGGGGGCATGTTATTTGGAACATTGCTGGGCGTTTTTGTAATCCCTGCTTTGTATATCATATTCCAGGGGTTACAGGAAAAATTACGTGGTGGCAAGATAAAAGCGGTAGAAGAAGAGGATTAAAGTAAAAAACGTGAAGATAACCGCAGAACCCTATTTATTAAAACATATTCAGACAATGGAAAAATATTTAAAAAACAGTTATTGGTTGTGCCTGTTGACGATAACATTCATATGGTCATCATGCAAAGTAACACAACCATACAAACAACCATCCGGGATTGCTAATAACCAATTGTACAGGGATATTAATGCAGGAGATACCAGCAACATGGCAAACATTTCCTGGAAAGAACTTTTTACAGATACTACTTTGCAATCGCTTATAGCGGAAGGTATCAATAACAATCTTGATCTAAAAGTAGCAGTAGCCAGGATGAAACAGGCACAGGCCAATTTTGATCAATCTAAAAAAGCCTTTTTACCAAGCCTGAATGCCAATGCAAGCGCCACTTTTCAGCAATTGTCGAACGTGCAATTGGGCAACACCCGCTTGTATGAAGCTTATCTGGGTTCTTCCTGGGAAGCAGATATATGGGGTAAACTGAAAAGTGCAAAGAAGGCGGCATTGGCTTCTTTATTGCAAAGTGACGCCTATAAACGTGCCGTACAAACACAACTGATTGCAAGTATCGCTAACGATTATTACTCATTGCAGGCTTATGATGCGCAATTGCAGGTGACTATAAAAACAGTGGAAAACAGGAAGGAAGATGTGAAGACGATGAATATTTTAAAGCAAAGCGATGTGGTAACCGGTGCTGCTGTAGTGCAAAGTGAAGCCAATAGATATTCTGCAGAAGTTACTATCCCGGATTTGCAACAGAGTATAAGAGAAACTGAAAACGCATTGAGCATTCTGCTGGGACGTAGCCCAGGTGTTATTGCACGCGATAGTATTGCAAATGAAAATGTATATACCAATTTGCAAATTGGTCTTCCTGCGCAATTGCTGGCAAACAGGCCGGATGTGCAGGAGGCCGAATATCAATTGCGCTATGCTTTTGAACAGGTAAATCTTGCCAGGGCATATTTTTATCCCTCACTTACAATTACTGCACAAGGGGGGCTATATAATACCAGTCTTTCCCAGTTTTTCAATGCAGGTTCTTTTTTTGGAAATATTGTAGGAGGGCTGACGCAGCCTATTTTCAATAATGGGTTAAATAAACAAAGGCTTGCGGTAGCCAAAGCACAACAAGAAGAATACCTGGTAACGTTTAAACAGACCTTGCTTACAGCCGGCCAGGAAGTTTCCAATGCATTGTATTCTTACCAGGCTGCAAGCAATAAAATGAACATACGCGGCAACCAGATAAGCAATCTTCAAAAAGCGGTTGATTACACCAAAGAGTTGTTGAAATACACAGCTAATACCAATTACACAGATGTGCTTACTTCTGAACAAAGCCTGCTTACTGCCCAACTGAATAGCGTTAGTGATAAGCTGCAGCAATTGCAGGCTGTTGTAAACTTATACCGTAGCCTGGGTGGAGGATGGAAATAAAAAACCCGCTGATTTAATTCAGCGGGTTGATGGTTATAATTTTCAATTAAAATATTATGCTTTCGCTTTTGCAGGTGCTGCAGTAGGAACTGCTGTTTTCTTTTTATCATCGTGCGCCAGCAAATCTGCCTGACCCAATGGTTTTCCTTTTGCAAAGTCTACCAGTATTGGAGCAGCTACAAAGATAGATGAGTAAGTACCGGTAATAACACCAATCAACATTGCAAAGGCAAAACCTTTGGTTACTTCACCACCTACCAGGAAGAGGATAAGAATGGTTAAGAACACGGTTAACGATGTCATAATGGTACGGCTCAGCGTATCATTGATAGATTTATTGATGATTTCACCAGTGCTTGCACCTTTCATCAGGTGGCTGTTTTCACGCACCCTGTCAAACACAATTACCGTATCATTCATAGAGAAACCTACCACCGTTAATATCGCCGCAATAAAGTGCTGATCTATTTCCAACGGGAATGGTACTACGCCTTTCAGGAATGAGAATACTGCAAGGGTTACCAATACGTCGTGCAACAACGCAATGATAGTTCCCAATGAGAAGCGCCAATCGCGGAAGCGAACAAAAATGTAAACAGTAATAATCAGGAGCGACCAGAACATGGCTTTAATAGCGCCTTTTTTCAAGTCGTCTGATATAGTAGCATCTACTTTTTTAGAACCTTCTACATATTTGGTTGTGCCGGCAAATTCGGCTGCTGTAGCAGTTTCTGGTAAGAAAGGTTTTAATCCTTCAAACAATTTGTTTTTTACCATGCTGTCTGTTGCCAGTCCTTCCTGTGCAATTTTGTAATCGGTAGTAATATCCAGTTTGCTGCTGGTGCCATAAGTTTTAGTAACCGGCTCTTCGCCATCAAATACCTTGCTCAGGCTTTTGCGGATATCTTCTTCGTTTACGGGTTTGTAGAAGTTCACAATATAGCTGCGACCGCCTCTAAACTCAACGCCTTCTCTAAAACCATTGAAGAAAGAGCCAATGCCCAATAGTAATACAACTACAGAAATGCCGTAAGCTACTTTGCGGTATTCAATGAATTTATAAGCTGCATGTTTAAAGATGCGGTTGCTTACGCCAGTGAAATATTTGAAGTGACGGTTTTTGTTTGTCCAGAAATCGGTAATCAAACGGCTAACAAGGATACCGCAGAACAGTGATAAAAGGATACCCAAAATTTGAGTAACCGCAAAACCTTTTACAGGACCTAATCCAAAGTACAAAAGGATCAATGCAGTCAATAGTGTAGTTACGTGAGCATCCAATACTGGTGGCAATGAACGACGGTAACCGTCCTTCACAGCCTGCTGGTAATTTTTACCCTTGGTTAATTCTTCCTTGATACGTTCAAAGATGATAACGTTGGTATCTACTGCCATACCAATAGTAAGTACCAAACCGGCAATACCAGGAGCTGTAAGTGTTGCATTCAATGCGCTCAATACGCCAATGGTAAAGAGCAGGTTCAATATTAAAGCAATATTCGCTACCCAGCCTGCTGTGTTATAATAAACCAGCATTAGTACAAATATTACCACAAAAGAAATAGCAAAAGCCATTGTGCCACCGTGTACAGCTTCTTCACCAAGTGTGGGTCCTACAACCTGCTCTTGTGCGATTCTTGCAGGAGCTTCCAGTTTACCACTCTTTAATATATTGGCTAAGTCTTGTCCTTGTTCAACAGTAAAGTTGCCGCTGATTTGTGAGTTGCCTCCGGAAATAGCGCCATTGTTTACGCCTGGTGCAGAGTAAACAATATCATCCAGTACAATTGCAATCTGGCTTTTCTTCTTGTAAGCATCGCCGGTCATTTGCTCCCAGATGTTAGCACCTGTTTTATCCATGCTCATGCTTACTTCCACTTTACCAAACTGGTCATAGTCTTGTCTTGCATCTGTTACATGCTCACCTTCCAATCTTGCTTTATCAGAACCAGGTATAGTTTTAATGCCATAGAGTGGGAGATAGTCGGCTAGTTTGCCATTCTCATCTTTTTCCTGCACTCCGTAAAGGAATTTTACATTGCTAGGGAAGCTGTTTGCTACAATAGGATTAGTAAGATAGCCATTTAAAGTTGAGGTATCTTTTAATGGAACATAACCCAGAACGCCTGTATAAATTACATTGCCACTATTGTCCTTAGCAGGAGAACCATCTTTGTTTCTTACATAACCAGCGTTGAAATATTTCAACAAAGGATATTGTACGTTTTCAGCAGCAACATTTGTGTTGGCTTTTTTACTGGTATCTTTCTTCAGCAAATTAGCCAGTGATGTATCAGGATGTGTGTTGGCTGTGTCAACAGGTGCAGTTGCTGCAGTATCAATTGCTTTTTTTCCACTCAAAGAAGCAGTGAGGGCTTTATCAGCAGCTTCCAAAGAGTTACTTAATTCAGTAATATTATATACTTCAAAGAACTGCAGGTTAGCAGTGCTCTGCAAATATTTTCTTACCCTTTCAGGATCATTGGCACCAGCCAGTTCAATAGTAATGATGCCTTTATTTTTATCAAGGTTGATATTGGGTTGAGATACGCCAAACTGGTCAATACGTTTAGTAAGAACGTTTTTGGTTTGCTGCATAGCCGCATCTGCCTGCTCGTGGAGGTAAGCAATTACCGCATTGTCAGAAGCGTCAATTTTCAGTTTGTTGCGAGTGTTGTTGCTGAACAACGGCGCCAATGGCTGACCGGGATTAACAGCTTTAAAAGACTCAGCAAAAAGGTCTATAAAATTTGCATCGCTGCTTGTTTTCTTCCTGTTGGCATCATCAATTGCTTTTTTAAGGCCTGCATCATTTGGGTTGTTGCAAAGACCTTTAATTAAGCCAGACAATTCAATATTCATTGCCACGTTAATACCGCCTTGCAAGTCAAGACCCAAAAGCAATTCACTTTCTTTTGCTTTTTGATAAGACTGCCCCCACCATGTTATTTTTGTATCGCGAGTGCTGTCTAAAAGATGAGCAAGGTATTTGCTCTTAATTCGGTCAAGCGTATCCTGGTACAGAGTACGTGTGTTTGCATCAGCAGGATACTTGGCAATCGCAGTTTGGTAATGGTTTTTCGTCCACAGTTCTGCTTTTTTTGTCATGGCGCTTTCGTGATTGTTCACAAACCAGGTGAATGATAACTGGTAGGCTGAAATCAGTATCAAAAAGCCAGCAAAAATGGCAACCAAAATCTTCATTGGAGTTCTAAGTTTTGTTTACAAAATTTTAAAGAGGTGCAAAGATAGGGTTTTGAAACCGAACAGGAACAGCAAATTGCGCCAAATTAAAGGTTTACGAAAAGCACTAAAACAAGGATAAAAACGGCTGTTCCTATAACTTTTCAAGGATTACCAAAAACGGTGAAACTGCCGGTTTATTTTGGTACAGGTCCCGGCGTTATGCACAAAGCAAGATAGCTGAGCTTTTCTAGCTACGGTTAATTCGCCTTAAACAGCCCAACATACGGTGGCACAATAACATACGTTAGTAAAGGATAACAAAGTATTAATATTTTTTTGGGAGATTTAAACACAAAATTTATACTTTTGCGTTTCTAATAGCCGAACCATTAAATTCTGAACTGAAGTTGACAAACACTACACCACATACCGCATTGGAAAACAACCTGGCAGCTACCGCCTTACGTTGTTTTTTTCTTCCGCGACCGCGACGTGGTTGCTGATAGGACGAGCCGTGAACCAGGCCCCTATCAGTGAAAATATCCCCCGGATTTTTTTACTTTTCTTATGGATTGGTCATCCATTTATCTAACACCATATTTACAGTGGATAATCAGCAGATCATTATAAGGGTTGCTACCCAGGCAGATAAAGCATACGCACAAATTATTACTACCGAAATGGAAAGCAGTGCCAAAGCACGTGGCACAGGCATTGCCAAACGCAGCCCGGAGTATATAGAAATGAAAATTGATGAAGGCAAAGCCGTTATTGCTGTCACCAAAGATGGCAAGTGGGTGGGCTTTTGTTATATAGAAACCTGGAGCCATGGCGAATACGTTGCCAACAGTGGATTGATTGTAGCCCCAGAGTTTAGAAAAAGCGGGGTTGCCAAAGGCATCAAGAAAAGAATATTTGATCTTAGCCGGGAAAAATATCCCGAAGCAAAAATATTTGGCCTCACTACCGGCCTTGCCGTAATGAAAATTAATTCAGAGCTGGGTTATGAGCCGGTTACTTATTCTGAACTTACACAGGATGAAGCTTTTTGGGCTGGCTGCAAAAGTTGTGTGAACTATGATATCCTGATGAGCAAGGAAAGGAAGAATTGCATGTGCACTGCAATGCTTTATGATCCAAAAGATCATTTTGAGCCACACGAAACGTCTGAAAACTTTTCTACCCACTCTAAATTATACGAACGCTTTATGAAAATAAAGCAGAGCAAGTTGCTACAATGGCTTACCAAGAAAGATTTCTCAAGCCATAAGAGCAACAATAAAACGCAGGCAAAACCGAAATCAATCCTGCAGTATTTTTTCAATTTATAAACGCTTTACTCCTGAAAGGGAATAAAGGTCTGCATCGTTACTAAATCTTTAATTATTCAAAAAATAATCAATGAATTTGAATCTTCTTAATAAACTACAATACAATCCCACAACTAATGGTGCTGGTGCAGGTAAAAAAATTGTACTTGGTTTTAGCGGTGGCCTGGATACAACTTATTGTGTAAAATATTTGGGTGAAGATCTGGGTTACGAAGTGCATTCAGTAATAGTAAATACCGGCGGTTTTAGTGAAGATGAATTGAAAAAGATTGAAGCGCATGCATACAAGCTGGGCGTTAAAACACATACTACCGTAAATGCTGTTGATAGTTATTATAACAGCATTATTAAATACCTCATTTTTGGCAATTGCCTTAAGAACAATACATACCCTTTAAGCGTAAGTGCGGAAAGACTTAGCCAGGCTTTGCACATAGCTGAACATGTAAAGAAATTAAACGCTGATGCAGTAGCGCATGGAAGTACCGGTGCTGGAAACGACCAGGTGCGTTTCGATATGATCTTTAATATTATGATCCCCGGTGTGCAGATTCTTACACCTATTCGTGATCTTAAATTAAGTCGTGAAGAAGAAATTACCTACCTGAAAGCAAAAGGCGTGGAGATGAATTTTGATAAAGCTGTTTACTCTATTAACAAAGGATTGTGGGGAACCAGTGTAGGCGGAAAAGAAACATTGAACAGCAAAGGTATGTTGCCGGAAGAAGCCTGGCCAACGCAAGTAACTGGTACAGGTGTTGTCAATTTGGAATTAGGTTTTATTAAAGGGGAATTGTATTCTGTAAACGGTGAAAAATTTGACAGGCCTGCTGCTGCTATTCAAAAAGTACAAGCTATTGCCGGCCCTTATGGTGTTGGCCGTGATATACATGTGGGTGATACTATTATTGGAATTAAAGGCCGCGTTGGATTTGAAGCTGCTGGCCCTATGATAATATTGAAAGCACATCATGCATTGGAAAAACATGTGCTTACCAAATGGCAATTGCAATGGAAAGATCAATTGGCGCAATTCTATGGCAACTGGATGCACGAAGGACAAATAATGGATCCGGTGATGCGAGATATTGAAGCCTTCTTTACCAGCAGCCAGCAAAATGTAACCGGCACTGCATTTGTGCAGGTGCAACCTTACCGGTTTATGGTAACAGGTGTAGAGTCTGAATTTGACCTAATGAGCAGCAAGTTTGGTAAATATGGAGAAATGAACAATGGCTGGACAGGTGATGATGTGCGTGGCTTTAGCAAAATATTCGGTAACCAGACAATGATTTATCACCAGGTACAAGAGAGCAGTCATAAGTCGTGAGTCTTTAGTCAGAACCAATTTTAATAATTATCGACTTATGACTAACGACTATAGACTTGCATAAAAGAATTTTAAAATGAGCAGTAAACTTAGAATAGGAATCATTGGTGGCGCTGGTTATACCGGGGGAGAGTTGTTGCGGTTATTGATCAATCATCCCAATGCGGAAATAGCTTTTGTAAACAGCAAAAGCAATGCAGGCAATAATATTTCTAAAGTACATGCAGATTTAATAGGAGAAACCGATATCAAATTCTCTGCAGAAATGCATGACGATATTGATGTATTGTTCCTTTGTGTTGGTCATGGTGCTGCTAAAAGATTCCTGGAAGAAACACCAGTTGCTAGAAAAGTAAAGATTATTGAATCTTTCACAAGACTTTAGGCTTGCACCAAACGCACTATTTGAAGGCAGGCAATTTGTATACGGGCTGCCAGAATTGAACAAAAAAACAATACAGTCTGCTGATAATATTGCCAACCCTGGTTGTTTTGCCACGGCCATTCAATTGGGTTTATTGCCTCTTGCAAATGCTGGAATGCTAAACGAAGTATATACAACAGGCATTACAGGTTCTACCGGTGCCGGACAAGCGCTAAGCAATACTTCTCATTTTAGTTGGAGAGCGAATAATATACAAGCCTATAAAACACTTACACACCAGCACCTGGGAGAAATTGGTCAGTCGCTGGCACAATTGCAAGGTGCTAACTCTTCCGGGGGTAGTGATATTGAAATAAATTTTGTTCCCTGGAGAGGCGATTTTACCAGGGGGATATTCATTAGCTCAACTCTTAATTGCGATAAAGGACTTGCTGACATGGTAGATCTGTACACAGCATTTTACAAAGACCAACCATTTACTACAGTAAGCGAAGATGCTATTTTCTTAAAGCAAGTGGTAAACAACAACAAGTGTGTTATTCAATTGGAAAAAGCTGGTAAAAGCAAACTGGTTGTACATAGCTGCATTGATAATTTGTTGAAAGGTGCAAGTGGGCAGGCTGTGCAAAACATGAATATTATGTTTGGTTTAGATGAGACTGCGGGATTGCGATTGAAAGCGAATTACTTTTAGGTGTAAGGTATAGGGTATAAGGTGTAGAAAATAAAAACTATAATTTAGCTTGTTTCTTTTTTAACAAGAATTCTAACCTAATTCCCAAACCTAAGCTTGCCTTTATGAGAGATTACAAAAAATTGGATGTTTGGAAGAAATCCCATGAGCTATATATGTATGTTAAGAAGAATATAGCTGTCAAATTTCCACCCGATGAAAAATATGAATTAAGCTCACAATTAAAAAGAGCTGCGCTATCTGTACCCCTAAATATCGTGGAAGGATGTGGAAGATATACGGATAAAGATTTTGCGCATTTCCTTGATAATTCTCTTGGCTCAGTTAATGAGACAGATTATTGTTGTTTTTCAGCAGTAGAGTTGAAATATATTACGCAACAAGAATATGAAAGCATAAATAAGCTAATTAATGAAGTGAGGGCGATGCTCATTTCCTTTTTAAAATTTTTACGTGGTGAAAAATAGTAAAGGCCTTAAACCTTAAACCCTATACCTTTTACCTCATTAGTATTTAGCATTTAATTTTGAAATTATGAAATTATTCGATGTGTATCCCCTTAACGACATTACCATTACAAAAGCCCAGGGCTCTTATGTTTGGGACGAAAATGGCGTGCAGTATCTTGATATGTATGGCGGTCATGCTGTCATTAGTATTGGACATACTCATCCTCATTGGGTAAAGCGAATAGAGGATCAATTGAATAAGATTGCATTCTATTCTAACTCTGTACATATTCCCCTGCAAAAAGAACTGGCAGATAAGTTGGGTAAAGTGAGTGGTAAAGAAGATTACCATTTGTTTTTAATCAACAGTGGAGCAGAAGCAACAGAAAATGCATTGAAGCTGGCTTCTTTTCATACCGGCAGAAAAAAAGTTGTGGCGTTTAGCAAATCTTTTCACGGACGTACTTCGCTGGCAGTAGCAGTTACAGATAATCCTGCTATTGTAGCGCCAATCAATGAAACAGAGAATGTGATCTTCTGTCCTTTCAATGATGCAGCCGCGCTGGAAAAGATTTTTGCAAAAGAAGGAAAAGAAATTGCAGCAGTAATAATAGAAGGCATACAAGGCGTAGGTGGTATTAATGTAGCAGACGAATCATTCCTGCAATTAATACGCTCATTGTGCGATCAACACGGTGCTGTATATGTAGCGGATAGCGTACAATGCGGTTACGGAAGAAGTGGTAAATTCTTCTCGCACGACTATGCCGGTGTAAATGCAGATATCTATACCATGGCAAAAGGCATGGGCAACGGCTTCCCCGTAGCAGGTATTTTAATTGCGCCGCATATTGCGCCTAAGCATGGTATGCTGGGTACTACTTTTGGCGGCAACCAACTGGCATGTGCAGCCGCACTGGCGGTATTGGAAGTAATAGAAGAAGAGAATCTTATTGAAATGGCCAAACAGCGTGGCATGTATATCAAAAACAGGCTGAAAGCAATTGATGGCATCAAGAATATACGTGGTAAAGGCTTAATGATTGGATTTGAAGTGCCTGCCGAACTAAAAGATCTGCGCAAGAAACTATTGTACGATTTCAATGTGTTCACCGGTGAAGCAAAACCTAATGTGATCAGGTTGTTGCCTTCATTAGCTATCAATAAAAAACAAACAGATGAGTTCCTGGATGCATTGCAAGAAGCAATTGAAGAGATAAAAAGCCAGAGCTCAGTAGCAACATCTTAGTACGAAGCCCGATGTCGGAGGTCTGAAGTAAGAAGAAGCTTATTACACAAGCCACCCTTCGGACATCTGACTTCTGGCATCTGATTCCTGATCTCTGACATCCGACCTCCGATTCAGTATAAAAAACCTAACAACCTTGAAACAATTTATTTCTGTTCATGATGTGCCCGACATCAACGCGATGGTGCAAAAGGCGCTTTCATATAAGGCCAATCCTTTTAAAGATAAAGGCCTTGGTGTAAACAAACGCATTGGCTTATTATTCCTGAATCCCAGTATGCGCACCCGTTTAAGCACACAGGTAGCTGCGAACAACCTGGGCATGGAAACGATTGTCTTTAACGTTGGGCAAGACGGCTGGGCATTGGAGTTTGAAGAAGAAGCCATCATGAGCGGCAATACAGTAGAGCACGTAAAAGATGCAGCACCTATACTGGGAAAGTATTTTGATATTCTTTGCATCCGTACATTTCCATCGCTTAAAAACCGCGACGATGATTACAGCGAGTTGTATATAAAACAGTTTATAAAATATGCCGGTATACCGGTAGTAAGCCTGGAAAGTGCAACACTGCATCCATTGCAGAGCCTTACAGATATTATTACCATTACTGAAACATTGGGTGCGCCAATAGACAAGGGTGGTAAGAAACCTAAGATTGTACTTACCTGGGCGCCGCACGTAAAGCCATTGCCGCAGTGTGTGGCCAATAGTTTTTCGCAATGGATTACAGCTTGGGGCGAAGCTGATTTTGTAATTACGCACCCGGAAGATTATGAGCTGGATGAAAGTTTTACAAAAGGCGCTACCATTACGCACAACCAGGATGAAGCATTGAAGGATGCAGATTTTGTGTATGTAAAAAACTGGAGCACATTTAATGATTACGGAAGAATCTATTGCAATGATCCGGTTTGGATGCTGACCAATGAAAAATTAAAACTGACCAATAACGCCAAAGTAATGCACTGTCTTCCTGTAAGAAGAAATGTAGAACTGAGCGATGAAATACTTGATGGGCCTAATAGCATCGTAACGCAGGAAGCTGCAAACCGTGTTTGGGCTGCACAAGCGGTGCTGAGTGAAATACTAGGCACCTTGAGCCCCCGCTAAACCCCCAATCCCTGAAGGGGGGTAAAGGAGGTTGACATGTTTTTAGAATTGCTATCCATAAAATTGACTGTATTGAATGACATTACTAACATAATTACGCAATCACCTTTCTCCCCTTTAGGGGTTGGGGGTGATAAACTCTTTATTATAAAGATTGGCGGCAATGTAATTGATGATGAAAAGAACCTTGCTGCCTTCCTGGACGATATAGCCAAAATAAAAGGCAAATGCCTGCTGGTGCATGGTGGTGGTAAGATTGCTACCAAGATAGGAGAGCAGTTAGGCATTGCACCTAATTATGTAAATGGCCGCCGCATTACAGATGCTGATACCATAGACCTGGTAACGATGGTGTATGGCGGTTTGGTGAATAAAAAAATAGTAGCGCAATTGCAGGCAAGAAATTGCAATGCAATTGGATTAACAGGCGCTGATGCCAATATCATTCCCGCAGTAAAAAGACCGGTAAAAGAAATTGATTATGGATTTGTGGGAGATGTAAGTGATTTGAGTAAAGGCATTAGCAGCTTGCAATTGTTGCTGGATAATGGCTTGCTGCCCGTATTTGCACCGCTTACACACGATGGCAAAGGGCAGGTGTTGAATACAAATGCAGATACCATTGCGTCTTCGCTGGCAATTGCACTTTCCGGATTGTATGATGTGCGTTTGATTTATTGTTTTGAAAAGAAAGGCGTGCTGGAAAATGTAGCAGACGACAATTCGGTAATTCGCCTGATTACAAAAGATGTTTACAAGACACTAAAAGATGGCAATAAATTATTCGACGGTATATTGCCCAAGATAGACAATGCGTTTGCAGCTATTGATAAAGGTGTAAAAGAAGTGATGATAGGAGATGCAAAAGATTTATTGCGCAATGTGACCAGTGACACAGCAGGAACTTTAATTAAATAAACATTGTGAAGAATTGACTTGGAAACTGCTGAGGAGACTGAAGCTCTACAAAGAACCAAAAGATGAACGGAGCGTCGCAACAAATGTCGCCCATAGCTTAAATGCCGACCCAAAAAAACAATCAACATTTGCTTTGTCTAAATACTATTTAAGTACTAAATATCTCTCATGAGCCACTCAACAGATTTGCTTTTTGATAAAGCAGTTGTTTTACTGAAACAACTTATTAGCACACCTTCTTTCTCGAAAGAAGAAAACGATACAGCCGAACTCATTACCCGTTTTTTAGATGACAATGGCATAGAAAATAAAAGGGTAGGCAATAATATTTATGCTAAGAATGCCTATTACGATCCCAGCAAACCGTCTGTTCTTCTCAATTCTCATCACGATACAGTAAAGCCAAATAAGGGTTATACCATGGATCCTTTCACGCCAATTGTAAAAGACGATAAACTTTTCGGTCTTGGCAGCAATGATGCAGGCGGTTGCCTGGTAAGCCTGATGGCTACCTTTCTATACTATTATAATCAGAAAGATATTAATCACAACGTAGTATTTGCTGCCAGTGCAGAAGAAGAAATCAGCGGAGTGAATGGCATTGAACTGGTGTTGCCTTACCTGGGCAATATTGATTTCGGCATTGTGGGAGAACCCACCAAATTGGAAATGGCAGTTGCAGAGCGTGGATTAATGGTGATTGATTGTGTTGCGCCTGGTCGCTCTGGTCACGCGGCACGCAATGAAGGTGAGAATGCATTGTACAAAGCAGTAGATGATATTAACTGGATAAGAAATTATCGTTTTGATAAAGTGAGTGATTTGCTGGGTGAATCAAGAATGACAGTGACAATCATTGAGACAGAAAACAAACAGCATAACGTAGTGCCTTCTCAATGCAAATATGTAATTGATGTAAGGGTAAATGAACTCTATACTTTTGATGAGATACTGGACGCATTGCGACTAAACCTGAAAAGCCAGTACAAGCCACGCACAACGCGTATGAAGTCTACTTCTATTCCATTGGATCATCCATTGGTAAAAGCCGGCATTAGCATGGGTAAAGGCTATTATGGTTCGCCCACTACTTCTGATAAAGCATTGATGCCATTTTCTGCATTGAAGATGGGGCCTGGCGATAGTGCACGCAGTCATACTGCAGATGAATTTATTTATCTTGACGAGATAAAGAACGGCATAGAAACTTATATCAAATTATTAGAACACATACTGTAAACCCCAACCCTAAAGGGAGAATAAAGGAAGTAGGATATAACTAACAATTTTATTTATAAGATGAGCCTAAATAGCAACCAAAATGTCAAATAAAAATATACCTAGCTCCCCTTCAGGGGTCGGGGGTAAGCTCTGGCAAAAAAATATTGAATCGCTGAAAGAAGTAGAAAACTTTACTGTGGGCAACGACCGTGAGATGGATCTCTACCTGGCTTCATTTGATGTATTGGGTTCGCTGGCACATACACAAATGCTGGAAACAATTGGCTTGCTTACCAAAGATGAAACAACGCAATTGCATGCAGCACTAAAAGATATCTACAAACAAATAAAAGCCGGCAAGTTTGCACTGGCAGATAATGTAGAAGATATTCACTCGCAGGTAGAGCTCTTGCTGACAGAAAAGCTGGGCGATATTGGAAAAAAGATTCACAGTGCACGCAGCCGCAACGACCAGGTATTGGTAGATGTAAAATTGTTTTTAAGAAACGAATTGCAGGAACTGGTACAGGCCATTCAGCTGTTTTTTGAATTGCTGCAAACGCAAAGCGAAAAATATAAAAGCGATTTGTTGCCAGGCTATACACACCTGCAACTGGCCATGCCTTCTTCTTTTGGCTTGTGGTTTGGCGCTTACGCAGAAAGCCTGGTAGACGATGTAACCACATTGCAGGCAGCTTACCAGGTGGTAAATAAAAACCCTTTGGGTTCTGCTGCGGGTTATGGTTCTTCTTTCCCTATTAACAGAACACTTACCACGCAGTTGCTGGGTTTTGATAACCTTAACTACAATGTGGTGTATGCGCAAATGGGCCGTGGCAAAGCAGAAAGGGTAGTGGCTATGGCAATGGCCAATGTGGCCGATACACTAAGCAGGCTGTCTATGGATGCCTGTTTATTCCTCAACCAGAACTTTGGCTTCGTTAGCTTTCCGCCGCAGCTTACTACCGGCAGCAGCATCATGCCGCACAAGAAAAATCCGGATGTGTTTGAATTGATCCGTTCTCATTGCAACCGCATCAAGGCATTGCCGAACGAGATTATTATGATGACGACCAACCTGCCTTCCGGCTATCACCGCGATTTGCAATTGCTGAAAGAGCATCTCTTCCCGGCACTTAAAACATTGAAGGATTGCATTGAAATGGCCGGGTTAATGCTAAGCAATATCGAAGTAAAGAAAGACATTCTGCAAGACGAGAAATACAAATACCTGTTTAGTGTGGAAGAAGTAAACAAACTGGTATTGCAGGGCCTTCCTTTCAGGGATGCCTATAAAAAAGTTGGGTTAGATATAGAAGCGGGCAATTTTACGTATGATACAAAAGTGCAACATACACATGAGGGCTCTATTGGAAACCTCTGCACTACGGAAATAACTAAAATGATGCAGCAGGCTGTAGAGGGATTTAATTTTAGCAAAACCAAAAGTGCGTTGGAGCAATTATTATCATAAATTGCCGTTTCAGGCATCAGGAAGGAAAACAGTATTATGTGAAAGCCTTTCTGTTCCGCAAAAACGAACTAACCACGCATGGCTGAACCAATCAAAAAACGAATTGCTTTATTTGGCTCTACTGGCTCTATAGGTACACAGGCATTAAGCGTTATTGCTGCCAACAGTCATTTATTTTCCGCCGAAATTCTTACTGCCCAAAGCAACGACGAACTGCTTATTAAGCAGGCGCTGGAATTCAACCCCAACATTGTTGTTATTGGCGATGAAAGAAAATACAATAAAGTAAAAGAAGCATTAGCCGGCACTTATACCAAAGTTTTTACTGGTGATAAAGCATTGGAAGAAGTAGCTTCCATGGATTGTTATGATTTAATGCTGGCCGGTATTGTAGGCTTTGCTGGTTTAAAACCCACTTTAAAAGCCATAGACAATGGCAAAATGGTAGCACTGGCCAATAAAGAAACACTGGTGGTGGCGGGCGATATTGTAATGGCACGTGCCGTAGAAAAACGTGTTCCCATAATACCGGTAGACAGCGAGCATTCCGCCATTTTTCAATGCATGGTGGGTGAAACAAGAAACCGTATAGAAAAAATCATTCTTACTGCATCCGGTGGTCCTTTCCTGGGTAAGAAGCCAAACTTTTTGGTGAATGTAAAAAGAGATCATGCGCTGCAGCATCCCAACTGGGCAATGGGCGCCAAAATTACCATAGACTCTGCCACGCTAATGAACAAAGGGCTGGAGATGATTGAAGCCAAATGGCTCTTCAACCTGAAACCGGAACAGGTGCAGGTGGTAGTGCATCCGCAAAGCATTATCCACAGCATGGTAATGTTTGAAGACGGCAGCATCAAATCTCAAATGGGTTTGCCAGACATGAAATTGCCTATACAGTACGCACTTGCTTTCCCGCACCGCATACCCAACAGTTTTCCGCGGTACGATTTTAAAAAGCCCAACAACCTAACGTTTGAAGAACCCGACATAAAGACTTTCCGCAACCTTTCGTTGGCAATTGAAGCCCTGCAAAAAGGCGGCAACCTGCCCTGTATCTTAAATGCAGCCAATGAGATTGCTGTGTACGCATTCTTAAAAAACAGGCTTGGCTTCCTGGACATGACCGATTTGATTGAGAAAACCATGCAGAAGATTCCTTTTATACAAACCCCCACACTGGAGCAATATTTTGAAACAGATGGCGAAGCACGCAGTTTTGCCGCCTCGCTCATACACCTGTAAACCCGCTAATCAGTCACGGTTGCCTCACAGACAAGCAGAAAGACAGCCGGTAAATTTTCTGATTTCACTAACCCTTTTTGGCAGATATTTGCATACTTAACAACTTATAAACCACGGACCCTCTGAGGTGTATTTTATTATGACATTATTAGCAATTAATTGGGCGGAGACGGGTATTAAAGCGGCGCAATTTGTTTTTTCCTTCTCTATTATAGTTGTCCTTCACGAGTTGGGGCATTTCTTACCGGCTAAATGGTTTGGTTGCCGGATTGAAAAATTCTATCTCTTCTTCAACCCCTGGTTCTCTTTGGTAAAAAAGAAGATTGGTGAAACAGAATGGGGACTGGGCTGGATTCCATTTGGCGGTTATGTGAAGATATCTGGTATGATTGACGAGAGCATGGATAAAGACGCCATGAAGCTGCCACCAAAGCCTTATGAGTTCAGGAGTAAACCCGCCTGGCAACGTCTCATCATCATGGTAGGTGGTGTAATTGTAAACCTGGTGCTTGGTTTTTTTATTTATGCTATGATGGCATGGCATTGGGGCGATGATTACATTCCTTCCAACGGATTGAAATACGGAATTGAAGTAGATTCGCTTGGTCAGTCAATTGGATTGAAAAATGGCGACCAGGTATTGTCTGTAGACGGACAATACGTTGAAAAATTTAAAAGTATTCCCCTTAGTGTTATATTGAAAGATGCAAAGACAATTGAAGTAGACAGGAACGGCGAAAAGAAAACCATTAATATTCCTGCAAGTTTTGCTGGCACTTTAATACATTTTAAAGACATCAATTTCATTACTCCTCGTTATCCGTTTAATAAAGTAGATACTATTTTGCCAGACGGCCCTGCATCAAAAGCAGGTCTTAAAACAGGCGACAAAATTTTATCGTACAACGGTATCAAAACAACTTACTATGCCGATTTTAAAGCTTATGTAAGGGAGAATAAAAACAGCCAGCTAAACCTGGAAGTATTGCGTGGAAATGATACTGTAAGGCTTAATGCGAAAATTACACCGGAGGGAAAATTTGGCTTGGGTAGTTGGCCAGATACAGTTAACAAACCCTATACAGAGAAAAGCGTAAGCTATTCTTTGGCGCAATCATTTCCTGCGGGATTGCAACGCAGCAAAGAAACCTTACAAAACTACTGGCTTCAGCTGAAACTCATTTTCTCTGGTCGTGTAAAAACATCTGAATCTTTGGGCAGTGTATTCAGCATTGCAAAAATGTATTCTCCTACCTGGGATTGGGAAGCACTTTGGGCTATGACAGCGTTCTTCTCACTGGTATTGGCGTTGATGAATATTCTTCCTATTCCTGCATTGGATGGCGGACATGCATTGTTTACCATTGTGGAAATGATCAGCGGCCGCAAACCCAGCGATAAATTCATTGAGTACGCACAAACCGCCGGTATGGTCTTGCTAATGGGCGTAATGGCCTATGCGTTGGGGCTGGATATTTTTAGAATGTTTAAATAAGTTGTAAGTAATAAGTAATAAGTGGTAAGTAGTAAGTTGTAAGTTTTTGGTGATAAGTTGAATAAGATTGATAGTTCTTTAAGTTTGCTAAATGCAGAATTTTAAAGCGCTAAAAGTTTGGCAAAAGGCTCATCAATTTACACTAAAAGTATATGAAAGCTCTCGAAGCTTTCCTAAAGAAGAAATCTACGGTCTTACCAACCAATTAAGAAGAGCAGCATATTCCATACCCGCCAATATAGCAGAGGGATGTGGTAAAAATTCAAAAAGTGATTTTGCAAACTTTTTGAACATAGCACTTGGGTCCGCTAACGAATCGGAATATTTCTTAATTCTTTCTAATGACTTGCTTTATCTCCCTCAGAGTTTGTTTGAAGTATTATTTAATTCCATAAACGAAATTAAAGCGATGTTGATAGGCCTGATAGCAAAAGTAAGGTCGTAGCTACGGCTCCCTACTTATAACTTACCACTTACAACTTATAACTCTATCCCTATCTTCTTCATCAACAAAGAAGCATTCAAACTCTGGCAAATGCCTTCTTTCAACTTATAATCAAAATACAGTTCTTCCTGCGCTATTTGCGCATCAAAATAATAGTTGTGAATGTTGGCGGTGTAATCGCTTTGCAATTGCGCCAGTTCTACATCATGTGTGGCAAGCATAGCCACTGCATCTTGCCTTATCAATTGTTTTATCAATGCTTTTGAACCGGTATGCCTGTCAAGAGAATTGGTGCCGCGTAAGATCTCATCCAACAATACAAAAACTTTCTCGTGCTTGTTTACTTCTTCTATGATGTATTGCAGTTTCTTTAGTTCAGCATAAAAGGTAGAAGTACTCTCCGCAAGGTTGTCTGCCACACGCATGCTGCTGATAATGCGCATTGCACTTATCTGCATTTGTGCGGCGCATACGGTACTGCCCATCATGGCCAGCACGGTGTTTACACCAATGCTTCTTAAGAAAGTGCTTTTGCCGGCCATGTTAGAACCGGTAATCAATGCTATCTGCGCTTCACCACGGGTAGAAAAATCATTTGTAACACATTTGTTTTCCGGTATCAGCGGGTGTGCAATAGCGGTAACAGACAATGTGCCGTGCTGGTTACTATCTATAACGGGGAAGCACCAGTGCGGATGGTTGAAATGAATATTGGCCAGCGAAGCAATGGCTTCCATTTGCGCCAGCCCGGCAAACCATTTGCCGGTGTTGGTATTGTTTTTTAAGCGCCACTTCTCCAGCTCAAACACAGCCTGCAGGTTGTACAAAAGAAAAGGGTTAACAATGATCAGGAAAAGCAGGTTAAGGTTCATGTCAAACTTGTCCAGTATTTTTTTCAATTGCCTGATGGAAGTGGAAGAACGTGTTTGCCCGTCAAGAAAATGTGCCTGCACATCTTTAAGATAACCTGTTTCAAACTGATTGCTTTCTATGCAGGCAGCGCTTTTACTAAGAATATCTATCTCCGGAACAATCCTGTTAAGCTGCATATACTGTGCAGCAATCACTTTACTTACCAGCGCAGATATAATAAAGAACAAACCATACAAGCCAAAGAATAATTGACCAGGTATTAAATCGAAAATATACAGCACAAAACTGCCCACTGCTATAATAGGATGAATCCACCTGAATAATTTCCATTTAAAAGAATGACTAAAACTATCAGGTGCAGCTACCCATTGTTTGATTTTATTTTCGGTAGCAATGGTAATAGGTTGCTCTATTCCGTAAGCCTGCAGTTGTTGGCGCCATTGGTATTGATTTGCCAGCTCACGCACTGCATCCTGTCTTGCTGCAATAGTTTGTGCATTGGCAGGTTGCAGCAACCAATCAGCATACAATTGATTGCCTTGTTCTGAATAACTGCGATTGGTATATTGGTAAACAGATGCATTGCCGAAAATGTCCAAATCATTTGCATAGGGATGGGTGGGAGAGAGGAAATGATCGCCGCCGGGTTTATGAAGATAATTGCCCGCAGCAATGTTTATTTCTTCCTGGTTAATGCCAATAAGGCGCTGGCAATTTTCTATATCGTTGCTGTTGTTTACGGCTATAATCACCAACCTGATGAATATGCCAATGAGAATGATACATGCTATTGCTGTATACAAAGCGCTAATGGTATGAAGATAATAGACCGCAATAGAAATCAATAGAATTACCCCAAACCTTGCCCACGCAATACTGTTTTTTGTTTTTTGCAGCGTTTGTAAAATCTGTGTTAGTCTTTCTATCTCCTTTTTATATGTCTCTTCCGGAAAGCTTTTGTGATTCATAGGGCTAAACTACGGAATAAAGAATGTGGAAATGTGATAAATGTGATAAACGAAGTCTGAGGTCGGAGGTCAGAATTCCGAGGGCTGATGTCGGACTTCCTACTTCAGAATTCTTACTTCTTACTTCCGACTTCTGACTTCAGACTTCCGACTTTTTCACTAAATTTGCAGGCTCTACCAATGGGGTCGTATTGGTTTTGACAGCATAGATCTTTGAGAGTGTAAGCATGCAGTGCATTGTGTGATCAGCACTTTAATCTTGAACGCACAAACTTTAAATGGCAATACTCAGTATGCCATGGCTGCCTAATCAGTGATTAAGTAGTCATTAGGGCCGCCCGGGCAGGTTGACCTGTTACCCGCCCCGCCGCCGACTAAAAACAAACACAGGGCGCTGCAACTGAAGGCTGTGACGGTTGCCTAAGACCATTCAGCTAAGTGATGCGTTGGTTCGTTCTTTTCCTGCGCATTGCCGACAAATAATTAAGAAATAAGCATGTAGAAAGCTTTCGGCGAATATGTTTGGACGGGGGTTCGACTCCCCCCGACTCCACAGAAGTCTGAACCTTGATTCACATGATTAAGGGATTTAAGGATTGTAACACAATCATGCTAATCCTTCAACCATCTGGATCATAGTTCAGGCTTTTTTTTACCACAGAAGCAGAAGAGGTTTTCGCAGAGGTAAAGGAGGGCTGTTGTCTGAACCTTGATTAAAAGATTTGAGGATTTAAGGATTATAGCGTCATCATGCTAATCCTTCAATCATGTGAATCATGGTTCAGACAATTTCTACTGTAGAGACAGGACATGTCCTGTCTCTACAGGCAAAATCCATCTCATCATAACAATCATAACAATCTGCGTTCTATCATCCAAGCAAACGCATTTACCACATTTATCACATTTCCACTTTTCCCACATTTCTCTCATTTTCTTTTGTATCAAAATCGTACACATTCTGTAACGAAACCGAACCTGTTTGCACTTGCTTTTGCAGGTAGTGCATTGTAAATCACTTCCCTCTGTTTACGGCATATTGTTGGCGCAGTTTCATTATTTTATAGCCAACCTGTTTTTTATGCTGAAAAACTACTTCACCGTTGCCATTAGAAATTTCTGGCGCAACAAAGTCTTTTCCTTCATCAATGTAATAGGTTTATCAATTGGCATTAGTGCGGCAATTGTTATCTACCTGATTGTTCATTATGAATTCAGTTTCGACAAGTTTGAAAAAGATGGCGACAGAATCTATCGCGTTGTGCTGGACATGAAGCTGGCTGGTACACCGCTTTCTTTTTCCGGCGTGCCCGCGCCAATGCCGGATGCAGCAAGAAATGAAATAACAGGGTTGGAATCTGTGGTTGGCTTTCACCAGACTATTGGAGATCCCAATGTTTCCATCAACACAAACAACAATCCGCATGTATACAAAAAGCAAAGAGGGATAATCTTTGCAGACAATAATTATTTCAACCTGGTTCCTTACCAATGGATAGCAGGCTCTGCAAAATCTTTGAATGAACCTTACAAAGTTATATTGACCGAAGAAAGAGCAAAAGCTTATTTCCCCGGTGTAAATTATAATGATATTATTGGAAAGCGGGTTGTATACAATGATTCAATCATTACATCGGTTACAGGTATTGTAAAGAATCTGTCGCAGAACAGTGATTTTGTTTTTAAAGAATTTATCTCGCATGTCACCATTCCATCCAGCGGATTAAAGACTAGTTATGCCTGGGAACAATGGGGAAGTAGCAATGATGTATCTCGCATGCTGGTAAAACTTGCGCCGGGCACCACAAAAAAAGATGTAGATGCCAGGCTGAACCAGTTGGTAAGGAAATACCAAAAAGACAACGATGGTGCCTACTCGTTTACATTTCATCTGCAACCGTTTGCAGAAATGCATTTTGATAAAGTGTATGGAACTTTTGGTGATCACTCAGCCAACAAATCCACCTTATACGGTTTACTGGCTGTAGCTGCATTTTTGTTATTGCTGGGCTGTATTAATTTTATCAATCTTACTACCGCACAAGCCACCCAGCGTGCAAAAGAAATTGGTATTCGCAAAACCATGGGCAGTAGCAGGCTGCAATTAATGCTGCAGTTTTTGCACGAAACATTTTTTATTACGGCACTGGCCACTATTTTATCCATTGCATTGGTGCCTTTGTTATTGAAAACATTTAACAACTTCATTCCCGGAGACGTTCATTTTAATTTATTGCAACAGCCCGGCATCATTGTATTCTTACTGGCATTGGTGCTGCTGGTTAGTTTTCTTTCCGGGTTTTATCCTGCTTTGGTTTTATCAAAATACAATCCTGTATCGGTGCTTAAAAACCAGGTTAGTACCGGCACGGGTGGCACACGAAAAGCTTTTGTTAGAAAGAGTTTAACCGTTTCCCAGTTTCTGATTGCACAGGTATTTATTATGGCCACATTAATTGCATCAAAGCAGATTAGTTATGTATTGAATAAGGACATGGGTTTTAAGAAAGATGCCATTATTTATTTTGATGTGCCTTTTAGCTACTACAATATATTTCATCCAGACCCTAAGCGCTTTGTTTTGCTAAAAGATTTAAAAGCAATCCCCGGTGTGGAGTTGGTAAGTCTTGCCACTACTACGCCCTCTTCTTATGGGTGGAATATAGAGTCGCTGGTATATAATGATGGAAAGAAAGAAATTAAAACAGACGTGCGCACAAAAGGCGCAGACACCAACTATTTGCAACTTTATCATATAAAATTATTGGCAGGGCGTAACATTCAGGAGTCTGATACGTCTAGAGAGTATGTAATTAATGAAACCTACATGCATGTGCTGGGTTTTCAGCATCCAAAAGATGTATTGAACAAGCAGATTGGCGATAGGCCTGTAGTAGGTGTGATGGCTGACTTTAACCAGCAGTCTTTGCATGAACCTGTAAAGCCGCTTTTAGTGGAAGCAAATGACAAGTTCAGCAGCACATTTCATATTGCATTAAAGCCGCAGGGCGCAAACCCTGGTTCGTGGAAAACAACCATTGCACAGGTGCAGGCGGCATATAAAAAGCTATATCCTGATGAAGACTTTTCTTACAACTTTTTTGATGAGAGCATTGCCAGCTATTACAAAGCAGAACAGGACATGGCGGGTTTGCTGAAATGGGCAACAGGGCTTGCAGTTTTTATCAGTTGCATTGGTTTATTGGGTTTGGTAATTTATACTACCAATGTGCGGACGAAAGAAATAGGTGTGCGTAAAGTATTAGGTGCTTCGGTAGCAAATATTGTTACTATTCTTTCTAAAGATTTCTTATTGGTGGTTGCCATTGCTTTTGCCATAGCTACACCTGTTGCATGGATAGCAATGAATAAATGGCTGAACAATTTTGCTTACAGAACAACCATGAGCTGGTGGCTCTTTGCAGCAAGCGGATTATTATTAATAGCAGTGGCATTAATAACATTGAGTTTCCAGGTAGTGCGTGCAGCAAATGCTAACCCGGTGAAGAGTTTGAGAAGCGAGTAAGTTTATAAGTTGTAAGTGGTAAGTTTTAAGTTGTAAGTTCTGAGTTCTCAGTTCGGAAGTTCTAAAGTTCATAGTTCGTAGTTCGGCTGTTTGCACAATCATCATGCTATTGCAAGTGAGCCCCACTAGCTACTTACCACTCACCACTAGCCTGAAATTAGTAACAATACTTTTCACTTTTGAATTTTTAATACATTCCCATGCTTAAAAACTTCTTCAAAACTGCCTGGCGCAATTTGCTAAAGAACAAAGTGTATTCTTTAATCAATATTGCCGGGCTTGCATCTGGTATGGCTGTGGCCATGATTATTGGCTTGTGGATATACGATGAAGTGTCTGCCAACAGACAATTTAAAAACTACGATAGTATGTACCAGGTAATGATGCACCAGACTTTTGATGGTACACGTTACTCGCAGCAGGCATTGCCTTACCCGATAGGTGCAGAGTTGAAAGCAAAGTATCCCGACTTTAAAGGCGTGGCCATGTGCGATTGGGGCGGCAACCATTCTCTGGTGTACGGAGAGAAAAAGCTGAGTAAGTTTGGACATTTCCTGGGTGAAGATGGCATTGATATGTTCTCTTTAAAAATTCTTGCCGGCGACAGAAACCCGTTGCACGAACCTTATTCTATTGTGCTAACGGAAGAAACTGCCAAAGCACTTTTTGGAAATGACAATCCGTTGGGCAAAGTGGTGAAGCTGGATAACCAAACCAACCTGAAAGTAACCGCCATTGTGCCCAAACCGCCCAAGAACAGTTCTTTTACGTTTGAGTACCTGATTCCTTTTCATTTGCAGGAAACCATTTACACCTGGGTAAGCCAGTTTCATAAAACAAACTGGGGCAATAATTCGTGGCAGACTTTTGTGCAATTGAACGCAAATGCCACCGAAGCATCGGTAGACAAAAAAATCAAAAATGTTGTCATTGCTCATTTTACAGACGAAAACACACTAAAGCATATTATACCAGAAGTGTTTGTGCACCCCATGAGCAAATGGCGATTGTACAACGATTTTGAGAACGGCAAAAACAGCGGCGGCTTTATTAAGTATGTGCGCATGTTTGGTATTCTTGGTTTTATTGTGCTGCTGATTGCCTGCATCAATTTTATGAATCTTAGTACCGCACGCAGCGAGAAAAGAGCAAAAGAAGTAGGAGTGCGCAAAGCCGTAGGTTCCGCCAGAGGCCAACTCATCAGCCAGTTTTTAAGTGAGTCTATGCTGATAGCCGTAATGTCTTTTGTGCTGGCATTGATCATTGTTGCTGTTTCATTGCCCTACTTCAATAAGCTTACAGACAAGGCCATGAGCCTGCAGATAGGCAATCCATTGTTCTGGCTCATCATGATTGTATTTACCATTTTCACAGGGTTAATTGCAGGCAGCTACCCGGCATTTTATCTTTCTTCGTTTAATCCTGTGCGTGTGCTGAAAGGAAATTTAAAAGCTGGCAAGCGCAGTTCTTTACCACGTAAAATATTGGTGGTGCTACAATTTGCCAGCTCTGTAATGCTGATGATTGGCACCATTGTCATTAACCAGCAAATTCAGTTTGGAAAAAATCAGCCTATTGGTTATACTAATAAAGGATTAATAACCGTAGAGTGGAGCAGCGATATAGAAAAACATTACGAAGCTATTAAACACGAATTGCTGGCCACCGGTGCTATTACATCTATTACTACCAGCAACTCGCCCCCCTCTGAAATATTCAGCAATAACAATGGCTGGGAATGGAAGGGCAGTACACCATTGGAGAAATCAACCGTGTTTTCTACCATAGCCACTGCATACGATTATACAAAAACACTAAACATAAAAATGGTGGAGGGCCGCGATTTCTCTAAAGACTTTGCAGACTCCAATGCAGTAATATTAAACCAGGCCGCTGTAAAAAGAATGCGCCTTGTAAACCCTGTGGGCCAGATGCTGAAATGGAATAATAAGCCAATGGTGGTAATTGGTGTAATACCAGACATACAAATGGAATCTCCTTACCGGCCAATATCTCCGCTTACCATTATATTCGACAAGGGTTGGGTTGGATTTACAGACATGCGGTTAAACCCCAACATGTCTGCCTCTAAAGCCATAGCAGCTATTAAACCAATCTTTGATCGTTATAATCCCAGCTTTCCGTTTGAATACAAATTTGCCGATGAAGAATACGCCAAGAAGTTTAATTACGAAGAACTGGTAGGCAATCTTGCCGCCATTGTAGCCGTGCTGGCCATATTTATATCATGCCTGGGATTGTTTGGCCTTGCATCATTTACCGCAGAGCAAAGAGTAAAAGAAATTGGAGTGCGCAAAGTGCTGGGCGCAAGTGTGGTGAACCTATGGCAATTGCTATCAAAAGATTTTGTGGTGTTGGTATTAATTTCCTGCGCCATTGCTATACCCGTTGCCTGGTATTATATGAATGAATGGTTAAAGACCTATAAGATCAAAACCTCCATCAACATTACCATTTTCATAGGCGTAGTATTAGCTGCAATAGCCATTACATTAATAACAGTCAGCTTCCAGGCCATCAGGGCCGCAAGGGCCAACCCGGTGAAGAGTTTGCGGACGGAATGATGTTTTGGAATTAGTAATTAATAATTAATAATTAGTAATTGGGCATGATGCTGGTGTTGGGAGGTTGGAATTAGGAATTTGGAATTAGGCCTTGCTTGTAACATCATTACTTTAAACAAAGCCCTGAAAGGGCGTAATCAAATAGCTCCGGGTGCAGCCCGGAGCGTTAGTAGAATTAGTAATTGGGCATGTGTGTAGCACCATCATTACACATCAAGCTCTGTTGATTAATTGGAATTAGGAATTTGGAATTAGGCCATGCTTGTAACATCATTATTTTAAACCAAGCCCTGAAAGGGCGTAATCAAATAGCTCCGGGTGCAGCCCTGAGCGTTAGTGGAATTAGTAATTGGGCATGTGTATAGCATCATCATTACACATCAAGCTCTGTTGATTAATTGGAATTGGGAATTTGGAATTAGGCCTTGCTTGTAACATCATTATTTTAAACCAAGCCCTGAAAGGGCGTAATCAAATAGCTCCGGGTGCAGCCCGGAGCGTTAGTAGAATTAGTAATTGGGCATGTGTGTAGCACCATCATTACACATCAAGCTCTGTTGATTAATTGGAATTAGGAATTTGGAATTAGGCCATGCTTGTAACATCATTATTTTAAACCAAGCCCTGAAAGGGCGTAATCAAATAGCTCCGGGTGCAGCCCGGAGCGGTTACAACATGCGGAGGGCGTAATAGCAGGCGCCAATCCCGAAGGGATTAATATACATAACTCCGGCTGCAATCCGGGGAGAAACAAAGAACTCCGTCTAACCCTGTAAGGGTTGAATAATCTCGCCGGGCTTCCTGCTCATTTTTGCATAACAGCTTTCAATTCTCCACTTGCCTTTTCTATTGCTTTCATAAACTTGTATACTGAACTATTCCCTGCGCTGATAGGAACTATAATTGTATCTAAACGACTGCTTATTTCCAGGAAGCGCCTTCTACTCAAAAGCAATAAAACAATGGAGAAAATAAGAAAGAGGCCTGCTAAAAAAGCAATCAACAGCATAAGGAAGCCTATCAAGATACCATAGGGACTATTAATGATGTCCATAAATGCTGCTTCAGAATTTTTTAAGATAAAATAAGGCAATATGCAAATAGCTATTAGGATAGCAGCAACAATACATCGGGTTTTATAAACTTTTATATACTCCGTGCGAATACAACTGCTCTCATAATCTTTCAGCAGGATTTCTTTTGTAACATTATCAGTTCTAAATAAAATCCTCAGGTTGGTAAGTCGCAGGGAGCCATCTCCTGAAACCATAATGTCTTCTTCCAAGTTGTTATAGGTTTTGGTTGTTTACACTCTAACAACAAATGTATGTCTGAACCATGATTAAAGGATTAAAAGATTAGCATGATGTTGCTAACGCATGTCCCCGCAGACTTGCATCATGCTGCTATGCCAAGTCCACACGATGCTTGCAGCATGACAGGCAAGATGTCTGAACCATGATTCACTTGATTAAAGGATAAGCATGATAGTGCGCAAGTCCTTCAATCCTAAAATCCTTTAATCATGGTTCAGACAATCACTTACGCACTCACCGTCATGTTGCAAACATCCCGTGGAGACAGCGATTAAGGATGCTTCAAATACTCATCATCTCTCTATGTCAAATCCACAGGATGCTTGCAGCATGACAGGCAAAAGCTTCTCAAAACTTAAAATTGATCAATCCCTAATTACTAATTATCAATTACTAATTGCTAATTACTAACTAAACGTTCTTCCAACTTATAACTTACCACTTACAACTTAAAACTTCTTAAGTCCTTCAATCCTAAAATCCTTTAATCATGGTCCAGAATTGGTAGTATTTACGTATTGCCGAAGAAATTTTTGCTTTGTTATTTTGTTCTGCAGGGTTGATGAGGGGTGTAAACAACGCCGGTGACGCAAAGAACAGTTTGCAGAGCAGGATAAACAATGCCGATGAAGCAGTGAACAAAGTTAAGAGAACAACAAACAACACCGATAACACAAAGAACAAGTTGAAGAAGGGGAGAAACAATACCGGTGAAGCAGGCAACAGGTAGAAGAGAAATGCAAACAACGCCGGTAATGCAAGCAACAAATTGAAGAGAAGTGCAAACAAAGCCGGCAGAGCAGGAAACAAGCTTAAAAAAATACAAACAATATAAAATTGGTTGTACACATCAATGATAACGTAATTCTTTATCCTTTAAAAAAACAAAAAATGAAAAAGCGATTTTTTCCCACAAACATTCCTGCCACTAAATTATGGGCTTCAAACATTGTAGGCTCACTGCCTGCAATAGTAGGTAAGCTGGGCGATTCTCAATCGGAAGCAGCAGTTGTGATAGCTGCTTTGCAAGACCTCAACAGTAAGATTGATGAAACCAACCAGGCCAATGAAGCTGCAAAGAAAGCAATGGCTACAAGAGATCATGCCTTAGATACTTGCAGAAGAATGATGACCAAATACGCCAATCGTATTAAATCGAACCCAAATTATACGGATGATATTGGCGAACAATTGCAGATTGTAGACAAGCCCGGTACTATAGAAGACCTGGCAGATTTTAAACCTGTTATACAGGTAAAGGTAAGTGGTGGCCGTCCGGAGATAAGATTTAAAAAGAGAAAAGTGCATGCCATTGCTATCTATAGCAGGATAAACGCCGGCGCATGGACATTGATTGGTGTAGCCACTGTAAGTGCCTTTATAGATAAGCGATTGCCACTGGTAGCAAACACTGTGCAGGAAAATGAATACTATGGTGTTGGCATGATAAACAACAATGAAGTAGGCCAGCGCAGCGAAATTGTATCCTGCAGTTACAAAGGATAGTTGCCGTATTGACGAATAAATAAAAATTGGCTTAACACGGTTTTATTTGCACACAAATATGTTGCTTGAATTAACCGTAGCACGATAGTCATCTTGTATTGACAAACAAAATAAAATGATAGTATGCCACTAGTACGTTTCCCATATATCAACGAAGAGAATGAAATTTATGATTATGAAAGTTTTTGGGAATGGTTTGAAGAGCACCACAGCTGGTTTCATTATATGTTGCAAAAAAACAGAACCCCGGATGGCGAGTTTTATACTATTTTCAGAAGCCGACTGGATAAGGTAAACAAAGAACTGAGCTTTGCAATGGGTTTTTTAGATGACGGAACAATAGAGCTTGTGTTTGTTGTTCAGTCGCTAATAAAAAATATTGTATTTGCAGAAGAGTTAGCGGCAGCAGCACCTGCATTGCCCGGCTGGAAGTTTACAGGGCTGATGCAGGAGGTGGCGCCGCATAAACTGGTGAACCGCGATGATGCTTCATTTACACTTAATGATGTTGCTTTTATCAGCACAGAACATCCGGATCTGCCGGATCTTATCGAC
This sequence comes from Chitinophagaceae bacterium, assembly GCA_047602295.1. Taxonomy (GTDB): domain Bacteria; phylum Bacteroidota; class Bacteroidia; order Chitinophagales; family Chitinophagaceae; genus JACMLD01. Next base: position 4,132,518 of record JASGHP010000001.1, on the reverse strand, counting down.
ATTACCTTGATATTTAAAAAGCGACAGAAAGATGAAGAAACGCTAAGAACAGAATTTGCCTGCTACAATTTTGTGATGCAATTGATAGGGGAGTTGGAGATGCTTACCATGATTGATCAAATGAACATCAGAGAATACAAGGCCGGCGATCCAGACCTTATTCCCATTACCAAGCTAAAAGATTTCCTGCACTGGAGAGAAAAAGAATTTGTGGAGAAGTACAAAGACGTTAAAAGAGATGATAATAAGGATGCGGAGGATAAGCATGCAGTAATGGACGTAGCGCCTGTAGATGGTGGCCTGCCCATTAAAATGAATATACCCAACCGTTACCTGCTGTGCAGGGAGGAAACAGTACCCTATCCATGGATATCATCGGTGCATATTAAGTTTGAAGGATCGGCCCTGGATGGTTTGGCTGACTACGAAACGAGTGAGAAGATAAAAACGTTTGAGTTGGAGTTGTCTGTTGCCGTGGAAATGTATGCCAAAGGGCAGCTGGAACTTTTCAGCACTACCAGCAATGGCAATTACACTATTATTTTTGCCGGCAACGAGTTTAGGGAAATATCAAAAGTTATTGAAGAAACCATCGCTATGTACGCAGAGGGACTTGCCATCACCTATATCATCGTAAAAGATAAATACTGGAACTCCATCAACATTGTACGGAAGGCATGTATGAATAATGGGGGAACGTTTACGGCTTAGGGAGTTGTAAGTTTTAAGTGGTAAGTTTTAAGTTTGGGGGAGTGGTTAATTAGGAATTAGGAATTGGGCGTTGATGAATTATATCATCATGCCGTTGCAAAGCCCTGAAAGGACATAATATAAATAGCCCCGGGTGTTGTAAGTGATAAGTGATAAGTTTTAGGTTTTAAGTTGGTTGATTGGCTGAATGGTTACTTGGAATTAGGGATTTGGAATTAGGAATTAGGCTTTGTTTGTAACGACGATTACAACTTAAGCAAGCCCTGAAAGGGCATAATATAAATAGCCCCGGGTGTAGCCCGGGGCGTTAAATGAATTACCAGTTACTAATTACTAATTTGTTCCCTGCAAGCATCCCGTGGATTTTAAATAGCGAGATAATGAATTACTAATTATTAATTACTAATTACTAATTCCTCTCTCCCCACTCACCACTCCCCACTATATCAGCTTATTCACAATTGCAATCTTTATTAATGCAGCCGTATTTTTGGCGCCAAATTTTGTTAGCATGTTTTTTCTGTGAGAATCTACCGTGGTAACAGTTACAAACAACTGGGTGGCTATTTCAGGATTGGTTAATCCTTCAGCAATTAATGCCAGTATTTCTCTTTCTCTTTTGGTAAGCAACGGCAGCGAATTGGCTTTTACTTTATCAGCCTTAATAATCTCGGCTACAGAATAGTTCATGAACTGCCTTCCTTTCACCACCTCTTGTATAGCAGTAAGAATTTCCTTTTTATTGGCATCTTTTAATAAATAACCGGAAGCGCCATTGTGCAACATCCGGTTGATGGTGCTGGCTTCATCAGAAGTGCTAAGCGCCAGTATGTGAATAGCAGGATATAATTTCTTTACCTGCTCACAAAGATCCAATCCATTTATTTCTGGCAGGTTAATATCCATCAACAGCACATCAGGTTGATCTTTTTTCAGCAGCAATAAAAGATCAGACGGCTTTTTGCAACTGCCCATCCATTCTATGCCAGATTCGTTTTGCAATAAGGCGCAAATGCCTTCAGTTACCACCTGGTGATCATCTATAATAAATACTTTTATCATGCTGCAATATTGGGTATTTCAATGGTAACAGATACACCAGCGCCTTCGGCAGTTTGTATATCCAGTTGCCCGTTTAAGTAATTGATGCGGTGTTTAATGTTCTTCATGCCAATGCCTTCTGTATTTTCTGCCTCGCTTTTGTTGAAACCTTTTCCATTGTCTTCCACGGTAATGCTAAGTGCATTGTTGTTGCGCACCAATTGAACCAATGCGGTACTTGCATTGGCATGTTTTAGCATATTGTTCAACAACTCTTGTATCACCCGATAAATAACAGAAGCTTTAGATTTTTCAATGTCCTCATCGTGCAGCTCAAAAGACTGATAGGTAATTTGCAGACTGGCATTGCGGTTGATGCTGTTGCAGTAATCACGCAAGGCTGTATCCAGCCCAAACCGCAGCAAAGCTTCCGGCATCATGTTGTGAGAGATATTTCTTAGCTCACTAATAGATTTGTCCAGCAGCACCATGGTTCTGTCAAAAGCATCAACGCTTTCCTGGCTAATTATAAAATTGCTTTTCATATTATTAAAGGAATGTTTTACGCCTGATAGAATACCGCCCAGCCCGTCGTGCAAATCTTTGGCAAGACGGGAGCGTTCTTCTTCCTGCCCCTGCAATACCGCTTCTGCAGCCATAAATTGTTTTTCTTTTTCCAGCTCGGTGATGCGTTGCTGCTGGATCTTTCTTTTTTGTTGCGTGTTGCGAAATATTAAAAAGCCGCTGCCACCAAGCAGTAGTATAAATATGATAAGCGATACAATGGTGTTGCGGTTTTGTTTCAACTGCAGGTGTTGTATCTGTTGTTCCTGGTGCAGGTTTTGTATCTGCGCTTCTTTTTTCTCCAGCGAATATTTTGCTTCTATGTCTTGTGTGTTGGATAAAATTTGCTTGGAGAAAATAAGATCTTGTATAGAATCCTTTAATACTTTATAGCGGTGAAAATCTTTCAGGTTGCCATTGGCCAGGCTGATATAACCAAGCAACTGGTAATTGTTTTCAATGGCCTCAGGTACATTGTTTTCTCGTGCTATGCTTAATCCTTTGTTGGCGTAAGTACTGGCAGAGTCATAATTTTTGTTGTAGAAATAATAATAGCCAATAAAATTCATTGCCTTGCCAACGCCTTCTTTATTGCCTATTTCATTGGCTGCAGCAATTGCTTCTTCGGCATATTTCTTCATGGCGTTATAGTCTTGCCTGCCAAAATAAATATCAGCAATATTGATAGATGAATTAAGAAATACCAGTTTATCATTTAGCTTTTTTGCCATTGCTGCTGCCTGTTGCAGCAATAACAAAGCAGAATCGCTTTTCTTCATATAGTCTAATGTATTGCCGGTGTTTTCCAGGCTTTCTTCCAGCGAGTAATCATCATTCACTTCTTTACTGGCAGCAATGGCTTTTAGTCCGTAAGCATAAGCTTTGTCGTATTGGTTTAGTTGATTAAACAATCCTGTAAGATTGCCATAGGTAAGTGTAAGCCTTCTTTTATCGTTTATCTTTTGCAGAATTTTTTCAGCCTCCAGGAAGCAGTCAATGCATTTGGTATAATCTTTCAATCCATAATAACTGGCGCCTGCATTGCCATAGGCAACGGCAGCCTGCAGATCATTATGAATGCTTTTGGCAAGTTCAATAGCCTGCAGGTTGAAGACAAGACTTTCTGCATATTTATCGTGCATGTTCAGTACAGCAGTGTGGTAAGAAATGTATTTTAGTTTTCCCACCACGTAATGCAGTTTATCACTCAATGCACCTGCAAGCTGGTAATATTGATCTGCAGAATCCGGAGAATTTCTTTCAAACACATAACCAACATCCAGCAACAGCTTTACTTTATTGCTGTCTTCTTTGGCAATAGCAAGTTGTTGCAATAAACTGTCTTTATTGGTTAATGGAGCTTGTGCTTTGGTACTATCAATACCTGTTATTAATACAACAAGAAGATATGCCAGCACATATTTATAGATGTTGCGCATAAATAGTAAAGTCTGTCTATAACAAAAGTGGATATTTCTGAATTCTAAAAATTCCCCTTTTTGGGGGAAAAGCGTCTTTTGAGGGGGTTCTAGTTTTGTATGAAAATAAAGCAAAAAATGAAAAATATTTTTTCTGCCGCTTTCATACTCATCTTTTTTTTGCGGGCCACTGCGCAAATAACAGACCCCAACAAAGCTGTACAAAACGCAGCCACCAACAAAGCAAACAGTGAAATTAATGCCGAAGCAAATGCCGGTGTTAATAAAGCTGATAATGCCATCAGGGGTTTGTTCAAAAAGAAAAAAAATGAAAACCCTGCTGCCAACAATGCTGCTAACAGTGCTACTGCAGCAACACCGCAATCTTTTGCACAAACACAGCCTTCTATGGCTGCCTACAACAATTACGATTTTGTGCCCGGCGACAAAATAGTGTTTGAAGATAATTTCCAGGACGATCAACCCGGAGAATTTCCTGCGCATTGGAATTTAGGAAAAGGGCAAGGAGTAATGAATAATGTAAGCGGAAAAAATGCTTTGTTGCTTACTGAGGGAAACTTTGCGCACGTAAGCCCGCTGATAAAATCAACCGCTTACCTGAAAGACAGTTTTACCATTGAGTTTGACAATTATGCACCGCCGGGTGGTTATGGCCCACACTTGTATTTCTATAAAACAGTTAGTGATGCGGCACAGGCAACAAGAGATATAGCACAGGTAGATATCTCGCACGGCAATATCTGGTCTGCCATTATGGTAGAAGCAAAGTCTGCCAATGTGCAACTGGTAAGCAACTACCCTGATGAACTGAATGGTAAGAATTATTCAGGCAGGTGGCACCATATAGCCATTGCGTACAAAGCCAACCAGCTTAAAGTATATGTAGATCAATACCGCGTCATCACCGTTCCCAATTTAGGTGTAATGCCAGGCGCATTTGATATAGAAGGTATTGGTAGCGCATCATTGCCAATAGTAGTAAGCAATATAAGAATTGCAAACGGCGGTGGCATGAACCTGTTGGCCAAAAAGTTTACGGATGAAAAGATAATAACGCACGGTATCAATTTCGATATAGACAAAGCCACTATTAAGCCGGAAAGCATGGGCACATTAAACATGATTGCAGGCATCATGAAAAATAACCCGGATCTGAGGTTTGAAGTGGATGGACATACAGACAACACGGGCACAGCACCACACAATCTTACACTATCTCAGCAACGTGCCGATGCGGTAAAACAACAACTGGTAAATATGGGCATAGATGCTGCAAGGCTTGCCAGCAAAGGCTTTGGAGACAGCAAACCAATGTCTGATAACAGCACACCGGAAGGAAAAGCCAATAACCGCCGCGTAGAATTTGTAAAACAATAAATACATCAATAACCATTAACCCAAAAAACAAACAACATGAAAGCAACATTCACTTACGTATGCACATTAGCCATTGCACTTTTAGTATTTGCATCCTGCAGCAAGAGCAATACTTCCACACCATCGTCTGGCAGCACTTACCCTACGGGAACAGGACACGTTACCGGAAGCGGCGGACTTACATTTGATTTAAGCGGCACCAGCACGCAGTTTTCGAAAAAAGTAGACACGGTAATTTTTTACGCACGCATAGATACCACTAGCTCTTATACGGCTAAAGGATTAACGATAGGAGTGGTAGTAAAAGGAACCGGCGTCATTAATTTTGATAATGCAGTAGCCAACCCCAGCGGCCCTTTTACCAGTGGCGCAGTAGGATTGTATGTTGCCTATTATGGTTCTTCTACCAATGGGCAAACACATATACTGCTGTCACAATCGGGTAGTATGAATGTTACCAGTTTTTCATCAAACCATATAGAGGGAACTTACACGGTTACAGTGGTGGATGGCATCTCATCTTCCAACGGTGGTGTTGCCCCCATTACGCTTTCCGGAAATTTTGCCGGCAACTATTAACATCTGCTCTCAGCAAATGGGAGTAAATTATGAATCATTTCTCCCCCTAAATCAATCAACATGCACATCAAATCAATTTTGCCAATAACGCTTTGCGTGTTATTGAGCGTCTGCGGCATTGCGCAATCTAATCTAATGCAGCAAAGTTTCCAGGTCACAGAAGCGGCGCCAGCCACTGCAGATGGAATGTCTATGGGCTACCAGGTAAAAAGTGCAAAAGAAAAAGAAGTAGGAGATAAGGGGGATTTCAGCCGATACTCTTTGCAATTTTATATCACCAATGTATCTGCCGAAGCAAAAATATTTTTATACAACCAGGGCTGGCAGGTGGGCAACGATGTATCTCCCTACATTGTACAGTTCGATATACTGAATGCAACAGGTGTCAGGTTTACCAACAAGTCTGTGCAGTTGCAAATGGCGGCCTGCAATGTTTTGGGTGTGGCAGACGAGAGAGATCAAAACAACAAAACTGTGCGAAACAAAAAGTTTGTGCAGATAGGTTATTGGATAAAGCCCGGTGAAACAATTAAAACTACCGCTATTGTAATTGTGCCGCTGAATGAAACGCCCAATGTAAAGGCAACGCTGTATCCCAATATGAATGTACAAATCATAGGCAATGCTTCTATGGTTAGCCAGCCGCCTATTGTAGCGCCACCGCCACCAAACAATTACAATAACAATTACAACAATAACTACAATGCAAACAACAACGGTTACAATAATAATATTCCCACCAATTCTTTTGTCCGCATCAGGAATGTTGCCAAGAATACCTATGTGAATACTGAAACAGGAATGACGGAGTGCAATTCTATTAAACAAGATGCATGGAGCTCTCATTGGACGCTGATGCCGGTTGCGGGCAGAAATGCTTACTTCATAAAAAACAGGTGGAAGAATAATTTCTTAAGTACAGACAATGTGAAAATGCTGACTGATAACTACAATAGCAGCAATGCCTGGTGGATAATTGAACCTGTACCCAATTCTAATGCAGTAAGATTGAAAAATGCGGGAAACGGCACTTACCTGAATGTTGGTTTATTGCTGGAAGCTGCTAATATTTCTCCCAACGAACAAAGTTCTTACTGGATACTGGAACAATAAACAATCATTAATTATACCAATGAAAAAGTATTGCATTGCTGTTGCCATTGCAACAAGCGGATTGCTCTTGTGCATAGTTGCCATTGCGCAAACGGGTACCATCACAGCAAAGTTTACAGATAAGCAGGGCAAAGTCACCAATATAAACATCAGTACTAAATTGTTTGACGCCAATGATGGCTATGCCCGCTGGTTTAAACATCCTTCGGGAAGAAACAGGTTTTCTTATTCGCCCAGGCTTGGGTATGGAAATGGTGTAAATACATTCCAGATTGCTGAAGTTGATCTGTATTTCCATAAAGGAGATCAGGATCTTGATTTGTATAAATACGGTTATCACGAGTCTGCCAATTATTTTGCTTTCAACATAAAAGATGCCAGCGGTATCTGGGCTATTGGTTCTCCTGTGTATGATTACCGCGACAAGGACAATAACAAACCACTGCACCTGCACATCAACAGCTTTACAGATACTGAGATTGATCTTGATTTTAGTGGAAACGCAACTTATTACACGGGTGCCAATGTAGATATTGTTGCCATGGGACATATAACCGGCAAGTTGCACCTCTATCGCAAGCCAGGTGTGTATGGTAAAACAGATGCAATGCCGGGTTGCAGCAATTGCGATCCTAATATTTATTTATGGGAATACGATAAACCAGAGCAAACCATCCGTAGTGCATCAGCATGTGAGGCGGAGTTTATGAAGAAGCGTTTCAATGTAAAAAAGCAGGCGTTGCAAGCTGTGCTTTCTTTGGATTATGGTGGCAACGGCACAATGAAACCCGGCGATGTAAATGTGACCCCTGTTATTATTGTAAGCAATAAAAGCCTGGCAAATGATAAACTGGATTTTGTGCTCTGCAATGAAAAAGATACCAGCAGTTTTATGGTAGGTGTAAACAGTGAAAAAACTTTTTTTGAAGATGAGCAGAGTTATAGTTATGGCATTAATATCGTTGGCAGTCCGGCTAATGATATGCCTTCACAAGATGCCATGAAAGCATCAAGTGAAAAGATGAAGCAAATAATGATTGCTTACCAGAACAAAAAGATTACTGCTGAAGAAATGCAAAAACAAATGCTGGCATTGCAGGATAGCCCGCAAATGAAAAAAGAAAATGCCGATTTTAAAAAAGCAGAAAGCCTGAACAGCCTTACCATTGAGATAACGGTTAATCCGCAAGGATTAAATGGTTATATGACAGGGGGCGTCAATAACAAAAGCAGTACTGTTATTCAGCATAAAATTGCGCAGGCAGTAGCAGAAGTGTTTTCTCCTGCAACGCAGAATAGTGATGGCAGCTGGACAAAAGATCAGCTCACTGTTTTTATAGGAAAGTTTTCAACTCCTACTATTGGTTGGGCTCAAGACACAGAAAAGGGAATTACCGCAAAGGTTAATTATCCCGCAAACGGCAATAAGCTTTCTGCATACGGGCTTGTTGTAAAGTTTAAAGGGGATAAGCGCTTAATTGATAGAGCGCTTCCACTCATTAACTGGAATGCACTTAAAAATTTTATTGCACCATAATAATTAAAAGACATTTTATGCTTAAACTATTCATCCTGTTATCGTGTACCGTTCTGTTTTTTGCATCGCCACTTACTGCCCAGAAGGGAAATCCGGAGAGCGCATTTAAATACAACCTGCTGGCAGAACCTGCCATTGTAGAAACAGGCGATAATACAGTAGTGAATGTAAAGTTCGACAATGGAACTGTGGTGAACAATTATCCCAATGCAGGCAGCTTCCCAGATGGTAGTAAGCCAGCTTATGTTGTGGGTGAATACAAAGTGCTGCAAGGCGGTGGCAAACTGGTAATGAACAATGCGTCTACTATTTCTTTTACCTATTCAGCACCTGCCAGCATTGCGAAAGATATAGACAAATCAATAGTGCAGATTTCGGTAGAGTTAATTCCAAAAAATGATGATAAGAAAGCAACTGGCGGTTTGCCCAAAATAATATTGTACTGCACCATGTATGTGGTACAAAATGAAACAGCGTTTGAAGTGGAGATGCCGGAAGCCGGTTTTGACCATGCAAAGTATGTAAGCAATAACAAAGGCGGTATTGGGGTGCCCGCCATTGACCCAAGGATACCGGCAGCGCAACAACAAATGTTGCAGGAGAAGATGAAGCAAATGCAACAGATGTCAAACGCATCTTCCAGCCAGAGCAATATAAACTTCAATGGCATTACTAGCAATGCATCTGTTTTGTACGATCCGCAAAACGACGCAACCGTCATCAATATCAAACAACTGGCATTGCAAATTAATAAAGCGCCTAATGGTGATGGTTATGTAACAAACGCTAACCCAACGCCCAATGCAATTATTGTTATAAAGTTTAAAGGAAAGCCATCGAAAGGAAATCATAACATTGATATAGACCCGGACAATATTGCTTTCACCACTTTTACTGGTCGCGCCTGCACATGCGGCACTAAAAAGCATAATGAAGATGGAAAAGATTATCCCTGTGCGGGTATAGTAAACATTACAGAGGTTACCAATGAGGGCTTCAGGGGAACATTAATGACAAGGATTTATTATGCTGCAAGTGGTAATAATCTTACCGGTTATATCACCGGAAAATTTTACGCACTAAACGCCAATAACAAATAACCGGTTTTAACATGCAACAATACTTTTGCAGACTGCTGATGATAGCAGCGATATTCTATTTGCCCATTGTTTCTAACGGGCAGGATAATTATACCATCTCCACCACAGCAGTGTCGTTTAATTATACTAAAAATGTAAAAGAGGAAGCGAGTACAGCAGATGCCAGTTATAGCGTCAATTCAATGCTTACCATATCTGGCAGCAATAAGAATGCGCCAATGGTTACCAATGTAGATGGCGCAGTGCAAGTGTCCAGCAAAAACTCGGCGGTGCCGAGCACGGCAGACAGGCAAACCAATGCGCTTATACAATCGCCTTTTACTACTGGTATGGGCAATGCTAATTATATCAAATATTCGCTTATTGCTTCTAAAGATGCATCACTCAGCGGAAACTTGTTTTATAAGTATTCCAGCAGCAGTAGCGGATCTTGCCAGCCTTCCGGAAGGGCTACACTTAATACAGCAGAAGTGCCTAAAGGTGGAAACGCAACTATTAGTTTTGGCTTCCAATATGATCCTATCAACAAGATAGGTATGGTGAATATAGGTGGCAGTTGTGCCAGCAGCAAATCTGTAAGCGGCGGTTGCGATCATGCAGACACTACATTTGATGCAGATATTTCCGGTGGAGTAGGCGCTACCACAGATATGGCTAAATCTATGTATGGTTATGGCATGAAGAGCGATCCCGATGCCGCATACATTCAAGTAACAAAAACAAAAAGCGGTTACCGCATCAATTACCACAAAGAAACAAGAGACAATAATGGTGCAAGGGTAGTCACGGAAGATCTTACTGCTTATATTGGCCAGCCGGAAGAATTGTATGAAGCAATAATAACGCCTTACAATTTTGATTACAATAATTGGTTGCCTACTGGCCCAAAAGTAGATGCATCAGACGATACAAAAGGAGATGTGTCTGTTCAGTTTTATGTAGACGTGCACAAAAAGGGTGATCCTTCTTACAAATATCCCGGCATGGTAAAGATTAACTGGAACTTAGCCAATGTTACCAATTACCCCGGCTTTTGCAATAACTATCCAAAGTTTACAGGAACAGGTTTCGATACCTCGCCCGATCTTGTTTTCAATCCTGACATGAAACAAAGTACTGCATTTGCCAATGGAAGTGTTACCAATGATTATGTAAGTTCCGGCCAATGCAATGCATCGCAGGCTGTAGCTAAAATTAAATGCATGGATTATGCTGCCTGGGGAAAATTGTCTGCTGTTGTAACGCTGGAAGACGGCACACCATTAAATGCAGTATCGTCTATTGAACCCAATAAAAATTATGTAACCCTTCCTTTAGACAAAGATGAAAACAAACTGGCTGATAAATGGGAAGACGACAATAACCCCGGCAAACATCCTTTAAGTTGGGATGAAGACGATGAACCCAAAGAACAGCGGGAAAATGGTGATGGCTATACATTATGGGAAGAATATCGTGGCTTTGCAGCAATTACACCTCCAACAACAGACGTAGAAGAGAAAACCATTTATGTAAGAACAGATACAAAACACAAGGATGCTTTTATCTGTGATCTTGATGGCTTATTCAAAAAATACTACGAGCCTTACAACCCTGCTCAGGTTACCTGGCATTACCTGAGCAAAGATAAAGCGCAACTTATTTTCATCGGGCAGGATAAGCTGCACAAAAAACATCGATGGGTAAATTTCAACACACCAGACGATATGCTTTATGCGCATCAATACGCAATGGTGCTAATGAAAGATGATGGAACAGCTCCGTTAGACCCTAATGCTGCAGGTATTACTTTTTCTCAAAAAGAATACAGTGATAATTATGATGCAGATGCAAAAGTGGATGCGAAGATATCAGACAAAGCAGTGTATGACAATCCGCAAGCCGGTTTTATTGAGACAAGGATTTATTTTGGTATGATAAAAGGCAGGTTTACACCGGCAGTAAAAAACGGCATTTTTAAGTGGGACCTGAATAACCTGCTGGAACATATTATTGGCAACAATGTGCGCCATGAGATTGGTCATTACCTGGGCATTACCCACCACGATTCAGGCCCGCGTAAAGATGAATTCGGCAATCTGCGGGATGCATTAAATACAGATGGTGTGGCAGATTGCCTGATGCGTTACGATAACCCGGCCGAGCATAATGATGTAAATTACTGGACAAAGGATTTTTCCAAGTATTGCAGAAGGGGAGACTCCGGTTTCTGGTGGGAGTATAATCCTGCTTTTAAAGATGACGGCAGTAAAATTATTTTGAAGCCATACACCTGCAACGACAATTGCTTTGAGCAAATAACCGTAAAATCTAAACCAACTAATTAATGGTACATCCAAAGGTTTTTGGGTATTAAATGCGTTTATCAATTTTTTTTCACACAAATACGCCATATAACCGATATTGCAACCAGAATGGTACGGTTGCGGTACGGCAGGTGTTGTTAAAATTTGGCCTGGTGTTTATTGCAGTATCTATTGCCAATGAAAATGCATTCCTCCTTTTAAGGCATGCAGCAAAGTACAAAGCAATTAAACCCCAAATTATGTTTCCACAGGAAAGCCTGATCGTTAGAAAGTCTAAACTGCCCGGTGCGGGCAAAGGTTTGTTTACAAAACAATTTATTGAGAAAGGAACGTTGATTGTTGAATACAAAGGTGAGATTACCACCTGGAAAGCCATCAACGACAATGAACGTTTCAACGCCTATGTCTTTTACATAAACAAAAACCATGTAATTGATGCAAAAGAAGATTTAAAGGCAATTGGCCGTTATGCCAATGATGCCAGCGGACTTTCCAAAGTGCGTGGCATTGTAAACAACGCAGAATATGCAGTAAAGAACAAGAAAGTGTTTATAAAAGCCACTGCAGACATAGAAGCAGGGCAGGAGATATTAGTGGCCTACGGAAAAGAGTATTGGGATGTGATTAAACATAACCAATCTATAGAAGCCAAATTCAAAAAGGAGAAGACAAAAAAACGGGCATGAATTTTATACAGAGATTATTGAATCAAACAATAATCATATGCCAGATCCAAAGCCAAAGCCAGAAATAGAGCCACAACCACCCACACAGCCTACACAGCCACCAGTAGTAAAATGAGTAATGCCTAACGGCAATGCTATGTGTTGAATGATCGGAGTAATTTATTCGGTCATAAGGGGATTATTGAGCCAGCATTTTTGCTCCAAAGAAGCAGGTGGTGGGTAGATTATTATGCAATTCACAAAGTGCCGGGAAGTGCCGGGCATAAAAAAAGGGCTAGCATAGAAATGCGGCCCCGTTTAAAATCCAATATCCTATGAAAAACCGTTACAAATATACAGGCTTCAGGCGTCACTGTCATTCTTTTTCGATGAATGGACGGATAATTCCGTTGTAACGATTTGTTATAATGTTTAAACAGTTAAAAACCTGCTCGTTTTACCTCATTAAAACAGCATTTGGGTAAAGGCTAACTGCCTGATAGAAGATGTTTTACACCCAAAGAAATCATACATTATCACATCAGACATCAGCCATCAAAAAATCAGACATGAGAAATCTGATAATCATTTAATTTTCACCTGCGTGGTATCTGAAACCACAATCTGGGGTTTGTCTTTAAAACTGGTAATCTCGCCAGAAACACAAACTTCTCTGTTTAGCAGGAACTCTTCCGGCTGGTATTTGAATTTCTTCCTGTTTTCTCCAAAAATTACAAAAGTAAAAGGGTTATTAGGGTAGGCGGCGCCCATATTTACCAAAGTAGGCTGCCCATTGGCGTTTTCCAGGTAGCGGCCTCCAAAAACCTTATCGCAAACGGTGGCTTTCTCGCCAATATGCTTTCCGGCATCGGCCGCTTTAATTTCTGTCTGGCTAAACCCGCACAAAGAGGCCATTACAAGTGCGCAAAGGCAATAATATTTTTTCATGTTGGAGTGTTTTAAGCAGCCGCTAATCTACAAATTACATATTGATTTAATGTTTCCTCCGGTCATATTAACGGCATTTTTGCTGGCTGCAAAAGGTTTTATTGTGGAGTCAACTTCCACACTTTCTTTTGTTTAGGCATTTTATTACACAGTTTGGTCTATTGACTAAGCTTGTGCCAACTGGCAATAAATTTGAAATATTGTAAGTGTACAAGTAGCGTTGTAAAGAAAAGACTTGTGGCGTACTATGAAAGATAAAAGAATATACCTCTTAGAAGATGATCCCGACATCCGTGAGATAATTCGTTACATATTGGCAAAAGGTGGCTACACCATTTTTGCTTTCGAACGGGTGCAGGATTTTAAAAAACAACTGGAAGCAGGTTTTCCTGATTTGTTTATCCTCGATATCACCCTGCCAGATGGCAACGGGCTGGAATTGTCTAAGCAATTAACCAGTGATGGTGCAGCAAAAGCGCCGGTAATTTTAATGTCTGCCGATGTTATTAATGAAAGAAAAGCACTGGAAGCAGGCGCTAAAAACTTCATCAGCAAACCATTCAGGGTAGATGAATTGTTGAACAAGGTAGAAGATCTGGTAGCGTGATGTAAAATGCTATTCATCGTTTTTTGAAGCCGGCAGTGGAACGCTATTGAGCTTCTGTTGTGTCACTCCCTTGTACGATATATCATTATTCGGCTTTAGCATCCTGTGCAGCTGGCTTCTCTAAGGAAGTCAAGTTTTAAATTCCTGCAATTTTGAAGTTCAAGTACAAACTTGACTTCCTTGTAGAATCGCTGATATAAATCTCAAGACTTCTTACAATCATCAATCCCTTACAAACATCATTGCATCCTGCAAAAAATAAGATAACTTACCCGGCTTTAATATTCGCCTGTATGAAAGAAACGATTGCCAATGCCATCAACCACCTGCAGCATGTGGGTATACCTGTTAGTGATATTGCTGTATCAAAATCATTTTATGAAAGCCTGGGGTTTAAAAGCGTTATGGAAGCACCTTTCAGCATGGAAGGAGAGACAGGCATTTGCGTAATGATGAAGTTGAAAACTATTTTGATCGAATTGTATCAATTGCCTTCCACGAAAATTGCAGAAATAAAACAAAGGAAAGACGGCCATATAGATCATATCGCTTTTGATGTGGATAATATTGATGAAGCTTTTACACTGCTTAAGGAAGCCTCTTTTTACATACTGGAGGAGGAACCAGTGCGTCTTTCTTTTTGGGATAAAGGTTGCCGTTATTTCAATATACTGGGCCCGGACGGAGAAAGGCTGGAATTCAACCAGATTTTACGCTAACTTTCAGCTCACATACGCTTAGAATACTTTACATGAAAAATACTTCTCTTAAAATTGGTTTGTTTGCTATTGGACTTGACACTTATTGGCCGCAATTTACAGGCTTAAAAGAAAGACTGGAAGGATATCTTGCTATTGTGCAGGAAAGAATAGCTGCCATTCATAAAAATGTTGTCAATGCGGGACTGGTAGACAATACCGACAAAGCATTTGAAGCAGGAAAATTATTCAAGACAGCCGATGTAGACATTATTTTCCTTTATGTAACCACATACGCATTGTCTTCAACTGTATTGCCGGTGGTGCAAAGGGCCAAAGTGCCGGTGATCATTTTAAATCTTTCTCCCGAAGCGTCTATCGATTATACCGCATTTAACGCCATGCAGGATCGCACTGCTATGACGGGCGAATGGCTGGCGTATTGTGCTGCTTGTCCTGTGCCGGAGATAGCAAATGTTTTTAATCGTACCGGCATAAAGTTTCACCAGGTGACAGGTATGTTGCACAACGACCCCGAATGCTGGAATGAAATAACAGCTTGGGTGGAAGCCGCAGCAGTTGCCAACACTATGTTTTATAACCGCATGGGCTGCATGGGGCATTACTATAGCGGTATGTTGGATATTTATTCAGACCTCACACAACAGTATGCGCATTTTGGTGGTCATATAGAATTGCTGGAAGTGGAAGAGCTGGCCTCACTAAGAAAAACAGTTTCCACTGCGGCAATGCAGGATCGTTTAAAATTATTTGCTGAAGCTTTTGATGTGCAACCCGATTGTCCGCAGGAAGAATTGCAAAAAGCAGCGCTTACTTCTGTTGCGTTGGATATGCTGGTAGAGAAATACAAATTAGGTTCGATGGCATACTACTATAAAGGAACCGGCAATGCCGACAATGAGGAAACCATTGCATCCATTATTCCCGGCAATTCATTGCTTACTGCCAATGGCATACCTGTGGCGGGCGAGTATGAAATAAAAAATGCACAGGCAATGAAAATAATGGATGCATTTGGAGCGGGTGGTTCTTTTACAGAATACTATGCCATGGATTTTGCAGCAGATGTGGTATTGATGGGCCACGATGGACCGGGACATATTGCTATTGCAGAAGGCAAAACAAAAATGCGTCCATTAACGGTATATCATGGCAAAGTAGGCAAAGGCCTTTCCGTTGAGATGTCTGTAAAGCATGGGCCGGTTACTTTGCTTTCTGTAGTAGAGAAAAAAGGCGGCGGCTTAATGTTGCTGGTAGCAGAAGGTGCGTCTGTGCCCGGCCCTATATTGCAGATTGGCAATACCAATAGCCGTTATAGTTTCTCTATTGGCGCAAGAAAGTTTGTAAACGATTGGAACAGTCACGGCCCTGCACATCATTGCGCAGTAGGCATTGGTCATATAGCTAATAAGATTGAAAAGCTGGCTGCATTATTGGGCATGGATATAGTTCAGGTTTGCTGAAAAGTTTTAAGTTGTAAGTGTTAAGTTGTAAGTAAAGAAACGGGCAGCATTGTAGTATCTGCATTGTGCAACACACACTTTCTTGTTCCTTTAACTGTAAAAACTAAGAACTTAAAACTTAACACCTAAAACTTACCACTTAAAACTTATCACTTATTACTTACAACTTACAACTCATTTTATCCAGAGTTTCTTCTTCACCACTTGCTCCATCACCTGGTCTCTGTAATTTCTACTGATAGGTATATTGTGCGATTGTATCTTCAGTTCATTGCCTTCTATAGATTCTATTTTGTCGATAGAGACAATATAAGATTTATGCACCCTTATAAACGCTTTGTCTGCCAAATTCTCTTCCAGTGTTTTTAATAACAGCAGCGTCATGTATTTTCCCTTGGTAGTGTAGATGCTCACATAGTTTTGCAGTGCTTCTATATAAAGTATATCTGTAAAAAATATCTTCTCGTATTTATTAGCGCATTTAATAAAAAAGTAATCAACCGCAGTATTGCTGGCTTGTTGTGCCGGCAATGTTTGTGCGTTTACCAGTTGATGATATTCCCATGCTTTGGATGCTGCTTTAAAAAAACTCTCAAACGTAATTGGCTTTAAGAGGTAGTCAACCACATTAAACTTAAACCCGTCAAGCGCATAATCCGGAAACGCAGTGGTAATGATAACCATCGGTGGCTGCGGCGTTATCTTTAAAAAATCAATGCCGCTCATTTTGGGCATGTGTATATCAAGAAAGATAAGATCTATGCTTGTTTCTTTCAGTAATTTTATTAATTGCAAAGGGTTTTCACACACAGCATTCAGTTGTAAAAAATCAACCTCTTTTACATAGTTTGCCAATCCTTCCCTGGCCAGTGGTTCGTCATCAACAATAATACAGTTCAGCATTCTTTTATTCTTTTATCAGCCTGTTTTTTGCAAGGTTCTTAAATGTACCAGCTCTGTCAGTTGCAATGAAAGTTTTACTTCAAACCGGTCATCAGATTTGTTTATAACAAGTTCGTGCTTGTTTGGGTAAATAAGATCCAGTCTTCGTTGCACATTCTCTAAGCCTATGCCACTGTAAGGCAATCTTACAGGTTCTGCTTCTGCAACGCTATTGGTTACCTGCAGCAACAGCTGATTGCCTTGCAAAGCAAGCTGTATATTAATCCAGTTGGGTTGATCTGTATGTTTGGAAACATGTTTAAAAGCATTCTCTGCAAAAGTCATCAGTATAAAAGGAGCAATGGCCATGTCGCCGGCATACACGTTGTTTAGATCCACATGAATATCCATATTGCTATTCTGCCTTAATTTCTCCAGTTCAATAAAATTTTCCAGGTAACTTATTTCTTTGCTAAGTGCTATCTGCGGATCATTGCATTCGTACAATTGATAGCGCAGCAACTCAGAAAATTTTGCCAGCGATGCAGAAGCCCTGTCGGGGTTTTTATGAATCAAAAAGAAAATAGAGTTGATGGTATTAAACAGGTAATGTGGGTTGAACTGGTTTTTTAAAAACTTCAATTCGGTTTCCAGGTTTTGTTTTTCCAGCGCTTGTTGTCTTTGTTGTGTTTGAAGCCAGTTTTTCGCCAGCTTAATACTCATGCCAAGTGTAGTGCTGGCAACCGTTGATGGAAGAGCATTGACAAAGAATGGATAGGTAAAACTATCCTTGCTGGCCAGGTTATACAGATCCTGCATACTTCTTCCAGATACGATAGCACTCAACCGGTAGCCGCTGGCAATACATGCTGCAGCAATAATTACTGTTAGCAGAACACAGACAATATAGATCGTAAACCTGCTTTTTTCGAGGTATTTGGGTATTAGGTAATACAAATTAAAATATACAGCAATTGCCTGGAAAATAATATAGAAAAGTGTTTTAAAACCATAAGGCGAATAAAGGTTTGTAATCACAGCTACGGGATTGCCAATAGTAATAGACCACCATGTTAGGTGGTAGATTACCCAAAAAGGAATATGATACAATTTGTACCGGTAAAACCAGTTTTTTGCCGGACTATGATAAGCTGTTGTCTGCATACACACGATTGTCTTCTTCAAATTACATCAATTTTAGCGACTTTTTATACCTGCTAATGATGAAATGCAGCCAGCAATTGACAACAGGATACATAACAATGGTAAGCTGCAAAAGCCATCAGAACAGTCTTTTTTGGGCTATATGCATTTCATCAATTATCTGCGCCCTCTTATCCTTTACGTTTTTTTTCGGTTGCTCCTTATTCTTTCTTTGGTTTCAAATACAGCAATATGAAATCGTTATTTATCATCATCACATTTATGGTAATTGCCAGCGCAACGCAGGCACAGTTAAGCGGACGTGTTGTAAGCACAGACAGCACAGCATTGGCCTTTGCCAATATCAGTTTGCTAAAACCTGCAGATTCTTCTTTTGTAAAAGCAGCGCTAACAAATGAACAAGGCACTTACAGTTTTACAGATATACCTGCCGGTGAGTACCTGCTTAGCATTACCCATACAGGCTACCAAGTTTTTTATTCAACAATTGTATCTGTTGATGCATCGCAACCCATAAAAGATTTGGGCACACAAATATTGCAACAGCAGAAAAAGCAATTGGATGAAGTGGTGGTGCGTGCTCGTAGGCCTTTAATGCAGCAAAAACCGGAAGGCATGGTAGTGAATGTAGAAAACAGTTTGCTTAGCAAAGGAAGTTCCGCCTTGCAGGTATTGTCGCGGATGCCGGGAGTGGTTATTAACTACCGCGATAATAGTATTGCTTTGAATGGCAAGAATGGTGTTATGGTAATGATTAATGGCAAACTGTTGCGAATGCCCATAGAACAATTGGTAAACTGGCTGAATAATATGAGTGCAGATGATATTGCCAGCATAGAATTGCTTACCACGCCGCCTGCCAAATATGATGCAGAAGGAAGTGCCGGATTGATAAATATTGTGTTGAAGAAAAACAGGAAGCTGGGTACCAGTGGCAATCTTTCTCTTACTGCTGGTTATGGAAAAGGAGAGAAGGCAACCGCTAATGCAAGCTTTGCTCACAATACACAAAAGCTTAACCTCTATGGTTCCTACACTTATTCACGAAACAAAACATATACCTGGATGCATGTGTTAAGCGCACAGCATATGGATTTCCTTGGCGGTGATGTAATAACAGACGGAGATTTTAACACCAATGCGCTTAGCAATAATCATAATGCTACTATTGGTTTGGATGTAAAAGCAAATAACAAAACTACCATCGGTGGAAGTTTTAGCTATAATAAAATATTGCTGAGTGGTGCCACTATTACCAATGCAGGCTATAATGTGTTGCCCGATTCGCTGATAGAATTTAATGGCAACAATCACGGGCATAATAGCTGGAACAATATCATTACTAATATTTACCTCGATAAAAATATACGCGAAGGAGAGAAGCTTAGCATTAGTGCAGATTACCTGCGGTTTAATAATGCCGCTGATTACAATGTAGAAAGCTCATTTATTAATAATAAAGGTATGCAGGCGGGCGATAACCAGGTATTGTTTTCACCTGCGCAACAAGGGACTGCCAATACTTTAATAACTGTTGGCGTAGGCAAGATAGACTATGCCGCTTCACTGAGTAAAAACGTAAAGCTGGAAACAGGATTGAAAGGTGCATACACTACCAGCGGCAGCTTGTCGGCCATACAAAGTTTACTAAATGGTGCATGGATTACAACCGACCAGACTTCTAACTATATAAAAATGAAAGAAGGCATTGGTGCAGCTTACGCATCTGTAAATGCGCAATTGTCGCCATCGTTAAGTGTAACTGCCGGTTTGCGTTATGAATACTCAGCCACACGCATGAACAATTTCAAAACAGGTGATGCCATCATAAATCGTAAGATGGGTGCTTTGTTTCCGAGTCTTTTCATCAGTAAAAAAATAAACGACAATCAGGAATGGCAATTCTCATACACCAAACGCATCAGCCGTCCTTCTTATAATGATTTGGCTTCGTTTGTGGGTTATAGTGATCCTACAGCAGTATACACGGGTAATCCATTTTTACAACCCACCATTACACACAATTTTAAATTAGGGTATAGCTATAAAGGTTATTCATTTTCATTGCTGGCCAGCAGGGATATTCATCCCATTGCACGTTATCAATTAAGCGAAAGCCCTGAGAAAAATATATTGTACATATCGCCTCAAAATATGGAATGGCAAAACAATCTTACACTACAGGCAACACTACCTGTAACGGTAAACAACTGGTGGAACATGAGCTATAGTCTTGTTGGAGGTCCACGCCAATACAAAGATGCATTTGCCAAAACGCCTTTTGAAAAAACATGGTGGGGCTATTCTTTTAACTACAGCGAAGTGTTTAAGCTGCCAAAAAGTTTCTCTATAGAAGTAAGCGGATGGTACAACGGCACCAGCTATAACGGCACACAAAGAGTAAAAGCTTTTGGTGTATTGAATACAGGCATCAAAAAAGATTTAAAGAACAATGGTGGCAGCCTTCAATTATCTGTGAGTGATATATTAATGCAGGAACGTTATGATATTCGCTACGGTACCATTGTGCCGGAGGCATACGACATTGTAAGCCATGTGGTAGTGAATACAGAATCAACAAGATTTCCCATCTTCAAACTTACCTGGTCTAAATCATTTGGTGGCGGCATTAAAGAACGCAAACAAAATAATAGTTCGCTGGATGAGAAGGAGCGGGTGAGGAATTAAGAGAAAGCTGCAAGCTGTTAGCTGCAAGCTGCAAGTTCTTTTGCTTCGCCTCTTTGTCTGAACAAGGATTTATAGGATTGAAGGATTTGCATGATTGCTGCATACTACATTTCCTCTCTATCCGGTGATGCGATTTATTTTATGAAAAGAGATCATCCGGCTTGTCATCCCGACGATAGGAGGGATCTGAGCGATTTATGATAAAGTGCAAGCTGCTAGCTGCAAGTGCTATTGCTTCGAAAAGAAACTATAAAATCATGTTGAACGAAGCATGTATTCCGCAATAAGCCCCATCGGGGCTTACTGTTTATAGACAATATTATGAATTAGCGAGCGGCCCGGTAAGGGCCACCTGTAAACAGCAAAGAGCTAATCATGCAAATTCAATAACCATTTCCGGTTTATCAGTCAATCCTCTTTATATTTATTGCCTGATAAAATCTGCTAAACAACAACACATGAAAATAGTAGTAACGGATGGATATGCACTCAACCCTGGCGATATTAGTTGGGATGCCATTAGCGCATTGGGACAATTAAAAGTCTACGACAGAACAACCCAGGCAGAGATTGTAGAAAGATGCAAAGAAGCCGACATTATACTTACCAATAAAACACCTGTGGGTGCATCGGTAATACAGTCGTTGCCGCAATTAAAAATGATAAGTGTATTGGCTACCGGCTATAACATAGTAGATGTAAATGCTGCCAAAGAAAAAGGAGTTGCTGTTTGCAATGTGCCCGGCTATGGCACTGCATCTGTGGCACAACATGTAATGGCTTTGTTGCTAGAACTGGTAAACAATGTTGGCTTACATGCTGCATCCGTAGCCTCAGGCGATTGGCAAAATGCGGCCGATTTCGCTTACACCATAAAACCAATCATGGAGCTGGAAGGAAAAACATTGGGCATTGTTGGTATGGGCAGCATTGGCAAACGCGTTGCAGACATTGCATTGGCTATAGGAATGAAAGTGCAGTATTACAATCGCAGCAAACGCAATGATGCACCACAGGCTACTTATTGTGATTTGGCAACACTGTTTGCCACCAGCGATGTAATTTCTTTGCATTGCCCGCTTACGCCAGAGAATACTGGTTTTGTAAACAAGGCTTTATTGTCTACCATGAAGCCAACAGCATTACTGATTAATACTGCACGTGGCCCGTTGATTAATGAAACTGATTTGGCAGACGCACTCAACAACAAAGTTATTGCTGGTGCGGGATTGGATGTATTATCTGCGGAACCTCCCACAGCAGGCAATCCATTGTTGCAAGCGGCTAATTGCGTTATAACACCGCACCAGGCATGGATAACAAAAGAAGCACGTGAAAGAATAATGACAGTGACCGCAGAAAACATAAAAGCGTTTGCAGCTGGCAAAACGAAAAACCAGGTGAATGGTTGATGGTGGATGTCGGAAGCAATCTGTTGTTGCACATAAAGATGCAAGAGCTGAAGATTGCTCCGATGTAAAGATGGGTATGCAAGTTAGCTATTCTACTGGTAGCTGATTTTCACTTTTACTTTTAATTCCTATTCGCATTTATTCATTTATGGAATCCCTTCACCGCAGCATCTAACACAAAACTGCTATAATGAATGGGGATTCTTTTGCTAAGAAATTCATTACATCTCTGGTTGCTGCTCTTTTAATAAATGTATTCTTACTATTGTTGGGCAATAGCGGTACTATTAGTTGGTTTCCGCCTCCCGTGGTGTTTTCATTGGTGGGTATTTGTTTATTACTGGGACTTATCTTTCCTTTTATCTGGCAATACAGGCAGGCCAGGAATAAAATTGATTCGCAGAAAATATACGGCGTTTTGCATACAGCCATAAGGTATTGCATTGCTTTTAACCTGGCCAGTTTTGGGTGGAAGAAATTGTTTGGATTACAATTTGTAGTGCCACCTGTTATTGCAGAAAAACCCATGAACCAGCAATCGGGCGAATGGCTTACCTGGTTTTATTTTGGTTATTCACCCGCATTTGCATTGATAGTAGCTTTCCTGCAGATTATTGGCTCTTATTTTCTTTTGTTCCGAAAAACAATGTTATTGGCGGCGATAGTATTGTTTGCATTTATGATCAATCTAACGCTGATTAATATATGCTACCACATGAATGCAGGTGCACTTACACAGTCTGTATTAATAACCATCGGCCTTGCTTATATAATTTTAAACGATTACCGGCAATTAAGAGATTTCTTTTTTAATTCCATCACCAATATAAAATCAATGACAGTAAGCAATGGGTTTGCAAAAAACATGTTTCGGCTTTCCGCCATTGTATTGTCTTTGCTGTTTACCATTTATTTAAAATCGCTGGCGAAATAATGATGCAGCTGTAATCACTATAAAATATTAACGCCATGAAATTAAAAAAGCTTTATTATATACCTGGCTTGATAAGCCTGATTTTCCTGCCTGTATTGTTATTTATCTGGGGGCCACCAGACCGAAAAAATATTCGTGTACTAAGAATGAATTTACCTTCTCTTAACACGAATGATTCATTGGGTGAGTTTAGTTTTACCGGTGCGTTTGTGCGTAGAGAACTCCGCAGAAAGAAAAAAATCGCTATTAAACTTCAAGGCTTGCACTGGGATGTGTCCAGCATTTCTTATAAGTCTGATTATAGTAATATGGATACAAGCATGAGAAGCTTTTTTTTAAATCATGATACTTTATCTGTAATGGATATAAGCCTGGATGCGCAAAACTCTTATGCTGATTTTGTTTGGTTGTATAATGAGATGATGATTCATGATTTAAGGCGATTCGCTTTTTTGGACAATCATTTCTATGTATTCGCAATTCCTGCACCGGTACATCATGGTGATGATGAAATTCTTGCTTTTCCAGCGGAAGAAATATATTATAAAGTGCCAACCCGTTGGGAGCTATTTAAAAGAGAATGGTTGATGAAGTATTATTGGATGTCTTACAGAGTAGAATATTATTTTGAAGATCAGAAACAAAACAGGCAATTAGCTATTGGTTTTATACTGCTGATTGCGCTGCCTACTATTATCAAGATCATCAGAAACAGAAGGAAACGGCTTTTTTTTTATAAACAGTATTCGAATGCATAAAGCTCTCTAAACGCAGCCTGCCTTGCCGCTCGAAACTTTCAATTTGTAGCTTTCAAACAAAAAACACCGGACGAAACCGGCGTTTTTTTATTTATGAATAAACCTAGAGACGTGACTCAACAATATTATGCTACTACTTTTATAATGCTTTCAGATTGTACATACTTTTCATTGGCACCTTTGGCCTTTATGTAAAAAGTATAGGTTTTTCCCGGCTGCAAATTTTTGAGTGTTATCCTGCAGCCAGCCTGCGATACATTCTCCCAAACCATTGTATCTCCATTGGCGTAGCCAAAATAAAAACAGTAAGTGGATGCGCCCTTTACCCGGTTAGCACTCAAGCGCATTTCTCCGCTGTTTTTGCCATGTACTACTTTAAAGTTTTCTACACTTACCAAAACAGCACCAGAGCGGCTTTCCGCAGATACGGCAAACCCGCTGCTTAGCAGGATGGTTCTGTTGCCCATAGCCACACCTTCTACATAATATGCAAGGCCGCTAAGTACTGCCTGCAATTTTGCCTTGGCCTCTTTTTTTGCGGAGCGTTTTATGCTATCGCCGGTAAGAGCCGCTGTAATGGCATTTGCGTATTCAAGATTGGCTGCATCCAGGCCGCTAAGTGCAAGACCAGGATTGGGGAAATATGGATTGCCTTTCATGCCGTTTGCTACGCTGTTGCCGCGTGCCTGCAACCCTATTTCAGATAAACGCATAAAGTCTCTGAGAATTCTTGCTGGTTTCATAGAAATTGATTTTGTGTGTTATTTAATAAATTACAACACAAATACGCTAGTAGCTCATTTTTTGTTATAACAGAATGCGCTTATTAAAGTAAAATACGAGCAAGCTATGGGAGGGAAGTAAACAAAACTCATAAGAAGTCGGGTTAACTGAACGGACTGCTCATTTATTTTAGCGCAAAAGCACTGTGCTTTTACCCGAAACAATAATGCTTTTGCCTGAAACAACAACGCTTTTGCCCAAAACAACAATGCTTTTGCCTAAAACAACAATGCTTTTGCCCGAAACAACAATGCTTTCGCCCGAAACAACAACGTTTTTGCCCGAAACAACAATGCTTTTGCTTCGCCTCTTTGTCTGAACCATGATTAATCATGATTAAAAGATTGAAGGACTGTATCGCTATCTTCCTGATTCTTCAATCAAGGGCATCATTGCTCAGGCTTTTTTTTACCACAGAGGTTAAAGAGGTATTTCACAGAGGCGAAGGAGGACTGTCCTTTCATGCTAATCCTTCAATCATGTGAATCATGGTTCAGACAGAAAGCTGCAAGCTGTTAGCTAAAAGCTGCAAGGCTTTTGCTTCGCCTCTTTGTCTGAACCATGATTAATCATGATTAAAAGATTGAAGGACTGTATCGCTATCTTACTGCTTCTTCAATTAAGGGCATCATTGTGCGGCTTTTTTTTACCACAGAGGCGCAGGAGGGCTGTACTTTCATGCTAATCCTTCAATCATGTGAATCATGTGAATCATGGTTCAGACAGAAAGCTGCAAGCTGTTAGCTAAAAGCTGCAAGGCCTTTGCTTCGCCTCTTTGTCTGAACTAGGATTTATAGGATTAACAGATTGAAGGATGTTGTCGCCATCATTGTTATCCATCATTCATTAAGTATAAAAGACTTTCAGCCTCTTGCCTATCATGCTGCAAGCATCCTGTGGACTTGGCATAGCAGCATGATGCATAGTTGCACCAGTCTTACATTATAAACTCCACGGGATGTTTGCAACATGACAGTAACACCAAAAGAAATAGTGAAAGAGCTCATGTGCATATTACGCTGTTATATTTTCTCACGGAGCCTGTCATGCTGCAAGCATCCTGTGGACTTGGCATAGCAGCATGATGCATAGTTGCAGTAGTTTGCACAGAAGCTTTTTGACTTTTAAATTTTGACTTTTGAATTTTGACACGAACTCTCGAACTCTCGAACTCTCAAACTGAAGAACTTACGAACTCCTGACTAACGACTAACGACTGACGACTGACGACTACTCAATCCCCCCAATAGGCAAATGCACTGTAAACGTGCTGCCTTTATCTATTTCACTTTCTACAGTAATGCTGCCTTTTAGTTGTTCCACCAGGTATTTTACAATGCTAAGACCGAGGCCGGTAGATAGTTCGCCGCCGGTGGGGCGTGCAGATAATTTTTGAAAACGCTGAAAGAGCAGGTGGCGGTCTTCTTTTTTTATACCAGGGCCTTCATCGGCCACTATAATTTTTACTTCTTTATTATTGCCGGTTACAGCCACCGTTACGTTTTTGCCAAACGGTGTGTATTTAACAGCGTTTGAAACCAGGTTCTCAATTATCTGCGCACAACATTCGCGGTCTGTAAACAGCAAAAAGTTTTTGTTGTTCTTAAAATGAATGGCAATATTTTTTTTCTGCGCAATGGGTATGTAGCGTTGCACAATTTCATTGGTAAGCACATTAATGTCCAGCTCCTGCATAAAGAGCGACATATTGCCTGCGTCCGACTGGCTGGCGGAAAGATAATTGGTCAGCAGGGTCTTCATTTCCATAGAAGCATCCTGTATCATTTCAAATATCTGTCTTTCTTCTTCAGAGCCGGAGGGGATATTCTTTTTTAAAAGTGTTTCGCTTAGCATGGTAATAGCCACCAGTGGCAATTGCAAATCGTGCGTAGCAATATCCATAAACTGGCTCTTCTCCCGGTTCATGAAAAACAGGTTTTCATTGGCAATGGTAAGCGCATCATTTTTTTGCTGCAGATCTTCGTAAGAAGAACGCAGTTGCTGCTCCATCTGTTTGCGTGCAGATATGTCTACCACAACAGAGCGGCTCATTTTGTAGTGGCCCTTTGCGTCGTAAATAGCAGTAGCGCTTAGCAATACCGGGAAAGAAGTTCCATCACTGCGTACAAAATCAAACTCTTCATCCTGTATCTGCCCGTTTTTCATAAACAGCGGGTAGGTTTTACTGAATTTTATTTTGCTTTCTTCTGTAAGTATATCGGTAAATTTTTTTACACCGGCAAAGCCGGCCCGTGGCATTTTCAGCCAGCGCAATTCTGTATCGTTGATGCGCAAAAACACACCTTTTACATCCAGGGAATGGTAACCGCAGGGGGCATTGTTATAGATGTCCTCTATTTCTTCCAGGGCCTGTTCAAGTGTATCTTTTTTATCTTTTAGCAACTTGGCAGAGTTTAGCAACCGCAGGTATTTTGAGGCGTAAGCTGTATCTAGAGAAGCTGTTTTTACGGGTTGCATGGCATTTTTTCTTCGGGCCTTTCCACCTTTCATTCAAAATCAATTAATCTGTAACTAGTTAGCTGTTGGTTAATATGAGTGAATATCGCTATTTATTAAATACAAGTGTTGTTTGTTTTATGAAAATAAATGATAGCACTTAGGCTATTAATGCTTTTTTAATGTTGTCTTAATATACAAGCGGGTTATTTTATAAAACAACGGGATTGGCAGCAATTTGCTCAAAAAAATCGCGTAAAAATGAATGAAACGAATGGTTCAATAACAGGCAAAAAAAAACCTTGCAGGGAATGATCTCCTGCAAGGTAGAAAGCTAAAAAAATGGTTATTAAAGCTGTTGCTTAATTTCTGTAAGTGCCAGAATGGCCATTGCCAAATGCTGCCATTTAAAATTGTCTGTAGTTGCCTGCTTCACATTATCCAACTGGTGAATCATTTTGTCGATAACAGATTTGATAGTATCTGTTGCAAGGTTTTCTTTCTTCAGCAGTTGAATGGTGCGTTTAATATACTTACCAGCATCCATACCAGAAACGGGATATAAAAGCTTGATAACAAGTTTTGCCCTGAATTTGTCGAGTGATATTGGCATACGCAAAGTTTTAGAAGGTTAGGAAAAATGGATATTCAAATGTAACAATTTATGTTGTTCGGTTTTCTCTAAAATAGGTGATCCTTTTTTAAACAGCACAAAAATGATTTGCACAATTGTTATTAAAATATGATCTGCTGCAATTGCAAACCGGGTGCCAGTACGGGTAGGGAATTAAAATTTTAATAGGGGGCGGGCAGTGGAACTTTATTCAGCTTTTGTTGTGTCACTCACTTGTACGGTATATCTTTTCTCAGCTTCAGCATCCCGTGTAGCATGTGCTGGTGTCACAACCATCTTATTTTGGGAAAACGCAGGTTCCTTCATTTTATTATGCGTCATCCTGTTTCACTCAATACCGTATCTTGCTTTTGTGGAATAAATTCCCTCTATTTAAAAACGATTAAAATGCCGCAATCCGTTCAGGAGATACAAGTATCATCAGTTGTTCAGTTATTACCAGTTGTTTATTTAAAAGCTGGTCAACTTACTTGCATGTACGAGCATGGTAAACTACGTTACCTGCGCAGTGGCCACACAGAAATATTGCGCATGATCTATATAGCACTGCGTGATAGCAAATGGCAAACACTTCCTTATATCATCAGCAATGAAAAAATTGTAAAAGAGGCAAATAGTTTTTCCATTCAATACAACGCAACTTACTATCAAAAAACAACTGCAGTATATAAAGGATCAATTGCTATTACAGGAAAGCAAGATGGTACTATACAATTTTCATTCAGCGGTGAAGCAATTGCAAACTTTCAAAGAAACCGCATCGGCATCTGTGTTCATCATCCTATAAAAGAATGCAATGGGCAAAAAGCAACTATTACCAAACCAGATAACAGCGTTTATGAAGCTTCGTTTCCTGTTGCCATCAATCCGCACCAGCCTTTTACTGATGTACAGCAAATGAGTTGGCAAACACCAGATAAGCACACGGTGCAATTATTATTTACGGGAGATATTTTTGAAACAGAAGACCAGCGCAATTGGTCTGACAGTTCTTTTAAAACTTATTCAACACCGCAGAACCCAAGTTTTCCATTGCCCGTAAGTTTATCGCCGGGTGATGCTATAGCGCAATCTGTTACCTGCAAGGTGCAAGCGCCATTGCTACCATCACCCATAGCCGAAAACAATTTTTACGAAGAGAAAATACCTTTTCCTTCCATTGGTTATTGCAGGCAACAAAACCTTGCGGCTTTACATGCAGATCAAATAAACCTTTTTAAAAAAAATCCTTGCGGGCATTATCGTGTTGCATTGGCATTGAAAGATGAAAACTGGAAACAGGTATTAGCGCAAGCCAGCCAGGAGGCAATAGCATTGCAAACCAAATTGCAACTTACATTGCATTTCTCTGAAGCATATGCAGATGAACTTGCAGCAGTTTTGCCGACACTAATAGATCATCAGTTGCACATAGCTTCAATACTTCCTTTAAAACAATCCGCAACATTTGTACCTGCTGCCATGCAATCAGCCATTTACAATGCCATCAAAGAAAAATTGCCCATGCTGCCTGTTGGCTATGGCACCGATGGCAATTTTGTAAACCTCAACCGCAACAGGCCTGCGTTAGGTTATTTCGATTTTGTAAGCTTTGGGCTTTACCCGCAGGCACATAGCAAAGACGAAAGATCTATTTTGGAGAATTTAGACAATCAACCAGATATGGTGGCATCTGCCAATGCAATTGCCGGTGGAAAACCTGTTTTTGTATCGCCCATTACCCTGCACGATCGGAATGGCGCAGCAGGTGCAGATAAAAGGAAACACACTTCTTTTGGCCATTGGTGGTTGCTGATGTGCATTCAGCAGTTAGGTATGGCTGATAGTATTAGTTTGGACGCTGGGAACGCTAATAACGCGAATGGGAACGCGAATGGCACGAATAGGAACGCTAATGACGCGAATGGGAGCGCTAATGACGCGAATCAGAACGCGAATGATACGAATGGGGTTAATGATTATTACCAACTGTTGTCAGCTATTCAATCTTTCTCGCCTGTTTGGCTGGTAAAAAGATATAAGGGTGATGCATTGCTGATGGATGGTTTATTGCTGGAGAATAAAAATGGTGAACGTTTAATGATTAAACCACCCGCAGTGCTAAAAGAATTTCGTGATTGATTTTTTATAGGGGGAAGATCTTGTATTGCGGTCAGACGTCCTCGCCTGACCGGTTGCAGCGTTCTTTGCTCCATAGAAGCAATTGGTGGGTAGATTAAAAAATGAAGATGCTTTTCGTTCCATCGGAACGATTGATGCTTGTTCTCCGCGATTGTACCAGGCGTACCTACGGAACGCATTTGGCTTGTTTATTAAATTCTACCCACCAAATGTTCCTACGGAACAAAGTTCAGAAAACTTATGGTTGCTGATTTTGTCTACATGGATCAGTCGCCGTCGCCTGACCGGTTGCAGCGTTCCTTGCTCCATAGAAGCAATTGGTGGGTAGATTAAAAAATGAAGATGCTTTTCGTTCCATCGGAACGATTGATGCTTGTTCTCCGCGATTGCACCAGGCGTACCTACGGAACGCATTTGGCTTGTTTATTAAATTCTACCCACCAAATGTTCCTACGGAACAAAGTTCAGAAAACTTATGGTTGCTGATTTTGTCTACATGGATCAGTCGCCGTCGCCTGACCGGTTGCAATGCGATAATACATTCAATAAAAAAACAACAGTGGGCAACTGTTGTTTTGCATCGCCTTTTCAGGCGTGCATACCAGGAATACAAATAGGAAGGTTTAATGGCAATGGCCTGGTACCAATGTTGATTTCATAAACAACCAGGTTTATCTTTACAAGCACACAGGATGAAAGCAGGCTACAAAATCTGTCTGCACTAATTCAATTGTTTCAGCAGGATGCTATCTAATTGTTTTTGAGGAAGAGGTAAGCTGATATTGGAAGTGGATATTGTACTACTAATATTGTGGCTCTAAATAATTATTTTATTTCTTATAGTAGTGTTAAGCCGAATCATTTTAACAATTAGTAAATAAATAGTACATTAATTGCCTGTTTTAGAAAGCCTGCTTCTTATCATCCCCTTATCCCATGCTCAATTATTAAAAACATATTTTCAATGCCCTTACCAACATCGCCTAAAAGAAAAAAATTGTATAGTCTTTTAACACTGGCTATGCTTATTTTACTGGCTACCGGCGTGTATCTTATCTACAGCAATTATAAACAACGCCGCGCCGCACTAGTTGCTGTACCGGATACAGATTGGGCAGAATACAATGGAGATGGCAGCAGAAGCCATTATTCAAAACTTACACAGGTAACAAAAGAAAACCTGCAGCATTTAAAAGTTGCATGGACATACGCTTCCGGTGGTGCAGATACAACAGGCAATCATACGCAAATGCAATGCAATCCTGTAATAGTAGATGGCATATTGTATGGCGTTAGTGCCGGCATACAGGTATTTGCATTAGATGCGGGCAGCGGAAAAGAATTGTGGAAGACAGCTGTTGCAGACAATGGAGGTACACTCAGCAGGGGCATTACTTATTTTAACGACAAAGTTTATAAAAGAGTTTTTTTTGGTGCAGGCAAATGGTTGTATTGTTTTGATGCGCTTACAGGAAAACCTGTTACACGCTTTGGCGAGAATGGCCGCATAGATTTAAAGAAAGGTGTTGAAAGGCCGGGTGCAGACAATTATATTGTTTCCAATACACCTAACACCATTTATAAAGACCTGATTATTGTGGGTGCAAGAGTAGCAGAATCTGAAACTGCGCTGTTGGGTGATGTAAGGGCATACAATGTTTATACAGGGGAATTGGTTTGGACTTTTCATACCATACCAGATAAAACAGATGCTGGTTATAATACATGGTCACCCGAACCAAGAGAACATTTAGGATCTGCCAATTCATGGGCAGGCATGGCTATAGACAGAGACCGTGGTATTGTGTATATACCCACTGGTTCTGCAGCATTCGATTTTTATGGAGGCAACAGGATAGGAGATAACCTGTTTGCCAATTGCCTGCTTGCATTGGATGCAAGAACCGGCAGACGGCTGTGGCATTATCAATTGGTGCATCATGATATATGGGATCGTGATCCGCCATCGCCACCCAACCTGGTAACAGTAATGCACAATGGAAAAAAGACAGATGCAGTAGCGCAGATTACCAAACAGGGTTATATCTTTTTGTTTGACAGGGTTACCGGTGAACCACTTTTCCCGATAGAAGAAAAAGCATTTTCTACAGAAGCAATGCCTGGTGAACATCCAAGCCCAACACAACCGGTGCCCACAAAACCATTTCCTTTTACACGGCAAAGTTTTACTGCCAGCGATTTTAATTCTTTTGTAGCCGGTAAAGATTCATTGTTGCAAATGCTGGCGCAAGCAAATACAGGCAGTGCTTACATTCCGGTAACAGGCAAGATGACGATTATTTTTCCGGGCACAGATGGTGGTGCACAATGGGGTGGTGCGGCGGCTGATAGCAGTGGCATTTTGTATATTCCTGCTAAAGAAATTCCCTGTTATACAACATTGGTAGATGCAGATCAGCCTTTGTCTGGCAGTTCACTAACTGGCGCCAATTTATTCAGCGCTAATTGTGCAGCGTGTCATGGTAAAGATATGGCTGGCAATCACGATGGTTCAATTCCCTCTTTATTAGGAATAGAAAACAGGTTGTCTGCAGATGCAGTTTTAAAAATAATGGAGAAGGGAAAAGGCATGATGCCATCCTTCTCACATATTGCAGAAGACCAGCGCAAGGCCATTACAGATTTCCTGTTGCACAAAAAATCAGAAACAGTAGCAGTTGCCAGCAGTACAACAGAGAAGAAACTTCCGTATAAGCATACGGGTTATAACCGTTGGTACGATAGCAAGGGCTATCCTGTAAACACACCACCATGGGGCACACTCACTGCGGTTGATTTAAATACAGGAGAACGCAAATGGCAGGTGCCATTGGGAGAATACAAAGCATTAACTGAAAAAGGTATTCCGCCAACAGGAACAGATAACTATGGCGGGCCATTGGTAACAGCCAGCGGACTTTTATTTATTGCAGCATCCAAAGACGAACAATTCAGGGCTATTGATAAAGAAACAGGAAAGGTATTATGGCAAAGCAGCCTGCCTGCAGCCGGATATGCTTCTCCAAGCACTTATGCGGTAGATGGCAAACAATACATTGTTATTGCCTGTGGCGGAGGAAAGCTGAATACAAAGTCGGGCGATAAATATGTGGCTTTTGCGCTGGAAGAGTGAACTAGGATTAATAGGATTGATAGGATTAAGCCCTATGTTTTATCTATGTGGTGAAAAAACTGTTCGCTTGCATTCAATTCACCGTATAGATTAATACTTCTTTCCAAGATTGTATTTCTTTTGGAAATAGCGATGCGTAAAAATGTCAATAATAAAAATGCTGGCAAGAAATATCCTGGCAAGAAAGCCGGGCCAGTTGCCGGCAAGCGGTAATTTGTGTATGATAATAGCAACAGCAAAACAGCTCATGGCAATATAAGACGTAGTTGTTTTATATGCTTTTATTCCCGGAGGCAATGGTGTGTGCAGGTGTCTTTTATCGCTGGTAACGTATTTCCACATTCTTACCTGTAAAAGGCCGGCAGCTATTACATTAAGGCAATAAATTAAGAAGGGCTGAAACAACATGTAACGGCTCATGAAAGCAGTTGTAAATGGCATTACTACTATAGTAAGCAGGAAGATGTTGTTTAGTTGCAGCAGTTTGTTATCGTAGTCTTTTATAAAATAAAAAGTGCTGTGGTGAGAACGCCAGTAGTTGCCTATTACCATAAAGCTGATAATAAAGCCAATGAACTCTGGTATCATTTCATTGATAGACTCCCAGAACTGGTGAGAGAACTCCGGTTCTTTATAAGGTAATGCAGGCACTTTTACTTCTATAATCAGCAGGGTAATGGCAATCGCAAATACGGCATCAGAAAAAAGTGCGATTCTTTCCAGTTGAAATATTTCCTTGTGGTGTTGGTCGTTGTTTTGATTGCTCATTAGCAGGGTGCTTTCAATCAAAAATAGCAAAATAAGTGAAAGGACGGCTGTGCTGCTGCGTTGGATTATTGTTATGAAGGTTGATAAAATATTTCTGCCATTGTTTCCAAAATAAATAACTAATTTTTCTTTTTATTTCAACGGTGTATTATTTCAATCATATTCAGTCTATATGGAATCAAAAAATTTTAGGAGCAGCGGATGGTTTGGCCGCAAAGGAAAGGATGGACTTATCTATCGTTCATGGTTTAGAAAGCAGGGCATACCTGCAGATGAAATAAGCGGCAACAAGCCCGTGATTGGCATTTGCAATACCTGGTCTGAACTAACACCCTGCAATTCTCATTTCAGGGATTTGGCAGAGTTTGTAAAAAAAGGCGTGTATGAAGCCGGAGGTTTCCCGGTAGAGTTTCCCGTTATGTCTTTGGGCGAAACGCTGATAAAGCCAACTGCCATGCTTTACCGTAACCTGGCCAGTATGGATGTGGAAGAATCTATTCGTGCCAATCCAATGGACGCAGTGGTATTGCTTTGTGGTTGCGATAAAACAACGCCATCATTGGTAATGGGTGCCTGCAGTGTAAACCTTCCCACCATTGTTGTTTCCGGCGGCCCGATGCTTACCGGCAAATACCGTAATAGAGATATCAGCACCAGCGATGTGTGGCGCTTTAGCGAAGAATACCGTAGCGGAAAAATGACAGATGAAGAACTTTCGCTGGCAGAAGCAGGCATGTGCCGCAGCGATGGACATTGCGCTGTAATGGGCACCGCATCTACTATGGCTTGTATGGTAGAGTCCTTAGGTCTTTCATTGCCACAAAATGCCGCTATACCCGCACCGGATGCAGCCCGTAAAATTATGGCGCAACTGTCTGGCCGTGAGATTGTGAAAATGGCATATGAAAATCGTCGTCTTTCTGATGTGCTCACTCGTAAAGCTTTTGAAAATTCCATCATGGTAAATGCTGCTATTGGTGGTTCTACCAATTTTGTAGTGCATTTGCTGGCCATAGCTGGTCGCATTGGTGTAGAATTGGATCTTTCAGATTTTGATAAATTCTCTGCC
This sequence comes from Chitinophagaceae bacterium, assembly GCA_047602295.1. Classification (GTDB taxonomy): domain Bacteria; phylum Bacteroidota; class Bacteroidia; order Chitinophagales; family Chitinophagaceae; genus JACMLD01. The sequence continues at coordinate 4,097,546 of JASGHP010000001.1, read as the reverse complement.
AACATTCCACTCATTACCAACCTGCAACCTTCCGGTAAATATTTTATGGAAGACTTGTATTACGCAGGCGGATTAACTGCAGTGATGAACCAGTTGCTTCCTTACCTGCACAAAGAATGCATTACGGTAAATGGAAAATCTATTGAGCAAAATGTTTTGAACCAGCCTAATTACAATGAATCTGTAATTGCAACTGTAGACAAACCATTCAATTCCATCTCGGGTATTGTGGTATTGAAAGGAAACCTTAGCGAAGATGGTGCAGTATTAAAACCGTCTGCCGCCAGTGAACATTTGATGCAACATACAGGCAGGGCAGTAGTGTTTGAGGATATTGATGATTACAAACATAAAATTGATGATCCCAATCTTGATGTAGATGAAACCTGTGTGTTGGTATTAAAGAATGTGGGGCCAAAAGGTTATCCCGGTATGCCCGAAGTAGGCAATATGTCTTTGCCTGCAAAATTATTAAACAAAGGCATTACAGATATGGTGCGTATCTCAGACGGAAGAATGAGCGGCACTGCATTTGGCACCGTTGTATTGCATGTGGCACCTGAAGCAGCAGCAGGCGGCACGCTGGGCATTGTACAGGATGGAGATATGATTACGCTGGATGTGCACAAACGTTTATTGCACATAGATCTTTCAGATGAAGAAATTGAAAGACGAAAGAAAGCGAAGAAGTCCAATGTTGTTTTCCAGGATAGAGGTTATGTGTATTTGTACCAGCAGCATGTAGAGCAGGCCAATCTTGGTGCAGATATGGATTTTCTTAGAGGAGGTTCTGGCAGCGAAGTAACGAAAGACTCGCATTAGAGAGAAGCTTCAAGTTGCTAGCTACATGCTTCAAGCCCCAAGCTTCAGGCTGCAAGTTTAGCATTGCATGAAGATGCCAATAAATAATAAGTTCACCGAGAAAAGCTAGTAGCTCATAGCTAGCAGCTCACAGCTAAAAAAACGATGGCTTTCCAAAACAAAACAGCAATAGTAACGGGCGCAGGGCAGGGCATAGGTTTTGAAATATGCAAGCAACTTTTAGAAGAAGGTGCTAATATAATATTGAATGATATTGATGAAGCGCTGACTGCAAAAGCCGTAGCACAATTGAATGCAACAGCAAAATGTATAGCAGTAACCGGTGACTCAGGTAGTATGGAGTGCATTCAAAAAATGGTAGGCACTGCTGTCGCTTCTTTTGGTTCATTGGATATTATTATTGCCAATGCCGGTATTACTTTGTTTGGAGATTTTTTTGATTACACACCAGATGCATTTTATAAAGTATTGCAGGTAAATCTTGGCGGCAGTTTTTTTCTTGCGCAGGCTGCAGCTAAGCAAATGAAACAACAAGGCAAGGGCGGTTCTATTTTGTTTATGTCTTCTGTAACCGGTCACCAGGCGCATAAAAACTTGGCTGCTTACGGCATGACGAAAGCTGCGCTTGAAATGCTGGCAAAAAACCTGGTGATTGAATTATCTCAATACAAAATAAATGTCAACGCTATTGCTCCCGGTGCCACGCTTACAGAGCGTACATTGGAAGACAAAGAATATTACAAGACATGGTCTGGCATTACACCCATGGGCAGACCCGCCACTACAAAAGACATTGCAGGTACTGCATTGTTCCTGGTATCAGACAAAGCCACGCATATAACCGGCCAAAGTATTGTTGTTGATGGCGGATGGACAAGTGTAAGCCCTTCTCCTTATTGAATAAAATTTTATCAATAAAGATTGTTTTTATTGAGCCGGCATATGTCCATTGATGAAACATCCTTGCGCCGTGCCCCGTACAGAATGTCGGGGACGCTCCGTTCAACTCTAGCGCTTTATTGATCTTTAGCATCGTGTGTAGCATGCGTTTTTTATAGAGGCATGTTTAAATGATACACCCTGAATAATTTCTGTAACGCCTGTAATATGACCCTGAAATAATCCAGCAAATATTCACCGGCAAACATACATTTGCAGCAATTATTGGCATAGACAATTGTTGCTCTCTTTCTAAAATGTATGTGACATGAAAAAACTTCTTCTTTGCGTTACTATTTTCTTTTCTTATCAAATTGCAATAGCTCAGCAGGTTGGTAAAATAACTGATCCTGCAGAATGGGTAAATCCTTTAATGGGTACTGCATCCAATCATGCATTGTCAAACGGCAATACTTACCCTGCAGTAGCATTGCCATGGGGCATGAGTTTCTGGACACCGCAAACCGGTAAAAATGGTGACGGCTGGCAATACACTTATGATGCTACTAAAATCAGTGGCTTTAAACAAACACACCAGCCTTCTCCCTGGATGAATGATTACGGCATGTTTTCCATTATGCCGGTAACAGGTAAAACCGCAGTGCTGCAAGACAAAAGAGGAAGCTGGTTCTCTCATAAAACAGAAATTGCAAAACCATATTATTACAGTGTGTACCTGGCAGATCATGATGTAACGGCAGAGTATACGCCTACGGAAAGAACAGCGCAGTTTCGGTTTACTTTTCCTGCAAACGATAGTGCATCCATTGTAATTGATGCGTTTGATAAAGGCTCTTACATAAAGATCATTCCGCAGGAAAATAAAATTGTTGGTTATTCAACACAACATGCACATGGCCCGCTCAAGAATTTTAAAAATTACTTTGTTATCTACAGCAGCAAGCCTTTTGTATTAACGCAGGTTTATACTGATTCTGCATTAAACAACGGCTTAGAAGTTTCAGCAGCACATTCATTAGCTGTAGTTGGTTTTAAAACGGCTAAAGGAGAGCAGGTGAGTTTGCGTGTAGCATCTTCTTTTATCAGCCAGGAACAGGCAGAATTGAATTTGCAGCAAGAACAAGGAAAAGATGCATTTGATGTAACCATGCAAAAAGCAAAAGCCGTTTGGAATAAAACTTTGAGCAGGCTTTCTGTAGAAGGTGGTACAATAAATCAAACACGCACATTCTATTCATGCCTTTACAGGATGTTGTTCTTTCCTAACAAATTGTACGAAACCAATGCGCAGGGACAAATTGTGCATTGGAGCCCTTATACCGGAGAAGTAGTTCCTGGTCGCATGTTTGGCGGAACTGGTTTCTGGGATACATTCCGTGCATTGTATCCATTCTTAAATCTTGCTTTTCCCTCTATAGCAAAAGAAATGCAGGAAGGTTTGATAAACGATTATAAAGAAGGTGGCTGGCTGCCGGAATGGTCAAGCCCTGGCTATGCGCCGGTAATGATTGGCAACAATTCTGCTTCAATTGTAGCAGAAGCTTACATAAAAGGCGGGCGCGGTTACGATATTGAAACGCTTTACCAGGCATTGATTCACGGAGCAAATAATACTGGCCCCAAAGGAACAGGTAGGGCAGGAGTAGAGTACTATAACGATCTGGGTTATGTGCCTTACGATGTAAAGGTTAAAGAAAATGCTGCCCGTACTTTAGAATATGCTTATGACGATTATGCTATTTATGCATTGGGCAAAGCATTGGGAAAACCAGAAAGCGAAATTGGCATTTACAAAAAACGTAGCTACAATTATAAAAATGTTTTTGATCCAACAGTTGGCTGGATGCGTGGCCGTAATAAAGATGGTAGTTTTCAAACACCTTTCAATCCATTTAAATGGGGCGACGCATTTACAGAAGGAAACAGTATGCACTATACATGGAGTGTATTCCAGGATATACAAGGACTGGTTAATTTAATGGGTGGAGACAAAAAGTTTATAGCCAAATTGGATTCAATATTTTCTCTTCCGCCCATATTTGATGAAAGCGCTTATGGTGGTGTAATACATGAAATACGTGAAATGCAGATTGCAGGCATGGGGCAATACGCACATGGCAACCAGCCTATACAACACATGATCTACCTCTACAATTATGCAGGCGAACCATGGAAGACACAATACTGGGCAAGGGAAACTATGAATAAATTGTATAAAGCCACACCAGATGGATATTGCGGTGATGAAGACAATGGGCAAACGTCTGCCTGGTATGTTTTTTCTGCAATGGGTTTTTATCCCGTTACACCGGCAAGCGATCAATATGTATTAGGAGCGCCACTGTTTAAAAAACTAACATTGCAATTGGAGAATGGCAAGCAGTTAGTTGTAAACGCAGCCAATAACGATGCATCAAAAAGATATGTAAGCAGCTTTAGCTACGATGCAAAACCATACAGTAAGAACTGGCTTAGTCATACTGCATTGCAAAAAGGTGCAGTGCTGAATTTCACAATGGCTGAAACGCCGAATAAAACAAGAGGAGTTAATAAAGCGGATTATCCTTTTTCTTTGTCTACAGAGAAGTAAGGAAGAAAACAATTAATAGAAATGCCTGTACCAATCAAATTGATGCAGGCATTTTTATCTCAGCACAAATGAATTAAGAATCAATTCCCCTACAGGTTTGTACGCGTCAAACTTTGTTTGTTCTGTAGTGAGCGTAATAACGTAAGCTTTTTTATTCGCCACAAAATAGTATTGCTCAAACTTTAGTTTGAAGTTGGCTTGAGTGGCTGTATAAATAATTTTCTGGTAACTCATGTTGGCCGTTTTCATTGTGACAGAAGATTCAATTTTGGAATCCTGCGCCATGGTATGAATCTGGTTGGTAGAAATAGCGGTGTATTTAGCAAGATCAATTGGGTTATTGCCCAAGTCTTGTACCAGCACATTTACATTCTCACGAAATTTATCATTGCTATTCTCAAGCATCGAAAACAAAATCAGGTCTGTTCCCATTTGTTTAGAACTATCAATTGTCCATTCTGCCGGGCTTTGTATAGAATAATTCTTTTTTGTGATTTTTGTCATTCTTGGCTGTGCAAAGGAAGAAATATTTACAACGGTTGCAAGTAGAATAAAGAGGATTGCATGTAGTTTCATGAAAATGCTGTTAAGTATATTAGTTAATGTTGTATAAGCCTGGCAATGCCAAATGCGCATGATGCTGCCGCTGCACCAATCAGTGTTACGCGTATGGCGCCCCACCACGGGTTGACACCCGTGATTTTGCTTTTTAAAAAACCAAAAATAAACAGGCTGCACAAAGTAATGATGGCGGATATCTTTAAACCTTCTGTGCCACTGTTTACAAAGAAATAAGGACTTAACGGTATAATACCACCAACAATATACGAGATGCCAATATTAAAAGCGCTTTTCCTGGCCCTTTGTGCATCCGGTTTTTCAAGGCCAAGCTCATACTTCATCATAAAGTTTACCCATTTCTCTTTGTCTTTGGTCATTTCTTCTACTGCTTGCTCCTGCACATCTTCACTCAACCCAAGGTTTTGAAAAAATGTTTTTACTTCTTCTTTCTCTTTATGCGGCACCGTCTCTACTTCATCGTATTCACGTTTCAACTCACTGTTGTAATGATCAATTTCTGTTTTACCGGCAAGATATCCTCCCAGGCCCATGGCAATGGAACCAGCGGCTATTTCAGCAATGCCAGCTATCACTATTACATTGGTAGAACTAACGGCACCGCTTAAGCCTGCAGCCAATGCAAAAGGTACCGTCAATCCATCGCTCATGCCTATTACAATGTCTGTAAGCAGGTCAGAGCTTTGCAGGTGCGTTTCTATATGTTCGTGCCGGTGTGCGTCCAACTTTGTTTATTTTAATTGCTGCAGGCTTTTATCAATAATGCCCACGCATTCAAGTATCTGCTCTTTTGTAATAACCAATGGTGGTGCAAAACGAATTTTATCGCCGTGTGTAGGTTTTGCCAAAAGCCCATTGTCTTTCAGGTGCAGGCAAAGATCCCAGGCGGCTTCTTTGTTTTCGTGTTCAATTACTATCGCGTTCAGCAAACCTTTGCCACGAATTGTTTTTATAAATGGCGATTGCAATGCAGCCAGCTCTTTTCTTAATAATTCACCCATTGCGGTAGCCTTCTCTGCCAGCTTTTCTTCTTTTAATACTTTTAATGCGGCAATGGCTGTACGGCAAGCAAGTGGATTGCCCCCATAAGTAGAACCATGCTCACCGGGGTGGATATTATTCATAACTGAGTCATCTGCCAACACTGCACTCACTGGTAATAGTCCACCGCTCAAGGCCTTGCCCAATAATAAAATATCAGGTCTTACATTTTCATGATCACATGCCAGCATCTTTCCTGTGCGTGCAAGACCGGTTTGTATTTCATCTGCAATAAATAATACGTTGGCATCTTCACAAAACTGTTTGGCTTTTGCCAGGTAGCCATCATCGGGTATCACAACACCTGCTTCTCCCTGGATAGGTTCTACTAAAAAGCCAGCAACATTTTTATCCTGCAAGGCTGTTGCCAATGCATTCAAATCATTGTAAGGAATAATTTCGAAGCCGGGCATAAAAGGACCAAAGCGGCTATAAGAAGATGGGTCTGTGCTAAAAGATATCACTGTACTGGTACGCCCATGAAAATTATTAGCACATACAATAATTTTTGCCTGGTTTTCTGCAATTCCTTTTACTGCGTAACCCCAGCGACGTGCTATTTTAATGCCTGTTTCCACTGCTTCAACACCGGTGTTCATTGGCAATACTTTATCGTAGCCAAAATATTGGGTAATGTATTGTGCATATTCTCCTAATGCATCACTATGAAAAGCACGGGAAGTAAGCGTCAGTTGCTTTGCCTGTTCTATAAACGCAGCCATAATGGTAGGATGGCAATGTCCCTGGTTTACGGCAGAATAGCCGCTTAAAAAATCGTAATAACGTTTTCTGTCAACATCCCATACAAAAACACCTTCTCCACGGCTAAGCACAACAGGGATGGGATGATAATTATGTGCCCCATGTTTTTCTTCCAGTTCAAGAAAATATTGTGAAACGGCGCTGAGCGCTATAGTAGAGTTCATATAATTAACAATGAGTAATTAGTAAATAATAAATAATTAGGCGCAGCACAGCATTGCTACGCTTATAGGTATGACAGCAAAAACTCAGTGATTGAGGAAATCAAGGTTGAGCAGCAGAAAATGCAATATGTGAGCTCTTGAATTAATAAAATACGATTTGCTGCAAGGTAAGCAATTAGTTGATTGGTTGGATGGTGCTTGGGCTGGAATAACGACATTTGCAACCAAATTCAACGCAATGGATTATGTTGTTCCGCCACAAACCCGTATTGGGCATGTACACCTCAAAGTAACAGATTTGGAAAAAGCATTGGGCTTTTATAGAGATATTCTGGGCTTCCAGGAGATGCAGCGTTATGGTGATAGTGCTGTGTTTATTTCTGCTGGCGGCTACCATCATCATATCGGGCTGAATACATGGTACAGCAAAAACGCAGGACCAGCTCCTGTAAAGGCTGCAGGATTATTTCACACAGCAATTGTATATCCTACCCGCAAAGATTTAGCTGTTATTTTAAAAAGATTGATAGATGCCCGTTATCCGCTTACCGGTGCTTCTGATCACGGCGTTTCGGAAGCAATCTATCTTGATGATCCTGATAAGAACGGCGTTGAATTGTATTGGGATAAACCAAAAGATCAATGGCCACTGGATGGTTCTGGTAATTTAGTGATGAAGACGGATGCGCTGGATTTGCAGGAGCTTTTGAAGGAAATTAATAATTAGTAATTAATAATTAATAATTATGCAGGATTAGAATGTTGGCAACTGCTTCAGTTTAACACTACCTATTTAAGGATTTTTGAGAAGTGTAAACTATGTATCGATAGAATTTAAAAGATAAAATCTTAAGGTTTCAAATTATTAATTGCTAATTTTTAATTACTAATTACTTTCTCGAATATTCTTCCAACGACTCTCTTTCCCTGCGGGAGAGGCTATTGATACCCTGCTGATTTATTTTGTCGAGAATGCGATCTACTTCCTGCTCACTGTTTCGCTTGCGGGCATTGTAGCGATCATCTACCGTATAATTGTATTTTTTGTGGTTATACCAAAAATTATCTACAAACAATACTTGTGGTTTGGTAATGATGATCATCATAAATGCCACTGTTGGCAAAAACATCAATAAGATGGGAATGGTATTTTCTACCAAAGCCTCATGATGAAAAGCGATAGCCATCAACATTCCTATTAAAGCACCAGCCAGGTGTGTTTCGTGGCCAATATTGTCTTTGCCAGAACGGATGCCGTAAATGGAAAACATGATGTATATCAAACCAAATAACCAGCCGGGCAAAAAGAAAATATGCAAACCAGGAGAAATTACAATGGAAGCGAAGATTAGCCCATTGATAGCACCGGATGCACCTACTGAAGAATAGCCGCCATTCTTGCGATGGATAAGAAGTGTAAGCAAGTTGCCACCAACAATACTGGCAGTATATAAAGCTAGAAATTTGATGGGGCCAAAAGAAGCTTCTAAATTGAAACTGAAAAACAGCAGGCATATCATGTTTAAGATCAGGTGCTGCCAGTTTACATGTACAAAAGCAGAGGTAAACAATCTTTTATAATCGCGGTGAAGTAAAACTTTCTCTACTTCAAATTCCATCTTTGCGTAAAAATTGCTGCTATTAAAACCTTTGTAAGAAAGAAAGCTGGTAACAGCTATTATCAGAATACTTACAATGCCCGAAACTCCCATACGGTACTGCTTTTTTTAAGAAAGGTTTATTGATGATTTTTTATTAAGCTATCGTTTAACCGGAAAAAGAAAAAACACAATACAACTCTTTAGCAAACATTTTGCCAGCTAAACAACATGAACCCTATTTTCAAATTTAATGAAAAATGTCTATAACCGGATGACCGTGCAATTGGCGGGCAGGCCGCTGGTAAAATTTTGCTCTGCATTAAACAATCCAAAAACCGTGCTGCCGCTGCCGCTCATGGCTGCATATACGGCGCCAAGCTGGTAAAGGTTTTCTTTAGCCTGGGCTATGGCAGGAAATTGTTCAAAGACCGGCTGTTCAAAATCGTTGAAGAGAAGATGCTTCCATTTGTTAACAGGTTGCAGAATGTCTGCCGCCAGGCTACTGTTTTTTGCAGTGCTATTAACATTGAGACTGGCAAAAGCTTTCCCGGTATTCACATGTATGCCCATGCGCACAATAACCAGTTGGTAGCCGGCAAGTGAAAGAGATAATGGTTGCAATTCTTCTCCACGTCCGGTAGCAATGCACGGTTGATTAAGAATGAAAAACGGGCAATCGCTGCCGAGTTGCAGTGCATATGCCAATAATTGTTCTTGCGAAATGGAGAGCTGAAATTTTTTATCAAGCATTTGCAACATAAAAGCGCCATCTGCGGAACCGCCGCCAAGACCGGCGCCCATGGGAATATTTTTAAGCAAATGAATTTGGACAGGAGGCAGGCTTGGAAAATCTTTTTTTAATAAATGCCAGGCCTTGATGCATAAATTATCGGAGGAATCACCTTCAACAGCAAGTCCATAGCATTGAATAGCAGGTTCAGTTGCGTTTGAAAGTGGAGTAATTTCCAGTGCATCTTTTAGCGGCACCGGGTAAAAAACGGTAGCAATATTATGATAGCCATCGCTTCGTTTGTTCAGCACCTGCAGGCCAAGGTTTATCTTGCAATTGGGAAAGACTATCAAAGGCGTATGGCTGAAATGATATTAAACAGTTTGTGCTAAACAGGCTGGTTATTTGCGGCTATTGATTTCGTCCCTTATAACAATCGCCCTCAGGTAATCTTCATGCTCCAGCACTTCAGTAAGCAGGTTATGCAATTCGTCTATGCTAAGACTTTTCAGATCTTCCTGGCCTGCATGATCGTTTACAGGTTTAGAAGGAGCATCACCTTTTTTCTTCTTGCCGGTGTCTTCCATCAATATGCCGGCGCTTTCAAGAATATGTTCGTAGGTATAAATAGGGCAACCAAACCTAACCGCCAGAGCCAATGCATCTGAAGTGCGTGAATCTATCTCCACCGTATCGTTTTCGCTTACACAAACCAGCTTGCTATAAAAAATGCCTTCCTGCAAATCGCTGATGATAATTTCAGTAAGATCTACTCCAAAGGCATGCATAAAGTTCTTCATCAAATCGTGGGTGAGGGGCCTGCTGGGCTGCATCTTTTCCAGGGCTACCGCAATTGCCTGTGCCTCAAAGCCGCCAATGACAATTGGCAATCTTCTAAGACCGTTGATTTCGCCCAATACCACAGCATAGGAATGAGTTTGGGTAATGCTATGCGATAACGCCACTATTTCCAGTTCTATTCTTTTCATAATGAAACACGAAAGTAAAGGAATTTTGAAAACAATTCAAGCAGTGAATTGCCTTTTCGCAGGTTTGTGGCAATACTGTTTAAAAGCGCCAATCGGCAGCAGGCATACCTGTAAAACAATCATTAAAACAAAGCTTTTACAGCATTTTTTAAATAAAAAAAGCGCCATCCTGGTGGATGACGCTTGCCTGTATAAGAAAATTACTTATGCCTCAGTTTGCTTTTGAAGACTTTTTCAAATTTTTCCAGTTTAGGCCTGATTACATAATAGCAATAAGGAGCCGAGCCATTATTGTTGTAATAGTCCTGGTGGTATTTTTCTGCTGAATAGAAATTGGTAAAAGGCTCTACGGCTGTAACAATCGGGTTGTTGAAAGCACCGCTTTTGTCCAATTCACCCTTGTATTTAAGTGCCTTCTTGTGTTGCTCTTCACTATGATAGAAGATTACACTACGGTATTGCGGGCCCACATCATTGCCCTGCTTGTTCAGCGTGGTAGGGTCATGTGTCTGCCAGAATACTTCCAACAATTCATCAAAACTGATTTTGGAAGGATCATAAACGATCTGCACTACTTCTGCGTGCCCGGTATTTTTTTCGCAAACCTGCTCGTAAGTAGGATTGGCCACATGGCCACCACTGTAGCCACTGGTAACTTTTAAAACGCCTTCCAGCTCCTGGAATACGGCTTCCGTGCACCAGAAACAGCCTGTACCAAAAGTGGCAGTATCTGTTTTGATGGAGGCGTCTATATTGTCCACCGGTGTAGCCGGATTGGTTAAACTGCTCATTGTTTTATTAGGATTTAAATTAGAATTACAGGCGGCTAATGAAAGCAGCCCTGTTACAGAACTTATCAGAACCAGTAAAAACTTCATGGCATAATCTTTTAGCGTTCTCATTTTTTCAAATTTCGTGCAATTTATTGTGATCTGCACCGCTCGTTTTGTAAGCTGTGCGACAAGTGCCGGATTTTAAGAAACCAGTAACAGCACTTGTCTTAATAACATGAATATATACGTAAAGTTGAAAACAGAGATGTGTATGGAATGTTAATGCAGACTAGGATTTGGGCGGATTTATAGGATTACGTGAAAGCTACGAGCCACTAGCTGCGAGCAGTGAGCTTTTGCATCAACACATCAGACATCATTACATCAGCCATCAGACATTTTCACATTTACCAAATTTGCCACATTTCCACATTCTTCAGCTTCTAGCTAAACAAGTAAGCAATATCATCCTCCGTCAATGCTTTCACAAAACCTTCGTCTTCTCCAATTAATTCGTCTGCCAGTTGCTGTTTCTTTTCCTGCAGGGCGATAATTTTTTCTTCAATGGTATCCCTGCAAATCATTTTGTAGGCAAAAACGCTTTTTGTTTGTCCGATACGGTGTGTACGATCTATTGCCTGCTGTTGCACGGCTGTATTCCACCAGGGATCAAATAGAAAAACATAATTGGCTGCGGTTAAGTTCAAACCAGCATTACCTGCTTTTAAGCTGATTAAAAAAACAGGCACATTGTTTCCTTCTTCCTGGAAAGCATTTACCATTTCCATTCTTTTAGCAGGAGGGGTGCTGCCATCGAAATGATAAAAAGCAATGCCCTGTGCCGTAAGTGTTTTGGCAAGTATATTCAACATGCCGGTAAATTGAGAGAAGACCAACACCTTTTTATCTTTCAGGTTATTGCTTAATTCATCCAGCAGCACATCGGTTTTTACAGAATCTGTGCAAGATTGTTCTCCTTCCGGCAACAATAGTGATGAATTACAAGCCTGTCTTAATTTAATGATGCCCTGTAATACCGCCAGTTTACTTTTGGCAAGACCATTGGTTTTTATGTCGAGAAAAATATTGTTTTTGATACTGTCGCGAATTTCATCGTACATGGTTTTTTGTGCAGCACCCATATTGCACCACAAAACCATTTCTGTTTTTTCGGGTAGATCTTTTTCTACCTGCTCTTTGGTTCTGCGAAGTATAAACGTGTCTGTTAATTTTTTCAACGCTTGTATGCGTGCAGGATCACGGTCGCGGTCAATGGCATCTGCATATTCTCTTTTAAAAAACTCGCGGCTGCCAAACATGCCCGGCAATAGGAAGTTGAACTGTGCATAGAGATCAAAAGTATTGTTCATGAGAGGTGTGCCGCTTAATGCAATACGGGTTGCAGCATTTAGTGTATTCACTACTTTGGTGATCTGAGAAGAAGGATTTTTAATATTATGACTTTCATCCAACACAACTGTTGCAAAAGACAATGCCTGGAAACGTTCTGCCTCTGAACGCACCGTGCCATAACTGGTAATAACAATAGTGCCATTCGATGCAAGCTCTTCAATATTGCCTCGTCCCTGGCCATGATAAAGAACAACATTGATATGCGGCGCAAATTTTTGCAATTCACGCTGCCAGTTATAAATTAAGGAAGAAGGCGCAACCACTAAATGAACGGCCTGCGGATTTTGCTGCAACTGGTAAGCTAAAAAGCAAACAGTTTGCAATGTTTTGCCAAGACCCATATCATCCGCTAAACACGCACCAGCACCTGCTTCTGCCAATAGCAACATCCACTCAAAACCTTTTTGCTGGTAAGGCCGCAGTGTTGCTTTTACTTCTAATGGTAATTGATAAACAGGTTCAGAATTTTTTTGCCATTGATACCATTTCTGCCACCAGTCTTGTTTAATGGCTATTTTTAAAACTTCTTCTTCTTTTGCTGCGTGTTGTTCTGCATGCGCCATCCAGCGGGAAAGTTCCATGCTGTCTGCACCGGTTATTTTTCCATGCCGCAATATGGAGCCATAACGTTGCAGCCATTCATCATCCAACACACCTATGCTTCCATCTTTCAGCAATACAGAACGCTGCCCGGCACGAATGGTTTTTTGAATTTCGGTTAGCAACAATTTTTCTTTTCCAAAAGAAAGTTTTACCTGCAATTGCAAAATGTGTTTGCCTTCTTCTGTTATAGTAACCTGTGTTTGTATTTTTTCTGATGAATAACGGAAATGCTGCAGCATATCCATGCCAGTTATTTCCACATTCATTTCCAATAGCCGGTGATAAACTTTTAAAAACCATTGTGCTTTTTGTGCATCTGCAAATGATAAATAGAAGTAACCATTTAATTGCTTGCGAAAATTGGCGTGCAATGATTCCAGCAGTTGTACAAAAGCTGTTTCTTTTTCTTTGTTACGCTCTACGGTAAACTGTTCTCCATTGCTGGTGAAATCAAATGTAGGTTTCCAAACGCCTTCTATAATAATGCCATCGTAATTCCACTGGGGTGTAAGCATTAAAAATTGCTGGCTGATTTCACTAAGCATAAGCCGGTTTACCGGTTCTGCTACTATGGCCGTTTTATCAAAAAGATTGTTCCGCAAAACCGTATAATCTTTTTCCAGTCTTACCAATATATTTTCTGCCAGCAATGTTGATTGATTGCTGTATTGTTCTGGTGCCGATTGTTGCAACCATTCAAGCGTTTGGTAATCTTTGTAGCCCAGTAAAAAATATTCGTTATTTCGGCAAAGCAGGAAATGATGACGTACAAAGTCGGTTAGCGGTAAGGTTTCATCATTAATAACCAGCAGCGTTTTCAATTGCAATGAATCATTTTCTTTGCGCACTTCAAACTTTACAAAAGGTTTTTCTTTATTGAAAGTGCATGGGCTGGTTTTATAACGTCCTTTTGCAATTTCCTGCTGATGATAAAATTTAATTTGACTGCTAAATGGTTTCAGTTGGTTAAATAAATCGTGCAGGCGGGTAAGCATAGCAGATTTAAAATACTGCTGATAAGGTAAACCGGCTTTGTTTAAAGTAAACTTTGTTTTTATTTCTGAACTAATAGTACCTATACCTGATTTAGAAAACCATGAGAGCACAGATTTAGCCTCTTTGGGAATATAATTTAAATTGTCTCTTAATAGTGAATGGGAAAATTCTTTTTCTGAATAATTTATGTTGATAGCCGTTTTATTAATTTGCAATGCTATTAATGGTAAGTGATCCAATAATAGTCGGTGTGGTGCCAGTAATACAACCGTCTTTTGCTCTGCTGATACTTTTTCCATGGGGCGGCAAATGTAAGTCAAAAGTCGTAAGTCAAAAGTCGTAAGTTATAAGTCAAAATTAAAAAGTAAAAATTCAAAAAGCTTCTGCGTAGGCTGGTTATAGTTCTGTGAAGCTTCCTTTTCTCTTGTTCTTTGCGCTAATGATTTTGACTTTTGATTTTTTAATTTTTACTTTTCATGTATTCATAAATCATCTCCGAAACATTGGCCATTGCAGCAACTGCAGCTTTTTCGTCTTTTAAGTTTTTAGAAAGTTCTACCAAAACATATTTTCTTCCATCTGGTAAAAAGATGATGCCGCTATCGTGATGAATGCCGGTAACCCAGCCTGTCTTATGCGCCACTTTTACTTCTTTGGGTAATTTAGCGGGGATAATGTCGTTAAACTTTTGATCCAATAAAATTTTTATCATTCCTTCACATGCTTGCTGACTTACAATCTGGCCATTTGCCATTTTATCGAACAGCAGTGAAAGATCATAAGCACTTACCACATTGTTCATACCTAATTGAAAAGCTTTATTGTCTTCTACACCACGCAATACCTGTATATCATTTGCACCGAAGGAGCGTATAGTAGCTGTAACATTTGCGGCGCCCAGTTTGTCGATCATTATATTGGTGGAGAAATTACTGCTAAGAATGATCATTTTATACAAAATGCTATAAATGGTTGCTTTTTCACCAATATGCTTATATAAGTCCAGTTCACTGTCATCGTTCGGGCTTAAAGAAAAATGGCTGGTATCTGCAATGCTTTTAAAATTATTTATGATGCTGATAGAATCTGAGAGTGAAAAATTTCCTGCCGCAGCTTGTTTATAAGCTTCAATCAACACAGGCGTTTTCATAGTGCTGGCTGCATGAAAAATCGCATGCTCGTTAATATAAATTGTTTTGCCTGTTTGCAAGTCTTTAAAAGCAAGCGCAAACTCGCCGTCTTGTTGCTGGTATTCAGCTTTTATTGCTCTCTTCAATTTTCTAAGCGAAGTTTTTTGGGCGCACGCAAATACTACAAAAGCACACGACAATAAAAGAAGAAATGATTTCAACATACAGAAATTATGATTAGTTGGATGCAGGCAAGTTTAAGTTTGATTTTTCTATCTAAAAATTGGATGTTTTTAAGATTTGTTTGTATGAATCTCCATAGAAATCTCGAAATACCAAAATCTCGAAATCCCCAATTACAGCAGTGAAAAAAGCCGGATTCGCCGTACCTTTGCGCGTTACAAAAAACAGAAGGGCAGACATGATTAAATTTTTTCCGGAATCGGCACTGGTGCAGTTGGAATTTGAAAAAATAAAAGACCTGGTGACGGCTTATTGCAAAACTGAATACGCCAAAGCTAAAACGGCCAATCTTCGCATTCATACACGCAAAGAATATATAGACCTGGAGTTGCAGCAATCGCATGAATACAAACTGGTGTTGCAAACCGGCCAGTATTTTCCCAATGACTATATACTGAATCTTGCTAAAGAGTTGAAATTGCTGGGCATTGCCGGTGCTGTTTTAAGCAGCGATGATTTTATGGGCATCCGCAAACTGGCAGAAAGCCTGCAAAATATTTTTAGATGGTTTGATACAGAGAAGCGCATTGCCTATCCTGCGCTTACAAAAGTGATTGAACATACTTATTACGAGAAAGCAATTATTGCACTGATTGATGATGTGCTGGACGAAAACGGTCACGTAAAAGACAGTGCCAGTGAGGCATTGGCTGCTATACGTATGGGGCTTTACCGCAAACGCAATGAATTGCGCAAAGTGTTTGATCGCATCTTGTCTAAATTGAATAAAGCCGGCTATGTTGCAGACATTGAAGAATCTTTTTTAAATGGAAGAAGGGTAGTGGCTTTGTATGCAGAACAAAAGCGGCAGGTAAAAGGAATATTGCATGGCGAAAGTGATACAAGGCGCACTGCATTTATTGAGCCTGAAGAAACGATTGAACTTAACAATGATGTCTTTTCATTGGAGAATGAAGAACGAAAAGAAGTATATCGCATATTGCGTGAGCTTACATCCAGGCTTTCTGTGTATGCCAGTCTCTTAAAAATTTATAGCGATGTGCTGGGTGAATATGATTTCATCTATGCAAAAGCAAAACTGGCTATAGAAACAAACGGCAATAATCCACAACTTACAGATAAAGCACATGTGCATTTGGTGCAGGCTTATCATCCTTTGTTGTATTTGTACAATCAAAGAGATAAAAAGCCAACCATTCCTACAAATATAACACTGGATGAACGCAACCGCATACTGGTAGTATCTGGTCCCAATGCTGGTGGTAAAACGGTTACACTAAAAACAGTAGGCCTTTTGCAATTGATGTTGCAGAGTGGTTTGCTGGTTCCTGTACATCCAACATCGCAGATGGGTATTTTTAAACAGATAATGATTCATATCGGCGACACCCAAAGCCTGGAGTTTGATTTGAGCACGTATAGTTCTCATCTCAAAAACATGAAGTATTTCATGGAGAATGCCAATGGTAAAACACTTTTCTTTATTGATGAGCTGGGCAGTGGTAGTGATCCCAACCTGGGTGGTGCTTTTGCCGAAGTAATACTGGAAGAACTTTGCAGGAAACATTCTATGGGCATTGTCACCACGCATTACCTTAACCTGAAGGTGATGGCAAACAAAACGCCAGGTATCATTAACGGCGCTATGGCTTTTGATGAAAAAAGCCTGATGCCGCTTTTTAAATTGATGATTGGCAAACCCGGCAGCTCTTATACTTTTTCTATTGCTGAGCGTATTGGTCTCGATAAAAAACTGATTGCCCGCGCAAGGCAATTGGTAGATGAAGATCATTTTAAACTGGACAAACTGCTTAATAGAACTGAACAGGATCTGCAAGTGATTGATAAAGAAAAAAAGGAATTACAGAAGCTGATGAAAGAAAATGAGCGTTTGAAAAAAGAGATGGAGCAATTGATGAATAAGGAGCGGCATAACCAGCAGGTTGAATTGCTGAGGCACCAAAACAAAGTGAGCGAAAGCCGCATTGCATACCTGAAAGACATGGAGCGTAAATTAAAACAAGTAGTGTTTGACTGGCGCAAAGCGGAGAATAATGATGATAAGAAAGAATTGATGAAACAGATGCATGCTTTATTGTTCAATCAGAACCAAAAGCAGGTAGCAGAGAAAGTACAGAAGAAAATCAACTTAAAATACGATGAAGTAGGTGGCGATATAAAAGTGGGCATTAAAGTGCTGATGCGCAAAAACCACCAGGTAGGAGAAGTGATGGAGATACGCGGTAAAAAAGCGATTGTAAAATTGGGCATGCTGCCTATAACTGTGGATTTAGATCAGTTGGTAGTGGTGAAGGATAAAGTTGTAGACACCCCTAACCCCTAAAGGGGTGTTGATAATTGTAGATATTTTGTGTAGGGGCGAATGATTATTCGCCCTTATATTTTATGCAATATAAAAATCGTGAGTTGTGAATCGTCAATCAAGAGTGGTGGCTGACAATTTTAGTTTATAAATACATCCAGCAACACGGAAGCAACTTATCACTTAAAACATAAAACCTAACACTTTCTGTCCTATCTTGGGTTACTTAATATCGGTAACATGACCATTCTGATTGTTGTTTGCTGTATTCTTTTATTGATATTGCTGATAAGCTGGGGCAAACTGAATGCCTTCCTGGCTTTTCTTATCGTTTCTTTAATAGCCGGTTGGTTGCTGGGCATACCATTAGACGGATTGACAAAGTCAGTGAAAAAAGGCATTGGAGATATGTTGGGCGAGTTGTCAATTATCATTTGCCTTGGCGCTATGTTGGGTAAATTGGTTGCAGAAAGTGGTGCAGCACAAAAGATAGCAGCAGTAATGATGAATATTTTTGGCAGGAAATATATTCATTGGGCACTTACGGTTACAGGTTTTATAGTGGGCATCCCTTTGTTTTATAATGTTGGCTTTGTATTGCTGGTGCCGCTTGTATTTTCAGTAATGTACCAAACAAAACTGCCTGCTGTTTTTTTAGGTGTATCTATGTTAGCAGCATTATCCGTTACACATGGATTTCTGCCGCCGCATCCTTCTCCCGCTGCATTGGTAGCACAGTTTCATGCAGATCTTGGCACTACATTATTGTTTGGTTTGGCAATTGCTATTCCCACCGTAATAATAGCCGGGCCTTTATTTGCGCAAACCTGCAAGAAGATTGTATCTGTACCATTAAAAACATTTGAACAGAAAAGTATACCGGCTAATGAAATGCCTGGTACTGCCAATAGTTTTTTGTCTTCACTGTTGCCTGTTATATTATTGGCGCTTTCTACCATTTTACCTTTGATGAAATTTCAAAGTGCAGGTGCACAAAAATTAATTACGCTGGTAGGCGATCCTATTATTGTAATGCTATTGTCTTTGCTGGTGGCCACTTATACATTGGGCATTAAAACTGGCAAAAGCATGAAGAAGATTATGGATTTTTATGGCGATGCTGTAAAAGACATAGCCGTAATATTGTTGATTGTTGCGGGTGCAGGTGCATTAAAGCAGGTGCTCACAGATAGTGGCGTGAGTACTGTTATTGCCAACAACCTGCAAACATTGCCCATCAATCCATTGGTATTGGGTTGGCTCATTTCTGCAATCATCCGTGTTTGCCTTGGCTCGGCCACTGTTGCAGGCCTTACTGCCGCAGGTATTATTGCACCTATGATGGCAACTGCGCATGTGCATCCCAGCTTGATGGTATTATCTATTGGCGCCGGTAGTCTTATGTTTTCTCATGTAAATGATGGCGGCTTCTGGCTTTTCAAAGAGTATTTCAATTTGTCAATAAAAGACACCATTTGTTCCTGGTCTTTAATGGAAACCATTGTGGCGGTTTTTGGCCTTGCTGGTGTTTTAATTTTAAACATCTTTGTACATTAAAATTTTATAGCCATGAATAACATTGAACAAAAAATAAAAGAGCTGGGACTTGAATTCCCGGTAATGCCTGTTTCAAAAGGTATTTATAAACGTTGCCTCACTGTAGGTAATATGCTGTTTGTTTCCGGCCATGTGTCTGTGCATACAGATGGTAAGTTTTTTACCGGCAAACTTGGCGGTAATCTTTCAGAAGAACAAGGCAAGCTGGCTGCAAGGCAATGTGCTTTGGGCATATTGTCTTCTATAAAAGAACATCTGGGTGGATTTGACAAGTTGAAACGTGTGGTTAAGATATTGGGTATGGTGAATGCTTCACCTGATTTTGAAAAGCATGCGCTTATTATCAACGGATGCAGTGAAGTTTTTGTGCAGTTGATGGGAGAGGAGAATGGCATTGGTGTACGCAGCGCTGTGGGTATGGGCTCTTTGCCAGGCAATGTAGCAGTTGAGGTAGAGGCGTTGTTTGAATTGGAAAGCTAACTAAGTCGTGAGTGGTGAGTCGTGAGTGGTGAGTCGTGAGTGGCGGCTGCTAATTCAAAATTCAAAAGTAAAAATTAAAAAAGCTTGTGTGCAGGCTTCCTGTATCGCTTTTCGAAAATTTTCTTATCTCATTTCTTGGTTAAGGATAAGCTGCATATAAAAGTTTTAGTAAAAATTATGGAACAATCAACTTCAGCATGGTATACAGTTAATAATGTACAGGAATTGGATTCACCTGTTTTAGTGGTGTATCCGCAAAGAGTGAAAGAAAATATTGCCAATGCCGTGGGTATGATAGACGATGTATTACGGTTACGTCCACACGTAAAAACCAGCAAATGCAAGGAAACTGTTTTAATAATGCTGGAAGCGGGTATCCAGAAATTCAAATGTGCCACCATTGCAGAAGCAGAAATGCTGGGCATGTGCAAAGCACCGGATGTATTGCTCGCTTATCAGCCCAACGGCCCGAAACTGCAACGCTTTGTTCAATTGATAAAAAAATATTCCGCTACAAAATATTCATGCCTTGTAGATAATAAACAAGCTGCACAGGAAATGGCTGCTGTTTTTAGTGAGGCTGCACTTGATGTTCCGGTTTATATAGACCTTAATGTTGGTATGAACAGAACGGGCATAGCGCCAGGCAATGAAGTAATTGAATTGTATGGTTTTTGTAAAGATTTGAAAGGTATTGAACCCATAGGCCTGCATGCATACGATGGTCACATACGCGATAAAGATTTTGCCGAACGTACAAAAAATTGCGATGAAGCTTTTTCTATAGTAGCGGTATTGCAAAAAGATCTTACGGTGCGTGGATTTGATAAACCGATTATCATCATGGGAGGTTCTCCCAGCTTTTCTATTCATTGCAAAAGGAATGAAATAGAATGCAGTCCCGGCACATTTGTTTATTGGGATAAAGGTTATAGCGATCTCTGTCCTGAACAACCTTTTAAACCTGCTGTGCTGGTAATTAGTCGTGTTATTTCTCTGCCATCTGCTGGCAGAATATGTACAGACCTCGGTCATAAATCCATAGCAGCAGAAAACGAAATAACCAGGCGAGTTTATTTTTTAAATGCACCGGACTTGCAACCCATCGGGCAGAGCGAAGAGCATTTTGTATTGGAAACAGGAGAAGCGCATTCCTATAAAACCGGCGATGTTTTGTATGGACTCCCTTTTCATGTTTGTCCCACAGTAGCATTGTATGAAAGAGCTATTACAATAGAAAATGGAAATGTAACGGGAGAATGGAAGAACATTGCAAGGGATAGGAAGATAACAGTGTGAAGAAGCTACAAGCTGTGAGCTGCAAGCTACAAGTCTTTTGCTTCGATAAATCAGCCATAATAAATGGATGCCAGTGCAAACAAGAAAATTGCTGATTTTGCGATATTGAGATTCTGAGATTTCTTTTGCCGCAGCATCTGAACAAATCCCAAAATCATAAAATTTCGAAATCCCCAAATAATAAATCAGACATCAGACATTCATCACATTTTCATATTATTCACATTCTCCACATTGTATAAAATCATATCTTGGCTTTTCAAATTTTTAAACCATGAAGACCAGGAGAAAATTTTTGCAATCGTCTTTTTTTAGTTCGTTAGCTATACTTGCAGGTAAAAAAGGATTTGCAGCAACAGTAAATGAATCACCTGTTGTTGTAACCGGCAAGCCTATTGTAATTTCTACCTGGGATGCTGGCATTAATGCCAACAAAGGCGCCTGGGAAATTTTAGGAAAAGGTGGCCGTGCTCTTGATGCAGTGGAAGCGGGTGTAATGGTAACAGAGACTGAACAAAGTTGCTGTGTGGGCCTTGGTGCAAACCCCGACAGAGATGGTTTTGTAACACTGGACGCTTGCATTATGGATGAACATTTCAATTGTGGTAGCGTAGCTTTCCTGGAAAGAATAAAACATCCTATATCTGTTGCAAGACGTGTAATGGAAAAAACACCGCATGTAATGTTGGTAGGCAGTGGTGCGCAACAGTTTGCAGTAGCAGAAGGTTTTCCATTGGAAAAACAAGAGCTGAGTGAAGATGCAAAAAGAAGCTATGAGCAATGGCTAAAAAAATCGGAGTACAAGCCTGTTATCAATATTGAAAACTCAGGTAAAGGTCATGGGCCCTTTGCACCGACACAATTTGAGAATGGCGAATGGAACCATGATACAATTGGCATGGTAGCTATGGATGCAAATGGTAATCTTAGCGGCAGTTGCACAACCAGTGGTATGGGTTTTAAAATGCGTGGCAGGTTGGGGGATTCTCCTATCATTGGTGCAGGTTTGTATGTAGACAATGAAGTAGGTGCTGTTACTGCTACCGGTCAGGGAGAAGATGTAATCCGTGTTAGTGGATCGCACAGCGTGGTAGAATACATGCGCCAGGGTTTAAGCCCGGAAGCTGCTTGCAAAAAAGCTATTGAGCGCATCATTAAAATAAAGGGAGATAAAGCAAAAGACATACAGGTTGCTTTTCTTGCACTCAATAAAAAAGGAGAAGTTGGTGCTTATGCCATTCACAAAGGGTTTAGCTATGCATTAAAAAGCAATGATGGTGAGCAGTTGGTAAAAGGGAAGTATATTATGGAGTAGTGAATAGCGAGTGGTGAGTGGTGAGTAGCTAGTGGGGGTTAGCTGGGCAAAAGATTTTTCGCTCTTACAAATGATGATCAACTAATAACCATTATTGTGTCGGCTATAGGGCTTTGATTGATCATCGTTGCGCCGTGCCCCGTACAGTATGTCGGGGACGCTCCGTTCAACTTTAGTAATACTAATGCTCTTTCGGCTTCTGTGTAAATTCAAACCTTATACAGGGGCATCATTTATTGCAACTCTATTGGACAAAGACTCTTTAAACAATGAGCCCTCATTCATAATAACAAATTCCTAATTACTAAAAAAGGAACAATGTCATTTACACTGGAAGTATGTTGTTATAATTATGCATCTGCAGTAATAGCTGAAAGGGCAGGGGGCAATCGTATCGAGTTATGTGCAGATGCTGCTGAGGGCGGCACTACACCGGGTTATGGTACTATCAAGCTGGTAAAAGAAAAAATAGGTATAGATGTATTCCCGATTATACGCCCACGCGGTGGCGATTTCTTTTATACCGAAGAAGAGTTTACTGTAATGAAAACGGAAATTCTTTTATGCAAAGATCTGGGTTGCGAAGGGGTGGTAATTGGCATGCTAAAACAAGATGGCAGCATACACAAAGAACATTGCAAACAATTGGTATCGCTGGCTTATCCCATGAGCGTTACGTTTCATCGTGCTTTCGACAGGGCCAATAACCCTTTTGAAGCATTGGAAGATATCATTGAAATTGGTTGCGAACGCATTCTTACCTCAGGGCATAAACCGGTTGCTTTAGAAGGCGCACATTTATTAGATGATTTAATCCGACAGGCCAATGATCGTATCATTATTATGCCTGGCTCTGGCATACGTGCAGATAATATTGCTGAAGTAGCAAAGAAAACAGGTGCTGTAGAATTTCATTCTTCTGCCAGCATTAAGCTTAACAGCAACATGCAATACATTAATGAAGGCATGCAGGAAAACTTGCAAACTATTATGGCAGATGAAAAAGAAGTGAGCGGCATGAAAGAAAACCTGTTTAAATATTTTGAACAAAAAGATTTGCATTAACGATTTTTAGAATTGTTATGCTAGCTCTCTCCATGCACAGGAAGCTCCTACGGAGCTGATATTCCTCTTGCTTTTTTCTATAAGCAGTAAGCTCCGATGGAGCTAAACATCGCTTGCGTCAATATGTATCAATTTAATAAATGTAAAAGACCTGAATGGGTAATTAACCCCATCGGGGTTCGCTGTTTATAGAAAACGATATTGTAAAAAATGGCCCCAGCGGGGCCACCAGTATGGTTGAAGTAAATTTTAAAAAAGGTTGTTGTTATTATTCCAGAGGAGATTAGATGAAGGAGCAATTCAAAAGTGAAGCGCTGGTTATTGGAACAAAACACTAGACTTCTTCTGCAACAGATTCACCCTTGCTATAATCACCACAGGTCCATTGCCATTTTTCGTGCAGGCGCAGTTTTCCATTCGGCAATACCTCTGGTTGTGTATAACAGGTTCCGGTTAAGAATTCACCATTAATATTAATGTGCTGGTAACGCATTTGCAAATTGCCTGCTTCATCTACTGTAGCCGAGAGGCTGCCATCAACAATGTTACCGCCTTTGTAACTGGCGGTAACATGAAAACCTTCTTGCTTATAATAAAATACTGTTTCGTTGCTTACTTCGCCATTGGCAGAATTGGAAACAGAGCGAAAAACTTTGTCATTGTAATCAATCATGGAATAAGGCGCTTGAAAATTTGTCAACTCAGATCCTCATTGTCAAAATCTGTTTCACTGCCGAAATTGCCAGTGCCCAGGTTTACCATAGAGCCAATAAGGTCTTTAAATTCTATGCGGTTTTCAACCACCTTCTTACTGATAAGCGAATAAGATGCCAGCCCATGCAACACAAATTCCATCAGCAATGCTGCTTCCATTTCATTGGCATGCGGAAAGTATTTTTTAACCAATGCATGCAATCCGTCTACTTTATACAGCTCAATTAGCTTGCTTTTATCCGTTAGATTCAGCGGCATATCGGTAGCGTTGCCCTGGTCAAACCAACGACTGATCGATTTGTATGGATTCTCTGGTTCGCGGGTAGATTCTTTACCAGTACTCCTGCGTTTCTTAAATGTTTCAGGGTTGGGAAAATATTGCACAAACTGTGTACGAATTGCTTTATCCATTAGGTTCATCGCCACCTGGAACGGACCTTCCTGTTCGCCTTCGTATACTAATTCTATTTTACCGGTGATAGAAGGAATGATGCCAGCCAGATCACTTACCCAAACCTGGGTTTGTTTTTCTTTGTTAATGATAGCCCTTCTTTCAGCCGCACTAACAGCATTTTCAAATGCGGCAATGGTTAAACGTGCAGATACACCACTTTTCTTATCAACATATTCATTGTTCCTCGCTTCAAAAGCCACTTGTTCTATAAGTCTTTTTACAAGGTCACTGATTTTTACTTTTTCTTTCTGGTCTGCATGTATATCTGCTTCCTGCTCGGTAATTGCTAAAGACGTTTCCAGTGTTTTAGGATAGTGCGTCAATATCTGGCTTTCTATGCGGTCTTTTAAAGGCGTTACTATAGAACCGCGATTGGTATAGTCTTCAGGGTTGGCAGTGAAAACAAATAGTATATCCAATGGCAATCTTAGTTTGAAGCCACGTATTTGTATATCACCTTCTTCAAGAATGTTGAACAAAGCAACCTGTATGCGTGCCTGCAAATCCGGAATTTCATTGATTACAAAAATGCTGCGGTTGCTTTTAGGAATGATGCCATAATGAATAACCCTTTCATCAGCAAAACTCAGGCGCAGGTTAGCTGCTTTAATGGGGTCTATATCGCCAATAAGATCGGCAACGCTTACATCTGGTGTAGCTAGTTTTTCTCCATAGCGTTCACTGCGGTTCAGCCAGTGAATAGGAGTTTCATCTCCATGCGCTGCTATCTGATCAACAGCATATTTAGATATGGGGCGAAAAGGATCGTCATTGATTTCACTTCCTGCAATAAAAGGAATCCATTCGTCCAGCAATTCAGTCATCTGCCGTGCCATACGTGTTTTGGCCTGGCCACGCAGACCGAGGAATAAAATATTGTGTTTGCTCAGCAATGCTCTTTCTGTATCTGGTATAACAGAATCCTCATAACCCAATATGCCCGGAAAGGTAGTTTCCTTGTTTTGCAATTTTGTAATCAGGTTTGCACGAATCTCTTCTTTCACAGATTTTGGCTGATATCCACTTTTCTTTAACTGACCTAAGGTTGTAATTTTACTAATATCCATTTTATTTTTTTAAACAGTATTCTTTAATTCACAATATTGCTTGTAATTTTTCTGCGAGAATAACATCGGCTTCGGTACTTTCAATCATTGAATATCTCTTTATGTCATTACTGATCATTTCGTCTAATATATCAACCGTGTTTCTGTAGCTCGCATCTTTCAAAGGCTTTATAATTACAAAGAAATCGTTTTTATATTTTTTTTGTCCTTCAATAAGGCAATTCTTGATGGCTGAATCAGAAATTTTTGCCATCGCAACTTTTCGTTCTGGGTCTTCCCCAAGGTAGACATAAGCTATATCATTTTTCAACAACAAAATAGTGTAAGTCTTATCAGTTGGTTTAATCGATTTTACTTGTTCTTCCTGGGGCAAATTCAAATGAACAGACTCAGGTTTTTTAAAATTATCATAAAACCCTTCAGGCATGCCGGCAAAGCCAAGATATTTATTGTCTTCAGGCGACGAAGGCACGATTTGAGGCGTTGCTATCTTTAAATCTTTGCACCAGGTTATAATTGATTCAGTATTTCCTATCACATTTGCCATTGCTTCAGGCTTTAAAAAGATTTCATCCGATGTGTCCCCGCCATAAATTCTTTCTATAAGGGCTTTGAAGTCTTTTTCATTCATTGCAATCCGCTCAATCTTTGTTTCTTTATCCAAATTGCCTGCATAAGCTACAATTGTATCAGTCAAAACAATCAAAGAAAGGTTATGCTGATGCGAATGTGGCGATGTCTTGCAAGCTGCGAATAGTAATAAAAAAGGAATAAGGTATTTCATTTTCCAAACGTTAGAACTCAATCATTAAAGACAACAGATTATTGCCGACCAAAGTTTTTGACTTTTTACTTTTGCTTTTTTACTTTTAATTCATTTTCCACATTATCACATTTGTCACATTTCCACATTTGTCTTAATAAACTGTTTTTCTCTTCCCGTTTTCAAAGTCTTTAAAAATAAATGCGCCAAGCCCATCAAGTGATGCAAAAAATGCTTTGCCGTTGTTGGTCTCTGTAAACTCATTTACAAAGCGCTGCAGGTAAGGATCGGAAGCAATCATAAAAGTAGTGATAGGTATTTTCAACTTCTTGCATTGTGCAGCTAGATTGAGGCAACGTGAAGTAATTTTTCTATCTAATCCGAAACTGTTTTTATAATATTTCTTTCCCACTTTCAAACAGGTTGGTTTTCCATCGGTAATCATAAAGATCTGTTTGTTGGGATTGCGGCGCCTTCTTAAAATATCCATTGCCAGTTCCAGTCCCGCCACAGTGTTGGTATGATAAGGACCTACCTGCAGGTAAGGCAAATCTTTTATTTCTACCGGCCATGCATCGTTGCCAAACACCACAATATCCAATGTGTCTTTGGGATATTTTGTAGTGATGAGTTCGCTTAGCGCCATGGCTACTTTTTTGGCAGGCGTAATCCTGTCTTCGCCATATAATATCATGGAATGAGAGATATCAATCATCAGCACGGTAGAAGTTTGCGATTTGAAATCTGTTTCCTTGATTTGCAAATCATCTTCCTGCATATTGAAGCTGTCAAGCCCGTGATTGATTTGTGCATTGCGGATAGATTCAGTAAAATCAATCTGCTCCAGCATATCGCCAAACTGGTAGGGCCTAGTATCCGGACTTATTTCATCTCCCTGGCCAGGCTTGCGTGTATTGTGATCGCCTTGCTTTGTTTTCTTCAGCTTGCCAAAAATTTCTTCCAGGCTTTTTTTGCGGATGCCCTGTTCTGTTTTTGGAGTGATTTTTATCTCGCCGGTTTGTTTGTCTTCATCAATAAAACCTTTGTCTTTCAGGTCATCAATAAAATCGCCCATGCCATATTCCGGGCTGGTCAATTCAAATTTGCGATCCAGTTCATTCAACCATTGCAATGCTTCGCCCACATCGCCACTGGTATAAGTGAGCAATTGCATAAACAGATCCATCAGTTTATCGAAGGCCGTTTTGCCATCCTGGCTGGGATCGAACTTAGAAAAGAAATAACCTCTCATACTCTGTAATTTACAACTTTTGCTTCTGCGTTTCCACCAAATAGTACAATAAGAAATTAAAAATTCCGGCATCGCAAGCCAATGAAGAAAACCGTTATTTTTTTGAGCGGCAGACGTGCATTTTGCCGTTTGCCAGGCGGAAATAAGCGCGGTAAACCATTATAACAACATAAAATGAAATTGGTTGCAAAATAAAACCCCGCCTTGCGAGCGGGGTTTTAAAAACTATTATTTGATGATTATTTTTTCTTTTGGCTGTTAGTGTCTGTGCCGTTGGTGATTACTTTTTCCAGCTCACCAGCGCCTTGTATGGAACTGCCTTTGTATTGGGCTTCCATCATATTCAGCATCTGAATCATCTGCTGTGTGCCCTGAGATTCTTGTTGCATAGCCTGTTGTTTACCTTCTGACAGAGTTAGGTAATATTTAGCCTGCTGATCCAAATCTTTGTGCAGCTCTTTAGAAATGCGCTCTGCCAATGGCTTGTAGTCTGCTTTATAACATGCTTCCAGGAAACGCAGTGTGAAATAATCATGCTGGTTATTATGGCTAACCATTGCATAAGGCATGTTTTCTTCCAAAATGTTTTTGTCAGCTATATCCAGCAATTTACGTGCTTCTTCTTTTTTGCCAATATCTGCCATGCCCGCTGCGCCATCGCCATAAGCACCACGAATGCTGTTGAGGTGCACACGGTTTTGCTCGTCAAAATAAACCCCTTTAATATTGGCACTGCCAAAACCAAATTTGTGCATCAGTTTGTCTACTACCCAATCTATATTGATGCCGGTATTGTTTTTTACAGGCACCAGGCGATAGGTTAAACCATCTTTGCGTACATAATTGGAAAGACCAAGTTCCTGCGCTGTGTAAGGCGCAGTAAAATAAATAGGACGTTTCCATTTATTAGCGGCGATGATGTTGATGATAGCAAGGTCGTTTTTGAATAACAGGTTTTTGTTTTTGCCCAATTCAAAATCAACTTCTGAAGCAACTGTATCGGTTGGGTTTACTGTTTTATTAGCACGAACCAATTGTTCATCTACTGTTAGCTTCAGCCTGCGTGTAGGCAGGTAGTTCAATTGATCACCGCCTTGTGTTGCTACTTTTTTATCGGGGTCATCGCTTCCTACAAAATCTTTCATGATGGTATAAGTATCATAAAAAGATTGCTGGCTAAGATCCTGGCGTGGGTTTACATAAACATAGTTACGAACATTGCCCTGTATTTGCTCTTCGTTCCAGATTACATCAATAGGATCGCTTTCATTCACTTTATAACGAAGCTGATTAATGTACCAGTCGATGCCTAATAAACTATTGTTGATAACACGCACATCGGGCCTGATGCCTTCTACTTCCTGTGCGTACCAAAGCGGGTAGGTATCGTTATCGCCATAAGTAAATAGGATAGCATTAGGTGCGCAGCTTTCCAGGTAATCTTTTGCCAGGTCGCGTGCCAATACTTTTTTGCTTCTGTCATGGTCGTCCCATTCCTGCTGACCCATCAATACCGGTACTGCCAGCATGCAAACACCAAAAGAGATGATATTAGCAACATTGGCACTCATTTTTGCCTGCAGCCATTCTTTTATCTGCAATACGCCCAGGCCAATCCAGATAGCGAAAGCATAGAAGGAGCCTACATAAGCGTAATCACGTTCCCTGGGCTGGTTGCCGGCCTGGTTAAGGTACAATACAATGGCGAGACCGGTAAAGAAGAACAACAGACCTGTTACAATAAAATCTTTCCTGTCTTTAAAATAATGAAACACTGCACCAATTAGACCCAGCAAAAATGGAAGGAAGAATAAAGTGTTATGTGCTTTGTTATGTTTAATGCTATCAGGAATATTGCTTTGGTCGCCTAAGCGCATGGCATCAATAAAACCAATACCGCTTAACCAGTTGCCATCCCTGGGATTGCCTTGCGCAAAACCCTGTATATCGTTTTGTTTGCCTGCAAAATTCCACATGAAATAGCGGCCATACATCCAACCAATCTGGTATTTAAAGAAGAACTCAAGGTTATCACCAAAGCCGGGTTTTTCACCCTCTGCAAGGCCAAGGTATTCTTTATAAAAAGTAGCATGTCCCTGGTCGTTGCTGGCATCCCATACACGGGGAAAGAACATCATGTCTTCTGCAGAATACACTGGTTTTTGATCTTTACCAATTTCAATATACCTGTCTTTGCCTTTGGTATATTTCATGTCTGTTTCCACATAAGACTCTGGTTGTGCAGTAAACACCTGTCCGTATAACAACGGGAAATCACCATACTGATCACGACCCAAATAACCTACCAATGAGTTAGGGTTATCTACATTGTACATATCTACTGAAGGATTTGCATTAGAGCGAATCATTGTAGTTATGTAAGTGGAGTAGCCAAACAGCATGAAGATTACAGACCATGTACCCAGGGTAACAAAAGACCAGTTTCTTTGCTTGGCAATACGCAAAAGGAAAAAGAAGAATACGCCCAATAAAACAAAGAAGAATATAAAACCACTGAAAAACGGCAGGTGAAGGCCATTCACAAATTTTATATCGAACCAGCCAGCACCTGCTACTGAATACTGTATCACAAATTTCTGCACAAAGCCGGTGATAACACAACCGATTAAAAACGCCCAGATAGAACCCCAAAGTGTTACTTTATAGCGTTTGAAATAATAAATCATTACAATAGCCGGAATGGTAAGCAGACCCAGCAAGTGAACGCCGATAGAAAGACCCATCAAAAAGAAAATGAAAATGATCCATTTATCTGCATCCGGTTTGTCTGCATTGTGTTCCCATTTAAGCATGGCCCAAAAAACAAGGGCGGTAAACAATGACGACATACCGTATACCTCACCTTCTACAGCGCTGAACCAGAAAGAATCACTAAAAGTATAAGCCAATGCACCTACCACACCAGCGGCCATTATAGAAAAAAGCTGATCACGGGTAGCTTCTCCCTGGGTGTTCTTCATTACAATTTTGCGGGCAAAATGGGTAATGCTCCAGAAGAGGAAGAGAATGGTGAAACCGCTCGACATAGCTGTCATAAAGTTTACAGCACGTGCTGCACTTTCAGGACCGCTGCCAAACAAAGGGCCAAACACTACAATAAATATGCGGCCCAGCATTACAAACAAAGGCGCACCAGGAGGGTGGGGAACCTGCATTTTAAAAGTACTGGAGATAAACTCACCGCAATCCCAAAAACTGCCGGTAGCCTCCATGGTCATAATGTACACGGTACAGGCTATGGCGCACACTATCCAGCCTGTAATATTATTCACTCTCTTAAATGTCATAATGCATTGGTTTTGAAAAAGTGGGGCAAATATAACGGACTAAGGGTAAAGAATCGTACAGCGTTTATTTTTTAACTGAAGATTTTTGAGGAAGCTGTGAGCTTTGAGCTATAAGCCACGAGCCATTAATACCGAATTTCCCATTTTATCAAGTATTACTTCTTTAACGGATTTTGCTCGCAGCTCGCAGCTTTTCGCTCATAGCTGTATTGGCTACTCAAAATATATTCTCACCACATTGTAAAACAGCCTGTTTTGCAGGTAGGCATTGGCGGGCTCATCTTTATAACCCATCAATCCAAACAGAAGGCCGGCGGCATTGCCTTTGTTGATGGCAATTTCAAGATAGCCTGCCGCATTAAACATGGCCAGTTTTTCGCCTTCGGGCACGTCTGCATAGCTCTGGCTCAGGCTTTCAATATGATCGTTGCGGCGGGTTTCTATACGAAAACGGCGGTTTTTGCGCTGGGTTTCAAATTGCTGGCGGGTTATATTGACAATTACGTTCTCAAAATTGTCAATGAAAATGATTTGGCCCTCCATGCTATCAGTAGCAATAAAAGGCTTCAGGTGATTTTTTTCGGTTATTTCCACATCGGGTTCGCCAATATCCTGCAGTCTTTCTCCATTAGTGATAGCTTGTATGGCTTTGCCCATTACTTCTACGCAATACAGCGTGTTGTTTATTTTGGATTTTTCTGCGGGCAGTCGGATAATGATTTCCGGCTTTCCTTCTGCAATCATTGTTAGCAGCCCATTATCAGCACAAAGAATATACTGGTCTTCGTAAAATGCCAGCAAAAGGTTTTCGGACTTATGCTCGAACAGGTTTACAAGTATTATATGAAAAGTGTACGATGGAAAATTCTTAATAGCATTGCGACAGATATAAGCAGACTGCGTATAATTAAATGGCGGCAGGTGGTGGGTTATATCTGCAATATTGAAAGACGGGTTGATATGCAACAAACGACCTTTGGCAGCCCCCACCAGGTAATCCTGGTAACCAATATCTGAAGTGAGGGTAATTAAAGGCATAGTTTTGTTAGTCGATAGTCGTTAGTTTTTAGTCGAAAGTTGTCAGTAAAAGTTGTAGCTGTTGGTCGTAAAAAAGGTGCAGTAAAATGCATTGAAGGATTTGACTAACGACTACAGACTAGCGACTACTTGACTAATTTACCGTCTTTAAAGAAAAATTTATGGGCTAGTTTATCTGCCAGGCCAGGAAAAAACTTGTTCATAAAAACAGTGCGCTTACCCGTAAAGGTGAGTACCAGCGTACGTTTTTTATGTTCTATAGCATGGGCAATATGATGCGCACATTCAGCGGCAGTCATCATTTTATCTTCATCCATGGGCGATTCTCCCTGTGCATTGCCGGTTTCATTTAAAGCTGCATTGCGGATATTGGATGCAGTAAAACCAGGGCATACCCACATTACATGCACTTCTTTCTCCAGCAATTCAGTTCTTAAAGATTCTAACCATCCCTGCAAAGCAAATTTAGAAGCAGAATAACCGCTGCGTCCGGGAAGCCCCCTATAACCAGCAATGGAAGAAACGCCCACTATTGTTCCTTTTCTTTCTAAAATAGCGGGTAATGCAAACTTTGTACAATAAACACTACCATAGAAATTAATATCCATTACTTTTCTAATCACATCTATATCTACATCATTTACCAAAGCATGCATAGACACGCCGGCGTTATTAATTAAGATATCTATGCCGCCAAAAGTATCAATGGTAGATTCTATAAAGCGTCTGCAATCAGCTTCTTTGCTTACATCGCATGTTACCGCATGCAGCAAAACATTGGTGTATTCCAGTTGCAGGTTATATATTTTGTCGTGGTTGCGGGCACAGGTAGCCACTTTCGCTCCGCCTTTAATCATTACGTCTACCAGGGCTTTGCCAATGCCATCAGTACCACCGGTAATAACCACCACTTTATTATTGAAGAAGGAAGACATAGAATAAATGATATAATGTTTTTGCAAACCTAGTTTAAATAAGCGTGATGACAAAGATTATCAGCACAAAACCAATGGTTTAGCAAACTTTGAACCGTTTATGAGGTTTTTGATAAAATTATTTGGGAAGCTGTAAAAATAAAAAAGCGCCTGCAAGAGGCGCTTTGTGATCCCGCTGGGACTCGGACCCAGGACTCTCCCGATTAAAAATCGGGATGCTCTACCAGCTGAGCTATGGAATCATTACGATAACATTTTTACCCTAATCCACTGCTTTTTGCAATCAAGCTCTCTATGTATTTTCTGCTTTTCATGCGTTTGATATACATTTCGCGTTTTTTAGCTTCTGGCAAGCTGTTAAAATACTCCTTGTACTTAAGCGTCCACGGTATACCGGTGCTGGTAAATGTCGAATGTCCGATATTATGCTCATATAGCCGTCGCTCCATGTCGATGCAGGCACCTACATAATATTTGTCAAGCTTTTCTGAATAAATAATATAAGTGTAGGGCATAAAAAAACCGTCCTTTTTTAAGGACGGTTTGTGATCCCGCTGGGACTCGGACCCAGGACCCATACATTAAAAGTGTATTGCTCTACCAACTGAGCTACGGAATCATCCCTTTATTTTTGGGAGTGCAAAAATAGGGATTATACACTTTGTACCAAATTTTATAAGTTTTTTTATTGAATTGCTTTCCACATTTGTTTATAACTCTGAAAAGCAAGGGATAATAAAGTCCTAATCATAAAAAAGCCTTTCACTTCTTGCATATTAGTTTTTCTTTTATTAAAGAGTATCATTAAACAAAATGATTGGTTGAATGAATGATTTCAGCAAATCAGTTTTAAACAACAATTCATTGTTTGATCAATAAAGTGATTAGCATCAAATTTTTTATTGATGCTATAACTTGAGTTCACCAGACAACTATAATATAAGAACGCTGCCCTATGAAAGATTAAACAGATATTAATGCTGACAGACTGAAATATTGTATAGAAAGATGTACTTAAATTATTTGCAAGCCTTATCATTGCAGTATGGAATCGGTGAACATAAAAAAACTTGCCCAAATCCTTAACCTCTCCATCTCTGCGGTATCAAAAGCTTTACGAGATAGCCACGATATTAGTAAAGAAACAAAGGATAAGGTAATTGCATTGGCTGCTGAATTAAATTATCAACCCAATCCTTATGCCAGCAGCTTAAGAAAGCATAAAAGCAAAACCATTGCCGTCATCATTCCTGAAATAGCTAATAATTATTTTACACTTGCTATAAATGGCATTGAGTCTATTGCACAGGAAAAGAATTATCACGTATTGATTTACCTGACGCATGAAGATTTTAAAAAGGAAATAGCGCTTACAAAATACCTGCATGGTGGCAGGGTAGATGGTGTTTTGATTTCCATTTCAAGCACCACCAACGATTATTCTCATTTGCACCAACTGGAAGAAAAAGGTGTGCCGATTGTTTTTTTCGATCGTGTTTGCGATGGATTCAATACAGTGAAAGTAACTACAGATGATTTTGAAAGCAGTTATCTGGCTACCAAACACCTGATAGACCAGGGCTGCAAGAAGCCGGCACATCTTGCTATGACTTCTGTTATTTCTATTGGCAGTAAAAGAACAAAAGGATACCTGCAGGCGCTTGCAGATAATGGCATTCCGATAGATGAATCTTTGGTGATAGAATGCGTAAGCGATGACAAGGAAAATTTTGAACTGGTAAAAAAAATGCTGCAGGATAAAAAACCGGATGGTGTTTTTGCTGCGGTAGAACAATATGCACTTAATGTGTATGACGTGTGCAATCAAATGGGCTTATCTATTCCTGAAGATGTAAAAGTGATCTGCTTTTCTAACCTGAAGACTGCTTCTTTTCTAAAACCATCGCTTACTACCATTACGCAACCAGCTTTTGATATAGGCAAGGAAGCCGCTGCGGTTCTTTTTAAAGCACTTGATAAAAAAGCTTACCAGCTTAAAAACGAAAACATCGTTTTTAAATCTGTATTGGTTCCCCGCGAATCAACAAAAGCATAAAACTGATTGACTGTTATGTAGACATGCGCCTGATAAGACCTACAGCAGTAGTGATTTGAGGGTATTCGGTAACTGTTTTCCCATCCACATCATTTTCTTTCTTCAATATTTTAATCAACTCGCTCACAATTACCTTTCCTATGTTGGCTGGAAATTGTTCTATTGTGGTCATGGAAGGTGAAACAATTGCAGAACGTGGATCATTGGAATAGCCTACAATTTTTAATTCTGAAGGCACAGAGATATTCAGCTCTTTTGCAAAATGTAATGCCTCCAAAGCACTCACATCATTAGCCGCGAAGATGGCATCCGGGTAAGGCTTTTTTGCAAACAGTTTGTTCATAGCCGTTCTTGCATTTAACGCACTTAACTCCTGGTAAAAAATCATGTTATTGTAAACGTTTGCATCATATTGCTGCATTGCTTTTTTAAAGCCTGCAAACCGGTCAATATAAATGCTGCAATTGAGCGGGCCAGAAATATAGGCAATGCGCCTGCAGCCCAATTCCAACAAATGTGCTGCACCTAAATATCCGCCACGAAAATCATCTCCTTTTACAACACAAGCCGGGTAGGGGTTGATGGGAACACGGTCATAAAAAATAACGGGTGTATCGTTTTGTGTAAGTATATCAAAATGGCTGAAATCAGTCGTAAACAAAGTGCAGGCTGCTATTACTGCATCTACCCGAGATGCATACATTGTTTGAGTTAACTCTTTTTCAGTTTCTACAGAGTCATTCGATTGACAAATGATAAGGTTGTAACCATGTGCATGCAACTCATTTTGAATGGTTGTAATAATTTCTGCATGCACAAACATAGAAATGCGCGGCACAATCAGCCCCACCGTATGGGTTTTATTAGTGCGCAAACCGGAAGCCATAACATTGCGCTTGTATCCGATTTCTTCTACCATTGCCATCACTTTGCTGCGAGTGGCCTTATGTACATGCGGATGATTATTGAGAACACGTGATATAGTAGCAGGTGATAAACGCAATGTTTTTGCGATATCGTGTATCGAGTTTTTGCGGGTTTGCTTTTTTTTCATTGTTGTAGTGATAGGGGTAGGCCCTTGCGGAAGTTAAATATAGTACCCGTGAAAGACTGTTTATAGTTTGTTATTGTTGTAAAGCCTATCCTTTAAAAAAATGGCTTCAATCATGAAATCGGTTTCAGTTTTTAAGCTGTGGACGAGTTGATAAATCTGTAAAGAATTACGGATGGGGGAGATTTTTTCCGCAAAAACAGGGTTCTGGTCATAAGCAATCGTTTTAAATGGCTGAAAAAATAGGCAGAACCAAACTTGGGTAAAAAAACTGGAATCGGTTTCAGTTTTTGACAATTTATTTACTGAAACGTTTGAGTAAAAATTCTTTCGCAAATTGCCGCCACAAACCTTCTTTTCTGCATAGAATACTTAATTTTCTTGCCAGAAACGCATGTGAAGCATTTTGGATGACTGTTTTTTATTTCATGCATGCTTTCATTTTATCAGGCTCCAGCCACCTTATCCTGCACAAATATTTTAACGATAACAATTGTCTATATGAAAATTTACAAGCTCTCAGCAGCTATCCTCCTTCTATTTATTACCATTGGTTCAGTAAAGGCTCAAACCGATTATGTTGGCAGCCGAAAATTCGCTTCACATCCACGCATTTTGCTATTGGGCAATGAAGAGGCCACCATTAAGAAAACCATTGCTGCTGATGCTGCCCTCGGAAAATTGCAGCAAGCTATATTACAGGAGGCTGATAAGATGATTGATTTACCCCCGGTTGAAAGAATAAAAATCGGTCGCCGCCTGCTGGATAAATCCCGCGAAGCACTGCGCCGTTTGTTTTTTCTTTCTTACGCATATCGAATGACGGGAGAAAAAAAATATGCGCAAAGGGCCGAAAAAGAAATGCTGGCGGTGAGTGCATTTGAAGATTGGAACCCAACCCATTTCCTGGATGTGGCTGAAATGACAACCGCTACTGCCATTGGCTATGACTGGTTATACAACTATCTTTCACCTGAATCAAAAGCTACCATACGCCGGGCAATATTGGAGAAAGGCATTAAGCCCTCACTGGATACCAAATACAATAATAACTGGTTGCATGCAGAACATAATTGGAACCAGGTGTGCAATACCGGTATGGCGTATGGAGCAATGGCCATATATGAAGATGAACCTGCTTTGGCCAAAGAAATCATCAATCGTGCTATCAATTCGATTCCTTCTTCTATGCACGATTATGGCCCCGACGGTATTTATCCTGAAGGCTATAATTACTGGGGTTATGGCACCAGCTTTAATGTATTGTTTATTGCTGCATTGGATAAATTGTTTGGAGAAGATTTTGGATTGAGCGATAAACCGGGCTTTTTAAAAACAGCGGGTTTCTTAGAAAACATGACTGGCCCCACCGACAAACCATTTAATTATTCTGATTCTGGTGATGAGGGTGGCCTGGAACCCGCTATGTTTTGGTTTGCCAGCAGAACCAAAAATCCTTCCCTGTTATGGGTAGAGCACAACAGGCTTATACAAAAAGAACCAAAAAGATTTGTACAAAACCGGTTACTTCCCGGTGTGCTTTTATGGAGTGGCGGTATCAACTTTAATAATGCGCAAGCGCCTGCCAGTACGGTATGGGCAGGAAAAGGAAAGAATCCCATTGCATTGATGCGCACATCCTGGACTGACACCAATGCTATTTATGTAGCTGCCAAAGGCGGTTCAGGTGCTATTAACCATGCGCACATGGATGTTGGTTCTTTTGTAATGGATGCAAATGGCGAACGCTGGGCCATGGATTTTGGCAGGCAGGAATATGAGTCTCTTGAGTCTAAAGGCTTGCAGATTTTTGGCCGTACACAAGATGCCCAGCGCTGGACAATTTTCCGGCTGGTAAACCAAACACATAATACGCTTACTGTAAATGACAAACACCAATGGATTGCAGGTTTTGCACCAATGGAATCGTTTTCATCTTCACCATCATTTATGAATGTGGTCTTTGATATTTCTGAAGCATACAAAAACCAATTGGAAAAAGCAAAACGTGGTATTGCCATCGTGGACAAAAAATATGTGGTGGTGCGTGATGAAGTTACCGCAGCAGATACTGTAACAACTATCAGATGGACATTGCTTACACCCGCCAATGTAAACATAACGGGAAAGAACACTGCAGAACTTTCACAACATGGAAAGAAGCTATTGATGCGTGTAGAAACCAGCAATGGGGAAGCAATTGTAAAAACATGGCCAACAAATCCACCACCGGCAGATTACGATGCACCCAATCCAGGCACTATAAGAACTGGTTTTGAAATTACATTGCCTGCAAAAGCAAGTACAGTAATTACAGTTTCTCTAATTCCTGAAGATGCTATCAAACTTGACAGTCAAAAAATAAAGCCATTGTCAGCATGGACAACTGCTCAATAAGTTGATCTGTTGATTGGTTATTGGAATTGAAAAGATGCATCTTTATTGTCCGGGCAATAGTAACACAGATGGATCATTGTTGCGTCGCACTCTTCAGCAGTTTTATCAACATTGAGCGATACTAACAAAATCAGATCTGATTAATATTATTTAAGTGTTAAACAAACCAACCTCCTTTATAATGAAACGCCTGGTTAAATGCTCTCTCATCTTTTTATTTTTGTGCGGCTCGTTGCAAATGAAAGGACAAAATGCAAGGGCAGATGGCTATAAAGGCATTTGGTTTACATTGGGGCAGCCTTCTCAATATGGCGATAAATATTCCGGCGGCTTAGGCACTTACACTTCCAGCCATATCCCTATTGCTATTTATTCAAAGCAAGTAAATAAAACTTTTTTTGTTTATGGCGGCAATACCAAAGAAAATGAAAGGCATTTGCTCATCATGCTTTCCTATTTTGATCATGCTACTAAAACAGTTCCTAAGCCGGTCATAGTATATGACAAAGTTGGTGTAGACGATCCGCATGATAATGCTTCTCTTTCCATTGACAACAGCGGTTATATATGGGTGTTTGTAAGTGGCAGAAATACATCACGCCCCGGGTTTATCTTCAAAAGTAAGCAACCTTATAGCATTGATGCTTTTGATCAAATTAAGACAGGAGAGATGACTTATCCCCAACCCTGGTATTTCGTGAATGATGGTTTCTTTTACCTGTTTACAAAATATACCAATGGCAGGGAATTGTATTGGAGTACAAGCCCCGATGGAAAACAATGGTCGCCAGATCAAAAACTGGCTGGTATGGGCGGCCATTACCAGGTATCCAATGTATGGAAGAATAAAATCGTCAGCATATTCAATTATCATCCCGGTGGCAATGTAGATAAAAGGACCAATCTGTATCTGGTACAAACCACAGACAAAGGAAAAACGTGGACAAGCATTGATGGAAAAATATTGCAGACGCCTTTAACTGATAAACATAGCGATGCAATGGTAAAAGATTATGAAGCAGAAGGCAAACTTGTTTACATTAATGATTTGAATTTTGATGAGCAGGGAAACCCGGTTGCGTTGTTTGTTGTAAGCAGGGATTTTAAACCAGGGCCTCAAGGAGATCCGCGTGAATGGATGATTGCCCATTGGAAAAATAAGCAATGGCATTTTGTGAAAGTTTGTGAGTCTACACACAATTATGATATGGGCTCGCTGTATATAGAAGGAAAGCAATGGACAATCATTGGTCCAACGGAAGCCGGCCCGCAACATTATGGCACAGGCGGAGAGATAGCACTATGGCAAAGCAAAGATGCAGGTAATAGCTGGCAAAAAATTAAACAGCTTACACAAAACAGCACACGCAATCATTCGTATGTAAGAAGGCCTTTAAATGCGCACCCAGATTTCTATGGTTTTTGGGCCGATGGCAATCCTGATAGCTTATCAGTTTCCCAATTGTATTTCTGCAATAAGAAAGGAGAAGTGTGGCAGTTGCCGTATACAATGCAAACAACAACAGTAAAGCCACTTCTATTAAATAATAAAGGAGTTGAAAAATAAGATATCTATTCAAATCAAATTAATAAAACCAAATGAAGAAAATTGTATTGCTGCTATTGATCGTTGTTGCTTTTAAAACGCAGGCACAAGATCAAAACCTGCTAAGCGGAAAATATTCTGTTGAGCAATTAAAGTCTATACTCATTCCGCAGGCGCAATGGACACCTTTTCCTAGAATTACAGATAGAGCGGGTTGGGCAAAAGCAGACCAGGCTTCTTTGCAGGCTTACCTGAAACAAGCGGAAAGTTATTTAACATACAAGTGGC
The DNA here is from genome assembly GCA_047602295.1 of Chitinophagaceae bacterium. Lineage (GTDB taxonomy): Bacteria > Bacteroidota > Bacteroidia > Chitinophagales > Chitinophagaceae > JACMLD01. Next base: position 4,057,341 of record JASGHP010000001.1, on the reverse strand, counting down.
CTTCTATTCCGGCAACTACTTCTTTATTGATTGAAAGAACAGGCGACAGGAACGAATACCAGGAAATATCTTTTCCCAAACGCCAGGCATTAGGAACATTGGTATTGGCAGAGATTTACGAAAATAAAGGCCGTTTTGTAGATCAGATCATCAATGGCGTTTGGTCTATTTGCGAAGAATCCTGGTGGGGTGCTTCTGCTCATTTGCCAAAGGGAAAAGAATATGGTGGCCTGATGGATGTGTCTAAGCCATTTGTAGAATTGTTTGGTGCAGAAACGGCCAGCTTTCTTGCCTGGGTAGATTATTTTATTGGTGATAAACTGGATGCAGTATCTCCGCAGGTAAGAAAAAGAATTTATTACGAAGTAAACAACCGCATATTTACGCCATTGATGACGCAACCACATGGATGGATGACAAAGAATGCCAATGGACGTGCGCCCAATAACTGGAACCCGTGGATTTGTTCAAATTGGTTAGACGCTGTGTTGTTATTGGAAAAAGATGATAACAAACGTGTAGCTGCAGTTGCAAAACTTTTAAAAGTATTGGATGAGTTTACAAATCCTTACCCCAAAGACGGCGGTTGCGATGAAGGCCCGGGTTATTGGAATGCAGCGGCTGCCTCATTGTACGATAATATTGCCATGCTGAATCTTGCCAGCAATAATTCATTTCAATATGTTTATAACGATGAGAAAATAAAAAACATGGGCCGCTTTATTTATCGTGCGCAAATTGGCCCTGTTTACTTTGTCAACTTTGCAGATGCAAGTCCCAAGCCCGGTATGGCATCTAGCATGATATATCGTTTTGGCAAAGACATTAACGATGCTGATATGATGCGTTTTGGTGCATATTATCGTAAAGATCAAGAGCAAGGTGTAGCCAGGTTTCAATATTTCAGGATATTGTTTGAATTGTTTATGAAAGATGAATTGAAAAACGCTGCACAAGGGTTGCCGCTTCCTGCCAATGTGTGGCTGCCCGATTTGCAGGTAATGATAGCAAGGGATAAAGACGGATCTACTGATGGTTGGTTTGTTGCTGCTAAGGGAGGTAATAATGATGAAAGCCATAATCACAACGATGTAGGCAGCTTTGTGGTTTACTATAATGGTCTTCCGGTGTTGATTGATGTAGGAAGCGGTACTTATACTGCAAGAACTTTCAGCAGTCATCGTTATGATATCTGGTTCAATTGCTCAGACTATCATAACCTGCCAGATATAAATGGCACAACGCAATCCCCCGGTCCTGAATACAAAGCATACAATGTATCCAGCAAACAAGATAAAAACGCTGCTGAATTTTCACTTGATTTTGCAAAAGCATACGCAGATAAAGCAGGTCTTGTAGCATTACAAAGAACGGTGCGTTTAAACAAGGGGAAGAATGTAACAGTGAATGATCTTATTACGCAAAAGCAGGCTGGCGCTATTACAGAACATTTTATGACCTGTTATCCTGCAAGTATAGAAACGCCAGGCAATTTGGTAATACATTACAAAACAGAAACCGGTGCAACAAAAGATTTTGTCATTAAGTACGATGCTGCACAAATGGAAGCCAAAGTTGAACAAGTGACATTAGGAGCTCCGGAAGACAAAGGCATTAGCAACAATTGGAAAGACGGCGTATACCGTATCAGCTTTGCTGTTCATTCACCAAAGGCAAAAGAAAAGATTGGTTTTGTGATTGCAGCAAAGTAATACACGCTTTGTTACAGATACAAAGCAGAACGACCTGTTTATCTCAATGGTTTAAAAATTATTCTTCGTTTATGTTCAATAGAAAAAAGCTTATACCATTATTGTTTGTTGTTACATTATTTACGACTGTAAATGCTGTTGCCCAGGGAGACTCTGTTCTTGCTACGTTAAACAAACAGCATCCACGCATTATTGCCACAGCGGCAGACTTTGAAAGAGTAGCGGCATTGAAAGAAACAGATCCTTATGTAAAAGAGGCGTTTGCAAAATTGTATGGTATAGGAGATAAGATTATTAACGAACCAGTTGCCAAATTTGTAATACCAGATGGATTAAGATTGCTTGCTACCAGCAGGCGGGTGCTGGGCTGGGTATCTACCTGGTCTTTTTTGTATCGGGTTACCAAAGAAAAAAGATTTGCAGACCGTGCCTGGCAGGAACTATACGCTGCTTCACAGTTTCCCAATTGGAACCCTAAACATTTTTTGGATGTAGGAGAAATGACCTATGCATTTGCGTTAGGATACGACTGGTTGTTTGATTATCTTTCTGACGATCAAAAAAGAATCATAAAATCTGCAATTATTGAAAAAGGTCTTTCCCGTGCGTTAATGGCTTACGAAGGATTGGCTGTACAGAATGAAAGCTGGTGGCCAAATGTGGGACATAACTGGAACCAGGTATGCAATGGCGGCATTGGAGTGGGAGCATTGGCTATAGCAGATGAAGAGCCAAAGCTGGCAGAGCGCATACTCAAAAACGTTATACAACGTCTCCCACTGGCCATGAAACATTTTGCACCAGATGGCGCCTGGAATGAAGGACCGGGATACTGGAGCTATGCTACTGCTTATAATGTAGCTATTATTGCCGCTTTAAAAACTGCTACGGGTAAAGACTTTGGATTGTCTTCAATAGAAGGGTTTTCCAAAACAGGATTGTTTCCCATTTATAACAGCGGACCAATCGACAAATCGTTCAACTATGCAGATGGTGGCGACGAAAAGATTGCTGCTGCACAAATGTTCTGGATGGCCAATACATTTAATGTGCCTGCTGTAGCAAAATACCTGTATGAAGCAAAACCTGCTGACGCTTTTTCTTTATTGTGGTATCGCCCTGAAATGGTGAAAAGTGACAAGGTACTTCCACTTGATGCCTATTTCCGGGAGTCTGAAGTAGTAACGATGCGCAGTAAATGGAATGATTCACTCGCTACATTTGTTGCCTGCAAAGCGGGTGACAATAAAGCTAATCATAGCCATTTAGATTTAGGAAGTTTTATTTTGGATGCAATAGGTGAACGATGGATCATTGATTCTTGGTGCCGATAATTATAATATCCCCGGTTACTTTGATACAGGAATAAAAGGCCAGCGCTGGACTTATTACCGTACACGTGCAGAAGGGCACAACACTTTGGTAATTGCACCGGGTTTGTTATCAGACCAGGATACCCGTGCTGATACAAGAATGACTGGCTTCGGTAGCCATGAAGATGCAGCCTTTACGACAATGGATTTAACTCCTGCATATGCGGCGCATGCAAATACTGTAAAACGCGGAATTGCATTGGCTGAAAAAAGAGAAGTTGTAATAGTAAATGACGTTATCAGTAATAGTCAGCCAGCAGATGTTTATTGGTTTGCTCATACACGTGCCAGCATTAGCTTAAGTACAGATAAGAAGACTGCTACATTAACACAACATGGAAAGAAATACCTTGCTACTATTGTATCACCCGCTAATGCTGTTTTTGATGCATTACCGGCAGCGCCTTTGCCATCCTCACCACAGCCAAAAGAAAACAATGCTAATAAGGGCATACAGAAATTAAACATTCACCTGGCGGCAGTAGATACAACAAATATTGTTGTAGTTTTTCACAAGGAAAAAACGAAGGCCAAAAGCGCTTATACAAAAGGATTAGAAACCTGGAAGTGATTGTTACTGCAAAAGCAAAAGTCCACATTAAGTATAAGTAATACCGAATGTGGACTTTTAGTTTATTTAAATCACGAGAGCATCATCCCTAGTCATAATCCTTATTTACCCAACAACATCTTCTTCTCAGTGCTGATTTTCTCCTGCGCAACCATATTGCCATTGCCTTCATATTTATTGTTAGCGTTAACAACATTTTTCGTAGCATAAGATTCTATACCATAACCCTTGTTGAATTGTATGCGGTTATTGCTGATGCTGATGTTTTCATTGCCATTGAATAAATACTCTGCCATGATGCCGCTATAATCATTGCCTTCTATCAGGTTTCCTTTTATGGTAATGTTTTTGCTTTCTTCCAATAAAATTCCATAAAAACCATTGCGGGCTATTTCGCAATTGCTGATAGTTGATGTTGTGCAATGATCCAATGCTATACCGCTGCCATTAGGAGATGTAACCAGGCGACTGCCATTTATATTAATATTGCTGCAATGAGCCAATAGCAGGTTGTGCACCAATTGAGGGCCAGGTGGTACATTGTTGCTGCCGTTTTCAGAAAAGTCGCAATTGTTAATATTGATAGTATTTGCGCCACTTATAGAAACCCCGGAATAAGTTGCATTCCTGATAGTAAGATTGCTGAATGTAATGCGTTGCATTTGCCCTTCCTGTTCTGCACGAAATAAAATACCTGCACGGTTATAACCACCTTTAAAAGATCGAAAGGTATTGGGATCTGTTCCGGGATCTGTTTTATTGCTTACTTCAATTATTAAATCACGGATGGTTACATCATGCAAATCGGGCTTTGCATTTATCATTGTTTCCCTTTCACCCGATGCAGGATCAAGAAAAATAATAGTGGAAGCACCAGCGCCTGTCAGTGTAATTCCAGACGGTATTTTTAACGTATGCGGAATTGTATAAAGGCCTGCTTTCAAAACAACCCATTTGTTATTGGCTGATGCATTATCCAAAGCTTGTTGTAAAGATTGATCTGGCGTAACAGTAATAGCATCAGTAGGAGTGGAAGTATTGCCGGAAGATGCCCCTGCGCCGGCTATATAACCAATAGTGCTTGGTTTTGGTTTTCCCTTTGCAATAGCTGCTGTGGCCCGTGGTGCACGCACAGCCGTAAGTACACTCCTGGATGCTTTATCACGTACAGCGTCAGCCGCTTTTTTTGTAAAAGGAATATCTACTCCCATAGATGCATAATGGCGGTATACATACTCATAATCATCACGCAATGCTTTTGCCCTTTCCGAAATAGCGCAATAGCAATATGGTTGTTCACCCTGCAAAAAGCCTGCTGTGTACTCATAACCTAATGCGATCCTATTGTCTGCTATGGAAAAGAGATCCACTCCTTGTGTATAAGCCACCTGGGCCGCCCCGGAAAATTCGCCAATGCCTAATTGTACGTGCCCCTGATCTCTTCCGCTTTCCTGGCATTGACCATTAGGATAAATGTATTTGAAAATGCTGCCATTTACAGGCCCGTGTTTAAAATGATCAACAGCATTGTTGAAAAGCGATCTGTTGTCTGTAAATATTGCCATGGCTATCAGCGAATGAATGATAGCGCCATCCCAGTTGCCATTTGCTTGTGGATAATAAGGTCGCAGTAAAGGATAATATACGGTATTGATCATTTTTGTAAATGCAGCAATATCTTTTTGCTGCCAGCCAGAAGCGGTATAGCGCAATATTTCGGCTGCATTGCAAAGCCAATGTCCTGTCCAGGCAGCCAATAGTTTTGCATCATTATAATCAAGATCCCATAATACAGGTGACCAGGTATTTAAAACCTGTATAGCTTTTTGCGCATAGGCTTTATCGTTGGTAATATACCAGGCAATGGCATAGTTATAAGCCATATTAGCACATTTGGACAGATCGTCTCCACCAATATTGGGTTTTGCATAAGGCCCGCGCAATACATGTGTATGTGCGATGGGTTCAAACGCTGTATCGCAAGCTGCTTTCAAACGATCAAAAGCACCTTTCCACGGTTCTTCCCCTGCCACTACTTTTTGTTTCATGTAGGCAAGATCTTTTGCCGTTTGATTAATACCCGGATGTACAAATGCCTGTGCTTCTACTTGCTGATGAATACAACTAAAGGAGAAAATTAAAAATAACGGTATGAGATAGCGGAGATTGTTTTTCATATCAAAGCGATAAATTTTAAAACGATGGCGTAGTATCAGAAAAGCTCAATAACGTTCCTATGGATGAAAGGAGCGTTCCCGACATCCTGTACGGGACACAGCGCAACGATGTTTAATCTGTGTTACAAATGCCGGCTCAATAAAATTTTTAATTCAACAGATCGAAGTCCTGAACGTGACTTTGCAAAAAAAGAAAGGGTATTTATTAACAGCATGCTATTAATAAATACCCTTTATAGCAAAGCATATTATTTTCCTTGCACCAGGTAGCGTTTCATGCTAACAGTTGCAGTGCCGGAAGTAGTAGCTGCATTGAACAAAATATAAGCCCTGTATTTTCCGTCGGCAGTTTGCGCCCAAACACCTGCATCCTGTTTCAGGTTAATAGCATAGTTCGGCATATTGGTGAAATCAATTGTTTGAAAATCGACATCATCCAGGTAAATGCCGCCGTACTGCAGGGTAGGAGCAAGGTTATGATCCTGTGTGTTGAAAGTTTTAATCAACAAAGTGCTTTTGTTTACGCCTGTTGGCAATGTAACACCAGGCATATATTGAGCGTCTGCAGCTGGAGAAACCAATGCGTGATTAAATGCGCTGGTAGTAAGATTGCGATACAAATACACTAAATCAATTTTGTCAGGTTTTGTTAAAGCTTGTGCAGCCGTATAAACAGTGCTGTCTGCAATGGAAATGTACATCAGGTTGTTGTCGCTCAGCTTCATGTTCAATGTCATATCCATGGTTGCAATGGTGTATGGTCCCATGGTTAATGATACAGTTTCTCCATTGCTTGACTTAGCTGTAAACTTGATGCTCACCGTTTTACCACGTGCTGCTTCAGGAATTACATAATAATAACGAAGTGTAGCTGCTGAAGTATCTACTGTATAGTTTACAGTAGTAACAGCACCACTTGTTACTGAAGGCGAACCAACGGTAACGCCTACATCGGCGCCATTAGATGCTGTATAAAAAGAGCGGTTTTCCATGTATGTGCCTACAGCGCCTGGAATGCTGGCTTCTGCTGTGCAGGAAACCAATTTCCCTTTGCTAGGCAAAATTGCCATTGCGTAAGCAAATTCAATTTGTTGTCCAACTATGTTTGGGCCAAGTGTTCTTTTAATGGCCTGGTTCTGCAATTTGTCTGAAGCAGTGGGCAAAGAATAAGTTTGCTTTTTACAACTGGAAGCCATAACGAGTAGCAGGACTGCCAGCGAACCGAAAGAGAAAAATTTATAACTAAGTTTCATTGTACTTTGTTTTAGATTGAGCAATCGTGTTACCTGGGTTGAACGGTGAGAATAAGAGAATACGTTTTTCTTATCTGGCGATCACCCGAAATAACTGTCCATTTTTTTGGATTGGCGAGATCAGATAAATCTGTTCTGCCTACAACTTTCGGATCCAGCTTGCAATCTTGTGCAAGTGTAAATTGCGGATACAGGTTTTTTAAATCAGTACCAAATTGCACAGTTGCTTTTATGGTTTGCGCAGTTGTATCAATAATGGCTGTGCCAACGCGAACGCTTACATAGTCTGTACCTACAATTTCAAAGCTACTTACATAACATTCCCTGCGGGTTGTAATCAGCAAACCATCGTCATCAATGGGAGTATCTTTTTTGCAGGCTACCCACGTAGATGCAGCCAGTAAAAAGAACAGTGCTATTGTTATATTTTTTTTCATTGTAATCATTTTTTTGAGTTGTCAGTAGGTGATGTTTATCTCCAAGGAATGTTTTGTGTAAGATTAGGGTTTTTATCACGTTCGCCTGGTGGTATTCTAAAGATGTAATCTTGTTTGTACTCCAGGTCTGCTGTATTCTGGAAATAGCGGCTTTGTTGTGCGCCCCATGTATCTATGCGCCAAACGCCTGCGCTTCCGGGTGCTCCCCAAACTCTTTCTATTGCTCTCCAACGGCGGAGGTCAAATGAGCGTTGGCCTTCACCCAACAATTCAACAATCCTTTCCTGTTCAATTGCACTGAAGAAACTTGCTTTGTCTGCAGTTTTGGCCGCTGCTAATGCGGGCAGATTACCACGACGACGGACAGCATTTACATACCCAATGGCATCAGCTTGTGGGCCGCTTACTTCATTGGTAGCTTCTGCATACATAAGGAAAACATCTGCTAAGCGAATAACAGGCCATGCATAGTCACCATCGCTACGGCCTGCACCAGCGTAGTTGCGCAAAAATTTACGGAATACATAACCGGAGTTGCAACCATCTGTGTTATAAGTAATATAATTGGTGCCGCCAATATTTACAGTGCCGGCCCATGTTTGGTAGATGAAAGGAACAGTACCTGTTGAAACCAATGATGCACTACCAGGGCTGGTTTCATAATCCCACATAATGCTTGCCTTCATGCGATAGTCTCTGTTAAGGTAGCTGTTGGGATTAACCGCAGAATTGGTTGTTGTGCGTGCCACATTACCTGTAGCTGGAACTGTGGGGTTCATCGGAATCAATGCAGGAGCAAAATCTCCGGTGGTAGTTAACTGGTAGCGGTCTGCAATTTCATAACGTGGCGTTACCCAGCACTGAGAACCTTCATGAGAACGTCCTGCTACATCACGCATCAATTCCTCACCCTGGCTGGTACCAGTACCACCGTGCGTAAACACAAAAAGCATTTCACCATCACCGTTAGCAGATTTGCCACCATCACTTGCTTTAGGCACAAACAGGTAGAAGTAGTTTGGCAATACATCGTTTTGACCAAGACCACCTATAGAACCCGGATCACCATTGCGGAATAAAGTGATACCATAATCGTTAATAACTGATTTGAAGTCAGCAGCAGCAGCAGTAAATGCAGCAGTAGCTGTAGCTGCGCTGGGAGTGAAGCCTTCCAGTTCTGGCCAGCCATTTTTATTCCAGGAAGCCCAGTATAATTGTAATTTACCGCGCAAAGCCAGCGCCGCCACTTTTGATGCCCTGCCCAATTGCACGGAAGCGCCGGGTGCAGGCAATGCATTGAAAGCTGCTGTATAATCTGCAAGGATAGAGTCTTTGATCTGTCCGATGGGTACACGAGGTAGAGAAGCTACCTGGCTATTGTCTGTAGGAGAGAAAGAATAATAAGGAACATCTCCCCACATTGATATCAGTTTAAAATATGCCAGACCACGTATCAGACGAGACTCGCCTGCTATTACTTTCAGAATAGTAGAATTGGCGAAATTGGTATTCTTAGCTTGCATAGCAGCAACATTGGCAATTACATAATTTGCCCTGTCTACTGTAGCAAAAAGATACCTGTACATATTATCAAAAGCAGCACCATAACCTGAAGGGTTAAAGTTTCCACCATTGTAGGCGTCACCTAAACGAAGGTTGCCTGCAGTAATACTTGTACCGCGGCAGCGATAGTATTCAGACTGACCATCAAAATAATAATCACGATCGAAGCAGGGGCGGGCCGCTGCATACAGACCATACAATGCAGAAGTAGCGTCTGATTCAGTAAGCCAGAATGTTGAAGGAGAAGGATCCGTTGTAGGTGCCTGATCCAGCAAACTTTTTCTGCAGGAAGTCTGCATCACGATGCATCCGGCCAGCAGCAGTATAGAAAATAAGGAAGTTAATTTTATCTGTTTCATATTAGCAAGTTTAGAAGCCCAGTTGTACGGCAACTGAATAAGATTTTACAATGGGATAAATATTGTTGTTGTTACCGGCTTTTTCAGGGTCAAGGCCAGGGTATGATGTAACGGTCAACAGGTTTTCTGCTGTACCTGCAATGCGGAAATTGGTTACACCCAGCCTGCGGAACAATGGCTTAGGAAATGTATAACCCAGTTGTATGTTTTTCAAACGCAAATAACTCATGTCATTCAGCCAGAAAGTAGTTTGCGCTGTATTGTTGCCGCTGCCACCTATGCGAGGCCAAAGCCCACTGCGGTTTTCAACAGACCATGGATTGCTAACCAATTGCTCACTTACTGCATACCTGGATGTGCCGAAGTTTACGTTGTTAAAAGCGTTCAGCCAGAAATCCTTCCTGCCTGCTGTACCAGTCCACAACATACCTATATCAAATCCTTTGTAAGAAGCATAAGCGTTTAAAGAATAACTGGTGGTTGGCCTGTCACGGGCAACAGTAAGCGCTTTTTGGTCGTTGCCATCTATTTTGCCATCACCGTTCAAATCAAGGCGTACCAAATCACCAGGCTGAGAACCCTGCGGTGTTGCTGCATAAATTTGCTGCCATGTTTGTGCAATGCCCTGGTCAACATATGTGTAAGTGTAGTTGTAAGGCATGTTTAAGAATACTGTTTGAGCTACGCCATTGGTAGTATAGGTGGCACCACGGGTAAGCAACTGGCTCCATTTTTCCAATCTTGTCTGGTTATAAGAACCATTTACAGTTACACCATAACTCACCTGGCCAATTCTGTCTCTCCAGGTAAGAGTTAATTCCACACCACGGTTTCTCAGGTTACCAATGTTTGTGTTGGGTGCTGCAAAAGCTCCTGTCAACAAGTTAGACAATTGAGAACCTTGTATGATGCCTTTTGTAAGGCGGTCATAGTAGTCCACTTCTGCTGTTAAACGATTGTTGAGGAAACCCAGCTCAAGACCAAGGTTTAGTACGTTGGTAGATTCCCAGGAAAGATTTTGATTTACCAGCTTGCTGTTAACCAAACCAATTGCCTGCACGCCATTTACCATGTAGTTGTTTACTGATAAAGTAGTTTGCTGTTCATAACGACCTACACCACTGTTGTTACCCAACTCTCCGTACGATGCACGCAGTTTACCGTTGGTGAGAAATTTGCTGAGGAATGGTTTCAAGAAATTTTCTTCTGTAAAACGCCAGCCCACAGCTACTGAAGGGAAGAAACCATAGCGCTGACCTGGCACAAACTTAGATGAACCATCCACGCGGAAGTTGCCTTCCAACAGGTATTTGCCAAAAGCGTTGTAGTTAATACGACCAATATATGATTTCAAACCTTCAGCAGAAGAAAAGCCACCGTTTGAAATAATATTTGAAAGAGCTCCATTGATTTCTGAAAGAGCAGGCGAATAGCGATCATTTCTTGATGCAGAAAGTGAACGATCATTCCAATACTCTTCACTATATACAAACAAAGCAGAAAGATCGTGGTTCCTGCCAAAATTGTGGTGATAGTTAAGGCGTGCATCCATCAGGGTTTTATAACCATTCAGGTTGGTGTTGGAAACTGCTGCATTGGCACCAACATACACACGGCTTCCGTACGCATTGGTTTGAAAGTTGAATGCTGTTGCAGGCGTTGGAGCAGTATAGTTAAACTGGTTATAATAGATAAGATTATAGTCTAACCCTGCAGTCAAACCTTTTATTGGTGTCCAGTCCCAATATGCGGTACCATTGGCTTCTTGCCTGCTTTGTTTATTGGGGCTGTTTATGTATAACTGATAAGGATTGTATGCCTGTGGGTCTTCACCATAAGCCATTACGCCACCATACAAACCTGTTGTAGGGTCGTATGGTGTAATGCCTGCGATAGCATACTGCATATCGAAGCCTGCGGTGTTAGTGGAAGCAGGATCTGTAAAACCTTCTTCTAACGCATACGTAAAATTAGACCAGTTGCCGGTAAACTTGAAACCGGTATTCATGTTATCGCGCAGCTTATAATCAAAATTGAAACGTGCATTGTACTGCTCGTAATCATTGTTTATCTGCAAACCATTCTCCAATTTATAACCTACAGAAGCAAAGAAGTTTGCTTTATCGCCGCCACCTGCAGCAGATACGTTGTAGTTTTGGAAACGGCCATCACGCATAATAACTTTCCACCAGTCGGTATTGGGATAACGAAGCGGATCAATCATGCCCAATGCCATCCATTGATCAATAGTACCATTCTTATACAATTGGTTGGCATTGGTGGTATTGGTAGCAGCACGGCGTTGCTCCGTTGTTAAAGCCAAGGGATAATTGGCAAGAAAGCTAATGCCTTTGGTTGCTTTTTCAAGTGTATTGTTGCTGCTTAAATTAAACTGAGTTTTTCTTAATCCTTTACCTGTGCGGGTAGTGATTAATATAACGCCATTCGCCGCCCTTGATCCATACACAGAAGCTGAAGTAGCATCTTTCAATACAGAGATGGTTTCAATGTCGTTTACATTAATGCGGTTAATGTCCACATCAGGCATACCATCCACCACTACAAGGGGAGAGCTGTTGTTGGGTGTGCCCAAGCCGCGAATTAAAAGTGCGGCGCCATTTCTTCCCGCCATACCTGTAGACTGTGTTGCGGCCAAACCAGGCACAAGACCCGTTAAGCCTGCTGATACGTTTGGAATAGCGCGACCAGTAATTTTGTCGTCCACATTTACTGTACCTACCGAACCAACCAGGTTTACTTTTTTCTGGCGGCCATAACCTACCACTACCACATCGTTCAACGCACTAACACGTTGTACAAGTTTAATGTTGTACTCGTTATCACTTCCTACAGTTACAGTGCTTATGTCACTGGTTGCAGAAGAGAAAACAAGAACAGCACCAACAGCCGCGCTGATGGTGTAATGTCCTTTTAGATCTGTGCTGGTACCTGTCTTTGCTTTTTGCACCGTAACAGAAACACCCGATTGAGGATTGCCGGCAGAATCCGTAACAATACCTGAAATCGTTTTCAGTTGCGCTGCAGAAAAAAGAGAAATTGAGAGGAAAATGACGAGAAATGAGAGCCTACGAAGGGATTTATCTCCCCGTAGTAAGAGAGTCTGTAGCATAGCAATCAGTTTTTGGATTTGAAATACGCAACTCAAACTTGGCAAAAAAAACTGAAATCGTTTTCATAATCTTATGATTTTTTTACTAAAACGTTTGAGTAGTCTTTCGTAAAAAATAGCTACAACTGCTCAAAAAAAAATTATTATTGTATTAATAACCATCTCGTTATTGTTCACTATCATCTTGATTGCTTGAAAACGATCCTACTATTATTTCTTCTTTCATTTCCATGCTTTGGCTTCCAATTGGGGCAGCATGTATTCATTTTCTCATTTGAAAAAGATAGCAAAGCCCTATTAAAGGAACATGTTTTACAAGAAGCAGCATGGGCTTTGCAACAGTTGCCCATTACAGTTACTAATGCATCATCTGCAAGAAGTGCCGGAGGAAAACATGATTTTTATAGTGAAGGAGATTACTGGTGGCCCAATCCCTCAAGTGTTGACAGTCCATACATTCAGCGGGATGGCATGACAAATCCCGAGAATTTTGTGGCGCATCGTCTCGCTATGATAAGGTTCAGCCGCATCACTGGTGCATTGGCTTCGGCTTATGTGCTTACAAAAGATGAAAAATATGTACGGCATGCAGTGGCGCATTATAAAGCATGGTTTATTGATACCAGCACCATGATGGCGCCGCACATGCTATATGCACAGGCGATTAAGGGAAGGTTTACCGGGAGGGGCATTGGTATTATAGACGGTATACAATTAATGGATGCTGTGCAGGCTTTGAGTAAAATGCAAAATGCAAAAGCAATGGATGCAACAATTGTTGAAGGCGCTAAAAAATGGTTTCAACAATTACTTCAATGGCTTACTACGCATCAATATGGTAAAGACGAAATGAATGCACTCAACAATCATGGCACTTGTTGGGTAATGCAGGCGTCTGTATTTGCAAAATTTACAGGCAACCAGGATGTAATGAAATTTTGCAGCGATAGGTATAAGAATGTTTTATTGCCCAATCAAATGGCTACAGATGGAAGCTTCCCGTTGGAACTAAAACGTACCAAGCCTTATGGTTACTCTTTGTTTAACCTGGATGCAATGGCTACTATCTGCCTAACACTTTCAACACCAGGGAATGATCTGTGGCATTATAAAACACCCGATGGAAAATCAATAGAAAAAGGAATTGAATATTTATATCCGTTTATTAAAGACAAGAGCAAATGGCCGTTAAAGCCGGATGTTATGTATTGGAATGAATGGCCGGTAGCGCAACCTGCTTTGTTGTTTGGTGCAATTGCTTTTAATAATAAAGACTGGTTTGATGAATGGAAAAAATTAGATCATGCACCACAAGTAGAAGAAGTAATAAGAAATTTGCCGGTAAGAAATCCTTTGCTGTGGTTCAATAATTAGAATAAGAAAAATAAAGACTAATTCACCGATAAAAAAATTTCTCTTCTATATTTTAAATAGAGCGCTATATGAAAAAAATAATCTTCTCTATTCTTGTGCTGTCATTTTGCATTAGCAGCGCATTTAGTCAGCAGCCTTTAAGCAAAGATGAACGCATGCAATGGTGGCGTGAAGCACGTTTTGGCATGTTTATTCACTGGGGTGTATATGCAGTACCAGCCGGTACTTTCAGGGGGCATAAAATAGATCATATTGGCGAATGGATTATGAACCGTGGAAAAATTCCCGTTGCAGAATACAAGCAGTTCGCCACGCAATTCAATCCCACCGAATACGATCCGGAAGCGTGGGTAAAGATGGCCAAAGATGCTGGCATGAAATATATTGTAATAACGGCCAAACATCACGATGGCTTTGCATTGTTTGAAAGCAAGGCCAGCAAATGGAATGTAGTAGATGCTACGCCGTATAAAAAAGATCTGTTGAAACCATTGGCAGATGCCTGCCGCAGGGAAGGTATTAAATTAGGCTTTTATTATTCACAGGCGCAGGACTGGACAAACCCCGGCGGCGCAGTAGCACGCAAACCCGCAAGCGAAGGTTGGTCCAATCCGGATTCTTCTTTGATTGATGCTTATACGAAAGAACATGAAGGGCATTGGGACCCTGCACAGACTACTAAAACAATGGTGCAATACATAGACGATGTAGCGGTGCCACAGGTAAAAGAGTTATTGAGCAATTATGGAGATGTAGCGCTTGTATGGTGGGATACACCAACTGGTATGACGGATGAGTCGGCAGCAAAATTAGATGCCTTATTAAAAACACAACCTAACATTATATCCAATGATTGTTTGAAACGTCCTAATTATCCGGGTGATTATAAAACGCCGGAACAACGCATTCCCAATATCAGCGAGTTGGATGGAAAAGACTGGGAGACTTGTATGACGATGAATGAAACATGGGGCTACAAGAGTTATGCGAACAATTGGAAGAGTACAACAACATTGGTACGCAACCTGGTTGACATAGCATCAAAAGGTGGCAACTATTTATTGAACGTTGGCCCAAAACCAGATGGCACTTTTCCGCAGGAGAGCATTGATATTTTAAAAGGCATGGGCGTATGGATGCGTGCAAATGGCGAAGCAATTTATGGTAGCAGCGCCAGCCCGTTTGGGCTGTTTAGCTGGGGCCGTTGCACCAAAAAAGAAAATGCCAAGAATACGGTACTGTATTTATCTGTTTTTGATTGGCCTAAAGATGGCAAACTATTGGTGCCAGGGTTACAGAATAAAATAAGTTCAGCCAGTCTGTTAGCAACAAAAGCTTCAGTTAGGGCAAGCCAGACTAAAGAAGGAACCGTCATTACATTACCAGCTACAGCACCTGATGCAATTGCAACTGTAATTAAAATAACTGTAAAAGGAAAAGTTGCCAATCAATTGACCAATGCAAAAGAGCCCATGCGCTCTGGTTTATAGTTGCTGAGCTTATTGCACGTTATAATATTGACAAGATGAAATCTTGTTTAGGCTTTCTTCTTCCTGAGATCAAAATTCTGGAAGAAGAATACCCTTGCCCCATTCATGCTTCTGTATCTGTTGCCTGCAGCCAATTGCTGAAATACATTGGTATATCCAGCTTGTATATTGCTGCTTTTGGACAGCTGGTATTTTATGCCGAGGAAAAAGCGGTTCTGATCAAAATAATTGTACACCACTTCTTTTCCGAAATTGATATGTAATTCGTCATTCACAATCAGTGAAACACTTTTAGGCTGGCTGCCATCTTTCACAAAAGGCACTTCATACCAGAAATTGTATCGCAGCCTCCAGTTAAAATTATAGCCATCGCCCAATGTTGAATCATTCACGACTTTTTGCCGGTAACGTTCTTCCAACCTGAACCACTGCATCATTCTCGTCTTATTGTATTTGGTATGCCATTGCAATTGTTGCCAGGGTCTGTGTTCGTGCCTGGTTATCTTGGTGTGATTATCTCCGGGAAAAATAAAAATATTGCCATAACCCAATGTAAATTTTACATTGTCTGTTATGTAATAAGTAACGCCAAGCCGTATGATTGCTTGTGAAAAGTTGTCAACAAAATTTTCTTTGGTGCGCAAATGAAGATCCGTCCACATGCCCCATTTGTTGCTAAATCTTGTTTGATTAAAATAGCCCATCCAGATTTGTTCGGGATGTTCAGTAGTCTTTGTAGTTTGGGCATTAAGCATGAAGCTGCCTGTTGCCAACAGGCAAGTAATCAGAAGGGTTCTTTTCATGTTGCAAAGAAAATGAAAAAAGCCTGTATTGGTGATACAGGCTTTTTTATAAACATTAAAATTTGTTAATTATAGGTAGGGCAGGGGCGGATAATTATCTGCGGTTACTAATTATTTAGCAAATAGCCCTTCAAACGTAAATGCTACATAATATAATGCACCAATGGTTGGGCCACCTGCATATTGCAAATAACGATGGTTGAAAATATCTGAACCACCAATTTTAACAGTTGCTTTTGCTGTTGGTATACGATAAGTAACCTGCGCATCAATAGTGCTGTATGCGGCAATGTTTCCAGTTACCAATGGGCTTTCCCACAAGAAGCTATCCTGCCATTTCCACACAACATTGAAACCAACATTCTTCACCACCTCACGATTTCCGAAAGACAGATTGGTATTCCATCTTGGTGTATTGAAACCTGTTACAAAAATATCATCAGAGCTGTTCGATTTCATTTCATTGAAACTAACATTGCCACCAATAGTATATTTTTTGTAGAAGTTATAAGTTACACCCAATGCAGAGCCAAAATTATGATAGGTGTTTTTTGCGTTTGTATATACGCGGTACCTGTCTTGTCCTTTGCTGGCGGCGGTAGTGCCGGTAGCTGCAGTAGCATCGCGGTTGCGGTCGAGCATGGCAAGCACTGCTGCATCAGAACCTACGGTTTCACCAGTAGGAACATACACCTGCACCTGGCCTAAGAAACCATTATAAGTATTGCTGTATGCATCAATATCAATTACCAGCTTGTTGTTTAACAAAACGCTTTTATAACCAACCTCGAAAGATGTAATTTTTTCAGGACTTGCATTAGGAAGATTTGCTACCTGCAATAAGTTGCGGTTAGCAAGTGCAGCGGCATCTGTATTGCCTTGTGCGCTTACCGCAGCATTAAAATTGATTACTGATGTTTGTGTGTAACTGTTTTCAAGATAACCAAGTCCCTGGTTAATATAAGGAAGGCTACCTACACGCTTAACTCTTCCATTGTTCACATATGATAATGCTTCAAATAAAGAAGGGAAGCGATAACCATTCTGGAATGTAAAACGGAAATTATGCACACGGTTTACCGTATAAACAGCAGCCAGACGTGGTGTTATTTTAGGATCGAATTCAGGATTGTAATCATAACGCAGAGAACCAAACACTTTCAGGTGATCATCGAACAATGTTTTAGTAACCTGCGCAAAGCCACCAAATTTTTTATAGTAAATGTCTTTACCAAAGCTGCCATCTTTCAATTGCGTATTGCGATCTGCAATTGGGCGGCTGAAGTCAACAAAATTATTACCATCAGGAATAACATCGTAGATACGAGCGTCAGCACCTACCAGCAGATCAAAAATCTTTACTTTACTGGAGAGATCATATTGACCTTCTGCATGGAATAAGCGGCTTTTTTGCCACAAAGCTGCACCGCCGGTAACTGGTGCATTGGGTATAGAGCTAGATTTAATGTCCCAGTTATTGATTCCAATGATAGTCTTCTTAAGCGCATCAAATTCAGGCGTGCCTGGTTTTACACGGCTGGCATCTGCCTGTGCACGGGCATAATCATTTGCTGCTGCAAGGTTGTTTGAAGTTAATGCACCACCGTTTGCACTTGCATAATCATTCAGCGCATTTTTATATTTTGTTCCCCAACTGGTAGCAGTTTTTGTATCTGTAGCACCGCCGCTATACAAATCCATATTGTCTGCCAGTGGTTTTACATTGTAAGAATCACCCGTGTTTTCAAGTGAAACATAACTGCGAATAACAAATTTGTCGCCCTTCAGTTCCAGGTGATGGTTTTGAACAACTACATTGTCTAAACGTATTTTGTTGCCACGCTGAAAAACGCCATCCATTTCACCGATGCGATAAGAATAAGAAAGTTCTGTTTTTTCATTTAACCTGAAACTCAGCGTTGCATCGGCTTTCAGGTTGCTTACTTTAGGGCTTACTAAATCTGTTTCCCAATAACCGGTACGTGCTACTCTTAAAGTTTGATTGGCTTTTCCGTCGATAGTAAGACCGCTGAGAGAAACAATATTGCTGCCTGCAAGCGCATCATCACCATATTTATTCCAGCCATCATATGCAGCGTTGGCAGCACCATTCAATGCCGGGAACCCGGGGTTAGCACTTTTTAAGTTATTGGTGTTTTGATCGAGTCTTGTATTAGAGCGCCAATCGGTGCCCGTCATATAACCCACATTTATTTTGAAAGCAAATTTGCGGGTGGCTTTTGCATAACGGATAGCAAAATCTCCCAACGGTGTGCTGGAGTGATTAATATTATCAGCCTGGTTTGCTGCAAGACCATCCACATGATTTACCCCGCCTTTTATATACAAGCTCAATCCCTGGTTTGTCCAGGGGCTTTTTGTAATTAAGTTAGCCATGCCATTGATAGCATTCATACCATACAAAGCGGAAGCTGCACCAGGTGTAATCTCCACACTGGCTATATCCAATTCGGTTGGCCCAATAGCATTGCCCAATGGCACACCAAGCGTAGCAGCCTGCATATCTACACCATCTACCAATTGCATAAAGCGGAAGTTATTGGGAATATTAAAGCCACGTGTATTGGGAACTTTGAAGGTGAGGCTGGATGTTGTCATCTGAACGCCCTTCACATTTTCAAGTGCATCATAAAAGCTAGGCGCAGCGGCTTCGCGTATGGCGCGGATATCTAATTTCTCAATAGCTACCGGTGATCTTAAAATGCTTTCTTTAACGCGGGAAGCAGTTACTACCACTTCGTTGCCAAGCATGGTTTGTGTAACCAATTCTATTTGCAAATTAGAACCAAGGCTTTTTACTTCAAACTCCTGTTGCTTAAAACCAACAGAAGAAAAAACAAGTGTAAGGGGAAGCTTTGTTCTTGTTCTTAATTTAAAGCTGCCTTCTTTATTGGTAACAGTACCTGCAATAGTACCTTTTACCTGTACACTTACGTCAGATAATGGCTCTTTCTTCTCTTGTCCGTTTACCTGTCCGCTTATTTCAATTAAAGTAGTGTTATCCTGGGCTATGGCAAAGCTGCTGATTAACACCAATACAGCCAGTATCCGTGATTTTTTGAATGCAGTAAGAAAAGGATTGTTCGATTGTAGGGTAGACATTTTACTTGTCTGGTTCATACACAGTTTTGTTTTATTGAAATTGTCCACTAAAATAGTAGACTAAATACGTAAAAAAATAGATTTTTGGGCTAAGGTATTAGTGCTGGCAACATCGTGTTGGAAATATGAAAACGTCTTTTTGCATGAAATGTATTTTGTTAAACCGCTGCAAATATAGTGTGTTTAGAATAAGTCTACAAAAATAGTAGGGTTTATTTTTGAAAGCTAATAGCTGTTAGTTACAAGCAAATAGCGCCAAACTAACGCCTAGTAGTTAGTAGCAGTAAACATGAACTTGCTTAAAACGGAATTGCGTATTTGCCAGGGAAATTGCAGAGGAAACTAAAGATCCCCAAACAACAAAAGATGAACGTACTGCGACGCAACGATGATGCACATTATTAAAATGCTGGTGTCAAAAAAATAAATCTCTTTTTATAAATGAAAGAAGTGCTGTACCTCCGGCAATATTTTAAACCATGCTTTCCAGAGTGTAAATGTGCTGGTGAGGATAACGAGGATGCCTACTGACAAAAACATTGTTTTCATTGGCAGCACGCCTACTAATCTTGCAGCAATGGGTGCTGCTATAAGACCGCCTATAATAAGGCCTGCTACGTCCAGAATGGGAATATGCTTAAGGAAGATAAAAAAGGTAATAGCACTGGCAAATACTACAAAGAATTCCGCAAGACAAACAGAACCTATTACATACCGGGGATTTCTTCTTTTAGATAATAATGTGCCCGTAACCAATGCACCCCAGCCACCGCCGGCAAATGCATCCATAAAACCACCAACAGAAGCCAGCCAGCCAGCACCTTTTACCCTGCTTTCTACCTGTTTTTTACGAAATGCTTTTTTAATAATGTAGTAACCGAGGTAAATAGTATAAAAGCTTAGGGGGATACGCACCCACTGCGAATATTGCTGACCGTAATACGCAAGTGAGGCGCCGGCAATAGCTCCCAGCACACCGGGTATTACCAATGCACGGAATAGTTTCTTATTGATGTTGCCAAAACGGTGGTGTGTATAGCCCGATGCACCACTGGAGAATACCCTTGCAGAGTGTACACGGCTGCTTACAATGGCAGGTGGCACGCCAATGGCTAATAAAAATACCGTAGAGATGGTGCCATAACCCATTCCCATGGAACCATCTACCATTTGCGCCATAAAACCGGTTAACAGCATAAGGCCAAACAGTTTCACATCCATATAGTCTGGCAACTTGCGAACGCTGCTTAACAGGCTATCGAAAGGAATATAAGATAACAAAGCGTGGCCGAGCAACATGAAGAAGAAAGCCAGCAAACACCATTTTACAATCTTTGGCCATTTCTTTGCTTCAGGTTCATTGGCTTCTTCTAAAGTAATTTGCTTGGCAGCAAGTACTTTGGTAAGATCATCCAGTTGCTTTACTTTTTCTGTAAAATCGCCTCTCAATTCCTGGCGAATGGTATGCATGTTTTCCAATACACCATCAATTTCGTCAGGTATCAATTCATTCAACTGCTCCCGCATTCTTTTTGCGATAGTGGGCGATTTGCCATTGGTGGAGATGGCAATCTTGAGATCGCCTTTTTGTACAATAGAGCCTAAATAGAAATCACATTGGTCTGGTGTATCCGCTACATTTACCAGCACTTTCTTTTCCTTTGCCAGCAAGCGAATATAATTGCTGACAGATTTATCATTTACGGCTACAATAGCAATGTCTTTATTGTCAGAATCAGCTTCAGCAAATGGCCTTTCATTCAATTCTACGGCGGGATAAGTTGCTACAAAAGATTTTACATCTTCACTAATTTCCGTAGCTACCAGCTTAATAGTTGTTGCAGGTGCATTTTGCAGGATGGCCGTCAGTTTTTCTAAACCTACTTTGCCACCGCCTACCAAAAGCACATCCAGTTTTTCTATTTTCAGAAATACCGGGAACAGCCTGTTTTTACCAGCCTGTTCTGCATTTGTAACTATTATTGATTCAGATAATTGCGAATTGCTCATGATAACTGCTCAAAAATACTGAATTCCCTACTTATTTAGTAGACTATTTAAATGTTTTTTTTCTTTTTTAAGAACTTTTACATTTAAGGGCAGTCTTTTAAGAAGCGGGCACCAGCTTTTTTCTCATAGCATAATCGCCCAGCGATTCATTGGGGGTTCTTTCTGTTACGTAGTTGCTGAAGAGGTTGTCCAGCTCAGAAAGTATGGCTGGTTCATCCAGGTTTTCTTTATAAACTTTATTGAGGCGCATGCCAACCCTGTCGCCACCCAATTGCAGGTTGTATCTGCCGGGTGCTGTTCCTACAAAAGCCAGTTCTGCTGCACCAGGTCTTGCGCAACCATTGGGACAACCCGTCATGCGCATGATAATGTCCTGCTCTGCCAATCCGTATTTATCCAGCAATGGTTCAATCTTAGAAATCAATACCGGCAAATAGCGCTGGCCTTCAGCCAATGCAAGCGGGCAGGTAGGCAAAGCTACGCAGGCAATCGCATTCTTGCGTATCAGCGTGGTTTTTTCTGTATAGCTGGTAATGTTAAATTGCTCCAGTATCGCATTAATAGCGTCTTTATCTGCTGCCGCTACATCACTGATAATTACATTTTGATTGGCCGTAAACCTGAAAGCACATTTGCCGGTTTTCGCTACTTCCAATAAAGCGGTTTTTACAGCCTGTTGCTTATCATCTGTAATTCTTCCGCTTTCTACATACACTGTGTAATACCAAACACCTTTATCATTTTGTTGCCATCCGTAATAATCACGGCGCTCTGTAAACGCAAATGGCTTGGCGGGTTTAATTTTTATTCCGGCGCGTCTTTCAATTTCTTCTTTGTACCAATCGGCGCCAACCTTGTCGACTGTATATTTCAAACGGGCCAATTTTCTATCGCTGCGGTTGCCATAATCTCTTTGTACAGTAGCTACTTCGTAAACGGCTTTCATGGTTTCTTCGCCTTTTTCAACAAAACCAATTACGGTGCCCAGTCTTGCATAGGTTGCAGGATTGCCATGCGTGGTAGACATGCCGCCACCAATAGCAATGTTGAATCCTTTTAGCTCGTTCTTTTCAATAATGGCAATCAGCCCAAGATCATTGGTAAATACATCCACATCATTATTGGGCGGAATAACAATGCCTATTTTAAATTTACGCGGCAGGTACCTGTCCTGGTAAAGCGGATCTTCTTCTTCTTTTTTATCCACTATCTTTTCTTCATCCAGCCATATCTCATAATAAGCTTTTGTTTTTGGCATCAGCATAGTGCTGATATCATCTGCATAAGCAAAAATTTCTTCGTGTATAGGTGACTGTTTGGGATGGGAGCTGCACAAAACGTTGCGGTTAATGTCTCCGCAGGTAGCTATTGAATCAAGCAATGCTTCATTGAAAGCAGTAATGGTAGGTTTAATGTGCGATTTCACCAATCCATGCAATTGTATTGTTTGGCGGGTAGTAATTTTAATAACACCGGTAGAATGTTCACCAGCAATTTCGTGCATAGCCAGCCATTGCTTGGCAGTAAGGTAGCCACCGGGCAGGCGCAAACGAATCATAAAGGTGTATAGACGATCCAGTTTCTTTGCAGCACGTTCTTCTCTTCTGTCGCGGTCGTCCTGCTGATACATGCCATGAAACTTAATCAATGCCTGGTCTCCTTCACGTATAGCACCAGTTATTTCATCTTTCAGGCTTTGGTTAATTTCTCCTCTCAAAGCATCACTGCCTTGTTTTATTTTTTCTATACCAGATAATTCTTGTTTTGACATCTTACTTTTTTTAAAGGCAGTTGTATGCCAGCATTTGTTCTTTATTCACCATCGTTGTGTCACTCCCTTGTACTGTAAATCTTTATTGGGCTTTAGTCCGCTCTTCAATCTCTCTAATTAAATTCAATCAACCCTAAGTTTTAAATCCATTTACCACAGAGGGAGAAGAGGTTTTCACTGAGGTATAGGAGGGAGTCTCGGAAATCTCTTTTGCGTACATCTCTTTTGCCTCCGTGATTTACCTCCTGCGCCTCTGTGGTAAAATTCTTGCAACAAAAGCATTTTCAAAAATAGAAGCCAACGTACTTCACGGAGATAATAGTGGCTCTATTCAACGCAAACGCATTTTCACATTTCCACACTTTTCACATTTTCCACATTGCAATCAATAGACATCCTCAGAGTATCTTCCTTCATTCTGCATTTGTAAAAAATACTCTTTTGCTTCCTCTGCTGTTTTCTCTCCAAACTTTTCAATAATACCCATGATGGCATGCTCAACATCTACACTCATCGGATCTTTTTTGCCGCACAGGTATATATGTGCACCCGATTGTATCCAATTGTATAATTCAGCACCTTGTTCCCACATGCGGTGTTGCACATAAATTTTTTCTGCCTGGTCGCGGGAGAAAGCAAGATTTATTTTAGTAAGTACACCCGTTTCAAACCAGTTCTGCATTTCTGTCTGGTATAAGAAATCGGTAGTAAAATGCTGCTCACCAAAAAACAACCAGTTCTTGCCTGTAGCACCCACTGCATCTCTCTCCGCCAAAAATGAACGGTAGGGCGCAATGCCGGTGCCGGGGCCAATCATAATAATATCTTTTTCCGGCGCAGGCAAACGGAAGCGTTTATTCTTTTGTACAAAGAATTTCAATTCTGTATTTGGTTTTTGAATACCCAAAAACGCAGAGCATACACCGTATTTCTTTTCCTGGTTTACGGTAAATATATCTTTCGCCACAATCACATGCACTTCTCCGCTATGCGCAGCAGGAGAGGAGGCCAGTGTGTACAATCTTGGCGCTACCGGGTTAAGTATTCCCAATACTTCTTCAAACTGTGCTTCATCTTTTACCGGATACGCTTTAAGCAAATCAAGTAAGTCTGCTTTTGTTTCAGCTATTTCTACTCCCACAATTGCTGCATATCTTTTAATAACAGCAGTAATCAGGTGAGAAATGTTCAGTTTGTATTTTAAGAGTTCAAAAATTGAGTAGGTCTCTTTTTTGTATTCAATCTTTTTGCCGGCATTTATACCTTTTGCATAAGAAAGAATTTTCTCTACTATCAGTGTGGCGTTCTCCGGTACAATGCCAATAGAATCGCCGCATTCGTATTCTACATCGTCTGCAGCTATTTCTATATGCCATGTCTCTTTGTTAGAGCCACGATCGTTTAAATTGATATTGGTAAGAATAGTGCCTGTATATGCTTTTTTGCCGGTTGATTTTTTATCAGTCGCCGGCGCTGCAGTTGGCGCAACAGTAGTGGCATTGCCATCTGCAATGGCAAGTTTCTTCATTACCCTTTCAAACCATTGGTTGGCATCGGTATCATATTCAACATCACATTTCTGTATGTCTTCAATGCGCTGGCCGCCCAGCTTTTGCAATTGCGTATCTACATCTTCGCCTGTTTTGCAAAACAAAGGGTAAGATGTATCGCCCAATGCCAATACACTGTATTTCAGTTTGTCCAGCTTAAAGCCATTATTGTGGATATGATCGTAAAACTTCTTTGCAGATTCTGGTGGTTCACCTTCACCCTGGGTGCTGATGACCGTTAGAAAATATTCTTCTTTAGGTAAGTCGGTAAGACGATATTGATCCAGGCTTACCAGTTTGGGAACAAGTCCTGCTTTTTTTGCTTTGGATGCAAAATCAGTAGCTACACGTTTAGAGTTGCCTGTTTCTGAGCCGTAGGCGATGGTCACTTTATTAGTAGCAAATTTCTGCGTAGCGGCTGCTGGTTGCTGCGCACCAAATGAATTCAACAATTGATTGCTGATAAAATTATTCATCCAAGCCAGTTCCTGGCTGGATGCATTGTTGACTAAGTCTTGCAGTATTTTTAATTTATGCTCGGCTAACATTGGTCTTGGCGTTGTCGTTAGTTTTGGCGGCGGGTATCATGTTTCCCACCGGTTTAAAATAATATTCTTTACTATGGCTATTGGGCAACCATGCAAACTGCTGGTGCAATGCCACTACTTTTCCTATAATAACAATGGAAGGCGACACAAAACGCTGGCCTTTCATTGTTTTGTGGTATTGATAAAAGCTGCTGGTATGTACATGCTGCAATGGGGTAGTAGCCTGTTCCACTACTGCCAGTAATTTATCAGCGGCAATATGATGTTCACTTAATTTATTGACTACTTCGTCTAAAGTTTCAGACGACATATAGAATACCAATGTATCGTCAGTGGCCGCCAGTTCTTTCCAATATGCATCAGTTACCACATCAGATTTATACAAAGTAAGAAAACGCACTGCTGTTGAATAACCACGTGCCGTTAAAGGAATGCCGGCATAAGCAGCGGCACCTGTTGCAGCAGTTATACCCGGTATTACTTCATACGGAATATTATTTTCGGCAACCACCTGCAGTTCATCAAGAATATTTGAAAACAAAGACACATCGCCGCCTTTTAAACGCACCACCAGTTTTCCCTGCAATGCATATTCTTTTATCAGGGCGTTGATGCTCTCTTGTGGCGTTGAATAACCACGACGGCATTGTTTACCTACATAAATAATCTCAGCTTTATCTGAAACGTATTCTTTCAATATAACATCACTCACCAGCCTGTCCGTTAATACTACATCGGCTTTTTGCAGGTAGCGTGCAGCCTTTACTGTTATCAGTTCAGGATCTCCGCAACCAGCACCTGCAAGTATTACCTTGCCCATTGTATGAGCAGTAGTAATCTCTTCCTGTTGTATTTTATTTAGCGTTGACATTCGTCTTCAAAACTAATTTTTATATAGACTTCTCAATGTTGCTGTTTAATGATTTTGTGGCACTAAACAAGTATTTAGTATCACGTATTTAGTATTTAGACGATAGTATTAAGACTCGCGGCACTTAAGTCCTAATTACCAATTCCAATACTGATCGACTGATCAACCAATCAACTAACTTACCGCTTTCTCAATCATGCACGCACCAACTGTTACGCAACTGGTTTCATCAATCAAAATAGCGCCGCCGTTCACCCTTAATTTTTTATAAGGATCAAACGAAACAGGCGATGCTGTTTTAATGGTTGCTTTTATTACATCGTTCAACACTGCTTTTTCAGGTGCTTCTTCCTGTTGCAAAGTGTTCACGTTTAGTTTGTAGGCAATTTCTTTTACACTGCTTCTTACTACACGGCTGTTTATCTGCAATAAATATTTGTTGCCGGGCACCAATGGTTTATTGTCCATCCAGCATAGTAACACTTCCAATTCATTGGTAGTTTCAGGTTGATTAGCAGATCTCACAATAGTATCGCCACGGCTTACATCCACATCATCTTGCAAATGCAGGATAGCACTTTGTGGTGCAAATGCCTCTTCCACTTCTTTGCCACCTACTTCTATTGTTTTAATAATGCTTTCTGTTCCTGATGGCAATATGGTAACCTTGTCTCCCTTTTTATAAATACCGCTTACGATTTTACCGGCGTAGCCACGATAATCGTGCAGCTCTTCTGTTTGAGGGCGGATAACATATTGCACAGGAAACCTTGCATCAGAAAGGTTGATATCGTTTTGAACTTCGGTATTCTCTAATATATGCAACAGGCATTCTCCTTCGTACCAGGGGTATTTGTCAGACTTCTCAACAATATTATCTCCATTCAACGCACTGATAGGAATATAAGTGATGTCTTTAAGGCCAAGTGAATTAGCCACTTCAGCATAATCAATCACAATGTTGTTGTACACGTCCTGAGAATATTCTACCAAATCCATTTTATTAATGGCCACCACAACGTGCGGTATATTTAGTAAAGAAGCAATGATAGAGTGGCGGCGGGTTTGTTCCACTACACCATTCCTTGCATCCACTAAAATGATAGCCAGGTCAGAGTTTGAAGCGCCAGTTACCATGTTGCGGGTGTACTGTATGTGGCCAGGCGCATCTGCAATAATGAATTTGCGCTTGGGTGTAGAGAAATATTTATACGCCACATCAATGGTAATGCCTTGTTCCCTTTCTGCACGCAGACCATCTGTTAGCAAAGCAAGATCAATCTCACCTTCTTCACGGTTTTTGGTTTGCTTCTCAATAGCTTCCAGTTGATCAATCATGATGGATTTGCTATCGTACAGCAACCTTCCAATCAAAGTGCTTTTGCCATCATCTACACTACCTGCGGTGATAAATCTTAGAATATCCATTTATTAAGTTATAAGTTGTAAGTGATAAGTTTTAAGTAACGTTTGCTTCGCAAGTCTTAAGTTTTAAGCGTTTGTCCTTTATTTGCAGAGAGCCAGGACTTACCACTTATAACTTAACACTTACCACTCAGAAGTATCCGTTCTTCTTCCTGTCTTCCATTGCTGCTTCACTAACGCGGTCGTCTATACGCGTTTCGCCACGTTCACTTGTTTTGGTAGCAATGATTTCAGTAATGATATCATCTATGGTTGCTGCTTCAGAAGGTACGGCTGCAGTACAGGTCATATCGCCCACTGTTCTGTAACGCACTTTCTTTACAGATACTTTATCTGTTGGGTCTAATTGTATAAACTTGGAAGTAGCTACCAACTGGCCCTGGTATTCCAATACCTCTCTGTTGTGCGCATAATAGATAGAAGGTAGTTCTATATTATGGCGACGAATATAATTCCATACATCCAGCTCTGTCCAGTTGCTGATGGGGAACACACGCACATTTTCTCCTTTATGAATTTTACCATTGTAGGTATTCCACAATTCCGGTCTTTGCAGTTTGGGATTCCATTGACCAAACTCATCGCGTACAGAGAAAATTCTTTCTTTAGCACGGGCTTTTTCCTCATCACGTCTTGCACCACCGATACACGCATCAAACTTAAACTCCTCAATGGTGTCAAGTAAAGTATAAGTCTGCAAGGCATTTCTGCTGGCAAATTTTCCTTTTTGCTCTGTCAGGTTTTTTTCGCGAATAGTATCTTCTACATTGCGCACAATCAGTTTCTCACCAATTTCTTCAGCCAGCTTATCCCTGAAGTCGAGTGCTTCCTGGAAATTATGGCCGGTATCAATATGCACCAATGGAAAAGGAAATTTTCCGGGGCGAAATGCTTTCAATGCCAAATGCACAAGGCAGATGGAATCCTTGCCGCCTGAAAACAACAAAGCAGGCCTTTCAAACTGGCCCGCTATCTCCCTGAAAATATGGATAGATTCTGATTCTAACTGGTCAAGGTAATCTAGTTTGTAATCACTCATACACTGCTTTTTAAGCTGTGAGCTGTTAGCTATTAGCTACAATCCACAAGCCATCGATAATTATTTATCTCTTTTTGTTTTAGCTGGTGCAAAGTATTATGGCTTGCACCTTTATAAATTTATTCAACATAAAACTTAACACATAACACTCATCACAAGTTCAGCGTCCTTAGCTTGTAGCTTGCAGCTTGGTATTTGAAGCATCTTCATGCACATGCAAACCACATTCTTTTTTATCTGCATCTTCCCACCACCAGCGGCCTGCACGAAAATCTTCTCCGGGTTTAATGGCCCGTGTGCAAGGTGCGCAACCAATGCTTACAAAACCTTTATCATGCAAAGGGTTGTAAGGCACCTGGTTTTGGCGGATGTATTGTTTTACCTCTTCTGTTGTCCAATGCAATATTGGGTGATATTTAATTACCTGGTTGCTCTCGTCCCATTCAATCATTGGCAGGTCGTGCCTGTTGGCAGAATGTTCTGCACGCAGGCCGGTTATCCAAACAGTATTGCCAGCCAATGCTCTTTTTAAAGGTTCTACTTTTCTGATGAAGCAACAGCTCTTCCTGTTTTCAACAGATTCATAGAAAGAATTAGGGCCTTTTTCGGCAATAAAATCGCCCAACGCATCCTGGTTAGGATAATATGCTTTAATGCGGGTATTATACTTTTCGTTGGTACTGTTCCAAACAGAATAAGTTTCCGGGAACATGCGGCCAGTATCCAAAGTAAAAATGCTAATGGGTAGGTTGCTGTTCAAAATAGCATGAGTGATTACCTGGTCTTCATAACTAAAGCTGGACGAAAAAGTTACTTTACCAGGGTACTCAGCTGCCAATACACTCAATGGTGTAAGTATGTTTAGTCTATCTGTTTGATAGGTTATTTGGGATAAGTTATTTTTTAGTGTGTCAATCATGTTTTACTGAATTGTAGCTGAAAAAATAGGAGAGGTGCATCACTTGCGGATGCTGACAATATGGATCAACAACGGCGCTGATTAATAAAACCGTAAGAATAATAATGCCGTGTGCTGTAAATTGTTGTCATGATTGAAAAATAAAGTCTACAAACTTGGTAGGCAAAGTTAGGGAATGACGGGGCTGTGACAAAATAAATCTGCCATTTTAAGAAGGTTTAAACGCTATAAACGTTTGTTAGTGTTGGAATTGTATCGCTAATTGGTCATTTATGCCTTAAAAGGGTATTATCATAGTTCTTTTATGTAAAGTGATTTCGCATCCAGGATGGTGTGCTTATCGCCATGACATAGCTGAAAACCAATAGCACCTTCACTAAAGCCTTCATTATGGACTATATCAATGGTTTTTACGCCGTTTAGCCATGCTTGTATATGGTGCCCTTTGGCTATAATATAATAGTGGTTCCAATCTTGGTTTTTTACCAGCTTAGCAGCCAGGGAATCCGGAAACTTCTGCACCATGCCCGCTCTTTTTTCCTCCCAAAGACATCCCCAATAGCCGATGCCCATGTCTACCTGGTAACCCGGTGCATTATCAGCATTAACAGGATTGAGGCGTATGCACACGCCGGAATTGGCATCTTTTCCATCCAGCTTTACCAGTGCATGCAGTTCAAAATCTTTATAAATTTTCTTTGTCCACGCATAATCGTGCAATTGGCCACCGTAATACTCTGCGTGCAATACGGCATTTTTTACTTTGTAATTACTGTCAATATTCCATCCGTCAATAGAACTGAGCAGGTTTACCCAGCCTTTGCCCACAGGTTTGCCGTTAATCAGTCTTCCCTGTTTTGGCAATGATATCTTTAAGGAATCTGTTGGTGATAATGATTGCTGATAACTTTTTATTGAAAAACTTTCAAAAATTAGCAATAGTGCGAACACAAGAATGGATGCAGGCAAACAATTTTTTAAAAACATGGTTGAAGAATTAAAAGAGTGATGAGAGAATGCTGTACGAAGAGATATTATAAAGCAAATAGCTGAAGGCAACATAAAGTTAGGGATTGCAACAAAGTCGCCTAAAGACATTATTGTGGAATATTAACATTATTTGATCCAATCACGATATTATTTTAACCCGTTGGCAAATTGCATAGACGCAAGCACTGGGTTTATTTTTATCAAACTAATCGCAAAGAGATTTTTTTATGCTGGTTGATTGAAACGAATTTTAATGAAAGTTTTTGATAGAAAAATTTTACCCTGCACTGTATTCTTACCACACCGTAGATTCTTGTGAAGGCCTTATTTTAGTGGGTTTGAAAGCTATTTCGCTAATTCAGTTAATAGTATTTGAAAGCTTGGGTGTTTTCATGTAAGTCATAATTATCTTCTTACTACCAACGATTATTAAACCATCTTTTATAAAATCCCTGGGTTAATTGGATGCAGATAGAATGGTCTTTGCAAACGATTTATTTCCGTGTCAACAAAATTCGGGATTACAGCAATCTGTAGTGGTGATAATATACCACAATTTTTTGAGCCAATAGGAACTGAAAATATTAAAATCGGTTTTTAATTTTAGTATACGATTGAGATTTGTTTTCTTATAGCTGACCAGGATTTTTTTAAACGATTGCTTATGAGCCATTATTTTCCAGCATTAGAAAAGTGCGCCTGCACTGATATGACGATATGGTTTTGTACGTCGTCAGTAATCTGCTCTACAAAATTATTTTCTCAGGTTTTAAACAGTTCTGTTGATGTCGGGTTCGGTAAGCAAGGTTTTGCGGATCATAATTTTTTTCTGCAAAAAATAAGTGTCGTTTTGACAATAATAATTTTTGCTGGCCAGTCAAACACCTTTTTCATCAATAGTTAATGATTGCTTATGGGTACTGTTAACCTGCTGGATGAGAATTTAATGCTTTGGGACAGGTTTCGCAATGGAGATAGCTGGGCTTTTAGCGAGTTAATGCGGTTGCACTATAACGATTTGTATAATTATGGATCACGTTTTACCAAAGAAACCGAATTGGTAAAAGACTGCATCCAGGATTTGTTTCTTTCTCTCTGGAAAAACAGGGCAACCATCAATAGTACTTCTTTTGTAAAATACTATTTATTGAAATCGCTCCGCCGCATGCTTAAGAGGGCTGTTGGTAAAAAGAAATATCTGTTGATGCCAAAAGAGTTTGCCTTCGAAAATTTTTTTAATGCTGTGCCTTCTGCTGAAAATGCCATGATAGAATTGGAAAATATATCAGCGCTTGCCCGCAGTGTTCGTAAAATGTTGTCCAATTTATCAAAACGCCAGCAGGAGGTAATTTACCTGCGCTTTTATATGGATGCCGATGTAGAAGAAATTGCAGAGATTACCTCTCTCAACAGGCAATCCGTCTACAATCTTTTGCACGATGGCATGAAGAAGCTGAAAAAGATTGCTGCACAGAAAGACTTTCAATTGTCAGACTTGCTATCGTTCAAAGCACTATTCTTATAAAATAATTTTGCAAACACAGTAGATTCTTATACTAACCGGCCTTTGTATATATAACAGGATACATTAAAGCTGCTGTATGGGAAATTTTGAATGCAATAATATTGAAGACCTCGTTTTTAATCGCTCCTTTCGCGATTGGGTGCTATCTCCGGCATCTGCAGAAGCTGCTTTCTGGAACAAGTGGGTGGAAAGTAATCCAGATAAAGCGGCCCTTGTTCAGCAGTCAAAAATTATTATTTCAGCATTACAATACAAATTTTCAGGTCTTCCAGAAAATGAGCTGGACAGTGAGATTAGCAAAACATTGCTCCGTCTTTACGAAGACGGCGATTATGAAACAACGTTAGATAAAAAAGCATCTGGTAGCAGGCGTTCCATTATATACAAAAGCTCTTTTAAATGGTTGGCGGCAGCTCTATTTATTTTGAGTGCAACTCTTTATTTTCTTTTTAATGGCAACGTATTCCACAAACAGAAAAGCATTAGCTACGACACTTTTTTAGCTGATAATAAAAGCGGGATTGTTGAAAACGTAAATAATAGCGTCAGTGCACAAATTATTGAACTGCCAGATGGCAGTAAAGTTTATTTGGAGAAAGGGAGCAAATTAAATTATGCAGTAAGTTTTACAGGGCTTAAACGGGAAGTATTTCTAACAGGAGAAGCTTTCTTCGAAATAAAGAAAAACCCTGCAAAGCCTTTTTATGTATATACCAATAGCATTGTTACAAAAGTGTTGGGCACTAGTTTCCGGGTAAAAGCATTTCCGGGCGATAAAGCTGTAATCACAGTTAGAACCGGCAAGGTATCTGTCTTTAAGTCTAACAATTTTAATGAAACTGCTAAAAATAAAATTGCAGAAGGAGCTGTGGTCCTTACACCCAACCAGGAAGCAGAATACACACTGGATAAAAATGAGTTGAATAAAAAACTGGTTGATAAGCCGGAGATAATTGCACCGCCAACGGCAAATGCATTTGTTTTTGATGCCACACCAATTAAAGAGGTATTTAAAACAATGCAGGATACGTACAATATTCCCATTGTTTTTGATGAAGATATTATGGCGGGTTGTTCCCTCTCTGCCCGTATGGGCAATGAATCTTTTTATGATAAGCTAACCCTTATATGCAAAGCAATCAACGCATCTTATGAAATGATGGATGGACAAATAGTCGTCGTTTCGAAAGGATGTAAATCACAATCATTTAAATAAAACAAGCTGCCTATGATGTGAATAAAAACCTATAACAACCACCTATAAAAAAACCGGCAATGTTGACAGCATTACCGGCTTTACGATTACACTGGAGAAAAGCTTGCAACCCTCTCCAGGTATGTTGAGTATTTCATTACAAAAACCCAAACAATTGCAAAATATGAAAAAAGATTTGAGTCATCAAATTGCCATTGCTATTATGAGAATTTCCTTCATACCTATATTGATTCTTGTGCTGGCCTTTTGCGCCAAAGCCAATGATTCAAACGGTCAACAAAAAATCCTGGATACCAGGGTTACATTGAAAGCGGATGATGAAGAAATAAAAAAGATTTTTACCGAATTGGAAAAAAGAACGGATGTGAAATTTGTTTACAGCCCGGAAATTATTGAGTCTGGCAGACGAGCCAGCATTGACGTAAAGAAAAAAGAGCTTTCTAAAATATTGTCCATCTTGCTGCTTCCACTTGATATTAGCTACGAAGTAATCAACAATAATTATATCATTCTTAAAAAAGCAACAAGCACTTCCAATGTTATACCTGTTGTGCAGGCAACTCCGGAAGAGAAAACTATTGTTGCACTGAAAATAAAAGGACGCATACTTTCTTCTGTTGGCCTGCCACTGGAAGGCGTAAGCGTGGTAGTGAAGAATTCAGAAATTGGAACAGTGACAAACGCTAGTGGAGATTTCAGCTTATCTGTTCCTGATGAAAACGCAATACTGGTAATATCTTATGTTGGTTACCAGCAACAGGAAATAAGAGTTGGCAGAAAGTCAAACTTTGATATAAAACTGCTTTCTACCAATGAGCAGTTGAATGAAGTGGTGGTGATTGGTTATGGCACACAGAAAAAAGTAACGCTTACCGGTTCTGTTGCATCTGTAAAAGGAGAGGAGTTGAAAGCAATACCTACGGGTTCTGTTACCAATACACTGGCAGGTCGTTTACCCGGTCTTATTGCTACCAACTCAAACGGAGAACCTGGTAGCGATGATTCAAGGCTTTTGATAAGAGGTAACAATACATTGGGTGATAACAGCCCACTGATAGTAGTAGATGGTGTTGCAGACCGTGCTGGCGGTTTCAGCAGGATTGATGTAAACGATATTGAAAGTGTGAGCATATTGAAAGATGCATCAGCCGCCATCTATGGGTCACGTGCTGCTAACGGCGTTATATTGGTTACCACTAAAAGAGGCAAAGCTGGTAAAACAAAAATCGGTTATTCATTTAATTATGGTTTGCGTTCACCAACGGTAATACCCAAAATGGTGAATGCGCCGGAATACGCAACAGGTGTAAATGATATAGTACGTTTGATTGATCATAACCCTGTGCCTAAATACACTGACGCGGAAATTAAGAAATTTGCCGACGGTTCAGACCCCATCAACTATCCCAACATTGATCCTATTAAGGCGTCATTGCGCAATTACAGTCAACAAAACAGGCATAACCTAACCATTACAGGAGGTACAGAAAATGTAAAATATTTTACTTCACTTGGCTATCAATATGAGAATAATATTTTCAAACACAGCGCCAGCAATTACAAACAATATAACCTTCGATCAAACATAGATGTGCAGGCAAATAAAGATCTGCGCTTCTATTTAAACTTTGCTTTCAGGCAGGAAGACAGGAATGCTCCTTTTGATGGCCGTGGTACAGGTGAAATATGGAGAAACATTATCCAGGGCGATCCTACACAATTGTTGCAATATCCCAATGGTTTATTGCGTGCTGTATCTACGGGAGGTTATAACCCGCTTACCAATGTAGATGGAACAACCGGTTATACCAACAGCAGGAACAATTATGTAAACGCAGATATTGGTTTCAACTGGGATTTTTCAAAAATAACTAAAGGGTTGAGTATAGATGGAAGAGTGTCTTTTGATAAATCGAACGGTCTGAAAAAAAGCTTCAACAAATCATGGGTGTTGTATACACTCAACAATGTCACCGGCAATTATGATGCGCAACAGTATGGCCCCACCAATGCTACACTGGATGAAAACATGACACAGGGGCTTGGCATTACCGAAAATATACGTTTGCTGTACAGCCGCGTTTTTAAAAACGTACATAATGTAAGTGGCTTTGTTGCTTATGAACAATACGAGAATAAAAATGATTATTTGCAGGCAGGCAGAACAAACTATGTATCCACTACGCTTGACCAGATTTTTGCGGGTGATCCAAAAACGCAGGTAAACGATGGTACGGCATATCATACTGCACGCAAAAATTATTTCGGTCGTGTTGATTATTCTTATGCTGAAAAATATTTGTTGCAATTCAACTGGCGTTATGATGGTTCACAAAACTTTCCTTCTGCAAACAGGTATGGTTTCTTCCCCGGCGTATCTGCAGGTTGGAGAATATCTGAAGAGAAATTCTGGAAAGAAGGTGTTCCCTTTGTAAACTATTTTAAAATTAAAGGCTCCTGGGGCAGAATAGGAAACGACAAAGTGCAGTACCTGGGCGTGGATCAAAACTTTGCTTACCTCACTAATTATACATTTGCAAACAACGCCGTATTTGGTGGTTCTAATCCTGCTGGTTATACGGGTTTGCAACAAATTCAAACTGCTAACCCAAATATTCATTGGGAAGTTGGTACTACCTATAATATCGGCCTCGAATCAAAATTCCTGAACAATGCGTTTACTTTTGAATTGGATGTTTTCAAGCAAAGCCGCAATAGCATTCTTGCACAACCGTCAGCAGCAGTGCCTTTATATACAGGACTTAACCTGCCGCCGGTAAACGATGCTTCTACAGAATCAAAAGGTTTTGAAGTAAGCCTGAACTACACAAAGAAAATTGGTGAAGTAAGATTGGATCTCGGTAGCAATTTCACTTTTGCAAAAAGCAAAGTGCTGAATAAAAATGAAGCACCGGGTACGCCCGATTACCAGAAACAAGCAGGCAAACCCATCAACGCAAATTTTGTAGTGTTTGATGCAATCGGTATTTACAGAACGGCTGGCGACCTTGCAAAATATCCCGGTTATGGTAATGTTGAATTAGGTGATTTGATCTTTCGCGATGTAAACGGCGATGGCGTAGTAGATGATAATGATAAAATACGCAGCCAGATGACCGATGTTCCGCAAATTATGTACGGCATCAACATGGGTGCCTCCTGGAGAAATTTTGATTTGAATTTGTTATGGCAAGGTGCTGGTAATGTGCAGCAATATGTTTTCTATGAAGGTGGTGCAGGCGGTATTGGCACATGGACAAAAGATTATTTCAACAATCGCTGGACGCCGGAAAATCCCAATTCAAAAGGACCAAGAATATACGACAGGGAAAGGATCGAAGTATCTAAACCTAACAACTACTTTTTGCACAGTGCGGCCTATCTAAGATTAAAGAATGTGCAGCTTTCTTATTCACTTCCTAAAAAATTAATCTCGGCATTACACATCAGCAATTGCAATGTTTTTGTTAGTGGATTTAATGTGCTCACAATTACAAAATTGAAAGACATAGATCCGGAAGCATCTTCCAGCGGTCAGGGTTATGCCGGCTGGTTCAACATTCAGAATAAGGTATACAATTTCGGTCTTAATCTAACCTTTTAACTTTTACAACCATGAAACGATTATTTCATAAATCATATATTATTCTTGCAGCAGTTGGTCTATTGGCCCTCTCTGCTTGCAAGAAGAACCTGCTTGATATTTCTCCTACCAATGCTATTTCAGACGACGCTGTTTGGAAAGATCCTTCATTGGTAAGTGCTTATGTAAACGGTGCTTACAACCAGATTGGAAGTGGTTGGTATGCAGAAAGCTGGGTAAGCTCTATGTGCGATGAAAGTTTTCTAACCTGGTCTCGCGACTGTGAACCCATTACGCAAGGTTATGTAACGCCCAGTATTCGCAATAGTATGAATGGCGGCCATTGGGGAGAGAGTGCACGCCGTTGGGATGTAGTGTGGAAAAACATCGCTTCCTGCAATACTTATTTTGCCAATGTAGACAAAGTGCCTTTTACAGATTTGAACCTGAAAAAGCGATTAACCGCTGAGGTTAGGTTTATAAGAGCACTAATGTATTGGGATTTGGTAAACCGCTGGGGTGGTATGCCGTTGATCACAAAAGCTTATGATCTAAACAATGTGTCAGAGATTGCCAAAGTAAAGCGCAATACTTACAAAGAGAATATTGACTTTTTAGTAGGACAATGTGATTCTGCTATTGCTGTATTACCCGCCACTTATGGTAATGCTGCAGATAAAGGCAGGGCTACCAGTGTAGCAGCTATGGCATTAAAATCGAGAGTGCTCTTATATGCAGCCAGTCCATTGATGAATAATGCCAGAAGCGATGATCCTTCTTTCCTGGTGCATTATCAAACACCAGATGCCAATCGCTGGCAAAAGGCAGCAGATGCTGCGCAGGCTGTTATTACAACAGCATTGGCCAATGGTTATGCATTGTACAACAATGGTGGCTCCAATATCAAAACAAAATACACAGGCATTTTTCTTGATGCAGGTAACCCAGAAGTTTTATTTGACAGAGAGGGCGGTACTTCAGCCAGCAAAACAAACCTTTCTTATCTGGATGAAGCCAATGGCCCCAATGGTTATGGTAACTGGGGTGGCAATACGCCTATCTCAGAATTTGTAGACGATTTTGAAATGAGCGATGGCAGCAAATTTAGCTGGAGCAATCCAACGCAAGCTGCTAA
Organism: Chitinophagaceae bacterium; assembly: GCA_047602295.1. GTDB lineage: Bacteria > Bacteroidota > Bacteroidia > Chitinophagales > Chitinophagaceae > JACMLD01. Next base: position 4,019,394 of record JASGHP010000001.1, on the reverse strand, counting down.
TCCCTATCAAAATCGGGATCCGCGTTTATACGCCACCGTTTTATGCAATGGCGATATGTGGAAAGGACGTGCGGTAGAAACTTTCTTTTTTAAAAAATCTGACGGAAGTGAAACTGGTGGTGCAGATACAAAATATGGATCTAACTCATGGAACACCAGCGCCACTGGATATAACATCAGGAAGTTTACAGACGAAAACTATATAAGCGGTAGCTGGAATTTTCTTGTAAAAAACTGGATTTGGTTTCGCCTGGGTGAAATGTATTTGAACCTGGCAGAGGCAAAATACAATTTAGGTGATGAAGCCGGTGCGAAAACTGCATTGAATGTTATTCGTGCAAGAGCTGGTATGCCGAATGTTACTTCATCAGGCACCACCCTTTGGAGTGATATTGTTTATGAACGCCGTGTAGAACTTGCGTTTGAGGAGCACCGTTATTTTGATGTTCGCCGCTGGATGATTGCCGATGTAGTATTGAATAAAAATGCTACTGGCATACGCGTTTTCAAAAATACAGATGGCTCATTAACCTATACACCTGGTCAATTGGTAGAAACAAGAAAGTTTACCGGGCCAAGAATGTATTGGTTGCCTATTCAGATTGATGAAATAAATAAAAACCCCAATCTGCAGCAGAATCCTGGATATTGAGGAAAGACGTGAGTTGCTAGCTACAAGCCACAAGTTCTTTCCGCAAAGATGCTTGCAATCGGGAAAATTGATTTGATGTAAAGAGTTGCACTAAAGCACTGCAGCTTGTAGCTGATAGCTTGTCGCTAAAACTTGAAAAAATAAAAGAATGAAATTATTCAAAGCGCTTATAATATTATTGTTCATTGCAACTAACGCATTTGCGCAGGATGCAGCAAGCCTTGCCCCCACGCCGCCTATGGGATGGAACAGCTACAATTCTTTTGGATCTGCGGTGCATGAAGACGAAGTAAAAGCGAATGCAGATTACATGGCGAAAAACATGAAGCAATTGGGCTGGCAATACATTGTGGTTGACTTTTGCTGGTCTTATCCCAATCCACCTGGAAGCACAGTGGGCAATCCTTTTCAGCAAAACCTGAAAGATGGTTCTTATATTCCCTGGTTGAATATGGATGAATATGGCCGCCTGATGCCGGATGAAAAAAAGTTTCCTTCTTCACGGGATGGAAAGGGATTTAAACCACTGGCCGATTATGTACACTCGCTCGGTTTAAAGTTTGGGATACATATTATGCGTGGCATTCCAAGACAGGCTGTTTGGTCGAAAGCAAAAGTGCTGGGTACAAATAAGAATGCGTCTGAAGTAGTGGATACAACTTCTATATGCCCCTGGCTAAATCATATGTGGGGTGTTGATTTAAAAAAAGAAGGTGCGCAGGAGTATTATAATTCCATTATCAACTTGTATGCATCATGGGGAGTGGATTATATTAAGATGGATGATGCAAGTTTGCGTAACTATTACCAAACTGAAGTAGAAGCAGTGCATAAAGCTATTTTGCAATGCGGTCGCCCGATAGTACTCAGTCTTTCACCCGGGCAACAATTTAAGTACAATGAAAGTCAGCAACAAAACGCCAATGCCTATCGTATCTCCGGCGATTTCTGGGATAACTGGAAACAATTGCTGAAACAATTTGAGCATTGTGCGCAATGGTCTGTTATTACCGGCCCAGGTCATTGGCCAGATGCCGATATGATACAAATAGGAAAGATATCAAAACGCGGACCCGAAGGAGCAGAACGGTTTTCTCAATTAACAGAAGATGAGCAACGCACTCATCTTACCCTTTGGTCAATATTCCGCTCTCCTTTAATGATGGGAGGCAATATGGTAGAGAATACGCCATTTGTCACATCATTGCTAACAAATGATGAAGTAATTGCAGTAAATCAAAACAGCAACAATTCTCATCAGTTGTACAGGAAGGATTCATCTGTTGCATGGGTGTCGCAGGTAAATAACAGCAAAGATTGGAATGTAGCATTGTTTAACCTTGATGAAACTGCAAAAGAAGTAGCTATTGATTTTGCAGACATCGGGTTTAAACAAAAAGTAAAAGTGCGTGACTTATGGAAGAAGCAAGACCTGGGCACATTTAAAAAACAGTACAAACAATCGATTCCCCCTCACGGAGCAGCTATTTTCAGGCTTACTGCTTTGTAATAGTAGTCTTGTGAGTGATTAAAGTAAATATGATTTCATTACGGGCAGCGGTTTTTAAATAATAGTTTTCTCTGATCATTTCTATATAGCAGTATAGTTTTGGAAAGCTGCCCGTAATGAAATCTTTTCCGCTCTATGATCTACGCAATAGAATATTTTATTACACTCAATTTTATCTTATGCCTATACTTTCTCTATACAAAGATATTTTTGCAAAAAGCATATTGCTGCTTTTGTTAGTTTCATTAAGCCAGCTTGCAATGGCACAACAGGAAGGCTCAAAACCAGCCTCTACCAATGTGCGTGGTGCAGAATACCCACGTGTAAATCCAGATCTAAGTGCAACCTTCCGCATAAAAGCACCCGATGCGCAAAAAGTAGAATTACAGATTGATAAAAGATATGAGATGGTAAAAGGTGCTGATAGTTTCTGGACAGTAACTACTACGCCGCAAGTGCCCGGGTTTCATTATTATACTATTATTGTTGATGGTGTTTGGTTGGCAGATCCTGCAAGTGAAACATTTTATGGAATGAGCAGGGATGCAAGCGGTATTGAAATACCAGAAGCGGGTGTTGATTATTACAGCATAAAAAATGTACCGCATGGGGAAATAAAATCAAAATGGTATTATTCCAATACAACCGGCAACTGGCGCCGTGTATTTGTGTACACACCTGCCGAATATGAAAACAGCGGTAAAAAGCGCTACCCGGTCTTATACCTACAGCACGGCGGTGGTGAAGATGAAAGAGGATGGACGATACAGGGAAAAGTAAATTTTATACTGGATAACCTTGTTGCAGAGGGAAAAGCAAAACCAATGATTATAGTAATGGATTGCGGTTATGCTACACGTGCTAATGAACCTGCCCCTGCAGCACCAAACGGATTGTCGTCACAACAACAGGGAGTAAATGGCATGATGCGTATGATAAGCGCATTTAATGATGTTATCATAAAAGATTTAATTCCTTACATAGATTCATCTTTCCGCACAATTGCAAACAGAGAGCATCGTGCCATGGCAGGGCTTTCAATGGGAGGTATGCAAACATTGAATATTACCAGCGCCAATACGGATAAGTTTTCTTATGTAGGACTTTTTAGCGGGGCTGGCAGGCCAGGCTCAAATGGTTATGATTTTAAGAGTGATTTCAATGGTGCTTTTGCAGATGCTTCTGTTTATAATAAGAAAATGAAATTGCTTTGGGTAGGAATTGGTACAGCGGAACCAACAGGTATGTACAAAGGAGTGAATGGTTTTCACCTTGAGTTAGACAAAGCCGGTGTTAAGCATGTGTATTACGAATCGCCTGGCACTGCGCATGAATGGCTTACCTGGAGACGTGATTTAAATGATTTTGCACCGAGGTTGTTTAGGGACTAATACTAACATCATGCATTGTAATCGTCTGAAAAAATGTGAAAATGTGAAAATGTGGTAAATGTGAAAATGCTTTCCCGGCTATTTCAAATATTTTAGTAGACCGCTCTAATTTTTAATTACTAATTGTTAATTCATCCATGACCAAACTACTGTTTTCTCTCACGTTTTTATTCATTGCAGCAAATTCTTATTCGCAAACGGATGCAGGCATACCGCATTTACAAAGAAATGGGAAAGCGACACAATTGTTTGTTGATGGCAAACCATTCTTAATGATAGGTGGGGAGTTGAATAACTCCAGTTCATCAAACATGGAATACATGAAGCCCATCTGGAAACTGATGCATGATCTGCACTTTAATGTTTCGCTCACACCTTTGTCGTGGGATTTGGTAGAACCGCAGGAAGGTAAGTTTGATTTTAAATTGATTGATAGTCTTGTATTCGCCGCCAGGCAAAATGATATGCATATCGTTTTCCTTTGGCTGGCCAGTTGGAAAAATGGCATGAGCAGTTACATGCCCATATGGGTGAAAGAGAATTACAAGAAGTATCCCCGCGTAAAAATAAAGCAGGGACAAACTATGGAAATATTAACGCCGCTTTCTGATGCCAGTGCTGAAGCGGATGCAAAAGCATTTGCTGCTGTAATGAAGCATATTAAAGAGATAGATGGCACAAAGCACACGGTGCTCATGATGCAGGTAGAAAATGAAGTAGGGATACTGGATGACTCACGCGATAGATTCTGAACTTGCCAATGCTTCTTTTACTGCGCCAGTGCCAAAAGAGATTTTGAATTATCTTTCAAAAAACAGGGCAGTGTTGGTGCCCGAGATAAAAAAGCGTTGGGAAGAGAAAGGTGCAAAAACAAACGGCAATTGGGAAGATATTTTTGGCACTTCCACAGGTACAGATGAATTGTTTATGGCATGGAACTATGCACGTTATATAAACAAAGTAATTGTGGCGGGGAAAAAAGAATATCCTATACCCATGTATACGAATGCGTGGCTTAACCAGGGTGATGATCCTAAACCAGGTAATTATCCCAGTGGCGGCCCGTTGGATCATGTATTTGATATGTGGCTGGCGGGTGCACCATCAATTGATTTTCTCTCTCCGGATGTATATGTTGCAGAATATGATGAACGTTGCCGCCGCTTTACCCAGCGCAACAATCCACTTTTTATACCGGAGATGAATAGCGGTGATGACGGTGCACGGAATATATTTATCGCAATCGGTAAATACAATGCCATGGGTGTATCACCTTTTGGAATTGATCATCTTAAACCTGATGCATCACTGGGTAAGAGTTACGAACTTATTCAACAACTTTCTCCATTAATTACAGAAAAGCAAAGTAAAGCTGAGATTATTGGCTTTGTGGTGGATGAAAAGAATCCTTCATTTACAATCAGCCTTGGCGGTTACACAGTGGAAATTTCACTGGACGAAATATTTGGCCATAAAGCTAAAATAGGATACGGTATTGTAATGACGGATGATGGCCCTAATAAATTTATTGGCGCTGGTGCGGGTTTTAGGGTAAGATTCTTTCCGGCTTCAAAAGAAGATAAATCAATTATTGGCATTGGCAGTGTTGATGAAGGAAATTTTGTTGATAATAAATGGATACCCGGTCGCCGACTTAATGGCGATGAAAATGACCAGGGGCGTGCCTGGCGTTTTGCATTTTGGAAGCTGGGAATAGAAAAATGTACAGTGTATAAATATCAGTAGGTAAGTATGAGTATGAAGTATGTGAAAACTTTATAAGGGAAATTATACAAAAGTAATAATGCTGAAAAACCATTAATAAAAACCAAATCATGAAAACAACATTGAAAAGAATAGAAAGCCATTTACCAATGGCTTATGCTGTTTGTTTATGGGTTTCTATTCTTTTTTCTGACTTTAAAGCAAATGCGCAAAGGCCAAACATGCCTATTAATTTAACTGCAGAAGATACTGCAGCTTTTCCGCATGCACCTGAAGGTTTTGATAAAAGAAACAATGCCGTTCCAAAAGGGAAAACAGATTCAAGTGTACAGTATAAATCCAGTACGGTAGGCACTATGCGTAAGCTTCGTATTTATACACCACCTGGTTATTCTGCCAATAAAAAATATCCTGTCCTGTATTTACTGCATGGCATTGGCGGTAATGAAAAAGAGTGGTATAAATATTCAGAGCCGGATGCAATACTGGATAATCTATATGCGGAGAACAAAATAGTGCCGATGATAGTGGTGTTTCCCAATGGCCGTGCCATGGTGCATGATGAAGACACGGGAAATATTTTTGCACAGGATAAAGTAAAGGCATTTGCCAATTTTGAAAATGATTTGTTGAATGATGTAATACCTTATGTAGAATCTCACTATCCTGTTATTAAAGATATGAACAGTCGCGCCATTGCAGGCTATTCAATGGGTGGAGGACAATCGCTTGATTTTGGATTGGGCCACCTGGATGTATTTGCGTGGATTGGTGGCTTTTCTTCGGCACCCAATACCAAAAAGCCGGAGGAACTAGTGCCTGATCCTGTTGCTGCCGCTCAGAAAATTAAACTGCTGTATTTATCGTGTGGTACAAAAGATGGTTTAATGGGTATCAGCCAGGGCGTACACCGTTATTTAAAAGAACACAATGTGCCTCATATCTGGAATGTAAACCCTGGTGGTGAACATAATATGGCTGTTTGGGTAAACGATCTCTATCATTTTTCACAACGGATATTCCGCTAAAAAAACAACTTATGTATAAAATGAGAATAGCTTTTTTATCATTTTGCTTTTTGTGCTGCATGCTAAACATAGATGCACAGTTTCCGCAAAGGCCCGTTACTATTAACGATACACTTCAGTCTGTACGAGTGAATGCAGACAATAGCGTCACCTTTAGCGTTTATGCGCCTAAAGCAACTACGGTAACTGTAGGTGGTGATTTTATGATGGGCGAGCCGGCAGGAAATTTGGTGAAGCGTGATGACGGTGTTTGGTCATTCACCTGCAAGCCTGTTCCCGCAGACTCTTACACCTATAGTTTTTCAATAGACGGTGTAAACACAATGGATACACACAATCCCGATTTTAAAGAAAACCCTAATGGCCTGTTTAATTATTTTACCATAAATAATGCAGAGACAGATTTTTTTGCATTAAAGAATGTGCCGCATGGCAGGTTGGAGAGTGTTTTGTATCACTCCAATTCATTAAATGCAGAACGAAGGATGCATGTATACCTGCCGCCAGGTTTTGAAAACATGAAAGGGAAATTGCCGGTATTGTATTTATTGCATGGTGGTGGCGATAATGATCTTTCCTGGACAGGTGCTGCAAAAGCAAACCTGATTCTCGATAATTTATATGCAGAAGGAAAATTAAAAAACATGATTGTGGTAATGCCTTCCGGACATACACCAGCAAAAGGAAGTTCTATGGGTACCGGCCCAATGGGAGATCCGTTTTGCAAAGATTTGTTGGAGGACATTATTCCTTTTGTAGAGAAAACTTATCCTGTCTCATCCAAAAGAGAAGACAGGGCTATTGCAGGTTTTTCTATGGGTGGTATTCAGACACTCAATACAGCTTTGTGGAACCCGGAAAAATTCGGTTATGTATGTCCAATGGGAACGGGCTTTTTCCCTAATTCTATAAAAGAGATTGATGAAAAATACAGTAGTGTACTTAAAAACCCTGCTATTAATCAATTTAAACTCTTCTACATTGGCAAAGGAAAAGACGATAATCTTACGGCTGTCAATAACAAGGCTATGTTGGCCATGTTTAATAAGTATGGCATTAAATACCAGTATAAAGAATTTCCGGGTGCTCATTCTTTTGTATTTACAAGACGCTACCTGGCTTTTTTTGCACCTATGCTGTTTAGATAGCATACAACTGATTTCATACAAACCTTATCCTGAAAAGAAAAGGCCGCTCTTAACCGGGCGGCTTTTTAGATCGCTTTGGCTGATTTTAAATATTTGGTTAATTTGCTGTAAACAAAACGGTTAAAAGATTGTTGGAAGGATATTATGATGGAGCGGAAGAGGATTTTATTGAATGGATTTATTCTATTGTTCTGTAGTATTACAGCAAAGGCACAACAAGACTGGCAGCTAAAACAAGATAAGGAAGGCATTAAAGTGTATACCAGGTTAATGGAGAATTCTCCATTAAAAGCGGTAAAAACAGTATGTACTATTAATACTTCACTCTCTGTTTTAACGGCCGTATTATTGGATATTAAGAACACACCAGATTGGGTGTATGCTACCAAAAGCATTAATGTTTTAAAACAAATTTCTCCTTCTGAACTGATTTATTATTCTGAAATTCAGATTCCATGGCCGGTAAGTAACCGCGACTTTATTGTACTGCTGGAAGTGACACAAGACCCTAAAACAAAAGCGGTTTCTGTAATCGGTTACAATAAGCCTGATTTAGCTCCGGAAGTAAAAAGCGTTGTACGGATTAAGCGTTCTTATTCTAAATGGCTGGTAACACCTTTAGGTAATGGCCAGGTTAAGATTGAATATGTTTTAGAGGTTGATCCTGGTGGTACTATTCCGGCGTGGCTTATTAATATGTTTGCAACCAAAGGCCCGTTCGAAACATTTAAAAGTCTTCGCGAGCAGGTTAAAAAGCCCTTGTATCGCCAGGTGAGTCTTCCTTTTATACGCGAATGACACAAATTAACACGAATAGGTGCGAATAGAGAAACGAATGAACGCGAATACATACTAATAGCTCCAATAAAAAGAACTAGAAGACGGCAATTAGGCTTTGTATTTATTAGATCATTTTTATTCGTTAAGGGCATTAGAGCTCATTAGTATCATTCGTGCCTATTAGCGCAAATTAGCGTATCTATTCGCGTACCAGCTTCACACTTTCATTGATATTACTTCCATTCACTTTTAATAGATAAATGCCTGGTGAAAATTCTGCAACATTGATCAAAATATTGTTTTTCCCTTTTGATAGCAGTATACTTTTTTGCTGCAGGATTTTTCCTGAAAGATCAATCAACGTATAGAAAGCTTGTTGCTGCTGGTCGACATCAATAGTTAAAGTACTGGTTTCATTAGCAGGGTTAGGGTAGAGGTTGATAGTGCTTGCTCCATTTTTAGGGTTTAGTGTAATGATGTCTGAATACTTTGGTTGACCTTGTATACTGATTGCTCTTATTCGATAATAGACAGTTGTTCCTGCAAGTTTGTTGATGGTGTCTGCATATTTGTATAGTTGAACGCCGGTAACGGGCTGCACTATTGCAATCATGTAAAAATCTTTGTTATTGCTGCTGCGTTCCACAACATAGGAAGCGTTCTGTGCATCAGCTTCAGTTTGCCAATTCAATAAAGCAATATTGTTATTCAAAACTCCTTTTAAAGCCAGTTTATTAAATGGTAGCAAAGCATTAACCGCTGCCATATAAAATGAAGTGGGTGTAGCTGCTGTCAGGGAACTGATGTTTGCCTGCACTACATAGCCACCGCTTCCAAAAGCAGCCTGGTGGTTTGTAACAACAGCTCCGGCGCTGGTTAATATGTTTGGGCTGCAAGGATCATTATTGGTAAAAACAGATAAATTACTAATTACAACTACACCACTCGATTGTCCAAGCGAGTTGTTCGCATTTTTCAAAGCATTGAATTCTGCATTGGTAAGATAAAAACGCATGCTTACAGCCGAAGCAGGCGTAAACTGTGGTGTAATGGTAATATTCCTGTCGAGATAAAGTGTATTGTTTGACGAACTTTCTCTTACTGCATTTCCGTTGGTGTACACAGAGGAGGAAACAACGCCCAGGTTATTGCCATTGGCATTAATTTCGGCCACTATATTTCCACTGGTATCAGTAATAGGAACCCATAAATTATTATTGCTTCCTGCCGTGCTGATGGCTACGTCGTTTGCATCCTGGCAAGTATTGATTATTCCTGCAGCAATAGGAACTGCGGTAGTAATAGTGCTGATGCCGCCAGATGAATTATATCCAAGAAAGGTAAATTTCTGAACACAGCCATTGCAGGCAGGCAATGCGGCATTATTAGTTCCCCTGAATGTATTGGAAACTGAATTGTCTGTGATTAAATAAATGTCTTTGCCATTTGCGCCGAAAGCCATGTCGCGGTAGCGTGGCAGTCCATCAAAGTTTATAACAGTATCCGCACCCAAAGTAGGTACAATGCCTGTTCCATTATTATCCAATTTGGTACGAATGATACGACCCCATTTTAACCCTGCCATCAGCAAAGAATTTTTCCAACCGGGTATAATGCTGTAATTGTACAAATCCAGTCCAGACCAGGCTTCAGATGGCCACATGGCATTGCTGTAACTGCCAGACCAATATTTGTAGATAGTATCTTTTGGCTGGGCATAACCTGCAAACAAAGGATCTCTGTAGCTGCTGCCAATTCCTGCGGCTGCACTTACTTCACTGGTAATAACCGGCAGGCTTGAACCGGAATTAGCACCTGCACTTGAACCCATATAATTTTCATCTGCTGCAAAACCTATTACGGATGGATGCCCGTAATTTGCACCAGCTTCTATAATATTCACTTCGTCATCACTGTACGGACCATGCGAAGAACCATACAGAATATTCCTCACACTGTCGTACGCAAATCCCTGGTTGTTTCTGATGCCTATGCACCAGACTGCACTTTGCTTAGCGCCGTTATAAGGATTGCTGTTTGGTATCCACGAATCCATTATTCCTGCATCAGTATCCGGCTCAAGATTGAAGCGCAATATTTTCCCTTCATAGCTGGATTTTTTTTGTGCGTTGTTCACCCGCATGCGACTGGCCAATTGTCCTGCACCCATATCGCCAGAACCATAGAAAAGATAATAAGTGCCACCAACCGGGGCAATGATCATTCTTTGAGAATTATGATCAACACTTCCTGGCAGCGTATCGCATAATGAAACCGGGCTTTCCAATTGTCCCGTACCGGTGTTGTAAGTAAAACGAACAATCCGGTTGGTAAAAAAAGATCCGCCATTGGTATTTACAGAAGTACTGTCGTATGAATGAACATAAGATATATAGACATAATTTTTTGGGTTGCTTGCATTTAAAAAGTTAGGGTGGAAGGCTAGCCCTGCTAATCCACCTTGTGGCCAGGGATTTTGACTGCTATTGAAAGTTCGCCTGAAGCTGGAGGGAGTAAAGCTGCTGGTTTCGCTAAGATCTAAAACAGTTGTTTTAGTGCCGGTTACAGGATCCATGCGGTACACTTTATATGTCTTGGCATCAGTAATCCATAAAAAACCGTCGGTGCTAAGCGTAATTTCCCAGGGAGTGTTCAAAGCACCTGTTGAAAGGTTTGTTTTAAGAAACACTTCATTTGTGCGGCTGGCTACAATTTGAGCATCTGCGGGGCATAAAAATGCAAAAAAAGAAGTGCAAAAAAGCAACAAGTACTTTTTCATGGGATGACTGGATTTAGGATTGATTCAAGTCAAAAACAGATAATCAAGCAGTTAGCAGATAACATCGGTAAAAAACCTATAATTATATACTAATAACCACTTATCTCCGTTATTAACATAATACAAAATAGCAAAGAAAGCTTAGTTGTAAAATAGTAAAAGGACGATCCAACCATCGGGAAAAGTAGCAGTTTGAGCGAATAGTGGCAGCTAGCTTTTGCATCCCATTTCCTGTCTAGTACATTTGTTAGAGCGCATTAAGTATTTGTAATTAACAATGCAAGTAAGCGTCTGATTTTTTAATAAGAGTTTCCCTAACCCATGTAAGACCGAATCTATGAAAACGAACCTACCCTTTACCCTTAATGGACTAAAGGTCTTGTTTATCCTACTTTTTGTCTTCCTGGTGAGGGGAGAAGTAAAGGCACAAATTCCTGCTAATGATCTTTGTGTAGGAGCTGTAGCGTTAAGTTCTTCCAATACTTGTTCCGGTACAACAGGCACTTTATTAAAGGCATTGGTATCCACGCCGGCTGTTGCTACATCTTGCGGAACTGCTGGTGCAGATGTTTGGTATTCATTTATTGCACAATCTCAATTTCCAACTATCACATTAAGCAGCCTGGGTTCAAATCTTTCAGGTGCAGCAAGAATACAATTGCTTTCAGGCAACTGCGGCAGCTTGTCTTCTCTTGCTTGTGTTACCACAAATTATATGACTGTTTCAACCAGTTACCCAACTGGTCTTACTATTGGAGTAAAATATTATATCCGCGTATATTCAAACACTACATCGCCTACAACCGGCAACTGGGGCTTCTCTATTTGCGTAACAGATCCTCCACCAAACGATGAGTGTGCTAATGCTGTTACTTTAACATCGGGCAGCTCCTGCACAAATACTGCAGGTACGGTGGGCAGTGCAAACTACGCTTCAGCTGATGGTGCCACTGCATGTTCGGGCACAGACAGGTACGATGTATGGTATAAATTTGTAGCGCAAAGAACCAATCCTACTATTGCGCTAACCTCAGTAGGTTCTAATTTTTTAAATGCAAGAATACAGTTGCTTTCCGGCAGTTGCGGAAGTTTTACAAGCGTAGGTTGCAGTTCCAGCGCGTCTTATACGCCAACAGGGCTTACAGTTGGTGCAACTTATTATGTACGGGTTTATTCAACCAGCACGCCTTTGCCAAGTATCAATGCAGATTTCAATATTTGTATTACTGACCCGGCACCACCGGCTAATGATTTGTGCGCAAATGCTACCACTTTAAGTTCAGCGGCTTCCTGTTCTAATACTTCGGGCACGTTATTAAATGCAACTGGTACCACCGGCATTCCCGGAGATTGCGGTGCAGTGGGTTCTCCTGAAGTATGGTATCGTTTTACAGCTGCAAGTGCATATCCTACCATTACATTAAGCAGTATTGGAGCACAACTTACGGCTGCGGGCCCGCGTATTCAATTGTTATCTGGCAGTTGCGGCAGTTTTACCTCGCTGGGTTGTTTAAGTGCTACTTCTATGAATGCTTACCCAGTAACCGGAGGCGTTGGGTTAACTGTTGGTAATACTTATTATATAAGGGTGTATACCAATTCGGCAGTAATGTCTGGTACCACCTGGGGCTTCAACATTTGCATTACAGATCCGCAGCAGCCTAACGTAGATTATGGTAAGGGGTATATGAATATTACCAAAGGATCTAACGGCGGAACGATTGAACCAGGCGATGAATTAGAAATACGTGCTACCATTGCCGTTAGAAGCAATATGGCATTCAATCCTTCTTTTACCGGTGTTATACCTGGCAATACAACTTACGTACCTAATACCTTGCGTATACTTACCAATGAAGGAAAAATATACAAACAATGGACTGACGCGGCCGATGGTGACCCAGCTTATATTAGTGGTACTAATGTGAAGTTTAATCTTGGCACAGGCGCTACACAAACTATGGGCGGTACTATTAAAAATACAGACAGGCCTGTAGCAAACAGCACTTGTATAATGATTGTGTCTTATCATGTTATTGTAGGTGCAGTGCCTTTTGGTACTATATTAAACCTGGGTGGTGGTACTATCTCTTTTTATAATGCTTCCGGCATTGCTACCAATATTACATTCCCGGTAGTAAATGGAGTAGTGTATAAGAACTATGGCATTTGTGCTAATGTTGTGGGAAGCAATGGTATCTTGTCTGAAACATTTGGCACTTTTGGTTCGGGCAATACAAAAGACAGGGCTGCTTCCGGCAACCTGCCTCCCAATTACATTTATACAGTTTTTTCTGCCAGTGCTCCCGGCGATTATTATTATGGCATATCTAACAATACCAGCGCAGGTACAAGTGCAGCAAACTATTCTATTAATCCAAGTGATCCCGTAGCTGCGCACCACGTTTTTGGTGTGTGGGATATTATTGGCGACCATACAGGCGCATCCGATCCATATGCAGGTAATGCTCCTGCAGATGTGAACAACGGGCAAACAGGTGGATACATGGCCGTTATTAACGCAGCTTACCGTACAGATACTGCGTTCCTGGATACGGTTAGGAATTTGTGCCCTAACACTTCTTATGAATATTCAGCCTGGTTTAGAAATATCTGCCCTAAATGCGGCGCAGACTCTACCGGTGCAGGGCCTAGCAGTGCGACATATGTACCAACCGGCCCTGGTGATTCTTCTGGCGTGCATCCCAATCTTACCTTTAATATTAATGGCAGCGACTATTATACTACTGGTGATATCATGTACACAGGCAAATGGATTAAAAAAGGCTTTACCTATCGTACAGGCCCCAGCGAAACACAGATGATCATCAGTATTCGCAATAACGCACCAGGTGGGGGAGGTAATGACTGGGCGATTGATGATATTGGTGTAGCAACCTGTTCACCGCAATTAAATCTCAATCCTTCTACTTCCACTGTAAATGTTTGCTATGCAGACGGATTCTCACTTTCTGCACAAGTAAAAAGTTATTTTGACAACTACACTTATTATGTTTGGGAGAGAAGTACTGATAATGGCGCTACATTTTCAGCTACATCTTATTACAGTAATGGTACCATCTACCCGGTGTATAATGGTTCTGAATATGAATATACTGCTGTAGGGCCATCATTCATTGGTGACTCTTCTACTAATAATAATCTGTACAGGCTTAGGGTTGCTAGTTCGGCCAGCAACCTTAACAGCGGCAATTGTTCTTTTGTTGCAGACAGAACAGTAAAAGTGTATGTAAACAATTGCATGTCATTGCTGAAAACTGATTTTGTAAATGTGGCGGGAACGCTTCAAAGCAATATGGCTAATATACAATGGACAACTGTAAATGAAACGCCTGTTGTTAGCTACGAGGTTGAGAAGAGTACCGATGGTTCGCATTTTGTTTCCGTTGGTAAATTCAAATCAAATGGACAAAATGGAAACGGCAGCTACCAATTCAATGACCCTGCGGTATTGACAGGGCCCGGTTATTACCGCATTAAACTAATAGAGCAAACAGGATTTAAATACAGCAAAACTATTTTGTTGAGCCCTTCTACTTTCAGTTTTGCTATTAAAAACCTTGTAAACCCATTTGGCAATACAGTTCAGTTTGATGCAATAGTGCCCAGCACTGGTGATGTAAAAGCCAGCATTTTTGATAATTATGGAAGACTGGTGAAAATCTATACACTTCAGAACGCAGGAAAGGGATTGTCTTCTATAACGATTCCCAATACCAGTGATTTAAGCAGTGGGATATACACACTGAAAGTAAGCTGGCAGAATGAAACCATCAGCAAGCGATTGATTAAAATGAACCACTAGTAGATTATTAAAAGTGGATGCAACAAATACTGATTTCCTTATTGCCTTTTATGCGGGCAGTGGCAAAATCAAGTTCACCACAAATAGTATCGTCCTGCTCAATGGTTAAGATGCAATCGCCGGCACGCCCATTCCTGAAAAAGATATCAGATACAATCCGCATTCCATCGAACCTGAAAATAAAACCTGTTTGCTTATAGGATTTATTTGCTTCGCTAATGGTTTGCAGTCCTTCAATATCGTCTGCCATTTCCGGCATAAACCGAAGCGGTGTTTTGCTGGCACCCAGTGCTACGCGACCATCATCGGTCACAAAATAATACTCTGCTTTTTTGTTTTGAAGATAGACATTCATACTAAACGGTTTTATTGTTTGCGATAAAAGCCAATCTCCGTACAACAAAATTAAACTGAATTGCAGTGAAAATAGCTACGGGTTGGCCCTGACTGTTGTATCATTGATTTTACAACGGCTAAAACCATTTTAAATTTTTCTGAATGCCTATAAAAAAATAAAAACCGGTATTACTTACTATTCATGCCATCCAGGAAAAGATACCTGGCCCTGTTTTTTTCCGTGGCCGCCTGCGTTTGCACGTTGATGTGCATTACCACAGCTGCCGCATTGGGCTGGATAGCTGGCCACGATGGAACGCCCAACCCATTTGGGTTACCTGTTTTTATAAAATTTTCGAAGAAGGCCTGCATTATTGTAGACACCCAATAATCTTCGGGTTGCCAGTCGAATACACGGTTGGTAGGCAGATTGCCCATTGCGTATTCAATCTCTGCAGAATGCACTGCGCCAATAGCCGGTGTTGGTTTTTTAACAGTGCTGTCTGTGGATTTAATAACACCACCTGCCAGCCCTGCAGTTGCATTGCCCATTTCTGCACGCATAACCGGTCTTGGCCTTTCATACAAATAACGATAGACAGGTTTGCCACTGGTTTTGCAATGAACATCTATCCATTTCCAGGTGCCAAAACCAATAAAGCGATCGCTTGCCAAATCTGTTGCAACCGGCACCACATCCTCGTCTGTATTCACTTCGTAAACTTTTAATATGCCGGCAGCCTGCTCGCCATACATTTTTTGCACCGCAGCTGTATAACTGGCTTTGGTTGCTTCTTTGCCAACAATGGAAGCAGCATTGCCTTCCATAGAATTCCATCCTGCAAGCAATGGCACATGTGCCTGCTCACCTGCAGCATAAATTTCTACCGGAGATTTTGGAAAGAAATAACCATCAACAGTAACCGGGAAGCGTCCCTGCCCGGGCTGACCAGTTGCTTTTAAAATATCTTCAGCAGACATGGCACGAAGCTGCGCCAGCGTATTTGCGTTAACTGTATTGCCAAACTTAGTACCCACTGCTTCAGCATCTGCCAGTGGTTGTACAGAACGCCCTCCCAATAAAGAGCCGCTCTCGCCAATTGCGCCTGCAATAATATTTCTTGAGAGGGGAGAAGCCACCAATGCGCTTACTGCAAAAGAACCTGCAGACTCACCGGCGATTGTGATTTTTTTAGGATCGCCACCAAAAGCCGCAATATTTTGTTGCACCCAATGCAAGGCGGCACTTTGATCCATCAACCCATAATTGCCGGAAGCATGGTGAGGAGATTCTTTACTTAACTCGGGGTGTGCAAGAAACCCGAAAATGCCCAGCCTGTAGTTCACTGTTATGGTGACAATCCCACGTCGTGCAAGACTTGGTCCTTCATACCTGGGTTCAGAGCCATCGCCTGCCACAAAGCCGCCACCATAAAAATATACCAATACGGGCAGTTGTTCTTTGCCAGTAACAGCAGGCGTCCACACATTTAAGTACAGGCAGTCTTCGCTCATGCCATCAGATCTAAAATTCATATCACCAAACAGCGGTAACTGCATGGCACGTGGCCCAAACTTATCCGCTTTGCGAATACCTTCCCAGTTTTTTACCGGTTGCGGTTCCTTCCATCTTAAATTGCCTACAGGCGGTGCTCCAAAAGGTATGCCTTTAAAACTTCTGATACCTGATTCACTAACGCCTTCCAGTATCCCATTGGCAGTTTTCACGCGTAAAAAATTAATGTCTGCAGATTGGCTATGTACTACTGTCATAAAACAAAAAAAAGAAAATAGAATGCCGCAATATTTTTTCATAATAGCAATAATTCAGAAGTGGCAGAATATGTATTGAAGATAACGCATACAAACTTAGGGGATTTGAAATCAACAGTTGCAATATGATACAAAAGACCAGAATTAAATTTTGTGTTTTGTCGTTTGAGAAGTGAAGCATGTACATAACAATGCAAGCCAGTGGCCATTACTTTCTTTAATAAAGCAAAAGCTTGCTGGCTTGTCAATGTCTTATTAACAAACAGTATTGTGTACTATATAAAGGAATATTGGCGGAGAAAAAACCTAAGGAAGGATACTGGCAACAGTGCAGTTGCAGGCCGCTAAAAACTAAGAAGGATGTGTGTGTAGGTAACCCGGTGGTTAGCTAACATTACAAAAGATAAGAAGCAATGCCATGAAATTCCAGTTCGTAACCGGCAATGGCAAAAAGAAAATTCTGCAACTGGTGTACAGTTTGAATGGTTTGCAGGCATGGTGCAGGATTCATTAAACGAAGCTTGCCATTTTCAAATTCCCAATCAAAATTGCTGTTTCCAATACGCAGTATCCATTGCTCACGCAAAAAATTTCTGAAGCCGCACATCTTTAAGATGTCTTCTGTTAATGCAATAGGAACAATGTCTGTGCAGTCTGCTTCCTGTACAACTTCATTCAACTGTGCATAATGCTTTGTGTTAAATGAATTGCCCGCCGCTACCGGTTCACTGTTCAATTCTAACTTGCTGTCGTAAATAACTGAATTGCTGAGGATCTGTTGAACGGAGATTACTTTTCCCTGGCTGGTTTTAACTTTGTTGCCAAAACGGAGCTCTCTTGTGTTGATCATACGTGTCTATTTTAAAGTGAAATACGGTCTTGAATTGTGACTGGTATTTCATTGGAATAGACTGATCTTAGTAGCTGCTAGCAAACGTAGATAACTGCTAACAAGGCACAAGATAATAGGCCACTATCATACTTGCAATAGCTACTTATTTTTTTTAGTGTTTTTTGTTTCAATGTTTTTACAAGTACATAAATGTTTATCGTGTTTTTACTAGCTGCTATATAATGTATGCATTGGTTATCTGCACACTATAATAATGCATCGGCTCAGTTGTAATTAATAACATTAAAGCCACATTAATGAATGTGCATAAATATGATCGCAAAAAGATGAGTGCTTGTGCATATGCATGTTGTTATAGAATAAATGAAAGATGAATTGTTATGTGTAATTCAATTTTTAAAACGGACAATATTTACTAAAGCAATTGCGATGCATTAATTCACTTGTAATTGCTTGCTTAATTAAACGACATTGTATTTACATTTACCAAAACAATTTTTATGAAAGCATTTCTTGGAATGGGATTATTGGGTTCAAATTTTGTAAAAGCCATGTTGAAGAAAGGAGAGCAGGTGCAGGTATGGAATCGTACTGCATCACGTGCTGCTGCATTGGAGGCGTTTGGTGCAAAAGCATTTGCAGATAGTAAAGATGCAGTTAAAGGCGCACACATAATTCATCTCACCATAAAGGATGATGCTTCTGTAGATGAAGTGCTGCACGCAGCAGCACCCGGGTTTATGAAAGGGGCTATTATAATAGATCATACTACCACTTCTGCTGCTGGTGCAATAGCACGCACAAAAGAATGGAAAGAAAAAGGATTTACTTATTTGCATGCACCTGTTTTTATGGGCCCGGTAAATGCGCTGGATAGCTCTGGTTATATGTTGGTATCGGGAGATCAGCAAGTAATTGCAAATGTGCAAGAATCGCTTTCTGCGATGACGGGCAAGCTGTTGAATTTTGGCGACGAAACAGGAAAAGCCGCTTCCTTAAAATTAATTGGCAATTTATTTTTGCTTACACTTACTACCGGTATTGCAGATACTTTGGCATTGGCAAAAGCATCAGGCATCAGTGCCAATGATGTGACTACGTTGTTCGATAGTTTCAACCCCGGCGCTGCTATGCCTGCAAGAATGAAACGCATTATGACCGGTAAATTCAACGAACCTTCCTGGGAGTTGGTAATGGCAAGGAAAGATGCAGGTCTTATGATGGATGCTGCTGCAAAAGGAAATGTCAAACTTACTATTATACCTTCTATTGTTTCAGCAATGGATAAATGGATTGAAAAAGGACATGGCAATGATGACTGGAGCATTATTGCAAAGGATAGTTTGTAACTGCGCCAGCTTATTCCTGATTTTGGAAAACTGATAAAAAGCGGTGCAAAAAAAAGTGGATAATATTAATGAGAAATAAATGCCTGCATATTTAATCCTCCCTTATCTTTAAACCGCTATACGATAAATGGGCATTGTATAGTCGAACCGGGTGCCATCAGGCTATGGCGGATGGCGTACGGTTTTTTCTTTCTCTTCTCTCGTGTTTTCAATATCCACTCTTCCTTATTTCCATAATTCAAGAAACATATTTATTAAGCCGGCATAGTACACTGAAAAAGTTTGCATCAACGCTGGGGGGATTGCGCATTCTATCTATAAAATTATTGTTTCATCTTCTTTACAATCCAGGGCAGCGTAAGCCCTTGCCCAACAATATTAAACAACACTACCACCGTGGCAATAAAAATAATATCTGCTCTCATCGGAAAGGGCTGACCGTTTTCCAGTGTAACTGGTAAAGCCAGGGCAATAGCCAGCGACACAATCCCCCGCATGCCGGACCAGCTAATGATGGTGCTTTCCTGCGCTGTAAACAAAGCTTCTTCACTTATTTTTCTTTTTTTAGTAGCAAAGGCACGCTGAAGATTTATTCTTTGCAGCAATACCCTTGCCATGCGAATCAGCAAAGCAGCAATCGTTATCAGCAATGCATAACCAATGTAGGGCAATACCTGGTTTTGAGGAATTGCTTTTGCAACTACAGGAAATTCTAATCCGATTAAGATAAAGATGAGCCCGTTCAATAAAAAAAGAATCAACTCCCAAATGGTTTTGGATTGGTGTTTTATTTTTTCCGGGAATGTTTTTTCGCTTAATCTGGAAATGCCGAGTCCAAGTATTACAACTGCTATTACACCTGAAACATGCCAGTGTTCCGCTAACAGGTAAGTGATAAAAGGGGCCAGCAATGTAAAGCTGATAGCCGCATGATCATTGTGTCTAACTAATCTTAAAACAAAAGCCAGTATCCAAGCTGCCAGTAGGCCTACCAAAAAACCTCCGGCAATCAATACAATAAAAGTGAGTGAAGCTTTCCATAAAATAAAAGCAGTGCCTGTAACTGCGGCTACTGCAAACCGGTAGGCTACCAGTGCCGAGGCATCGTTTACCAGGCTTTCTCCTTCTAAAATGATAGTGGTAGTAGGGGATAAGCCCAGTCCCTTTGTAATGCTGATAGCCGCAACTGCATCTGTTGCAGAAAGAATGGCGCCAAGCACAAACGCCAGTGGCCACGTCATACCCGGAATGGTATAATGCGCAATAATTGCAATGCCTGAGGCGGTAAGAAATACCAAACCAATAGCAAGTGTGCCAATGGTATTGATGTGGGTTTTAAAATTTTGAAACGGCATATTAAAGGCTGCATCGTATAACAACGGCGGAAGAAATATCAGGAAGATAATATCCGGGTTTAGTTCAACCGCGGGCATGGTTGGTAAAAAACCGATTGCAATGCCTGCAACAATCAGTAGAATAGGATAGGAGAGCTTTATTTTATCGGCCCATGCAGAAAAGCCAATCATAATGGCAAGAATGATAAGTACGATGCTGTAATTCTCCATTGTTTCAATCTTTGGAAAGTGAATTTACAAGCCTAATCAATGGCATAATGGATTTGAAAATTAAAAATGAGTTTTGCCACGGATTCGCGGATTTGTTATTGATAAAATAGTCTTAGACGGCATGTTTATATCCAAATGCTTGAAAAATCTGTGCTAATCTGTTTTTGAACATAGCTTATCCTGGAATTAAGTAGTTATTACGGACCAAAGCATCATCAATTAATCTGCTAATCTGTGGCAAACCGCTGCTTTGTATATTTTTCTAAGCACAAATACGGTACTGGTGATAGCGACGTGTTTTTCAAATCTTTATTATTATTTTTTTGAAATAAGTTTTTGCAAACTAACTGTTGCCAACATATATTTGCCGCGGAGAGATGGCAGAGCGGTCGAATGCGGCGGTCTTGAAAACCGTTGAAGTGAAAGCTTCCGGGGGTTCGAATCCCTCTCTCTCCGCAGAATGCAAAAAGCGCTGATTTTCAGCGCTTTTTGTTTTTAGTTTGGACTAGCTATTAAAAATAAGATTAGTTTAAGGGCAAGGATGTTTTCTATGTGTTGATCTCAAGCTTATATCCTTTGCCACGTATAACAGCAATCTTGATATTGGGATCTGGTTCCAGTTTCTTTCTGAGTTTTGATATAAACATATCAAGACTGCGGCCCACAATAACACCTTCATCTTCCCATATTTCTTTTTGTAGGCGACTTCGCTCTATAGCTTCATTAGGAGACGTCGCAAAAATGCGGAGTATACGGGTTTCGGTCCCGGTTAGGTCTGTAGCGTTTCCATTTACCAGGAGTTTCTGATTCTTCATGTCGAACAAGATTGACCCCAAAGTGAATACATCAGTATGCTCACTTCCAGGTAAATCAGGCGAGTTAGGTAATTTGGGTGAGTCAGATACGTCAGTCAAATCAGGTAAGGCCTTCTGCGACTTACTGTATCCCCAAAAAATAAGTCCACCCAATGCTAATAACACCAGCGCACCTAATAAATATCCATTCTTTGCTGTATTTATTCCTGCTGGTTTGAATTTGACATTTATTAAGTAACAGCTTTTTGGTTGCACTCTTCCTCTGCAAGCCACAATATCATCTTTTTTATTTTTAGAGATGGCGTATCCATAGGCTACAGTGGCATTGCCACAGTTCAGCACGTTAACTACATAATCACTTGCGTAAGGATCTCTGGCCAACAAACGCCGGGTTGTATTTACCAGCGAATCTGGTTGAAAGGAAAGATCATTTTCAAAGCTGATCTGGTACTCATTTTCCCCGATCTTTTTTACCGGAAGTACTCTTGATTTACTGTCGCCCGACTGTGTAAGCAGTTCATCACCCACCTTCCGAAGCAAAATTTCCCTTCTGGCAATATCAAAATCGTCATTGCCTTTCATATTGAAAGCCACACAGACTACAGAGATAAATACAATTAATATCAATCCCAACAGGTATTTGCGTTTCCCGTCAAGCAGATTTCGGGGGTTAAACATCGCTTTTACAATTTATTTACAAAGGTTACATTTTTATTTACAATGCAAATCCTTTAGCTGAAAAACATGAAAGTAGATTTGCTAAAACCTGCAACGTAAATCAAGATCGCTTCATCACCATCAAAAAAAATAAACACATGAAAAATAAAAAAATCGTTTTGTCTTGCCTGGTTATCCTCTTAACGGGAGTTACTTATTTTGTAATACAAGGTCTTCAAAAAAATGACACCCATCAAAATAACACTCTTCGCCCCAGCTTTTCAGGCGAATGGAAATCCAAAGAGTCGATAAGTATGGGCGGAAATATTGTTTGCTGTTATAACTCGGGTGATCGTATGCTGGCTAATACAATGAAAATAGCAGCGCAGGCAAATTTTCTAACCATAGCGGTATCAAGCTCGTTTCCTGGCGCGGTGCCGGTTGCAAGCGAGGAGAAACTAGTCTTCGACGGTAAAGAAAGCGAGATTAATAATGGCCCGGAAAGAGGTAAGAAGTTTACCGTAATGTTGTCAGCCGATGGGCAAACGATGACTGTTAATTCAATTGTACACCTGATGACTGCCACTCCTTATCATGCAGATGTTCAGCAAAAAATGCTTGTTTACGTAACAGAGGTTTGGACGTTGAGCAATGATGGCAAGTCTATTTCTGTTCAAACCAATGCAAAATCAGACTCATACAACGGCGAGCGTTCCTGGAAAACTGTATTCGAAAAAGTCAGTTAGTATTCAAAGGCTTTTTGTAAAAGCAGACTTAGAAATGCATTCACGAATCAGATTTATCTACAAAACTTAAAACTACAATAAATATGAAAAAAGTTATTTATGCGCTAATCTTACCGCTACTTGTAATAAGCGGATTAGTATTTGCCAATCATGAAACTAAAAATGAACCTTCTAAAAAAGCATCTCCTAAGCCGCTCAATGCTGCTGAAAGAAAAACCGCATTGGAACAATGGGAGGCTACCACCGGTGGTATAATGTACAAAAACTGGGAAGCATCTCCCCAAGGTAAAAAAGTACTTGCCAGTGCTGTTAAAATAATGAAGCATACCAGTGATCCTGCTGGTACGGAGGCCATTATAACTGATCTTTCGCTTCCGCCAGGCACACAATTAGGTTTTGCAGTAATGGCCAGCATTAATGGCGAAGAATGTATTCTCAGCTTTGGGCCTGAAACTTCGGACCAATTCAAGCAATTGCAAACCCTGAAGGTTAACGACAAAATAATTATAAAAAGCAGTGCTGTAATGCATGCTCCCAAGTACGCATATCCTATAGTACCGGGGGAGTATGTAGAACGAGAAGGCAAAATAATTTATAAACGAACCCTTGGCAAAGGCGGTTGCTAGTGAATAAATTATGAATCAAACGCGACTATTTGTATTTCCTTTCACAAAATAAATTTGGAATCTCCTGAGCTTTCATGATACCTTTGCTAACGCTGTTAAATTATTTTACAGTAGTTCAAAATGGCAAGCAAAGACCGCATACTCAGGCTAAAAGACGAAACAAGGACTAAAATCCTTGATGCTGCCCTGGCAATCGCCAGGGAGGATGGCTGGCAGGCTTTGAGCATGCGCAAGATTGCCGATAAAATAGAATACACAGCACCCATCATTTATGAATACTTCAGCAACAAGGAAGCGATACTGCAAGAGTTGACCCGCACTGGTTTTGTAAAACTGGCTGTGCAGATGAAGGCGGCTGCAGATAAGTATACAGATCCTTCCGTGCAACTGGAAGCTATGTGGCTTTCTTACTGGAATTTCGCCTTTGCAGAAAAAGAATTGTACCAGGTAATGTACGGAGTGGAAATGAGTTGTTGCTCTATCCAAAGTCCGTGTGAAGCGATACGTACCCCGGCTGAAATGTTGCAGGCGAAAATCTCAGAGTTGGTGCCCGAAGAGAAAAGAAACAAGGAATATATAGACCGCAGATATTATACTTTTTGGTCAGTTGTGCATGGATTAATTTCTATCAATCTTACCAAGCAAATTACTTCGGAAGAAATCAATCGCCAAGTGTTGAAAGACGCTATCTGGGGTATTATCAGCGCTATAAAGGGATAAAAATTTTTTTGCTTCAAAATCTAACAGTGTTAAATTATTTACTCACGTTATAAATTCAACAAAATGTCAAAGTTAAAAAACAAAGTCGCCATAGTAACCGGCGCATCAAAAGGAATCGGCGCCAGTATAGCTAAAGCTTATGGAAACGAAGGTGCATCAGTAGTTGTAAACTATTCATCAGACAAAAATGGTGCAGACCAGGTTGTAAAAAATATTGTCGACGCAGGTGGAAAAGCCATTGCCGTACAGGGTAATGTATCCAAACAATCAGACATCAAAAAACTGTTTGCGACTTCCAAGGAGACATTCGGCAAAATAGATATCCTGGTAAACAATGCAGGCGTGTTCCAGTTTGCCCCGCTTGAAGCCGTTACAGAAGAAGAATTTCATCGCCAGTTCAACACCAATGTGCTCGGTACAATCCTGGCTACACAGGAAGCGCTTAATTATTTTAACGGAGATGGCGGAAGCGTCATCAATGTAAGTTCTGCAATAAGCGATAACCCAATGGCCAATTCAGTTGTGTATTCTGCAACTAAAGGTGCGGTAGATACCATTGCAGTGGCCCTGTCAAAAGAATTGGGCAGCAAGAAAATCCGTGTTAATACAATTGCTCCGGGTGGTGTGGATACAGAAGGTGCACAAACATTAGGTATCATTGGCAGCGATTTTGAAAAGCAAATGATTGCGCAAACACCTTTGGGTAGAATTGGTCAGCCCGATGATATTGCTAAAGTAGCTGTATTCCTTGCCAGCAATGATGCTGAATGGGTAAATGGTGAACGCATTAGTGTATCTGGCGGTTTCAGATAATCTTGACTTAAGATAGAACGCAGATTATTATGATTGTTAAGATAGTTTATGATGAACTTATTCAACCATAATGATCTGCGTTCTTATTTTTTGAGCTGTTGCCGAAAAATTATTTTGAAATTGCTGAATTTGGTAATTTCTTTGGAAGCATGTGTCAGAACAAATCTCAAAATTACTCAATCCCTGCATCAGCAACAGAATCTTAGCAATCATAATCATCATAAAAATCTGCGTTCCATCATCCTCTCGTAAAAACGTATCAGTCTTGCCCACTTCTGTATAAACGCAGCCATTATACCCGTATTAGCTTTGTGTAACAATTAAACATTAATACAATGGCAAAGACAATTTTTATTACCGGGGCCTCACGTGGTTTTGGTAAATTATGGGCAGAAGCATTCTTAAAAAGAGGCGATAAAGTGATAGCAACCGCACGTGATATACGCTCACTCGATGGCCTGGTAAAACAGTATGGTAAAAATATACTGGCACTGCAATTAGATGTAAATGATCGTACGGCAGATTTTGCAGCTATCAGCAAAGCCAAAGAACATTTTGGAAGCATAGATGTTCTGATTAACAATGCAGGTTATGGTTTATTTGGCAGCATTGAAGAAACAACAGAAGCAGAAGCCCGTCAGCAAATGGAAACCAATTTTTTTGGTTTGTTATGGCTAACACAGGCGGTATTGCCAGTGATGCGTGAACAGGGGCATGGTCATATTATCCAGCTTTCAAGCGTTGTAGGATTGATTACACTACCAGTGCTTGGTTTGTACAATGCATCAAAATTTGCAGTGGAAGGCTTAAGTGAAACACTGGCAACTGAGGTAAAAGGTTTTGGCATAAACGTTACACTGGTAGAACCCAATGGATTTGCTACAGATTGGGCTGGTGCTTCTTCAGCTCATACAGTTGCAATGCCTGAATACGCACCGGTGCGTGCCGCTTTCCAGGAAGGTTTAACTGATGATGCGTTTGGCGTTCCGGAAGCTACTACCGATGCAGTGTTGCAATTGATAGATAGCAAGAATCCTCCGCTTCGTTTTCTGCTGGGTAAATATGCATATCCCTGGATTAAGCAAAACTACGACAATCGTTATGCAGAATGGGATAGCTGGAGCACTGTATCCGCTGCTGCCCACGGCAAATAAACTGCCTAAAGAATATTTAATTAAAAATAATCTACGCCGCAATGGTTCGGCGTAGATTTGTTTAACTTATATCGTATGCAACATTTTAAAAACCTTGCAGAGATGCACCGTTTCAATGGTTTTCCAAAACCGGAAAATCCTTTGTTTAGCGCTTACAGGTGCACCCACACCTGTGATATGGGGGACAGGGAATTTACCTCAGACTTTTACATGATTGGGTTTAAGAAACTAAAATCGGGTGTTATAATGTATGGCCGTACCAAATACGATCATGACAATGGCAGCATGATGTTTATCAAGCCACGACAGGTAATTGAGTTTAAAAGCGTGGAGTATGATGAAGATGCTTTTATCATATTTATGCATGAAGATTTTCTGAACGGGCATTTCCTGCACAGTGAGATAAATAAATATGCTTATTTCGATTATGAAGCAAACGAAGCGTTGCATCTTTCTCCTTCTGAAGAACAAATTATCTGGGATCTTTTTTCCAAGATAGAAACAGAATACCACAATAATACGGATGAGTACAGCCGTGATATCATACTAACCCATATTGATTCTATCCTTAAATATTCTCAGCGTTTTTATAAACGCCAGTTTATTAACCGCACAGAGCTTTCAGGAAAAACAGTATCTAAATTTAATGAAGTGTTGGCTGGTTATTTTAAAAATGGATTGCTGGCAAACCAGGGATTGCCTACTGTTAATGCACTTGCATCAAAGCTAAATCTTTCACCTCGTTACCTGAGTGATATGCTGAAACAGGAAACTGGTAAAACAGGAATAGAACTGATTCACATTTATTTGATAAATGAAGCTAAGAACCGGCTTAAATCAGATGATCAGCGTGTATCTGAGATAGCGTATGAACTGGGATTTGAAAACCTGCCTTATTTTTCAAGATTGTTTAAAAAAGAAACCGGCATCAGTCCTAACCAGTTTAAAAAAGGATTGATGAATTAACAGGACAATGTTTTTTAGGTAAGAGATAAATGATTGCCTGGTATCGCAAACGCTATTTAAAACCTATCACTTAAAACTTACAACTCTTCCTACATTCCTTTTCTTCTGATAGAGCAACCTACAGATCTTGATTCTTTTACGGAAACAGGGTTGCCTTGTGTCATTTCTGTGATGGCGATTTTCAGGTGTGTTCTTTTTACTTCTGTTATGTCTGCAGGGCTGTCATCAATAGCGCCATGATAAGCAAGCTTTCCTTCTTTGTCAAACAAGAAACATTCTGGTGTGCGGGTAGCACCAAATGCATCCGCCAGGGTATTGTCGCTGTCGAGTGCATAGTACCAATTGTAAGATTGTTGTTTGCCATATGTCTCCATATCTGCAAATGATTCTCCATTGCTACGGCCTCCTTCATTGGCATTTAAAACGATTACACCTAAGCCTTTTTCTTTTGCAAATGCACAGATAGCTTTTGTTCTTGACTGATTTTTGATAACATAGGGACATGTATTGCAGCTAAACATTACCAATAATCCATTTGAACTGCGGGCTTCTTTAAGAGTAATAATTGCACCGCTTATGTCTTTCATTTTCACATCCGATTTCGGAATATCCGCACCAATAGGAAGGCCTTCTTTTGCAGGGGTAAAAGAAAATGCAGACAGCATTATAAAGAGGTAAAGCAGGATATTTTTTTTCATACAGCCGTTGTTTGCAGTTAGACAATCAAAATCACTCAAATGATGTATGGCCAAACTATAAATTATATACAATAATACGCAGATTATGCATCGCCGGTTGGCTTTTTCAGGCCATATTCCGCAGCTTCTCCCAGTATAGCTGCTTTTTGATTGGCGGCCTCGTTTAATGCTTCCTGCTGCCTTTCTTCTGCTATTATTTGCAAAGAGTGTATGCTTACATTCAGTTCATACCCAATAAGCAAAATAAGGGAGTTGATATAAATAAGGCTCATTAATACGATAACAGTGCCTATAGAACCATATAACGCATCATAACGGCCGAAATTATTTACAAACAGCGAAAAGCCTACCGTGCCAATAATGCTTAAGGATGTGGCAAGTATTGAACCGGGAGATGCAAGCCGCCATTTCTTATTAATATCCGGTGCGTATTGATAGATGAATGCGATGGAGTAAAATATAAGTGCAATAATCAAAATCCAGCGAAGCATATCAAGCAATGTTCTTACGCTTGCATTGGTAATGCCCAGCCACTTTAAAACAGCGCCTTGCATAATCAGCAATACAATGCAGGCAAGCAGCAAAGACATGATCAATAAAGTAAGACGAATGGCTATCCACCTTTTTTTAAGACCAGTGCGTTTGCGTGCGCCCATATAATTTTTATTGAAGGAACGCATGATGCCCATCATACCATTGGAACCGAAAAACAATAAGAGTATAAAACCAAAAGAAAGCAAACCAATTCTTGGGTGTTCAAGAAACCCGTTTACAAAACTGATAAGGTTTTTATTGTGTTCTTTAGCAGGAATAATGTCTGTAATAATCTTATTTACCTGGAACTCCAGAGCACGTTTCTTTATAAATGGAAGATGGGGTATTAATGTAAATAAGAAAAGGCAGATAGGCGGAATAGCCATAATGAAGTTGTATGAAACTGCTGCTGCTCTTTCTGTAAGGCTTGTTTTTTTTATTTGACGGAAAAAGAAATTGATTACATCATATAAAGGCACGCCGCTAAAACCTGGCAATACAATTTTTTTGCTTCTGTTTACCAGGAAGCGAAATACTACTGTGTTTGATATGATGCGTTCAATCTTTGTCATTCTTTTTAATGAGCCGGATTTTCAGCGGCAGGTTGCTTAGCCTGCATTAATTTATCGAGAAACTGTTGGTATTCGTGTGCGTATTTTAAATGCTCTTCGTAGGTAGCTGCAAAATTAGAATAACCATCCAGGCTGGCTTTGGCTACAAAATAGATATAATTTGTTTTTGGCGCATTAATTACAGAGTCTATGGTCTGCGCTGTTGGTGTGCAGATAGGCCCAGGCGGCAATCCATACACTTTATAAGTATTGTAAGGAGATTCTACTGCTAAATGTTTTTCGTAAATGCGTTTTAAGCCAAACTGCCTCAACGCAAATTTTACAGTTGGGTCTGCGCCAAGGCGCATGTTTTTTGCAATGCGATTAAGGTATACACTCGCAATTTTTCCTTTATCTTCTTTTTTTTGTGTTTCTTCCTCTACAATGGATGCAAGTGTATAAGCAGTTTGCGGCGTTAAACCATGATCTTTTGCTTCACTGATTCGTTCTGTTGTCCAGAACGCTTCAGCACTTGCGTGAAACTTGGCAAATATTTTTGATGGTGTGGTATTCCAGAAATAAGTGTAGGTGTTTGGAAATACACTTGTCATTACTGTATTGCTGTCTAAATGAAACTGTTTTAAAGAATCATTGTTATTCAGGTATTCTATAAAAGCAGCGGAATCGCATTCAAACTTTCTGCCTACCAGCGATGCAAGGTCTTCTTTTGTACGCAATTTGGTAATTACCAGGTTTACCGGATCTTGCTGCCCGTTTTTTAGCATGCGCAGAATGCTTATAAGGTTCATCCCTTTTTTGATATTGTAACGGCCTGCTTTTACTTTTTCAGGATAGTCTGCTTTGCCTGCTATTATATCGAAGAATGCCAGGCTGCTTAACACATCATCTTTCGCCAATGTGGTTCTGACATCTGCGTAAGTGCTGCCTGTTTTTATAAGAAGAAAATAATTCTTTGCTTCAAAAGAAGTGGCGGGGCCCAGCAATTTCCATCCAATAAAGGCGCCTGCAATAACAACTATAATAAAGAGGTACAATAATGTTTTTTTCATTGTAGGATATTTCTAAAAGGTTTTGGCAAATTGGTTTTTGCCACCCAAAAATAAGTTTTACAGTGATGCTTCTTTATAAACGGGTAAGTATAAAAAAAGTATGATAAACAGCAATTTTTATGCTGCTTTCAATCCAAAATAATAAAAAACCCCGTCTGCAAAGACAGGGTTGCAAAAATATATTTTGAAAATTATTTTGCCGGTGTAGGAGTTGCAGGCTGCGTCTGTGCAGGTGCGCTCTGAGTTGTTTTTGGTTTGGTATCCAATTCGTTTACCAGGTTAGAACCGCCACTGCTTTTTCCAATAAAAGCGGCAGAAAAAAGGCAAAGAAGCGCAACGATGATGGCAAATATCCAGGTGCCTTTTTCAAGCACGTCTGTTGTTTGCTTTACACCCATAAATTGGTTGCTGAAACCAGCAATGCTGCCAGAAAGACCGCCACCTTTAGGGTTTTGTACCAAAACAATAAATCCAAGTACAACACAAGCCAACACAATCAGTACCACAAATAAGATAATCATATTAATTCTGTTTTAAAGCGTCTATTTTGGCTGCAAAATAAGCTGATTTATCGGGATTAAGCAAACTTAATTTCTGATAAACGCCCGCTGCACGGTCAAACAGGCCTTGTTTTTCAAACACTTCTGCCATGGCCTCAGTAATTACTTCTTTATTTTCTATAGAGTGAATGGCATCCGCTACCACCTTAGATTCATCATTTTCAGACAAAATCTTATCAATTGATACCTGGGGCAGCTTTTTCATGCTTTTCAGCCATTCGGTAAAGCTTTTAAGCTGTTTGCCGAGTTTGTCTTTTGGGTTTGCATCCAGCTTGCTAAGTTTTATGCCTTGGCTGGCGAAATAATCAACGGTATGAAAGGGCTCAAACAACACATCGTCTTTAGCATCCGGTGTTTCAATAATTGTTTTTAAAGAAGACAATTGCTGGCCAAGCAAGGAGGGAATTGCATCCTCGTTGGGTTGATTTTCTGCTAATATTGGTTCTTCTAAAGACGCTTCATCCTTGATTGCTTCAATACCAGGAATATCATATTTAAATAAAACAGGTGAATAGTTTTGCTCAATTACTTCTTCTGGTGCAGCTTGCTCAGCTACTAACGGGAGAACCTCCTCAACTTGTTTTGTCTCTTCAATGTTTGGAATATCGTATGCAAATAAAACCGTTGATGGTGTTTCCTGTATTGTTTCTTCGGTTTTTGGTTGCTCTGCTACCAATGCTGATTCATCTTCCTGCTGCTTTTCTTCAAGGTTTGGAATTTGATATAAAAACAGCGCTGGCGAATGAAGGGGAGAAGTTTCAGTAACTGCATTATCTGCTGAAGCATTTTTTATTGGTTCAACAGTTTCATTGTTTGAACCCGTTATAACCTGCTCTTCTGTTGATACATTTTCAGCTTTGTTCGCCTGCCTTATTTGTTCAATAATTGATTCATAATTTGGGCGAGCAGGTTGTTGCGCAGCCTCCTTAACTTCATTGTAAGATTCGGTTTGTACGTGTTCTTGTTGGTGACTATCCTGATCAGTTACAATATTATTATTATTGGAAAGAATACTTTCTTCTTTGGTCACTTCATTGGT
The DNA here is from genome assembly GCA_047602295.1 of Chitinophagaceae bacterium. GTDB lineage: Bacteria > Bacteroidota > Bacteroidia > Chitinophagales > Chitinophagaceae > JACMLD01. Next base: position 3,987,730 of record JASGHP010000001.1, on the reverse strand, counting down.
TTCGCTTGAAACTGGTTCTGTGATAACAGGCGTTTCTTCCTGCTTATCATTAAAAACTTCAGTAATTACATCCATAATTCCGGAACTGGCAACAACCGGCAATTCTTCCTGATGAGCCATAACATTATTAGCTATTGCATCAGCCTGCGGCTCTTTTACTGCAAGTATTTCTTCTTCTTGTTGCTGGTAGGCTGTTATTGAAATGCCTGTTTCTAAAGACTCGTTATCACTTGTAATGAATGGCGATTTATCCAACACCTTGAAATTGCCAGCACTTTCTGGTTGCAATAAGTACTGCAACCATAATGGATTATTAAAATACAGCGTAGTTTTTAGCAGTTGTTCACCAAAACCTGCGTGCGATGTATCCTGCATTTTTTTCAGCAGTAAAAAATGTGCTGCTGCAAAATAAGGATGTTGTTCTGCCATGTTTTCCAGTTCATCTACGGTTACAGAATGCAGTGATGGCTGGTGAAAAAGATGCTGAACGATATTGTTGAAAGCTGCCTGCATATTTATTGAGCGGCAATATACTTGCAAATTACCAGTTAGAAAAAAGACGGTTAAAAATTTCGTCGCTTAAGTTTTGAATAATGCTGGTGTTAAGTTGGGCTTCGGCCTGTTGTATGCTAACATTGGCATCAAAGTCGAAACTGCGGGTTACATCTTCTTCTTTGCTTAGCTTATCATCTACACGGCTCACCAGTTTTACATGCACTGTTACATTTAAACGGTTGGTGGCAGACTTATTGTCTGCAATAGCCGCAGTAGTAAAAGAATAATCAGTAATTGTGCCGCTGATATCAAAATCTGCATTATCGTTTTGCACCAGCGTACGATTGGTTTGGTTATTTACCTTTTGGCGCAGTTTATCGGTAAGCTGTGGGCTCAACTGCGGATTTACATAACGGGCTTTGTTCTCAATAAAGTTTATACGTATTGTTTTAACTTCTTTGGGAATGGAAGATTCACGCATGGTATAATGCAAACAGCCGGAAAGACAAAAAGCCAAAACGGCAAGCATTAAACTAAAACTGACTTTTATTGTGCGCATAAATTTTTTATTTATCTCTAACCAGGATTTTGAAGGGTTAAATGGATAGTAAAGATGCTAATTTGCGTTTTGCATTTCCACATTTATCACATTCATCACATTTTCACATTTGCTTTATTCGTCTATATCATATTCTTTCAATTTCCTGTAAAGTGTTCTTTCGCTGATACCAAGATCCAAAGAAGCATCTTTTCTCTTGCCGCGATGTTTTTTAAGCGCTTTTACAATCAACTCTTTCTCTTTATCCATGATGTTTAAAGATTCTTCCACATCTTCATGATGATGTATTTCGTCATGATTCATAATTACCGGCTGTCCATTTTGCATGGGATTTGCCTGTATATATGCTGGTTGCAAAACCTGTGTAGGCAACTCGTTTACCACATTATTATCGCGAAGCAATGTTTCATTGGCAAACTTTGCAGCGGTTGCCGCATTGGCCGGGTTTTGCAAGATGTCTACAAACATGCGCTTCAATTCTGTTACATCTTTTTTCATGTCGAAGAAAAGCTTGTACAGTATTTCTCTTTCATTGGCAAACTCAGGGTTGGCGCTAACTGTTTTGCCAGGAACCAGCATTGGCAAACGATTATTGCTATGGTCTGGTAAAAACCTTCTCAACGCATCTGCAGTAATCTGCTTTTCTTCAGATAGCACAGATAGCTGCTCTGCAATATTCTTCAATTCACGCACATTGCCGGGCCAGGGGTAGTTATTTAACAGATTTTTCGCCTCGTCGTCTAATTGTACAGGAGTGGTTTTATAACGTTCTGCAAAATCAATCACAAATTTCCTGAAGAGGAAAATGATATCTTCTTTTCTATCTCTTAATGCAGGTACGCGAATAGGAACTGTGTTTAACCTGTAATACAAATCCTCCCTGAACTTTCCTTTTTGTGTAAGCTCCAATAAATCTTTATTGGTAGCTGCAATGACCCTAACATCTGTTTTTTGCACTTTACTTGAACCTACGCGTATAAACTCACCGCTTTCCAATACACGCAGCAAACGTGCCTGCGTACCCAATGGCATTTCACCAATTTCATCAAGGAAAATAGTACCACCATTAACGGTTTCAAAGTAACCCTTACGACTATCAACAGCACCGGTGAAAGAGCCTTTCTCGTGGCCAAACAACTCTGAATCTATAGTGCCTTCCGGTATTGCGCCACAGTTTACCGCTATAAATGAATTGTGTTTTCTAGCAGAAAGCGAGTGAATGATTAATGAAAAAGATTCTTTACCAACGCCGCTTTCTCCATTTATCAATACGCTTAAATCTGTATTGGCTACCTGCGCTGCTACGTTTAATGCATAGTTAAGCGCCGGAGCATTGCCTATAATGCCAAACCTGTTTTTTATCGATTGTAAATCCATGTTCGTTTAACTCCTTTTTTATTGCTGATTTTTTGATTTTGGGATGTGGTGATTTCTTCCGGCAGTGTAACCAAAAAATATTTGAGCACTTAAATGCCGAAATCTCACAATCTAAAAATCAGCAATTCTCTAATTAATTATTTTACCTATCAATGTGCCTGCCGTACATTCTTCTACTTTCACCATAACATAATCGCCTGGCTTAAGGTTCTGTTTGTCTTTAGCAAATACCAGCATTTTATTCTGATCATTCCTGCCTGCCCATTGCTCTTCATTTTTTCTTGAGTTGCCTTCTATCAGCACCTTAAATGTTTTGCCAACATCACGCTGCATGCTTTCTAATGAATGCAAACGGTGCATATCTATAATTTCCTGCAGCCTTCTTTTTTTTACAGGCTCTGGTATATCATCTTTATAACGTCGTGCTGCCAATGTACCGGGTCTTTCGCTGTAGAAATACATATAAGCAAGATCGTAACGACAGTAATCCAGCATGGATAAACTTTCCTGGTGATCTTCTTCTGTCTCTGTGCAAAAGCCTGCAATGATATCTGTGGACAATCCGCAGTCCGGCAGAATTTCTTTAATGCGATCAACTTTAGCGATATACCATTCTCTTGTATAGGTACGATTCATTAATTGCAACATACGCGTACTACCGCTTTGCACCGGCAGGTGAATGTAATTGCAAATGTTTTCATACTTCGCCATGGTAAACAACACTTCGTCTGTAATGTCTTTGGGGTGAGAAGTGCTGAAGCGAATGCGCAGCAGGGGAGAGATCAATGCTACTTTCTCCAATAGCATTGCGAAAGTAACCACGGTGTTATTGGATTCATTCACCCAATAATAACTGTCTACGTTCTGACCAAGCAGGGTTACTTCGCGGTAGCCTTTATTGAATAAGTCCTCGCATTCGTTTATAATAGAAGCCAGGTCACGGCTTCTTTCGCGGCCACGGGTAAAAGGCACCACGCAGAATGCACACATATTGTTGCAACCACGCATAATGCTTACAAATGCATTGATGCCATTGCTGTTTAAGCGAATGGGTGCTATGTCTGCATATGTTTCATCGCGGCTCAATAATACGTTTACTGCTTTTTGCCCGCTTGAAGCTTCTTCTACCAGGGCTGGCAAAGTGCGGTAGGCATCGGGGCCAACTACCATATCCACCAGTTTCTCCTGTTCAAGAAACTGCGATTTCAATCGCTCTGCCATACAACCCAGTACACCCACCAGCAAACCGGGTTTTTGTTTTTTCAGCTTACGGAATTCCGTAAGCCTTTTCCTGACAGTTTGCTCGGCTTTCTCGCGGATAGAGCAAGTGTTTATAAAGATGAGATCGGCGTCTTCCACATTGCGGGTGGCGCCAAAACCTGTTTCGTTTAAGATAGAAGCCACCACTTCACTGTCTGCAAAATTCATGGCACAGCCATAGCTTTCTATATAGAAATTTTTACCGTAGACAGCGGGGTCTTGCACAAAGGGGGCAAAGGCCTCACCCTGGCGGTTTTCATCGTGTGTTTTATTGCTAACCAAATCAAGCATCACTGCACATTTTTTAAGTGGGCAAAGATAAGCAAAAAACAACTGATAGTGACAAGTTGACAGCAGTAAGATAATGCTATTGAATTATGAAGAAAATGATGCGCTGGCTGCCTGAAGCTAGACCGTATTTGCCTTTGCCATCGCTTAACAAAACAACCGCATAATAACGCAATCCTTTAACAATCCTTGGGGCACGTTACCGGTCTATAAGTTCAATAAGGCAATAAAAAGCTGCCTATTATAAACTTAAAAAACAGGTATATGAAAAAGAGATACTTAATAGCCGTTCTTACTTTAATAGTAATGGCCTTTACATTCAGTGGATGTTATGTTGAGCGATATCCCCGCTATTATCACCACCCGCATCCATACTATCACCACTGGTAATGTGAAAATTTAATTTGCATTAAACAATGAGGGTTATTGAAATCAACTTCAATAACCCTTTTTTCTTTTATAAGCTTTTCGTCTCAGTGAAGGAATACTACATATTCATGCCTGCAATTACTTTGTTTGATTCGTTGTTGCTCATTTCAGCTTTTAGAATTCCGTAGATACGTTCAAATTTTTCAAACTGTTGCAGGTAAGTTTGATGTTGCAGTGCATCGGGCTCATAGCGTTCGGTAGTTTGCAGTGTCCATTTCTTTTCTATCGAAAGCGATTTCATGCCCAGCTTTACAGCGCCGGCGGCGGAACTTTCCACTGCGCCAGATACAAGTACTGTACAATTAAACATATCGCACAGGGTTTGCAGCCAGATGGGGTTTTGCGTAAAGCCACCAGTAGCCTGAATTTCTGTTATGTGGTTATTTTCCATCAATACTTTTCCTATGCTGTATACATGATATATTACTGCTTCCATGGCAGCCCTTACCATATGCGCTCTTGTGTGCGTAATATCCAGGCCAAAGAAAACGCCTTTTGCATGAGAGTTCCAGATAGGCGCCCGTTCGCCTAATAGGTAAGGTATAAAAATCAAACCATCACAACCAGCAGGTATTGTATTGGCTTGCTGAAAGAATTGTTCGTAAGCCTCTTTTGATTGCAGGATGTTGTCTCGCAGCCATTGCAAAACGATGGCTCCGTTGCTGCCAGCTCCGCCAACAATGTATTGGTTGTTGTACAGATGATAACAGAAAGTGCGCATTTTCTCGTCTGTATAAACACCATTTGTTGCAACCCTTACGGCACAACTGGTGCCAATAGAAATAGCCATTACATTTGGAGTGATGGCGTCGCTGCCAAGGTTTGCCAAAGCACCATCGCTGCCACCAATAATGAAAGCTGTTTTTAATACCTGCTTCAATCTTTTATCTTCAAAATAATTGCTTTGTGTAGTCAGGTATGTTTGCTGTGTACTATCAACTACTTCAGATAAATGCTGCGCTGATACACCGGTATATGCAAGGATAGTTTCATCCCATTGAAGACTATTGATGTTTAATAAGCCGGTGGCAGATGCCATTTGCGTATCTACAATGTATTTGCCAAAGATTTTGTAAAAAATATATTCTTTTATGCCGATAAACCTTGCTGTTTTGCTGAATAGCTGAAACTGGTTTTCTTTAAACCAGAGTAGTTTGCAAAAAGGCGACATGGCATGTATAGGCACGCCGGTTTTATGATAAAAGTCAATGCCGGTTTGTGTTGCACGCAGTTGATCTGCTATTTCGCAGGCCCGGTTATCTGCCCATATAATGCAATTGGTAAGCAGGTTGCCTTTCTCATCTACCGCCATTATACTATGCATAGCGGCACTAAAACTGATGAGTAAAGGATTATCTTTTGATAATGAGGTAGTGATTTTATAAATGCTATTGATAACTGCTTCAAGAATTTCGTCAGGATTTTGTTCGCTGTAATTGGGTTGCGGATGGTGAATAGCATAGCCAATGGTCTCCCTTGCAATGATGTCGCCATTTTCTGCGAACGCCACGGCTTTGGTTGAAGTGGTGCCAATGTCTATGCCAATGTAATAATTCATGTAAGGCGGTAAGCTGGTTTAAGTTATAAGTTGTAGGTTTTAAGTTGTAAGTGCTTTAATTTAAAAATTAACGCAAATGCGTAAAAAGTTTATCCGGAATCATTTTTCTAAACAAAGTGTGCACTTGCACATAAGCCACAGATCAACAATGGTATAACTGTTGAACGGAGCGTCGCAAGAATGATCAGTCAGGTTACTAATGCTGGTCCAATAAACGCAATTAACTATTTGCCGGTCAAATTCCTAATTCCAATCAACTACTCAACTGATCAACTACTTTACTATCCCTTCGATTGTGCCACCAATTAGCCAATGTGGAACCAGATATATTCATTATAGGGCCAAATATGGCAGGAGCTAAACCTATTGTAGCCATTCCACCCATTAATAACGCAAGTCCCGATGCGAGGCCGCTGTTTTGCATGCCTACTTCCAAAGAAATAGTACGACAATCTTTTTCATCAAACTTCAGCAAGCGGCCAGACCAATAACCCAGTGTATATCCAACAAGATTATGAATCAATACGGCAACTACCAACAAAGGACCCACTCTTAACAAGCTGTTTCTTCCGGCGGCAGTTATTACAACTATAATCAACGCAATGCCCAACATAGAAATCAGCGGCATTAATTTATCCAGCCATTTTACTTTTCCGCGTGCCAGGTAGTGAAACAACAAGCCTGCAACGATAGGCAGTATTACAACTTTGGTGGTATCCCAGGCCATGTCAAGAAAATGAACGGATACCAACCTGCCTGCCAGCAAACGCATCAGCAATGGTGTAAATAATGGCGATAGCAGCGTAGAAACGGTTGTAACGGCAACGGACAGTGCTAAATTGGCCCTGGCCATATACGCCATTACATTTGATGCCAAACCACTTGGACAACAACCTACCAGTATTACACCGGCAGCTATTTCCCTGGGGAAATTAAAAACAGTGGCCAGTGTAAAACCAACCAATGGCATAATGGTATAATGGCAAATAACACCGGCAACAACGCCTTTGGGTCTTTTAAAAATGTTAGCAAGCTCTTGCAAGCTTAATTCGCTGCCCATGCCAAACATAATTACCTGCAAGAGTGGTATAATAAATTTCGACAGCTTAACGCCACCTGCTTCAACAAAATATTGCGGATAATACATGGCAACGCTAACCGCTGCAAAAATGGCTATGGTAAAAGAAAATCCTTTTAGTGCCGGAATTCGTCGAAAAATTAAAGCCAATGCAAGGAAGAATGCCATTAAAAGCCAACCCATAGTTATTTGTTTGAAAGGAATTAGTTATTTGGAATTGGGCTTCTATGCGTAATGTCTGCATTAATCAGTGCTATACATAAAAGACCAATTCCAAACTCCTAATGCCCAATTCCTAATCCTTAACTCCAAACCCTGTCATGAGAACGTTTGTCATTCCATTCAGTGGTAGGCGCAAAATATGATTTATCTGTTGGCAATAAATGTTTTTTCACTTCTTCATCTACCAGTTCAATACCAAGTCCGGGTGCACTCAATGGCACATTGGCAAAACCTTTTTCAAAAAGCTTGCGGCCATCAGTTGTTTTCACCAGTGTTTCCCACCAAGGACTATCCAATGAATGATGTTCTAACGCAAGGAAGTTTTGTGTAGCTGCAGCGCAATGCACATTGGCCATAAATGAAATAGGACTGCCGGCAAAGTGCATGGCCATAGCAATGCCATGTTCTTCTGCATAATCACCAATTCTTTTTGTTTCAAGCAATCCGCCAGAGCTAGCCAAATCAGGGTGAATGATGTCTACAGCTCTGGCATCTATCAATGGTTTGAAACCATTCAACAGGTAAATGTCTTCGCCGGTTAATACAGGTGTTTCCAAAGCATCAGACATCGTTTTGTATTGATCTGTGTATTCCCATGGCACCATATCTTCCAGCCATGCCAAACGATATTTCTCTACTTTTTTACCGAAGCGAATGGCGTTGTTGAGATCAAAATGTCCGTAGTGATCGGAAGACAATGGAATTTCATAACCAATAGCAGAACGAACCTCATCAATGATAGCCGCCATATCATCCAAACCTTTTTCAGTAATCTGTATAGCTGTAAATGGATGTTTGGTATTGGCGTAATCCATATAGCCGCCATTCCATTGGCCTAAATTCTTGCCCCAGAAATTGCTATTGATAAGATTGCCGGCTTTATCTTTTATTTCGCCAATGGAAATATCCATCTTCAACCAGGTCATGCCCTGTACTTCCAAACGGTTTTTAACTTTTGCTTTGAATTCATCCATGGTAGGCGCTTCCGGAGTATCTGCATACATTCTCACTTTATCGCGGTAACGTCCACCCAATAATTGCCATGCAGGCACATTGTATGCTTTGCCACAAAGATCCCATAGCGCCATTTCTACACCGCAAACACCACCGGCCTGGCGAGAAGGCCCACCAAATTGTTTAATGGTTTTAAAAAGCATTTCAACGTTGCATGGATTTTGTCCCAGCAGTCGGCTCTTCAGCATCAATGCATATCTTTCATCTGCGCCATCCCTTACTTCTCCCAATCCATAAATGCCCTGGTTGGTATCAATTCTTAGAAGAGGAGTGCGGCCTACATTCTGGATAATGCAATAGCGCATATCTGTTATTTTCAAATCAGAAGGATTTGAAAAGCGGTTAACCTTCTGCGTTGTTTGTGCTACAATGTCTTCTATGGGAGTGAACATAAACGAACTGCCTAATGCTAGCCCACCGAGTGTGGATTTTTTAAAGAATTCGCGGCGGCTGTTTTGGTTTGCCGATTGTTTATTGTTACTGTTTCCTTCTTCCTGTGGTTCTGGATCTTTAAGGCCGATTTTAGCTAAAAATTTTTGTGAAGGAGTCATGAGTTTGTTTTTTATTTATTATAAAGTATAGACGTATTGGCTGGCCATCCTTTAATGCTAGTTGATTATTATGGCAGCCAGGCAAAAGATAGCGTTATATTTCAAAAATAAGTTGGTAGAACTTTTAAGGAGGGGCTTTTTAATCTCAATTAAATCTATGCACTGGCATGCTTTATCGCGATACCAGGTGCATAGACTATGTTATCTATTTCAACCACCGGTTATTATTATTTATCCCACCAGATTCTTGTACTTATTTTATCTGCTCCTTGTTTTGTTACGGCCGCATTGTAATTAGCGGTATTAACTGCTTGCTCCGAAGTAGGATATCCCAATCTCCTGATAAAAGTACCATTAGGCACATCGGGGTTATTCGGTTGCCCATAAGGGTTAGCTGTTAATGCCGGAAAGCCACTTCTTCTGAAATTGGCAAAAGCCTCTGGTCCGTTTAAAAAAGATGCAATCCAATATTGTACATTAATTTGTTCCAGCTCTGTACCTGTGCCCAGTGGGTTTGCAGCTACATAATTATCACGTGCAGTACCGGAAACAGCAGAACCTGCATCATAGCTTACCATTTGATCCATATGAGCCCTGATGCCATCGGAGAAATATTGTGCAGCCGTGCCTGTGGTTACCCATCCACGAAATCTTGCTTCTGCCAGTAATAATTGGGTTTGAGCTGCAGTAACAAAAAATACAGGCGACGAAACTTTTACCATTCTTCTGCGGTCCACCTGGCTATAATCGTAAAAGCTGGCAAGACCATCTGCTGTAGCTTTTGCTACAATAGTACCGTTGTCGTACCCCATTGGCATACCAATCTGTTGCGCTGGCGTAGTAGAACCAGATGCTACAGTTTGACCATTACCTGATGTAGCCCCAACATAACGGATAGCAATAGCTGATAAGCGTGGGTCGCTGGTGTTTTTCAACTGGTCAACAAATGGTTTTGCCAGGTAGAAATTGGCAGCCTCTGTTCCATTAAGCATAACGCCAATTGGTTGGGTATAGTTGGCATCCTGGCGCATCAATGCATTGTCTGCATTGGTAAGGATTACGCCCCCGGAAAAAGCAGCTGTTACTGCAGCCTGTGCTTTAGCAGCATCTATTTTACTCAGGCGCATGCCAGCTCTTAACAGAAGGGAATACGCAAATTTTTTCCATTGCGCTATATTGCCTGAATATAAAACATCAGAAGTTTCAACGGTGCCGGATGCACTTAACGCGGTAGCAGCTTCTGTAAGTTCCTGTATAATCTTAGGATAGATATCTTGCTGTGCATCATATTTGGGAAGGAAAACCTGGCTGATATAACCAGCTCCTGCTTCGGTATAAGGAATATCGCCGTGTTCATCTGTTAGTATCATAAATGCATACGCCTGTACGATGCGGGCCATATTGTATAAATTGCTTCTGGCGCTTACAGTTTTTGTACGACTTATTGCATCTGCCGTATACTTAATAACATTTTGATAGTAGGCTGCCCAAATGATACCGCCTGCATCCCTGCTGTCAATATTATAATTGGCACCCGCCAATACGCCTCCATTGGGAGTGACCATTTGCTGCACCACGCCCATGTCGTAAATAACTGTTTTGGTAGGAAAGGAGAGATTGATAATTGCATTGTTCAATAATATCGCTGCATCCAACGAAGTTGGGCTGGTTCTGTTTACATTCAAATCCTCCAGCCCTTTGTCACAGGAACTTGCAAGGCTGAGTATAAAAAGAAATATGCTGTAATTAATTATTTTTTTCATGCTGTGTGTTATTAAAATTTAACGTTAAGGTTAACGCCGAGCCCTCTTGTAGTAGGAACGCCTGCGGCTTCAAGACCTGCCTGGTTGTCTGAAGCAAAACCGAAACTTTCCGGATCTATATTATCAACCCATTTTTTTATGATTAATACATTATTAGCCACCAGGTCAATTTTCAAACCTTTTACAGGCCATTTAGCCGGGATGTATTTTGTTAGGTCATAACCCAGCGAAATTTGCCGTAGTTTCCAATAGCCAGCATTATAGATAACGGGTTCTACTATTTGCTGAGTGCGCAAATGCTCCCAATAGGTTTGTACCGGTGTAGCAACTGTATTAACAGCGCCGGCAGCATTAACGCCTTTGCCGGTTACGCCGCCAACACGGCCTTCCAATGTCATTTTGTGTAATCCTTCACGTATAGCGTTGAAGTTGGTGCCGGAAAGCATTTTACCGCCCAGTTTGTAATCAATGAATACCGAAAGTGTTAAACCTTTATAGTTAAACGTGTTCAGGAAACCGCCCGTCCACTTTGGTAAAGCACTACCAAATAAAACATTGGCAGAAGTAGCCTGCGGTACGCCGTCTGATTTAAATATTCTTTCTCCCTTTGCATTGCGGGCATAACCCAACCCTGCAAGCTGGCCCATTTCTTCGCCTACCACTAACATAAGAAAACCATTGAAGGGGTGAGTACCCACAATAACCCGTTCGCCTGGGGTTGAAGTGAGAATGCTTAGCACTTTGGTTTTATTGTAGGCTGTATTTGCGGTAAACTCCCATGTAAATGTTTTTGATTTGAAAGGAATCACATTTAACATGGCTTCCCATCCATTGTTTACACTTTTTCCGCTGTTGATGCGAGTAAAAGTAAAACCAGAAGCGTCAGACACCTGCGCCGTTACAATCTGGTCGCGGGTGGTTTTTTTATACGCAGCAAAATCTAAATTTACGCGGTTGTTAAACAGGCGTACTTCAAGACCTACTTCCGTTTCTGACACCCTGCTGGGTCTAAGGTTTGCATTAGGAATTGTATTTGCACTTGTGCCTGCCGAAACAGCAGTGCCAGAAGGATTATTGATAGTGTTGGCATTAACAGAATAGAAAAGTTGGTTTGAATAAGGTGGCACATCACCATCACTGCCTACTTCTGCATAGCCCAACCTGATTTTACCAAAAGACAGCCACGGAATTTTGGATAAAGATTCTGAGAACACATAAGCACCTGAAACAGATGGGTACAAAATGCTCCTGTTAGCAGCAGACAAGGTAGAGAACCAATCGTTTCTTACAGTTCCTGTTAAATAAAGTGTACGGTTCCATGAAACTTCTGCTGAGCTATATAATGAATTAACGCCTTGTTCAGCAAGACTGTATTGCGGATCTTTAGCCCTACCGTTTTGTACTGTGTACAAACCACGAACAACAAAATCGGTTACCTGTACATTGTTGATGTCTGACCGGCGGTACATTTTGTTGCCACCACCAGTAAGTGTAGCGTCAAATTTGCCAAAGGACTTTGTTGCGCTTATTAAGAAGTCAAGATTTGTTTCTCTTTGTCTGCGACTTTCCTGGGTATAAACGCCATTTACAAAACCCGGAAGTGCCGCTGCTCTTGATGCCTGCCCTGTAGGAAAATTATTTACGTCTTCATCACGGCTCCAATAATCCTGGCCAAATCTGCCTTGTATAAATAGCCATGGCAAGATATTGTATTTCGCAAATACGTTGCCGAATATCCTGTCGCGGTTGATATTATGAAACTGTTCTGCCAGTATCCAGTAAGGATTGGTACGGTTCATAAAACGCGAATAAATATATTCGTTGCCTGCAGCATTGTATTTATTCGCATCCAATACACTCAATGGCATTGTATTGGCCATTGCCATCAGCGTATTAGAGATAGAGTTATCCTGGTTAGCAATATTTGGCGGATTTTTATTTACTTCTCTTGAATAATTCACATTGCCGCCAAAGCTCAATTTTTCGTTAAGGCTATAGTTAAAGCCCAGGTTGATGCTTTTACGATTCAATGAATTGTTGCGGGTAATACCGTCATTGCTTGTATTGTTTAACGACATGTATAATCCCCCCTTATCACCGCCTGCAGAAAGCGTAACGGTTTGTGCCAGGTTTTGTCCATGGCGATAAAATTCTTTTATCCGGCTGCCCTGTGCTACATAAGGCAGGGAAAGATTATTGAAAAGAATCTGCGTCATGCCCGGTGCAATCTTTTCACCAAAAGACCATTGACCTGAAGTAGGATTAGGCGTTGTTGGGCGTACACCACCTTCACCTTGTCCGTATTCTTTTTGGTAATCGGTAAAATCCAGCGGCGTATCGTTTGTATAGTTTATGTTATATGCCAAACCAATGCCCTTGCCTTTGTACCTTGTTTTGGTGGTAATCATCAGCACACCATCTTTTGCGCGGGAACCATATAATGCCGCAGCCGGCGCACCTTTTAACACGGTCATGCTTTCAATATCGTCTGGATTTATGCTGGCCAGCGCATCACCTCCGTCAGCATAAGTGCCACCGCCTTTTACAGAAATTGCATTGTCGTTGAAGTTTGTATTGTCAACAGGAACGCCGTTGATTACAATAAGCGGAGCATTTGTTCCATTAATTGATGACTGACCGCGGATGCGTATTTTGGAAGTTCCGCCCGGGCCTGTGCCCAACGAGGAGATGTTTAAACCAGCTACTTTGCCTTGCAACGCATTAATGACATTTGGGGTACGGTTCACCGTTAGTTCATCTGGTTTTACGTTGGTGGTTGAATAGCCAAGACCTCTTGCCTGTTTCTTAATACCCAGTGCGGTTACCACTACTTCATCCAGGTTGCGTAAGTCTCGGGTGAGGGAAACATCAATCACCGTTCTGCCGGCAACAGGTATTTCCATTCCAGCATAACCCACAGAGGTAATCACAAGGGTTGTTTTACCTGCAAGATTGATAGTGAATTTTCCATCCGCATTGGTGGAAGTGCCGTTGGCAGAGCCTTTTACCTGCACTGTTGCGTTGGCAATTTTATCGCCGTCTTTGTTGGTAATGGTGCCGGTAACAGTTTGAGCGTAAATGGAGGAGGAGAGCGTTGCAAACACGAGGAATAATAATAGTCGGATGCAGTACGCTGCCTTACGGAAAAACCGTAGTTCTTTTGTCATAATGGCAAGTCGTTTTGGTTTAATAATAATAAGGGAATCGTTAGTGTGACAGCTTCCGTAGAAAATATCACCCTACAAAGTATACGCATTCATTCAGTAAAAACTTCCAAGAATATGCGGCGGTGTTTTTTGAACATTTTTTTGAGTAAGTTTTAAGTTCTATGTTTTAAGTTGTAAGTAAAGAAGATTAACGATTAAACAATCTCCCAACAACTGATAGCTATTATGTAACCAGCATTGATAACACAGATTGATCATCGTTGCCACGCTCGGTTCAACTGTAGTAATGCTGCTGATCGGTGGCTTCCCGGTCGATCCCAATTTTATTTATAAAACTGATGCTTCACAAAGGGGAATGATTATTTGCCGCTGCGTCATTCATTCTGCAACCTAAATCCCAATTACAAATTCCTGATTCCTGATTAACCAATCAACTAATCAACTATATTTAGCGCAACGAACCGCAAGCCATGAGCCAGTTTTTTCTGCAACAGCCAACATCAACGGAATTACTACCGTTTCCGCATATTGCGGAACTGGCCTGTCAGAAAATACAACACATACAACTCAACTCTTTTGTACCGGCTCCTGTAAATGAACTGCAGGTTTTCTATATCAATGAAGGCAAGTTTGAGTGGCTTATCAACGGTAAACAATTTGTTCTTTATGCCGGTGATACAGCGGTTATACTTCCCCGGCAGCAACTCGGCAGCGAAAAAGGTTTTCTGGATCTTGGTACACTTTCTTCCATAAAAATTCTTCCGCAAAAATTTACAAACAATGGCCTGCTTACTTTGGGCAAGTGGAGCAGCATACCAGAAACTGAAAGCAATTCTATTGGCAAACTGCTTTTATTGAATGATGTTTCTGTATTGTCAAGGTTATCGCAGGCGGGGCATATTTTTCAGTGTTTGCAAAAAGAAATTGCAGAGCAGGAAATAGGTTATACCATTCGCGTAAACCAGTTAATAGATGAGCTGCTGATTGTTATTGTTCGTCATCTTACCAGGCAAAATAATTTGCAACGCGACTTTCCGCAGACTTTTATGAAACTGGAGCAATCGCTGCGCAGCAACCTGGATCATCAATGGCTGGTAGAAGAAATGGCGGTGCTGGTAGGATTGGGCACTACCGCATTTACAGAAAAAGTAAAAAGTTATACCGGCTTTTCACCTATGCATTACCTTATCAATATCCGGATTGCAGAAGCTATCAAAATGCTAAAGAATACGGATAAGCCCGTTACAGATATTGCGCTTGAGACAGGCTTCTATTCGTCGCAGCATTTTGCTACCACGTTTAAAAAACTAACAGGCTATACACCAAGACAGTTTCGCGTAAACAATACAAAAAAATCTGACTTATCATAAACTACTAATTATGGATTGCATCATCACCATCGATATTGGCACCAGCGCAGTCAGGGTTTTTGCTTTTGACACAAATGGTAACGCCATCGGGCAAATGAAAGGTTCTTATCCCACTTTTCATACAGAGCCAATCTATAGCGAGCAAGACCCGGAACAGGTTTTTATAACGGTACTGTATGTGCTAAAAAACTTTCTTACGGAAAAAATAAATCCTGGCAGGTACAAAATAGCTGCTATCTGCTTTAGCGCTGCCATGCACAGTGTGTTGCCAATAGATAAGAACGGGGTGCCATTGGGTAATGCCATCACCTGGGCAGACAATAGGGGCAAGAAAGAAGCAGATGATTTGAAGAAAACGCCCATGGCAAAAACTATTTACAATGCCACAGGCACGCCTATTCACCCTATGAGCCCATTGATTAAAATTGCCTGGATAAAACGACACGATAAAGAACGATTTGCAAAAACAGATAAGTTCATTGCCATTAAAAACTACATCATACAGCAATTAACAGGGCAATGCGTTATAGATTACAGCCTTGCTTCTGCTACGGGCCTTTTTCACAACCACAACTTGCAGTGGGATAGTAATGCGCTGGCCTATGCGGGAATAAATGCAAGCAAATTGCCAGAGCCAGTTCCTGTTTTTTATACATCACTGCAATTGCGCAAAGAATACCAGGTGTCCCTTGGGTTGCCTGCTAAAACAAAAATTATCATTGGTGCCAGCGACGGCTGCATGGCCACATTGGGTGCAGGTGTTTGGGGAGAAGGCAAAGCAACTATTACCATTGAGCAAAGCGGTGCAGTTAGGGTAGCCGGTAAAAAAATGATAAAAGATAGTCAGCAACGATTCTTTAATTATTTGCTTACCGAAGGTTATTATGTATCCGGCGGCCCTACCAATAACGGTGGTGTTATTTTTGAATGGTTTGCCAAACAGTTTGGCATCTTCAACCAGGCTTATGGAATAGATGATAGCATACAAACGCTTATTAAAGACGCCATGCAGGTTGCCGCTGGTTCAGACGGGTTATTGTTTCTTCCCTATCTTTTAGGAGAAAGAGCGCCGCTTTGGAATGCCAATGCACGTGGCGCTTATTTTGGCATTAATATTAAACACGAGCAAAAACATTTTATTCGTGCCACGTTGGAGGGAATTCTGTATGAGATTTATAGCATTGGCAAAATACTGGAAGAACACCGTGCATTTAGTACGCTGTCCATTAATGGAAGTTTTGCATCGCATCCTTTCTGGGCACAGATTATTGCAGACATGTTTGGCAAAACAGTGAGTGTAAATAATAGTTACGACAGTGTTGGTACCGGCGCTTTTTTGCTTAGCCAGACAGAGTTGGGTGTTTATCCCAATCTTGAAGCTGCTGCTAAAACCATCTCGCTGCAAACCAGTTATCACCCCAATAAAAATGATCACCAGGTGTATATGAAATACTTCTCGGTTTTTGAAAAGTTAAGTCATAAATTGAAAGAGGAGTTTGAGGCGCTGGCTTTGTTGCAAAATGTATAATTAGTGAGAGGCGAGTGGCAAGTGGGGGATTGTTGATTGGTTGACTTGTTGATCTGTTGATCAGCTGGTGGGTTAGTTGGAATTGGGAATTTGGACTTAGTATTTGTGTGTTTGCGAATACAGATGGAGTTTATTATAACATAATGGAATCTATTATGACATAGAACCCGCAGGGTTCAAGATTAGTAACCGCGGGTGAAACCCGTGGAATATGAAATGCTGCCGAGAGGGATTATAATTAACTACAAATGATTTTTAACAAGCTACAGCTCTGTTTGCTGACAATGTTTATTGCAACACTTCCCTTTACTGGTTATACAGTTTGGTGGCTGGCCAATTCAAACAAAGTAATGGGCGATATGTGGTACATAGGAAAAAGTTATACCGGTCAGTTGGTGCATGAGTATTCAGCCGTTAGATATATTGTAGGCAATGACACTTTTCATTTAAATACCAGCGATAATATTATTTTCAAAACCGGTCAGCAGGTGCCGGTACGTTATCAAAAAAGCAATCACCATAATGCAAGGGTAGATATGTTTGCAGAAATTTGGGGTGATGCTGTTGTGTACGGAGGAGAACTGGCATTAATGGTGCTGATTGTCTTTTTGCATCCCGGCATTATACCCCGCAAATCAAAAATAAAACTTGCTGGCACCAGGCCATTTGTAAGCATTGTATAATGCAGAATTGATTAAGATTGAAAGAAAACGATAGCTTGTTATGAAAGATAAAGTATCAAGACGAAAATTTGTACAAACGCTGGCAGCCGGTGGTGTAGTACTCGCCGGCACTCCATACCTGCAAGGTTATGCGCAAAATTTCAATGAAGGTTTCAATCTTTATCATCTTAGCAAAGAATTGCTGCAGGAGTGGGGGCATGCTGTATTAAAACTACAGGTAACCAATACATCCAACAAAGATTCGTATGGGGGAATCATCAGCCCCGACAATGGGAAAATACCAGGCCGTTGTGGCGATGCTATCTATCCTTTTTTTTGTATTGCCCAGATGAACAACGATAACCGTTTTGCAGAAGCCGCTCAACGGTTATACAACTGGATGGAAACAAATGTAAGCGATGCAGATGGCGCCTGGTTGAACGAACCGCAAAAAAACGCCTGGAAAGGTATTACTGTTTTTACCACCATAGCGCTGGCGGAAACATTGAAACATCATCATGCAATTATTGATCCTTCTTTTAAAAATGCCATTACTGCCCGTATAAAGCGGTCTTCAGAATATATTTTTAAGAACTTCAACATTGACTATGGTAATATCAATTATCCCGTTACAGCTTCTTATGCGTTGGCGCTAACGGGCATATTGTTAGATGAACCGCGTTATAAACAAAGAGGTGCGGAACTGGCAAAACAGGCTTTGCAGTTTATTGAGAAAAAAGACAAGTTGTTGTTTGGAGAAGGGCAACCTTATTATCAAACATCACCAAAGGGCTGTGTGCCGGTAGACCTTGGTTATAATATAGAAGAATCATTGCCATCGCTGGTGCAATATGGACTGCTTACCGGCGACAATGAATTGCTTGATACCATCAGTGCATCCATGCAGGCGCATATGGCATTTATGTTGCCCGATGGTGGTTGGGACAATAGCTGGGGCACACGCATTTACAAATGGACGTATTGGGGAAGCCGCACTTCAGACGGTTGCCAGACGGCTTTTGCTCTGATGAAAGATCGTGATCCGCGTTTTTATACGGTTGCTTATAAGAACCTGCAACTTTTAAAAGCATGTACGAAAAATGGATTACTATATGGCGGGCCGCATTTACAATCGCATGGAATAAAGCCCAATGTTCACCACAGTTTTTGCCACATGAAATCGCTTGCAAACATTATCAACTATACACAGCCAGCGCAAATGCAGGCAAATGAATTAGCAGCGTTGCCGCGTGTTACGGAAAAGGGTAGTCGCTTTTTTAGTAGCGTACAAACCTGGCTACTTTCTATTGGGAAATACCGTGCTACTATAACCGGTTACGACAGGGAATACAAAGATTTTAAAAACGGCCATCCAACAGGTGGTGCGCTTTCTATGCTTTGGCATGAAGCGGTTGGCCCAATATTGGTTGCCAGCATGAACGAATACCAGTTGTATGAGAAAGATAATATGCAGGATTATACAGATCCTTTTTTAATGCCGCTGACTGGCAGGGTTGAGTTAAAAAAAGGAAATGAAATGTATAGCAATATCTGCGATCTGTCTGCACAAATAACTGTTGACAGCAACGATAAAAAGATTGTGGCAAACGTAAAAGCAAAACTTGTAAACGGCAAACAGCAAAGCCCTGATGGCAAAGACATAAGCTGCAATATTCATTATACTTTTACAAGTGACAGTATAAGCATTGAATATAGTTGTGAAGGAAGTGATAATGCAGAAGGTATAAGACTGGTATTGCCTTTAATCTGTAAATCTGATGAGCAATATATTTTGAATGGCGATTCAATCTTAATAAAGAAAAATGGTGCCGCAATAAAAGTTAAAGCCAATAAACCATTGCAGGCATTGCCTGTTACCAATGGAAGATTGTTTAATCCTGTTCCGGGTATGGAAGCTGTGCCGGTTGCTGTTAATGGTGTATCTGGTAAAGCAAGCATTAGCGTAATAAAAGTATGATGCACCGGATGCTGAAGATGAATAAAGCGCTTTGGTACAAGGGAGTGACACAACGATGTTGAGCAGAGAACAAATGCTGGTTGATAAAAAGAATGAAAGAAATATATTACAGTGATGAGTAGCTGCAGGGCGAGGGGCTACACCCTTCGCAGATAGATTACGCCCTTTCAGGGCTTGCATTGCAAAGTCCTGAAAGGGCGCTATACACTAACGATGGGCACCGCCCATCCAAAACAAAAAAATGATAACACAAATCAAATGGGGTATAATAGGTTGCGGAGATGTAACTGAAGTTAAAAGCGGACCTGCTTTTAATAAAGTACCCGGCTCATCGCTGGTAGCAGTAATGCGGCGCAATGCAGAAAAAGCAGCAGACTATGCAAAGCGACATGGCGTTCCTAAATGGTATAGCGATGCTACCCTGTTGATTAATGATCCTGAAGTAAATGCAGTGTATGTGGCTACACCGCCGCAAAGTCATGAACTATATACTATACAGGCTTTGCAAGCAGGTAAACCGGTGTATGTGGAAAAGCCGATGGCAATGGATGCTGCTGCTGCAAAACGTATGCAACTGGTGGCAGAACAGAGCGGCGTAAAGCTTTCTGTGGCACATTACCGCAAGGCGCAACCGCGTTTTGAAAAAGTAAAGGCATTGCTGGATGAAGGTGCTATTGGACAACCCAGGGTTGTAAACCTGAATCTTTTTCAGCCGCCGCAATCTTCACTTATTATGAAAACGGATGAGTACTGGCGTATAGACCCCGCAATCTCCGGTGGAGGATTGTTCAATGATTTGTCGCCGCATCAGTTAGATATTGTGCAATATTTTTTTGGCGATATAGAAAGGGCAAGTGGTTTTGCCCGCAACCAGGCCGGTTTGTATGCAGCGGCCGATCTCGTAATGGGAAATATAGTGTTTAAAAGCGGTGTGGTATTTAATGGCACCTGGTGTTTTAGTGCGGGTGATAAAGAAGAGAAAGACCTGGTAGAGATTATTGGTTCTGAAGGAACGATTCGCTACAGCACGTTTAGCACAAATCATATTACCATTAGCAGGAATGGTGTAGAAGAGAAAATTGTTTTTGATGATATAGCGCATGTGCAACAACCAATGATTGAAAAAGTAGTAAAATATTTTGCTGGCCTGGGAGCCAATCCATCTTCTGCGGAAAGCGCTGTAGTAACAATGGAGATAATAGATGCGTTTACGATCATTTAGTATTAAACACTTTGCGATACAGTTTTTACTTTTTACTCAATGGCTTCTATGCCTTGTTGTTTTAGTTTCTCAAGATGATCACGCATTGTTTTTAATTGCTCTGCCGAATGACCTTTCCAGTCTTTTACTTCGCCGGTTACCAACAGCGGTTGTTTTGTTCTGTAAGATTTAGTAGGATTGCCTGGGAATTTTTTATCAGTAAGGTTAGGGTCATCTTCAATGGCACCCGTTGGCTCCACAATATAAATCCTGCCGGGCTCTTCACCCACGGCAAGCTCTGCACCCCAGGTAGCGGCTTCCAATGTGGCGGTTAAATAAACAAAAGACGATTTCTTTCGCGTTCCATAATTAGAATGAAAGCCGGCTGCTATATGGTCGCCCGGTTTTAAATCAGCTTTTGTACCGTGATAATATTGAACTGCTGTATCATCGTTTGTTTTCATGGTAATAGTTTAAGTTAATAAAATCTTTTGTACATTCAGAAAGCCTGGGCGGGCGTTTCCATCAGCATATAGCCCTTGCCATGAATATTAGTGATTTTAAGATTGGTATCCACAGACAGGTGTTTGCGCAGTCGGGAGATAATTACATCCATACTGCGGCGGTTGAAGTATTCGTTGCTGCCCCATATTTTTTTTAGTGCAGTTTCCCTGTCAAGCAAAGTGTTTTTATATTTTAGCAACAATAATAAAACTTCAGTTTCTTTACTGGTAAGTTTATATTCTGAGGTATCAATTTGCAACACCTGCTTATCTGCATACAGGAATGAATTGCCAAACTGCAGCGGCTGGTTTTGTAAAGGCTCCGGTGTTTTAGCTGTTCTTTTAAGCACTGCCTGTATCCTGGCCACCAGTTCCTCTTCATCAACAGGTTTTACTATATAATCATCACAGCCTAGCTTAAACGCTTTCAGTTTATCTATCTTCAGGTTTTTGGCAGTAAGGAATATATACGGCATCACCACTTTTGCTTCAGAGATTTTCTCAGCAAGACTAAAACCATCCATTGACGGCAGCATTACATCCAATATGCAAAGTGAAAAAGGATTTTTTTCCAGCAGTGATAATGCTTCTTTTCCATCTTTAGACCAGGTAACGGTAAAACCTTTCATGGCCAGGTATTCTGTTAAAATATAGCCCAGGTTGCGATCGTCTTCTACCAGGAGTATGTTAGGGTTGGTTATCATGCTTAATAAAAGGTAGTATTATTATAAATTGGCTGCCTTTGCCGGGCTGACTGTTTACTTTTATGCTGCCGTTATGCGCTTCCACAATAGATTTCACATAGCTAAGGCCAATGCCATAGCCTTTTACATTGTGTAAATTACCGGTATTAGCTCTAAAGAAGCGATCGAAAATCAGTTTTTTTGTTTCATTGCTCAAGCCAATTCCTTTGTCGGCCACAGTCACCTCCAATGCGTTATTGCTGTTTTTTGTGCTGATGGTAATATGCGGGGCTCCTTCAGAATATTTAAAGGCGTTGTCTATAAGGCTGGTAAGCATTCCCTGTATATACATCGGTACTGCTGATACATAGTGCTGCAATGCGTCCAAATGCAATTCGATGACAGCATTTTTTTCCTGGGCAATTAATTCAAGTTGGCGAATGGCTTGTTGAACCTGTATATGCATATCGGTTATTTCCTTGTCAGACTCTGCTATGTATTGCAGGCTGGCAGATTGCAATACTTTATCCACCAGGTGCATTAATCTTTTTGTTTCTGCCTGTATACTGTTGACATAAGAAGCTTGTTTTTTATCGCTCTGCGTGGGTGGTTGTTCTGCCAGCATGCGGCTGGCAATGGAAATGGTAAAAAGTGGCGTCTTCAACTCATGAGTCATGTTATTGATAAAATCGTTGCGGATCTGGGAGAGTTTGTTTTGTCTTTTAATAGTGGTAAGCAATGCCAGAAAGCAAATAAATAATACCAACATCGTAAGTATGGTAATAACAATAAGTGGCAATAGTTCTTTGTAAAGATAGCTTTGCTTAAAAGGGAAAAATATTTTTACAAAATACTGGTTATAGTTTGGCTGATTAAAATTGGCAATTTTCAACTTTGTAATAATCAGCCCTTCATTGTTGGCAGTATCACTGCTCCAGATAAGATCGGGACCTGTCCAGGTACGTATAGGCAGGCTGTAGAGTGGGAGCGTTCCTTGTTTTATTTTCAATTTACCAACTGCAAAAACATAATCCAGGGGAATATCGTTCTTAAGAAATACTGAATCTACATCGTGCTTTATTCTTGTTTGTGCAAAATGGATATACGCCTCATCATTTAGTGGAAACCGGAAAAGCGATGAATCCTGGTTGAGATGGCCTTCATAAAACCATACTACGTAAAACAGCTTGTCGTTAAAATCCTTCTCCTTGCCTTTAAAAGCCGTGGTAACCAGGGATAACAGTATTACCACCATAATAAGAAAACCCGCAACAATTACATAAAACAGCGCATGTTTTTTTAAGGCGGCAAGATTCATCGTACAATTTAACGGAAAAAAATGCTTTCTGTTAAGCCATGTTACATTTCATTAACACTTTTAACCTCTTGTTGAGCAAACAGAACTTTTTATAACTAAATGGAGTAAAACTGCTTGCTATATTGCCGCCAGAAATTTTTAAACCGAAATAAAGCAAGTTTCTGTTAGTAAAGCAGAATAGGTTGGCCCCCTTTTTTTAAACGGGGCTTTTTTGTGCAGATACATAAGCAATCCCTACACGTTGTTGTTTGATCTTGTAATTTTCTCGAGCTGATGAGCGTAGAGGCGGCCTATAGGAATTTCCATATTGCTGATTTCCACATCGCGATTGGTAAAGGCCGCAATTTTATTAACAGCAACAATATAAGAACGGTGTACCCTTAGAAAGAGATGTTCAGGCAAAATGTCTTCAAGTGAAGTGATGGATTGCTTCACCAGCAATGGCTTTTCTACAGTCCGAACTATTTTTACATAATCTTTCATGCTCTCCACATACACAATATCATCATAGGCAACTTTCACCATTTTCCTGTCTGCCCTGAAATAAACAAAGCCCTCGTTCTCCACCACCGTTTCAGCTTTTACCTCTGGTATACCAACAGCCGTCATCTTGTTTACAGCTCTTACCAGTCGTTCAAGTGTCACCGGTTTTAGCAGGTAATCCACTGCATCCAGATCAAAGGCGTCAAGAGCATACTCTTTATAAGCAGTTGTAAAAATTACTTTGGGCGGATTGCGCAGGGTGCGAAGAAATTCCTGGCCCATCAGTTTTGGCATGCGAATGTCCAGGAACATAAGATCGATGGAATGCATCTTCAAAGCCTCCATGGCTTCAAAAGCATTAGAACAAGTAGCCGCTAAGCGAAGTGTGGGCATATTGGCAAGGTGCGTCTCTAGCACACGTATTGCAAGGGGTTCATCATCTACTATTAAACAATTCATCTTCATGCTAAAGCTGGTATTGGTGAGGCGGATGTTTCAATGCGCACATGCGCAATAGTTGTTACTGGTATTGCAGCCAATTTCATTTGCAGTTTTACCGCATACATTTCGTGTTCTTCGTTTACTGTTAATGTATAGAGGCCTGGGTATAAAAGATCCAGTCTTTTTCGGATATTTTGCAAACCAATACCGCCGGTATTTTCTTTTGGCGGTTCTTCATTTCGGCTATTGCTAAGATTGAATATAAAAATATCGCCTTCTGCATGAAGGTTTAGGTTTACCCAGCATTGTTCAATCTGTTCACTTACGCCATGTTTGAAACTGTTTTCTACAAATGGTAGCAATATTAATGGCGCAATATTCAGGCGTCGCGTATCACCTGTACAGGAAAATGAAAGTTCTATGCGGTTGCCATAACGTAGTTTCTCCAGTTCCATGTATTTCTTCAATGCAGTAATCTCTTTTTCCAATGGCACTTGCCTTTCGTTACACTCGTAAAGAATATAACGTAGCATATCTGCCAGGTGAGATACCGCTAACGGCGCCCTGTCTGATTTCACCAGTGTCAGCGCATAAAGGTTATTGAGTGTATTGAATAAAAAATGCGGATGCACCTGCGCTTTTAGCATATCAAGTTCCATTGAAAGTTTTTCCTTTTCTATCTGCTGCCTGCGATTGCTCTCCTGGTACCATTTCTTAAGCATCTTAACCGATATCGCCAATCCACAGATCATGAATAAGGAAAAGATGGTTCGCAGTTCACCTGGATTGATAGTCCACAGTAAGTTCCATTTAAAATAAGGACAGGACTCACCGGTTTTCAATGGGTATACCACGAAGGAATAATAAACCTGGTTTACTGCATACATAAATTGCGTGAACAGCAAAGATGATATGACATATGCCGCTATTCTGCGCCGCAGCAAGAAACGAGGAATCAACACGTAGAGCTGCGTATAAGTGAAACTAATATGAATGGGCAGCAATAGCAGTGTAGGTATAACCGACACTATGTAATCGTTACCCGTTAGGTAATTGCCCGTGTAGATAATCACATAGAAGCACCAGAAGATGCAATGTTGTATAAAGCGGTTGTCCAGTATAGCTTTCATGATGAAGTTTGTTCTTTAAAATTACGGCATTCTGCAAACCACTCAAACGCTGAGGGTCGCTTTGTAGACGAACTTTCTGTTTTCGTCGCCCAACCGCATTGGTCTCTTGCAAATGCTGTTGGTTGTTAAGAGAATACGGTATGCCGCTTCTCACATGCAATCCATCCACTATCCTGAAAAAGGGTTTTCTGCGGATATATTTTTACATCATCAATTAAAACAAACCATCACAACAAAAACGCTTCATCATGAAAAAGACAATCATCATCGCAGCCATCAGTTTATTTTCTTTTGCAGCTATCGCACAGGGTTCTCCAAAGTGGGCAACAGAAAATGGCTATTGGGTTGTAGAAACAAATATGCATATGCCTAAAAGCAATATCGTTTATTTTTATAACCTTAAGAATGAACTGGTGTACAAAGAAAAAATAGACGGTATGGTAATCAAAGTAAACAAACGCAAGGTAAAAATGAACCTTAAGAAAGTGCTTGAGCAATCGCTGGTTGCTTATGAAGCAAAGCATAAAAGCATGGAGAACGAAATGCTGGTAGCCACACTCATTAAAAAATAAGATAGCGTCGTTTAAATTTCTGTTCGTTTGTGCCAGGTAAGCGTAACCCATTGCGTCGTTGTATAATTCTCGTCATATAGTTTTTGTTTGGTGTCAATGCGCCTTGATATATTTAGGGCGTGTTGGCACCGAACGCATAAATGGCACTTTCTTTTTCTATTGTTTATTTTGAAAAGAATCTTGAGTAAGCTTCGAAATCAATCTTCATAAATTCATTTAGAGAAAGGTTTAGCATCACAAATTCTTGCACTTTTATTCACTCCTCTGTATTGCTCCAAAGAGCAGGGGCATGTATCACTATCAGACAATTTTTGTATCATAACCGGACAAGCCGGGATTATTGTTGCAGTTACCACATTGCAAATCACTGGTATAGTATTTCGGCACTTTGTTGGATACAAAATACCGTTTTTACTGTTGCTTAACGGGTAGCTCAATTTTAATAACTATGATTATCAATTTTTTTAAGCTGGCTTTCAGAAATCTTATCCGCAACAAAGCTTTTTCTGCTATAAATATCACTGGTCTTGCCATTGGTATGGCTGCCGCTATTTTGATTTTGCTTTGGATACAGAGCGAAGTAAGCTATGATAATTTTCACGTCAATAAAGACAGGATTTATGAAGTATGGAACCGTGTACCGTTTGAAGGAAAAATTTCCTGCTGGAATAGCGTTTCCGCTCCCGCAGCACGTGCCATAGAAAAAGAATTGCCCGAAGTGGAACGTGCCGTAAGAGTGGATTTTAATAACAAGCTGCTTTTTTCTATTGGCGATAAAAAAATAATTAAATCAGGTTGTATTGTCGATACCGGGTTTTTGCAATTGTTCAGCTTTCCTATGTTAAAGGGCAATCCATTGACAGCGCTGAATGATATGCATTCTATTGTGTTGACAGAAAAAGCTGCAAAGAGTTTATTCCCACAAGATGCTGCTAACAACTATGAAACTGCAATGGGAAAAGTGATACGCATTGAGAACAAGGATAATTTCACCGTAACCGGCATTGTAAAAGATATACCCGGCAATTCAAGGTTTGATTTTGAATTCCTGCTGCCTTGGTCTTACATAAAGTATGAACCAGGGCAGGATTTGGGTTGGAATGACAATAGTACCAGCACTTATGTTTTGCTGAAACAACATGCAAGCCTCGCAACCGCTGCTGATAAAATGAAGACATTGAAACAGCATTACAGTGATGAAGCAAAAACAATGAAATGGGAAATGTTTTTGTATCCATTAGATCGCTGGCGCCTTTACTCCAGTTTCACCAACGGTGTGGAAGATAACAATGGCCGCAGCGGGTTTGTAAAACTGTTCAGCATTATTGCCGCATTTATATTGATGATTGCATGCATAAACTTTATGAACCTGAGTACGGCCAGAAGTGAAAAACGGGCAAAGGAAGTGGGTATCAGAAAAGTAATAGGCGCACACAAAAGTTCGCTCATCACGCAGTTTATTGCAGAATCTGTTTTTATTGCACTATTGGCAGGTATAGTTGCGGTTTGTATTGTACAAATCAGCCTGCCGGCTTTCAATCAGCTTACAGAAAAAGAATTGTTCATCAATTTTACCAGTCCTTATACATGGCTGGCATTTATAGGGTTCATTCTTATTACCGGGTTACTGGCTGGCAGTTACCCTGCATTTTTTCTTTCCTCTTTCAGGCCAGTGAAAGTATTGAAAGGCACTTTTAAAAAAGCCCACGCATTGGTAACGCCAAGAAAAGTACTGGTGGTGCTGCAGTTTACATTCGCCATTATACTTATTATTTGCACCATCATTGTAAAACAACAAATAGATTATGCACGAGACCGTGAGACTGGTTACAACAAAGACAATATTGTTTACCAGTTTATGACCGGCGACATACCCAAAAACTATCCACTTATAAAAAATGAATTGCTTGCTGCGGGCATTGCAAAATCGGTTACCAAAACAAACTCGCCATTGACTGAACGGTGGAGCAATGGCTGGGGACAAAATTGGGAAGGAAAAGATCCGCATGACAATACTTCTTTTGATCGTTTCCTGGCCGATGAAGGAATTGGTGCAACCGCAGGATTTCAATTTGTACAGGGCCGCGATTTCGATCTCAAACAATTCCCAACTGATTCAACAGGACTGATCATTAATGAAAGCGCACTGAAATTAATGAAATTTAAAAACCCAATTGGTATGAAAGTATCTGATTTGGGTATTGAATGGCATATAGTGGGAGTGATTAAAGATTTTATTTTTACCAGTCCCTATGAAGCCATGAACCCGCTGTTGATATGCGGTGCCAAAAGCAGCTTTATGCGTTTCAATGTGGTGCAGATAAAATTAAACGGTAACAATGCTACTGCAAAAAACATACAAATGGCGGCAGCTATTTTTAAAAAATACAACCCGGAATATCCTTTCGATTATAAGTTTGTAGACGAAGCGTATGCAAAGAAATTTGACAACGAGCAGCGCCAGGGTGTGCTGGCAGCATTGTTTGCCGGGCTTACTATTTTTATTTCCTGCCTTGGACTATTTGGTCTTGCTACTTACATGGCCGAAAGTCGTATAAAAGAAATTGGTGTGCGCAAAGTGCTTGGTGCATCTGTATCGGGCATCACAGCATTGCTGTCGAAAGACTTTGTGCAACTGGTAATAGTTTCATTTGTAATAGCTGCTCCCATCGCTTATATAGCCATGCACAAATGGTTGCAGGATTATCAATACCGTGTTAGCATTCAATGGTGGGTATTTGCGGCTGCCTGCCTGTTATCGGTATTCATAGCCATTGCAACGGTTAGCTACCAGGCAATAAAAGCAGCATTATCCAATCCCACAAAAAGTCTACGCACAGAATAACAACTACACAAGTTTTAAAATCAATTTGCATAACTTAATTTAGCGTTTGAGCCGATGAAGTACAAAAGTTTGTGCTCTGGCTGTTAACCGCAACCGATAACACATGCAATTTTACTTGTGACAAATTATTTTAGACTTCTTTTAGGTGCCATTCTTCTGATATCAATAATGTCATGTAAACAATCTATTCAATTAGAAAAGATACACGAAACGTCCAACTTGCTAAGCTCTCCAATTCAATTTGGAAAATCATTAAATTCATTTAAATATGAAAATGAATTTATCCTACAAATAGGAATTATTGATACAACTGATGAAGTTCCGGCAGTAAAGGCGGCAATCGTTAAAATAAAAGGGAAACAAATTGTTTTACATTTAGTTGCATTAAAGCTGGTAGACAAAAGAAATATCGAAGATTATTCGGGCGGAGGTTTTAATCTTTCAGTCTCATATAAGGAAGAATTCGACCCAACCTTAAATGAGACTTTCTATCAAGGAAGCTTAATTATTCAACAGGGGGATCTTAAATCAGAATATGAAATTGCAGGAATGAAAAATAGGCTATAAGCATACCTTTATTTGCAAACTAACATTACAATGGTGTTAAGTCGATGGCAGATGTTAGGTTAAATTGATTGGCTACCTCATTTAGAATTTATTCCCACTTGCCACTCACCACTTTCTACTCGCTAATAAAAAGATAGTACATATGAGTTATAGAAATAGAATACAGGCCATTCTATTTTTGATCTCATAAACAATCAACTATTTTTTTATGAGACACATCAGCATTTGTATTATCTGCATCATCTTTGCCATTTCTGCACAGGCTCAATTTAGTTTTGGCCCAAAGGCAGGGTTCAATCTGGCTAAAATATCTTTTTCTTCTGCCAACTTTAAATCCAGTTTTTTACCTGCTTACTATGGCGGTGCATTTGCCAATTATCAATACAATGCTCATTGGTCTGCCCAGCTTGAAGTATTGTATGCTGCAGAAGGTACTAAGGAGAAAGCAACTAACGGCCAGGGAAGCGGTCACATCAACCCTGCTTATTTGCAAGTGCCTTTGCTGGTGCAATATCATCTTGCTATGGGTTTGTATGCAGAAGCCGGCCCGCAAATTGGATTCTTATTATCAATTAAAGAAACTTACGCCAACGCTACTAACAGCATCAAGCAATATTATAAGTCTACAGATTTTCGTGCGCCATTTGGTATTGGGTATCAATTTCCCTCTACTTCAAAATTGCAGGGCCTGAGTGTAAATGCCCGCTACTCATTTAGTTTCTCGAAGATCAATAAAGATATCGTGGGCGGACAAGACTTAAAAAGCCAGGTGATAAGCATTGGCGCATATTATAAGATACCAGTGAAATTGTTTGGAAAAAAGAAATAAAAAATAGCTACGAGCGATTAGCTACAAGTTGCAAATAAAAGTTTCAAAGCAAAAGACTTGCAACTTGTAGCTTAGAGCTTGTAGCTAATAACAATCCCTAAAAGCTGAAGATTTTATTTAGCTCAATAATATGCTTTCCGTTTTCTAAAACTTTTGGAGCCTTCGCCATTTTTTGTGCCAGCGTATTAGTAGGCATAGGTTTAAATTTCCTGATGATGCCTATAGCATTCAAAAAGTTTAGTAATCCTGCAAAGATGCGTTCGCCTGCGCGGTCTGTATCTTTTCTTAATAACAAGCCTGGTCTGAAAATTACATACTGCGCAAATCCAACGCTGTCAATTTTATCTTCCAGTTTTCCTTTTATGCTTGAATAAAATACTTTGCTATCGGCAGCAGCACCATAGGCAGATAACAATATCATTTTACGAACACCGTTTCTGCTGGCTATTTCTGCAAACTTTGCAGGAATCTCGTAATCAATCTGCCATTGCTTTTCTTTAGAGCCTGCTGCTTTAAGCGTGGTGCCCAAACAGGAAAACCATACGTCACCGGTAATAGACGCAGACATATCTTCCAGCTTGTTAAAGTCTGTTATCATTTCTACTAATTTGGGATGCACTATCCCGGTAGAACGACGTACAAAGATTACAACGGTTGTATAGTCTGCGTCTGCCAACAACTGGTTTACCAGGTCTTTGCCAGTAGCCCCTGTAGCGCCAATGATAAGTGCTTTCATTATCTTTTTATTTACAAATTAATAAAAGACCCGGTGATTGTAATAAACGATTTTATTTTTTGCTTAACCAGTTTTCTACTGCTCTTGAAAAATCTGCTACATCAATTGGGTGCCTGCTGGTAACCAGGTTGCCGTCTGTAACCACTGATTGCTCCAATACTGTGCCTCCTGCGTTTTTCAGATCTACCTGTATATTCCAATAGCCGGTAATTTTTCTGCCTTTCAAAATATCTGCAGATGCCAGTACAACGGGAGCATGACAAATGGCTGCAATCAGTTTTCCGGCTTTATTAAAATCCTGCACAAATTGTATTACATCTTTATCATTGCGCAAATTGTCGGGGTTCCATGCACCACCTGGTATAAATACCGCATCATAATCGCTCACTTTTACCTGGTCTGCTGTTCGGTCGAACTTAATCCATCCTACTGGCTGCAGGTATTGTATGGCCATGATATGCGTCTTCGACATTTCAGGATAAGCAAGGCCATAGCGTTCTGGTGCAGGATTGTATTTTGGCGCTACAATATCTACCTGCGCACCCAATTGTTTAAAATACCAAACGGGGCCTGTCAATTCAATTTCTTCAAAACCATCTGCTGCCAGCACTGCTATTTTTTTACCTTTCAATTTATTGGGATCTTTTACAGGGGTAAAAAAGAAAGCTTTCAATGTTTCATTTCCCGGTGCATTTAGAAGTTTGGTTACAGGCATGTTTACAACAGCAGACTGTGTAGACAATTGATTAATTACTTCCAGTTCATGTGCAAAATTGGTTTGTGCGTTTGAATTGTTTGCAGCCAACAGGCCAATTGCACCTGCTGCAACTATTTGTTTGATCTTTTTCATTTTTAATTTTTTTTGATGGTTATTATAAAAATTACGTTTTAATAGAGTGAATGATTATTCATAAGGGGCGAATGCAACTAGCCGGTGAAGGCCCGTTTGAAAAGGCTTTTGTTTGATGCTTGTATTCAGATAATCAATCACCGGTTGTATAGGAGGAAAACCCAGGTGGTATTGAAACGCATCTTCGTTCCTGAATTTTTCATAGGTTACAAATTGTGTACTGTCGTTTTCAAATTGGGAGAGCTGGTAGTTGATAACACCTGCCTCACTGCGGAATTTGGGCATCGCTTCCTGGTAAACATCTTTAAAATTGTTTTCCGTTCCGGGTTTGCTATCCACAAACAACATTATTGTAATGGGCTGATCGTTTTTTCCTGGTTTTTTCCGCCATTCTTTTTTTACAAGCGGCTCCAGGTCTTGCACATAAATTGTTTTAGGTGGCTGCACAAGTGCCGTTGCAGACAAAGCTTCCAGTGCTTTAAACTGCGCACTATTGCTGCTCTTGTTGCGTGCTGTTGTGTTTGCCCATCTTTCTATAATCCAAAGGGTAGAAGGGGCATCTTGCTGATAGTATGCTTCTGCAAGCAAATTGGCGCTGTTGCCAAGTGCATAATGAACATAGTCGCCTGCCAATTTGCGAAATGTTTCATAGTATTCAGGTTTTACTTCGTAGCGTATTAACCTTCCTGCTGCATTGCTATCTGCCACTTGTGCTTGCAGGCTAAACACATTCAGCAGCAGGCTTGCAACTACAGGAGTTGTTTTTTTAGTAACGCTTAAAAAAATATTTGTTTTCATTTTTTTATTTTCTAATGGTGAGTAATAAAAGATGCTGCTACAAAACTACTATGGCAGACTGCCGTGAGAGAAGGAAGCAAATCACTAAAAAACTGTGATCCGGATCACATAGAGGTAGTGCTGTTATATTTGATAACCCAAATGCAAGAACGGCCAATTGCATTTCTTACTGACCGTTCTGCTTATTTGCTTTGTACACGGCTTCTTTATTGTGAAATGCGTGCCAGCAGGCTTGCTACGGCATTTGGTTGCGACAAGAAAGGAGAGTGGCTGCTGTTGATAGCATAAACTGTTTTGATACCTGCTGTTGCAATCATTTTATCCTGCAAAGCGGGAGAGATAACAATATCCTGTTGTGTTTTGATGTACACTTTTTCTACTGAACCGAAATTTTCTTTAGTGATTGACAGTTTATTGGAAAACGGGATTGCCGGTTCTGGCCTGTAGTTATCAATAACATGGTCTTTATCAGCTTGCGAACCATCATTAATAAAAAGGCGGGCAAGATTTTCCCGTTTTACATCAAGGGTTAATTTGTCTGCAGACTGGCTTAATGATGCACCCAATTGAGAATTAGGATCATTCATGGCAAGCATTTCCAGTGACTGGCCATTTGCAGGAATAAATGCACCTATATACACCAGTTTGCTTATCCGTGAAGGAATTTTCTCAGCAACGCTGGTTACTACCATTCCTCCCATGCTATGCCCCACAAGAATTACTTTATCGTTTGTACCTATTGCATCAATTACTTTATCGCGGTAAGCGTCAATAGATAGTTTGTATGTTGGTGTTGTATCTGCGCCATGGCCTGGCAGTTCTACCACAATGACTTTATTGCCTCTTTTTACAAGATCGGCACTTACTGCATCCCAAACATAAGGTGCTTGCCATGCACCATGTACTAACACATAGGTGTGGGTTGTGCTAGAAATGTTATTGCCCGTTTTGCCACAAGAAGAAAAACCAGAAAGGGTTAATGCTGCTGATAGCAGCGACATAATTGCTTTTTTCATTTTTTTAAATTTTTATTAGTTGTTGTAAAATGGTTTGTTGCAGCCTTTTTAAACTTGGCCGGCTGTTTATGCTTAATAGATGTTTTTTCTTTTTTTGAATACAAATGCACCGAGGTAATGAAACAGTATGCCCAATGTCCATGCACCGGTGTTCCATATTGGCCATGGATAGCTGGTACCTGCCAGCCACCATATTATCCAGATAGCAGGAATGGTTAAAAGGAAAACCAGCAAATGAATATTGAAGCCTTTTTGAAGATTGATGCGGGCAAATTGTTGCTCTTTGTTTAAGTGTGTCATAAAATTGATTTTTAATAATGAGTAATAGTTGAGTGTGTTGTTATTTGAGTTGTTTGCCAAATTCTGTCACTTTCATTAACCAGTTGGCTCTCTGCTTTTCGGTTGATTTTTTCATAAACCCGAAAGTGGAGAAGCGTACAGGATTGAAACCAACATAACCGAATACGACTTTTTTAAGTATCAGGTAGAGTGAGGCCCGGTGTACCAGGTAAAACCAGAACTTAGGCGTATCCATAGTTACCATCACCCGCATGCTTTTTCCTTTCAGCAATTGTTCAGGGAAGTTTTTGCCGGAATGATTTTTAAAAGCAAAACCAGGAAGGAAGAGTCTGTCAATAAATCCTTTGGTAATAGCAGGCATTGCTCCCCACCAATTTGGAAAAGCAAAAACCACGTGATTGGCCCACTTGAATAATTCTTGTGCTGCTGCCAGGTCGGGTTCCAGTTGATCTGCTTTACCTGTTTTATAACCATCAGCAAGGTTCACATCAAAATGCAAATCGGAGATGTAGATGGTTTTGCAGATGGCGCCAACACTTTCGGCACCTTTCTGGTAAGCATCCAATAATGCTTTGTTGTATGATTTTTTTGAAGGATGCCCGAGTATGAGTAGTATGTTCTTTGCCATTGTGTTTCGTTTTATTTGATAACACAAAGCTGCGAACTAAATGAAGGGTGCACCTGACACAAATGTGTCAAAAAAAATTAGTGGGCTAATTTCTGGCGAATGCGGGTGAGCGTTTGTCTTTCAATGCCAAGAAAACTGCAAAGCTGGGACAATGATACCCTGTTGAAAAGGGTAGGGTGGTGTGCTATAAAATCCAGGTAACGTTCTTCTGCAGTTTGGAAAATAAAGCTTTCTATACGACTCTGCTGGCGTTTTAAAATTTCTTCTGCAACCAGGCGGCCGTATCTTTCAAAGCCCGCCAATTGCTGGTAAACCCATTGCATGTCTTCAAAAGCAAGGCAAACCATTGTGGTAGGCTCCAGGCATTGTATGGTATAGTGACTGGGCTTTTGCGTAATAAAAGCGGGATAATGTGTGGCATAATCGCCTTCTGCATAAAAGCCAACAGTTATTTCGTTTCCATTGTCATCTATAAAAAAAGAACGGGTTAAACCTTTTGCAATAAAACCAATTGCCTTTTGCACTTTGCCGGATTGAATAAAAACATCTTTCTTTTTCAATTCCTTAAAACTGAGCTTGGATGCAAACTGCGAAAGTTCGTCATCAGTTAAGTTGGGACAAATAGTCTTAACGGATTTCAAAAATATTGCTGTGCCTTCTTCCATTATCTGTTTTTGCCTGGTGTACAAGTTTAGGGAATTGCAATAAGCGATATCAATTCGGAAAGCTTCACAACAACCTTACTCTCTCTTCCTCCAAATCTATCTGGTAGATTTGCTGGCGGATGATGTCATCGTGCAACTGTGGGTCTTCGGTAAGTTTGGTTAAGAACTGTCTTTGATTCTCCAGCAGCTCCAGGTAAGATTGTTTCGATTTTTCACTCATCTTTAAGTGATCTGGTTGGTTTATTTTGTGTTCCCATTGCTCCAGCATGCGCTGCAGGTGATAATCGTTGTTGTCGGGATTTTTCTCCTTGTGTTCTCTTAATAGACGCACGGTTTCTCTTACCAGGCTGTTTTTTACTTTCAGTTTTGTTTCTTCATCAGTAAGTTCTGTAAAACCATTAAACAATTGAGAGCGTTGAATAAAATAAGGAAGTGTAAGCCCTTGCAGCAACAGTGTTAGCAGGATAACAATGAACGTGATAAACAATATAAGGCTGCGGTGCGGAAAGGGCTGACCGTTTTGCAAAGTTATTGGTATAGCCAATGCTGCCGCCAGCGATACCACGCCCCGCATACCTGTCCAACCCAATAGCAAAGGCATGCGCCACATTCTTCTCCTGTTGCCCCTGTTAGGCGCCACACTTGGCCTGAACAATAAAGTAGCTATCAGCGCCGCGTAAGAACTGATTATGCGGGCAAGTATTAAAGCGCCTGTTACCACTGCTCCATATGCAATGGCCATGTTTAAAGGAATGCCATCTTTTTGCAACCCATCTACTATCTCTGGCAGTTCAAGCCCAATGAGCATAAATACAATACCGTTCAGAATAAATATCATCGCTTCCCAAAAGCTATAACCACGCACACGACTTGCACTGGTTAAAAAATTAAAACGCTGATTAGATAAAAACAACCCGCCTGCTACCACTGCCAATACGCCAGAGCTGTGCAACTGCTCAGCAATCCAATATAAGAAATAGGGCTCTATCAATGTAAAGACAATATCTGATGGTGCATCTGTAGGCAAAAGTTTATGCGCTTTCATAAACAGCCAGCCAAACAAAAGGCCAATGGCAATGCCGCCAATCACCATCCAGCCAAAACTGAGTATAGCCTGCGAAAAAATAAACTGCCCGGTGCCAACTGCAATTAATGCAAACCTGAAAATAATTAGTGAAGACGCATCATTCAACAAGCTTTCCCCTTCCAGAATGGCCGACATCGACCTTGGTATCTTTACAAACTGTGTGATGGCTCCTGTACTTACGGCATCTGGTGGCGATACAATGCCACCCAATAAAAAACCCAATGCCAGCGTAAAACCGGGTATACAATAGTTTACAATAACTGCCACGGCCAGTGCAGAAAAAAATACCACCAGGAACGCAAAGCTGCTGATGATGCGGTACCATCGCTTCATTTCTTTAAAAGAAATAGTCCAGCAGGCTTCAAATAAGAGCGGTGGCAGAAAGATAAAGAAGATCATATCCGGGTCTACCTGCACTTTTGGTAAGCCTGGTAAAAAGCTGATAAGCAAACCAGCTACCACTAACAGTACCGGGTAGGCGATCTTCAGTTTGGTAGCCAGCATTTCTATCAGCACAATGGCTGCCACCAGGGCCAACATAAAAGGAAGTTGCTCATGCATATGCCAGGCGCATTTTTAAAGAGGGTTAATAAAAACAAATGTAGGGGAATTAGTAATTAGCGATTAGTAATTAATAATTAGCAATTAATAATTAGTAATTGGGCTGGTTGAAGTTTAAGCTTGCTATAGTGGAGCAAATCCCGAAGGGTTGACATGGATATAGAATAGATAGCCGACAGTAATTAGTAATTAGCAATTAATAATTAGTAATTGAGCTGGTTGAAGGTTGGTGTGACTATAGGGGAAACAATCCCGAAGGGATGACATTAATATAGAAATACATAGCCAATATAACAGAACCCCGAAGGGGTGACATTAGTAGACGGAAAGGGTGGTATGCGATCTATAATTGGGGTGATAAAAAACTAAGCCAAATGCTCAATAGCGATATACTGTACAAGGGAGTGACACAACCGGAGCCAAATAGATAGCTTATGCTGGTCTCAAAATACAATTATGATATGTCTTATGTAATGATTCCTGATTTCTTGTGATGCAAGAAGGATGTTTGAATGGCTGTATTAACACATTTAACAATCGGATCGATTGAGTATTGGAACGATGATATTGGAGCGGGCAATTACTAATTACTAATTGTTAATTAATAAATCTCAATTCGCAAACTGCAAAATTGCATGCCAATGAGAAGGCGCCGCATCATTGTTTTTATTGCGGTTGCCATTGGCCAACGCAGTAATTGATTTTTTAAGAGAAGAAAATCGTGTTGGCGTTGCAATGGGTTCGTCTATGATATGCTGACCATTGTATAAATTGTCTTTTGCTACTGTTTCCACTGCGCATACAAGATCTCGGTCTGTAGACTGACTGGTTAAAAATCCCAATGCACCTGCAGCTATCATATGCTGTGCAAATGTTTCATCCGCTGTTCTTGAAATGCCAATTACATTGGCAGCAGAACAAGCAACAATCTTCTTGGTAGCTTCAATAGCGGTTAATGTATCTGTGCTGCCATCTATAATTACAATATCGGGGTTTGTGTTTTGCACCATAGTAAGCGCAGCATAGGTATCTGCACAAACGGCTACAACATGAAAATAGGGTTGACTGTTAAGAGTGCGTGTAAGTGACTCACGCAATGCTTTGTGGTCTGAAGCGATTAGGATGTGGAGATGATTTGGCATAGCTGCTGGATTTTGTAAGTGCAATTTCCAACCTTGCCAGAAAGAATAAAATAGTGACGGTTATCATTCTTCTGTAACAAATTGGAAAGATGAACCTAGGGGTTTGCCATTAGGGTAGGATTAGAAATAAGGTTTTATAAAAAAAGGGCTAGCATAGAAATGCGGCCCCGTTTAAAATCCAATATCCTATGAAAAACCGATACAAATCTATGCGTATTGGCCTATGCCGGCTACTTTTTTCGCTGAAACAATGGTAATGTGCTGTTAATGGTATAAAAAAAGCCGTTTTTGGAAAACGGCTCTTTATTAATTGTCCAATAAATCAATCTTCGCTTTCAGTAGCGGCTTCATAATTAATATTGTTTTCTGCCACTGTGGTTAAAGCCTGGTCTGCTTCTTTTTCTTCATTAAGGGTAGATTGCAATAGTTCAGCTATTTCATCCAGCCCTAGTGTAGCAGCCACCTGCCTTAAGCCACCATAAGTTGATATCTCGTAATGCTCTACTTTTTGCGCAGCCAGTATAAGGCCAACATCCCTTGTGGCAGTGCCTGCTTCTGTGTCTTCAATAATGCTGGTGCCTTCTTTTATAATGCCATCCATGGCTTCGCATTTTTTAGCCTGTGGTTTAGCGCCCATCAGTTCAAATACTTTTTCCAGTCTTTCAATATGCGTTTTGGTAACACCCAGGTGTTCTTCAAATGCATCTTTCAGCTCTTGCGATGTAGCTGCTTTTTTCATTTTGGGCAATGTGGTAGCAATATGTTTTTCTGCCCAATAGATGTCTTTAATTTCATCATGCAGAAATGATTCAAGCCTGGAGTCTTGCACTGCATCAGCAGATCTTTTGTTTGTTTTTTTCGTGGTTTGCATAATAGTAGTTTTTTAATTACCGACCATAAAAGCATGCCAGTAAAATTTAGCCTGAAGTTTTAAAAAATCCGTGGCGTATTGTCTACGATTAGAAAATGATCTGTTGATTTTTTTTATGCAGTATATTTTTTTAGTGCAATTATTTACCTGCTGCAGCAGTAATTAATAATTAAGAATTAATAATTAGTAATTCGGGTGGTTGAACGTTGAATCGTCGTACCCTGGTTTGTAGTGGAAGGGTTTTCCTAAATATTAGAAACGTATTATCATGATTTTTTTGAAGACATTTTCTGTCAACCAATTTCCGGACAAGACAATCGTTACTAATTAATAATTAAGAATTAATAATTAGTAATTCGGGTGGTTGAACGTTGAATCATCGTACCATGGTTAGCTGTGGAAGTATTTTCGTGGAACTGGCAGTCATATTATCCCGATTTTTTGGAGACATTTCGTCAATCAATTTCAGGACGTTGGCATTAATTAGTAATTACTAATTATTAATTACTAATTAATTCACTCCGCTTTATACTCTAAAATATCCGCCGGCTGGCAATCAAGTACTTTACAAATAGTTTCCAGTGTGCTAAACCTGATGGCTTTTGCCTTGCCGGTTTTTAGAATAGAAAGATTGGAAAGCGTAAGGCCCACTTTTTCTGATAGTTCGTTTAAAGACATTTTTCTTCTGGCCATCATTACATCCAGGTTTACGATAATGGGCATAGCTTATACAGTTAAATCGTTTTCAGTTTGTATTTCAATTCCTCTCTTAAAAATTTGTGCAATCACAAAAAGTATTACTGC
The DNA here is from genome assembly GCA_047602295.1 of Chitinophagaceae bacterium. Classification (GTDB taxonomy): domain Bacteria; phylum Bacteroidota; class Bacteroidia; order Chitinophagales; family Chitinophagaceae; genus JACMLD01. The sequence continues at coordinate 3,948,401 of JASGHP010000001.1, read as the reverse complement.
CATAAACATCCACACATCTGCGCCACCCAGTCGCAATTGTTGTATGTCTGGCATTTTAACGCCGTTACTGGTTAGCCATTCAGCATATTTTGCCCCATAAAAAGAAAACAAACCAATAAATAAAGAGAAGAATGACAAACTAAAAACAAAACGCCTCATTTCTTTATTGAAAGGTTGAGACACACTCAGTTTTTTATCGTGCAGTATTTTTATGATCTGGTAAAACAGTACAGCTTTCAACACCAATACAATACCTGATAGCAAGGTTTGTGCAAAAAAATGGCCTTTATCACACTGAAATAAATCTGATAAATCTACCTGGCGATAAAGATGTTTTACAACTGCCGGATTAAACAACGCAAATACGGCATTCGCAATAAAGCCACCTGCTTCAATGCATATGCCTACAAATATTATCCAGGTTAGGATATAAAGTACTTTTAGTACCAGCTTTGTATCAATTGTCATAACTATTCGCTTTTAAGGCTGCGACAGTACAAATATACAAATGTTTATTGAAAAACAATAAATTTAGATTGATAATTGGAAAATATTTTTTGAATTCGTTTTAGCTTCTTTCCTTTAGATGTCATCCATAACATTCATAAAATGCTTTATAATACGGATTTAATGAAAAGCATAATGATTGATAATTGAATAAAATACCACGTTTTTGAATTGAAATAATCAGGTTGAGATGATTGCAATTTAATTGACTGCATAAAATTTAAGAAACAAATAAAATCTATCTTAGTGAAGGTTCAATACTGCTTTCATGCAGTCTTAACCTTTGGCTTGATGAAGAAAATCAGCATATTCTCAATATAAACAAGTATGAAATATTTATTGGCTTTCGTTTTACTGGCAATTTTATCCTGCAATAATCATGAACATGTTTCGGAAGAATCGATAAAAAAAGATTCAGCAAAATCATCACCTGCATCAGAAACGATACCTCAAAGTAAAACCGAAATCTGCTGGACTGGATTTTTAAATACAAAGACGCCTGTTTTTCTTCATTATCAATTAGACAGTAATATTGTCATTGGCGAAATAATATACCTGAATACTAAAGACAAACTTCCAATTACAATTATAGGAACAATAGAAGATGACAAAAATTACAGGCTATTGGAATTTGAAAAGTCTGGTAACATAACCGGTGTAATTACCGGAAAACCTATGGGTAATGTGTTTAATGGTGATTGGGTTTCCCCAAAAACAGAAAAAGAGCTTGTTATGAGTCTGGTTAAAAAAGATACACTTGTAAATGCAAGTCCAATAACTGCTGAATTGCCTAAAATTTTTGGAAAGTATCATTATCAATATGGAGAAAAAGGCTATCAGGGAGATTTTGAACTGTCGCAACTTCCTGAGTCCAAAGCTTCTTTCGGCATTACTTCAGTAACAAGCGATCCTGCAAGAAATATAGCGCAAATAGAAGATGATACTATCCCGTTAACAAAAACCCGTTTCACATATGAACTACCAGGTACAAAAGACTGTGGATTTGAAGTAAAGTTTTATAAAGATTTTTTGCGTATAAAATATACAACTGGTTTTTGCGAAGGCCAGTTTGGAAACAATGCAACAATTGATGGAATATTTTTAAAAGTGCAATAACGAAAACAAATACAAATGAGGCCTCGCAGCCCCATTTGTATTTAATATCAAATAATTAGTGAGAAAAAATAGCACCTGTTATCAAAGCGCCAATAGCAGCACCAAGAACAATAGGACCAAAAGCATTTAACTTTTGTTTTCTTTCCCTTTCGATCATTCCAATACGACGGTCTCTTTCAAAGGCATTGATAGAACGGTCGTTCCTGTAACGGAAAACCTGCTGATCATAATCGCGGTTGATTCTATCAATGGCTGCACGCCTGTCTTTTTCCTGCATACGGGGTTGTTGTCCGTAATAATGGTCTTTGTCAGTAAACTTATCGTTTGCGCGGTTATCGTATTGCTGTTGGTAACCCCATTGCTGCTGGCCTTTATTGTGGTTGTCCTGCTGGTAATTGTCTCTGTTACGATCTTGTGCAAATACACTGCTAACTACTGTCATGGCAATTAAAAATGAGTATAACTTTTTCATGGTCTTTAATTTTTGTTGTTTTCAAAATTTGTTTAACATATATAAGATGGAAAACAATAAGAAGCGTTTAAAATGCACTATGCCAGATGGCAGACGAAAAACCGGCGATCGTCGCAAGATTTTGGGATGGGCCTATTTTGCCCCGTCTCTACGTTAATTGTCCTAAATACAAACCGTTTCTTGCCGGAAAAGCTTAATTTGAAAACCAAACACTAACATTATACTATGAGATTATTTTTTGTTGCCGGATTCATTTTATCCGGCTCCTTCGCTTTTGCGCAAACCAGCATCCCCACCATTAAAGCCAGTTCTAAAAGTGTAGACATTCGCGATGATGGCTACTTCAGAAAGAATGCATGGAACATTAGCCCGGAAATTAAGCCGGATGTATACATCACCGCATTTTCAGCTAAGCCAAGAAAAGTTACTTTCTACACAGACCAGGACTCTATTTCCTATATCGTAAAACCGCACTCGTTTATCAAGTTTAATATACTGCTCAATAATAAGGACACTGCACTTACTGCTATTTATTCTTACGATACATTGGGCACCTTAAAAAAAGCTGCTAAATACAATTACGCTGAAGGCAAAAGGGATTTGCCAGCGTTTACTTATCAACCAGCAGACAATGCAAACCTTGCGGAATTGCGAAAAGCTTTTAACCTTGATTCTATTGCAGGCGCGGCAAATGAAGTGTCAAAAATCATTAACCTGCTGGATTGGGTACATAACCTGATACCGCATGATGGTGGTCATAATAACCCCGTAGTAAAAAATGCCATGAGCATGATAGCAGAATGCAAGCGAGATAAGAGAGGGCTTAATTGTCGTGGCCTTGCTACTGTATTGAATGAATGTTACCTGGCAATGGGCATTCCCTCGCGGTTTGTTACCTGCCTGCCAAAAGACAGTATGGGTATTGATAATGATTGCCACGTAATAAACATGGTGTATGCAAAAGAGCTAAAGAAATGGATATGGATAGATCCCACTTTTGATGCCTATGTAATGAATGAAAAAGGAGAACTGCTGGGTATACAGGAAGTAAGGGAACGCATCATTGACGGTCGCCCGTTAATTATTAACCCAAGTGCTAACTGGAACCATAAAGTGTCTGAACGTAAAGAAGATTATCTCTATAGCTATATGGCTAAAAACCTTTACCTGCTTGAATGCCCTGTTAGCAGCGAATATGATACCGAAACCAAGCAAGAAGGTAAAACCACCACCTATATGCAATTGATACCGCTGGATTATTTTAAGAAGTCAATAGGTATGGGTTCCAGTATCAATAATATTAATAAAACTACCACGGTTACTTACAGAACCAACAATCCAACGGTGTTTTGGGCTGCACCGGGAAACTGAGTTTGAATTTTCAATTTTTTATTTTGATAACCTTATATGAAAAAAATACTATTTTATTGTGCGGTGTTTATCTGTTTATTTTCTTGTAATAATACAACCAACAAGAATGCAATTGAAGCGGCAAAAGGCAATATTAAAGTTGTAGAGAGTGCTGATTTGGAGATGAATGCTGCTATAGATAAGGCTAGGCAGAACTTTAATCAGTTTGATACCGCCTTTAAAAACGGGCATTTTGATACAAGCCAGTTTTCAATTAAAGTAAGATTTTTAACAGACAATGGCGGAGAACATATCTGGGCAAATGACCTGGTATATAAAGATGGTTATTATTATGGAATTGTTGATGAAGATGCTGAGGCTACAGATAAAGTTAAGAAAGGGGATAAGGTTAAGATAACTTTGGATAATTTAAGCGACTGGATGTACAATGATAAAGGAGTATTGCGTGGCGGATATACAATAAAAGTATTGAGAAATAAAATGACTGATAAAGAACGAGCTTCATTTGATTCTTCATTTTATCTTAAGATTATTGATTAGGGCAATGCTATAAAAGACATTCTTTTCATAATAATCACAAATGTTTTATCATTTGCAAATTCTTATCTTCAATAAAGCACTGGCTAATAAATAAAAGCTATGATAATTAAAATAATCAATACCATACTAATACTGGTAGCAGTATTTATGGGTTTTAAGCAAGGTTATGCAATGGCAACCAGCAAGCCAGAAATGCTGGATATGTTTGGCAAATGGCAGTTTGGTAAAACAGGTGTTATGATAACCGGTATTGTAACCATTGCAAGTGCAGTGTTGATACTCTTTCCCAAAACATTTGTATGGGGCAATTTCCTGATGGCTGCAGGTATACTAATGATTATCTGTTTTCACCTGCTGGATAAAGACCTGAAAGGTGTATTGATAGAATTGCCTTTCTTCTTACTAAACCTTGTTATCATTTACCTGCAGCATCCGCTGGACAAAACAGCATGAAGAAAGCTGCTAGCTTTGAGCTGCTAGCTGCGAGCTCTTTTGCTTCGATGAAGAAAGCCGTGAGCTGTTAGCTACTAGCTGCAAGCTCCTTTACTTCGATTAAGAAAGCTTCAAGCCGTTTGGTTCGATAAGCTGTTAGTCATTAGCCTGACTGCGAACCACGAACTATGAACTACTCTCGACTATCGACTGACGACTGACAACTCCCTGGTCTTATAAACAAAGCAAATTCGGCCTTTTAAACAAAATGCAGCCTTGTTGTGTGTTCTAGTTTTGTTTCATTAAATCATCAATTATGAAACAAGACAATTACAACGGCGCTTTGCAAAAACCTATCAACAGCGGTTTTGGCGCACATTCCACAACAAGCGAAGTAATAAAAGGAATTGATCTTTCCGGTAAAATAGCTATTGTAACCGGCGGCTATGCAGGCATAGGTTTAGAAACAACAAAAACATTAGCAGCAGCAGGCGCAACGGTGGTGGTACCTGCAAGGGATACCGCTAAAGCAATAGCCAATGTCGGCCATCTGCGTGGTGTAGCCGTTGCCAGTTTAGACTTAATAAATCCTGCATCTATTGCGGCATTTGCGCAGCAATTTATAGATGGTGGCAGCCCGCTTCATTTGCTCATCAATAATGCTGGCATTATGTGGGTGCCATTGCGGCGTGATAGCAGGGGCTATGAATCTCAGTTGGCAACAAACCACCTGGGGCATTTTCACCTGACTGCTTTGCTATGGCCAGCTTTAAAAAAAGCAAATGGTGCAAGGATAATCAATGTATCTTCTTTTGGTCACCAGATTGCACCTTTCAATTTTGATGATCCCAATTTTCTAAACCGTGAATATGAAACCCTGCAGGGTTATGGTCAATCAAAAACTGCCAACAATCTTTTTGCGGTGGCTTTGGATAAACGTGGTGCTGCATATAATGTAAGAGCGTATTCACTTCACCCGGGTTCTGTAAACGGAACAGATTTGGGCAGGGAAGCGCCAATGGCATTGTTTCAGCAAATGGGCACACACGATGCAGAAGGAAATCTTAAACCGGAAGTAGCCAGCAAATTAAAAACAGTTCCGCAGGGTGCAGCTACTACCATCTGGTGTGCTACCAGCAAACTGCTAAACAATATTGGCGGTGTGTATTGCGAAGATGCAGATGTTGCCATGCTGGATACTGGAAACATTGAACACCGTTATGATGAGCCATCCACACTAAAAGGGGTAAAGCCTTATTCAGTAGATGGAGACAATGCAGAAAAGTTATGGAAGCTGAGTGAAGAAATGATTGGATTCGAGTTTAAGTAGGAAAGCCGCAAGTTATTAGCTGCAAGCTGTGAGCCCTTTTGCTTCGCTATTGTCTGAACCATGATTTTCCTGATTATAGGATTTTCATGACGGTTGCTTCGATGGTAAGAAAGCTGAAAGCTTTTAGCTACAAGCTTCAAGCCATTTGGTTGCCATAAACTATGAACTATGAACTACTCCCGACTGACGACTCACGACTCCTGACTGACTAAACAATTCTTATTTTTGTATCACATGGAATTCCAGGCGAAATACATAACACCAGATATAAAACTCTCCTGCTACGAAGACAAACTCTTTAAGACAGAAGTGGTATTTGATCACCATATGCTGGTATGGTTTATCTCAGGCGAGACAAAAATTGTACAAGCCGATAAAAGTTATTTGTTTACAGCAGGTGATATATTTCTGATTCCAAGAAACCAGTTGGCTACAATCATTAATTATCCAAAAGACGGTAAGCCGCATAAAACAGTGGTGATGCATTTGTCTGCGCAGCGCCTTAAAGAGTATTATGACAGAATGAACCTGCAACCGGTTGTCACTCCACAAAATAAAATTTACAGCTTCAATAAGCATCCTTTGCTGGAAAGTTGCATGGCTTCATTGATACCTTATTTTGATTTGAATGATCCTTTCCCGGAACAAGTAGCTTCCTTAAAAATTGCAGAGGCCATTACTATCATCAGGACAATTGATAAAAACGTGGACAATGTGCTGGCAAGTTTCGATCAGCCCGGCAAGATTGAACTAACAGATTTTATGGAGCGAAATTATATGTTCAATATGCCAATGGAGAAGTTTGGTTACCTAACAGGAAGAAGTCTTACTACATTTAAAAGAGATTTTAAAAAAGCATATCATACCACGCCGCAAAAATGGCTTACACAAAAACGTTTAGAGCTGGCGCATTATCAGTTCACCAAAAACAAGCGCAAGCCGGTAGATGTATATTTTGAAGTAGGCTTTGAAAACCTTTCTCATTTTTCTTTTGCCTTTAAAAAACATTTTGGCTACGCGCCAACGGAGTTGCTGCAACAGGAAAGTTAAGAAAGCCTCAAGCTTTTAGCTACTAGCTGCTAGCCCTTTTGCTTCGATGGAGAATGCCGCAAGCTTTTAGCTACAAGCTTCAAACCGTTTGGTTCGATAAGCTGTTAGTTATTAGCCTTGGCTGCGAACCACGAACTATGAACTATGAACTACTCTCGACTGACGATTCACGTTTTGGCTAAAAGAATAATAGATTTGGATACAGTTTCCCTTTGTGCTAGCACTAACTTTACCTAAAATACATTGGCATGCCCAATACAACACCGCAAAGAGTAAAATCTATTACAGCGTTTCACCAGGCAAGAGGATTACCAAAGCCTGAGCATCCATTAATCAGCGTGGTGAATATGGAAGACATGCGGCATTTTGAAACCAGTGGCCCTACCAGTTGGATTTTTGATTTCTATTCCATTTCACTGAAAAGAAATTTCTCGTCTAAGTTTAAATATGGCCAGCAGGAATATGATTTTGATGAAGGTATTATGTTTTTTATGGCTCCGGGGCAGGTGTTTGGTATCGATCGCAGCAAGCCGGCTTTAAGACAACAAACTGGTTGGATGTTGCTGATACATCCGGATTTTATGTGGAATACATCACTGGCAAAATCAATAAAAAAATACGAGTACTTTGATTATGCAGTGCATGAAGCCTTGTTCCTGTCAGAAAAAGAGGAAACCATCATTGGCGGCATCATGCAAAATATAGACAACGAATACCGATCAAACATAGACAAGTTTAGCCAGGATATTATTGTGGCGCAGATAGAGGTGCTGCTCTCTTATTCAGAGCGGTTTTATCAACGCCAGTTTATTACCCGCAAGATCAACAATCATTCAATACTAAACCGACTGGAAGATTTGTTGTCAGATTATTTTGACAATGAAGAACTGGTATCCAAAGGACTTCCCACCGTTCAGTACATTGCCGGCATGCTGAATGTATCGCCCAATTATTTAAGCGGGTTGCTAAAAGTATTAACTGGTCAGAGCACACAACACCATATCCATAACAAGGTGATTGAAAAAGCAAAAGAAAAATTATCTACTACCGATCTTTCTGTAAGCGAGATAGCCTATGAGTTGGGCTTCGAGCATCCCCAATCTTTCAGCAAACTCTTTAAAACAAAAACAAATTATTCTCCGCTTGAGTTCAGGCAGTCTTTTAATTGAGGAAGGGTGGAAGGCTTAAGGTATAAGGCGTAAGAAGGCATAAGGCGTATGGTCCGCACTGTATGCTTATACCCTAAACCTTTTGCCTTAAACCTTATTAATCCTTTCACCTTTTCTGCATATCTTTAACCGTTGCCATTCTAAGTCCACTTCCCTTTGTATTTTGATCATAGAAAATTAATCAGTCTCGTACATTTTGTATAGTTGCTTGCCTTGAAATTACAGGCAGTATGAAACATTTTAGATAACCACTTTAAAACTACACACATGAGCACCATCAAAGTAAAAGACGGAACAGAGATTTATTACAAAGATTGGGGAACAGGACAGCCCATTGTATTTCATCATGGCTGGCCATTATCTGGCGATGATTGGGATGCGCAGATGATTTTTTTCCTGCACCAGGGTTATAGGGTAATTGCACACGACAGAAGGGGACATGGCCGTTCTTCGCAAACTGCCAACGGGCACGAGATGGATACTTATGCAGCAGATGTAGCCGAGCTTGCAAAAGCTCTGGATTTAAAAGATGCCATCCATGTTGGCCACTCAACGGGCGGGGGAGAAGTGATACGTTATGTGGCAAAGCATGGAAAAGGCCGCGTAGCAAAAGCGGTTTTAATTAGTGCTGTTACACCCATCATGGTTAAAAATGACAAGAACCCCGATGGCGTACCGCTTTCTATATTTGATGAAATAAGAGAGAATACCGCCACGCAGCGTGTTCAGTATTTCCAGGATTTTACTATGCCGTTTTATGGTTACAACAGACCGGGTGCAAAAGTATCTCAGGGTGTGCGAGATAATTGGTGGCGCCAGGGCATGATGGGTTCTATCAAGGCACATTATGATTGCATCAAAGCATTTTCTGAAACTGATTTTACAGAAGACCTGAAAAGCGTGGATGTGCCAGTGTTAGTATTGCACGGTGAAGATGATCAGATTGTTCCTTTTGGTATTACCGGTGCAAAAGCTGTAAAGCTGGTAAAGAATGGCAAACTCATTTCTTATCCTGGCTTTCCGCATGGCATGCCTACTACAGAAGCCGCTACGATCAATAAAGATTTGTTGGCGTTTTTTAAGTCGTAATAAAAAAGTAAATGGAATAAATAAAGAAAGCTGCTGTTGATACGGCAGCTTTTCTTTATTTAAGCTTGTTATTGAAACACCTCAATAAAAAAACTGTTCCGATATTATTTTACCGTCTTTTACCTGGTACATCATAACCTGGTCTATTTTCACCCTCCCAAACTTTTGAAGCGTAAGATCCATTCCTCTTCCTACTGCAAAATAATTGCCACCAACAACCGGAACTGTGGTATAAGCACCATGAAATGCTTCTATCGTTTTTATAAAATTTTCTCCTTTCTGTCTTACAGCATCTTTTCCGGCTGCATAACCCATATATGGAGAGCCTTGCGGTTCTATGCTCTTTACATTATCGTCAAAGAATTCCTCCTGTATTTCAAACCATTTTTCCTGTTGGGCCAGTTCATTAAAACGTGCGGCCACTTCCTGTGTTGTCATGGTGGGTGTCATTGTAGTGTTTTCCATCTTGCGTTTATTTTATCAGTCAAAATTATTGTCTATAACACAATCGTAGCGGGTGTAAAATGGACTTTCTATCGGGGTAATTTGGACGAACATAAAATAGGAGAGATTAAGAGAATTTATACCGTGAATTTTTTTGAGCCAGCATTTGTACATTGGGCGTCATCCTTGCGCCGTGTCCCATACTGAAAGTCGGGAACGCTCCATTCAACTTTTATATCATTGGGCAGCAAAAGCTCGCCTGTATATTACAACCTGCTGGTGCCACACCGTCGTTCAACAAGATTTATGTACTTTGGGCAACAATTTACTGTTATGAATAAAAGACTGGTATTGCTTTGTACAATCTTACTGAGTGGATTAGTGATAATGGCCAATGGCCCGGTAATGCTTCAATGCGAGCATATGATAAACCCATTGGGTATTGATGCTACCCAACCAAGATTTGCCTGGCAATGGACGGATACCAGCAAAGGCAGTGTGCAACCGGCTTGTAAAATATTGGTGGCTACAGAAACAGCAAGCCTTCAAAAAGGTATGGGTACAGAATGGCAAAGTGATATTCCGGTACAGCAACAACAAATCACATACGCTGGCAAACCCCTGCATGCTTTCACCAAATATTATTGGGCATTGCAGTACACAGACGGCAAGGGAAATACAAGTTTATCTTCTATAGCCAGTTTTGAAACCGGCATAATGGACAAAAGCAACTGGACGGGCAGTTGGATAAGTGATACCAAAGACATCAACCTGAAACCTGCTGCGTATTTCCGCAAAATAATTGGCGTTGGCAAAAAAGCGGTTAGCGCAAGGGTGTATATAGCCTGCGCCGGTTTGTACGAACTAACGGTAAATGGCAAACGCATTGGCGATCATCGCTTAGACCCCATGTACACCCGTTTCGACAGGAGAACTCTGTATGTTAGTTATGATGTAACTAATGAACTGATGCAGGGCAACAATTGCATTGGGGTTTTACTGGGCAATGGCTGGTACAATCACCAATCCACTGCTGTTTGGTATTTCGACAAAGCTCCCTGGCGTGCACGCCCTTCTTTTTGTTTAGATCTGCGCATTGTTTACAACGATGGCTCCACAGAAACTTTTGGCAGCGGCAAAGACTGGAAGACATTTACTTCGCCTATTGTATTTAACAGCATCTACACTGCAGAACATTATGATGCACGTCTTGAAATTCCTCACTGGAATGAAACAACGTACAATGATAGCACCTGGAAAGCACCGGTATTAATGGCAGCTCCGGCAGATAAAATAGTAGCACAGGTATTGCAACCCATTCGCATTACAGACACTTTGCAGGCAGTAAGCATTGCAAAGTTTAGTGATACTGCTGCAGTGTATTCATTTGCTAAAAACATGTCTGGTGTTACATCGCTTACCGTTAGCGGCGCAGCAGGAACTATAGTAAGAGTAAAACATGGAGAACGCCTCTATAAAAACGGTCGTGTAGATCAGTCTAATATAGACGTGCATTACCGGCCTACAGACAATACAGATCCGTTTCAAACAGATATTTATATTTTAAAAGGCGGTACAGAAACATTTATGCCGCGTTTCAATTACAAAGGTTTTCAGTATGTGGAGGTAAGCAGCAACCAGCCCTTGCAATTAAAGCAGGAAGATCTGAAAGCATATTTCATGCACAGCGATGTGCCGCTGGTGGGCAATGTTAGCAGCAGCAATGCCACCATTAATAAAATATGGGCAGCAGCTAATCAATCTTATCTCTCAAACCTCTTTGGCTATCCTACAGATTGTCCGCAACGTGAGAAGAATGGCTGGACAGGCGATGCACAAATAAATGTAGAGACCGGGCTTTACAATTTTGATGCATTTACCGTGTATGAAAAATGGATGGCAGACCACCGCGATGAACAACAACCCAACGGCGTATTACCTTCTATTGTGCCTACGGGGGGGTGGGGATATGAATGGGGTAATGGCCCCGACTGGACTTCTACTATTGCTGTTATTCCCTGGAACCTTTATTTATTTTATGGAGACGCAAAGCCGCTGCAGGATTGCTACAACAATATAAAACGTTATGTAGATCATATCAACCAGCTTTATCCAACCGGGCTTACCACCTGGGGCCTGGGCGATTGGATACCGGTAAAATCAAAAGCACCGGTTCAATTAACTTCTACCTGCTATTACTATGCAGATGTAAACATACTTGCAAAAGCAGCACAGCTTTTTCATAACGATGCAGATTATGCTTACTATACTACTCTGGCAGAGAAAATAAAAAAAGCATTTAACGATAAGTACTACCACGATGGCATTTATGATAGCGGCATACAAACAGATTTGGCTGTGCCTTTGCTTTGGGGACTGGTGCCAGATGATAAGAAAACAATTGTAGCAGCTTCATTGGCAAAAAGAGTGATGGCAGATTCTGTAAGGCTTGATGTTGGTTTGCTTGGTACAAAAGCTATATTAAATGCATTGAGCGAAAATGGATATGCAGATCTTGCCTACCAGTTGGCTGCTAAAGAAACTTATCCATCCTGGGGCTGGTGGATAAAAAACGGAGCCACTACATTGTATGAAAACTGGCCCATTGATGCGGGTTCAGATATTTCACTCAACCATATTATGTTTGGAGAGATAAGTGCCTGGATGTACAAGGCCCTTGGCGGTATTAAGCCAGATGCTGCATCACCCGGATTTAAAAACGTATTGGTAAAACCCAATTTTGTAAAAGGCTTGGATAATTTTAGTTGCAGCCATAGCGGCCCCTATGGCAATATTGTTTCTGGTTGGAAAAGAGAACGCAATAAGGTTATCTACCAGCTAAGCATACCCGCAAATGCAAGTGCAACCGTAGACCTGCCCGGCATGCAAACGCAACAACTGGCAGCAGGCAATTATCGTTTTGTGGTGGCGGTAAAATAGGATAGAGCTATATTCTTTGGCTGTTATAGAGTTTGTTCCGTAAGCGGTAAAAGGCGTGAGTCTTCCAATGCAGCAGTTCTGTGTGCCAGCACTTTTAAGTATTCAGCATCTGATGCAAAAGCCAAAAAATCCTGTACACTGTTTTGCCGTATAAGCATAACAAAATCCCATTGCTCAGTTTGTGGGCCAATTAAGAATTGTCCGGCCTTGCCTAAAAATAAAATATCTCCACCTGTCTTTCTTAAAAATGGAAGTGTTTGCTGAATGTATATTTGAAATGCCTCTTCACCGGTGATGGTATTTGCCGGCGCAAGGTCTGGTGTTTGAGAGTAGTCTGCAAATTCTTTAAACTTCAGCAGGTTCAACATTACAATCTGCCCGGTCATATTTCGCTTAATAAATGCTGCTCCTGATTCCTGTGTTGGTTCTAAATATTTTATTTCCATTTGTTTGGTGTTCAATTTGTAATGGGCTGATGGTAACAACGTACGGCCGCACTTGCAAGAAACTCTATGTCATTGGCAGTACCTTGCCTGATAGTCATTTAATATTTTTTCAATAGTCTTATAAAATTCTGCCTTGTCAAAATGTTTGGGTTTACGGGTTAGTTTATCTGTGTCGTTTATGGCTTCTAAAATATTTTGTTTGAGTATTTCAAATTGTTTGTAGTGTGTTTTGCCTTTTAGTTTTTGATAATCAAATTGCTTAACGACCAATAAATTTTTATATTTAGTTCCATACTTTTTTAAGTCAGCAGTTTGTGCCCACTGTTTCATATTGCCTTTAAAGTCGTAGATTTCGTAACCAAAGTCAAATTGTCTTACTGAAGCACCAAATGTCTTTCCAGAAAGTTTATTGTTAATGTAGTCTTGTACTTTCACTAAGTCGTAATGAATATCCTTGTCTTTTACTTCTGCAGTTTTGGTAATTCTAAAATTGAACTTCGTTGTGTCGAATATTTTGATAATGGTATCGGAAGTTTCCTTGCCGCTCAGTAAAAGTGATTTTTCAGTTAGAAAATTTGTATAATCAGTTGCCAGTCTTTTTGCGTCAAAATCTTTAGGTAAAGGAACTTTTTCTGATAAATATTTACAAAGATTCAATGCTCCATTCAAAAGAAGTTTATGTCTTTTAGGTTGGTTAGCTTTTAAGAATGTTGAATAGTCAATGTTTGCTGTTAAATGAGCGCAGCCAGTATAAATTGTGTCTTGGTGATGTCCTAAGTTTATTTTTTGTTCAACGTAAATGTCAAAACGAAATAAACTAATTCCTCGTCCGTAGTCTTTGTCTGCTAAAAATGAAACAAAAGTATCAGCAGCAGCTTGTTCGTCTGTTGTAAAGGGGCGGTCTTTTTTGTTCGGGTTAATTAAAAACCAACAGCGATATGTCTCTTTCTTTTTTGTCATACTGTATTCTACTGGCGACGTGGCTTTCGTGTTCAATACGTGCGTCTCTTACTAAATTATAGAAACTGATTTTGAAAGTTGCTCAAATCTCTTTTAAAAGACGATTGCACTGACTAAAGTAGAATAGTGAGCCCCCAAGAAAATATATTCACTGCCCTGCAATATTGCTAAACCGCTTGTTGTGGGCTGCTTTATTTATACATCGCAAGTGCAATGTTCACATTGTCATTATTCAAATTTTCCAATTGTTTTAATGCATGATTGGAGCTCTCAGTATTAATTGTTTTTAAAGCATGAACACATTTTCTCAAAGTTGCTTCCAGTTCATCGTCATACCATCGAAAACGCTCTTTGTTTAAGGCAATATTTAAAATAGGGTTTACAAATCTTTCGTCACTTAAATTTTCAAGGTAGATTGTGTTCACCAGGTCTTCGTGTTGACTATGCCAGTCACCGATAAGGGCTTTTTCAATGTACTGATAGCACTCGCTGTCTATCTTACCTGCATTTCTAAAGTCAAGACAATTTATAAGTGCATTCTCGTCCTCGGTTTCAACAGCGCTTTTAAATTTGTCTTTCATTTTGCATCAGTTTTGTAGGCGGTCACAAGTCTCAACTCAGCCCCCAATTCTCCTAAATTTCCAATCAGCATCGCTTCATGTGTCATTGGCTTATCTTCAAAACTGTCGAGGTAAGCGTCAATAATATCCAACTTAGGTTCAATGATGTTGAACAATTTAAGAAGCTTTACTTTAGATGTTTTTTCAACCTTGTCTGATCTGTCTTGATCGTCTGGGATTGCCCATTCTTTAATAAGCGGAATCAAGTCTTTTAAATTTTCCGGAATGATTGAAGGGTCGAATGTTTCCTCTTTTCCTGGAAAATGAAGCTCAATGATTGACTTGATTTGTTTTAACAGTTTAATTTCCGGAACAAGTGTTCTTGTTTTGTCGAGGAGTATTTGAATTGCGTTGCCACAAACAAAAATAGCTTCATTGTTCTTTAAGTTTAAGCTGTCCACTTCATCCTGTATTAAATCAACACAAACAAGAACTTTCTCTTCTGATTTTTCTATGTAAATATTTTTTCCAATTCGCTTGTTCGCTGAGAATATAATATAGGGTTTATTAATAGAGAACAGCATTGATATATTTGTTGACACTTCAAGCATAATCCTGTCCGAAAAGTCATATATCTTAAACTTAGTTTTTTCGTCATCTTGTATTTTGAAAACCCTGGTTGAAACACCAGCATTAACATCCATGTGGTTTATTTTTTGACTCTTGGGTCTAAACTCTTTTAACGCATGTTTTATATGTTGGGAGGTTGTCATGAAGTTACTGAAAGGGTTTCGGGTTGTTGCGTGACTACATTGTTTATTGTGCGTAGCGCCTAAGGATTAAAACCGCTGGATAATCTCACTTAGTATTAACAGTAAAACCACAACCGCGATTCCTAGTGAAATATAGTTTTTCTTGTCCTTAGATGTCTTGAGCAGTCTGCTACTTTTAATAATTGTGGATATAGACAGAACCGCTGCAATTGCAGTAAGGCCATAGAACAAAAACAAAATAATCCAAACTACCCAGATATCGTGTCCCGTATAATACAGGTCAAAACCCAGGAACTGGATTAAAGACGCTGCTATCAAAAGTATGATAGAGAGAATGGATTTTCTAAAGATACTAGTTGCAACATTTTGTTGCTGTAAATCTTGCAATTCTTTATCAAGAAGGCTCATATATTATTCGTGATAAGGATTGTTCTAATTAAGTATTTGAATGAAGTCCTATAATATTTCCCTCCGTATCAATAATGAATGCCATAAAACCATTTTCCCCTATTGGTGTTTTGGGCATAGTGATTTTTCCCCCTGCTTTTTCAACCCTATCCAATACATTTTGCAGATTCGGGTTTGCATTCAGGTAAAGTAACGAACCTGTTTTACCCGGCGTGTGCATTGGGCTTTGTGCTAAACCGCCAGCAATTTTTGCCGCTTTAGGATCAAATGGAAACATTGCATACTTCATACCGGGCATTCCCATTTCTTCCATCTGAATTTCAAAAATTGTTTCGTAAAAAATTTTTGCTCTTGAAATATCTGTGGTTGCAATTTCGAACCAGTTAAGTGCGTTCGTTTGAGAACTCATTTTGTCATTCATATAAAATCGTTGAATTGTTAGATAATTTCTTGCAACTGAAAGTAATCAATTTTTACCGAAGGATTTTATGATTATTCGAAACTAAGATTTAGCTTAAGCACACCTCCAACGTTTTAGGTATGCTTTCAACGCTATGCATTGCGACGCACAGGCTGGACGCTGAACTAAATTATAATAACTGATGTTGAAACTTACACAAATCTCTTTTAAGAAATGCTCCATCGGCCTGACATTAAACCGAATTTTGGTGATGTATCGAACGTATTCTGAAATTCAATTCTTGTTAAGCAATGTTACATGAGCTGCAACAGCTCTCCACTTTTTTTGTCGCTTTACGTATACGTCCTGGTAACAATTATGTCCAACTTGGTCTTTACCGTCGGTCTTGAACACAAAAGTTGTATAAGCTGTTATCAGTCCAACTTCTTTTGATAATAGTCTAATATCAAAAGTGTCGATGGTTACAGATACAATTTCTTGTTTTGCCAGATTATTTATAATGTCATGTTTTGACATTTTGGTTCCGTTAGGTGATATTAAAATAAAATCATCCGCAAAAATTTTAGCCAATGTAGCACTATCTTTTGTCGGGTATGAATTAAGCCAATCTTGATTTAGTTTAGTCAATACTTTAATGTCATTGTTTTGAGATATTGCGTTGTAACAGCAAAAAAGTAACAAAAAAGATAGAAGTGGTCTCTGCATTTGATGTTTTTTAAGATATGGGTAGTATTTACAAAGTCGAACGGTATTGCTACCAACGTCAGGGCTTTATGTAGGCAGTGAATTAAAAGCTGAGAATATATTCGTTGCCCCGCCATATTGCCAATGCAATGTTAGGTGCGGGGCTTGGTATCTTATTCTCAGCTATTTCTTTTACTTTCTCCTTATCGGAATAAAATTGTCAACATAACAAGGCTTGTCACTTATAAATATTCCTTTTTCAAATGCAGATTTATGTAGTCTTGGAAGCTTGTCAAATTCTTTTTTTCTTAGTCTGTCTACTTTTTTCAATGTCCTAAAGTCATAAGTCCAGCTTGGAAGCAGAATTATTTCAATATTATTACAAGTGTCAGTCAGGTCAATTCTTTTCCACTCCATTCCAATAGAAGCTATTATTAATGTTTTTATGTTCAATGGAATTGTTATGTTGAAGTTACCAGTCATGTCGCTTTTGCCTATTTGTACAGTGTCTGCATTGAAAATCTTTACTTGCATAAAAGGCTGAAAGCTGTCGTCAATTATTTTACCAGTCAAAGCACGTGTCTGTCCCACGACATGCGTCACAAAAAATAATGCCAAAAAAGAAATGGTCGTTCTAAATCTCATATTTAAGAATGGAGGATTGTCGATTTTGCGTTGCACCAATGAGCAGGTATTTCCGATGGTGGGAGAATTAGAATTTCGTCTGTCCAGAAGTACTGCCTGGTTTTTTTTATAAAGATAAATATTAAGAACTAAAGCGGGGCTTTATTCGTCAAGCTCAGAACCGCAGTACAACAGAATTGCTGTTGCTGCTTGCTTTAATGTCAACCATCACCGTCAAAACTTGTTGTAGGGTTAGTTACCAAAACCTAACATCAATTGAAAGTAAAAGTTAGAATTTCTGTCAATTGGGGCATTAGTTGAATTTCCATTTCGTACTTCCCACGCTTTCTCTTTTAATCCATAGCGATAACCAACCCTAAATAATGGTATGTATCTGTCTTTGTTTTTAGGATATAGTTTCAAAGCAAGTGCAAAATCAAGAACCGAGTTACTGTGCCTGAGTTCTACCTGATTGGATGATGTTGTAAAGTATGAATTGAAGTTAGTAGATGTGCTTTGTGTGGGAACTCTAACAGTTATAGTTTGTCCTCCATAACCCAATTGAGGGCTAAAAATCCATTTCTTAGTTTTAATTACGTTAGTTGAAAAATATCCATGGAGATATGCACCCGTACTATTATTCCCAATTATAATTGGTGACAGAATCATATCCAACTATAACTTTGTTAAAGCGAAAAGCAAGCCCAAATCCAAGAGGGAGTAATAAATTTTTTTGCTCTTTTACATTAAGAGTAGATAGTCTTGTATTAAGATTTGAATAATTATTAACTTGAAGTCCCATGAAGAACGTTAACTCAACGCCAAAGTTATCTTTATTGTTTTGGCCGTTCGGATTTAGTTTCTGATTGATTTCTTTAAACTTACTAGAACTTTCTAATGAGTCATACGTCGACTTGTATAACTCTCTTAATTGGTTTTGGTAATATAGAACAGAGTCTTTCGGTAATTTTTGAGCAATTAAAAATAGAGGAAAGAGAATAGCGATTGCTATTATTGTACTTTTCATTGATAAGGGTTTATGTGAAGAAATGGTGGCTAATTTTTACCGTCTGCTGCCGGGCCTGTTTCTGTTCTCCGCCCATCTAGCACTGAACTAAATTATTAAACTGATTCTGAAGCTTGCTCAAATTTCTTTTAAAAATGGTTGCACAAGTGAAGGTGATTAATGATCCGCTGCTGGGCGGCGGCTTTGAGTACTCAAAGTTTGTTTGTCAATTAATTCCTTTATAAAATTCCGTTTTCAAGATTTTTCTAAAAAATCTTTTGCTGTCTGGCTACCTAGTTGCTCAGCTAATCCGATAAGAAGTCCTTCCGTCCCACGTATGTAACAAAGGCGATAAATGTTCTCATAATTAACTATCTCTCCAACCACCGTAGCGCCTTGCTTCACAAGTCTGGATAGTAATTCATCAAGATTATCAACCCTAAACATAATGCGGAGATAGCCAAGAGAGTTTACTGGAGCTGTCCTATGGTCTGATATAGTGGTAGGGGTGAGGAATTGTGAAAGTTCAAGTCGACTGTGTCCATCCGGTGTAACCATCATAGCAACTTCTACCGACTGATTTCCAAGCCCCGTTACCCGTCCGGCCCATTCGCCTTCAACCATCGCTCGCCCTTCAAGTGTTAGTCCGATTTCTGTAAAAAAGGAAATGGCTTTGTCAAGGGATTCTACTACGATGCCAACATTATTCATTTCCAATAATTTACTTTTTGTCATTGTTCTTTTTTTTATAATGGTTTAGTCAACGATAAGCTTTATGCATGTGTATGGTGTAGAGTCGCCACTAACGAACAGGGCTTTATGTAAGTTGAGAATTAATATCTCGTTTGCCCACAACCGCTGCTGATTGAAAGACTAATGTTGAAATTAAGAACTAATGTTGAATGTTGCTTGTGTTACCCGAACCACAGGCTGGATTTGCAATTAGTTGATGTTTGCTGGTCATGCCCAACTTGCATAGAACCCAATGTTGGCGGCAGTTATTTATTGACTACAAGTTTATTTTTCTCAGGTACTTCTTTCAACATTTCCTTTTCAGCTCTAATTAACTCGTCATTTAAAAAATCTGAAAAAGTACCCCATTCATTTACCAACTTTCCATTCTTTCTTACCGACATAATTTTATTGTTTCCATAAAAATATCCTGTGTTCTCGTCGTCAGAATATACTCCCCCTCCAAAGTAAAAGAAGCTTTGGTCAATCTTAAACCCATTAATCCAGTCAAGATTTGCGCTTGTTAAAGAATGGCATTGTAGGAGGGAACGTGTCAAAGAATGAATTAAGCCAAACAGTGAAATGTCATATAAAAAACATCCATTAATATTAGTCAGGAAACGTTTATAAAAATCAGGAATTGTCTTTCCAATCGTTTGCTCAGCATCATTAACCCATTTCATGTCAGCACCTTGATAAATCATCAATCCCCAATTTAGGGGAGCAACCCAAGGTCGGTGCAGAATATTTAATCTTCTGCTTTCGTCCAAGTCGGAATTGTTATGGATATATTTTTTGGCTTGCCTTTTAATGGCTACATATTCATCGGGATATGAGTTTATAATTTTATAAAGTTCTTCCATTGTTGAAGTATGTCTACTAATTACCACCAACGAGCAGGTATTGCAGATGGTGGGAAATTAAAATTCTGTCCGCCAGACTTACTGCCTGGCTTTTTAATAAAATTAAAAATCAAGAACTAAAGCTTAGGCTTTGTTCGTCAAGCCCCGAACCGCAGTACAACAGAATTACCGCTGCTGATGCTTCCAATATCCCGTCAGCTGGCTGCAAGCGAATGTAGGCCGCAGTAATCAGAGAAATTATCGGAGTTTTTCTGCAAACCTTCCAACGAAAATAATATCGGTCGAACCTGGCTCTGAGAAAATAATAGAGTTCGTAACGGAATTGTCAAAATCAACTTCTGGTGGAGATTCTTCTTTCTCAACTATTTTAATTTGATTATTGTTCTTAAAAATTGACACCTTTCCATTTATAATAAGGTACGATCCAAGAAAGTTGCTTAATAAGTTGATAACTGGTTTATCCGTCGGATTCGGTGATTTGAAGTTCACCGATATAATGGTTCCGTCCAAAATTGAATTTGCTATTTTAGAATTATCTGACTTAAGCTTTTGATCAATATTTTCAATGGCCTTTGCCAGATCGTTTTTATGAAAGTAAATTTCGTATTTACCATTCACTACCTTAAAGTCATCCTTTAACTTTTGCTGTGTCAAGGGTATAGTTTGCCCCCAAACCGATATACCTAAAAAAGTTGCGATGACGAGGCCAAATGCATTTTTCATTGAGTGATTTTACTTTTATTGAAGGCAACGTTTACGGCTTGCTGCCGGGCTGGTGTCTGTATCCTTTCGCCCGGCAACCGAACTAAATTATAAAAATTCATGTTGAAACCTATTCGAATCTTTTTTAAAATTGGTCGCCAACTGAACTAATTTATAACAAATGATCATTTTTCCAACGTGTAACCAGCCTGCCAGGAAGTTAAAAGTTGCCTGTCACCTTTCATACGGGTCGCGTCACAGAAACCAATAAAGGTTATATTCTTCTTTTCTTGCTTCCCGTAAAGCCTTGAATAGTTTTCTTTTGGTTTTAATGTCTTTGAAACTTGAACCAATCCACAGATCGGTTAATTCTGACTTGTAAAATGAGGCCAATAAGATGTGGGTACTTACACCAACACCACCTGTCAAATAAGTCATAGCTATGAAGTCATTGCCAACTGCCAAGAATTGAAGTTGTCTTGTCGGAAGTGTTGTTGGTGAGGTGCAACAACATCTATATTCTTCCTTTTTATTGGCAATCGAAAAATTATCTTTTGTCAGCAAGTTCAATTGCTCTTTGACTTGTTGCGGAATTTTATTTTTGTCCTTATAAATTTTGAGATGAGTAGATTTTAATTTGAAGGTTAAGCTGTCTAAGTTTTCGTTCGTATAGATTGTAAGACTGTCCAATTTGAATTTATCGTTGACCTGCGAATAAATAGATGTCGTTATTATCAAAAGAAAAATGAATGTGCTGAGAAATTTTGGCATTGTCGTCTTTGATTTATAGGGGACTCAAGAAAGGTGATCCAACGTTTACTGCTAGCTGCCGGGGTTTACGGCTTTTTACTGGGCAGGCTGCAAACCCAATTTTGCATGCCGTCATCGTCTCAATGGTTGTGTTAGGTAAAAGTTGTCTTCATCATGTCGAATAATTAGGTCTAGTCGTCCTTTTTGCTCACTGAAACTAACTGAATAATTTTTATCTGTAAATGTTGAACTTAATAATTTAGTATTGGGAGATATTTTAAGAGCATCTTTCTCCAAAGACCAGTTAAAACTTTCAGAAATAATTCCACCAGCTTTTACATAACCATTTCCGCCACGTTCAAATATTATGATTGGACAAACATTCATTTGTGTTACTAAACCTCCAGAAGAAGTTGCACACATAGACCAAGTCCCTTGTAATTTATTAGTGTTGTTAATTGTTGTTTTGTTTGAAGTGACATGATCTCTGCTGGATGGATTCGTTTGGTTACACGAAGCAATAATCAGTGAAGTAACAATAAGAACTGAAATTCTAGCTTTTTGAAGTTTGGATATTGTCATTAATATTTAGGGTTTGTCAAGACATTTTGCGTCGCCGCAATGGCAGGTTACTTTTACGGCTTGGTGCCGGGCTGGTATTCAGTATCCCATCTACCAAGCCACTAAATTAAATATGAAAACTGATTTTGAAATTAACTTAAATCTCTTTTGAAAAACGGTCGCATCCACTGAAGATGATCAATAATCTATTGCTGATTTTACAACTTTCCGCCAGTCAGGTTGCAAACTAAATGTTCTACGCTGCTTTAATAGCGTACTGTCGGTCGAACTAGTTTGGTCAGTAGCACAATCGCAAAAATTATTTGAGTCAATACATAAATTGTAAAAAGCCAACTAATGAAGAATATGCCGGATAAGAAACGACTTTCATTATTGGTTCTCAAAAAAAGTAATACAAAAGGGTAGTTAAATATCAGCGGCGGAAATATTGTCGAAAACAAATGGCTCTTAAAAAAGAGACTACTTATAGGTCTCTGCTTTTGATTTATTATTTTATAGAGCACTGCGATGAACATAAACCAAATAGGAATAAAGTAAGTTTGTACGGTTCTCCCGCTGTTCCAACCTATAGTGAGTGCTAAATTCCATTGATTTGTTATATATGGATATGAAAAAATAAAAAATGCAGCAATCGCAACGAAAGCTAGCGGTCGGGAGACTTTCAAGTATTTACTATTTTGAGCGTTTAATAATATTGATTGCTGTTGGTTGAGAATTGGTGTACAACGTTTACAGCTTGCTGCCATACTGGTTTCTGTGTTCCATCCGCCCGGCCACTAAACTAATTTATGAAAATTGAGTTTGAAACCTATAGAGACATCACTTAGATTTCGCTAGGAAATTATCAGCCATTGTTAACAGTTGATTTTTTCTCTCTTCTATAACACATGTTCCTATAGGTGTCGTCTTTAATCTATAATAAATTAGTTCGCCATTGGAGAAGTACCAAGTATCTGAAAGTTCTTCATTGATGGATTCGCTTACTTTGATTAATTTGTTTTTGAAAAAATAGAATACAGATGAGGTCGTTTTTAGACCTTTACTTTCTTCATTGTACGAGTTTGATAACATTCGAACCTCACATCTTTTGAGTCTTGCGCCTTGTTTTGAGGTTGACAAAAAGAGGATCAAGGATTCTCCGTTCTCGTTGCCCGATTTTATTGTATCTGTTTTAGTCAAAAGGTTGGCGTAGTCTATATTATTACATAGGTCGTTTATTTTTGCTATACTGGAATTAATTTGGGACTGTCCATATAAGAAGACAGTAAAGAATGCTATAGATACAATTGTTTTTTTCATGATGAAGGCCTGTGCTATACCAATAGCACTGAACGTTTATGGATTGCCGCTAGTCTAGGATTATGTAGCCCAATATCCTGTTACTGAACTTAATTATGAAAGCTGATTTTAAAACTTACTCAAATCTCTTTTGAAACCGTCGCACCAACTGAATGTTAACTGGCGTTTTTATTGAAGGTTACTCTGCTGTCGATGTCAGGAATTATTGCTCGAAACATGTTTTTTAATGAATTGAAGCCGTCTAATGTTCCAGCATATGTATTCAGTGATGACAAAGGCTTTTGTCCTGTTGAGTCTATTTTATCCATGCTCGCACCATTGTCCAACAATATTTTTATTGTTTTCATAATTTCTGGATATGGTTGCTCTTTATTATTTTGTATCATTCCATCTATAGCGTAGTCAAATGCAAGATGAAGTGGCGTCCAACCGTTTCCTACATCGCTATTTACGTCGGCTCCATTGTCGATAACTAATTGAAGAAGTTCTGTGTCGTCAGCTTCAATAGCAGTAGTAATTTCCAAGTTAGATCTAAATTTATCGTATTCTATCATAAAAAGAGTGTAGGAGAAAGATAATGGCTTACGTGCTGCAAGAAAAATGCCTGCTTACATCTAGCGGCTTGGTACCAGACTGACATTCTGCGATACGTCCATCCGGTCACTGAACTAATTTATGGATTATAAACTTATCATCGTTATCACATCCACGTTTTGTATCGTAGTTTCCTCCCACACACAGCTTCGCCACCTCACTCACATGAGTAGCCTAAATGTAAAAAGTATTTCCGTTATAATAATCGTAATAATTTATTAAATATACAACGGCAATGCCCGGTTTATAGTAATTGACCCAAAACATGCTACGGAGACTATTGCCGGGCATCGTTCTATAGCCCAATGGCTGCCGGATGCCCCGTGTAGGCTTTGTGCCAGGGTTTGTGGCGGAGTAGTAGCGGACAGCCGGAACAACTGCTGCGCAATGGTTGCCTGACGAAAGCCCGGGTAAAAATTTTGTCTAGCATTTGAGGGAGACTAGGGATAAATGCAGGTGGGTGTTAGTAATCTCTTTAATTCCAGTCATTTTCCTGGCAGTTATCAAGGAAATAGATAGAAAGCATGAGAATTTTTGGGAGGTATTCTTGAATCCTTTGCAAGTTTTCACTGAAAACATACAAAGTTTGCGTGCCTGCAATGAATGTTTGCCCGCGATCTTTTAAAGTTTGCCCATGATCTTTTAATGTTTGCCCGCGATCTTTTTAAGCTTGCCCGCGATCTTTTAAAGTTTACCCGCGATCTTTTAAAGTTTGCCCACGATCTTTTTAAGCTTGCCCATGATCTTTTAAAGTTTGCCCGTGATCTTTTAATGTTTGCCCACGATCTTTTAATGTTTGCTCGTCCGCTTTCAATGTTTGTGGAGAAACTTACGTCATTTACAACTATAAACCTATGTAAAAGCTTTATCCGTTAGCTATCAGCGATTATAAAAAACTAATAGCTAATGACTAAAGCTGTTTATTAACCGCGATCTGATATTCAGCTTTGGTTATTAATTTCGCGCCATTAAAAAACAGGATTTAAATTCCAAGTTTATATAAGATGCAACCTATTAAAGCAGTCATTTTTGATCTTGATGGAACTATAGCTAATACATTACCACTGTGCATTGAAGCATTCAGGCAATCTGTGGAGCCGCTGGTGCAACGCAGTATTACTGATGAAGAGATTATCGCCACATTTGGGCCATCTGAAGAAGGAACTATTATGGCATTGGCGCCCAATCATTATGATAAAGGTGTTGCTGATTATCTGCATTACTACAATCAACTGCACCATATGTGCCCTGTTCCTTTTGAAGGCATGCGTGAAATACTGCAAACACTAAAAGAGAAGGGTGTGCATATTGCCATGGTTACCGGCAAAGGAAAACACAGCACGGATATTTCGTTGCAATATTTTCAGCTCTCTCATTTTTTTGAGATGATAGAAACCGGCTCGCCAGAAGGGCCAAGAAAAGCAGCAGGCATTCAGTGTGTGCTGGATGGATGGCCCGCCATAAACAAAGAAGCAATCATTTATGTAGGAGATGCGCCCAGCGATATTACGGCCAGCAGACAAGCAGGTATTGCAGTGGTGGCTGCCGCATGGGCTGAAACAGCAGAACCGGCAACATTGATACCGCTGCAACCAGATGCACTGTTTTATACCATCAAAGCATTTGGGGATTGGTTGAAGAAAGCCACAAGCTGCTAGCTGTGGGAAGAGAAAGCTACTAGCTGTGTGAAGAAAGCTACTAGCTGTGAGCTGCTAGCTGCTAGCCCGTTTGCTTCGCCTCTTTGTCTGAAACATGATTTATAGGATTAAAGGATGGCCAGGATTTGTTTGCTTCGAGATAAATTCGTGAGACGGGAAACGATAATCGTGAGAGGCTTGCTAATTGCTAAGTACTCACCACTGACGACTAACGACTCACGACTGACATGAGAGCTGCCATTTTTTTGCTTAGCGGAAGCAAACTTTAAGCGCAGCATTTAGACGTGATTCCACTCCGGTTTTCATATCTTAGTTATGTGGCCTACAGCAATACTGCATAGAACTGGCCATTATAAATCCCCTAAACATTATGACCCCAAGAACCTTATTCAGCATTATTGTAAAAGTATTCGGATTGTTTTTTATCAAAAACATCTTTGAAACAATAACGGACCTGTTGCCCACTATTTATTATTTGATGAGACCGGAATTGACATTGCAGGGGATGGTGACTATGGCAGTGTATATTTTGTACATACTTATGTATGCGCTGTTGGCGTATTACCTGATAGTGAAATCTGATTTGGTAATTGATAAACTAAAGCTGGATAAAGAGTATGACCAGGAGATTTTTCAATTTAACATGCATCGCTCCACCGTACTTTCCATTGCACTTATTGTAATTGGCGGACTATTGATTGTGGAAGGGATACCTACATTTTTAAGACATTTAAGTACCTATTATTTCGCAAAGCGGGATATGTATCGTTCTTCTGATGCTACAATATCTTATATGATAGTTTCTGGTTCAAAGATTATAATAGGGTTTTTAATACTGGCCGAAAAAAAGAAGATTATCAATTTTGTGGAAGCAAAACGGAAGTCGTAAAACAATGCCGGTTAAAGAGGAAAGCTGCGAGCTGTTGAAGAAAGCTACGAGCTGTGAGCTGGAAAAAAGCTTCTAGCTGTGAGCTGCGAGCTGCTAGCTCTTTTGCTTCGCGTTTTTGTCTGAACCAGGATTTATAGGATTAAAGGATTAATCGTGATAGGCTTGCTAATTATCGGCCACTCACGACTAACGACTAACGACTAACGACTCTCGACTGACATGAAACTGCTAGCCTGTTTGCGTCGCCTCTTTGTCTGAACCATGATTTATAGGATTAAAGGATTTTCATGACCTTTGCTATTACACATGAAATCAAACAAGTTAACCATTGTCTTATTCGTTATTTATCTAATTGTATTAGTATGGATTTTACTTTTTAAACTTGGTGTGCAGTTTTCGTATATGGAGGAGAGGCGGTTTAGTTTGATTCCTTTTAGTGCGCTTTTTGCTACACATCGCAGACTTAATCTTAGCGAAATCATTTCGAACGTAATAATCTTTATACCACTGGGTGTTTATGCTGGCGTGCTGTTTAAAAGATGGGCTTTTGGTAAAAAACTTTTTTCTGTTTTCTTCATCAGTTTATTAATTGAAGCTTTTCAGTTTATTTTCAGAATTGGCGCTTTTGATATTACAGATATCATTGCCAATACGTTGGGCGGTTTATTTGGATTACTGTTATTTATCGGCATAGAAAAATTATTCAGCAATAGTGCAAAGGCTCAAAAATTTATCAACATCATTGGTAATATAGGTACAGTGTTAATTATATCATTCCTGGTACTATTAAAACTGAACATGCTGCCGATAAGGTATCAGTGAAGAAAGCTGCGAGCTGTGAGCTACTAGCTGCTAGCCTGTTTGCGTCGCCTCTTTGTCTGAACTAGGATTTACAGATTTTCATGATTTTTTGCCTCAATGAAGAAGCTGCGAGCTGTGAGCTACTAGCTGTGAGCTCTTTTGCTTTGAGGATCATTACGCCTCAAAAGAAAATCTCTGTGCGACCTCTGTGTCCTCAGTGTTTCCGTGGCTATAAAGAAAGCTGCAAACTACGAACTATGAACTACGAACTAAGAACTGTCCTGATCAATATTGAATAACCCAACAACATTCTGCATACAAACTGACATTTCCAAGCGAAAGACTTGGAGCTTGTAGCTGATGGCTTGTAGCTTTTTCTGTCTCCGCGGTTATCTCTTAGCATCAAACGTTGTTTATACACTTATTTTAGTATTTTGCGCAGGCTAAATTTTTTATCTTTCAAAAAATATAAAAATGAGACCGATTGCAAAATTGTTTTTCGCCTCCTCTTTACTAACAATTACCTATATGAGTTGTACAAACGCTCCGGACAGCAAGACTGCTGAAACTAAAAAAGACAGTGCAGTAACAAAACAGGATTTCGGCCAGTTTGATGGCAAACAGGTTTATCTATATACCCTCACTAATAAAAATGGTGTGCAGGTAAAAATCACCAACTACGGTGGCATCATTACATCGTGGGTTACGCCAGATAAAAGCGGTGCTAAAAGCAGTATCGTTTTGGGCTTCGATAGCCTGAGCGGTTACCTTGCCAAGCCTCCTTATTTTGGTGCATTGATTGGCCGTTATGGCAATCGCATCGCCAATGGCAAATTTAAAATCGGCGATAGCAGTTATACCCTTGCTACCAACAATGGCAAAAACGCCTTGCACGGCGGCTTAAAAGGTTTTGATAAACAAGTATGGGATGCCAGCAGCGTAGACAGCGTGGCGGCACTTACATTAAATTATACCAGCAAAGACGGAGAAGAAGGTTATCCCGGCAACTTAAAAGTAACCGTTGTATATACTTTAAGCGACGACAACGAACTGGGTATTGAATACACAGCGGAAACAGATAAGCCAACCGTGTTAAATTTAACCAACCACAGTTATTTCAATTTAACAGGAAGCGTTAGCAATACTATTTTGGGCCATGTGGTAAAAATAGACGCGGATAATTATACACCGGTTGATACTACTTTAATCCCCACAGGTAAAATTGTTGCAGTAAAAGGAACACCATTTGATTTTACAACTGCTACCGCTATTGGTGCACGCATTGCACAGGTGGGTGGCAATCCCGGTGGTTACGATCATAATTATGTATTGAACAGCAAAGGCGGTTCACTGGTGCAGGTAGCTACTGTTACCGATTCTGTCAGCGGC
The DNA here is from genome assembly GCA_047602295.1 of Chitinophagaceae bacterium. Classification (GTDB taxonomy): domain Bacteria; phylum Bacteroidota; class Bacteroidia; order Chitinophagales; family Chitinophagaceae; genus JACMLD01. The sequence goes on along the minus strand of JASGHP010000001.1, from coordinate 3,919,800 downwards.
AGAAAGCTGGAAGTATCTACAGACCAGCCAGGACTGCAATTCTATACAGGCAATTTCCTGGATGGTAAATTTTCTACCAGCGATGGTAAAGTGATCAATAAGAATGCAGCTTTTTGCATGGAGACACAACATTTTCCTGATTCGCCCAATGAGCCTTCTTTCCCCAGTACATTGCTGAAACCAGGCGAGAAGTATCATACGGTTACGAAGTATAAGATTTCAGTGCAATAAGGCGTAAGGTGTAAGGTTTAGGGTGTAGGGGCTTAAGGGAGAGGTGCTGCATTTTATAACATCTTCCTGAAATCTTAAGGTATAAGGCGTAAGAAGTGGGGAACCATACCTTACGCCTTCTGCCTTCCACCATTTTTAACTATATAAATTTTGAAATTGCTCTACTCCGCTTTCCTCTTCGATCTCAACGGCACCATGGTAGATGATATGGAATACCATGTAAAAGCATGGTACGATATTTTAAACAATGATCTGCAGGCGGGGCTCGACTGGCCACAGGTGCGTGAGCAGATGTATGGTAAAAACAGCGAGCTGCTGGATCGTGTGTTTGGTGCAAATGCATTTGATGAAAAACGTGTGCATGAATTGTCATTTGAAAAGGAGAGAAGGTACCAGTCGGCTTATCTGCCTCACCTAAGCCTGATTGCAGGGTTGGACGCATTTATGGAAAAAGCGGAAAAGCAAGGCATTTCCATGGCCATTGGTTCTGCCGCCATTCCTTTCAATATTGATTTTGTATTGGACAACCTGCATATCCGCAACCGGTTTAAAACCATTGTAAGTGCAGATGATGTAGCCATCAGCAAACCACACCCGGAAACTTATTTAAAAGCAGCGGCTATATTAAATGTGCCGCCTTCTGCCTGCGTTGTTTTTGAAGATGCCCCCAAAGGCGTGGAAGCCGCACAGAATGCGGGTATGAAGGCTGTAGTGATTACCACCATGCACGAAGCCCACGAGTTTTCAGCCTACTCCAACATCCTGGCTTTTGTAAAAGATTATACAGACCCTGTATTGAATAAGTTGTTGTTTACCTAGCATTTGACCTGATTTTAATCAAGTAAAAAAATAAATGTTGGTTTGACACTTATTCTAAAATAATTCCTATCTTGTCTCCTCAACAGCTTGCCGGCAAACAATGAAAGACAATTTTGTAATAGGAGTAGATTACGGAACTGACTCAGTACGTTCTATAATAGTTAATACCAATAGCGGAGAAGAAATTGCATCCGCCGTATTTTATTACCCCCGTTGGAAAGATGGTTTGTATTGCAAGCCAGCCGAGAACCAGTTCAGGCAGCACCCGCTGGATTATGTAGAAGGACTGGAACATACCATTAAAGAATGTTTGAAAAAAGCAGGCCCCGTTGCAGCTTCGGCAGTAAAAGGCATTTCTATTGATACAACAGGCTCAACACCAGTTGCGGTAGATGCAACAGGCACGCCATTGGCATTGTTGCCCGGTTTTGAAAATAACCCGCATGCCATGTTTGTGTTGTGGAAAGATCATACAGCTGTAAATGAAGCAGCAGAGCTTAACCAGCATGCAACAAAGTTTCCTGTAAACTACCTGCAGTTTGTTGGCGGCATTTATTCTTCAGAGTGGTTTTGGGCAAAATTACTGCGCATACGCCGCCAGGACGAAGCGGTAAGAAACGCTATGTATTCGTGGGTAGAACATTGCGATTGGATACCTTTTCTTTTAACCGGTGGCAAGGATGTGCATGCTATGAAGAGAGGCGTTTGCTCCGCAGGGCATAAAGCGCTTTGGGCGGCAGCATTTGGCGGCCTTCCACCAGATGATTTCTTTGCAAGCTGGGATGGATTGCTAAAAGGATTTACAAAAAAACTTTTCTCAGAAACATATACTGCAGACAAAGCAGCCGGTACCATTTCAAAAGAATGGGCCGAGCGTTTGGGCCTGCCACAAAATGTAGTAATTGGTGTAGGCGCATTTGATGCGCATATGGGTGCAGTAGGCGGACAAATAGAACCTTATCATTTAAGCAAGGTAATGGGCACTTCTACCTGCGATATGCTGGTGGCGCCCATAGAAGAAGTAGGCGATAAACTGATTAAAGGCATTTGCGGCCAGGTGCCTGGTTCCATTATTCCTGGCATGATGGGCATGGAAGCAGGTCAGTCTGCTTTTGGTGATGCATATGCCTGGTTCAGGAATACACTTGCATGGCCATTGCAGCAATTATTGCCGCAAACAAGTTTAATAGATAAGAATACCATACAGGCGTTGCAGCAAGAGATATCCAATAAAATGATTGCAGCATTAAGTGAAAGCGCAGCTTCATTACCGTTAGAAGAGAAAGCAGAGCTGGCTACCGACTGGCTTAATGGAAGGCGCACACCAGATGCCAACCAGATGCTGAAAGGAGCTTTTACAGGTTTAAGCCTGGGTACAGATGCACCACGCATGTTCAGGGCATTGGTAGAAGCAACCTGTTTTGGTGCAAAGAAGATTGTTGATCGCTTCAATGAAGAAGGCATTCCCGTAAAAGGCTTAATTGGCCTAGGTGGTGTTGCCAGGAAATCTCCTTTCATTATGCAGATGATGGCAGATGTAATGGACATGCCTATCCGTATTCATAAGTCGGAACAAACCTGTGCATTGGGTGCTTCTATGTTTGCCGCCACTGCAGCAGGATTATTTAATAAAGTAGAAGATGCCATGCAGGTAATGGGGCAGGGCTTTGATGCGGAATACCACCCCAATAAAGCCAATGCGGTTGTTTATAAAAAGAGGTATGGACTATATACGCAGTTAGGTTCATTTACGGAGAAGAATTAGTAATTAATAATTAGTAATTAACAATTGAAGTAACATGATTATTTCGTTTTAAGAATTCTTAATTGCTAATCGTATATAAACAGTGAAAACGAATGTTGAACTGAGAGAATTACTAATTTTTAATTATTAATTACTAATTAAACAAAATGAGTAAATACGAACACATACAGGAAGCAGCTTACAAAGCCAATATGCAATTGCCAAAACTGGGTTTGGTATTGTTTACGTTTGGAAATGTAAGTGCAGTAGACAGGGAAATGGGTGTTTTTGCCATTAAACCAAGCGGTGTGCCATACGAAGAGCTTACACCCGGCAAAATGGTAATTGTAGATTTCGACGGCAATACGGTGAGGGGGAAACTACGTCCATCGTCAGATACAAAAACACATGCTGTACTATACAAGCATTGGGAAAAAATTGGCGGCATTGTGCATACGCATTCCACCTATGCAACTGCATGGGCGCAATCGCAAAGAGATATACCCATTTTTGGCACTACGCATGCAGACCATAATACAGTAGACATTCCCTGCGCCGCACCCATGAGCGATGAAATGATAAAAGGCAATTACGAATATGAAACAGGTTTCCAAATCATGAACTGTCTGCAGGAAAGAGAAATGAGTTATGAAGAAGTGGAAATGATCCTGGTAGGTAACCATGCACCTTTTACCTGGGGAAAGACGCCTGATAAAGCTGTATACAACAGTGCAGTGCTGGAATCAGTAGCGCAAATGGCTTATCTAACCGAACAGATAAGAAAGGATACGCCAAGATTGAAAGATGCACTTATTAAAAAGCATTTTGAAAGAAAACACGGACCGGATTCTTATTACGGTCAATAGAAGTTGTAAGTTTTAAGTTCTTAGTTTATAGTTCGTAGTTCTTAGTTCGGGGTTCATCGTGAGTGATATAGTTAGTAATTATGCCGGCGGAGCTGTAGGGGCGAAAAATCTTTCGCCCGAATCCGTAAACCCGAAGGGTTGACATTAATATAGATTTGTTACGAATAGTTTTGCTGACAACCGTGCTTACATAAGGCGCCTCAGCCGGTTCGGTTCCAGCGATAGCTGGATTGCGAAGCAAAGAAGCGGGTGTAGCGCCGTTGTAAGGACGACGGCCATGCGGCCTTGAGCTTTGAAGCCTTTGATAAAGCGATTTAAAAAAGAAAGAGTATATAACAATTGCTTGTAGCCAAAATAAAAAACAAATAATGAGACCATTGCTATTGCTTGCTATCATCTGCACCTGTTTGCAAATAAATGCACAGGTGGCCACTACTCCGCCTATGGGCTGGAACAGTTATAACTGCTACGGTTCTGCGGTACATGAAGATGAAGTAAAAGCCAATGCAGATTATATGGCGGCCAACCTGAAGCAATACGGCTGGCAATACATTGTGGTAGATTTTTTATGGGCGTATGATAATCCTCCCGGCAGCAATATTGGCAATCCTTTTCAATTGCGTTTGCAGGATGGCGCTTATGTTCCCTGGCTTAGCATGGACAAATGGGGCCGCTTGTTACCACAAACCAATAAATTTCCTTCGGCGTTTGGTGGCAATGGTTTTAAATCATTGGGAGAATATGTTCATTCAAAAGGATTAAAATTTGGCATTCACGTAATGCGTGGCATACCAAGACAGGCAGTATGGGCAAAGACGCCGGTAATGGGTGCACCCGGTATTACTGCAGATATGATTGCAGATACCAGCTCTACATGCCCGTGGATGAACCATATGTATGGATTGAACATGAGCAAGCCCGGGGCACAGGCGTATCTCAACTCACTGTTACAGTTATACGCAGAATGGGGTGTTGATTTTATTAAAGTAGATGATTTATCAAGACCATACAGCAATGCTGAAGTGGAAGGTTATAAAAAAGCGATTGATCAATGTGGTCGTGCAGTAGCGTTTAGTCTATCTCCGGGAGCTACGCCAGTTGCACAAGCTGCACATGCAACCAAATACAGCAATATGTGGCGCATGGCTGATGATTTCTGGGACAACTACAAAGAGATTTTGCAAATGATGAATTATGCAAAGCAGTGGGAAGGCGTTGGTGGTGCTGGTCACTGGCCCGATTGTGATATGCTGCAGATTGGCAAACTCTCTAAACGCGGCCCGGTTGGCCCTGAGCGTTATAGTCGTTTTACTGACGATGAACTGTACACGCATATGAGCTTCTGGTGTATTTATAAATCTCCGTTGATGATGGGAGGCAATATGCCAGAGAACAGGGAACTGGATTTGAAACTGCTGACCAATGACGAAGTATTGGCAGTAAACCAGCAGGGCGAAAATCCAAAACAAATAGTAAAGACAGACAGCAACCAGGTATGGATATCCAAAGCACCAGGTAATGCATATTATGTAGCTGTTTTTAATACAGGTAATAGTGCTGCCAATATTGCTTTCAATTTTGAAACAGTAGGATTGAAAGGTAAAGCCACCGTGCGTGATTTATGGACAAAGACTGATAAAGGCGTGTTCAAAAATAAATACAGCAGCAATATAAACGGACATGGTGCGGTATTGCTGAAGCTGACTACAACAACCAAATAATTATTTCAGTAGAATAAAATTTTGGGTATGAAAAAAATAACATTGTTTGCCTGCTTAGTGACTGGTCTTTCTTCAGTGGCTCAACAAAAAGATTACCCGGTACATGCAGTAGATTTTACACAGGTGAAACTGGCAGATAAATTTTGGTTGCCCAGGATTGAAGTCAACCGTACGGTTACTATTCCTGCTTCATTTGAAAGATGTGAAAATACAGGCCGTGTAAAAAACTTTACGATGGCCGCAGAGAAGAAAGGAAAATTCTGTACTACCTATCCTTTTGATGATACAGACATTTATAAAACCATAGAAGGCGCATCTTACTCACTGGCTGTTCACCCGGATGCAAAACTGGAAAAATACCTTGACTCATTAATTGATCTGATTGGCAAAGCACAGGAGCCGGATGGTTATTTGTATACTGCACGTACTATTGATCCTGCCAATCCGCATAAATGGGCAGGTACTGAAAGATGGCAGAAGGAGAGAGAGCTAAGTCACGAGCTATACGATGCAGGTCATTTGTATGAAGCAGCAGCGGCGCATTATGTGGCTACTAAAAAAAGAAACCTCTTTGATATTGCGCTGAAAAATGCCGACCTGGTATGCAGTGTGTTTGGCCCCGATAAAAAGCATGTTGCTCCTGGTCATGAAATAGTAGAAATGGGTTTAGTGAAACTGTATCGCCTTACTGGTAAAAAAGAATATTTAAATACCGCGAAATTTTTTATTGAAGAACGCGGACATTATGCCGGTTACGATCCTAAAAGCAAAGACCTCTGGAAGAACGGCGCTTACTGGCAGGATGATAAACCTGTAACAGAACAGGATGAAGCCGAAGGACATGCAGTACGTGCAGGTTATTTATATTCTGCTGTAGCAGACATAGCTGCACTTACGGGAGATGATTCTTTGCTGCGGGCTGTTGATAAGATTTGGAACAATGTAGTTAGCAAGAAAATTTATGTACAGGGTGGAGTAGGTGCCATTGGCGATGGAGAACGCTTTGGTGTTAACTATGAACTGCCCAATGCTACCGCGTACAATGAAACCTGTGCTGCCATTGCAAATGTTTATTGGAATTACCGCATGTTTTTATTGCATGGCGATGCAAAGTATATAGATGTGTTGGAGAAATCTTTGTACAATGGTTTAATCTCCGGCGTTGGGCTGGATGGCAAATCATTTTTTTATACCAACGCTATGCAGGTAAAGCAAGACCCGGTTTCATTGGGTACGAATGGTTTTTCTTCTGGTGTGTCAGAAGCAGGCCGCTCCGGTTGGTTTGAATGCTCCTGCTGTCCCACCAATGTAGCAAGATTGTTACCCGCTGTGCCGGGTTATATGTATGCGCAGAAAGACGATAACCTTTATGTAAACCTGTTTATAGCCGGCGCTGCAGATATGATGATAGGCAAAACGCAGGTAGGCATCGTGCAACAAAATAACTATCCCTGGGATGGCGATCTAACGTTTACCATCAACCCAAAGAAAAAAACAAACTTTAATTTATTGGTGCGCATTCCGGGTTGGGCGCAAAACACCGTTATACCATCTGATCTCTACCAGTTTGAACCCGGTGCTGCAACAAAGCCTGTTATAAAAGTAAACGGACAAGCAGTTGAATACAGCATTGAAAATGGGTATGCTGTTATTGCACGTGCATGGCAGAAGAATGATGTGGTGAATGTAAACCTGCCCATGGAAGTGAAAAGAATAACTGCCAATAAAAAAATTAAAGACGATTTGGGTAAAGTGGCTTTGCAACGCGGCCCGCTGGTGTATTGTGCAGAATGGCCCGATAACAATGGCAAGACTTCTAACATTATTATGCCAAAGGATACACGCTTTACCAGCGAGTTTAAGCCTGCTTTATTAAATGGTGTAATGGTGTTGCAGGCAACTGTGCCGGCAGTGGTGGTAAACAATAACAGCGTATCTACAGTACAACAGCCATTCACAGCAATACCATATTACAGTTGGGCAAACCGTGGCAAGGGAGAGATGATGATATGGTTTCCGGAGAGAGTGCAGGGAATTGATTTGTTGGCGAATTAATTGTTGCGTGGGACACGCAACGAGGCGATGGCGAATTAGATTGTAGGGGCGAAAGGCCTTTCGCCCGGGATTTACACAAATGCATGTTTGTGTTTGTAAGGGAAATGGCGGAGAGAACCTATGATCACCAAAGCGGTAAAAGATGAACGTAATGCGACGCAACGATGATGCCCAATGAACAAAAGCCGGGTCTAAAAAGGCATAAGGTGTAAGGTAAAAACCAGGAGGTATAAAATTTAAGACCTTAAACCTTACGCCATAAACCTTACACCCAGATTATAAAAAGCTATAAATAAAATACAACAATGATAAACTTAAAAGAACTAGAACTGTGGTTTGTAACAGGCAGCCAGCATTTGTATGGCGAAGAAACATTGAAACAGGTAGCGGAGCATTCGCAAAAGATAGCAGCTTCATTGAATGAAGCAAGCCAGATACCAGTTAGTGTTGTTTGGAAGCCTACTGTAAAAACTACAGAAGAAATATATGCCATTTGCCAGGAGGCCAATACGGCAAAAAAATGTATTGGTGTAATTACCTGGATGCACACTTTTTCTCCTGCTAAAATGTGGATTGGCGGGTTAAAGATTTTGCAGAAACCAATGTTGCATTTGCATACACAATTCAATAGAGATATTCCATGGTCTGCAATTGATATGGATTTTATGAACCTGAACCAAAGTGCGCATGGCGACAGGGAATTTGGTTTTATGATGAGCCGCATGCGCTTGAACCGCAAAGTGGTGGCCGGTCATTGGCAGGATGGACAAGTATTGGATCAAATTGGCGGCTGGAGCAGGGTAGCAGCAGGTTGGGCCGATTGGCAGGGCGCAAAATTTGTTCGCTTTGGCGATAACATGCGTTATGTAGCCGTAACCGATGGCGATAAAGTAGAAGCTGAATTGAAATTTGGTTACTCAGTAAATACCTGGGGCATTGGCGATTTGGTACAAGTGATCAATGAAACCAGTGATGCAGCTATTGATAAACTGGTGGCAGAGTATGCAGATACTTATACATTGTCGTCTTCATTAGCAAAAGGTGGTGCACAACATGCATCCTTACGCGAAGCAGCCAAAATTGAAATTGGCCTGGAAGCATTTTTAAAAGACGGCAATTTCAAAGGCTTCACAGATACATTTGAAGACTTGCATGGCATGGTGCAATTGCCAGGTATAGCATCGCAACGTTTAATGGGCAAAGGCTATGGTTTTGCAGGTGAAGGCGATTGGAAAACGGCTGCATTGGTGCGTGCGATGAAAGTAATGGGCACCGGTCTTAAAGGCGGTAATTCATTCATGGAAGATTATACCTATCATTTTGATCCCAATAATGAACTGGTATTGGGTTCTCACATGCTGGAGATTTGTGAATCCATTGCCAAAGGAAAAGCTTCCTGCGAAGTACATCCATTGGGCATTGGTGGCAAAGCAGATCCGGTAAGATTGGTGTTCAATTCAGCTGCAGGCCCTGCAATTAATGCATCTGTTATTGATATGGGCAATCGTTTTCGGTTATTGGTAAACGAGGTAGTAGCGGTAGATCCAATTCAAAGTCTGCCCAAACTGCCCGTGGCAAGGGTATTGTGGAAGCCTTACCCGGATATGAAAACAGGTTGCGCCGCATGGATACTGGCCGGTGGCGCACATCACACCTGCTATAGCCAGAATCTTACGGCAGAAAACTTACAGGATTTTGCAGAAATGGCCGGAATTGAATTTGTGCTGATTGGTAAAAACACGAATTTGTACAATTTTAAAAATGAATTAAGGTGGAATGAGGCTTATTATAAATAGATACCTTATTTTACAACACTAAACACTGCTTTTACAACTTTAAACATTAAAACGACGCATTGCTTATGGAAAGTAGCCTGACCACCAAAGACATCCTGGTTTTTATTTTTTATTTTATTATCGTAGCAGGTTATGGCTACAGCATTTACTTAAAACGTAAAAAGAATGAGCACGATGCCAAAGCATTTTTTCTTGCAGAGGGAACGCTTACATGGTGGGCTATTGGTGCGTCACTGATTGCTTCCAATATTTCTGCGGAACAGTTTATTGGCATGAGCGGTGAAGGCTTTTTTCTTGGAATAGCAGTTGCGGCTTATGAGTGGCTGGCAGCTATTGCTTTAATAATTGTGGCCGTATGGTTTATACCGGTGTATATCAAAAATAAGATTTACACCATGCCGCAGTTTTTAAAAGACAGGTATAATGATTCCGTGGCATTGATTATGGCTATATTCTGGCTCTTTCTCTATGTTTTTATTAACCTCACTTCAATTTTATACCTGGGTGCTGTTGCTATTAACGGGCTTGCGGGTGGTGAATATCTTCACATCATCATGATAGGCCTCGCAATTTTTGCGTTGTTTATTTCTTTGGGTGGTATGAAGGTGGTTGCCTATACAGACGTAATACAGGTGGCTGTATTAATATTTGGCGGACTTGTTACCTCTTATATAGCGCTGACAGTTGTAAGCGAGAAATTTGGTGTTGGCGGTGGTGCTATTGGCGGGTTTAAAGAATTAATGCACCAGGCACCGGAACATTTCAAAATGATTATTCCGAGACCAACTGCAACTTCTCCTCAAAATGAAATTGATAAGTACATTACTTTCCCCGGCTTGCTTTCTTATCTCGCTGGTATCTGGATAATCAATCTTAATTATTGGGGATGTAACCAGTATATAACGCAAAGGGCTTTGGGCGCAGATTTACAGACTGCACGTACCGGTATTTTATTTGCCGGCCTGTTGAAATTAATGATGCCACTTATTGTAATGCTGCCAGGTATTGCAGCTTTTGTGCTGGCAAAGGGAAATTATCTGCCTCATCTTGTTGGCGGTAAAGATGGTGCTTACTCTGCCGTTCTTAAATTTTTGCCTGAAGGTTTAAAAGGATTGTCTGTTGCAGCACTTACTGCGGCCATCGTTGCATCACTGGCAGGCAAAGTGAATAGTATCTCCACCATTTTTACCCTCGATATTTATCAAAAGTATTTTGGCAAAACAGCAGATGAAAAAAAACTGGTAATAACAGGCCGTGTTGCCGTATTTGTATCAATGATTGTAGCTGTATTGTTTACATGGAATGATACTTTAGGCATTGGTGGCAAAGGTGGTTTTACTTTTATTCAGCAATATACCGGCTATATCAGCCCAGGTGTTTTTGCAATGTTCATCCTGGGTATGTTCTGGAAAAGAACAACAGGTGCGGCAGCAATTGCAGGTGTTATTACCGGTTTTGCATTGTCAGTACTGTTTAATGAATTTGCGCCTCAATTATTTGGCAATGAAACTTTCCTGTACACTGCTTTTCATACAATCAGGGATGGTAAAGACGTGTATATTATTCCGTTCCATATCTGCATGGGCTTATCATTTATGTTTACCATGATTGTAATGGTAGCCATGAGTCTTGCAGGTCCCAAAATCAATCCGAAAGCATTTTCAATTGATAAGGGTATGTTTAAACTAAGCCCGTCTACTATGGCGCTGATTATGATAACTGTTTTGATAATTGCAGCATTGTATGTGAAGTTTTGGTAGAAGAGAAAGTATATAGTATTTAGTATAAAGTATTCAGACCAGGCGATATAGGATAGAAAGTATATAGTATTTAGTATAAAGTATTCAGACCCGGCGAAATCAATGCTTCGCGAAGGCTGGATACTTTATACTGAATACCAAAAATGCTGAAAGTCTAAATACTATATACTGTATACTAAATACTAAAATGCCGCAAAGTCTAAATACTAAATACTGTATACTAAATACTTTAAATGCCGGAAAGTCTAAATACTATATACTGTATACTAAATACTAAAATGCCGCAAAGTCTAAATACTGCATACTAAATACTAAATGAGTATCATTCAATATAAAAATAACGACCGGCTGCTGCTTGCTATCGACTGTATCATTTTCGGGTTTGATGGAAAGCACCTGAAAGCGCTTTGCATACAACGCCAGTTTGAGCCGCAAAAAGGCAAATGGTCTTTGATGGGCGGCTTTGTAAAAGAAACAGAGAGCGTTAACAATGCTGCTGTGCGCATATTGAATGAACTTACAGGCCTCAGCAATATCTATATGGAGCAATTGTTTTGCTTTGGCGATGCAGACAGGGACCCCGGTGGAAGGGTAGTGTCTATGTCTTATTTTGCACTTATCAGAATTGATGAATACGCCAATGAATTAATGGAAACACATGGCGCAAGATGGTTTGAGCTGAATAAAATTCCCAAGCTGATTTTTGATCACAAACAGATGGTGAAACTTGCCAAAGAACGTTTGCAGCAAAAAGTAGCCAACCATCCCATCGGTTTTGAACTGCTGCCCGATAAATTTACTTTGCCCCAATTACAAAATTTATATGAAGCGGTGTATGAAATGCCGCTTGACAAACGCAACTTCACCCGCAAAATCTTATCGCTGGGTATTTTAAATAAACTAAAAGAGAAAGAAAAAGAATCTTCCAAGAAAGGTGCCTTCTATTATACGTTTGATAAGGCCAAATACAAAAAACTGGAGAACGAAGGCGTACGGTTTCTTTAAGTACACCGTTTCTGTTGTATATGTCATTCGTCAAACTAATCTAAATATTCGTCTATTATACTTCGCACTTATTTTGTTAATACAGCAAGAAATCAGTTTTGCTATTTGCATTTTCAGTGCAAGAGACCAATAAAAATCTCAATCGCTGCACGGCAATAAAATTTTATTCAGAATAAATAATCTTGTAGCTGAAGAACTTTTTTATTTGTGAAAACGTTTTCATGATTGTAAACGTTTTCACAAATAAATGCTTGCATTCATTTTAAATATCCATTAAAAAAAATCAATTTAGCTAAACGAAAATTCTAAACGCTCCAAAAATAACTTGCCATGAATACAACAACGCTATCATTATACTCGCACCACAATCGTTTCTCTCAATCATTTTACAGCAATTTTAAAATAGACCGGCAATAATTTCACCATTCTTACAGAAGGAATAAGCATCTTCTATAAGAATGACAAATGCAAGCGTTCTCATTACTACTACCTCCCCTTAACCTAACGTTGAACTAAAATAAACAGAAGCGCCTTCGGGTGTTTTTTTAGAGAGTTTTTATAAGTGTTGATTTTACATTAAATAAACAGGCGCACCTTCGGGTGTTTTTTACGGGCTTTTTTTATAAGTGTTGATATTACATTTAATATAAACCGTGTATCATTTATTCTAATTTTAAAATTTAAACCATGCAACTGCTTCGCCAGCTTTCATTAAGAGCAAAGCCACGCTATTTATTGTTTGTGTGTCTCTTGCTGCCGTTTTTTATGGTAGCGCAAAAACCAGAAAAAGAAATAAAAGGCATTGTTACAGCCAGTAAAGGCGGCCCTGCTGCCGGTGTTACTGTATCAGTTAAAGGCACTAAGAAATCTGTTGCCACTGCGGCAGGTGGTGCATTCTCTATTCTTGCAAAAGAAGGAGATGTGCTGGTATTCTCAGGTATATCTTTTGAAACGAGAGAAGTTTCAGTTACCAGCGACAATACATATAACATTACACTGGCAGAATCTACTGCTGTTTTAGGTGATGTAGTAATTGTTGGTTATGGAAAGAGTTCACGCAAAACACTTACCAGCGCCATTACAACTGTAAAGCCCGAAGATCTTAACAGGGGTTCTATCAGCGATGTTGGTCAATTGCTGCAAGGTAAAGTAGCTGGTCTTAACATTACTGCCAGTGGAGACCCCAACCGCAATGCAGCAGTTGTATTGCGTGGTGCTTCTACAATTAATAGTCCTGGTGGCCCATTCTATGTTATTGATGGAGTGCCAGGTGCAGATATTTCAACCATTGCGCCGGATGATATTGCTTCTATTGATGTATTGAAAGATGCCGCCGCTACGGCCATCTACGGAAACCGTGCTTCCAGCGGTGTAATTATGGTTACCACCAAGCGTGGAAAAAAAGGACAAATGCAGGTGGCATACAATGGCTACATCGGTGTTGAAAAAGTATCCAGCCGTTTGAAAGTAATGGACGCATCGCAATTACGTGCTTTTCTTACAAAAAACAATTTGGCCTTTACGCCTGCAGATGACAAAGGTGCTAATACAGACTGGCAGAAAGCTACGCAAAGAAACACTGCGTTATCTAATAACCACAACTTGTCTATCAGCGGTGGCACAGACCATAGCAATTACAGTGCAAGCCTGAACTATTTCAATAAACAAGGTATCCTGAACGGTAGCAATCTAACCCGTGTTATCGGAAGATTGTCTGTTGAACAATATGCGTTGAATGATAAAGTTAAGTTTGGCCTCAACGTAACCAATTCAAACAGCAGTGCAGATGATATTCCTTATCGTAATACAGTGCTGTTGCAGTCTGCCACTTATCTTCCGGTATCGCCTGTAAAAAATGCTGACGGAAGTTATTTTGAAAACTTCACCAAGTCTGGTTATTACAACCCGGTGGCTATGATGAACAACAGCCAGCAGAATACCAAAACAAATAACCTGATTGCCAGCTTTACCACACAGGTAAAACTGCCTTTCGATCTTACTTATGATTTGGTAGCATCTTATCAAAACTCAACTTCATTGCAGGGTTTATACTTTACCAAGTACTTCACCAAGAATTACAATGGTATGTATGATAATCCTGATCCAACTTCATACGGTCACGGCTTGCAAACATTCGGCACCAATGGACAGGCAACCCGCAGTTCTTACCAGAACACTGCTAAAGTGTTTGAGAACTTTCTTACCTGGGATAGAAAATTTGGTGATCATGCTATAAATGCTGTTGTTGGTTACTCATGGCAAGAAAATGTAAATGGAGATGGCTTCCAGGCTACTACTTCCAACTTCCCTGTAGACAATATTTCTTACAACAACTTTGCATTAAGCAATCCATATGCAACATCGGCTTTCCGCATTAATTTTGGTGCAGATGGCGTTTACCAGAAAACACGGTTGATTTCAGATTTTGGCAGATTGAAATATAGCTACAAAGACAAGTACCTCTTTCAGGGCTCTATTAGAAGAGACGGTAGCTCTGTATTTGGTGCCAACAACTATTGGGGTTATTTCCCTGCCGGTGCTGTTGCATGGCGTGTAATACAGGAGAATTTTATGCAGAACCAGCAATTGTTGTCTGATTTGAAACTGCGTGCCAGCTATGGTGTTACAGGTAATTCATCTGGCATATATGCCTATTCTGCTCAGCCTATTTCCGGCGGCAGCTTGGGCAACTATACTTACAATGGCGTTCTTACCAGTGCATTGGGTGCATCACAAGCTGCAAACCCCAATTTAAAATGGGAAAAAACAGCTACTACCAATATCGGTGTTGATTTTGCCGTGTTGAAAAACAGAATCACTTTTTCTGTTGACTGGTATTACAAAAAGACAACCGATATGTTATTTGGTTACCCGGTTGATTATATGCTCATTCCTGCGGCTACCATTACAGCCAATGGCGGTAGCGTAACCAATAAGGGTATTGAGTTGTTAATTAATGCAACACCCATTTCTAACAAAGATTTTAGCTGGAATACAAGCTTAAACCTGGCGCAGAACACTAACAAGATTACCAGCTTGAGCAACCCGTTGTTTACCGGTGGTGATTCACTTCGCCGTGGTTTCCCCGAAGGTGCAGGTCAGTCTGGTACTTCATTGGAATTGCTGAAAGTAGGTCATCCAATTGGCCAGTTCTTCACGCTTAAATATGCCGGAAAGAATAGCGCTGGTGTTTCTCAATACTACGACTCAAAAGGAAATACTACCACTACACCAATTAGCGGTACAGATTATTACTATCTCGGCGATGCTCAACCGAAATTATTATTGGGCTGGACAAACACTTTCAAATACAAAAATTTCGATTTGAATATTTTCCTGAGAGGCGTGTTTGGCAACAAAATATTCAATGCCACACGTGCAGATTTGTTCAGACCTGCCACTGCTCAATACACCAATATACTGGTTGATGCAGGCAATGAATCTGTTGCTGATTACAACGCTTATCGTTATTCATCAAGGTTTATTGAAAGCGGCAGCTATCTCCGTTTCGACAATGCAACATTGGGATACAACCTGAAAGACTTAGGCAAGTATGTAAAAACAATCCGTTTCTACGCATCTGTAAACAACCTGTTTGTAATTACAGGATTTAAAGGAGTAGATCCGGAAGTAAACCAGGGTGGTTCTGTTCCAGGTATTGATTACAACAATTTTTATCCTAAAACACGCACCTTCCTGTTTGGCGCTAATGTTTCATTCTAAATACTAACGAGCATAAACATACGATTATGAAAAAATTATTTGTATATATAATGGCGCTGGCTGCTGTGGCAGGTGTTGCTACTTCCTGTCATAAGATAGAAGTGCCCATTACTACAGAGTTAACTCCTGATATTTTTCCGCAAGACACTAACCAGTTTATACAGGCAACAGGCCCTGCTTACGTGGTGCTAAGAGGCAACTGGTCTACAGAGTATTTCTTTCAACAATGCTATAGCACAGACGAAGGCATTATGGAAGCAAGGGGTGGCAACTGGTATGATGGTGGCCAGAACAAAGAAATGCACTACCATACTTGGACAAAAGACAACAACTACGTTAACACAAACTGGCAATGGCTGGGAACCATTATTGGTACAGTAAACCAAACCGTGTACACATTGCAACAAGCAGAACCTGCAGGCGATTATAAAAACTCCAACATTGCAGAGTTGAAAATGATACGCGACCTGGCTTACTTTATGATGATGGACAACTATGGCAATGTGCCACTGGATACAGTATATGGCGATTTTACCCCGCATACAAATGTGCCGCGTGCGCAGGTGTTTGCATGGCTGGAAGGAGATATTAAAGCGCAAATACCTTACCTGAGCACAAGAGTGGATACTTACACATACGGTCGCTCTACTGTGTATCTTGCCTATGCAACATTGGCAAAAATGTACCTGAATGCTGAGTACTATACAGGTACGCCACGTTACAACGATTGTATTGCAGCTTGTGATTTTATTATCAATTCGGGCAAATACAACCTGGCTTCTATGGCCAATTACCTGCAAATGTTTTACCCCACCAACGGCCCTACAGCAGTTGGTAGTAAAGACGAATTCATTTTTGCGATTCCTTTTGATGCTACTTCTACAGGTTCTTTTGGAAAATCTGCCAACTACAAAGCACGTTATGATGTGCCACGTTCTATGGGCCTTGTAGCAGCAGGTGCAGGTTATAATTATTTCAACATTCCTTATACACCAGGAGGCCCTGCAAGCACTTTACCAGAATTCTATGCAAACTTCAATGATGCCAATGATGTTAGGAACAAACAATGGTTAACAGGTTTGCAATACAGGCCAGATGGAGTAACGCCAATTATGATTACTACTACCAACCTGGGTTATGATCAAACTTATACAGGGCCTAATCCGTCTGCTTCTTATACTTACCAGCTTAACCTTACGCCAAACATTGTTTTGCGCCAGAGTGTAGCTGCATTTGATGCAGGAAATGATGAAATAGCCTGGAACATGGGTTATCGCAACATCAAGTTTTATCCGGATGCAACATCATTATCGAGAAACCAGAACAATGATGAACCTGTATTCCGCTATTCAGATATTATATTGATGAAAGCAGAAGCCATATTGCGTGGTGGTACTGCTACAGGTGGTGCAACAGCGCTTTCATTGTGCAACCAGTTAAGAGCAGTGCGTACAACATCTGCGCCGCTTGGCAGTGTAAACCTTGATTACATTTATGCAGAACGTGCCCGTGAATTTGCATGGGAAGGATGGCGCCGCAATGATGCAATCCGTTTTGGCAAATATGAAGGTGCATGGGGCTTCAAGACAGATGCCAACACTTATAAAAGGATCTTCCCAATACCAACAACAGCATTTTCTGTTAATCCGGTATTGGTGCAGAACCCGGGTTATTAATCTATGAAATACATCAATTATAAAATCCCCGGGGTTATTTGCCCGGGGATTTTTATGATGGATATGGCATTTATTCTTAGTTTTTTTACAAAATGACCATGGGGTTCAACAGGTTGATCTTTGTCTTAAAGGGACTTGATCTTCCGTTGTCGCCGAAAGACCTTCCGTTGTTGCCGGAAGACGTTCCGTTGTTGCCGGAAGACCTTCCGTTGTCGCCGGAAGACGTTCCGTTGTTGCCGGAAGACCTTCCGTTGTCGCAGGAAGACCTTCCGTTGTCGCCGGAAGACGTTCCGTTGTTGCCGCAAGACCTTCCGTTGTCTCCGGAAGACCTTCCGTTGTAACAGTTTTACATCCCGATTCAATAAGTTAGTCTTGTTTTTCAACTGATTGAGTAACCCCTAAATAAATTGTTTAGAATCGTGTCACAGCTTATAATCAAAGTACAATAAAGAAAAAGATAGTTCACCATACATAATTCTGTCGGTGTGCATGTAATAGTAATTAGTAAACACGTAGTAACGAATCGCTAAGCTAATAAACCATGACTGTCTATAAGTTCAGCCACAAAATATAAATTTGCCTGCATGAGAATTATTCTTGCCTTCTTCTTGTTCTTTACTGCGGTGTCCTTGCAGGCGCAATTAAATCTTGCTGCATCCAAAACATTATTGCAACGAGTAGTACCTGGGCGGAGCAACCAGTTTGTTATAGAATCCTTGCCAGCAGAAAATACCAAAGATGCTTTTGAAATAGAAGCTGTTTCAAAGAAAATTGTATTGCGTGGCAATAATGGCGTAGCAATCGCATCAGCATTGTATTATTACCTCAATGAGTATTGTCATTGCCAAATCACATGGAATGGCGTTAACATGCAATTGCCGGCTGTTCTTCCGTTGCCTGCCAATAAAGTTCATAGTATTACACCATATAGCT
The DNA here is from genome assembly GCA_047602295.1 of Chitinophagaceae bacterium. Lineage (GTDB taxonomy): Bacteria > Bacteroidota > Bacteroidia > Chitinophagales > Chitinophagaceae > JACMLD01. The sequence continues at coordinate 3,901,471 of JASGHP010000001.1, read as the reverse complement.
ACCGCTATTACATGAACTACTGCACGTTTAATTATAGCATGAGCTGGTGGGACTGGCCACGTTGGGAAAAAGAAATAGACTGGATGGCATTGCATGGCATCAATATGCCGTTGGCCATTACAGGTGAGGAATACACATGGTATTTACTGTACAAAGAAATGGGCTTTACAGATGGAGAATTAAAAGATTTCTTTTGCGGGCCTTCTTATTTCTCGTGGTTCTGGATGGGCAACCTGGATGGATGGGGCGGCCCATTACCACTGAGCTGGATGAAAAATCATTTTGAACTACAGAAAAAAATATTGCAGCGTGAACGTGCATTGGGTATGAAACCTGTGATGCCTGCATTTACCGGTCATGTGCCGGCTGCATTTAAAAAGAAATTTCCGCAGGCAAAATTAAAAACCACCAATTGGAAGAATGGTTTTGCAGATACTTATATTCTTGATGCAAATGATCCGTTGTTTGCCGAAATAGGAAAAAAGTTTTTGGAAAAACAAACTGCGCTGCTGGGTACAGATCATTTTTACTCTGCTGATACCTTCAATGAAAATGAACCACCCTCTGATGCGCCTGATTTTTTAAGCAATCTTAGCAATAAAGTATACGAAGGAATGAGACAAGCAGACACTGCCGCCATTTGGGTAATGCAGGGATGGTTGTTTTATAGTGACAGAAAGTTTTGGAAAGAACCGCAAACAGAAGCTTTGCTAAAAGTAGTGCCCAATGATAAAATGATAATACTGGATCTGGCTACAGAAATAGAACCTGTTTGGAAAAGAACAGCAGCCTTTTATGGCAAACCCTGGATATGGAATATGCTGAACAATTTTGGGGGCAATACAAACTTGTTTGGCCGCATGGAAACCGTTGCTGCAGAACCAGCCAATGCATTACACGATGCCAATAGCGGCAACCTGAAAGGCATTGGCTTAACGATGGAAGCTATTGAGCAAAACCCGGTGATGTATGAATTGATGACAAGCCATACCTGGCAGGATAAACCTATTGATGTAAATGATTGGCTGAAAAAATATATACGCAATCGTTATGGCGTTGATGATAGCAATGCAATGGATGCATGGCAGGTATTGCGACAGACAGTTTATACTGTTCCTGCTGATAAATACAAAAGAGATGGTGCAGAATCTATATTGCAGGCAAGACCAACATTGGATTCGATAAGTCGCTGGGCAAATTCTAAATTGAATTATACGGATAAAGATTTGTTGCCTGCATGGGATGCCTTAATAAAAGCAATTCCTGCCTGTAAAAACAGTGATGGTTTTCAGTTTGATTTGGTAGATCTAAGCCGCCAAATACTGGCTAATTATGCATTGCCATTGCAGCGCAAATGGGTAAATGCCTACATGTTTCATCAGAAAGATGAGTTTGAACAATATAGCACACAGTTTCTGGAGTTGATAAGTGATTTGGATAACCTGCTTGGAAGCCGCAAAGATTTTTTACTGGGCAATTGGGTGGCCACTGCAAGAAGCAATGGAAAAACAGAAGCCGAGAAAAGATTGTATGAGTTCAATGCAAAAGATCTGATAACGCTTTGGGGCGATAAAGACTGTCCGCTGAACGAGTATTCATGCAGGCAATGGAGTGGATTGCTAAACGATTTTTATAAACCAAGATGGGAGCAATTTTTCAATGAATTAAAATTAGTGATAGGACACCAGAAGATGATGAACATGCCAGCCTTTACAAAAACTATTAAAGATTGGGAATGGCAATGGGTAAATAAAAGAAAAGATTATGCAACTGTAACAAAGGGTGATCCTGTGAAGCTTGCTCAGCACATGTATATAAAGTATCGCGATAAGATTGCACAAGAGAAAGTAATAAATTATTCATTCAATGACCGCTAAAATATTTTTCACTTACAGCATTTGTGTTATGAAAAGAATACTGATTGGTGTTTCAATGATGATAAGCCTGCACATGCAAGCACAGAAAAAAGATTTTATTATAACTGCATACGGCGCAAAATCGGATGGTGTAAGCAATAACCAGGCTGCTATACAAAAAGCAATTGATGATGCATCTGCAGCAGGTGGCGGCAGGGTGGTGGTGCCCAGGGGAAGGTTCTATACAGCACCATTGCATTTTAAAAGCAATGTAGAGTTATACATTCACGAAGAAGCGGTTTTACTGGCAAGTACCAACCGTGCAGACTATGGCCCTTCATTGCGTGCATCTGCATTTCTAATAGCAGACAATGCAAAGAACATTGCTATTACTGGCAAAGGATTGATTGATGGTCAGTCTGACTTGCTGATAAAAGACATTTACGAAAAACTGAGAGCAGGCACTTTAGAAGATCCTGAATGGAAAGAATACAATGCATGGCACCAGCGCAGGCCAAGTGAAAGAAATCGCCCTAAAATAATTACGTTTATAAATTGCGATGCAGTAACTATTAAGAACGTTCACATACAGAACGGCGCAGACTGGGTGCAGGAATACAGGGCTTGTACTAATTTGATCATGGATAGTGTTCATGTGTTCAGCAATACTTTTATTAATAACGATGGGATTGATGTTGTAGACTGCAAAAAAGTACGGATTACTAATTGCAATATCAATGTGGCAGATGATGGCATATGTTTAAAATCTTCCGACAGGAAAAGCCGTTGCGAAGATGTGTATGTTGCCAATTGCAGGGTGCGTTCCAGTGCAAGCGCATTAAAACTGGGCACTGCATCTCATGGCGGTTTTAAAAACATCGGTATAAAAAATATAGAGATTTATGATACCTATCGCTCTGCCATTGCCATAGAAGCAGTAGACGGTGGTATTGTTGACAATGTAGACATCCGCAATGTAAATGCAGTGAACACTGGAAATGCAATTTTTATTCGCCTCGGTCATCGCAATAAAGACAGTGTTATTAGTCAACTGAAAAATGTATACATAGGCAATGTAAAAGTGCAGGTGCCGGAAGGAAAACCAGATATAGGTTATCCAATGGATGGGCCAGAGCTTCCGTATGCAGCTTCTTATACAAAGCCTTCCACAAGCACTACTGATCCGCCCATGTACGATTTAGCTATTGATTCTAATGTAGTGTTGCCACCACACAATGTCTTCCCATCTTCTATTACCGGCATACCTGGTCACCCGGTAGAAAATGTAACACTGGAAAATGTTGAAATAGTGTTTGCCGGCAATGCCAATAAATCAAACGCATACTTTGCTACAGATACGCTTACAAAAGTTCCGGAAGCAATAGAGGGTTACCCGGAGTTTTCAGCATTTGGAGAACTGCCTGCATGGGGCGTTTATATGCGGCATGCCAATGGTGTTACGTTTAAAAAAGTTACACTGAAGTATGTGAAACCAGATTTCAGGGCTGCTATTCTAACAGATGATGTAAAGGGCCTGAAACTGGATGCTGTTCGTGTGGCTGCTTATGCAGAACTGCCGGTTATTCTGCTCAATAATTCGCCCAAGCCTGTATTTACCAACCTGCTTTTGCCGGTAGATGCAAAGCGGGCCATCAAAACGCAATAAAGGAGAAGACCAGACCTATAAGGTTTACAAGGGAGATGGCTAACCACAAACCTTATAGGTCTTTCCAATAAGGTTTGAATAAAAAAAGATTGATTTGGTATAAAATTAAACCGATAAAAAACAAGTGTTGATTTGACATTTAATTATATTTACCAATTATGAGAGGGCAAATCACCATCTACTAACAAAAACGATTGTATGAAAAAGTTCTCGGTTTCTATTGCTACATTATTATTTGCGCTGGCAGCTTTTGGCCAGGCAACCGGAAAGCTGCGGTTCAATACCACAGAGGCGCCCACTATCAGTAAACATATTTACGGGCATTTTGCAGAGCATCTTGGCCATTGTATTTATGGCGGCTTCTATGTTGGTGACACCAGCAAAACCATTCCCAACACTAATGGCGTGCGCAACGATATCATTGCTGCACTTAAAAAATTAAAGATACCCAACCTGCGCTGGCCGGGCGGATGTTTTGCAGATACCTATCACTGGAAGGATGGCATTGGCCCCAAAGACAAAAGGCCCACTATGGTAAACAAATGGTGGGGAGGCGTTACAGAAGACAATAGTTTTGGTACGCATGATTTTCTAAACATGTGCGAATTGTTAGGCGCAGAGCCATACCTCTCTGGCAATGTAGGCAGCGGTACTGTGCAGGAATTAGCAGACTGGGTGCAGTATGCCAACTTTAATGGCAAAAGCCCCATGAGCGATTTGCGCAAAGCCAATGGAAGAAACGAACCATGGAAAGTAAAATTCTGGGGCATTGGCAATGAAGCATGGGGTTGTGGTGGCAATATGAAACCAGAATACTATGCAGATGAATACCGTAAGTACACCACTTTTATTTCTGATTGGGAAAGCTCTGGTGGCCTTACAAAAATTGCATCCGGTGCAAGTGATGCAGATTATAACTGGACAGAAACACTCATGAAAAATATTCCCGGTCATATGCTGGGTGGTGTGGCTATGCACCATTACTCTGTATTGGCATGGAATAAAAAAGGCCCTGCTACAAACTTTACACCAGAGCAATATTTCGGTACCATGAAAGAAGCATGGAAAATGGAAGAACTGGTAACCAAGCATGCTGCCATCATGGACAAATATGATCCAAAGAAAAAAATTGCATTGGTAGTAGACGAGTGGGGTGGATGGTATGATGTGGAGCCCGGCACCAATCCTGGTTTTTTATACCAGCAGAATACCATGCGTGATGCAATGATTGCCGGCATAACGCTGAACATCTTTAATAACCATGCCGACCGTGTACGCATTGCCAATCTTGCACAGTGTGTAAATGTATTGCAGGCTGTTATTCTTACCGACAAAGAAAAAATGATCCTAACGCCCACATATCATGTAATGGAGATGTACAATGTGCACCAGGATGCAACACAGATTCCTGTTACGCTCACCAGCAGCAGCTTTGTGTTGGGCAATGATTCTTTACCTGCTGTTTCTGTATCGGCTTCTAAAGACAAAAGTGGCGTTGTGCATGTATCATTGGTAAATATTGATCCTAACAAAAATGCAGACATCAGTCTTGAACTGGATGGCGCAACTTTCAAACAAGTGAGTGGCCGTATACTGGCATCCGCACATTTGCAGGATTACAATTCTTTCCAATCGCCAGATAAAATAAAACCTGCTGCGTTTAATGGAGCTTCCGTAAAAGGAACGAGTCTGCAGGCGAAACTACCACCTGCGTCTGTGGTGGTATTAGAATTGAAATAAGAAGACTTTATAAATGTAATGATACAAGAGGTTGCTGAAAGGCAGCCTCTTTTTTTGTCTAGGGTTTTTCTCTTCCCACAAATTTCTCTTTACCTAATAAATGGGCAATGGCTTTGTCAACGTTTCTTATAACGCTGGCTTCGGTTTTTAAATGGGCGATGTAACGCACAATTTCGTTTTGTCTTGAAGGAGGAAGGTTATCAAATACTTTCTTGGCATTCTTGTTTTTGCTAAATGCCTGTAACAGTGTTGGGTGAGGTTGTATGGTTCTGCTAACCGGATCAAACTCAACTGTTACTTGTATTAGTTCGCCGATTCTCTCAGGAGATTTTTTTAGCATCACGGTGTTTATGTACAATCGCCATTCGCCGCTATACTTTACTAAAGTCTGTTTGTAAGGATTGTCATTAACAGTGCCGCAAATAGGTATATGACCTTTTTCTTTGCCTGCCTGCTGCATAATACTTTTCAATATCCTGGCGGGAACCGATACGAATGGATTAATTCCAATGATGTCAATCTTTGCTTTGAATTTGTGCATGCAATAAAAATAATTACTGCTCTAACGAAGCCTTCATTCCATATCTAATGGCTGCTTCCAGCACATCAATATGAATGTCTTTTAAACTCTTAAACTTAATGCAATACCCGGTAACACTTGCTTTGCCTAATTTGTCTGCAAAAGTTTTGGGCAGGTAGGTCTTATCTTTTAGTCCCATAATATAAACCGAGATGCCGGTGGTGTTGGCGCTGATGCCAATTTGAAAAAAGTCGCGTGTCTTTCCATCTGCATATTTGATGGTGTACAAGCCATAGCCAATATTCGGATTACTCACTGTTTTACCGCTGGCATCTTTACCTGTCTCAAACCAAAGCTTAGTCTTCGGAGCAATTGCAAGCATCAGCTTGTGCAATGCATTCATATCGGCTTGCTTTTGTTCTGGCTGAGTAGCGATATACTCTTTTACCTGTTGTTGTACGCTCATATAACCTAAAGCTAAACTAAAACAGCCGTTGCCCGACGTTATTTTTTGTTGGGTAATGACTGCAATAGGATAGACCGTCAACATATAATTAGGCCCTACACTTCAACCGGCTTACTCTTGTTATGCTTTCTGCATTTATCGCTGCAATACTTTACATCATCCCAAACGGCTGCCCATTTCTTTCGCCAGGCGAATGGTCTTTTGCAAACCAAACATATTTTAGTGGGCAGGTTTTCTTTTTTTACCGTTTTCATTTTTCTATTGAGCTGTCTAGCTGTTGCAGAAATTGTTCTGCATTGTTTAAATGAAGCTGTTGTTTTTCATCGGGCATTTTATCAAAGGTATTCACCAGCATACCCAAACGAGGATTGGTTAAAACGAAACTGCGGTGTGTATGCATAAAACGCCAGAACAAACCATCCCATACAGCTTGCCAATCGCCTTTTTTATAATCGCTCATTTTCATTAAGTAATTGCTACCGCTAATGTAGGGTTTGGTTGCCATAAGGCCGCCATCAGCAAACTGCGACATGCCATATACATTGGGCACCATTACCCAATCGTATGCATCAATAAACAACTCCATAAACCAGCGATAAACTTCGTTGGGATCAAATTCACACAACTGCATAAAATTCCCCAATACCATCAATCGTTCTATATGATGGCAATAACCAGTTTGCAAAACTTTTTTGATGGTAGTATCAATAGGCGCAATACCTGTTTCGCCTTTCCAAAAACTTGCAGGTATTTTTCTTTTAAATTTCCAGTAATTGCGGGTGCGTTGCTTTGTTCCTTCACGTTCATATACAATATGGATAAACTCACGCCAACCTATCACCTGTCTTATAAAACCCTCTAAAGAATTTAAGGGGATATTGTATTTGCCGGCTGCTGCTAATGCACTGTCAATAATTTGTTGCGGTTGCAAGAGCCCGATATTAAGCATGGGCGTTAATACCGAATGGTGCAGCACTGCTTCTTTTGCAACAATTGCATCTTCATAAATACCAAATTTTTCAAAACGTGTTTCTAGAAAATCATCCAGCCATTTTTGTGCGTCTTCAAATGTTACTACAAACAAACCTGCATTGTTTGCATGGCCATAGTTTGCAGAGAAATGTTTTTGTACATATTGCTTCGCTTCCTCAACATATTTATTATCCTTGGGTAATTCAATTGCCGGGGCTTTTTCTTTTGCAGGAAATTTAAGCCTGTTGTCTTCATCAAACGTCCATTTACCACCAGTTGGGCTACCATTAGCTTCTAACAAAATATTGCGTTGTTTGCGCTGCCAGATATAGAAATCGGTCTGAAAATAATTTTTCTTGCTATTAAAGTAGTCGTCTACACCCTTTGCTGTATTCAGGAAATTAGGGCTGTCATAAATATGCAGGTTAAGTCTATTCTTGCTACATGCTTGTTCCATTCTTTTTAGTAACCAATCATCCGACACTGCAGCTATGTGTATATCGCTGATGTTTTGTCTAGCCAGGGCATCCACCAAATGCCTGCAATCATTTTCATGTACACTCGTCTCAATATAATGAACCCTATATCCTTTTTGCAGCAACCAGTCTTCATAGAATTTCATGCTGGCCCTGTGCAATACCAGTTTTTGCTGGTGAAAATTATATTGCCTGAAAAACAGCCATTCTTCTATTATGTAAACCTCCGCATTCTCTTTTAATGCAGGGTGGTTCTTAAAAAGTTGGTGAGGGAAGATAATAGTAACTGCATTTGCCATGCCTGGTCAACAATGAATACTGATTTAGGTTTAAATAAATTCCGTAGTTGCAGGAATGTGTTCCGCCGACTAACCACCTCAAAATTTAGAACTATAATCCCTACTATATTTGCAGCGATAGTCATTATTCTTTCATTTTACAATATGCCGTATGTCTTTATTGCACAAAGCACTTGCCGTAGCAAGTATGCCCTTTGTTTCATTGGCAGTTGATGCGCAACAATCATTGCTGCAATTAGAACCTGTAAGTTTCTCGCAGGTAAATATTACAGACAGTTTCTGGAAACCAAAGATTGATAAGGTAGCTGCCAAAACATTGCCCGCCTGCATTTACCAGACAGAAACGGCTACAGGCCGCATTCGCAATTTTGAAAAAGTAGCCCGTGCAAAAGGAGAAGCGCATGAGGGCATATTTTATGACGACAGCGATGTGTTTAAAGCATTGGAGGCAATGGCCTATTCTCTAAAAAGCAATCCAAACCCAACAATAGAAAAGAAGTGTGATGAATGGATAGATAAAATTGCAGCAGCTCAATTGCCCGACGGTTACCTGAATACTTATTTTACCCTGCACGGATTAGACAAGCGCTGGACAGACATGAGCATGCATGAAGATTACAATGCAGGGCATATGATTGAAGCAGCCGTTGCTTATTTCAATGCAACAGGCAAAAGAAAATTCCTGGATGTATGCATTAAGTGGGCAGATTATTTTGATTCAGTATTCGGCCCGGGTAAAAGAGATTGGGTGACCGGTCACCAGGAATTAGAACTGGCATTGGTGAAACTTTATAAAGCAACACACAATGAAAAATACCTGAAGCTATCTCATTGGTTACTGGAAGAACGCGGACATAAGCTAGCCAAAGGTTATACCTGGACAGATTGGAAAGACACGGCTTATGCACAGGATGTTGTTCCGGTAAGAGATCAAAAAGAAATTACGGGCCATGCAGTGCGTGCAATGTATTTGTATACAGGTGCAGCAGATGTAGCAGCGCTAACAGGTGATGAAGGTTATGTAAAAGCAATGAAAACTGTTTGGGAAGATGTGGTGTATCGCAATATGTACATTACGGGAGGCATCGGTTCTGCAGGCAGCAATGAAGGTTTTACTATTGATTATGATTTGCCCAATGCACAGGCTTATTGTGAAACATGCGCTTCTGTAGGAATGGTTTTCTGGAACCAGCGCATGAATGCATTAACAGGCAATGCAGCTTATGTAGATGTGCTGGAAAGAAGTTTGTACAATGGCGCATTGGATGGATTGAGTTTATCAGGAGATCGGTTCTTTTATGGAAACCCGCTTGCGTCTATGGGTAAAAATGCACGGAGGGAATGGTTTGGTACAGCTTGTTGCCCTGCTAACATTGCAAGACTGGTAGAATCTTTGGGCGATTACATCTATGCGAAATCAACCAATGATATCTGGATTAATTTATTTGTAGGCAGCAATACAGAAATAGCATTGCAGAAAAGTGTTGTAAAGCTTAACATGCAAACCAATTATCCCTGGGATGGGAATGTGTCCATTGCAATAGACCCGGTTAAGAAAGCCTTATTCAAGCTTCATATAAGAATCCCTGGTTGGGCGTCGGGCCAGTCTGTTGCAGGAAATCTTTATACTATTTTGAATGATGATAAACAACTGCCGGTTTTAACCATCAACAATAAACCCGTTGAGTATAAAACTGAAAATGGTTATGCAGTTGTTGAACGTGAGTGGAAGAAAGGAGATAAGCTGCAATGGCAATTGCCCATGGAAATAAAGAAAATGGTTGCAAGAACAGAAGTCAATCAAAACAAAGACAGGATTGCATTGCAACGTGGGCCGCTGGTATACTGCGTAGAAGGCGCAGATAACAATGGCAAAGCCTGGAATTTATTATTTCCATCAGCAACAGCGGTAAGCACAGCAAAATATGCTGTACAGGATGAGCAGGTGATTGCGCTTACTGCAAATGTACCGGTGGTAACTATGGCTTCAGACGGTTTATCGTTGCAAACAAATCAACAAAAGATAACTGCTATACCATATTATACCTGGTGCAACCGAGGCAGCAACCAGATGCAGGTATGGCTACCGGTAAAAATTAATGATGTTAAACTGAACGATTAAAGACAATGAATAAAATTTATAAATGGGGCATTATAGGCCCGGGAAGAATTGCAAAAAAATTTGCAGCAGCGCTTGCATTGGTACCAGATGCAAAATTACATGCCGTGGCTTCAAGAGATATTGACAAAGCAAAAGCATTTGCTGAAGAGTTTAATGCACCGGTTTATTACGGTTCTTATAATGAGCTTGCCAATAATACAGAACTGGATGCCGTGTACATTGCCACACCACATACTTATCATCATGCACATGCATTGCTCTGCCTTAAAAACAGAATCCCTGTTTTGTGTGAGAAGCCAATGTCGGTTGATTATGCAAGCACACTGGAAATGGTAAATGCTGCCAGGGAGAATAATTGTTTTTTAATGGAAGCCATGTGGTCGAGGTTTCTTCCTATCATCATTAAAACAATGGAGCTTGTAAAAAATGGTGAGATAGGAGAGATGAAATACCTGCGGGCAGATTTTGGTTTTGTAGCGCCATTTAATGAAAACAGCAGGCTATATAACCTGGCATTAGGAGGAGGGGCTCAATTGGATATAGGGGTTTACCCTATGTTCCTTGCATTGTTGTTAATGGGCAAGCCGGATGAGATAAAAACATTCTCGCACCTTGCAACTACAGGTGCAGATGAAACCACCAATGCAGTTTTCTATTACAAGAATGGAATGATGGCGAATATTCTCTCTTCTATTGTTGCACAAACACCACTTACAGCAGAAATAAGCGGTACAGAAGGAACAATCATTCTTGACAGGCCATGGTATAAAGGAAGCCAGATACAGGTACGTAAAAAAGATATTATTACTGAAACAATTTCTTTGCCCTATGGTGACAATGGCTTTGAATTTCAAATTCAGGAAGTGCAGCAATGTATATCAACGAATAAAACAGAAAGCAACTTATTACCGCTTGATTTCAGCCTGCTGATGAGTAGTGTTGCAGAGGAGATATGTGTGGCTGGCGGAATAAGATATCCAGTGCAACCTGCTTGATAAGTATAATGAATTTGGTTAATTTCTTGTGCAAAATATGCAATGTAACAAGCGTATGATCACGCAACAAAACAGGTAATTTTATTTTTTTTTCAAGTTATTTTCTGCAAGTCGCATATTCGTAAAAAAATCAAATAACTGCTCTATATCTAATTACATATAATTATAATATGTAAATTATTGATTTATTGTATTTACTGTGATTTATAGGTCTAATTCTCAAATAGTTTTGGGGTATTAATTATTTCGATAACCTCAAAAAACTATTAACTATGTTACTCACTAAATCAGTAAAAAAAGCAGGCAAACGCGTTGGAACTAAACACGTAGAATCTCTCTTAAGCAATTATAAAAAAGAAAGATGGGCACAAAATTCTAAACGCCTGGGCAAAGAAGATTCATTAAGCGTTTGGTACAGCATTGAAGAGCTTCAATCTTTTATAAATACTGCCAAAGCCAACGGTGCAGATGGCATTAAAATGTACTTTGGCGTGTATGATGTAAATACTGCAAACGACGTTAAATATATTGGACGCCAAACAGTGGTGTTGGTAGCTTCAAAAACAAAAGAACTGGAAAACGGAACTACTATTGATAAAAGCATTTATGTTGGTAGCGAAGGAAAACCAGAAATATTAGCTTTTAATGTAGGTCGTGTGTGTCCTCCTAATTGCACTGGCACAGGTGGCGGTGGTACAAGCACAGAAGAGACAACTGGTTTCGATTGGGATAACCCGGGTATTTTAATCGATCGCAAAGAGGAAGGCATGATAGTTATCTAGTCATTTCAAATTGTCTTAAATATTATAAACCCTGCATAGCAGGGTTTTTTTATACATTTACGCCGTATCAGCATAGATTAATTGCTCATGGCGCTATACATCATCATAATTATCATCAGTTTTTTTGCAAGCATTCTTTGCATTCTCAATAAGAAGAATCGCATACCTCCTCTCACTTTCTTCCCTTTTTTTCTTTTAATAACTACAGTGGTAGAATATTATGGCGACCTGATGGCATCAAGAGATATCAGTAATCTTCTTTTATACAATCTCTTCACTGCATTTGAATTTGCTTTCTACTTGTTTTTTTTTCGGTACATCTTTCAAAACAAGGCTATAAAAAAAAATATTGTATTTATTATAATCCTTTACCTTTTGCTTGCGCTAGTTAATATATTCTATTTTCAGGGGAAAAAAGGGTTTCACGGCTATACATACATGCTTGGTTGTTTGTTAATGGTAGTTTTTTCAATTCTATATTTTTACAAAATGCTCCGCTTCCCGGAATCAGAGAAATTAAGCAGCAATCCTTATTTCTGGATTGTAACAGGTCTGTTGTTTTTCAATACTTGCGGATTTACAATTTATGGCTTAAATAATTTTATTACACAGACAATGTCGAAATATGATAATATATTATTACTGGTATCAGACATGTTAAACTACTTGCTTTATACTTTATTTACTATCGGATTTCTATGCAGAATCAATATTCGGAAATTATATGGGTCGTTTTAGCGACTGTTTTTCTTGCGCTTCTGCTGGTGGGGTTTATCATCACCATGCTGGTGGCATACAGAAAAAAACAATACCAGCATCAGCAGGAATTGCTGAATGCCCGCCTGGAAATACAGGAAAATATCTTCAAAAATCTTTCAGAAGAGATACATGATAATATTGGCCAGGAGCTTTCTGTGTTGAAACTTACCCTTTCTGTTATATCTGTAAAAAAAGAAGATGAAGCAGAAAAGTTCATTAGTGAAAGCAAAGCCATGGTAAACCATATCATTAGTGGCATTTCAGATCTTTCCAAAAGCCTGCATACAGACAGGATTATTAAAATTGGCATTATTGAAGCTTTGCGTTTTGAGCTGGCCAAGATTGAGAAGACAAATCTTTTTAAAACACATTTTACCTATGCAGACGCTGAGTTTCAAATTAACCCCGGAAATGAAATATTCCTTTTCCGTATTATCCAGGAAATGCTGAATAATATTATAAAACATTCACGTGCCCAAAACATCTATGCTGATCTAATTTTTAAAGAAAACAGGATAATTTTTACATTTACAGACGATGGAAAGGGTTTCGACGTTAAAGAAGCAATGCAAAGGCCATCTTCAGACAAAGGCATCGGTCTTACTAGTATGGTAAACCGCGCAAAATTGATAGGTGGACAACTTTCAATAACCAGCCAGCCCGGCATGGGCACAAAAACCGTCATAGAAATACCTGCAACTATTAAAGGTAATAAGCCCACATAACAATTTTACACCCGTTTCATGCCAAGAAAATACCGTATAGCCATCGCTGATGATCATATATTGATGAGAAAAGCGCTTACAAGGCTCATTAATTCCTTTGAGGGATATACTGTATTTTTTGAAGTTGACAATGGCAATGAACTGAAAAAACAAATTGTAGAAACAGGATTGCCGGATATTGTGCTGATGGATATTAATATGCCCAATGGCAATGGCTACGATACTACTTCATGGCTTCATCGTAATTATCCTATTGTGAAAGTGCTGGCGCTTTCTATGCTAAGCGACGAAGCTGTTATTATAAAAATTTTAAAGCTGGGCGCCAAAGGATATATTCTTAAAACCATGGAGCCAGAGGAATTGAAAGTGGCCCTGGACGCAGTTATAAAAAATGATTTCTATCTGCCGGAGATTATATCAGGTAAAATCATAAGCGGTTTGCAACACAATGTAGACGAAGAAAAAAAAGAAATCATTATTAGTGATAAAGAAAAACTGTTTTTACAACTTCTTTCCTCTGAAATGACTTACAAAGAGATTGCAGCTAAAATGGGCGTCAGCTCACGTATGATTGATGGCTATAAAGCGGCACTTTGTGAACGCTTCCAGGTAAAGACAAGAGTAGGGCTTGTTATGTATGCAGTAAAGAACAAGCTTATAGAAATTTCCAACCCGCTTGAATAATTTTCAAACCGACTTGCTGTTCATAAATGTTTTTCGATAAGCAGAAGGAGTCAGTTTTTTTACTTTCAGAAATTGCTTATTGAAATTAGCCAGCGTATTAAACCCGCTGTCATAGCAAATAGAAGCAATATTGTTTTGCGTATCCATTAGTTGCTTGCAGGCATAACCTACGCGTACTTCGTTTAAAAAATCAATATAAGTTTTCTTGGTGCTTTTCTTAAAATAATTGCAAAAAGCGGGTACGCTCATAGAAACACTTTCTGCCACGTCATCCAGCGTAACAGGTTCCTGGAAATAATCAATGGTATATTGCAGTATCTTATCAATCCGTTCTTTGTATTTGGAATTGAAAGCTTTTATCTCTTGCGTAGACAAAGCGGTATAGTCTCCCTGCTTTTCAATCAGCAACAAACAATTGCAAAGCTTAATAATCCTTTCAAACCCTTTTGCTGTTTCCAGCTCTTTAATCATAGGCGCCAGTATTTGCCGGCAGTTTTCATTTATTTTTAAACCCTGCATAGAAATATCAAACAGGTTTTTTATCTGCCTGCTTTCCGGCAATTGCATAAAATCATTTCCCCAAAAGTTTTCTTTAAACTGTACCACCACAGCGCTGGTAAAAAGATCTTTATCGGCTTTTTGAAATGTATGCGGCAGGTTAGACCCCAGGAAGAAGATATCGCCACATGCAAAATCACCCACATAATTGCCAATATAACTGCTGCCTTCACCTGCAATAAAATAAATCAGTTCATACTCTATATGCTGGTGCCAGGGCACTTCAAAATGCGGGGTAGCAAACGTTTTGGCCAAAAAAGAAGTGTCTTCTGCCAATGGCAGCTTTTCAATAAGAGGCTTCATAGCTAAACTATCTTAAGCAGAATTCAAATAATGAATTGCAATTTATAGTAAAATAGTTTCAGTTTTAGAAAATAAAGTGGTAAGCTCTGGTAAAACAGCTCCTTAATTTTATGCTACTGAATTGCATTCTTATCATTTAAAACGATGTTGCCATTATGTTACTCCTGGGTATAGATATAGGTACCTCATCCATTAAAGTTTCCGTTACAGACGCTCAAACCGGGTTGGCCATAACATCTGCCCAATTTCCGGAAGATACCGAAACAGGCATTATCGCACTGCAGCCAGGTTGGGCGGAGCAATCGCCAGATATATGGTGGCAGCACGTGCGGCAAGCCATCAGCAAAGCAAATGCAAGCGGTAAATACAATCCGAAAGACATTGGTGCTATTGGCATTGCCTACCAGATGCACGGGTTGGTATTGGTAGATGAACAACAGCAAGTATTGCGCAATGCTATTATCTGGTGCGATAGCCGCGCCGTAGCAATTGGTGAAAAAGCGGCCAAAGCAATTGGCGAGCAAAAAGTATTGGAACACCTTCTCAACTCTCCGGGCAACTTCACTGCTGCAAAGCTTGCCTGGGTAAAAGAAAATGAACCGGATATTTACAAGCGCATCCATACTGTAATGCTGCCGGGTGATTTTATTGCCATGAAGTTAACTGGCCAGGTAACCACCAGCATCTCTGCATTGTCTGAAGGCATTTTCTGGGATTTTAAAACGGCCTCACTTTCAGAAGATGTGTTTAATTATTTTGGGTTTGATAAATCATTCATCCCTTCTATACAGCCCGTGTTTTCTGAGCATGGAACCATCTCTAAGGATGTTGCTGCAGGTTTGTCTCTCACACCTGGGATTCCGGTTACATACAAAGCAGGCGATCAACCTAACAATGCTTTATCATTAAATGTGCTTGAGCCTGGTGAAGTAGCGGCAACTGCTGGCACTTCTGGTGTTATCTATGGAGTAAGTGATGCGCTTACTTACGATCCGCAGTCGAGGGTAAATAGTTTTGCGCATGTAAACTATGCTAAGGATAATATTCGCACAGGTGTTTTGCTTTGCATTAATGGCACAGGTATTCTTAACCGTTGGGTGAAAAATAATTTGTCTGTAGACTACCCGGCTATGAATAAATTGGCTGATATGGTATCGCCAGGCGCTGAAGGTTTAAAAATATTTCCTTTTGGCAATGGTGCAGAACGTATGCTGAACAATAAAATAACCGGGGCACAATTGCATGGCATTGATTTGAACCTGCATGCACAGGCACATATAGCACGTGCTGCCCAGGAAGGCATTGCATTTTCATTTCGCTACGGACTGGATATTATGCGTGAGAATGGCATGAACCCAACAGTGATAAGAGCTGGTAAAGCCAATCTTTTTTTAAGCCCTGTATTTGCACAGGC
Source organism: Chitinophagaceae bacterium (assembly GCA_047602295.1). Classification (GTDB taxonomy): domain Bacteria; phylum Bacteroidota; class Bacteroidia; order Chitinophagales; family Chitinophagaceae; genus JACMLD01. The sequence continues at coordinate 3,885,134 of JASGHP010000001.1, read as the reverse complement.
ATTTGTAGATGTTACCAACACACCGGTTGAATTGTACAATTGTGATGGCAGCGTTGGTGCAGCTACTGGTGCCGGAATAGGAGTGGGCGTTTATAAAAATGCAAAAGATGCTTTCCGTGGTGTAAAACCATTGCAATTAATAACGCCTAAGGCAACAGACACCTATAACAATTTATATGCAGCATGGAAAGAATTGCTGGTAAAACAATTGAAGTAAAAAATCAACTGAAATCAAAAACAAATTTTTAAAATAAACAAACCATACAACTATGTCAGTAATAACTGGTGACAAAGAATTTTTTAAAGGTATTGGACAGATAAAATACGAAGGGCCGCAAACAGACAACCCGCTGGCTTATCGCTGGTACGATGAGAATAAAGTGGTAGGAGGAAAAACGATGAAAGAGTATCTGCGTTTTGCAGTAGCGTACTGGCATTCTTTTGTTGGCAATGGTGGCGATCCTTTTGGTGAACCTACACATATTTATCCCTGGAATGAAAAAGGAGACGCAGTAGCTCGTGCTAAAGATAAAATGGATGCCGCTTTTGAATTTATTACCAAGCTAAACCTGCCTTATTACTGCTTTCACGATGTAGACGTGGTGGATTATACTAACGACGTAGCAGACAATGAAAAACGTTTGCAGGCACTTGCCGCTTATGCAAAAGATAAACAAAAAGCCAGTGGTGTAAAATTATTATGGGGCACTGCCAACCTGTTTTCAAACCGCCGTTATATGAATGGCGCTGCTACCAATCCCGACTTCCAGGTATTGACGCACGGAGCTGCACAGGTAAAAGCAGCATTAGATGCTACCATTGCATTAGGTGGAGAGAATTATGTTTTCTGGGGTGGCCGCGAAGGCTATATGTCTTTGTTGAATACTAATATGAAAAGAGAGCAGGCGCATATGGCTAAGTTTCTGCACACGGCTGTTGATTATGCACGCAAGCAAGGTTTTAAAGGCACTTTCTTTATAGAGCCAAAACCATGCGAGCCCAGCAAACATCAGTACGATTATGATTGCGCTACAGTTATCGGCTTCCTGCGTGAATATGATTTGCTGAAAGATTTTAAAATTAATATTGAAGTAAACCATGCTACGCTTGCCGGGCACACATTTCAACATGAACTACAGGTAGCTGCTGATGCTGGCGTGCTGGGTTCAATTGATGCCAACCGTGGCGATTATCAGAATGGATGGGATACCGATCAATTCCCTAATAATATAAATGAGCTGGTAGAAGCGATGCTGGTAATTGTGGAAGCTGGTGGCTTTGGTGGTGGCGGTATCAACTTTGATGCGAAGCGCCGTCGTAACTCAACAGATGTTGAAGATCTGTTTCATGCGCATATTGGCGGTATAGACACATTTGCAAGGGCATTGATTATTGCAGACAATGTGTTGCAAAAATCTGCTTACAAAAAAATACGGCAGGATCGTTACGCATCTTTTGATAGCGGCAAAGGAAAAGATTTTGAAGCCGGCAAATTATCATTAGAAGATTTGCGTGATTTGGCTGTTTCAGGTGGAGAACCTGCTGTAAAAAGCGGAAAGCAAGAATATCTTGAAAACATCATCAATCAGTATATCTAATCTTATAGATAGAAAGTTTGTTTTGCTGCTAACAATAAAAGAAGCCTTTGCGTATTGCAAAGGCTTCTTTTATTGTTGTATTGTTTAATCTCTGGATTGCGATTGTAAGGTGATGCACAAAACTTACTACTTACAACTTATAACTCAAACGCATTTTCACATTTGCATTAATATTTCGCCGGTGTGCCCACACCCGGCAATGATGCTTTTATAAACTGGCGAATATCATCGTTTGCTGTAGCCAGATCTTGTTTGCGCAAATACATCATATGCCCGCTGCGATAACCTTTCCAGCTAAAGCGATCTTTTAACCTGCCGCTGGGATCCATCTGCCACATGCTGTATTTGGCATTGAAGTAATCGCAGGCACCGTCATAATAGCCAGATTGTATCATTACATGCAGGTAAGGATTTTCTGCCATTGCCTGCCGAAGGTTTTCACCGGTCTTATTGCCATTGTTATTCCATGGAAATACGTTGCCAAACATCAGGTATTTAAAATCTGTTTTATAGTTCAGCTCATTGCGAACATAAATATTGATGGCAGGTGTAAACGCATGCAGCCAGGAAGTAAGTTCAGCATTAAAATCAGGTTCTTCACCTGCATCCTGTTTGTCGATGCCTTTATAGCGTGAGTCAAGGCGGCCAACAGTAAAACCTTTATCGCGTAACAGTTCTTTCCAGAAGAAACCAGTGGGCACATCCAGGTTGTGTTGCAATATAACGGTGGCGGACAGCCCGGAATACCTTGCCATTTTTTCTGCAATGGCTTTCTTTTTATCTTCCGGTAAAAAGCCACCCCGGCTAATAGCAGGTATTAATTCATTGATGGTAAACTCTTCCACTTCGGGCAGCATATCGGTAAGATCTTTTTTCTGCAGGTCTGCAGGTAATGCTTTATGAAACCATGCAGTGGCTGCAAAATATGGAAGTCTTAGTGCCGCGTCTACAGGGCCATTGCGTTCTATTCCTAATTCTGTTGGGGATACCAATATTACACCGTTCAAATACATCCACTGCGAATTTTGCAATTCGAGTGCAAGACCTGAAACACGAGTGGTGCCATAGCTTTCTCCAATTAAATATTTAGGAGAAGCCCAGCGGTTATTGCGTGTAACAAATGTGTTGATCCAGCCGGCCAGGTATTTGATGTCTTCATTCACCCCAAAAAAAGTTTTGCCAGGCACATCTTTGTTTGCTGCTCTTGAATAGGCAGTGTTTACCGGGTTTACAAAAACAATATCTGCCACATCCAAAATAGAGTAGGGGTTCTCTTTAATGCCATATGGTTGTATAGGATAACCTTCATCGTCAATGTTTATAAGGCGTGGGCCTGTATATGCAATTTGCATCCACACAGAAGCAGAACCAGGGCCGCCATTAAAAGAAATTACCAATGGCCTTGTGCTGCGGTCTTTAATGTCTGATCGTTCGTAATAAGTATAAAACAATCCAGCAATGCATTTGCCTTCATCGTCCCATACCGGCATTGTGCCTGCTGTGGCTTTGTAAGGAATGCGCTGACCTTTTATGGTAGTTTCATGATCTGTGCTAACGGCATTGTCTGCATTAAACACCAGGTTGGGTGCATCTTTATCTTCTTTTGCTGGAGGAACAACTGGCGGAGCAGGTTTTTGCTGTGCAGTTAACTGAATGCAACAAAGGCTTGTAAATAAAATAGCAGCGATTGTTTTTCTCATGTTTTGGCAGTCTTTATTTTTTATGAACGATAGTGAAGGCTGAACAACGGCAAGCTAAACGAAAAATAAAGATGCTACAAAATTTGTTAACGGCAAACAATTTACCCACACACCTAAAGCCTTGTGGTTTTTTTATAAGAAAGCTTTAGTAACTTTAGGCTTCACCAAAAAAAAGGAGGTATTCATGAAATCTACAGATAAATCATGGAAGCCTTCGGTTATTATCGCGTAGCCGGGCTGTATCCATAAAAATAATCTGCTGGCGAAGAGCCAGGAGGAGGCTGTCTTACATAGGCGGCCTCTTTTATTTTTATGAAGCTACAAGTTATTAGCTATAAGCTACAAGACTAATGCTTGGATAATATGCCGGTTAATAATCTTACGTTTCAAATTAATTCAATTAGTCATCTTCACTCATTCATAGAATTGCATTGTGGAAGGGCTCAAAGCTCGCAGCTAGCAGCTCACAGCTAAAAAGCCACCACAAATTGTATGTGATGGCTTTGTATATGTAGCGCTGATCTTGTGTTATGTTTACAAACCGAAACCAACTGTAAAACTCCAGATGCGGTATTTATTCAGCTCATCATTTGAACTGGTAGTGCCTGATTGCAATTTTGCAAGACCGTATCCATAGTTTACAGAAAACATAGCGTGTTTAGCCTGTATACCCACTGTTCCATTAAGACCATAATCGAAACGACGCATAATATTATAACCAGAACCTTCTTCGTTGCTGGTAAAAGGATCATCATCGGAGAACTTAATGCTTTCAGAGCGACTGAAGGAAGCACCCAATACCTGTCCTTCTACGCGGTTCTTACCACCAACACCAATTGCCACATAAGGGCCGGCGCCAAAAAAGAAACTTGATTGATCACCCAATGGCAATTTTACAACGGCGTTTACCGGCACTTCAACATAATACGGACGGGTAGTAGCCCTGTACCAGTTATTACCTGAGGTATTGCCCGATTCTAATTTTGCGCCTTTACCAGTAAAGAACACGCCTGGCTGAATGGCAAAGAAAGCACCAATGGGTAAATCTGCCTGTAAGCCTACGTGAAAAGAAGGAAGTGTTTTGTTGTCATCTATATCACCATTTTTATTGATGGTAATATTAGAAAGGTTTAAACCACCTTTTACAAATAAAGAAGCCTTTGGTGCTGCAGGCGTTTGTGCATACGTGGCTATGCCTGTAGCTATAGCCAGAGTAGTAAGTGCAAGGATTTGTAGTTTCATACTGTACATTTTGTTTCATACAATTTTTCAAAAGCCCTGCCATTTTTGTTGATTGTTATTGTTCGCCTTTGGTTAGCTAAATATTGCATCAATACGCAGCGCTATTGCCCCATTTTGATGGTTGTTTGTAGAAAAATATCCTTAAATAGAAGTGGAAAATGTGAGGAATGAGAATGAAAGTCAAAAGTAAAAATTCAAAATTTGAAAAGCTTGTTTTCAGGCTTCCTTATTGCGGAGACAAATACCATTGTTATTCGCAAGTTGTAAGCACAAGCCGCGAAGCTTTTATACTGAATACCAAATACTTTTTTCTGCTTGAATTATTAGTAAATTTTTGAATAGATGTTAGTTTTAGATATTTTTGAGCATTGGTCTAAGTGCTATATTACCTCAAACTTGCTTACCATTGAAACAAGAAGAACTTCAAAAGCTAATAGAACAGCTAGAAAAGCAGATTGCAGAAGACAAAGCTAGCTTTGGTATTTTTCATTACGGAGCGGGCACCGGAGAAAGCTATATACAGGCCGATCCGGAAGGATTAAAACGCTTTGCGCTGGAGCTTTTAAAAGCCGCTAATGAAATGAGCGATGATAGTGGTGATAATAAAGACATCATTCATTTAAACTTCCACCATAGTTGGCTAAATGAACACAGCGACACCTTCATTCAATATATAGAACCTGCCAATAAAAATACAGTAGTTAAACCTGCTACAGAAACGGTAAGCAGCAATCAGAAAGAAAGTTTAACTGTTAAGTTTATGCCCTATGGCTGCTTTATTGCACTGGCTGTTGTTTTAATTGCTTTGCTGGTTGGCTTATGGACATTGGCTAAATGGATTTTCTAAAAAATATTCCAGGCTTCTCGCTCAACCCCTCATTCATCATAAACCATAAAAACGAACAGCATTTGTACTGATATCGTACACTTTGTTTGCAAGCAATCTTTTGGAATAAATGGTTTTCAGTAAGTTGGCAGGATGGCACTTAATTAGCTGCATTGCCTTCGTATTTTTATTCTCTGGCTTCTTCCAAACCAATAACATGCTAAGAAACTACTTCAAAATTGCATTGCGCAATCTCCGCAAAAACAAACTTTTCTCTATTATAAACATAGCAGGTTTATCGTTGGGCATTGCGTGTGTCTTGCTGATTGTTTTTCATGTAAGGGAAGAATTGAGTTACGATAAAGGATTCTCCCAAGCCGATCGCATTTATCGCATTACCACCAAAGGGCTCGGAGAAAATCCCCGCAGTTGGGCCGCGACATCGTTTGTAATGGGAACAAGTATGCAGGCAGCTTTTTCAGAAGTAGACAAAGTGGTTCGTTTTCACAGGCTTTTTCCTTACCAGGTATTGAGTTATACAGCACCAGATAATCAAACCAAAAGATTTGAAGAGAAAGGGGGATTGTTTGCTGATTCTACTGCCACAGATGTATTCGACTTAAAATTTTCTGCTGGCGATCCTTCTACTGCGTTGTCTACAATGAATGGAATTGTTATTACAACATCAATGGCAAAACGATACTTTGGCAATGAAAATCCTTTGGGCAAGGTTTTGCAAGACGATGTAAGGAAAATTCCTTTAAAAGTAACAGGTGTATTAAAAGACTTTTCATTTCGTACACATTTGCAATTTGATTACCTGATTTCAATGACCACTATAACGAGGTATATTGATCCGCGTTCTCTGGAGAATACAGGTTGGAGTGGTTTCTATAATTATGTTTTGCTAAAAACCAATGCATCAAAAGCATTAACCAGTAAAAGGCTGTCTGATTTCCTGGTAAAATTCCGTGCACCCGGTGGCGAATCTGCCAAAGAGGTGCTTGCCAGCGAAGCCATTTACCTGCAACCCGTTACTGAAATTCATTTGCATTCAAAACTGGAGAAAGAAGTCTCTGCCAATAGCGATATTACCTACGTGTACATTTTTTCAATTGCCGCTATTTTTATTTTATTGATTGCTGCTGTTAATTTTATAAACATCTCCACCGCACAGGCTTTCAATCGAATGAAGGAAATAGGACTGCGCAAAGTCATTGGCGGCACAAGGGCCCAATTAACAGGACAGTTTTTGGGTGAGTCGTTTTTGGTTACGCTAATGGCTACCATCATCGCCGTTATTTTATTTAAGAATGCCTTACCATTTTATAATAATCTTACTTCAAAACAAATTCACTTTTCTGACACATTCTCTTTATCCAATCTTGCATTGCTTATATCATTGGTGATAGTGATTGCTTTTCTTGCAGGTCTTTATCCTTCGTGGTTTGTTGCCAGTTTCAATCCTATTGATTCTCTTAAAGGGAAGAAAGCCTCTTCGTCTTCAGTAAATGTGGTAAGAAAGGGGCTGATTGTATTTCAATTTGTGATTTCTGTATTTATGATCTTTAGTACCATCGTTATATACAGGCAGATGAAATTATTTCATAACCAGGCTTTGGGTTTTGATAAAGAACAGGTATTGGCAGTAACGATGTATCCTGAGATGTGGAACAAGTTTGGCTTTTTATCAGATAATATGCAAAAGAACAAATCAATTGCAAGTTATTCGGTAATCTCTACTTTACCCGGAGAACGTTTTGGTATGTATAGTTTCTCGCCATTGTCTGCCGGACCTAACGAAGTATTGCCAGAAACAAGCAGAGCACTTTGGGGTGATGATCAATTATTGCCAACACTAAAAATACCATTGGAAGAAGGCCGGAATTTCTTTGCACAGTTTCCGCAGATAAAAACCCATGAATTTATTTTGAATAAAGCTGCTGTAAAAGCATTTCGCATAAAAGAACCTATTGGCAAACAGGTAGTATTAGAAGGAGATACCGGCACCGTGGTGGGAATAGCAAAAGATTTCAATTTTTCTTCACTGCACAAAGGCATAGAACCATTGGTAATTGAATACAATCCATACAAAGCCAATTACCTGATGCTAAAAGTGCGGGCTGGCCAGACACCGCAAACCTTACAGTTTATGGAATCGAACATAAAATCAATGTCGCCTGCCAGCAAGTTTACTTATTCTTTTATTGACGAAAAACTGAATAGCCTTTATGATGCAGAAAATCGCATGAGCACAGTGTTTAAGGCTTTTGCCTGTTTTGCTGTATTTATTTCATGCCTTGGCTTGTTTGGTCTCTCTGCATATGCAGCGCAATTGCGCATAAAAGAAGTTGGCATCAGGAAAGTATTAGGCGCATCGGTAAGCAATGTAACATTGCTTTTGTCGAAAGACTTTATGTTATTGGTATTAATCGCTACAATCATTGCATGGCCCTTGGGCTGGTGGGCAATGAGTCATTGGCTGCAAGGGTTTGCATACCGCGTAAATATTAATTTCTGGACGTTTTTATTCTCTGGCGCATTTGCGATAATAGTAGCACTGTTAACGGTAAGTTACCAGGCTATTAAAGCTGCATTGTTGAACCCGGTGAAGAGTTTAAAGACAGAATGATATTCGTGAGTCGTGAATCGTGAACCGTGAATGAATCTACTTGGTTGCAGCATCAAACACCCTGCAAAAATTGCCACCGCCAATTTTTGCTATTTCTTCTTCATTAAATCCTGTTTTTAGTAACGCATCTACAACTGCGTAATAGAAACCAACTTTTTGATCCAGCCAGGCTTCATTGGTACGTTCGCCAACCCTGCCACGGTTTTTGTTTCCGTCTGCAGGGCCATTTTGTTTTTCGTTATTATTATCCCTTGGTCTTCCACCATCAGGAGGAGGTCCTCCGGGTTTTCCATTTTCACCAGGAGGGGGCTGAGGCCTTTCATTGTTTGGAGAACGATATGGTTGCGTCAATTTTGTATCTGTACCAATGCAAACATGGTCTACGCCAACAATGTCTACCATTGCTCTTATGTTTTTTGCATATTCTAATGGAGAATCTGCCAGGTGCGTCCAAACGCCAATGACGCCGTCTGCATCAGCAACAATCTTTGCTTCTTCTTTGCTAATCAGTCTTGGGCGCATCATCTTAGCCATAAATTCATTCTGGCCCAATTGAGTATCAAGTCCTGTATGAGAAACAAGTACAGGACGGCTGCTTACTTTTAAAGCAGTATTTAAAGTTTCATTGCTGGCGTGTGCAAGATCTATCAATATGCCCATCTTGTTGCATTCTTTTATTATATCAGATCCAAAAGCAGTGAGCCCACCAAACTGTGGTGTATTGGTGAAGACATCGCCCAATGGAACAGAAGCATCATGATCGTGCAATAAACCAAGCATCCGCAAGCCGCGGCTGTAGGCGACAACCAGCCTGTCTAATTTACCTTCCAGGAAATGACCTCCTTCTACAGATTGTATAACTGCAGGAACATGTTTATCATGAGCAGCTCTTAATCCAGCCAGGTTCATAGAGCGTTTCATGTTATTGGTCTCAAGAATTTTGTCCATGGCTGTCAATCCGTTTATGAAACGATCATAAGCTTCACCGGGATTGCGTAACTGCTGATAATCTACAGCGAAAGTCATGCATATAGCAGACAAGCCTGATTTTTTCATATCACCAGCCATATCTACTATTGGGCCGGGCAATTCTGCTGCACTAATCGGAACATCAATATGGTTATGTGTATCAACGCCGATAGTTTTTGCCACAATGGCTGCTACACGCGGATCAACCTCATCAATTGTCCATGAAAAAAACGGGTTTAACATAAGTGCGCCACCAGCACCACTCATTGTATTAATAAACCAGCGTCTAGATCGGGGCTTTCCATATATAGTCTGCTTCATAAGAATTATTGAACTGTTTTTGTGTTGATGCTAATCTCTTCTTTAATGAAAATTTGTAATTGACATTCATATGCTGTGTGAATGTTCTCAGTCAAATTTAACGGCATAAAGTATTACAGCTTTTACTGAAATCGACCAACCGATAAAATTATGATACAAAACGAGTATAAGCATATTTGCGTTCTGTGCTACTTGTTTTTGCAATCCAATTGTTAACCAGGTTTTTTCACCGCAGGTTTATAAATGTTCACCTTAATACGCTAATGCATTGCCAACACTCACCCAACGCTATAACGTAATATGGTATCAAATAAAACATAAATCTACTATTATGATCAAACTACAGCACTTATCAGTTGGGATACTATTGCTTTCTGCAATCATTGGTTTAAACAGTTGTACAAAAACAGGGGCTACAGGAGCCACAGGTGCTACAGGCACTGCCAATGTTATGTATTCTAATTGGGCTAACCTAAGAATGACTTATAATGGTGATGACAGCGCATACGAGCAAACCATTGCAGCGGATTCTATTACACAGGCAGTACTTGATAGCGGCCTTGTGCTTTGTTATATTAAATATACCAACTCATCAGGCGCAACACAGGTGGAAAGTGCCAGTACTTATATGGAAGATGTGCTGGCTTTAAATAGCATTCAGCTGTATTCTTATGTATACGATTTTACGGGTGTGCCTTTTCGTTATATAATTATTCATGGAGGCACTAATGTAGGAAGCCGTTTATCCAGCACTGCTTCACTTATTCAGGGGCATACCGCAGCTGAATGGAAAGCCATGACTTACGACCAGGTAATAGCAGCGCTGAAAGAATAACCTTGTGCATAGTAAATACGCATAGCCCACCCGCTAAAGTACACAGCCCATTTGTTGTACCAGGCGGGCTGGGCATTTTTTTTGTTTCTATCGTACAACAAAAATGCCCCGCATTTGCAGGGCATTGTACTATAAATAATTTCTTCACTTGTTTATTTCAAAAGACTTAATGCACTTTCCCATGATGGTTTTTGTGCAGCAAACGTGCTGGTTAATGCTTCTGGTTTTAATCCGCCAGCAAGATTTTTAAGCAAACCTCCTGCACTTGACATGGTTTTAACTGTGCTGGCTGCAGATATAATGCTGCTTACATTAAACCCGCTTTTAAACATATCTGGTTTGATACCGCCCGCCAGTGAAGCAACACTGGACGCCATGCTGGCTGCATCAGCTACTTTACCAGCTTTCGCCAGCCATCCGCTTTTCTGACCAGTAAATGAACTTAACAAAGAGGTTGTTTTAAGTCCGTTTGCAAATTGCGTAAGTAATTTACCTGCGTTGGAACCGGCTGCTGCAGTAACGCCGTCTTTAGCTTTTGTAACTGCATCGGGTATTTGCGCATGAACTGCTGCAAATAGAAACAAGGACAGGGATAAGATCATCATTTTTTTCATTGTATCGATTTTTTGAGTGGTTTGAATAATGCGCTAATGTAAATAATTTGAGCATATAAAGCTCACTATATACATCCAGTTAACGCAGAAGTTTTATGGAATCTTTATTATCCGGCATCTCTACTGTGGTTCTACATGGATTTGTGTAAGCGTTAATATTCACTCATTCCTCTGCCCGAAATAGATTACGCAAATGTTAAGAAACTGTACCTGCCCTAATTACCGCACCCTTTTGTGAATTTGAAAAGAACGCAGCATTTACAAATCAGGCTGCATTGTTCCTTTTAAGTAATGCAATTGTAATCAACTAAAACAAATATCATGAGAAAGCTGAGCCGTTTTTATATTCCAGGGCTGATAAGTATTTTAGGTTTGCCTGTTCTTTTATTTATTTGGGGACCAACCAGATAAAGCAAAGTATAGTTGTGTAAGCATGCAACTGGATGAGCCAATGACTTCGGTGCAACATAAAAATATAACTAGCCTTAGTTTGGATGATTTTGTATGGAATGATCAGTCAGCTTATCTGGCAGAAAGAAAATTTGATTTTATCCGCAGTGCAATAGAAAAGCTGCAATTCACGCATGATACTACTGCTGTACTAAAAATTAGTTTTGGTGAAAACACCCGCTATCAAAATTTTGCCCGCATTATTAACCAGGCGCTGGTATATAATATAGCAGATTACAGTATTTCAGGCAATGATCTTTATTTATTTGCAAACCCTGCCATTCATCCCCGGTATTCAAGTATCGATCTGCCAACACAGATTACAATGCTGCCTGGTGTAAACAGTGTACTAAATGCAGACGGCGTAAAAGGAAACTGGGAAGTGAAATGGCATTCCTTTATATCTAATATGCGTTATCTTTTTTACAGGCAACAACAAAATAAATACCTGGCAATAGGTTTTCTTTTATTGATTGTATTGCCAGCCTGCATAAAAGCCAGGAATTATTTTATTAAAGAACCATTCACCTTTTCCTTTTCCTGAAAATGCTTCGCTAAAAAATAGCTTAGTAAAAACCATGCATTAGCGCATGGTTTTTTATTTTTACGGGCAATTCAATCAAACAATAGTGATGGTCATTAAGAAGAAAAGCAACAGGGTTAAATGGATAAAGCGTATTGGTCGTATTTTGTTGTTGTGGGTTTTAGTGCATGTTATTTACATTACTATTGATGGGGTTAATGATTATAAAGGTAATGCTGATGTGGCTGTTGTATTAGGAAATAAAGTGCTTGCAGATGGAAGTTTGTCAAGCTGGTTGCGGGGTAGGGTAGACAGGGCATTGTTATTGTACAAAGAAGGGCGTGTAAAAAAGATATATGTTAGTGGAGGTAAAGGTAATGAGGAAACTGCTTTTTATCCGGAAGGTAATGCGATGAAAAATTACCTGGTTGCACATGGCGTGCCGGAAGCTGATGTTATTGCAGACAATGACGGACAAAATACTTATTTAACGGCGAAAGATTTTTTAGCCTGGAACAAAGACAAGCATTACAATTCTGTCATTGTGGTTTCGCAGTTTTACCATATCACTAGGACAAAATATATTTTTAGGAAACTGGGTTTTAAAAATGTGTACAACGCTTCTTCAACACGGTATAGCATACTCGACATAATAAGTACCCTGCGTGAAGTGCCTGCGTTTTATAAATACGTGCTGGCGTATTAGGAAGATGTTGTAAGTTTTTAGGTTTTAAGTACATTGCGGCGCAATTCGCAAATATGAGTTTTGGTTCGATTGAATTACGAACTATTGAACTACGCACTCTTGAACTCTTGAACTATAATCAGAAACTACTCACGACTGACGATTCACGACTACGCTTTTCGCAAAGAAGAAGCCTGTATATCCAGTGTTGTCTTTAATTTAATAGTCGTATACTTATCTTCTGCTTTTTTACTTTCAATTAATTCTATCAACAATTCTGTTGCATTTTGCCCGATAGAAAATGTGGGTTGAGATACTGCCGTAAGTGCGGGATTAAGATAACGGCAAAGCGGATTGTCTGCAAAACCTGCCAGCGCCACATCGCCCGGCACAGAAAGATTTAATTCTTTCAGGACTTTTACACTGGCCATCGACAATCGCTCAACAGAAGAAAAAATAGCATTCGGCCTTTTCTTACTATGCATGAGGGTACGTACTTCATTTTTCATGTTCTCTTCACCAAAATCGCAATAAATAATCCAGTCTTTATTAATAGGAATTTTATGTGCTTTCAAAGCATCCAGGTAGCCATTCAACCGGTGCTGTGTAATGGATAAGTCTTTTGAAATAGTAAGGTGCGCAATTTTTTTATATCCTTGTTCTATTAAATGACTGGTAGCATCAAAGGCGCCTTTGTAGTCATCCACTACTACTTTATGTGTTTGCAATTCGTCGCTTACCCTGTCAAACATTACTACAGGAATTCCACGATCAATCATTTCCTGCAGATGGGTAACCTGGCTCGATTCATTGGAGATAGTTATAAGCAATCCATCCACCCGACGGGAGGCCAGCATGCGTGTATTCAGCCTCTCAAGGTCAAGCTTCTCGTGGCTTTGACAAATCAGTACATTGTAACCCATTTTAAAAGCGATGTCTTCAATGCCGGCAATAACAGCAGAGCAATAATTGTTGGCAATTTCCTGCACTATTACACCTATAACTTTTGTTTTTTTATCGCGAAGCGACAGCGCCACAGGGTTAGGGCTGTATTGCATCTCCTGTGCCACTGATAAAACAAGTTTCCTGGTGTCATCGCTTATGTCTGCACTTCCACGCAGTGCTCTTGAAACAGTTGACACTGAAATTTTAAGCCGTTTTGCAATATCTTTTATGGTAACCTGGTGCTGACCAATCATAATAATATAAGTTTCACTGCCGCATAAGCCAACCTGGCTTCTCTAAACTGTTAACAGGCCGAAGTGGTTTTAGCTGCATGGTACAACTTTTTAAACAAAAAAGCATGTAATGCTTCTCAAATTAAATAATTTGAAAAAAAAAACGATTGCAGTTGTAAATAATCTTATGCAAACGTTACCGGTAACGAGCCCGGTAGCTCGTTTTTAGTTGACCTGTTGGAGGTATTGGTAGGAAAATCGCTTTTACATAATTTTAACAATACAATGCTAAGTGCATTGTTTGCCTGACGATTACTAAAACATAGATTACTAAAACATAGCTGCGCATATGAAAAAAGAATCGCTATTCTTCGATGCATTGCATAATGCATTGACTTATCCATTGGTTAACAGATCGGCCTCAAACCTTTATTGTGCCTGGTATTTTTTGTTTTCTTATAGCTGTGGGCTATTTGCCATTACCAGGCTTGCGCATACCGAAAGATATCAACACCTCACTCCGCAATTTATTATTTCGCCATCTCACAAAATTGGTTACCGTGCCTGACAGAAGAAAAATTATACAGCAATCTGCTGCGGCAATTATCCTTTTAACGATTGCAATCATTATTTCATGTTCACCGGCGAAAAAAAATGCTGGCACTACCGGCAAAAATCTTGACTGGCGAAGAGTTCGTGTGCTTGTGTATACCAAAAACGGTAAAGGCTATGTGCATACCAATATTGCTTCCGGCGTTGCTTCTATTAAACAATTAGGAGAGAAAAATGGCTTTGCAGTAGATGTTTCTGATAATCCCGCAGACTTTACAGATAAAAACCTGGGCAGGTACAATGCTTTAATCTTTAATAATACCAACAATGATGTTTTTGATAATGATGAACAGAAACTTGCTTTAATGAAGTACATACAAGCCGGAGGTGGATTTGTGGCATTGCATTCTGCCACCGGCACAGAAAGAAACTGGCCCTGGTTTAAGCGAATGATCGGGGCTAGTTTTCTACGTCACGCCAAACACCAGGCTTTCACTGAAGTCATCATAGATCCTACAAATCCCTCTACTAATTTCTTACCAAACTCCTGGGCACAGGATGACGAATGTTATTTTTTCAAAGAAGTAAACCCCGATTTGCATGTGTTAATGGCACATCGGCTTAGCACTTTGCTGGATGATAAGGATAAACCCGATTTCTACGGAGCCTCATCACCTTCTGCATGGTGCCACCAGTTTGATGGCGGTCGCGAGTGGTATACTTCTTTAGGACACGACAGTACTACCTATTTTAAACAAGATTTTCAACAGCACATTTTAGGCGGTATTGCGTGGGTAATTGGGGACAATAAGCCTTTGGATTATTCAAAGGCGCATGCAAAAAGTCCAAATGATCCTTTGCCTTATTAATGTTTAAGGTATAAGGTATAAGGTGTAAGGTGTAAGGTTCTTTATTTTGAAGTTGCAAAACAAGATGCAGCTCGTGGCCATAAACCCTATACTTTACACCTTCAACCCAATAAAAGATTTATAACGTATTTAAATACCAGACAATGAGCACCCGGAAAAACAAAAAAGCTAATTCAAGAAGAGATTTTCTTAAAACTGGTTTAGCAGGCACTCTTGGCATGACTACGATGGGCGCAGCAGGGCTACCATCCATTGTGCCCGCCAGTGTGTTTGGCAAATATGCACCCAGTAAGCGTGTAAACGTGGGCGTTATAGGCTGTGGAAGAATTGGTATGTCGTGGGACGTACCAGGAACTATCAAGTTTGATCAATCAAGGATACTGGCCATGTGCGATTTGGATAAGAACAGGCTTACAGGCGCACAAAAATGGGTGAACGATTATTATGCAAAAAAGAACAATGGCAGTTATACCGGCACTAAAACATATGAAAATTATGAAGAGTTGCTGGCCGATAAAGATATAGATGCTGTAATAATTTCAACACCTGATCACTGGCATGTAATACCTGCAGTGCATGCGGTACGTGCTGGTAAAGATGTGTATATGGAAAAGCCTGCATCGCTTAGCATTAGCGAAGGGCGCATTTTAAGCAATGAATCCAATAAAGCGAACCGCATTTTCCAGATTGGCAGTCAGCAACGATCTATGCCACAATTTAAAAAAGCATGCGAATTAGTACGCAATGGCCGCATCGGGAAATTGCACACTATTTATGTAGGGTTGCCGGTTGATAACCCAACTGAAGCGACTGTTGAAAAAGAAATGCCTATTCCTGCAAATCTTAACTATGAGAAATGGCTTGGACAAACGCCTTATGTTCCTTACACAGAAAAGCTGGTACACCCGCAAGACAGCGTTACGTCGAGACCAGGATGGTTACGTTGTGGCCAATTTGGAGCAGGCATGATAACAGGCTGGGGCGCACACCATTTTGATATTGCCAACTGGGGCATGGGTACAGAATATACTGGCCCGGTAGAAATTAGTGGTACTGCCGACTGGCCTGCCGAAGAAGCACTATGGGATGTGCATGGCAATTTCAAAACAGAAACGGTATACGCAAATGGGGTAAAGGTGCTGGCCAGCAATGAATATCCCAATGGTGTAAAATTTGTAGGGTCAGACGGTTGGATATTTGTAACACGCGGCAATTATTCCGCAACAGCATCAGACCCAACAGTGAAAGGCGCTAATGCAAAGGCGTTGGATGCAAGTGATCCTAAAATTCTTACTTCTGTTATAGGCCCGGATGAAATTCACTTAATAGACAGTGCCGAGCATCATGAAAACTGGCTAAACAGCATCATTACACGTCAGCCAAATATTGCCCCCATAGAAGTAGGACATCGTGCATGTACGGTTTGCCTGCTTAATCATACAGCAATGAAACTAAAAAGGAAATTGTATTGGGATCCAATGAATGAAAGATTTAAAAACGATGATGAGGCTAACGCCATGTTAAGCCGCCCGCAGCGCTGGCCTTACCAGATAAACAAGGAGTTTAATGTAGCAACGAGATTGTAAGTTGTAAGTTATAAGTTGTACGAGACCTAAAGAAAAATAAACTAAAGAACAAACAGAAAATGAGATCATTCACTCGCATTATTTCATCTATTACTGCTTTGTCAATAATTGCTGTTGCCTGCAATAACAATACTGACACTGCTACTACAAATGCAACTCCAAAAGACAGCAATACAGTTCGACTGGTTACAGTAGATCCCGGGCATTTTCACGCAGCTCTTGTGCAAAAATCAATGTCTGAAGGCATAGACTCTATCGTAAATGTTTATGCACCTGCCGGACCAGAGCTGGATGCACACCTGGCTTTAATAAAACAATACAACGAGAGAGCAGAATCACCTACTCACTGGCAGGAGAAAGTATATACCGGTGCCGACTTCCTGGAAAAAATGATTGCAGAAAAGAAAGGCAACGTGATTGTTTTAGCTGGCAATAACCTGCGTAAAACACAATACATCACACAATCTGTAGAAGCCGGCCTGAATGTATTGGGCGATAAACCAATGGCCATTACCCCGGAAAATTTTACAGCGCTGGAAAAAGATTTTGCTACAGCAGCAGATAAGAAAGTTTTGTTGTATGATATTATGACAGAACGTTCTGAAATCACCAATATACTGCAAAGAGAATTTGCGCATATACCCGAAGTGTTTGGTACATTAAAACCCGGCACTGATAAAGACCCCTCTGTTACTATTGAGAGTGTACATTATTTCTACAAGTTTGTTTCAGGCAAGGCGCTTACAAGACCTTCCTGGTTTTTTGATCCTGCACAGCAGGGAGAAGCCATTGCAGATGTGGGCACACACCTGGTAGATCTGGTACAATGGGAGTGTTTCCCAGATAGTGTTCTTGATTACAAAAAAGACATAGCTATTAGCAGTGCAAAGCTTTGGCCAACACCTGTTACGCTTTCAGAATTTGCTGCAGTTACCAAGAAAGATAGCTTCCCCGATTTTCTAAAAGCTTATGTAAAGAACGATACAGTTTTACAGACACACGGAAATGGCGCTATTAATTATACCCTGAAAGGCATCCATGTAAAACTTACAGCCCGCTGGGATTATAAAGCGCCGGAGGGTAGTGGTGATACGCATTATTGCCTGCTAAAAGGTTCATTGGCAAATCTTGAAATTAAACAAGGCAAGGAAGAAAATTACAAACCCACTTTGTACATAACACCTGTTGCGGACAATGCAGCTTATGATTCATCGCTGCAAAAAGCGGTAGAAAAAATCAATGTGCAATACCCTGGTGTTACTGTGTCAAAAACAGGAAAAAATTATACGGTAGTAATCCCTGATAAATATAAAGTGGGGCATGAAGCTCATTTTGGACAAGTGTTACAGCGCTATTTGCAATATTTAAAGGCTGGCAAAATGCCCGCCTGGGAAGTGCCGAATATGATAGCAAAATATTACACCTCAACAAAGGCTTTAGAAATAGCCAATAGCAAAAAATAAACCCTTCATGAAACCTTATTTTGATTTAACTGGAAAGAAAGCAATAGTAACAGGCGGTGGCAAAGGACTGGGATTAGCTATTAGCGAGGCCTTGATAAAAGCCGGAGCAGCTGTTTGCATTACAGGTCGCAATGAAACTACTTTAAAAGAAGCTGCAGCAACATTAGGCAGCAAATGCTTTTACGTGGTTTCAGATCTTTCAAAGCTGGATGAGTTGCCCGCATTGGCAGAAAAGATTGAAAAAGATTTTGGAGCGATAGACATACTGGTAAACAATGCAGGCATCAACCTGAAAAAAGATTTTACAGAACTAACAGATGAAGATTACGACAATATTATAAAAACAAACCAGTTTGCTGTTTTTGCATTCACCAGGGAAATAGCAAAAAAAATGGTGCCACGCAAGAAAGGAAGTATTGTAATGATAAGTTCTATGGCATCTCAGTATGGTATACCTAAAGTGGTAGCTTATTCAGCATCTAAATCGGCAGTAGAAGGCATGACAAGGGCCATTGCTGTAGAGTTGTCGCCAATAGGCATCCGGGTAAATTGCATAGCACCTGGTTTTATAGCAACGGATATGTCAGCCAAAGCACTAAATAATGATCCGGAACGAAAACAAAAAGTATTAAGCAGAACACCTATGGCAAAACTGGGGCAACCATCTGATATTGGGAATGCAGTAGTATACCTGAGTTCGGATGAAGCAGGATACGTAACCGGCGTTGTGCTGCCAGTTGATGGTGGTAACTCAATTGGGTTTTAAAAACAGTTACAATTTGCGTCTTAAAAAATAAATTTCTTAAACCTTAAAATCTAACTAAATAATGAAAATATAAAAACAGCGAATTAACGAGAATACACCCAAAAATTTATTACTAACAAATCTTGCTTTATGAGTAAAAATTTCCAACAAAGACTCTCTCTCTTGTTGGGCTTGCTGCTGTTTTGTAGTGCAGTAAACGCCCAAAATCTAATTACAGTGGAAGGCAATGTCAGTTCCAAAGACAGCCGGTATACAGGTGCAAACATTTCAGTAATAGTACAAGGTGGTAAGAATGGTACCACCACAGATGACAAAGGACATTTTAGATTATCAGGCGTTCCTGCCAACGCTACACTTGTGTTCAGTGGTGTAGGTCTTGCGCAACAATCAATGCAGGTAAAAGGCCGCACAATGCTTACTGTTGTAATGGAATCTTCAGAAGCAGCAAAACTGGATGAGGTAGTTGTGATTGGTTATGGTACCCGTACAAAACGTGATGTAACGGGAGCTGTAGCACAAATAAAAGCTACACAACTTGAAAATGAAAACCCCGGCAACGTAACGGATGTATTGCGCGGAAATGTTGCTGGTCTTAGTATCAATCAAACCAATGGTAGCACGGCAAAAGGCGGTGGCGATATCCAGGTAAGAGGTAAGACCACTATCAGCGCAGGCTCCAGCCCATTGCTGGTGGTAGATGGTGTAATTTATCCTCCTCCCATGCAGTTAACAGATATCAACCCAAATGATATCGCAACTATCGATGTGTTGAAGGATGCAAGCTCTGCAGCGGTGTATGGTGCAAAATCTGCTTCTGGCGTAATCATCATCACTACAAAAAAAGGTAGCAGTATCGGCGGAAAACCCACCATTACTTTCAATACCAACTTTGGCGTATCAACCATGGCACAGAATCAACCTGTGTATGACGGACCTGGTTTTGTGGCCTGGAGAACAGAGGTTTTAAACAGCTCCATTGTAAATCATAAACCTTACCAGTTTAATGATCCACGTACATTGCCAGCTGATGTTACGCTTGCGCAATGGAGAGCATATGATGGTGCAAGCGCTACACTTGACCCTGTTGATATATGGTTAAACCGTTTGAAATTATTCCCCGTTGAAATTGCCAATTACAAAGCAGGCAAACAAACCAACTGGTATAAGATGATGTTCCAAAACGCATTTCGCCAGGACCATACCGTTAGTATATCAAATCGGAACGACCAGGTTTCATACTATTTGTCTGGCAATTATACCAATAACGATGGTGTGGTGGTGGGTGACAATTTCAAAACTGTCCGCGTCCGCGCTAACCTGGAGGCAAAAGTGGCTAAGTTCATGTCCGTTGGTCTAAATTCCCAGTTTGCAGATCGCGATGAAAGTTCTGTTCCGGTTTATTGGAACCAAATGCTGAACGCTTCGCCATACGGGGAAAAATACAAAGCAGATGGTGTAACGCTGAGGGATAGCCCAAATGATGACATTGGTAATAATATCAACCCGTTTCTTGACCAGACATATACAAATCGTCTGAAAAAATACAACACCATTTTTGCATCCTTGTATGCAAAGGGTAACCTGCCTTTTGGTTTTTCTTACCAGGTAAACTTTACACCTACTTTTGAGTTCTATCGTTACTTCAATGGTATTTCTGCAAAAGACTATGCCTATTCAGCAAGAAAAGGTGTGGCTACCAGGATTGATCAGACCACCTATAACTGGCAGGTAGATAATATTATTAACTGGAAAAAAGAATTTGGCAGACATAAGTTTGATGCCACTTTCCTTTACAATGCAGAAAAATTCCAATCGTGGAAAACCCAGGTGGATAACGAAGGTTTTGATCCAAACGATAACCTGAGCTATCACAACATCGGCTCCGGTATTAAACCAGTAGTAAGCAGCGACGATCAGTATAGCACTGGTGATGCGTTGATGGGACGGGTAACTTATACCTACAATGAAAAATATATGCTTAATGCAACAGTACGTCGCGATGGGTATTCAGCTTTTGGCCAGGGTAACCCAAGAGGTACTTTTCCTGCTGTGGCATTTGCGTGGTCTTTCGGTGACGAAGCTTTTATGAAAAAAGCAAGCTGGCTTGATTATGGCAAACTGCGTCTTTCATGGGGTATTAACGGTAACCGTGATATTGGACGTTACGTTGCCCTCGCTAACCTGAGCACCGGTAAGTATCAGTATGTGAAACCAGACGGTACGTTGCTTACCGTATCACAGTTGTATGTAACCAACCTGCAAAATCCTAATCTGAAATGGGAAAAGACAACTTCGTACAATATCGGTCTTGACTTCTCTATTTTCAAAGGAATACTTGGTGGTTCAATTGATGTATACAAGAAACAAACACGCGACCTGTTAATTACACGCACAGTACCAGTAGTAACAGGGTTTGATAATGTAATTGATAATCTTGGACAGGTAGATAATAATGGTATTGAAGTGACCCTGAACAGCAATATCATGACACGCAAGAATTTCAGCTGGCGTGCTATTGGTACATTTTCTCTGAACAGGAATAAAGTAGTGCACCTGTACGGACCTGTAGATGTTGTTGATCCTGTAACAGGAAAAGTAACTGGTTCTGTAGAAAAAGATGATGTGGCCAACAGATGGTTTATAGGACATGATCTTGGCCAGATCTGGGATCTTAAAACACAAGGTATATGGCAAACGAGCGAGGCTACACAGGCCGCTAAATATGGTGTAGCTCCCGGCGATTTCAAAGTGCAGGATGTAAATGGTGACGGTAAGTTTTCTGATGCAGACCGCCAGTTCCTCGGATACAGAACGCCACGTTACCAATGGTCTTTGCGCAATGAATTTAACTTGTACAAAAACATCGATGTGTCGTTCCAGATATATGCTATATGGGGCACTTACGACAATTTCGATCTTGCAAAAAATAATGGAGGATTTCCAGACAGGCAGAATTCATACATAGTTCCTTACTGGACGCCTACTAATCCAATTAATGACTATGCAAGGTTGTTTTCCAGCAATGGTGGAGCTTCTTACAGTGTGTATCGCGAGACCTCGCTCATCCGGTTGAATAATATTTCTGTTGGTTACACTATTCCAAAAAATATTACTAAAAAAGCAAGAATTGAAAGCCTGAAAATATATGCGAATGTGAACAATGTTGCCTTGTATACGCCTCATTGGAAATTCTGGGATCCCGAAGCAAAAGTGAGGGGTAAAGTGTTTAACCAGACCGCTGCCGACACAGATATCAACCAAGGTATTCCCACACGCACTTATACAATTGGTTTAAACCTGACTTTCTAATTATTGACGAAAAATTTTTGCTATTATGAAACAGACATATAAAAAAATTGGTATTGTTGCCGCTTTGGGTATTACGCTTGCAGCTGTATCGTCTTGCAAAAAAGATTACCTTAAGCCGCAGCCGCTCTCGTTTTATGAACCCAGCGCCACTTATATTGATGCAGCTGGTCTAAGAGCTGACCTGGTATCCTGCGCCAGGAATTTACGTAACGAGTACTTTGGAGACGGTATGCCCATGCTCACAGAGGAACTTTTTTCTGAAGTGAGTGTGGATGGTGTTACCGATAAATCCGGACCGGCACAAGATAATAACCTGGTGATAACGCCAGATAACGCCAGTTCCGGCAATGATAATGCTGACCATGCCCGTATCTGGTACTACTGGGCTGAAGGCTATCGTGGTATTAAGTACGCAAATACGGTAGTGAGCCGTATCAACAACGCTACCTTTGCGTCCAACGACGAACGCAACCAGATATTGGGTGCCGGATATTTTCATCGTGCTATGCGTTATTACCGCCTGGTACACCAGTTTGGAGATGTCCCTGCTGTTTTTAAAGAAATCAATGCACCTAAACTTGATTTCTACTCTACACAACGTGAAGTTATCTTAAAACAGATCAAGCTTGATCTTGATTCTGCAGTGCTATGGAGTTCAGATGCGGTAAACAGAGGAGAAGTAACAAAAGGTGCCTGCCAGCATTTGCTTACAAAAGTAAACCTGGCGCTGGGTAATTTTGATGAAGCCATTGCTGCTGCCAACGGTATTATTAATGGTAGCGTTTATGCTTTAATGAAAACACCTTTTGGTTCTACTAATAAAAATGTAATCTGGGATCTGCACAGGCCAGAGAATAAATCATTGGGTACAAATAAAGAAGGTATCTATATGATTATAGATCGTTTCGGCGACGGAAACTATACAGGTGGAAGTTCATTGATGCGTCAGTGTGTTCCATTTTGGGGTAGTAATGTAAACACACCCAGTGGTGTTAAAGGTACTAACGATGGTACTGCCCAGCCTTATATTCAATCAAATTTTGTAGGAAGGGGTATTGGCCGTTGTCGTCAAACTGCATACAGCCAATGGTATATTTGGGATGATGCGAACGATCTGCGTCATGCTCCGGGTAACTGGTACAATATGGAAGACCTGGTGTATAATAACTATGACGCTTTGAAAGCAAGCGGCTCAACTCCCCAGGATCCTTATTATTTAAAAAACCTTCAGAAATTCAATTCATCTGGTGGTCGCACAACAACAGATACAATACGTTGCTGGTTTGGTTGGCCGCAATACAAGCTTTTCATTCCTGATAATGAAAATTCGCCAATGACCGGTGGTCATACAGACTGGTATATTTTCCGTATTGCGGAAACGTATCTGCTGAGGGCTGAAGCTTATTTCTGGAAAGGTGATTTGGCAAGCGCAGCAGCTGATATCAATGCTGTTAGACAAAGAGCCGGATGTGCGCCTATTACTGCTGCCCAGGTTAATATGGATTTGATCCTGAATGAACGTGCCAGGGAACTGTTTTTTGAAGAGCCAAGAAAAACAGAGCTTACCCGTATCGCTTATATTTTTGCTAAAACCGGTAAGGCTGCTGAGAATGGAAAAACATACACGCTGGCCAATTTTTCTACCAGCAATTACTGGTACGATCGCATCATGGCTAAAACAGATTTTTATAACAAAGGTGTTGTTACTAATCACGGTGATAAATACACAATGAGTCCTTATCACGTATTATGGCCCGTCCCAACTGCGGCTATACAGGCAAACAGTTACGGGGTTATTAACCAGAATACCGGGTATGTTGGAGCAGATGCAAACAAGCCACCGCTATCAACAATTCCTAAATAGAAATAGTCTATAGTATTTAGTATACGGTATGAAGACACAGCAGTAACCATCTGATGCAAAGAGATAGCTTTCTAAAAGCTATCTCTTTGCATTAATTATCAATTAAACCTGTCAGTAGTATTAATAAACGGTTTAGCATTGCATAAACAAACCACCAAATGGAAAGAAGAAATTTTATAAAAACCGGTGCTATGGCTGCAGCAGGTGTGGGATTATCCTCACTTCATTTTCCTGCATTTGGCCGAAATTTTTCTCCCAATGAAAAAGTATTGATAGGCGTAATGGGAACCAACGGCAGGGGATTGGAGCATATAAAATCCTACACCAAAATTCCTAATGTAGAAATAGCATGGGTGTGCGATGTGGAAGATGTGGCACGCAATAAGGGCATCGACCTGGTAGAAAAATTAACCGGCAAAAAGCCGACAGCTGTTACTGATATCAGAAAACTGCTGGAGATAAAAGAACTGGATGCGCTTACCATTGCTGCTCCAGATCACTGGCATGCGCCTGCGGCTATAATGGCATGCACAGCAGGCAAGCATGTGTATGTAGAGAAACCCTGCGGACATAACCCTGCAGAGGGAGAAATGCTGATTAAAGCCGCACGCAAATACAAACGCCATGTGCAGATGGGAGATCAGCGTCGCTCTATGCCACGTCTTATTGATGGCATGAAACAAATACACGAAGGCATTATTGGCAATCCATACTTTGCCAAAGGCTGGTATGCCAATAACCGCAAATCAATTGGTATAGGAAAAGTTGTTCCTGTGCCTTCCAATCTTAATTGGGAGTTATGGCAAGGTCCTGCACCAAGGAAAGAGTATAAGGACAACCTGGTGCATTACAACTGGCATTGGTTCTGGAACTGGGGTACTGGTGAAGCCTGCAATAATGGTACGCATGAAATTGATTGCATGCGCTGGGCATTGGGTGTAGATTTTCCTTCTAAAGTAACTTCTGCAGGTGGCCGTTTTGCTGCAAAAGATGACTGGCAAACACCCGATACACAATCTGTCGGTTTTGAATTTGGCGATAATAAAAGCATGGCATGGGAAGGCATTAGCTGCAATAATTACAGTGTGCAAGGTGCCGGAAGAGGTTTTGTTATTTATGGCGATAAAGGAACTTTTGTAAACAAAGGTGCAGATGATTATAAAATTTACGATGCGGGCAATAAGCTGATAAAAGAATCAAACGATGCGAAAGCGGTTGACACTATTAATTCTGCTGGCCCTGGTGAGTCTTTAGATATTCATCATTTCAGAAATTTTGTGGATGCGATTACTAAAGACACGCCACTTAACGGCGAAATAGCAGAAGGTCATAAAAGTGTATTGCTTTGTCATTTGGGCAATATTGCGCAACGTGTTGGTAGAACTTTGCATTGCAATGCCAATGAAGGTGGTAAAATTATAAATGACAAAGACGCACAACAATTGTGGGGAAGAGAGTACCAGCAGGGTTGGGAACCGAAGATTTAGAATGTGAGAAATGTGACAAATGTGATAAATGTGGAAATGCGTTTGCTTCGATAATGGAACGCAGATTATCATGATTTTTATGATTAGAGCAGATATAATGTGATTAGTGTGATAAATGTGGAAATGAAGAAATATCTGATGTGAAGATGTCTGATGTCTGATTTGTTCATTAACTAAATTCATAAGCATTAATTAAATTACAATCATAGCATATGGTAACGAAGCAAAAGGCTCATAGCTCAAAGCTAGAAGCTCATAGCTTCAATATCGAAGCAAAGGGCTCTCAGCTCACAGCTAATAGCTCACAGCTTTCAAGCAATCCTATAAATCCTAGTCAAGAATCCCTCATTAATAAAATACAATTATGGCATCAAGAAGAAATTTTATTCAGAAAACAATGCTGGGCATTGGTGGCGCTGCTGTATTGCCATTGCTCAACAATACTGCAATGGCTGCAGGCAACGATGTAAAAGAAGGCAGCTTGCAGGTAGGCCTGGCGGGTTTTACATTTTATAAATTCGATGTTGACAAATCAATTGAAATGATGAAAAGGGTAGACGTAAAAAATCTATCCCTGAAAGAGTTTCACTTGCCACTCGACAGCAGCCCTGAAAAAATTCAATCAGTACTTGCTCAGTTTAAAAATGGTGGCATAAATATTTATGCTGTAGGTGTTATTTACATGAAAACAAAAGAAGCCGTAGACCAGGCTTTTGATTATGCTAAGAAAGTAGGCGTTTCTCTAATTGTTGGTGTGCCTAATCCCGAGTTGCTGGATTATACAGAGGAAAAAGTGAAAAGCACTAACATAAGAATCGCTATTCATAATCACGGCCCGGAAGACAAGTTATATCCCAGCCCGAAAAATGTTTATGATTCTTATCAAGAACAGGGATGAAAGAGTAGGACTTTGCATAGATATTGGCCACTCTACAAGGGCTGGACAAAATCCTGCAGAAGCAGTATTGGAATATAAAAAACGTGTTTTTGATTTGCACATAAAAGATGTGTCTGCTGCTGTAAAAGATGGTAAGGCAATAGAGTTGGGTAGAGGGGTAATAGATTTTACAGGGCTTGTAAAAGCATTGAACAAAATTAAATACCAGGGCTATTGTAGCCTGGAGTATGAAAAAGATATGGGAGATCCTTTGCCCGGCATTGCTGAATCTGCCGGTTATTTTAAAGGAGTAATAAGAACAGTAGGATAGATATTTTATTAAACGTTTGTTAACGGGAATGCTTTACACAATCAGGCATTCCCGTTAGTTTTTTTCGAGAACGTTTGCACTGATTGATTGAGATTAAAAAATGCACAGAACCTCTCAAGTTCATCGCATATAATAGCCATTTCATCGCATTTTAACCTATTACATTTTTGTTGCATGATACATTTGTAACGCTATTCCATTTTTTGGGTTAGCAATTGTTATAAGCCGTAAAATGAAGCCCGGTTGTTCACGGCGGGGCACAGTTTTGCGGTTCCTGTATTGGGGGAATTTTATAAGATAGTTTGATGATTGCGGAGCAGCCTGCAACCGCCATTGGTACAAAAGATGAAGTGATTCCTACAGTATTGTGGGAACGATGATGCTAAGGAAACCACCGCTGGTATTGCGAGGAAAATTTATTAATCGGTGCTAACGCGTTTCAACAGTATTCCCAATGCATTCCATTCATTCACGCACATTCGCGTTCATTAGTGGTCTTATTGGCGTTCATTAGCGTTTCTTATTCGCATTGATTAGTTGAGTTGCAAGTGGGGCAGGCGGTAGGTAAGCCCATCCAGCACGTAAATTTCATCTACTTCGTATATCCAGTATTTGTAGAGCGGCGATTTTGCAATGTATTCGTCCACTGCGGCTTTATCTACTGCGCCGATAGTAATCCATATTCTTTTGCTCTCCATGGACACAGCATAGTGGTCTATAACGCCTTTATTAATAAGTGAGTTGATATATTTTCTGTGTTTCGGAATCAGTGCACTTATCTCATCGTCTAGCTCAAAACTTATTGTAACCTGAAATTTCCGGATCTCCATTTTCGTCTATGGTCTTAAGTGTATAAAGGGTACGGTTCTCCTATCTATAACGAAAACAATATGAAAAAGTTTCATAATGTTGTGATAATTGGCAATATTATTATATTGTCCAGTCCATCACTTTATTTACCCATTCGGGGCGGTGTGGGGTGGTAATGCGTATATAATTGTCAGTATAGCCTTCCATCATCTCATTTTTGGAAAAGGCTTCAAACAATACTTTACGGGTTTGTCCAACATGCTGCTGGGTAAAGTATTGCATTTTCATGTAAGAAAGGTTGCGCAGGGCTTTATTGCGCTCAAGGCGTGTATTGATTGGAACAACAGGCTTTATCTCCAGCGCTTTTGTATTATCTCTTTCAGAATAAGTAAACACGTGCAGGTAAGAAACATCCAAATCGTGCAGGAATGCCTGCGTCTCTTCAAAGTCTGCTTTCGTCTCTCCCGGAAAACCAACAATCACATCCACACCAATAGCGCAATGCGGCATCAATGTTTTAATCAGCTTTACACGTTCTACATATAGCTCACGACGGTAACGCCTGCGCATCAAGCCCAATATTTTATTGCTACCGCTTTGCAGGGGAATATGAAAATGCGGCATAAACTTATCGCTATTGGCCACAAAGTCTATTATGTCATTGCTAAGCAAGTTGGGTTCAATAGACGAGATGCGATAACGATCAATTCCATCTACTTTCTCCAATGCTTTTACCAGGTCAAAAAAACTTTCATCATCTGTATTGCCAGTAGGGCCTTTGCCAAAATCGCCCAGGTTTACGCCGGTAAGAATGATTTCTTTAGTGCCTTTTGCAGCCAGTTCTTCTGCCGTTTTAATTACGTTAGCAACGGTATCGCTTCTGCTTTTGCCCCTGGCCATAGGTATGGTACAGAATGAACAATTATAGCTGCATCCATCCTGCACTTTTAAGAAAGTACGTGTGCGATCATTAATAGAATACGATGCATTGAATCCGCTTACTTCTTCAATATCGCAACTGCAGATGCGTGCAGAATCGCCTTTGCTCAGCTCTTTTAAATGCTGAACGATGTTAAACTTTTCAGCCGCTCCCAAAACAAGATCAACACCTGGGATAGAAGCAATTTCTTTTGGCTTTAGTTGAGCATAACAACCCGTAATTACCACCAGGCTTTCGGGAGATTTTCTTTGTATGCGACGCACCAGGTGACGGCATTCTTTATCGGCATTATCGGTAACAGAGCAGGTGTTGATTACATAAACATCGGCCTGTTCTTCAAAAGGGCGTTTTTCAAAACCTTCAGTTTCCAGCAAGCGGGAAATGGCCGAAGTTTCGGAGAAATTCAGTTTACAACCCAAAGTGTGAAAAGCTACTGTTTTTGCCGCTGCCATAAAGTGTGCAAAGGTAAGGTGTAGAGACGGAAGTCAGAAGTCAGAAATCCGAAGTCTGAAGTTTGAATTGCTCTTTGGTTTCTGACCTCCGACCTCCGACTTCTGGCATCCGCCTTCGATTTATTTCAGCATCTAAACAGCAGTTGTTAGATTTGTTTTTGGTAGCGGGTATTTGAGCTTTGCGTTGCGCTCTTGTACAGCTTAATACCATTCAGCAACTAACTGATTAAAAATTGATTACTCTTTATATCTGTATAAAAAATAAATGAAAAAAGCACTCCCTTATATTTTCCTCGGAATACTGGTAATAGCCGCGTTAACCATAAAGCGTTGTAAGAACAATAATGTTAGCCCCAGTGTAATCACTAATCCTACACAGAACACAGACCGTAACAATGGTCTGGACAGACGGGTAAGCTACCTGGAATATACCCAACATGCCCGTTGCCGAATGGATTGCAGGCAAATAACCGAAGAGGAAGTAAAGTACATTTTGCAGAATGGCACTATCAATTACCGCAAGAGTGAGGCGAATGGGCATCCTTGTCCAACGTATGCATTAGAAGGTTATTCGCTGGAGAAGCAACACCTGCGCATTGTGTTTGCCCAATGCGATTATAAAACAAAAGTAGTAACGTGCATAGATCTGGACCACGAATTTGAATGCCATTGCCCCGGCGACAACAATAAACACGAGCAGCGTTAATCAACCTGCACCACAGTATGATAAAACCCATCCGGAAATTGATACAGGCTATTTACAGCATTTATGCCATCCTCACTTTTATTGGGCTGATGCTGGTATTGTTTCCGTTTATAGTAATTGGTTCTTTCTTTGGCAAAATAAAAGGCGGCAATATTATTTACAGTATTTGCAGTTTCTGGTGCGATTGCTGGTTTGTTCTTATTGGTATGTGGGCACCAAAGACCAATCCACCAAAAGATGGTGTGCAGTATATTTTTGTAGCCAACCATATCTCGTATATGGATGTTCCTATGATAGTAAAAGTGATAAGGCAGCCATTGCGTGCATTGGGCAAAGCGGAGTTATCTAAAGTGCCCATCTTTGGTTTTCTCTATCGCTATGGCGCTATATTGGTAGAGAGAAGTGACCCGGAGAAAAGACGAAAGAGTGTAATGCAGTTGAAATCTGTACTTAAAAAAGGCATTTCAATTTTTATATTTCCGGAAGGTACTTTTAATGAAACCGGTAAACCATTGAAAGATTTTTATGACGGTGCTTTTCGGATTGCATTGGAAACGCAAACGCCTATAATGCCGCTGATATTTCCTGATACCGTGAAACGGCTTCATTATCGTAGTGTGTTTGCTTTTTCTCCCGGTAAATGCAGGGCCATTTTTTTAGAGCCTGTACCAGTGGAAGGCTTAACCAATAATGATTTGCCGGTTTTGAAAGAAACAGTGTACAAAGCAATGGAAAAGGCATTGCTGGAATATGAAGTGAAGTAAGAAATTGTGTAGCCGTTTTGAATTTTTAATTTTGACTTTTGATTTTAATTGAGCAACGAACTATTCAACCATACCGCTAAACAGTTTGCTGAAGTAATTATCCCGCTGGCATTGCCACGCAATTACACATGGGCTGTGCCTGCGCATTTGCAGGGGCAGGTAAAACCAGGCTGCCGTATGGAAGTGGCATTGAAGAATAAAAAATATGCTGGCATTGTAAAGCGCCTGCACACAGATGCGCCTGCTGCATTTGAACCGAAAGATATTTTAAACCTGCTGGATACAGAGCCTATTGTTTTTCCGCAACAGCAAAGCCTCTGGCAATGGATAGCCAACTATTATCTCTGTAGCGAAGGTGAAGTGATGCAGGCTGCATTGCCCACACATTTTAAACTGAGCAGCGAAACAATACTGGTGTATAATGAAGAAATTGGCGACGACTTCAGTGAGTTGGATAACGATGAGTTTTTAGTAGCGGAAGCATTGCTTATAAAAAAAGAATTGAAGCTGGCAGAAGTGCAGCAGGTACTGGACGTGCACCATGTTTACCCTGTAATAAAACGGCTGATAGATAAACAGGTTTGTTTTGTTTGGGAAGAACTAAAGAATAATTACAAAGAAAAGAAAGAAAGCTTTGTATTGCTGAACCCGCAATACAGTGGAGAAGATCAGTTAAGTGATTTATTAAACAACTGGGGCCGTGCACCCAAGCAAATGGAATTGTTGCTGGCATTTCTGCATTTGCAAAAAACAGAGGGTGAAGTGACGCAAACTGCTTTGCTTAAAAAGTCCGGGGCCAACGCAGCACAATTGAAAGGGTTGGTTGATAAAGCTGTATTGCTGATTGAAAAGCGTTCCGTGGACAGGATAAAACAGTTGCCCCAAAACATGCAGCTTGATTTTACATTGAGTGATGCACAACAACTGGCTTTTCAATCTATACAGGAAGGATTTAAACAGAAGAATGTTTGCCTGCTGCATGGCGTTACATCCAGCGGCAAAACGCAGGTGTACATGAAGCTGATGGAGCAGGCGTTGCTACAAGGCAGGCAAGTATTGTACATGTTACCGGAGATAGCGCTAACGGCACAGGTTATACGAAGATTGCAACAGCATTTTGGCGGTTATATTCTTATCTATCACTCTAAGTTTAGCCAGAATGAAAGAGTAGAAATATGGAACCGTGTAAAAAGTGGTGAAGCAAGAATTGTATTGGGCGCCAGGTCTGCATTATTCCTTCCATTTCACAATCTTGGCCTTGTTATCTGCGATGAAGAGCATGATACGTCTTATAAACAACAAGACCCGGCACCACGTTATCATGCACGTGATACAGCCATTTATTTTGCATCATTATTTTCTGCCAAAGTATTGTTGGGCAGTGCTACGCCATCGGTAGAAAGTTATTTCAACGCCGTAAACGGAAAATATGCATTGGTAAACCTGCAGCAACGTTATGGCGATATACCGTTGCCGGTTATTGAAACTGTTGATACAAAAAAAATAAAAACACCAGGTAATAGCAAAGTGGTTATTTCTCCGCCTTTGCAGGAAGCAATTGCATCGGGGCTTGAACATCAGCGGCAGGTTATTCTTTTTCAAAACCGGCGTGGCTATTCGCCTTACCAGGTTTGCCAAACCTGTGGATGGATTCCTCATTGCACACAATGTGATGTATCGCTGAGTTACCATAAAACAAAAGGCAAGCTTGTTTGCCATTATTGCGGCACTGTATATCCATTGGTGCATACCTGTGAGGCATGCGGCAACCACCTGTTTGCGCAGCAGAATTTTGGTACAGAAAAAATTGAAGAAACATTGCAGGAATTGTTTCCGCAGGCAAAGATTGCACGCATGGATGCAGACAGCATCAAAGGCAAACACGGGCACGATGCGCTGATACAATTGTTTGAACAGGGCAGGGTGGATATATTGGTAGGCACGCAAATGGTGGTAAAGGGACTTGATTTTGAAAACGTAGAGCTGGTAGGCATACTGGATGCAGATGCAATATTAGGCTTTACAGATTTCAGGGTGAATGAACGCGGTTTTCAATTAATGGAGCAGGTAAGTGGCCGTGCGGGTAGAAAAGACAAACAAGGAAAAGTATTGGTGCAGGTACGCAATCCGCAAAATCCTGTATTGTTAAAAGTGCAGCAACATGATTATATTGGTTTTTACAATGAAGAGATAGCATCACGACAGAACTTCTTTTATCCTCCGTTCTCTCGCATTATTTCTCTTTTGTTCCGGCACAAAGATCCCAATGTAGTAAATGCGGCGGCTGTGTTTTTTGCTGCACAATTAAAACCCTACCTCGGCAATTATATGATTGGCCCGGCACAACCCGTAGTAAATAAAATCCGCAATTTGTATTTAATGGAGCTGATGCTAAAGCTGCCGAAAGACAGCAATACCATACAACAGGCCAAACAATTAATTTATACTTCCACTGCATTGATGCATGCAGATCCAAAATTCCGGTCTGTGCAAGTGGTGCCGGATATAGATCCTGTCTGAAGAAAGCTACAAGCTATTAGCCACAAGCTGTGAGCCCTTTGCTTCGATATCAAAGAAAGCTATGAGCTATTAGCCACGAGCTGTGAGCCTTTTTGCTTGGACAAAGCTGAATCATAAGATTGCTGAATTTGCTTTTCAACGCATAGAAATGAGAACAAGAGGTTTTCACAGAGATAAAGCAATCTAAAACAGAGGCTTTTGACTTTTGAATTTTTACTTTCTTTCATTTCCACATTTACCACATTCATCACATTTCCACATTAGTATTGGTTTCTTATCTTTGCATTCAATGAAAAAATGCATTGCATTGATAATGTCTGTCTACATGCTGCTAAGCACAGTGGTGCCTTGCGTTGTGTTTGATGGCTGCGATGAAGACGTTCAGTATGCAAGTCAGTCTTCCAATAAAGAATCCAAAAAAGATTGTGACGCCTGTTCCCCTTTTTGCATTTGCTCACCGGCACATAATTTCACCAGCAATATTACCAGCACAACAGTTTTGCCTGTAGAATTTCACAATGAGATAGCGTACAACTATTATCTTTTATCTCCCATCACAGAATATCATTCCACACTTTTTCAGCCGCCCCGAATAAGTTAATAAAATATAGGAGAGTAAGTTTTATTAACTAATTTATTTATCATTATAAATGAAACGGATTTTATTCATTTGCATAGCACTGCTATGTACGGTGCAGGCATATACGCAATATAGCATTCGGTTATCAGTTCAAAAAAAAGAAGACAGATTTCCTTTATCTGGCGCAACAGCAATCATAGACAGCTTAAACAAAAAAGCAATTGCAGATAGTGCAGGATTAATAATCTTCAACAATGTTCCTGCAGGCAATTATCGTATTCTCATTTCATATGTAGCATTGCAGCCAGCAACAATCAACGTACAAATCCCTTTCGCCGATGATTCTGCTGTACAGGTTTTATTAGAAGAGGCCGAAGAAGATGAAGAAGAAGTGGTGGTAACAGCTACAAGAACCAGTCGCTCTATTAAGGATTTGCCAACAAGGGTAGAAACAATTTCGGGCGAGGAACTTGCTGAAAAAGCAAACATGAAACCAGGTGATATTAGAATGTTGTTGAACGAGAGCACGGGTATACAAACACAACAAACATCTGCCACATCTTATAGTTCAAGTATAAGAATACAGGGATTGGATGGCAGGTACACACAGGTATTAAGAGATGGTTTTCCATTGTATGCAGGTTTTTCGGGCGGTTTAAGTTTGATGCAAGTACCACCATTAGATCTAAAACAGGTAGAAGTAATAAAAGGGTCATCATCTACCTTATATGGTGGCGGCGCTATTGCAGGTTTGGTGAACCTGGTTTCAAAAACGCCGGGAGAAAAAAAAGGAATTAAGTTTCATCGCAAATGCTACTTCTGCAAAAGGTCTTGACCTGAGCGGATTTTACAGCGAACGGTTTAAGAAGATTGGCTTCACATTTTTTGCAGCAAGAAACACCAATGCAGCTTATGATCCTGCGAGCAACGGACTTACTGCTATTCCAAAATTTCAGCGATATACACTCGCACCTAAATTATTTGTTTATGGCAAGAAAACAAATGCAAGTCTTGGTATCAATTATATTACCGAAGACCGTTTAGGCGGTAGTGTGGCATATATAAAAAATGGTACAGCGGGTTATTTTGAAAAGAATAATACAAAGCGATTTACCAGCCAGTTGGATATACGCCATCAATTAACCCAAAACACCAATCTTGAATTTAAAAATAGCATTTCAAATTTTTATCGTTTAATAACAATCCCTTCGTATCAATTTGAAGGCACGCAGGTATCATCTTACTCGGAACTTACACTAAATTCCAAATGGGATAAAACTTTCTGGACGGCTGGTTTAAATGTTCTTACTGATGATTTTAAAGAGAAGCAGCACAATGCAACAGCGCTAAGAAATTATCACAACAATACTTTTGGAGTGTTTATACAAAACACTTGGACACCTGTTGGTAAGTTTAGTTTGGAGTCTGGTATAAGAGCTGATTACGTAAAGCAATACGGATGGGAGTTGTTGCCGCGGTTGTCTGCAATGCTGAAAATAACGCCTAAACTTACAGCAAGATTGGGTGGCGGTATGGGTTATAAAACTCCTTCTGTTTTCAATGAAGAAGCTGAAAGAATACAGTTTCAGTCTATATTGCCAATTAATGCAAACAATACCCGAAATGAAACTTCTATTGGAACAAACCTTGATTTTAATTATCGTACAAATATTGGCGGACTTGGATTTACTATTAATCAGCTGTTCTTTTATACACAATTGAAAAGGCCGTTGGTATTAACAAATACAGGAGTGGGCAATCTTGCTTTTGTAAATGCAAATGGCCACACAGATACCAGGGGATTAGAGACAAATCTTCGTTTTACTTACAGTTATTTCAAATTATTTATTGGATATACCTATGCCGATGTAAATACTCATTTTAATGATACGAAAGCGTGGCTGCCATTAACGCCCAAACACCGCCTTAACAATGTGCTTACTTTTGAAAAACCGGGAATTATAAAAATTGGATTGGAAGCTTATTATTATAGCAAGCAACAATTAAGTGATGGTGCCACCGGCAAACAATATTGGATATGCGGCGTTATGGCAGAAAAGCCATGGAAGCATTTCTCTTTGTTCATCAATTTTGAAAACTTGTTTGATGTGCGCCAAACAAAATTCGATACCATCTATACCGGCTCAATCAGCAATCCTGTTTTCAGGGATATTTATGCGCCTGTTGATGGTTTTGTTATCAATGGAGGTATTAAGTTGAAGTGGTGATTTTCTTTTTATAAAATTATTGGGTATATCATTGCCGCAATTAGATTCATTCCTTTCAGGGATGCCGCATTTTTCATTAATAACCCCAGGTAAACCTGGGGTTATTAATATTCAGCTTTATCGGACTGTCAGGCAAAATTGTATTTGCGTTTTATTTCCAATGACCTAAATACCAATTTCAACGAACTTTCCAATTAATAAGCCCCACTCACCACTAGCTATTCACTACTCACGAGTATCATTCCGTTCTCAAACTTTTCACCGGGTTCATCAGCGCTGTTTTAATAGCCTGGTAGCTTACGGTTAATAAAGTAATTGCTATTGCACCGGCACCTGCTGCAATAAATATCCAGGCAGACAATGCTGTGCGGTATTGGTAGTTTTGCAACCAGTCGTGCATAAAATAATACGCAAGCGGGCTGGCGATAAGCAAGGATATCAACACCAGCAATGCAAATTCTTTTGAAAGAAGTCCCCATAAATTAAACAAGGAAGCGCCTAATACTTTTCTCACACCAATTTCTTTGGTGCGTTGTTCTGCAACAAAAGAAGCTAGGCCAAATAAGCCGAGGCAGGAAATGATGATTGCAAGTGCTGCAAAAAAGCCTGCCAGCTTGCTAATCCTTTCTTCTGCAGCAAATTTTAAAGCATAATCTTCATCAACAAATTTATAATCGAATGGCGCAGCAGGCACCAGCTTTTTAAAGACGGCTTCTATTTTTGGGAGTGCCTTGTTCATGGCTACCCCTGGGTTGATGCGGATATTCATCACACTAACACCAGAATGGAGTGCTTTTATGAAATATATAGTCGGATCAACGGGATCATAAGGCGATGCCATCAGCATGTCTTTTATAACACCCACTATTGTATAAGTTTGTTTTGAGTCATGAAATGTCCATGTAAGGTTTTCTCCCACTATATTTTTCAGTCCTATAAATTTGGCGGCCGATTCATTGATGACAACGGCAGAAGAATCAGTTGCCATTTCCCTTGAGAAATCGCGGCCATCTGTAAATTGCCAGCCAACTGTTTTACCGAATTCGTGTGTTACTGCAACGGTTCCAAAATTTTGTTCAATGCCCGGCTTCATACCCCGCCATTCAAACCCACCATTATTTGATGCAAGTTCTGTGGGCTTGCCCATCGATTCGGCAAATTCACTCACTACACCTGTATTGAGCAATTCTTTCCTGAACAAATTGTATTTGCCATAAAAATCGTCCGATTTCATATTGATGGAAATTAATCCTTCACGGGTGTATCCAACAGGACGATCCTTTGCAAACTGTAATTGCCGGTATACTACAATGGTGCAGATAATCAACGCAACCGAAACCGTAAACTGCATTACAACCAGCACTTTTCTTGGCACAGCAGCAAAACGCCCAACGCGAAAACTTCCTTTTAATACTTTAATGGGTTTAAAAGATGAAAGGTATAATGCAGGGTAACTACCGGCCAGTAATGCAGTAAACAAAATAAATGAACAACAAATAGCCCAGAAATACCCATCTCCCCAGGGCATTGCCATTTCTTTTGCAGCCAGTCCATTAAACCAGTTTAGCGACAATACCGCTATGCAACAGGCAAGCACAAACGAAACAATCACCACAACAAATGATTCTGTAAAAAACTGTAACACCAGTTGATTGCGCATGGAACCAATCGTCTTACGGATACCCACTTCTTTTGCCCTTTTTTCGGATCTGGCTGTGCTAAGATTCATAAAATTGATACAGGCAAGTAATAAAACAAACAAGCCAATAATAACTACCATCCAAAGCATTCTAACTGGTTTGTCATCTGCTACACCATTTCTTGTAAATGGATATAAGTGCCATAAACGCATCGGGAATACAAATGCCTGTATATTCCTTGCGTAATCATCTTTAAAAGCATCGAGCCCTTTTATCTTATTAAGCTCTGCATTTTTTATATTGTTGTTTACTGCCTCAATGCTGGTGCCTGGTTTAATTGTTCCGTATAACCTGATGTAGTGATTATTCCAATCGCTTGCAGATTTTTTTACCCAGTCGTTCTGCAATTCCCAGATTGCCCATGCGCCAATAAATTTGTCTCCACCAAAGGATGTGCTTTTGGGAATGTCTTCATATACGCCAGTTACTTTCAGATCCGTTTTATTGCCAATGGTTACGGTTTTGTTGATGGGGTCTGTATCTCCAAAAAATGATTTGGCTGTAGATGCAGACAACATAATAGAATAGGGATCTTTCAATCCTGCCCAATTTCCTTTCATCATTTTTAGTGAAAGCATAGCAGGCGCATCAGGATCCATAAATTGTCCTGCCACAGAAAACTTTTTTTCGCCCGTGGCAAGAATCACTTCAGATTTCCAACTGGATTTTGCCACGTACGTAAAATTGTCTTTGTACGTGGTTTGCATTTCTACCGCAAAAGGGTATTGTACGCTGCCAGTAACAAAGGGGCCAAATTTGGCATCAACGCCACGGGCCGTTATCTGCACAATCCTTTCGTAATCTTTGTGGTATTTGTTAAACGACAACTCATCATACACCCACAAACCAATCAGCAAAGCCACAGCAATGCCAATCGTTAACCCACCAATATTGATAATAGAAGAAATCCTGTTTTTTAATAAACTTCTCCAGGCTAGTTTTAAATAATTTTTTAGCATGAACTAAGATTTAAGGCATTAGTGATTTTTTTTTTGAGACCAACATTAGTTCTTGGGGCATCATCGTTGAGCCTGTCCCGCAATTAATGCGGGATCACTCACTTCAACGGCAAATCTTTTATGAGCTTAAGGCTTCTGCTTAAGTGCTTAATAATACTTTCGCTGTACTATAAAATATCAAATAATTCAACCCTTTCAGGGTTGGCCATTCTTCGTTTTTATTCCACGGGTTGCACCCGTGGTTATTCATATTTAACCCTATGGTTAGCGGAATTAAGAACTTCATATTTATTCGCAACTACCCAATTCCCAATTCCGAATTGCCAATTCCAATCAACCCCACTAACCACTCACTACTCACCACTAGCTAAGATCACTCCGTTCTCAAACTCTTCACCGGGTTTGCCAACGCTGCTTTTATTGCCTGGAAGCTGATGGTGATAATAGTTATTAGTATAGCGCCTAATGCAGAAATAATAAATACACCCGGCCCAATGCTGATGCGATAATCGTAACGCTGCAACCAGTTTTGTAAGAAGTATAAAGCGATAGGTGTTGCAATAGCACAGCTTATTAAAACCAATACAATGAAATCTTTTGACAGCAAGATCCATACTTGTGAAACGGTAGCACCCAGCACTTTCCTGATGCCAATCTCTTTTGTTCTTTGCTCAGCCACATAAGCAGCCAGGCCAAACAAACCAAGGCAGGAAATAAATATTGCCAGGCTGGCAAATATGCCTGCCAATTTTCCTATCAGCAGCTCCTGGCTGAACTTGTTTGCATAGTCTGCATCGGCGAACTGGTAATGATAAGGGTAAGAAGGGTTGTAACGGTTGAATATTTCCGTTAGTTTTACAATTGCATCCTGCGTTTTTATGTTAGGAGAAAGGCGATACATCAGGTTGCCCTGTGTGCCTGGTTGTATGAGGAACATGGTAGGGTCTGCAGAAGAAAATGGTGTCACCATCAATGCATCCTTTACAACACCTTTTATTTTAAGCTGCGTATCGCCCCAGGTTATTAATTGGTTCACGGGATTTTTCAACCGCATCATGCGCACAGCGGTTTCATTAAAGATTACACTGGTAGTATCATTGGCATCTTTAAAATTTTCACCGGCTACCATTTTCATGCCCAGTGTTTTAAAATAATCTTCACTAATAAAGATGGTGCCCATTTCAATGTTCTCTCCCGGGTATTTGCCATTCCATTTATCAATGGCCGAATGCCACCATACATCCGTTGCAGGACTTGTAGCGGTGGTTACGCTTTCTGCAATTCCTTTTTCTACCAATTCATTTTTTAAAGCGGTATAATTTTTATCCAGTTCAGTATTCATATCAGTTACCATCAGCCTGTTAATATCATAACCGGAAGGACGGTTCTTGGCATACTGTATCTGTTTGTAAATAATTACAGTGCTAATGATTAACGCAACTGAGCAAGAGAACTGAAGCACTACCAATATTTTTCTTGGCAATGATGCCGCTTTACCAGCATGCAAATTTCCCTTCAATACTTTCACCGGTTCAAACGAAGAAAGATAAAATGCCGGCCTGCTGCCTGCAAGCAAAGCCGTAATTAATATGCACAAAAGAAATATAAAAATAAATGCTGGGCTTGTGTAAGGAATTTGTATCGTGCTATTGGTGAGTGTATTGAATGCTGGTAATATTAATTGCACAAGCAAAATAGACAGTAAGGCAGCAATGACAGTAATTAAAAATGATTCTATCAGGAATTGAAAGATCAAATCTTTTCTTTGAGAACCGATAGCTTTTCTTACGCCTACTTCTCTGGCTCTTTTTTCTGAACGTGCTGTAGCCAGGTTAATAAAATTGATGCAGGCAATCAGCAATACAAGAATTCCAATGATGCTGAATATTCTTACGTACTCAAGAAAACCTGCTTTGTCTTTTCCATTTACATAATTGCTATACAAATGCCAGCGGGCAAGCGGTTGAAATGTTACATAAGAATTAATAGCATTGAAATTCGTCTTTTCAATATGCTCTATATCCCTGATTTTTGGCGCAACCTGTGCATATTTCACATTCGGTTTTAAACGGACAAATATGTTGTAGTTGTTATTGCCAAAACTTCCGGTGCGATTGGCTTTTGCATTTTGATCTGTTTCGTCAAGGAAACTGAAGGGAACAATGTAATTGAATTTAAAGGAAGAGTTGCCGGGCAAATCTTTTAGTACGCCAGTTACTTTCAGGTTATGGCTATTGTTGAAACGCACCATCTTATTGATGGGGTTTTCATTGCCAAACAATGCTTTTGCAGAAGATTGGGTAAGAACAATAGAGTAGGGGTCTTTCATAACTGTATTGGCATCACCCTGCACCAAAGGAAACTTAAACATCTTTAGAAAATCATTTCCGTAGATGGCGCCCTGCATAAAAAATTTTTTGTCACCCACCATCAATCCGTGCGAGCCTGTACCACCGCTTTCCGCTACATATTCTATCTCTGGTATTTGTGTGCGCAATGCTTCAGCCAATCTTAAAGAGGTGGAACGAAATGTAAGCGTATCTCCATTGCTATTGAAATTTCTCTGTACGCGGTACAATTGATCGTATTCCGGAAGAAATTTATCGTAAGAATATTCATTGTATACCCATAATCCAATCACCAATGCCACAGCCATGCCGGTAGCCAGGCCAAAAACATTTAACGCACTATAACCCTTGCTTCTTAAAATATTGCGCCACGCAATCTTGAAATAATTTTTTAGCATGAAGAGAATTTTTTATTGCTGATGTTGATCTTTTTTATTTTAAAATACTTTGCAATCTATATGTTTCGGTTTTTGTAACCAGCATTTATTCTTTGAGCATCATCGTTGCTGCGCATTACGTTTATCTGCAAATCTTTTAAGAGCTTTAGGTTTCTGTTTAAGTCGCTGCTGTGATTTCAACAGTACAAGTGTGCGACGCAACCAAAGCTTAATAAATAAACTAACGCCTGGCTCATAATCTTCTTTTATCTTTATGTCACTCATTCAACCCATTCAGAGTTGGCTTATACTTTGCGTTTCTTCCCCGGGTTTCACCCGCGGTTATTCATATTAACCCCTTCGGGTTATAAAGTCAGACTCTTCTCGTTTATTCTAAACAACCAAATCCCAAATCCCCAATTCCATTCAATCAATCAACCCCACTAGCCACTCACCACTTGCCACTCCCGATAAATCATTCCGTTCTCAAACTCTTTACCGGGTTTGCCATGGCGGCTTTTATAGCCTGGTAGCTAACCGTAAGCAGTGTAATAGCAACAGCACCTAAACCAGCAGCAGCCAAAATCCACCAGGATAGTGGTGCACGATACTGGTAATTGAGCAGCCATTCACTCATATAATAGTATGCAATGGGTATAGCAATCAATAATGAAATGCCTACCAATACAATAAACTCTTTTGACAATAACTGCCACAAATTAAATACAGATGCACCCAGCACTTTGCGTACACCAATTTCTTTGGTGCGTTGTTCCGCTATAAAAGATGCCACCCCAAATAATCCCAGGCAGGAAATGAAAATGGCGAGTATTGCAAAGAAGGCAGCCAGTTTGGCAATACGTGCTTCGTGATCAAATTTTTTACCGTAAAGCTCATCCACAAAATTGTATATGAAAGGACTTGACGGGTTGTATTTCTTTAATACGGATTCTATTTTAGCAAGGGCTTCACTTGTTGCAAGCTGGCCCGATAATTTGATGGTTATATTATTTACGCCGACATAATTCAACCGGAAATAAGATGGATTAACAGGTTTAAAAGGATCTTCTTTAATAAAATCTTTCACTACGCCAATTACTTTGTATTGCTTTCCATTAGCAGTTACAAATTCATTTAAGGGTTGCTGAAAGCCCATTAGTTTTACAGCAGTTTCATTTAGAATAATACCAGCAGAATCATTGGCAAAATCTCTTGAAAAATCCCTGCCTTCTTTTATTTGCCAGCCAATTGTTTTGCCGTAGTCATGCGTTATGTCGTTGCTCATCACCAATGGCCTTGCATCTGGTTGTTTGCCCCTCCAGCCAATATTGGTAGTGCCGCCATATTGAACAGTTATTGAACCGGAAGATTCGCTCATTTGCTGCACTGCTCCTGTATTCAGCAAATCATTGCGCAAGGCATTATAGTGTTTAATCATTTCCCGGCTATTGATATTTACTTCTACCAGTTTTTCGCGGTTGTAACCAATAGATCTGTCTTTTGCATATTGCACCTGCCTGAACACAACTATAGTAGCTATGATGAGCATTACCGATACAGTAAACTGCAGCACTACCAATACCTTTCTAGGCAGCGCAGCAAACCTGCCTGCTTTAAATGTTCCTTTTAGTGCTTTAATAGGATTAAACGATGATAAGTACAATGCCGGATAGCTGCCTGCTATTAACCCGGAAATAATGGTAAAGCAAAGGCCGGCAAGCCAAAATACCGGGTTAGTCCATAGAATTTTTAATTGCTTATCTGCCATACCATTGAAAAATGGCAAAACAAGTTGTGCCAATAGCAACGCAAATACAAAAGCAAATAAAGCAAGTAATAAAGATTCACTTAAAAATTGTATGATCAATTGCCTGCGTACAGAGCCAATTGCTTTTCTGATGCCAACTTCCCTGGCTCTTTTTTCTGACCTTGCTGTGCTAAGGTTCATAAAATTGATGCACGCAAGCAATAAAACAAAAAAGCCTGCAAAACCAAACAGCCATACAAATGTAATAGTGCCGCCGGTGTTAACGCCATTGGCAAAATCTGCATAAAGATGCCAGCGGCTCATAGGAAAAATGAAAAACTCGGGTTTGTATTTCGGCGGGTC
Source organism: Chitinophagaceae bacterium (assembly GCA_047602295.1). GTDB lineage: Bacteria > Bacteroidota > Bacteroidia > Chitinophagales > Chitinophagaceae > JACMLD01. The sequence continues at coordinate 3,841,963 of JASGHP010000001.1, read as the reverse complement.
TTCCCGTTTCATCCTGCTGTCTTTTATTTTTGCAGATGCTTCTTTAAAGTCAACACCATCTTTTAATTGCGCATATACCTGGAAGGAATTTTCATCCCACTGCGTAGATGCCCGCTTAGCATACTCGTCTATTGTTTTGTACAACTCCCAAGAGGCAAGAAAACGCGTCTCTTTAAATGTGCTGTTCTCTGCAAAATCTTCATATACACCAGCAACACTTACACTGTTCTTGTTATCTATTTGCACCAGCTTGCCCATTGGGTTATCATTGCCAAAAAGATTTTTTGCCAGTGTAGAAGACAACAAGATCGAATTGATATCATTCAACGCAGTGCGTTTGCCAGCCAGCATTTTTAATGAAAGCATTTCAGTAAAAATGGGTTCCACATAATTTCCTTTTTCAGAAAATTTCTTTTCTCCATACGAAAGGATAGGTTGTTTTTCTGCGGAAACGCTTACATATTTAAAGTCGGGGTATTTGCTTCTTATTTCATCTGCCAGCGGAATGGGCGTTACATTATACGCTGATTTTTCTGCTGTAAAACTTACAAACTGCCAGATTTGTCCCAACCTGTCGTAATTGTTGAACTTTTTATTGAACGATAATTCATCGTTTATCCAAAGACCAATTAAAACTGCTACCATCATGCCAACAGAAAGGCCGGCAATGTTTATAATTGCATGCATTTTGTTTTTTACCAGGTTGCGCCAGGCAGTAGTGAAAAAGTTTTTCAGCATAAGAAAGCTTTTATCGTTAGTTATTGGTTAATGACGATTAAATTAAAAACAACCGAATTTACCTTCAGTTGTTTTTACAAGTAAGTACGGTTATATTATTTCAGGTTGAGCCACACCAATTTCCTGCTCGTATTTTTTTATGATGGCATCACGTTCTTCTTTTGATTTCCCTTTTGTGTCGATAGATTTCTCCTGTGTCACTTCTTCACCGTTTTTTGTAAAGCGGTATCTCAGGTACAGCAAGCCTGTTTTAGGATTGTATTTTACTTCTTTGGTATAAGGATGATCTCCGCCAATGGCATAGAATTCTGAGTAGTCACTCTTCGATGAAACAACAGGAGGTACAGGTGGAACAGGTGCATTCATTGCCGGTGGTTCTGGTGGTGCCATCAAAGTTAGCGGTGCCCTTGGTGCTATAGGAGCCTTGGGTGCAACGGGTGATGGCAAGCCCAGTGAATCATACACCCTTTCTTTCAACGCATCTTTCTGTTCTTTACTCATGCCTGTTACATCAAACGTTCTATTGTAGTTGATAGGCTTACCATCAACAGTACCTTTTACTTTAATGGAAAGTTCATTGCCATCGTCATTAATGGTATGATTGATAGAAACATTTTTTTGTTGGGCATTTGCCGAAAAACAAACAAGAAGTGCAAGAGCAAAAATGACAGGTTTCATAACACTGGTTTTGATTATTAAAAACAAGAATTCCGTTAAAACCCAATGACTAATTCTATGCCTGTTTGTAATCCAATGATTTGCAGTTAATGAGCTGATTAATTTTCTACGAATCAGTTCGTTATCGTACACAAACTGTTCGCTTTTGATACAAGTGATACAACAATGAAAAATAAACGCCGGTAATAATGCCGGCGTTTATTAATGTGCAGAAAAGTCTGCTATTTCAATGTGAGGTTAATACTGCTGCCACCGTTTACATTCACGGGAACGCCGCCACCATTCAATGAACCTTCAATGCGATCTTTTTTGATATCGCCTTTAAATCCTGATAATGCAGTTGCATTCACCCTGTCTGCTGTTAATTTCAAATCCATTCCCTGGCTGGCCGGTACCTGCAAATCTATATGGCCACCTGAGTTGCTAATCTTTACATACTTGCCAAGCGATTTAAAGTTTACATCAATATTGCCGCCGCTGGTAGAAGTTTCAAGACTGCAAGACAAGCCATCCATGCGCACATTACCGCCAGATGTATGCGCAGATAAATCTCCTGTTATTTCATTGGCACTTACATTACCACCGCTTGTGCTTGCTCTGATACTTCCCTGTAATTCTTTTAACACCAGCGAACCGCCAGATGTAGTAAGCTTAATTGTGCCATTGGCTTTACCTGCTGTAATATTGCCACCGCTTGTAGAAAGATCAATATCATCCTGCAAATCGTTCAGGTTAATATTGCCACCAGATGTACGGCCTTTAATATGACCTTTCAAATGTTCAATAGAAAGATTGCCACCGCTGGTAGTAAAATCCTGTGTGCCCGTTAAAGTGGTAAGGCTGATGTTGCCGCCACTGGTACGCAGGTCTGAAGAAACATTTTGTGGCACATACACTTTGAAAGAAATGCTAAGGCCGTGGTTGTTCCAGTTACTGAAATTGCGTTTGGGTTTTGCAGTGGCTGTCAGTTTGTGATTTTCAGAAGTCACAGTCAACTCGTAATCTTCATCCAGTCTTTTTTTAATTTCTTCTTTGGAAATATTTCTATCGCGGCCGTTGCTTGCCCATACATACACTTCAACACGAGGGTTGGCGTCTGCACCTGCAACAGAAATATTGCCGCCGGTTGTTTCTACATTTACATTCTGAATAGCATCGCTGGCAAGTGATTTTGTCATATAGGGTTCTTTAGAGGCGTCTTGTGCATTTGCTGCCAGAAAGCTGCTGCCAAGAATTAATGCAATCACGTACTTTTTCATTTTTCGTAAGTTTTAGTTCAAATGTTTTGAATGGATAACTGCTTTCGCATAATCATATCTAGTGACGAACGGGTTTAATAATTGTTACAGTTATTTTGACAAATATTTTACCACAAGGCGTACAGGAATTTTTCACAGAGTATAAAGAGGATTGAAGTAAGGATTTTGAATTTTTATTGTTGATTTTTTGCTTGCCAGCATTAGTTCTTTAATGATCATCGTTGTGTCACTCCCTTCAACGGTAAGTCAGTATTGAACTTTAGGCTTCAACTTAAGCCGCTGCTAAGAATTTCAACTGTACAAGAGTGCGACGCAACGATGTTAAATGCTTATTCTGTCGCGTGGCCCATAATGCCTTTTATTTTTGATGTCGTTCATTCAACCCCTTCAGGGTTTGCATATCCTTTGCATTTTATTCCACGGGTTGCACCCGCAGTTATTCATATTCAGCCCTTTCGGGCTAGCTGCAAAAACTTTTGCATTATGTGTTCAAAGCCCAATTCCTAATTACTAATTCCAATCAACTCCCACTCACCACTCACGTCTCACTACTCACGATAATCATTCCGCTCTCAAACTCTTCACAGGGTTAGCCATAGCCGCTTTAATAGCCTGGAAGCTCACTGTTATCAATGCTATCAATATTGCAATGGCACCAGATATTGCAAAGACCCACCAACTTACATTCACCCTGTAATTATAACCATCCAGCCATTTGCCGGTTACCCACCACGCAATGGGGGATGCAACAAGAATAGCAATGCCTACCAGTTTTATAAAATCAATAGATAACAGTGACGCAATATTGCTTACAGATGCACCCAGTATTTTTCTTACACCAATTTCTTTAATGCGATTCTCTGCCATGTACGCTGCAAGGCCAAACAACCCAAGACAGGAAATAAAAATGGTGAGCGCCGCAAATAAAGAAGCCAGTTTGCCAGTTAATTGTTCATCCGTAAACTTCTTCGCATATTCTTCATCAGCAAAATGAAAATTGAATGGGTAAGCAGGGTTGTATTTTTTGAATATTGCCTCCGCATCTTTTAAGTTTTTCTCCGTTGTATTGGCGTTATTGAGTTTTACATAAGTAACGGCACCACCGTATCGGGGGCCCTTTATCATAAAGGGTCTTATTGTTTCATAAGGAGATTCCAGTATAAAATCTTTTATTACACCTACCACATGCCAGTTGATGGGATTGTCAAAAATTAGCTGTCCTACAGGCTTTTTGAAACCCATGATTTTCACTGCAGCTTCATTTAATATGCAAGCTGTGGAGTCTGTTGGATAATTTTTTATATCAATATCCCTTCCCTCTACCAGTTGCATGCCCGTAGTTTTCACAATACCGCCATCTGTTGTATAGCGGTTGATCTGAATTTTTACATTTGGATCTTTCCCTTCCCATTTCATGCTAACAGCGCTGCTCCAGTTTTGTGTTAGCGGCGATTGGCCCCTGCTTATAGAAGTGGCTATGCCAGCAGTAAGCAATTCGTTTTTAATAAGCTGATAGTTCTTCAGCATATCTCCTTCAAAAAAAACATAACCCAGATCTTTTTTATTATAACCAGTTTCCCGTTGTTGTGCATATTGTATCTGCTGTTTCACCACAACAGTGCAGATGATAAGGGCAATGGCAAATGTAAATTGCAAAACAACCAGCACTTTGCGCGGCGTTACCAATGCATATACTCTTTTAAAACTTCCTTTTAGCACACTCACTGGTTTGAATGCCGATAAAAAGAAAGCAGGGTAGCTGCCTGCCAGTATGCCGGTGAATAAAACAAAGGCAATGGCGCTTAACCACAAATAAATGTTGCCGTAATCAATAAACAATTCTTTTTTTACTAACTGGTTAAATGCGGGCAAACAAAGCTGTACGATAATTATAGCAATAACGCCGGCTATAAGTGCCATAAAAATGGATTCAGCCAGGAATTGCATTATCAAAGACCTTTTTAAAGCGCCTGCCACTTTGCGAATACCCACTTCTTTTGCACGTTTTTCACTTTTAGCAGTAGATAGGTTCATAAAATTGATACAGGCAATCAGCAAAATAAATATTGCAATGACAGCGAAGGTTCTTACTCTTTCAATAAGTCCGCCGGAAGGTTTTCCATTTTCAAATGAAGCATATAACCTGGTTCTGCTAAAAGGATAAAAGAACTGTTCTGCTTTGGCAGCTTTACCACCGGAATGAATATCTACAAGATCCTTAATTTTTTTATTAGCACTTTCAAGCGATGCGTTGGGTTTTAGCATCACATACGTGCGGATAGAGATGTCTGCCCAGTTACTGTCAATATAACCTTTAGCGCTTTTGTGTTCATATGACATCAGGTATTCAAAATCAAATTGCGTATTGTTGGGAAGATCTTTCATTAAAGCAGACACTTTATAGTTTTCATCATTGTCCACTTTTATCACTTTGTCTATCGGGTCTTCATTACCAAATACTTTTTTTGCAAACTGCTCTGTAACAACAATCGAGTAGGGATCATTCAAAGCTGTTTTCTTATCGCCCCTGATTAAAGGAAAATCAAACATGGTAAGAAAGTCAGGATCTACCAGATTGCTTTTAGCCTGTAACTTTTTATCGCCAACAGCTAAAAGATAATTTTCTCCCCAACTGATTCTTGTAACACTTTCCAATTCAGGAATATCGTGCTTCAATACAGGCGCCATAATCTCCGGGGTAGGAGTATTGGTTACTATTTTTCCATTTACTGCCTGGTTGCCCAAAACCTGGTACAGTCTTGCTGTGTTGGTATGAAAGCGGTCAAAGCTTACTTCATTCTGAATCCATAATAGAATAATAATTGCGCTTGCCATGCCAATAGCAAGGCCGGTAATATTAAGAAATGAAAAGCCTTTGTTGCGGCTTAAATTTCTGAATGCAATTTTGAAATAATTCTTTATCATAAAATTCAAAAGTTAAAAGTCAAAATTCAAAATGCCTGGTTCATTATTATTTTATCTAAACATAAGTTGATGAAGTTTTGCATTTGCCGCTCACGCCCAAATTCCTAATTCCCAATTCCAACCGGCCAATTGATCAACCAATAAACTAAACTCCCACTCGCCACTCACTTCTCACCACTCACGATAATCATTCTGTCCGCAAACTCTTCACCGGGTTTGCCAATGCCGCTTTTATAGCCTGGAAGCTGATGATAAACATGGCAACTGCAATTGACAATAAGCCTGCCGCTGCAAAAATCCACCAACCAATATTGATGCGGTATGCAAATGATTGCAGCCATTTTTGCATTACCAGCCATGCGATCGGTGTTGCTATTATAATGGCTATTAGTACCAGTCGTAAAAAATCTTTTGATAACAATTGCACAATAGCGGCTACACTTGCACCCAGTACTTTGCGCACACCAATTTCTTTACGTCGTTGCAATGTGCTATAGGAAGCCAATCCCAATAAACCCAGGCAGGAAATAAAAATGGCCAGTACGGCAAAATTTAAAAACAGGCTGCCAAAATTGTCTTCCGCTTTGTATTGGTTATAGAGTAGTTGATCGAGAAAATCATATTCAAATGGCCGATTAGGTATGGTCTGCTTCCATTTATTTTCTATTGATTTAATAGCAGGAGAAAGTTGGTTGCCAGCTATTTTAACAGACAACATGCCCCAGCCCCCCGGTTCAACCCGCATAGTCAAAGGTTTGATATCTGTCTGCAAAGACGCGTAATGAAAATCTTTTAGCACGCCTATTATCTTTCCTTTTCTTCCCCATTGATCAAAATTGCGGCCTACTGCTTCTGTTACATTGGTGTAGCCCAGCAATTTTGCAGTGCTTTCATTTATCACCATCGCCTGCGTACTATCAGTAGGAAATGCAGTAGAAAAAGATCTGCCTGCCACCAGTTTTAGCTTGTACTGGTCTATATAATTGAAGTCAACAAAAAATATATTCAGGTTGGTCTTTTGTGTTTCACCAGCCTTGTTTTCCATTTGCGAATAAGCACCGGGATAATCGCCACCGGGAACAGCAGAAGAAAAACTGGTTGAGATAACACCAGGTATATTTTTTAATGATTCCTGGAAAGCATTTTTGTTTTTGTCGAAATTGGTATTAATCACCATCACCTGGTCTTTATTAAAACCAGTATCCTTGCTACGCATGTAATGCAGTTGACTATAAACGATCATCGTGCCTGCTATCAGCACAATAGAAATAGTAAATTGAAAAACAACAAGACTGCGCCTTAAAAGAATTCCACTGGTACTTGTAGCAAAACGTCCTTTTAATACATTAACCGGTTTGTAAGCAGAGAGTATTACAGAGGGGTAGAGGCCTGCAACAATACCTATTAGTATAGCAATTATAAAAAGCACCAGAAACTGTGACGGATTATTAATTACATGCACACTAATTGTTTTACCTGCCAGTTGATTGAATAAAGGAAGCAATAGAGAACTAATTAGTAATGCCAGTGAAAAAGCAATCAGGCAAATGATAACAGACTCACCAATGAATTGCCTGGCCAATTCAAACCTTCCGGCTCCGGCTACTTTGCGTATGCCAACTTCTTTTGCCCTGTCAGCACTGCGTGCTGTGGTTAGGTTAATGAAATTGATACAGGCTATCAATAAAATGAAAATTCCAATCACGGAGAAAATGTACACGTTGTTGATATTACCAGTTACAAAGCCATCTCTTTTTGATTTCAGGTATACATCAGGAAATGGTTCCAGGTTTAAATAATCCTGCATATGCAACGCTCTTGCTTGTTGCCCGTGGTGCCTTTCCATGAAATCAGGAAACTTTGCTGCCAATGCTTTTGCATCTGCATTTGGCTTTAATAAAAGATAGGTATAGTATCCATGATTTGTCCATTCGCTATCTGATGTAGGAGCACCATAAATTTGTTTAAATGAGGACATGGATACAATCATGTCTCCCTGTATTTGCGAATTAACAGGAATGTCTTTCATTAAACCCGTAACCTTTGCATTAATAGCTGCACCGGTAAGTTGCAACTGCTGGCCAACAGGATTAGCATCTCCAAAATATTTCTTTGCTGCTGTTTGAGATAGAATGACACTCATTGGTTCAACAAGCGCCGTGTTTTTATCGCCTTGCAATAATGGAAAATCGAAAATTTTGAAGAAGCCTGAGTCTGCCAGTATGGTATTTTTCTCCTGGAACTTTACATTTCCTTTATGTACAAGAAAACCATCCCTGCCCAATCGAACCGCTTCTTCCACCTCTGGAAAATCGCTTTTGGCATTAATGGCAATGGGTGCAGATGTGATTGCCTGTTCTATAGTTTCTGAAGGCGTTTTAGTATCTCCTATTACACGGTAGATGCGGTTTGCTTTTGTATGAAACTGATCGTAGCTGGTTTCAAAACGCACATACTGCCAGATTAAAAAACAGGCAGCCATACCAACTGTAAGCCCGGTAATATTGATAATGGAAAAGACTTTGTGTCTTAGTAAATTCCGGATGGCGATATTGAAATAGTTTCGTAACATATAAACAATTCAAAAGTTAAAAGTCAAAAATCTAAACCGCGGTTATCTGTTATTGCTTTATTTAGCATATTGTATTTTACTTTCTAATCACCAAGCCAACAAGCTGAACGCCCACTCACCACTAGCTACTCACTACTCACCAGCTCACTCCGTTCTCAAACTCTTCACCGGGTTGCTCATAGCCGTTTTAATGGTTTGGATGCTTAATGTAGTAATAGCGGCCAGTAGCATCAGCAAGCCGCTGATCACAAATATCCACCAGCTCATATCTGTGCGATATACATAATCCTGCAGCCATTTATCGGTAGCCCACCAGGCAATTGGTGCTGCTATTACAAATGCCAGCAACACCATCATTACAAAGTCTTTCGATAATATAGAAATGATATTGGTAACAGATGCGCCAAGTATTTTACGGATGCCAATTTCTTTTGTACGGGTGTTAGTGGTATAGATTACCAAACCAAATAAGCCAAGACAACTAATTAAAATGGTAAGACCTGTCGCCCAATTAAGCAGACTGGCTGTTTGTTGTTCACTCTCATATAATTTAGCAATTGTTTCATCCATAAACTTATAGCTAAACTCTTCCGCAGGGTACATGGCTTTATACTTGCCTTCTATTTGTGCAACGGTATTCTTCCACGATGAAACACCGGTTGTATTGGGATGTAGTTTTATATGTAATGTTCTGCCATTACCGGATGCGAAAATCAATGCATTGATAGAACCACGCATAGATACATCGTGAAAGTCTTTAATAATGCCAACAACAGGCAATACGGCGCCGCGGCGCATGGTTACATTTTTGCCAACTGCCTCGGCTGGATTTTTAAATCCAAGTGCATGTGCAAAAGTTTCATTAATCAGCACTTCACGCATGGTATCACTGGGCAAAACATTTCTGCCTGCAACAAGCGGAATCTGGTATACACGCAGGTAATCAGGATTGCCAAACCTCAACTGTACACTTACCTCTGGCTTTATTAATTCTTTGCCATTGTCGAACATGAGATTGGTAAATGCCGCGCCATTGTCTGCAGGAGCCATAAACCCTGTGCTGGCAATAGCAACCCCTGGGATAGATTTGATTGATTGCAGCAATTGTACTGGATGTGTTTTCACCGTATCTCTTGGCAAGTCAATTGTAATGATGGCTTCTTTATTAAAACCAAGATCTGAATTGATTGAGTAATTGATCTGTTTGCTTACCATTAATGTGGCTATCACAAAAAATTGTGCAATCACAAATTGGGAAACCGTGAGTGTTTTTCTTACCCATGCATTGCGATTGGAACCTGCGTTTGCAAACGATTGATTTTTTAAAACCGTTACAGGTTTATAGCCAGATAAAACAAGGGCAGGGTAGAGGCCGGATAAGAAACTAACGGTTATCACCAGCAATAATAGAAATATAAAAATGGATGATTCGTGCAGCAAATCAAAATGCAAGCCTGGCGGAATAAAATCTTTAAACATTGTTAGCAACAATGGCGTAAGCGCTACAGACAACAAAGTTGCCACCAAAGTAATAAAAAGTGTTTCACCTAAAAATTGCGCAATAAGTTGTGGTTTGGAACTGCCCATTGTTTTCCTTATACCGATTTCTTTTGCACGGTGTGCAGCTTGTGCAGTGGTTAGATTAATGAAATTGATGCAGCCAAGCAATAATAGAAACGATGCAATTGCCAATAAGCCATACAATGTTTTTCTATTAGCTATTCGTTGGCCAAATCCGTTATAGTCTGCATTAAAATGAAGATCACTTAATGGTTGTAGGCGGAAAGCCATAGTGTTGGCCGCGTCTTTATTAGCATTCTTATTGTATTTATTGAGCAGGATATTAAGTTGAGCCTCCTCCGATTGTACTGCTGCTCCCTTTGCTAGTTTTATGTATAAATGAGAATATGCCATCCAATCATCCCATACATCCATCATAAAATTATGCTGCAAATTAGTTTTGGCAATTGTTGTATAAGAGATAAACTCTTGTGCAGTAAAACTTGTGGGTTGATGTAAATCTTTTACAATGCCACGCACGTACACCGTGATATCATCATTATAAACAATTTTTTTGCCCAACACATCTGCCAGCGGAATGCCTGGAAAATACTGACTGGCTCTGCTTTCTGTAAGTACTGTTGAAAATGGATTTTTCAAAGCTGCTTGTTGAGAGCCGGCTATCCACGTAAAAGGAATCAAGTGAAAATATTCTGGATTGGTGAACGCAATATCATCTTGTTTTTTGTAAACAACTGCATTGGCGTTGTCTCTGTCAATCGTCACTTTTGCAGTTCCATCTCCCTGGAAACTCATTACCGGAGCTGTTGCTTCTATTCCCGTCATTTCATGTGCAACAGCATTGGCAAGTGGGGCTTGTACAGCAGCCGAATGTCCTCCGATTCCATTAAACTTCATATCCAATACTACACGGTAAATGCGTTCATTATCCTTTTCAAATTTATCGTAACTGAATTCATAATGAACAATCAGAAAAATTACCAATGCAGCACTGATGCCAATAGCCAGTCCCAGTACATTGATTGCCGAGAAAAAACTATTGCGTCTGAAATTTCTAAAAGCTGCAGTAAAATAATTTTTTAGCATAACGGGTATTTAATAAGATTAGTTAGTTTATGATTTTAGTATTGACCAGGCAGTAGTTTTTTATTCAGCCTTACTTGCGTCGCACTCTTGTACCATAACAATTCTATTCTGCTTCAGGCTGCGGTTGGGTATTGCTTTGTTTCATTCAACTGTACAAAAGTGCAACTGAGATACGCTACCCACTAGCCACTTGCCATTAACTACTCACCACTATTCACTCCGTTCTCAAACTCTTTACCGGGTTCATCAACGCTGCTTTAATAGATTGAAAGCTGATGGTAGCAATGGCAACCAAAACAGACAATAACCCTGCGGCAATAAACACCCACCAGCTAATGGTGATTCGGTATGAATACCCTTGCAACCAATTGTTCATTAACCACCACGCTACAGGAAATGCAATCAATGCAGCTACAATAATCAGTTGCAAAAATTCTACTGACAACAAAGTGGTAATGCCCGCAACACTGGCGCCCAATACTTTTCTAATGCCTATTTCTTTAATTCTGCGTTCTGCCGTGTAAGCAGATAATCCAAATAAACCAAGACAGGAAATAATAATGGCAAGACCTGCAAATATGCGTGACAACTGGCTAACCAACATCTCGTTTCCAAACATGTTGTTGAATTGTTCGTCTACAAAACGATAATCGAACGGATATGCAGGATTGTTCTTTTTCATGATAGCGCCAATTTGTGCAATCGACTTTTCTATATTGGCATTTGGTTTTATGCGCAGGTAAAGATTGGTAGCATATTGCGGCAGGCAAAAGAATATTACAGGATCAGATTTGCCATACATGTCTCCGTAAACATAATCCTTTACTACACCAACAACATTATAGTTGGCATAGTCTGGTGTCTCATTGCTGGACTGCAATGTTTTTCCAACAGCAGATTCTTTACCCATCAGTTTTGCCAGCGATTCTGTAATGATAACATTCAAGCTGTCTGAAGATGCGTTCTCATTAAAATCCCTTCCTTCCACCATGTGCATGCCAGATGTAGCAATGAATTCAGGACTTACGGCTCTAACAGACACAAGAATTTTTGCATTAGGATCCTGGCCAGACCATTTAATGCCGTCTGTGTTATTGCCGCTGTATATAGTTGAATGATCTGTGAGTGCAACATTTTCAATTAAGCCGGTATTTAGCAATTCCTGTTTTATAGATGCATAATGTTTCAGTACATCTCCCTGCACATTCATCTCTACAAGTTTGTCTTTATTAAAGCCCAGGTTTCTGCCTTTTACATGTTGTATTTGCTGATAGATAATAATCGTACTGATGATTAAAACAATTGATGCGGTGAATTGCAATACCACCAAACCTTTACGAATAACAGCAGCGCTACCTGCTTTCATCCTGATGCCCTTCAATACAAAAATGGGGTTAAATGCAGACAGGTACAACGATGGATAACTGCCGGCAACTACACCACAAATTACAATGATGACGATGGCAAAGCCAATATGCAAGGGGCTGCCTATATTGAGTACAAGGTTCTGCCTTACCAAACCATTAAAGGCGGGTAAAGCAATGCTTATAATTAAAACGGCCAGTACTGTAGCTAGTAAAGACAACAATACTGCTTCACCAATAAACTGAGCCACCAGGTTCTTTCTTTGCGCACCCATTACTTTTCTAACACCAACTTCTTTTGCACGTTTCTCGCTGCGGGCGGTTGCCAGGTTCATAAAGTTTATGCAGGCAATAAAAAGAATAATCCATGCTACTAATGAAAACAAATGCACGTATTCAATCTGTCCGCCGCTTTGTTTGCCATTATCGAAACTATTGCGCAAGTGCCAATCATTCATACTTAGCAGAAACGGATGACCAATAGAAGTGGGTTCTCTTTTGGTAACGGCGCTATACATCAGTTTATTAATAGCTGCAAGATTGGCGCCTGGCTTCAATTCTGCGTACGTGCTAATGCCAAAGCTGTCCCAGTTTGACAACCATGTGCGTGGTTTTTCAAAAACCTCGAATGGGGCCAGCCATTCAAACTGAATACTTGCGTTTTCAGGAATATCTTTTATAACACCAGCGATTGTATAATCCTGTTTATTATCCATTCTGATCGTTTTACCGATCACATGTTGTTCGTTGCCGAAAAACTTTTTCGCCGTTTTTTCGGTAATCACTAAAGAATATAATTGCTTGAAAGCTGTTTTGGCGTCGCCTTGTACAAATGGCATTGTAAACATGCTGAAGAATGACGGCTCAACATATTTGCCGCCTGCATAGTATGATTTATCTCCAGAGGAGAACAGGGGATAATCTTCGCCTTCCGTTGTGCGGCAAGTAGTAGCGATGCCAGGCATTTCTGCCAGCATGGTTGGGCCCAAAAGTCCGGGTGTTGAATTATGCGTGAACACACCTTTGTCATAATTCTGGTTCATCTTCACCGCATATAACCTGTCTTTTTTCAGGTTAAACTGGTCGTATCCCAATTCGTTTTCTACCCAAAGAAAAATCAGTCCTGCACAGGCAATGCCAATTGCCAGACCGGAAATGTTTAGAAAACTGTTGGTTTTATTTTTCCACAGATTACGATAAGCTGTTTTTAAAAAATTCCGGAGCATATGCTTATGAGCTTTGAAGTATGAACATAATAAGGGCTCTCCGCTTATCAATTTTCAACAGTCGTGCCAATGACAAAACCCGCTACAGTAGCGGGTTTTAAAGAATATTCCGAATGTAAAAGTGTACGAAACCGGACAGTCGGTGTACGGTATTGTTCGTAAATCAAAAAAGAAGGGTATTGATAACTTTTTTTGAACCGGCATTGGTTCTTTGGGCATCATCGTTGTGTCACTCCCTTCATCAGCAAATCTTTTATCAGCTTTAGGCTGCGGTTTTAAATCGCTACTATTATTTTCAACTGTACAATTTGCAGCAACTATAATTCAACCATTTCAGGGTTAGCAGTAACATTGCTTTTATTCCACGGGTTTCCCCCGCGGTTACTCATATTCTGCCCTTCAGGCAGAGGTTCATATAATCAATGCGCAATTGCTAATTATTAATTTCAATCAACCGCTTAACTGATCAATTCCTACTCACCACTAGCTATTCACCACTCACCATATCATTCATTTCTCAAACTCTTCACCGGGTTTGCCAATGCTGCTTTAATGGTTTGCAGGCAAATTAGCAGCAGCGTAATAACAACCAATAAAAGTATTGCTATCAAAAATGGCTGAACAGATAATTGAATGCGGTAGACATAGTTGTTCAGCCATTTGTTCATGATGATAACTGCTACAGGAACAGCTATTGCAGCAGCCACTATAATAATCACTATAAATTCTTTTACAAACAGCAGTATGATATTTGAAACGCTTGCACCCAACACTTTTCTAATACCTATTTCTTTTACTCTTTTTTGAATGCTAAGTGTTATCAATCCAAGAACGCCCAATAGCATAATAAACAGTGAAAGTGCAGTAGAAGTATAAGCCGCTTTTTTCAATTGTATTTCTGTTGAGTAAAGATTGGATAAAGCATCGCTCATAAAAACATACTCAAACGAACTGCCCGGCAATAGTTGCGCCCATTTTTTCTGAATGGCCTCTATAGAGGCGTTTACAGAACCTGGCTTTATTTTAAAAGAAAGATACCTGTACATGGGCGCAAAATTCACGTTGAAGAAAATCATTGGCGCTATCTTTTGCTGCATAGAGCCAAAATGAAAATCCTGTGCAATGCCTTTTACTGTAAACACTGTTTGGTCTCCGGGCACTCGTACTTGTTTGCCAACTGCATCAATAGCATTTATAAAACCCAATGCATGCAAAGCCTGCTCATTTAAAATTACTTTGCCAGAATCCTGTCCATGCCCGTCAAAAAAATTACCGGCTTTTAATGGTATCTGGTAGGTGTTCAGATAGTTTTCATCTGTTGTTAAAGCTTGCATTGGTATTGCTCTTGTAGAATCTGTGCCTGGTAGATAAACGGGTGGTTGCCCGCCATTCATTCCATTGGGTATTTCATATGACAATGCAACGTCACTTACCTGCGATAATGATGCGAATTCGTTGCGGACTGTTTCCATTTTTTCAACGCCTTTGCGTGTCCAGTCACGCGGCACTTGCGAAGAAACAACGAACTCTTTATTATAACCAAGGCCCTGTCCAAAGAAATGGGTTACCTGTTGTGTTATGATGCCGGCAGCAATCAACACCACAAGTGCAATACAAAACTGGAAACCTACCAGCGTCTTGCGCAGCCACACATTTTCTTTTACGGTTTTTAATTTTCCTTTTAAAGAGTCTACTGTTTTTAAAGACGATAAAACAAATGCAGGGTAGAGGCCTGCCAGCAATGCAACTATAAAAACCAGTAACAGCGGAATAAAAATAAAATACAAAGGAAAGACAGAAAGCGGCGGCAGTTCCTTGCCTACCAGTTTGCCAAAACCATTTTTTACCAGTGAATAGGAAAGAAGTGAAAGAACGGTTGATACCAGAACCAGTATAAATGATTCTGCCAGGAATTGTGCAATCAGTTGAGAACGTAAACTGCCCAATACTTTTCTTACACCAATTTCTTTTGTTCTGTTGCCCGAACTACTAATGGCAATATTGATAAAATTGATGATAGCCATCAACAAAATGAATAACCCAATCAGCGATAAAGTGTACATCATTCGTTTCACCAGTGCATTGCCCCTGTTGATATAATAATTGGATAACAGCATAGGCTGTACCGTCAGGTTCGCTTTTATATAATCCGGTGCATACTTCTGCAATAAGGCATGCATGGCCTGTTGTAGGTTTTTCTCTGTTGCGCCTGGCTGTAGTTCTACATAAGAAGGCAGGTAAATATTATCCCACGATTCAAAATCTGCCCTGCCAAAATAATTGTATGTATTGGTAGGAATAAAGAGGTTGTTATTGGTGGCGCTGTTTAAATTTGTAACGGAATTTTCTGGCAAATCTTTTAATACACCTGTAATGGTAAAAGCATGATTGCCCCCGGAGAAACTTTGTATTTCGATGGTTTCACCCACAACATCTCTCTTGCCAAAATATTTAATGGCCGTTTTTCCGGTGATAACGGTGCTGAATGGTTGAACAAGTGCTGTAGCGGCATTGCCATACTGCAACTCAAATCCATACATCGAAAGAAAAGTGCTGTCGCCTAATTGAAGGTTCTCTCTAAGGTGTTTGTCACCCTTTGATACTACGGAAGTAATGCCATCCCAACGATAGTAATTAGCTACCAGTTGAGGATATTCTTCCTTCAGTCTTTTTGCCAATGGCCCAACAGTAGTAATATCGTTGCCCATATTCGCATCTTTCCAATTGCTTTGCAAAAAATATTGCCGGCCAGCATTTTTCAACGACCGGTTTATTTGTACTTCATTCCATACATAAGCGCCAATAAGCAGCGCAAATGCAATACCCGCAGACAAGCCAACCACATTAATGATAGAAAATATTTTATTCCTGCGCAGGTTTCGCCAGGCTATTTTAAAATAGTTCTTTAACATAGACTTGTTTTATTTTTTTACTGAAGCATATTGAAGTTCAAGTGGAATGGGCCTTGGTTCGTTATTGTCTGGTGTAATATACAGTATGTTGAGAGCCGCATTTCCCTCCTTATGAAAATATTCTACTCTTACCGGGTAAAATCCTTTTTGCAGTGGTGCTACAGTAGTTTGAAAACTGCCGCTATGATGCAAACCATTGTAATCAATCAGTAATTGATTGCCAAAATAGAACCTGGCGCCACCTTCTACATCAATGCCAAACAAGTAGTAGCCATCCGTTTTTATTTCCAGTTGTCCCTGCAAAACATTGGCATAGTCAGTTTTTCGAGGAAAATTCTTCATGTCGAAATCTTTATTGGCAACACCGGTTTTTGCGGGCGTTAGCTTCTTAAAATCCGGCAGGCTATCCCATGCGCCTTCGTAATAGCTATAGGAAAATCCACCTGCTTGGGCATTTTTGAATTTGGGTGAAACAGGCAGAGGGGTTGGCACAATTTTAAAATTACCTGTCGCTACTTTGCTATATAGCTCCCTGTTGCTGGCAGATTTTATAATCAGTTTTGAAGGATTGGTAATTGCTATTGTATCAGCGGTTACCAATGGCGACGTGTTGGTAGGCGCTGAACCATCTGTTGTATAACGAAGACGCGGGAACATTTCTCTATTGTTTACGCGTATGGTTACAGGTTTGTCTTGCAACACAATACCATTCATTGGATGAAAGCCCATTTCTTCTTTCATGTAACCTGAATATGTATATTTCAATCCATCGTAAACGGTGCGAAATATCATAGCATTATGCGTTTCATCATTGTATAACATCGTCTTCCAATGAATACCTTTTGCTTTAGCCGGTGCCAGTATAGAATCTACTTTGGCAATGCCCATGTATTGATAGGGCGCACCTTCGCGACCCGTTATCAATACTGTTTTGTCCATTGGAACCAGCTTGTCAAGGTTTTCTTTTACCAACCCGCTGATATAGTTATTATCCCACCACCACGCAGGGTCTGCCATTAAATAAGATTGAAAAAGCTGCGGCTCTTTGCACAAAGTATACATCGCAAATATGCCGCCGAGTGAACTTCCATATAAGGTGTTCAATCCGTTCGTCCTGTATTTTTTATTGATGTAGGGTATTAGTTCAGTCTTAATAAAAGAAAGAAACTTCTCTGCGCCGCCAGATTCATCCATGCCTTGCGCATGTGTGGGTGTAAAATCGCGGCCACGCTGGTTCATGCCATTGGGATAAACATTTGGCAAGCTTATCAAAATATTTTCCGGAATGAATTGAATGTTCAGAAACTGGCGGATATCAGAAACAATTCTTGTATTCCATTCACCATCCGTTACATAGAATGCATCAAACTTTGTATTGGGAGATGTGGCGTAATTGGCAGGCAGCACAATTTCTATGGGCCGCATTTCTTTTAGTACTTCAGAATACAAAGAATCTTTCAGAATAGGCAAGTCAGGAAGTTGCGCCTGTAAGCGAATAGATGCAAATAGCAAAACAATAAATCCTGATCTTATCATTGTGTTTCTCATGTCTTTTAGAGCTATTGGTTTACAAATTGTAGCTTAAGGGTTGTATCACAGAGGTAAAAGAGGTTTTCTCAGGAGATGAAGAAGTATTAAACCCTACGGGTAGCATGGATATAATCAATGGCAATTGCTAATTCCTAATTACTAATTACTAATTCCTACTTCCAACCAACCCCACTAGCCATTCACTACTCACCAAGATCATTCCGTTCTCAAACTATTTATCGGGTTTGCAATAGCTGCTTTTATTGCCTGGAAGCTAACTGTAAGCAATGCAATGAATACAACCATGATTCCGGCAGATGCAAACATCCACCAATTGAGTGTAATGCGATAGGGATAATTTTCCAACCATTTGGAGGCAGCCATCCATGAAAGCGGGATAGCTACTATCAATGCAATCATTACCAGTTTAAGAAAGTCTTTGCTCAGACTGGTAGCAATACCAGAAACACTTGCGCCCAACACTTTGCGGATGCCAATTTCTTTTGTTCTTTTCTCGGCAGATAAAACAGATAAGCCAAACAAGCCAATGCATGAAATGAAGATGGTAAGTATAGCACTAAAGAACATGATCTGCTTCCACTTTGCTTCGCTTTCGTAGTTTTTTCGGTTATCTTCATTCTTGAATGAATATACATACGGACTCATTGGAAATTGAGTCTTAATTACTTTTGCTATAGTAGCAAGACTTGCTGACGTTGCATTAGGCCTTATTTTTATAAATACGGTTCCATATTCATTGCCGGGTTTCATAGTAAACAATTGCGGGCGGATGTCTATTGTCAGTGATTCATAATGATAATCTTTTACTACGCCAATCACGGTGTATTTTTCATTGTTGTTGTAAAAGAAATTTACTTCCTGTCCAATTGGATCCTTCCAGCCAGCTTTTGTTGCAAAAGCTTCGTTTACTAATACCGATTGGGTAGAGTCTGCAGGAAAATCTTTTGAGAAGTTTCTGCCTTTTATTATTGGTATTTTCAAAAGCGGCAGGTAGTTTTCATCAATTGTTTCATATGCAAAATTCATTTGCGTTTCACCGTTTACTTTGGCGCCGGTACCCCAATAACCGCCGTTCTTAAATGCAACACCTGCAATGGAAGGATCGGCCAGCAACCCGTGCCTGATAACAGGAACATCTGAATGTTTCATGTTCCAGTTGTTTACAGTTACCAGGTTGCTATCATCATAACCCAGTTTTTCATTGGTCAGGTAATTAAATTGTGAGTAGATGATAATCGTAGCAATAATCAGGAAGGAAGAAAGTGTGAACTGCAAAACAACAAGGCTTTTTTGCAAATAGTTTTTACCCGCTAATGTGAAACGGCTGTATAATGTTTGAACCGGGTTGTATTTAGATAAAACCAATGCTGGATAAAAGCCTGCCAAAAGGCTGGTTGCTATAAAAAGGAAGATATATCCAACTATTAGTTTTGCATCAAACAAATAAGCAATGGCAAGTGCTTTATTGGAAAGATTATTAAACAATGGCAACACCAATTGCACTATGGCAATGGCGAATATAAAAGCGATAAAGCAAAGAATAAATGATTCGCCCAGGAATTGTGCAATAAGCTGACTTCTGTCTCCACCAATTACTTTTCGAATGCCAATTTCTTTTGCCCGTTTAACGGATCTTGCAACGGTGAGGTTTACAAAATTGATGCAGGCAATCAATAACACAAACAATGCAATGCCTGAAAGAATATAGGAGAAGACAGGATTGCTGTTGCCCGTAAGCCCGTTGCCTGCATAGTAGTCTGTGCTAAGATGCATGTCAGCAAAATGTTGCAGGTGATAAGTGATTTTTGAATTATCACCATATTTTTCTGCTGCTATTTTTATTGCTTCGGCAGCTTCTGTATTGTACACATTGGTCATTTTGGCCGCAACAGATTTCATATCGGCACCTGGCTGCAACACTATAAAAGTGTTCAAAAAAATATTCATCCAGTTTTCATTGGTTGCTTCATCCTTTTTAGTAAGATGAATAGGCGTTAACACATCAAATTTGATGGAAGAATTTTGCGGACATCTTTTTGCTACGGCAGACACAATGTAAGGAACAAACTTATCACCGTCTTTAAACATCATTGTTTTGCCAACTGCATCTACTGTTCCAAATTGTTTGCGGGCCATGTCTTCAGAAATAACAACTGCATTTACATCCAGCAAAGCGGTTTTTGGATTGCCGCTGAGCAATGGAAAATCGAAAAAAGAAAAGAAATTGGAATCAACAATAAACAATTCCTGGATCTTTACATCGTTGCCTGTTTTTAAATCTTTGTTATACTCCTGGTAGCGTACAAATGCTTTTATCTCCGGAATAGCTGCTGTAAACCTTGGCCCCTGGAAAAATCCTGTAAAAGGTTGTTTGTAGGCAGGGCTGCCATCTGGTTTCTTTATATCCATTACAACACGGTAAGTTTGATCTACGTTCTTATGAAACCGATCATAACTTACTTCATCCTTTACATATAAAATGATAAGCATTGCAGCGGCAAGACCAAGACTCAATCCAATAATATTGGTAAAAGAATAAATTTTGTTGCGAAAAAGATTTCTTAACGCTGTTTTGAAATAATTTTTAAACATGGCAGATGTTTGATGTTTTGTTTCTATAGTAATCTTTGCGATTCGTAGTTTGGTACGAGCATTTGTACTTTAGGCAGCATCGTTGCGTCGCATTACGTTCTTCACCAAACCTTTAATCGGCTTCAGGCTGCAATTTTAAATTCTTGCACTTTTCTGTAAGAGTACAAGTCGTGACAACGCAGATTCAACCCCTTCAGGGTTGGCGTACGCTTCACTTTTACTCCACGGGTTGCACCCGTGGTTACTGACATTTAGCCCTACGGGTAGCCAGCATATAATCAACGCACAGTTATTAATTATTAATTACTAATTATTAATTGTTAATTGCTAATTCCAACCAATCAACCACCCACTCACCACTAGCCATTCACTACTCACCAACATCATTCCGTCCTCAAACTCTTCACCGGGTTTGCTAATGCTGCTTTAATCGCCTGAAAACTGACAGTTATAATAGCAATGGCAATTGCCATGAAACCAGCTGCAGCAAACATTTTCCAATCGGGATGAATGCGATAGCTGTAATCCTGCAACCATTTGTTGATAGCAAACCACGATATGGGAGCTGCAATAATAAAGGCTATTAATACCAGCAGTATAAAATCCTTTGTCATTAAAGCAGTGATATTGGCTGTGCTCGCACCCAATACTTTCCGGATGCCGATTTCTTTTGTTCTTAAGTATGCTACAAACGTGATCAGTCCTAACAAACCAAGACAAGAGATTACGATGGCCACAACCGCAAATACATTAAACAAAGTGGCCGTTTTTTCTTCAGACTGGTAAAGCTTATTGTAATCTTCTTCCAGGAAAGTATATGCCAATGGTGTTTTTGCAGGGTACTTGCTCCAGATATTTTCCACTGCTGCAATGGCTTTTGACGCTTGTGCGCCGGTAGTTTTTACATACATTCTCCAGTTTGGTGGATCATACATAAAAATAGAAGGAGCGATTGTTTGTTTAACAGATGTATAATTAAAATCCTTCACTACGCCTATGATGGTACCCTTGGTCTGCCAAAGCGTAAACATTTTTCCAATAGGATCTTTAATGCCTGCCTGTTTGATGGCGGCTTCATTTAAAATAAAATGAGCAGAGTCTGCAGGTACTCCACTAAAATTAGCACCTGCCGCCATTTTCATTTTTAACAGCGGTATAAAATTCTGATCAATACCGTTTACGTTTATAAAGAGTGATGCATCTGCAGGTTTGCCATCCCAATACGTGTCTCCCGTGGTGCCATTAATGCCAATCACACTTCCGTCGGAAGAAGCAATGCCGGTTATGGATGGATCTTTCATCAGCTCATTTCTAACTGCATCGTAGTGGTCATGCAAGTCTTTGGTTAAATTGAATGAGAATACATGTTCTTTATTATAGCCAAGATCTTTCTCTTTGATATACTGCAATTGCTTATTGATGGCAATAGTGCCAATGATAAGTACAATAGAAAAAATAAATTGTGTAACCACTAATACTTTTCTAAAACCGGAAGCGCCAATGCCAAATGAAAGTTTTCCTTTTAGTGCCAGTAATGGTTTAAAAGAAGACAGTAGTAGTGCGGGATAAATACCAGACAATAATAAAGTGCCAAGGATTGAGCAACCAATTACCATCCATACACCACTGTTTTTAAGATCAAGTACCAACGATTTACCGGAAATGCTATTGTACAATGGCAATAGCAGGTAGATAACACCCAACGCTAATATTGCAGATAATAAAAACAATACTGCAGATTCAACTATAAACTGTACAAACAATTGCAATTTGGAAGCACCGGTAATTTTGCGCATGCTCACTTCTTTTGCACGCAGCATAGAACGGGCCGTGGAAAGGTTTACATAATTGATGCAAGCTATTAGTAAAATCAAAATCGCCACTGCAAGAAATACCTGCACCATGCGCAATGCACTGGTATTGCCATCTGCTGTAACAAGGTGAAGCGTCTTTAAAGACTGAAGTGTAAAAAAATTATCTTTTGTGTCTACCTGTTTTTTTTCAGCAAATATTTTTGAGATTTTCTTTGCGACGGTTTCCGGCGATGCTGTCTTTTGTAATTGTAAATAGATCTCAAACTGGTAATTACCCAAATCTTCATCTACTGTTTTCCATGCTCCATTGCCACCAAAGTTTTTTGCAAACAGGCTTAAAGGGAATAAAACATTGTAATGGAACTTTGAATTCTCCTGGAAATCTTGTATAACACCTGATACAGAAAAGTTTTCTTTGTCGGCAACCAGTATTTTGCCCAAAGCTTTTTCTGTGCCGAAGTATTTTTTGGCAGTAGAAGCAGTTATTACAATAGAATGATCGTCTTTAAAAGGAATGTTGGAATTGCCTTCCACGAATTCTCGCTCAAACACATTGAAGAAGGCCGGATCAACAAAAGCTGAATGCTCTTCAATAAATTCCTGTTCTCCTTCTTTAAAACTGATTTGTTCGTAGCGGTCTTTTACTCTTACAGCGTTTTCAACTTCTGGTATAGACTGCTTGCAAAACACTGCCAATGGGGCAGGGGAGCCTTCCCACACTTGCGCATTGGTGCCGCTGCCAATATGCGAGTTTATTTTATAAAGGCTGGAAGTGTTTTTGTAAAATCCATCATAACCAGATTCATGCTGCACCCACATCAATATCATAATACCCACTGCAAGTCCAATAGCAAGACCGCTTATATTAATGACACTGTAAAATTTATTCTTCCACAGATTGCGCCAGGCTGTTTTTAAATAGTTCTTTAGCATGATGACAATTTTTGTTGTTGGCTTTTAATTTACTTTTTATTATACTCCTCATATGGCCGCTCTTATTTAATTAGTCACTAATTCTATCAACCACCCACTCACCACTCACCTTGATCATTCCGATCGTAAACTCTTCACCGGGTTTGCCAATGCCGCTTTTATTGCCTGGAAGCTGATAGTAGCAATTGCAATAAGGCATGCTACTGCGCCAGCCAAAATAAACACCCACCAACTGATGGGGATGCGATATGCATAATCCTGCAACCATTTGTAAATAGCAAACCAAGCGAGTGGCCATGCAATTAATGTGGCAACTAACACGTACTTGAGAAAATCTTTCGACAACATGGTTGTGATATTTTGCACCGATGCGCCTAATACTTTCCTGATGCCTACTTCTTTTGTTCTTCTCTCTGCGGAATAAGAGGCAAGGCCAAACAAACCAAGACAGGAAATAATAATAGCAAGAGTCGCAAGTACCGCTACAACACTGCTTACCTGTTTATCTGCACGGTATACTTCTGCAAAATGATCATCCAGGAACTGGTATTCAAAAGGTCTTTCGGGGAAGTTTTGTTTCCAGACAGATTCTATAAATGAAATGGCATTGGCTGCTTTTGCACCGTTAATTTTTACAGACAGATTGCTAAATCCCCAATCTTTCTGGCTGTACATAAACATGGTTTCAATCTTATAATGCAGTGAATTAAAATTGAAATCTTTTGCAATGCCGACGATAGTGCCGGTTAGTACACCCGCAGAGTCATAACCAAAATGTTTTCCCAGTAAAGAAGAAGTTTGTGCTTTTGGATAATCCTTCAGCAGTTCTTTAGCCAGTGCTTCATTAATGATGTATTCTTTTCCGTTTAATGTTGGATCGGTTGAGAAATTTTTTCCCATCAGCATTTGCAGCTTAAACAAAGTGAGGTAGTCGTGATCTACAATTAACTGTGTTGAGGCTAGATCCCTTTTTGGGCCGTCGCCAATAAAGCTTACACCCGACTGATCGAGATGACTGCCTAGCACATCCTGTGCGCCAGTAACACCTTGCACCAATGAGTTGGTGAGCAATTGCTGTTTTAATAGGTCATACTTTTTATTGGTCATGCCATCTAACGGAACGGTTACTACCTGTTCGCGATTGAAACCCGCATCATGCGATTGCATAAAATTTAATTGCCTTACTGCAAAAATGGTAGCTATCATTAAAAAGATGGCGCTGGCGAATTGACCAACCACGAGTACGTTTCGCAGTAGCGATTTATTATGACCGCTGCTGGAAGATCCTTTTAATACTTTTACTGGTATGAAAGAAGAAAGATATGCAGCAGGGTAGAGGCCTGCTAATATTCCTACTAACACAGTTCCTGCAACTATTGTGATGAATACAATGCCGTTGGTAAAAAACGGTAAATCAAGATGACGCTGGCTCAGGCTATTTACATAAGGCAGGAACAATTTCACCATGCCTACAGCAAGCAGCAATGCAACAAGAGAAAGAATGACAGACTCACTGATAAACTGTATTGACAATTGCCAGCGGCTGGCACCAATGGTTTTCCTGATGCCAACTTCTTTTGCTCTCTCTGCAGATCTTGCAGTAGAAAGGTTCATGAAATTGATACAAGCTATCAACAGAATTATAATGCCAATTGCAAAAAATATATTGGTGTATTTTTTATCAAACTTCTGGTAATTGAGATAATCAAGACCGATATCTGAGGCGCCAGCATGTACTTCTTTTAACGGCAATAAAAATAATTCATAGAATTTGGCGCCATCAGGGTTTTTATTGGCCGTCATGTATTTTGTGAGGTATGCAGGAAATTTCTTTTCCAAAGCAGCGGCATTGGTGCCCGGTGCCAGTTCAAAATAAGTATCCAGCCAGTTGCCTCCCCAATTGGTAAACATCCAGGGCTTATACACAGAACTAAATGAAAACAACGCATCAAATTGTTGTTGTGAGTTTTGTGGCACATCTTTCATTACACCTGTCACCGTAAAGGAAACAGTGTCGGTAGCAAAGTGTGAAATGGTTTTTCCTATAGGGTCATCATTGCCAAACAATTTCTTTGCTGTTGTTTCCGTAATAATGGCGCTGTTTGGCTTTTCCAATGCAGTGGCCCGGTTTCCCTTCAGCAAAGGATAATCAAACATGTTTAAAAAAACGGAGTCAACAAAATAAGTGAATGGCAGGTACACACGCTTCTCACCAAATGTCATTTGATATTTTTCCTGCCAACGCACCCTGGTAAAGTTTTTTATTTCAGGGAACTCATTTTTCATAGTAGGACCCATTGGAAACATTGACAACCCAACTTTTTGAGAAGAAACCATGCCCGGAAATTTTTGCACTTCATTAAGCCGGTAAAGATTCTTCTTGTGCATGTTGTCAAAACTCCTTTCATACAAAACAAATAACATGATCATAATGCAGGCCGCAATACCAATGGCCAATCCTGCAATATTGATAGCAGAATATATTTTGTTCTTCCACAAATTCCGGAGAGCAATTTTGAAATAGTTCTTAAACATAAGAAAGCTTTTAACCTTTAGCAGTAAAAAAATATTTATAAATGTTCGCTTTGGCTAATAGCTTTCGGCTAGTAGCTAATAGCTGTTTTATTCCGATCTCAAACTGTTTACCGGGTTGGAAAGGGCTGCACGCATGGTGTGGTATATCACGGTTAGCAGTGTAATTACTAATACTACTATTGCTGATAGTACGAAAGGCATAATGCTTAACCCTGCATTGTATGGAAATGCTTTTAACCATTTACTCATAAACAGCCATGCAACAGGGAAAGCAATCAGGCAGGATATGCCTACCAGCAATATGAAATTGTTTGTTATAAGCGGAATAATTTCCCCTACACCGGCACCCATCACTTTGCGAATACTTATTTCTTTTTGTCTTTGTTGTGTTGTAAATGCTACCAGGCCTAGTAATCCAAGACAGGTAATTATAATGGTAAGAATAGAGAAGCTGGTAAATATTTTTCCTCTCTTTTGGTCAGCCGCATATTGAGAAAAATAATCCTGGTCGAGGAATGTGTATTGAAAGGGAAGATCAGGGAAAGATTCTTTCCATGATTTTTCTATGCCCGCAATGGCTGTATTCATTGTTGCGGGGTTAAGTTTTAGCTGCATACCATTGTTATTAGGATTATACCTTAACATCAGTGGCGCTATTGGGTTGTACAAAGATTTCTGGTTGAAGTCTTTTACAACACCCACTACTTCAAGATAGAATTTAGAAGTGTCTCCCGGAAATTTGATCCGTTTACCCAGTGGATTGTCCCACCCAAAATACTTAACCAGGTTTTCATTTACTATAATGCTTCGCAGGGTATCAGTAAGGCCGGTAAAATTTCTTCCCTGGGTAATCTTCATACCCAATGTTTTTACAAAGTCCTCATCAATACCATAGTTATCCAACCCCTGGTCTACAAAGCCTTTTTTTGTTTCAACAGAAAAAAGATTGAAATTGATGCCATTGCTGCCCGGGTAGTTTTGTGAAGTGCTGATAGAAAGCACCTGCGGATTTTTGCGCATGGCATCTTTAAAAGAAATAATTTTTAATCGAAGATCACCATCTGCATTTGCAGCCACAGAAAGCACTTGCTCTTTATTAAAACCAAGGTCTACGCTGCGCAGGTATTTTAATTGTCCATATACTACCCATGTGCAAATAAGCATAATCATTGAAATGCTGAATTGCACTACCACCAATACGCGGCGCAGTGTAGCATTGCTGGAGCCCTTGGACAAACTGCCTTTAAGAATGTTTACAGGATTAAATTTTGAGAGATAAAACGCCGGGTAACTTCCACCCAATAATCCAACAAATAAAACAATTGCCAGCAGGATTAAGAAAGTAGCTGGTTCAATAAGCGTCTTGAAAGTGATAGACTTGCCTGCAAGCTGGTTAAATGATGGTAAGAACAATGCAATCACTCCTATGCTTAACAACAATGCAAAGAATGCGGTAAGTGTAGATTCAACCAGGAATTGTGTAATTAGTTGAGGTTTGGTTGAACCGCTTACTTTGCGTATGCCAATCTCTTTGGCTCTTCTTGCAGAACGTGCTGTTGTCAGGTTCATGTAATTGATGCAGGCGATCAACAACATAAAAAATGCAACAGCCGAAAAAATATAGATGTAAGACATGCTGCCGGTTTCCTCGGGTTCACCCGCTGTTTCAGAATGCAGGTGAATAGCAGTGATGTTTTGAACAACAAAATCTATCTTAACATTAAACTGGGTAAAGATAGAGGCCAGGTATTTGTCGTAAAGAGCTTTTAATTTGTTTTCAAAAACCACAGCACTGGTATTGGGCTTCAATAATACATAGGTATTGATTCCAAAACTGCCCCAGCTATCGCCATAGTTGGGAGGAAGTGTGTTTCTTGAAATAAGCGTTGTAAAAATCAGGTGCGAATTTTTAGGAACATCTTTTACTACTGCAGTTACGGTATAATTTTCATTTTTTGAGCCCTGCAAAACGCGACCATAATATGTTTTATTCTTTCCAAAATATTTTTCAGCAAGTGTTTGCGTAAGCACTAAAGAATTGGGAAGGTTTAATGCTGTTTGCGGATTGCCTTCTATAAACTGGTGTGTAAAAACATTGAATACATTACTGTCTGCATAAAAAACTTTTTCTTCATAGAATTTCAATTCCCCGCTTTTAAACATAAATTTTCCATTACCGATAAGGCGTACTGCTTCTTCCACCTCGGGGTAATCCTTTTTTAACGCCGGGCCCAGCGGAACGGGTGTGCTTACCCATTTCATTACATCTTTGTCTTTCTCTTTTATATAGGCATTGATACGATAAATGCGGTCTGACTTTTTATTGTATTTATCATAACTCAGTTCGTCCTTAATATAAAAAATAAGGAGCAGACTAAAGCTGATGCCAATCGTAAGGCCAAGAATATTCAGCAAACTGTAGCCTTTGTCTCTTTTAAAATTGCGTAGTGCAACAAGCAGCAGATTTTTTAGCATAATATCAATTTCTGATTTCTGATTTATTGATGTCTGATTTCTTTTATTTCAACATTCATCACATTTCACATATTTCCTTATGATTTAACAGGCTTGTTATTAGCCCACAATTTTTGCCAACCAATCAACTGAGCAACCAATATTCCAATCCCATTCACCACTAGCTACTCACCACTCACCAACGTCATTCCGTTCTCAAGCTCTTCACCGGATTGCTCAACGCTGCTTTTATAGATTGATAACTCACGGTCATAATGGTTATAAGCAATATTCCAAAACCGGAAGCAGCAAAAACCAGCCAGGATATGTTTGTATGATAGGTGTATTTCTGCAACCACTTCTGCATAAACCACCATGACAATGGCGTGGCAATAAGAAATGCAATCACAACAAGCAATACAAAGTCTTTGGAAAGTAATGCCCATAAATTGGTAACTGTTGCACCCAGCACTTTGCGTACGCCAATTTCTTTGGTGCGTTGCTCTGCAACAAACGAGGCCAATCCAAATAGGCCTAAGCAGCTAATAAATATTGCCAGCGATGAGAAGAAGGTGGCAAGCTTGCCTATTCGTTCTTCTGCAGCAAATTTTGCAGCAAAAGCATCATCAGCAAATTTGTAATCAAAAGGAGCAGAAGGTATATAATGCTTAAATGCGCTTGAAATTTTTGCAACCGATTCTGATGCGCTTTTGTTTGGATTTAGTTTAACCACAAACCAGTTCTCATTGTCTTTATTTAAAAAGTACATGGTTTGTTTTACAGGTTCATAGGGCGACTGCATTACCATGTCTTTAATAATGCCAATCACTTTGTATGTCCTGGAATCCGGCCCATCGCCCCATTTTATCATTTTGCCCAATGGATCTTTTACATTCATGAAACCAACAGCCGCTTCATTTATTACAATGCCTGCGGAATCAGTTCCAAACTCTTTTGAGAAATCACGCCCTTCTTTGAATTGCCAGCCAACTGTTTTTCCATAATCATGAGAAACCCAAATGGTACCAAATTCTGCATCAAGGTTTGGGTCTTTTCCTTCCCAGTCGAACCCGCCATTGTTAGACCATATTGCTGTTAATGGACTTGATACAACAGCCATTTCCTGTATCACGTCTTCGTTTTTTAATTCAGTCCTTAAAACATCAAGCTTGCCATAAAAGTCTGGCGACTTCATCATTATCATCATCAATCCATCCCTGTTATAGCCAATAGGCCTGTTTTTTGAATACTGCACCTGGCTGTAAACAACAACGGTACCTATAATAAGCGCAAGCGAAATTGTAAACTGTAAAACTACCAGCACTTTGCGAGGTATAGAGGCAAATCTGCCTACGCGGAAAGTTCCCTTCAATACTTTTACAGGGTTGAAAGAAGACAAATACAAAGCAGGGTAACTTCCCGCAATAATGCCTGTTAATATTGTAAATGCAAGGCCAATAATCCAAAACAAAGGATTGGCCCACGGGATGCTCATTTTTTTACTAGCTACCTCATTGAACCATGGCAAAATAACTATCACAATCAATATGGATAATACAAAAGCCAATAAAACGACAAGCAATGATTCACTGTAAAACTGTTTAATTAACTGGCTGCGCAGTGAACCAATAGCTTTCCGGATACCCACTTCTTTGGCTCTTTTTTCTGAACGAGCAGTACTCAGGTTCATAAAATTGATGCACGCAAGCAGCAATACAAAACTGCCAATGATGGCGAAAAGCCAAACATACTCAATCAAACCACCTATATTTTTGTCTTCTTCCCATGCAGAGCGCAAATGCCAGTTGCTCATTGGATGTAAAAATATCCTGGCTTTATATTTTTTATCTTCCGGGTCTACATGATTGAACTTTGCGTTGATGATGTTTTTATTGACAGCAGTAAAGTTTGCATTGTCTGCAATCTGCGCAAACAACTGGAATGAGTTATTGCCCCATTGTGTTTTAGCTCTTTCTACCCATTTCTCAGAAGATACGTATAAATCCCAGGGAGCAATAAAATGTAATTCGGAGAATTTTGTATTATGCGGTAAATCTTTATAAACACCGGCAACTTTTACATCCATTTTATTATCGAACCTGAATACTTTATTGATGGGATCGTCGGATCCAAAAAATGCTTTAGCTGTAGAGGCTGCAATAAGCACTGAATTCATTTCTTTTAATCCATCAATATTTCCTTTCTCCATTTCAAGCGTTAGCATTCTGGGCCCTTGCGGCTCCATAAAAAAACCGTTTTCAGAAATCTTCTTTTCACCAAAACTTAAAATATGATCTCCTTCCCAGGATGCCATTGCTAAATACTTGAAGTTGTCGCCGTATTTGGTTCTTAATTCCTGGCCTAAAGGATGGGGGATAGCTTGCCCTGCATAAGTTTTTCCATTAAATGTCTGGAACTGCATTACCTGCGCAATGCGATCATAGTTCTTATGGTATTTATCAAAAGACAATTCATCATAAATCCATAAGCCGATCAACATAGCTACCGCCATGCCTACAGCAAGCCCACTTATATTTATAAAGGAAGAAGCTTTGTTGGTACGCAGGTTTCTCCAGGCAATTTTGAAAAAGTTTTTAAGCATGATACAAGGTTTACTATAAGTTATTAGTAATAGACGATTTCCTTTGGTGCTATCCTCCCAATTTCCTAATTCTATTCAATAGAGGATTAATGAACTAATCAAACAACCCACTCACCACTAGCTACTCACCACTCACCCCAATCACTCCGTTCTCAAACTCTTTACCGGGTTTGCTAATGCCGCTTTAATAGCCTGCACGCTAATGGTAGCCAATGCAATTACTACTGCTAGTACGCCAGCCAATATAAATACCCACCAGCTGAGATCAATTCGGTAAGCAAAATCTTTTAGCCAGTTGTGCATACTAATCCATGCAATGGGCGCAGCAATTAAAAATGATATTAGAACCAGTATCAAAAAGTCTTTCGATAAAAGATTTACAATGCCTCCAACTGATGCACCCATTACTTTGCGTATGCCTATTTCTTTGGTGCGTTGCATAGTGCTGTAAGATGCAAGGCCTAATAAACCAAGGCAGGAGATAAAAATGGCCAGCAATGCAAAATTCAGGAACAGCTTGCCAAAGCGTATTTCACTGCGGTATTGTTTGTCGAAAAATTCATCAAGGAAAAAATAATTGAATGGTCTGTTTGGTATCATCGTTTTCCAGGTGCGTTCAATAGAAGCGATTGTTTGCGGAATGTTTGTGCCGCTGATGTTCACGGAAACCAAATCACATCCATCCGGTTCAATGCGCATGCTTAGTGGTTTAATAACTTCCTGCAAAGAGCGGAAATGAAAATCCTCTGTCACGCCAATGATAGTGCCGGTACGACCCCATTGATCAAACTTCCTTCCAATAATATCTTTCGGAGAGCTATAGCCGAAAAGCTTAACGGCAGTTTCATTTAGTATCATGGCCTGTGTAGTGTCTGTCAACATTTCTTTAGAGAACGCACGACCTGCCACCATCTTGATTTTATATTGCGGGATGTAATCAAAGTCCATAAAATACAAATCAAGATTGGCAATTTGCATGTCGCCCTTTTTGTTCTCCACCTGCGAGTAAGCGCCGGGGTTGCCACCACCTGGTACACTGCCGGTAAGCGAAGTAGAAATAACATTTGGTAATGAAGCAATGGTTTGGCGTAAAGTATTTTTTGAAGGATCGCCATGCGTATCAATAATCAGTTTCTGGTCTTTGTTAAAACCAAGATCCTGCGTGCGCATGTATTTCATTTGAGAATACACTACGATGGTTCCAATAATAAGCGCAATAGAAATAGTAAACTGTGCCACTACAAGGCCCTTGCGCAGGAAAGTTCCTTTTGTGCCGGTAGCAAATCTTCCTTTCAACACTTTTACCGGTTGAAAAGATGATAAAACCAATGCAGGATAAATACCTGCAAGTACGCCAATGCCAATGGCAATCAATAAAAGGATTAGCAAGTATAAAGGATGCTGCAAAAGTCCTGTACTGATTACTTTGCCGGATAGTTGGTTAAAGGGGTGAATTAATAAGCCTGCTGCTATTACAGAAAGGATAAAGGCAATCATGCAAATCAATATGCTTTCGCCTACAAATTGTCTTGCCAGTTGAGAACGTGCAGCGCCTACCACTTTGCGAATACCTACTTCTTTTGCTCTCTCCGCAGATCTTGCCGTTGTAAGGTTCACAAAATTAATACAGGCAATTACCAATATGAAAACAGCAATGATGGAAAATATATACACATTGTTACTATTGCCGGTTTTGCTGCCATCGCGGGTAGAGTAGAGGTATACATCCCGCAATGGTTCAAATAACAAAGTAGGAAACATCTGCAGCTTTTTCATTTCATCACCATTGCGTTTTTCAAGAAACGCAGGCAGTTTAGCTTGCAATGCTTTAGCGCTTGTTTGTGGTTTTAAAAGAATATACGTTCTATTGCCATAGTTGCCCCATTGGCTATCCAAACTTCTTTTTAATGTGCGTGTGCTCATAGACACCAGCATATCTGCTTTTATCTGCGAGTTCTCTGGCATGTCTTCTATAATGCCGGTTACTTTAGAAGGTGTTGCATCGCCGGTTAGTAAAAGCGTTTGGCCAACAGGATCTGTTTTGCCAAAATATTTTTTTGCTGCTGTTTCCGTAAATACGATGCTATTGGGTTCTGTCAGTGCTTTATCAGGATTGCCTTTCAGCATTTTAAAATCAAACACATGAAACAATGCAGAATCTGCAAACTGCATGTTTTCCTCCTGGAATTTTATATCTCCCTTTCGCACCAGCAGGCTGCCGCCACTAACACGTACAAAAGATTCCACTTCCGGAAACTCATCTTTTACATTGGGGCCAACTGCCCAGGCCGGACCACCTGTGTGAAGGGTTTCTGATGGTGTTTTTAAATCAGCAACCACTCTGTAGATGCGATCTGCCTTCGTATTGAAAGCATCATAACTCAGTTCAAAACGCACATACATGAATATTAAAAAGAAAGCTGTTAAACCAACAGTCAAGCCCATAATATTGATGAATGAAAATGCCCTGTGCCGCCATAGATTGCGAAAAGCAATTTTAAAATAGTTCTTAAGCATGACTTCGATTTCTGATGTATGATTTAATAGCGTTTATTCTTTTTTTAACCAACATTTGTTCTCTTGTCTTCATCGTTGTGTCACTCACTTGTACGGTAAACCTTTTTCTGCTTCAGGCATATGATCAATCTCACTATTGTTTGTTTAAGCTTCCTTCACATCAGGTACCTCAATCAAGATTCAAAGCCTGCCGGGTTGCGTATCTTCTGCGATCTTTACCTGGGGTGCACCCAGGGTTACTCATATTTGGCCCTTCGGGCTAACCGGAACTATAGACAAAGTGTTTCACTTCAAGCAACCCAATTACTAATTGCTAATTATTAATTACTAATTCTAATACTCACTCACTCCTCAAACTCTTCACCGGGTTTGCCAACGCTGCTTTTATTGCCTGGAAACTAATTGTTACCAATGCCACAACCGCAGCAGCAATACCAGCAACAATAAATATCCACCACGGCATATTGATGCGGTAAGCAAAATCCTGCAGCCAGTTATGCATCGCATACCATGCAACCGGGAATGCAATAATGGCCGCAACAGCTACCAGTTTCAAGAAATCTTTTGATAATAGACTTACAATATTGCCCGTGCTTGCGCCCAGCACTTTGCGTACACCAATTTCCTTTACACGCTGCGTAATAGAAAATGCAGAAAGACCGAAAAGGCCAAGGCATGCAATTAATATAGCGATGCAGGAAAAGACTGTAAAAATGCTTCCCTGTTTTTGTTCTGATTTGTATAATGCATCAAAGTTTTCATCAAGAAAATTAGATTCATAGGGTGTTTCGGGAAAATACTTTTTCCAGGTATTTTCTATATGGGCCATGGTTGCAGGAATGTTATTCCCGGTAATTTTTATTGAAAGACAATTAAACTGTTCCCGCGATGGAGGCCTCATGGTAAAAATCATTGGGGCAATCTGCTGGTGAAGGTTTTCAAAATTGAAATCCTTTACCACGCCAATGATATGTCCCCTCGTATCGCCGTATTTAAAGTCTTTACCAATAGCCTGTGGCAGGCTCCAGCCCAGCGCCTGCACCGATGTTTCATTCAAAATAAAATTGGCAGAGTCTGTTCCAAAATCTCTTGAGAAATTTCTTCCCGCAGCCATTTGGATACTGTATGCAGGAATGAAATCGTAATCAACGTTCACCACTTTTATATTGATGGTAGTAGGTTTAAGTGAATCGCCTGAGAGGGTAGCAGCGTAATCATAATCCAGCAACATGCCGCCCGGTATACGGGAACTACCTGTAAGGTTTTTGATATTTGCATCAGACAATAACTCGTTCCGGAATGAGGTGTATTTGTTGCCGATTGCCCGGCCATTATTTGTTACAACCATTTGCTCATGGTTCAGCCCCAGTGATTTTTGCTGCATGTAGTGTAACTGTTCAAAAACAACTGCAGTCGTTATGATCAGTATAATTGAAATGGCAAATTGTGTAACCACTAACACTTTTCTGAAAGAAAGCCCATCCTTTCCTGTATTCAGTATTCCTTTTAATGTTTTTATAGGTTGAAAACCTGAAAGAAATAGAGCAGGGTAAATACCAGAAATTATTCCGATGATGAATGGCGCCAGTATAACGGGAATCATCACCTGCCATTTTAAAAGAATGGATACAGTCAATTGTTGATCTGTCATCTTATTTAACCAAGGCAATGTAAAATAAAGCAGTACCAGAGCAAGTATAATAGCCACCCAGGTAAGTAAAACAGATTCACTCAGGAATTGAAATATCAGTTCTTTTTTTCTTGCACCAATAACTTTCCGGATGCCAATTTCCCTTGCACGCAATGCAGAACGTGCCGTAGAAAGATTCATATAATTGATGCAGGCAATCAACAAAATAAAAAATGCAACGGCTGCAAAAATATATACACGTTTTATATCGCTGTTGGGCTCCGCTTCATAATCTGTATGAGAATATAAATGGATGTCTGTTAGTTTCTGTAATTCCAGCTCTTTAAAAGTATGTTTCTTGCCAGATTTGGAAGGCATGTGATTGTCTAAGAAAGCAGGAAAACGGGCTTCCATTTTTTTAGGATCATAATGATCGGGAAGCACGATGTAAGTGAAAAAGTTGTTGCCGCCGTAGTCTTTGCGCATATTCTCTTCCCCGTAAACAGCGGTATCTTTCAGGGTGTTAAAAGAAACCATCATTGCCGGGTGCATATGCGAATTGGAAGGAAACGGTTTGTAGATGCCAGTAACTTTCATGTCGTACTGGTTATTGGCCCGTATCACTTTATTAATCGGGTCTTCATCACCAAAATATTTTTTAGCAGCTTCATCTGTTAGGATAACTGTATACGGATCTGAAAGTGCGGTTTTGGGATTTCCTTTTACCAGGTTTACAGAAAAAACATCAAAGAGGTTTTCATCTGCAAAATACATATGAGGTTCGCTAATGACTTTCTCTTTGTACCTGAAAGGCACAGAGCCAAAATCAATTAACCGTGTCATTTTTTTTATCTCTGGAAAATCGCCTGGCAGGTAGTAGCCAAAAGCAGGCGCAATGCTGCTAAGCCTTAATGAAAGTACACCATCGCCATTGTAAAAATTTCTTGTAACGCGGTAAACATTGTCAGCATTTTTATTGTGACGGTCGTAGCTAAGTTCATTTAAAATATAGGTGGTGATTAAGAGGCAGCAGGTAAGTCCTACCGTTAAGCCAAACAGATTGATAAATGAAATGAACCTGTATTTTAACAGGTTTCTAAACGCCAGCTTTAAATAGTTCCTAATCATGACAGAGAATTTCGTTTGTATGAAAGAATATGATCCAATACGCTATTGTTAGACGCATCATCGCTGCCGTCTGTTACAATAGATGAAGGCTTTCATAGGTCATTCTCATGTTATGTATATAGGGTAACATGTTTAGGCTTCATGTAAGCAAAAGCAATTCCTGCAACTATTCGGTTCTTAAACTTTTTACAGGGTTGGCAATAGCAGCACGTATGGCCTGGTAACTAACTGTTGCCAATGCAATAAGAATAGATAATGCACCAGCAATTGCAAATACCCACCATTCTATACTGATATGATAAGTGTAGTTCTGCAACCACTTGTCCATTGCCCACCAGGCTACCGGTGAAGCAATCAGCAGGGAAGTGCAAACCAGTACTAAGAAATCTCTTGATAACAAAGAAGTGATGCTGAAAACAGATGCGCCAAGCACTTTGCGCACACCAATTTCTTTAAACCTGTTTTCTGCCATATAAGTTGCAAGACCAAATAATCCAAGGCAGGAAATGAAAATAGTAAGTCCAGCAAACAATGTAGCCAGCATCCCTGTACGTTGTTGAGATTTAAATTTCCTGGCGTAAGATTCATCCGCAAAAACACTTTCAAACGGGTATTGCGGATTGTATTGCTTAAATATTTTTTCCAGTTTGGCGAGGTTGTCTGCAGTAGGGTTGGCGGCATTCAATTTCATGTGCATTACCTGGAAATAATTGCCGTTGGGCCCATTTACCATCATGGGGTTTACCTTTTTTTCAAAAGGAGATTCAAGTATAAAGTCTTTAATGATGCCTATTACATGCATTTTATAATCACCGCCACGTATTTCCTGGCCAATCGGATTTTTTAAATGCATAGCAGCAACAGCAGATTCATTGAGCAATACGGCCGTACTGTCTGTTGGATAATTGTATACATCAATATCACGTCCTTCAATTAGTTTAACACCTGTTGTTTTTATAAAATCGGCGTCGGAACCAAGGCGTGTAAAATCAAGTTTTTTATCTGTTTCTGTACTTCCTTCCCAGGTAAAACCCCAGCTATCGCTCCAGCGTTGCGTAATAGGGTTGGCAGATCTTGTTACAGAAACTACTGCACCGCTTTTAATAACATCGTTCTTTATAGCCAGGTAATGTTTGTCTGCATCACCTTGCATGAAAGTATAAATAAGGTTATTGCGATTATAACCAGCATCGCGGTTTTGTGCAAATTTTATCTGGTGCTGTACAATGATGGTAGAAATAATAAGAATAATAGCAAATGTAAACTGAAGCACTACCAGCACTTTGCGGGGTGTTACAAGTGCGTTCATCTTTTTAAATGTACCTTTTAAAACTTTTACAGGTGTAAAAGAAGAGAGATAAAAAGCAGGGTAGCTGCCCGCAATAAAACCAGTAAACAAAATAAACCCGATTGCAAATAACCAGAAAACCGGGTTGCCGTAATTAATAAACAATTCTTTTCCTACCAGTTGATTAAAACCACCAAGACTGCATTGTACCACAATGATAGCAAGTACAAAAGCAATAGCTGAAATCAAAACACTTTCTCCAATAAATTGAGCAATCAGCGAACCTTTTAATGCACCAGCCACTTTTCGGATACCTACTTCTTTAGCACGTTTCTCGCTTCTGGCGGTAGAAAGGTTCATAAAGTTGATGCAGGCAATCAGAAGGATAAAACCAGCAATGATGGCAAACAACCGGACAGTTTCAATCTGGCCATCCACCAAATTGCCATTTTCATTTTTTGAATACAGGTGCTGTCTGCTAACGGGGTAGGAAAATACTTTTTCTGATTCTTTTGAATGGCTGGTGGTGATGTCTTTTACTTTCTTATCAAACGCTTCGTGAGATGTGCCGGGTTTAAGTGTGATATAGGTAGTTACAGAATTATTGCCCCAGTAATCATCATCCCATCCTATCTTTTTCATGTAAGACCATGGGAGCAGGTATTCAAAATCAAATGTGGTATTGTTAGGCAAATCTTTTAAAACAGCACTCACGGTAAAATTTGCGTTGCTGTCTATCAGCACTGTTTTGCCCATGGCGTTTTCATTACCAAATAGTTTCTTTGCTGTTTTTTGTGTTAATACAATATTGTAATTGCCAACTAAAGATTGCGCAACATTGCCGGAGAGCAAAGGAAAATCGAACATGCTTAGAAAACCACTGTCTGCAAATGCACCGCGTATATTGAATTTTTTTTCTCCTACGGTCGTTAAAAAAGTAACGCTGTTATATCGAACTGCATCTTCTACTTCAGGATAATCATGTTTAAGTGTAGGCGCCATAACTTTTGGCGTGCTGTTCCATGCCCACATCTCACCATTAAACTTATCCCTGTTGTACATAGAGTACAAGCGATCCGACTTTTTATAAAACCTGTCGTAACTAAGCTCATTCTGTATCCATAACAAAATAAGGATAGCACTTGCCATCCCTATTGTTAAGCCAAGAATATTGATAAAGGAGTAACCCTTTCTTTTCCACAAATTGCGGAAAGCTATTTTGAAGTAGTTCTTAAGCATGCGAAGAAAGCTATTAGCTGCAAGCTGCTAGCTATTAGCAATAGCCGCAAATTCCAACAGCTAATAGCTAAAGGCTAACGGCTTAGTGTTATACTAAAATGTTCTCGGTCACAGTCTGTCCATCCAGCATGCGAATAATGCGGTGGCTATAACGTGCATCATGTTCACTGTGCGTTACCATTATAATAGTTGTGCCCTGCTCGTTCAAATCTGTCAGCATTTCCATTACTTCATTACCGTTGCTGCTATCCAGGTTACCAGTGGGCTCATCCGCAAGAATCAGTTTTGGTTTGTTTACTACTGCACGGGCTACGGCCACACGCTGTTGCTGACCGCCAGACAATTGTTGAGGGTAGTGATTGCGACGGTGCATAATCTGTACTTTGTCTAACACTTCTTCTACACGTTTTTTTCTTTCATCACTTTTTACACCC
The DNA here is from genome assembly GCA_047602295.1 of Chitinophagaceae bacterium. Classification (GTDB taxonomy): domain Bacteria; phylum Bacteroidota; class Bacteroidia; order Chitinophagales; family Chitinophagaceae; genus JACMLD01. The sequence continues at coordinate 3,802,965 of JASGHP010000001.1, read as the reverse complement.
AGGTATATCAAAGGAAGTTCTACGTTTTCAAAAACTGTCAGCTCATCAATCAGGTTAAAACTCTGGAACACAAAACCGATATTGCGTTTGCGCAATTCAGCTCTTTTGCGTTCATTGAATTTAGCTACTTCAATACCATTGAATAAGAAGCTGCCATCATCGGGATCGTCCAGCAAACCAAGAATGTTTAGCAATGTGGACTTGCCGCAACCTGAGGGGCCCATTACTGCTACAAACTCACCATCCTTTACCTCAAATGAAAGTTTGTTAAGCGCAACGGTTTCTACTTCCTCCGTGCGGTAGATTTTCTCGAGACCGGTAATGTTTATCATCTTATTACAGTTTAGATTGAAAATTTAGTATGATTAATTTAAAATGCCTTGGTTAAACTGTATGACGCAAGCGCCATATTTTAGTTACAGGTTTATAAAAGACCTTGTTAATGGCGATGCTGGCAATGCACTTAGATCATCCGCTTCTGCAGCAGGTTCTTCTTTTTGTACAGCTTCTTTTTCAGCGTTGCCATTTACCATCAACAGCTTTCCACATTCCTTAGATGATGATGGCAGGTGCATGCTTGCCAACACAAGGACGATGTAAATCAATTTTTGTTTCATAAAAAAAGTTTAATGGTAATGGTATTTGATAAAATTATTTTTTGAGCACCAGTTCCTGGATGGTGCCATAGTTTTCATAGCTGGAAGTAATTACTTTATCGCCGGGGTTTAAACCTCCAAGCACTTCATAATAATCTATGCTCTGACGGCCCAGTTGGATGTCTACACGAGTGGCTGTTTTTCCGTCTTCACTTACTTTGAAAATCCAGTTGCCACCTGTCTGCTGATAAAACCCACCTTTTGGTAATAAGATAGCTGTTGTTTCATCGCTTAGTGCCAATACAATTTGCAATGTTTGTCCGCGACGGATGCCTTGTGGCACTTCACCAACAAATTCCATGTCTACCTGAAATGTATTATTTAATACCTGGGTAAACACTTTTTTGATTTTAAGTTTGAATGCTTTATTGGCAAAAGTGAATTCGCCGGTTTGTCCAACAAATACGCGAGAGAGGTAATGCTCGTCTACATTCACCCTTACTTTAAATCCGCTCAAAACATCTATTTGTCCCAGGCGCTGGCCTTTGTTTTTGTTCTCACCAATTTCTGCATCCAGTGAAGTAAGCTGGCCATCTACAGGTGCACGTACAATCAGGTCGCCTACTTTTTTCTCCATAATGCTTAACGCATTTTGAGAACCCTGGTAAGATCTTTTATCCTGCGATGCCTGCTGAGCCCTTGATGCAGAGTCTTGTGATAAGATCTGCTCCATCAATTCTTTTTTCTGGCGGTAGTAGTTATAATTGTTTTCAGCCTGTTTGTACTCCTGCAAACCGATTGCTTTTTCAGTATAGAGTTTTTTATCAAGCACATAAACACGTTCAGCTTCATTAAAAAGGCTGAGCACATCTGCCATTGAAGTTCTTTTGTTTACTGTGTTTTGCGATGCATTGGTTTGATTAATCTGCATCTGGGTAAGCGTGTTGTACACATTGTTCTGAGAGCTCATCATGGTCATCATCAGGTCTGTATTGGAAAGGCGAAGGATAGGTTCACCTTTTTTCATTACAGCACCATCTTCCACATATTTTTCTTCTACGCGGCCACCTTCAGTTGCATCCAGGTAAATAGATGTAAGCGGAAGCACTACGCCATTTACGGGTATATTGTCTTTGTATGGCCCTTTTTTAATCTCGCTTATTGTTAAGCGGTCTGTATCCTGGTTTAATTTTGTGTTGCCAGAAGTATAATAATAACTAGCACCAATTAATGCTACCAATGCCACTATACCACCGATGGTTAATAAACGCTTCGTAGTCCAGGTCTTTTTTTCAATTACTCTATCCATTGTAATAATTACTTTTAAATTGTTGCAGCAACCGGAACGTCATACCGTGTTAGCAAACAAACTATGTATTAAAATCTTCTGCACAAGTATAGATAAGAATGTGCCAGTGTGCCAGCGCTATGATTTTCAAATAATTATACTACGATTGGCTTCGTTATTGTCCGGTAATGTTACAAAGACTGTCCGATTTTGATACAATCTTAAATTGTCATGTAAATTCTTAAAAATTGTTTATCATGCGTTTGCATTTATGGTATAATTGTAGAAAAGAAGCTGCTAGCTGCAAGCTATTAGCTTCTGGTAGTAGCAACCAACTTGCAACCTGAAGCTTGCGACTTGCAGCTTTAGCTAACCCAATCATGAATTTAAATTCTACACACATTGAATCTCAAGAACGCTTCCATACTGGTAATAGATGATGATATAGACGTACTGACCGCTGTTCGCTTGCTTTTGAAAACTGAAGCCAAAGATGTGGTGACAGAGAAAAACCCGGAGAACATAAGGGCACAACTGGCCAAACAAAATTTCGATCTCATTTTGCTTGATATGAACTTTAATAGTTCAATCAACACAGGCAACGAAGGGCTGTTCTGGTTAAGAAAGATTAGGGGTGAGTTTCGTTCACAGGCTGCAGTTATTATGATTACGGCCTACGGCGATATTGATCTGGCGGTTCGATCATTGAAAGATGGCGCTTCAGATTTTGTGGTAAAGCCCTGGCATAATGAAAGGCTTATTGAAACCATTAAAGAAATCCTGAAACGCAACGCAAGCAAAGCTGGCACCACTGGTGCGCCTAAAGCAGAACCAACCACCAGCAAAGAATTGATTGGCGAAAGCGATGTCATCCGCGAAATCTTATATAAAGTAGAAAAGATTGCGCCTACAGATGCCAATATTTTAATACTGGGAGAAAATGGTACCGGCAAGGATCTTATTGCAAAAGCCATTTTTCAGCATTCTATGCGGGCAGATAAGCCTTTTGTAAAAGTAGACGTAGGAGCACTAACAGAAACACTTTTTGAAAGTGAACTCTTTGGTCATAAAAAAGGAGCGTTTACAGATGCCCGGGAAGACAGGGTGGGCAGGTTTGAGTCTGCCAGTGGTGGAACGCTTTTCCTGGATGAAATTGGCAATATTACATTGCAGCAGCAGGCAAAACTACTGAGCGTTCTGCAAAACAGGCAGGTAACAAGGCTTGGTTCAAATGAACCTGTGCCAGTTGACATAAGGCTAATATGTGCCACCAACGTTCCATTGGCAGAACTGGCCAATGAAAGCCGTTTCCGCAAAGATTTAATTTATCGTATCAATACAGTAGAAATTGTGGTGCCGCCACTACGCAAACGCGGTGACGATATTTTGTTGCTTGCAAAGCATTTCAGCAAAATATACAGCAATAAATACCTGAAACCAGTGCTTGAGTTTGATGAAAAAGCCATTGAAAAACTCATGCATTATCACTATCCGGGCAATATACGTGAGCTGCAGTATAGTATTGAAAGAGCTGTTATCATGAGCGACGGAAATGTGCTGGAAGCAAAAGACATTATTTTTTCTCCTATAGAAAGTGCCAGTGTTCAGGACGAAACGCCTGCTGAATCCAAATTAAGTGCTATTGAAAAAAATACCATCTTGCGGGTTATTGAAAAGAACAATGGCAATATTTCAAAGGCGGCGAAAGAGTTGGGGCTTACACGCACTGCACTTTACCGCCGCTTAAGCAAGTATGATATTTAATGAGTAATTAGCAATTAATAATTAGTAATTAAAGAACTTGCTGTTTACAGTACATTCAGATGTTCAGCATCCCAATTATTAATTTGCTAATTTTAATTCTTAATTAAAATAAAAGAACTTGTCTACGATAATAGATTCACTTGCAACCATTGGTCTTAGCGTTGTTCAGTATGCCCAATTATTAATTGCTAATTATTAATTACTAATTCATTTATGTTTTTTAAAACAACGGAATGGCGCATATTTATCCGTGTTAGCTTATTATTTATAACGCTAAGCCTGGCATCTTATCTGCTCATTAAAGGATTATATGTTTACCTGATCATTCTTGCTCCTGTTATCATGTACCAGCTTACAGATTTTTACCGGTTTCAGAAAAAAGCGCATGATGAGTTGGATCAGTTTGTGGAATCTGTTCACTATCGCGATTTTTCCAGGTATTTTGATGTAAAGCATGCCCCGGTTGATTTGCAACCGCTGCGCCAGGGTTTTAATGAAATCAATTCTACATTTAAAGTTATTAGTAAGGAAAAAGAAACGCAATATCAATATGTACAAAGAATATTGGAACTGGTAGATACGGGTATCTTGTCTTATGAAGAAGAAGGCGGCGAAGTGGTATGGATGAATGAAGCACTGAAAAATCTTTTGCAACTGCCGTATCTAAAAACAATTCATTCTCTGGAGAAACGCGACAATCATCTTTATGCAGACATTATTGCATTGAAACCGGGTGAATCAAAAATTGCGACAGCGCATCACGATAAAACTTCTTTCAAAATCTTATTGTCTGCCACAGCTTTCCAGACAGAAGGCAAAAAATACAAGCTGATTGCATTTCAAAACGTAAATGAAGCTTTAGATGAAACAGAATCCCGGGCATGGCAAAAATTGCTGAGTGTAATGACGCATGAGATTATGAATTCCATTGCGCCTATTTCATCGCTTGCAGAAACATTAAAGAGTCGATTGAAACAATCGGTTAATTTATTGAATAATGAAACCGGTGCTGTAGATGATTTGGAATTGGGGATTGACACTATCAAAAGAAGAAGCGAAGGACTTTTAAAGTTTGCAGAAACATATCGCAGCCTTAATAAGATTACTACGCTCAATCTTAAAAAAGCCTATGTACGCAGCATTTTTGAAAACCTGCATCACCTGATGCAGCCAACACTTGAACAGAAAAATATAGATCTTGAAATTATTCTGAAGGATACAGATCTGCAACTTGAAGCAGATGTTAACTTGTTAGAACAGGTACTGATAAATCTTCTGGTAAATGCCATAGAGGCCGTAAAAGAAAAAGCAAGTCCAAGAATCATTTTATCTGCGTATGTCGCAAACAATAAAAAGACCATTGTTAAGGTAACCGACAATGGTACCGGCATGACAGAAGAAGTGCTGGATAAAATCTTTATTCCGTTCTTTAGTACCAAAAAGCATGGCAGCGGTATTGGTCTAAGCCTTTGCAAACAAATTATGATGCTGCACAAAGGTACCATGCAGGTGCAAAGTACAGAAGGGGAAGGGACATCGTTCCTGTTGCAGTTTTAAGAATGAGCAAATGTTTGCATTAGCGTTTCTTTTCTACGGCACCTGCATACAATTTTCCTTTGGCCGATAAAGGCTCTCCGTAAAAATCTGCATCCATAAATGAATAATTTTTTACGGGTGCAGCAAGCAGCGCCGCCGGGCCTGGTTCAAACTGCAAGGTGTCTTTTACAATATTAGGCATCCATGATTTAAAAACTTTATTGCCTGTCATGGTTAAATGTTTTGGCTTGCCCAATACATTAGCTACAATATAACCTCGGGTAGCATCAAATGGAAAATCACACTCTGGAGAAATGATCATGTTGTAAGAGCAATCAATTGTATCTTCTTCCAGGTTGTCCGCTACAAAGCCATAGTAAGCTGAATAGCCATTGTTGCGACGTGTTCTGAATATGGTATTAAATACACAAATTGCTTTTATCGGGTAAACGCCATTGGCTTCAGTTCTTTCATTGCGCATATTGCGGATAAACTCAAAACCAGAATAGCCCAGGTTGTTATGAATAATATTACCCCAGGCCCTGCAAGCTGTGTTTTTATCAAGATAACCAGGTATGCTTTTCCAACCCAGCGGTACGCAACGCAAAAACTGTGCATAGCTGTTTTCCTGTTTGCAACCGCTTATATCAATGCTGCCAAACCATAAAACGGAAGCAGAATGGCTGGCGGGCGAAGGGTCTGGGCCAAGTATATTCTTAAAATAACAGCCACGCACTTTGCAATTAAATCCTGTGCCCATGATAGCAGCAAGACCACCAGGTGCAGTAATGATTATATTTTGAAACGTATCGTTTACAAATTTAAAATCAAGCACAATAGACCTTCTTGGTTCATTATTGGCATTATTCCAATTGCTTGACATCTCAATTACACTGCAATTTTGAAATCCATCGAAAAGGCAACCCTGGTAAGTAACGTTATAAAATGTCTGTGTTTTTTTGCCGGTGAATACCATGCTTACGGGTGAACGTGCATCGTCCCACTGAATAGCTGGCTGATCTTTGAAAGCACCCGGCGGATTTATCCATTGGCAATGATCAAACACCACATCATGCACTCCAAAACTAAACTTTGAGGTGGCAAATAAATTAAAATAGCGCATACCCTGTATCACAACATAGCTCATGTTGTAATTTGAAAGCTGCTGAAATGATTTAGGCAGTCTTACTTCGCTACCAGGCAACCAGATTATCCATATCTTATTTGTTGAATCTCCTTTAAGATGCCTGTATTGTACGCTGGTATATTTTCCGTTGGCAGGTATAAAAAGTGTGTCTCCGGGTACAAGTGCGGGTTCGGTGCTGTTATTGCTGATAGTAATATCGCCGCGGGTAACGGTAAGGATATAACTCTTGCCTGCATGTGCCATTAATGCTGTCAGGCAAAAAATAAAAAAGTATATGGCTGTTTTCATGTGTTACTAATTTAAAAATAAATCAGCAGATTTCTAAATGCAGAACCCTCAATATTTTAAGTCTTCTATAATGATTTAATCGCTGTTAAAAATGATATTGATGAAGGTGAACACCATACTGGTGTTTTATCTATGTATCATGGCGAAATAATGTTCAGGATTGCTTTGCCAACTCCATTATCTCCTTGTATTCACAAATATATTTTCCTTCACGCTGAATGATGGCCGCATTCATCATGGCTTTCGCAACATTTTCAGCGTGTATGGCTTTATATTTTGAAGCGCTTCCTGTCAGCAAAAAAGAAAATGCCGGCATTATAACTTTTGCAAGGCTTTCACCAATACGTTGATCTTTTCTGTCACCCAGTAAAATAGAAGGACGCATGATATAGATAGAGGTCATGTTTTTTTGCAATACCGCATTTTCTGTTTCACCTTTCAAACGCAGGTAAAAATTCCCACTGGCAGCATTGGCACCAACAGAAGACATTAAAACATAAGAGCCACTGCACTGTGCTGCAAAAAAAGTAGCGGCTTTTACCGGTATGTCATAATCTATTTTTCTATAAGAATCCTGGTTGCCTTTTTCCTTTTGTTGCGTAGTACCAATGCAACAAAATAAAACATCTGCATTAACAATGGCATTTTTAAATGCAATGTCATCATCAAAATTAATGACGGTTTCCTGTAGCTTTAAATGCTGTATGCCAACCGGCCTTCTTGATACGGATTGTATTTTTGAGAAAACAGGACTGTTCAGTAGTTGATTCAATAACAAACCACCGGTTAACCCTGTAGCGCCAATAAGTATAGCTCTCATAATTTATTGTATTTTGCCAATTGAAGCAACTTATATGCAGATTCAACAAAATAAATCTCTTGAAGCATTTAATACTTTTGGAATTGATGTTCAGGCCGCAGCATTTTCCTCGTTTTCAGATACGAATGAGCTTGAAGAACTGGTTTCAGAATATGCAAACACCAGGCTGTTGATTATTGGCGGTGGCAGCAATCTTTTATTAACCAGTAATTTTAGCGGGCTCGTTTTAAAGAATAATATAAAAGGTATAGAAAAAATCAGAGAGGACAATGAATTTGTTTTTGTAAAAGCAGGAGCGGGGGAGAATTGGCACCAGTTTGTGCTGCATTGCATAGAACATGGCTGGGCAGGCGTTGAGAATTTATCCCTGATCCCTGGCAGTATCGGCGCCAGCCCTATGCAGAACATTGGGGCTTATGGCGTGGAAATTAAAGATGTATTTTATGAACTGGAAGCATTTCACCTGAAAGAAAAAACGCTGGTAAAATTTACGCTGGACGATTGTGCATTTGGTTATAGGGAAAGCGTGTTTAAAAAACAATACAAAGATCAATTCGTAATAGTATCTGTTACCTTTCAATTGCGCAAGCAACCACAATTCAATACAAGCTATGGCGCTATTGCAGAAGAGCTGCAAAAAATGGGCATAACTACGCTTTCTATAAAAGCTATTTCAGATGCAGTAATACGTATTCGTTCTTCCAAATTGCCCAACCCCAAAGAAATTGGTAATGCCGGCAGCTTTTTTAAAAACCCTGAAGTATCATTGGCGCATTTCAATTCACTAAAAGAAAAATACCCAGCCATTGTTGGATATCCTTTGCACAATAACCAGGTGAAACTGGCAGCAGGCTGGCTGATTGAGCAATGCGGCTGGAAGGGATATCGTAAAGGTGATGCCGGATGCCATTCAAAGCAGGCATTGGTACTTGTAAATTATGGACATGCCACGGGCAAAGAGATTTATGACTTAAGTACGGAAATACTAAATAGTGTAAACGAAAAATTTGGTGTGCTGCTGGAACGGGAAGTGAATATTATATAGATGGGGTATAAATAATCGCTAATTGATCGTGCCTAATATTCATGCATAAAAAAAACAGCAACCAAAAATGATTGCTGTTTGAATATGTTTTTTGTGTTGCACAGTTAGCTGAAAAGAATTTCAACTGTACAATAGTCTAATACAACCGGAGTTGCCCGATGTAGAAATGCTGGCAAAAAAACAGGTTTATTTTGCAGCGTCAACACCTGCCCAGTTTTCGCCTCTTTTTATGCGCAATATCTGGGTATCTGTTATTTTAAACTTTTTTACCAGTGATTTTACTTTCTTGCCTTCTTTCAAAAGCTTTTTAAGTTCTTTCACTTTGTCAACGGTAAGTTTGGCGCCACGGGGAGAATCTTTATAGATGGTGACCCTGTCGCGTTTTTCGGCAATTACAAATGGGCTTGATTGCTGGTGTTTGTAATTTTCTTCAGGGGTCATCCATTTAAGGTTAGCAGCCTTGTTGTTCATTTTATCGTAATCAACATGGCCCACTACTGTATGCTTTGGTGACTTTGCTTTACAGAAGTGTTCAGCTACCAGGCGGTGTATAAGAGAGTGGTAGTGCATCGTCCTGTTTTTGATGTCTTGCTGGCGGGCTTTGCGCAGCACAGACCTCATTTCTTTTACAGTGGCAGCACCTTCGGCAATTTCTGTTTTCAGTTTCTTAATTGCCGGATCTGTTTTCTTTTTAGCCTGTTGTACCAGATATTTTTTAGCATTAATTTTTTTCTGCAACGCTAATATCTGATCGTGTTTAGCTGTTAATGTATCTTTCGTCTTCTTGTCTTTGGGTTTGTAGAGTTTTAGACGAATAATTCGATAGCCGTTGATGGTAGAGCCTTGCAAAATATCCCCATCGGAAAATTTGTTATAGGCTTTTAAACGACCCATGTTAGATACTTCGAGCTGGTAGTCATTGGTAAATTTAAAATCGAATGATACTACCTTCCATTTTTCTCCCGCGAGATTTGTAATCATGTTTGCGATTGATTGATGATGCCTTTGAGGCGGTGTAGATAAAAATAATACCTGGGACTAAGGCTTAATGGAGTAACCTGGTTTCAAAGATAAGGGTTTTCACCTATGCAAAAACATCCTTACATTAAAAATAGCTGAACCAAGTTTTTACAAAAGCAATTTAGGCAATATCGTCGAGTATGACAAAACATATTCCTGATCAATTAGTGAATTACGGGAATTGTTTAGCCAATGACATCCGATTAGTCAAGAAATTTGCACAAAATTAAATCGAACCTTTATTAATTTGTTGGAAGGCAGCGCCTAAGTGTTGAGAGATATCGCTTGCAATCATTGCCTCCTGACTCTGAGCCATTGCCGCATAATCTCCTGCTAGCCCATGTACGTAAACACCCAGCAGGGCTGCTTGTTCCGGCGGGTATTGTTGTGCCAGCAATGCAGTAAGGATGCCCGTTAGCACATCTCCACTTCCCCCGGTGGCCATACCAGGATTGCCTGTGCTGTTAAAAAAAGAATTTCCACCCGGCATAGCTATAAAACTACGGTGGCCTTTTAAAACTATGATGATTTGGTGCTCTTTGGCTTTTTGCTGGGCTGTTCGCATACGGGCAAAGTCGTTTGCAGATTTACCAAAAAGCCGATCGAATTCTGTGGGGTGCGGGGTGATAATAGAAAAAGGTGCAATATCCTCCAGCAAATGCGGATGTTTTGCCAATACATTCAGTGCATCTGCATCTATTACCATTGGCTGTTTGAAGTTTGTAAAAACTTTTTGCAGCAATGGCAAATGGCTTTCAAAAACACCAAGCCCCGGGCCAATGCCTACTGCATCATAGGCATCTAAATCAGCTATGGTCTCTATGTATTTATCGCCTGTTTCGGTTTTGCTCATGGCTTCCGGTGCTGCAATTTGCATAATATTATAGCCGCAAACAGGTATATGGCAGGTTAGTTTGCCCACGCCTGCCCGTAAACAAGCATTGGCAGATAATGTAGCTGCACCCATAAAGCCATAGCTTCCTGCAATAATAGCCGCATGTCCAAAACTGCCTTTGTGGCTAAATTGGGGTCTTGGGCGGTACAATGCTTTTATAATTTCTTCTTCTACCAACACGGCTTCATAGGTAACATCTCTAAGAAAATCATTCAGCAGGCCAATATCAAGCACCTGTACTTTACCGGTATGTGCTTCGTTTTCTGCCATCATAAATGCCATTTTGAGGCATTGAAAGCTGAGTGTAAAACCTGCCGTAATGATGGGATATCCCTTTGATGTATTGTCTGCCAGCAACCCGCTGGGCATGTCTATAGCAATAACGGGGTTGGGTAAAGTATTGATGTATTCTACCAATGCTGCTGCCAAACCATCTAATCGACGATTAAGCCCGGTACCAAATAAGGCATCAACAACGGTATTTGATTTTGGTATGATGGGAAAATGATCGGCTGATTGTATATATTGAATGGTTACATCTGTCTGGTGAAGGCGTGCCAGGTTTGCCTGGAAATCTTCTGTGCCTTTTTGGCCCATCTCAATAATGCAAACAACCACTTTCAATCCTTTTGTTGAAAGCAATCTTGCTAATGCAAGCCCATCGCCTCCATTATTTCCTTTGCCACAAAAAATATAATAGGGATGCTGCAGAAAATTATTTTGCTGCAACCACTGCAAACAGCGGGTAGAGGCGGTTTCCATCAAGTCTAGCGAACTGATGGGCTTGTTTTGAATCGTGTAGTTGTCCCAATCGTGAATTTGCTTGGAAGAAAGAATTAGCATTCCCTGAAGTTAATGAGGAATTTGCAATTGGAGCAAGTGGCTGGTAGCTAGTAGTAAAAGGCTAGTGGGGATGAGGCCAGCATGCACCTGTAGAAAATGCCGGCTTATTCAATAATTGAAAGGGAAAATAATATTTTTCATTAAAAGAGTTGAGCAAAGGGATCAACTACATCCTGATCCATAATTACTAATTCTTAATTGCTAATTATTAATTACTCTCAATGTCTGCGATGACGCCTTCCGGAATGATGTCTTACTGCAGTATGCTTAACAGTATTGGTAGCAGCAACAGCATTAGCCGGTTCTCCGCCGCCGGTAGAAACTGTTTCTATTTCTTCGCCGCTATTGCCATGCTGAAGATAATTGCCAAAGATATCTGCGGCATGTTTGGCTGCATAAATGCGACGATTAAATTTGTTGCCCAATACTATAATAGTGGCTCTTTCATCTGTTAGCCTGATAAATGCGGCGTTGTTACCATGCCACCATCCATTGTGGTACAAAAGCTTTTTACCATTGTCAAGAAAGGTCATTCTCCAGCCAAGTCCGTAATTGCGGTGACCTTCTTTTTCAAAACTATAGCCAGCAAAAGCAGAGTCTAATGTGGCTTGTTTAAATAATTTGCCTGCGTACAGTGCCTGATCCCATTTCAGCATATCTCTTGTAGTGCTGTATACATTTTTGTCGCCGTAAACAGCATCCAAAAACTCAAGCCTGTAGGGCCTGTTGTTAAACTGGTAAGACAGCATGGCTGTAGCAGTATCTTTTAATGAATACACGTAAGTGTCTTTCATCTGCAAAGGCGTAAAGAATGTCTGGTTTAAAAAAGCCGCGTAAGTCTGACCGGTTACTTTTTCTATTATCAGTGCCAGTAAAGCATAGTTGGTATTGCAATAGCTGAAATGCTTGCCAGAAGGGAACTCCAGCGGCGGGTGCATCATGTACAATGAAGTAAGCACATCCACATTGTTCACCATCTTTCTCTTGTCCCAGCCATTAAGTTCTAGGTAATGAACATAGTTAGGCAAGCCGCTTCTGTGGCTTAACAGCATTTTTACGGTAATATCGCGGTAAGGAAAATTTGGAAAATATTTACCGAGTGAGTCTTCTATACTAAGCCTTCCTTCTTCCCACAATTTTAAAACAGCCATGGCCGTAAATGTTTTGGAAACCGAAGCCAGGTGGAAAGCACTGTTGATGCCAATGGAATCTTTATGAATAGCAGGGTTTTTAAAACCAGCATATTTTTCATACACTATATTACCATCTTTTGCCACAAGAATGGCTCCATTAAAACTACCGTTGTGGCGCAACAGCAAAGAGTCGAAGAAATTATCGCATGCAATATTATAATGTCTGAACTTTTCCTTGGTAAGCGCCGTGGGGGCAGTGGCTAGAGCCGATATAGTATCAGCCGACGAGGTTTGTGCGGTTTGGGTCTTGGCCTGTTGGTTGCAAGCCGTTAAAAGGCATACCAATGCTGCAAAAGGAAGGGCGGTTTTTAAAAGGATCATGCTCAAATGGTTGAAAGACTAATACATGCAAATATAATGCTATACTTTATAATAATGCTAACAGCCGTTTTTTATTGTATGATGTGAATAAAGGATATTTGCGGCTCAATAAGAATCAACGATACATGGCTACCGAAAAAAAGACTACCAGCTATCCAAAAGAGAAAATTAACATCCTTTTTTTAGAGAACATAAGCGATGGCGCAGTAAAACATTTTAAAGACGCCGGTTACTCATCTGTAAGAAAATTAGGAGGTGCTTTATCAGAAGAACAATTAATCAAAGAAATTAAAGATGTTCACCTGCTGGGCATTCGTTCAAAAACGCAGATTACTAAAAAAATACTTGAAGCAGCTCATAAGCTACAGGCAATCGGTTGCTTTTGCATAGGGGTAAACCAGGTGGATCTGAAAAGTGCACGACAAGAGGGTGTGGTTGTATTTAATGCACCCTACAGCAATACCCGTAGCGTTGCCGAGCTTGTTATCGGCCTTGCCATTATGCTTATTCGTCGCATACCAGATAAGAACATCGCTGCTCACCAGGGCATCTGGAAGAAAGAAGCCAAAGGCAGTTATGAGCTTCGCGGAAAAACATTGGGCATTATTGGTTATGGCAATATCGGCTCACAGGTAAGCGTACTTGCAGAAAGCCTGGGCATGAAAGTTATTTTTTACGATACGGTAACAAAACTGCCCCTGGGCAATGCCGTAGCTAAAAAAAGCCTGAAAGAATTATTGAACCAGAGTGATATTGTAACCCTGCACGTGCCGGAAACTGCCCAAACAAAAAACCTGATCAACAAAACCAATATCAAGTACTTTAAAAAGGGCAGCATTCTTATAAATTATGCAAGGGGAGAAGTGGTTGATCTGGATGCATTGGCCAAAGCATTAAAAGATGAACAGCTTTCCGGTGCCGCCATTGATGTATTTCCATGGGAACCAGAAAAAAATGGCGATACATTTAAAACACCTTTGCAAAACCTGCCCAATGTAATTCTTACCCCACATATTGGCGGTTCTACAGAAGAGGCACAGGCAAATATTGGTGAAGATGTAAGCAACAAGCTGTTTCAATATCTTGAAATGGGCAGCAGCACAGGCTCTCACACCATTCCATCATTAAGCTTGCCACCGCTTGAAGGAACACACCGCATACTGCATATACATAAAAATGTGCCCGGTGTTTTGTCTGCTATTAACACAGCGCTTTCTCAGCACCATATTAATATCCTCTCTCAGTACCTCAAAACAAATGATGAAGTGGGTTATGTGGTGCTTGATATAGATAAGAAATTGTCTAACCAGGCGCTTGAATTGCTGAAGGGATTAAAAGACACTATTAAAGTAAGGTTGCTTTATTAGAGACTTAGTATTTAGTATGAAGTATATAGTATTTAGACTTTGCGGCTCTGTACTTATCACTTAATACTTACAACTTAAGACTTACAAAGATGAATGATACTATCAGAAATTTAGAAGAAGCTTTGTCATTCTCTCCTGATAATGTGCCATTGCGCCTGCAATTGGCAGAACTGATGCTGAAGGAACAAATGTATGCTGAAGCCAGTGTGCATTTTACAGAAGTATTGCAGAAAAGCTATGGCAATACACGTGCACAAATGGGCTTAGCCAATTGTTACTTTAATACGGGTAAATACTCTGCGGCCATTATTATTTACGAGCAATTGCAAAATCAATTAAACCCGGAAGACAGTATTCGTTTTGTAAAATGTCTTATCAAAGAAAATTCATTGCAGGAAGCTGCGGCTGTTTACCAGCGGGTACTGGCTGTAAATCCTTCTTTCAAAGATGAGGAAATAGATGGTTATCTGCGAATGCCTTCTCATAGCGGCAATACGCAACCGGGAGAAGAGTTGTTTGATGACGGCAGCTCATTGTTTATGGAGAAACCTGCCATTAAGTTTTCTGATGTGGGAGGAATGCAGCGGGTAAAAAATGAGATAAGCCTAAAGATTATTCAGCCGCTTAAAAACCCTGAACTATACAAAGCCTTTGGTAAGAAAACCGGTGGTGGCATTTTGTTGTATGGCCCTCCTGGTTGCGGCAAAACTTTTATTGCAAAAGCAGCTGCGGGTGAAATAGATGCCAAATTCATTAATATAGGCCTGCATGATATTTTGGATATGTGGATTGGCAATAGTGAAAAGAACCTGCATGAGATTTTTGAAATGGCTCGCTTACATGCACCTTGTGTTTTGTTTTTTGATGAAGTGGATGCCATGGGTGCCAGCCGAAGCGATTTGAAACAATCTGCTATGCGTCACGTCATCAACCAGTTTTTGGCAGAAATGGATGGAGTAGGCGCAAACAATGATGGTGTTTTGATATTGGCAGCTACCAATGCACCCTGGAGTGTTGATGCAGCTTTCAGAAGACCGGGCCGTTTTGATAGGGTGATTTTTGTGGAGCCACCAGATGAAAAGAGCAGGGAAGAAATATTGAAAAATGTATTGACGGGAAAGCCAGTGGGAGAGATAGACACCAAAAAAGTAGCGCAGGCCATACCAGAATATTCCGGTGCAGACATTAATGCGCTGGTAGATATTGCTGTGGAAGAAAAATTGCAGGCATCTATGGAAGCTGGCAGCATTCAACCAATCAATACAAAAGATCTTTTAAAAGCAGCAAAGCAACATAGGCCTACTACAGCTGAATGGTTTGCATCTGCACGCAACTATGCATTGTACGCAAACGAATCTGGCTTGTACGATGACATTTTAAAATACATGAAGATTAAGAAATAGAGAGAAACTGCAAGTTGCTGGCTTCAAGCTACAAGCCAGTAGTTTTGAAGTTTTTGCTTATCACTTGCAGCTTGCAACTTGAAACTTGTAGCTTTTACAAACAATGGACGTTATCCTTCAACAAGCAAATTTATTACTGGAACAAGGCCGTTCTAAAGATGCAGAAACTAAAATAAAACAGTTTCTGCAACAGGAGCCCGACAATGATTATGCATTGTCTCTACTGGCCCGTTGCTTTTACGATCGCAAAATGTTTGCTGAAGGAATAACAGTAATACAGAATGCTATACGCCTCGATCCGGAAGAAAGCTTTTATTATTACCTGCATGCATTTGGTCACTACCAGCAAAACAATGCTTTCCTGGCCATTGACAATTTGATCAAAGCCATTCAATTAAATCCGTGGCATGCCGAATACTACGGCTTGTATTCTTTTGTATTGCTGGGCGAAAAGAAATTCGATGAAGCGCTGCAAAAAGCCAATGAAGGCTTGGCAATTGAAGCAGAAAATATCACTTGTCTTAATGCCCGCTCAATGGCATTAAACAAACTGAAGAAAACGGATGAAGCCATCGCTACTATGCAGGATGCATTGGCGCAGGACCCGGATAGTGAATTCACTCATACTACCATTGGCTGGAACTTATTGGAACGCGGTAGGCACAAAGAAGCAGCTAATCATTTCCGTGAGGCGTTGAGGATAAACCCTAATTTAACCAATGCGCAAAGTGGCCTTAAGGAAGCACTCAAGTCTAAAATACCGCCTTATAAATGGTTGTTGCAATATTCTTTTTGGGTAAACAATCGTGGCAAGCGGTTGAAAACAGCCATGCCTATTATTTTGTATGTAGCTTTTAGGGCGTTGCTTATTTTGTTGGGACAAAGCGATAGCACAGCCTGGCTGATGTGGGTAGTGGTAGGTGTCTATCTTTTATTTGTGGTAGGCAGTTGGACGATGAACTCCATTGCCAATTTCTTCCTGCTTTTTCATCCGGATGGAAAATACGCACTCACCAATACAGAGAAATGGTCTTCTATAACTGTTGTAACAGCCATGCTTAGTGGCTTTGTAATCCTGGGCGTGGCCATCTTTTCTAATTTTGCCCGTGGTACTGTGTATGAAGAAAGCTTCTTTGCAGCGGGGCTTGTATGTTTATCACTTGCACTTCCTTTAGGGGAAATTGATTACCCACTTCGCTTTAAAACAACCGACAAACGCAACATGTTTTCGCTTGGGCTTGTTTTCCTGGGCCTTCTCTCTCTTTTATGCGGCATTCTTTTTCCGGCACAGGCATTGATGATTATGGGTGTGTACGGGCTTGCATTCCTGTTGTACAATTGGTCTGGGGTGTTGCGCTACTAAGCTATCCTTCTATATTGGATTGATTCTCTATGCTTAGGCCGATACTATAAGCACGAGAAAACCTGGAAAAGATTATTTTAAACAATATTTTCAATAATTATTGAAAATATTGTAAGTTTATATTGTCTTAAACTCAATCATTATGAAAGTAGTAATAGTTGGAGGCGGTTTTGGAGGGCTTAGGTTAGCCAGAAAATTGAATAACAAACCAGGAATGGAAGTGGTTTTGCTCGACAGGTTTAATTATCACCAGTTTCAGCCATTGTTTTACCAGGTAGCAACTGCCGGGCTTGATGCAAGCAATATTTCATTTCCATTGAGAAAGGTTTTTCACAAAAGCAGTAATGTGCGCATACGTTTGGGGGAACTGAAGGAAGTATTGCCCGAACAAAACAAAATTGTTACAGATAATGGAGAATTGGATTACGATGCATTGGTAATAGCAACAGGTGCTGGCACCAATTTCTTTGGCAACCAGCAATTGCAACAAAATGCCTTTGCCATGAAATCTACTTTAGAAGCATTGCAGATACGCAATCACCTGATCCAAAATTTTGAAAACGCATCTATTGCAACCGATGCTGCTATTAAAGAAAGCTTTCTAACAGTGGTAGTAGTGGGTGGCGGCCCTACTGGTGTAGAAGTTTCCGGTGCTATTGCAGACATGCGTTCTTATGTGTTGCCAAAAGATTACCCTGAGCTTGATTTTAAGCAAATGAAAATTTATTTGCTGGAAGGTTCTCCGCGTACGCTTGCAGCAATGACAGAAGCTTCTTCTGAACAATCACGCAAATACCTGGAAAAATTAGGTGTGGAAGTAATAACCGGCACCGTGGTAAAGGATTATGATGGCAATACTGTTACACTGGCCAATGGAAATACCATTTCTACCAAAACAGTTATCTGGGCTGCAGGGATTAAAGGTAATGTGCCAACAGGCATTAAACCAGAGCTGGTAGCACGTGGCAACAGGATTATAACAGACAGGCATAACCGCGTACAAGGCACAGAAAATATTTATGCGATTGGAGATGTGGCTTATATGGAAACGCCCTTATACCCCAAAGGACATCCGCAAGTGGCACAGGTGGCTTTGCAACAGGCAGATACCCTGGTGAAAAACCTTTTAAGAACAGAAAGCAAATCTGCACTGCGGTTTGAATTTGAGTATTACGACAAAGGCTCCATGGCAACTGTAGGCAGAAACCTGGCCGTGGTAGATTTGCCAAAACCTAAATTGCACTTTGGTGGGTTCTTCGCGTGGCTTGTATGGATGTTGCTTCACCTGATGCTGATACTTGGCGTAAAGAACAGGTTTTTTGTTTTTAGCAATTGGGTATATAACTATTTCACCCGCGACCAGTCTTTGCGCCTGATAATAAAAGGAGCAGATCCTAATAAACAGCAGATAAAATAATGACTAAAGCATTTCTTACTGCATCATGGAAGAACCTGTTGATGGCAAATTATGCAGTGTCACCAGATGTATTGCAGCCTTATTTGCCTCCGCATACAGAACTTGATTTCTTTGAAGACCATTGTTATGTAAGCCTTGTTGGCTTTTTGTTTGATGATGTTCGTTTAAGAGGTTATCGCATTCCTTTTCATGCAAGGTTTCCGGAAGTAAATCTCCGTTTTTATGTGCATAGGAAAACGGCAACTGGCGAGCTGCGCAGGGGAGTTGTTTTTATAAGCGAAATAGTGCCAAGGTTTGCCATTGCATGGGTGGCCAATACTTTCTACCAGGAGAAATACATAAGCACAAGCATGGCATTTAATTTTTCAAATAGTAATAATCAACTTCATTGGTCTTATTACTGGAAATGGAAAAATCAACAAAACCATATTACGGCAAATTTGGTAAATGCTGCCAACCCTATAAAAGCCGGCAGTAAAGAAGAATTTATTTTTGAACATTATTACGGTTATGCAAAAGCTGCTAATAATGTTTGTAACGAATACGAGGTAAGCCATCCCTCCTGGAATATTTATCCCGTAGATAGTTTTAGTATTAACTGTGATTTCTCAGCACAGTATGGACGACAATTTTCTTATCTGAATGATGTGGCACCAGCTTCTGTTTTTGCCGCTGAAGGTTCACCTGTTATAGTAAGATCGAAAACCGTGATAAACAACAGATAAAATAATAGCAGGCCGAAAGTATATTATTGACCGATTTCAAGATTAGCAAAATCTCCTGTAATGCCAGAATCCCATAAACCAATCATGCCGGTAGTAAGGCTGCCTATTTTATTTACTACAAGAGAAGGCTCTGTAGACTGATTGACAAAAACTGAAACGGAATTATTTTTTACTATAATTTTTGCATGAAACCATTCATCTGCTTTGGGCACAGGCTTAACAGCATTTTCATAAACTAAGGGATGCTCAGCTCTTAATTTAGTATAGTCATAATCCGGAATAACCATATACTGAACAGACCATTTTCTGCGCAATGTATCTGCATGCCGGAAATTAAAAGGCCTGAAGTAAATTACTTCATACTGACTGGAATCTTTTGCGTGAAATGCAATGCCTAAAAAACTGTGCAGGAAAATATCTTTACCACGCAAATCAACATCAATGCTTCCTTCAGAAAATTGAATGCCAGGTATCCATGCTAGACCATTTGTAGTAATTGCATTCTTTTGTGTACCATCTGCCAATAGCACCGGTTGCCTGCCAGGCATGGTTTGTATTTTGTTTTCATGCAGTAAAGCAGCAAGATTATAAGGTGTTGCTTTTTGCGCATATAAAACGGTACTAAAAAATAATAGCAGTAACGAGAAGGTTGTTTTTTTATAAGTGCTGAAGTACATGAATTGTAAGATTTGTTTTTCTTTTACTCGCTTTTATATTGTTCCATTTATTCTGTTCTCAAAGATTTTACCGGGTTGCTCACTGCTGCTTTTACAGATTCATAGCTTACGGTAAGCCATGCAATAAACAAAGCAGCCAATGAAGCAAATGCAAAAACCAGCCAACTGATTTCTACATGATAGGCAAAGCCCCGCAACCAGCTATTAATGGCAAACCACGATAATGGTATAGCAATAGCCGTAGCAATTAATATTAAACGTGTAAAACCTGTAGACAGCAGGTAAACTATATTGAATACAGATGCGCCCAATACTTTGCGAACGCCAATTTCTTTTGTTCTTTGCTGCGCCATAAACGCAGACAATCCATACAAACCCATGCAGCTAATAAATATGGCTAATATTGCAAAGAGGTTAAAGATGCTGCCCATTTGTTGTTCACCTTTATAAAGATTGGCAAGGTCCTGGTCAAGGAAATTGTATGAGAACGGACGTGCAGGAATCAATTGCTGGCTGATAGCTGCCAAAGCTTTAATGGTGGCTTCTGTTTGCCCGCCTTTTGCTCTTATTATAACTGTTCCGCCCCAATTATTGGTTCTTAAAACAAGCGGCTCAATAGCTTGTTGAATAGGCTTGAAATTGAAATCTTTCACCACACCAATAATCATTCCCTTACGTCCATAAAAAGAAAGCGGTTTGCCAACAACGTTAGCAACTGTGAAGCCCATCAGTTTAACAGCCGTTTCGTTTACTATATAATTGTTTGAGTCTGCTATTAAAGTTTTAGCAAAATTGCGTCCATTCAATATGTTCATCTGAAACACATCAATAAAATGCTCGTCTACTGCCAGCGATGGAATTACTACCTGCGAATTAGGATCTTTTCCTTCCCACTTCACATCAATGTCGCCACTCATTATATTAACCGGCAATTCTGAAACAATAGCATAATTGCTGGTTAGTGGGTTAGACAGCAGTTCTGTTTTTAATGCCTGCTGCTTGTTCCACATTTCACCGCTCATTGGCATGTACAAAAGGTTTTCTTTTACAAAACCCGGGTTTCTATGTTTTATATACTGAAGCTGATTATAAATAACTGCAGTGCCGGCCAGCAATACAATCGAAATAATAAACTGCATTACCACCAAGCCGTTGCGGAACAACGTATTTCCGCCAGTTAGCTTAAGATTTCCTTTCAATACTTTAACCGGCTTAAAACCGGAAAGAAACAACGCTGGATAACTGCCGGAAATAATACCAGTAATTAATGCAATGCCAATAAGGCTGAATAAAATTTTTCCATCCAGCAAATGAAAACTGAGTTGTTTGCCTGCAAGATTATTAAATAATGGAAGACATAACGCTACAATAGCAATTGCTGCCAGTAGTGCAAAGAATGATATCAGCATTGATTCTCCTATAAACTGGCCAATTAACTGACCACGTACAGCACCCACTACTTTTCTTAAACCAACTTCTTTTGCACGCCTTGCAGATCTTGCAGTGGCCAGGTTCATAAAATTGATACATGCCACAATGAGTATAACAATGGCTACAATAAAAAATATGCTTACGTATTGCGCATTACCATGCCCGGGCAAATCTACCTGCAATGCGGGTTGCAGGTGAATGCTGGTTAAAGGCTGCAATTGAAAACTAACTTTTATGCCGTTGGGCTCATGTTGCTTGTAAATGGCATCCATTTGTTTTTCCAGCTTTTGCAATGATGCTTTGGTAGCTGAAAAATTCTTATCCAGTTGCACATAGCCATAAAAATTGAAACTATTCCATACATTGTTTTTTAGATCTCTGTCTGTTGATGCAATGGCAGCTATTGGCAAAATAAAATCGAACTGCAAATGAGAATTAGAAGGAATATTAGCAAGCACGCCGGTAACAGTTACGTTATCTCCATTGTCTTTCTTCAGTGTTTTACCAATAGGATCTGCTGCGCCAAAATATTTTTTCGCCATGTCTTCTGTTATCAATAAAGCATCTGGCCTTTGCAGTGCTGTAGCAGCATCACCTTTTATCAATGGAAAGGAAAACACTTGCAGGAAGGTAGAGTCTGCATAAAAAACATTTTTCTCTTCAAACTTCCTGATGCCGTTTTCAAGCAAAATAGTTTCGCGGTGACTTAAACGCACATAATTTTTTATCACCGGCATTTGCTGTTGCAGCCCTGCAGGCATACCCGCACAGTTAACAGCAGCTTTAAAACCACTTGCATCGGCAGTAATGCGATATATCTCGTTGGCATTTTTATGAAACTTGTCGTAGCTGGATTCGTTTTGCACCCATAACAAAATGAAAATACTGGCTGCCATGCCAATGGCTAAACCGGCAATATTTATAGCGGCGTAAGCTTTGTGGCGAACGATGTTTCTAAAAGCAATTTTCAAATAGTTTTTAAACATGGCTATTGTTCTTTTTGGGTGATAGAAAGATGTTTGACCTATCTAACGGCGCATGGGTTACGCCCATTAGCATATAAAAAAGTGCCAGTTGTGCACAATGCTTAAAATGAGCCGTTTGTGAAATGATAACAAGACCAATTTGTGCGATTCCGATACAGCAAATGTCCGGATGTGGAGGAAGAAGCTGCGAGCCGTGAGCCATGAGCTGCGAGCTGTAAGCTTCAGGCTACAAGACATAGAGAGCTGCTTCCCACTAGCCTTTTACTACTTGCCACTAGCCAACTTAAAACTTACAACTTAAAACTTACCACTTCTTCAACAGCTTCTTCGCTCTTGATTTAAACGCGGCTGTTTCGCGTTCGTAATTTTCTTCTATCAGCAGCTTTATTTCTGGTATAATGTCGGGGTAAATGGCGGCCAGTTTTTCTAACACGGTTAGTGAAAATGCTTTTATAGCTACCGGCTCTCCGGGAGTTGAAATGTATTTAAAACAGTTGTCCATTATTCTGCCATGATAAGCCGTGGGTATGTCTATATCCTGCAGCAGGCGCATGGTATTTCTTTTCACCGCATCGTGTATGCCTGGCTTGTCAAGATTGGTCACTAACTTCTTAAAATGCTTTTTTATTAATTGCGGGTTGCCTATCACTGCATAACTTATTGGCCAGGCGGCGTGTTGCACCACCCTGTATTCATCACTCAAAAACAAAACAAAAAGTTCATCAAAGCGGGATTGATCTTTCCCCACCCATTTTACAATCTTATCGCAATTGGCCCTGCTATGTTCTTTCAATAATTGTTCGCGCAGTTTCATGCAAGCGAAGATAAGCAAGTCATAAGTCGTAAGTCTTAAGTCGTAAGTCAGTTCATTTTAGTTCTTAGTTCGCAGTTCGGGGTTCGGAGTTCATAGTTCGTAGTTCAGTTCATCGAAGCAAACGACTAGTGGCTAGTAGCTCACAGCTAGCAGCTTTCTTTACAGATTACTGTGGCCAGTGAGGGGCTAGTCGTTAGTCTTTAGTCGTTAGTCGAAAGTGGTGGTTGTCATTGTCAGCAATGAGTAATCCTTTAAATCATAATAATCATAACAATCTGCGTTCCATTAGCGTCGTAGACGCAGCGCCTCTCGCCTTCAAGTGTAAACGATTTATTTTCTGCTACTTGTGAGGAATACAAACAATATTTATCTTTAACCCCGCGTTTATTACTTATTGATTGATACCCAAATTGTTGTTTCTAATGAAAATCAGGAACCCGAGAAACAGAGAAGACCTGCATATTAAATCCAGCGACCGTGTTTTAGAAGTAGGTGGTGGGCACAACCCGCATCCGCGTTCTAACGTGGTTTGCGACAAATTTGTTGACACCAATTACCACAGAAGCGGCGATATAAAAGTGTTGAAAAACCAAACCTTTCTACAGGCTGATGGTGAAGCACTTCCTTTTAAAGATAAAGAGTTTGATTACGTTATCTGCTGCCAGGTACTTGAGCATGTTGAAAACCCTGAAAAGTTTTTGGCTGAACAATTCCGCGTGGCAAAACGTGGTTTTATGGAGACGCCTTCGCTGTTGGGCGAATATCTTTTCCCACGTGAATCGCACAAATGGATCATTCATGAAATGAATGGTGTTACCTACCTGGTAGATAAAAAGAAAATCGGTTTTAATTTTGGTTACGATATGGGTGAACTAATCCAGGATTACCTGCCCACACATTCTATAGGTTTTAAAATACTGGAAAAAACGCATCCCAATATCATTACCAACCGCGTAGAGTGGGAGGGCGATTTTAAATACGTGGTAGACCCCACAGACCCAGAAATACTGAAATATTTTACCGGCAAATGGAAAAAGGAATGGGCTGATGCTTTCTTTCCACCAAAAACAAAGTGGCAGGAGTTTAAAGACAGCTCCCGTGCATTTTATGAAATGACCCGCAGCGTAGTTCGTTCTAAAGGATACAAATAACTGGCAGTATATTGCAATGCATTAAAGGGCGAAGCAAAAACTTTTTTGTTTGGCCCTTTCTTATTTTGCAGTTGATTTAAACCGGCTGATTTCCGCCAAACTTTGTAATTTGACGAAATGATTTTTTATAGTCAACCTGCTGTGAACAGCCCAACCATGCCCGGCATAAAAACTACACATCCGTTCATAAAAAATTGCATTACTGTTTTAATAATGATGGCATGCATTGCAGCTGCCGTACTGCTTGCCTATCGCGTACAGGTATTGATAAACGGTTCTAATTTTCAATCCACCAAACCCTTGCTGCAAACCGGCCTTCATAAGATTGATGGCATTACCCGCAACGATGTATATGATTTATCTGGTGCCGAAGCCATGTACAGCAACGACCCCATGAATTTGTTTGATGAAAACACAGACCCCGCCAACGGCATTGCCGGAGATCCTAAAACACAAGCCGCTCCTTTAAGCAATACAAATAATTACTATCCACCGGGCAGGGGTTTTCGCATTGTTATTGATTTAAAAGATTTGTATAAACTCTCTGATATTTACCTCTACGATAGAGCCTTTGAATCTGACAGTGTATGGGTGTACACAGGCAGCATGAGCAATTGGAAACTCGCCGGCGCATTTAGCACATCAAAAACTGCTGCTACCTGGGGATGGAAAAATTTTTCTGTTGATCAGTCCACACGTTTTGTTATGATACGGATTAACAGTTACCGTGCTATCATTACAGAGATGGCCTTGTATGGAAATATTCAACAAAAGCTACCTGCAGAAACGCTAACGCAATTGCCTGCACTGGCACCACCCACTTTAAAAGAATTTTCCGGCACTAATACCTACGATTATGTTTCTCCTGACCTGCTGCGCTCATTCAGCCAGGTGCGTTCTTACATGCAAATGGATTATTTTGATACAGATACTGTGCATGCCTATCCTAAAAACAAATTGACGCTTAACTATTTTAAACAACCTGCACAGGAACAGTTGCGCTATTACGCAGACAGTCTTCTTAAATACAATATTCATTATTGGATGAGCATACGCGGTGTGCCCAAATACCTTGAGAAAAAAGGCATACATGACAAAGACAAACCCGTTACCACCATTGGCATGAATACGGAAGACCCCATGTCTTATGCACGCCATGCTAAAACATTTTGGAACATGGCCGCTTTGTTTGGTAAAACAAAAATAGATACCAACCAGATTGATGTAAGTGATGTGCCTCGCTTCAGTGGCCTTGGTGTTATGGACAGGTTTGAAAATGGTAATGAAGAAGATGGTTTCTGGACGCCTTACTACTGGACACCTGTTGATTATTTTGCTGTATCATCTGCCGACTACGATGGGCATGAAGGAAAGCTTGGCAACAAATGCGGTTTGTATACTGCCGATAAAAACAGCAAGTTGATGATGAGCGGCATGATACAGCTTGATACCAGCCGCGTACGCACTTTGTATTTTTTATGCAGGCAATTAAGAAAAGACAAGAAGTTTATTTGGGAAGGAGGTGTGCAGTATCATTATTATAGCAACGATGCAAAGGATCATTTTAAACCATCTACAAAAGGTATTAGCCCGGAAGAAGATCACCTGCGTGAAAAGCTTGCTAAAGTAAGAGCATTTCACAATCGTTTACTGCCTGGTATTCCTTTGATATTGGGAGAAAATGGATACGATCGCAGTCAGCAGTCGTGGCAGAAAACACCTTTGTTGCCGGGCTATTCAGCGGCGCAATCGCAGGGCATTATGGCGATAAGATCTTTTATGGCAGCATTTATGGCTGGCTTCGATGGATACAATCAATACATGATGCGCAGTGCCACCAACTATGAAGATGCACCCGGCCCTTATGCAACCAGCGGCATGCTTGGCGGCCCCGCCAATAAGATCATTTATCCCTTATGGTATTACTGGAACACATTTATAAAACGATTGGGCGATTACCAGCCAGACTCCATCATTGCTGAAAGCGGCAACGTATGGATTTATCGCTTTAAGCACAAGGCAGATGCAAACAGAAAAGCTTTTGTTTTGTTTAGTCCTACGGTAAATGGCAGCATGGTTAAAAATTTCAACTTTAATACCGGCGATAACAAAAGCCAATACTTTACATACGTTAAACTTGCAGAAGAAAATCCTGTTGGCTTGCAGAAAACCATTCAGCCTGTCAATGGTAGTTTGCAATTTGATGTAGGTGAATCGCCTGTTATTCTGATACAAGAGTAATTAATAAACAAGCAGCCAGGTAAACTATAAACCTTTCAATACATGCGCATAGAACATGTTGCCATTTGGGTAAAAGATATAGAAGGTATGAAGGCCTTCTATGAAAAATATTTTGCAGCCTCTTCCAATGCAAAGTATCATAATCCTGCAAAGAATTTTCATTCTTACTTTTTACAGTTTCAGGATGGTTGCCGGCTTGAACTGATGCACAAACCTGCATTGCATGAAAATAGTCAACCCTATGCTGCACCTGCTTACGGAATAGTGCATTTGGCAATGAGTGTTGGCAGCAAGGTGCTGGTAGATGAGCTTGTATCACAACTGGCAGCAGACGGCTACCAGGTAGTTGGTCAGCCAAGAACTACCGGCGACGGCTATTACGAAGGCGTTGTACTTGATCCTGAAAATAATATTATTGAAATAACGGAGTGAGAGTTGTAAGTGATAAGTTGTAAGTTATAAGTAAGCTTCTCGGCGAAATTGCTTTTTCTTTCGCACTCACTCCGCTCATAAAAAGTTTTAAAAGAATTCTGCGCTACTTAAAACTTATCACTTATAACTTACAACTCTTAGCTAGCGTACTTATAACTTACAACTCCTATTTAGCGTACTTAAAACTTACCACTTAAAACCTACAACTTAAATGCATTATTCTGCAAACGCGTATCTTGCGTAGCTGGCGTACTTAAAACTTATCACTTAAAACTTACAACTTATAAATGTTCCCTTCCAGGTATTTGTTTCTTATTGCTGCTGCATTTTCCATTTCTTGCGCAGGCTTTCCAGTGCAAATAAAATGATACAGCCATTGCGTAATGATCATATGCCAGCCCTGGTTGCATAAATCATAACTTTCCTTTGCGGGCACCAATCCTTCATGTGTAAATTGAAGTATTGTTTTATTGCCATTGGATGTAATTTGAAAATCCATTTTTGTATCTGTCCAATCTGCCTGGTTGTTTTTTAGCCAATACAACTCGCTTGCTGTCACCAGCCAGGTTATCCTGTTGTATGGTATTAATTGCACCACTTTTTGTTTTGAGTAATGTTGGCCGGGGTGATGAATCACAAATTCATCGTTAATACCGGTGCTGTTTCCTTCAAAATCTTTGCTCCACCAACTGGTTACATTGCAAATGGCGTTAAAAACTACGGTAGCTGACTGATCAACTTCTATGCTAACTGTACAGGAATTGTTTTCCATTTCTATTTATTTGTATTGGTTCAGGAGGGCTGGCCTTTACCTGTAGTAAGCAGTTGCAGCAAGCTGCCTTTGAAATATTGATCCCATCCCTTAACGCAACCGGCATAGCATTCTACAGCGGGTACAAGGCCAACATGCGTCATGTCTATTTGTGTACTGCCATCTTTTTCTGCAATCTCAAATACCACATCCGTGCCCTTCCATTCTGTTTTATTGTTTTGAAAATGCAGGAAGCAATCTGTTACATGCCATACCACTTTTTTGTTGGGCACATACTCCGTTATTTCAAAATCTACCCATGTATCGTTGGGGTGATATTTAAAAACACCTTTCAGTTTTTCAGTATTGCCTGTAATGCTTTTGCCCCACCATGCTGTAGGCGTACAAACTGCGTTGAAAGCATCCCCGGCGGTAACATTTGCAGCAATGCTGCTGTGGTAATTTTCGTTTTTCATTTCCGTGTTGTTTTTATGTATTTGCAAAAGAAAGCACAAAGTCCGTAGCAGAATTGTAAAAATCGGAAGTAGCAGTAATGGAGTAGGATTGCTTCAGTTGTTTTAAAGCACTGTATCAGCGGTAATAGATTCTACCGAAATTATTTATCTGCCGCTCAAACCTGGCCGGTGGCAACCCGGTAAAGCGTTTAAATGCTTTTATGAAATGCGACTGATCGTAATAAGCAGTATAAAATTCATTCTTTATAAAAGGATTATCATTATTGGCTGTTATTGCCTGGTAATAATGATTGAAGCGCAGAATAGAAGAAAGGTTTTTAGGACTTACACCCAGCTTATCTGTAAACTTCATATTCAGCCAGCGGCTGCTATAGCCCGTTTTCTTTTCCAGTTGTTTTAAAGATACACTGCCTTTGGTGGATTGAATCTGTTGCACACAATATTCAAATACCGCGTCTTCCGGTTGCTGCATCAACTGGCGCAACAGGAACTGCTGCACCATTGCAATTTTTTGCCGTGTTGAATTTGCATTGGCAATACTTTCTGTTAATTGCCTGCCGGCACCAGACATAATATCGCTTAAAGAATAAATGCCGTTTTGTATTTCATGCAGGTTGAAATGAAAAAAGCGGTATACAAACTGTGGATTAAATTCTATGCCGATGGTTTCTGTAATGCAGTCTTGCTCCATGTCTAAAATAACAGGTGTATCCACCAATCCTGTTAATGTAATGTCCTGCTCTTTCGATGAAAATGTTTTTCCGTTCATTGATGCCACTATGCCGTTGCGGTAAGAAATAGTAAGCTTGATATTTCCATTGGGCACCACCAGCTTCATGTCTTCTGCAGGCATTTTACCACTGCTTTCAAACAACCATATTTTTTCAATATAGCCCTGAAGCTCTTTTACAGGCATAATATTGTTGAAGCGCATGTACATTGTTACTAAGGTATGAATTATATAGTCGTAAGTGGTAAGTAATAAGTTGTAAGTCGTAAGTTATAAGTTGTAAGTCATAAGTCATAAGTCATAAGTTGTAAAATGCATCTCTTTCTTAGTTAGCGTACTTAAAACTTGCCACTTAAAACTTGCCACTCTTAGTTAGCGTACTTAAAACTTATCACTTACAACTTACAACTCTTAGTTAGCGTACTTAAAACTTACCACTTATAACTTACAACTCCTATTTAGCGTACTTAAAACTTACCACTTAAAACTTACAACTTAAATGCATTATTCTGCAAACGCGTATCTTGCGTAGCTGACGGACTTAAAACTTATTACTTACAACTTACAACTCAAAAAAATGGCCGACGAAATATTAGCACAACTTGCCACAGGCGAAATAAAATTTATAGATGTATTGGCGCATATAGAAGGACAATACCAGCATCATCCTACCGCGTTTAAGAATGGTGCTCAAAATAACGGTGCTACAGAAAACCAGGGCAGTGCAAGAATACTGTATTATGCAAAGCTGAATAACCTCAGTAAAGAAGATACGCTTCGTTTGTTTGCAGAGCATTACCAAAACGTATTGGATAACCCGCAACTGGATAATCACCAAAACATAAGGCAGTTTATGCAGCATGGATGGAGTGGTGTGCAATTTGAAGGCGTAGCGTTGGAGAAAAGCTACTAGCATTTAGCTACAAGCTGCAAGCCCTTTTACTTCGCCGTATTAATTCGCCTCAAAAGAAAAATCTCCGTGCAACCTCCGTGTTCATAGTGTCTCCGTGGCTACTTCACGCCCCCGTAATACAACACACTAATTGCACCCGAGCGGGCAGCAGCAATATCTAAAATGCCATCTCCATTAAAATCGCGGATAGCAAAACCGCATACGGTTCCTTTTTCATCGCCAAAATAAACCGGTGTAAAAGGCTTGCCCGATCCATTGTTGTAATATACGGTTGAAGCTGTTTCCACGTGACCAACAATAATATCTGGTTTTCCATCTTTGTTAAGATCTGCTATTGCTACTGCATAAGGAACCAGTTTTGCATCAGCTACCGAAACACCAGCGGCAGCAAAGCTTTTATCTTTTTGCTGAAAATAAATATCTACTCCTTTAAATTCATCTACCGTTACAATATCCGGCAAACCATCTCCATTTATGTCGGCCACAGCAGCCTGGCGAATAGCGGCCTGCGCAGGGCCAAAAGGAATGCGCAGTGCATCTGTATAAGTAAATGCAGCGCTGCCCAGGTAGATATAACTCTGGCCACTGTCGCGGTGCGGCACTACCATGTCAACAAAACCATCTTTATTAATGTCTGCCGGTGTTATGGTGGTAGCGGGATAGGGCGCAAATGCCGTGCAGGCGGTGCTGAACTGCCCCTTGCCATTGTTGAGACAAAAATAGTTTGACATATCTCCTATATCGCCCCGGTTGGCTGCAATCAGATCCGGCAAGCCGTCTTTATTAATATCTGCAACGGCAGCATTGCGAGTGGGCCATTGCGGATCGCCAAATGCTGAACCCACTGTAAAATTGCCTTTGCCATCATTCAGGTAAACCAGTTTTTTATCTGGCGCATCGTTGCTAATGGCAATATCGGGCAACTTATCGCCATTAAAATCTGCCACCACACCGCTGTAAGAGCGGTCTGCAATCTTGCCAAGGTCATAGGCTTTTTTAATACCTCCTTTTCCATCGCCCAACAGCACACGGTCAACCATTGGCCAATGCCTTCCTTTTACCAATAACAAATCAAGATGACCATCGCCATTAAAATCTGCTATACTTACATTAGCGGTGGTATCGGGTGTTGGTTCCAGCAACAGGTATTTATCGTAGTGGGGAAGGAGAGTAGCGGCTTTATGTTTTACTTGCTTACTATTATTTTGCTGCGCAAACACGGAAGGGGTAAAACTGCTTAAAAGCAATGCAATAAAAAAGTGGTGTTTCATTGAAATATGTAAAGTTGTATTTCAAGATAATAAAGCAATTGTTAAGGAAAAAATATTCTGTAGCACAAGAAAGCTTTGAGAGTTATAAGTTGTAAGTAATAAGTTTTAAGTTTTAAGTCCTTTTGCTTCGCCATCTCGACCTACAGATGCCTCCTACCGTCGGCATGACAAATCGAACGGGGAGCATCTTTTTAAATTGAGCGCAGTGCAATCGAATAAAGAGTATCTCACCCTTTTGTCATCCCGACGATAGGAGGGAACTGCCTGCCGCGTTAAAAGAAACTGCAAGTCTCTAGCCACAAGCTGCAAGCCATTAGTTACGAACCACGAACTCCGAACTACAAACTAAGAACTACAAACTAAGAACTACGGACTTATAACTTATCACTTACAACTTACAACTCAAAAAAAAAGCCCCGGACGAAACCGGCGCTTAATGTAAAATTTAAAATTAACTATAAAACCAACTATTAAGAGACGACTTTTGATATTCTTACAGACTGAATAATTTTTCCATTGGCGCCTTTGGCCTCCATATAAAATGTATACGTTTTGCCTACCTGCAGGTCGCTAAGGATGGCTGTGGCTTTTGTTTGTGGAACCTGGTTCCAGACAATATTCTCGCCTTCGCCAACACCATAGAAGAATGTATAAATGGTATAACCTTTTACGCGGCTTGCACTCAGTATCATTTGACCGCTCAGTTTGCCATGCTTAACTGTAAAGTCGTTAATGGCATCTGCTTCCGGTTCTGTTGTTTCAGATGAAACTTTAAAGCCCGAGCTGATAAGGATGGCCCTGTTGCCCAGAGCAACAGACTCTACATAATAAGAAAGCTTCAGTAACACATCACGCAACTTTTCTTTTACTTCATTTTTTAAAGCAATCTTCAACACATCGCGGTTTTGCGCAGCAGCCCTGGCGTTGGTAAATTCCTGCCTAACCATATCCAATTCCTTCAGGGCAGGGTTGGGGTTGGTGAAGTAAGGATTATCGGTCATGCCATTGGAAACGCTGGTGGCACGGGCATCCAGGTTTACTTCTCCAAGGCGCATAAAATCTAATAGAATCACGGGAACTTTCATAGGAATTTTTTTTTGGTGAATAAATTATATACACCAATACGCCGAATGTGAAAATTCTATTGCAGCGTTTGCGCTGAAAAAAAGTAAAATCAACATAAGCTATAATAAGATTTTAAACAAAACACGTAAAACGGCGACAGCATGCTATCACAGCATGCCCGTCTGCTATCACAGCAAAGGCGTCTGCTATCACAGCATGCCCGTCTGCTATCATAGCAAGGGCGTATGCTATCACAGCATGCCCGTCTGCTATCATAGCAGGAGCTTCTGCTATCACAGCATGCCCGTCTGCTATCATAGCAGGGGCGTCTGCTATCAAAGTTTGTCCGTCTGCTGTTACAGTTTGCCAGCGATCGTTTAAAGTTGGTGTATCATCTTTCAAAGTTTGTTTGCAATCCTGCAAAGAAAGGGGAGGTGTTTGCGGTGTATGGCAATTGGGCAGGGAATAAAGGATGCCGGGGTTTACATCGGGGCTTTTATATAATGTGCTTAGCGTTTATCAGCAGATTGCTTCGCCGCGGGGGATGCATTAAGTGCAAGTTCTTACAGCGGCTTGTAATGACGGGTGCGTAATAGTAAGCCATTTTAACAATTCGGGATCGTCATTGCGAATCGCGGCAGCGGGTTGCACATCAATCATTTTACGCGATGAAGCAATCTGTGTTTACCATTTGGAGAGATACAACGAGGCTTGTGATTTAGAAATAGATAATCAGTCTAAAACAACAAAAACATACAATTTATGGAATATCCATTTCGGGTATATTCTCAACGATAATCGGTCTATTAATTTGGCCAGCTCTTAATGCAAGTAAAATATAAGTAAAGATTAGATTGACAATAATTGAAAAATGATCTCCATCGGCTACAAATAATACTAGCGTAAACGCATTCAGCAGTATAAAAAATCCCCAAAATACTTCTTTCAAAATTTCTTTTGCAGTATAGTCAACTGGGCGGATAAACAGTTTGGAAGGAATATTGCTCTGTATAAATGACAAAAGAATAAAAATGTTCAACGGTATAAACACAAAAAGAATAACGGGAAGTTGCGACATCATAGGAATACTAATAGTATCTGAGAACCAGGCATAATCGCCTCTTGAAGCTCGAAAATTATAATACCAGAAAGTGCCGGGCAGCATTAAAAACCAGGCTGCATTAGCCAAAGCAAAAATGCCTTTCATACCTATAGATGTAATAGAACCTAATGCTGAGAAGCTGTTTATTTTTTTGACAGTAAAAAAGAATCAGTATGATTAATGATGCAATAGATATACCTGCACCCAAATCCATAAAAGTGAGTTTATTGGTTTTTAGCCTGTCATTTTCTTCATAATAATGCTTTTTAAATTGCTGCCAACCGGGTTTGCCCATGTTGTCCATTGCCTTTTTTTCCAGTTCTTGTTTTGCCGATTCATCTTTGTAATATGGTAGGGCTAATGAATAGGAAAACAATAGAAGTCCAATTGCCAGTAGACAGTAGCAGATCTTTTTGGGTGCCATCAAAATTAAATACTAATAATAGAGGTTGATTTACATAGTGAAGATATCAACCAGAAGGGATTGTTGCAATATTTTTGGAGGAAGAATATTTTAAAACATGTTATTTTTTGGAAAGCAATTTTATATACCAAGGCCACAGGATGCTTGCAGCATGACAGTCGAGTGGCTGACAATCTTTTTGCTAACGTCGCGGTTTGGTCTCACGAGCCAAAGTATGATATGTATTACATAGTTAGTATCTTACCAAATTAAAGAAGACTTTGTACAGGCTAACATCTTATGGACATTTCAAATTACTTTCAAATATTAGAACAGAAAAAGAGTAGCTGGCTTTTTAAAAAGGACGACACTGCTGAACGGCTTGAAGCACTTACTAAAATTGCAGAATTGGGATATCCCAGTCTGATACACAACTTAATTCCATTTCTCAAAGACAGTAATACCTCAGTTCAACAAAAAACAGCAGATACAATAACTCATTTGTTTAAAAAGTTGAACGCAAAAAACGGGTATTATGATTCTCTGAAACATTGTGTTATTTCTCAAAAAGATCTCGACTATTACCAACAAACTTTTACTAATGAAAATCTTATAACACTTTTTGCAATAGCCAGTCTTAATGGCAGTGGTTTTGTAAGAGAAAAGGCAGTCAAAAAGCTTATTGAAATAAATCACGAAAGCGTAATTCCATTTATTATTTTTCGATTGGCCGACTGGGTGCCTATAATTAGAAACAAAGCTTTAGAAGGCATTTACCATTATAAAAAGAAAAAATCTATAATAAATGCCCTTGTAGAGAATTTAGATTTGTTTGAATGGCTGAAAAAAGTGAAAAGAATAGATCTAAGCGATGTGCTCTCAGAAATACTTCATTTTATTTTTGTTGAGAACAGGCAATATATAATTGAAAACCTAAAAACTTTTAGCGATAAGACAAGAACCTTAATGGCAGGTAAGCTTGTTGAGGCATCCAACATACATGATGAAGATTTAAAGCTGTTCTTAAGTGATAGTCATTTTTTGGTGAGGCGAGTTGCATTAGATTATTTTGACAGGTTAACGCAAACAGAAATAGATAAACTGTTAGTTGACAAAGCAGCCAGTATAAGGGTAGAAGCACTTCGTCATTTAAAAAACAAGGTGAATTTCTTAGAGATAGTTCTGCCGTTCTTATCAGACAATGCTGCTTCTGTTCGTGATTTTGCCAGGCATCATTTAAAGAATACAGTTCCGGACTTTGCCATAATTTATAACGACAATTTAAAAAGCAAGAAGCATATTTTAGGGTCTATTAATGGACTTGCTGAAATTAATGCCAAGCAGTTTTCAAATACAATTGAACCTTTCTTAAATGATACCAAAATAAAAATCAGGAAAGCTGCTTTTCTTGCATTGACAAAAATGGATGAACAAAAAATCTATCCTATAGCCATTGACAGTTTAGACAGCGAGTTTATTGGAATCAGGAATCTTGCCATTCAATTTTTACAAAAGAGCCCCAGTGATGAAGCTTTGAAAAAAGCAAGAAACATTTATGCGAATGGAAACATTGGTCTGAAATTTTCGATGCTAAAAATGTTTAACAATATTGGTGGCTGGACGGCTTTAGCAGATATTATACTTGGCACGATAGACGAAAATGAAAAGGTAAGAGATGTAAGTTCTGAATACCTAAAAGTATGGGAAAATAAAGCAGTAAGATTATTTACGAAACCAAAGGTAAACGAGCTTGAAAGAACAAGGGAGATTTTTCGTTTTGCCTTTGAAAGGCATGATGACAAAAAATATTTTAACCGAAACCCTTTAGTGGGGTTTGATTTTTATTTGAGGTGAGGCGAATGTAGGATGTTTACACTATTAATTCCAAGTATTGTACTTATGACACAAGAAATATTTAATAAATGGTTGGATAAAATTATTACGAAGGAAAGACCAGTTAGTGGCATTATTGCTTATTATTTCGGTATAATTGAAACTGCTAGTGGTTATGAAACATATTTGATTGGTTCAAAAGAGTTTGATGAAGATGATGAAGACTGGGCTTGCAATGTAGATTTTGAACCAGCCGACAAATATTTAAACATTGGACAAGCAACAACTGAGTGGCAAACAATACTAGAGCAGGCAAAAATGCTTATCAAAAATTATTTGCTTACCGAGAATTGTAAAAATAGTTTTTTAGGACAAGCCAAAGCAATAGCAACTGGTTTCGACGGAGGCGATCTTCACTTGATAAAGTAGGTGTGTATTTCAGAAAACCTTCAATGCAGTAACAACGTTACATTTCAAGTCCACGAGATGCTTGCAGCATGACAGGCGAGTGGCTGAAAGTCTTTATAGTGATTGTTGTGCGGAAACAATGGTGTAGAAACCTGATTGCATTTCTAATGTCACCACTTCGGGGTTTTAAACTTTCTTGGATAACTGTTTTCTATAGTAATATCATCCCTTCGGGATTGGAAGCCTGAAAGGCTGTCATTAATATAGAACGATTGCATAAATAAAGTAACAGAACCCCGAAGGGGTGACATTTCATAATGCTCCATTAAAGCAAACTGATTTACATTTCAAATCCACAGGATGCTTGCAGCATGACAGGCGAGTGTCTGATATTTTTTATAATGACTGCTGTGCAAGAGCAATAATGGAGAAACCTGATTGCAATTACTCACGCATTTACTGTCGTGCTGAAAGCATCTTGTGGGCTGATAGATAAGCGACTTTGCGAATAATTTAAAATTTAATTTTTAAGCCTCCGTGAAGCCTCTGTGTTCTTGCTGTCACCGTGGCTAATCTTTCATTTAAACGCAAATGCATTTCATTGATAGTTTGGGGAATTGCGGAGAGAACCAATGCTCCCCAAAGCTGTAAAAGATGAACGTACTGCGACGCAACGATGCTGCCTGAAGAACAAATGCCCGGGTCATAAAAATTTAAACGCAAATACCATCACTCAGCCGCTGCTTTAATGCCGGCTATGTCAATCTTTTTCATTTTCATAAATGCCTGGGTGATGCGGTCTATCTGTTGCTGGGTGCCATGCTGCATGAGGGTTTGCATTTCGGCGGAGGTTATTTGCCAGCTTAGGCCGTATTTGTCTTTCAGCCAGCCGCAGGCCTCGGCTGCGGGAACGGCTGAGAGTTGCTGCCAATAATTATCAATTTCATCCTGGCTGTTGCAGGCTACCAAAAATGAAACGGCTTCATTAAAAGCAAAGCCATGCTGGCGGGCACTGTCCATGGCGGCTATCCAGGTATCCAGCAGTCGCACGTCGCCAAACATAATGGAGGTTTCTTTATCGGGTTCCATGCCTTTGGGATAATGATGCACGCCGCCAATCTGCGCATCTTTAAAAACGCTTTCGTAGAAATGAATCGCCTCCTCGGCCTTGCCGCAGACTTTTTCTGTAAACATAAGCGATGGCACAATGCTGGGCCGCGGATCGCCTTCGGGATTGGTGAGCATCAGTTGCCATGAGAGTCCGTATTTGTCCTGCAGCCAGCCATAGCGTTTGCTGAAAGGGTAGCTGTTGATGGGCATTAGTACCTTGCCGCCGGCTGAAAGTTTTTCCCATGTATTGTTGAGCGCATTTAACGCAGCCTGGCTGTTATCGGGCGATTTGCCAAAAAACAACGGATCGAAATTAACGATAAACGAAACCGAGGGATTGAATGCGAACGCCGGCCCGGCGCTGATGCCCATAAATTCTTTGCCCCAAATATGAAAGCCAACAATATCGCAATCGCCAGACGGCGTATTCTTTATCTGTGATGTGTGCGTAATTTTTGATTCCGGGAAAATGCTGGTATAAAATTCAGCGGCTTCAACGGCCTGTGTATTGAACCATAAATGCGGGATTATTTTTTGCATGCTGCTTTTTTTTAGTCTTAAGTCGTAAGTTCTAAGTCGTAAGTTCGAAGTTCGGAAGTTCGCAGTTCTTTTAGTTCGGAGTTCGTGGTTTACGATCTGTTATCCGATTTTTGACTACAGACTTTTGACTTATAACTGCCGACTTGGAAACTCTATCCATTTTGCAGCCAGTTTTTGCGGAGTTTAGAATTTTTGTGGGCGTTTATTCAACTGCCCGGGATTGCGCTAAATGATCAGCAAACAGCGGCAAAAAGTCTACAGCAGATTGCAGCGCTGTTAGCGAAGCTTTCAAAACAACTTTATTCTCTCATAATTTATATTATGTTAAATAAGAAACTTTTAGCTGCTAGCCTCTTTCCCCACTAATTAGTAATTAGGAATTAGTAATTAATAATTAGCTGGTGTATCGAGCCGTGTTTTGTGGCGAGCTTTTAAAAGTTTAAATTATAGTTTTGACAAAGAAACCAAATAAGAGAAATCAGACATCCGACATCATCACATCAGACATTTTAAATGGTTTTAGCCACTGCTGCAGACAAGCATATATGTGTTGAAATCCTGACGGAATCGTTTTACGATAACCTGAGCGTTGCGTATTTGATTCCAGAATCAAAAAACAAACGCCGGAAAGTTGCTGCGCTGATGGATTACTCGTTTGAGCAATGCCTGCGTTTTGGCGAGGTTTGGCTGAACGATGACAAGACGGCTTGTGCGCTGGCGATGCTGCCGGAAAAGAAACACAGCACTCTCCTGTTGGATCTCATGCTGATTTTTAAAGCCCTCGGCCTGGCTAATCTTTTCAAAGCCATGCGGCGCGAAAAGCTTATTCATGCAAAACATCCGAACGGAAATGTTTACTACCTGTGGTTTATTGGCGTTGCAATAAAAAATCAAGCTAAAGGCTGTGGTACGCTGTTATTGAGGCATTTAATTGATCGGGCAAAAACGCTCAACAAGACTGTTTTATTGGAAACTTCCACCCGCCGCAATCTTGGCTGGTATGAGAAGAACGGCTTTCGCGAATATGATAAGCTGGATTTGGGATATGAACTGTACTTCTTTGAAGGGATTAATAATTAAGAATTAGTAATTAATAATTCTTTGGGTGCGGCTCACTATCTCTTTTAATCTAATCCCAAATCAGTCGTTAAGCTTTTTTCAGGGCTTATTTCATCTGGTTCTATGCCTACATGCTCGCAAAGAATGGCGTTTACTTTTTCTTCAATGGCGGACGTTGTCAAACGACCTTCGGTGAACTCTGCTACTATATCATACATATTTTGCACAGTAGTTACTTGCTCCCATCTTGCATCCGGTGGATTAATGGAGAATTCGTTTGCTATTTTCCATACAAGTTCTACGGTATCTAATCCCATATGTCTTTAAGTTAATGCATGAAATATACGTTATTATGAACGCCAATTAATAATTAAGAATTAGTAATTAATAATTCTTTGGGTGCGTCTTACCGTATTTTGTCTGAACCATGATTTGTAGGATTTTTGGGATTGATAGGACTCTTTTGAGCAGCGCTTTTGCAGAGATGAATGATGCCTGAACAGGAGTTTTTTTACTTTTGAATTTTGACTTTTGACTTTTCAAACGCATTTCCATATTTCCCACATTCATCACATTTTCACATTGGATCTGCAATTACTAATTACTAATTCCTAATTACTAATTTTGACAATGCAGAATCCTTACGTCTCGCTCATGAAAACGGCCTGGCGTTATGCCAGCAAAGAAAAAAAGAAATACGTTTTCATTTACAGCCTGTTTGTTTTGGCAAGTATCGTGTCTGCCATGAACCCCCTGCTGTATGGCTGGTTTATCAATGCGGTGCAGCAAAAAGGAATCAGCCAGTTGCATTATGCCTGGTTGTTTGCGTTTGCTTTTATCGGGCTTAAATTACTGGAATGGAGTTTTCATGGCCCTGCCCGTGTTATGGAACGTGATCTGGCGTTTACGCTTAGCCGTAATTTTTTGCAGGAAAGATATCATCAGTCGCTGCACCTGCCTGTGCGCTGGCACCAGGATCATCATAGCGGCAATACCATCAACCGTATTCGCAAAGCGTATGAAGCACTGAAAGATTTTTTTCAGAACGGGTTTATGTATATGTACACGCTTACCAAATTTGTTTCTTCATTTACGGCTATGATATTGTTCTCACCGCTGTTTGGTTTTATTAGTGTATGCATCGGCATGGTAACCGTTTATCTCATCTTTACTTTCGACAAACCGTTTATGAAAGCAGTAGATGAAACCAACGAGAAAGAACATATTGTTTCGGGCAGTTTGTTTGATAGTCTATCCAATATCATTACTGTAATTACTCTGCGATTGGAAAGTCGCATGGAAAAGAGTTTGCTGAAAAAAGTAGATGATGTGTACCCGCCATTTGGCCGCAGTGTGCGCATCAATGAATGGAAATGGTTTGTGGCAGACATACTGGTTAGCCTGGTGTATGTAATTACGGCGGTGGGTTATATTTACCAGCATACCCGCCCCGGCAGCGTGTTTATGCTGGGCAGCCTGGTGGCTTTGCTGGGTTTTGTGGGACAGTTTACCAGCGTTTTTCATGATGTGGCTTACCAGTACACACAGATTGTGCAATACAATACAGATGTGCAAACAGCAAGGTTTATAACAGATGCTTATAAGGAGCATCACCTGCCAGATGTAAACACTTCTCTGCCGGCAGATTGGCAAAAGATAAATATCAGTGGATTGAATTTCTCTCACAATGCAGCTTACCTGGCAGCAGAAAAAGCGCATAGCCTTCATGGTATCAATATACAAATTGAAAAAGGCAAACGCATAGCATTGATTGGTGCCAGCGGAAGCGGCAAAAGCACTTTAATGGCAGTGATGCGTGGCTTATATGATGCAGCGGAGGGTTGCACGGTGCTGATAGATGACAAGCAGCAAACAGATATGGCGGGGCTTTCTAACAGCATTACGCTTTTTCCGCAAGAGCCTGAAATTTTTGAAAACACCATTGAGCATAATATTACACTAGGACTTCCATTTTCTGAACACGATATACTGGACGTGTGCAATACCGCTCATTTTGCTGAAGTGATAACGCAATTGCCCAATGGTTTGCAAAGCAATATAAAAGAGAAAGGCGTTAACCTTTCGGGCGGACAAAAACAAAGACTGGCATTGGCAAGAGGTGTATTGGCAGCCCGCAGCAGTGCTATTGTTTTGCTGGATGAACCTACCAGCAGCGTAGACCCTAAAACAGAAGTTGCCATTTATGAAAAACTGTTTGCAGCCAGTAAAGACAAAGCGGTTGTAAGCAGCCTGCACCGCCTCTACTTGCTTCGTTATTTTGATTATATCTATGTACTGCAGGATGGCCGCATTGCCGCAGAAGGAAGTTTTGCAACATTAAAACAAAACAGTGCCCTCTTTAACGAATTGTGGAAGCACCAGGAAAAGAATGTGGAAATGTGATAAATGTGGGAAATGTGGAAACGTATTTGAGACGAAAAAAAATGTGGAAATGTGATGAATGTGATAAATGTGGAAATGCGTTTGAGACGAACAAGATTGTTGAAATGCAATGTTGGTTACAGGCTATTATTTATAGACAACTTTAAATATCATCTTGCTAGCAGCTTGTAGCTAATAGCTAATAGCTGCTAGCTACCTGCCATAAATAGATCTCATGCGGCTTTCAAACTGGTTCATCAGTTGGCGGCTTAGTTCGCGGTAAAGTTCATCGTAAGTAGGCTGGTTATTAAATGCACCACGAATGATGGCCCAGTCTTTATCGGTTAATGCACGTTGATCGCCGGTATAATTGCCAGTTAGTTTCTCCCAGGTATATTGCGCAAATACACGGTCGCTGCCCAGCATGCGGCGTGAGGCAGCATCTGTAATACGATAGTCCATGGTAGCACGGGAATCAATTACACGCCGGGTTACATTTACTGTGGCAGATACTGTATAAGTTTTTGTTTTCTTATCGTCTTTATCATCCTTCTCAGTAATGTCTTTGGATACAGTATATGAGTTGCGGGTGGCAGCCATTTGTCCAAACCAGATATCATACACGTTAATGTCCATGTACTGGTCTACCCTTACCTCTCTTGCACGCGGCTCATTGGTATTGTAAAACTTGTAGTAATGACTGTTGCCAATATTATTAAGCCCGTACACAACATCGTTCTGAAAATAATTGGCGTTTACTGAATAACTATTGAAACGTTGATCAAACTTATCAACCAGCACATTAACAATAGCAAGGTCGTAAGCATCTGCTTTGCGATCGTCTACATCTTTATATCCCGGTACATAAGAAGATACTATTTTAAAATTCTCGTAAGCTTTTTGTGCACTGATGCGGTCGCCGTTTTGCAGCAAGTCCATGCCTTTGTTATAGCGAAACTCTGCAGCATTGTCTGCCGCCATAGAAACATCGGAAGCATAGTTCTTTGCCGTCACATGGCTGAATGCGGCTGGCGTGGCTGCAATGGCAGTGTACATTTTTTGCAAGGCAACATAATCGCGGTAAATGATATCCAGCTTTTGTGCATTTACTATGCCTGTGTTGGCAGCAGCAATTGAATTCTCGTATTTGGTAACCGCTTCGTTATAGGCTTGCGGAAGAATTGATGCAGCGGTTGCATTGTCGGGCTTTTTGCGCAAGTCATCCAATGCAGAATAAACAGCTTTGTCGTATTGGCCTTCGTCGAATAATTTTTTGGTGGATTTGCATGCGGCAACAAGCAGCAATGCTGCTAAAATGCAGGTGGTAGCTAAGGGCTTCATTTATGAGCGGTTTATTAAAGCGGAAAATTACAACAAAGAAAGCAGGAATGCAGTGAGAACTGGCAACACTGTTTTAGCAAAACAAATAAATTCGGTTGATTAATCAGCTTCCACGTAAATAGTCTGCTTCAGCTTGATGGCGATGGGTTTTTCAAGGCGGATAGCAGGAGACCACAACGGCAATGCTTCAAACCTTTCAATGATCAGGTTGTTCATTTCATTGGTAGCGCCTCTCAAAACTTTAGGAAGAATTGTTTTGCCATCCCTGGTAACAATGTATTCAACAGTAATAAAGGTTTTCTTCTGATCCTCCGGCAGCATAGGCACCAAATCTTTTGAAAGCTGATCAAGGAATTTCTGGAAAGCTTCTGTTCCACCCGGAAATACAGGCAATTTGTTTACAGAGTTCTGCAATTCTGTTTCATCAAACTTAACAGGTGTTGCTTCTTTTCTTTTTACCTGTTTTACTTCTGCAGGTTTGGGGTCATCGTTAGCAATGGTTACATCATCACCAAAAACATAATTGCCTTTGTCGTCTACCATTATCACCGGCAGGTTTTTGTGCTTCTCAAAATAATAATATACCTGCTTTAATTTATCAGCCATTCTTTTGTACTCAGGAAAATCTTTCTGGTACATAGAAAGGTAATAACTGCTGCGCTGGTTTTTAAAAGCAACAGGATAAATATGCACAGGAATAAAATCTTCTCCCTGGTTTTTTGCCTGTGTTGCCAATATGTATAGCTCTTCTATCTGTGTATCTGTAATAGGAATACAACCTGTGGTAACGCAACTGCCATGTATATAAATATCGCCGCCCGGCTGCATAGAGTCGCTCAACATTCTGTCTGATGCATTGGGATAATTCAATCCTAACGATAAATGGTAATTGCTGCGTGGGTTAAACTCATTTATGTAATAAAAGCCTTCTGGCACCTGGTAATCGCCAGCCATTCTTTTAGGGCCTAGTGTGCCGGCCAGTGCGCAAACCTTGTAAGTTTTAAAAAGCTTGTATTGTTCGTTGCTCTCCTGCTTTACCCAAACTTCCAGTTGGCTATCGTATTTAAAAGAACGGATGTAAATATATTTTGCAGGCCAAACCAGTTTTTTATCGGCAAATTGTTTGATGAGGGTATCTTCCTTGCGTTTCAGCGCTTCGTTAAAAACAGGAAACGAACGTTGGTAGTTAACAAAATTGAAGGCGGGAGCCGCAGTTTGTGCGCCGGCAGCGCAGAAAAAGCCTGTAAAAGCCAATAAAAGGAGAAATCTTGTCATCATAGCCATATCTGGTCTTTCATAAAACGGATACGGGGGTAAATTATTACACTTAGTCCCCCAGGTTTGCTTGTAACAGGCCACAAAATTATCACAAAGGCTTTGCAAAAATTGCACCAGCTATCCACCGGTGTGGAAAAACCCGTAATTGTGGCTGCAGTGTCGGCAGATTATACATATTCTGAAGCCTGTGTTTTTTAAGACTTGCTTGTAAAATGATAGGTAAATTCCTCTAAGTAAATGTACAATTCACGGATGGCTGCCTTATTTTTACCGCATAATTTAAGATAGTATGCAAAAAGTTGGGATTTTGGGAGGTGGTCAATTGGGCAGGATGTTATTGCAAGCGGCTGCCAATTACCCGGTGGAAACGTATTTAATGGAAAATGATCCCAAGTGCCCGGCGGCGCATCTCTGCCATTATTTTATACAGGGGGATATCAATAATTACGATGACGTTTACAATTTTGGAAAAGGCCTTGATGCAATTACCATAGAAATTGAAAGCGTAAATGAAGAAGCGTTGGAACAATTGGAAAAAGAAGGCGTAAAAATATTTCCCAAGCCAGCTGCCTTGCGTACTATAAAAGATAAAATACTACAGAAGCAATTTTACAAAGAGCATCAATTGCCTACTGCTGCTTTTGTAATTACCAAAGACAAAGCCGATTTAAAAAACCAGGAGAGTTTTTTACCAGCCGTTCATAAGATTGCGAAAGGTGGTTACGATGGCCGTGGCGTGCAAATACTGAAAAAAGCAGAAGACATTGCAAAAGGGTTTGATGCTCCTTCTGTATTGGAGAAATTGGTAGAAGTGCAAAAGGAGATTGCGCAAATGATAGCCATTAATGAAAAAGGTGAGACAGCCCTCTACCCTGCTGTTGACATGGTATTTAATAAAGATCTCAATTTATTGGATTACCAGATAAGCCCTGCAGACATACCAGAAAAAGTAATTTGGAAAATAGAAGCCATTGCTATCAACCTTGTAAAGCATTTGCAAAGCCCTGGCATATTTGCAGTAGAGTTTTTTGTAGATAGACAGGGAGAAGTATATGTAAACGAAACTGCACCACGTGTGCACAATAGCGGTCATCATACAATAGAAGGTAATTACAGTTCGCAGTTTGATATGCTTTGGCGCATCATACTTGGTTATCCCCTGGGCAATACAGAACCGATACTTCCAGCAGCCATTGTAAACTTATTGGGAGCCGAAGGCTGCGAAGGCGATGCCAAATATGAAGGCATTAATGAAGTGTTGGGCATGGATAATGTGTTTGTACATATCTACGGAAAGAAAACAACAAAAGCAGGCCGCAAAATGGGGCACATCACAATTTTAAGCGCCGAAAAACAAGAGCTTACTCATAAAGCCCACTCCATTAAAAGAGCAATAAAAGTAATAGCTGAAGATAACGTGAAAGCGTAAGCAGGTTTTAAGTTATAAGTTGTAAGTGATGAGTTTTAAGTATGAATCTTGCACTATGGCTTCAGCTTGCTCACCAGCCTGTTCAATTCTATCTCTGAAGCTTTTGATGCATAGCTTAAAT
Organism: Chitinophagaceae bacterium; assembly: GCA_047602295.1. Lineage (GTDB taxonomy): Bacteria > Bacteroidota > Bacteroidia > Chitinophagales > Chitinophagaceae > JACMLD01. The sequence continues at coordinate 3,757,990 of JASGHP010000001.1, read as the reverse complement.
TGATAAGCGCAAATGCTGCAGTCTCATAACCTTGTTGCGCCAGTGTCATGTCTACAATAGTGGCTTGTTTTAGCTGGAAACGTTGCAATACCAGGTCGAGCAGTTTTTGTGCAAGCTCATATGTTTTTTGAGCAGTCTCCAGTTGTACACTGGCAGCATTATAAGCCTGGAATGTTTTTACTGCACTTCCACTGTAATTGCGAACGATTATGTCTTTCTGCAATCCTGCAATTTTGGTATTGATGTCCGCCACTTTTTGCTGGCGTTTATAAATAGAACCATTGTAGATGGGAATACTGAAACTTCCCCCAGCATATGGACCATTGCTTTGGTTCAGTTGCGTCTGACCGGCAGATTGCTGGTTGCGGCTATAGTTATAGCCGGTACTGATACGCACAGAAGGATAGCGTTGTGCTGCCGTTTCTCTTACTATTATTTCATTTATTTTTATTTGCTCATCTGCAGCAATGATATCCGGGTTGCTGGAAAGGTTGTTCAGCACATCGCCCAATGCAATACTCTTGTCAACAATAATGGTATCGGTGATGGCTATGGTGGAATCTGGTCTTAGTGTGAGCAATGTAAGCAAACCTGTTTTTGCCTGGTCAATTACCAATTGCTGCTGCACTTTTGTTTGCATCAGGTTGTTTAAATCTACCTGCGCCTGGAATAAATCAGCGTTATTGGCCAGGCCAACACTTTGCTGTGCCTTTATAATATTTAATTTTTGATTGGCAACAGCTATAGATTGATCGAATGTTTTTAAATAATTCTGTTGACGCACTATATCATAATAGCTTGTCATTACAGAAGCAATCACGTTTTGTATTTGCGAGTTGAGGTATTCCTGGCTTTGCTTCACCAATTCACCCAGTCTTTTTTTGGTAGCCTTAACACGCAGCCCATTATAAAGCAATATGCTGCCACCAGCGCTTGCAGAAAGCTGGTTGGAAGTAGCGCCATTACGGATAATATTATAACTGCTATCTACCCCATTTACTTTCTGTATAATTTTTTGTTTGATATTAACTGACTGTTCAATATCTGAACCGGTAGCTGTTACTACAGGCAATCCCCCCGCAAAGCCATAGCTATTGCTTACTTCATTTATCTGTACGTTGTCTTTGGCAATTTCAATATCCAGGCTGTTCTTCAGGGCAATGCTAACGGCATCCTGCAAACGCAAACTCTGGGCAATACCCATGTTGTAAAATCCCAGCAATAAAAAACAAAAATATAGCCGCTTCATGGTCATAAGTTATTCCGTAATATGGGTTTGATGAACTTTGTGTTTGCCGGATATAAAAGTATATACGGCAGGTATTACCAGCAGGGTTAGTATCAATGAAAACATAATACCGAAAACCACCACAATGCCCAGCGGTATACGACTGGTGGATGCTGCACCCAGGCTTAATGCAATGGGCAATGCACCAAAAGATGTAGCCAGGCTGGTCATTAATATTGGGCGAAGACGCTGTGCTGCCGCTTCCACAACTGCATCCATTTTGCTCAATCCAATTTCTCTTTTCTTATTGGCAAACTCCACAATGAGGATACCGTTTTTGGTTACCAATCCTATCAACATGATCATACCAATCTCAGAAAATATATTCAGTGTTTGATTGAAAATCCAAAGGCTTAGCAACGCACCTGCAAATGCCAGCGGTACCGTAAACATAATTGTAAATGGATCAAGGAAGCTTTCAAACTGTGCCGCCAATACCAGGTAAATCAATACCAATGCAAGACCTACTGCAAATAAAATGTTTGAAGAGCTTTCCACATAGTCTCTTGATGGACCAGACAAAGAAGTTTGGAAAGTCTCGTCCAGCAATTTATTGGAGATCGCCTGCATGGCCGTGATGCCGTCACCAATGGTTTGTCCTTCTGATAATGATGCAGAAATAGTAGCAGCTTTATACCGGTTAAAGTGAAAAAGTGTAGAAGGGCTGCTGCCGCTTTCCATATGTATCACCGCACTTAAAGGAATATTCTGGCCTACATTGTTTCTCACGTAAAGTCGCGAGATGTCTTCCGGCGCATTTCTATCTGTTCTGTCTACCTGGGCTATTACCTGGTATTGGTATCCATTCATTATAAAATAGGCCAGCCTGCCACCGCTGAATGCAGATTGCATGGCAGAGATAACATCCTGTGTAGATAAGCCGAGATCTTTAATCTTCATACGATCCAATGTAATCTGCACTTCTGGTTTATTGAATTTCAGGTTTACATCGGCGTTAGAAAATGTTTTATCCTTTCTTACTTCTTCTAAAAATTTAGGTATGATTTCTTTCAGTTTATTTAAATCCTGGTTTTGCAAAATAAACTGTACGGGCAAGCTACCGCGTGAGCCTGCGCCTACTGAAATGGTTTGCTCCTGAACGGCAAAAATGCGGGCATCATTAAAGCGACCTAGTTTGCGTTGCAGATCATTCGCGATTTCCGATTGGCTTCTGGTGCGCAATTCGGGATCAATCAAACCAATACGTGGCTGAGTGGAGTTAACACTTCCTCCCCCGCCATTTCCACCGGGTGTACGGGAGAATACAAAATCACGTTCTGCCACTGAATCATACAGGTAATTAGAAATCCGGTCTGCGTAATCAGACATATAACTATAGCTCATGCCTTCAGGACCAGTTACAGTAAAACGGATACTACTCCTGTCTTCAAGCGGGGCAATTTCACTTTTTAAAGTGCCAATGGTAAACCATATAATAGCGGCACATGCAAGGATGATTAACCACGCTACCCATCTCACCCGCATAAAAGCTGTCAGCAAACGCTTATATCCATTTTCCATGCCTGCAAAAAATGGTTCTGTTTTTAAATAGAACCAGCCATGAGAACTGTCTTTGCGTGTGAGGTAAACGTTCAATACAGGCGTAATTGTAAGCGATACGAAGGCAGATATTAATACAGCCGCCGCCAGCACCACACCAAACTCTCTAAACAACCTTCCAACAAAGCCTTGCAGGAATATCACCGGCAAAAACACAATGGCCAGTGTGATGGATGTAGAAATTACCGCAAAGAAAATTTCTTTACTGCCTTCCAGTGCGGCTTTGCGAATTGGCATGCCTTCTTCAAGTTTGCGGAAAATGTTTTCCGTTACCACAATACCATCATCCACCACAAGACCGGTAGCCAACACAATACCCAGCAGTGTAAGAATGTTTACAGAGAAGCCGGATATGTACATGATGAAGAAAGTAGCAATCAGCGAAATGGGTATATCTATCAAAGGACGCACAGCAATCAGCCAGTTGCGGAAAAAGATAAAGATTACCAGCACCACCAATATAAACGCAATAATGAGCGTCTCTTTTACTTCTGCCAGCGAGTTGCGGATGTTCTGCGTATTATCAATCAATACGTTTACATCTATGTCTGATTTGTTTGATTTTTTAATCTGCTCAAACCTTTTATAAAACTCATCTGCAATCTCAATGTTATTGGCACCTGGTTGCGGAATGATAGCAAGCCCCACAGCATTTACGCCATTGTATTTCCAACTTTGCTCCAATGCTTCCGGGCCCAGTTCTACCCTGGCCACATCGCCCAGTCTTACAATGCCTGTACTGTCTTCTTTTATAATAAGATCATGAAATTGCTTTTCTGAAGTAAGCCTGCCTAAAGTGCGTATAAGCATTTCCGTATTATTGCCATAAATTTTTCCGGGAGGCAATTCCACGTTTTCACTGTTTAAGGCAGTGCGGATATCTGTAAACGCAACACCGTATGCATTCATCTTATCCGGGTTTAACCAGATGCGCATCGCATACCTTTTCTGGCCAAAAATATTTACAGAGCTTACATCATCTATTGTTTGCAATTGCTGCTGCAATACGTTTTCTGCATAGTCGCTTAGCTCAAGCAAACTTTTAGTGCGGCTTTGCACCGCAAGGATCAAAATAAAATCGCTATTGGCATCTGCTTTACTAATTACCGGTGGTGCATCAATATCTTGTGGAAGGCTACGTGTTGCCTGTCCTACTTTATCACGCACATCACTAGCCGCAGCTTCAAGGTCTACACCCAGGTTAAACTCAATGGTAATCTGGCTGCTGCCTAAAGAGCTGGAAGAGGTAATGGTGCGGATGCCCGGAATGCCGTTTACCTGTTTTTCCAACGGTTCTGTAATCTGGCTTTCTATAATATCCGGGTTGGCGCCTGTATAAGAAGTGCTTACTGTAATGATAGCCGGGTCAATAGCAGGATAATCCCTTACTGCTAAAAATGTATAGCCCACTACACCAAACAAGATGATCATCAGGTTCATCACCGTAGCAAGGACCGGCCGCTTCAACGAAAGTTCTGAAATATTCATACTGGGTAAACTGGCTGATTTGTTATGAACGCTTTACTGGTTGGCCAATGCTTTTGCAGCGTTTGCAAGAAGCAATATCCAGATCTTGTTTATTGTGTTTTTGATAATTGCTCAAGCGTTTTAACACCTCTTACTTTTAAAGGTGCTTTAGGACGTGCAAACAATACACCGGTAACTACCACGCTATCTCCGGGTTGTATGCCACTGAGTATTTCCACATTATTGCTTTCACGCACACCTGTGGTTACATTTACAAAAGCAGCTTTTCCGCTCTTAACCAAAATCACCTGGCTGTTTTTATCGTCTGGTATAATGGAGTTGGTAGGAATCATCACTGCTTTTTTATTACCGCCTGCATCTACAAACACTTTTACAAAAGCACCCGGGTTTGCACTTCCACCTTGCAATACGGCACGCACTTTCAGGTTGCGGGTAGTAAGGTTTACAGTTGGTTCGGTAGCAATTATCAAAGCTTTTTTTCGGGTGTGCTGTGCTGCATCCACTTCCACATCTACCAGGTTGCCTTTCTTAATTATATTGCTATATTCTTCTGGAAGGGTGAAATCAATTTTTACTTTTTGCACTTGCTGTATGGTAGCAATAATACTGGCAGCAGTTACAAATGCACCAGGGCTTACCTGGCGCAAACCAACTATGCCGCTGAAAGGAGCTTTAATAACGGTTTTATTAATCAGCGTTTGTGTATAATTGATATCCGCTTTCAGGCTGTTTACCTGGTTAAGCGCATTATCATAATCAGCCTGGTTAAGGCCATTTACGGCCAATAGCTTTTTATAGCGGTCTTCAGTTTTTTCCGCCATGTCCAGCAGCACTTTGCTTTTGGCTATCTGCGCCTGCAAATCTGCATCGTATATGCGGGCTATTACGGTGCCTTGTGCAATATTATGTCCTTCGGGAACATTAAGATATGTAATGCGGCCGCTTACTTCCGGGTGTAGTTCCACATATTCATTGGCTACTACGGTACCATTGGCTTCAACTGTGTTGGTAATACCCTGCGGAGAAGCAACAATAACATCTACCACAGTGGGTGGCGATTCTTTTGGCTTGGTGAGCTCCGGTTTACCTTTACATGCAACAATACTTAAAACAACAAAGACAAAAAAACAATGAGGGTTGATTTTTACTTGCAAACTTTTATAAAGCATACTTCTCTAAGCAAAAGTTATAGTTATGATGAAAAACCAAATATAGAGAGAAATGCCCCTACAATCTAGAAAACCCCTATTATACCAGAGTAAGATTGATTAAAAAGCGATTAATTAGCTGCGAAGTCTCTAAAACAAAGTTCATTTGTTAAGCAATTGAAATATTTACAAAACGGCTTTGCTTTTTGATATAACCCACCATTGAAATATCCAGTCTGCTTTTTTTGTGTTTTCTTTGCGCCTTAAACAAATTGTATGGCACCACAGGCGGGCATCATCATGGGCAGCGACAGCGATCTGAACGTAATGCAGGCGGCAGCAGATATTTTAAAAGAACTCGGCGTTGCTTATGAACTTACGGTGGTGTCTGCGCATCGTACACCTCTGCGCATGGTTAGCTATGCGCAAGCGGCTAAAGACAGGGGATTGAAAGTGATTATTGCCGGTGCAGGCGGCGCTGCTCATTTGCCGGGCATGGTGGCATCACTTACCAGTCTGCCGGTAATTGGTGTACCTATCAAATCGTCTAACTCAATAGATGGATGGGATTCTGTGTTGTCTATCTTGCAGATGCCCAATGGAATACCCGTTGCTACCGTAGCTTTAAATGGAGCAAAAAATGCGGGTATATTGGCCGCTTCTATCATTGGCGCTTTCGACAATACAGTTTCCGATAAAGTAATAGCCTACAAAAAACAACTGGAACAGGAAGTGCTTACCAAAGTAGCAAAACTGCAAGACAGCGGTTGGGCAAATGGGTTTGATAATAAACTATAAGAATGTGAAAATGTGGAGATGTGGCAAATGTGAAAATGCGTTTGCGTTGGTAATAGACCGCAGATTATCATAATTCTTATGATTAATAATGATAAAAAATCTCTCAAACTAATCTCATCTCCTACTTTCCTATACATAAGAATCCTGCCCATTTGTTAATCCTATAAATCATAGTATTAAATTTTAACAGAATCCTGTACACCACCTGTGTAATTAGCACTATACTTGCATCGTTATCAACAAACAGTGTAACTTTACCACACTAACCCCCTTGCTATGGCAAATACGCTTGATACAGATTTTGAGCAGAAAAAAAATATGAAGGCTGGCACTATTACTTTGGTAATACTGGCGCTTATCTTTCTGCTGCTTTTTTTAATAGGATGGACAACGCCAACCATTCCGCAACCTTTACCAGAAGAAGGCATGGAAGTAAACCTTGGCAATAGTGATGCAGGTTTAGGCAATGATCAACCTTTTGAGCCGGGCAAGCCTGCACCACAAGAGCAGCAACAATACACGCCTCCGCGACAAGCTGAAACACAAAAAGAAGATGTAAAAGATCCGCTTTCGAACGATAAAGACGAAGATGCTCCTGAAGTAAAAAAGCCACCAATTGTAAAACCCGAAGCTACTAAAGTGGCGGAAAAAACAGAGGTAAAGAAAACTGTGCCTAAAGCTGTTGAACCTGCACCTCCAACGCCCAAACCACCAGTGGCCAAAGCTGTATTTAAAGGCGTAAATGGTACGGGTACGGGCGGCAATGAAGCAGATAGTTATAAAAAAGGCGGTAGTGAAGGCATAGCTGGTGGCAAGGGAGATCAGGGAAGACCGGGCGGAGATCCTAACAGTAAAAATTATACTGGAGGCGGACATGGAAACTCTGGTGTTAGTATAGCAAGAGGACTTGAAGGCAGAAGATTTACCAGCGTCTATACTTACCAGGGAGATTTTGATACCAATGAAAAAGTTGCCGTAGATGTAAGAATTGATAAAAACGGAAATGTAATTAGTGCATCTTATCAGCCAAGAGGTTCCACTACATCATCTGGTTCTTATAAAGACAAAGCGCTTGAAGTGGTAAGAAAATCTAAATTCAACGCAGCACCCAATGGCGATGATGAACAAACCGGTACGGTGATTATTAATTTTAAAATCAATAATTAATTCGGAAAGTTTTCTTTAAGCTCCAAAGAGGTATTTTCTACCGTCAAACCTGTCAACATACAGGTTTACTTCTTTAGTTATAATATAATATTTAAGTGTAGTCTCGTCCACAGGAAATGGATGGCTGATATACCTTCTTCTTTCTGCAGCAATTTCTTCTATATAGATAAGATAAGACTGAACGATTCTTTCTGTCTTTGTTGACTCCATCATATACATACTAACAGTACGCGGAAGCAAAAGATGCAGCGTACTTATTTCAGGATCGTCAACCTGTTGTGTGTATGAACCGCTTTTGATTTCGCATTTGTCAATATCCAGTTCTATTTTCCTGGCATTGCTTTTCATTTCTTGTAAGAAATCCTGGTAAGCTACTTCTTTTTTTGAAAGGCCGCTTAATGATGGAAATGCTATTAAACCAACGCCTATCAAACCCACAATAATAAACCCGATACGCCATAAAAATGGGTAGGCGATTATTTCGCCTCTGTAATGACGAAAGAACAATTCGCCAATGAATGCAACTACAATTAAGAAAATCCCAAGGTACCTGCTCATTCTTGTTAATGCTTTTATTACCCCTTTTTCTTTTTCTCTTCCTCCACCACAAACGTAATGCGTTGCCTTAAATAGAAATCAACCTGTTCATTTTGAAATATAGCAGGTTGCCATTCGCGGCTTTCCTGTATTACTCTTACTGCTTCACCGGCGCAAGGCCTGCATTTGGCAGGTGCAGACAGTACTTTAATATTGCTTGTATTACCCTGAGGGTCTATTTTAAATAGAAGATCTACATGGTATTGACCTACCGGGGCGCCTGCATCCGTAGCAATATTGCCATTCAGGTTTTTCTTCAGGTATTTGATCCATCCTTCTTCTCCACCCTTAAAAGCGGCCGGTCTTCGTACTATAAAGTTTTTGATTTCTTTCCCGGTTTCATCCCAGCCTTTTTGGTCTTTTACACCTTTTTCATCAAAATTCATCCAGGATTTCTTGTTGCCATTTTTATAAAAATAAGTCACCTCTAAAGGCTTGCCATTGTTATAGGAAGCAGTGTAATCAAGCTTGCCTGCTTCTGTGTAATTATTGAAAGTTCCCAATGGTGCTTTAAGATTATTCTCGGCATATTCACCATCCGATCTTACAACACCATTTTTTACATAGGTTTCTTTGCCATGCCATGCATTGTTTAATTTGTAAAACTTTACAACCGTATAAGCACTGTCTTTGGAAGTTTCTCCTCCACCCTTTAACAGGTAAACATAAGAGGTGTCTGATTGTGCAAAAGAGCAGTTGCAGCACAGCAATACGAAGCAGTAGATAAATTTCATAGGCAACAAACCTAATCATAATTGAAGATTTCAAAAGTTATTTTTTATGTGCATACTTCAAACTGATTTGTCATTCTTTCTATCTTTGTTGCGCAATGAATTACGAACAAACCCTGGATTATCTTTTCACCCAATTGCCCATGTATAGCCGCATTGGAGCGGCCGCATTTAAAGAAGACCTTACCAATACCATCGCTCTTTGTGAAGCATTGGACAATCCGCATAAAAAACTGAAATGCCTGCATGTAGCCGGTACAAACGGAAAAGGCTCAACCAGTCATATGCTGGCTGCTGTGCTGCAGTCGGCTGGTTATAAGACCGGATTATACACTTCGCCTCACCTGAAAGATTTCAGAGAACGCATTAAAGTAGATGGCGAAATGGTAAAAGAAGATTTTGTGGTTGATTTTGTAGACCGCATTCAACCACAGATTGCAGCCATCTCTCCTTCTTTTTTTGAGATAACCGTAGCCATGGCTTTTGATTATTTTGTACAGGAGCAGGTAGACATAGCCGTTATAGAGGTAGGGCTGGGCGGAAGGTTGGATAGTACCAACGTTATTACGCCGTTGCTTTCCATTATCACCAACATTGGCTGGGACCATATGAACATGCTGGGCAATACGCTGGAAAAAATTGCGTATGAAAAAGCAGGTATTATAAAACCAGGTGTACCCGTTATAGTAGGCGAAACACTTCCTGAAACCAAGCCTGTGTTTGAAGAAAAAGCTGGTAAAGAAAATGCACCCTTAACCATTGCCACAGATCACTTATACGTGAGCGATTGGCACGAACAGCCATATTTTCTGCAAGTAACAGTTGCCTCACGCGATAATGATGAACGTGTGGACTATGAACTGGACTTGCAGGGAGTTTATCAGCTTAAAAATGTTCTGACAGTTCTTTCCTCCATCAAAAAATTACAAAAAGACGGGTGGCAGATCTCTGAAACTGCTGTGCAAAAAGGATTGCGTCATACCAAAAAGATTACTGGCTTTCATGGTCGTTGGGAGATTGTGCAACGTGATCCTTTATTAGTATTAGACGTGGGGCACAATGAAGATGGCATCAAGCAAATTGTAGAGCAGATAGAAATTACAGATCATGAAGACCTGCATATTGTAATTGGCCTGGTAAAAGACAAAGAAATTGACAAAGTATTGGCGCTGCTGCCCAAACAAGCTCAATATTATTTTACCCGTGCGCAAATACCACGTGCATTACCCGAAGATCAGTTAGCAACACAAGCAAAGGCCGCTGGGCTTAATGGACAACATTATTCTTCTGTAAGCACAGCCGTGAAAGCAGCTTTACTGCATGCAAAAAAACAAGACCTGGTGTTGGTATGCGGAAGTGTGTTTGTGGTGGGGGAAGTTGAAGCCGCAAGCTATTAGCTTCAAGCTGCTAGTTCTTTTGCTTCGATAAATGTCTGAATCAGGATTTATAGGATTAAGGGATTAACAGGATAGTTACATCCGAAGCAATCAATCCTATAATCTTTAAATCCTTTAATCACGGTTCAGACAGTTACATTTCCACGCTTCCACATTTTTTTAGAATCGCGTTCCTAAATAATGCGGCAACATCGCTCTCCAGGTTGGCCAGTCGTGGCGCCATTCATGTCCCCAGATATCTAATTCATAATTGATGCCTTTATTATAGAGAACACCTCCAAATCTTCTGTTGGCTTCAGGATCTTCATGGTCACCGCTGCCGGTGAGAATGTGAATATGATGGCTGCGCCTGATTTGTTCCAGGATGTTATGGTCAGTCAGATTAGGGATATAATGAATCGGGCTGTTGAAATATACATCATCATTAAAATAGCCTTTAGTGTATTCAGTCAGGTCGTACACGCCGCTCATGGCCAGGCATCCGTTAATGATATCTGGTCGTTTAAAAAACAGGTTGGCACTGTGCAATGCCCCAAACGATGCTCCGCAGGTTATAATCGGCGTCTCCCAACTAGTGCTGTTACGGATAAAAGGCACTACCTCATTATAGACATAATTATTAAACTGGTTTTGGCGTACGGCCTTATGATAAGGGTCCATGTCATTATTCATCCAGCTTTCTGTGTTGATGCTGTTAATAGAATAAACTTTCACCTTACCAGCTTCTATAAAAGGCGCTATGTGATCCATTAACTGAAAACGCTCATACTCAAGATAATCTGCGGCGGCAGTGGGTATCATTAACAACGCAAAGCCATAGTGTCCGTACACAGCAATGGGCATTTCTTTGTTCAGTGAGGGGCTATACCAGGAGCTGAGTTGTCTTTCCATAAATGAATTCCTTTACTTAATATGCCTCAAAATAACAATATTTCGGGTTTAACAGGCGTTTATAAAAAATCCTGCCCTAAAAACTTGCAACAACACTAGAAAGTGGGTACTTTCGTATTACCAACAGATTAGCTATATATAATTTCGTAAGGCATAACCGGTTACTAAATCCCACCTCTAAGAAAGACCGCTCCGTTTGACCGAATCCCCTCTGAAGACTAAACCGTAGTCCTGGTCCCTATTTTATTTGGTTCATGCTAAAAAATTAAAATTATGAAACTTGACTTGTCACACAACAGCGGATTCAAAATTGCTCTGATCGTAATCGTTTTGTACGCAATTATCGCCACTGTAACATTTATGGCCTGGAATTAAACTTTTACTCGGCCTTTCTTAAGCTACCTCTTAACCCCTTAAGGTTAACTCATTAGAATTTTGTCCCGATTGCCAGCTGATTTATTACGCTATTATTGGGACAAAATTCTTATTTTCTTTTCCGGATACTTCTCTGCAAACTGGTACAGCAATCCCCTGATGTAATCGTTGTCTGGATAAACCGGAAGCTGGTTTTTGATGGCGTCTATATTTTGATGAATACTTTCTTTGGGCAATGGTCCCATTCCTACAAATCTTCCTTGTTCCATTAAGAAATAACTGGGCGTTTCAGTTTCTCCGTCGGTTAATAAAAAGCTGGGTAGTTGATCTTGTAAAGCTGCAATTGCCTTTTTTACTTTCAGATTATAGCCCATCGCCTCGTCTGTATGCGTTTCAACAGACTGGCTGGTTACGAAGCATAAAGATTCATTCAACTCAAATTCCGCAATCATCTTTTTCAGCATTACCTGCCCCTCGTGCAACAGGTTGAAAGTATATACCGGCGCCAAATGCTTTTTCTTTTTCTCTATAAAAAGCCGCAGGTAGCCGTTACGATCTTCGTAGGTGTACAATCCATACTCATGATGATATTTTTTCTGGCTGCGGTTGTATTGAGGCCATAGCCTGCGTATTTCTGTGCTCTCCAATATCAGTGCTGCCAGTTCGCTGCTGCATATTTTGTAAGAAACGCTATGGATATTGCGCAGAAATTCCTGCTTACGTTTGCTGCCATCGTTATTGCTAAAATGGCTTTTCACCCTTTGTTGCAGATCTACCGCTTTACCAACGTAAACGATCTTCTTTTTCTGGTTGTAGAAATAATATACACCCGGCGTTCGCGGCAAACCTTCTATCTCGGGAGCCGGCAAATGCATGGGCAAATATTGCTCTTTGTTTCTACCTTTCAGCATCCCGGCAACTACCCCACTACTATCTCGTTGCAGCAATATTTCGAATAACTCCACTGTAGCCAACGCATCGCCCATGGCACGGTGGCGATTGGTAATACCGATATTTAAGTCCCTGCAAAGATTGCCCAGGCTATAACTAGTGAAGCCCGGTATTATTTTACGGGCCATCCTTACCGTACAAAGCTTACGGGTATTTAAATGATAACCGGCTTCCTGCAAGTGATGACGGATGAATGAATAATCGAAGTTTACATTGTGCGCAACAAATATTCTTGTTGATAGAAGGTTGAATAATTTCTCTGCCACATCTTCAAAGACAGGAGCATCGTACACCATTTCATTGCTGATGCCGGTAAGCGCAGTAATATGTCTGGGAATGCTTACCCGGGGATTAATTAATGTCTGAAACTTTCCTTCTATTTCCCGCCCATTATGCAGAATGATTGCAACCTCTGTAATGCCATGCGCCGTTGCATGCCCGCCAGTAGTTTCTATGTCTATGATTGCATACATGATTGAAGGATAAATGTAGGAAGAAATTGCTAAAAATATTGGCTTTTTGTAGCAGAAGTATGAAGTAGGATATCGGAAGTAAGAAGCCCCGAATAAACGTATGGGGCTCTGCAAATACAAAAGGATAATTTAAAATGAACGATTCGCACTGAAGCAAATCAGACATCAGACATCCTACATCAGACTTCAAACTTCCATCATCATTTATTACCTTTGCAGGCCAAATAAGTGGCTGATTAACTATGGAATTGAGCAAAAATTTTACACCCGCAGACGTTGACAATAAATGGTATTCTCATTGGCTGGACAAAGGATATTTTAACAGCAAACCAGATGGCAGGCAACCTTATACAGTTGTAATACCGCCGCCCAATGTTACCGGCGTGCTGCACATGGGCCATTGCCTCAATAATACTATACAGGATATATTAGTACGCCGTGCCCGCATGCAGGGCTTTAACGCTTGCTGGGTGCCAGGTACTGATCACGCTTCTATTGCCACAGAAGCTAAAGTAGTAGCTATGCTGCGCGAAAGGGGCATTACCAAAGCATCTTTAAGTAGAGAAGAGTTTCTTTCCTACGCATGGGAGTGGAAGGAAAAATATGGTGGCATTATTTTACAACAGTTAAAAAAACTGGGTTGCAGCCTCGACTGGAATAGAACCAGTTTTACAATGGACGAAGACTATTACAAATCTGTAATAGATATTTTTGTTCGTTTATACCAGGACGGCACAATTTATCGCGGTTTAAGAATGGTGAACTGGGATCCTGTTGGCAAGACTGCGTTAAGTGATGAAGAAGTGATCTTTAAAGAAAGTAATTCCAAACTCTATTATGTAAAGTATCCATTGGCAGATGGTAGCGGGCAATTTATAACAGTTGCCACTACGCGCCCTGAAACTATTTTGGGCGATGTGGCCATTTGCGTAAACCCGCTTGATCAACGCTATACTTCATTTGTAGGAAAGCAGGCCATTGTACCAATCATTAATCGCAAAATACCCATTATTGCAGATGAATATGTAGAAGCAGAATTTGGTACTGGTGCTTTAAAAATTACACCAGCACACGATAAAAACGATAATGAGCTCGGCAGAAAGCACAACCTGAAAGCATTGAATACACTGGATGCTGAAGGCAAGTTTACTGCTGCAGATTTAATGGATGAGCAACCATCTGCACAGGTGCTTGGTTACAACGGAGTAGATCGTTTTGCGCTTAGGAAAAAGATTGCAGAAGACATTGCACAGTTGGGCCAGTTAGATAAAGTGGAAGATTACAAAGGCCAGGTAGGCACCAGTGAAAGAACAGGTGCGGTAATTGAATCACGCCTTAGCCTGCAATGGTTTATTGACATGAAGACTTTCCTGGGCAAAAACCCGGAAACACTGAGTGCAGTAATGAATGATGAGATTACATTTCATCCGGCCAAATTAAAAAACACTTATAGCTACTGGTTAGAAAATATAAAAGACTGGTGCATCAGCCGCCAGCTTTGGTGGGGACAACAAATACCTGCCTGGTACGATGAAGCCGGCAATTGCTATGTTGCTACTACAGAAGCTGAAGCACTTGAAAAAGCAAAAGGCGCAAAACTAACCCGCGATGAAGATGTGCTTGATACCTGGTTCTCTTCCTGGTTGTGGCCTATAGAAGTTTTTAAAGGTATCAGTCACCCGGATAATAACGAAATTGATTATTACTACCCTACTACTACATTGGTAACTGGCCAGGATATTATTTTCTTCTGGGTAGCCAGGATGATTATGGCGGGTTATGCATTTAAACAGAAAGCGCCGTTTAAAGATGTATACTTTACCGGCATGGTGCGTGATAAACAGGGCCGCAAGATGAGCAAGCAATTGGGCAATAGTCCTGATTTGCTGAAGCTGATTGATGATTACGGTGCAGATGCGGTTCGGTTTGGTATTATGATCTCTTCTCCCGCAGGTAATGATTTGTTGTTTGATGAATCATCATTGGAGCAAGGCAAATTCTTTAATAATAAATTGTGGAATGCACTGAAGCTGGTAAAAATATGGCAGGGAAAACAAGCGCTTACTCAAACACCACTGGCAGACAGCTTTGCTGTTCAGTGGTTTGAAAATAGATTGAATGAAGCAAAAGCAGAAGTAGAAGTGTTGATGAAACAGTTCAAACTAAGTGAGGCGTTGAAAACTATTTATTCACTTATCTGGACTGACTTCTGTAGCTGGTATCTTGAATGGATAAAACCAGGTATGGAAGAACTAATGGACGTGGCTATACAGGGAAAGACAGAATACTTTTTTACAGAGCTAATGCAATTGTTGCATCCATTTATGCCATTTATAACAGAGGAAGTTTACCAGCAATTGGCAATACAACCAATCGACCTTTGTATAAAACAACTGGATGAGGCTAAAGCAACTGATGCAAAAGTATTAGCTACCGGTTCTTTATTAAAAGATGCCATTACTACTATTCGTGATGCAAGAAACAAAGCCCAGTTAAAACCGAAGGAAACAATAGAGTTGTATATTCAGCCTGACGATAAAGCACAGTATCAAACTGTAGAAGGTTTGCTAGCGAAACAGGTAAATGCAAAAGCTGTTCACTATACAGAAGAGACCGTACCGCAGAGCATTGCCGTAGTAATGGGGAAAGATAAATTCTATATTATTACAGAAAACCCTGTACAGGCTGGCAACCAAAAAGAAGATTTGCTGAAAGAACAGCAACACCTCATTGGCTTTTTAGCATCAGTAGAAAAGAAACTGGGCAACGAGCGTTTTGTACAAAACGCAAAACCGGAAGTGATTGAACTGGAAAGAAAGAAAAAAGCCGATGCTGAAGCAAAGCTGAAGATAATTGCTGAGAGTTTGGCGACTCTATAATGTGGAAATGTGATAAATGTGAAAGTGTGAAAATGCCTTTGCTTCTACAATAGAACGTACGTGTCCCGTACTGAAAGTCGGGAGATTGTTATCTAATCATAAAGCCGTTTGCTCCCTTGAAGCAAACGGCTTTTACTTGTAGCTAAAAGCTATTAGCTGTTCTCTACGCTGAGTTTCTTCCCGCATTTATAATACCAAACGAGCAGCGTATTACTATCTTTTCGTAATTGGCTTTAAGCGGATCATTGCTAATCTGTTTTTCTTCCATTGTCCGCATTTTAGACATAGCATATTGCTGAATGGTTAACAGTGGCAATACAATGCGCTCACGCATCTGGATAGACAATTGCTCTACTGGGTAATCTTCCATCAGCTCTGTATTGCCAGACAATTGCAACACATAACGTTTGGTGAGCTCAAACTCTTTATTGATTTTATTCCACAGCTCTCCATAAATAGGATGATCCGCCAGGTATTCTGTCAGTGGCAAATAAGTCTTTTTCATTGCCATCTCACAGTTATCCATAAGCGTTTTAAAGAACAGCGAACTATGGTACAATTTTTTTATGGCTGCAAATTTTCCCTGCTTTTCCATTTCGCGTAACGCTGTGCCTACACCATAGAAACCGGTAACGTTTTGTTTTAACTGGCTCCACGCACCAACATAAGGAATGGCTCTCAGATCTTTCAGGTTCAGTTTAGCACCACCAGTTCTTTTTGCCGGCCTGCTGCCAATATTGGTTTCTGCATAAAAACGCAATGGGCTGATATATGCCAGGTAGTTTAAGAAATCAGGATGTTCTTTCAAATCAATATATGCTTTGAAGCTTTCATCGGCCAGCGCCTGCAATAATGCTTCTTCTTTTTCTTCCAGCGTAATGGATTTGGTTGAAAACAGAATCGTTTGAGATACCAGCATTCAGCAATTGCTCTATATTAAACTGTGCAGAGTCAATGGTACCAAAGTTTGAACTTACGGTCTGCCCCTGTATGGTAAGTTGTATTTCCTTGTTTGAAATGTTTTTGCCCATAGACGCATAAAACTTATGCGTTTTGCCACCGCCACGTGCGGGAGGACCGCCACGACCATCAAAAAATACTACGTCAATGCCATATTCTTTAGAGATAGCAGTCAGTTCTTCTTTGGCTTTATAAATACCCCAGTTGGCCATAAAATAACCACCATCTTTTGTGCCATCAGAAAAACCCACCATAATGGTTTGCAAATTGTTGCGTTTCTTCAAATGTGCATTGTAATCTTTGTTTTCATACAAAGTGCGCATAATCTCTGAAGCAGCTTGCAAATCATCAATGGTTTCAAAAAGTGGAACTATATCTACTGTAAGTGATTCTTTTTTCCAACCATTCAACAAAAACAGTCCAAACACTTCTATTACATTCAATGCGCTGTTACATTGACTGATGATATAACGGTTGCAGCCATTTTGTCCATTGTATTGCTGTATTTCGCGTATAGCACCGGTACTCTTCAGTGTATCACGCATAACAGCATCTTCTATTATTGCAGGATCTACCGTTTTATTGATAGACATTAATGCGTTTATCTTATCGGCTTCTTTTAAAGAGCTGTAGTCTGCAGGCAATATATCTGTCTTGGATGCAATTGCTGCAAACGTTTTAGTATGCACGGTGCTCTCTTGCCTGATATCCAGTGATGCGAAATACAAGCCAAATACACTCACTTTGCTAATGAGGTTTTCTAACGACTCTAAGAAAAGACTGTTGTGCTGGTAAATAAGTGTTTCGCGGATTTTGTTCAGTGGATCAATAATATCTTCTTTTTTCAATTCTGTGCGATGCCCGGGAATGAAAATATTATTGTACAAAGTTTTTTCCAGATCGGCCAATATGTTTTCAACGCCTTTGAACGTAAGCCTTCTTTTTAATCGGCGCACATCCATATAATAACAGCGGATGATGCTTACACGCAAAGCATCTGCTACCTGCAAGGTGATTTCAGAAGTTACATTGGGGTTGCCGTCTCTGTCGCCACCTGGCCAAAAACCCATATTAATAATAGGATTATTAGCAGGTATGGCGTCTGCGAATTGGTTCTTTAAAAAATTAATGATGCGGCCGGATGCTGCATAAAATACATTTTCCAGGTACCATATCAAACTTACCGCTTCATCAAAAGGTGTTGGTTTGATTTGCTTGAAGAAAGGTGTTTTACCCAGTTGCTGTAAAAGCAAATGTACCTGTGCAGCATTGTTGTCTGACAATGATTTTGACAGATCATTGATAATGCCCAATACTGAACCAGGGTAGAATTGAGTTGGATGCGCTGTCAACACCAGGCGAATAGCAAAGTGTTTCAGTTTCTCTGCAAATGCTTCCTGGCTGTTTGTTTGCAAAATTTCTGATTCCAGGTGTTTTAGAGAGCCTGCACCGTTTACGTCATTTATCTCCCTGAATGACGCATCTTCCAAAGCATCAAACAATACCACCTGCCGCTCTGTATATTGTACAAAACGGAACATGAGATCAAGCCTCTCCTTTTCATTTAACTGCGGTGTATGCTTGGCAAAAAAATCATCCAGTATTTGCGAAGGGCTTTGTTTTTTCTTATAACCATCTTCACAGTCAGATACCAGCAAAGACAATAAAATACCGGTCTTTTCTATGCGATGAAAAGGAAGAGAACTAAAAAGGCTATTGTATAACTGAAATTTTATAGCAACATAGTTCTTGAATTGCTGCAAACCTCGGGATGACTGATGATCCATTGACAATGAAATTTTTAAGTTTGTTCGTGTTGAGGCTTTATCGTGTTATATGTCTGAATTTCTTTTGGGTGAATAACGGTTTACAGTACAAGTGAGTGACACAACCACTATTGAATAATGGTATACTGCCGGTTTCATACAAAAAATCACGGAATAAGCCCTTTATGCAATCAATATAGCAAGCAGCAAAATCGTGCAATGAAAATACGGGTAAAAAATGATATTGAGATTGATGCTATTTAAAAACTCTTGGAAAGATGGCAATTAGACCTAAAAAAAACAATAGTTTGTTTCTATATTTTTTACTGATTAGGCCTTAAGTTTGAAAAATTATCAAAACTAACGATTGTTATATCAGCAATGGTTGTTACCTTCGTCGTCTTAAAAAAAGTGGTACAAAAAAGCAATCATATTACAGCTTTCATTTCTTCAGTAGCAACAACTGCTACCATATCTACTATTACCATTACCACTATTACAACCCGTTAAGGGTTGCATATTTCCATATTAAAGCATTGGGCCATTGGCTGAACAGGTTTAGAAAAAACCATGTCATTTCACTAACATCAATTCTCATCATCTAACAAACATATATGCAGGTCTTAAAATTTGGCGGTACTTCCGTAGCAAATGCAGAAAATATCAACAAGGTTGTTGCCATTGTAGAGCAGGTTATAAAAAAAGATAAAACAGCGCTGGTTGTATCTGCGCTGGGTGGAATAACTGATACGCTTATTAACGCTGCTACTACAGCGGCAGCAGGCGATGAAAAATACAAAGAGATTTTACAACAAATAGAACAACGTCACCTGGAAGTAGCGAAAGCTTTGATTCCGGTAACGCAGCAGAGCAGTGTGCTGAGTATGGTGAAAAAACTTTGCAACGAGATAGAAGATATCTGCAATGGTATTTTTTTATTGGGAGAATTATCTGCCCGCACAAAAGACAGGATGGTGAGTTATGGCGAATTGCTTTCCTCTCAAATTATTGCTGCCAGATTTAAAACAAGTGTTGCAGACAGTGCTTGGACAGACTCCCGCGAATTAATTGTAACTAATAGCAATTATGGAAACGCTGCAGTAGATTTTGCAGCAACCAATAAAAAAATTGAAACGTATTTTGGCAGCGCCAAACAACAATTGTTTGTAATGCCGGGTTTTGTTTCTAAAAACAATGAAGGCGTAGCAACTACATTAGGTCGCGGTGGATCTGACTATACCGCTGCTATTGTTGCTGCTGCTGTAAATGCGGCCAGTGTAGAAATATGGACAGATGTAAGCGGTATGATGACAGCCGATCCAAGACTGGTGGCCACTGCAAAAGTAATTCCGCATATCTCTTACCAGGAAGCAATGGAACTCTCCCACTTTGGCGCTAAAGTAATTTATCCCCCCACTATACAACCCGTTATGAGCAGGAATATACCTGTTTGGGTAAAGAACACTTTTGCTCCGCAGGATTATGGCACCGTAATAGAAAGCGCTTCCGTAAAAAATGGCAATAGCATTCGCGGCATTTCCAGCATTAATAAAATTGCGTTGCTAAGTTTAGAAGGAAGTGGTATGGCAGGTGTACCTGGTTTTTCTAAAAGATTGTTTGAAGCACTTGCTAATGCGTCAATTAATGTTATTCTTATTACGCAAGGTTCTTCTGAACATTCCATTTGTGTAGGTATAGATGATGTGCATACAGCTAAAGCAAAAGAGGTAGTTGACAGCACATTTGCCTATGAAATTGAAACAGGAAAGGTAGAGCCATTAGCAGTAGAGAAACAATTATCAATTATAGCGCTGGTGGGCGACAATATGAAAAGCCATCCGGGTACCAGCGGAAAAATGTTTGGGGCCATGGGACGAAACGGTGTAAACGTAAGAGCAATAGCACAAGGTTCTTCAGAAAGAAATATATCTGCAGTTATAGCCACAGAAGATGTAAAAGAAGCCATCAATATTCTGCACGAAGAATTTTTTGAAACAACATACAAACAAGTAAACCTGTTTATAACTGGTGTGGGTAATGTGGGTGGCAAACTGATAGCACAATTGCAGCAACAATTGGAATACCTGCAGCATCATCTTCGGTTACAGATAAGGGTGATAGGCATTGCCAACAGCAAAAAAATGCTGTTTAACGAAGAAGGTGTTGATCTGAAAAAATGGAAAGATCAATTGAGCAATGGCGAGCCAATGGAATTGCAGGGATTTGTAAATAATATCATCAGCAAAAACCTGCGCAACTCCGTTTTTGTGGACATTACTGCCAATGACGCAGTAGCCATGATATATGACCAACTGTTGCAGCACAGCATATCTGTAGTAGCCTGCAATAAAGTAGCCTGCTCTGCACCATTTAGTTACTATAAAAAATTAAAAGACCTTGCCCGCGAACACAACTGCCAGTTCCTGTTTGAAACCAATGTTGGTGCAGGTCTTCCTGTTATTGGCACATTGAATGACCTGATGCGCAGTGGCGATAAGATAAACAAGATTGAAGCTGTACTGAGCGGTACACTTAATTTTGTATTTAATAATTATAATGGCGAAAAGAAATTTGCCGATGTGGTGAAACAAGCACAGGACGAAGGTTACACAGAGCCAGATCCACGCCTTGATTTAAGCGGTACCGATGTAATGCGCAAGATTATGATTCTTGCGAGGGAAACCGGAGAAAAAATTGAAATGGAACAGATCAGCAACACTACATTTATGCCTGAATCGTGCATGAAAGGATCTGTTGCCGATTTCTATGCGGCCATGGCAAAAGAAGAAGATCATTTTAAAAAAATATATGCAGAAGCGGCCAGTGCCGGTAAAAAGCTGAAGTTTGTAGCCTCTTATTCTGCAACAGGAGCAGGCGTTGGACTAAAACATATAGACCCGCAAAGCGATTTCTATCATTTGTATGGAAAAGACAACGTGGTATTGTTTTACACAGAACGTTATCCTGAGCAGCCATTAGTGGTGAAAGGTGCAGGTGCGGGTGCAGAAGTTACCGCATCCGGAGTGTTTGCAGATATTATAAGAGCGGCAAAAATGTAAACAGCGCATTCAATAAAAAATGAAGAAAATAAAGATAGCAGCACCGGCAACAGTGGCCAACCTGGTTTGTGGCTTTGATGTATTGGGTATGGCATTAAATGATCCGCAGGATATTATGGAGCTTAGTCTTGGTGGTGAACCCGGCATCAGAATAAAGCATATAGACGGCTATGATTTGCCCACCGAACCTGCTAAGAATGTTGCAGGCGCAGGATTGATTGCGTTGATGGAAGAATATCCTGATAAATCTATTGGCTTTGATTTAATAGTAGACAAATGCATAAAGCCTGGTAGCGGACTTGGTTCCAGCGCTGCCAGTTCTGCTGGTGCAGTAGTTGCTGCCAATCATTTGCTGGATAATTTTTTCAGTAAAGAAGACCTGGTGCGTTTTGCTATGAATGGTGAGAAGCTGGCCAGCGGTGTAAAACATGCAGACAATATTGCGCCTTGCATTTATGGTGGCGTTACATTGATTCGTTCTATTTTTCCTTTGGATATTGTGCAGTTGACTGCTCCGCCTATGTTTGTAACGGTGGTGCATCCACAGATAGAAGTAAAAACTTCTGATGCAAGACAAATATTGCGCAAGGAAGTTTTGTTGAAAGACGCCATCAAGCAATGGGGAAATATTGCAGGATTGGTTGCAGGTTTTATGAAAGGCGATTATGATCTCATTAGCCGTTCATTAGAAGACGTAATTATTGAACCTGTGCGTAGCATCCTTATTCCGGGTTTTGATGAAGTAAAAACAAAAAGTCGTGAAGCAGGTGCGTTGGGTGGCGGTATTTCCGGTTCTGGCCCTTCTATTTTTATGATCAGTAAAGAGCAACACACTGCTAATGAAATAGAAAAACTAATGCAATCGGTTTTTCAAAAGCTGGGCATTGACTTTAGAACCTATGTGACTACGTTGAATAATGAAGGTGTTAAAGTGATAAAATAAATGTGATAAAGCAAATGTGACAAATGTGGAAATGTGATAAATGTGAAAATGCAGGAGCAGCACAAAAAATAGATGTGCATTCAAGGCCAATAGCATAGAAAATGATTATTAAAAATTAAACGAATTGCTTGAAGCTTGCAGCTAACAGCTAGCAGCTCACAGCTCACAGCTAAAAATGAAATACTATAGTCTTAATAAACAATCACCGATTGCAGATTTTAAAGAAGCTACCATAAACGGACAAGCACCAGATAAAGGACTGTATTTTCCTGAAACATTGCCACAGGTAAGCAAAGAACTTATTAATAATATTGAGCAATACAGCAAAGAAGAGATTGCTTACCAGGTAATCAGTCCATATGTTGGCAATACTATACCAGAAAACGATCTGCGCAAAATTGTAGCGGAAACTGTCAATTTTGAAATACCACTGGTACCAGTAACCGAAAATAGTTTGTCGCTGGAACTTTTTCATGGTCCTACCCTTGCGTTTAAAGATATTGGTGCAAGATTTATGAGCCGATGCCTGGGTTATTTTGTAAAAGATAAAAACAAAAAAGTAACGGTGCTGGTGGCTACCTCCGGAGATACCGGTGGTGCGGTTGCCAGTGGTTTTTACAATGTAGACGGCGTGGAAGTAGTGATACTCTATCCATCCGGTAAAGTGAGTAGTGTACAAGAGCAGCAGTTGACGACACTTGGCAAAAACATTAAAGCGCTGGAAGTAAACGGCACTTTTGATGATTGCCAGCAAATGGTGAAGCAGGCTTTTACCGACACAAGCATCACCCAAAAACTGTTTCTTACTTCTGCTAATTCCATTAATGTGGCCCGCTGGTTGCCACAACAATTTTATTATTTCTTTGCCTGGCAACAGTGGGCAGATAAAACCAATCCCCCGGTAATCTCTGTGCCCAGTGGAAACTTTGGCAATATCTGTGCAGGCATTCTTGCATACATTACTGGCTTGCCTGTAAAACATTTTATTGCGGCCTGCAATGCCAATGATACAGTACCGGAATTTTTGCGCACAGAAAAATATCAAACAAAAAAATCAGTAGCTACTATTTCCAATGCAATGGATGTAGGCAACCCCAGCAATTTTGTACGCATACTAGAACTCTTTCATCAGAAAACCGGTGATCTGAAAAAAGTATTCAGCAGCGTAAGCATTACTGATGATGAAACAAGAGAAGCATTGAAGCAGGTGTACAATCAATATCAATACCTGATGGATCCGCATGGTGCTGTTGGTTACATCGCATTACAACGCTGGCTGGCTGATAATCCTGGTAATAAAGGAATGTTTCTTGAAACAGCGCACCCTGTTAAATTCTATGATGTAGTAGAACCTGTAATCGGTACTACAGTAGCCATACCACCATCAGTAAGCGAAGTTTTAAAGGAGAAGAAGGGTTCAGTAAAGATGGATGCAGATTATGAGCAGTTGAAAGCGTATTTGCTGGGATAAGAAATTAGTTGATCAGTTGGTTGGTTGATTAGTAAAGAGGTTTTCAATTACCACATTTCAGCAAATTTTATAATAAAGTAGCCGTTCATCGCTTCGTCTTGAAGTATTGAACGGCTACTTTATTTTTAACCAGCAATATGAAATGATATTCTTTTAAACGTATGGTTGTTGATTTAGCAAGTCATCTTCATGTATGGCAAGTCCAGATTGCTTCATCGCGTAAATCCCAGTATTAGTAAGCCACTACTGCGATTCGCAAAGACGTGCGGCCATGTAAGTCTTTCCAGTCAGTCCGCATTAAAAGCCCGATTTCTAATTCCCAATTACTAATTCCATAAATCCGATCAACCAATCAACCAACCAACTGAGTTACTAATCTACTGCCAATGCTTCTTCATTGCTTCCGGAAAATCTGCAAATGCCAGTTCAGGATCTGCCAGCTCTGGATGCCAGCGTTTTTCCCACTCAAAACTAAAGAAGCCTTTATAACCATCATTCTTCAAAATGTCAATGGCTTCAAAAATGGGCACATCGCCTTTACCCATAAAAACATATTGCGGTTTGCCATCTACCAACTTGGCATCTTTTATATGCGTGTGGTGAATGTATTTTTTCAACTTGCTATATACCATAGCAGGCGGTTCCTTGGTAATCGTCCACATATTACTGATGTCCCAGATTAATCCTGCCTGCGGCTGATTGGCAGCTTCCATAATAGTTACCAAATCATCTACATGCACGGCATCTCCATGCGTTTCCATCAATACCATTACATTTTTGCCTTTGGCATAATCCCCTAGCTCTTTCAATCCGGATGCTATTAATTGTATCGTTGCCTGTTTGTCCTGTTCTTTTGGAAAAAGATTAGGATACACTCTTACATACGGACATTTGATTTTTTGCGCCAGGTCTATACAACGCCTGCCTTCTTCCAAATTATCTTTTCGTTTAGCTTCATCCATAAAATGCAATGTGCAGGAGGAACCAAGATCTACAAACTGCAATCCATTTTGCTTCATCAATGCCATGGTACTGGCAATATTTTCCGGTGTGCTGAATTCAGGAATTTTTGGCAAATCCATCTCCTTTAATATGCCGCGTATCTCTAATCCTTTGTAGCCGTGTGCTGCAGCAAATTTTATAATTTGGTCAAATGTCCACTCCGGGCAACCAAGGGTAGAAAAAGAAAGATTTAATGGTGCTTTTTTATTTGTAAATGATAGTCCTGCAATTGCAGCAGTGGTTAAAATTACAGAGGTCTGCAAAAATTGTTTGCGTGATTGATGTGGCATAGCGTGGGCGTCTTTATTGGTAATGGTATGAAAACTTATAGAATATACAAAACAAAAATAACAAGGTTAACGCTGTTTTAATAGATAAGCAGGTTTCTACAGGACGCAGTATATGCTCATCGTTCGTATATTTATTGCCAAAATTGCCATATACAATGAACAGACATTTCTTTTCTGCAACTGTGCGAGTGAACTTTTATATAGTAGTGACTGCAGCATTTATTTTTAGCGGATGTACTGCATCCAAAACAGCACAGGCACAAAAAACTGGTTATGGTCATCACAAACTTTTATTGAAAGATGAAGGCTTGTCTCAACTGGCAATGGTAGACTTAAGCAATCCTTCCGCTAATTGGTACGTGCCGGTTCCTGCTGGCAGAGATATGCAATTGGTGGGCAATGGACGTGTGTTGATAGGAACGGGCAATGGTTACGAAGAGCATGAATTGGCTACAGGTAAAAAAGTGTTTGAATTGACGACTTACCCAGGTACTCAGGTAGCACGCAGGCTGCGCAATGGCAATACATTGCTGACAGGTGTAAACTGGCAGGATAAAAAAGGAATTGTTTTGGTGGAAGTTGATGGCAAGGGTGCCATTGTTCAAACTGTTGTATATCCTGGGTTTGATTATGCAAGACTAGTGCGTGAAACAGCTTCCGGCAATTATTTAATCACCGCTAACAATGTTCTTTTTGAAGGCAATAAGAAAGGTGAAATTGTTTGGAAGGCAACTATTGGTGACGCTGCTAAAATGCATGCATGGCAGGCTTTGCGATTGGCGAATGGCAATACAGTTGTTAGCACCGGCTACGATAAAAAACTAGGCATCTTTAATAAAGATGGTAATTTATTGGATTCGATAACCGGCCCGGCAGAAGTAAATCCTACTTTCTTTTCAGGTTTCCAAATATTATCAAACGGCAATTACATTGTAGCCAACTGGCAAGGCCACGGCCCTAAATGGGGTGCATCCGGTGTGCAGGTGGTTGAATACACGCCCAAAGGAAAATTAGCATGGTCATGGAAACAGGATGCAGAAAAGTTTTCCTCCCTCCAAAGTGTCCTGGTACTGGACGATTTAAATCCAGATTGGCTTTACGTTGAAGATGGCAATGGTAAACTTGCTCCTGTGAAATAACAGCAACAACTTGTTTAGTTGAAATACGAAGCGGGTATGGTTCTCCACAATTCGTGTGAGAGATTGCCTTTCAATATTTCATATACAAGATAGATGGGCCAGAAGATATAATGAATGATAAGATAGAGTATTGAATGATTGTAATGCCAGCTAATCAGCATGGTATAAATGCCCAGCAAAAAATAAAGGATGCTGCCGTTTTTGTTGTTCATTGTAAATAGGTTTTAAAAAATAAGACAAAAACAATACCACTGCAATTTCAGGATTTTGTAATAACTTAAAGCATTCTGGCAAAATACCAAACCTTTTACATGAAGCTGATTAAAGTAACCCCAAACAACGGCCGCGGCACAGACCCCATTTATATTAATGCTGATGAGATTATGCGCATTGACTTTGGCCATAGTGAACACAATGCAGGATGCGATATTACTTTTAAGAATGGTAATGTGTTAAGTGTATACGAAAAAGCCAAAAGTATTTTTGATGCAGTTAATAGTCATAAAAACGAAAGCTGATAATAACATTACTCTCACATACAAAAAAGCAAAACGCAGATCCAGGTCTGCGTTTTGTTTTTTGGGTAGCTGTATAAAGTATGGTTATAGTATTCCCAATAATTTTTTCTGCAATTCCTGAATCGAAATCTCTGGAGCATCAATATTATTGAATGCGAAATAAATATGCAATACAGGAGATTCGTCTTTCAACTCAAGCCATTCGCTATTAGAAAAAACAAGCTTATTGTATTTTTCTTTCCAACTGGAAAGTGCATCCGATTCTTTTAATACAGCAGCAATAACCTGTTCTATGGTTTGGGATAGCTTAATGATGCGGTTTAGAGCCTGGCCATCTCTGGGTAGTTCTATTTCAGGCATAAGCATTGATAAACCAGTTTGAGCATTGATGCTATCAGCTATTTTTTTCAAAGCTCTTTGTGTATCCAGTTTACCGGAAACCTGGTATTGATTGCTAGCCCCTATTTTGCCTTGCGAGAAATAAACAAGTGCATCTTCAGTTCTTGCAATTTCTACAGATTCAATGCTTGACAATGCGATCTGCAATGTGCCGTTAGATGTACCATATCTTTCATCTAACAATTGAAAAATAATTGCCTGACCTTCGTCTCTGGTATTGCTGATGTTTACAACGATTCCGTAATACGCAAAACCGGCGCGGGTTACAATTTTTAGCTCAACAGGTTTTTCTTTTTCTGCTGCATAAAGAAAAAGTTCCTGCTTGCTTATAACAGGAACTTTTTTAAGGTTCATATAGGCTTCCATTATTTCTATTAACTACATTTTTTCTGACAATAATTTTTCCAGTTCTTTAGAACGGTCTGATATATCGTCAATATTGGTAAAAGGTTTGTGATCTATTGTTAAAACGCCGTTTTCAAAAGCATAAGCGGTACTGCCGTAATAGGCTCCGCTTTCATTTTTAATAATTACTTTTTTTAAGGTTTCTTTCAAAGCTTCTTTACCCATCTCGTCTACAGTTATACCCTTGAAAGCATTGATCATTGGTGTGAAATAAACTTTGGTAAAACCTTCTTCATACATGTGTGCGTATTCTGGTTCTGCAAGCGTGTCCCATTTTACATCAAACTCTACAGGAAACCCCGCAATCGTATCTATTTCCTTTACTAAAGTTTGATAAGGCCCATCCTGAAATGATTTAATGGCTCTTTTTTCTGTTAATCCCATAGGTAAATGTTTTTATGATGATACTAACGCAAGGCCTAAAAATTTATTATCGAAACCACTTATGCTTTCTAAAGTTGCCCCATTAATGATAGTTATTTTGATCTTCGATACTTCTTAAAAGAAAGTTGTTTCCGCTGGTAATACCACGAAAAGGTTATTGCTATTTGTTGCATTTAGTAGTAGCTTGAACATCCACACTTCTCCTACCCTGCGCAATAAACAAGAAGTTTTACATCTCCGCTCCCACACAGATTATCATTTGCTTTTTTGATCCAGTTAATATTATACGCAATATGGAAAACAGCAGCCGTATATCGAATAGCAAATGGCAGATTAACCTGCTGCCATTTATGAGCAAAACCATCATTGTACTGGCTTCTTTCTTCTTCCTGGCCAGTTTAGCTCAATTGGTTTACCTGCATAATGTAATTCAGGAAAGTCCTGCATTGGATTTACGTTCAACACTTGACGGATTAAAACTACCCGCAAATGCCAGTACGAATGAAATTATCCAAAGCACCAGGTTAAAGGCCCTTGTAAACCTGGAAGCCAATTCATTTCAGAATCAATACCACCAGGCCAATGTGTTGCTGATGGCCAGATTATGGACAAGCTATATAGGTTTTGTTACCGGTATGATACTGGCAATTGTTGGCGCTACTTTTATTTTAGGAAAGCTACGTGAGCCTGTTTCTGAATTAAGCTCTTCTGTTTCCGGCAATAGCCTTTCACTAAAAACAACTTCGCCAGGGCTAATAATGGCTGTATTAGGCACCACTCTTATGATTACAACCCTGGTAACCCATCACAATATCGAAACACGACAAGTGGCGCTATATATTCACGACAGCGATAACCAATTGCCGGCTTCTTTACCTGACAAGCCACCAGCACTTCGGCTGCCTGCCATTAATGACAGCAGCATTTTAAATAAATAATTTATTCAATTACCTAAATTTTATCAAATGAAAAAGAACATGCAAAGCCATATTAAGACTGGCTTTTTTGCGATATTATGCTGTACGGCATTGTTATTTACTTTTCAATTGCGTGGACAAAATCTGTCAAGTGAAGTATTGTATGCAAACGGGTATAAAAATTATACTGATTATAACTGGGTTTATGCATCGGTATATTTGTTTGCATATATTC
Source organism: Chitinophagaceae bacterium (assembly GCA_047602295.1). Taxonomy (GTDB): domain Bacteria; phylum Bacteroidota; class Bacteroidia; order Chitinophagales; family Chitinophagaceae; genus JACMLD01. The sequence goes on along the minus strand of JASGHP010000001.1, from coordinate 3,728,759 downwards.
AGCGCAACCCGGCTGAGTTTTCTGATCCGGCTTATAAAAAAGAAGTGATTGCTGCTTACGATTTTTCGGTAAAGCAGCTAAATGAACAAAAGAAAAGTTATGATGTGCTGGTTGCAAAAGAAAAAAAACAATCGGGAGATGGAAGTATTGCCAGTACAAGTTCTGGCTTGAGCCTAAGCCCGCCAGCATTAAGAAAAAATCCACCTACAGCTATGATAAAACATTAATGCGGTAATACATTAATTGCTCCCGGGTGTTTTTTTAACGGTTTTTAATTGAAATAAATTCAGGCAAAATATTGATTGTTTCCCGGAGCCATCCATCCTAACTGTCTTAGTTTGATCATAGCCGTTATATAAGACGTAACTTGTTGTAAGTGATCTGTTACCAAAATATGCGGCACTTTTATGGTGAGCATTTCTTTTTTAAAAGAATGAAAAGTATTGATTAATTCTGTTAAAGCTTTATGGGAATCCTGCAGCAATATGTTGTTTGTAATGGCAATTTTCAGGCTGGCTTTTGTTATGTGGATGTTTGTAATTGGTTGTCCGCTGAATTTTTCCAAATGAGCTGGAATGCCTTTTTTTATGAGCGAAAAATATAAATCTACTGTTGGTTTTGTAGACTTTGCTATCATGTCTTTTAACTGATTGCCGCAATCATTGCATAACAGGTAATGCGCACCGTCTTGCAAAATGTGAAGCATTAATCCAGGCATGTTTTCAGCACAATAATGACAAGGTGCGGAAGGCTGATTTAATTTCATAGCATTAGGTAGCAGGTTTGATACACCTAGAACGACCTAAAGGATTGTTTTAGTATGCAGCAGGGGTAATCCAGTAAAATCATGCGTTATAGTACAAGATTTATAAGCGGCTGTCCAGGTTCAATCCATTTTTTACTGCCGTTTCTTTGGCAAGCTCGTAACCTGAATCTGCATGTCTTATTACACCCATACCAGGATCATTGCGCAAAACCCTGCTTAGCCTTAGCGCAGCAGCATCTGTGCCATCAGCAATAATTACCATTCCGGCATGTATGCTATAACCCATACCAACGCCACCGCCGTGGTGCAATGAAACCCAACTGGCGCCACCTGCGGTATTTACCAATGCATTTAATAATGGCCAGTCGGCTACGGCATCACTTCCATCAAGCATGCCTTCAGTCTCACGGTTAGGGCTGGCTACTGAGCCTGTATCCAAATGATCTCTGCCTATAACAATAGGTGCTTTTACTTTACCACTCCGCACCAGTTCATTAAATGCCAATCCGGCTTTTTCACGTTCTCCCTGTCCCAACCAGCAGATGCGTGCAGGCAATCCCTGGAATGCGATGCGTTCCTTAGCCAGTTTCAACCAGCGTTGTAAGGATGCATTTTCCGGGAACATGTTGGCAATAACCTCATCTGTTGCAGCTATATCTGCCGGATCTCCGCTAAGTGCAGCCCAACGAAATGGTCCTTTGCCCAGGCAAAACAAGGGTCGGATATAATTAGGAACAAAGCCTTTAAAATCAAAAGAACGGTTTAATGGATATGGCAAAACAGCGCCAGTATGCTGAGCAGCAGCCTGCTTTTGTTCGTACTCCTGCGCACGTGCTCTTATATTATTTCCATAATCGAAAGTGATCGCACCTTTGTCCATCAATTGCAGCATCAATTGCACGTGCAGGTACATACTCTCATAAGCCAACTCAGTGTATCTACCAGGATTGGATAAACGAAGTTGGGCAGCTTCTTCATTATTCAACGTGTGCGGAACATAACCAACCAACGGATCATGTGCTGAGGTTTGGTCTGTAAGTGTATCAGGTATAATATTGCGTTCTACCAGTTTTTGCAACAATTCAACCGCATTGCACAATACCCCAATGCTTTTCGCCTCACCAGAAGCTTTGTATTGTACTGCAGCATTTATGGCTGCATCTATATTGGTAAACTTCTCATCCAAATAACGGGTTTCAATGCGCTTGTCTATACGCCATTGCTCCACTTCTGCTATTAATGCTACTCCTCCATTCATGGTAATAGCCAGCGGCTGTGCGCCACCCATGCCTCCTAATCCTGCTGTTACATTTAAAGTACCTTTCAAACTTCCGACGCCATTGTATGCAAAATGTTTATCCGCTAATGCGGCGTATGTTTCATAAGTGCCTTGCACAATGCCCTGGCTGCCGATGTATATCCAGCTACCTGCCGTCATCTGGCCATACATCATCAATCCTTTCTTCTCTAGTTCATCAAAATGCTGCCAGTTAGCCCAGTTAGGCACCAGTTGAGAATTGCTGAGTAAAATTCTCGGCGCATCTTTATGTGTTTTTAAAATGCCTACCGGTTTGCCACTTTGTATCAAAAGGGTTTCATCTTCTTCCAATACTTTTAAAGCTTTAATGATATTGTCTAATGCTTCAAAATTGCGGGCAGCTTTTCCCCTGCCACCATATACAATTAAATCATCGGGGCGTTCTGCCACAGCAGGATTTAAATTGTTAAGCAACATACGCAATGCTGCTTCTTGTATCCATCCCTTGCAGTTTAACTGTGTTCCTGTTGGTGTTTTATATTTTATTGGGTCGTATAAAGAAGTCTGTGTTTTCATAATTATTTTTTTTGTTGTAACCAGCAGTGAAATCACTATTAAGCATCGTTGCGTCGCACACTTCAGCTTTTATAGTGCTATTGAACGATTATATATTCTGTTTATAAAGAAGATAAAGCTTATCGCCCAAACTTTTATTGCAGCAGCTTAATATTATTGGCAACATTTTTATCTTCCATTAGCCTAACGGCTTTTAACATACCTGCTGTTATTAAACCAGGATTGATAACCCGGTTAGCAATAGTAACCACTGCTGCGTCAATAGTATTGATATGTGTATTTCTTACATCGCCCTGCAAAAAAGCAAGTGCCACAGCATTGGCCCACGCTGTTTTTCTTGCGCTTTCAATACTAAAGTTTAGTATCACATCCTGTTGTTGCCCTGCTATGTTTTCAATCAACAATAATGGCGGCCATATTTTCGCCAGGGAATTTTCTACTGATTGCATTAATGAAGAAATGATATCATTGATCTTCGCAAAATCGTTTTGAAGCGCAAATACTTTGTCTCCGGGTGCAATATTTGCAGCAGCTATGCCGAGATTTAAATTGATATGTGCGTTTACACCGACAATCAAATGTTGCAATACAACCAACTCATCGTTTTTGCAAGCTTCAAATGTAGTGTACCATGCATTGCTGCAGCGTTGTTGATGGATAAAGGCTTCCCATGCTTCCAGGTAGCGGGTAGCAAATACAATATCAAGCCGTTCCATTCGCTGTGCATCCTCAAAAAGATTATTTTGTATACCATCTTTCACAGCAACAGTCATGCGTCTATAGAGCGTTGCAAAATATCCCATAGGGCTTTGATGGTTTTTGCTCCAGTCTATAATGATATCAAGATTGTCAATTACGCCTTGTATGGTTTGTATCTGCAACATGCTTTTTGTTCTTTAAGTTTAACTTTTTAAACCCGCTATCAGGTTTACAGTAAGAGCCACCACAAATGTGTTCAATATAAAAGCCAAAAGGCCATGCACCAATACCTGCCGCCTGATATCTCTTGAAGTTATCACTACGTCAGAAACCTGGAAGGTCATACCAATAACAAAAGAGAAATAGGCAAAGTCGAGGTAATCCGGGGCTTTTTCAGAAGGGAAATCCAATCCTTCTGCATGCACTTCCGGTTTTTCATCATCATTTCCATAATACATATAAGCATAATGAAAGCAAAATGTGCTATGCACCATTATCCAGGAAAGTAACATGCCTGCAATAGCTATAGCAATATACCAACCTTCGTGGGGTGTATTATTTTTTCCTAAGATTAAAAACAATACAGTCACCATACTGGCCATAGATGAAATCAATACAATAAGAAATACAAATAACCTGCTACCGTCTTCTTTGCTGGCAATTTTTCGCATCAATGCCGGAGAACATGTGAAGAACACAATCCATATTGCTGTTAATATAGTTACGCAAAATACATCCCACAAAACCATTAGCATTACCAATGGATTGTAAATGATGTGACGTGTGAGCAGATACGTAATAAGCATTGCTGAAAATCCAAACAGCAAACGATGTATGGGCCTTAAACGAAGGAAAATATTGATAGGATGTTTTTGTCCGGGTAGTTCGGGCATAGGCAGCTTTTATTTTATACTGAAAGATAAACTTTATGTTGTAAAATGGTTGTTATTGTGATAATCACCTTATTAACCCAATTGCCCTGGAGTGTGCAATGGCTTCCTCGCTATCATTAAAAAGACATGTATGAATGCCTGTATCTTTTTGTAATTGTTGAAGTAGCAAAGCTGTATCAGTTTTATGCGTTTGCAATACATTTCGAATATACACTGCATGAATGCGACCAGGATATTTTTCTGCTATTGCTTTGTAAATAACAGGATCCCTTTGCGTATTGTCGCCAATTAAAATAAATTGCTGGTGTGGGAAAGCCTGCAATATCCTGGTTACGCGAATAAGTTTTCCTTCGTGCTTTGTTTTACCGGTTTTTAACAACTCTTTCCACTGCTTTACATGGTTTAATAAAAATGCACCACGCGGCAGTTTATTAAAACTGAAAAAATCTTCCAGGTAATCGTACAGGTTCCACTCGCTGCTTGATACATAAAAAAAAGGATTGGGCGCATCTGCTGTGGTACCAGATGTAGAAAGCAAATGATAATGCGACTGCACGCCGGGAAATATTTTTCTTGTACGTGGATTGGTAGTGAATAATATTCTCAACCTTTTGAAAACGGTTGCCGAGTGAGATACCATTATTGTGTCGTCTATGTCAGAAATAAAACCGTATTGTGTTTTATGTGGCACAAACAATTCTCCATTTCCAACAGATTCTTCCTCGTCAGTTTTATAAGTTACAGTAACCGGGTGCCAGCCTGCAGGTACAGACTGCTCTGCATCCCATTCAAATTTTATGAACCCATCAGTTTCTGTTGTATTGTGCAAGTGCCGGTTTTGCCATTGTAATGTAACAGGTGCATGCGCCACTGGTTTTACAAAAAAAAGCCGCAACAAATAAATCAGGTTGGGAAGAATGTATGGGCTATATTTTTTTCTCCTGACCGGCCTACGGTTAAACACGTGTCCATACAACAACAAGTCGTGCGTATGCCCATAGCCATGGTAAATTTTTACAAACTTTTTATTGTTGGATGCCTTTGGCAATTTTTTGGTATATTTTTATATGAGTACGCTATACAACAAACAAGTACCGCGCCAGTATGCAGCAACCTCAGAAACTACTATTCATCATTAACCCCGGTTCAGGCAATCATAATATTGATTGGCCTACAGCGATTGATAACTTTTTCTTTTCAAGCCCCCACTCTATTGAAAAATTTCTTCTAACTCAGTATTCAAGCGTTGCTAATGTTAAAGATAAAATAAGCGCTGCAAACCCAGATAAGGTTATTGCTGTGGGTGGAGATGGCACAATAAAACTGGTAGCGGAATGTATTGTTCATACGAATATTGTTTTAGGTATTTTGCCGGCTGGCTCGGCTAATGGGTTGGCAAAAGAGCTGGGCGTGCCTCTTACTGTACAAGCAGCATTAGAGCATATTTTAAAAGAAGATACACAACGGATACATCTTGTAAAAATAAACAACAATTTATGTGTGCATTTAAGCGACTTAGGCTTCAATGCTTCCGTTATAAAAATTTTTGAGGCTGAAAAACGTCGTGGTATGTTGGGTTATGTAAAAGCTGCATGGCGGGTGTTATGGAAACATTCACTGATGCAGGCTACCATGAGGATTGATGACAACCACATAAGAAGAGATGCAGCTATGATTGTAATTGCAAATGCTACCCGTTATGGCAGTGGTGCCATTATAAATCCACTTGGCAGGTTGGATGATGATTTGTTCGAAATTGTAATCATTAAAAAGATATCTTTCTCTGAAATTTTTAAAATGATGTTCTCTCACAAACCATACGACAAAACAAAAACTGAACTTTTCCAGGCGCAGTCTGTAAAAATTCATTCACGTAAAAAAGTACATTTCCAGGTGGATGGAGAATATTTTGGGAAGGTGAATAATGTTGAAGCTTCTCTTATTGCAAACGCCATACTAGTGATAAAATAAAAGCGCCACCTTAAGCTGGCAGCGCTTTTCAATTTAGTGTACATTAAGGTTTCCTTCTTCTGCTTCTATGAGTGTTTTTCCAGTGGCTGCAGATACAATAATCTTTAAGAAATTCACCATCCTGTTACCTTTCGTATCCCAATAATGTGCGTTTACATTGCTTACTTTAATCAGCGAAATGTTTGGATCGTCTTTGCCTTCTTTAAACCATGTTTTTGCAAGCGGCGTCCATAAGGAATCAATTTTTTGTTTGTCAAAAGAAATGGTTGCTGTGCCATCAATCACCATATAGCTGCTTTTGCCAGGATGAGAATAAAAGAGTTGCACCCTGCTATCACTAGCTATCTCCTGGTTCTTTTCGCTGTTTTTGTCGCTGAAAAACCAAATATTACCATTGTCATCCACGCCTGCAGTACTCATTGGCCTGGAGGAAGCACCGGCATTGGATTTTACGCCTGTACAAAATATACACATATCAATTGAGCTGGTCAGCTCCTTTAATTTTTCAATGGCTTTTTGTTGATTGTTTTCAATATGCTTGTTTTCCATATAGTTCGTTTTTCGGGTGAATAGAATAAAAACTATAATGAAATCCCGTGCCAAAAGAATGCTGTCTGCGTCTATTGTGAGAGTGTATTAAATTTCCCGCTAAATGAATGCATAAAACTAAATTGTTTTAGAGGAAGGATTTTTTTCTACAATATTTTTCAATACGTTCAGTCATAAAAAAAGCCTGGAAGAATTTTCCAGGCTTATGAAAGTGTGCAGGTTCATTATTTTTTGGGAAAACCAGGACTCGCCTTTACTTCCTCAATTTGTAATGTATGTCTTTCAGAATGACCTGCAATCATCAGTAATAATTGATAGGTATTTAATGTGCCCATTACAGGATGCGTTGTAAAATGATTCATTAAATCATCCTGGGTTGTTTTAATATACTGAATGGTGGAATCACGCCTTGCTGTATAAGATTTTATAGCAGCTTCAGTGCTGGGAAATTTGCTTCCGGGTTGTAACATTTCCGGGGCCTTAAATTTTTGGCTCCGATCTACCATGCCTTTCAATAGTTGCTCATCTGTAACTTTTACTTCACCTGCCTTTTCGGGAGTAGCAGGCTGAGCTACTGTCATCTGTTGCCATTGCCAAATCATGTTTTCTGCAAGGGCAATATGCTCTATGCATTGAGCAATGCTCCAATAAGCGGTATCTGCCTTAAAACTTAATTGATCTGCAGAAAGACCTTTTACATCTTTTAAAAATCTTTCTTTAGTGCGTTGGAATTCTTTTACTGCAAAGTTTCTTTGGGCATCGGTAATGGAATAATCTTTTGTTGGAAGTGAAAATGCAGTACATGCAAGCAAACCTGCAATGGCAAATATTTTTCTCATGGCAATGGTGGTTTTATCTGAACAATAAGAGAAGTTACATTGCAAAAGTACAGTACATTTGGTGAAAGCAGCCCAACTGTGTATATCCCTTTTCAGCAAATGGAGAAGCTTATTCAATAAAAAAGGCCTGGTTTTTACCAGGCCTTTTATCAATTATAACTAGTATAATTATTTCTTTTTAGCTGGCGCAGCCGCTACTGGTGCTGCTACTTTTCTCTCATGCACTTCTTTTAACTGCATGGTAAAATTATCGCTGCTTATTTTAAACATCAGCAAATTGCTGGATACATTCAATACCCAGATTTCTTTTCTGTTAGGTTCTCCATCTGCTTTTGTTTGTATCGCAAATCCTTCCAGGCTAATATCTTTTCCCTTATAATTAACCGGCGCACTTACGGCATCTTCGTCGGGGCTTAAAAAAGTTTCAGGCTGGTTGTTATCAAATGTTATTGGCGTTTGTTTGGCAGACAGATCTTTAAAGTTGTCGGCTCCTAACCAAAGCGCAGATGCATCTGTAAGTTTTAATTCACCTTCTGGCAATGTGCTCAAATAACTTTTGCCACTCTGCAAAGCTTTTGAACCAATTGTTACGTGGCCTTTTTTTGCAACGCTTCCAGTCGTCATCCAGTTAAAATCTGCTACCACACCTGCATCAAATTTATTAGGCACTACCAGCATGGTATATTGTTTGCCTGGTGCAAATACATCGTACACCAATGTATCACCCTTGTGTATGCTAAAAGTACAAGGACCGTCTTCGTAACAAACCAATTCATCAAACTCTGTTTTAACAGCAGAAGTTGCTTTTTTGGTAACTCTTTTGCCCTTTGTTGCAGCGGTTTTCTTTGCAGCAGGCTTAGTGGTTTTTGTTTGTGCAACAACAGCACCAGCCGTCATCAGCAAAATAGAAAAGACAAGGATTTTTTTCATGTAACTAAATTTTTGACTTATGCAATTTTTCAATAAGAAAAGTTATACACACCCTATTGGGGATTTGACTTTTTATCAACGCATTTGAAAAGAATATATTTTGCTTGTGATGTTATCTTACGATGTTAAAAACGGATTTAATTTCAATCGCCTGAAATCCACATTACAATTGTTTTATTTTAAATAGATTTGCCTCAAATTTTTATACTTCAACTAACACTAACTGTATATGACCCGCGAAGCGTTACTGGAGCAATTAAGGGAAGAAACGTATGTAATGCTAAAGCCATCCGGCATACACGGCATTGGTGTTTTTGCAATAAGACCAATTCCAAAAGGTTGCGATAAAATTTTTTCCAGTGGTGTTGGCGATTGGATTAAGCTGCCAATAGCAGATGTGGAACAACTTCCGGCTCACTCCAAAGAATTAATAGAAACATACTGCTTGTTTGATGAAGCGCATTATTATGTGCCCGATTATGGATTTAAAGTAATGGATATTGTAAACTATCTTAACCATTCAAACACGCCTAATATTATTTCAGTAAATGATGGCGAAACATTCCAGGCATTAAGAGATATTGCTGTTGGCGAAGAATTGTTTGTTAACTACGGCCATATTGTAGATGGAATGGAAGACTATCAATAAAGATCTGAAACTGCACACCAGTTGTCATTAGCTTCAACAGTTATTGTCTTTTTATACAATTGTACTTACTGCATGTATTTTAAATACGTATTTTAATTTTTATTCATCTCTCTCACACACTATTTCTCCTGTAAAAATCGATCTGGTTATACAACCCATTGAAGGGTTTTATCTACTTACTATGCTGGTAAGAAAAAATACTTCACCAAAAATCTAATTATGAAAAAAGTTATTGCCGAGTTTATCGGTACGCTTTCGCTTGTCTTATTTGGTTGCGGCGCTGCCGTTGTTTCAGGAGTTTCTTCATCTGGCCCATCTGGTTTAGGTCTCTTAGGTATTTCACTTGCATTCGGACTTGCAGTAGTTGCAATGGCTTATGCAATCGGGCCAATTTCCGGTTGTCATATAAATCCTGCTATTACCATTGCAATGATTGTAGCAGGCAAGATTTCAGCAAAAGATGCTATTGGTTATATAATAGCACAATTTGCAGGTGCTATTGCTGGTGCAGGAATCTTATTTACCATTGTTAGCGGCAAAGCTGATTTTGATGGTTTGAAAGAATGGGCATTAGGCTCTAATGGTTGGGGCGAAGGTTATCTTGGCAACTATGGTACTGCTGCCGCATTTATAACTGAAGTTGTAATGACCTGCCTGTTCCTGCTGGTTATTTTTGCAACCACTTCAAAAACCGGAAGCAGTGCATTAACAGGTCTTGCTATTGGCGTTACGCTGGTGTTAATTCACATGGTTGCTATACCTGTAACTGGCACGTCTGTAAACCCTGCACGTAGTTTTGGACCAGCCATTTTTGCTGGTGGAAAAGCGTTGTCTCAATTATGGTTATTCATTGTTGCTCCAATTCTGGGTGGCATAATCGGTGCCGTAATTTGGAGAGGACTACTTGAAACAAAAGAATAATCCCTATATAAAAATCCCTGCTATACCGCTTCAATCATGGGGCGGTATTTTTTTGCTTTACATCTTCTCTTAATAAAATATGCTGCGGATTCATTTGCTGGCAATATATTGCAGGTAACAAACCCTTGGTAATATTATCATGAAAGCAGCCAGCATTAATGACATCAAAAACGAGCTCAGTGAACTTTCTCAATCTAAACTGGCAACACTTTGCCTGCAACTGGCCAAATACAAAAAAGATAACAAAGAATTTCTTACTTACCTGTTGTTTGAAGCCGGGGATTTGCAAAGTTATATAGCATCAGTAAAGGCAATGATGGACGAGCATTTTGCAGCTATCAATGTCAGTCAATTATATTTTGCAAAAAAAAGCCTGCGTAAAATATTGCGCATAGCCGGAAAGCACATCCGTTATACCAGTTCTAAGCAAGCAGAAGCTGACCTTTTAATTTATTACTGTCAGCAATTAAAAGCTTCCGGCATTGCTTATCAAAACAGTACAGTACTGGTTAATTTGTACAATGCACAAATAAAAAAAATCAATGCAGCAATTGCTGGCTTTCATGAAGACTTGCAATATGATTATATTAAGGAGCTAAAACAGCTAACCTGAGTTTTTAGCCTGTACTTTCGGAATTTGTTCTGGCAAAGGATTTGTTTTATTTTGCTATCTTCTTTTAAACACTTTTATTTTATGAAGCGATTGCTTTCTTTTACAACCTTATTGTTCTCTTATTGCATTTCGTCTGCGCAAACGCTTTATATGCCTGGTAATGTAGAACAGGCATATAAAAATGGTACCCGTTCCATAGACGGATTGCCTGGGAAAAATTATTGGCAGAATTATGGGCGATATAATATAACTGTAACCGCTACCCCACCCAATCGCACCATCACAGGTACAGAAGACATTACTTACATCAACAACAGTCCTAATGCATTAAATAACCTGGTAATAAAACTTATTCTCAATATTCACAAACCTGCGGCGTTGCACTATACAGATGTGAACGAAGCATATTTTACAGACGGTATCCAGATTGATGGCGTTAGTGTTAACGGAAAAAGCATCGCATGGCAGGAACCAATGTATCATTTTACCTGGCAGAATATGCCCTTGCCCAAAACATTACTACCACGTGATTCTGTAAAAATATCTTTTCAATGGCATTATGATGTGTCTCTCCAGAGCAATCGCGAAGGAATGATTGACAGCACTACTTTTTTCCTTGCCTATTTTTATCCACGTGTAGCTGTTTATGATGACTATATTGGCTGGGACAGGCTTGATTTCACTGATCAGCAAGAGTTTTATAACGATTTCAATGACTATACCCTAACTGTGAAAGTTCCGGATAACTACCTGGTATGGGCAACCGGAAATTTACAAAACGCAGAAGCAGTACTGCAACCTGACGTTGCAAAAAAACTGAAAGCGTCTTACACTTCAGATCAGATAACAACACTTGCAAGTGCTAGTGATTTAGCTGCTAAAAAAGTTACAGCCCATCGCGCCAGCAATGAATGGAAATGGCAGGCAAGTAATGTAACTGATGTAACTGTAGGCATCAGCAATCATTTTGTGTGGGATGCTTCCAGCGTTGTGGTTGATAATTCAACAGGGCGTCGCGCCAGTGTTCAATCCGCCTATAATGATACAGCCACTGATTTTCATAGCATGGTTTCCTTTGGACGCCATTCGCTTGATTGGCTTTCTAATCAATGGCCGGGTGTTCCTTATCCTTATCCTAAAACTACCATTTTTCAGGGCTATGCAGATATGGAATACCCTATGATGGTGAATGACGGTTCACAGGCAGATCTTAATTTTTCCCGCTTTGTAGCGGAGCATGAAATTGCACATACCTGGTTCCCGTTTTATATGGGCATCAATGAATCGCGTTATGCTTTTATGGATGAAGGTTGGGCCACCACTTTTGAATTATTGATTGGCAGAGAAGATTTGGGCAAAGAAGTAGCAGAAAATTTTTATAAACGTTTTCGCGTGAATGCATGGTCAAGTGATCGCTCAGGTGAGCAGGATCTTCCTATCATTACTCCTGCCAATGAACTCAGGGGTGCCGCCTATGGCATCAATGCTTATGGCAAACCATCATTGGGTTACCTGGCTGTAAAAGATTTATTAGGTGATGAACTATTTAAAAAATGCCTGCACGATTATATCAACCGCTGGCATGGAAAGCATCCTATTCCCTGGGATTTCTTCAATTCGTTTAACAACAGTTCAGGCAAAAACCTTAACTGGTTTTGGACAAGCTGGTTCTTCTCCAACAATTATATAGATTTTGCGCTGCAACAGGTTGCTAGCACATCAACCGGTTATGCTGTAACAATAAAAAATATTGGCGGCTACCCGGCACCGGCAGATTTAATAGCAACATATGATGATGGCAGCAAAGAAGTTTTTCACCAGTCGCCTGCCATTTGGAGCAGTTTGCCAAAAGAGGTTACAGTAAATATTACTTCAAAAAAGAAGTTGCAAACACTTGCATTGGACGGAGGTATTTTTGTAGATGCTAATGAAAAAGACAATAGTTGGAAAGCCGGCAATTAGTTTTTCCTTGAATTTTATAAACAGTTGATTGCACTGTTGTTTATAAAAAAGGTATAGATATTGTTTGCATAGGCATCAAACAAAATATTTTTCATGAAATTGTATAGTTGTGCCAATTGCCAAAACCTGCTTTATTTTGAAAACTCTGTTTGTCTCAATTGCGGTTCTGCGGTAGGGTTTGATGCCACGTCATTATCAATGATAAGCCTTACTCCCTCAAATGAAAATGAATTTACAGACATCCGGCAGCCGGATAATCATTGGCGCTATTGCAACAACGCCGTTTATGCTGCCTGCAATTGGGTAATCCCGGCTTCCCAGGAAAATGGATTTTGCATTGCCTGCAACCTTAACAGGACTATTCCTCAATTAGATAAAGAAGAAAACCTTGAGCATTGGCGGCGTATTGAAGTTGCGAAACACCGCCTTATTTATTCTTTGTTGCGTTTGCAATTGCCAGTACAGGCAAAAGTAGGCGATGAAGAAACAGGGATGGTGTTTGATTTTATGGCTGATATTGATCCCGCTAACCATGTAATGACCGGACACGATAAAGGTGTAATTACGCTGAACATTGAAGAGGCAGATGAGAAGTTAAGAGTAAAACACAAACTTGATCTTGGGGAAAGATACCGCACCCTGCTGGGGCATTTTCGCCACGAAATTGGGCACTACTATTGGGATGTATTTACCAGGGATGATAAATCTTTCACTACAAAATGCCGCAAAACTTTTGGCGATGACACATTGGATTATGGCCAGGCACTGGAAACTTATTATGCAAATGGAGCTCCTGCAAATTGGAATGATCATTTTATCAGCCCCTATGCAACAGCGCATCCATGGGAAGACTGGGCAGAAACCTGGGCGCATTTTCTGCATATGATGGATACGCTGGAAACGGCTTATTATTTTGGGATAGCGGTAAATCCGCGCAAAGCCAATGAAGAACATCAATTGCGTGCAAAGATTAGCAAGGACCCCTATAGTATCAGCCGTTTTGATGATATTATTAAGATATGGTTACCGCTCACTTTTGCAGTAAACAGTCTTAACAGAAGTATGGGGCACCAGGATTTCTACCCTTTTATCATCTCAGGAGATGTAATTGAAAAATTGCGCTTCATTCATCAACAGGTAAAGAATTATAGTCGCCGCGCATTGGCGTAATATAAAAAGAAAGCCAGCATATCTGATAATGACGATATGCTGGCTTGTATAAAATTGCGAAGCGTTTATTTATAGCCCCATTTGTTCATTACTGCTAAGTCTTCTTTAGCGCAATCTAATGGTGAAATGCCCTGGTAAGATTCCTGTTCTATTATAAACAAAGAAGTGCCACCAGCCTTTCTACCCAGGTCAATGATTTCTTTTACCGGCAAAATGCCTTTGCCCAACACCGTGCTTTCGTAGGGGCTGTGTTCCGTCACACTTTTTATTTCATCTTTTACGTGCATGGAAACAAACCTGCCGGGATATTTTTTTACAATATCCAATGCCTTCGCACCTGCATTGTACATATTTCCAATATCCAATTGTTGCATCACCAACGACGGGTCTGTATTTTTTAGAATTATATCAAATACAGTTGTGTCGTTCAGTTTTACACTAAATTCAAAATCGTGGTTGTGATAGCCAAACTTCATTCCAGCTTTTTTGCATAGCTCGCCGCTTTTATTGAACACTTCCATATAGCGCACCAGGTCATCATAATTTTTACGCAAGCTATCTTCCAGCCAGGGGCTGATAACATATTGCTGTCCCATTGCGGCAGCATCGTCTACTGTTTTCTTCCAGGCGTCTGTAAAATCTTTTTTAGCAGCATCCCAATGTTCTGCATTCATTCTTGTATGGCCGCTTGGCATTTTTAAGCCAAGTCCGTCCAATAGCTTTTTAAATTCTTTTTGTTCGTAGCCATAAAATTTGTGGTCTACATAATTGGCGTGCTCTACATGCTTATACCCCATAGCTGCCAATTGTTTTAAAGTGCCAGCCGGGTCTTTTTTCATATCATCCCTAACTGAATACAGCTGTAGGCCCAGCGTTTCTTTGGCAGTTGCATGCGCCAGCAAACCTTTTGGCACAATAGCAGCCGCTGCTAAAGCAAGCCCTGATTGCTGAATAAACTTTCTCCTGGAATAATGCATCATAAAATGTTAATTTGAATGAGGGGGACTTATTTCTATAAAACAGTTCACTAATTTAAATTCTTTTTGGCTTGCTTCCTTAAAAAACAATATTGACTGACCCGTTATTAATCAGTTTTAAATTATTTTAAGAAACAGCCTTATGGAAATTTAAAGACCGGGCATCTTACGCTTTACGTACGCAATACTAAACCAATAATATCAGCCTATGCGATTGTTATTATTATTTGTTTTTGCTTTAATACTTCACTTGCCTTCAATAAAGGCTCAATCAGCGTCCCCAATCACAGATACTGCTTTTGCCAACTGCCTTACAAAAGCCAACAAGGTGCTGGACGAAGCCTTTTCATTTATGCAAAGGAATTACTACCGCAAAACTTCGGTCGACTGGAGCGACCTGATTGCAACGGCCAAAAGGAAACTCAACAGCTCTGGCAATTGCAATGAAACCTATGATATTATCAGCGATTGTTTTCGCAACCTGAATGAAACGCACAGCTTCATTATGCCGCCCGCAAAAGCCGCAGTTTATAACAACGACTCTGCACTGCAACTAAAACCTGCATTAAATGAATTGGTGGGCGATATAAAAGGAGAAATGCTGGGCGATAGTATTGCTTACCTTACTGTGCCGTGGGTGAGCACAACAGATTCTGTTATCTGCATGCAAATTGCAGACAGCCTGCAACAGATTATAGCAAGATTGGATCAAAACGCTCTAAAGGGTTGGATTATAGATTTGCGAAAGAATACCGGTGGCAATTGCTGGCCCATGTTGGCTGGTATTGGCCCTTTATTAGGAAATGGTGTTTGTGGGTATTTCATTAGCGAGCGGGAAAAAATCCCTATCGCATATAACAATGGAATGGCATCCCAGGGCAGGCATGTACGTTGCCGCAGCACAAAGCCGTATACACTTAAAAATGCTGGCCAATCAATCATTGTATTAACAGGCAATAGAACCGTTAGCTCAGGTGAAATTGTAGCATTGGCATTTAAAGGGAAAGAGCAGGTATATTTCTACGGAGAGCCCACAGCAGGTTACACTACTGCCAATGCTACTTATACACTTTCAGATAACTCTATGCTGGTGCTTACTGTTTGTATGGAAGCAGATCGCACCGGGAAAATCTGTGAAGGAAAAATTATGCCCGATGAAATGATTACATCCATAACGCATCCTGGCTTACAAGATCCTGCCAGGGCTGCGGCACTCAATTGGTTCTCCGGTCAACCATAAAAGCTACTGTTGCTAACAGCAAATAAAAAGCGGCATTGTATATCTGCAAATACCGCTTTAAAGTATTTACTCAATATTAAGCTTACTTACCTCCCACTCTCTTCTACTACAGCTTTCAATCCTGTATTGAATTCTTTCTCTTTTATCAATTGTTCAAGTGTAATGTGCATGCGATAACGCCAGTAATGTTTAGGATCTGCAGGAATATTAATTTGTTCTTCCTGTGGGTTTTGCCTGCGCAGTGTTTCGCTCATTCCCATCAGATCCTGCAATTGAAAGATGCTCCACATGGCAGGTGAATAAAGATGCTGTAATACCACAGCCCTGTTTATCCAGGCATCACAAAATACCGGCGCTTCTCCCCACTGACCCAATTCTGTATTAAAAAAGTGTTGGGTTGTGTTTCTATCTTCCTGCCACCAGCCACGAATAGTGCTCATGTCGTGCGTAGAAGGTGTTACCACAGAAAGATAAGGCGCATCATTTGGATGAAAGAAAGCCTTGCTGGGGTTCTTCGGCATGCGTTGTATTTCCAGGCTTAGCAAGCCTAATTGGTGCATTACATCCGGCACTGAAGAAGGCACAAGCCCCAGGTCTTCTCCGCAAACCAGCATGTTGGTAGATGCTTTTAATGCGGGCAGCTTTTTCATCGCCTCATTTTTCCAAAACCAGTCCTGGCGGTTGAAGAAGTAGTTATTATAAAGATCTTTTAATTGCTGTTGCGTATGCCATTCAAGGTTCTGGAAAGAAGAAGTGTTGTCCATGGCAAACCTGAAATGAAATTGTGTGCCATTGCTTCCTTCTTTTTCAAACAATATTACGTTTGATGTAAGGTCAAACAAGCCCTGTTGCAGCTTTTCATCAACGGGCTCACTATTTCCTGCCAGGTGTTGTAATATCTTTCTTTGCGTATTAAAAGACTCTTTTAAATGATACTGCCCGGTGTTGTCTGCATCCAGGTATTCTTGTTTTACTAAACTGGCCAGGCCTTCACCAAAAATATCGTTCAATATGCCATCAGTTATATATGGCTGCGTATAGCGTTGTTTTACAAACCAGATATTACGCTCGCTAAACTCATTTATATGAACAGGTATGTCTGGCACAAAATGTCCCATAATACCTTCTACTGCGTCAATGGGCACAGACCAAATGCGGAAAAAGCCAAGAATATGATCTATTCTGAAAGCGTCAAAATATTTGCTCATTGAATCGAAACGCAGTTTCCACCAGGCATAGCCATCTTCGGCCATCTTTTGCCAGTTATAAGTTGGGAAGCCCCAATTTTGCCCCTTGGTAGCAAACCCATCTGGCGGGGCGCCAGCCTGCAGGTGCATGTTATACAAAGCAGGATTCACCCAGGCGTCGCAACTGTTGCGACCAATGCCAATTGGAATATCACCTTTAACCACAACTCCGTGTTTGCGTGCATAATCTGTAGCATCCTTCAATTGCAGGTGCAGGTGGTATTGAATGAAATATTGAAGAGCTACATGATCGTAATGCCTTGCTTTTGGTGCAACATATTTTTCAATGGCTTCCTTATTGTATTTGCTATAGATTTTCCATTGTGTAAAATCGCTGGTATTGTTTTTATCACGCAGGTAACAAAAAGCGGCGTAGGGTACTAACCAATCTTTGTTCTGATCAAAAAAATCACGGAAAGCTTCATCCTGTAAAAAGGCTTCCTTTTGTAAGCTATATAATTCTTTAAGCGCCGTCATTTTTAGTTTAATGACAGCTTCATAATCCATGTCCGTAAGTTCGTTTAATTCCTTTTGCTTCTTTTTCAAAGTCTTTAAAGCAGCAGCGTCTTTTTTTCCGGCGATTGCCTCCAGGTTTATATAAAGCGGATGTAATGCAAATGCAGAAATGGCTGAATAAGGGTAAGAATCTGATTTTGTAAAAGTAGCAGATGTGTCATTTACGGGTAGTAATTGGATCAGTTTAAGACTTGTCTTTTTTGCCCAATCAGCCAGCAGTTTAATATCTGAAAATTCACCTGCTCCAAAGCTGTTTTTGCTGCGCAGACTAAATACCGGGATAGCAACACCTGCACCTTTCCATGTATTATTGGGCAGTTGCGCAAAACCATCGTGAATAATGGTGATTTTATCAACAGCATCTCCAAACAAGAACCTGTTTTCACCTCCTTCAAAATATAAGAATGCTTTTTCTTTTGTGTTATACACGCCATATTTGTAATACAAGGGAAAAGACTCTTTGGGAACATCGATCTTAACGCTGTACCAATTGCCTTCTTTGCCCATTAAAACCGGCGTTTCTGTATTCCAGTCTCCCAACACAAGGCTGGTACCACACAAACAAAGCACTTCATTTTTTTTAAGCAATGGCGCTTTTACCTTAAAAATATGTGTGTATATTTTGGGGGCTTTGGGCTTGTATTTAGTCTCATTGGTTTTTAGGAGTGTTTCCTGAAAAGGGGCAGTAAAAAAAGCATTTTCGTACTCGCCGGCAAAATTCCACCTGTCTACCATTTGAAGTTCGTCTACTTTAGCAAGCGGTATATCAATTTGCCTGTCGTTGCCCCATTCTACTACTTTAAAACCATCCGCGTAAGAAAGAACATACTTGTACTGGATAACTTGTTTGGGAGCAATATCAGCATCTATGGTTATCTGCCAGAAATCATTATTCAGCCAGGTCATCGGCAAAGCCTGGGCTGTATCACCACTGCCTAACTCTGGTATATTGCCTGAAACACTTAAAGATTCACCCGTTTTTGTATAAAAACGTACATAAAAATGGAGTTTCATACCAATATTTTTGGGAAAGGCGAAAATAGGATAAAAACACGGGCTGCGTAATTTTTACACTAACCTGAAATTAGTTTGTTGCATAAACGTTTGATTGTTGGGTTTTTGCCTTATTTTTGCACAAAATTTAACGCATGGAAACACAGAAAAAGAACACAGGGTTATGGTGGTTACTATTTTTTGCTTCTACAGCCGCACTTATTGCAGCCATTTATCTTCATTGGGAATGGTTAACCCTGATACTTCCTTTTCAGTGTACAGCTTTTGTGAAAGGCATGGACATTATGTAATTTATTGATATACAATCCTTTTCGTATTAAAAACCCCTTTAAGCCGCCTCTGGCAAAGGGGTTTTTGCTTGCATCCAACCTCCTGTAAATCAGAAAAAAGAAAAATAATCCACTTCCAACGGAAATCTGGTATCATTCGTCTAAGTGTTTTCTTCTAACACTCCACCTGTAGTAATTTGGCTGGAGTAAATAACTAAACCCCTAATTCTTACCCTACTTCCATGAGAAGACGGTTCATATTATATAGAATTGATGAAGTTCCTGGCGGAGGCAGTTCTATTAGCTATTTAAAAGGGTTCAGGAACAAACGACCCGTATTTTCAATATTGAAATCCGAAGCAAAACGTTTTTCATTATTGAAGGCAATTCTCCTCGGCATTCGCTATTCACTTTCTACTTTGCCAGAAAGACTGGCTTAATTACCCTTTATTTTATTGAAGCAAGAGGTTGACATATGACGCATTGGCGTTAATGTGTTAAATCTCCATATTTAAAATTCCAGGTTGTTATTAGCATCATCATCGAATTGGCGCAAAAAAAACACCGGTCACTTTTTATGTGCCGGTGTTCTTTATTCGTAAAAGAAAATCTTATTCTTAGATTGATACATGGGTCAAAGATAAAGCTAGGTTCTTTTTTCTTGATGTTCCATAATTTACATAGCGGCCTCTTTTCTGAATACCCCACAAGTTAATTGCTTTAAAGGAGTTGGATTTTGAGGTTGTAGGCATATTAATACCTGTAGCTACGGTTTCTTTTACTTCTGAAACCAATTGTTTCAATAGGGTCGGTTCTACTTGCACACGAGAGTGCATTACATTACTGTTCATTGTTTATTTGTTTTTTGTTATACTAAATTTTATGTGTGAGCAACGGGAAGAAAACACCTAAGAATCGTTAGCAAGAAGCTGTCAAGTTTTTATTCATCCTGTTGTAGTCTCGTACGGAACTATTTAGTTGCTCACATTGACGATGCAAAGATAAACACAGTGAAAAGAACATGCAAGCATTTATCCAAATAATATGTTAAACGCAGTGAACACCAACACAAATTGGCAATCATTATTGAGAGGTTGCAAAAGGTTGAATTTCATTAAATTGCGAGCATTTTTTTTGTTTGGATATCATGAATTCCTGCAAAGAAGTTGTGACTTTACGCTTTAAAATAATTGAAAGAAAACTGCATGCATCTCTTAAATATGTATAAAGCATTATGCATTCATTACGCTATTACATAAACGCTTTTTGATTTTTTTCTTAAGTGAAGAGATTAGAAAAAATAAGGTCAATAGCTATGAATTACAATCAGCCTTCTTTGTGTATTTCTGAAGTAAAATGAAAAGTAATATCAGGGTTGTTGGTGATTTCTGTATTTAAGAACCACTCACTTTGCGCCAGGTAAACCATATGGCCATCTTTATCTTCGGCAATATTTGCTTGTTTAAATCTTGCGAAGTCCTGCAATTTATTTTCATCCTTGCTTGTAAGCCAGCATGCTTTGTAAAATGGCAATGTCCTGAATTCAACAGAAGCTGTATACTCATGCAATAAGCGATATTGTATTACTTCAAATTGAAGATCTCCTACACAGCCTATAATTTTCTTATTGCCGCCAAATTGGGTAAACAATTGCGCTACGCCTTCGTCTGTTAATTGCAATAATCCTTTTTCCAATTGTTTTGTTTTCATTGGATCCTTATTCACCACTTCTTTAAATATCTCTGGTGAAAAAGAAGGAATGCCGGTGAAATAAAAATCCTCTCCTTCTGTCAGTGTATCTCCTATTTTAAAATTGCCTGTATCAAACAAACCCACTACATCTCCTGGAAAAGCTTCTTCAATAACATCTTTACTTCTTGCCAAAAAGCTATAGGGATTGCTAAAGCGAATCTCTTTATCCAGCCTTACGTGGTGATAATATTTGTTTCGCTCAAATTTACCGGCACAAACACGCATAAACGCAATTCTGTCGCGGTGTTTGGGATCAAGGTTAGCGTGAATTTTAAAAACGAAGCCGCTTAGCTTATTATCATCAGGGCAAACAGTCTTAGTTGTAGTAGGACGACATTGTGGTTCTGGTGCAATGCGGATAAAGGTGTCCAGCATTTCCTTTACACCAAAATTATTGATAGCACTTCCAAAAAAAACAGGTGCTACTTTCGCAGAAAGATAATCAGCTGTGTTTAATTCACCATTTACACCGTCTACTAATTCCACGTCTTCGCGAAGCATGTTTGCATCACTTTCACCCAATCTTTCATCCAGTAAGTGAGATTGAAGATCCGTAATCTCCAACACATCTTCATCGTTGGCTTTTGTATTTGCAGCAAACAATACCAGTTTTTTTTCAGCCAGGTTGTATACGCCTTTAAAATCCTTTCCGCTGTTGATTGGCCATGCCATTGGGTGCAAAGGCAGGTTCAATTCTTTTTCAATTTCCTCCAGCAAATCAAACCGGTTTTTGCCGTCCCTGTCCATCTTATTTACAAACACAATTACCGGTGTATCACGCATGCGGCAAACTTCCATCAGGCGACGGGTTTGCGCTTCCACCCCATTCACGCTATCAATAACCAAGATAACACTGTCTACAGCTGTTAAAGTGCGGTAGGTATCTTCTGCAAAATCTTTGTGACCAGGCGTATCCAGCAGGTTAATCAGGATGCCATTGTATTCAAAAGTCATTACGCTGGTGGCAACGGAGATACCACGCTGGCGTTCTATTTCCATAAAATCGCTGGTAGCGTGCTTCTTAATCTTATTACTTTTTACTGCGCCTGCGGTTTGTATTGCACCACCAAATAGCAACAATTTTTCTGTAAGTGTTGTTTTCCCGGCATCCGGGTGAGAAATGATGGCGAATGTGCGGCGTTTGCTGATCTCGTTACTGTACTTCATAATCGGCCGCAAAGGTAAGGGCTGAGCAGCAATTTTGGAGTAGTTCAAACAAGCAAGATTTCAACTTATGTCAACAGTGTTAATTGAATGTTTTGCTACTTTCTTCCATAATGGTCATCATAAAGCTGATGCTTCTTTGCAGGTCTTTTATCGGCAAGCGTTCATTCACTCCATGAAAACCCTTGCTGTCGGTCATGGGCAAAAAGTTAACCACACCATCTGCGATGGGCCTGTAATGGCGGGAATCAGTCGCACCAATCATTAAGTAAGGTGTAGGAATTACATGCGGTATCGTTTTGTAAACAGCACTTTCAACTCTTTTGTAAGCAGCGGACTCAATAGAAGTTGCCGGAGAAGGATTTCCATCAAACTTACCCAATTTTTTTACCTGTATCCTGTCGTCGTTAATAGTTGCTTTAATAAACTCTTCAACAGATTGAGAAGTTTCTCCTGTCAGAATGCGACTGTTTACAATAGCTTTTGCCGTAAAGGGGATTACATTGTCTTTAACGCCGCTTTCAAATATAGTAGGTACCAGTGTCGTATGAATCATTGCATTGCCTTCCGGTTTATCGGCCAATATGCCTTTGGTAACACCTTCAAACAACCACATATTGGAAGTTGCCATACGATTCAGGAATATATCTGAAGAGGAACCAATGCGGGTTAGAAATTCTTTTACAGGTGGAGTAATTCTTGAAGGAGGATTTTTGTCTTTTAGTTTGTCAAGACCCGCTACTAAGATGCTAATAGCAGTTTCTTTTGCCGGCATTGAAGAATGTCCGCCCTCCTTTTGTACTGTAAGTTCATAAGACGCGTAACCCTTTTCTGCAACACCAATCACTGCAACAGGGCGTTTTACTTCTTTTAATTTGCCATCCGTGATTTCTCCGCCTTCATCCAATACCATTTCTGCATGTACTTTTTTCTCTTTCAGGTATGCTGCAATATCCTTTGCCCCACCACCATTAATTTCTTCATTGTGACCAAAGCACAAGTAAATAGTGCGTTCAGGAGCGAATCCTTTTTTCAATAATGCTTCTGCTGCTTCTATGATGGAAATAACGCCGCTCTTATCATCTACTGATCCCCTGCCCCATATGCAGGTATCTGTAATAGTCCCACTGAAAGGAGCTAAAACCCATTGACTTTGAGAAGCTGCTTCTACAGGAACCACATCATAATGCCCCATTAAGATGATAGGTGCTATGCTTGAATTCTTGCCTTTCCATTCAAAAACAAATGAGAATTGATCTATCATTGTTTTTTGAAGGTGCTGATGTACTAACGGATAAGCCTGTTGCAAAAAGAGGCCAAAATTTCTAAATGCTGTTGAGTCTAATGCAGATGAATCGCTAATGGAAATGGTAGGTATTTGTATTGCTTTGCTCATGTGCAGAATTGCACTATCTGGCAATGGCTGTAGAGTCGGCGCAATTGTGGCTTCCGGCCATGGCTTTTTGTGAAAAGTATTGAATAGCACTATGCAAACCAGTCCAACCAATAGCAAACCAAAAAAGCCAAGTAATTTTTTTATCAAAATCTTTGTTTGGCTAAATATAAGAAAGGAAGTAAACAGTCCCAAAAAAGGAATCGTATTAAATCGTTAAGGAGTTTCTTATCTGCCTCTTATGTATACGTGTTTTTTTGTTAACGCAAATACGAGAACGGAAATTTAATTGCAGGACCAAATTAAAAATGATTGTTTTTTTTCTGCAAATTCACAATGGATGTTTAATTCAATTATTTTCGCGATAAAGGACCTTACTCATGAAATTGATTAAACTAATCCCGGCCGTTTGTATAGCATTCTTCTTTCTTTCCTGTCAAAAAGAACTTTCATTTGAAAAGCCAGCTACCACTACAAGTGCCAATGCTGTTTATTCATTAGGTGGTGCTAATGCAACCTGTGCAGGTTTTACGCTTGCCGGTACCTATATGAATGGTCTTAAAATGTCTGCTACCAATACTGCAACCATACAAGCCAACGTAACAAAAACCGGAGCATACAGTATCGCTACTACTACGGTAAATGGAGTAAGCTTTTCTGCTTCTGGCACATTTGCCGCTACTGGTGTACAGAGCATTGCGCTATTGGCCACCGGCACACCTACTGCTGAAGGCACTAAAACTTTTGCTGTCTTGGGCGATACCGCCAGTTGCAAGTTTGATGTGGTATTTGCAGCCGCTGCGCCTCCTGCAGTCTTTACTTTATCAGGTGCTCCCGGGGCATGCACACTACCAACAATCAATGGTACTTATACAGCAGGAACGGCGGTTGGTGCGTCCAATACAGTGGTTATTAAAGTAAATGTTACTACTGCAGGTACTTATAATATCGTTACCAATATTGTAAACGGTTTAAGCTTTGCAGGTACAGGCGTGTTTACCAATGCAGGCACAGATATTCCCGTAACACTAACCGCTTCCGGTACGCCTACTGCAGCAGGCACAACTACACTTAAGCCGGCAATAGGTGCCAATACCTGCAGTTTTGATATAACAGTGGCAGCGGCCCCGGTTGGTGGTACAGCTGTATATAGCTGTAAGATTGATGGAGTGGCTATGACATTTATAGAAGGTGCCGTGGCGGGTAATAAAGATGCGCTTAGCGGTGATCCGGAGCTATCATTAGAAGGATATAGCAATGCAAATCATGAGGCGCAGTTTCAAATCTTTATTTCTAATAACGATAAGTCAGCCGTTGCAGCCGGCACTTATGATGGGAACCATTTCATTCCTTCAAGTCCAACATCGTTAGGGTATCGCATAGAAATTGATTACACTGCAAAAAATGCAGACCTGTCTACTACAATTTGGAATACTGCTAGCAAATTTCAGCCTACGGACAATAATCCTGCTTTTACGATCACCGTTACAAGCGTAACTGCTACCAGGGCAAAAGGAACTTTTAGCGGAAAACTTACAAATACATTAGAAGGAAGCAATAAAACCAAGACAATTACAGAAGGAACTTTTGATTTGCCAATTCAGTAATATTTCGGAGATTATTTTATTGTTTTGCTGGAATAAAACTTACCTAATCTTGTAGCTAATAAATATTCTACCATGAAAAAAATATGCTTGCTTTTACTGTCATTCTTTTTAATTACGAATGTTATGCACGCACAAACAAAAAACGTTTCGGGCAAACTATTGCGGCATGTGGTAATGTTTAAATTTAAAGATGGAACTACTGCTGCAGATATAAAAAAAGTAGAAGATGCTTTTCGTTCATTACCTACAAAAATTAAAACCATTAAAGGGTTTGAATGGGGCACTAATAATAGCCCGGAAAACCTTAACCAGGGTTTCACCCATTGCTTCTTCCTGAGTTTTGCGTCTGCAAAAGATCGCGATGATTACCTTCCTAATCCAGACCATAAGGCCTTTGGCGCAGTACTCGGTCCATATTTGGATAAGGTATTGGTATTGGATTATTGGGCAGAAAAATAAAGCGACATCATAATACTGTCGCTACTTTAAACGGTTTTATCTCTATAGTTTTCCAAACTCCATTGGTTATATAGGGTTCATTTTTATACCAATTGTCAAAGGCTTCTTCCGTTTCAAATTGCAAAATCATTACAGAGCCTTCCATTTGGCCTTCATTGTTTAACATCGCCCCACCAATAATAAAATTGCCACTGGCTTTTAATGAAGATGCACCGGCCAGGTGAATTGGCCTCGCTTCCATGCGGCGCTCCAAAGCTTTATCATCAACACCATCTCTTGCAATTACCACATATTGTTTCATTGTATGAATTATTAGTTTGAAACTTAAAATACACTATGGCGATAATGAACGGACTTAAAACTTATCACCTACAACTTAAAACTTCTTACAGGTTCCACCAGTAAGTCCATTTCAACACAAATGCACGGTTGCGCACGTTTAATGGAGCCGGATAATAATTGTCTGTGTACACCAGGAACAAATCTGAAGCAGGTTTATAACGCCATTGCACACGTGTATTCAGGTTCATGTTTTTTAACTGCTCGTTGTATTGAAAAAATGCAGTGATAAAAAATGTATTGGTAAGCGTTGCATCAATGCGTGGACCAATCAGCCAGAAATGGGTATTTCCCCAGGGAGCGGGCAAACGCAATTCGTTGTAGCTGGTGCTCATAATGATGCTTACGAATGGTTGAAAGCGGTAACCAATATCGCTGGCAAAACTAATCTTGGTGCCATCAGCATAATAGCCGCCATATCTGCCTGAAAAAGTATAGGTAAGCAGTTGCTGCGGTCTGGATGCAATGTCTATTCCTGCAGTATTCCAATTGTGCCGGCTACCTGTTTGCAATGAGTCTTTGCCAGTGTTAGTAGGATCAAAAGGCTGCAATAGTTTTACATAATCATTGATAAGCGATCCGGTAATAGTGCTGCGATCTCTGAACGTAAACAGGTAAGACAGCACCGTTTCATTATCTGTTGAATGCAATTTTGTATCGTAAAAATAAACACCCGCTATCTGAGGGCCGTGACTGAGTATGTTACCCCCTTTTGGAAAAAAATTATAGGCGACTGAAGGGTTGAATTTTACATAACCGCGCCTGGGCACATAACCAACTTCAGCAGAATACTGCGTACCTACATATTCATACTGGCCAAGTATGGTCCATTTGCGGCTTGCGTATTGCAGATGCCCGGCTTGCACCAGGTCTTGTCCATGACTATTAGGATTGAACGATTTTAGTAAAAGCATTTTGCCTGTCCATAAATTATTGGCAGAGGCAAGATTGTATTCAAGCCCGAAGTTTCTATCGTATTTAGAATAAATGGGTTGATGGCTAGCTGTATCAGGACGATAATTCAAGGATTCTTTATCAATAAAAATAAACCCGATATTGGAACGTGCGAAGACTTTGCGCTGTAACGCGATTACGGAAAAATTTTGCGCCGGCAAAGCGGTTGCACTGTTTTCTCTTGTCTGAATATCCATTACACCGATGCGCCAGTTTTTATCCAGCTTGCCGCTAAGCCTTGCTCCGGCATCAATATGTGTGTTTAAACCAATGCGCCTAGAGAAGAAAGGTCGTATAGAAGCATATCCAAAATTGGAAAACTGATCCCCGTTCTCTAAAAAGAACTGCCTTTTTTCAGGAAAGAATAATTCGTAACGATTTAGATTGGTTACCTGTTTGTCTACATCTACTTGTGAGAAATCAGGGTTTACAGTAAGATCAAGATTGAGAGAGGAGCTGATTGCTATCTTGGCATCCACCCCAGCTTGCTTTTGAAATGTAGAAGGTTGTTTGTTTTCATAGTCTTTGGAAACACCACCCAATACATAAGGTATGATAGAGATATTCATATCTGCTTCCGGCGGTGGTTTATCCCAAACCAATGTACCCGTATATGCAAGCGAAGCAGTAGGAAACTGCCTTGGTACAGGTGCCCAGCTTGATTTTTCCGCAGACTTTAAATCATTCCTGCTGAAGTTGATGCCCCACTCCGTAATACCTTTTTTATAACGAATGCTTTTAAACGGGATGGCTGCTTCAAAAATCCATTTATCCGGATAATTTCTTACAACTGATTGCCATTTATTATCCCAGCTCAAATCCACCTTGCCGCCTTCATACATCATGCCGTCCCATTGTGCTCCTGCGGCATTCGCGCCAAATGAAAATCCGTTTGTTTTATCATCAAACGGGTCCATAAACAATAGAAAATTATCGTTTTTTAAAAATGAAAAGTCCCTGCGCAGTGATTCCACCATGTAGGGCCCGGGTCTTTCATTATAACAAATAGCCAACAGGTAAAGATTGTGGTTATCGTAAGTCATCTTCACCATGGTTTGCACATTTGCAAAGCTGGTATCCATTGGCAATACCATATAAAACCGGTTTGTACTGTCAGCCGTATGCCAGGCGGCTTCGTTATCAGCCCCATCTACTTCAATGGTAGAAATGGATTGTTGTATATGAAGTTGGAAAGCCTGGTTCTTTTTTTGAGCAATAACCAAAAGACTCGTGCAGCTAAGGACTAGTAAGCAGAAAGCAATTTTCAAAACAGTTAATTTATACTATCATGCAATGTAAGCATAAGAATCATTATTAGTATGTTTCAAAATCGTTTTGACTTGTTAATAGATAAAACAAAAAGCCGCCCTTTAAAAGAGCGGCTTTTTAAGTATTATGAAGTGAGATTAATAAGGCAATATGATGGTAACTGTTTTTCCACCAACACCTACCCATGTAGCTTTAAAATAATAGCTGCCATTACCTGGGCAAGATGTTGCTGCACCTGTTGCATCAAGACCGAAAGTGATGGTAGTTGTAGCCAGCACTGATGTATGTTGCAACACACCGCTTGTAAGTCTCCAGCTGCAATCCTGGCGCACAACCAATGGAGTTATAATAGCATTGGTAAATGAATTGCCAAAACGTGTAGTACCCCATTCTTCAATACCTGTTTTACCGCCTTCAGAGTGGGTGCCTGTTTCAGTAATCACAACGCCATTATTATAATTAAACTGGCGTTGTCTTGCTACCTGCCATGTGCGTGTAGAACCATCATCAAATGTAACAGACATATTGCTGCTAGCTATGGTGTGAGTAATGCCATTTGGCAAATTAGACAAGTTGTATAAAAGGCCACCGCTTACATTGGTAATAGTGTGTGTGCCATTTATAGTAATGCTTTTATTATCGAGCAAGCGGGTAATTTTCAGGTTCTGGTAAGAAACAGTAACGGCTGCACCTGCATCTTTCCATTTCTTATCAACCGGTAATGTAATTACTACAACACCAGTACGTGTACGGTTGCCAGCACAGTTAGTGCCGTTATAAGTGATAGTAACTTTTTTAGGTGTGCTGATAGAATCAACCACTACTGCTGCATCGCAAATAATAGTTCCATCCATACGGCCACTGATGGAGCCAGACGCTTCCAGGCTGGTATTTACATCATTTGATACTGCATCAGTTTCTGCGGAAATGCGTGACTGATCATCCGATTGAGTACTAATCTGGTTGCTATTGTCGGTAGATTGGTTGTTATCTTTTTTACAAGAAGTAAATAAAAGAGATGAACATATTACCGAAGCGGCAACAAAAATGGAGATTTTTTTAGCGTACATAAGGTGTGTGTTTTTTTATTAATAAGGCCTTTAAGACGATAAACGTTAGACCAGGTTTAAAAACGGATTAAAGTATTTTTTGGTGTGGAGCTTTTCCACAATTAACAAATATAACAGTGCCTGTAGTTGAAAAACAGGCTGTTGGAGCTTTTTGCAAGAATTAATCAATAACCAAAAAATTATTTGAGTGGCGATAAAAGAAAAGAGCTGGTAAAATTACCAGCTCTTGTATAGTATATTTTCAATGAATTTAGCAGAAAACCTTTCATTATTGTATCATCATTTCCTTTTCTTTTAACCACATTTCTTTTCCGTAACCAGCCAATACATGCTTTTCACTGTGGTAAGAAGAACGCACCAGGGGGCCGCTTTCTACATAATCCAATCCCAGGTTGTAGCCGATTTCTCTCAATTCCGCAAACTCATCAGGGTGAACGAAGCGGTGTACTGGCAAATGCTTTTTTGTAGGTTGTAAATATTGACCAATAGTTACAACATCACAACCATTGTCTGCCAGGTCTTTTAAAGTTTGTATTACTTCTTCTTTCTCTTCGCCCAGGCCAAGCATAATGCCGCTTTTGGTACGCATACGGCCTGCTTTTAATGTGCGGATGACCTCCATGCTGCGCCAATATTTAGCCTGTATTCTTACTTTGCGGGTAAGGCGTTCAACTGTTTCTATATTGTGTGATACCACTTCCGGGGCTGCCTCAATAATGCGCTGAATATTTTCTTTCTCTCCTTTAAAGTCTGGTATCAGGGTTTCAAGTGTTGTATCGGGGTTCAATTGTTTTACAGCCTTGATGGTATTGTACCATATAATAGAGCCGCCATCTTTTATTTCATCCCTGTCTACGGAAGTGATAACCGCATGCTTCACTTTCATAAGGTAGATAGCTTCTGCCACACGCTGAGGTTCATCCCAATCAATAGGGTCTGGCCTGCCGGTAGCAACTGCACAAAAACCGCAACTGCGGGTACAGGTATTGCCCAGTATCATAAAAGTAGCCGTACCTGCCCCCCAGCATTCACCCATATTAGGGCAATTGCCGCTTTCACAAATGGTATGAAGCTTATGTGTATCTACCAGGTTGCGCACATGTTTGTAGCTTTCGCCGGTAGGCAGCTTTACTCTTAGCCAGTTAGGCTTTTTAACCTTCTGTTCGCTCTCTGCTATGTTGGTAGAAATGATCGGTAATTCCTGCATGGTATATGGGTTCGCTTATTAAATGTACGGCAATCAATCTGTGTTAACTATGCCGTATCAAATAACGGACTCCTGCAAAAATAGTTCAGGAAAAGTTGATTTCAATGATTCGTTATAAGCGAAATTGATGCACTTAAGCTTATGACAATTGAGGGCTATTTTCTTCGCCCAAAAAGTATGGTTACATAAGCGTTGAAGAAGAAGTTTTTATCGGGTAATTCCACCATCTGGTGAATCTTGTTAAAATAATATTCTGCGTTGATGCCGGTTTCAATAGCAGTTACAGTTTCATTGAAACGGCCATAATCGAACCGCATGGCCAGTTTTGCATGCAAGCCCGGCTTTATTTTCAGTTGGTTCCACCCATAAGTAAATCCTGATGCGCCTTGAATGCTGTTATACGCGGAAGGATTGGCATAAATAGAATCCCAGGGAACCCTGGCCGAAGTTTGATTTTGCTTGGTTACATTAAGCAAATAAGGTTTAGCCATACCAACCGAAACACCTCCGGCATAAATAGCAGATACAGCTACCCCGCTTTTATTGGCTTTGCCACCAATTAAATATTGCTGACCAATGCCCAATTTAAATTGATAAAAATTGATAGCCTTTCCCCAAATTAAAGAGGTTAATTGCCCGGTAGAAAAATCCTGACCAGTAAGCTTTTCTTCTTTGGGATGTTTTTTCTCGTTTAACTCAAACTGGTAAAGCAGGGTTCTGCGTGGTGTTTTGTATTTGCCTTTCTCAAAAGACAAACCGTAGCCGTCTGTGGCCAGCTTTATACCAAAAATGTTTTGTTTTTTAAAAGCAGGATCGCCTTCTTCTTCCAGCTTCAACAATGCATTAATGCGTTGTCTCTTTTCTGCTTTCTTATCTAATGGCCTCGATGACTGTTGTGTATTTGTATTATTCTGGGCCTGTATAGCAAATGCAACCAATGAAAAAGCAACTACGATTAAGATTTTCTTCACAACTTTGTCGTTTAATCTATTAACGTAAATTTAGACAAAAATACTCCATACGGAGCTTATTTAACATTTTAATCTGATGACAGCAACAATTATTTACACGGGCCAGTTGCGTTGCAACGCCAAGCACAACCAGAGCGGAACAGTAATAGAGACTGATGCACCAACTGATAACAGGGGTAAAGGTGAACGTTTTTCTCCTACGGATTTACTTTGTGTATCGTTGGGTACTTGCATCATTACCACTATGGGTATAAAAGCAAATGATATGGGCATTGATTTAAATGGAACAACCCTGCAAGTGCAAAAGTATATGTATGCAGAACCTCGTCGTGTAGGTAAGGTGGAAGTAACATTGCAATTCCCATCATCTTTAAAACTGGAAGAAAAAGACAGGATGCTTTTGCAACGTGTAGGCGATAATTGCCCGGTTATGAAAAGCATACACCCAGATATTGAAACTATTGTAACCTATAACTGGTAGTTTCTGTTATTGAATAAAGTTTGCGCAATAACGCTGCATAATAAAAAAGGTTGTCCTGTTACCAGGTACAACCTTTTTTGAAAGTTCTTTAATAGTTGATTGGATCCAAAAACGGGGAAATCAACGTACAGTTTTATGTATGGGTAACGATTATCTGAAGTGTAATTTACAGAAAAAATAATTACTGGCCTAATGGTAACTGTTAGAATCCATTTTTAACAATTCTTGCTGTTATTTTTACAAATATGCATGCCCGGTATTTTATTACCGGGCATGTTTGTTAATAGAAATGCTAAGAAGTAATTTTTAATCTTTGGTAATAGTGAATTCAACCCTCCTGTTCAATTGTCTTCCGTCATCACTCTCATTATCTGCAACTGGTTTTGTTTCTCCGTATCCATGCGATACTATTCTGTTGCCTTCCACACCTTTTGATACAATGTATTCTCTAACAGACTTTGCACGGTTATCACTCAGTTTTAAATTGTAATCATCCGATCCGCGACTGTCTGTATGTGCACTCATTTCAATTTCCAATGTGGGGTTTGCTTTCATCAACTCTACTACCCTGTTCAACTCTGCAAAAGATTCTTCACGCAGGTTGTATTTATCAAAATCGAAAAACACATTGTTCAGCCTTACCACCTGGCCAATTTCTATTGGCGCCAGGTAAAGATCTTTGTGAATTTCTTTATAACCCACTTTCACCAGCGAATCAAGGTTGAGATTTTCTGAAATAGCAAAGTAGTGATTGGCAGCAGCACGGATGCTGTAGTTTTTATCGTATGGTAAAACAATTTTGAAAGCCCCGTCCATTGCTCCGGACACACCATTTCCCGCTACTGCTCCGTCAGGTAATGTTTCGTATACCAGCGATGCACTCAGTGGTTTTTTTGTTTTTATATCGTACACGTTGCCGCTTACAAGCAATACGGGATTGGGTCTTTCACGTTCCATCAGCTTTACTCTTACAATATCACTTTCTCCCAACGTATTCAAACTGGTGGTTAGATATGCATACTCGCCACCGGCATCCAGCGTAAAAAATGCATCCCAGTTTTCTGTATTGATAGGCCCGCCAAGATTCACCGGTTGGCTCCATTTCTGCCAACTGTTATCTAAACGTTTGCTCATCCAGATATCATTATCTCCCAAACCACCTTCGCGGTTGCTGCTGAAATACAGCGTCACAGCATCTGGTGCCAGGTAAGGTGTCATTTCATTGGTTGCAGAGCGATTGATTTGTTTGCCCAGACTTTTAGGCTCTGTCCATGTGCCGTCTTTTTCAAGAAAGCAGGCAAACAAATCATTGTCCATACTGCCAGGTTCTGGTGACATATACAATAGCAATGTTTGTCCATCGTGCGACATGCTGGCCCCTGACTGCCGCCCACGATCATACTTGTAATAATTTTTTATTTGCAATGCATTCGGCTCGCCCCAGTTGCCATTTTCCTGCAAGGTGCACATGCTTACTCCTTTGCCATTGAATACACCATTTTCAAATGCCCCGCGAATCAATATGCGGTTATTATCCGGCGATATCCAATAAACTGCGTTGTATTGCACCGTATTTAAAGGATAACCAAGATGCACCGCCTTGCTCCATTTGCCGGTTAGCGTATCGCGTTCAGAAAACCAGATGTCCTGCGAATTAGGAACCGAGCGGTATTTGGTATTGCGTGGATTGTTTTCGCAGATAAAAAACAGTAGGTTGCCATCTGCAGAAATGGTAGGCCGCAATTCCGGTAAGGCGGAGTTAATACTGCTGCCCAGGTTTTCAATAGCCAAAATGGTGTTGGCAGTAATAATATTATCTTTTTGCTGCACCAGTTTACCGCCTTCATCGGCGCTGGCAAATACAGGTGGAGAAGGTTGAGCTGCAACATGTTGCAAACAACCAAACAAAATAACTAAGGGTAAGACTGATTTCAAGTTTTTAGCGTTTAGGGCGAAAAATAGTCCCCACTTCTAAGAATTTACCCTTATTTCTACGAATCAACGGATTTTTTCGACAATGCCTAGTAAAAAGCCGATGGCATATTTACGCTTGACCGTCTGGTAAACCGCATTGTTTTTGTAAAGCAATTATTAATAAAGGGTTACTGATTGTCATTAACAACTGTGCAGCATATATTTATGCAGTTTTGCGCTATCAGCGCCTATACGGCTAACCTTTAAAATAACTTCCATGTCAGATTTGGATGAAACCATCAGTGAATCAGTAGAAAATGCGGGCAAAAGTAAAATCAATTCAAGAGTGGCACTTTTTGTAGCCATTACTGCCACATTTATGGCTTTGTGCAATGTTAAAGATGGCAATATAGTGCAGGCCATGTCGCAGGCACAGGCGCATTCCATTGATGCATGGTCTTATTACCAGGCTAAAAGCACCAAAGAAGCCATTGCAGAAAATACATTGGAAATATTAAAGGCACAAAACAATGCAGCCAATGCGGAAGTAATAAAAAAGTATGAAGCTGAAGTTCAAAAATATGAAACTGAAAAAGCAGTAATAAAAAAAGAAGCTGAAGGGTATCAGAAAGAGTATGATGATATTAACCTCTTCGATGATCAGTTTGATATGACAGATGCACTGCTAACTATCTCTATCGCTATGTTTGGCATCACTTCATTAACGCAAAAAAAATGGTTGCTTTATTTTGCGGCAGCCGTTAGCCTTACAGGTATTATTCTTGGGCTTACAGCTTTCATGAAGATAAGTCTGCATTCAGATTTTGTGTCCAAAATTTTAGGTTGATAATACCTGCCCATTATTTTTTGTACCATAAATTCCACATTTACAACTCCGGAAAGAACCATATTGCAAGCCAGGTGCTGGTGGCATTGTATTTGT
Organism: Chitinophagaceae bacterium; assembly: GCA_047602295.1. Taxonomy (GTDB): domain Bacteria; phylum Bacteroidota; class Bacteroidia; order Chitinophagales; family Chitinophagaceae; genus JACMLD01. The sequence continues at coordinate 3,694,177 of JASGHP010000001.1, read as the reverse complement.
CATAACGGGGTCATGAAAACACTATTTGTTAGCACATTGGCGGCAATCATTTGCTGCAGCAGTTTTACACAGTTAAATGCACAAAGAAACAAAGGAAATGCTGGTCCTGTTACGCCCGTAAGAGTGGGCAGCGCAACCCTTACATTAGGAGCAGGTTTAGGCACTGAATACAAAGGCGATTATTACAACTCGCCTCTCGGTATGAAGGCAGTTGTAGAATGGGGTTTATGGCATGCAGGCCCCGGTACAATAACATTAGGAGCAGAGACTGGTATATCGTTTTCGCGTGGCGGCTACTATGATGATTACAGAAGCAGCACCGCAGTAATAGGCATGCGCTCTGCATGGCACTATGGCTGGAAAGTAAGAGGACTGGATACTTACGGCGGTGTTTCAGCAGGCATCGGCTTTCATCATTATGGTTATCGTCATAACAATGATTATAGTTATAATGAAGTAATACCTGTACCGGGAATTTTTGTTGGTGCTTCTTATTTTGTATCACCACGTTTTGGCTTTAATGCAGAAGCTGGTTACGATATTACCAATTTTCAACTGGGGGTTATTTTTAAATTGAAGTAAGAACGCCTTATAAAATTTACAAAGGGATAAACTATTTTGTTTATCCTTTTTTTGTGCCCGGTATGGTATATAAAAAGCTAAAGCCCGTAGAAACGGGCCCTATACTTAGTAAATAACGAAAAACGAACAGACTTAAACAGTACAACCAAAGCCTGCCGGATTATCGCCAGAGGGGTTTAAAATTGTTACATTTCATTTCGGGCGGTTTAAAAAAGTTTATTATTAATTGTTGCAACCAGCCAATACATGTGGCGCAAACATGGATTATACAATATTGCCAATAAGAAAATATATTTGGCAGACAGGATATTGGATATTGCAATCAATAATACGGCGTAAGTGCATTTGTTGATTGCGGCTGCAAGTTTGCACTAATAATTTATGCATGCAAGCAAACGCAGCATTTTTCATCGGCATAATCAGCCCACTTATCGAAAAATGATGTATAACGGTGATGCTTGCGCTTGTTTGCTATTTTGCGGCGTCAATGCGTTTAATAACGGGGCTTAAAATGTTGCACTCTGGTCATTATTATTGATTGAAAAAAGATTAAACGATATGGACGCTTTATTGCATGAGGATAAAACATTTGAAAACGAAGATTTTACTGTAAAGCCAGTTGGCGCAAGAGAATTTGCCGATTGTACATTTATTAATTGCAATTTTCTGAAAGCAGATCTTAGCAATGATGATTTTATGGATTGTCATTTTAAAGGCTGCAACATTTCACTGGCACATATGGAAAACACCGGTATGAAGAACAACCGTTTTGAAGGTTGTAAAATGACGGGTATTGATTTCAGCCGCTGCAATAATTTCAACTTCTCTGTTTCATTTATTAATTGCCCGTTGGATTATAGTTCTTTTTTTCAGAAGAAAATGAAGAAGACCAATTTTACTGATTGCTCATTAAAAGAAGCGGATTTTACAGAAACAGATCTTACACAATCGGTATTTAAAAACTGCGATTTGCAAAATGCCACTTTTGTACAAACCATTTTGGAGAAGGCAGATTTGCGAACCGCCCGCAATTATGTTTTTGATCCGGAAATGAATAAAATAAAAAAGGCTCGATTCGCCCTTCCGGATGTAATTGGCTTATTATCCAAATACGATATTGATATTGATTAACCTTATCTTTATAATTAGCAATTAAAAATTAGTAATTAATAATTGAGATGGTTGATAAGGCTGGTCCGCACATGGAACAACATGCTTTATTTAGGCAATTGTCAATTATTAATTGAGACGTTATGGTGAAGTCAATCAGCGAATAGAACAATATGCTGCACTCAGGCAATTACTAATTATTAATTACAAATTATCTAACTGTTATGCCATCATCATTAATCAATCGCCGACAATTTATTAAAGGAAGCTCTGCTGCGCTTGCATTTGCAGCACTCCGCGCCAATGGAATGGATTTTTTAAAACCGGTTGCACCACGCCGTGTTGCATTAATTGGTACAGGCTGGTACGGCAAAAGCGATCTGTTCAGACTAATACAGGTGGCACCTATAGAAGTAGTAGCGCTTTGCGATCCTGATAAACACCAACTGGATCATGCAGCCGATATGGTAAACCAAAGATTACCCAACCAGAAAAGGCCGCAGTTATATGCCGATTACCGGAAGTTATTAAACGAACAGAAACCTGAAATTACATTAATAGGTTCGCCGGATCACTGGCATGCATTGCAGGCCATTGCTGCGATAAAGGCCGGCAGCAATGTGTATGTGCAAAAACCCATCAGTACAGATGTGCTGGAAGGTGAAGCCATGCTGGCAACGGCAAGACAATATAAAAAAGTGGTGCAGGTAGGCACACAGAGAAGAAGCACACCGCATTTGATAGATGCTAAGAAAAATATCGTTGATGCAGGACTGTTAGGAAAGATTGCCCATGTGGAAATGTGTTGCTATTATCACATGCGCAACAATAGTAATCCTCCATTGCAGGCCGTACCGGATTTCCTGGATTATGAAATGTGGACTGGTCCTGCCCCACTCCGCCCTTACGATAATTTACCACACCGCGGCTGGTGGCGTGCGTTTATGGAATATGGCAATGGTATTATGGGCGATATGTGCATACACATGTTTGATGCAGTGCGCTGGATGCTAAACCTTGGCTGGCCTAAACGCATCAGCTCTACTGGCGGAATCTATATGCCCAATCCAGGCAAGAGCAATATTTCAGATACGCAAACTGCATTATTTGAGTACGATGGACTGAACTGCGTATGGGAACATCGCACCTGGGGCACGCCTGAAGATCCGCAATATCCCTGGGCATTTAAAATTTATGGCGATAAAGGAACGCTTTGCGCCAGCGTATATCAATATGATTTCTTCCCTTCAGGCAATGGCGAAAAAATTCATAAAGATGTAATGCTTGAAAAAGAAAAATACCCCGTGGATACAACCGAGCCAGACATAGAAATACATACAGCACCTGCCACACGCGGGCACATGCTTAATTTTTTAGAAGCTATTGACAAAGGCGGGAAACCTGTTGCAGATATAGAACAGGGGCATATCTCCACTGCCAGTTGCATCATTGCCAATATGTCTATGAAGCTGGGCCGGCCACTGGTATATGATCCTGCAAAGAAAATTATAGTAAACGATCCGGAAGCTACAAAGCTTTTGCAAAGACCATATAGAGCGCCTTGGGTGCATCCGTGGACAATGTGACAAATGTGATAAATATGGAAATGTGGGAAATGTTAGTAGCGGAATCATTATCAATTAATAATTCTTTGTGTTTATCTGAGGGGAAGAAGCTGTAAGCGATAAGCTTTTAGCTACAAGTTGCAAGTCATTCCTTCGAGACATCAAAAAAGTTTTTTCAAAAGCTAAAGACAAAAGAAAATGATGTTTAACGGAGGAAGCCTTTAAAATTTTTACTTTTTGCTTTTCAAACGCATTTTCACATTCGCCACACTTCCACATTTTCACATTCTCACTTTTCTCCCTTTTCTTTGCAGCTTCAAACATCATCAACTATATGCAGGTTTTTAAATTTGGCGGGGCAAGCGTAAACAGTGTGGAAAGAATTAAAAATGTAGCGGCTATTCTTAAAACTTTTTCAGACCAAAAAACATTGATTGTTATTTCTGCTATGGGCAAAACCACCAATGCGCTGGAGAAAGTGGCAGAAGCATTCTTCAATAACCAGCAAGAGCTGGCGCTTCAGCTTTTTGCACAGGTAAAAAATCAACACCTTACTACTGCCAAATATTTGTTGGTGCAAAATTACCTGGCCTGCGAAGCACAACTGCGTGATTTTTTTACTGAGGTGGAATGGTTGCTGCACGATAAACCGGTGCGTGAGTATGATTATTATTACGACCAGGTAGTGTGCAGCGGAGAACTGATGTCGACGGCTATTGTAAGTGCTTTTTTAAATGAAGAAGGATTGTCAAATCAATGGCTGGATGTAAGAGATATTATCCGTACGGATGATAATTTCAGGGATGCTAACATAGACATTGCTTTTACAAACAGAAGAGTGCAGGAAAAGATAATGCCCGCTTTTGATAAAACGAATTTTGTAATTACACAGGGATTTATTGGCGCCACAGATGAAAATGAAAGCACAACCCTTGGCCGTGAAGGCAGTGATTATACCGCCGCTATTTTTGCCAATATGCTGGATGTAAAAAATCTTAGTATCTGGAAAGATGTGGAAGGGGTGATGAATGCAGATCCAAAATTGTTTTCGGATGCGGAATTGATTAGTGAACTGAATTACGATGAAATTATTGAGATGGCTTATTATGGTGCGCAAGTGATACATCCCAAAACCATTAAGCCATTGCAGAATAAAGATATTCCGCTGCACGTAAAATGCTTCCTGGATGCTTCCCTGCCTGGCACTATTGTTCATAACAAGAACATTGGCAAACTGCCATCTATAATAGTTGTAAAGGAAAACCAGGTATTGGTACACCTGCATACGCAGGATTTTTCTTTTATTGGCGAGCAACCCATGAGCCGCCTCTATGAGATTTTTGCGGAAGTAAAAATCAAGCCCAACCTTATACAAACAGGTGCTGTAAGCCTGGTAGTTTGCCTGGATGACAGGACTGATAAGATTGAAAAGTTTGCTGGTACTGCTTCATCAATGTTTGATGTAGCAGTAGAAAAAGGGCTTACACTCTTAACCATACGGCATTATACAGAACAGGTTTTGCAAAAGCTTACTGCAGGCAAACAGGTAGTAATGCGGCAACAAAGTGAAGACACTGTGCAAGTGTTGATGAAATGAGTTTTCTTAAGCTTCGCCGAGATATCTCTAAATAAAGAAGCAGCTGTAGAAACAGCCGCCGTTTTACAAAAATTGTCTTAAAAAGGAAAGGTAAATTAAAAAATAATTAAACCTTCAAAATCGTATTGCTAATTAGGGAAAATAAACTATCTGGGTATTTTTGATTGACTATTTTTATTGTTGCAACACTAGAGGTTGCTTTGTACTTTATGTCACGGAGATATCTCAACAACTAACTTTCACCACCAATGCGCCTGCCAACAAAACTTACCATTACAGACGACTCAGGTTTTTTGGGAATTGTGGATGCCAATGCCTACAAAACTTTTGTTAGCGAGGATTGGGAGCTCCCTCAATTGCTCGGGCATTTTGTAAACGAAATGAACAACAACCATTTGGTATTCTGGGCTACAAACCTGGAAAATACATGGACTGTAAATTTTGCAGAACATCCATCCGACCAACATTCATTCAGGGAGTTTCACAAAACACTGGAAGTTACAAACGGCAAAATCTTCCTGACAAATTATGAAGACCTGACAATGGCGGCACAGTTTGCTAATGAGAAAATTCCGGCTAAACATAATGCCGACTTAGAACTACCTCTTCCCAATGGCTTATATACATTTCTGGTGAGACAACTTTTTGATGCTGAAAACCCTGATGAAGCAATGGAAAAAGAGGTGCATTTTGAAATTGTTATGAAACCTTCAACAGATAAAAGTATGAAGCCGATAGAAAAAATATTTTGGATGACAGAATAGCAACATCAAATTGTTCAATCAATGAAACCCATTCTTTTACTACTATTACTATTAAACTTTTGTTCTGCAAACAGTCAATCCAATAATTCAAACGATACACTTCCCCGCAACATTCGTTTCTCTCCTACCCAATTTTATAATGAGTATGATGCAAACGCGGCACCAGCATTGCGCATACGCCCGGGAGATACTGTAATTACCGAAAGCCTGGATGCGAGGGGATTTGATAAGGACTCTGTGCGAAGAGGAAATCGCGGCAATCCACTGACAGGTCCCTTTTATGTAGAAGGCGCAGCAGCCGGCGATGTACTAGCTATCACCATCACCGCAATCTCGCTCAACCGAAACTTTGCTACCACATTAAATGCGTTTATTCCAAAAATATTGCCGCAGCCAACTGCAAAACAATTGTGGAGAAAAGCAAAATCGGCACGGTGGAATCTTGACCTGGTAAACAACACTGCCAGTCCTGCCGGAGATTATGAACATTTATCTTCACTGAAAGTGCCGGTGCATCCATTCTTAGGATCTGTAGGTGTTGCTCCACCTGGAAAAAGTATGTCTTCCGGTGGTTTTGGCGTATGGGGAGGTAATCTCGATTTTGCAGGCATTACTGCATTATCCACTCTTTACCTGCCTGTTTACCATGATGGCTCTTTATTGTATTTGGGAGACGGGCATGCACTACAGGGAGATGGCGAACTAAATGGAGATGCACTCGAAACTTCTATGAATTTCAGCTTTACCGTACGGGTGATAAAGAATGAAGCTGATAAATTAATTTACACAAGAGTAGAAGATCCAAATTATATTATGGCATTTGGCCAGGCAAAAAAATTGGATAATGCATTAAAAGCAGCCACTCAGAATTTGCTGGGTTGGGTCCAGCAAGATTATCAACTTTCTATAGAAGAAGCATCTCAGCTTATTGGTGCGGGTGTAGAATATAGGATACCCAAAATAGCCGCTGATGTGGTAGAAGTGGTGGCAATGTTACATAAAAAGCTTGTTAAGCAGTTAAAGAAGTAATGAAATAAATTTGCGCATTATCGAAAAGAATAAGATGCAATTATCTAAGATTACACAGGAAATTTTTTTGATCCAAGATTTCTGGTCGAAAGAGCAATGCAATGATTTTATTGAAAAAACAGAAAGTAGAGGCTATCGCGATGCTGCTATTAATACAGACAGAGGGCAGCGTGTAGTAAAATCTGTTCGCAATAACAAAAGAGTGATGTATACAGATCATGAATTGGCTGCGGAAATCTGGAATGATTTATCGGGATTTGCACCTGCAAGCATTGGTAATTCAACTGCTATTGGGTTGAACGAGCTATTTCGTTTTTATCGTTATGAACCAGGTGAAGAGTTTAAACGACACAGGGATCAGAGTTATATCCGCAATAATCAGGAAGCCAGTTATTATACATTTATGATTTACCTGAACCATGATTTTGAAGGAGGAGAAACTACATTCGGCAGTCAATCAATAAGACCAATTAGAGGTATGGCGCTTATCTTTTTGCATAGCCTTGAACATGCAGGTAGCGCTGTTAAAAAAGGAACAAAATATGTTTTGCGTACAGACATTATGTACAGACTGAAAGAGCTTTAATACAGTGCTGTAAGTTAAAAGATGTGAAAAAATTATAATCACCTCACTCCCACTCAAACTTTTTTATTCCTTTCCCAAACTTCCACTGTGCTGGCAAATGATTTTGCAACCAGTCAAGTGGCTCTCCCAACGGTAATGTTTTTGATGCCAGTGCAAAGCATTCTTTAATGGCGGTTTTTTGTTCTTCGTGTACTGCAGCGGGTTGAGCAGATACAAATAAGGGCACACCGCTTTTTGCCACCAGTTCCATCCATTGTTTGTTTTTATCCCACGGCACTTCATTGGTAAGCCCCACACAATCTGCATCTGCTGCATAAAATGCATTGTGATGTATTCCTCTGAACGCAAGCGTATTTACGCCCATCTTTAGTGTTCTTGCCCATTCTTTGCCAGAGGTGTCATCGCCAATCCTGTTCAGTTCAAACAACCCGGCAGACAAATGACTGAATGTATTGCAACCAATAATGTAGGTATCCCCCGCTGCTTCGCGAATGGCTTTGTACATGTTCAATACAATCTCTGCATTGGTCTTTGTTCTGTCGTTAAAGTTCCAGCCGGCAGGCGTAATAGCCTTATCTGCTATCATCTGGAAACCCCATTTACCAAACAGATCAAAAGAGGTAAAATCAAACTTTATCATTTCAAATCCCCATTGCTTATAAAGCTTGAAATAATCTTTGATAGTTGCTTCATTTTCTGCAATAGATGGATCAAGTACCGGTTTCTTTTCCTCACGTCCGTTAATTAAAGGCAATGTAAGATTGGCCGCTGCAAAACTGCCGCACAATGGCCTAGTCCAGATGCCCGGCCGCATGCCTTCTTTCTTTATACCGTCTACCAGGCGTAACATATCCGGGAAACGTTCATTGGGTGTTTTCATATCGTTGCCCCAGCAACAATCATCTGGTGCAAAAGACGGACCTTTAAACCAGCCCGCGTCTACCACTGAGAAAGGACGATTGCTTAAACCCTCAGCCATTGGCGCAATCAACCGTGTATGTTCAAGGATAAGCGCTTCAGAATTTCTTCCATAACTAAAATACCAGTCGTTAATGCCATATACGGGTTGTTTGGGCATTCTTGCGGCGGGGCACATCAACTTCATAAATCTTTTGGCAGTATTGAATGCGGATTCATTGCTGCTGCTTTTCAATACAACTATTTCTGCTGCTTGCAATACACGGTTATTCAGTTGCACACCATTGCCACCGTTGCGGGTGTCCAGTACTAACTGAACGGTGCCTGCATTTACCAGCCAATTGCAAAATGCAGCAGCGCCTGTTTTTACTCCAAAACAGGATGTATTGCCAGCATTATGTTCTAAGAAATACCAGGGAGAAAAAAATGATACCGGTTTCTTTTGCCATAGCACATCGCCGTAAGTACGCTCCCACTGATCATTTAATAATAAAGAAGAAGTGCTTAACGGTATACTCCATTCAAGACTGATTGATTCCAAAGCAACACCGTGTGCTGCTATCTGCACAGCAACACTATCCGTTTTGTTTATCAGTTCAACCATTACATTACCGTTTTGCCATTTGTTATGGCCGGCAGTATTAAGCAGAATAGTTTTTCCGTTTACTTGTGCATACAGTTTGCCCGGCATCTGTATTAATTTGTTGCCTGCATTGCCATTAGCCCATGCAATAGCATTACCTGTAAACAATGCTGCCAATGAAATGCCTGTCGTTTGTATAAATTTCTTGCGATCCATGCCGTTAGCGATTTACTGTATTTGAATATGAAGAACCACAGATTTGAGAAGGCTAAAATTAAGCATCCAGCGCATGGAGCAAGCAGTTTTCTTTGCTTGGGATAGCATCGGAGTAGTTTCTGCAAAAAAAATATCACAATGCCTTTTAAGAAATGGCATAAATGTGATTACTCTGATGATACACTTGTTTGAGAGAAAGCGATAAATGAAGACAGCTATAAATTATCGCCAACAAATTGTTTGCTGTATTCTTTTATCTGATTACGAACCAGCCTGAATTGTTCTTTTATTGCTTCATCTGTGCCCTGGGCTTTTGCTGGATCGGGAAAATTATAATGAAACTTTTTAGCACTGGAAGGAAAATAAGGGCAACGCTCTTTTGCATTATCGCAAACTGTAATTACAAAGTCAAAATCAATAGTACGGTATTCCTCCAGATTGTTAGAAGTGTGATGGGAAATATCAATGCCATCTTCTTTCATGGTGGCAATTGCTTTTGGATTTACACCGTGGGTTTCAATGCCGGCACTGTAAACAATGGCTTTATCCCCGGCAAAATATTTTAAATAACCTTCAGCAATCTGGCTTCGACAACTATTGCCGGTACAAAGCACTAATATTTTTTTTGATGTCATACTTATATAGCTAATATGCCTATTACAATGCCCATGCCCGCCAGTGAACCAATAACAGAAGCTACTGCGTCCATAATTTCATAATGGCCCTTGCCGGTTATTAGGGATAGCAACTCCCATCCATAACTGATGCAAACAGCAGCACCTAATGCTAATGAAGCTCCCAATAAAAAATGACCGGGTAGCAACCAGAAAGCGATGCCTTGAAAAAAAGCACCCATGGCAATACCTACAAAAAAATGTTTCCACTTGTCTGGTGCAATGTTTAACACAATGGTTGGGGTTAGTTTGTAAATTTTAAGAGCGTAAGTTATAAGTTCTTTTCAGTTACTAGTTAAATTGTTGGAAACAGAAATTTTAAGTCGCGGGTATTTGAACCTATAGTCCAACTAAATCTCGGAGGCTTTTTTCAAATTGCAAAGGAGACAAGCCGGTCTCATAAAATTTCCTGTACCGGGTTTTATTATTCACCATCAGTGTAGAAGGTATGGCACCGCTCCATTTAGGATCTATTTTAGGACAAAATATATCTGCATTGCTTTCACTCATCCAGGCCAGCGGTACATTGTAATTCTTTTTATCAGCAAATGCTGTAATCTTTTGCGGGTAATAAGATTTTATATCAAGGCTTACCAATAGCAACTCTACTGAATCTTTATATTTCTCTTTGATGGTGCTGATGAAATAAGGCAACTCCTCATTGCAGGATGCGCACCAGGTGGCCCAAAAGCTTACCACGAGCGGTTTCTGGCTATGCGTAATGTAGGCAGCTAATGCATCTGCATCCATTTTTTGCAATAGCTGGCTTTGGGCTATTTGCTGCGCCATTACAAAAAGCAAAAGGAAAAAAAATTGCTTCATCCCTATTCATTTATTCATCTTCAAAAAAGCCCCATTCTTTACGCAGCACGCCATAACGCTCTTTGCTGAGGCCGGTTTTATCATAATGACCAGCAATCGTTTTTTGCCGCATGGCTTCATACACCGTAACAGCACAGGCAACAGAAATGTTCAGCGATTTTATAATGCCTACCTGCGGAATAATAAAATTACCATCGGCCATAGCCCTTATTTCGTCACTTACACCTGCATGTTCATTGCCAAATATCAACGCAATAGAACCTGTAAAATCTATATCGTGCAAGGAAATGGCATCACTGCTGAGATGTGTGGTTAAAATGCGATCGTAATGCTTTCTTAAGTCCGCAAAACACGCTTCTGCATCAGTATATTGGTGTATGGTAAGCCATTTTGCCGCACTGGATGAGCTTTTCTGACCGAACTTTCTATGGCGGGCAATTTTTGTATTCAACACATAAATATCCTGTATGCCTACTGCATCGCAGGTACGCATTACCGCAGAAATATTGTGCGGATCAAACACATTCTCCAACACAACAGTAATATTGTTTTGCCGTTTATTTAAAACTGAGAGCAACCGCTCCTCCCTTTCTGGCGTCATATTTGCACCCGTGCTTTTAATTGATTAATAAGGGCTTAAAACTAGATAAAAAAAATTAAACAGTGTTGCCTACAAGTGTTTTCTAAGTGAATAGCTTTACCGGCATATTACTACTAACGGATCCAAAGAAAGAAACATGCTTAAGAAAATTGTAAAAATCACCCTCATTGTTGTATTAGTTTTGGTAGGTGTGGCATTTGCCGCCCCTTTTATTTTTAAAGACAAAATAACCGCACTGGTTAAAAAAGAAATCAACGATAACCTGGAAGCCAAAGTTGATTTTAAAGATGTGGACATTTCTTTTTTCCGCCATTTCCCCAAAGTAGCATTGGGTGTAAATGATATGCAGGTGGTAGGCTTGCACCAGTTTGCTGCAGATACTCTTTTTTCAGCTAAGAATATTGACGTAGCTGTAAATATTATGAGCATCATCAGTGGAGGTGAATACAAAATATATTCTATTACTGTAGACAATCCCCGTATACACGCTATTGTTTTAAAAGACAGCACCGCCAACTGGAACATTACCAAACCTGATACAGCGGCCAGTACAACCACTGCCCAGTCTTCTCCATTTAAGATGAACCTGCAGTCTTACTCCATCAACAATGGTTATATAAAGTACGATGATGCCAGCAGCAATATGAGCAGTGAGATTGTTGGGCTTAATCATTCCGGTAGCGGCGATTTTACTTCCGATTTATTTACACTTACTACAAAGACTACTGCGGATGCAGTTAATTTTAGTTATGGCGGTATACCTTATTTGTCTAAAACCAAAACTGCAGTAGATGCGGATATACAGGTAGACAATAAAACCAGCAAATACAGTTTTAAAACAGATAAGATATCCCTGAATGATTTGAAACTTACTTCAGAAGGCTTTTTCCAACTGGTGAACGACAGCGTTTACAATATGGATATTAAATACGATGCGCCTTCTACCGATTTTAAAAACATCCTCTCACTGGTGCCTGCTATCTACCAGAAAGACTTTGCCACAGTGAAAACAAGTGGTAAAGCATTGTTCAACGGTTTTGTAAAAGGAACTTATAGCAGCAAGCAAATACCGGCATACAATCTGAACCTCGCTGTTAAGGACGGTTTCTTTCAGTATCCTGACTTGCCAAAGCCTGTAAAGAACATCAACTTCTCCGTTAAAGTAGATAACCCCGATGGTGTAACAGATCATACCGTTGTAAACATCCCGCAGGCACATATAGAAATGGACAACGATCCTTTCGATTTTCGTTTGCTGGTAAAAACACCCGTAAGCGATATGTTTGTTGATGGCGAAGCAAAAGGAAAACTGGATCTTTCTAAAGTTGCTCAGTTAGTAAAACTGGAAGCAGGAACCAAACTGTCAGGACTTTTAAATGCTGATGTGCGTGCAAGTGGCAATATGAGCGCCGTGCAGAAAAAGCAATATGAGAAATTTAATGCTTCAGGCACAGTAAATCTTAATAATTTCTATTACGCATCTAAAGATTATCTGGATGGTGTAAAACTAAATACATTGCTGGCTAGTTTCAATCCAAAGAATGTAACGCTGAGTGATCTCTCAGGAGAATATAAGAAAACAAACTTTACCGCCAACGCCACTATTGATAACCTTTTGCCATATGCACTGCAGAATCAATCGCTAACCGGCGTTATGAATATTAAGGCCGACCAGATGAACCTTAATGATTGGATGGGTACTCCTGCAGATACAACAGCTGCTACAACTAATGCAGCTTCTACTGCACCATTCCCGGTTCCTGCCAATCTTGATTTTACAGTTAACGCAGGGGTAGGCAAAGTGCATTATGATAAAATAGACATGCAGGATCTATCCGGTTCTTTGCTTATTAAAGATGAAACGGTAAGTCTCAACAATGTAAAGAGCAGCCTGCTGGATGGCACCATGAATGTAAGCGGCTCCTACTCTACTAAAAAAGATAAAAAGAAACCAGATATCAGTTTAACGTACGATGTAAAGAATTTTGATGTAGAAAAAACATTTAATGCTTTCAATACTGTACAGAAACTAATGCCTATCGGAAAATTCCTTTCAGGTAAACTAAGCTCGCAACTAACGTTTACGGGCAAACTGGGTGGAGATATGATGCCGGATTTGGCTTCTCTTACCGGCAATGGCAACCTGTTATTGATAGAAGGTTTCCTGAAAAAGTTTGCTCCGGTAGAAAAAATGGCAAGTTTGCTGAATGTAAAAGAACTTGAATCGTTTTCATTGAAAGACATCAAAAATTATATAGAATTTGCCAATGGCAAGGTGTTGGTAAAACCATTTACCGTAAAAGTAAAAGACATTGACATGGAGATTGGCGGCATGCATGGTTTTGATCAGTCGCTTGATTACATTATTAATATGAAGTTGCCACGTTCATTGATGGGCGATAAGGGCAATGCTTATGTAAATGGTCTTATCAGCCAAGTTAATAATAAAGGTGTACCGTTAAAACTCAGCGATGTTATCAACCTGAAAGTAAACATGGGTGGCACTATTACCAGCCCGGTTATAAAAACAGATTTGAAACAAGCCGGCTCTTCCCTTGCGCAGGATCTAAAACAGCAAGCCACCGATTTTGCTAAAGCGAAAATAGACAGCACTAAAAATGCAGTTACTTCCGCTGTAAAAGATACCATTGCTTCATTAAAGAAACAGGCCGTACAAACAGCCGCTGATGAATTGAAAAAGCAATTGCTGAAAGGCAACGACACCAGCAAAGCTGGCAATACAGACGGCAAGAAGAATATAGAAGAATCTGCGAAAGGCCTTTTGCAAAACATCAATCCATTTAAGAAGAAAAAAGCTGTTGATAGCACGAAGCAGCAATAATAAAGCGAATAGTAAATAGTTAGAAGCTGGTGGGGTGCGAGTGTCGCACCCCACGCTTTTTTATATTACTATAATTGCTGCCGCTTCGCCAATGATCTCCAATTCCTCAAAACCCACCAGCCACTGGCCTCTAACCACTAGCTCCGTCCTGCCTTTTGGAGCCATCAAAAAAAAACGGCCAATCTATTATTTTAATGGCCTTTACCCTATTTTTGCATCCCTGAAAATCAATCAAAAGACAACAAAAACACTATGAACAAATTGTTTTATGTAGTTCCGGCAATGGGCGTTCTTGGCCTCTTGTTTACAGCCGTAAGAAGTGCATGGGTTTCCAAGCAAGATGCAGGTAACGACCGTATGCAGGAAATTGCAAAATACATAGCAGAAGGTGCTATGGCTTTTTTGAAAGCAGAATATAAAATCCTTACCTATTTTGTTGTTATTGCGGGTTTGTTACTGGGTGTTATGGGTTATTCCAATCCAAAATCAAGCCCCACCATTGCTATTGCTTTTGTTATTGGTGCCGTATTTAGTGCACTGGCCGGTTTTATCGGTATGCGCATTGCCACCAAAGCAAATGTGCGCACAGCACATGCAGCCCGTACCAGTTTATCTAAAGCGCTGGCCGTTTCTTTTACCGGCGGTAGCGTAATGGGTTTGGGCGTTGCGGGTCTCGCCGTACTAGGCTTAGGTAGCTTATTTATTATACTAAAAATGATTTTTGCGCCAGATGCACCGGTTGATAGCGCAGAAATGGAAAAAACCATTGAAGTGCTTACTGGCTTTTCACTGGGTGCAGAATCAATTGCTCTGTTTGCACGTGTAGGCGGCGGTATTTATACAAAAGCTGCAGACGTAGGTGCCGACCTAGTAGGTAAAGTAGAAGCGGGCATCCCTGAAGATGATCCCCGCAACCCTGCTACTATTGCAGATAATGTGGGTGATAACGTTGGTGATGTGGCTGGTATGGGTGCCGACTTGTTTGGTTCTTATGTTGCCACTGTACTTGCTACCATGGTATTGGGTAGAGAAACCAATGCATCAGGTGATGCTTTCGGCGGTCTGTCTCCCATCTTATTGCCAATGCTGATTGCCGCTCTTGGTATCATTTTTTCTATTATAGGAACTTTCTTTGTTCGCATAGCAGAATCTACTGGTAACAGCACTGCAGCAGTACAGAAAGCCCTTAACATGGGTAACTGGGGTTCTATCGTGCTCACAGCTATTGGTTCTTACTTCCTGGTTAACTATTTACTGCCCGATACAATGACCCTTCGTGGTCATGAGTTTTCTAAAAATGGCGTTTTTGGCGCCATCATGGTAGGTCTTGCGGTAGGTACGCTGATGAGCATGATTACAGAATATTACACTGCAATGGGTAAACGCCCTGTAATGAGTATTATCCGTCAGTCTTCTACAGGTCACGCTACAAACATTATTGGTGGTCTTGCTATGGGTATGGAAAGTACATTCCTTCCTATACTTGTATTGGCTGCTGGTATCTACCTTTCTTTCTGGTGTGCAGGTTTGTATGGTGTTGCTATTGCAGCAGCAGGTATGATGGCAACAACAGCTATGCAATTGGCTATTGATGCATTCGGCCCTATTGCAGATAATGCTGGTGGTATTGCTGAAATGAGCGAACTGCCAAAAGATGTTCGTGAAAAAACAGATATACTGGATGCTGTGGGTAATACTACCGCAGCAACAGGTAAAGGTTTTGCTATTGCTTCTGCGGCATTAACAGCACTTGCTTTGTTTGCTGCTTTTGTGGGCATATCCGGTATTTCTGGTATTGATATTTATAAAGCACCTGTACTGGCAGGTTTGTTTGTAGGTGCTATGATTCCATTCATATTTTCATCACTGGCTATACGTGCCGTGGGTGAAGCTGCTATGTCAATGGTGGAAGAAGTGCGTCGCCAGTTCCGCACCATTGCAGGCATTATGGAAGGAACCGGAAAGCCAGAATATGATAAATGCGTGGCTATCTCTACACAAGCTTCTATCAGAAAGATGATGTTGCCAGGCGCTATTGCAATTATTTCTCCTTTAATTATAGGTTTTGCTTTTGGCCCCGAAGTGTTGGGCGGTTTCCTGGCAGGCGCTACTGTAAGCGGCGTATTGTTGGGTATGTTTCAAAACAACGCCGGTGGTGCATGGGACAATGCCAAGAAATCTTTTGAGAAAGGCGTAGACATAAATGGTCAGATTTATTATAAAGGTTCTGATCCGCACAAAGCTTCTGTAACAGGTGATACTGTTGGTGATCCTTTTAAAGATACGTCAGGCCCATCTATGAATATTTTGATTAAACTTATGTCAATTGTTTCATTGGTAATTGCTCCAACCCTTGCGGTATTGCATCATACCAATGCAGGCACAGCAGAAGTCAAGATGGAAAGAAAGATGGAAGTAAGCATCATCAGCAATAAGGATGACGCTAAAGAAACTACCGTTACCATCAATGGCAATGATCCAAAAAATGAGATTGAGAAACTGGTAGCTGCTTTGCAAGCTGATAAAATGGACAACAATGGTAATCTTTCCGTAAACTGGAAAAATGGCGAACTGACAATCAATGATAAAAAACAGTCAGAGGAAATTGTCAACAAATACCGTCAGTACCTTGGCGAAAAAAAAGATTTGAACTTTTCTATTAAAATTCAATAAAAAGAAATATATTCGCATTGCATTAATTAGGTACATAATACCGATAAGCCCGTTGTTTCTACATCGGGCTTATTTTTTTGTACAAGGGTGAAAGATGAAAGGTAAAGGGCATAAGGTTGAAGGTTGCCCAATTGTAATCAGCTAAACAGAATTTTACACCCTCATCCCAAACCTTAAACCCTAAACCTTCAACCTTCCTCCAACTTATCACTTAAAACTTAGCACTTACAACTTTCTCACCACTTACCACTTTCCCTGTAACATTTTCTCTTCTTCCCCGACTTTATCAATACAATCCACAAGCGTGGAAAAACAAATGACTTCATTACGAAAATAGTCGTATATTAGTGCCAAAGTCTTGAATTATGTCAACTTCAAAAAACTTAAAGCCTACAGAAGGGGAACTGGAAATACTGCGGGTAATCTGGGATAAGGGTTTGGCAAGTGTGAGGGATGTGCACGAAGAACTGGCCAAAACCAAAGATGTGGGATACACCACCACATTAAAGCTGATGCAGATTATGAACGACAAAGGCCTTGTGAAAAGAGATAAGTCTACCAGGGCGCATTATTATACTGCCGCCATCAGTAAAGAGAAAACGCAAAAGCACATGATGAGCAGGATGATTGATGGTTTGTTTGGGGGCTCGCCCGGCCAATTGGTGATACAGGCCCTTGGAAACTATAAAGCCAGTGAACAAGAAATTGAGGAGATTCAAAAACTGCTCGATAACCTGAAAAAATAATCAGTAATGTTATTCTTTGCTGCTTCCCCCTTCCTGAAAGCCCTTGGTTGGGCTCTTCTAAACAGCCTCTGGCAATTTGCTATCTGCTGGCTGCTTTACAGAACCATTACAGACAGCATTAAAAAACTGAGTGCATCCGCAAGGCATAGCATTGCATTATTCCTGCTTGCTTGCGGCACGTTCAGCTTTATAATTGGGTTGTCATGGAAATATTATACCAACGAAACTGCTTTTAGTGCAGATGGCTGGGTATTTAATAGTCAGCAATATTCATCGCTTTGGAACAGCGCCAATGCTGCAATAGATGCGATGGTGCCCTGGGCTTCCTTATTGTATATAGCCTGTGTATGCTTTCTTTTAATCAAATTTTGTTTGTTTGTACGCCGTGCAGGCAGCCTTCAAAACAATGGCGTTTCAAAAATGAACGGCCAGTGGCGCATGTATGTAAAAGACGTAGCTGCTCAACTGGGCATTAAGAAAGAAGTAAGAGCAATGTTATCTGTTTATATAGATACTCCACAGGTAATTGGCTTTTTTAAGCCAGTAATACTTTTGCCGGCGGCTTGTCTTGCAAATTTAACCACAGCACAACTGGAAGCTGTATTGTTGCACGAGCTTGTTCATATCCGCCGCAACGATTATTTGGTAAATATTTTTGTGGCCAGTGTTGATATCCTTTTCTTCTTCAACCCGTTTGTAAAACAACTTACACGCAGCATTCGCAAAGAAAGAGAATACAGTTGCGATGATATGGTGATACAATTTCAATACCATCCACATAATTATGCCTCTGCCCTGCTTATGCTTGAGAAAAACAGGATGCTGCCTGTTACCTATGGCATTGCAGCCAGCGGCAAAAATCAGCAACAACTTATGCAACGCATTGAGCGCATCATGGGATTAGAAAATAAAAAAATCGGATTCTACCGGTTAGGCGCATGTCTTCTTGCATTGCTTTTGCTTGTTTTTATAGCAACAGTAAACCCTGCAAGAATTGCTGTAGACAACCTGGGTGAAGTAAACCTTGCGTTGGCTTTTGCTGAATCGCCTGCCGGCACACATTTAAACGATGAGGCAAATACACCTGCCAGCAACCTGGCAATTAAACAATCACCGGCAGCTAAAGAAAATGCACAGGTAAGCAAAGTGCTAACTGAATTAAAAATGTCGGCTACTGCATCTGTAAGCAAAGTATTGACAGAAAAAATAAAAGCTGAAAATCAGGCACTGTTGTTTACCACAGCATTGCCAGAAGATGAGGACAGGGAAGCGACGCTGCAAAATGTAGCCAATAAAACAACCATTGATTTTGCATTGCCACAAAAAGCAGCGCCTAAAGTGCCGGCCGCAGAGGAAACAGAAGAAAGTGATGCAGTTCCCGAGCCATATGTTCCTGGTAGCAGCTTCTCTTTTCAATTGATGCAGGATACCGCTATGCCCAAACAAAAAGGCGAAACGTACAATGAGAAAATGGCCAATGACGCTATGCTGAAAACACAGAAAGCGCTTAATCAGCTTAACTGGGCAAGCATTGAAAAGCAATTGAAAGCTGGCAATAAAAATTTGGCAAAACTAAAAACTGAAATTGAGCGCCAACTGAAAAGCCTTAACTGGCAGCAGATAAATGCAGAGGTAAAAGGACAGGCAAATTTGCAACAGTTGCAGCTTGTGCAGGATGCATACAGGCAAAACCAGGAATTAAAATTGTATCAATTGTCTGAAGCAAATCGTGAAGCACTAAGCCGTCAACTTGCAGAACAGGATCAACTACTGAAAGACGCCAGCCTGAAAGCGGAGGAAAGCCAGAAAGCAATCATATTGCAACAGAAGAAACTGGAAGCTGAAATGAAGAAAAAAAGAATTATCTATCTCTGATAAATTAATAATTATGAAAAAGGGCGAATAATCTTCGTCCTTTTTTATTGCCTGATTGGTTATTGAGAATGTGTCGCTCTCAATTCATGTTTCACCAGGCACTATTTTTAATTTTTACTTTTTCCTTTCTGCATTTTGGCACGAATGTTAATATTGATTTTGTGTTAATTCTATTACATTCGTGCTAATTTACAAGCTTGTATGAAACTAGAACTGCTGGACTTTATAGAACTGGAAAATTACCCTGCTGGCTCAGGTATTGAATTTAATGACGACAAAATATACATTGTTGGTGACGAGTCAAGTCACTTGCTTGTAATGGGCAAAAAATGGAATAAGCCTGAAATTATTACTTTGTCGGAACCTGCTGACAAGAAAAATGCTGCTTCCATTTCTCCCGAACTTGAAACAATGACAGTTTTGTCTGTTGATAAAAAGCCCCACCTTTTAATTGTAGGTTCTGGTGCTTCTGAAAAAAGATCGAAAGGCGTACTGTTGAACCTGAAAAACAATGCAATAAAGCCGGTTGATCTCACGGTGTTTTATAACCGCATCAAAGCTGCCGGTATTGCTAACCTGAATATTGAAGGCATTGCAGAAGTATATGATTACCTCGTACTGGTGCATCGTGGTGATTTGACCAATCCGCAAAACCACCTGATTATTACCACAAGAGATTTCTGGAAAAACCAGGAAAAAGCCAGCCTGCAAACTATTATAATTGATTTTGAAAACGTTGGCCTAAAGCCAGGCAAACTGGGCGTTTCAGGCCTCACCTATTCAGACAATCATGAAGATCTGTTTATAACCATTTCTACAGAAACCGATCCTGCCGATGCCGCACCTGGCAAAAGCTACCTGGCTGTTATTGAAAATCTTTACAGGAAAATCGGTAGAGAAAAAGGCAAAATCAAAATCAACCAGCTTATAGATCTACCTGCAGCAGATGAAAGGTTTAAAGGATATAAGATGGAATCTGTTGCTATTCAATCCGAAAAAGATCATAGTGTAAAACTGCAATTGGTAGCAGATAATGATGAAGGCAAAACTTACCTGTTTAAGGTTACATTGAGTTGGTAAGCATGCTGCATATAAAAATGACAGACACAGAATATGCGCCTGTCATTCATTCTCGGTTACCTAAAATAGTTATTTACTGAACCAACAAAGGCTTCATCTCTTACAAACCTAAAATATTACATTATTCCGTGCGAAGACTTTTCACCGGGTTCATCAATGCTGCCCGAAAAGCCTGGTAGCTGACTGTTACCAGCGTTACAAACAGCAAGCCCGTTCCGGCAAGCACAAATATCCAGACAGATAAGGAAGTGTGAAGCGCATAGTTTTGAAGCCACTGATGCATGCAGTAATAAGAAAGCGGCATTGCTATCAGCATAGACAGCGCAACCAGTTTTATAAAGTCTGCAGACAGCAATGCCCACAAGCCAACAACGCCGGCGCCCAGCACTTTGCGAACACCGATCTCTTTGGTACGTTGTTCTGCCACAAAGGAAGCAAGCCCGAAAAGTCCCAGGCAGGAAATAAGAATAGCCAGGCATGAGAAGACGCTGGCAAGATTGCCAATACGCGACTCTGTATTGAATTTCTTTTGATATTCTTCATCAATAAAAGAATAGATAAATGGACTGGCTGGATTAAACCGTTTGAACACAGGTTCCATACCGGCCAGTGCCGTGCGTACGGGCACACCAGGTTTGATGCGTATGGTGAAAACGCTATGGCCACCATCGCCCAGGAAAATGGCAGGTTGAACCGGGAAGTAAGGACTATTGCTGATAATGTCTTTTGTTACACCAATAATAGTATAAGGCCTTCCCCAATGTTTTACTGTTTTGCCTATAGGATCTTTAAAGCCCAGCAGGCTGGCCGCCGTTTCGTTAACGATGGCGGCTGTGCTGTCAGTAAGATGTTCGCGGGAGAAGTCGCGGCCTTTTACAACAGTCCAGCCAATGGTAGGGCCAAAATCTGCATTTACATTCAAATCACGGAATGTTTTGTTTTTTGCTTCCTCAGTCATTCCTTCCCATTCTAGTTGATTGTTGCGGGAAAATTCGTTAAGGGTTGTGGATGAATTTGCAATATTGGCTACAACACCTGTGCTGAGCAGGGCTTTGCGCAGTGGCTCATAATTATTGTCCAGCTCACGTGTATTAGAAGGAACAGTGATTAAGCCAGCTTGCTCATATCCAAGCGGTTGATCTTTGGCAAACCGGATTTGACGGAATACCACAACGGTGCCAATAACCAGGGCTAGTGATATAGAAAATTGCGCCACTACCAGCACTTTGCGCGGATTGCTGGCGCTTCTGCTTGCTTTAAACACACCTTTCAGCACTTTCACTGGCCGGAAGCCGGAAAGATAGAAAGCTGGATAGCTGCCAGCTAGTATACCTGTAAGCAGTGTGCATATAAGCGCAAGACCCCAGAATACAGGATTTGCCCAGGGAAAGCTCATGTTCTTGCCAGCAAGCTCATTGAACCAGGGCAGCGCTATAGCCGCCAGGGCAATGGCGAAGAAAAAAGAAAGGAATGCAAGCATCACCGATTCACCAATGAATTGGGCAATGAGATGAATGCGCAGCGAGCCAATTGTTTTGCGGATGCCAACTTCCTTTGCACGTTTTTCGCTGCGGGCAGTGGCCAGGTTCATAAAGTTGATACAAGCTAGCAAAAGAATAAACGCCCCAATGATACTGAGCATTCTTACATAAGCAATACGGCCCTCTCCTGTTGCATTGCCATCATCGTAATGCAGGTAAAGGCTTTTAAACGGAAGCACTTTGTAATTCTCGTAGGCAAAATTTACATAAGGACTGCATATGTTTTTGATGCGGGCCGTTGCTTGCGCTGCAGTAACATTATCGGCCAGCAATGCATACATGCGGCAATCATGATCATTAAAATCTGTGATACTCCTGAGCCAACTGCTTTCCTCGTTAGCCATTGAGATGAAAAATTCATAATCGTGCAAGCTGCTGTTTTCAGCCTGGTTGGCATACACACCGCCCACAACAAAGGGACGGCGATTTTCATATTGAAAGGTTTTACCTACTGCGTTCTCTGTGCCGTAAAGTGCAATAGCGGTGGATCTTGAAATAAGCGCAGTATTGGGATCTCGCATAGATTCTGCAGAGCCGCTTAGAAAATGATAACCAAAAATGAGCGGAAAAGTATATTCGGCCGAAGTGCCTTTCTGCACAATGCTTTTATCTCCGTACACCAGCAAATGCTGTCCGGGCCAGAGTGTCATTGCGGTTAATGCAAATACATCCTGGTAATTTCCTTTTTGCAGCCAGGGATTCAGCGCCGGAGACACAGTAGTGCCTACATACATGGGTGGCGTTTTCTCACTGGTCTGCCCCTTTAGCCATTGGTTCTGCATAATCTGTACAACACGATCACCTCTTGGGATATCTTGATCAATAGAAAGCTCGTCAAATGCCCAGATGCCTATAGTGAGGGCGATTGCCATACCGGTGGCAAGACCGAAAATATTGATAAAGGAGTAGCCACGATTTTTGCGTAACTGGCGAAGAGCAAGAGTGAAATAGTTTTTGAACATGCGCTGAGATTTATAATACAAAACCTGCAGCCAGAAAGATGCCTATCTTTTTACTCGCTAATAATCAGGCAATTGCAATTTGTTTGATTTGATTAATTGTCCGGTTTCGCACACGCTATGTTCATGTGTGTTACAGTTATCAATACAAGGGTTTAATCGTGCTCGATGTATTCTACGTTCACAATATCCTGGTAGCTCCTGATTTCTTTATGCTTCACAAAAGAAGTGTATGCTTTTTTAGTTTCAACAACTATGTTGTTATTATCTTTCCAATAAGCTTTTATATCCGGTTGAATTCCTGCTGTACCATAAATACAGCCGCTTGCCTTTTCAAAAAAAACAGTCACCGAAGTATTGGGATTCTTTCCATCGCTCCATTCTGTAACCATCACTTTTCTTTTGCCATCAGGAGATGTTGATTCCTTCCTTTCCAGGTGCTTTGGTTTGGGCCCGGTGCTAAAACTTATTGAAACCATCTGCCTTCCATCTGGCAAATCTGTTATTACTTTTTCTACATGCTCTTTTTTTGATCGCCGGTTGTTGTAATCCTTTATCATAGAACTTACTTTCGCTTCGTCTGCTATTGGTTTATTCGCTTGTTTCAACAAATAAAGGTTATGGCTTAGTGCATGATACGCTTGCTGGTTTTCTATCCTTCCGTTCTGGCTAATATTTTTTATTTGCTCTTCTATATCTTCAAAGGCATCAATTTCAATTCCTGTCTTTTGCTGTATAAACGTTGTAATGTCTGTATTTGACCTCATTCCCATCTTCAACAACCTGTCTGATTGTTGCTGAAGCCTGTCCAATCTTCTTTGTGTGAAATATTTGTTTGTCTTTAATTGCTGGTCTTCATAATAATGTTTCATAGGGTCCCAACCATCACACACAAACTGACCTGTATGATGGTCCATTAAATATTCCAGCGTGGCAAGCGTCAACTTTTTGTAATGTTCTAGTGAAGCTTGCTTTTCTGTAGGTTTCAATAATTCAGTTTTATTATTTTACACTTATCCATTTCGCTTTGCAATACCTGCAGAAAGATCGTTGCAAATAAATGCTGCATTAGAGACATCATTAATTTTAGCTATTGATATGAAAACAACCGGAGGCTTAATTTTCATCATGCTTAAATCTATCCACTCTCCATCCTTCCAAACGGTTATTGTATCCAGGCTTTGCTTTTCATAATCAAAAGATGCCGTAGCATATAGCTCGCTATCTTTTATTTTTAAGGTGATGATGGGATCAAAAATATCACTGGTTAAATTGTCTGTGCTAATGACAGGTTTTTGCCAGGTCTCATCCTGCCCATCTTCTTTCTCTTCGTCTAAAGCCCATACCCAAATTGGATGCGTGATTGCATCGTTCAACGTTATATCATCAAGAGACTTTGCTTTACCCGTTGTGTGCAACATACTTTTGTAGTCTTTATGCTAATATACCAAAAGATAATTTGAATTTGCTTTACTGCTACCTGCGCAATACTTTAGACGGAGCCTCCCCAAACTTCTTTTTAAATGCATAAGAGAAATGAGATAGATCTTCAAACCCCAAATCAAGGTAGACATCTGAAGCCGTTTTACCTTTTTTCGCAATCAGGTAATACGCTTCCTGCAATCTTTTTTGTTGCAGCCAATGCCCGGGTGTACTGTTAAACTGTTTTTCAAAATCTCTTTTAAATGTTGCCAGGCTTCTGCCGGTTAAATAAGCAAACCTGTCCAGGTGCACATTAAAATGAAAGTTCTTGTTCATAAATGCTTCCAGGTCTATTTTATGCGGTTCGCTAAAATCGAACAATATATTTTTTAATGACGGGTTTGACTGCAATAGCAAAAAGACAGCTTCTTTTTGTTTCATTGCCACAAATTGATCATTGCTCAGGCTGTTGGCTTTTTGATAAGCCAACAGCGAGCTGATATATGTTTCCATTGCCGGGGAATTTTTCAATACTATCACCGGGTCGCCGCCTTGTTTTTTTACTGAAGCAATGCCGTATTCAAGACTATAATCCTTTAAAATCTGCTGTTGCAAATAAATGGTGATAGACTTAAACTCTCCATTTGGCGGTGGTTGTTTGATAAACTTTATCAAATGATTTCTCCTGATAAGCCTGATGGAACCCGCTTTGGGGGAATATTCTTTTGTGCCGTCGTTTAACACTAAAGAACCCGCAATCTGGCAGGTAAGCGAATGCTCCGGCACAAAATGCTCTCCTTCTCTCGACATTTGATAATAACAGGAATAAACAATGCCTGCTTTTTTATTAGTATCGTTCTCCATTCGGCGCTTTCATTTAATTGCAATTTCGCAAAACCATTTATGCTTTCAATTGAATTCCTTTGATGTTTAAATATTTTTGCCCTTCCTCGCTTTCTAAAAAGTTTATCGCTTCATCGTGATCTGTAGACACAGTTACCGGCAACCACTTTTCAAACTCAGCTTTTCGTATTTCATCTGCCACCTTTAATATACCTGCAGCTTCTGTTCCCAATACCAAATGCACCGGAGGCTCAGGATGCACAGCAAGCTCCACCATTACTTTGGCTGCTTTTGCCGGATCTCCCATCGGTATAAATTTACCGGAAGTAAGAAATGTTTTTACTGCGCCAACAGTGCTTTCATATCCTTCAACATCTTTTGCAAAAGACATAGACGAGCCTGCCCATTCTGTACGAAAACCACCTGGCTCTACAGATGTTATTTTAATATTCAGTTGCGCCACTTCTTTATTTAATGCTTCCGTAAAACCCTGCAAGCCAAATTTTGCAGCCTGGTAGATAGTTAAGCCTGCATTGCCTACCCTTCCGCCAATAGAACTGATTTGCAAAATTCTGCCGCCACCCTGTTTGCGCATATGCGGCAATACTGCACGGGTTATTTCTATTGGCGCATATAAATTCACCTGTAGCTGACTAAGCACCTGCTCATCTGTAAAAGCCTCTGCTGCACCCGTAATGCCAAAGCCGGCATTGTTAACCAATACATCGATACGCCCAAAATGTTTGATAGTAGTTGCAACGGTCTCATTAATTTGTTGCTTATCGGTTACATCTAAAGATAGTGCTAACAAATTTGCCGGGTATTGTTTTGCCAGGTCTTCCAAATCTTTTGTATTTCTTGCTGTTGCTGCTACTTTATCGCCGCTTGCTAACACTGCTGTTGCCAGGCTTTTGCCAAGTCCTTTCGAGCTGCCTGTAATAAACCAAACTTTTGCCATAGTTGTAATTTTTGTTTAGGCAAAGTTCTGCATTACTTGCTGCCGCAGCTTTGTTAAAAAGCTCAATCTTGGTTTGTTGAAAAGTGTAAATTGATACCAAGCTTTAATTCACCTTACAGTATGATTGTTTAGCTTTTTACCTGATCCTTGTTTCCCAACCGGATTGTTTTTTCATCATCTTTTTCTTTTTCCTTTTGTTCTATTTTTATTTCAATGCTAAATTGTTCTTTTCTCCTGGGTATTACAGGCACTACGCCCAACACCATGCATATCGCCAACATGAAAGCGAATAACACCAACCAGGTAAACCTGATCAGCTTCTTGCCAAATTTCATTGTATACAAGTATTGTTTTACCGCTGCAATAAGCCGGTAAAAATTAAAAGATACTGCCTGCTATTATGCCGGCAGCAGTTTAATAATGCATCTTGTTATAATTATGAAATTGCTTCTTCAGCGTTTGCAGCCGGTAGCTTTAATGGAGTTTGCAAAAAGGCATTTGTCTTTGGCAAAAACTTTTTACGCAGGCAATTGATGCGGGAAATAGTAAGCGCATTATGATAAGAGAGCGTGGCTTTATAATACCAGCTTGCATGTACAGTTGGCTGCTGTACTGCCTGCGCATTGTAAGATTTGTAAAATGTATTGCTGGCAACTGGTTTTCTGCTAAACAGGCAAACAAGTTCAGTTTGTGCTTTTGCCTGGTAGCTATTTGCATTGGTTGTAAAAAATGGCAACGCAACAATGCACAACAACCCCACCATCAGCAACAAAAGCCTGCGCTTTATTACGGTAAGATATGTTTCTATGCTTGTTGCCATTACTTAAGAAGAAATGATTTTTTTGGTTGAACAAAAATACGCTGCTTAAACGAAATCAGTTGAAGATGCAAAATCAATTGGTTTCCATAAAACCTGCCCTCTTGCAATACAACGTTCTTATCCCAACAAATTAATGCCTGCTTTCTTTTGCATTTTATGCCAAATAGCATGGCAAGTTTAGTAAAGTTTGCCAAAACCTGTCTGCCATTGGCAATTCCTGCGGCTTCCTGCTGCCGTAGGCATACCGGCAATATGGCTTTTGGTAAACTATCCCAATATTGTTTTGTGGGCACTATGCTTCAATTAGCGCCTGCCTTTGCGCAATAGTAGCTTTAGCATATTACATCACTTCAAAACTTGTATTATGAAAAGAGCACTATTCTCTATTATCGTATTAAGCCAGCTTGCTTTATCCTGCAAAAAAAATCTTCCCGGCGATGGATTCCCGCCTTCATTGCCGGGTAAACCGCTTAAGATTGCGGTGGTTTCAGACATTCATTATATGGACCCGTCTTTGCTGGGCACAGGTGGCGCTGCCGGTCTTGCATTTCAAAATTACCTCAACCAGGACCCCAAACTGGTTGAATACAGCGCTGCCATTTTTAAACAGGTATTGTCAGAATTAAAAAAAGAAAGACCTGATATTTTACTGGTGCCGGGTGATATTACTAAAGACGGAGAAAAAATCGGTCACCAGGCAATGGCTGGTTTCTTCAATGAGCTTGAAAGGCTGGGCGTAAAAGTTTACGTAGTACCAGGCAATCATGATATAAACAATGCCAAGGCAAAGAAATATATTGGCGACAATGATTATCCTGTAACCATGACAACCCCCTCCGAATTTGCGAACATCTATGGTAATTTTGGTTATAACAATGCTATTTCAAGAGATGCAAACTCTTTAAGTTATGTGGCGCAGGTGCAGCCGGGTCTGCGACTGATTGCCATAGATGCCAGCAAGTATGAAGAGTATGGCCCCAGCGGAGATGTTGCCGAAGGAAGAATTAAACCTGCAACACTTACCTGGATATTAAACCAATTGGCGCTGGCAAAAATGCAGCATGTGCAGGTGTTTGCAATGATGCACCACAACCTGATAGAACATTATACCGGTCAATCGCAGTTAGACCCTGGTTATGTTGTTGACGATTGGCAGACAGTAGCAGACACCCTGATACAAGCTGGTCTTAAAGTAATCTTTACGGGGCACTATCATGCCAATGATATTTCTTCTTACACTTATAAAGGCAATAAATTGTTTGATATAGAAACCGGATCATTGGTTACTGCGCCAATACCTTACAGGATGATTACACTAAAGGGCGACAGGCTGGATATAAAGACCAATACCGTTCAGTCTATTGCCGCAGCATTGCCACATGGTGTTAGTTTTCCTGAATACAGCAATGCATTTCTTTCGCAACACCTGGATGGCTATTTCAATTATTTTCTTACCAATGCATTTGGTGCGCCGCAGGATTTGGCGGCTTTTGCTGCACCCATGTTTAGAAACGGCATCATGGCGCATTTTGCAGGCGATGAAAGCATACCTGCAGATCAGCAACAGTTGATACAGCAATTAGCTGGCTTCTCGCCACAGTTGGCGGGCATTGTAACTACGCTGTGGACAGACACCGGTGAGATTGATAATAATACCGTGCTGCAGTATTAGGGTGCTCTCTGAAACCATTTTTGTAAGCAGGAGGTTTGTTTTGCAGATGCGGGACAAGCTTTCTGCTTCTTTTGCTAATGCATCACTAAACAGGATGCACCTGAAGTGTAGCGTTTTTTACCACATAGAAGGATAGGTACAATAGGTTAGCATAGAATAAGCTATGCTAACCTATCTTTCTATGATACTATGTGGTGAAAAAAATATTGCTATAGTTTGGTTTCATTGGAAGAATGATGGTGCTCTCTGAAACTATTTTTGTAAGAAGGAGGTTTGTTTTGCAGACGCAGGACAAGCTTTCTGCTTATTTTCTAAAACAACATTTCAATGGCAAACATTTTTTGAACTTTGTTTAATGATAGATAAAGTGAAATCATTGTTCCATTTATATACAACAAGGTCTTCCATGCACATGCAAACTACATGGCTGGTTATAGTATGTTTTTTAGGGTTGAACTTTGAGTTGCTAATTTCACTTACCGCTTCTATTTGCTTAAAGCGCATAGTGGTTGAATCCAGTGCAAATAAGAAGTTGAAATCTGGTTCACATTGGCCATTTTGATAATTAACTGTTACTACCAGGTCTTTTAGGTTATCGCCATTTACATCGTACAATGTATCTCCAAATACCTGCCATTGCGGGATGGTTCCTTCGTCATACATAGTATATTCACCATTGCTCAAGGTCCAGAATGAGTAATAGTAAAATCCATCTTCCAGTGTTCTTGTTATTCGGTTCTTGTCAAATCTTTTTCCAAAATCATTCCAAGACCATAAATAAAAACTATCCGACGCAGCAAAACCCTGGTTTTGTGTTTCAGCCTGCTTAAGCCTCATTAATGCATACTGTTGGTGAGCAGGTAATTTTACGGAATCTGCTTTAATGATTGTTTGTTTCTTTTCTGGATTGGTTGTACAGTTAGCAAAACCAAAGATTATTAGTAGGAATGAAACAAGGTGCTTCATCTGGTTATTTAGTTATAAGGTTTAATCTTTTATACTGAAGCAGTGAAAGTATATAACTATTCTTTAAAAAGAGTGATCCTGTTTTCATCCTTT
This sequence comes from Chitinophagaceae bacterium, assembly GCA_047602295.1. Lineage (GTDB taxonomy): Bacteria > Bacteroidota > Bacteroidia > Chitinophagales > Chitinophagaceae > JACMLD01. The sequence continues at coordinate 3,664,640 of JASGHP010000001.1, read as the reverse complement.
CTGTTAAATTTGGTTCTACTGGTTAAAACAATATTAATAGCAGTAACAAATAATTATGAAACTCCTTCTTACATCCGCAGGCATCAGTAACAATAGCATCCAAAAGGCTTTGGTTGAATTACTGGGCAAACCCGTTAGCGAGGCAAATGCTGTTTTTATTCCCACTGCTATATATGCACTGCCCAATGGCGGAGATATTGGAAGAAGAGTGTTGGATGGATCGCTGGGTGATCCTTTTTGCCAATTGGGTTGGAAATCTTTAGCATTATTAGAACTGACTGCATTGCCAAGCATCAAGCAGGAAATATGGTTGCCTGTACTGGAGAAAACAGACGCACTGCTGGTAGGTGGCGGCGATTGCCAGTACCTTACTTACTGGATGCAGCAATCGGGGCTGGCAGATCACTTGCCTTCACTATTGCGCAAAACAGTTTATATAGGCTTAAGTGCCGGCAGCATGATAATGACATCTTACGGAACTACTTACGGTCATCATACACTACCGCCAGAAAGCGCAAAATCGCTGGGGTTGTTTAATTTTGCCATACACCCGCACCTGGACTATAAAGGATTTGCCAATAACACAATGGCTAAGCTTGAGCAACTGGCCACCACTTTATCCATGCCTTCTTATTTAATAGATGATCAAACAGCCATTAAAGTGAATGATGATGTAATTGAAGTAGTGTCTGAAGGGAATTGGAGATTGATTGAACCTGGGAAATAGCTAAATCAATTATGATTACGGACATCAATTTTAAACTGTTCCTATAAAACTTAACATCTTACCGTCATTGCTGCGCAGGCAGCAATCTGAATGTTGCAAAGAGTGAACCGCCGATATCAAATAGTGCTTAGTATTTGGTTGAAAGCTTATTCTTTGTTATCGTAAAAAAATAGGGTGAAGGTTGCATAGCAGGTTTATCATTGAATCGAGTTGTAAAGATCAGACTATCTTTTATAATTGTAAGCGTATCAGGTATAAAATCATTGGGATAGTGTTTGTCGAGAAAAACTATTTTATCATTTATGATTTTGAATTTGCCGCTATACACTTCACTGCTAAATATTGTTGCAGGAATTACTTCAAAAGTATTGTTCTTTCGTAAAGTAAGGTTTATGACAGAAAGATCGTCGTGTAAACTTGCTTCCAGAATTTTTTCGCTTTTGAATATTTCTGATTTTAAAAGCTCTGTTGCAGCTATACCAATTGCAACCACCATAAAAATTGGCACAACGGTTTTGTCTTTTTTAATAAGCCCTGATATGAAATTTAGAATGAAAATTAAACCCGTTAATGCCAGTAAGATGAACCCCCAAAGCCATATTTTCTCCCAAAGGAAATCTTGAAATACATATAACAGCAGGAAAAGCAGCCCGAAGATTGTTGTCCACTTTTGGTATTTGCTTTTGAATATTTTCATTAATCTTTTTGTTTTCGGTTAACAATTTCAGCAGCCATAGTCCTAAATTGCTCCGATTTCTCTTTTATTTCTTCCACAGTCACATTAATGTGATCAGACTTGTAAACCGCAATAATTTTATCGTTCAAAATGTATGCATAAAACCAGTAACTTTTTTTAACAAGAAAAACCCTTAGTAAACTATCGTTTATATAATTGAACTGACACATTGTAACAGAATCGCTTAAATTGATATTAAAACGAGTGTATTTTATTTGCTTTCTCACTGCAATAATTTGGTTGTCTTTCTTTTCAACCCAAACACGAATTGTAGTATCCCCATCTTTAAATTTTAATCCGTTTATCGAATGATGTTTATACGCTTCCCTGGTTGAACGGTCAAGTTCCTTTATACTTTTTGGTTGAGCTGACAGCGAACCGATAAAGACAAATAAGGCAGCAATTATTTGCAATGAATAATTCATTATAGAGGATAGGGTTAAGGTTTAATAATAGAATGGTAATTCTATTCAAACGTGTTGCACAGCGTAAATAATTTGTATCAGCTTTAAAAGTTGATTGGCTAAACTAAATATCTAACTGTAAACTTTATTGAAACAAGTTGTTAATTTTTTGTCGCAATTGTCCAACTCCCGAATCGGTGTCGGGACAAGCTCTGATTTTTGTAATGGAGGATTTTCGTGGCGGTTACTTCGATACGCTCTTGCCGCTGTTGGTATCCAGCAATGGATATGAGCAAAGCGTACCAACAGCTTGGGTGCGGCTTGCATTACTTTTGTTGGTACGCTACACACAGGGCTTTACTGCATACCAACAATGGCACAGTATTAATGCGTCCAGATCATTCCTTGCGGATTTATATTCCAATGATATTTTTGCGCTTCGCCAAACGTTGCAAAGTCCATTTTTTGCCCAAGTATGATCTCTTTATATGCCTGGTACATTTGCCGCGCAGCAATCATAGGCTGCATTCGTCCAACACCAGTACATAGCCCGGGTATAGCTACAGACGAAATTCTTTTATCATGCTTTGCTTTGATAAGAATAGCTTTCATAGCTAAATATGCATTTACGGACGTGTCTATATTAAAGTTCGTTGGAATTCTCATTGTAGGCGCAGAAATTAATAACGGAATTTTATCATCTCCTGTTTCTAATATCAAGGCTTGTCCAACCAAAAGTTCACCTTCGGGTAATTCTTTAATTATCTTTTGAAGTTTCTTTTCTAAATCCCATCCAAATCTTTCTGATAAAGCATGGTCAAGCCCACCATCCATAAACCCAAAAGAATTTGCAGGACTTACAATTGCATCGCAATCCACTTGTGTTATATCGCCTTCAAGTATAACTACATTTTCTTCTATGTTAAAGAACTGAGTCCAGGCATCTATTAGTTTTGGTGCAAGACCTGATAAAATTATTTTCATTGTAAAGTTGTGTTGTAATTGGATACTATACTAGGTTATGTTTGTGTAATTTGCTTTTATTTTGTCGTAAATAGTAGTATAATTAGTCGCAAAAGCAGGGTGCATAATTGTTAAATCCCAATCTTTGGGAATCTCAGGAAAAATCTCTTTTGTTTTTAATACGAATTGATACCAGCCAGGCAAATCCTCGCTTATCGTAAAGCATTTATCATCATACGCAATTTCCATATCAATTCTGTCAATCGTAAACAAGTCAGTTTTGTAAACATTTAATTGAGTGATATCGCTCCATTGTACTTTTTTAGTAAAATCTTCGTATGAAATTGTGAAGCCATCATCATAGTATGTAAAAGCTCCCAATTCATAATATTGTTTATCAAAAGATTTACCTGAATTATAATTTGTCAAATGTTTCTTTGGTTTTGCTTTTTCTAATATCTTTTTTAACCAATTCATTTTTTCATTTGCTTATAGTAGACTTGTTAGCTATTAGTTCATTTAAAATTTACAACCTTGCCCATTTCTTCATCCGTATCGGTTTTGTTTTCTTCAAGGTATTTTAATCCCATTAGGAAGTCTTGGCGCACATTGGGTGACAGGTATTTTAGCCAGGCCTGATCTTTTTGCTTCTTTTTGTACTCAACCAGGGCAAGCGCATAACCCCATTCCATTTGTGTTAAGTATCCCATCTTTCTCCATCCATGAGAATCTATAGTTGTATAAGTTTGAAATGCCGAATTTGCGTTGAATATGCCCATTCCAAAAAGAATGGTTGTTAAATCGGTTAATTTTTCATCGTTTTCATCAATTCTGTTCTCACCAAGCAATTTTACATGACTTAGTTCATGTGCCAGAGTTGCCACCATGTTTTCTGGCAGGTTAAGCTTTTTACGCTCTAATGCTATATGAAACAATCCGTCTGTATCGCGTCCAAAATATAGGCCAGCAGTATTTTTATCGCCTTCCGAACTTAGAAAGATTCTTCCACCGTTTAATGGACTGCCTGTGTCAAGCTCGCTTACCCCATCTGTAAAAAAGTCAATTTTAATTTCATCGTAAGGAATGTCCATTTGCCTGCATACAATTTTTAAACTTTCTAATGCAGAAAGCTCTGTTCCATCATATCTAATCGGGAAATCTGAATGGTGAGGGATCATTACCTTCTTTTCATGCAATCTGTCTCTTTTAAAAATATCAAATAACAGATTGATAGAAGCCTCTAACCACTGCCGTGTCTCATTGTCAACAGGGCATTTTGCGGGCCGGTTCTTTTTAAAAAAACTAAACATAAAATTTGTGAGACTTATTCTACGGGTTATTACACAGGTTTGCTCATCTCCCAAATATACAAGTTACCTGTCCCCCATCAAAAAACGAACTGCCAGCGCAACCAAGCAATTACCCGCCGCTGTTAGTATACGGCAATGGCTACGAGCAGAGCGTACAACAGCCTGTACGCAACTTACATTACTGTTGTTGGTACGCAACATACACAAGGCTATGCTGCATAACAACAATGGCGCGGATTTTATTTCTCTTCCACCATTTTCAGTATTTCTTTTCCATAAAACAAAACAGAAAGTGATATAAGCAGACAAGGGCCGAGGCCGGTAATAATTAAAAGCTGAGGCTCGTGGAGCATAAGCATCATAATTATGTATGCAAAATAACCAAACCCAAATTTTAACATACGTTCCAATCCTTCCATTTTTGAGGTTTTAACCACGATAAAAAACGGAATTAAAAAACTTAAAAAATAACCCGCAAGCCTGCTATTGGTATTTGCATGAGAGTCTAAGGTTAAGTAGCCGGTAATTAACATTAATGCACTATTTAGTGCAAGAAGAAAAATGCCATTAACAATTAGTAAGGGAATTGATTTTTTTGTGAGGAGTTCCATAGTTTAAGTTTTTGGTTAAAAATGGTTTAATACCAATTATTAAGATACTAATTAATTTCCAAAAAAAGGCATTCAACGCTAGCGGCTTGCTGCGGAGACAGAAATAAAGGTGTGCCAGCTGTTTTGCAAAGTTTGGCGATTTCTCAAAAATAAACTACCAACGCAACCAAAACAATTACTCCCGGCATTTAAGCAAAGGCTTTTGCATGAATGCAACGGCTCTTTGCAGAGAAGCAAAACCACTTGGGCAAAAAGGCGGGCGCCTTTGCGTAACAACATAGGTGATTTGTTAAACAACAATAGGTCTTTGTTGGAAAGCATGGGCCTATTGTTGTTCAACATTAGCTTTCAGCAGAAAAGCAAGAGGCGCCGCTTTTCAATCGGGAGGCTTTGCTTAACAACAATAGCTCCATGTAATAAAACATAGGGCATTTGCTGCAAAGCAAAGGCCTGTATTTGCCTGTATTAAAAGGCAGTTTAGATATTGTTGAGGATGCTGCATACTGGTGTTTGCGTATTTTATTTAGAAACGGGTTGTTGAATATAAGATGTTTGACAAGCGCACCGTTTTGCTTCGAACAATTTTTTAAACCAAATAAATTTACTGAAATGAAAAAATTAAAAGTATCCATGTCTTTCAAACGTTTGTCTGACGCCCGTCTTGAAACATTTACAATGACAGTTGTTGCGGCTATGACACGCAATACCAATTACCCTAACCCCACGCCTGCTATTGCAGACCTGGAGGCTTTGCGACTACAATTTGAAGCCGCATTGTCTGCTGCACAAACCAGGGATAATGTGAAAATAGCAGCTAAAACAAACTTGCGTCTGCAACTGATAGCAGAACTTGATACACTGTCTGATTATGTAAACCTGACTGCCCAGGGAGATCGCACCATATTGCTGAGTTCTGGCTTTAAGGTAAAAGCAGAAAAAACAAACTCTGCTGTATTGGGTACTATTGAAAATTTTACTGTAACGCAAGGTGCCAACAGCGGAGAAGCCATCTTAAGCTTTACAAAAGTAAAAGGCGCACGTTTTTACCTGTTTTACTGCGCAGAGTCGCCAGCGCCGGTTGAGATAAGAGGATGGGATCATGATGGAGATACTATTACCAGCTTTACGTTTACTGGTCTGCAACCAGGTAAACTGTATAGCTTTAAAGTAAAAGCGTATGGCTCAGGCAGGCAGACGGTGTTTTCTGAAGTAATAACAAAAATGATTGTCTGAGAAGTTTTAAGTGGTAAGTAATAAGTAATAAGTGGTAAGTCATAAGTTGTAAGTTTTTGCGGCAATTTATTCGTCCTGCCAATAGTGGAGTTGTTGCGGAGATGTTATACTTATAACTTACCACTTATTACTTACAACTCTTTCCCTCTGCGTTTGTATACTAAATACTTTATACTGTATACTAACTTAAAACTTACAACTTATTACTTACAACTCCCCCTCACTTGCATGTCCAGACATTCTTTACAAGCGTCGCTTCTTTTATAAACATATCATAGCTATACTCCGCCGGTAAAATATATGGTTGTGCCTTTGCATCGTAGTATGTAGGTATCCATTGACAAGCCGCACCTCTATTGCCTAAAACATATATAATCTTAGATTGCCAGCGGTATTCATTTAAATATGGTTCGCAGGTGCAGTTAGGGTTGGCTTTTAAAGTATCCACCAGTGCATTTATCGCATCTGGATTACTGTTATCGTCTTTAGAACAGGCGGTAAACAATACAATAACGGTGATGATTGCAGTAGTTAATAGTAAAAGGGGACTTTTCAGGCTCTTGATCATAATAAATGTTTGCAGGGTTGACAAGCGCTTACAACAGATCGTTGCACGTTATTGACTTTTGATTTGCCTCAGCGATTTAAACGTGCAGCCTGAAGTTCAATAAAGCTATGCAGTACAAGTGAGTGACACAACCACTGTCGAACGAAGAACCAATGCTGGCTTCAAAAAAAGATAACAAGCTTTTAAGGTGAAATTTATAGGTGAAGGCTTGACACTTTATACTTAAAACTTACCACTTAAAACTTATAACTTACAACTGCTCACTAAGGATGACAATCTATAACCGCACTTGCAGCAGCGGGCAATTGCGGGCTGATGTAGGGAATGCCCAACTGCATGCCACGCAGTATCAGCAATATGCCGGTTAGTGTAATCACAAACGGCACTGCTTTTTTAAAACCATTTCTTAATTGAGGACTGATGAATTGCGCACTGTAGCCAACCAGCATCATGGCTGGCAATGTACCTGCACCAAACATGGCCATAAATGCAATGCTTTGGTAAACTTTATAAAATGAGAGGCTTGCTGCCAGTGCCATGTACACCATGCCGCAGGGCAATAAGCCATTTGCTGCACCTAACAATAAGAAACCAAATGGCCCGCTGCGTTTGCGCAATAAATTATTTATCAGCTTTGCTACCCTTGCATAGATTTTATTTAGAAAAGATAACCTGGAAGCAGCCTGGTTGCTGAATGATAAGAATGCCAGCACCAACACCATCATGCCCAATACAATGCTGAACCATTGTTGCAGGCCCGTTATATACAATGTGCGGCCAGCTAATCCAAACAATAAACCCATTATTGAATACGTAAATACCCTCCCGCATTGGTATGCAAACAAAGAGAGCAATTTATACCCTGCAGACAAATGATGTGTGGGCAATGCAAGGCTTAACGGCCCGCACATGCTCACACAATGCAGGCTTCCTGCAAAGCCCAGTGTAAAGCCTGCTATAAGAATGGGTAGCATGATTAAAGAACGGTTATGTTTTTCTCTGCATAATAATTTTTACCTGCTGCCTGCCAATTGATCTTTACTGTATAAACGCCTGGCGCAATCTTACGGGTAAATGATTGTGCACCGTTTGCATCTACAGAGAGTGGAATTGTTTTGTCTTTACTGGCATCGTACGCACAATAAAACAACACAGTGCCGGATACGTTTTCATGCTTCATTTCTTCGGGCAACTGCAATTGCAGGTCATCTCCCTGTTGTTTTATTTGTGGTGTGCTGCTTAATCTTTCTGCCTGTTGTGTGCCGTCAATTACATCCTGGTATTTCAGTTCGCTTTTATAATATTCATTTTCTACCAGGTCGAACTTTGTACCATAACAACGGTATACCATATAGCCCATCATGCAGGCAAAGGCAATAAACACGATCATTAATTTATATCCCCAGTTCATAAAAAATGTTTTAAAATTTAGAGAACATACCCATAAACGTGGTGCTGGTTTCTGTAATCTTTTCACTGCCCTGGTAAAGTGAAATCTTCAATGGAAGTTTTCTGCTGTGCATATAGCTTTTAGGCAATACAATAAAGAATGAACCTTTACCCTGCCCTTCTTTTTTTACAAGAATGCTTTTTCCTTCTGCTTCAATAATTCTTCCGGGTGCGTCTTCAAGCTTTAGTGTTACGGGTATATCTTTTAAAGTTTTGTTGATGATCTTTATAGTGTACAAATTAGAAAGACTGTCTTCTCCCCTTTCCTGGTATAATATACCCGGAGCTCTTACAATGGTGCCATCTACGTTTTTGCGTGTGGCCAATAAGAAACCCAACAGGCTTGCTAATACAATCAACACCACGGTATAAAATTTCATCCTTCCGGTATAGCGGAGTATTTTATTTTCTGCAATGCCGTTTTCTGAGGCATATCGAACGAGTCCGCGTGGTTTATTTATGGCATCCATCATGCTGTTGCAGGCATCTATACAGGCGGTGCAGCCTATGCATTCCATCTGTGTGCCATTGCGTATATCTATACCCGTAGGACAAACCTTTACACACTGAAAGCAATCAATGCAATCGCCAATGGTTAATTCGGCTGTCTTTGTCTTCTTAAACTTGCCTCTTGGCTCGCCTCTTTTGTAATCGTAAGCAACAATCATGGAGTTTTTATCCAGCAGTACACTCTGCAATCGTCCATACGGACAGATAGCAGTGCATACCTGCTCGCGGAAATAAGCATACACGCCATAGAAGACCGCAGAGAAAACAATAATGGCAGTAAGACCGCCTTTGTGCTGGCTTACCGGCTCGCTGATAATTTTCTCCAACTCATCCACGCCAATAACATATGCCAAAAAGAAATTGGCAATTACAAAAGCAATCACAAAAAACAGCAGGTGTTTTGTTAGTTTGATGCGTATCTTCTCAGCTGTCCATTCGCTATTGCGCAGTAGTTTTTGTTTGGCAGCATTTCCTTCTATCAAATATTCCAGCTTGCGGAAAAGCATTTCCATAAAAATGGTCTGCGGACAAACCCATCCGCAAAACAATCTGCCAAATGCTGCTGTAAACAATACAATGAACACAATGAAAGTGATCATGGTGACGCCCAGTATGAAGAAGTCCTGCGGCCAGAATATTTTGCCAAAAAGTATAAACTTTGCTTCTGGTATATTAAACAGGAATATCGGTCTGCCGTTTATTTTTATAAATGGCAGTGTTAAAAATAAGAGGAAGAAGCCCAGGCTTACCAATGTACGGATATTATAAAACCTGCCTTTTGGTTTTTGCGCAAATACCCATTTCCTTTTTCCTTTGGCATCTACCGTAGCCAGCCTGTCGCGGAAGCTGTCTTTGTTTCTATTGGGAGGTTGCTGTATCATTTTTATTCCCGGGACTTCATCCCGGGTTATTATATTACGGCCCTTCAGGCCTTGAATTACATTGCAGTTGCATTAATGATTAAAAGAACTCTCTGTGCTATGCCTCAATGGCAATCCCTTTATGATTAATCTTAAACAAAGTCTCTGTGCAACCTCTGTGTCATTTGTGTCTCCGTGGCTAATGTATACCGGTACTATCTGCGGCTGGTTTTGCATCTCCTTCTTCTTTAAATAATGTTCCCTGTGCTGCTTTGGGATTTGCAGGATGTGTGCCGTGCAATGATTTTACATAGCTGGCCAGTTCTGCAATTTGTTTGTTGCTGTAACTGTTTTGCCACTGCGGCATTGCGTTAATGCCATAGCGTATGGTTTTGAAAATGCTTTTGATATCGCCGCCGTGCAACCAGTAATCGTCTGTAAGATTCGGCCCAACATTTCCTGCGCCACCTTCATTATGGCATGCCACACATGATTTTGTAAAAAACGTTTTGCCTTCTTCTATATCTCCCGGTGCAGTTAATAATGTTACCGTGTTTTCGTCAACAGATTCGCCTTTCTGTTTCAGGTATTCTTTTACCTGCATATCTGCAGTAGCTACAGCCAATTCATACTCCTGTTTGCTGGATGGGCCGGTGTGTGATATATGATAACGATAGAAATAAATGCAGGCAACAACAATGGTAATGTAGAAACCATAAAGCCACCATGGCGGCAGACGGTTGTCCAGTTCACGAATGCCATCATAATCGTGACCAAGATCTATATCTGCTTCTTTCTCTACTGGTTTAAAGCTGTTGAGCTTTGCCCAGATAACAGCCCATTTGGCTTTGTAGCGCTTTATAGCAGATACTCGTTGCACGCCTTCTTTTTCCACCCGCAGGAGTATGCGCACATTTATCAGCAACACTACAATTATTAATAGCTCTAAAAATATAACGGATGCCATCAGGTAAAAAGCCTGCGTAGATAAACCAGCGATGGTGTTTGTGGTTTCAGCGGTGGCAGCAGCTTCTGGTGTTTGAGCAGACAAACAACCAGCCAGCAGCAACATAACAACAGATAAGGCAACGGTTTTAGCAGCTGCATTGTTTTCAGCTTCTTTCTCTTTTTCCTTTTGCCGGTTTACCTGTGCCACACCCAAGAGCAGGTTTGCCAGCAGGCCAATCACCAGCAATAAAATAAACATCAGTATTACAAAACCAATGGCCAATGGATTGTCCATAGAAGAAGGTAAAGGTGGCCCGGCGGCATGCAGGCCGGGCAGGTTTAGTGTAAGCATACCTGCTAGCAGGCAAAACAGGTATTGTAAAGTTCTTCTCAATGTTGCAGGCATATAAATAGGTTTTATTGTTTTAATTGTCTAAGGGGATGCGGCTTATTTGTGAAAAGCTGCTCTTTTTTGTTTTAAACACCCATACCATCATGATGGTAAAAAACAACACAAACATGCAGAGCGATATCATGCCGTAGACATCTACGCCGCCGATTTTTTCTATATAGTGAATGAATTTCATGATGACTGTTTTTGATAGTGCGTTATTTATCTGCCAGTTCTTTTTTAGGTTCCAGTTTTATGTCTCTGCCAATGCGTTGCAGGTAGGCAATCAATGCTACAATCTCTGTGTTGGCAGGTGTTACAATCTTGTCTTTCTTAAGATTCGCTGCAATGGAATCTGCCTGGCGCATCAAATCTTTATTGGCCAGTTGATCATACCCTTGCGGATAAGGAACGCCCAGTGTTTGCATGGCCCGTATTTTAGCAGGCGTTGATGCAGTGTCAAGTTGATTGTCTAATAACCATGTGTATTGCGGCATGATAGAACCCGGGGACATAGAGCTTGGATCGTACATGTGGTTGTAATGCCAGCTATCAGGATATTTGCCACCTTCGCGTGCAAGATCTGGCCCGGTGCGTTTGCTGCCCCATTGAAAAGGATGATCGTACACAAACTCTCCTGCTTTTGAATACTCGCCATAGCGTGCTACTTCGTCGCGGAAAGGACGAATCATTTGCGAGTGGCAATTGTAGCAACCTTCACGCACATAGATATCACGTCCCTGCAATTCAAGTGCTGTATAAGGTTTTACACTGGCGATTGTAGGTATGTTTGATTTTACCAGGAAGGTGGGAATCATTTCAATCAAGCCACCAATGGCAACAACTATCAAACTAAGCACCAGCATGGTCATAGGTCTTCTTTCAATAACACGGTGCCAGTATTCTTTGTGCTGACTTGTTTCCTTTACCAATGGTGCTGCTTCTGCTGCTTCATTTGGAATAAATACGCCTTGTTTAATGGTTTTGTATAAATTATACACCATTACGCAGGCGCCGGTTAAATAGATAGCGCCACCAATGCTGCGCAGTATGTAGAATGGACGAATGCTGTTTACTGTTTCCAGGAATTGAAACTTTAACTGTCCTTCTGGTGTGAATGATTTCCACATGATGCTTTGCTCAAACCCTGCCCAGTACATTGGCACTGCATAAATGATGATGCCAATTGTGCCTAACCAGAAATGATTGTTTGCCAGTTTCTTTGAATACAGGTTTGTGCCCCATAGTTTAGGAACCATGTAATAAAGAATTGCAAATGCCATAAAACCATTCCATCCCAATCCACCTATATGCACGTGCGCAATTGTCCAGTCTGTAAAATGAGAGATGGCGTTTACACTTTTAAGGCTTAACATTGGCCCTTCGAAAGTGGCCATGCCATAGCAGGTAATGGCAACAACCATAAACTTCAGCACAGGTTCTTCACGCACTTTGTCCCATGCACCACGCAGTGTAAACAAGCCGTTTAGCATACCGCCCCAACTGGGTGCTATCAGCATTACAGAAAACACAACGCCCAATGATTGCGCCCAGTCTGGTAGTGCAGTGTATAACAAATGGTGTGGGCCTGCCCAGATGTATAAAAATATCAAGGCCCAAAAGTGAATGATAGAAAGCCTGTAAGAATATACCGGTCTGTTAGCAGCTTTGGGAAGATAATAATACATTAAACCCAACACTGGCGTAGTAAGAAAGAACGCCACCGCATTATGGCCGTACCACCATTGCACCAATGCATCTTGCACGCCTGCATACCAGCTATAGCTTTTAAAAAATGAAACTGGTATTTCAATAGAGTTTACAATGTGCAGTAGTGCAACAGTAACCCAGGTGGCAATGTAAAACCAGATAGCTACATACAAATGTTTCTCTCTTCTTTTAATGATGGTGCCAAACATGTTGATGCCGAAGATTACCCATACCAGTGTAATGGCAATGTCTATCGGCCATTCCAGTTCTGCATATTCTTTACCGGTAGTTTTACCCAACAGCAATGAGATAGCCGCAGCAACAATGATCAGTTGCCAGCCCCAGAAATGTATCCAGCTAAGCTTATCGCTGAACATGCGGCTTTTGCAAAGACGTTGCAGTGAGTAGTAAACACCGGCAAATGTTGCATTGCCTACAAAAGCAAAGATGATGGCGTTGGTATGCAAAGGCCTTACACGACCAAAAGTTGTGGGACCGAAATTCATACTAATCTGCGGCAGGTAAATCTGTACAGCAGCGTACAAACCCGCCAGCATGCCTACAATACTAAACACAACAGTGGCATAACCAAATGCCCGCACAATCCTGTTGTCGTAATAAAATTTGTCTAATTGCATACACTGGTTGTTTATATTTTGGTTTGATTGGTTTCAGGGGTTGGCTTATCGTCAAATAATATTCTTTGTGCGGGGGAACTGTCATCTTCAAATTGCCCATTGCGAACGCTCCATAAAAATGCCAATAGAAATAACGACGCTACGCTGATACTGGCTATTAAAAGAATCACGATGACGCTCATACGTTTTTGTTTCGGGTGTAAAATTATTCCGGCATTGTCCGGCAATGGCTAACCCATGTCATTGCAGCAACTGATCTTTGTCAGCACGCAATTGTTTTTGTTTTGAGATGTTTCTGCCGAGCAAACTGCTACAACCAAATGTGAGCAGAATGATAGATAAAGAACTGCTGGGCATTAATATGGCAGCCACCAATGGAGACAGGTTTCCCTGCATGGCGAAATACAATCCAATAAGATTATAGGCAATTGACATAATGAAGCTGGCAATTACAATGCGGCGATTGGCCCTGCACAATGCAAGACAAGCGGCCAGTTGCGGAAATGCTTCCGCAGACATAATTGCATCGCTGGCTGGTGTAAAATTGTTGCTGTCTTCAGTGAGTGCAATGCCCACATCGCTTTGCTGCAATGCGCCTGCATCGTTTAGTCCATCACCAATCATCATTACTCTGGCACCATGTTGTTGCAGTTGACGGATATATGCCAGCTTATCTTCCGGTTTCTGGTTAAACAGCAATGCTTCATTGCTGCCAAGCAAATGCTGCAGGTGGTTTTTTTCTGCGTCATTATCACCAGTAAGTACAGCGATGCGATATTTTTTCTTCAACTCCTTTATTACTGCAGGCACAGCATGACGATAGTAATTGCTAAACCTGAACCAGCCCAGCATATTATTATTGAAACTGAGGTAAACAACTGTTCCGCCTTTATCATCTTCATTGTTGCTTACAAAACCGCTGTTGCCCATTCTTACCAGTGCATCACCAACGTATGCTTCCATTCCCTCGCCCGGAATCTCTTTAAAGTATTTTACTTTTAAATGATCTGTATTGACGAAAAGTTTTGCAAGCGCTTTGCTAAGCGGGTGCGATGAACAGGCTACCAATGCAGCTACCTGTTGTTTTTGTAATGCTGTAAGTGTTTTGCCGCTGTAATTAATTTGCTGTCGCGATGCGTTAGTAAGCGTACCGGTTTTATCAAACACAATATGGGTGATACCTGCAATGTTTTCTATGGTTTGTGCATTGCGCAGGAAAAATTGCTGGCGCGATAATATGTTTAAGATATTTCCATTGGTAAAACTGTTAGACAAAAGCAATGCACAGGGGCATGCAATGATGAAAATAGATGTAACGGCAGGCCATAGTTTTGCGGGATTGTTCCATTGCCAGTAAACGGCAGTTATGATTGCCAATGCAAAAACAATGTAAGTGAAATAACGGCTAAGCAGGTGCACAAATGAGGTTGTGTTGCCTGCAGTTTTTTGCTGATCATCTTTTTCCCAGAGAGAAGTAAGATAGCTTTGTGTTACTTCTTTTACAACCAGCAATTCTATCGTGCTTCCTTTTTGACGCCCACCTGCATATACCAGCTCCCCCGTTTCTTTTGGCAGGGGTATAGATTCTCCCGTTACAAAACTATAATCAATAAATGCTTTGCCTTTGGTGAGTATACCATCTGCAGGTATTAATTCTTCATTGTGCAATAACAATGTGTCGCCGGGTTTTACCTGCGGCAATGCAGTAGGTATTTGCATATTATCTTTCAACACTGTAACTGCAACAGGGAAATAAGAAGTATAGTCGCGGGTGAAAGAAAGCTGGCGGTATGTTTTGTCTTGCAGTATGCGACCGGCAAGCATGAAGAACACGATGCCACTCATAGAATCAAAATAACCGGCACCTGTACCAGAAAATACTTCCCATACACTGCGAATGAATGTAATGATGACGGCCAATGCAATAGGCGCATCTATATTCAGGAACCGGTGCCGGAGGCTTTTATAGGACGAATCATAAAACGGGTAAGCAGCGTAAAAGAACACCGGCAAAGCAAGTAAGAAATTCAACCAGCGAAATAAGTTGCGTAACATAGTTTCACTGGCGTCTATGCCCAGGTATTCAGGAAAACTCATGAGCATGATATTGCCAAAACAAAAACCGGCTACACCCAAGCGATAAATCATGCTGCGATCTACAGACGGCTTCTCCCCTTTCAAATCGTGCAGGCTTATATAAGGTTCATACCCGATGCTGGCCAGCAGTTCTGCTACTTTGCGCAGGCTGGTTTCTTTGTTCGTATAAACCACCGCCACTTCTTTAGCAGAAAAATTAACCTTAGCAGAAACAATGCCGTGGTTAAGCTTGTGCAAGTTTTCTAAAAGATACAGGCAGGAGCTGCAGTGTATCTGCGGAATATAAAAACGCCCATGCACCTGCTCTTCATTCTTAAAAGAGATTAGCCTGGCTTGTATGCTTTCATCATCTAAAAATGCAAACTTGTCTTTGCGGAGTTTTATTTTCTGGCTGAGACCGGGGTTTGTATTAAGATCATAATAAGTGCAGAGCCCTTCGTTGTTTAGAATTTCATACACCAGTTTACAACCTTCGCAGCAGAAATCTTTTGCTGCAATTGTTATATTACCCGGCGCACATTCATCGCCACAATGATAGCATTTTACAGTTGGGGGTGCAGAAACCTTTGCAGACATATTGGTTGTATATGAATGCAAAACTACCAGGCATTGCATGCGCATAGAATGACCTGCTTCAGCAAACAACATGACTTTTATCAGTTAGCAGATTGCTGATAGCTATAAGCGACTGACGAATATCCTGTACTGGCATAACCTGCATCATAGAAAGAAGCTCTTTATGAAAAGATATTTGCAGCATGAATCATAATATTCTGAATCCATTGTTGGTGAACAAATACAATCAACCAGTGCCACGGTATACCAGTTATCCAACTGTTCCTTTCTGGAATCAAAAAATAAATCCTGCCGAATGGATGGAGCAATTTGCTGAGCAATTCAGCAACCAGAATGCAGTCAATGGTATCAGCATTTATATACACCTGCCGTTTTGCGAAAGCCTATGCACGTATTGTGGCTGCAATAAAAAAATAACAGGCAATCACAATGTGGAAGCTGCTTATTTGCAGGCAATAGAAAAGGAATGGAGAATTTATCGCAGGCAAATGAATGAAACGCCGGTGATAAGAGAGATACATCTAGGTGGTGGGACGCCTACTTTTTTTTCTGCAAAACATCTGAAACAATTAATAGACAGCATTACCCGCAACAGCATTGTACATCCTCATTTTGAATTTAGTATAGAAGGGCATCCAAACAATACAACCATACAGCATCTTGAAACATTACATGCATCCGGCTTTCGGCGTATTAGTTACGGTGTGCAGGATTTGGATGAAAAAGTACAACGGCTTATCAACCGCATTCAGCCATTTGAAAAAGTAAAGGAAGCAACTGATAATGCAAGAGCAGCAGGTTTTACCTCCGTGAATTTTGACCTTATCTATGGTTTGCCCGGCCAAACAATTGCCAGCATAGAACACACGATTGAACAAGTGCTTACATTGAAACCAGACCGCATTGCTTTTTATAGTTATGCGCATGTGCCCTGGACAAGCAAGGGTCAACGATTGTTTAATGAAAATGATTTGCCTACTGGTTCAGATAAAATTCAATTATACCTTACCGGCAAAAAATTACTGATGGCGCATGGTTATGCAGATATTGGCATGGATCATTTTGCGCTTGCAACAGATGATTTATACAAAGCTTGGCAAAAAGAACGGCTTCATAGAAATTTTATGGGTTATGGCACACAGCAAACCGGTTTGTTATTGGGATTAGGCGTATCAGCTATCAGCGATTTGGGCAATGCCTATGCGCAGAATAACAAGACTTTGCACGATTATTATGCCAGCGTACATGCCAATGAACTTGCAGTGCAACGTGGCTTTTTCCTTAGCTCAGAAGATATCGTTTTCAAAAAATACATACTGGACATAGCCTGCAAGGGGCATACAGTTTTTCGTAAAGCAGATATTTCGTTGTTGCATGCTTATAGCTTTCCAGTGTTGGATGGTTTGTCTGCAGATGATCTTGTAAACTTTAATGAGGAAGGTTTGCAGCTTACAGATACCGGCCATTATTTTATACGCAATGTCTGCAGTGCTTTTGATCTGTATTTGCAGCGCAACAAAGCCGGCGCTATGCAACAGGTATTTAGTAAAGCTATTTAGATTATGCCACGGTGACTCGAAGAACACAGAGGCTGCACAGGGTGACTTTAATCAGCCACTCTGTTGACATGCATCAGGCCGCAGCTTAGTGCGGCCAGTTAATTTTACTATATGCTTGTAGAAAAACTGAACATAGAAAAACATACTACGGTAAACGAGATTGTCCGTAAGAATCATCATACAGCAGAAGTATTCCGCAAATACAATATTGAATACTGCTGTGGCGGTAAATGGCCGCTGGAAGCTGTTTGCCTTTCCAATGGCATTGCTTTTGAACAATTGAAGCAGGAACTGCAACAGGCTATGCGTGTGGCACAATTACCTGCCAATACCGCTTTTGAAACATGGGATACTGATTTCCTGACAAAATATATTGTCAATGTATATCATCAGCACATCAAACGATCACTTCCGGTAACAGGAGATATTGTACAACATTTTGCAGATGGTCATGTGAAGAAGTTTCCGGAGATGCAGGAAGTAGCTTCTCTTTTTCATGCATTTGAAAAAGAAATATTGCCGCATATTCAGTACGAAGAAGAAACTATCTTCCCATACATTTCTCAACTATCGCATGCACATCAAAACAACGATAGCTATGCAAAGCTGCTGGTAAAAACATTGAGAAAGCGTTTGGATCTTATTATGAAACAGGAAGAAGATTTTCTCTCAACCTTTATTGTGAAAATAAGATTGCTTACCAATAACTATCATATACCTGTAAACGCCTGTGTAAGTCATCGCCTGGCATTGTTAAGATTGAATGATCTTGATAATGATCTTGTACAACATATTTACCTGGAGAATGAAATTCTATATCCACGTGCATTAAAAATAGAACAGGAATTGCTGGAGGGAAGTATATAGTATGAAGTATTTAGTATATAGACTTTCGAAGCTGTGATCTTTCTTGTTCCTGGTCTTAATACTATTGTCTAAATACTATATACTGCATACTTGCTATCTTTACCCAAAATAATTGATTGTAAATGCAGGCAGGATTTGATTATGGTCACCTGACATCTTTGTTTGAAAATGCTACGGAAGGAATAATTCTTACCAATGGAGCTGGCAATATTATGCTGGTAAATCCCGCTGCGGAAAAAATATTTGGCTATGCCAGCGAAGAGCTTATCAGCAGGCCTATCGAAATATTGATTCCTGATCAATACAGACCGCATCACCATCTATTGCGCGAAGGATTTTATAAAAACCCTTCTAACCGTTCAATGGGACAAAATAGGGATTTGAATGGGCGAAGAAAGGATGGAAGTAATATACCGGTGGAAGTAAGCCTTAGCCATTATAAAAGAGAAAACGAAATATTTGTGATTGCTTTTGTAGTGGACATTACCCGCCGTAAGGAAATTGAAAGCAATCTTTTGCGGCAACGTACAGAACTGGAGCGCATCAGCAATGAACTGCGCAAGCTGAATACAGAATTGGAAACAAAAGTGGAAGAGCGTACGGTTATTTTAAAAGAGGCTTTGCAAAAACTGGAACAATCGCAGGAAGAATTAAGTGATGCACTGGATAAAGAGCGACAGTTGAATGAAATTAAGAGCCGTTTTGTGTCAATGGCTTCTCATGAATTTCGCACGCCATTAAGCACAGTGCTTTCATCTGCGTCTTTGTTATCGAAGTATACAACAACAGAAGAGCAAGATAAACGCGACAGGCATATAAGTAAAATAAAAAGTTCAGTTAAAAACCTGAACGATATACTGGAAGACTTTCTTTCATTGGGCAAGCTGGACGAAGGAAAAGTGGAAAGCAGCATTAAAGAATTTGACTTGCACGAATGCATATTGGATATTATAGAAGAGCTGAAGCCGATGCTAAAGAATGATCAGCAGGTTGTGCAACAATATGAAGGGAATGCTGTAATAAAGTCTGATCCGAAACTGTTACGCAATATCATCATCAACCTGCTGAGCAATGCCATTAAGTTTTCTAACGAAGGAAGCACAATTTTTATCAATTGCCAGGTGAAACAAAACCAAGCAAGCATTGAAGTAAAAGACCAGGGCATTGGTATTGGAGAAGAAGATCAGCAACATTTGTTTTCCAGTTTTTTTCGCGGAGCCAATGCATTGAATATACAAGGAACAGGATTGGGATTGCATATTGTACAGCGCTATGCCAGTCTTTTGGGAGGTGAAGTAACACTGAAAAGCAAACTGGATGAAGGAACGACGGTGAGGATTGATATACCGTTGTGAGAGGAAGTTTTAAGTTGTAAGTGATAAGTTTTAAGTCTGAGAGCATCATATGGGAACCTTGTACTTGTAGAGAAGAATGTAAATGAAATGAATAGTGGGTAACACAGAAGCTAATGGTCACCAATGCTGTTACCGTTGAAAGGAGCGTCCCCGACATTCTGTACGGGGCACGGCGCAACGATGATCAATCTGTGTTATCAATGCCGGAATCCCAAAAATAATTCTAAATAACAACCAACATAAGATAGCAATGAAATCTGTATTAGTAATTGAAGACAGCCAGGACATAAGAGAGAACACCGTGGAGATATTAGACCTTGCTGGTTATAAAACTTATAGTGCAGAGAATGGCAAGAAAGGTGTTGAGATTGCGCTGAAAGAAAACCCAGACCTGGTTGTTTGCGATATTATGATGCCTGTGCTGGATGGTTATGGAGTATTGCACCTGCTTCGTAAAAATGAAGCAACTGCCAACACGCCATTTATTTTTTTGACTGCAAAAATAGAAAGAACAGATTTCAGGAAAGGAATGGAGATGGGTGCAGACGATTACATTACCAAACCATTTGAAGAGATTGAGTTGCTGAATGCAATTGAGATAAGATTGAAAAAAGCGGCTGTGCTGGAAAAAAAATATCCTGCATCTCAGCAGGGAATAGAAGATTTTCTGAAAGATGTAAAAGGCGCCGGCCTCATAAAAGATCTGTCTGAAAAATATACCATCGAAAAACTTGGTAAAAAACTCAGCCTTTATTTGGAAGGAAGAAGGCCTAAGTTTTTATACTATGTACTGAAAGGGAAAGTAAAAGGTTTTAAAAATCACGAGTACGGCAAGGAGTACATTACAGACATTTATAGCGAAGGAGATTTTATTGGCTATACTTCTATCATTGAAAATACCAATTACGAAGAAAACACCATTGTGCTGGAGGATGCAGAAATTTTACAGATACCAAGAGAAGATTTTTTGGAAATGATATATGGTGATATTACTGTTGCCAATCGCTTTATCCGGCTGATTACACAAAATGTAAAAGAAAAAGAGGAACGTTTGCTAAACCTTGCTTATAGTTCATTGCGCAAGCGAATTGCTTTATCGCTTGTAGATATACACAGTCGTTTCAATGCAAATGGTGGTAATAAGCCACTAGAAATTTCCCGCGACGATATTGCGCATTATGTGGGCACGGCCACAGAATCGCTTATTCGTACGCTCAGCGATTTTAAAGCAGAGAAACTGGTTGAAATAAAAGACGGCAAAATCATTATTGCCAATTTGGAGAAGTTGAAGAATTTGCCATATTAGAGTGAGGTTTATTGACAGGAGTTTATCATAAAATATTAAAGGCTTTAGAAAATAAATTTCTGAAGCCTTTAATATTAGAGCAATCAACTCGCTTATGTCGTTTGATCGTCAACAGTTGCTGCAGGTGCATTTGATTTTACAGATGCAATGCCATTGTCTCTACTGCTTTCTGATTCATACATCTCACTGGTGCCAATGATTTGCCCGTTAGTGGCTTTTAAATTGAAATAGAATTTTCCGTTTGTAGAAGTCTTTCTATCGTAACGCCCATCTTCGGTGGCGTTCTTTTTTACTGATTCAATACCATTTTCGCAGCCAGGCTTTGCAGTATAACCTTCGCTGGTTAAAATGATTTGACCGTTAGCAGCTTTCAGATTGAATTGAAATTCTCCGTTTTTTCTTTTTGTGATTACAAATTTTCCCATTGTAAATAATTTTTTGGGTGAAGTAATAATTTAGTACTGTTAGGTTAAGCACAGTTTTAACAGTAATAAATGTATACCCATACTTTCTTTCGCATTGAAACAAGGGCTTATTACTTCTTACCAAATTACACACGTTATTGGGAACTGTAATTTGAGATTGATTTACGCTAATGCATATATCTCATGGATTTGCTTTTGAGAAGAATGATACTTGAGAAAATGTTTTACGCCTAAGCGCCTACGTTACCGGTTTTCACCTTGCCAGCCCTTTTGTAATTGGCAAGTATTACGCCCGTTGTTGTAACGGAACTATCTTTAAGCGTAAATGCCGCTGGTATGGCTCCATTTGAAAATAGTTTTTTCCCTTTGCCCAATGTTAGCGGATGAATTTTAAGTCGCAGCTCATCTACAAGATCATTCTTTAGCAACAACTGAACCAGCTCACTGCTGCCCCATACATGCAAATCTGGCCCTTTTGATGCTTTTATTTTTTTGATATCTCCAACAGTTTTTATTAAAGCAGAGTTGTTCCACCCTGTAATCATTGGGTCGGTTTTCTTCAGTTTTTTTGAGAATACATATTTAGCACCTTCATTAATTCTTGGCCAAAAATCGCCATGGCTTGGCCAGTAAGCTGCCCATATCTTGAATGTTTTTCTCCCCAATAAATAATCGGCGGGTTCTTTCAGTTCTGCCTTTACAGCATTGGTATTGATCTCATCACTATAAACTGCCGTCCAGCCGCCGTATTTAAACCCGCCAGATAGATCTTCCTTTGGGCCACCCGGCGCCTGTATTACTCCATCCAATGTTACCATTGATAAGACGATAATTTTTCTCATGACAATTGTTTAAAAGAATTTATAAAAGTTGTTTGCAATAATGCAAATCTCGTTATCAATATCTTTTTTATGCAGTGCAAACGCGACAATTATACTGGCCGATTACGACAAAAATTTAACATGCTACCATTGCTGTATAATAACGCATACATTGGTATTATCTCGTAAAGCAAATTCTTTAGCTCCCCAAGGGCGGAGTGTGATTTTATTAAGGTTGGGATGCAAAAACTGCGGATGTGTGCGGGAGATTTTGGCATAAGCTTCTTCAATGTTATTGGTATGCAATCTTATTTCCGGCCTGTCTTTATCAGCATACTCTTTATTCTGAAATACAAATACAGACAAGCTGTCTTTCTGCAATACACAGCAAGGGTTTTCTGAAGCAAGATCATCATAACCAATGCCGAATTCCAGGCAATCAACAAAAAGTTCAAGACCGTCTTTTATATTCTCATAGAAAATATTGGGTACTAGTTTTGTAAATTCCATACTTGTTTGTTTTAGCTGATTATTAGAGATAGATATTATTAAAGCTACTACTCTTTTAGAAGCTTTAAAGTTACACCTATCTGGCCAAGGTGGTATAAGTCGTGGTGAACAATGCCTTCCATCAGGTATTTGTAATTGTATTCCGTATCGCGAAATCTTGTTTCCAGGTAGGCATCGTCATGATGCATAATTAAATTGATGAGTGCGGGTGTGCTTTCATACAAGGCATTTTTTATGTTTACCCAACCAATCTTTTGCAAAGCATCATTGTCTTTCCAGTCATCTGGACTTTCCATCAATTCTGTTTTACCTCCATTATATCGCAGTATGCATTCTTTGCGCCACTCCAGCATATGAGAAACATGTTCAGCAACACTATGAACAGCAGGCAATGGTCTTTTAAAAACTATGTCGTCTGAAAGATTGTCCAGCTTGTCCTTAAAGCTTTGATCAAACCAAAGAGAGCCGTCCTGAATTTCGTTTAATTGCCGTATAAAATTATCAATTAAGATTGTTGGCATAATAACATGGTATTCGTCGATGTTTGATAGTAATTATTATGGATAAAGCATGAAGATAATTTTTTAAACACAATAGAGACCAAGATTTTTGCAAGGTGCATAACGGGATACCTGTTGTTGTTAAGGACGGCTGATTAGAATTGTTCCTGTACAAGAGTGCGACGCAACGATGTTGAGGAAAGAACAAATGCTGGCCTCAAAATCTGCATTGTAAAGCCTATTCCTTATCGGAATACATAAAATCTCCATTGTACATATCAATGCTGCAGTAGCGATAGTTTTGAGTTAAGCCTGCTTTCAAGATTTTATTGCCAGCAGGTTTATCAATGGAGTAATAAATAATTGCATCAACTGCTATTATAATCGGAATAACCCATAAAGATGGATAATTAGCAGAAGAACCAGATGTGGCTGATTTGTAATTTTCATAACAAAGCATTGAATACATATCTGGCATTGCTCTAGGCACATAAAAACTAAACGTATGCTCTCTTTTTCGTAATTGCAGGTAGCTTCCATTGTACATTTGAATATAGCAATTTCCTTTATAAACAATTGCCCATGCAGATCGCTTTTTTATTGATTTCGGCACTGACTGATTCATTACTGCGAAATGATACACGCTTTCATTTGAAACTGAATCAAGTTTTATATCAGCTTCTGTAAGCAAGTTCTCTCTGAAGTCATCAAAATTTTTAAAAAAACCGTTCTTATTTAGTGTAGCAGAAAAAATTAGGCTGTTATCATAATTGTTGTTCGGCATAGCTGCAAGTGCTGCTATTGTATAAGATAGCCTGGTATCATTATTTAATATTGCAGTATCTTTCTGGTCGTTACCTTTTCTTTCAAAGTAGTTGCAGATATTTGTAGAGATATATTTATACTGGTAACTTATACTCTCATTCAAATTCATAGAATAAGCCGGGTATTGGTTTTCAAGATGCATTATTAGTTTAAAAAGGCTATCTCTACCTTGCAGGTAAATGTCTGCATTTAATGAAACCCAATCATGGCCGCGTACTTTATAGCGCTCTTTTTTTGAGGTTATTCTTCTTGAAAGATATCTCCGATTTGGAATCTTGTAGTAGTTCAATTTAATTACAATCGAATTATTGCCATGCGGCATTACAGAAATAGCCGTATCAAAATATGCTTGCATTGCACCTGCAGTTCCTTTCTTAAATGTAATGGATGCCGGTGGATAAGAGCCATACTCAGTCATATAAAAAAGAGTAGTATCAATTCGGCTGTCTATTACAGTCACTTTGGAAAAGGGTAAACTGTCTTTTTTAAAATGGTTCTTCACAAACCGGGGCGCTAGTGATGTGTCAATAGTTTGAGCAAATATGGTATTGGCACAACACATGAAAAAAATGGTAAGTGCAAAATAACAGTGTTTTCTTTGATGCATTTGCGCAGCTATATTTTTTCCAGGAAAGACTGCTAAATGTAGAAATATTTTTGTTTTCTTGCAAATGCCGAAATGTAAATGATTATTTCCACCGGCCTCTCATACTCATAACGTCCTTATCTTAATACTCCTGAAATATACATTGTCTCCATGCTCTTGCAAAAGAATGGGCCCCTGCGCTACCATGCCAAAATCTTTTAGCTTGGCAAATTTGCTGTGCGCTACCAATACTTTATAGATATTGCTGCCGCGGGTGTATTCCACCACCTTAAATCCGTTCAGCCAATGCTGTACAAGATTGTTTGGGTACACAACGATTCTTCCCTGGTTCCACTCACCTATCTTTTTCTGAAAACGAGGTTCCACTTTATCAGACGGAATCATATCATACAGGCTACCCAACGTACGGTTGCCTTCTGTGCCCAGCTTTGCATCGGGATGGCGTTCATCATCCAGCAATTGAAATTCAAGTCCCGCTCCTGCCCTGGTGGCGTTGGGTGCTTCCTGCACAAAATATTTTACGCCTGAATTAGCGCCGGGTGTCAGCTTAAAATCAAACACCAGTTCAAAAGCTTTGTACTGCCCAACCGTAAACAAATCTCCCGGTCTACCGGAAACGCTGCTGTCCTGTATGTGTAACACGCCGTCTTCTACCACCCATCCTTTATCAGGCGGTGTTTGTTTGTTTACGCTTCGCCATCCATTTAAATCCTTACCGTCAAATAACAGCGCAAATCCCTGCGCCTTTTCCTGCGGGGAGATATTGTTTTGTACCAGGTTAACAACAGGTGTAGAGATATCTAATGGACGAGGCTTCATAGCTGCACCGGTTTGTATGCGAATATTTCTCCACTGTATTTGCGCACCACCTTCTTTCTCTCCCACCGCATGTACCTGCAATGCAATAAAGCCTTTCGCCGTCATGTCATCTACCAGGTAAGAAACCGGTATATCGTTCACCCATGTGCGAATAATAGATCCTATGGCTTCAATATGGTATTTGTTCCAACCATCTTTTTTAAATGCTTTTTTAGCAGCAGGATTTATTTCTGTCTGGTACAACCAACCTCTGCGGGCTTCATCGTAAATGCCACCAGACCATGCACGATCACTGGGATCTACTTCTACCTGGTAACCATGTACACGGCCGTTGTTGTATTCCGGCGTTGATAAGCTGCGGATCTGTATGCCTGAATTCATTTCGCCTACTTTCAATTCAAGCTCAAGAATAAAATCTCCATATTCCACATCCGTTGCTAAAAAAGAATTAGGCTCTTTGCTAACTGTGGTGCCAGTAATGGTTCCGTTGGATACGGTGTATTTGGCTTTGCCGTTTAACTGGTGCCAGCCTTTAAGGGTTTTACCATCAAACATGGTTTTCCATGTGCCGGTTTGCGCAAATGCACCCGCGCCAATCATCAGAAGGAATAATAAAACAGGTTGTTTTTTCATTTTATATAGTTGTGCTTCGTTTATGGTTTATTTTTTTTAATTGGCATCATGCGGAGTAATAATACGCCATGAAAAGGAATGGTTGCATTAAATGAACCATTGAATGTGCCTAAATCTTTCTGTCGCCACAGATCACGCAATTGCCATTTGCCTTTTAAGCCGGCTATTTCAAAATTAAAATTCAATTCTTTTGGTTTTTCATTTCCCCAGGTAAAATAAGATGCCGGCGATTCTACACTATTCCCTGTATTAAACAATCCCACAGCGTAAGAGCCATCCTGCAATGGTCTTGCCCATACCTGCATACCATCTTTGTTCAACATTTGCTTTGCAGCAATACCTAAAGGATCCTGATCAATTGCTATTACTTCATCATTGGTCAGCAGGTTCATGGTAAAACTGTCGAGGTTTTCAATGGTGCAACCAATCAACAATGGTGCTGCCAATAAACTCCATTGACTAATATGAGTGTATTGCTCGTCTGCAGTAAGCCTTGTTGGGGATAAAGGTTTGCCCGTGCTGATATCTCCCACCACCAGCATATCCGGGTCGTTCCAATGACCAGGCCCTGCAAAAGGTTGCCATTTGTTAATCGTAAAGCCAGCATTTAATACACTCAGCCAGCTATCTCGAATATCTGCGCCAGTACGCCAGCAATTGGAAACGTTCGCCCATACATCAGCGTATTCAAAAGGCGCATTGTTAGAAAGACTGAATGCAATGTCTCGCCCCGAATTTTTTAGTGCAGTCGACATTCTTTGAGCAGAAGCCGTATCCATGCGCCAATCGTACTTCATATAGTCAATGCCCCATTTCGCCCACTGCTTTGCATCATTCTCTTCAAAATGATATTTGCCGATGTAATGGATGGATCGCTTGTTAGGCATATCCCTGGAAGTATCGCTTAAATGTCCGTCTTCATAATCAGATGTGCTGCCTGTATAGCCTGCATAAGTTGCAATCCATGGCGTTGAATAAATACCTGTTTTAAAACCCATTGCATGCAATGAATCCATCAATGCCTGCATGTTGGGAAATTTCTCGTTTGGTTGTATAGCATTTAATACACCACCACGTTGCCCTTCCCAGGTATCGTCTATATTTATATAATTCCAACCGTGATTAATAAGCCCGGATGCAACAATTACTTTGGCAGAACGCAACACAATGTCTTGTGTAATGTAATGCCCCCATGCATTAAAGCCGTTCCATCCAATTGTAGGCGTTAAACAAATAGCGGCGCCGCATTTAATGGTCAGCGTTTTTTTTGTTTCACCATATTTATTTTTAGCAAGCAGTTGCACAACATAATCACCGGCTTTTACAATACGTCCGGTAATAATGCCGGTTTGTTTGTCAATAGATAAACCATCCGGCAATTCAGTAGCAGCAAATTGCATAGGCCGTGTTCCGGTAGCACTTATGTTATACAAAAAAGGATGGCCGGGGCCAACACCAAAAACTTTTGCAGAAGTAATTTTTGGTTGCACTTCTTCTTTGGGTGTTAGTATATATTGATTGATAGGATTAGCCACCTTTTCAGGTTTATAACCATCCTGCATAATGATCAACGGCTCCAACCAATCGCCGGAAGCAACAAAAGGAACATCTTCTGTCTTTATTAAAAGCAAACCAAGTTTCTGCACGCCATTCAGGTCAAGGTCAAATTTATCTGACGCCTCACCAGCCAGCATAGGTTTGCTTTGCCAGATTATTTTACCATCTGCCAAAATATAAAATTGGATATGCGTATCACTCCTTCCTGCATCATCGTGCGCAGCCATACCAGAAAAATGCAGCGCCTTTCCGCCCAAATAAAAAAACAATGCACTGATGGGCCTTGCGCCAATTCCTTTGCTATAAGTTTTCCCTGCTACTTTTAATGGACTGTTTACATAAGCAATATTCGCTTTGGGCATTACCATTCCCGATTCAAAATCGTGCAGCGGCAAATCAGAAAGATAAATGCTGTTTGTTTGCTGTGCATGCATGCTGATAGTAACAAACAACAATACATAAAACAGATATGTAGTTATTTTACTCATGCAATTAAGTATATGCACTTTTATTTAGTAAGCTATTTTTTTGAACCAGCATTGGTAACAGATGGATCATCGTTGCGACGCTCCGTTCATCGGGAGTAATGCTATTGATCTAAGGCTTCTGTGTCACACCATGCAGTTCTATTTTCCTTCCGCTCTAAGGCCGAAAGATTTTTCACTCTTACGATACATATCATGCACCAATTCCAAATTTCAGCAAGCCCAATTGTTAATTATTAATTACTAATTATTAATTAATAATTCTTCCTCTTCTCGCTCACCAAAACAAGGTTTTGAAAATTATTCTTGCCCAATGGAGAAACAGTTACTGTAAACAATTTACTTTCCTTATCATAGCTGACAGTGCCTGTGTTTGTTTTAACTGGTGCATCACAATAGCCTTGTAGTGTAACCGAAGGTTCACCCGGTGCAAACAACACTTTTATTTTTAATTGTGTTGCAGTATTTTCAATTGTTGCAATACGCTGTTTGCCTGTAGCAGCTATCTTTCCGGCATCACCCAAAAAAGCAATGCCGCTTGCTGTAACAGGCGCAACAATATAAAAAGCAAAACTATCTGCTGGCAATTGCGTGTTTACTTCATCAGTATTATTCATTAATCGCAAGGTTTTAGTCAATGGTTCAAACAATACACAATTGCCCTGCATGCCTACATCGTGCAAATTGAAATGATATTGCGACACTTTGGTAGAGTCGCCCGCAAAAGCAAGTACATAACCCGTTTGAATATTGTTGTGGCGGGTATAGGTAGCTGCAATAATGGGCGTTCTTTCTGTTTTTGCCAGTTGTAAATAGTTTTGATCTATTGGCAACATAGGCCTGTCTGGTTTTACCAGCACACCATCATTGCGGCATGCCATCATAATATTGGCTTTGTTTTCTGTGCTGATGGAATCTCCCGTACCAACAGGGCCACCAGACATCACTGACACAATCATGTTGTTTAGCTCCTTGCTTTTGAAAACATCACTCCAGGGCCAGATACCCATTTCATATGCCAGTTGAGAAGTAAACAGGAAGTTCATCCAGCGTTCTTGTTTAAACCTGTCGCCAGCGGTTCTTATTGTAGTCAGGTTATTGTATTTCACACCCTGCATAAAATACCGCGGCAATCCCATGCAGTATTGCATGTGCAATCCTTTTTCAGCAGCAGCTTTTGCCATATTATCTGTAAACGCATTACCGATATTGATATCGCTAATCATTTCAGGATTGTTCATGTAGATGTAGTTCATCCAGTC
The DNA here is from genome assembly GCA_047602295.1 of Chitinophagaceae bacterium. Classification (GTDB taxonomy): domain Bacteria; phylum Bacteroidota; class Bacteroidia; order Chitinophagales; family Chitinophagaceae; genus JACMLD01. The sequence continues at coordinate 3,635,378 of JASGHP010000001.1, read as the reverse complement.
CTGCTCGTACACTGCTACGCCGGAGCTTTTTAAATAAGTCATTACTTCATTCCAAAAACCAGGATCAATTGCGCCAATGCCTGATATTTTGTATTTATCATGGTAAGGACTGGATGAATCCATCCATCGGTTATGCGTAACCAATGGCAAGCCTAACTCTTGTTGAAAGGCAGCAAGTCCTTTGGGAAATAGAGCCGGATCTGCTTTGTATTCCATCAATCCGCCAGATCGGTTCCAGGGAGCTTCCGGCAAATCTTTTCTTTTTGGCAAACCACCACTCTTTCCAAAAACATTGTTATAAGACTTCTGGTACCACCAGCTATCCAGTTGCAGATAGCCTAATGGGATTCCTTCTTTTTTATAATGTTCTTTCAATGCCAGCAATGTGCCATCATAGCCTTTGCTGGTGTCAAAATTGTAATAATAATCGCCGCCTACATCTGTCCATACACCAAAATATTTCAGCACCACATCTGCGTCATTAGCCGGACGTTTTCTTTTATACATGGTGCGCAACGTATTGCCCCATGTATCCCATGCGTTTCCAATGCCCTGCTTAATTACCATAATAGAAGTATGCGTAAAATGCGGTGGTAGTTTTTTCACTTGCGGATTAAGGCCACTGTTCACCTGCGTATTGCCGTTATTAGTCATCAGCGATACAATGAAATCGGATGCAGGCGAAATAATACAGGCGTCTTTGTTGTCATTGAAAAACATCCAGGGTGTAGATGTCTCTTCCAGGAAAAATTGTGGCAATGGAAAAATCCTATTGTGATAACTGAAATGATACAATGAATCGGGCACAGTAGAAAAGGAAGGAAATGATTCTACAGATTGATCAGTAGCGCCATCTGGCAAAGACAAATCAAACAGTACAACTGAAAGACTGTTGTACCAACGTATAGTTCCTTTGTAAAGATTATTGCCTGTCCATTCAAATGAAATGGCTTTGTACTGACCCAAAGAATCATTACCTATTTTTTGCTGCACATGCTTAAGTTCCCTATGTGTGCTACCTGTCCAATTCCATTTTTGTGTGGCGGAAAAAATGTTGTAATTGCCTGTTGCAGCATCTACCTTCACTGCTATATTGGTTTTTACCTGAGCCTTTAATGCTATGCTGCCAATACAAATAGAAATAGTCAATAAAATTTTGCCAACCTTTTTCATCATCATCTGTTAAGTCTGTTTATTAATTGTTTGCCATTTTATTTTGTTTTCTTACATCTTTGTCAGCTTTAGCATCAGCACTCCATGGTATGGAACACTTGTTGTAAAAGAACTATTGGCTATGCCTAAGTCTTTTTGCCGCCACAGATCACGCAGCTTCCATTTTCCTGTTAATCCCAGTTTTGAAAACTGCATTGAATATTGTTTTGGTTGCTCATCGCCCCAATTAAAATAAGAGGCGGGTGTTTTGCCAAAATCGTCGGTATAAAAAATCCCAACTGCATAACTACTGTCTGCCAATGGGCGCATCCATGTTTGTATGCCTTGCTCATCTGTTATCAGCCTTGCAGGTTTACCCAGTACATCCTGGTTTACTGCAATGATCTCATCATTGGTTAATAAATTCAATGTAAATGCATCCAGCTTTTCTATAGGGCAACCAATCAGCAGCGGAGCCGCCAGTAAACTATAAATGCTTACATGACTGTATTGCTCATTGGGTGTAAGTCTTGTTGGGTGCAAAGCTGTGCCGGTAGTTACATCGCCTAGTATCATCATATCCGGATCGTTCCAGTGCCCGGGGCCAGCATAGGCATTCCATTTATCCAATGTGAATGCAGAAAGATAAAGACTAAGCCAGCTATCGCGAATATCGGGGCCGGTGCGCCAGGTATTGGCCAGTCTTGCCCAATCAGCCGCCTGCGCAAAGGGGGCAGAGTTGGAAATACTATACAAAATATCCCTGGCAGATTCTTTTAATGCCGTGGACATGCGTTCTGCTGAATTAGAATCAATACGCCAATCGTATTTAAGATAATCAACACCCCATGCAGCCATTTGCTTTGCATCGTTTGTTTCAAAGCGATATTTACCTATGTAGCGGAAAGCTCTTTTATTGTCCCTGATGGAATCCGGGAATACACCATTTTCAAAATCTGATGAACAACCAGGATAGCCAGCATAACTTGTAATCATGGGAGTTGAATACACGCCAAGTTTTAAACCTTTGCTGTGTATATCATCGATCATTTTTTTAAACTCGGGAAATTTTTCATTGGGCTGAATGGCATTAAAAGTGCCACCACGCAAACCCTGCCAGGCATCGTCTATGTTGATGTATGTCCAGCCATGATCCCGCAAACCCATTTTTACCATTGCTTCTGCAGAAGCCAATACTTTTTGCTGGTCTATATTTTTCGCCCACGAGTTCCAGCCGTTCCAACCAATGGGTGGAGTTAATGCAATAGTATCACCTATATGAATAGACAGTTTTTCTTTTGCAATGCCCAAAACGTTTTTAGCAATCAGCGTTGCATTATATACGCCTGCTTTTTGTACGCTACCTGTAATAATTCCTGTTGTCGCATCCAGTATAAGCCCTGCTGGCAAGTTGGTTGCTGCATATGTAATAGGGTTTTTACCTGTTGCTGCAATGGTATATAAGAACGGATTACCGGGTCTTGCACCAAATACTTTTGCTGAATTTATTCGTGGCGTTTTTGCAGGCTCAGGCGTTAGTATATACCTTTCTTCATTATTAGGAATAGGCTGTGGCATTGTGCCCGCAGTCATCTCCATTTGTGCATTGCCCCAATTGGCATACATCTTTGTAAGATTGGTAGCATTTACTTTTACCAGCAAGCCAAGCCGCTGCACACCGGAAATATCTAACCGGATATGTTCTGGTGCATCGCCTGCTTTCATCTCTTTGCTTTCAAACAATATTTTTCTGTCGGCAATTACATAAAAAACAAAGCGGCCTGTTTTATCAGCTTTATCGTCCACGCCAGCCATAGCGCTAAACAAATGTGCATTGCCCTGCAAAAGAAAAGATAAAGTGCTAAGCGATTGAACTCCCAGTCCACGCATAAAGAATTGCCCATGTATATGTATCGTATCACCGGCAGCATTTGTTTTTGCAGCAACAGACGGTATGCCGCCGGAAAACGATTTAATAACCAAATCATCCAGCCAAACAATACTGGTTTGTTGTGCATGAACAAACGCCGTTACCAGCAAGTGCAACAATAACAATCCATTTATCCTGCGCATTGCTCTTTACTTGTAATTTGTTTTCTGAATTGCCTGCGCTTCACTCACTGGCAGTTTTAAGCCATTTGTTGAAATCTCTGAGGTGTTGTTAAAAAGTATTACAGGCATTTCTTTGGCTGCTGCAACCTGCACGTCTTTCATGTCAATACCTTTTACATCATCTGTAACAATTGCCGGCCTGAAATCCTCTTCTTCATACCGCATCTTCACGTTAATAAGTTTTATACCTTCTGCATGGCGCATGTAAAGTCCCCATGCAGGTATTTCTCCAAACATAGAAAAATCAGGATAGCCTGCTTCATTCTCATCTACACTGGTGACAGCAGTCAATGGTATGTTGGCGATTTCTTTTTGCGCCCTGCCTCCATAAATAAGTTCAATATTTTCCAGCGTAATGCCTTTTACAGGATGACCAGGTACGCCAGTGATAGAAGAAGGAACAAGGTTGTATGGTAAAAAAGGATGGCCGTAGATATGAAAACTACCTGGACGTCTTGGCATTTTATCAATACCCGGTTTCAAATGATCTGGCGGCCCCTCAATTGGATAACCCTGGTCTGGTTTTAGTAAAGGCGTTTGCACTTTTACGTTAGCAATGTAAATATTGTTGCTGGTGCTTACATCGCCTGTTTTATTCCGGTGACCAACTCTTATGAAAATTGCATTGCCGGTATTTTTTCCTTCTACATTGCGAATGTCTATGTTTTGCATTGTGCCACCGTCTACTGCTTCCAAAGCAATGGCAGAGCGATAAGTATCATACACCAGCAGGTTCCGCACTGTAATATTTCTAAACCCGCCGTAGTTGGCAGTGCCCATTTTGAAACCGTTTGCACTTGAGCGGACAATATTGCTGTCTATATAAAAATTATCGCAGCCAAATTTTGGGTTTTCAGATTTCAAGCAAATACCATCATCAGAAGAATTAATAAAACAATGGGTGATGCGTACATTTTTTGAATCAGTAACATCCAGACCGTCATTGTTCCAGTAAGCAGTGCTTTGCACGGTAATATGATTGATAATAACACCATCACACTGACGATAATCCTGCACCCAGTTGGATGCGTTCTTCAATGTAATATCACTCACTTTTACATCTGTGCAATTTTGAAAATACACTACTTTAGCCCTTCCTGCTTCGCCTGGTCTTTTGTACAACCATTCACTATCAGACTTGGTTTCCCCGGAACGCAGTTTCTTGAACACATCCAGCATCAACTCCTGTCCTTGTCCATCTATAATGCCTTCACCTGTAATAGACACATGCTGCTGATCAACACCTACAATTAAAGAGGTGTGCCAGTTTCCTTTGGCGTAATCAGCCGTGGAATGAGAGCCCAGTAAAACACCCCCGAGGTTTACATGCAGGTTTACATTTGATTTCAGCAATAGCGTCCCCGTCATAAAGTTTCCAGCAGGCACAATTACTTTACCACCGCCAGAAGCAGATACATCATCAATTGCTTTCTGAATAAATTTTGTGTTGATGGTGCGGCCATCTGGCACTGCGCCATATTTGGTAATTACAATGTCTTTGGCCAGCATGTTTTTACCCAACAGGCAACACAATACTAATAGTGTACAATAGCTCTTTGTCATTTCTAATTTTTTCAGTCAATAAAATAGCGTTCTTATAACGGCATTCAGCCGTTGTAAGAAATAAGGTTTGTAAAAAGTTCTTTAGGATTTACAGTTTACTAAGAATTGGTTTAATAGCTTTCTTACCGTCGGCAATGGTCATGTTTATCTTGCCGTCTTTCTTTTCAATGAACACATCTGTGGGTTCGCTAAAAGTTAATATTGGTTTTCCATTTTTAATTAGTGTAGTGCAACCGGCTGCTGCCAGTTTTTGCAAGCCTTGAACTTTACCTGCTTTAATTACCGCTATGCCTTTGTAACTTCCTTCATATACATCTCCATCAAAAGAAACGGTAAACTTTGCTATGCTGTTGCCAATAAGCGAAGGCCTGTTGTTGAATGTATAAGAACCATCTTCATTGCGGCAGCCATCTGGCAAAAGGTTTTTCTGCAAGCCAAGTTTTGAAAGGTTGTCTATCGAATATCCTTTTACAGTAGCTCTATCATAAATTGAGTTGAAGCGATCTGTTATTAACTTGCCTGTAAAATCGCGGTCAGCATTTCCTTCAATCATTAGTTTGCCGCCTTTGCTTATATACGTTTCCAAGAATTTCAATTCTGCTTCCTGCGCATATTGCGGGTTTAAATATAGAATAGCATCAAAGACATGACCATTCATTTGTGGTTTTCCATTGGCATTTAGTGTAATGGTTTTATTAACGATGAGATCTGAAGGTACCAAAGCATTCATGTAACCGCTATTCCATATATCTACTGCTCTCTCTTCTATTTTCAATTTGTCGTTAATATCAAAATATCCTCTTTCAGCAACATTCGGATACCAGTTTGACAAAGCTTCCATTCCAAATACTACCAATAGTTTAATGTCTGGCAGCGAAGGATTGAAATTATTCAGCAGCCTTGCGCAATTTTCAATCTTGTTAATACCAATCACCGCATCCTTGTTTTGCAGATCAAAACGCTTTGGGCGTTTGTCATTCAATGCATGGTAATGTGTGCGTACGCCATAGCGCAAGTCTGCAAATGCTTTTACCAAAACTGGTTCCAGCTCTGCATCATAATACTGGTTATACATAGCATTCATTGGATGCGCCATGGCTATACCCATCTGCGTAGGCAAAGGTGTTTTCTCATCTGTTTGTCCATAGGCACGTGGTGCAATCCACCAGCCAATGCCATTGGCCCAGATTTCATCGCTTAGCAACCCGTTGTGATAGGTATTATGTATGCCACTAAAAATCTGTGGACCAAAAATCTGTCGAGAATTTTTATAGACAGCTTTCTCTACTCTATTGGGGCCTTTGCGCATAAACCACATATATTCATTAATAGCAGCTATTTTCTGTTCGGGCTTTCCCTGTGGCGTATAACGGCCATCAAACAATAAACGATCCAATGACTTGCCTGTTTCTTTTTTGTATGCAGCCGCCATGTCAGTAGAAAACCACCTGCCATGGAAAGAGCCCGTTGCAGTAGAATCAAAAGGTCTTTCAACAAACTTGTTGCCGTATTCATCCAAAGCAAAACCGTCGAAATGCACATCTTTATAGGCCTGCATAGCTTTTGTAAAACCATTTATCTCCACATCACCCCACATGCTGCTCTGGCTGCAATATTCGCCCGCCATAACACAAGCTGTTAAACCCTTTGCTATTGCACCTGCATTAATATGAACGTCTACAGTGCTTTTATCTCTTGGAACACCTACCGATTTTTCTGTGATGTCTATCAATGTAGCAGGATCATAAAACCCCTCTCCTGTTTTTTTGAATGCATATACTTTGAAAAGATCTGTACGTAGCAACCTGCTTGGAAAACGAATATATTTTGCTTTTACCGTTAATGATGCACTTCCATCGCCATCCAGCGGTACTTCATTTTCAACAATCATTTGTTGTGAAGCATCTACAGTTTTATCCTGGTAATTGCCCCAGAGCTGCAAACCAACTTTAATTCCGTGCTTGTGTGCAGTAGCAACTATTTTCTGAAAAACATCGTGACAGGCTTTAATATCATAAAAGTCAGCTTCCTCTCTTGAGGTTAGAAATATCAACGTGTATTTGCATTGGGTTGCAATGCTATCCATTTTAGCAACAGTACCTTTCTCATCTTTAATCAAAGCAGGAGAAATAAACCAATAGCCAATCTCAGGATGGTTTTTATTGGCAAAAGCATCTACATAATTAATCTTTTGTGCTTGTATTCCACCAAAGGCAATGCAAGTTGTCAGTAACAGCAAAATCGTTTTCTTCGTCATTATAATGCTACCCGTATTTTATTTTTTCAGTTTAATAATTTCTGAGCCCGCTAACAGGAATGCACCGGCACCATAAGATTCCCAACTATCGGCATTAAAGTTCTTTCTTGGATCTGCGCCAATTGGTTGCACCCATCCTACCCTGCCCTCTTCATTCACCAGTGTGTTCAACCCTTCCCAGGCTTTTTTAACAGCGGGAGCATAAGTTGCTTTGCTTAAAATGTTTTGATTGATTCCCCATGCCAGCGCATAACAATTAAAACCTGTACCGCTTCCTTCTCCACCAGGATAAGAATCCGGATCCAATAAACTTGTTCTCCATAATCCATCTTTCTCCTGCAGTGTAAGCAAACGTGCAGACATTTCTTTGAAAAGGTTTACATAGAAAGCACGATTCTTATAATCAGCAGGCATCTCTTTTAAAAACCTTACCAAACCCGCCATTACCCAGCCGTTTCCCCTCGACCAAAACAATTTTTTACCATTGGCTTCTTTCTTTCCATTACCACTTGCATCCCATAAATAAGAAGCATCTCTTGCAAATAAATGCTCTTCGTTATTGTACAACAACTGGTAGCATTGATGATAAAGCGTATCTGCCAAAACCAGGTAAGATGGATCTTTCAATGTTTTTGAAAGCTTGGCCAAAGTTGGTGGCGCCATAAACAGTGCATCACACCACCACCAGGTAATGCCGTGTTTTTTTATTTCGTTACCAGGTGTACTTGCTAACTTCTTTACAGTATCAACCGTTGCCTGTATCATAACCGGGCTTGGTTTAATCCGGTATAGATCAATGTATGTTTGACTAATAGCAATATCATCTGCATGATCATAACGGCCAGCAGGTAACCAACGGAATCTTGCACTAATAGCCATTAATGAATCAAATAATTGTTTCGATTTTGTTGTTTCATAGGCGGCAAATACGCCGGTATAAAAAGCCGCATTCGTCCAGGTATTCTCAGGTTTTCCATTGGCATGGTTCAATTGCCAGTTAGCTACTTTTACCATTTCCGATTTGATATAAGCCGGCTGAAAAACATTCGCAGTCTGTGCAAATACACTCACTGAAAACAGGCATGCTGTTGCCAGCGCAATCGTTGTTTTTTTAAGAAGGATGGGTTGCATGGTTTTTTATTTTAGTAATAATTGAGGTACTAATATACCATCGTTGTACCTGGTTCTTTTATATTAGCTGGTTTTCCTAGGTGATTTGTTTTTTTATGTACCCCGCATTTGGTTTTCTAATGATCATCGTTGCGTCGCACTCTTCGGCTATAAATCTTTGCTGTACTCCAGCATCAAATAGTAAGCCGCTAACTGGTATAGGGCAGCTCCTAAAAGCTCCCACCGTTGAACGGAGCGTCGCAAGAATGATCAATCAATCTCCAATGCTGGCCAAACAATTTTACCACAGAGATTATGAGAGGTTTTCACAGCGGTACAAGCATTCAAATCAACCACTCAATTACAATTCTTAATTACTAATTATTAATTACTTCAAAACCCTCACTTTCGCCTGTTGTATCTTCATCAGCATCTCCGTTAACTCTTTTACTTTTTCCGGGTATTGATTATAAAGATTGTTATCCTCATGTATGTCTTCATCAAGGTTATACAATTGTCCAGGTGCTTCACCAGGTTTAGGCTCTACAAATACAGGTACAGTAAAACCACCAGAACCCAGTTTGGTGATGAGCTTCCACGGGCCAACACGCACATCATACATTCCTTTTGAAGATATATTTACAATTGCAGGTTGATTCTTTACAGCGGTTGCTTTGCCTGTAAGAATGGGGTAAATAGAGTAACTGTCTTCCGGTTGGTATTTAGCAGCAGTAAGATTCAGCATCTCTACACAAGTAGCCATTAAATTAGCCAGCGTAGTAGTTGCATTGCTGATGCTGCCTGCTTTTACTTTTCCGGGATATCTTACAATAAAGGGTACACGGTGACCGCCTTCCTGTGCATCGCCCTTCATACCGCGAAAAGGCCCTGCCGCTTTGTGCCTGTACTGTTGCACAAAGTTTTCACGCCAATACGGCCCGTTGTCGCTGGTAAATACAACCAGTGTGTTCTTGCTTATTCCAAGACTGTCCAATACCTGCAATACTCTTCCTACAGCCCAATCTACTTCCTGTATATAATCACCGTACTCACCAGCTTTTGATTTGCCCTGGTATTCTTTTCCCGGCATCCAGGGTGTATGTGGTGCAGGCATCGGGAAATAAAGGAAGAATGGATTTTTAGAACGGGATTGATTTTTTATAAAACCAGTGGCTTTATCGGTAAACTTCGGCAGCACATCATAGAAATCGAATGAAGGCACCATTAAACCCGGTCTCCAAAATGGGCCTGTATAACCGGAAGCCAGTTTGTTTCCTTTTGTGGATGATGTTAAAGGCTCAGTTAGTTTATCATTTTCCAGATAACAATAAGGAGGCATGTCTAATGAAGCGGGAAGAATAAAAGAATAATCAAACCCTTGCGTGGCGGGGCCGCCTGTAGGTGCTTTGGTGAAATCGATCTGATCTGGGTTCATCTCTTTGGCGACACCATAAAAATTCCCTTTGTTATAAGCAGGACTTAATGAATCTTTAAATGCATCTTTCAATACCCAATCCAACCCAAGGTGCCATTTGCCTACAACACCTGTTGTATAGGATTTTGTTTTAAGCATAGCTGCCACTGTCGCCTTTCCGTCATCAATTAATGTACGGCTGTAACCTTCTAATACGCCCACTGGCAACCTGCTGCGCCAGGGATATCTTCCTGTAAGTATAGAATAACGTGAAGGTGTGCAAACAGAAGATGTAGTATGCGCATCGGTAAAACGCATGCCTTGTTGCGCCAGCTTATCAATATTTGGTGTAGACGCTTTTGAATCGGGATTATTTGCAGTGATGTCTCCAAAGCCAAGATCGTCTGCCAGGATGTATACAATATTAGGTGCTGTGCTTTTGTTTTGCGCTTGCAATAAAACAGGGCAAAGGCACAATAGCAGCCCTACTAACAAAACCGCAGTATATTTATTTTTGTATGCAATGTTTCTTCTCATGCTGTTTATCTGTTTCTTATTAATGGTTTAGTCTTAAACTTGTTTGCTATAGTCTTTTGAGTACAAAGGTTTGCCATCTACACTATAATGGGTAAATACAATGGATGGTACTGCTTTACCTTCTTCTTTAATCACGCATTCCAGGAAGCCACCAACAATGTTCAGGTATTTGTGTTGTGGTAAAAAATCTTCTTTCTTCCAACCGCTGGCATGTTCATCACTGGCAGGCCCACACGTAAATTCGTATAAACCAGAATCAAGGTCTTGCGAAACATATTGCCAATGCCTGTCGCCACAAGCAATAAACGCATTCTTCTGTGTGGCCATAAATTTCCGGATGATAGAACCCTCATGTGCAAAACCGCTGTTGGCGTGATTGTCTTTTTTCTGCGGACGATCGGGGCCAACAATTGGCGTGGGACTAAGCAATATACGGTAAGTAGCATCTGACTCAGCAAAGCTTTGCTGAAACCATTGCATTTGTTCTTTACCCCAAATAGTTTTATCGGGCCCGTCAACGGCATTATTATCTGTCCTGTATTCCCGCCCTTCTACTAGCCATATCTGCAAATGTTTGCCCCAGCGAAAAGTTCTGTAAGGCATCGGGCCAGAAGGTGTTTGTTCTTTAAATATTTTAACGCCCTGATCAAAAGTCAGCTCTCCCATGAAACGGCTCTTTGATTGCGGGTAACAATCATTCATCCAGGTATCGTGATCATCTTTCATGAAATAACAAGGCACCTGCCGGTAAAAATCAACGCAATTGGTCAACCCAAACATTCTTTGCCAATGACAATGCGCCATAGGAGTATTCTTTGCAAGCTGGTCATAATACACCACATCGCCTGTATGCACCATGAAATCTGGTTGCAATGCCTGCATGTGTTTGTAAATTTTAAAACCTCTATCGTCGGGTTCATCCTGATCATTGTATTCATGACAAGTGGTTACCATGAAGCGAACTGTCTTTGCTGTATCTGCATGTGCTGCCGTTGCAAATTTTCCTGCAACAGAAGCTGAAGCTGATTTATCAGCAACTGCTCTTCCATCTACTTGTATATCGTAAGCCGTGTCGGCTTGCAAATCATCCAATAAAAACTGTGTTGTATAATCTGCCGAAGTATCTACCTGCTTCCAGTTGGTAGCACTCCACTGACGGCTACCTTTCTTTTTATATCGAACTCTTATCTCACCGTTAGCACCCGGTACTGCTCCACCAATATTTTGTGCAGTATAACCATCAGGAAAAATCAATTTAGTTTGCCTGTCGGGCCTGTCCATTTTATATTTCTCTTTGAAATATGCAGTGGGGTGCCACTCGTTATTAGTTTCATCTAAATAAACCGCTTTGGGCGATGGCGCATTTTTATCTACAGGCTTCGTTTCTTTTGTAAGCCTTGCCCATACAATGGCAGATGAAGCAGTTACCTCACCTATCTTAATGCCTGTGGCAAAATAAGGACCGCTAACAGCATCCAGCATATTCAATTTATTTACCACCGGCAATAAGCCCAGGCCTACAGATGTTTGATAAATAAATTTTCTGCGTTTCATGTTAAATGCGGTTTAAGAATTGAAAACAGTTTTATGCGGGCTCCTGCACCGCTGCTATTTTCTTTTTAGGACTTGAATTTCTTATAATGATATTGGGTTTAATAATTTCACCTGAGAGTTTTGCTTTTTTTGTTTCCTTTTTAATAATCTTCAATAACATTTCTATCGACTTGTTGGCAATTTCCTCGATAGGTTGTGCCGCCACGGTAATGGCTGGGGTAAACAGTCTGAAAAGATCATTGTCGTCGAAACTTACTACTGCCATGTCCAGCGGAATGCGCAATTTGTTTTGTTGCATTGCTTCAATACCTAATACACCCAGGTAGTTGGTTGCAAAAAACAAAGCATCCAGTTGCGGGTTCTTCTGCAGGTATTTTTTTATAGTTTCCAGCGCTTTTTCATTGTCACTGAACGAAACTTCTAACAATGTTTTTGGTGTTATAGTGATATTATGCTCAGTTAGTGCATCTATAAAACCACGCTTACGATCAAACATTTGCGTCATTCCATCTTTAATAGAAACAAAACCTATTTTTTTGTACCCGTTATTCAGCAAATGCTTTGTCAGTTCATAAGCACCATTATAATTATCTACAATCACGTAATTGCTTTCAACACCAGGCACCAACCTGTCTATTAAAACAAAGGGCAGGTTTTCAGTGGTAAATTTTTCTATTTCTTCTTTCAAACCACGTGTAGCGGTAATGATTAACCCGTCTACAGAACTGTTCTTCATCTTTGATATCAGATCCTTGGCATTATCATCGTTGTTTTCCGTACTGCTGAAGAAAACGTTGTATCCATTCTTGTGCGCTTCTTTTTCTATAATCTTGGCAATGTTTCCAAAGAAATAATTGCCAATGTCTTCTACAATAAGACCAATTGTTTTCGATTGACCTGTTCTTAATATTCTCGCAGCACTGTTAGGATTGAAACCACGTTTCTTAATAAGTGCCCTTACTTTTTTTACTGTTGCCGGGCTGATGCTGTCACATTTTCCATTTACTACAAATGAAACCGTAGTAATAGAAAGTTGTAGCTCCCGGGCAATATCTTTCATTGATATTTTTTTCGCAGGATGTATCATTTTTAAGGTTTTCTATAAGCTTATTTCATCTGCCAGATGAAGAAGTTCATGTTATTGTAAGGCATTGCGTTATTTGGTGTTTGATGCAGATGGTGGCGCATCATTCTTTGCGTTACCCCATGTTTTTGCGGGTTCATTTCCCATTTGCAATTGCAACACACCTCCTTTCACCAACTGCTGATGCCATAACCAGGGCTGATTTAATGAAGCTCCATTTAATTTTACCGATTGCACGTATACATTCTTAGAGCTATTATTTTTTGCTTCAATCACAAATGTTTTGCCCGGATAATATTTTTGATTCAGATGAATGGTGATTTTGGAAAATGCAGGGCTGCTGATTTCATAAAATGGTTTTTCCGATGTGCCTCCATTTGTAGAAAACAAACCAATCTTTAAAAGAACCGCCAGTGAACCCATCAATCCCTGGTCTTCATCGCCGCTATAACCCTTTTGCGGACTGATACCGCTATACACACTGTCTACCAATTGTCTTGTCCAGTATTGTGTAAGCCAGGGTTTACCTGCATAATTAAAAAGCCATGGTGTTTCCATGCAAGGCTGGTTACCGTAGTTGATATACACTTTGCGCAGTAATTCCTGGTCGTTGGGATTTTCAGATTTACCAGATACGAAACCATGCTCCCTGGCTTTGGTAAAAGCTTCATTCAATTTATTGCAGAATGCTTCATTGCCACCAATCAAATCAATCAAGCCTTGTACATCGTGTGGCACAAACCATGTGTATTGGGCTGCATTGCCTTCTACAAATCCGTGTTCATACTGCAAGATGTCTATAGGTTGGTTCCATTTTCCGTCGCGGTCTTTTGTCCACATCCAACCTGCTTCTTTATTAAAAACGTTTTTATAATTGTTTGAACGTTTCATAAACGAGTTATAATCTTCCTGCTTACCCAAAGACTTTGCCATTTGCGCCAGCGCATAATCCTGGTAAGCGTACTCCAGTGTTTGCGCTGTGCCGTCCATATGATAGCCGTATTTTGTTTTACTAAGTGGATAAGGCACATAACCTAATTCCATGTATTCTTCCACGCCGCCACCTTTAAAAGTGGTGTGTTCATAACCTGCTTTGCTCATCATGCCGCCAGGGAAATGATCTTTGCGCATGCCTTCATAAGCAGCACTTACATCATAGCCGCGAATGCCTTTCAGGTAAGCGCTTACAATAAAAGGTGTGGTAGCAGCACCGGTCATTACATAAGTATAGTTGCCGCCGGAAGGGCCACGTGGTATCAATCCTCCATCTTTATACATTAACAGCAAAGAATTGATAAATGATTCTGACAGTTCCGGATATACCAACTCCCACAATGTATTCAAAGACCATTGTGCGCCCCAGAATGAATCTGAATTGTATTCATTAAACAATGGTTTGCCATTTGCGCCAAGAGGTATGTGTCCTGTTCTGGGTGTTGCGCCTGTATTGTCAATATATGTTCCGCTTACATCACTTACAATACGCCTGCCTTGCAATGAATGCCAGAGATCTGTATAAAATCTTCTTTGCTCTGTAAGTGTGCCGCCTTCTATTTCTATTCTGCCCAGCCATTCATTCCATTCCTGTGCAGATTCTTTTACTACTCTTTCAAAATCCCAGTGATTCAATTCTGCCTGCATGTTCTTTTTTGCTTCTTCCACACTCACATAAGAAATAGCAACTTTCATTTTTCTTACTTCATTGGCAGCAGTAGCAAAACTTGTGTATACACCTGTATGTGCACCATCTACTTCGTCTGCAGCATCTAAAATCTTTCCATCTTTCCAGCCACCAAAAGCAGTAAAAGGTTTATCGAACGATGCAATGAAATATACCGTAATTGGTTTAGGCCTTCTCACTGTGGGGGCCATTGTAACAGATCCTTCAATTGACTGGTTGCTCGATTTATGTACGCTGGCACTTTGTGTACCTGAAGATCCTAAAACGGTTGTAAAGTCAAACAGTATATGGCTTTCGGATGATTTTGGAAAAGTGTATTTGTGAAAGCCAACACGTGTAGTAGAAGTAAGTTCTGCTTTTATTCCATAAGTTTTCAGTATTACTTTATGATAGCCTGGTTTTGCTATTTCATCTTCGTGAGAATAAGTGGAGCCGTAAACATCCGGGCCAAGCTGACCTTTAACAACGCCGGTTGTTGGCAAAACCGGAATACCCGATAACTCCCAGCAATGGATATGGCTAAAGCACCTGATGGTATCTATATTATAACGATAGCCTGTATTCCATACGCCATTCAATTCCATATCGGGGCTTAAGTTCACCATTCCAAAAGGGCGTGATGCCGAACTAAAATAAAAAAATCTTGAATTGGCAGCGTCTACTCTCGGTTCTACCAAATCTACTTTTGTTCTTTTAATATTTGATGTTTGTGAAAAAAGACAAAGATTGCCGCATAGCATCCATGCTGTCACCAACAGTATTTTTTTGTTCAATCGCATTCAAACAGTTTTTTAGTTCCAGGCTAGATGTTATACAAACGTTGTACGCCTGTGCTTTTTTTACGATTCAGGGCGGGGTTATGCAATCCTTATTGTTTTCAATGGACGCGATTTGCTGCAGTAATAAAATTTGAAGAAGGCTTGCCCTGCAATTCCTGCAAGGCAAGCGCCTCTTCAATAAAGATATTTTAATACCCGGGGTTCTGGTTAATTTTTGGATTTGAATTATCCAGCATTCCCTGAGGGATTGGTCTTAAATAATGTGTCGCACTTATTACAGGTGCACCAGTTAAACCAAATCCAGTCCAGGGATTGTATTTAGTGGCACGGCTAATCAATGTTTGCGTGCGTTTCAGATCATACCAACGTTGATTGCCTTCGCCCAGTAATTCTCTTGCACGTTCGTCCAAAATCAAATCAACAGTAATGTTTGCGGGTGTTGCACGATATGATACCACATTTGTTACAGCATCATCCACATTGCCTGGGTTGGCTGCACATTTAGGGCTTTGTCCTGCATTGGCACCTAAAGCACGGTCGAGTACTTTGTTGTAATAAACATCTGCTGTACCCAATTGCCCGCCTGTTGCACCTTTTACAATTGCTTCAGCCGCCATCAGGTATACTTCTGCTGCGCGGAAAAGCGGATCGTTAAATGTAGAGTATCCATCACCGTAAGTAATGCCTGGCTGAAAGAATTTCCAGAACATTGGGCAAGGGCCGGTTAGGTTATCCACAACAGGTGAAGTGCCATTATAAAAACCAAGACCAATATACTCGTTGGTATTAATAACAGAATACTTTTTAGTACCACCAGGAATATCAACGCCCCTGTCTGATACATTGGTAACAGGATTGTTCCATGGTCTTGCTACAGCTACCGTATCATTCACTGCAAAAGTAAGTGTGGTGTTAACCGGGTTTGGCTTGTTGCTGGCAAGTGAAACAGAACCAGCAGCTGTTGCATAAGTTACGCTATTGAAAGTGCCTGCATAACGCACATCCAATGTTGGATCGAAAAGACGATAAGCAGCCCAGGTTGGTTGTTGAAGATTGTTCCAACGGTTATAAGTGCTGGTGCGTGATTGTTGTGCAACGGTGCTTGGGCCAGGAGAAAACCTGCCATGCAGATCGTTGCCAATGGTAGTGGTACCAACGCTTGGATCTCCGTTATAAGCTGCAGGATTTGCGTACTGTACTGCAAAAATGATTTCTGCGCTTTTATTAGCAGTTGCAACAGAGCTTGTGGCAGTAGCTGTTTCTTTATTGGGATTTGTATTGTGCAATGGCCAAAGATTGTTCCAGTTTGTTTCCAGTGGATACAAGCCTGAAGCAATGATCTGATCGCACAACTGCAATGCACTGGTAAAGTCAGCATTCGTTCCACCCAATGCATTGTTGAAATTCCAGCCGCGTGTTAAATATACACGTGCCAGCAAAAATTTAGCAGCCCCTTGTGTTGGCCTGCCCACATCTGTTTGTTTGGTAGGAAGGGCGGCAACTGCATCCGTAAGATCTTTTATCAATTGCGTATAGATATCTTTTGAAGGAACAATGGTTACTGCCAATGATGCAGAGGAAGACTCCGTTAACGGCATTGGTGTATCGCCCCATTGTTGCACCACCCAAAACATGCAAAGAGCACGCAGAAATTTTGCTTCTGCTACACGCAATGTTTTTTGTGCGTCTGTCATATCAACTACTGCTGAGGCACGACCAATGGCAGCATTGCAACGATTGATATTGCGGTACAACATATCCCACAGTGTTTGTATTTCAGCGGCAGATGCGTTTAAACGAACATCATACTGATCATACGCACTCCCCTGCGGGCTGGCTTGTTTATAATATACACCCGCCCATCCTGATGCTGCGAACAAATCTGTGCCCGGGTAACAAAGTGTACGCTGCTGCATAATGTCGCGCAGCAAAGGATAACATGAAGTTACCAGGCTTTCGTAACCTGCAGATGTGGTATAGTAATTAGCAGTAGTGCGGTTACCGGGATTTTGTTCATCCAGGTAAGATTTTTTGCAACCCTGCGATACCATGCATATAAGCACAGTAAAGGCAATAATATGTTTATAGGAAAATGCTTTCATAATCACAATTGTTTTAAATGAATTTAGAAACCAAGATTAATACCGAATGTGCAGATCATACTAGGCACATCATCAATGTATGTGCTGGAATTGTATTCAGGATCCATACCATGGTATTTTGTAAATACAAAAGGATTGTAAACCTGGACATACATTCTTAGCCTGTCTATGCCATAGCGTGTAATCTTCTCTACAGGCAGGTTATAGCCTAAAGTGATATCTGTTACACGAAGAAAGCTTGCATTTTCATAATTGATAGCTGATTTGTATGGTTGCGAAACGCCAGGGCCATAATAATCATTGGTGGGGTTGTTTCTTGTCCAGTAGTTTAATACAATGTGATTGTAACGTTGGTTTGTATAATCGCCCATGGTGCCGCTTAACAGGTTATTGCTAAACATGGTGCCGTTGCGATAATATAACAGGAATGATAAGTCGAAATTTTTATAAGTAAAACGGTTTGTAAAGCCGATGGTGTAATTAGGCAATTGTGTTCCTAATACAACACGATCATCCGCACCAGTAGAAGTTGAAATTTTACCGTCTTTGTTTTGATCTACTACTCTTACAGAACCAGGCAATTGACCGTAAGCTTTTGCAGCAAGGCTGTCTGGAATTTGCCAGATGCCGGCAAATTTATAATCGTAATAAGATTTTACTGATTTACCAACAAAAAGGCTGCTACCGATAATTGAATTTACACCGTTTGCCAATGCTTCAATTCTATTAATGTTCTTGGCAAAATTGATAGTAGAGCTCCAGGAGAAATCTTTTGTAACAATGTTTTTTGTGTTCAGCAATACTTCAACACCTTTATTAGATACCTTACCAACGTTTGCTACCACAGTGTTAAAGCCTGTTGAAGTGGGCAGGTTCTCCTGCAAGATCAAATCTTTGGTAGTTCTCTTGTATACTTCAATAGCTGTAGTGATGCGATTACCAAAGAAACCCATGTTCAAACCAAGGTTCAACTCCTCACTTCTCTCCCATTTCAAATCTTCATTGGCCAATGCACCAGGCGCAAAGCCATTGCCTACTGTTTGATTGTAGCTGTAGATAGTATTAAGGATAGTAGCCTGAGTACTGTATGGAGAAACGTTTGAGTTACCCACCTGGCCATAGCTTACACGTAGTTTCAAATCAGAAAACACGTTCAGGTTTTTAACAAACTCTTCATCGCTCATTCTCCAGGCCAAAGCACCAGAAGGGAAGAATGCCCACTTGTTGCCAGCTGCCAATTGTGATGCACCATCTGAACGACCAGTCAACGTCAACAAATATTTATCATTGAAAGTATAGTTGATGCGGCCCATGTAAGACTGCAACGTATTCTTTTTATAACTGCTGGTAACACCGGTTATGTTTGCATTGCCTGCTGTGCCCAGGTTATACCAAAGAGAAGCGTAAGGAAGATTTTGTACAGCAATGGAATACGTTTCCGCCACATTGCTGAACGCACTTTGCAAAGCAGTAACATTTAATTTGTGTTTTCCTTTGGTGTAGCTGTAGTTAAGCTGGTTGTCCAGTGTATAACTTGAATTATCTGCTGTAGAGTAAGTAGCACGGGGAAGGTTTACTGCTGCACGATCTTTTGTATACGTACCGCGATAATCTCCTTGTTTCTGATTAATGATGGATGCAGATATTGAAGATCTGAATGTAAGACCTTTCATCAAAGTGATTTCTGCAAAGCCATTGCCCATCTCATTGGTAATATTGGTTTGAAACTGCGAGTTTGCAGGATCAGCTTCCACCAATGGATTTAATACCTGGTTATCTTTAATGCCCATCCAAACGGCATATCCATTCCAGGGACCTGTTGTTAAATCGTAACCAGCACTGGGGTCTACAAGATCATTATAATAAATAGTTCCGGTTGGTCTTGCCCGGTAGGCAGAACGCAATGCTTCCAAAGAACCAGTTGGGTTAGTGCTATAGTTTACATATGCTGTAAAACCAAGGCGTAAAAAACGATTTACTTTACTATCTACAGCACCATTAAGACTGTATTTCTTAAATGAATTGTTGGGTATGTTACCATCCTCCTGTATATAACCACCAGAAAAACGATAGGTAGTACCTGGGCTACCACCAGAAAGCGCTACTGTTGCGCCGGTGTTCATGCTTTTCCGTGTAAGGGCTTTCACCCAATCGGTACCAGTGCCATTATCAATCTGCTTTTGTTCGTTTGCAGTAAATACAGCAGGTGTGCCGCCATTCAGCGCCCAATCGGTAGAAACGCTTTTTGCAAATTGCGCTGCATTTTGCAGGTCGGGCAAATGTGCCGGGCTTTTCTGTCCTATATAACCATCTACTGAAATTTTAGGTCTTCCACTGATGCCTTTTTTAGAAGTGATAATAACAACACCGTTTGCACCACGTGATCCATAAATAGCCGTTGAAGAAGCATCTTTCAAAACGTCTATTGATTGTATATCTGCAGGATTGATATCTCTTAAACGACCACCAATAACACCATCAATTACAACCAATGGTTCTGTAACACCGGTAATAGTATTTTCTCCGCGAATATCAATCGCAAATGCCTGACCGGCTAAGTTACTGGCTTTGGTAACTACTACACCTGCTACCTGGCCTTGCAAAGCTGCCGTTGCATTGGCAGGGTTTGATCTAACAATTTCTGCTGGTTGCATAGAGCTGACAGCACCAGTAAGATCTTTCTTCTTTACGGTACCATAACCTACCACCACCACATTGTCTAATGCTTTGGAATCTGAAACGAGTTTTACTTCTAATGAAGTTTGATTGGTAATGCGAAACTCTTGTGCGGTAAATCCTGTGGAACTAACAACCAGTGTAACATTTTTTCCACCGGGAAGTGAGAGTGTAAACTTTCCGTCGTTTCCGGTAACCGTTCCTTTAGAGGTTCCTTTAACGGAGATACTTGCACCTGCAAGGGGTTCACCAGTTTCACTGTTGGCTACATAGCCTGAGAACTGGCGGTTCTGCGCTGACGCGATAGTGACTATCAAGCATAGCAACGCAGTTAAGAAAAGAACTTTTCTTCTCATAATAGCAATTTTAATTTACAACCGTTGGGTTTAGTGTTTAAAAACGAAATATTATTCGTTGCAGAATAAAAGTAGATAAATGGTTTTAGTAAAACGTTTAACTAAGTGAAAATATTCACGAAAACGATATAGTAAACTTGTAAACGTTTTAAAAAGTAGTTACTATAATATATACCAACATTTAAAAAGTCAATACAAAGTGTTTAAGAAAACCTTTGTATGTTGATCATTTACCGTACACAACTTATCTAACTGTGATAATTAGTTGTAATTGCTATATCAATACAAATGCAGTCACCATTTTCGAAAGTCTGTATTAATAAAAGATTAAAGACTTGATTTAAATTAATTAATCAACCAGCAGAACACCGTATTTTCATGGTATGACTGATGCATTGGGACAAGCAATGTTCGATTATTATTATGGTAAGAAACCCGGCAAACTCTGGATACACAACACTTACGGCCCAAAAGAAGAAATGCCGGTATCAGCTTATTTCAGGGATTATGAAGACATGCCTGCGCTGGAACAAAAAGCATTGGCACTGTGTAAAGGATGCATATTAGATATAGGAGCTGGTGCGGGCAGCCACGCTTTGTATCTGCAACAGCTAAACGATGTTACTGCTTTGGAGATTTCTTCTTTATCATGTGATGTAATGAGCGAACGCGGCGTGAAAGAGATTATTTGCAAAAATGTGTTTGATTATAAAGAACAACAATTTGATACATTACTACTATTAATGAACGGCATTGGTCTTTGTGGCTCGCTTGCAGGCCTCACTAATTTTTTACAACATGCTATACATTTAATTAAACCAGGCGGGCAGTTATTGTTCGATTCATCAGATGTAGCTTACGTCTATAATAATCACTTCCCTAATCTTGATCATTATTACGGAGAGATTGAATACCGTTATCAATATAAAAGGCTTAAGTCAGATTGGTTTAAATGGTTGTATATAGACAGGCATACTTTAGCAAAACTGGTTGCAGCAGCTGGCTGGAAAATGGAATTGATTACAGAAGACGAACATGGACAGTACCTGGTGAGGTTAACAAGACTATGGTATGAAGTATAAAGTATATAGTATTCAGACTTAGCGGAAAACAAAAATTTCTCCCCGTTAATGGCTGAGGTTTATTTTTAGAAAAATCGCGTACAACTTAAAACTCCTCAACTCCCACTAGCTCCTTGCCACTTTCCACTCGCGTACTTACAACTTATCACTTACAACTTATAACTTCTTCTTCGGCGCTCTCATTTCCCACGATGCCTTCAACAAAGCTTTCAAATCCTTTTGCGGAACAGCGGCAATATCCACCAGCATGTTAGGGTAATTGAGGTAATGATCGGTAATAAAATATATTGCCGGGTTTTGTTTCATCCATTTCTCACGTTCATTGGTATAAATGACCAGCGTTTTACCATCTTCTTTTAAACGGGCAAACAATTTTCCTTTTACTTTAAACGCAGGTGTACCATAAGAAGTGCCAGCTTCAACTCCTGGTAATTGAGTAGCTATCGCCCCTACTTTTGCCCATAGCGCAATAGAATCAATATTCATAAATGATACTTAATCTCTGATGTGAAAATGTCTGATGTCTGATTTGCTTACTGTTTAAATCCAAGATTATAAATTTACAAACTTTATTTGTAGCAGCGAAGCAAAAGACTCATGGCTCACAGTCAGTGTTATGTCAATGAAAAAATAATGGTTGAACCGAAAGGCTGATTAAATGAAAGAACGCATCTACGCTGGGAGAAATCAGACATTGCCACATCAGACATCAGCCATATCAAGCCAGACACATAAGGACTAACAAAACAATGGCAGCTCGCAGCTTTCTCTTATCTTTAATCACCAAAAATATTTTCATGAGATCAGCATGCGCATTTATTATTTTAATCAGTATCCTTCTTGTCAGTATTGCTTTCGTTCCAAAGGCAAGCTGTAAATCCGCAATCACAAAAGGCACTATTATTACCGGTGCTGATCAAACAGAAAAATATCTTCCCTATTTAAAAGGCAAACGAGTAGCCATACTTGGCAATCCCACTTCTATAATCGGAAAGAAATTGCTGATAGACAGTTTGCATGCTTTGGGTGTTAACATTGTAAAAGTATTTGGGCCCGAACATGGTTTTCGTGGCAATGCAAGTGCCGGTGTAAAAGTGCTGGATGCAGTTGACTCGGGTACCGGTATCCCAATTATCTCATTGTACGGTGCAAAAAATAAACCCAGCAAAGAAGATCTGGCAGACGTGGATCTGATGATCTATGATATACAGGATGTAGGTTGCCGTTTTTACACTAATATCAATGTATTGTCCCGAATGATGGAAGCTTGTTCTGACAGCGGCAAAGAGTTGCTGATTCTTGACAGGCCAAACCCTAATGCTTATTTAGTTGATGGGCCTATTTTGGATATGTCGCTTAAATCCGGCATTGGTATGTTTCCTATTCCTATTTCGCATGGGCTTACCGTGGCAGAGTTTGCACAAATGGCAAACGGTGAAGGCTGGCTAACCAATAAAGTAAAATGCAAACTGAAAATTATACCGGTAGCCAATTACAACCATAACATGTTGTATGATTTGCCCGTAAAACCTTCTCCCAATCTTAATACGCAGCAATCTATTATGCTCTATCCTTCTACTTGTTTGTTTGAAGGAACTGCGCTTAATCATGGCCGTGGCACCTATTTCCCTTTTACTGTATTGGGGGCGCCATCTTTGAAAGGAGCTTATACATTTTCATACACACCCACCAGCATCAAAGGAATGAGCGAAACACCGCTTTATATGGATCAGGTATGCTATGGCCTTGATTTAAGAAAGTATGATATCAATATACTGGTAAAGAAAAAGCAAATCAACCTCCAATGGATGATGGAGCTATACAAAGCTTACCCCGACAAAGCAAAGTTCTTCGATTATACCCAAAGTAAAGAAATGGGCAGCATTGATAAACTGGCTGGTGTTAAACAATTCAAAGAACAGATTATTGCAGGCACATCAGAGGAAGCAATAAGAAAAACCTGGGAGCCCGGATTGAGTCAATACAAAGAGATGCGGAAGAAATATTTGATTTACGAATAAGCTGCTGGTATTTAGTATTCAGTATAAAGAATAAAGCGGCTAACTTTATTGAATACATGGAACCAAATATCTAGCAGTAGCAAACAGCTTTTGTCTTAATACTAAATACTGAATACTATATACTACATGAAACAACTGCTCATCATCTCTTCAATACTTATATTAATTATCGCTTCCTGCAAAACCAATAAACCGGTTGCGTACGCAGATACTTCTTTGCCTGTGCGTGGGTTTTGCATTGTAGCGCCTTTGCCACGCACGGTTGATTCGTTTGTAAACTTTATCAATACAGAATTGGCGCCACGCGGCGTAAATGTATTGGTATTACGTGTTGACTGGAATTACCAATATACAAGCCATCCCGAATTAAAAGACAGCATTGCATTATCAAAAGAAGATGTAAAGAAAATTGTGGCGGCCTGTAAAAACCACCAGATAAAATTAATCCCGCAGGTAAATCTATTGGGTCACCAATCGTGGGCGGGCAAAACTTATGCACTGCTTGCTAAATACCCAGAGTTTGATGAAACACCCGGTGTTGTAATGCCCGTAAAATATGCATGGCCCAATGCAGACAGCTTGTATTGCAGAAGTTATTGCCCCCAGCATCCTGGTGTGCATGCCGTGGTATTTTCATTAATAGATGAGATATGCGACGTGTTTGAAGCCGATGCTTTTCATGCAGGCATGGATGAAGTATTTTATATCGGTCATAGCAATTGTCCTCGTTGCAAAGGAAAAGACAAAGCAGTACTGTATGCAGATGAAGTAACACTGTTGAGGAATTATCTTTCAAAAAAGAACAAGCAGTTATGGATTTGGGGAGACCGCTTGCTGGATGGAAATACTTCAGGCATGGGTATGTGGGAAGCCAGCAAAAACAATACATGGCCCGCAGTAGATATGATACCTAAAGATGTTACTATCTGCGACTGGCATTATGAACGTGCAGATAAAACTCCTGTATATTTTGCTATGAAGGGTTTTAATGTAATCACTTGTCCCTGGCGCAATGCAGACGTGGCCAATGCACAATTAAAAGACATGATTGTGTTCAGAAATGAAGCCACCAAAGAAATGCAACCCCGCTTCCAGGGCATGATGCAAACGGTGTGGACAGGCAACAGCAATTTCCTAAAAGGATTTTACGAAGACAAAAAAGATACGGTGCGCAACGGCAAAACAGAATGGCATTGCTTCCGAGAAATGTATAAGTCTATTGCGAAACTGAAATAAAGCCACAAGCTGTTAGCTACAAGCTGCAAGCCTTTTACTCTTTGTGCATGTTCGGGAATGTCTGATATAGGATGTGATGACGTCTGACATAAAATGATAAAGGCTCAAAACTATCAGCTTATAGCCAATAGTTTTGAGCCAAATTCTATTCATCGCTACAATCCTAAAAATCCTAGTCCAGACTTACAGCTATGATTATGCTACGCTCAAAAGCTCCACATCAAAAATCAACGTGCTGTTAGGCCCTATCTGTGCACTCACCTGCCTGTCGCCGTAAGCAAGATCTGCAGGAATAAAGAAACGCCATTTGCTTCCGGTTGGCATTAACTGCACGCCTTCAGTCCAACCGCTGATAACCCTGTCCAAAGGAAAAGTGGCGGGTTGCCCACGCTGTACAGAACTATCAAACACAGTTCCATCTATAAGCGTACCATGGTAATGACAAGTTACCTTATCTCTTGCACCTGGTTTTGCACCAGTACCTTCTTTTAAAATTAAATACTGAAGCCCGCTGGGTAATGCTACCACCCCTTCTTTACTTTTATTGGCTTCCAAAAAATCCTGGCCGGCTTTTAAGTTGGCCGCAGCTTTTTCATTTTTCATTTGTGCTAATTTATCGGCTATGCCCATGAACAATAATTTTTGCAAAAATAAGTCAATGCAACTTCTCCATAAAAGATTGATTAAATTTTGTGATTTAGCGTAAATGATTAACCACATCTTATACAATACACCGCTTTGATTCCTGTAATTCATTATTTTGCCAGCATGAAAAAAATATTGCTGCTTACTATTGCTGCTTCTTTTACATTGACGATTCAGGCGCAAGTTGGCGCATCTGCAATTATACCCGCACCCACACATGTAGAAGAACAAGCTGGCTATTTTCCTTTATCAGCATCCGTAAAAATCACTGCAGCTCCATCTTTTAAAGAGGTTGCTGGCTTGTTGAAAGAGCAATTAAGTACAGGTAGTCAAAACGCTGCAAGCGCTGTGTCAAATAAAAATACAGCAGCAACAATAACGTTCTCCATTGCCAATGCTAAAGACAGCCTGGGCAAAGAAGGATATAAACTTGTCATAAAACCAATTGCTGTTTCCATATCAGCGGCTACACCTGCCGGAGCATTGAAGGGGATGTTTACCTTATTGCAATTGCAACAACTGCAACCTGACATGCAGCAGCTGCCATGTGCTACTATAATTGATAAACCGCGTTTTTCTTATCGCGGTCTGCACCTCGACGTATCCCGTCATTTCTATCCTGCATCATTTGTAAAAAAGTATATAGACCTGATGGCCCTGTATAAGTTCAATACTTTTCATTGGCACCTTACAGATGGAGCTGGCTGGCGTTTGCAGATAAAAAAATATCCATTGCTTACACAAATGGCGGCTTTTCGTTCTTATAATAATTGGAAAGCCTGGTGGACAAACGGGCGTCAATATGCTACCGAAGGTGAAGCAAATGCCTATGGCGGATATTATACACAGGAGGAAGCAAAAGAAATTGTTGCGTACGCAGCCAGAAGAGGCATTACCGTTATTCCTGAAATAGAAATGCCCGGTCATTCTGAGGAAGTGTTGGCTGCTTATCCGCAATTATCCTGTTCTGGTATCGCGTATAAAAATTCTGAATTCTGCATTGGCAATGAAGAAACGTTTTCTTTTTTGCAGGATGTATTAACAGAAGTAATGAGCGTCTTCCCCTCTACTTATATACATGTGGGTGGCGATGAAGCCAACACCGCAGCCTGGAAAGCCTGCCCTAAATGCCAGCAAAGAAAAAAAGATCTTGGTCTTACCACAGAGCACCAGTTACAAAGCTATCTTATAAAAAGGATTGAAAATTTCTTGATAGCGCATAACCGAAAACTAATTGGCTGGGATGAAATAATGGAAGGCGGCCTTGCTCCCGGTGCAACGGTTATGAATTGGCGCGACCCTAAATATGGAATGCAGGCTGCTGAGCAAAAGCACGACGTAGTAATAACCAGTGCCTATTACCTGGACACTTACCAAAGCGATCCCTCTACACAACCAGAAACTATTGGCGGTTATTCACCGCTAGACAAAATTTATAATCACGAACCCGTTCCGGAAGCAGTAAGTCTTGCCAATAGCCAGTATTATATAGGAGTTCAGGCTTGTGTTTGGACAGAATACATGCCTACCTCTTACCAGGTAGAATACATGGTGTATCCAAGAGCTATCGCACTGGCAGAGTCTGCATGGACAGCCAAAGACAAAAAGAATTTTGACGATTTTAAACGGAGGTTGCAATACCATTATCGTTTGCTGCAACGCTTAACAGTTAATTATTACAGGCCATCCAGCTATATTACTATCAACGCTAAGCCGGATAGCAGCCGCAAACAATCGCTGGTAAGTTTTGTGAGCGAACAATACCTGCCCGAGATACATTACACAACAGACAGTAGCAAGCCCACCATCAATTCTCCTGTTTATACGCAACCATTTTATACCAGTGGCAAAACGATATTGACGGCCGCTGTATTTAAGAACGGACTTATGTTGGGACAAAGCAGCAGCAGAACGGTGAACTATCACAAAGCCATTGGCAAAAAAGTAATTTTTAATAACCCGTGGAGTGAATCTTATCCTGCACAACGAGAAGCCACGCTTACCAATGGCATAGAAGGCAGCATAACTTATGGCGATAAGCAATGGCTGGGTTATTTAAAAGATTTTGATGCTACGGTAGACATGGACAGCTCACAAAAAATCAACAGTGTTGCTATACGTTTTATGCAGCAACCCGGCCCCGGTGTTTTTCTTCCATCTTATGTAGAGCTGCTAACCTCAAGCGACGGAGTTAATTTTACATCTGCAGAAAAACAAATAAATACGATTTCGCCCAAAGACCCTGCTACCATTTTTATAACGTATACGTTCAATTTAAAACAACAAACGGCCCGTTACCTGCGCATAGTTGCACCCAATGTGCAAGGCGGTTTTATGTTTACAGATGAGATAATAGTGTATTAAGAAGCTGCTAGCTGTTAGCTACAAGCTGCAATTATTTGCGGCGACCAATTACTAATTACTAATTTTTAATTATTAATTCCTCTTCTTTGTGATTAACATAAAGAACTTGTTTACCGCATCTTTATCCGCCTGTGTTAATGGCTGGTGAAGTTGCAGTTTGTTCATATACAGTTGTGCACCTTTGTGCGCTGGAGAAATGGCCAGTATTTGTTCTAATTTATTTTTGGTGTCTTCATCTTCTTTATACATGGGTGAAGCGGCCGGCAGTGCAGATTTTGTTTTGGAAGCTTTTTTCTTAATGATAGCTTCTAAGGTTGCTGTGCTAAAGGGCGGAGTAGCATTAATGCCATTAATAATTTTTAATAATGCTTCCAGTTGTTTTTTGCTAAGGCCGCCACGTGTTTTATAAAATTCATACATGTTGCGGGTAAAAGTATTGTCGGCACGCGGGGGAAGGCTATAAAATACCCATTCAAATACACCATTCAAAAAATCATAATCAGAAGATCGGTTTGATGTTTTACCACCGAAAGGATGCTGCATAAATCAATTTTTATCCTGCTAATGAAAATGCGTGCTGGCAGCAGGTCTTCACTGAAATTAAAATTGTCGATAGATTTTTTAAGAATCAAAAAAACTAATAACAAATCAATAAACAGGTAATATACAAAGTTGCGGATTTTACTGAAAAATAAGAGTAAAACCTCGATAAGAATAAATGGAGGCTAAGACAAGTTCTCCCCCGGTATATAATTTACTACCACTTAACCCTTATTATTGAAAACAATACAAAATAAGTTACTATTTTTACCAAAATTCTTTTTTATGAACCTTTTTGTTGCTGGTCTGCCCTATGACTTGGACGACGATGAATTAATGGAAATCTTCGAAAAATTTGGAACTATTAAATCAGCAAAAGTTGCTATTGACAAAGAAACCGGCAAGAGCAGAGGTTTTGGTTTTGTTGAGATGCCTATAGAAGCTGAAGCTAAAGATGCTATTGAAAACCTCAATGATATTTCGTTGGGCAAAAAGCCATTGGTGGTAAAAGCAGCTGATGATCGTCCTGGTGGCGGTGGCGGCGGTGGAAACAGTGGTGGTGGTCATAGCGGCGGTGGCGGATATGGTGGTGGAGGCAATCGCGGCGGCGGTGGTGGTTATGGCGGCGGAGGTAATCGCGGCGGTGGCGGCGGATACGGTGGTGGAGGTAATCGCGGCGGCGGTGGATATGGTGGTGGCGACAGAGACAGGAACAGGAATCGTTTCTAATTTTTTGCTATAACAATACGAAGCAAAAGAGAAGTTGAATGACTTTTATGGTGTTGTGATCTTACAACCCTGATTGTGCATTTGGTCTTTTCTTTTGCTTTTTAATTCTGCGAACCGAACTCATTTCTTTAATGTAGGTTTTATTTAACCGGCATTTGTTCCCTGAGCAGCTTTTGTTGTGTCACTCACTGCATCTGTATATCATTATTCAGCTATGGCTTCTGCTTAAGTCCCTAACTAAACAGCGGAGTGCTTGCTTAAAACAGACTGGCTAACATTAAACTGTTTTTATTCTATTCAATTACACCTTCAACGACGCTCTAAAACCTCTTGCAGCGTAATAAGAATCTGCGCCATTGTGGTATAAAAAAACAGTGTCGTATCGCCGATCGCAAAAAACAGCGCCACCCAGTTTTCTAATGGCAGCAGGCGTTGCTATCCAGCTGGATGTTTTTAAATCGAAATTGCCAAGTTGTTGCAAAGCCCGGTATTGTTCTTCCGTTAATATTTCAACGCCCATAGCTGATGCTACATCCATGGCATTATTAGCAGGCTTGTTTTCTTTTCTTGCATCCCAGGCTTGTTTATCAAAACAAAGGCTTCTTCTACCATTGGGGCTTTCCGCAGCACAATCATAAAAAGTGTATTCACCTGTTTTTTTATCGAAGCCAACTATGTCTGGCTCCCCTCCTGTTTTTTCCATTTCGTTCAGGCTCCATAATTTGTCTGCATTCGCTTCCAGCTTTGCCTGCACTTTTGCCCATTCAATACCTGCGTGACGCTTAGCATTTTTCTCGAAACGTGTTTTTAGAGTAGCGAGTAATACATTCTTTTCTTCTGCGGATAATTTCTTTTTACTGCTCATAGTTTATAAGTTAAGTAAGTGCATTAATACTGTTTGGTAACGAATTGCTACTCATTCAACCCCTTTCCTTTCATAATTTGCGGCAAACATTTCTCAATTCTTGCTTCACGTGTAGCGGTTTGTTTTGCGTTAGCGAAAAAAATCAGGTAAGCTCTTTGTCGCCCGGGAGTTAATGCTTCAAAAGCTTTTTTAACAGCAGGTTTTTTCTTCATTGCATCCTGGAACTCTTTTGGCACTGCCGCTTTCTTTGCTTCAACACTTACTTTTAAGCCGGCTTTTTCTATTTCAATAGCCTCATAAATATATGCTTTGATGGTACGCTCCAGTTTTTGCACTTCTTTTACATTATCAAACCGCAACTGCCTTCCCACTTTTGTATTCTCACCGGTTTTTACCAAAACTTTATCGGCATCTTTCAGTAACACACCTTTAAAGAAGAGCAATGCGCAGTATGCTTTAAATCCCTGTATCACTATTAAATTATGTTGCTGGTAAGAATAGCAGGGCTTGCCCCATTTCAGATCTTCATCAAGGCCACAGTCCAGTGCAATCATCTGCAATTGCTTCATTATATCCTTCCATTGACTGGCTTTGTTCAGATAGGCGTCTACTTTCGGATTCATTGTAATGCATTTATTGGTGAATGGCAATCGCTCTTCTGTCTGCAGGCCTGAAATACCACGATACAATAGTAAGAACTATCAATAATAAAGGCCCGAAAAATTCTTTAGCCGCATCTCCTACTGCCAGGTGAGAAAATACAGCGCCACTCATAGCAAAGAAAAAGCCTGCATACGCCCATTCTTTCAATAAAGGAAATTTAGGTACAAGTACGGCAATAACACCCAGGAATTTCCAGATAGCCAGTATTGTGAGAAAATACAATGGATAACCTAAATGCGTAAACAGTTCTACTTCGTCTTTATTCTTAATAAACTGAACAATGCCTGTAGCAGTCATTCCCAGCGATAACCAAAGTGTAGCTATCCAATAAATGATTTTATTTCTCTTTGTCATAGTTTGTTATTTTAATTTTTTTACGATTTCCTCAAGGCGGCTATGCGCCATATTAATGCCAAAGGCAAATGGCAGTTTCATTACCTGATCCCTTTGCGCAGCAGATTCATAAATAACATGCATGTTTAAGCGGCTGCGTTCCTCATCTATCGGTTCAAATTCATACACTTCCAACTGCACACCAAACGGTGTTCCTTCCATTTCAAAAGTGCGAGTGATTTTTTGGTTGGATACAAACTCGTGAATAGCGCCATTAAATCGGTGTTTATTCCCTTGGGGATCGGTTGTTTCAAACTGGTAAGAACCGTGCTTGCATGCTTCCAGTTTTAATACTTTGGTGCCCATCCATTGCTCTACCAATTCAGCTTCTGTGTAAGCGGTGAAGAGCAAATCCAATGGCAAATCAAATTCACGGGTGATGTGCAAATCCTGTTTGCCATCTTCTGCATTGATTTTTGTTTTCTGTTCCATATGGCTTTATTTCTTTGTTTTGTATTTTTTCATAACAGCTTCCAGTTTGTTGAACCTTGCATCCCACATTAGTCTGAACGGTTCTATAAATTCAGCAACTTCTTTCATTTTATTAGGATTGAAATGGTAATAAATCTCGCGTCCGGTTTGCTCTTGTTTCAGCAATTCACATTCTGTGAGTATTTGCAAATGCTTTGAAACCGTTGGCCTTGCTGTATCGAAATTAGCAGCAATGGCACCTGCTGTCATTGCCTGTGAAGCCACCAAAAGCAAGATAGCCCGCCTGGTAGGGTCTGCTATTGCCTGGAAAACATCTCTTCTTAAATTCATTGTGTAGCTATTTGACTACAAATATATGTGTAGTTATTTAACTACACAATTTTATTTTCTGTTATTCCTTTAAACTGCTTTATCCTTCGTCTACACTTTTTCCTGATTCATCCTTTTTGCATTTTTTTTGCATTAATCAGGCTTTAGGTTTGCGATGGTCTATGGATAAAACTCTACTTCAAAAAATTGAATTGTATGAAAGCGATAAGCCTCAAATTATCCAGGCCATTTTCTGTCAATTATGCATTCGCCAGGTTATTAGCGTATCTAAGCAGAAAACGACACGAATGTTTATTGCTTAGTTTTTTGTTGCTGATATTTGGCAATACTTTCTCACCCGGACAGCATATGCTGGGCATACTGGATATTTACCAGAATTTTATTTGCGGGCTCTTTGTTTTCTACAATAAAAAAAGGTTGCGCTACCTTATTATTACCATTATTATTATTTCACTCTCTCTGGATGCAGTAGGAAAGAATTTGTTATTTATGAATGTGCGTGGCTGGCATGGTTACTTGTATCTCGTTTTCTTTTTTCTTATTTCCATAGAAGTTTTTAAAGAAGTGTTTTATTCAAAGCAGGTAACAAGAGAATTACTAGCGGCAGCACTTTGCGGCTTTGTATTGCTTTGCCTAATCAGTACATTTCTATTTTTTCAAATCAACCTAAAGTATCCCGGTGCATTTGCCAATGTTGGCCAGGGAAAGGATGCATTGTTCAGCCTGAATTATTTTAGCTTCACTACCATGCTAACCATCGGTTATGGAGATATTACACCGGCTTCGCTACTTGCAAAAAGAGCCGTTATGCTGATGGGTTTGCTGGGACATTTTTATACCGTCTTTACCACCAGCATCATCATTGGAAAATATTTATCGGTACATAAAAATCAGGCGCTAAGTCATTAGGCGTGTTCTTTATAAAATGGTCTCATGTCCAATCAAGACATAACGCAGATTTTTTATTGAATGAAACAGCATTTTCATAACTTTAAGCATAACCGCTGCCAATTGGCAATAATTATCCTGCTCGCTACAATTTGCGCTTCAGTTTTGTGTCTTATGTAATTTACGTGTAGCTCATCTCAACTTGTAAAGATTTTGTGGAGAAGTCTCTAATCCTAACTCCCCGAAAATAGAATGCTGTGTATCGAATTGCCGTTGAAGCAAACTTGCTGCCTCGCTTAATTGCGTTTTCAAAACCCAACTATACTACAACCAAACATTTCATTTTATGAGCAAGACAAAAACCATTGTTCTTATCCACGGCAACTTTGTAAACAACATCACATGGGCTGCTTGGAAAACACGTTATGAACAAAGAGGCTATACAGTGTATACGCCCGCCAATCCTGGCCATGCAGGTAATCCAACAGATTTAAGAAACCAGGTGCACCCGGATCTGGTTAAAACCGGTTTTATAGATGTTGTAAACAATCTTGTACAGCTAATTGACAGTTTACCTGAGAAGCCATTGATCATTGGTCATTCTATGGCAGGTATGGCCAGCATAAAATTATTGGAGATGGGAAAACCTGTTGCTGCTGTTAGCATAGACGGCGCTCCACCCAAAAATGTATTTCCTCCATTTACAACATTAAAAGCCGCGTTGCCCGCATTTGGATTTTTCACCGGCAAAAAATATTTTATGGGCAGCCGCGCATGGTACGACAGGTGTTTCTTCAATACATTGCCGGTTGCAGAAAGAGAGAAGGCATTTAATGATGTAGCCGTTCCTGAAAGTTTTAAAGTAAGCCGTGAGCTGGTATTGAATTCGTTTTCAAATATTGATTTCAGCAAACCACATGCACCGGTGCTTTTTATTGGTGGCGGCAGCGATAATATTTTTCCTCCATCTCTTACTAAAACGATTGCTGGCAAATACAAAGACAGCAACAGTAAAGTTGATCTAAAAATCTTTGAAGGCAGAAGTCATTTTATATGTGGCGAACCCGGATGGGAAGAAGTGGCAGATTATATTTTAGATTGGTACGAAAAATTATAAAGCTTCTTAATTATAAATTTTCTCCCGCAGATTTGCACAGATTGATTGGCGGATTACCGCTGGATTAACCTTGCATCATCTGCGGGATATTATTTGAGTAGATCTGAAGTAAAATAATTAACATTTTAAGTGTGCCTTCCATAAACTGCCATGGTTAACTTTAAATAACCATTTTAGTATGAAAGGAATAAAAAGAACACTACTTTATTACCTGGTTGGTTGCATTTCAGTTTTCGTTTTAGATAAAAAATCGCCGAGTGGCCCTTGTACTATTGGAGCAGGCATGTTTGCGTTTATGCTACTATTACTAACAAGCATTGTTTTGTTTTTCGTAAACCTTTATAAAACAACTGCCAGCGATAAACGTCACCTTGGTTCTACTCTTTTGCATTTGACAGCTATCTTAATCATTTATTTTAATGGCTGATTTTGTTCTTCGCTATTTTGCGTTTCTATATCTGTGTGTATTAGCGACAAAATAGTTTCCTCAAGCTGACCACTACCCTTTCCTGCTCCATAATTTTGGCTACAAGAAAATGAGGTTTGGCTACGCCGGTATTTCTGTAAGGTGTGAATTTTGTGGTTACAAAATCATTCACCATGAATATCGTCATCACAGGCTCATTAGGCAATATCAGCAGACCACTAGCAGAATTATTGATACAAAAAGGTCATCAGCTTACTATCATCAGCAGCAATGCAGATCGTAAAAATGAAATTGAAGCATTAGGCGCCAAAGCCGTTATCGGCAGCATGAAAGACGCTACATTTTTGTCGAACACTTTTAAAGGTGCAGACGCTGTATACCTGATGGAAACATTAGGACAAACAAGTTTTTTCAATCACGATGTTGATGTAATTGCCGAGATTACTAAGATCGGACATAATTACAAAGAGGCTATTGAAGCATCCGGCGTAAAACGCATTATACACCTCAGCAGCATAGGCGCACATACTAATAAAGGCAACGGGATGCTGTTGTTTCATTACAATGTGGAAAATATTTTACAGCAACTTCCTGCTGATGTATCAATTAAGTTCATGCGGCCCGTAGGATTTTACTATAACATGTATGCTTTTATACCCACTATCAAAGCGCAGGGAGCTATCTTTAGCAATTACGGCGGAGACGAAAAAGAACCCTGGGTATCTCCGTTAGACATAGCTGCAGTAATAGCAGAAGAATTTGAATTGCCTTTTGCAGGCAGAAGCATTCGCTATATTGCCAGCGATGAAGTTTCCCCCAATGAAGTAGCAGCAATCCTGGGAGAAGCCATTGGTAAGCCCGAAATAAAATGGGTGCAGATTTCCGACGAGCAATTGCTCAATAATATGCTGTCAGCCGGTATGAACCCCAATACTGCAAAAGGAATGGTAGAAATGAATGCAGGACGCCGTAAAGGCACACTTTATGCAGACTATCATCAGCACCCACCTGTCTTGGGTAAAGTAAAACTGAAAGAATTTGCAAAAGATTTTGCGAAAGCTTTTCAACGATAAAAATTAAAAACACAAAAATATCAGTATGAAAGTATTTGTTACCGGCGCTACAGGTTTTGTAGGCACAGCCGTTGTAAAAGAGTTGATTGGTGCGGGCCACCAGGTATTAGGTCTTGTTCGTTCAGAGGCATCTGCCAATGCATTAAAAGCTACCGGCGCCACCGTTCATATGGGCGACCTGGAAGATTTAGATAGTCTTCGCAAAGGCGTTGAAGCTACAGATGGAATCATTCACACAGGCTTTATCCACGATTTCAGCAGGTTTAAAGAAGTATGCGAAACAGACAGGCGTGCCATAGAAGCTATGGGCGCAGCTTTGGCTGGTACCAACAAACCAATGATTGTTACATCTGGTACTGCATTGGTGCAGGGTGGAAAACTGGCAGTGGAAACGGATATGGCTGTACCGAGCCCTAATCCAAGACTGGCTTCAGAACAAGCGGTTGATGCAATAGCCGCAAAGGGAACACGTGTTGCAGTAGTTCGGCTTCCTCCGTCTACGCATGGAGAAGGTGATCATGGCTTTGTTCCCATGCTGATTAATTTTGCAAGGCAGAAAAATCTTTCGGCATATAAAGGAGACGGGCAAAACCGCTGGCCGGCTGCGCACAGGTTTGATGCAGCTAAAGTTTACCGACTGGCACTTGAAAGCAATTTTGCTGCAGGCACACGCTTTCATGCTGTAGCAGAAGAAGGAATTACCTTTAAACAAATTGCAGAAACTATTGGCAAACACCTGAACGTTCCTGTTGTTTCTTTGTCGCCTGAAGAAGCCGCTGCACATTTTGAATGGTTTGCACATTTTGCAGGCATCAACAATCCATCCAGCAGTGAAATAACACAAAAAACACTGGGCTGGAAAGCTGAACAGATCGGGCTTATTGAAGATATGGAACGCAACGGCTATTTTAAGGCATAACAAACTTGCACATTTTAAAAGGAGGCTATTGATTGCCTCCTTTTTTTTATGCAGTCGGCATTGTAACAAAGACTGTTTACTATTCTTCCTGAACTTGCTATCTACACGCAAGAGTGATAGCCAAAAAATCATGTAAAAACGGGATAGGATAACTGCTTTAAAGGATTTTATTTGCATTATGCAGGTAAACCCATTAATTTTCAGCATGCGCAAGCTTCTATTACTACTACTATTCAGTTACCTGCATGTAACGCTTATTGCACAGAGCACTCAAAAAAGAGACAGCCTTTTTCATTTGCTGCAAACAGCCAAAGATGATACCAATAAAGTGCAACTGTTTTACCGGCTGGCTGTCTATTACGAAATGAACAACCAGGACTCTGCCACCTGGTATTTGCAAAAAACAAAAGCATTGGCAGAAAAACTTCAGTATGTAAGAGGCGTTTACCTGTATGAAGAGCGCAGCACCGTGGTGTCTTTTACAAAAGGCGACTACAATGCAGCAATGGATCACAGTTTAAGCGGCTTGCGCTACGCCAGGCTGTTAAAAGATTCTTCGCTTGTTGCTATCATGCTGAACAATGTAGCCATTACTTACGGTTACATGAAAAAATACCAGGAACAGCTTGACTACTCGCTGCAGGCAAAATACAGGGTTGAGCAATTGAAAGACTCTGCAAAACTATCTGCATTATACCACGGTCTTGCCATTGCATATTCTAACCTGGGGCAAACAAGAAGGGCTGCCGATGCTGCGTTGTATTCTATTATGCTGTTTGAAAAACTGGGTAAAAGAAATGATTTTCCTAACCGGGTATATGCATCGCTTGGCCAGGCTTATACAAATCTGAAACTGTACGATAGTGCTGTAATAATGTATGATAAGGCAATTGAAAGTTCAATTGCTAAGGGAGACAAATATGCAGAGATATACCTGTACATGTATAAAAACGATTTGTATGCCAAGATGGGCAAATTTGCAGAGCAGTTGCCACTTGCTGAAAAATCAATAGCGCTGGCAAAAGAGTTGCAAAGCACTCAAACACTTGCTGCTGCTTATTTTAATATGGGAGCAGCAAACTTTTATACCAATAAAAATGAACTGGCTTTAAAAAATATAAACGAGTCTATTGAAATTGCAAAAGCCAATAGCCTGGGAGATGAAATGCAAAACGCGTATATGTTGCTATCATACATTTATGTACGCCAGGGAAAATTTGTAGAAGCCAATGAAGCAGCAAGGTTAGAAGACTCTATAAAAGACGCAGCATTAAATGAGCAGATACTTCACAACACCACAGAGCTGGAGACAAAATATGAAACTGAAAAAAAGAACGAGCAGATTAAACTGCAGCAGGCCGTCATCAAGCAAAAAAATACACTGAACTATCTTTTAATTGGCGGCACCGTTGCTTTGCTGCTGATTATAATTTTATTGTACCTGAATTACCGGCATGCTCAAAAACTGCAACAGCAACGCATTGCAGAATTGGAAACACAGCAACAACTTACTGCAACGGAAGCCGTACTAAAAGGTGAAGAACAGGAACGTGCAAGGCTTGCCAAAGATTTGCATGATGGGCTTGGCGGTATGCTAAGCGGCATAAAGCATTCTTTTCATTCTATGCGCAGCAATTTGGTGATGACGGCAGACAATAATCATTCTTTTGAACGCAGCATAGACATGCTGGATAGCTCCATCAGGGAAATGAGACGGGTGGCGCATAATATGATGCCGGAAGCGCTGGTAAAATTTGGGCTGGATACCGCACTAAAAGATTTTTGTGAAGGCATAAATGAAACCGGTGTTTTGCAAATATCTTATCAGTCAATAGGCATACAGGAAACAGATTTTAACCAGACATTGTCGGTAAATATTTTCCGTATAGTACAGGAACTTGTCAATAACACCATTAAGCATGCAGGTGCTAAAAATGCCATCATACAATTATCAAAAAACGAATCGCATGTAACCATTGCGGTGGAAGATGACGGTAAAGGATTTGATACGGCTGTGTTAAACAGCTCGCAGGGAATAGGCTGGACGAATATAAAAAGCCGTGTAAAGCTTTTGCGTGCAACGCTGGATGTGCAATCTCAACCCGGCAAAGGCACTTCTGTATTGATAGAGCTGGATATGTAAAAACACGGGCAAACGCTCAGCTAAAACACAGGCAATCAAAATAAACTGAAAATTATTTGCAAAAAAATTTGGGAGTAAACTGCCAGCCCTTATCTTTGCACTCCCAATAAAACGGGAGTTTAGCTCAGTTGGTTTAGAGCATCTGCCTTACAAGCAGAGGGTCGGCGGTTCGACCCCGTCAACTCCCACTAAAACCTCACAGTAATGTGAGGTTTTGTCATTTTAAGGCTTGCCTCTTTCCTTTTCATTTATATACACTTTTCAGCACTGGCCCCTACCCTGGTGCAAGGATGCAGACCGGCTTTTGTGAGATGGAGTTCTTGCGCATGCCAATCAGGAAGACTGTATTTGCGCTATTTGAGGCTTATAGCGAGCTCTTTTAAAAATTATCGCGGGAATAGACATTTTATCTCAACCTATTATCGTACTACTGGTTCTTTTAAACAATTTCATGTTTGGTCTTTTTTTTATTTCAAAAACTTTGATATCCTTTGTTGGCTTGGCAAATTTTATCATGAATTCGACTCTGTGGAAACATCTGGCAAACTTAACTTCATACTTTCCAGCCAGGTCAACACGAAACTTAAGTGTATCACCATCCAATTGCATCAAGTCGATCCGATATTTATTTTGCTGTGGGCCCATGTAAAGCACATCAAATGAAATAATACGATCTGTGACGTTTCTGTACTTCAATACTAATTTATCAAAATTTTCAATTTCCATGAGCTTACCATTGCCAATAAGCCTATCATATTTATAATTTGTAGAATCGTCCAAGACTTTTTGGCAAAACTTTATTACTTGAAAAGATTTGCAACTATACTTTTTTAATTCTCTTTCACATGTTATATGTTCATTATTATCTCTGTGACCTGAAATTATAGTAACAAATACGCAAATAAACATTATCCATAATTTCATGAACTATCTGTTTAATAAATTATAAATTGATGGTGAAAAAGTTATAGGGTCACCACCCTGGCGCAAGGATGCAGACGGGCGTTTGTGAGATGGCGTCCTTGTGCCTGCCAATCAGGAAAACTGTAAAATAGAATCAATTCTTACGCCAGTTGCTCGATTTTTTAATATACTATACTTGCGCTAGTTAAGGGATGTATTTTATGTAATTGTTCATGGTTTTACTAAATCAATTTCATATCCCTTCAGCTTTTTCTTATGTCCAGATTCATCATAAAAATCAAACCTGTTGGTACCAGCACTGTCAATGTTCAGCACTCCTTTCAACTTTATGTTACCATTTGCGTAGCGATTCGTAAAGTATCCTCTTACAATGCCGTCAACATAAGTGTTCTCTGCCATGATAATACCGTTCGTATCTTTCCTAATCCAAAGACCTATTGGTTTATCATCATGAAATTGTCCAACTTGATAGAAATAAGTATGCACATCTTTTTTGAATTCCCAGTGTTGAAATTCTATGCATCTTCCTTCTTTTTTATCCGCTAAGTAATGGACCTTGCGCCAGCCATTGGGTAGTTTTTCAAAAACATCCCCTGTCAAAAGTCCGTTCTTAAAAACGCCGCTAAAAACAGTATCACCAGCATGTGTAAACTGTATCCAATGCCCCTCTTTTCTTCCATTCTGCAAACGTCCAATCACTTCCACTTTCCCATTGCTGAAAAAACTTTTCAACAAACCAGTGGTATCCCTACCAGCATTCACGTCGAATGTAAACTGATCCTGTACTTTCCCGCTTTTGTATCGTGACCAAACAACCGTTTTGGTTCGATGGCAACCCAACAGCAACAACGAAAAGAAAATGAAGAGTCTGGGCATAAAATAATTTATAGTATTAATTTTTCAATCAAGCGCTTTAAACAACTGAAGCGTTAATAGAAGTCAAAAAATTTTTTCCCCTTCCCCCCGAGTCTCTGTCTTTACAAATCCTATTTAGTTTTGAGTAATGCTATTGGCAGGGCTCGGTGTTTTCAACTAGCAAAACAAATTCCTGAAAAAAGTATTATTTGATCAATCATCATCACCCAATTTATGAATTAAATCATGTTTCGTTTATTTAAACGGCGAGTCTGGCGGCCATCTCACATAGCACAGCGCCGAGACATCGTCTGGGAAGGACGTGCTGGCAGGAGACTCGGCGGGGAAGAGAAATTCATTTCTTAAACCATCTATAATATCCTACCCGGCTATCAATCGGTTGTTTCTTTATTTTGCATGTATCAGTAGACTTTTCCGAGTTCCTCAAATATATATCGAACACACTTACGCTTGTTTGTGCTTTTCCTAAAGCATTCTCATAAAAATATTTTAAAGAATCTTTCCCACTGGCAGTAATAGTAAAATAATTGATCAGAACTTCTTGCATCTCGCCATGATGAAACGTAAAAAAGAGTCTAGCAAAAATTTCTTTTGCAAATAAAGTATCTTTTACAACCAAATATTCATAGCCATCCCATTTTGGATTGTCAGGAGAATAGCTTTCTTTAGGGAACTGTTTTTTTAATTGATGAATATCTTCATTACTAAAAATCTCTTTTGGGTAAGCAATGGCATCTATATTTTTAGACTTACAAGAATTTAAAAAAAATAATAAATAAATAATGACAGGTTTATATTTCATAAAAGCCAATATACTAATTCTGGAGATGGCGTGGGGTACTAATGTTTTTAAAAGTATTGGTAATATACTCCCGCACTGGCGCAAGGATACAGACAAGCCTTTAAGAGATGGCGTCCTTGTGCCTGCTAATCAGAAAGATTGTAAAATAGGGTCAATTCTCTCTATATGAATTAACCCTTC
Organism: Chitinophagaceae bacterium; assembly: GCA_047602295.1. Classification (GTDB taxonomy): domain Bacteria; phylum Bacteroidota; class Bacteroidia; order Chitinophagales; family Chitinophagaceae; genus JACMLD01. The sequence goes on along the minus strand of JASGHP010000001.1, from coordinate 3,594,352 downwards.
CCTATTGGCATAATAATCTATACCTCAACTTGAAAATAGCTGCATCCATTTACCTTGTATCCTTTTGTCTTGCTCCAAAACGGCTTCAATATCGCTAAAGTAACGTAAAGCATTGTTTGGAATCTCAATAATTTGATAGTGTATTGACGATAACCAATCACTCATAAACAGAAAGACCGTCCCCGTATACCCTTTATAATAAAATTCAATTGCCTGTTTTATAGGCGCATACTCCGCGTTCCCCTCCTTTAAATATACTTCAGCAAGTGTTTTTATATTGACCAAAGACTGTTCTGTTATTTTAAGTAGTGTAAATATTCTTATGCGTTCATCTGGGTTAAAATAAACTAGACTTGCAATAAACCATTCTTCACTATCTCTTATTTGACAAACAGCTTCGGTTGGGCCATCGTAATGGTCAATAACAATTGCTTGAGAAAAAAGAGAGCTCTTTTCCTTATTCATTTTATAAGCGTTCAGTATTTTGTCCATTTATCTATCTTTTTTCAATTAACAAGACAAATTCCTGAAAAAAGTATTATTTGATCAATCATCATCTCCCAATTTACGAATTAAATGATGTTTCGTTACTTAAACGGCTAGTCCGGCGGCCATCTCACATAGCCCTGGACCGAGACATCGCCTGAGAAGACGGCGTTGATTGGAGACTCAGCGAGGAAGGGAAACTTTCATTAATCTTGATACCAATGATGAACGGGCATTACTTTTCGAACAAAAAAATAATTCCATTTGGAGGAAGCCACATAAACATTTTTTTTATCATCCTTAAAGTCTAGTTTAACTTTAATTCTATACTGCCCCCTAGTAAGCTGGTATATTTCTTGAAGTAGGTAGTTAAATTTATGAGATTCATCAGGTTGTATTTTTTTTATTGATTTGCTTTCAATACTATCAAATACAGGTGCAGCATCCACGCCGGCCCTATTATCATAAAGTCTAAATTTTCCAGAAATCTTCTTTTCTACTATGAATTCAAAATTAGAAGATGGAATTTGTAACATTTTTTCTACCAGTTCTGTGTCAACATAGATACTTTGAGTTGATCCATTCTTTACAACAAAAGTATAACTCAAATCTTTATATCCAATAATATCCGACGCAATATTGCTAGTTATGTTCACTGATTTTTGTTTTGAAAAATTCTGACCAAAGCATCCGTTTGGAATGATTAGAAATTTTGAGCAAAAAATTAAAATGATAATTCGAACCATTACTTTACTTATTTAACAAGAATTAGTAAAATTGTGCTTTTTTGATTTGTCTTGCTTTTCCTTTCCCCGCCGAGTCTCTGCCTTTGTTAATTTATTTATCTGAACTGATGTCATTGGCAGGACATCGCCTGAGAAGACGGTGTTAATGAGAGACTCGGCGTAGAAGGAAATTCTTTCGCTAATAATAAAGTTCTACCTGTAACCGTCGAAAAATCTAAAATGTTCTATGCTATCTTTTGAAAGAATCTTAAATCTATATTTATGAAATTTATTAGAATATGAAGAATCAAACTTGCCTTTAAAAGCAACAGATAAAATAATTGAGTCGTTTCTTATTATTCTCATTAATGGCGTCATAACATTATGCGGTGACATCATGAAATAAAAATCGACGTACAACGTGTCCCGATTCCTCTCAAATAATAAGGGGCCATATCTCTCAAAATTAGTTGAATCCCTAAGTCTACCATTAGCTACTTTATGTGCATAAACGGCATTCATCGAGTCATTGTAAATGATTTGACAACCGCCCAATAATACAAATGATTGATTATTTGATTTTTTTTGCCAATCTACGGAATAATAAACACTGTCGCTCTTTTGTTTACTGGTATTGGAGTTTTTGCCATTCTCACAATGACAAAAGAATGTACACAAAGCTACCAATAGAAAACTCCTGTATATTGATTTATGTTTCATCTTATCTATTCATCGCATTATTCATCTCTCCCTGCCCCACCGAGTCTCTGCTTTTGTCAATTTATTTATCTGAACTGATTTCATTGGCAGGACTCGGCGGTTTAGTGAGCGATATTTTTTCTGTTAGATTGACGTCGTCTAGTTGCATATAATTCATTTCCCAATTTATGAATTAAATCATGTTTCGTTTATTTAAACGGCGAGTCCGGGCAGCCAGCTCACATAGCCTTAAGCCGAGACATCGCCTGAGAAGACGGCGTTGATTGGAGACTCGGCGGGGAAGGGAGAAGAGATATCAATTAGAGTCATAGACAACTGATCTCATATAGCATAAATTCGAGACAATACTGTATTAATTTTTATGAAGCTTATAGATGTCTTGAGAAATTCTAAAATAATAGTATTTGCTTTTTTCGTATTTCATACTACGATCTTCTTCTTCATCAATGGGTATTTTTAATAAATTGGCTTGTATTCGATAATAGCCTTCATCAAACTCATAAAATAGCTGCAATAAATTTATTCGTAATGTTTTTGTTTCGCCTGGGGCGAATTTTTCAACGGAAGCATAAAAAGCGGCGTCGCGGTCAAAATCAGGTATAACAGCATCACTTTCTCTTGGCATTGTTTTATAGTTTCCGCCTACCAATTTTTGCAACTCAAAATGAATGTTTTTGGAAGGATTGTTCATATTGCCGTGCTCTAGAGATTTATAGACATAGGTCGCTTCCTTGCGATTATTTACATATTTTACCAGGAAATCAAGATCTGCGCTATCCTTGATACCAGTTGTTTTAAAATAAAAAGACACGTTGACTTTTTCGTTTTGCGCAAACGACTGCAAAGCAAAAAATATAGAAAGCAGCAGACTAAAACATTTTACCATATAAATCATTTTAATTTTATTCCTCAGCACTGGCGCAAGGATGCAGACGGGCCTTTGCGAGATGGCGTCCTTATGCCTGCCAATCTGGAACGCCGTAGATTGGTATAATAATCAACATACATATTTATTTGCACAAGTATACAACAGAGACTAAAGTATCACTATACGGTTGACCTGTAAATAATGAATAGGAGGAATTAAAATTGGTTAGAACTGATGGGTAATTGTATTTTGTATATGACTGAGCTCTTATAGGGTTGTTAATGCTATAATTTCTATCAATAAACATCCATATTTTATTTGTCAATCTAGGGTTTAATCTATTGTCGTATTTAAATGCACTACCGAATTCATTTAATAAATTGCCACCAACATCATAAAAGTATTTTTTTGTACTGAGTCTTATAGGCTGTATTGCAGATTTAACCATTACTTGTGAATCAATGATAATCCGACCTTGCTTGTCATAAATCAAATAAGAGCAGCTAATAAATGGACTACCTGTGTGCTCTGAGATTACCGTATCCCTAATTATTATATCTCCTTTGTAGACATATCTATGTGTATTTTCAACGAGCCCGTTTTTATATTGTGAATAATATTCAACCAATCTATTTTTATTGTCATATTTAAAATAAAGATCGGGCCAACCAGTAGAAGCGATTTGATTGATTACACTGTCTGGATCACCCATTTTATTGTAGTAGAAACTTCTGGTGTTCTTTGGGTTTTGGTGAGTAATAGTTTTTGAAATAACACAAAGGTGAGAGGAAGTTGAGTAAGATTGGATTTGAAATGGAGTCTGATTTGAAAAAGTATCATTTTTTAAATCAGGCTTGAGTATTACTTGTTTATCATTGTCGGAAGAAGGTATTGGAGAAACAGGCTCAGGCTTAGATGCTTTAACTGCAAACACACAAATGCCCACAATAGTTCCAAATCCAATTAATCCAGTTACCAGCCATTTCCAAATTGGGATCGGAGAGTTAATTGTTTTTATTACAGCATTAACTTCAGACACACTTCCATTATAGGCAAGCAAATATTTATTCAAGCCTTTTAATAATGGTCCAATCGACTTTATTAAAAGTAATTCAACCAAAAATGCTATGGCAGAAATAGCTAAAACTGAAATTAAAGCAATTATTATGATTTGAAAAAGTATCACTCGCCGAAAAGTACTTTACAAGTTAAAAAAAGAGCCGCACTTATTAAACCCAATAACTGCATCTTAAATTTCATAAAAAGTCTCGGCCAACGAGCAGTTATTGCTCTTATCTTAATTTCATATTTAATGTTAATCCCAAGCATTACAAAATTACCTATCACAATTATTGTCAATAACAGGTTCTTAGGAATAAGGTTTGAAGAATAAAGATGCCAGTATTTTCCCTCTTCAGCTGCTTTAATTATCGTGTCTGCTAGGTATCCGTAAGTAAGCAAGTTTAGCTCAAGACCAACTGGTCCTGCTTCATAATCTGCCAGCCATTTGATAAAATATATAACACCAACAGCGATGCCTATAGTTGTTACGGCCCAAATAAGTTCAATAATTTGTGAATGTGTAAGATGCATATAATTAAGCTATAACCGAAATATACGAAAATACGATGAAGTTTATCAGGGCATTACTAGAATTCCAACAATTTATGCCCCCAATGTGCATTTCGTTTTTCCTTCCTCGCCGAGTCTCTGCCTTTATCTGAACTGATATCATCGGCAAGACTCGGCGGTTTATTGAACGATATTTCGTCTGTGAAATCGGCATGATTAAGTTGCATATAACCGGTTACAGGATAAATCCCTTGTTTTATACTTTGCTGCAACCGCATTCCGTCAATTTATTACCAAGTATATCAGCCAACATATAATCCCCATCATTCACATCAAAGATCCAATTGCCATCATCATCTTTAAAAAGCCTTTTTTCTCTTCCATCAGGAAACAAAACAATATTTGTAGTTGTCACTTTGTAATCTTCGCCATTCAGTTCAATGCTAACCATACATGATTTTTCTAGCAATGTATGTAAACGCCTATCCTTACCAAAATAATTCACCCCTACAACATGCGGTTTATTATGTTACCTAATCGCTTTAGATTTCTAATTCGCAATTCCCCTCAATCACAGATGTACAATGTATCCACTTTTACAAAGGCTCAGATTTGCACTACCGACAGAGAGATTTTCAACAATTGATGAAGCACACTTTAACTATTCATTTTTCCACTGAATTCCAAAATTTTTTATGCGATTTTGGGCTCTAAATGTGCAAAAGTTAAGAGAGTCAATACCAGCGTGGATTACCAAATTGTTAACTGGTTTTTTCCACAGGTTGTTAATATTTCTGGCGGGCAAATCTGCTAGGCAAAAGATACTTTCGGGAAGTAGAATCGGCTGGAGCATTGGGTTGCACCAGCCTTATATGAAGAGTCTCTGGAAGAATTAGGATTACGGCAAAAGAAGGTCCAAACTGTGAGCCGCCTAAGAATGTCTTCTGGAGGCTTTTTTGTTTCGGTGAAAATAGCACCCTGTAAATTTCTACACAAAAAATGGTATCCCCAAGTGTTAGAAAGTCAAGTCAACAAGATGTTTATAATATTCATATTATCGTACGTATAAATTACTTACAACGACTGGAAAAGAATTTATCAATAAGATTGAGTTTAGTCTACCACCCTGGCGCAAGGATGCAGACGGGCCTTTGTGAGATGGTGTCTTTGTGCCTGCTAATCACGAAGACTGTAAAATAGCATCAATTCTTTCTATTTTAATTAACCCTTTCAGGATTTCGCAAAATATTTCCATCCTTCCAGATCTTTTCTTAATCCTTCGCAAATTTTTTTAATCCTTCCAGATCTTTTCTTAATCCTTCGCAAATTTTCTCAATCCTTACAGATATTTTTCCAATCCTTCGCAAATTTTTTCTTTCCTTCATGATCTTTTCTTCATCCTTCCAGATGTTTTCTCCATTCTTCCAGATGTTTTCTCCATTCTTCCAGATCTTTTCTCCATCCTTTTAGATGTTTTCTCCATTCTTCCAGATCTTTTCTCCATCCTTCCAGATCTTTTCTTCATCCTTCCAGATGTTTTCTCCATTCTTCCAGATCTTTTCTCCATCCTTCCAGATGTTTTCTTCATCCTTCCAGATGTTTTCTTCATTCTTCGCAATATTTCTGAAAACTTGCGAAGTTTTTTGCAAAGAAAGGCTACCAAACCTGCGCCACTGCCTGTATTGCAAGCAGTTACCATTTGCCGGTGGAAAAACACTAGTAAAGACTAAGCGGTTGTACAAGCAATGTTTTAAAATTATGTTCAATCCTGTTTTCTTTCGGTCAGTTTGCGTAGTAATGCTTACAACCTTACTTTGGCGGCAGTGGTCTGTATATTCGGACGGAACATTCAATATCTATAATAAATAAACTCCTGCTTATTTGCGCAGTGATGTTTATTATGTAGTAAATGAGTGCTCCCGAATTATTTTATTAATTTTTAAACGTACTAACTATGGAAACAAATGTTAGAATTGCTTTGGGCCTCGCTCAGAAATCGGACAGCGAAACGGAAAGCTTTGCTTATTCAGTTATTAATGGTATGGCCCGCAATCCGGATTTTCCGCAACCCACCAATCCTACGCTTGAACAGTTGGTGGCAGATACAGATGCTTTTAAAGATGCGCTGGCGGCTGCAGCTTCAGGTGGCAAGGTACAGGTACTGATTAAAAATCAAAAGCGCAAAGTCCTTGAAAACACCCTTAAGAAAATGGCGGACTACGTGGAGCTGAGCGGCGATGTTATTAAAATTACTGCAGCAGGTTTTCCTGTTTCTGTAGGAAAAACAAACAGGTTGCTTGGCGCTGCCAATGGACTTGATGTAACAGTGGGTGGCAATGCCGGTGAAGCCATTTTAGAGGTGGGCAAGATAGACAATGCGCTTTCTTATTTTGCAGAGTTTGCCATTAGCCCGGCGCAGGGCGAGCAGCGGATACACCGGGTGGCAAAAAGCAGAAAGGTTGTGCTTTCTAATTTAAAATCATTGACCCCTTACGATTTTATTGGTGGCGCTGTGGGTTCCAACGGCCAGGTAGTATACACCGAGATTATTACAAAAACGGTTTTGTAATGAAGTGAATCGTGTTCTTTTTAAAGTAAGTTTTTATTCATGGGTACGGAGCTTTTAATAACTAAAACCTGCAAGATGCATTCTTGCAGGTTTTTTTGTTGTATGTTTTCGGCAATATGCCAGCGTTTTTTATTTTCCCTGGTATTTCTTTATATATTCTGCCACTTCCAGCATAGGCGCAATCCAGATGTCTTTCTGGTTTTGCTGCAGGTATTCCAAAAAGCGGCGATGCTCCGGCAATAGCACATTCAAAGAATTGCCACCACCTACGCCATGAAATAAAATTACCAGCAACGAATTTGATGCCACCGCCTGTTTTGCCCATGCAATCATTTGGTCGGCTGTTTGCCCGTTTACTGAATAACAATCCAGGTTGTATAAATCTATCTTGTCTATGGTATGCATTTCTGCACGCACTGCACGGGCAGCTACAAAATCATTTTTTAGCAGCTCTATAAAAGAAGAATCACCCACTTTCATATCGCCGCAGGTATAGGCAAATGTTCTTTTGGTTTTTCCATCCAGCGCTTTTAAAAAAGTATTGTTCATTCTTGTTTCATCTACCATTCTCCTTACTGTATAATGGCTCATATCATAATCCGGGGCTACCCATTCCCTACCCTTTCCGCCAATACATGGATGATATAAAGTATGATTGCCCAGCTCATGACCATGCATGGGCAACTTTTTCCAATCATCCATCCTGTCTCTTACAGAAGGAGAATAACCGGTGATATAAAACGTAGCCTTCAATCCCAAAGAATCCAACACCGGGATAGCATTATCTAAGTGCTGATTGGTTGCATCATCATAAGTAAGTACAACGGCTGCTTTCTTTCCATTCCAGGGCAACTTGTTTTGGGCGGATAAATTTATATGCAGCGCATAGCTGATCACAAAAAGCAGTATTGTTTTCTTCATTGAAACATAATTTAAAAGTCAAAAGTAAAAAGTAAAAAGTAAAAAAAAGCGAGTGGCAAGTAGAAACAAAAAAACGTGTAGGATTATGACTTAAAACTTATGACTTACAACTTAAAACTCAAATGTCTTCTACTGTTCTTACTGCCCGTGGCGGCCAGATAAAATCTTTGGGGTGATGACGAAGGTAGCGGCCAAGCAGTGTAAAGAATTCGGGATAATCACGCAATTTGATACCCCTTGATTTTACTGCCACATAAAATGCCAGCGAGAAACTTACCAGGAAGTTGAGAAAACCGATCATTAATACGCCGCCGATTATGGTAAACAGGTAAGGCAATGCAATTTTATGATCGAGACCATAAAAACCGATAGCAGTATTACCGGCAGAGATGGTGATATGTCTTATATCGAATGGTATGCCCAAAAATTTTCCTAACGGGCCTGCACATCCTAAAAAGAAACCCAGGCAAATGCTACCGGTAATGGCACCTGCACTTTTGTCAACTATTTGCACCAGGCGGTCTAGTCTTTTTTTACTCATGGTGTTTACAAAAACAGGATGGGTTTTTATGCGTTCAGATATGCGGCCATAGACAACGTGATTGTCTACATAACCAGCAATCAATCCGCTTAAGAAAAGAAAGAACCCGGTAAAACATGCATACAACAAAGCCAGGCTTTGAAAAGGATGCTGATCTGCCAATAGTTTTGCCGCTGCAGCACCTTCTGCAATTTTATAACCGGTAGCCAGTTTAAAACCCCAGGCCAATAAATATGTAAGCGGAAATACAATTATCAGGTTACCTGCAAAAGAAGCAATCTGGCTGCGACTAACCTGTGCCACGGTAATTACCAGGTTGCGCAAGTCTGGCCTGCCGCCTTGTTTATGTACATCCAAAGAACTGGCAACTGCAGAGGCTGTATACGCAGGTTGTTTGGTAGCCAGTGTTGTATTGGTACTGTCCATTAATACAAAACCGGCTGCATAATTGGTTCCGTACGCAAAGCCCTGCCAGAAGATGGGCAAGTGAATAAGACTCAATAAATTTTTAACGATGGCAACAAAAGAAACAATCAAGCCGCCGCCCATCGCACTTCTAAAAAGTGTTCTAAAGTCTTTTCGCGTAGTGCTGATGTACTTCTCTCCTTTCTTCCCTTTGTGTTCTGCAATCTGGTAGGCCAGCAAACCCAGGTTGGTAGAAAGAAATTCTCCCAAACTGTTTTTCTTTTTTTCGTTGCGCACTACCGTTATAAAGTATTCAACAAATCGTTCTGTATTAAAAACATTGTCTGCATCCAGCGCATCCAGTATGATAAGCATGCGTTCTACCTGTTCCTCGCAACGCACCATTATAAACGTCTGCGCCAGGCTGGTGCCATATTGCAGGCGTTGTGCTTTTACCCATTGATTAATTTGACGGCAGTTGTATAAGTTCTCCTGTATGTTTATCAGCAGCAATCGTTTTTCGGCGGGCAAAAGACTGTTGCTTTTTTCCAGGTACATATTTACCAGCCGGTTTTGCTCTACAAATGGGTGAATGGCTTCTGCAAAATCATGATAACGCACAGCCACTTCTTTTTCCATGCTAAGGTTTACCAAACGGTAAGATAAAATCTGCAAAGCCTGGTTCAGTTGTTTGGTAAGCGCAGCTTCCGTAAGGTTTACATGTATGCCTAAGAGTTCAAAGAAGTTTTTCCATAATTCAGGATCGATGCCGGATACCCATACATAATCGCTTTTCTTATAGAACACACGACTAATGACGTAGAGAAAATCATTGGAAGATTGCAATGCCGGTAAAAACTTGTGCTTGATTTTTCCCAGCAGCTCCTGCACAAAACCACGAGAGCTGGCAATACCACTTTCCGTTAAAGCACTGTTCAGGTTGCTATTGGTAAACTGTGAGAGTAATGATTTGCGTAAGGCAAACAACAATGATTTGTCCTGCTGCAATTGAAACATCAGGCTTTTAAAACGCAGTTCTGCTTCTTCAAAGTTTTTGTGCCGTGAGGGGCGTATCTTTTTTACCAGTTCTACCAGGTAATCCACGCCGCGGTTACTATTGCTGTTCAAAGAAAGCACGATGGCCCGGCCCTTATCTTGAACGGGGGATTCAGTCTTTTTTCTTTGTAGCAGTTTAAACATTCTCTCTATTGCGTTGAAAATTATGCCAGAAAAGGCCTTGTTGATAAAATAAGACAACCGGGCCGCTATAAATGTTGCAAACGCTGGTATTATGTAATCATTATTTATATTTTTGCAGAAATTACTAGGAATGGTATCGTATAAAGAACAACCAGACACCCTGTTGGCAGAAGAAGTAGTAACGGAAACTGCGCTGGAAAAATCCTGCCAGTTGATTGTCTGGAATGACGAAGTAAATACGTTTGAGTGGGTGATTGAAACCCTGGTGGATATTTGCGGCCATACACCCGAACAGGCAGAGCAATGCGCATTGATTATTCACAGCCAGGGAAAGTATGCAGTTAAATACGGCAGCTACGACACACTGAAACCTTTGTGCGATGCCATTACAGACAGGGGCATTAGCGCAACGGTGGAGATTACTGCGGAGTAAGGAAAGCCGCAAGCTGTTAGCTGCAAGCTTCAAGTTTGTATGTTTTACTTGCTTTGGTCATTGAGGCTTTCTGCATGTGGTAATGTTTTTTATGTCACCAGCAACAGTAACACAGATGGAGCATTGTTGTAACGCTCCGTTCATCAGTTGTAATTCTTTTGAGCTTTTTTCCAATCAACAATATTATTTTTCACCAATAAAAGCTTTGCCTTTACACTAACAGCTAACGGCTAAGAGCTAATGGCTTGCAGCTTGAGGCTAATAACTAACAGCATTCCTCCATGCCTTTATTCGCTCTTAACCACGAACTTGTTTTTCCGCCAGTAAATTTGAGTGAACCGGATGGACTGCTGGCAATGGGAGGCGATCTTTCTACTGAACGTTTGTTACTGGCGTATCGCAGCGGCATCTTCCCTTGGTTTGATGGCAATACGCCGCTTTGGTGGTGCCCTAATCCACGTTTTGTTTTATTTCCCCCTCAATTGAAAGTGAGCAAAAGCATGCAGCAGTTGCTAAAAAGAAATGCATTTGAGTTTACCGTGAATAAAGCTTTTGAGGAGGTAATCAGCAATTGCAAAACCACGCCACGCAAAGACCAGGATGGCACCTGGATTACAGACGATGTAAAACAGGCTTACATAAAACTCCACCAACTTGGGTATGCACACAGTGCAGAAGCATGGCAAAACGGAGAACTGGTAGGCGGCTGTTATGGCATTCGCATGGGGCAGGTATTTTTTGGTGAAAGCATGTTCAGCAAAACAGCCAATGCCAGCAAATATGCATTCATTAGCTATGTAGATGTATTAAAGAAGGAGGATATAATGCTGATAGATTGCCAGGTATACACGCCTCATCTTGAAAGCCTGGGTGCAACAATGATTGACCGTGAGAAATTTATTGAATTGCTGGGTGAATTGATTCATTGATTGCTGTTAGGGATGATAATGTAAAGGCGAATGGCCATTCGCCTCCACGATGGCAATTGGCCTCTACAATGGCAATTCGCCTCCACGATGGCAATTCGCCTCTACAATGGCCATTCGATTTTACAATCGCCATTCGCCTTTGGCAAAGAGACGAATGGCCATTCGTCTCTACTGTACACATTCGCTCAATGTTTGTATCACAAACGAACATTAATATTTAGAAAAATTCATCCAATCAACTGGCAATTAACCTGTTTGGCAATTGGCATTATTTTGAAGGCAATCCTGCTATACATTTTCCATTATGCTTAAAAACTACTTTAAAATAGCCTGGCGCAATCTTATCAGGCACAAAGCTTTTTCTGCTATTAACATAACTGGCCTTGCATTGGGTCTTGCCTCTAGCCTTTTGATTGTATTGTGGGTGCAGGATGAACGGGGCATTGATGGTTTTCATGCCAACAACAAACAGTTATACCAGGTATATGAACGTTCTTATTACGATGGAAAGATAGACGCTAACTACCCCACCCCCGGATTGCTGGCGCAAGAATTAAAACGCGTTATACCAGAAGTAGCTTATGCAACAGGTATTGAGGCAGCCGCTCCGCAAGGCGCATTTAATAATTTTGAAGCCGGCGACAAAGTAAACAAGATGAAAGGTTCGTTTGCCAGCACAGACTTCTTTAGCATGTTTAGCTTTCCGCTGTTGCAGGGAAAAAAAGAAACCGCGATTGTTAATGTAGAAGACATTGCTATCTCACGCAATATGGCGGTGCAGTTTTTTGGCAGCGCCGAAAATGCCATTGGCAAAACGATTCGCTATGAAGACAAAGAAAACCTGATGGTAACTGCTGTGTTTGAAAACATGCCTATCAATTCATCTCTCCGCTTTGACTTTCTGCGCAGTTGGACAGCTTTTGTAAAAACAAACGAGTGGGTAAACAACTGGGGCAATACAGACCCGGAAACTTTTGTGCAATTGCGCAAAGATGCAAATGCTGAACAAACTTCTGCAAAGATTAAAGAGTTTATCTATCGTTATCAGAAAAAAGAAAAAGCGTTTTATACAGAACTGGCGCTGCAACCCTTTTCTGAAAAATATTTGCACGGCAGTTTTAAGAATGGCAAAGTAAGTGGCGGTCGCATTGAGTATGTACAATTGTTTACCCTAGTAGCCATTTTTATTTTGCTGATTGCCTGCATCAATTTTATGAACCTGGCCACCGCACAATCTGCCAAACGTGCAAAAGAAGTGGGACTTAGAAAGGTAGTCGGTGCCCTTCGCTCTTCACTTACCGTACAATTTATTGGCGAGGCGTTAATGCTTACATTTTTTGCAGTAACACTGGCAATGGTAGTTGTTTCATTGCTATTGCCTGCTTTCAACAATCTTACCGGGAAACAGCTAAGCCTTCCCGTTAGCCAGCCTTTATTCTGGCTTGGTTTGACCGGTCTTTTATTGATAACAGGTATTATTGCTGGTAGCTACCCTGCCCTTTTTCTATCTTCTTTAAAACCTGCCAAAGTTTTAAAAAGCGGTTTAAAGTTTGGCAGCAGCGCTACCTATTTCCGCAAAGGTTTAGTAGTCTTACAGTTTTCTTTATCCATTTTATTAATAGTAGGCATGCTTGTTATTTACCGCCAGGTAGATTATATACAAACAAGGAATATTGGGTACCAGAAAGAAAATCTTGTTTACATTCCTATAGAAGGAGAGCTAATAAAAAAATATACTGTATTTAAAGAAGAAGCTGGCAAGCTGCAGGGCATCAGCAGCATTTCTAAAATGCGCAATTCTCCAACAGAAATAGGTCACCATACAGGAAGTATTAGCTGGGTTGGTAAAGATCCCAATGTTTCCATTTCGTTTGCAGATGGTGTGGTGGGTTACGATTTTGTAAAAACAATGAAGCTTCAATTAAAAGATGGACGCGATTTTTCTACTGCATTTGGTACCGACTCCAGTTCTTATCTTATAAATGAAACAGCAGCGCAAAGAATGGGCTTTACAAATCCTGTTGGGCAAACCGCTATATGGGGCAATCACCCGGGCACTATCATCGGCTTGCTGAAAGATTTTCATTTTAATTCTATGCACCAGAATATAGACCCCCTGATTGTGAGGCTGGATGAAAACTGGGGATGGGGCACTATACTGATTCGCGTAAAACCCGGACAAACAAAACAAACAATGGCAGGGCTTGAACAGATATGCAAATCATTAAACCCTAAAGTGCCATTTACTTTCCAGTTTTCTGACCAGGAGTTTACAAAGCTGTATAAAAGTGAAGCAATGGTGAGCCAGTTATCAAACTATTTTGCTTTCCTGGCTATTTTTATTTCCTGCCTGGGATTATTTGGCTTAGCAACTTTTACTGCAGCACAACGCACCAAAGAAATTGGCGTACGCAAAGTATTAGGTGCATCCGTGCCTGATATTGTTGCAATGTTTAGCGGCGATTTCTTAAAATTGGTATTTATATCCATGGCAATCGCTTTCCCTGTAGCCTGGTATGTAATGAACCAATGGCTTCAAAACTTTGCTTATAAAATAGGTATCGAGTGGTGGATGTTTGCTATTGCCGGCATTGCTACTGTAATCATTGCTTTAATAACGGTAAGTTATCAAAGCATAAAAGCAGCGCTAAGCAATCCTGTTAATTCATTACGGTCAGAATAATGTCATAACCAATTGCCGACTATGTTAAATAAATTTTAAGACAAAGACGTTATGCAGCAGTCTGCTATTGGCAGCAATCATAAATAGTATGCTAAAAAGACTGCTTCTATCCCTACTGCTATTAATGTTCATTTCATCAATAGCTTATTCACAAGTATCCATTGAACCTGTTATTGGTTTTCAGAAAGATTTAAATAACCGCAACCTTTATTTGCTCAATACAGGATTAAGATTGGGTATTAAAACCAGTCCCGGAAACGAATTCCTCGTACAGGCACAGGTCAGTTGGCCATCGTCTTATCATCCCGGCCCGGATTCGTCATTTACCACTAACAGTTCTTTACCGCTTTATTCGCCTGCACAAAAAAATATAACAACTAACTTGTTTTCATTTGCTATTGGAGATCGTTTCCAGGTTGCCGGATGGCATACCAAAGGCAAATGGTTTACACATGTTTTAACGGGTATTATGCACCAGCGCCTGGCAGTTGATTATGCATATGATAAAGCAAATTACATAATACTTAACCCCGATAAAACCCAGGAAGTAACCAATGTTTTTGTAAGTGCTGGTATTGCGTACTTATATCCATTAGGGCCGGGAAGGTTATTACTTGAAATGGATATTTCTTCAGGCCCTTTCGGCAGAGGAGATAAGTATCCTTATAAAACCAATTTAATTGCGCCATTGTCGCTCAATATTGGTTATTCCATTCAACTTTCAAAAACAAAACATGAAAAATAAGAGCTACTATTTTTTTATTAGCCTTGTGTTATTAATACTGGCATTTGCAGGTTGCCGAAAAGTAGAAAGTCATTACTACGCTGATGAGACAACACCTGGCACAGCTATTTTTACAAACACTGGCAATAATGTAATGACCACTCTTTTTAATGGCCACCCCTGGCGCACTGTAGAAAGATCCAGTGGCGGTGTGGGATTGGGTTCTGGATATACTACAGAATTGCAAATAATAAAATTAAAAACTGCCAGTACTTTGGATACGCTGGTTATAACATGGAAAAGTGATGATTATAACCAGGACAATTATGATATTTCATTGGTGCTTCCGGTGGCAAAAAATTTTACCTGGAATAACTTCAGCAGCTTCCAGGGAAAGCGTTTTACAATAGATAGTACTAATGGCTTTTTTGCACTTACCCACGACTATTATAACTTTTATAATCAACTAAATCTTACCGCTGGCAAGGGTAGCGTTTATTTCAATACAGCATATCTTGATTCTTCTTCCGTTTCGGGTGTTGGTTTTAGGGGAAGAATTTCCGGCTTGCTTGAAGCTAGTATCAATGCAAATGGTATAAATGCTGTGATTAGCAGTGGCCGGTTTGATGATGCGCTTACTTCCGGCGAAGTAAGATCTTATTGATTAATCATTGATAAACTGCCAACAACCTAATACACCTAAATATTCATCTTCTTCAATTCTTTCACCGCATAATCGCAGGCACGTGCTGTAAGTGCCATGTATGTGATGCTGGGATTGAGACATGAACTGGATGGCATGCAAGAACCATCTGTTATAAATACATTAGGCACTTCATGCATCTGGTTAAACGCATTCAATACAGATGTTTTAGGATCTCGACCCATACGTGCTGTACCCATTTCATGATTGGCATTGCCTGGTGCAGAAATGGCCGAGTTTGATTTGGGATTTTTATAGCCGGTTGCCTCCAGCATTTCCTGCGCTGTTGCAATCATGTGTTTGTGCATGTTTTGCTCATTCTCGCGGAAAGTGCAATCAACCGTAAGCATTGGTCTTCCCCACGGATTCTTTTTGTTGGTATTAAGTGTAATGCGGTTGTCTGCGTAAGGTAAACATTCACCGTAAGCGTACAAAGTAATGCGCCATGGCCCTGGTTCTGTAATGGCATCTTTAAACGCACCACCTATTTGCGCATCAGGTTCTGGCCGGGTGCGGCCTGCTGTAACACCGTAATGATAACCGCGAAGAAAATCTTTTGTATCCTGTTTGTCAAGATTGATAAACCTGGGTATATAAGAAGGATTGGGCCTGCGACCATAATAATACTTGTCTTCAAAACCATCTGCCATAGCAGTAACAGATACTCCTTTGTGATGATCCATCAGGTTGCGGCCTATTTGATCGCTTCCATTGCCAAGTCCATTTGGAAAACGGGAAGAAATTGAATTAAGCAATATACCTGTGGTAGCCACCGTGGACGCGTTCAGGAAGATAATCTTTGCGTAATAAATGCTGGTTTGCTTTGTTTCTGTATCTATGATTTCTACACCGGTAGCACGTTTCTTTTGTTCATCATAAATAACACGGTTTACCAATGAGTTTGGTTTTAGTGTAAGATTGCCGGTTGCAAATGCAGCGGGTAATGTGCTGGCATTGGTACTGAAGTAGGCGCCAAACGGGCAACCGCGATGGCAAAGATCTCTCGCCTGGCATTGTCCGCGGCCTTTTACCGGTTGTGTAAGATTGGCAGTACGGCCAATAATTACTTTGCGATCTTTATACTTTCCTTCCAGCCGGGTTTTAAAATCTGCTTCCACGCAATTCATTTGAAACGGTGGTTGAAACTGTCCATCGGGTAATGAAGGAATGCCGTCTTTATTGCCGCTAACACCAACAAATGTTTCTACATAATCGTACCAGGGCGCTATGTCTTTATAACGAATTGGCCAGTCAACACCATGTCCATCTTTCAGGTTGGAACCAAATTCCCAATCACTCCAGCGATAACAGGCACGGCCCCACAAGAGTGAACGCCCTCCTACTATATTACCACGCACCCAGTCAAACCGGTTGATTTCATCATAAGGATTTTCGCGGTCGTTGATATAAAAATGCTTGGTATCTTCTCTGTAAGAAAAATGGCGGGATTGAATCGCATGATCTTTTTTGTCTTCGTTGCTCAGCGTGTTGCGATGAGGAAAATCCCAGGGGCTTAATGTAGCAGTAGGATAATTTGGATGCTGAACAGTGTGTCCGCGTTCAAGCATCAGCACTTTCAATCCTTTTTCGCACAATTCTTTGGCGGCCCATCCCCCACTGATTCCTGAGCCTACTACAATCGCATCGTATGTATTCTGACTAACTGCTTTATTGTTAACATTTAAACTATCCCCTGGCATGCTAAATCGGTTTGTCGTTTACTACAAATAAAAGCAATTTAAGGAGTATTGAAGATTAAATTGCCATGCCGATAGATTATTAACGAGGGAAATTTTCTTTAGCAAGACGCCGGAGGTCTGAAGTCCGAAGTCTGATATCAGATGTCCGAGCTCTGACTTTGAATCTACATCGAAGCAAAAGGCTCAACGCTCAAACCTAACAGCTCAAAGCTCTAAAAAATCCTCAAAACCATTGTTAAGCAAAACGCCCTGCTGCTCAGCAAATTCATTAATAGCCGCTACAAAGGAAAAATCTTTTATCATATCTGCCACCTGCTGAATATCGTCTCCAAAGATGCGGTCTTCTGCAGCAAAAGCTACTTTCTTACGCACATGATCATGCGCAAACTCCAGCAATGCACTGCTCTTTAATGGCCGTCTGAATTCTATCGCCTGGCATGCACTCAGCAATTCAATGGCCATAATGTATTCCAGGTTGTCTAATACTTTATTCAGTTTGCGGCCACTGATGCTGCCCATACTTACATGGTCTTCCTGTCCTAAAGAGGTTGGGATGCTGTCTGCGCTTGCAGGAAAGCAAAGTGTTTTATTCTCTGTTACCAAAGCAGCGGTAGTGTATTGGGGAATCATAAAGCCGCTGTTAAGCCCTACATCTTTCATCAGCAACATGGGCAATCCCCATTTACCTTCCAGCAGCAAATAGCAACGCCTGTCTGAGATATTGCCTAGTTCTGCAGCAGCAAAACAGGCATAGTCCAACGGTAATGCCAATGGCTGGCCATGAAAGTTGCCACCGCTAATGGTATCATTTGCATTAAAGATGATAGGATTGTCGGTGACCGCATTTAACTCTGTTTCTGTAAGCGATTTCAAATGCAGCCATGCTGTTCTGCTGGCGCCATGCACTTGCGGCATGCAACGCAGGCTGTAAGGGTCTTGTACGCGGCCACAGTCCACATGGCTTTGCATAATGTCTGAGTCTTTTAACAGCAGCCTTAGTCTTTGCGCCACCAATTGATTGCCGGCAAAAGGCCGAAGCTGGTGCAGTCTTTCGTCAAATGGAGATTTGGTACCGGTTAATGCTTCCAGGCTCATTGCACCAATAATGTCTGCAGCTTCCAGGCAATTGTGCATGCGTTGTACCGCTTTTACTGCAAAAGACAAAATAAACTGGGTGCCATTGATAAGCGCCAATCCTTCTTTTGGCCCCAGTTGAATGGGTTGCATGTTTTTCTGTTGCAACAATTGCGGTGTCGGAATGCTTTGCCATTCACCAGCTTTGTTTTGCAGTACAACTCCCAAGCCTATCAATGGTAAAAATAAATGCGCCAATGGGGCAAGGTCGCCAGACGCACCCACACTTCCTTTTTCGGGCACCAGGGGCAACACATCATTTTCTATATGCCAGATAATGCGTTGCAATGTTTCTAATTGCACACCGCTGTATCCTTGCGCCAATGCATGCACTTTGGTTACCAGCATTAGCTTCGCAATCTCCGGCGGCACAGCATCGCCCACACCTACGCTATGGCTTTGCAGAATTTTATGTTGCAGCGTTTGGGTATCAGTGGCAGATATCTTTGTATTGGAAAGAATACCAAAACCTGTGTTGATGCCATACACCGTAGTATCATTGTCTACAATTTGCTGTACATACCCGCGACTATCATTCACTTTTTTTATTGCGGCTTCATTGAGAACAGCCTTTCGTTTTCCGGAAGCAATGGCAATGGCAATATCAACTGTCAAATGATCTATGCCATAATTGAAAGCAGTATTCATATCACTTGTTTCTGCTTCAAAAATAATAGAATTGATGATGGCGCAATGCTAAGCTGCCAAATAAAAACCCCCGCGTTGGCGGGGGCTTCTTTGTGATTTTCCGTTACTTTTAATCTTTAACTGATACAAGTGAGAAAAAAGGAATTATTCTAATTGATTGCTCTTTCTGAATGTTCCTTCCTGGAAAATCGTACAAACATTATAATCTAATAATTGTGCCAGTATTTTATAACGGAACAGCTTACTGCCACTGGAATTATTTTCTACAAACTACAAATCAGGGGCTATTATATTACCCGTAATGGGGCTTTATTTCATCTTTTTAATTCACTGCCAGTTCCTCTTTAGGTTGCTGGTGCAAGAATTCATCTCTCACTACTTTTGCAGTTTTATGCTCGCCGTTATGGCTCCAGCCGGGTGGCATAAAAATGTAGAGCACTTTATTTTTTATACCAGGTGCTTTCCATACATCTTTTGCCAATGCACCAATTTCACCAAAATAAACATCGGTAAAACTTTGCGGGTTCATAGTACGGGTAATGCCATACACCGGCGCTTCTTCCCTTTCTTCGTTTTGATAAGTTTTAAACACACGATCCCAAATATTCAGGAGGTTGCAGAAATTAGTATCCATGTACAATGGATTTTTTGCATGGTGTACCCGGTGATGAGAGGGTGTTAAAATGATATTGTTTAAGAAGCCAAGCCTTCCATCCTTTAAGATATTCTCTCCCACATGTATAAATGCGCCCCAGGTTCCATCTATAAACATAATAAAGAACAACAATGGCGGATTTACGCCCATCAGTATACAAATGCTGGTGCGTATAACATCTGCATAAGGCGCTTCTAAAAAGAAATGCGCATAGGTAACAGAAAGATTCATTTGCTCAGGCGCATGATGTGTTGAGTGAAGGCACCAGAACAACCTTACCTTATGCCCGAAATAATGGTAAATAAAATGAGAAAACTCCCAAACTATATAACCATAGATAAGCCAATACCAGGTAAAACTGGTTTTAAGAATAGCATATTTGCTTAAAACAGCAATACAGAAACTAATTGCAGCAATAGATATAAACCGGGATATAAACCTGTTGAATACAAAAATGAAAAATTGTACCCGGTATTCTTCAATCTTAAACTTTTTGTAAATAAGGGCTCTGGTAATTTCTATTACTAATATCAGCGGAATAAGGGGGCCTATTGCTTTTACGACTCCATCCAACGTAAGCAGGCTGCTGTAATCATTGGCTTGAAACATCTTCAACCAATGCCGTATGCCAAAGAATCCAGTAAATTCGTCCCTTAAAATTTCAAGTATATTCATAATGCAAGCGTCAATTTGTAAGCATTGTAAATTTACATATTTTGCTGCATTATAATTATGGCAACTTGTCAACGCTTGCCTTCATACATACAAACATGTACTCATTAAAAATAGAACCGGCCACTATTGCAGATATTCCTTTGTTAAACAAGCTGGTCAATAGTGCTTATCGTGGAGAAAGTTCAAAAAAAGGATGGACAACTGAAGCAGATTTGCTGGATGGCATTCGTACAGATGAGGAGGGATTGAAAAAGATGCTCTCAAAAGAAAATGCAATTGTATTGCTGGCTAAACATGAACAGGCTATTGTTGGTTGTGTTTACCTGGAAAAACAATTAAACAGATTATACCTTGGCATGCTGACGGTATCTCCGGAATTGCAGGGCGCAGGCATTGGAAAACGATTATTGGAAGCTGCCGATGATTATGCGCTAAAAGAAAAACTTACCGCAATCAGCATGACTGTAATAACTGTAAGAAAAGAATTGATTGCCTGGTATGAACGCCATGGATATAAGAAGACCGGTGAAACAAAACCGTTTCCAAATGATCCGGCTTTTGGTATTCCCAAACAACCATTGGAGTTCCTGGTGATGCGGAAAACTGTGGAAAAAAGTGTTTAGAAGCAGTTAGGTTTTAAAATGCTTCTTTCTTCAACAAAGCATTTCCTACAGCACAATCCAAACATCTTTTCTCATCGCAATATTGTGTTTTAAGTTCTATTAATGACTGACCTTGTTGCGCAGTTTTGCAATTAATACCAAGCTCCTGCCATCCTTTTATAATATTGTTTTTTTCTGCAGGCATATTACTCAGCCAATCTATTGCCCTATCTTTTGCAGCCTGGTCTTTATGATATAATCCGTAAGCAAATAACAAGGGGCAAATGGTATTAATTAAAATGTTGTTCAACATAGATTCTCCCAGGTTCTTTATGCAATATGCAGAAGGGACATCCAATTGGTAGTGATAATGCCAGTAATCATTGGCTTTCACATTCAGCAGTTCTTTTATTTCCGCAAATGATGCCGCTTCCCGAATGCTGGCAAACAAATGAACTGCCTGATGCACCAGCATAGCTAATTGCGCCAGGCGTATTCCGGGAAAAGCTACAGGGCGCATACGCAGGAAATGCAATACCACAGCAGGTTGTTTCAATTTATACTTGTGTTGGTGGTAGCGATATTCCCGTTGCAATAACAATGGATAATCTTCTGAAAAATCTCCTTCAAGTAAACCAGCCTGCCCTTGCAACAAAGCTTCCAAAACAATAGGTTGTTGTTTATGCCTGGCTAATATTTTTATCGGCAATGACTGAGCGATTGTTTCAAAGGCAGCAGCGTTTACTTTCATTCCAAAGTTACGGGCAAGCAACTGCCAGCATGTTTCTTCCCAATGCATATCATTTGCCTCAAGCAACTGCAAAATATAACCCGTTTTGCGTTGCAGTCTTTCAGCTAATAACCGCTCCTGCCAGCCCGACCATACAAGTGATGATACTTTACTAACGGAAGCTGCGCAGGCAATACTTCCTGATTTTTGCATCCATTCATCGTATTGTCGCAGTAACAGGTTTGATATAAGGCTTTCCAATTCCAACACTGGTATGTTTGCAGGCTGTTCAGCCGGTTCATCGTGTTGCCAAACAACATGCAAAATCACATTGCTGTAATGTTTATCAGCATTATGTCCGTGCTTTACCCAATCGGAAGTTTTCAAATGCAATTCTATATTTCCAACTAAGATGGTATTGCCTGCTTTAATGCTGCCTTCTAAAAAATCCGGGCCCTGGTGAGTATTGTATTTTCCCGGATGAATGATTTGCAATGGCGTGTCATCATGCGTAGTTAATTCTTGTTTATTAAAGTACTGGAACTGCCAGATAAACTGGAGAAGTCTTTCGGTCATACGGCAAGGTTTAGGTAAGCAACGGCGAATAATAATAGCCGCTTTCAAAATGAAGATAAAGCAATTGACATGCTGTTAAATCATATTATAACAGAAGATATTTGAAGAAAGAATGTGAAAGTGTGATGAATGTGATAAATGTGGAAATGCGTTTGCTTCGTTGATGGAACGCACGTGTCCCGTACTGAAAGTCGGGAGATTATCATGATTTTTATGATGAACAATGATAAAAATGCTTTCCCCGCGAAAAGCTTTTTATCTCTTTTCTCTTCAATAGAAATACGAAGCAATTCTGCAAATCATGATTTAAAAAAAAGTGCGTCACCAATTATTAATTACTAATTTCTAATTATTAATTATCCCTCAATTGCCTCCAGCGCTTGCACCACCCTGCTTACAGGTAAGCCCATTACGTTATAAAAATCGCCATTTACAGATGCTATACCAATTACGCCAATCCATTCCTGTATGGCATAAGCACCGGCTTTATCGTATGGCTTGTATTTGTCTACATAAAAAATAACCTGGTCTATGCTGAGGGAATGAAAACTTACTGTAGTACTGTCTGCAAAAGAAATTTCCTGCTCACCCTTCATTATCACCACACCGGTAATTACACGGTGTTGCCTGCCTGCAAGAGATAATAATGTTTCTATTGCGTGATTGCGGTCTTTAGGCTTTCCAATTATTTGATCGTCCAGCACAACAACCGTATCAGCGGCAAGTATAATTCTGTCGTGGCTAAGCTGCTGTTTTACTGCCAGTGCTTTATTGCGGGCAATGTATACTGATACGTCCACTATAGGCAGGTCGGCGGGATATAACTCATCGGTTTCACTAATGATAATATCAAAAGGAACTTCAGCCCATTCCAGCAATTGTTTTCTTCTGGGCGATTGCGACGCCAGCACAATTCTTTCCATTATATATGCCATTTAAAAAATACCATAGATACAATGCCTGTCAGCATTACCAGCTTTATCAACGTACTGATGGCATGAAACTCAGACGCATTGCCTGCATTATAGAGTTTGCGCAGTATCATTAATAGCGGTATGGCTACCAACGCTACCACATACAAAGCAGCTATCCACCAACCTAATAATATTGCATAAGCAAACAGCACCAGCACCGCCAGTATCAGTACTATCAACCATACCCCGGCAAATACTTTTGATGCAGGTATGCCCCATACTATGGGCATTGTGCGACAGCCGAACTTTTCATCGCCTTTAATATCTTCCATGTCTTTTACCACCTCACGCACCAGCGATATTACAAAAGCAAAACCACCATACAGCACAGTTAGCTTAAAAATTTTGGTCATTGCAAGCTGATAAGTTGCTACACGTGCAAATGTCACAAAGTCCAGTTCGCTGATGTACAAAACAAATACCACCCATGCCGTAAGCAGCGAGATAATTACATTGCCTATCAAAAACTTTTTTTTGAAGGTGGTAGAGTAGAATAATAACAACAAAATGCAACCAGTGTTTGCCGGCCCAATGATCCAGTTGCCAATTTTCCAGCAAACAATAATTGTAATGATGAGGCCAATCAATGACAAGCTCATATGCCAGAATATTGCCCATCTTCTTTTAATGATCTTTTGTATTACAATTGCGTCTGGTTTGTTTACCTGGTCGATATGAAGATCAAAATAGTCGTTGATGATATAGCCTGCTGCGGCAATTAATACAGAAGCCAGCACCAATAGCCAGAATAAAGGCCACGATAAAAACCAGGTATGTTCTGTTTGCAGTTTATTGAATCCCGGAAGAATAATGCAACTGTAAAAAAGGAATTGTGTAAGAACAATAAAGAACAGGTTTGGCCAGCGTATCAACCGAAAAAAAGCAGCGATGAGTTTCATGAAAAAGGCAATTCTTTAATAGGATGTGTAAGGTTTCTTTTAAACAGCAATCTTTTTATTTGCTGGCAATACTCGTGTCCACATGCCAATGGTCATTTAGTTTTAGCACTTTTTCTATTACTTCTCTTGCGCAACCACGACCACCCGGCAAGCTAGCAATATATTTTGAAATGCTCTTTATTTCTGCAACCGCATCCGCAGGGCAACAGCCAAGCCCGGCTGCTTTCAAAGCTTCATAATCGGGTATGTCATCGCCCATAAACAATACCTCTTCAATAGAAATACCATTATCTTTTATATAGGTATTTAATAATTCTTTTTTATTGTGGACGCCAAAATAGATTGCTGTAATACCCAGTTTTTGCAATCGCAGCTTAGCGCCTTCGGCTCCATTGCCACCGGAAATAATGACTATATGGTAACCTTTTTTTACAGCCAGTTGCAGCGCATAACCATCCTTGGTATTCATGCTTCTTAGCATTTGTCCATCGTCCATCAATATTAAAGAGCCATCCGTTAATACACCATCCACATCAAAAGCAAAACATTTTACCTGCTTAAACTGGGTTAGCAAACTCATGCTGTTGTATTGGTTAATTTATTCTATTTATTAATTGCAAAGCGCTGGCAGCGAAGTTACCTGTTCAGGTGGTTCAAAAATCAGCGGGTAAGAATTCTTGCTATCGGAAAGCGGAAAAATCAAGTGCAACTTTGGGCAATCAATTACAAATACTTAACTTACTAAGTGTTAATAACAAACCTCAAACCTTTTATCATTTATCACCCTCAAAAAACTGCTATATGAGAATATTAAAAAAAGTACTTTCCTGGCTCCTTATTCTTATCCTGCTTGTTGCAGTAATAGGCCTTTTCTTACCACGCAAAGTGCATATTGAAAGAAGCGCTACCGTTAACGCCAGCCCAACTGCCGTATACAATCTTGTTAATGATTTAAAGACTTACGACAAATGGATGCCCTGGAACAAACTTGATGCTAAATGGAAAGTAGAATACGGCCCTCAAACAACAGGCACTGGGGCATGGTACAAATGGGAAAGCACCAATAAAAACGTAGGCAAAGGACAGTTAACCATTGACGAAAGCGTTCCCGGCAATAAGGTTGTTACCCGCCTCAATTTTGAAGGGTTTGATACACCTGCTATGGGCGGATATATTATGAAACCGGACGGAGGCAAAACCAATCTTACCTGGTATATGGACACCGATATGGGCGCCAATCCTTTTTCTCATTGGATGGGATTGTTTATGGGCAAGCTAATGGGGCCACAATTTGATAAAGGGCTTGCAGATATTGCAGCAATGGCAGACCGTGGAGAGCTGAAGTAGAATAGAAATGTGAAAATGTGAGAAAGGTGGAAATGTGAAAATTTTGAACGAAGTCAGCGGATTGTAGATGTTAATTGTATGCAATTATCGTTTCAAAAGCATTTTCACATTTATCACATTTGCCACATTTTCACATTCTCAGAGCACCAGTTCCATTTTTACATCAGCAGTTTCAAATGGAGAATCGTCTACTGATATGTCTTTAAAGCCAAATTTCTTATACATCTCCAATGCAGCTACTAGCTGATGATTTGAAAAGAGAATAATACGATTTGCATTGAGTTCTTTTGCCGCATCCAGGCAATGCTGTAATAGTATTTTAGCAATGCCTTTGCCCCGGTGAGTTGGCGCAACAGACATTTTCGCCAACTCAAACTGGCCGCTACCGGCAGAAGATTTAGCAATGGCTGCAGTGCCAACAATCTCTTCTCCTTCTTTTGCCAGGAAAATCTTGCCGCCTGTGTTAAGTATTGTACCGCGTGGATCATTAAGCACTTCCAGGTCATGGCTTTCTGCCAGGTTGTATTTGGTCAGCCACTCCATATTCAAGTCTTTAAAATCACTGGCGTATTTATCGTGGTATTCTATTATTTCAATCATAGCAGTAATATGGAAATTTTAATAATAAAAGACAGCAAATATAGCACTTGCAGTGAAAGCTCATTTAATTGTTAGCAGGCAGGTTTTATTACAGCCTGAAGATGCCAATGGCTGTAAAAGCTGAAGGGATTGCGACGCAACAATGCTGCAATGACAACTGTTGCTGGTATAATAATTCCCTTATTTAAAGTCAGGATCTTTTTTGATAAAGCCTTCCAGCTCTTCCATCATGTTTTTGCTGCCGATAAATAAAGGAGAGCGTTGATGTAAGGTAGTAGGCTGTATATCCAGAATGCGTTGTTTGCCATCTGTAGCCTTGCCACCAGCCACTTCTGCAATAAACGCAAAGGGATTGCATTCGTACATTAGCCTTAGTTTGCCACCGGGCTTTTCTAAAGTGCCGGGATACATGAAAATGCCACCTTTTAAAAGATTGCGATGCACATCGGAAACCATACTGCCGATATAACGCTGCGCATAAGGGCCGCCGGTAGTGCTGTCTTTTTTCTGGCAACCATTAATGTATTGTTGAACGCTTTTGGCATATCTGAAAAAGTTACCGTGGTTAACAGAATATATTTTGCCATCAGTAGGGCATTGCATATTTGGATGGCTCATACAATATTCTCCAATAGAAGGGTCGAGTGTAAAACCGTTAACACCTCTTCGCGTAGCATATACCAGCATAGTAGAAGAACCATACACTACATAACCGGCAGCTACCTGGTTTTTTCCTGGCTGCAGAAAATCTGCCTGTGTTACCGGGCTACCTTTAGGTGAAACCCTCCTGTACACACCAAAAATAGTCCCGATGGAAATGTTCACATCTATATTACCACTGCCATCCAACGGGTCAAACATGCAAACGTATTTAGACTGGTTGCTGATTTCATCATCAAAAGCAACGAAATCGTCTAATTCTTCACTGGCAATACCAGCACAACTAATGCCCTGCTTTAATACACGTATGAACTGGTTATTGGCAAATTCATCCAGCTTCTTTACTTCTTCGCCCTGTACATTTACTGAGCCGGCATCACCAAGAATGTCTACCAAACCAGCTTTATTTACTTCAACATTAACTCTTTTGGCGGCCAGGCCAATATTGCGTAACAAACCGCTTAGCTCGCCGGTAGCATGTGGAAATTGCCTTAATTGCTGAATAGTAAACTCGTCAAGTGTAACTACCGTTCTGTTGGTATTGCTCATACAAGTTTTTTAGGGGTGAAGAAGTGCTATCCAAATGTAAGCAATTGATCTTGCTTTTGCATCCTGCTAGTTAAGCAGTGGCAAAACAGATTGCGTTACATTTGCAAAAAAAAAATTGAGTAAAACTTCTCATTATACCATAGTAATTATAGGCGGCGGCCCCATTGGACTAGCTTGTGCACTGGAGGCAAAAAAAAACGGGCTTGATTATCTTATTCTTGAAAAAGGCAGCCTGGTAAATTCATTGTACCACTATCCTGCTAACATGACTTTCTTCTCCACTTCCGAGCGATTGGAGATTGGCGGTGTTCCTTTTGTATCTAACAACGCAAAACCGACACGTGCAGAAGCATTGGAGTATTACAGGCGTGTAACAACTTCTTATCAACTGAATATTCATTTATACGAAGAGGTAACAGCAATTGCTAAGGATGCTAAAAACGGCAACCCTTTTTTTATCATTACCAGTAGCAAACAAACATATACTGCCAATGCAATTATTATTGCAACAGGTTTTTATGATATACCTTATCTCTTAAAAGTGCCGGGAGAAGATTTGCCTAAAGTGACGCACTATTACAAAGAACCTCATCCATACGCTTTTCAAAAAGTATTGGTAGTGGGAGCTCAAAACTCTTCTGTAGATGCAGCTTTAGAAACATGGCGCAAAGGCGCGGAAGTGACTATGGTAATAAGAAAGGAAGAGATAGGTGCCCGGGTAAAATATTGGGTGCGGCCTGATATTGTCAACCGCATACAGGAAGGTTCCATTAAAGCGTATTATCATTCAACTATAAAAGAGATAAAAGAACATGAAGTAATAATATCAACGCCTGAAGGAGAGGTGGCCATTCCGAATGATTGGGTAATAGCTACCACCGGCTACCAACCGAACCTTCAGTTTTTGCGCAATATAGGAGTGCAGCTTTCTGCAGATGAAGTAATGACGCCTGCTATTGATGAAGAAACCCATGAGACCAATGTTAAAAACATTTTTCTTGCCGGGGTTATCTGTGGTGGCATGAATACACACAGGTTGTTTATAGAGAACAGTCGCGAACATGCGGTGAAAATTATAAAAGCTATAAAGGAACGTTAGCATATAGCTGTAATAAATATGTGTTTTCCCTGTAAAGGTTTTATAGCTTAGCAGAAAAATTACAGCGCTATGTATGAGGATGATGATTTTATAAGCGAAGTGCGTGAGCCGGCAGTAGCCTATGGCAAAAGCGTGTTTACCATTGAGGAATACCTGGCGTATGAAATTGAATCAGGTGAAAAACATGAGTACTACCAGGGCGAGATGTTTGTGATGAGTGGCGCAAAGGTAACGCACAATCAAATTGTTCAAAATGCTAACCACGCTTTTTTAAATCACTTAATTGGGAAACCTTGCAAGCCTTTTACAAGCGATCAGCGCATCTATGTTGAAAAAAATACGCTTTTCACTTATCCGGATATATCTATTTTCTGCAGCAAAATTGAAACCAGAAATAACGATGAGATGAATGCACTTAATCCGTCTGTTATTATTGAGGTATTATCTGCTTCTACTAAAAGCTACGACAGGGGAACTAAATTTAAATTGTATCGCGATATACCTTCTCTGAAAGAATACATTTTAATTGATTCGGAATCCATCAGCATTGAATCGTTTATTATTAATGAAAGCGGCAATTGGGAGCTAAAAGAGTACAAAAAGATAGACGATACAATTCTTATTCGAGCCATACAGCTGAATATACCGCTTGCCAGAATATATGCGGACACAAAACTTATTTAAAATTGTATGTCCGCTGAATCTCGTTCTTTTTAAAAAAAATATTTTTATGGATGATACAGATGATTTTATAAGTGAGGTGCGTGAGCCTGAAGTAGCTTATGGCAAAAGCATGTTTACTATTGAGGAATACCTGGCTTATGAAATTGAATCAGGTGAAAAGCACGAGTATTACCAGGGCGAGATGTTTACCATGAGTGGCGCCAAGGTGACGCACAACGAAATTGCATTAAATGTAATTACCAGCATAAAGAATTTCCTAAAAGGTAAACCATGCAAACCCTATAATAGTGAGCAGAGAATTTGTATAGAGAAGAACACTCTTTTTACATATCCAGACATTTCTGTTTTCTGCGATAAAATTGCCACCAGGAATAATGACGAAATGAACGCAATCAATCCTTCCATTATCATTGAGGTGTTATCTGCATCTACCAGAAATTATGATAGAGGTACTAAATTTAAGCTCTATCGTGATATTTCTACACTGAAGGAATACATTTTGATAGATTCTGAATCTATTAATGTTGAAGCATTTGCTATTAATGAACACGGAAATTGGGCATTGAATGAATATAAAAAATTAGAAAACTGTCTGCTCATTCAAACAATTGGAATGGAAATACCGCTTGCAGATATCTATCATGAAACCAAGCTGGTATAAAACTGCGCTCCATTAAAAATTATAAATCCTTCTTCATCAACCAATCCGTCTGCACATCATTACCCAATATAAAAGGGTGCTCGCCAAATTTCTGGTAGCCAAATTTTGTATAGAAACTGATGGCTCGTTGATTGTGCTCCCAAACACCCAGCCAGATGACAGATTTGTTTTTCTCAATGCCGACCGAAATGCATTTTTCCATCAGTGCTTTGCCAATACCTTTACCAATGATATGTTGTGCAGCATATAACCTGCTAATTTCTATAGAGCTTACATTTCTTAGTTGAGGCGGATTTTCGCTCTCTATCATTTTTGCATAACCTACTAATTCATCACCCATAAAAGCTGTTATAAAAATATTGGAAGGCTCTTGTACTTCTTTTTTCAACACATCCATACTGAAAGTTTCGTTCATGAACTTATCCATATCTTCCTTACTATTGACTGCTGCAAACGTGTCGTAAAATGTTTTCCTGCTAAGTAGTGCAATACTTTCTGCATCTGCTGTGTTTGCGTACCGAATCATTAATTCCATGATGCAATTTACTTATAAAGCTGTATCATCACGTGCATGATAAAAACACAAAAAAACGCCTGCTATGCAGACGTTTTAATTATTTGAGAATGTATGGTAAAATATTCTTGTCTTCAACTAGAAATTGAAGGCGGCACCACAACCGAAAATATTTGCTTTCAGGTCATTTATTCCTTTCATATATTGAAGCCTTACTTCTACATTATGTGTGCCACGTCCAACTGCAAAACGCACACCTGCATTACCAACCGGGCCAATAGTGCTTGTCTTATGTTCTGTATATCCGTCATCGCCATAATCAAGTGCATCAGAAAGGTTGAACTTGCCATAATGATAGCCAAAACCGCCACCAACAAAATAGCCAAACCGGCTTTCTGTTTCCTTGGTAGAACCAGCTCCCATATTTAGGTTTATAACCAATGGAACATTCGCCATAAAACTAAAAGAGCTATTGCTGCTGGTGCCATAATAACTATTATAGCTGGAAGAATAACTAAAAGAGGCCCCAATGGTAAAGGGTATGCCTACAGAAACAGACATATTATCCTGCTCGATAAAATTAAAACGTGGGGAATAGCTGAAGCCTTCATTTACTGCTGCCTTGCCACCAGGTGCTGTGGCTACTATAACATTTAATCCGGCACCGTGCATAAAACTTTGTGAGAAACCAATACTAGCGGTTAGCAGACCTGCTAATAGTAACAAAAAGGGCTTTTTCATTTAAAGGGTTTAAGGTTTTACAGAATGGACAAATATAGAAGTCCTTTTCTGATGTTGCAAGCAGCAGAATGCATTAATTTATCGTTAATAGGCATTTTTATTTTTTATCGCAAATAGGCGGTCTGTTGATCTGGATAATTATAACTCACTACATGTTTTCAATTACCATAGCGCTGGCGCCACCTCCCCCATTACAAATGCCGGCGGCACCATATTTTGCTTTATTGGCTTTCAATACATTGATTAAAGTAACAATTATCCTGGCGCCACTTGCACCCAATGGATGCCCAATACTTACTGCGCCACCATGTACATTTACTTTTTCAGGATCAAGCTTCATGCGGCGGCTGTTTTCTATTCCCACTACTGCAAAAGCTTCATTCAGCTCCCAATATTGAATATCGTTCATAGACAAACCGGCTTTTGCTACTGCTTTTGGTACGGCAATGCTGGGCGTTGTGGTAAACCATTCCGGGGCCTGTTCGGCATCTGCATAAGATAATATTTTTGCAATAGGCTTCAAACCCAATGCTGCTGCTTTTTCTGCACTCATCAGTAATACTGCAGCCGCGCCATCATTAAGGGTGGATGCATTAGCCGCAGTAACTGTTCCGTTTTTTTCAAATGCAGGTGCAAGGCTGGCAATCTTATCAAATTTTACATTGTATGGCTCTTCGTCTTTTGCAAATATAACCGGGTCGCCTTTGCGTTGTGGTATTTCTACAGGCACCACTTCATCGTTAAACAATCCTTTTTCCCAGGCAGCCTGGCTGCGCTTATAGCTGGCAATAGCAAATGCATCCTGCTCTTCGCGGGTAATGCCGCATTCACGGGCACATAATTCACCTGCAAAGCCCATCGCTTTTCCATCGTACACATCTGTAAGCCCGTCTTTTACCAATCCATCTATTAAACTGGTATTGCCATATTTATTTCCCCAGCGCAACTGGTCTGTATAAAAAGGAATATTGCTCATGCTTTCCATGCCACCAGCTATTACTATATCAGCATCGCCCAGCAAAATACTTTGTGCTGCCTGTGCTATGGCTTTCATGCCGCTGGCGCATACTTTATTTACGGTAGTGCAGTTTACTTCATTGGGCAGCCCTGCATATTTGGCTGCCTGTCTTGCCGGTGCCTGGCCCAGGTTAGCCTGTATAACGCAACCCATCAATACATCCTGTATTAATGAAGGCTGAATACCTGCTTTGGCAATAACTCCTTTTATGGCGGCGGCACCCAACTGTGTAGCAGATAATGATTTTAGCGATCCTCCAAAACTGCCAATGGGCGTTCTGGCAGCAGCTATTATAACAACTTCTTTCATATGCAAAATTGAAATGCAAAGATAAGAAGAATGTACGCTGTGTTCTAACTGTGTGCGTTTGTCAATTGCCCTGGTAGCGCTCTTCGTATACAGGGCTTATTTCATAGAAGCTGAGTGCAATGCCCAGGTAACGTTTGTAGATTTTGTATTTGCCGTCTTTGCTAAGGCTGTAGCCG
The DNA here is from genome assembly GCA_047602295.1 of Chitinophagaceae bacterium. Classification (GTDB taxonomy): domain Bacteria; phylum Bacteroidota; class Bacteroidia; order Chitinophagales; family Chitinophagaceae; genus JACMLD01. Next base: position 3,561,922 of record JASGHP010000001.1, on the reverse strand, counting down.
CTGTATTGTTTGTAAATTGAAAATATAAAGTAATTGCTTTCCACTTTCCCTTCTACATTGTCTAAAAATTTATACGGCTGCCGGAAAGCAGGATTGGTAATGCCTAATACACCGAACAACATTACCAACGCAACCATTATGCCTGTCAGGTACTTTTTCATGCAAAACTATTCTGCAAAGTTAGTTGAGCAAATGCATGACTATGTGGCCTGCTGATTAAATTTTGTATAAACATGCAACGTCGCTGAAATAGTAATGGTCAGCAATTGCATGAAACAGCTATTATTATTCTCCATCATTTTATTGTTGTTATCAGCTTGTAAAAAAGACAATGCCGCAGCCGTAAGAAACCAGATAACGGGCAGTTGGGAATATGTTACGTTCTCCGGTTATCCATTTAATGGAGTACGCCTTCCTGCGGGCAATGGCAGAATCATTGTTATTGGCAAAGACGGCAGCTTTGAAAGATTCAGCCACGATACGTTAATCTTTAAGGGTCGCTACTCTTTAAAAGAAAGAAAAGATTGCTATGGTGATGATAAGCAGGTATTCTTTACTACTACTGATTCTTCTTTTGTGATTGATGATTATGTGACTGTAGATAATGGTCAATTATTTTTCAATTCTTCCAATTGCCTGCAAGATGGTGGAAGTTCTATCTGGAGAAAATTATAAAAGAACACAGGGTATATGAATTGAAGCGCTCCTCAAAGCTTTATAGTTGAACTGAGCTCCGCAACGATGTCTCATCTGTGTTACTATACAGGCCCAATAAACCCGTCTGCTACCTTATTATTATTGATTATTTGGAAATCGCGTATACCATTGTAGTTAAAATAGGAATGCCTATTAGTAATGCAAGCGCAGGCCCTGCAATTGATAGTGAAACGTATCCATGAGATGCCATCCAGTTTTTTAGAAACACGCCTGCAGGCAAACAAAGCGGCCACAATACTGAAAGCAATAAGGCGGCTGGCCATAAGGCATCTCCTGTAATGGCTTTTGAAATGCCAAGCTTTACAGGGATATTAAGCAAGAGCCCGCCTGGCATCCCCATCAGCACTATTCCAATTAAAATGAGTCCACCTGCTATGAACGAATAAACTATCAATTCTTTTTTGAAAGGCTGAATATAACTTCCAAAACCGGTAATGCCTGCTTTTATACCAGCCACTACGCTATAAACAAGACCGGTTTCCGGTGCTGCTCGTTTTAAAACATAAATCGTTACCAGGTTATAGCTCACCGTTATAAACAGTAGCAGCAAAATTACATTGCGTATCCGGGCTGCATTGCTTTCGGGGATAAGACGGTTGTCTGCAAAAAATAAAGCAATAAACAATAGAATGACGCAATTGACAAGCAGAAAGAGGTAGTACTTCATACCTCATGCTAACGGTTTATTGACGGCATTATTATAGAGCTTGGTTTTAAACTGCCATTTTCAGGCCCTGCAAAATTGTGTGCAGGCGGTTGCTGTTTGTTAAAAGCGAATAAGTAAATTACAGCATTAAATCACCCACCAATCTACCAGCTATGCCATACAACCATTCCCGCCGCGAGTTTTTTCAAAAAATGAGTGGAGGCCTGGGCGCCGCCATTGCAACGATAGCCCTTGCAGACAAAACCAATGCCTCCCCATTCTTAGTTCGCAAAGACGCAAAAAAGCTGGGCGTTGCACTGGTTGGCTTAGGCAGCTATGCTAAAAACCAATTAGCGGTTGCGCTGGAGAAAACCAGCAATTGCTACCTGGCAGGCATAGTTACCGGCACACCAGCCAAGGCAGACGAGTGGCAAAAGAAATACAACCTCGATAAAAAGAATATTTACAACTACCAGAATTTTGACAGCATTGCCAATAATAAGGACATTGACATTGTATATGTGGTGCTGCCCAATTCTATGCACAAAGAGTATGTAATTAGAGCTGCCAAAGCGGGCAAGCATGTAATGTGCGAGAAACCCATGTCAACTTCTGTGAAAGACGCGGAAGATATGGTAAAAGCCTGTAAAGATGCCAATGTACAACTAGGCATTGGCTACCGTATGCATTTTGAACCTTTTACTAAGGAAGTGGTGCGCCAATGCCGTGAGAAAGTAATTGGTGATGTAAAGTTTATCCAGACCAATTTCGGCTTCAACATCGGAGACCCTGCACAATGGCGTTTGAAAAAAGAATATGCGGGTGGCGGCCCGTTAATGGATGTGGGCATCTATTGCGTACAGGCATCCAGATATGTAACAGGCGAAGAACCGCTTTCTGTAACGGCGCAATATGGCCCCATTACAGAGCCCAATATTTTTAAAGATGTGGAGCAGTCAATATCCTGGCAGTTGGAATTTCCGGGACATGCTACTGTAAATGGTTTTAGTTCCTATCGCTCAAACATAGAACAGTTGTACGTTTCAGGCACCAAAGGGTTTATCCAGTTAAGCCCTGCATATAGTTATGGCCCCATAAAAGGCAGTACCAATGCCGGCCCTTTAAATCTGCCGGTAGTACATCACCAAACGGTTATGATGGAAGAGATTTGCAAGTCTTTCCTGGAAACCGGAAAATTTCCTGAACACATTAATGGAATGGAAGGCGTGCGGGATATGAAGATATTGATGAGTATTTATGAAGCAGCAGCTACTGGTAAAAAGATAAGCCTTGTGTAGCTGTTAACCGGTAGCTATTAGTATTCGTCGCAGTTATTCGTGATTTATTATGGTTATTCGGGATGACATTAGCGGATGTCATTCGTGGTTTATTCGCGTTTCTTATTCGCGTTATTAGCGTTAAGCGATCATCACCAGGAATTCCGGGGGATCAGAAAACTGTGCAATCAGTTCCTTGTATTTTTCTTTAAGGCTGCGTTTAAAATTGCCCAAATAACCGGGCTTTGGAATTCTTTCTGAATCCAATGGTACAGATTCTATTAAATCATTTCCGAGAAACATCATCAATTTCATACAGGAGGCGCAAATGTTTTTTCGTACTTATTGCAATATCAAAGCACGTTCATTTTTTCATTTCTACCAATACCAACAAGTACGCTTTTTGAAACGGAAATTTACGATGCTATTGCTGCGGAATACGCCGACCTGCCACCCAGAAAAGACAGTTGAGAATGAGCCGGTTTTGCAATTCATTTACAAATTGAAAAGACAATTCTTTATTTGTCTTGTGTTCGTAGTCGATATCGTTGTGCCCCATGTTGAAATAAACCATTTTATAGAACTTGTTTGTCCATACAATGGGGTAATAACCACTGTGCCAGATCTCATGCTGCTTGGGCCCTGTGCCTAATGGAAAACTGCTGCTGTCTACAGATAAAAGAATTTTGATGGAATCATTGGTGCGCAAATCCCGCTCCCACCTATACCATTCATTAGGGGAAGATTTAAAAGTTGCCGGCAGTTTTGCCATAGCAGGATGTGTGCTGTCTTCAACACGCAATACCGCATATACCGGTCGCCATGTATTGGATTTATACTGTCCGGCACCTATAAAATCATTGTGATACCAGTCCCAATTTTGCGGAAAAGCGGAAGGCGTAAGTGCAAAGCCGGCAAAATGAAAACCCAGCCAGGCGCCGCCATGTTTCATGTAATCTTCAAAAGCGGCACGTTGTTCCGGCGCTTCTGGTCTTGTATCAAGGAAAATTACTACCTGGTAGTTGGAAAGAAACTTCTTATTGAGATTAGTCCAGTCATTGGTAGAATCGTATACAAAATGATACCGTTCTGCCATTTGCGGAAACCATTTATTGGCTTCGTGTACAAAACTGATATGCGCCTGGTCTTCTTTGGCTGTATAAAACGCAATTACTTTAAAAGGCTTGTTGTGTTGTGCAAATGCAATGATGCAAAGCATCAAAAAGCAGTTGGTAAGAAGGGTGTGTTTATGCATTATGGTGAGTGGTGAATGGTGAGTTGTGAGTCGTGAGTTGATAAACGATAATCGACAGGCGTCAATCGATGGCGCAAGGGCGAAAGATTTTTCGCCCCTACAGGCTCAAACGCACCAATTACTAATTACTAATTCTTAATTACTAATTAACCATTCGTCCCCCTCTCCTGCCTCCGGCTTCAATCGCTCTCACAATCCTCCTGTTGCGCCTGTTTGCCCTTGCTTCACTTAACGAAATAACGGCCCATATTGCTGCCGGTATCCATCCAATTACTGTAATCTGCAAAATCAGGCAAAGGATGCCGGTTAATATTCTTCCTCTCAGGAAAAAAGACAACCACGGTAATAAAATTGCTATTAGTGTCATAATAATTTTTGACGCTGCAATGCTTAATCAGGTAACACTTTTACCTTAATATTTTTATAATAAACAATACTATTGGGATCGTGCCCCTGCAAAGCAAATGTGCCATTGGATATTTTGCGTTCTCCCCTATTGGCTTCAAGTGTATCTGGTTCTGTATAGTCAACTACTGTTTTGTCGTTTATTTTTATGGTTACATGCTTGCCTTCTACCTTAATGTATTCAGTATACCATTCATCATCTTTTACATAAGTCTCTTTTACATCCTGTATACCATAAAGACTTCCTGTGCGGCGCCAGTCTGTATGAGAATTGTTTACCTGCACTTCATATCCTTTAGATGGCCATCCACCTTGTTGAAATGCTGTATGAAAATAAATGCCGGAGTTGGCACCGGGTTTTGTTTTTACGTCTGCTTTAAATTCAAAGTTTTTGAAATTATGATTCATTACAGATCCATCATAAAACAAATGCGCTGTGTTGCCATGTACAATGATCATTCCGCTGTCTGCAGTAAATGTAGCAGCATTGTCTCCCACTTTCCATCCTTTAAGTGATGTGCCATCAAAAAGTGGTATCCATTTATCTGCAGTGAAGTGAATAGGAGATGCGAAGGAGCACATTAAAATAATACTAAAAGCACAGGTAAGAAATTTTTTCATCGTCGTATTGTTTACAGTGGATTGATTAGAATATGAATCTACAGTTTTTTAGTAACATAGGATTAAGATAAAATTAAAAGCGGCGGATGAAAACGATTTTAATCGCCAAAATATCAGCATTAACCTATTTTACCTTTTATAAGCAAAATGATTTTATTTAGTTGCATAACAATTGCGAAATCGTTGGATAGTATAAAAAACAGCGATTAATAATTAAAACGAAATTAAAAAATAAAAAGACAATAACTTTTGTCAATAACCTGAGTCGTAGAACCGTTGAAAGCACTTAGGCATAGCTATAAAAAGAACAGCAGGTAAAACTGCTTTACCACAAGAACCCCCCAAATTGATTTTTTGCCACAGTTAATACTGGAAGCAAGCGATTGCTGCCCTGCAGTTATTGTTTTGCCATAATTGTAAACAGTCAAATACTATATACTCATTAAATTTTAAAATTTACCTTCTATGATTATCCAACTATGTGGCATGTCTGGCGCCGGCAAATCAACTATTTCTGGTCTGGTAGAAAAAAAATTATCAGAATTTGGTGTAGCAGCAGAAATTATTGATGGAGATGATTACCGCAGGATGCTTTGCCGCGATCTTGGTTTTTCAAAAGCAGATCGCTGTGAGAATATTCGTCGCTTAGGTTTTGTAGCCAGCAAATTTTCAGCCCAGGGCATAGTTGCTATTATTTGTGCCATCAACCCTTACAATGAAATACGTGCAGAACTTGCCAGCAGTTATAACAATGTACAAACTGTTTTTATTGATTGCACGGTAAACACTTTAATAAAACGAGATACAAAAGGATTGTATGCAAAAGCATTGTTGCCAGAAGGACATCCTGATAAAATAAACAATCTTACCGGCATTAACGATCCGTTTGATATTCCTACCAATCCTGACTTGCATATTAATACAGCCCGTAAAAAGAAAGAAGCTTGTGCAGAAGAACTATTTTCTTTTATTATGCAACATCTTTCCAGCGATGTAAGCGCCAGGTATTTTACCACACGCATTGCTGTTTAGGATTTAAAATTGAGCGCCATGACTAAGAATAAGATTTTGATAGTAGCAGGCATGCACCGTTCAGGAACATCGTTAACAACACAATGGCTCAACAAATGCGGATTGCATGTGGGCGACAACCTGCTGGGTGCATTAACAGGTAATGATGACGGGCATTTTGAAGACCTTGATTTTTTTGAAAGCCATAAATCTTTATTAAAGAAACAGCGTCTGCCCCACAATGGGCTTACTGCAAAACCTGTAAGGCCGCTTACAGAAGAAGAGAAAGATACACTCAGGGATATCATCAATTATAAAAACGGTTTTCACCAGCAATGGGGATGGAAAGATCCACGCACCTGTCTTTTCCTGGATGCATACCGGCAGATAATACCACAAGCTTATTTCTTTGTGGTGCTAAGGGATTATCCTGCTGTTATCAGTTCGCTTATCAGCCGCATGTACAAACTGCAACAGATAAAGTATGAGGCAAAAAAAGGACTGAGCGGATTTGCGTGGAAACATTATTTTAAAGCACGTGCATTGGAATCACTAAAGAAGAAACATGTGCAGCATTTCCTGCAGATATGGATAAAATACAATGAAGCTATTCTGCATGTAATAAACCAATTGCCACAGGAACAATACCTGGTAATGAGCTATCATACACTGCTGGAAAATGATAAAGCATTGTACGATCACCTGGTGAATGATTGGGGCTTCTCTTTAAACTATTATGGCTTCAACCAGATTTATAAAGATGGAAAACTGGGGAAACCTTTTGACATAGAGCCCTATATCCATAATAAAACACTTTTGCAGAAAGCCGATACATTGGAGAAAATGCTGTTGCAGAAAATACAGCCCGCTACAAAACATCACACATTAATTGCCGTATAACACTGATTACGATTTGAAGATTAAAAAAGCACAAAACCTGCAAAGGTCTTGTGCTTTTTCTTTATGCGCATGGCAATAACACTATCGCTCATGCTCAGTAAATATTAATGCCTGTGCCTGGCATCTATATCCACTTCAAAATTTACACCTGCTGGTGGTGGCATATGACGATGATCGTACCAACCCCTTGTGTGGTGGTTGTAGCGATGGTAATAACGTGACTCGTAACAACTGGATAAAGAAAAAACAAAAGACAATAACATAACTACTAAAAGAGAACGGTTTCCAAATGTATTTTTCATAACCGGAGATTTTTCTATTGTAATTCTAAAAGCTTGCCAGAAAGAAACCTTCAAAATTCCATTTAAAAGCAAAAGAGTTGTAGACTATTATACTCAAACGTTAATGAGATGTTGTGCGGGCCTATAGTAATCTCACTTGTCGTATAGTTATCTCCACAATCAATATTTTATAAGCCGATAACCCGGCGCTGTAAACTTATTTAATAGGTGTTGACTGGTACAATGCAACAGGGCCCAGCAAGCCTGATACAAGCAATGGCGTTCCTGCCGCCAGGAAATCGAACCGGAAACCATCGTGGGTAGTTGTATATCTTTTATCTGCCGGTAGACTAAGATCGCCAATTACCCTGTTTGCCCAAAGGTTAATGATATCTATTTCCAATTGATTATTAGTTGGCCTCACAGCATCTGTTATTTCTACCCGCCATGGTGCACACCACAGCACACCTAATTTCTTTCCATTCAAACTCACTTCCGCAACGTTGGCAACATTACCAAGATCTAACCATAAGCGTTTCGTGTTCTTGCCTTGTGTATTTAGCTTATCAAAATATTCACCCGCATCAAATGTCTTGCTATAAGTTGCTTTGCCAGAATAATGTTTTATTCCGTCTTCAGACCTGTTTGTCCAGCTAACCAGCGACGGGAAATTTGCATTTTCCGGCCCACCCCATTGTTTGTCAAACGAGACATTCCAGGAGCCTTCCAATTCTTTTAATGATTGCAAAGCAGGGTAATTGGAAGCAAACATGCCAGCTTCACCAACGCTGGCGGTTTTGCGAAAAACAATAAAGCAAGAACCGAATGCGTCCAACTGTAACGGAAGCACTGTACTGCCATTAATTTGTTTCCAGGCATTTGCTGTAAAGTGTTCACCTGTTACTGCATTCCATATTTCCGGTACTTTTCCGGCAACGCGAAAAGTAAAATTGTTTTGCTGCGGTTGGTTGCTCCTGTTAATGACAAAATATACTTCATCATTACCAACTGTGCGGTGTATGTAATCAAACATTTCTTCTTGTTCCGGCTGGCTGTTGAAACTGAAATCAGGTTGAATGCCATCAGCCTGCAATACTTCTCTTGCTGTCTTTCCCCATATGATGCGGCCTTTGCCAAACTTTTTTTCAGTATGGTTTTTCCCATCAAGTCCACCCCATATCTCATCTGCTATTTTCTTTACTGTAGTATTGGATGCAGGGTAATCATTCAACCCCGCTGATACAAGTGGCGGTGCCCCTATTACTGTTGCCCCTGCCTGTATCAATTCCCTAAGCTTTTTAATAACCGCTACAGACATAGCAGTTGATGGCTCCGATGATACATGCAGGCTTTGATAAGCTCCTACTTTATCTGCTATGGTTTTAACCGGCGACACGCAATTCTGCAAAACAAGTAAGCAGTAATGCATGCCACCTGGCAAAACAAGCTGACCATTTTTTACACTCATGCGGTGCAGCAACACATCCGCATTGCTGTAGTCGCAATCATAACCCTGCCCCAGCGATGGCACCAGGTATTTGGGCGGTGCCAGTGTGGGTGTTTGCTCGCCCAAATAGAAACATACATCTGCTGCAAAGACGCCTTGCTGCAGCATGTACTGGCAACGTGATAGATACGAGAAGAAAGCTGGTGATTGTTCCCACCAGGTAATGTTTGGTGTAAAATGCTGACCGGCACAAAACTCATAGCCGGGTTTTCCATCAGATGGTGGCTGGCAGGTAGCCTGGTGCAGCATAAAACGATTGATACCTTCGCAAAATGCATCATTTGCATAGGGTTTCAAATCGGATGGCCCCAATGCCCAATGGGTAGCATCTCCATCCATCATGGTAAATGCTTCTGCCATCGCTTCACGTTTTCCATACACATGCGCTGCTGTAGCGGTTTGTTTTAAATTTAGCCGCTGGTATCTTTCACTGTTATAACCATTCTTTGCTTTGCGATGGCCATTCACCCAAAACTCTCCTGCAGGTATATCGCAATAGCCAAGATTTTTCAATGCGTCTATTGGTGGAATATCGTTAGGGCCGGCAGCTTCATTGCCAACTTTTACACCGTATTGATGACATAGCTCCATAAAATGTCCATAGAAATTATCCGCCACGCAATCTTGTATGGTACGATCAAAATCTTCACGAAACCGCGCTGATACATCTTCGTTAGTTACTGTATAGCCTGCAAATACGGGCAAATATTTTTCAAGATCATACCCACGGTATTTTTTAAACTGTCGGGAGAAATCCTGTGTCCAGGTAAGCTTGCCACATTCCCAGCTATCAGACCATAAATAAGCGAGGTGGCCACCCACTTTTTTCACCGTATCAAGAATAGGTTTTCCCAAATGGTTAAAATGATCATCCAGTGATTGCGGGTTCAGATAATCAATTTCATAACCATCACCGCCTTCAAAAGTATCTCCCTGCGGATAAAACTGCGGGTAAGCGTGCCATTTGCTCCATGTATGTCCCGTTAATGTATAACCGCTTCTTACAATCACCCACTCACCTGCCGGTGCCTGCCAATCCAGTTTGCCATCTGCTTTTAACTTTGAAGTAATATCAATGATAGATGCAGGATCAATAATTTTTGAAGTGTCATGTATTCGGAAAGCCTGTATTTTAATATCGTGATAATAGTCGTCTACTATTTGCGGGTGTGGCAATGTATCGTTAAAATGAACAGGCCCGCTTAGCTTTAATGTTGAAGAGACTAGTTTCTTCATGGCGTTGTCTTTTGAAACCCATGGCCCTTCCATAGTCCAGCCACCTGCAGAGAGGTTAAAGCCTAGTTCAATATGACAACGTTTGGCTTCTTTTACTGCGTGTTTAAACAGAATCCCACCAGGCAGGGCTTTGATAAGTAACACCCAATAGCGGGGCTTTGCCTGCATAGCCACCTGTACAGATAAGATTAACACCACTGATTCCTTTCGCTCTAAACTCTTCCATATCTCTTGTGATGCCAGCTTTGTCAACACGATTGAAAAGCCACCACCAATATACTCTTGGCTTTACCGAATCTGGCGGTGCAACAAATGAATTGGAGAGCAAATCTTTTTTTACAATAGAACTTGCATACTGTTGGGCATGACTTTTAAAAGCAATCCCCCCAATAAAGAATAAGACAAAAACAATTAACTGTACATAATTTTTATAGCGGCAAAATGACGGAGCTGACGTAACGGTATCCAGTTGTTGTAACATTACTTTTTTTGCAATTGTTGTTAAGCGGCAAATTAAACACTGTTTTTTTATTGCAAATAATATTTTGTGCAATTGTCTGAACCTTGATTAAAGGATTTCAGGATTGAAGGATTTTAGAGTGCAAGCCTCCTGTAATCCTTTAATCAGGCAAATCATAGCCTGTCCCGATGCCGCGTCGGGAGTTAAGACAAAAGGGATTTAAATTGTCTGAACCTTGATTAAAGGATTTTAGGATTGAAGGATTTTAAAGCGCAAGCCTCCTGTAATCCTTTAATCAGGCAAATCATGGTTCAGACAAAAAGGATTTAAAGTGCAACTTTATGTTTTCATAACTTAGTCCCACTCTATTTCTTTACAACAAGATCGCTTACATGGCAAGGCTTCAACTTTTATTACTATTTACACTGTCAATCATTTCTCATTCATTCGGGCAATCGAAAACAAAAGCCAATAATAAACTTGCCGGTACCTGGCAATTATTAGAATTTGCAGATTGGAATGAAACAACCTCATCATGGGAATATCCATACGGCAAAAAGCCAAAAGGATATTTTACCTATACCAAAAGCGGTATTGTCAACCTAAATATTTGTTCTGAAACAGCATTGAAAATTTCTGAAGACTCAGCCAAAAACTACAACATCAACCTGCAACATTGGATAAACAACAATGCACTGGGTTATTTTGGAACCTATACTATTGATTACAATAAATCAATTGTAACACACCATGTAAAAGGTGGCTCTATGTCGTGGTATATTGATACAGACCAGCAAAGACCTTTTACTTTTAAAGGCGACACATTAATTATTGGCGATAACAAAACCTGGAAGCGTGTTTTGGTAAGGGTTGATTAAAAGTTTATCGTGAGTTTTATCGTGAGTGGGGAGTCGTCAGTCGTGAGTAGTGGCTGATACCTAGTGAGTCTCTCAAGAATTGACGTCACAAGATCCCCCGTTCGATTTGTCATGCCGACGTTAGGAGGCATCCGATAACAATGATGACGGTAGAACATAAAGATTGCACTAAGAATAGCAATGTATTCTTTCAGCCTTTTTAAACCATAGTGAAACAGTTTAGTCAAGGGGACATGAGAATTTCAATTTCTTTACTGTTTCTTATTCTTGTAGCTAGTTCAATTGCACAAGAGTCAAAGTGTTTAGAAAGTAATAAAAAGATTGTCCGCATCTACAAAGGAGGCCGGCGTCTGTATTCGGCAATTACTCTTTATTTGTATGCTGATTCAACGTTTCTATACTCTGAATGGTACCATTTCAATAAATTTTTGAAAGACTCCGGAACTTACAAACTTACTGACACTACGCTTATCTTATGTTCAAGATACTTTAATAAAGCAACGAAGGTTACTGTAAATACAAGAGAGCCTTTATTTAAAGGTGATGCTTACAAAATTGCCGATAGCTTGCTTTTTTTATTTCCTGAAGCTGCTACAAAACAAGACATTGAAATATTCTACAGATCTTATTTTACACTTCATAGAAGGCTATAGCCACAAAAAAACACCGGCAAGAATACCGGCGTGTGACTATGAAAAACAAAAGGGCATAAGAATGTTTAAGCAACTATTTTGGTGATGATTTCTGATTCTATTTCTGTATCTCCTGAACCATTTACGAGCATTTTAAAAACATAAGTCTTGCCCGGTTGCAGGCCTTTAACCAAAAACCTAGATTGTGGTCTTACCATATGCAGCCATACAGTTTTTTCTCCATCATCTATTCCGTAGCAGAGATGATATGAGGTAGCACCGGTTATTCTCTTCACGCTTACTTTTACAGTGCCGCTTACCTTGCCCAATACAACTGTAAAGTTTTTTACAGGGCCAAACTCTTCTGTGTCAGACGACGTGGTAACAATTAGAAAACCAGATGCCAGCAGAATAACTTCGTCTCCTTTGGCCACGCTGTTTACATAAGCCGCTAATTGATCCAGCAAACCTATCAGCTTTATTGCTACTGCATTTTTTTGTGCAGCCTTTAAACGGTCGCGGTTTTGCGCTTCAATTATGTTTGCTTCCAATTGGATTGTCGTTTCCTGTACTGTTTCCAGGGCCAGCGGCGGTGCCGGAAACAATGGATTGCCCTTCATGCTGCCAAAAACACCAGAGGCCCTGCTTACAAGAGATGCTTTGCTGCATCTTTTATAGTCTTTCTCAATTTTAAATTTAACTTTTTTCATTTTTTCTTTTTTTTATGAACAGATTTGGATTGCCGTTAAAAACTGTAATAGACACAAATAAATTGCAGCTTTGGTATTTTTTTATTAGCAAATACGTAATTGTTGGTTTATTGTCTAAGCAGGATAGTAAATGCTGATGGCATAAACGGTTAGCAGGCTACTAAAAACAATTTTCATTGCCGATATAATAGTTGAAAAATTCTTAAGAGTGAATGCATTCTTCTGAAGAGTTGAAGAAAAATTCCTAAGATTGAATGCGATCTTTCCAGGAGTTGACAAAAAAATTCTAAGAGTGAATGCGATCTTCCGAGGAGTGAATGCAATCTTCCCAGGAGTAAATGTGATCTTCCGAGGAGTGAATGCGATCTTCCCAGGAGTGAATGCAATCTTCCCAGGAGTTGAAGAATAACTCCCAAGAGTACATGCACATTTCTGTAACCAGTAAGCATTTCCCGAAAATAAGTTTCGCAGATTCACCCCACAGGATGCCCAATTACTAATTATTAATTGTTAATTACTAATTAGTTAAACTTTTTCCGTACCAGGCTGTTCTGTTGTTAATATCAGCAACAATCTTATCATCAACAATAAAAACAATTGCCTCATGAGTAAAGTATGGTTTATAACAGGTTGCTCCACGGGTTTTGGCAGGGAATTATCTCAACAAGTATTAAAATTGGGATACCGTGCAGTAGTTACGGCCCGCAATACCGCAGACATAAAAGATATTGTAGCAGCTTACCCGGATACTTCACTGGCGCTTCCACTGGATGTAACCAATCCCGCCCAAATAAAAGAAGCAGTAAAAACTGCCATGGATAAATTTGAACAGATAAATGTATTGGTAAACAATGCCGGCATTGGATACTTTGGCGCTATTGAAGAAAGTGAAGAAGCAGAAGTAAGGCGCATGTTTGAAATAAATTTCTTTGGACTGGCCAACACCACCAAAGAAATATTGCCCATTATGCGCAAACAGCGCAGTGGCCATATCATCAATATCTCTTCCGTTGGCGGACTGGTAGCATTTCCGGCAGTAGGTTTTTACAACGCCACCAAGTTTGCAGTAACCGGTTATTCTGAAGCACTGGCAAAAGAAACACAGCCGCTGGGTATTAAAGTAACGGTTGTTGCACCCAGTGGTTTCCGCACAGATTGGGCAGGCCGTTCTGCTAATAACAGCAAAATTGTTATTGAAGATTATGCTGCTACTGCTGGCGCTAACAAAGACAATATACGCGGTTATAGCGGCAACCAGCCCGGCGACCCGGTAAAAGCTGCAGAAGCAATTATTAAAGTATCAGAAGCTGCTAACCCTCCATTGCGTTTACTGTTGGGCGTTGGTGCTTTAAAAGGTGCAAGAAATAAGTTGGCAGAACTTGCAAAAGATTATGATGCCTGGGAGGATGTGACTGTTGGGGCGGATGCGCCTAAAACGAATTAATAATTAATAATTAGTAATTAATAATTGGGGTCGCTGAGGTTGGAAGTTGTTGTGTAGGAATTGGGAATTTGGCGGCGAAGGTGTGTTGCGTCTTTAGGGGCGAGAAATTTTTCCTCCGGCTGCGAATCAGGGTTTTAAAATTATTAATTGCTAATTACTAATTACTAATTACTCACAATCGTGGCACGATATTTAAACTCTCAAAAAGCATCCCCATTAATATTATTTCCGTATCTGTTACTATTAGGGGATTTATTCATCATCATCATTATAAAAACTACCAGCACATGAAATCACTATTATTGCTTGCATTATTAAGTATAGGTTTATGCACTTATGCACAAGACAATCAAATGTCGAAAACGGAAATGATGCCGGAGATATCAAGAGCGGCGGGTATCAGCTTTCAAAAGTTTGATGGATTGAATGGCCGCATTGCTAATTTTCCCCAATACAAAGAAGTTAGAAATGCTACCGGCGTATTGCAGTTGGGCTGGTTTAAAGAAAACCACCAGTTTATTTCCCAGATAAATATAATGGGCGGCAGCAGCATGAGTGGCGACCGCGATAAAAGAAGCAGCACCATCCGCTACCTGGGTGTGGGTGCAGATATCGGGTATGATTTCCTCAAAAGTGAAAAGATTGCCCTATTCCCACTGATTGGTTTGGGATATCAACGCTACCAGGCACGTTTTTACAGAGATATTTCAACAACTAATTTTGATGATGTAATTGCATCGCCTACACTTCAGAATAATATCAGGTCGCTGGATTTTGTAAATGGATTTTTTAACTACCGTGCAGGATTTGGGATTGCAGCCACATCGGCTAAATATGCCTGTTCTATTGGTTTGCAGGCAATGTATACCGGCAGTTTTAAAGATCATGCATGGAGAAGCAGCCAGGATCAATCATTGGCCAATGCACCCACAGACAAGCTGAGCCAGATTTATGCAGGCGTTGTGCTTACCTGCAGGCCATTTGCGATGATGCATAATATGAGGCATAAGAAATAGCTGTGAGCTGCTAGCTTCGAGCTACGAGCCGTTTGCGAAGAAAGCGACAAGTTATTAGCTGCAAGCTGCAAGTCTATAGCGAGGAAAGCTGTTAGCTTGTAGCTTGCAGCTTTTTTCTTGTAGCTCGGAATAGCCTCGAACCCCGAACTAAATAACTTCGAACTCCTACGAACCCCCGAACTATGAACTAAAGAACTACGAACTAAAGAACTTTTTCTGCTATCTTTATTTTGTATGAGTTTGTTTACAACCCCCGGCGATATTACTATTACCAGTCATAAACGCATTACACCCTGGCTGGTGCAGGAATTAGAAACCCTTGGCATAACAGCTGCCAACAGCTTTGTTACCGGTGTGCATTTGCGCGGTACAATCAATGATTGCATATTGTTGAATTGCCAGTTGCGTTGCGCCAGCCAGGTATTGTATAGCCTGGGCAGGTTTAAAGCATCCAACGCAGATGAAGTATATCGTCACCTATCCCGTTTTGAATGGGAAAACATTTTACCAGAAGGCGGTTATTTCTCCGTTACCAGCAATGTGCAGAATGATACCATCAACAACAGCATGTTTGCCAACCTGCGGGTAAAAGATGCCATTGCAGACCGTTTGCGCACTAAAAGAGGCGCAAGGCCATCTACCGGTGCAGAATTGAGTGGCGCCGTAATACATCTTTTCTGGAAAGAAGACGAAGCAGAAATATTCATTGATACATCTGGTCACTCACTGGCAAGACATGGTTACCGCAAGATACCCGGGCAGGCACCCATGCTGGAAGCGCTTGCATCTGCGGTTATTTATGCTACGAAATGGAACCGTGTGCAGCCTTTCATAAATCCTATGTGCGGCTCAGGCACATTGGCTATAGAAGCCGCTATGATTGCTACCAATAGGAAGCCGGGTTTATTCAGGGACAATTATGCTTTTATGCACCTGAAGGGATATGATGAAGAAGTGTATCGTCAGCAGGATGCATTGCTGGAGCTGCAGATCAAAGACAATCCCAAGCCACGCATTATTGCTACTGATTATAGTGAGCAGGCAATTGAAAATGCCCGAAAGAATGCAGTAGCAGCCGGTGTAGCAGATATGATTGAATTTAAAGTGTGCGATTTTGCAGAAACAACTGTTCCAACAGACACAGGCGGTGGTGTGGTAATGTTTAACCCTGAATACGGAGAACGTTTAGGCACTGTTGCAGCATTGGAAGATACCTATGCCCGCATTGGCGACTTTATGAAGAAATCTTGCGGCGGCTATTATGGATATATATTTACCGGCAATCTTGACCTTGCAAAAAAGATTGGCTTAAAAGCATCACGCCGCATTGAATTTTACAATAGCACTATTGATTGCCGCCTGCTGGAATATGAACTTTACAGTGGTAGTAAAAAAGTAACAAAGCAACAAGATGCTGTTGAAGATAAAACAGTGTTAAGATTAGCAACAGAACCAGATGCAAATGCATTGTCGAAAGCAATGGAGGCTTTGATTAACGCCATACCTTACTACAACGAGCTGGCCAAACAACATGAAACCGAACGGTACAGCGCAAACTCCCTGGCGGATAAAATAAAAGAAGATCCGTATGCTGTAATCATTGCTGAGACAGATAAACAGATTGCCGGTTTTTGTGTAAGCCGTTTTGATGATTATACTATCTGGCTGGAATGGTTTGGCGTAACTGAAGACAATCGCGGCAAAGGCATCACCAAAAAATTATTACAAAAGCTGGAAGAGACCATAACTATACGCAAATGCCATAAAATCTGGTGCGATTGCCGAACTACCAACCAGGCTGCCATACATATATTATCAGAAGCAGGTTATACGCAAATAGCTACTATACCCAATCATTGGTACAAACAGGATTTTATACTCTGGCAGAAGTTTGTCGAGAAGTAGTAAGTTGTAAGTTATAAGTTTTAAGTTGTAGGTTTTAAGAGGGGCCGCTTTATGAAGCCAACATTGGTTCTTTGAGGAGCATTCTTGCGTCGCACACTTGTACAATATAGCTTTTCTCAGCATTAGTATCCTGTTTGAATCCCTATTCAATTGTTGTGTCTCCGATGGAAAGCATTTGATGCTTGAGATAAGTGAAATGGATTTAATCTGTAAATAAGATGTAATTGGCATATATTCTAACTAACTTAGTTTATTCAACACAAAAAGGACTTACCACTTATTACTTACCACTTACAACTTGTTTATCCTCAATATGAATTTTATGAAGTTTGGCTATCTCGGTTTTTGCCTCTTACTATTAACATTTAGCTATAGTACCAACGCCCAACAACACAAAGAACAAAGATTCTCTGCCAGCTTTACCATTGGCAATGCGCTTCCTGTTGGTGCTTTTGGTCATAAACCCACCAATTCTTCCACAGATAGTTCGGGCAATACGCTGTTGGGTATTGCGGGAAAGCTATCAATCAGGTACAAAATTATAAATGGCTTTGGAGCATCCTTTGCGGTAAGTAATTCAGTTTTTGTAGAAGACAATGATGCTATAAAAGATAACATCAAGAAAAATTTGGGTGATAACTATAGTGTAACTGTAAAAACAGATGCCTGGAGAATATATTCGGCAATGGTGGGTGCTTTTTATTCATTTGCTACCGGCAAGAAAAATAAATGGTTTATCACGCCGCAATTGGAAGCCGGTGTATGCAAGGTGATTCAACCCGGTTATAGTTATAGCTACGGTCCAAGTGATTTCAATGCCGGTACTGGTTACTATGCGGGGTCTGCAACCATGCCCAGCCGCTCTCTTAAAACAGCGTTTTGTTACCAGGCCACTGTTAATACTGAATATAATTTACCGGGCAATTGTTTTCTCCTATTCAATCTTTCTTATTATGCCTGCAGGCCAGAGTTTTTATATCCCGGAAACGGATCTAGTAATTGGAATCCTACTTTTTCATTTACCGGTGGCACAGTGGTTATCCCTCCGCCTATTACAAGATCACAAACACTTTCATCCATTCATTTTTTAACCGGTGCGGGAATACGGTTCTAATAGCTGCTAGCTATTAGCTGCAAGCCGCAAGTGTATGAACCTTGATTAAAGGATTGAAAGATTGAAGGATTCGTTTGCTTTGATGGTCTGAACCATGATTAAAGGATTAAGAGATTTAAGGATTTCGACCTTGATTAAAGGATTAAAGGACTGAAGGATTTCGTTTGCTTTGATAGAAAAGACACAGACTTTTCCAAACCTTACGCTGCCCAATTATTAATTACTAATTATTAATTGCTAATTCCCAATTACAACTTCGTCATCTCCACTTTCCTAAACTCAACTTCCGCTCCTTCTGCCTGCAAGGCAATATTTCCTTTTGATGCGGTGCAGTTATAGCCATCGTTTACCAAGTCATTGTTTACCCAAACTTTAATGGTGTTTCCTTTGCATTCAATTACCATAGTATTCCATTGGCCCAATGGTTTTTCAAATCCATCTGTAAGGTTGATGATGCGCCGGCCTTTGCCTTCTGTAATGCCCCAATCTTTTTTGGGGCCTCTTCGTTTTTCCATATCGGGCACGGTAATATCTTCTACGATGCACCAGAAATCGCCGGCCTGGTCAGACATCATCTGGCATTCTATTGATTTTGGAAACATTTTATACAATGCACGTGGCGTGGAAGCATGCACCAATACGCCGCAGTTGCCGGGCTTGTTGGCAAAACGGTATTCCACCTGCAAACGATAATCATGATAGACAGCATCCGTAATTAAATGCCCGTTGGGAACACCCATGCTCACCAGCATACCATCGCGGATGATAAAAGGATTTTTAGCCAGCTTGTTGGTATCCATTTCCGGCACATCTACATGCCAGCCAGTTAAATCTTTTCCGTTAAACAAGCTTTTGGTTTGGGCATTGATACTGTTTGCAAAGACAATCAATGCTACAATCGTTTTTAAAAGATATTTTTTCATATTGCGAGATGGTTGATTAGTTGATTGGTTGATTCGGCGATTCATCTTTATTATATGAACTCCGAACTAAGAACCACGAACTCCGAACTCGGAACTAAAAGAACTAAGAACATAACTCCCCGCAGGAACTGAATAGATTGTATAACCATCTTGCGCACCTGCTTTTTGTATTAATGAAGAAGACAGTTGAACATTGTCTGTCCCCGTTTTTGGAAAATAAACCGTTGCTTTTGTATTGGGCGGAACTGTAATTAACAATGACAGCTTACCGTTTTTTTGTTGCCACGCTGTTTTAATCAATCCCGCAGGCGAATGATAAGATGCTTTTGCCCATGTGATCTTTTTCCTGTCTACCAGCGGCACTCTTATAATAAAATCTTTAAACCCAGGTTGCGAAGGATTTCGGCGTATGCCTCCCATTCCATCAATATACCATGCACCGGGATAGAGATAAGAACTATGCAACAAAGAATGTCCGGGTAAATCTTTCTCCCACATTTCCCAGATACTTGTAGCACCGTTTGCTTTCATATAGCCCCAGCCAGGGTAAGTTGTTTGCGATGTCATTGAATAAAGCAAATCATCTCTTCCTACTGTTCTTAACAATTTAAACAATGCCGCACCTGCAGTAATACCTACATGTATGTGGCCATTGCGTACTATTAATATTTCTTTTTCCAGCCGCTGCATAATTGCAGGTTGTAAGTCTTTGGGGGGCACTTCAGCTAACAATGCCATAGCAAGATTTCCCATAGAGCTATCAGCATAACTATTGTCAGCAGCGTTAAAATATTTTGCATGAATGGCAGCGGAAGATGCATTTGCCTGTTGTTCCCATGCTGCCGCTTGCTTGTCATCACCAATGGTACGTGCAATTTTTGCAGCAGTACGAAGGTTATAAACACGATAGCAATTATTGAAACAGATATTCTGCGGTTTGCCGTTGTTCATGCCTTCTACGCCGGCATTTGGCCACAACCAATCTCCAAGAAAATCCCATTGTGCACCAAAGCGCTCCATCAAATCATTGTGCGTGTGTGAATCAAGAAATGCCAGCCATTTTTTTATCAGTGTAAAATTCTTTTCCAATATGCGTGTATCACCTTCCTGCTGGTAAATCAACCAGGGTAGTGTAACACAGATACCACCCCAGCCCGGGCCACCGCCACCCCAATAGGTAGGCGCAGTATGTGGTAAAATACCCTCATCCGCATTGCCGCCGTAATTAGAAGAATCCATAAACTTGTTGCCCTGCACATCACGCCAGTCTTCCATCCATTTGGTATAAAAAGCAGCCAGCCTGTAATTAAACACCCCTGTTTCAGAAGTAGCATGCGCATCGCCACCATAACCCATTCTCTCCCGCTGAGAGCAATCTACCACATAGCCTCCCACAGACAGGTTTTCAAAATTCCATTTTACCTTGTCATATATCCAGTTTTGCAAACTGTCTGAACAAACAAAACTGCCTGCGCCTGTATAGTTGGTATGTACTACCCATCCTTTAATATCTGCAAGATTTGGCGCTTCTTTTAAACCCTTAATTGTAATCCACCTACCTGCGCCATAATTAAACCTGTTATGAAAAACACCTTTACCAGACGGGCCGGTTATATAAGCACTGTGGTTGCGGAAAGTCATGGCCATGGTATCTCTTTCAGAAAAAAGAAAATCAACTCTTGTTCCGGGGCCGGCTTTAAAACCAATGGAAGTCCAGCCCGTAAAATTAACGCCCATGTCTACCCGAAAACTGCCATCCGCTTTTTTCTCAATACCAATAGGATGTATTTCATGAAAAAGTTTATTGCCTTCCACCATCTGTGCAGATAATAATAATTGCGGATGATATATAGTTGCAGGTTTCCAATTGCCGGTATTGCAGGAAGCAAGGTTCCAGTCAGGAATTTCTTTATTGGCGTCCCAAATTTCTCCGCCCATATTCCAGAAAAACCATTTGCCCAAAAGCTTATTCGGGCTTGGATGCGTTATCCAGCTATCATCCGTTTGTATGCGCAAAGGTTTTGTGCCGGGCTTATCATCATTGTATACATCGGCTTGTGCAATTACAATGGGTGACGTGGGTTTGTCTGCCGTAAAATAAGGAGAATAAATAGACCAGGATGTGCCCAGCCAGATGGCGATAATATTTTTACCAGGTTTTAGTGCTGTAGCAATATCATAAGCAACATATCTTGCTCTTTTAGAATGATCACTTACCGCAGGTGCCAATACTTCATCGCCTATTTTCTTACCGTTTACATACAATTCGTGGTAGCCAACGGAAGCAATAAACATGGTAGCTTTTACGGGCTGCCGATCAAGTGTAACCGCTTTTCTAAACCAGGGATCAACCACATTACAGTCTTCCAGTTTTTTATCAATGGTATCTGTGGTGCCAATCCATTGTGCTGTCCAATCATTCTTTTGTAATAAACCCATGCTCCAATAGGCTACAGGGCTCCAGGCAGAGATTTTTCCAGCCTCATCCTTCACCGCTACTTTCCAGTAATATTTTTTGTCTGATGTTAATGCACTGCCACTGTAAACAATTTGGGCCATTGCATCGGAAGCTATCCAGCCAGATTCCCATACATCCGCTTTGTTTGCATTGCTGTTTGCAAGGGAGCTGCTGACAATAATATGATACGCTGTTTGTTTTTGCGCAAATGCTTTTGGGTTTGTGGCGGCAAGTTCCCAACTAAAACGTGGGGCTGTTTCATCTATGCCTTCGGGGTTTATAAGGTATTCGCAGCGCAAGTTTTTCGGTATTACGCTTTGTGCTGTTGCCGAGGAAGTAATTGTTATGTTGAATGCTAATAAAACAACAATATAAAAGCAACAAAGACTTCTTTTTCTGACTTTGCAAATACTGTACAGGCAGGCCATCGGGATGAAATTTTCTTCAAAATACAGCAAAAGCTGCATTTAAGACCTATAAGGTTTATGACAACACTGCCTACTCTTCTGCAAACCTTATAGGTCTTGCTAAATTTCCGCACAATCATTTCTTTTCAAACCTATCAATTGAAGTTTGGATCTCAATTAACCGCGCCTGAACTTTTCCAAGTTGTTTGCTTTGTAGCTCAGCACTGTCATGAATGCCGTTTCGAATGTATCGCCCTATCTTTTCGTGTATAATATAAGTGCTGTCTTTTAATGATTTTTGTTCAGCCAATAACCTTGTGATTGTTTCATTGCTGCCGCAACCACAAGTAAATAATACGAGAAGAGATAATACAGCAAGGTATTTCATATCAGGCGCTAATTATCCGGCAAGATAACACATGATTTATGCTTTCTTGTTTTCACCCAAATCTGGCAATAAAGCAGCAATAATGCCAATCAATGGAAGAAAAGAACAGATATGGTATACAAAAGAAATGCCTTTTAAGTCTGCAATATGCCCCAATACAGCAGAGCCAATGCCGCCCATGCCAAATGCAAAACCAAAGAATAAGCCTGCAATCAACCCTACTTTGCCGGGAACTAATTCTGTTGCGTACACCAATATGGCAGAGAAAGCAGAAGCAATGATAACGCCAATGACAACTGCTAACACGCCTGTCCAAAACAAGTTAGCATAAGGCAACATTAATGTAAAAGGAGCGGCACCTAAGATAGAAAACCAGATAACATATTTTCTGCCGATGCGATCGCCCAATGGCCCGCCAATCATAGTACCCGCAGCAACTGCGCCTAAAAATCCAAACAAATAAAACTGCGACTGCTGTACGGTTACATGAAATTTATCAATGAGGTAAAAAGTAAAATAGCTGCTCATGCTGGCCATATAAAAATACTTGGAGAAGATAAGTACTAACAAAATGATTACTGCCGCTATTAATTTTTTCCCTTGCACTTTACCTTCCCGAATGGTTTTGTTGCCCAACGATGCTTTGCGTTCCATCTCCAGCCTGTTGCGATACCAGTTGCCTATTCTGTACAAAATGATGATGCCTAACACAGCAGCCAACCCAAACCAGCGAATATTTTTCTGGCCATAAGGCACCACTATCAATGCTGCCAATAAAGGTCCTGCTGCACTACCTGCATTGCCACCTAACTGGAAAAGTGATTGTGCCATCCCTTTCTTGCCACCAGAAGCTAATTGTGCAACCCTGGATGACTCGGGGTGAAAAACAGAAGAGCCCATGCCAATTAAACAAACAGATAATAATACAGATGTAAAACCTGTGGCCATAGACAAAAACACCAAACCCGCAAGTGTAGACGCCATGCCTGCTGCCAGCGAATACGGTTGTGGATGCCTGTCAGTAAACGAACCAACAAATGGCTGCAGTAAAGAAGCCGTCAATTGAAATGCAAAAGTGATTAAGCCAATTTGCGAAAAGCTTAAGTTGAAACTGGTTTTAATCAAAGGATACACCGCCGGTATCACAGATTGCATCATATCATTGAGCAAATGCGTAAAGCTGATGGTAAATAGTACGGGGTAAACGGGTTGTTTAAGTGCGTTGGTAGTTAATCCGGGCATAAAAAATTATTTCTTCTATTGTTATTATTCTTTTTGTGTACCAGCATTGGAACTAAGCCGATCTTCGTTGTGCTGTGCCCCGTACCTTAGGTCGGGGTCACTCACTTCAACTTTTATATCATTGTGCAGCTTTAGCATCCTCCGCAATATTTCTCTTTAACCACTAGCCTGTTTAAATTTTAACTATTGCGATACATGTCCAATAATACGTGCTGCAGACTGCCAGGCTTTTTTACTATCACCGGCAATAATGCTGTCCAATAAATCCTGGTGCAGCTGCTGGCTTTTAATAAAGTCGCTGGTATCTTTATGTACCTGCAAAAACCATTTCTTTAAATGGAGTGATGCGGCTTTATACAAATCTGCCAGTATTTCATTTTTGGATGCTTCTGCAATAGCGGTGTGAAAAAGAATATCTGCATCTATACACTCTTCCAATAAACCATTCATAGCAGCAGATTGCCTTGCAGCCAGGTGTTTCTTTATTACAGTAATATCTTTTTTGGAACGGTTAGCAGCGGCTTTCTCTGCAATTTTCATTTCCAGTAGTTCACGTACTTCATTTAGGTCTTTATTACTAGCACGTTTTAAACGTTGATCCATTGGTTCACGGGTGACAGTTTGCTCCTCTACGAAAGTGCCCAGGCCCTGTTGTATACGCAAAAGACCGGCATTGGCCAGTATCCGTACCGCTTCCCTTATAGACGACCGGCCTACACCAAATGTTTTCATCAACTCCGCTTCCACTGGTAATTTATCATTCGGTTTATAGTAACCAAGGCTTAACTGTTCCTGCAGTTTTGCTGCTACTTCATCCGCCAGCGTTCTTCTAATAATGCTTTTCATATATATTCATCATATCATCTGATGATTCAAAATTATATTAAAATGGGCACACAAAAAAATATCCGTTGCTTTACTACACGCAGTTAAGCTGTTTTACCAGGGATAATACGTTGAGAATATGGCAGATGAGCAGGCTTTAATCGTAGTTTTCCCATTGTGTTTTTGGTGCATATACGATTTGAGTAGTGAAATCCGAACATTAAAAAAGGGTTAGTTCTGCTCTTTTCCACATGCTGTATGTGGATTATTTTTGTATCACAAGCTGAATGACAAGCACCAATATCCTTACAAGAAACCAGTAGTTCCAATATCCTTTAAAAATCCTAAACGCTGGTCTGAAGCCTGATTACAAGTTTTTAGTTTAAGTTGTTTATCGTCCAAAAAAAATTACCTCCTGCTTCGCCAGGAGGTTTTTTATTTCTATCAATTTATGAACTTATCCAAATAAAAAAGCCCCCCGCAAAACGGGAGGCTTCACTACATATGAAACAAAACAAAGCACTACTTCCTAAAATCATTGATTCCATAGTAGTAAACTTCATCGCTACCAGGATAAATACCTTGTATCTGGAAGTTTGAGCCTTGTGCTGATAATACGTTTTTCAGGTCTTCCACAGATTTAACAGGCGTGTTATTAATTTTTGTTATTACGAAACCGGTTTTCATATTAGTCTGGTTGCTGATTATACCATCGGCAATATTAGTAACCTGCACACCGCCATCAATACCCATTTTAGCAGCAGCATCTTTTGATAAATTAGAAAACTCTGCTCCTAATGATTCAATAGCTGCTGTTTTCTGGCTGGCAAAATTTCCCATCTTGTTTTGCAAAGTAGCGGATGTTGTGTGTTCACTGCCACTGCGCAAATACGTAATCTGGATATTATCGCCGGGTTTCTGACGACCAACTTGTTCAGATAACTGAGCAGAAGTTGCAACTGAAACACCGTTTACTTTTGTAATGGCATCACCTTTTTTAAGGCCTGCTTTATCTGCAGCGCTATTAGGTGTTACTTCCATTACCCATACACCATTCACATCGTCATTAATGCCCAATTCTTTTTTCTTGGCGTCATCCAATTGCTCTGGTGCCATGCTAATGCCTAAGTAACCTCTTTGTACAGAACCAAACTTCAACAAATCGCTTACTACTTTCTTTACCAGGTTAGAAGGAATAGAATAAGCATAGCCAGCATAAGAACCTGTTGGTGAAGCAATGGCTGCGTTAATACCTATCAGTTCTCCATTTGTATTGATAAGCGCACCACCACTGCTACCAGGGTTTACTGCAGCATCTGTTTGTATAAATGATTCTATTGGCGCTGCTGCCTGGCGGTTGATGCCAATGTTTCTTGATTTTGCACTGATGATACCTTCAGTAACAGTTACATCAAGATTAAGCGGATAACCAATTGCCAATACCCACTGCCCCAGCCTTGCATCATCAGAGTTTCCAATAGCCATTACCGGCAGGTTTGTAGCTTCAATTTTTAACAGTGCCAGATCTGTGTTGGCATCTGTACCAATTACTTTGGCTTTATAATCTTTGCGGTTGTTTAAAGTAACAGTAACATCTGTTGCATGATCTACCACGTGGTTATTGGTAACAATATAACCATCGGCACTGATGATAACACCAGAACCCGATGCACGTTGGTCTTGCTGCTGTTGCGGCTGCATGCCCTGGTCGCCAAAAAAGCGTCTGAACAGATCATCATCACCGCCATAAGGACTTTGCTGCCCCCTGCCAGATACTTCACGAAACTTGGTAACAGTTTTAATATGCACTACCGATGGTACTGCTGCCGTTGCGGCTTTCTCAAAATCTACCGGAGGCGTACTGGCATTGCCGGTATAAGAAGTGCGTTGCGCAGTAACGGTATTGTTGGCGGCAAACAATTCGCCATCTGTGTTTTTAACATTTTTGTGTGCAAACAATGCAGCACCACCCAATAAGCAGGTAGCTGCAAATGCAAACGTGGTAATTTTAATTGTCTTTGTCATGTTTTATAAGTTTTTCTTCAGGGTATAAAAATGGATCCCAATCCTGAATTATTCCTGAATTATGGATTACATGAAGTGTTAAAAAAGCGAGAGTCGTGAGTCGTCATTCGTGAGTGGTGGACGACGATTAGCGAGTCTCTTACATTGATTGGAGAGATTGGCAATACAAAAAGTTAAAAGTAAAAATTATTAGTGTTTATCTGCGGAAAATACCACTTTAAAATTCTACGGAGAAACTATGCAGCCCGTTTACAAACTGGTAGTGAAGCTGGTAATGATACAACGAACAAATCTTATGCGCAATGGCCAGGCCTAAACCCAGGCTGTTTTCATCAGCAGAATCTTTCTGAAAACGACCTGATAGTTTTTCACTGTTCAACGCCTGTGGCTTTCCGCTGTTTTGTACCTGCAATTGTTTTTGTGTAAGTCGCACGTGTATTTCGCCGCCCTGTACGTTATGCCTAATGGCATTGGACAGCAAATTGCTGAACAGCATTTCCAGCAATGTTTTATTAGCGGTTAAAAATGTTTCTTCCTGTACATGATTGTAAATATGCAGATCTTTTCTTTCTGCCTGGAAGGCGTATTGCTCTAATAATTTTTGTACACTCTCTCCTACTGCAACTTTTTCTGTTTCCGGAAACTGGTTGTTTTCTATACGGGTTAGCAGTACCAGGCTTTTGTTTAGCCGCGACATGCGTTTGCTTGCATTGGCCAAATCTGTTATCAGTAAGGTCTGTTCTTCATTTAGCGGCTTTGTCTGCATCAGTAATTCAAGCTTTGACTGAAAAACCGCCAAGGGACTTTGCATTTCATGTGATGCATTCTCCGTAAATTCTTTTTGTGCTTCAAATGCAAGCCTGTCTCTTTGTGTTAGCTGTTCTATTGCGTTATTAAGATCATTAAACTCTTTTACAGACGATTTTTCCAACTGTAAAGATTCTTGTTTATCTACTCCGTAATGCTGCAACTTCTTAAGCGTATTATAGAAAGGGTGCCATATATTTTTCGCCAATTGCTGGTTAATAAGAAGCAAACCAAGCAGCAGTGCTAATAGAATCAGCGACAGAATAAAAACTATCCGCTTTATAAGCGCCATCTTATCTACCATGGAAGTTTTTATTTCCATGCTATAGGTTTCCTGGTGTATCACAAAGTGAGAAGATAATGCCCTGCCCGGCAACCACTCGCCCGGTGCGGTGCCTGTGATGCTATAGTTATATACAGAATCATTGTTTCTGCCACCGGCTGCTTTTTGAAAAATAATGGTGTAATCAGAATAATCTATAGAACCCGCAGGACGGCCTTCTGCTGCTGCCAGCAATTGCGGCATGATGCGTGTTTTTATTGCCCGCAGGTTTTCATCTGCATTATTTACCACAACTGCTTTCAGCAGGTAATAAAATACAGGTACCGATGCCAGTAATAAAATGGCGGTAAATATGAAATATGAAAGGATTGTTTTCTTTAATAAGCGCATTATACTTCAAACTTATAACCCATACCATAAACCGCTTTTATATAATCCTGCGCACCGGCCGCTGCCAGTTTCTTTTTCAGGTTTTTGATATGTGCGTAAATAACATCAAAATTATCAAATATCTCTGCCTCCTCTCCTGATATATGTTCTGCAATAGCATTTTTAGATACCACTTTGTTTTTACTGGAAGCCAGGTAAAGCAAGAGATCATATTCCGTCCGGGTAAGATCAACCGCTTTACCATTGATAGAAACTGTTTTTGCAGAAGTGTCAAAACAATATTCATTAATCGTAAATACGCTGCTGCCATCAAATCTTCTTCTGCGTATAACAGCAGCTACCCTGGCACTCAGCTCTGGTAAATGAAATGGTTTGGGCAGGTAATCATCAGCGCCCATGTTCAAACCTTTAATGCGGTCTTCCATAGAATCACGTGCAGAGATTATAATAACACCATCTGTTTTGCCAGCCTGCTTTAATGCTTTCAATACCTGCAAGCCATTGCCACCCGGCAAGGATATATCAAGCAGTATGCAATCATAATCGTATCGCTCTGTTTTTTCCATGGCAGCATCAAAACTATCTGCTGCTTCGCAACGATAGTTGGCCGCTTCCAGGTAGGCAATAATGCTTTTGCTTAATTCTTTCTCATCTTCTATCACCAGTACTTTCATACATCAAAAGTAGAAATTAAAAAGAGATGATCGTTTGGTGAGAGTTTGTTAAAAAATCAGGCTGCAGATATTTCTATCACAAAGGAAAGAGAAAAGGTATGAAGGTTATCGATGCAAAGGTATTTTCACATTCATCACATTTTCACATTTATCACATTTTCCTCTTCAATTCCAAACACCATTCATTTCCGTTAGTATGATAGGTTGTCCGTCGGTTACAACAATGGTATGTTCATGCTGTGCCATAAATCCGCCTTTATTGCCAACCAGCGTCCAGCCGTCGCTTAAAGTTTCTGCATAAGTAGAGATAGTTGTTATGAATGTTTCAATGGCAACAACAGAATTTTTCTTAAATCTTGTGAGGTTAAACCTGTCCCTGTAATTTGCTATCTCGCTGGGTTCTTCATGAAGGCTTCTGCCTATTCCATGTCCTGTAAGATTTTTAATTACTTTATACCCGCGTTTTTTTGCTTCTGTTTCTATTAACAGGCCAATATCTGCAATACGAACGCCGCCTTTTATACTATGAATGGCTTTATGCAAAATATCTTTGGAAGCATTTACCAGTGGCTGGTGTTGATTAATGTCCGTTCCCAATACAAAAGAGCTGCCATTGTCTGACCAAAATCCATCCAGCTCTGCCGAGACATCTATATTGATTAAATCGCCTTCCTGTAATATTCTATTGTTAGAAGGAATGCCATGACAAAATTCATTGTTTACACTAATGCAGGTACAACCCGGAAAACCATAGGTTAATAATGGTGCAGACTTAGCACCAAAACCTGAAAGAATTTTTGCACCATAGTCGTCCAATTGCTTTGTTGAGATACCGGGCCGAGCATAATGCTGCATTTCCTTTAAGGTATAAGCAACAGCTTCACTGGCCTTTTTCATACCGGTTAATTCTGCTTCTTTTGTTATAGACATACGTGCTGCTGTTAGTAATTATTGCAAAGTTACGTTATTACAATTACAGCATTTTCCAATCCAAAAAAAAATACAACCGTTTTCACGATTGTATTTCGCTATTATGAAATAGCTTCCGTACCACTACTCTTTTCAATTGTTTACATCCCGGCATTTACACTGCTATTTTCAGGGCTTGCAGTATAGCCTGAACTTACTATTATAGCCCTGTCGCCATTGGCTACAAAATTTACATACAGGGACAGTTTTACCAATATTTTATCAAGCTTTTGACGCTGTTGGCTTTTAATAGATATTTTTATACTGTCGCGTGATTTTGCAGCAATCAAGGCTTCCGCATAATTACTTATCGCGGCCTCAAGTTCTGCAAGTGTAGGAACAGGATTGGGAAAGTTTGTATTACCTTTCATACAGGCAAGAATATAAGATGCTTTGTTTTCAAAATTTGGATCACTAAGCTGGCGGAAGTCCAATAATGCTTTTGCGGTTTGCATAAGGTTTATTTTTTGTGTTCTATAACGGGGCTTTCTCTTGCAAATTTTTATTATTATTCCGTATTTTAAATAAATACGCAAATACCGCCGGCCAATCATAAATTAAAATATCCATTCTTTTTTTTACAGGGTTTACTAAGCAAATACTATAATTGGTTTATTTTCCTGTACGCAAATGGTTCGTTTGCAATATATTTTTATGCGCAATAACGTAATCGGGAAAATTAGGAAGACTGTCCGGAAAATTATGAAGGCCATCATAATTCTCCGGAACGCCTTCCTAAGACTTTTGAGAAGCCCCGGAAGGCTCCGGATCGATATTTTAAGTCTCCGGAACGTGTTCCTGAGAGGTTGGGACATGATCATAAGTTTTCGGAACGTCTTCCTGAGACTTAGGAAGCCCATCATAATTTTCCGGATGTCTATCCGGAGCTGTGTTTAGTGCGTAGTAGCTATCAGTTGTGACACCGGTTATGCTCCATCGGTTTCACCAACGGTTATGTACATCCTACCCTTCGGGTTTTATGCAAGTGCCAGATCTTTTGAATTTTTACTTTTGACTTTTTCTCCTCCGGTGAATCTCCATGGTCTGCCCTTAACCTATTCACGACTGCACACTCCCCACTCACGTTTATTCCGCATTCTTATTCTACATTTGAGGCCAATATGGCAAGCGGAAATATTTTATTGATAGACGACGAAGAAAAACTGCGCACCCTGCTGGCAAGAATCATCCGGTTGGAAGCATTCACTGTTTTTGAAGCAGCGGATCTTAAAACCGGCAACCGCCTGTTGGAAAAAGAAAGTATTGATGTGGTGCTTTGCGATGTTAAGCTGCCCGATGGCACAGGCGTAGATTTTGTGCAAGCCCTGAGAACCAAACACCCGCAAATAGAAATTATATTACTGACCGCTTACGGCAATATTGAAGATGGCGTGCAGGCAATGAAAAACGGTGCCTTCGATTACATCACCAAAGGAAACGATAACGACAAAATTATCCCCCTGCTTAACCGGGCCATGGAAAAAGTGCAACTGCAGAAAAAAGTAGCTCGCCTGGAAAATGAAGTAGGTAAAAAATATGGGTTCGACAGCATCATTGGTACTGCTCCTTTAATAACCGAAGCTATTACCCTTGCAAAAAAAGTAGCTCCCTTAGATACAACTGTACTGCTTTTAGGAGAAACCGGTACCGGCAAAGAGGTGTTTGCCCAGGCAATTCATAACGGCAGCAAGCGGGTTGGCAAATCTTTTATGGCCATTAATTGCAGTGCTATTGGCAAAGAATTGCTGGAAAGTGAACTTTTTGGACACCGCGCCGGCGCTTTTACCAGTGCTGCAAAAGACAAAAAAGGTTTGATAGAAGAAGCGTCTGGCGGCACCCTTTTTTTAGATGAAATTGGCGAAATGCACCTGGATTTGCAGGCCAAACTGTTGCGGGTACTTGAAACGGGCGAATTTTTAAAGGTGGGCGATACCAAACCAGCCAAAGCAGATGTGCGCATTATTGCAGCCACCAACCGGTCTTTGCAGGAAGAAGTAAATGCAGGGCGTTTCCGGGAGGATCTGTTTTACCGCATCAATGTTTTTAGCATTGTACTGCCGGCGCTCCGCGACCGAAAAAAGGATATTCCGGTGTTGGCAACCCATTTTTTGAAGGTTTTTGCCCAAAAAGCGGGTGTAAAACTGGAAAAAATGGATACGGCTTTTATTGAACGTCTGCAGCAGCATCAATGGAAAGGCAATATCCGGGAATTGAAAAATATCATGGAAAGAGCGGTGATTTTGGCAACCGGAAATGAGCTGACTGTAGAAAACCTGCCGATAGAAATGCAGTGGCAATCGGCCCCAAACAGCCCTGTTTTATCCGCTTTTGACCTCGCCAGCGTTGAAAAATTGCATATTTTAAGGGTTTTGCACCATACAAATGGCAATAAAACAGAAACCGCCCGTCTTTTGAATATTGGTCTGACAACCCTTTACAGGAAGATTGAGGAATATAAACTTTAATGAATGTGACAAATGTGATAAATGTGGAAATGTGATAATGCCTGCTTGCGAAATTCTCTTACCTCTCGTTCTCTGCTCTAACGAAGACTGCCTAATTTGTCGAAGCAAAAGACTTGCAGCTTGTAGCTAACAGCTTGCAGCTTTTTTGTTGTACATTTATTCGGTTTTTGAAAACTAATCTGCATAAAGGTTTTGCTGCCAAATCACCCAAAAACACACCAAAAACATGAATTTTACTGAATTTATTGGCCTTTTGGCAGCATTTTTAACCACAACGGCTTTTTTCCCGCAGGTGATAAAAACAGTAAGAACAAAGTCTACCGGCGACTTATCACTGCCGATGTACACCATGATGTTTGCAGGCACAGTTTCCTGGCTAATTTATGGCATTCTCAAGAACGATACGCCTATTACCCTGGCCAACGCCATTTCTTCACTGGCATCTTTTGTTATTTTCTATTACAAGATTAAAGAGGTGATTGAAGTAAGAAAAAAGACTTTAAAGGGATAAATGGGGCTGGCGGGAACACCTCTTCTTTCGCTCCGGGCTATACCCGGAGCTAGTGATATTACGCCCTTTCAGGGCTGATTATATGAGTCATCTTCCTTCCCCGGATGCATCCGGGGTAACTCTTAATTAAACCCCTTAAGGATAGCCCCTTTAACTTATTCATTGAAAGCACCCCAATTATTAATTACTAATTCTTAATTATTAATTCTCTTAAATGCCAATAAAAAAAGGACGGCATTTAGCCGTCCTTTGTATAGAAGTTAGGGTGATATTTTACTTATCGGTTAGTTGCCTGCGTTAGCTGCATTGGCTACCAAAACACTCGGGCCTACCAGGTTCATTTCCACACGACGGTTACGCGTTCTTCCTTCTGGTGTTTCGTTTGAGCCAATTGGAAGATCAGGGCCAAAAGAAGCAACTGAGATTCTTTCTGCATCAATACCTTTATCTGTCAATATCTTTTTCAACGCTTCAGCTCTCTTCATTCCTAAACGCACATTGATTGCTTTGCTGCCACGGTTGTCTGTAAAACCCAGGATGATAATTTTGCTCCAGCTTTCGGGGGTAGCTATATAGCGTTGGATGCTGCTGTCCAGTTTTGCCGCATCTGTGTGCTCATCCAACATAAAAGATGACTTTTTGAAATGAAATTCCTGCATTTCGGTCACACGTGGCAATTCGCTCATCACCTGCAGGTTTTTAGAATCATTGTCTTTTAAGAAGATTTTGTCGGCTTTTATTGCCAGCATTTTCTTCTTAGCCAAACGCTCAACAGCCACTTTTTCGCTCATAATACGAGCCGAATCAAGCGATGTATTCTCATCAGGCTTAATTTCTTCATGATCCATTACCTCAATAGGTTTGTCTATTTTAGAAGCTGTATCTATCGCTACAAGGGGTGCAAACGCGGCCTGGTTGTCCTGGCTTGGTTGCGGGCTTGCAGGTTCTTTACTATTATTTACCTGGCTGCTATTGGGGATAGTGCTAAAACCAGGCAATTGCTGCATATTTAAAATAAGGGTTAATCCAAGTGCTGCTGCCAGTAAAAGGAAAAAAGTTTTGGTGAGCCTTGAAGACTGTTTGTGCTCATAATGAATCTGGGGGAAGTTGGCCGGATGTTCACCAGCGTTGTGTGTTACCGATTTCATAAGGGATTGAGTTTAGGTGTATTTGTACAAAATCATTTTTCGAACCAAGCCTTTAAGTGTTTGACTATCAGGCTTTAAAAATTACGGATTAAATATGGAAAGGGTGCTGTTGCCTGCAAACCGTCCAAGTTTGCCTGGCAGAAACAACCCAGTCTAACAATTAAAATGTGCTACGTTAACAGATACGAAACCATTGTGTACCAGCGGTTTCGAGTTTGGAGCCACTTGTTTTCCGCCAATCATCTTCACTTTTTTACGTGGCATAATGGATATTCTAACAGGAAAGGTGTTTGCCTGGTAAAAAAAAGGCAATTCGGTAAAAGACAAAGTGCCGTTTTTTTCAATAGTAGCGGCGGTTTCTTCGCTCAGTTTGTTTTCATTCAATTTTGCCACGTGGCTATTCCATACCGGTAAAGGATGATTGCCAGTGCGGGTAAAACTGAACTGTTTGTAGCCGATGGTTGAGCTAAACGAAAAGGCTTTTTTCAACGCCCTAACACTAAAGCTAAGTGTTTTAAAAAGCGAATCGCCATTTTCAGAGTTTGTTGGATTTAATTGATTCATAGAGTTTTTCTTTAATTTAAATTGAGCTGTTGTTACTTATTTTCTTCTTCTACTGTCTTTGATTCCAACCGGGCTAAAATTGAAATAATTGGTTTTTAAACTGTTATAGTTAGAGCTTTAGTTATCAATGTTAATGCTTAATTATAAACCCTTACCTCTTACTCTGTCATTCTCTTAAAACCATGTAATAAAAGACATATACATATTAACGAACGCTTCACCTAGTTATTATTGTCCAAAACCTTTAATTCAATTCGAAAGTACTCATCTGTAGATAAAAGGTGGAATGATTTCGCCCAATGGAAGATAATTCAGGTTTTTCTAAGTGTATTTACTGGTAAGGCATCTGGTTACTGCCTAGAAAAACACTTATTTCAGCTTTAGGATTAGGTTATTCCTTTAACTATACGGGATAAAAGACACGCAGATTTTTGCAGATGCTTTCTGTCAGACGGGTACGTCAGACCAGACAAGGTCAACCGAAAAACAGGCTAAACCCTTCCATTTTGACAAGCCATTTCCAAAATGAAAAGCTTTTTCCACTTCCTTTTCTTACTCTTTTATAATCATTTTCCCGCCTAAAGCCCGCCCACAGCCCTTTTGCAGCAAACCTTCTTACAAAGCTTTATCCGGGGCACAAGCTTTGGCATATGTGCATCAAACTTAAAAAATATGCTAACCATCATTTTAGTGCTAAGCGGCCTTGCAGGCTTTATTCTATTCTTTAGGGCGATTCGCTTTTTCGATTCAAATCAAATAGTATAACCATCAAACAATCAATACTATGCAAATTCTATTTATAATCTCCGTACTGGTATTTTTTTACCTCTGTTATGTACTTATTAAACCCGAAAAATTCTAGAAAGAGGTAAAAGGTATAAGGTGTAGGGCATTTTCTAGCAATTCACGCCTTAAACCTTACACCCTAAACCCTCCACCTTTCTCCTTCCACCACAAACCTTTTAATAATGAACACACAAATTATAGGCATAATCGTCATGCTTGCCCTTACTGTAATCCTTGCCATTCCGCTTGGCAGGTATATGGGCAAGGTTTACAACGGGCAGAAAACCTGGCTCGACTTCATTTTTAATCCACTTGACAAATTATTTTACAAACTGGGGGGAATACAACCTAATAAGGAAATGACCTGGCAGCAGCACCTGGCTGCGCTGCTAATGATCAATCTTTTATGGTTTTTGCTGGCAATGTTTGTACTCATGAATATGAGCTGGCTACCGCTTAACCCGGATGGTAATCCTTCCATGAGCGCCGACCTGGCATTTAATACAAGCATCAGTTTTATATCAAATACTAACCTACAACATTACTCCGGAGAAACGGGTGTCTCATATCTCGGTCAACTTATTTTAATGTTGTTTCAATTTATTAGTGCGGGAGTTGGAATGGCTGCTTGCGCAATTGTTTTTAAAGCAATGAGATCGAAGACAACGGATAAGTTGGGAAATTATTATGTCTACTTCATTAAATCTTGCACCAGAATACTCTTACCCATTGCCGTAGTAATTTCAGTGCTATTATTGCTAAATGGAGTACCCATGACATTCGCTGGAAAGGCCCAATTTACTAGCGTTCAGGGGGATACGGTGAGTGTTTCACGTGGACCAATTGCAGCCATGGTGGCCATTAAGCAACTAGGCACAAATGGTGGTGGATTTTTCGGCGCAAATTCGGCACATCCTTTTGAAAACCCCAGCTACTTTACAAACATAATTGAAAACATCTGCATACTACTCATTCCCATTGCATTAGTATTTACACTGGGCTTTATGCTTGAACGAAAGAAAATGGCTTGGATGGTTTTTGGAGTAATGACACTGGGTTTCCTTCTTTTTTTGTTGCCTTCCATTTATTATGAAATGAAGGGCAACCCGGCTATCAACCAAATGGGCATTGTTCAAAACCTTGGCAGCATGGAGGGAAAAGAAGTACGTTTTGGCCCCGCTGCATCTGCCTATTGGGGTATTACCACAACGGTAACTTCCAATGGATCAGTCAATTCTATGCACGATAGCTTTACGGCACTTACAGGAATGTTTGCTATGCTGGGCATGATGGTGAATTCATTTTACGGAGGCGTGGGCGTGGGTTTCCTGAACTTTTACATATATATAATAATAGCTGTGTTTATTGCCGGCCTTATGGTGGGCAGAACACCTGAGTTCCTGGGAAAGAAGATTGAAGCAAAGGAAATGAAAATAGCCACCATTATTGCGCTATTGCACACTTTCCTGATTTTGAGCTTTACGGCACTTTCCTCACATATTTATACGGCTGACCCCAAAACTTATGGTGCCTGGCTTAATAACCCAGGCAGCCATGGGTTTTCAGAAATGCTGTATGAATACACTTCTTCCTCAGCCAATAATGGTTCCGGCTTTGAAGGGCTGGGCGATGGCGTGCCTTTCTGGAATATTACCTGCGGCATTGTGATGCTGCTGGCCCGCTACCTACCCATTATTGGCCCGGTGGCCATAGCTGGTATACTGGCAAAGAAAAAGCACTCGCCTGAAACTGCCGGTACACTAAAAACAGACACCGCTACTTTCGGCATTATGATACTGGCGGTAATATTTATAGTAACTGCGCTGAGCTTTTTCCCGGCGCTTGCTTTAGGCCCCATTTCAGAGCATTTTGGGCTATTTCGGTAAGTCTGAAGCCCGAAGTAGGAGGTCAGACGTCTGATTTCCGACCTCCGACTTCAATTCATAATCAAATATTTAAAAACTATGGCAAAGAAAACTTCCAATAAATTATTTGAGGCTGGCCTGGTAAAACAGGCATTAAAGCAGTCTTTTATCAAGCTAAATCCTAAAATACTCTTCCGTAACCCCGTAATGTTTACGGTAGAAATCGGCACCGCAGTTATGTTTTTTGTATGCATCTGGATTGCCAGCGGCGAAAAAAGTCAGGGTAACCTTGCATACAATATTATCATTACAAGCGTACTTTTTATAACCCTGTTGTTTGCCAATTTTGCTGAGGCAATTGCAGAAGCCAGGGGTAAAGCCCAGGCCGACAGCTTGCGCAAGACCAGGGAAGATACCCCGGCCAAAAAGGTATTGGCCGTTGGTGAAATTTTTACCAATGAAGTAAAGATTGTGCCGTCTTCCCTCCTCCGCAAAAACGACATATTTCTTTGTGAAGCAGGCGATATCATCCCTATGGACGGAGAAATCATTGAAGGTATAGCCACCATTGACGAATCTGCCATTACGGGTGAAAGTGCACCGGTAATCAGGGAAAGCGGTGGCGACAAATCTTCTGTTACTGGCGGTACCAAAGTTTTGAGTGATCGCATAAAAGTGCGGGTGACCACAGAACCCGGAGAAAGCTTCCTGGACAAAATGATTGCACTGGTAGAAGGTGCTTCGCGCCAAAAAACACCCAATGAAATTGCACTTACTATTTTGCTGGCCGGCTTTACCCTCATCTTTATAATTGTATGTGTTACCCTGCAGCCATTTGGTGAATATGCTAATACGCCAATCACCATTGCAGCGTTTATCTCGCTCTTTGTATGTCTTATACCTACAACTATTGGCGGATTATTAAGTGCTATTGGTATTGCCGGTATGGACAGAGCTTTGCGGGCAAATGTGATTACCAAAAGTGGTAAAGCCGTAGAAACAACCGGCGATCTGGACACATTATTACTAGATAAAACCGGTACCATCACCATCGGCAACCGCAAAGCCACGCATTTCTGGCCCGCAGACGGAATTGATAAGGCTGCTTTTACAGAAGCCTGTGCCTTGTCATCATTGGCAGATGAAACCCCAGAGGGTAAGTCAATTATTGAACTGGCAGCAGTAAACGTAAACAGTTTTAATACCAATGGTGCAAGGTTTATCCCTTTTACTGCAGAGACCAGAAGCAGCGGTATCGACCTGCCCAATGGTGTAAAAATCCGTAAGGGTGCTTTTGATGCAATTAAAAACCTTGTGCAAAAAGCTGGCAATACTGTACCGCAGGAAACCGCCAACAGGGTAACTGCCATTGCCAGTAATGGTGGTACTCCGTTGGTAGTAATGCAGCAGGATAAAATAGCCGGGGTGATAGAATTGCAGGATATCATTAAACCCGGCATACAAGAGAGGTTTGAGCGTTTGCGCAAGATGGGTGTAAAGACAGTGATGGTAACTGGTGATAACCCGCTTACCGCAAAATACATTGCTGAAAAAGCAGGTGTAGATGATTTTATTGCCGAAGCCAAGCCCGAAGACAAAATGAATTATATAAAGAAAGAGCAACAGGGCGGCAAGCTGGTAGCTATGATGGGCGATGGTACCAATGACGCACCCGCATTAGCACAGGCAGATGTAGGCGTGGCCATGAACAGCGGTACCGCCGCAGCAAAAGAAGCAGGCAATATGGTGGATTTGGATAATGATCCTACCAAGCTGATTGAAATTGTGGAGATAGGAAAACAGTTGTTGATGACACGTGGTACGCTGACTACTTTTTCCATTGCCAATGATGTAGCTAAATACTTTGCAATAGTACCAGCATTATTTATTGCAGCTTTACCGGGTTTGCAGGCATTAAACATTATGAAACTGCATAGTCCTGAGAGTGCTATTTTATCTGCAGTTATTTTCAATGCCATTATAATTCCATTGTTGATTCCACTGGCATTGAAAGGTGTTACTTATAAACCCATTGGCGCAAGTGCTTTATTAAGAAGAAACCTTTTGATTTATGGATTGGGAGGTGTGATTGTTCCATTCCTGGGCATCAAAGTAATTGATATGCTGGTAGCCATTTGGTTTTAGAAAACAATCGATCGTTCAACACAAATAAACTACAATTATGAAACAACATATTTTACCCGCCATCAGGCTTACGGTTATTTGCCTGGTTGTTTTTGCGGGCTTGTACACAGTATTGATATTAGGGATAGCGCAATTCGTTCCCAACAAAGCAAATGGAGAAAAGGTTATGCTGAAAGGAAGAACAGTTGGTTATGCTTTGGAAGGACAAAACTTTTCTGAAGACAAATATTTCTGGAGCCGTCCTTCTGCGGTTGGTTATAATGCTGCTGGTAGTGGCGGAAGCAATAAAGGCCCCAGCAATCCTGATTATTTAAAACAGGTGCAGGACAGGATTGATAGCTTTTTGGTGCATAACCCCGGCGTAAAAAAATCTGAGATTCCATCAGAGCTGGTAACAGCATCCGGTAGTGGACTTGATCCTGACATCTCTCCTGTTGCCGCAAAACTGCAGGTGAAAAGAGTGGCTGCAGCACGCAAAATAAATGAAGCAACTGTAGATGAATTGGTAACCAAAAACACCAAACCCGCTTTCTTAGGTTTGATGGGAACAGAAACCGTAAATGTTTTGCAGTTAAACATCGCTTTAGATCAAATGTCTGCACAATAAGCAAACACTCATGCCCCAGGAAGAAAAAAATACAGCACAGTTTTTAGAACTCATACGCAAGAGCAGGCGTGGCAAGTTTAAAATCTATATTGGCATGAGTGCTGGTGTAGGTAAAACTTACCGCATGTTGCAGGAGGCTCAAACACTTTTGCGCACTGGCATCGATATAAAGATTGGTTATATAGAAACACATAACAGGGCTGAAACACATGCGTTGCTGGAAGGATTGCCTATTATACCCAGACGCAGTTTGTTTTATAAAGGAAAAGAACTGGAAGAAATGGATGTGCAGGCTATTTTAAACCTGCACCCGGAGGTAGTAATTGTAGACGAGCTGGCACATACTAATATAGAAGGTAGCAAAAATGAAAAACGCTGGCAGGATGTAATGGATATACTGGATGCTGGCATCAATGTTATTAGTGCTGTAAATATTCAGCATATAGAAAGTCTTCATCCGGAAGTAAAAGAAATAACCGGCGTTGAAATAACGGAAAGGATACCAGACAGCGTTTTGCAACAGGCAGACGAAGTAGTGAATATTGATTTAACAGCAGATGAATTGGTAAACCGTCTAAAGCAGGGCAAAATCTATACAAAAGATAAAATACCGCTGGCGCTGAATAATTTTTTCCAGGCAGAAAAGATATTGCAGTTGCGTGAACTGGCATTGAAAGAAGTGGCCAGCCAGGTAGAAAGAAAAGTAGAAACGGAAGTGCCGAAGAATGTTGCTATGCGGCATGAACGTTTTATGGCCTGCATCGGTAGCAATGAAAAAACTGCCCGCAATGTTATTCGCAAAACTGCCCGGCTTGCCAATTACTATCATAGCAAATGGTGGTTGCTATATGTTCAAACGCCAAAAGAAGATGGCGATAAAATTGGGCTGGCTGCACAAAGGCATCTCATCAACAATTTTAAACTTGCTACAGAACTTGGCGCAGAAGTGGTGCGTGTTCGCAATAGCAATATTGCACGTGGTATTATAGAAACAGCGGAAGAAAAAGCCATTACCACTATTTGCATTGGCAAGCCACACCTTCATTTATTCAGCGTAATTTTGAACACGGCTGTGTTTAACCAACTACTTAACAAACTTTCTGCTGCCGATATTGATGTTGTAATCCTCTCATGATATGCACATGAAACTAAAAACGAAATTATCACTGGGGCTCATTTTTCTTTTCATCATTATTGTATTGTTTGGTGTACTGGGCATTTTCAATATCAATCGCCTGGGCAGAGACAGTGATATGGTGTTGAAGAACAATCACGAGTCTTTGCTTTACTGCAATAATATGCTGAAGGCTTTGGAGACAGTAAAGATTGCAAAGGATGCGGTGCCGGTATTTGAAGATAACTTGGCGAAGCAGGAAAATAATATTACGGAAGTTGGTGAAAAAGAAGCTACCACTGAGCTAAGAAAAGATTTTGAAGAATTGAAAGCAAACCCTCTTGACTCATCCAATTACCCGGAGATAAGGCAATCGATCATTCGCATACAGGATTTAAATGAATTGGCAATTCTGCGCAAAAGCGAAGCCGTTCAGAAAACTGCCAGCAGTGCCAGGTTTTGGCTGACGATTACTTTCACTATTCTTACACTTATTTCATTCACTTTTATTTTTAACCTGCCCGGCGTTATTTCGGGGCCAATACAATCATTAGCTGAAGGCATCAAGGAAATAGCCAATAAGAATTACCGGAAACGCATTTACCTGAAGCAAAATGATGAGTTTGGAGATTTGGCAAATGCATTCAATAGCATGGCAGAAAAGCTGGATGAATATGAGAATAGCAATATAGCCCAGATGCAGTTTGAAAAAAGCCGGATTGAAACAATTATCAACCAGATGAGGGATGGCATTATAGGGCTGGATGCCAAAAACAATATTTTGTTTTTGAACGCTGTGGCGCAAAACTTATTAGGCGTAAAGCAGGCTGATATAGCCGGGAAATATGCACCAGATATTGCATTGCATAATGATCTTATGCGAACCATTCTGCGAGAAGAGCCCGGCGAAAAAAATGAACTGAAGATTTATGCAGACAATAAAGAAAGTTATTTTGCCAAAGACAGCCTGAACGTTATTAATAACGAAACTGTGATAGGAAAAGTAATCGTACTGAAAAACATTACGCCTTTTCATGAATTGAATGAAGCAAAGACAAATTTTATTGCTACTGTTTCTCATGAATTAAAAACACCTATTTCGTCTATTAAAATGAGTGCCCAGTTATTGGCAGATAATCGTATTGGCCAATTAAACACAGAACAACATGAGCTGATGAAAAGTATTGGCGATGATGCAGAAAGACTTTTAAAAATAACAGGAGAGTTATTGAATATGTCGCAGGTAGAAACAGGCAATATACAATTGAAGCTGCAACCTGTATCGCCGGCAGAAATTATTGAGCAATCGGTACAAGCTGTTGTTGCACAGGCTCAGCAAAAAAATATAAAACTGCAAACAGAAATAGCGGCTAATCTGCCTATGGTGCAGGCAGATGCTGAAAAGACTTCCTGGGTATTGATTAACTTTCTAACCAATGCCATTAAGTATTCGCCAGAAGCAGCAAGTATAGAAGTGAAAGCCATAGCAAAAAACAACAGGGTTTGGTTTAGCGTGAAAGATTATGGAAAAGGAATAGAAGAAAAATATTTGCCACGAATATTCGATCGGTATTATAAA
This sequence comes from Chitinophagaceae bacterium, assembly GCA_047602295.1. Lineage (GTDB taxonomy): Bacteria > Bacteroidota > Bacteroidia > Chitinophagales > Chitinophagaceae > JACMLD01. Next base: position 3,519,732 of record JASGHP010000001.1, on the reverse strand, counting down.
GTACCGGGCACGCATGAACGCAATGGAACAGGTTTAGGCCTTGCTATATCAAAAGAATTTATAGAAGCGCAGGGTGGACATATAACGGTAAACAGCATAGCAGGCGAAGGGAGTATGTTTGTGTTTGATTTTGCTGAGGTATTGTGAGTGGTGAGTGGTCAGTCGTGAGTTGGTGGCTAATAATAAGCTAGTCCCTAACTATTGTCGTTTGTCATTTCACAAGGTTGTTGCGAAGCAAAAAGGCTTATAACTTGTAGCCAACAGCTTTTAGCTTACAAATCAGTAATAGGTTTGTATTTAGGAACAAGTGTTTTCATGACAGCCCAGGCAACCAAATATGCTAAAGCACAAATGGTAAACATGATAGTGTATCCTGTTTTGATGTGACCTAAAGCTTTGTAGTGATCGAATAAAGCACCTCCTAATTTAGACATTAATACACCTCCGATGCCACCAGCCATTCCACCAATACCTACAACAGAACCAATTGCTTTTTTAGGAAACATATCTGACACTGTAGTGAAGATGTTTGCACTCCATGCCTGGTGTGCAGCAGTACCTATACCAATAAGCACTACGGGTATCCAGTAACTGCTATCACCCAATGGCTGTGCTAACAATACTACTAAAGGAATAACAGCTATTACCAGCATAGCTTTCATTCTACCATCGTATGGCGTATAACCTTTCTTGATAAAATACATTGGAAACCAGCCGCCGGTGACACTTCCTACTCCTGTAATGGTATAAAGAATAGCAAGCGGAATTGTCATTTCAAGTGTGCTCATGCCGTACTGATCTTTCAGATAAGCTGGCAACCAGAAAAGAAAAAACCACCAAACACCATCCGTCATAAACTTGCCAAATGCAAATGCCCACGTCTGGTTATAGCCTAACAACTTAAACCAGGAAACCTTTTCTGCTGGAATGGCTGGTTCATCTTTCTTTTCGTTATCAACATCGCTATTGATATAATTAAGTTCGGCTGCAGAAATACGCTTTTGTTTGCTTGGTTTTTCATAGTAAATCAACCAGAAACCCAACCACAGAAAACCAATTGCACCAATAATAATGAAAGATGCCTGCCAGCCCCAATTCGCTGTCATCCAGGGAACAGAAATGGGTGCTAATACAGCACCAACGTTTGCACCTGAATTGAAAATGCCCGTAGCAAATGAACGCTCTTTTTTGGGAAAGTATTCAGCAGTAGCTTTAATAGCAGCAGGAAAGTTTCCGGCTTCGCCAAAAGCCAATATTGCACGACAAAACATAAAGCCTGCTACAGAAATAGATGTTACGCTTAGCCATTCTACCAAAGGCATAAAAGCTTTGCCAATTGGAATTGCAATAGCATGTAAAATAGCAGCGATAGACCAAACTATAATAGCCCAGGTGTATCCTTTTTTGGTATCCAGCTTATCAATTACACGTCCTGCAAATAGCAATGCAATAGCATACGAGAATTGAAATACCGCGGTAATGTTTGCGTAATCTGTATTCGTCCAATGAAACAATTCTTCCAATGTTGGCTTCAACAAACTAAGCACCTGTCGATCGAGATAGTTGATCGTAGTGGCAAAAAACAAGAGACTGCAGATAGTCCAACGGTATTTACCAATTGCGGATTGATTCATTATGGCGTGTTTAGGATGCTATGCTTAACCAGTAATATAGCAATATATGTTCTTTATTTTATTTGCCCGCTTTTACTTTATTGATGGTAGCAAATACCTTTTTGGTTTCCGCTTCAATAGTAGCGTAATCTTTTTGTTCCATTAATTTTTTGCTGATAAGCTTGCTGCCCATGCCTACAGCACATACGCCTGCTTTAAACCAGCCTGCAATATTTTCCTCTGTTGTATCTACGCCTCCAGTTGGCATAAACAAAAGTTTGGGGAATATTTCTTTAATCGTGCTTAAATATTCCGGCCCCAGCATATTGCCAGGAAATAATTTAATGAACTTAATACCGCTGTTTTCTGCTGCAATAATTTCGGTTGGCGTCATACAGCCCGGTGCATAAAACACATCTTTGCTATTGGCAAAGTCAGCTACTTCTTTTACAAAGCCGGGACTTACCAAAAAATCTGCACCTGCGGAGATATAATCTTGCGCAGTCTTCAAATCTTTTACAGTACCGATGCCCAATAGCAAACCAGGCATTTCTGCATTGCGCACTTCAATCAGTTTTTTGAAATTTTTAAAAGCCGCTTCTCCCCTGTTGGTGTATTCAACTGCTTTTACACCTGCTTTATAAATTGCTTTTAAAATATCTACACTTACTGTTTCGTCTGCATTAAAATACAAAGGCAACATGCCTTGCGCTACAATTGCTTCCGCTGTTTTTGTGATATTACTCATGTGAATGTCTGATTTCTGATTTTATGATTTCTGATATAAAAAGCTGCGAGCCTTGAGCTACTAGCTATGAGCCTTAAACCAATAGCCTTAAATCTTTACTTTTATCACCAGCTTCTTAATTTCTGCTGTTCCAATCATGGGAGCATGCACATCTTCAGGAAAAAGAATGGCAAACTGTCCGTTGGTTAAATGAAAAAACATGTCTGGCGCATCATGATAAAGCTGTACATCTTTTTCTTCATTGTAACCGCCATTGGGTTGTGTGCATTTCTCACGTGGCTTCCAGCCAAATTCTTCCACACCATTAATGCAAAGCTGAATGTCTATATGTTTGTTATGACACTCAAACTTGGCAGTAGACTCTGCAGCCGTCATTCCTTTTTTATTGGAATAAGCAGCTTTCAGATTTGCACCATCTATTTCATACTTGCCCATTTCAATTGCATTCAAATCTGTTTTGGCTATGTATTCAAATGCTTTTGCAAACAATGGATGTACACTGAAGTATTTGGAAGCATTCGCTAATGTATCTATAATCATACCTTACCCCTAACCCCTAAAGGGGAATTGTTAAGTTTATTAATATTGTTTACCCCTAACCCCTGAAGGGGGATTGTTAGGTTTACTAATGAAATTTTGTTCAACTAGTTGTTCTTGTTCATCTAAGAGTGTTACAATCTGTAAGCCGAAAGATCAATAAAGATCTATCGTACAAGTGAGTGACACAACCGGAGATGAATAAAGCGCTACTGCCGGTCTCATAAAAATGAACAAAGAACTGTTACTAATAATAAGCATGTTTGATCCAAGTCTTCCCTTTAGGGAACAGGGGGTGAATTATCTCTGCACCCTTCCGCTGCCGTCGCCTTTCATCAGATCTTTTACATCGCTTAATGTAGCGTGATTCAAGTCTCCGGGAATAGTATGCTTGATTGCTGAAGCTGCTACACCAAACTCTGCTGCTTCATTCATTGGCATACCTGTAACCAGGCCATAGATCAATCCACTGGCAAATGAATCACCGCTACCTACACGGTCAACAATGCGAACATTGTATTGCTTGGTATGGTAGAACTCTTTGCCATCATATACCAATGCACTCCATCCATTGTCACTTGCACTATGGCTTTCGCGCAAAGAAGATGCAATAAACTTGAAGCCAAATTTTTCTTTCATTTGCTTGAACACATCTTTGAAACCATCAAGGTTCAATTCACCTTTGGTAACATCTGTATCTTTTGCTTTGAAACCAAGTGTGGTATCTGCATCTTCTTCGTTTCCGATGCAAACATCTACATACTGGCAAAGTTTTGACATTACTTCACGTGCTTTCTCTTTGCTCCACAATTTTTTGCGATAGTTTAAATCGATGCTGGTAGTGATGCCTTTTGCTTTAGCAGCTTTTAATGCAGCTTCTGTAAGTGCAGCCGCTTTATCGCTTAGTGCTGGTGTAATACCGGTAGTATGAAACCAACTGGCGCCATCTAATATTTTATCGAAATCAAATTCTTTAATGTCTACGTCTGCAATAGATGCACCTGCACGATCGTAAATAACCTGTGATGCACGCATAGATGCGCCGGTCTCCAGGAAATAAATGCCCAGGCGATCTCCGCCACGAGCAATGAATTGCGTATCTACTCCATAACGGCGCAGGTGGTTGATAGCACTCTGACCGATGGCATTGTTAGGAACTTTAGTAACAAATGTGCCGTTTAAACCGTAATTGCACAGTGCTGCAGCTACGTTGGCTTCACCGCCGCCGTAGGTCACATCAAATGAATCGGCCTGTACAAAACGTTTAAAATCGGGGGTTGACAAACGCAGCATAATCTCTCCCAGCGTTACAACTTTCTTGCTCATTGTTAGTTTTATTTATTCGTTATTAAAAGCAAAACTTAGCAACTGTAATTCTCAATTGCTAATTATTAATTACTAATTATTTCAAATCTTTCACCGGTGCCGGATCCATATCTGTAAATTCTTTGTTCTCTCCTGCCATGCCCCAGATAAATCCATAGTTAGATGTACCACAACCAAAGTGCATACTCCAGGGAGGAGAAATGACTGCTTCTTTATCGGCCATTACAAGATGGCGTGTTTCCTGTGGCTCTCCCATAAAATGCATCAGGCGATTGGTTTCTGATATATCAAAATAAAAATAGGCTTCCATTCTTCGTGTATGCGTGTGTGGTGGTACGGAGTTCCAAACATTACCTTCTTCCAATACTGTGAGCCCCATTACCAACTGGCAGCTTTGTATGCCATCGTTGTGAATGTATTTGTACAACGATCTTTTATTTGAAGTTGATTGCTCACCCAATTGCAATGGTGCGGCTTGTTGCTTAGTCATTTTTGCATTGGGGTAAGCATGATGCGCCGGCACAGACAAGATATAGAAGCAGGCAGGATCTTTATCGCTAACGCTGCTAAATGAAACATCTTTAGTTCCTTTGCCCAGGTACACGCATTCCAGTTTTTCCATTTCATGCACTGTACCATCTGCTGTAACACTGCCTTTGCCGCCTACATTAATAATTCCCATTTCTCTTCTTTCCAGGAAAAAGTTTGCTTTCAATTCTCCTTCATTGGGTAAAGAGATGGGCGATGAAGCCGGCACGGCACCACCAATAATCATTCTATCGTAATGAGAGTATACAAGTTTGATTTTCTCGGGCTGCATTAACCCTTGCACTAAAAAATTATCACGCAGTTGCTGCGTATTCATCTGGCTGGTCTCTTTGGGACTATTCTGAAAGCGTATTTCCATTTTTTCTTTGGTTATTAAAACGTATGAACTGCATTGATCCCGCAAACTAAGCATTTAACGATTAACAGCCTCGCAATTAAAGAATGCTTATTGTATTATATACTTAAACGTTTTAGTGAGTTGTTATCTTCCCATCCATCCGCCATCAACCGTTAATAAAGTGCCATGTACATAATCACCTGCTTTGCTGGCAAGAAAAATAGTAGCACCTTTAAAATCTTCCGGTTGCCCCCAACGGTTGGCAGGTATCCTGCTTAAAATAGATTTACTTCTTTCTTCATCGTTGCGCAATGCTTCTGTATTGTCTGTAGCAATATAACCCGGAGCAATACCATTTACATTGACGCCTTTGCCAGCCCATTCATTGGCCAATGCTTTTACAAGACTGGACAATGCGCCTTTACTGGCTGCATAACCAGGTACATTAATACCACCCTGGAAGCTCAACAAAGAACAAGTAAAAATAATTTTACCACTTCCTCTTTCAATCATGCGTTTGCCCATTTCACGTGCCAGTATAAATGGTGCATCAAGGTTTAATGCTAGCACCTGATCCCAATATTCATCGGGATGCTCTGCTGCCGGTTTGCGCATGATGGTACCTGCATTGTTTATAAGAATATCAATTACAGGATTCTCCTCATTCAATTTTTTTATGAAAGCATATAACTTTTCCCTGTCTGACAGGTTAGCCTGGTATGCTTTGAACATTCTGCCTGTTGCTAATACTTCTTTCTCCACTGCGCTGCCCTGCAATTCAAGTGAGCCGGAAACACCAATAATATCTGCGCCTGCTTCTGCCAATCCTATTGCCATTGCTTTGCCGATGCCTTTATTGCATCCCGTAACCAATGCTGTTTTTCCTGAAAGATTGAATAAATCCATTGTATGCTTTAATATATTATGCTTCTACCAGTGATTGTGCGGGTTGAAAATTAAAATATCTGCTGGCATTATTGTAGCAGATATCTTTTATGATGCTGCCTGTCCATGCGATATCGTTTGGCAATTCTCCGTTTTCAATTTCTTCTCCAAACAAATTGCAGAGTATGCGCCTGAAATATTCGTGACGTGGAAATGAAAGAAAGCTTCTTGAATCTGTAAGCATACCCACAAAGCGGCTGATAAGACCCATGTTGGAAAGCGCATTCATTTGTTGTATCATGCCGTCCTTCTGATCAAGAAACCACCAACCGGAACCGAATTGTATTTTACCAGGCGTAGAACCATCATTAAAATTGCCAATCATGGAAGCCATCAATGCATTGTCTGATGGATTGAGATTATAGATAATGGTTTTAGTCAGTTTGTTTTCTGTATCTAAGCGGTTTAAGAATTTAGCCAAAGGCCTGCCCTGAGAGTAATCGCCGATGGAATCCCAACCGGTATCTGGCCCCAATTGTTTCAGCATGCGGGTATTATTATTGCGCAAAGCCCCCAGGTGATATTGTTGCACCCAACCTTTCTCCCAATCCCAAACAGCAAATTGCAATAGCATGGCTGAACGGAATTTGCGGCGCTCAGCATCGTTTAATACTTTGCCAGAATATGCTTTATCAAATATGCCAGCTATTTCAGCGTCGGTAAAATCGTCTGCATAAATTTCTTCTAATCCATGATCTGAAACAGAACAGCCATTGGCGGCAAAATAGTCGTGCCTGTTTTTCAAAGCCTGCAGGTAATCCTGGAAACTGTTAATGCTTGTATTAGAAACTGCTTCCAGTTTTTTTACATAAGCAGTAAACTTAACGGGATCGTCAGCATTCATGGCATTGTCTGGCCTGAATGCGGGCAATACTGGTATTTCAAAACCTTCTGCCTTTAATTGCTGATGAAACTCTAATGAATCGAGCGGATCATCGGTAGTGCACACAGTTTTTACATTCATTTTGCGCAGCAAATTGCGTACGCTGTATTCTTTTGTATCCAGCAATGCAGAAGCTTTATCGTATATAGCTTTTGCAGAATTGGGATTTAATATATCATTTACATCGAAGTAACGTTTCAGTTCCAGGTGTGTCCAGTGATAAAGCGGGTTACGCAAAGTATAAGGAACAGTTGCAGCCCATTTTTCAAACTTCTCATAATCGCTTTTATTGCCGGTACAATATCCTTCTGCCACGCCGTTGGTGCGCATGGCCCTCCATTTATAATGATCTCCGTATAACCATGCCTGGGTAAGATTGCCAAACTGTTTGTCTTCTGCAATCTGTTGCGGTGGCAGGTGACAGTGGTAATCAATGATGGGCATGTCTTTGGCATAGGAATGATACAGTTCAATGGCAGTTTTGCTCTGCAATAAAAAGTTGTCGTCTAAAAAGCTTTTCATATTAGTGCTTTATTGAGGTTCGAAATCGTTATTGTGAGTGGTGAGTGGCGAGTAGTAAGTGGCTAGTGGGGTTAAAGCTCCGTTTGTCACTCACGACTCCCTCCGCTACAAGCTTACGCCACGTTTCCACGGAATAAAATCATCCTGGTTTAATAATACAGCCTTAGGGATTATTTCACCGCTGGCTGCTTTAATGCAATATTCCAGTATCTCCTCTCCCATTTCTTCAATGGTTTTTTCTCCCTCAATAATTGCACCTGTATTAATATCAATAATATCGCCCATTCTTTTTGTAAGCGCATTATTGGTTGCCACTTTAATAGTTGGACAAACGGGATTACCAGTTGGCGTACCCAATCCTGTTGTGAAAAGGATTAGCGTTGCTCCACTTGCTGCTTTGCCTGTTGTTGCTTCCACATCGTTGCCCGGTGTGCACACAAGGTTGAGACCGCTTTTAACAGCAGGTTCTGTATAATCCAATACATCTTCTACCGGTGATGTACCACCTTTTTTTGCAGCACCGGTGCTTTTAATAGCATCCGTAATGAGGCCGTCTTTTATGTTACCAGGTGATGGATTCATGTGAAAGCCGGAGCCCACTTTATGTGCTTCATTATTATAAGCCGTCATTAAGTGAATAAACTTCTTAGCAGCAGCCTCATCTCTTGTTCTATCTATTAATTGCTGTTCTGCACCGCAGAGTTCAGGAAATTCTGCTAATAATATTTTGCCGCCCAATGCTACCACTAAATCAGAAGTATAGCCAACCGCAGGATTAGCACTGATGCCGCTAAAGCCATCGCTTCCGCCACATTTTACGCCAATCACTAATTTATCCAATGGTGCAGGGCTTCTTTCAATTTTATTTATTTCTACTAACCCTTCAAATGTTTTACGGATTGCTTCTGCTACCAATTGCTCTTCACTTTGCGATTGCTGTTGTTCAAAAACATACAAGGGCTTATCAAAAGAAGGATTGCGTTGTTTGATATCGTCCAGCAAAGTTTGTGTTTGCAGATTCTGGCAACCGAGGCTTAATATAGTTACGCCTGCCACATTGGGATGATCTGCATAAGCTGCTAATAATTTACCCAATACACCGGCATCTTGCCTTGTACCACCGCAACCACCCTGGTGATTTAGAAATTTTATACCATCAACGTTTTTAAACAAGCGATTTGATTTAGCATTAGCTACAGCTGCTGAAAGATCAACTTTACTAATGTCTTCTCCGTTTTTATAAGCTTCCGCTAAATGATGCGTGTATGATTTGTATTTCTGTGTAACGGCATATCCTAATTCGTTGTGCATCGCTTCGCGAATAACATCCAGGTTGCGGTTTTCACAAAAAACAGTGGGAATAAAAAGCCAGTAATTAGCAGTGCCCACACGACCATCTTTTCTTACATAGCCATTAAAAGTGCGGTCTTTAAACTTGCTTACATCAGGTGCATGCCAGCTAAAATGAAAAGGTTTGTACGCAAATGGGTCAGACGCATGTTTGGTATTATCGGTAGTCATTAGCCCGCCGCGTGGAATAGCATGTTGTGCTTTTCCAACCAGCACACCGTACATAATTATTTCATCGCCTTTTTGCATATCGTGCTCAAAAAACTTATGCTTGGCTCCAATGTTTTCCTGTAGAATGAACTCCTCTCCTTCGTAGTTTACTGTTTGGCCTTTGCTAAGATTTTGCAAGGCTACCAGTACATTATCTTTTGGATGAACTTTTAGAACAATTCTCTTCATAATAATCGAATACTTTAAATTTCGTGCCCTGCCTGTACTTTTTCTAACGCTTTAATAATTCCCAATTGCTGGATGCTATTGATAGCGCTGCTTACAGCTTCACCAAAACCAGGCAAGGTGTTAAGATCAACTCCCCAAAGTGCCATATCTGCCAGCACTTTGCTTACAAAGTTATCGGTATTGCCACTAAGCCACAAATCGTGCAGGTTTGCAGCTTTATCGTCATTAATGGTGTATTTCTTTCCGCCCGCATTGCCTTCAAAAGCATTGCCTGCTTTTTCCGACCGCATAAATAAAAGATAGGCAGCAAACCCAAAAGCCATGTGTGTTGGAACCGTAGCACGTTTTGCATAATACTGTTGCAACAACGGCACATTCCTCATTTTCATTTTTGATGTGTATTGCAGTGAAATGCTAAGCCACTGGTGCTCTATAAACGGGTTTTTATACCTGTCCTGCACCTGCAATGCAAAGCTGTTAGCATCTGCAGCGTTTATTTTGTTATCAACAATGGCGGGCACTATTTCTTCGTGCATCAATTGGCTGATAAAACTAAAAAAAGTTTTGTCTGCCATAGCTTGTTTAACCGTGTTAAAGCCCATGTTTACCGCTAATGCACAGGTAAATGTATGAGAACCGTTCAACAGGCGCAGTTTCAATTCCCTGAACTTATCTATATCGGATGCGATGATAACGCCTGCATCTGCTTCGCTGAAAGACAATATCTCCCGGCTACGGACAGACGAAGTTTCAATAGCCCAGAGACGATACACTTCAGACATAATCATCAACTCATCTTTATACCCAAGTTTTGCTTCCATTGCAACCTGATCAGCAGGAGGCAGTTTGCCTGGTACAATCCGATCTACTAAAGAATTGCAAAAATCATTGGCTGTATTTACCCAATCAATAAAAGCCTGTTCAAGTTTATTTTGACGGGCAAGCTCTAATACAATATTTTTTAGTTTGAGGCCATTCTCAGTAATCAATTCGGTGGGTATAATTACCAACCCGCTTTCTTTACTTCCATTGAATTTTTTATAACGTTGCAATAAGAAAGCAAGCAATTTACCAGGAAAAGAAACGGGGGGATTTGCATTCACATCATCATTATCTAATAGCGTGATGCCAACTTCGGTTGTATTTGAAATTACAATTTGCAAATCCGGGTTTTCTGCACAAGCTAGTATCTCATTCCATTGGCCAGACGCCGCCAATACCCTGCTGATAGAAGCGTTTACGATTGCTTCATCAACACTTTTTCCATTTTCAATGCCACGTACACATTGGGTAAACAGGTTGTCTTGTGTTGCAAATGCATCTGCACCGCCCTGGCTGGTAGATTTTACCACCACAATTCTTCCTTTGAAAATTCCTTGTTTATTGGCTTTATCAACAAAATAATCGGGAAGCCCACGTAATAACACACCCGTTCCAAACTGTAATATCTTTTCAGGAAATGCCAATACGTTTTCAGCAGGCGTTTCAGTTTTACTTTGCGCACTTATTGCTGGCAATATTTGATTTGATAATATCATTACTTTATAATAATTGTTTCAGCAGCAGGTTCATAATATAGATCTGCAACGATCAAGGATGCTGTATTTTTTGTAGGTCAGCAGGCTCATTGCCGTTTATACGCAGTACAAAATCCGGCGGGGAAATTGGTTACGCAATGCAATCGTATCATGAAGCTGTTTCAAAAAATAAATATCCGTTGTTTTCAGCAAAAACCATAATATTTCATTGCACTGTTCATTTTATTTTTTATGCAATCGTTGCCGGAAACGTTTTCTTTTTATTCCATCAAAAACAAACTATTCATTGCTCTTTGAAGCTACAGCAATAGGTATAGTATTTTGATTGGCTTTGCTATTGCTCAAAAACCATTCGTATAAATTAGGCTTTGCAGTGTACAAAGTTCCATTGGCCAATTTACTGGTGATATGTCCCGTATTGTATGCATTCAACCATGCGCCTCCATGACCACCGGTTTTATAATAGGTAAATTTTGCGGCTGGTTTAAGTTTGCAAATAGATGCAAGTACTTCGCCATGCTGCGTAAGTGCAACAGGCACCACATTGTCATCCATTGCGTGAAAAGCCCATATAGGCAGATGTGCTCTTCCAATAATATTGCAAAAGTTGGTATCAACCATATCCTGTGTGCCGCAAACAGGAGCTGCGGCTGCAATACTATTGGTTAAAGCGGTAGAACTTGTAATAGCAGCCCATACGCCTCCACCACCAAGGCTTAAGCCTGTTACATAAATGCGATTGGTATCTATTAATAAATTTCCCTTAGCATACTTAATCATTTGCTCAACATAAAATGGCGGCCAATTGCCAAACTGCCTGCTTAATTGCGGAGATAAAACTACAAAGGATGAAGCTTTTCCCTTGTAACTAAAACGCATTTGCGCACCAGTTGCACAATAGTGCGGTATGCCATTAGCAGCAACTGCCCGCACCTCGCCGGCACTGCCATTCCCTCTTTCGCCAGTACCATGCAGAAATATTATTAATGGATGCCTTTGTGTGCCGTAATCTGCTGGCTTAAACTCCAGGAAACCAATAATGCCATCTGGCGAAAAAGCACAGGGTATCGTCCTGGCTTCCTGCTGGGCAAATAGTGTTGTTTGAATATGGAGAAAAGCTATAAAACATCCAACCAGGGCTTTACCTACTGACTGCATGCTTTATGATTTTACCGGGATTACTTTTTTTTGTTGGCTGCTTTCGTAAGCCGCTTCAATTACACGAATAATATCAAGCCCCTGATCTGCGGTAACAGTTAATGGAGCACCTTCACGGATCGATCTGTAAATATCATCATAGTAATCGCCATAGTTGCCTTTCAGTGAAGGAATGTGTTCACGAATTACTTTTCCATCTTTTTCGGTATGCAAAAGACCTTTCTCACTATCCGGCTCAACGCCCCATTCTGGCCCTCCGGGAATTTTAGACGCCTGCAACATTACTTCCTGCACATCTGTACGTGCTTTAATAAAACTTCCCTTGGTGCCATGAAAAGCATATGAAGGCAATGCTTCACGTACTACATAGCTGGATTTGATGCGCACCCTCAAACCTTCATAATATAATAAGAGTTCCATGTAATCGTCCACCTTTGACACTTTGCGCATTATAGCAATGTCAGCAAAAACGGCTTGCGGCATTCCAAAAAGCTGCAATGCCTGATCAATCAGGTGAGAGCCTAAATCATACAAAAGGCCCGTGCCCGGCCCTGGTGTTTCTTTATGAACTTTTGGACCGATATCTTCTTTAAATCGATCATAATGAATCTCAGCTTCCACTATTTGTCCAAGCAGCTTCTCTTCCACCACTTTTCTAACAGTGCGGAAATCACTATCAAAGCGACGATTTTGATATACAGATATCAGGAGATTTTTCTTTTTTGCCAACGCAATCAATTCCTCTCCTTCTGCAACAGTTACAGTAAATGGTTTTTCTACAATTACATGCTTGCCGGCTTCCAGCACTTTTTTTGTGTAATCGTAGTGTGTAGCATTAGGAGTATTTACCACAATTAATTCAATAGAATCGTCCTCCAGCAAGGCTTCCAGCGATCTGACGGTTTTAATGCCGGGATAACGTTCTGCTGCCAGGTTCTTTGTTCTCTCCCAAACAGCATACAATTCAAAATGAGGATTTACTGCGATAAAAGGGGCGTGAAAAACCCATCCGCTCATTCCGAATGAGCAGATAGCGGTTCTAATAGGTTTTGTAGTTGATTGCATGCGTAAAATTAGCATTGCAAAGAAGGATTTACAAACCAAGATTGGATGCTACTCAGGAAAAAATGACGTCAAAAAACATTTTTAACTCATTGGTCTTACTAAAACGATGTAGTTGACAATCTAATAAATGGTTGCAAGCCTTTACCAGAAACGGTTTTAGGCCTTGCCCAAAAATTGAAGCGATGTTCAAACTTTTTTTTCACTTCTTTTGAATTAATAAATTTACAAATATGGTTCGCTATTTTTCTTACTTTATGAGCAATACAGAATAAATAAAGCAACGAGATTAAGAAACTATTAAAAAATATTTAATCAAATTTTCATTGTTTTAATAATAAAATGTTAAATTGCTTTAGATTTACAATCCAAACGATGTAAATATTGCATGGTAACATGCGGTGAGTTAAGGTGAGTGATATCGGATTTTGAAATGGTTGTGGTCACTTTTCTTCTATGGTTTTCAGAAGTAAAACGTGACCAAATATTTTGAAAATAGAATAAGTGTCATTTGAACACGAGTTTTATGTAAACGATTACATTACTTTATTCTTTATAACAATTGCTTTTTAAACCAAAAACTGCCATTATGGAAAAGCGTATGCTTACGCCTCATTCAGGTAGGCACTTCTACCTTTTGTTCTCTTCCTCCCATTTTCTCAAAAAAGTTTTACTGTTTGTTTTGGTAATCTGTGGTCTTGCAGCTCAGGCACAAAACAAAATCCATGTGACGGGTCTTGTGAAAGACGACAAAGGTGTACCGGCTGCCAACGCCAGTGTAACAGTAAAAGGATCAAAAACCGGTGTATCAACCGATGCAAATGGCGCATTTGGTATTGATGTACCGAGTGAAAAATCAGTGCTGGTAATTAGTTACCTGGGATTTGCCCCACAGGAATTGGTGGTTGGCAAACAAACCAGCCTTAATGTTAACCTGGCACTTGCCACCGGCACGTTGAGTGATGTGGTAGTGGTAGGTTATGGTACACAGAAAAAAGTGACAGTTACTGGTGCTGTTGCAATGGTAAAAGGTGCTGACCTGGTAAAATCTCCGGCAGTAAACCTTTCTAACTCTATTGCAGGCCGTTTGCCAGGTGTTGTTGCCATGAACGGAAGCGGTGAACCGGGTTATGATGGTTCAACCATTCTTGTTCGCGGTGTAAACTCACTCGGTAATAGCTCTGCTTTGATAGTTATTGATGGTATCCCTAACCGTACCGGTGGTTTGGATCGTTTAAACCCGGCAGATATAGAAAGCATGTCTGTATTGAAAGATGCATCTGCCGCTATCTATGGTGCAAGGGCTGCAAATGGTGTAATCCTGATTACTACCAAACATGGCAAAACAGGTAAACCAGAAATTTCATACAGCTACAATAAAGGATGGGCTGCTCCTACCATTTTACCCAAAATGCTGGATGCTAATGAGTATATAACTATGGCTAATGAAATTGAGCTATATAAACTCACTCCGGATTTATGGTCTGCAGCTGCTGCGGCATATAAAACACCTACTGGTAAGTTTACTTATCCTGCTGGTAGCTATGGCGGATCTGCATACGGCGCTGGTACTTCAACTGCACCTTTTCTTCAGGCAGATATTGCTAAATACAAAGACGGTTCTGATCCCTGGGGCCATCCAAACACTAATTGGTTTGATGCCGTTTTGAGACCATGGTCTAACCAAAGCAGGCAGAATCTACAAGTTGCCGGTGGTACAGAAAGTGTAAAATACCTGGCTTCTTTGGGTTATGAAAACCAGGAAGGTCAATACAAACATTCTGCAACGGGTTACAAGCAATACGACATGCGCATTAACCTTGATGCAAAAATTAATAAATATATCAGCACTTCTATAGGCGTTACTGCAAGGCAGGAAAATCGCAATTTCCCAACTAAAAGTGCTGGTGCCATCTTCCGTATGTTGATGCGTGGATATCCGTACAAAAATGCAATCTGGCCTAATGGTTTGCCAGCTCCTGATATTGAGAACGGTGAACAGCCTGTGGTAATTACTACCAACCAAACAGGTTACGATCGCGATCAGCGTTATTATTTCCAGTCAAATGGCAAAGTGGAAATCACCAATCCATGGATAAAAGGATTGAAACTTACATTGAATGGCTCATTTGATAAATACATAAGAGAAGAAAAATACTGGGTTACACCATGGTATATCTATAACTGGAGCGGTTTTGATGCAAACAATCAACCCATCATGACCAAAGTGCAGAAAGGCCCTGCTGTGCAACCTACATTAACACAGACTTCATACGACCAGGTAAACACCATGCTGGAAGGTATCCTGTCTTATGATCATAGTTTTGGTGACCATTCTCTTACTGTTCTTGCAGGTGTTACTAAAGAACAATTTCATGGCGCAGGCTTCAACGCTTTCCGTCAATATTTTGCTTCTTCAGCAATTGACCAGTTATATGCAGGTGGACAAACTGACCAACGTGCTAATAATGACAACTACCTTCCTTATGAAGGCGCTCGCTTGAACTATTTTGGTCGTGTTGGTTACAACTACAAAGAAAAATACATCGCTGAGTTCCTCTGGCGTGAAGATGCTTCTACTAACTTCCCTGCTAATCACCGTTGGGGCTTTTTCCCAGGTATAACTGCAGGATGGAGAATTTCTGAAGAAGATTTCTTTAAAAAGAATGTAAACTTCATCAATTCTTTAAAAATCCGTGGTTCATGGGGACAATTGGGTAATGACAACCTTACTTACAACAACGTTTCTCACCCATACGATTATGTTTCTTCTTACACCTACGGAACTTATGTACTAAACAATCAAGTTCAGTCTACATTGTATGAGACTGTGTTGCCAAACCCTAATGTAACATGGGAAGTTGCAAACAACTATGACCTTGGTATAGAAGGTACAGCATTGGATAATAAATTAAGTTTTGAAGCTGACCTGTTCTGGAATCACCGTTCTAAGATCCTGTGGTTAAGAAACGCTTCTATACCACAGAGCACAGGCGTTGTTCCTCCGGCTGAAAATATCGGTAAAGTAGATAACAAAGGATATGAGTTTAAAGTAGGCTATACTACTAACATTGGCAAAGTGAGATTTAACGTAGGTGTAAACGGTGGTTATGCTAAAAACAAAATCATATTCTGGGATGAAACTCCGGGAAGACCTTCTTATCAACAATCTACCGGACACGTATTGCCTACTGATGTTGGCGCACCAGACGACATGTTGCTTTACCAATACGATGGCGTATTTGCGACACAAAAAGATGTTGACGCTAACACACTCGACTATTCAGGTGTAGGTGGTGCTGGAAAACTTTTCCCTGGAAGCATGAAGTTTAAAGATGTAAACGGAGATAAGAAAATTGATGCGAATGACAGGGTTAGAAGCAATAAAAGTCGTATCCCTACATTCCAGGGTGGTATAACATTAGGTGCTTCTTACAAAGATTTCGATTTAAGCATTTTGTTCCAGGCAGCTACAGGTGCTGAGATATTTATTCAAACAGAATCAGGCACAATCGGTAACTATCTCCAATATACTTACGATCATCGTTGGACATTAGACAACCCAAGCAGTGTAGATCCTCGTACAGTGGATAGAAATAACCAATATTTTTCTAACCGCAACACGTACTACATGATGAGCACAAATTATATCCGCCTGAAAAATTTTGAATTAGGTTACACACTGCCTGCAAACTGGGGTAAAAAAGCTGGTATCAGCCGTCTTAGATTTTACGTAAACGGTTTGAACATGCTAACATGGGCAAAAACAAAAGGCATCTTCGACCCAGAATCTACCAGCAGCAGTGGCCAGTATTATCCACAATCTAAAATCATTAACACTGGTTTGACCGTAACCTTCTAAATTTTACAACAATGAAAAATATTATAAAGACATTCTTTCTTTTAGTCGGCTCAGGAGTAATGCTTGCTTCCTGCAACAAAGACTTTCTGAATACGCAGCCGCTTGATAAAGCTCCTGCAGGCCCTACCTGGGCAGATGCTTCATTGTCTGAAGCTTTTGTTACCAATATTTACAATGTTTATCATGATGGTATCCTTAACCAGGAAAGCATGGATTGCATCAGCGATAACTGCTTGTACAATTTTGGAAGAGCAGATATTATGGAGTCAAACATTAGCCCGGGCAGTACTGGCTGGGTAAACAATACTTATGAGTGGGGTGAAATGTACCTGAAAATAAGAGCAACAAATGTTGCTTTGCAAAATCTGGCTACATCTCCTTTCGATAAATTAATGGTTGATCGTTTGAAAGGTGAATGTTATTTCCTCCGTGCGCATTGTTATAACCAATTGCTGCGCTATTATGGCAGCGTTCCACTTATCAAAACAACTTACGATTTGTCTACACCAGATTTTACCATCGCACGTAATACATACGACGAATGTGTGAAATCTATAGTGAGCGATCTTGACTCTGCAAAATTGCTTCTTTCCAACTGGACAGCATCAGGCAAAGCATTGTTGCAAGGCCGTGCTACTGCAGATGCTGCAATGGCTTTAAAGGCAAGGGTATTGTTATATGCTGCAAGTGATTTGCATGATATGCCGACTGCAAAATCAAGGTCAACTTTGTTAAATGGATATGCACATCCTGAATACTTAGGATACACTTCAGGAGATCGCACAGCACGTTGGACTGCTGCCCGTGATGCGGCCCTTGCTGTTATCAATTTAAACAAATATGGTTATCAGCTGGATCTAACCGCTCCACAAAGCAAAGACGCTGCCATAGCTTCTTACACCAATGTTTATCTTTCAAGGAATGGTGGTGAAAAAGAAACTATCCTGGCGAAATACTATATCAACGCTTCTACTGATGACTGGGGTGCATGGTATGTAAGAAACCAGAGTATGAATGGATATCATGGCTGGACTTCTACAGAGCCAACACAAAACCTTGTAGACAGCTATGAAATGATGGACGGAAGCAAGTTTAGCTGGAGCAATGCAACTCAAGCAGCAGCTCCTTATGAAAACAGGGATCCACGCTTTTACGCCAGCATCTTTTATGATGGTTCTCCATGGAAACCCCGTACAGCAGATGGCGCAGCAATTGATCCATATGGTGAAGTTCAATTTGGTACATACCAGGTTGGTTCATCAGCATCTCCAACTACTTATTTTGGATTGGACACAAGGAATAGTAATATAGAAAACTGGAATGGTACACGTACCGGCTATTCTATTCGTAAATTCAGCAACGATAACCCTGCTATTGTAGACATGAACCAAAAGCAGGAGATTCCTTCTATCCAAATAAGGTATACAGAAGTTGTATTTAACTATATCGAAGCATTATTAATGCTGGGTGATGAAACCAATGCAAAACTTTGGTTGAATAAAATCAGGTATCGTGCAGGTATGCCAGCAATTACTGAATCAGGTGCTGCCTTGATAACACGTTATCAAAATGAGCGTAACATAGAAATGGTTTGTGAAGAACAACGTTTCTATGATTGCCGCCGCTGGATGATTGCACCATCTACGCTTGGTCAGCCAGTAAGGATAATGATTGTTACAGGAGCATTTAAACCAGGTCAAAGCTCTGCAATCTACAGATACGACAAAACCAAATACAATTATACTTACACTGTTCAAAATATTGAGTCTGGTGTTGAAAATCGTAAATGGGATGACAAAGTTTATTTCCCTCCAATCAAACTGGATGAAATGAACAAGAACAATAAACTGATCCAGAATCCTGGGTACTAAATATTTCTAGCAGTTGGTTTTATTAACAATAAACTGTGCCGGTAATTCATTTACCGGCATTGTTTTTTTATTAACTTTATGATCTCTTACTGGCAATCAATTGCTGCTGCTTTATAACTATTTCTTATTCGCATAAAATGATATAATTGAGCCGTGCCAGATATCAAAAAATAGCTGCCTGATCTTTTTATCAATTGTAATCGTCAGCCAGAAATCAATAATTTCATAAGGCATTATAAACGCTAACATTTAATTTTTACAACTTGCATTATCTCAGCAAACATTCAGTGTACGGGAAATTTCTTGTGTTGTTATTATTAGTTGCCGCTTCGTGCAAAAACAACACAGATAAAACAACTGATGCAGCTCCTACAGCTCCAAAAGATCAGCTTTTTAATTTGTTGTCACCCGAACAAACAAAAGTTGATTTCAATAATACGCTGGTTGAAGACTTAAACGCCAATGTAATGATGTACGAATACATTTATAACGGCGGAGGTGTGGCTATAGCAGATGTAAACGGAGATGGCTTGCAGGATATTTATTTCACTGGCAATATGGTAAGCAATCGCCTGTATCTCAACAAAGGTAAAATGGCCTTTGACGATATAACTAATGTTGCTGGCGTTGCCGGAAGACCTGGCCCCTGGAAGACTGGTGTAACAATGGTTGACATTAACGGTGATGGCAAAGAAGATATTTATGTTTGTCACTCCGGAAAATTGCAGGGTTTTAAAAGAGTGAATGAACTTTTTATCAATGATGGTAACGATGAAAAAGGAATTCCTCGCTTTAGCGAGCAGGCTGAAAAATATGGATTGGCCGATTCTGCATACAGTACCCAGGCTGTATTCTTTGATTATGATCGTGATGGCGATTTAGACATGTTCCTGTTAAACCATTCGCCAAAACTATTGCCTATCCTGGATGCGACAACCACTGCTTCTATATTGAAACAGGAAAACCCGATGAATGGTGTAAGGTTATTTAAAAATGATGGCGGACATTTTACAGATATTACGATTAAAGCTGGTTTTAGCAGTTCATCATTAACCTACGGACTTGGCGCTGGCATAGCAGATCTTAACGGAGATGGGTGGCCAGATGTTTATGTATCCAACGATTATGGCGTGCCCGACTATCTCTATATCAATAATAAGAATGGCACTTTTACAGATAAGATTCAACAATCATTGGGACATACCTCCAATTTTTCTATGGGCAATGATGTAGCTGATATCAACAATGATGCGCTGCCAGATATAATGACGTTGGACATGCTGCCTGAAGATAATAAAAGGCAAAAACTGCTTTTTGCACCTGATAACTATGAAAAATTTGATCTCAGTTTTCGTTCAGGGTTTTACTATCCTTATATGCGCAACATGCTTCAGTTAAACAATGGCAATGGCACATTTAGTGAAATCGGTCAGTTAGCCGGTATTTCAAACACTGACTGGAGCTGGGCGCCATTGTTTGCAGATTATGATAACGATGGATGGAAAGATTTATATATCACCAACGGTTATCTACGAGACTATACCAACATGGACTTCCTGAAATACATGGGCGATTTCCTAAAAGACCGCCAGGTGATGAGAAAAGATTTGTTTGAACTGGTACAGCATATTCCTTCCAGCCAGGTGAAGAATTATATGTTCAAAAACAACGGAGATCTAACGTTCAACAATATGCGCATGCAATGGGGCTTCGACAGTGCTTCAAACAGCAATGGCGCCGCTTATGCAGACCTCGACAATGACGGAGACCTTGACCTGGTAGTAAACAACCTGAACCTGCCTGCTTTTATTTATGAAAACGAAAGCGATAAAAAACTGCACAACCATTATTTGCAATTAAAACTGGAAGGTGCTGCTTTAAACACAAATGGTATCGGTGCTAAAATCACCTTGCACAATAAAGGGAAGCTGCAGTACATCCAGCAAATGCCTACCCGTGGATTTGAATCAAGTGTATCACCTATTGTACATTTCGGTACCGGAAGAGATCAGACCATAGACAGCCTTTTCATATTATGGCAAAGCGGTAAACAGCAACTGCTCACAAAGGTTAAAGCAGATCAGCAAATTACTTTAAAAGAAAAAGATGCCGTATCCGCCTCATCGTCTTATGAAAACGTAACGCCTGTATTTACCGAAGTAAAATCTCCGCTTGGTTATAAACCTTCCACCAATGCTATTAATGATTTTAAGCGACAAACTTTATTGATAAACCCACTCTCCTTCTCAGGCCCCTGCATGGCACACGCAGATGTTAATGGCGACAAACTGGAAGATATTTATGTAGGTGGTGGTAGCGGGCAAGCAGGTGCTTTGTTTATTCAGCAAAAGAGTGGTCAATACCAGCAAAAAGCAATTGCTGCTTTTGATGCAGACAAAAACAGCGAAGATGCAGACGCAATATTTACTGACTTCAATGGAGATGGTTTTCCTGATCTATATGTGGTAAGTGGTGGTTACAACAATTTTACACCAGATGATTCTTTATTGCAGGATCGCTTATACTTCAACGACGGCAAAGGAAATTTCACCAAAGCAAAAGATGCACTTCCCGTAATGCACGTAAGCAAGAGCTGTGCAAGGGCAGCAGATATCAATGGAGATGGTTTTACAGATTTGTTTGTTGGTGGAAGGGTTATACCGGCAAGATATCCTGAAGCACCACAAAGCTATTTACTAATAAATGATGGCAAAGGGCATTTTACAGATCAAACCGCTAGCATTGCACCAAGTTTGCAAAAGGCAGGCATGATAACGGATGCTGCCTGGATAGACTTGAACGGAGATAATAAAAAAGATCTTATAGTGGTAGGCGAATGGATGCCTTTGTCAGCTTTCATTAATACAAATGGCAAACTGGAAAACAAAACCAGCAGCTATTTTGATAAAGAATACAGCGGCTGGTGGAATAAACTACTGGTAGATGATTTTAACGGCGATGGAAAGCCAGACCTGGTAATAGGAAATTTTGGCTTAAACGGACAATGCAGGGCAAGCGATAAAGAACCGGCAGAAATGTATTATAAAGACTTTGATGACAATGGATCCATTGA
Organism: Chitinophagaceae bacterium; assembly: GCA_047602295.1. Taxonomy (GTDB): domain Bacteria; phylum Bacteroidota; class Bacteroidia; order Chitinophagales; family Chitinophagaceae; genus JACMLD01. The sequence goes on along the minus strand of JASGHP010000001.1, from coordinate 3,497,959 downwards.
TCCAATGTTGTGTTTTTATATCCAAGGTAAATCTTATCCTTATGTTACCAGGGATGAATTGCTTGATCAGATAAGCATTATGCGCACCAGGTTTACCGATTATAAAAGTTATGCAGATGCAACTTTAAAAGATGTTTTCACAGAACAGGAGTTGAAAGATGTAAAACATTTGCAGGCAACAGAATTAACTACAGCGTTTTTTGAAACAGGAACAGATGGCAAATTTCACCAGAAGCCATTGCCATTACAAGTACAATATTCTCCTGTATTTACTATTACGCCATTGGATTTTGATAAAGACGGTAACCGCGATTTATTGTTGTGTGGCAATATTAATCATGCAAGATTACGCTTTGGAAAATTTGATGCCAACTATGGCGTATTGCTTAAAGGAGATGGCAAAGGCGGCTTCACTTATGTTTCACAAAAAAAATCTGGTTTGAATATATGGGGAGACGTAAGAAGCGTAGTAAACACCGGCAAAGAATTATTTATAGGAATTAATCAAAAAGAAATTAAAGCATACCAATTAAAATAACAATGACCAAACGTTTATGTGCTGCACTTGGAATGTGTTTACTTTTTTTATGCAGGTGCAAACAACCAGTAGAAAATCTGCCGGCATTAACTAATAAAGATATCAGTCATGTAATTACGCAAATGACGGAATTGATGATACATGATGTAACCAACCCACCGCTGGCTGCCCGCTTCTTTTCTTATGCATGCCTGGCTGGTTATGAAATTACTGCGCAAAATGAGAGTTCTGTCAAAAGTATGTACGGCGTATTAAACGGATTCCCCAAGATAAACAGACCGGATTCTGCAGCAGGTGCGGCTTATTCTCTTGCTGCCGTACTGGCAATGTTCGAGACTGCAAAAAAAATGCAGCCCTCTGGTAAACTATTAAACAAATTTGAAAATGAATTGCTTGATTCATGCAGGCGAATAGGCTATCCGGATGAAGTAATTACTGCTTCTACAAAATATGCGCAGGCAGTTAGCAAACAAATACTGGCTTATGCAAAAGCAGATGGTTATAATAAAATCAGCAATCTGCCGAGGTATACGCCATTAGATAAAGAAGGCAATTGGTATCCTACTCCCCCAGCCTATATCGCAGCAGTAGAACCTTATTTTAAAACTGTAAGAACTTTTACGCTGGATTCGTCTTCGCAGTTTAAGCCCGTAGCACCCATTCCGTATTCAAAAGATAAAAAATCTGATTTCTACCAGCACTATCTTATAAACAACTATCATGAAGACACATCCTCGCCTGCAGAGCATCGTATTATAGCCGGTTTTTGGGATTGCAATCCTTTTGCTGTACAGGATGAAGGCCATATGTCTGTGGGTTTAAAAAAGATTTCTCCCGGTGCGCATTGGCTTGGCATAGCAGGCATTGCTTGTGCTAAAACAAACAAAGGCTTTGCGCAAACAATGCAAATAAATACACTGGTAGCAATAGGTTTAATGGATAGTTTTATTGCCTGCTGGGATGAAAAATACCGCAGCAACCGCATCAGGCCCGAAACAGCTATCCGAAACCTGATTGATGTAAACTGGAAGCCGTTATTGCAAACACCGCCTTTCCCGGAATACCTAAGCGGTCATTCCTGCATTTCTGCAACTTCCGCTGTGATTCTTACAAAATATATTGGAGATAATTTCGCATATACAGATACGGTAGAAACCTCGTATGGCCTAAAACCCAGAAGCTTTACCTCATTTCAGCAGGCTGCTACAGAAGCAGGCATTTCACGTTTTTATGGAGGCATTCATTTTATGGATGCAATTGATAATGGCCGTGAGCAAGGCCTGAAAGTGGGTGAATGGATATTGAAGAAAGTTGGTAATTAAAAAGTGTACTATTTTTATGTAACCAGCATTTGTATGCTATTTAGCATCCTTGCTACGCTCAGTTCAACTTTTACAGCATTGGGCAGCTTTTGCATTGCGTGTTGCATGCTTTTTAAGTACGCAAACTTCCATTCTTTTACATCGACAATTTTCCAATAACAGGCAATTCAAATCGAAAAGCTGTCCCTTTACCCGGCTCGCTAATAACTTCAATAGTTGTTTGATGCAGTTCCAATATTTTCTTTACAATAGCAAGCCCTATACCCATGCCTTTTTTGGTAGATTCTTCTTTGCTTAATTGCTTGTATCGTTCAAAAATATACATCTGCTCTTCTGGCGCAATACCTATTCCGGTATCTGCCACCTGCACTTTTATTGCAGTACTTGTTTGCAATAGTTGAACGGTAATGCTGCCGCCATCTGGCGTAAATTTAAAAGCATTATCCAACAGGTTTTGAAACACTCTTTCTGTTAGCGCAATATCTGCAAATACTTGTGGAAGATTTGGCTGAGCATCCAAATTAAGCCGAATTAATTTTTGGTTTGCTTTTAATTGGTAAGCCATTAATATATCTGCTGCCAATTCTCCTATAAAAAAAGGTTCTTTTTCTGGCGTCACAAGGTTCGCTTCCAGTTTTGCATATTGAAAAAGCTGTTCAACCAATAGTGAAAGTTTTTTACTGCTTTCATGCACAACAGAGAGGTATCTTTCCTTATCCGCTTCAGAAACACTATTCTTTTTCATCATCAGCGTCTCCACATATCCTTGCATAATTGAAAGCGGTGTGCGCAAATCATGAGAAATGTTGGCAATCAATTCCTGTCTGAATTTATCTGTAGCAGTTATTTTATCAAAATTATCTACTATCACATCAGCCATTTCATTAAACGTAGAAGTAAGTACAGCCATGTTTCCTTTGGCGTTTCCTTCAATGCGTGCAGAATAATCACCTTCTTTAAATCTTTTTACCACATTGGCAATACTATTGATGCTGTTGGTCATCAGGAAAAAAGTAACAATACCCACAACAAATGCTATTAAAAGGGCCGTAAAAAAAATTGAAGTGCTCAGTTTGAAAAACAATTGATTATTGATTGTACCAAGAATTTGTTTTTGTCTTTCGCTTGACAATACAGCGTATACATACCCGCTTAGTTTTCCTTTTTCAAATACAGGTGCTGCAGAAAAAATGCTGGGTTCATCTGGTTGCTTGGGATTGTCACCCATTGGCTTTTGCGTAGTGGTTACAGAAAGCCATTGCTTTACCTTAGCAATGTTTACTCGTCGTATTTGCACTGTTCTGTCTGGCACCACATAATCAGTTATATTACCCAAAGTATCCAGCAAATACACTTCCACGCTGGGGTTTGCAACCATAGTAGAATGAATAATATCGTGCGTAACGGCAGTGTCTGGTTTACCATTTTTGATCGGCTGTGTAAAAGAAGCAAGGTGCTGGGCAATATCTCCATACAATTCCTGGTGAGCTGTTGTATAATATGATTTTGAAAAAGCAGAAGCAATCAAAAAAAATACAATCCCTAATACAATCAGCAGTGCAGAAAACACACCAGTAATTTTCAAAAATAAAAGATTGCCTTTAAGATTTTTTATAAACGTCATTATAGCTCTTCATTAAACCTGTAGCCAACGCCCCAGGTGGTTAAAATAAATTTTGGATTGGCATCATCGGTTTCAATTTTTCCACGCAAACGATTGATATGACTATTCACCGTATGCTCGTATCCTTCAAAATCATATCCCCAAACCAGGTTCAATAAATGTTTGCGGCTATAACTTTTACCGGGGTTTGAAGCAAGTAATGCTAAAAGCTCAAATTCCCGGGGGGATAATTCGATTCTTATATTATTCAGCATTACTTTCCTTTTATCCAAATCAATTTCCAATCCGCCATAGCTGATGATGGAATTCACAGTTGTAGCATTCTGCAAAATGCCATTGTCTTCTTTTCTTCTAAAAACAACCTTTACACGTGCAATGAATTCACGTACGCTAAAAGGCTTGGTTAAATAATCATCGGCACCAATCTCTAATCCCATTACTTTATCAATCTCTTCAGATTTTGCGGTAAGCATTATTATAGGCGTATGCCTGTCTGCCTGTCTTATTTTCCTGCATACTTCCATTCCATTCAGTCCAGGCAACATAATATCAAGAATAATTAGATCAAACTGTTCTTGTTTTGCTAAAGTCAAACCCAATTGCCCATCGCTTTCACTAATTACCTTACAACCCAAATCATGCAGGTGAATAGCAATCAACTCAACTATATTTTTATCATCTTCTAGTATTAATACTTTTTTGTTATTCATAATATGATATAAGTATTATGATTTTATCATTCCTGAAAGCATCATACAAAGTTGCTAAATAAAAGCATGTATAGTGCACCGTGATACTTTTGTTATACTTCTACAACCAGTTTGCGATATCCGATTCGTTTTTTTGCTTTCTTAAAATTTGAAACATGAAAAAGAATATTGCAAACGCCTTTACATTGTTAGTAGCATCATCTGCTATCCTGTTTAACTCCTGCAAAAAAGATGACAACCCACCCACACCGCAACCGAATACAATTACTATTGAAAACGTACTGGACAGCAAACCCATTGTTGAGTCAGGAACATTTCAGGGAACAGGCACGCCACCAGTAATAATGCCGGGGCAATCTGTTTCATTTACTTTTTCTGCAGCAAAGAATCAGAGCGTTACATTCGCAACCATGTATGGATGGAGCAACGATTTATTTTTTGCGCCTGCTAATCCCGGCATAAAATTATATAACGCAGACGGAACACCTATTACCGGCGATGTATCGTCACAAATAAAATTATGGGACAATGGCACCCGGGTTAACCAGGCGCCAGGCTCGGGTGTTACTCATCCAGGAACCGCAGAAGCTACGCAAAAAACAATTAAAGAAGTAAGTGGAACAGATGATTACGGCAATACCTATGCGGCGGCATCGGACATAATGAAGGTATCGCTTGCCTATAACGGAAATTCCACCTTTACACTCACGATCTTAAACAATTCTGCACATACGGCTAATTCAACGCCGTTCAGCCCCGGTGTATGGGCAATCTCTTATGTGGCTGGGGGAAATCCTTTGCTGCCTGCTCCTATTTACACGGCTGGCACAAACAGCGCAAACGGGCTTACCAATATTGCGGAAGCAGGCGATATAACTGCTATGAATACTTATATCACAGGCCTTACCGGAATTTTCACACCATTATCTCCTGTATTGGTGGTTGTATACAATGGCAGCGCAAATCCTTTTTATAAAGTTGGTGAAAAAGACAGAGGCCAGGGATTAACGCCTTTGGCACAAATGGGCAATGCCGATGTTTTAGCAGCATCATTAAAAACTATTTCCGGGGTAAAATATGTATACGTACTAAAAGACCCAACCAATACAGTATTGCTTCCTAAAATTAATGGAGCTGCAGGTGGAAAAGTTTCACAGTTACTATCTGTATCTGCGGGTGATAAAATTGCCGTTGCAACGATGTATGGTTTTTCAAATGATTGGTTTTTCGCAACTACCGGTAGTGATTTGGATGCCACGCAAAAAGGCGATGTATCATCCAATATCGGTTTGTTTGATGATGGAACAGCCATCAATCAATTTCCCGGTGCTGGCATTACTCAATTTAACCTTGCTGGCACGCCGCTTACCGAAAGCAATCCAATAACAGCAGTGCCCAAGGCCAATGGATTTAATACGCTGCCCTCTTTTACCAGTATCATAAAAGTGAGCTTGCAGTAAATAAATAAAATACTTGTAGAACAGTAAAAACAAAAGAGGCTGCAATTGTTTGCAGCCTCTTTTTATTAGAAAACTTTACATGCAAATATTATGAGTGAACCTTTTCTACGTTGTTGAATTTGTCTTCATACACTTTCACTTTGTCTTTGTTGGCCTTTTGATCGTAGATAGTTATCAGCAAATCATAAGCATCTTTCAAAGATTTTTTATCATCCATTTTCAACTTGCCTTTAGAACCAAGCAGTTCGTCAATCTTTTCAAAATAAGGAATTGCTTCATCAAAATGTTTGTTTGCTTCATTGCGCAAATCATCTTTCTTTTTCAACTCTTCGGGTTTCAGTTTAACACCGCCCTGAGGTCTGATTTTTTTTGATTCAGCAGTTATATCTACACCTTTGTTAAATGCAATTTGTCCCAATACAAGGTAAGCACTGGTGAAATCAGGTTTTAACTCAGTTACTTTTTTCATATTGGCTTCCACTTTTGAAATCAACTCAGCAGAATTTGGTGGACGTTTAGCCAGGCTGGTATCATATGCTGTCTGGTAAAGTTCTACAGAATAGTTGTAGAGTGTTGTGTAATCTGAAGGATTCTTTAGCCAACACTTTTTCATACTGTGCAAACAATGCTTTTTTGTCGCCGCTATCTCTTATCATTTGCATTTCGTACTCTGCCCAAAAAGTATCTTTTGGATAAAGTTCAGCACCCAGGTTCAGGTATTTCAAAGCGTTGGTATTATCATTCTTTTTCGCGTAATAATCAGTCAGCCATTTATAGATTTCGCCCATGTTGTCGCCATTCACTTTAGCATCTGCCAGTCTTCCGTAATAAATAGCAGCGTCATCTTTTTTACCAGCTTTTTCAGCAGCTATCCCTGTGTACAAAACAACAGTTGTATCAAGCTTGATATTAGCCCAACCTTTTGCACTCATGTAGTCGCTTAGCTCTAAACAACTTTTAAAAGTGGTAAAGGATTCAGCATATTGATTACCCTGAAACTGTGCAGCACCTTTTTTGAAATAACCCTGGTACATATCAGTGATGGGCTTGTAATTATCCAGTGTTATCGACAGGTGTTTTTCATCCATGTCAATATACTTTTTAATAGCTTCGAAAGACTGGGCACCAGCGTCAGGAACCTGCGCACTTAATGCATTGTCACCAGTAATAGCACTGTAAATTTTGCCTTTCAGATAATAGGCTTCTGCATTCTTCTGGTTTTTTGGATCGGCCAATACGCCATCTATTTCTGTTTTTGCCTCTGCCAGTTTATTTTTTGCCAGCAAATCTTTTGCCTTATCAACTTTCTGGGCCATCATACCCAGTCCGGCAACGGCGAGCAACGTAGTAAGAAGAACCTTTTTCATACTGTGTTTTTATTGTTTTTGTATTGAGTCAGCCCTGTAATTTTTTGCAATTAATTTTTGAACAAAGAAAATTACAAAGCTTATTTCCGTTTTGTCTTGCTATTCAGCAATAGGGCTATCCGCATTATCATCCGCAGCCTGTTCTTCATTTCCAGATGAAGCACCTGTTTCACCAGTTGTACCGGCTTCATCTTTTAGCGTTTCTGCATCAGTTGCCACAGTTCCATTTGCGTTTACAGCTTCCAGTTCATCCAATTTAGTAATAGCAGCTATCTCATCGCCTTCATCTACACGAATCAGTTTTACGCCCTGCGTAGCCCTGCCCTGCTCACTAATACCTGCTACCGGCATCCTGATGGTAACCCCGCTTTTGCAGGTAATCATCAAATCTTCTTTCTCATGCACATCAAGAATACCTACAAGCGATCCTGTTTTTTCTGTAACGTTGATCGTTTTAACGCCTTTTCCTCCACGATTGGTGATACGGTACTCTTCAATTGCAGTGCGCTTGCCATATCCTTTCTCGCTTACTACCAAAACAGTTTTAGCCGCTTCTTCTTTACTTACACAGATCATACCAACTACTTCATCTTTATCATCATCCACTTCTATGCCTGCTACACCAATGGCACCACGTCCTGTAGGTCTCACTTTTTCTTCAGGGAAACGAATGGCACGACCGCTCTTTACTGCCATTAATATTTCACTATTGCCATCTGTTAATTTTGCTTCCAGCAATTCATCTCCTTCTATTACACTAATGGCATTTACACCAGATTGACGCGGCCTGCTAAATTCTTCCAACTGGGTTTTCTTAATGATCCCCTTCTTGGTACACAGCACAATATTATGGCTATTTACAAAAGCTTCGTTCTTCAAATCGTTCACATCAATAATAGCTCTCACTTTATCATCTGGCGGCAACTGAATCAGGTTTTGTATCGCCCTGCCCTTGCTTGTTTTCTCTCCCTCAGGAATTTCATACACATTCAGCCAATAACACCTTCCTTTTTCCGTAAAGAAAAGCATTGTATGGTGGGTGGAAGCTACAAATAAATGTTCGATATAATCTTCATCCCTTGTTTTACCTCCAATAACACCCCTGCCGCCACGGCGCTGCGCACGGTATTCTGTGGCAGATGTTCTTTTAATATAACCAAGATGAGAGATGGTGATTACAACATCTTCTTCTTTTATCAAATCTTTAATCCTTACTTCATCGTCAAGGTAGGTTATCTCAGTTTTGCGCTCATCACCAAACTTGGTCTTAACTTCTTCCAGTTCTTTTGTAATTAACTCAAAACGTAAAGTTTCACTGCCCAACAATTCCTGCAAAGAAGCAATCAGTTTCATCAGCTCATCATATTCTGCTCTTATTTTATCGCGTTCCATGCCGGTAAGCCTTTGCAAACGCAGCTCAAGGATTGCTTTTGCCTGTATCTCATCTAGTCCCCAGCCTGCGCTTAACAATGCGTCTTTAGCACTCTCAGGATTTGCAGAAGCACGTATCAAAGCAATTACTTCATCCAGATGATCCAATGCAATCAGGTAGCCTTGCAGTATATGTGCTTTCTTTTGTGCTTCTTTCAGTTCAAAATTGGCGCGGCGTATAACTACCTCCATCCTGAAGTCTATAAATTCACTGATCATGTCTTTTAGATTCAGTGTCTTCGGACGTCCCTTTACCAATGCCACGTTATTGATACCGTACGATGTCTGCAGTTCAGAATATTTATACAACTGGTTGATGACAACGTTGGCAATCGCATCACGTTTCAGATCTATAACTATGCGGGTTCCTTCTTTTTTGTTCGATTCGTTATTGACGTGTGCAATGCCCTCAATTATTTTTTCATTTACCAGTTGACCGATGCGATCGCAAAGTGCATCCCTGTTTACCTGATAAGGCACTTCTGTTATAATGATGGAATCACGTCCGCTTGCTTTTGTATCTACATGCAATTTGCCACGCAGCACTACCCTGCCACGGCCGAAATGCATACCCGATTTTATACCTTCCATTCCATAGATGATGCCGCCCGTTGGAAAATCCGGTGCTTTCACATGCGTCATCAGCTCATCAATAGTGATGTCTTTGTTTTTAATGAATGCAACGCAACCGTCAATTACTTCAGATAGATTGTGCGGCATCATGTTAGTAGCCATACCTACGGCAATGCCCGAAGCGCCATTCAGCAATAACTGCGGAATGCGTGTAGGCAACACCGTTGGTTCTTTCAATGAATCATCAAAGTTCAGTTGAAAGTCTACTGTTTCTTTGTCGATGTCTTCCAGCATAGACTCTCCCATGCGATGCAAACGTGCTTCTGTATAACGCATGGCCGCAGGCATATCACCATCCTGCGATCCGAAGTTACCCTGGCCATCTACCAAAGGATAGCGCATGTTCCATTCCTGTGCAAGACGCACCATGGTATCGTAAATGGATTTATCACCGTGCGGGTGATACTTACCAATTACTTCACCAACGATACGGGCCGATTTCTTGTAAGGCTTATTGCTCGCATTGCCCAATTCGTTCATGGCAAATAACACACGCCTGTGTACTGGCTTTAAGCCATCTCTTACGTCTGGCAGTGCACGGCCTATAATGACACTCATGGAGTAGTCAATGTAGGCGGTCTTCATTTGCTCTTCAATATTTACGGGAATTATTCTGTTGTTGTCCTGCGTTTCCTGCGGTACTATGTTATCATCCATAAGTTAAGTTCCTTCGTTTAAAAACGTTTTTTTAGTGGCTTGTTTGTAAGAAAAAAGCTGGTTTTTCAGGAGTGTGCAAATCTATCTTATTTAAGGCGTAAAACCTGCCAAATAAAGCTGTTTTTGGCCTCGTTTTTTCCACGATTGTGGACAGTTATCCAGGGGCATTAAACCGGGGTTAATTAAGCGGTTTTCAAACGCTTTTGAAGGATGTTGCGTATCTTCAAAAAAGCTTCAACTCTCCCCTTTGCGGGCATTGACGACCTTAACGTATTCTTTATAACTTTTTCTTCACCAGTTTTGGCGCAGAATTCGCATTCCAGTAACTTTGAGAAGCCACATCCCCTAAAGAAACCACAACATCTTACCCCTTAAAGACAGATAATACAAAATGTATTTTGTCATTGACCTTAACATGTGCAGTGTATGACTCATTATCGTTTGCTGAGAGATAACAAAGAATCGGGGCCCTTTTCCGAGGAGGAAATGATAGCAAAAGGTTTTAAACCTTATGATCTTATTTGGGTGGAAGGCAGAAGTGCAGGCTGGCGCTACCCAAGCGAAATTCCTTCTTTCAAGGCTTTTGCACCAGCTATTGAAGAACAGCCATACGATAGGTTTTATAAAAAACAACCAGAGCAGAAACTATTTTCAGAAGAAAGAGCGCAATCTGCTCTTTTGAATAAAGAAAAAGAAACAGTTAAAACTGACAAAACTCCGAATCCGGTTACATCAAAAGCTCCTGAATATTCTATAAAAGCATTACCAGGCAAACACATTCACGTTATACTGCCATCGGGCAACACTGTGAACCTTAATGCGCTTGTAGCCAAAAACGAAAACACAACTCCGAAAGAAACAGTTTCAATTGATAATGCTGAATCAGCCTATAGCAATGGCGCTATAAGTGAACAAACAGCGGTGAAGGCTATTGCACAGTCATCATTTAAAAAAGAAGAACCTGTAGCAGAACCAATTGTTGCCAAAGCTATAGGCGAATATGATTTACCCGATACAAACAGTTACGAAACCCAGCCGATTGTTTATACTACCCAAAATACAAACAGCAGTGGTTTTTCCTGGGGCTTGATTGCGGCAGCGTTTATTGGATTTGCTACACTTGTAGGGCTTGGTATTATGATTGGCCTTACATTGGCAAAACAACCTGGTAATACTGTCAATGGCAATGAGCTTTCAACCAATAAATCAAAAGAACAATTACAAGACAATAGCACCAACAAACAAGCAAGTCAATCAACAGTAGCAGATGTTCCTTCTCCTATTGTGGATGAGCCTGTTCAACAGCCATTAAACAGTGGAAACAACAATAAAGAACTGGTGCAAAACGCTGTGGTAAAAAATACTGTTTTGCCTGAAGATGCAGGCTTGAATAAGGCTGAAAAAAAATCAACAGAGGAGAAAAGTGCTGGCATCAACAGCAAAGAACAATCGAGTGGAGCTTCTCTAAATAATAAACCTACACCTGCACCTGTAAATGTTGAAAAAACATTGTCGCTTACTACAAACGATTTCAGAACAGGCGCATTTGGCGGAATATCTGGTTTGAAATACACTTTGTTTAATGGTTCAAGATATACGCTTGAATCGGTGGAAGTGGAAGTTGATTATATACAGGCCAACGACAAGGTTTTTAAAACCGAAAAATTGATTTTTAAGGATATTCCGTCTGGCACACAAACCACTATTGAAGCGCCTTCCAGCAACCGGGGCGTTAAATTAAACAGCCGAATCATTAAAATAAATACTCGCGAAGGAGGGCTCAATAATACTACAGCTAAATCTTAAGACGCCAGGAAAAAATCGTACGAAATTTTAATCTACCATGCTGCTTTATTAAAAGCCTGTTGGCATGGTAGTTGACCGTTTTCACTGATTTTATTTCCGTATTCTTTTTTATATATCAACGCCAGCATTTGCCGGTAATCGCTTTTACTTTTTATGGCTCTTAGCGCCTGAAAAGTTTGTATAAGATTCGTCAGTAACCAGTAGAGCTGAGAAAGTTTTACTGGTTTTTTTTACATCAGCCTGCGATTGTGACAACCATTAGCCTTATTAAAAAGGCCCTTACCAGGTAAGGGCCTTTGTTTTAAAGCAAGGTCTATAAAATGCAGTTATGAATTACATACCCAATTTCCAACCTTCGCGGTATTCTCTTTTCACGTATTGGTTTGCTTCTTCGTAGTTTGTAATCTTCATGTTCTCTGCATCCCAGAGCAATTTCTTGCGGCCAGGGAACGATTTGCCGTCTGCGCTCTTGGTAATATAGCTTCTCAATGCAAGGTTACCCATCAGAATGGTCTCTGTAAGCGGGCCAGCATAATCAAAGTTTGAGCTGGTTGTTGCGTTGCCAAAACCAGCAATACAAGCGTTTACCCATTGTACATAGTGACCTTCTGGTACTCTTGGCAATGTTTGAGGAACAGTGATGTCTTTTGTTTTTGACGTAGGTAACAATGTTGGGTTAGCACCATAGCATTCGCACATGATTTTACCTTTTGTACCTGTAATGATAACACCACCATCTGAACCGCCCATTTTCTCATCCGGGCCAAGTTCATCAGGTCTTTCTGGCACAATGCCGCCATCCATCCAATACAGTTTTACATCTGGTTTGCCATTCTTCATTGGGAAACGCAGTTTAACTGAAGAAGAGATAGGGCAGCTTTCAGGATAATAAGATGCATTCCACATTTTTTCAAACACCGCACCTTCACTGCATTCTACTTCTGATGGGTATCCCAATCCTACTGTTTTAAATGCAGGGTCAATCAGGTGGCAACCCATATCGCCCAATGCACCAGTACCAAATGCCCAGTATCCGCGCCAGTTGAATGGAACCAGGTCTTTGTGATAGTCTTCAAATTTTGCGGGCCCCAGCCATAAATCCCAATTCAGTTCTTTAGGTATTTCATCTTTTCCTTTTGGATAACCCATGCCCTGTGGCCATACCGGCCTGTTTGTCCAAACATGAATTTCAGTAGCATCGCCAATCAGGCCAGCATTATACCATTCCTGCATAGAACGAACGCCATCACCGGAAGCACCCTGGTTGCCCATTTGTGTTACCACTTTATGTTCTTTAGCTGCTCTTGTAAGCATGCGGGCTTCGTATATATCATGTGTCATTGGCTTTTGCACATACACATGCTTTTTACGCTGAATGCAGGCCATAGCCGCTATTGCATGCACATTATCTGGTGTAGATACAGAACATGCATCAATGTTTTTGGCTTCTTTATCCAGCATTTCACGCCAGTCTTTGTAATATTTTGCCTTAGGGAATTTCTTTACAGATTCTGCAGCCTGCCTGTCATCTACATCGCAGAGAAAAGCAATATTGGCTTTGGGACTTTTAGAGAATTCATTGATATCACTTCTTCCTTTACCACCAGCACCAATCGCTGCAATATTCAGCGTATCGCTGGGTGCTATAAATCCGCGGCCTAATACATTACGCGGAACAATAAAAAAACTACCTGCTGCCAATGATGCGTTCCGTATAAATTTTCTGCGGGACACATCCTGTTTGTTTTTTTTCTTATGGCTCATAAAACGTGTGTTATATTATAAGTGTTAAGTTTTAAGTTTAGTGATAAGTTGAAATGGCTTGTTTTCCCACTAGCTACTTGCCAATTACTACTAGCTATTTTAAATACTACACTAAATTCGCTTCCAGGCTAATGCTGGTGTTCAGCAATTTGCTGATGGGACAATTGGCTTTGGCATCATCTGCGCATTCTTTAAATTTAGCAGCATCAATGCCTGGCACTTTTGCGTTCAGTACAATATTGGAAGAGGTAATAGTGCCATCATCCAACGATACGGTAGCTGTAGCTTCCAGCGATTCTGGTGTAAAGCCTGCGGCACCCAATACAAAGCTTAACTTCATGGCAAAACAACCAGCATGTGCGGCTGCTACCAGTTCTTCAGGGTTTGTGCCTACACCTTGTTCAAACCTTGACTTAAATGAATACTGTGTTTTGTTGAGCGTTGTACTTTGAGTCGTTAAATTTCCGCTGCCTTCTTTTCCTGAGCCATTCCATACGGCTGTTGCTGTACGTTTCATTTGTTAGCTAATTTTATAGTTGAAAAAAATATGCATATGGATTCAATTACCTGGGCCGATTTTGAAAAAATAGATATCAGAACCGGAACGATAGCGGAAGTTAGTGATTTTCCAAAAGCAAGAAACCCTTCTTACCAATTAAAAATTGATTTTGGTGAACTGGGTATTAAAAACTCATCGGCACAAATTACCGATCACTATTCAAAAGAAGATTTGATAGGCAAACAGGTAATTGCTGTGGTTAACTTTCCGCCTAAACAAATCGCCAATTTTTTTAGTGAATGTCTTGTATTGGGTGTGTATACAGAAAAAAAACAGGTAATTTTATTACAACCACAACAAGCCGTGCCCAATGGAATGAAAATAGGCTAAACCATGGAAAAAATTTATACCTCTTTTTATGCTTGCCCTTTAGGCAACTTAAGAATCAGCAGCAGCAATAATTGCATTACAGAAGTTCATTTCATGGAAAGAGATGAAGACAATGGAATGAATATACTTTCGTCTGAAAATTTACCTGCTGTATTAGAGCAATGCATTGAGGAGCTGAATGAATACTTTCATGGCGACCGCAAACATTTCGATGTGCCTGTTTGCCAGCAGGGCACTCCTTTCCAGCACAGTGTGTGGAATGAATTAATGAATATCCCCTTTGGTAAAACGATTTCTTACCTGACACTTGCTAAAAGGCTGGGCGATCCCAAAGCAATTCGTGCTGCTGCATCTACCAATGGCAAAAACAGTATTGCTATAATAGTTCCCTGCCACCGTGTAATTGGCTCCAACAATGATTTAGTAGGTTATGCTGGCGGCTTATGGAGAAAAAAATGGCTGCTTGATTTGGAAACAAAAGTGACTTATGGGGTGCAGACGCTTTTTTAAGTTGTAAGTTTTAAGTGATAGGTTTTAAGTTTTTTGAGACGAAAAATGGAAGCAGTTTCAACATATAAAGCGAACCAAAAGGACTTAATACTTACAACTTACCACTTAAAACTGCACCCTAACATTTTAGATCAGGCTTCATTTAATAGCTTTTGATATATGCTATAGTTCTCATCATCAAAACAAACAAAGATTACTTCTACTAAAGAATTGTCGATAGAGAGAAATTGTTTTGTAGCAGCCAATGCTATTTCTGCTGCAGCCTGTTTGGGAAAATGATAAATGCCCGTGCTGATATTAGGGAATGCGATGCTTTTGATATTATTTGCTACGGCCAATTGCAATGCATTTGTATAGGCACTCGCCAGCAATAAGGATTCGTTGCTTTTGCCTCCATTCCACACCGGCCCCACTGCATGAATAACGAACTTTGCAGGCAGTTTGCCTCCGGTTGTAATTACCGCTTCCCCCACTTTACAGCCTCCTTGTTTATTTCTTATTTTAATACAATCTTCCAATATTGCCGGGCCACCAGCACGATGTATTGCGCCATCAACGCCTCCTCCACCCAATAATGATGTGTTAGCTGCATTAACTATTGCATCAGTTTGCAATTTTGTAATATCTCCTTTTTGTATTGAAATTTTTGAAGGCACGAGGAGGTTGTAAGTTTTAAGTGATAAGTTTTAACTTCTTTTGAGTCGAGGAATTGAAGAAGTCTTTAGTTGCAAAATATAAGGGCGAAGCAAATGTACTTACAACTTAAAACTTACCACTAACAACTTCCTATACTCCGCGCAAATCTGAAGAACTAAACGACAGCGGCAGTAACATGCTGGCTTTTTCAATGATGATGATTTTTCCATTTAATCCGCCAAGGATAAGACGGATAGGGTTATGTACCCGCTGCTCGTATTCCTGCAGGCTTTGGCGGCAAATACCGCATGGTGTTATGGGATGATCACTTTTTACATTATCGCTACGGTAGCTTACAGCCATTGATTCTATGGGAACCTGGGGATGCAATGTGGCTACTGCCGACAATAAAACCCTTTCTGCGCAAATGCCTACGGGATAAGACGCGTTTTCCTGGTTAGTACCTTTTACAATTTCTCCATTTATTAAACGTGCCGCTGCCCCCACCTGGAAATGAGAGTATGGTGCATAGGCTCCTTTAGAAGCATCTTTTGCGTGCTGCAATAACCAGGCGTCTTCTTTATTAAGATCGTCTATGCTGTTATAGACTTCGTAAGAAAAGTTGTAAGATGTTTTGTTCATACGCAAGATTTAAGCTGCTAGCTTGTAGTTACTAGCTTTTAGCTACAAGCCATTAAAACAGTTCTTTATTTTTCATTGGTACGTTACACAGAAACACTTGTAGCTTACAACTTACGGCTTTCAGCTCACTAATGTATTCTCCTGAACAATCTGCTCCAACGCACACCATGATCCCAACTCATCCAGATTAACCAAGCTTCGCCTACCACATGGTCTTCCGGCACAAATCCCCAAAAGCGGCTATCCTGCGATCCATGGCGGTTGTCACCCATCATCCAGTAATAATTCATTTTAAAAGTGTACTCATTGGTAGCAACACCATTGATATACAATTTGCCATCTTTCCATTCAGATGTATTGTGTTCATAGACGTTTATAATACGGTCGTACAAAGAATAGTTTTCTGGTGTTAATGTAATTTTTGCATCTTTTTTAGGAACCCATAATGGCCCGTAATTGTCAACTGCCCATGTTGTATGGATAGTATCATAAGGAAAATCTGTTCGTTCTTTTCTCATGTACAAATGAATGCTTTTAGCCAGCCCGCTCTTCACAATTTTTTCTTTTGCATCAGTAGTCAACAGCATCAGGTAATTGTTTTTTCCTTTTTCTGTATTGGGCACCAGTTCCTGCTTATCTGTATTTTCCATGTCTATATCATATTCCTCCTTCATAACAGCAGGATCAAGTTGTTGACCATTTGTTTCAACTTCATAATACATTTCAGATTTGGGAGGAATGGGAGCTGCAACGCCATTTATAAACAAAATACCATCCTTTATCTGCAAGCTGTCACCCGCAATGGCAACGCAACGTTTTACATAGTTCTCTCTTTTATCAACTGGTCTTACTACCAATGGGTATTGATCAGGGTTTTCAAGTATTACTTTACGACCGGCATCCAAATTTCCATTGCCAGTTTCGAAACGGCAAACCTGGTAGAAAGGCCTTTCAGAAAGATAGCCTTCTTTATTAATCATCGTATCGCCGGCAGGAAAATTAAACACTACCACATCATTCCTTTTAACAGGGCTTGCAAACCAACGCGTATAAGGTATTTTTATCCATTCAACATAAGATTTGGTAAGGCCGCCGGGTAATGTTGCATGTACAAAAGGTACAGACAATGGTGTATTGGGAATACGCGGCCCGTAAGTAAGCTTGCTCACAAAAAGAAAATCGTTGATAAGAAGCGTTTTCTCCATTGAGCCTGTAGGTATGGTATAAGCTTCAAACACAAAAGTGCGGATAAGCGTTGCTGCTACTACCGCAAATACACCCGCATCTACCCATTCACGCACGCCAGTTTTTTTATAATTCTTTTTTACTGCATCTGCTCCAATAAAGCGGGTATCTTTTTGAGGGGCTATATAAGGGAAATATAAAAAAGGCACAAATGCAGAGAGTGTATGTGCACCTAAAGAGAATTTGCCAAACAACTTCACCCATTCAATAAAAATGCCCATGGTTATAAACCAACCTGCAATAGGTACCAGTTGCAGTATTGCCCAATAGGTTGGGCGTTTGGCAGTTTGTTGCATTACCCATGTGTTATAAAAAGGCACAAAAGCCTTCCAGCCCGGCAAGCCCGCTTTTATAAAAAGCTTGTAAAGCCCATAAGAAGGCAGCATAACCAATAAAAATGAAATCAAGTATACAACAAATAAATCGTGTGCGGGCATTGTTTAAATTTTAAATTCCGGCAAAAATACCATTCTCCGTTATATGATACTAATATAAAAATTAAGCTGTTAACGGAATAAAACTGCCTGTTAGTCGCTAGCTTACAATAAATATTACAATCGGCCGGAAAAATATATTTTTGATAACAGTTTGAGGGCAAACTACCGGCTATTGACGGATATATTTCCAGGAAAAGGTTTAAAGGTGATTAAAAAGGCTAAACTGCGGAAAATAACTATTGCATGCATTATTTTACCATTCGTGATGTAGAAAATCTTAGCGGCATAAAAGCTCATACACTACGCATATGGGAGCAACGCCACGGCCTGCGCATATGCAAGCGAAAGGAAAGCCTGCATCGGTATTACGACAATGAAGATTTAAAATTCATCCTACGCATTGCCCATCTATATCATAAAGGCCAACGTATCTCTCGCCTTGCAGCACTTTCTGCTGATGAGATTAACCAATTAACTATTGAATCTTTTAAAAGTGGGGAATATGATGTTTTAATAAACCAACTTATAGATGCCGGCCTTGAATATAATGCGCTTCAGTTTGAACAATCATTGAGAACTGCCGTAAAATCTATGGGGCTTGAAAAGTGCATACAAAATGTGATTTATCCTTTCCTGGATAAAATAGGTCTGCTTTGGATGACCAATCACGTTTTACCCGGGCATGAACATTTTTGCGGACACCTTCTCCAAAAACTATTGCTTAGTTCTATTAACGAGTTGCCTCCGGTAAAAAGCACAAAGCCTTATTGTGTGTTGCTGTTTACACCGCCAAACGAGATGCACTACCTGCCATTATTAATTGCCCAATATGTGCTAAAAAAGAAAGCAATCAGAACTGTTATGCTGGGAAGCAATATTGATGCAGATATCATTTCATATTGTTGCGACAATATGGAAATAACGCACCTCTATTTCCATTTTATTACTAATCTCACCGGCTTTAACACCAGTGATTACATAGATATGCTGGCTTCTAGATTTGCCAATAAACGCATTATTGCAGGTGGCGGTGCCCTGAAAGAAATGGTGCATGCGCCATCTAATGTTCATATTACCCGTTCAGCACAGGAAATAACTGCACTTCATTTACTGCTTGACAAATAGCTTTGCTATGAATCTTTACTATTTCCTGGGAATAACATTGCTGACAATATCTTCTTTGGTAATTGTTTTACCGCTTAGGATAACCAATCGCTCCACCACATTTCTTAATTCACGGATATTGCCGCTCCAGTTGTATTCTTTCAGCTCTTCCAAAGCTGCAGCGTCTATACCCTTTTTAGCGATGCCGTATTCTGTACAGATATCTTCAAGGAATTTATCTGCCAGCAGCGGAATATCATCCTTTCTATCATTTAAAGACGGAACATGAATAAGAATTACGCTAAGGCGATGGTATAAGTCGAGCCTGAAATTGCGTTCTTCTACTTCCTTTAAAAGATCTTTATTGGTTGCAGCAATTACACGCACATCTACTGTAATGTCTTTATCTGCCCCTACCCTGGTAATTTTTGCTTCCTGCAATGCACGCAATACTTTGGCTTGTGCGCCCAGGCTCATATCTCCAATCTCATCCAGGAAAAGCGTACCGCCACTTGCCTGTTCAAACTTACCAATGCGTTGCTTGATAGCAGAAGTAAAAGAACCTTTTTCGTGGCCAAACAATTCACTTTCTATCAGCTCTCCGGGTATGGCTGCACAGTTTACTTCTACCAGTGGGCCACCTGCGCGACTGCTTTTTTCATGAAGCCAACGGGCTACCAGCTCTTTACCCACGCCATTCTCACCCGTAATAAGTACCCTCGCTTCTGTAGGCGCCACTTTCTCAATGGTGTCTTTTATTTTTTTGATGGGAGCAGATTCGCCAATCATTTCCTGTACACGGGCTACTTTGCGCTTCAGCACTTTTGTTTCAGTAACCAGGCTGGTTTTATCTGTAGCATTGCGAATGGTAATCAGCAAGCGGTTAAGATCCGGTGGTTTTGAGATATAATCATAAGCGCCTTTTTTAACTGCTTCTACGGCAGTTTCAATGGTTCCGTGACCGGAAATCATGATGATGGGTACATCTGCATTGATTTCCCGGGCTTTTTCTAAAAATTCAATGCCATCCATGCGGGGCATTTTAATATCGCAAAGCACTACATCGTAAGCTTTTTCCTTAAAACGCTTCAAGGCTTCTTCGCCGTCACTTGCTTCATCCATCTTATATCCCTCGTAAGAAAGTATTTCACCCAGTGTCTTACGGATCGCCTTTTCATCATCCACTATCAGAATATTTGACATGTCGGTTGTTTATTAGTGGGCAAAAGTAGCAAATTTGGGGAAAGCTCCTAGCTATTAGCCATTAGAGCTGGAAAACCAATAAAAAACCATTGCCTTTACCGAGGTAAAAGCAATGGCTGTTTAGGGTAGGGATTAAAAAGTGAATAACAGGGACGGTTGTACGACAAGCAATAGTTAGCGGGTTTATTTTAGGGTCAGGGTTTAATTATTTTATTGATTGGGCAATAGCACATACTCTACGCGACGGTTCTTTTCACGACCGGCAGGATTGTCTTTGCCATCAATGGTATCAGGTTCCAGCGGGCAGCATTTACCAAAAGCTTTACCAACCAGCCTGCTTTTATTTATACCTCTCTTCACCAGGTATTTTATACAAGCATCCACCCGGGCCTGAGATAATTTCAGGTTATACTCAACAGTTCCTTTTCCATCTGTATAACCACCCAATTGAACTTTGATGGATGGATAACGATTCATAAGTGTTATCAGAGAATCCAAATTTGTATTTGCAGAGTTGTTAAGTGTTGCTTTCTGGTATTCGAAATTGCCAATTTGCGTGCTGCCACTGCTAAGCTTAGTTAACTCATCTTTTATTTCTTTAGTGTGTGCGGCTACGTTAGACAGGCAAATAATTTCATTTTGCAGCGTATCACTTCCTGCCCTCAGGTGCAGGCGAATGCGTTTGCTCTCTCTGCTGTATGCTGTCTTCTCTGCTATTATTTGGAAATCTGAAGCATTGCGTAACTCAAAATGATATTGTCCCTGCGCATCTGTAACAACATTTGCAAGCTGCCTGCCGCCATTGTATGTATCCATTGCATGTATAGTTGCGCCAGCCAAAGGTTTTTGATTGTCGCAGTCTATAACAACGCCATTAATCAGCAATGCATTGTTTTGTTTTGAAGAAAAAACTGCCAGGCAACAATCAGTATTCCTGTCGGAACTGATGTAACCCGTATTCCAGCAATTGAGTTTGTCTGTAGAAGTATAATAAAGATCATCCTTGGAAGAATTAAGTGGTGCACCGGGATTGATTGGCCTGTCCCACTGCGCAAATCCAAGTATGCCCTGCGAGTAATAAATATCAAATCCGCCCATACCTATTCTGCCATTGCTGGCAAATACCAATGTACGATTGATGGTATGGAAATAGGGAGACATTTCATCTTCTGTTGTATTGATAACAGGGCCCATGTTTCTTACGTCAAGCACCTCTCCTGCTGTATCAAGTCTTGCAAACCAGATATCGAATTTGCCAATACCGCCAGGTCTGTCTGAAGAAAAAAGGAGGTACTGGCCATCATCTGTTAAAAAAGGTTGTGCTGCATTGTAGCCTTGCGCATTTACCTCTTTATTCATCATAACGGGATTGCCCCAACGATTTTCTACCCGCTTGCTTACATAAATAGAACTGTAAGTTTTGCCGGCTTTTTTATACCACCTGGTGAAATACATTTTTTTGCCATCTGCAGAGAAAGTAGCCAAGCCTTCCTGCATGCCATTGTTTTTTTCCTTCATCAGCAGCGTACCCTGCTCTACAAAATCATTGCCCGAAGGTGAAACATACATTGCATTGGTAAAATCTTCTGTAAGCACACCTTCTTTTATAACGCCATTCTGATGCGTGATACCGGTAAATGACAGCGTATCTTCATGAAAAATTGAAACCGCGTAAGCAGAAGTGTGCGTACTGTCTTTAATTGAGGAGATTGTAAAATCTTTTTTCACAATACCCAACTGCCCCTGTATAAATTTCAGGTTTTCTATTTCACGATCTGCATCCGTTAATAGAGCATCCGGGTTGGTATATTCTTCCAAAAACTTGGTGAGCGTTTCCATTGCCTCTGTATATTTTCCATTGGCCCTTAAGCTAACCGCGTACCAGTACCGTGCCCTTGCATAACTGTCCATTGGAAACTTGCAAGCTTCTGCATACCATTTTTCAGCTCTTTTATAATCGTTGCACAAACGATAGCATTCTGCCAGTTTATATACAGCCTCTTCATGAACATTCCTGTTGCCAACAACACCTTTCACTTTTTTCTGTACCGCATACACCGCCAGTCTTGGCGTTGAGTTTTTTTCTGTAGACAAATACTTGTTGTAATACTGTGCGGCAGCGTAATAATTTTTCTGATCAAACTGTATATCGCCCTGGTTAAAATAAGAAGGGCTGTTTTGTGCGTGCAGTGCATTTGCGCAACCGGCAATTAATGTCAATATAAAAATATAATAGTTCTTCATAACTAGCATTCACAGGTTTGGGTTAAAAACGCGGGCAATAGAAAGGCCTTGTCTTCATTTCTTTTTTTGATTTTCCAACAAACGATAATGAAAGTTCAAAACTATTGCTCCTGTTAGAAGCGGCAGACATTTTAGAAGCATTCACATCATAGCTTACACCCAGTGTAAATCCTTTGTAATAAAAGCCGGCGAAAGGAACGATTGCATCCTGCATGCGCCAGTTGCCACCTACCATTACGTCCACGGTTTCGGAAACGTATAGTTGTGCATAGGTGCCAATCATTTTTTCTTCAGCCTGTCCTTGCTTTACATACAAAACGTTTGGAACAAGGGTCAAAGAATCAGACACAGTAATGCGTGCACCACCATGAACACTATAACGTACGGGCAGCACCTGGTCCTCACTTCCTGCAGATAAAAATGTATTCTTAGGGCGGGTGATGTGAAAAGCCGAAACGCCGCCATACAGGTTTACTTTCTTACCGGGTGTTGCATCAAAATATGCTGCTCCAACACCTGCATCAAAAGCATACATTGATGGCTTTGTAAATGTTTCACCGGAACTCATAGAAGGATCATATCCTAAACCCGAAGCCCACTGACTGCCAAACTGCAATTTAGAAACATCGAACCTGCGGTTTAAAACACCACATTGCAATGCCAGCGCCAGGTAATGATAACCCTGCTTGCCAAAACGCACACCGGTATATGACATGGTTGCGTATGCATTTGTAAAGTTGTAAGATTTATCATTGGTTGCCTGGTTCAACAGGTTAAATCCAAAATTGGTATTCTTCTCTGTAATCATATCTGCAGAGATGCCGCGTGTAGTGAGTGTATTGCTGTACTGGCTTCTCCAGATAGCAGATACACGGTAATCACCATCCATTGTACCCGTAAGCGCAGGATTAAGCGCCATTGGATAAATATAATACTGGGAAAAATGCGGATCTACCTGGGCACTTGCATGCTGCCAGCTTCCCCCAATCATCAACAACGCAAATGCCAGGTGCAGCATTAGCCTTTTTTGCTTTTTTATAAAACTTTCAATTCGGTTCATCGGCTTCGGATTTTCAATATTAAGTACTCAGTATATAGTATTTAGACTTTAAGCTTTGTAACTTCTCCTATAGTCTTCAATTCTTCATTATCTAATTAAGCTGAAAGTTCCTTTCTTCGCAAATGTCTTCCCGCTGTATAAAGTCACTTTCACGGTATATACATATGGCCCTGCAGGTTGGATGCTTCCTTTGTAATAGCCATTCCAGCCGGCAGCAGGGTTTCTGGTTTCATACAATAATTGCCCCCACTGGTTAAACACACGCAATTCTATTTCTTTTATAGACAATCCATACGCTTTGAAGATATCGTTCTTGCCATCACCGTTAGGCGTAAACGCATTTGGCATGAAGAAATCCTGTGTATTAGGTTCAGGCATTACTTTCAGGTATGCTGTGTCAATACAACCTGCTTGTGATTTAACTACCACACTGTATAAGCTGGTATCCTGTATAATGAACGACTGTGTAATAGCTGTCTGATTGGTGAAAACAGATGTTGGTGTCCACGCCAATACACTAAAGTTGGTATTGCCACCCGCTTTCAGTATTACATTGGTTCCTGACAATACCGGGTCTGGGTTAGACTCAAGCGTTGCGGAGAAATCTTCCACTGTTATTTTTACCCCAGTTGTTGTTTGGCAACCATTGGCATTGGTAGCTGTAACTATATAATCTGTGGTAACAGTAGGTGCAACAGTATAACTATTGTTAGAGCCCAGGCCTTGCCACAGTAATGTAGAACCAGGAGAAGTTGCACTAATAACAGTGCTATTGCCCAGGCATATGATAGCATTACCGCTGGTATTAATAGATGGCTGCGGGAATATGCTAACCAAAATTGGCATTAATGCAGACTCGCAATGACTCACATCAACTGCTTTTACATAATAGAGACCAGGTGTGCCTACTGCTTTTGGATTGGGCACACTGTACAAGCCTGCTGCATCAAGGTAATAAGCAAAACTAATACCGGTACCTGTTCCTGTAACTACTGAAGACAGGGTTAAATCAATTTTACCAGGTGCACAGATTGCAGGAGGGTTGGTAACCGATATTGTTGGCGGCGTATTGATAACAACCGTAGTTGTAGCCACATTTGCGCACATGCCATTGCTATAATTATAGAACACTACATACGAACCCGGTGTGCTTGCAGCCAGGTTGATGGCGCCAGTAGTAACATCAATATTTAAACCTGCAGCGGAAGAATAAGTACCGTTTGGCTCACCAGTACGGGTAACCGTAGCAGTACCACTTGCACAGTAAGGCGTACCTGTGTAAGCTATGGTAGCTGTTGGCATCGGGTAGATAACTACGCTTGCGGTAGTAGTGTTGCTGCAATTGCCATCACTGAATGTATAAGTAACAGTATAAGTGCCTGCCGTACTTGTTGAAAGATTAATAACACCAGTACTTGCATTGATAGACAAACCTGTTGTTGAACTATATGTTCCCCCACCCTGGCCTGTTTGTGTTACGTTGGCAGTGCCGCTTGCGCAATATGGTGTACCAGCGTAACTAATACTTGCCGTTGGCAAAGGATTAATCGTAACCGTAATAGGTTTGATAGTATAACAACCTGTCGCTGCTGTCCCTTTAATGTAATAAGTGCCGCTTGCAGCAACTGCATTTGGATTTGCCAATGTTGCCGTTGCTGCAGCATCAGTGAAGTAAGTATACGTCAACCCGCTGGAGCTGCCTGCTGTTACCGCTGCTGTAGTTATATCAACCGTATTCGGTGAGCAAACTGCCGCGGGGTTAGTTATTACAACTGTTGGCAAAGGATTAATTGTAACAGTAACTGGTTTAACAGTGAAGCAACCTGCTGCTGTTATTCCTTTGATATAATAAGTACCGCTTGCTGCAACTGCATTTGGATTAGCCAAGGCATTTGTTGCCGCAGCATCGGTAAAGTAAGTATACGTTAAGCCACCAGTGCTACCCGCTGTTATTGATGCATCGGTAATGTCAACTGTATTTGGTGAACATACCGCTGCCGGGTCTGTAATCACTACAGTTGGCAATGCATTAATGGTAACAGAAGTTGTTGTTGCGTTACTGCAAGTGCCATTTGTGAAACTATAAGTAATAGTATAAGTGCCAGCTGTACTTGTTGCAAGATCAATTGCACCAGTGCTTGCATTGATAGACAAGCCAGTTGTTGAACTATATGTGCCACCACCCTGGCCAGTCTGTGTTACACTAACTGTACCGGTTGCACAGAACGGTGTTCCTGCATAACTGATACTTGCTGTTGGCAATGGATTGATAGTAACAGTAACAGGCTTGATGGTATAACAACCTGTTGCCGCTGTTCCTTTAATATAATAGGTGCCGCTTGTTGCCACTGCATTTGGATTAGTCAATGTTGTTGTTGCTACAGCATCGGTGTAATAAGTGTACGTCAATCCACTACTGCTACCTGCTGTTACGGCTGCCGTTGTAATGTCAACTGTATTGGGCGAGCATACGCCTGCAGGATTTGTGATTACAACTGTTGGCAAAGGATTAATTGTAACAGTTACTGGTTTAACAGTGAAGCAACCCGCTGCTGTAGTTCCTTTGATATAATAAATGCCGCTTGCTGCAATTGCATTAGGGTTAGCTAATGTTGTTGTCGCTGCTGCATCAGTGAAATAAGTGTAAGTCAAACCACTTGGTGCTACCTGCTGTGATTGCCGCAACTGTAATGTCAACCGTGTTTGGTGAGCATACTGCTGCCGGATCTGTAATCATTACAGTTGGCAATGCATTAATGGTAACAGAAGTTGTTGTTGTATTGCTACAAATGCCATTTGTGAAACTATAAGTCACGGTATAAGTACCTGCTGTACTTGTTGCAAGATCAATAGCACCAGTTCCCGCATTAATAGATAAACCAGTTGTTGAACTATATGTTCCGCCACCCTGGCCAGTTTGTGTAACGTTAGCTGTACCTGCTGCGCAGAACGGCGTACCCGTGTAACTAATACTTGCTGTTGGCAAAGGATTAATTGTAACAGTAACTGGTTTAACAGTGAAGCAGCCTGCTGCTGTTGTTCCTTTGATATAATAAGTGCCGCTTGCTGCAACTGCATTTGGATTAACCAATGTTGTTGTCGCTGCTGCATCGGTGAAATAAGTATAAGTTAATCCATTAGTGCTGCCTGCTGTTACCGCCGCTGCTGTTATATCAACTGTATTAGGTGAACATACTGCTGCCGGATCTGTAATTACTACAGTTGGTAAAGCATTAATAATAACCGAAGTTGTTGTTGTATTGCTGCAAGTACCATTGGTAAAGCTGTAAGTCACGGTGTAAGTACCGGCAGTACTTGTTGCAAGATCGATAGCGCCAGTACTTGCATTAATTGATAAGCCAGTTGTTGAGCTATATGTTCCGCCACCCTGGCCAGTCTGTGTTACGCTAGCTGTTCCTGTGGCACAGAAAGGCGTTCCTGTATAACTAATGCTTGCAGTTGGTAATGGATTAATCGTAACAGTAACTGGTTTAACAGTGAAGCAACCTGTTGCTGCTGTTCCTTTAATATAATATGTACCGCTTGTTGCAACTGCATTAGGATTTGCTAATGTAGTTGTTGCTACTGCATCGGTGAAATAAGTATAAGTTAAGCCGCTGTTGCTGCCTGCAGTTACCGACGCTGCAGTTATATCAACTGTGTTAGGTGAACATACCGCTGCCGGGTTAGTGATTACAACCGTTGGCAATGCATTAATAGTAACAGATGTTGTTGTTGTATTGCTGCAAGTGCCATTTGTGAAGCTATAAGTAACAGTGTATGTACCAACTGTACTTGTTGCAAGATCAATTGCACCTGTACTTGTATTTATAGATAAACCAGTTGTTGAACTATATGTTCCACCTGTTTGACCAGTTTGTGTAACGCTAGCTGTACCTGTTGCACAGAATGGTGTGCCTGCATAACTAATGCTTGCTGTTGGCAATGCATTAATAGTAACAGAAGTTGCTATTGTATTGCTGCAAGTACCATTTGTGAAGCTGTAAGTAATTGTATAAGTACCAGCAGTACTTGTTGCCAGGTTTATAGCACCTGTGCTGGTATTGATAGATAAACCTATTGTTGAACTATATGTTCCACCAGCTTGACCTGTTTGTGTAACATTGGCTGTACCTGTTGCACAGAAAGGTGTACCTGCATAACTGATACTTGCAGTTGGTAGAGGATTAATTGTAACAGTAACTGGTTTAACAGTAAAGCAACCTGTTGCCGCTGTTCCTTTGATATAATAAGTACCGCTTGTTGCAACCGCATTCGGGCTAGCTAATGTTGTTGTTGCTGCTGCATCAGTAAAATAGGTATAAGTTAATCCGCTAGTGCTTCCAGCTGTTACGGCTGCTGCTGTTATATCAACTGTGTTCGGGGCACATACTGCTGCAGGATTAGTAATCACCACAGTTGGCAATGCATTAATGGTAACAGTTGTGGTAGTTGTATTGCTGCAAGTGCCATTAGTGAAACTATAAGTCACCGTATAAGTACCGGCTGTACTTGTTGCAAGGTTAATCGCACCTGTGCTTGTATTGATAGACAAGCCAGTTGTTGAACTATAAGTGCCACCACCCTGGCCCGTTTGTGTTACACTAGCTGTACCTGTTGCGCAGAAAGGCGTTCCTGTATAACTAATGCTTGCAGTTGGCAAAGGATTAATTGTAACAGTTACAGGTTTTACAGTGAAGCAGCCTGCTGCTATTGTTCCTTTGATATAATAAGTACCGCTGGTGGCAACTGCATTTGGATTAGTCAATGTAGTAGTTGCTGCAGCATCTGTAAAATAGGTGTAAGTTAATCCGCTAGTGCTACCTGCTGTTACGGCTGCCGCTGTTATATCAATTGTATTAGGTGAACATACCGCTGCCGGGTTAGTGATTACAACCGTTGGCAATGCATTAATAGTAACTGATGTTGTAGTCGTATTACTGCAAGTTCCATTTGTGAAGCTATAAGTAATTGTATAAGTACCAGCAGTACTTGTTGCAAGGTTTATTGCACCAGTGCTTGCATTAATAGACAAACCGGCTGTTGAACTATATGTTCCACCAGCTTGACCTGTTTGTGTAACATTGACTGTACCTGTTGCACAGAAAGGCGTTCCTGCGTAACTAATGCTTGCTATTGGCAAAGGATTAATTGTAACAGTTACAGGTTTTACAGTGAAGCAACCTGTTGCTGCTGTTCCTTTAATGTAATAGGTACCACTAGCTGCAACTGCATTAGGATTAGTCAATGTAGTTGTTGCTGCTGCATCGGTGAAATAAGTGTAAGTCAATCCGCTTGTGCTACCAGCTGTTACGGCTGCTGCCGTTATATCAACCGTATTTGGCGAACATACTGCTGCCGGGTTAGAGATTACAACTGTTGGCAAAGGATTAATTGTAACAGTTACGGGTTTTACAGTGAAGCAACCTGTTGCCGCTGTCCCTTTGATATAATATGTACCGCTTACCGCAACCGCATTAGGATTAGTTAATGTAGTTGTAGTTGCTGCATCTGTGAAATAAGTATAACTCAAACCACTTGTGCTGCCTGCTGTTACGGCTGCTGCTGTTATATCAACTGTATTCGGAGCGCATACAGCTGCAGGGTTAGTAATCACCACCGTTGGCAATGCATTAATAGTAACAGAAGTTGTTGTTGTATTGCTGCAAGTGCCATTGGTAAAGCTATAAGTAACTGTATAAGTACCGGCTGTACTTGTTGCCAGGTTTATTGCCCCTGTGCTTGTATTGATAGACAAACCAGTTGTTGAACTATATGTGCCGCCTGTTTGACCAGTCTGTGTTACACTTGCCGTTCCTGTTGCACAGAAAGGCGTTCCTACATAACTGATGCTTGCTGTTGGCAACGGATTAATTGTAACAGTAACAGGCTTAACAGTAAAGCAACCTGTTGCTGCTGTTCCTTTAATGTAATAGGTGCCGCTTGCTGCAACTGCATTTGGATTAGTCAATGTAGTTGTTGCTGCTGCATCGGTGAAATAAGTATAAGTCAATCCGCTTGTGCTACCAGCTGTTACGGCTGCTGCTGTTATATCAACCGTATTGGGTGAACATACTGCTGCCGGGTTTGTGATTACAACTGTTGGCAAAGGATTAATTGTAACAGTAACTGGTTTAACAGTGAAGCAACCTGCTGCTGTTGTTCCTTTGATATAATAGGTGCCGCTTGTTGCAACTGCATTTGGATTAGTTAATGTTGTAGTTGCAGCCGCATCTGTGAAATAAGTATAAGTCAAACCACTTGTGCTGCCTGCAGTTACCGCCGCTGCAGTTATATCAACTGTGTTCGGGGCACATACTGCTGCCGGGTTAGTGATTACTACTGTTGGCAATGCATTAATAGTAACAGAAGTTGTTGTTGCATTGCTGCAAGTGCCATTGGTGAAACTATAAGTCACCGTATAAGTTCCGGCAGTACTTGTTGCAAGGTTTATTGTACCTGTGCTTGCATTGATTGACAAGCCAGCTGTTGAACTATATGTTCCACCTGTTTGACCAGTTTGAGTAACGCTGGCTGTGCCTGTTGCACAGAACGGTGTACCTGTGTAACTGATACTTGCAGTTGGCAAAGGATTGATGGTAACAGTAACAGGCTTGATAGTGAAGCAACCCGTTGCCGCTGTTCCTTTAATATAATATGTACCGCTTACCGCAACCGCATTAGGATTAGTTAATGTAGTTGTAGCCGCTGCATCAGTGAAATAAGTATAAGTTAATCCACTAGTGCTACCTGCTGTTACGGCTGCTGCTGTTATATCAACTGTATTCGGAGCGCATACAGCGGCAGGGTTAGTAATTACAACAGTTGGCAGTGCATTAATGGTAACAGAGGTAGTTGTTGTATTGCTACAAGTGCCATTTGTGAAACTATAAGTCACAGTGTAAGTACCTGCAGTACTTGTTGCAAGGTTTATTGCACCAGTGCTTGTATTGATAGACAAACCCGTTGTTGAACTATATGTTCCACCTGTTTGACCGGTTTGTGTAACGTTGGCTGTACCTGTTGCACAGAACGGTGTTCCAGCATAACTGATACTTGCAGTTGGCAAAGGATTGATGGTAACAGTAACAGGCTTAACAGTGAAGCAACCTGTTGCCGCTGTCCCTTTAATATAATATGTACCGCTTACCGCAACCGCATTAGGATTAGTTAATGTAGTTGTAGCTGCTGCATCAGTGAAATAAGTATAAGTTAATCCACTAGTGCTACCTGCTGTTACGGCTGCTGCTGTTATATCAACTGTATTCGGAGCGCATACAGCGGCAGGGTTAGTAATTACAACAGTTGGCAATGCATTAATGGTAACAGAGGTAGTTGTGGTATTGCTACAAGTGCCATTGGTGAAACTATAAGTCACAGTGTAAGTACCAGCAGTACTTGTTGCAAGGTTTATTGCACCTGTACTTGTATTGATGGACAAACCTGCCGCTGAACTATATGTTCCACCACCTTGGCCAGTTTGTGTAACATTGGCTGTGCCTGTTGCACAGAACGGTGTTCCTGCATAACTAATGCTTGCTATTGGCAAAGGATTAATTGTAACAGTTATAGGTTTAACAGTGAAGCAGCCTGTTGCTGCTGTTCCTTTAATGTAATAGGTACCGCTTGCTGCAACTGCATTTGGATTAGCCAATGTTGCTGTTGCTGCAGCATCAGTGAAATAAGTATAAGTCAAACCACCGCTGCTGCCTGCTGTTACGGCTGCCGCAGTGATATCAACTGTAGTCGGAGCACATACTGCTGCAGGATTAGTAATTACAACCGTTGGCAATGCATTAATAGTAACTGATGTAGTAGTTGTATTGCTGCAAGTGCCATTAGTGAAGCTGTAAGTAACAGTATAAGTACCGGCTGTACTTGTTGCAAGGTTTATAGCACCTGTGCTGCTATTAATAGACAAACCAGTTGTTGAGCTATATGTTCCGCCTGTTTGACCTGTTTGTGTTACACTTGCTGTGCCTGTTGCACAGAAAGGCGTTCCAGTATAACTAATGCTTGCAGTTGGTAAAGGATTAATCGTAACAGTAACTGGTTTAACAGTGAAGCAACCTGTCGCTGCTGTTCCTTTAATATAATAAGTACCATTTGTTGCAACCGCATTAGGATTTGCTAATGCAGTTGTTGCTGCTGCATCAGTAAAGTAGGTATAAGTTAATCCGCTGCCACTACCTGCTGTTACCGCTGCCGCAGTGATATCAACTGTAGTCGGAGCACATACTGCTGCAGGGTTATTGACTACAACTGTTGGCAGAGGGTTAATGGTTACAGAAGTGGTTGTGCTATTGCTGCATGTGCCGGCACTAAAATTATAGGTAACTGTATAAACACCAGGTGTGCTGCTTGCCAGGTTTATTGCACCTGTGCCCGCATTAATAGATAAGCCGGTTGTTGAACTATAGGTTCCACCTGTTTGACCGGTTTGTGTTACAGTTGCTGTTCCTGTAGCGCAATAGGGCGAACCGCTATAGCTAATGCTTGCAACTGGCATCGGATCTACTGTTATCTTTATTGATGCAGAAATACCTGAGCATACATTTGAGTTTACAACTCTCCTATACCATGTGCTGGTAGTTAAAACGCCCGCTGCATATGTTGAACTGGTTGCACCGCTTATATCAGACCATGTTGCATTGTCTGTTGATGATTGCCATTGATACGCATATACGCCATTGCCACCCGTTGGTGTGCTTCCGGTAAATGCCGCTGGAGCTGTACCTGTACAAATTGTTTGAGCTGCGCTAATGGTATTGTTGCTTAAACTTGGATTGATGGATACTGTTACAGGTTTAATATCATAGCAAACTGTTGAAGTTGCTACCCTGATATAGTAAGTGCCGGAAACTGAAACAGCAGAAGGGTTGCTTAATGCGGTAGTAGCACTTGCATTAGTCCAATAAGTAAGCGTTCCGCCAGCCAGGTTGCTGCCTGCTGTTACTGCTGCCGCTGTAATATTCACTGTAGCGGGTGCGCATACAGTTGCCGGATTAGTAATAACTAATGAAGGCTGCTGGTTTACGGTTAATGAAGCATTGTTAGAATTAATTGGGCAAGAACCTGCAGTAATCACACACATGTACTGGTTGGTGTTCATTGCCGTGGTAATGCCAGTTAATGTAAGCGTTGCAGTAGTAGCGCCGCTATAAACGCCTCCATCTGTTATATTCGCAAATGCGCCGGAGCCTATTTTCTCTCTCCATTGATAAGTTAATCCCGGGCCTGTTGCCGCTACCGAGAAGGTAACCGTACTACCCTCGCATGAGTTTACATTCGATGGCTGCGTGCTGATAGTAGCAACCGGGTTCAGTGTCAGTGTAGCTGCATTGGAATTAACAGATGCAGGGCTGCAATTTCCTGTTACAACGCAACGATACTGATAGCCATTCAAAGCATATGCGGGAGTAACGACAGTAAGTGTTGCAGTAGTAACTCCGGTGTATTGAACGCCATTACTAATATTTGCAAAACTACCAGAAGGTGATTTTGCCTGCCACTGATAACCCAGCCCTGTTCCTGTACCTGCTACAGCAAACGTTACCGTATTGCCGGCACAAACTGTTGTATCCTTAGGATCAGTTGTGGTAGTAGCCGGATTAATGGTAACCGTAATAGCTATACTGTTATTGCTTGCGCAACCGCTTCCGGTAGAAACAGTGCGTATAAACTGCGTAGTTTGTGTTAAAGGGCCGGATGCATAATTGATACCTGTAGCACCGCTTATGTTTGTCCATCCGCTGCCATTATTCATCATCCACTGATAAGTATAGGTTCCGTCTCCACCTGTAGGTGTGCTACCTGTAAATGGTACAGGTGTTCCTGCACAAAGGTTTTGGCTATTACTGATAGAATTATTGGCAATTGGAGGATTAACTGTTACAGTTGCCATACCAGATGTTGTGGTGTAGGGCGCACATGTACCTGTTACCACGCAACGGTATTGAGAACCGCTGATAGCTGTTGTTACACCGTAAAGGCGCAATATGTTTGTATTTACATCTGCATAGATTCCATAATTGGCAAGATTGCCCCATCCGCTACCGGTATTCTGCTGCCATTGATAGGTAAGACCAAGTCCGGTTGCTGTAATGCCGAAAGATACATTTCCGCCTGTGCAGGATGTAGCGTCTGAAGGATTGGTAGTAATAACCGGTGCACTGTTGGTTGTTAATAAAGCATTATTAGAGTTTACAGAATTTACAGAACAGCCAGATGCAAACACTCTTGCATAATAGCGATAGTTGTTCATCGCTGCTGTTGCCCCTGTAAGTGTAAGCGTTGCACTGGTAGCACCACTGTATATGCCTCCGTTAGTGATTGCGGTCCACACGCCACTAACATATTCATACCATTGATAAGTGAGTGTTCCAGGGCCGCTGGCACTTACTGTATAAGTTGCATTATCACCAGCGCAAATAGTTTGCGCAGTGGGTGATGCGGTAATTGTAAGCGGTGTGCTGTTGATAGCAATGTTTACCACGTTGCTGTAAGCAGAACATCCGGTATTGGTAACTTGTCTTCTGTACCACGTTGTTGTACTAACAGGATTAGGATTGTAATTGTATGCATTATTAGTGCCTGATGCATTCACAAAACCAGCCGAAGCAGATACAGTACTGCTTTGCCATAAATACGTGTATGCGCCACTGTTATTACCGGTAAGCGTGGTAGCATTCATACCAGTACAAACCGATTGATCCGCCGTAATGTTATTAGTAATTGCTGTAACCACCGTAAGCACTGCTACACTGGTTGTAACTGTACCAGCGCAGGATGATGTTACAATACACTGGTAAGAATAATTATTCATAGCAGCTGTAACACCGGTAAGTGTAAGCGTGCTGGTATTGGTACCACTGAAAACGCCTCCGTCAGCAATATTGCTGTACCCGCCTGAGCCCGGCCTTTGTTGCCATTGGTAGGTAAGACCAGAACCACTGGCAGTTACGCTAAATACAGCATTAGAACCAACACACGTTGTAGTATTTACTGGCTGGCTGCTGATTGACGGAGCAGTGCCCGTTGTAAGCGTTACTACATTAGAAGTAAGCGAAGGTGTACAACTACCGCTAACCAATACACGATATGTATAACCGTTCATACCGGCAGTAACACCTGTGATATTTAAAGTAGCGTTGGTAGCGCCACTATATACTCCTGCATTAGTTACATTTACCCAACTTGAACCAGTATTTACCTGCCATTGGTATGTAAGTGATGTGCCGGTAGCCGTAACTGTTATGCTGGTATTATTTCCTGTACAAGCCACTGCATTGGCTGGTTGTACTGTAATAACCGGAGGTTGATTAACAGTAACAAGCACTGAAGCAGAACTGGCAGATGAACTGGCACTGCAAGCTGTAACATTTCTGCGGAAATAGGTTGATGTTGTTATTGCACCTGGCGCATAAGTTAAAGCAGTAGCGCCTGTTATATTTGTCCAGCCTATATTGTCTGCAGACGATTGCCATTGATACACATAATTGCCATCTCCACCTGTAGGCAATGCAGTACTGGTGAGTGTTGCAGCGGTTGCACCTTTGCAAATAGTTTGATTGCTGGCAATAGTGCCGGCAGTAAGCGTAGTGGAATAAATGCTTATTGTGATGGTATTTGAATAAGCAGTATTGCCGCATGCGTTTGTAGCAACTCTTCTGTAACAAGTGGGTACTGTTAATGCAGTGGCTGGTGTATAAGCAATACCAGTTGCACCTGCAATATCAGTCCATCCACCTGTGCAATTAGCCTGGGATTGCCATTGATAATAAATATAGCATCCGCTGGCTGCAGAATCAACATTAGCAAATGCTGCAGGTATTGTGTTACTGCATATAGTTTGCGATGCACTGATTGTTCCGCCGGTAACGCTGGTAGAAGGTGTTACCAATGTAAAGTTCATGCCTCCATTAGAACCTCCATTGTACTCTCTCCATAAGAACTCTACTTTATCTGATGCGCCCAGGTTGCCCGTCCATATATTAGTATGAGTATCGCAACAACTGGCATGGGAGAATACCTGAACCCCGTTGACGTATACATATACGTAATCATCGTGCGACGTAATATCTAATTGATAGGTCCCGGGCGTAAAATTGGTACGGCGATAACTCACCCAATGATTATCTGCATCTACCTGGCAACCAAGATAACCTGATGCCTGGGATGGCGAACCAACACTGCTCCAGCGATTCAAAGAACTGAAAGACAATAGCGGCTCTGTGTAATAACCCATGTACACTGCCGAACTAAATGGCGTTCCATTGGCATTGTAAGCATACACATTCCATGCGCCGTTGCCAAACACTGTTGGATCGCCTTGCGGGCCTGCTCCCACTGTAAACGTTACTACCGGAGTATAAGCAACAGCGCCGCATACATCTGTAGCTACCCTTCTAAACTGTGTATTTACAGTTAATGCAGTAGTGGCAGTATATGAATTACCTGTAGCACCAGAAATCGTATTCCAGGTGGTGCCGCCGTCTGTTGAATATTGCCATGAGTAATTTACATAACAGGAACCACTAGCCGCAGTTGTGTTTGATATAATCGGAACATCTGCAGAACAAACATTTGGGTTATTGGCAGTAATGGTTCCGGGATCCAATGGTGTTGTGCTTACAAGCGTAAAGCGAACACCGGTTTGTCCTGGCCCTGCATTGTTTCTCCACCTTACTTCTATCTGATCTGTAGGCGAAAGATTGCCTGTCCATACATTGTTTTGTATGGTTGGATAAGTAAGGCTTGATACAAGCGTACCATTAATATAAATAGAATTATAATCGTCATCTGCTGTTACATCTATCTGGTATAATCCCGCGGGAAAACCAGTGCGTTTCATACTCACAGAATAGTAAGTATTGATCAATTGACAACCCTGGTAGCCCGAAGCCGTGGACGGCGGTGATGTAGAAGGATACCTTGATGTCGTTGCAAACGTTAGCGATGGTTCAGTATAATAACCAGAGTAAATAGAATAGTTCACATCCTGGAAACAATAAACATTCCACACGCCGTTTCCAAAAACACTTGGATTGCCTGGTGCCGTAGCATTCATGTAAATAGTATCGGGCACTGTGGCGGCTGAGTTTCCACATACATCATACACAATCCTTCGGTAAAGCGTTTGTGTGTATATGCTATTGGTAATGGTATAGCTGCTGGCAGTAGCTCCTGAAACAGTTGTCCAGGTAGCGCCATTATCTGTAGATGATTCCCATCCGTAATTTTTGATAGTGCAGCCATTTGTTGGTGCTGTTGCTTGTACCAAGGGATTGGGTGGTACATCACCAGCGCAAATAGTCTGGCTAGGGGTGATTGAACCAGCCGTCAATGGCAAAGGTGTTACAGGCGTCAGCGTAATGGCGCCGTAAGCTCCTCCTCCACCTTGCATCACACGCATTTCTATTTGATCTGTGGCACCTAGTGGTCCTGTCCATATATTGGTATGCGAATCACAACAACCGGCATGTGAAAATATCAGTAACCCGTTCAGGTACACGTATACGTTATCATCGTGCGCAGGAATATCAATCTGGTAAGTTGCCGGTGCAAAATCAGTTCTTTTATAACTCATCCAGTGGTATGATGGTGCCACATAACAGCCCTGGTAGCCAGAGGCAAGTGATGGTGAACCACCATTGGGCCAACGGCTGGTTGAATTAAATGACAAAGAAGGCTCTGTATAATATCCCTTGTAAGTTGCTGCGCTGAAGCTGGTGTTACCAGATGGGTACTGGTATTCATATACATTCCAGGTATTGTCTCCAAACACACTTGTATCTCCCGGAGGGATAACGTTTACTGTTAACTTAACCGGCACAGTGGCAACTGAATTATAACATGCATCAGTTATTACTCTTCTGTACCATTTGGTTTGCGTCTGTGCTGCTGTTTCGGTGTATGTTAATGCAGTTGCGCCGGAAATGTTTACCCATGTAATGCTATCAATAGAGCTTTGCCATTGGTAACCTGTATAGGTACATCCGCCTGAAGCCGCACCAGTACTTGTAAAACCAGACGCTGGCACTTCACCATAACATACAGACTGGCTATTGCTGATGCCGCCTGCTAACAGTGGTGTAGGTGTAACGGTTGTAAAGTTTATGCCCAGCCTTGATGAGCTGGTAAGCTGTACCCATTTAATTTCAACCTGGTCACTGGCACCAAGCGCTCCTGTCCAGATATTGCTGGTTACAGTTGGCGGAGTAATACAACAAGTTCTGGTATATACCTGCACGCCGTTTATAACAAGGTAAACATTATCATCAAGGGCTGTTAGATCAAGCTGGTAAACACCCGGTGTGAAATTTGTCCGCTTCATGCTGGCAGAAAAATTGGTCACCGGCACCATGCAACCCTGGTACCCCGCTGCATAAGATGGGCTTTGCGCAATCGTGTACCTGTCGGATGTTAAAAACGATAAAGACGGCTCTGTATAAAAGCCGGCATAAGTAGTGAAATTATTGTCTGAGTAAGCATAAACGTTCCAGGTTCCATTTCCAAATACAGAAGGATTGCCCGGAGCTGTATTATAAACAGTAACTACAACTGCTGCTGAACTGTCTGCGCAGCCGCCAGAAGTTACCACTCTTCTAAACCAGGTAGTTTGCGTTAAAGCCGCCGGCGAATAGTTCTTGCCGTTAGTAGTTCCTGCTGCGGTAGCAAAACCTGTACTGCCAGAAGTTGTGCTGCTCTGCCACAAATAAGTATATGTACCGGTGCCGCCTGTTGGTGTAGAGCCGGTGAATGCTACAGGCGTTTGGCCAGAGCATACAGATTGTTCTTGCGTAAAATTGTTGGTGGCAAGTACTGGCGTTACAGTTACTCTAATAGATGCACTGGTGTGAGAACAGTTGCCAGAATAAACAATACGCCTGTAATAAGTTGAAGCAGTTAAAACGGGGGCAGCATATGTATCATTGGTAGCGCTGGCAATATTTGTCCAGGTAGCATTATCCGGAGATGACTGCCATTGATAGGTGTAAGTTCCATTTCCGCCTGCAGGTGCAGTGCCTGTCAGCAGCGCAGGTGCTGTTCCAGAGCAGATAGTCTGAGCAGCACTTATAACGTTAAAAGACCCGTTGATAACGGGTGTAACAGTAATTTGTACAACTAGGGAAGTATCTTTTTCTATGCCTGATGTTACAATGCGCCTGTACCAACGGTTAGCAGTAAGCGCACCTGGTGCATAGCCCTGGGCGGTGGCACCGGAAATATTGGCAAACCCTGCGGTTGCAGAAGTACTGCTCAGTTGCCATTGATAGGTAAATGTACCAATTCCTCCTGTTGGGAGGCTTCCGGTAAGGGCGGCAGGAGTTGTATTATAACAGATAGTCTGGTCT
The DNA here is from genome assembly GCA_047602295.1 of Chitinophagaceae bacterium. Classification (GTDB taxonomy): domain Bacteria; phylum Bacteroidota; class Bacteroidia; order Chitinophagales; family Chitinophagaceae; genus JACMLD01. The sequence continues at coordinate 3,459,321 of JASGHP010000001.1, read as the reverse complement.
GCAGCAATCGTATTACCTACGATTGTCCAGTATGCATAATTGTTCGCAACCTCTTCAGCATGCCTTGTATTATTGGCATCTGTTAAAAGCGCATAAGCATTAGCGAAAGCATTGTCTTGCGCATTGGAAGAATGCGTTGAAACACTGTTTTCAATAGTAGTAACCAGATTCTGTGCCTGTACTGCACACAATGATGTAAGCAGCAGCAAAGCTGAAACGTAAAGTTTCCTCATCAGCGACATTGGATTTACATTGGATGATGGATTAAACAATGGCCACACATATTGGCCGCTCATGTTGCTTACATCCTTTTTTAAAGGGATAATTGAAACCGCAGGATAAGACGGTTTGCTGAAGAACATGATTTACATAAACTACCAGGTTGTTTCAAGGGGTTGGATTATTCTAATGATTCTTTCAAAAAACATAGCAGCAAGAATCGAATAGTAGTTTTCATGTATAACCTACGTGAATAATAACTTATTTTTAAGATAGTTATTGTTTAAATAAGCGAATCACTACGTATTTATTATTACGTTATATGAATAACTGCTTAGTTTTTGCATCAGTGGAAAATGGCTTAAAAAGCATCTTTAACCTTATTTTAATCTGTATTCCAATGAATTGCACAACTTGATTTTTCTCGATGCATTAGAAAGGATGTCCAGGTATGACATTTATATAAATTGTAAAAAAAATTAGAAATTGATTTAGATTAAGCAGTTGTTCGGTTTAAGATGCGTATATACATGGCAGTTGTTTTATTACCAAAAGCAATCAAACAGATTGATTTTCTTTTAACACAAAGACCTTATGGTAATGATTTGCTTTTGCATCTGGCATTGGTAAATCAACCTTATGCCACTATTATCTAAACTTGCACTTACTCTTTTTCTTTCTAATCTATTTCTTTCAACAAATTCAACCAGTCACTTTCAGCCTGCGATTGCTATCAACCTTAACCCCTATGCGCATATAGCGGATATTCCAACGCCTGATGGTTTTAGGAGGATGTCGGCAGAAAACAAATCTTTTGCTAACTGGCTGCGACAGTTCCCGCTAAAAAAAGACAAAACAGTTTTTTTATACAATGGTCAGCGTAAACAAAACCAGGCAGCACAGTTTGCAGTGTTGGATTTACCTACAGGCAGTAAAGATTTGCAGCAATGCGCAGATGCGGTAATAAGGTTAAGAGCGGAATATTTATTTAGCCAGCAAAAGTTCAGCGAGATTGATTTTACAGATAATAATGCAAAACATTATCGGTTGCAACCTGGTGCCAATCGTACTGCTTTTGATAAATACCTGGAAAATGTATTCGCTTACTGCGGCACTGCGTCGCTGGAAAAGCAATTGAATGCAGTTACCAGTTTTGATAAGATTGCTCCGGGTGATGTATTAATAAAAGGTGGATCACCAGGACATGCGATGCAGGTAATGGATGTGGCTGTAAACAATGCTGGTAAAAAAATATACCTGTTGGCCCAAAGTCATATGCCTGCGCAGGATATGCATGTGGTCATAAACCCGCGGCATCCAGAAAATCCCTGGTATGAAGCAGACGATCTAGCTGCAGTAAATACGCCGGAATGGGTTTTCAGAAAGCCCTGCTTAAAAAAATGGTAGCCTGCTAGTGGCTAGATGTCAATGTTTTAGTTAATGAGAACGCATTTAACAGGTCTAAAAACTTCAACACCCTCTTGACAAAGCAATATTCGGATATTATTTTTGTTATATATCCGTAATTAAAATCAATACCTATGAACGCAAAAATCAGTTCTCACCGCACTGTTGCAGATTATTCAGTATGGCAGTTAGCCGGAAGGTTGATACTTTTAGCCGGCATATTAATGGCTTACAGCTATTGTTTCCTGCTCACCATCAATTCACTAATAAAAACATTCTCCTAAACCAACGATTACTTTATTTAATAAAGAGATAATAATTGTAATTATCTCACAATCACCCTATTTGAGTTAAAAATTTACGTCTGAAAGCACATGAAAAAGCCCCGCAAAAACGGGGCTTTTATTATAAGCAATTGGCAGATGGTTATTTCTTTGCGTACATAACTTCCTTCACCAGTTTTACTGTACGGGCTATGTCCGGCAAAGCAAGGTTTACAAGATTTGGCGCATAATGCAGCGGTGCATCAGCAGCAGTAATTCTGCGAACTGGTGCATCCAGGTAATCGAATCCTTCTTTCTGTATGCGATAAGCAATTTCTGAAGAAACAGAAGCAAATGGCCACTGTTCCTCTACTATTACAAGTCTGTTTGTTTTCTTCACACTTTCCAAAACAGTCATCCAGTCCATTGGGCGAATGGTACGCATATCAATTACCTCGGCGCTGATGTTTTCTTTTTCAAGCTCAGCGGCTGCACCCATCGCTACTTTCATCATCTTATTCCAGGATACGATGGTTACATCGCGACCTGCTTTTTTAATATCGGCTTTGCCCAGTGGAATATAATATTCTTCTTCAGGTACTTCACCTTTTTCGCCGTAGGCAACTTCACTTTCCATGAAAATTACAGGATCCTCTTCATAACGAATTGCCTGTTTCAACAAACCTTTTGCATCGTAAGGGTTGCTGGTAGATATTACTTTCAACCCAGGAATGTTGGCATAATAGCTTTCAAAAGCAGTGGAGTGTTGTGCGCCTAATTGTCCTGCAGATCCGTTTGCACCTCTTAAAACAATAGGGCATGAAAGCTGACCGCCACTCATGGCCAGCATTTTTGAAGCAGTGTTCAATATCTGGTCAAGTGCCAGTACAGCAAAATTCCAGGTCATATATTCAACTACTGGTCGCAGGCCATGTTGCGCTGCACCTACAGCCACAGCGGTAAAACCAAGTTCTGAGATAGGTGTATCAATAACCCTTTTGGGGCCAAACTCATCCAGCATTCCCTGAGAAACTTTATAAGCGCCATTGTATTCAGCTACCTCTTCACCCATTAATAAAACACGATCATCCCTCCTCATTTCCTCGCTCATCGCCTCACGCAAAGCTTCTCTTAATGCTATTGTTCTTGCCATATCTGGTTATTGATTTAAAGTGGGGCAAAAATATTGCAAGGCAGGCATAATAGCAAAAGTTTTAACAGGCAGAAAAAGCTCTGGTAAAGCAATTACTTTAAACTTACATCAATACCTAAACCGGCCTTGTCGGTAACACTGTATTTTCCGTAGTCATAATTAATACCAGAAGCAATATCTTCTGCCAGTAACAATGGCCCATCCATATCTATATAATCTGCAAAAGGCGCCAGGTGGGCAATAGCTGCAGAACCAACAGTTGTTTCGTTCATGCAGCCTATCATTACCTGCAAATTCAATTCTTTTGCTTTGTTAATCATCCTTCGTGCAGGCGTAATGCCACTGCACTTGGTGAGTTTAATATTAATACCATGAAAATAACCAGCACACTTCTGTACGTCTTGTTCAAACACACAGGCTTCATCTGCAAAAAGCGGTAATACAGATTTCTCGTACAACATTTTCATGCCCTCCCAATTGTCTTTGGCCAATGGTTGTTCTACCAGCTCCACTCCCAGTGTTTTCAAAACCGGGATTATTTCCAGCGCTTCTTCCAGTTGCCACCCGGCATTGGCGTCTACTCTGAAAACCGCATCCGTATGCTTTCTTAAAGTTTCAATAATGGCAATATCTTCTTTTGTGCCCAATTTAATTTTATAAACGGGCCAGGGTTTTTCTTTTAGCTTCTCCACCATTTTTTCTATGCTGTCTATACCAATCGTATAATCAGTAACCGGCGCTTTGGCAAAATCCCCCTCCCAGTATTTATACAAAGGCATACGACGAAGTTTGCCAAAAATATCCCACGCAGCTATATCCAGTGCGCAAACCAAAAACGGGTTTTGCGGAAACAAATGATGCAGGTAATGCCAGTAGCGTTCGGGGTCAATCAGTGCATACTTTTCTACCATGGTTTTCTTTGCTTCCAGGTCTGCAATCATTTTTTCAACAGGTATATTATAATAACTGATAGCAGGCGCTTCACCATAACCTTCTACCCCATTGAAATTAAGCTGCGCAATAAATGTAGGCTGATGTGTTTTAGTGCCTTTGGAAATAGTAAATGCATGTTTGAATGGCAACTGATACGATCTATAACTGACTTGCATCTTTTGTTTTTGCTTGTTGGTTTGCAAAATTAATGATAGCCATCCGTTGTGCGAAGAATAACCAGGTTTTGTTAACTTTTAATAATAAGAGCCGCGAGCAAGCATTATGCTATTGGGGGTAAATTTTATTATCCGCAACGTCTGAATACTGTTATCTAAATACTAAATACTTATAGAGCTGCAATTCTGCTTAAAATACCATTATTTTGCTGTTCCAGAAATGTAATCTATGATAAAATCTCTTTGGCAGAAAGCCTGGCCGCATGTTACTGTTATTGTGTTGTTTTTAGTAGTAGCGATTGTTTATTGCAAACCCGCGTTGGAAGGAAAAGTTTTACAACAAACTGATATCATTCATTGGAAAGGTGTAGCACAACAATCTTTTGAATACAAAGAAAAATACGGACACCTGCCTTTGTGGAGCAATAGCATGTTTAGTGGTATGCCGGCTTACCTGGTGGCTATGGAACGCACTTCTGCCATTTCGCTCAGTTATCTTCATAGCATAATAACCTTAGGGCTTCCAAAACCCATCAGCTTTTTCTTTCTGGCTTGTGTAATGTTTTACATCATGTGCCAGGCGTTGCGCATTAATCCATGGATAAGTGCAGGTGCAGCCATTGCATATGCTTATTCCAGTTTTGATCCGGTGATTGTTGCAGTGGGACACGATTCTCAAATGCTATCGCTTGGTTATGCACCGGGCGTACTGGCTGGATTGTTTCTTTTATACAACAAAAAATACTGGGCCGGCACTACGCTTACACTTGTGTTTTCCGGTTTATTGATTGCACAAACACACCAACAGATTGTATACTATACTTTATTAATCATTGGCGCTATTGGTATCGCTTTCCTTGTAAAATGCCTGCGCGAAAAACAAATCAAGCATTTCGTCATTGCAAATGTGTTAGCTATTGTAGCAATTGCCGGTGGTTTTGCCAGCAATGCACTGATGTATCTTACTACTTACGAATTTTCTAAAGAGAGCATGCGTGGAGGAAAGACAGAGCTAACTATTAATCCTGATGGCGCTAAAAAGCCAGCCGGCGGCCTGGATAAGCAATATGCTTTTGACTGGAGCTTTAGCATGGGTGAAACTTTTACGATAGTGGTGCCACGCTTATATGGTGGAAGCAATACCGGTAAAGAAATAACGGGAGATAGCAAATTTGCGGCAAAACTGCAGGAAGTAGGTGTACCAGAAGAATCTGCCTTACAAAGCGCTAATGGAGCTGCTTACTGGGGCGGACTTCCTTTTACACAAGGCACTATTTATCTTGGTGCAATAGTTTGTTTTCTTTTTATCGTGGGGTTATTCCTGTTAGATAGCTGGCATAAATGGTGGATTGCAGGTATTGCTTTGTTTGCCATTTTTTTGTCGTGGGGCAAAAACTTTGCAGGCTTCAATTATTTCATGTTTGATTATTTTCCTTTTTATAACAAGTTCAGAGCTCCAACTATGGCAATGGTAATTCCTCAATTGGTATTTCCGTTGTTGGGTGGGCTTGCATTGCAACAAGTTCTTTTTAATCCATCGGATAAAAATCTTGTTTGGAAAAAGTTTAAGCTAAGTGCTTATACTATGGGCGCAATCCTGGTATTGCTGGTTGGTTTTTACTTTACTGCATCTTTTAAAGGGCCTAAAGACAGCCAGATGAAAGAAAACTTTGTAAGCTCTATGTTGCGCCAATCGCAAGGAAAACAGCCCACACCTGAAATGCAACAACAAGCCAACCAGGTAGCACAATCTATGATAAAAGCGATAGAAGATGACAGAAAAGGAATTATGGGTGCAGATTTGCTGCGTTCTATATTTTTTATTGCAGCAGCAATGGCATTGCTGGGCTTATTCTTAAAAGATAAAATAAAAGCACCGGTTGTTCTTGCTGGCATTTTATTGCTAAGCAGTATAGATGTTTTGGCTGTTGGGAGACGATACCTGAGTGATGATAATTTTATTGAAGCTACTGATTACGAAAACAACTTTGCGGCAACGCCTGCAGACAATGCTATTAAAGCAGACCCTGGCTATTTCCGTGTTTTTGATCAAACCGGAGGCGATCCGTTTGCGGATGCAAGGGCTTCTTATTTTCATAACTCACTGGGCGGATATCTTGCAGCACGTTTAGGACTTTACCAGGATTTAATGGACAATCAACTGCGCAAAGGCAATATGGCTGTTTTTAATATGCTGAATACAAAATATTTTATTCAGCAAAATCCGCAGAATGGCCAGGTAGTAGCGGCTCCTAACCAGGATGCATATGGCCCTTGCTGGCTGGTGAAAAACATTCATTATGTAAAAGATGGCAATGAAGAAATGAAGGCGCTGGACAGCATCAACCTGAAAGAAAATGCTATTGTTCAGGAAAAATATAAAAGCCAAATACCGACAGCACCCGCATACGATTCTACTGCCAGCATAAAACTGGTACGCAATGTAAATGACACCATCATCTACGCTTCTTCTGCAAAAACCAACCAGTTTGCCGTATTGAGTGAGATCTATTACGATAAAGGCTGGAATGCTTTTATTGATGGCAAAAAAACAGATTACCTGCGTGTTGACTATGCATTGCGTGGTTTGCCAATACCTGCTGGAGAACATACAATAGAATTTAAGTTTGAACCGCAGTCGTATAAAATTGGCAATACGCTTGCTTTAATAGCGTCATTGGTTGCATATATTCTTTTGCTGGCAACTGCATGGTTTACCTGGAAGAAATTCAAGGAAGAGAGCGGTACAAGTGTGGCTACTGCTAAAAAATAACAAACCAGCAGCTAGCGTATCGTAGCACAAATAGTAAAAGAGAATGTCTACTATCATAAGTTTAGTTTCCTATCCCTTTTTACCTGCAAAGTTAGGCGGGCAAAAAGGGATAGCGCTTTTTAATAAATACTTCGCAAAGCACTGCCGGCTTGTTTGCATCACTACGCAAAACAATGATCCTGCAGCGGCGGATGGATATAAGGTTGTAAATACAATCTCTTCTTCTCCCCTGCGCTACATGAATATTTTTCTTTTCTTCCCGATTTATAAAGCCATAAAAAAAGAAAAAGCCACGCATCTTATACTTGAACATCCCTATTACGGCTGGCTGGGTATTTTATTAAAATGGGCCAGCGGCGTAAAGCTGGTGGTGCATTCTCATAACATTGAATCATTGCGCTGGAAAACTTTGGGCAAATGGTGGTGGCCGGTATTAGCGTTGTACGAGAAATTTACGCATCGCCAGGCAGACTATAATTTCTTTATAAGAGCAGAAGATAAAACTTATGCTATTGAACATTTTGGTGTAAAGGAACAAAAATCCATTACGGTTACTTATGGTATTGAATGGAACACGATTCCTTCCGCAGAAGAAAAAGAAAAATGTAAAGCAGGTCTGCAAGAGACACATAGTTTTGGAACAAATGAAACGGTTTTTCTTTTCAACGGTTCGCTTGATTATCTGCCCAATCTTGATGCAGTTGTAACCATTGTTGAAAAACTAAACCCGGTATTATTGCAGTCGGGTATGCAATATAAGATTATCATCTGCGGCAAGGGACTCCCGTCCAACATGAATGAGCTAAAAGAGTATGCTGATAAAAATATTATTTACGCAGGTTTTGTGGATGATATTACCAGGTATTTTAAAGGAGCAGATATTTTTGTAAACCCTGTGATAGATGGCGGCGGCATTAAAACAAAACTGGTAGAAGCGCTTGGTTATAATATGGATGTTGTGAGCACTGTTAGCGGTGCCATAGGTGTACCACTAACAATTACTGGCGATAAAATGAAGGTTTTTGATGACAATGATTGGAATGGCTTTGCGCAGGCCATGATGCAACCGATAGCGAAGAAGGATATTCCGAATGATTTTTTCCTGCATTTCTATTGGGAGAATATTGCAGGTAGTGCTTATCGCTTTATCCAGCAAAACAGCCAAGCTAATAATTGAAAATATTTGTACGATTTATTGTACTGCTTTAAGAATACTCTGCCATAGCAAAGCAGCTGTATTATCCCAGGTAAATTTTTCTTTTTGCAATTTGCCAGCTTCTACTATTTTATTGCGCAGTATGTCATCTTGAAAAACCTTCTCCATTCCTGCAGCAATATCTTCTATATTGTATGGATCTACAAGGACAGCTGCATTACCAGCTACCTCTGGCATAGAAGTAACACTAGAGCAAACTACTGGTACCTCACTTTGAAAAGCCTCCACAATGGGCAATCCAAAACCTTCAAAAATGGGTACAAAGCTTAATGCAAATGCACTGCCCAACAGCTTTTTTAAATCTTCTTCAGATAAACGACCAGTGAAAACTATATCACTTTTGAAAGGACTTCCATTGTATGCATCTTCTATTTCCGACTTGCTCCACCAGATGGCGCCGCCAAGCAACAGCTTATAGTCGCAATTGCTATTTTTTCTAAATAATGTATAAGCTTGTATCAGTCTTTTAATATTTTTCCTTGGATGCATAGAACCAACAAAGAAAAAGTATGGCTTCTCTTCACTAAACTTCTTCCTGGTTGCTGTTTTTTCCGTTTCAGTTAAAGGAGAGAAATTGCCATTGATGCCACAAGAAACGTTATCGATTTTATTGGCGTTAATTTTATAATAGGAAGCGATATCCTGTTTGCTATATTCAGAGATGGTGGCAATACGGGTAGCTTTTTTTACAAAACGTTTGAAGAAAAATTTAAAATAAATTCTGTTTTGCAGCTTTAGATCCTGCGGCTGATGCTCAAAATTTATATCATACAAAACCGGCATTTGCTTTATGCGTGATGATAAACTCAGAAAGCCTTCCATAGAAAGCATTAAATCTGGTTTGTGCTTGCCCAGAAATCTTGTTAACACTGCTTCCATATACCATACATACAGAACCGGGTGCCGTAAAGCAGGGAAAACAGGGTACTTATGTGCGTTAGGGAAATCAAAATAATCTTCTGTAAAGTTTTTATCGCACAGTATCATAAACTCCACTTCAGGATGATTTTTAATTATCCTTGAAATAGTATTTACAGTAAAGTATCCAATACCATCCAGTTGTTTATTGCGCAACACCCAGCAGTTGATGGCTATTTTCATGAACGAGCTATTTGATTAAAGTGATTTTTTTGCCCATGAGAAAATGACTCTCCCCGGTTTATTATCCAATAATACTGCCAGCAAAATACGTATGCGCAATAAAGGATGAAAAGCCTGACCCGGAATTAACCCTTTAGCAAGCTCACGGCATTTTAAAATATATTGCCAAACAGAAGTGGTTCGGTTATCAGCTGCTGTTTTCAACAACCTGTGTGAAAGGCTTTCGCAAAAATAAAGCAGCATTTGCTTGCCGTGTTTATCAAGCACCGAAGCAATAGCAGCATTATTTTTTCTAGAATCAATTAAAAAAGCTGCATACCTGCAAAAAGCAAGCTGGTAATCTTCTCCATTGGTAAGCTTAGATACACTATTGTGCAAACGATAAGAGAATGCAGTAACAGCAGTAGTGGCTTTATAATTCAGCAATATCAATCTCATCCACAACGCATAGTCTGCAAAAATCAACTTGGGATATTCCAAGGTCATACCGCCAGTCTTATTATAATCGCTGCTGCGCATCATATAGCCTGTACCCATGCTATCCAGTGTTTGAAGAATCTCGCAAGTTAGAAAGTCATCGGCATACTGCATTTCTGCCATAGGCTGACAAGGGCGCATTTCTTTGCCAAAAGAATCAATGAAAATAAAATGCGCCTGGTATAAGCTTGCTTTTGGGTGCAGTTTAATAAGCGCATCCATTGTTTGCAAATAATGCGGATGCAAGAGATCATCATGCCCTATCATGGTCATGAATTCATTCCTGGGGACAGATAAAATGCGATCCCAGTTTTCTTCAATGCTTAGCGATTTTTCGGAAGGATAAACTACTATGCGTTCATCGTTTAGAGACTGTATCCATTGAAGCGTTCCATCTGTACTGCAATTGTCCAGCACATGCAATGTAAAATCATTCAAAGACTGGTTTAGGATACTTTGAACACATTCTTTTACATAATCGCCGCCATTGCGAACAGGTAGTATGATGGAGTATGTCTTCAATAATCAACCGTTGAACTTTTGTTTTAGCTGCAGCAGGTAAGAAAAAGTAGCAGGATATTTTGATAGCAGGATGTATTTTGCTTTCCATTTTCTTAGATAAGGCAGTTTAAATACAGTATTCAATGCCTTCTTGAAATCAGCATCGGCGAATTTTAGTTCTTTCAAAGACTTCTTAATAAATAAACTAAATTCTACCATTGCCTGCCCTGTAAAAGCATACATCTCCTTTTGTAAAGATGGCCAGTCTGCCCGGTTTTTCATTTTATCTTCCACCCATCCTGTAAAACTGGCAGGTATTGCTTTATACTTTTCAATATTTTTCAGTTGATTGAAACCAAAATTCTCTCCGTGAATTGCCTGGTGCCCCAAAGCCCTGTTCTTAAATACTACGCCTGCATGCGAACAGTTTACTACAATAAATGCATGATCGGTAAAATATTCTGTGCCATAATCTGGCATACCACCATTTTCGATTAATATTTCCCGCCTGATAACACTGCAAGACCATAATAATAAAGAGCCTAGTTTTCCTTTAAAAAAAATATGCGGAAATTCTTCTGCGGTATAAACTTTTTCAGCATCGTAATCCATTTCAGAAGAGAGGCAGGAATTAATACCAACTTTAGCACGCATTACCCTGGCACTAAAAGGAGTATAGCAAAGAATTTCGCAACCACCCTGGTAAACACCATAACCAGGGTACTTTATGCTAAGTTGATGCAATGTTGCAAGCATGTCAGGATAAACAGGATCGTCATCCGTAATCATTACCACAAATTCTCCTTTGGATTTAATAAGACTGCTGTTAAAGCTTCTCACCATTCCAAGGTTCTCTTCGTTGTGATAATAAGTTATCCGGCTATCATTGAATTTGTTTACCACCAATCTTGCGCTGGCTTCCGGATCGTTATCAGATATAACAATTTCGAAATCAGAGAAAGTTTGTTGAAGCAGACTTTTAATCTGCGCCTCCAAAAATTGTGGTCTTTTATATGTGCTCATGCAAAAACTGGCCCATGGCCTTGAGCTTCCGTTCAACGACACTGTTTCCATTTTGCTATTTTACCCTTTTTAAGTAGCCATCGGGGCCTACACTAATGAGTAATTTATTGTCTATTGATTTATCAATTTCAAATTCGGGATGGCTTTTTAAAAACTCCCATACCGCTGTTTTGGGATTATTTCCCTGGCGCCAGGGGCGTCCAGGCATATAATCGTTTGGCAAGTCTTCAACAATGGTATCGAAAGCTACCAGGTAAGAGCCTTTGCTAACGAAAGGGCTATACAATTCCAGTTCTCTTAAAACATGTTCATGTGTATGGTTGGAATCGAGCGAAACCAATATTGTTTGATGATTTTTAGCTATGGCTGCAACTTTATCTACGGTGTCCTGCTCAACTGAAGAGCCCTGAATCATTTCAATGCGTTTGAACATAGGATGCTTTTCAATTTCCGCTTTGTTATGACTTCTGATATCTATATCAACGCCCAATACTTTTCCATTACCAATCAACTCAAGCAATGATGCATAATAAATTAAGGAACCTCCATGAGCTATCCCGGTTTCAATAATTAAATCCGGCTTAAGCTCCCAAATAATTTCCTGCATAGCTATCATGTCCTGCGGGTATTGGATAATAGGTCTTCCCATCCAGGAGAAATTATAAGAGTATTGAGACTTATTAGAAGCAGTATTGAATGCTGCTGCGGCTTGTTTCAACTCTTCATTGGTACCGTTAGCTATTACGCGTTGCTTACGCTCCTCTACAAATTCCAGAATTGGGTTACTCATGTTTATGTTATCAGTTTTAATTTTTTTGTATCACCCCAAAAAGACATTGGTTCATAATCAGCGTATGGATAATGCCCCAGGTTTAAATGTATATTGGCATTGCGTTCCTGGAGGTATCTGTCAACCAATTGCTTTACTGTAATAGGCTTGCCACTGCAACAATTGATAATCCCCTGCACTTTGTTTTGCAGCGCAATGGCCACAATATACTTTGCCACCGTTTCTACTGGTAAATAGTCTCTTACCTGTTGTCCCCCACTCATGTTAAACGTCTCTGCCCCATCATCCAACGCTTTTTGCAATTGCGAAAGTAAGGAATTTGGGTTTTGCCCTTTTCCAAACATATAAAACAACCGAATCCATTTAAAATTGAATGGACGTGACTTTGCAAATTCATCCAGCAATTTTCTTAATGAATCTTTGGCTAATGCGTAAGGATTTGCCGGATCTGAAGCCATACTTTCGGATAACATTCCTTCATGCATTCCATACTCAAAACATGTACCGGTTACAGACAAATCTTTCAGCCCATTTCTAATCATGTTTTTTAAAAACGAAAAATGTCTTGGCAGATTTACTTCGTTGTGAAAAGAAGCTTTGTAATTAGGTAACCCCTCCCAAGCCAGATGTATCATCGTATCCGGCCTGCCAAAAAAATTATAGTAATCATTGGCGTCATCCAATAATTCCATGTTAAATGGCACATAATCTACCCTTGAAAACCAAGGAAACAGTTTTGCTTTTTCTTCTGCCGAAGAAGAAGCAATTACCTGGCAGCCTTTTTCTAACAAAGCTTCCACTACATAATTGCCGATAAACCCGGTAGCACCTGTTACCAAAACTGTAGGCATAATCTAAATAATTTGCAAAGCAGGAATAGGCACTACAAATTTTGCACCCCAATTTCTAATGTACGATAACTGATCTGTTATTTCTTCTTTCAGGTTCCAGGGCAAAATGATAACAAAATCAGGCTTATTGTCTTTTAAGTGTTGCTCGTTAAATACTGGTATATGACTGGCAGGAAGGTATTTGTTTTGTTTGTGAGGATTAGCATCCACTACAAAATCTATTAAATCAGCTTTTATACCGCAATAATTCAACAATGTATTGCCTTTGGCAGCAGCACCATATGCGGCCACAACTTTGCCGGCCCTTTTTTGCTGAATAAGAAAATCTGTAAGGTCAAGCTTTACTTTTAAGGCTTTCTGTTGAAAGTTATCATAATATGCCAGGGAGTTCATCCCTTTGTCTGCTTCTTTTTTCAGCAATGCAGCAATATTGGGGGTAACAGGCTTGCTGTCGTCTTCTTTGTGTTTTGCATAAATGCGCAGAGAGCCTCCATGAGTTGGCAACTCGTCCACATCAAAAAGCTCCAAACCCTGAGATGCAAATATTTGCTGCACCGTGGTGAGTGAGAGGTAAGAAAAATGCTCGTGATAAATAGTATCAAACTGGTTATTGTCTACCAGCTGCATCAGGTGTGGAAACTCCATTGTTACCACACCACCGTTGTTTAGCACAATTTTCATTCCGCCTACAAAATCTACTATATCCGGTACATGAGCCAAAACATTATTTCCAAGCAATAAATCAGCTTTCTTGCCTTTTGCCACTAGTTCTTTTGCCAGCTTTACGCCAAAGAAATCTACTACTGTTTCAATACCCTTTCCAATTGCAACACTTGCGGTATTGGCGGTTGGTTCAACACCCAATACAGGAATGTTTTTTTCTTTGAAATATTGCAGCAGGTATCCATCATTTGAAGCAACTTCTATAACCAATGAATTTTTGCTATAGGCAAATTTTTGAATCATTAGCTCTGTATAGGTCTTTGCATGCTTTAACCAGCTGGTGGAGTAAGATGAAAAATATACATAGTCGCTATTAAAAATCGCATCTGATTTCTTGTATTCATCTACCTGTACTAAAAAGCATTTGCTGCATGTATATACTTTTAATGGATAAAAAGTTTCAGGTTCATTCAATTCGTCAGCTTTTAAAAATGAATTAGAAGCAGGAGAATTAAAAAGATCAATAAATACATTAGTCAGTTCAGTTTTGCAAAATCTGCATTTCATGCTTGCATTTTTTTGTTCGCTAATTTTGTTATAGCGGTTAAATCCCAATAAAATTATTGGTTAAAAGTGGATGCGCTTTATCTCTATCTGAAATTTCTTCAACTGGCAAAGGCCATTTAACAGCAATTAGCGGGTCGTTGTATAAAATACCCGCTTCTACCCCAGGTGTATAAAACTCAGAATGCAGGTAAATTAACTCACAATCTGCTGAGAGTGTTTGAAAGCCATGTGCAAAGCCTTCCGGTATATACAATTGTTTTTTATTTTCCGCAGACAGCTCAGTACCGAACCATTGCAAAAAAGTAGGCGATCCTTTTCTTATATCAACAATCACATCAAAAACTGCACCTGCAATACAACGCACCATTTTTATTTCAGTAAATGGTGGCAACTGATAATGCATGCCTCTAACAGCCCCTTTTTTACTTGTAAAAGAATGATTCATTTGCACCCATTCTTTTGTATGACCAATTTGCGCAAATTCATTTTTACACCAGGTGCGGGCAAACCATCCTCTGTTATCAACAAATGGAGTTAACTCAATTACACAACTGCCTGTCAATGGTGTTGGAGTAAAAATCATAATGACAGGTAGTTTTTAATTTGCTGAAAAGTAAAATCAGCCTGGTTTTGTTTTGGTTGCTTGTACCAATCTATTGTCCACGCAATTGCCTGCGACGCAGTAAGCTTAGGCTGCCATAACAGTTCCTTTAAAGCCAGGCTAATATCCAGTTGCAACAATGTTGCTTCGTGCACCTGATTTTTATCTGAAGTATCTTTCCACGTGCCAGTACCCCAACATTCAATCGCGGTTTCAACCAATTCTTTTACAGTAAGATGATCTGCTGGTAAAGGGCCAAAGTTATACGCAGGTGAATATTGTGTAGCTGACTCACTAAGCAAGGCACCCAGTAATAAATAGCCAGTTAACGGTTCTAATACATGCTGCCAGGGCCTTATCGCATTAGGATTGCGTACAGCAATTTCTTTTTGCTGTTGAAGATATCGCACAATGTCCGGCACTATTCTATCATCGCTCCAATCTCCCCCTCCTATTACATTACCAGCTCTGGCACTTACTATATTTTTTTGGTGATTTGAAAAATCGGCGGGGTTAAAAAAAGAATTTCGAAAAGAACTTATCACCAATTCCGTACACGCTTTACTTGCGCTGTAAGGATCATAGCCACCCAAACGATCGGTCTCTTTATACAATACATTTAGCTCCTTGTTTTCGTACACTTTGTCGGTAGTAATAACAACAACAGTGCATTTTTCTTTGCGGTCAATTAAAGATTCCAGCAGGTTTGCAGTACCTATTGCATTTACTTCAAAAGTTTCTGACGGAATTTTATATGATCTTCTTACCAAAGGCTGGGCTGCCAGGTGAAAAATAAAATGAGGATTAAACTTTTCTATTTCTTTAGCCAGTTTTTCTTTTTCCCGTATATCAGCAATTACGCTCTCTCCAATTTGAAGTGGCTCCAGCAAAGTATACAATCCCTGTTCATACTCTGGTGCAAGTGCATATCCTTTTACGCTGGCGCCAAGTGTATGCAAAAGAGCCATCAGCCAGGCACCTTTAAAACCAGTATGCCCGGTTATAAATACTCTTTTACCCTTGTAATGTGTTTGTAGCTGCCGGAGATTTACCACAGTTTCCATTTTGCTTCATTGTTTTTCCAAAGTCTTTCCAGTTCTATTTTATCCCTTAATGCATCCATTGGCCGCCAAAATCCTTTGTGCCTGTAAGCAGCAAGCTGGTGATCTGCAGTTAGTTTTTCCAATGGCTCATCTTCCCACATCATATTGCTCATATCATCTTTCAGATAATCAAACACCTTTGGACTTAGCACAAAAAAACCTCCGTTAATCCATTTGTTTTCATCCTTGGCCTTTTCACGAAATGATACAACCTCTCCGGTAGATGACAAATCCATACCCCCAAAACGTGCATCCATTTGTATAGCTGTTACAGTAGCAATTTTTTTCTGCGCCTTATGAAATGCCAGCAGCTCAGGTATATTGATATCTCCTACACCGTCACCATAAGTGAGCATAAAATCTTCATTTCCTATATAATTTTTTACCCGCTGCAAACGTCCTGCTGTCTTTGTTTCTGCGCCGGTTTCAACCAGGGTTACCTTAAACGCTTCTGAACTGGTGCCGTGCACTTCCATCTTATTATTGGCAACATCTATTGTAAGGTCTGAATTATGCAGAAAATAGTGCATGAAGTATTCCTTTATCACGTATCCCTTGTAACCCAGGCAAATAATAAAATCATTGAACCCATAATGGCTATAAATTTTCATGATGTGCCACAACACAGGCTTTCCTCCTATTTCCACCATTGGTTTTGGACGAGTATCTGTCTCTTCAGAAATACGAGTGCCCAATCCTCCTGCAAAAATGACTACTTTCATAACGTATTAATATCCATTTTAAAAACTTGCCAAATTTAGCTTATTAAACCATTTTATCTTCAAAAAAATAAACTTAACTATAACTAATCCAGCTATTTAGTTCTTTTTAATTCATTATCCTGTATTTTTAAGCTTTTACTGTTACCACATGGGCATTATTCAGCAACAAAGTATCCGTTCCACCATTAGCATATCCATTGGTTTTGCAATAGGAGCTTTCAACATACTGGTGCTGGCGCCCAAGTTGCTCACTACCGAACAATTTGGCCTCACCCGCCTGATTACTGATTTAGGAATTACCCTTGCCACACTTTGCACACTTGGATCACTACCTGTTATTTACAAATTTTTTCCTTTTTATAAAAGCCATCTTCCAGCTAAAAAAAATGAATTGCCGTTCATAACTCTTAGCGTTTGTATTATAGGTTTTATAATAATGAGTGCTACAGGATATGCCTGCAGACACCTTATCATCCAAAAATTCAACACAAAATCTCCGCTGTTTGTAAGCTATAGCTATATTGTTTATCCATTTTGCCTTTTCTACCTGGCTTACTTATGGCTGGAAGGCTTTAGCTGGTCTTTCAAAAAAGGGGTAGTATCCAACATACTCAGAGAACTAGTACCGAGGCTATTGTTTACACTTTTAATGCTCCTGCTGTTTTTTAGATTAATAACTCTTCAACAGTTTATCATACTTTTTTCTTTTTCGTATTTCTTGCCTTCGGTTATATTGTTTATTGTGCTGCGCAAAACCGGCGAGTTTAATTTTGTACGAGATATCAGCAAATTATCCCAACGGCTTAAAGGCAAGATGATCAATTTTGGGCTTTTCGTTTTTGGTGCCCAGTTTCTTAACCTGCTTTCAAGAACCGCTGATACGTTTATTATTAGTTCTAAATCTGCGAATGGTCTTACAGATACTGCCATTTTTACCATTGCAACTTATGTTGTAACGCTCATGGATATCCCACAACGGAGCATTACCGCTATTAGTACCCCTGTGTTGGCAGAGTCGTGGAAAAACAAAGACTTCAAAAACATCAGCAATATTTATACAAAAAGTGTAGCCAATCTTTTAATAGTGGGGCTGGCAATGTTTTGCCTGGTGCTTATTAATATTCACAACCTGGGCGCATTCCTGGGCAAAGATTACCAGGGAATAGAAACTGTTGTATTCTTTTTAGGCATTAGTAAGCTTATAGATTTGGGCACCGGCGCCAATGCCCAAATTATTTCTACTTCCAATTATTGGAAAGTAGATTTTACTACAAATGTTATATACACTATTATCTCTTTACCTCTTAATTATTTTATGATTGGGCGATTTGGATTGATGGGCGCAGCCTACTCAACGCTAATTGCCATTTGTTTCTACAATAGCATGCGCTTCGGCTTTTTATGGATCAAATTTGGCCTGCAACCTTATACCTGGAAAGATTTGCTGGCAGTTGTATATGCCGGTGCTGCAGGTATGATTTGCTATTTTATACCCAGAAACCCCATTATTTATTTAGATGCTGCTTTGCGAACTATATGCTTTTGCATTTTGTTTTTTATACCCGTTTATTTTACAGGAGTGTCACAGGAAGTGAATCAACTGATAAAAAAGTATGTAATTTCAATAAAAGGGATTATTTTTCGATCCTGATTGAATCCACTCCTAGTTCTTCCATCACCAATATCTCTCTTCTACTTTTGTAGAAAACGCATTGCCTGCTATACTACGTTTACCTTACATTACATTTGAAAGAACTGTTCAAAGCTTCCAGCTTATTGATGCCGGTTAGCCGCTACTATTATGGATAAATTGATACAATACCTTAAACGATTTTATATAAGGCTTAAATACTACCGCTATGGCTGGAAGGGAAATTTCTCGTCGTGGCAGCAAGCTATCAATCTATGTGGTGGTTATAATAAAGAAAACATTCTTAATAAAATAAAATCAACAACGCTTAAAGTAAAAAGTGGAGAAGCTGTATATGAAAGGGACGGAATGTTGTCTGACGAAATTGAGTATTCATGGCCGCTATTAACCCATATGCTGCAGGTAGCTGTACAAAACAATAATCAACTCTCGCTTATTGATTTTGGAGGTTCGCTGGGTACCAGCTATTTTCAAAACAGGCATTATCTCAATCACCTGAAAGAAATAAAATGGAGCGTAGTGGAGCAAGATGCTTTTGTAAGCGTTGGCAAAAATGAAATTGCAGAAGGGCCTTTGTCTTTTTTTTATACAATAGAAGATGCTATTAAAGAAAATGGCCTTCATCAAATATTATTGCTCTCTTGCGTATTGCCTTATTTAGAGAAACCTTTTGAGTTTCTTGCACTGATAACAAAAAAGAAAATTCCCTACATCATTATCGAGAACACCTATTTTAACCCGGTAGCGGGCAACCGCCTTACCATACAAAAAGTACCCCCTGTTTATTATGAGGCATCTTACCCGGCTTGGTTTCTTGATTATGACCAGGTGATAAATACATTGCAGCCAGCGTATGATGTAGTTGCTCAATACAACAACGAACAAATACTTTACCTGGACGGACAGTTGCTATATTATCGTGGATTGGTAATGAAACTGAAAGACAGTTAGTGAATTTTTAAAACGACTTTTTACACCCTTAATAACCACTCAACCGTACAAATGGCTTATTTACTAGACTTAAAATCATTTACTGACAAGCGGGGCAATCTTACCGTAATTGAGAAGACAATCCCATTCGATATAAAACGCATCTTTTACATTTATGGTGTAGATGACTCTGTTCGCGGTGGCCATCGGCACAAAAAAACCGTACAGGCCGCTATCTGCATTCAGGGCTCGTGCAATATCAGGAACTTTAATGGCAAACAGGAATCACAGTTCTTGCTGGACAGACCAAACTTATGTCTTATTATTGAGCCTGAAGACTGGCATACAATGGATAAATTTACCCCCAATGCGATATTGATGATATTGGCTTCCGAACATTTTGACACAAACGATTATATCTTCGAGCCATATGCCAATGATTGAATACGAAAACCTGCGGAAAGTTAACCAGTCATTCTTTGAAGCGTATCAACATGCATTTAATAATATATTGAATAGTGGCTGGTATATTTTGGGCAATGCAGTTAAAAAATTTGAAGCCGAATACGCTGCTTATTGCAACACTGCTTATTGTATAGGAGTTGCGAATGGTTTAGATGCAATTACCCTTGCGCTGAATGCTTTTCAATTTGAAGATGGAGCAGAAATCATTGTTCCATCCAATACTTACATAGCTACAATATTATCTATCGTTCATAATAATTTACAGCCGGTATTAGTAGAACCCGACATCAGCACTTATAATATCAATCCCGTATTGATTGAAGAAAAAATTACTTCAAAAACTAAAGCCATTCTTGTTGTACATCTTTATGGCAAGCTGTGCAATATGGAAGCCATTACAGGTATTGCTCAAAAACATGGTTTAAAGATAATAGAGGATTGCGCCCAGGCTCATGGTGCCAGTCTTCACAATAAAAAAGCAGGCAATTGGGGAGATTATGGTGCCCATAGCTTCTACCCTACCAAAAACCTGGGGGCCATTGGAGATGCAGGCGCAGTTACCTGCAACGATCAACTGCTAAAAGAAAAAATCACAACACTTCGCAATTACGGCTCTCAAATAAAATATAAAAATGAGGTTGTAGGATTTAATTCAAGGCTTGATGAAATACAGGCAGCATTTCTTTCTATTAAGCTGCAACAACTGGATGCCATCAATTTGCACAAAAGACAATTGGCCGAACTTTATTTCAAGCATTTAAAAAGCGATTTCACACTGCCGGTAAAAGAACCTGGCTACTTTGATGTGTTTCATATTTTCAACGTAAGACATCCCAAACGCAATGAACTGAAAGCTTACCTTTTGGAAAAAGGAATACAAACTGAAATCCATTATCCTATCGCCCCTAATAAACAAAAAGCTATGCTGGGCATATTAGACAAACAACCTACCCCCATCGCAGAAGAAATTCACCAGACTACGCTAAGCCTCCCCATTTCCTATTGTCATACCGAAGAAAATATTATGGAGGTAATTGAGGCAATGAACCAGTTTTAATGCCGCCTGTACTGCAATAAAACCCGCCGGCTCAATGCCAGCTTGAGTTCTGGCAAATTACCTTATATTTAAGCTTGCGTTATTCCATTTAGCTTACCTGTTCTTCAAGAAGAAAATCCCGCCCCGCTATTTATCACTCCTTCAAACTAACGTCTATGCTTAAACACTTTTATGCAATCTTATTGATTACCGTATTGCTGGCATCCTGCGGTCAGCAAAAAGAAACAACTGTTGCTGCAAAAGATCCTAAACAATACAGCATTGAACAGTTGTTCGACAATCAATCCATTAGTGCAGCCGGCTTTAATGCTGACGAAAGCAAAGTGCTCATCAACAATAATAAGTCGGGCATTTTTAATTTGTATGAACTTACCATTGCCGATTCATCTACTGTCCCTTTAACCAATTCTGCAAAAGAATCTTTCTTTGCAGTGGATTACATACCTGGTAATAGCCATTTCATTTATTCTGCAGATAAAGGTGGCGATGAAAACGCACATCTTTATATTGGCTCAAAAGGAGATACAACCGCAAAAGACATTACCCCATGGCCCAAAAGTGCCAATAGCTTTAGCGGTTGGAGCGATGATAAGAAATCCATGTATGTAAGCAGCAATAAACGCAATGCAAAGTTTTTTGATCTCTGGAAGCTTGATACCGGCAAATGGCAAGCTTCATTATTATACCAAAATGATTCCGGGCTGGACATTTCATCTATCAGCAAAAGCGAACGTTTCCTGGCATTGAACAAAACCATCACTACCGATAAAAATGAAATGTACTTGTACGACAGGCAGACAAAACAAATGAAACGCCTTAGCAACGACAATGAAGCCAATTGGTATCCCGGCCCGTTTGAGAAGAATGACAGTATCATGTATTATACTACTAATGATGGTAGTGAGTTTAGCTATCTTGTAAAATACCATATCAATACCGGCAAGGTTGAAAAGTGGTATGAAGACAAATGGGATGTGGCTGGTGTAAACCTCAGTGAGAAAGAAAAATATTACACTGTATTTATAAATGAAGATGGTAAAAACAAAGTATTGCTTTTTGAACGCGATGGCAACAAACCTGTTTCATTTCCTGAGATAAAAGATGGTGATGTACAGAATGTAATCATATCTCCCAGCGAAAAAAACATATTGCTTACTATTGGCAGCAGCACCAGCCCCAACAATCTATACGTATACAATACAGACTCAAAAAACATAAAACAATTAACAACTTCTCTTAACAAGCAAATTGATGCCAATGATTTGGTGAAAGCAGAAGTGGTTCGTTTTCCTTCTTTTGACGGAAAAGAAATACCTGCTATTTATTACAAACCTCTGCAAGCAAGCAAAGAGAAGAAAGTGGCTGCGCTTATTTGGGTGCATGGCGGCCCAGGCGGACAAAGCCGTATTGGTTATAGTAATTCTATTCAATATCTGGTAAATCATGGCTATGCTGTACTTGCAGTAAATAACAGGGGAAGCAGTGGCTATGGCAAAACATTTTACAAAATGGATAACCGGGATCATAGCAATGGAGATTTAAATGATTGTATCTGGGGAAAGAAATGGCTGGCCAGGCAAGAGTATATTGATAGCACTGCTATTGGCATAGAAGGAGGCAGCTATGGTGGCTGCATGGTGTTAGGTGCATTGGCTTTTCATCCGGATGAATTTAAAGTGGGGATTGATTTATTTGGCGTAGCAAACTGGTTGCGTACGTTGCGAAGCATCCCTCCTTATTGGGAATCCTTTAAAAAAGCTTTGTATGATGAAATGGGAGATCCTAATACAGCAGATAGTGTACGATTGAAAAACATTTCGCCCTTATACAACTACCAGAAAATCAAAAAACCATTGATTGTTTTCCAGGGCGTAAACGATGTGCGTGTATTGAAAGCAGAAAGCGATGAAATAACAGAAGGTGTAAAGAAAAACGGCGTTCCGGTAGAATATGTTGTTTATCCAGACGAAGGACATGGTTTCGTTAAGAAAGAGAATCAAATTACTACTTCAAAACGCACATTGGAATTTTTGGACAAATACCTGAAACCAAAAATTCCTACAGAAAATAAATTGCCCTAATTAAATATTACTGTAGATGACTTGTATCGTAAAGACGCTCTAACAAAGCGTCTTTATGCATTTAATTAATGGAAATCCACGAAAGCTAAATACTAAATTCTTAATACTATTATTGAAGCACTGCTATCTTCTCAAGAAATAAATTCAGCCCTGCTCTTTTATCTGCATCCAACGTGTAGCTGATATGTTCTGTAAAGTATTTTTTAAGATCGAACAAGGGATATGGATTTTGCACTGAGATTTTATCTATAAAGTTTAAGCCTGCACCAGTCGCTTCATTAAACCTGGCAATAAAGCCGTCATCCAGTTTCTTGTTGCTTATCCAAGCCGCAAACACAAAAGGAAGCCCCGTCATCTGCTTCCATGCAGTACCCAAATCATATACAAACGGAGATATCTTTCTTTGTTCAAATGCCCTGTCGCCAATTACCAGCCCGGCTGTAGTGCCTTTAATGTGCTCTCTGAAATCAGCCTTTGCATCTGTAAGTATAGGCTTTACTTTCCAGTATTCTTTTAATAAAACACGGGCAAGGCGTACAGAAGTGCGGCTCTGGTAGTCTAGCAATACTTCTTTTACCTCTTCAATAGGCACATCGCTAAACAGGCATACAGAAGCTACTTCACCGGTAGCGCCAATACAATAATCTCCGTTAATAAATGCTGTGTCTAATTTGGGAATTATAGCCACAGGAACCAGGCCCAAATCAATCTCATCGTTTAGTAACATTCCTGCAATGCTGGCGGGATAATCTTCTATTAATTCAATCTCACCTTTCATCATGCCCTGCTGAAACCCGTATATCAATGGTTTGGTATTGAGATAGCTAACCGCTCCTACTTTTATAATGCTCATCTTATTGTTTAAACCGGTCTCATAGTAGTACTACAAATGAACGTAATGCGACCCCGACTTGAAGTACGGAGTGCGGCGCAACGATGCTTAATAGCATTGATTACACCGGTAACCATCATATTATATCACTATTGTTAACCAGAATTGATTTAATTTTGGCACAAATATAAGTTACCTGAACAGAATACATAACTAAGCCGCATGGAACTGAATGCACTTTCCGCTATTTCGCCTATTGATGGACGCTATCGTAAACAGGTGCAACACCTGGCAGACTATTTTTCTGAATATGCTTTGATTAAATACCGTGTATTGGTAGAGATTGAATATTACCAGTTTCTGGCCGATAAAAAGTTTTTTACGTTGTCGGCAAAAGCCAGGAAGCAATTGCATGAAGTTGCTGAAAATTTTTCTTTTGAAGATGCGCAGGAAATAAAAAACATTGAGAAGACCACCAATCACGATGTAAAAGCAGTAGAATACTTTATTAAAAAGAAACTGGATGAGATTGGATTGGAGAATGAAAAGGAATGGGTTCATTTTGGATTAACATCCCAGGATGTAAATAACACTGCTGTGCCTTTGCTTTGGAAGCATGCAGTAGAATGCGAATACCTGCCGGCTGTTTTAAACCTTAACCGGGAACTAAGCCTGCTTGCAGAGCAATGGATGGATGTGCCCATGCTGGCACGCACCCATGGGCAGCCCGCCAGTCCTACCCGACTGGGCAAAGAAATTATGGTATTTGTAGAACGTTTGCAAAACCAGGTAGAACAGTTCATTAACATACCTTTTTCGGCTAAGTTTGGCGGCGCTACAGGCAACTTCAATGCACACCATGTTGCATTTCCTAAAAAAGACTGGATAGCATTGGGCAACCAGTTTGTAGAAAAATCTTTGGGATTAAACAGGCAGCAGTTTACTACGCAAATAGAGCATTACGATAACCTGGCTGCACATTTTGATGCCATGAAACGCATCAATAATATACTGGTAGATTTTAGCAGGGATATCTGGAGCTATGTTTCCATGGATTACTTCAAACAAAAAATTAAAGAAGGTGAAGTAGGGTCATCTGCCATGCCGCATAAAGTAAACCCTATAGATTTTGAGAATGCTGAAGGGAATCTTGGGCTTGCCAACGCTTTACTGGAACACCTGGCTGCCAAGCTACCGGTATCAAGATTACAAAGAGACCTTACCGATTCAACCGTATTACGCAATATAGGCGTGCCATTTGCGCACATGATAATAGCATTTAAATCAATAGAAAAAGGTTTAGGCAAGTTGGTGCTGAACGATAAAAAGCTAAATGAAGATCTTGAAAACAACTGGGCAGTAGTAGCCGAAGCAATACAAACCATTTTACGAAGGGAAAACTACCCGAAACCTTATGAGGCGTTGAAAGAACTTACCAGGGGCAATGGAACGATAAATAAAGAAAGTATTCACCAATTCGTTGACGGGTTAAAGGTGGCTGCAACAGTTAAAAAGGAACTTAAAAAAATAACACCACAGAATTACACAGGCGTGTAAAAATGGATATTTTTAGCATAGACGCAGATGCGGCGTGTAAATACACGGGTTTATATTGGCAACACTACAGTAGACACTTCTAATTATTATTGGGAATTTTCAAGAAAGGAATTGTAATGCTGATTAAATAGCTCTTCAAGTTTCAGAAACCTTTTCAATGAAAACAAGACGAATCGTATACATTATCCTTGGCAGCGTACTGGTTGCTATTAACCTGCTGATTGATCTTTTTACTCCTATATTTCAGGAAGCCGACAATGAAGGTGACACTCCTTCAAAAGTTGGTTACATTATCGGAACACAATTCCTTCTTATTTTCGGCCTGGTGTTTTTTACACTTGCCTTTACAGTTACGATGAAGATCAACCGAAAAGAAAAAAATACACTCAGAGATTCTATAGATTCTATTGGTGTTGATTAACTACTTCAGCTTCTAAATGACTGTTATTTCTTGGCTGCAATAAATTTTATTGACTTCAAATTAAAGCCTCCCTTTACAAAATAAATCCGCAACACTTGTTTGCCTGCAACAGTTATTTTACCTGCTGAAAAACTTTTCCAATTGTGCAGGCCTCCGCTATTGGGTACAACAGCATTTTCGAATAAACGCCTGTTGCTTGCATTGCCTATCGATATCCGGCCACTATCATTAGTAGAAGCAATGGTTAGTTCAATAACGTAGGTTCCTTTTTGCACATCAGTAAAACTATATTGCAACCACTCCCCTTCTTCTATGTCACTCACATAATATGCTTCCGCTTCAACTTCTTCTTTACGTATATCCACACCATCGTTCCTGTAAGTATGTCCGCGGTTGCCTACGTTCATCTTTGGCGCATTAAGCCTGTAATTGGCGGTATCCATATCGTAATACGCAAATCCGTTGGCGCCTAAATCGTAATCCACTGCATTGATAACACTGCCGTCTGAAATTGCCTTGTTTTTAAAAGGAAGTGTGCCATTGCTGAAGGGCTGACGCATCATAGCATCAATTACGTCTCTGTGAATAATATTATTCTTCACATTGGTAGCGTTGGCCAGCTCCATCAAACCATCGTATGCATCATCTGCATTTGGCGGAGTTGTGGTTTTACCATTCCAGTAAGCCAATAGTTGTTCGTAATTCTTGTTGTTTTTTATTTGAAGCGGGTTGTTATTGCCCAGCTTCTTTAATGGCCACCAGCTCCAGCCAATATTGTTTGTTTCAAATAGCCTTATTGCTTCAGTGAACCATGTATTGCTGTTCTCTCCTGTTTCACCTAACCATACAGGTATGTTATTTTCATCCCTGTATTTTAGTATATGACTGACGGATTGCGTTGTATTATAGTTCCAGTATTTATGAAAGCTCATCACCATGTTATTGTCCCACGCAGGTAAAATACCATTGTAGTTATTGCCCCAGCCATTGCCTTCTATAATAATGATATGCTTCTTATCTACTTCACGAATTGCCTTTGTAATATCCATCATCAATTGGCGTAGCGGTGCATTTCCTTTTTCTTTCAAACCATTTCTGTCATTGGTTGTATCTGCAAAGCCCCAGTTGGGTTCATTAATAATATCATAAGCACCAATCCACGGTTCGTTTACATATCGCTCTGCTAATTTTTTCCAGAGCGCTATCATCTTTTGCCGGTTGGCTTCACTCTGCCACAAAGACGGCAATAAAGGATCACGGTCTGCAATATTTAGATCGTTACCCTGTCCGCCTGGCGCAGCATGCATATCAAGGATGAGATACATCTTGTTGACTTTGCACCATGCCAGCAGGCTATCCGTCATGGCAAAACCTTTTTGCAGCCATGTTTGTCCGCCTGCCACTGGTTCTTTTTCTACCGGCAATGTATACAGGTTGTAATGCATGGGCAGGCGAATGGAATTGAAGCCCCATGCTTTTAAAGAATCAACATCTGCCTTAGTGGTATGATTGGCCAGCCAGCTATCGTAGAATGCCTGCGCTTTATCTTCACCCGCCAGCATGGCAATATGTTTACGTATCTGGTTTTGCTGTTGCCATTGATTGCTCAGCCCAAGCATATATCCTTCCTGCAGCATCCAACCGCCGAGGCCTATGCCACGCAATAAAACATTCTCACCTTTTTCATTTACAATTTGCTTTCCAGATGTTTTTAGAAAACCCTGAGACTGGCTAACATTATAAGTAAACAGGCAAACGAATAATAGCAGTAGTCGATACTTTAATGGTGGCATAAGCAATAGTGAAGTTTATTCTGCCCTAAAATTATTACAAGCACAACATAAACCTTTCGGCTGTAATACTTTTAATTATAACATGCTTAATAGAATAGTAAAACAATGCCCCGCATATCAGCGAGGCACTAAGAAATTTGTGAGATGAAATACTATTTCCTGAAATCCAGGCTATCAGTTATATCTCCGCAACCAAGCATAGTAGCTTTGTATTTTGGATGCATTTTACCGAGATAAGGATTCTCAATTTTATTACTATTGCTTATCCAAAAGCCTTCTTCCTCATCGTTAAATGCCATGGGGCAATGCTGGTGATATAGTTTCTGGCGGTCGTATTTAACTGTTCTTACCAGGTTATATAAACCTTCAGAAATCAGTTGAAACTCGCGTTTCTTTTTAGTCAGGTCTGCTTCTCCTATCAATCCTTTGGCAGAGCCGCTGATAGTGCCTGCAAAATCTGCAGCCGTCTTTTGTATCAAACCGGTGCTATCCCCTTTTATCTCGCCGGTTTTAAGGCTATCAGCATAAACAACCAGGGCCTTGGCACTTGCGTTGGCTTTAGCGGTATCATATTCAATCAATGCATTCTTAAGATCAAAATACCCATTCAAAAGTTTTTCAAAAGACTCATTAAATGCTTCAGAGTTTTTACTTGACGAAAGGGCTACTTCCTTGGGCGCCTCGGGAGCCGCTGTTTTCTTGGTTAACAGGAACTTATCTACCGCAAACGCGGCCAATGCAAGCACTACAATTCCAATGATTATTTTCTTCATTTTATGACATCAGTTTGTGTAAAATTAAGAGATAAAAATTATACCCGTTCTTTCACTTATTTTTGCGGCGCAATGAGGGTGGAAGTTCTAAGTTTTAAGTCATAAGTTTTAAGTTGGCCATAGGTTTGGCTTCTTACTTTATCATTTAGGGCTTTAGGTGCATCTTGCCTCAAATACTTACAACTTAAAACTTACCACTTAAAACCATAACCTACCCTACAAATTACTTATTATGCTGGCAGGATTAACAAACGTAACGTTCGAATTTGGTGCAAGAGTAATAGTGCAGGATGCCACCTGGCATATACAGCCGGGCGAGCGGATAGGATTGATCGGTTACAATGGTACCGGCAAATCTACCCTATTGAAACTGTTAACCGGCGGCTTTACCGCCAGTGCAGGCACGGTAGAAAAAGGCAGAGACACTACTATCGGCTACCTGCACCAGGATCTGCTGAGCTTTGATACCAACGATTCTATCTTAAAAGTGACTTTAGGTGCTTTTGAACGCGTATTGGAGCTGGAAAAGGAAATCGAACGCCTCGGAAAAGAACTTGAAGCCAATTCTGAAGACGAAAAAATTCTGCACGATTACAGCGACGCCCTGCATGAAATGGACGTGCTGGATGGCTACAATATTCACCATAAAACAGAAGAAGTATTACAGGGTTTGGGCTTCTCCAATGCAGATCTTTCAAGACCTTACCGCGAATATAGTGGTGGCTGGCGCATGCGTGTGCTATTGGCTAAAATGATATTGCAGCAACCGGATTTGCTATTGCTGGATGAGCCTACCAACCACTTGGATCTTCCTTCTATTGAATGGCTGGAGAAATATCTTTTGCATTACCAGGGTGCCGTGGTAATAGTGAGCCACGATAAATACTTCCTGAACCGGATGGTAACAAAGATTATCGAACTATACCAGAAAGAGCTGCATGTTTATAATGGCAATTATGATTTCTATGAAACTGAAAAAGTATTGCGTGTAGAACTGCAGCAACGTGCTTTTGAAAATCAGCAGGATTATATTCGCCAGCAGGAACGTTTTATTGAACGCTTTAAAGCAAAAGCCAGCAAGGCCGCACAGGCGCAAAGTATTGTAAAAAGGCTCGACCGGTTAGAGCGTATTGAAGATGTAGAAATTGAAAGGCCGAATATCAAAATTAACTTCAGGGTAGATAAAACACCCGGCCGCGTATTGGTAGAGTTAAAAGACATCAGCAAAAAATTTCCTTCTGTTACTATAGTAGAGCATGCAGCCGCAGAGATAAATCGCGGTGATAAAATAGCATTGATTGGTGCCAACGGAAAAGGAAAATCTACCATGCTGCGCATTATTGCAGGTACTGAACCGTTTGAAGGCGATAGAAAATGGGGCCACAATGTGGAGGAAAGTTTTTATGCACAGCACCAGTTGGAAGCGCTGAATGTAAACAACACCATTCTGGATGAAATGAAAGAATGCGGCAGCCAGCAAACAGAGCAGGAACTGCGCAACCTGTTGGGTTGTTTTCTATTTGGGGGCGAAGAAGTTGACAAAAAGATTAAGATACTAAGTGGTGGTGAAAAAGCCCGTGTGGCGCTGGCCAAAACAATTACCAGTAAAGCAAACTTTTTATTATTGGATGAGCCTACCAACCACCTCGACATACATTCTGTAGAACTATTAATTGATGCGCTGAAGAAATACGAAGGCACATTGATACTGGTAAGTCACGACCGCTATTTTGTTTCTAAAACTGCCAATACCATTTGGGAGATTGATGACAATAAGATTCGCGAGTTTAAAGGCACTTACGATGAATGGGCAGAATGGAAAGAACGCAATGTAGCCGCCGCCAAAAAAGCCGGCGCAGAAAATAAACCTGCCGCTCAACCCCAAAAGCAGGCGGAACCAGCACCAAAACAAGTTGTGGAAACTAAGCCACAGAATGCGGCACCTATTAACAAAGAGGCAAAAAAAGAACTGCAAAAGCAACAGAAAATTTTTCAACAACTGGAAGCAGACATCAGCAGGCTTAAAGAAAAAAAAGCACAGGTGCAGGCTTCTCTGGCATTGCCGGAAACCTATTCTGACAAGAATAAATTTGTACAGGCAGAAGCTGATTATAAGAAAATCAATACTGAACTTGAACAGTTGAACAAACAGTATGAAATTGTATTTGAGAAAATAATGGAGCTGGAAGCAAACGCCGGCAATTAAAACAATAGTTCCCTCTAATAATGCAGAAGCGCTTGCTTGTGTAGAATAGATATCAACCCAATATCTACAATCTATGCGGGTATTGCTTGCCAATGCCCAACTGGCACAATCTTTTCTGCACTTTTTCCGCGGATTGCACATAGGTGTAATGTTCAATTAATACAGCGTTGCAAAAACTTTATAGTAGAATATTTATATTTGATGCAACTGAACACACCTGTTTATCAATCTAAGTTTTTTTTACTCACCAAAATAAATTTTATGCGTAAATCCATTCAAAGATTTGCTCTTGTTCTATCAGCGGTTGCCCTTATTGTTTTATCATCTTGCAAAGGCAATAAAGATGCTGACATCCAGAAAGCAGTTTCAGAAAAAATTTCTGCCGCTACTGATGTTACCGGCGCTGCTGCCACAGTAAAAGATGGCGTTGTTACTTTAACCGGAGAATTTAAAGATGCTGCTGCTAAAGATGCATTTGAAACAGCGGTAAAAGCAATTCCCGATGTAAAATCTGTAGTTAATAACTCAACAGTTGCCCCCGCTCCTGCTCCTCCTGCGCCAGCACCAGTTGCTATTAATGGCGATGATGCTTTGAAAACAGGCGTTACAGATGCTATCAAAGATTTTCCTGGTGTAAAAGCTGAAGTAAAAGACAGCGTTATCACACTTACTGGCGATATTAAAAGAGCCAGCCTGCAGAAACTGATGATGGGCCTGCATACTTTGAAAGCTAAAAAAATTGAAAATAAATTAACCATTAAATAAAAGCGGAGGAAACAAACCATGGCATTACAGGATAAATACAAAGAATTACTGGATACTGCTGCCGCTAGTGGCGTTTCTAACCTGCAGGTTCGCGAACAGGACAATGTATTATACATTGATGGAGATGCACCAACCGGCGCTGTAAAAGATCAGCTTTGGGCAGTGTACAATAAAATAGACCCCGATTTCAGGGCTGCTGATGTGGTGCTGAATGTAAACGTTGCTGCAAGTGCTGCCGGCACCAAAGCAAAAGTTACTACTGAAAGCACTAACCTTAACATCCGCAAAGGGCCAGGTACAGATCAACCGATTGTAGGCAAAGCTGCTCACAATTCTGAAGTTACTTTAATCAGCAAAGCCAACGACCAATGGTGGTTGGTAAAAACAGATAAAGGAGAAGAAGGATACGCATACGCTCAATACCTTTCTCCGCTATAAGCATTGTTCTAACCCATTTATTCTGTAAAGCTGCTCGTGAGGGCAGCTTTACTTTTATAAAGAACGCTTCAAGCTGTTAGCTACAAGCCACAAGCCTTTGGCATCGCCGGATAAATACGCCTCAAAAGAAAACTCTCTGTGCAACCTCCGTGTTCGCCGTGTCTCCGTGGCTGGAAGAAAGCTGCAAGCTGTTAGCTACTAGCTACAAGTCTTTTGCTTCGCAGCCGACAATTATCAGCGGCTCGCTAATTGCCATCCACCACTCACGACTCACCACTCACGTCTCACGATGAGGTTTAAACAAATTATCTGTGTAAATTTGAACTCCTACTTATGAAAGGATGCGCAATCTTATTGCTGTTGTTCTCTATTACCTGCTTTATCGCTGTCAATGGTCAGCAGGAGCAACACCGGCCTAAAATAGGACTTACACTCAGTGGCGGCGGCGCCAAAGGGTTGGCGCATATCGGCATTCTTAAAGCCATTGACTCAGCAGGCCTTAAAATTGATTACATCACCGGCACCAGCATGGGTGCGGTTATTGGCAGCCTTTACTCTATTGGCTATCCTGCAGATTCTATAGAAAAAATGGCCCGCATCATCAACTGGGATCTTATACTTAGCAACCAGGCTTCCCTGCGTACACTTTCCATGGAAGAAAAAGAAGAGTACAATAAATACACGGTGGAGTTACCCTGGGTAAACCACGGCTTTCAATTGCCCACCGGTGTATTACAAGGACAGGAACTATGGCTAAAGCTATCCGAAATGCTTTATCCTGTTTACAATATCAAAGACTTTTCAAAATTCAATATTCCCTTTAAATGCATTGGCACCGATGTGGGCAGCGGAGAAGCAGTTGTTATGAGCAAGGGCGAAATAACTTCGGCTATACGTGCCAGTATGGCCATACCTTCTTTTTTTACAGCCGTTGATTTTGACAACAAAAAACTGGTTGATGGCGGCGTAGTAAGAAACTTTCCTGTGCGTGATGTAAAAGAAATGGGCGCCAACTTTGTTATCGGCAGCAATGTTGCCGGCGGATTGCTTGCTTCAGATAAAGTGCGCAATGCCATACAGGTTTTATTGCAGGTGGCATTCTTCCGCGAGGCACAGGATCATAAAGAGGAAGTGGGCTTTTGCGATATCTATGTGCCTTTTGATATGCCGCAATACAATATGGGCAGCTTTTCTCAATCTGCAGAAATTCTTGACCTGGGCATTGAAGAAGGCAGAAAATTATATCCGCAATTTAAAAGACTTGCAGATTCACTGAATGCTATTTATGGTACACAAGCTTTTGTTGCTAACCGCCTGCCTGAGGTAAAACCTGTACACATTACATCTTATGAAGTAAAGGGATTGAAGAATACCGATGCTGATTTCTTTGTGCATACCATGGACTTCATCACCAACAAAGATTACACCATTGCGCAGCTTTCAAGAATGACAAGGGCTGTATTTGGAACACTTTATTATAGCCGCGTTACTTATGCATTAGAAACGCAGCCAGATGGCAACTGCAAAATTATTTTTGATGTAACAGAAAACCCGCTCTCGTTTGCAAAGCTTAGCCTTCATTACAATAAATTTTCTGGTGTGGCTGCTATTGTAAACTTTACCACACGCAATCTTTTAATCACCAACTCCCGCGATTTGGTAACCGTAAATGTGGGTGAAACGTTTCGTATAAAAGCAGAACACCTGCAATACATTGGCCGCCAGAAAAACTTTGCGTTTTCACTGGGCACACAATACGATCGCTTTGATGTAAATACCTACAATACTTACAAGCAAAGCGGCATTTACAAACAATCTTTTTTTAAGGCCGATGCAAAAGCGCAATACTTTACCCGCCATAACCTGGCAGTGGGCATCGGCGAAAAGTTTGAAACCATCAATTACACGCCTGCTATTCTTTCCGGTTTTCAATTCAGCGGTAATAATAATTTCTTTACCACGTATGCATTTATCAGTCATAACAGCCTCGACAAAGTGGTGTATTCCAGGCATGGTATAAAGCTGCATGCAGAGTTTAGCGTGGTGGGTCGGCAAGACCCTACGGTAAACTTTTTTGTAAATGGTGTGCGCACAGACACACTGCATATCTCCGATTATGTTTACCCGCGGGTTACTTTCAACTTCAACAGCTTTAGTCCGCTGAGCAGGCGCAGCACACTTGAATGGCTTTTGCAAACCGGCATAGACTTCAATTACAAAGACAATATCA
Source organism: Chitinophagaceae bacterium (assembly GCA_047602295.1). Taxonomy (GTDB): domain Bacteria; phylum Bacteroidota; class Bacteroidia; order Chitinophagales; family Chitinophagaceae; genus JACMLD01. The sequence goes on along the minus strand of JASGHP010000001.1, from coordinate 3,425,583 downwards.
TGAATGAGTTTGTGATTGGCGGCCTTACACCGCTTTTTCGCAACCAGGTAATTTTTGCAGGTTTGCAGGAGGGCTCTTTGTACACACCTTCTTTCGCTGCGGTGCAGGCGGGTTACCGGTATGAAATGTTCAACAATACTTATTTGATTGGCCGTGCCAATGTTCTATTGGAAAACTTTATCAGTAAAAGCAATCTCTTTCAAAATCCGGATATACTTTCCGGTTACTCATTAACGTTTGGCTACAACTTTGCACTCGGCCCGCTGGAGTTCAGCTTTATGTACAGCGATCAATCTAAGAAAGTGAGTACGTATGTGAATATTGGAATACCTTTTTGAGTTATAAGTAATAAGTTTTAAGTCGTAAGTCCTTTTGAGTCGAAGTATAATTTGCATCTTAAAATAGAATACAAAGCAAAAGGACTTACGACTTAAAACTTATAACTTACTCTTTCACCTCCGTGAGAACCTCCTATCCCTCTGTGGTAAAAAGTGGTGTTACAACACATGAAGCAAACGCAAATAAAGTAACACACAGAGCAACAACTTAAAACTTACAACCTACAACTTAAAACTTACTACTTAATCTTCCGCAGCTCATCCTTTTCTCCGCCATACACAATCAATCCAACCACTGCATTTTTCTTATTGCGAATGATAGTAGCTTCGTCTATAGAGCGTTCATCCCAGAAAAATGTATTGGGTGAAGATGCTTTCAATTCAATTCTTTGATTATGTCCCGGCATTGCAATCAGTTTTGCATCTTCCAGGTTTAAAACCAATGTATCATTTCTATTATTTACATAAGTGCCTGTATATTCTTTCAGTAATTTCTGATCCACGGCAACAGCTTTCTGCACAAACTTCTTTTGAGAGAGCATCCATGTATACACGCTGTCATTATTATAAGTTACCTCCCAGCTATTATGATTAGCTGTTGGATAAACAGTAAATTTCACATTGGCATTGTATGGCTTTAATGCATCTACCATACGTTGCGATGAAGCAATTGGCACCACATTATCCAATGCACCATGAAAACACCAAACCGGCGTATGTCGCAGCTTCCATACTTTGCTGGTATCTCCTCCGCCACAAATGGGAACAATGGCCGCAAATTCATTGGGATATTTTTCAGCAAGATCCCAAGTGCCGAAACCGCCCATACTCAAGCCCGTTAGGTATACACGATCATTGTCTACACGATACTTCTTCTTCACATCATCCAGCAATCCTTTTATTACCTCCGACTGCCAGCCGGTATTGGGCGGTGCTTGTGGTGATACTACAATAAAAGGAAATTTCTTGCCTGCTTCAATCAGTTTGGGCGGCCCATGCACTTTTATCTTTTCAATATCCACACCTGCTTCTCCTGAACCATGCAGGAAAAGCACCAGCGGCCATTTCATGGTAGTGTCATTATTATACGCATCCGGCAGGTACAAAAGGTATTGCGTTTCCTGTACAAACTTCTGTGCCTTCTGCTGGGCATGTACCAGCATCAACATTAATAAAGCAGGAATAAAAACCGATAATCTTTTTTTCATCTGGTGAATTTGAAATTTAAGTCTTAAATAAAAATAACACAATCGCTATTCTGTAAGCCCGTATTTCTCGTTTAAATCTAATTTGAAATAACCATCTATAGCTTTAACGGTTAAATTTATAACCAATACTATAAAAACATTAGAATTTTCTGTTGGCAAAAGCACATGCTCAAAAGAGGATGTATCATTACGGTAAACGAACTCGACCAACTTTTTTTCAAAAACATATTTGTGCACAATATTGGCGCCTACCAATATTTCAACATGCTCCCAAATATCTACAACAGCTTCTGCAGTTTTAGTAACATCGATCATCTTCTCACCAAATGTGCTTGCGAATGCTGCTTCTGTAAGTTCTTTTATCAAAGCTGTATTGATTGATTTTCTATAAAGTTACCCGTTAAAGTTCAACAATAGTTGATCAGTTTATTGGGAATTTGGAATTGGGTAATTAGTAAGTTATCATACACCTATTCACCACTCACTACTCACCTCCCTAGCTTAAACTTAATGCAACAATACCCCCCAATATCAATATGCTTGCAATCAGTCTTCGCCTGCCATCTTCTTCATTAAATACTCTTGAGCCCATAAATACACCCAATAAAATACTTGTTTCTCTTGCAGGTGCTACCACCGTTAACGGAGCATATTTCACCGCCTCTAATACCAATATATAAGCGGCAGGACTTAATATAGCAATGGCAACGATAATCCATTTGTGCATTTTTATTTCCCGCTTCAGCTCTTCTTTTTTTCCAAATACAAATGGCAAAAGAAAAATGGCGCCAAAAAAGTTGGTACCAAGTGTAAGCATTAGCGGGGATACGTGATACGTTTTAACTGCAAGCGTATCATTGATTGTATATAAAGCAATAAAGAACCCGGTTAACACACCGTAAGTAACACCAGTCATAATATGGGCATTCTTTTCTTTTTTAAAACTTAAGCCGGTAATGATAACTACGCCTGCCACAATCAGCAACAAGCCCAGCGTGGTACTTAGCTTTAGCGCTTCATGCAAAAATAAAATAGCAATAATGGATGTAAACAGCGGCCCGGAACCACGTGCCAGCGGATACACTACAGAAAGATCTGCGCTTCTATAGCCTTTCTGCAATACAATAAAATACGCCAGGTGCAATATGGCGCTGCTTAAGGAAAACCATAATAATGATGGAGATAAAATAACGCCATTTTTTATTTGATAGCATAAAAACGGCAGGTACAAAATATTTCCGGCAATGTACTGCAGCCAGATAAAAGGAATTCCGCCTTTTGTTTTTTTTGCCAATAGATTCCAGGTAGCATGAAGAACAGCAGCAGTAAGTACAAGGCCCAGAACAAATAAACTCATGTTGGTTTAAATAGGGCTGCAAATTAATTATTTGTAATGAAAGGCAAGTGGCTAGTGGAGAATGGCTAGTGGGAATTTAAAGATTACTTAATGGGTGAGTGGCTAATGGCTAGCGGGGTATAATAAATGGAATGATAAGTTGTACGTTCTAATTGTAAGTTTTCTGTTTTCAATTTTAATCATAAGGTTCGAATTTAAGTGCTTGCTTTCTTTAAATAGAAGCAGGCACTTTTTTATGTAGTAGTTGTCTGAACCATGATTAAAGGATTATAAGATTGGAGGACTTCCGCAACATTTCTACTAATTCTTCACTCAAGCAACTGATCATTCAGATACCCCAATTACTAATTGCTAATTATTAATTACTAATTATGACACTCCGTAGCTATTCGATTTCACAAAATCGCTTACCAAATAACTAATCAGTTTGCCGGTGCTGTCGTCTTTTCTTCCGTCGTGCAGGTGGGTGGCGCCTTCGCAGATATGCAGGTAGGCAGGTTTGGTATTGGAAGCCATAAAGTTTACATATTGCCGTGCGTGCAAGGGGCTAAGACCGGCTGGTGTAACGGCACTGGACAATGTTTTTTCTATGCAGTCGAGATCAGAATCAATACCCGCATAGCTATCGTCTGTAAAACTGCTGGCATGCGCCATCGCCTGTATAAAATTTCTTTTCTCGTGTATGAAGATGTCTTCGTAAGTGATAAAGTCAATGAAAGGATTGTTCACAATATCCAGCCATACATTTTGTGGCAGATAGTTTTCATGCACCCCAATGGCGCAGTATTTTAACATGTAGCCATCCTCTTCTGCATAGCGAAAGCCATTGCCACTATGTCTTCCCTCTGTAGGCCTGAAATCTGTATGCGCATCCAGGTTAATGGCATTTATTTGCGCCAATGGCAACAAGCCTGCTTTATATAATCCTTTAGCAGTGCCTTTTATAAGCGGGTAAGCATTGTTGTGGCCACCGCCAATCACAACAGGTATTTTGCCCAGGGCAGCTATTTGTTTGCAAAGATTTTCTACTTCATCATCAATAGCATTTACTGCGTGCCGATAGGCGTCTATACGTTCTTCCTGCCCATGAGCATTTTGCTCAATTACATATTTTATATCACCAAAATCAAAATGGCCCAATAGCAATAACTCATCGCCAATCATAAAATCATTGCTTTGCACATTTAGCAATGCACTTAAAAAAGGCACCCAAACAGAATCTGTTCCGCCCAGGCCATAGTTTGCTTTTACACCAATATCTTCTGGAATGCCCAGCAGCACATAACGGGCGGTGCATTGGCGAAGTGATTGTTCAAAATGATGTTTATCGCTTATTACCTGTATACGCTCTCCTACCTTGGTTTCAAACCTGCGTATATGCGTAAGCGAGAGTACATCTTCCTTATCGTAAAACTTAAAATGCCTGGCTTGTGTAGTGCTTGCAGTTTGTACCGGCGACTGGAGTGTTTGCATGGCAGCGTAATTTGAATAAAAGGTAGGAAATTTTTTCCTCATCCCCGGCCCCTCTCCTGAAGGGAGACGAGTGCCCCTGTGTAGGCTTGATTCTTTACTACAATCATCTTATCCTTTAGAGACCCACGGCTTGTAAAGATTAATGCAATTTACGGAGAGTCACCCTCTCCTTTAGGAGAGGGCCGGGGTGAGGTGCTACGAAGGGAGCCTCTGTGCTGGCCGACCTCCATGTGGAAAATACGGTCTGCCCACGTAGCAGCACTTGAAAAACAGTAAGATGTAAAAAAAAGCAACTTCCCACTTACTATTTCTCCATTTTAAGCGTATTATTAACAAGCTATTTTTTTTAACCCTGCTATGAAAAACCACCCAGGCACCCTTTACCGGCGCTGTTTTTTCTATACCTGGCTGCTGCTTTTGCAGTTGCCTCTATTGTTGCATGCACAAGTGCAGGGGCCAAAAGACTCTCTCGCCGCTTCTTTCCCTTTTCCTTACGGCTCTATCCCTTGTGGTACAGATATCCTTTTACAGAAACAAAGGCTCGACCCTGTTTTTGTAGCAAAGGAAAAAGCCATGAATAACGCCATCCGGCTAAAAAGCATGAGCGGCGGCGGTGCCAGGATTGGCGCAGTAGATTATACACTACCTGTAGTTTTTCATATCATCAATTCAAATCCTTCTTCTATTACAGATGCAGCGGTATTAGCTGCTTTGCAAGGCATGAATGATGCATTCTCTGCTTCGGGAACGTTTGCCGGCGGACGTACAGATACACGCATACAGTTTTGTCTCTCAAAAACAGATCCCTATGGTGCTAAAACCACAGGCATTGTGCGCACTAAAACTTACCTGGGTGATTATGACTATGATATGGAAGGAAGCGATATGACAGCATTGGGACGATGGGATCCATCCAGGTATGTAAACATTTGGGTGGTAGAAGATATTAAGTCGGAATACATGCAGACTTTTGAATGCGGTGTATGGACTCGTTTGAAAATGGGCGGCTACGCAAGTGCCGGTGGCGACATAGTGGTGGCAGGATTGGGCATTGGTACGCTCTGTCATGAAACAGGCCACTATCTTAGCTTGCTGCATACTTTTGCCAATAGAGATTGTGCCAACTACGATTGTACAACCAGTGGAGACATGGTGTGTGATACACCTCCTGAAACAACCATAACAGGTGGTTACCCCTGCAGCAGCCCGCAAAACTCATGCAGCACTGATACACTATCGGGCTTTGCTACCGACGTGCCCGACTTGCCGGATAATTTTATGGATTATGGTAATGGCAGTGGTTGTATACTCGGTTTTACAGAAGGACAGGCAGACAGGATGCGAAGCTTTATTGCTACCAGTCTTACCGGCATGATTAGTAGCACCGTCTGTACAGAACCATGCACAGATGCGGTGGTTGCCAGTTTCACTACTAATATTGATTATCCTGTTATTGGTGATGTACTGCATCTTACCAATACTTCCACCGGTGCTACCGGTTATCAATGGCTGGTAGATGGTGTGGTGGCAGCTACCACTACAGACTTTGATTATACTGTAACGGCAAAAAGAAATTATACCATTACATTAAGGGCTTATGGCAGTACTGCGGGTTGCTTCACCAGTGATCAGTTTATAGCACAGGTAAGCTGCGGTGTAGTGGCAAGGTTCTGGCCCAATAAAAGAGTGATTGCATCTCGCCAGAATATACAACTGGACAGCGTATTCTTTACCAATCGCTCTATTGGCGCTACTTCTTATCAATGGCTGATGAGCAATGATAAAGGCATGGCAGAACAAGTGGTAAGCACTTCTTATCATCTTAATTATGTGTTCAACGATCCTGCCAATTATAAAATAAGATTGATAGCCACTAACGGAACCTGCACCGATACTACCAATTACTTTCTGCTGAAAGTGTATGACTCTTCCCCTGATGCAGGTATCTATTTTAACTCTGTAGAATGTTATAGCCAAACCAAAGTGAGGATTACTTTCTGGTTTGTCAACAATGGATATAAAACAGTTCCCAAGAACACCCCCGTATCTTTTTATAACAGGAACCCTAATAGCGCCAATGCGAAGGTGATAAGTACGCCATATCCGCTACCCTATGATATAAAAGGAAAATGCTCATCCTACCTGGAGACATATATACTCAATGTTGGATACAGCAGCCTTGATACACTTTATGCAGTTATCAATGACAGCGGCACTACTGTTCCACTGGCATTGCCCAATACGCCATTGGTGGAGCAGTACTATGCAAACAATACTATATACCGTACAGGTTTTAAGTTTCATGCAACCGCCTCCCCTGCCAATATAACATTGATACCTGGCCAGGTAGCCAACCTTACAACTTTGCCCTACTCAGGTGGCAGCATTGTGTCAGCAGTATGGTCAGACGCTACCAATCTTACCTGCACAGGATGCATCACTACTAAATACACGGCACCCTATCGCAGTGATACGGGTGTTACTAAAAAAGTAATGGCTTATAGCAAGTATGGTTGTTACGATTCCGGCTTTGTAAACCTGCATATTCCGCCGGTGGATGATTATAGCATTGCCATTACTAATACAGAATGCGCAGCAGCCGGAGATAGTGTGTACATTACTTTTTCTATTTGCAACTCTTATCCTAAAAGCAATGTGCCGGTAAATATAAAAGCTGCTTTTTACGACGCCAACCCCACCACGGGAAGCGCCAATATACTGGGTACCGTATTTGTTAATCCATCCAACAGTCCTGATTCTTGTGTAAGCTATATACAGTTGATTAAACAAAGTGCATCGGGTACTATTTACGCCATGATAAATGATGATGGCACTGCTATACCTGTTGTGCTGCCAAAGGTCGGCGGCATACTGGAAAAAAATTACACCAACAATGTGGGAAGCGCACCTTATGAAGCGCCTAAATTATTTGTAGTGCCTGCAGATACTACCGTATTTAAGAATGATGTGATTACAGTAACCTATAGCACGCCCATGATTGCACCGGTAAACCCTATTTGGCAAACCGGCGCTGGCTATACGCTTAGCTGCACCAATTGTTCCTACCCAAGTGTTACTATTTCAGACAGCTCGGTTATCAATATGCAAATCACCAGCCGCTATGGTTGCAAGGTTACTGCCAGTGGCAAGCTGAATGTATTTCCGCCAGATATGACGGTAGAAGTATTAGGCACCAAATGTATTACCAACGACAGCACCAAAGTAAGCTTCAGGGTATGCATGAACAATCGCTACAATAAAATTTTCAACAGCATTCCTGTTTCATTTTATGATGGCACAGGTGGCAAACAACTATACCCGGTATTCTATACACCCACAGTCCCATCAGACTCCTGCGCTGTTTTCTCTCATACCATCGCCACACCAAAAAGTGCCAACCTGGTGGCAGTAGTAAACGATAAAGGCAGCGGCATATCGCCATCAAAAGCTTATAATGAAACTGATTACACCAACAACAGCAATACACAACCGTTTATTCCATTTAGCGCTTCATTTAACCCTTCTGTAATTGAAGTGTTAAGACCTGGCACCAATACCATTACCCCGCAAATTATTGGCGGCACACCTACTACTTACAAATGGGTTTGGGCTGAAACGCTTTCCTGCTATGATTGTGCAAGTCCGGTAGCAACTACTGTTTCTACCACGCAATACCAGGTAAAAGTGAAGAATGAAGCCAATTGTACAGATACCGCTGTTCTTACTATTAAAACATTTACCAATACAGTTATCAATATACCCAATGCGTTTACGCCAGATGGAAATGGGCAGAATGATATCTTCTATGTAATCGGCACAAAAAATATTAAGCAGGTAAAAGATTTTGGTGTGTTCAATCGCTGGGGACAAAGAATTTTCCAGGTGGCTAATGTACCTGCCAACGACAAACATTTTGGCTGGAACGGAACCATCAATGGAAAAACTGCCGCATCAGACGGGTATGCCTATAGCATTACGATTGAACTGGATGATGGCAGTATACAATCGTATAAGGGTGTGGTGATGCTTATTAAGTGATAAGTTATAAGTGGTAAGTTATAAGTTCATAGTTCGAGGTTAAGGAGTGCATGCGTCTGTGTAACATTATTTTTAGGCCTCTGTAGTTATTTATAAACCCAGATATTAGTTGATTGGCTCTCCGTTAATGAAAACGGTCTCAATAAGACTACTACCAAACGCATAAGGCAAATAAGCAAGTGAAGGAATTGTTTTAGTAAGGATAAGATTGGCTTTTTTACCAATAGCAATACTACCTGCCTGTTCATTTACCTGCATCGCAAATGCGCCATTAATGGTGGCTGCATTAATAGCTTCTTCCGGCAACATCTTCATTTGTACGCAACTCATGGCTACAACTATGTTCATATTACCACTTGGGCTTGAACCGGGATTATAATCTGTTGCCAATGCAATAGCACAACCCGCATCAATTAGCTGGCGTGCCGGCTGAAAAGGCATGCGCAGGAAGAAAGCCGCAGTTGGCAATAAAGTACCAATGGTACTAGAAGATGCCAATAGCTTGATTGTATGTTCATCCATTGTCTCCAAATGGTCAACAGAAACTGCGCCTAATGCAATACCCGCTTCTACGCCGCCGGAGAGAGAAAGCTGGTTGGCATGTATTTTTGATTGTAGACCATATTGCATACCGGCTTTGCATATAGTATTGGTTTCTTCAGCAGAGAAAAAACCGTTTTCGCAAAACACGTCAATATAATCGGCAAGTTTCTCAGCAGCTATGGTGGGCAGCATTTCATTGATGATAAGATCAATATATCCCTGGTGATTGTCTTTGTATTTTACAGGATAGGTATGTGCACCAAGGAATGTAGCTTTTATCAGTAGGTTCGATTTTTCTTTTAACTTCTTTATTACCCGCAGCATCTTTAGTTCGGCCTCCACCGTTAACCCATAACCGCTTTTTATTTCTATAGCTGCAGTGCCCAACCTGTTTACTTCCCGCAAACGCTGCCAGGCACTATTAAACAATTCATCTTCACTCGCATCCTGCAGTTTACGGGCAGAGTTGAGAATTCCACCACCACGTGCAGCAATGTCTGCATAACTCAATCCTTTTATCTTATCTACAAATTCTTCTTCCCTGCTGGCAGCAAACACAAGATGTGTATGACTATCGCACCAGGCAGGCAATACCATTTTGCCTTCAGCATCAATGGCAGTTAAAGTTGTTAATTGCTGTGGCAAACTATCCATCGATCCAAACGCAGCTATTGCATCGTCTTCTATTAAGAGGTAAGCATTCTCAATAGATGACAAGGCGGCCAATTCTCCCTTGCGCAATGGCAAAGAAGGATTTCCTATTCCTGCTAAAAGCTTTATATTTTTTATCAGTAGAGCAGCCATATTGCCTAGAATAAAGTAGCAGACCAGGTTCTCTCAAAATCTTTTCCGGGTTGTAAAGACTCAATGCCTTCTTTATGTACAAACTGCTGGTCAGTATCTACGCTGTCTGCAATACCGCACCAGGGCTCAATGCAAACAAAGTCTGCATTCTTTGCTGCCCATATGCCTAAGAAAGGAAAGCCTGCAAAATCAAACAACAATCCATGAGGGTTTTTATCTGTCTTTAAGGCAACATTAGTTGAATGCAGTTGCTTAAACACCAAAGCATCTTTTGCAAACAATTCTTTGGTAAGCGGTAGCTTGTTGGTATTATCAAATAAGGCCTGTTGCTTGGTTTCAATCAAACCATCTTTCGAGATAGGCCATCGTCCAGCATTTTCCGTTTTATTAAACAGCAGGTAATAATCATTGTAAGAAAGATCTGTTGACAACGGAACTTTAAATGCCGGGTGCCCTCCTACTGAGAAATACAATAAACCATTTCCGGTGTTAGCAACATGGTATGTAGTTTTTAAAGTATCTCCGTCCAATGCATATTGAATAGAAAACTTAAACGCAAAAGGAAACTTTGCAAAAGTATCCGCGTTGCTTTGCAAGGTGAAAGTGATGCTGTCTGCAGTTTGTGCAGCAACCTCAAAATCCATCTCCCGCGCAAAACCATGCCTGCTTAACTGATAAGCTTTGTTGTCGTAATAATAGGTATCTGCTTTTAAAGTGCCGATGATGGGAAAAAGTATGGGTGAATGCTTGCCCCAAAACGCAGGGTCGCCAGACCACATGTATTCTGTTGCGTGTGTTTTGCTATAAAGACTTTGCAGCTCTGCTCCTTTCGGGCTTATGCCTGCCCTGATTGAACTATTTTCTATTGTAAACATTTCCTGACTCTTTTAAAAATGAAACTGGTTGATTTGCTGCATCAAATATAGCTTGGTTTTTATTAGAGCAGCAGCAGTTTAAGTTCCGTATTTTTGCGCCCATGCAAAAGAAAAACTGGAAACTGGAAGACATACTGGAGAAATTGGGCATAGACGCGTTGAACGAAATGCAAAATGCTTCCATTGAAGCCAACAGGGCCAATAACAATGTAATGTTGCTTTCTGCAACCGGGTCTGGCAAAACCATTGGTTTTCTTTTGCCCGTATTGGAGCAATTACAGCCAGCTAAAAAAACTACCCAGGCTATTGTTATTGTGCCATCCCGCGAACTGGCTTTGCAGATAGAACAGGTGTTTAAAAAAATGGGTACTCCCTTTAAAGTAACCTGTTGCTATGGCGGCCATTTGCGTGAAACAGAAGAAAACAACCTGGTAGAGCCACCTGCATTGCTGATTGGTACGCCGGGCAGGCTGGCAGATCATATACGACGCGGAAACATTACCTGTAACAGCATAGAAACATTGGTGCTGGATGAATTTGATAAATCGCTTGAGCTGGGTTTCCAGGAAGAGATCAGTTTTATTATTAGTCAATTGCCTGCCATTAAGAAAAGAATATTAACTTCTGCAACTGAGGCAGTAGAGATTCCTGCCTTTATTGGCATGGAATCGCCATTGCGTTTGCAATTTGCTACTGATGATGTAGATGAAAATAAACTTTGGGTAAAAAAAGTGAGCAGCCCCGATAAAGACAAAGCTGAAACATTGTTCCGTCTTATTTGTGCATTGGGCAACCGATCTGCTATTGTATTCTGCAATCATCGTGAATCTGTAGAAAGAACAAGCGGTATTCTAAAAGAAAAAGGAATTGTAAATGTATTTTATCACGGTGCCATGGAGCAGCAGGAACGTGACAGCGCTTTATGTAAATTCAGAAATGGCACATCCAATGTTTTGGTAACAACAGATCTTGCAGCAAGAGGATTGGATATTCCCAACATAAGATATATCATCCATTACCATTTGCCGCACACAGAAGAGACTTATACGCACCGCAACGGCAGAACAGCACGTATGGATGCAAGCGGTACCGTGATACTTATTCTTTCACCAGAAGAGAAACTACCAGATTATATTCCTGCAGATACAGAAGAAATGGAATTGCCAGAGAAGGTTGAGCTGCCAGAGAAACCAAAATGGACAACCTTATTTATTGCTGCAGGAAAAAAAGACAAGGTGAACAAAGTTGATATTGTTGGCTTTCTATCACACAAAGGCGCACTAAAGAAAGAAGACATCGGCATAATAGAAGTGAAGGACTTTTTTTCTTTTGTGGCTATTCGTAAAGCGAAAGCAAGCCATACACTACAACTGGTAAAGAATGAAAAAATAAAGAATAAAAAAGTGAAGATTGATGTGGCTAAGTAAATTCATATTTTTTGAGCCAGGCATTGGTAGTGCTATTTAGCATAGTTGCGTCGCACACTTGTACAGTATAAGACGAATCGGCTTTAGGCTTCTCCGCTTATAAAAACAGGAATTAAGTGATCACTAGAAAAACAACTTACTAATAAACTGTTCGACCAGTTAATTGCTCACAAAACAACGAAGCCACCTTACGGGGTGGCTTTTTATTGTAAACAAACGGGGAAGCTAGTTTACAATAAGAATATAAAAATAATCGTGTTAGCTACTGAACAGGGCTAGGGCAGTCAATTCTTCCATTGTCAGTTCCATGAAAGCCATGTCTTTTGCCAAGACCTATGCTGATTGTAAGGCCACTGAAATAATAATAATCTTTGTATTTAGATCCACCTCTAACAGTACCTTCTGCCGGATAGGGATTGCCATTTTTTAATTCAGCTCCCCTGTACGCCATCTCAACTGCTGTTGCGCCTTTGGCAGCAGCCAATACAGTTGGATCAACATAAGTGGTGCTCACATCATCCAGGTAATCTGTAAAAGTTTTGCGCAGACCAATTTCATAGCTAAGCGTAATATTATCAGTAAACCGCCAACGCACACCCACGCCAAAAGGAATTGCAAATTGTGTAAGACTGTATAAGTTCCTGCCAGGATATGCAGCAAGCCCCTGCCCTTCTGTACTCAATGGTTGCAGATAAATTTTGTTACCCAATGTGTCGTAAGAATAAGGATTGTAATGAAACACAGCTACTCCTCCAAATACATAAGGTGACAAGCGATGGTAATTCAGATTGAGAATGTTATAGTCCAACAACAAATTCAGTTCCGTAATTTTTGTATGAAAGCTGAGGTTTCTTGCCCGCAAATCTGCCTGTCTGCTATACTTGTCGTCTGCAGAAAGGGTTGCATAAGTAAAATTAGATCGAACAGAAAAATGATTGCTAAGATCATACTTTACGCCTAGCCCCACTGCACCTTTTGCCTGTTGTGTGGTGAAATTTTTTTCTTGTAAATCACCTGCGTAGTTGCTAAAGCCACCAAACAAATCCAGATGAAGTTTCTGCGCCTGTACAAATGAAGGAATGAGAATGCCCAGCAAAATTAATTTTCGCATACTGTGTTTTTGTTAATAGAAAGTTGTATCCGCTAAAAATGGATAATTGGATTTTACAGGGGGCGATCTGATCTGCTAGAATAAGATTACGGGGATAGTGTTTAAACGGTTGGTTGCATGTGTTTATGCAAGTTTTGCGCCAAAGATCTGTTAAAGAAAATATGCTTTGTTAAGCTAAATATAAAAGAGAGGAATGCAATAACTAAACATATTGTTGTTGCACAGCAACAATACTTTTATTAAATGTTGCAATAAATGGTTTGTATAAAACGCGGTGCAATTGTATAGCAGCAGAAATAAGAAACACAATGCCTACAATAATATTTATAACGCGGTTACCCGCTTTTAGTTTCTGCATCAGCCACCTGCCTGCAAAAACAAACAATGCCAGGCCGCTTAATGTGCCAATGCCAATACCTAAAATATACGCATTGTAATAAGAAGTTAAAGGAAGCAACACTTTATTGCTAAACAAATAAGTGCTCCAGATAAACCAGAAAGGAATTTGTACCGGGTTAATAGCACTCATGGTGAAGCCAAGCCAAAACCTGGGCATTTTGTTATTGAGTAAAATATTTTTAGCTGCTGTATTTTTTTTTGCTGCTGCAAGAAAGCTACTTATAGCCAGTACAAAAAAGAGAACTACCGTTATCCATTGCAGTATATAAAAAAACTGCTGATGTTTAATTATCCAGTTAATACCTGCAAGTGAAAACCGAACATAAATAATTTCTACCAATGCAACGCCCAAAGAAAAGAAAATTGCTTTACGGGTATTTTCTGCAATAGCAATTTGCATGGCAGATACATTAAGGCTGCCCAATGGAAGCGAGCCCAAAAAGCTGATGAGCATCCCTGTAAAAAAAACAGTTACAAGACTAAACATATAGCTGTTCCATTTTTTGTGCAAACAACTTATCGTCTTTCATCATTTGCCTGCCTTCTTTGAAACTGAGATAAGGCACTCCTTTTTTATGATTAATGCGACTGATGCGCCATAAAATTACCCAATGCCGAATGATTTCTTTCCAGCCAAATAAAAGACTGTGTTTGGGATCATACATATGCGTTGGCTCAGATCCCGCTCCATTTATTTCTATTATTGAAAAGTTCTTGCCTTCGCGAAGTTCTTCCCAATTATTAAACCTGATATCAAGCCTGCCATAAAAAAAACCTTGCACTCTTTTGCATAGATCGTCTATCGTTTTGGTAAACACATCATCTGCCAGGTGACTATCGTCCAGAAATTTTGAGCCGCGTGCATGTGTACCATAAGGCACTAATTCTTTTCTTTCGCCGGCGGGCAATATCTCGTTCAAGCCTTCGCCGTATACCTGTTGCAACGCTTTTAATTGAAGGATAGCACGTTTGTCTTGCATCAGCAATTCATGAATAGTAGAACGGCCATCTCCTGTTACGCCTAACAATTCTTTTCTTACAATACCTGAGATATGTCCGCTTGTTTCATTAGGATAGCGATAATAAAAAACACCCACTTCATTTTCATAAGGCACACACTCCTGTACAAGATAGTCTATAGGAAATGTCTGCGCATATTGCAATAGTTCTTCCTGGTTGTATATTTTTTTTACTCCCCTGCCCCTGCCACCAACATCTGGCTTTGCAATAATGGGGTAAGTAAATCCTGCCTGGCTGAATTTATTCAATACTTCGTTATTGGAAGTGGCAGCAGAAAAATACAATGTAGCGGGATAATATTCCTGCGGCATAATATCATAAATCTTCTTTTTTGATTCCATTAAAAAACCACCAAATTCTATAGAAGGATTGGAAGCAGCAAAAAAGAAAAGAGAACGTGCTCTTAGTGCCAGCAATGCCCATATTGGCATTATCCAACTATAAACAGTATTGAAAGACCAATATTCCCAATGAAGAAGACGAATGAAAAACGGTCGATATAAAATGCGTTGGAAAACATTCATTATTGTATAGCGGCAGCTTTGGTAAGTAAAAGTTGGTAATGTGCATTGCTGTTATCGTAAAGATCTTTATACTCCATTACAGCAGACTGCTGATTTATTTCAATAGCAGTAATGCTTACAGTAAGCATTTGATCATTCCGGTTCATGCGCAAATCATTTTGCTTATCACCGTCTCCACCGGTTAAATGATAATGCAATACATCTTCGATTGATGGCTGTGGGTGCAATTGCAACCAGGTTTTAAACCAGGCTGTCCTCTTTGCAAGTATATCTTCATTGTATAAGGTAACAGAAGACCATGTGTATGCTTCGCCAGCATTTAAAGTTTTAACGTGCTTATCATTTCCGTCCCACCTGCATTCATGTAGTGAAGTACCATTCCATAATATAACGGTGAAAGGTTCTATGCCATTCAGTGGTAAGGATTGATAACTGATTAATATATCATCAGCAGCCATTATATCCAACATCACCAGGCCCCTGCTTCTGCTATATGGTGGCTGATGTTTATGTTTTACAAATGCACCGTTCAGCAAAACGCCTGCTTGTCCATTTTTATTAACGGCAATCCATGTACCTCCGGCAGCGCTGTCTTTAGGATATAACAATACATAACCGTTTATTGTATGCAAAGCCGGTGCAACAGCCCTGCTGCGCAAAGAACTTTCATCACGGTTGTGTGCAATAAATAACTTATCGTGTTGTGGAATAAAACTTACTGTGCACATTGATTGCGGAACTTAATTGTAGACGAAGCTACGCCAAAACCTTCTGGCAACTCAATATCAGAAACTTCCTGTATGCCCACTTTTATTAAAGCCATATGATGAATGGTGTGTTCCAGGTTGTAAGCAATTTCCCTGAAATAGTTTGTATCAAAAGAAATTAGCTGATCGTCGTCTTCATTATATGCGCCTTCCAACAGTAATGTTTTGTTTTCTTTATTAATGCCTTCGTATATCTTTTTCAAAAGGCCAATAGCAGTTTCCCTGCTTGTTTCAATTACAAAATCTCTTTTGCGCTTTTCATAATTCACAATGCCATTTTCATAACCGTCTTCCAGGCAGATAAACATTTCTATTATGTGGCGTGCATGCTGTCCGATGGTAGCATTAGACAGTATATTACTTTTATGGGTGTATTGAGTATCGCTTAACAGTTCCAGCGATGCCGACAACTGTACAAATACGTTTTGAATGGCTTTTTGCAATTGCATGTAGAGTGATTTTCCTTTTTAAATACGTCAACAAAGGCATATTGGATTTTTAAAACAGGAAGATGTATGCTACCGTTATATTTCCAAGTTACTCTAAAAAAAATTGCTGCAATTACCGTTGGCCACAATTCACCAGCGCCAAAATATGTCAGCCATTTATTTTTTCCTGGCAAAAACAGATAGCGTCACGGTCACATTATCACCCAGCACCACACTATTGCCGCCCACTTTATAATCTTTACGGTTCAATTGAAAACTTCCTTCAAACAAATAACCATCGTCTTTTGCTTCTGCCTTAAATGGAATGCTTACGCTTTTGGTAGTGCCTTTTATTGTCAGTTTGCCGCTTGCTACAAAGTCGCTTCCTTTTGCGCTTATTTTTTCAGACTTAAATTCAATCTTTGGAAACTTCTGCACATCAAAGTATTCTTCTTTACGCAAATGGTTATCTCTTGAATCATTGTCTGTATTCACTGTATTGGCATCTATACTAACAGAGAAGGAAGACTTCTCAGGGTTGGCCTTATCGAATTCAATTTCACCTTGCAACCCTTTAAAATCTCCACCGGTATTAATGCCAAAGTTTTTAATGCTGAACTTAACTGTAGACTTATCAGACACAGGCTGGTATTGCTGTGCAAAAGCCGGAACAAAAGAAATCGTAAGTAGTAAAAAAGTAAGAAATTTCGTCATGATAAATTATGTTTTCTATAACAGGTTCAAATAATTCGCCAATCTATGTTAAAGAAAAACAATTTCCAACTTATTACAATGATGAGTTGCTGTTCTTTCGGCTGGCAAACAATACATCCAGCACCTGTTTGCGGTACATAATCAGCAATAGAAAGCAGCATACAAATGCAATTACTGCAATTGTAAAAAGGCCATAATCGCCATCAAATTTTATCCCAAGTTTTGTAAGATGGAAGAAGATAGCCCCGGCCATCAGCCCTAATCCCAATCCCGCTCCCCATCCCGTAGTTCTTGGATACAAAATCAATACAGATGCGATTAGTTCAAATACACCGGTTCCTATTCTGCCCCAGGGTTCCATACCCAGGGTGGTAAACAATTGCACAGATTGAGGATGTGCCGTAAATTTAAAATACAGGGTTTGCAGCATTATACCGGCAGCAACCAACCGCAAAACCCACGCAATAATAGTTTGAATTTTCATGTTGTTTGGCAATAAACGTTAGTGATAAATTTTGGCCCAATTAGCATCAGCTTTCCTGTGCAGGTTGGCTTCGTCTTTGTTCCAATCGTTAAGAGTGTTGTTGAAAAATTTATTATAAAACAGGTTTAGTTTTCCATCAACTATTTTAAATGTTTTAGGATCTACTTCAACTTTTTCTCCCTTGGCACCCATGGCGTAAGAGCACCAGCCACCATAAGCAGGTTCATATTTTGCCGGCTCTTTCTTAAAAGCTTCTTTATTGGCAACAGAAGAAAAATAATAGAGTACGCCCTGGTATACAACAGCATTGTCTTTGTTGCCTTTTACTGCTTTTCCTTCCGTAAAATATGCTACGGCATCATAGCCGCTAATAGCAATGCCGTCGTGGAGGTTAAACTGTTGCTTTCTAAGAGAGGTTTGGTCTTGTGCATAAAGACTTCCCGCCAGCAAGAAACCGAACATTGAAAATAAAAGAATGCGCTTCATATTAGTGTGTTTTTTATTATCACACAAAAATAAAACCCGAGCTTTCCCTCTTCTGTCGGTTAACTGACAGTTGCCAGCTTTTGAATTTTTTTAACATCGGGAAAGCAAATCTGCTGCCTGTCTACGGCAATCACGTTTTCTGTGGCCAATTCATTTATCATGGTAGTAACTGTCTGCCTGCTTGCGCCAATCAGGTGTGCGATGTCTTCATGGGTAAGATAGTTGGGAATGCATGCCCCATCAGTTTGTGTTTCTGTTATATCCTGCTGCAGCAATTGCCAGAAGAAATTAAGCAATCTTGCTTTTACATCTTTGTTTAGCAGGTTTACAAGCCGGTTTTGAATATTGCGCAGCTTGCTACCAACCTGCTTGCTGTACTTTAATGCTATCTCTGGTTTGCGTGTAAGCAATTTTTCAAAGTCGTCTATATTGAAAGCGCAAAGACTTACATTGGCTTTGTATGCACGTGCAAACTCCCCGTTCAGGTTGTTTTTCTCCAGTGTAAACTGACCAAACAATTCTCCTTTCCTGATAATCTCTTTAATAATCTCATTGCCATCATCATCAATATAGCCAATGCGTATGTAACCTTCTTTAATGAAGTAAAGTTTATTGTGGTTGAAGGCCTCAAAATAAATATAGTCGCCTTTTTTTGCTTCTACAAAATTGTGCACCAGGTTTAGTTCATCATATTCTTCGTCAGAAATATGTCTCCATAAATCATAATTGCGTATCAGCAGCATTTTATCGTCAGCACTCATGGTTCGTTTATTAAGAACAAAAGCAGTTACCTATCAAAAACTATTATTTAGCCATCTTTATATCGCTATTCAACATCGTTGTGTCACTCGCTTGTACAGTATAACCTTTTTCAACCCTTTAACCACAATTGAGCGATTATAAGATACAACTATAAAATCAAAAAGTTGTAAACCATTTGCGGCATTTGAATTAGATTTACCGAAATTTTTTACCTGATGAATACACCTACCATGGCAGAGCTAATGTCTCGGGGAGAAAGCCCCGAAGTGTTATTTTGGGTAGGCTGTGCCGGCAGCTTCGATCAGCGGGCACAAAAAATCACCAAAGCTTTTGCACTTATACTTGAAAAAACGGGGATCAAGTATGCAATACTGGGCAAAGAAGAAATGTGTACCGGCGATCCTGTACGCCGTGCCGGTAACGAGTTTATGTTCCAGATGATGGCTTATCAGAACATACAAATCCTGAACAATTACAACATCAAAAAAATTGTAACCGCCTGTCCGCATTGTTTCAATACACTTAAAAACGAATATAAAGAACTGGGTGGCGATTATGAAGTAATTCATCACACCGTTTTTTTGCAGCAATTGATAACCGAAGGCAAAATAAAAATGAAAGAAGGTGGTTCATTTAAAGGGAAACGCATTACTTACCACGATAGCTGTTACCTTGGCCGTGCCAATAATATTTATGAAGCACCCCGCCAGGTGTTGGAAGTGCTGGATGCAGAACTGGTAGAAATGAAACGCTGCAAAACAAAAGGATTGTGTTGCGGTGCCGGTGGTGCACAAATGTTTAAAGAAGAAGAAAAAGGAAATACACGCATCAATTTTGCAAGGGCGGAAGAAGCTATTGATACAGGTGCTGCTGTTATTGCATCAGCCTGTCCTTTCTGCAATACCATGATGACTGATGGCGTTAAGAATAAAGAGAAAGAAAACGATGTAAAAGTGTTGGACATTGCAGAGCTCATTGCAGAAAGCATGCAGTAAATCCTTTCCTGATGAACAAAAAGAAACTGCTCTACATTGCTTTAACTGTTTTCGTATTTACCGCTGCTTATCTTTTCTATGTGAAAATTGACAGGGATAATTCGATAAAAACATATCTACCCCAGCCCCGCATTGGTGATATCTACAAAATGCAAACTGAAACATCTGAAGAAGGTGTGATTATTTACTACCTGAAAGTAAAGGATGTTGGAGCCCAAAGCATTTATTTCTACCAAAGTAAAACTGCTATGATAGCGGCCAGCGATATCTTCCTTAAAAATTTTGATACAACTAATACCCAGGTATATTCCAGGAAAGAATTAGAGGAAATTGCTGCCGGCAAATGGATGAATAAGGCCAGCCACAATACAAAGCTTATTGAAATTGAGCGCAAATAGTTTTGCCATTTCTGTTGTAAATTTGCGCCATGATGAATACAGAGTACCGCAGTTTATTGCCAAACGATTTTGCAGCAGATTCCCGTGTGTGGATATACCAGTGCAATCGCCTGTTCTCTATGGGCGAAGCATTGCAAATAGAAGAGATGCTGGAAAAATTTACTGCAGCGTGGAATTCGCATGGCGCACCAGTGAAAGGTTATGCCAATTTATTCTTTGGCCGTTTTATTGTATTAATGGCAGATGAAACAGCCACGGGCGTTAGTGGTTGCAGTACCGATAGCTCCGTAAGATTGATTAAAGAAATTGAAACGCAATTTTCTGTTGCTATGTTCGACAGGCAATTGCTTGCGTTCATTATTAAAGACAATATACAGTTGTTGCCAATGCCACAGGTGCAATACGCCATCAATAACAATTTTATTCAGCCGGATACCATTTACTTCAATAACCTGGTGCAAACCAAAGAAGAATTGGAAAACAATTGGATGATACCTGTAAAAGATAGTTGGTTGGCTAAAAGGTTTTCATTTGTAACAGCATAAGCTTCCACCAGAGTTTATTAGTATAAAAGATATGGTTTGATTTGTTCTGCCCAACTATCTGCGGAACTATCAATTGTAAAAGCCCCGCTTTGCATTTTTTCAAACGATTTATATAAGCCTGTCAGTTTATCAAGATGTCCCTCTCCTGTTGGGTTAGCAACAGTAGGATATAATCTTGGCCTGCACTGTTGAGGGTGTACGGCTATAATTTGCTGTATCAATGCAAGCCCTGTTTTTACGGGTTGAAACAACTGTTTATCTGTTATACGCCAATGCAAACCGGCACATCGTTCACCAGCATGAAAACCCCATTCGGGCACATAATTAATTTTTGAAAAAGCTATACCAGGTATTTGCAACGTTTCTATTGATTGTAATAAAAGATTCGCATTTATCCATGGTGCGCCTGCCACTGCAAAAGGCCACATAGTTCCCCGCCCTTCATTTACATTTATACCTTCAAGCATACCCATACCAGGGTAAAGTAAGGCCGTTTCAACCTGTTGAATAGCCGGAGAAGTAGGCACCCAGTGCCAGCCCGCATCTGTTGCATCCAGCCGACGGTTCCAGTTTTCCACTTTTATTACTTCAGGTTGCAGTCCTTTTACTTTGGTAGCAGCAAACAAAAGCGCCAGCTCACCCAAAGTGCAACTATGCTTTACCGGTATATTCCAGCGGCCAATAAAAGAAGCACAGTTTTCCTCATCCAGCATAGGCCCTTCAGCATTTTCAATAGCCGCGCCAATAGGGTTTGGCCTGTCCAAAACAATCAACGACTTGCCAAATGCAGCACAGGACTGCATTACATGCGTCATCGTCCATAAATAAGTGTAAAAGCGACAACCTACATCGGGTATATCAAATAAAACGGTATCAATATCCCGTAAATCATTTTCATCTGGTGCCAGGTGATCGCTGTATAAACTAATCACCGGCAATTTGGTAAGTGTATCAATATGATGATGCTGGTAAGCACCATCTTCTCCTTTTGCTGTAAGGCTATGCTCCGGAGAAAAAAGTTTTGTAATATTTATTCCGGCTTTCAATAGAGCTGCCCTGCTTGCAACGCCGGTATTTGTAGTGGCAGCATTATTTGTCACCAATGCATAGCGGCTATCTTTCCATTTGCCCGCACGACTGCATAATGCATCTACTCCAAATAAGACATTTTTCATGCTGCTGAAGTTAGCAGTTATTTAAAACAAAGAGGCTGTCTTTTGCAAGACAGCCTCTCTCTTGTTTATTGTGCAGCGTTTGTTCTTATTGTTGTGCATCCTGTATTCCTTCCATGCCTGCTTTGGTGTTCTTGCGTTTAAACAAAGCCACATCCACCTTACCAAAACGATAGCTGAAGTTGATACGGAAAATCTGCTGATCACGAATGCGAGAATAATCCTGTGTAACAATGGTAGAATAAGAATAGTAGCTATACTTTCTTGTTTTCAATACATCGTTTACGCTTAAAGTAATAGAAGCATTTTTCGCTTTCAGGAAGTCTTTCCTGATTGCTACATCAAATCCGTAGTTTGGATTTACATAACCCTGTGCAGAAGGTTGTGGTGCGCCAAACATACCACCGCCGCCTCCGCCACCACCACGGCCGCCACCGCCTCCGCCATTACCACTGCTCTGTGGCAATACAGATTTGCTTTGGTAATCGCCTGAAAGCTGTATGCTGAAATTTTTAGGCAATTTGAAGTTGTTATTCCATTTTACAAAATAGCTAAGACGCTGACTTGTTCCACCTGCATTTGTAATATTGGTTGCGTTGATCTTAGCGTTGTAAAAGTTTACGTTGGTAGTCATATCCCACCATTTTGTAAATGGCGTATGACCAGTTACTTCCAAACCATAGGCTGTACTGCTGTTTGCGTTCTGGTAAGAAGTGAAAGTAGCACTGTCGCTAGACTTATCAGATATAAGATCTTTAAACTGGTAGCGTGTAATCAAATCTGTTGTGTATTTGAAATACAAAGACGCCAATATGCTATAGTTCTTAGGAAATGTTTTCTGGTAAGACATTTCAAAAGAATTAGTAAACTCAGGTTTCAAACCAGGATTACCTACTGTAGGATATTGCGGGTTAGTGATGTCTTTATAAGGAATCAACTGGAAGAAATTAGGACGATTTATCCTTCTTGAATAATTGATTTGAAAATCCTGTTTATTGCCAAGGTCTTTTGTAAGGAATACACTTGGGAAAAGACTGATTGGATATTGTGTTTTAAATGTAGAATCCTTTGTGCCCAATTTGGTGCCGGTATAATCAGAGCTTTCTGCACGCAGACCCAACTGGTAACTTAATGTATTTACTTTACCAGAATAGGTAGTGTAAGCAGCAAATACCCTGTCAGTAAATTTATAATTGCTACTCAATGATTCATTGTAAACATAATCGTTTACAGTATAATCGTACACATAGTTGTTGCTAATGCTGGTATTGTTCCTGATAGCTGCTCTGCCCCCCATCTCCCATTTTGCTTTTTCCGAAACAGGATTGGTATAATCTACCTGCGCAGTAAAAAACTTATTTTGACCATCGCCAATGGTTTGACGAAGGTACGGGCTTCCTTTTGCTACATTGTTAGGATCAAAAAGATGAATATCATAATACCCATTGTTATCGTTGGTGCTACTGTTATAGTTGATATCAGAAGTTAATTCTTTACCTGCTTTTGCAAAGTTGTGCTTATAGCTGAGTGTACCACCAAAATTTCTGAAAGTAGATTCTGTATTGGTAAGCTGGTTTCCTTTGGTGAAAATAGAACCATTGCTGAGCGAATCAAAATCCAGGTTATCGTTGTTCTTGAATTTACCACGCACTGCCAATGCTGCTACAGTAATGGTATTGCGGTTATCCATCAGGTAATCCATACCTATTCTGCCAAAAAGAAAACTACCGTTGGAAGTTGTTTTAGATACCTGGCTTACATCCGTTTCAGGCGTAGTAAGATTGCGGTTAAAGGCATCAGTATTGGCAATAGATTTTCTTTGGTTGTAGTTTACACTTGCAAAGAAGTTTACTTTTTGCTGACGGATATTGATATCTCCTCCACCATTTAGTTTACCACGGCTATCTATACCCGCTCTCAGGTTGCCATTATAACCAGTCTTGCGGTTTTTCTTCAACACGATATTTAAGATACCTGCTGTACCACCAGATGCATCATATTTAGCAGACGGATTTGTGATGATTTCAACGCTTTCTATTGCATCTGCAGGTATTTGATCCAGCGTAAGTGTAGTAGGTCTTCCGTCTACGAAAATTGTTGGTGCTGCATTGCGAAGTGTTACGTTACCATCAATATCAACATTGATAGAAGGAATGTTTTTCATCAATTCCTGTGCACTCTGTCCAACACTTACCAGGCTTTTATCAACATTGAAAATTTTTCTGTCAACGCCCATTTGGAAAAGCGGTTTAGATGCAGTAACAGTTACATTCTCCAACACTTTAGCATCGGCTACCATTTTTATATTACCCAAATCTTTATCAACACCTGCCAATGCCTGGCTCATATCTGTATTGCCTTGTGCATCCTGGGTCGGTGGTTTAAGTGTGAACGCTACTTTTTGTTCAACAGGTGTATAACCAATAGCAGAAAGCTTCAGGGTAAAATTGCCAAACACGGGCAGGTTTTCTATACTGAACTC
Organism: Chitinophagaceae bacterium; assembly: GCA_047602295.1. Taxonomy (GTDB): domain Bacteria; phylum Bacteroidota; class Bacteroidia; order Chitinophagales; family Chitinophagaceae; genus JACMLD01. Next base: position 3,401,233 of record JASGHP010000001.1, on the reverse strand, counting down.
TCCATTTGCTCTTGTAAGCATCCCACCCACCAATGTGTCTTTCTTTTCTTTGGTAGCGGGATCAAATTTTGTCATAAACAATTGCACAGAAGCCGCATCAATGCCTTTATTTGTTTTTGAGTCTACCAGTTTACCATAAAAATGTCCAATTGTTGCATTGGCACCACCCGCACGACCACGGCCACCACCAGCACCGCCACCGGGATACTGGGCCATTGCAGAAAAACAAAAAAACGTAAGCAGAAAGAAAATGGAAATTGTTCTCATGAAAATGTATTGAATTGAAAATTTTTGTGCTGATTAAACAAACTTTAAAGACAAATGCCTTAAAAATCCGCAAGATAATTTCTTTAGACGCCCTATTTAGTAATTACCTGCGCATTAACAACCGCGTAAATATTGGGTTTGATGAGCGGCAAAATAAGTGTATGAGCAACACTATCGCTGTAAAAAGTAAAATACTACCAGTTGTAAGCCTGCAATAAAAAACGCTAAAAGAGCAAAAGCCAGTTTCACTTGTGTGATTTCTTTTTTCAAACTGTTTCTAAGGGTATTTTCGATAGTTGCAGGCGGTATAGCGGAAACTTTGGTTGCTAACAGTTGTTCTATATTGAAATCTTCCTGAAGCCTGCTCATGTAATTCTTCATAATTTCCGGAAAAAGTTGTTCCAGTTCTTTTATAAAAAGTGATTTCAACTGATTAATGGTTTTGTCGCCTACAAACATGCCCACAACAGGCATTTCTTTTACCAGTCGCACCCGCAAAAACTGATCAATGTGTTCTTCAGCCTGCGGCATTATTTTTTTCACATTATCAGGGTGGGTAATTTTTTGCTCAATGTCTTCAACAGACACGAATGAAGCGGCCATTTTTCCAATACTTTGGGCAAATTCATTTTGTCTGGAAGGCACTATCCTCTGAAAAATCAATTTCAATAGCAGAGATGCTATCAACCAGCCTATAACAGCAGCTATTAAAGGAAAAACTAACATCCAGATACTCATCTTTGCATCATTTTTTAGGCGTTGCAAAGAAACGGTAAATAAGACCTAATTGTATTTTGAACAAAACCTATTTTATACTATTTTTGCCGCCCACACGGTAGCTGTAGCTCAGTTGGTTAGAGCATCAGATTGTGGTTCTGAGGGTCGAGGGTTCGAAACCCTTCAGTTACCCGGATAATAACCCCGCTAATTAGCGGGGTTAATTTTTTTAACATCTTTCCCCACTCATGTAATTTATTGGTCAACTGGCTGTTAATTGTCAATTAAATGGGCAACAACACAGCTATTTTATCGTTATTTTTGAGTTAATGCAAAAAATAATTCAATTTATGTTTAGTAGAAGAAGTTTGCCCATACTGCTCACTGTATTGGTAGCAGGAGTATTTATTGCGTTTAGAAGTTTAGGCACTGGAAATACAAGCAAAGATGATCCACCCACCCGTTATGAAAAGATATTGCACAACGTGGGTGAAATGCTTACAGAAATCCATTACAGCCCTAAAGACATCAACGATAAGTTTTCCAAAGAGGTTTTTAAAAAATACCTGAGCTCTTCAGTAGATGTAGATAAAAGTATTTTTCTTCAATCAGACATCAACGACCTTAGAAAATACGAAACCAAAATTGATGATGAAATATTGGGCGGCCCGGTAAATTTTGTTCCGGCTACTTCAGAACTTTTCAAAAAACGTTTGCCCGAGGTTGAAAAACTATACAAAGAAATTCTTGCTGAACCTTTTGATTTTAGCAAAGACGAAACATTTATTGGAGACCCCGATAAAAGAGATTTTCCGGCTAGCGAAGCTGAAAGAAAAAACCTTTGGCGCCTGCGTTTAAAATACCTCGTATTGGACAGGTATGTAGACATGCAGGAAGCCCAGGAGAAAAACAAAGGCAAACAAGGTGCAGTTATCAAAAGCAATGAGCAACTGGAAAAAGATGCACGTGATAAAGTATTGAAGGCAATGGATCGCACTTTTGAAAACTATAAAATAAAGCTGACCGAGAGCGAACTCTTCAGCAGGTATGTAAACACCATTACACAAACAATGGACCCGCACACCGATTATTTTCCACCTATTGAAAAAAGAGCTTTTGATGAGGAAATGAGTGGTAAGTTTTATGGTATTGGTGCTTCATTGTTGTATGATGACGGACAGATAAAAGTTAACTCTATCCTTACCGGCAGCCCGGCTTTTAAAAGCGGGGAAATAACCGTAGGCGACGTGGTATTGAAAGTTGGACAAGGTGAAGAAGAGCCTGTTGAATTAGCTGGCTATTATGTACAGGATGCCGTAAAAATAATCCGTGGTAAAAAAGGAACTGAGGTTAGATTGACATTGCGCAAAGCAGATGGTTCTATCAAACTGGTAAAATTAATCCGCGACGAAATTGTACAGGATGAAACCTTTGCAAGAAGTTCTGTTGTAACAAACGGTAAAGCAAAAATTGGTTTCATATACCTGCCTGAATTTTATGCAGATTTTGAAGATCCGAAAGGCCGTCGTTGTGCTGATGATGTAGCCAAAGAAATTACCCGTTTAAAAGAACAGAAAGTAGATGGCATCATATTAGACCTGCGCAACAATGGTGGTGGTTCTTTGTACGATGTGGTGAAGATGGTTGGTTTATTTGTGGATGAAGGCCCAGTGGTACAAGTAAGAGATCGTGATGGCAAACCAAGTGTAATGAGAGACAGGGACAAAACTGTTTTGTATGATGGACCGCTGGCAGTAATGGTAAATGAATTCAGCGCTTCAGCATCAGAGATATTTGCAGCAGCTATACAGGATTATAAACGTGGCCTTATCATAGGCAGCACCAGCACTTATGGAAAAGGTACTGTGCAACGCAATATTGGCCTGGATAAAACGCAGGGCTTTGCTTCTGCAAACAGCGATCTTGGCACTATCAAACTTACGTTGCAGAAATTCTATCGTATCAACGGTGGCTCTACCCAATTAAAAGGAGTTGCTTCCGATATTGTATTGCCCGATTTCTACGAGTATTCTAAACTGCGTGAAAAAGATGATCCTGATGCATTGCCATGGGATGAAATTCAAAAAGCAGATTATACACCCTGGAAATATAGCTTTGATGTAAGCAATATCCGCAGCAGCAGCCAGGCAAGGGTAAGTCTTAATCCTGCATTCAATTTGATCAAAACAAATACAGAGTGGCTGGCAAAGGAAAATGACAAAGTATATTCTTTGAACATTGACAAATTCCGTGATGAAAAGAAAAAAGTAAACGCCACTTACAAACAACTGGAAACACTGAATAAATTGCCCAAAGAATTAACTGTATCTGCATTGGCAGAAGACACAACCAAATATGCTAATGACAAAGACAAAGATGATCGTTTCAAAGCTTGGTTGAAAAGCCTTCGCAATGATTTATACCTGGATGAAACCGTAAACGTAATGAACGATATGGTGAACCAGTATAATACAGCACTGCTTAACCAGGGGCAACAAGGGCAAAAGAAATTACCGTATTAAGATTTACATCACTGAACTTATTTTATAAAAGCCTTCGCAATTGCGGAGGCTTTTTTGTTTCCAGCAGTTGAGTAAGATCTGAAGATTATCGAATTCTTATAGCCGCGGTATTTATACAACTTCGTCAATTTCGGTCAGACGAGGACGTCAGACTGATATCAATTCTACAAAATGCAAAGGCCGCTTTATATAAAGCGGCCTTCTATTAATATAAAATTAAATCAATACTATGCTTTGCTAAAGCTTACACATTCTTTCAATTCTTTTTCTGTGTAAGCTAATCCGTATTGCTTTAATACGTCGTCCGGTACACCATTCCATTGGTTAGGCGTGTTGCCCATATAGCCCAAATCTTTTACACCTATTTTAGAAGTGTAAAAACCGGTTGTGGTAAGGTCTCGCATTTTATTAAAGAAAGCAACGCCCTGTGTAAGTTCAGGTTTTCCTTTAGCCCTGTCGGGATATGCAATCATATCTACCATTTCTATCTGTTGCTCGTGACTCAGGTCTTTAAAACCTTTGTCGTATTTCTTCATGCACTGCACATCCAACCAACGCAATCCGCCGCGCATTGGCACCTGGTGATAAGGCATGTCTTTTACAATAAACTCGATAAAAGCAGGCACACCCGCATCGGTAGCACTACCGCTTACATCGTCTTTTGGTATAATGATGTCTGACAACACTGTAATGGTTGCCATTTCATCATCCGTAAAAAATTTATCAGCCATCAGCTTTTTATAATCGGCCAGTTCCTGTGGCGTACGATCATAATTCAATTCGCCGGTGGCGGCAGCTTCTGGCTTGGCTTCAATTTTTGTTTCGGGATTATTGCAGGCTTCTACCAACACACTGGTAGAAACAGTGCCCATTATCAGGGCTTTAATGGATTTCCTTCTGTCCATGATAGTTATTTTGATTATTGCATTTCAGATGTTGATGTATTTTTTCAAACCTAAATTGCAATCACATGAATTATTAATTACTAATTTCTAATTAAATATTGTTCTTCTTCAACTCCTCAATAATATATTCAGAAGCACGCATACTTAGCGCAAGAATTGTCCAGGTAATGTTTTTATCTGCCTGGCTTACAAACTGGGCACCGTCTACCACAAAAAGGTTTTTGCAGTCGTGTGCCTGGCTCCATTTGTTCAGCGCAGATTTTTTAGGATCATTACCCATTCTTGCCGTACCAGCTTCATGAATAATTTTACCAGGTGTTTCAAGTCCCCAGTCATTATGCGGGCCATCATCATCACCCCATGTTATTACTGCACCCATTTCATGCATAATTTCTTTGAAGGTCTCCTTCATGTGCTTTGCCTGGTTTATTTCATAGCTGCTGTACTTTACATTAAAACGCAGTACAGGTATACCAAACTTATCTACCACATTAGGATCTATTTCGCAATAATTGCTTTCCAGTGCCATCGCTTCTCCTCTGCCTGCCATGCCTATACCTGCACCCCAGAAAAAGCGAACATCTTCTTTCAAAGAAGCACCATAACCACCGGCTTCTTTCTTTTTACCGTTTACGGCATACTTGCCATTCATTCTTTCCATGCCCATGCCGATGCCATAGCCAGGATTGCCCATGCCACCACCATATTCAATATGATAACCACGGGGGAAATCCAGTTTTTTATTATCCAGCCACCAAGGGGAATACACGTGCATACCTCCTACTCCATCTTCATTGTAGCGCTTGCGGCCAAACAGGTTAGGTATATAGCCGCCCATGCCAGCACCAGTGGAATCGTGCAGGTATTTACCAACTACATTACTGCTGTTTGATAAACCGTTGGGGTGACGTTGCGATTTTGAATTCAACATCAAACGAGATGTTTCGCAGGCACTTGCTGCCAGTATCACCACTTTTCCCTGTACCTGGTATTCCTGCAGATCATCTTTGTTGATATAAGAAACACCCGTTGCCAATCCTTCTTTATCCGTTAATACTTCGCGGGCCATTGCGTTGGTAACTACATCTATATTGCCGGTTGCCATGGCAGGTTTTACCAATACAGATGAAGAAGAAAAGTCTCCGTACACCTGGCAACCACGGTTACACTGGCTACAGAAGAAACAAGCTTTGCGATCTTTATTATCTGGCAATGCTTTAGTAAGAATAGAAAGACGAGCAGGAATAACTTTTACGCCTGCTTTGGTAGCACCGTTTTTAATCAATATCTCGTGCAGGCGGGGTTTGGGTGGCGGTAAGAAATAGCCATCGGGATCATTTTCCAAACCTTCATTGGTACCAAACACGCCAATCATTTTATCAACCCTGTCGTAAAAGGGTTTTATATCCTCATAGCCAATTGGCCAGTCATCGCCAAGGCCATCTATGCTTCTTCTTTTAAAATCTTTAGGACCAAAACGCAAAGAAATACGTCCCCAGTGATTGGTACGTCCACCAATCATACGGGCACGCCACCAATCCCACTGTGTACCTTGTGCTTTTGTATAAGGTTCACCATCTATTTCCCATCCATGATAGCAGGCATCAAAATCGCCAAAGGGACGAAATTTTGTGCTCGCTCCACGACGTGGGCTTTCCCATGGTCCTTTTAATTGCGTTACATTTTTTGCGGGGTCATACATTGGGCCGGCTTCTATCAGGCAAACTTTCAAACCTGCCTTAGATAAAATATAAGAGGCCATGCCACCACCTGCACCTGAACCAACAATAACTACATCGTATTGTTTCGGTTGCTTTTTAATATTCAATTGTCCCATGAAGCGTTCTGTTTCTTAAAGAGTTATTGAAAGAATAAATGTAGTTAATTAAACTATTATTGTTAATGAAAATTTGTTAAACGCCCATTTCTTTTAAAAAATGTATGAAAGAACAATGATGTGATTATTATAGGTCGGGAACTTATACGACAATGAAGCTTTTGTTGCGCTGCGCTCTTACAGCATGTATCATTTAGCAGCACATTATAAATGAAATTCATCATTTAAGCTAAACTTCACTATCTATAATGCAAATGCAACATAGGCACTTCTTAAATACTTTTTTAGAAGATTGCCACCGCATCAACAACTTGCAGCTTGTAGATTGAAATAAACGCCCACTAGCCACTAGCTACTCACTACTTCCCCATATTTATTTGGCACAGAATTTAAATTACTATCATTAAAACTATCTATTATGGCTACTACAAATATTATAGAGTTGCTGCAGCAGGCGCTTGACAGCAAACCCTTGCAGAAAGTGAGTCCTAATACACAAGAGATTAAAAAAGCGGCAGCAGATACAACCAATGCAAGCAAATTGCAACAGGCTGTTATAGCCGCTGTGCTTACAGGTTTTTACAAATTAACACGCACCCGCGAAGGTGCTTCCGAGGTATTAAGGGGTGATATATCCACAAACTGGGGCGATTTGCTATTTGGTGAAAACAAAGACGCCCTGGTTGAGCGTATTGTAAAATATGCAGTACATAGCCCTGCTTCAATAAATGGCGAAATAGAAATAGCGGGTATGGAAGCTGCAGAAATTATTAAACGCACGGCAGGAGGCAGCAAAACGGCCAGTGAAGATGATGTTATCAATTACATGAAAGATCAGCGAAACAACATTCTTCATCACTTACCGGCAGCGCTACAATTAGGTGAGTTATTAAATGACGACACACTGGACGATAAAACTCATAAAATGGACGGCCCTATTTCTGGTCTTATGCATACCATTGAAAAAGTGTTCTCAGGTGCACCTCCTGCAGAGAAAGGAAAACCCTGATAAAAGAAGTCTGAGGTCGGAAATCAGAAGTCCGACCTCAGACTTCCTACTTCTGGTTTTCTGGTTATCTTTGCGGCCGGATGAAAACAAAAACACTCAAGAAAGACAAGGTAAACATCATTACGCTGGGCTGTAGCAAAAACATGGTAGACAGCGAAGTGCTAAGCGGGCAATTGCTGGCCAATGATATTGATGTGGTGCATGAGAACAAAAAATTGGATCACAATATTGTGGTGGTGAATACCTGCGGCTTTATAGATAAAGCCAAAGAAGAAAGTATCAATACCATTCTTGATCAACTGGAACTGAAAAGACGCGGTAAACTGGATAAAGTATATGTAACAGGCTGCCTGAGCCAACGCTACCGCGATGATTTACAAACTGAAATACCTGATGTAGATGCCTGGTTCGGCACATTGGAATTACCATTGATGCTGAAACAGTTTGATGCAGACTATAAAGCAGAATTGTTGGGCGAGCGCCTTTTGGCAACACCCAAACATTATGCATACATGAAGATTTCTGAAGGTTGTAATCGCACCTGTTCTTTCTGTGCTATTCCTTTGATGCGTGGTCAGCATATCAGCAAACCGATAGAAGAATTGGTAAAAGAGGCTGAAAGCCTGGTAAAAAAAGGCGTTAAGGAAATCATGTTGATTGCCCAGGAACTTACTTATTACGGTCTGGATATTTATAAAAAACGCATGTTACCGGATCTCTTGCACCGCCTGGCTGATGTGCAGGGCCTGGAATGGATACGTCTTCACTATGCATATCCTTCTAAATTTCCGATGGAGATACTGGATGTAATACGCCAGCGAGATAATATCTGCAATTACCTGGATATGCCTCTGCAACACGCCAGCGATGACATGCTGAAAGCCATGAAGCGCAATATTACCAAAGCAGAAATGGAAGATTTACTGGGTGCCATCCGCCAACAGGTGCCGGGCATTTGCCTTCGCACTACTTTGATAACAGGTTTTCCAGGAGAAACAGAACAAGATGTAGAAACAGTAAAAGAGTTTTTACAGGAGCAGCGTTTTGATCGTGTAGGCATTTTTCAATACTCACACGAGGAAAATACCAGTGCACATCAATTGGAAGACAATATACCTGCAGAAGAAAAAGAACGACGTGCACAAGAGATAATGGAAGTGCAACAGGAAATCTCCCTGGAAAAAAACCAGGAAAAATTAGGCAAGACATTTAAAGTTTTGATTGATAAAAAAGAAGCGGGCCGCTATCTTGGTCGCACTGAATTTGATTCTGTAGAAGTAGACAATGAAGTAGTGATTCAATCTGCGAAAAAATTACCTGTTGGTGATTTTGTACAGGTAAAAATTACGAAAGCATACGATTACGATTTGGAAGGTGAAGTAGTGCAAAATTAATTCTACAAGATATATTTCATACATCGTATTTGCACTTAGTATAAGTTTAAGCAAACACATAATCTACAACTACACTGCATTTGCGAATAATAAATTAAAACAATTCTTCGTTTTATAAACTTCATACGATTTTGTTTTTTTATGAATTAATTATCCTGATAAGGCCGCTAACAAGCGGCTTTGTCAGTTTTACACGTTCCTGCTGTTTTAAAACCCGGCGCATCTGTCACTTTCCTTATCAACACCGTATATCTACCATTTGCAGGCCGTAGTGCTACTATTTTGGGGGTAAAATCCGTCTATTAAAAATGTCTTAATTCTGCTCTTTTCCACAAGTGGGATGTGGATTATTTTTGTTTTACAAAAGCTGGTGATTCATTCAATATCCTATCAAACCCAAACCGTTCCAATATCCTTTAAAAAGACCGAAGAATCATTAGCCGCGATTTCATTTGAGTTTAGTTTGTTAACCGTCCAAAATTGTAACTCCCGTTCATTCCTGATCGGGAGTTTTTCTTACTATGATTTTGATGGATTTTTAGGATGAAGAGGAAGTTATGAGCTACTAGCCATTAGTTCTTTTGCTTCGATATCTATAAGGCTAATGGTTTGAAGCTAACAGCTAATAGCTGCTCTCTCATCCTATCAATTTGCTTTTTGCTTTCTGGTAGTCTTCTTCACTTAGCACGCCTTTTTGTTTTAGCTCGAAGAGTTTTTCCAGCTCTGCTGCTATTGAAGCCTGGGTATTTGTATGCATTGCAGACGCCAGAAGGCTAGCTTGCTTTATACCTTTCTGGTTTTCAAAATCTGTTTGGGCTTGTGTGATGGTTTCTTTTAACAACTTGGGATTATGCACCCTGTCGTAAATGGTGGCACCTACCTGTGCAGCAGTTTGTATTTCCACCAATCCAAAGTTGAAGATATGACCCCAGAAATTTTGCTTGTAAGAAACGTTGTTGATTTTTTCCAGCGGGCTTTCTTTAGCAAAATGATTAAATAAGCCGGTCTCATCTATTACCCGCTGATTGGTGACTACCCATATATATGCTTTCCATTGCAGGTACTTTACCAAAAATACAATGATGCCCAGTAATGCCAGCACCCAGCCGTAATGCACAAAAAAGCCAATGAAGAAAGAACCAACAACAGCAGCCAATGCAAATAATGCCGGCCATACCATAGAAAGCCAACTGGTATAAGTAACCAGCAAAATATTTTCGTCTTTTTGCAGGGGTGTACGCATAAAGAAAGCTTTGAGCTTTTAGCTGTGAGCTATGAGCCTGGTTAAATGAACTATAAACCGTTCCTCAGTAAAGATATATTATACATTGATGTAGCCAGCACGTTTGTGCACGATTTACAAAGCTGTAAATCTTAAACGCTCCTATGCGCTAAAGGGCATGTTGCACAGAAGCTGAAAGAAGAATAAAGATATGCAGTATAAGGGAGTGACACAACTATGATCAGTTAAGAACAAATGCTTGTTGCCAAATCAATGAATCAGTCACTGCTTGAAAGCAATTATACCATATAAAAAGGGCGAAAGTATTTTCGCCCTGTACTTAATAATATCGAAGCAAAACAGCTAGCAGCTTTTCTTAGTCATTCAATTTCAACACCGCTAAAAACGCCTCCTGTGGCACTTCTACGTTACCTATCTGGCGCATGCGCTTCTTACCTTCTTTTTGTTTTTCCAACAGCTTACGTTTACGGCTGATATCACCACCATAACATTTAGCGGTTACATCTTTGCGCATAGCGCTGATGGTTTCCCTTGCTACTACTTTTGCGCCAATAGCTGCCTGTATGGCTATCTGGAATTGCTGACGTGGCAAAAGTTCTTTTAATTTTTCACAAAGCTTGCGGCCAAAATCCTGTGAGCGGCCACGATGTATCAAAGCACTCAGTGCATCTACTTTATCGTTGTTTAAGAGAATATCCATCTTCACAATATCACTATCACGGTTATCTAAAGGATGATAATCAAATGAAGCGTAGCCACGTGTCTGGCTTTTCAGTTTATCATAAAAATCGAACACGATTTCTGTAAGCGGCATCTCAAATGAAAGTTCTACGCGGGTAGCGGTAAGATAAGTCTGTCCTATCAGTATGCCGCGTTTACCAAGGCAAAGTGTCATTATATTACCAATATAATCCGGCTTGGTAATGATCTGTGCCTTAATAAAAGGCTCTTCTATGCGTTCTATGCGCACAGGGTCGGGCATTTCTGAAGGGTTGTTTACAATTATTTTTTCCCCTTTGGTAGTATAAGCTATGAAGCTTACGTTGGGCACGGTGGTAATTACCGTTTGGTTAAACTCACGTTCCAGCCTTTCCTGTATAATCTCCATGTGCAGCATACCCAGGAAGCCGCAACGGAAACCGAAACCCAATGCCTGGCTGGTCTCCAGCTCAAACGTTAGTGACGCATCATTTAATTGCAGTTTATCCATGCAATCACGCAACTCCTCAAACTCATCTGTATTTACAGGGAATATGCCCGCAAACACCATCGGCTTTACTTCCTGGAAACCGCGAATACTTTCTGTACAGGGATTAGAAACACGGGTAATGGTATCACCCACTTTCACTTCTTTGGCGTTTTTAATACCGGTAATGATATAACCTACATCGCCGCAGGTAACTTCCTGCTTCTCGGTCATTTTCAGTTTTAAAATACCAACTTCATCTGCTTCATATTCCTGGTCGGTAGATACAAATTTAATTTTATCACCCTTGCGAATACTTCCCTGCAATATGCGGTAGTAAACGATGATGCCACGAAAAGAATTGAATACGCTATCAAAAATCAGCGCCTGCAATGGTGCTTCCGGATCTCCTTTAGGCCCAGGAATGCGCTCCACAATTGCTTCAAGCACTTTATCAACGCCAAGGCCGGTACGTCCGCTGGCATGTAAAATATCTTCGCGTTTGCAGCCAATTAAATCTACAATCTGGTCTTCCACTTCCTCAATCATGGCGCCATCCATGTCTATCTTGTTCACCACTGGTATTATCTCCAGGTTGTTTTCAATAGCCAGGTACAAATTGGAAATGGTTTGCGCCTGTATGCCTTGTGTAGCGTCCACCAAGAGCAGGGCACCTTCACAAGCTGCCAGTGCACGGCTTACTTCGTAGCTAAAGTCTACGTGGCCGGGAGTGTCAATCAGGTTCAGGATATATTGCTGGCCATCCTTGTATTTGTAATTGATTTGAATGGCATGGCTTTTAATAGTAATGCCCTTCTCACGTTCCAGGTCCATATCGTCCAACACCTGGTCCATCATGTCTCGGTCGCTGATGGTGCCAGTACTCTGCAAAAGACGGTCTGCCAGGGTACTTTTACCGTGGTCAATGTGGGCGATAATGCAAAAATTGCGGATATTCTTCATTTAGCTGTCTTCTCTTCCCGCTAGGGAGTTATTTTTTGAATTTAGAAGTGCAAAAGTAACTGATTTAAGCGGGATTAACGAGTGTCGTTTGTACACAGAAAGCTGCTAGTTGTTAGCTACTAGCTTCAAGCTTTTTAGCGGTTAGCAATGCTGGTATTGATTATTTTTAGCTTACAGGCTTGCCTCTGCCAACTTGCATGGAAATTTTTGCGGTTATTTCCTTTGCCTTGAAGCTTCAGGCTAACAGCTTCCCCCATACGCAAGAAAAAATAATGGTGATTAATAAAAGCTTGTCTACCTTTATAGTGCAAAAGTAAAGTATGGCCATTTATGGGCTGTAGCTGTATCCCCTCTGAGATAAAAATGGTGTTTTTTTAGAATGGCTAGATTTTATTTTTAACAACGATTGTGGGTAGAATTGTTTGTTTACGCCACTAAAATTTAGCCATATGAACAATGCCACTTTAGCCAGAATTGCAACCGTTGCGTATGCGCTGGTAATTATCGTTTTTGGAATCACCCATTTTATAAACACAGAAGACATGCGGAACTATGTTCCGGCCTTTGTACCCGGCGGCGGCATTTGGGTATACATTACCGGAGCCTGCCTGCTTGCTTCAGGGATTGCTATACTTATCAATAAACAAGTACGCATGGCGGCACTGTTGCTTACTGCCCTATTGTTGATTTTCGCACTTACCACACATTTGCCCCGCCTTATTAATGGGTTCGATAGCGGGGTTGGATTAATTATGAAAGACATTGGCCTTGCGGCAGGTTCTTTATTAATCGCCAGCCGTACTGAAGCTTAAACGTTATTCACTAAATAAGTATTGCTAAAACATTTTGTGTTGAGGGCTTTGCCTGCATAGCAAGCAGCAAAGTTTTCTTTTGCGCTGTCATTCCTTACAGTATAAGAACTGTTGCTTTCCACTGTCACCATTAACAACAATGCACTGACTGGTAAATGATAACTATGCCAGTGCAATGTTGTATCTTTTGCATGATTTGCCAGCCTATCTATTTACACCTTAAACAAAATTTGCCAGCATGAATGAGCAACAGACAGCTATTAGGGAACAACAAAAACAATCGTGGAATAATTTTTCGGGCGGCTGGAAAAAATGGGATGCCATCAATATGGATTTTCTTGAGCCTATAGGCAAAGAAATTATTACAGCAGTACACCCTTCTGGTAAAGACAACGTATTAGATATTGCGGCAGGTACTGGAGAACCGGGTTTAACCATTGCTGCCATGTTGCAAGGTGGGAAAGTAACGATTACAGATTTATCTCCGGACATGCTGGTAGTAGCAGAGCAAAACGCAGAAAATAAGGGAATCATTAATATTGAAACGCTTGCCTGCGATGTATGCGAGCTGCCTTTTGCGGATAATTCTTTTGATGTAGTGACTTGCAGAATGGGTTTTATGTTTTTTCCAGACATGCAATTAGCCGCCAATGAAATTTATCGCGTATTAAAAAAAGGAGGACGTTTTGCCACTTCTGTTTGGAATACGCCCGATAAAAATTTTTGGGTAACGGCTATGATGAGCACCATTGCAAAATACATACAGACACCACCGCCACCACCAGGCGCACCTGGCATGTTTCGTTGTGCCGCGCCGGGTCTTATTAAAGGCATATTAGAACAGGCAGGGTTTAAAAATGTAACTGAAAAAGTAGTGTCTGCTCAAATGCACAGTGGTACTATTGATAATTATTGGAACATGCTTACAGAAGTAGGTGCACCAATTGTTGCAGCGCTTAGCAAAGCGGATGATACTACCAAACAAAAAATAAAAGATGAAGTGTATGGTTTGCTGCAGGAAAAATTTGGTACCGGTACCGTAGCCATTGATGCAAGTGCGCTGTTGCTTAGCGGTGAGAAATAACTTGGATATAAATGCTTGCAGGTTAGTTGAATTCTATTATTTTTATAGAGTATACATTACCACCCCCACCTTTACCTGCGGTTTGCCGTAAGGAAAATAGCATTATCATTATATTATAAAACCAAAACAATAATTATGAAACAAGTTAACGCTTTGATGATCGCCTGTTTTGCAATCGTTTTCTCTATGGTTATAGCCTCCTGCTCAAAAACTGGTCCCACCGGCCCCGCAGGTGCTACAGGTCCTGCAGGCGCTACGGGTGCAACAGGTGCTACCGGAGCAACTGGCGCTGCTGGTGCAGCAGGTACCGCCAATGTGATTTATTCAACATGGCTTGACGCAACTTATGCAGTAGCTGACACTATACATAATGGTAGCGTAATCGACACAATATCATATTACTTTGATGCAAATGTTCCAAAACTTACAAGCGCCATTCTAACATCTGGTGAGATTAAAGTTTACGTAAACCTTAATAACGCAACTACACCCAACATAGTTCCTTTACCATATTTTGATGCTATCTATTATGGCATTACTATAACTCCATCTTATTCTCTTTCTCAAATTGAATTACTTTCAAATTATAATGTTTCAACTTACACTAGTGGGGGTGTTAAGTATCAACAATGGAGATACATTCTTATACCAGGCGGTACTGCTGCCCGTTCTGCTATAGATTGGAATAATTATGCGGAAGTCAAAAAATATCTCAACCTGAAAGATTAATCAATCATAAAAACGAACAAATAAAAAAGTGGCAAGAGAAATCCTGCCACTTTTTTTATACTATCATCTCGGTTGCAATAACCAAGAAACAAATTATTTATTTAATCTTAACAGCCACGCCTAATTGTATGTGCTGAGACATCCAAGAATAGCGGTCGTCTATATTGTTGATGTTAACAAGGCCTTTGTTATAACGTGCATACAAAGTAACGCTGCCTATATATGCTTCTGCGCCACCGTTTATACTTACATCATATCTTTTAAAAGCAACGCCTTTGTTTTCCGGGTTTACCATCAGGCTTTCTGCATCAAATAACATCTGGCTGTACTGCGGCCCGGCCACAAAAGAAAAATATGGATTGATATGGTATTTGAATATGATAGGCACGCTTATATAACCCAGCTTAATATTATTGGAAGCATATGTGTTGCCATTTACATAATATTTCAAAAAATCAGTTACGTCTACTTTTGCATTGTTCTGGCTAAACAAAAGCTCTGGCTGAACACTCCAATGAGAATTAAACTTTTTTTCTGCGTAACCACCAATCTGAAAGCCGGTGGTATAACCGTTCTTCATGCCATTTCCACTAATGTTCGTAAGATTGAGGTCTCCTTTTGCTCCAAAATGCCATTCTTTGTCTACGGGAGTTTGTGCGTTTAAAACAACAGTCAGTAAAAGCGCTAAACAGCTAATTGTGTACTTCATAAATGCCTGAATTGAATATTTATTTTGTGAGGTTTCAAAACTATTTTATCATTTATACATGCAAATCCTAAAATCTACCAAATGGCAAAAATTGTCGGTGAAAAAGTAGATTAATAGATTTAATTGAGCAACAGACGGCAGTTAAAAAATGGCATAATTACAAGCTGTTAACAAAAACTAAGACCTGAAAATGAAAGACCTGTATGGTTTTGACTGGAGAACAACGGTAGTTTAAACCTTATTGGACTAATCCATAAAAAATACCGCCCTTTTGAGGCGGTATTACTAAATCGCAAATACTGTTTAATTTTTATAGTAGTTTCTTTTGAGATCATCGATTGCCTGATCCCTTTCGTGTTTTAACTGGCGTACGGTCTGCCTTCTTTCTTTGCCAGTAAGGCTGGTATCATGTTTTGCTGAATAAATCTTATCCTTATAATCAGCTTTTATATCTTCTATTTTCATTTGAAGTTTAGAAGGCCTGTAAGACCTTGCATATGCACCACCAGGATAGCCATAACCGTAAGGGTAATAGCCATAAGGTGAATAGAAAAAAGGAGAATAGCCAATACCTACAGATACACGTGGAGCTGCATAAACCCTGCCCCCTCCAAAACCATGTCCGAAGCGTTGTGCAGAAGCACCCATTGTTAAAAACACCGCCACTACTATTACTAATAATCTTTTCATGATTGGGTAATTTTATACCTTATAGACTCAAAAATAATACAAAAGAAAAGTGCTGTCAATTCTTATAACTAATCAATAACAAATGCAGCTTTAAGCCACGCTTAATGAAGAACTTATTATATTTTCTATAACTTATTCATAGCAGAAATGACAGGTTTTTACAAACAGAATGGCAGATAATGTTGCTGCAATTGCACAAAAAAAGGCGCTCCGTCAGGAACGCCTCAATCTATTATAAGAGAAAGATTATTTTTCCACTAACCCGCCATCTTTCCATTGTTTAAATACAGAAATCGTAGCGTCGCTTAGTTTTGGATGTCTTGCTGGCATAAAACCTCTTTCATCAGGATTTAACTGTATACGACGCAAAATATCATCAATATCTTTTTTAGCAACATCATATTTCTCGTAAGGGGCTTTATTGCCACCTTGTGAAGGTACATGGCAGGGTGCGCAGGAGCCAACTATTATAGGTTGAATATTGGTAACAAAAGTTACCGATGCAGTAGCTGGTGCTGATGCTTTCTTGGCAGAATGGCAATAGGATAAAAACAACGCCATTACAACTATCAGAGAAGAGACATAGATTTTTTTCATTGCTTGGTTAATTTATGATCAAATATATTGAAATCTTTGTGACAAAACCATGACAATGGATTTTTTTAGTTGAAACACTTTTTTGAGTTAATAATTAGCAATTAGTAATTAGTAATTAATAATTGGGCAGGTTTATAGTTCATAGTTCGGAGTTCATAGTTCGTTGGCATCGATTAAAGGTTTTCCTCAAGCTATTGAAGCAAAAGACCTAGTAGCTAGTAGCTTGCAGCTTTCTTAGCAAAAGAGCTAGCGGCTAATAGCTAACAGCTTGCAGCTTTATACTATATTAGCGGAACAACATTTAACCATGCAGCAGAACCCAAACCCGGCCACTTTAATACAACAACTGGCCGAGAAAAATATCCACAAAGTAAAACTGGCTATCACAGATATTGATGGCGTGCTAAGGGGCAAGGTTATCAGTTTTGATAAATTCAAATCTGTTGCCGAAAAAGGATTTGGCTTTTGCGATGTGGTATTTGGCTGGGATGCAAATGATGCAGCTTACGACAATGCTGCTTATACGGGTTGGCACACAGGCTACCCCGATGCAACGGCGCTGGTAGATCTGCAAACTTTTAGAAAGATCCCGTGGGAAAACGGGTTGCCATTCTTCCTGGCAGACTTTGGTGATGGTAAAGGCAAAAGTCTCTCTATTTGTCCCCGCAGTTTACTAAAGAAAATTGCCGCAGAAGCCGCGGCAGCAGGCTTTATCCCGTATTTCTCGCAGGAGTTTGAGTGGTTTAATTTTGTAAACAACGTTGATGAATTATACCAAACAAAATTTCGCAACACGCAACATCTTACCAACGGCATGTTTGGTTATTCTGTTTTAAGAGCTTCACAAAAAAGCCCTTTCTTTCACGACCTGTTTGATTTGCTTACGCAATTTAATGTACCAATAGAAGGCATACATACAGAGACGGGCCCTGGTGTGTATGAAGCAGCTATCACTTACAGCACCATATTGGAAGCAGCAGACAGAGCCGTTTGTTTTAAAACTGGTGTGAAGGAAATTGCTTCCCGCCACGGCATTATTGCAAGCTTTATGGCCAAGTTTAATGAAAACCTGCCGGGATGCAGCGGTCACGTGCATCAAAGCTTGTGGAGCGACGATGGCAAACAAAACCTTTTTTACGATAAGAAAAACAAAACTGCTATCAGCAGCCTGATGGAAAGTTATATAGCCGGTCAATTGCATTGCCTGCCACATATACTGCCATTATTTGCGCCTACTGTTAACAGTTATAAACGCCTTACCGAAGGTGCATGGGCGCCCACTACCCTCACCTGGGCATTCGACAATCGTACAACAGCATTGCGTGTGCTGCCTGCTGGTGCAAGTTCTACCAGGTTAGAAACAAGAGTAGTAGGATCTGATTCCAACCCGTACCTGGCAATGGCTGGCTGCTTAGCTGCAGGTTTGTATGGCATAAAAAACAAACTGAAATTGAAGACGCCTGCTACCGTTGGCAATGGCTATGCTAATAAAAAGAATGGCGTGCTGCCTGGCAACTTATGGGAGGCAACACAAGCTATGAAAACCTCTGAGCTTGCAAAGGAATTATTCGGAGATGCATTTGTGCAACACTTTACTGCTACCCGCGAATGGGAATGGCGGCAATTTTCCAAAGTAGTAACCGATTGGGAACTGCAGCGGTATTTTGAAATCATTTAAGAAGCTGTGAGCTACTAGCTATGAGCTATGAGCCATTAACTATGAACTATAAAACAACTATTATTCATGATTGACTTCAATGTAATAAGACAATACAATTTCCCCACTATTATTCGCTTTGGCGCTGGCGCAGTAAAAGAATTACCATCACATTTGCTGGAGAACGGATTTAAGAAACCACTTTTAGTAACAGACCCATTAGTAGCAGGGCTTGACTTTTTTAATACCATAAAAAAAGATCTGGAGGCAAAAGGTATTTCTGTTGCGGTATTTTCTGACATTCATAAAAATCCTGTAAAATCTGATGTACTAAAAGGACGAGATGCATTTAATGCTAACGAACGTGATTGCATCATTGGCATTGGCGGCGGTGCGGCCATGGATGTGGCCAGGGCTATTGCATTAAGCATTCACCATACAAGAGATTTATTTGATTACGACGATTTGATTGGCGGCGATAAATATGTAACAGAATCTATCCCCTACTTTGTTACTGTTCCTACAACAAGTGGTACAGGAAGTGAAGTTGGCCGCAGCGCTATTATATCTGAAGATGAAACACACCGAAAGCGAATATTATTTCACCCAAAGTTGTTGGCTAAAGTAATTTTTGCCGATCCTTTACTAACAATGGATCTGCCACCATTTGTAACAGCTGCAACCGGTATGGATGCGCTTACACATAATATGGAAGCTTTTCTTGCAAAAGGTTTTCATCCATTGGCAGATGGTATTGCGCTGGAAGGCATCACACTGATAAATGAATCTATAGCGGATGCAGTAAACAAACCAGATCTCGCTTCGCGCAGCAAGATGATGATTGCTTCATTGATGGGTGCCGTCGCTTTTCAGAAAGGCCTGGGCGTTGTGCATTCACTGGCACACCCGCTGTCTGCATTTTTAGATACGCATCACGGGCTTGCCAATGCAGTAAATCTTCCTTATGGCATGCAATTTAATATTGCGGGTTTTGAAGATAAATTCAAACGAATGGCTAATGCTATGGATCTGGAAAAGAAAACTGGCGATGCGGTAGTGAAACATTTGTTTGATCTGAACAAGCAAATCAATATGCCCATTAAATTGAGCGGTATTGGCGTAAAACAGGAACACCTGGAAACATTAAGCGATTTGGCGTTTGCAGATTTCTGTCATCCCAACAATCCTAAACCGGTTAGTAGAGCAGATTTTAAATCGTTGTATACAGAAGCGTTGTAAACAATCAATACAAAAATGCGTTGTATTAATTTGCTAAATGCCATTGATTAATTTTCTGTGGCTATTATAATAGTTTATATAAATGAAGAATATAGGATTGACATATACAGGTTCCGCAGAAAAGCACCAGAACTATGTGCGTTGGTTACAACAGAACGACGCCGATGTAAATGTAATTACCCTCTCTGCAGAAGAAACAGAAAACAAAGGTGATGTCAATGATTGTGATGCATTGGTACTATCTGGTGGCATAGACATTACACCAGGGTATTACAATAGCAACAATGTATCGTACCCCAATATGCCTGCACAGTTTTATGAGAAACGTGATGCATTTGAAAAGAATATGTTCAATAAAGCCATAGAACGAAATATACCAATACTGGGAATTTGCAGGGGTTTACAACTTATCAATAGCATTTTAGGTGGAACATTGATACAGGATCTTGGCGCCGGCAATACTATACACAAAGCAGTAGTAGATGAAAACAAAAAACAGTTTGATAAAGCGCATGGATTGCATATAAGACCCGATTCATTGCTTGCAGGCATTACGGGTTCTGAAAGAAGTATTGTAAACAGTGCACACCACCAAAGCATAGATGCACTGGCGCCGGGTCTGATCAGTAATTGTGTTTCTGATGACGATGTAATAGAAGGATTTGAATGGCAGGATAAAAACAACAAGCCTTTTATGCTAAGCATTCAATGGCACCCGGAACGTATGTATGAATTTCAATTGGAAAATACGGCACTATCAGCAGGTATTCGCAACCTGTTTCTAGCTGCCATCAAAAAATAATTGTTCATGAAGATTATCAACCCCGCTACACAGGAGATTATTACAGAAGTAACAGAGGATACCAAAGAAAGTATTGCAACAAAATTTGCATTGCTAAAGAAAGGACAGTCTGCCTGGGCCGGCAAACCACTGCAGGAACGAATCAATACAATTGAGAGGTTTTATGATTTGCTGGATGCAGAAAAAGACGAGTTGGCCAAAACACTCACTGCAGAAATGGGTAAACCTTTGCAGCAATCTTACAATGAAATCAATGGTGCAAGGGGACGCATCAAATATTTTATAGACAATTCCGCGAAATACCTTTCAGAAGAATGGGTTGTAAAGGAAGGTGGTACAAGGGAGAAAATTGTATATGAACCGCTGGGCGTTATTGCCAATATTTCTGCCTGGAATTATCCCTACCTGGTAGGCACAAACGTTTTTATCTCGGCGCTTATCGGTGGCAACGCGGTTTTGTACAAGCCATCAGAATATACACTTCTTACCGGCATGCATATAGAACGCTTGTTTCATAAAGCAGGTGTGCCAAAAGATGTATTCGTATTGGTAGCGGGTGCAGCCGCAGCAGGTGAAGCCATATTGTCTTTGCCGCTGGACGGCTATTTCTTTACCGGCAGCTACAACACGGGCAAATACATTGCAGAAAAAACTGCGCACAAATTGGTGCCCGTTCAACTGGAGCTGGGCGGTAAAGACCCGTTATACATTGCAGACGATGTGGAAGATGTAAAGAATACAGCTATTGGAACAGCAGACGGTGCATTTTACAATAATGGACAAAGCTGTTGCAGCGTGGAAAGAATCTACGTGCATGAAAAAATTTATGATGATTACATTAAAGCTTTTGTGGAAGAAGCAAAAAGTTGGAAGACTGGTTCTCCTACAGAATCGGGTGTTTATATTGGGCCGCTTACCCGTCCAGCACAAATAAAAATATTGGAACAGCAGGTAAAAGATGCTGTGGACAAAGGCGCAAACGTTCTGTTAGGTGGTAAAAAAATGGAAGGCAATTATTTTGAGCCCACCGTTATTGCCAATGTAACCAACGATATGCTATTGATGCGTGATGAATCCTTCGGACCTATCATTGGCATTATGAAAGTAAAAAACGACGAAGAAGCAATTGCATTAATGAGCGATACGGAATACGGGCTTACAGCAGGTGTCTATTCTAAAAGTTTTGAGCGGGCCGAAAACATCATGAAGCAAATGAATACCGGTACTGTTTATTGGAATTGCTGCGATCGTGTAAGTGCAGGATTACCCTGGAGCGGCAGAAAGAATTCAGGATTAGGATCTACACTTTCTCATCAGGGCATTTACGCATTTGTGCAACCGAAAGCGTATCATATACGCGGCTAAGAAAATGTAACAAATGTGATGAATGTGATAAATGTGGAAATGCGTTTGCTACGACAATGAAATGCAGATTTTTTGATGATACCTGTTTGTCGAAGCAAAAGGCTTACAGCTAATAGCTAGTAGCTCAGAGCTCTCTAACGACGTGCATATGCCGGCAAGGGTTGTTGTGGCCTGAATAAGGGCTTTATAATAAGCCCGTAAAAAACAAGATAGATAATAAAGCCAACAGCAGCACCGGCAGTGTTTAGTATCACATCATCAATATCGGTTACCCGGAAATTGCTCGCCAATTGCATCAGCTCAATGCTTATAGACACCATCATGGCTACAAATGTGGCGGTGAAAAAATTCTTGGTGTATTTGTAAAGCAATGGCAGGTAAATGCCCAAAGGCATCAGCATAAAAAAATTACCAACCACATTGTAAGTAAATAGTCGCCCTGGACGCAGAAATATAAATGGTTTAAGATTAACCCCATAATTTGTATCCCAACGATGCATCATGCCCTGCCACCAGTTGTGCGAAGAAACTGAGTTAAAAAGAAAAAAGTAACCAGTGAGTGTTAGCACAGCAAAGGCATACACATAAAAGCTCGATTGCAATAACACATCAAAAAAGCTTTCCTGTTTGCGCTTAATGATGCCAGTTAAAGCCCAAGCATAAAACAACAGTACAGAAACCACTAAAAATATCAGTCTTTTATCGCTTGCGCGGTGGAGTTGGTGAAAGTGCTGACTATAGGCGTAAAACACACCAGTTATCAATACGGGGACAAATACAATTATCTTCTTCACAGCCTGCATGTGTTGTAAATTACGCAATTTTCAGGAGTTTGCAATGTGTTTTTTGGATAGAAGGATATGAATGTAAGAGTACAATTCTGCAGCCACCTCTAATTTAACGCAGCCTTCAATTTCATTTCCCGGTTTTTATTTACCATTGCCTTTAAATTGCAAGCATGGAATATATCGCTCTCGGCCAATCAGGATTAAACATTAGCAGGATAGGATTTGGTTGCATGTCGCTGGAAATGGGAAAAGACAACAGCGCTTTATTGCAAGAGGCGATTGATAACGGCATTAACTTCTTTGATACAGCAGATTTGTACAACAAAGGAGAAAATGAAATAATGATTGGCAAAGCTTTGAAAGAAAAAAGAAAAGACCTGGTCATTGCAACCAAAGTTGGCAATCAATGGAAAGAAGACGGTAGTAGCTGGGATTGGAACCCCACAAAAAAATATATTCTTGCTGCAGTGGAAGAAAGCCTGCGCAGGTTGCAAACCGATTATATAGATCTGTACCAACTGCATGGCGGCACTATGAATGACAATATTGATGAAACCATAGAAGCATTCAGCATTTTGCAAAAGCAGGGAAAGATAAGGCACCATGGCATCTCGTCTATTCGCCCCAATGTGATACGAGCCTATGCATATCGATCTTCTGTTTGCAGTGTAATGATGCAATACAGTCTGCTGGATAGAAGACCTGAGGAATCTTGCCTGAACTTGCTGGCCGATAAAAAGATTGGCGTTTTGGCCCGGGGAAGCCTGGCAAGTGGTTTATTGGTTAACAAACCCGCCAAAGCTTATCTTAACTACGATGAAGCAACTATAAAGAAAGCAGCTGCTGCCGTAAGGAACGCATCGAAC
Organism: Chitinophagaceae bacterium; assembly: GCA_047602295.1. Lineage (GTDB taxonomy): Bacteria > Bacteroidota > Bacteroidia > Chitinophagales > Chitinophagaceae > JACMLD01. Next base: position 3,377,852 of record JASGHP010000001.1, on the reverse strand, counting down.
GATAAACGTGGCGCTACACAAACCGCTTTGCAATTTGTATTGCAACAGCCAGCTATTAGTTGTGCAGTAGTAGGTATGCACAACAGCGAGCAATTGCAGCAAGCTATTACCGCAATAAATAGCCCAGCACTAACTGCAGAGGATTTGAAACAGTTGCGTCAAAGTATTCCTTTGAATTACTATAAAGAACACAGATAGTTGATTGGCCACAAACTTTCAGATTACGGAGCTGCAATATAAAGTGTGGTAAAAATTATTTTACCCAGGCAACCCTTTACTCACAACCCGCATTTATGCTTTTGTAAACCGCACAATACCGTTTAATTGCTCATGGAGATTGTTCAACTGGTAAAAGAAGCCAAGCAAGGAAGCACGGCAGCGCAGAAATGCCTGTTCGACCAGTTGTCTGGCAATATGTTGCTGCTCTGCAGACGCTATGTAAAAAGCCGCGAAGATGCAGAAGAAATTTTGCTGGATGGGTTTTACAAGTTCTTTACAAATTTAACGCAGTTCCATTACCAGGGTGATGCTGCATTATACAGTTGGCTTAAGAAAATAATGGTGAATGAATGCCTGATGTTTTTGCGTAAAAAAAATGTTTTTATCATGGTGTCTGAAACCACAGCAGAAGAAATACCCTGGCAGGAAGATGCATTAAACAATTTATCAGCCGCAGAAATTTTCAACCTTATTATCCAGTTACCTGTTGGCTACCGAACAGTCTTTAACCTTTACTGTATTGAAGGAATGCCGCATGCAGAGATTGCATTGCAATTGGGCATATCAGAAGGTACGTCAAAATCGCAATTGAGCAAAGCGAAAACACTTTTACAAAAAATGTTGTTGCAAATAGACAATGATTATGCAAGAAGAAAAACAAAATAAAATAATAAGCTGGCAGGAAAAGCTGCATTCATTGAATGAACTTCCTGGCGAGGGAAAGCCCGACACCAATGCAGCCTGGGAAAAACTGCAACAGCGACTGCAACCAAAATCCCGTCGCAAAGGCGGATGGTTCTGGCTGGCTGCAGCATGTATTCTACTAACATTGATGATTCCCTGGGCAATTACCAAAACAAACAGATCCGTAGATGGAACTAATGCCGATAATAAAATACAACCTGTTCTTCCTGCAATATCACCTGAACGCACCCCCGGCATCATCGTTTCAGATGATTTGAAGGACAAAACAAAGCTGCCTGATAAGAATATCAAAACTGCGCAAGCTAAAAACAATCATACAATTAACATTTCTCCAGCTCAAAAGAATCCCATTGCAACTGCCAATGACAATAATGTATTGAATGATGAACTTGTTACAGCCGAAAATACTTCTGTAAAGCCAGATAGTTTTATAGCGACCACGCAAAAAATCAATACAAAACAAAAGCTGCGTGTAGTACACATCAATGAATTGGAAACAACACCGGCACTCAATCCCGGGGAAATGGTCACATCACCTTCAAATCATAGCAATAAATTCAAAATTAATTTTCTGCACGATGCACAGTTTGGCACTAATAACAGCAATGCCGCCGACGATGCAGCCATTAAAATTTTCATCAACAATTAATTAATCATGAAACAAGTTTTTTTTGCAGCGATGCTTATCACAAGCATCACAGGAAATCTTTGTGCCCAGACAAAACAAATTTCAAATGCCGACAAGACTTTTGAACCGGCGCCCAATAGTATTCACCATAAATTCCTGGTAGATCTAAGCAAAGGCAATAAGATGCAGGTAGAAGTAACCTCTTTTGACAATATTGATTATTTGCTGAATGCTGATTCTATATTGAAATCTTTTTTGCATGACATTGCTTCATTAAAAGATTCGTTGAGCAATGAAATAATGATAAAGCGAATTGATTTTTCAACAGATCCTGCAGGCCGTAAAAGAATAAGGATACAACAAATTCAACCCAAAGGCTCTAGTTTTTTAATTGCCAATGCAGATGTATCTGCATTAAAACTTGAACAGGATACAATTTATATCTCCGGGTTAGTGCCTGGCATGACGGAGGGCACCATAGTTTCTCAAACAAAACAGGTGAACCAATATTTCCGCATTGGATTTTTCATCAATGATTTATCTGAACTGCCTGTGTATGCTGATGGAAGGCTGAATGAAAAAATGAACGCCATCAAAAAAAGCTATAACGAAAAATGGGTGCAGGAGAAAAATGAAAGCTGGCATATTTTTAAGGGCGATCAATCTATTTCCGGGCTACATCCCCGCGGATATTATATGCCTGGCAACGGAGATTTTTTGGAAATTAATGCAGGTGTAAATTTGCAACAATACAAAAACTATTTTGTGCCGGGGTTTAATGTTAGTGCAAGCCTTGGTTTCAATACCCCAAAATTCAAAAACTCCATTGGTTTTAGCTGGGAACCCGGTTTTGTATTTGCAAAAAACAGCCAGGGAAACCTTGAAACATTTCGCAATGATTTTGTTGCCATAAATTTCTCTCATATACGCAGGAATGAAACATACCAGGGCCATGAGATGCCGAATTTTGGATTATTTCAAAGAATATCGTTGGGTTATTTAATCAGGCGCAATGGAGATTTTTATGATCCGCATACATTAAGATTGGGAATTGACGCAGCACATTGGATGAATGGAAAAATAAGACTTGAGCCAATGATCTATTTTCACGATTTCTTTAAAGGAACTACACCTGGTGTTCGGCTAAATATCACTTTTTAGTTGATTGACTAATCGAAATTCCTTTGTTACAGGTGCGCAGAACATAATCTGTGAATCCGTGGCAAACAATGAACCGCATTTTTGCCTAAATTGAATTCATTTAGCATCATCTCTAAATGAATAGGCTGTGTCTTCATTCTTTAATACCATCATTCTTTTAGGTGCCGTGCAGGGATGCATTGTTTGTTTACTGCTTGCATTTAGCAATAAGAACAAAAACAGCAATAAACTATTGGCATGGCTGATATTAATGATTACGCTAGCCAGCTTTAATTTGTATGGATCTTACAAAAATTGGTTCAACATAAATTGGCTATGGGTAAGTGTTCAGTTTCTTCCGTTGGTGATGGTAATGCCTATAGGCCCGCTCATTTATTTTTATGTACAGCGTACCCTTGATCCCAATTTTGCCATCGGTAAAAAACAGAAAAGACATTTTTATGCAGTGCTGATAGATTTGGTTCCCCCTCTTGCAGCATGGATTTACGTGGCAGGCGCATTAACTAAAACAATTAAACCAAACCCACAACCATGGGGACTTTTCATTGACACGTATAATGTATACGCAGATATTCCCAGGTGGCTTTCGGTAAGTATTTACGTGTGGCTTTCACGAAAATACCTGCTGGCATTTAAAGCGCAAAAGCAGGGCAATTTAAATGGAGTTGCAAACAGTTTTAAGTGGCTGCAACAATTTATCAATGCGTTTATCGTATTCCAGGCTATATGGTTATTGTATCTTATCCCCTATGTCATTCCAAAGTACACAGACTGGATGCTGAATACTTTCAATTGGTATCCCATTTATATACCAATGGCTTTGCTCATTTACTGGCTGGGCATAAAGGGCTATATAATCTCACAGGCGCAAAATTATACAGACAAAAAAAATTCGGAAACCACCAATGCGCTTTCGCCTGATTTGATACAACAGGCAATTGTAGCGCTAACAAAAACCATGGAAGATGACAAACTATTTCTAAATCCAGAGCTCAATCTTTCACTTTTAGCCGCAAAAACAAATCTTCCGCAAAAAACCATTTCAGCGGTATTGAACCAGCATTTAAAAAGTAGTTTCAACGAGTTTATAAACGGATACCGTGTATCGGCTTTCAAAGAAAAAATTCTTGACCCGGCGAACAATCATCTTACCATAGCCGGCATTGCACAGGAATGTGGCTTCAATTCGCAGGCAACTTTTCAGCGGGTATTTAAAGAATTAACCGGCCAATCCCCTTCCGCTTTTCGAAAAGCAGCACCGACAATTAGCTAATCTTATCTTGCCATTCATTTTAAACCCCATTTATCACGCAAACTTGTCTCAAATCCGGATTTGAGCATTGCCTGATTCGTTTGAGCTCCGTCAGTTAAGGAGCTTTGCAGCCTAAACACACAATATGAAAAAGCAAGTGCTCTGTTCCCTTCTATTATTTATCATGAGTTTTGTGGCCATTAGCCAAATCAAAAAACCGGATGGCAAAAGCCTCAGCCCCGCAGTAGTTGATCAGTTGGTTACGGATCTTATGAAGAAAGCGGAAGTAACCGGTTTATCGCTCGGCATTATTAATAATAACCGGCCCGTTTTTATAAAAGCTTATGGCTTTAAAAATAAAACCATGAACCAACACCTGGACACTGCCGCCTCTTTGTACGCGGCATCACTGGCCAAGCCTTTGTTTGGCTACCTGGTTTTGCAAATGGTTGATAAAGGCATGTTGAACCTGGACACGCCTCTGTATCGTTACCTTCCTAAACCTTTACCCCAATACGATAATTATAAAGACCTGGCAAACGACGAACGATGGAAGCTGATTACAGCACGGCACTGTCTTTCTCACACCACCGGCTTTCCTAATTGGCGGGAGTTTACACAGTCAAAAAAACTGTCTATTGGTTTCACGCCTGGCAAATTCTACAGCTATTCAGGTGAGGGCATTGAATTATTGCAAATGGTATTGGAAGTAAAAACAGGTCGCAAACTGGAGGAAATGGCGCAGGAAAATATTTTCAAACCATTTGGTATGCGCCTGAGTAGTTTTGTGTGGCAACCTGCATTTGAAAAAAACTATGCAGTAGGCCATAACATAAGTGAAGACACAATAGCGAAAGTAAAGCGGAATGATGCACATGCCGCCGGCAGTATGGAAACCACCATTGCAGATTACACCCGTTTTATGGCTGCTGCTATCCAAGGCAAAAGGCTGTCCTCGAAAATGTATACGCAAATGCTCTCTCCGCAAATTGCCGTTAAATACAGCAACTGGGCTTATCCACCCGTAGAAAAAGACAGCATCGCTGCTTATGGCAAAATTGGCTTATCGTATGGATTGGGCTGGGGCCTGTTTCGTACAAAGGTCGGCAAAGCATTTTTTAAAGAAGGACAAATTGATGGATGGGAACATTATGTAATTGGTTTTCCGGAAAAGAAAATTGCATTCGTTATCATGACAAATAGTTCCAATGGTGAAAGCATTTTTAAGGAACTGACTGAAAAACTAACAGGCATCACTATACCATGGGAATGGGAAGGCTATACACCATACCGCCCTGTTGCTACTCTAAGCGCTGCGCAATTGCAACAATTTACTGGTACATACGATGGAAGACTGAAAGCAATCATTACTTTAGAAAATGGACAACTTAAGGTTTCCTCTCCCACTGTTGGTCTGCCCAAAACAAATATTTATGCAGCCAACGATCATCATCTCTTCCTGAAAATTATGGATGCCAATTTTGAATTCATTAAAGGCCCCAATGGAAAGTTTGAAAAAATACAGGCTGATGATGAGGGAGAAAAGTATGAACTTAAGAGAACATCAAATTAATAATTAGGAATTAGTAATTAATAATTGGACGGCGCAAGCTTGTAAGAATGCAGAATAAATCAAGATTGCCTTACGACAAACCTGAATTACTAATTACTAATTATTAATTACTAATTGATAAAGGGTTTCCTAAAAATGAAAGTTATACGTCACCGACGGAATAACCGGGAACAATGATACCTGTCTTGCCTCAACTTTTAATGTATTGTCGTAAGGGCTGCCGGTTTGATCGTAATAAATAAAATAAGGGTTGGCACGACTGTAAACATTGTAAACACTAAACACCCAACTACCCTGCCATTTGCGTTTGTGCTTGGGTGTTGGCGTATAGGTGGCGGCAAAATCCAGCCGATGGTAAGCAGGCAATCGGTATTGGTTTACCTTACTGTATTCTTGTGTAAGCACACCTCCTATAATGTAAAAACGCTCAGGCAATGTGGTGGCGTTGCCGGTGCCATACACAAATACGGCAGAGAGTTTCCATTTTTTATTTAGTTCATAGGTACTTACCAGTGAAAGATCATGGCGCCGATCATATTTAGCAAAATATTGTTCACCACCATTTATTTGTGGAAACTTGCGATAAGTCCAGCTAAGCGTATAACCCAACCATCCTGTCAGTCTTCCTTTGTTTTTGCCAACATATAATTCTGCGCCATAGCTCCAACCCTTGCCAAATACAAATTGTTTTTCCGGGTCTGACAAAGACGGCGTATATCCTTCTTTGTATTCAATCTGGTTTTGCATGCTTTTATAATACAGCTCAAGCGAAGTTTCAAACATGTTGTCTTTAAAATTCTTAAACAATCCTGCCGAGTATTGCCAGGCAATCTGCGGTTGTACATAATAGGTACTGGGCACCCATAGATCTGTAGGCAAGGTAGAGCCTGCATTGCTTACCAGGTGTATGTACTGCAGGTTGCGTGTTACAGCAGCTTTCAAAGAAGTTTGATCGTTCAGCGCATAGCGAAGTGTAGCTCTTGGCTCAAAGCCCCCATAACCTTTTACTTTTTGTCCACGACTGTATACAGTACTATCCAGCTTGTTGCCATTGGCATCTTCAACATAATTGGTATAAGGCCCCACCTGTGTAAAACTGCTGTAGCGCAGGCCCACATTCAGTTTCAGTTTATCGCTCAGCTCCCAATCGTCCTGTATATAAAGTGCTGCTTCATTCGCGTATTTGTTATTGGCATTGTTTGGTTCAAAGCGGGTAGTGTCCTGGTTGCCACTCAAAACATTGGGCGTAAATACGTGGTGCGTGTATAATGCGCCAAACTTTACTTTATGCTGTGGTGCAGGATAATAGTCAAAATCCACTTTTGCATTCAGGTCTTTTATACCGGATGCCAGTTTTATATTGAAATCGTTTTGTGAAGCGTTGAATGAGAAATTATATTTGTTGTATACCAGTGTAGTATTCGCAAACAGTCGCTGGTTAAATACATGGTTCCAGCGCAATGTAGCCGTTGCATTTCCCCAGGGAATATTGGCTTTAAACTCTCTCCTGCTGTTCCTGAAATCAAACACATCTTTACCAAAATAACCGCTCAGGTACAAACGATCTTTCTCTGATATTTGATAATTAACTTTCGTATTCAGATCATAGAAATAATAACCAGAGCCGGAGAACTCACTTGTTTTTGGGATAAAAGGCTTCACCAGTAAATCAATATAAGTGCGGCGTGCAGAAACAATAAATGAAGCTTTGTTCTTTTTTATAGGCCCCTGTATAGAAAGCCGCGATGAAATCAACCCAATACCACCGTCCACCTGGTATTTATTGGTGTTGCCATCTTTCATGGCCACGTCCAGCACAGAAGACAATCTTCCTCCGTATTGCGCAGGCATACCACCTTTAATAAGTGTTACATTCTTTATAGCATCTGCATTAAAAATAGAAAAGAAACCAAACAGGTGGCCCGTATTGTACACCACAGCATCATCCAGTATTATCAGGTTTTGATCTGGTCCGCCGCCACGAACATACAAACCGGTATTGCCTTCGCCAGCATTGCGTATGCCCGGCAGCAATTGCAATGTTTTTAATAAATCTACTTCGCCCAATAATACAGGCAATGCTTTTGCTTTTGCTACAGATAAATCGAAACGCCCCATTTGTGCATTCTTTACGTTTTCATCACGGCGTTTGGCATATACAATTACTTCTTCACTGGCTGCAGCTTTGGGCGGCAACATAAAATTAAAAGACTGGTTGCTGTTTAAACGAAGTTGCAGCCTTCTGCCCTGGTATCCAACAAAAGAACAAGAGATTTCATATTCTCCCTCATCTAAAGTGATAGAATAAAACCCATACGCATTGCTGCTAACACCTTTTCCCTTGCTGCCTGCCTGCAGAGTGGCGCCAATCAATGTCTCCCCGGTGAGAGAATCTTTTACATAACCGCTGATAGTAAATTTATTTTGAGAGAAAGTAGTAAGCAGGACACAAAATGTGCAAAAGAACAATAAGAATATTTTTTTGTAACCGGCAGTAGTACGATGGTTCAGCTTTTGTTGTGTCACTCACTTCAGCTTTTGGTTAAGTATGAGCAAAAATAAAATAAAAAAATGTGGGAATGTGATAAATGTGATGAATGTGACAAATAGAGAATAGTTTCTGTACGAAAAGCTTTTTATCTCATATTTTCAACTAAAAAATTGGACTTTTTAGGAAAGTAAGTTTGGACTTTACAGGAAACCGGGCATGCTGTTTTATTTTCAACTTTGCAGTATAAATTATTAGCACATGGAAAATAGAGAATTGGTTTTGGTTACTGGCGGAACAGGTTTTGTAGGCATGCAAATCATTCTGCAATTATTGCAGCAAGGCTATTATGTAAGAACAACCATGCGTAGCCTGAAAAGCAAGGACAAGCTGATTGATACATTAAAAGCAAATGGCATCACGCAATTTGATCATCTCACATTTGCGGAAGCCGAATTAACAAAGGACGATAACTGGCCGGCCGCTATGAAAGGATGCACCTATGTATTAAGTGTGGCATCGCCTGTATTTTTTAATATTCCGAAAGATGAGCAGGAAGCAATTCGCCCTGCTGTTGAAGGCATACTGCGTATTTTAAAGTTTGCAAAAGCTGAAGGCGTTAAACGTGTTGTAATGACTTCTAATTTTGGGGCCGTAGGGTTTAGTCATACAGATAAAACAACAGAAACAACAGAAGCAGATTGGACGGACACTAACCTGCGGGGCTTGTCGGTGTATGAAAAATCAAAAACACTGGCTGAAAAAGCAGCCTGGGGTTTTATAAAAAATGAAGCCGGCAGTTTGGAATTTGCTACGATCAATCCCGTAGCCATCTATGGACCTTCATTGGATGCGCATATCTCCGGAAGTTTTCATTTGCTGGAAAATTTATTGAATGGTACTATGAAAGCCATACCCAATATACCTTTGAATGTGGTAGATGTAAGAGATGTTGCAGATTTGCATATTCGTGCTATGACAAACCCCGATGCAAATGGACAACGTTTTATTGCCACTGCAGACGGACAAATTTCTTTACCCGAAATTGCAGCATTGATGAAAGAAAAAATGCCTGAAGTGTCAGCAAAAGTTAGTACCCGCAAATTGCCAGACTGGATAGTGAAACTGGCTTCTTTGTTTAACGCTCAAGCAAGACAAGGTTTGATGTTTCTGCAAGTAAACCGGAATGTTAGCAATGCAAAGGCAAAGAAAATTTTAGGATGGAAGCCCATTGCCACACAAGAACAAACTATTCTTGCAGCAGTAGAAAGCCTGGCCAAATACGGATTGATAAAATGAGAGAAATAACAAAAGATACGGCATCGCAGATTTTAAAAGAGCAGTTTATTCCAGACAATGTATTTCTGTACGTTGCCAGAGGAGCTATTAATTTTTTTGACGGCAACAAAACCTATACATTCAAAACAGGCGAATGTTTTATTGCCAGGAAGAACCGCCTGGCAAAATTTACTTTAGCAGATAGCAAAGACGGTTTTGAACCAATCTTATTTTGTTTTGATGAACCCTTCCTGCAGCAGTTCCAGCAAAAACATAAAATTAAAGCACCAGCACCCTCCAGGTCTTCAGCTACATTCATAAAAATTACTCAGACAGCATGGATAGATGATTTTATACGTTCGCTGAAACCTTATTACAAAGGTGTAATGCAGTTGGACGCTGCATTTGAAGATTTGAAATACGAAGAGCTGTTAATTATATTGCTGAAAAATCAACCTTCACTTGCAGGAATATTTTTTGATTATACCATACCGCAAAAAATAAACCTGGAAGCATTTATGAATCGCAACTATAAATTCAATGCCAGCATACAACGATTTGCATACCTGACAGGTCGCAGCTTGTCAGCATTCAAAAGAGACTTTGCAACAATTTTTAACGACACGCCCAATCACTGGCTTATACAAAAAAGATTGGAAGAAGCCAGCTTACTTATAAATAAAAAGAAAAAGCCATCAGACATTTATATTGATCTTGGCTTTGAAACATTGTCACATTTTTCGTTTGCTTTCAAAAAACAATTCGGTCTCTCTCCTACTGATTTTGCCAATCGCAAACTTAAGCGAAGCAGGTAAAACCTGTAACTCATTATTTAAATAACACTACTAAATACATAAAAACCGGTTAGCAAGATTATTATCGATCCTGCTAACCGGCATACTGAAAATCTATCCAGGTGGTCTTTTAAAAGTGTCCACAATCAAATCATAGAAACTATTTATGCAGTTCTACAATTTGATAAGCGATAGAATCTTTCTTTTTAGTGGTGTCTTTCTTAGGCACAGTGTCAAGGCTGTATTGGCTTGCAGAAATAGCCTGTGCTTTACCGTTATTTACATTATTATCATTGGCAAATAAGTTCACTGCCGAAAAAGCGATTAATGCACTGCTGATTACGATTAATTTTTTCATGATTTCATATTTTTAATTAGGTAATAAATGCTCTTAACCAAGAATGATACCACAAAATCGATTTTTACAAAAAATATTAATTTTAATTTTCTCCTCTGAAAAACTGTTGAATTTTGAGCATAATATTCCCCAACTCCTTAATTTTTATACTTTTTCTATAATAGAAAAATAATCTCCTCCGGATTTACGCAGAAACATTTTTAATCATAATAATAAAATATAAGGCTCTATTAAAAGAAAGAGTGAACTAATTAAGCACGATAGTGGTAAATCAATTTGCCTTCAGAAATAAGTGTAGAATAAAAACTTAATTTTTATTTTTTTGACAATAGCATGACTTTACACAAATATTGTTAACTCAATAAAAAACCTTATGACAGGATCTTTAATTGAGCATCGCAACAATGCATAACACAAATACAAACATTGAACTAGCCTTAAGATGGGCCAGAACAATACTATTTGTTTGACAAGTCAGAACCAGTTTGCGGGAGGGGGGAAATCTAACGAGCAGTCTCATCCGGAATGAGCAAGCTTAATTCTATCCGGAGAATGCATTTTAACGGAAAACAAAATTCAATCCATTTTTGGGAGAATTCTTATAAATCACTCAAAATGTTGAAAACTTTTAAATTTCCAGCAGATATCACGGATAAATAAACGCGGATTTTTCAAATTAACACCTCAGATATTCTGCTGTAGTTTGCGCTTAAAGTTTCTACACCTTCAAGAAAGAAACCCAAACCTCCAACTCTTACAATATCAAAAGAAAACATTTTCACTGTATATTTAAGTACGAAATAAATGCTATCAAAACGTTTGCTTCCATATAATATATGCTACCATTAAAACAAGGGCTCTCCGCAAAATCATTCCTTACAATTACAAATACCAAAAGAAATTGCCTCTTATTATTGTTGTTGCTCACGTCTATGCAGTTGCTGCGTGCACAGCAAGGCAATCGCTCTATGCAATTAAGAACAGATATTCCATTAGACTCCATCGTGCTAAGCGATCCATTTATACTGGCAGACAAAAAGACCAATATGTATTATATGACGGGAACAGGCGGCTTACTATGGAAAAGCAAAGACCTGAAACTTTGGACTGGTCCTTATAAGGTAACCGCCACTGACCCTAATTCTTGGATGGGGCCAAGCCCAATGATATGGGCAGCAGAAATTCATCCTTATAAAAACAGGTATTATTATTTCGCCACTTTTACCAATCGTGCTGTAAAAATTGATACCGTAAAAGGAAATACGATTGAACGCCGTGCCTCACATATTTTGGTAAGCGATCTACCGGATGGGCCTTATGTGCCCATGAAGGATTCTATTTATTTGCCGGCCAACAAGCCGACACTTGACGGTACATTCTGGATTGACAAAGACGGAAAACCGTATATGGTATACTGTTATGAATGGCTGCAAAACTGGAATGGCACCATAGAAAAAATTGAATTGAAGCCAGATCTTAGTGGAAGTATTGGAGAAGGTAAATTGTTATTTCGTTCAAGCGATTCTCCCTGGAGCCGCGAAAAAGATGAGAATGGTAATGACAAACCCAATAAAGTAACGGACGGCCCTTATTTGTTTAAAACTAAAACAGGAAGGTTAGGAATGATATGGACAAGCTGGGTGTATGATGTCTACACACAAGGCGTTGCTTATTCAACCAGCGGTACATTGGATGGCCCATGGGTTCAGGAGAAAGAGCCGATTACACCACCAAACTTCGGCCACGGCATGTTGTTCCATACGTTCGACAATAAATTATTGATGTCTATTCACAGTCATAAAAAAGTAGGGACCCGTACTGTACGAGTACCACATTTGTTTGAGTGCGATTTATCAGGAGATAAATTAATAGTAGGCAAACCGTATTTACCTTAACAGGAAATTCAAATTGGTTTATTCCGTTTGGCGTATTGGCCCTTTAAACCATTTCTTAACGGAAAGATGCCACCAAAGCCAAAGAAAAATGAATGTAAGTCCAACCAATACCGGCGCATAGTTAACTGCCAGCCAACTGAAATTTTCATTACCAGGCACAGCAGCCGGTTCAAAGGGCATAACAAAATAGATGCTTATGATTACTATTTCTATCACAGCTACCAGGTTCATCCATTTGTAGTGTTTGCCCAGGTTCCACTCACCGGTTTCAAAAGCATTGCCCTGTTTCCATCGCAACCAAATAGGAATAAGAAATGCGAGGTACAAACCAACTACACCTATAGAAACCACGGCATAAAACGCTGTAGGTATACCATTCGGGCTTTTCCATAGTGCAGGAAGCGTTATCAATACACCTATTGCAGCTGAAAAAAGTATCGCATTAAATGGCACATGCCTTTTGTTTACAACAGACCAGTATTTATGCCCGGGCACTGCTCCGTCTCTAGAGAATGCAAACATCATTCGCGAACAGGATGCCAGGCAGGCAATGGCGCAAAATAATTGGCCGCCAGTAGAAATCAGCAATACCATTTTAAATAAGAAAGGTGTAAGCGCATTAGCCAAAATAGCATTTACAGAACCTCTTCCATAAGGATTTATTGTTGCGTCTAATGAATTTACAATATCAGGATTGGTAGCCGCAGACAGAAATGCCAGCAATAAAACATAACCACCGATAGCCGAATAAAAAATAGATTGCCAGATGCCCTTGGCCGCAGTAAGGTGAGCGCCTTGGGTTTCTTCACTCATGTGTGCTGATGCATCAAAACCGGTAATAGTATATTGCGTTAATAAAAAACCCAATGGCAAAACATATAGCCAGTAGGTATAACCGTTAGAAAAACCTGAATTGTTGATCCGGTGACTGAATATCCACGATATGCTTTGATGCTCTTTAGGCGTGAAAACTAAAATTGCAATTACAATAACAGCCCCCAGCACATGCCACCAAACAGAAATATTATTGAGCAATGCCAGCACGCTACTGCTGAAACAATTAAGAACAGTGCTTATCACCATAATTACCAGGAACCAGAAAAACTGTTGCTTTATATAATCTCCGCTAAAAAAAGAACTGGCATACTCGGGAAAGTAATTACCTATTACAGTGTTTAAGAAAGTAGCAACGCCATACACTACAGAAGCGGTAATAGCCAAGAGGCCAATCAGGTTAAGCCATCCTGTATAAAAACCTGCTTTGGCACCACCTAACTTAGATGCCCACCAATAAATGCCCCCGGAAGTAGGAAATGCTGAAGCCAGCTCTGCCATGCTTAACCCAACAATCAGTATAAGAAAAGAAATAACCGGCCAGCCAATAGAAATAGCAATTGGGCCTCCGTTGTTCCAAGCTTGAGAGAACGTAGTAAAACATCCGCTAAGAATTGAAATAGCAGAAAAGGAAATAGCAAAATTGGAAAAACCAGACCAGGTGCGGTTTAACTCCTGCTTGTATCCTAATGCAGCCAACCGGCGTTCATCTTCAGAAAGCGTATGTTGTTTGCTGTTATCAGCAGAAGAATATTCATTGCTCATGTATGCAGCCGGTTTTTATAAATATAAAGCAATAAAGGTATAAATCCGTAATGCTGATAAAGTTTGTGCCAACAAACCGGGTTTATGCTAAATTGCAGTATGGCCTTCTGTCATTAGAAACGATTCATTCGAACATAATATGCTGCCAACTACTGAAAAGCAAGACAACAATACTTCTAAAAATGATACAGCCTGGCGGTTAAAAGCCATTATTGGTGGATCTGCTGGCAATCTTGTAGAATGGTACGACTGGTATGCTTATTCTGCATTTGCTTTATACTTTGCCAAAATATTTTTTCCGGGCACAGATACAACTGCACAATTAATAAATACCGCCGGCATTTTTGCAGTAGGTTTTTTAATGAGACCTATTGGCGGATTTGTTTTTGGCAAACTGGCCGATGTAAAAGGTCGCAAACTGGCCATGACTGTTTCCGTATTGCTGATGTCTTTTGGATCGTTATTAATTGCAATACTGCCGGGATACAATAGTATTGGCATTATGGCCCCGGTACTTTTGTTAATAGCTCGTTTGTTGCAGGGGTTAAGCGTTGGCGGAGAATACGGCACTTCTGCTACTTATCTCAGCGAAGTAGCCACCCCAGAGCGCCGTGGGTTTTATTCCAGCTTCCAGTATGTTACTTTAATAGGTGGCCAGTTAATAGCATTGGGATTGCAACTATTATTACAACGGGTATTTCTTACTGAAGCACAATTGCAAGAATGGGGCTGGCGAATACCTTTTTTTATTGGAGCAATATTATCGCTGGTAGCATTATATATACGCAGCAATCTTAGAGAAAGCGATGCTTTCGAAAAAGAACCTGCAAAAAAAGAAGGCAAAGGTTCCGTAAAAGAATTATTGAAACACCCCAAAGCCGTTGCATTGGTAATTGGTCTTACATTGGGTGGCACATTGGCGTTTTATACTTACACCACCTACATGCAGAAATTCCTGGTAAATACAGTGGGACTAACCAAAAATCAATCAACCCTGCTCTCTTTCTGTACACTTTTCATTTTTGCTTTATTGCAACCAGTGTTTGGTATGATGAGTGATAAGATTGGAAGAAGGTCACTGTTGCTGGCGTTTGGTGTATTGGGAACATTGTTTACCATTCCTTTGCTTAGCACATTAAGCCAGACACACGATATGGCGATAGCTTTTGTATTGCTGATGGCTGCGCTTATTATTGTAAGCGGCTATACTTCTATAAATGCCGTAGTAAAAGCAGAATTATTTCCTGTAGAAGTGCGTGCATTGGGTGTAGGACTGCCCTACTCTGTTGCAGTTGCTATTTTTGGCGGCACTGCAGAATACATAGCGCTTTGGGCAAAAAGTGCCGGTCATGAAAGTCTTTATTACTGGTATGTAACGGTGTGCATTTTTATATCGCTGCTGGTATATTTTTTTATGAAAGACACTAAAGAAACATCTTTACTAGACAAAGAAAATGTCTGATGTCTGATTTTTTGATGTCTGATATCTGCCTTGAGTATCGAAAGGTGAATAGGTTGTAGCGAAGGGATTAATTTTGATTACTGAGAATATCAAATCAAATACATTACAAGTATTTCTGCATTTTCCACATTTATCACATTTATCACATTCTTCCTACAATCCCATATTTCCTTTTTTCTGTTTAAGGTTAGCCAATGAAGGATCCATTGCAATGGCTTTATCGCAGAGTTGCATGCCTTTGTCTTTGTCTCCTTTCTTTTGATAGGCCAGGCCAATCATGTACAGGGCTTTTGCATTTTGTTTATCGTAACCCAATATTTTATCCCAGCTATCAATAGCATCCTGGTATTTGCCGGTTTTATAGTACAATTCTCCAATAGAGTTCAACAACGCCAAATCTGCAGGCTTTTTCTCCAATACTTTTTTCAGTAGTTCAATGGCTTTGTCTAACTGTTTGGCACCTTCATATGAAAGGGACATATTTTCCAGGTAATCATTGTCTATCTTATATCCTCTGTCAGCTGCCAACTCGTAATATTTTATGGCAGTTTTATCATCCGGGATAGCAGCAAAGTTCATAGCAGTTTCATATACCCAGCGTGGTTTTGATGTATCAAGCGCAATAGCTCTTAAGAAAAATGGCGCTGCATTTCTATAGTTGCTCATTTCAACAAAACCACGTGCAATGGTATAAGGAATGTCTGCATTAAGACTGTCTTGTTTGGCTGCAGCCTGCAGATAAGAATATGACTGGCCATAATCTTCCAGTTCTGAAAAGCTTTTGCCTAAAATATAATCCGCATTTTTACCAATCTTAAGCTGCTGCATTTTTTTAGCCGCTGTTACCGCATCATTCCAGCGGTGCGTCATGAAATAGAGATTGGCTAAATTTTCATTAGCAACCGGATCATTGGGTTCTTTTTTAATCACTTCACTATATGCTAAAATAGCTTCCTGGTATTTGCGCATTTCTACATAAACGTTTCCTAACTCACGTTGCGCTTCCGCATTTGTTGCATCAAACTGTATTGCTTTTTTGTATTGCTGGGAAGCTACCATAAAAAGCTTTCCCTGCTTTGCTTCATTGCCTTTTTGCACATAGTAAGAAACACTGTCTGCGTTTTGTGCAGTCAATAATACAGGAGATACCAATGCAAGAAGCGATAGAAAGTTTTTCATAGCTATTTTTTACAATACGTTGTTAAACACGGGTTTACTTAAGCACGATAGCTCCTAACGCAGGCAAATGCAGATTTATTTCATAGCGGTGTGTGTTTTTATCAACCAGGTGTACACTTACTTCAGGATTATACACATCTCCCGTGCCCCAGTATTTTTTACTGTCGCTGTTAAAGATTTCTTTCCAGCTTGCTTTGTCATGTGCATACAATTTCCAATTGTTGCGCACTACCGGCGTCATATTCAATATTATCAGCAAATCATTTTCCGGTAACAATCCCTTGCGGCGATAAACAATTACAGATTCCTGGCGGTGGTTAAGATCAATCCATTCAAATCCTCCTTGCTGAAATTGTTTTTCGTATAAAGCAGGTTCATCGCGCAGCAAAAGACAAAGATCACGCACACAGTCTTTCATCATCTTGTGTGCATCGTATTGGAGCAATTCCCATGGCAACTCACTTTTATAATTCCACTCTGTTGTACTGGCAAATTCGTTGCCCATGAAAAGCAGTTTGCCACCGGGATGTGTAAACATATAACTGTACAGCAAACGAAGATTGGCAAACTTTTGCCATTCATCTCCCGGCATTTTATAAATCATGGGCGATTTGCCATGCACCACCTCATCGTGGCTGAGGGGCAGCATAAAGTTTTCATCATAATAATACATCATGCTGAAAGCAAACTTGTCCTGGTGGTCTCCACGTAAGATGGGATCAAGTTTAAAATAATCCAGCGTATCATGCATCCAGCCCATCATCCATTTCATGCCAAAGCCAAGGCCATCCTGGAAAGTTGGCCGGGAAACGCCTGGCCAGTCTGTTGCTTCTTCTGCTATGGTCTGCACATCGGGAAAATCGCGGAAGATTGTTTCATTCAGATCTTTTATAAAAGCAATGGCTTCCAGGTTACCATCGCCGCCAAATTCGTTAGGCTCCCACTGGCCTTCTGTTCTTGAATAATTCAGTTTAAGCATGGAAGACACCGCATCAACTCTTAACCCATCTGCATGAAATTTATCGAACCAGAAACGGGCACTGCTAATGAGGAAAGATTTTACTTCCCCCCGCTTGTAATTAAATATGTAAGAGTTCCAATCAGGGTGATAACCCTTGCGCATGTCTGCATACTCGTATGTGTGCGTGCCATCAAACATAAACAGGCCATGCGCATCATAAGGAAAATGAGATGGCACCCAGTCCAGTATTACGCCAATGCCTGCCTGGTGAAAAGCTTCCACCAGCTTCATAAAGTCTTGCGGAGAGCCAAAACGGGATGTTGGCGCAAAAAAACCGGTACCCTGGTAGCCCCAACTGCCATCAAAAGGATGCTCCATAACGGGCATCAGCTCTACATGCGTAAACCCCATTTCTTTTACATATGGCACCAGCAACTGCTGCATTTGCGCATAAGTATTATAAGACTCCTCGTCATTTTTATCGGGGCGCATCCAACTATTAAGGTGTACTTCGTACACACTCCAGGGGGCATTTAAGGCGTTGTGGGCTTTGCGCTCTTTTATCCATGTCTCATCCTTCCATTCATAAAACATATCCCAGGTAATGGAAGCTGTATCTGGGCGCATTTCCCAGAAATTTGCAAAGGGATCTCCTTTGTCGGTTTCAACTCCCATGTAGCCAACTATGTGGTATTTGTATACTTCCCCTAGGGTAAACCCTGGTATAAATCCTTCCCAAACACCACTTTTATCCCAACGGGCATTTAAAGGATACTCACCGTTTGCCCAATCATTAAAATTGCCTTTTACAGAAACTTCTGTGGCATTGGGCGCCCAAACGGCAAAATACATTCCCCATTGATTGTTTACTTCTATAGAATGAGCACCCATTTTTTCATACAGGCGATAATGGGTACCGTTCTGGAAATTGCGAATATCTTCATCATCTAACAAAGAATAGTTCCAGACTTTTTTTGAAGTGTCAACAAAATGCTCCTGTTCATACGGCTTAAATGAAGGCTCCATGCTAATTAATATTTTTTTAATCGTTTATAGCTTTTACAGGTATGGATTTTTAAAACAACCGCATCTACCGTTTATCAAGAGATATGATGCTTTAACCTAAAATTAGGATTCATCCTTTTAAAGTTAGCTTATTTTTATCGCATATCAGGGACACAATTGCCCGGATATGTATAACCATTTTAAACCTGACCAATCTTACCTGCATTATGAAGAAATCCTTTATACTATTATGCTTATTGCTAATAGTTGCGTCCTATGGTTTTGCCCAGCATGCGTCTGTAACCGGCATTATTAGCGACACCGCCAGCAAAGAGAATCTTTCCAATGCAGTAGTTTCCATTCTTCGTGCCAAAGATTCTGTTTTACTAAAATTTACCCGTACCAATGCGCAGGGAAAGTTTACGCTCAACCGCCTTCCAGCAGGCAAATTTATTTTATTGGTTACTTATCCAAAATTTGCCGATTACGTAGAACAATTGTCTTTTAATGATTCCACCAACCTCTCGCTTGATAAAGTGGCTATGATACAAAAAGCAAAGCTGCTGGAAGAAGTTGTATTCAAGCAAAAAGTATCGGCCATAAAAATAAAGGGTGATACTACTGAATTTACCGCCGATAGCTTTCATGTGCAGGCAAATGCCACCGTGGAAGAGCTGCTAAAGAAATTACCCGGTATACAGGTAGATAAAAACGGAAAGATTACCGCACAGGGTGAAACCGTACAAAAAGTACTAGTAGACGGAGAAGAATTTTTTGGTGATGACCCTACACTGGTGACACAAAACCTGCGGGCAGATATGATAGACAAAGTGCAGGTATTTGATAAAAAAAGTGACCAGGCAGCCTTTACAGGTATTGATGATGGTGTAAAAAACAAGACCATCAACTTAAAACTGAAAGACAATAAGAAGAATGGTTATTTTGGAAAAGTAGATGTAAGTGGTGGAACCGATGGCTATTATAATGAACAGCTGATGTTTAATTACTTTAAAAAGAAAATGAAGATATCGGTATACGGAATATTATCCAACACCGGAAAGACGGGGCTTAGCTGGGATGAAAACCAGAAATACGGCCAAAATTTTGCTGACATTGCGAATGTAGACGACAACGGCGGTGTATCCATTTCTTTCGGGGGTGATGAGCTGGATAACTGGGATGGGCACTATAACGGGCAGGGATACCCTACAGTAAAAACGGGGGGACTGCATTACAATGATAAATGGAACGATGATAAACAATCCTTCAATGGCAATTATAAAATAATGCAATTGAATGTAAATGGAGTAAATGGCAGCAACAGCCAATACATTCTTCCGGACACGCTTTATTATAATAGCTCCAGTGAGCGTTTTCATAACGACATTTTACGAAACCGCTTAAACGGAACTTATGAATGGCAGATTGATTCCTCTTCATCTATAAAGATTAGCGCCAATGGTGGTACTGATCACAAAAAAACATTCAGCGAATATTTCACGGAAGCCCGTGCCGCAGATAGTTTGCTGGTAAACAGTGGAGACCGCCGCATAAGCACCGATGGTGAAAACCGCACAGTTAACAGTAACTTGTTATGGAAAAAGAAAATGCGGAAAAAAGGAAGAACTATTTCACTAAACATTAGCGAAAATTATGAAAAAGGAAATTCTGATGGATTTCTTTATGCAGACAACGAGTTTTACAAAGGAGGATTGCCTGCAACCCAGCAAATCACTGATCAATACAAACAATACAACAGTGAAAAAATAGGATTTATTACCAATGCCACTTATTCTGAGCCGTTGTCAAAAGTCTCTTCTCTACTAATTAACTACGGGATTGCTATCAATAACAGCACCTCCAACAGAAATTCTTTCAACAAAGGAATTGCCGGAAAATATGATAGTATTGACAGCTTGTACAGTAATGATTATAAGTTTAACCAGTTTACACACAAAGGCGGATTGACGTATAACCTTATTAAAAAGAAAATACGCTTCAACATCGGCAGTAATATTGGATTTACAAGTTTTAACCAAACTGATATGCATGCTGACACTTCAGTAAAAAGAAATTTTGTAAATTTTTACCCACAGGCTCAGTTTAGTTATAACTTCAATTCGCAAAAAAGCTTATCGCTCCGCTATAATGGTAATACCAGGCAGCCATCTATACAACAAATACAACCTACCCGCACCAATGACGATCCACTGAACATCACCATTGGTAACCCCACGCTGCGCCCTCAGTTTGATAACAGGATCGGGCTCAATTTTTACCAGTACAAAGTAATAACTGAGACAAATATTTATGCAAATATTAATTATCAGTTTACTGAAAATGCGCTTAGCAATGCATCCAAAGTTGACAGCAATGGCAAACGAACCACGCAGGCAATCAATATAGACGGCAACCATAGCTTGAACGGGTATTTTGGTTATGGTCTTAAATGGAAAAAGCCCGACCTGCGTATTTATTTCAATGGAGCGATTAGCCTAAACCAAAATGCCTACATTGTAAATGACGTTTTAAATATTACAAAAAGCCAAAACTATACCCTGAGTAATTATCTTTCTAAATCTAAAGACAAGAAATACGAACTGCGTCTTGAAAACAGTGTTACGTATACCAGCAGCACTTCTTCTGTGCAAAGCAGTATAAAAACAAATTACTGGACGTGGACGATTGAACCGAACTTCGATGTCTTTTTACCAAAGAAATTCCAGATACATACAGATGCAAGTGCCAACTTGCGGCAAAAAACCAGCACTTTTAATTATAATACCAATACTTTTATCTGGAACGCATGGATTGGTAAAAAATTCCTGAAAAGCGATGGATTGTTGCTAAAACTTTCTGGCAATGATTTATTAAACCAGAACATTGGTTTTAACCGCAACGTCAGCAGCAACTATATTTCTCAAAATACGTACAGTACCATACAGCGTTATTTTATGATATCGCTGGTGTGGAATTTTAACAAAGCAGGCATGCCAGCCGCTGGCAAGTAACCAATAAAACATCAAACATGAAAGCACTACAATATATAGTTCTATGTGTGGGGGTAATTGTTTCACTGAACCTGCATGCACAAAATGCTATTTTTTTGACGGAAGGAAAAATTGAGTTTGAAAAACGTGTAAATCTTTATGCACGCCTTGATGAAAGTGATTCATGGAGCGAGCTGCAGAAGAAAACGATGCCCAAGTTCAGGTCAACCTATTTTGATTTGCTGTTTAGTAAAAACAGAAGTGTTTACCAGCCAGGAAGAGAAAATCCTGACAACACGAATACCAATATGTTTTTTGAGAATAGCGTAGCTAGTGAGAATGTTGTTTATACTGAACTTGACAGCGCTAAAAGCATTAGCCAGAAAAAAGCTTTTGAAGAAGTCTTTTTATTTAGCGATAGTACCAGGCATATTGATTGGAAGATAACTGATGAAACCAGGATAATTGCAGGCTTCCAATGCAGAAGGGCGAATGCCATTATTATGGACACTATTTACGTAGTAGCATTCTACACAGATGAGATACTTGCACCCGGCGGGCCCGAATCTTTTAATGGATTACCAGGAATGATACTGGGAGTATCACTGCCACACCAGCACCTGACTTGGTTTGCCACCAAAGTATCTGCTATTGATGTTAGCGCTGCTCAATTAAAGGCGCCTACCAAGGGCAAAAAAGTAACTATGAAATCTATCCAGGACATTTTAAAAGAAAGATTAAAATACTGGGGTAAAGAGAAGCAACAAAACCTGGAAGCGCTAATGTTATGAGTCGTGAGTGGGTGATTGCCCTGTGAAAGACTTTTTGTCACTGGCGCTCTGCGATGAAAATCGTGAGACCTGAGACGTGAATGGGCTTTTGCTCCGCTGTTTTTCACAGCGAACACAAAGATGCAGCGATTGCATCGTGAAATATCTTCGCGATAAACCCACAATAGGTTTACTATTTATCAGCCACCACTCACGATAAGTGCCTCCGTGGCTAAATAAAAAAGGGGCATGCCTGGAAAAGCAACCCCGAAACTTAATTACTATATTTTATTACCCACCGGGCCATGGACAGCCCAGTCTCTTACTCTGGCAAAATATTTTTATGATTGCCAGAAATATTTTTACATCAACTGCTTTGTTGAAATGATGAACCGCGTTTGATTCGTTGGTTTCTAGCGGCGTGCACAACGAAGCAGCGATTGCAGCGTAAAATATCTTCGCGATAAACCCACGAGAGGTTTACTATTTATCAGCCACCACTCACAACTGACGACTCACTACTCACAATAAGTGTCTCCGTGGCTAAATAAAAGGGGCATGCCTGGAAAAGCTACCCCCAAAATTTAAAATTCCATATTCTACTATCCACCGGACCATGGGCAGCCCAGTCTCTTCTTCTGGCAAAACATTTTTATGATTGCCAGAAATTTATTTATATCAACTGCCTGCGTACAAGCAATTGGGTATTGTTTGCAATTTGCCTAGAGTGATTTTTTATTACCAGATTAAATCGCAAATCCCTTGCACCTTGTTGTAAAGGGTGACTTTTTATTTTTAGTTTAGCGATTCGCTATGTATGGTACTTAGAAATAGATAATGGGGAGGAGCTAGTGAGGGAGTCGTAAGTCGAGAGTTGGGAATAGTGGGTGGCTGATAATTAGCGAGCTTCTCGCGGTTTATCGCGAAAATAGTTAATACTGCGATCGCTGCTTCGTTGTGTGCGCTGCGGGAAACCTGCGGGGTATTCACTTCTCACGACTATCGTCTCACGTGTGACGGTATTATTTCCTTAGCTCCATCACCAAAAGGTATTTTCCGCCGAGGGAGATGGTATTATTTTCTATGTTGAAGACTGTGCCGGTGGCTACATCCAATGCTTTGGTATAATCTTTTACTCTTTCAGCAAAACGTTTTAAATCGATGCTAGCCTGCGTTTCATTGGTATTCATTACGCACATGACGGTTTGCTTATCATCGTACCTGAAATAAACGTACACACCATTTTCCGGCACAAACTGCATCAGCTTGCCGGTTTTTATTGCAGAAGATTTTTTTCTGAATGCACTTAGTCGTTTGGTAAGATCCAGTATTGATTTTTCATCATTGCTTAAACCAGCGCCTGTAAAAGCATTCTTCTGATCACCTCTCCATCCGCCGGGGAAATCAAGCCGCACATACCCATCGGGATTTGAAACACCCTTCGTCATTATCTCTGTGCCATAATACATTTGCGGAATACCGCGGGTGGTAAACAACCAGCAAAGCCCCATTTTAAATTTAGCCATGTCCTCTCCTACCTGGCTGTAGAAACGTGTCATGTCATGGTTGTCGAGGAAAACAATATTGTTCATCGGTTGCTGGTAGAGAAAATCCTGGCTAACGGTTTGGTATAGCTGGTTGATACCGTTGGGCATTTGCGTAAGAGCAGGCTGTATGCCACGAAACAAAAATTCAAAATCAAGTGAACCGGTAAGGTTGCTTTTAAACGCAGTATTGAAAATATTTTTGGTGAAATAAGCCTGGTTGGCAACGCCTTCATCCCAGTTCTCGCCGAACATAGTGATTTTTGGATACTCGTCTGTCAGCGCTTTATTGCAGCGGTTCATAAAATCCGGATCAACATATTTATAGGTATCAATGCGCCATGCATCCACGCCAAACTTTTCTACACACCAGATAGCATGCTGAATTAAAAAATTTGCTACCAATGGATTGCTTTGATTTACATCGGGCATCATATTGGTAAACCATCCGTCTGCCATTTTCTTTTTATCGTATTCAGATGCATGCGGATCAAAAAAAACCTGTTCTTTATAATTGGGCAATGTAAGTGTTGGCCATTGATGCGCCCAATTGCTATCAGGCGGGTCTTGCATCAAAAAATTGTAATAGCCCATGTGGTTGTACACGGCATCCTGTATCAGCTTCATACCACGATGGTGCAGTTCATCGCTCAATTTCAAATAGGCCGTTTCCCCACCAAACCGCGGTTCTATTTTATAATAGTTGGTAAACGCATAACCGTGTTCCGTACGGTCTGGCATATCGTTTTCAATTACCGGCGTCATCCAAAGTGTAGTTACACCCAGGCTTTGCAAATAATCCAGGTGATTGGTAACGCCCTGCATATCGCCACCATGTCTTAAGAAAATAGAATCGCGGTTAAGTGATTGATCACGCATGCCGGCTATACGATCATTGCTTTCATCACCATTGCTAAACCTGTCGGGCATCAGGAAATAAATAAAATCGGATGAATTAACGCCTTGCGCAAATGCAGTGCCTTTACCATTGCGGCGATTGCTTAACTGCAGCGTTACCGATGAAATACCTGCAACACCTTGCAGTTTTATATTGATATTGCCAGGCTTTGCAGATGCAGCAATGGCAAGATCAAGAAATGCATAATTTTTATTTTTGACTTTGGTGATTTTGTTCAGCGTAACGCCTGGATAACCGATTGTAATGCTGCTGGCATTGCCCACATTGTTTCCATGCAGCATAACCTGCAATTGCTGATTCTTCATGCCCACCCACCAGTTGGTTGGATATACGTCTATGGTTTGTGCATTAAGGTTTGCAGCTATAGAAGCAAACAAGAACAAGGCAATCAGATTTCTTATCATAACTAAAATATGATGAGTTAAATTGAACTGGCGATGCAAAAAGACTTAAAACTTATCACTTACAACTTACAATTCATATAGGTCGTTCTTCCAGTATTTCAAGTTTTGCTGCCAGTGCATCATCCGCAGCATCATTCTTTGATTCTTTAATGATTAAAGCGCAGGTAATCGCCGCCAGGCATAACAATACGCCGCCAATGCGAACTGCCATCAGTCGATCATTGTCAAGCAGGTTTACCATTATCTTTCCAAAAAATAAAGAGGCAATAATTTCCGGCAGTACAATAAAGAAATTGAAGATGCCCATGTAAATACCAATTTTATTTTCGGGCAGGCAACCAGCCAGCATGGAATAAGGCATAGAAAGTATGGAAGCCCATGCAATACCCACCATGCTCATTGCTACATACAACATCCATGGTTCATGAATGCTTTTAACTGCGAAAAGCCCGACGCCGCCAATCAGCAAACAAATGGTATGCGTATATTTTTTACCAACACCCCTTACCCATAATGGCAGCGTAAAAGAAAAAAGAAAAGTAACAAGGTTAAGAATAGCCGATGTTGTATTGGCATATTCCAACCCCTGCGTATATAGATCGCTGCTTGTTGCAGGATTTCCGCCGAAGATATTTGTTGCAACGCCAGTACTGTAATAAAACCACATCAGGAACAGTCCTGGCCACGTTAAAAAATTTACCAACGCCAGTCTTTTCATTTGATTGGGCATGTTAGCAATTGCATGAACAATCTCTTTTACGCCAACAGCTATTCCGCCCTTTGCCTGTTCTTTTTTTGTTTTCCAATCCGGGTCACTGGGTGGATATTCTTTGCTTTTGAAAACAGTATATAAAACACAAATGATAAACATGGCACCTCCAATGTAAAAGGATAGCATGATGTTTTGTGGTATAGCGCCGGTTGTTTTTTCGCGACTGATATTAAACCATTGCACCAGCTTTTGCGGCAGGTAGCCAGCAACAAAAGATGCAAGTCCTATAAACATACTCTGCATCGCAAAACCAAAAGACCGTTGTTTCTCGTTAAGATTATCTGCAACAAAAGCACGAAAGGGTTCCATGCTTATATTAATGCAGGAATCCAATATCCACAATGTGCCTGCCGCCATCCAGATACCGGATGCATTGGGCATAATAAAAAGTGCGAGTGAACTTAAGATAGCGCCTACCAAAAAAAACGGGCGGCGACGACCAAGTGTTGGATGCCATGTACGATCGCTTAAATAACCAATGATTGGTTGTACGATAAGACCTGTCATGGGAGCAGCTAACCAAAGACCGGGGATTTGTTCGGGGGAAGCGCCGAGGTATTCATAAATGGCGCTCATATTATTCATCTGCAGGCTCCAGCCAAACTGTATACCGAAAAAGCCAAAGCACATATTCCATATTTGCCAGAAACTCAATTGTGGCTTTACACCCGTATAGGCAGAAGACATAGCAGTCGTTTTGATTGTGTATTTAGTACATGAACTTTACTAAATGTACATAAAAAAACATCCTGCAGAGCAGGATGTTTACTATCGGGGAAAATTATTGTTATATCACAAACCCATTGGGAATTACGGCTCCTTTCTTCACAACCACAATACCGTCTTTTACGGTGTAGAGTGAATGATCACTGTTTTCCAAATGGCTGCCGCCATTGATGCGCACATCATCTCCTATGCGTACATTTTTATCAACAATCGCATTCTTGATATAGCAACGGTTGCCAATGCCTACATTGGGTATACCGTGTTGCGCGGCATGCGCCATCTCGCCAATTGTTTCAAAATAATCATTGCCCATTAAATAACTGCTTACAATAGTAGTGCCATTGCCAATACGTGAACGAATGCCCACTACACTATTTTCTATTCGGGAAGCATTGATAATGCAACCTTCTGCTATTATTGTTTTCTCCAGCGTGGTGCCGCTTATTTTTGCCGGTGGCAGCATGCGTGCACGTGTATAAATAGCGTTGCTGTTGTCGAACAAATTAAAGTCTGGTATATCTTGTGTTAAACCAAGGTTGGCTTCAAAGAAAGAATAAATGTTACCGATATCTGTCCAGTAGCCATCGTATTGATAGCTTACTACTTTGTATTTGTCTATAGACTGCGGTATAATTTCTTTACCAAAGTCGGTAGCGTCTTTGTATTCCACTTCCAACAGATCAAACATCAGCTTGCGGTTGAAAATATAAATACCCATTGATGCCAGGTAATTGCGGCCAAGTCGTTTCATTTCATCTCCGGTATCACTTACCCATTCTGGCAACAATTCCTTCTTGGGTTTTTCTATAAACGAAGTGATGTATCCTTCTTCACTGCTTTTCAGAATACCAAACTCTGGCGCTTCCCTGTCTGCCACTGGTATTGTAGCAATAGAAATATCTGCGCCTAGTTTTTTATGATTGCTGATCATTTCCTGGAAATCCATCTGGTAGAGCTGATCACCACTTAAAATAAGCACATACTCACTATCAAATGGGCCAAGATGGCGAAGGCTTTGGCGTACCGCGTCTGCCGTGCCCTGGTACCAGGTAGGGTTATCAGGAGTTTGCTCCGCAGCAAGTATGTCTACAAATGCAGAACTAAACGCACTAAAGTGATAGGTGTTTTTAATGTGCCTGTTTAACGAAGCAGAGTTGAACTGCGTTAACACAAACATTCGGTTGATGCTGCTGTTGATGCAATTTGAAATAGGAATATCTACCAATCGGTATTTTCCTGCAATGGGTACGGCTGGTTTGCTTCTGCTGGCCGTAAGGGGGTATAAACGAGAACCTGCTCCTCCTCCCAAAATGACCGCTAACGTTGATTTACTCATATTTGCAAGCTTTAAAAAGTAATAAGTAAAAAGTAATAAGTATTAAGTATATAGTATTTAGACTAAAGACTAGGCGCATAAAGTGATTTCATCCAATGCTAAAAAAAAGAACTACATTTTTCACATTCATCACACTTCCACATTTTCACATTATTCTTACAAGCTATTATAAAGATTAATGTACTGCTGCGCACTGCTGTCCCAGCTAAAATCCAATTGCATAATCTGTTTGCGGATGCCTTTCATTTTTTCCTGTTGATCATACAACTCTACTGCCCTGTATACAGCTTGTGTAATGTCACCCACCCAATCATTATTGAAACAAACACCATACCCGCCTGGTTCACCATAATCTTTTACGGTGTCTTTAAGGCCACCCGTTCTTCTAACAATGGGTACAGTACCATAGCGCATGGCATACATCTGGTTCAGTCCGCAAGGCTCTACCCTGCTGGGCATCAGCAGAAAGTCTGCACCAGCATACATTTGATGCGCCAGTTTCTCGTTATAAGAGATTTGCGAATTGTAATAGCCCATTAAAGGCCCACGCATACTGTTCAATTGGTATTCCACATGTGGCTCACCGTTACCCAATACCAGGAAACTCATTTTCCGTCCAATATGGTGTAAAGAATCGCCAATAGCCTGTGGCAAAAGATCCGCAGCTTTCTCGCCTACCAGTCTTCCAATAAAAACTATCAAAGGATAAGAGGGATCGAGGTTGAATGTGCTGCAGAGTTTTTCCTTGCTGGCCCTTTTGCCTTCATCTATTGTTTCAATAGAATAATGATCATCCAGGTAGCTATCGGTTGAGCTGTCCCACACTTTTGTATCAATACCGTTTAATATACCAGAGCATTTTCCTTTTTCGTATTCAAATAGATCTTCCAAACCATTGCTCATGTAGCGCAACTCATCCAGGTAGCTGGGGCTAACGGTGGTTACTCTCCAGGCACATTTAATACCGCATGCCAATGGGTTGATAGCGCCTTTCCAATCAAGATTGCCCCATTTCCAGCCATCCCAATGTGGTATATAATGTGTTTTATCCCAGCCCATCCATCCCTGGTATTGGGCGTTGTGAATAGTTAGTACGCTGGGGATATTGCGCAATTGCTGATAATCGTAACAGGATTGCATCATAAAGGGGATTAACCCTGTATGGTAATCGTGCACATGCACTACATCCGGCTTGTGTTGCCAATGAGAGACCCAATCTACCACTGCAATCTGGAAAGAAGTAAAACGTTCGCTGTCGTCTGCATAGCCGTACACTTTTTCCCTGTCAAGCAAACCGTTGATGTCTACCAGGTAAAGGTCGAACCCAAGTTTGTTTGTTTTTTCTTTTATTACAGTGTATTCAAACCAGGTATTGCCGAGAGAAGCGCCGCCCTTGTGTACAACATCCCATTGGTTATCGTACAGGAATTTTGTGCGGTACATGGGCATTACAACTTTAGCAATATGGCCAAGTTGTGCCTGGTATTTGGGAAGGGCCCCCACCACATCACCCAGTCCGCCGGCTTTGGCTACAGGATAACATTCTGCTGATACGTGGAGTATCTCCATTCTGGTGAGTTTGAAATTGTTGCGTTGAATTTAGGAAGGTTTTCGATTGATTGATGCAAGTAACGAAAATATTTTTTAGTGAATGGTGAAACAACATGTATCAGATGATAAAAAAATCAACACAAACGCTATCTTTAGACCCTTTATTAAACAAATGGCAATATATTGTGCCACTACTTTGCAATGCAGGTTAAAAACTTGCTACATTTAGAACTACAATAAATAAATAAAACAAAGAGATTGCTTATGAGCAAAACGGGCCAGCCAACTAATTACGGTGCATTAGGAACATTGGTTACAGTATTTTTCTTCTGGGGATTTATTGCTGCGGGTAACAGTGTATTCATTCCTTTTTGCAAACACTATTTTCATTTAGATCAGTTTCAGAGCCAGTTAATTGACTTTGCTTTTTATACTGCATACTATATTGGGGCATTGGCATTGTTTGCTTATGGTGCATTTGGAGGAAAAGATTTGGTAGGCAAATGGGGGTTCAAAAAAAGTATTGTGTATGGTTTGCTTTTTTCTGCGTTAGGTGCGGCTGCAATGATAATTGCTGTTAATGCCAACACTTTTGCGGGCATGCTGGCAGGTTTCTTTATAGTTGCCTTGGGGTTTTCCTTGCAACAAACCGCTGCACAACCCTTTGCTATTGCTTTGGGTGATCCTTCCACTGGTACAAGCCGTGTAAACCTTGGCGGTGGCATCAATTCATTTGGAACATCAATAGGCCCATTGGTAGTTGCGCTTGCATTGTTTGGAACAACTGCAGCTATTACCGATGAACAGATTGCACAATTAAGCCTTAGCAAAGTGATTGTATTATACGTTGGCGTTGGCGGATTGTTTCTTGCATGCGCAGGCATGTTCCAGTTTTCAAAAAAAGTGCCTTCAGGCGTAATGATTGAAAAAACAGAGAAAGCCAACAAGGCTTTGTACATGCTGTTAATAATGACCGGTTTGCTTATTATGATGTTTGCCCCTGTATTCAACAGTTATAAAACAGATTTAACCAATGCTTCTGAGGCTGAGAAACATGCTATGGAAGCATACAGGCTTAAATGGTTATTAGGCGCTTTTGCAGTGGTGGTTATTGGTTTGATTGTTGCAAACACAAGCGCAAAAAAAGATGCCAACGGTTGGGGTGCGATGCAATATCCTCAATTGCTGCTAGGTATGCTGGGTATCTTCTTTTATGTGGGTGCAGAAGTAGCCATTGGCAGTAATCTTGGTGAGCTATTAAGACAGCCTTCATTTGGTGGCCTGTCTGCATCTGAAGCTACTCCTTATATTGGTATGTATTGGGGAAGTTTGATGATTGGAAGATGGACCGGTGCTATCAGTGCTTTCAATTTAACAGAGAAAACAAAATCAATTTTAAAGTTTGTTGTACCGCTTGCGGCATTTGGTATACTGATAGCGATAAATTCTCTTGCTAAATATGATATGAGCAATCTGTATTTCTATGTTATTTGTGTATTAATACAAATTGCCGCTTTCTATTTCACCAAAGACAAACCTGCAAGAACTTTATTAACGTTTAGCTTGCTGGGTGTATTGGCAATGGTTATTGGTCTTATGACAACCGGCAGGATATCTATTTATGCATTTTTAAGTGGTGGCCTTGTTTGTTCTATTATGTGGCCATCTATTTTCAGCCTTGCAATTGCTGGTTTGGGAAAATATACAACGCAAGGTTCTGCATTTCTTATTATGATGATACTTGGCGGTGGAATTATTCCTCCAATACAAGGTAAACTTGCCGATGTTATTGGCATCCATCAATCTTACTGGATTGCAGCATTGTGCTTTGGATACCTTGCGTTTTTTGGTTTTGTGGTAAAAAATATCTTGTCGAAACAAGGTATTAATTACGATACAGATGTTGCTGCGTCTGGCGGACATTAATCACAATCATTTGAATTCAATATAAATATTAAGAAAGAGATTAAATCATGGCTTCAACTTCGTTACAACAACTGGTAATAGGGATAGACATTGGTGGTACAGGTACAAAGTTTGGCATTGTTGACCGGGATGGTAACGTGCTTTTTTCAAGCGAAATATCGACTAAGAAACATGCAACCGTAGAAAGTTTTATAGATGAACTCTATGATGCGCTTGATGTACTGATTCAGAAAGCAGGTGGCACTGGCCGCATTAAAGGTATTGGTGTTGGTGCACCTAATGGCAATTACTACACAGGCACCATAGAATACGCTCCTAACCTTCCCTGGAAAGGCATCATTCCGCTCGCAAAATTGTTGGAGGATAAATTTAAACTGCCAACCACACTTACCAATGATGCTAATGCTGCCGCTATTGGAGAAATGACTTATGGCGCTGCAAAAGGCATGAAGGATTTCATTATGATAACACTGGGCACGGGTGTTGGAAGTGGCATTGTGGCAAACGGAGAACTTATTTATGGCCATGATGGCTTTGCAGGAGAGCTAGGTCATACTATTATTATACCAGACGGACGTTTGCACCAGGGCACCGGCAAATTAGGTTCGCTGGAAAGCTACGCTTCGGCTACGGGTGTACGTTATACAGCATTAGAGTTTTTAGAAAAAACTAATGAGCCAAGTTTGCTGCGCGATGTTGCTGCAGCAGAAATGGACTCAAAAAAAGTGTATGAAGCCGCCATCAAAGGCGATAAACTGGCCAAAGAAATTTATGAGTTTACCGGCCGCATACTTGGTATTGCAATGGCCAATGCAGTAATGGCTACCAGCCCGGAAGCTATTGTATTGTTTGGTGGTCTTACCAAAGCAGGAGATCTTATTTTAAAGCCTACACGTGAACACATGGAGGCAAACCTGATACAGATATTCCAAAATAAAGTAAAAATTCTTATCAGTCATCTTAAAGAATCTGACGCAGCAATACTAGGCGCCAGTGCACTTGCCTGGGAAATGAAAGGGCATCATCTAAGCTAACTGCTTCTCATATTTATTTCACTATCCGCAATTGCGCAATCGTTCATGATAAGCAATTGCGGATTTTTATTTTCACAGTTGAATTTATTGTGGCTCTCAAAACTTTAGTAGCATAAATAAAATGCGCCTAAGTGGTAAATGGTATTTTAAACCACTTGCTACTTTTAATAATACCAAAATATTATCGCTCCCGTTTACTTTCAATAGCAATTTCTGTCTGTGATGCAAAATCTGCATCCACAGCGTTTAGCAAAGCAATTGTGCGCTACGCTTTGTAATGCTTTAATAGTATCCAAACCTTTGAACAATAACCCCAAAAGATATACCCATGAAGTCAATTAGCAATCCTCCTGCTTATTCTAATTTCATCAGCACTGCAAAAGCTTTTTTTTTATTACTGTCTGGCGGAATTGTAATATTCGTTGTAATCTGTTTAATGCAATTGCTAGCCTATTTTAATTCCGTTAGCGCAAAAGGATATGCAGAAATTAAAAATCCCTCTGCATTAGCAACTACTGTCAAGAACATAAAACCAGCAGAACAGTATAACAATGCGGTTGCAAAAAATAAAACAGACGATATTTTTACACATGCCACAAAGCCACTTTCCCCTCAAATCAAATCAGTAACGCTGTCTAAAGAACAGCATGATTTTCTGAAGCAAAACAATAAGAAAAATGACAGCATCATAAAATATCTGGGTGGTATTACTGAAATGCAGGAATTTCATTTCTCAAAAAATTCATCCCGCCTAGAAAATCAAAATGGTTTAAAAAAGCTTGACAGTATTACACAGCAATGCATTAATGCACCTGAAACCTGGAGCCGCATTGTTATACTGGGTTTTACAGACAACCGGGGCAGCAAATACAATAATGTAAAATTGGGTTTGAAAAGAGCATTGAGCCTCAAGAGAACACTAGTAAGCAAAGGTTTGCCAGCAGAGAAAATTACAATCGCATCTTTTGGAGCAGACCTGCCAATATCAAATAATAAAACAGAAGCCGGAAGACATTCTAACAGAAGAGTTGAGTTCAACCTGATTGGCAATAGCTAGCAAAACATTTATCTATTGAAAAGCACAGTTTTTTTCTGGTATAAATAAAAAACCGTCACGTAAATGCGTGACGGTTCTTTATTTAAATTCTATAGCGAATGATTTATTTAACTGAAGCAACCAATCCCTTAAATGTCTCAGGGTTGTTCATTGCTAAATCTGCTAATACTTTGCGGTCAAGTTCAATTCCTTTTTCATTCAATTTGTTGATGAAAACAGAATAAGTCAATCCTTCTGCTCTTACTGCAGCGTTAATACGCGCAATCCACAGACGGCGGTATTCTCTTTTTTTCAGTTTACGACCTACATAACTGTAAGTCATACCTTTTTCTACAATATTCTTAGCAACGGTATAAACGTTTTTACGTTTACCATAAAAGCCTTTGGCTTGTTTTAATATTTTTTTTCTGCGGGCTTTAGAAGCAGCAGCGTTTACTGAACGTGGCATATCTAAATTAGTTTAAAAGTAAAAAGATAAAAATCAGGAGGAAGATTACTTCAACCTCAACAGGCGTTTTACGAAATAAGAATTAGCAGGACTTACAGTGCCTTTAATTCTCATAGCCCTTTTGCGTTTAGTTGATTTTTTTGTGAGGATGTGGCGTTTGAACGCTTTTTGAAAAGTAATTTCTCCTGTGCCCGTTACTTTGAAACGCTTTTTGGCACTTGAGTTTGTTTTAACCTTTGGCATTTTACATGCGGTTTTAAATGTTACCCTGCTGGCGGCTTCGCACAGGCGAAACACTTATGGGGCCGTTTGGGCAATATGTAAGATTTTGGGTAAGCCAATCCTACAGGCTTTTAATGGGCTGCAAAGGTAGGGTTTTATAGTAGAAAAACACAAGAAAATCAGCATTTTTGAGAAAAGCCTCAGCTAATTACAGCGCTTAAATTGAATAAGATTTTATTGAACCAGCTGTATAAAACTGTTTGAGCATCGTTGCTACGCTCAGTTCAACTTTTCAGCATTGGGGCAGCTATGGCTTCTGTGCCACTTGCATTTTTATAGTTAATTGCATTTAGGCGAATAGTTTCAATTAAATAGTCAAGGCCTAAAAAAATATTAACTTATTGATTTTAAATATATTCTAGATTTTATGCAAATATAAAACAGCGACAATTTTGCCGCTGTTTTATTAATCCAAATGTTATTGTAGTCTGCCTTACTCTGGTTTTGGCGCTGCGTTAGCCTGTGGTACAGCTTCCGGTTTTGGTGGCTTAGGTGCATTTTCTTTGCCACCGCCAGCAGGTTTGTCACCTTTTTTCTTCTGGCTTTTGGGTGCCCAGATAGCCAGCATACGTTTTCCTTCCATTTTAGGAAGACTTTCCAGCACGCCAAACTCTGCCAGACGCTCTGCAAACTTTAGAATCAAAAGCTCACCACGTTCTTTAAACTGGATAGCACGACCCTTAAACTGCACATAAGCTTTAACCTTGTTGCCATCTTTCAAAAAGCTTTCAGCATGCTTTGCTTTAAAATCAAAATCGTGATCGTCTGTATTGGGCGTAAAGCGAATTTCTTTTACCTCAGAGACTTTGCTGTTCGCTTTCATCTCTTTTTCCTTCTTCTTCTTCTCGTATAAAAACTTATTATAGTCTATTATTTTACAAACCGGCGGATCTGCTTGTGGAGAAATTTCAACCAGGTCTAGCTGCTGATCCTGCGCCATGCGCAAAGCTTCCTGTATGCTGTAGATACCTACTTCTACATTATCGCCCACCAAACGTACCTGTGGCACGCGTATCATGTGGTTGGTGCGGTGTTCTTGTTGTTGTTCTTTTCTGA
Organism: Chitinophagaceae bacterium; assembly: GCA_047602295.1. Taxonomy (GTDB): domain Bacteria; phylum Bacteroidota; class Bacteroidia; order Chitinophagales; family Chitinophagaceae; genus JACMLD01. Next base: position 3,342,480 of record JASGHP010000001.1, on the reverse strand, counting down.
ACCTTGGATTGAAAGCGCCCCTCGGGGGCCTTGGTGGAAATGCCATTTATATGTTTTAGTTTAAAAATACCGGGAGAAAGTTGCGAGCTGTTAGTTTTAAGCTGTAGGCCTTGTCCCGAAGAATTTGACGTTATTTTTATAAGTTAAGTTACTAATTTATTTGAACCCTTACGCCAATTTTATTATTAGCGTTTATTCGCACCTATTCGTGTCATTCGTGTTCACTAGCGTTGCAAAAATTATTCCCCTTTTCTTTCTTTTATCTCTGTGCTTATTTCAGCAACAAATTCATCTATTGGTTTAATGCCTGCATCGCCCTTACCTTGTCTGCGGATGGCTACTGTGTTATCATTCATTTCCTTCTCTCCCACTACCAGCATATAAGGCACTTTCATCAGCTCTGTATCACGTATTTTCTTGCCTATCTTTTCGTTTCTGTCATCAACTTCCACACGAATATCTGATTTTTTCAGCTTTTCAGAAAGACTTTGTGCGTAGGGTAAAAATTTGTCGCTGATAGGCAAAATCTTCACTTGCAAAGGAGCTAACCATACCGGCAATTTTCCTGCATAATGTTCCAGCAAAAATCCAATAAACCGTTCATGCGTGCCCAAAGGTGCCCGGTGAATGATTAATGGTGTTTCAGCATGATTGTCCTGGTTGGTATATTCCAACTTAAAGCTTCTGCCTTGCGAGAAATCTACCTGGTTGGTAGCCAAAGTAAATTCACGGCCGATTACACTGTAAATCTGAACATCAATTTTTGGTCCGTAAAAAGCAGCTTCATCCTGCACCTCTACATAAGGAATTTTTGATTCTATCAATACCTGGCGAACCATCTCTTCTGTTTGTTTCCATAACTCTGGCTCGTTTACATATTTTTTTCCCAGTTTGTCTGGAGAATGAAGACTGAGGCGCATCACATATTTATCAATACCAAAAATCTTAAAATACTTCTGGTACATATCATTTACTGCACGGAACTCTTCGGCAAATTGATCTTTTGTGCAATAGATATGCGCATCGTTCATATGCAATGCCCGCACACGCATCAGGCCAAACAATTCACCACTTTGCTCATAACGGTAAACAGTACCGTATTCGGCAATACGATAAGGAAGATCGCGATAGCTCTTCGGTTCTGCCGCAAATATTTTATGGTGATGCGGACAGTTCATTGACTTCAGGTAGTACTTCTCTCCATCCAGTTCCATTGGCGGATACATACTATCTGCATAGTATGGAAGGTGTCCACTGGTAATGTACATGCTCTCCTTGGCAATATGGGGCGTTACTACCCTTTTATAGCCACCAGCGCTTTCCGTTTCCTTTGCCAGTTTTTCCAACTCTTCAATTATGATAGTACCGTTGGGCATCCACATAATCAAACCCTGGCCAACATCATCATCCATGGTATAAATGCCTAACTCTTTGCCCAACTTGCGGTGATCTCTTTTCTTGGCTTCTTCCAGCATCAGCAGGTATTCATCCAGTTCTTTTTTAGAAGGGAATGTAATACCATACACACGTGTAAGCGCTTTGTTTTTTTCATCACCCTTCCAATAGGCAGCGGAAATATTAGTTAGCTTAATGGCTTTAATAGCACCCGTTGAAGGAATATGTGGCCCACGGCATAGATCTGTAAAGTTTCCCTGGGTGTAAAAGGTGATACCTCCATCGTTGAGGTTACTCAGCAAATCGAGCTTGTATTCATCGCCTTTCTCTGTAAAATATTTTACAGCATCAGCTTTGGAAATTTCTTTCCTTTCATATTTGTTATCCTGTTTTGCAAGCTCATTCATCTTTACTTCCAGCTTGCGCAAATCTTCTTCGGTCAGTTTCCGATCACCCAAGTCCATATCGTAATAGTAGCCATTATCTAATGGTGGGCCAACCCAGAATTTTACACCGGGAAACATGCTTTCCACTGCTTCGGCCATTAAGTGCGCTGAAGAATGCCAGAAAGTTGATTTGCCATCTTTATCATCCCAGGTCAATAATTTAAGTGAAGCATCTTCATTAATAGGTCGCGTTGCATCCCATACCTGCCCGTTTACTTGTGCTGCCAATACTTTTCTTGCCAGTCCTTCGCTGATGGATTTTGCCACCTGCAAAGCTGATGTGCCTTTTTCAAATTCTTTTACGGCTCCGTCCGGAAGTGTGATTTTTATCATCTGGTATTTTATTAATCCACTGATTATTTCTGATTGCAGTATTGAGCGATTTTGTGATTGTTGAAGAAACTTGCACAAAGACTAATTCTCAAATCACAAAATCTCAAAATCAGCAATCTTTTCAGGACGGCAAATTTAACGAAGTCTTGGCAGACAAAGCTTTTGTTTTCAATGAAATTGCAAATGATTTTTTTGAGCAATGAATTTGTAATTTGGAGCCATGAGAGGATTTTTAACCCTATTTGTTATTTTATTTACGGTACCCGCATTTGCACAAGATCTTACGGGTATCTGGCGCGGAAGCTTTGTGTCGTCGGATGCTAAAATGATGGACATGTTCAACCTGGAAGACAGGTACAAATATGAAGTACAAATTGATCAGCAGGGGAAAGCATTCAACGGCGTTACCTACTCTTATAAACGAACAGAATTTTATGGAAAGGCAGCCAGCAATGGCACTATCAATATCAAGACCGGAAAAGTAATGCTGCAGGAGCTAAAGCTGCTGGAACTGAAAATGGCTTCAAGCAGTTATGCCTGCTGGATGATTTGCTGGATGCAATACACAAAAAATGGTGACGAAGAATTTTTAGAAGGCAAGTATAGCAGTTACAAAGAATCAGATTCTTCTTTTTGCGGGCGTGGCACTGTATACCTGCGCAAAGTAGTTACTTCAGATTTTTACAAAGAGCCTTTCCTGGCAAAGCGTGAAAAAGAAAAAAAGAATGCGCTTGCCAATAATAAACCTGTTGCAAAAGATTCTGTAAAAACAGCCCCTGTTAAAAAAACTGAGGCAAATGCTGTAGCTAAAAATAATCCAGCAGTAAAAAAGCCTGTTATCACCAATAACACAACTACAACCAATAGGCCGGTAGCAAAAACTACTGGCGTAAAAAAACCTGCTGCCAACAATACCAGTACAGCTAAAACTACCAAGGAAATAAAACCAGTTGCCCTGGCGCCAGAAATTGTAGCTACAGAAAAGAAAGAGCACGATATAAAAATGAAGGATGCCAGTTTCACTCCGCTTGTTTTAAAAAACAGGGAGAATGAACTGGTGCAAACAATTAATGTTAATGTTCCGGAAATTACTATCAACATTTACGACAATGGAACTATAGACCACGATACCATCTCTGTATACCTTGACAAAAAGCTGGTAGTAGCTCATCAAATGCTTACCACAAATGCCATTACCGTAAAAGTAAAATTGGACGAAGACAATGCTTACCACGAGTTGATAATGGTTGCAGACAATCTTGGCGATATTCCACCAAACACATCTTTGATGGTAGTAAAAGCAGGCGACAAACAATACGAAGTGCGCATTACCTCTACCGAACAAAAGAATGCCATGGTGATATTTAAGTACGATAAACCCAAATAGATCAACCGTTCATCCTATTTAAGCAATCGCTTTGATGGCTAAATGATAATTTGTTTTTTTATTTTTAAGCATGCGCAAACTTTACCTTTTAACCCTTTTGTTTTTATCAATAACCGCTAGTAATGCCCAAGATTTAAGTGGTATCTGGAAGGGTAAACTGTTACAAGCTGCAGGGGGCTGTTTTCCTGAATACAATGTTGAGCTGCAAATAAATTTTATTGTTACTGCCAATACGCTTAGCGGCAATGCATATGACTATCGCGATACTTCAACATATGCAAAGTTTGATTTCATAGGCAGGTATAATAACACCACCAAAAGAATGGTGATTATTGAGAACGACGTATTAGCCAATCATGTGCCCAGCAGTTGCGTTCCTTGCATAAAAACATATGATTCTAACTGGAGTAAAGCCGGTAATGAAGAAACATTAAGCGGGGAATGCAAGGGTCGTCAATTTGGTTCTGAAACCACCTGCCCTTCTTACAAAATTGTATTGACGAAAACTTCAAAATCAGATTTTCCGATAGATATACAACAGAGTGCTGAACTGCGTGACATACAGAAGAAACTAAACCTTCAGCCACGCAGCAAAGATTTGGTAAAGACGATTACTGTTCCTTCTAATGAAATAAAGCTGGATTTTTATGACAATGCAGAGATTGATAATGACACCATCACTGTTTTACTAAATGGCCAGGTACTATTATACCGCCAGATGTTGAAAGCTACGCCTCTCACTATAAACTTAAATGCATTTCCCGACAAAGACTACGAGCTGGTAATGTATGCCGATAACCTTGGCAGCATACCACCCAATACTGCTTTACTGGTAATTACAGCCGGTGTAAAAAAATATGAAGTAAGGCTTGCATCCAGCAGCGAAAAAAGTGCTGCTGTAAAACTGCGTTATGAACCACCTCCCAAAAGCCAATAGTTAAGGTATAAGGCGTATGGTGTAAGGTTTAAGACCTTCTACCCTACAACTTTGACCATAAACCTTCTTGGTATCGAAAAAATCCTGCTTCGTCGCAAGATTTTGTATTCTGCATTTTTTACCGGGATATCTTTATAATTTGGCGGCATGAAAGCAGCCTGGTATTCTAAAAAATGGGTAGTTGTATTGTTGCATGTAGCCGCATGGACATTCTTCTTTTCATTGCCTTATCTGTTGCGATCACCCGAGCATGATAACAGGCCAAAAACAGAAGAGCGTCCGGATGCCAGCACTTATTTTAGCTGGATATTGAATTTCTCATGGCTGGCGGTTTTTTATTTCAACGCCTATGTATTGGTGCCGCGATTCATATTGCACAGAAAAAAGTACTGGCAATTTACCGCAGCCCAAATTGTTACTTACTTAGCTATTCTTACGGAAGTATACCTTTTATCCATCTTTTTTTTCAAAAGAACCGATTTTGAATCCCGGGCTATTTTCTTTAACCTGCTCATCTATGTATTCTTTTTTGCTTTGGGTACCACTTACCAGCTTATTAAAGACAAAATACAAAGTGATGCATTGGCGCAGGAAAAGCAAAATGAAATGCTGAAAACGGAGCTTTCTTTATTGCGTTCGCAGGTAAGCCCGCATTTCATGTTCAATGTACTGAACAATATGGTGGCGCTGGCTCGGAAACAATCTGAATTGCTGGAGCCATCATTGATTAAACTATCATCATTAATGCGCTATATGCTTTACGAAGCAGACGAAGAAAAGGTGTCAATTGAAAAAGAGATGGATTACCTGCAAAGCTATATTGATTTGCAGCAGCAGCGTTTTGGCAAAAAAGTGCAGGTGAATGTACATATGAGCACTATGGATAACCAATACCAATTGGAGCCGATGTTGCTTATCCCTTTTGTAGAAAACGCATTTAAACATGGTACGGGCATGATAGAAGATGCCCAGATTGACATTGACCTTGAAGCGCAAAAAAATGTATTGCACTTTACCGTAAGCAATAAATACAACCCCGATTCAGCAGAAGTAAAAGACAAAACTTCCGGTATTGGTCTGGCCAATGTAAAACGCCGTTTAAATTTATTATACGGAAAAAATCACAGCCTGGATATTACTACCAACAATAACTGGTTTGTAGTGTCTTTGAAAATAAACCTGAGCTAGACAAAAATTTCCAATACTAAAAATTTACTGCTATGATAAAATGCCTTGCAATAGATGATGAGCCGCTAGCATTGGATTTGCTTACAGACAATATCAGCAAAGTACCTTACCTGCAACTGGTAGCTGCTTGCGATAATGCCATGGAAGCAATGAAGCTATTGCAGGAACAAACGGTTGATCTAATATTCCTTGACATACAAATGCCTGGCCTTACAGGTTTGCAGTTTATTCAGACATTGAAAGATAAGCCGATGTTTATTCTTGTAACTGCTTACGAAAAATATGCATTGGAAGGTTTTGAATTGGATGTGGTGGACTACCTGGTAAAACCTGTTTCTTTGCAACGTTTCATAAAAGCATGCAATAAGGCTAACGATCTTTTTCAACTAAAAAACAAACCACAACAAGTCAGCGCCAATGCCAATACGCCGGAATATTTTTTTGTAAACGTAGATTACAGTCTCCTGAAAGTAGTTTTCGATGATATCACCTACATTGAAGGACTGAAAGATTATATAAAAATTCATCTGAAAAGCAGCAGCAAAGCAATCATTACACGCATGAGTATGAAATCGCTGGAAGACGAATTACCTTCTTCATTATTTATGCGTATACACAAATCGTATATTGTAGCTGCCAAACACATTACTTCTGTAAGAAAAAGCGGTGTATTCATTGATAGCATAGAATTACCGGTTGGTGAAAACTATCGTGATGCTATTGCTGCTTTTACCGGCAAACACGGCTAAAAACATTTACAATTCATCTTTCGTATCAGGATATTTCTGATTCATCTCATTTAGATTTTATAAGTAATTAAGCGTTTTATTTTTGTTCTGCAATAAACGCAAACGAATTTTTTAAAATTATAAAATCAAAGAAATGAAAAAGAAAATCATCACAATAGCAGCATTCATTATGCTTGCTATCGGCACTACATTTGCCAACGATAATGGCATCAGCAAAAATGCTTTATTAACCTTTTCTGAAGCATTTACAAATGCAACAGATGTAAAATGGGAAAAAGAAGACCATTACTACAAAGTTGCTTTCCAGGAAAATAATTTGCTTTTGAAAGCGCTTATTTCAGAGGAAGGAAAACTGATTGCCGTATCCCGCAATATTTTGTCAACTGATTTACCGATAAGCCTGCAGGCTTCTTACCGTAAGAATTACACTGGTTACTGGATTTCTGAATTAACTGAATACGCCATTGGTAATGAAACAAGGTATTTTTTAACGCTTGAAAATGCAGATCAAAAAATATTAATGGAAAACGTAGGAACGCACAACTGGTCTCCAGTGAAAACAATTGTCAAGTAAATTTTTAAAACAGAGAAATAGTCTCCAGGGTTTGCGGACGCATAGCATTGCCGCAAATGCTGGAGATTATGCGTTTCAGGTGATTCCAGCAAATTGCAGCACAAATATTGCAACCATCCTTAGATCATATTACTGCTGCTGGCATTATTAACATGTTTATATCACCGCTCATAAAAAAAAGCAAATGTTAGGGCCCTGGCAATATGGTTTTTTGTCTTTTGCAGCTTGTAATACATAACTTTGGCGGGCAACAATAATAAATATTAAATCAGCAAAAATGAAAAAGATAGTTTGTTCTGTGTTCATTATGACAGCTACATTGGCGGCCGTTTCTTTAAAAGCGCAAACGGCTGATGAGATTGTTTCAAAATACATTGATGCCATTGGTGGTAAAGACGTTATTAAAAAAATAAATAGTGTTTACCTGGAAGGCTCTGTACAGGTAATGGGTGGAGACAATCCTACAACGGTTACCATCTTAAATGGCAAAGGATACAAAACTGAGTCTGAGTTTAACGGGATGAAGGCCATTCAATGCTATACCGATAAAGGTGGTTGGTCTGTAAACCCAATGAGTGGTGGTGCAGCAGAAGCTATGCCTCAGGAAATTTACAATGCAGGAAAAGACCAGATAGATGTTGGCGGTGCATTGTTTGATTATGCAGCAAAAGGAAGTACGGTTACATTACAGGGTAAAGAAGGCAAAACCTATAAATTAAAACTGGTTACTAAAGAAAAATCTGAAACAACTTATTTTATTGATGACGCAACTTTCCTGCTTTCAAAAGTAACCAAGAAAGCTACTATGATGGGCAATGAAGTGGAAGTAAATGTAAGCATGACTGATTACAAGAAAACAGATATTGGCTATTCTGTGCCCTATACAATTGGTACAGATTTAGGGCAGTTTCAGCTTACTACTACAATAAAAAAAGTGGAAATTAATAAAACAATTGATCCTACAATATTCAATATGCCTAAATAATCTTTTACTGCTAAAAAGGCTTAAAAACGCCCCGCTTTTTCAATTGCGGGGCGTTTTTGTTTTTCGTCGCATTATTTTCCCCTGTTGTCTCATTTGACCCGTACAATTTCCTACCTCAGGATACATTTGTGCCGCTAAAAGAGACAATATGAAAAAAATAGCTATAATAATCACCTTTCTGTTTGCAGCACATTTTCTATTGGCCCAACCCGGCGGCGGAATGCCTCCAGGCGGCGCCTTTCCGGGCGGACAAGGTGGCCCGCCTTCTAATGGACATATTTATGGTAAAATAGTTGATACTGCCGGCAAGCCACTGAGCGATGTGTCGATTGTATTAATGCACAACAAGTTTGATACTGCTACCAAAAAGACAAAAGAAGTATTGCTGAAAGGAGCTACTACCAAAAGCAACGGCGAGTTCAATTTTGAGGAGCTACCTATAATGGGCACCCTAAAATTGAAAATATCTATTAGTGGTTATAAAAGTTATGAGCAAACTATTTCATTTATGCCTCCTCCCGGTTCTGCACCTCCTGCCGGCGGAGCAATGCCTTCTTTTGATAAAGACCTGGGCAAAATAAAATTGACTACAGATGTAACCCAATTGGCGAATGTAACAGTAACAGCTAACAAACCATTGGTAAAATTGGATGCAGACAAGAAAGTCTTTAATGTAGAAAAAAATATTGTTAGCGCTGGTGGCACAGCGTTAGACGTAATGAAGAATGTGCCTTCTTTGAATGTTGATATAGATGGGAATGTTACTTTGCGCAATGCAGCACCTCAATTATATGTAGATGGCAGACCCACCACCCTGACGCTTGACCAGATACCAGCAGATGCTATTGAGAGCGTGGAAGTAATTACCAACCCTTCTGCAAAATATGATGCCTCTGGTGGTGGAGCAGGTATTCTTAATATAGTTTTGAAAAAGAACAGGAAAACCGGTTATAATGGCAACGTGCGTGCAGGCGTGGACAAACGTGGTGCTGTAAATGGCGGCTTCGACTTCAATGTCCGCCAAAATAAAATAAACCTTTCTGCCAGCCTGATGGGCAACCAGATGAAAAACCGCACTCTTGGCACCACAGACAGGGTGAATTTGCTTGATACTCCAAGAACAACTGTTAATCAGCAAAACAATAATAAAACAAATGGTGGTTTTATATTCGGCAAACTTGGCCTGGATTATTTTATAACCAATAAAACTACGCTTTCATTAACAGGTTTTAAAGTACACGGAGAATTTAGACCTTACGAAGCAATTGATATTGTTACCGACAGCCTTTATAATTCCGGAAAGATTTCTGCTAACAGCAACCGCATATCAACTGGTGAAAGGATTTTTAATGGCCAGGGACTTGCATTGGGCATGAAACATCTTTTTGCAAAAGAAGGAGAAGAACTGACGGCAGACCTGAACTATTTTGCCGGCAAGAATAATAACCAGTCTGATTATACAACCAATTATTTCGCCAGCAATGGCTCAGTTGCCAGCCAGGAATTACAAAGAGTTTTGGGCGATGGCTCTGATAAAAACCTGGTAATTCAGACCGATTATACAAAACCTGTAGGCAAAGCCACAAAAATTGAAGCAGGCCTTCGTGCAGCATTGCGCAGCCGCATCAATAACAACAACACTTATTTATATGATGGTACCGCTTATAACCTGGTTCCATCTGCCACCAGCAATTATAAAAATACGGACAATGTATATGCAGCATATCTTACTTATTCATCTGCGTTTAAGGATTTCAGTTATAAACTTGGATTGAGGGCGGAAAGCTCCAATTATGCGGGCGAGTTAACCAACAATGGTGAGAAATTTAAAAACAGTTATCCTGTAAGCCTTTTCCCATCTGTGTTTCTTACTCAAAAACTGAAAGACAACCAGCAATTGCAATTAAGCTATAGCCGTCGTATAAACAGGCCGAATTTCTTCCAGCTAATTCCTTTTATTGATTATACCGATAAATTAAATATTACAAAGGGAAACCCCGGACTGGTGCCTGAGTTTACACAGTCGCTGGAATTATCTTACCTGAAAACATTTACGGGTAACAATACCTTACTGGGCTCTTTATACTATAAACATACCAGCAACCTGATTACCCGTTACCTCGACCAGGAAATTGATCCTGCTACTGGTAACCAGGAGTTGATCAATACTTATATTAATGCAAACTCCAGTTATGCTGCAGGTGCGGAAGTAACAGCACAGAATTACCTTACAAAATGGTGGGACATTTCTACCAATATAAACGTATATAATTCGCAGATAAAAACAGATAGCAATTCACAAGCTGCTATGTGGAGCTGGTTTGGCAAATTCAACAGCAATTTTAAATTGCCTTCAGATTTTACAGTACAGCTTACTGCTACTTATCAGTCAAAAACAAATCTTCCTGTAAATACCAACCAGGGAATGATGGGACCACCCTTTGGCCAGGCACAAAGTTCATCGCAAGGTTATATAAGCCCGTCGTGGGGTGTTGATCTGGCTGTTAAAAAGACTTTCCTGAAAAGTAAGGCTTTGGCTGTAACCTTAAGCATAAACGATATATTCCGTACAAGGGTATCAAACCAATATTCTTACAGCGAATATTTTACACAACAGTACAATCGCTTGCGTGATCCGCAGATGGTTAGGCTAAACTTCAGCTATCGTTTTGGTAAAATAGATATGTCTTTATTTAAGAGAAAAAACATGAAAGCAGATCAAGGTTCATCAGAAAGTATGCAACAATAACAGATAAAACAGGAACAAAGCAAATAAAAAGCCCCGCTAAAATATATTAGCGGGGCTTTCTTTAATAAAATATGTCCTAATAAATGCGGCCACTTTCTTCATTATCCAGCAAGCTGCTGGCAACACTGCTGTCAAACACATCTTCTTTATTGGCAATCACCTGGCGCAATAAATCATGAATGGTAACCACTCCTTCAAAACGATTGCCGTCATATGCAAGCAGGTAACGGGTTTTGCTGGCATTCATAAAGTTCATGCAATATTCTACGCTATCCGTAAGCGCAACAACCGGCAATTCAGTTGTCATTACTTCTTCTACTTTTGTCTTATCGCTTGACCGGCCTTTCAATATAACGTTGCGGCTATAATCCCGCTCGCAAAAAAGTCCTTTGTATTCATCCTTGTCCATTACAATCAGGTAGCTGAGGTTTACAGAATTAAGCATAGTAAGTGCATCAATTACCAACGTACCTGTTTGAACAATATTAAAGGCCTGTGCTTTGCTGTCAAGAATATCTTTCACTATTCTCATACGGTAGTTTTTTTCTTAAAGTTCGTGTTTTTTATGTGAAAACAAAATTCCTGTACGCAAATATAGATATTCCCTCATTCCTCCTTAAAAACTTCCCTCTTTTTCGGTATTAATTCAGCAAATATCTACCCGATATAAAACATTTTTTCTAATAAAACCCGCTACCAGCAAGCGTTTCAGTGCACATACAAAATTAATGCAGTTACTCGCAAATCTAAAAACAATAGCCCTGCGTAACTCTATCAGCATTTAAAACCAAAAAAACTTAAAAATGAAAAAGAACAAAATCATTGTAGCTGCTATAGCTGCCATTGCACTGGGCGGCGGTATAATATGGGCAGCCGATCACATTGATGCGCCAGCCGTAACTGGTCAGGCTACAGACATTACAGATGTGTACGCTTTTAAAGGTGCTGATGCAAGCAGCAGGGTGTTTGTAGCAAATACGCAAGGGCTTCTTTCTCCGGGTGCAACTGCTACAGCAAAATTTGACGTAAATACGCTTATTGAATTTAACATTGATAACAATAATGACAATGTTGAAGACCTGGTAATACAAGCTATTTACGATGGCACCAACATGAATTTCTATGGCCCTATTGCACCATCTGCTACCGGTACCAAAAGCAAACTGGAAGGTACAAAAACAGCGTCTGTTGCAGTAACGGCTTATAGCGCAAGTACTCCCACAATTGCAACTGGCACCAATGGCATGAAAGTTTTTGCAGGCCCGCGTGACGATCCATTCTTCTTCGATCTTGATCAATACAAAAAAATCATTGCGGGTACAGCCACTAGTTTTAATAACCCAGGCAATGATACTTTTAAAGGTACCAATGTATTAAGCGTTGCAGTAGAAGTTCCGGTTTCATTGCTTGGCACTTCAAGCGGAAAAGTAAACGTGTGGGTGGAAACAAAGAAAAAATTATAAGCATCAACTATCAATAAACATTCAATTTTAAAATAACCAGACAATGAAAAAATCATTTATACCAGCAGCAATGTTATTAACGGCATTGATTGTTATAGCAGCTTCCTGCAAAAAAGACGATAGCCCTGCGGCGCCTACAGTTTATTATGAATCCGGCGACCAAATGGCAAGACCTGCAATTGCTACTGTATTTGTAGATGCTTCTGAAAAAGATAAATTCAATGGCACCATCCCTTCTGCAATGGGTGCAGCTTTCCAGGCAAAATTTAAAACAAAATTATTAGCGCTGAACCCTGGTTATACAACCAATGCACTTACGCAAACAGCAGATCAATTGACTACATTGTTAGCAACTGATGTATTGAATGTATCTACTACCGGCACTACCACATTCTTTGACGGCACCAATGTATTGACAGGAAGAACGCTTTCTGATGATGTGATTGATGTAGAGCTTTTATTGTTATTTGGTGGCCCCGATGGAAAATCCAATCCCGGATTGACCAGCGACCATGTAGCTGCAAATGATAAAGCATTCTCCAGCACATTTCCCTACCTGGCAAGTCCCTGGTAAACACATAAAGTTATTACAGGCTGGTATTATATAGCCAGCCTGTTTTACCATTCTTTACCGCTGCAATCACGTCTTTACCCTCCAATTTATTGCTGATAAGCATTGATTCTATATTTTCGCCACACTAATAAATGAAGAAAGCCATACTATACATGCTCTTATTTGCGTACAGCAGCTTTTTATGCAGGCCGCTGATGCCAGCAATTGCAGATTGTATAGCACATATTTTCTGGTATTCTGAACACGTGGCTACTGTACACTACGAAAACGGTAAATACCATCTGCATTATGAAAATATAGATGCAGCAAAAAAGAGCTTGCCGGAAAAGAATACGCTCAGCAAATATGACGATATTCCCGGCACACATCCTATCAGCAGAATTGGCTTCTCTTCAAAAATTTATTTTGTTCTAAAAGAATACAACAAGTTTAGCCACTCTCCTCTCCTTCCTGGTTTTTCAGGTACAGATTTTCCTCCTCCAAAAGCTTAACCTGGTTTTATTGCTAATTGAATTTTGCAAATGCAAGACATTTCTGCTGTTTGATAAAATAGACTTAATGCCTCTTTTCAAATAGACAGCATGAAGCATGATGCAAATATTATATCGCATAGCGCAATCAGCAAATCCTATTTACTATTAAACGTGGAGTAAACCACTCTGCTTAATATCATTTTGTGAAAATTAAATTTTACAAGCTGTTAATAACAGCCTGCATTATATTTATGCCATTAGCTTTACTGCATGCGCAACAAGTCCTGCATGGCAAAGTAGTGGACGCTAAAAGCCAGCAACCACTGGAAGCTGCATCGGTTGCGTTGAATAGCAACGACAGAGCCAAGACGCTTACAGATCAATATGGCAACTTTTTATTGCAGATAAACAATACCAAAGAACAAGTTCTAACCGCTTCTTTTGTTGGTTATAAAACAGCTACAGTTACAATAAGTGCTAATGAAAAAACTATCCGCATTGCATTGCAACCAGATGCTGTAAAACTGAAAGACGTAGTTGTATTGCAAAGCAACCAGGCCAGCAAATTCAGTACGCTGGCAAAAATTGATCTTGATTTAAAGCCCGTACGCAATACCCAGGAATTGTTACGCGTAGTGCCGGGTTTGTTTATTGCACAGCATGCTGGTGGTGGCAAAGCAGAACAGATATTCCTGCGCGGGTTCGATTGCGACCATGGCACCGATGTGCAGGTAAGTGTAGACGGAATGCCGGTGAATATGGTTTCTCATGCGCATGGACAAGGTTATGCAGATTCTCATTTCATCATTCCGGAAACAATTAATAATATAGATTTTGGCGCAGGCCCTTATTACACACGGCAGGGAAATCTTAACACTGCCGGCTATGTTTCTTTTTCTACTTATAACAATATTCCGCAGAGCCGCGTACAAATTGAAGCGGGCAGCTTTCATACTTTCCGCACTTTGGCAATGATAGATCTGCTAAAGAAAAACAAAGAGAAACAAAGCGCTTATATAGCCGGTGATTTTTATTATACAGATGGGCCTACTATCAATAAACAGAATTTTAATCGTTTTAACCTGTTTGGAAAATACAATCTAGCCATCTCCTCACGTACACAGCTAACCGCTTCTGCATCCGGCTTTAAAAGCAAATGGGATGCTTCAGGGCAAGTTCCCGAAAGAGCGGTGGAAAGCGGTTTGATTGATCGTTTTGGTTCCATTGACCCCAGCGAGGGCGGCAATACGGAAAGGTATAATGCCAATCTAATATTAACGCATCGTTTTAACAGCAGCCTTAATTGGGAAAACCAGGCTTATTACAGCAGGTATATTTTCAACCTGTTTTCCAATTTTACTTTTTTCGCCAACGATCCTGTTAATGGTGATGAAATAAACCAGGCTGAGAAACGTAATGTATATGGTTATTTATCGAGGCTAAACCATAAAACTTATGCAGGCAATGCGGTATTTACAACCACATTGGCAGGAGGTCTGCGCTACGACGCCACCAAAGATAGCAAGCTTGCACATGTGGTGCAAAGACGTTTCCTTGATTATATAAAACTGGGTGATATAAAAGAAGCGAATGCTTTTGGATATGTTCAAGAACAGGTTGGTATTGGAAAATGGTTTTTTGATGCTGGTGTGCGATTTGATTATTTACACTTCAATTATTTTGACAAGTTGAATACAGCACAACAACCTGCACAGGGAAAATCTATTGTAAGCCCGAAAATAAATATCCAATACACGGTAAACCCTCAATTGCAGTTGTATACAAAGTTGGGCAAAGGGTTTCATTCAAATGATACAAGAGTTGTTGTTGCCAATAACGGCTACCAGGTTTTGCCAGCAGCCTACGGCGCAGATTTAGGATTTATCTATAAACCAACCTCAAACTTACTTCTAAACGCAGCGGTTTGGTATTTGTACCTCGACCAGGAATTTGTCTATGTTGGTGACGATGGTAATGTGGAACCAAGTGGCAAAACAAGAAGAATGGGCATTGACCTGATTGCACGTTACCAGTTCTCCCGCTATCTTTTTGCTAACATCAACGTAAATCTTACAAAGCCACGTGCCATTGATGAAGCTAAAGGCAATAATTATATCCCTTTAGCGCCAACGGCTACCAGCACGGGCGGCTTGTTTTATAAACTAGCAAAAGGTTTTAATGGTGGCATCAGCTACCGGTACATGAAAGACAGGCCCGCCAACGAAGACAATAGCATTGTTGCCAAAGGCTATTTCGTTACAGATGCGTCTGTAAATTATACCACAAAAAAATATGAGTTTGGTATTGCGCTTGAAAATATCTTTAACAGGAAATGGAATGAAGCGCAGTTTGCTACCACATCTCAATTGAAGGGAGAAGCGGCTCCTGTTACTGAATTAAACTTTACACCGGGAACACCCTTTGCCGCAAGAATAAAACTGGCAGTATTTTTTTAAATAATTTCTATGCAGATAAAATCGCTCAATAGCATTTTGCGCCCAATTGCTTTAGGCATCTTTTTACTATTGATGTCTCAAGCGGTTTGGGCGCATGCTATTGTTGGCGAACTGGAAAAAATGTCTAACAAGGAAGCTGCGATTTTGTACCTGGTATTGGGCTACAAACATATTCTTCCACTGGGGTTTGATCATATACTTTTTGTGCTAAGCCTTTTCTTATTAAGCCCCAAATTAAAACCGGTATTATGGCAAGCCACCGCATTTACGATAGCACATTCTGTTACACTTGCATTGGCTATGTATAAAGTAGTGAGTGTGCCTGCTGCTATTGTAGAGCCCTTAATATCATTGTCAATTATGTACGTTGCATTAGAAAACATTTTTTCTCCCAAATTAAAAACCACCCGCATTGGCATTGTATTCCTGTTCGGTCTTGTGCATGGCCTTGGGTTTGCAGGTGCGCTCGGCGATTTAGGGCTTCCACAAAACGCCTACCTCCTTTCTTTAGTGATGTTTAATGTGGGAGTAGAACTGGGACAATTAACAGTCATTCTACTTGCCTGGTTTTTACTGGCAAAATGGTTTGGCAATAAACCGTATTACAGAAGCCGGGTTGTAATTCCTCTTTCTGTTATTATCGCTACCATAGCCGCTTTCTGGACGATACAGCGCATATTTTTTTAACCGCTAAGCCCAATCTGCGCCTGTTTTGTTTCCGTATATGCTCTAAACCGCTTCTTGAAACACTATACAATCATCCTATTCGTCTGCAGCTTTGTTTTTTGTGCATGCAAACAAAATATCCCAATTGTGGAGCAGGCTTTTGCAGATAGCCTTGTTAAACATTATTCACTTCCTGCTGCAATAAAATCAACTGAAACAGATTCTTGTTTTTTGGAAGAATAGAATAAACCCTTCCTCTCCTGGCTTTGTAAATGAGTTAAGATACGCTTCAACATTGGTAAGCCATTTTCATCAATCAGGCAATATCAATGATGTAAGAATGGCTGATAGTGTACTGGAAAAAGTCAATGCTGATTTTAATCAAAAAGAAGCCGCACCCAACCTGGCTATGTGCAACAATGCTTTATTGCAACATCGTTTTAGCATAGCCGATAGTTGTATTGACAGAGCCAGAAAACTGGGGTTGAAAAAATATGAAGCACTTACGAGTTCTTTTGATGTAGATTTTGAGCTGGGGCGTTATTCCAACGCAAACTTATACATAGAACAATTAAAGCCATATGCAGACTACGGTTATTATTTCAGGCGTTCAAAAATGGATCATTTGAATGGCAATGCAGATAGTGCAATACAGGCAATGTTAACTGCTGCATCGTTAGCTGGCAATGTTGTTTATTTAAAATGCGCTGCACTTTCCAATGCAGCAGATTTATACCTGCACGAGGGGCAGTTTAAGGAAGCGTATAAATTGTATAAAAAATGCGTACAGCAAAATGCAGCAGACTATCATAGCATTACAGGTATGGGATGGATTGCATTAGCTCATGATAAGAATGATTCATTGGCGCAAAATTTATTCAACCTGGTGCATACAAACAACCAGTTACCAGACCCGCTTTTTAAAATGTACCAGTCTGCACAGGTAAAAAATGACAGTCTTGCTGCAATGCACTATGCAAAATTGTTTTCAGAAAACGCCAGCAGTAAATGCTATGGTAAAATGTACAACAAATACCTGATTGAAACTTATACCGGCATATTAAACAACCCATCCATAGCTGCAGATTTAGCAAGCCAGGAACTTGGCAATCGTTCTACACCACAAACCAATGCATGGTATGCCTATGCGCTTTTTAAGAATGGTCAAAAAGAAGAGGCTTATAAAATATACAAGCAGTCCGTATCCGGAAAACCATTAGAAGCACTGGAATTATATTGGATGGGGAAGTTGATGCAGGGCCTTGGCAAAGGTTATAATGCAAAAGAATATTTCAAAGCCGCTGCTAAAAACAAATTCGATTTAAGCCCCTGGCTGATGAAAGACCTGGAAAAGCAAATTGGCTAAACTGATTGTTCTATTTATCAGAGACAAGCACGTCTGCAAGGTGCATTGTTTTCAAATCAATTCCTTTGTGCCGGATGTAACCGTCTATATGCATGAGGCAGGAAATGTCTGTAGAGATAATATACTTTGCACCGGTAGCAATGGCGTTATTTACCTTTTGTTCTGCCATAGCTATTGAGATAGGCTCAAATTTTACTGCAAAGGTTCCACCAAAACCACAACAGGTTTCCACATCATTCATTTCGCTTAATTGAAGCCCTTTTACATGCTGCAATAATTTCCGCGGCTCCTGTTTTATTTTACATTCACGCAAAGCTGCGCAACTGTCATGATAGGTAGCGGTTGCATTCAGTGAAGCACCAAAATCTTCTTTGTGCAAAACATTCACCAGGAAATCCGAAAGCTCGAAAGTCCGTTTTTGCAAATCCTTTACCTCATTGTGCATAGATGAATTGTCAAACAACTTAGGATAGTAATTGCGAACAAAACCAACACAACTGGCACTGGGCGCCACTATATAGTCTGCACCACTGAAATCTTTAATGAATTTACTACATACCTGTTTGGCATCATCCCAGAAGCCTGCATTGAATGCTGGTTGCCCGCAACAGGTTTGATTGGCATTGTAAGTCACAGTGCAACCTGCTTTCTCCAGCACTTTTACCATATTAAAAGCAGTCTGCGGATAGAGCTGATCTACAAAACAAGGTATAAAGAGTTGGATGTTCAAGAGTAATTAGTAATTAAAAATTAGTAATTAATAATTGTAGTTCGCGGAGTTAATAAAGGCGCTGCAAGCGATACAAGCATTCAAACTATCTTATAAATTCCAACACATAAATCTGTATCTGCATTTTCATGGTCATTAACTACTGCGTTATCAATCCCGCTACAATAAATCTATCTCAAAATTTTCACGGTGTCGAATTATTAATTACTAATTGCTAATTATTAATTAATATCTCATTTTCCCAGCGCTTTAAAAGACTCCTGCACCTGCATCATCTTTATAGCAGTAATGCCTGCTTCTTCTCCTTTGTGACCGTGAATGCCACCTGTTCTTTCATCTGCTTGTTGCTGGTTATCCAATGTTAGTATACCAAAAATGGTAGGCACCGGCAATTGAAGGTTCAGTTCTACAACACCATCAGTTACCGCCTTTGATACATATTCAAAATGCGGGGTACCACCACGCAACACACAACCAAGTGCTATAAAAACATGCGGCCTGCTTTTTTTGTATGCTTTGGAATGCTCCCAATAACTTTTAATAGCAAAAGGAATTTCAAAAGCGCCAGGCACTGTAACTATTTGCAGGTGTTTTATACCTGCATCCTGCAACACTTTTACACATCCTTCTTCCAGCTTATCTATGATGGCTGCATTCCATTCTGTACGTACAATAACAACACAGGCACCCTTTGGTAGAGTGCCTGTATTTTTTTCTAATAATTTGCTGTTGCTTACTTCAGCCATATTAATTCAAAGTAAAAAGTAAATACGAGAATCGAGAGACGAGAATCGTTAGAAAGATTTCTCAGATTTCCAGTTTCAAACATTATTCAGTTACACCAAGCCTGCCCAGGTATTTATCAATATCATACTCCCTGTACTGAGGGTATTTTTCTTTGATTGATTTATATACATCAATCGCTTCTTTTGTTTTACCTAAGCTTTCATATAAAAATGCAGCACGAAATAAATATTGCGGACTGTAGTAATCATCTTTTTCAAAAACAGTACCTGCTTCCTGGTATAATTTTGCAGCTTCTTCTTTTTTATCCATTTCAGAATCTGCATCGGCCAGCAATGCTTTCGCCCTTGCTTTTACCAATGGTTCATTTGTATTGAATGCTTCCAGGTATTTTGCAGCATTTTTATAATCGCCCATGGTAAGATAGCAACTGCCTGCATAGAACTGCGCCAGGTTAGCTGCTTTTGTACCGCTGTACTTGCTGATGATCTTTAAAAAGCCTGCGTTAATAGCATCACCTTCTAATGCTACTTTTACTGAGTCTTTGCGGAAATAAGCTTCTGCATAACGCATTGCTTCCGTAGCTTTCTTTTCATTAGGGCCGGAGATAAAATTATTATATCCCCAAATGCCGCCACCTACAACAACAATGGCTGCTACAGCAATTAAAATCTGTTTGCTGTATTTGTTCCAGAAACCGGTTACTTTTTCAACGGCATCTCTTTCTTCCGTTACCGGTGTATTAATCTTGTCTGTCATGATATAAGAACTGTATTTGTTTTTGGTTTATCAAATGGGTTTGCAATCAATAAGCAATTTTGCTTTAATCAACTATAAAAGGATAATTCTGATCGATATAAACATCTTTCAGCACTTCATCATCGCTTGGCCAGGGGCTTTCTTCAGCAAATTTTACTGATTCTGCCACCACGTCTTCAATGCGTTTGTTGATGGCATCCAAATCTGCCTGTGTTGCAAATTTGTTTTTCAGTATAGTGGCCTGCACCATCCCAATTGGGTCACGTTGTTTATACTCTTCTACTTCTTCCTTGGTACGATATTTCTGGGGGTCAGAAATAGAGTGCCCTTTGTAACGGTAGGTTTTAATTTCCAACAAAGTTGGGCCACCACCTTCGCGGCCTCTTTTTACGGCGCGGGCCATTGCTTCGTGCACAGCTTCGCAGCTCATGCCATCTACAGAATCAGCAGGCATTTCAAAAGCATCTGCCAATTTATAAATATCGTGTACGTTGCTGGTACGTTCAACTGAAGTACCCATCGCGTAGTTATTATTCTCGCAAATAAAGATAACCGGCAGTTTCCAGGTCATAGCTATATTGAAAACCTCGTTTACCATACCCTGGCGGGCGGCACCATCACCAAAGAAAGTGAGGCTAACATTGTCTGTACCCTTGTATTTTTCTGCAAAAGCCAAACCGGCACCAGTGCCAATTTGAGCACCCACAATACCATGACCGCCGAAAAAAGACACGTCTTTTCCAAAAAAGTGCATACTTCCACCTTTTCCTTTGGCGCAACCAGTGGCTTTGCCATACAATTCTGCCATGCAACTATTGGCACTAACGCCTTTTGCAAGCGCCAGACCGTGGTCGCGATAGCCTGTAATAAAGGGATCTGTAGGCTGGGTGGCCGTCATACAACCCGCAGCTATGGCTTCCTGGCCAACATAGGCGTGAAAAAAGCCGCGAATTTTTCCTTCCATTTTATATTTCTCTTCTGCCATCAGCTCAAACTGGCGGATGAGCTGCATTAGTTCGTACCAGTACAGGTATGTTTCTTTTGAGAATTTTGTAGCCACGGTTATTTGCAATTTTTAAGGTGGCAAAGATAAGGGGAAAACCGGATTTTCCACAGTCAATTTATAGACCTTGAAATTTGATTTTTAGTACTTTACCCGGATGATAATTTATGGTTTTGGGCTGGCCTCTAAAGACCGGCCCTATTCACCAAAAATAACGTTTAAACCTGCCAGCGCATTTCATAAACAGCTTACCCAAAATTTCTACAAAAAACTGTTTCCTATAAAACAGCAACAGCAATACGGGTACTGTTTTCTACAAGCTTCTGAATTGAAAAGAACGCAGCGCCTGCAAATAACAGGGCATATTTTTTGGACGATTGTTATAAACGATTGTATATGCTTATAAATCTACCCGCCAATGCCTATCACTATACAGGCGAGATAAATAATTTTCTGAAAAACGAAGCTGAAATTGTAGCCGACTTTAAAACACGCATTGTCCTGTTAGCAAAGGAGAACGAATTTTTGAAGGCTGTTACAGGTGCAAGTTTTCACCGCATTACTAATACTATGAATGACGCAGAATGCTCAGCGTTCTTATCTGATACCAGCTATTTTATGGAAGAGAATTATTAAATCCGATGTAACTGCCATGCAGTGATCTTTTTTGCAGCAGAAGTTTGCATTTAAATGTTGTATTTTGACCGCCGAATTTAATAACACCGGTTACAAGTCAAAAAGAACAACTTTTAATTTTCATTTGCTGCAACTTCACTCCATATCACTTCTTCAATTTAAAAACTACGCACAGGCAAATTTTTCTTTTACAGAAAGAATTGTAGGAATCTGCGGTAGCAATGGCATCGGCAAAACCAATTTGCTGGATGCTATCCATTACCTGTGTTTTACAAAAAGCTATTTTGGTAAAACAGACGCACAGCATGTATTGAATGGCGCACAGGGTTTTCGCCTGGCAGGGAATGTTAGCGTACCCGGGCAAGAAACAGCGGAAGTAATTTGCATTTTGCGGGAGACTGGTAAAAAAGAATTTTTATTAGATGGAGAACCGTATGACAAGTTTGCCCAGCATATTGGTAAGTTGCCCTGTGTTTTTATAGCACCAGACGATGTACAAATGATAACAGGCACCAGCGAAGAACGCCGCCGTTTTATTGATGCATTATTATGTCAGCTTGATGCCCGCTACTTGCAGCAACTAATGAGTTACAATAAAACATTACAGCAAAGAAACAGTTACCTCAAAAGTCTACAGCCTAACCGCGGGGCCGATAAACAATTGCTGGATGTATACGACAATCAATTAATACAACATGGCAATTATGTTTTTGAACAAAGAGTAATCTTCCTGCAAAAACTGGCGCCACTGGTGCAAACGTTTTATGAAGAGATAGCCGGCAGGCAGGAGAATATCTCTATAGCATATGAAAGCCCTTTACTGCAAACTGCCTATCCTCAACTTTTGCAACAAACAAGAGATAAAGACATTTTATTGCAAAGAACCACGCAAGGCATACATAGAGACGATCTATATTTTGCTTTAGAAGATGCTGCTTTTAAATCAATTGCTTCTCAGGGACAGCGCAAGAGTTTATTGTTTGCATTAAAGCTGGCAGAGTTTGATATCCTGAAAGAAAACAAAGGCTTTCCTCCTTTTTTATTGCTGGACGATGTTTTTGAAAAACTGGATGCACAGCGAATGCATCAGCTATTGAACAAAGTATGTGTTGAAAACAAAGGCCAGGTATTTATAACAGATACACATTGCGACCGGCTGAATGCTTCGCTGAAAGAATTGAATGTCGCTTACCAGGTAATTGAGCTGAAGAGCTAGCGAGTAGCAGTTAATTGGTTGACCAGTTGATCCGTTTCCTTACTTACCACTTAAAACTTATAACTTATAACCATACTTAAAACTTACCACTTAAAACCTATAACTTTGCACTAACTATGAGTGAATATTCCCTTGGTGATGCAATGAAAAAATTTCTGCGTAGCAGCCGCCTTAATGGCGACATACAGGCTTTGCAGATCACCGATATCTGGGAACAGCTAATGGGTAAAACCATTGCCAAATACACAGACAGTATAAAAATCTACGGCAATAAACTTTACATCAGCACCAAAGTGGCTCCACTTAAACAAGAGCTGATGTTTCAGAAAGAAAATATCATATTGCGGGTGAATGAAGCTTTGAAAGAAAATGTAATCAAAGAAGTAATCATCAATTAACCAAATTACAGAGAGAACCACTCCCCTTTTTCTTGGTATAAAAAGCCAGCTTCGGCCCTTCTTTAAATACTCTATTTGTAGTATTTATAGGTGAAAGCAGTTTTGTAAATTTATATGCTTTTAACCTGTAAACACCGCTGCTATGCCAGATACCAACACCACACCTCAGCCAGGTAACGCCATAACAACAAACCCCCACGATCTACTTAAAGATTTAAAAGATGCTGCCGAACTTTTTAAAAAAGGATTAGAAGGCAACGACATAGATCAACTAATGCCATTGGTAAAAAATTACAACCTCTACCTGATGGCACAATACGAGCAAATGGGAGGGCCTAGTGAAGAAAGAGACAAGGTAGTAGAAGACGTTAGCAATTTTATTACCGCGCATCCTACAGCTATTGCCAATATGCAAAAGCTTTTAACAAACCCGGAGTTTATTGCATTATCAACAAGCAATCTGAAGAGGATGCTTGAGATATATCCGTCGGACAGCAATACTGCAGAATTGCTTTATGCTATGCTGATGGAAAAAGAAGATTATTCAACCGCAAAAGAAGTATTTAAAAAACTCCATGATTTGTTCCCGGAAAACCCGTTCCATTTATTCAAGCTCGCATTTGCTAAACTAAAGCTTAATGAAACTGAAGCTGCTGTTGCCGACTTTAAGAAGGAGCTGGAATTAAATCCGGGCGACTATGTTGCTTTCCATAATATGGGTGCTTGTTACGAGGAACTGGGGAAAATAGAAGAAGCCAAACAATGTTATCAATCTGCGCTGGCAATTAATGAAACTTATGCGCTTTCTGTAAGCAATCTGAAAGAGATATATAAGAGAGAAAAAAACTGGCAGGCTATTGTAAATCTTTATAAAAATCAGATTGATAAAGGACAGAAAACTGCGGGCAATTATTTTGAACAGGCTTTTGCAACTTTTGAATTAAAAGATTACACAACCTCCATACAACTTTACGACAAGGTATTGGAATATCCTGATTATACTCTCCTTCATGCAGCATACAATAACAAGGCTTTTGCTTTTGAAAAATTAAAACAATACGCTGCTGCCAAAGAATTTTATACACTTTCCATTCAGAAAAAAGCAGATTACGTTCAGGCATATTACAACCGGGCCCTCTTACTTGAAAAAATGGGTGAAGAAACAGGAATGATGTCGGACTTGAATAAATGCGTGGAAATTGATTTGCTGAATGGCGCCGCTGTTTATAAAATCTGTCTTGTGTATAATAACCAGAGAAGATTTAAAGAACTTGAAACCTATTTGCAAGACTTATTAAAAAGACAAACAACCCCGGATGGCGAAACTGTATACAGGCTGGCGCAAACACAACAACGCCTGCAAGATTTTGAACATTCCCTGGAGAGTTATAACAAAGCGTTTGAACTGAAATACATCTCCCCGGAATACCTGGTTGATAAAGCAATTTTGTTTTCAGAAATGGAGAAAGCAGATGATGCAGTATCTGCTTTTAAGGAAACAATTATTAAATATCCTGATTACGAATACGGCTATTACAATTACGCTTACTTTATGCTGGATAGAAGGCGCTATGGCGAAGCCGTTGAAATATTGAACAACGCCTGCAATGCCGGAATAAAAGAAGCAAGAAAATATTATGAACTGGGTAATGCCTACCTCGATAGCCTTGCTTATGGCAAAGCACTGAAAGCATACGATGATGCATTGAAACTAGAGCCGCAATTTGTATTTGCCTTGCACAACAAAGCATGGATATATGAAAAACTGGGCGATTTCCAGACTGCACGCAAACAATGGAATACAGTAGTGGATATCTACGCTGACACTATTGAAGGAGGAGAAGATCCGGATATTGCATTTAAGGCATTTTATTGCGGAGAAATTTTAACCTATTCACTGCAAAGCCAGGACTACGACCGGATTGAAAAAATGTATCTCAAAGCGATTGCTTCCGACAAAAACTATACTCCTGCTTATCTTTCACTGATCAGGCTTTACCAGCAACGCAAACAACAAATGCACGACAATGGCAGCGATGATACTTTTCATGCCATTAAAAACGAATGGCATATTAAAATGCTGGACGCTTTTGGTACAGGAGTGGAAATTTTGAAAAAAGATATAGCACGCAAAGCCACCAAGTTTAACCTGGCAGAGTTGGGAGAATTTTATCTTAGTATGGAAATGTATGAGGAAGCCGGTGATCAATTTAAAAAATCGCTGGAAAAAGACGCCCAGTTTGTAAGGGGCTTTACCGGATTGGGCGTGGCTCAAGCCCGTATGGAACAATACAAAGAAGCCATCGCTAATTTTAAAAAGGCGGCTATGCTTGATCCCGACGACCTGAATGTACAAAGCAACCTGGGCGATGCTTACAGAAAAGCTGAAATGTATGAGCAGGCGGAATCGGTCTTCCAGAAAATATTAAAGAACACTCCTTTTTATATAGATGCGCATATGGGTTTGGGCGAATGCTACAAGACTTTTGGCGATAAATCAATGGAAGAAAAAGATACTAACCAATCAGAGGAGTATTTCTCTAAAGCAAAAGCTTTGTTTGAAAAAGCACTTAACTTAAGCAAAAGCGACGACAAGGTTTCAAAACGCATCAACGATGCTGAAAAAAGTGCTGTTAATTATTCTCTGGGTTATACTAAAGTGCGTTTATTTGAAATGAAGAAAGGGCTTGATTTATTATTATTGCAAAGTGCAGAAAAAGATTTTAAAAGCATACACGCAGAGCAGGATGAATTTTTTAAAGCTCAGAAAGCTATTAAAAAAATAAAAGAGCGCATTTATTCTTCTTTCTCTGTAAAGAAGGCTGCACCGCTTTTCATTTTTGTTATGGCAGTATTGATTTTTGGTGTAGTGCAGTATGTATTTTATTTCAACCGTTACCAGAAAAAAGACATTTACAGTCTCAATAAAAAAGAACTAGCTGCTTACATGGCCAATCACCCTATAGATTCCGTTGGGCCTAAACTGAGTTCATGGGGCAATGATAATTTTAGCACAGTAGAAGAGTTCCAGGACAAGTTGGGTGAAGTGTTGCCAGAGAAATACCTTGAGCAGCTCCCCTCTTCTGTTATGAACACAACACAGATAGATGTAAGAGAAAATATTTCAGAGCTTTCCTACGGTTTTTTCACCTTTGGAGCTTTGGTATTTATGGTGGTAGGACTGTTCCTGAAAGATATTACCAGACTTAAACTCGGGTCTATTGAAATGGATAAAAATGCCGTGGACAATCTTTCTACTTCTACCAGCCTGGGTGTGATGAAATGATTGTTGAATCACTTGCAATAGAACGCAGATTTTATGATTGTGAAGATAGATTTATGATAAAACCAGTTAAATCATAGCAATCTACGTTCGATTTTATTGCAATCTCACGCGGGGGTCTATTACTCCATATAATAAATCTGCCAGTATATTTATAAGAATAAAAAATGCGGCGCTTACCAATACAGAACCCATTACCACCGGGAAATCCAGTTTCTCCAATGCATCAACTGTTGTTTTGCCAATACCCTTCCAACCAAAAATATATTCAACAAAAAAAGCACCGGCCAGTAATTCTGCAAACCAACCTGTAACTGCTGTAATTACCGGGTTGAGAGAATTACGCAAAGCATGTTTCCAGATAACAGTTCTTTTGCCCAACCCTTTTGCATAAGCTGTTCTTATATAGTCCTGGTTAAGCGTATCCAGCATGGTGCTTCTCGTAAGCTGGCTAATGATGGCTAATGGACGTATGCCTAATGTTATAGTAGGCAAAATCAAATTGCTTAGTGTTATTTCTTTTGCACCGGTAACTTCGTTCAAATTGAACCAACTGCCCGCCATGTGCAAACCTGTGTATTGGCTTAATAAAAAACCAAACACATAGGCTATAATAATACCCATAAAAAAAGACGGCGCTGAAATTCCGATGATACCTGCAAATATGGAAGAACTATCCAGCCATGTGCCTTTGTTTATGGCAGCAACAACGCCCAACAAAACACCTAGCACCACTGCAAAAGCCATAGCTGCAATTGCCAATAGCAATGTACCGGGCAAAGCCTCCATCAATACAACCCATACTTCTTTTTTTGTTTGATAAGAGCGCCGCAGGTAAGGTGCTTTTATTACAAGCTTTGTATTTCCTCCAACCTGTAACCCTCCAATCTTTTTTTGCTGGATACTTTCTTTTGAATAAAAACTAACAGGGGAAACATCATTTACATAAAAAAGAAACTGCTTCCATTTAGGTTGATCAAGATAGAGTTCTTTGCGAATATTTTCCTGCGTGGCAGCATCTGCCCTTTGGCCAATGATCAATCTTGAAGGATCTCCAAAACCCTGGAAAAGAAAAAAAACCAATACCACTACACCCGCCATTACCAGCAAACCATACAGTAATTTTCTTGTGATGTAGTTTAACAAGTTATAAGTTTTAAGTTGTAGGTTTTAAGTTGTAAGTGATATGTTATAAGTTTTAAGTTTCTCAACCACAAAATCGTCGTATCCACTGTAGCAGCAAGCAGCACAAAAGCAACTTACCACTTATTACTTCGAACTTATTACTTTAAAAGCTTTTCCAAAATCTGCAAACGACCATTTGCCCAATACAGTTCCATCCTGCAAAGCGTATAAAGTTGGGTTGGCGCGGGCCGCTGTTTTTATTGCTACTGCATCGCACATGAAGAAAGTTGCATTGGCTTTTGTAGCGCTTGCAAACTCAGGTATTACTTCCCTGGTATTGGTGATAACATACACAGGCATTTGTTGTTGGCCTGCATATGAAAGTATTTGTCTAAGCTGCTCGTTAGATTTTGCATTAAAATCTGCATTCATTTTGTCTTTTACAAAAATGAATATTGCTTTTCCTTTCTGTGAAAGAATAGCGGCAGTACTGTCATTGCCATCAAGACTGGCCAGCGAAAAATCTTTGATGGCCGGTTCTGCATTACCCTTGCGAACCAACTTATCGTAACGTTTAATAAAATGATAGATTGAGTCATCAAAATCTTCTGGGAATTTATCTGAAGTAAACTCCACTTCCTTTCCTTGTTTGTTGTAAACAAATGTGATTACTGTGCTGTCTGGTATTGCACCTGCTGGCACTTTCATTTGCTGCGCCAGGTTTTTACCTACTTTATAAGGGAGACAATCTACAACTGGTAAATGCTTGAATACATAACCCTGGATGGCAAAAGAAAATAAAACAGTTAGCACCAAAATCCTGCCGCTGATTTTTGGAGAAAATATTGGAACAATTTTGTCTTTAAAAATAAACAGGAACACAATCAATGCTGTTAGCACAAGATCTTTGGTAAAGGATTGCTCTGCCGTAAGTGGTATGCAATCGCCAAAGCAGCCACAGGTACGTATTTTGCCAGACAGCACCGCATAACCGGTAAGAAAAGTAAAAAAGATGATGAGCAAGAGCAGCAGCCAGCTAAACAATTTCATGCGCCAGCCCAGCAATACAGCTACACCTGCAATAATTTCAAACGCTATCATTAACACAGAAAATGATAAGGCAAAATCATTGAGAAAACTCCAGCCCCATACTTCAAAAAATTCCTGCATTTTATAGCTAAGCCCAAGCGGATCATTGGCTTTTACCAAACCAGAAAAGATAAACAATACACCGACAATTATTCTAGCTATGTTGATCAATAGTTTCATATCAAATTTGTATCAATTAGTAATTAGCAATTAGTAATTAATAATTTAAGTCGTTTATAAAAGAATATTCAATTAGTTAATTTCTAACAACATTTCTTCCAGCTCCTTTTCCTGTTGTTGGCCATTGAGACGTCAAGCTAACAATCAACCATAACGTAATTCCAGCATTACTAATTTTTAATTATTAATTACTAATTACTACTGTTTTCCTTCTCCAATTAATATAAGCGCAAAAGCCGCGTAATTAATAATATCAAAATAATTGGCATCGATGCCTTCGCTTACCAGGGTTTTGCCATCATTGCTGATGATTTGCTTTATGCGCAGCAGCTTAGATAAAATAAGATCTGTAAAACTTTCCTGGCTCATATCCCTCCAGGCTTCTCCGTAATCATGGTTTTTATCCTGCATCAAATCTTTGGCGCTTTTAGCCTGCGCATTGTATAAAGCCACGACCCTCTCTAAAGGCAAATCTTCCGGCTCATCTTTTGAAAGCGATAATTGTATATTGCCAATGATAGCATAGTTTAAAATGCCCTTGAATTCAGAAGCAATATCATCACCAATTTTCTGCGAGCGGGTTTCCTGTATAGTGCGGATACGTTTTGCTTTAATGAAAATCTGATCAACAATAGAAATGGTTCTCAATACACGCCAGGAAGTTCCATAATCATTTGTCTTCTTAATAAAAGTATCGCGGCAACCATTAATTACCACATCATACTGTTGATTGGTTTGACTCATCTGTTATGAATGAAAATTAAATTTAGTACAGAGATTTTAGTATTTAGTATAAAGACTTTTCGGACGCAAAGCAAGTGCAGTTAAGCTTCTTGAAACAATATTATCTTTACGCCAATATTCTTTGGTACTAAAAGCGGTCAAAATTAACACTATAAGGCCAATGTTTACACTCAATTGTAAAGGACATTTATTGCAAGCAACCCGGCCACTGGCAATGGGCATTATTAATATTACACCTGATTCTTTTTTTGAAAACAGCCGCCAGCAGTCTGAAGATGCTATACTTTACAAAGCCGAACAAATGCTATTGGATGGCGCCAGCATACTTGATATTGGCGGGCAAAGCACCCGCCCGGGCAGCGTGGCAGTAAGTGCTGAAGAAGAAATAGCACGCATCATAAAACCTATTGCTGCTTTACACAAGCGGTTTCCGGAAGCAGTTATTTCGGTAGATACATTCTATTCTAATGTGGCAGCAGAAGCTGTTGCAACGGGGGCATCCATTATAAATGATATCAGTGGCGGAAAGCTGGATGAAGCAATGCTGGAAACGACTGGCCGATTGGAAACCCCTTTTATTTGCATGCATATGCAAGGCACTCCGCAAACCATGCAGCAATTTGCCCAATACGATGATGTAACCCTGTCTGTACTGGATTATTTTATAGAACGTATTGATGCCTGTAAGAAAGCCGGGATAAAAGATGTGATCATTGATCCTGGTTTTGGATTTTCTAAAACCACTGCACACAATCTTCTATTATTGAAAAACATGCCTGCGCTTGCCATACTTGATAAACCAATACTGGCAGGCCTTTCACGCAAAGGCATGGTGTACAAAACACTTGGCACCACCGCCGATAGGGCACTTAACGGCACTACGGTTTTCAATACACTGGCCCTGCAAAATGGCGCAGGCATACTGCGTGTGCATGATGTAAAAGAAGCCATGGAAGCCATCACCCTTTTTCAGTCATACCAGGATGCATAAGTGTCCAATAACGCCTTTGACTAAACGCAAATAAAAACGGCAGCCTTAAAGACTGCCGTTTTTATTGAATATTGTTTCTTTAATCTCCTTTAGGGGACCAAGGGGCAATTAATTACTTATTGCCTGCTTTCTTTTGTTGCTCTCTCATTTGTTTCTCCATCTGCTCTCTCACTTGCGGAGGCATTTGCTGTGCAGGAGCTGCTGGCATTGTATCAGATACATCTGTAATTTCTACGTCAAAAATCAAAGCTGCATTGGGTTTGAAAGAAGAACCCTGTGGAGGATTTTTTCCATAAGCCAGCGGGCCGGGAATGTACAATGTGCCCTTTCCACCTTTTTTAAACATTTTGATGCCTTCATCCCAACCAGGTATAACGCTGTTGGTTCCTAATTTAAAAGTATAAGGCTGTGCAGTTTTAGGATCCATGGTTGATTGGAATACTTTACCATCTTCCAGTGTTTTTCCTTCGTAACGTACAGAAACAAATTTGCCAGAGTCTGCCTGTGCACCAGTGCCTGGCTCTTTCACCTCTACATAGGTGCCACGACCGGTTTTAACTGCATTTATTTTTTTCTCTGCCAACCATGCAGTCATGTCTGCATTTCCTTTTACCAAATCAGTTTCTATTTCTTTCTCTAAACGAACTTTTTCTCTCGCATTTTCTATTTCCCTGTCTTTGTTGGCCAGGTCTTCAGATGAAAACACGTTCAATACTTTTACAATTGTAATCAACTTATCACCTTTTTTAAAGAAAGGAGGCATAGCACCGCCTGGGTTTTTCTTCAACAAAGTATCTACCAACTGAACAATGTAAGCGCTATCGCCTTTGCGCAACAAACTAAAAACTTCTACAGGAGAATAGGCATCTTCTGGCACATTACCCTGCATAGGCATATACAAAGGGGCTTTACCGTAAGAAGTCTGCAACACAGAATCTGAACTGCCTACTTTTATAGTGTAATTGATTTTTATGATATTGCCTTGTTTAACCAGCGAATCTTTTCCATCGCTGAATATTTTGTACATAAGACCGCTTTTGGTCTTCTTAAAATCAATATTGCTCTTGCAGGAAGCAAAGGCAAGAACAGCTGCTGCCAATAGCACTAAAAAAGAACCAGGTTGTTTTTTCATACTTTTTGTTATTGTAATAATGATGCGTTTTCTTTAACTGCTTGTTTAAATTTTTGAACTGTTTTTTCTAATGAGTCGAAACTTCTGCCACCAGAAGCATTATAATGTCCGCCGCCATTAAAATAAGTGCGGGCAAATGTATTGGTATCAAAAGCGCCTTTACTGCGGAAACTCCATTTGCGTTCTTCATCGCGGTCTATCACTATTGCCGCCATTTTTATACCTTGTATGGTAAGCGGATAGTTTACCAACCCTTCTGTATCGCCGGTTTTAATATCGTATTTCAGCAAATCAACCTTAGAAATGGAAATCAACGCTGTATTATATTCATACATAATTTCCATGCGATACATAAGCGCCATGCCTATAAAGCGCAAACGATTTTCTAAAAAATTATCATAAATATTTTCATGCACCTGCGTGTGCTTGAAACCTGTTTCCTTTAAAGCTGCCACCATGGTATGCACTGAAGCGGTGGTGATAGGGAAACGAAAAGAACCTGTATCACCAATAACGCCTGCATACAAACATTCCGCAATAGGTACATTAATAGCATCTTTATACCCGCTTTCCACTATAAAATCGTACACCATTTCTGATGTAGAGCTTTTGGCGGGTAAGCTGATGCCATAGGTAAACGCACTTACTTCCGGTTGTTCGTGGTGATCAATCAGTATCTTAACGCAAGACAGCTCGCCAATCAATGCGGCCATGTGTTTTGTGCGGGAAAGCGTATTAAAGTCGAGGCAAAATAACCACTCTGCTTTTTTCAATGCAGCCTCTCCATCAGCTTTACGGTATTCAAAATCTATTACCTTGTCGCAACCTGGCATCCAGTTCAGGAAACTTGCCCAATTGGTAGGAGAAACGACCGTAACAGTATGCCCCAATCCGCTAAGAAAATGATACAATCCAAGCGAAGAACCCATGGCATCCGGATCGGGCTTTTGGTGCATGGTAATAACAACCTGTTTGGGCGTTGCTTTCAGTAAAGGAAAAATGTCAGCTATGGGTTTCATAAAATGGTGGCGAAGGTAATTAAAGTTTGCAGTTGGAAAAGACAGATTTTGGGCATTTTTTGGGGATTCTGCTTGTTAATGAGTATTTATTAGCGTTTAATTGACGATTATTAGTGCCAGGCGGTATGTCAAAGCCCAAAACTTTCTCGTAGTTTTGCCCCCCAAAAGAAAACAGACCGTATGAGCAACAGAACTTTCACCATGATTAAGCCAGATGCTTTCCGTGCCGGTCATGGCGGCGCTATTTTAGACAGGATTATCAAAGAAGGGTATCGCATTGTAGCCCTTAAGCTCACCCGCTTAACCCCTGAAAAAGCTGGTGAATTTTATGCAGTGCACGCAGCCCGTCCTTTTTACGGAGAGCTGGTAGATTTTATGAGCAGCGGCCCTATTTACGCAGCCATTCTTGAAAAAGACAATGCAGTAGCTGAGTTTCGCAAGTTGATTGGCGCTACAGACCCCGCCAAAGCAGAAGCCAATACCATCCGCAAATTATTTGCAGCTTCATTGGGTGAAAATGCTATCCACGGAAGTGATAGCGACGAAAACGCAAAAATTGAAGGCGATTTCTTTTTCAGCAGCCTGGAAAGATTCTAATTCGTTATAACCACGGAGGCACTGAGAACACGGAGGTAGCACAGAGTATCTTGCTC
This sequence comes from Chitinophagaceae bacterium, assembly GCA_047602295.1. Lineage (GTDB taxonomy): Bacteria > Bacteroidota > Bacteroidia > Chitinophagales > Chitinophagaceae > JACMLD01. The sequence continues at coordinate 3,309,037 of JASGHP010000001.1, read as the reverse complement.
ATCTTGTGTTCTCTGTGCCTTTTTTAGATACACACTATCTTGGTAAAATAGTTCTGATTACCGGTGGCTCTTACAGAGCCGCTTCACTATTTGTTATTTTTGTCTATAAACAGAACGCTCCGATGGAGCTTTACGCCAGACTACAAATCGATAATTGTTAGAGACATCTCAAATATCAGCCCCCACTCACGACTCACGACTCACCTCTCACGATATTATTGCATTTTCACTCTCACAACCGTAAACGAATAAGGCGCTGCTGTTAAATTCAATTTCTTTCCTTTTACCGGCAGGCTTGTTTCTTTAGGTGCTATTTTCTGCGGCTGTTCAAAATTATTTACACTAAACAAATCATCGCTTTGCAATGTGGCAACGCTGGCCTGGCTGGCTAATTTTTTAGCACCTTCCAACGACAAAATGCTGCTTTGCGGTTTGTTGGAAGCATTTACCAGCTTTATAATTAAATCATGACTGCTACTATCTGTACATGCAGTTGCGTAAAGGCTGTCCTGCCCTGCCACTACATCATTGTTTAAAGTAATAGGCACTACGTTTGTTCCTTTATTGAGCGAGTATAGTTTCTGCACATAATAATCGGGTGTGCCATAAGATTGCAGGTTGTTTACCCAGATAAGATCGGGTGTCCACTGCCAGCCATCAATATGCGCAAATAAGGGAGCATAAGAAGCCATGTTTACCACGTCGGCATTACGCTCCAACCCTGTCATAAATGCGGCTTCCGCCAAAGCTGTTAGCCAGCAATTGCGATTGTCTGCACTTACTGTTTTATCGCTTTGCGCCGCATATTCGCCACCAAATATTTTAGAAGCATTACGTGGGTAGTTGTCATAACGCCTTGCATTGCTGAAGAACCAGTCTGGCTTGCGATAGTAATGCTCATCAATAATGTCTGCGTGCATATTGCGCAATTCAGTATTCAGGTAATCAAACCTTGGCCCATTGGGGTCTGTACCGGAACTGTTCACCAATTTTATATCAGGATATTTTGCTTTGATAGCTTTAGTAAAAGCTTGCAGTCTTTCCACGTATTGCGGGCCCCAATTTTCGTTGCCTACTCCCATCAGTTTTAAATGGAATGGCTGCGGATGGCCCATGCCTGCACGCACTTTACCCCATTTCGTGCTTGCATCGCCGTTAGCAAATTCTATTAAGTCCAATGCATCCTGTATGTAAGGATCAAGTTCGTCCATTGGCACCAGCTCTGCAGAATTAAACTGGCAGGCCATGCCGCAATTAAGAATAGGCAAGGGCTCTGCGCCTATGTCTTCTGCCAGTTGAAAATATTCGAAGAAGCCTAAGCCAAATGTCTGGAAATAATCAGGCGTTGGACGATGGGCAAACTCCACATTCCAGCGGTTCATGATCAGTTGCCTGTCTTCTATCGGGCCAATCGTTCTTTTCCATTGATAGCGGTTGTTTAAATCAATGCCTTCCACAATACAACCTCCGGGAAAACGGATAAACCCTGGTTTCATATCGGCCAGCATTTGTATCATGTCTGCACGCATGCCGCCGGGCCTCTTCTTCCAGGTATCATTGGGAAACAAAGACACCATATCCAGGTCTATAATACCATCGCCTTCAAACCAGATATTGAGGCTAGCTTTCAATGCAGTTGCATTTGATGTAAAATGTACCGATTGTTTTTTCCATTCGGCACCGCTAAAACCGGTACTGGTTGCAGCCTCCCCTATACGTTCGCCCTTCTCATTTACCAATTCTACATACATTTTTATATTGGGCGCTTGCTGGCGGTAGAAAAAAGAGAAGTCATAGCCCACCCCGTTCTTGATACCCATGCCCCTGAAGCCTTCATTATTAATACCAATAGAACCTTTGGCATTGTTGTGCAATGTTATGCGCAAAAAACGCGGATTAGCAGCCGCCGCATTGCCACGGTTAAGCACCGTAAAATCTCCTTCTGTGAGGGGCTTGCCCAGTATTTTCCAACCCATCAGGGGTTTATTAAACTCAAAAGAACGGTTTTTGATTAGTTCCGCATAGATACCGCCATCTGCGCCAAGGTTAATATCCTCAAAAAATACGCCCCACATGGTCGGTTGGATCTTTCCTTTAGACTCGTTGGCTTTAACAGTAAATACATGCTGTGCTGATGCATTAAAAAACGAGAAACTGCTTGCAAAAACAAAAGACAATAAAAGCTTCTTCATACCGGCAAATGATGTTTGGTTGTTGTTTTTAGTAAAGTTCTTTCAGGGATAGGCAAGGTAAAAGTTTTTGTGCCCTGCGGCAAACTTTTCTTGTCATTATCAATAGACATATAACCTGTTATTTCTACTCATTCCGGCATGTCTATTTTAAAAAAAGGAATCAAGCTATTCAACCAAAAGAACCCTGCTTCAATTATTCAGATCTCTTCATCAGGTCAATAAAATAAAAAAAGGAATAATATGATGCCGATTTAAATGTGCTACCAGTCATCATAAACCGAAATAATTTTACAATTCCATGCTTCAAAATTGCTTTATAAATCAAATACCAGTAATTGATTAAATTTATTTTTCTATAAACTACAATCTTTCGCATAAAAAAAATAGAATATTGTTTTAACAGACAACTCTTGCCCATTGCTGCGCTTTTATTTTTACACCTAAGTGTTTTTATTAGGTCTTTCAATGTCTCATTAAAGTATATTTAATGGAAATTTGTAGAAAAAAATACCTATAACTTTTTCGTTGTTGTGATTGATTGACTAAACTGATGCTATGAAACACCTTAGAGGTTTTCTGCAAAACTTTTTTTACGGTCTGCCAAAAACTATTGCGAATAAACCGGTTCATGAAAAAAACGATTTTCAATTACTGGTGAATAGCGTAATAGATTTTGCTATTGTAATTCTTGATCTAAATGGAAAAATTACAAGCTGGAATAGCGGAGCCGAAATCATTAAAGGTTATACAGCACAGGAAATCATAGGAAAATCTTTTGAAGTGTTTTATTCGAAAGAAGACATTTGTAAAGGAGAGCCACGCGAAAACCTTTTGATGGCAAAGATACATGGACACTATGAGTGCAATAAATTACGAATGCGGAAAGACGGCACTTCATTCTGGGCCAATATTGTTTTTACAGCAATGAGAGATGAAAAAGGAAAATTGCTGGGGTATACAAAGATTACACGTGATATAACAGAGGCCAAAAAAGCAAAAGAGCAACTTGAAATTTTTTCGAGACAGGTAAATCAATCAAACGATTCTATATATACCGTTGATACAAATTACAGGATTACCAGTTGGAATAAAGGCGCTGAAAACTTATACGGATTTACGAAAGAGGAAGCGCTGGGTAAAATACCCAATGAACTGTTGGACACTATTATAACCAAAGGAGAATTGGATGCTGCTATGTCGGTCGTCAATGGCGAAGGTTACTGGTCTGGTGAATTGATAAGAAGAAAAAAATCCGGCGAACAAATTCATGTAAGATCTTCCACTTCCAATATTAAAGATGCTGATGGCATTATCACTGGTTATATCGGCGTTAGCTTCAATATTACCGCCGAGAAAAAACTGGAAGAAAGAGTAAATCGTTTGGCAAGTATAGTAGAACAATCTACAGATGCCATTACCGCAGCCACACTGGATAGAAAAATTATAACCTGGAACCGTGGGGCAGAAGACCTCTACGGATATAGTAAAGATGAAGCTATAGGATTAACTGCCAGGGACATTGGTTTTATAAGAGACACACCAGAATACCCTGCCATTTTATTTGAAAAGGTGGTTGAAAAAGGCTCCATTCAATCAGAAAGAATATTTTACAGGAAAGATGGCTCTACTTTTTATGGTGCGGTTACCGGCAATATTGTAAGAGATAATAAAGGCGAAATAGACAGCATTGTATTTATAACAAAAGACATTAGTGATCGCCGGCGGCTTGAAGAACAACTAAAAAAGTCAAATGAAGCACTTGAGCAAAAAGTAAAAGAAAGAACGGAAGAAATTTATAAAACCACCAATACATTCAGGGCACTGGTAGAAAACAACCAAAGCATTATTTGCTTATTAGATGAGCAATTTCGTCCAATTTATATTAGCCCTGCAGCAGAGCGCATTACGGGTTTTTCATTTATTGAAGGCAATCCCTCCAGTCCATTAGAGTTTTCTCATCCGGATGACGTTGAGCACATGCGGCAACTTGCAAAGAAAGTAATGGAAAACCCCGGTAAAGCATTCGGCATAAGCATTCGCGCCAAACATAAAGATGGACATTACGTATGGCTTGAAGGCGTTGTTTCCAATATGATAAATGACCCAAACGTTGGCGGCATTATAAGCAATCTTATAGATATAACAGAACGCAAACGTGCTGAAGAAGCAATACATAAAAGCGAAGTGCTATACAGAAGCTTATTTGAAAATATTCATCATGGTTTCGCTTACTGCAAAATAGTGATGGAAGGACACCGATTGAAAGATTGCATTTATATGGCCGTAAATGATGCTTACGAAAGAATCACTGGTTTAAGCAATGTTATGGGAAGGCATATGTCTGAAGTAATTCCCGGCCTGCTTGAGTCTGACCCGGCTTATGCTGAAATGATATGCAATGTTGCATTAACCGGTCAACCCGTAAGAACAGAAACATTTGCCAGTCCTTTGGGCAAGTGGTACTCGCTATCATTTTACAGTCCCGAGAAAGGTTATTTTGTTTGCCTGGTAGATGATATATCTGAAAGAAAGAAAAATGAAGAAGCGATTCGTAAAAGTGAAATGCTATATCGAAGCTTGTTTGAAAACATGCTGCACGGATTTGCGTATTGCAAGCCTCTTTTTGAAAACAGTAAGCTGATAGATTTTCTTTACATCACTGTAAACAGCAAGTATGAAGATATTACTGGCTTTAAGCAAATAAATGGTAAGATGATTTCTGAAGTAGCACCCGGTTTGTTTGGCGCAGATCATTCTCACGTAGAGCGAATACAACGCATAATTGAAACTGGCATTCCCGAAAAATTTGAGGCTTATGTGGCACAATTGAATAAATGGTATTCCACCTCCATTTACAGTACAGACAAAGAACATTTTGTAATGCTGGCAGACGATATTACCGAACGCAAAACGCACGAAGAAAAGATCAGGAAACTAAATGAAGAATTGGAAGTAAGAGTGGCGCAAAGAACAATGCAACTTAAAAAATCGAATGAAGAGCTGGAAGCATTTTCTTATTCAATTTCTCATGACCTGCGAGCGCCGTTGCGGGGCATTATGGGTTTTACAAATATCCTGGAAGAAGAATACAGCAATAAACTGGACGACGAAGCACGCCGCATCACCACCATAATAAAGGAAAGCACTTTAAGAATGGGCAATCTGATAGACGATCTGTTGTCATTCTCCAGGATGAGCAGGCATGATTTAATAAAAATAAGCTTTGACGCCAATGCAATGGTAAGCGACATCATTGAAGAGTTAGATATACTCAATGTTGACAATAAAAAAATAGAATGGGTATTGCAGCCTTTGCCACTTATGCATGCAGACATTAACACGATGCGCCAGGTATGGATAAACTTAATAGCAAATGCAATCAAATATTCAGGCAAAGCAAATTCTCCCAAAATAGAAATCGGATCTTTTAGAGAGAATAGCAACCTTGTTTTTTATGTAAAAGACAACGGAGTTGGGTTTGACGAGAAATACAGCAATAAATTATTTGGGGTATTTCAAAGACTGCATAATACGGATGAATTTGAAGGAACCGGCATTGGCCTGGCAATAGTAGAAAAAATAGTTTCAAAGCATGATGGTAGCGTTTGGGCAAAAGCGGGCATTAACCAGGGTGCTTGTTTCTATTTCAGCCTACCCTTCTCTTCCCAATTTAAAAACGATATTACTAACAATGAAAAAACCACACACCATGGATCTGAACGCAATTGATTTATTATTAGCAGAAGACAACCACGCAGATGCGGAATTAATTATTCGGGAATTGAAAAAGAACAACTTCTTCTCTAATATATTCCATGTAAAAGATGGTGAGGAAGCACTGGATTTCATTTTTGCAACCGGCAAGTTTGAAGGAAAGAGAAATGTATTGTACCCGCCAGGATTAGTATTGCTGGATATACAAATGCCCAAAGTAAATGGCATAGAAGTGTTGCAGAAAATAAAAATGGACAGCCGTACAAAAAAAACTCCCGTAGTAATGCTTACTTCTTCCAAAGAAAACCCCGACATGCAGAAATGCTATTACTATGGCGTAAACAGTTATATAGTAAAGCCCGTGAAGGGATTTGCAGACGCCATAAAAAATCTTGGTTTTTATTGGTTATTAATGAATCAACCCCCAGCCTAAGAAATGGAAAATCAACTCCGCATATTGTTATTGGAAGACAATAAAATTGATGCCGAACTTATAAAAAGGGTTTTGTTAAAAGAAAATAAATCCTGCGAGTTTCGCATAGTGGTAGATGAAAAAACTTTTACAGATGCATTGGAAAATTTTTCACCACGCATTGTGTTGTCAGATAATTCAATGCCCACTTTTAGTGCCGGTGAGGCTTTGCGCATTGTTAGAAACACAAAGCCAGGCGTTGCTTTTATAATGGTAACAGGCACCGTATCGGAAGATTTTGCAGTCAATATTATTAAGCAGGGAGCAGATGATTATATACTAAAAGACAGGATGAACAGGTTGCCCGCCGCTATAGAAACGGCATTGAACAAACGAAAAGCAGAAAAAGAACTGGAAGATTATAAATATGCACTGGAAAACGGATACCTGCTCACCATTACAGACGACAAAGGCATTATTACAGACGTAAATGAAATTTTTTGCAAAACCTCAGGTTATACAAGAGAAGAGTTAATTGGCAATCCATTTAACATGGTAAGCGCAAAGGCACATCCTGCTTCATATGTTCAAAACATATGGGACACAATTAAAACCGGTAAAATATGGACAGGCGAATATTGTTGCAAGGCGAAAAACGATAAACTGTATTGGGTAGATACCACCATTGTTCCATTCCTGGATGAAAAAGGAAATCCGTACCAATTTGTGTCTATGTGCAGTGATATTTCTGAACGCAAATGGATTGAAGCAGAATTGCAAAAAAGCAATGAACGTTTTCAATATGCTACAGAAGCCTCCTCAGATATTATCTGGGAGCTGAATTTTGAAACCCGGGAATACATGGTGCATGAAGGAAAAGGAAAAGTATTTGAATTTAATAAAATACTGGACTGGCAGTTAGGCATAGACGGCGAACATGTGGTATTGGAAGACAGGGCCAGGATTAGGAAAAGTTTTCACCTGGCGCAGAAAGATCCTGAATTGCATATCTGGAAAGAAGAATACCGCGTCTACAACATAGAAGGCAAAATTTTATACATCAGCAACCATGCAATTTTTGTGCGCAATGCACAGGGAAAAACCATTAAGGCTATTGGCGCTATCTCTGACATAAGCGATAAAAGAAAACTTGAATTGCAGTTGATTGAACAAAATAAGCAAGAACAAATAAAAATTACTGCCACGGCAGTGGAAGCCCAGGAGAAAGAACGCCATGCAATTGGTCTTGAGCTGCACGACAATGTGAACCAGATTTTATTAGGCACAAAACTATTACTCTCTGTAGTAAAAAATGAGAAAGGCAAAAACATAAAGCTCATCAACGATTGTCTTATGAACCTGCAGAATGCCATTAATGAAAACAGGAAAATTGCTCATTTACTGGTTGTGCCAGACTTTGACACCATCAGCCTTACAGATCAATTGTATAATTTATCAGACAGCATGCTGACTAACCTCGGTATAAAAGTTTCAATAGACACAATGGGTGTGGATGAAGATTCATTAGAAGACAAGTATAAGTTGCCTGTTTACCGTATTGCCCAGGAGCAATGCAGCAATATTGTAAAATATGCGAAAGCAAGTAATGTAACCATTCAATTATATACAATAGAAAACGTACTAAAGATGATTATATCAGATGATGGAGAAGGCGCTGCATTGACAGAAAAAATAACCGGCATTGGGTTGCGCAATATCCGAGGCAGGCTTAGTATCTTAAATGGCAGTTCAAGTATTACTACTTCACCCGGCAAAGGTTTTACATTGGATATTTCCATACCTATGCATGCAGAACCAGTAACAAAAGATTACAAACCTTCAATTGTTCCTGAACAGGTATAAAAAAGCAGCCCGTAAAGAGCTGCTCTTATTATTTAATTTCTATGCTAATTATCTACAGAAGATGATTTTTTATACATACAGCAACAAGACAACTGTTGATATGCCAGCGCTGTTGCTTTATAATCGCCTGCATCGTGGCCGGCAGCCGCAATTTTCTGCTGCACTAATTGAGGAGCATCTTTCTTGAATACGCTATAAGTAACTTTTAATTCCTTGCTGTCCGCATTCCATTGTGCAGATTTTACACCGTCTACTGAATACGCGGCTTTCTCTATGCGCTTTTTGCAAAGTTCGCATTCACCATGTACAGCAAAAGTTTGTGTTTTAAGACCGATTGTTCGTTTAGTTTTATCACTTGCCTGTGCATTGCTGCTATAGTTTATAAGCATAGCAAATACAACTATCATTAATGAGTTGATTATTTTCATTTTACCTGAATTAAAAATTGAATAATAAATTTTACCGTAAGGAAAGACGCACACTAAATACGGTAAACACAATGCAGATGGCGAATAAGTGCTGTTGTTACAGCTTCCAGATGTGGGATATGAAGCGGCTTTTCATTATTAGTTTCAAAAGCTTCATTGCAAAGTTTAACATCAGTTACGGCAGGCAATGGCTTATCTGCACGCACCCTGGCAGCAACTTGTTTCTCATGAAAATTATAAAGGCAAATATCTTCTCTTGTATCTTCTGTATTTTCAGACGGAATGGCAAGATCTGCATGTGCAGCCAAAACGGCACCGGAAGAAAACACTTTTAACTCGAAGCCAGCAAGAAGTACTGTGTAAAAAGCAAGAAGTAATATGGCGATGTGCTTCTTCAAAAGACAGTGCAATGTTGAGGAACAAAAATACATAAAAAAAGCGCAATTAAAACCTGATATATCCCTTTGTAAAAACATTAACAGCAACTATGTAATGTGAAACAACTGCGACAAAACATGCACGTTACGATAAATCATATTATCAAGCGGGCAATCCCAATATTTTATGAAATGCTTTCATTGCGGGTTCGTCTGTAGCTAAAAAACTTATCCTGTCACCTGCCTGTAAACGTGTAGCGCCTACCGGCAAGAGATAAACATTTCCTCTTTTTATAGAAACAATATTAATAGACGATGGAATGCCCAGTTCTACAACTGTTTTATCAACTACATTTCCGCCCGCAGCTATTTCAATCTCCTGCATAATAGATCTTATGCGGCCAGGGTCATCCATATCGCCTTCAGATTTTCGTTTAATATTTCCCGGTATAGCCACGTGCAGCCATTTTGCAATCAGTGGCAATGTGGTACCCTGCAATAACACGGAAGTAACAGAGATAAAAAATACCAGGTTGAATATTAAATCAGCTTTGGGAATTTTTGCCAGCAACGGATAGGTTGCAAACACAATTGGCACACTGCCACGCAGGCCAACCCATGAAATAAATAGCTTGCTTCGCGTATTGACGTTGAAAAAAGAAAGTGCCGCAAAAACGCCTATTGGTCTTGCTACAAAAATCAGTACTGCACTAATAAGCAAGCCCATGCCTGCCAAAGGCCATATGCGGGAGGGGAAAACCTGCAGCCCTAATGTGAGAAACAAAATTATTTGCATCAGCCAGGCCTGTCCATCATAAAATTTAATCAGGCTGCGCCGGTGCAACATGTTGCTGTTGCCAATTATTAATGCACAAAGATAAATAGCCAAAAATCCATTGCCGCCTAATTCGTGCGTAGCCGAATAGGTAAAAATAGCAAGTCCTAATGTTAGTACAGGATACAACCCTTCTGTTTCCAGTTTAATGCGATTGATTAGCCAAACACTACCTTTCCCCATAACAACACCTATGGCGCCGCCCAATATAAATTCTTTAAGAAATAAGGGCAGTAAAGAACTAAAATCTGTTTTACCACTAGCAACGATAGCCGTAAACGTAATGGTAAGAAAATAAGCCATGGGATCATTACTACCACTTTCCAGTTCCAACATGGGGCGAAGCGATCCTTTTAAGCCAATGCCATTGCTGCGCAAAATAGAAAACACTGCGGCTGCATCTGTAGCAGCTACAACGGAACCAAGCAACATGCCTTCGGGCCAGGTGAATGAAAATACAAAATGCATAAACCCTCCTACCACCAGTGCTGTTAGCAAAACACCTAATGTGGAAAGTGATATGCCTCTCCACAGCACTGGTTTTATACTTTCCCAATGTGTATCTAAACCACCGGAAAAAAGAATAAAGTTTAAGGCCACCACTCCTATAAACTGCGCAAGCAGGGCATTGTCGAAATAAATACCACCAAGCCCTTCTGAGCCGGCCAGTATGCCAATCAATAAAAATAATAACAAGGTGGGTACCCCTAGCCTGCCTGTAGTTTTACCAGCAATGATGCTGATAAGCAGCAACACAGACCCAATAAGCAATATATTGCCTGGTTCCAGAATCATAATATGCGTTTTAAAAAGTGTAAAAGAAAATAAATGGCTGCTTAAACGCTTACCAGCTTGTATGTGTGGGATAAATTTGAGAGAGATAGGCTTTTAATAAACAAGGCCCGGAGATGTAATTATTATGAAAGTAAATCGCAGCAACTTTAAACCCTAATAGGTTTTGGGTTGCCTTACCGTCTCCTAATGATCTGGAAGACACATGAGGAGTAACAATGTTGGTATTGGAAATAAGTTCGAATGCAACTTGCCTGTTTTCAACATTTTTTTTAGAGAATGCAGCAACTTGAGCCTTAACGCTACAGGCCTTTTTAGCAGCAGCATTGGTGTAACCGAAAAAACAAAGGGATAATATAAAGAAACAAATTGCTTTCAAGTGCGGCGAAGATAAGCAAAACGGGAAGAGCACTTCTGTTAAATTAAAGTGTATGCTGCACAGAATTCTGAAGCGCAAGAATGCTGGTTATTAGACATATGCCAGTCTCTAAAAGATAAAAAACTATCCTTGTATGGAAGCGGATGAATGGTCAAGCGCTTTTGACACCATTGCCAGCAAGTCATCTGCCTCAAAAGGTTTTTCAATAAAATAATCTGCCTGAGCCTCGTTGGCGAGGCGTTTCACCTCGCTGTTTGCGCTAAAAAATATAACAGGTGTATGTTTTAAATCTTCGGTTGCCTTAATAAGTTGTGTGGATTTTATTCCCCCTTCTGTGGGGATTTTATTATCCATCATTACAAGGTTTGGATGGAATTCTCGTAGTTTTTGAACAATGTCTATGCAATTTTCATGAATAAACACTTCGTACCCGGCCGATTTAAGTATAAATGAAACTATAGTGAGAATATCTCTGTCATCGTCAAAAATGAGTATGCGTTTCTTCATAAAGCAAAATTAGGCAGATGAAATTAACTGCAATTGGTATACTGGTATTTGCTTTGCAGGATCATGCCAGAAAATCAAACAGTATTATTAGCAACGGTTAATTATATTTGATTTTCTGACTTCTTAAAATTACTAACCCCAATATATTGCATGATCCTGGTTGTAGACGATACCAGGGAAAATATTTTTTCCCTGTTGCAATTGTTAGAGATGATCGGATTTGATGCCGATGCGGCTTATTCAGGTGAAGAAGCGCTGAAAAAAGCATTAAAGACCGACTATTCATTAATCATCCTGGATGTGCAAATGCCGGGGATGGATGGCTTTGAAGTTGCTAATGCCTTGGGCGGCAACAATAAAACAAAGGATATTCCCATCATTTTTCTTTCAGCAGTTAATACGGATATAAAATACATCAGCAAGGGATATGCATCGGGTGCAGTTGATTATATCACCAAGCCTTTTGACCCAGATATCCTTTTATTGAAAATAAAAACATTTCAAAGGCTTTACCATCAGACAGCAGCCTTGCAGGCAATACAGGAAGATCTACGCAAGGAAATTGAGATAAGAAAAGATGCAGAAGCAAAGAAAGATGCTTTTGTATCTATTGCCAGCCACGAATTGAAAACGCCGCTTACTTCATTGAAAGGATACCTGCAAATGCTGGATCGCTTTTATGATACGTTGGATAAAGCAGATACTGCAAAATTTATACGCTCTGCACACAACCAGGTAAACAAGCTAACCATACTGGTGAATGAATTGCTGGATATGTCGAAAATTGAAAATGGCAAACTGCAATTCAACTTTGAGCACTTCAACATAAAGCAGGTAGTAGATAATTCGGTGGAACTAATGAAACAAGTGAACCCGGAAGCAGATATCGTTTGTGAAGGAGATACAAACGTCTCTGTTGTTGCAGACAAATTGAGAATTGAACAGGTTTTGGTTAATTATCTTTCTAATGCAATAAAGTATTCGCCAGATAATAAGCACATAAAAATAGCTGTACAGCAAAACAAAGATTCACTTATTGTTTCTGTAACTGATAAAGGTATTGGCATACCTGCATCCAAACAGGAAAAAATCTTCAGCAAATTTTTCAGGGTAGAAGAATATTCAGATCGATTCCAGGGAATGGGGATTGGCCTTTATATCTGTGCTGAAATTATAGAAAGACATAGTGGCAAATATGGCGTTGACAGCATACCCGGACAAGGTTCCACTTTTTATTTTGAATTACCCCTGCAACAAAACCCTACAAACGACCCGGCATGAATTCAGGCATTATCAAAAACTTAAGAATTGGTTATGGCATTTCGCTGATACTGCTTATTGGTAGTGGCATCGCGTCTTATATAAGTATACGTAACCTTCAGGAAAGTGCAAGCTGGGTAGCACATACAAGAGAAGTATTGCAGGAATTGGACAATGAATCGTCTATTATAAAAGATGCCGAAACAGGACAACGCGGTTACCTGCTCTCCGGGGAACCCATTTATTTACGTTCCTATAGCAATGCAGGAACGAATGCCACCAACAGTTTAGACAGAATAAAACGATTAACCCGCGATAACCCGTCTCAACAGGAAAATGCAGACTCCTTGGGTTTGCTATTACAAACAAGATTGGGTTTGCTTCAATCGGCTATTCAAAGAAGAAGCGCTGGCTTTCTTCCTTCAAATGCAGAGCTGGGTAATGGTAATGATGTAATGGAACAAGTGCGCAAGATGATTACAAGAATGAAAATTGAAGAAGGGCGGTTGTTGGATGAACGCACTGTTAAACTGAATACAATCAGCACTTATATCCCATTTATAATTTTGTTTGCATCATTGATTGGCGTATTTATCACTGGCTGGTCATACCAAAGGGTTGTGGCAGATTATAAAGTGCGAGCCGCATTGCAGGATGATTTGCTGAAAAAAGACAAGGAGATTTCTGAACGCATCAACATCATTCAAAATATTGCAGGCCGTATATCCGGAGGGGATTATAAAATACGTGTAGAAGATGATCAAAAAGATAGCCTGGGCGAGTTATCGGGATCATTAAATAAAATGGCGCAGTCTCTTGACAGTTCATTCCAGGAATTATCAAACAATGAGTGGATGCAGACTGGTGTAGCAGGTTTAAACAAAAAAATACTGGGTGAGAAAGACATGAAGGCCTTGGCTGACGATATAACAGCCTATGTTGCAGAATACACCGGCGCACAAGTAGGCGCATTGTATATAGCCGAGCATGATTTTGTGCAACTGTCCGGAACATACGCATTGCTTCAAACCAAAGAAAACCTGCGGTACAAATTTGGTGAAGGGTTGGTAGGCCAATGCGCACAAACCGGCAGGCCAATATTTTTAGATACCAATGAAACAGTTCCTGAAATCAGTTTTGCGCAAGGCAAGTGGCAACCTGCAGCCATTATATTGTTTCCATTTTTCCAGGACGGTGTTTTAAAAGCTGTGATTGAGTTGGGCACAATGAAAAACTTTGCAAGCCAATCTGCAGACTATTTGCAAAACGTATCGGGCAGTATTGGTATTGCTATTGGTGCAGTGCAGAATCGTCAACGCATCCAGGCTTTGCTGGAAGAAGTGCAGGCACAGGCTGAAGAGTTACAGGCGCAACACGCAGAATTGGAAAACAGCAACACGGAGATGGAAGCCCAGACTTTAAAACTGCAGGCTTCTGAAGAAGAGCTAAGAGTGCAACAGGAAGAGCTATTACAGGCGAACCAGGAACTGGAAGAACGTAGCCGTTTGCTGGAAGAGCGCAACCTTGCTATAGCCGAAAGAAATGTTGAGATAAGAAGAAAAGCAGAAGAGCTGGCCGAAAGCTCCAAATATAAATCGGAGTTTTTAGCCAATATGAGCCATGAGTTAAGGACACCACTTAATTCTATATTGTTATTATCACGCCTGCTGTCAGAAAACGTTCATAAAAATCTTTTAAGCGAACAAATAGAATCTGCACAGGTAATACAAAGCAGTGGCATTGGGCTGCTGCAATTGATTGATGAAATACTGGATCTTTCTAAAATTGAATCTGGCAAAATGCAATTGGAATACAGCAGCGTTCCGCTGGAAAGAATTGCTACGCATATGCGCCAGCTTTTTTCTCCAATTGCCAAGGAAAAAAATATAGATTTCATTGTAGATATACCTTCCACCCTGCCATCCGTTATAGATACGGACGAGCAAAGGCTTGAACAAATCATCAAGAACCTTTTATCCAATGCGTTTAAGTTTACAAAACAAGGATCAGTAACTTTTGGGATACGCCCTGGTAAAGGCAGTGCTACGCTAGAATTTTTTGTAAAAGACACCGGCATTGGTATACCCGCAGAAAAACAGGAATTGATTTTTGAAGCATTTCAACAGGCCGATGGCTCTACACGCAGGAAGTTTGGTGGCACAGGTCTTGGTTTATCCATCAGCCGTGAACTGTCAAAACTATTGGGAGGAAGTTTGCATGTAGAAAGCACTGTGGGCAAAGGCAGCGAGTTCTATGTTTCTTTACCGGTAGCTGCTTCGGATGTTTTGCCAACAGATAAAACTGAGAGCGGTATTTATGCTGTCAATACACCAATCAACCAGGCGATACCCGTTGCTTCTGAAACATACACCAGCCATCACACACCTGCAGCAATACCAGACGACAGGGATGATATTGAGCCCAATGATAAGGTGATATTAATTGTAGAAGACGATACAAATTTTGCTAAAACATTACTTTCATTTACAAAAAACAACGGTTATAAAGCAGTAATAGCAGTGAGCGGAGACCAGGTCAAGGAACTGGCATTTCGTTATAAGCCTGTAGCAATACTGTTGGATATTATCTTGCCAATTAAAAATGGTTGGGAAGTGCTGGAAGAATTAAAGTCTGACAAAACATTGCGCTCTATACCGGTACACATCATGTCTTCGCTGGACGCTAAAAAAGAAAGCCTGCGCAAAGGCGCGATAGATTTTATACACAAACCCCTGGCTGCAACGGAAATGCTACAAGTGTTTAACAAGTTGCAATGGGCCATGAATAGGGAGCCGGGCAAAGTGCTGATAGTAGAGGAAAATCCGCAACATGCAAAAGCATTAGCGTGGTTTCTTGAAACCAACCGTGTTAATGCTGGCATAAGGGGTAATATTAAAGAGGGTGTTAGCGCTTTGACAGAGAGTGATATTAATTGTGTAATACTGGATATGGGCATCCCCGATCAGAATGGCTATGAAATGCTGGAGCAAATAAAAAACAATCCCGGGCTTGAAAACCTCCCCATTATTATTTTTACGGGCAGGCATTTGTCTAAATCTGAAGAAGCAAGAATAAAAAAATATGCAGACTCTATCATTATAAAAACAGCTCATTCATATCAGCGTATTTTAGATGAGGTGAGTTTATTTCTTCACCATGTAGAGAACAATGAAAATGGGCAGGAGCCTGCGGGAACCATCAGCCAGATGGGTTCAATGAGTGAAGTACTTAAAAATGCAACTGTTTTAATTGCAGACGACGATGTAAGGAATATTTATTCAATTACCAGGGCATTGGAATTGCATCAAATAAAAGTGTTATCGGCAATAGATGGAAAAGAAGCATTGCAACTGCTGGAAGAAAATCCGCAAATAGACCTGGTGCTAATGGACATCATGATGCCTGGAATAGATGGTTATGAAGCTATCCGGCTGATTAGGCAGCAACCCAAATACCGTAAGTTGCCCATACTGGCTGTAACCGCTAAAGCTATGTTGGGTGATAGAGAGAAATGCATCCGGGCAGGCGCATCAGATTATATTTCCAAGCCAGTAGATGTTGATCAACTGACTTCTTTATTACGGGTATGGTTGTACGATAAAAGGAATTAGACAGATGGAAAAAAAGAATAGGATTCTAATAGCAGATGATGACCCGCGCAATATTTTCGCCCTTCGCCTGACGCTTCAGTCGAAAGGCTATGAGTGCATATGCGCTGCAGGAGCTGAAGAAGCGATTGCTATTGCAAAAACTGAAAAGAGCAGTATTGCTGTTATATTAATGGATATGATGATGCCAGGCATGGATGGTTACCAGGCAATAACCATTCTCCGCGAAAATGAAGAGACAGCGCAAATACCAATAATAGCTGTTACAGCACAAGCTATGCCAGGGGATAAAGAAAAATGTTTAGAAGCAGGTGCTAATAATTATGTGTCAAAACCAGTGAATGTAGACCACTTGCTGGAAATTATTCATGCTCATGCAAAATAAAATATTTTGATAAAAGCAATCAGCGAAGAAGCGATTAACCTTTTGCTAAACGTTTTATTTGAACGCTATGGGTATGATTTTATGGGCTATTCCCGGGCATCTGTCCGGCGTAGGATCATGCGGCTGATAGATCTCGATAAATTTTCCGGCATTGATACACTTATACAGCGTGTGCAATACGACGCAGTTTACGCAAGACGTTTCATTGAAGAACTTACAGTGAATGTAACCGAGATGTTTCGCGATGCTTCTTTTTTTCATTGTTTGAGAAACAAAATTCTTCCTTTATTAAATACTTATCCTTTAATCAGGATTTGGCATGCTGGCTGCTCCACAGGCGAAGAAGTTTATTCAATGGCCATTCTTTTGCAGGAAGAAAACCTATATCATAAATCATTGTTGTATGCAACAGATATAAATCCAGGTGTAATTGAAAAAGCCAAAAAAGGAATTTTCTCCTTAAGCCAGATGCAGGCTTATTCCAGCAACTATATTGCTGCGGGAGGCAAGTATGAACTCTCCCGATATTATACTGCCAATTATGGCGCTGCTAAGTTTGATTCCGCATTAACAGATAAAATAATTTTTGCCACGCATAACCTGGTCTCTGATACTTCGTTCAACGCATTTCAGTTAATCATTTGCAGAAATGTTTTGATCTACTTTGATAAAGATTTACAGGAAATTGTTTTTAATCTTTTTGATGACAGCCTTGATTCTTTTGGTTTTTTGGCATTAGGCGCAAAAGAAACCCTTCGTTTTTCCAACATTGCAAATCGCTATAAGCAAATTGACAAGGAAAAAATATGGAGAAAGGGATGAAAAATACGATTAACAAAGTATTGCTCGTTGCCGGTTCGGCAGGCAGTCTTGATGCGATATTGATATTGCTCTCTTCTATTATTTTGCCGGCAGATGCGAGTGTAGTGGTAATAGTACATAGAAAAGGTGGTGACGATGGACAGATATTGGTTGACTTATTAAAAGACAAGACTCATTTAAATGTAAAAGAAGCCGAAGAAAAAGAAGCTCCATTACCGCAGCATATTTATATAGCACCTGGCGACTATCATCTTTTGTTTGAAGCGGACTTCAGCTTCTCGCTTGATTATTCCGAAAAAATCAATTATAGCCGTCCATCCATAGACGTTAGCTTTCAATCTGCAGCTACAGCTTTTGGCTCAAAAGCTACAGCAATCTTGTTATCCGGTGCCAATAGTGATGGAACGGAGGGGCTTGTCGCTATAAAAGCAAATGGCGGAACAACTATCGTGCAAGACCCTGCTACTGCATCAATTAGCCTTATGCCTGAACATGCTGTAAAATACGCCGCACCGGAAAAGGTGCTACCCGTAGCCGGCATCGTTACATGGCTGAACCAGCGAAAATGGTAACGGTTAAAATACTTCATCAAATCCTGCAAAAGCAGCCCCCTATTGCATTACCGGCTTTTAAATATTATATTTGAAGGCAAACAACTCCTAACCCAACCCTTTAACCAACATGTATTTATACATAACATTGGCGCTCACCAGCCTTATAGCTGTTATGTGTATCCTTGTAAAAACAAGGCAAACAAAATTTTTAAGACTCACTATCGCTGGTTGGTGTCTGTTGTTTATGGTAATTGTGGCATTTGTTTTAAATGTACTTACACAATGGCAAAACCAGAAAATAAACCAACTGCAGGCCATCAATCTTCAGCAGCTAAAAAAATCAGACTCACTTGAAAGCATACACGAAAAACAATTGCTGGAGGCTTCATTAACAGAACAAATACAAAAAACAATATTGGATTCGCTGAAATGCCTGGCTCAAATGAACCAGTCTGACAGCATTATACAAAGCCAGCTGTTCTTATTAAAGAATCAACGCAAAACAATTACAGGTCAAACATCTTCCAACAACTATCTTTTATCAGAGCTTGAAACGCAAAAAAAAATCAGCAACTCGCTTAGTTACCCGGTAGACACACTTTACCTGGCAGCAATAGTAAACATACAGCTTACAGATTCTATCATACGCGTATTAAACGAAAGAAAAAAAGACTTTGTAAACACTGAAAATCTAACCTCATCAGGAACTGACGCAGATTTTTTCCCCGACCTGTACAGGTTTAACCCTTTGTTTTTTGACCTTTTACAGCAAATGAAAATAGGTTTGGGCAATACACCTGGCCCACTTTACGAATTTGCGTATCCACGATATGCAGACACAGCAGAGAGAGGCAGAACGCTGGAAAAGAATATTTACATGCCAAATGATAACAGGCCTGCATTTGCCAACCTGGAGTACAATTTCAAAACTGGTCTATTATTGCTAACGATTAATAAAATAAAATCATCTCGAATTACCAACCCGGACCTTAGTAGCCTTCTTTCTTTTTGTGATCACAACAATCACTTTTACCTCTCATTTAACGATCCTATTGCGAAACGTTTTATTAAAAGTGCAGCACTCAAATTTGCGGTATTATATAAAAACCGTTTAAAACAAATACAGTTCCAGGAGTTCACCACATTGAACAGTGATCTTACTGCTCAACGTTTTTGGAATGGCAATAAGTTTATTGAAGGCAATGTTATCACACAACTGGCAAAAGGTGTTTGTTCGCTTAAGTAAGTCCAGTAAAATTTTTCAACCTCTGCATTAAGGTTTGATCCGAAAAGCCTGCAAACTGTCGTTATTGGCTGCAGCTACCAAAATCTTCTCCTTGCTATTTCCTACTGGTATAGTTACCATGCTTTTTATATCACCTCGTAACAATAACCCGCTCTGCTTCGAGGCAATTGGAACAAATGTTTTATCCTTGCTTCCCTTTAAAAACAAACCATACGAAGCATCATACCTGCCAGTAATTACGTCGGCCTGGTATTCATTGCCAGCTAATAATAAATCTTTATACCCATCACCGTCTATATCTTCTGCAATAATTGTATTTACCGGGGCATACTGCGCCTGCAATGGCAATGAATGCTTAATAAATTTACCTGCACCAATATTCTCAAACCAGCAGCTCCTGGTTTCATTGCAAACAAAATGTTGCATTTTATCTTTCGCTACTCCTTTAAAGATATCTTTCTGTGATGCTTTTGCATAGTCACTATAATGCAAAAATCTCTTTTTCATACCGGGTACCTGTTCAGCCAATAAACTGCGGCTAATAGCCGGTGATAATTTTCTACTACCATCCTGCGCTTTAATGTTATAAAATAATACCGGGTCAATACTTCCGTTGCCGTCTATATCTGCAGCATAAAGCTCCATGGGTGTTGAAGGGCTGGCTTTATAAATGCAATTCATTCCAAGATTACCGGCCACTATATCCATATCTCCATCGTTGTCCAGATCTGCTGCCCCCAAACTTCTCCACATGCCATCCATGGCTGAAAGACCTGTACTGTTTGTCATTTCCAGCAATTGGCCATTATTATTTTTAAAAAACCTTAGTGGCATCCACTCCCCCGCTATTATTAAATCAGTTTGTTTATCCCCATCAAAATCTGTCCATACAGCCGCACCCACCATACCCGGGTTTTGTAAAGCAGGACATACGGCAGCCGTTACATCTTTAAACACACCATGATTATTTTGCAATAAAAAACTTTTGGGAATTGCCGGATAATTTTTAGAAACTCTGCCGCCGACAAATACATCCATATCACCATCATTGTCATAATCAGCTATAGCAACATAACCTGCAATTGTTGTAACATTGGCAGGAATGGCGGCACTATCAATTTTAAAATTACCGTGCCCGTTATTTTTATATAAGCGAGGTTTGTACCAGGGAGAATTTTCTTCATATTGCACATCTCCACTGGTCACCAGCAAATCTAAATCTCCATCAGCATCGGCATCAAAAAAAACTGCTCCCATATCATCCTGCATCTTTATACTGTCCTGTAAACTGTGACTACTAAAAGATCCGTTCGCCTGCTGAATCATTATCATACCGGAGTGATTAAATCCATCACCAATAAAAAAATCAGTGAGCCCATCTGCATTGACATCTCCCGTGCAAATAAACGGGCCCATTTGAGAATACTTTTGTGGTAACAAACGCTGAACAGCAAAATCATTTACATTATTGTCGTGATGGAGATAGGACAATCCCAAAACTGCTGTATAATCCTGGAAAAGCGTTGCGGTTTGTTTCTGAGTCGATACATCTATGGTTGTTGCCTGTTTCCATGAAAGCTCCAATACAGTATCTGCCTTTATATTTTTTATCAATTGCTTTTTTTGATCTGGCCAGATTACTAAACAGGAGTCAATTATCGTGTTATTGCCAAGGCCAAATACAAGATCAGGATCAACTGAAGAAAAATAACCACGCACCGGGTTTTGCTCTTGCATTTGAATTGTTCCACCAGTATACAATGTAACTTTTGCACCATAAGCTTTTGTATTAAGACTATCGCCACGCAATTTCAATTTTAGGAAGTGGTTAGATACACTTCCTTTATTTCTTGTATTGTTGATAAGCACAAATGCAGGTTGATTGATATTATTAACCACCAAATCCAAATCGCCATCATTATCGATATCTGCATAGGCCGCTCCATTTGAGAGTGAAAGGCCGCCAATGCCTGCTGTATCAGATATATCTTTAAAAGTATTGTCCTTATTATTTAGAAAGAGATAATTATTAAGTTTAACCGGTTTCAGTGAGGAAAGTTTTTCGCGGATTGATTTTCTTTTTTCATCAACGCTGCCTGTGCTGGAAAACATATTGTTGCTAAACTCAAGAAAATCTCCATTTATAAAATCTCTGCCGATACCATTGGTAACATGCATATCTTTCCAGCCATCATTATCAAAATCGGCCAACAATACACTCCAGCTCCAATCTGTTTCCGAGATACCAGCCAGTTGTCCAATCTCGCTAAACAAGGGAACGCTATCTCCCACACCCGTATTTAATTGCAACATATTGCGGGCAAATTCCGGTTGGTATCCAAGATTTCGTTCAGCCTGGTACCGATCATAATTCATAAAAAACACCGATGTCTTTTTTCTTTCATTATACTCGGGCGCCATGTCCAGTGTTACTATATCAGGCAATGCATCGTTATTAATATCTGCAGCATCTGCTCCCATAGCCGAATAGCTCTGATGGCAAATTGCTTCATCAATCTTATTGCTGAAAGTGCCGTTGCGATTGTTGATCCACAACTCATCATTAGAAACAAAATCGTTGGCCACATACACATCTGGCCAGCCATCATTGTTGAAATCACTAACGGCAAGGCCCAGCCCATAACCGTCTTCCTTTATACCCGCCTCCAGGCTAACATCGGTATAAACCGGGTGGCCAATACCATTCTTATCACCATCATTCCGATACAATTTGTCATTTGCCGGCGAATGACCACTTTTATCTTTTGGAAACAAATCGTTGGCGTTTCTATTGTTCAACAGGTAATTGGCCAGGTACATATCCAAATCCCCGTCACGGTCGTAATCAAAAAACACAGCTTGTGTAGAATAACCAGTATCTGCCAATCCATATTCTGAAGCTGCTTCATGAAAGTGCAGGTTATGATCATTAATAAACAAAAGATTTTTAGATCTATGCAGAAGGTCTTTTCCAAATACGCAAACATAAATATCATCGTAACCATCGTTATTAATGTCAACAATGCTTACACCTGTTGCCCATTCATGTGTTGAAATGCCCGCTTTCTCAGTAATATCTTCAAAGTGATTATCTCCTTTATTAATGTAAAGCCTGCAACTAACCTGGTTGCCTGTAAAGAAAATATCTTTCAATCCGTCGTTGTTAAAATCTCCAATACCAACGCCACCGCCCATATAACCAAACTCGTTGATGAATGAATTGGAAGAGTCGTTTTCGTTGATGTTGTTGCTGAATGTAATGCCAGATTGTTCCGGGGTTAAAGCAGTAAACAAAGTATTTTGCTTTTGATGACAGGCAGCCAGCAAAAACAAACTTGCACAAAGAATCATTAAAGCGGAGAATGACCATCTTTTTTTTGTCTGTGCAATATTCATCTCCATAAAGGCTGTGCAACGTATGATATAGTCAATAAATAAAAAAGTAGAGGCCATCATATGCATAGCCTCTACTTTTATTGATGTGCTTTGCTATTTCAATAACGGGTTGGCAGAAGTTTCGCTCGCAGGAAAAGGAAAACTCGCAACCTGTCCGGGCACCGGATCTGCGACAATTGAAGGATAATATCCCTTCTTTCTCCAACGCAATATATCGAAGCTGGCCAATTCTTCTGCGCCAAGCTCTACCCTTCTTTCGTGCATCACAGCTTTTAACGCGTCGTTTTTGGTAGCTGGTGCAACGTTAGGCATAGCCACACCAGGCCTTGATCTTACCTGGTTGATATAAACAGCGGCCTGAGCAGGTGTACCTACTTCAGCCTCACACTCTGCCAGTAACAAGAGTACATCTGCATAGCGTATAACGCGTTGATTCAATCCGGATGTGTGGAAACCAGAATTCAAATACTCATAAATATTGTATTTACGGAAGAACCTTTTTTTAACTACGCCACCTTTGGTTGAAGTGGCAATATTCATGTCTGCAGATACAAGTGTTTTAGGTGTAGATGTTGCTGTTAGAATCTGATCGCCTTCTTCATAAACAGATAATTTGTAGCGTGGATCATTATTTTCAAATTCATTCAGGTATTGGTCAGAAGGGATGACATTGCCCCAGGTAATACCATACTCCTGGCTTCTTACTGTCGCCAACGGGCTGGTGGATCCTTCTCCAGTGTAGCCCCAATTAAAACCGTTATCCTTCCTGTCTACAAATACTACTTCAAAAATTGATTCTGCATTAAACTCATGGCCCGTGGTAAGCACGGTTCCATTGCCATCTTCTGCAAGAATATCTCCATCAAAATTCCAGGAATAATTAGACACCAAACTGTATTTGCCATAAACATTTAATAATGCTGTCTTCGCTGCGGCGTAATCACCTTTTTGCATTTGCACTTTTCCCAGCAATGCATTAGCGGCGCCCTTTGTAGCACGGCCATTATCAGCAGCGCCATAAGTATCAGGCAATGCAGTAACAGCTTCCGTTAGATCTTTAATGATGAGTGTGTATACATCGGCTGCTGGCGATTTTGCTTTATAGCCGGTTGCTGTAGAAACGGGCTCTGTGTAAATGGGTACATCTCCCCATTGTGCTACCAGTTCAAAATAAGCCCATGCCCTTAAAAATTTTGCTTCACCAATAAGCCTGTCCCTTAATGCAGTATTATCTGTAACAGCCGGGCCTTTCTGCAATACAAGGTTTGCCCTGTTTATCATTTCATAAGTACCAGTCCACACACTACTCATTACAGAGTTGGAAGGTGCAGGTGAAGGTTGTTTCAGCAATTCATTTCTTGGTGCTTCTAATTGCGCACCACCAGAATTGGTTTCGCCACCACGCATATCATGGGTAAAAAACCATTCGCGACCAACCAGGTTTCCGCTGCGGATAACAGAATAGATGCCGTTCACACCATTTTGCAATTCTGCTGCCGTTTTAAAATAGCTTTCAGTAGTTGGATTGTTTGTATCCAATACATTCAACTTTTTATTGCAGGCCAATATGCTTGCAAACACCAGCAGCAATATGGCGAACAATCTATAAATATGTTGTTTCATAATCTTTATTTTAAGACTGACTAAATGCTGTTTTTAAAATGTTGCCTGCAGGCCAATTTGAAATGACTTTGGTTGTGGATAAACCGCAAAGTCTATACCGTTGGTTAAGTTAGAGCTTGGCGTTCTGTTGCCCACCTCAGGATCATAACCGGTATATTTTGTAAATGTCAGCAGGTTCTGCCCGGATACATAAATTCTGAAACTCTTTATCGCACCCTTAGTCATTGATTGCAAAGAATTTCCTGGTATGGTATAGCCTAGCATGATGTTTTTCATGCGCAGGTAAGAACCATCTTCAATAAACCTGTTAGAAGTTCTTGCATTGCCATTGGGGTCTGATAGAATTGCTCTTGGAATGCTGGTGTTGGTGTGTGTGGGAGTCCATGCATCCAGCACCTGTGTGCCAGCATTAAAGAAGCGTATCATACCTTCTGTAATAACACGTGTGGCATTGTAAATTTTATTTCCCTGCACGCCCTGGAAGAAAATGCCCAGATCAAAATTTTTGTAGTTGAGCCCCACATTAAATGCATAGGTAAATTTGGGAATAAAGCTTCCTAAAAACACACGGTCGCTATTATCAATCTTGCCATCTTTATTTTGATCTACGAACTTAATATCGCCCGGTGCAGTAGCAGCCACCTGTGTTGCATGGCTTGACACTTCAGCAGCGTTTTGAAAAATACCTTCGGTTTTCCATCCATAGAAGCTTTGCACAGCATTACCCGGTGCAGTATTGGTAATATTGTATCCTCCATAGTCTGCATCAAGACCTGCTTCTATATTGGTAACGCCACCTGCTAATTGTTCTACTGTATTGGTAATAACGCTAAGATTAGCACTAACGTTCCACTTTAAATCTCCTGCTTTGTCATTGTATCCCAATTGCGCCTCGAAACCGGTATTTTTCATAGCAGCTATATTTTGAGGTACGCTCAGTGTTGTATACCCAACAGAAGGAGGCAAAGGAACATTAAGAATGAGGTTGTCAGTTTTACGGATGTAATATTCAAGAGAAGCTGTAAACTTATTGTTCAGCAAACCAATATCAACACCAACATTTGTCTGCTTTGTTTTCTCCCAGTTCAAATCGAGATTTCCCAAGCCTGGTATTGATGAAGAAGCACCGGCAGTAGCTGCATTATTGAAAGGATAGTACGCACTGTTGGCAGCAACACTAACCAACCAGGGCGTGTTACCCAATACAGTTCCGTTAAGACCTGTAAGCCCATAGCCAACTCTTAATTTCAATTCTGAAATTCCCTTTATATTTTTCATGAAATCTTCCTGGTCAACTCTCCAGCCAATAGAAGCCGAAGGGAATGTTGCCCATTTTTTTCCGGGCGCCCAAACAGAAAGGCCGTCACGGCGTACTGCACCACTCAGCAAATACTTTCCTTTGTAATCATAGCTTACACGACCAACATAAGACAGCAACGTGTTTTCACCATATAGTGTTTGCGCAGCAATATTGCTGGCATTGTTCAATGTTTTTAGATCATTGGAAGCCTGGTTGCCACTGGCATTTTCCTGGCGGCTGCTCTGGCTTTGCTGTTCATAAACGGCAATGGCATTTACGTGATGATCACCAAATGTTTTGTCAAACGTTAATTGTTCTGTATACAACAATACCGTAGAAACATTCCGATTATTGGTGATGGTAGCCAATGTGGCACTTGAACCGGCAATGGCGCCGTTGTCGTTAAAGATAGGTGAGAACCGATAGTCTAACCCATTAGCATAATCAACACCAAAAGTAGATCTGAACTTTAGCCATTTGGCAAAATTCACTTCCAGGTATGCAGTGCCTAAAATCTTTGCTGTAGTTCTCTTACCTGGATTTTTTAAAACCGCATCTTCAATTGGGTTTGTAGGGTCGCCACCATCAAGCGTAGAATTAACGCCCCTGAAACCTCCATTTGAAGTTGGATCATATACCGGCATGTGTGGCATCATCCTGATAACATTCACAAGGTTGCTTCTTGAACCTGTTTCGTTGTTATCATAAGCCTGGTCTCCGTAAGCTGCGTAAAGGTTTTCACCAAAATTGAAAATCTTGCTGATGATATGATCGGAATTAATTCTGAAATTATAACGCCTGTACGCAACTGTTGGTGTAGTACCTTTTTGATCAAAAAAACCTGCAGAGGCATAAAACCTGGAAACATCACTGCCACCGCTCAATCCAATATTGTGTCCAGTCATACCGCCTCTTTTAAAGTAAGCATCCTGCCAATTGGTGTTGGTCTGTCCATAAGTTTGAGTAGCTCCCGTATAGATTGGTGTGCTGGCCCATGGATTTAACAACCTGGGCACTTGCGAGCCGCGATAGGCAATTGCATATTGTTTGAATTGATCTGTATTCAATAAAGACAACCGCTTTGTAATATTTTGTGTGCCGAAATAAGAATCGAGTGTAACACGCATTTTCCCATCTCTTCTGCCCTTTTTGGTGGTAATCATAATTACACCATTAGTAGCACGTGAACCATAAATGGCAGCAGCAGACGCATCTTTTAACACATCCACAGATTCGATATCTTTTGTATCGATGGCAGATAGATTTCCTGTTGGAAAACCATCCACAACATAAAGCGGATTAGATGCGTAAGAAATAGAACTGATACCGCGAATGCGCACAATAGGATCTGTACCCGGGCTACCATTGCTGGTTACCTGCACACCTGGCACACGGCCTTGCAATGCCTGGGAGATGCTGATAACAGGCACTTCATTGAGTGTTTTACCTGTAACACTGGAAACAGCGCCAGTTACCAATGTTCTTTTTTGTGTACCATAACCCACTACCACTATTTCGTCGAGGCGTGCGTTATTCGATTGCAACTGTACGGTTATATTGGTATTGTTATCTACTTTCAGTGTTGATATTTTAAATCCGATAAAAGAAAACTCCAGCGTTTCGCCAACCTCTGCATTGATAGAAAAAACACCTGCTGCGTTGGTGGTAGTACCTTTTGAAGTTCCCTTCACTACAACAGAAACGCCTGCTAAGGGCTCACCATTTTCATTGGTAATTTTGCCGGTTATTGTTTTAAACAATTGCATTTCCGGGGCAACATCAGCAGATAAATCTTTTGCAACAATTTGAAGGATAGAAGTATTCTCACTTCCTTCTCGCATTAATACAATCTGGTCGTTGGATACCTGGTAGAGTATTTCTAAAGGATGAAGCAACATATCCAGCACCTTGCCCAGGTTTTCGTTTTTTGCTTTTAGGCTTACTTTCTGCTGGCAGGGTATTCGCTGAGAGCTGTAAACAAATTTTATTCCTGCCATTGAGCTCAATTCATTCAGTACTGTTTTAAATTCTTTTTTGTCTGCCTCCAGGCTCACTTTTCGCTTCAACACTTCCTGGCCACTGATATTGTTGGCGTAAAGTGTTCCGGCAAACGCGGTTACAAGCAAAATTGGCATCAATCCTAGTCTCATAAGCAGTTTAATTGACTGTCGTGAGTATGAATTTTTATTCATAGCTTAGCAATGTTTGGTTATTCAATACATGTGTGATCAAAACAACCCCTGCAAAATGTCATTGCTGCAGGGTGCAATTTCAGGCCGGTCTTGTTGCAGCAAGCCCGGCTTTTTTGTTGGTGGGTTAGTCTGGTTTTAAGTTCATAAATGGTTTATTTCATTGGCAATTAAAAAAATAGTTACTGGCAACCGCTTGCTTCAATCACCACCTGCGCATCTATCACCTCGTATTTTGCACCGATTGCACGGCATATCAAATCAAGTCGCTGATAAAAAGATTCCGTGGAAAGGTTAGCTGTTACTGTACATTTTTTCAAGAGTTCATTGTCGTACACTATGTTGACGCCGAAATCTGTAGTCAAATCACCAAATACTTTTTCAAGTGAAGCGTCTTCATAAATCATGCTTTTACTGCCAGGTATATTGGCAATCAATACAGGATTATCTAATAATTCCTTTTGAAATTCCTGGCTGCCTTTCTCGTACAACAGGCGTTGATTAGGTGTTACAATTATGCCGCCCAGTTTACCTGGTGCAGCGAGCTCTTTACTGCTACTCTGATCCTGTGTGTAAACACTCACTTTGCCAGTGTTTACTGTAACCTGTATCACCGTATCTTTTTCAAAAGCACGAACAGTAAAACTGGTGCCTAATACTTTGGCAACAATCTCGTTGGCAAAAACCCTGAAAGGATGATTGGGATCTTTTTTTACGGTAAAAAATGCCTGGCCAGATAGGTAGACATCTCTTGTAGACATGCTGTCGAAATGATTTTCATAACTGATACGGCTGTCTGAAGCCAATTGCACCGTGCTTCCGTCTGGCAATTGCACAATGCTGGTGTTCTTTGAAGTGTTTACATTTTCTATCAGTTTGCGCGAAGCTGTAACATCTTTGTAAGCAAACTTTATATCGGCTTTCTTACTGTGATTGAAAAATAAACTGGCCAGCGCCAAAGCTCCAACCAACAACATTGCAGCGGCCATATATTTCCATCCGGCCCAGATTGTCTGATAACGCAAAGGTGTATGACTGTTCTCTGCAGGTTCTTTGATGGCAGACAGCAGTCTTGCTATTTCTTTATCTACAATAACAGGAGCTATTTCATTTTGCTTGTAACCTACAGATTCTACTATCTTCCTGGCTTCGGCAATCATCAAATGTTTATTGGGATTGCGCTGCAACCAGTTTTCCCAGAAAAGAATATCTGCTTTACCCGGCTGGTTTACCCATCGTATAAAGTCTTCATCCAGAACAAAATCAGCTATATCAAACAAAGTATAATCCTTCATGTGCACTACGGTTCTGTACAATAGTTCCCCCTACCAGGATTTTCTACTGGTTTTTCTAAAACTTTTTTTTATTTTCTTATTGATGGATAAATTCCTTGTGCCAAAGCTCCTTTAGTTTCCGGATGGCATCGTGCAGTAAATTGTAGACAGACTGGCGGCCAATGTTCATTAATTCAGCTATCTGGCCGTTATCCAGGTATTGGTAGTATTTAAGATAGACAACTTCTTTTTCTCTTTTAGACAACAGTGCAATAATCCTTTTCAATCGTTCAGCTTTTTCATCTGAAGATTGTTGCATAATGATGATTTTTTCTACAGGAAACTCATGAAAAAAATCATACTCTTCCGGACGACCCTGGAGGTTTTTTCTATAAGCGCTATCAAGGGATTTAAGCACTTTATTTTTTATAGCCCGAAGCAAATAAAATTTGGGGGAAAGAATAACACCAACACTTTGCCTTCTTTGCCAAAGGCTGATAAAAACTTCCTGTATAGCATCTTTTACCAGGGAATCATCTTGTGTGAAGCGGGTGCCATAATTGTAAAGATCAGAATAATATTTTCTCATCAGCGAAGCCAGCGCCTGCTCATCACCTTTTTGTATGCTGAGCAGCCACTCATTATCCTGTTGGCAGGTAACTTCTTTCATTTGGCGTAATAAGCAATTGTTAAGGGTTTGCAGATGGCCGCTGCAAATAGTTATAAAAAATTCAAGCAACTAAAAGTAATACTTATTTCTGCACATGTAACAAATAATTTTTAAACAGTAGGCAATGTAGTGTTACATTATTATACAAAATCCAATGCTGCGCAAGCATTCGATTTAATTTTGTGCAACAAAAAAAACAGCAGCTTATATTTTTTGCAATAAATTGCTGCTGTCAAAAATATCCTCCGTCTTCTTCCCATTTTATTTTTCTAACGACAAACACTCTTGCTCCAAATGAAAAAAATATTTTTTATACCATTGCTGCTCGTTTACAATTTTTCTATAGCTCAATTTAAAATGAGTGCTGCAGATAGTCTGCGAATGGATAGCATTAATAAACTTACGCAGGCAGATTATGCAAACATGCTGCATCAGCTAAACATTAGCAATACAAGGCCCGGTCCTTCTGGCAATCCACAAGCACCCAATGCTGCAAACAGTGATGAATCAAAAGCGACAACATACTCAAGTCTGCCTGATCCACTTGTATTGAATAATGGGAAAAAAGTTGCTACTGCAAAAGATTGGTGGAACAAACGCCGGCCGGAAATAGTAGAATTATTCGATAAAGAAATTTACGGCAGGCTGCCTGCAAACATACCATCTGTGCAATGGATTATTGACAGCGTAAACAATAACACAGTTGGCAATTATGCTGTAGTTACAAAAAAATTACGAGGCCATGCAGACAACGCATCTTACCCGCAAATAAACGTTGATATTGATCTTACATTGACAACACCTGCTAATGCAAAAGGACCTGTGCCTGTAATTATAGAATTTGGTTTCAGGTTTCCACCAGGCTTCCGTATGCCTGCTGCTGCCGGCAATGAACCCAGTTGGCAAGAACAGGTATTGGCAAAAGGCTGGGGCTATGCCATACTAATACCTACCAGTTACCAGGCAGACAATGGCGCCGGGCTTCGCACAGGTATAATAGGTTTAACCAACAAAGGCGAGCCAAGAAAACCAGATGACTGGGGGGCTTTGCGTGCATGGGCATGGGGCGTAAGCAGAAGTATAGATTATTTTGAAACAGACAAAGCAGTAGATGCAAAACAAATAGGTATTGAAGGCTTATCCCGCTATGGAAAAGCCACACTTGTTTCAATGGCATACGAACCACGGTTAGCCATTGCCTTTATAGGTTCTTCCGGGGCAGGCGGGGCGAAATTATTACGCCGCAATTTTGGTGAACAGGTAGAAAACCTGGCATCTTCTGGCGAATACCATTGGTTTGCTGGTAATTTTATTAAATACGCCGGTCCATTAATGCCAAATGATCTACCTGTAGATGCGCATGAACTGCTGGCCCTTTGCGCACCAAGACCAATCTTCATCAGCGTAGGCTCTCCAAAAGTAGAAGGCAATTGGGTAGATGGTAAAGGGATGTTTCTTGGTGGCGTTTATGCAGGACCGGTATATCGCCTGCTTGGGCAAAAAGATCTTGGCGCAACGGAGATGCCCGCAATGGAAACAAGTCTTGTAGATGGGGATATAGCTTTCCGGCAACACAGCGGTGGGCATACTACAGGACCAAACTGGCCAAGCTTTCTGCAATGGGCAGGAAGATATTTACACGCACAATAGCAACAGCAAATAATTAAAAAAAAGCTGGCTCAGCGTTATTGCATTGAAAAACTGCAGATACGCTTATACCAGCTTTTCATACCAATGTAAAAAAACAATTACAGGCAGTGATGACACTGGCTTTTATTTCGTCAACAGTCAAAATGCTTTTACGCTTATGCTATTCCCGCTTTCTCCAACGAAACAAAAAAGCTAAATTATTTTTTTTGAACATCCCGCAAAAGTTTTCATTAATGGTAAGCTGTTATCGGAACAATGCTTCCATCATCATTATAATGAAGCTCTGCTACTTTTACGTTTCTCAAATGTGTCTTGCCAGAAAGCTGTACATCGTGATAGAATATATACCACTTCCCCTTTACTTCTATTATAGACTGATGATTTGTCCAACCCTCAACCGGGTTAAGTATCACACCCTGGTAAGTAAACGGACCATATGGATTGTCACCTGTAGCATAATTAATAAAATGGGTATCGCCAGTTGAATAAGTAAAATAATATTTGCCCTTGTATTTGTGCATCCAAGAAGCTTCAAAGAAACGTTTATCATTATCTTTTTCCGTAAACAGCTTGCCATCTTTATCTACAATCTTTATTTCTTTAACTGGCTCCGCAAATGCTTTCATATCTGCACTTAACCTTGCAACCCTGGGTAATATAGCCTGTTCTGCGGGTTGTTTTAGTTTTGCTGCGCTATCATATTTATTGTTGTTCCATCTTTGCAACTGGCCACCCCAGATACCGCCGAAATACATGTAATACTTGCCATCATCGTCTTTAAAAACGCAGGGATCAATACTATAACTTCCTTTTATTGGTTCTTTTTCTGCTGCAAATGGGCCAGCAGGTTGTTTACTAACAGCCACGCCTATGTGAAAAATGTCTTTTTTATCTTTTACCGGAAAATACAGATAATACATACCGTTAGAAAATGCTGCATCGGGTGCCCACAACTGTCTTCCCGCCCATGGAATATCTTTGATGTGCAATGCCACGCCATTATCTGTTACCGGCCCTCCAACAGAATCCATAGAAAGGATATGATAATCCATCATATTGAAATGATCGCCATTATCATTCTCAGGTGTTCCGGTAGCCGTATCGTGTGAAGGATAAATGTAGATTTTGCCATTGAACAAATGAGCCGACGGATCGGCTGTATAAATATTTGTTACCAGTGGCTGAGAAAGATATTCTTTCTTTTTGACTGCAGTTGCAGTATCTGCTGTACTTGTTTTTTCCGCTGTTTTATCAGCAGGAGCATTGTTGCAGGCTGTTGCAGCAGCCACGCAAAGCATACAAGCGAGTGCTCCTTTTTGAAATAAATTAATTGGCATGATTGTCATTTTGTGTGATGTTATTTTGGTTTCAATGTGTGTGTGTGTGCGTGTGCAATTCTTTTATAAATTCCTTTTATCACTAAGCAGAATCCATTTAAAAATTCATTTTGTCTCTGGTGGACCAAGATAGCTTTCTTTCAATCCACCCATATCCAATACCAGTTGTTGTAAAACCACAGCCGGGCTCACCATCCAATATCGTAAAATATGTTTACCTGCTTTGTTAATAGCATGATCAGTTGCTTTTACAATTATATTATCAGCCACCCATTTGCCCCATATTTTGGGTTGATCATCTTCTTTATTTATAGAAATGATTTGCGGCACTTCATCATCAATTGATACAGCGTATTGCAAACCAGCATCATTGTTTATATTAAGCGTAGGAGAAAAGTATACATATAACTTTACAGGGGCATTTTCATAGGTATAAAACTCATACTGAAGCTGCGGGGTATTTGCACCAGGATTTTGTGTTGCAGCAGTAACAGGCGATACAGTGATGGCCGATCCTGTACGCCCTAAATCCGGCAGTACTTTCCATTGAATATTTTTTGTGTTAACAGCTTTGCTATAATGATCTGCCTGGATGCTTACATACCCGTCCTTTTCAAAAAAAGCATTGAGGGCATGCCCCGCTCCTGGCTTTGCAACTTTTAAAGGTATAGATGAAACAGATGATTTCTCAACAGCCTTCGCATCAGTATTTACATACTGCAATTCCGGCATCTTTTGCACATTGGGTTGTTGCCAATAAGTATAGCCAATATGGGTTTGACTCATCATATGGTTCCATTTGCCATTGGCTATGGTATGATATTGTAAACTAATCAATGAATCATTTACGTAAAAAGCCTTTGCCTTTTCTGCTTCAGCATTTGCTTTGGAATTATTTTTTGCGGCATACCAATGATTGTATGCAACTGCTGTGTACAAGCTTTGTAAATTACTGCATGCTTTTATTGGATGAAGAATCAATTGAAAATACGCATCGAGGTATTCAGCAGGAAGCAATTTATTTATTTTCTCTGCCTTTGCATTCAATTGCTGCCAATCAGCAGTAATACGTTCCAGTTCACCATAATTCTCCAGGCTGAAGGTATTTTCATTCAGCAACTCTGGTTTGCGCCTGCTGTTATATTTAGCATACAATGCAAGCATTGCAGCTATTTCATTTGCATGCAATGACCCAAATTGTGCTGCAGCCCATTGTTGTGTGTAGCGTTGAATATTTGCTGCATCAATCTTATCCGGGTTCCAGGCATAATCTAAAAAAAATGAGATGGGAAATTCCATGGGTTTTATATCACCCACATTCACAATCCAAATATCTTTTACATTGTGCGCATAGGCCAGGTGCATTTGCTCCCATATACGTGGAAGCGGATTTGTGTTCAGCCATTTATAGTTTCGTGGGCCACCTACATAATCAAAATGATAATAAATACCATAGCCGCCTTTTCTCGGCTTATCATCTAGCGAAGGCAATCGCCGGATATTCCCCCAATTATCATCGCATAAAAGCAATGTAACATCATCGGGCACACGCATTCCTTTATCATAATAATCCTGCACCTCTTTATATAAAGCCCATAGCTGCGGTGTTTCTTCTGCGGGTTTGCCGGTTACTGAAGTTATAATCTGTCTTTGATCAGCTACTATGCGTTCCAGCAATGCAGTTGCTGTTTCCCGGCTCATAGGTTCGTCACCATCTCCACGCATACCAATGCTTACAATTTTTTCATTGGTTGCCCGCTTCATTCCCTTTCTCCAGAATTCTTTTAAACGCACCTCATTACTATCGTAATTCCATTTGCCTTTTCCATACCGCTTCCATTCATCATGCGCACGCATCAATGGCTCATGATGCGAAGTGCCAATAACGATACCATACTCATCAGCTGTTTTTATATTGGCTGTGTCATCGTCATAAAATGCATTGCCCCACATTGCCGGCCATATATAATTGCCTTTTAAACGAAGAATAAGTTCAAAAACTTTTGCATAAAACTTACTATTAAACCCACCGAATTTTTCAAGACTCCAAGTGCTAAGCGCCGGGGCTTCATCATTTATGAAAATACCACGGTATTTTACTTTTGGTTCATCCTTAAGAACTGCAGGCAATTTTATGTACAAAGCTTTTTTCTTTTTTACTGGCACATCTGCCCACCAATACCAGGGCGACACACCCGCCTGCTTAGACAATTCAAATACACCATATGCAACAGCACGCCTGTCGCTGCCAGCAATTACCAATGCATTGCCACTGTTGTTAAATGGATTGCCAACAGCCTGCAATTGATAAGCTTCCCATCTTCCTTCAATATTTGCAAGGTTAATTTTATTTGCCTTTGCAAGCAATTGTATGAATGAAGATTTACCAGCTGTTCCAACAACAATACTGTTTTTTACTATTGGCGATAAACTATGTAAAACTGGTATTTTTTTTCCGGTTACCATTTCTATATCCTGTTGCAATAAGAAAGCCGCTTTTACAACAGTATTGTCATCTGTGCTGTCTACATAAATGGCGCTGGTAACATTCTCGGCAACAATTGGAAAACTGCCTGGCTCATTTTTTTGTAAAACAAAATCCTGGGCATTGCCGCTGACAACACTATACAGCAAGATGATTATTGCAATCAAATTCTTCATATGGCATTTGCTTTATTAAGCGCAATATATAATGAGACTATTTTAAATTAATGGTTTACTGCATCTTTTATTCTTTCGCTTTTGCCAACGATTCATACAATGCAAATTGCTGTATGCCCCATTGATCTACCGGTATCCTGATATGACGTCCCTGGTGATCCTGATCTCCGTTCATTCTTCTCCCCTTTTTCAATTTACCATTATCGTTATTCAATTCATTCGACCATGCAATGTTTGCCACCTTACCTGCATCAACGCTACTAAAGTTAATAACCACACCGGTACCAGCCACCAAAAAATCATCTTTGCCCGTTTGAATAATAATAGCGCCAGTCGATTGCCAAGCTGAATCTTTTGCAGCAGCCGTCCATCCCAATGTATTATCATGAGATACCCGAAAATAATAATCGCCCATTGTCAGCGTCGTTGCCCCACTCTGCTTATCAAGCAATACAGCATCCATACTTATGTAATTGCTGTCCTGCATATATGGTCTTAATTGCGTTAATACATCATAGCTTTTTGTCAATGCCGATTCAGCATCGCCTTTTGCGTCCTCAATAGAAAATGGAGAAAAACCAATGGCTTTATAATGACCAATTAAAAAAAAAACTTTTGCAGCGCATGATGCTTCCAGGCGCATCTCTGGTATAAAAAGCGGGTTATTCTTTTTAGCATATAAATCGCACCAGTATTTTGTATCGGGATTATAAAAGTCCGGAGAGAAAATATCAATTGATGGCGCAGCGGCACGCCAGATATCCATTACATGCGGAAGCGGCCCCGCACTTGGATAATCACCCGGTTTTGCATTGGGCCTGTTAAGTGCCGCATTTACATACATCGGAACATTGTACACAGCTTTGCCTGCGGCAGCAACCGCATTGGCGTATTGTGCATAATACCATGCCTGGAAAATTTCATCAGTAGCAAGCCCTTCGCCAAATAGTTTTTCCCAATTCCCTTTTTCTGTAAAACCAGATTGCTTCCATCTTTCATACAAAGGCGCTTCAAGAGAATCTTTATGCTTTTTCAAATAAGCAACCAAATCAGACGGAACGTTGCTGTTGAAAAAACTATTGGCTGTTTTTGATATCTCCCTGGCAGTTGGCAACATGCCTATTTCATTTTCCACCTGCACCATTATAACACAACGCTCTGTATCTTTCTCACGCAGGTATTTCATTAATGCTGCAAATGCTTTTTTATCTGCTTCCAGCGCAGGTTTGCTAAAACAGGAAATAATTTCCTGGGTATTACCATTCTTATCTAATGTGCGTTCAAACCGCTGCGGATTTTTTTTCATCCACAATGGCACATAGCAACTCATGCTATTTTTCCAGGTACCAAACCACAAGAGTACCAGTTTTAAATTATACACATGGGCATTGTTCAGCAAACTATCTACCAGTGAAAAATCAAACCGGCCTTCTTCCGGCTCCATTAATTCCCAATAAACAGGCGCCAAAATAGTATTCAAATGCATGGCTTTGAATTTTTGCCAGTAAGGACGCATGTACGACATATCCGAAGCAGAAGAGTTGCCGGTTTCTCCTCCCAAAATAAGAAAAGGCTTTCCTTTAACCTGCAATTGCGCCACTCCGTTTTTACGCGTAAGCTTTGAGGCGGGATCATTTTGTTGCGCATTGATTTCTGCAGAGCATATTGAAAGCAATACAAACAGGCAGGCAATTGTTTTTCTTTCTATCATAATGTATAAAGCAGCAGACGCATTTTAACTTACGTAAATGTGAGACAATTTATTGATTTTTCAACCGAAAGGAAATATTAGAGCTAGCTGTAAAATAAATAGCTACGATTTTGAATGAAGCCACTGCTGCCATTGATACTACAGATGAACGGATTGCGACGCAACGATGACGCTATGAAAACCACTGCTGGTATCACAATCGTCCGCTATTACAAGGTGAACAAATAATTTCAATCCCTTTTCCTGGTTCCGTCATTTTGGATACAAGAATCTGCATTATGGCAACATGCAGATTTTTATCTCATTTTAGCTTTGTGTCTGAAAATAAAAAAACAAAAAATGAAAACAATATTTATTACAGGAGCATCTACCGGTTTAGGTAAAGCAACTGCACAATTATTTCATGAAAAAGGCTGGAAAGTAATTGCTACGATGCGTCAACCAGAAAAAGACACATCTTTATCTGCATTGAAAAATGTAACACTGTTGCCTCTTGATGTAACCAATGCAGCACAGGTAACACAAACCTGCCAGCAGGCAATTAGTATGGGAGAAATTGATGTTGTATTCAACAATGCCGGTTACGGTTTGGTAGGCCCAATGGAAGCTGCAACTGATGAACAAATAAGCAGGCAAATCAATACCAATCTAATGGGTGTACTAAGGGTAACAAAAGAATTCATCCCATACTTCAGAGAGAAAAAGAAAGGCTTATTTATTACCACAACTTCTATGGGCGGTTTGTTTTCTTTTCCATTTGGTTCTATTTATCACGCCACAAAATTTGCACTGGAAGGCTGGACAGAAAGCATGGCTTACGAACTAAGCTTGTTTAATATTGGCATTAAGACAGTAGCCCCCGGCGGAATAACTACAGATTTTATTGGTCGCTCAATAGAAAGTGCATCGCTGCCTCCTTATGACGAATCATTGCAAAAAATGTTTGAACTTTTTAATGGCGATAATTTTTCTACCGCAGAAGAAATTGCAGCCGTAGTTTTTGAAGCAGCCACTGACGGCAAAGATCAATTGCGCTATGTGGCAGGAAAAGATGCTCAGTCTTTATACGCTATGCGTGAACAAGCAGATCAACAGGCTTTTCATCATGAATTGGGAAAAATGGTTTTTGGAAATTAGTATAACTATAACCACAAAGCCAGTTTCCATTTACAATGATTAATTTAGCAATCGAGATACAATGAACGCTCCGTTAAAAATAGAATCATTATCGCAACTGCACCGCATGCTGGGCTTACCCAAGCCGTTGCATCCATTGGTAACTGTAGTAGACAATACACAGATATCTGTGGCAATAGAAAACATGCCTTCGTCATTTGTATTTGATTTCTATAAAATCTCTTACAAAAAAACGATGAATGGAAGAGTTGGTTACGGGCAAGGTTATTACGACTTTGAAGAAGGAGGAATGGTTTTTACCGCCCCGCAGCAATTGATTCATATTACAGATGATACAGAATACTATGGTCTTTCGCTTTTGTTTCACCCGGATTTTTTGAAAAATTATACACTGGGTAAAACAATTAAAAACTTTGGATTCTTTTCTTATTCTACCAATGAAGCATTGCATTTGTCTGATAAAGAAAAAAGCACGATACTAAAAGTAATGGACAATATCAGTGAGGAATTGAATACTAATATTGATGATTTTAGCCAGGACTTAATCATTTCTTATATAGAAGTATTACTGAACTACAGCAACCGGTTTTACAAACGCCAGTTCATAACCCGAAAAACAGTCAATAATGATCTGCTGGCAAGAATGGAAGAAATGCTGAATAACTATTTTGGTAAAGAAGAAGGCCTGCAAAATGGATTGCCAACAGTAGAAAATCTCGCTGGCCAGTTAAACCTTTCGCCACGCTATTTAAGTGATATGCTGCGTTCGCTTACAGGGCAAAATGCACAGCAGCATATTCATGAAAAACTGATAGAAAAAGCAAAGGAATACCTGAGCACAACAGATTTATCTGTAGCAGAAATAGCTTATCAACTGGGTTTCGAACATCCGCAATCTTTCAACAAATTGTTTAAACAGAAAACAAACCAGACACCGGTTGAATATAAATTGTCTTTTAATTAGTTTGAATAAATATGCAGCTTAGTTTAACCAGCATCATTTTATTTGTACACGATGTAGACTTGCTAAAACAGTTTTACGTAAAGCATTTCTCATTCAACATAGCCGAGGAAATAAAAGGAGAATGGGTTTTATTAAATGCAGGCCCTGCAACTATTGGTTTACATAAAGTGGGAGCAGCTTTTGCTTCCGCAACAAACAATAGTACGCAAAACAATAATTGCAAACTTGTTTTTGAAACCACTGAATATCTGCAGCAACTTCATACACAGTTGCGGCAAAGCAATGTATTCGTAAAAGAAATCCAAACATGGGAAGGATACGGATATACCGTTTTTGATGGCGAAGATGCCGAAGGCAATGTGTTCCAGGTAAAAGGGAAAAATAATATTTAAGTAGCATAGACCTGTAAGGTTTGCAGTACTGCATTGCCACCCGGCAAACCTTATAGGTTTAACCCTATTTTGCTTTGTTTGCTTTTAACACCCTTAAAAAATTTCCTCCTAATATCTTTGTAATGTCTTTTTTACGATAACCTCTTTCAACCAAAGCTTTGGTTATTTCAGGGTAAGTAGTCACATCATCCAGTTGAAGTGGTGTAACGTTGATGCCATCAAAGTCGGAACCCAAGCCAACATAATCTGCTCCTACTAATTTTACGATGTAATCAATATGATCAATAAGTTTAGAAAGCGGTGGCCTGAAACCTTTTGCTTCCGCTGCATATTTTGCATAGAGATAATCCATCGCATAATATTCTGCCATACCTGCTTTTTTTAAGGAATCGTTTTCGGCAGCGTGGTTTTGAAAAAAAATCGTTTCTTTCTTATTAAACATGCTATCAATAAATCCCGGATTAAAATTCACCTGTATTACACCGCCGTTTTTGGCAATGGCTTTTATCTGCTCGTCTTTTAAATTTCTTCTGTGAGGCGTAAGACTATAAACCGAACTATGCGATGCAATGATGGGTTTTGTAGTAATGCTGATAACATCCCAAAATGTTTGATCACCTGCGTGACTTACATCTACCAGCATACCCAACTCATTCATGTGCTTTACTACCTGCCTGCCAAACTCTGTTAATCCTTTATGCGCTAAAACTTTCCCGCTGGTTTCATCTGCCGCACTGGTGGCCCAGTCTGGCGCAATATTGTGCGTAAGCGTAAGATACCTGGCGCCACGTTTATACAATGCATCCAGTTTAGTAAGATCGTTTTCAATCATGTGGCCGCCTTCCACACCAAACATGGCAGCTATTTTATGTTGCTTTACCACTTTCAGCAACTCCTCATAGCTATATGCTTTTGCAATTTTATCGGGATTGCGTGCCACTACTGCATCGAGCGTATCCATTTCTCTATTAGCGTATTTAAATGGTTCTTTTGCATCTCCATCGCAATACACAGAAAATACCTGCACATCCAATCCGCCTTTTTTCCATCTTGCCAGGTCTGTATGTCCTTTGCCCGTAAGATCCTGATCCATTACAGCGCCTACGTCTACAGCTTTCATCAGTATATCATTGTGGGTATCTACCACAATGGCTTTAGTATGTATTTTTTGATAAGATTGCGCATTGCTCCATTGTACGTAAAATGTGCTTATAAAAGAAAGTATGATTAATCTTTTCTTCATTGTATTTACTTTTGTTCAATTCAATCACAATAACCTTCAGCATCAATACTGATTGCAAGATTGTGCCCTAGCTTGGAAGTTAACTAAGTTTTCCCGTTTCTTTGATGCGGGTACTCTTTTCTTTTCCACGTCTGCGCCCTACCCATGTGCTTTACATTTTAATGCCTATCACCAAAAACACCGCACAAATTGCCAGCAGCATTACCAGCACCGGAATTATAAACCGCATCCATGCTTTATAGCTAACATTTACCAATGCAAGCGAGGGCAATACAAGACTGGTAGGCGATAAAAAAAACATGATGTTCATCCCATACAAATATGTGTTAACTACTTCCCTTCCGGGTATGTTTATAATGATTGCCAGCGCACCTATTACCGGCATTGTAAGTGCAGCCATGCCAGATGTAGAACTGATGAACAATGAAAAGAACAAATAAAACACTAACAACATTAAGATAAAGACTGCCGGTGGAAAATGTTTTACAATACCTGACGCATAAAACAAAATGGAATCGCTTATATAGCCATCATTCAATACAATGGTTACGCCCCTTGCAATGCCTACAATAAATGCTACTGACAGCATGCTTTCTGTTCCTTTAATAAACATCTCAACAAATTTCTTCTCTCCCATTTTTGTAATAAAGGCAACTAATATAGATACACCAAAGAACAGTGCAGACATTTCAAGCGTCCACCAGCCCAGGAAAACAATCCCCAATATCATGGTAACAAATGTGCCGATATAAATAAACAACAACAGCTTTGTTTTAATATCCAGCTTTGGTGATTCAGTAAATTGTTGCACAGTGGCATCGTACAATGGTTTTACATCACCATCTGTTTTGTAAACAATTGAAGATGTAGGATCTTTTTTCACTTTTTTTGCATAACGAACAATATACCATGCATACAAACCTGTACAAAGCACAAAGAGGATCAGCCTTTCATACAAGCCATCCATCCAGTTGATACCAGCTGCA
This sequence comes from Chitinophagaceae bacterium, assembly GCA_047602295.1. Lineage (GTDB taxonomy): Bacteria > Bacteroidota > Bacteroidia > Chitinophagales > Chitinophagaceae > JACMLD01. The sequence goes on along the minus strand of JASGHP010000001.1, from coordinate 3,267,130 downwards.
TTGGAAGCTATAATAACAGAGAATGGATTTGAAAATGCAGCAATGCCGCCAACAGTGGTTCCACCAAATACAACAGCTACCGGCACTATCAGATCATAACCGGCAGATAAAAACAACGGAATAAGAATAGGAATAAACACCAGCGCTTCTTCTTCCATGCCATAAGATGCCCGCAGGAAAGCGAAAATAAAAATCAGTATTACTATCAGCAATGGCTCCCTGCCCTTCATGCTATGAGAAAGATATTCTATGCCTCTTGCAATGGCTCCGGTTTCATTAAAGACATACATAAACCCGCCAATAAAAAGAATAAACAGGATGATATCTATCGCATCCATAATGCCTTTTACCGGTGCCTGTATTATTTTTATAAATCCCTGTGGATTTTTCTTTACCGCCTGATAAGTGCCAGGTATTGAGACTGGCTTGCGTATATCTCCATTAGCAAATTTACTGATGGAAATTTTTATAGAAAGACTGTCAAGCGTATGCTGCGTAAAAGGCAACTGTATGGTACTGTTGGAAGAAACAACCGTGAAAGAACGATTATCTGTAGCCGAAAGTTTGCTGTACTGACCCGCAGGAAGCAGCCATGTACCTGCTGCAGCCAATACAATTGCAATCATTAAAATAGTAAGCGGAGATGGCAGGCTTTTTTTCTTTTGCATTGGCTTTTATTGTGGCTCATATAAAACTGGCATCATTACATCACACCGGTAATTCATCAACGTGGTATCACACCCGGTTGCTGAAGTTAAATGAGGGTTTGAAAACAATAGGTACGCCATTAATGTACAGTATCAACTTGTACATGTTTGTTTGGGGATAACAGGGATAAGGAAGGTAAGCAGTGTAATCAAATATATAGCAGCAAACGGGGAATGACTAATATATTTTACCTCATCGGCATCGGCATCATCCCCATCCCTTCTCCAAAGGAGAAGGGTGCCTCTGTGCATGTGATCGGCCTCATCCCCTTCCCTTCTCCTAAAGGAAGAAGGGTGCCTCTGTTTATCTTTGATTATTTTATTTGTGCTTATTGCGATAATAAGTTCGTGTTGAACTTAAGCAATGTAGATATCAATAAGGAGTCTTACGGAGGGGCTCCCTCTCCTTCAGGAGAGGGTTGGGGTGAGGTGAATGTGCTCATCCCCTTCCCTTCTCCAAAGGAGAAGGGTGCCTCTGTTTATCTTTGATTATTTTATTTGTACTTATTGCGATAATAAGTTCGTGTTGCACTTAAGCAATGTAGATATCAATAGCGAATCTTACGGAGCGGCTCCCTCTCCTTCAGGAGAGGGCCGGGGTGAGGTGAATGTGCTCATCCCCATCCCTTCTCCAAAGGAGAAGGGTGCCTCTGTTTATCTTTGATTATTTTATTTGTACTTATTGCGATAATAAGTTCGTGTTGCACTTAAGCAATGTAGATATCAATAGCGAATCTTACGGAGCGGCTCCCTCTCCTTCAGGAGAGGGCCGGGGTGAGGTGGTATTGCCTTTCAGACAATTGATCTTTGGAAACAGTAAAATAGAAAGATTGCCCGGCTATTGTGCTGGCACGGTTAACGGCATCATTAATCTCCGTTGCCTCCATATTGCCGTAATAAATAAATGACTTTTCAGCAGCAGTTTCATTGCCAGACAAAGGAGCGAAATTCTCGTTTTTCATGGCCTGTAGCAAACTGAAATCATTACCATTGGTAAGGGTATCTTGTTGTATACGGATAATAAATGTGGACATAAGGATAATGTAATGCTGATGCAAATTGCACCCTTTAAACGATAATCAGTTGAAAATAGTATTGCGTTAGTGTTAAATGATACAAGCTGCGAGCTTTTAGCTACTAGCTGCTAGCCCTTTTGCTTCGCATGGAAAAACGTGACTGGACAAACAACAATTATGAGTTTGTGGCTGATAATTAGCAAGCACCTGTCAACTGCCGTTTGTCGCCTCACGATTTTTCCTACCTTAGTCTAAGCACCCATTAAACCCTAAAACAATTTTATGAAACAATTACTACTAGCCATCCTCCTGTTTTCATCCATTTGCTTAGCCGCGCAAACTATTGACAAGTCTTATCAAAACTTCGATTTTGTGGCGGGCGAAAAAGTTCTGTTTGAAGACAAGCTAACCACCCCGCTAACCGATAAACAGAATACCCACTGGCTAATCAGTGGCGGCGCTGCATCCATTATTGATTTCGACAACCAAAAAAGTATTTCCATCAATGCATATTACACCAAACTGAAGCCCATACTTTTTGTAAACAAAGCTTTGCCTGATAGTTTTTCAATAGAATATGATACCTGGCTGGATCAGGGTTACGATGGCAATCCCGGCATTGAAATACATTTGCAAAAAGGCGAAACCGAAAGCATCATCACACCCAATAAACACGACATGACCGTTTCGTATCCCAATAGCGGAGCGGCCAGCAAGGATAACCCGGAAGCATATTTTGGGGAAAATAAATTTTACAACCGTTGGGTGCATATTTCTATTGCGCAATACCGCAAGCATTTGAAAGTATATCTTGATCAATACCCCATGATAGACATTGCAGATTGTCAATTGCAGCCGGAAAGCATATTGGTAACAGGCAATATGTCGCAGGAAATGAAAATCCTTTTTAAAAACTTTAGGGTGGCTACTGTGTTTCCAACAAAGCTGTCTTTAACCAATGGCAAATTTATTACGCATGCTATTAAGTTTGATGTTGACAAATACGATTTAAAACCCGAAAGCATTACCGTATTAAAACAGATCTATCAATATCTTTCCGAGCATGGCAGTGAACGTTTTGAAATTGGCGGGCATACGGACAGTGATGGTACGCCGGATCATAATACAACTCTTTCTCAAAAAAGAGCTGAAGCTGTAAAATCACAATTGATAGCAATGGGCATTGCCGCAACAAGGCTGGAAACAAAAGGATATGGATCTTCCAAGCCAATAGATGCTAAAAACACCACAGAAGCAAAAGCATTAAACCGCCGCGTGGAGTTTACGAAGTTGTAGATTAGATGGAAGAATTATTGATGTTTACCTTTTCAATGTCTATACTCCCATAAATTCAGCATGCATCAAATTGAATTTGAAGAATTCATCCGGCGCAGGTATCGATTTGATATATACTGGTCGTATTTTATTAGTATCGCTTTTGTTATAGCTGGCGCAATTCTTCATTATTTTCAGCTTCACTACAAATTAGCTGGCAAACATCAAGTCTGGGTGGTTTCAGCCATCCTTATACTTTTTGGACTATGCGGTATTTTTGTGCTAAGAAAAAAATTCAAACCTTCTACACTTAAAAATCAATTTACCAAGCAACAAAACATTTCAACCATAGAAGCGATTGCCCAAACCTATGCAGGGGAAAAAATTGAGGCTAGTGGTTCTCTTATCAGGTTTATTTATAAGAGCTCCTGGTGGCAATCTTCTTATGCAATTTTTATAACCGCCGATGACAATTTCATTGCAGTGAGTGTACAAAGCGGAATTGGAATCAAAGGCGGCTTTATTGATTTTGGTGCTTCAAAAAGAATAGAGAAAGATATATTATACGCTGCTTCATAGAAAGTTTGTTTGCCTCATCTGGCCCTGTAAGCTTTTATATTTTTTAGCTTTAAAAGATCCCGAAAATCTTTGCAAAACCATAGTTGTGCCTTCTTATCTGTTTTATCGCCATGGCTTAAACCGAATTCCAGTTCGTAGCGCCCCTCTTCTTCCATAGCAAGCTTTCCTATCACTTGTCCTTCAGCAATAGTATCCCCTTTTTTTACAGCAACATTTTCCAAATTGGAATATGCCAAAAAATAAGTTCCTTGACTTACAATAACTGCATTCACATCCCCAATCATAGTAACCATTCTTACAATACCGGGCTGAAGAGAGTAAACATTTGTCGCTGTATCAGTTTTGATTATTATAGAGAAACTTGGGTCAGAAAAGAATCTAATTACATCCGGAACTGTATCAATACCAGTAATTTTATCAATAGGAAATTTCCAGGTGCCTTTAGAGTGCTCAAATGCTTTGTCTTCGGCTGATTGCGCAGTAACAATACCCGCTTTCAATATTAATACAACAAAAAATACTTTCCGCATGCGATTGGTTGATTGAAGCAAAGGGTGTCACCAGTAAATTTAAACAACCATCAAATGCTGCTTCATTAGATTTATTGTATAAAAAATGCTAATTAAAATATATTTCTAAAAAAAATCGTGAGCCGTAAGCCAACAATCGTGAAGAGCCTTCCAACTATCAGCCCCCACTCACCACTCACCATTCACCACTACCGACTCCCGACTCACGATTAAACTTACACTACAGCTTTAGTAATAATGCTGGTGTACACCGTCTGGTCTTTTGAGCCTGCTACACCAATACGCAAACAATATTGTTTCATTGGCTCCAAATTTTCAATTTTTGCTTCCGGGCTGCTTTTCATTACATGCATCCATGAATCATTTACAACTGGCGCTTGCGCATAAAGAAACAAATAGGTTTTGGCACCTGCTACCGGGTCTACACTCAATATTATTTCACCCGAATGTTCTCCCAATACAGCTGTAAAGTTTTCGACAGTGCCCAATTGTACCGGGGCCCTGCTTTCAACATTTACCGTCATACCAGAGCTGATTATTTTAACGCGATCTCCATTGGAGGCAAAGTTTACATAATGCACCAGGTCTGTTAACACAGCCTCCAGCGCTTTGCGCATTTCTTTTTTAGCAGCCTGCTTGGTGGTGTCTTTTGTTTTTGCAGCCACTACAGCATCGCTAAAATTCTTGCGGGCTGTTTCTACATCTGCCAGCGTTGGTACTGGCGAAGGATAATTGACATTACCTGTCATAGAACTGATAATAAAAGCAACCTTGGGTTCAAGGTTTGCATCACTTAACTGTTTAAAGCCCAGTGTGGCTTTATTTGTTTTCATAAACTTGAATTTTTGATGATTTAATAATTGATGTAAACGGCATTCATTTAAATATAATTGCGCAATTACACAGGAGTTAAATATAATCAGGTATATGTATGGATGAGCGGCCGGGCTACCTTCTATGTAAACAAACAAATCTTACTTAGTTGAGAAGAAACTAATGCCACAAAAGGAAATTCTTAGAGGGAAAAATGATTTTCAGCAGCAGCAAACCTATTCTTAATAACTGCTCACTGAAAAACTATAACAGTTACTTAAAAATCATTTTAGAGCTTTCGGCTAATGAAAAGTGCAGCAGGAATAACTTTTTTACCAACATGAAAAACCGGAAGCAGTCCTTAAATCTTTAGGACAGGGTTTTAAAAATAAAAAGATGGATAAAATGTTTCATTATTGCGCTCCCAAGATTTTATTTATGTGATTGAAAGATAGTGGCAGTCATCAGGCAAATCTTTCAATCTTAAAAATCCTTTAATCCTGGTTCAGACAGCTTTTGCGTAAATTTTAACATCTCTTCTCCTACCTTAGTCTGAGTATTGTTGTGGTGAAATAAGAATTGAATGAGGCGATAATGCCTGCACGTTCCAAAAACAACCAATCTACTTAGTCATTACTACTAACATGCATAAATGTACAACTGCTCAACTGACAGGCATTTTATTCTTTGCTTTATTAATGCAATCCTGTGCCTGTTCTAAAACTTACATTGGCAATTTAAGATTTGGGGTTACACAAACGCCGAAAACGGTTGCAGCAGGACAAACCATCGACTCAAAAGTAAATTTACTGTTCAGCACAACAAGCGTACAAATTAAATTTCTTGGTTTTCAATCCAAAGAAATAAAAACAAACCATTATAAAATTGAAGCCCCTGCAGAAATAAAAACAGATGGATCAGGTGTTGCCAATGCAGCACTTTGGATTATGGACACCATATACAGTTTCAAAACAACTAATCCCGGACAATATATTTTCGACTTTTACAATACAGATGAATTATTTAAATCAGACACTGTAATGGTTCAGTAATACAAGCCTAATTTTTCAATGTATGGTATTCAGAAGTATAATTTTCTCGTTCCTGTTGTTTATCTCTTTCAGAGGGATTGCGCAAGATCTTGTTATAATAAACTCCATGGAGAATATACTATATTTAGGAGTTACAAATAATATTGACTTTGCCAGTAAAACAGTTCCACAAAAAGAGATAATACTAATACCTCAAAGAGGCAAAATAGAATCTTTTCTTGGCAGGTATACATATACAAACTGTACTGATTCTCCGGGACTACTTAAAATATATGCGCTTAACCGAAAAACCCAAAAGCTAATTGATTCCATGGAATTTAGGCTAAAAAGACTGCCAACTCCATATATTACTCATTATGCAGCAAATACTGACTATGCCAATGGCTTATACAAAGGGAACAACTTAATTGAAGACTCGAAAGGATTGAGATGCCATACACCTGATGATTTTACTGACTGGCCATGTCAAATAAAAGAATTTACCATTACAGTTCAGGATTCATCAGGCACAACTAAAGATTTTAAGATTCAAGGCAATAACATCCCACTAGAAATAAAACAAATGCTACAAGCGCAACCACAACAAAGTTCAATTGTAATGTATGACTTCAAGGTAATTCAAGGCTGCGTAGATAAGGAGGTAATTGTTTCAAAAACTATAAAATTGCGATAGATAGTCAATTTATCATCCTTTACTCCTCCAATCCTTTAATCAAGATCCCTTTTTAGAGGAAGATGCCGCTTTGGCAAACTTGTTATACCTTTAGAGGGATGCCGTAGTAGTTCATATTATTTCGGCATAGCAAAAAATCAATTGCCAGATCTTAAAACCTTGCCATGCTACAAAAACAAAAATTAAGCACCCTGCTAATTTTATCCTTCCTTATATTTCATATCTGCGCAAATGCACAAGACGCTACTGAAAAAGATCCGGCACCAACCCTTCATATTGGTGATGATGCCCCGCCTTTGTATGTGGGCCAATGGCTAAAAGGAACACCTTTTAAAAACTTTAAGAAAGGCAAATCATACGTAATTGAATATTGGGCTACCTGGTGTGGGCCTTGCAAAGCAGCCATGCCACATCTTTCTAAACTGGCGGCAACGTACAAAGGCAAGATTGATTTTTTGGGTGTTGATGTAATGGAAGACAAAAAAACGCCGATACAAAAGATAAAACACTTCGTTGACAGCATGGGACAAAGAATGGATTATGCCGTTGCTACAGACAATAATGATTTGATGATAAAAGAATGGCTGAAGGCTGCCGGGGAAGACCGCAAAGGCATTCCACACACATTTGTGGTTAATGCAGCAGGAAAAATAGCATGGATGGGGCACCCCAAAGATTTACCTCCTGTGTTGGAAAAAATAGCCGGCAATAATTGGGATGTAAAGGAAGCTTTGGCAAACTACAACGAAGAACAACGGCTAACAAAAATAGATGAAGAAGCCATGTACCATTTAATCAACTATGTAAAATCTCCTAACTGGGCAAGCTCTGTAGACAAACCAGATTCCCTTTTACTGGAAGTTGAAGCTATTGTTGGCAAAGAACCGAAACTAAAGTATGCCACTCATATAGCTATCCACACTTTCAATGCACTCTTGAAAACAGATATGCACAAAGCTTACCTGTACGGCAAAGAAGCCCAAAAGACAAGTTTTTTCGGCGATCCTATTTCCTATTATATTATGGGTAATATTGAAAATTCTGCAGATAGTCTGCCTTTAACACCAGAGATTTTTCAACTGGGTATTGAAGCCTGTCAGTTAGAAATTAACCAAACTGTTTATCCGGAAATAGCAAGTACTTACAGAATATACAATCGCATGGCCAACTGGTATTGGCGCATTAATGATCATTCAAAAGCAATAGAAACACAGGAAAAAGCCATTGCTGATATTAAATCGAAAACCAGCTATGCAGCCAAAGACCTGGCAAGCATGGAAGCTCAACTGGAAAAGTATCGCCAGTACTAGGATTTGATAGGATTAGTAGGATTAACAGGATGCTTTATTGTAGAACCAGGATTTTTAGGATTTATGTATTATAGGATGTTTCATTGTAGCTTCTGAATGTTCTTTTTGTCTGCCTGAAAGTTTGATTTTTTCCAGCGCAGAGAATGGCGAGTACAAGATGTTGCAGTGCATCAGCTAATTCTTCAATCCTTTAATCATGGTCTCTTTTTAGAAGAAGACGCTTTGGCAAACTTGTTATAATCTAGTGCAAGATTTACCCAGTATTCCAATCCTTTTTTTGTTTTCAATGCTTCTATGGCAACGAACGCATAACCCTTCATTATCTTTTTGGTAAAGTCCATTGGCGAAACGCCGTCTTTCTCCATTATCTCGTCATTCAATGCAGGGTCAAAACGTACCATCATCCGTTCAGACTCTATGCCTACGCACATTTTTCCATTCACCATAAAACAAAGGCCGCCAAACATTTTCTTCTCCTCTACCCTGCGTTCCCTTGCTGCAATTATTTCCCTTACACGGTTTGCAAGCGTTTCATTGTATGCCATAAGAATAAATTGACATTAAGAAACTTAAATGTATACTTTTCTCCATCCTCACCCAAAAAAGCCATCCCACAGTCAATTCAGGGATTCATTTAATTGCTAAAATATTCTCTACCTTTAAAGAGATGCCGCAGTAGTATACATTATTTCTGCACAGCAAAATCAATTGCCACACCATAAAGACCTTGCCATGTTACAAATACAAAAGTTATGCGTTCTGCTAATTTTTTCGTTCCTTATATTTAGTAACTGCGCAAATGCACAGGAGGATACCAGAACAGAGCCTGTTGCAACGCTTCATATTGGCGATGATGCCCCGGCTTTTCATGGAGCGCAATGGCTAAAAGGAAAGCCAATTAAAAAATTAAAAAAAGGAAAATTGTATGTAGTGGAGTTTTGGGCCACCTGGTGCGGCCCTTGCAAGCTAGCCATGCCACACCTATCTCAACTGGCTGCCAAATACAAAGACAAGATTAGCTTTATTGGCATTGATGTATGGGAGAAAAAGACAACGCCCATTGAAAAAATTAAACATTTTGTAGATAGCATGGGGCAAAAAATGGATTATACAGTTGCTACAGATGATAATGATTTCATGCTTAAAAACTGGCTTGATGCTTTGGGAGGACGAGGCGTACCGCAATCTTTTGTAATAAACGAAGATGGTAAAATAGCGTGGGTCGGTCATCCAGGTTATCTTCCCGGCATACTGGCAAAAGTAACCAGCAATGAATGGAACATAGAAAATGCTTTGGCCGATTACAATGAAGAAACACGGTTAACAAAGCTGGATAATGAAGCCTATTTCGATTTGCTGAATTATGTAAAACTTGCCAATTGGGCAAGCTCGAAAGACAAACCGGATTCGCTGTTATTGGCCGTTGAAGCCATTGTTGAAAAAGAGCCGAAGCTAAAATATGCACCAATAATTGCTGGCAACACTTTTAGGGCCTTGCTAAAAACAGATATGCACAAAGCCTTTCTTTATGGTGAAGAAGCTATAAAAATTAAATTTTTTGACTATCCAATCTCTTACTACATTAAAAATGAAATTGAATTTTTAGCAGACAGCCTGCCATTGACACCAGAAATTTTTCAGTTGGGTATTGAAGCCTGCCAGGCAGAAATTAATGAAATATTTTACCCCGAAGCACCGGGCACTCATAAAGTATACAGTTGCATGGCCAACTGGTATTGGCGTATTAATGACCTAGCAAAAGCAATAGAAACACAGGAGAAAGCCATTGCCGATATTAAATCGAAAACCAGTTATGCTGCCGATGAACTAACAAGCATGGAAGCTCAACTGGAAAAGTATCGCCGGCACTAGGATTTATAGGATTAGTAGGATTAGCAGGATGCTTTATTGTAGAACCAGGATTGCTAGGATTTGCAGGGTTAGCAGTATGCTTTATTGTAGCTTCCTTTCCTTGTCTGCACTAGGATTTATAGGATTTACAGATTAGCAGGATGTTGTATTGTAGCTTCTCAATACCTGTATAAACATTTCCCGTCGCAAAGATTTTCCAAGAACAGGCATTTTCACATTTGTCACATTTACCACATTTCCACATTCATCAAGTTCATCAAATCTATCACATTATCTCTCCGCCGCCTTTGCGCTGTGTAATAAATTCCCCAATCTTTCAAAACAACTATTTTTTCTAATGGTAATAATGTATGCGCAAATACATGCTAACCATTTTTTAAAAAATTAATGGCTTTTGCTTTTGTTATTAAATACAACTACGTATAATTTTATAGACCAATTCCATAAATATTTAAAACCATTTGCTAATGAGAGTTTCCTTATCCTTGGAACGACTACGCATTTGCCTGCCTGTTTCAAGTAAAAACAACCTTTTCAGAAACGTATTTGCGCAATCTGCACTTACTGTTTGCGCACTATTATTAACTATTGCATCTTCTGCCCAGCAAAACCTCACCATTTCCAGCTTAGGGCAAACCGGCACTTCCGGCACCAACTGGAGCACTTCCGGCACCAACCCGGTTACCATTACTACTACCGGCACAGCCAGCATTAATACCAGTGTAATACAGGGTTATCTTAATGCAGGTACCAGCGTAATAGTAAACAACCCGTCTACTGTTGGCACCGCCATCAATTCAAACATTAGCAAAACCAGCGGCGGAAATGCAACTCTTACTTTTAAAGACATCAGCAATATAGTAATAGCAGACAACGTAACCATTAGCTCAACTGCAGGCATTTTAAATACAATTTTATGGGCAGACACAGACAATAGCCAGGGTGGCACAGTGGATGATTTTATGTACGTTGGTGTTGGCGTTACCATCAATACCAATGGTGGTTCTATTGTTTTGGCTGGCGGCCCGGATGATGGCAGCAATGGCGGCACCAGTGGAGACGGAATCCCTGACGGCTTTGCGTGGAATGGTTCTAATAGCATTACTTACGGGGCTAATAATGTAGGCGGCCTTACACTGGGCCCACGTGGCGGCACCAGCACCTTAATTTCATTATTGAGCAATGGAGGAAACATTATCCTCCGTGGTGCCACCAGCAATAACAATGCTTTTCCCGGCATCACTTCTCAAGGCAATCTTAAAATTGATGCAGGCACCGGCAAAGTAACTATGTACGGCAAATCAACTACCGGCCATGGTGTAGAACTTACATTTGGCGCACCTCCTAATATTGTTATCAACTCCGCTTCTACTGCTACGCCCGCTATAGACTTAAAGGGCAATACAACGGCCACAGGCTTTATTGGCTTTTTTGCTTCCAATAATTTAGCAGGCACAATGCTGGTACAATCTTCTGCTGCTACCGGCGGCGGTATTTCTATTGAAGGCACCGGTGCAACCAGCTATGGCATTTTGCTTGCCAACACACTGTCTTCTCTTACCACCCAGGTATTGTCGCAGTCGGGCCCCATTACGTTAAGGGGCAAAGGCGCTGCCAATCTCTCACTGGCATTGTATGGCGACACTTATTTTGGCAACCGAAAAGATGCTACCGCTATTCAAGGTGTAACGCCCATTGTTACTGCTTCTACATCCAACATATTAATACAGGCAGATGACCAGTGGCTATTCAGCAATACTTCCGGTAAAAACACCAATATTGCCAGCACTGGTTCACTTACCATGGAAGCATATACTACAGGCTATACCGGAACTTTAAGCTGGTTAAACAATGTAATCTTCGGCACCAGTTTTAGCAGCATTACATTGGGCGAATCTGCAGAAAACTACGGCGTTGCTGTACTCAATTCGCTTACCAGTGCGGGCAGCATTACTGCTTATGCCAACGATTTCACCCTTGGCAACGGCATCGGGTTGACGTCTACCGGAAATGGAAATATAAATGTGAATGCAAACGGAAGCTTTATTACCAACCTTGGCACCCGCAGAACCATCAGCACTGTAAATGGCAACATCAATATTTTTGCGGATGCAGATGCAAACGGAAGTGGCATACTGGATATTGACTATACTACTTTCAACGCAGGCACCGGCACCACCAGGCTACGTACAGAAAGCATGAACTGGGTTACGGCATTTAGCACAGACAAACCTTATTTTAATGGCACCGGCCCGGTTATTATAGAACCTTCTGATGCAGCCTTTGCAGCAGATGTTTATACCAACTGGTTTAATTTTGACCAGGATGCCAATGGCATGGCAGGACTTACCATTGGTAAAGCAGGCAACACTGCAAGCATATACAACGACCAGGCAACTTCCGTGGCAGGCCCTATTGCTTATTACGGTGGGCTTATCAGCTTAACAGCCAATCTTACAAGCACCGCTACAGGCGATATCTTTTTAAAAGGAATCACCAATCTTAATGGAGGCTCTACCGTTAATAATGCGGCTTCTATTTTAAAAACTGCCGGCACGGGCACACTTACAATGCAAAGTGCCGCCAGGCTGGCCAGCGGCACCATTACCGCATCGGGCACTGGCGTACTAAACGTTGTATTATGGAGCGATTATGGCAACATCAACAATGGCGGTGTAGGCCTTAGCGGCAATATAACTACCAATGGCGGCCATGTGTGGGCGGGTGGCAGCAATTCTACCAATGGCACTTATACCTGGAATGGGCTTACTGTAGGTGATGGCCCTTCTGTAGGTTCTGTTAATAACAATTACAATGCTGTAGATTATTTATCAACTATAACTACCAGCGGTGGCGATGTATTGATATGGGCGGGCACTGGTTATTCTACAGGAAGCAATGGTGTAAATATTATGTCTACCGGCAAATCTATTGTTACCGGCAGCGGCAGCATTACTTTTATTGCAAAAATTGTTCAGGGAAATGATCTAACGCTTACCACTACCGGTAGCCTTAACCTGGTGCCGGATGCAGGCACTTATGGTACAGCAATCACCTGGAGTGGTACGCCCAGTGCAGGCAACTTTAATGTTAGCGGCAGTTATGATCCGTTTATAATAACCAATTATGCAAGCTTGGGCGGATTAAACATTGGTTACTACAATGGACATTCTCTCTCTGGTACACCCGTACCACTTACCAATAGCAGCGATATTACAATGGGCAGTGCATTTTCTATTGCAGGTGGCACCAGCTTGTATGGCACCAATCTTACCATTAGTCAAAATATGGCTTCTACTGCAGCAGGCAATATCAGTCTTACCGGCAACACCCTTTCAATTGCAGGAGCAGCTACGCTTACCTCTGCCGGCAACCTAATTATTGCGCCCCTTTCTGCTGCCACTACCATTGGCCTTACCGGTGGCACAGGCACACTGGCAGTAACTGCTGCCAACTTCAACACCAATTTTACTGATGGGTTTGCAGAGATACGCATTGGCAATAGCAGCGCAGGCAATATTACTTTCGCAAATGCTGTGACGCTTAAAGACAACCTGCTGCTTACTACCAGTGGCAACCTGTTGCTAAACGACATATTGGATCTTAGCAACAACAATCTTCGTTTTGTGGGCACCAGCATTGTGCCGGCGCTTAATAAATTTGTAAAAACAAATGGCACCGGCAAACTTATTATGAATGTTGCCAACAATGCCAGCAAACTATTTCCTGTAGGCACCGTTTATTACACCCCGGTTACTATCACCAGTCATATAGGTAGTGCAGATGATTTTTCTGTAACAGCCAATACTGGTGTGTATAATAATGGAACTGCCAGCGGTACATTGGTATCGTGGCAACCGAGGATAGATATTACTTATAATATTGGCAATACTGGTAATACCACAGGCGCAGGCAATGTAGATCTTGCATTTGGCTGGAACGTAGCCAACAATGTAACTGGTGCATTGCTAAACCCAAGACTGGTACGCTATACCGGCACCAACTGGCAACAACAATCCGGTACACCAACTTACGATCTTGTTGCAGGTACGCTTAACTATTCTGCATACAGTGGCAGCCTCTCAGCTTTTGGTATAGCAGAACTTAATATTGCGCTGCCAGTTACCTGGATATCATTTACCGGCAGGAAAGTGCAAAGTACCATTGCACTTAAATGGGTAACTGCTGCAGAGCTGAACAATGCTTATTTTGATGTAGAGCGCAAAGGCGATGATGGATCGTTTACTGCCATTGGCCGCGTAGCCGCCGCAACACAAGGTAATAGCAGCAATGAATACCAGTTTACAGACAACAAACCACTTGCAGGACAATCTTACTACAGGCTAAAACAAGTAGACATTGATGGCAAGAGCAGCTACAGCAATGTTATTGGCTTTATTAATGCAGACAACAGCAGCTATAGCATTACTGCAGCAGCCGGTTCAAAACAAATGATCGTGACTGTTCCGCAAACAGTTATTAATACAACTTATCTGTTGATATACGACGGCAATGGCCGCCAGTTGTATCGCCAGCAATTAAAAGCAGGCAATACCGCAGTGCATACAACCTTCTTAAGTGCCTCAGGCATTTATATTGCTAATATTATACAGGGAAACTCGGTATTGTACAGCAAACAAATAATCAACTAGAAGAAACCGCCAAGGAAAAACCGATGGTTTTACAAACAAAAGAGATTGCGTTGACTGACACCAGGTCAATGCAATCTTTTGTTTTTTAACCAGGATTTGTAGGATTAGTAAGATTAACATGATATACTTCTCGAAATTTTGTACTGAATAAAATTTCGCAACTGTGGCTGCTCCGGTATTTTCTTAGCAATACAACAAGACCAAACCTGTTTAAGTTTTTTTTACCACGGAGGAAAGGAGGTTTACAAGGAGGCAAAGGAGCTTTTAACGTAGCTTATAGTATTTTTAGACTTGCTAATTGTCATCCACCACTCACGACTATCGACTGACGACTGACGACTGACGGCTCCCCTCTCCCTATTTAAGCTTATAAATATCCTCATACCTTACATACGCATGTCGGCTAATGGTAAACATAAGCACACCGTTTGCATCTTTAATAATTCCAACATCTTTATTGTCTGAATTGGGAAAAGTAACCTTGTAACCGCGTCCGTCTTTTAGTTGGATGCCATAAGTGGAAACAGAATTTTCTATTGAAACAGAATTTTGTGTGTAATCATAATGTTCTGCTGCGCCGGTAGAATCTTTTACGGTGAAGGTTTTTGCGTCGAAATTGATATTAAACCTGTCACCATTAACACTGATAGCTTTCCAGTCGCCACGATATGTTTTTGAACCATCGCAACCACTAAGAACAGCTGAGAAAAGAACAGCAGCTAATAATATCCATTTTTTCATTTTGTAGTTTTTAAGTTTCTTTATGCAGTCGTTGACATTGTGAAAACAGCATTTTATTTCCAAAGCAGGATAAATGTATGTTTTTGGATTGTTGTTGCAAAAAGTATGTTAACCAGCAGTGGCCACTTTGGTTTTGGCTTACATTATGGTGCAGGCATTTTTACCACAGAGGAAAGGAGGTTTACACAGAGGCAAAGGAGCTTTAACGTAGCCTTTAGCATTATAAGATTAGAGATTAGCACGATAATGCTTGTTGTGTAATAATCATTCCAAAAAATATTGTAATTATAAGTTTGCTATCTTAGCCTCCAGCACCCTAAAAGAGCCAACTAATATTTGCTAAGATGACCCTGACTTATAAGCTTGAGGCTACAGACTACTTGCAATACTATTTATATGACGCTTCTAAATCTGAAAGCACTAAAAAAAGGCAACGCCAGAGCTGGTTATTAACTTCCGTATGTTGTCTTCCTTTCGCCTTTTTATTTTATCTGGATCATGATTGGATACCTGTTATTTCTTTATCAATTTTTTCGCTGGGCACTTTTATCTTTTATCCGTCTTACCAACGCAATAAATATGCATCGGATTATTTAAGGCAAATATCAGAAACTCATAAGAATCGGTTTGGGCAATTATCAACAATCCGGTTGCTTGATAACCAAATTGAGTGCATAGATTTTACAGGAGAAACTAAGATAAATTGGACATCTATAGCTAAGATCATTGAAACAGGCCATTATATTTACCTGGCTGTACAAACAGGTGGGCATTTAATAATTCCTAAAGACAGAATAGACGACTTACCGGCTTTGCGCAAAACGCTCATTCAAGCTAGTGAACGTCTTTCTATTTCTTATGAAACTGAACTTGATTGGAAGTGGAAATAAAATAATCAAACGATAATAAGCTTTCACAGAAGCAAAAGCAGCTTTTAACGTAGCTTATAGTATTTTGGGGAATAGCTAATTGTCATCCACCACTCACCACTCACGACTCACGACTTAAAACTTACCACTTACAACTTAAAACTACTCCCTATTCACCAAAGTGGCCAAGTCATTTTTGTCTTTAATTTCAGACAACCATTTAAAAGCACCGGGTTGAAATACACCCTTTCGATTGATAAATGCATAGCCCGGATAACCTGAGAAAGAAAAGTATTGAGCCAGTTCAGCATCTAATTTTTCATCAATAAAAAAATGAACACCTGGTTGAGTAAGCTCCCCTACTTTTCGTCTCCATTTTCCTTCGTCAGAACTCTTGCTGGTGCATAGGTAAACAAACACTACCGACAGATCTTTTGACGCCAGTTGCAATTGTTTGCTATGTGGCATTTCACCAAGACAAGGTAAACACCATGTTGCCCAAAGATCTACAACAATTGCTTTGCCTGGAAAGCTGCTGTGCAGGCGCGAAAGAAATTCATTCGCTTTCATGTTGTTTATCTTATAAAGACTAGCTCCAAAAGAAGTTTGTTGCGGTTTGCCAAACCCTGCAGCACCGATTGCATTACCGCTTCCATTAATAGCCTTATTAGCTTCAGCTATTTTCTGGTTGGTCTTTTTGTAACTGTCACTCGCAACACGACGACACCATTTACTATGTAAAGAAGGCAAAATCCTTTGCAGCGCAATAGTTTGCTCCAACATATCCCTGCTATCATTAAACTGCAGTTTCAACCTGTCTGCCATAGGTGCGGAAAATAAGCTATCGGCCATACGCAGGCATTCGCTTAATACAAGCGCTGTTCTTTTCTGATTTACTTTAGGCCTTAATATTTTCTCCCAGCTGGTTAGTTTTTCCTTGGTATATACACCGGAGTCACCGGGTAGTACCTGAGAACCCATCTGCAATGAATCAATTGCATGCTTTTCTGATTCATTAAGATCTGAAGCTCCCTTTATATCTCTCCAACTAACACGGATTCGCTGGTAAGCGATGCCAGTGATATAAAATGAAAGGTAATTGTAAAAAAATGCGCTGTTATTAGATACAAGATAGGTCTCGTGCGATTTAATACGTTGCATCATTGAATCGTCCATTGTATGACCCAAGTAATAAATACAGGCCTGGCTATAATATCCCGACAAAAAATCATTTTCTAATAACCATGCATATGGTGATGGATGTTTTTGTATGTACTCAGCCTGAATCATAGCAAGAGAATCATACAATGGCTGAAAACCTGCATGCCAATTGACTGGAGTTGATTGATTTTCACGCAGTGCAGTTTGTATCCTTGAGTCTAATGAAATTTGTTCCTCCCGCCTGTAAAGAACAAAATCATTCATATAAGTGTTCAACGGGCCATCCTTACCCATATACC
This sequence comes from Chitinophagaceae bacterium, assembly GCA_047602295.1. GTDB lineage: Bacteria > Bacteroidota > Bacteroidia > Chitinophagales > Chitinophagaceae > JACMLD01. Next base: position 3,249,581 of record JASGHP010000001.1, on the reverse strand, counting down.
GTAACCCATCTCCATTATACTCAAGTTCTGTTCCTGATGCTTTTATTTTTTTATAGTTTAATTCAATAAAAAGATCAGTATTGGCATAAATGCTTGCATAAAATAAACTGTCTATGCCAAACCATATTTGCTGGCAGGGAAGTGCATAGTCGAGCGCAAAAGAAAACCGACCATCTTTATCCAGTGTTGTTGTTTTTCTAACCTGGCCTGAAAAAGTGACAAGCGTATAGTTAACTGTGATATGCTTCATTTCTTCCGGGCTTATATGCAGCAACTGACCTTTAACTGTAGGAACCACATGATGATTGAACTGCTCTTCAAAAGCAGGCGACTCCATAGCAAAAGTAGAAGGAACGCGTGTTTGACTTTGCACCAAGAAAGGAAGAAACAAGAAGAGGAAGGCTGTTTTTTTCATAATCAAGGTTATAGTTTTGAAAGTTAAATGAAATAATCAAAATAAAACCCTTGCGCTGCTCCATTAACAAATTAATACAGCAGGCTATTTGCGCATCAATATGGACTATGATTTATAAGATTCTGAACCAGGATTTGTAGGATTAAAGGATTAGCATGATAATCGCTGTTGAAGCCTTGTACTAAAAAACATTGGGCACCAATAGTTGCTCCGGCTTTTACTAAGCAATGCAACAAACCCCTAAGTTTTTAAATTTTCTTTTACCACAGAGGAAAGGAGGTTTTCACGGAGGCAAAGGAGCTTTTAACATTTTTGAATTAACGAACTATGAACTGCGAACTATGAACTAACTTAAAACTTATCACCCGAGCACCACAAACTGCTGCCCGTTTAAAAATAATTGTACAAATGCATTGCCGTTGCCATCGCCCAATACAGGAACAACATAATTGCCGCCGTAAAGCATTTTCATGGTTGAGCCAGGCGGATGAATGTCTGCATCTACCAATATAAAGTCCTGGCGAGGCTGGCTGCTTACATTATAAGCTATCAAGACTTCACTGCTATATAAGATGCGGGAGAAAGCAAGTGTGTATTCGTTTCCAAAAGGCATCCCGAAATGAATGCCATCGCCGGAGATGGGACGGTAATACATTCTGCCAAAGCGCAAAGGCGGGTAGGTTTTTACCAGCTTTGCAATAGCGGCTATAGACATATAAATCCAACTATCAGGATTCTGCAGATTAGCACCGGGGTTATTAAGATCAAACATGGATTCTCTAATCTGGTTGTCTCCCCCACTGCCGGAAAAACCCTGTTCTGTTCCATAATAAATACAAGGCGTACCTAAAGCACACAAAAGAAAACCAACACCAGCAACTATCTGCGCATCATTTGCCTGCGCACCAAATCGTCCATGCGGTTGCCAGAAATTATCGTGGTTATCAATAAAGGTAACAAGGTAACGCCCAATTTCTCCGCGGTTTAAAGCACGATTGGCTTGTGCTTCCAGCCGGTTGAACAAAGTTTCAGGGCCTGCATTTCCTAATATAACATCCCGCAGGCCTGCATTGTCATTGTCTCCTTTTGCCAGCCTGAAATCAAGCAAAGAATTGATACCAAAGAAAACGGTCTTATTGCCATCCATTCTTGAAGTATTGGAACCGATGTAACGGTTATAAATATCATCGTCTGACACTGCCAGTTCTCCAAACAGGAAGAAACCACGCTTTCCTAACGCGTAAGCATACTCGCGAACGTTGGAGCAGAAACGGGCACAGGCAAGCTCACCCATATGTTTGATGGCATCTACACGAAACCCGTCAATGTCTGCTTCTCGAATCCAGTAACAAAATGTTTTGATTAAAATATTTATCAGCGCAGAGCCGGGGCCATCATCATCGTTCTCAAAATCTTTTAGCGTGTATGGGTCGCCGTGCTGATTTTCAGGGTAGCTGTCCCAACCACTATCATTGATAGCGCCTTTGCGATGATATAAATTTTCATCGCGTAATTCGATAGGTATAGGCCTGTCTTCCCTGCGCCATCCACCAAAAGGCATTAACTGATCCTGGAAATATTTTACAGAACCGGAATCACCTTCTCCCTCGTAAAACCAATTATCGCCAGAATGATTGATGACTACATCCAGCACAATGCGCATATTGCGTGCGTGCGCCTGGTCTACCAGTTCTATTAAATCCTGCTTGCTGCCAAAATGCGGATCAATGTCTAGATAGTTGTTGATATTATAACCATGATAAGCATTGGGATTGTTTTCAAAACAAGGAGAAAGCCAGATAGTAGTACATCCCAAACCGGCTATATAATCCAACTGGCGGGTGATGCCACGCAGGTTGCCACCATAAAAAGCGTTGTCAGGAACATTAATACCAAAAGATCTTGCCGGGCCAATAATAGGCAAACGATAGGTATCGTCGTGAAAGCGATCGATCAATAAAAAATAAATAAACTCTTCCCGCCATTCACGTTCGCAATTAAAATATTGCTTGCCGGGCAAAGGTGTTAAATCAATTGCTGAGATAGAGCTAATGCTGGCCATATTATTTGTTTTAAGCGATGAATGGATGGCAAGCGATAAAGAAAGTTAGGTATAATTTATTAAAAGTTCCAAGTTTGCAGTTCGAAGTTCGAAGTCTGAGTTCTGACTTACGACTTACGACTTATGACTTAAGACTCGAATTGTCCTGAATGTAAGATTAATCCTTGGATGCAACACTGCTTTTTGTGGCGCCAGCCTGTGCAGCCAATGCGTTTGCGTAACGCCTTTCATTAGTAAAAGGCTGCCCTGCTGCAACATCAATGGAACAAGCAAACCACTTGCTTTGTGTTTGAAGATAAACTTTCTTTCTGCACCAAGACTAAAGGAAGCAATAGCACCATCTTTTTCCAATTCTTTTTCAGCATCACTATGCCAGCCCATTCCCTCTGTTCCATTATGATAAAGATTGAGCAGGCAGCTATTGTACAGGTGACCGGTATGCGATTCCATTAATTGTTTTAGCTGCAATAGAGTTGATGTCCATGGCAATGCAATTCTTGTATGACCTGAATATGTGTAGGCATGCGCCGCATCACCATACCAGGCAGTCTTTCTTTTGGTAATTATTTTTTTACCAAAGATGGTTGTTTCATCATTCACCCAATTGACATTCGCAAGCAACTGATCGAAAAAAAGTGTAGACTGTTCTGTGCTTATTATTTTTCCATAGTAATAAGCTTCTCCATCGCAAGGCAGTATATTTTTTGTAGAATCATTAATGGTATCAAATAGTTCCATCTTGCAAAGTACGGATTATGCAAGCGGCGACAATATAAAAGTAGTTCCCTGTGCAGGAACAGATTTCACTTCTATGCGATACTGAATGGCTTTGGCTAAATCCCGCACCAAATGCAGCCCCAACCCTGTGCCCTGGTTGCTGCTAACACTATCATCAAACAAAGCTTTCACCTGTTCTGCATCAATGCCCGGGCCATTGTCTGTTATTAATAGTATCGTTTTATCTCCTTGTTTTTTCGCCTGCCATTCTATAGCTGCAGCCGGTATATTTTTTACTGCACGTATGGCATTGGAAGTAAGATTCTGCATAATGGTGCGCAGGTAATTTTCATCTGCTTTTACCAATAAGCCAGGCATTGCTGTATACGTGATGCTGAAAGATGTGGTATTGGTAAAAAAGCTTTGCAGGTAACTGAATAGATCTTTTACAGGCACGTCTTTAATATGAGGCGCAAAATTGCCCATTTGTTCTTTGCTCCACAGCAACATCGTTTCCATATTCTGCAAAAGATTTTCCGCTGCATCACTTATGTTTTGTCTTTGGTTAGTCTGTTGCTGTTGGCTTAGCAAATCAGGACTTTCTTTTTGCAGGTGCAGAAAATGAACAAGGTTTACAATAGGGCTTCGCAGATCGTGACTGAGTATGCTGAAGAAACGTGCTTTCACTTTATTGGCGGCATCCAGTTCTGTGTTCAACTGCAACAATGCCTGGTTTGTTTTTTTACGGTTAGCACTTTGAAAATACAATAGTCCTCCAATAATTGCCAGCAGCGCAACACCGGCTATCAGCCCCCATTGGGTTTTGCGTTGGTTAGACAACGTTAGTTTATTAAGGGCAAGTTCCTGGTCTTTTACTGCAATGCTGTGTTTGCCTTCCAGCCCGGCTATTTCATTTTTCTTTTCCTGTGAAAACAGTGAGTCATTAATATGCGTGAACTGTTTGAAATTATCAAGCGACAGCTGGTAATTGCCTTTTACTTCTTCCAGCTTGGAAAGCATGTTGTAAATATCAGCAAGGTATTCTACGTTTTTGCTTTGCTCTGCCATGCTTTTTGCACGCAATAAGTTTGTGGTGGCTTTTTCCAGGTACATCTTTTTATCTGCTGCCGGCCCTGTGGTTGCTATATTAACATACGCATCTCCCAGGTTTGCCATATTGGCTATATTAATAACTGAAGAAGGGTTGATGGAATCGAGTATCGTCTTCACTCTTTCCATCATACCGATGGCTTTTTTATAATCAGGGAAGCACAGGTAAGAAAGGTTTACAAGTACATTGGCTTCATCTACCGGATCGTTATTGTCTATAGATCGCTTCAGCGCTTTTTCTAAAACCAGCTTTGCGCCTGTTGTGTCTTTCAATGCCGCTTTAATAAGCCCCAACTGCACCTGCGATTGTATAATATGCGGTACATTATTGGTCATGGTCACATATCGTTCTGTTACCTCTGCATACTCTTCTGCCTTTGCGTAATTTTTCTGCGTAATGTAAAAGCCCGCCAGGTTGGTGCTGATGATGCCTATCTGTTCATTGTCTTTTATTTCTTCTGCCAGCGCAAGTGCTTTTAAAAGATAATCGGTAGCTACTGGATAATTCGATTCCCGCAGGTAAGAACGGCCAATCTGGTTAAAGATTTGTACCTGCCCTTTTTTATTCCCTAATGCAAGGCTTAGTTTGTAACTGCTGTCGTAATAAGTTCTGGCAAGCGGGTAATTGCCGGTATCATTTAAATATCCGCCCACGTTGCTGTATTGTGTAGCGATGCCTTCCTTCCATTCCAACTTTTTTGCCAGGGCCAACGCCTCATGTATATAGGGAAAAGCCTTTAGTGGATTGGCATTGTGATAATACAAAGCAATATTGGCCAGCGTTTTTACTTTTGAAGAATCTTCTTTCTGCTGCTGCAGTACATTTAATAATGAATCCAGCTTAGCTTGTGATTTTAATTGCGCTGATGAGGGAATAACAAACAATAATAGTAAACCGCAAGACAAAAGGAACCCAGCCGTATACTTTGGATGATACATGGTGTTGGTTGAATAAAGGTTAGTAGACAGACAATCGTTAAGGCATCATTATTTTCTCCAGCGAAGCACGGTAACTGCGGCCAACCGGCAGTACCTGCTCACCCAGCACTACTTCTTTCGAAGAGATGCTTTTTATAAAATGCTTTTGTATAGCATAGCTTCGGTGGATACGGATAAAAGTCTGGAAAGCTTTTTCTTTTAAGAGGTTGCCCAGCGGCGTTAGTACGCTGTATTTTCTTTTGTGGGTTATAATGCCGGTATAATCTTTTAGCGCTTCAAGGTAAATAATTTCGTGAAACTGCAGCTTGATGTGTTGGTGACCATCTTTAATAAAGAGCGTATCTTCTCCCAGCGTATAATCGAGCAGGTTAGCTTTATGGTGAATCTCCAGGAAATGTTCCAGCCTTTGCATGGCCACTTCAAAGCGATCTCCCTTTAATGGTTTCACAAGGTAATCAAGCGCTGCAGACTCAAACCCTTCCAATGCAAACTCCGGGTGAGCGGTTACAAAAATACAGGCGGGCACCTGTGCCATTGCCTTGCGCAACTCCAGGCCATTCATGCCCGGCATGTCAATATCTAAGAATAAAATATCGGGCTGTGCACCAGATTGTACAAAATCCAATGCCTTATCTGCAGATGATAAAACAGCGGCTATTTCTATAAAGCTGTACTTGCGCAGGTAAGATACCAGGGTCAGCCTGTCCAGCTCATTATCGTCTACTATCACCGCTGTATAATTCGTTTTCTTCGGGTTCATTCCTGGCCTGTTTAAACTATCGCTTTTGGTTGTGCTTCTACAATTTACGCTTTTTACCGATTAAATCGTGAGACGACAGACGAGAAACGTGAGAGCTTCGCCTTATTTAGCATTTGGCATTTGTGCGAGGGGCTGCACCCCTCGCCGATGTATTGCGCCCCTTCAGGGCTATCCAGAACCAGCGCCGAAGGTGCGCTATATGTTAACGATGGACATCGCCCATCGAAGCGAAGCAAACGAAAGCGACGTAGCTCTACAGCGCCTGTCTCTGACTTCTGACTTCCGACTCACGACTCTCGACTTCTGACACGAACTCCCGAACTAACGAACTAATGAACTGAAGAACTCCAGACTAACGACTGACGACTCACGACTTCTGACTTTTAACGCGAACTCCCGAACTAACGAACTAATGAACTGAAGAACTCCAGACTAATGACTAACGACTCACGACTAGTCACTTCGCTTTCAGCAAACCCAACAATCCCAGCCAGTCGCCATATCTCTCTATCCATGTATCGGTAGGAATATTTTGCTGGTGCATACCAAAGCCATGATTGCCGCTTTGATAGAGATGCATTTCTACAGGCTTCTTAGCAGCCAGCCATTTAGAATACATATCTACACTGTGTGAAGCAAGATTCAATCCATCATCTGTTGCTGCTGCCAGGAAAACAGGCGGCGCATCAGCAGGAACTGATCCCATTACTACCGGTGGTATATACCCGTAAATAGGCGCTACAAAATCTGGCCTGTCTTCTGCCGTATAATTAAATGCACTCGCAGCAGTAACAGTGCCGCCGGCAGAAAACCCGATGATACCAATGCGATCCGTTGCAATATGGTATTCTGCTGCATGGGCACGCACGTATTTAATAGCGGCTTTTCCATCTGCAATGCACAAAGGAATGATAGGTGTTACTTTCGAAACAAAATCACTTTTTTTCATGTTGTCGCCCAATTCCTTTCCCGGTTCTTCTGTAAGGCTTTGTCCCAACCTGTATTTAAGCACAAAAACAGTAATGCCTTTTTTACTCAGCCATGTGGCTACGTCTGTGCCTTCATGTTTGATCGCTAGAATATAAAAGCCTCCGCCGGGACAAACAATCACGGCCGTACCTGTTGGCGGCACAGAAGGATCTGGCGGAAATACGGTAAGCGTTGGCACAGAAACATTGTAGACCAGTTCATTTGCTGTACCGGGCTGATAAGTTTTCTCGCTGTAAGTCCATTTCTCAGAACCGGGAGGAGTGCCCTTGTACAAGAGAACAACTTTTTGCTGTGCATTGGCAATAACACAGCATAATAATAATCCGAAGGCAATTACAGGCTTAAGCATAGATCGTTGTTTTGTTGAAAAGAGATATAAGTTATGAAAAACAATTTCAATGACGCGTAAAAAAATGTTGCAACCCCGGTCTGACGCCCTCGTCTGACCGCTATTGAACATCACACAGGGTGGGTCGCTCCTTAGAGCGGCTCACCCGGATTAAACAGGCACACGAAATTGTAATCGAGTGAGCCAGTCCGATTATAAAATTTGTACTGCAATAACAAATATCATCAACCTGTGTAACTTGGACTGACCCACTCTTGCAACCCCGGTCTGACGCCCTCGTCTGACCGCTAGCGCTGAAACCTGCTATTGCTTTTCTGCAACTGCAACGTTCTGCGCTCCTCAAAGCTATACTGTTGAACGGAGCGTTCCCGACATTCTGTACGGGACACAGCGCAAGGATGATCAATCCATGATACAAATGCTGGCTAAATAATTTCAGCAATAATAATAACTGGCGTTATAATGTCGATCCAATAAATGAACACATTTACGCCAGTAGAAATCAGACATCCTCACATCAGATATCAGACATCAGCCATAGTTTGCAAGTTACTTCGTCTTCTCCGGTAGCAATACAAACTGCAGAAAGTTGCCATTGTTTAAATACTGATTGGCAGCTTGTTTAACCGATGAAGTTGTCACCAGTTTCAAGCGATCTTTAAAACCAAGTATACCGTTAAGATCGTCTCCGTTTTCTAAACGTGCACCAAGATTGCCCAGCCAGAATCCATTGCTTTTAAGTTGCAATTCGTATTGGCGTGTTTGCTCTGTAGTAAATTTGGTAATGTCTGCATCAGTGGCACCATTGGCTTGCAGTTGCGCTATCTCATCTTTAGCAGCGGCTACCAACTTGTCTACATTGGCTGGGGCACAACCAAACACAATGGTAAACGAATAACGTCCAGTTGGCAGTTTGGTATAAGAAGTACGCACACCAGGACTATAAGCTCCTCCCTCCTTCTCACGCAACCTGTCGGTTACTTTAAACTGCAGTATCTCGCCAAGGGCCAGCAGTTGAATATTATTAGCGGGGGCATAATCATAATCGCCGCCAATAACTATCCTTACGGTGGCTTTGTCTTCACTGCCTTTGCGCACTATAGTGGTAAGTGTTCCTGTTGGCGGACGAATGCCCAGGTCTCGGGCAGCTTCGGTTGTAGCTGTTCCGGGCAATGAGCCAATGTATTCTTCTATTGGCGAGCGAATGCTGTCTATATTAAAATTGCCCACAAACAAAAATGTAAACGCACCGGCATTGGCAAAGCGTTGTTTGTAAATGCTCATCACGGTATCCAGGTTTATCTGGTGCAGTTTGTCGATAGTAGGTGCGCTGCGGCGGTATGCATGACTGCTGAGTATGGCATTCACCGTATCTGTAAATACATTATCGGGTTCCGTATAGCGGTTGGTGATCATGGTCTCCGATTGTGCAATCAGGTTATTGAACACGGCCGTGTCTTTCCTGGGTGATGTAAAATACAAATGCATCAATTGCAATGTGGCTTCCAAATCTTTTGGCGTTGTGCTGCCAGACATGCCCTGTGCTCTTTCGCTTATGTATGGTTGCAGTTCTATGGTTTTGCCCGCCAATAGTTTGGGTAAGTCTGTTGGTGAAAAATGACTGATGCCCGATGCATCAACTATGCCGGCAGCAGCAGCGGCCGACTGGTACAGCGAATCCGGGTACAATGAACTTCCACCCGTACTAAATGCCTGGAAACGGATTTCTTCGTTTTTAAAATTGGTAGGCTTCAACAATACTCTTGCGCCATTGCTTAAATACCATTCTGTAATGCCCAATGCAGCCAGGTTGTTTTCTTTGGTTACTTTGCCCGGCACCAGTTTTCCATCTATTAAAGCCGTTGCAGCAAAATCATCTTTAAATGGCTGCAGGTTTTTTGCTGCTGCCAGCAACCATCCGTTCACCGTTGGTTCTTTGGGCAAAGACGCCATAGCAGATTGCGGTGCCATGATGATGATATCTCTATCCACTGATTTAATATAATGGCTGATCAATCCATTAACTTGTGTTAGACTTAAACCAGGCAGGTATTGCTCTGTCATAGCGGCTTCTCTTTCGATGCCCGGCGATGCTTCCTGTTTTAAAAACAAACGGGTGTATTCTTCTACCAGCTCCTGAGAGTTGCGTTTGTCTTTCTCTTTTAATGCAGATTGCAAACTATTTAAATAATTAACCTTGGCCCTGTCCAGTTCACTTTGGTTAAACCCATATTTCTTTACACGTTCCACTTCTGCCCAAACAACTTTGGTAGATTTTTCCAGCAACCCTGGTTTGGCTACAACTGTTACCGTAAATGCATCCAGCCCTCCCAGCAGATCATCCATAGAAGCAACTGCTTCCAAAAATGGCGGATTGGATTGCTGCGCCAATGCCTCCATCCTTGCCGCTAATAACTGATTGAATATACCGCGTTGTATGGTTTCATAATAATCGGCTGCAGTTATCAGTGAGTGTGCTTTTTGTTTTATTAAAACCTGCAACACCAAATCTGGGTTTTCTTTGTCTGTTACGGCAATGAATTGATTTTTGCCAGAGAGCGGCACAGTATATTTAATTCTTGGCTTTGGCGCTACGGGATTAACAAGATCGCCAAACATTTTTTTGATATCGGCCTCTATGGCATCTACATTAATATCTCCCACCACAATCAATGCCTGCAGGTTGGGGCGATACCAGTCGTTATAAAAATCAAGCAAAGCGTTACGCTGAAATGTGGTAAGAATATTTTCTGTGCCGATGGGTACCCGATCTGCATAACGTGAATGATTTAACAACACCGGCAGGTATTTTTGCTGCATCCTTTCGCCAGCGCCTTTGCCCAGTCTTTTTTCTTCCAGCACCACGCCTCTTTCATCATTTATTTCTTTGGGATCTAAAGTGGCACCCTTTGCCCAATCCCTCATTATCTGCAAACCATTGTGCAATAAATCCGGATCGTCTGATGGCAATGGCAGTTGATACACCGTTTCATCAAAACTGGTATAAGCATTCAGGTCGGCGCCAAAACGCACACCAGATTTTTGCAGGTATTCTACCAGTGTATTTTTAGGATAATGTTTTGTTCCATTAAAACTCATGTGCTCCATAAAGTGAGCAAGTCCACGCTGGTTATTATTTTCCAGTACAGAACCAACTTTATTTACCAGCCATAGCTGTACCCGCTGTGCAGGCTCTGTGTTTTTACGAATATAATAGGTAAAGCCATTGGGCAATACGCCCGTGCGGACTGCAGTATCCAGTGGCAGCGGTTGTGCAATACTAACAGTAGCAGTAAAAAGCAATAACAACAATAAATAATAACGGGTAGTAAACATGGATAACAGTATAAACGATGAATAAGATAAATGATTCGGATCGCTAAAATAAACTATAAAAGCTTCGAATGTATGCAGGAGAGCTCAGATAAAGGGCTGGTTAGCCACGGATTCACAGATTAATTGTTGAAAGGTAAGTTGAAGAGTAATTGCAATGATACACTGAGGTGAAATTTACAAATTAGTTGCCAAGGCAATGGATTAGCACAAATTGCCGATCCTTACATCCCGAAGGGATTGAAAATATTTGTGCTAATTCATTTGCATCTACATGAAAAGTCTGCTCAATAATTTTTCAGGAATTACAAACAGCAACCAGTAATCTGTGAATCTGCGGCAAACTTTTCCCAAATGTTAATGCGCAGAATCTTTCTTTGTAGAATCTACGCCTGTAACAGGCATTTTTGAACTGTCCACAATAACTGCCTTGGGCGTATCTACTGTAATTTTTGTGGAATCCTGTACTCCTGCGTGGGAAGTATCATTGCTATTGCATGCTGTCAATAATATACAGACGCTGATTATTACGATTATCCTGTTCATAAAGCTGATATTAAGCTTTAAGCGCTACAAAGGACGTGCTAGAAAAAAGCTGTTGGCTGTTAGCTACAAGCTGCAAGTCTTTTGCTTCGACAAATCAATCTGCCTTCTATTTTTGTCTGAACTACGATTTATAGGATTAAAAGGATGGTTAGGATTTGTTCGCACAAAATTGTTTACATCATGATTAATCATAACAATCATAACAATCTGCGTTCTATTTTTGTCTGAACCATGATTTACATGATTAAAGGATTAGCAGGATTTTTAATCGCTGACAATCGCAGCAAACGCATTTCCACATTTCCCACATTCATCACATTTCCACATTTTCTTCCGCGTTCTATCATCGTAGCAAACGCATTTCCACATTTATCACATTTGCCACATTTCCACATTCATCGCATTCATCACATTATGCATTAATCTAGCCCTCCTCTCCTAATCGCTTTAGTCTGTGCCGGCCATTTTGTTTGTTCGCCCGTGCGTGGATTAATGGGCAGCACCGCTTTTTCTGCAGATGCACGTTGCGGATCTTCGCTGGCCATGTATGCAAGTATAGCAACCAGCATTACATTCTTGCTAAGATCATCAAAGATTACTTTATCATAAGTATCCCTGTTGGTGTGCCAGGTATAATTAAAATAAGACCAGTTTAAAGCACCTAATGAAAAGCCCAATGCACCTACTGCATCAAAGCTCGCAAAGTCGGAGCCGCCGCCACCGGGTGAGCCTGGAAAAGTTGTCTTTATAGAATCGCGTATGTCTGATGGTACTTTGCTTAACCAACGGGTGAGGTATTCATACGCATGCAGGTAACCTTGTCCCGACATACTAACTACCCTGCCTGTTCCATTGTCCTGGTTAAAGAGCGCCTGCAAATGACCAACTGTATCTGCATGATCTTCCACAAAAGCCCTGGAACCATTCAATCCCTGTTCTTCACTTCCCCAATGGCCTACCAGTATCGTGCGTTTAGGATGTGGATATACCTGTTGCAATATCCGCATCGCTTCCATCATCATTAATGTACCGGTTCCGTTATCAGTAGCACCAGAACCGCCATCCCACGAATCGAAATGCGCAGACAACATTACATACTCATTTGATTTTTCACTGCCGCGTATGCCTGCCACTACATTAAACGTTGGCACCGGCCCGCGTTCTTTAGATTCTGTATGCACACTAATTTTTGGATCTGCACCAGACTCAATCAGTCTATACAATAAACCATAATCTTCCTGCATTACATCTATAGAAGGAATCTTTTTTGTATAAGCGCCGAAGATCTTATCTACACCAAAACCTGCCGACCAGTAAGAACTTACTATACCTACAGCACCTGCTTTCTCTAATGCCACGGGCAATGTACGGGTAGTATAACCAGATTTCTTTAAACGGTTATTCCAGTTATCCGTCATGCTACTGCGCAAATCCTTAATAGCCTTTACAGACTCTGCGGTACCAAATTGTTCCAGGTTATCATCGGGCCTTCCGGTTGGTTGCAATACAGATACCATTACAAACTTACCTTTCACAGAGGGCATCCATGCTGCGTATGCCATAGAGTCTGACAAGTCTGGCAAAATAACCAGTCCTGCAGTTATAGTTTTATTTGCAGTGGATGGAGACCATGCCAGTTGTGTAGCTTCCAGTGTGCGCACCCTGGGAGAAATCATATCTACATGAGAGATACCTCGTTCCCATCCTCTCCATACGCCCCAGTTTTGCGCTTCTGCGCCAATGCCCCAACTTTTATATTTGGCCAGTGCCCAGTCGCGTGCAGCTTCCATCTGTGGTGTACCCACCAGCCTTGGGCCAATGCTATCAAACAATTGGTGCGCCAGCAATTGCAATTGCGAATGCATTTTCTCTTCCGAGATAATTTTTTCTACAATCGGATCTTTGGGGGCAGTATCAGGCCCGGTTTCGCGGCGCCCCTGTGCAAAAACAGTTGAGGTGATTGCTGTAAATAGCAAGAATTGGCAGGTGTATTTTCTCATAATGCCGAATATAGTTAATCATTGGTACATAAACCAAAATGGGGAAATGTACCAGTTTGAAGTCTACCTGTGCTAGCTTTTACCCCAGCTGATAATTGCATACAAGCCAATCAAAATACCTAACAAAGCTGCAATTACCCATCGGATATTTGCCATAAATATGCCAGGGTGGCCACTTGCTCCCATCGTAAGTAAGAGGAAGACACCAAACAAAAAAAACAATATTCCGCATGCTAATTTTAAGCCTTTCATTGGGTGAGTTACTTTATAATAAATAAGAAAATCGCTTATTCAGCGGATAGGAATTGTATCAGTTTGAAAATTTACTATTGCTTCCGCCGTTTTATAAATTTCTCTTTTATGAATAGGTATAGCAGGCACACGTCTGCAACAAATAGAATTACCATAACAACGGTCCATAAATTTCCATTGGGATCTACATCCATATCATTTATTTTCTGCAATGGCTAAGATACCGATAAACGGAGGAAGGCCTATAAGGTTTTGCCGGGCGACTGTGCAGCATTGCAAACCTTATAAATCTTTTGCTGGCTAATCCGAATTATCGTGCCACGGTTATTCTTGCAAGCGCTATCATTCTTTGGGTACAAACCGTGGCACGGTAATTCGTTATCAGGATCAACTTCAACAATAGGAATTAATCATTGCTTATATTTAAGCATGTATTGTGTGTATGTAATTGAATTAAGAAAAAAAGTCTTTACAGAAAATGCCAAGTTCCGCGAGGCCAATCCGCAGTTTAATGGCGCATTGGAATGCCTCTATGTGGGCATGACCAGCAAAACGCCCCAGGAAAGATTCAAACAACACAAGACAGGTTATATCAGCAAGAAAGGCTATCGCATTTCGGCAGCTATTGTTCGGCAATACGGTGCTTACCTGCGGCCCAGCCTGTATGAACACCTCAACCAAAAACCAATGACACGCACACAGGCACTCGCTATGGAAAAAAAGCTGGCGCTGCAATTGCGCAGCAAAGGATATGCGGTCTGGTTTAATTGAGTTATAAGTTATAAGTTGTAAGTGGTAAGTTTTAAGTAGTAAGTAATAAGTTGCGTTTGCAGAAATATGTTTACCCATTCCTCATGTACCTCTGTGAAAACCTCTTGTCCTCTCCCGATTCGTCATCGGGACAAGTTGTGGTAAAAAAGGTTTAACCCTATAGGGTTTTACACTACACAATCATTTGTCCATCGGTTATACCAACGGCTATGAATATTCAACCTTACCAGTTTGAAGCCATAACTGTTCAATGCCTTTCCTGATCCATAGGAGCAGTTGGTGGGTAGCCTAAAATATAAAGGAGTTTTTCGTTCCATCGGAACGATTGGTGCTTGTTCTTCGCGTTTGCACCAGGCGTACCTACGGTACGCAGTTAGTCTCTTTATTAAATTCTACCCATCAAATGTTCCTACGGAACAAAGTGTCGGCCACTTATGGTTTACAACTACGAACCTCGAACGGCGAACTAAGAACTACAAACCACGAACCAAGAACTCTGAACCAAGAACAAAGAACTAAAGACTTACAACTTCCCAGTGACGGGCAATAACAATCCTGTATCGCTGGCTAACATACCTGCATTAAACACCAACATGCCTGCAACACGCTGCTGCAATACTGTAACGGGCTCTCCCCTGCCAGTGTGAGCTTCTAAAAAACCTTGTTTTTGTATGCGCATCATTGCAATTGAATCGGAAATCTCTTGCCCGCTAAGTAGTCTTTCAGATGCATTAATAAACTCCTTCGGGATTGCGACTAAACATTGACACAAATATTTTTGCTGATGCAATGCAATTGTTATAAGGCCCGTTAATCAGCAAATACTTTAAATTATTATTATTAAATCCTGATGTTTATGAAAAAGTCATTTATCATTTTCGATTTCCTTCGCATGGGCAATACTGCCTTTGCAGCATTTACCAATGGCGTTCTGGAAGCAATGAAAGACAACGACAACTTTCCTTCACCTATGCCCACAGTAGACAAACTGGCTGCTGCAAATAAAGTGTATGCAGATGCTTTGATGGCCGCCAGCAATGGCGACAGGGTAAAAATTTCTGAAAGAGATGAAGCCCGCCCTGCAGTGGAAGATTTATTAAAGGAACTGGCTGCAGAAGTAACAGGTATTGCAAAAGGCAGAAGAAGTGTGCTTATCAGCTCCGGCTTTCATGTAAATGTTGAAACACGTGGGTCATCAACTATTACACCTCCGCAAAACGTGAAAGTGCAGCAAATACCTAATACACGCAATATTAAAGTGAGCTTCGACAGTGTGCCGAATAAAGAAAGCTATGGCATCTATTATAAAATTGTGGGAGACGACAATGCCGTTACCGAACACCTTATTACCGGACTTACAACAGATGTTGTTGAAAACCTTCAGGTAGGAAAAAACTATGCGGTGTATGTAAAAGTTTTTGGCTCCAGGAAAAAACAGGCGCAATCAGATACTGTCTACATTACCATTTATTAATTGTTTGTTTAATAGTGGGTATATATGGCCGGGGAAACCCGGCTTTTTTTATATTATTTTCCCATCTTCATTTCTTCCGCTGCAGCTTTTTTTCCTGTTTGGTCAAGGGCTTTGCGCAATCCGTTTGCAAGACTTTCAGCATTGCCAACGCCCCAGTAATGCAGAAAAAATATTCGGGGTTGCTCATGAACCATGTGGTTGTGCACTGCCACTACTTCAATACCATTTTCTACCAAAGCTTTTATTACCGGTTCCACTTCAGATTCCAGCATGGTAAAATCTCCGCATACCGCTGCTTTATCCGGTGTGCCCTGCCAGGCCGCCCAGGTATTAAAACCCATAAAGGTGGTTACGGTTATACCATGTTCTTTCAATGTTACATCTGGTCTGCCAATTGTATACTTGTAAACACCTTTTGTCATTTCAGCTTTATATTTTAAGATATCATCCAGCTTTTTTGTATCCAAAGTATTTATCACCGGTTCGTTTGATGCAGTACCCTTAGCAGGATCTCCCCCACGAGATGTTTTTATCACCTCTAAAACACTTTTTACTTTTTGTGCCATTTGTTCTGTAGTGCCCATCCCGCCAAGGTGCATATACATAACATTCGGATGATTGCGAACAAAATGATTGTGAATGGCGCTTATAGTTAAACCCTGCTTAATTATTTCCTGCTGCACTGGTTTTAAATC
The DNA here is from genome assembly GCA_047602295.1 of Chitinophagaceae bacterium. Taxonomy (GTDB): domain Bacteria; phylum Bacteroidota; class Bacteroidia; order Chitinophagales; family Chitinophagaceae; genus JACMLD01. The sequence goes on along the minus strand of JASGHP010000001.1, from coordinate 3,233,168 downwards.
TGTTTCAGTAATTACCAGGTCTCCCATTACCATTGTGCCATCGGCAGAAGATGAAAAATCTATCCAGGTGCTAAGCCCCATGGGTGGTGTAATTTTAAACCCGTCAACCATAATATTTAAATCATTCTGGGGGATGGTAATTTTATACTCACCGTTATTCCATTTTCCTTTGATGCCGGTAACTCGTTCAATCAACAATGTATCAAGCGGGTTACCGGAAGATGCCGGCATATCCATTTTTTGCTGTGCACTAATATTTGATACAGCTAAAACCAACATCAGGATTTGCGTAACGGAACATTTTAAGAATTTCATAAAGAATCTATATGCGTTAAAGAAAATGAAACGTGTAAAATCACAACCACTTCTTAATTAAAAAGCCCAACACTGCTGCACATAAAACAATTAATGGCTCTTTTAGCTTTTTAAAATTTACAAGCAATATAATAGTGAGCGCAGCAATACACCAGGTAATGATATCAGTTAACTGGCGTTTTGCCAATACCAGCACTGCACCGGCTATAGCACCAATGGCGGCAGCGGTAATGCCATCTACAATATTTTTTATGGCAGTATGGCGACTCCATTTTCTAAAATAATTTGCAAAAAGGATAGTAAAGAAATAACATGGTAAAAAGGTAGCCAATGCTGCCACACATGCTCCGGGAATACCTGCTACAAGGTAACCAATAAACGCAACTGTTATTACAACCGGGCCGGGTGTTATCATAGCCACGGCTACTGCATCAAGAAATTGCTGTTCATTAAGCCAACCGTATTCTTTTACAACACCACCATACAAAAATGGCACAATGGCCAGGCCGCTGCCAAAAATAAAAGTGCCTGCTTTTAGAAAAAACCAACCTATTTGCTGCAATCTTGCATTGCTATCTGTTATAGCCGTTACCTGTAGTAGAATAGGAAACAGGAAAGAATTTCCAACCGCATTGTGTTTTATTATTGACCGGTAAAACCAACAAACAAACCCGCTTAGCAGCATCAGGCTGATAAGTTCTTTTTCCGTTAAAAATGTTGCTGCTGCCACAACAAAAAACAACAACCAAAGTAGTTTATCATTTTTTAAACTCTTTTTGGTGAGTTTATAGGTGCTGATAGCAATAATGCCAACAACAGCAGCACCTATTCCATAAAAAACAGATTGCATCCAGGGCAATCCACCGTATTGTACATAAATAAAACCAAGTGCAAGCACCATAATGAATGAGGGTAGCACAAACGCAATTCCAACAAGTGTGGCACCCAGTATACGGTAATGCACATAGCCAATAAACATGGCCAGTTGTGCAGCCAATGGCCCGGGCGCCAATTGCGCAAGCGCCAATCCTTCTTTATAATTTTCTGCTGTAATCCATTGCTTGTCTTCTACAAGGTCTTGGTGCATATAATTAACCAATGCAGCAGGACCGCCAAAACCGGTTGCCCCTAATTTGAGGAAATAGATAATAAGGTGTTGAAGGGAATAAGAAGCTCTAATTGGTTTTATTGCCTGATCAGTCATTTACCGCTTTTTGATAGCAACACAAATTTCGGTACTGCTGATGCCAGCAAAATAGAACAGGTTTTACGATTAGTCTATTCTTTACTTTTTTTTCCGGCTTTGCGATAGTGTGAAGGGCTTTTACCAATTTGCTTTTTAAAAATGCGTGTAAAATGGCTTTGATCTGAAAACCCAGTCAGGTAAGCAATTTTGGTAAGAGAGTAATTTGAAGTATTAAGATAGGTAATAGCTTTTTCAATACGCAATTTGCGGATATAATCGCCAAATGAAAGGTCATCAAAATATTTTGAAAACTCTCTTGACAAATAAGCGGGGTTTATATCCAGATCCTGCGAAAGTTGTTTTAATGTTATGCTGGTATCTATACCATCTTGTATCATCTCTTTCAGTTCTTTCGCCCATCCCGGTATTTTTTTATACTTCTTTTGTTTCAGGTATTTTTCAAAAACATCAATTAATAGTTGCTCTGCCGCACCCTGTGTGTGTTTTTCTTTTTGATGGTATTTGGCCCAGCTATACAATGCATCATAAACCATACTTCCTTTTTGCAGCATGTCTTCATCTGATTTGCTATTGTGTGAAAGTCCGGCAGATATTGCCCAAAGCCCCGATGACTGTGGAGCAAGATGATGCTGGTCTGTGTCTGCACCGCGTACTATTATTGCAATTGTTTGCAAGGCGGGATCTGTTAAACGATGTTTTTCCAGAAAATAATCAAAAGTACATTTGTCGTTGTAATGCGTATACTCTACCCCTGGCACATCAAATGGAATAGCGTTTATTTTTTTTGCAGTAGGCATCACCTTTTCAAAAGGCACATAAATAATTTCCGCAACAGGATCAATAAAACGCAATATTAGCCACGGGCATGCAATTCTGTCTATTTTAGGATTTTCCCTTGTTATCCATTTCACGCAACAATGTAATTTTAGATTTTACAAAATTGCTGAATTATTCAATCCGCTGCACTGGTTTTTAGCAGCAGATTTTTTCGGTATACTTTATTATGGAACCTGCTCATCCGAAATGTTACAAAAAAATATAACCGGGTTATGCCTGTTGAAATATTTTCGCATAATCTATCACTGCCTTTCGTTAGAATTTGTATTAGCATATTCACCATTTTCATATTTCAACCGTATATTGAAGCCCTATGCTGTATAACCTACTCATTTTTATATTGGGCATCCTCCGGATATTTACCATTTTTTTTGGGTCTGCTTTTCTCTGTACGCTTGTGCATGAAATGGGACACGCTATACCCAGTTTCTTATTTTCTAAAAAGAAGGTAGATGTTTATATTGGTTCTTCTGGAGAAGTTTTCCCAAGTATTAAGTTGCCTATTGGAAGATTTGCCCTACATGTAAGTCATAACCCCTTTCGTTGGCTAACGGGTATGTGCATATACGAGGATCAACTTTCTTACAATAAGAGCCTTGTAACAATAATTACGGGGCCAATTGCCTCTGTGTTATTAACATTACTTACATACAAGTTATTAGAACTAAGAGAAAGCATAAGTTTTACCGGCTGGTATCTTGGAGTAATCCTATTATTCGCTGGCTGGCAAAGCCTTCTTAGCATTATTCCTTTCAAACTAAAACCCAATAGTTCCAATATCATCGGCAATGATGGTTATCAATTTCTTTATTATCTGCAATTAAAACGCTATGCGCCTCAGATTTCAACCTTCAATCAATTAATTGCAGATGGAAAAAATGCTGAAGCAGTAAATGCTTACGAAAATGAATTAAAAGGAAAATCAAATGCTGACCAGGTTGATCGCCTGGCTATATGGGCATATACGCAAACAAAGGACTATAGCCGAGCATTGGAATTAAGTAAAAGTCTAATAAAAAAACCAACTGCTAACGCTATGGATTTAATCCACAATGGTATTTTATATAGTATGATAGAGAAGCATGAAAAGGCCATCGAGCAATGCAGACTGGCGCTTGAAATGGATCCGGCTAACTTTTATGGATGGTGCGCCATGAGCTATTCTCAAAATGTATTGCAACAATACGATGCAGCCATTGAATCAGCAGATAAAGCACTAGCCATTAAACCAGATTTTGCTGCTGCCCTGGATAACCGCGGCCTTGCCCGTCTAAAAACAGGTTTATTGGAAGAAGGCAAAGCGGATATAGAAGAAGCTATCCGCCTTGACAATCAACCTTCAGAATTATATCGTAACCTCGGTATCTATTACCTGCTGAAAAAAGATTTTCAACAGGCGCTTACCTTGTTTGAAAAAGCAAAATCAATAGACCCCAATACAATGGATATTGACAAGTATATTGCTGAAGCAAAAACTGCCTGATTATTCCTTTCTTCACTAAACCTTACGCAGTAACTGCAGCTTCCACCAATTCTGCCACCTGAATATTGGCTATTAGTTTGATGTCTTCGCCCAAACCAAGGCCGCCGCTGTCGGTAAGTTTATTCCACGTCATGCCAAATGCAGGGCGGTTGATGATACCCGTTATCTCGAAACCATGCTTTACATGTCCGTGACCATCATTTTCTGCGCCACCATATTCAACCTTTAATGTTATAGGTTTTGTTACACCTTTCAATGTAAGGTTGCCTACCAGTTTGTATTCACCTTCACCGGCAGGTGTAAACGATGTTGACTCAAAGCTGATGGTAGGATAAGTATCTGCATCAAAAAAATCGCCATTGTGCAGGTGTGCATCACGCTGCGCCTGGTTGGTGTCTATGCTTTTTACATCTATAGAGAAATTAACTTTTGCGCCGGAAAAATCATCTCCCTGTGTTACAGCCTTTCCTTCAAATTTTCTGAAAGAACCGGTTACTGTTGAGATTACCAAATGCTTAATCTTAAACAATACTTCACTGTGCAGCGGGTCTACAACCCATGTTTTTGTAGTAGCCATAATTATTTATTTATTGAGACCGTAAAATTAGCTAACTTCACTATCCAAAGTATAGTAGTTACCCCGTGGTAAGTAGTTACCTGGAGGTAAGTAATCACTCAAAAAACATATAAGATGAGCCAGAAAGCAGCAGCCTGTCAGCATAAACTCCGCGTATCAAGGGATGCATTGGAAGTAATACAGGGCAAATGGCGTTTGCCCATTGTATTGGCACTTACATTTGGCAATAAACGTTTTGGAGAAATACAAAGGGATATAGAAGACATATCACCCAAAATGCTCTCGCAGGAATTAAAGTCGCTGGAAGAAAATAAAATTATTACCCGCACCATGTATGATAGCATGCCCGTGACGGTAGAATATTCTCTTACTCCCCTGGGATTGTCTATGAAAAAGATGCTGGATGAGATATTAGCCTGGGGGTTGCATTTCCGTAAAGAAGTGGTGGGCAAGTAAAACACAGTGTTTACCTGTCCTTACCGCCTGAAAACCCTTAGCATAAAATTTTATACGGGCTGCTGCGTTGTTGTATAATACACCTATGAGGACCCGGACTAGAAAACGCATTTTGGCCTTCTTTTTATTGCTGCTAACTGCTGTGGTTGCATTAACCATTGCCGGGTTATTGCCGCAGCCAATCCTGCTGGCGTTATTGTTCATCCTCACCATTACCGCCACTGTGCTGGTAATGAATGCTTATCCAAACACAGGTGCCAGTACAGTTGCAATCGTACAAAAAGATCAATGGCTGCAGGCTGTAGCTTCTGCCACTTACGAACTAATCAGCAATGATGATTTTGCACCAGCAATGGGTGATGCCATTAGAACGCTTGGCACACAAATGCAGGTGGACATTGTAAATGTTTATGAAAGCAGTTGGGAAGACAATGAACTTTGTACACAGCAATTGCTCCGCTGGACACGTTCTACCGGCGCTGTTCTCTATAAAGACCCTGCTTTTAAGAAACTAAAAGGTGTGGAAGAAGTGATGTCTTTACTAACCAGGAATGAAATTTTTAAAACCCTCACCCAGAATATTCAGAGTCCAATTTTAAAAGAACAGTTTCAGCAAAGGGGCATCCGCTCTGCAGTGGGCATCCCCGTATTTGTGCACAATAGTTTCTGGGGCTTTGTAGGCTTTAATGATTGCACAACAGAAAGGGAATGGACAGCTACTGAAGTTTCTATACTTCGATCATTTGCGGTAACACTGGGTGCCGTTATAGAACGCAACAAGATGGAACAGGATCTTGTTGCTGCCAAAGAAACTGCCGAAGCTGCTAGCAGGGCCAAGAGTGCATTTATGGCAAACATGAGCCATGAGCTGCGCACGCCTATGAACGGCATTATTGGTTTTACAGAACTGGTGCTAACAACAGAATTACAAAAAACACAAAGGGATTATTTAAAGAACGTGGGCAAGTCTGCTTACAACCTGCTTGCCATTATCAATGATATACTTGATTTCTCCAAGATAGAAGCGGGCAAGTTTGAGCTGGACAATACCGTTTTTGAATTGAGCGAACTGGTGGAAGAAACCGTTGACATCTTATCTATTAAAGCCCTCGAAAAAAATATAGAACTCATCTGTCATACTGATCCGGATCTGCCTTCACAGTTTTCCGGCGACCCGGTGCGCATACGGCAGATACTTATCAACCTTATTGGCAATGCTATTAAATTTACAGACCGTGGAGAAGTAGCCATCAGCCTTAAAACCAGTGGCGAAGCATACGAGAGCGAAGGCAGCAAATACCTGCCCGTTTCCATTGCTATCCGCGATTCTGGTATTGGCATAGCACCAGGCAAACTGGCCGCTATATTTGAAAGCTTTACACAGGCGGATGCATCTACCACAAGAAAATTTGGAGGTACAGGATTGGGGCTAACCATTTCCCGCCAACTGGCCGCATTGATGGGCGGTTCTGTACAGGTAGAGAGTGAGCCGGGCAAAGGAAGCGTATTCACACTTGCTATACCATTGCTTGTTGCCGATGAAAAGCCACGCAGTCAGCCTGTATTCAGGGGGGCTTTGCGCAATGTAATGGTAATAGACGATAACATCACCAATTGCGAGTTGTTGCAAGGAATTTTTGCATGGCTAAGGATTGATTGTACTGTTTGCCAGAGTGGCTATGAAGCATTAACACTATTGCAGCAATGGAATGCAGCAGGCAAAACGCCTGATCTCATTATTACAGATCACCAGATGCCGGGCATGGACGGTATTGAACTGGTGAGCGCCATTAAAAAAATGCTGCCAGGGCCTGCAGAACCTTTTATTATGATGTTATCATCTTTGGAAAAAGACATGGTACAGGCAGAAGCTGAAAAAATAGGCATCCACCAGTTTCTTTCCAAACCGGTTAAACTAAATGAACTGGTAACATTGCTGGCAAAGATTTTTGAGCACAACGGCCAGCATACACATGGGCAATTGCGCACATCGGCCCTGCAACAGGTAAGAGAACGCAATACCATTTTGGTGGCTGAAGACAATCCCGTAAACATGCTGCTGATTGCCGAAATACTAGGCAAAATGGGCTTGGAAGTGCTGCAGGCTTCTAACGGCAACGAAGCTTTGCAGTTAATAGCAGAACAACCGCCTGCGCTAATTTTTATGGACATCAACATGCCGGAGATGGATGGCTATACAGCAACAGCTCATATCCGTTCGCTGTCAGACAAGTGCCGTCATACACCTATCATTGCACTTACTGCAGATGCCATGAAGGAAGACAGGGATCGCTGCCTGGCAGCCGGAATGAATGATTTTATCTCCAAGCCTTTCCGCCTGCATGAAATTGAAGCTGTCTTGAAACTGTATTTAAAAAATGCCGGTTAGCATACAGCTATACAGTTGTAGCCGCTTTCATCAAACACAACATCTCGCTATCATCTTTATACCATTCAACACAAACCGTATTTACAGCTGTTGATGGATGCTGCATCAGTTCATAAAAAGCATCTTTTATACAGTCAAGCTGCTTCATCCAGTCTTTAATAGCAATGCTTTGATAAGTTCCTTTAGGAATAAGTATCTTTTCTTTAAATGAATGCTGCAATGATTCGCCGGCAAACTGCTCTGCTGCCATGGCAAAATAAACGACGGCATCTTTTTCCATCCAGCTTACACCGTAATAAGATCGAGCCAGGCCTTCGGGCAAGTTTGCCACCAATGTATCAAATCCCTGTTTCACACCATTGGGAAAATCGGGCACACGTACGCCGAATAGCTGCAAATCATTTTGTAGTTCGTATTTCTCTATTTGCATTTTTTTTCTGCAAACCTAGTCTATTGGCTGTTTGCAAATAAGGGTGTATTGCGACAAATGACGTGCTAATAGCGTCGGGAAGCTCAAACCGGTTATCTGCCATGGTGCGTGTCCCACGCACCAACTATACACTTAATCGCACCAAATATATTTGCAGTGTTTTAATTCATGACTACGGTGCGTGAGACACGCATCGCGGCAGTGGGACACGCACCGCGACAATGAGATACGCACCGCGACAGTGAGATACGCACCAGGGTAAGCGTCGAAGCACCCAGTGGAGCATATTTCTTTTAAGGAAGTCAAGTTTTAAATTGCTGCAACTTTATAGTTCAGGCATAAACTTGACTTCCTTGTGAGTCGCCGATAAAATATTAACCCAAGCCAGGTGTAGTGGGATTTTAGGCTCAAATCACGCCTATGCAAACCATCTATAAAACTTGCCGTATATTTAACCTCCTATCTCATTAAAGATTTGAAAACGATGACCCTTTTTCTACGCAACAACAACTTATTTCTTTCCGTATTGATATTGCTTGCCTGTCCGTGCATGGCTATGGGCCAGGTTACTGACAAAAAGAAAACCGTTGAACTTCTTTGTCATGTATGGAAGTCTGATTTTTCAAGAAGCCCGAAAAAGATGGATTGCTTCCCCGCTGAAAGCGATTCCACCATTCAATTCATGACCAATGGCTATATCGTCTTCTCAGAGAAAAAAGGCTCTGAAGGCGTTTGGAATTATGATGCTGCCCGCACCAACCTCTACGTTATTATAAGCGGTACACTCTGGAAATACAGGATGCGTTCTATCAGCACAACAGAACTGGTTGTTGAAAGTACCACTGGTAAGAACGTTACTACTTATTACCTGTTAAGGGCAGGAGAATAATTTTCACTTCTCCCCGCTCCTAAAACGCAGCACTGCAGTACCACCCAATTCCACCTGGTCGCCATCACAAAGGCAATGTGATACGCCATAAATGTTCAGCCATTTCACCTGGTCTGCACTGGTGTGTACTTTTAGTTTATTGCCATTATCTGGCAGTCCACCTTTATCGGGGAATAATAGATAAGAACCTGTTCTTGCATCATACACAATATAAGCGTGGTTGCGACTGATGCGTCCATTGGGGCCACCGGTTTGCTCGTTAAAACCAGGTTCATCGTGGTTTAAGAAAGCAATATCGTTTTGTTGAATTTTACCGGTAGCCAACTGTGGCATCCTGCTGCGGCCAATATAAAATTTCAATTGCTGTTGTGGGTCTAGTGTATACTCTTGTTGTTCTGCCTGTCCTTTTAATATTTCTATGCGGGCTTTTTCATAATGCGCCGTTACGGGTTCTGCGGCACCGCTTATCCTCAATCCAAAACTGTTTTGCTGCAGGCAATTTTCCGGCAGTTGATCTTTTATGATATGCCATTCAAAAAACCAGGCAGGGTCTGTTTGTATAAAATGATTAGCCAGCGTTCTTTCCAGGTGTTCTGTCTTAAACATGCCGGGCTTGTCCGCATACAATGCAACCCGGGCTGCTTCTTCCTGCTGGCGATTTTGGCAAACAATATAAAAATCGAGTCCGCCAATGGAAAGGGCTTTCTCATCTACGTAAGGTTGCAGCGATTGCGTAATAAAACCAATAATAGATTCCCGTAAAGCACGTGTAGACGGGATAAAAGAAGCCTGCTCTTTCTGTGCAGCTGGTGCTGCCTGTTCTTCTTGCCTTTCTTCTGGCGGAATGCCAAAGCCTTTTTTTATTTTTTCGATTATATTTTTCATATACTTTGTTTTAAAATGAACTGATATAAGATCTTCTTTGCAAAATCTTTGCAATGGCATTGCTTACCAGCACTGCATTGGCAGAACTCTGTCCTGCTTCTATGCGTATGCAGGTAACAGTATAAGACGCTCCATCAGGAGTTGGCGCATAAAAAACATACCAGCCATCTGCCTGCAATGTGCCTTTTATAATTCGCTCTGGTGTGCCCGATTTGCCTGCTACCCTGCTCACTTTTATCTTTTGTTTTCCCGGCGGGTTCGACTGATCAATCATGTATTGTTTCAGCAACCAAGCGTAGCCGGTATCATTGGCAATCTTAACGCCTTCTGCCAATACAGGCTTCTCTCCTGCTTCCTGCAATACGTACCGCGATGGTTGCAATACGCCTTTATTGGCAATGGCACCGGCCATCCTGGCAATAGAAGCAGGTGTTGCTGTTAATACGCTTTGTCCCCATGCAATACCAGAATATAAACTGCGATAACGTTTAGTCATATGCGCAAATGCGGGGTTATTGTATTGCTTGTGATCGCCATTCAGCACATCCTGCCGCCAGGCATTAAGATCTGCCGACTGCTTTTGTGCATCGCGCAGCAAAGAATAATCGTAACCGCCCCGCTGGTTTAGCCGCATACCCGTGGCCTGGTACAATGCCGCTAACTGATCTTCCAGGCTGTAATCATTGGCAAGGCGTATAAAAAAGATATTGCTTGAGTTAACAATGGCTTCATGCATGTCTACATAGGGAACTTTTGGCACGAATGGTTCCTGCTCATTTTTATTATCGCGAAAGATCTCCTGCCGGTAAATATCATTGTAACGTACACCCGTAGCCGCCATACCCATTTTATTAAAACCAGCCATGGCAGTTAATATTTTAATGGTAGAACCGGGAGCAGTTGCATAAGTCATGCCCAAATCACGTTCGGTAACAGGTCTCTCCAATTGATTTCTTTCACGCTCGGGCAAGTCCATTAGCTCAGGCGCTTGCAGGTTGGGTAAAGGATTGAGTGCCGATGCCAGCACATCGCCGGAAACCGCATCCAATACCACCACGGCAATTCGTTTGCTATTAAAGGTGCTGTTATGAAGTGAATCCTGCAATTCTGTTTGCAATGCTGCATCTACAGTTAAATGAAGCGAACGATCTTTTGTGGTTATTTTACGAATGGCAGGGCGGCTGCTGTCAATACCTTCCTTCAATCCATCTACCAGGGCGGAGTAATCATAACGCGATAACGCCACCGTTTTGTAATATGGTTTGGTAAACCTGTCTGGCTGATACAATGTCTGCACAGAATCTTCTGCCGTTTTGCTAACACCAAATCCCCTTAAGGCAGTAAGATGACGAGCTTCTGCAAAATAACCGTTGGACTGTCCCCAGAACAGGCGTGTATTATAATCGCCCGTCCAGTAGAAAAGTTGTTCTTCAAAAGGATAAAAACGTTTGAGCCTTTTGCGCATAAGGTTATCCAAATCCAAACGTTTAAGACCGGCACTTTGCAAAGTATCCAGGTGCTGTTCTATCCATGAAGGATCGCTGGTGGCAATGGCCAGTCCCTTGCGGTCGTAAATATTGCCAGCGGCCAGCAGGCGCATCAGTTTATCAATCCTGGGGTTGTAACTGTAAATGGGCAAGCCGTTGCGCATTACCACGCGGGCAGGTTTGGCAATATAAGTAGACCGATCTGCCACCTGCACAAAAAACAATTTGCCTGCCAATACCAGCATGCCTGTTAAAAAGAAAGTTATACCGGTCATCAATACACGATCATAATTCTTTTGTACATAAGCTTGTTGCACCGGCTGTCCTTCCCTGGCAGATATACCAGCCACCAGCCCCATAGCAGCCAGGTTGATGATAAGTGAGATCTTACCATAACTAAGAAAAGGAACGGCAACACCGGTCAATGGCAACAACCCAATGGAACCACCGGCAATTAAAAACAATTGCACGCCCGTGGCAATGGCAATACCTCCGCATAAATAAAAAGTAAACGGCTGACCCGATCTGCGAGCATGCAAAAAACAGCGGTGGATTAAAATACCGAACAAGAGGAAGACAGCCACCAGGCCAATCCATCCAAGATCTTCTCCAATGCTGGGCAGTATCATATCTGTATGTGCAGCCGGCATGGTATTGGAAAAACCACGGCCAATGCCCTGCCCGGATAAACCACCGCCTGAAAGCGTCCAGTAGCTATGCGCAAGATGATCGCCACCATACACGTCATTGTTCCATTGATTAAGCCAGATGGATTTTCTTTCGGCCAGCCTTGCACCCACGCCGGGCACTTTATCGCCAAAAGCAAACGCGGCAATTATCATTAATACAATCATTGGCGCATCTGCAATTACTGCAAAAGCACCGTACCATTTTATACTGCGCAAATTCCCCTGTACCAGCGATGTTACCAGCACAGCAGCTACTGCAATTACAGTTGCTATCCAGCCGGGCAGGCGCCATAGCAACAAGCAATAAACGATTGCTGCCAGTATGGTAAACAGGAGGTTGCCACGGGCAATACTATAAAAGAAAAGAAAGGTGAAGCACACTACCATTGCCGGGCCCATATCGCCCATAGAAAGATAAAGTGCCAATATAATAGCAATGCCCGCAAATACGCCCCAGTTGATGTAAAAACGCCAGCGGATATCAGATAAGTTGCGGATATGATCTTCATTGGCCGCAAAGAAAGCTGCCAGGAAAAACAGCAACAGGTATTTGGTGATTTCGCCGGGCTGAAAAACAAGGCCGCCAAATTGTATGTTCACTTTTACACCACTACCCTCTGGCCCTGTGCCAATAAACGCCGTGGTAAGTGCCAGCAGAATGGCCAGCGCCAGCCATGTCCATCCTTTTAACTGGTAAATATTTTTCTTTTTGAAATTGAACAATGCATCAAACCACCAGCGGGTGTATAATTTTCCTATGTTGATGCCCGATAGTACCGTATAGATGGCAAGACCGGCAATTACGCCCTGCAATGATTGCCATGCATACAAAGTGTCTGTTAACGGATCGGGTATGCTTAGCAACAACAACACAGATACGCCGCATAGCAATAGCAATACAGGCAATAAAAAAGCATCGGGTTGTTTTTTGCGGAATGACAATATCAATTGCACCAAAAAGAAGGAGGCTATCAACCCAACGGCAATAACCTGGTAACTGGTTTTAAATTCAGCAGGCGTTCTTACCAGCAGCGCTGCATCTTCTTTCAACTGGCCGTATACAATACTTCCCATCAGTCTTATCTTATGCGGCTTTGCGCTGAAATTAAATGTAGTATTCTTGTTAAGCCTGCTGGTGCCGCGACTGGCGCCAAACTCATAGCCCGGTTTCATAGGCAATACGCTATAGCCAGAGTCTTGCATTAAACCGGTAAAAGAAAACTCGCCATTGCTGCCGCTGCGTGCATAGGCAGTAAGTCCCGCTGTGGAATCTTCATCACCCGCTATATGCTGTCGCAGTTGCACCAATATGCCGGCCATGGGTTTATCATCCAGCAATATGCGTCCGCCCATTTCCATATTACCATTGGCTGCATGAATTGTGGCGGCATAATTAGCGGGATGCGTCAATTCCTGTGCATACAATGCAGAATCAAAGCCCAGTCTTTGCCTGGATGCAATTAATCTTTCCTGGAAATCTATACCACCGATAGATGATTTCCATTGCAAAGGCGCCATGATAGCAAAACCAGCTTTGTTCAAACTGCCCAGATTGTCGGAGCTTTTGACAAATAATAATTTTGATGACAAGGAATCCGCCAGCAAATCAATATCGCGGGAGTCTGTATAATAATTGCCATCAGCAATAATCTTTTTAAGCACCTCTTTATCCATACCTGCCTGCAGCTTGATAGCTCTTTGCTGACCGATTGCAGTAGCTGCTTTTTCCAACTCAGGATTGGTAACAGTGTACAGTTTCACAAAAAGCAGCACCAGTATTAATGAAGCTGCCGTAAGCAAAATCCATCCTTCTGCCTTTGTACTATTATTGGTATTGATTTGTTTGTTGACCACTTATGGTTATAATTTATTAGCGGGTTGGGTTCCTTTTACAATAAACTGATCAAATGCTACCGTCTGGCTACCGTCTATGCGCAGCCCAAAATGGGTACCGTAACTTCCGGGAAATGGCAATACCCTTTCCAGCTTATCATTTACCAGCAAACGCAGAAAGGGTCCGCGCCGCTCAATAGAAAAAACATTCATCTCTGCATTTTGCCGCAGGTTGGCAGAAGCCGTCCAGCCCAGCAATTCATTCCATTCATCTTTTACGGAAGTGCCAACAGCATAGTAACCGTTGGAAGTAATATAAAAAACAAGGAAAGCATCTTTTGATTCATCGCCGCAAAAGATAATACCGAAGGGATCGCCACTACCCTCTCCATCATGTGTGGCATTGGCAGTAATGGTAAAATCTTTGGAAGTATCCAGGTTTAGCTTGATAGAAGAAGAATAACTCAAAGAATCTCTCAACCCCTTCATAATATATTTTCCATCCAGCAGTATAAACTCGCTGTTATCATCTTTGCCTGTATCCCATAAACTGTCCTGCTGATCAAAATCATCATAGTACATGCCATTCACCAATGAAACACCGGGATCATTATCAGACGTTGTTGCATTAGCACCGGTAAGCACCACAGGCGTATTGCGTGCATGCACTACATGATTGGCTTCAGATGGCAATACATGTTTTGTGCCGGCTGTTGCGGGCAATGATGCAATAGCAGAAGGAAGCGACACCTCTTCATGCTGCCTGTTCTTGTGCCGCAAAAAATAATATCCTGAAAAAACCAATACAATAGCCGCCAGCAACAGGAAGGATGCAAAAAAAACATAAGCTCTCTTTCTATGCGGACTGGTTTGCGGCTGGGCATTGTATGCAAGCGTTTTTTTAGCATCAATAACAGGTTCTGGCGCCGCAGGAAAATGATTGCCGGTTTCAGCAATATCCAGCAATTGGGCAGCCCTAACGGCATCGCACAATCGCTCTTCCGGTCTTTTACGTGTAAGCCCTTCCAGTAGCAGCAGCATGGGCCTGGAAACTGCACCACCGCCCGGAAGAAAAGGAACCGGCAGCGGGCTGCTGATAACACGATGGATATGCATCAGCAGATCTTCCTGCCTGTATTCAAAAGGTACAGCCCCTGTTATACATTCATACAACACAATACCCAATGAATAATAATCAGTGGCAGCGCCTACAGTCCGGGGTTGATTGAACTGCTCCGGAGAGGCATAATCATACGTCATCATAGAAGCACCGGTTACCGTAACTGCATCAGCCTGCTCACGCAATTTGGCAATACCGAAATCGGTCAGTAAAAATTGCAGCTCACCATTGGGCAAACGCCGGTACATGATGTTCTCCGGCTTCACATCGCGGTGAACAATGGATTTTGTATGAATAATATCCAGCGCCGTAAACATTTGCCGGGCTAAAGCAATCACGGTTGGGATATCCAATGTACCGGAAGCTTTCAGCATACTGCGCAAATCCCCACCCTCAATCAGTTCCATTACCAGGTAAGGCAATTCGGCATCCAAATGCACTTCTATTATTTTAACAATAGAATCATGTGCAATGGATTTCATGATCTCCGACTCACGCTGGAAGCGGCGCAAGGTATCTGCATCTGCATTAAAGGCAAAATGTTTGATGGCCACCAGGCGACCGGTTTGCAAATGCCGTGCTTTTAATACACGTGCATTGCCCCTTCCCAGTTCGCCCAGGATTTCATACCCTTTAAAATATTCTTTGAATATAGAGGTGGCCATGGTTATTGCTTGCCAGTATGCATGAATAAAACGGAAGCCTGTTTATCGCCGGGTTTTATAAGGTAACGGAAAGGAATGCTGGTGTTTTCAAAAACCAGGTTGCCTGTTTTTAATACCACCGGCACCTGCACTTCTATGCCTGTCTCAAAACCAGTAACCTGCAAACCCGCAAGGTTTAGTGTATCACCGGGCTTTGCGCTGCTGTTGCCAATAGTAATAGCCGGAAAATGTTTGCGGTTGTTTTTTTGCGGCAGCAATACAAGCGGTGTGTGTGTGCTGTCGGTGTATTGTTGTATCGTTATCAATTCTTTGCTGGCAGACAGCCACATTGTATCGGGTATTGGCGTTGTCTCGGGCCCTTCAACAGCGGTATGCTCACGCTCTGTAATTTTTTCAACAGCAGTGTCTGGCACCACAACAGGAATTGCCGTTGTATTCAATTGTTTTTTTACCGGCTCACGAAAATACAAACCCGCTATAGCTACCAGCAATACCAGGAGAAGTACTGTTGCCAATTTTATTATTCTATTGCCAGTACTCTTTTTTACAGGCGCAGTTTGCACAACAGGCGTTACAGTTGTTTGCTCAACAGGAACAATCACCTCCTCTTTTTTTGCTGCAGTTTTTATAGCAGGATATTGCAGCAATACAACAGTGATATTATCGTGGCCGCCTTTTTTATTCGCGAGTTCTATCAGCCGGTTTACTTTAGCAGGCAAAGGCTGATTGGTGGTAAGTATTTGTGTTATTTGCCTGCTGCTAATCATATCCGTAAGGCCATCACTGCATAACAGCAATACATCGCCGGGTAAAAAAGGCTGGCTGCCATAATCCATAAAGTCTTCATCATCCAGGCGATGTTGTACAGAACCTACTTCACGCAAAATCTGGTTGCGATGAGGATGCTCCATGGCTTCTTCTTCAGAAATTTCTCCGGCATCTTCACGTATACCAACAATGGAATGATCCTTTGTTAGTTTCTGCAACTGACCTGCGCGATAACGGTAAAACCTGGTATCGCCCACATGTACAAAATAGATTTCCTGTTTGGATTGATCTGCAATTGCAGCCGTAAGCACACAGCACATTTCGCTGGTGCGCTGATCTGTTTTTCTTTCTTCCGCAATGCGGTTATTGGCAAAAACAAGGGCCTCACGCAGCATGGTTAATGTATCTCCGCTGGGCGTTTGCATGTATTGTTCAATGCAATCCTTTGCAATGGCCGCTGCCCGCTCTCCGCCTTTATAACCACCCACTCCATCAATAACGGCCAGCAATGCCTTATCGGCCGACCATAGCTGCCGGGCCACCCAGGCATCCTGGTTTTCTTTACGGCGTTGCCCCGTGTGCGTATTTGCGCTAATGTGCAGGGTTTCCATGTTATTGAGGCAGTTTTTTAAAATGGCGGATCAGCAAGAAAATAACCAATGCAAAAAATGCCCAGGTAGTAAGGGTGTCTGTCATTGCTTTTATGGTTGCTGTTTAAATGTGAGGGTTATAATACCATTCAGCAATACCTGGCTCTCTGGCTGCATATCTATCCATCCGGGGTTGGCTGCATCGCTTCTTTCAACAATAGTTTCGTTTAACCTTGTTTCATGTGCGCTGAATGAAGCAATCTGGAATTTGCCATTGGTTTCATTGAGACGTATGCGTGCATGCGGATTGGACACATAACCGGAATCGAGCAACAAATAATTATTGTACAATTCATTCTCCGGTTCCCTGCGTGCAATCACAATCTCTGTATCCTTCATAAGATAAACACCATTGATATTTTTATCGCCCATAAAATATTCAATGCGTGCAATACCACTTTCCCTGTTGCGTGTGGCTTTTACGCTTGTGGAGGTATTGGTGGCTATAAGTGAGAGATCATTGTTAAACTTGACAGTAAAATTTCCATTCTCTGCAAAATGGATATGCCGCAATACATCCAGGTTGATGTCCATCTTATCAAACACATTGGTAGCTTTCGATTTCATGGTTACTTTGGCGGTTTGCCTTCCATCGCTTACACCATTACCGGTTTTAAGACCAGTAAGCATGCCAATAACTTTCATATCGCCCATGCCAATGGTTTCTGTATTGAAATGACTGGCAGGGCCAAAACGAAACTGCCATAGAGAAGATACCGGGGAAATTTCTTCGAACCCGCTTTTGTATGCCTGCAACTTTTTATAAAAATTCTTTACAGCTTCTTTTACAATGATGGGAAATGAAGCCAGCCGCTGCTCGTATACATCGGGATGAAGGATAACCAGGAAATGCATGTTGAACAAAAGACTACTGCCAACTGATTCGGTTTTGCAGGAGCGATCAAAACAAGCCAGCAGTTCATCCAGTATATCATTGCTGGTAATAAATGCAGGCATCTCCTGCTTTTCAGGGATCAATATATTTTTTAAAGTTCCCAGTAAGCCGCCGTTTTTCTTTTGCATACAATACGATTGTTCTAACTAATGTAGAAGATTTTAATGCAGGCGGTTGATAAGAAAAATATAAAATATAAAGGAGCAGCCGCAAACGATGCGTTGTATAATTTATTGCGTGCAATAGTATAACTGCATGAATGCATTCATTGCAAACCGGCAATGGTGCTGCATTGCAGACTAATAATTTTTTTTGCAGGAAGGATGTTGATGAAATGCGTTTAAGAATTCTTTAAGAAAAAATCGCTGCTTATGGAAATGTTAAACTTAGTATATAGTATTCAGTATATAGTATGAAGACGAGGGGTTCTTCGCTTATTTGTCTGGACTAGGATTTATAGGATTGAGGGATGGACAGGATTTGTTCGCGGCGTAGTTGTCTGGACTAGGATTTTTATGATTGACAGATGGATAGGATTGTTCGCGGCGTAGTTGTCTGGACTAGGATTTTTAGGATTAACAGATGGATAGGATTTGTTTGCGGCGTAGGGTTATTTGTTGAGCACTGCTATATTTTAATAAAAGAACAACGACACTATGATACAATAAGCAATGCACCACAGAAGCTTTTTGACTTTTGAATTTTGAATTTTTACTTGTAACACGAACTATCGAACTAAAGAACTCCCGAACTAACAAACTCAGGAACTCCAGACTAACGACTAATGACTAACGACTGATTACGGCAACGCACCCGCCAACGCTAACACAGCCCAATTGGCAGCAGCGGCGGCTATAAACTGGTTATCGTCGTAAGGTGGAAAATCTGAATTGATATAAGGTTGTATGGGATTGGAACGTGACACCATAGGCCATGCGCCGGCGGCAGTTTGTGTTTTTAATAAATAGTTGATGCCGTTTTGAAAAGCATTGTTTTGTTTCTCCTGCAGTCCCGCAATTTCAAGTGCATACAATACCTGGCCGGTTGCATAAGCATCGCTTGCCATGGAAGACAATTGAGACCATCCTCCATCTTTATTCTGCATACCAGCCAATTGCTGCGCCACTGCGTTGATGACGGAAGCATTGGCGCCTGTCCATTGCAACCCCATTAGCTGGAAAGCAATTTCCTGCTGGTTGTGCGGATGCTGATTTTCCAGCCATTGCCTGGTGTGTGCAACCAGTTGTGCCACCTGCTTTGCTTTTGCTGGTGCTGCATAAAGTTGCACCGAACGGATAGACATCGCCGTTAGATGTATATCTCCTGCCTCCAATGGCACACGGGCATATTCGGCTTTGCAGCTTCCATCTGGCAAAAACTGGCTAATGGCATAATCCACCGCCAAATCTGTATAAATACTCGGTGGTGTTTGTTGCGCTGCCAATCCCAATAACATATACGGGCCTATAAATTTAGCCGTGATGAACTGGTGCACCATGTTTGGATTGAAGCCAAACTGAAGGGTGCCAATCATGGCCATTTCCCGCATTTGCGCAGTAGTATCAATACCTGTAATTCCTTTGCTGGCAAGCGTAGCGGCTACCATAGAAGTCATGGTAGCATGATGACAACTGGCGCACTTTGCATTGTTTACAAATACGACACCACAGGTTTGCAACAATTTAAAACCTTTTACAGCTGCTGTCTGTATTTCTGCAGGACTGGCAGCCGGGGATTTCTTTCCATCCCCTATTAGTAAAGTAAAAGAGCAGCATACACTGCAAATAAGTAATAGAGTGAAAAATATACGTGTCATGGGTATATATTTTTATTAGCTTTTATTATTGCTTGGAAACATATTGGGCAAGCATGGTGGCAGATTGTGTATTGCCTTTTTTTCTTGCATGAAAAAGTGCATCCGTTTCATCCTTTGCTTTAGCAGTGGGCAAAGCGCCATGTTCAATCAGTGCTTTGGTCATTGCCGGATCATCATCTTCACTCATAGCCAGGAACATCAACGGTGTATAACCACCCGGAGTAACAGCTTTTGCATCAGCTCCATGATCCAACAAATAATAGAAAGAAGGTTTATCATTGCTTACTGCCGCCCACATTAAAGGAGTAACGCCAATAAACAAAGGAAGGAATGCTGTTTTCGGGCTTACATTCACGTTTGCACCGTTGTCTACCAGCATTTTTAATGTATTGAAGCAACGGTAATTGGTAGCAGCATTTACGGGATAATCGCCAAAAGATGCGGTATCATTGGCTTTAAGTCCGCTGCGAAGCAACAAACCTACAATTGACGTATCGCAAGACATGGCCGCAAAATACATGAGGTCATTATCGGCAGCGGCTTTGCGCGGATCGCATCCTTTGCTAATGAGCAGTTGCATCAGCTCCGCACTTCCGGGTATAGACACTAGTTTCAACAGCACTGTGCATTTTTCTTTCGATTGCCAGCTAACATTTGCCCCATTGCTAATAAGCAGTTTCGTTTTTTCCATATCCGGCACGGCAAGCCACAACGCACTAATACTATCCGCATTGTAATCATTTACGTTGGCACCATGCTGCAGCAATACTTTCATTTCTTCTGCATTGCCATTTAATGCTGCCGCCATTAAAGCGGTATAGCCCTCTGTTCTTGCGTTGGCATTGGCTCCGCTTTTTAACAGTGCTTCCAATTTAACAGCATCGCCAGTGCGTATAGTTTGAAATAGTTGGGCATTCAGCAAACTGTCTTTGCCCGCAGCATTTTGTGCACATAGCGTTGCCGACAAACAAACGCATAGCATGCATGATACAACTTTGATAAAATTGTGCTGGTACATGGTAGGTGTTTTGATAAAATGATGGGCCTTAAGTAAGCAGTGCAGTCACCGGGTCGTAATTGGTGTGTGAGCGATTGTGAGGGAAGCAGAGACAAGCTACTAAAAATCAGCGGCACTGAAAATTGTTATTGAGCCGGCGGCGGGGATTCCGTAGCGGCTGGCTGCACGAAAGCTGCTAGCTGTTAGCTGCAAGCTGCAAGTCTTTTGCTTCGACAGTTTTTTATCGAGTAGAAAAGAGAATTACGCAGATGCGCACAGAAGTTTTTTGACTTTTGAATTTTGACTTTTGACTTTTGTATAGCAGACAAATATCTCTATCATGACTAGTCAAAACAATCATGACAATCTGCGTTCCATCATCGTAGCAAACGCGTTCATCACATTACTTCACAGGCATTTATCCGGCAGTTTATCGCGATTTTAATCTCCGCAGAGGAAAATATTTTAGCAACGTAATCGTTTTTACCTAGTACACTATGAAAACACCATCTACATTCCGCCGTAAAAATATTGGGTGCATACCCTTATTCTTGCTTTTGATCAATTTGATTGCTTCTTCCGACGTTTTTGCTCAAAAATATTACCCCGCCGGACTTGGCAATGCCAATTTAAAGTTGTGGTTAACCGCAGCAGATCCCACTACCATATTAACTACTGCCGGAACACAGGCAGCCAGCGGTAATGCGGTGGCAAAATGGAAAGATAAAAGTGGCGCGGGTGCAGATGCAGTGCAGGCTACAGGTACTGCTCAACCAGTTTATACAGCAGGTGTACAAAACGGTTTTGGCGCCCTGGTTTTTCAGAACACCAACCAATATTTTACAGGCCCTTCAGGCACTTATCAATCTATTGTGGCTGCCCGCAATATTACCGGCACCAGTGGCGGCACTAATTATCATTATCTTTTCTCTTCACCGGCCAATACAGATTTTAGCATAAGAAATACCGGCGGTGGCCCGGGCTCATACTCGGTTAGCTATACAGACGGGCCCAATGGAAACGACTGGTGTTACAATACAGGCAGCCCTTCCAAACAATGGGTAAATGGTACACAATCATTAACCGGCAATAGCACCAATCATATCTTAACCGATATTGCTGCCAGCGCAGTTACCAATACTTATTCAATAAGTTCAACTTTTATGTCGAGGGGCATGTTTGGAAATGATCCTGTGTATGAGATACTGGCATATAATAATGTACTGTCAACTACACAACGTGTACTGCTGGAAAACTATGAAGCGGCAGAATGGGGAATGACGGGCTCTCTGCCATCAAGCGGCTACACAATTTTTACACCGGCAGCAGCAGCCAGCTACAATAAAAATCTTGTAGGCATTGGCTATACCAGCAGCACTGATAATTTTTTAACCAATCCCGCAGGAAGCACAGATGGTTTTGGTTTTAGCAGTACTACTACGTCAACCGGCTTTTTAAATACGGCAGGTTATATAATGGCAGCACATAATGGACAGGCAAATACCGTTACCAACAATGCCACTATACCAGGCGTCAGCGGCAGCAATATCAGTGTTTGGAAACGTTCGTGGAAATTGCAGAAAACCGGCGGCAACAGTAGTGGACAGGTAACCCTCAATTTTAATTTTTCCGATTACAATGGTGGCAGCGCCGTTAGCACCACCAATTATGCTATTTTATACAATGCTACAGACGGAAGTTTTGCAACCGGAACCAATAAACTTGTGGCACGCGTTTCTACCACTATAACAGCCAGCAATGTTGCTTTTGTTGTAAATGCTGCAAACCTTGCAGATGGCTATTATACCATTGCTTACAGTGCAACATCTGTTTTACCTGTTAGCTTCACTGCTTTCACAGCAAATGCAGTAAATGAAAAAAATCAATTGCAGTGGACTGTTGCCGACCAAACAGGCAACGAAGTTTATACCGTACTACGTTCTGCAGACGGCATCAACTTTGCAAACATTGGTACCGTACAGGGCAATAACACAAACATGCTTACGGCTGATTATTCGTTTACAGACAACAACCCATTGAAAGGTTCGAACTATTATCGCATTCAACTAGCAGCAACCAATAGCCGAACTATTTATTCAGCGATTAAATTGATTGAAACAAATGGCACTCAACCCCCGGTAACCATATATCCCAACCCTGCCACCAATACCATTCATGTAAAGAACAATCTCTTTAATGGAAAAGCCGGCACGCTGCAATTGTTTAATACCAGCGGACAGGCTGTTATTAAGGATATCCGTATCCTCTCTGCAGGAGTAACAGATATCAACATCGCATCCCTGGCAAAAGGCATTTATTATTTGCAAACAAACCTGAACGGCACAAGCACCATTACTAAAATAACCAAGCAGTAACTAGGATTGACTAGGATTTGTAGGATTAATAGGATTTGTGGTATTAATAAGATTAAGGGATTAGCATGATTGCTACATTCTGCATTTCTTATATGGCGATACGATTTATTTTTTGAAACCGGATCATCCGGCTTGTCATCCCGACCTTAGGAGGGATCTGAGCGATTTACAATAAAGCTTCTTCCATACTAACAGATGCCTCCTACCGTCGGCATGACAATCTCCCTGCTTTCAGTACGGAAGACGATGCGTTCCATTATCGTGGCAAACGCATTTCCACACTTATCACATTTATCACATTTCCACATTCTTCTCATTTATCACATTTCCACATTCGTCACATTTATCACATTTCCACATTCTTCTCATTTATCACATTACTACTTAGCTCCAACTTAGCACTTAAAACTTAGCACTTACAACTTACAACTTTCTGCGGCCTTTGCGTATTGTTTTTCACACAACGGATTTGTTCTTTTGTGCAGTACCCCTATCCGCCCGTGAAAACACAGCTTACAATAACAAATTCTTTCAATCAACTGGTTTACAGTGATGATGCCGCTGCATTATGCAGCCAGGCTATTCACATTGGGGCCAATAGGACAAAAGACATGGCGCGGCTGAGTGATGATGGGCCGCGGCTGATTGATTATATACCCAATTTATGGAAGCTGCTGCCCAATATGGGCGATGATGCCCACCGGCTGATCGATTGTATGCCGCGGCTGGTAAAACATGGGGCCAATATGGTGAATGTTGGACCCAATATGCACCATATTGGGCCGCGGCTGATTAATTGCATAGCCAGTGCGATCAATTGCACGCCACGGATGGCAATAAAAATAGCAAAGTGGGCGCCAACTGGCCCCAATCTGCGTGATTGTGGACCCAATATCTTTCCCGTTGGCGCCATTACAGTCAACTTACAGGCCATTGTGCCGAATTGCATTACCAGTATAAGCAACACGGGCAACAGTATAACAATCGCTTCAGCATGCAATTGCATTCACGATATTTTATTTCTCATTCCCTATTGCAGATCCCCACCTGCTTCCTCTCCGCTGTATGCGAAAACCTGTGTGCTGTCTGCGGGTAATCAATCCACCAGCCAGTAAAAATTGAAACCTTTATTTCTAAATCGCATATCCCCTGGCAGCGGCAAAAAATAAAACACCACTGCCTCCGGAATGCACTAATAACATTTTATATGTTTTATTACCCAAATTCCAGGGCCGCGTTAAAACCGTGGGCCCTTAATTTGAAAACGCAAATTGCCAATGTTGGGCCAAGACTGGGCGAGGCACCAGAGAGCATTGCTAAAGTACAGGCCAATATGGATAAGCTCTTAACAGATATTGCCAACGTGGAGCAGGCACAGGCAGACCTGGAACGCCTTTCTGCTATTTTGCGCAATACGATGAGCAGCATTGGCGCAGAAACCCGCGATTTTGTGAAGCGCTTAAAAACAAGCCCGTTTTATACAGTAGAAGATGGCAAGCTGTTGCAGATAATCAGCACCACCACTTATGCAGACCTTACAGACTACAAGCCTGATCTTACCGGCAAGGTATCCGGTGGGCATGTGCACCTTAGTTTTAAAAGGCACGGCGCAGACGGTATGAATATCTATACCAGGCAGCAAGGCGAAACCGAATGGAAACTGCTGGGCAATGCAAAAATGACGCCTTTTATAGACCCGCGTCTACTGGCCAATGCCAACACAGCAGAAACCCGCGAATACTACGCCATTGCCACCCTGGTAAATACAGAAGTGGGCCAGCGCAGTGATATAATCTCTATTAAATACGCCGGTTAGGAACTTGCGTTGATTTGTATTCTTTACAACAAAGGCCGCCAGGGGGTGGCCTTTGTTTTTTAAATATCAATTTACTTACCCATAGTTTTTAGATCTATTACCAAAAGATGCTATTGCAACCGTTAACAAAATAGAGTCAATTATTAATATTAGAGCCAAATGTAATAATATTGTAAAACTCTTATTACCCATAATTAAACTTCTATGAGATTTCTGCTCTGCTTATTAATTGTAATAATCCTTGTATTCAATTCCTGCTCGTCAACTAAACCATTGATAAAACAAGTAACACAAATTTATTACAACCTCGACTTTACGCCCGAATCAGTTAAAAAAACAAATAAAAGCATAGATATAAGTGTCACGCCAATTGATGCAAAAAGTTTAAATAAAGAAACCTACGAAGCCGCCCTGCGGGATGGTAATTATGAAAAAGAATTCTACACTTACATTGAAAAATGGAAATCAGATTTAAGATCTCAAACAAAACACGATAGAATTTTAACCCAAGGGAAAATTAATGCGTTTGATTTACTTGGCAAACTAGAAAAAGAAGGTTCGATCCCAAAACAAATTTCAATTACACTAAAAAGAAAAATTGCTAATGAAACTATAGGCAAAGATGGTACAGAGATTGAAAGTTTGGGGGATATAGATCTTTATCCGTCAGAATTCAATCCTTACAAGGGAGAAACAAATTATTTTAGCGTGTTCAAAATAACCTTCGACAATAAGAGCGAGGCTATTGATAAAGTAAATCTCAAAGAATTCCAAATAATCAGTAACGAGGAACAACTTTATCCGCTTGCTTCGGAATATTTTGAAAAAAATCTGGAGGGACATACAGAAAGCATAAAAAACTCTTACCGCATGAATATGCCTTCTGAGCTAACTGTTACTCCTGGCCAGAGAATAAATAAGTATATAGCTGTGCCAGCTATCAATATCAATAATAAAAAATTGCAGGTTCAGCTTATTCGTGGTAACATAATTTCAAATTTTGATTTTATCATTTCAAAAAAAGAAATCGAAAAAAAATACAATTTAGAGCGATATGAGCTTGTTGCCCAAAAGCCAAACAATTTATTTAGGCTATATTTTGTAATAAGCTATAAAGACAATATATCATACCCTTTAAAAGACAATAAGTTATTTGTGAGTGATGAAAAAAAGAATCTTAAAGCAAGCGTATATTCAATTGCAATAAATGGAGTGTCTTCAGAAGTTGCATATGGCACAATAACGGATTTTACGTTTTCGGATTCCAAATCCCCAACGATAAAAATACCTATCAATGTTATTAAAAAGGATAAAAAAACAGGGACATATTAGTATCGTATCAAAATATTTAAAACAAAATATAAATGACTTGGATTACGTCTGAAATAGAATACGAAGATCTGCCTCTATTGTTGCGAAAGCCTGAATATCAAAATATTTGGGATTATAAAGATAAGTTTACAAGGCTTGTTTCTATTGAACATCATTTAAAAAAAGTTACAAACAACGGACTCCCCGAAAAGGAATACAACTTAACACTTGCGGGCTTTGATCATTACATGTGCTCCATTTTTAACAACTCAAGCGACGGCTTAATATTTTTGATTGAAACATTTAGTGGCAAAAGAAATTACTATTACTTTACTTTACCTGATTTTAAAATGCAGTTTTTGATCGAAAGAGCAATAAAAAGGTTCGATGTTGTTCTAGAAAGTTGGACACAAATGGATATTGGATGGGGGTTTTTAAATGCTTATCCAGTCAAACTTCATTAACTGATCCTCGCTTGGTATGCAGCATTGCTTTGTGTCTATCGTACCAACAATACGTAATGCAGGTTACATCCAAGCCGTTGATACGCTGAGCTTATTAGATAAACCTCTCAACTATGGTATACAATATCTTAAACGGCGATTCACTTGCTTACAGTTTCCCGGAGGCAAAAATTGAAGGCGAGATGGTGGTGTTTAGAGAAGGGCTTATTGATGGGGACTTATCTGGCGACAACCTGCATGATTTCTGGCAATCAAGAGCCCGGTATATGAATATAACAGCAGCCGAATATAACAATACGGTTGTGAAAGAATTTGAAAAAATATTGAATGCACCAGATAACTCAGTCTTTAATCTTTGGTTTGAGTACGATTTGTTTTGCCAGGTAAATATGTGGTTTGTTATTTCAATTATTAATAGCCTGCCCATAAAGAAAAAAGTCTTTGCTGTTTATACCAGCTATTTAGACAAAAGCAGCAAGCAATTCTGGAATGGGTTTGGGCCTGCAAAAGCTAATGAACTTGCTATTTGTTATGCGGATAGAGTCCTTTTCAGCGATGCCGACATTCATCTCGGGCAACAATTGTGGCAGGCTTACAAAGACGGCGATCTTGAAGCTTTGAACAATCTTTCAAAGCAACCATCTTCAGCTTTTCCGTATCTGCAGGAAGTTGTAAAAGCGCATGTTGACCGCTTTCCAAAAGATGGCACAAAAGGGAGGCCTGAAAAAGTTATTGAAGACATCACCCAAAATATTTCTACAGATTTCCATAAAGTGTTTGAAGAATTCTGGAAACGCGAAAGCATTTATGGCTTTGGCGATCTTCAATTAAAAAGTTTATACGATAAAGTGATGCTGAATCGCTAACCGAAAGCTGCAAGCTGTTAGCCATAAGCTGCAAGTCTTTTGCTTCGATTAAGAAAGCTGCTAGCTGTGAGCTATTAGCTGCTAGCCCTTTTGCTTCGACAGAGAAGAAAGCCGCAAGCTGTTAGCTACAAGTCTTTTGCTACACATCTTTGTCTGAACCACGATTTTCTTGATTGAAAGATTTTCATGACGTTTGCTTCGGTGAAGAAAGCTGCTAGCCCCAAGTCTTTTGCTTCAACACGGCGACTAACTTAAAACTTACCACTTACCACTTAAAACTTAACCACTGCGTTTTTTAATTGTTCAAGATATTCAACAACGCTGCTTGCTGTGCCGGATGAAGGATCTGTAACGCTGCAGTTTTTCCGCACAAAGTCTTTGATGTCTTGCATCTGCCAGATACCGCCACCGGGCAGGCCGGGGTATTCTTTTTTATATTGCTGCATCAGCAAGCTAATCTCTTCCGGTGTTTTGCTATTGTGATTGGGTTTGCAGGTACTAAATGCACCACGACAAAGGAAAATAGGATAAAGCGGTATCTTATCGCCCAACGCAGTTATCCAGGGGCCGGGTGTATTGTTTTTTCCACCATCATAGCATTGCAAATAGATATTATCCACCAGCCCCTTTGCAGAATTATCCATGATGTATTTCCAGTAAGATGTTCTTGTGTAAGGGCAAAGGCTCATTTTCATGCCTGCTCTTTTCGCCATTTGTCCAAGGCGAACAATGGACACACTATCGTAAACAGATTCATCATCTATGCAGATGGCATCGGCACCAATTACTTCTTTAAATATTTTCAGTATGCCGTACATGGTGCTGCTGTCGCTTGTACCGGGCACAACACCGGCAACGGCTTTATTGCTGTCGAGCCAGTCGCGAATGAAATCGTATGTATTAGGCGCCTGGTTAAACCATCTTCCTTCCAGCAAAATTTCAATCCTGTTGATACCGTGTTTTTTATTGCGCAAAGAAGCTACCCTGCTAATCCATTCATTGCTGCCGGTGAAACGCCCGTTCTGAATGATTGGATGCCTGCCATCATCGCCGGAAACTACGTCGCCGTTTGCTTTAATATAGAAACTTGAGAGGATAAAAGTAGAAAAGCCTGCGTTGCGAATTGCCAGGAAACTGGAATCATCACCCGGGTAAGTGCCGCGTCCAAATAAAACGCTGCCCTGCTTTTGGGCATTTGCGGAGAAACTAAACAAACCAATAAAAACGACCATCATTAAAAAAGCCAAATGCAGTATCCTTTTCATGTAATAAATTTAGGCGTATAAAATCCGGGGTGTTTGTTTTGTGTTATTCATTACGGCATGCAAAAGACAGTTTCTCTGAGTATAGACAATCGCTGTGCGAAGATGCATTAGAATAAAGAGAAAGACAAAAAAGAATATTGGTTTTGTTTTCCTGATCTAGTTAGCGATAGAGTTATATTGTTTAAGATGGTTAGTGGCGTATATTAGCGGGAATGTGTAAACTGCAATAGTTTTATGGGAAGACCTTTTTCTGACATAACATTATATTCTCCAACACCCCATACGGTTGGAACGCCTGAATATTGGGAAGATACTTCTCTTAAAAATTTTATTAGTGATTTATACGTTCAAAGGATGAATGGCTATAAGCCCCCAAAGACAACCAGAATTACAATTCAGCCAGCCTTTTATAATATATGGAATCGTACATGGAAAACTGGTTCAATTGTAGCAATTGCTCCTTTTTATAGCCATGATGAATTTGCGTCACTTAACAAGAAAGAAAAGTACAAATATGTTCTTGATATTATTCAAACTTCAACACTTCAGTTAAGTGAAGAATATAAGTGGGATAAAACAGTTTTTGAAAACGCCTATAAAGAAATTATTAAGAGTGATTTTGAATTTAAAGTTATATATCCAGCAAAAGCATCCAGAGATAGAAAGAAAATCGGTCAGGTAATCATAGAAAAAACCGAAAAAATAACGACTGTGAACTTATTGTTTACAATTGGCGAAAGCATAAAGAAGGTAAAACTTTTTGAGAACAGGAATTGGTTCTGGTATGACATAGCATATGAAATAGCAAAAAATTCAAAATGGCTCGACAATAATACATTCGGGGTTTATTCAAAAAAAACTGACAAGTTTGGGTATTATTCACTAATTGATGACGTAATAATTGGGAAGTTAGATTATAAAGAAAACGAGTTTCTAATATAAGACTTAGAATTAAACCCATTTCTTTAATCATCCTAGAATGGCACAACCGTTCAAATAAAATAGGTTCCGATAATCTTCGAAATCATTATTATTACCTTAGTTTAGCGTTAACAGTATTACAAAAAAGAACAAACAAAAAACACCCCCATATGAGGAAGATTATTTCATTCATGCACATATCGTTGGACGGTTTTGTAGCAGGGCCAAAGGGAGAAATGAACTGGATTAAGGTTGATGAAGAGATCTTTGATCACGTTGGCAAAAGAATCAGCGAAACAGATACTGCAATGTACGGACGTGTTACCTATGATATGATGGAAGGTTACTGGCCAACTGCAGGAGATGCACCCGATGCATCCAAACACGATAAAGATCATTCTGCCTGGTATAAGAAAGCACAAAAAATAGTGCTGTCGAAAACCATGAAAGGCAAACAACTTCCCAACACCACCATTATCAGCGACAACCTTGCAGACAGCATAAATGAAATAAAACAATCTAAACTGGCAGCAGGTGAAAGCAAGGAGATTGCGCTATTTGGCAGCCCAACTGCAACACACGCCCTGCTTGACCTAGATTTGATTGATGGTTACTGGCTGTTTGTTAACCCCATCATTTTGGGTGAAGGCATTCCTTTGTTTAAAAACATCAAAGACAAAACAAAACTGAAACTATTGGCAAGCCGAACATTTAAAAGCGGTGTAACAGAACTGAGTTATGTGGTGGACAAATAATAATGGCAAAACAACCACACACTGAAGAAAGAGACTAGCAACACTATGTTTGATTTTTTTATAAAATACCTGCAAGACAAAATAACGCTTTCTGCTGAAGAGATTGCAATGATACGTGCGGTAACGATAGAGAAAAAGCTTCGCAGAAAACAATTCCTGCTGCAAGAGGGAGATGTATGGAAGTACAACGCTTTTGTTTGCAGTGGTTTTTTAAAAAGTTATTGTATTGATGATAAAGGGAACGAACACATCATGAATTTCTCACCAGAAAATTATTGGGCTGGCGACAGGGAAAGCCTGATGAATGGAACACCTGCAAAGTTTAATATTGATGCTATTGAAGATGCCGAGCTGGTATTAATTGAAAAAACAAATTTTGAAAATCTCTGTAGAAATATCCCGCAGTTCAATAATCTAATCAACACAATCCTTCAACGGAGCTTTGTTGTTTCGCAAAACCGCATTCATGCAAACATCAGCTACACCGCTGAAGAAAAATACCAGCATTTCCTGGATAAATTTCCTGCCATTGCCAACCGCATTCCTCAACACATGATTGCATCTTATATTGGCATCACCCCAGAAACGCTTACCCGCATCAGGAAAAACGCGGTAAAGAAATAATCCCCTTCTTAAAAACCATTGACATTTGTTTGGTATTTTTTCAAGCATTTGTCAATGGAACACGGCTTCCTGTAATAGCATCTTTGCTTCATCAAATAACAATTAAAATCTAAAAAGATGAACAAGACAGTCTTTATTACAGGAACAAGCACCGGCTTTGGCAAATTAACCACCATTACCCTTGCAAACGCAGGTTACACAGTAATAGCAGGTATGCGCGGCACTACAGGCAAAAACGAAGCCGTTGCAAAAGAATTAGGTGCATTGCCCAATGTAGAAGTGGTAGAAATAGATGTAACAGATGATGCCTCTGTAACCGATGCTTTCAAAAAAACATTGGCAAAACATGGCAAAATAGATGTACTGGTAAACAATGCTGCAGTATCCGGTTTTGGTTTATTGGAAGCTTACAGCCTCGATAAAATCCGCCAGATGTTTGAAGTAAATTTTTACGGTGTTGTGCGCACCTACCAGGCAGTGCTGCCTTCTATGCGCAGAGAAAAAAGCGGGTTGATCATTAATATTACAACCGGCGCCAGTGGCCATACTTTACCATTCATGATTCCTTATTTCTCTTCCAAATTTGGTGTGGAAAGTATAACAGAAGGCTTGCAGGAAGAACTAAAGCAGTTCAATATTGAAAATGTTTCCATTCAGTCGGGCGTATACCCTACAGAAATGAATACAGGAGTAAAAGCAGGTGTGCATGCGGACAAACCAGAAATTGCTTCCGCATACGAGCCCATTGCTACGGAACAATTCAATGCCATTGGTGCAGGGTTGTTTGGCAAGATGAAGGAGTTTAACATGAACCCTCAAACAATTGCAGATGGCATTTTAAAATTGATAGAGATGAAAAGCGGCACACGTCCTTTGCGTTATCCTTTGGATGCTATTGCGCAGGGCACAGATATTGAGTTTATCAATGCAAGAGCGGCAATAAAAACAAAATGGCTGGCAGCTTATAGCAATTAATAATGCTGTTAGTATTGATAGGCAGCGTGGTGTTGTATGCATGGTCTCCACAAAATGCAAACAGTTTCTTCACCACATAGAAGCATAGAAAGATAGGTTAACATAGAATAATCTATGATTATCTACGACTCTATGATACTATGTGGTGAAAGAACTGTTTCTTATTCTACTGTACTTCTCCCCTTCTAATGTCTTATGCATTCGCTAATCAACCAGCAAGCGTTGCGTAAACGCAAACCCTGTTTTCTCCAGTTGCAGTATATACACACCGTGGGCAACCGCGGATTGCAAAGCAATCTTATACCTGCCCGGCAATACCACGTTTATTTTTCCAGACTGAACAACCTGTCCCGATAACGTGCTTATTTTATATTGCAATACACCGGTAATACGTTGCACCTGCAATTCTACCTGGCCGTGTACCGGGTTTACAGCATACAATTCTTTGGTAACGGTAGTAGCGGTTATAATAATTACTTTCGAAAGTTTGTACTGCCCGTCTTTATCTACACTCTTTAACCGGTAATACGCAAATGCCCGCATTGGCTTACTGTCTGTATACTGGTATTGATGTGTACCTGCTGTGTTTTGTGCAGGCGTATTGCCAATGCTGTAGAAACTTATACCATCGTCGCTGCGCTGCAAATCGTAATGACTTACGTTTATTTCTTCAGTGGTTGTCCAGCTTAAAATATTACCACCAGTTCCTGCGTAACCGCTGAATTGAATAATGGTTACAGGCAATGCAAATGAAATGCTGCCAATAGTAAGCGGGCCAAATACAGACAGCGGGTTAGAATGAATAGAACCCGTTGTAGCAACATTGCCGGTGGCACTGCCCCCAAGTGTTATCCAGCTAGCGCCAATATTGCCCGCCACCCGCATGTCTGCCAGTATATATTGCGGGAAGGGCACTTTTGCATTATCCCAATATAAATCTACTTCGGCAGTGCCACCACTTGTTTTGGTCATGTTCCAGTATTCATTCAGGTTGATGGTAGAAAGCGGTGCAGCAATGCTGCTGGTATTAAACGTAGGGCCCGGGTATGTGGCATTGAATACGGACAAGCCGGAGATATTAGTGATGGCCAATGGACGTTGAAGCGTTCCATTGCCCAATGGAAAAGTAAAATTGGTATTGCCGGCCTTGCTTACCCAACCATTTACATGCCGGGCATCTGCATAGCCTGTATAAGATGCGCCGCTTTGATAGCGCAGGTAATGTGGCACTGCATCCGTATTAATAATACCTGCAGTAAAAGTATGAACGCCGCTTATATTCAGATCGTTGTTCAGCATAATACCGGCGGGGTTATTGGTAACCAGGTTAAATGTGCTGAATGCTTGTGTGCCGCTTATTGTTTGCAACGCTACACCATCCAGGTACAATGTACCGGTGCCGGGTGTAGCAAATGCCTGTGCGTTTGTTAATCCTTGTTGCACATGCAGGCTGCCGGCATTGGCCAAATTTGCAGTAGCAGTGTTGCTCAAAGAACCGGTAATATAGAGTGAACCTGTATTACTAATACTCAATCCCCCTGTATTGGTTACATTGGTTTGTGCCTGCAATACACTTGTTATTAATAGTGCTACAGCAGGCAAAAAAGTTTTTATTATCTGTGTCATAACAATGCAGTATAATAATCCATGAAGCTTAGTAAAGCAATCTTTTGTTCCCATTCTTATTTCTTCCATCAATAAATGAAACAAAAGACTTAGCTAAACAACATTGGAATGAATGATTATTTTTTTGAACCCGCTATAGCTGTCTTAATCTGCTCCAGGTCAGATTTAAGCGCATCTATCTGTGCCTGCTGTGTGGCAATACGGCCCTGCTGTTCTTTAATAGCTTCAATTAACACAGGCGCCATTTTAGAATAATCAACTGTTTTGTATCCTTTGGTATCCGTCTCTACCAGCTCGGGGTAAATTTTTTCCAGTTCCTGTGCGATAATGCCTAACTGGTTCTTATCAGTAAAATAATTATCGGGGTATTCACTTGTTTTCCAGTTGTACGTTACGCCCTGCAGTTTCATTACATTGTCCAGCGCACCGCTAATAGGCGCTATATTTTTTTTGTAACGAATGTCTGAGCATGCGGTAATGGATGTGCTTATTACTGCAGATGCAGCTCTTAGTGTACCGCCGCTTGCAGCAATATCTCCCACCACCTGCAACCTGTAATTGGGCGATGTGCAGCCAATACCAACAAAGCCATCATCAGTAATGCGCATCCTTTCAGCAGCATTGGTGCCGCCGTTGATGCGTGTCCAGAATGCGATGTTGGAAGGCCAGTTGCCTGCATTGGAACCACTGGCAGAAATATTAAGTATCTGGCCAACGAAACCACCGGGATAAGTTGATTGAATAACACCACCATTGTAATCTGCATAAGTAGCCGTAGGAAAACTTGCTACAGAAGTGGCTGATTTTATAACGATGGCTGTTCCGGAGCTTCCTGTAGTGCCGCCTATCTCAAGTCTACCGTTGTTGTATAAACGCATTTTTTGTGTGGCGTTGGTGCCGCCATTTGTTCTGTTGTAGAAGGCTATGTCTGAAGGCCAGTTGCCTGCATTGGCGCCGGTGGCTACAAGGTTTAATACCTGACCGGTAAACCCACCGGGGTAAGTGGATTGTATAACGCTGCCATTGTAATCTGCATAAGTGGCCGGTGTAAAATTGGAAGCTGCTGTTGATGCACGGGTAACGATAGCTGTTCCTGTGCCGCCGCTACTGCCACCTACTTCCAGCCTGCCACTGTTATAGAGCCGCATTTTTTCTGATGCATTTGTAGCGCCATTGGTTCTGTTGAAGAAGGCTATATCTGAAGGCCAGTTGCCTGCATTGGCACCGGTGGCTGCAATATTAAGCACCTGACCCGTAAACCCACCCGGGTAAGTAGATTGTATCACGCTGCCATTGTAATCTGAATAGTTAGCAGGGCTAAAGGTTGCTACTGCTGTTGATGCCCGGGTAACAATGGCTGTTCCTGAACCACCGGTACTGCCGCCTATTTCTAACCGGCCACTGTTATAGAGCCGCATTTTTTGTGTCGCATCAGTACCACCGTTTGTTCTGTTGAAAAAGGCAATATCTGAAGGCCAGTTTCCTGCATTGGCACCTGTTGCGGCAATATTAAGTACCTGCCCGGTTAAGCCACCGGGATAAGTTGATTGTATCACACTGCCATTGTAATCTGAATAGTTAGCAGGCGTAAAGCTTGTCACTGCTGTTGATGCGCGGGTAACGATGGCCGTTCCATCTCCACCGGATGTACCTCCCACTTGCAGCCTACCGGTGGTGGACAAACGCATTTTCTCTGTACCGTTTGTAATAAACGGAATATCGGTATTGCTGGTGGTGCCCAAAGATTGCGTAGATACAAAGGTATTGCCACCGGGTATCCAGGCGGCGCTGGTGCCCGGTACCATTTCTGCAGTCACCAGCCAGTTGGCGCCATTACTTACCAGCTTTAGTGTTTTGTTGGTGGCGGCAATTATCCAGTTGGGTTGCCCATCTATGGTTTGTGCACTGCTAGTTGCAATGGTTAAAGCAGCGGCGGTGGTACTGGTACTTTTTATCCAGTACATACGGCCGGTACAGCTAACAGCACTGGGAAGCGTCAGCGTTGATGCACTTGTACCGGTAAATACCAGCAGGTGATCAGAGTCTGAAACGGTAGTGCTGGAAGAAAAAGCACGGTAACGTGCAGCCAGCGATCCATTAATGTCTAGTGTGGAATGTGGTGTGGCCGTGCTAACGCCCACCTGTGCTTTAGTTGTCGTAAAAGCCATTGTGATCAATAGTAGTAGTAGTAGTAGATTCTTTTGCATGACAAGTTGTTTTTTACATGATGAGGGTGGGCACGAAACCGCAGCTTTGCGGTGATATTCTTTTTGGGGCGAGGGTTAGCGCTAAGGTTTGCAGATTTGAGGAGGGGGCGATGAACTATATACAATATAGCATCTATTTTTGGATTGACAGATACCCTATTAGTGGTATTTAGCAGGTGCAGGATTGCTATGCAAGGGTAACCGCAATTCTTTGCACTGGAAAATACAGCTTTCTAATGTTTAATTTTTATGCGCAAATACTATGACAATACGGCCCCCGGGACAAACAATTGATGGGGAATAATTTATAGCTGTTTCTTGAAAGAAGTATGTACATTAGTTCTGTTACTACTTAATACCAATGGCAGAAAGCTCTGAGAAATTTTACCAGCAACTTGCTTTGCAAAAAACATCGCTTTCAACTTTATTGTTGCAGGCAAATGCATTCCATGCTGTACCGGAAGACTGGTCTGTTATTATTACAGATATTAAACGTTCTACCCAGGCCGTACAGGAAGGCAGGCATGAGAATGTCAACTTTATTGCCACCGGTTGCATTGTAGCGGTTATGAATATTGCTTTACGCGAAAACATTGATCTCCCCTTTTTCTTTGGCGGTGACGGCGCCACTTTTATCGTTCCACCTTCACTGGTAGACAAAGCCATGAAGGCGCTGCTGCTTTACCGTGAGCGTACGCGGGAAAACTTTGAGCTGGAACTGCGCACCGGTGTGGTGCCCGTAAAAGATATTTATCAAAAAAACATACCGCTT
This sequence comes from Chitinophagaceae bacterium, assembly GCA_047602295.1. Lineage (GTDB taxonomy): Bacteria > Bacteroidota > Bacteroidia > Chitinophagales > Chitinophagaceae > JACMLD01. The sequence goes on along the minus strand of JASGHP010000001.1, from coordinate 3,196,803 downwards.
CGTATTTGTAAATTCTGTTTCTCAGAATCGTTTCCCATACCAATTGTTTTAGGAGAAGGATTAATGTATGCAGAATCAATTGTAAAAGGAGAACAGTACATGCTTTCTCTTTTGCCGTCTGCAGATACACTACTTGATTTGGAAGGGATGCAGTGCCGCTGGGATCGCATTCCCCCGCCTACCAACCAGCAGGAAGTTGTTACCCTGCTTATCATTGCCCGCCAGGGAGCTGCACAGCATATTGTTTTCAGCGAAGCATTGCAGGCAATGGATACTATTTATGGTTCTCCTAAAACAAGGCAGCCTGTATCTGTTGCAAAATTGCGTTTAAAAACCACATTCACACGCATGCGGCAGGAGATGAATACACGCATTGGCAAAATAAAATACCTGGGTGTGTTTTATTTATGGCTCATCTCTGTATTAGGTAAACTTTATTTCAAAACCAAAAAAGGAAAAGAATACCTGGCGCAATTGGTAGAAATGTGCGATACACTTGTTATAGATGGAAGGATCAATACGGTAATAACTGGCACGCTGCAACAAAGAAACCAATTGATACAGGTGCTGGATAAAATGGAAGCCAGCGAGAAAATTCTTTATGGCATGTTCATCAGCAATTCATGTGTTATGTCGTGCTATGTAAAAGACATGAAAAACGATCATATCCATTTTGTAGACGGTGCAGAAGGTGGCTATACAAAAGCTGCGGGCATGTTGAAAGCAAAACTTGCTGCCATCAATTGATCCATCACTGGCAAATTCACAAAACATTTTTCTCGCTGCCATGAAAATCCAGCAAATAAGTAAACAGGTTTGTTTCTGTTGGTATCTGCAACTTTTTACGCAGGCGGTAACGGCTTATCTCCACACCGCGTACTGAAATATTCATCAACTGCGCCATTTCTTTTGTGCTAAGGTTCATGCGCAGGTAAGCACACAGCTTCAGCTCATTGGCTGTAAGATTATTGTGTTTCTCTTTCAATGCCACAAAGAAATCATTATGCGCCTTATCAAAGTGGATGGTAAAATGTTCCCAGTCTGCATCTGTTTTATCATCTTCGCCCAGCGTCTTCACCATCTTCTTAACTGCTTCAAGCGATTTTTCATCATCTGTAGTTTTGGTAAGATGCGAGAGCTCGTCTTTCAACCGCGTTATCAACTCCCCTTTTTTTACCAGGTGCATGGTAGCAGAAGCCATCTCTTTGTTCTTATGTTGTATTTCTGCTTCCAGCTTTTCATTGCGCAGCTTTACAATCTCTTTTTCATTTTTCTCCAGCTCCAGTTGGTGAAGATCCCTCAGCCGTTTTTGTTTTTCTTCGTATGCAATGCTTTGCTGCACAAATTTCTTTTGCTGCCAGCGGTAAAAAAGATAACTACCATATAGCAGCAGGCAGCCATACAATGCATATGCCCACCATGTCTGGTACCAGGGTGGCAGTATTACAAAAGAGTAAGTGTATATAGCAGATTCATTGCCCAGGTTGTTGCGGGCCTTTACTTCAAAATGATAAGTGCCTGCCGGCAGGTAAGAATATTCCTTTTCTGTTTTGTTGCTCCAATCGCTCCAGCGGCTTTCATAACCTTCCAGGTGATAACTGTATTGAATATTTGCCTGCTGCTCGTAAAGCGGGGCAGCAAACTCAAACCGAAAAGAATTCCACTTATAAGGAACGGAAGCGTTTTTGCGCTGTATTTGATTTCCATTAACATCGGCAAAATATCCGCCAAACAAAAGACTGTCTGTTTTGCTGATGGCTTTTACTTCTCTTATCTGAACCTGTATGGTTGACTGGTTTTGTTTGTACTTTATATAGTTGATATGGAAAAAGCCCTTTTCACTGCCCACAAAAATATTATGCCCATCTACAGGGTACACCTGTTCAAAACCGCTTACCATTTTACCGTTAAGCTCCGGTATGTAAATCACTTTGGGTTTCTCTTCAGAAAAATCAACCACGCCCAATGATTTATCAAACACAAACCAGATATTTCCATCGGTGTCTTCTTTAAGATACCTGATAACTGTTTTTCCAAAAATGGCATTGTAGTAAGAAGAAGCTGCAAACATGCCTGTATGCTTATCATACTGGTAAATTCCCTTCTGCGTAGAAACAACAATCTGGTCTTTTATTTTAAAAATATAATTTTCATTTGAGTCAGGCTCCAGTCCATGCTTTACGCTGTAATTCTCAACAGAAGGCTGGCCTCCCGCATGCATATTTACGCGGAAGATGCCTTTGTACGGATGAGAAACCCATATGGCATCGCTATCAACCGCCACAAAACGCGATGATTCAAAATTTACACCTTTGTAATCTTTCAGGAAATTGCCTTCTTTATAATTATAGATCCGGATGCCATTATAAGTTCCTGCAACAACCATAGGGTTTGTTGAGTTTGCATTGAATGGCAGAAAAGTCCAGAAGCCGGAGCTATTGTCTAGTGTAACAGCACTATTATCTTTTACTTCTTTAAATCCTTCGTGATGGCCTATCAGCAGGTTGCCATATACTTCAGAAAGGTTCCATGCCTGCCCTTGTGTATTATCAATCATGGTAAAATATCCCTTCACAAAACTTAAATCCGGTTGATTGTATAAAGGCACCTGGTACAACCCGCTTGTGCTGGCTATGTACAAATGATTGTTGTGTATGATGGAAGAATAACCCGCTGCTTCGTTCTGCGGATCAGGATAAATATTTTTAATGGCACTGTTATACGCTATAAAGTCGATGCCATGATCCAGCCCCAGCCAAAGGTTTTTATTCTTATCTGAAAATATGCTGAGCACATTGTTTGTTTGCAATCCTTCCAGCCTTGAAAATTGCTGAACAGGGTTTCCTTTTTTATCAATAACAAAACAACCTTTCTGCGTGGTAGCCAATGCAAAATTTTCCGGGCTAATGGCAATGGCACTATATATATTATAGCCAGCTATTGTTTTTAATGCCGGAGAACTAAACGGCACCAATTGGTTGTTGGCATATAAATAAATACCGTTTTTAAGGCTGGTAATAAAAGTGCTGTCCCTGCCGCCCTGCATTACTGCCGTCACCATAAAACCTTCGGGCAGCTTTTCTTTCGGCAGCAGGGTTGTCCAGGCTCCGTTTTCAAAACGCAGAATGCCCCTTGAAAAATCCTGGGCAATTACCACATCTGGTGTGGCACCGGAAAAAAGCCAGTTGGATGCAGTGGGATAAACAGTAACCCGATTATTGGAAAACAGGAAAATCTGGTCGTTGGATCGAAACAGGATGTCTTTATGAAAGCATACAATATCCCATACATCAGAAAAGGAGCGGTATTTTTCCGGAATCAGTTGTTTTAAGGTATGGTATTCCAAAACTCCGGCACTGTTCGGACTAAAAAAGCCGATTTCATTTTGCCCGCCTACATATATTTTATTATCTGCCGCAATGGCTACCGAACGCACAATCGTCTTATTGGGCAGGGGGTAAATTTTCCAGTTAGTGCCGTCAAAACTCAGCAGGCCTTCATTATTGGCAAAGTATAAAATGCCATTCACGTCCTGGCAAATATCCCAGTTTTGAGTGCCTGCCCTGTACGCCTGTTTGGAATAATTAATGACTTCCGGCAGGCCAATGGTGTTCTGCGCCCAGGCAAAGCAAGACAAAATCAGGAATGTAAAAAATGTAAGAATTTTTCTCATTTGGCAACCAAATCTGGCCACAATTTAACCATTTTACCATTTGTAGTAGCATTGAAGTAGCGTTTTTGGGCCGTTTACTACGTAGTGATGTAGGTTTGATGTAGCACCAAGAGCAGTTTAGCTGCGCTTTTACTATAGTTTTACGCCGGTAACAAAACTACATTCTTCATCATTGCCTTTAAATGATTGCTTATGACCAAGAAAATCGTACTGCCGTTATGTGCAGTTGTGCTACTACAATGTTTTTCTCTCGTCCTTTTTTCTCAATCACTACAGGTTACCGGCCGGGTAACCAACAAAACAAATCACGAACCACTTCAGGGTGCTACAGTAAGTGTTAAGGGTGCCAAAACCAACACTACAACCGCTGCAGACGGAAGCTTTACTATTACTGCCCCCAAAAGCGGGAGTATTATAGTAATATCTTATGCAGGTATGGCAACAATGGAACGTGCCGTAACCAGTGCAGGCGTTGTGAACTTTGAATTGGAAAACGGCGACCCCAAACTGGATGAAGTGGTGGTGGTGGGCTATGGCACACAAAAGAAAACTTCCCTCACTGCTTCTGTTTCAACCGTTAAAGGTGCAGACATCGTTCGCCAGCCGGTGAGCGACCTGGGCAATGCCCTTGGCGGACGTGCAACAGGTGTTTTATTTACACAAGGCAGCGGCCAGGCGGGTAATGATGCCGCCAATATTATGATCCGCGGTATCGGAACCAACGGCAATGCCAGTCCTTTATTTATAGTAGATGGTGTACCCAGGAATTATAGCCAGTTAAATCCTTCAGACGTAGAATCTATTACTGTACTGAAAGATGCTGCTGCGGTAGCGCCTTATGGTATGGGTGGAGCGAATGGTGTAATATTAGTAACTACCAAAAGAGGTAAACTGGGCCGCCCTACGCTTAGCTATGATGGTTATGTTGGTATTCAAAACCCAACAGTAATTACTCACTTTGTAAATTCTTACCAGTACGCTACCATGAAAAATGTAGGTGCTGCCAATGCAGGTGCTACTGTAATGCCTTATTCTGCAGCGGATTTACAAAAATATAAAGATGGATCTGACCCCGATGGTCACCCGAATATTGATCCTATCAACGACATGATCCTCAAAAATACCCTGCAAACCAGCCATAGCCTTAATTTAACCGGCGGTACTGAAACCATTAAGTATGCCATGGGCCTTGGTTATTTTGATCAGCAGGGCATGTTTCCCGGTATAAAATACAAACGCTATAATCTTTCTGCCAATTTGCAGGCGCAGGTTACTAAAGGAACAAGTGTTGGCCTGGTTTTAAATGGCCGTGTAGAGAACAGGAATCTTTCTGGTGCAGGCTACAATACACAAACGCTTTTTGAAAACCTGATTAACACCACATCCATTTCAACACCGCTTATTTATAGCAATGGCAAGCATCCATATATCTATGCTTCGTTTTACGACAATCCCAGCTATCGCAACATTACCGGCAATACAATGCTTACACAGTTTTTTATTGAACAGCAATTGCCAGTAAAAGGATTGAGCGTAAAATTTGTTGGCTCTTACGATTGGAACCCTTTCGATCCATACAATACTACCAATGCAGGTATTGCTAGCCTTACAAGGTCATGGTCTTCTCCGTTCTCTTATTATAACGTAGATACCACCACGCACCCTTATACTTATCCATTGATACCGGCTGCTACCCTGCCTTCTTTCTCTGAAGAATATCACCAGACGCAGGCATTTACTTACCAGGGTTATATTAATTACAACAGGAGCTTTGGCAAGAGCGCTGTCACAGGCCTTGTGGTACTTGAATCAAGAAATTCAAAATCATTGGCATTTAACGCCAGCAGAAATAACTACAACCTGCCTATTACAGAATTGTTTGCAGGTGGTAGCGGTGCATCAGACCTGGGCAATGGCGGTAGCTCACAGGCTGTAAAACAAAGATCATTGGTATACCGCGTTACTTACGGTTTCGATAACAAATACCTGTTGGAAGCAGCAGGCCGTTATGATGGTCACTATTATTTTGCACCCGGTCATCGCTTTGGTTTCTTCCCTGCATTCTCTGCAGCGTGGAGAATTTCCAAAGAAAGTTTCATGAGCAATATCAACTGGATAAATGAATTGAAAATAAGAGCTTCTTATGGTGAATCCGGAAACCTTGCTGGTGCGCCATTCCAATACCAGTCTGGCTTTATACTGTATGGCAACTCCAGTATTTTAAATGGTGTACAGGGACAGGGTTTGTATGAAAACACTGAACCCAATCCTAATATTACCTGGGAGAAAGCAAAAAAGACAGACATTGGTTTTGAAACAAGAATGTTTAACGGTTTGCTGAACATTGAAGCAGATTATTTTCATGAGAACAGGAACAATATGCTGGTATATCCCAACGTAACGGTTCCTGCTGAGTATGGCATTGGCCTTTCTCAGGTAAATGCAGGTTCTATGCAGAATCATGGTATAGAAGTAGCTATCTCCAGCAACTATGCAGTAAACAAAGATTTGAACATCAGTTTCAGCGGCAACTTCAGCTATGCAAAAAACAAACTGATACAGGTATTTGAAAACCCTGCTACTTACGACAATCCAAACCTTCGTCAAACGGGCAGGCCTTTGGGCACTCCATTTGGCTATAAGGCAATCGGATATTTTACATCAAATGATTTTGCAAGCCCCGGTGTATTGAAACCAGGCATTGCTACACAAACATTCTCTCCATTGGCACCAGGTGAAATACGCTATGCAGACATCAGCGGCCCCAACGGAAAACCAGATGGCCTTATTGATTACAACGACCAGATAGCTATGGGCAATCCAACTTACCCTGCTATTGTGTATGGCTTCTCTCCTGCTGTTAATTATAAAGGTTTTGAATTGTCTTTATTATTCCAGGGTGCCGGCCAAAGGGATATTCAAATAGCCAACAGTGCAGCATGGGCGTTTGACAATAACAAAAACGCATCCGTTACAACATTAGATTACTGGACACCAGACAATCCCAATGCATCTTATCCAAGAATGACAACAACGCCTACTGCCAATACCTCACAAACTTCTACTTTCTGGCAGCGCAGTGTTTCTTATTTAAGGTTAAGAACAGGAACATTAGGATATACTTTTCCTAAACGCATCAGCGAACGTTTAAAAATGAGCGTACTCTCTGTATATGTTTCAGGACAGAATATCATTACATGGACACCAATTAAAAATTTCGATCCTGAAGTAAGCAATGCAAGAGGTTGGTATTTCCCAACACAAAAAGCATTGACAGTTGGTCTGAGGGTTCAATTTTAATCTTACACTTAATAAAAATCTTTATGAAATACATACATAAAAACGTGAGCCGGATTTTAGCAGTCACTCTAACCTGTGCGGTATTGCTGGCTGGTTGTAAAAAAGACAATTTCTTAGACGTGCAGAATGCTGCTGCAGTGGGCAGCGATGTGGCATTCTCTACAGAATCATCTGCAGACCTTGTGCTGAACGATGTGTACACTGCACTTCCCAACTTTAACGATTACGTGTTTGAACCATTTGAAACATGGTCTGATAATTTAATGACCGGTTTTAACTGGAACATTACTTCGCAAATAGCAAGAACAAAAGCCAACCTCAATTCTAATTCAGTAATTACTTATTCATGGGCAGGCCCATCTATGTGGCTTGATTGGGGAACTATTTATGGCTATATCCGCAAATGCAACGTATACCTTGCAGGTGTGCAGGCATCTACAACGCTTTCTCAGGCATACAAAGACAAACGCATGGGCGAGGCAAAAGTATTAAGGGCTTTCTTTTACCAGGAGCTCTGGATGCTGTATGGCGGCGTACCGGTAATTACCAAACCAGACAACCGTACAACTGATGGTGATGCTATCAATCACCCAAGGGCCAGCTTCGATTCTACTTTTACTTTCCTGGAAACAGAACTTACACAGGCAGCGCAATTGCTGAAACCAAATACCGGCAACGATGGCAATGGCAGAATGAACCAGGGTGCTGCGCTTACTTTAAGAGGATGGATTGAATTGTTTTATGCAAGTGCAAAAAACAATCCTACCAATGATGCTAGCAGGTGGGCTGCTGCAGCCGCAACCAACAAACAGGTAATGCAGTTGGGTTATGCATTGTATCCTAAGTATGATGAATTGTTCCTGTCTACCGGCAATAACAACAACGAAGGCATTTTATATCGCCAATACCTGTCTGTAAAAGCCGGCAGCATTATGATAGGCTTCCAAGGCCCCAACTATGTAGGCCCCAACTGGCTTAGCTGGGGTGGCTCCACTCCTACACAGGAACTGGTAGATGATTATTCTATGGCCAATGGTAAAGCCATTACAGATGCAGGTTCTGGTTACGATCCGCAAAACCCATATGCCAACCGTGAGCCACGTTTTAAACAGTCTATTCTTTACAATGGCAATACATTTAATGGTTATCCTTTCTTAAGCGCTGTAGGTTCTGGCAACAACTCTATAGATCTTGCAGATGCTACAGACAATACCAACACCGGCTATTGCACTAAAAAGAGAATGGATACTACGGTAAACATTTTCCAATATGCAGCCAGCGGACAGAATTATTATTTCTTCCGTTATGCAGAAGTATTGCTAAACTATGCAGAAGCACAAAACGAAGCTGTAGGCCCGGATGCGTCTGTATACAGTGCAATGGATGCTATTCGCACAAGAGCGGGTATACCTACATTCACCACAGTTTATCCTGGTGCCACACAAGCGCAAATGCGTGCATTAATACGCAAAGAGAGAAGAGTGGAACTGGCGCTGGAAGGCAAACGCTATTTCGATTTGATTCGCTGGAAAATTGCAGAAACAAACCTCAACCATGTAATGCATGGCATGAAGATAGAATCTAATGGCAGTGGCGGTTATACCTATACGTTAATACCAGCCATACCATCAGGTTCTCCCCAGTGGTCATTTGACGCCAGCAAAAACTATTTATTGCCTATTCCATTAAATGCATTAGGACAAAACACTGCATTGAAAGGCCATCAGAATCCAGGTTTCTAGTTAGAAGTCGGAAGTCGGAGATCAGAAGTCAGAAGTCGGGAGTCGGAAGTCAGAAGTCGAGAGTCAAGAGTCGGAAGTCTAAAGTCAAAAGTAAGAAGTCAAACATCAGAAATCAGACATCTTTACATCAGACATCTGACTTCTGACATCCGGCCTCTGACTTACGACTAACGACTTGCGACTTCCCTACAACTATTGCTTAATCTTAAAAAAAATATATGCAGAAGCTATTGTGCTTACTTGCCATGCTTGCCTTATCCATAATAGGAACCGCTCAATTTAAAAAACTGGTTTGGTCTGATGAGTTCAACTATACAGGATTGCCCGATAGCACCAAATGGGGCTATCAAACCGGCGGCGGTGGCTGGGGAAACGATGAACTGGAATTTTATACAAACAAACACATCGGCAATGCCAGCGTTGGCAACGGCGTCCTTTCTATAAAAGTGGCCAAAGAAAATTACCAGGGTGCAAAATATACTTCGGCAAGGCTGGTATCTAACGGTGATGCCAAATGGAAATATGGCCGCATAGAAATAAAAGCAAAACTACCCCGTGGCAGAGGTGTATGGCCTGCTATCTGGATGATGCCTGCAGAACAAAGCTATGGCTACTGGCCCAAAAGCGGCGAGATTGATATTATGGAAAACGTTGGCTACAACCCCGATTCTGTTTTTGGCACCGTACATACAGAAGCATACAACCATAAAATAGGCACACAAAAAACAAAGGGCCTGAAGATAACAGACTTGTCAACCGCTTTCCATGTTTACGCAGTAGAATGGACAGAAAAGACAATGGCCATTTTTATTGACAAGAAAAAATATTTTGAATTTGCCAATGAAGGCACCGGCTATAAAACATGGCCATTCGATAAACCCTTTCATTTAATACTAAACATTGCCGTAGGTGGTGGATGGGGCGGCAAAATGGGTGTAGACGATTCCATATTTCCGCAACAGATGCAGGTAGATTATGTAAGGGTATATCAATAAGATGATTTGATAAAATAGTTTATTGGGCGCTAGGCCAATAATTTTCACGCAGTCGTTTAAAAAGGCAAAAAGGGAAAGAGTAACATCTTTCCTTTTTTGTTTTAGAAAGTCATTGGCAGACTTAATAAAGAAAATTACTACCCGTAAACTGCAGCAGCAATAGACTTATTTACCAGTTTACATAGGCCGTTTTGGTGACAACAGAAGGCTTACTGGCTGCACGGAAAGCCTTTCGGGACACACCAGAAGGCTTTCCGGCGTCAACGGAAGCCTTTCCGGACTCACCAGAAAGCATTCCGGCGTCAACGGAAGCCCTTCCGGACTCACCAAAAAGCTTTCCGGCTTCACCGGAAGACTTTCCGGACGCAACAGAAGGCTTTCCGGCTTCAACGGAACACTTACTTAACACACAAAAAAACTCACCTGATTAATAAGAAGGCTTCAACGAGCAACAATCCAAGAGGAAAAATTTTGATAAGTGCAAAAATTATAAGACCGTGATTTTAATTTAATAAACAAATAAACGAAGCCTTTTGGTGAATTGCATACAAACCTAAAATATAATACCCGCACACTAACGCAAGATTGAGGCGCAGATAATGAGTGTTGGCATCTTGTGCTGCCAAACATGAACCCATTCTATACGATTAATGCTCTCCCTATAAATTACTGGCTTATCCCCATTCAATAAGCAGCCAGCAATTTCTCCCGGGCATAGGCAAGCGCTTCTTCCGGAGAAGCAAATGAAAGTGGGTGATGTTCTTTATCAAGAAAAGTATCTCCATCAGGATCTATTGCCGGGTCTATAGGATGATAACTGGCAGTAAAATATTCTTTAGACTCCACATCCGACATATGGGTGAGATGCGCGGTAATGATTATCCAAACATCCTGTCCGTTGACATTTATTTTCTCCGTCATAATTGCAAATCTCTGTTGTTTCACTCAAAACTAATTATAAAACTTTCTTTTTCGGCAACAGCGATTCCTCTTCCAGGATTACAGTATGTTTTAATGATTGCTACAATTTCTGGTATGCAGAAGGCAGCAAGCCTGTCAATTGTTTAAAAGTGCGGATGAAATGGCTTTGATCAAAAAAACCGCATGTGTACGCAATGCCGGTAAGGTTGCTTCCTGGAAGCTTCAATAGTTGCAGCGACCTGGCTATTTTCAGTTTGCGCATGTAAACGCCTAGTGTACACCCGAAATACTTCGGAAAATAATGCGAAAGCGTAACCGGGTGCACACCTGCTGCCTGGGCTAATTCCTGCAGCGTAGGCGTTTCTGCCCATTGGTCATGCATTAGCTCATGAATCCTGCGCATCCAAACAGGTATACTCTCTTCATTGCGCCAGCTTTTAGAGCGGTCAAGGTAATTCAGCAACAATATTTGTATTGAAGGAACTGAAAGCCCATCAGATGCAATAAGCTCCCTATATACATTCAGCATAAGAAACTGAGCATCCGGGGTATGCCTCGTTGTTTTTGCAAATACCTCTTCAGAAATATCAAAATGTTGAAAGAAAGCGGCGCCCATTTCAAGGTTCACATGCACAGAATCGTGCATCCTTACCATTTGGTGGGGTTCGTCAGAAAGATAAAAGCTGGTGGTTCCCGGCAGGCGTTCATACAGGTATTTTTTCTTTTCGCTGCAACCACCTTTTAACACATAGCTTATATGCGCATTCTCATGGCAATGCCATCCGTTGTTAAATTGCTGTTCATGATACCGGCTAACACTGGCATATACGCCCTGTTGCTGCACCATGTACAAGGTATCTCCTGCATATTCGCCTTGTCTGAGTATTTGCATATATATCCCGATTGCGTTTTCGTGAAAAACGGCAGCTAATTGTATGCCTGTTTAATAATGTGCCAAAACTCAGGGCGCTATACAATCAGGTTGCTGAAAGAATGTTCGTTTTTGATATAAAAACGTCCGTTTTTAATACAATACCGCTGCACATTAAATTCATCCTATTTAATATCAGCTACAGTTACTTAGTTTGTGGTATGAAAAATAGAATTGTCTTTGGTTTGCTTATACTGCTTACCAGTTTAGCAGCAGCCGCACAAAAAACAGCTCCCGAAAAACAAGTAGATGTTTATATAAATCACAAAATGGAAGAAGGACATATTACCGGCATTTCAGTGGCGGTAATTAAAGATGGTAAAGTGGTAAAGGCTACTGGCTATGGCATTGCCAATATAGAAAATAAGGTTGCTGCCACTGCTGCAACGGTATATAAAATTGCTTCCGTTAGTAAACAATTCTTAGCGGCCGGTATTTTACTATTGCAGCAGGATGGCAAACTTTCTATTACGGATAAGCTCAGCCGTTATATTCCGGAAACGCCTGCCACATGGGGCAATATCAGTTTGCAGCGACTAATGAATCACACAGCAGGCTTGCCGCTCGATATTCCGGCTTTTGATCCTTATAAAATACAGACAGATTCTGCGCTCATCAATTCACTTTTTCCACTCAAATTGATTTTTGTAACGGGTGATAGTTTAAGCTATTCAAACGCTGCTTATTTTGTGATAGCTGAAGTGATAAGGCGTGTTAGCGGCATGCCCTGGGAAGAGTTTATGAGCAAACGTATCTTCCAGCCATTGAAAATGAGCGCTACCCATACTACTACCACTACTGCGCTAATTCCCAATCGTGCAAGGGGCTACGATGTTAAAAAGGATACCATTACCAATGCGGAAGATTGGATTGCTGTGCGCCCTAGCGGAGCCTTTTTATCTAGTGTTGAAGATATGGCCAAATGGGATCTGGCATTGTATGGCAATAGCATTCTTACCGACAGTAGCAAGCGGCTGCTTTGGTCGCCCGCCAAAGGCAATACCGGTTGGGAAGCAGCGTATGGCTTAGGTTGGGGCTTAAGCCCCTGGCAGGGACATACACATCAATTTCATAATGGAGGACTACCGGGCTTTTCTGCAGAAATAGACCGCTTCCCGGATGACAGACTAACGGTGATTGTGCTGTGCAATACAGGCGGAGTGGATGCAGGCGAGCTGGCGCTAAAAATAGCAGGCATCTATAACCCATCACTTCAGGCAAAAGAACCAAACAAACATTAAAGCGAATAAAGAAGCAACAATTAGTACAATATCATTCTCTGCTCTTCAATCACAGATGCCTCCTACCCTCGGCATGACAAATCGAATGGAGATTATCTTATAAACGAAGTTCATTAGTTAAACAGAGAGCGTTTACGATTCCTCCGCGGCGAAACGATAACTTTTATATAACTCAATCACCCGGCATGTAATCCCGACGAAGGAGGGAACTGAGCGATATAAAACAAAGCGAACTAACGTAATTGATCATACTTTATCCTTCAACCACAGATGCCTCCTACCGTCGGCATGACAAATCGAATGGAGATTGTTTTATAGATGAAAGCAATTAATCGAACAAGGATCAAAAGAAATATGAACCACGAACTATGAACTTTCCTTAACTATAAACATCATTGCTAATTGCAGAGAAGGCATGACTATTCACGGCAACACCTCCGGGCTTGCAAGCCCATTTAAATCATACACAATACGACCATCCTTGATAGTCATTTCGCATTCAAAGCGGTGTTTGCCATTTATCTTGTAACCAAGATGATCCCAAAAACCAAAATTACCATCCCGAAGATTGAGCAGGGTTATATCTGCAATGGCACCAATTGATAGATTTCCCAACTCCTTATGATTAATTTCCTGCGCAGGGTTCCAGGTGCTGGCTGCTATTACTTTTTGCAAATCCATGTCCATAGCCAGGAACATAGACATCAAGTTGGGCATATCCTTCATAGCAGCATTCATACTTCCTATGTGCAAATCTGTACTGATTGAATTGGGATAAAATCCTGTTTTTAATGCGTAAATGGCCTGGCGGAAATCGAAGCTGGCCCCGCCAAAACCCACATCGAAAGCAATTCCTTTTTTCTGCGCATCCAACACAAATGGTTTCAGCTTCCTGGTAGTTAAATCAACCACCGGCTCTCTTCTTTTTAATTCGGTAAACACGTGCGTATAAATATCACCTGCACGCATGTGTTTAAAATAAAGTTCATTAATAGATAACGGCACATGACTATCATCTCCGCCAAAGTCTACCATCACCGGACGCATTGCCAATTTTCCTGCCTGCACTGCACTGTCTACTGCATCCCATTTTTCAGGAGCAAAATGCGCCACCTTAAATCCAACAATAAAATTTTTGTATTGATTTGCCGTATACGCCGCCGATTGCGGGTCCATGTCATGCACATTTTGCTCATAGGCGCCACCACGCATGCCCTCTCCCACAATATTCAGAAAAGCAAGTATTCTTGTTTCAGATTTGTCTATGATCTGCGACTTAAACAAAGAAAAATTTTTCCAGCCGGAACTTCCTGCATCTACCATTGTAGTAACACCGGTGCGAAAAGAAAAACCATCGGGCATAACAGCAGTAGGCCCATCCATTAAATATTGATCTGAATGCAATCCATAGAAAACATGCACATGAATATCAATTAAACCAGGAACCACATATTTATTAGCTGCATCCACAACCTGCTTTGCTTCTTTGGTGCTGATATTATTGGCAACAGCCACTATCTTCCCTTCTTTTACAGCAATATCCATCACTGCATCAATATTGTTTTTGGGGTCTATTACATGACCGCCTTTAATTACCATATCGTAAACCTGGGCATCTGACTGATGTACACCTATCAAAAAAAGAAAACTGTATAAAAAAATTGAACGCTTCATTGTTACAATCATTTTTTAAAACAATACAAACAACTGCTAAACCAGGGCCTGCGTAAATTCTTCTTTCAAACGTTTTGCCACAATCCTGTCCTCACCTTCACTTAGCATGAAAACAGTTAATTCAATACTGCTTTCATCAGCACCCCAGGAAATTGTTTCGATAGATGGATCTCCTTTTCTCAATTTTTCACCAAGGGCTGCTCTTGTTAATTTTATTTTCTTTTTGATCCCAGGCTATCTTCATCCTTGGAGAGTGATTGGCAATTGGCGGAACCGAGACCGAAACCGTAACGCTATCAAATTTTGTTACCACATTCTTTATAAGATCTACACGCCCCTCCCACATCTTCCATTCTTTTTCATGATCCTGGTTCACATACATTTCCAGCGCAGCATACATGCCCAGTATTTCTTCTTTATTTACTTTCATTCCTCTTCCGATAGTAATACTATTGGGTGCATTGTTAAGTCTTGCTCCGGCAATAATATTTGCTTTGCCCATTAATATACCTGCGCTTTGCGGGCCACGCACGGCTTTGCCACCCGATAAAGCAACAAAACTAAAGCCCATATCATTGAAGCGCCACAGATTTTCTACAGGCGGCACATCTGCAGCAATATCTATAGTTGCGGGAAGGTTATGCTTTGTTGCTAACCGAACCCATTCCTCGTGCATAATTTTTCCTTCCAGCGCATTGCAGTTTAAGAAATGCATGGACGCTGTTTTGGCATTCACTGCCTTTTCAACATCTTCTGCTGTTTCCACTGGCACCAGTGTAATACCCGTATTCAACAAAGCTTTTTCATATCCATCATAATGCGCTTTTTGAATAATCACTTCCGATTTCATTCCATTTTCTTCCAGGCGGAAGGGCAATTGCGCAATCTTTTTCTCGTCTGTACCGGTAAGAATACCTGCCATGCCAAGCGTTAACGCAGAGAAAGCACCTGCTGTTACCATAGCGGCTTCTGAATGTACAATTTTGGCAATCTTCTCTCCTACCTTATCATGTACTTCATTCAGCATGCAAAAAACTTTTGCGCTGTTATTGATTGCTGCCAGCACATCTTCGTGCATCAAAGAAGCGGTCATAATGGTGTAAGTACCCGCGGCATTGATAAATGTGCGGATGCCCAACTCTTTTACAAGATCTCTTTTTGCAAATGGACTAGCATCTCTGGCAACAGCCGATCCGTTTGGAACTACTGTTGCCAATGCAGCTCCGCTTAATGGAAGCAATGTGATGCCTTTAATAATTTCCCTGCGTTTCATTGTATTGTATTTATCAATTAAGAAAAATAAGCTGCCTTATATGCTGCAAGTTGTTTTATGGCTTGCTGTTTATATGAAACTCGCCCGTATTGTCTATAGCCCACTCTTCGTTGTGCCCTGGCAAATGAGCGCTTAGCCAAAACTGGTAATCACTCGCATTCATCTGGATGTATTTATCCTCATTTAAGGGAACAGTTATTGTTGAATTAAAAGTATCCAGTTCTTTTAAGCTGCTGGCATATTTTTTATTGGCGGATTTAAACTGTTGTTGCAGGTAATAATATTTCCAAAGCGCATGTTTTACATTTTCTTCCTCTTCTGAAAGAAAACTATTTTCACGGGGCTCATCAGAAAAAAGAACATAACCCCATCTTTCCGGGTAATGCAAATTAAGAATGCCATGTGGCGACCAAACTGAATATTGTGGCGGCAAAGGCTCGCCAGTAAGTTTATCCGTACGGCGATTGTATTTCCCATTCACCACATCAAGTTTCCATTGTACAGAAGAGAAATTCATCCGCCATATATCTCCCGCCTTTGGAGTCTTCTCATTATTCATCAATACTGCATTCAATGGTATGGCCAATTCAATGCTCCAGCCAGTATCTGTATCGTTAGAATTATTAAGCGTTCCGTTTAAATGCACAGCTTTCTTAAGACCTTTAATATCCCAGTTAGTCAATCCTTTGCCGCCATTACGATATGGTTTTGTCAGGAACAAATCCCACACAGTTTCAAATCCATTTATTTGAAATTCCACATAATTAAAATTGTTTCCACGCGGGCAAATAAATATTTCCAATGCATTGTCCTGGAAAACCTGGCTATCATGCTCTCTTAAACTTGCCCATAAGTTTTCTTCATTGATCTCCGCATACACATACAAGTAAGTATCGTCCCAAAGCAGCTTACACCTGGCCCTGCTTTTCATTCCTGCAAATACGCCTGTTTCTAAATCTGTAAAGTCCGCTGTCCATTTTGCCTGTTGCCAAACTTTTTCATCCTGCTTACCATCAACAGTAATCTTATCTGCTGTTTTCACCACTGTATATTGAAGTGGCGTGCGCAAGAGTGCCGCCAAGCCATCCGCTGACTGCACCTGGGCATTTGCGCCGTTTATCAATAACAGCAGTACACTTATAATTACAAGCCTGTTCACTTCCTGGTTTTGTCGGGTGTTTTGGTTTCCTTCTTTGCTAAAGCCTGTCGCACCTTAGCTACCTCCTCCGGCAATACGGCATCGGAAGTGTTTTTAAAATGCTGACGGATATAGGTAAGCGCCTGTGCTATTGCTTCATCATTCAACATATTCAATGCCGGCATATTGTTATCATACCCCTTCCCTTTCACCTGGATAGTACCTTTCAATCCTGATAAAACAATATTGATGAGTGTATCTTTATTTCCATTCACCCATTCAGATTCGCTTAATGGCGGAAACCGATCATTGCCAAGACCATTGGCCTGGTGACAAGAAGCACAAAACTGCGTATAGATAACTGCTTCTTTGGGAATTGATTCCTTTCGCAAATTGTCTTTTATAGAATCAGGCAATTTTAGATTGGGCGCATGCAATTTTCTGTATGCCATTTCCTGCAGACTGCTGTCACTGAATTTATTCTTATCACCACGGTACATAATTCTCCATACCCTTCCTTTTTCTGAATCGGACACATACAAAGAACCATCTGGCCCAACAGCAAGTCCTATAGGCCTGTATTTTGCATCGCTGGTGTTTACAATAGTATCCACACCTGCAAAGCCATCTGCAAAAACTTCCCACGCACCGGAAGGCTCGCCATTTTTAAATGGAACAAAGCAAACCACATAACCAGCTTGTGGATAAGGCGCACTGCTGGTAGAGCCATGAAATGCAATGAATGCGCCATTCCTATACCGTTCCGGAAATTGATTGCCTCTGTAAAACAATAAATCGCCTGGTGCAAAATGCCCCGGAAAACCTATAAGCGGTTGCTGGTATTTTTTTCCTTCGCCTTCTTTTTTTCCATCACCACCATATTCCGGGTTGAGCAATAGTTTCCCTTTTATTTGATCGTAATAATAATAAGGCCATCCTGCATCAGCACCATCTTGCAGTTTTAAAAATTCTTCAGAGGGAAGTACCGAGCTTTCCCATTCAGAAAAATATAGTGGCCAGTCTGCATGCAAATAATCTCTTCCATGCGCCACACCATACAAGTTATTGCTGGCAGAATCCCATGCCATAGCCACTACACTTCTAAGACCGGTAGCATATTTATAACCATCGCGTTGGTATTGATTGATCTTATTTGCATCAAAGCGATAAATACCTGCCCTTAATTCCAAATAAGGACACGGATATTGACCCGGAGAGAAAGGCACCCTATCGCTTACCTGGCAACAATCGGTAGAAGCGCCGAATGGAATATACATATGCCCCTTGTCATCAAATACAATTGGCTTGGCATCGTGTTGGCCGGGTGGTTGTGTATCAGTAAGCACTGTCTCCATTCTTGATGCTGGCACCAAATCTCCGCCTGTTAGTTTTTGCCGGTACACTGTAGTGATAGAACTAAAATAGAGATAGCCATTATAGATCTTCATACCTGTACCATAACTTGATCTATCAGGATAATCTCCAAAGTATTCAATGCGGTCTGCCTTGCCATCATTGTCTTTATCCCTTAATGCAGCAATAACACCTTGCGAATGTTTGGTTCTTAATTTTACATAGATATCTCCATTGCTGTTTACGGTAAGATGTCTCGCCCCTCCTCTTAAACTATCTACTACTACTTCGGCCTCAAAACCTTTCGGCAAAAAGAGTCCTCCATTGTCGGGGTCTCCATGAGGAAATTTGTCTTTGCATTGAATAAAAGCTAGCGCAATAAAAACAGCGGGGATGATACGCTTCCAATTTTGAGTCATTGGTTGGTTTCGGTTTTGGATTCAGGCAATGCGGTTGCAGTCTAACAATTCATAAGTTAACAATGATTTGCCAGACTACAGATTTTTATTTCTACAAAAAGCGTTCAAAATTTGCCAGGTAAAATACAGCTTTGCAAAGCTTTAGAAATAACGGCACAACCAATCTTTAAAAACAAAATGGAATGAAATAAGGCACGATCATTCTCTTGCGCTCTCATAAATTTTATTTGCTTGCCAGTCTAACTTCTTAAATGGGGAGAATAAAGGGGTGCCTTGAATATTAGCTAGTCGTTTATTGTATGCAGTCCTAGTCTTTAGGAAATCTTTTAAAATAAATACTATATAAAATGGCCAGGCCAACCACAAGCGGCGCTAAAAAGATTGCGAGTTGTTCTGTAAGCTTGTTTTTGTTTTCAGAAAAGATGAATATTCCGCCGGCAATGCCAATGCAAATATTAAATGTAGCTACGAAATTAAAAAAACTGACAGATAAGCTTCCTTTGTTTTTAAACGGCCGCTTAATAAGCGCAATAACACCACCCGCTATTGCAATTACATAACCTATACTCAGGTAAATTGACATTCCCAGGCTTGAATACTCACTACTTTCATTAACCCACCAAAAAAGAGACATCACAAGACTAATAAAAACAAAAGAAATAAATGTTACAATGTATTGCATCTTACCCGGAATATTTGTATTAACGAAGGAATTGTTTATGTGTCATGATCAGCCCAATAATAAGGAATGTCAAAAACATTGTTCGCAGCCATTTACTTCCTGAATGTATAAATGTATTTGTCAAATGTGTCAACATCCATTCCTTTATCATCAATTCCGTCTGGCGCTATTTTAAGGTTCATTTTTTTCGTCACAATCAACCCGCTTGAATTGTAGGTGTAAGTGTAAGAGGCAGCATTTGTTCTTAATACCTGGGTCAAATAACCATTGCTGTCGTACACATAATTAATGGTTCCCTTATTAGCCATCCATGAATATTTGCCGTTCAGTTTTTCAGCTTCTTTTTCAATTTTACCTTTATTGTTGTAAGAAATATCCCTGTCAGAAAATATCGTACCCGTTAGGTCATTTTCGTTTTGAAAAACGGTTTCAACAATATTTACTATTCTGCCCGAATCGTCAAATTTATTAACCATTACTCTTTTTGTATTACTGCCAGGGCCGAAATTTGATCTTGTGACAGCTCTAAATAGTTTTCCATTTACGTTATACACATAGGTATAAGAAACGGGCATTTCACTAGAGGAATCCCTGATTAATTTATTGTTCTCATAGTATTTGAAATAGCGTACTGTGTCAGTCCGTTTGTTTTCATAATCTTTTCCGATTCTTAAAATTAAATCGTTGTTCGAATTATGACTAAAATAAAACTCCCGTAAAACATTCCCTTTCTCATCTTGCGTTGATTGTTTGTCCAATAAACCTTCATTATCAAAATGATAAATTGCTTTGTTTGATTTTTTCCCGCCAGGAAGCATCATTTCAATAGTGACTGTCTCTACTTTATTACTTTTAATGATGTCTTTATCATAGCTATAATTAAAGAAACTCAAGTCGTCATTAACCACTTGTCCAAAAGAAAACACTGAATAGCATAAAAGAGATGTAATAAATGCAAACTGTTTCATGGAATGGTTGCTATTCTCCGAATTTACGAATTAAAATGATGATCAATGATTAATGCTCCGACTGTCCTGGTATTTCTGGCACACCAGGATCATCTAAAATTTGTACAGCAGTGCCATCACCAAGATTTTTCCAATCCCACAATACCCACACTACTTTTTTATCGGGTGTTACTTCAATCAGTTGCGGCCCTTTTCCATTTTGTCCGCGTGAAGTGAAAATAGTATTTCCATTGGCCAACCGGGTGCAGGTTTGTGGCGCAGACGTGAACTGGTAGGATGCTGGCAAATCAGTTTTGCAATTAAATTCCCATACCGTTTCGCCCTTGGTATTTACTTCGCGTGTCAGCCAATCTTTTTCGTCGGTAATTAATGTGTTTCCGTTCTTCAATCTTATAGCAGCCCACGGCGATTGAATATTGTATCTCCAAATCTCTTTAAAATCTTTATCATATTCCACCACATAATGCTTGCTGAGATAAGGTAAAAGATAAGTGCCCTGTGCAGTAATACGTGCCCTCCTGAATTGACCATGTATACTATTGGGATCAGTTGACTGATCGTAAGGAATTTCATGCTCTGCTTCAACTTTGCCGGTTTTGATATTTACGATCACCAATTTAGGAGGAAGACCATTGTAAACATACATCACCCTGTCTAACCCTATAGGTTGGCAAGCATGTGCTTCCGTATGTTCTGCCCCTTTGGTCGAATTAAAATCCTTACGCCAGATTACTTTTTTATCAGGCGTAATCTCTGCAATGTATTTCATGCGGCTAAAAAGAATATTACCATTTGAAAGCATCCAGACATCATCATATTCTGGCCCGGTGCCGGTGGAATAAGTCCAGGTTACTTTTCCATCTTTCACAAGAAACATTCTATTGCAGTTCTCACCAACATATAACATGGGGTGTTGAGCCAATCCCTTACCCGGTAAATCTGCAGGAGGTATTTCATCTGAATTGATCAACGGCGCAAATTCTTCCCCGGCACCCATTGCAGGAACATTGGGTGCGGTAAAAAGATTAAGCACATCCATGCATGGCGTGGCAGCGGAAGATTTCTTTTTCAACGCTGTTTTACTTTTTTGCGCAACTACACCATTTGCATACAATGAAAAACAAACAATAAGCAGGAAAAAGCTTTTACTATTTCTCATAAAATGATTTAATAATTGGGCATATAAGCGCAAGTGTCTGCTTGTGCCCGGTATAAATTAAGCGGCCTCCCGAAAATAAAACAATTCTATATAATTATGCCCCTGCTTTGCAAACAGGTTTTGTTGTAAAAGGCTAAACAGAGCCTTTTGCGGGGATTGCTGTGTATTTTTAGTCTTGGTGATATGCTTGCGACTGATTTGGGGAAATTGTTTTACTCAAAGATTCATGTCTAGCAGCATAAAGACGCCATCACGCAAATCCCTTACTGTATCTATTCGATAGTGGAAAAAATGGAAGTATTAGTGGTTTATATTTACATTTTTATTAACTTGGTTTAACTCCCTAATACAATTGCAAACCGTTATGAAACTTATAAAAGCTCAATTAGAGAATTTTCGTTCCATTAAAACCGCTGAGTTGAATTTTAAAATACCTTTTAAAATTCTAGTTGGGAAAAATGAAAGTGGCAAATCAAATATTTTAAAGGCGTTATCTTTATTAGATAAAGATACTTTACCTAGCAAAGAAGACTTAAGAGAAGGCATAAATGATTTTGATAAAAAAATATCAACAGAAGTAACATTTGAATTCAAATTAGATGAAACTGAACTGAATGAGGTTTATCAAAAGCTTGAAACCCTTCTTTTAACAAATAATGGTGAAGCAGATAAAAAAACAATTGCTTCGATTGATGACATTGAACACAACCTTTTTGATTTATGTCTAAAATATAATGCAGGTTTATATGAGGTTAATATAGCCACATTACAAAACAGATATACTTATTGGAGTCTTAAAGACAAGTGGAAATCAAATCCCGAACTTAAATGGAACCCTGGGGATGAAGACCAGACTTACGGCCCTGTTCGACAAAAATATAAAGATTATAAAATAATTGACATTTCTGTTCTTGCAGACTCTGAGAAAGATTCATTTATAGAACTAAGTGATGAAAAAGTTCACGATTTAATATGTAATCAAATAAACACCTACATAAAAAATCATCATCCTCAGGTAATAAATTGGAAATACGATGAAAAAAATCTACTCCCCGATTCAATCAATATTGCAACATTTGTCGCCAATCCAAGCTCATTTTCACCACTTAAAACTATGTTTGAATTAGCTGAAATAAAAAATATTAAAGAAGCTATTACAACTTATCAAAATTCTGGAAGTTTTCATAAACTAAATAATTTTCTTGAAAAAATTGCCGATAAAACAACAAAACATTTTAGAGAAGTTTGGAAAGAGTATAAAAATATTGAATTTACATTAAATTTAAACGGAGATACTATTGTAACAGGAATTAAAGAAACAAATACATACTCTTTTCAGCAAAGAAGTGATGGCTTTAAACGTTTTGTAACCTTTTTGTTGATGGTATCTGCCACTTATAAAACTGAAAATTTAAAGAATGCTATACTTTTAATAGATGAACCAGATATAAGCCTACACCCTTCAGGAATTAGATATTTAAGAGATGAACTCATTAGAATATCGAAACACAACACTGTTTGCGCCTCTACTCACTCTATTTTTTTAATTGACAATACAAATCTAAACAGGCATTATATTATAAAAAAAGAAAACGAAGTTACTTCCATTGAAGAAGTTGACGAACATAATATTATCAACGAAGAAGTAATATACAATGCTCTAGGGTTTTCTTTTTACGAAACACTTAGGCATACAAATTTGGTATTTGAAGGGTGGCGGGACAAGGAACTATTTAGAAAATCACTTGAAAAAAATGCAGTCGATATTAAAGAATTAAAAGATTTTTTCAAAGATTTTGGATTCTGCCATATTAATGGTGTTAAGGAAGCAAAAAGCATCGCTCCAATACTTGAATTATCAGGAAGAAATTTCTTCATAATTAGCGACAATGATGATGTAGCCAATGCTAGAAAAAAGGACTTTGTAAAAGAAAAAACTCATGGAGAATGGCTGACATATAAAGATTGTTTTGATGAATGCAAAGCAATTACAGGAGAAGATTTTCTTAAAAAAGAACATATATCAGCGGCAATTAATTCTATAAAGAAAATAAAAAAAGAACTTGCGGGTGTTCCAAAGCTTGAAGATTCCCAATATGGTGTAATAAATGAAATAAATCGCTGGTTAGAAAAAGAATGCTTGATAAAAGACCCCCAAGAAAGAAAAGATATTATTGGTCAAATTAAGGAAATTTTATTTGAATCGCTAAAGCATACAAACATAGACGCTGCATATTATGATTTCCTACGAGCACTTAAAACAAAAGTTGAAAAACAAATCAAATCGACCACTTAGTTACTAATTCAGCCACAAAAATTGAGAGACTATTTTACAATTTAACTTATTGAAAAATAAAGCCAAGTATGGATTTTAACAAATTACATCTTATACCGAAACAAAATATCAAAATAGGAATTAATGAATATTCTACTTTTTATTTTGTTAACAAGAAATTTGAATTTGATTCACCTATTTATGTAATTTTTATTAAGACTATCTCTTTTGATAAATCAGCTCATTACGAATATTTACATGCTGAATTTATTATATCACCAAATTATGAATTAAAAGATTTTGACAAGCCTTATTATGATGAATGCACACATCTACTTGTAAGCGAAATAATACCTTTTGATGACAGCATGGCTAAAATTTGGACAAATGCATTTGCAACTTATCTAAAATCAGAATACAACTGGCTATATCCTATTACAGACCCCTATTCTACGGAATAAGATAAAGACTTATATGCATATACTTCATTCAAATGTAAATATATCGGTCAAGACACTCTACTTTCACAAACAGACACAAGCGTCCGATTGTGCCCGGTATACATTAAGTTGATTTCTGAAAACAGAATAATAGACGACACATTTCACAGACCTCGTATACTAATTATATTATGTCCAAGCGGACGCTTGCGCATTGATAGCTGCAAATTTTAGCGTTTACGTATATACTTATGAATGATTTATGAAATAAAATTAGGACCGAACGTATATTAAATAGAAATTTTACTTTTAATATTTTCCGTTAACAATTTTCCTATCTGATTGGTTAATTCTTTTACCTGCACTTCACTATAATTTTGATGATAGAGTTTCTTTAAAATGAATTTTTTGTCCAAGTACATTTCATATTTATGTTTATGAAATATCAATTCAATTTCAATTGTTATACTGAATGGATTATCAGCATCTTTAGAAAAGTCAATAAATAATAGTTTTAAAATAATATTGTTGTAATAAGATGTATGGATTGTCTCTAAATCAATCTTAGTCTCATTGTTAATGGTAGTTGCCTTTCGAAGTCCATTGTCTATAATAAAACTTTTTCTTAAAAAAAGTTCATCAAACTCGGGTAGAGAATGTAACAAAGTAAGGCCTAGCTTTAAGATTACATCATTTATTAATGCTTGTAATGCATTAGGCGACTGGACAATTTTTATCGTTTCTTTATTTGATAACTCTCTTTTAATTAGCGTTAATTGCTTCTTCCAATCATCAACATCTTCAATATCTTCATTAAGTGCCGCCCTTATACTTAATTCTAATGAAGGTATCAATTGCTGAGCTATATATGTCTTAAACGAGCTAATATTTCCAGTATCTGCATCATGAAGAGCTGCTAAATAATTTTTTTTATCTTCTGACTTAATTATAATAGGAGGATAATTATTTTTAATGAGAATGTAATTCATTAACAACCGACTGACTCTGCCATTTCCATCATCAAAAGGATGAATACGTACAAATTTATAATGAAGCTCTGCTGCTATTTCTACAGGATGTAACTGTTTCTTTTCTTCAGCTTCTCTAAGCCAATTAATTAAATCTCCCATTAAGGCAGGGGTTTCAATTGGGCTTGCATATTCAAAAGTTTCACCATTAGATAGTAAAACTGAATTTGGCAGCTTCTTATATTCTCCAATAGAAATCTTTTTTTTAGTGGGGGTACCGTCTGCATTAATCGCATCTTTTAAATATGGTCTTACCAATAAACAATTGTTTAGATTCTTTATAAACGTCTCAGTCAAAAGCGTACTTTTTTCTTTGGCCAAATCTTCGACCATTTTTAATGCGACGTCACTAGCCTTCATTTCTTCATATTCCCTACCAGAGTGAGATCCTCTTGTTTCGTCAAAAATTAGAAGTAATTCAGTTTCAGCATATGTAAGAGTATTTCCTTCTAAATGATTTGAATTATAATTAAATTCTAATCTAATTTTTTTCTTAAGAGCTTCTTCCTGTGACTCAGATAATTTTCCTAGTTTTTGCAACTCTTTATTTAGATCGTTGATTATATTAATTATTTCCATTGGATTATTCGCAATAAAAGTTTACTAATTACTTATTAAATCTACCATTTGATCTTTCTTAACAATTAGAAAATTTGTTGTGTCATATGTATTTTTGCCAACTCGTTTCAAAAAAGCTAAGTAATTTAAGATGCGTATAAAGGTCCTAAAAGTTTTTTCAGAATAGGCGACTCCAATTCCAACTCTTCCAAGAGAAGATGCATTTATTAAACTGCCCATTATATGCTTTTTGGAGTTTTCGTTTTCTATTTCTATAGCCAAAAAACATCTAGCATTTTGATTCTTTATGAGTAAATTATTAAAATCCGCTACGACCAATTCATTTATAAGCGGTTCTTCTCCTAAATTCTTTACATGCAACTTAAATAATTCATTCAAAACTTTTTTCACATTTTTCTCTTGAATTAACTTATTATATTCTTGCATTTGATTATTGCCAGGTTGAATACTGAATGGCCCAACAGCAATATCAACTCTTGGTGAATAATGATTTTTATATCCTTGAAAAGCCGTCCATTCACTTATTACCTCAAGTCCTTTCAATTTATGTTTTATTCGGGGCAAAATGAATTTTTGATATTCTTTAGTTGTCATTACCTGCATGTTGAGTGTTATCGGATTGCAAATAAATCATAAGTCACCTTTTACTTACACAAAATCACATTACTACTTTTCAAAAAAAAATACTGCTAAAAACTCAATTAAATATACATTGGTTTCAAATATATCGATTCATGAAATTAATATTTTTATAAAAAGGGCACTGTTTGTAAGTTGATACACATTATTATTCGCAAACCCTCCTCCACTAACCACTTTTAGTAATCCTACATACCATTCCCACCCCTCCCTCTACGCAAATACCCCAGCCGCTAAATAAAATTAGTAGTAATCCACAATTGCGGGGGAAAAATGGTCATTGTTCTTTTGTTGGGCATTCAAGATGCCATGAAAAACAACCAACAATTCCCTTCTTTATTATCTTCTTCAAATAAGCAAGCCATGTGCTTGTTGCATGGCCAGTTATGGCAGCCATTACAGTTGTTAAACGCATTTTATGGGGAGATCTGGTGGGTTTTTGGAGCCATAATCTCGTCAGATCGCCCCAATGAGCGACCAGATCGCTCCGATAAATGCGTTTGTGGCCCCGATGAGCGACCAAAACTGTTTTTAAATCTCGTCACGGGGGCAAACAGGGCACCTGAACTGTCCATAAACCCGATTGATCTGCCCATAAACTCACCTGATCGCTCCATAAATTGGTCGCAACTGTCCTTTGAGCGGCTGTTTTGCGGCGTATTGTTATCCATTTTAATCGTGTTGTTGGCTGCTAATAATATTGTGCAGCAATATCTTATCAATCGTTTTCAATTAAACCACCATCTGCTGGCTGTTAGTCGGCCTGGGGCTATCGCTTACTGCCGGCCACCATAATTATTCAATCTTAAAGGATTTCGCAATAGCGCAACAGTTATTCTTCCCTATGCGGGGTAATTATTGTTGTAGGCTTATTGTGGCCTGCATCCACGTAATTATTTTAATACAACAATGCCGGGTTACTTTATAAAATATGAAGGCCCGGCAGTCAATCTAATTTTATGAACCGTTTAAATTCTATAACAATATGTATTATTATCCAAATTCTAAGAGCCTGTTAAAACCCTGGGCAGAAAATTTTGTGGAGCAAATTGGCATTATTGGTGCCCGCATTAATGAACCTGCTGCTGATATTGCCAAAGTGCAGGATAACTTGAAGCAACTCATTACTGCTCTTGCTAACCTGGAAGCTGCCCGCCTGGAGGTACAGCGACTTACGGCTATTGCAAACGACATTATGAACCAAACCGGCCAGCCTACGCGTGATTACATTAAGCGTTTGCGCACTAATCCACTACTTACAGAAGCGGATGCTAAAGCTTTGCAGATTATAAGCACTACGCCTATTGCAGACCTTACAGATTACAAGCCCACGCTTACCGGTAAAGAAACGGGTGGCAATCTTCACCTCAGTTTTCAAAAACATGGTGCAGATGGTATGAACATATATGCCCGTATGCATGGTGAAACCAATTGGGTTTTGCTGGGCAATGCCAAACATAGCCCTTACATTGACACACGGGCATTGGCTAAGCCCGGCGTGGCGGAGATTCGCGAGTATTGTTGTATGGCTACGCTGGCTAATACAGAAGTGGGCCTGCGCAGTGAGGTATTAGCTGTCAAATATTCCGGTTAGGCGTTTGCACAGTTGCATTATAATTAGAAAGACCGTCGGGAGGCGGTCTTTTTTTGTTGGTGGCGAGGGGCTTCACCGCTTGCTTGGTGTATGGCGGCCTTTCAGGGCTTTGTTTTTGTTGAACACTTATGTCTGTCGGCCTTTACTTACGCACTCACCGTCATGTTGCAAACATCTCGTGGAGTAAATAGTTAAAGACTGCAACAGATAATCATCAACCTTTTTTATTGAGGCCATAGGATGCTTGCAGCATTACAGCACAGTGGTTGGCAGTTTTTATACCTGCTGAATTACCAACTGGTCTAACCTTCGGTGCTGATCTATAATAATCGGTCATACGGGGGACATCAGACCGTGGCGCTTAACCGGTCAAACAAGAGCCTCAGGCCCAGTTCAGCCTGCCATTTTGAAAAGGTTTTACCATTTTGAAAGGCTTTTATGATCAAAAAGGAATTTGTTTGTAAGCGTTTAACCTGTTAGAATGCATTACAGACAAGGGTTTGGCCGCTTTGGCACGCAATACCCGCAAAAGCGGATCAGCATTTGGCATATTGGTTTCACTAAACTTTTCTATATGATTACCCAATATGAAGTGCCCGGTTATCTATTGCAAATTTTACCCGCCAATGCTTTACAAACCGGCCCGGCCAATATTAATATGCATATCTATAAAGACATGCAATCTTTTACAGATTATACCAGGCAGGCTGTTACACATCATAACTATAGTGTTGCGAAAAAATGTTTCCTGCTGGCAGAAAAACTTTATAAGCTGGGCGACAAAACAGTAAGACTTACTATTGAAAACATTTTTGTGTATTCGTTCTCTTCTTTTATTCCTGAAAATAATATCGACAGGATTATTCTTCGCAATTACATTCCTGCTGCGCTGTATTCTATTTATATGAAGCAGGTAAACAGTTGCGGTTGCTAAACTTTTTTATCTACTCTTTTAAATTATTTATTTATGGACCCCGATAGTATTATAGTGCGTGTTGCCAATGACGCAGACAGTATTTACGCACAAGAAATTGTTGACGAAACAGCACACTCCGCCAAATTAAGAGGCTCTGGTATTGCAAAAAGATCTACAGAAAGCATTATTAATAAAATGAAAGAAGGCAAGGCGGTTATTGCATTAACCACTAAAGGCCAATGGGCTGGCTTTTCTTACATAGAAATATGGAGCAATGGAGAATTTGTATCCAACAGTGGTTTAATTGTAGCACCCGCCTACCGCGGCTTGGGCGTGGCCAAACGCATCAAGCAATGCATTTTTGAATTGAGCCGAATAAAATATCCCGCTGCCAATATATTCAGCATAACTACAGGATTGGCTATTATGAAAATGAATACAGCCCTGGGCTTTGAACCTGTTACGTTTAATGAAATAACAAAGGAAGAATTATTCTGGAAAGGTTGTAGTAGTTGTGTCAACTATGCTACACTTCAAGCAAAAAATTGCAAAAATTGTTTCTGCACGGCCATGCTATACACTGTAAAGAAAACACCGGAGCAGGTTATTGATTAATCATTCAAATACTTTTCTCTGCTATTTAAAAAATCAATCTATCAATCATCTTAAAAAATACATCACCATGAAAAAGATAACAGTTATTAAAAAATCATTCAGCCTTCTTTTGCTACTAACCATGTTTTCAACCGCATTAATGGCTAATGAAACGTCCGTAGCTACTCATGAAGCTGAGCAAAGCGGCTTGCAAACCATTATTGGGTTTACCGTATTGCTATTGTTTATCTTATTGCCATTGTTTAGAAAACGCAGATCTGGTATTGGCAGCCAGGCACAATAAATACTGAGCGTATTTACAATAGCTGCTATATTAAGAAGGCAGGTTAATGGCAATCAGCATCCTTTTTTTAGAAAGGGCATTAAAAACAAGGTTGCCATACAGCGCATCCAGGCATTGATGCACAAATTTAAAATGCAATGAGAAAGTATGCAGCGGGTTTGCCGCTTCTTGTTCACGGGTAAGCACCAATGCCTGCAGCAACTGCTCATTGTTGAAGCCGGTTAATAAAAAAGATAACTGCAACGGCGCATTGTTACCGGCGCTTGTTGCATACAACTCTATTTCTCCTATTGCATCGGGCAGCGCAGCCAGGGCTATCAGCAGGTGCTGGCAAACCAGGGTGGCAGCCAGGCAATGAGCTGGCGCCAGCAATAATCCATTGTCAATATCATTATGAATTTGCAGTCCCTCGCGTTGCAAACCGGCGGCAATTGCCAGCAATGCATTTATTTGTTCGTAAAGGGGGTGCTGTGCCTGCTGCGCATTTAATGGCAAAGCACCGGTTGCGGGTGCAGCAGCACAAAGATCTACCAGCGTTTGCACCTGGCCGGTAGCATCATCGCAAAAAGCGCTTAATGTTTTGCGGGTAAACTTCCCTTCGCGTATCAGATCTATTTGTTCCGTAATAGATCGGCCTATAATACCGGCCTTCTCATGCAGCCCAGATCCTATTAATTGACGAGATGAAGCCTGCAAAGACAATACTGTGGCCTGTTGGGTAATGAATTTGTATCCAAGCAGGGCTTTGCGATGCAATAATAATTGCACTACCTGTCGCGATAAGACTTGCAGTAATTGTTGTTCAGCTACG
Organism: Chitinophagaceae bacterium; assembly: GCA_047602295.1. Taxonomy (GTDB): domain Bacteria; phylum Bacteroidota; class Bacteroidia; order Chitinophagales; family Chitinophagaceae; genus JACMLD01. The sequence continues at coordinate 3,166,154 of JASGHP010000001.1, read as the reverse complement.
CCCAATGTGCGGGGCTTGTTATCAATAATACAAAGCGTACCAATCTTACTACCACCCGGTAAAGCCAGTGGAGCCCCGGCATAAAAGCGAATATTGGGCGAATCCAATACCAACGGGTTTTGAGAGAACTTTGCGTCTGCAAGGGCATTCTCTACTATAAATATATTGTCTTGCGCTATGGCGTGGGCGCAAAAAGAGACTTCGCGGGGTGTTTCTTCTGCTTCCAAACCCGTTTTGGCCTTAAACCATTGAAAATTATCGGCCACCAGGCTGATAAGTGCAATAGGAACATCGCAGATTGCAGCCGCTTCTGCTACAATAGCATCAAACTCAGGCTCGTAAGGGCTTCGCAGTACTTCCAGCTCATGCAAATCCGCCAGCCTTTTTGCCTCGGTTGGGATGTTTGGGATCATATTAGATAATTCACACAGATGTTAAAACACCCAAAACAGCCAAATATTGCCCCTTATTAACAATTGAATGAAAAAAAATCTCACTTTTTAACAATTAGAGAATTAAAAACCCGTTAAAATATGGTGAATATGCTAGCCATTTATAAAGAAAGCACTTAATGGCCGGCAATTTTTAAATCAGATCCCTTTTTATGAAAACCAAGATTCGTTACCTGTTTGTAAGCTTTGTATTACTTGCTTTTACCTTCATTTCAGCGAACGCCCAGAAATGCGCTACCCCCGGCAAAGACGGAAGTGCTTCTATTTCGGGCATAGTAAATACTTATTTTCCCGGCTCTTCAAGCATTGTGGCAGGCGCAACTTCTATTACGTTGGGCGCAGGCCAGGGTGCAAGCACAGCTATCACAACCGGCGACTTACTATTAATAATACAAATGCAGGGGGCCGATGTGCAGGGCACCAATAGTAATGTGTATGGCGATAATACCGCCAGTACTCCCGCCAACGGTTACCTGGCTACCAACCTAAGTGCCGGTCTTTATGAATATGCAGTAGCGGCAGGCAATGTGGCCATTACTGGTGGAAGCCTTACCCTGCAAAGCGGCACAACTAATGCTTATACAGTACGTAACAATAGCGGCGGTGCCACACAAGGGCAGGCACGTTTCCAGGTTATCCGCGTGCCGCAGTATAGTTCTGTAAGTTTGAGCGCCGACCTGACGCCATTATTATGGAATGGTTCTGTAGGTGGCATAATTGCTATTGATGTGGCAGGTGTGCTCAACTTTAATGGTTTTAATATTAATGTAAGTGCAAGTGGTTTCCGCGGTGGTGGCGGCAGACAATTGGGTGGTAACACAGGTGGCACAGGTACAGATTATATGAATGTGGCTTCTCTCAATTTTCATGGTAATAAGGGTGAAGGATTTGCGGGTAGTCCCCGTTTTATGAATAACAATGGAACGCTGCTGGATAATACGCAGGAAGGATATCCCAACGGTAGCACGGCAAGAGGTGCACCGGCCAATGCAGGTGGTGGTTCTACAGATTCTAATCCTGTATCTAACGACCAGAATGCCGGTGGCGGTGGTGGTGGCAATGGTGGTGCAGGTGGCATCGGTGGTAATTCATGGAACTCTAATGCAGCGGTAGGTGGATACGGCGGTTCTGCTTTTGCAGAGGTGGCAACATCACGCCTGGTAATGGGCGGCGGCGGCGGATCTGGCAATACAAATGATGGAACAGGCACACCCGGCAGCGGCTTTGCGAGCAGTGGCGCAGCAGGTGGCGGTATGGTAATGATAAGAACCGGATCTGTAAGTGGCACTGGTACTATTAATGCTAATGGCGGCAATGCTAACAATACAGTATTAAATGATGGATCTGGTGGCGGTGGTGCCGGCGGTTCTGTTTTATTAATTGCAGCTTCCAGCACTGGTTTTTCCAATATTACTATTTATGCGCAAGGTGGCACAGGTGGTACTAACACAGGAGCAGGTGCTTCTCACGGACCAGGTGGTGGTGGTGGCGGTGGTGTTATTTATACAAGCGCAACGGTGAATGCATCCAGTTCTGTAAGTGGTGGTGCTAATGGTACAACAGCTACAAACCCCGGCCCGGCAGCTTATGGTGCAGCCAGTGGAAGTACAGGTGTATTTCTGCAAAGCGCCACTGCACCTGCCAATAGCATTGCAGGCTACAATTGCATTGCACCTCCTACAGCCAATAACATTCTGGCACCAACAGAAAACAATTCTTATGGCCAGACAGTTATTCCTTCTTTGTCTGCCAGCGATCCTTACGGCAAAATTGCCAGCTATACTATTGTATCTCTTCCTACAGGAGCGCAAGGTGTTTTATACCTGTGCAATTCCACCTGCAATACTGTATCAGTAGGACAAACAGTAGCAACAACTGATATTGAGAAACTGAAGTTTGACCCCGCAGCAAGTTTTACCGGCAATGCAGGTTTTACATACAGTGCTACTAATGCAAGTGGTGTTGTAAGCAACACAGCAAGCTATACCATACCCGTAAAAAATGAACCACCTTTGGCAGATAATATATTATCTGGTTCGCTTACCAATACCAGCGGTTCACAAACTATCCCAACACTGGCAGCGGCAGACCCGGATGGTTCTATTGCTTCTTATAATATTACTTCAATACCGGTAGCAGCCACACAGGGAACGGTTACGTATTGCTCCAATGGCACCACGCCTTGTACAGGAGTGCGTACGAATATTACTGGTGCAATTACGCTTACTACAGCACAAGCCGGCACATTGGCTTTTACACCAGTGGCAACTTTTACCGGCACCACCAGTTTTAATTATACAGCAACAGATAACAGCGGTCTTGTAAGCCCCGCTGCCACTTATACCATTGCTGTAAGAGGTGCTTCCGGCGTACATGTGCCCCCCTATTCTGATAATATAGCGGCACAACAAATAAATAATACAGCCAGCAGTGTATTGCTGCCGAATTTTGCCAGCCATGCAACTACAGGAACTATCAGCAGTTATAAAGTTGAAAGCATTCCGTCGGCTTCACAGGGATCACTTACGTATTGCTCCAATGGTACTGAGCCTTGTACAGGAACTGTAACCGCTGTAACGGCAGGTCTTGTGCTGTCAGCAGCAAATATGGCTACGCTGAAGTTTACACCGCTTAACAGTTTTGCAGGAACAGCTTCTTTTACTTATTCTGCCACTGATAATGCTGGCGCGAAAAGCAATATTGCCAACTATAGCATACCGGTTGTGGATATGGCACCAGTTGCTAATCCGATTACTACTTATCCAATGACCAATACTTTTGCTCAAACAGCTATACCAGCGTTGAGTGGTCATGATGCAAGCACTATAACAGGCTATACAATTGCTACCTTGCCTAGTGTGGCAAGTGGTGTGCTTTATTTGTGCAATCCTACCTGCAATACAGTAAGTGCAGGACAGAATATTGCACTGGCAGATATTGCCAAACTGAAATTTGATCCGGCTGGCACATTCACTGGTACAGCCAGCTTTACTTACACTGCTACAGATGCAGCAGGATCTGTAAGCCAACCTGCTACTTACAGCATACCGGTAACAGCTTCTGTATACCCAAGCAATGTTTCACCTATTGCTACCAATGTAAGCAGCAGCACAATTGCCAATACCAGCAGCCAGACAGCAATACCATCATTAGCTTCAACTGATGCAGATGGCACTATCAGCAGTTATACCATTAATAATATACCAGGTGCAACACAGGGTGTACTTTATCTCTGCAATCCTACCTGCAATGCAGTAACAGCAGGACAGGTAATTGCAACTGCAGATGCGGGCAGTTTAAAATTTGCACCAACAGCAGGTTATAAAGGAACAGTGGTATTTGATTACAGTGCAAAAGACAACAGTGGCGCAACAAGCAACATAGCAACCTATTCTATACCTGTAAGCGGAGCAGCACCACAAACAAACAACGTTACCAGCACAGCACTGGCAACAACCAGTGGGCAATCGGCTATCTCTTCTTTATCTGGTGGTGAAACAGGTGGCAGCATTGTTAGTTATACCATCAATAACCTGCCTCCTGCTGCAGCAGGTACATTATATCTATGTACACCAGTTTGTACGCTGGTAAGTGCAGGCCAGGTAATCACTGCAGCCAATGCAGGCAGTTTAAAATTCACGCCATCGCTTACTTATACTGGTTTATTTACCCAGTTTAACTACACCAGCACAGATGCCGCAGGATTATTGGGCAACGAGGCCAGCTTTACCATTCCTATCACGGTAAATAACACTACCCTGCCATTGCAGTTGATAAGTTTTGCAGGAGAAAAGAAAACCGGCGGTGTGCAACTGGACTGGAAAACAGAAAATGAAATAAACGTAAGCGGTTATACCCTGCAAAGAAGTGCAGACGGCAGCCAGTTTGCGAACATTGCAACTGTAACCGCAAACAACAGCACAGGAACTAATAATTACGGCTGGCTTGACGGGTTGATTGGCTACACAGGAAATATTGTTTACTATCGCTTGAAGCTAACCGACAATGATGGCAAGTTTACGTACAGCAATATCATTGTTGTGAAGCTGGATAGCAAAGGCAACAACAGCCTGGTTGTCTCCCCCAACCCGGTAGTTGATAAAGTGCGCATGATTATTCATAGTGAACAGAACAACAATGCGGTTATCCAAATTGTATCTGCGCTTGGACAGCAGGTTTATCAAACCAATACCCGCTTGTTGAAAGGCGATAACCAGGTTATTTTCTATAACTGGTTCTTACAACAGCACAAGGGCGTATATTTTGTAAAGGCAACAATAGGGAACCAGTCACTAACCACAAGATTTGTGTTTGAGTAACCCATAGGGAATAAATAATAGTCAGTAACAAAAAACGACAAAACCTGCAGCATGCCATTTGGCAATAGCTTCAGGTTTTTTATTTAACAGACTTAAAAAATGTCTTTATTATATTCGTGCCACAATTAAAGATTTGTAGCATGAAGGCATCAGACCTGGCCAGCATTTCAGATTTCCATCATAAATTAATTGCAGAATATGGTGTGGAAGGAATAGATGCCGTTGGATGGTTAAGCAATGCATCTCAAAATGCTCGCTACAGCGTATTATCAAAGCTGGGTGATTTTACGGGGAAGTCTGTACTGGACGCTGGTTGTGGACATGCTGATCTCTTTCCATTTCTTTCAAAAATATACCCGGACATGCAATATACCGGCATAGAACAAATGCCGGAGCTGATGAATATAGCCGTTAAGCGCTATGGACATTATGCAAACACAAAGTTTTTGAAGTGTGATTTCTCCGAAACAGCATTACCAGCGTCGGATTATGTAATAGCCTGCGGTTCTCTTAGTTATTGCAGCAGCGAGGATGGATATATTTACAGCATCATTGAAAAACTGTTTGCGCATTGCCGTATTGGTTTTGGTTTTAACCTGCTAAGTGCGTTAAAATATCCTGATCCCGCAATTGTCTTTTATAATCCCAACACAATACTTACGTTTTGCAATACCCTTACTAATAAAGTGACATTGCAGCTGGGATATTGGGAAAATGATTTTACGGTGTTTATGTATAGATGAGTTAATGAGTAGTCATGCCGGCTCATCGCAAAACCTTGGTTAAATTTTCTTGAACTTGAGGAACCTCTCCTAAGTATAAACTGTTTCTTACTAAGTATAAATCTTATGGGTTGCCGGATAGGTACTTAAAAGCGATGAACTAGCTTGCATTAAAACTAATTGCCATGTATCCTTACCTCTCCAATCGGCTCTTCATCATCATTTTATTATTAGTTTTAGCCGACAATAACCTTACAGCGCAAGTGCCAAGTGGTGCAGTGGGGCGATATACTTTAAATGGCAATGCAAACGACGCTTCGGGCAATGGTTACAATGGCAGCCTGAGCGGAACAGTTAATACTACCAACCGGTTGGGAACTACCGCCACCGCACTTTCTTTTGTGGCGGTCACTTCAAGTGGCACATTGCCATCTACCCTGGTTACAGCTATGCAAAATGATTTCAGCATTGGCTTTTGGTTTAGATCAGCAGCCATAGCGCCCAGTGGAACGCAATGGTTTAATGGCATTAGCCTTATAGATGCTGAAACGGCTGGCCAGACAGATGATTGGGGAGTATGTTTGATTGACGGTGGAAAGGTTTGCTTTGGAATCGGCAACCCCGATATTACCATTAAATCAACATCGGCAACTTATAACAATGCTGCCTGGCATTTTGTAACAGCCACACGTAATAAGTCAGCCGGCACAATTATACTTTATGTAGACGGGGCACAGGTAGCCACAACAACCGGCACTTCTACCAGTGCGCTTAGTGCGCCTTCAGTATTAGGACTTGGCCGCAGCAGTGCGGTATCAACAGGCACTTATACCGGCACACTGGATGACATCATCAGCTATAACCGGGTGTTAACGCCCACAGAAGTGTCCAATATGTATTCTGCACTAACCTTGCAGGCACTCCCCTTGCGTTGGGTATCATTTACCGGAACGGTTAGCCAGGATAACGTGCTGTTGCATTGGGAAACCGCAGATGAAATCAACAACAGTTATTTTACAGTGGAGTCGTCTGGCGATGCTATCCATTTTGACGTACTCGCCAATACGCAGGCGTACGATTATACTGACAGGAACAAAAGCGGCACCTGGTATTACCGCATACGGCAAACAGATCTGGATGGCAAATACAGTTATTCAAAAACAATCCGGGTAGATAGCAAAGCGCAAGCCGGCATTTACCTGCAAAGCAACCCTGCCAGCAACCAATTGACAGTAGTTAATCCAAAGCAGGTAATGATTAAACAAATAACGATTACTGATTTGTCTGGACGTATTATAAACAGCAAAGCCATTAACAATAGCAATAATTTGCTTACTATTTCAACTATAAATCTTCCGAAGGGTTATTATGTATTGCGGGCAGATGCCAAAGCATTGCCCTTTGTAAAGCAATAACCGGTACAGTTATATAAGAGGCTTAAATGCTATTATTTTAAAGCGTCAATTTTTATAAATTGGATAGTAACAGGTCCTGCCAATCCGGATTCGCGTAAAAGCTTTTCTGCATCGGGCTCTTCGTATTTCACGATGTTTGTTTTAGTCCTGCGTTGTTCCGGCGGCAGTTTAGCATCCCCTATCAGGCGGTTGGGCCATCCATTTACAACCTCAACCGTTAGTTCATTTTTTCCCGCTTTTATATAAGGAGTAATATCAAAACGAAAAGGCGGCATCCAGCGCACCGATAAAGCGTGACCGTTTATAGTGATGGCGCCCATCTCCCATACTTTGCCCAAATCAAGAATTGCTTTGCAGTTTTTAAGCGCAACTGCATCCACGTTAAATGCCTTTTTATACCTTGCTCTGCCTGAATAATATTTTATGGCAGGATCATCAAAGTGTATCCACGATTTAAGCGAATCTGTTTGCACATGTGCAGGTCCGCCCCAGCTTGTATCAAAATAAATATCCCATTTGCCAGCAATAGCCATGTTTTTATTAGGCTGAACAAGTTTTTCATTGCTTATCTTTCCATCAGACCATTGAAATGCATAATTACCAGGCTCAACAATTTCTACAGAACTTGCTTTATTTGTTCCTGCAATATCAAAGTAAGAATGATCTGTAGCTGTAAAATGATTGCCCGGGAAAAATGGTTCCCCATCTTTTTGTACGCTTATGATATGACGACCTGCTGCCTTCTTCCTGAAAACAATAAACTTAGATGCTTCAGGTTCAAAAAATAAAGGAATTATGGTTTGCCCATTTTCTTCTTTATAAACCATTATTTTCTCCGACTTACCGGTTACCGCATCCCATAACTCCGGTTCCATACCTGCTACGCGAAACCTGCATTCTACCTGTTCGTAACGATCGGGCAATGAAGTAAGATAACGGTATTCAAAATCATTGATGCCTTTTCTGCCAAAGCGGTTCGAAAGAAAATATATTTCCATGCTATCGCAACTGCGGTGGATATAATCAATCTGTGTACTGTCTGCAGCACTGCTGAAAGAAAAATCCGGCAACACTTGCATCTCCTGCAATACAACGTTCACATCCTTGCCATAAACAACTTTACCTTTTCCATAAACATGCTCTTTAATTTTTACGCCGTCAATACCTGTCCACATGTTTTCAGCCATTTCTTTTACAGCAGCATCACTTGCAGGAAAATTGCTCAGGCTGTTTGCTTGCAATGGTCTTGGTCCAATTACAGTTAAGCCTTCTTTCACCAGCAATTCAATTTTGCGCAGCACTTCGGCATCAATAGCGGTTTCTGCCGGAAGCACCAGCAAACGGTAATGCATGCCATCGGGAAAATACAACTCTTTGTTTTTTACAAAAGCGGTATTGAGTGCTTGCTTGGAACATTTGTCCCAATCGTAACCAAACTTTAAATCACGTACTTCTTCTTTGAGGAATACAAAATTGGGAACATCATCTCCATAATAATACAATGCGTCTGCGTTGAACAGCCCTTGTGCCAGCATGAAAGAGCAGCGGTTGAGGTAGCTGATAAATTCTTTGGCTTCTTTCCACCAGGTGACATTGGGATTGAGGTGTGTGCCGGCAAAATATTCATTGCCAGGTAACCCGAATTCTTTGGGAGAAGAAGTAAAAGTATGCCACACAATGCGGTTTACGCCGGAACAAAAAACACGATCGATATTTGCTTTAAGATCTCTTGGGTAACGTTCCCATTGCGGACCAATGGACGTAGGCCCTTCTGCTGCCACAAAACGTTTTCCATTGGTATGTGCCGCACTTGCGCTTTGTTTTACAGCAAGACGTTCTGCATCTTTTACGCGATGCGTATTAGCAACAGCCCAAAATTCTCCCTGTGGAAAATCACTGATGGCCATTACTTTCAATGCATCTACCGGTGCAGAATGCGGGCCGCCAGATTCAGGATGAAAGCCAAGGCCATGCGCATGCGCCAGGTTACTGAACAACTGGTAATGATTGGATGCCACACAATCACCAATGGTAAGCCGGTAATCATGTAAAAAACGATCTGACTGATCAAGGCTTTCAACAACCCTGCCGGCAAGTACAGGCAGGAATGAAAAAATATCGTAGCCACGAAATTTTTTAAACTCGTTGACAAAATCATTTGTCCAGCCAACGGTGCCCATTTCCCAACTATCTGTCTGCAAGAAATGCAAACTATTGCCTGCAGACTGTGCAGTAGTTATTAAAGGCATGATTACATCATCACTGAATTTTTTAAAGGCTACCGGGCTTAAGTGATCTACGGATAAACCAGACCAGCCATCACTGTTGGTAGATGTAATGGCACCAGTGCAGGTATAACCGTAACGAACAATGGTCCAGTTGCCGGGAGGTACGTCCCATGTAAGTATACCGTTTTTATATTTAGCGGTGAGATCAATTATTTCCGATTTTCTAATAGCTCTTAACGTATCCGTATTGTCGTATTCTTCCCTTAGTTTATACAAGGGATAGATACCGCTGGAACCAAAGCTGCGGGTAAATGATTTTACAGCCCAGTTTTTAATGGCTTTATCCTTTACCGGCGTACCAGGTTCCTCGCGGAAAGCCTGCACTGCAATATCCTGATACATTAATATGGTTTCTGGTTGCGCCAGTGCCATTGCAATTGTTTTACCGCCAATAATACTTGTATCAGTAAATACAATCTTTTTCAGTGCCAGCTCAGGGGTAATAGTGGGGCCACCGGGGTTCCAGCCGCTTTGGGTATTGACGCTTAATTCTATGCCAAGCCGCTGCGCTTCTCGTATGGCATGTTTGTATAGCTCCATCCATGCAGGGCTGAGAAAAACGGGGCCTGCAGCGGTCTTTTTTGCTACCGTATAGTTAGAGCTGCCGGCATCTACGATAGAAGCGCCGCCATACCCGTTTAGTTTCATCTGTTCCAGGTCGCGTGTAATGGATTCTTTGGTAACCATACTGTTTAGCCACCACCAATAACAGCGCAACCGGTTGGCTGCGGGCGGTTGTACAAAACCGTTATATAAGTTACTGTAAGAAATTGCAGGCGAAGTATGCAACGAATAATCAATTTTCTGTGCACGGGCACACAAAGACAGAACCATTGCAAGGCAGGTAACAGCGTGCTTATTCATAAGCTTTTGATTGTGGAAATAAAAACAACAGGAATGCCGCAGTATTCCTGTTGTCTGCATATAATTCTATAAACTGGTTTACCAACCGGGGTTTTGCGCCAGTTTTACATCTTTGTTGGCATCAATTACCAATTGCGGTATCGGCCAGAGATTGTAATTGAAAGTAAGTGTAGCCTGAGCTTCGGGCCAGAATGCATATTTTTTGATGCGGTCTACGGCAATTGTGCCGCCCATGCGTAACAAAGTATTCCAGCGGCATTCTTCATACACCAGTTCACGTGCACGTTCATCCAGGATGGTGTTGAATTTATCATCCATATCGGAAGCTGTAACCATATACGAACAATTGGCGCGGGCACGCAACAGGTTTACATCAGCCGCAGCACCAGCTTTATCGCCGCTACGTTGTTTTGCTTCAGCACGCAGCAATATGGTTTCCGGCAAACGAATGAAATAATCGTCGCGGAAAAGGTTGCTCATGTTTTCACCGTCAGCAAGGCCGGTGTACTTGTCGGTAGCAATTTTGCAAGACACCGGATAATCAAGACTCTGATCATCTTTGGTATCATACAATACAGACCAGGGCACTTGTATACCATAATAAGCTGAAGTAGTTACATTGCCCAGGAAGATGCGGCGGAAACAAATATCTGTATTGCGCATATCATTGGCATATACACCACTGTAGATGCTGTCTCTTGTATACATTGTAGGCGTTACCTGCGAAATACCACGACCACCTACATCCACATTTGTACCCTGCAGGTTAGCAGGTGAACCATTGCGGAACACGGGCCCGTAAATACGTGAATAAGGAAGTTTGGAACGGGCATCTTCTGCTCTGTATGCAGCGTAATCTATCTGTATTGCCCAGATGCATTCCCTGTTGCCATCCTGGTAGTTAACATTGTTTTCCTGGAAAAGATCCCAGTAAACATTGCCTTGCGTTTCTGTTTTGCGAGCGCCGTAGCGGGCTGTCATCAATGAGTAAGTACCGCCGTTGACTACTTTATTGGCGTAAGTAATTGATTGCGCAAATGCGGTAGATGCACCGGCACTGTTGCCATCAGCGGCTAATTGTGTGCCCAGGGCCAGGTAAAGCTCGGCCAGGTTATGTTGCACAGCACCTTTAACCAGACGGCCACCCACAGGCGTTGTTTCAGGAACATCGCCTTCAATAGCTGTTAATTCTGTAATGGCATATTGATAAGTTTCTGTGCGTGTGGCACGGGTGTAATCATACCTGGCGGCCTGTGCAATATCTGTAACAATGGGAACGCCGCCAAAAAGCTCAGCAAGGTTTCTATACGCAAATGCACGAAAGAAACGCGCCTGTGCCACTGTATATGCTTTATCAGATGCATTGGCCCATGTAATATTTGGCAAATTGGAACTGGCAATGGCCAGATTGGCTTTTGCGATGATTTTGTACCAGGCACCAAATACCTGGTAAAAGTTATCACTATTGGCGTTGATGAGTCCGTAGTTGTTAAATGTATTTCCCCTACGGATGCTTGGCACATCAAACATATCTGTTCCGTTGCCCCTGAATACAAAAGTCCAATTTTGCTCTGTGGGATTAGCCCACATATCGCGTAGCACAGAATAAATTGCGATCACTGCCTGGTCTACCTGGGCAGAAGTTGAGAATATATTGTCCACCGTATAGAAAGTCTCCGGTGTTGTTTGCAGAAAATTATCGTCCACTTTTTTACAACTGGCGCCTGCCAGCAAAAGCATCGTAAAACAAACAGCTTTTATGAATGGATATTTTTTCATTTCAATGTCATTTAATGCTTAAAAACTAAAGTTTACACCTGCAGAATAGCTGGCTGGTACCGGAAATATATTGGATAGAACAGTGGTTCCTGTTTCAGGATCTCCACCTACCCAATGCGTAAACGTTGCCAGGTTTCTTGCAACCGCAAAAATCCTTATCCCATTGATGTGGTTCTTTTTCATCCAGCCATTGTTCAGCAGATAAGAAAGTGATACATCCTGTATGCGTACAAAACCCTGCGATTGCAAACCGAGAAAGCGACTGTCGCCTGAGAAATAAGCAGAGGGATACACATTGCTGGGGTTGCTGGTTGTCCAATAGGGTTTATAAATGGTATTGTCATTGAAACGTCCGGTACCTGAAGTCATAAAGGCTGAGGTGTTGCTTTTCAGGTAATAACCATTGCCGCCAAATACGCCAGCCACCATTACATAGAGCTCAAGATTTTTATAACGAACTGTATTGGCAAGGTTCAGCCTGAAATTGTCTTTATTATAGCCAAGCACCATCCTGTCATTGGCGTCAATCTTTCCATCTTTATTCAGGTCAACATATTTGGGTGCACCCGGTGCAGCGCCTGTCATGGTAATATATGCCGCGTCGCCGGTTTGTACAATGCCGTCTTGTTTGTAGCCATAGATGGCACCCAGAGATTTGCCTACAAAAAAGTTATTGGCAATATCATCATCTTCTTTTCCATCTCCATTTTTATCTTCCCTGTAAAGATGTTTTAAAGTATTTCGGTTCTTCCAATAAGTAAGCGTAGAAGACCAACTCAGATCTTTATGCTGTACATTAATGGTGCGCAATGTAATTTCAATACCCTTATTATCTACCTCACCCAATGAAGACAATTGTGTAGCAAAACCAGTCATGATAGGAATGGTGCGCACAAATATCTGGTCTGTTGTTTGAGACATGTAATAATCTACATCCAGGAACAGACGATTTTTCATCCAGGCTGACTCAAAGCCAATATTGGTGGCTGTTGTTTTTTCCCAACCTAAAGAAGAATTTCCGAGTGTGCTTTGTACAAGGCCATAATACACGGTTCCCTGTGCATTGGAAAACTCATAACGGGCATCACCAGCCGCACTGTTAAGTACCTGTGATAAAGTAGCATATGGACTAAGACCCTGGTTGCCGTTTTGTCCCCAGGCTACTTTCAATTTCAGGTTGTTGAGCGGTGTAAAGTTTCTGAGGAATGACTCACGGGAAACCTGCCATGCACCACCAATAGCCGCAAAGTTTGCGTAGCGCTTATCGGCACCAAAAACAGAAGCACCATCCCGGCGGAATGAACCGGTCAGAAAGTATTTATCGTTAAATGAATAATTGATACGTGCCAGGTAACCAACGTTGGCCCTTTCCTGGTTATCCAGCACCACTTTTTGCACCGTTGCTTTTGAGAGGCCGAAGATGCCAAGCGTGGTATTGCCATTAGCGGCAAAATTGCTGCCGGTAGCGTTGATGTCTTCATACTTTTGGTGATCACGTGTAGCTACACCGGTGAAAGTAATATGGTGCCTGCCAAAAGTTCTATCGTAGGTAAGTATATTATCAAAGACAAAACTGTTGGTAGAGCGATTATCTATGTTTCCATTGGCATTGGCCAGCAGCCCCTGCACAGAAGCCGGATCATAACGGCCAGCAATACCCGCACCTTCTTTAATGAAATAGGTTTCGTAATAGAAATTACCGCTCTGGTGTTTTTCAAAATTGGAAGAGAAATTGGCGCGGTAACTAAGACCTTTCACCCAGGGCAAACTTACTTGTACATAAGTATTCAAACGGAAAGTATTGTACACATCAATATTCTTGGTTGTTCCATCATTAACGCCCCACAACGGATTAACCTGCGATTGGGTATAAGGATACTTCTCCAGGTTGCCCAATGAATCGCGAAACATTACTCCGTAAGGAGAAGTAAACTCAGCGCCTGCAACATTGGCTGCATTTCCAGAATAATCTCTCCTGGAATAGCTGCCATCTGCACCCAATTCAAACCAGGAGGTAACCTTGGTGTTTATTTTGCCCAATACAGAAATATGGCTGTACTTATCCCCTACTACCAATCCCTTGTTATTGTCGTAAGAAGAAGACAAGTAATAATTGGTATTGTTTGCAGCCCCCGATACAGAAGCCTGGTAGTTTTGTGTGATGCCGGTTTGGATTACTTTGTCTAACCAAACAATTTCTCGGTTGGCATTATAGTTCGCCAATTCACCCGCCTGCAACCAGCTAATAGTGCCCGGTGCATACTTGTTTCGATCATTCACCATAGTGATGAAATCTTTTCCCTTTAACATCACTGGTTGATTTTGCCATTTTTGAAAACCGGTTTCAGCACGCAGTGAAACAACTGGTTTGCCAGACTTTCCTTTCTTTGTAGTAATGGAAATAATGCCGTTGGAAGAACGGGAACCAAAGGAGGCAACCGAAACAGCATCTTTCAAAATATCATAACTGGCAATATCATTGGGGTTGATATCGCTGATAGAACCAAGATAAACTACTCCGTCAATCAATATAAGCGGATCATTATTTCCACTGATGGATCTTTGTCCGCGTATCTGGATAGAGGGTTGTCCGCCGGCAGAATTCACAGCACCTACATTCAATCCCGGCACATTACCTTTCAATGCTTCCAATATATTGATGTTTGGCATATTGGCCAATGGAGAGTTTTCCATTTTCACGGAACTAACAGCACCGGTAAAATCTTTTTTCTTGGTGGAACCATAAGGTGTTACCACCACTTCTTCCAATTCCTTGTTATCTTCTTTTAGTACAATTGAAAGCGTAACCCTTCCTTCAAGTGGAATCTCCTGGCTTACAAATCCAATATAACTAATCAGCAGCACGGCGTTGTTATTGATAACATTCAACGAAAAACTGCCGTCTTCCTTTGATACAGTACCGTTGGATGTTCCTTTTTCTACAATGCTAACCTTGGCCACAGGCTGGTTTGCCATGTTTACAATTCTACCGCTCACATTTACAAAAATCGGGGCATTGTTTTCTACCCTGGAGGACACAACAACCAGGTTTGACCCAATAACTTTAAACGTAAGAGATGTATGTTCCAACAGCTTTCGCATTGCATCGTCTACCGGCTCAGCATTGATGCTAACGTTAATCTTCTGATCTGCCGGCAATACATTGTCATTGTATAAAAACCGGAAAGATGTCTGTTTCTCTATGGTTTTAAAAGCTTTTTTTAATGACGCGTTTTCAAGTTTTAAGGTAATAGTTTCCTGGGCCAGCCCGTTATAGGCAAAAGTCTGCAGAGAAAATAAACAGATAAGCAACGCAGTCATTTTCATTATCAACAAGCATTTTAAAAGCGAGGTAGAGGCGCAAAGCTGCACCCTACATCCATTTTTTTTCATAACTTAGTTTTGAAACGTTAAAGGATGAAAAGGCCTCTGAAGGGAGACTTTTTAATTTCTGAATTTAGCTGCGGAGAATGGTGCAAACATTCTCCGTTTTTATTGGGGAAAGTTTAAGTGGCTCTTATCATATGCAGTTTTTAGGTTTTCAATCGTTTTAAAAAAGTTTTGGTTGCGAAGCAGTGATTTTTACCAAATAGTCACTACCCCGTTTTTTACCTGGTATTGAAAATGTGCGGAGAATTGGAGACCTTCCAATACCTCATCCAATGTTTTATTTTCAAAGGTTACAGTATAGGTATTAGCACTCAGGTTTTTATTTTTTACCTGGATGCTGACATTGTACCAACGTTCTATCTCGGCTATCATGTTATCGAAAGGTGTTTCATCGAAAGCCAGTTTATTCTTTACCCACATGGTTTCGTACACTTCTTTGTCTTTTTTATCAAGATGCACATTCTGCACGGTCATAGATGCAGGACGATCATCATCAGATACTTTATTTTTATTACCAACAGTACTGTCTTTTAAAAAGACACCTTCATGACTAATAATTACTTTTTCATTTGGCTTAAGAATAACTTTTTTATCGGGCTGTCCATTAAGCGTCACTTCTACCGAACCACGTATCAGCGAAGTCTCTGTTGTTTTATCTGCAGCATAAGAACGCACATTGAAAGCCGTGCCCAATACTTTCACCTGTGCGGCTATGGTATGAATAATAAAGGGTCTTGATTTATCTTTCACTACATCAAAATAGGCTTCACCACTAAGTTTTACTTCGCGCAGCTTGCCACTAAAATCGCCACTGTATTCCAGTTTGCTGTCTGCATTTAACCAGACCTGTGTTCCATCTGGCAATTCTATCTTTGATTTTGAACCCGGCTTTGTACTAACTGTATTGGTAGCTATTTTAGGTGAAGGACTGTTTGCTTTATCCTGCGATGACCCCATCATTACCCATAAAACCACAGCAGCTGCTATTGACGCTGCGGCTGCAATCCATGCTGCAACCCGTGTTTTTTTATGTCCTGCGTTTATCTTGTTTTCTTTATTGTAATCTTCTTCGTATTGTAATGCGGGTGCCGACAAGTGGTTGCTCAGTCTTTGCAGATGCTTATCATAGCTCCTGGAAATACCTGCATTGGTATTGCCTGCGGCCCTGCTTTGCCAGATTTTTTCATATACTGCCACTCTTTCCGCCAGTTGGGGATATTCCGCTAAAAGCGACTGCAGTTCCTCTTTTTCAGCCGTTGTTGCTTCCCCGGAAAGCGAAAGACTTACCAATAGCCAGATTTTTTCGTCTATCATAATTTAAGGTATATGCTAAGACAATGAGTTGAATAAAAAAGTACCAAAGCAATTCTAAAAAAAAGGAAATTATTTTTTTCAGGAAGCAGAACGGCGATTGGGCAGAATGCCTGCCTGAAGATGTGGAGGTATAACTAGCGCAATTTTGCGGGTAGCAATAAAAACCTGGTTACGCACCGTTAATATTGATACATTTAATACTTCAGCCGCTTCGCGGTAAGACATGCCGTCTTCCTTCACCAGTTGAAATATTATCCTGCATTGTGGCGGCAAAGCTCGTATACACGCCTGTATCTGTGCTATGGTATCTGCACTGATGCATGCCTCTTCCGGATTACCGGCACTAATAACCGGTTCAATGTCCATTTCATCCAGACGAAGTACCGGATTTTTAAAATAACGGCTGATATAATTGAGACAGAAATTTTTTGCGATGGTATACAAATAGACTTTGAGATTTTCTATTTCAGAAAGCTTATTTCTAATCTGCCATAATTTAATAAACACATCAGAAACAATCTCTTCGGATGCTTCGCCCGATTTTACGAAGGAAAAACAAAAATTTTGCAGAGAAGGTGCCAGCAAAGTATAAAGGCTTTCATAAGCTTTCATGTCCTCATACAAAGCAAGTCGCTGTTGCAGCGCTTTTATGTTGTTGGCATTGTTCAATGGTCTCGCAGTTGTTTTGCTAGCAAACGTTTCAAATTCACGGCCAATTTAGAAAAAACTTACAATAATCCATCCTGTACTATACAGCTATGCGGTAAAATGAAAGAATGTGCAAGTAAGTCCGCGGTTTTATAGAAAGGATATTTTATACAAATGAATAGATTGACCTGCTAAAAGCATAGCCGCTGACTACATCCCAGCAAATACCAGCGATAGATAATAGTGTTATTCATCACGATCTTCTTCCAAATCATTGTGTTCGTCTCCACCCAGGCTATAATAATTATTCTCCTCATCTTCTTCACCTATTTTTTCGTCTTCATCATCTAATTCTGCACCAGGAATGTCCAGATCATTGTCCAATTCATCCTTATCCTCTGACAAAGATTCTTTTTCGGCTTGCGCATAAATATCTTCATTTGCATCGTATACAGGATCTCCATAGATTTTTTCTGTTGATGCTTTGTCTTCTTTTGATTCTTTACCCTTATTTGCTTTCTTTGATGTATTGTCCATAACTATATAATTTAAATGAGCGATTAATGACTTTAAAGTTACTACAATCATAGTTTAGACAAACCGACCAAATAAAAAAGTAACAACTGCTACAAAATTTCCCCAACCTATAATGAGGCCACTACCCTTTACAGCTGAATGCTAACGCATACTGTAAAAAATGATGCTGGCAACATATTTGAGTTTATTAAACCCGGAAAAATTATAAAAACATATTGCATGCCTTCCACTAATAGTACCCAAACGGCTTCCATTTTAATTATTGATGACAACCAGGACATGCTGGCAATGCTGGCGGTTATATTGCGCGGACGCGGTTACACCGTTACTGCACGCGAAAAGTTTGAAGCCATAGAAAAGGAAATCAGTACGCTGCGCCCTGATCTTATTTTAATTGATAAGAACCTGGGTTGGATAGATGGCTGCGCCTTGTGCGCACAACTGCGAAGGTTTCCACAGTTTGCCTCTACTATTATCCTGATTTTTTCTGCTTATGATGTTGACCCGGCAGAGATTGAAGCAGCAGGTGCAGATGGTTATTTTGAAAAACCTTTTGGCATGCAGGCTTTTGTTGAAAACATTGAAGCATATCTTGCCATGTAAAAGCAATGATCCCAATAACGTTCTATTGGCTGTAAGGAATAAACCTTACTTTTCTTTCAACTTATTGCAAAGGAACAACTGGCAGCTCAATGGTAAACGCCAGACCATCTTCAAAACCTGAGAAATCATTGCGTAAATAATGAGAGCTAACCAGTAATTGATTACTGCTTCTGTTTACAGACAGGTAATGATATCGTGGTGTATAAGCGTTGTCTATTTCGAGATATTGATTATCGGTACGTAAACCCTGTTGTATGCCTCCCCCACCTCCTATTACCAGGAAATCTTTGCCTTTGACCCGGAAATGCTCAAAATTGTGTGAGTGACCTGTAATGAATAACCGTGCTTTAGAAGAAGCGATATAAGCCGGTACAAAATATTGCTGTACCGCAGTTGATCCTTTTACTACGCGGCTATTGGTATATGGTGCATGATGACAACAAACAATAATAGCTTTGATGCTATCGGCTTTATCAAGCCCTGCCATTGCAGTTGCATACCATTCAGATTGCTTTTGTCTATCGGCAGCAGATAATTTTTTAAAATTTGAATTGAGCAATACAACAGCTATTGAATCCTGTACAGAAACATAACCCGTAGGCACATTTGCAGGAAAGCGTTGCTGAAAATGCCGGATGCCTTTTCTCTTTCGGATCATTAATTCGTGATTGCCCAGTATGGCTTCTACGGGAATATGGTATGCCCGGCAACTATCCAGGAAGCTATCCATTGCTTTCCAGCGCCTGTTTGCATAACCGAGTGCAACAACATCTCCCAGTATATATACATGCGCAGGTGATTGCTGCAAAAGAGCACTGAAAATACTGTTTCTCGCCCGCTGGTTCTGATAAGGCTTGTGGATTATCTTTTCAATCAAAAGAGGATCTTGTGTATCACTGATAAAATAGAGCGAAGCGTTGTGCGTTTTTAGAGGTTGCGCCGCTAACGAATTTGCGAAAAGAAAAAAAGATAGTATGACACAGATTGTTTTCATAGGCCAATTATTTCCACTGCACAAATTTCCAGACCAATTGCATTTTAAGTGCCAGTGCTGCATCTTTTGAAACATAAGCGTTCAGCCATTCAGCTTCTACCGCAAGGCCCAGCTTATTACTTAATGGATAGGTATAGGACAAAGCAATATTAGACCCCAATTCTAATGCACTTGAATTAACCTTGCCATTGTACTGCAATCTTGTGGTGAGCCAATAAGCTCCTAGTCCTGCACTGATATTTATCCTGTCTACTACCTGCATAGAAAAAACAAAGAGTAAAGGTATGGCCGTCAGGTTGACTGAACCATTGCTGTTGCCATTTTTAACATTGTAAGAATAAAACTGGAGATAACCGCTCTCAAAACCCATGCGAAGGCGATAGCTGGGGTACCACATAAAGCGGGCAGTAAACATCGCCTTGTTGCGATAAATTGAACCCGGCAAACCTGTTGCACCAATATCAATTTTTCCTGTATAGGCAGATATACCGCCGCCAGCTTGCAGCACAAAAAATTTAACCGGACGTACAATGGTATCAACCTTAGTAGAGGGGGTTTGCACCACTGTATCGGCCTGCCCTATTGCCTTGTTCAAAAAGCAATACATACACAAACTAAAAAGGATACTATATTTATTGATGCGCATAATAATTATAAGCAACACAGGATGGAAAATTTGATAATATGCCATCGAAATGGCCATCATTTATAAATTCTTCGATAAACTCCGGCACATCCACCGTCCATACATATACTTTTCTCCCTGCAGCATGGGCCTGGTCTACCAGCTCATTTTGCGTGCCTTCTGTAAAACGGGGCGCCCAGATACGGGCATTAATGGCATTGGATTCTGAAAGACCCAACTCACACAACGATGGCGTATTGGCGTAGTCAGGCAACTGCTTGAACTGTTCATATTGATCTGGTTCCGGCAGCCCTATGACGATATTAAGTTTGCGCCCTATAGCAGCCGCTTTTTGTATATACTCCTGCTGGATGGCATGCACGGGTGCAATGGAGCCTGTGTATTTGGTATCAAGCCAGACAAAGGATAAATCTGTCTGGTAAACAACAGCATCCAATGCTTCCCGTAAAGTAGGTATCTTTTCTCCGTGTATGAGCCGCACAAATGTTGACAGTTGATCGTAGGTATAATTTTCGATAGGCCCAACCAAACCTGATTTTTGTACAACGCGAAGGTTTAGCGTATTGTCGTGGTAAAGTATTGGCACGCCATCTTTGGTATATCGCACGTCCACTTCAATACCAGTAGAGCCAAATTCCGGCGTTTTTAAAATCATTGCTACCGAGTTTTCTGACACAGGAAGCAAATCTGAATTACGTCCACCAGAGCGGTGCGCTGCTATCTGGAAACCCGGCAGACTATTGTTCAGCTTTCTTTCATAAGCAAATGCAATGGAATTTCCCGGTTCATCACCACCATTGCCATAAAGGCCATGCACAATTACACTCCCCTTGTTGATGACAGGGTTATTGCTTAATAAAAGACTCGCACCTTCACCTGCTGCAATCACTAAATGAATAAGTCCAGTCTCTGTACTTACCATTTTGCGCCAGTACCCGTTTAAAAGAATTGAATCTTTCAACAACTTTCCTTCGCAAATAAAATATGCAATGTCTTTTTGAAAAAAACCAGATACGTGAAATACAGTGTCGTTGTTTTTAATGACGTGGCTCCATTTCAGCGCAAGCGATCCGCCAAAGAAACCATCCGCAGCACTTAGCTGATAAATACCCTCCATCGCTGTTCTTGCAGTAGACTGTATTGGCTGTGCCGAAGGATCATTGAAGAGCGACCAGCTATTGGTATTCAATACCGGCACTTCATAAGTCTTTTTACAGGATGAAAAAAAACTCACGCAAAGAAGCAACAAAGCCAACAATTGTTTCATAATATAAGCCCCACAGTTACCTGCGGATAAAATATTTTTCGGTTGTTCTGGTAAAACAAAGCCCATGTTTGCCAGAAAAAATAATTATTGATAGTAGAAAAAGCCAGTGTTAAATGACGCCGGTTATAAAACGGTTGCTCAATAGCAATTGTGAATGTTTCACCGTTATAATAAGATGTATTGGAGTAGTACTTACTATCGCCGTTGGCGGCCTGGTAATGCAATACAAATGAAGTCTGCGCTTTAAAGGAAATGAGCAGATCCTTTTTTGTTTTATACCCTATGGATATACCAGGATAGTTTAGCCAGCCAGCCGCACTGCTGTTAAATCCTTTCACCTTCAAAAAACCAAACCAAAAACCAATATCATCGCCTGCAGACAAATACCAGCGCTGACTCAAAGGCAACATATAATGCAAACCTGTAGATACATGATTTTGCAGAACCTGGAACATAAGACGGTTATCAATCAGCAAATGATCATTCACCCTACGCATCAAATGAAAATCGCCACAGGGAATATTTAACCGGACTTCTTCTGTAATGTCTTCGGGAGTAGTTACCAGCGTGAGACCAATAGAACTGCGCCATTTTTCCGTATACATGGGATAAGGAAACAGAATGGCGGCATGTTTAGCCTTGAATGCAGTATCCTGGGCAAGGCCACTAATGGGCCTGAAAGCTATCAACAGTAAAAGCAGTAGGGGCAATAAGCGCATCTAATAGACCAAGATTTGGAATAGCTATACCAAATCAAAGGCCAATAATAAAAACGGCTTAATACCTGCGTTTACTTTACCGATTGAACACATTAATAACAATAATTGAAAACAAGTGTAGAAAATTTTACCTAGCATGCCTTGACTTGCCAGCGCATGGCAAACAAGTTAAATAGTTGCTCGTTATAACATAATCCCTCCTTCATTATTCATTAAATGCAAAATTGAAGTGTATTTATGCAATTGTTTTCTTTGATTTAAAGACGCATTGTTTAGACTTTACCTGAAAAAAACGAACCTGCAACATTGCTAAAACCAATACCACCCCTGCTATAATATTTACTGCAAGCGATCCTATATACAGCTTATTAACAACAAATAAAGCCGCACCTGCAAGACTCAATATTGCATAAGTATATTCTTTTTTCACCACCGACATGTAAATGACAGCTACAAGATTCAGCACTATCAATGCAATCATTAAAGGCAGCAACAATTTAGCCTTTAACAAACCGCCAAGGCCCAATGCACTGAAGATGCCTGCGTAAGCCATCAGGCACAATCCGCATTTGGGAAGCAACACCCACAAGACAGCAGAAAATATGGTAGCCAAACTTCTGTACATAAACTATGATTTAGTTTCATGATTTTTTACTTTCAGAAGAGCAACAGGATTTTTTATCTGCCGACATTACCTTTTGTGAAGGTGGAAGATCATTCGCCGGGTTCTCATCAAAAAATCCATTGGGCTTTAATAAAAATCCAATGTAGGCTGTAGGCATAACAGGATAGTCTTCTGGTCTTGGTATATGCGTATGCCCCATGGTATACCAAACCACAATATCTGTATCAACAATACTTCGATTAGCTGCTGTCCATTTTGCCAATCCCTCTCCACCAATATGCTGGTTGGGGTAATCACCTGCGCCATAATTTTCTGTTGATGAAAAAGGCGTTACCCAAAAATGATTTTGTACAAAACCTGCCCTTTTATACCAACTGGCATTCTTAGATGCATACGGTACGCAATTATCGCCGGGCATTAGTTTATAACCAGCAGGTTCTCCTAATTTATTTTTACGAGAGGGGTTTACAATTTTCCAGGTACGACCATTCTCCAGACTCATATTTCTGCGTGCGTTAAGTTCTGTATCCAATAAACTTGCTTTTGCATAAAAAGCATTTTCGTAAGGATTGTTTTCATCAATTTCATCTGGCACAATATTGATTTCGTACGCAGAATTATTCATACCGTCAATATCGAAATCAAGGCGCATATTGAAGAAATGCTGGTGATTGGGTGCATACACCTGCGGCGCTACCAGGTTGCCGTATTTTGGTTTTACACCTTCGGCTACAGCTCCCAAGGAGAGAATGCCGGTAAGTTTTATTTCGAATTGAATATTGCCATCCTGGTAGAGATACCAGAAAAATCCATACTCGTAATTTTCTACTGTTGATACCGAAGATACCACCAACCTTCTCGATCTTCTTACTTCAGGTTGTCCATCTCTACGATCTGTATGTTTCCAGAGTATGCCATAATCTTCCTCATGCATACATATAGCATTCTTAATTACAAAAGCTTCTCCCCTGCTGTTATTCAATACACCGTCGAAATATTTGATATAGCCAACACAATCACATCCCAACTCAAGGCTATTGGCGCATTGACCCATGCCATACTCCCCGGTATCAAAAGCATTCTTTTTGTTTTGAGTAGGACCAGGATCACCATAAGGAACTACCATTTCTGATAATGATGCCCTGTATAATATCGGTCTTACAGTTTCTCCATCTTTGTAAGTAATATAGTTGAGTGTTAGCCCTTCTCTTGATTCAAAGCTGATGTGAAAATTCCAATTCTGCCAGTTTACTTCATATCCTTTCACAGAGAAACCAGGGCCGGCAGGCTGTACAATATCCAATGGAGCAATGTCATTTCTGAAGCTTGTTCGCTTATCCCTTCGGTAATTGGATGTTCCCCATGGAATAGGCACCACATCAAATTCTTCCACTCGTATTACTTCCATCTTATTAAGATCTACCACTGGCCGAACTCCTTCTATGGGATGAGCATAACCGTTATCAGTGGCATCAGCCCTTACAAAACAGAGCGGTCGTGCAAGTCGTATTGTTTTTTCCTCTTCGGCTCCATAATTTCCAGCCGTCCATATATCTACCATTACCAGGTCTGGATCAGTGATACCGTATTTTTTTATTGCTGCATGAAAAGCCGGATCTTTCTTTACCACTTCTTCGCATTCAATCTGTTCATCGGCTGTCATAGTGGGTTGCACACCGGGTATATGCACCCATGAAAGCAATTTTTTTTGTGTGATTGAAACAACGGCTTCATAGGTTAATCCTGTTGAACTATCCAACACTACTACAAATGCTTCCCTTTCAAAAGGCTGTCCTTGTGTGTAGGCGTAAATAAAAGATTTGGGCAAGGGCTTTAGTGTGATGGAAACAAAGCGGGTTGTGTTATAGCCCAGATTCTTCTCTGCGCGAAGCAATTCAGTAACGGCGTTGATTTCATTTGCGGTAAGGGGATGCAGGGGATGTGGCACTGCTGCCACGGTTGTTTGATTTGATTGCATAAAAAATCATTTTTTAGGTAAAGTATTTGGCCATTGGGCAAGCATCTTTACCGGCAGCGGATTAGCAGCCGATGATCTTTCAGGTAGGAGCAATACAGTTACATTTCTTTTAGTATAGGCGGGAATCGTGTATTCAAAACCGACCAGGGTTGTACCCGGATTAGGTGCATCGTAATCATTGGGCGGGTTTGTTGTCCATTTTTTTAGAATGATGCCGGAAACATCTTTCACTTGCAGCTTACATTGCTTGCCATTCTTTTTGAGTGCTACTGTTTCACTATCTATTATATCAACGGTTGCATCTGTAAGCATTGTCCATCGAACAGAGGCTGGTGCAGCAGCAGTTTCCAATTCATCTTGCACCAATACGTATTGTTGTTGCACAATGGCTACACCTCTATTTGCTTTCGCCAATTGGCCTTTGTAGATAGCACTTAGATCTGTTGTGGCTTGCAAAAAATTAATATCTTTTGAAAAACCAGTAATAGGTGCAAAGCCATCTACTTGTTGCAACTGGTTATTAATAGTAAGGGTATTGTGTGTAAAATTGTTGTAGCGGAATATTTTCCAACGCTGCCCGTTTTGCGTATTATCCCATAAATCAATCTTCTTTGATTCAAGCGATTCATATTCCTGCATGCCAAAATCCATTGCCCATCTTTCACCGTCAGCTTCCATGATAAAACTGCCAACATCCATATGCCCGTGGGTAACGAATGGAGAACCAGCTTTCAATCCAACATAAATAGCGTTGGAATCTGTCCACGATGTACGCATGGCTGCCACCGGGTTTTTCCCCTGGCCCATCCAGGCTTTTGCAATGGGTGGATTAATTTTATCAATATCAATATTACTACCCCACAATAATAATGATGGCAATAGCCGGTTGATTGATTCTTCCTGTATTTTTTGTTGGGTAAGCAACCTCTGCTCTTCCCATAATAGAGATGGGTCTTCCAATTTGCCAGTAAACCAAAACATGGCTGGTTGTATCTGTGATTGCTGGCCTTCGTCTGAATAATTAAAGGTATCACCACTGGGCGCCACCATGTTTTCAACATAATAAGGCGTCTTTAAAAAACCTGCCGCATGCATCAATCCAAAATCAGTATGAAAAATTTTTTCCAATGCATCCAGCAACATCACATTCATGGTAGTACCATATCCCCAATACATATAACCTTCCGGGTATGCGCCATCATTGCCATAAGCTTCATTCATTGGTATAGCAATGCTTTCAACAGAGCGGTTGATCAATTTTGCAGCCAGTGCCGGATAGCTTTCATAAACTGCCAATGCCCCGAAGCTTAATCCTGCATTACATACCTGGTTCCAATTGTTGGTAACAGAAAGCCATTTGCGGTAATGATTAAAATGAACCGTATCAAAAGATGTTTCTAATCCTTTTGAAATGATGGCTTCGCGAATGATTGATCTTGATTTTTCAGAGAGCCCGTTGTATAACCAATCATAACCAATAGCAACACCCATTGTCATTTCAGCAACGTCCAGGTAATGCGTAGGATTCCAGTCGCTGAAAGCAGCAACAGCCAGCAATTCCTTTTCGCCACGTTCCAGGTATTTTTTATCCTGTGTCATCCTCCATGCATAGGACAGAAAATAAACCCTTCGCAGACATTCCCTGCTTTTATCCAATAAACGAATACCAATCTTTATGTGCTCGATAGGCTTTTCTGCTATCAGCTTATCGCTTTCATCTATAATAACCTGGTGTACGGTTTTCCAGACAGCATTTGCGTTGATTTTATTCCATAATTTCTTTTCCTCTCCTGCCGGCAATAATAGACGCGGATGTTGGGGCAAAGGAGTTGCGGCATTAATCAATGGCTTTTGCGCGTGGGCACAAAACAAGAGCCACTGCAGGCTTATTAGTAAGATTGTTTTTTTCTTTATCACTAACAACCCGTTTAATGATGCATTGCTGTACAACAGCTATTACTATTATTATTTTCCGCCTTGTAGTTTATACATTTCTGCACCGGCCAGTAAGAAAGCGCCAACTGCATATACATTGCTGCTATCGTAATCCACTTTATCAGGACTATCAGCAACCGCCTGCACATAACCCAGCTTTCCATCTGGATGAACGCATGAGAGCAAAACCTTCCAGGCGTTTTGTGCCACTGGTAAAAAAGTTTTAGCAGGTAAAATTTTATGATTGATCCCCCATGCCAGCGCATAACAGAAAAAGCCTGTGCCACTGGTTTCCTTTATTGGATATGCATTGGGATCTAACAACGAAGTATGCCAGCTGCCATCTTTTTGCTGAATAGATGCCAGTTTTGTTGACATTTGCAAAAGCAATTTTTCATATTTACGGCGACTGGGAAAATTGGCTGGCATATTTTCTAACATGCGCACCAACCCACCTACCACCCAACCATTGCCGCGACTCCAGAATACATGTTCCCCATTGCTTTCGCGGTTTTCAAAGAAACGGCTGTCCCTGTAAAACAAACGAACCGCTGTATCATACAGGAATGCAGTTGTTTTCCACCAAAGCGTGTCAGCTTTTTTTAAATACTTGAGGTTTCCTGTAGCAGTAGAAAGGTAAGCCAGTGCAGGTGGTGCCATATACAATGCATCGCACCATACCCAGGCGTGAAAATAATTCCTATTTTGAAAGATAAGCGTATCAGGATATTTGAAATTGATGATGCTGTCCGCCTGTGGCCTAAACTTGGCAATCATCTTAGGCTCCTTATAAAGACTGTACATTTGCGAATACATTTGCCCCACACAATAATCATCGGCAAACAGCCTGTTAGGGGCTGTCTGCCAATGATTCTCCTCTCCTATCTTATAAAGAAAATGGTAATACTTCTTATCGGTACTCATTTTATCCATCGCCACCATACCGGTATACAAAGCGCCGTTCTGCCATTCGTCTTTCGGAAATTCTACCCGGCCGTTTTCAAATTCATTGATTTGCCAGGCGGCCACTCTTACCATTGCGCTGCGTATAGACTTTGGCACCAGCGCTGTATCCGTATTTTTCTGTGCAGTGATGTTTACCATCACTAACATTGCTACAATAAAACCTGTTAACCTGTTCAACAGCATATTCAATTATTAGTTTTTATCCCACCACAATGGTGTAGCAGAATTATCCGGGCCATTTAATAATTTAATAGCTGCATTTACGGCATCTGTGTTGGTTTGTTTTTCATCATTCAAATAAGGAAGGCGACGAATCAATTTTCCTACTGGTAAATCCGGGTTATCGCTATGAACCAGTGGATATAATTTTGGATAAGTTGTTCTGCGCACTTCTGCCCATGCTTCTCTCCCATCAGGAAACAGTGCCAGCCATTTTTGTTGTGCAACTTGTTTGCGTTGCATGGTAGGATCAGAACTCCACAATACAGGATAATCATTTACTGCAGGAGAATTCAAGCCATCACCTGGTGGCACTGGTGTTGCTGGATTGCTGGTATAATTCGCAATAGCTGTCTGATCTGTAACGCCCCATTGCGCCATAGACATTGCAATACCTGTTTCATACAATTGCTGTGCTGAACTACCGCCCATGTTCCAACCATTCAATGCGCCTTCTGCACGTAAGAAGTAAGCTTCTGCAGCATGCATTACATCCATTGATACAGCATATTTCGCTGTCCATGCATTATTGGTTTGTGTTGCCCAGCGTGTACCAAAATTAGAAGTATAAGGACGTGAATTTGTCTGCAAAACTTTTTCAGCAACTATCAAACCGTTCCTGAAACCATGGTATTGACCTGTAGCATATGCCGGTTGAAAATAAATGGTCATACGCGGATCATTATATCCCCTCTGCATAGATTCAATTGTGGAGCTCATCCTGATATCTTCCCATGCAGTTATCTGCGACAATGGATTGTACTCCTGGTAGATGGTTGTAGACTTCAGTAACATGGCATCATCAGCAACTGCGGTCATTACGCCATCGGCCACTGCTTTTTCTGCTTCAGTTTTAGCTCTTGTAGGATCAACTTTTGAAATGCGCATTGCCAATCTCAACCTCAATGTATTTGCGAATTTAAGCCATGCAGATGCAGGATCTGTTTTTGCACGATATATCAAATCAAATGTAGTGAATGGCTTTTTGCCTGCACTTGCTTTTAATACTGCTACAGATGCATCTAATCTTTTAAAGAAATCATAGTAAATGGAATCCTGAGAATCGTACTTCACATAACGCTGACCATTAGCTGCCTGAGAATAAGGGATTGGTCCAAAGTCATCTGTTACGCGGTGAAAAGTCCACACCCACCATATATTCGCTACTGCATTTTCAGGAGAAGCAGGATCTGTGTTTTGGATAATGGTCCTTAACTGTGGCGCCACTGCTGTATAGAAAGGATTCCAGGAAGAAGGTAACCAAGACTGTGGGATAACATAGCGATCAGTTGTAAAAGATTGTGCCGCCTGCGTTCCCAACTGGCTATACATCAGCGACAGCGCAGCTTCGCCAATTTCATAATCATTAATAGCTGGTGAAGCACTGGTAAGTGCATTGGCAAACATGTACGGATATTCCGCTGTTCCCACCGTTGCTATTTTAGTAGCGTCTGTATTAGTGGCTGTAAAATTTTTCGTACAACCTGCAAGGCTTGCCGCAATAATCACTATCGACAATGCAGTGCTGGTTGCTTTAAGTCTTTTGAATATAGTATACATAAAGAATGTTTTATTAAAATGAAAGTTTCAGGTTCAATCCGAGGCTTCTTGTAGATGGCAGGTTATAATACTGAACCCCCTGGTAGTTACTGTTACCAAAGCTTGTCTCAGGATCAAAATCCATTTTACGTTTACCTATGCCTGGTATATCAAGCAATGATTTACCACGGTAAAGGAAGAATACGTTCCTGGCTACAAAAGAAAGTTTTGCACCTTTGATTACGCTATTACCAGAAAATTTGAAATCATATCCCAGTGACAATTCCCTTACACGAACATTGGTAGCATCATAGGTAAAGAAATCAGCCCATGAAAAATCTCCCTGTGCTACTGTTTGCCAGAATTGTTGTGCACTGATAGCCGTTGTATTTTTTGAACCATCCGCCAGTACGCCAGGCAATGTAAATGAACCCGCATCCCTGTACTTCTCTGTGAAACTACCAGTACCTGCATAAGCTTGGTTGGCTGCGCTTCCAGATGCAACTACACCACCAAACTTGCCATCCACCAATACATTCAAGATGAAGTTTTTGAACGTAAATGTATTGGTTAGGCCAATTGTATATTTGTTATAGGCATTACCAACGTATTCCGTATTTGCGCCAACAACTGGCAAGCCTGCTGCACTTATTAAATACTGACCATTCAGTTTCTGCCATTTGTAACCATACAAATCACCATAAGAGCCGCCTACAGCCACAACCGATCTTACAGTGCGGATATTTGGAGAAGAACCAAGATTTAGTGGCGGTGCGTTAGCATATAACTCTTTTACAGTGTTTTCATTGTAAGCATAATTCAGACCAATGTCCCATTTAAGAGGTCCAGACTTAATAGCCTTTGCATTGAACATCACCTCAAAACCTGAATTCTGGATATTGCCTGCATTTAAATATTGGTATGCATACCCGGAAGACGCGGCTGTTTGGATGAAAAACAGTTGGTTTTTGGAATTTGTTTTATAATAAGAAAACGCAAGTCCAAAACGGTTGTTGATAAAACTCCATTCAGTTCCCAGCTCAAGCGATTGCGTTTGCTCTGGCTTTAAATTGCCAATCGATTTTGTGTTGCTGCTTCCTATGTAACCACCGTAAGCACCCCTGGTGTAATTGTAAGCCTGTGTTAGCAAATAAGGATCAGCGTCGTTTCCTACTTTGGTAAGTGCTGCGCTCACTTTGCCAAAACTTATCCATGATGGCATTTTCATCATATCTGATAGTATTGCAGAAATACCTACAGAAGGATAGAAGTATGCATAAGGTTCAGGCAATGTGCTTGACCAGTCATTACGTGCTGTAAGATCAAGAAACAAATAATTTTTGAAAGACAGTTGCGCAGTACCATAGGCTGAATTCAATTGTCTTTTAGTAGTTGCGGTACTAACACCCAACACAGTAGCATAACCAAGGTCAAACTTATTGTTCACACCCAAGCCATTGGCTATATTAATCCGCTGACGTGTCTGGCGCGATAAAAATGATCCACCTACATTATAAGTGATTTTAAGATCGCGGGTAATATCATTGGTTCCATTCAATAAGAAATCCACGTTTCTTTCTGCTAAATAATCTGTTTCTTCAGAATATTGGCCACCCGGGCTGCGTGCAGAGTTAACGGTATTGTTTGCATATTTTTTAGTGATAAAATCATTGTAGCTGTCTGAGCTTACACGCCCCTGTATATTTAACCAGTCGGTTAATTTATATTTTAATGAAGCCAGCCCGGTTACCCTGCTCCTGTTTTCATCCACATGCGTATTGTACACTGTCCAGTAAGGATTCATGTAAACAGCATCTGTATTTGTCCAATAGGTAGGTGTCTCAACACCTGATGCATCCACTTTTTTATATGTCTTAATATCATCCAGGTTTACTGAACGTGGAAGGCGGAAAATATTTCCAGCCACCTGTCCATCACCACCCACACCGGGTTTATTGTGAATATCCTGCAACAGGTAGGTAACTTTTACATCAGCTGTTAAACGATCAGTAATGTTATAAGTAACCCTTGCGTTGAAAGTATTCCTGGTAAGACGATTCGTTAATATAATACCATTAGCGTTTGTATTGGCGTAAGAAAGATAAGTTTGTATTTTTTCTGATCCGCCCGTAGCTGAGATAGCGTTGTTGGTGCTGATGCCACTTCTGAAAAAATCTTTGACATTATCGGGATAGTCCTGTAGTGCTACCGTTTTACCCGTCCAGTCAACCACCTGCTGGCCAGTTGCTTTTGGTCCCCAGCTTGTACCGGTGTTGGTAGTGTATGAACCATTGGTTCCCTGAGCATACGTATTCTGGTAATCTGGCAGCACCATCGCTTTATCAACAGTTAAACCAGAATTTACATTAACACTCGCTCTGCCAACCTTTCCTTTTTTAGTTGTAATTAATACTACGCCATTGGCTGCACGGCTGCCATACAAAGCAGCACCTGCCGCACCTTTCAACACGTTGATGCTTTCAATATCATCAGGATTGATACTTGAGATACCGTCAGAACCACTTTGTCCGCCATTATCATCACCCGCATCGTTTCTAACTTGTTTTTGTATTGTTGAGTTATCTACTGCAACACCATCAACCACTATCAATGCGCCGTTATTGCCCTGTATAGAGCGGTTACCACGCAATAAAATACGTGTGGCACCACCCGGACCATTGGCAGAAGGTGTAATAGTAAGACCTGCTACTTTACCGGTAAGTGTGTTAGCAATGTTTGCATCTCTCACCTGGTTAAGTTGATCTCCATTGATTCTTTGAGTAGCGTAGGTAAGTGATTTAGCTGTTCTCTGTATGCCAAGCGCAGTTACCACTACCTCCTCCATTGCCTTGTCTGCTGCTTCAAGATAAACAGTAACATTGCTTGAACTTTCATCAACAGATTGCTCTATGGTTTTATAACCAATAGATGAAATAACAAGCAAGCCTTTGTTTGCAGTTAAGGTAATTTTAAAATTGCCGCCTTCATCGGTGGAAACACCCTTACCGCTACCGCGGGCCACAACAGAAGCGTTGGCAATAGGTTTACCCGTTGCCTTATCAATTACCTTACCCGTTACCGGAAGTGCTGCAGTATGTAGTATACCAGCGGGTTTACCGGTTTTGGTATTTGCCTGCATACTTGCAGGTAACACCAACACTACTGTTGTAAATGCTGCAGCAATGTGGCATTTTAAAATGGTTTTTAAGTGCATACATTAGTTTTGTTTAAATGAAATAATAAGCAGTCTCGAGCATAACCGGAAGTGCAGCAAACACCCCCGGTCAATATTTTATATAAATATTTACCGTTGTTTATTTATTGTAAATGCCAATGCAATCAATCCTAAATAATGTTGGAAGCAGGTTTAGTTAGGCAAGTATGAATTATCACTTCTTCGAAATTTATTAAATCAAATTTATTACGTTAAAACACTATAAAAATTTACTATTCGAACGAAGATGTATACTTTTTTAACATGAGCATACAATACAAGAACAATGATTGCAGCAAACTTATCCAACGCATATAATAAGTAACAAAGAATAAAAACTAAACAGGTCAATATTTTTCTGCCTTGATAAGTTTGTCTGTTTTTTAAAATAGTCCGCATCTAACAACAATGCTTTCAAATGCAGGGCTGTCAACGGTTTCAGTATACATTACAGGGAATATCAGCTACTTGCAGGCTTGTTAAAAAAGTATACATCTTAGTACTATTATTGAATATTTTTTTAGGATTGATTCGATAGTTTTGAACAAACATTACCTAACTATACCGGAACACATATTATGAGAAGAAAATGCTGCTATTGTGTGCTAGCCTTGTTGTTGATGCTCTCCTCTCATGCGCAACAATCATCCGGATTGTATCCGCAACCCGCAAAAATTTCTTATGCTGAAGGCAAGCTTCCACTGCAACAATTACAGGTAAATATTCCAACTACAGCAGGTAAAGACATTGCTTTTGCGTTAAAGACATTGCAACAAGCTATAAAAGAAAGCACTGGTCAATCTGCAAAGACAGCAAATGCAGGAACGGTTGCTGTTCAATATTCAGTAAAGAAAACTGGTTATCTTTTACCAGGCGCATTGCAGGATAAAACTCCGGAACAGCAAACAAGAGAATATTATAAACTGGAAATAACAGCAGCCAAAGTTATAATTGATGCAAACACATCAACCGGTTTATACTATGCAGTGCAAACCATTCGCCAATTAATAAAAGGCAATGGTAAAAATGCATACCTCCCTTTAGTAAGCATTGAAGACAAACCAACACTACCCTATCGTGGTGTAATGATGGATTTTGCACACGGTGGTCAGCCAACAGTAGAGGAAATAAAAAAACAAATTGATTTCCTTGCGTTGTGGAAAACCAACCAGTATTATTTCTATACTGAAAACAATATCATGCTGGATGGTTATCCCACCATGAATTACGGTGCGCAGTATACGAAGCAGGATATTAAAGAGATTATTGCTTATGGTTTAGAAAGACATATTGATGTAATACCTTTTGTTGCATTCTATGGCCACCAGCATAACCTTTTGCACAATGAAAAATATGCTTCGCTGGCAATTGGAAAATACGGGCATGAACTTGATCCACGCAATCCAGGTGTTGATGAATTACTGAAAAACTGGATCAAACAAATCACTGAATTGTTTCCAAGCCCGTTTATACATGTAGGTTTTGATGAAACCTGGGAAACAAACCGCATGTCGCAGGACCAGGACAGCAGCATTCATTCAGAAGCATTGTGGTTGCAGCAATTAAATTTTGTACAGCAGGAACTTAAAAAATATGGCAGAACAGTGATGGCATGGACGGATATGAGCAATTATTATCCAGATATCATGAAAAAATTTCCAACAGAAGTAATTCCTGTTATCTGGGAATACAGGCCAGACACTGCTTACATCAATCATTTTTTAAATCCTGTTCTGGCAGAAAAAAGATCTTTCTTTATTCAGCCGGCTGTTTCTGGATGGGGACATATTTATCCGTCGGCCGTTTATACCTACGACAATATTGATCTTTGTTTAAAAGCAGGCATTGCCAATCATACACTTGGTTTTATTCATTCTGTATGGACAGATGCAGTGGAGCCGTTTATACGCCCCTCCTGGATGTACATGGCCTATGGTTGTATTGCTGCCTGGCAGGGAACTGTACCAGATAAAAAAACATTTTCCTCAACGTATTCATCAATTGTGTATCCTGCTGCTGCCAATCATATGCAGGATGCTTTTGCAGCCATTGATTCATCCATGAAATACCTGGAAAAATGCCTTGGCAAAAATACACAGGGAATGCCACGGGGAACTATAACCGAAAGTTGGTTAAACCCTTTCTCAGCTTATTACCTGGCCAATACAAATGAGCACCTCAATGATTTTAAACTATCCCGTCAGTGGAGTGAAACCGCAGAAGCATCGCTCTTAAATGCATTGGCTGAAGGAAACAAAAAGGACAGCAGTTTTATCAACTCATTGCTGGTATCTGCAAGACTGATCAACTATTCTGCCGCCCGCTTTATTTGGGCAAAAACAATTACTGACAGGTTCAATGATGCCATCATCGGCAAAAAGAAAAATGATTTTGTGATTTATGATATTGCCTATCCTTGTCACGGATTGATAATTGACATGCTTGATGAAGTTGGCAATTTAAAAACCGACTATGCCGCAGCATGGCTTACTGAAAATAAACCTTACCGACTCAATACCATTACAGGCAGGTTTGATACAGAATTTGCCCTTTGGCAGAAATTACTGCTTAAAGTAATGGACTATCGTGTGCAACACCCGGTGGATTATGTACCGGCTCAAACATTTGAAGAAATTTTTCATCCAGGATATTAATTGACACTGCTGCCTGCTTTATAATTTATATATTGTTGGATGCTTTATACACATCACACATACCAGGACATTGGCCTTGCTGCCAAAGACAAAATAGTGCTGCTACCATTGGGCGCCACAGAACAACATGGCCCTCATTTGGCAGTATCTACAGATACAGCTATTGTTAGCAGTTTGGCAGAAGCCGCAGAAAAAGCTTTACCGGAAAAAGTATTGCTATGCCCCGCGGTATCTATTGGCTCCAGCGATCATCATCTTTCATTTGGTGGCACCCTTAGCCTTCCGGCACCATTTTATACAGAGATGATTGTTCATTTAGTACAGTCATTGTTAAGTAATGGCTTTCGCAAAATTGTTTTGCTGAATGGCCATGGAGGAAATATAACACCGGTAAAACAAGCTCTATCGGTATTGAGTAACCGCTTTGATGAAACCTTGCAACCCAATATTGCTTTGGCAACTTATTGGGAACTGGCAGGCAAAGCATTTGCAGGTGAAGCACCCATGGAAAGTCCGGCACTAAGCCATGCCTGCGAGTATGAAACCAGCCTGATGCTGCATTTGTTTCCTGAAAGAGTGTGGATGGATAAAGTAGAAAGGGCGAAACGGCCAGCCAGCAATGGTTATATTCCTTTTGAAGACGATGAAGCATACCGGGGCGTAACCTTGTTTAAGCAAACTGCTTTTATTTCCAGCAATGGCAGCAGTGGCGAACCAGGGCTTGGCACTGTTGCAAAAGGCAAGCATCTTTTTGAGACGGCTCTTTCAGCACTCACTAATTTTTTAACAGCTTTTGATCAATGGCCTTTATTGCCCAATATTTCAAAATAGTACAATGGCTAAAAAAATAGAAATAAAACATCCGGATAAAATTGCAGATACAGGAGCATATTCTGCGGGCGTACTAGCAGGAGATTTATTATTCATCAGCGGACAAGGGCCGCTGGATCTTGCAACAGGTGAAGTAATACGTGGCACTATTGAAGAAGAGACATTACTCACCTTATCGCATATACGCAAAGTTGTAGAAGCTGCGGGTGGCACTATTGATGATATTGTAAAATGTACCGTTCACCTGGACGATATAAACAACTTTGACAGGTTTAATGCAGCATACGCTACATTTTTTACGGGCATAAGACCTGCACGCACTACTGTTCAATCTGTGTTATCAGACAACATAAAAATAGAAATTGATGCCATTGCAAAGATTCGCTAACGCAATCATTGCAGCTAATCACATCATAATATGAAGAACGAAAAAAATCCTGTAGCAACCGTTGGCCTTGGTTTAATGGGTACCAGTATTGCGACCTGCTTACTGGCATCGGGGCATGCAGTGACATCTCTTACCAAAGAGCCTGAAAAAGCAGCAGCAGTAAAAGAAAAAGTGTTAGAGTTTTTGCAAGAGCTGGTAGCAGAAGGTATTTTAAAAGAAGACCCTGCTGCTGTGCTGAACCGTTTTACTATAACAGGCGATGTTGCGCAACTAAAAGACCACAGTGTAGTCATTGAATCCATTATAGAAAATGTAGCAGAAAAGAAAAATCTTTACCAGCAACTTGAAACAGTAATTGCTCCCGATGCCATTATTGGAAGCAATACTTCTGCAATACCGGTTACCTTACTGCAAAGTGGTTTGCAGCATCCTGAACGTTTGTTGGGAATACATTGGGCAGAACCGGCGCATATCACCCGCTTTATGGAAGTGATTTGTGGCGATCAGACTGAATTAAAATATGCAGAGCGAATTATAAAATTGGCAAGTGGCTGGGGCAAAGAACCTTCATTGCTAAAAAAAGACATACGCGGCTTTATTACCAACCGCATCATGTATGCTATGTTGCGTGAAGCATTCCACCTGGTAGAAAAAGGTTACGCTACTGTAGAAGATGTAGACAGATCGCTCCGCAATGATTTGGGTTATTGGATCACTTTTGCAGGACCATTCAGGTTTATGGATCTCACTGGTATACCTGCTTATTTCACGGTGATGAAAGACTTGTTTCCAGACCTTGACAATAGCAAAGGAACACCACGTTTAATGGAAGAAGTGGTAGCATCAGGAGCAAAAGGCGTTAGCAACGCTTCAGGATTTTATCCTTACACAAAAGAAACCGCTGAACATTGGGATAAACGTTTTATTGAATTTAGTTACGATATACGCAAGCTGGCTGAAAAATATGCAGCACCAACGGAAGAATAAACACCATGACGAAAATACAATCTATAAAAGCTACGGAAGTAATAGTACCTGCCAAACCAGGCAGCCTTAACTCTGAAACTGTTATTGACAGCGATACAGCATTTGCAAAAAAATTCCTGACAGGTGAAAGCTGGACTTCATTTGCAAATCAACCCAAATGGATATTGGAGATTACGCTTGAAAACGGACTGATAGGTATTGGAGAAACTTACCGCTCCGCCTCAAAAGAAATACTGGAAGCTGATATTCATCAATTGGTTGGTAAAGATATTTTGCAATTGAACTGGAGAAGACTACCGGTAACGGATCAACGCATTTATGAAGCTTTTGAAACTGCTATACTTGATTTAGTGGGCAAACTTTTAGGCGCTCCTGTTCACCAGGTTTTAGGTGGAGCATACAGAGACAAGATTGATTGCATGGGCTGGACAGGAAGAAGAACACCCGAAGATGCCGCACAGAAAGCATTTGAGGCAATGCAAAAAGGTCACAAAGTGTTTAAGTTTAAATGCTCTGATGATGACCCGGTAAGATTATGGACAGAGGCAATAAAAGAAAGATGCGGTAATCGCATCCAAATTGTATTAGACCCCAACCAACGTTGGAATGATGTTGTTACCACACTTAAACTAATGGACGGTGTCGCACCAGAGATAATGTTAGGTTTGGAAGATCCTATTCTGCATGGCGATATTGAAGGCTTTCAATATTTGAAAAAGAATCTCGGCATCCCGTTATTCAGACACATCTCTCTCCCCTATACGCAAGACATACGCGACATGATTGCTTTTGTACGTGCAGATGCGGCAGATGGTTACAACTTTAATGGTTCTGCATACAATTGTTTATTGCTGGCAGAGATAGCAAACCTGGAAGGAAAAAATTGCTGGCGCGGATCAGAAGTAGATCTTGGCATTTCTGAAACCATGGGCCTGCACATTGCTGCCGCAAGTATCAACTGCAGCATTCCGTCTGATATTTTTGGAGAACTGGTGAGAAAAGATGATTTGATTGTAAAAGGAATACAATTTGAAAACGGCGCTGCCTTATTACCAAAAGGAAATGGCCTGGGTATAGAACTTGATCAACAAGCATTGGCAACATTTAAGACAGGAAACGAAATATTGGTAAAACAATCTTAATAAAGCAGCATGAAAAAAGGACTAATAGCATGGCTTTTATTGTTTACCTGCAATCTTATCTGGGCATTCCAGTTTATCTGCATTAAACTAACACAAGACCAGGTTGGCCCCTACTTCACTGTTTGGGCACCCATGTTATTGGCAACCATTTTCCTTATACCATTTGTAATAAAAGATTTTAAAAAAAGCGGTAAGCAGTTAAAAGATGTGTTGGTGTTTGTGCAACTGGGTCTGCTTGGCGCATTTCCCTCTCAAGTATTAATGACATGGGGAACCCAATATTCGCTGGCCAGCAATGCAGCGATACTAATGCTTGCCTTACCCGTAATAACCGCAGTATTTGCGTTTTTAATTCTTAAAGAGAGAATGACACCCATCCGCTGGGTAAGTTTTATCATAGCTATTGTAGGTGTATTGCTTTGTTCTACCAACGATATCAAGCACATGGATATGGGCTCTCGCTATGCAGTCGGCAACCTGCTTATCTTCTTGGCAATTATTGGCAATGCTTATTACAATGTTGGTTGCAAAAAAATTGCAGAGAAGTATACAGAAATGGAAATGCTGTTTTATACCTATGTAGTACTGGTTGTTTTATTAACGCCGCTGGTACTATACTATGAGCCAACCATGTTTTCTAAAATACCAAGCTTTACTAAAAGCACATGGATTGGCATGGGTTCATTAACCTTGTTTCACAATTTCCTTTCAATGCTCATTTTCTTTAAGGCATTAAAATCATTAGACGCTACACAAGTTGCATTATCCAATTACCTGATTACGTTTCTTGGTCTGCCCATTGCAGCAATCTGGCTGGGAGAAAAACTGGGCAGCCAGGCAATCATTGGCGGTTTACTTGTATTGGTTTCAACACTTATTCTAACCATTGTAGACAATAGAAAAAACAAACAGGAAACTTTGCTGGCAAAAGATATCAATTAAATACAGAACGGCTAATAAGAAAGAAAAAACTAATTATGAATACTGCATTTAAAATAGTAAACCTTGTTGACGGAGATATGCTGCATGCAAATGACGGGTTATTGAGAAATGGGTACTTGCTATATCCTGTAGAAGTAAAGGCCCCTGAAGCAGCAAAGATTTCAATTAATGGAGTTGCTGCCAAGTATACAGAAGGTGTTTTTACAGCCAAAGTGTTATTGGAAAATTTTGAAAACAGTATTGAGATTAAAGAAGAAACCAGCGGGGAGAAAGAAACAATCACTATATACAAGCTGGATCATTTTGCAGGAAAATACAGGCTATCTATTGATGACAATATCTGGTTTCTGCAAGACATCTACCAAAATGAGCATCGCTATACTTCTATATTTGACAATTCTTATCTCGCATTTTTGAAGCGGCTTCATGAACAATATGGTACTAAAGTTCACCTCAATTTATTTTACCAGACAGATGGCTTTAACCTTTCTCAGTTAAGTGATAAATATAAAGCTGAATGGACAGCACAGGCAGATTGGCTGCGTTTAAGTTTTCACGCTATAGAAGAATTTCCAGACATGCCTTATAAAAATGCTAGCTATGAAACGGTAAAAAAAGATTGCGATCTGGTGATGGCTGAAATAAAACGTTTTGCGGGCGAGGCATTGATGGGACCAATTACTACCCTGCATTGGGGCGAATCCAATGCAGAAGGCGCCAGGGCATTGAAAGATGCAGGCTATAAAGGTTTGCTCGGCTACTTCAATGTGGATGACGATCTTTTCCCTGCCTCCTACTATCTTTCTGTTGATCAAAGAAGACATCTGAAAAAACGTTTTATCTGGAAAGATCCTGCTACAGAAATTGTGTTGATTAAAACAAGTATCGTACTGGACAAAACAGATCTTAAAGACATTGTTCCTCACCTGGACAGTTATGAAAACAAATCGGGCAAACAACCACCTTATGTAGATCTGTTGGTACACGAGCAATACTACTACCCGTTTTATTTTAATTACGAACCAGACTACTGCCAAAGAATTGAGACCGCGGTACAGTGGGCGGTAAAAAACGGTTACACTCCAGAGTTTTTAGGTGACAGCATATTTAAATAAAAAGGAAAAACAAGCTCATGCGCAAATCGCTTATCGCCTGGTCGATGTTACTTTTTTGCAACCTCATATGGTCGTTCCATTTCACTTGCATTAAACTTACGCAAGACCAGGTTGGACCCTATTTTACAGTATGGGCACCGATGCTGCTGGCAACTGTTTTCCTGTTGCCATTTGTAATCAGGGATTTTAAAAAAGGCGGCAAACAGCTAAAAGATGTTTTCATATTTATTCAACTGGCAGCTATTGGCGCATTCCCTTCACAGGTATTGATGACATGGGGAACCCAATATTCACTGGCTAGCAATGCAGCCATCCTTGTTTTAGCATTGCCGGTAGTTACAGCGGTATTTGCATTCTTTATTCTGAAAGAAAAAATGACGCCGATACGTTGGGTGAGTTTTATAATAGCCATCATAGGCGTATTGCTTTGCTCTACTAATGATATCAAGCACATGGATCTCGGTTCCAGATACGCCGTAGGAAACATAATGATATTCGTAGCCATACTGGGCAATGCTTATTACAATGTAGGGTGCAAGAAAATCGCTCACAAATACACCGAGATGGAAATGGTATTCTATACCTATTTTGTATTGGTGGTTTTACTAACGCCGTTGGTATTATATTACGAGCCCGGCATGTTTGCAAAAGTGCCCTCGTTTACTACGAACACATGGATAGGTATGGCATCGCTTACACTCTTTCACAACTTTTTATCAATGCTCATTTTCTTTAGGGCATTAAAATACCTGGATG
Organism: Chitinophagaceae bacterium; assembly: GCA_047602295.1. Taxonomy (GTDB): domain Bacteria; phylum Bacteroidota; class Bacteroidia; order Chitinophagales; family Chitinophagaceae; genus JACMLD01. Next base: position 3,124,906 of record JASGHP010000001.1, on the reverse strand, counting down.
CAACACAAGTAGCTTTATCCAATTACCTGATTACATTATTAGGCTTACCCATCGCAGCCATTTGGCTGGGAGAGAAACTAAGCAACCAGGCCATTGCAGGAGGCATATTGGTGTTAGCATCAACACTTATCTTAACCATTCTTGATCATAAAAAAACAACTAAAAACCTGGCTGGTGTTTAATGGGATGTTTATGTTAAAAAAGTACACATGATAAATAGAAAATCGAACAATTACCGGCGTGTAAATAAATAGTTTTGATACGATTGATTGCACACCGATAAGTACCTGTTTATATATCTATTGCCCATTGGTACCATCCCACAACTTGCCTATATAATTGTAAACTGAAAACATATGACTGCATCTAAAAAGGAATTATCAGGAATAGTGCCCATTGTACCCACACCCTTCCTGGACAACGAATCAATAGACGAGGCCGCATTAAAGAGATTGATTGATTTTGCTATTGGCGCAGGTATAAAAGCTGTATGCCTGCCTGCTTATGCCAGCGAGTTTTATAAGCTGACAGACGATGAGAAATTAACTGTTGTAAAAATTGCGGTAGAACATGCTGCAGGTCGCATACAAATTGTTGGACAGTCAAATCATCCTTCACTAAAAGTAGCTATTAAACTTGCGCAGGCAAATGTAGCAGCAGGCGCAGATTGCATTTCGCTAGCAGTACCAAGATTATTTAGTTTGCCCGATGCTTCATTGAAAGCTTACCTGAGCGGGTTTTTGCAATCAATACCAGAAACACCAGTGCTTATACAAGACTTCAATCCGGGTGGCGCTTCTATCAGTGCTGGTTTCATAAAAGATCTGATGGATGCTAATCCAAATTTCAAATACCTGAAACTGGAAGAACCGTTGTGCGCACCTAAGTTTGAAGACATCATACACAAAACTGAAGGAAAGATTGGTTTGTTTGAAGGATGGGGCGGCTTGTATATGCTGGAATTAATTCCGCTTGGTATTGCAGGCGTAATGCCCGGACTTGCTGTATCAGACATTTTACAAAAAGCATACGAACTACGCAAGCAAGGTGAAACAGACAGGGCCTTCAGCATTTTCGAAAGAGTAATGCCGCAGATATTTTTCTCACTGCAAAACATGGAACTGTTTCATTATGCAGAAAAAGAATTACTGATTGCACGCGGTGTACTCACTAATAGCAATGTCCGCAAAGCTGCTTATATCCCCGACGCATCATCTGTTAGTTACATTAAAGAACTGAATGCACGGGTATTAAAATTATTGAAAGACGAATCTTTGGCCTGAACAAAATAGCGCCTTATAGAATTTGAACAAAAAATTATTTAAGCATGTACGATTTTAAGAACAGGGTTGCCATTGTAACCGGGGCTGCTTCCGGTATAGGAATGGCCATTGCACACAATTTGCTCAATGAGGGCGCAAAAGTGGCTGTATTGGATCTGAATGTGGCGACGCTGAAAGATCAGTTTGAAAAATACGGAAAGCAGGTACACATCACCGGTATAGACGTAACCGATCAAAAGCTGGTGGAAAAAACAATTGCAGGGCTGATTTCTCATTTTGAGAAGATTGATATATTGGTAAACTGTGTAGGCATTACCGGCATTACCAATATACATAGCCATGAAGTGAGCAGCGATGATCTGCACAAAGTATTTGAAGTAAATTTCATGAGCAGTTTTTATACTTCCAAAGCTATACTGCCGCATATGATCTCTAATAAGTACGGACGCATATTGCATATTGCATCTATTGCCGGCAAAGAAGGCAATGCAGGCATGCTTGCTTATTCTGCTTCAAAGGCTGCAGTAATATGCATGGCCAAAGTGCAGGGCAGTGAATATGCAGAACGAGGCATTACGGTGAATGCACTGGCGCCTGCTGTTATACGCACTCCGTTGGTAGATGCCATGCCGGAAGCGCAGGTTAAATACATGACAGACAAAATACCCATGAAACGTTGTGGTTCATTGGAAGAAGTGGCAGACATAGCAGCATATATCGTATCGGAACAAAATAGTTTTACAACAGGATTTACTTTTGATCTTTCTGGTGGCAGAGCTACTTATTAAGTTGTAAGTTTTAAGTGATAAGTTTTAAGTTTTGCGTTGCGGACATTATACACCATGACAACCGATTTGATACGTCATTAGAATAAAGGACGTTCATTCGTCAATGTATTGCAGTATTAAATAAGAGGTGCATCAGCAGTTCTGATAATAAACTGAGTTGGGTCAGCAACTATTATATCGCAGTTGATAGAAACCGGCATTTATATTCTTTGGGAATAATGCCGGTATTCTTTTTAAAATGTCTGTAAAAATTAGATTGATTTTCAAAACCGCTCTGGTAGCAGATTTCAGAAATAGTATAGTTGCGCTCCATTAACAAACGGCAGGCATGACTGATTCTTATCTCTGTAATATACTGCGAGAAAGTTTTACGGGTATGATGCTTGAAGTAACGTGAAAAAGAAGCAATGCTCATGTTTAACTTCTCAGCAATCTGCTCAATATAAATCTCCTGTTTATAGTTCTGCATAATAAACTGGAAAACTTCATCAATCCTGTCTGTATCAGTTGTATTTTTTGCAGTGAATGCTTTTGTAAGCACAGGTTTCAAATCTCTGCTGGTAGAAAGATAGATGAGTATTTCAAGAACTGCCATCAGTCTTTTTACCGGCACCATGTGTTCCATCTCCTCCATTTTGTCTTTTACAAACTCGTTGGCCTTTCCAACAATCTCAATACCAAGAGCAGATTTATCCAACAATCTTCTTACCATGCTCATTTCAGGAACATCAAAAAACTCTTTCCCTAAAAAATCATCGGTGAAATGAATAAACCTTGATTTGGCCACCAGGTTCATCTTTTTATAATAGTCTTCGTGATTTCTGTAAAGGTGAGGAATGTTTGGGCCGATAAGAACCAGATCGCCATCTTCAAAAAAACTCACTTTATCACCAATAAAGCGTGTTCCTACAGCATTGTCTATCAACACCAGCTCATATTCTTTGTGAAAATGCCAGGGCTTGTCAAAATATTCACATTCCCAGTTTTTATACACAAAGGAAATGTCAGGAGATAACGGAAGTTTATGTAACTGCGGCCTCATAATCTTTTACAGTTAGTTCTGGTTTATTGATTCAATTTACAAAAAATACGGCTATTGACACAAATAAAAGTTCATTATCTGAATGTGTTTTGAAAATTATTTTTTTGTCAATCTTATTGCTGTAATAGCAGGACTTTCAGTTGCAGATTAGCGCTGCATAGATGTTAATAAAATACAGAACTTGAATAGAAAAGTAAATAATCCAATCCCAAAGAGAGAATATATTTACCATAATCAACCGAATGCTTTCAAAAGCATTGATTTCCTGGTTTTGGATGTTTAACTTATTGAGCGAATCATGTTAGTAAACTACAACATTTCAAACATAAAAAAGATCAGCATAGTATATACCTGCCTGTTAGTACTTTGTGTACAATCATTAAAAGCACAGCCTGATAGTGTAACCGCAAATTTTCCGGTTCCCAATCACCCCCGGTTATTGATGACAAAAGCGGATGAACTGGTTATACAGAAAAATATAAAAAGCAATAAAACCTGGCAGGCTGTACAGCAGGCTATCCTGCATCAATGTGATAGTCTTATAACACTCTCCCCCTCTACACGGGATATGACGGGCATTCGACTTGATACTTATCGCTACTGTCTTTACCGTGCTTTTTTTCTCAGCTATGCATGGCGCACCACGCAGGAAAAAAAATATTTTAACCAGGCGGAAAAAGAGTTACTGGCTATGGCCCGCTTCAGCGATTGGAACCCATCGCATTACCTGGATGTAGCAGAGCTCACCATGGCACTTGCCATTGGGTATGATTGGTTATACCAGGACCTCTCACCCGCATCACGAACGGAAATAGGTGAAGCCATCCTTACAAAAGGCATTGCTACTTCTTACGATACGGTTCATTTTAATCATTATCGCAAATGGCTGTCCGTTACAAATAACTGGAACCAGGTCTGCAATACCGGCATCAGCTTTGGTGCTATGGCAATTTTTGAAAACGATCCTGGCTTTTACAGCAAGGTTATCAACCGCTCTCTTAAAAGTATTACCATACCCATGCAAGACTATGGCCCGGATGGCGCTTATGCAGAAGGCTATGGTTATTGGGGATACGGCACCACTTACAATGTTCTTTTCCTGAGTGGGCTTCAAAGTATGTTCCATTCTGTTTTTGGTTTAGATAAACAACAAGCTTTTTTAAAAACACCACTGTATGTAGAAAACATGGTGGGGCCCACGGGCAAATGTTTTAATTATTCTGACGTAGCTGCCACCACTTCATTGCAGGCTGCTATGCTTTGGTTTGCTGATAAATTAAAAGATCCATCTGTGCTATGGATGGAAAAGAAATTTTTAACCGGCGCCCATCAACAATTACCAATCACGTGGCGGTTCCTGCCTATGTTATTAATATGGGGAAGCCAGCAAAACATTGATTCAATAAAAGCACCTGCTGCAACTTATTGGTCGGGCAGTGGCAGAAACCCTGTTGGTTTTATGCGCAGTTCCTGGAAAGACAGCAATGCAATTTATATTGCTATGAAAGGCGGTTCACCTTCTGTTACGCATGGCCATATGGATGTTGGCAGTTTTGTAATGGATGCAGACGGAGAAAGATGGGCGATGGATTTTGGCTACCAGGACTATGAATCACTGGAATCGAAAAATATAGATCTATGGGCAGACAAACAGGATGGGCAACGCTGGAAAATATTTCGGTATAATAATTTTGCGCACAATACCATTACTATTAATAACGAGCTACAGCGTGTAAAAGGTTTTGCTCCATTAGCAATGGTGGCAAAAAGCAAAAGCTTTACTGCTGCTGTTACTGATATATCAACATTATACGCCGGACAACTGGCTAATGCAAAAAGAGGTATAGGATTGTGCAATAACGAGTATGTATTGGTAAGAGATGAAATAGAAACACTAGACTCTGCAACTATTTACAGGTGGTCTATGCTTACGCCGGCAAAAGTTACGCTTAGCAAAAACAACGAAGCCGTTTTACAAATCGGAACAAAAAAATTGCTATTAAAGGTAAATGGCAGTATAAAGATTAGCATGAAAACATGGAGCACTGATCCACCTGCATATTATGATGCGCCCAATCCCGGAACAACCATCGTAGGTTTTGAATCAGTAGTTCCTAAAAACACGAAGGCTAACTTCAATGTGCTATTGGTTCCGGGAAAATCATCCGCAAGTTTTTCAAAACCGATTGCAGCTTTAAAAGACTGGAAATAAAATCAGCTTAAATAATTACTGTGCAACCGCATAAATAGCTATATCGCTTAAATCAATTTGAAGATTTGCATATCGTTTGTCCTTCTGGTTAAAGGCAATTGCTCTTTGTGTTCCTTCCAATTCAGGGCTCATAATGGACAATGCCGGCAATTTAATTTTACTGGTATCAACTTGAAAAACAACCTTGTTATTTTTAATGGAGGATTTGATGTCTTTTATTAAAGGAATACCAGAAAGATCATTAATTGAATCCGGAACAGCCTCCAGTGCTGTGTTCATAAAATGAATAGCAGGTTTTCCATTGTACGTTCTTATCCGCGCAACCCATCCACTCTCCCCTTCTACCTGCTTTAACACCGGTGTAAACTTTCCTGCGGCTATTAACTTCTTAATTGGTTCAGCCGAAAAAGCGCTTTCAATTATCATTAAATTTTTATGACTGCCTTTCATCAACATATCAGACAAAGGAATTGATCTCTTCATTCCTTTTTCATCGTGCGTACCAAAGGGCAATGCCACCCACGCCATACCACCTTTTGCCAAATATGCTTTAATAGCAGTAAACTGTTTGTCTGATACACAACCAACACCATCCATTATCAAAGGCGTGTTTTCTTTTATCAAAGCATCTGCATCTTCCAATTCGTTTGCTCTTACAAAACGATAGCCGATATTATTCTTTACCAATTGTTGACTCCATGCTTTTGAACGCTCCCAATGCTCGTGCCCGGCTTCATCTCTCCAACCATTCTCCCTGCAGTAGCCATTATTTACAACTCTTAATTCTATGAGATCTGTACCCGTTCTATAATCCAGGTCGCTGTATTTTTTTTCCCAGTTGTTGGAGTGAGCAATAACGTCTTCCATTTCCATGGCATTGGGCGGATCTTCTTCCAATCGTCCGTTAAGTGTACTGCTCCAGTTAGCAACACCCCAGAAACGGGCAAGTCCCCATCCAAAATAAGCACCTTTTTCAGAGAGACAATAACTGAGTGCAATAGCAGTAGCATTGTTTCTTTTGGCAGCTATATCTTTCTGCAGCAATGCCTCCGCGTCCATTTCTGACCAATTTATGTTGTCAACGTTAGTGCCTACATTTTCCAGCATAAACAAATCCAGGTGCGGTGCCATTTTTTCAAGATCGAGTGCTACAGCATTTAAAACGATAGGACCTGTGTTGGAACAGCAAGTCATCAAAGGCTTATCTCCCAATACCGACTTAATTATTTTTACATGATCACGAACAGAGTCGGATTTCATTCTTAACCAATCGCGGAATACAGGGTTTTCATAATTGCCCCAATACAACATGGACTTACTGGTATCTCCCCAAAAAGAAGCATCACCAAACGCAGGTATCTCATGCCCATAATCTTTCTTAAACCTATCCCTGCAATACTTACAGCCGCAGGTAGTATTAGCAGGATAGCTGCACATATCATCTACTTCAATGCCATCAAAAGGAACATCCTTCATCAACCGCAACAGGTATTTGCTGTGCATATCATGAAAGTTGGGGTTGTTATGGCAAAATGCTTCAAACTGGTATTGCTTGGCATAACCATGTTGCCCGGTGCGGAGATCTATTTCGAAAAGGTCTTTATAAAAATGTCCTTCGTACTGCATGAGCGGTGCTGCTATTTGATCAGGAAACAGCAACACAGCATGTCTTTCATATTTATTCAGGTAGCGAAAATCCGCATCGTTCCTGGGGCGTGTTACGTCATTGCATGAATAATGATCCATAAAACGTATGCCACGCTGGTGCAATTCTTCACAAACGCTGGCATAATAGCCATGCAACTGGCTGAAATAATTAGCAAAATCAAAACGGTTGTGAAAACCAAAATTGATAGCCGTATCTATACCTGCTTTTGCAAAACCTTCTGCCCTTCTTTTTATTTTGTCAAGAATAGGTTTTTGCGGCCATTGCAAATCTGCCAGGCTGCACCACCAACTGGCAGCACGGTTAGGAACAAAGCTCCCTTCTATTTCATTTTTTTCGGTTACGCTTGGCTGATAAATTTCAGTTTGAACAAGAGAAGCCTTGTTATCCTCACCCGATAAAATGCTTTTTATATAATCTGATTGTCTTAGATACATAGCTCGTATTTAACAAAAATGCCTTCTTTAAAATTTGCTTACGCGACAACAGCATAAACATTTATACCATCAAGATTTACTTCCAGGTTTGCTTTGCTTTTGCTGCCAGCCTGGATAGTTACTGATCGCTTTGTGGTTTCCAGTTCTGGACTCATTACAGACATTGAACCCAGGGCGAACCTTGCCGTATCAATTTCATAAGCAAGATCATTGTCTTTTATTTTTGAGTTCAGTTGTGTTATTACTGGCACGCCTTCTGTGTCTTTAATGGTTGGATGTGGCGTTGGCAGCAATGCAGTATTCATAAAATGTATTACCGGCTTGTTATTATACATTCTCAATCTTACTGCCCACCTGTTATCACCTTTTGTTTGACGGATGATTGGTTTGAATTCCTTAGCTGCTATCAACTGCTGCAATGTTTGCGAGGACACAGCGGATGTAATGATTGATAAATTTTTGTGCTTGCCTTTTTTTAATTCTTCAGATAAAGCTGTTGTACGTGCAAAACCTTTTTCATCATGCGTACCAAAAGGAAGTGCCATCCAAACAATGCCGCCATTGGCAAGATATGTTTTGATGGCAGTAAATTGTTTATCAGAAACACAACCAACTGCATCCAGTATCAGCGGCGTCTTTTCACTGCTTAACATTTTTGCATCTTCCAGTTCAGCATAACGTACAAAACGATATCCTACATTATTTTTCAACAACTGGATACTCCACGCTGCGACGCTATCCCAATGTTCATGGCCGTCTGTATTGCGCCAACCGTTTTCTTTGCAATAGCGGTTAGAAACGAGTCTTACCTCTGCTACATCATTACCATCACGATAGTTAAGATTGCTGTATTGTTTTTCCCAGTTGTTTGTTTTATCAATAACATCCTCCATTTCCATTGCATCTGGAGGATCTTCCGGCATACGCCTGTTGAGCGTACTGCTCCAGTTGGCAACGCCCCAAAAACGGCTGAGGCTCCAGCCGAAATAAGCTGCGGGTTCATAAATTGTATAGCTCAATGCCATTGCAGGCGCATTGCCTTTCTTCTGTGCAATGTCTTTTTGAAGCACTGCTTCTGCATCCATCTCTATCCAATCAGCATTGTTGATATTGATGCCAACATTTTCCAGCATAAAGAAATCAAGATGCGGTGCCAGTTTTTCCAAATCAAGCGAAAGGTTATTCAGAATAACAGGCCCTGTGTTTGAGCAACAGGTCATCAATGGCATTTCACCAATGGTTGCTTTTATCATTTTTAAATGATCTGCCACAGAATCAATCTTCATTCTTAACCAATCCCTGAAAACAGGGTTATCATAATTTCCCCACAGCAAAAAATTCTTGCTGGTATCGCCCCAAAAAGATTTTTCTCCAAATGGCGGTATCTCATGACCATATTCTTTTTTAAATCTTTCACGGCAATATTTGCAACCGCAGGTAGTAGGGCCAGGATAATTGCACATGTCATCCACTTCAATGCCATCTATCGGTACTTCCTTTAGCAGGCGCCGCAGGTATTTCTGGTGCATATCAAGAAACCCAGGATTGTTGTGACAAAAAGTTTCAAACTGGTATTGCCGTGCATAACCACGACTGCCATCGCGAAGATCAACTTCACACAAGTCATTAAAGAAATAGCCTTCATACTGTGCGTATTTAGCAGCTATCGGATCGTGATAAAGCAGCACAGCGTGACGCTGGTACTCAACCATTTTTTTCAATTCGCCTTCATTGCGCGGGCGAACAATTTCATTGCAGGAATAATGATCCATAAATTTTATTCCATGCTTGTGCAACTCTTCACACACGTTAGCATAATAGCCATGTACCTGTGCAAAATAATTGGAAAAATCAAACCGCAATCCAAAACCAAAATTGATAGCTGTATCAATACCAGCTCTTGCAAAACCTTCTGCCCGTTTCTTAATTCTGTCTACTACAAACTTTTGCGGCCATTGCAAATCTTCTATGGTTGTCCACCAGCTTGCAGCACGGCTTGGTATAAAAGCCGGATCTTTGGTTAATAAGACTGGTTTGCCAGCAAGACTATTGGCATATAAATTAGGGAATGCACTGGCCAGCCCTACAGCCGCACCAGATAATGTTGTCATTTTAATAAACTCCCTTCGATTGGTAACTGGTTTCATCTGCACTTCTTTTTAGTGGTTCGTTCTTTCTAATAATTTTCGTTTTATTTCCTTATGCGATCGCAACGGCATACAACTTTACATGCTCAAGATCTATTTGTATAGTTGCCCGATGACCTTTTCCTGCACTTACCGCAACTAATCTTTTATTCGATTCCAGCTCAGGACTCATCAATGTAAGTGCCTTAATATTTAATTTACGTGTATCAATTGTGAAAGAAAGCTTATTATTTACAACGATGCTATCAATATCCACCAATACAGGAATACCGGAAAGATCTTTTACTGTTGGATGAGCAATAGGCTTCAATGCTGTATTCATAAAATGGAACACTGGCTGTCCTTTGTGTAACCTAATCCTTGCCACCCATCCTTTGTCGCCGCCCACTTGTTTTAGTACTGGTTGAAATTTGCCGTTGCTGATCATCTTTTCCAAAGGTGCTGAAGCAACAGCACTATCAATAATATGCAGGTTTTTAAAAGAACCTGTTTGAACCTTTGCCGACAATGGAACTTTACGTACAAAACCTTTTTCATCGTGGGTGCCAAAAGGCAAAGCCATCCACACTGCACCACCTTTTTTAAGATAAGATTGAATGCTGGCGAATTGCTGATCAGAAACACAGGCAACACCGTCCAATATAAGTGGCGTATCTTCTTTTATTAATGGAGCGCTATCTGCTAATTCTGCAGCACGCACAAAACGATAACCAATATTATTTTCTACCAATTGCTTCGACCATGCTTTCACCCTGTCCCAATGTTCTTTTCCATTTTTATCTCTCCAGCCATTCTCGCGGCAATAACGGTTACTAACCAATCTCACTTCAACAAAATCTTCTCCCTCTCTATACAACAGATCATTGTTATTTACTTCCCAATTATTCGGTTGCATAATCACGTCTTCCATTTCTCTTGCATCCGGCGGATCTTCTTCCAGGCGATGATTCAATGTGCTCATCCAATCTGCCACACCCCAAAACCTGCTTAAAGCCCAACCCAGGTAAGCACCTTTTTCATAAATGGTATAGCTTAAAGCCATCACAGGTGCTTTACCATTTTTTTCAGCAATGTCTTTCTGGTGAAGTGCTTCCGCATCCATCTCCATCCAGTTGATGTTATCTATATTGGTGCCCACATTTTCCAACACAAAAAAATCAAGCTGGGGTGCAATTTTTTCTAAATCGAGTGAAAGTGCGTTTAATATAATTGGGCCAGTATTTGAGCAACAAGTCATCAATGGTTTTTCAGCAAGCGTAGCTTTCAACATTTTTACATGGTCTGCAATACAATCTGTTTTCATGCGAAGCCAATCCCTGAAAACAGGATTATCATAATTGCCCCATTCCAATATTTTTTTACTGGTATCGCCCCAAAAAGATGCTTCACCAAACGCAGGTATCTCATGTCCGTAATCTCTCTTAAACCGATCACGACAATATTTGCAACCGCAAGTAGCAGGCCCTGCATAGTTGCACATATCATCTACCATGATGCCATCAAATGGAACTTCTTTCTTTAATCGCAATAAATACTTGCGATGCATATCAAGGAAACCGGGATTGTTGTGGCAAAAAGTATTTAACTGGTATTGGGGAGAATAACCAAGACTGCCATCACGCAAATCAATTTCACAAACATCGTTGAAGAGATGTCCCTCATACTGTGCATACTTTGCTGCAACAGCATCGTGGTATAGGAGCACATGATGACGTTGAAACTTGTTCATCATTTTCATCTCTGCTTCATTTTTTGGGCGGGAGATATGATTGCACGAATAATGCTCCATAAACTTTATGCCACGTGCATGCAGCGCTTCACATACATCATTATAGTAACCATGCATCTGGCCAAAATAATTGGAGAAATCGAAACGGATATGAAAACCAAAATTAACAGCAGTATCAATCTTTGCTTTTGCAAAACCTTCCGCACGTTTCTTTATGGCATCCGTGATTTTCTTTTGCGGCCATTGCAAATCTTCTATTGTTGTCCACCAACTGGCAATCCTATTGGGAACAAAATCCGGGTTAGCAATAAAACCTGTGGATTTTTGTGCTGCTTTGAATAAATCATTGCCATACACAGCGGGAAAACTGCTTGCCAGCCCAAAGCCCGCCGCAGAAAGCGCTGTCTTCTTTAAAAATTGCCGGCGGTTATTGTTTTCCATTGTACACGGTAATTGATACTGTCTGCCCAAATCTACTACCTAACAATGGCTTTATTGTCCACTATTCTATTTGAAGTCTATACTTTTTTAACAGTTCAAAAAAACAGGGTTTTGATGGGCTATTGGCCTGTTTTAAGGGCCGTCTTATTTTCTTCTACCTGCATCAGCATACCGGCATATTCTTCTTTGAGCGTGATTGCAAAACCTGTTTGTGAAAGTTGTTTACCTGTTACATGCTGCTGAATTATTTTCCCGGTAATGGCTTCTTTTACATCATAGTATTTATCATTGTCCAGGTAATCAATAGTTACCGTTCTTGAAGTTTCTTTACTTCCATGTTTGAATACTGCCGCTATACCGCCAGATTTTGTATCTGTATTGATACGTTGAAATCCATCCCAGCTTCCTTCTGCAGGTTCACCAAATCCTGCAAGATCCTGGCGGTAACTCATTATATCATGACGGGCGGCCATCGTGTGCAGCCAATCTGAATAAGCTTTGTATTTTTTCTGATCGATAGTATTCAACTTTCTTGGATCACCCAACATAATAGGCAATGCACCGGCCAATGATTTAATGTGCATCTCCCATGCACTGTCCTGCATCGCCATATTGCCAATCACCAATGCAGTAGCAGAAACAGCAGGAGATCGCCACCAGGCCATATTTCTTACCCGCAAATCACCGTCCTGGTTAACTTCATAAAAATTAGACAACCAGTTTCCATCTGCATGTTTCAGCATAGCGTAATCTATCAATTGCAGACCACCCATTGTTTCAAAAGTGCAATCAATAAACAATGAGGGCTTAGCAGCATGCAACTCATCAAACAATTGCCACATGCTGGTATAATTTGTATAAAGAGACTCATTGTGATCTTTATGACCCGGATGATCTTTCGCATAACAACCCGAGGCTGTATGATCATAACGATAAGGACTTGTCACCACTGAGAAATCAAGCTTCATGTATTCGAGTCCGTATTCAAGCGCAAGCTTATTCAATACAGATTTTATATAGCCGTACCAACCTGTACTAAAGCAAGCCGTGTATTTGTCGTAGTTTTCAATAATGAGCGAAGTGTGTTTGCCAGCGCTGTCTCGTACAAACCATTCCGGGTGCTCTTTATACACTTTACTATCCGGTGAAGCTGTACCCACACTGATCCACAAACCGGGTTTCATGCCCAGCGACTTTATATAATCAAACACAGGCTTTAATCCGTTGGGAAATTTCTTTTTATCAATACCCCAATCACCCGTATTATCCTGCCAGCCATCATCAATTACAAACTCCTTCATGCCTGCCGCTGCTGCTGATTTAGCCAATTCCATTACAATGCTTTCATTAATATTTGTTTGAAATGGATGCCAGGTATTGAAAACAAAAGTTGGTTTCTCTTTTAACATGGAAAGCCTTGTGCCCATATGCCTGCGGATAAAATCGGGCAATGCCGTATTGAAAATCGCTCTTGTATCTTTTTGATGATTAAACAACATCGTAAAAATCTGTGGCGTCTCAAACGAGTCACCGGATGCAATCCATTTGCGGAATGGATACAATGCATCATTATGCGTAAGCCCGCTTCTTATTTCAGGTGCTTCCCAAAATACAGACGTTCGCTTTATTACACCCGGCGCTTCATTACCAATTAAAATACCTTCTTTCCATTCCGGGTTAAATACCATTACAAGGGCATCCTGTTTATTGCCTTCATAAGCGCCTAATGATCTTCTTCTTCCGTAATCACTAAAAACCCAACTATAACAATTTGGGTTGAACGAAGTAACAGACAGTTTTTCTACATCTGCAGACTCCAGCATAAAAGGTTCCTTCGTATAATTTTTTACGATCAGACTTTTTCTTATTACCGGCAGACCAGGATAGAGTAAATATTTTATAGTAAGCCTAACATATCCATCGTCACTCAAGAGACTTACAGCAGCTCCGCTTCCGCCATTTGAATCATTGACAGTTTCAATACCAAGCTGTTTCCATTTACTGGTTCCCTGGTAAATTTTCCCATTGATCTCGAATTGAAAATCTGAGCTAACAGGTGAGAAATAATGAAAACCGCCAGATGCAGGCGTGTAGGTTTTTGTAAGAAAGTTTCCATGGCCACCTGGGAGTTCAATCACCCTTTGTACAATGCCGTTATCAAGTTTTAGCGATGTATCTGTCCAGCTTGCAAATTTTTGTTGAGAAAGCGCTTCATTTACCAATAGAAAAATAAATGACAAACAAACTATCGTTCTTTTTAGATTGATTCGCTTCCAAATCATATTGCTCTCATTTTATGTAAAATGCATGCCGTCTCATAATTTTGAAACCGATACCATCGCAGCTCCGCGTACCAATGGCACATTTAACTCTATAGTAGCTCCTACCCTTTTACTTTTTATTGTAACAGGTGCTGATATGCCTGGTTGATACACTTTGTAAACAAAATTACCGGCAAGCAGGGCTTTGTCCTGCAATACAATCGTAACATGCTCTTCTTTTCCATACACTACCGGGATAGCATACCCGCTTTTAGTAGCAAACAAATTTACTTTTGCCTTATCGTCCTTTACCGAAATAACATTTACTTTCAATACCCAGCGCTTTTCTTTTAATTGATTCATTAATGGGCCGTAATCAAGATACAATTTATCTACGCTGCTATCCGGTTGCAATGCATGATCATTACCGGGAAAAGGGCACATTGGGAATACACCGAGGTATAAATATTTCTGAAAAAAATTATCACCACCTACTGCATCAATCACTCCTTTGTCAGGCGTCCAACCCAATGCTGGCTTATCAAGCGTAAGAAAAGCGGTGGTGTTTAGCGGACTGGTTTCATTGGTAAATTCATCCAATATACCATCAGCATGTTTCAACAGATCAATCCGTTTGTAATGATTGTTCACCAAAATATATTTGCCTGCATGATGCATCATTGGACCAAGCTCTTCCATCAAAGCCTTCCATGAACTCACCAGCGATCTTGCCGGCTTTCCATTGAACCAACTGATACCGTCATCTGCCTGCTCATTAAAAAAACGCAACCAGTCAAGCCGATCTATGCAAATGCCAAACGAGTTAGGTATCTCTCGGATATGCCTTTGCGCCTGCTGTAATAAAAATTTTTTGTAGGCCGAATCCCCACAATCGGTCGCTACGGCATCTTTCCAACTGTAATAAGGGCCACTTGCAATTGTTCTTTTATCCAGTTTTGATCTGTTTACATTCTCTCCCACTTTCAACAAAGCATTGGGAAATTGTTTGCAGAGATAAGCACTGCAATCCTTCCACAATGTATCAGTGCTTACCGAATTTGTAGCGCAGGGATATTTAAACCAACTGCCAAATTCAGTTACGTTGAAGTAACTCATCACATAGAAACCTTTTTTCTTCATGGTGGCAGCATAATCATCCATCTCTTTAATAGAAATAGAACCGCCACCAAGCCTTGTCCACTTTGTTGTACGATTTACCGGCGGCAGAAACATACCCATGTAAGGAAAATCGAAACTTGCCTGCCAGTTAACTGTGAACGCCATGCGTTTCATCTTCTGCGAATCAAATGCATCAAAGAAGTTTGAGTAGGCTGCAGTACCGCCCAATACCTTAGCTTGTTTGTTTACAGGTTTTGTATAATCAGGATAATGATCAGCAAACCACTGCAACGCACTGCGCCAATCGTTTTCATGCACTGCAAGATCAAGTGAAAAAGATATCTTCTTGCCATTGCTTATCCTGTTATACATCCTGTCAAATTCTATAATGCCGGTTTCTCTCGTCTTCATCTGCAGGTTAATAATATTGTCTTCGGGAGAAAGAAAAACAGAAAAGCCCTGCGTGTTTTTGTCAAACACAGAAGCAAAAGGAATGGCAAACAGATTTCCCTGTGAAGGAATAAACCCTAGTTTAGTATCTGCCGTATCAAATGGCGGTGCACCGTAGTACATTGTCTGATTGGAGAATGGCATCGGCACCAAAGGATCAAGCCAACCTTTGACGTTGTTTTTATAAGGAGACAAAGATGCAATCAATGCAGGATCACAATTCGCTGAATCAAACTGTGGCGCTCCCCAACTTGTCCAGAAACGTGTATCATTATCCTTGGGATATTGAACAATTGTTTTTATGATAGACGACCATGACTTTGCCTCTTTATTAGTCCCGGCTATTTCAATCTGCCAGCGTATGCTGTTAGCTGTTACCGAAAAAGTTTCTATCAACTTGCAACGCTGCTCTAAAGTCTCTGCATACAAATCATGTTCAAAACGTATCGACTGTTTATCAGCTGAAGGAATGGCAATCGTTCTTTCGCGGCTAAATTTTTCTATCTCAGTATATGCTACAACAGCTTTGTGCCTGCCATCTTTTTTTAAGAGAATATCTGTTGCCCTGCCATCTTTATCAAAGCTTAGTGTAAATAAACTGTTTGCCAGTGAAAGCGGCTTATCAGCCTGCGCAGAAAGCCGGCAAAAAGCCAACAATAAAACCTGAAAGATCAGGAAATGGCGTAAAGCATGATTCATATGGAGTATTTTAAAAGACTTGCAATCGCTACTATTAAATCAGCCTCACTTCGTTTATTCAGTAGTAGATGCGAACAGCAATGCCTTGATAGTGGTGTAATATTTCGCCAGCATATTCGGCACTTCCCAACCGGGCATAGCACCCTTTTGCAAATAGGAAAGATATTTTTTCATTACTTCTGCAAAACATGCTTCATGATTCAATTCATAGTTGGCAGGAATAACTACAGCCCATCCTTTACCATCTTTTTGTAACGACAGCCCTTTGTATTCTTTTGCTAATTTTTCTATAGCCAGTTTTAGTGACGCATTATAAGCCTCACTGTTATTGATTGGTTCTATATACAATACAGGGTTATATTGCTGTTCTGCCCCCTGCCTGATAATAAGATTTGCTTTTGTGCCTTTCATGATAGAATAATGCGTATCGCCGGCACCGGGTGCTGCTTCAAACTTCCAGGTAACAGATATTCTTGCATGAATGCCTTTGATGGTATAATCAAAACTTCCATTGGCGAATACATTCAATATACTGTCTTTTATATAGGGAGACAGAAATGAAGGATAGCTATCTAGTTGCGTTGACTGCTTGAATTGCGATGGCGTGAGTGATGTTGCCCAGCGCCTGGCTTTATTAACCTGGATATCTTTTTTGTAATTAAGTGTTATGTCGGGAAAACATTCCCATTGCACAAGATCAACCAAATGCGTTGTTACATCCACTATACCCTCTCCTTCCTGCTTTACATCAAAATACCAAGATGGGCGAATCAGCGGTTTGCCAGAAACTGTTTTGAAAAAATGATGTACACTTTCTTTTATCACTGCAGGATCATTAAGCGTACCTGTTTCCAATTTGCCAAACACTTCCGGCATCATGGATAATTCCCGCTGCAATAGATTGGTAATCTGGAAACGTTCAGTCATGATATCATACAACAATACTTTCCTGCTTTTTGCCAATGCAAATGTCCGTTCCAGCAATGCGAAGCCATTGTTATCGATTGCCATCGGTTTGTCTGATAAAACGTTGAACCCTGCATCCACCGACTTATTGATATAGCTCGTTTTAAGCCGGTTGTTGCCAGCAAGTACTACCAGGTTTCCCTTTTTATCCGCAATCATTTTCTCCAGGTAATCATTGCCGGTATAAACAATTTCATTCCATGCAGTAGGAACATCATTTCGGCTATTGTACCCGTTAATCAGCGCAAGATGCGCATCCAGCTCATTTCCTTTGGGCGCATACACATGAACAGCGGAGTCTACAATTGAGTACATCGACTTTTGCACCAATGCCGCATGAAAATGCCCCGGATCCAGCGTAACCAGTTTCACCTTCCCTCCTGCCATTATAGATTGCGCCTGCATGCTATTAAAAATGAAGAGTATGATCGCTACAAATAAAATAAACTGCTTTCCAATACCCGAAATTCTTCTTTTCATTCAATACTATTGTTTAAATCTTCTCTGCTACCTGTTTTAATTGAGCTGCACTTTGCACATCCAGGTATAGATTAGCTGCTTTATGCGTTCTTAAAATAGTGGAAGGATAACGTTCGATAATTTGCTGGTTGATTGTATTGAACACGGCGTTTGCTTTTGTAGGACCGGGCACCATGCAATAAACATAACGGGCAGCCATCAACGCAGGAATGGTGAGCGTAATAGCATGCGTAGGCACCAGGTTTATTGCAGCGAAGCAAGCATCGTTCACCTGCTGCTGCCTGCATTCCTGGTCTAGCTCTACTATTTTCACCAATTGTTTGTCTTTAAAATCTGCCACAGGAGGATCATTGAATGCAATATGGCCATTCTCTCCAATGCCCATACATACTATGTCAACGGGGTTTTCTTTTAATAACAGCGAATAAGCTTTACAGGCTGCTGCAACATCAGCTGCATTTCCATCCAGGTAATGTATCTCTGCAAAAGGAAGCTTATCAAAAATTCTATCTTTTAAAAAATTTCCAAAACCCTGCGGTGCTGCTGCATCCAGGCCAATGTATTCGTCCATATGAAAAGCTCGCACCCGTTTCCAATCCAGTTTACTTTCAGCAAGCGCCTGCAAAAATTCATTCTGAGAAGGTGCCGCAGCAAAGATCATGTTCACCATTGGCTGCTTATTCAACAGTTCAGTTAATTTATTAATGACTGCTGTTGCAGCAGCTTTTCCCATTGCTGCTCTATCCGGATAAATCTCCACCATCAGTTCATCTGCCCAAAATTCATTTTTCATCGTTGTGCTGTTTAAATAAAATCGATTTTTATAGATCTGCTTGATAAATAACTTTCCCTTTTACCATTGTCATCTTCACATTAATCTGCTCATCAAAAATGATGATGTCTGCTTGTTTACCTTTTTCAATAGAGCCAAGCTTTTCTTCCAATTTCAATATCCTTGCGGGTGTGCTTGTTATCATTCGCACTGCTTCCTGCAATGAAACTCCCGCCAGTTGAACCATATTACGCACAAGCCTGTCTGCTGTAGCAACACTGCCTGCAAATGAACTGCGATCCGGCAATTTCGCCACACCATCTTCTATAATCACTGGCAAACCATTATTGATACTACCCAAAACACTGGGGCCTTCCGGCATACCTGCACCTCTCATAGCATCCGTTATTAAAGCAGTTCTTGCAGCACCTTTTATTTTATACACCAATTGCAACAAAGGTTTTGGAAGATGAACCCCATCTGCAATAATCTCTACGTCCATTTCATCTATGAGGTAACCGGCTTCTACCACGCCTGCATAACGATAAGCATTGCGACGTGTAACGCCGGACATGGCCGAATAAAAATGCGTAGCCAGCGTATAACCATTTTCAAATCCTTTCAATGCTTCTTCATAAATGGCATCGGTATGTGCCATAGCAACCAGTATTCCTTTACTGGTAAGATATTTTCCAAATTCAATGGCTCCTTCCAATTCAGGAGCGGCACTCCAGCGTTTTATTAAATCAGTAGCTGCAAGCACTTCTTTATATTCAGCCGGGTCTGGGTTTCTGATGTAGCGAGGGTCTTGTGCACCGCATTGATTGATGGATAGATAAGGTCCTTCCAAATGCAGTCCTAAAAACTGAGCACCATTTGTATTTTTCTCAATACTTGTTTTATATACATCCAGCGTATGAAACAATTCTTCTTTTGAGCTGGTAAGCGTGGTAGGCAGCATAGCCGTTGTTCCATATCGTGCATGTGTAGCCGCAATTTCTAGAAATGCTTTTTCGTGGCCATCCATAAAATCGTGCCCGCCGCCGCCATGCACATGTATATCAATAAAACCCGGTGATACAAACATGCCTTTTGCGTCTATTTCAATAGCATTAGGAACCGAAGCATTCAATTCATCAATTGCAGTGACAACACCATTCACCACTACAACCCGTCCGTCTTCAACAATACCAGAAGGCGTAATTATTTTTCCATTAACGATTGTATAGATAGCTTGCCCCATTGATCATTTTTCATTTAAATGCGCTCATTGATTGGTTTTCCATCGCCTTATTCTATAACCCCAAACAGCATAGAATATAAGATAAGCATAACAAGGCAACAAAACCAGGTAAGCCGCCCTTGGCCCATATGCGTCTGCAAAATGTCCATAGATCAATGGCAGAAATGCATTGCCACACAAACCCATGATCATTACAGACGCACCCAGCTTTGTAAATTTACCCAATTCATGCAATGCAAGCGGCCAGATGCCAGCCCATACCAATGAATTGGCAAAACCAAGCGCCACCACAAACCATATAGATATATCGGTGGCATGACTTAAGAACACAACCTGTCCGTGCGTAAAATAAATTAACAACGATAACAGAAATCCCAGCATAGTACAGAAGCGTAAGGCATGTAACTGGCTCACATACTTTGGAATTAAAATAATACCCAGTATATATCCCGTAATAGTTGCAAACAATGTATAAGAGGGAAAAACTTTTGCTTCCACCAGCTTTATGCCCATAGTGCCAGCATAACTTATAATAGTATCAACCGCTATTACCTGCGTGCCTACATGCAGAAATATAGCAACAGCACCCAAAATAAGATGTGGAAATTCAAAAATACTTTTCTTACCGGCGTTAGTCGCAGCCAGTTCTGGCGCCTCGTGCGAAGTATTGATTTCAGGTAAAGGAGAAACCCTGACAAGAAACCCCAACAACGCCAATACCGCGGCAACGATAGTGTAAGGAACAATTACTCTTCGTATCAAAAGATCCAATTGCAGGCTTCTTTCATCTGCACTTAATGCATGCAATTGATTAAACAGCGCTGTATCATTTGGCCTGAAAATAACCGCGGCAAACAGAAGTGGCGCCAATATGCCTGCCCCCTTATTGCAAATGCCCATGATGCTGATGCGCTGTGCAGCACTTTCTCTGGGCCCTAAAATAGTGATGTATGGATTAGCTGCTGTTTGCAAAACAGATAACCCTGCGCCAATAGAAAACAATCCCGCCAGGAAAACAGGATATGCACGATAAAAGGCGGCCATTACAAAAACAATTGCTCCAAAAGACATGAACCAGAAACCCAGCATCATACCTTTTTTAAAACCTACCCGGTTTAATAAATAAGATGCGGGTACTGAAATAAGCAGATAGGAAATATAAAACGCAAATGCTACCAGGTAAGATTGAAAATTACTCAGCTCGCAGGCTATTTTAAAATAAGGTATCAGTATAGCATTTACCCAGGTAACAAACCCGAAAATAAAAAACAGCATGCCAATAAAAGCCATAGAGACAACAGTATCTCTTTTACTTAGCGAGCCGGCATCTACAGTAGCAACTGGTTTTTCCAAAATTATCCTGGTTATAAACTGAAGAGGATTTATTTAATCAAAGTAACGTATAGCATTACTTAGCTGACACACCGGCCTTTTTTAAAACAATATTAATCGCCTTAAAAATCCGTTCTTCCACATCATCTGCAAAAGGCCCGGGCAATCCGTAATAGATCATGCTGTCATCCGCTTCATAGCCACCTTCTTTCAATACTCTTTTAGATGGGATGTAGCAGGTAACCGTATTGCAATAGCCGGATACAAATAAATTCTCTTTAGGAAATAGTTTCTTTGTCTTAAGCGAATAATCTACTACTACCTCTCCGCTTAAGGCTAATATAGTTAAATCATTTCCAAAACGAACGGCCTGCACAGGATAAGGAAACTTGCTCACATCCCAGCCTTTGTTGTATGCTTCCAGCATTAGCTTAGCCCTCCGCTGAAAAAATTTATTCGATCCTGCTATGTCTTTTTGATACAAAGCCAAATCAAAAGGCCTAAACTTCAACTCTGTATCAACATAACTGCTGACTATAGGCGCATGAACTGCTTTCATAGTTGAGCCCAGGACTTTCTGAACCGCATCTGCCAGTTCTGTTCCGTATTTTTTTGCAAGCACTACTGTGCCTCTTGGTTCAGGATTTTGATCTGCACCACAACCCATCAAAAACAATGCTACTGCACCCGGATTATTTTTCTCAATTTCAATTTGTGCAAACCCTGCATAATCGCCATTAAAAAGATGGTTATCGTCTACCAATGTTGTATTGTGACAGGCATAACCAAACAACACCGCCATTGTCTTTCCGTCTGCTGTTGCTACTTTCAACACAGGTACATCGTGATCAGTAGAACCATTGTTATTGTTATCGCGGAGGTTTCTCCTGTTAATAGCAAACCCCGCTTCACCATGACCGTTGTATAATTTTGCCGGTGCAAGGTTTGTCATGGCCTCATCCACTACTTTCAGGATATTATCTGTAAGCGTACGCGTGTATTCAACAACAGTCACCTGTTCTGTAGCTGTAAAATTAAAAATCACATCCAGGCAGGGCCATACCACAGGGCCTGAATGCGTATGAGATGCATTCATGATCAACTGCGATCTTGTAATACCATACTTTGCCGCCAGTTTAGAATATACTGTTTCAACTATTTCGTGTGAAAGCCCCAGCAGATCTGTGGTTATAAAAATAACGCGGCTGTTTTTATTTTCTTCCAGCACCAGGGCTTTAGCCCATATGTCGTGAATTTTTTCTGTTGCAGGTGTTTCTCTTCCGGCATAACCGCTCAGCCACATGGGTTGCAAGGGAGTAATGGAGATACGGGCTGCCCCCGCTTTTATATCAGCAGCATTTGCTGAAAAACCAGTTATAAAAAATGCAATGCCGATTAGTACAGAAAATATTTTCATTGTTCTATTTCGTTGTCATCGGAATTCTTACCAAATCAGTTCTTGACTTACCATTATCAGTAATCCTCGCCAGTGTATATACAGTTCCATCTTTTGCTACAGCAATTGAATTTACATACAATGGCCTTTCTCCGTTTTTATAAAATACTGCTCCGTGATCTTTTGATTTACTGCCAGCAATATCCCAGGTTATTACATGCAAATCTTCCAGACCCTTTGCTTCTCCCATAGCAGTGCTTGATTTTCCCGCTACACGTTTGCCATCTTTATACACCGGCGCTCCTGTTAAATAATACAGCGTGTGTTTATCGGCGCTTATTTCAAACCCAAGATAACCATAACTAAACTGATCAAACATACCGCTGCGTTTGGAAATATCAGAAGTGATTCTATCCAGCACCTCAATTTTTTCTGTCTTTGGATCAAACTTAAAAAGATAACCCGAGTTGCCATGCACACCATAAAAACATTTGTCCGTTGGACTATAAACGGTTTGTCTCCAGTTATAACCCATATGCCCTGGCGAACTTGGATCATACAAACCGAAATAATCTTTCTTCATGTTTTCTTCCAGCGCTTCCAATTTTTCTGCTCCTAATTTGCAACGATAGATGGTTCCTTCGGAAGTGGTGAAAAAAGCTGAACCACTTTCCGGATCAACAGCAATAGATCTGCATACTGTGCGAAATTTATTTCCGACACCGTTCTCTCCATCGCCTGCCATTGAACCAAGGTCTGTCATTGTTTTAGTGTTCATATCGTACCTGAAAAAAAATCCCGTTGGCCATGTAATGCCGTAGATGATTTTTCTTTTGGTATCCATATTCATAGCAAGAATACCTTCTTTGTGCGGCGCAATGGCCATGTTTTCATACTTGCCTGTTTTTAAATCATAAGACAACAGATGACCGCCGGGATACTCTTTATAACCTGTGGGAGGAATGCCCATCTTTTCCATTCCATCAACCATACTGTAATAGCCAATATGTGTAGCGAAATATAATTTACCATCTGTTTCTACAAACTTTACATGGCTTTTGCCTTGTACAATTGTTTTCAATCCTTTCTCACCACAGGCTTCTGTAAGATCGCCACACAATTTTGTCTTTCCGGTAAGCGGGTTGAATGAATACATCATACCGCCTGTGTCTATCGACTGCGAGCTGAGCACGTAATAAATATTGCCATCACTTGCAGCAGACAATCCATTGTAGGTATCGTGTGCCAGATCAAAACCAGAATTATAAGTAGTAGCGGTTAATATTTTTGAAACCGGCTGCTGCGCTTTTGCCATTAATACTATATTAACAAGAAAAAGAAAACTAAAAATTTTGTTGCTCATCATTGCGTGTAATGTTTTAACCGGATCTTTTTAATACTATCCTTTCATTTCTTTTTTGATAGCTTCTGCGTTGTTGTATACTTTTTCAATGCCCGCTGCAACATCATCCATATCTTCTTTTGCAGTCAGCAGCATTGATTGAAACAACCACACTGCTTCTTCATTGCAAAGCTTATCATTCACCGGGCAATTATTTTGCTCATGGTAAGTTTTTATATCCAGCATTTTAGCAGGATACATTTTTTTATAGTTCTTTGATTCAAATGCATTTTGCAGGTAAGGCATTTTGTTCAACGGTGTGTAACCGGAAGATACAGGTACGCCTTCTGCTGTAAGCGCTTTTATAAAGGCTGCACGTGGCAATCCTTTAAACGCGGCTGCATTGTATCTGAATGGAAATAAATGAAACGCTGCTTTTGTTACATTATCATACAACTTGTACGGCGTTATGCCAGGCATGTCTTTTATTTTTGAACGCAAGTACGCTGCATTCTCATTACGCAGGTTGGTTTGCGCTTCCAGTCTTTTCAATTGAGAAAGCCCAATAGCAGCCTGGTATTCTGTAAGACGGAGTTTGTTGCCGGCAATCAATGTACCAGTATCTACAGAGCCAACCATTGCCCCGTACGGATTGCCATAGTTGTGGTAAGAGTAACATTTGTCCATGAAGTGATCATTGTTACTTGTAATAGCACCGCCCTCTCCTATTGCAAGGTTCTTTGAGTTTTGAAAGCTCCAGCAACCAGCATCACCAAAAGAACCAACTCTTTTGTGATTTACTTCTGCCATATGCGCCTGGCATGCATCTTCAATCACCAGCAGGTTATGCTTTTTTGCAATGGCCATTATTTTTTCTATATCAACGGGTAAGCCAAGAATATGAACAGGAATAATAGCTTTTGTTCTTGCAGTAATCTTTGCTTCAATCTTTGCAGGATCCATTTGAAATGTTTCCTTATCCGTATCAACAAACACAGGCATGGCACCTGTAGCCAGCACGGGTGCAACAGTACCAATAAAAGTATAGGAAGGAACAATTACTTCATCGCCGCCACCAATATCAAACTGCAGCAGCGCCGTTGTAATGGCATTGGTACCATTTACCACAGCCAAACATCTTTTAGTGCCTACGACAGCTGCCCATTTATCTTCAAACTCTTTTACAAGGCCAGCCCTCGACCATATACCACTTCTTATATCATCTACAACAATTTTTTCGTCGGTATCCGGGTTCCATATTGGCCATTCGGGCCATTTCTTTGTTCTTATCGGTGTTCCACCCAATACAGCAGATACTGTTGCATCTTTTGTAAACACTGTGGGTGCAGCATTAACAACTGGCGGCTTTGCTTTTGCAGCCTGGATAATTTGCGGAGAAACCAGGAACCCTGCAGCCCATGCACTGGTAGTTTTTATAAAACTTCTTCTGTTGGATTCTTTTCTTTCCGGAACATTGTTGTTCTCCATAGATTAATTTTTTACCCTTTTATATTTTTTTCTGCGCGATTGCTTTTTTCATAACAGATTCCAGTGTTATGGATGCGCCATCTTTCCTCCTGCTTTCATCTGCCGCTTCCATAAACGCATAAATCTCCAGTGTTTCTTCTGCACTTACCGGCGGAATGCCACTATTGAAAAATTTAATGATCTCTTTCAGCAATGGTTCATAACCCGCATAAGGCCCAAGATGAACAACTGCTTTTTCTCCGAATGCAGTGCCTCCATATTCATTCGGCCCCTTCCTGTTGCCTCTGAAAGTTCCGGTGCGTCCATCATTCCAAACACCTACAACAATATCCGTATCATCTGTATGCACCCTGCTTACGCTTTTGCAACCAGGCCCCATTACCGTCAGTAGAATTTCTATTCCATGTATTCCGTACCAGAAGAAATCTGGGTGTGTACTTTCTAATGGTGAAGGGCTATAAGTGTCTGCACCTAATATTTTTCCGGCTGTTTTTCCACTGGCTGTATCTTGTACATTGGTTGCGTAACGCAATGATGAAGCAGAAAAAACCGGCACCTTATACTTTTTTGCAGCATCATAAATAGCGATAGCATCTGGCAGCGTACCTGCAACCGGCTTATCAATAAATAATTTTTTGCCCGCCTTCATTACCTGCAGCGCCTGCTCAAGATGCGGACGTCCATCATTTGTTTCAAGCATTATCACATCTGATTTCTGCAGGAGCTCGGCAATTGATCCTACTATTTCAACACCTGCTTTTTTAACTTCTTCGGTGTAAGCAGGAATTCTTTCGTAACTGCTTTTAATACTGGTGCTTCCCTGCGGATAAGCAGCAACAATTTTGTAGCCATCAAAAGCCGGATCAGCTTTATCGCTGTTAAGACCTGCTGTGAATGCTGTACTGTGAGAAGTGTCCAGGCCAATAATACCTATTCTTTTGCCCGGAGGCACACTATTATTATTGAAACGATAAGGCATGGCAGGCAATGAGCTGCTGATGCCTATTCTTGCTGCTGTAAGCATGGATGAACGGATAAATTTACGCCTGTTGATATGCTGCATAACCAAAAATAGCCAAGAAATAAAAATTGGAATTATGTTTATCCATCGGATGTCTATACTTTTTTTACAAATCATGCTTTATAACACCTTATTAACTGCTATAAAATCATATAATTGGA
Source organism: Chitinophagaceae bacterium (assembly GCA_047602295.1). GTDB lineage: Bacteria > Bacteroidota > Bacteroidia > Chitinophagales > Chitinophagaceae > JACMLD01. The sequence continues at coordinate 3,098,431 of JASGHP010000001.1, read as the reverse complement.
CAAAACAAATTGTTCTATATTTATTCATCTTCTATGCATATCAAATCATTCATACTATTCGCTGTCCTGCTTTTATTCTCTTGTGTAATAAAAGCACAGGAACAAACTGTTTATAAATGGAACAATCCGGCTGAAGCTGCATTTCCGGTTATTGACGGAAGGCATTGGCAAACAGGTTTAGTGAACACATACGATCGTTTCCCCGCAAATGCGGAGGCGACGGTTCGGAAAGAAGTATTTGGCCTGTCGCACAACAGTGCCGGTGAATACATCCGCTTCCAAACAAATGCCACTGAAATAGTAGTGCGTTATAAAGTAAAAGGTGGATTGGCTTTTCCCCATATGCCCTCAACAGGTGTATCAGGTGTTGATCTTTATGCAAAAGATGCAAAGAGCAACTGGCATTGGATGAGCGGCGCTTATTCTTTTGGAGATACCATTACCTATCGCTTTACTCATTTGGCAGGCAACTGGTCAAATGCTACTTTCCAATTGTATCTTCCATTGTACAATTCCATCGCCTGGATGGAAATTGGCGTAGCAGCATCAAACGCTTTCCAATTCATGCCAATTGATAAAGGATTGCCGATTGTAATGTACGGCACTTCTATCCTGCAGGGCGGCTGCGCTACCCGAGCCGGTCTTGCATTTACGAATATGCTTGGCCGTAACCTTGATATGCCAGTTATTAATCTAGGTTTTTCCGGCAATGGTAGGCTGGAAAAACCAGTAATAGATTTGGTTAATGAAATAAACGCCCGTCTGTATGTATTGGATTGCATGCCCAACCTGGTAGATCCCAAATTGTATCCTGAAGACACCATTCGTGAACGGCTCATCAATGCTGTAAAAGCAATACAGATGCAGCATCAGGGCATTCCTATTATACTTGCTGAACACAGTTGCAGCCTGCTTGGGTTAAATATGGATACTTCTATAACAGGAAAGTACAAACGGGTTAGCGACGCGACTGCGAAAATCTACAATGAATTGAAAAAAGAAGGCGTAACAAATATCTATCTCTTAACCGACAACGAAATTGGTTTTACTATTGAATCTACTGTAGACGGCACACACCCCAATGATATTGGCATGAAACAGTATGCCAATGCATACGAGAAACTTATCCGTTCAATTCTAAAAATGCAAAAAAAGGGAAAAGGGTTACAGGATTGACTACTTTATTAAATGCTAAGAAAAAAAGTACGATCTGTCTCACAGGCCAAAGGGTTTTAACGAAGTAAACCACATCGTTTCGAGGTGGTAAAGTCTTTAACTTTAAAAATGTAATCTTGTCGATGCGCTGTACAGACAATGCGCAATTTGGGCAATAGCACAAGATCGAATAACCACTCTATTAATTGTTAAACCCGCCAGTATGAATACAGCAATAATGCAATTAAAGGAGGCGCTGGGGAAAAAGGCCCGTCGCCGATTGATGTGGTTGGCTGATCGCAAGCTGGCGCGGTTTGAACAAGAACATGGGTTGCTGCTGCCGGAAGACCTGAAAGACTATTATCGTATGACCAGAAATCCGGACCGGGATTTAGACAAAGGCATGTATACATTTTACCCTTTGTATCATTTTGAATCTGTCAACAAAGCTTTGGGCAATTGGGGTGGTGTACCCGATTACCGTAACATCGTTCATACCCTGAACGCATCCGCACATTGTTTTGTATTTGCAGATTACATGAGTCATTTATTTGCCTATGCCATCCGGCTTTACCCGGATAACACAACAATCAATGAGGTTTATTTAATTTGCGGAGATCAGTACAAACAGGTGGCTCATTCTTTTTCCGGTTTTATTGAATTGTATTTGAATGATTCTCCGGAGCTCACAAATATCTGAATCCTGACAGGCATAGCCCAAGCAAGCCGATGCGTATCGCTGCTAAAAACAAAAATCACTTCTATTGTTATTGATAAAACCTTTTATCTAATTACCGGTATCCATTAACAAAATGCCAAACGGGTCGTTCGTCTAGTTAAATGGTTGTTCAGCTATTAGGGAATTTTAACGGTAGCAGCTACACCTAATTTTGAGGAAAATGCTGACGTTAATTAATTCCAAAAAGCAATGAAAAAGTTTATCAACCTTATCGTGGTTGCCTTTATCGCAACATTTGTTCTACTGGGCTGCAAAAAAGATGGCGGAAATCCAATTCAACCTCCTGCAAATGATTTTGCCGCGTTTTTAAAAAATACAGAATGGGTGGGCACACTGGATGGTAACGGGTTTCAATACCGGCCGCCCTGCTCACTCAAGTTTAATGCGGACAATACTTTTAAGATATACGGCATTTTTGTATCCTTTGCCACCGGCTCGGCTGTCTACACAGACAGTATCTCTGGCTCTATCCAAAAAATAGATACGCTGCCTGATGGCAGGGTGCGTGTAAGTATTACAGACCTTCCAACAAGTCCAAACGCTGGTGCTACAAAATATCTGTACGTAACAGACAAACAAAAAATCTCGGGTGTTGATGCAGGCGTAACAGTTGAAACCTTTCAATTGAATTTGTTCCCCGCAAGCGGCTTTGTAGTGTCAGGCAGTTGGCGTGGAATTGCCTGGAAAGGCGGCTTTGCCTATCCTGATTTAAATACTGTCATTTTTGACAATGCAAAATCGGTTACCCATTACAATGTAAATGGCAAAGACGTGCAGGAATCTGCAGAACCCACCAGCCCGGTGCTGGGCGTTAATTATGCGCAGAAAGGCGCAAGGGTTTATTTTGCAGGTTACAACGACCAAAACCCACCGCCCGGTTATGGCGGAAGAACCATAGCATATTTCGGTGTTTTGTTGCCCACCGGTGATAAAATGATGGTACATTCTGTTAGCATGTATGCAAGGCTGCCTAACTATGTGTATACTAGCGAACCGAACGGACCCAATGGCCAAACGCCTGTCATCAATAAGTTTTAAGGCTGGATGAACAATTAAAAAACGAAGTACAACATTATTTGATAACAGGAAATACTGCACGCAACTTTTCATTGCGCAGCCATAAACCGCCCCACATCAGTATACCCAGGTATACGGGGAACAAAATATGCGAGAACAGTGGCATATCCAATCGATAGTTGCTGGCAATAGCGCCACCAAAAAATGACATCAGCAATGCGGCGCCAAGAAGGGCTGTACGCGGAATGATGTAAAGCAAAGTTGCAATCAAACCCAGTATGCCTATGGTAGAAATATGATGTTCTGCATAACCCAGCTTCAATGTGCCTTCCACTACAGGTGCAGGCTTTACCAATTTCATAATGCCATCCATCAGCATAAATAAAATAACCAACCCGCTCATTATCCAACCAATTATCCTTTGTGTTTTTGAAATAGTAGTTGTTTGCATAAGTGCTGTTTTGAAGTAACGAATATTTTATTGTTACAACAAAATTATAAACTGCTATTTAAATGAAAAGGGTGTGCGTGCGACAATTTACGGGTGTTCACCGCAACCCGTTTATTTTATATTGATAGCAACCTGTTCTGCCTGGCGCAGCTTGTTTAAATAAAAACGATTCTTTACAAGTGTGAAACTGTTTTGCCGATTGCTTCCTTCTGTATAGGTTCCGTTCCTGATAAAAACACCCAATATACCAAGCCTGCCCGTTGCCGGATTGCTGAAAAAGACCGGGGCACCGCTCATACCCTGCGGCGTATTGGTAACAATGGCTTCATTGGTAAGTATAAGATAATTGATGCGATCTTTCTTCCCGTTTTTATAAACTGGTTCGTTGATGGTATAACTATTGGGTGCTAAAACAATGTCAACCGGGTCTGAATAGTAAATACTCTTTTTGTCAACCGCAATATGATTGTAGCCAACCAACACAGCAGCATCGTTTGTATCGGGCTCATCATTTAATAAATCTTCTACTGTGTTTACTTTATCGTTAAGAGAAGCCGGCATCTTTAATACCATCACGTCCGGGTCATCTGTATAGGAACGACATTGTGCACTATCTCTTATTGCAGCAATATCAATTTTTACACGTATGGTAGAGGCATCGTCATTATCTTTCAACAACAGGAAGAGTTTGTTAGGATAGTATTGTTTTTTCCTGGAAGCATCTTCACAACCAGTTAAAACATGTTTTGCGGTTACCATAAAAAGATCGCCATCCTTTTTAATAAAAAAACAGGTGCCGCCTTCTGCAAACTTTTGCTTTTTGGCGTAATTGTTTACAACACCGGCAAGCTGGTATACATATTTGCCCGGCGAGGTTTCATTAACTGCCTGGCAATGCACTGCCAGTGGAAACAATAAACATAGCATCCATTTCATGTGCTTACTGTATCAATTTACCTGCCGATAATCTGCATATCTGTTGCACAAATGAAATGATTCTATTTTCCTTAACACTGTATCAATACAGCATCACTTATTTAAATCATTGCCAGCTTTTATAACGGCTTCATTTACTGCTTTTATTCTATCCAGTTGCATTTTCTCCACCATGCGGTCGTACGTTAATATGCCATTCACCTCATGCTCTACATCGGTTGTTTGTGTATAAATAGCCACACTAAGCCCCTTGTATTTTATTAGCTGCTCTACCCTATCCAATAAGAACACATAGCGATCTGTTAATGCAGCTTGTGTGGGTTCATAATCGTATGCATTGTTTTCTACCGGCCACATATGCCCGCGGGAAAACAATCCAACACCGCCAAATTCTCCTAAAGATGCGGCACGATTATCATCGGGCACCGATGCTCCATAAGGCCCCACATAAATATGCGTGTCTGCATAATCGCTATTGTGCGGATCTCCATAAGGTTTTTGATAACCCGGATTATTATTAAAACCTGAATTGCCATTTACTAACCTGGATGGATCGTATTGTTTCGTCCAGTTGGTAATTTCCACTACATCAAAAGCGCCCCAGTTTTCATTGAAGGGAACCCATGTAATAATAGAAGGTGAATTATAATGATCGTCCATAATTGCTTTCCATTCTTTGCGGAATGTTGAACGATTGACAGCAGTATCTTCATGCTGGTACCAGATAGCAGGCATATCCTGCCAAACAAAAAGCCCCATCTTATCTGCCCAATAATAAAAGCGTTGCGGCTCTGTTTTCATATGTTTTCTGATAAGGTTATAGCCTGCTTTTTTGGTGTACTCCATATCAAATTTCAAAGCTTCATCTGATGGAGCGGTTAATACACCATCGGGCCAGTAACCCTGATCCAGCAAACCCAACTGCATTACAAATTTGCCATTCAGCATGGGCCTTACTACGCCATTTAATTTGCCCAGTTTAATATCTCGCATGCCAAAATAACTCTGCACAGAATCTGCAACGCTGCCATCCGCATTGTGCAGTATTAATGTAAGATTGTACAGGAAAGGATTTTCCGGCGACCATAAATTTGGTTTATCTACCGGCAAATAAAAAGAAGTGCCTGCATTACTGTTTGCCTGCGATACAATATGCTGTTCATTTAAAGCAATCGCTGTTACTTTACCTGCGCCATTGCTATTCACAACAACTTTCAATCGTTGGCCATCCACATCGGGTAACAAACGAATGCCGGTGATATAATTTGCATTGACCGGTTCCAGCCAAACTGTTTGCCATATGCCGGAAGAAAAAGTATAATCGCCCCGCGGGCCATTTTTACCAGAGGGTGTTTTGCCATCATTAGGATCATGTGCAGCAACAATTATAGTATTGGTTCCTTTTACCAGTAATGAAGTAATGTCGAAACTAAATGCATCATACCCGCCGGCATGTTCACCCGCTTTCTTGCCATTTACAAAAACAGCCGCATCATGATCTACTGCCTCAAAGTGCAGGATGATGTGTTTGTTCTTCCATGCAGCAGGCAGTTCAAAATTTCTTTTGTACCACATATTGATTTCCTGCTTGCGCTGAATGCCGGAGAGATAAGATTCAGGGCAATAAGGCACCAGTATTTGCGCTTTAATTCCATTAAACGAAGCGGCTTGCGCAGGATGCAGCGCTGCGGGGACATCTTTGCCACCCTGGTAATCCCATTTGCCATTCAGGCATAGCCAGTCTGTTCTTTGCAGTTGCGGTCTCGGATATTCAGACCAGGGCGTTGCAGATTGCGTTGCTTTATCACTCCAGGGTGTAGGCATTGTATTTACCTGGGCATTGCTGGCAACTATATTTAAAAGAACAAGCGCTATTAAAAGAGTGAATGCTTTTTGCTGCTTCATAATGGACCAATGATTTTGATAAATATAAGCAGTTAGTGCCGTTTTGATAACTTAGTTGCCTGGATAGCTAAAGAATAAAGTCCTTTTATTTCATCACTTAAGTTTATTAATAGATGATGAAACATTTTGAATACATGCTGTTCTTTTTTGCATTTAGAATATTTACCTTTTGTACCAAAGAATATCTTTTTTATTAAACCTTACTAAATGCCCCTCAAGAAAATTATCATCAGGTCTTTAATCGCTTTAATCATTCTGGCAATATTGTATTTTCTTATGGATCTGTATGTAGGATCAGTTTTCAATTTGCATCCTTAGGCTTTTGCGTGTCTTTTGTCTGAACCCTGATTAAAGGATCGAAAGATTACCTTGAGCGTTTTCGGAACAATCTCGACGCAAACGTCATTGCGAGCCGCAGTTGGGTACTGCAATAAGTGCATGCGGCGCGGCAAAGCAATCTGTGCTTGCCAATGATGTTGTTATATTTTTATAGCAACAACCTGCACTTTCAATGGTAGTAAACTGCATTATCAACACAAGCAACCTTCAGCGCAAGCACAGATTGCTTCATCGCGTAAAAAACGTTTATGATTAATCCATGCTGCGATTCGCAATGGCGTAAACAGCAATGATCGTTTGCGACACAAATCCTTTCAACATTCATCCTTAGGCGCACTATACTATTCCACTTCACTGGTTTTTTACTATCTTATGGCAATAAACAACCAAAGCAGTATGAAGCAAACAAGTCCGCAGGCAAAAATGTATGCTACGCTATTTGCGCTGGCAGGATGGATAACCCTGTTATTACAACTATACATCGCTATTAAAGATAGCACGACTGGCCTGGCCACTACGCTGCTGCAGTTTTTCAGTTTCTTTACCATTCTTACCAATATAATGGTGGCGCTTTCTTTCACAGCAGTTGCCCTAAGCCCACGTGCAGGTAAACTTCAATGGCTAACAAACACCGGCCCACTGACAGCTGTTACCGTATACATTATGATGGTGTGCATTATTGCAAACACGCTGCTACTGGGTCTGCTGGATCTGCACGGGCTCGCATTTATGGTAGATAAAATGCTGCACCTTATCCTTCCTTTATCTATGCTGTTGTTCTGGATAATTTTTGTAGATAAAAACGGGCTTAGTTTCTCTGCTGCCTTATACTGGTTGTGGTATCCTGTGCTGTATGTGCTTTACCTGATAGTATTGGGTGCAGCCACAGGATTCTATCCTTACCCCTTCGCCAATGCGGGCAAGTTGGGTCTTCCCCGTGCATTGCTAAACGGAGTGGGTATTACCGCTGCTTTTGCACTGTTGTCGTTGTTGTTGATTGGCAGTGCCCGGCTTTCGCGAAAAAAAAGCTGAAAGAAAATATATACTTTCAACTAATTGGGTTTATGTCCTGAATGTATAATTGTATTTGTCAAATCACTTCTATTTTGGTTGATGCAGGTTCTCTGTATAAACCATTTCTTCTAGTACGATTGTTAACGGCTTGCAAATGGGCTGGATGGATAATAATAATCATTACATTCATTTGCACATACATAAACAACCACTTAAACCTTTTCTACATGAGACTTGCATATGCAGCGATGCTGGCCGCTTTCACCCTGTTATTATTTTCCTGTAATAAAAATGACACTTCAACCCCAACACCAGTACAACCCGGTGGCACCACTGTGGGCGTATGGACAAACACCAAGTTATAATATTACCACACAATACGGTTTATGGTCTATGCTGGCAACAAAAGGCGGGCGGCTACTAGCGGGAGCAAATATTTCTAATGGCAATCCTTCACTTTATACTTCTGTAGATAGTGGCGCCACCTGGCATTTGGCAGATTCGCTTAACCCGGTACAGGTCAATGGCACACCATATTGTATTAAACAGGACCCGGTGACCAGTAAGGTAATGCTGGGTTGTAATTCAAAGCAGCTGAACGGCCTTTTTACCTCCACCGATGATGGAAAAACCTGGGTCAATAACCCCAACAATATGCAGCCAATCGACATTGCGTTTATGAATAACAAATCTTATATGACGATGCAAAATGGCGTGGCGCCTGTTGCGGGCAAATACCTGATGAGCAGCACCGATGATTTTGCCGGCAATTGGGTGGATTGTACACCTGATTTTACAGGGCCTGCTTTTTTCCCTTTCAGATTGCTCGCAGATAATAACAACTTGTTCGTGGGCGGCATTGCCGGAAATGGTTTGTATAAAACAGCTAATCCCGAAGGAAAATCTTACCCTAAAACAGACAATGGCATTACCTGGTCTAACCCCGGTTTAGTTTGGGTGCAGCGATTGTTGCGGACAGGCAATTATATATTTGTTGCAACGCAGGATGGTGTGTTTCGTTCTGCTGATGGCGGCAGCAACTGGACAGCCTGCAACCTGGGCTTTAACAAAGCAGCCAATGATTTAGCCGTGGCTGGCACCGATCTCTATGTGGCACTTAAGGATAGCGCTGTTTACAAAAGCAGCGACAACGGCAGCACCTGGACGTCCTTTCATAATGGACTGCCGGTACCACGCACTGTCCGCTGTATGCAGGTGATTGGTAATTATTTGGTGGAAGGAGATGAAAGCTCAAATGTATACAGGATAAAGTTGCAATAAGCAAGGGGTTGATTTGATGTGGCAGGCAAAAGAATCTTCCCTTTAGGTGCAGTCATAATTAATACCCCCACTTAAGGAACAGGCGCAAGCATTGCTGAATATTTTTAGCGGTTGTTTATGCGCTTGCTAGCACGGTGCGCCCCAATCCTAAATACCAGGGTAATCTCCCCACTCTAAATCGTTTGTATGTAATAAATACTAAGTGTAAACGTTTAAATAGGCGTCATCCAATACCTATTTAAAGCCATTTGCATGCGATTGTTTCTACTTTTTGCTCTTTTTATTGCATTTTCTTTGCCGGGCATTGCCCAACAGTGCGTTTCGCTCGGATGTGCTGATACTTATACTATTACTACCGATGGCAGCCAGCCCGATCAACCTTCCGGCCCCGAATGGGGTTGCTATAACGGCTATCCAAGAAAGCAAACCATCTGGCAATACTTCTATTCAGACATGGGTGGATATTATACGCAAACATTTGCCTGTGCTGCAGACCTCGACTGGCTTGTATTTGATATGGGCTCTTCTTTTGCGGCCATGAATTGCCCGGTTGACCCCAGCCCGTGGACGCAGGTAGGTTGCGATCTTTCTTATAATCCCGGCGGACCGACAGGCCCGGGTCTTGAATCTAATGTAATGACAACGGCCGGCCACTATTATGCGGTAGCCATTATTTTGTGGGAGCCGCTTGATCTAACGTTTACGTTTGGCAATCCCCAGGTCGGTTCCAAAAACCTGAGTGCTGCAAATTGCCTTACGGTGTTACCGGTAAATAATTTACAACTCACAGCCAAGCCAGTCAACGGCAATGCATTGCTGCACTGGACGGTAACTGATGAAATCAATATTACCCGTTATGAAGTGCAGGGCAGCACAGATGGATTGCATTGGAACACGGGCGGCAGCACTGCAGCCAGCGGTCAAAGCAGGTATCAATTCTCTTATTCCAATGCTGTTAGTTCGGGACTTCTTTATTACCGGCTAAGAATAGTCAGCAGCAATGGAAAAATAACTTTTTCTGATATCGTAACGATAGACAGTCAAAGCGCAACCACGCCAAGAATAATTGATAACCCTGTGGGTGGCATACTACATATTAGCGGGCTTGCCGGCAATGGTTCATTAAGAGTAATGGATATGGCAGGAAAAACATTGGTGAATCAGCCGGTCAACAATACAACTGTTTCAATGAATGTTTACAACTGGCTGCCCGGACTATACGTGGTGCAGTATATACAGGGGAATAAAATTTGGGTGGAGAAGTTTGTAAAGAAGTAGCTGGTTGCTTTTATCCGTTAAGCATTTCATTGCGTAACCTGATTTTTTCGGCTGTTTCAGGAACTAAAAAATCCAGCCCATTTGTTACCGTTGCCTGTATAGCTTCTACAAAAGGCTTAAACGTATGATTGTATTTTGAAAATGCAGCATTGTAATCCTCATTTGATGCTTCCAATTCATCGGCTAAGATTGTTGCACCCAGCATTGCCAAACTTGTACCCATACCTGTTGGGAAGCCTGCACAATGTGCAGCATCACCTATTAATGCTACACGTCCTTTTGTCCAGGACGGCATTTTAATTTGGCATACTTCATCAAAGTACAAATTTTCAGCGTCCATCATCGCTTCTAAAATATCGGGAACTTTCCAACCGACACCTGCGAAACTGTTCATTAATATTTTCTTGTAATCTGCATCATTTTTATAGTCGTAGTTTAGTTTTTGCGACCTGAACAACACAAACGAATTCCCATTGTCGCTGGTTGCGGCTAATTTGTTGGGCAGATTATACAGCCTTCCACGATTTAGCTTTTCAAGATTGTTAGCTGTCTTTAAGATGGCAAAGTACGCTCCAAAGAAATCATTAAAAAGACTTTCATCTCCAAAAACCAATTTTCTTACGGTAGAGTGAAGCCCGTCTGCACCAAAAACATAATCAAAATTCCTTGTTTGCCCGTCTTTAAAAATGACAACTACTTTTTCATGGTCCTGGCTGATAGCTTTGATACGATTATTGAAAAGGTATTCAACATTTGTTGTTGCAGCTTCATAAATAATTGCTACCAAATCATCCCTGTTTAGTTCAATGTCCTTATTCAAACTGTCAGCACCAAAATTTGGCATACTTGCAATAGAATTATTGTCGGCGTCTACAAATTCTATAGCTGTTGTTATTTTCTTTTCTTTTATTTTGTCAAGTACACCCATTCGTTCAGCTGTATTCAGCGCTTCACCTCTCACGTCAATTGCTGCTCCGCCTTTTCTTAGTGCCGATGCCACTTCTACAACAGTTACTTTATAGCCATATCGGTTTAACCAATAAGCCATTGTAAGTCCGGCAATACTTGCCCCTGAAATTAATACTGTCTTTTTCAAAACGTCTGCCATAGAATATGTCAGTTAATTAATGAACAACTGTTGATTGCGACAATGTTCCACCAGCCTGGCCGCAAACCCAATGTTGGCCTTAATTTTGTCAAGCATAGCCGTTGACAAAAAAATCAAAATATTTTTTTGTTGTCAAGTTAATTTTAAAGTTAAAAAAACAATTCCCTCCATCATCGACTTGCACTAAAGACTTTTTCCAATTATCTTGAAATGTGTCACAAAAACAATTAATGTAAACTTCTTTTTGTCCGTCTTTATTAATTGCGCAAACATACTGTCGCTTGTATTTCCTTTTAGTCAAATCAATTGCATAATATTTCTTGGCAGCTTCATTGACTTTAGCATTATAATCGGTAATGCTTTTGTCAAATAAACTGTCAATTTCTAAAATGTCTGACTGTGTTAAACCTGAAGGTTTAGAAGTGCTGTCAAATAACCAATGTACAGATGTGTCAAACTGAATGATAGCAATATTTGATGTGTCAAATGAAATTCTCTCTGGGATAATGTTATTATTTGTATTTGAAGAAGAGCTGGTCTGTCCACACGCGTTGATGAAAAATGCAAATAAAAAAAGCCTCCACCAATATTTGAAATTGTAGAATGTCATAGAAAAATTACCGTTAATTATCAAATATAAGTTTTTATATAAACCACATCCAGATACTTGCTGAGGGTATTGGCGTGTTTAAGTTGATTACATAAAGCTTAACGGTTTGTCGTCATTCCTGTGTAGGCAGGAATCTGGAAGTGACAAGCAATAGGCACAACAGCACAACTTGTCCCGTACTTTGGTCGGGAAGATAGCCACCCTCTGTACCCTCCACACAAACCTTGCGCTAGCTTCTTTTTTTTAAAAATTCTAAACTTGCGCCAGTTGAGGGTTGTTTATTTCGTTTTTTGTTTTAGATACTTCCGAAACACTTTTGAGTATCTGTCGCCAAATTCTATTGTGCTTATGGTATCGAATTTAATATTCGTTGGTTTATTGTCAAGTTCTCCGTCAGGGTTGTAGTTATGAATACTCACACTTTTATCTGTCACCGTTTTAATTTCGCCAATCCAAAAGTCGAGAAAGTCTTTGTTGATATTTTCAATGACAACATGTAGGTCATAATTTTTTAATGTTCTTAAAATATCTGCCCAACTTGTCAATGGTAATGGTTTTGCAAAGCCATACGAAGTGTCTAAAATGCCTTCTGCCTTAAATATTTTTCTTTGAGTTCGTTCATAGCTTGAAAGTCTAAGACTATCAAAATCGTCTAACCTGATTATTGCGTAACCGTCAAGCATAAAATCATAGTCACGTTGCAAAAACAAAAAACCTTTTGACATGCCCAAAATAAAACCCGATAGATTTTTTTCTTTGTTGCAAACAGTTCTGAATAGCTTTACGTAAGCCTTTTTGTGAATATACTTTTGCAACATTAAATTATACTCTTTGATTTTTTCTCGCTCCGTCATTTGAAGTATGTCTGTTTAAATTACCGCCAATTCTCAAATATGTTCGTCTGCCAATACAACAGCAAACCCACTGTTGCCTGCTCTTTATTTCGCTATAATTTTCTCTGCCAGGTATCTGTACTTAGACTGTGGTTCCAGCTCAATAAATTGCTTTGCATATACCTTAGCACTGTCTTTAAAATTAAGCTCGTAGTATGTTAAAGCTAACCCCCAATAACAGTCGGCCGAATTGGGGTTTAAGTTCTTTGCATTGTTATAATTTTCAATTGATTTTCTATAATCCCCGAGTCTAGAGTAAGTTGACCCTAAACCAACATAGCTGTCCACATTCTTACTGTTAAATCTTATCGATGTGTTGTAATTTTCAATGGCATTTTCGTAATCGCCTGCCATTACATAGGCAGATGCTAAACCCATAAAAGAGAATGTTTTTAAACTATCATTTTCGATTTTGCACAATCTGTCATATATCGAAATTGCCTCTGAAGTATTATTTTCCTGAAGTAACGCGGAAGCTTCCTGATACGCTGAATCATACCTAGAACTTTGAATAGTTACCTCAATAAGCCCATTTCGCCCAACCTCTTTTCTGTTCACATCGTTTCGTCTGCTACTATAGTTGCATGAAAAAAAAGCCAAGAGGATTGATATTGTGAATAGCTCATTTATGATTTGTCTGTAATTCATCTTTGATTAATTGGCCAGTGCTTTATAATTCGGTAAAGCCTTTAATTGATCAATCCCGAATTCATAATTGTTTTTGAGGTATGGCGCAAACCAGGTAAACTCATCAGTCATTTTGCTTTTTAGTCCTAAACTCTCCATGTGATGAAATGCACACAAGACACTTAGTTTAATAGCATGATTTGAGCAACCATCTTTTCGGCATACATCTGCTGTCTCTTCAAAAGTTGCTCGTCCTAAGTATTGTTGTATAACTGCAATGCGATTAAATAAATCGTCAGGTTGAACAAAAGGCTTAACTAACCATTCAGTCTCCAGTGTGTCGGGAACTTTAAAAACATAAGGTTTATTTCCACGAATCCAGTCTAAGCTTCTTTGCCAATATTGTCCACATAATGAACATTTATAAAGTTCATGCTCCTTTCCGGAATGAGTCGCAATTAGTGTCAGGGACTTAATGATTTTTTTTGTTTCATGACCTCTGTTGTTTAGTGATGGCCTGTCTGAAATATCTGTATATAGATTACATAAACATTTTGGCATTTCGTGTCTTAATATTTTGAATGTGATGCTGCTATTTGGTTGCCGCTTAAACTTTTAATGGAGGTCCAACAATCTTCATATCATGATCTTCAAATACTTTTGAAATTTCATCCTGCGAAGGTGGCGAAGTCCATAGGCTTGTCGTTTTAAAAAAATCTTCAATCTTACCAGCAGGTTGATAGGTGATTATTAATTTGCCTTTTTCAGTTAATTGAATGAATGCGTGTTTAATTCCCCTGGGAAGAAAAATAGTGTCTCCGGATTTTAATTCATAACTGTCGTCACCTACCTGAAAGCGATACTCACCGTCAATAACGTAAAACATTTCATCCTGAAAAGGATGTATGTGCAACGGAGGTCCACCTTTAGGAGTTGTGCCCAGTTGCTCGAAGATGGCTATGTCTCCGTCTGTATCCTTCCCTGATACTTTCAAATCTAAGGTGTTTAGTGTAACTCCTTTCATTTTAAGATGTTCTCCGTTTCTGGATTCTCCCGCGGGAACCTTAAACCCTTTCTTCTCCCGAAGAAAAAAAGACCTAAAATTTGCCATTGCGGCAACAGGAGATAATGATAAAAGACCTAAAATGAATTTATTTCTTTTCATACAATACAAGTTAAATACTGTTACAAATAGATTGCGTACAACGTACAGGGCTTTATGCAGGTTGGGAATTAGTAACTATGTCCGTCCGAATTGCGTAAATGCTTTTGTTGTATGAAGCTTTTATTGACACTCAATCTCTGTTAGTTTCATAGAAGTATTGAATGACAATGAATCCAAAGAATTAAAATCTCCATATCCTTCTACAAATGAGTTTCCTTCTTTTTTAAAAGCCACTTGCCTGGTTGATTGAATACCCTCAGACATGAATGTATATTTGGCAACTAAAATATCGCCACGCATATTCCCTTGAATTGTCCCTTTGTTTTTGTCTTTTTCTTTTAAACTATAAACTAATAGTCCGGTAATGAATTCTCCTACATGAATTAATTTCAATGAAATTGTATCTGTTGCGCTTGCATACCGATAACAATTCATTGGAGAATCCTTTGTTGTGTTTTCTTGTTGGGAATTTGAAGAGTCTCCTTCTTTCTGCTGAGAATTGCAGGAAATTAAAATGCCTATAAGAAGTATAAGATTTATCGATTTCATTTATTATAAAGTTCGTTTAAAATTTCATACACCGTTTACGGCCTGCTGCCCCCGCCATGCGTTACGCGGGGCAGGCTGGGCTGGCTTTTGTCATCCGTTTGCCCGGCCACTGAACTAAGTTATGAAAACTGATTTTGAAAGTTACCCAAATCTCTTTTCAAAAAAAGGTCGCACCATTGCCGCTGCTCGGTTACACCAATATCAAGTCCCACTATTGACAATACCAATGTTGTAGTCAGGTTTTCTCTGTCGTTGTTTTGAACTTTTGCTTTTAAGAAAAGTCCAAAGTAATGGCAATAGCCCAACTACTAAACTTGTGATAAAATGAAAGTTATAATTAACAGCGTTGAAATGCAAACTTCTTATTCCGTCTTGGCAAGTTGTACATGCTACAACTTTACCAAAGCTATCAATATAAGTTGTTGTAATTGTGGTGACAAAAAAAAGAACAATCGTTAAACCTAAATAATAAAATCTCCTTTTATTACTTTGTCTATACAAAAACATCGTCAACAAAACAGAAAACAGACCGAACGCAACAACAAAATATGGGCTTGCGAATAAGTGGAAGTTTTTCCCTACGAATTTAATTTTGTACCCCTGAAAATATTTAAAGAAAAAGCGAACCAGAACTCTATAGCTATTTTCATAGTCAATAGCTATAGTAATTGCCAAGACAAATACGACAAGTAAAAGAAGTATAAATTTAATTCTATTCATTATCTACCTATAAACTGTGATTGCTACAACGTTCCGCTAGCCTGGCCGAAAATCGAATGTTACACGCAGTTACATCTTTCAAGCTACATTTTAACCTCTATTTCTTTAACAAGACGAAACATTTTCCATTTGTTACCTAGTCCCCACGTTTCGTTTTTGTTAGTATCTATTTTGTAGAACCCTTTTATATTTTCAGATGAATCTAAGACAAATTCATTGTTGGATTTAAAGTTGTAATCAATATAATTATAAATTAAATAGATCGGATAATCTTTGGCCCAGTTAGTTTTCAAATAATACCATCTTCCGGAAGGCCTGTAGATATTTGCATGAGAGGATACATGTGTAATGCCCGAACTTGTAATTAACCAAAATATTTGGGGATAGGAAAATTGTATAGCTGGCAAACCGTTGTCCGCTCCTATTCGCAAAGCCGAGTCAAGCGTTCTGTCATGTTGCGCCAAATACACAATAGAATCGAAGGCTGGTTTATTTTGATAGAATTTGTTAATTAGTTCCTTCTCGTTTAATTCAGATTTACAACCCGCAATAATTGTGAGGGCCAATATTAACGTTAGTCGTAACGATGTCTGCATTTACCTGGTTAATTGTTTTTAGCGCTTACGGCTTGCTAACTTACTCAAATCTCTTTTTTAAAACGATCCTCCACAGCACAACTTGTTCCGCACCTATGTTGTCCGTAGTATTAGTCATACTTTTCAAATTTGTTTCCCGTCCACTTATATAATTGATCAGACACTTGGTAATTCCCTGTCTTATACGAGTCAGCAACAATCTCTTTTATTTTGGCGATTCCGGTTTTGTTTTTGCTGCCCGTAATCATTAGCATGTCTCTGTTAGGAATTGCAACAATGAAATCGCCGTCAACAGGAAAGTTTTCTTTTGTCCAAATGGAAGATAACAGAATTAAGCTGGCTTCATAATCACCGCCAGCCGTCACCATAAATAAGCCATTGCCACCCTGCCTTTGAATGTTCGGTATTATTTTGTCAAAGTTTCTTAAAGCAATCGACTTTAATGTGTCCCTTGAAATTGAAAGAGCCTTAAAATCACTTTCAGTCAAATACCTGATGCTATTTTTAGAATCTTCAGCATAGGCAATTATTAATTGGTCGTTGTACTTTTCGGTAATCATTGGAAATGATTTGCCGTCTTTATTTAAAGAGTTTATTTCCTCTAAGTACTCAACAGGCTTTATTACAGGAACCACATTATCAACATTTACCCCCTTTTTGTTTGCATACAAGTCTGTTGTTGAAGCCACATACCTGCTAATAATTTCACTAATAGAGTCGGGTTCTGCTTTATAAGCGATAAAAGCATTGTCGATATAGTACTTGTAGTCTAAGTCTCCTTTTTTTGCCGTGATTGCCAAGTCAGGGTTCAATTCGAATTTTACAGACGGGTACTTTTTGCTTAATGAGTCTAAATATAATTTCGCAAACTCTTTCTCTGTCATTATCGAGTTTTTAGAATTACAACTAAAAAGGGAAAGTCCTAATAGAAATACAGAAATTGAACGCATGGTTATTTTAATATTACGGGCAACGAGCAGATATTGCCGATGTCGGAAATTAGAATCCCGTCTGCCCACAACCGTTGCTGATTAAAAATGTTGAATTTAAGAACTAAAGCTCAAAGTTGTTTGGCCAGCCAGAACCACAGCCTAGATTTGCTATTTGACGATGCATGCTGATCATGCCCAATTTGCATAAAACCAAATATTAGCTGCAGTTTTAGCCATCCGATATTGAAAATTTATTTGGCAAAACAAATTCTTCGTTTTGGTCTTTATGAAATTTTACCAATGTCTTTTGATTCTTGTCAAACCAATTGTGCCACACAATTTTAAAGTTTCTTAAGTTCTCCCATCGCCAAATATCTCTCATAAGTCGTTGAAGAAATCTTGGAATTTCACGCCTTTCGTTATCAGTTGTAAAAATTGGTCTTAGCCTATAGTCACTGAGTCTATAATGCTGCTTTTCGTGAAATTCAATAAATGTTAAATGATTTTTGTCTTTAATTACATAATCAATAGATAAGTCAGAAATCTCTTTTGCGACTTTTATATTTTGAGGAAGTTTTGAAAGAACTTCAAAAGCAATTGCCTTCTTTTTGTCAGAAATAAAAGTTGATTTATTTATAAATTTTAAAATCCTTGTTGTCGAAATGTGTTTATCGATATAATGGCTGTCGAGCAAGTAATTCTCGTCAACGTGAATTATGTCAGAATATAAACTCATCAAATAATTGAAGAAGACTTTTTCGGATTTTCTATTCGAATGTTTTTTAAAGTAAATGGTCGTCATAAAAAATACAGCTAACGCTGGCGGCTTGCTGCTGTGCGGGCATTTTATAACGTCCAGCCCGGAAATGAAGCCCAATAGAATTAATAAATAGAATTCCGTCTGACCGAACCGCTGCTGATAGTGAACAAAAAGATGTGAATATTTCTGTGCGCCCAAATAATGCCAAACCCCATGTTGTGTGCAGCCTATTTTGTCAGTTAGTTTAAGAATGTGATAATTGCTTCCCCGTTCTTTGCTGCGTCCGAATAAACTTGCTGCACTGTTACAAAATATTCACTCAGATAGCTAAATGCCTCATCGCCTTCTTCCCAAATTGTCGGGTACACTTTCAATTCTGTCATTTTCTTTGGGTCATATTTTTGTTTTAAGTCTGCAATTGTAATTTTCGCAATTTGATTATTCAGGTCTGCAACTTGTGCAGGCGTCAAATAGTGGGCAGGCCCATAACCTAAATCCTGGTTTTCGTCAATAAGTTGTCCGCTGAATAAAACCTGTACAAGCGGGTGTTCAGCGTTTGCAAAATTATTTCCCGTGAGCAAAAATACAATCCCGTCCCAGGATTTGTCTATGTCCACCAAATTCGGATTTTCGTCGTCGGTTTCTTCGTCATAAATACTGCCTTCCAATAATGAACTGTCTTTTAGATATTCGTCAAGCTCTGTCTTTGTTACTCGAAGCAAATTGCCAACCATGCCCATAAGTCAAATTGAATTTTATGTTTTGAAAAATATTTTTGTCCCTTTCAGGTGCAAGCATCTCCTTTATCCCGACAGGCACAAGCATAGCCAACTCACATTATCCACCCTACCAAGCTTGTGCCAGTTCCCTAATGACATACTTGTGCTATTGGGGAGGAGAAATGATTATGGATTTTGATGTAAACGCTTTAATACATCACTTGCGGTCTCAAGGTTAAGTCTTGTTATCATTTCGCCTAAGTGGCAATTGTAAGGATGGTTCGCATATGTAGCGTAAACCATAACTAACCAGGAACCTGGAATCATTTCAGATTTACTAATACTGTTTATTCTCAGCTTTTGGTTTTCATGTATAAACTCTCCCTGCAAAATTCTTTTATAATGTTTGATTAAAAAATCAGCTTCATAATCTAAATACGTGGTTGTCTTGTAAACGTTTTTAGTTATGATATAGCTATCTTTCCAACGTTCTATTGCATTTTTTCTGGCATCTGATGTTGTTTCTTTAAGATGAGTGCAAAACAGTTCAAACGCACCTTTTAAGTCATTGAACAACATTTGAGAAGTTAGTACATTTACGTTTTTGCCTTTCCCTATATTTTCAAATATTACCTCGTCATTAGTAATTTTGATATGTTTACCTACAGTATAGTTATGAACAAGGCGGCATCTTAGATTTACATACAGGTTTAAAGCTCGGTATTGTGGTAAATAGTCCTTTATAAACTCATTGTAAGATTCTGCGCTATCGTCAATTTTATTATATCTGAATGCAGCCAACTGGTCAATGAGGCAACTACATAAAATAAATGCAGCAATTGGTTTAGGTTTTACATTGTACTCAATATCTCCAAACGCAAATGTTTGAAACGAGTCAATGATTTGCCCTATTATAAAATCTTCCTCCGTCATAATAAATGAGTTAAATGAGTCCAATCAAATACAACTAGCAACCCCACACACTGTCAAACTACAAATTGAAATGATAGGCTTGTTAGGTATTACTGTCAATTCAAAAACACACGAAACTTTATCCCTGCCAAACCTTCGCTTTTTAAACTCTTCAACAGATCCTAAAATAATTATAATTGTCGTTTAAAGTATAAAATATTTCGCAAATACTATTTGCATTGCCTTTTCAGGTGCAAGCATACAATTTACCACTACCCACTTCGGGAAACAAGCGCAAGCGTCCGCTTGTGTTCTTGCGCAATGAAGCAACTTGCAGGAAAATTAAGAGCTATACTATTACCTTACCTTCCCTATCATTCTGCAAGCACGCTTTATTATAAAAGGCACAAGCGGACGCTTGCGCCTGGGTTGCCGAGTATTTTTAGAGGTTGTTTACATGCTTGCGCCTGATTGGGCGGGCTTTTCACCAGCGTTATTTTTCTTAAATTGAAGGTAAAAGTCTCCAATCATTTGATTAAATACTGAAGAATACATTTTCCTATTTTCATTGTAGCCAATTGGATTCTGCTCAAGCAACAAGATTAATTCGTCCTTGTATCCTGGCAAAAATAGGGACTGAATATAAGTTACAAAATTCAGAGCAGTGTCGAAAGATTTTTTAACCATTTTGAAATCTGGACGATGAAATATTTGCTTAACGGATTCAACAGCTGGAGCTTCTTTAGAAGTTGGCTGTAAAGGAAAATCCCCATCAAATAATATTTCACTTATTTTATTATGCGAAGAATTTTCATCAAAATGAACATATTTATTTCGCAACGTCATTAATTCAAAGGCGTCTTTTATAGCTTGATTTTCCAAATCAACATCAGAACTAAAAATGATAGAATAGAATTTTAAGTTTTTTAACTTATCCCCAAAGGAATTATTTAGGTGCTTTTTTAAAACATCAGGATATTTCTTTAGTTCTTGAGTCGAACCTACTCTAATAACTAAATTGAGAAAAGATTCAATTTCAAAAGCGGCATTTAATACAAGGGATTTACCTAACGTATGAAATTTTATACTGTCATTTAAAAATTGCTGTATGTTGTCAAAATAATGTTTGTGAAGATGGGCTTCGACGACGTGTGTCTCTGGACTTGCTGGCGGCTCTAGATTAATTTTTAAAATTTCTTTCCAAAGGTAGTCAACACAGTCCTTATAGCTTTTATAGTGATTAGTATAAACAGTGTGTTTGTCAAAAGTCCCAATCATCTTCTGAACATCATCAATATATTTTGTAATATTGGTATGGAGAAATTTGTTTACATCGAAATCACCTCCGTCAAAGTGATATATAGCTTCAACTATATGATTTGTCCTCCAAACCTGAATAAAGCCTTTGTCGCACTCAAGAGCAAAATCCCACCAAATAATATTATCTAATGGTTGGCCATTTTGAACGAATGTATAGAAACCGTTAGGCTGCTGAGATATTTTTGATTTAAGTAGTGCATAAAGTTTTGCAGTGTCCACTTTCAATGGGCGAATAAACTCTACTTTTAAGTCGGATTTCCCTTGATTCGCTATATACTCAAAAAACTTTTTTGGATTATTAGCCCAAGTCGATATGTCATAGTAGTCTGTCATAGATTATCAGCTAACGTTCCGGGCTTGCTGCTGTGTTGTAATTTAATAATATCCAATCCGGAACCTAAGCCCAATAAAATTAATGATGTTGAAGATAAGAACAAAAGCCGAATAGAACTACGTCTAACCGAACTGCTACTGATAGCGAAAAAATGAGGGCTTATTAGTCTGCCAGCATAGCAGCAAACCACATGTTGTAGGCAGTTTTTTAGAATTTACTTACTACGAATGGGAAATTTAATGCCCCACTAATCTCTGGTGTTTGATGTTCGCCAGTTTTCTCCACTGCTATCTTATCTACTTCGGTTGCTATGTGTGGCATTAGTTTAGTTATTGTCAATGTTTCAAAATGGTGCCAATGTTCTAAATGCCAATTAAAACCAATTTGCAAAAGCACTAGGGAAAAATAGAAGTTTTTTGCAGTTTCAGTATTTGAACAGGCAAAGCAAACAACAATTCCGTCTGCACAATTATTTATTTGCTCATTATAAAGTTCTCTCGACTTTTCTCTAGATATGGGAGCTCTAACAATACCACCATATTTGAACTTTGGAATTTTGTCATTTAAGTCAACTGCCAAAATATTCTTCACTTCTGTTCGACAGCTTTCTAATATAAATAAACTTTTTGAAGAAGGTGGATTGATTTGACCTGGACGAATTATTTCAGCATTGTTAAGTTGGAATAATTGTTTATCGTCTTGTGTTGCACCATGGCCAATCAAAACTATTACCGAATAATCTAAATTAAATCCTGCTAGGATATTGTTTACTTCCTCGACAGTGGGTTCTTCTATATATATTATGTCGCCTGACTCGTATGCCCCTCCAGCAATACTGCTAAAATAGTTTTGATAACTTTCTGAATAATATCTATCTAAAGCTAGTTCTTTGTCTGTCTTTGAATATCCTTTGATAATAAAAACTTTTCTATCCATGAGATGAGTGTGTACTATTTCTTATCGTTTTCCTTTTCTACATTTTCTAAAAATTGTTTTTCTTTCCAATAAAACGATCCCTTCTCAGCACTCATCACGAATCGTTCATATAATTCTGGTTCATCTATCTCCATACAGAGCTCTTTAATGGATATTCGCATTTCATCAAAATATATCATGCTCTCTTTTCCGCTGTATTTTACTAATCTATATTGCATTTCCATAAGCATATCGAGTAGTCGTCGAATTGCCATTCGTGAAATGTCGTTTCTACGAGGAAATCGTTTTGTATTAATTCTAGTTAATTCTAAGACTTCTTCTAATATTTCTCGTTCTGAACGTATAGCATTTGGTGACGATTCAACGTGACTTTTCAAGATTCCATTAATTTTAGTTTCTAATTTAGGCCACCACATTTCGAACACATCGTTTAATACTGCAATATCAAGTTTGGCATCGCCGCCAGTGTTATTAATTGTTATCAGGAATTTTTTAAAATCTGCTCTGTCAAATCTTGTAGCTTGAAAACTAGTTAGTGGCCCTGTCAAGTCTGCGTTGTCAAGATTAAAAAGTATCGTACAAACATTCGCTTTGCCAAAATTCTTTGAAAGAGCCCCTGCTTCAAATAAAATCCATGGTTTGTTTATATTATCTTTAGTAAGACAAATAATTCCAGCATTTGAACTTTCAAGCTCATTTGTAATTTCAGAAGACCATCTTGTACCTTTCTCAATATCATTAGGCGTGAAATAAGGTTTAACAAATTGTAATACTGCGGGTAACCACAATCTAATCTCCTCTGCGAGCTTTTTACTGAGATCACCGCTCCAACTAATAAAGACTTTACTTGCCATTATAATATTCATTTAAATGTCTCATAAATGAGATTTTCAAATATACATTATTAGATTAGTCACTATTAAAAAACCCAAAATTTGTTTTGATATAGTAATACAGGGATTTAAAGCTTATATTTTAAACTCTGTGTTTTAATTTTATATTACAAGATCCTATAATTATTCTTTTTTAAGAATTCTATACCAACTTACAACTACGCCCTACATATCCTCTCCCACACCATCCTCTACGCAAATACCCCCTACCTTAAATAAAATTAGTAGTATTCCACAATTGCAGGAGAAAATGCGCCATTGTTTTTTTGTATGGTATTCAAAATGTCATGAAAAACAATACGCAATTACCTAGTTTTTTATCTTTTTCAAATAAACAGCCCGAGTACCTGCTGCGTGGCCAGTTGTTGCAGTCTTTACATTTTTTTAACCATCTTTCTATTCCCCAAAGGTTGCTTTCGGAGCTCCGAAAGCAATCATTACAGTTGCAAAGGCGACCATTGCAGTTGCAAAGGGGACCATTACAGTTCCGAAGGCGACCATTACAGTTCCGAAGGCGACCATTACAGTTCCGAAGGTGGCCATTACAGTTGCAAAGGCGGCCTTTACAGTTACAAAGGCTGCCGTTACAGTTGTTAAGGCAGGCTTTACAGTTGTTAAGGTGCCCTTTGGGGCTACAAAGGCGGCTTTCGGAGGCCATAAAGCTGCCTGAATTCCTGCTAAAGGAATCGGTTTTGCTGCTGTTGATTGCTTTTATTTCGGCACAGTGTGCAGCTATTGTAATTGTGCTACAGCATTTTATAATCAGCTCTTCCCTCAAATGTTATTCACTGCTTGTTTATAATAGAAAAGCCCTCCGTCATTCCCGGCCGCCATAATTATTGGCATAGCCAGGAATGCGCCAGCGCCTGTTAGTTGATTATCCATTGGGTTAATAGCTGATACCGGTTTGCTGTGCTCCTGCATCGCTACAACTTTTTCAGTACAAATAATGCCGGTGGTTTTATTCAATATGAATGATAAAAACCTGCACCGGCAAGCAAACGATATTTTATGAACCATTCAATTAATACACAACCTTATGTATTTCTATCCATATTCAAAGGCCCAATTAAAACCCTGGGCAGAAAACCTGCTTGCCCAGATAAGCGCCATTGCCGCCCGCATTAATGAACCTGCTGCCGATGTAGCCAAACTGCAGGAAAACCTGCAGCAGTTGATTACCGCTCTCAACGATTGGGAAACTGCTCACCAGGCATTGCAGCGCCTTACTGCTGTTGCAAATGACATCATGAAACAAGCAGGCCCTGCTATCCGCGATTACATCAAGCGTTTGCGCACTAATCCCCTGCTTACAGAAGCGGATGCGCATTTATTGCAGATTATAAGCACTACTGCAATTGCAGACCTTACCAATTACCAGCCAAAGCTTACCGGCAAGCAAACCGGTGGCACTATTCACCTTAGCTTTCAAAAGCATGGTGCAGAAGCTATGAACGTGTACACAAGGCTGCATGGCGAAACCAATTGGGTATTGCTGGGTATTGCCACGCAAAGCCCGTATATAGACACGCGGCCATTGGCCAACCCTACTGTGCCGGAGATTCGGGAGTATTACGTTATGCCTATACTGGCCAATAAAGAAGTGGGCCAGCGTAGCGAGGTGTTAACTATTAAGTATACCGGTTAAGTATTGGCAATGCTATAAAAAAGCCCCTTGTAACAACAGGGGGCTTTTTGCTTTTTCATAGAAGCAATATATTCGCATACCTTAAACCATTACAATGAAAATTAAATCTGCTGTATGTTATTGTTTTCTTTCGCTTTTTGTGCTCACAAGTTTTCGTTCCCTGAGTGATTCTTATACTTACGAAGACAATGACTGCTCCCTGCAATTTCCGGCAAAACCCAAAACAGATACAATTGTAAAAGAAACTCAGCTTGGTAAACTTACTATTTTCGTGCACGTACTTAAAAACGAGGCTGGGTCAGCAGATGATAACAAAATATATCAATTGGTGAAGACTGAATATCCAATGGAGGAGTTACAGCATCCCACAAAAAAAGTAGCAGAAGGCTTCTTTGAAGGCACCATCAGCAGTTCAGTAAAAGGAGTAAATGGAAAGCTGATCTCAACCAAAGATGTTTTAGTTGATGGCAATTATGGAAAAGAGGTTATTATTGATTACTCAAACGATACTAAACGCATACGCATGCTGGCCTGTATTGCTAAAAGCAAAATGTATGCTGTAGCAACCATCGCGGCTACA
This sequence comes from Chitinophagaceae bacterium, assembly GCA_047602295.1. Taxonomy (GTDB): domain Bacteria; phylum Bacteroidota; class Bacteroidia; order Chitinophagales; family Chitinophagaceae; genus JACMLD01. The sequence goes on along the minus strand of JASGHP010000001.1, from coordinate 3,073,014 downwards.
GATAAATCTGACAATCCCAATGCGAAGGCTTTCTTTTCGTCTTTTAAGATTAAATAAGTTGCCACTGCAATTGCAGATCTTACAGGTTACCTATTTACAATACTATAAAAAGCCCCTGCTAACAACAGGGGCTTTTTATATTTCATCATGTATTGATTAACCGGAACACTGAATGTGCCTGCTGCCTCATGAACAGCTACAACAAGCGGCTATAATGAGGAAGCGTTGCAAAACTGTAAAAACGATTTGCAGGTTGTAAAAACATGCCGCCGTTGAAAGTGTTTACAATTTGTTGTATAAGCACATTGCCCTGCTATTTGTTTGCCGTTTGCGGATCAATTACCGTTCTTACTTCAGAGATGGTATTAATTGGGAAACCGCCTAACCTGGAATGTTCACGAACGGCTTCTTCGCTTTCTGCAATATGGATACAAAAGATTTTATCGTCGGTTACAAAGGATTGTATCCAGTGATAGGGTTTGCTAAGCTGGTTTACCACGCTGCAGGAGGTGGCAGCAATAGATTGTAATTCTTCTTCAGATAAATTGCCGGCGCCGGGCAGGCTTCTTTCGATAACAAACTTTTTCATGATAATTATTTTTTACAATTGAATAATGTATTGTAAAAATGCAGCCATTACCCCGGAAGCATTACAGGGGTATTCCCTATTTAAGAAGAAAGCATTCCCTATTTTATAATTCCTAAGCGCAGGGCTTCCTGCACGGCGCGGGCCCGGGTGTTTACATCCAGCTTAAATAACAGGGAGGAGATATGATGGTCTACCGTTTTGGCAGAGATAAAAAGTTTGCCGGCAATTTCTTTGTTCTGCAGGTTCTCTTTTAATAGTTGCAGCACGTCCAGCTCGCGGTCAGTTAATCCTTTGGGGTTTTCAAGGGTAGATTTGCGGCTGCCACGCGGAATATTTTTGATGCCGGCACCCCGCATCTCCCCTTTCATTTTTTCATAGACAGCGGTGGCGCCCAGCTCTTGCATAAGACAAAGCGCTGTTCTTTTATTGTCTTCGTTTCCTTCAAATAAAACCAAGCCCTGCTGGTAAGGGCTGTGTATATTTTTCCAGTAAGCTGCTGCCATTTGCAGTTTAACAGACGTCCTGGTATCAAAAGCTTCATGTATTTGCGCAGGCAGGCTTGTTTGTTTCCCCGTTTTGCCCACCCAATAAATAAACTCCGCATACTCCGTTAAAGATGCGGCCTTGCGCTGTTCTATTAACCGCAGGGTCTGTTCAATTTCATCGGCCGTAAGCTGGGCCTCCCCTGTTAGCCATTCATACTCCAGCGCAGCAACAAAAACCGGCAGTATCCGCTGAAGTTCCATCGCTACCACGGCAATTGTTTTTGCCTGCTGTAAAACCGCCAACGCATCGTCATCGCCTTTGCGTATTTTTATGGTGGAGAGCACCGCCAGTGCTCCCATCTTAACAATGCCGGCCTGCTTTGTCTCCTGCAATAAATTAGTGGCCAGCAGTTCCGCAGTTTTCCAGTCACCGGTCTCCAGTGTTGTTTTTGCCTTGCAAAACAACATGTACTGTTGCCAGGCATCCAGGTCAAGTTTCTCGCAATAATCAATGCCTTCTGCCAGAATTTTCGCCGCAAAAACATAATCTTTTATTTGCATTGCCGTACTGCCAAGGTTGGTATAGGCACGGGCCGCATGTTCGTGGTAACCATTCTCTAAAGCAATGGCAAGGCTTTGCTGCAACTGTGCTTTACCGGCAGTGCGCAAATCTGCCACACGCATTTTTACCGTACCCACATTGTTTAATGCATGCGATAATACTTCCTGGTAGCCCAGCGTGGTGGCAATGGCAATTGCTTTTTCGCCCCATTCAATACAGGGTTCCATTTCATCCGACAACATTTTTAGCTGGGCCATATTGCTATAAGCCATGGCCTGTGCAGCAGACGGCGGTTGAGGTGCTAATACAGCAATGGCTTCTGCCGCGTACGCTTCCGCATTGGCGCGGTTGCCATCGTACCACCAAAGCCGCGATAAAAAACGAAGACTGTTGCCTGTCTTTTCCGTATCGCCAATTTCTTTCCAGCAGGCAAGCGCTTTGCCGGTATAAATAATGGCATTTTTAACCTGGTTGGTAAGATAGCATTCATAAGCGTAGGCCTCATAAAGCTGCACCAGCAAGGTTTTATCATTGCCCTGGTAATATTCTATGGCAGTTAGATACAAACGGCATGCTTGAATATGTGCGCCCACTGCTGCTGCTTTTTTTGCCGCCAGTGGTGCATAGTGCAGCACCTGGTCGTAAGCATTCGCATTTTTTGCATGGTGGATAATCCGTTCAATGGCACCTGTTGCTTCCAGGTCTTTGCTAAACTGGTCAATAATTTTTTTATTCAAAGCCACCCTTACAAAAGGCGACAGCGAAGTTTCTATGGTGATGCGGTAGAGCTCGTGTTTAAACCAGAGCAGTGCCTCTTTTAATACAAGAATGCCAGATTCAAGAGAATGGGCAGCAGCCATTGCCAATGCAGGATCAATTTGTTCCAGGTATTGCATCTCGAAACCAGCCGGTGCAACAGACAATAGCTGCCACACATATTTGGTTGCTTCAGATTGCCGGTTGTATACACTTAGTATGGAATCTTTGATATTATCGGGCACACCACTGCTGTAGCTGGCCAATATTTCATTTACATAAAACGGATTTCCCCCCGATATTTTATAGATATCAGTTGCATTGTATCCTTTTTCATTTGCCAGTTTTTCTACTGCCTGTACAGATAAAGGAGGCAATTGTATACGCGTAAAACTATCTGGCGAAAGCTGGCCCATGGTATTGCGCAGGGGATGTTGCGCATCAATTTCATTGTCGCGGTAAGTTAATATAAAAAGACAGGGAAGCTGGGCAATGCGGCGTGCAAAAAACTTGATAAAATCCAGCGTTGCTTCGTCGGCCCAATGAATGTCTTCAAATACTATGACAAAAGCTTTTTGCTGGGCGGCCATTTCGCCAAAGCAACTGGCAAAGAAGAGTGTACGGTCTTCTATATTACCTGCATTCTTCCAAAGATCACTTTGCAACTGTTGCAATACATCTAATAAGGGTGAAAGCGGCCGTGGTGTAAACAACGCATCGCAGGTGCCGGTATACGTTTTATAGTGTGGCCTTATTGCCTGTACAAATGCCTTCACCAGCGAAGTCTTGCCGATGCCTGCTTCTCCGCTTACAAAAACACAATGCCCCTCCTGCTGCTTTACCCCGGAAAATTGCTTTTCCAGTTCGCTTATAAATGCAGATCGTTCTATCAGCTCCATAGCAGTTGATTATAAAATGAGGAGTGTGTATGCTAAAAATAGGGAAACCGCCTTATATGCCAAAGTTAGGAACAAGCTTGCTTTGCACTATCCAAACAATTCATCACTTAAAAAAACAATGAACATGAAATCTTTTATTGCACTTACCCTTTTATGCGGTTTTTGTATGTTTTCTTTTTACAGCTATGCACAAAATATGTATATAGATGTACATCATTTAGGCGCTGGCAAAGTAACTTATGAAGCGGTGGCCAAAGCCCACCTGAAAGACCTTGCTACAGAAAAAAAATACAATGTTCAATTTTTAAAGTACTGGGTAGATGAAGCCAAGGGCGATGTTTATTGTCTTTCTACTGCCATGGATACCAGTGGTATTACAAAAACACATGCAGAGGCGCATGGATTGCTGCCAGATCATATTTACCAGGTTACTGATGGTATGGCTGCTGCTATACAGGGCAATAACGGGCTCTTTCTTGATGTGCATGAACTGGGCAGCGGTAAGGTAACGGCGCAGGCGGTAGCAGGTGCTCACCAAAAAGATTTGGCGGTTGAAAAACAATACGGCGTGCACTTTATTAATTACTGGGTAAATGAAAAAGAAGGCGTAGTGATGTGTTTATCGCAGGCACCAGATTCAAGCGCAATCATTCAGACACACAAAGCTGCACACGGTCTTTTACCGGCTTATGTAATGCAGGTGAAACAGGGTGATTAAGCAATGGATCTTATGCCTGGTTTTTACTTTGCAACCTTTCTATGACTGATTGTTTATACAGTCGCCCCAATGGAATTTCAGCAGCACCTATTTGCAGCGCAATGGCATTATAGCCGGAGATTTTTTCCAAAGAAACAATGTAGGAACGGTGTACGCGGATAAACTTGTGGTCTGATAAAATATTTTCAATAACACTGATGGGGCGTTTTACCAGCAAATGCCTGCCACCAGAGAGAAATATTTTTACATAGTCTTTCCAGCTTTCGATGTATTCTATATCTGCAACAAAAACCTTTTTCATATCCCTGTCTATTTTCAGGTAAATGAAAGCAGCGGGGTCGGGCAACTCACGGGTATTGGTAACCGTAATTGTCCGGCCCATCTGTTGGTTTAATTTGGTGATGGCTTTAAAGAAACGTTCAAAGGAAACCGGCTTTACCAGGTAGTCAACGGCATCCAAATCAAAACCATCCAATGCATATTCGCGGTAGGCAGTAACAAAAATGACCTTGGGCGGATTAGAAAGGTTTTTTAAAAAATCGGTGCCCAGTATGCGGGGCATTTTTATATCGAGGAAGATAACATCTACCGTTTTGTGTCGTAATACACCCAGTGCTTCAATGGCATTTCTGCATTGGCCCACAATTTCCATTTCGTCAATTGAAGCAATGTATTTCGCCATCAGTTGCAAAGCCGGCGGTTCATCATCTATCAGCAGGCAGCGAAGTTTCATGCAGGGATTGTTTGTGGATTTAACAAAGAAGGCTGCAGCAAGTGGATATGCCCCGGCGTGCTGCCGCTCAGCTTCAGCATTAATGATACAACAAAAAAATCGCCCTCATCATTTATTTTCAATTCATGTTTGCCAGGGTGCAGCAGTTCAAGTCTTTTCTTTACGTTGTTGATGCCAATACCGTTGTTAGACCACTGTGTATATTCATTCTTACTATTGGTGATTTTAAATTTTAAGATATTCTCCGCTACTGATATATCTACGGCCATCCAGGGTTTCTCAATCTGCTCTGAGGCACCGTGCTTAAAACCATTTTCCAAAAAAGGAAGCATCAGTAATGGTGATATGAAATGATCCCTGATATTGCCTTCCACCGTCCAGGATATTTCTATGGTATCTCCATAGCGTTCTTTTTCCAGGCCCATATAATCTTTCATGATGGCCACTTCTTTTTCCAGTCTTACCTGTTCGGCCTTGCAATCGTACAGCATGTAACTAAGCAGGGAAGAAAGTTTTAAAATCAACCCCGGGGTTTTGGGTGAATGGTCGAGAGAAAAAGAATAAATGTTATTGAGGGTATTAAATAAGAAATGCGGATGGATCTGTGCTTTCAGCAATTGCAATTCAGCCGTCATTTTTTCCTGTTGTGCCCTTAGCAATTCTGTTTGCTTCAGCAGCCATTGTTTGCCCAGCGATAAAGAACAGAAACAGGCGCCGGTAGTAATAACACACAAAAAGCATTGCCAGGTATAATCATCGCCGTAAGCAATTTTTAAGTGATCCAGCGCAGGACCAGATATATGCCGGAGATACCAGCCACTGAGAAACCATCCGGCGCATAACAAAACCACCAGTGCCACCATGAATGCCCCATACCTGCCCTTTAACAACAGTTGCGGAATGGCGAAAAAAGAAATAGGATAACTAAAGGCCATAAATACCGGCACCCAAAGCACAATACGGATAAAATGATTGATGAAGCCCGGCCAAAGGAGCGTTAAAAAGAACGTCCAGCCAAAAACCCATAACAACCAAAAAGCCATATGCCTTACAAGGCCATACCTGGGAGAAAAGATAAACGCATTTGTTGGGTTAGTAGTCATGAAAGAAAGCTTGTGTACCCTAATGTAAGCAATTACCGGGGGCTATGGGTTGAATGCAAACCAAAAAAAGACAAACAACCTTAATTGCAGACGAACTGCATTTTTTGGGTCTGGAAAACCATCCATGCAGATGATTGGTTTTGTGTCGCCGAAACAAACCACTTCAGCGATTAGAATTTTTAAGGCAATGCCCGGGAACTATTTTGCTGCTAAAATCAAGAGCAATGAAAAGAAAACCTTTTTACGTAATACTATTAGCAATATTATTAGTTGCCTTTACCTGCCTGTTGACACAATCCTGCCACAAAGATGATAACACAACCGATAATGGTTCAACGCAACAGACAAAAAATTACTCTGCAGATGTGGTAACTAAATGGCTTGGTGTACAAGCGTCGTTGTTGTATTCCCCTTCTACTTCCTATGGTGTAAATGCCGGCCGATACATGGCTTATAGCGGTGTAACACTTTACGAGGCAGTGGTACCCGGCATGCCAACTTATAAAAGCCTGTATGGTCAATTAAACGAGATGCCGCAAATGCCCCAAACGGAGGCGGGCAAAACTTATCACTGGCCAACCAGTGCCAATGCTGCACTAGCCGAAATAACCCGAAAGCTTTTCACTTTTGCTACTGCCACCACTGCTGCGGTGCAAAAACTGGAAGACTCTCTGAATACTGTTTACCAGGCACAGATAAATGATACCACCATTTTTAACCGATCAAAAGCTTTTGGAAAAGCTGTGGCGGACAAAATCTTCGACTGGTCTGCTACTGATCATCCCTGGTCTACAAAGGCAGCGCTGGTATTGACGGACAACAGCCCCGGAAAATGGTGGCCGGAAAATAATAACCCCAGTATTGCAGGTGGTCTTGCTTATTGGGGAGAAACCCGCACCATGGTGGCTGGCAGTATTGACAATGTAAATTCCACACCTTATGCTTATAATGCAACGGATGTAACTACGTCCTACTACAAGGACTTTAAAGAAATATACGATCTCTCCAAAACACTCACCTACGATCAAAAGCGCCTGGCAAAATATTATGATGACCCTGCGGTGAATGGTTATCCCAGTGGAGCCAGCTATATCCCGGTATTCAAACAAGTATTGGAACAACTTAAGCCTTCACTCGACGTTTCCGCGTTTGCGTATGCCAAAACAGGCATGAGTCTTTTTGACGCCACCATTGGTTCCATGAAATTTAAATTCCAGTACATGCAGGAAAGGCCGTTCCAGTTTATTCGCCGGGTGATAGCCCCATCTACAGACCCTGCCACCTGGTGGAAACCTTTTATTGCCACACCAGCCCACCCCGATTTCCCGGCCAATCATGCCACATTCAGTGGCGCCTTTGCGCAGTCGCTCACCAGTGTGTTTGGCGATAATGTTGGTTTCACTAACAGCACCTATAAAGGCCAGATGGTTGATTTGGGAAATGGATCGGAAGACATGGGCAGCTATACCTATAAGTCTTTCATGGAATTTGCCAATGCCATTGCCATCTCACGTGTATACGGCGGCATCCATACCCGCCACGCTGTGGAAGAAGGCACCAAGCAGGGCATTAAAACCGCACAAAATATTGACAGCAAAGTGAAGTTTTTGAAATAGCCACTTGTATTTTCTCAGTTAAGCATATAGTTTTAGTGGGGCACCTTGTTTCTACAAGGTGCCTTTTAATTTGATTATTGCGATAAGAACTTATTAGTTATGCCAGCAGCTTGTGTCTTAAGCGGGATGCGTTACCGGGCTGCACTTCATTTCCCTTTAACGATAATAGAATGCATAAAAAAAGCCCCAGTTTTCACTGAAGCTTGACAGTCGGGACGACTAGATTCGAACTAGCGACCCCTTGCACCCCATGCAAGTGCGCTACCGGGCTGCGCTACGTCCCGAACTATTAGTGTTGACCAGCTAATTACCAATCAACCAGTCAACTAATTGGGGCTGCAAATGTAAGCGTTTCTTTTGAATATTGAAATTCAAAAACAACCATTATCTTCGCACAACTCATTTACAATGAAGTTTCTATTAAAACAGGTTTTCATTACAGACCCACAATCGCCGCACCACCGCTCCCGTAAAGATATTTTTATTGATAACGGTACTATTACCGCCATTTCGGATGATATCCGGGATAGCGCAGACCATGTATTGTTCCTGGAAGGATTGAATGTATCTCCGGGATGGGCGGATGTTTTTGCCAATTTTTGTGACCCCGGTTACGAATATAAAGAAACACTGCAAACAGGTGCTGCTGCTGCTGCGTCTGGCGGATATACCACGGTGATGGTTGTGCCCAATACAAAACCAGTGATTGATGCAAAAGCGCAGGTAGAATACATCGTACAGCAATCGAAATCTTTACCCGTGCAAATTATTCCGCTGGGGGCTATTACCCGCAATGCAGAAGGGAAAGAACTGGCCGAGATGTATGACATGAACAAAAGCGGTGCCCTTGCTTTTAGTGATGGGTTAAATCCGTTGCAATCGGCAGGTATATTATTAAAAGCATTGCAATACATAAAATCTTTTGAAGGTGTAATTGTGCAGGTGCCGGATGATAAAAGCATTGCCCCGCATGGTTTGATCAACGAAGGTTTGGTATCAACCCGCTTAGGGCTTCCGGGCAAACCAATGATGGCAGAAGAACTGATTGTGGCCCGGGATATTAAACTGGCACGCTATGCAGATTCGAAACTGCATTTTACCGGCATTAGTTCGCCTAAATCTTTAGAGTATATAAAAAGAGCGAAAGACAGTGGTTTGATGGTTACTTGCTCGGTTACTCCATATCACCTGGCTTTCTGCGACGAAGACTTATACAGTTACGATACCAACCTTAAAGTGAATCCGCCATTGCGTACAAGAGAAGATATGATGGCGCTTCGTAAAGCAGTTGCAGATGGCACGGTGGATTGCATTGCCAGTCATCATATGCCGCAGGACTGGGATAATAAAATCTGCGAGTTTGAATATGCTAAGAGTGGTATGCTTGGCTTGCAAACAAGTTATGCCGTGCTTAAAACAGTAATGCCTGAAATAAGCGAAGAAAGATGGCTGGAGTTGCTAAGCACCAACCCACGCCGCATTTTTGGATTGGAACAACCCGTCATAAAAGAAGGTGCTATTGCTAATCTTACACTGTTTCAACCTGCAGAGAAATTTGTTGTTAGCAAGGAAGACATTAAATCAAAATCGCACAACACGCCTTTTATTGGCGCTACGCTTACCGGTAAAGTAACCGGCATCGTTCACAAAGGAAATATGGTGCTGAATAACAGGTAATATGGAAACAAAAATAACTTCCAGGGTTCTCAAAGGTTTTATCATTGCATGCATACTTATCGTACTGGATGTTTTCTTTCAGAAGAAATACAATTATAATATACCAGACAGGATACATTATACACCCTGGCTGCCGATTGTATTTTTAGGCGTTATAGTTTCTTGTATACTCTTTGTTAAACAATCAGGTGGTCGGCTGGCATTTGGCGAAATATTTGCGCATGGTTTCAGAACTGCTGTAGTGGTAGCATTTATAATGGCTGCGTATACATTCATCAGCATTAAATTCATTTATCCCCCGCCCGGAGCCGCAGAAATGGAAGCAGCCGTAAAAGCCATCGAAGAACAAGGCAGTTACTTGCACAATGAAGCTGTGCAGATGGCCAATGCTGCTGCAAAAAACAGGTGGATATTGTATGTGTCATTGTCCATCTTTGCAACAATGATACCCGGCCTTTTAGGCGCTGTGCTAACTGCATTTGCAACGAAAAAGAATTAGTAATTTCAATATTTTAAAGAATAAACCTGATGGATCTTTCTATTGTAATACCGCTTATTGATGAAGCAGAATCTTTGCCGGAACTAACGGCATGGATAGAACGCGTTATGAATGAGCATCAATATACCTATGAAATCATTTTTGTGGATGATGGAAGCACAGATAACTCATGGCAAATCATCCAGCAATTGCGTGCCACCAATGCCAACATAAAAGGAATAAAATTCCAGCGCAATTATGGCAAGTCGGCAGGATTAAATGAAGGTTTCAGAGCGGCGCAAGGCGATGTGGTGATTACAATGGATGCAGACATGCAAGACTCTCCCGATGAAATACCCGAACTAAGACGCATGGTATTGGAGGATAAATATGATCTTGTAAGCGGTTGGAAAAAAATAAGGCACGATAATACGCTCACCAAAAACATTCCTTCCAAGTTTTACAATGGCATGACGAGGTGGATGTCTGGCATATACCTGCACGATTTTAATTGCGGGCTAAAAGCTTATCGAAAAAATGTGGTAAAGAGCATTGAAGTATATGGCGATATGCACCGTTACATACCGGTGCTGGCCAAATGGGCTGGCTATAAGAAAATTGGTGAGAAAGTGGTAGAACATCGTGCACGCAAATACGGAACCACTAAGTTTGGGTTGAGTCGCTTTATCAATGGCCCGTTGGATTCTGCTTCTATCATGTTTGTAGGCAAGTATGGCAAAAGGCCCATGCACTTTTTTGGCCGCTGGGGCAGTATCTGTTTTGGATTGGCATTTGTAATATTGATATACCTTGTCATTGCACGCCTGATGCACCCAGAAATAGGATTGAGCAATCGTCCTCCTTTTTATATTGTACTTACAGCAATGATTATAGGCTCGCAATTGTTTCTTGCTGGTTTCATAGGAGAAATGATTTCAAGAAATTCCCCCAACCGCAATTTTTATTTGATAGAAGAGAAAGCAGGACTTTAATGAATGTGGAAATGTGATGAATGTGGGAAATGTGGAAATGAAAGAAAATCACTATCACAAACTAACGGCTTAAATATTTCTATGAATTCGAAAATATGGCATTTCCACATTTTCATATTTTTCACATTTTCATATTCACATACACATTTTAATAGTACTACACTTGTACATTGACAGCAACATCATCCATAAAACGAATTATCATACTCGGCACAGCGCATCCTTATCGGGGTGGCGGTATCACTACCTTTAATGAAAGGCTTGCTACTGAATTCCAGGATCAGGGTTATGATGTTACTATTTATAATTTCTCTTTGCAATACCCATCTTTTCTTTTTCCCGGCAAATCTCAATACAGCAATGAACCAGCACCAGCCCATTTAAAAATTTTACGAAAAGTAAACGCGGTAAATCCTTTTAACTGGGTAAAAACCGGTAATGAATTAAGAAAACTGAAACCAGATTTAATAGTGGTGCGATACTGGCTTCCACTAATGGGGCCTGCACTAGGCACCATTTTAAAAAGAGCAAAAAAGAATAAGCACACAAAAGTTGTAGCTATAACAGACAATGTGGTGCCGCATGAAAAAAGGCCCGGCGATAAATCATTCACCCGCTATTTTTTGCAAGCTTGCGATGCGTTTGTTACCATGAGTGATAAAGTGATGAAAGATCTGCGGTCATTTGAACAAAATAAACCTGCTATACAAGTGGCGCATCCTTTGTATGATAGCTTTGGTACAGCTATTTCAAAACAGGAAGCCAGGAAAAAATTAGGCATTGATCCGCAAACACCTTTAATGCTTTTTTTCGGCTTTATAAGAAAATACAAGGGGCTTGATATTTTATTTGAAGCATTGAGTTTGCTGAAAAAACAAAATCCTAATTCCAAATTCCAAATTCCTCTTTTATTGGTTGGCGGAGAGTTTTATGAAGATGAAAAAATCTACCAGGATCAAATAGATGCATTGGGCATCAGGGAAATGCTGCTCTTAAAAACGGGCTTTATTCCTGATAGCGAGGTAAAAAACTATTTCTGCGCTGCAGATGTGGTAATACAACCTTATCGCAATGCTACGCAAAGTGGTGTTACCCCCCTCGCCTATCATTTTGAAGTGCCAATGATTGTTACCAATGTTGGTGCTTTACCAGATTATGTGCCGCATGAAAAAGTGGGATTGGTAGCCGAGCCAACTGCAGCATCCCTGGCTGCTGCTATTGAACATTACTTTCAATTAGGCGAGAATTATTTTTTACCCCAACTTCGCGAAGAGAAAAAGAAATATTCCTGGAAAGTTCTGACAGACCAAATTATTAAACTCGCTAATAGCTAGAAGCTTGTAGCTAATAGCTTGCAGCTTTTGCAACTCAAAAAATATGATTTATAGAAGCAAAGCTCCTCTGCGCATAGGCCTGGCCGGTGGTGGTACAGATGTTAGCCCTTATAGCGATCTTTATGGTGGTGCCATCCTGAATGCCACTGTTAGCTTATATGCATATGCAAACATAGAACCACTGCAGGAAAATGTAATTATCCTGCAGGCACTGGACAGAAAAGAAGAAGTCAGGTATGAATGGGCTGAACAATTACCCATAGATGGCAAACTAGATCTATTAAAAGGTGTTTACAATAGCATTCGCAGGGACTATGGCATGCCGATGACAGGGTTTCGCTTAAGCACATTTGTAGACGCCCCTGCAGGTAGCGGTTTGGGCACATCTTCTACATTGGTAGTAGCTATCATTGGCGCTTTTGCAGAAATGTTTCGCTTGCCATTGGGCGAGTACGATATGGCTCATCTTGCTTACAATATTGAAAGAAGTGATCTGAAAATGGCTGGTGGCAAACAAGACCAATATGCTGCCACATTTGGTGGTGTAAACTACATGGAGTTTTACGAAGGTGATAAAGTTATTGTAAACCCTTTGCGCATTAAACAACAATACCTGTTTGAACTGGAGAATAATTTATTGCTGTATTACACATCCACTACCAGGGAAAGTGCAAAAATCATAGAAAAACAAAGCAGCAATGTTGTTAATAAGCAATCCAAATCAATAGAGGCCATGCACCATTTAAAACAGCAGGCACAAATGATGAAAGAAGCATTGTTAAAAGGCCGCTTGCATGAGATTGGTGAAATTCTTGACTTTGGCTTCCAGCAAAAAAGGCAAATGGCAGATGGCATCAGCAATAGCCTGATGGAAGAAATTTATGAATGCGCTAAAAAAGCAGGCGCAACCGGCGGTAAAATCTCTGGTGCTGGTGGCGGCGGCTTTATGATTTTTTATTGCCCCGAAATAAGCAAATACAAAGTGCAGGATGCACTAAAACAATTTGGCGGTTATTGCCAGCAATATCGTTTTACAGACCATGGATTAACTACCTGGACTGTCTAAATACTATAGCCATAGAGGCGCTTAAGGCACAAAGTTTTCACAGGGGTCTATAAATCTTTTGAATTTTTACTTTTAAATTTTGATTTTATAACTCCGTGAAACCCTAGCATTCTTCCAGCCATCCGTGGTTAAACGTGGTTAAAATCACAACCTGTATATTTGCACCTCATTCAAAATACTATGAACCACATCAAAAAAATAATTGAGGAATCTGTAGCTGTGAAGAATAAGATTCTTGCCGACGAACAGATGCTGCAAAACATAGACAAGCTGGCAAATGAAACTGTGAATTCTTTAAAAAAAGGTGGCCGTGTTTATTTCTGTGGTAATGGTGGCAGTGCAGCAGATGCGCAACACCTGGCAGCAGAATTTAGTGGCCGTTTTTATCTTGACAGAGATGCCCTGCCTGCAGAAGCATTGCATTGCAACACTTCTTATCTTACTGCAGTAGCCAACGATTATAGTTACGATGTAATCTATGCACGCCTTGTAAAAGGCCTTGCTCACAAAGGAGATGTATTGATCGGGCTTTCTACTTCAGGCAACTCTGCCAATATTGTAAAAGCATTTGAAGTAGCAAGAGAAAAAGGCGTTATCACTGCAGGCTTTACCGGCGAAGGCGGTGGCAAAATGAAAGAATTAAGTGATTATCTTTTTGCAGTGCCCTCTAAAAACACACCTCGCATACAGGAAAGCCATATTTTAATTGGACATATTATTTGCCAGTTGGCTGAGGAACGTTATTTCGCAGCCGCACATTAATCATTTCACCAGCTTATGCAAATAAAAGAAGCCATTATTCTTGCAGGCGGCCTGGGTACACGTTTGCGTTCTGTATTGCCAGATCTGCCTAAATGTATGGCGCCGGTAAATGGAAGACCGTTTCTAGCTTATATCATTGAATATTTTCAGAAGCAGGGAATTGAAAGGTTTATTTTTTCACTTGGTTACAAGCATGAAGCCATTACTGCATGGCTAAAAGAAACATATCCTTTACTCTCTTATGCCGCAGTTATAGAGGAAGAACCCCTTGGTACAGGTGGTGCTATAAAGCTGGCCATTTCAAAAACAGAGACTACAGATGTATTGATATTAAATGGAGATACTTTTTTTGAAGTGAATCTTCAGGCTATGGCAAGCTTTCATTCGCAAAAAAAAGCTGCCTGCACATTGGCGTTAAAACCAATGACAGATTTCAATCGCTATGGCGTTGTGGAAACCGACAAAGAAGATCGCATCAAGAGTTTTAAAGAGAAAAAATATTATGCTGAGGGCTTAATCAATGGCGGAATATATTTGTTGAATACAGCTTTGTTTCAATTCTTGCCAATGCCTGAGAAATTCTCTTTTGAAAAGGATTATTTTGAACAATATTTTTCTTCTGTGCCAATGTATGGGTTTGTACAAAAAGGTTTCTTTATAGACATTGGCATACCAGAAGATTTTGAAAAAGCACAAACTGCATTCCCTTTAAAAAAATAACCCCATATTTAGCAAATGCTCAATTTACAGGCCGTAGATAAAAACTGGACTTTATTCTTAGACAGAGACGGTGTTCTTAACCACGATAAAGTAGGCAGTTATATTTTCAACACAGAAGAATTCAGGTTTTATGACGGCGTGCTGGAAGCCTTAAAAATCTTTAACCAGGTATTTGGCAACATTATCATAGTAACCAACCAACGCGGCGTGGGCAAAGGCCTTATGAGTGAATTGGACCTGATGCAGATACACAATAAAATGCTAAAAGAAACAGAAGAAGCAGGTGGCCGCATTGATGCCATTTATTATGCAACTTCGCTGGATAATAATCACCCCGAACGCAAGCCACACCCCGGCATGGCATTAAAAGCAAAATCAGATTTTGCAGAAATAGATTTTAGCAAATCAATTATGGTGGGTAATAATATCAGCGATATGGAATTTGGGCGCAACGCGGGAATGCATACGGTGTTTATGCTCACTACACAGCCGGATTTGCAGCTCCCCCATCCTGCTATAGATTTGGCTTATAACAACCTGTTAAAATTTGCGCTGTCACTGCCCTTGCAATAAAATTTATTTTCACAACATACGTTGAATGCTTGCAATAGCTTTATTGTAACTTTGCCATTTAGCAGTATAACGTATGAAGAAATCGCCCTTTTTTTATTGTTTCATTTTTTTGTTGGCCTGCCTTAGTTCTGCCCATGCCCAAAAGATGAGCCTTGCAGACAAAAAATTAATGATAAAAAAAGAAGATTCACTGCAGGTTTATGCAGACAGTATGATAAATGCCGAAACTGCCGGTAAACGTTTTTTGTCTGACAGCCAGTTTGTAAAAACTTTTGTACGTGCTTTAAGAACCAATAACTCGTTTTCTTATCGTTTCGATTCTTTAACTACTATTTCAAAACTATATCCTGCTGATAGTAGTTTTCGCATTTTCACCTGGCAGCTAAAGAAAGACGATTACATGTTTTATCAGAAAGGTGTTATTCAGATGAAAACACCCGATGGCTCCCTGAAATTGTTTCCCTTATTTGACGCTTCCATGTTTACCGCCAAACCAGTAGATTCTGTAAGAACAAGAAAAAATTGGATTGGCGCTATTTATTATAAAATCATTCAAAAAGAATTCAACGGTAAAAAATATTATACACTGCTGGGCTTTGATGACTATTCTGTAGGCAGTAATCGGAAATGGATGGAAGTATTAACTTTTGATCCACAAACAGGAGAACCTGTTTTTGGAGGTTCCGTGATTAGTTTTAAAGACGATACCAGCAAAGTGAAACCTGTTTTAAACCGGTTTGATATAGAATACAAAAAAGAAGCACGTGCTTTGTTGAATTATAATCCAGAGATGGACATGATCATTTATGATCACCTTATTTCAGAATCGGAAGAACCAAACAGGAAAGAAACCTATATCCCTGACGGAGATTTTGAAGGTTTCCGCTGGGAAAACGGACAATGGGTGCATGTAGATAAAGTATTCAACTTTAAATTGAATAATGGCGAGTTTCCGCAAGATGCTACCATTATGGATGAAGGTGGCAATGTAAATGAGAAAAAACTGATGGAGCAATCTGAAAAAAATATGCAGGATGCCAAAAAGAAAACAGATGATCAGAAGCCGCCGGTAAAAAAGAAACCAGGCAATAATTAGAAGTTATTGCTGATGTCTGATTTTATCATCTCTGATTTCTTTGCCTTAAAAGGCTTTCTGTTTTACACAATTTCAAACAATGGAGGGTCTGTTACACACAAGCACATCAGACATCTTCATATCAGACATTATACATTTCTTTATTCGCTTCGTAAGCTTTTTACAGGGTTTGCTATTGCTGCTTTAATGGCCTGGTAACTTACGGTAAGCAATGCAATCAATAATGCAATAATGCCTGTGCCTGCAAAAATCCACCAGGATAAGCTTGTTCGATAGCTATAGTTTTGCAGCCATTGATGCGTTCCCCAAAAAGCCAGCGGAGCAGCTATTAGCATAGACAATGTTACCAATGCTACAAATTCTTTTGACAGCAATAACCAAATATTCATTACCGTAGCACCCAATATTTTTCTTACGCCAATTTCCTTTGTACGTTGTTCTGCAACAAAAGAAGCCAGTCCAAATAAGCCAAGACATGAAATAAAAATAGCAAAGGCTGCAAACAAAGATGCAATACGGCCAATTTGCTCCTCAGCAACAAATTTTCTACTATAGCTATCATCAGTAAAGCGGTATTCAAACGGATTGCCCGGATCATATTTTTTGAATACTGCTGCAATCACTGGCAAGGCTGCATTTACCGGCATATCTTTTTTTATGCGGATTGTAATTACGTGTATCCGAGGATTGGGAGACAAACAAAAAAAAACAGGCGCTACAGGCTTGTAGGGAGATTCCATTACCATATCCTGCACCACGCCCACTATAAGATTATCCCTGCCATGCCAGCGAATGTTTTTTCCTACTGGATTCTTTAGACCTGTGTACTTTACTGCTGCTTCGTTTAGAATAAAAGCTCCACTGTCCGCAGGAAAGTCTTTTGAAAAATCCCTTCCTTCCAACATATGCCAGCCAATTGTTTTCCCAAATTCTTCGCCTATAAACAAAGTGCCGATAATAGGTACAGAACGAGGATCGCGGCCTTCCCAATCATACCCCATCATACTGTTCTGTACTTCTGTAGACGGGCTTGAAGATTCTGCCACATTCTCCACCGCGCCACTTAGCATAAGATCACTTCGCAAAGCCGCAAAATGGGTTTTCAATTCAGGGCTTGTCATATTAATTGTCATCAATCTTTCCCTGCCATAGCCCACGGGCCTTGTTTTGGCATATTGAATTTGTTTAAACACAACAACAGTACAGATGATAAGCGTAATAGACACCGTAAACTGCAGCACCACTAATCCTCTGCGGGCAAAAGCCCCATTACTGCCAGTTTTAAAACTTCCTTTTAATACTTTAGATGCTTTAAATGCTGAAAGATACAGAGATGGATAGCTCCCGGCAATTAAACCAGTAAAAAGAGCAAAGCCTAATAAAAGAGCCCAAAACACAGGGGCACTATATGGAATAGAAAGATGTTTACCGGAAAGTTCGTTAAACTGTGGAATCAATAATTGTGCAACCAGCAAAGCAATTAGAGTAGATGCAAAAGTCAGTAATAGAGATTCTCCCATAAATTGAATTACTAATTGCTTTTGCAACGATCCCAATGCTTTTCTTATGCCTACTTCACGGGCCCTTTTCTCGCTGCGGGCAGTGCTAAGGTTCATGTAATTGATGCATGCCAGCAATAAAACAAAAGCACTTATAATACCAAAGAGAACTACAAACTGCATACGGCCTGCTACCATCTGGCCGTTTTCGAACTTATCATACAAAAGCCATTTATCCATTGGCTGCAATTGAATTTCTTCCCACCCGCCTTTTATATGCGGCTTGGTAATATCTTTAACCTTTGCAGACAATGAGTTAAAATCAACCTTGTCGTTTAATTGTACATATAGTTGAAAATGGTGGTCAATCCAGTCTTCTGTTCGTTCAAGTCCAATATTGCCAGGGTTTGTCCAGGCTATTAGAAAATCGATCCCATCAAAACTTGATTGCTCAGGAATATTTTCATAAACACCAGCTACTTTTACTACAGCTTTATTGCTTAGTAAGACCGACTTATTTAAAACATCTCCATTACCAAATAAAGACTCCGCAGCCGATTTGCTTAACAAAACCGAGGATGCGTCTTTCAACCCGAGAAGATTGCCTTGAAGCATTTTTAGAGAAAGCATTTGCGGTAAATCATCTTCACTCCACAGTCCATATAAACTGATGCTTTTTTCACCAGCCTGCAAAACCTGGTTGTCGTCACGCACCAATGAAATATTTTTAAAATCACCAGGAAATGATTGTCGCAATGCATTTGCAATGGGAACTGATGAAAAAGGTTCTGCCGTAACATTGCCATTGATAGTTTCAACCGATAATATCCTACCCAGGCTTTTATGATTTTGGTGATAATGATTATAAGAAAGTTCATCGCAAATCCATAAGCAGATAAGCATTGTAATGGCAATGCCGAGAGTTAATCCAAATACATTAATTAAGGTTGATGCTTTATTTTTTAAAAGGTTTCTCCAGGCCGTCTTCCAATAATTTTTCAGCATAAATGAATTTTACTGGATCGAAAATACAACTAAAAAATTAGTTATAAACAAATAGCCTGGATTAAAAAAAAGGGCCATCCATGGAAATGGACAGCCTCAACGATTGCTTGCCTATATGAAAATCTTAATTTCTAGATCTTTGAAGAGTTCTTAAAAGCACTCTTAATTTCAACTGAAACTGCTACAGGAACGAGCTTCTTAAAACCTGTATGCCCTGAAAATACCTTTTCAATTACAAATAGAAAAAGCCCAGGGAACTTTGAAAATACACTTGAATTGTATTTATGCTGTTTGTCGAATGAAGTCATAGTTAAAAAAATAATTATATGACATATTTTATTTCAACAAGTCAAAAATAAGAGTTTTTATGTTCGAACACTCATATATTTTACAAATCTTGATTAAAATATTCATATATAATTTTTATTAATATGTAATTATGCTTAGTTATTTTCATCTTCTACTTTATTAAGGTTTTTAAGCTTCTGTGCAGAGGATGGATTATTTTATCCACATTTTGAACATTAACAAAAAAGCCGATTTTCTAAAATTGCTAAATAAATATGTGTCATTAAGGCCATTTCCACAAAAAACACATTGCATACTTCAATCTTTAACACCTATAATTTACTGCTTTCGTTTAGTAATAATCAGTTCTCTGCAAAATATCATATTATTATTTTTTTGCATGCATGTTGGTATGAAGCCCTTTTGTTCACTAGGCTATAATTTGTATTTACATTGCATCGTTAAATTGATTATCAATCATTTGTTTTATTTTTTTAAAATACCAAAAATGAAAAAGTTTTTAAAATCTCGTACATCCAAAATCCTGTTGACATTTTCAATGTTTGCTTCAATGGCAGTTCCGGCTCTGGCAAACGCTAATAGCGATGGCGCTGCCCAGGTAGACTCATCAATGAGCCCTGCAGCCGTAATTGGCTCAGTTGCTTTTATTATTGGCCTGGTAATACTGCTTGCTGCAAAAGGCTCAAGCCGTGTTTCAGTTCAAAAATAAACTGACAAACCTCACAAAAGGAAATATAAAAGGGCATCCATTAATGGATGCCCTTTTTCGATTTATTCAATGCGATGATTACTATAATTATTGAGCCGGATAAGCTTCTGTGCCATGTTCAAATACATCCAGGCCAGCAAGCTCACCTTCAGCTTCCACACGCAATTTCCATGGGTAAGGCAATTTTTGGATAACCCACATTAGTACATATGCAACTATAAAAGTAGCCACTGTAATAATGAAGCTTCCAATAAACTGTGCTTTCAGCACACCTACGCCACCGCCATAAAACAATCCTGCAACCGGTGCAGAATTATCCGCACCAGTTGGTCCTGTTGCACCATATTGTCCGCAGGCAAAAAAGCCTAACGATATCGTTCCCCAAATGCCACAAAAACCGTGAACAACTACAGCGCCGATTGGATCATCAATCCTAAGTCTTTCCAGTAAATGTGTTCCCAGGTATACAACCAGACCAGCTATTGCACCCAGTAAAACAGCCCCTAATGGAGAAACCCAATAGCAAGGACATGTGATAGCAACCAAGCCTCCAAGCAAACCGTTTACTGTAAATCCAACATCAAATTTGCCTTTTGTATCACCGAACCAAAGCGCCAGGTACATAGCAGCCATACCACCCGAACAAGCAGCCAAAGTAGTATTAGTAGCAACACGGCCTATCCCCTGCATGTCTACAGCAGAAAGTGTACTGCCGGGGTTAAATCCGTACCATCCAAACCATAAGATAAATGCACCAACAGCACCAAGTGTAAGGTTATGCGGAGCAGGTGGTCCACCTCCATCTCTTTTAAAAACACGACCCAGTCTTGGCCCTAAAACCATTGCACCAGCGAGTGAAGCTATGCCACCAATAGTATGAACAACTGTAGAACCAGCAAAGTCGCGGAAGAAATTGCCAAGAGATGGAAGGAAATTACCTGTGCTTCCCATCAATGCAAGAAACCCATCCGGGCCCCAGCACCAATGGCCTAGTATTGGATAAATGAAGCCCGTAATACCAATGCTATAAAGAATATCTCCACGGAAACTGGTGCGTCCAATCATAGCGCCAGATACAATGGTTGAGCAGGTATCTGCAAATGCATACTGAAAAATCCAGTGTGCAAGGATAGGTATGCCTGTAGCAAAATAAGTTTCAGGAGCACCTTGTAAAAAGAACCAGTGCGTTCCTATAAAACCATTTCCTGAACTAAACATAAATGCATAACCAACTGCCCAGAAAAGAATACCGCAAAGGCAGGTGTCAAAAATACATTCCATTAGCACGTTAACGGTTTCGCGTTTGCGTGCAAATCCAGCTTCTAACATTACAAAGCCGGCCTGCATGCCAAAAACCAAAAACGCTGCCACCAAGGTCCATATGGTATTGGCAGTGTTTATCAAAACTGTTTCATGCGGCGTATAAGGCGCAGGAGCACCCTGTGCGTGCGCCGGTGTACCCAATAAGATGGAGGGCAAAAAGCCCATGGCTAATAAAACAATGCCTAATCCGATGATCTTACCTGAAAAGATAATGCCCGCCATTCGCCATTTTTCGGCTTTGGTGAGCTTTGTTGTACCTGGAAGCGACTGGCTTCGTCTGCCTGTAATAAAGTTTTTTAAAAACATGCGCTGGAGTTTAGGTTAATTAATAAAATATCCCAGCAGCAATAAGAGGGTTAAAATGTAGTAGTAGCAGTAGTAGTATTAAAGAAGGGCATTTTTAAACAGGCAAGGTATTTATAGCAAGAACCAGATTAGGTAAATGGTGGCGGTTATAAAAACAAACCGCCACCATTATATAAAGTTTAATGAATGATAGCAATTAATTAAAAGCTATACACAGCAGCAACTAAGGCAGTAAAAGTGCTTTTAGTTCCTGTTCCATCATGTTTTACAAAGTAAGGGTCGGAAGCCCCATCAAGGCGTAATTCAGGCATAATCATTAAACCCGCCATTGGCTTGATATTGAGCGTAGCTGTAACTTCATACAAGTTGGTGCCAAAATAACCGGTAACATTTTTCTTGTCCCAGAATTTCTCTCCACGTATAGTGAAACCAAATTTTTCTGTTGGGTCTACATTTAAGTAAAGTGCGGCTCCAGACCAGTGCTCCCTGTCAAGTCCATCTGGCTTAACCCATTTCATAGTACCGTTTGCACCTATTCCAAACTTATCAGTGATTTTGGTAAGGATGGTCAAATCCACCTGGCGCTGAGAAGTTTTGGCAGTATCTTTTCCACCAACGTAGTTAAGATAACCGGTAAATTTTCCATTGGCAGTACCTGCGTGAAATTGTGCCAATAAAAATTTATTTTCAAACGGAGCAGAGATATAATCGGTTGGGTTTGCAATACCAATCATAAACCCGGTAGTAGAAGATGTAGCTACGTCCATTTTCAAACCTGTATGAGAAAATGGTCCGTAAGAGAACATATAGCTCATGCTATAGTTCCTGTTCAATTGAGGGTCCAGCAGTTCATATCCAACATGGGTTGCAAATTTACCTGCTGTAAACGTTACTTTGCTGGAAGGAGCAAAGGTTAAATATGCCTGCTTAACAGACTGAGTAATACCTGTTTCATTGTACGAAAACTCTTTGGCACGGGTACCAAAACCAAGGTCTACAACAGCTCCGATTTTACCGAAAGAATGAGCCAGCTTAACAGAAGCCATACCTAATTCGAATGAATTGTGAGAATTGGTAAAGCTGGTTGCATTGTTTGTAGAAAGTGAACCTTTGTTGCGATTGGCAAAATTAAACCTGTAGTAAACGTCTACAGAACCTGTAATAGTGGTTGTTTTTGCAGGCTCTGCTGCTTTTGTGGAGTCCTGGGCATTGGCATTTGCAAGGCATACCAATGCCATTGCCGAAAAAGAGATTTTTCTTAACATTGCAGTTGATTTTAAGGTTAAATAAAAGGTATGGTTATATGAGCTTGGTCAGAAGCGTATCATGTAACCGTACCTTTTTTTATGAAGCATGAATAAATCGCGATATTAAACTTGTATTCCAGGCAAATTCAAGTACCAGTAGAATACCTTAGTAACCTAACTTCACTTACTTTATTAGTCACTGTTTTTTACCAGCAATGTACCTTGTACATATTTTTCATCGTGCTGAGATGCATCAAGACCCATTTCTTCTTCTTCTACACTTACACGCAATGGCAATATAAAGTTGATGAATTTGAATATGATGAAAGAAACTACAAAGCTATAAGTAACAACAATTGCCATACCTATAAACTGAGGACCAAATAAACCGCCGCCGTAGAAAAGACCTTCGTTTGTTACAACTGAGTTTACAGCTTTATTCGCAAATACACCTGTCAGCAACATGCCAACCATACCGCCTACACCATGGCAAGGAAATACGTCTAACGTATCATCAAGTGAAGTTTTTGCTTTCCATGTGCAAACAAGATTAGAAATAATAGCAGCTATAAAACCGATAAACGCACTATTTGCAGCGCCTACAAAACCAGAACCAGGCGTAATTGCAACAAGACCTACAACTGCACCAATGCAAAAGCCAAGTACAGAAGGTTTTTTGCCTCTCATAACATCAAAGAACATCCAGGTAAGACCTGCAGAAGCGGCAGCAGTATTAGTAGCAGCAAATGCAGAAACAGCCAGGTCATTTGAAGCTAAAGCAGAACCTGCATTGAAACCGAACCAACCAAACCAAAGAAGGCCTGTACCGATCAATACATAAGGCACATTAGCAGGATGCATTTCCTGTTTTTCGATATGCGATTTTCTTCTTTTAAGAACGATAGCACCAGCAAGTGCAGCGCAACCTGCAGTGATGTGTACCACAGTACCACCTGCAAAGTCTAACACACCCATTTTAGCAAGAAATCCTTCTGGATGCCATGCCCAATGCGCAACAGGGAAATATATAAGAATACAAAAAAGAACAATAAACAATACGTAAGCAGTGAAGCGAACACGTTCTGCAACGGCACCTACTACCAGGGCAGGAGTAATGATTGCAAACATTAATTGAAACAATGCAAACAATGGCATTGGAATGGTTGGACCACCAGGCCATGGTGCTGAAGAGAAAACGCCTTTAAAGAAGGCAAATGTTGCAGGATTTCCTATAACGCCGTTTATTGACGGACCGAAAGACATGCTAAATCCAAAAACCAACCAAAGGATACTTACGATACCAGCCGCCACGAAACTTTTAATCATGGTAGACAATACGTTTTTCCTGTTCACCATGCCACCGTAAAAAAAGGCCAGACCAGGCGTCATAATAAACACCAAAGCAGTAGCCACAATTATCCAGGCCATATCAGACCCGCTGTAAATTTTCGAACCGTCAAAAGGAGCATCAGGTTTAATAAAAATGGCAATAACAGAAACAACCGCCAGGATTAGAAATGGGAGTACCTTTTTTAAAGTTAGTTTAAGCATCGCTTTAGTTTTTAGTTAAAGTAATAATAGAAACAATGAACATTTAATAATATTTAGCTAAAATAACTTAAAACGATCAAATAAAACGCAAATGTTAATATATAATTTTTTATAATATATTATTTATATACGTTCTTGTTTAAAAAGTTTTGATCTATATAATTGATCCTCAGATCGTCACTGCTTATAAAACCCAAAATCATTGCTAAACGCTGAATTTCTAATTGTTTAAATTTGTGGAAGAATTGATAAAAAAATACAAATTCGTATCGAATAATTCACATTATATAAATTTATAATATAAATAAGTGACAAAAAAATATCCAGTCCCTGTGGGACTGGATACTATAATTATTCTAAAAGACTAAATTAAAGCGCTAAAAGCAGGTTCTCATCCTTACTTTCAAGAATAGATACACCATCATTTAAAAACTCGTCTACTTTTCTCGCACATTCCCTTCCTTCACTG
Source organism: Chitinophagaceae bacterium (assembly GCA_047602295.1). GTDB lineage: Bacteria > Bacteroidota > Bacteroidia > Chitinophagales > Chitinophagaceae > JACMLD01. The sequence goes on along the minus strand of JASGHP010000001.1, from coordinate 3,048,437 downwards.
ATTGCCCAAACTACAAGACTTTGGCCACGACGCATATCACCAGCGGTAAACACTTTTGGTATATTGGTTTTGTAAGATTTTTCTGCAGCTTTTACATTTCCTCTTTCATCCAAATCAACACCTAATTCTGCCAATAAACCTTCTTGCTGTGGATTTACAAAACCCATGGCAAGCAAAGTAAGCTCACAAGGTATCTCCCGCTCACTTCCTGCTATTTCTTTAAACTGCGAAGCTCTGCCATCTGGTCCTGTTGCCCATTCCAAATCAACAATCTTAAGCGCTTTCAGATTGCCTTTTCCGTCTGAAATAAATTCTTTGGTAGCAATGGCCCAGTGACGCTGTGCACCTTCTTCATGCGACGATGAAACTTTCAATGTCATTGGATAAGAAGGCCAGGGCATGTATACAGTTCTTCCGTCTGGCGGCTTTGGCAATAATTCGAATTGCGTTACAGAAACAGCTCCATGACGATTAGATGTACCTACACAATCGCTGCCTGTATCTCCCCCACCAATTACAACTACATTTTTACCAGTAGCCATTAAAGCTTCAGGGAAAATATTGCTTTCAATATCAGGGTTGGCAAAAGGATCTTTACCAGCATTACGCTTATTCTGTTGTTTTAAGAACTGCATAGCGTAGTAAACACCATTTAACTCACGTCCGGGTATTTTCAAATCTCTTGGAATGGTAGAACCACCCGCTAATACTATAGCATGATTTTCCCTAAGCAAGTCATTGATACTAACGTTTACGCCTACATTAGCATTGCAAATGAATGACACTCCTTCCTCTTCCATCAACTTTATCCTGCGATCAATTACCCATTTTTCCAATTTAAAATCGGGTATGCCATACCGTAATAATCCTCCCGGCGCATCGTCCCTCTCATACACAGTAACAGAATGACCTGCATAATTTAATTGAGCCGCCGCCGCTAACCCTGCAGGACCTGAACCAATGACTGCAATCTTTTTACCGGTTCTGATATTTGGTTTTCTTGCTTTCACAAAACCTTTATCAAAAGCTATTTCTATAATATGCTTTTCAATTTCCTCAATAGTAATAGCAGGCTGATTGATGCCTAGCACGCAAGCACTCTCACAGGGAGCCGGGCATATCCTCCCGGTAAATTCAGGAAAATTATTAGTGGAAGTAAGTATATCATATGCATCCTGCCAATTCTTCTGATAGACTGCATCGTTAAATTCCGGAATCACATTGCCAAGGGGGCAACCACTATGACAAAAAGGAATACCACAGTTCATGCAACGTGCAGCCTGCTGATTCAGCTTTTCATCTGCATATCGTTCAATAAACTCATTGTAGTTTCCAATACGCTCCTGCACAGATTTTTTACCTGGAAGCTCCCGCGTAAATTCCATAAAACCCGTTGGCTTACCCATTTTCTATTGCTGATTTTTGAGATTTGTTATTAATTAGGTTAAAGGCGTGGTAATAGATCAATAACCAAGAAATCAATCAACCAACTTACCACTTAAAACTTATCACTTACAACTTACTTCCCCGCTTCTACCTTTTGCTTTTTCTTTTCGTTCAGTACTTTTTTGTAATCTTTCGGGAAAACTTTTACAAAGTTTTTTAACTGGTTTTCAAAATCGTCTAACACAAATTTTGCCACTGTGCTACCAGTATATGCGTAGTGTTTTGCAATCATATCGTTTAGCAATTGTGCATCTTCGTCATCAAGCGGATCTAAATCCACCATTTCTTTATTGCAGTTTTCACCAAACTTTCCTTTCACATCGTATATATAAGCTATGCCACCACTCATACCTGCAGCAAAGTTTCTGCCTGCATCCCCTAGTATTACAACCCTTCCACCAGTCATGTATTCACAACCGTGGTCACCTACACCTTCAACCACTACATTGGCGCCTGAATTGCGTACTCCAAATCGTTCACCAGCTTTACCGCGTATGAAAGCTTCTCCGGATGTAGCTCCATAAAAAGCAACATTGCCAATAATGCTATTGTTTTCGGGAACAAAAGTTGCTTCCCTGGAAGGGTAGATAATCAATCTTGCTCCACTAAGCCCTTTACCAAAATAGTCGTTGGCGTCTCCCTCCAACTCAAGCGTTATGCCTTTGTTGTTGAAAGCTCCAAAGCTTTGGCCTGCAGTACCTGTGAAATTAAAATGAACAGTATCATCTGGCAGTCCTTCACCTTTATACTTTTTAGTAATCTCATTTGAAAGAATAGTACCCGCAGTACGGTCTGTATTTTTTATTGGGAATGATGCCACAACACGCTGTTGCTTTTCAATAGCAGGCTGTGCGGCTGCCAATAATTTCCAATCCAATACATCATCTATACCATGGTCTTGTTTTTCCTGGTTATAAATACCTGTATGGGCTGAAGCTGGCTCTTTGTAAAGTATGGGCGACAAATCCAGCTTGCTGTATTTCCAGTGCTTAATGTCTGGTCTCATTTCCAGGTTATCTGCCTGTCCTACCATTTCATTTACTGTGCGATATCCCAGGTCGGCCATGATTTCACGAAACTCCTGCACCATAAACTTGAAAAAGTTTACTACGTGATCCGCATCGCCGGTAAAGCGTTTACGCAATTCCGGATCTTGCGTTGCCACACCTACAGGACAAGTGTTCATGTGGCATTTGCGCATCATTATACATCCTTCGACAACAAGCGCTGCAGTTGCAACACCCCATTCTTCTGCTCCCAATAATGTAGCAATGGCTATATCGCGACCAGTTTTCATTTGGCCATCTGCCTGCACTACTACCCTGCTGCGCAATTTATTTTTCACCAATGTCTGGTGCGTTTCTGCCAGACCAAGCTCCCATGGTAAACCTGCATGTTTAATAGAGCTAATGGGAGAAGCACCCGTACCGCCATCAAACCCGGCAATTAGAATTACATCTGCTTTAGCTTTGGCAACACCGGTAGCGATTGTACCAACCCCAGCTTTTGATACCAGCTTAACATTGATACGTGCGGCACGATTAGCGTTTTTCAAATCAAATATTAACTGCGCTAAATCTTCAATAGAATATATATCGTGGTGTGGCGGCGGGGATATTAAGCCTACACCAGGCGTTGAATGCCTTGTCTTACCAATCCAATCATCTACTTTATAACCTGGCAACTGCCCACCTTCGCCGGGTTTTGCACCCTGCGCCATTTTAATCTGCAACTCGTCTGCTTCTGTAAGATAAAGACTGGTTACTCCAAACCTTGCACTGGCAACTTGTTTGATAGCACTGCGCATTGAATCACCGTTTGGTAATTTCTCATAACGTCTTTCATCTTCTCCCCCTTCACCTGTATTGCTTTTACCACCCAGCCTGTTCATAGCTATAGCCAGTGTGGTATGTGCTTCCCATGAGATAGAACCAAAGCTCATTGCACCGGTAGCAAAACGTTTGAATATGCTTTCCGCTGGCTCCACTTCTGCAATTGGTATAGCAGGGCGATTGCGTTTAAAGCGGAACATGCTGCGCAATGTTGCAGCTTTCTCACTCTGATCATTAACCGCTTTTGAATATTTTTTGAACGTATTATAATCGTTCATGCGGGTTGAATACTGAAGCAGGTGTATTGTTTGGGGGTTGAACAGATGGAACTCCCCTTTGCGTTTCCATTGATAAACGCCACCGGCTGGCAACCTGTCTACAGGCACATTTTTCTTGCTAAATGCGAAATAATGCTTTGCCAATGCTTCTTTTGCTAATTCATCCAGACCAACGCCTTCTATGCGTGAAGTAGCCCCTGTAAAATAAGTGGCCACTACATCTTTGTTCAATCCAAGTATTTCAAAAATTTGTGCGCCTTGGTAAGATTGCAGGGTTGAAATGCCCATTTTTGAAAACACTTTCAACAAGCCGTCATTAATGGCTTTAATATAGTTTTTACGCAGCTCTTCCCAGGAAAGATTGGTATCAAGCTCGTTATTAACTTTCATGTTTCGGATGCTGGCCAAAGCCAGGTATGGATTGATGGCTGTAACACCAAAAGCCAACAAACAGGCAACATGGTGTACTTCCCATACATCTCCTGCTTCTACCACAATACCTACCTGCCCGCGAAGGCCTTTGCGAATTAGGTAGTGATGTACAGCTGCTGTTGCCAACAAGCTTGGAATAGCAACGTGATCTGAATCTACAGCACGGTCGCAAAGGATCAATACTTCAAATCCATCATGCACTGCATCTTCTGCATACCTGCAAAGCCTGTCCAGCCCTGCTTTTAAAGAACCGGGTTTACCATCGGCCCTAAAATAGGTTTGCAATGTTTTTGCCTGGAAGATGCCCGTATCAATACTGCGCAACTTTTCTAATTCTGTGCTGGTAAGTATCGGATGTTTTAAAGCAACTGTGTGACAATGCTTAGGATCTTCGTCCAGCAGGTTGCCATTATTTCCTACAAATGCTGCCAGGCTCATTACCATTCTTTCCCTGATTGGATCAATTGGCGGATTGGTTACCTGTGCAAAAAGTTGTTTAAAATAACTGGTAATATGCTGTGGCTGATCGCTCAATACGGCCAGCGGCACATCTGTTCCCATTGAACCGATAGGCTCTTTTCCGTCGAGCGCCATTGGCTTTATGATGGTATCAATATCTTCTGTTGTATAGCCAAATGCTTTTTGGTAACGGCTGATGGAAGTATCAGACAGGTGGGTGAAAGCAACACGCGGTTCGTCTAGTTCCTCCAGTCTTATTTTATATTGATTCAGCCAATCGCCATATGGTTTTTGAGAACAAATTTTTTCTTTCAGTTCTGCATCGCTGATGATGCGGCCTTCCTCCATATCTACCACAAACATTTTTCCGGGCTGCAGACGTCCTTTTTCTACTACTGTTTTCTGATCAACCGGCAATGCACCAGCCTCAGAGGCCATGATTACTCTATCATCGTTTGTTACGCAATACCTTGAAGGCCTGAGGCCGTTTCTATCGAGTGTAGCACCTATTATTTTTCCGTCGGTAAATGATATGGAAGCCGGACCATCCCATGGTTCCATAATGGACGCATGGTATTCGTAAAATGCTTTCTTTACCGGGTCCATTTGCTCGTTGCCATCCCATGCTTCGGGTATCAGCATCATCATTACATGCGGCAGTGAACGCCCAGTAAAAGTGAGCAGTTCAATCATATTATCCAGGCATGCTGAATCTGATTGACCGCTTGTAATAATTGGGAGCAGCATTTCCATTTCTTCTTTTGTAAAAAATGGAGATGAAAATGTATGTTCGCTGGATTTCAGCCAGTTAAGATTCCCTTGTAGAGTATTTATTTCGCCATTGTGCGCCATATACCTGAAGGGCTGCGCTAATTTCCAGGAAGGAAAAGTATTGGTAGCAAAACGAGAATGCACCAAACCAAAAGCTGATACAACTCTTTTGTTATTCAGATCAGGAAAATATTTTCTAACCTGCGTGCTGATAAGCTGGCCTTTATAGACAACAGTTTTATACGACAAAGAAGCCACATAAAAACCGATAGCATCTTTTCTTACACTGCTGCTGATAGTATGACTTGCGTAGTTACGCAATACAAAAAGCTTACGCTCAAAGTCGTCGGGGTTAGAAATATGATCGGGGCAGGCGATAAACACGTGCTCCATTTCTGGCTCCACGCTAAGTGCTGTTGGCCCGATATCCTCGCGGTTTACCGGCACCTTTCGGTAACCAATTACTTCTAAGCCCAGCTTTTCTGCAGAGCGATTGAAGATATCGCGGCATTCTTCGCGGAGACGTATTTCCTGCGGGAAAAAGATAACCCCAACGCCATACCGGCCAAAAGAAGGCAGGTGAACGCCCAGTTTTATACATTCATCAAAGAAAAATTCATGTGGGGTTTGAATCATGATGCCGGCACCGTCACCTGAATTGTTTTCACAACCACAGGCTCCTCGGTGTTCCATATTCTCTAACACCGTTAGCGCATCTGATACAATCTGATGATTTTTGTTTCCTTTAATATTGGCTACAAATCCAATACCGCATGCATCGCGTTCAAATTCGGGGGAGTATAAGCCAGTGCTTGCCATCGTTGAGACAGTTTTGTTAGAAAAAATTCAATAAAATAAGCAGTTTCCTAGGTGAATAGCAAATAGCAAGCAAACAACCCTTTAAAATTACGTATAAAAAGATAGATATTGCTTAAATCCATCAATAATTTTCCTCACTTAGTGTTAGCAAACTAGGCACTTTATAACAACAAAAAGCCCCGATAAAAATATCGGGGCTTTTTACATTCATTATCAATTAATTATATATATTTTGGAATCAACATAACCCTTCTGTTTTGGGCGCGGCCTTTAGCAGTTTTATTGCTGGCAATTGGTTTTGTATCGCCAAAACCGGCAGAACTTAAACGACTTGCGTCTACACCTGCTTTTTTGGTAAGATAATCCATTACCGCTTTCGCTCTTTGCTCACTTAACAACTGGTTTTTGGCAGGTTTACCAGAATTATCTGTATGACCTTCAATATCCAGTTTCAGGTCGCCATCTTCTTTCAAAATAGCAGCAACACTGTTTAGTGATTTATATGAAGCAGGTAATAATTTAGCGCTACCTGTAGCGAAGAAAATGTTTTTCGCACTTGCAGCTACTTTCTTAACTACCTCTTCTTTCACCACAGGGCAACCATTGTTTTCTTTAACGCCAGGTACTGAAGGACATTTATCTTCTTCATCGTTTACACCATCGTTGTCAGAATCAGGGATAGGGCAACCCTGGTATTTTGCAGTACCAGCAACGCTAGGGCATTTATCCTGCTCATCGTTGATACCATCACCATCAGTATCAGGAATAGGGCAACCCTGGTATTTGGCAAGACCTGCAACTGTAGGACATTTATCGTCTTTGTCTGCAATGCCATCGCCATCTGTATCAGGGCAACCATTGAATTTAGCAAGACCAGCAACATCAGGACAAGCATCCAAACTGTCCACAACACCATCATTGTCCCTGTCTTTTACTACTACTGTAGGAATTGGAGGAGGAGGCGGTGGCATTTTAGGCGCTTTAGGAGAGCTTATGTTTTCTGTTATGCCAAATGAATAAAACAGGTTGTTATCAAGTCTTGCTTTATCAAGGCTAAGACGATAATTACCTTGCAAGAACATATAAGTTGTGCTGGCAAGATTAACCTGCAACCCAACACCCAAAGGTGCATAAGGAGCAACTTTACCAGTGTAAGTTCCGCCACCAAGACCAGCACTAATGAATGGGTTAAATAAATGATCATCACTTAAGAGTCTTGCATGCAATGAAGCTTCCAATTCGTTGCTGTAATTATTGCTTGAACTAGAGTTACCTGAATGACTGTAATCGGTAAACAAGCCATTGTAACGAGCAGAGAAGTCGATGTGTTTGGTAAGGCCTTTCCAATACATTAATGAAAAGCCTACGTCAAGCCTGCTGAAAGAACTGAAGTCTTTGTTTTTAAAAACATCATGCAGCGATGTTGCTTTGATTTCTGCAGGTGTTTGAAAATCTGTAAAATTAAAACCGAAACCTATCAGGCTTCCTTTAACCGGAGAAGTAAAGCCCTGTGCGTGGGAAGTAAAAACAGTTGCACAGAACAATGAGACGAGCACAATTAGTCTTTGCATAAAGATTTTTTGCACAAGACGAATGTTAACACTAATTAGTTGCGTATTACATATATTTTTTTTGATAATTATGCATAACTACGTGTATTTGATTAAGCATATATCTATGAAATAGTATACTTAACCGTTATAAAGCACACATTAAACCAGATAACCGAACAGTGTATCATTTTTATTTAATTCAGTAAAATTTATCTGGTATTTCTGCATATTTTTTAGCAGGATATCATAATCAGTTTTTTCTTTTAATTCTATTCCTACCAAAGCCGGACCTGTCTCTTTATTATGTTTCTGCATGTATTCAAACCGGGTGATATCATCATTGGGACCCAATACATGGTTTACAAACTCTTTTAACGCACCTGGTCTTTGTGCAAAACGAACCAGGAAATAATGTTTCAATCCTTCAAATTGCAAGCTGCGTTCCTTTATTTCCTGCATGCGATCTATATCATTATTGCTACCACTTACAACGCAAACAACATTCTTGCCTTTTATGGCATCGGCATAATCATCCAATACGGCAATAGACAATGCTCCCGCTGGTTCCACTACAATGGCGTCTTCATTATATAGTTTTAAGATAGTAGAACATACTTTTCCTTCTGCCACCAAATGCATATCTGCCAAAACATCTTTGCATATATTGAAGGTAAGCTCCCCTACTCTTTTAACCGCTGCACCATCTACAAAGCGATCGATGTTTTCCAAAGTAACCGGGCTTCCTGCCTGCAAAGCTTCGTACATAGACGGAGCACCAGCTGGTTCCACACCAACTACTTTTGTCTGCGGCGAAAAAATTTTGAAATAAGAACCAACACCTGCACTTAAACCACCGCCGCCCACTGGCACAAATAAATAATCTACCTGTGGCTGATCTTCCAGGATTTCTACGCCAACTGTAGCCTGTCCCTCAATTATTTTATAATCATCAAAAGGAGGAATAAATACCATCCCGTTTTCAAGCGTATACTTTTTTGCTGCGGCTGCGCAATCATCAAACGTATCACCAGTGAGGACAATCTCTACAAAACTATCACCAAACATTTTTGTCTGGTTTACTTTCTGGTTGGGCGTGATAATAGGCATAAACACCACCCCTTTTACACCCAGCCTTTTACAGCTATATGCAAACCCCTGCGCATGATTACCCGCACTTGCACATACCACACCTTTTTGCAATTGCTCTGCTGGAAGGCTACTCATCATATTAAAAGCACCACGTAATTTATAAGAACGCACCACTTGCAAATCTTCTCTTTTAAGATATACGTTGCACTGATATTTGCGCGACAGGTTTGCATTTAAAGTAAGTGGTGTGCGGTTGACAACTTTTTTTAATCGTTCTGCAGCCTTGGCATAATCTAATTGCACGGGTGTAACTGTTGTAGTGTTCATATTCCTTTTATCAATTCAATAAAAAAACGCAGGATACAAAAACAGTATAACTGCCATGCACCTGCGCTTTTTTTAATCAGTCATATTAATTAACGGCTGCTGCCGCTTTTTTTTCTTTTGATTCAGCAGGGGCCTGATTTTCAGGACGCAGGCTTCTTACTGTTTTACCAGCTTGCCACATTTCACTTTCACGCAGTTCTTTCAATTCCGCATCCAGTTTCTCGCGGTAATCAGCCTGGCTATTGCTGTCGATGCTGCGCTGGCTTTCTTTGCCTGCTGCAACACTTTCGTACAATTCTTTGAATACAGGCGCAGTTGCATCACGGAATTTTTTCCACCAATCCAACGCCCCACGCTGTGCAGTTGTAGAGCAGTTTGCATACATCCAATCCATACCATTTTCTGCTACCAATGGCATCAATGATTGTGTCAACTCTTCAACTGTTTCATTGAATGCTTCAGAAGGAGTATGTCCTTTGTCGCGCAATACCTGGTATTGTGCAGCAAAAATACCCTGAATAGCACCCATCAATGTGCCGCGTTCGCCAGTTAAATCGCTATATACTTCTTTTTTGAAATCAGTTTCAAACAAATAACCGCTACCTACTGCAATACCCAAAGCAATTACTCTTTCTTTTGCTTTGCCGGTTGCATCCTGGAAGATGGCATAGCTACTGTTTAAACCACGGCCTTGCAAAAACATGCGGCGCAGTGAAGTACCAGAACCTTTTGGAGCAACTAAAAACACATCAACATCTGCAGGAGGAACAATTCCTGTTTGTTCTTTAAAAGTGATACCGAAGCCATGAGAGAAATACAATGCTTTACCAGCGGTAAGATTCTTCTTTACAGTTGGCCACATAGCAATTTGTGCTGCATCGCTCAACAGGTAGCAAATAATGGTGCCTTTCTGCAATGCTTCTTCAATTTCAAATAATGTTTCACCTGGCACAAAACCATCACGTACGGCTTTATCCCAACTTTTAGAATTCTTGCGCTGACCAACAATTACATTAATACCGTTATCTTTTTGGTTAAGCGCCTGACCAGGCCCCTGAACACCATAACCAATTACAGCCACTGTTTCATTTTTCAGTACTTGTTGTGCTTTTGCCAGCGGGAACTCTTCACGAGTTACTACGTTTTCTTCTACGCCGCCGAAATTTAGTTTTGCCATCTTTGTTTTTTTGCGCCGAAACCAAAGAGAATAAGCGTAACATTTGTCTTACTCTTCATGTCCGGCTATTTTAAAATAAAAATTTTACTATTCTAACTGGGCGAAAAATTTTTAGCCCTTACATTGAAAACACTTCTTCCTGTTTATTCAAAAACTCATTTTTTATAAGTTCTGAACCTGGCTTCAGCGCTTCAAACTCTTTAAGCTTTTCGTGGAAGCCAGCAGATGCCTTAATAATAGCAACCCTTGCGCTTCTTACAAACTCAATCAGTCCGTAAGGCTCCAATACTTTTATCAGCTTATCGGTTTCTTCACGTTGGCCGGCTACTTCAAAAACAGTATAATCTTTTCTTATCACCACCGCCTTTGCGCCATGCTGACGTAACAACCTTTCAACCAATACTTCTTCTGCTATAATATCTGTAGGCACTTTGTACAGCGCCAGCTCCTGCCATACAATTTCTTCGTTGGTATTGTAATAAGCTTTCAGCACTTCCACTTGTTTTTCTACCTGGCGTACCAGTTTCTTTACTACATCTTCCGTTTCTGTAATCACAATAGTAAAGCGATGAATACCGGGTATCTCTGAGGGAGATGTATTCATGCTGTCTATATTAATCTTGCGGCGCGAAAAAATTATCGCGATGCGGTTCAGCAAACCAATATGATTCTCGGTATATACTGATATGGTGAATTCCTGTTTCATGAGATGTTTTTAAATTTAATAGTTTAGGCCCAACCGGCTTGCTTCATCGCTACAATTCTCAATCGCTTGTAATCTGCATACCATTTCCCATTCCTGAAATGGGTTGGCCTTAATTTATTTTCTACTTCTGTTAAAATAATATCCAATACTGGCTCATCAATTCCTTTCAAAAAAGATTCTCCAAACATTTTTATCCAGTCCTTAATGCCATGCGCTGTATTCTTCAATTCTGTTTCACGATCAAAATGCGCTGCATAAGTGACTCGAAAACCTCTTTTCTCCAGCAGCGATGCATAAGCACTTAACGATGGAAAGTACCATTGCTCAACTGCAGCCTGCTTTTGAAAACCATAATCAACCAGGCTGGTTCTCAGAGCAACAATGATTGCTTCAACATTGGCCTTTCCTCCCATTTCTAATACCAGCCGCCCATTGTCTTTCAGGTTCAGGTACATGCAGTCAATCGCTTTTTCTTTCTCTTTAATCCAATGCAAAACTGCGTTGGAAAAAATAGCATCATATCCTTCTGCAGAATAGAAGTCTGTTGCAGATTCCACCCTAAAATCAAGTTCCGGATAAGCAGCTTTTGCCTTTGCAATCATATCCGCAGAATTATCGATACCCGTTACAACAGCACCGGCATCTGCTATTTGCTTTGCCAGGTAGCCAGTACCACAACCCAAATCCATTATGCGTTCACCTGGCTTCGGTTGCAAAAGTTCCAGCAAATCTTCTCCGTACTTAAATACGAAGTCGTGCTTGCTGTCGTACAAAGAAGCGTTCCATTTTATATTGATACTTTCCGCACTGCTCATGACACTGTTTGGATCTTTTTACAATTCGTCTTTGCCCAAAATAATTTCTGCTACGCCCCTGCCCTGTGGCACCATAGGGAATACATTATTTTCTTTACCTACCATTATCTCCAGCAAGAAGCTACCATCATGATCCAACATTTCTTTCAATGTTTTTACTACATCTTCTCTTTTTGAAATGCTTTTGCCAGGAATGCCAAACCCTTTTGCAACCTGAACAAAATCGGGGCTGGTAATATCTACAAATGAATATCTCTTCTCGTGAAACAATTGCTGCCACTGGCGCACCATGCCAAGGAACTGGTTGTTGAGAATAATGATTTTTACATTGGGCTTGAACTGCATAATCGTTCCAAGCTCTTGCAAAGTCATCTGAAAACCACCATCACCTATAATGGCAACTGTTGGTCTTGATGTATCTCCAAATGCTGCACCGATAGCAGCAGGCAATGCAAAACCCATTGTGCCCAGGCCACCACTTGTTACATTACTCTTCGATTTATTGTAAGCAGCATAACGGCAACCTACCATCTGGTGCTGACCAACATCTGTTACAATTATAGCATCGCCACCCGTTAAATTATTCAATTCTTTTACCACTTCACCCATGGTGAGTATTTCACCTGTTGGATTTAATTCGGCATTGATTACTTTTTCATTCTCTTTCTGCTGATAGTCTTTAAACAGCTGCAACCATTCCGGATGTGTTTTCTTCTGCACCAATTCTGTAAGCAAAGGCAATGTTTCTTTGCAATCGCCCCAAACCGGTACAGTTGTTTTCACGTTCTTATCAATTTCTGAAGGATCGATATCAAGGTGAATTACTTTGGCTTGTTTAGCGTATTTATCTAAACGACCAGTTACACGATCATCGAAACGCATACCTACTGCAATCAATACATCACATTCATTCGTCAGCACATTGGGGCCATAGTTTCCATGCATACCCAACATACCAACACCCAATGGATGATTGGTAGGTATCGCACTCATACCCATTATAGTCCACGCTGCGGGGATACCAGATTTTTCAATAAACGCAGCAAATTCTTTTTCAGCTTTGCCCAGAATTACGCCCTGACCGAAAATTATAAAAGGTTTTTTTGCTTCGTTGATCAACTTTGCAGCTTCTTCAACATATTCTTTACGCACAATAGGACTAGGACGATAACTGCGGATGTACTCACATTTTTTATACCCGCTGTATTCAAACATTTGCAATTGCGCATTCTTTGTAATGTCTATTAACACAGGGCCCGGTCTTCCGCTGCCAGCAATGTAAAAGGCTTTTGCAAGCACTTCCGGTATCTCTTTAGCATCTGTAACCTGGTAATTCCATTTTGTAACAGGTGTAGTAATGTTTATAACATCTGTTTCCTGGAAAGCATCTGTACCCAGCAAGTGCGCAAACACCTGGCCGGTGATACAAACTACAGGAGTACTGTCTATCATAGCATCTGCCAAACCTGTTACCAGGTTGGTAGCGCCAGGGCCGCTGGTAGCAAACACCACACCTGTTCTGCCAGACACACGGGCAAAACCCTGCGCAGCATGAATAGCTCCCTGCTCATGACGAACAAGTATATGTTTCAACTTTTCATTGTAATCGTACAATGCATCATAAATGGGCATGATAGCTCCACCAGGATAACCGAAGATGGTATCTACACCTTCAGCAATAAAAGCTTCCAGCACGGCTACAGAACCAGAAATAGATACCGGTTCTTTTGCTTTAGTTGTTGCTTTTTCTTTCTTTATTGTAACTGCTTCCATAATTCAATTTTCTTTTTGTGTAAAAAATCATTGTGTAACGCTCCGTCTTTATCATCAGTGCTTATCATTGACGACGACACATACACCGACGACATTGACTCCGCAAGTTTTTTGCATCATTGCCATGCTGTATCTCATCTTCATTCCATTTAGCGTTTCCATGATCTTTATTTTAATTAACTGTTTGCCTCTATTCGCTTGCCCCGGCATTATCCTTCATCCGTAACACAACCCTCACTGGCATCTCTAACCGCTTTTGCATACTTGTACAAAACACCGCGGGTTACTTTCAATGCAGGCTGTTTCCAGTTTTTCTTTCTCTCTGCTATTACTGCGTCACTTACTTTTAAGGTGATGGTATTTTTAACTGCATCCAGTTCTATAATGTCATTGTCCTCTACAAAAGCGATCAACCCACCTTCATATGCTTCCGGTGTTATGTGGCCTACCACAAAACCATGCGTACCGCCACTAAACCTTCCGTCTGTAATCAATGCAATTGATTTACCTAAGCCTGCGCCGATAATTGCTGATGTTGGTTTCAACATCTCAGGCATACCGGGAGCACCTTTCGGACCTTCGTTTTTTATCACCACTACATCGCCTGCTTTTACACGGCCAGATGCAATACCCGCTACCAAATCTTTCTCTCCATCAAAAACACGGGCTGGCCCTTCAAAACGTTCTCCTTCTTTACCGGATATTTTTGCTACACTACCTTTTTCAGCAAGGTTGCCATACAATATTTGCAGGTGACCAGTTGCTTTCAATGGTTTCTCCAGCGGATAAATAACATCCTGCGTTTCGAAATTGATCGGCTTAATATCTTTTAAATTTTCAGCTATGGTTTTACCAGTAACGGTTAAGCAATCGCCATGCAATAAACCTTTATCAAGTAGGTAGCGCATGATAGCAGGTACGCCGCCATGTTTCGGCAACTCCTGCCAGAGGTATTTACCACTGGGTTTAAAATCTGCCAACACTGGTGTTTTATCGCTGATTGCCTGGAAATCATCTTGTGTTAAAGGAACACCTACACTTTTTGCCATAGCAATCAAATGCAATACTGCATTGGTGCTACCGCCTAAGATCATTATCACCGTCATTGCATTTTCAAATGCCTTGCGTGTCATGATATCAGTTGGCTTTATATCTTTTTCCAGTAAAATCTTTATGGCTTTACCAGCATCCAAACATTCATTTTGTTTTTCTTCACTTACAGCAGGACTGCTGGAAGAGAAAGGCAAACTCATACCCAATGCTTCAATGGCAGACGCCATCGTATTTGCGGTATACATACCACCACAAGCACCTGCACCCGGGCAAGAATGCATTACAATTCCTTTAAAATCTTCATCGCTTAGTTTGCCAGCTATTTTTTGTCCCAGTGCTTCAAAAGAAGAAATGATATTTAGTTCCTGTCCTTTATAATGACCGGGAGCAATCGTTCCGCCATATACCATTATAGAAGGACGGTTTAAACGGCCCATTGCTATAATGCAACCCGGCATGTTTTTATCGCAGCCAGGCAGCGCAATCAATCCATCATAATAAAAACCACCGCAAACAGATTCAATGCTATCAGCAATCAGGTCGCGGCTCACCAAAGAATAGCGCATACCATCCGTACCATTGCTAATGCCATCGCTAATGCCAATGGTGTTAAAGATCAAACCCACCAAATCATTGTCCCAAACACCCTGCTTCACCACTTTTGCCAAATCATTCAAATGCATATTGCAGGTATTGCCGTCGTAACCCATACTGGCAATGCCCACCTGTGCTTTTTTAAGATCGTCATCTGTCAATCCTATACCGTACAACATAGCTTGTGCAGCCGGTTGTGTTTGATCCTGCGTTAATGTCTTTGAATATTTGTTTAATTCTGTGCTCATGTTGTTTTTTCTTTTGTCCTAAGCTTTTGTAATTCTATTAAACATCCTTGCGTCGCACTCTTGCGCTGTATATCTTTATTCAGCTTCAGGCTGCTCTTTAAATCAATGCAGCTTTTTTTACTTCTTTATTTGCAAGCCCTGCTTCCACCACACGATTGGCATAAGCTTTTTGAACCTGTTTGCTAATAGAGTTGTTCCATTCTTTTTTGAAAGAAACATTATCATAACTCTCCCAGCCTATTACTTCTGCAGCAGTGCCGCAGAAAAATGCAGCATCAACACCTTTTACTTCTTCTGTCGTAATTTGCTTTTGAATTACTTCCACACCCAACTCTTTGCATATTTCAAGAACAGTTGCCCTTGTTATGCCTGGTAAAATATTTCCGGTAGCAGGTGTATACAGCTTGCCATCTTTTTCGTAAAACATATTTGCACCCGGACCTTCGGCCACAAATCCATTGATATCTGTCAGCAGTGCTTCGTCAAAGCCTTTTGCTTTTGCTTCCTGGCTTGCCATGATAGAATTTACATAATGACCTGCTGCTTTTGCCGTCATTACAAATCCTTTTGGGTTGGGCCTTTGAAAAGAAGACGTCATTACTTTCAACAATTTCTCTCCTAAGAATGGCGCCATCTCCCAGGCTTGTATGGTTATATGAGACATTGCATTTTTTGCAAAGCTCATATTAGCCGGTGCATATACTAGTGGACGGATATAAGCATCCTGCAGGTTGTTTCTTTTCAGCACTTCGTAAGTTGCTGCAATCAGTTCATTGGCATCAAAACCATAAGGCAGGTTAATCGCAGTGGCAGAATGCTCCAGTCGAGCAAAATGCTCCTGCTCTTTGAAAATTTTCGTTTCGCCGTTTACTGTTTTATAAGAACGGATTCCTTCGAACACAGCATAACCGTAATGCATAGACTGACTATACAAATCAATCTTAGCTTCACTGGCTTTTACAATTTCGCCATCCAGGTAAATCACCGTGTTCTCGTTATAGTATGATGCCATAATCTTCTTTTTTAAACCCTTTCGGGAAGTTTACAATTGTTTATTTCAAAAAATGTGCGCAATAAAAAACCCGCCTTTTTGGAGGCGGGTTGCTGGTATTTTTAACTATTAGTTTATACGCTGGCTCCTCCTCCATGCAGTGCAGGAATAATAATGACTACCACCACCAAAAGGAGGCTTAGTATTGATAGTTTATTAATGCTGCTTCTTAACATAAAGACTGAGTGTACTGTAAATGTACACCTGCATTTTGAAATAAACAAAGAACTTTTTTTGGAGAGTTTTAAGTTGTAAGTGTTAAGTTATAAGTACCGGCTACTCGCCTTCTTTACATAAAACTTAAAACTTATCACTTAACACTCAAATAATTGTTGACTTCCTCAACTCTATATTACCCTTATTCACTTTATCGGGAATTCTGTCTGCTACATAGTCGCTAATCAATTCACCAATGGTTGTAGTGAAATAAAAATTAACCGGGTCTATATCTTTTGTTACAAAACCATTTGCCAGTGTCCAATTCACTGCTTCACGTACCAGGTCTGCTTCTTTGTGCATGGTAAAATGATCCAG
This sequence comes from Chitinophagaceae bacterium, assembly GCA_047602295.1. GTDB lineage: Bacteria > Bacteroidota > Bacteroidia > Chitinophagales > Chitinophagaceae > JACMLD01. The sequence goes on along the minus strand of JASGHP010000001.1, from coordinate 3,031,480 downwards.
CATCATAGCTGCAGACAAAATAGACCCCAGCGGATTAGCGATGTCTTTTCCGGCAGCTTGTGGATAAGAACCGTGAATAGGCTCAAATAGCGCTACTGCATTTCCTACAGAAGCAGAAGGCAGCAAACCCAAAGAACCAGTTATCACACTGGCTTCATCACTTATAATATCACCAAACATATTTTCTGTCAATACAACATCAAACTGTTTGGGGTTAAGAATAATTTGCATGGCCGCATTGTCAACAAACAGAAAGTCAACTTTTACATCAGGGTATTGCGGAGCTATATCCTGCACCACTTTACGCCAAAGACGTGAAGTTTCCAATACATTGGCTTTATCAACCAGGGTGATATGTTTTCTGCGTTGTTGTGCATACTTAAAAGCAAGGTGCGATACTCTTTCAATTTCGGGCTTTGTATAGCTACAATCATCACTTGCCCAGGTTTGATCTTCGTTGGTTTCTTTCTTTCCAAAATAGATTCCACCTGTCAGCTCACGGAAAATAATAAAATCAACACCTTCCAATTGTTTTGCTTTCAATGGAGAAAGATGTTGTAATGCTGCGTATGTATTTATAGGCCTTATATTGGCGAATAGTTGTAAAGATTTGCGCAATTTCAATAAGCCCTGTTCGGGTCTTACTTTTGCGGTTGGGTCATTATCATATTTTGGATGACCGATTGCACCAAATAAAATAGCGTCACTCTCAAGGCAAACTTCAATCGTTTCATCCGGCAGCGGGTTGCCTGTAGCATCTATAGCTACAGCACCCATCAGGCAATGTTTGTATTCAAACTCATGCCCAAATTTTTCAGCAACCGCATCCAATACTTTAATAGATTGCTGTGTTACTTCCGGTCCTATTCCGTCTCCGTTAATGACTGCAATGTTTTTTTTCATAAATGGTTTGAGGGGTGGATTACACTTTTTGATTTTCAAATGAAACAATGTCTTCCTTAATGCTCAGCAGGTAATCAATATCATCGTACCCATTGAGCAAGCATGTTTTCTTATAGTTATTAATGTCAAATGATTCTTTAGCGCCTGTAGCTGCTATAGTAATAGTTTGTTCAGACAGGTTTACGTCAATTTGCGTTGCAGGATCTTTTGCAATAGCATCAAAAATTTGTTGTAAAAAACCTTCGCTTACGGTAACCGGCAACAAAAAATTATTGAGTGAATTGTTTTTAAAAATGTCTGCAAAGAAACTGCTCACTACTACATCAAATCCTGCATCTTTTATAGCCCAGGCAGCGTGTTCACGACTTGAACCGCAACCAAAGTTTTTCGCTGCTATCAATATATTGCCTTTGTAAGTAGGATCATTCAGTACAAAATCTTTTTTAGGTTTTGCTTCATCATCGTTTTCATAACGCCAGTCGCGAAACAGGTTTTTACCAAACCCGTCCCTGCTGGTTGCTTTTAAAAAACGTGCAGGAATGATCTGGTCAGTGTCCACATTTTCTATGTTCAGTGGAACTGCTGATGATTTTACTATGTTGATGCTTTTGCTCATTTGGCCTCCTCCCGACCTCCTCCAAAGGAGGAGGCCATCCTGGCACAGCCCTCGCTTTTTGAAGAACGTCTATTATTATTTTAAGTTCTCTTACGTTTTAAGTACAATATCCACAGCTAACAGCAAGAAGTAAGTGGCTTGTGAGGGAACTAGTAATATTCGCGACCCACTCACGACTCACTATTCACCACTCACGACAACGCTTCCCGCACATCCCCTACTTCACCTGTTACCGCGGCCAATGCTGCTGTAAGCGGGCTGGCAAGAAATGTTCTGGCATTAGGTCCTTGTCTTCCTTCAAAATTTCTATTGCTGGTAGAAATGCAATATTTGCCAGCAGGAATTTTATCTTCATTCATACCCAGGCATGCGCTGCACCCCGGCTGGCGCAACATAAAGCCTGCTTCTTCAAAAACTTTGTCAATACCTTCTTCAATAGCCTGTTTTTCTACCTGCTTACTACCGGGCACTACCCATACTTCCACATTGTCGGCTTTGTGTTTGCCTTTTACGAAAGATGCCACCATTCTAAGATCTTCTATTCTTGAATTGGTACAACTTCCGATGAACACATAGTCAACTTTTTTTCCTTTGATGTTGGCACCTGGCTGCAAGCCCATATACGCCAGTGACTTCTCAAAAGATGGTTTTTCCTTGTCTTCTATTTCGTTTAATGAAGGCACATGCCCGCTAACGCCAATGCCCATACCGGGATTGGTGCCATACGTAATCATGGGCTCTATGTCTTCAGCTTTAATATTTACTTCTGTATCAAAGGCAGCACCTTCATCACTAAACAATGTTTTCCAGTAAGCCAGTTTCTTATCCCATTCTGCACCCTGAGGAGCAAACTTTCTTCCTTTCATATAATTGAAAGTAGTTTCGTCCGGTGCAATCATGCCGCAACGAGCCCCCATTTCAATGCTCATATTGCAGATAGTCATGCGTGCTTCCATAGAAAGCGAACGAATGGCCGAACCTGCAAATTCTACAGCATACCCTGTAGCACCACTGGCAGATATTTGCGATAAAATATATAAAACAATATCCTTGCTTACCACGCCTTTGTTCAACTCCCCTTCTACATTGATGCGCATTAATTTGGGTTTGCTTTGCATCAGGCATTGGGTAGCCATTACCATTTCTACTTCACTGGTGCCTATACCAAAAGCTATACTGCCAAAAGCACCATGTGTAGAAGTATGGCTATCGCCGCAAACTATTGTCATTCCTGGTTGGGTAATGCCGAGTTCAGGCCCTATAACATGCACAATGCCCTGGAACGGGTGTCCAAGGCCATACAATTCAATACCGTGCTCTTCGCAATTCTTTTTTAATGCTTCTACCTGCTTTCGGGATAACTCTTCCTTTATGGGTAAATGCTGGTTAAGTGTAGGAACGTTGTGATCGGCAGTAGCCACTACCTGCTGAGGACGAAAAACTTTTATGCCTCTTTTATTCAACCCCGCAAATGCCTGTGGGCTGGTTACTTCATGAATCAGTTGTTTGTCTATATACAAAACTGATGGGCCGCCTTCAATGGTCTTTACAATGTGTTTGTCCCAGATTTTTTCAAAAAGGGTTTTAGCCCCAACACCACCCCCAGCCCCTAAAGGGGAGCGGTTCATTTTATTAATATTGTTTTCGTTAATCATTGTAATCACTTTTGTCAACTTAGTACTTCAATTGCCTGTTCGATTATCGTGTCAAGCCAAATACTAAAATCATTCTTTAACTAATCCCCTTTTCTGAACCAAATTATCAACTGAAACTTTTTAATTTCCCCTTCAGGGGTTAGGGGGTTTAAAAAATGCATGGCGCAGAAGCGCCACGCCTACCAAAACTATAAGTCATGAGAAAATCACTAAGCTGTTACCGGCTGCATGGTATATGCTTTAGCCAGTTGGTGCAGGTCCTCCTCATTTACTTCTTTCTTCGTATCCGCTACCTGCAGGAAGCGTTTGTATAATTCGTCTATATCGTTTCTTGTATACTCGTATCCAAGTTTGTGAAACCTGTGCGCCAGTGCGCTGCGGCCGCTTCTTGCTGTAAGCACAATTTTGCTGCCGTCTGCACCTACTTCTTCGGGGTTGATTATTTCATAAGTGAGAGAATCTTTCAAAAACCCGTCCTGGTGGATACCGGATGAATGTGAAAAAGCATTGGCACCTACAATTGCCTTGTTTACCTGCACTGCTGTACGCATGGTATCTGCTACCAGCCTGCTGATGGGGTTAAGACCTTTTGTATTGATATTGGTATATAACCCTAAATGTTTGTGTTGCTTCATTACCATCACCACTTCTTCCAGTGATGTGTTGCCGGCTCTTTCGCCCAGGCCATTAATGGTACACTCAATCTGTCTTGCTCCATTCATAACCCCTGCAATGGAGTTGGCCGTGGCCAACCCCAAATCGTTGTGGCAGTGGCAGGAGATAACCGCCTTGTCAATGTTTGGTACACGATTGACAAGCCAGGCTATTTTTTCTCCGTATTGATTAGGCAGGCAATAGCCGGTTGTATCCGGTATGTTCACGGTGGTAGCACCGGCTGCAATAACAGCCTCTACCACTTTAGCTAAAAAATCGTTGTCTGTGCGGCCCGCATCTTCGGCATAAAACTCTACGTCTTCAACAAAACTCTTGGCCTTTTTTACCGCTTTCACTGCTCTTTCAAGAATCTCTTCGCGGGTAGCGTTGAATTTTGATTTGATGTGAAAATCTGAAGTACCAATACCGGTATGTATGCGGGGAACTTTTGCGTCTTTTAAAGCTGCTGCTGCTACTTCAATATCCTTGTCCACTGCACGGCTAAGGCCACAAACAGTTGCATTTTTAATTATTTTTGCAATCTGAGCCACTGATTCAAAGTCGCCGGGGCTTGAAATAGGAAACCCTGCTTCAATGATATCAACGCCCAGCTCTTCCAACTGAAGTGCCAGCTCAATTTTTTCTTTGGTATTCAGCTTACAGCCTGGCACCTGCTCGCCGTCGCGAAGCGTGGTATCAAAAATGAAAACTTTACTATCCGCCATAAAAAATTGTTGGGTGAGGAAAAAAGCAGGCTGTTTAATTTGTTGTTGCTTGCTATATTTACTTAACTAACCAGCCTGCCATATAAAAGTAGAACAGCAAAAAAAGACCCAAAAACCTAAATTATGGGCATTTTACACTGTGTAAAAAGCTCAATTTTTAATGAAACGCAGGCCAGGCAAGGCTTTTGCCATTATTTATTACGATGCCCAACCGATCAACAGACGCATTATTTCAACTTGTTAAATCGCTGGAAAAGAGCGAAAAGCGCAATTTTAAGCTATACGTGGGCCGAAATACCGGCGGTGAGGACCTGAAAGTGGTGCAATTATTTGACGCTCTGGACAAAATGGATGTCTACGATGAGGAATCGCTGCTGAAAAAAACGCCAGGCATCAAAAAGCAACAACTCTCCAATGCAAAGGCACATTTGTACAGGCAGGTATTGGCAAGCCTGCGCCTGATTAAGCACGAAGACAATATAGACATCCAGTTGCATGAGCAGATGGATTATGCCCGTATCCTTTACAACAAAGGTCTTTATTACCAAAGTTTGAAGGTGCTGGATAAAATGAAAGAACTGGCAAGAGAAAACCACCAGTTTACTTACCTGCAACAAGTAGTTTTTTTAGAAAAGAAAATTGAAGCGCTGCATATAACCCGCAGTATGCAGGACAGGGCTGAAAGACTTACAGCCGAAGCCGATGAAGTAACAGATCGTCTCTTGCAAATAAGCAAGCTTTCTAATCTAGCCCTGTTATTGTATAGCTGGTACATAAAAAATGGCCATGCCCGCAACAAAAACGACGAAGCTGCGGTTCAAAAATTTTTTGATGACCACTTTCCTTCTCATGCAAAATCACCGCATGGGTTTTATGAGAAACTATACCTTTTCCAGAGCTACTCGTGGTATGGTTTTATACGGCAGGATTTTTTGATGTATTACAGGTACACGCAAAAATGGGTTGATTTGTTTGCTGATTATCCTTTTATGATTGATATAGAAACCTCTCACTACATAAAAGGGCTGCACAATTTATTGGGGGCTCATTTTGATTTGCAGAATTACGATCGCTTCAATGAAGTATTAAAGCAATTTGAAAAATTTACACAGTGCAAGATTGTTGCAGAGAACGAAAACAACCAGATACAATGCTTTGTGTATTTCACTACGGCACTTATCAACAAACATTTTATAGAAGGAAGTTTTTCTGAGGGCGTGAAAATTATTCCGGGTATTATAGAAAAGCTGCGTGAATATGAAATCTACCTCGACAGGCACCGCATTCTTGTATTTTATTACAAGATAGCCTGTCTCTATTTCGGCAGCGGCAATAATGAGAAAGCAATTGATTTTTTAAACAAGATCATCAATTGGAAAGTAGACTTGCGCACAGATCTTCAATGCTATGCACGCCTTCTGCATTTAATTGCGCATTACGAGCTGGGCAATTATGATTTGCTGGAATATCTCACCAAATCTGTCTATCGCTTTATGGCCAAGATGGAAAACCTAAGCGTGGTGGAAGAAGAAATGTTTAAATTTTTGCGCAACGCCTTTGGATTAAGTCCACGCCAGCTACAACCCGCTTTTCAAAAGCTATTGGACATTGTAAAAAAATATGAACGCAACCGTTTTGAAACCCGGGCATTTGCGTACTTAGATATTATTTCCTGGCTGGAAAGTAAAGTAAGAAAAATACCGGTGCAGGACGTGATACATCAACGGTATTTGGAAAGACAGGCTGCCAAAAAACATGCCTAATTGTTTTTTATTAGCTGCATAACAAAGTAAAACCTTATAAGGGCTTATTTCGCCATTTTCCATTGGCAAATTCACGCATATCATCCTCATTGCAGCATCTTGACGAGTTAAATAACTTCGCTTTAATTCAACTTTAATTCTAGCATTTACGCTTTAAAAACAAAATAAAAGCTAATCAACCGGCGGGTATTTACACAATAAATTTTAAAACTACAATAGTGCGTATTTAAAATTAGCTATTATTTTCGCGCCATTATAAATTTAAATCCTATCAAAGATGAAAAGAATCTTTCTACTTGCCATTTTGGCATCAGTTACTATTATCTCAAATGCACAGGTTCAGTTTGGCGCAAAAGCATCATTCAATTTTTCTAACGTGAGTGTATCACCAAAAGACGCCGGTGAATCTTACAAATTTACACCTGGTTTTAATGTTGGCGGCTTGGCAGCAATCGGGCTTACAGAAAATTTCACCTTACAACCAGAGGTGCTATTCTCTATGCAAGGAAGCAAAGGAAAATATACTGATGGCTCTACCACAGTAAACAGCACACTGTCTTTAGGATATATCAACATACCGGTATTGGCGAAATACAAAACCTCTTCTGGATTCTTTGCAGAAGTAGGCCCGCAACTAGGCTTTTTAGTAACTGCAAAACAAAAAACCAGCGGTACCTCTACAGACGTAAAGCAGTATTTTAAATCAACAGATTTCTCAGGCGTACTGGGTGTTGGTTACCTGTCTTCAATGAATCTTGGTGTGGATCTGCGCTACAACTTAGGCTTCACCAACATTGCCAAAGATGCCAATGGTTCAGTAAAAAATGGCGTGTTTCAATTAGGCGTATTCTATTTGTTTGGTGGTGCTAAAAAATAATTATACCCATCTGATAAAAGATTAAATTAAAAAACGGTCTCCTTAAAAGAGGCCGTTTTTTAATTTTACTGTATTAGCCAACCATAAGCATCTGCTGATTTTTTTGAGGGTTAGCTTTGATTGAATTATTTATACCTTTGGTTATACTACCTAATCTTAGAAAAAATGAAATCACTACTGCTTTCTTTTATTGCATTAGCTATCGCCTGCTCTTCCAGTGCGCAAATTCAATGGGGTATCAAAGGAGGTATGAATATTTCAAATATGCGTCTTGTTCCAAAACCCGCCAACTCGATTTTTGACAGTGAATACCATTTAAAATTTGGACTTACTGCCGGGGCTTTGCTGAATGTACCCCTGACGAAAAATCTATCATTACAACCAGAATTATTGTATTCAATGGAAGGTTCAAAGGTTTCCGCTACTTATGAGAAAGGCACCCTTCGGTTAAATTTTATACAGCTTCCTGTACTTCTTCAATATAAAATAGGCTCACGTTTTTTTGCAGCACTGGGGCCACAGGTTGCTTTTTTAGCAGCAGCAAAAGCAAAAAGGAATTCCTCAATGTATATTACAGAAACACCAAACGACCCTGTACTTCAGCCCGGGCATATTTCAGATATAAAAAGCTATTACAATTCATTTGCACTCTCAGGAGCTATTGGGGTTGGCTATCATATCAACAAAAACTTTGTAGCCGATTTGCGCTTCACACATGGACTAACAAAACTCACCAAGGAAGATGGAATGGACAACAATGGCAATTCCTTCAATTACAGGAGCTATTCATTCCAGTTAGGCATTACCTATTTGTTCAGCAATCAGACAAAAAAATAGTTATAACATAACTCTTTGTTTATTTCTTGCGGCGCTGGAGTTTACTGGATTGCTGTATCAAAACCGTACAGTTATTGTATCATTAACGAACCTGTTCGTACACACTAACTTTAATCACTAATTGAAAATCAGTCCATTAAAATCAGGCACAGACATTGGTTTTATTAACGAGAATCTGAAATAAACAACATTCCAGATATTATACACACCTTATCCATCCAGAACAGCAAAGCAGGTTAAGTTTTTTGAAAAAAGAGATTTAACCTGCTACTGTTTAATCCATTTAATCAACCATCATCTGCAAACTAATACACTGCTGTTATGCTTAAGAACTTTTTCATTACCGCTGCAAGAAATTTCTGGAGAAACAAAACATTCTCACTCATTAATATACTTGGCCTTGCTATTGGCATCAGTGCTGCATTGGTTATCTTTTTGATTGTGCAATATGATTTTAGTTTCGACAGGTTTCATAAAGACGATAAGCGCATTTACCGGGTGGTTTCCAATTTTGTATTTGGTGGTGAATCTTTTAGCAATTCCGGCGTTACATCTCCTATGGCAAATGCGTTGCGCAAAGAAGCAACAGGGCTAGAATTGGTGATACCGCTTAGAACAACCGACGATGATATAAAAATCAGCATACCGTCGAAAGGCGTAAACCAGCCTGCATTGTTTAAAAAACAAAAGGACTTTGTGTTTGCAGACGAAGCTTATTTCCGCATGATAGATTATACATGGCTGGCGGGTTCTGCAAAAACCTCATTGAAAAATCCGTACCAGGTGGTGCTTACAGAAAGCGTTGCCAAAAAGTATTTTCCCAACCTGCAGCCAACCGATATTATAGGCAATGAAATTTATTTGAATGACACAGTGGGAATGAGTGTGACTGGCATTGTAAAAGATTTATCGCACAATACAGATTTCTCTTTTAAAACTTTCATCTCCAGGGCCACTTTAGAAAACACCAAATTAAAGCCAGATGATTTTGATGAATGGAACAATACAAACTCCGCTTCGCAACTGCTTTTAAAACTTTCGCCAGGCACAACAGCTGCAACAACGGAAAAAAATATACTGACCATTTATAACAAATACCGAAAAAAAGAAGAAGGCGATAATAGTAAAACAACTTATACTCTGCAGCCATTAAACGATATTCATTTTAATTATAAATATGGAGGTTTTGGCAACGGACGTGTGGCGCATAAACCAACATTGTATGGCTTGCTGGCAGTAGCAGCTTTTCTTTTATTATTGGGATGCATCAACTTTATAAACCTTACCACTGCACAGGCAACACAAAGGGCAAAAGAAATTGGCATACGCAAAACAATGGGCAGTTCTAAAACTCAGTTGGTATTGCAGTTTCTGAGCGAGACTTTTTTTATAACACTGGCAGCCACATTGCTTTCTATTGCATTTACGCCATTGTTATTAAATGTATTTTCCGCATTCATTCCGGAAGGATTACATTTTAGTTTGACTGCCCAACCCGGCATCTTTGTTTTCCTACTGGCACTTGTAACAGCTGTTACATTATTGTCTGGCTTCTACCCTGCCATGATACTTTCAGGGTTTAAACCGATACTTGTTTTAAAAAATCAGGCGTATAGAAATACAAAGCAATCCCGCAGTGCATTTTTTAGAAAGACACTTACTGTTTCACAATTTGTGATTGCGCAGGTGTTTATTATAGCTACTATTCTTGTAAGCAAGCAAATTAGCTATACAATGAATAAAGACCTTGGCTTTAGGAAAGATGCTATTGTAAATTTTTCTACCAGTTGGAAAGACAGGGATGCCAGCCATAAAAAAGTTATGATGGATAAACTGCGCTCCATTCCAGAAATAACTATGATTAGTTTGTCTACCGGCGCTCCTTCATCTAATAATACCTGGTCAAGCACCATGAAATATGTAGATGGAAAGAAAACCATGGAGAATGATGTACAACTTAAAATGATTGACACCAATTATTTTCCAATGTTTAAAATGAAATTGCTGGCAGGAACCCCATTGTTGTATAGCGATACTTTGAACGGTATGATCATTAATGAAACATACAGCAAGATATTGGGCTTTCTAAAACCGCAAGATGCCATTGGAAAAAACATAGAATATAATAACAAACAGGTGCCAATTGTTGCGGTGGCTGCAGACATCAACCAAAATTCTTTGCATGAATTAATAAAACCGCTGGCATTTTTAAACGATAGGAAGAACAGCAGGAATTTCAGCGTTGCTTTGATGCCGCAAAACCAGAGTGGCACCACCTGGAAATCTGCCATTGCAAAAATGGAGAAAGCATGGAAGGAAATTTATCCTGAAGATGATTTTGAATATACTTTCCTGGACGAAAACATTGCTAAATATTATAAGTCTGAACAAAATATCAGCAGCCTGCTTATGTGGGCAACAAGTCTTGCTATTTTTATTAGTTGCCTAGGCTTGTTAGGCCTGGTGATTTACATTACCAACCAACGCACCAAAGAAATTGGCGTAAGAAAAGTTATTGGTGCATCCGTAGCGCAATTAATAGCCTTACTCTCAAAAGACTTCTTAAAACTGGTATTAATTGCATTTGTTATTGCAGTGCCTATTGCATGGTGGGGCTCTTATAAATGGCTTGAAAATTTTGCCTACAAAACAACGCTCAGCTGGTGGGTATTTGCTTCGGGTGGAATCATCATGTTTTTAACTGCATTGATAATTTTAGGGTTAAGAACATTTAAAGCAGCAACGGTAAACCCGGTGAAGAGTTTGAGAACGGAATGATTTTGGGGAGTGGTGAGTAGTGAATAGTGAGTGGGTGTGGTATTGATTGATTAGTCGATTGTTGCGTTGCACACTGGTATTGTTGAATAAAATGCGGCGACTTAAAATTGCAGCCTAAAGCTGATAAAAGAGATATTGTTGAAGTGAGTGACACAACGATGACGACCAATGAACAAATGTTTGTCCCAAAAATGTGGAAAATATAAACCAGAACAGGCGTTTTGAATTTTTACTTTTGATTTTTTACTTCTTATGTTAAGAAACTACTTCAAAACAGCCTGGAGAAATTTACAAAAGCAAAAACTTTTTTCGCTGGTAAATATTCTTGGTTTGGCCATAGGCATTGCCGTTACATTTCTCATTATCAACTATACCAGTCACGAATTTAGTTTCGACAATTTCCATCACAACAAGGATAGAATTTATCGTGTTGAAAGTAATTTTTACGAAGGAAATAACCTTACCGATAGCTGGCCTACCACCTCTTTTGGCTATGGAAGTGCCATGAAAAAAGAAATACCCGGCATTGAAGATTTCACTCGTATCGCCTTGAACAATACAGAGCAAGTTGTAAGATATGGCGATCAAAAAATAAGAGAAACAGGCATTGCCTATACAGATCCCGCCTTCTTTCGCATATTTGATTTTAAATTGTTATTAGGCGACAAAACAAACGCACTTACGAAAGCCAATAGTGTTGTCATTACGCAATCAAGCGCCACACAATTTTTTGGCAATGAAAATCCCATCGGTAAAATACTAAGCTTTGCCAAAGGAGAAAGAAGAACCGATTGCATAGTAACCGGGGTAATAGAAGACTTTCCTGCCAACTCGCATATACATTTCAATTATCTTATTGCATATGAAGGCCTGCCTGCGTGGATGAAAGAGTTCTGGTATATTCATGAAGTGTACACTTATGTTTTATTGCAACCCGGCGTTTTTCCAAAAACTATAGAAGATAAATTTCCTGCCATGGCAGAGAAATACAAAACAGCGGAAGCACTTAAAACAAAAAAATGGGCAGTAAGCCTTGTGCCATTAACCAGCATTCACCTGAACCCGCAAAAAACCTATGAAGCGGAAATAAAAGGCAACAAAACATCATTGATTACATTGATAGTTGTAGCTATAGTAATACTGCTCACTGCATGGATAAACTATATCAATCTAACTACCGCAAGATCTTTGGAAAGAGCAAAAGAGGTAGGCATACGTAAAGTAGCAGGAGCTTTGCGCAGCCAGTTGATAAAACAGTTTTTGGTAGAAGCGGGTATTATAAACATCACTGCAGCATTATTGGCTTTTGTGATTATTTTTTTAGCGCAGCCGTATTTTAATCAACTCACCGGCACTAGTGTTACAAGCTGGTTATTGATCAGCAAACCATTATTCTGGATAGTATTATTACTGGTGTTGACCGCAGGCATTTTTTTATCCGGATTTTACCCGGCGCTGGTGCTTTCTGCTGTTAAACCTGCATCCATATTAAAAGGAAAATACGCACACAGTACCAGGGGAAATCTTGTGCAACAAGTGCTGGTAGTCTTTCAATTTTCTGCCACATTGTTTTTAATGATAGGCATGTTTGTAGTGCAAAAACAAATCAGGTTTATGCATCAGCAGGATTTAGGCGTAAACATAGATCGTACTATTGTTTTGAAATATCCTGTAAGCAGTAGCAACCTGAATACCACTGTGCAACAATTTTCCGAACATTTAAAAAACCTTCCCAATATCAAATCGGTTTCAGTTGCCGGTTCCGTGCCTGGTCTTGAAGTAGCAAAGTTTGCCTCCAATACAGTTGCTGGTAATAATGCGGCCAATGCACGTTTGTATGAAATGCTTACAGTAGATTATGACTACATAAACATGTTTGGATTGCAAATGGCAGCAGGCCGTTCATTTAAAAAAGATTTTGGCGATGAAAAAAACAACCTGCTGGTAAATGAAGCCGCTTTGCCGCAAATGGGTTTTCGCACAGCAACAGAAGCTATTGGTAAAAAAATTATGCTGGAAGGAGAAAAAGAACCCGTAACCATTATTGGCATCGTAAAAAACTGGCATCAACGTGGTTTGGGTAATACTTATACCCCCATCATGTTTATATTAAATGGAAAAATTAGCTGGGTGCCTGCGCAATACATTGCCGTAAAAATTAACAGCAACCAGGTTACTGCTTCGATGGAAACATTAAAAACAGCCTGGAATAGCTATTTCCCTGATGCCAGCTTTGATAGTTTTTTCCTGGATAGTTTTTTCAATGAACAATACAAAGCAGACAAAAGATTTGGCAGCGTTATACAATTTTTTACCGGCATTGCATTCTTCATTTCAATACTGGGGCTTTGGGCAATGTCTGCTTATACAGCTATAAAAAAAGTAAAAGAAGTTGGCATAAGAAAAGTATTTGGCGCAGGCAATCATCATATACTGTTACTGTTTTCAAAAAACATTATTGCATTAATAGCAATTGCATTTTTAATTGCAGTACCCCTATCCTATTTGGTAATGCACCAATGGTTGAATCATTTCGCGTTTCGCACGGGCATTAGCCTGCAATTGTATTTTATTGCTGCATTGATAGCTTTGCTGATAGTTTTTGTTACAGTAATCTGGCAAAGCATTTTGGTAAGTGCTCAGAACCCGGTGAAGAGTTTGAGAAGAGAGTGAGAGAAAATGTGATGAATGTGATAAATGTGAAAATGTGACAAATGCTTTTGCTTCGATAATAGAACGCAGATTTTTATGATTGTTATGATGAGTAATGATTAAACATGTTAAGATGACAAGCAAAGAAATAATTACAGTCATCTAATAATCTATAAACCTTAGTTTCTTCAATTAAAGCTTGTGAAGAATATGCCCAGAAAATATTTATCTATCTGCCTGCTCATTATAAGTGGATTTGTATTGCATAGCCAATCCATCACGCCTAACCTGCAAGACAGTACGCAATGGAGTTTGGTAAACAGGAAAGCGATTTCAATTACAGGAGATAAAAAAGGCATTCAACTAAATGAAATGCCTGATGCGGGCCTGATGATATTCAAAGGCGGCAATTTTTCTAATGGCACTATTGAACTGGATATAAAAGGCAGCAACAAAATGCAGCAAAGTTTTGTGGGATTTGCTTTTCATGGCAAAGGCCTTACAACATACGATGCTATTTATTTTCGCCCGTTTAATTTTAAAAGCGATGATGCAGTGCGGCGTTCACACTCGGTGCAATACATAAGTATGCCAGACAATGATTGGGAAAAGCTGCGCACACAATTTCCTGGTAAGTATGAAAGCAAAATAGATCCTGCTCCCGGCCCCGATGATTGGTTTCATGTAAAGATTGTGGTGAAACAAAAACATATCAGTGTATATGTAAACAACCAATCCAACCCCTCACTGGAAGTAGACAAACTGAATGAAAATTATACCGGGGGTTTTGGTCTTTGGGTTGGCAATAATGCCGCCGGCAGTTTTGCAAACCTGGTAATTGCTGCGGATAAATAAACTCCTCCAAAAAATATTATAAAAAGCAGATCGCATTACCGAACACAAAGTGTCCGGTTCCGTACACTTTTATACATCTCTCCTGCCCAAAACCCTTAGCCAGCAAAGCTTACAGCATTGGCACAACTGTTGGGATTTTTAAAATGGGTTAACTGGAAAATTACAAGATAAGCGTAACCTATTCCTTTGACAGACGTCCTATGAAGCAGCGTCATATTTTATTTTGACCATTAAACCAACAAAAGCCCGGTACATTGGACAACAGCAAAACATACCAAAATATAACAGACCTTTTGATGGAGCCAAGCTTCCTTGCCTGGTACCTCAAAAAAAATGTTTTGCATGAGCAGGCCTGGGATAAATGGATTGACAGCAACCCGCTTCATGCAACACTTGCAGAAGAAGCTTCAGAAGTATTGGCAGTATTGGTTAATCTTGAAGTACAACCTGTTTCCAATTATCAGCGCAATGTTTCTTTTAACAGGCTGCTGCAAAAAATAGCTGAAAAAGAAAAAAAGACACTTACCACGGAAGCATAATAATTTTTGAGCGATTAAAAGCATGAGACATGATTAAAAACTATTTGAAAATTGCCTGGAGAAATCTTTTAAAGAACAAAGCTTTTTCCTTCATTAATATATTCGGGCTTTCCATTGGTATTGCTGTTTGTTTTATTATTATGCTGTTTGTGCAGGATGAATTGAGCTATGATCGTTTCAATAAAAATGCAGACAGGATTGTGCGCATTTATTTTAAAGCCAGCATGAATGGCGGTAAAATAATTGAAGCGGGTGTAATGCCGCCTGTAGCAAAAGCATTGAAGAGTGATTACCCGGAGATAGAAGATGTTACCCGGTTTAGAGGAGACGGACGCCCCAAAATAGAATACCAGCACAAAATTTTTAAAGAAGCAAACGCCGCATTTGCAGACCCTAATTTTTTCAGCGTTTTCAGTTTTCATTTTTTAAAAGGTGATCCCAAAACGGCACTGGCGCAACCCAATACCATTGTGCTAACAGATGAAGTGGCCCAACGATATTTTGGCAATGAAGATCCTATTGGAAAGACGCTCACTTATAATAACAACTGGCAGTTTAAGGTAACAGGTGTTATTGAAAAGACGCCTTCTAATGCGCACTTCCATTTTGACATGCTGTCTTCAATGGAGACCATTGATTTTGCAAAAAACGATACCTGGCTGGAAGGCAATTTCTACACCTATATTCTAATGAAGCAAAATGCTGACTATAAAAAGCTGGAAGCAAAACTTCCCGGCATGGTGGAGAAATACATGGGCCCGCAGATTGCACAAGCAATGGGTATGAGTCTTTCTCAATTCCGCAATAAAAAAAATGATCTCGGTTTTGCATTGCAACCTTTAACGGCGATACACCTTCACCCGGAAACTACTACAGAAGTAGAGCCAGCCGGCAATATAAAATACGTTTACATCTTTGGCGCCATTGCTATTTTTATGTTATTGATAGCAAGCATCAACTTCATCAACCTATCTACTGCCGGAGCTTCCAAACGTGCAAAAGAAGTAGGCGTACGCAAAGTAATGGGCTCTGGTAAATGGGATTTATAAAACAGTTTCTGTTGGAATCAGTGCTTGTGACCGTTATTTCATTGTTGATTGCTACAGTAATGGTGAAGCTTGCATTACCCGTCTTCAATAATCTTTCAGGAAAAAACCTGGAGTTTGGATTGAATATAAAACCAATAACAGGTCTTATTTCACTTGGCCTTTGCGTAGGCTTATTGGCTGGCATCTATCCTGCATTCTTTCTTTCTTCATTTAAACCTATTGCTACATTAAAAGGAAGACTTAGTACAAGTACAAAATCGCTTGGGCTTAGAAGCAGCCTGGTAGTGTTCCAGTTTTTCATCTCCGTTAGTTTAATTACAGGCACTATCGTTGTTTACCAGCAAATGAAATTTATTCAAAACGTAAACCTGGGATACAATAAAGAACAGTTGTTGGTAATCTCCAATTCCTGGGCTTTGGGCAAAAACGAAAAGAACTTTAAAGACCAGTTGCTGAAAGACACAAGAGTAGAAAACGTAACAGTATCTGGCTACAGACCTGCAGGGCCAACCAACAACAACAATGCAATGGCCTATCCCGAAGGAAAAGACAACCAGGTATTGACATCACTTGAATACAAAGTAGACGAACGATACATACCCACATTTGGTATTCAAATGGCAGCGGGCAGAAATTTTTCACCAGCATTTCCTACAGATTCTTCTGCCATGATAATTAATGAAAGTGCTGCAAGGGTTTTTGGCTGGAAAGACAATGCCATCGGGCAAAGAATTGTTCGTGAAAACAGCGATCGCGGTAAAAACTATGTGTATACAGTTATAGGTGTTGTAAAAGATTTTCATTTCAGATCACTACACGAAGCCATTACTCCCCTGCTTATGGTATTAAATCCTGAGTCTGGCATTATTGTAAAAGTAAAAACGAATGATATACCGGGTTTATTAAGTTCTATGAAACAGCAATGGGCTTCTTATAACCTGGAAGAACCATTTAGCTATTCTTTTATAGACGAGTTATACAATAAAACATATGCTGCCGAACAAAAAACGAGTACCATACTCAACATTTTTGCAGTCCTCACCATATTTGTTGCGTGCATGGGTTTGTTTGGCCTGGCAACTTATACTGCTGAGCAACGTGCAAAAGAAATTGGCATACGCAAAGTGTTAGGCGCAAGCGTAACCCAGGTAACGCAAATGCTTTCAAAAGAATTTATCAAACTGGTATTGATAGGTTGTGTTATTGCTTTTCCATTCTCTTATTGGGCCATGCACAAATGGTTGCAGGATTTTGCTTATCGCATAGACATAAGCTGGTGGATGTTCCTGGCAGCAGGTATTATAGCATTGTCTATTGCTTTATTATCAGTAAGCGCTAAAGCTATTAAAGCAGCATTGGCCAACCCGGTAAAAAGTTTGAGAAGCGAATGATGATTAGCTAGTGGTTAGTAGGAAGTAGCCAGTGGGCAAATACGCGGTTGATGATTTGGAATTAGGGATTGGGAATTTGTAATTAGGCAGCTTACATCAATAAAGACAATACTACCAGTAGTCAATTTATAAGTTCAATGCTCGCAGCACATAGCTAAAAGCTCAAAGCTTTCTTATGATAAAAAACTATTTCAAAACTGCCTGGAGAAGTGCCTGGAAAAATAAAACGACCAGCCTTATTAATATTGCCGGTTTAGCTGTTGGTATGACGGCTGCAGTGTTTATTTTAATCTGGGTACAAAACGAAACCAGCTTCGACACGGCCAAAGGAACTGAAAACGTTTATCGCCTTACCACAAAACTTCCTGTACAGGGCTGGACATGGGAAAGTACTCCCCTTCTATTGGCAGATGCTATAAAAAAAGAACTGCCCGGTATTGAGAAAACAACCAGGCTTAACACCAATGGTGCTCCTGTTTTCAACATTAATAATAACCTGTTTTATGAAAAGAACTGTGCTTATGTAGACAACGAGTGGTTCAATTTTTTTCCATATAAATTTATAGAAGGAGATGCCCATTATTTTAATACTCACCTATACAGCGCTATTCTTACACAGACAGAAGCAAAAAAATTATTTGGCACCAACCGCGCCGTAGGTCAATCAATACGCATAGATTCTACTGACTATCGTGTGGCTGCGGTAGTAGCCGATCCTGCGGTTAATTCCAGTTTTCAATACAATGTATTTCTTACCATTGATGCATTGCTTACAAATCCTCGCCAAAGAGAAAATGATGAGCAATGGGGAAATGACAACTACCTGACTTTTGTAAAATTATCGCCTGCCGCAAATGCAAGACAGGTGGCAAAACAAATAAATGAGCTCCGTCATAAAAAAGCCAATAGCGATGAAACAAATACAGAAATGATTTCGCTGGCTGATATGCACCTTGAAACTGAAGTTGAAAATTCTGCATTTATACATGGCAATCGCAATACCATTTATATTTTTTCTTTTCTGGGTTTTCTATTGTTGTTGACCGCCTGCATTAACTATGTAAATCTTACCACAGCCAAAGCCAGCCTTCGTGCAAAAGAAGTAAGCATCAGGAAGATTACAGGTGCCAGTCGCAAACATTTGTTTCTGCAATTTGTAGCAGAATCCATTATCATTAGCGTAACTGCTTTAATTACTACATTATTGTTAATGCAGGTTTGCCTGCCCATGTTTAATGCCATCACAGAAAAACATTTTTCATTAGCATTAACAAGCGCTGCTTTATGGAAATTATTAGGCGCAACATTATTAGCAACAATTGTTCTTAATAGCATCTACCCTGCCTTATTACTTTCTTCTTTTAAACCATTAAATGTTTTCAGAGGCGCAACTGTCTTAAAAGTTAAAGATGCTTCATTCAGAAAGTCGCTGGTAGTTTTGCAGTTTACCTTTTCCATTATTTTAATTGCCTGCACCATTATCATTTACCGGCAAATGCAGTTCGTACAAAAAAGCAACCCGGGTTATAATAGATCGCAGGTGCTTAGCTTTCGCTTGCCTTATAATATAGATCGCAGCAACCGTGAATCAATAGTGCGCACCATGAAGCAGGACTTACTTTCACAGTCGGGCATAGAAGCTGTGTCTGTTTCTAATCAGTCTGCGGTAAATGTTGGCAGCGCATGTACTGAATGCGCAGATTGGGCCGGACGAGATACCAGCTACAACCCAAAGATTGCACAATTGTCTACGGATGCCGACTTTCAAAAAACGATGCAATTGCAAATGAAGGAAGGCAGATGGTTTAGAGATGGGGCAGACAAAAAAAATATAATACTAAATGAAACCGCCGTTAAAAATTTTCGGTTGCAGCAGCCTGTTATTGGGCAGTGGTTTGTATTTAAGGGAGATACTGGGCAGGTAATTGGCGTAGTAAAAGATTTCAATTACAAGAGCATGCATGAAAAAATGGGAGCTTTGGTTGTCTTTAATAATGCCAGTTGGCAATACCAGTTTTCAGTGCGCATGGCTGGTAAAAATGCAGCGCAGACAATTCCGGCAATAGAAAGAATCTGGAAGAAAAACATTGCCGGCAGCCCTTTCGAACATATTTTCCTCGACGACACTTTTAATGAATTGTACAAACAAGACCAGCAAACTTCTTACATGGTATTGATATTTGCAGCCATTGCCATACTGGTATCCGCCATGGGTTTGTTTGGACTGGCTGCTTTTGCCGCAGAACAACGCACAAAAGAAATCGGTATCAGGAAAATATTGGGTGCCAGCATTGCGGGCATTACAGCATTGCTATCGAAAGATTTCATTAAATTAGTAGGCATAGCAATAGTGATTGCATCACCCGTTGCATGGTGGGCTATGAACAAATGGATGCAAAATTTTGCATACCATATTTCTATTAGCTGGTGGATGTTTGTGGCAGCAGGAGCACTTGCATTGCTGATAGCGTTATTCACCATCAGCTTCCAGTCTGTTAAAGCGGCAATGGCTAACCCGGTGAAGAGTTTGAGAACAGAGTAAGTTGGGAAGTAGTGAGTGGCAAGTGGTGAGTGGGAGGTTCTCGATCAGCCATCAGACACTAAAATACTGCTTATGATAAAGAACTATCTCAAAATAGCTTTTCGCAGCATGGCAAAAAGAAAAGGCTATACATTGATTAATGTATTAGGCCTTGCCACAGGTATGGCTGTTTGCCTGCTCATTGTATTGTTTATACAAAGCGAGATGGGCTATGATGCTTTTAATGAGAAGGCATCAAACATTTATCGTGTAGCACTTGATCGCAAATACCCCGGCCGGTCTACCTCCTACTCCATGATACCCTCATCTATTGGAGAATCTATACAGCGGGAATACCCTGAAGTTTTACAAAGCACCAGGCTTTTTGATTTTATTGGCAATGGCACATTTTTAATAAAAATTGGCGACAGGCTTTTTGAAGAAAAGCATGTACTGATGGCGGACTCTAATTTTCTTTCTGTATTTTCTGCAAAGATTATACAGGGTGATGCAGCAACGGCTTTACAAAAACCAAACTCGGTTGTAATTACAGCAGCTACCGCAAAAAAATATTTTGGCACCCCAGACGCAGTTGGCAAATCCTTTACATCAGATAATGAACAACATTTTTCCGTAAGTGCTGTATGCCAGGACTGGCCGGAG
Organism: Chitinophagaceae bacterium; assembly: GCA_047602295.1. Classification (GTDB taxonomy): domain Bacteria; phylum Bacteroidota; class Bacteroidia; order Chitinophagales; family Chitinophagaceae; genus JACMLD01. The sequence goes on along the minus strand of JASGHP010000001.1, from coordinate 3,011,002 downwards.
AATTCTCATTTCACTTTCAACATGCTGATTTCTACAGCCAGCTTTCCATTTTTAAAAGAACCTAATTACACTGGCTTTTCAGCGCATACTTATTTGCTATTGCAGCCTGGCACAAACCCCGCTTCGCTGGAAGCTAAATTTCCGCATGTTATTGACAAATATGTTTCTGGCGCCATTGCGAAGAATTTCAACATGAGTTATGAGCAATTTGTTGCCTCGGGCAATGGATATCATTATTATTTACAGCCGCTAACAAAAATTCATCTTATATCAGATTTGGAAGGTGAGCTGAAACCTAACGGTAGCATAAAAGCTATCTATGTTTTTGCAGTGATTGCCATTTTCATTTTAGTTATTGCCTGCATCAACTTTATCAATCTTTCTACTGCACGTTCCGTAGAACGGGCAAAAGAAGTGGGCATCCGCAAAACATTTGGCTCAGAAAAAAAATCCCTGATTGCCCAATTCCTTTTTGAATCAACCATGATAAGCCTGCTCAGCATTGTGCTGGCAATAGTTTTAATTGTTTTGTTGCTTCCGTTATTTAATAAAATATCTGGCAAAGAACTCAGCTTCTATTATTTTCTGCAGCCAGCAAAAATTATATTGTTGTTAGGTTTTGCGATAGCAGTCGGCATTCTTGCAGGCCTCTACCCTGCACTGGTATTATCTTCTTTTAAACCAATTGTTGTACTGAAAGGAAAATTCAAATCGAACAAATACGGGATGCTGCTAAGGAATGGCCTTGTTGTTTTTCAGTTTGCCATCTCCGTTATACTTATTATCTGCACCATTGTGGTAAACCGGCAAATGCAATACATGTTGGGCGATAAGCTCGGCTTCAGAAAAGATCATATCATTGAAATACAGGGAACACGTTTACTTGACCAAAACACACAGGCATTTCAAAATGAGCTGGCAAGAATTCCCGGTGTGTCTGCCATAAGTGGCAGCTCTTCTTTGCCAGGGCAGAGCAATTTTTTTGGGATAAGCTGGCAGGCAGAAGGCGCCAAAGAATCCATGACAGGCAGATCTGTATTAGCAGACGATCAATATGCTGCATTGCTAAACATACCAATGAAAGAAGGGAGATTCTTTTCAAAAGAATTTTTAACTGATTCACTGGCAGTAGTACTGAATGAAAAAGCAGTAGAGGAATTGCAATTAAAAAATCCTATTGGTGCAAGGCTTACAACTACAGAAAATGGCTTTAACGCAGCGGATGGCTCTACCTATTTTTATACCGTAGTGGGTGTGATAAAAGATTTTCATTACCAATCGCTGCATCAGAAAATAACACCGCTCATTTTTGTAAATACAACAAAATTCGGGAACAGGCCGCCTGTTACTGCGGTAAGGGTTAATGCAAATAATTTTGCAACAAGTTTAAGAGGCATTGAAGCAACCTGGAAAAAATTTATACCACAACGCCCTTTTCATTACGACTTCCTTGACAAGTCGCTGGAAGGCCTTTACCTTGCTGAACAACGCACACAGCGCATCTTCACTATATTCTCAGTGCTGGCCATTTTTATTGCGTGCATTGGCTTGCTGGGGCTTGCTGCATACGCAACACAATTGCGTGTACGTGAGATAAGCATTCGCAAAATATTAGGCGCAAGTGCCGGAAGTATTGCAGGCATGTTATCAAAAGATTTTTTAAAGCTGGTGGTTATTGCAATGATAGTAGCCTTCCCATTGGCATGGTGGGGCATGCACACATGGTTGCAAAATTTTGCTTACAAAACAAATATATCGTGGTGGATATTTTTACTAGCAGGTGCATTATCGGCATTTATTGCTTTAATTACTATTAGCTTTCAGTCAATAAAAGCAGCGCTTACAAATCCTGTAAAGAGTTTGAGAACGGAATAAAAGCAGCTCCTAGCTCCTAGCTACTAGCTGTTAGCTTGGGCGAACATTTATAAATATTTTCCTTACTGCTAATAGCTAGCAGCTAAAGGCTAAAAGCTTTTTTATGTTAAAGAACTATTTCAAAATTGCATGGAGAAATTTGCAGCGGCATAAAATGTATGCGCTTATCAATACACTGGGCCTTGCATTAGGTATGACCTGTTGCTTATTCATTTTTCTTTGGGTGAGAGATGAAAAATCCGTTGACAGTTTTGGCAACAAGGGGAAGTCTTTATATGCTGTTTACCAAACAGTCACTGCTAATGGCAAAACCGATGGCTCGTATTCAACACCGCTAAAAGTAATTACCGGGCAAAACATTCCTTCATTTCTATTGGAGAATTTAAAGGATGCAGTGCCGGATGTTAAATACCAGGCATACTATACCACAGGCTATGAACTGCCGTGGGGGCATGCAGAAACATTTCAAGTGGGTGAGAAAAAAGTAAAGCTGGAAGGATCACGTGCAGGAAAAGACTTCTTTAAAATATTTGACTTCCCATTAATTGAAGGCAATGCAGACAATGCATTAAAAGATTTAACCGGCATTGCTGTTTCACGCAAGATGGCCGAATTATTTTTTGATAATGCACATGATGCCATCGGCAAAACACTTAGATACGAAAACAGGCAGGACTTTACAGTGACTGCCGTATTTGAAAACCTGCCAACGCAAAGCACTTTTCGTTTTGATTATTTATTTAATTGGGAAGCACAAAAGAAATTACTTCAATGGGCATCCAACGATTTTCAATCTTATGTGCAGTTGACAGATAAGGCAGACAGCAAACATGCAGCAGCAGCCATTAACCAGTTTTTGTTACCGCAACTTGAAAAAAAGCCATCTGTACAAATTGAAATGGGGCTGCAACCTTTTAGTGAAAAATATCTCCACAGCACTTTTGTAAATGGCAAACCTGCAACCGGTCGCATTGAATATGTAAAAATATTCAGTGGCATAGCCATTTTTATTTTATTAATTGCCTGCATCAATTTCATGAACCTTGCTACAGCACAATCTGTAAAACGTGCAAAAGAAGTTGGCTTACGCAAGGTAGTTGGTTCCAGCAGGGCAAACCTCATAGGGCAATTTTTAGGAGAGTCATTAATCTTTTCATTGTTGGCCATGTTGCTTTCTTTACTGCTGATTGTATTGTTGCTTCCTGCATTCAATCATTTTGCAAATAAAGAAATCAGTCTTCCCTTTACTCAGTTATCATTCTGGATTTTTATGATTTCCCTGGTAACAGTTACCGGCCTTATTGCAGGCAGTTATCCTGCGTTATATTTATCTTCTCTAAAACCTATAAAAACGCTTAAGGGAGTGTTGCGTTTTTCACAATCCGCAGTATGGTTTAGAAAAAGCCTTACCGTCTTTCAATTTGCCCTTTCTATTTTCTTGTTGGTGGCCACTATTGTAATAACACGTCAAACCAATTACGTACAAAACACCAACCTTGGTTATGACAAGGAGAATCTTATTTATACACGTATTGAAGGCGAATTGGCAAAAGAAAATCAATACCGCCTTTTTAAAGACAAACTCAACGGCATGCCGGGCATAGCAGTGATAGACCGCAGCAGTGAAGCGCCGCATATAATGGACTTTGTAGTAACGGATGCTATCAATTGGGAAGGAAAAGATAAAAACGCATCAGTTGGTTTTAAACCATCGTCTGTTGGATTTGATTTTATTAAATTAATGAACCTGCAGGTTGTGGAAGGACGCTGTTTCTCAAAAGAGATTGGTAGCGACTCTACTGATGCGTTTATGATAAATGAAGAAGCAGTAAGGCAAATAGGCATTAAAAATCCTATAGGCAAATGGATCTCGGCATGGCAAAAGAAAGGGCATATCATTGGTGTTTTGAAAGACTTTCATACACAATCTCTGCGTGAAGCTATAAAACCTGTTGTTATTGATGTGAAGGAGTATGAATACTTCGGCGTTATCATTGCACGCACCAAACCCGGCGAAACAAAACAAGCATTGGCCAGCCTTGCCAGTGTTTACAAAGACATCAATCCCAATTATCCATTTACTTACGAGTTTGTTGATGAAGAATACAAAAGACTTTATAGCAGCGAGCTAGTAGTCTCCAAGCTTGCAGTATTGTTTGCTACACTGGCTATCTCTATTTCATGCATGGGATTGCTGGGACTTGTTATGTTTTCTGCTGAGCAGCGGGTGAAAGAAATCGGCATCAGGAAAGTGCTGGGTGCATCTATGGCAGAAATAGTTTCATTATTCTCAAAAGAGTTCTTATCACTTATACTAATTGCATTTTTAATTGCTGCTCCCCTTGGCTGGCTGGGTATGCATAAATGGTTACAAAACTTCGCTTACAAAATAGATATCTCCTGGTGGATATTTGTTTTGGCAGGTGGCGTGGCAATATTAACTGCGCTGCTAACCGTATGCTACCAATCGTATAAGGCAGCAGTAGCAAACCCGGTAAAGAGTTTGAGAACGGAATAAGATGGCGAGTGGTGAGTGGCTAGTGGTGAGTAGGGCTTCAGTGTATTTGTTGATCAATTAATTTGTTGGAATTAGGAATTGGGAATTGGTAGTTAGGGTTTACATGCAACAAGCAAAAGTTATAATTCAAGGCTGTCCACAGGGCTAAATATTAATAACCCCGGATGCAGTCCGGGGAATAAAAGCGAGGATTGCCATAACCCTGAAAGGGTTGAATTAAAGAACTTGAATTATTATTGGCCGGGCAGAAGAATAAGGATTAAGCATTGTTGCGTCGCACTTTTGTACGGTTGAAGCAACTAGCAACGACTTGAGATTGCAGCCTGAAGCTCAAGGTAGATTTACCGATGAACGCAATGCGACCCCGACCTTTGGTACGGGACACAGCGTAACGATGATGACTGAAGAACAAATGCTGGCAACCAAAAATGTAAAAAATACTCAACAATCTCACATAAGACATTACTATGTTTAAGAGCTATATTAAAATTGCTTTTCGCAAGCTGCAGAAAAACAAACTGTATTCTTTTGTAAATATCATTGGCTTAACGGTTGGCATTGTAAGCTGCATACTTATTGGCTTATACATTGTGCATGAATTGAGTTACGACCGCTTCAATACTAATGCAAACCGCATTGTGCGACTGACATCTGAAAGAAACGGCGGCAGTGATATAAGAAAATATGCCACCACGGGAACCAAGGTTGGGCCACAGCTTAAAAGAGCTTTCCCTGCCGTAGAAGCATTTACAAGAACTATTAAATATTCGTTGATAGTATCCAGAAGCCCGGAAAAAACTTTTACTGAAAAAAATGCACTGTTTGCAGATGCAGACTTCTTTAAAATATTTTCGTTCCCGCTGTTGAGGGGCAACCAGTCTGAAGTATTAAACACACCTAATAAGGTTGTACTAACTGCTACTAGTGCAAAAAAATATTTTGGTAATGAAGACCCGGTTGGCAAATCATTGCATATTGGCTCCCGCGATTATGAAATTACCGGCATCAGTGCAGATGCACCGGCAAACTCGCAGATAAAATTCGATATAGTATTATCGTTTACAACATTGCCTGCTTCCAAAGTAGAAAAATGGAACGAAGCCAATTACATTACATACTTGTTATTGCATAATGCCGCTGACGTACAACAACTGGAGAAAAACGAAGTTGCCTACATGCAATCACCGGCCATGAAAAAAGACTACGACGCCGGTGCAAACGAATATCTTATTTTTCATGTAGAGCCATTATTGAGTGTTCATCTGCACTCTGCGCTTGATGGCCTTGAACCTAATGCCAATATCACTTATATCTACATACTGGGCATTGTAGCATTGCTCATTTTAATTATTGCCTGTGTCAATTACACAAATCTTGCTATTGCGCAATCATCTTCCAGAGGTATTGAGATAGGCATACGCAAAGTGCTTGGTGCCAGAAGACAGCAATTGTTTGGGCAGTTTATTGGAGAAGCAGGCTTATTGATTTTTACAGCAATCATTTTATCATTTGCAATTTCCATACTGCTGCTTCCGGTATTTAACAATATCTCTGGTAAAACATTTTCCACCAGCACACTTTTACACCCATTGCCATTATTGTGCATGTTATTATTTGGCGTGGTGATTAGCCTGGTATCCGGCGCTTATCCGGCATTGGTACTATCCAACACAAGGCTGACTAATATTTTAAAATCCGGTTTTCACCTCTCCTCTTCCGGCGGCAACCTGCGCAAATCATTAATTGTATTTCAATTTGTGATTTCCATATTTCTTATGATTGCCACAATTGTTATACTGCAACAATTGTCTTTTATCCGCAGCAAAGACATTGGTTACGATAAAGACCAGGTATTGGTATTGCCTGTTGATGGCAAAGTGAGGCCGCAGTACCAATCATTAAAGACAGCGATGGAATTAAATCCGCAAATAAAAAGTGTGAGCGGCGCTTATGAAACACCTGTGTTTGTAAAATGGGGCGATTATGCAAGTATAAGCGCTACTGGTGCTGGCGAAAAGCAAATTGCTGTAAACGCCATGCCAGTGCAACTTGATTTTATCAAAACCTTGGGCATGCACATTATAGCAGGAGAAGATTTTTCTCAAAGCGATATCGCTTTAATGGACACCGCAAACGATTATAAAAATTTCAGAAGATCATACATCATCAATGAGAAAGCTGCCAAAGATTTTGGCTGGACAGCTTCTCAAGCTATTGGAAAAACCATTTACAAAGGAGCTCCCGGCACTATAAAAGCAGTAGTGAAAGATTTTAATTATTCATCCCTGCACGAAGAAGTAGGCGATATGGTATTGTTTCCTGACACATCTCAAACACAGGAAATGTATGTGAAAGTGCAGGGCAAAAACATTGCAGCAAGTATTGCCTTTCTTCAATCTGTCTGGAAAGAAAGAGTCAATCATCGCCCTTTTGAGTATCGCTTTCTTGATGATGATTACAATGGTTTATACATAACAGAGCAACGCAGTGCAAAATTGTTCAGTGCATTTTCCCTAATTGCAATTACACTGGCATGTCTTGGTTTATTTGCATTGGCCGCTTATGCAACGGTACAACGCACCAAAGAGATTGGCATCAGAAAAATTCTTGGTGCCAATATCGGCAATATTGTAACACTTGTTTCAAAAGAGTTTTTGCTCCTGGTAGCCATTGCAATCATTATTGCATCTCCGCTTGCATGGTGGGCATCACATCAATGGCTGCAGGACTTTGCTTATCGCATCAATATACAACCCTGGATATTTATTGCCGCAGGCATTTGCGCTGTATTAATTGCGTTAGCTACCGTAAGCTTCCATGCTATAAAAGCGGCTTTGGCAAACCCGGTGGAAAGTTTGAGAACGGAATAAGAACGGCAAGAAGGGAGTTGCTAGTAGCTAGTGGGTGAGAAAATGTGGAAATACGTTTTCTGCAAAAGCCATTTTATCTCGTACTCTTAATGCTAAAAAAAACGGCAATAAAATCTCTGTGCACCCTTTGTGTCCACCCTGCCTTCGTGGCTACAATCGCCAATAAAATTATCGAGTTTCCCATAGTCCGGTAGCGCACATCCAGGTGTTCGTTTCCGGACACTTTTTATACTCTCCACCCGCTGAAACCCGCTACCAGTAAAGCTTTTGGCATTGGCACAACTGTTGGGATTTTATTTCGGATACTTATGTCCTTCCTTGAAAACCGTCACTTCACACTCATTCAAAATACCATGCTAAAGAACTATTTCAAAATTGCCTGGAGAAACCTGTTCAGGAACAAGGTCTACAGCATTATTAATATTTGCGGATTGGCAGTAGGCATTACTACCTGTCTGTTGATAACATTGTATATACTGGATGAAAGCAGTTTCGATAAACAACATAAAGATGGCAACAGGATATTCAGGATTGCTTCTTCAAGTTCCGGAAAAGATAAAACCGAAACCTGGGCGGCATCTGCAGCACCACTTGCAGGCGCCATTACAACTGCATTGCCAGAAGTAGAACAGGCAACAAGGCTGCTCACTTTTCCAGACATTGCTACCATGTTGTTAAAATACAATCATGATGGCATACAAAAATCATTCTTTGAAACACAAGGATATTATGTTGACTCTAATTTTTTTCAACTCTTTACTTACCAGTTCATTCATGGCAATGCCAATGTCGCACTAAGCGAACCAAACAGCATTGTTGTTTCTGAACAACTATCCGAAAAGTTTTTTGGAAAAGAAAATCCTGTTGGCAAAGCAATCATTGTAAATACGCCGTTTGGAGAATTTAATTATACCGTTAAAGCCGTTTTCGACAGCCGCCATCACAAGTCGCATATTCCTGCCAACTATTTTCTTTCCATGCGCAATAATGATATGTGGAACTGGGTGCAAAGGCAAAAAAGCCTTAGCAACAACAATATCTTTTTCACTTATGTAAAACTGAAACCCAATACAGCTACAAAGCCATTTGAAAAAAAGCTAAATGATTTTTTTGAGCATGAAGCCGGTGCAGAGATAAAGGCAGCAGGTTTCTCCAAAAATCTTTTCATTCAGCCAATGAAAGATATATACCTGCGCTCTGCTATTGGTAATGAAATTGCTGCAAACGGCAACATTACATACTTGTACATTCTGGGTTGTATTGGTGCCTTCATTCTATTGATTGCCTGTGTAAATTTTATGAACCTGAGCACTGCACGTTCACAAAAAAGGGCAAAAGAGGTTGGCGTTAGAAAAGTAATAGGTGCGGAAAAAAAGATGCTTATATGGCAGTTCCTGGGAGAATCGTTCCTTATGTCATTGCTTTCCCTATGCCTTGCGTTGGTAATTTCTAATATGCTATTGCCAGTATTTAACATGCTTACCCAAAAAGACCTGCATGCATTTGATCATCCTTCTATTATTTATTGGATTGGCGGTCTTGCATTGCTTACCGGCCTTGCAGCGGGAATATATCCTGCTTTTTACTTATCCTCATTCAAGCCCGCATCTGTATTGAAAGGAAAGCCTGGCAACAGTTATACAGCTTCATTTATTCGCAAGTTCCTGGTAGTTTTTCAGTTTACAGTTTCTATTTGTTTGATACTGGGTGCCATTGTTATCTGGCAACAGCTTGACCTACTAAAAAACAAAGAACTGGGTTTTAACAAAGAGCAAAAACTGGTATTGCCATTGCAGCAGGCTTATAGAAACTCAGAAAAAGACTTTACGCTTTTAAAAAATGAACTGTCAAAAAATCAGGCAATCACATCTATAACAAGCGGCTCTGCATATCCCGGTAAAACGAATCTAAACGATATGCTCTTCTATGGTGAAAATAAAACCATCAACGATGTGGTAGATGTGCACCTGGCTACTGTTAACAATGATTATATAGAAAATCTTGGGTTTAAACTATTAAGTGGCCGTGCATTTTCCAAAGACTTCAGGGCAGATTCCACTAGTATTATCCTTAACGAAACGGCTGCAAAAGAATTGGGATACACAGTTCAAAATGCTCCTGGCAAAATGATACAATCGTCTTTCAATGGCATCAGGCCAATGCAGATCATTGGTGTTGTGCAGGATTTTAATTTTGAAAGCCTGCACAATGACATCAAACCTTTTGGCTTTACGTCCATCTATTTTGGCAATAAATATGGGTTTGCTATTGCCAGCATAAAAGCAAACAACTATACTCAATTAATAAGCCAGGTAGAAAAAACCTGGACTACACTTTATCCGGGAGTTCCGTTTGTTTATTCATTTCTCGACCAGGATTTTCAACGTAACTACCAGAAAGAGCAACATTCTTCCACTATCATCGTCTCTTTCACCATTATAGCAATCGTGATTGCCTGCCTTGGCTTATTTGGATTAGCTGCATTTTCAGCAGAACAAAGAACCAAAGAGATCGGTATTAGAAAAGTGTTGGGGGCTTCCGTAACCAATGTAGCCTATCTCCTATCTGGTGATTTTTTGAAGCTGGTATTAATAGCCATAATAATCGCATCGCCCATAGCATGGCTTTGCATGAATAAATGGTTGGAGGATTTTGCTTATAAAGTTCATATTAGCTGGTGGATGTTTGGCATTGCCGGAGGGCTTGCAATTACGATTGCATTGGTAACGGTAAGTTTCCAATCTATTAAAGCAGCGCTGGCAAACCCGGTGAAGAGTTTAAGAAGCGAATGATTTTTCGGTGAGTGGTGAATGGCGAGTAGCGAGTAGGGCTAAAAAATATGAACCTATGTGTCTCTGGTAGTTTCGCTATTACTTGACTTTTGAATTTATAATTTTTATGCTAAAAAATTATTTCAAAACTGCGCTTAGAAATCTTGCCAGGAACAAAACGCATAGCTTTCTGAATATTTTTGGATTAGCTATTGGTATTGCATGCGCAGGTCTTATCTTTTTATGGGTGGAAGACGAAATAACTTTTGACAATATCAATAAAAAGAAAGCATCTCTATATAAAGTAAACGTAAACATGAAGTATGAAAACAACGTGTTTACAATGGGCTCTACGCCACGAATACTGGCGGCTTCACTAAAAAATGAAATACCCGGTATTGCAAATACTGCCCGCGTATCTGATGAACCACAAAGAGCATTGTTTAGTTGGCAAGACAAAGCATTGTATGCTCCCGGCCTCTATGCAGACGCTTCTATTTTCAATATGTTTACCATGAATTTTATTGCTGGCAATGCACAAAACGCATTCCCTTCACTATATTCTCTGGTAATTACTGAGACTGCTGCCAAAAAGTTTTTTGGTAATGAAACAAGTATAATTGGAAAAAGATTACGAATGAACAACAAGCAGGACTTTGTAATCTCTGCTATAATAAAAGACCTTCCGGAAAATTCTACACTCCAATTTGATTGGCTTGCACCTTACCAGGTTTCCATGAATTATGAAGATTCACAGGCCTGGGATAGTTACGGCCCTTTTACTTATGTTGAATTGGATGGAACAACAACCGCAACCGAAGTAAATAGAAAAATAAAAACCTTCATTACACAAAAGCAGGCTGATCAAAAAAGTGAGTTGTTCTTGTTCTCAATGAAAGACTGGCGACTGCATGATGATTTTGCAAATGGAAGGCCAACAGCTGGGGGTCGTATTCAGCAAGTATATCTTCTTTCTGCCATTGCATGGATATTGCTGTTAATCGCCTGCATCAATTTTATGAACCTTTCTACTGCGAATAGTCTGAAAAGAGCGAAAGAAGTAGGCGTTCGTAAAGTGATGGGCGTTGGCAGGAAAGGTCTTGTCTTTCAGTTCATGGGCGAGGCTTTATTGATGTCTTTCTTTGCAACTATTGCAGGAGTAGTTATTATTTCGCTTTCATTGCCTGCATTTAATACACTTATGCAGAAAACACTCTTATTGCAAGTGGGTAATCCTGTGCATTTGTCCGCATTAATTATCATTGCGCTCACCTGCGGGTTAGTCGCCGGCAGTTATCCGTCTTTATACCTCTCTTCTTTCAATCCTGTAACGGTGCTAAAAGGTTTAAGCATGAAAGTCGGCAACGCTGCTATAATTCGCAAAAGCCTGGTAGTAGTTCAGTTTACAGTATCTGTAGTGCTCATCATCTGCACCGTAGTTGTGTATTTGCAGATACAACATGTTAGAAACAGAAATCTATGGTTCAATAAAGACAACCTGGTAGAAATAAACCTGCACCGGGATTTTTCCGGCAGCTTTTCAATGCTAAAACAAGATCTATTGCATACAGGGCTTGTAGAAAATGCGGCCATGACAACGCATGTAACCATCAACGGCGGAGATACAGACGACCGGTTTAAATGGAGAGGCAAAGCTGAAGGCAGCCAGGTTGATATTGCGTTCAGAAATGTTAGCGCCGAATATATCTCTACTGTAGGAATAAAAATAGTTGCAGGCAGGGATTTTACCAATGATACTGCTTATGAAAAAAACAATGTCATCATTTCAGAATCGCTGGCAAAACTTATGGGCAATGAATCCGCAGTAGGAAAAGTTATACAATCGCCTCGCAATAATAAAGACGGTGTTTATACAGACTGCACTGTAGTCGGAGTCGTACACGATTATGTATTTGGCAATTTATACGGGCAATCAAGGCCGGTTATATTTTTTTGCAGGCCACCAGACTGGGACAAATTGGTGTATGTCCGTTTGAAGCCAAATGCAAGCGCCGAAAATGCTATTGAAAAATTACAGGCCGTACTAAAAAAAGACAATCCTGCTTATCCAATGGAATACAAATTTGTTGATGAACAGTTCAACAAAAAAATCTCCAATGAAATTCAATTAAGCAAAGTGTCTGGCATTTTTTCCGTGCTTACTATCATTATCTCTTGCCTGGGATTGTTTGGCCTTGCCGCGTATACTGCTGAGCGGCGGATCAAAGAAATAGGCATACGCAAAGTGCTTGGTGCAAGCGTAAGCGGAATTGCGGGTTTATTATCAAAAGATTTTTTGCAACTGGTATTAATAGCTTGCCTGGTTGCATTTCCTGCTGCCTGGTGGATAATGCACAATTGGCTTCAGGGGTATAATTACAGGATTGCAATAAGCTGGTGGATATTTTTCTTATCAGGATCTATTGCTGTTTTGATAGCCTTATTTACTATTAGTTTTCAGGCAATAAAAGCAGCAATGGCTAACCCGGTGAAGAGCTTGCGTAGTGAGTGATTTCAAGTGAGTAGTGAGTGGGTGCTGACTGGGAATTGGGAATTTGGCTAGAGGATTCGTTACAAACATAATATCTACGGAGAATACAAATATGCGCAAGAGTCTTTTGTGTTAACGTGCTGTTCGCAATGCTTCCGTGGCTATTTTGATTTTTAAATTTTGAATTTTTACTTTTTATGCTAAAGAACTATTTCAAAACAGCTTGGCGGTCTATCACCCGCTACAAAATGTACAGCAGCCTTAATATACTGGGACTTGCATTGGGCATTGCGTCCTGCATCACCATTTTCCTGGTAGTAAAGTATGAACTAGGTTATGATGGTTTTCATAAAAAGAAAGACCGTATCTACCGGGTTACATTAAACGCAATTGATTTTAATCCCAGCGTCTCCATGGCAATAACACCAACCATGCGCACCTACTTCCCGGAAATACAGGAAGTCTGCCAGGTATGGCATCAACGCGGCGGCCTGGTAAAAATTGGGCAAACAAAATACAGCGAGAATAATTACGCATATGCTGATGAACACTTCTTTAAAATATTTGACTATGAATGGTTGAGCGGAGATGTAAAAACTGCTTTGAACGATCCCAATACAGTTGTGCTAACAGAAACATTGGCAAAAAAATATTTCGGCAACACAAATCCTATAGGCAAAATTGTAAATCTTGACAGCGCTTACAATTTAAAAGTAACGGGGCTTATAAAAGACATTCCTGGTAACACCAGTTTTCCTTTCGATTTCCTGGTGTCTTTTGAAACTATAAAGAGCGAAGTGAAAGGCATGATGGATCAGTTCTATGCTATTGCAGGTGGCAATACATACATTCTTTTGCCAGAACACTACGATGTACAAAACATACAAAAAAGAATACCGGCTTATATTGAAACTTATTTTGGAAAAGATCTTGCCAAAGAAGCAAGGCTACCTCTGCAACCATTAACTGCTATTCATTTTGATCAGCGCTATCTTAACCAGGATGTAACCTCGACCACTTCGAAAGAGAGTTACATGGCATTAGCAGCTATTGCTATATTCATCATTATAATAGCCTGTATAAATTTTATAAACCTCGCTACTGCACAGGCAATTAAACGTGCAAGAGAAATCGGCGTTAGGAAAGTATTAGGTTCTAATCGCACGCAATTAATTGGACAATTCTTAGGTGAAACAACTGTAATGGTTTTGTTGGCTATGATAATTGCACTGGCTGCGGTTATCCTGTTTCTGCCTGTATTGGCCGAATGGCTGGATATAAAAATATTTGTTGGCCAGCTTAAAGCACCTTCAACCTTAGTTGTAATTGCCGGCTTAACTATTACAATGATTGTGCTTGCTGGCCTCTACCCTGCTTTTATACAATCTTCTTTCAATCCGGTTCAGTCACTCAAAAGTCAGATGAGTGTATCATCAAAAGGGCTTAGCCTAAGAAAAAGCCTGGTAGTAGTGCAGTTTGCTATTTCGCAACTAATGATTGTAGGAACGTTAGTGGTAGCCTATCAAATGGATTTTCTTAAAAACCAGGATTTAGGTTTTGATAAAGATGCAGTTGTTTCTGTACGTATTCCCAACAAACAAAAAACAGAATTATTAAGACAACAACTCGTAAGCAATCCCGGTATAAAAGATGTCAGCTTCTCATCCGGCACACCTTCTAACAGTTTTTCTTATTGCGATTTCAGTTCTCCTGAACTGGGCATTATGAAAGGAGATGTAACAGAAATGAAATGCATTGATGAGAATTATATCCCCATGTTCAAGCTGCATATGCTGGCAGGAGAAAATGTTGTAAAAAAGAATGATGCAGATACAACACACCAGGCCATCATCAATGAAAGACTGATGAATGGATTAAACATCACAGATCCGCAAAAAGTCATTGGCAAACATATTAACCTGAACGGTTGGTACACTACTGTTATTGGCGTGGTGCAGGATTTTCAGAGTGAATCGAAACATAAAAAAAGAAGGCCTTGTGCGTTGTTGTATCGCTCTAACAGGTTCTTTACTGCGTGTATGAAACTACAACCTGCAAATATGCAAAAGACGATTGCAGGCATCGACAAATCATGGTCTGCACTATTTCCTGATGATATATTTCAATACGAGTTCCTAGATGAACATATTGCGAAATGGTACAGGCAGGAAGAAAAACAATACACAGCTTTCAAACTATTTTCCGGCGTAGCTATACTCATCTGCTGTCTTGGTTTATATGGATTAGTAGCGTTTGCAGCAGCTCAAAGAACAAAAGAAGTGGGTATCAGAAAAGTATTGGGCGCATCACTCAGCAATATTGTGCTGTTGTTTTCAAAAGAATTCATCGCCTTAATTGCCATTGCATTCTTAATAGCAGCACCGCTTGGCTATTATTTCATGCACAACTGGTTGCAGAATTTTGCTTACCAGGTACACATCAATGCCAGCATTTTTATAATTGCCATATTGGCCACTGTAATTATTGCCGGCATCACTATTTCGTACCAGGCAATAAAAGCTGGCATAGCAAACCCGGTAAAAAGTTTAAGAAGCGAATAAAAATTTGATCAATAATATAAAGAAATCTATTGTAGGATATTAAAACGTTGTAGTATGATAAAAAACTATCTCCTGCTTGCCTTTAACAATTTCAGGAAACAAAAGCTGTTTTCACTGATAAACATTTTAGGATTGACAGCGGGCATTACCTGTTGCCTGATGATATTTCTTTTTATCCTGAACGAAATGAGCTATGACAATTTCCATAAGGATATTGACAATATGTACAGGGTAATGCGTGTGGGCAATGTGAATGGACAGAAACAAGAAATCCCCTGGGTATCTCCTATGTATGGGCAGGCATTAAAAAATGATTACCCCGATGCTGTTGATGAAACAATACGGGTAATGCCAGACAACGATCTTTTTGTTTACAATAATGTTTCTTACAATGAGCAAAAGGTTTATTTAACAGACGATAACTTTTTTAGCTTTTTCAACTTCCCTCTATTAAAAGGAAATCCTGCTTCTGTATTAAAAGAACCTGGCAGCATAGTGCTTACTGCTACCACAGCAAAAAAATATTTTGGTAATGATGATCCTATTGGCAAAGTAATTTCCATGAACCAGAAATACCAGTTTAAAGTAACTGGCATTGCCAAAGATGTTCCGTCAAATTCACATCTTGATTTTGATATGGTTGTACCTATTTCCAATTGGAAAGGTGAACAATGGTTTAACCAGTGGCCCAATAACAATCTTTTTGTTTACCTGCGTTTGAAGCCGGCTGTTAAAGCAGAACAGCTTTCTAAAAATTTTCCGCAGTTTATGGATAAATACCTGGGAAAGTATTATGCAGAAGCTGGTTTCAAAATGGATTTAAAAATCAATCCTTTTAAAGATATTTATTTTGAAGGCGAGTCGCCATTTGACCATGTAAAACATGGCAGCAAAAAGATGGTGTATATTTTTACTTCTATTGCTATTTTGATACTGGTGATTGCATGTATCAATTTCATGAACCTGGCCACTGCACGTGCAACAGATCGTTCCAAAGAAGTGGGTTTGCGTAAGGTAATGGGAGCTATGCGCAAACAGCTGATCGGGCAATTCATTCTTGAATCAATATTACTGTCTACATTAGCAGCCATTCTTTCAATCGGTTTGCTGCAATTGTTGATGCCTGCCTACAGCCAATTATTGGGTTATAGTTTACCCGGCTATTGGGGCAATCCATGGTTCTACATTTTTATACTGGCAATTATTCTTATTGTAGGCTTGCTGGCCGGTAGTTATCCTGCTTTATTGCTTTCCTCTTTTTCACCAATAGAATCTTTAAAAGGAAAACTAAGACTGGGTAAGAATGGCGCCATTTTCAGAAAAGTGCTGGTAGTGTTTCAATTTGGTATCTCCGTTTTATTAATCATCAGCATTACCATTGTAATGGGGCAAATGCATTACCTGAAAAACACAGATCTTGGTTTCAACAAGGAACATGCAATGATTGTAAAAATTGACAATAACAAAATCTGGAATCAAAAAAATCAGTTTAAAAATGAACTACTGCGCAATCCCGATATACAATCAGTCTCACTTATGTCTGGAGAACCAGGCGGATTTCACGATGGCTATGGCTTTGAAGCGGAATCAAAACCTGGCGAGAAATTTTTGTTCAATACAGAGTACTGCGATTTTGATTATGTAAAGACGTTAGGACTTAAAATGATCGCCGGCAGGGATTTTTCTTTAGAATATGGAACTGATTCTTTACAGGCCGCAATCATTAATCATTCAGCCGCCATAAAACTCGGCTATACACCAGAGCAAGCTATTGGCAAGTGGATAAAGAACACAACAAAGGATAGTGTAAGACGCACTATCATCGGCGTGGTAGAAGACTATCATTATATGTCGCTGAAACAACAAATAGGACAGTTAGTAATTACACCCGGTACAGACAAGAGACTAGCGCTTATAAAAATAAAAAGCAACAACATACACGCGGCTGTTAATTATATTGGTAAAGCATATACCGCTGCTGCGCCTGCCTACCCTTTTGAATACAATTTCCTTGACGACAAATTCAACCAGCTATATAAAACAGAAGCAAGGCAGCAATCTGTGTTAAGTATTTTTTCCATTATAGCAATTGCAATTGCCTGCCTTGGCTTGTTTGGCCTCGCTTCTTACACAGCAGTAAAACGAACAAAAGAAATTGGTGTAAGAAAAGTATTGGGCTCTTCTGTACAGCATATCGTTATACTCTTATCAAAAGACTTATTAAAGCCAGTGTTATTGGGAACAGCCATTGCCATACCACTGGGCTATTATGCCATGACGCGTTGGCTGGAAAGTTTTGCTTACCGCATACCCATTCACTGGTGGATGTTTGCCGCTGCGGCTGCTATTGCAGTTGTTATTGCACTGGCTACTGTAAGCATACAAGCTGTAAAAGCAGCATTGGCAAACCCGGTGAAGAGTTTGAGGTCAGAATGATGGTTGGTGAGTGGTGAGTAGCTAGTGGGGCAGGTTCAGCGTATTGATTGATCGGTAAATGTTAGTAGGAATCCAGTTTGACGACAATTGATAGATCAAAGAATATTTTAAAAAGGCGGCTTTTCGACTTTTGATTTTTTACTTTTTAATTGTTTTTATGTTAAAAAACTATTTCAAAATTACCTGGCGAAACCTGATGAAAGATCGCCAGTTTACATTGTTAAACCTTATTGGTTTATCTACCGGTCTTGCCTGTGCGCTTTTAATATGGCTTTGGGTGAGTGATGAGAGAAGCGTTGATACTTATAACGAAAAAGACAGCCGCTTGTATGAGGTAATGCAAAACCTTACGCATGACGGCATGATTGAAACTACCACCAACACATCGGGCCTGCTGGCAAATGCTTTAGCTGCTCAAATACCAGAGGTTGAATTTGCCACAACTGTTGTACAAGCGTCATGGTTTAGCAACCAGGGCATACTTACAGCTGGTGATACAAAGTTGAAAGCAAGTCGCCAGTTTGTTGGGCAACATTATTTCGATGTATTCACCTGTCCTTTTGTTGCCGGTGATGAGAACAAAATCTTGTCTGATAAACATTCTATTGCTATTTCAAATGGATTGGCCATAAAACTTTTCCATACGCCTGGCAATGCATTGGGTAAGATGCTCAATTGGAGCGATGGCGAGTTTACGGGCAACTACCAGGTTGCTGGTGTGTTTAAAGAAAATCCAACCAATGCAACCAACCAATTCGATATCATTTTCAGTTTCGATCTGTTCTCAGAAAAAAGACCTGGTATATTGAAATGGGGAAATAGCGATCCCAGTACGTTTGTAATTCTTAAGAAAGGAATTGACCCCAAAAAATTCAGTGCCAAAATAGAAAACTTTATTGCCGCACAATCTAATGAAACAGACAAAAGATATTTTGCCGTAAAATTTTCAGAGAAATACCTGCACGATGTTTATAAAGATGGCAAATCTGTTGGCGGCAGAATTGCTTATGTGAAACTATTCTCCATCATTGGCATTTTTATATTGGTGATTGCCTGCATCAACTTTATGAACCTTTCTACAGCAAAAGCATCACGCAGGATAAAAGAGGTTGGTATAAAAAAAGTAGTAGGTGCCAGTCGTGGATCGCTTATTATGCAATACCTCGGAGAATCTGTGTTTATGAGTTTCCTTTCACTGGCAATAGCAATTGCATTAATAGCATTATTACTTCCTGCGTTTAACCAGGTAACCGGCAAATCGCTTACTCTGGATTTTAGTACAAATCTTGTTGTCTCAATATTTTGCATAACACTTGTAACAGGATTGCTTGCGGGCAGTTATCCTGCTATATATATTTCAGGGTTTGCTCCTGCTGCAGTATTAAAAGGAAAACTAAAAACGTCTTTTGGTGAAGTGGCTGTAAGAAAAGGCCTGGTTGTTTTCCAGTTCAGCTTATCTGTTATTGCTATTGTAGCGGTGACCATTGTTTACAAACAGATCAACTTTATACAATCAAAAAGTCTGGGTTATAATCGTGATAATGTTATTGGTTTTGAAATTCCATTAGAATTTGATTCTGTAAAAATGGTAGCAGCGCAAAGTTTTGTAAATGAATTGAAAAAACTTCCTGGCGTAGCAAGTGCAGGCACGCACGGGCATAATTTAATAGGTGATCATGGTGCTATCAGTGATTTTAACTGGCCTGGAAAAAATCCCAGCCAGGATATCAATTTTGCTAACCTTGAAGTAGGTTATGGATTTATTCAAACCGTAGGCATAAAAATGAAAGAAGGAAAAGGCTTCTCTGATGATGCAAGATCATTTAAAGAAATTGTATTTAATGAATCAGCCATAAAAGCAATGGGGTTAAAAGATCCAATAGGCAAAACCATTACTTTCTGGGGTCAGCCGCACCAGATAGTAGGTGTAGCCGAAGATTTCAACTTTGAATCTTTATACAGCAGTGTAAAACCTTGTTTCTTTCAAGACTATCCTGTAGGGCCAAATGTGGTGGTGAAAATAAAAGCCGGCACAGAAAAGCAAACCATCGAAAGAATAAGAACAGCTTATGCTTCATTCAGCAAAGGACTTCCTTTTGATTATCATTTTATGGATGAACAATACCAGGCTTTATACGTGTCAGAAAACCGTGTGGCCATTTTATCAAAATATTTTGCCGGGTTGGCCATACTTATATCATGCCTTGGATTATTTGGCCTGGCAGCATTTACTGCACAAAGAAGACAAAAAGAAATTGGTATACGCAAAGTGGTAGGCGCTTCTGTAAGCAATGTAGCTTTTATGCTTTCCAAAGACTTTATCAAAATGGTAATGATTGCTATTTTAATTGGATTCCCGGTTGTTTGGTGGATAATGAAAAACTGGTTGCAGGAATTCGCATATCGTGTACCAGTAGGTGCGGGTATATTTATTCTGTCAGCGTTTGCTATTATTGCTATTACCATTATAACCATCAGTTTCCAGGCAATTAAAGCCGCGGTAGCAAACCCGGTAAAAAGTTTACGAAGTGAATAAGGCTTAGGATTTGTCATTGTCCCTTTGAAAAAATTTGCCTCTTCCGATTGTGCACCCTGTGAAAGTTTTATTATAAACGGTTGGAAATCCTGTTTAATGAAAGCAAACTTTTACGAAATAGTTCGTAATATTGGCCAACACTCTGTTACAACAGAATTGTTAGTGGACTGAATTAAATTCCGGGATATAAAATCGTTTCATAAATCACAATCAAGATGATCAAAAATTATTTTAAAATTGCGTGGAGAAACCTGGTAAAGCACAAAGCTTACAGCATTATCAATATTGCAGGATTAACCATTGGCCTTGCTGCATGCCTGCTTATATTTCTTGTAGTTACTTATGAACTTGGATATGATCATTTTCAAAAAAACTATAACAATATTTACAGGCTTGTAACGTCCTCTACCACAAAAGATGGTGCAGAACAACATAATCCCGGTATCCCCTGCCCTGCGTTGGATGCTTTAAAAACAGATTTCCCGCAATTTGAAAAACTGGTAGCAGTTAATTCAGCTTTTGGCAGCCAGGTGACAGTATTGGGATCAAATCCGAATACAGATCCGGCATCCAGCAAAAAAATAATTGAAGAAAGAGGTGTTGTATTTACGCAGCCTGAATATTTCAGCATGTTCAATACTCAATGGCTGGAGGGGAACGCAGATGCATTGACGCAGCCAAATAATGTAATTCTTGACAAGCAAACTGCCGTTAAATATTTTGGCGACTGGAAAAATGCAAGCGGCAAGTTTATAAAACTAGACAATACGGTTTTATTAAAGGTTAGCGGTGTAGTGGAAGATGCTCCATTGAATTCTGACTTCCCTATAAAAATTTTTATTTCTTACGAAACATTTAAGCACTACGCAGACAAATACGGATATACCAAAGAATGGGGAAGCCTTAGCAGCAATCACCAGATATATGGTTTAGTTCCCAATAGCATTAATGTAACGGGCATCCAATCTCAAATGCAGGCCTTCTCTAAAAAGTACAACGGACATGAGACACGCACCCAATACATCATGCAGCCATTAAAAGACATGCATTTTGATTATCGTTATGGCACAATGGGTGATCACAGCACCAGCAAAACTATTTTGTGGACGCTTGCATTGATAGGTGTGCTCATCATTATTATGGCTTCTATCAACTTCATTAATCTTTCAACGGCGCAGGCAGTGGGCCGCAGCAGGGAAGTTGGCATAAGAAAAGTGTTAGGAAGTTCAAGGCCACAATTAATATGGCAGGTGATGGGAGAAACTTTTCTGCTGGTATTAACATCTGTTGTGCTGGCAGTAATTATCGCAAAGTTTGCGATGCCATATCTTTCTCATGTAGCCAATGTGCCTGCCAGCATTAGTTTAATAACCGCTGGTAGCCTTGCATTTTTAGTTGTTACATTGATTGCAGTAACATTATTATCCGGCACCTACCCGGCTATGGTTGTTTCTGGCTTTACACCTGTATTGGCATTAAAGAGTAAAATAAATGCAGCTAGCATTGGCGGCATATCATTAAGGCGCATCCTGGTGATTACGCAATTCAGTATTTCGCAGGTATTGATTATAGGCACTATCGTAGCCATCAGCCAAATGAATTATGTGCGCAATGCAGACCTGGGTTTTGATAAAGAATCCGTGTTTGTAGTACCAGTGTATAGCGACAGTGCGCTGATGAGCCGGATGAAACCTTTGAAAGAAGCACTGCTAAAAAATCCTGATGTAATAAGCGTTTCCATTGCCAATGATGTTCCTTCCTCTGATAATAACTGGGCCAGCAATTTTTATTTTGACAATAGTGGCAAAGACGTAGAATTTCCTTCCTTCTTGAAATATGCAGACGAAGATTATTTTAAAACTTTTGGTTTGCAGTTTCTTGCCGGAAGAGTTTATAGTAGCAGTGATACCATGCGAGAACTGGTGGTGAACGAAACCATGATGCACAAACTCCACGTCACAGATCCGCAAAAAATGATCGGCAAAACCATCAGGATTGGAGGTGGCCGATGGTTACCTATTGTTGGCGTAGTAAAAGATTTTAAAACAAATTCCTTGCGCGAAGACATAAAACCGCTTACCATTTCCGAATCGCAAACCAATTATTTTACTACTGGTATAAAAATACGCACAGGAAATATTGCACGCACTACCGCACAGATACAAACCATCTGGCAGCAAACCTATCCTGAATATGCTTACAATAGCTATTTTATGGATGAAAGCATTAATCGTTTTTATCAGCAGGAAAATCAACTATCGCTGTTGTATAAAATATTTGCCGGCATTGCAATTTTCATTTCCTGTCTTGGGCTTTATGGACTAGTATCTTATATGGCCGTTCAAAAAACAAAAGAAGTAGGCATAAGAAAAGTGCTGGGTGCCAGCATCAGCAATATCGTAATTATGTTCTCAAAAGAGTTCACTTTACTAATTACCATTGCATTTGTTATTGCCGTACCGGTAGCCTGGTATTTAATGAATGGCTGGCTGCAAAATTTTGTTTACAGGATACATATGGGCATTGGCGTATTCATACTGGCAATAGCAGCTTCTTTGGTAATTGCATGGATAACAGTAGGCTACCGTGCAGTAAAAGCAGCATTGGCAAACCCGGTGAAGAGTTTGAGAAGCGAATAATATTGGCAAGTGGAGAATGGCGAGTAGCTAGTGGGCGTGTCAACCAATCAGGCATTACAGATAAAAAATGAATGTTGAAATAAAAGAAACCAGACATCATTACATCAGACATCAGAAATTAATACTATGCTAAAGAATTATTTCAAAATTGCCTGGCGCAACCTGAGAAGACACAAAGCTTATGCAGCCATAAATATTGTTGGCTTATCGCTTGGCATTGCCTGCGCTATTCTTATTTATACATTGGTGTCGTTTCATTTAAGTTTCGACAATTTTCATAAAAACAAAGACAGGATTTATCGTGTTGTAACTGAAATACACAACGAAACTTTGGGCCATACGCCTGGCGTACCTCCCCCATTTGCGAAAGCATTCAGAAGCGATTATGCGCTTGCAGAAAAAACTGCCAGGGTTATTGGCTACTGGTCTATCATTTCAATTCCGGCAGAAAACAAAAAATTTGAAGAAGACAATGGTTTTGCAATTACAGAACCTTCGTTCTTCGAAATCTTCAATTTTCCATTAGTAGAAGGTGATATCAAGACTGCGTTGAATGAGCCCAACAGCGCTATTGTTACGCAAAAGATTGCTAAGAAATATTTTGGCACGGAACACGCTATGGGGAAAGTATTCAGGGTAGACAACAAAATAGATGTAAAGATCACAGGCATCTTAAAAGATTTGCCTTTGAATACAGACCGGAAACAGGAAATATATGTGTCTGATAAAAACCTGAAAGATTTCAGCAAATGGATGGCCGATGATAAAAGCTGGGGTGGCATTAATAGTGAAACACATTGTTTTGTTTTGCTGAAACCCGGCATTACTCCTGCAGATGTTGAAAAGGTTTTTCCGGAAATGAAGAAGAAGTATTACGCAGATGATGAGTATAATATGAAGTCGTTTGTATTTAGGGTGCAGGCGTTGGAAGACATTCATTTCAATCCTGACTATAATGGCTATGCAGACAAAAAATATTTATGGGCCTTATCACTGGTAGGTCTTTTCCTGATAATTACAGCCTGCGTAAATTTTGTAAACCTGGCGACAGCACAGGCATTAAACAGGTCTAAAGAAATAGGCATTCGCAAAGTATTGGGAAGCATGCGCGGACAATTGTTTTGGCAATTCATTGTAGAAACGGCATTCATCACAATTTTTGCAGTGTTGCTGGCTTTCATTATTTCAAAGTTTGCCCTGCCCTACCTGAATGATTTATTTAAAACATCTTTATCAATCAATCCGTTGATCAATATAAGGCTCCTGGTATTTTTAATCCTTATTGCTGTTGTGGTTATATTTTTATCTGGCAGCTACCCAGGCCTTGTGTTATCTGGCTTCCAGCCTATCACAGCATTGAAAGGGAAACTGTCTCAAAACAATATTGGTGGTTTTTCCCTTCGTAGAATTTTAGTGATAACACAGTTTGCCATTTCACAAATGCTCATTATCGGCACTATAGTAATAGCCAGTCAAATGAAGTATTCAAAAACTTCAGATCTCGGTTTTCAAAAAGATGGCATTGTGATGTTGAATATTCCGGTAAATGGAGATAAAGGAAAATCATCAATGGAGTCGTTGCGCAATAAAATAGCAGCCATAAACGGTGTTAAAAATATTTCGTTTTGTATGCAGGCACCCGCATCTGGCAGCAACAATACCACTTCCCTGCAATTTGATAACAAACTCAAAGAAGAACCATGGGAAGTAAATGCAAAACCTGCAGACGATAAATACCTGCAAACTTTTGCATTAAAGCTTTTAGCCGGCAGAAATTTATATCCTTCTGATACCATTAATGAGTTTATAGTAAATGAAAGTATTGTAAAGAAACTAGGCCTTCATTCACCGCAGGATATTATCAACAAGAATATTAAAGTTGATGGCAGGCAGGCAAAAGTGGTAGGTGTAGTAAGAAATTTCTATAATTACTCTTTCAGAGATGAAATAGCGGCTATTGCCATTTATTCCAACTATAACAATTATCAAAATTGTGCGGTGTCTATTAACATGGCTAATGTAAAACCAACCATGGCTGCCATAGAAAAAATCTGGAATGAAACTTACCCCGACTACATCTACAAAAGTCAATTCCTGGATGAAAGCATTGCACGTTTTTATGAACTGGACGACACCATGCTGAAGCTGGTTGAAGTATTTGCGGGCATTGCTATTTTTATCGGTTGTCTTGGCTTATACGGATTGGTTTCTTTTATGGCTGTACGCAAAACAAAAGAAATTGGCGTGAGAAAAGTACTGGGTGCAAGTGTTCAAAACATTATCTGGATTTTTGGAAAAGAATTCCTGCGACTGCTCATTGTTGCATTTTTAATTGCCGCACCTATTGCGTGGTGGGCTATGCATACCTATCTGCAGGATTTTAAATACCGCATCTCTATAGGTGTTGGCATATTTGCAGCAGCTATTGGGTGTACACTTTTTATAGCAGCCGTTACAGTTAGCTATCGTTCCATAAGAGCAGCGCTGGCAAACCCGGTAAAGAGTTTGAGAACTGAATAATATTGGTGAGTGGTGAATGGCGAGTAGTGAGTAGGCTAAATATTTATAGATACTACATAACAGTTAAAGGCTAAAAGCTTACTTATGATAAAGAGTTATTTCAAAATTGCATGGCGCAACCTGAAAAGACATAAGGCCTATGCTGCCATTAATATTATTGGATTGTCGTTAGGCATAGCGTGTGCCATACTTATATTCACCGTTGTTTCTTTCCATTTTAGTTTTGATAATTTTCATATCAATAAAGACAGAATTTACCGTGTAGTTACGGAACTGCACAATGAACAAATAAATCATCAATCCGGCACACCACCAGCTTTTACCAAAGCATTTAAAAGCGATTACAGTTTTATTGAAAAAGGCGCCAGGGCTGTTACTTTTCGCCGGCAGGTTTCTATTCCTTCAGAAAATAAAAAATTTGATGAAGACGATGGTATCATTGTTACAGAACCGTCTTATTTTGAAATATTTAATTTTCCGCTTACCGAAGGCGATATTAAAAAAGCATTGAATGAACCTAACTCTGCACTCGTAACTCAAAAGATTGCAAAGAAATATTTTGGAACGGAGCATGCTATTGGTAAAATTATTCGCATCGATAACAAAGCAGATTTCAAAATAACCGGCATACTAAAAGATTTGCCGCTAAACACAGATCGAAGAAGTGAAATTTATGTAGGCGATCAAAATATGAAAGATTTCAGTGTTTGGATGACAAGACCAGATGCATGGGGTGGCATAAACAGCGAAACGCATTGCTTTGTATTACTAAAGCCTGGTATTAAACCTGCCGACGTAGAAAAAGTATTTCCTGCATTCAAACAAAAATATTACGCGAATGATCCGGAAAACATCCGGTCAAACTTCTTTAAAATGCAGCCGCTTGCCGAGATACATTTCAATCCAGACTATAATGGCTATGCAGATAAAAAATACTTGTGGGCTTTCTCATTGGTAGGCATTTTCCTGATTATTACTGCCTGTGTAAATTTTGTAAACCTGGCTACGGCGCAAGCTTTAAACAGATCAAAAGAAGTAGGTATTCGAAAAGTGTTGGGAAGCCGTCGCACTCAATTGTTCTGGCAGTTTATTGCAGAAACTACGCTTATCACGCTATTTTCAGTATTACTTGCATACGCCTTTGCACAGCTTGGTTTACCTTTTATCAACGATCTTTTCAAAACAAGTTTACGGATCAATCCTTTTGTAAACATCAGCTTGTTGCTGTACACCATTATTATTGCGGTAAGTGTGGTTTTCTTATCAGGCTCCTACCCCGGCCTTGTGCTTTCAGGTTTTCAACCAATTGCAGCATTGAAGGGAAAACTATCACAAAGCAATATTGGCGGTTTTTCATTGCGTAGAATATTAGTGATAACACAGTTTGCTATTTCGCAAATGCTCATCATTGGTACAATTGTTATAGCCGGGCAAATGCGTTATTCAAAAAATGCTGATCTCGGTTTTCAGAAAGATGGTATCGTTATGCTTCGCATACCAACTAACGATTCCGCCGCATTAACCAAAATGAATGTGCTGAAAAACAAATTGGCTGCAATTGCCGGTGTATCCAATTTTACCTTTTGTATGCAGGCACCGGCATCAGGCTCTAACAACTCTACCGACTTTAAATACGAAAACCGCGTAAAACCAGAGCTCTGGGAAATAAATACAAAACCCGCAGATGATAAATACCTGCAGACGTTTAACCTCAAATTGATAGCCGGAAGAAACCTTTATCCATCAGATACAACCCGCGAATTTATTGTAAATGAAACCGTGGTAAAAAAACTGGGGCTGGCTTCACCACAAGACATCATCAACAAGACTGTGCAGGTAGACGATCAAAAAGCATTGGTAGTAGGTGTGGTAAAAGATTTTAACAACAAATCTTTCCGTGCAGAAATTTCGCCCATTGCGATATTCTCCAATTATGAACGCTATGGGAATTGTGCAGTTTCCATCAGCATGGCGAATGTTAAACCAACCATGCAGGCAATAGAAAAAACATGGAATAGCATCTACCCTGAAAATATTTTTAAAGCTGAATTTCTGGATGAACGAATTGCACGTTTCTATCAACTGGATGATACCATGTTGAAACTGATTGAAGCCTTTGCAGGTATCGCTATATTTATCGGATGCCTTGGTTTATACGGACTTGTTTCGTTTATGGCGGTTCGCAAAACAAAAGAGATTGGTGTAAGAAAAGTGTTAGGCGCCAGCGTACAGAACATTGTTTGGATTTTTGGCAAAGAGTTTTTACAATTATTAACCATCGCCTTTGTAATTGCGGCCCCCATTGCGTGGTGGACCATGCATTCTTATTTACAGGACTTTAAATATCGCATACCAATAGGCGCTGGCATATTTGCATTGGCCATTGCATCCACTGTTTTAATTGCGGCTGTAACAGTAAGTTTCAGATCAATAAAAGCGGCATTGGCAAACCCGGTAAAGAGTTTGAGATCGGAATAATGTTGGTGAGTGGTGAATGGCGAGTAGTGAGTGGAGCTTTTCCAACTTAAAACTTACTACTTCCCTGTACGATAACGAACACTTTTATGTTCACTATCAGTACAGGGAGCCAAAGCAAATTTTCATAGTCGCTGTATTTCAGTAATTTGTGTAATGGCATGACACTTGAAATTTTCAGGTGCAGTCAACACACAAGGCTGAATAACATGATTAAAAACTATCTTACTGTTGCCTGGCGCAACCTGAAAAGAAACAAGATATTCTCGCTTATTAATATTGGCGGCCTGGCTATTGGCCTTGCAGCCTGTTGGATGATTACTTTGTATGTAGCCAATGAAACCAGCTACGATAATTATCATACAAAAGCAGACCGCACTTTTCGTATAGCCCAGCACGGTAGCTGGAAGGGTGGAAATTTTGATTTGGCTGTAACCCCTCCGCCAATGGCTGCTGCTTTAAAAAATGAATACCCGGAAATAGAACAAACAGTAAGGTTAGATGCAGAAGGCGGTAGTGATATTGTGTTTGGCAACCAGCGCCTGCAGGCTAATGATATGTTGTTTGCAGACAGCAGCTTCTTTAATATATTCTCTTATCACTTCCTTTATGGCGATGCCAATACTGCGCTAAACCATCCACAATCAATTGTATTAACCGCAACGCTGGCTAAAAAAATCTTTGGTGATGCATCGGCAGCCATCAATAAACCTGTTCTGTTAGGTAACGAGAATACAATGGTAACCGGCGTTATTGAAGATGTGCCGCTTAACTCGCATTTTGGATTCAGCGGATTGCGTTCTATGCCTGCAGACATGGGCAGCAATTGGGAAAACTCTTCTTTGTACACTTATATATTATTGAAGGATAAATCAAGCATTGCTAAACTGGAAACCAAACTCCCTGCATTTTTCAACAAATACCTGAAAGCAAGTGTGGGCGATGCGAATTATAAAATGGAGCTGCAGCCATTGCAATCCATACACCTGCATTCTAGACTAAGCTTTGAGCTGGGTGCCAATGGAAATATCAGTTATGTAACCATTTTCTCACTGGTAGCAATG
The DNA here is from genome assembly GCA_047602295.1 of Chitinophagaceae bacterium. Classification (GTDB taxonomy): domain Bacteria; phylum Bacteroidota; class Bacteroidia; order Chitinophagales; family Chitinophagaceae; genus JACMLD01. The sequence continues at coordinate 2,982,246 of JASGHP010000001.1, read as the reverse complement.
CTTATTCTTATCATTGCTTCTATCAACTATATGAACCTGTCAACAGCACGTTCTTCTTTGCGAGTAAAAGAAATTGGCGTACGTAAAGTAAATGGTTCAGGAAAAGGCCAACTGGTAGTTATGTTCCTGGTAGAATCTGTGCTGATTACTTTTATTGCATCGCTGCTAGCTATCTTATTGGTAAATCTTTCTTTGCCCTGGTTTCAGCATTTTGTTGGCAAGGAAATCACACTCTGGCAATTTGGCCTATGGCCCACCGTTAGTTTCCTGGTTTGCTTTTCTTTATTGGCTGGTTGCCTCAGCGGTATTTATCCTGCATTGTTTATCTCAGGCTTTAAATTGATTCCATCATTAAAAGGGCAAACTGGTAGTCACAAAGGAAATATCGCCTTTCGTCAGGGGCTGGTGGTTTTTCAATTTGTAATTACTATTGCCATGATAGCTGGTTCTTTTATTATCTGGCAACAATTAAAATTTGTGCGCACAAAAGACCTTGGGTTTAACAAAGACCAGGTTATTGTATTCCATCTCAGCCGCAACATGCGCAAACAGATTGACAATATAAAGCAAGACCTTGTACAAAATCCCTTAATTGAAAGTGCAGCTACTGCCAGCAATCCTATTGGCAATAACAATATAGGAGGAGGTGAATACAATATTCCGCCAGATGGAAATGCATTGGCAAAATCAAATAAAGCAAATGGATTCCAGGTAGACGAAGATTTCATTCCCACGTTACAGATCAAACTGGCTGCCGGCAGAAATTTTTCTACCAGCATGCTTACAGATAAAGATCACGCAGTAATTGTAAACGAAACGCTGGCAAAAGATGCAGGTTGGAAGGATCCCATTGGCAAAAAAATACAAATAGGCAAAGACAGTGCTGGCAACCCAAGGTTGCTTGAAGTAGCAGGTGTGGTAAAAGACTTCAATATTTATTCCCTGCAACATAAAATAGAACCGCTAATACTGCAATTGCCGCCTGCTGCAAATGACAAAGACAATATGTATGTAAGGCTGAGTAAAAAAAATATAGCAGCTTCAATTGCTTACACAAACCAAGTATTCAAAAAATACGACGCAGAAAATCCGTTTGAATACAATTTTCTTGATCAGAATTTTGCGCGGCAATACCAGTCGGAGCAAATGCAAGGCAACCTGTTGCTCATCTTTACCATACTGGCTATTTGCATTGCCTGCTTAGGTTTATTTGGGTTGGTTACATTTACTGCAGAACAAAGAAGAAAAGAAATTGGCATTCGCAAAGTTTTGGGCAGTAGTGTAAGCGGTATTGTAATGCTGTTGGGCAAAGATTTATTGAAGCTAGTGGTAATGGCTGTTTTTATAGCAACACCTATTGCCTGGCTGTTCATGAGCAAATGGCTGCAGGATTTTCAATACCGCATTAATATAGCGTGGTGGGTGTTTTTAATCTCCGGAGCGTTGGCATTGGTAATCGCATTATTAACGGTAAGCTTTAAAGCCATCAAAGCTGGCTTGGCAAACCCGGTGAAGAGTTTGAGAACCGAGTAAGGGAAGCCGCAAGCTTTGAGCTAAAAGCTGCGAGCCATAATTCACTAGTTAGAAGCTTTTTTTAAGCCATCGAAGCAAAAGAGCTAGCAGCTTACGGCTCATAGGTAGTAGCTTATGGCTGTTTCAATTCCGTACAAAAAGTGTCCGTTTTCGTACACCCCTGTTTGCCAGTTTGGCCCAAATGCTTTACTGGCAAAGGTTTGAGAGTTGGCACAGCAGTTGAAAAATATGGGGCAACAGGCCCGTTTGCAAAGAAATAAAGGCCGGAAAAGAATTAAACCAGGTATAATTATGATTGAACTAAAACATATTTCAAAATGGGTACAGGTAGGCGGAGCAAGAACTTTTTTGTTGAAAGACGTAACCCTAACCATTAACGAAGGCGAGTTTGTATCCATTATGGGCCCTTCAGGCAGTGGCAAATCTACCCTGCTGAATGTAATTGGAATGCTGGATGATGCAGATGAAGGCGAGTATTTTTTCCTGCATGAAGCGGTACATAAGCTGAAAGAAAAAGCAAAATCTGCTCTGTACAAACAATACATCGGTTTTGTGTTTCAGGCCTATCACCTGATTGATGAACTGACTGTTTATGAAAACATAGAAACACCACTCATTTACCAGGACATTAAATCGTCTGAACGTAAAGCAATGGTGGCCGATATTCTTGATCGCTTTAACATTGTTGGCAAGAAAGACCTTTTTCCAACACAGCTTTCGGGTGGACAGCAGCAATTGGTGGGTATTGCAAGGGCATTAATAGCAAAGCCAAAACTTATATTGGCAGATGAACCAACAGGTAATCTTAATTCAAGACAGGGTGAAGAGATTATGGAGCTGTTTAAAGAATTAAATAAAGATGGCGTTACCATTATACAGGTAACACACTCAGAAAAGAATGCAGAATACGGCAGCCGTATTATTAACCTTTTAGATGGAAGAATAGACAGCTAGGAAATGGTGAAAGGTATAAGGTGTAGGGTGAAAAGTTCGATGACTTGCACCTGATACCATAAACCTTATGCCCCACGCCTTACACCTTATATTTTACAACAGTTATGAAGCAATTATTTTTTTTGACGGGTTTTATATTGATTTGTGTAATCGGTTTTGCGCAGGACAGCACACGCACTTATGATGTAATAAACCTGCGGCAAAGTGTGGAAGTAGCTTTTGCCAACAACGCAACTGTAAAGCAGGTGGAGTTTCAGAAAGATGCAGCGGCAGTAAACCTTACGCAATCCAAAGGAAACCTTATCCCTCAGGTGAGCGGAAGTATTAACCATAACCTTAACCAGGGCCGCAGCATTGACCCTGCTAATAATGGTTATATCAACAGCCAGTTAACAACCGCCAATTACAATCTTAGCAGCAGTGTTACTTTGTTTAATGGCTTTTACCTGCTTAATAGCCTTAAGAAAAATCAATACGCCTACCAGGCAAGCAAGATGGACTGGCAACAGTCTAAAGACAAACTAATGCTGGATGTTATACTGGCTTACCTCCAGATGCTTACCAATACAGACTTGCTGGAACAAGCACGTAAACAGGCAGACGTCAGCAGCCAACAGGTTTCTCGTTTAGAAACCATGAACAAAGAAGGCGCTATCAAACCATCTGATCTTTCTGATTTGAAAGGGCAATATGCAAGCGATAAGCTCTCTTATGTAAATGCGCAAAATGCGCTTGACCAGGCCCGTTACAGTTTGTCACAGTTGATGAACATACCCTACAACAAAAACATGAAAGCCGAGCCTATTGGCCTCGATCAGTTTGATATGAATTATAGCAGCACGCCAGACAGTCTTTACCAGGCAGCTTTGCAACAATTGGCAATTGTAAAGGCAGCGGATTTGCGCACACTAAGCACAGAGAAAAATGTGAAGGCTTTAAAAGGCCTCTACTACCCCAGCCTTGGTCTTGGGGCAGGTATCAGCACCAACTATTCGAGCCTTGCAAAAGATGCTACCAACAATAAAATTCCTTACGATAACCAGCTTAAGAACAACTACGGCACTTATGTTGGCGCCGGTATAAGCATTCCAATACTAAACAACTTGCGTTACAGAAACCAAGTGGCACTTGCAAAGATTGATTATAAGAGTGCGCAGTTTACCGCCAATACAACCCGCATACAATTGAAACAAAATATTGAAAAAGACTATTTCAATATGACGGCTTCACTTGACCGTTATAAAACACTCAGCGACCAGGTAGATGCTTACACGGAATCTTTTCACGCAGCAGATGTACGTTTTACCGAAGGCGTTGGAACATCTGTAGACTACATCATTGCAAAAAACAATCTTGACCGTGCTAAATCCAATTTGATTGTTGCCCGCTATGATTATTTACTTCGCACCAAAATATTAGATTATTATCAGCAGAAGCCTTTGTGGTAAGAACAGAACGCAGGTTTTTATTACTGAAGGATTTGCACAGCGGAAGATGAGTATAGTTTTACAGTACAAGTGAGTGACACAACAAAAGCTCAATAGAATTACTAAAGCTGGTGAAATAAAAAAGTCCCGCAATATTACTTGCGGGACTTTTAATTTATTTACCGTAGAACTTACTTCACTTCTTCAAACTCTGCATCGGTTACATTCTCACTTCCTGTGCCTGCATTTGATTGCGGGCCACCTGCACCGGGATTCTTGCTGACCACCACCAGCTTGTTGAGATGCTTTATACAACTCTTCGCTGGCTGCAGTCCATGCGGTATTCATTGCTGTAGTTGCTGCATCAATAGCTGCTAAGTCCTGGCTCTTGTGTGCTTCTTTCAATTGAGTAAGCGCTGCTTCAATCGGGGCTTTCTTATCAGCCGGAATTTTATCGCCGTACTCTTTTATCTGTTTTTCAGTCTGGAATATCAGGCTGTCTGCAGCATTTACTTTATCTACTTTTTCACGTTCAGCTTTATCAGCAGCTTCATTGGCTTTTGCTTCGTTCTTCATCTTTTCTACTTCGTCTTTGCTTAAGCCACTACCTGCTTCAATACGAATTTTTTGTTCTTTGCCAGTGCCTTTGTCTTTTGCAGTTACATGCAAGATACCATTGGCATCAATATCAAAAATTACTTCTACCTGCGGTACACCACGTGGTGCTGGCGGAATGCCATCCAGGTTAAACATACCAAGGCTTTTATTCTGACCAGCCATTGGACGTTCGCCCTGCAATACATGTATCTGTACACCAGGTTGGTTATCGCTTGCGGTAGAAAATACTTCAGATTTTTTTGTAGGAATGGTAGTATTGCTTTCTATCAATCTTGTCATTACACCACCCATTGTTTCAATACCCAAAGAAAGCGGTGTTACGTCCAACAACAATACATCTTTTACTTCACCAGTCAATACCGCACCTTGTATGCCTGCACCAACAGCAACCACCTCATCAGGATTTACACCCTTATTTGGTTTCTTGCCAAAGAATTTTTCTACTATCTCCTGCACTTTAGGTATACGTGTAGAACCACCAACCAATATTACTTCGTCAATCTGGCTAACGCTTAAACCTGCATCTTTTAAAGCCTGCTCGCAAGGTTTCAAGCAACGTGCAAACAGGTTGTCTGCAATCTGCTCAAACTTAGCACGGCTCAGTTTTTTTACCAGGTGTTTAGGAACACCATCTACTGCGGTAATATAAGGCAGGTTGATTTCTGTTTCTGAAGAAGAGCTCAACTCCACTTTTGCTTTTTCAGCAGCTTCTTTCAAACGTTGCAAAGCCATTGGGTCTTTGCGCAGATCCATATTTTCATCTTTCTTAAACTCATCAGCCAACCAGTCCATGATCACTTTATCAAAGTCATCACCGCCCAAGTGGGTATCGCCATTGGTACTTTTTACTTCAAAAACGCCATCACCCAATTCCAATACAGAGATATCGAAAGTACCACCACCAAGGTCAAATACGGCTATCTTATGATCTTTACCACCTTTATCAAGGCCATAAGCCAATGCTGCAGCAGTAGGCTCGTTCACTATACGGCGAACGTTCAAACCGGCAATTTCACCAGCCTCTTTGGTAGCTTGTCTTTGTGCATCATTAAAGTAAGCAGGCACAGTAATTACTGCGTCTGTTACCGTGGTGCCCAGATAGTCTTCTGCTGTTTTCTTCATTTTCTGCAAAACCATGGCAGAGATTTCCTGTGGCGTATATAAACGGCCGTCTATGTCAATACGTACGGTATTATTGTCACCTTTTACCACTTTATAGCTCCAGTGGCTTATTTCTTCTGTTACTTCATCAAAACGGCGGCCCATAAAACGCTTTACACTGGTAATAGTGTTTTGTGGATTGGTAATGGCCTGGCGTTTTGCCGGGTCACCCACTTTGCGCTCACCATTTTTCAGAAAAGCCACTACAGACGGGGTTGTACGCCTGCCCTCGTCATTGGCTATTACCACTGGTTCGTTGCCCTCCATTACAGATACGCAACTGTTAGTGGTTCCCAAGTCTATTCCTATTATTTTTCCCATATTTTAAAGAATTTAATGTTTACGTTTGATAGTCAATGATTATGCCATGAGCCTGGAACGTGCAAAAATGACAGGAACACGGTTGATTGGTTGACCAGTTGATCAGTTAACTACGAGAATCGCTGTTTATTTGACATTCTTATTTTAAAGGGCTGTTTCGCAACCTTTGACTTCCAATTTATTAGGGTCTAAAACCAGCGAGTTCCCAATTCCTACCAGCTAATTCCCAATTCCGCTAATCCACCCCCGTATCTCCTGTATCTTCTACTTTAAAAGTAAAATGTCGCTGCAACAGGTAGCTGATGGTTACCACCACAGCCGTTGAAATAACCTGGGCCACAATGGCATTTACATACAGGTATTCTACCAGCACTTTCAAAAGCAGGTAATTGATGAAAAGATTGGACACAAACACAAAAAAGTAGCGAAATAACTGCACCCTTCCCCTGATATTGGAATCAATAAATACCACATACTTCATTAAAAGAAAGCCCACAGGAAAGTTGATAAGAAAGGAAAATATAAGTGCAGCAATGTGCGGCTTAAAAGCATAAAAACCCAGGTCTACTATCTGTTCCTTAAAAATAAATTTATAACTGATGGTATAAAGCAAAAACCCCAGCACCATATTGCCACCGCCGCAAGCTGCGTAACGAAAAGTTTGCAGTGGCACCCATTTCTTAAAAGGCCGGTAAAAAAAATCTATAATGTCTGTAACCAGGTTGTGGACCACAAGTCTTTTTTAAGCTGGCGCGAAGATAATTAATGGCAACCACTCTTTGGTAATACCCTGCGTTTTAACCATCTATTAAAAATACCTGAAAACCATTACAACCTTATTGCCAGGTAATCCATCTACTGTTTTGTAAAGATTGAAAAAATAAAGGGCCTTTATCTTACTGTCCATTACTCCTTACCCTTTGCTTACCTCTGCTTACCTAAACCGCAGGCCCTTTTTGTCCGTCCAGCAGCCGTATTAGTACGGCTGTTTTTTTTACCCCTTTCCCCCTTAAAGGGAGACTTAGATCGACCACCTTGCTTGAATTTATGATGCAACTGTTATAACCTGCGAACTGAGTACATGCATTTATTAAAACAGGCATCGCAATTTTCAAATTTTGAAAATAAATGAAGCATGTCATCACTTATCATTTGCGCATTAATCTCCCCTTCAGGGGGACAGGGGTTCAGCAGGCGGGTGTTTTTTCTTACTTTTGCGTCCCCATAAGCATTATAATATTATATGGCAATAGCAGCATTATTAAGAGATACCGTCATTGAAAGTTTAGGCAACTTATACCAACAAGCGTTTTCAGATAAAGATTTCCAGGTAAATCAAACCAAACCAGAATTTGAAGGCGATTATACCATTGTGCTGTTTTCGCTCATCAAAAAATTAAAGAAATCGCCTGAAGCTGCAGGCAATGAACTGGGCACTTATCTTACTGCGCATTATCCTCAATTATTTTCAGGGTATAATATTATTAAGGGCTTTCTCAATCTTTCTGTTGCTGAATCATTCTGGCTACAGGTATTGCAGGAAAATTACCAGGATTCAAAATATGGCCAGCAAGCTGCCAAACATGAACGGGTAATGGTAGAATATTCATCACCCAATACCAATAAGCCTTTGCACCTGGGTCACCTGCGCAACAATTTTTTGGGATGGAGCACAGCCGCCATTTTAAAAGCCAATGGGTATGATGTGGTAAAAACATGCATTGCTAACGACCGTGGCATTCATATCTGCAAAAGCATGATTGCATGGCAACTGTTTGCTAATGGCGCTACACCGGAAAGCACAGGCATTAAAGGTGATCATTTTGTGGGTGATTACTATGTTTTGTTTGGCGCTGAATTAAAAAAGCAGGTAGAACTATTGGTAGCACAAGGCGTAAGTAAGGAAGATGCGGAAAAACAAGCGCCTATCATGGAGCAGGCATCGCAAATGCTGGTAGACTGGGAAGCTGGCAAACCGGAAGTAATAGCGCTTTGGAAAAAAATGAACGGTTGGGTATATGATGGTTTTGCCGTTACTTATAAAAGAATAGGAAGCGATTTTGATAAAACTTATTACGAAAGCGATACTTATTTATTGGGCAAAGACCTGGTGGAGTTTGGATTGAAGAAAGGCGTGTTCTTTCAAAAAGAGGACAGCAGTGTTTGGATTGACTTAACAGCAGATGGGCTGGATGAAAAAATTGTACGCCGTAAAGATGGTACTGCAGTTTACATGACACAGGATATTGGCCTTGCAGTAAAAAAATATGAAGAATACAAATGCGAACAAAGCATTTATGTGGTAGGCAATGAACAGGATTATCATTTCAAAGTTTTAAAACTGATTTGCCAGAAATTAGATCTGCCTGCTGCTGATGGCATTTATCATTTAAGTTATGGAATGGTAGAATTGCCCAGCGGCCGTATGAAAACAAGAGAAGGAACCGTGGTAGATGCTGACGACATTGTAGATGAAATGGTAAAAGTGTCTGCACAAAAAACAGAAGAGCTGGGCAAGGTGAAAGATTTTACAACAGCAGAGCTTACAGAATTATATGATACCATTGGTTTAGGTGCTTTAAAGTTCTTCCTGCTGCGTGTAGACCCGAAAAAGAAAATGTTATTTAACCCGGAAGAGAGCATCGACTTTCACGGTTTTACCGGACCATTTATACAATATACCCACGCAAGGATAAAATCCATATTACGGAAAGAAACACCTGGAGAGGTTTACAACTTTACTTCTTCCCTGTTGCCATTGGAAAAAGAATTGATTGTAGTGATGGAGCAATATCCCCAGGTAATTGAGCAAGCTGCTGAGGAACACAATCCCTCTCATATTGCTAACTATGTGTATGGTGTTGCCAAAACCTTCAATTCATTTGTCACTGAATGCCGCGTTCTTACAGCAGAATCAGAAGAGAAAAAACAATTGCGTTTAAGGCTTTGCCAAATGACTGCCAACATCATTTCGTCTGCAATGGGATTGCTGGGCATTAAGGTGCCCGAGAGAATGTAGCAACCAGTTGACCTAAATTCGTTTATCCATCAATCTAAGATCGCTTAACCATTAGCTTTAGATGACTCATCTATGCCTGTCAGTTTCTGTTGAGACAGGCCATTTCTGCTTGCTAATAATTCTTCATGTTAATTGCTAAGTACGGCCTGTCAATTGCTAAGTACCCGCCCTCCTACCTAAGAATAATCACTAGTTTTATTTCCATTCCCGTCTATATATCTTAGTTAGAAGCCACTATATCTTAGTTAGAAGCCACCTCTTAAGATCATCTCTTTTTTTCCGCAAACGCTAATTATACATCTTGTTAATAAAACTTTCAGAAAGTATGAAGTTAATTTTATGCTCTTTTTTCTTGCTATTTGCTTTACAGTTTCTTAATGGGCAGACGGGCATTCCCGTACCACAAATGACACAAACGGATAACCTTATCAATAATTTCTTAACCAGCTATGGTATTCCCGGTGCTACAGTTGCTATAGCGAAGGACGGAAAGATTATATACATGCGGGGTTTTGGCTATTCAGATATTGCCAAGACAACACCAACACAACCTTATAATTTATTCAGGATAGCTAGTTTGTCGAAACAGATTACTTCGATTGCAATTATGAAGTTGCTGGAGCAAGGCCAATTATCGCTTTCATCAAAAGTATTTGGGCCCGGCGGCATTTTACAAAACCACCCTGTATTTTCAGTTGCCAATATTACTGATACCAGGATTTACGATATCACGGTGCAAAATTTATTGGAACATTCTGCAGGATGGAACCGCGATCTTGACTGCAATCCCAATCCATCTACACCTTATTTGGATTTTCGTTCCGGCTGTGATCCTATTTCTTTTCCGCTCCGTGTTACCATGCTTACAGGCACCGCCAATCCAGTTTCAAAAGACGCACTGATAAAATTCTTATTGGAAAAAGGTCTCGATTTTGCTCCCGGCACTTCTTATAATTATTCCAATATTGGCTTCCTGGTTTTGGGCGACATTATAGAGAAATTATCCGGCTTGCCTTACGAAACCTATGTTCAAAATAATATTCTGGCGCCGCTGGGTATTTATGATATGCATCTTGGTAAAAATTTATTATCTGCAAAACAGGAACGTGAGGGAGAATATGTGGGCAACGGTTACACTACGCTTTCCTGTTATAATGACAACACTTATGTACCATGGGAATATGGCGGCTTTAGTGTTGAAGCAATGGATGCGCATGGTGGTTGGATTGCCAGCAGCAGGGATATGCTTAAACTGCTAACCGCAGTAGATGGCTTTTCAACCAAAGCAGATATATTATTGCCGGCAACTATTGCAACCATGACAACACCATCTGCCAATTATTCTTATTACGCAAAGGGCTGGCAGGTAAACACCAGCAATAATTGGTGGCACACAGGTTCGCTGGATGGCACTGCCAGCGAATGGGTACGTAGCTACAATGGTTATACCTGGATAATCATCCTGAATAAACGGAACATTACAAATTCTAATTTCTGGAATGCTTTGGATAACCTGGGATGGAATTGTATTTCAGCCACAACAAGCTGGCCTACCTGGGATTTAATGGCTTCTCCCACCATAAACAGTTCCGGTGTAAATTTTACGGACGTTGGTAACCACTCTGTAACAGTAAACTGGTCCAATGGCAATGGAAATAGCAGATTGGTGTTAGCCAAACAAGACAACAGCGTTGATGCATTTCCGCTGGATGGTACAGATTATACTGCAAACAATACTTTTGGCTCAGGAAATGTATTGGGCAGCAATACATATGCGGTGTACAATGGAACAGGCAATTCTGTAACCGTTAGCGGACTTACACCTGGTAAAACATATAATTTCAGGGTGATAGAATACAATAAGAATGCTACAACCGGCAACAATGCTTTGTACCTGTTGGGAGGAAATGCGCTTGGTAGCCAAACTGTGTCAGCAGCTTTACCCGTTCAACTCTATTCTTTTACGTTAAGCAAAATATCCGCAGGGCAAACATTGCTTAACTGGGAAACAACACAGGAAGTGAACAGTGATTTCTTCGATATTCAAAGAAGTGGCGATGCCATCAGTTTTTCTTCTATTGGCAAAGTACAGGCCCAGGGAAATACTTCTGTAAAAACAGCCTATTCATTTACCGATAAAACTCCGCTAAGTGGGAAAAATTATTACAGGCTGCGCCAGGTAGATAAAGATGGGGCTTTAACTTTTAGCAAAACACTTGTGCTGGATTATAGCCGGGCTACCAATGGCCATTTTGGGATTATAAACAATCCGGGTAAAAATGAATTGACAGTATTACAAAATGGAGACATGAATTTTGGTAATGCAGTATTATTAATCAGGAATACAACCGGTCAGCTACTGATGCAAAAAAGATTGGCAAACACCAATACGCAAACTGTAAACATTAATGCTTTACCAAAGGCTGTTTATTTTGCTACTATTTTCAATGGCTCGCAAGCTTACACAGAGAAAATAATCATACAATAAAAAGTAAGTAACATTCAATAAAAATAAAAGAGGAGCGATTAACTCCTCTTTTATTTTACTATTCGCAAGGCTGCTTTCTGCGTGTATCTATTAAATATTGAATTTTCCAAACACCGTTGATGCGCACTAGTTGATAGGAATCTACACCGCAATGACTGAACTGCCCTTTGTAATAGAATTTATAGGGTGTCCAAACTGCAGCCAGTGGTCCATCAATTTTTATTGTTTCAAAGCTGATGCGTTCATCCGCTGCACCTTTGGGCAATTTGCTAATAGAGGCAACAAACTCCTTTACAGATTCATTCTTTATTGTTTCACTGCCTTCCTTTACCCTCCCAATGGTTTGCAATATGGCGCTGTCTGCAAAAGCGCTTTGAATTTTTGCTGGGTCTGAATTTATCATGCCATCAAACAAAAGTTTTACGGCTGCTTTTACAGAATCTTCAGTGGTTTGTGAGTGAGCTGTGCAACTAAAAGCGATAAGAGCTGTAAGGAGGAAGATTGATTTCATGGAATTATCTTTTGAGGGTTGATGATATCTGTTCAACCCTTGCGGGGTTGCTTTGTAGGTTGTGTTAGAACCACCGGTTTCACCGATGGTTATTCAAATTTAACCCTTCGGGTTATTTGATTCCGCAACATCAAAAAACAACAAACGCCTAACTCCCAATCCCAAATTCCTAATTCCAATTTACGAATCAACTGAGCAACCATTCAACCAACCTACATGTACCCCAAAATCTTCAGCATGCTTTGCGCAGTCTGTTCTTTAGCATACACCCAATCTACAAGCTTGCCATTTTTATCGTGCCCAACAATAATATGTTTAGGAGAAGGAATAAGACAGTGCTTGATGCCGCCATATCCGCTAATCTGGTCCTGGTATGCTCCGGTGTGAAAGAAACCAACCACCAACGGTTCGCCATTGCCGTTCGTTTTTGGTAGGAACACTTCATTAATGTGCTCTTCAGAATCGTAGTAATCGTGACTATCGCAGGTAATACCTCCAAGTACAACACGATGGTACTCTTCGCTCCATTTATTAATAGGCAACATAAGGAAACGTTCACCTATACCCCATGTGTCTGGCAATGTAGTGATGAAAGAAGAGTCAATCATATACCAGGTTTCACGGTCGTTTTGCATTTTCTGACCAATGACGCTGTAGATATGCGCCATGCTCTCTCCTACTGTATAGCTGCCAAACTCGGTAAAAATATGCGGCATGGGCACATTGCTTTTCTTACACGCAGTTTTTATGTTGCGTACGATTTCGTTTATCATAAACTGGTAATCATACTCAAACCCAAGCGAGTGCTTGATAGGGAAACCACCGCCAATATTAATAGAATCCAGTTCGGGACAAATCTTTTTTAACTGGCAATACAGGTTAATCACCTTGTTCAACTCACTCCAATAATAGATATCGTCTTTAATGCCCTTGTTTAAAAAGATATGCAGCATCTTTAATTGGAAGCGATCTTCATTGCCTTCAATCTTGTCTACATAAAACTCCAGTATATCACGAGGTCTGAAACCAAGGCGGGATGTATAAAAAGGAAAATTAGGCTCTTCTTCCGCTGCCACACGGATACCCAATTTGAAAGGGCCTTTAACTGTTTTTTTATATGCCTGCAATTCTTCCTTGTTATCAAGAATAGGAATTACATTTTTAAAACCGCTATTAAGCAAGCTGGCAATGCGGCTGGTATATGGCTTTTGTTTATAGCCATTGCAAATAATAAAAGTGTCTTTGGTAATTTTTTTACGGGCATAGAGTTTTTTGATGATCTCTATATCATAAGCATAAGAAGTCTCCAGGTGTATATCCTGCTTAAGTGCTTCTTCTACAACAAAAGAAAAATGCGAACTCTTTGTACAATAGCAATAATTGTATTCGCCGGTATAATGGTGTTTCTTAAAAGCTGTGGCAAACATTTTCTTGGCCTTCTTTATCTGCATACCAATTTTGGGCAAATAAGAAAGCTTTAATGGGGTTCCGTATTTATCTATCAAAGCCTTTATATCAAGGCCATTAAATTGCAGGTAATCGTCTTTCACATCAAACCCTTCCTGGGGAAAATTAAAGGTTTGCTTTACCAGGTCTAAATAAGTATTATTCATTTACGGCTGCTCTAATTACGGGTGAAAAATATTTTATCAATATTGGTTAAGAAAACAATCCGGTTTTAAAAATTCTGCACAAAAATAATTGTTTGCACCAATCGTGGCATTTTTTTTTGCAGAGCGGCAGGTTAAGCGCTGGCTCAATAAAAAATAGCAGGAAATTAATGGCTAAATGGTAACATTGCAGAACAGAATTTTGTATATAAAGCCTATCATTCTACATCTCAATTCCGATTGCAATGAAAAAAATTGTGTTAACAGCTTTGTTGTATTTGTCCTTTCATCCTTCTTTTATTCTTGCACAAACAAACTACCAGGCCAAAGCAAAAGCCTTGCTGGCCAAAATGACCGTTGATGAAAAAATTGGTCAGTTAAACCTTGTAACACCCGGTGGCGCAGTAACCGGCGCAGTGGTAAGCCAGGGCGTTGAAGAAAAAATAGGCAAGGGATTAGTAGGCGGATTATTTGGCATCTGGGGACCGGAAAAAGTACGCCAGGCACAAGACCTTGCCATGAAAAACAGTCGCCTGCATATTCCATTAATTTTTGGATTGGATGTTATTCACGGGCATAAAACCATTTTCCCTATTCCACTGGGGCTTTCTACCTCATGGGATTTGGATCTGATAGAAAAGTCTGCCCGCATTGCTGCAACAGAAGCCAGTGCAGATGGATTGGCATGGGTTTTCTCTCCTATGGTTGACATTGCCAGGGATGCCCGCTGGGGAAGAATTTCTGAAGGCAATGGTGAAGACCCATATTTGGGTGGACTTATTGCAAAAGCAATGGTGAAAGGCTACCAGGGCAAAGATTTTTCTGCCAATAATAATGTTATGGCCTGTGTAAAACATTTTGCTTTATACGGCGGCGCAGAAGCTGGCAGGGAGTACAATACGGTAGACATGAGCCGCATCAAAATGTATGAATATTATTTGCCGCCTTATAAAGCCGCTATAGATGCAGGCGCTGGCAGCATTATGAGTTCTTTCAATGAAATTGATGGTGTGCCTGCAACGGGTAATAAATGGTTGCTTACAGATATCCTGCGCAAGCAATGGGGTTTCAAAGGTTTTGTTGTGTCAGATTATACATCGCTTAGTGAAATGATCAATCATGGTGTGGGCGATTTATCTACTGTATCTGCAAGGGCTTTAAAAGCAGGGCTTGATATGGACATGGTAGCGGAAGGTTTTCTAAGCACTTTAAAAAAATCTTTGCAGGAAGGAAAGGTTACTATGGCTGAAATAGACCAAGCATGCCTGCGCATACTGGAAGCAAAATACAAACTGGGGCTTTTCGACAATCCTTATAAATATGTGGATGAAGCAAGGCCTGCCAAAGAAATTCTTACGGAAGAAAACCGCAAGGCTTCCCGTGAGATTGCCGCACACTCCTGCGTATTGCTGAAAAATAATAACCAGCTTTTGCCCTTGCAAAAAAATAGAACCATTGCTTTAATCGGACCACTCGCCAATAACAAACGCAATATGCTGGGAACATGGGTGGTGGCAGGCGATTGGACAAAATCCATCCCGGTAATAGATGGTATTAAAAATGTAGCCGGCAATGGCGTAAATATTTTATACGCTAAGGGATCAAACATAACTGATGATACCTTGCTGATGAAAAACGCCAATGCATTGGGTGTGGAAGTAGAACTTGATAAAGCCAGTCCTGATGCAATGATTGAAGAAGCAGTAACCACCGCCAACAAAGCTGATGTGGTAGTAGCTGTATTGGGTGAAGCTGCTGATATGACTGGCGAATCCAGCAGCCGCTCTGATATTAGCCTGCCCGAAAGCCAGAAAAATTTATTGAAAGCATTGGTAAAAACAGGCAAACCTATTGTGCTTGTGCTTATCAATGGCCGCCCGCTTACGCTTACCTGGGAGAATGACAATGTGAACGCCATACTGGAAGCATGGGCACCGGGCACAGAAGCCGGCAATGCCATTGCAGATGTATTGTTTGGCAATTATAATCCATCAGGTAAACTGACTGCTACATTCCCCAGAAGCGTAGGGCAAATTCCTATTTACTACAATCATAAAAATACAGGAAGGCCTTATGATGGAAATGGTGCTGGCAAGTTCAAGTCTTATTATATGGACATTAGTAATGATCCATTGTATCCGTTTGGCTATGGATTGAGCTACACCAGTTTTAATTACAGCGATGTAAAACTGAGCAATACACAATTAAAAGGAAACGAAGTATTAACTGCTACTGTAACGGTAAGCAATACAGGAAAATTTGCAGGAGAAGAAACAGTGCAGTTGTATATTACTGATCCGGTTGCAAGTGTTACACGTGCTGTAAAAGATCTGAAAGGCTTTAAGAAAATATTTTTACAACCCGGAGAGAAAAAAGAAGTAAGCTTTAGCATTACACCCGAGCAACTGAAATTTTACAACAGTAATCTTAAATACGATTGGGAAGCCGGTCAATTCATCATACAAATTGGCACCAATTCTTCCAATACAAAATCTGCCAGTGTGCAATGGGAGAAAGCTGCACCAAAAGCAGCTGCTCTTATCAATCAGAAAACGCCATAGGTTTTCATACAACTTATACAGCAGCCTGCATTGTTTCATTACGATGCAGGCTGTTTTCTTTGTACAAAAGAATTAACTTACGCAGATGAAGCCTTTGCATACGATCATTATTATCTTCTTATTGTTTATAGCCAGCAACAATTGTTTAATAGCACAAAGCATAACAATGCTAAGCACCGGCAATAAAACTTCTATACGCGGCTTGAGTGTTGTTTCAGATAAAATAATTTGGGCCAGCGGCAGCAAAGGAATGATAGCCAGAAGCATTGACAGCGGCAAAACATTTACCTGGCAAACAGTTCCTGGTTTTGAGAAAAGAGATTTCAGGGATATAGAAGCGTTTGATGCAGTAACTGCCATTGCTATGGCTATTGATACACCTGCCATGATTATAAAAACAACAGATGGCGGCGCTCATTGGAAAACGGTATATGAAGATCATACACCGGGCATGTTTATGGATGCAATGGAATTCTGGAACGAACAAAGCGGCATTGTAATTGGCGATCCTATTAAAGGAAAGTTTTTTATTGCCCGCACTTTTGATGAAGGCAACAGCTGGCATCCAACTTCATTTGACAAACTACCCGCAGCGGATTCTGGCGAAGCATGTTTTGCCAGCAGCGGCACCAATGTGCGTAGTCTTAATTTGGGTGAAGCATGTTTTATAAGTGGTGGTCTTCGTTCTCGTTTTTTCTGGAAAGGCGATCCAATTGAATTGCCACTGCAGCAAGGCAAGGAAACTACCGGAGCTAATTCCATTGCAGTACGCGACAATAAGAACAGAAAAAACAGTTTGTACTTTGTAGTTGTGGGTGGCGATTTCACGCATGATACTTCCACCTTAAAAAATTGCGCTCTTACAAAAGATGGTGGCAAGACATGGATAACTCCTGCTACCCCACCCCACGGCTATCGCTCTTGCGTAGAATTTATTACCAAAACAAAAATGATTACCTGCGGCACCAGCGGCGTTGATGTATCAACAGATGCAGGCATGAATTGGCAACTGGTAAGTAAAGAAAGCTTTCATGTTTGCAGAAAAGCAAAGAATGGAAAAGCTGTTTTTCTTGCAGGCAATGGAAAGATTGGGAAGTTGGTTTGGCAACAATAAAATTGATTGAATAAAAAACAGCAGCTCAAACGGGCTGCTGTTTTTGCGTAAAGACTTTATATTATTTACTTCAACTTTAAATCTGCAATAATGCCTTCTACTTTTTTGTCGATAGCAGCATAGGCGCTTTCAAATTCAGCATGACTTTTCAAAGTATCGTGCACACTGAAATAGAATTTAATTTTTGGTTCTGTACCGCTGGGTCTTGCAGATATTTTGCTTCCATCAGCCAGTATAAACTGCAACACATTTGATTTCGGCAATGCTATATCCCAGGTTTTGCCTGTCTGCAAATCGGTGCCTTTTTTCAATTCATAATCCAGCAATGTCGCCACAGCAACGCCATTGATGCTTTTAGGAGGATTGCTGCGATAGCCTTCCATCATATCTGCAATCTGTTTCTGCCCGTCCATGCCTTTCTTGGTAATGGAAATCAAAGACTCTTTGTACAAACCATATTGCACGTAAATGTCAATTAATTTATCGTACAATGTTTTGCCTTTGTCTTTTTCGTACGCCGCCATCTCACACAGCAGCGCAACCGCACTTATAGCATCCTTATCACGTATTTTAGAACCTACCATCAAGCCATAACTTTCTTCACCACCAACAATGTATTCTTCTTTGCCTTCTTTTTCTTTAATCAATTCGGCAATCCATTTAAAGCCTGTTAATACATTGTAACAAGCTACTCCGTTTGCTTTCGCGATATTGTCAATCAGCTCTGTGGTTACAATTGTTTTAATCACCATATCGTTTGGCTTGGCAATGCCTTTTGCTTTTCTGGCTTCAATCATATAATTGCAAGCCAATACAGCAGTCTGGTTGCCATTCACCAATATCCAATTGCCTTTATTGTCTTTAATAGCAATGCCTACGCGGTCTGCATCGGGGTCTGTGCCCAATAAAATATCTGCATCAAGTTCTTTTGCTTTCTTCAGGCCAATGCTCATGGCTTCACTCTCTTCGGGATTCGGATATACCACCGTTGGAAAATTTCCGTCTGGCACAGCCTGCTCATCCACAATGGTTACATTGGTAAAACCAAAACGTTTCAATACTTCCGGCACCAGTTTAATGCCTGTACCATGTATAGGCGTATATACAATCTTCAAATCTTTTTGTCTGGCAATTACTTCAGGATATACGCTCAGGCTTTTCACCATGTCCATATACGCATTGTCAAGTTCTGCACCTACAATGGTTATATTGGCTTCGCCCCCACTCCATTTAACTTCATCTACAGAACCAATTTTATCAACTTCTTTTATTACATCTTTATCGTGTGGTGGCACCAGTTGTCCGCCATCGTTCCAATAAGCTTTATAACCGTTGTATTCTTTGGGATTGTGAGATGCAGTGCATACTACACCGCCATTCAATTTCAAATGACGTATGGTAAAGCTAAGCTCTGGTGTAGGACGCAGACTTTCAAACAAAAACACTTTAATGCCATTGGCAGCAAATACATTGGCAACGGTCTCTGCAAAAAAACGACTGTTATTACGGCTATCATGCGCAATGGCCACTTTTATTTCACCTTTCAGTTGCGCTTTCATATAATTCGCAAATCCCTGGGTAGCCATGCCCACGGTATATTTATTCATACGATTAGTGCCTACTCCCATTATGCCTCGCAGGCCACCGGTACCAAACTCAAGGTTGCGATAAAAAGATTCTTCCAGTTCTTTGGGATTCTCTTTTTGCAAACGCGTTATCTCATCTTTAGTAGCCTGATCAAAATTTCCTTTCAGCCATGTATTCACTTTGTCCTGTATAGCAGTTTCCATAATCAAAGATTTTTATGATATGTATTTAAGGTCTAAGATATTGATTTCCCTGAATTGACAAACCATTAACCCCCGCAACCCGTATTTTTGTTGTACCAAAAACTTACCCGTTATAAATATAAAGATACCAGCAGCAGTTTTCATGGCATCATCGTTCCCACAATACTGTGGGAATCACTTTATCAATAATATCAATGGCATCAGCAGGCTGCGTTTGCCATTATCTCAATACCATACAAACAGCTTCAGGCATTGGCTGGCTATACGTAAAATAGTATTGTTATTTTTTTGTTTCCTTGGATTGAACTCATCAATCTATGCTCAAGATAGCAGCAACATTGAGCTGTTCACTCATACTCCAAGGTTAAAAAAAATAAGCCCGCTCCCAAAGCTTAAAGGAGATACATCCACCATCAATAAATCACGACTTTGGCTGGTAGCCGGTGGCCATGCGGCATTTTGGGTGTCAACTTATGTTGCCCTTGATAAAACATGGTATTCTCAATACCCGCGTTCTTCTTTTCATTTCTTTAATGATAACAGCGAGTGGGAGCAGATGGATAAGTTTGGCCATGCCTGGACGGCTTATAACCTCGGCCGCATATCCGGAGAAATGTGGGAATGGACGGGACTTAGCAGAAAAAAGAGCGTTATCTATGGAGGACTTAGCGCCATCGCTTATCAAAGCATTATAGAAATACAGGATGGTTTTTCTTCTGAATGGGGCTTCAGCTGGGGAGATATGACGGCAAATGCTATTGGCGCCGGTGCTTATATAGCGCAGGAACTGGGCTGGAAAGATCAGCGCATTCAGATAAAACTGAGTTACTGGCCTTATGATTATTCATCGGACCTTCTTACACGCCGCAACCAATTGTTTGGCACCAGCCTGCCGGAAAGAATGCTGAAAGACTACAACTCGCAGACTTATTGGATAAGTATGAATTTGAAATCATTTTTTCCGCAGAGCAAATTACCGGCATGGCTAAACTTATCATTGGGCTATAGTGCCGATGGAATGTTGGGCGGCACAGAAAATACATGGACAGATAAGCAGGGCGTTTATCATGATAGAACAGACATACCCCGTGTGCGCAGGTTCTTTATAGCGCCAGACATTGATCTCACCAAAATAAAAACCAAAAGCAAACTGCTGAAGACAATATTCTTTGCTGTAAATATTCTTAAGATACCTTCTCCGGCAATAGAATTAAACTCGAAAGGAAAGCTGGTTGCGCATGCGCTTTACTATTAACCTCCTACCCCCGACCCCTAAAGGGGAGGCTTAGGTCAATCTCCCTAACAATTCTCTGTCATTACCTATGTAGAAATAAAATCGATAGACAATTTTCATTTTGTCTTTTGCCACGCATCTTACTTACAACTTAAAACCTAAAACTTAAAACTTATTCCAAATACGCCCCTTTAATCACTTCGCCGGATGCTTCTACATAAATATGCTCTTGCAAAGTGGTGGCAATGGAAAGGCCAACATAATCTGGTTTTACAGGGAAAGCTTTGTGACTGCGTTCTACCAATACCAGCGTTTGTATTTTCTTGGGATGAAATTTAAGGAAGGGCTGCATGGCATATAAAAGCGTTTTACCACTCATGGCCACATCATCAATTACAATGATTACCCTGTTATCAAAATTGCCTTCTTTGCTAAGGGTAACAGTAGTAGGAAGATGTTTATCGAGGCTTACTACAAACAAATCTGTTTTTATATCGCTTATCTCAGCCAGTAGTTGCTGAATATTTTTTGCCATTACGGTACCGCTTTCACGAATGCCGGCCAGTACCAGTTCTTTTTCGTCTGTATTATTCTCCAGTATCTCAAATGCCATGCGGCGCAGCTTCTTTGCAGCAGTTGCTTCATCCAATATATAGTTCTTCTCCGTTGCCAATGTGTTTGTTTTAAAAACAAAATACAACAAAACAACACACTAAAAGCAAATCCGTTAATTTAGCTGGTATAAAATTGTGTTATGCAGTTTGTTCCACAGGTTTTATTTGTTTTGATGGCTGGTTTTGCAGGCTGGCTGTTTTTTAAGAAAGCCAGCAGCATACGCCGCTATATATTGTTGGGCAAAGATGCAGACTACACTGACAATGCCGCTGCACGTTGGAAAAACATGTTGCTATTGGCATTGGGTCAAAAAAAAATGTTCAAGAACCCGCTGGTAGCACTCATGCACCTGGTAATTTATGTGGGCTTTATCATCATTAATGCAGAAGTATTGGAAATTGTGTTGGATGGAATATTTGGTACACACCGTCTTTTTCTTCCTTTGCTGGGCAGTCTCTATCCTTTTCTCATCAACAGTTTTGAATTTTTAGCATTAGGAGTTATAATAGTTTGCGTTGCTTTTCTTGCAAGAAGAAATATTTTAAAATTAAAACGCTTTATCAGCAAAGACCTGGATGGCTGGCCACGCAGTGATGCTAATTATATACTGATATCTGAAATAATATTAATGACGCTGTTCTTAACCATGAATGGAAGCGATACATTATTGCAGGCAAGAGGTTATGGACATTTTGCGGAACACAGCACAGGCAATTTTGCAATCTCTTCTTTTTTGCATCCTTTATTAAATGGGCTTAGTACATCTGCACTTGTAACGTTAGAACGTGTCTGCTGGTGGCTGCACATTGCAGGCATACTGGCTTTTTTAAATTACCTGCCTTATTCAAAACACCTGCATATACTGTTGGCATTTCCCAATGCTTATTATGCAAGGCTGAAACCCGCAGGCGAAATGCACAATATGCCTGCCATTCAAAAAGAAGTGTTGTATGCCATGCAGCCGGAACTTGCCCCAACAGATGCAGCACCGCCTGCTACATTTGGTGCCAAAGATGTTACAGATTTAAGCTGGCGCAATTTGCTGGATGCTTATAGTTGTACAGAATGCGGACGATGCACTGCTGCTTGCCCGGCAAATATTACCGGCAAGCTTTTATCGCCCAGGAAAATTATGATGGCTACCCGCGACCGTCTAGAAGAAGTAGGAAAAAATGTGGATGCAAACAAAGGCCAGTTTGTGGCCGATGGCAAAACATTGCTTCACCAATATATTTCTGTGGAAGAATTGCGTGCCTGCACCACCTGCAATGCCTGTGTGGAAGAATGCCCGGTTAGTATTAGTCCATTGGAAATAATACTGGAACTGCGCCGCAGCCTGGTAATGGAAGAAAGCAATGCACCACAGGAATGGAATAGCATGTTCAGCAATGTAGAAAACAATTTTGCCCCCTGGAAGTTTTCTCCCGATGACAGGGATAGTTGGACGAATAGTTGATTGGTTGATTGGAATTGGGAATTAGGAATTTGGAATTAGTTCTTAATTGCTAGTCCCAAATAAAGCAAAACATTTTATCTGCTCACCCGAATACCTAATTACCAATTCCTATTGCCAGCCTAATTCCCAATTACAAATTCCTAATTCCTTTCACAAAGAATGTCCAATGAAAAAAGTGATACTTCTTAACCTGCTGTTCTTTTTCCTCTTAATGTTCATTTTCTTTATTGCTGCTTTCAGCATGGGTTATGCTGCCAATAACAAGTATGGTACAGATGCGGGCATCTTATTTCTGTTGATTGTAATCCTTCACCTCTTTCTTAATTATATCATCATGCACAGGAAGCAATTTAATGGCCGGCAAATCTTGTATGCCAGCCTGGTTATTGGCTGTGTTTACCTGCTCATCATCTTTCGCTAAGGGGCAAAAAAAATCAGGCATAAGCCTGTTCTATAAATTGGGAAGTGCTATAAAAGAAAAAAACAACCTGGAGGTTGTTTTTCACTGGGAATTTGAATTTTCCACTGGTTTTTACTTTAGGATTGGATGGCTTTCCATTGAATACCGGAAATAAGATTTGGACATTGGACGATGGCAAATGATTTGCACTTCAAACATAGAGCAAAATTTGTGTAATCCACAAATGTTTATAACATTTTTTTACAATTCATTACAAAAATGATCAAAATCAACCTGGATCATAATAAATGTAGAACAAACAGTTATTAATGTAGTGCAACAACTACAATTTCAATAAGTTGAACCCTTATAAAAACTATCACTTGTTCATATTTGCGATGATTGGGATTTAACTTTTTCACTCAGGCTACCTTCTTTAGCTTTCATATGCCTTACTAAATACACACTAATCTCATTTGCTAAACAACACGTCTATGAGAATAAAAATCCTTCTTAAAATTATTGCCTGCAACAAAACCTTCATCGCAATTGCCTGCTGCATTTGTTTCCTGCATCCGGCAGTTGGCCTGGCACAAAATGCCAATGACTATTTTAAAAATGCTATAGCCGAAGACAAGGCTCAACATTATGACAATGTGATAAAAAATTGCAGTCTTGCAATACAAGCAAACCCTGCTTCTGCAGAAGCGTATTATCTCCGTGGCAAAGCGAAGTTTATTTTGAAAGATTTTTATGGTGCTATAGAGGACGAGCAAAAAGCAGCGCAGCTACAATTGCAAAACGAAAACGTTTATCTTATTAGTGCTTTTGCAAAACAGGCGTTGAAAAAATATAAATCGGCCCTTGCAGATCTAAATCGTGCTCTAAGCATCAATCCTGAAAACAATATTGCTTATTACCATCGTGGTTTTGTAAATGCAAGGCTTAATAACAGGCAACAATCCCGAACTGATTTTGGTCGGGCAATTGAATTAGGACTCGGTGAGCCTGCAGATATTTTAACCGAAATTGAACCTGACTGACCTTAAACAAATCCTCCGCCATTACAGAATACCTGCGTCAATATTCACACACAAATAAAGCAAATCAGAGATCAAAACATCAGACATCAGAGATATCATAAAATGTCTTCTTCGTTATAATTATACCGCTCTTTAATCTTGCGCATTACTTCATCCATAGATGCACGATGGTCTTTCGGGTTCCATTCACCACGCTCCCATTTGTCCAGTTCTTCATCAATATGTTTTTGCTGCAATGCTGTCATCTTATCAACCAACTGACCGGATACTTCTTTTTGCTTTTCGTAAAATGCTTTCTTTTTGGCGTGCGCAATTTCTTTGTCTTTGCGAATATCATTTTCAGAAGCGGCCATTTGCAACAATTCTTCTTTGGCCAATGCAATATCATAAGGACCTACCTGCATAATAAGTTTTGAAAGTATCGGACCAATCTCAATCAGGATTATTAAAAGCGATAAAAGAAAACTTGTCCATCTTACGCTTGGCTCTTCACTGCTTAAATCAGACAAGGCCTTGTTTCTTTCAAGGAAACCGATATTGGCTTTTACCGTTGCTTCATACTGTTTGCGTTTGTCTTCCAAAGAAGCCCTGGATGCATTGATGATGCTATCCTGGTTTGCAATGCCAGCATCCAGTTGTGTTATTTCAGGAGTAGCTTGTTGCAACACCTGCTTGTACGCATCCATTTTTAAACGGGTTAAATTCTCTATGCCACGCCTGCCGGAGCCGCCTGTACCGTCTGCTTCCTGCACATATGCCTGCTGCAGTTTGTGCAAGGTGTCTTCCAGTGATAGTTTTCTGCCCAACAGCCTTTCTCTTTCATCAGTAGCGTTCTGCGCCTGCAATTTGTTTTCACGCTGCAACAAACTATCGTTGATGAATATTTTTGTATGAATGTTCTGCGCAACTTTGGTATCAATTTCTTTCTCAAATATTTTCAACTCCAAAGGTCTTGCAATGGTAAAGCCGATAAGCAATGCCAATGCAATACGTGGCACAGCCATCCACAATTGTTTTTGTGTGCTGATGCCATACTTGCGCATGGTAGAAACCAGGAAGCGATCGAAATTGAAAATGATAAGTCCCCAAACTATTGCAAATACTATTGCCCAGCCAATATTGTCGAACACGCTGTAAATAGCATAGCCCGAAGAGATAGCAGCCAGCACAAATGTGGCCAGCACTACGCCACCCAATCCTGCATATTTTGTATGCTCTGATGGAAGATCTTTTAGTAATTGCTGGTGCGCACCTGCGCACCACCATAAAAATTTAGAATCGCTTTTCTGTTTGTTGTTCCCTGAAAATGAATCATACGTGTACAGGCTGTCTGCCTGGCCATCGGTGGTGTTAGCCATAGTAATAAATCTTTTACAGTAAAATTTGTAAAGCTTGCCTTATAGAAGTTAAAGTGGGAACAGGCAAATAACGCTGTTATAATTTGAAAAATTATAAATGAAATCTTAAAATATAATGCCTGGGCGAAAACCACCTGTATTTTTAGTAGCCGCTTCAGCCATGAAAACGGTTGGCTCAGCCGTTCAGGGGCCTTATTTTGACTTATACTGTTGATTATCAGTCATTTTTCGGGTTATCTGAGGAGCTGTTAGTGTACTAGCGAGAGTTCCTGGTGTACTGGCAAGAGCTCATAGTGTACTAGCAGGAGTTCCTAGTGTACTAGCAGGAGTTCATAGTGTACTAGCGGGTGTTGATAGTGTTGTCTGAGCTATTTCAGGGGTTGTCTCACTTGTTGCGCCGGTTGTCTGAGTCGTCGGCCGGGCTGCCTGAACACCTGCCACTCGCCCATATAATACTATTTATCATCCCTTTATAATTTCACCCCCTTAAAATGGTGCTGCGGATAGTTGAATCAGCCAATTTCTTTATAGTAAAAATTTGGAGTTCGGGGGTTCTGTAACTCTTTATGCCGAAATAGAAAATTCGGGGTTTGAAATGACACGCGAACGCACGAAGCAAAAGGCTTGCAGCTAATAGCTTGTAGCTTTCTTCTTGTCTGAACCTTGATTAAAAGATTAAAGGAGGAAAGGATTTTTGTCGCAAACGCTCAAGGCAATCCTCCAATCAAGCGAATCATGGTCGCAGTTGTCTGAACCTTGATTAAAGGATTAAAGGAGGAAAGGATTTTTGTCGTAAACGCTCAAGGCAATCCTTCAATCAAGCGAATCATAGCCTGTCCCGACGCCGCGTCGGGAGTTCAGACAAAAGACACGCAAACGAACTACGAACTTTCAAACTACGAACTTTCGAACTAAGAACTAAGAACTATGAACTATGAACTATAGACTAATGACTACCAACTGCTAAATCCGCAATCGCCTTAAAACCCATCCACCCCATTACCAATACAACTATCCATCCAACAGCCTGCATCCATAAAGGATGTTTGTAGCCTTTCATGAGGCTTGTTTTGGTAGCAGCAATCAATACAATAGAAAGCGCAATTGGTAAAATCAGTCCGTTTACTGCACCGGCTGCAATCAGTAATTCTTTTGGCTTACCAATCCAGACAAATATGGCGGTAGAAATAATAATGAATGCGGAAATGCACATGCGTTCATATTTTGCCAGTAAGGGATGAAAAGTTTTTAAAAAAGAAACCGATGTATACGCTGCACCCAATACAGAAGAAATAGCAGCACTCCACAATACCACGCCAAAAATGCGGAAACCAATTTCACCAGCAGCATATTTAAACACACTTGCAGGCGGATTGGCATCATCCAACACAACTCCCTGCATTACCACACCTAATGCAGCTAAAAATAAAATGTAACGCATAACGCTGGAGATAACAATGCCACTGACAGCACTGCGGTTTATTTTTTTTATTTGATCCTGCCCGCTGATGCCGGCATCCAGCAAACGATGTGCGCCGGAGAAAGTGATATAGCCACCAACGGTTCCACCTACCAGCGTTACAATGGCCATACTGCTGATCTTCTCTGGCCAGACAGTTCTGTGCAAAGCTTCTAACAATGGCGGGTGTGCACGAAATGCAATGAATAAAGTGAGGCCAATCTTTACAACCCCTAAAATTTTTGTGAAGCTGTCGAGCATTTTGCCTATCTCTTTCAACCAAAAAAGCAACAATGCAATGATGCAACTGATAACGGCTCCCGTTTGAAATGAAACACCGGTTAGCACATTAATGCCCAAACCACAACCGGCAATATTGCCAATATTGAAAGCAAAGCCACCAATTACAATTAGCAATGAAAGAAAATATCCCAGTCCGGGCAATACCTTGTTGGATAAATCCTGTGCACGCAAACCGCTAACGGTAAGCACACGCCAGGTATTTAACTGCACACCAATATCCAGCAAAATAGAAATGATGATAACAAAGCCAAGGCTTGCCAACAATTTCTGCGTAAACACCGTGGTTTGTGTAAGAAAACCGGGACCAATAGAAGAATTAGCCATTAAAAAAGCAGCGCCAATAACAGCACCACCAGCGCTAAAAGAAAAAGCATTGCGCTTTGGCGTTATATTTTTATCAAGCTGGTCTGATTTCAATGCCTTTCTGATTGAGTGTTTGATAAATGCGTTGCGCAAACGCTAATGCATGTTTGCCGTCGCTATGAATACAAATAGTATCTGCCTGTACATTGATCGTTTTACCAGTAACACAGGTAACGGTTCCATGCATTGCCATTTGCAAAACCTGTTGCAACGATTGTTCTTCATCTTTTATCATTGCATTGGATTGTGTTCTTGGCGTAAGGCTGCCATCATCCTGGTAACTGCGGTCTGCAAATACTTCGCTGCAGGTTTTTAGCCCGATTGCATTGGCGGAATTGATAAGTTCACTGCCGCTTAGGCCGTACAACACTAACGCTTCATCATACTCTTTTACTGCCCTGCAAATAGTATACGCCAGCGCCGCATCTTTTGCAGCCATATTGTACAATGCGCCATGTGGTTTTACATGCCGCAGTTTCGTTCCGTTGATTTTTAAAAAAGCATTCAATGCACCCAGCTGGTAAATAATAAGATCATATATTTTTTCGGGAGAGATCTGTTGATTGGTTCTGCCAAAATTTTCGCGGTCTTCAAAACCAGGATGCGCACCTATAGCAATGCCACGTTGCAAAGCTTCATCTACCAATTGGTGCATGGTATGTGCATCACCCGCATGCGCGCCACAGGCAATATTAACAGCACTTAAATAGGGAAGCAATGCCATGTCATTATTAATATCATAATGCCAGAGATGAGTGCTCTCTCCCATATCGCAATTGATATCTATTGACGCCATGCAAGATCATTAAGGTGTTCTAAACAGGCAGTTTGCAAAATGGCCAGTTCTTTTTGTTGAGCGAGCAACTTTGCTTCCGCTTTTTCAATACTGATTTTTTTAAACTGCAGGCTATCGCTGGGCCTTAGTTGCGCCAGCTTGGGAAGATGCGATGAAATTACATGACCCAAACGCGGATAACCGCCTGTTGTTTGATGATCTGCCATCAGCACGATGGGACTGCCATCGGGCAATAATTGCACGGTACCAAAACTAACGCCGGTAGAAACAAGTTCTATTGATTCATTGCAAACAAGCTGCGGACCTTTAAGGCGATAACCCATGCGATCACTAAAAGGATGGAGTGTAAAAACATCTTCTGTAAAATCGTGTGCAGATGCGGGTGAGAGCTGCGCAAACTCATGCCCTTCTATAAAATAAACTTCGTTGGGAAATCTGTAATTATCGCCAATATCTGCCCGCCAGTTAAGCGGCACCACATCTTTGCTTGCTTTTAAAAGTGCAGCAAAATAGATGGTGTTTTCTTTTGCCCGTAGTTCATCTCCTTTTTCAAACTTCCTGCCTCCATAACCACCTGCATTTGCTTTCAGGTTGGTGCTATAGCTGCCCAGCCAGTCTTCTATACAAAAGCCGCCATGAATAGCAATATAACATCGTGCGCCATATTGAAGATTGGGAAAATGCAGAATGGTGTTTTTGCGAATGACCAATGGCCGCCACAGTGGCAAAGGCTCATCGTTTAAGGTAGGCGTAAAGTTGGCGCCCGTGATACTAATCAGCGCATTCTGTTCAAACAAGATCTGCGGCCCCGGAAAATGTATTTCCATAACGGCCTCGTGCATGTCATTTCCCACCAGCATGTTGGCAACACGCGAAGCATAGCGGTCCATTGCGCCGCCGCAATTAATACCAAGACTGCCATAACCATAGCGCCCCTGGTCTTGTATGGTGCCTAATAAACCTGCTTTTATAATTGATAGAGACATTGACTAGGATTTTGAAGGATTAATAGGATTATTAGGAAGCTATTAGCTGTGAGCTATGAGCCTTTTGCTTCGACAAATCAAACATCAGGCATCTCTAATTATACATTTTTCGACGTTCCATCATTATTGATCATAAAAATCATGATAATCTGCGTTCTTTATTCGTCTCAAGCGCATTTTCACATTTATCACATTACCCACATTTTCACATTTGCTGTTCCATTTCTTCTTCACTGATTGCATAAAACTGCACATGATCACCTGCTTTTAATTTTACCAGTTCCGGGTCTGCTGCATCAAATTGTTTAATGGGCGTGCGGCCTATTATATGCCAGCCACCCGGACTGTCTAACGGATATATGCCCGTTTGCGCTCCGGCTATGCCAACACTGCCCGCTGCTACATGGGCTGGTTTTGGTTTGCGGGGCGTAATCAATTTATCATCTACCTGCGCCATGTAAGAAAAGCCGGGCAAAAAACCAATGGTGTATACACGGTAAACCTTTGACTGATGCAGGTTGATAATTTCTTCTTCGGTCATTTGTTTGGAAGCAGCCATGTTACTAATATCCGGTGCATAGGCTGGTGCATAGCAAACAGGTATACGTATCACCTCTTTTTGAATGGACGGCTGCACAATTGATTTATCAAAAGCAATCTGCAATTGCTGTTTTACCCAATCGAATATAGTAGAAGTGATGCGGTAATGCTGTTTTACTGCCACAGGATCATATAATATAGTAAGAGAACTGTAAGCAACAATGATATCTTTTTGCCCTATAAAGAAATTTGCCTGCATCCAATGCTGCATGGCGATGATCTTGTCGTTCAGGAACTCATTGATGGTATTGCCCAGGTCAATGGTGGCAGCGGAATCGCCCAGTGGAAATATGGTATAGCCCACGCTCAGGATATATAGTATATACCGGAAGATAAATGATTTAGCAGTATGCGGCCTTTATTTTTTTGTATCCGGTACTGCTTAGCCATTGCGGCTGTAAAATATAAGCTAGCCATTTTCTCATATTGAATTTGCGTATAAGCTCCATCCATCTTTATAAGAAATTAAAGAAACCCGCAAGTATTTCCATCTAATCTTATTGATGCCGCAATCTATTGCCTTACGCTGAGCAATATGGAAAAGAGGCGCCCGTTATTTCCGCCGGGGCAATAATCAAACATTGTCAGTTTTTTATAAAATTATTTTTCGCATATGCGTTGCTTTTTAAAGCAGGCGATTGTGTTAAAAATAAACGTTGCCTCCTTCAGGATTAATACTGGTAATTATTACTACGCATTTACACCTTAAAACAGCGCTTATGAAATCACTTATCCTTGCATTGTTCTTATTTGCTACCGTTATAGCTTATGCGCAAACAGCACCGTTTGGTCAGTTAGAACCTTGTTTAAACAGTAATGCGGTTGCGGCAGGTAACACCAGTCTTCCCTTCAGAACACTTGGCCCCGTGTCTTACACATTACTCAACAATACATCTAACCCAAACACTTTTGCCGCTTATAATCCTGCACTTACGGTTACTGCCACCGTCATCAACAATCAATATCCCACAAGCAGCAATGGAACAAACCAGTCGGTTTTTATCAATGCACCAAACTGGGACATGATGGGCTGGATTGATTTTCAAAGTACGGCTTACTGGTCTACAGATCAGTTTAACATTGGAACAGGCATCAGCAACGGCAGTAACTACGGCTACCGGATGCAGACTTATCTTGCTGACATTACGAACCCGGTGAACGCTTACCTGGTATCTGCAGGTAAAACCTATACCTATATGGCAGACCTGCAAATAACATTCAGCCGGCCGGTAAACAATCCCATTCTGCACATTTGTGGCTTCGGAGGAACTACCGGCAACTTGCATTTTGCCAATGAACTTAAACTGCTAACACCCAATATCAGTTTACTAAAACTTTCTGGTAATAATATTGATATAGACAGCGTCACCAAAATTGTAAATACAAGGGCTGCTCCCGGCGGCACCTCCTCCAGTGGACAGGGTTCTTTTGAGCTGGTGGGCACAGGCATTACCAGCTTAATATTGAGGGTTTCTGTACGTACCGATAACGGGCAAACTTCATGGGGCAGCGGTAGCCAGGATGCGTGGACCTTTTCTTTTTCGCTGGCGCCCCCGCAAACTATTTCAGGAAAATTCTTTTACGACGTAAATGGCCTGACGAACAATACAGTTGACGGAACCGGAACAAATTTATCAGGAACAATGTATGCCAACCTGGTAGATGCACAAGGCAAAGTCATCAGTTCAGTACCTGTGGCAGCAGACGGCAGTTATAATTTTCCGGAAGCGTTTACTGGTGCACAAACAATTCAACTAACATCAACACAAGGAGTAGCTGGCAATCCATCAATAACAACACTGCCAGCGGGCTGGGCATTTACCGGGGAGAATATTGGAGCAGGCGCAGGCAATGATGGCACACAGGATGGAGCCACACCGGTAACTGTTTTACAATTGCCCACAAGCAATGCAAATTTTGGGGTGGAGCAAATACCTTCAGGTGCAAACTATACGGCAAGCTCAGTTAATAATCCCGGAGGCACCAATACGGTAACAGTTCCGGCTGCAGCGTTTACCGGCAGCGACCCGGAAGACGGCGTGTATGCACCGGGCCTTAATGGCAAAACTGTTACCTTAAGCCCGGCTGTAAATGGTACATTATATTATAATAACACACCTGTTACTGCAACCCAAACCATCAACCCATTTAACCCAGCTTTGGTGGCGATGGACCCTAACGACAATGTAACAGCAACATTAACCACTTCTTTTGATTATGCTGTACAGGATGCTGCCGGTGTTTCATCGGCTGCAAAAACGATAACGATGCCTTTTGCTTTGTCTGCATTGCCCTTGCATAGCATATCGCTTAGCGGTAAATATTCAACCGGCAAAGCAAATTTATTTTGGGAAGTAAGAGGCGCACAACGCATCAGCCATTTTGAAATAGAAAGGAGCAGCAATGGCAGCAATTTTATTTTGGTAGGATCTGTTGAGAGCAAGGGCGATGGAGATTTCAGCTACACATTTATTAATACCGTTGATGTACCAGGCGCTGCACTTTATTACCGCATAAAATCAGTGGATGAAGATGGCGAATATTTTTACAGCGCTGTTTTTAAACTAATAACGGGCAGCAAAGAAATGCAGGTAAAGCTATTGCCCAATCCGTTTACAAACTCAATTACTATCCTGGCTACTTCAACGCATCAAACAGAAATGGCAATAAAAATACTGAATGCAAACGGACAGACGGTTTTGAACCAACGCAGGACATTAAAAGCTGGCACAAACAATATTGAAATAACAGATATGGGCAAACTTCCGGCAGGAACTTACACTGCAAACATCATTGTTGATGGGCAACAGACTACCAGAAGGTTGATAAAAATGAAAGAATAGTTTGTTTGCGCTGCTGGGTGTGCAAGGTGTTATGCAATGCATGTACAACAAAAATAAATTGTTGATTATGGTATTGTTATCACGTGTTTAAAAACAACAGTACGGCGGTCCGCAGATGTACCAATTTGCTCATTTCGCCGTTATACACTAAACTTGCACGCCGTTTAGGCGGTCTGAAACTGAATTATTTAATGATATGGCGAAGAATTTATTGATAGTGGAGTCTCCGGCGAAAGCCAAAACCATTGAGAAGATCCTGGGAGATGATTTCGAGGTAAAGAGTAGTTATGGGCATATACGTGACCTGGAGAAAAGTGAGATGGGCATTGACCTGAACAACAATTTTGAACCAAGATATATTGTTCCGGAAGATAAAGCGAAGGTGGTAAAAGAGCTGAAGGGCATGGTAAAAAAAGGAACTGAAGTATGGCTTGCATCGGATGAGGACCGTGAAGGAGAAAGTATTTCTTGGCATTTGGCAGAAGTACTGGGCCTTGATCCCAAAACTACCAAGCGCATCGTTTTTCATGAGATTACTGCACCTGCTATTAAAAAAGCAGTAGCCAATCCACGCTTAATTAATATGGACCTGGTGAATGCACAACAAGCCAGGCGCATATTGGATCGAATAGTAGGTTTTGAACTGAGCCCTGTATTATGGCGCAAGATTGGTATGCAGCGCAGTTTGAGTGCCGGTCGTGTACAAAGCGTGGCGGTAAGGTTGATAGTAGAAAGAGAAAGAGAGATAAATAATTTTACAGCAGTAAGCACCTATAAAGTAGAAGCTTTTTTTATAGCTGATGATGTAAACGGTAAAAAAATTACGTTTAAAGCAGATGGTCCTGCAAAAATTGCTTCTGCAGATGATGCCAGCAAATTTTTGGAAAGCTGCAAAAAAGCAGATTATACGGTAAGCGATATTACTGTTAAGCCTTCTAAACGCACGCCTGCTGCGCCTTTTACCACTTCTACCCTGCAACAGGAAGCCAGTCGTAAACTGGGCTACTCAGTTAGCAAGACCATGTTGCTGGCGCAAAAATTATACGAAAGCGGTAAGATTACCTATATGCGTACCGATAGTGTTGCGTTGAGCGACACTGCTGAAGAAATGATCCGCAAAGAGATTAAAGATTCTTATGGCGATGATTATTACCAGCCACGCAAATTCAAAAATAAA
This sequence comes from Chitinophagaceae bacterium, assembly GCA_047602295.1. Taxonomy (GTDB): domain Bacteria; phylum Bacteroidota; class Bacteroidia; order Chitinophagales; family Chitinophagaceae; genus JACMLD01. The sequence continues at coordinate 2,948,506 of JASGHP010000001.1, read as the reverse complement.
AACGAGAGTGCACAGGAAGCGCATGAAGCTATCCGCCCCACGTATATGGATAGTCGCACTGTGGATGACAGTGATTTGCGCCGTTTGTATGAGCTGATCTGGAAACGCACCATTGCCAGCCAGATGAGCGATGCTGAGTTTGAAAAAACTACTGCCAAAATTGATATCTCTACCAATAAAGAACAATTAACAGCCAGCGGTGAGGTAATGAAGTTTGACGGCTTTTTGAAAGTATACCTGGAAGGAAAAGATGACGAAGAAGAGGAAGAAGATACTGAAGGAATGTTGCCGCCACTCAGTGTAAAACAAAAGCTCGACTTTAAAGAGATGCTGGCAACAGAAAGATTCTCCCGCCCGGCACCACGCTATACGGAAGCTTCATTGGTAAAGAAACTGGAAGAGTTGGGTATTGGCAGACCGAGCACCTACGCCCCTACCATTTCTACTGTGCAGAAAAGAAATTATGTAGAGAAACGCGATAAAGAAGGAACACCAAGAGAGTTTGGTGTATTGCGGCTGAATAAAAAGAATGAATTAACAAAAGAAACAGAAACTGAAAATACCGGCGCAGAACGCGGTAAATTATTTCCTACCGATTTGGGCATGGTGGTTACGGATTTTTTGAAACAGCATTTTGAGACGGTAATGGATTACAGTTTCACTGCTGAGATTGAAGAAGAGTTTGATAAAGTGGCCGAGGGAAAAATGAAGTGGAGCAAAATGCTGGCAGATTTCTACAAACCTTTTCACTCTAATATAGAAGTAACGATGGAGACTGCCGAAAGGGCAAAGGGTGAAAGGCAGTTAGGTATAGATCCTGTAAGCGGCAAACCAGTTACAGCACGCATGGGCCGTTATGGGCCAATGGTGCAAATTGGTGCTCAGGCAGTAGAAGAAACAGATGAGAAGCCAAAGTTTGCAAAGTTAAAAGCAACACAAAGCATTGAAACCATTACAATGGAAGATGCAATGGAATTGTTTAAACTGCCACGCAACCTGGGCCAGTTTGAAGAGAAGGACGTAACTATTAACATTGGACGCTTTGGTCCTTATATAGCACATGATGGCAAGTTTTATTCTTTAAGCAAAGACTTCGATCCTTATACTATTAATATGGAAGAGGCGGCGCCCATCATTGTAGAGAAAAGAGCGGCAAAGGAACAACGCACCATTAAAGTGTTTGAAAAAGAAAAAATTCAATTGCTTCGCGGACCATATGGCCCATATATTAAACAAGGCCTGCGCAATTACAAATTGAGCAAAGAGCAGCAAGACCGCGTAGAAGAATTAACCATTGAAGAAGTTAAAGCCACTATTGAAGAATTAAAAGCCAACCCGCCGAAGAAGAGCTTCAGGAAGAAGAAAGCCAGTTAATTGGAATTGGTTATTGGGAATTTGGAATTAGGCTGTCAATGAATCATACAATGTTTTAAATGCAAATGCGGAAATTAATATTCCACATTTGCATTTTGCTTTTAATAAGGCATCAGCTTTAACACAATCATTAAGAAGGCAACCACTTTAACAGCCACTTGAATTATTAATTACTAATTCCTAATTATTAATTTCAAGGCTACACACACCTGTGGATAATTACCATTAGTCTATGTGATCCATTGCTCCGAAATTTAGGCAGTTAAACAGCACAATAATCTACCGGATCTAACGTATTAAATAAGCAAACAATCGTTATCCATGTGCTATTAATGAAAACTGCATGGAAGAAACAAGAGAAATATCCGCACTGTTCCACCTCATAGATGATCCCGATGAGGAAGTGTTTACTACGGTAAGTGACCGTATCATTTCTTTTGGCAAAGGCATCATCCCCAATCTTGAAAACCTCTGGGAAAACACACCGGTAGATGTTATACAGGAACGTATTGAATTACTGATTCACCGGTTGCACTACAGAGATTTAACAGAAGAATTCAATCACTGGAAAGCACAACCGGAGCCTGATCTTCTTTCAGGGGCTATACTTGTGGCTAAATATCAATACCCTGATTTAATTGCAACCACTGTGTATGCAGAGATTGAGAAAATGCGCCGCAATATCTGGTTGGAATTGAACAGCTATCTCACCCCGCTGGAGCAAACAAATGTTATCACTACGATTCTTTACAATTACTATAATTTAAAGGGCAACGAAATAAAATACAACGAAACCAACGAGTTTCTGATAAACAAAGTATTAGACGGCAAACGTGGCAATGCTATCTCTAACGGTATTATCTATCTTATTTTGTCGGAACTGTTGGATGTACCCATTCGTGCTATTAATATACCGCGCCAGTTTATTATGGCCTATTTTGATGTGGATTACAACTGGCAATTGCCTTCTAATCCCTCTCACAAAATTCAGTTTTATATAGACCCCATGACGGGCAGCATCTTCACGCATAAAGATGTGGAAACTTATTTCAAAAGAATTTCTGTTCCTTCTACTGCTTCTTACTTCAAACCAATGAGCCACAAGCGCATCATCCAGTTTTTATTGCAGGAATTTGCGAAATGCTTTACAGACGATAAAAACGAATACAAAAAACAAGAGTTGCTGATACTGGCAGATTCGCTGGATGAATGATTAAATCAAGCTATGAGCTGTTAGCTGTGAGCTATTAGCCATTTACTTCGATTGAAACATCATTTTTCATCATAAGAATCATAGAAATCTGCGTTCTGTCTTCAAAGCAAACGCATTTTCACATTTACCACATTTTCACATTTCTTTTTCACATTTCTTAACTTGCAATAGCAAGCAGTCTTTTTATGCAATCATCAAACAACAGCAATAAGCATATCCTCATTTTTGGTGCAGGCAAATCTGCTACCTGTCTTATTGAGTACATGATTGCGGAGGCAGCTGTACATGGCTGGACTGTAACCGTTGCAGATAATAACCTGGCACTTGCGCAATCAAAAATCGGAACTGCCACACATGCAAAAGCTGTTTCCATAAATGTAGAAAATGAACAGGAACGAAACGCTATTGTACAAAGCGCCGACATTGTTATTTCATTGCTTCCACCTGCATTACATTTCCTGGTAGCACAGGACTGTGTACTATTCGAAAAAAATCTTTTGACAGCTTCTTATACAGATGAAAAAATCCGCAGCCTGCAACCAGCTATCGAAAACAAAAAATTACTTTTTCTCTGCGAGATGGGGCTTGACCCCGGCATTGACCACATGAGTGCGATGCAGCTTATCCATCGCATTAAAAGCGAAGGCGGACATATCACTTCGTTCCTGTCTCATTGCGGCGGTTTGGTTGCGCCCGAGAGCGATGATAATCCCTGGCATTATAAAATAAGTTGGAACCCCCGCAATGTAGTAACAGCCGGAAAAGCAGGTGCCGTTTACCGTCAAAAAAATGAAACAGTTGAAATGCCTTATGAAAAACTATTTGATGCAAACAGGCAAATCAATATGCCCGGATTAGGTCAATTAGCATGGTATCCCAACCGCGATTCTTTAAGCTATTTACCGCTCTATGAATTAGAAGACATCAATACATTTATAAGGACCACGCTTCGCTATCCTGACTTTTCTGATGGCTGGAAAAAACTTATTGATGCCAAACTCACCAGTGAAGAAATTCAATACGAAACAGATGGCATGAGCCTGCGCAGTTTCTTTGAACTGCATTTTCAAAAAATTGGATTATCAACACAGCACTTCTCTCCTCTTTTTACCCAGCAATTGAATTTTCTGGGTCTGCAGGATGAGAACAAACTTATTAATAAAGGCAACTGTAGTGTAATGGATATACTGCAATTTGCATTGGAGAAAAAGTTGGTGCTGCATCAACACGACAAGGACATGATTGTAATGCTGCATGAAATAGAATACCAGTTAAACAACCAATTACATTGTGTAACCAGCAGTCTTATAGTAAAAGGAGACGACAACCTACGTACAGCCATGGCAAAAACCGTAGGACTTCCTTTGGGCATTGCCGCTAAACTAATTTTGCAAGGAAAAATAAAAGAAACTGGTTTGCACATACCAATTACACCAGCTATTTATGAACCTGTTTTAAGAGAACTTCAACAACATTCTATACGTTTCCAGGAGAACATAGAGGTTATATAATAGAAATGTTGGCATATTGTGCGCCTAAAATTTTTTGTACATCTCCTGCATTCAGCCCAAACCAATTATTGAGTATAGAAGAATACACCGCCCTGAAATCTGTTTGCATAGGTATGTTATCATTCACGGTTGCATTAGTTGGCAATACAGGGTTTGTACCAATAATACCCGGCTTTATGGCGTGACCAAAATAAAACAATGGAGCTGCTGCACCATGATCTGTGCCACCGCTTGCATTGCTTTTAATACGCCTGCCAAACTCAGAGAAAGTCATGCCCATTACTTTATCCTGTATTTGCAGCAATTGCAAATCGTCCATAAAAGCGTCAACAGCTTCAGACGCCCGCTGCAATAACTTTGCGTGCGTACCTGTAGTGGTATCCGTTTCTGTTTGCTTTGCATGCGTATCAAAACTTCCGGTATTTACCATGTAAACCTTTGTTTGTAATCCACCTGCAATTAACCTGGCTACAATCTTTAACTGATCTGCCAATGGATTTTTACCCGCTGCAGGATATTTTGCAGATTGCTGCGTTACTTTTAAAGCAGCAGCTTTTATCACACCAGCATATTGATCAGTCTTTTGGCTCATCAATTCTATATAATCCAATTGTTCACCCCAACGTGTATTGCTGTCTACATTTACTTTGCCTTCAATTAAATTATAAAAACTGGAAGGGTTGCTAATGGCCAGTCCCATATTAAATGCAGGTCCCTGAAATGTGGAAGAAACAACTGATCCTACTTGTATGGCCAGCGGATCAGGCATTGTACTATTTGGATAATTTTCAGGAAAACCTTTGTATACATCATTTAAAAATCGTCCAGCCCAACCTGTGTTAAGAATAGTGTCGCTATCTGAACCAGTCATCCATATATCCGTTGCGCGAAAATGAGAGAAGCTTGGTTTAGGATAACTAGCGGCCTGCACTATCCCAAGTTTTCCATCATTAAAGAGCTGCTGCATCTCGGGCATTGCTGGGTTTATCCCCGTTGCATCATAGCCATTTAAACGAAGTATTTTATCCTCTGGCAACGCGATATTAGATCTTGCCGCTGTATAGGCACTATATTGATCAAGCGGGATAACCGTATTCAGGCCATCATTGCCTCCTGCCAATTGAATCAGCACCAAAACCCTGTCGCCAGCCATATTGTTTTGCAGCGAATGCAACAAAGGCGTACCTGCAAGCGCTTTTAAGGAAATGCCTCCTAAAAAAGAAGGCAGCAAAACGCCGGCAATGGTTTGTTGCAAAAATTTTCTTCTTTTCATAACTGATTAAATTTAAAATCCTTTTCCCTACACCTTATGCCCTATACCTTATAACCTCCTTTCAACACAACTGGTATTGCGGCAGGTTCATTAAATATTTATAGAGATTGCGCAGCTTATTATTTACATCTTTTTTATTGGCATTATCATCTGGTTTGCTGATCATTTTATTCCATGCATCTGTCCAGTAATGATCACTCATCATACCCTGCAGGCCAGACAACAATATACCTTCCTTCATGTACTTCTTTTCCTTATCAGGTAAATCCATTGCATAAAACAATTGAACCAACTCATTTATCAGTGTATCCGGGTTGCCCGGGTTGGATAATGTTTGCGCAAAAGCGTATACATCTATCGCAATCTTTTTATTGTTTCTGCCAAAACCATTATTGGTCATGCGGTCTGTGTATTGATTTCTTTTTGGCAGCGTATCGGAGTTGATCCATATTTTATCAAACTGCGGCTCCTGGTACCATGCGGGCCAACCGGCAACGTTTGGAGGATCCCCAATATTCTGTTGCATCTGCGCTGCTGTATTCTGAATATTATTCCAGAAAGCATAGAGATCAACGTAATTATCTGTTCCGGGAAATACCACAGAAAACTCTCTGCACAGCCCTACTGTAAAATCAATAGGGCTTTTAATTATACTGCCCCTATTGGCTATATCAAAGAAATGACGGCTGCTGAGCAACTGCGCCAATACCGGTTTTATTTCATAATTATTCTTACGAAACGTTTTAGATAATGGCTCAATAATATTTTGTTCTGCCTGCTGATCAATTTGATGATAGACGAAAAAACGATAGAGTTTCCTGCAAATAAATTTTGATAGTTCTTCTTGCGCAAATAATATATTCAATAGTTCATCCAACTCTGAAGCTCCCTCTTTTGCAGGGCGGCTTTTTATAATAGTGTTTGCATAAAAAGCCGAGAATTGTTTATCAGCATCATCATGCCTGCTTGCATCAAAGACGCCATGTATTTCCGGCAATACTTTATTTTCAATCCTGAAACCAGTCAACACCCGCGCAGCAGTTTTTACATCAGCCTCAGTGTAATGAGAGCCAGCACCTTTACCAATGGTGAACAATTCCTGTAATTCGCGTCCATAGTTTTCATCAGGTGCTTTTTTTGTGTTGGCATTGCCGTTGAGGTATTTCAGCATTGCAGGATCCATCGTTACTGCTTTTACCATTTCTTTAAAATTCCCCAAAGCATATTGGCGCAATAACACATTGTGCTTATAACACATGGTAGGGTTATCTACCGTATTGGTTTCTGTAGCAAAATGATTGTGCCAGAACAATACCATTTTTTCACGAATGCTGTGTTGTTGATTTATCATCAAGCCAATCCACCATGATTTGTAAGAATTCCGCCTGCGACCACTGTTCATACCACTTACTTTAGTAGCCGTTATCCATGTCTGCCCTGGCTGTATTTCTTCGTCTGTGTATTTATCGTCGTTGTAATTATTTACAGGTGCCGATGGGATAGGTTCATCTTCTTTCAACAATTCTTTTATAGAAGAACGCAGAGACTTACCAGCAAAATAGTTGATGCTTTCTTTAGGAGCACCAAACATAGTGCGTTTCAGCAAATGTTTGGCTTCATCACTTGTCCATTTGCCTTTGTACCTTTTTAAGCCGCTATCTATTGCAGGTATTTCCATTTTTTATTGGGTAGTTTGTATATTTAGCTAACGGAAATGTATGCAAAACGTTTACCAGCATTGGTGACAAAATGTAAACCAGTTGTTAAGTAAATTTTTCTTTCAGCATATTTTTGTGACGGGGCGATATACTGTGGAATATTTTACGCTTTTTATCTTTTAACATCATCATCTATTTTTTTATGGACATAAAGGGATTGCACAACAATATGCTTTCTGCTATTGGGAATACAGCATTGGTAAAACTGCAAAAAATAGTGCCGCCAGATAGTGCGGAAGTGTTTGTTAAACTTGAGTATTATAATCCTACCGGATCATACAAAGACCGTATGGCATTGGCGATTATTGAAGAAGCAGAAAAAAGAGGTGCACTTGCAAAAGGAATGACAGTTGTAGAATGCACTGGCGGCAGTACAGGCACATCGCTGGCTTTCGTCTGTAGTGTAAAAGGCTATCCTTTTCGGGTAGTATCATCAGACGCATTTGCAAAAGAGAAATTGCAAAGCATGCGTTTGTTTGGCGCTAATCTTGAAATTGTGAAGAGTGAAAACGGAAAGATTACACCCAACCTGATACCGGGCATGATTAAACGCACACAGGAAATAGCGGCTGAAGGAAATGTTTACCTGACCAAGCAATTTGAAAACGATGATGCATTGGCCGGTTATGCAAAAATGGCGAATGAGATCTTGAATCAATTAGGCAAGGCGCCGGATATTTTTTGTGGCGCTATTGGCACAGCGGGCATGCTGATGGGTGTTGCAAAAGAATTTAAGCAACAGGATTTGTCAACTAAAATCGTAGCGCTGGAACCAGCTTCTGCGCCGTTGATATCGCAAGGCATAAAAGGTGCACATACTATTGATGGCATAGGTGTAGGCTTTGTACCACAGCTGCTCGATAAAAATTTGTACGATGAAATCCGCGCCATACCAGAAGAGATTGCCAGGGAAACCGCTCGGAGGCTGGCCAAGGAAGAAGGGATATTTGCAGGCACTTCTTCCGGGTTGAATATTGCTGCTGCTATTGCTATTGCGAAAGAAATAGGTCCGGGTAAATCTATAGTTACTGTAGCTTGTGACAGCGGCATGAAATATCTTGCCGGCAATTTGTTTGAATAGCGCCTTCTCAATTAACTAGCGCAGACCTTCCAGCAAAACAGCCAGTTCCTGTATGCCAACAGTAGCAGGTTTTTCTATAGCAGTAAGATTTGAAACTGCTCCTGTATGAGGAATGTGTTTGTCAACAATAAACTTAGGCACATGCACTTGCGCATAATGCAATAAGCCCGCTGCGGGATAAACAGCCAATGATGTACCTACAACTACCAATATATCTGCATCTGCCACCAATGGTATTGCGTATTCAATCATCGGTACCGGCTCTTCAAACCAAACTATATGCGGGCGAAACTGTGCTCCATCTGGTGCTTTATCTCCAAGATTGATATCTCCTCTGATAGAAGAAATCAGTTCATCATCTTTTTCGCTACGCATTTTTATAATCTCACCATGCAGGTGCAATACTTTTGTAGAACCACCTCGTTCATGCAAGTCATCTATGTTTTGCGTAATGATATGCACATCAAAATCTTTTTCAAGTGACGCAAGACCGGTATGAGCTGCATTAGGTTGAGCATCCAATACATTTTTGCGGCGTTGATTATAAAAATCCAGCACTAATTGAGGATTCTTTTTCCATGCACGCGGTGTAGCTACTTCTTCAATATCGTAACCTTCCCAAAGCCCGTCACTATCCCTGAAAGTTTTTATTCCGCTTTCTGCGCTAATACCAGCGCCTGTAAGCACTACGAGTTTCTTTTTTGTCATGGAACAAATTTAGCACTTAAGCAACAGTACCAAATTTGTTCCATGTAAAAACTTTGGTTATCTTTTTACCAGTGAGCTTGCAGCATCTACCAGTTTTATAAATTCTGACCGATAACCGTTCTCATCAGAACCTTTGGCACTTTTCGCCATGCTGATTACCTGTTGATAAGAGGCGCCTTGTTTGAAATCAGACCCGCGAAGCAACATACCAAATTCCGCAACTGCTGCAGAAAACCTAAAATTATCTGAAGTATTAACCAGTTCAATCTTACTATCGTTTACAGGATGTGTAATTAACATGCTTACATTATCATCCGGTCTTTTGTAACGAAGTTTAATTGTCATGACTTCATTGGAATTTGTAGCAATTACTTTTGAATCGTTCTTCTGATATTTTAAAGAGTCTACTGACTGTGTAAAATTATCTTTCACACCTACGGGAATAATTTCATACAAAGCCGTTACTGTATGTCCTGAGCCTAATTCGCCGGCATCTTTTGTATCATCATTAAAATCTTCTTTTGCGAGCAACCTGTTCTCGTAGCCAATTAATCGGTAAGCTTGTACAAACGCAGGATTAAATTCTACCTGTATCTTAACATCTTTTGCAATGGTAAACAGTGTGCTGCCAAATTCATTCACCAATACTTTTTTAGCCTCATTAATATTGTCTATATAAGAATGATTGCCATTCCCTTTATCTGCCAGTTGCTGCATTTTGCTGTCCTTGTAATTGCCCATGCCAAATCCAAGTATTGAAAGGAACACGCCGCTTTTTCTTTCCTGGTCAATCATTCTTACCAGTTCATCATCGCTGCTGGCGCCAACATTGAAGTCGCCATCTGTTGCAAGAATAATGCGATTATTTCCACCTGCAATAAAATTTTGTTTAGCTGTTTTATAAGCAAGTTGTATTCCTTCTCCACCTGCAGTAGAACCACCCGCTTCTAAATTATCTATGGCTTCTTTAATCTTTGTTTTATTGCCTCCGCTAGTAGAAGGCAACACCAGGCCCGCATTACCAGCATATACAACTATAGCTACTTTATCATTCTCTCTTAGCTGATCTGTAAGCATTTTCAAAGAAGATTTCACCAAAGGCAGTTTATTGGGCTCATCCATGGAACCGGAAACATCTATTAGAAAAACCAGGTTGGAAGAAGGAAGATTGTTTGTTGGAATTTGCTTTCCCTGCAATCCAATATGTATTAATTTATGTTGTGCATTCCAAGGGCAGGCAGCTATTTCCGTATTAACAGAAAAAGGATCAGTACCAGCAGGTTGTGGATAATCGTAATCAAAATAGTTTACCATTTCTTCTATTCTTACAGCACCGGCAGGTGGCAGACTGCCTTCATTAAGATAACGGCGCACATTGCTGTAAGCAGCTTCATCAATATCTATAGAGAAAGTAGACAAAGGATTTTGTGTAGCCGCAAGGAATTTGTTTTCTACAATATTGGCGTATTCTTCTGTATTGAATTCTTTTTGTGGGGGAGCGACAATGGCTTCATCTTTTACACCATCTTGGTTAACAGTGCCAATTTTTGCTTCTTCCACATCAAGCATTTGCGGCGAACTATATTTTGTTTGATTGGGCGGTGGTGGAGGTGCTTGTTCAATTTGAATCTCTTGTGTTACTGATTTATCATTCTTTGCAGTAGTATTAGTTCCATTATTATTACAGGCAATAAAAATGCATAGCAGCATTGCTGCCAACAGTTGGCTCAAAAATTTCATGGCTATATTTTTTTAGGTGAGTGTGCTAGTAAGATGCCCGAAAAAAGATTTTACACAAGCAATAAAAAAGATTTTTTGATACGCCATTTGCAGGCTGGCAGGTCAATACAATAGAACACCTTGCCTGCAAACAAAATTGCATACAAAGCACGCCTGGCAGACGTTTCAGAAAATCCCCTTCGCCGTATTGTCGTTGATTCTTTGAAACAACAAAAGGTAACCCACGGAAAAAAGTTAAATATTGAATATCGTGTTTGCATTTTTTAAAATATTGACCATTCATAAATCAATATTTTAAGACGAACAAAAATACCTAACCCTAAATAAATCTGTTGCACAGAAACCTAAAGATGAATAAAGATTTGCCGTACAAGGGAGTGACACAACAGAAGAACAATAGCCATACAAATGCTGGTTCCAAAATAAAAAAAGCAGCAATAAATGCTGCTCTTATAAAATTGGGTTAGTGTGTTGACTATTTTTTTGAGCCTAATAAATACCCCCAGGCTTTTTCAAAACCGGGCTGCATCATAGACTCGTGTGGATTGGAAGTAGCGGTGTTTACTACCAGGATATGTTTGTTGGTTGCAACCGGTGTATTGGGTTGCACTATCAATGTATCCGGGGTAGTAGAACGCATCACTGTCATATCATCTGCTAATTGCTTATTAAAATCGTATGGATCTTTTACATGCAGAAAAGCATAGTATTTTGAAACCGGGGTTGTGCTTTTTCCAGAAAGCCAGGGTGCTGGCGTACTATATTTTGCCAGGTAATCTTGCGGACCTGCCAGCATCAACACTCTATCCAGCGGAAACTTCTTACCAAAATATGCAGCATGCCCCGCTCCTTGGGAGTGACCGGCTACTGTAATTTTGGGCCATTGTATAAGGCCGTTCTTTATAAACTGTCCCCACCCTTGCTTAGCATAGGTTTTTGATAGATAAAGCAATAATTTTTGAAATCGATTATAAATGCTGTTAACGCTGTCTACTTCCACCAAAGGGCTTACGGGTTCTCCAAATACAATCTCTTGCCGGAAACGGTTGAAGCAACTGCTGTCTTCACTGTTGCTGCACACCGTAGTAATAACATTGTTTTTATAATCAAGGCTCACAACATGATAGCCCAATGTAGCAGCATAATTAAAAAACGGCACATTGTGATCTGCACCTGCGCCTGTGCCCACAATCATTAAAAGCAATTTGCCCAGCGGTTTTACAGCAGTGTCAATGTATGCAACATGTGGTTCATGCACCATTACAATGCCAGTACCCGTTTGTGCAGGGTTTATTGTAAGACGCTTCACTTGTGCAGTAACTGTTACGCTTATAAAACATACAAGAAGAAACGATCCTAACCTTACTTTCATAATGTTTATTTACTTTTCGCCTGCCATTTTCATTACCATATTCCATTCCTCTTCCGTAACTGGTTGTACGCTCAGCCTGCCCAATCTTACAAGGGCCATATTGGCTAATTTTTTATCAGCCTTTATTGCATCCCTGCTTACCGGGTTCTTTAATTTCTTAAACGCTTTTATATCCACAGCTACCCATCTTTCATCATCTGTTGTTGGGTCGGGGTAAGCTTCTTTTACCACTTTGGCAATACCTACAATATCCAGCCCTTCATTGCTGTGATAAAACAACACCTCCTCTCCTTTTTTCATCGCGTTCAGGTTAATACGCGCAGCATAATTGCGTACCCCGCTCCATACGGTTTCCTTTTCCTTTACCAACTGATCCCAGCTATAAACAGAAGGTTCAGATTTAACCAGCCAATAAGCCATAATTATATTGTTTTATGATTTAAAAATAAGGGTTTTCCAGCAAGCCTCGCTGCCAGAAATGATGCTTCCAAAAAAAAATAAAAATCAAAAATCCGGTTTTTGCCCGTTTGCGTATGTGCAAGGGTTGATACATGTAACAATGAAATCCTGATACCTGAAAACCCCAACTTTAATTCATTAACTATTTAATTATTTACAAACTCAAACATTATGAAACTTATAAAAAACATCGGATTATTATTGGCCACAGCATTGGTAATAAATACAGCAAATGCACAGGAAAAAACAGTGATGGTAGGCGGCGCAGCTATGTATCCTTCTAAGAATATTGTTGAAAACGCAATGAATTCAAAAGATCATACCACATTGGTAGCCGCAGTAAAAGCAGCCGGATTGGTTGAGACATTGGAGGGAAAAGGACCATTTACTGTTTTTGCACCTACCAATGAAGCGTTTAATAAACTGCCCAAAGGCACAGTTGACAACCTGGTAAAACCAGAAAACAAGGCAACACTCACAAAGATACTTACGTACCATGTGGTGGCCGGCAAGCACGATGCAAAAGACATTGCTGCTATGATTAAAGCAGGTGGCGGAAAGGCTGAATTGAAAACTGTAAGTGGCGGCACGTTAACCGCATGGATGAAAGGCTCCAAACTGATGCTTACAGATGAGAAAGGAGGCATGTCTGCAGTAACTATTAAAGATGTATACCAAAGCAACGGTGTTATACACGTAATTGATACCGTGCTGATGCCAAAATAATAAAGAAGGTTGGTGTATAGTGGGATTTTTCACACACACATGGCCTACCCTTTCTAAGGTGGGCCTTTTTTTTGCAGCCAACATTGGTAACATAGATGGATCATCCTTGCGTCGCACTCTTCAGCATTTGAAATACTATTGACCGCCTTTGTCGCATAAAGCACCTGCTACCTTATCAAAACTTCTGTATAATGTGTATATTCGCCCCAAACCACCATAATATGGATTTGAATGCGCTTTTTACAGAGGCCGTAGCCGAGAGCAAAACCCTACCCTCCAAACCCAGCAATGAAACGCTATTGCAATTGTATTCTTTTTACAAACAGGCTACGGAAGGCGATGCCGGTGGCACTGCACCAGGAGCGTTTGATTTTGTAGCCAAAGCCAAGTACGAAGCATGGTCTTCATTAAAAGGCAAAACCAAAGAAGCTGCCATGCAGGAATATGTAAACCTGGTGGAGAAATTGAAAGGATAAAATTTATTGGTGGTATTAAATACAAAATGATGATAAAAATCTTCATTGCAATTATTACACTTCGTTTTAATAGTTCTCCATTACTTGGTTAATCTTTGATAGAATCATGTCATCCACTTTTGTTATAACATTGTCTTTGGATAAATGATAATTTTTCACCTGAGATAATGTTTCTATTATTTTCTTTTTAACAAATGGCTTATATAAAAACTCTGTTGAAACGATATTGCCTGTTAATGCTTTTACCCAAAGATGAACCCTGCTTTTCATATAAAATGGTATAAAACTAACTTCCAAATTATTGAGCTGAACAGATTGCAGCCAATCAGCCCATTTAAATTCGGATACCATTGCGCCTTCGGTATGAGGTGTTGTTAAAACAAAACGGTGCCAGGGAACCCGCAAAATATCTGCCGCAATTGCGCCATGCATTGCCTCTGAAATTAAATACTTTGAGGCTGCAATTTCAGATAACGTAAAGTCGACACCTTTTTCTGAAAGTGGTGATATATAATGAAAGCCCAGCTCTTCACAAATCTTTTCCCAGTTAAAATAATCTGTTGAAAGAAAATAAGGCATAAGGCTAACATCATACTTCTTCTCCGTATTCTTTATCTTCTCAAAATCTGGTAATTGCCTGATTGCATACGCTGCATCTGTTATATAATCATATTGATTGTTTAAAAATTGAGACGACAAGGGGCCGCGCAAAAAAACAATATCTGTAAGAGCATCAGGCTTATAAATTTTATAAGACTCGGAAGGCCTCACGCCAGAGCCAAATACTACTTTTTTATATCCATCCATTTTTTGTAATTCTTTACTGCCACCGGCCAAGATTGTCCCAATTCCCAGAAAAAAAATATCGTTTGCATTAGGCATTTCTTTGTTAAAAATTTGAGGCCACAGCCATACATTTAAATCATCACCGAAATTATCTTTTCTGGATTTTACCTCTACATAATTCATGATAAATTGTGTTATTTTATATCTGGAAAGATGGATATAGATAAATGCTTAGTAAATTGTTATGCTTTAACGAAATTTTGATATTAATCTTTCTAGATTCTTCCTGATTATAATACGCTCGCTCTTACTCATTCCCCAAAAATAAATAGCTGTAAAAAAAACAATTACTGACAATGTACCTGTCAATAAAAATCTATACTTAACAAAAACACACTGTGTGATAAGAAAACATGCCAACATAAGTGAGAGAAAGGGTCGGATTTCCGGTGCAAAAACCTTTGAAAAATATTCCTGGATTGATAACCCAGCTATCCGTTTTGCCAACACCAAACGGACAACACACGCCGCTAATTCAATAAGCGCATATGATACCAACACACTATACGCTGGCCATTTCACATTTAGAAGAACATATGCAATAGGTATGTTGCACAATAATAGTAAGCCTACAATTATTTGATAAGACGCTACCTTCCCAACAGCCTGCAACGCAGCTTCTACCCCAATAGTAAGTTGATTTATCAGTGCGCCAATCAAAATTAGACAACAAAATATCACACTATCCTCAGGAACATTTTTTAACCATAACGTCAAAACAGAACGCATTTCAAAAATGCATGGTATAGCAACACAAGCTAAAAGAAAAAAACTAAACTTACTAGCAATCATCGACAATCGCAACATTCGCTTCCAATCATTCCCCCCTTCGCTTTTTACAATTTGCGGATTAATAACCCGTATCATTGTTAATGAAAAAACACTCAACTGACCTGCAATTTGGCTGGCCAAACCTAAAGATGCATTAACAATAGGACCAAAAAAAATATTAAGCAGAATCGCTAATCCTTCATACCGTGCAAGTGAACATAGCGCTCCAAACAAATTCCATCCGGTAAATGCTCCCATTTCTTTCATGAGGAGTTTGTCTGCATATTTCATATTGACAATCCTGCATTCTTTATATTGTTTCAAACAATATAAACCTGCTAAGAGGAGGCCAACCAAGCTTAACACACATACCAAAAGGCTATAAATTATAAGCCTATCGCTTGTAATCCAAAATAGAACAATCGTTGCCAATAATTTCAATATAATATCTATAGTATTCAGCAATGCTATAGCTACAATATTTTCGTGCGCAAACAACAAAGAAATAAATGGAATTGTAATAATGGTAAAAAACATATTAATACACATGCTATGATAAACAAGTACTGATGCGCTTAAACGCGCAACAGGTATCTTTAAAAACCCATCAAACAAAACCAAACCAACCAATTCAAGCACTATTACAATAAAAATGGCTATACTAATGTGCAGCAAAAGACTGTTAGTAAAAACCGTCCTTTGTTTGTCAACATCTTTTTTACCCTGATGAAATGAAAGGAAGCGCTGCGCGGAAGCACCCATTGCGCCATTAAAAAAAGCAAACATAGATATCAAGCCAGCGATAAGATTAAAAATACCATAGTCAATTGCACCAAGTGCTTGCAATACAAGCCTTATATTAAATAATGTGAGGCCCATAGTAAGACATATCCTTACATATTGTACGGTTATATTCAAGGCTACTTTATCTGCAGGCTTCATGTATTCGACAGTTATTGTACCAACTATTTAAACAGTCGAAATATACAACTTCGTCAATCAACTTCGGGGTAAATTTAAGTAATTTGAAAGAAGATAGTAATTTGCATCAATACCCATGCTTTTATAATTCACAGTTTATGAAGATATTCATTTATGAGCTCGTACATCTGGATTGGGTTATTCCATTAACAGATTTTTTGCGTGACAGCCCTTACGCGGTCACTTTCTTCGTTCACACAAAAATGAAGAAAGATTTGGAAGAAAGTCTGCCAGCAGAGGCATACACTATTTATGAATGGGTTTACATAGAAGATCAGCCAATAATTTCTCTTTTTAAGTTACTTAATGATCATATAAAGAAAAAAGGGTGTAACCTAATATGGGTTAACACAAATGACAGCAAACACATAATATTTGCTCTTTTGCGATTAAAGCATCAGCATATAAAATTGATAGTAAACATTCACGAAATAAACAATTTCTTATATCCGCGCTTTAGTTACAATATAAAAAAAGCTCTTCGATACTTTAGTAAAAGGGCATTGTCAAAAATAGCTGACGCATTTATTGTAAACAATGATCAAATGCGCAATATAATTATACAACAACAGTCTACATGCAAGCCCTGCTATGTTATAACACCAGTATTTTACATGGACAATAGTGAAAATATATCAAAACAAGAATCATTTTCAGTAGTAGTCCCTGGTAGTGTAGACTCTAGAAGAAGAGACTATAAAATAGTGCTGGCCGCCTGGACAATCTTTATGCAGACTAAAAAGACTGATAAAGAAACTCTACTAATATTGGCGGGCAATAGCAATCCATATGGTCATGATATTTTAGCTATAATCAATAGCAATCCTACATTAAAAGAAACAGTTCGGATATTTGACAGTGAAATACCTGAGTGTCAATTTCAGAGAATTATAACCGACGCAAGCATTATTGTATCACCACAAAATGCCACCACTTCTATATCAGATCATATCCAAGAAACTTACGGAATCACCAAAACCAGCGGTAATATATACGATGCTATAAGACATGGAAAACCTTTAATAGTCCCCGCTCTGCTTCGGACACCAGAAGAAATAGCATCCAGCACTATTAGGTATGCAAGCGAAAAAGCTCTTATAGAAATTTTCCAAAATCTAAGCAATGACAAAAATATTTTCTACTCAATTAACCAACGAGCAATAGAAAATTCACAAAAATTCTCCTACAAAGCAATGCGCAAAAAAATCGATACAATGATTACTATTATTTCAACGCCTCAATAATACTAATAAACTCTGTAGCAATTAAAGAAGCACCGCCTACCAAACCGCCGTCTACATCTTCGCTGGCAAATAATTCTTTTGCGTTGGCTGCTTTTACACTGCCTCCATACAAAATAGGAATATCATTGGCCACCGATTTGCCAAACTGTTTAGCCAGCACACTGCGCAAATGCGCATGCATTTCCTGGGCTTGTGCTGTGGATGCTGTTTTGCCAGTGCCAATTGCCCAAATGGGTTCGTATGCTATTACCAGTTGCGATACCTGTGCTTCTGATAAATGAAACAAAGACTCACGCAATTGAGTCTCCACATAACCATTTTGTGTACCCGCTTCACGGATGCTTAAGGGCTCGCCGCAACAAAACACAGGTGTAATGCCATACTCCAGCAAAATATTTACCTTCTCTGCCAGCATTTGATTGCTTTCGTTAAAATATTCCCTGCGCTCACTGTGACCAATAACGCAATACTTTATATTGATTGAATCCAATATCTCTGCAGATATCTCGCCCGTATAAGCGCCGGATTTTTTGTTGTAACAATTTTGGGCAGCAATATCGTATCCCTTTTCTTCGGATACTTCACTGTTGGCCATAATCAGGTAAGGAAAAGGAACAGCAAACAAAACCTGCTGGTGTGGTTGCAATTTGATGCCTGGTTTCAAAATATCGTCCAGCAATTTTTCTGCTTGCTGATAAGAACAATTCATTTTCCAGTTTGCGGCGGCAATTTGCTTTCTCATTTTGCTAGTTGTTGTTTTAATATTTCCTTTTAATTAATTGCTTGTTTTCAGAGATAGGTATTTCTTCTTATGTCTACTTCTCTTATTGACTAATGGCTTCAAAAATATGTTGTAGCCGCTGAATTTCCTTTTCTGAAAGCAACTGATTTTTTAATTTTTTCCAGTTGCTGATATCCTGCAATGCTTTTTCAAATTCATATATAGCAGGTTTATCGCTACCCCATGTAAAACTGGGTATATGTTTTGGCATCAACCCCGCACCAAATACGTTTGCGCTGGCCCCTACCACTGTTCCTGTATTGAAAGATGTATTGATAGAAGATCGGGAGTAATCACCCATTAGCAAACCACATTTTAAACCTGCAACTACATAAGCTTGCTCTGCCTGGCTCCAGATTTTTACATTGGCCGCTGTATTTTTTATGTTTGAATTGGTAGTTCCTGCCCCCAGGTTGCACCACTCTCCTATTACAGCATCGCCTAAATATCCATCGTGCGCCTTGTTACTGTATCCAAACATAACAGCATTCTTTACTTCTCCTCCGGCAATGCAATACGGACCAAGCGTGGTGGAAGCGTATATCCGTGCACCCATTTTTACAACTGAGCCTTCGCACATAGCAAAAGGACCGCGGATAGTTGCACCTTCCATTACCTCAGCATTCTTTCCAATATAAATAGGCCCTGCTGAGGCATTCAGTATACAATATTGCAGCTTAGCTCCTTCTTCAACAAAGACGTTTCCGGGATTATCGCAAACAACAGTTGCAGGCAGGGGTTGAGATTTACGTCCGGATGTAATCAAAACAAAATCCTCTCTTAATGCCCAGTCGTTGTATTCAAATATATGCCAGGGATGATGTAAAATACGTACCGTTGATTGATCCATTAAATCCTGGTCGGACACAGTTCCGGCCAACAGCTTTTGTATAAATGCCCTGCTGGGTACGATATTGCCTGCAAATACAATAGGCTGCGCATTTTCCATTGCAGGGGTTTCCAAATATTCATCACCATTAACTGTCACTTTCATACCCAGCAAACGCTCCCATTTTTCACGGATGGTAAGTATGCCAATGCGTATATCTGCGGCAGGCCTTGTTAGTGTAAATGGATAGAGGAATTGCTTTACATGTGTATCGTCTAATACCAGTTGAATCATGCTTAAAAATACAGAAAATCAGCAAACTTCTCCGACTATGAGTTATTTAAAATAAAAGAACGCAAACCCCTGAAAGTTGGATTAGGTGCAAAAAAATCCCCGCAAAACAATTGCGGGGAAGAAAATCTTTCGCTATATAGCTTATGCTTTCTTTGCGTATTTTTTGTTGAATTTGTCGATACGACCTGCAGTATCTACCAGCATTTTCTGACCGGTAAAGAAAGGGTGCGACATGCTTGAAATCTCAAGTTTAATGAGTGGGTATTCATTGCCATCTTCCCATTTAATGGTTTCTTTGGTGTTGGCTGCAGAACGGCTCAAGAATGAATGACCATTACTCATATCTTTAAAAACAACGAACCGATAATTTTCGGGATGGAGACCTTTTTTCATAATTTTTTATTTTAAGGCAAGTACGGATTTTGCCGTACTTTTTGTTTATAAGGGCGCAAAAATAACACAGAACTGCTTAATTACCAAACCATTTTTGGTTTAGCTGCGCATATTATCAAACTGCAGCGGAAGGTGCAGGTCTGCTCCCTTGCAAAGTTGTATAACTTCCTGCAAATCATCAATTTTCTTGCCCGTTACCCGCACCATATCATCCATAATCTGGGCCTGCACTTTCAATCCTTTGTCTTTGATCAGTTTCACAATCTTCTTGGCGTCTTCCTGTTTCAGGCCATTTCTTACCAAAACTTCCTTTTTCACCGTTTTACCGCTGGGGTAAGCGTCTTTGGTCATATCGAAAGCATCGGGAGATATTCCTTGCTTGTGTGCCCTGTTTATTAAAACATCCAACAGTTGGCGCATTTTCATATCGTCATCTGTTTCGATGTTCAATTTGTATTCTTTCTTATTAAGGTCGATGACTACATGCGCATCCTTAAAATCGAAACGATTTACAATTTCTTTTTTTACAACGTTTACGGCATTGTCAAGCGCCTGGGCGTCTACTTTGCTCATAATATCAAATGAAGGCATAAAAGAGTGTTGAAGTTTAAAGATTCAATCAAAATGCGCTTCAAATGTAAGTAATCCGGGCGATGTTATTGCGCCAGCTATGGTAACTCAGATGGAACATCGTTGCCACGCTCGGTTCAACAGTAGAAAATCTGGTGATCTGTGGCTTCTCCGCCAATTCAAACTTTACTTAATCACTTCCTCAATAAAAAAGGGCGAATAATCATTCGCCCTTATAATGCATATCTTCCAATTTCTTTTCTGCTAACTAATAACTATTGTTGCTGACCGCCACCAGCACGATTTTGTTCATCGTTCGTTCCACTGTTTCTTCTACGTGCCTGCGCTACGCCAGTTTTACCAAAGCGATAGCTGAAGGTAATGGTAGCACTGCGGTTATCCCATTTGTTATAAATCTTCATATCAATATCGCTGTATTTTGTAGAACCGCGATATACCTGCCAATGGAAAGGATCACGGATGTTTAAACGCAGTGTTCCCTTTCCTTTCATGATTGTTTTTTGTCCGCCAAGACTCATAAAATACATAGGGTCGCTGATGCTTAACTGTTCAACACTTTTACCCCTGTAGAAACCGCTCAGCTCTGCTGTCCATCCTTTTTTAAAGGTGAATGTATTGGATGCATTTACCATGAAGCCTGTATAGCTCACATCCAAAGCGTCGTTCTTTCCGGTAAATGAGTTATAGTAAGAGCCTGTGTATTTGTTATTGAACACATTGGCATAGAGGTTTACACTCCACCATTTTGCTGGTTTGAAAGGAGCGTTGATGGAAAGACCGTAGTTACGAAACTTAGCCACGTTATCTGTAGTAAGATAAGTAATCTGCTTCTCTGTATTTTGTTTCAGTATCTGAGAGATTACATCATCTGTGATAGCATAGCTAATAGTAGTTGTAAATCCTCCTTTATAAGAATGCCTTAATTCAATGTTATTAGAATACTGTGGCAACAAATAAGGATTCCCTTGTCTGTAAGTAAGTGAATCAAGGAACCAGATAAAAGGATTAAGATCCTGGTAATTAGGTCTTTCAATTCTTCTTCCGTATGACAGCGTAAAGTTGTTGTTTTTGTTCAAATCATAAGTAAGGTAACCGGTAGGGAACAAACTTGTATAATGCCTGGTAAAAGTAGAATCATTCAATACCTGGTTGCCTTTTGAAGTTGTATTCTCCAAACGCAAGCCCAACTGGGCACCCCATTTCTTCCATTTTTTATTTACGCTTACATAAGCTGCGTTAATATTTTCCTGGTAAATAAAATGATTAGAAAGACTATCGGGCACCCACACACCATTTCCGTTATTTCTTTGATAGTCTACCTGGTTATTGTTTTTTACATAGCTTACTTTAAAGCCGGCATCAAAACGCATATTGTTTTTCATTGGGTGGGTAAAATCCGACTTTATAGAATAGATATTAATGGTGCTGGGTAAATTTCCCAATAAGTTAGTGCCCTGGGTTTTGTTACCAGTTGCACCGTCATATACATCCGTATTCAGTGTTGAGTTGTTTTTGTTGTCATAGCCTATATAATCAAGATCTGCTGTAAGTTCTGTACCCAGCGTATCAAACGTGTGCTTGTAATTAAAATTAGCTGAGTAGTTAAGAAATTTGATATCATTGGTGGTAGCAGATTTCAATACAGATTTTATAGTGCCGTCTGGTAAAGAAATTACCTGGTTGCTAAAAGGAGTTGGATGACCAAAAAATCCAAAGCCGTTTAATACCACACCAAAGACATTTTTCTTATCTGCATAATAATCCATTCCAATTTTCAAGGTATGGTTGTTATTACGCATATTCATCTCTGTGTTCGAATTAGAATAAGAGTTCAGCGTACCGTCTTTATTAAAAAACTTTCGGGTTAACTCTAAGTCACTTTTACCTTCACGATAGTTGAAGTTGTAATTGCCAAAAATATTCAACTTGCCTTTTCTATAGTTCATGTTAAGGCTGGTAGATTGTTTTAACGGAGCCAGGTAACTGTCGTTTCTTTTGTACAAACCAACAGTGCCACCAACAGTGATGCTTCCGTTCATGCCATCACTTTTATTCTTTTTTGTTTTGATATTAATGATACCTGAATTACCGGATGCATCATACTTAGCAGGAGGATTGGTCATAATTTCTATCTGATCCAATGCAGATGCTGGAAGGTTTTTCAATACATTAGCCAAATCAGCAGCAGACAAATACGTTGGTTTTCCATCCATCATTACAATAACACCCTGCTTTCCTTTCAGGCTGATATTGCCATCATTGTCAACAGAAATACCGGGAGATTTTTCCAACACTTCCATGGCTGTAGCACCAGCGTTAGTGGGTGCTGCTTCTACATTTATTACGGTGCGATCGATCTTTTGCTCAATCAAAGGTTTGCGTGCAGTAACTGTAACGGCGCTTAATTCTTTTGATGCAGCAATCAATTTTACTGCAGGCAATTGATAACTCATTTTATCTGCAGCCAACTCGAAAGGCGCTGAAGTGGTAGCAGTAAAAGCCACAGCACTTATAGAAAGCACGTATTTACCGGCAGCAATTTTTTCAATTTCAAAAACACCTTGTTTATTTGTCACTGCAGCTTTCACAAGCGCTTTGTTATCTGCTTTCAACAATTGAATAGTTGCTGCCTCCAATGGTTTTTGTGCTGCATCAGTAACAACACCGGATACTTTGCCGGTTTTGTCTTGCGCAAAAAGGCTAAGAGAAAAAAGAGATAAGGTTATAATGGTCAAAAACTTTTTCATTGCAGTTTATTTTTAGAATGGGTTCATTTTATAGCTGAGCAAAATTGAAAACAATTAAAGGTTTTCTAAAGGGAAATATGGATGAAGGGAAGCATGTTGTTATCAATACACAAGCGGTAATTTTTCAAGTACGAATGCAACTTTAAACTTATCAGGTAGTACTTAGTTATTACCACCCTTTACACGATTTTGCTCTTCATCCGATCCGCCTTTCTTGCGATTATTTTGTGGCCCTTTTAAAGGTTTACCAAAACGATAGGTGAATGAGATGCCTGCTACACGTGAGTCTCTTGTATTTTGAAAATGCGCTTCTGTTTGCTGGAAATTAATCGTGCCTTTTGCACCGGCTGTATAAAATA
This sequence comes from Chitinophagaceae bacterium, assembly GCA_047602295.1. Classification (GTDB taxonomy): domain Bacteria; phylum Bacteroidota; class Bacteroidia; order Chitinophagales; family Chitinophagaceae; genus JACMLD01. Next base: position 2,925,019 of record JASGHP010000001.1, on the reverse strand, counting down.
TGTCCCTGATGTTTACCCGCACACTTCCTTTACCTTTCATTACTTGTTTTGATATGCCTGCTGATGCTTGTCCTAAAGGCATAATTACTATCTGACCTTCTATTCCTTTTGTTCTGTAAAAGCCGCTTAGTTCTGCGCCCCAGCCTTTACCAAAATTGAATTGGTTATTTGCATTGAATAAAACATTTGAACCACTTACGTTCAGCATTTCTCCATACAATTCGCCTTTAAAATAATTGTAGTTATAGTTGCCATAGAGATTTGCACTCCACCATTTTGCAACTTTCACTTGCGCACTTACACTCAAACCGGCATTTTGTCTTTGCCCGATATTTCCTTGTCTTACCACTGTTGCATAACCGTTTTGTTCAAATGTTTCTGTGAAGAAATTGCTGGTGTTGCTATAATTTACAGTTGTAGTAAGAAAACCTTTGAATGTGTGACTTAACTCAACATTATTTGTATACTGCGGTTTTAAAAATGGATTTCCGGATTCATATGTATAGTTGTCTATGAAGAAAAGAAATGGATTCAGATCCTGGTAAGCGGGGCAATCTATTCTTCTGCCAAACGATAATCCAAACTGGTTGTTTTTATCTGCTGCATAGCTAAGAAAAACTGTAGGAAAAAGATTGTTGTATGTTTTATTGAAAGATGAATCTGAGCCTGGCTTTTGTGCATTTCCAAACTGGCGACCTTTGTAATTGGTATTTTCAAACCGCAACCCTGCCTGTACACCCAGTTTTTTAAACTGCCTGTTATAATTCAGGTAAGCAGCGTTTATATTTTCCTTGTATTGAAAACGATTGGTTTTATCATAATCAACCTGGTTGTCTCCATTAACTACATTAAAATAATTGGCCTCATTATCTGTGTTTACATAACTGGTCTTCACTCCCATCTCAAGTTTGGCACCTTTTTTCAAAGGTTGTGTGTAATCCAGCTTAGCTGAATAGATATTAATGTTCACCGGCAATGAGCTGTATAATTCAGAATAATATTTTGAACTCATATCCGGGTAATAAGAGTTATTAATAAAATTCTGTTTGCTGCCAGAGCCGTAGCGTGAATAATCCAGGTCTGCAGTAATTTCTTTTCCCGTTGAATCATACTCGTGGCGGAAATTAATATTCAATGCGCCATTGTTCCATGAGTTCTTATTATAAGAAGATGATTTTACAATAGAGTCAACATTAGCAGCAGCATCCTTCAAATATGATGTATTGAAATTGTTTTGTGTACCAGGATTAATAAAACCCGTTGCTACAAAACCAATGGTTGTTTTTTTGCTCAGGAAAAAATCAGTGCCCAATTTCAGATTGTTGCTTGTATTGGTGCGGGGCATAAACGCTGACTGATCAAAAATGGCTGTTACAGTTTTGCCGTCTGTTTCCCTGTACACACGGTGTATGTCTAATTGCTGAAAACTGTTGTTCTTAGCAAAACTGTAATTCATAAACATGTTATACCTGCCATTTCTATAATTAAGATTCAGGCTTTCATTCGTTCTTGCGTAAACACCCTGAGAATAACCGGCAGTAGCGCTTCCATTGAATCCTTTGGCTTTATTCTTTTTTGTTTTGATATTGATGATGCCTGAATTGCCCGCTGCATCATATTTTGCAGGTGGATTTGTCATTATCTCAATTTGTTCCAGTTGAGATGCATTCATGTTTTTTAAAAGGTTCACCAGGTCTGCGCCACTTAAGTAAGAAGGTTTTCCATCTATATACACTTGCACACCTTGTTTTCCTTTCAAACTGATAGCACCATCTTTATCTACCGTAATGCCCGGAGATTTTTCCAACACTTCTAGAGCTGTGGCACCAACATTAGAAACAGCAGCTTCCACATTGATGACTGTTTTATCAATATGCTGCTCTATTAATTGTTTGCGGGCAACAACTGTTACACCGGTTAAATCTTTAGTTGCAGGCGTAAGTGCTACATTTTTTAAATCAAACACATTAGCCTCTGCCGTTACAGCGAAAGGCCTAGAATAATACTTCTGATGACCAACTGCGGATACAGTTACCAAATACTTGCCTAACACGACTCCTTCAAATAGAAAATCTCCTTCTTTATTAGTGGTTCCTAATTTATAAACAGAAGAGTCCTGCGCCTTTAATATCGTGATAGTGGCTGCTTCAATTATTTTCTGATTGCCATCTGCCACATGACCTTTTATCTTTCCTTCTGCAGTTTGTGCCTGGCTTGTGATTGCCATAAAAAGCAATAAAAACAGGCTGGTTATATTCTTCATAATGCGTTTTATAATGGTTGGTACTTTGTGTTTATTATTACATTCCAAAAGTAAGTACTATGCAATACAAAGAACAATGTATTATTTTGGATGGTAATTGTTGCGGATGACCGGTTTTGCAAAGTGTAAGGTTTGACGAGGCAGCAAAAGCCAGGTTACAGGAAAGTATGCATCTTGGATAGAAGGTAAAATGAAGAGATAAAAGGATTTTACGGAGAAGCCAAAAGCTCCATAGAATAGCTAAAGTTGAACGGAGCGTCGCAAGGATGATCAACCTCTGACTCTCGGTTGGGCCAAGAATTGAAAAAATTAATTTAAAAAGCTAAATCATCACGATTGAGCAAGCCCATTTTTCTTTGCACGCATGGGTAGATACACCATCAATACAAGACCAGTAAGAATTAAAAGTGAAGAAATGATTTCTGCCTGTGTAGGCTGAAAAGGAAGCGATTCATATTTGGTATTGACACGAATTTTCTCAATCAGAAATCGTTCTATGCCATTTATAAGAAGATAAAAACCGAAAAGCGTTCCTGGCACTGTAAACTTTTTGCGAACCGCCCAGATAAGGCCAAACAACAATGTGCAGGCAATTATTTCATAGATAGGTGTTGGAAAAACAGGAAGCGGTAGCACATTACAATATTCGCCCCAATTGCAATTGGGCAGCGGGATGCCTTCTTTGTTTACGTTGTGCGGGTAAGTGTATGCAAAAAACCAATCGGGCAGCCAGGATACGCCTTTAAAATAAACATGCTTCACTTTATCCAGGCTTTCAAACTGGCGAACAAAGAAATCTTTATTGGCTAATAGTTGTTGCTGAAACTGATCACCAGAAGCCAGTGAAACAGCCCCGTTTTTATCTGAAATATATGCACTGTTTAGTACGCCCCAGTCACCATCGCCGCTAACCTGGCAACCGATACGGCCAACTGCATAAGACAACATTAAAGATGGAGCTGCAGCATCGTTCAGGTGCCAGAAACCAATATTGTGTCTTTTTGCATACCACCAAATAGCAAGTGCTGCACAGATTAATCCACCATAAAATGTAAGTCCGCTTGGAGATATTAGATTGCCAATAGGATCTTGAATAAACCTGTTCCAGTTTTCAAGATTATCAAAAATCTTTGCACCTAGAAAGCCAAAAACAGCGCCTAATAATATAATATCTCCTACCCTGTCGTGCGGCCAAACACGAATTACTCTTTCTTCCGGTTTTGCCAGTTTTTGCTTGTTAGCATCACGCCATTTAAGACCTGCGAAAACCAAACCACCAAGGATACCGGCTAATAGATTTCCCTGTAGAGAAATCATGAATTGCTGCATATCTGTATCCGGCCCGGTAAAAAAAGCACCTACTACTTTATAGCCAAATAAAAAACCCAGTAAAAAATTAATCAGCAATTCAGCAAAGCTGGCTGGTTTGCCTACAGTAATTTTTTCTTCCCTGTATTGCAATAGCCCTTCTTTGCTTTTTCTTTTCAACTCGCTGCCAATAACGATAGCTGCTGTTATAAAAGCAATTGCCACCATCATTCCAAACATATTTGCAAAACGCAACCCCTTCCAGTCTAGTCCAAACCAGTCGCGAATAAGAAAATATAGATTGGGATACATCTGTTTTAAGCAATTGAGAATTAAGAAAAAATAATTGAATGCAATGTTAGGGCAAAAATTTTGTAAATGAAATATAGTAACGCACAGCACCTTAATAACTGCCGTTATATAATATACATCAAACAAAAAGCCCGCTATAAAGCGGGCAAATTATATACTAATGATTAAACAGCAAATGCTGCAAAGCTTAGCAGTATTCTTCAAACGCACTCAAAAGATTTTGTGCAATCATCTGAGCAGGTCTTCCTTCAATCATGTGGCGTTCTATAAAATGAACCAGGTTGCCATCTTTAAATAAAGCTATTGCAGGTGATGATGGTGGATAAGGCATTAAGTGCTGACGCAAAGTTTTTACCGCATCTATATCAAAACCGGCGAAGGATGTAGTAAGGTGATCAGGCTTTTTCTTTGTATTGTGCACTGCCATTAAAACACCAGGACGTGCTGAACCAGCAGAACAACCACAAACTGAATTAATCATAACCAGTGTGGTTCCTTTTTGAGCCAATTGGCTGTCTACGGCTTCGGAAGTCAACAGTTCTTCAAAACCATTGTCTGTTAACTCTTCCTTCATGGGTATTACAATCTCTGAGGGATACATAATTTATAAATGTTTTGTTTTTAGCAACGCAAAACTATTAAAAAAGTTCATTTGAAATATAGAAATATAGCCTAAAACTGAATTTTTGTCATTTAAAACCCATCGAATTAGACACTTTGTCGCTATTTTTCACGCTATTCACGCAATCAAGTCAGAAAATTGCCTAAAAAACCGGGTGGTACGCCATTTGAAAAACACTATCCGTCACTCAAAATTTAAAAAATTAAAAAATAGAATGGTTATGACACTCGTAAAAAACAACTTCAGGCCAGCAAGCTTCAACAGCGTATTTAATGAGCTTTTGAATGAATTTCCCGCATTTGCAGACAAAGCCGGTCTTAATTTTCCCCCGGTAAATATTGTAGAAACCACAGATGCCTACCATGTAGAACTTAATGCTCCTGGCAGGAACAAAGAAGATTTTAAAGTGAGCACAGATAAAGGTTTGCTTACTATTAGCTACGAAAAGAAAGAAGAAACTAAATCTGATGATGTAAAAACAGTGCGCAAAGAATTTAGCTTCCAAAGCTTTAAACGCAGCTTCAGCCTTGATGATAAAGTTGACGTAAACAATATCCAGGCTAAATATGAAAACGGCCTTTTAAAACTTCTGTTGCCTAAAAAGCCCGAAGTGAAAGAAGCCGCAACTCAAATAACTATTCAATAAAAGAATAAGGCAGAAGGCGTAAGGTATGTGGCGATGAGACACGAGTTCGGTGGGTTAGACCCATTACCTTACACCCTTCACCTTTAATATTATTATACATTTTTTTCATAAGCAGTTGGTTTTGATTTAAAACCCCGTTGTTTCTACAATGGGGTTATTTTTTTGTAATAATCCCGGCTTTTTTACGACCAATAGTGCTGCCCCATGCAATAAGGGTTAAAAGTATATTTGCATCAACCAGTTTATCAATAAAATACTAAGCGCCGGCATTACAATGCAAGCAGGCTATGCCAACCGAAAAAGAATTTATACAAGCTATAGACAACCATCAAAAGATTATTCATAAGGTCTGCCACCTCTACATGAGCAATGAGCAGGACAGAAAAGACCTTTTCCAGGAAATATTATTAGCCGCCTGGAAAGGCTATAAAAATTTTAAGGGGGATGCAAAATTTTCAACCTGGCTTTATCGTGTGGCATTAAATACAGCCATTACTTTTTACCGGAAAGAACAAAGACAAATAATTACAAGTCCTTTATCAGAACAATTTACCGCTACTGTTGCTGAGAACAATCAGGCAGAAGCAGAACAGCTAACGGCTATGTACAAGTCAATTAACGACTTGTCTTCCATAGACAAGGCCCTGGTAATGCTCTACATGGAAGACTACAACTACCAGGAAATAGGAGAATTGATGGGAATTACGGCAAACAATGTGGCGGTAAAAATAAACCGCATCAAAATAAAGCTGAAAGAAACAGCGCAGCAATATTTATAATTGAAAACAGTGCATTATGGAACTGGATGATTTTAAAATCTTACTAAAAAACCAGCTTGAAGAAAGCATACACTTGCAAACCGGCAGCCAGTTGGAAGCAAGTCTGCGCCAACAAGCCGGCACCATTACCAACAAAATAAAAAGCAGCATCTGGTTTGAGTTTGCTGTATTTGCACTGGCATCTGTTGTGGCAGTTGTTTGCTGGTTCTTTTACCCCAATCTTTATGTTCACCTTTTTTGCATTGCCACCATTTTATTCTGCATTGTTTTTGGCAGCGGCTTATTGACTGTTTACAAAAAAATAACCTATTATGAAAGCCAGCAAACCACAGTGAAAGAATCTCTTGAAACCATTATTGATATTGTATCCCGTTTTACCCGGCTTTATTTCAAAATCAGCATGGGGCTTTTACCTGTAATTTTTGCGTTTGGTTTTATTGCACTTTATATAGACATATCAAAACAAGGGTTGTTTCAGCAATTTCATTTTACCCCAAAAATGATTTTAAGTGCAATAACTTTTATAATAATCTGGTCGGCGCTCATTTATATACTTTCTAAATGGTATATCCGCAAACTGTATGGCAATTACCTTCATCAATTGAAACAACAACTAAAAGATATAGAAAATGGTTAAAAGGTTTTAACAGCTCTGGCATTTCAGGCTAAAATGGCCTAATATTGCACGCGTAAACAAACTTTTAACAGTCAGCATGAGAATCATCAGCCAGCTCCTTTTAATGTTCTGTTTAGTTTTTTCCATTTCTTCCTATGCACAAGACACCAGTATTCTACATCCCGTTTTACCAGTAGATACAGTGTACCAACCGCTGCGTATCACTAACCTGAACCCATACTTCACTATTCATTCAGATTCTACCCTCAGTTATAACCTGGAAATAAATAAGGATGAATCAAAGTATTACTGGTTTCTCCGCAACTCTCCTGTAGGTTTAAGAATTAATAAAGATGATGGTGTTTTAACTTTTAAAGCAGAAAAATCTTTTTTTCTTTCCGGCAAGTTGAAATACGATGTAGAATACAAAGTTGATATTGGTGTGCAGAACCTTTCCAATCCTTTAGAAAGAGTGGATACTGTTTTTACAATCGTATTTTATAACACTGATATTATCCCGTCTAAAGTAAAGCCCTCTGTAAGTTCAACACTTTTTGTTGATGAAGGTGATACTGTAAGTTTTAAAGTGCAATGTGAAAATGGAAGTTTCCCGATTGAAAACATTACATTTTTTGCCAACCGCCCTTTAAAAAATTTCACCCTGGTAAAAAAATGTGATGATGATTTTACCTGGATGCCCCCATTTGATTTTGTAAAAGAAACAGACTCCGGGAAAGTAAAAATTCTAATCCTGAATTTTGTTGGCGTAAATAAATTCCAGGTAAGGGATACAGCCACAGTACGCATAGTTGTTCGCGATGCGCTTAATTACCCGCTTGCGCAGGAAGATTATAAAATAACTGTAAAGAACGTTAATGATTATGTGCTTCGTTTAAAATACACTTTCCTGCAATTGGATAAAAGTGTAAAGACCACCAAAAACGCACGTACATCTTTCGATTTAACAGCATCTACTACAGCACTAACAGGTAGCATATTGGCATCATCCTCCAGCAGCAGTACACAAAAAACGGGGCAAATCTTACCCAGTGTGGGTGTTTCACTGGTGCCTATAAAAGAAGCCGTAGCGCCACAAAAAGTATTTGATCAAAACCAGGCTTCTCTTGTCCGCAGTTCTATTAAGCGATTGGAATACATGGTTAGGGACAATACATTGGTTGGTGAAAGGGACCCTGATATTACTAAGAAAACGAGTAAGCTAAAGGAAGAGTTGAAAGCAACACAAGTACAACTCATAGACGTTCCGATTGATTTAACCAACAATATGACCGAAGAAGAGTTGAACCAATATTTCAACAGCCCTAAGGTGAATAAGAAATACCGGTTAAAAAAATAAGCTTTATTATTTCTGCAATTCTATTTGCCCGGCGTCAGTGTATTCGCCATCCAATACTCTAATGCCTTCTTTTACAGCATTTCGGTAAGGCGGGGCAGCTTCTATTAAAAGGTTATAATTTCCTGCAGCTACATTTGAGAACTGGAAAGCTCCCATCGCAACATTCACTGATAAAGTGTCTTTTCCGGAAAACAAAAAAGCTTTCAGACCTCCTTCTGCGGGCAATACATTGCCTCTTACTGTACCTCCGGCATTTTTATCATTAAAGCTCAAGGCACTTAGCATCATTGTAAAGCAAATCAATAAAAGTTTTATTCCGGTCATAACATAAACGTATTTGTGAGCAATAACTTCATTTATACATTGAAATGGCGTGCCAGTTTTTAAGGGCGCGACTGATATAGCAACTGAAAGAAACAGAGACAAAAGGATACCTTATAATCGTAAACCCTTACCCCTCTCAAAAAAATTAAAATGATATGTTGAAGGTTGACAATGAAACATATATTTGTTAAATATCGTAACTTGATAATTGTACTATCTCAACTATACACTACCAGCTTATCAAATTAATCATCTGCACAGGATGTGCTTGTACACCGCATTTAACACATGAAACCGGCACCAGGCAAAACACTTAAGATTGGCATTTTTTTACTCCTCATTGCTGTATTGGCTGTATTGTTTTTATTGCAAAGACAATCCAATCATCTAAAACAGGCTACCTCTTTTGTAGCACATACCAATGAAGTGCTTTATCAAAGTGAAAAAGTATTATCTGCCGTAAGAAAAAACAAGGTAATACTGAGAGATTTCATCCTTACCGGGGATGAGCAACAACTTCATTTATTGGGCAGATCAAATGATTCTATCCTTTTTGTTGCCAGCAAGCTAAAAAAACTTACAGCAGACAATGCATCACAGCAAAAACACTGCGATTCGCTGTTGTTTTATTTAAATCAAAATAATTTAACGGCTTCAAAAATAATTGCTATTCGCAAAGAAAACGGGATGGCTGCAGCTGCAAAAGCAATGGAAGAAAATACAGGTAATCAGTATACAGACTTGATGCAGCAAACCATACGGCAGATAGAAGAAAACGAAAATATACTGCTGGCACAAAGAAAAGAAGCAAGCGAACGTTCTACTGTACGGCAGGATAATATTTTGCTGTGGCTAACAGCAGCAGTGCTTGTGCTGGTACTTATATTGATATTAACCGGAAGAATAGATTTTCTTGCAAGAAAGCAGTCTGAACAAGAACTAACTGAAAGAGAAAAAGAAGTATACCTCTTGTCACAATTGGTGCAGCAAACCAATGACGCCATTTTCTCGATGGATAAAAATATATCTATCACCAGTTGGAATAAAGGAGCTGAAAAACTATACGGTTATTCCAGCAAGGAAGCCATTGGCAGAAACTCTTCATTGCTTTTGAAAAGCCGCTTCACAGATCAGCAACGGGATAAAATTTTAAAAGACCTGGATAAAAACGGTTTTTATAGAACAGAACTAGAATACAGCAACAAAAAAGGGGAAACCATTTTTGTACTTACGTCAGTAACCCATGTGAAAAGTGATAGAGGGGAAATAACCGGCTATGTTGCGGTGCACAAAGACATTACAGAGAGGAAACGGCTTGAGGGTGTGTTGCTAAAACTTAATCGGGAATTGGAAGAGAAAGTGCAGGCCAAGACTGCAGAGCTTACTGGTATTTTTGAAAGAATAACAGATGGCTTTGTTGCATTTGATAAAAACTGGCGCTATACTTATATCAATAAAAAAGCTGGCGAACTTATAAGACAAGACCCGGCTTCCATGATTGGTAAAAATGTTTGGGAAGAATTTCCCGCGGCTGTTGGCTCGTCTACTTATAATATTTTCAACGATGCCATGACACGCCAGGAGTATCTGTACAATACAGATTATTATCCACCACTGGATCTATGGCAGGAAAACCATGTTTATCCTTCTCCCGATGGTATTTCAGTTTTTATTAAAGACATAACTGCCAAGAAAAAAGCAGAAGAAGAGATCAATCGATCCAACGAACGTTTTAATATTATAGCCAATGCTACCAATGATGCTGTATGGGATTGGGATTTGATAAACCATACTATTTGGTGGAACAAAAACTATTACCAGCGCTTTGGCTATTCAAAAGAAGAAAGCACACCTGTTAGCTCAAGGTACAATGGCATTCACCCGGAAGACAGGCAAAGAGTTGCTGAAGGTATCAACTATGCCCTTGAAACAGGCCAGCCATATTGGTCAGATGAATACCGTTTTTTAAGGGCTGATGGCAGCACTGTATATGTATTGGACCGTGGCAATATTATGTACAACGCTAAAAACAAACCATACAGGATGGTTGGTGCAATGGTGGATGTGACCAGCATTAAAAAAGCCGAAGAAAAAATAATTACCAATGAAAAAAGGTTCAGGGCCTTGCTTCAGAATAGCACAGACGGGCTCGCATTGCTGGATGCAGAAAACAATATCATTGACATGAGCCCATCCGGCTACCAGATTTTAGGATATACGGCTGAAGAATTAATAGGTGGAAGAAGATTAGAGTTAATACACCCGGAAGATCTTGATATGGTATTAGAGACCCTTGATAAAGTAATTAAAACACCAGGATTGATAATAGTGTTGGAACAGCGCCACCGCCTTCCAAACCAAACCTACAAATGGCTTGAGTGCAGCTATAATAATCTTTTGGAAGAACCCTATGTTAATGCTGTTGTAATCAATTACAGGGACATTACTGACCGTAAGCTAGCAGAAGAGAAAATACGCAACAATGAAAAAATGTTAACCCGTGCGGAAGAGATTGGACAGTTTGGAAGTTGGGAATATGATGCCATCACCCATAAAATCAACTGGTCAGACTCTATGTACAATATTCATGGGTTAAGCAAAGAGCATCCAATCAATCTTGAACTGTTTTTCCAGCAATTATATCCGCCGGATGTTTCTAAAGTAAAAAATGTTTTCTGGAACCTGCAGGAAAAAGAACAGCGGGTGAAAGATGAATATCGTTTTATTAAAGGTCAAAATGAAATACGGTATGCGCATACTACATTAGATGCTGTTTTTGAAAACGGCAAATTCAGCAAGGCCCTCGGCGTTATACAGGATATTACAGAAGAAAAACTGGCAGAAGAAAATCTGCGAAGATCTGAACACAAGTACCGCCTGCTTTTTGAAAACAACCCAATGCCGATGTGGATGACTTCTGTGGCAGAATTAAACATACTGGATGTAAATGAAGCAGCGCTAAAACAATACGGTTATACAAGGGAAGAATTTCTTTCGCTCAACTCGAAAGATCTAAGGATTCCGGAAGATATGGATATTCAGGCGCCGGAAGACAGCCCACCTTTGCCCGGTGAAGGTATTACACTGCAATGGCGCCATAAAAAGAAAGACGGCTCTATTATTTATGTAGAAATTTTTAATTACCAGATTACTTATGAAGGCAAGCCTGTATGGCTGGGCCTTAGCATAGACATTACAGAGAAAAAGAAGGCAGAAGCCCTGCTGAAACAATCGTATGAGGATATACGTGAGCTGGCTACTCACCTGCAAGATATAAGGGAAGAAGAAAGAGCAGCTATCGCCCGGGAAATACATGATGAATTGGGGCAACAGCTTACAGGGCTTAAAATGGATATTTCCTGGTTGGCCAGAAAAAAAGATCTTACAGAACAGCAACGGGATCAAAAGATCAAAGAAATTCTCAGTTTCCTGGATGGAACAGTTACAACGGTAAGAAAAATTTCGTCCGATTTAAGGCCCAGCATATTGGATGATCTTGGATTGGTGGAGGCCCTGGAATGGTTTAGCATGGAGTTTGAGAAAAGATCTGGTGTGAGCACTCTTTTTATTCGGCCGGAGCAAACAATAGTAGTACCGTCTAATATTGCTATTGCCTTTTTTAGAATTTTCCAGGAATCACTAACTAATGTGGCACGACATGCCAATGCAAAAAATGTAACGGCACAATTGCAGGCCTTAAATGGCCAGTTGGTGCTGCAAATAAAAGATGATGGCAAAGGATTTGAACCGGCCAACGTGGGTCACAAGAAAACCCTTGGCTTATTAGGCATGAAAGAAAGAACACAGATAATTGGTGGCAACTATAGCGTACAAAGCAGTCCCGGCAATGGGGCTACAGTAACCGTAACAGCACCATTTGATATATCATAAACCCAACCCTATTATTATATTAATACCGTCCAACTATGGTTAGAATTTTAATTGCAGACGATCATTCAGTAGTTAGAAAAGGATTAAAACAAATTCTTGTTGAAGAGTTTATTGCCGTACACATTGATGAAGTAGGCGATGCCGAAAACCTCATCAAAAAAGTAATGAACGCAGAGTGGGATGTAATCATAACCGATCTTTCTATGCCCGGAAGAAGCGGCCTTGACGCATTGCAACAAATCAAACAGTACAATCCAAAACTGCCTGTTCTTATTTTAAGCGTTCACCCGGAAGAGCAATACGCATTGCGTGTTTTAAAAGCCGGTGCCGCTGGTTATTTAAATAAAGACATGGCTTCAGAAGAACTTGTGAACGCGGTGCAAAGAGTGCTTTCCGGAAGAAAATACATCTCCCCTTCCGTTGCTGAGAAAATTGCTGTGTCCCTTGACAAAGACGCAGATAAACTTCCTCACGAATATCTTTCAGACCGTGAATTTGCTGTTTTGAAATTACTGGCGTCCGGAAATTCAGTTAGCCAGATTGCAGAAATCCTATCCCTTAGCAGTACAACAGTGAGCACTTACCGGGCACGCATTATGACCAAAATGAACCTTAAAACCAACACTGCGCTTACATTATATGCTATAGAAAACAAAATCATCTAACACTCAACATTAACCTATTACTATACAATAAAAAAAAGTAGAGTTTATACTACACACTGGAAGCCCCTTACTACAGTTATATCACTGCAATGCTACCAAATAAGAGTAAGTACTAAATTAATTTTGCAGACAAATACACCAATTGTCTTCTGCAAAAAAAACCATATTAATAGTTGATGATTCCGCGCTGATTGTGAAGCGGTTGATTGATATGTTAACCGAGCTGGAAAATCTTGACTGGATAAAAAATACTGACAATTATAAAGAGGCGCTTTGGTTGGTAGAAACAGAAAAACCAACCGTGCTTTTATTAGATATTAACCTTCCTGGCATAAGCGGCATAGAAATACTTCGCAGGGTAAAAGAAAAAGTACCAGAAACAAAAATCATAATGATCACAAACCAGGCAAACGATTATTACAGAAAACTCTGCCTGCGCCTTGGTGCAGATCATTTCATAGATAAATCAAAAGAGTTTGAACAGATTGCCTCTATTATTAGTGGTATTGAATAGTATATCTTTTACACCAGTTTATAGTATACACTTAAGCTACTGTCATTACATTCTTTAACATTAACTCTATATTCGTCTCTTCTGCGTCATTAGCGTTTACATTTGAGAGCAAGCAGCAGATACCAGGAAAATACTGCTGGTTTTTGAAACTATTTTATCGTCAGCGTATTCGGCCATTGCTCTTAGCGTTTTCCATTCAGCGTCTTTATTAAAATATTTCCAAGCCCTTTCACGTGCAGACATGTTATCATAGGTAACCATGCAAGTCATGCTGGGCCTGTCGGCACCTATGATTGTTTCACCAAAAAAAACCGGGTTTATTCCCACTCTTTTATAAATATTTATTTCACCTGCTTCATTAAACATTTCCACTTTTTTTCTTGCAGCCATTTCATTAGCGCTGTTGTAATTCGTCAGTTCGAAAATACGTGAGTGTCTATCCGGTTCTGGCAATATCATTTGTGGAAGTGCTTTAAAAGACTTGTGCAAAGAAGTTTCAAGACGTTCATACGCTTGGGTGCCCAGGGGTGGGTTAAGATAATCCTCACCTTCTTTCAAGAATTGCTCATCGTTAGATAATTTTTCTTCTACCTTCCCAAAATCTTCCATAGACTTAAATGGAATGACCACATATATTTTGGTTTGTCCTTCTGGCTTCATCTCTTTAAAAACGCCTACTGTTTTGCAGCCAAAGTCGTTTAAAGCCGGTATGGCAGCCTTCTCATAAAATGACTCCACCAACGCCTCCTGCTCCTTATTTTTCAAGGTATAGGTGCGTAATTCATAAAATTCACGTTTAGATTTTTTTGTAGCTTCCTTTTCGGCGGCGCGGCCCAGCAAAGGCATTAAACCGGCCAGTGAAGCGCTGGCAAAAGCAGATTGCAGAAATGAACGTCTTTTCATATTATTGGATTTCTACTTAATGTAACGTAAAAAAAGCTGGTATTGGTGTACTTGCAAGTAAAATAGTCATTTACCTATACCCAATTCTTAAGTAGTCAATCCCCAAAAAAGACTTCATCACCCAAACAAAAGGCTTGCTTAAAAAAGAAGACAAAAGCATTTCGCCCTCTTTGCCTAAACTATATTTGAGAGCAGGATGCAGGTACCAGGAAGGTATTGGTAATATGAGATACAATTTTTGCATCTGCATAATCGGGCACTGCTTTTATTGCCAGCCATCGTGGATCATTTACAAATTTCTTCCAGCTTGCATCATGCGCAGCCATGTCAGGATAGGTAAGCATATAAGTTAAATTAGGTCGCAATCCCCCTATAATGGTTTCACCAAAAAATACAGGCGTTAAACCCACGCTTTTAAAAATATCAATCTCCCCTCCTTCATTAAACACTTTTATTTTTGTTTTGCCGGCAGTTTCACTGGCACTTTCATAGCGGCGCAATTCAAAAATACGATTGCCTTGCTGAGGGATTGCCAATACCGGCATGTGTTCAAATGCAAACAACAGGGAACTTTCAATTCGATCATAAGCTGGTGCAGTTGCAGGCGCCTGTAAATAGTTTACACCCGCCTGTTGGTAAACAGCATCTGCTGCTAATTTATTTTCAGCCTGCACAAAATCTTCCATACTTTCAAAGGGAATAAGAACATACATTTTAGTTTGGCCTTGTGGTTTCAACTCTTTAAAAACGCCAATATTCTTAATGCCTATGCGGTTAAGAGCAGGTATTGCAGCTTTTTCAAAATAATTTTCAATTAGAGCTTGCTGCGATTCGTCTTTTAAAGTATACACCCTAAGCTCGTAATACTGTCTTTTCTCTTTTTTATTTTCTGCTAACATAGAAGCTGATGCTGCCCCTGGTAATATGCTGCTAATAATGGAAGTTTTTACAAATGAACGTCTTTTCATACAGCGATTTACGATAAAGTTAAACAACTATACCATCCCGATAAAAAACAAAGCAACATATTCCTGCTTTTACTCAGCACGAATATGTTGCTTTTATGATTGGAAACAAACCTCAGTTTATAACATCATTCCACCAGATACTTCAATTCTTTGTGCATTCACCCACTTTGCATCATCGGTACAAAGAAATGCTACAACTGTGCTAATATCGTCTGGCAATCCTACGCGGCCCAGGGCTGTTAAGGATGCTACTTGCCGGTTTAGCTCTGCGTTATCTCTTACAGCGCCACCGCCAAAATCTGTTTCTATTGCTCCGGGTGCTACCACGTTTACCCTTATTTTGCGGGCACCCAGCTCTTTTGCCTGGTAACGGCTAAGCGTTTCAATTCCACCTTTCATTGATGCATATGCGCTATAACCCGGAAATGAAAACCTTGCAAGACCAGTTGAAATATTTACAATACCCCCGCCGTCTGCCATTACCGGCAAAGCTTTCTGTGTTAAGAAGAACGCTCCTTTAAAATGAATATTCATTAAAGTATCAAATTGCTCTTCAGTAGTAGATTCAAATGAAGCATGGATGCCAATACCTGCATTATTTATCAGGAAATTAAATCTGTCTGTATTGAATTGTTCTTTCAGTACGGTTTTTAACTGGCTGATAAAAGCATCAAAGCTTTTTACATCACCTGTATTTAATTGAAGTGCTGCTGCTTTTTGCCCGCTTTGTTCTATCGCCGCCACTACCTTAGAGGCTTCATCTTTTTTGCTGTTGTAAGTAAGTATTACATCCAGTCCTTTTTGTGCAAGTGCCATTGCCATTTCTTTGCCAAGGCCACGGCTACCGCCGGTAACCAGTACAATCTTGTTTGTTGAATGCTTATCCATTGTTGTATTTTTTAATTTTTTTGATACAACAAAGCTACCGTGACATTACATCACGATGTTTGCAAGCTTCAATCTGTTGTTTGTAAAATTCAAACAAAAAGGATTATGCCCTGAAAGCAAGCGGGGCCAGGGCAGTTTGTTTTTTGAAGAAATTGGAGAAATGAGCTATTTCCTCAAACCCCAAACTATAGGCAATTTCAGAAATGCTCCAGTCTGTTTGCTTCAACAGGATTTTGGCCTCTTGTGTAATCCTGTTGCTGATAAAATCTGTGGTGGTTTTACCTGTATTTTCCTTTAATACTTTGTTTAGATGATTAACATGCACAGACAAGCGTTCGGCATACTCCTTTGCTGTACGCAACACAAGCCGCTGACGCGGGGATTCAATGGGAAATTGTCTTTCAAGCAATTCAATAAATAAAGAAGAAACACGTGCTGCTGCAGTATGTTGAGGGTAGATAGCAGTAGCAGGTTGAAGCTTTTGACCAGCGTGAATCAATTCGATAGTATAATTGCGCAAGAGATCATATTTGTATACATAATCAGAAGCTATTTCCCGCTGCATTTTTAGAAAAATGCCTGCAAGTTCATCAGCTATTTCATCAGAAATCTGAAAAATCGGGTAACCACCTGGCTTAAAAATTGGGAGCTCATCCAATACAATCCCGCTTTTATTTTGAATTAAAAAGTCTGCGGTAAAAATGCAGAAGCTGCCAGATTGGTTGTCATCTTGTGGTACATAATTGTAAGGTATTCTTGGAGTAGCGAACAGCAGTGCATTCTTTTCAATATCAATTACTTTATCGGCGTATTCTGCTATATTTCTACCCCTGATAAGGCTGATTTTATAGTAAGCACGCCTGTTGTATGGCATGGTACCCGTTTTCTTTACTTTGGCAGCCATATCAGCAATATTGAAAACATTGAAATGCCCTATTTCTTTATTGATACCTTCCGGAATCAGGTTAGCTGTTTCCTGGTAAAACTCTGCCAGCGTAGTAATTGTGCTCATAAAATAATTTGCAAAAAACAAATATAACCCAAATACGTGGTTATAGTTTTTATTTAACAGGCAAACCTTAATCCAGGCTTTAAAAAATGTATCTTACTGCTATGAAAAAAGGAATTCTACTGGTTTTACTGAGCACATTTTCTTTTACCGTGATACTTGCACAAACGGGGCAAAAACAAAGTGCAGCCAGCCAGGTAAGCGCGGCAAACGGGCAGGCTGATTTGAACAATGGTAAGAAAATGCAACAGCAAAGCTTAAACAAACCTTTTGAGAAAACGGCAGATTCTGTGCCGGCGGCCCCTAAAAAGAAAGCAAAAAACAAGAAGCGCAAGGCCGCTTAATAGGACTGCTAATGTTGTGGTGCTGCTGTAAACATTCCTGTAAACTTATTATTATAAAGATTCGCATTGAAAGGCTGATATTGTTTCTGAACAGATAAGAGCTTTTGATTTTCTTGATCTGACGTATTGTCCACCCTGGCAAAAGAACCAGTTGCAATATAACGCAAAGCCGCAGACAGCGAAGGTTCATCAACATCGCCCCACGATCTGTTAACGCCATCAGCAGTTAACTTATCTGGAACAAATCCATCATAATATTCTGCACTGCCAACACTGTTTACTGTTTTAAATGAGATAGGGTAAATAGCATAGTCGAATATAGAGATAGGGAAAAAACCAACAGGCTTGCCATAAGTTGTATCACCAACAAGTTTCACATCCATATAGGGACGCAGGTTATTAATCAGAAGCTCACTTGCAGATGCAGTTTCGCTGCTAACAATAAAAAACACCCTGCTTAAACCAGTTACACTACCCGATTTCTGATAATTGATTGTGTTGTAAGACGCGGCAAAAGAAACGTTTGAGAAACCTGCTTTTCTTTTTAGCAATGGAAATTTACCAGCAACGAGTGAATCGTTAAACACATAGGTGTACATGGTTTTGCCATTTGCAGATGACGGCGCTATCAGATCTGCCAGCAGGTTTTGTGTGTCTGTGGAACCTCCATGATTATAGCGCAAGTCAACAATTAAGTCGTTAATGCCTTTGGCTGCAAAATCTGTAAATGCATTGGTGAGCTCTGTTTGCGAGCCAGATCCAAAAAACTGGTTAAAAACCAGATATCCCGCTTTAGAAGCCCCGCTGGTAATTACATCTGTATACAACACAGAATTGGCAGTATAACTTCCTTTCGCCAGGTTTAAACTGGCCGTACTTCCATCTGGTTTTGTAAACGTAAAACTAGCCGAGGTGGTGCTTCCAAAAAACACATCATTCAACAAAGCAACACTTGAATTGTCGATACCAATATTGGTGCTATTGATTTTACTGATATACCATCCACGCTGCACACCTGCTGTACCGGCAGGCGAAGCTTTATACACGTACTCTACATACCAATAAACAGAATCGTAAGGCAAGGCTTTATCTATAGAAGCTGACTTTATAAAAAATCCATAGTCTTGTGCATTGCCTGTTTGTATAGCGTTTGAACCAGCTTGCGTTGTTACAAAACTATAGCTATGCTTATTATCCTGCGGCTGCAAAGCCCTGATGGCAGCCATTTCATTTTGTGCAGCAGCCAGTTCAGTAGCACCGGTATACTGGCGAGGGTTAAACACAGCATAAGAAGGTATTACTTCGTGCCATAGATAAACTTCTTTTGTATACAGGTAAACTGAATCCCTTAATAAATCAAGCTTTGCTGCTGCAGAAAGTGTATCAGTTCCTGAAGACGATGAAGACGAATTGCTTTTTTTGCAGGAAAATGAGAAAGTCAAAAGCAATGTGCTCAGAAAAAATATAAAATAGTTTTTCATACGCATAATGGTACGCTTATGTAAAAAATATGGTTGGAAACAACCCTTAAAAATATCAAATTATACTTTGAAAGATTGTTTTTAAAAACGCTATTAACATTTCTAAAACACTGTGTACTTTCCAGCCGTTACTTTGTTCCTTCAAAAATGAAAACACCTTTTTTGTTGGCTACAATAATGTCTACAAGCCCGTCTTTATTTATATCCTGCACCAGCACTTGCAATCCCACACCAGAATTTTCATCAATCAAGTGAGGTACCCAAACAGGCGTGTCACCCGGCTTGTACTCAAACCAATATAAAACAGCTGCATCCATGCCGCCAGGGTCTTTTCCATTGTGTGCAAAATAACGTTTGCCCGTTACCAAATCCGGGTATCCATCACCGTTAACATCTTTCATGGTAAGCGCATGACTTTCTGAAAACAAAGTTGATATAACATGATGTTGCCAGATCGCACTGTCTTTACCGCCTACTGGCTCATGCCACCAAATGCCATAATCATGGGCAGATGCACTCACCAGGGCAATAGGTCTTTTGTTATTGGTAAGTGAATATATCTGAGAACATTCTTCCCCAAGATCTGCTGTATGAAATACCCAATTAACAGATTGGGGGTTGAGAGGACATTCCCACCAGCCTTTTGTTATCACTACATCTTTTCTGCCGTCTGCATTCATATCTATAAATCCGAGTCCGTGGGTATACCGACCTGTACCCGGAGCTCCATTGCCAGCAATTACAAATCGTTTCCAGGCGGTATCTCCTTTAACAGGAGATTTTAACCAAATCATTTCTTTTGCTTCCGGGTCATTACAAAGCAAATCTTCACGACCATCTCCGTCCATATCTATAAAAGCAGGCGATTCATTACCAGCATGCGAAATGATGGGATGCATTGTCCAATGAATCGTTTTGTTTCCGGGGTTTTCATACCACACAGCCTCTTCACCTGGCAAGCTAACCCTAATCTGATCTGGCCAACCATCCTGGTTTACATCCAATGCAAAATTTAAAAAGGAATTGCTGAACTGTGTTAATGGATCATAATGTTGAGGGGTTGCAATTTCATGCTTAATCCAGGTTGGGGCTTCAAACCAAAATGCGCCGGCAATAATATCGCTTTTGCCATCCCTGTTTACATCAGCAATTGCCACGCCTTCAGAAATAAAATCTGATGTAATAACGTGCTTTTTAAAACTGTAACTCGTACCGGCTTTTTGAGAAATAGCATCATTGCTAAAAATCAGCCCGCAAAAAACTATAAAAGACAGATGCAACGAACACCGGAAATCAATTGTCAGAGCTTTGCGAAGCGAATAAAACATATTGTAGCAATGGAATGCTGCGTTCTGATGAGAATACTGCATGGCGATAATCGTTTAAGGTGTATAAAGTTAACTTATCCTGAATAAATACAATTTTGGGTAATAAACGACTAACAAAAGACCAAAAAGTGCAGCAATGCCCGGAGAGTTGTTTGTAATTTCAAGACACATAATTGATGCTTGCTCTTTTAAAGCCAAACAGATAAGGCAAAACCATCATCAAATGGTTGAGTTTCCACGTAACAGGTTTCTTTTGTTCGCTTTTATAATAAATTGTTAATAAGATATTTCAACGACGAGAAAACAAACTATTATTCAGAAGCGAATATTGAATATTATTTTATTGGCAATTTTTTTGCTTAAGAAAAGGAGTTCAATGTCAACAAATTGCCCGGAGTAATTAAATTCCGACGCAGATAAATGCACCAGAAGAAAATTGAGGTAAGACCGAATGTTTAAGTTATGGAAAATAGTCTATCTTCGCGTTTAGACATTTGCGTTTTAATTCCTTGTTACAACAACAATGAAGGACTACAAAAAACGTTAAAAAGTATTACTTATAATAACCAGCGTTTAACGGTACTGGTGGTAGATGATGGGAGTACAGAACCAGTTGCCATAGATCAGCACTTGCCATATTCTTTTTCAACTTCGGTTCTTAGATTATCTAAGAACCAGGGCATTATTACAGCTTTAAATAAAGGGTTAGAGTATATATATACAAATTTGGATGTAAAATATATAGCCAGGCTTGATTGTGGTGATATATGCCATCCAGATCGTTTTTTGAAACAAGTGAATTTTTTAGAAAATAACCAGGAGATAGATTTGGTAGGAAGCTGGTGTTATTTTGAAGATTTCAGCAACGGCAAAGGTTATGAGTACAGAACACCAACAAATCACAATGCTATTGTTAAGGGCATGTATTTCAGAAATGTATTTGTACACCCAACCGTTATGTGGCGTACCTCGGTATTAAAAAAGGAGCGATATCCGGCATTATATCCACATGCAGAAGATTATGGCCTGTTTTATGATATAGTAGTAAAAAGATTGACAGCCATTATTCCGGAATTTTTGGTGACATGTGAGATAAATAGGAAAGGAATATCGCTAACACACAGGCAGGAGCAATTAAAAAGCAGATTAAAAGTGGTAAAAGATTTTGGAAAGAATAAACTCTTACTTGCTGCCGGCGTCATTAAAATGGTCATTTTAATTGCATTGCCTTACAAACTCATATACATCGTTAAGAGTAAGTTGTACGAGCATAAATAAACCGTAGTATTTTATCCTAAGTAAATTAAAATTGAAATCCTGTGAAAATAGTTCACATCGTTGAGCCATTAGCGGGGGGCATGGTTACGTTTCTTACTTCATTGGTAGAAAACCTGCCCGAAGACAGTCATCTTATTGTACATGGAAACCGACAACATGTTGTTTCCCTACAAGAGGTGAAAAGGGGTTTTGCATCTCCCAATGTCCGCTTTATACGTTGGCGTTCTGCACAGCGTAGCTTAAATCCATATAAAGATCTCCGGGCTTTTTTTGAATTATACGCAATCATGCGCCGCCTTCGCGATAATAAGATGCTTGACGTGGTGCATTTGCATTGCTCAAAAGGTGGTTTTTTAGGAAGACTTGTTTGCAGAATGTTGGGTATACAACACCTTGTAATATATACGCCCAATGGAGCGCCTTTTATGGCAGGCAAAAATCTTTTTTCAAATTTCATCTATAAGAAACTGGAAAAATTTGCCTCCCGATTTGGTGGTCAGGTTGTATGTTGTTCTCCTTCGGAACAAAAAGCATATGAACAAGAAGGCATTGATGCCATAACAATCAACAATGGCATCCCTTACAAAAAAATTATACAATACAGGAAAACCCCTAGACTGGATAATAAATTCAGGGTTGTGACCAGTGGGCGAATCGTTGATCAAAAAAACCCTGCCTTGTTCAATAAGATAGCAAGCTACTTTGAAGAGTTTCCTGATTTTGAATTTATTTGGGTTGGTGGTGGTGAGTCAAGTGACGAACTTACTGCAAAAAACATACAGATTACCGGATGGCTGCCTACAACACAGGCAAATAATTTAGTTGCCGCAGCAGATTTATATATTTCTACGTCAAGGTATGAGGGTTTGCCTTTTGCGGCAATGGAGGCATTGGCGCTTCATTTGCCGGTATTATTAACAGATTGTATTGGCAACAGGGATTTGATAAACAATAGTCTTAACGGAACTGTTTTTTCTGATGAGACAGATGCCATTAACAGCCTATTGCAGTTTTATAATAACAGCAGCATGCTGCAAGTGATGGGACAGCATTCTGGTACACATTGCAAAACAAATTTTAACCTGGTAGATACATTTCGTCGTTACGAACAGCTTTACCAAAAAGCATGTTTTGTGCCCGAACTTGCTTACATCAATTAAATGAAGAATTGAATGATAGAAAACGGAAATGGCATATCAACTACGCACAACAATAAAGAATTGAAAGACAGCTTAGCTCAAATAAAAAGCTACCTGGAAAGCAATATTCGCGACCTCACTTTGGAAAACGAGAAAAAAGATCTTGAAATAAAAGCTTTAAAAATCTCTCTGGAAAAAGCCAATCAGCAGGCAGACGGCAATAGCCAATTAATCAACAAACTGCTGGGCGAAATGAGCAAACTGCAAAATGATATTGAGTGGTATAAACTTACTTACGAGAAAAGGAGTTTTCTGGGAACGATTAGGCAAAAATTATTTAAAAAATCTACATCGTAATATTATAATACATCCCCTACCCTCTGACTACGAAATTAATTCATCCAAATATTTGGCACTTTTAGCTGTTGCGTGCAAAATTCATTTTAATGCCATTCCATAATAATCACGGAGGGGCGTAAGTTTTTGTTGCCAACCTAGCATAGCCTTAGTTTAAGACGAATCAACATATAGATTATCCCTTATGACAAGTTTAAGCAGGAAGAAAAAAGCAACTTTCCTTAACCGGGCTATTGATAAAATTCTACTATTAAAGACAATTCAGCGCAAATATCTAATTGTATATCTTCTTGAATATATTAAAGACTATGGCCTTTTTGCTTTTTTGAAGGAGTTCTTTAAAACATTGAGAACATCCGGTTTTAAAGTCATTTTTCAGCCAAGAAAAGTGCTATTGCATAAAATAAATACTAAAGGCTCAGGAGCTCCTGCCTCCTTTTCACCGCAGCCTACTGTTGAAACCTCAAAAAAACAAATAGAAGAAGATATTCCGAAGTTAACCTATCAGCCCAAAATATCTTTTGTAATGCCGGTATATAATACAGAGCCGGCACTACTTAAAATAGCAATAGAAAGTATCAAATCTCAAATCTATCACAACTGGGAATTATGCATTGCCGACGACTATTCCTCTAACCCATCAATAAGAAAACTCCTGGATAATTATACAAATGATCCACGGATTAAGGTCATCCATTTAGCAGCAAATGTTGGCATATCTGAAGCTACAAACGAAGCTATTAGTCTTTCTTCAGGATCGTATACAGCACTAATGGATCACGATGATGAAATTACTGAAGACGCTTTGTATTGGATCATAAAAGAACTAAATAAAAACACCAATCCAGACATTATCTATTCAGACGAATGTAAAGTTGATGAAAAAGGAAACCTGAGTGATTATTTTTTTAAACCAGCCTGGAGCCCGGAACTTTTATTAAACATGATGTACATCGGTCATCTTACAGTTTATAAAAAAGATTTTCTTTTAAAAGAAGCCGGTTTGTTTAGGAAAGAATACGATTTTTCACAGGATTATGACCTTGCATTGAGAGCTGTTGAAAAAACAAAAAGAATAAGCCATATACCTAAGGTTCTCTATCATTGGCGCATTACAAAAGGCTCAGCAGCAATGGGAGAAAAACCCTATGCAAGAAGAAGCAACCTGGCGGCATTGGAAAATGCCATGCAAAGAAGAAATATTGCGGGCGAAGTTTCAGCTCTCTCTACAGCCAACAGGATTAAACTAAAGGTTGACAACAATGCTGGAGTATCTATTATTATACCAACAGATTCTTTACAGAACCTTACAACTACTTTACTGCAGATACATTCCGTTACCAATTATCCTCATTTTGAAATCATTGTAGTTACAAATTCTAATCTCGCAAGTATTGTAACAAAAAAGATAAACTACAGCAACTTGCACTTTGTCAGGTACGATGAACCATATAATTTTTCTGACAAATGCAACAAAGGAGCGGCAAAGGCCCACAATAACATTTTGATTTTTTTAAACGACGATGTGAGGCCACTTCAGGCGGATTGGATTGAAAACACCATTGAATATTTATTTATGCCTGGTGTGGGAGGTGTATCTCCCAAACTTATTTATGAAGATGACTCTATACAGTATGCTGGAATGATTACAGGTGTAAGAAGTCTTGTTGGTACGGCATTTCATAAATACCATAAAGACTCCACTGCTTATATAAATTTCATACATTCTGTTAGAAATGTATCTATATTATCTGGGGCTTGTCTCGCTATACGTAAAGATATTTTTGAGGAAATTGATGGATTTGATGCAGTTAATACGCCAAGTGCTCATTCAGACGTCGATCTTTCCTTTAAATTACTAGAGAAAGGACTAAGAAATATATATACCCCATATGCTACGCTCAGACATATCGGTCACCTCTCCTTGGAAAAGCACGAGAAAAACAATATTTCAAAAAAAGACAAGGCAGACATTTTTTTACTTAAAAAATGGGCTAAATACATTAGCGAAGATCCCTACTTTTCTGAGGCCATGAAAAATTACCTCTATCATGATTCCCCGGAACCATACAGGCTATATGGAAGCGAAGATAAAAGCACGCAGCAGTATAAGAATGACATACTTGTGGTAACACACGATCTCACGTTGAGCGGGGCTCCAATCAATCTCTACGAATATTGCAAAATTTTAAAAGCAAACGGGTATTTTGTAGTTGTTTGTTCTCCTTCAGATGGGCCTTTAAAAGATTTCTATGTAAAAGAAAACATCCCACTGGTTATTGATTCTTTACTCCTGGCGCAACATGACACAGTAAAAAAATTCGCGAAGAATTTTGATTGCATTATTTGTAATACCATTGTTACCTGGCCTTTCGTAAACCAGATGCAAAACATAGATAATTTTGTTCCGATAATCTGGTGGCTACAGGAAGGGAGCATTATAGACCATTTTGCACAACACACCGAATGTGCAAAAACATTGAAAAAAGCAAAGACTATTATAGGACTAAGTGAGTATTCACTGTCTTTTATCAAAAAATACAATCCCGGAGCAATTAAAATATATAATACTTGTCCGGATATTTATGATGCCGTCGAAGCTGAAACAAAACTTCCGGTTAAAAAAAACGAGAAAACAATTATTAGCCTTATTGGCTCAATAGAGAAAAGAAAAGGACAAGATATTTTATTAAATGCACTGGACTTAATTGACAATAATCTTCTTGAATCGCTGGAAGTACGCTTTATTGGCAAGTATCATGATAAAGATTTTGCAGAAAAACTAAAAAGATCAACAAGCGGCAAAAGTCATATCCGCTTTCTCGGCGAGGTTACAAACGAAGCTTGCCATAAACTTATAAATGAAACAGATTTATTAGTAAACGCTTCAAGAGATGAACCCCTCTCAGTTGCTCTTGTAGAAGGCTTTTGTCTTGGTAAGCCTTGCATTGTTTCTGAGAACACAGGAATCGCTGAGTTGATAACCGATGGAGTAAACGGATTTATTTTCAAGCATGAAGATCCGAACGAACTCGCGAAACTCATCGTACGTCTGCTTAGTAATAAAGATTCATTTAAGAAAGCAGGAAGTGAAGCAAGATTGACTTATGAAAAATATCTATCAGTGCCTACATTCCAAAATAAGATGCTGAATTTACTGGATGCTCAAATAATCAGCATAAAAGCCAATCCGCCGCAGTACTCCGATGAACATTACACTAGCCTAATTAAACCTATCGAAAATGAAGCGCAAAGTATAACAATACTGATGCATATTTATTATCCAGGCTCATGGTCGCTCATCATGAAAAAATGTGCAGCAGCGATAGAAATGGCATCTCAAATTATCATTACAGTATGTCATGATGATATCATTCCCGAAACAGAAATTTCTGAAAAAATCACTATTCTTAAAGTCCCCAATAAAGGGAAAGACATAGGCGGCAAACTTGTGGCAATGTCTTACTATTTACATTTTTGTGAAAAAACTAAGTGCGTAATTTTTCTGCACGATAAAATAAGCCCACAAACTATCAATGCAGAATTCTGGTTGGAAAATCTATACAGCATATTTAAACCAGAACTATTGCTCAATGCCATCAATGAACTAGAAGGGAAAACTCAAACAGGCATAATCGGGGCAAAGACCTTTCTCAAAAATGAATACATAAAATCTGAAAAAAAATTTGCTACAACCAATAATGAGGTATTAACAAAATTAATTACCCAATACAATCTTTCCTGCAAAACATACGATTTTATTGCTGGCACTATTTTTATTGCGAAAAGCAAAATTTTTGAACATTTCTTTTCTACGCATTCAGCATTAGAGGCTCGCGAACAATTAGAAACCGGAAATGTATTAGATCTCGACAATGGCACATACACTCATTCCTGGGAGCGGTTATTTTGCTTTATTGCAGAAGATCTTGGATATAACATTAAAGGCATTTAGGCTATTAAAATTTACTCCAGACAAAAGATGAATAACTTAAAGACATATACTCCGGTTTTTATCATTAGATCTAAACAAGACTATAAAGAATTGAATAAAGTGCAAGGAGAATTTTATGTAGCAGTCGAAACGCCAGTATCACAAGGCTCTATAGACAAAAAACTATTAAAGGCGCTTTTCAGTGAAGACGTTCCTTTTATGCTTTTATTCACTAATCTTCCTGAAAGCAATTTATCATCTGAAGATATTGAACTACTTAACCTATGTTTTTTTAGTAAAAATTATATCCGCTTAGCCGATTCGCCAGTTATTGCATTTTCTCAAACTATAGTAAAATCGGGGCTAGCAAAAAATGAATTTGTTATAGAAAAGCTTGTAGCTCAATTTAAACAACAGGGCTGGCAAAGCGTAATTACATGGCAATTGTTTAATACACTTTCTTTTGCCGATCAGCTTCAAAAAAAAGAGAGCGGCGCTCTTTTCCTTAACCAAATAGATTTTGACGAACAATTTTTATTACAACACTTTTTTAATAACCCGGAAAATATTGGCTGCTTCATTTTCTTCAATTCATCCACTATAAGAAGCGCTACAACACTTGAAAATGAGTTCTTTTTTCTCTGTAAAATTGCGCTAAACACCCCTCCTCTTCTTGAGCTATATCTTACTAATTATATATCTGCGAAAAAGCTTGGCACCAAAGCTTCAATAGAATATCAAAGACTGCAAGAAAGGCTTAATAATGCAGAAAGTACCATTCAAATTATAAGAACAAAATACAAAGACGATTATGACATTTTATTTAATTGGTATCAGAAAGAGTATGAAGTATTGCCATTATGGTATAAAAGGTTCGGGCATATTTTAAAAGTTATCTCAGGACAAAGAAGTTTCAAATCACTACTTAGTGATGATGAGAAAAAAAAGGCCGCCCTAACTTAATGATTTAAATTATTGTTAAGGCATTTCTGATTGCATTAAGCAAAAAATCACAAAACATTATTGACAATAAATATTTCAGATATCTGCTTAATAAAACAAAGCATGTTACATTTTCTTAGTCGTTGTTAATTCAACTTAAATAGAAAGAGACAAAATCAATTAGGTTTCAATATGGACACACAAGAAAAAGATTTCTACGACAGATATTATTATCTAACTTCTTGCGGTCGCCCGTATGACGACAGACAATCATGGGAAAGATCTTTTGGAGATATGGCTGATAGGATAATAAAAGATTTGCATCCTAAAACCGTTATGGATGTAGGGTGTGCGTATGGCTATTTGGTGGCTGCTCTCAGGGACAGGGGTGTGGAGGCGTATGGTATTGATATATCAGATTACGCAATTAGCCAGGTTCGCGAAGATATAAAACCATATTGCAAAGCAACTTCTATACTAACTCCACTGACCCAATCCTATGATCTGATCATTTGCATAGAAGTAATAGAACATCTGCAACCTGAGGCTGCCAGAAATGCGATAGAAAACCTGTGTCTTAGCTCTAATAATATTATTTTCACATCAACACCTTCTGACTTCAAGGAAGCCACCCATTTCAATGTTCAACCCACAGAATACTGGGTAAGGCTTTTTGGAAATTATTCTTTCTACCGGGATGTGGATTATGATGCTTCATATATTATTGAGCATGCAATAATGTTCAGAAATAACCAACCGGATAAAATATCAGCTATATGCAATTATGAGAAGAAATATTACAGATACTATCTTGAAAACAAAATCCTTCGAGAAGAACTAATAGTTTCCCGGGCTATTATCGCTCAACATTTTGATGAAACAGAAAGGCGCTTGATTGAAGAAAAAGAAATTATAATCAGGGATAAGGATATTCATATAAATCAATTGGCGGGGGTTATCGCCCAAAAAGAACAGGAAATAGCTTCAATTAATTTAGAAATTGAAGGAAAAAACAATACCATTAACTCTTTAAAAGAAGAATGTATTAAACTACATGAAGAGCTCGACAGCTTAAAGAAATTGGACAATACTAGTTTTCAAATCTATAAAGATGCTCATACAGAACTGGAACGTATACAACAGTTGAACGGGTACAAATTATTATGGAAGTATTATAAAATCCGCAATGTTTTACTTGCGAGAAAAAAAGCACCTTAAGAAATAAGCTTCATTCTCCTTACATACTATTAAATGAAGCTAATAAATACTTTCCAGGCCGAATGCTTAAAATAATATAACACACTTAATATGATGATTGCAAAAAAAATAAAAAATTGAACTACTGGTTACTCACAACTGAATATCCACCAATGCATGGTGGTGGCATTAGCACCTATTGTCGGTTCACTGCGCAGATGCTTGCTGCAAATGGTAATAGCGTCTCTGTTTTCGTTAATGATGATACCGAAACAAATTTTAGTATAACAGCAGAAGCAACTGGTATCCGACTTGTAAAATTCAACAGCAACCGAGAAAAAATTCAGCAGTCGCTAGGCTATACTGCCAGGCTTAGTTATTCTTTTGCAGGCATTGTAAAGGAATTAATAACTATCGAAGGCAAACCGGATTTCATAGAATCACAGGACTATTTAGGCATTGGTTATTACTTAACTCAATTAAAACATCTGGGTTATTATTTTTTAGCAGGCATTCCAATCGTGCTAACAATCCACTCGCCTGCTTTTATATATCTGCTATACAATCGTGTTCCTGTATTTAAATTCCCTGATTACTGGACAGGTGAAATGGAAAAACAAAGTATAGCCGCGGCAGATGCATTGATATTTCCTACCAACTTTTTGTTAGAAGAAGTTAAAAAACACATGCCTGTATCATGCCCTAATACCGCAATTATTGCAAATCCATATAAATCTCAGGTACAGACTTCATCTGCCATACAAAAAAACAAGATTGTTTATTATGGCAAGCTATCTCCGCAAAAAGGGAGTTTTGAATTGTTATCCTATTGCAAAAAAATGTGGGATTCCGGCTTTACTCATCCGCTGCACATCATTGGAGGCACAGATATTGTATACCACCCGGAGATGCAAACAATGGGTCAACTTGTACAACAAAAATATGCTGACTATATAGTAAAAGGATTGCTACAAATGCATGGGAAAATAACTCCAGCGCAAACCAACGAATATTTGAAAGATGCCCATGTAGTTATTGTTCCGAGCATTGTTGACAATATGCCTTATGTAGTAATGGAGGCTATGGCACAAGGGAAAATCGTGTTAGCGTCTGTACAAGGCGGTCAGGGTGAAATGATAGAAGATGGTGTTTCTGGATTTTTGTTTAGTCATGATGAACCCGGATCTTTTGAAGAGCAATTATTAAAAATACTATCTCTTTCGGATGAAGCTTTGACTAATATCAGCAATGCTGCACAAAAAAAAATCGCCAATGACTATTCGTTTACTACTGTAATCAACCGAAAGATAAAATTTCTTGAAAATATTGCTCCTATCCACCTGGATTATTTTCCTTTTTTATACCAGGAAAATATTCAAAGCATACAACCGGTTGCTGAGACAAAAGAGTTACTATCAGTAGTAATCCCATTTTATAATATGGGTAATTATATTGAAGATTGCCTGCAAAGCATCTTCGCTTCTTCTTATAAAGACATAGAAGTAATTATAGTAAACGATGGCTCTACAGATAATGAAAGCATACAAAAACTAGCGACCTTATCCAAAAATTATGCTGTAACTATTATAAACAGAAACAATGCAGGACTGGCCGAAACAAGAAATACTGGCGCAAAGGCTGCCAAAGGAGAGTTCCTGGCATTCGTGGATGCAGATGATAAGGTAGCAGACACTTACTATGAAAAAGCAATTTCGGTCTTACAACAAAAGCAAAATGTTTTCTTCGCAGGCAGTTGGGTTCAGTATTTTGAGAACAGCAAAAATATTTGGCCAACGTTTACTCCTCAACCACCGTATGCACTTGTACACAACCCCATTAACAGCAGTGGATTGGTGTATAAGAGATCCGCATTCATATCCAGAGGTCTCAACGACAAGAAAACTGATTATGGCATGGAAGATTATGAAAGCGTAATAAACATGATGGCCAATGGCTTTAATGGTGTAGTGTTGCCAGAAATCTTATTTTATTACAGGGTACGCACTGGATCTATGTTTAGAAATGTTACAAGCGAAAAACTCTTGTATTCTAACAAATACATTGCCGAAAAACATAAGAATTATTATACACGCTTCGCAACAGACATTATTAACCTGTTAAATGCAAACGGTCCGGGATATTTATACGATAATCCTACATTTGCCACTAAAGTTAGTCTTAAAAATAAGCCAGGTAGTGCATTTAGCAGCAGCATAAAAAATTTCATAAAAAAGAATGAACCACTAAAACGCCTGGCGTTAAAACTATTAAAGAATAAATCTGGACGATGATAGAGAATACTGTTAAAGACTGGACAACTCGGACCAATAAACTGGAAAGACTATGGCTGCTTGCCAAAATAGAATTCAAGCTCCGATATTACGAAAACAAGCTTGGTTTATTATGGGCACTATTGAAGCCGTTAATGGATATGTGCATTTATTACGTAGCATTCAAAATCATATTAGGAAGCGACGTACCTGCCTTTGCATCGTATCTCTTTATCGGCTTAGTTATGTGGAATTTCTTCATGGAGTCAACAAGCGGAACTATTCAGTTACTAAATACAAAAAAATATTTGTACGAATACAGTAACATGAATAAATTGGAAATTTATGTTTCTACATTGTTTGCAAATAGCATTGGCTTTTTGTTTAACCTCATTATATTCCTTGTCTTTTATAACCTGTTTGAGTCAAATGCAAAAGACATTTCCATCTATTGCCTTTGGATAATAGTATTGTTTCTGAATTTATTCATATTATCTCTTGGTGTATCATTAATCTTATCCAACATTTATATTTTTGCAAAAGACATCAGCCAGATTTGGATGGTAGTAACTTCATTTCTTTTTTTCTTATCCCCCATCTTTTATAAGCTTTCTGCATTTACGGAAAAACTACCTGGCTTTGAATATTACAACCCTATAGCCGGAATCATTATTAATGCGAGAAGGGTAACAATGGAAAACATGCCTCCAAATTATCATTTATTGGGGTTTGATTTTGGTTATGCATTTGTAATATTGTTTTTGGGCTTCTTATTATTAAATAAACTAGGCGCAAAGGCCGCAGAAAAATTGTAATAATGGAACAAACAATAGCATTAAAAGCTCGAAATATCAGTAAAACGTTTCATATTAGCGAAGACAGTCACAATACTGTGAAACACCGCTTGTTTAATTTATTTAACCCGGCACGGCGGAAGGAAGTTCCTGCAATAAAACAGATGAACTTTGAAGTATACAAAGGAGAATGCATAGGGCTGATAGGACGTAATGGATGTGGCAAATCTACTTTAATACGTGTACTTGCAGGCGTATACCCAACTGATACCGGGCATATTGAAATAAACGGCACTACTCTAATTATGAATCTTGGCGTAGGTATGAGCCAGGAACTAACCGCAAGGGAAAATATTTATGTTTCATCTTCTGTATTGGGACTCAAAATAAAAGAGACAGATGCTATCTTCGATAAAATTGTAGACTTTGCTGAGATAAGAGAGTTCATAGACACTAAAGTGAAATTCTTTTCATCTGGTATGATGGCCAGGCTTGGTTTTTCTATTGCCGTAAATGCTGGTGCAGGCATTATGTTCCTGGATGAAATATTTGCAGTAGGCGATATGAAATTCCAGGAAAAAGCGATTAAAGTTTTTGAATCTTCCTGGATTGAAGGCAAGACTGTAATATTGGTTAGCCATAGCATGGATGTTATTCAAAAGTATTGCACCCGCACTGCCTACATGAGAAAAGGAGAACTCGTCTATTATGGCGACACACAAAAGGCAATAGAAATGTATGTAGAAGACAATCAATAATTTTCCTTCACCTTAGCTTTTTTGCAGCTCACAATAAAGCAAATAAAAAAAGCCAATATTGTATTCCCAGTTGTACGATTTAAATACACTTCAGAAATTGTTGAAAGCATTAAAGCTGTAAGCACTAATAAGCCATATAAATCGCGGTATTGAATACATTGCATGTATGGAAGTATAAAAAAACCTGCAATAAATATCAGCAGCCCTATCAAACCCATGCTTATCCAAATATCAAGGTACGTGCTGTGTACATTTCGGTTGGTAGTTATACCGAAAGTAAATCCCTTTGCGGCGTATTGTTTTTTTAATTCGTCCATTGTATCACCAATGCCAGTTCCAAATAAAAAACTCTCTTTAATTCCTTCCCATGCACAACTCCACACGGCCAGGCGCAAATTGGCTCCGTTCCATTGCTCTGGCGTTAAGGCCATATTAAAATGACTTTCCGGTGCTGTACTACTATAATTATAGTGCGTATAACCTAATTCTTTAAATCTATTGATAGTTTTAGGAAATAATTGCAACAATAAAAAAGCAGCCAGCAAAAGACCTGCAACAAGCATAATGCCCTG
The DNA here is from genome assembly GCA_047602295.1 of Chitinophagaceae bacterium. Lineage (GTDB taxonomy): Bacteria > Bacteroidota > Bacteroidia > Chitinophagales > Chitinophagaceae > JACMLD01. The sequence goes on along the minus strand of JASGHP010000001.1, from coordinate 2,891,560 downwards.
CTTCAGCATTTTTTTATACACTATTACAAATGCGGCAAACAATAATATCGTTCCATAAAGAATAGTAATTGCGATTCTGCTTGCCAATAAAAAATGTACGGGCAAAAGAATAATTAAAGCAATCAACCACGTGTACCTTCCTACTAAAAAAGATTTATTAACCTGCAAACTTACCAGTCCAAATAAGGCAAGGTTTATCAGCATAGCAAAATAAATGGATTGCAGGTTTACATACTCAGATAAGTTGTCGTTATACAGCAAAGAAAGATCTTGCTGTTGTATTGCAAGAAATGAGGCATGAATGATACTAACTATTGCGCCAGCACAAGTGGCTACAAGGAAAGCATACCATAGTCGCTCTCTCAATAAAGCATTTATATAAATGCTGCCAATGGATATGGGAAAAGCTAAAAGGCTAATCCGAATACCTATCCAGGAAACACCTTCATCAATATTGCTGGACCAAAGAAGGCTAATGCAATTGAACAGAAAGAAAAGGGCCATCAGCAACATCGCCTTTCTTTGCTTAAGAAGAACTAATTTTTCTTTGATGCTATTGAATAGAAAACAGTATAAAAAAACAAGCCACATTGCCACATTGTATAACCACGACACATGCGGCATATAAATTGAGAAGAAAAAAAACAACAATAAATGATAAAGATTTTTTTCTTTTTGGCTAAACGCCTGGGCATTTGCATCCAATAAAAACAACTTCTTCATTTATCTTTAATAAATTTCAGCAAAAGTAAGTGCAAATAACATTTAAACATTGGGCTGTTTACCAATGTGTGCAAATGAATGTATGGTTTGAAGCAGGTCATTCATTTCGAAAGGCTTTTCTATAAATTCGTTGGCACCTGCATTCATGCATTCCTCCCTCATTTTATAGTAGGCAGAAAACATAATAACAGGAATATGAGAGAGCGATGAATTTGCTTTTAAATTTTTACAAAGATCTCCACCATCTGCCCAGCCAAGATTTTTATCCAGCAAAATGAGATCGGGTAATAATTCCATTATTGTTTGTTCAAAATGATCAACCCGGCTTCTTACAGAAACACGGTAATCTTTCCGGTGCAATATTATGCTGATGGCAGTAAGAATTTCCTCATTGTCGTCTACAACGAGTATATGCGGACTTTGGCTTGGCATTAAGTTCAATGAGATTTAAGTAAAGCTAGCACAAATTGCGTAGTGCCAGCAGCAAATTATCGTTATTAATATTCAAAATCCATACCGGCTGCTAAAAATCATGCTTTAACTACAGTTGATTGACTTCCACCGACATCCAATATGGTTTTGAACCACGAAGCGCAGCTGCAAGAAAAAACCTTCACAGTTTTTCCCGGCTCCATCGCTGGCGGGTGCATTTTTTTACTATATTTATTCACCAGCCGGTGATTTCTCATTGATAGAAATCGTTCTGAAAAGATTCGATAAAATTAAGAGAACAAGGCATCAGGAAACTGTATCCTTATTGGGTACAGTTTTTTTATGTTCCTGTTGCACTCATTAAAAAAGTACATTTTAATTTTAATGAATCATTTTTAGAAACTTTCATTTTATTTGAAAGCCAATCATTTTCTCTTTCTGCAAACCAGCCAATATGAAATGTCTCGCCACCATTGCATTGCTATCATCATTCCTGCTCACAAAAGCACAATTACCTAACACACTTATCAGCAATCCCCGTCGCCTGCAGGAAGTAAAGCAAAAGTTTCAACAAAAAGATCCTGCAGCAATTGGAGCTATTGCAAGGTTACAAAAGCAGGCAGACAGCTTACTGGATATAAAACCGATGTCTGTAATGGAAAAAGCGTTTACCCCTGCCAGTGGTAACAAGCATGATTATATGAGCCAGGCTCCGTACTTCTGGTATGATAGTTCTAAACCCAATGGCCTGCCCTATTTAAGAAGAGATGGAGAACGCAATCCTGAAATTTACAAAATAACAGACCGCACATACCTTGGCAAAATTGAAAACGCAACCCGCATCCTGTCGCTTGCATGGTATTTTACCGGACAGGAAAAATATGCTACCAAAGCTGCTATCATTTTACGCACATGGTTTTTAGACGACGCTACTAAGATGAACCCTAACCTGGATTACGGACAAGCTATTCCCGGCATTAATACCGGCCGTGGCATTGGCATTATAGAAACCATTGCACTTACCGGCATTGCAGATGCTGCTATTCTATTGCTAGGAGCTTCGTCATGGAAAACCAATGATGAACAATCTTTAAAACAATGGTATGCGCAATACCTCAATTGGATGTTAACCAGTAAAAACGGAAAAGAAGAACACGCCGCAAAAAACAACCACGGCACATGGTATTATGCACAAGCAATAGATTTTGCACTTTTTACCGGTGATAAAAAAATGGCTGTTGACTTAATAAATGAAAGTAAAAAAAGATTGGACAGTCAATTAACCGCTGAAGGAAAACAGCCACTTGAACTGGAACGTACAAATGGATTGGGATATAGCACCATGAATCTGCATGGATGGTTTACTTTAGCAACGCTTGCAGGCAAAGCAGGTATCGATCTCTGGAATTATCAAACGCCACTGAAAGCAAGTTTAAAAACAGCGTTCGATTGGTTATCTCCTTATGCCATGGGTACAGAAAACTGGACGTATCAGCAGATCTCAAAGTATAACAGCAAGTCAGAATTTTACCCGCTGCTGCTACAGGCTGCTGCTGGTTTTAACGATAGTAATTATTTGCAAAAAGCAAAGAGCATAAATAAAGGAGAACCAGACATGCTTACCGAGTTATTATACAGCAATAATTAAAACCTCATTGCTTATTGAACTTTGCCCATCCAGCCCATAAATGAACTTTTCAAAGAGGGGGAAACTTCTTCCATCTTTTTCTTTATCCACTTTGATAACACTTCAAAAACTATAAAACCTATTACCACAGACACCAGCATTTCAAGATTGGAGAAAGTTGTTTTATCTACTACAGTTCTTTTTGCTGTCAATCCCCATAAGTTCTTAATACTGCGGGTAACAAAGAAGTGAGATACAAGTTTGGTGGCGAGCATGCCAATGATAAAGCCAATAAAATTTGCGATGAAATTATCGTAGAGGTATTTGAAAAAACTTTTTAAACCAGCGTATTTCATAAGACGGATTTTACAGACAAAATACATACTAAACCGCAAAATGTCAAGTAATACAACTATTCTTTTTGAGCCGGCATTTGTAACACGGATTGATCACTCTTGCGACGCTCCGTTCATCTTTATATCATTGGGCAACAGTGCATCCTGTGTAGCTGCACGCCGCTTTGCAAAGTCGCTATAATTCAAAAGCACTGCACTGAATAACATAAAAAAATCGTAGTATTGCCCGCCCGCCAGATGAATGTTCTTTACAACGAACATGCTGCTAGTTTTCAATCAAAAAACACACAACCAATCGCTATGGCAAAAGGCCCGTTATTTTTATTATTAGTCTGCTTTTGTTTTAACGCTCAGTTATTATCAGCCCAAAATATTACAGAACTTAATGCAGGCTGGATTTGTGCTAAAGCCGCCGATTTAAAAATGAAAGGCAATGAAATTTCGATGCCTTCTACCCCACTCACTAACTGGCAACCAGCGGTTGTACCCGGCACCGTATTAACCACCATGCTGGCCAACAAACAAATACCCGATCCATTTTATGGAATGAACAACCAGCTTATTCCGGATATTTTTAAAACAGGAAAAGAATATTACACTTATTGGTTTATAAAAGACTTCAAAGAAACTTTTCCTGCAAATGGCGAACAGGTCTGGCTAAACCTGAGAGGTGTAAACTATGGATGCGATGTATACATCAACGGGCATTTATTAAATGCAACCACACACAAAGGAATGTTTTTGCGCCAGCGATATAACATCAGCACCTTCCTGCAAAAAAATGGAAATAATCGTTTAGCAATTATTGTATATCCACCAGATGTTACCGGCAATGCAAATGGAGGACAAGGTGGCGATGGTACCATTGCACGAAATGTTTCTCTGCAATATGTTGCAGGTTGGGATTGGATACAACCCATTCGTGATCGCAATACTGGCATTTGGGACAAAGTACTGATTGAAAAAACCAACCAGGTTAATATCATCAACCCGCATATCATTACAGAAGTGCCAGGCGTTCGTATACCCAATGCAAAACAGGCACCTGCTATTATAAAATTAAGTGCAGAGTTGGAGAATGCAGCTATCAAGCCCGTAAGTGGTGTATTGAGTTATCAACTGGAAGGCAAAACAATTTCAAAAAAAGTGGTACTGCCTGCTTCTGCTACCCAATTAGTACAATTGGATGATTTGACTTTACCCAATCCAAAATTGTGGTGGCCAAGCGGTTACGGTGCGCAGGATTTATATAACCTTAATTTACGTTTTACCATCAACGGTAGTACAGTATCAGATGAGGAGAAGATTAGTTTCGGTATCAGGGAAATAAAATCTGTTTGGAACAACGATACCCGCAGTGCACAAGTAATGGTGAACGGACAAAAAATATTTATTAAAGGTGGCAACTGGATCATTTCAGATGCTATGTTGCGTTTCTCGCCTGAGAGATATGATGCGGAAATTCGTTTTCACAGAGACATGAATTTAAACCTCATCAGGATTTGGGGCGGCGCTATTACAGAAAGACCGGAATTTTATGAAGCCTGCGATAAATACGGCATTCTTGTAATGCAGGACTTCTGGGGTTCTGGCGATTGCAATGGCCGCTGGCAGGATCCAATGAAACTGGATGACCAATGGACAAGAAGGAATTACCCCGACGATCATAATTTGTTTCTAACTTCTGCTGCAGACCAGATAAAAATGTTGCGCAATTATGCATCACTGGCTATCTGGTGCGGTGGCAATGAAATCACTTTGCCAGGAGATATATTTCATCCTCTGAAAGATTCTATTCTACCTGCATTGGATGGCACTCGCTGGTTCATCGATTATTCCAACTCAGATAGTATGTCGTATAATTTTTTGGGTGGCAATGGTGATGGCCCTTACGGCATACAGAATACAAAAACATTTTTTGCGCATAGAACATATCCTTTCAACTCTGAAATAGGATCAGTGGGCACAGGTGATTATGAATCGCTGGAACGTTTTATGCCCGAAGCCAATCGCGTAGTGCCTACAGACAGGCGCGGACCTGAAGATGTAATGGACAGTGTTTGGAACTATCATAAATACATTAGCTACGGCCATTCACTGCAACCTTATGGTGCGCCCAAAGACATCAAAGATTTTACGGAGAAAGCTCAACTGGTGAACTATGATCAATATCGTGCATTGATGGAAGGTTTTAGTGCCCACATGTGGGAATGGTACACTGGCGTTATCATCTGGAAAACACAAAACCCCTGGACGGCTTTGCGCGGGCAAATGTATGATTACTATCTTGATCCCAATGCCTGCCTCTATGGTTTGCATAAAGGCAGTGAGCCGCTGCATATTCTGTTGAACCCTGCCGACAGCATGGTGATGGTAGTAAACAATACTTTTGAAACACACAGGGACATGATGTTGCAGGTAAAACTGTTTGACATGAAGGGGAAGGAAACAAATGTAACCGAAGTATTTTCAGAAATTGGCCCTACCCTTTCCAAGAAATATTTAGGCATACAGCGTGAGCTTAAAAGAATAGCCGCCAATGAAGGCGCATTTGTGTTGCTGCGACTGGTAAGCACTAAAAAGGAAATCATCAGCGAGAACCTGTATTGGATGCCCGACAGCACTGGTAATTACAGTGGCTTGCAAAAAATGGATAAGAGTAATGCAACAACTAACGCCAAACAAATTGCTAAAAACAAAATTGCTGTAACGGTTACTAACCCTGCGCAGGCACCGGTTGCTTTCTTCAACCGAATATCATTGCTTGATCAGCAAACGCACAAACGCATATTGCCTTGTTTTTACAGCGATAATTACATTTCTGTTTTACCGGGAGAAAGCAAAACAATTACCGTTGACTACCCTGCATCTAATACAATGCCGGTTGTAGAGATACGTGGCTGGAACCAGCAAGCACAAATGGTAACAGTACAACCATAGAGGCTTAACATTATTCCAAGACAAATGTGCTGATGGAACGTGCAGGCAATGCTATATTATTTGCATTCTTGAGCAGGCTGTATTTCATATTGTCTTCTGCTGCTGCAGTGGTTAAGTATTGCTGCACTTTTTGCGGCTTTTTAAAACCAGGAAAATCCAATGAAATCTGTTTAGATGTTTTGGCGTAATTAATACATACCACTACTATCTTTTTATTATCAGTATAAGCAGACAACATAATGTCCTGCGCAGCTTGCACGTCATTCAGCTTATCACTTCTGTCTGTAACAATGCGTTTCATACCAGGACGCACAAAGCGACTGTAATGGCCCAATGCCCAAAGGTTTTTGGTAATAGTAAAATCGCCAGTGGTGTTTGCTTCATTATTTTTTAAAGCCAGCATATAATACCGAGTATCATAATCCGCATCACCCGGCTCCCATGAATTCCATAAATGCCAGGCAGCAGCATCGGCTATTGCCAAATCATGATAAATTATTTTTGAAAGAAAAAGCGCACAATCCATTGCACTTGTTTTCCCTTTAACACCTTCTTTGTATCCATCTCCCAGCAAACAATATTCAGATTGCCAGAATGGTGTTTTGTATTGTGCAGCAGTGTCGCGTACTCTGCTACGGACTTTAATAATATTTGAATCGCCATTATCTGTAAAATAGCTATGTCCTTCTATCACCGGCAACAGGTTTTTTAATTTGCCGATGTACAATGGACTGGCAGGATTATAAAAGGATTGAATCTGGCTTGTTGCACGTCCGCCACCGTTATACAAAGCACTTAAGATACCAGCTTCTGCTACAAGTATTTTTGAAGAAAGCTTTTGCGCAGACAATGCGCTGTCAAGGCTAACGGTAATTTTATAAATATCCTCATTGTGCCAGGGAGATCCCTCCTGATTCATCTTGCCAAAAGCTGCAGACCAATCCCATTGTGGTTCATTAACGGGGCTGATATAATTAAAATGCAAACCTTCTTTATTAAAGTGCGCAATTACATCTGCCAGGAAGCCTGCATAAGCGGCGTATTTGTCAGCACGAAGATTGGCTTCATAATTTTTTTCTGTTTTAAAACCTAATCCGTTTTTTGTAAACTGCACCGGTGGGGTATTGCTGAATGCAATCAGGTTTTCTACTCCGTAAGCAGCAGCTTGTTTTACAAACCACATATAGCCTGCTTGTTTGTTCCAATCATATTTTCCATCAGGAGATAAAAAGCACTCTACTCTTTTCACCGGGCTGCTGATGCCACTGCTATCACCCTGCTCTGTAGTGCCACCGCCAATATTAAAACGCCACGCAGATAAACCAATGCCAAGCGGATTGCCATTCTTGTCAAATGCTTTGCTGAAAAGCAGTTCAGCCATTCGCTGCTTTTTTTCTGCCGGCCAGTATTTACCAATGCCTTCAGAAAACCAGGCACCAGAAGCGCCTATGTTGTCAATGGTTTGTATTGCTTTATCTGTATGAAGTGTAAAGACTACTGGCTGTGCTGTAACATATACACAAGTCAGTATTACGCAAACAATAGCAAGTGATATTTTTTTCATGATGGCAAAATGTATTTAATTAAAACGAATTCATCTAAGAGGTGAATAAAGACTTACGGTACAAGAGTGCGATCCCGACCAGAGGTACGGGACACAGCGCAACAATGCTTAATAGTAGTTCCAACGCTTGGCCCATAAAAATCTTCTTCATTACTCTTAACACTAAATATAGGTAAGGATTTTTCTTTTGCAAATTCTTTCATCAGCAGCTTCAGAATTCCTCCACAATTCATTTGTATATTCATGCACTAAACTATTTTTATGTGGTGGATATACGCTTTGCTTTCTGCACTCTTTGCTTCGCTCACAGCCATCTTCGCTAAATTGGGCGTTACCAATGTAAGTTCTAACCTTGCTACTGCGATCAGAACAGTTATCATTCTATTAATTGCCTGGGGCATTGTATTGGCAAAGGGCGAAACAAAAGGACTGGCATCGCTATCCAGGCAAAATCTTATCTACCTCATCATCTCCGGAATTGCCACCGGGCTTTCCTGGATATTTTATTTCAAAGCATTGCAGGCAGGCAAGGTGTCGCAGGTAGCACCTGTAGATAAATTAAGCGTAGCGTTAACCATTGTGCTGGCTGCAGTTTTTTTACACGAAGCACTCACACTGAAAACCGCTATTGGCGCAGGATTGGTGATAGCAGGCACCATTGTATTGATACGCTAATGACATTTTAATGAATCATTTTGCAGGCAATACAACAAAACAATAGCTGGCTGAAAAATTATTGCTAACTTCCGTTACAATAAAATTACCGGCCAAAAAGATTGCCTTGCTAACTATTATCTATACCCGCTTTTACATTTCTGCGGTAAGACATTCTTCACTTTATCGGTATTTGTTGCTTACACCTGCGTCTTCTTCACCTTTCAACACATGCTATTGATATGAACAATCGCAAACAACCTGCAACAGAACAAGGCCGTCGCGATGCCTTAAAAATGATTGGTCTTGGTTCTTTATCGGCACTAACCGGCGTTATGGGCAGTATAGGCAAAGCAAATGCAGCACCTGCAGAAAAACCCTGGTATGCAAAAGCCATGAAACCGGTTACTATTAAAAGTGTAAAAGCCATTGGCACTGCGCCTGCTGGTTCTAATTTAATTGTAGTAAAAGTTGAAACCTCGGAACCAGGTTTGTATGGATTGGGCTGCGCCACTTTTACGCAACGTGCAGAGGTGGTGGTTACAGCGATCAATCGGTATATGGGTGATTTCTGCATTGGCCGCGATGTAGATGATATTGAAGATATGTGGCAGGCCTTTTTGGTGAGTTCTTATTGGAGAAACGGACCAGTCTTGAACAATGCCATCAGTGGTTTGAACCAGGCCTTGTGGGACATAAAAGGGAAACGTGCTAATATGCCGGTTTATCAATTGTTGGGTGGCAAAGCAAGGTTTGCAGTAGATTGCTATGCACACGCAGATGGAAAAGACCCGCAGGAAGTGGCAGCTAACGTACAGAAATATATTGAACAGGGTTTTCGCTATGTGCGCATACAACAAGGCGGATACGGCTCTTTGGCATTGGCGCAGCAACCAGATTTTAAAGATGCCGGGTTTGGTAAACCAACAGATCAATTTATTGATCCCCGTGCGTATGTGCAGGCTGTGCCCAAAATGTTTAGAGAAGTAAGAAAAGTTTGCGGCGATGAAGTGGAACTGTTGCACGACACGCATGAACGTGTGCAACCGCAAGACATGATAAACATGTGCAAGCGCCTGGAGGAATTTGATCCTTTCTTTATTGAAGATCCATTGTCGCCGGAAAACCGCGACTGGTGGAAACAATTACGCTCCAGCACCACAGTACCATTTGCCATGGGCGAATTGTTTAACAATCCCAACGAATTCATCAAAGAAATTGCGGAACATTCTTTTGATTATATCCGTTGCCATATCAGCCAGATTGGTGGCATTAGTCCTGCAATGAAAATTGCGCACCTGGCAGAATACTTCAATGTAAAATCTGCCTGGCATGGACCGGGCGATGTATCGCCTGTTGGTCATGCAGCCAATTGCCATATAGATCTAAACATCTGGAACTTCGGCATACAGGAATCCATCTTTTTCTCCGATAAAGAGAAAGAAGTTTTCCCGGGCACTCCTGAATTGAAGAAAGGATATATGTATGTAAACGACACACCCGGACTTGGCGTAGACATCAACGAAAAGGAAGCGGCTAAATATCCTATTACCAACAATGCAGGAAAATGGATTATTCGCAAGAGAGATGGAACGATTATCAGACCGTGAGGTTAGTTAATAATTAGGAATTAGTCATTAATAATTGGGCGGCTTACAATTTGGAGCGATAATGTCACCCCCTTTCGGGGTTTTGTGAATCTTGCTTTGCTCGTTTCTATATTAATGTCAGCCTTTCAGGCTTTAAAATCCCGAAGGGATGGTATTAATATAGAAAAATGAATATCAAAATTTATATAGAACCCCGAAGGGGTGATATTAGCAATCGACGAATTTCACTATACAAAGTTTCTACATTCGCATATCCTATCCTTATTACCAATTACCTTCAATCGCTAATTCCTAATTCCTAATTCCTTACATTTATACCAAGCATATTGAACATGAAGTATCAATTATCAACTTTGTTTTGTTTTCTTCTTGTACTTGCACTTAATAACGCAAACGCACAAACAGATTTTCCTCAGGCAAGCATCAGCAATGGCATTATCAAAGCACGCATTTATTTGCCAGACGCAGAGAAAGGTTATTATCGCGGTACACGTTTCGATTGGTCGGCCAATATACCCGAACTGGAATACAAAGGACATAGTTATTGCAGCCAGTGGTTTGCCAACTACAATGCCACTACGCACGACGCTATACTGGGGCCGGTAGAATCATTCGCTCCGCTAGGTTATGATGCAGCAACCGTAGGTGGTCACTTTGTACAAATTGGTGTGGGTGTACTTACCAAAGCAGAGAATGTTGCCTACTCTCCTTTCAAATATTATAACATCAGCAATAGCGGCAACTGGAAAATAGATACAAAGCCAAACAGCATTGCATTTACGCATACGCTAAAAGATTCAGTCTATTCTTATAAATATACCAAGACAGTAACATTGGTAAAAGATAAAGCCGTAATGGTAATTGATCACAAACTGATCAACACTGGCAATGAAGCCATCGAAACCAATGTATACAACCACAATCTTTTTGTATTAGACAAACAACCTACCGGGCCTGATGCAGTTACCAGTTTTCCCTTTACATTGACGGCAGTAGCTGAAAGCGCAAAAGGTTTTGGAGAAGATAAACTGGCAATGCTAAAAGACAAACAGGTTTTGTTTAATAAAGTTTTTTCGCCAGGCCAATCTGTTTACACTTTAATACAGGGTTATACTAGTAGCAATACAGATTACGATATCAAAATTGAAAACCATCATACGGGTGCTGCATTGAGAATTACCTGCGACAAACCTATGTCGAAGCTTGCTTTTTGGGCATCTCCAACTATTTTCTCTCCTGAACCTTTTATAGATGTGAAAGTAGCACCTGGCGAAACATTCAACTGGCAGATAAAGTATGAGCTCTATACCTGTGCTATTGATAAATAAAGCAGCGATGCATTCGTAACTATTAAGAAGGCAGTTTGCGTATTGCAATCTTCTCGTGGTTGATGTTAAGCGTTTCTTCTGGCGCTACATATAACGGAGACTGTGTCTGATAAGGAACTCTTGCACTGGGCACTTCTTTCATAGCGTGTTTCAGATGTGCATCCTGGTCATCAAAAAAGATATGCGCTTTGAAAGCTTTCAATACTTTGTCTTTGCTGATGCCTCCGAGGAAAAAAGCTTCGTCCACATACACATCCCACTCACGCATGGTATTAATGACACGCATATGAGACGGGCTGTTTCTTGCCGTAACAATAGCCAAACGCAAAGGAGACAATTCCACACCCGTTTGCATTTTCTTCTGAATCTTCGAAAGCATCTTCAGCAATTTTGCGTGCGGCCCTTCTTTCATTGCCCTGTGCGCATTTGCTTTTTCATTGGCATGAAACGCATCTATGCCCTGCATTTTGTATATCTGTTCACTCTCATCAGAAAACAATACCGCGTCTGCATCAAATGCAATGCGGACTGTACTGGTTTCTGGCGTAAAATTTTCTGGCGGATCGTAAATCAATGCAGCAGAAGTAAAGCCGCTGTCTATCACACGCTGCACTTCCTGCTCTTCTTTACTAAGAAAAAGATCTACGTCAAAAGCTTCCATGTATTCAAATAAAGATTCACCACCGGTAAAAGCAGAGCGGGTAATATCCAATCCGTAATGTTGTATTGAGTTTAATACACGCAGACCGGTTTCAGGACTATTCTTAGACATTACAATCACTTCAACCAATCTATCGGTTGACAGTTGATTCAGGTGCAGCAATGCTTTTACCACATGAAAGCCAGTGCCGGGTTTTAAAATGATGTGCTCTCTTTCTTTTTGCAGTTTCCTGTATTCAATAACACCCTGCGTTTGAAACAAACGGTTCTCCTCTTCCAGGTCGAACAAAGCCCTGGATGAAATCCCTACTACCAAAGTTTCAGTAAATGATACAGGCATAATGAAAAAACGCTGACAATAATTAACTATCGTCAGCGCCGAAGTTATTAGAAAGCCGGATAACGGCAAAAGCAGTTTATACAGATCATGTGGAGAGATATTAGCCTGCCGCCCTATGCATTTGCCAGCGCTTTAATGTCTGCAATCTCCAGCACATTCTTAGGATAACCTTTGGTAACGCTGTTAATCATGGCCAGGCCCAGCTCGTGCATGGTAACAATTCTTTTAGGCGAAATGGCTTTAATGGCTTTCACTATCCATTTATATACAGCTTTCCAGTTTTGCTGACCCGCAAAAGGCAGCATACCACCCGGGCGAAAATTATATTCTTTTTTAAACGGCAACTTTGCCAAAGCATTCTCTGTGCGACCTTTTACCCTTGCCCACATTATTTTGCTGGTTTCGCTGCTGTCTGTATGCGAGCCAGACACAAAAGTAAAAACGATGTCTTTATTTACTTTTATTAAACTCTGCGCAAATGCCATAGTAGTATCGTAAGTAATATGGGCATACTTATCTTCCTTCATCCCTAACGAACTAATGCCTGCACAAAAGAAACATGCATCATAGCCACCTATGTGCGACGCATACTCGTCCAGTTTAAAAAAGTCGGGTACCAGCAATTCTTTTAGTTTAGGATGCTGCTTCTCATAATGTCTTCTGTTTATAATCAATACTTCTGCCACCTGGTTATTTTCCAAACATTCAAACAAAACGCCTTCGCCCACCATGCCGGTAGCACCGGTAATAATAACTTTAATGCCTGCCATAAGATTTGTTTTATGGCACAAAGATCGGTGAAAATAGAACGCAGATTGTTATGATTTTTATGATCTGTCATGATTAAGATGCCCTGTCAGCGACCACTGTAATCGTTTATAAAGAACAAATGAAATTCCTTGGCTCACAGCTAGCAGCTAATAGCTCACGGCTCACTTAAAACTTAGCTTTCTCTTTTAGCTTAATGTTCTTTTTCTCAGTTTGTTTCTGAATGCTTTTATATACTTTATTACTGAAAGAACTATCCACCTCACCGGCTTTTCTGCCAGCCAAATCTTTTTCTATAAACTCCTGGCGCAAGCGGGTATACTTTTGCATTTGCTGGTTAAGCGAATCTCTTTTTGCCAGTTTTTGCTCTATAAAAATTTTTCTTTGATCCGAACTCATGCCTTTCATTTCATTGGGCTATTCTTCCTGTTTAATAGCATCTACAGATTTTTTATTGACGCGGTATTCCTCCAGCAATTCCTTACTGCCATAATAACTTTCTTTACCGGTTTTAGTAGTGTTAAACTCGGCCCGCTGTGCTTTTACATTGGCTTTTGTATTGCTGGAAATAAATTTCGATTTATCTTTTTTTGCAGTTGCTTCCAACTTGTCTTCTTCATTGCCATAATACATCCTTGTATCATCCAGTTGATCAGATATTACTGCAATCACAGAATCATAAGGAGTGTTTACTGTAATATCATTTGCAGCCATATTCACTTCTGTAAAACTTCCCTGGCTGCAATTGGCAATCTCCGTCCATATTCTTTTTGCTGTAGAATTATTGCCCATAAGAATAGTGTTTAACACAATGTCTTTGTGTTTTGCATCGGTACAACTAACAGGATAAGGCACATCATTGCGATAATCCATGTGCGGAGGACAATCGCCCACCAGGAAAACTGTTCGATAAGTGCTTTCAGTAGTATCCCATTTAAAATTAGTAACCGCTTCATGCAAAGCCTGGTTAACGCTTTCGGGTTCGTCTCCACCTCCATCTGCACTTATTTGCATCAGCTTTTCATATACAGCATCCAGATCTGTAGACAAGGCAACTTGTTTTGTAATAAATGCATCTCCTCTGTCCCTATAAAACAATAACCCTATCTCCACAACAGGGCTGGGATCTGCCTGCGCCATACTGCCTGCAATGGACCAGATTTTTTCTTTGGCTGCCGAAATCAAACCACGCATGCTTCCGGTAGCATCCAGTGCAAACACCACTTGTATATGGGCTTGGGCAGCTTTATTTTTTAACTGAGGAGAAGTTATTGATATTGGAGTTTGTTGTTTCTGCCGGGCATTGAGCGAATAAAAATGAAAAACAGCAAAAACAAAAGATAAAAGCAGGGTGCCTGCAATAATAGATTTTCGGTTCATGGCATGTAGGTTTTATTTTTCCTACGATTCCGCTATCCGAAAAATTCCATTTGAAGCCGTGTTAATAAATTCATAAGATGAAACAGGACAATTGATATCAGTGTAAAAGACAAATGGGGCCGTCAGCTATTGTACAAAAATCAGCAGCAGTTCCGGCTGTCCGCTAATACTCCGCCACAAAGCCCATGCACAAAGCCTCAGCGGGGTATCCGCTTCCATCCGGCAGCCTTTGGGCATTTGAATATCATTCAGCTATCTCACAGCCGGCAGCTCGCTGTAACTAATTAATTCGCCCTTTTTACAAAAATTGTTTCCGGTAAAGACCCAAATACAAATTCTGTTACAGCACAAAGCCACAAACTATGATGATAGCTTTGCCCTTCCCATGCTTCCATCCTGTAAATACCACCTCCCTTATCAGGATTACATTTTTCAGTTAATACCATTTTATCCGATCCTTCAAAATGTTTATCATCAAAAGCCAGCCTGATAGCATCATTTCCATTGGCCATTTTATCCAGCATGGTATCAGCTCCTTCTACCATCGCCAAATCACCTTTACTCCCACCCTGTTCAATAAACTCAGGCAAATCTATGTACCAGCCAAACGCTTCCTTGTTAAATGTATAAACGTGCATGCAGTGAAGATAGGAAGAAGTTTATAGTTCGTAGTTCATAGTTCGAAGTAAACGACTTTTAGCTTGCAGCTATTAGCTAACAGCTATTTTTCAATCGGCATCTGTGTACTAATGGCAATCCTGTTCCATGCATTAATGATAACAATTGCCATAATCAATTGTGCAATTTGTGCTGCATCAAAATACTGAGAAACTTCTTTGTAAACGGCATCACTCACACCATGCTGACTAATAATCGTTACTTCTTCTGTTAATGCTAAGATGGCTTTGTCTTCTGCGCTATACAGATCTGTTTCCCTCCACGCATTCAACAGGAAGATGCGTTGTGGCGTTTCACCATACTTTATAGCATCACGTGTATGCATGTTAAGGCAGAATGCACACTGATTTATTTGCGATGCCCTTATTTTTATCATTTCTTTCTGCAATGGTGTAAGGCTGCTATGGTTTAGTGAACCACTTAATGCGTACATACTTTTGTAAGCTTCCGGAAAATCTTTTGCGATGTTTACTCTTTGTTCCATAATATTTGTTTTTTGATGAAACAAAGCTACCAGCATTCTACGAGGTGATTGCTTAAACTGGTTTAAGAAATTGCTTGCGGCGCAATTCACTCAAATATTCGGGAGTAAAACCAAGATAAGATGCCAGCAAATATTGTGGTATACGCTGTATAAATTCAGGGAACATGGAACTGAAGTTGAGATACAGTTCTTCTCTTGACAAACTGTACAAATTTTTTATTCTTACCTGCGAAGCTGCATTGGCCCGCTGATGCATACAACGAAAATACTTTTCCATAGCAGGAAATTGTTGCAGCAGTTTTTCCAGGTTGTTGAAAGATATAGCCAGCACTTCACTTTTCTCTACTGCCTGTACACAAAACCCCGACGGCGTTTGCTTTTCAAAAGAAAAATAATCCGCCAGCCACCAGTTCTCCAATGCAAATTGCGTGGTTTGCTCCACTCCTTTTTCATTTATAAAAAACATACGAAGACATCCCTTTGTTACAAAATACATGTGCTGGCAAACCTTGCCTTCTAAAAACAGGTTTTGTTTTTTCTTTACGGGCAATGGTTCAAAAAAATCCAACACAGCCCGCAAGTCTTGCTCACTGATTTTTAAATAACGCTGAATATGTTCTTCTAAACCTTTTTGCATAAAGATGATAGCTGCAGCAAATGTACAGAAACAGTTTTTTACGATTATCTTCTATAATTGCGGAAAGACAGGCCGTATTGAACGCCTTCCTCTTTAAGATAATTAAGAGCGCCAAAGAAATTATCCGCATGCTCTTTATTTTGCAAGGCAAACTCTTCCAATACCTCCTGTCCTTTATAAACAAAACTGATTCTATTGGCAATGCCATATTCAATAGCACCAGTTTTCATAGTAGTAACCGTAAGAAGACTGACTATAGAAGGAATGATAATACAATTGCAGGTTGCTGATCTCTGTAAAATTATAAAACACTGAACGTATAGTGACGCCATTATCGGCTATTACCAACAATTCTTTTTCAATTGTGTACATGCCTTTTTTTGCATTGGAGATTGCACCAACAATTGCTACACACAAGCCTACCACAGAAATATAAGGAGCAATAAAATTTAAACCCTTAATGATATAGAAAACGCCTGAGAGCATAAAAATAATCACTCCTGTCAACCCAATAGTAAGGGCGGGATTATTGTTTGTTTTAACAAGAAATGCTCTGAATTCCATAGAAGTTTAAATCTACGCAATCTCACCAACATAACGAATTTGATGCCCTTCATAAAAAAGCAATAGATTTGAATCTAATAAATATGCTTCCGTTGAAAACAAAACATCATTGCACTCTTCTGTTGATATTATTTGCATTGTTCCTGCAGTCTGCAATACTCGCTCAGTCTAAACTGCCAGTAAGCAAACAACATTACGATGTAGCCGCATTCCTTTATCCCGCTTATGCAAGTGACGATCCCCGCCTCCGACCCTTCTGGCCTACAGGTATTGGCGAATGGCAAACAGTTATCAATATGCAGGAAAGGTTTCCCGGCCATTACTGGAACCGCAAACCTTTATGGGGTACTATCAATGAAGCAGACCCGGCTATTATGTCAATGGAAATTAACCAGGCTGTTACGCACGGTGTGAATGTATTCATCTTTGATTGGTATTGGTATGACGGCAGACCCTTTATGGAAACCACGCTTGACAATGGTTTTCTGAAAGCCGATAACAACAACCAGATGAAGTTTTACCTGATGTGGGCCAACCACGATGTAGTAAATGTTTGGGATACACGACTGAATAAATACAATGAAGACAATGTAATCTGGACCGGCAAAATAACCAGGGCTGAGTTTGAAAAGATCTGCAAACGCAATATTGAAAAGTATTTCAAACTGCCGCAATACTATAACATTGATGGAAAGCCGGTATTTATAATCTATGATATTCCGCAGTTGATTGCAGGACTTGGTGGTATAGAACAAACGGTAGACGCATTAAAATGGTTTAAAGAAGAAACCAAGAGAGCAGGGTTTCCAGGGTTGGAACTACAGCTTACCATGTGGTCAATCAATACCAATTACAGCGGCTTTGATGGAAGCAAAACGCAAAAACCTGAAAATGCTTTTGTAAAAAAACTAGGGTTTACCAGCGCTACCCATTACCAGTTTGCACATTTTACCAATGTGGATGCTGACTATCTAAATATTTTAGATGCTGTGAAAAAAGAATGGACAAGAATTGATACCAGTTTCGATCTTACTTATTACCCGCACATAAGTGTTGGCTGGGATAATAGCCCACGCACAGGTAAGAGTGCTGTTGTTAAAAATAACACACCGGAAAATTTTGAGAAGGGATTGCGTATGGCAAAGGCTTACATAGATGCACATCCGAAACAAGCACCACTTATTACCATCAATAGTTGGAATGAATGGACCGAAACCAGTTACCTGCAGCCCGACAATGTAAACGGGTACGGTTACCTGAATGCCATCAAAAAAGTATTTGTAGATAATAAATAAAAACAGGCAATGAAGATTTTAGTTAATCATTATTGCCTGTTTGAGTATTGAAGACAATACAGCTATTATTTTCTGTCGTTTATTACAAAGTAGCAATATCAATTACAAAACGATAGCGTACATCTCCCTTTAACATTCTTGCATAAGAAGCAGTAATGTCTTTGATGTCTATCATCTCAATATCTGAAACTATATTGTTGGCTGCACAGAAATCAAGCATTTCCTGAGTTTCGGGTATACCACCAATGCCAGAACCGGCTACGCTTTTGCGACCACCCAATAATGGGAAGATGCCAATCTCCATTGGTTTGGAAGGAGCTCCTACGCAAATATGCACGCCATTTGTTCTTAACAAAGACAGGTACATGTTCATATCGTGTTCGGCAGAAACAGTATCAAGTATAAAATCGAATTTGCCTTTTACTGCTTTTACCTGTGCAGGATCTGAAGTCACCACAAAATGATGTGCGCCTAATTCTTTTGCTGCTTTTTCTTTAGACGCAGATGTGCTTAACACCGTAACATCTGCACCAAATGCAACACCAAACTTAACAGCCATGTGACCTAAACCGCCTAAGCCAAGAACTGCCAGTTTATGTCCTTTACCAACTTTCCAGTGACGCAAAGGAGAATAAGTTGTAATGCCTGCGCAAAGCAAAGGCGCTACTGCAGCAAGGTTTAGTTTATCTGAAATGTGCAGTACAAATTCTTCGCGTACTACTATCGTGTTTGAATAACCACCATAGGTGGGCTGTCCGCTGCGATCTTTACCATTGTATGTTTGGGTATTTCCTTCCAGGCAATATTGCTCTAAACCATCTTTGCAGTTTTCGCATTGCTGGCAAGAGTCTACCATACAACCAACACCGGCCAATTCATTTACTTTAAATTTTTTAACATGGTCGCCCACTTTTGTAATAACACCAACAATTTCATGACCTGGTACCATTGGAAAGATGCCGGGAAACCAATCGTTCTTAATCTGGTGCAGGTCTGAGTGACAAACACCGCAATATTTAATTTCAATTTGTACGTCGTGCGGGCCTACTTCCCTGCGCTCAAAATTCCAAGGAGCCAAATCTGTGGTAGGGCTTTGTGCCGCGTATGCTTTTGCCTGGATCATAGTTTAATAATTTATGAACGCAAAAGTATTGAGCCAGCGCCAGAGCGGCGTTAAAGATTTCAAAGGAAAAATTATACTTTTCAAAGAGTTTTACGAAAAGCAAGTGGCGTAACCCCTGTGTGTTTTTTAAAGAAATTGTTGAAATAAGAAGCATACTCAAACCCTAAACTGTAAGCAATATCAGCCACTGCCCAACCGGTATGTGCCAGTAATGATTTGGCTTCTTTCAGCAAACGATCATTAATATGCATGGTAGTAGACTTACCGGTAACCTGGTGCAATGCCGCATTTAAATGATTGATGTGCACTGTTAAATGCTCTGCGTAATCACTTGCTTTCTTCAATCTTATTTCATGCTGTGGAGAAGCAACGGGGAATTGACTATCTAAAGAATAAAAAAACAGTTTGGTAATTCTTGCTGCTGCATTAATAGGTTCTGCCTGCGTGGTAGCAGGCTGCATTTTTATTGCTTCATGAATAACGAGCGATAATTGGTTGCGCAACAAATCATACTTGTGTATATAGTCGGCATTCATTTCGTGGCGCATGCGTACAAAAATGCTGGTGAGATATGGCAACTGTTCATCGTTTAAAAAATACACCGGGTTGCCACCTGGTTTATACAACACAGAATCTTTCAGGCTTTCCATTCGTATGCCTGCCTGCAAAAACGCTTCAGTAAACACACAGAAATATCCTACAGGTTCTACTGTTCCTTCTACCAAATCCCACGAATAAGGTACCAACCGATTGGTAAAAACCAATGCAGGCCTGTCAATAGCATAACTGCTGTTTGAATAATTTAACTCGCTAAAGCCCTCTAAGATGAGAGTGGCTTTAAAGAAATCGCGGCGGTTGTAAGATGACAGGATACACTTCGCCTCATTTAATTCTGCCACTCTTACTTCTGTGCTTTCAGTGGTTATGTTTGCTGTTTGCAAAGATGATTGCTTTGGAAGAATTGTTCTTGGCATTTGGCAAAATTAAAGAAATCAAAGCATCTGGAGAGCAATGTGATAAATGTGACAAATGTGGAAATGTGAAAATGCCTATGCGTCGATGATAGAACGCAGATTATCATGATTGTTATGATAAGGAGGATGAATGAGAAGATGGGGAATGAGATAAATGTCTGATGCTTAATTCGTGGACTACGGTTTATAGATTACGGCTCAAAGCTCACAGCTAATAGCTCATAGCTTTCTTCCTCAGTTTCCTTTATTGAAATCAAACAACGTTGCAGTAAATACACCCCGCTCCCGCTTTTTGAAAATTGCATGCCAGTTGCCATTGTAACGGATAAGCCTCGGTACCAGCAGATTTTCAAAATGGGTCATCTGCACTTCCATTTGCACATTGAAATCGTACACGGCAGCGTTGTAACTAAGATCATAATTGCGGGCCACTATATCAAACGTTTGGCTATTGAACCAGGTAACCATTTTATTAATCACAATATCATCCTTTTGGCCACTTCTTAAATCAGTTCTTGCCTTTATAGTAAACACATAACATAACTGGCCCTGGTAATCTGCCATATCAATTACAAAATCGTACAGCGCAGAAACATCATCTTCAAAAATGGCAATCTTATCTCCAATAAATGGTATGCCAGGGATTTTTGAACCGGGATTAAAGAACAACATCTTCAATTGCTCTTTATGCTTTTCAATGCCCTTTTTGTTTTTTATGCTAAGCTCGCTACCTTTTACAATGTTATTTTCGCCGCAGATTTTTCCTTTTGCAAACATCAACCCTGCATACAATTCTCCGGTATAGTAATTCCAGTTTTTGTCTTTGTCGTAAATATCGCCGGTAGTTTTTTCTTCCAGTATTTGCGTAGTACGGCAACCGCCATCTACAAGCTGTTTTGTTCTGCTCTCCAAAGATGCCAATTGTACCCCTTCTTTGTCAGACATGCGAATATCATTGAGTGCAGTATAGCCTAACACCTTCAGGTTTTTAAATGCTTTGTAAAAAGTGGTATCATTTTTCACCCTCTCTATAAACCCGGCTACGTTCAGGTTGTTCCTTATCACCACTTCTTTCAGGGTAACTACCTTCTTACCAATATTAACGGCAGAATCTTTCTGCGCATACACGGTTGCAGAAAGCAGCAGGAGAAAAATTGAGGAAGAAATTATTTTATTCAAATTATTCATTGGGTACGATAAGGATCAACACTGTATTACTTGGGAAAATTCATTTTGTAATCAACTTTTATTTTCCCTTTAGAAATATCGTCCAGCTTGCCTTTCAATAATTTTCTTTTAAGCGGCTTCAGGTAGTCTATAAACAGTTTACCTTCTATGTGATCGTACTCGTGTTGAATGATGCGCCCCGTAATGCCATTGAATGTTTTTGTATGTGGCTGAAAGTTTTCATCCATGTATTCAACGGTTACTTCACCTGGGCGCATTACATCTTCCCTTATTTTAGGAATGCTTAAACAACCTTCATTGTAAGCCCATTCTTTGCCACCCATAGCTACTACATGCGCATTGATAAACACCTGCTTGGTACCGGGATCATCCGGATACACACCACGATCTTCATCTTCCTGGTTGGCAAAAATCTGTTCGCTGTCTATGATAAAGAGGCGGATGTCTTTATTAATTTGAGGCGCAGCAAGACCAACACCATTACTGGCATACATTGTCTCCCACATGTCTTCAATCAGTTTAGACAAGCCGGGGTAATTACTGTCAATATCCTTTGCTACCGTTCTTAATACAGGTGCGCCATAGGCCACAATAGGTAAAATCATTCCTTGATGGTTTCTGATTTAATAAGGCTGCAAATTTAGTTGATTTTAGCGTTATAATAGCCACGGAGACAGGGAGAACACGGAGATTGCACAGAGGGTAATATTATTCGTTGAAGCATTGAGGCGATACACAGAGATTGCTTCGCAATAGAGTCGTATCATGAGTTCAAATAGCAAAGTACAAGGCTAATGGCTAGTAGCTAAGGGCTATAAGCTTTTTTAGTGGCTTCTTTCCATGTATTCCTGCAGTAGAATAGTAGCAGCAATACGGTCAACCACAGCTTTATCGCGACGCTGCATTTTTTTCATGCCCATATCTATCATTGCAGACTTGGCCATTTTAGAACTGTAACGTTCGTCGACAGGTATAACGGGTATAGAAGGGAATTCCTTTTTAAGTCGTTCAATGGTTTTGCGCACCAAAGGTGTGGCATGTGTATCGCTATCATCCAGGTTTTTGGGCTCGCCGATAATGATAAGCTCTACCGCTTCTTTGCTGAAATAGTCTTTAAGAAAATTGAATAGTTGCGGCGTCTCAACCGTAGTTAATGCATTGGCAATAATCTGCAAAGGATCGGTTACTGCCAATCCTGTGCGCTTCAGTCCATAATCTATTGCCATTATTCTTGCCATGCTATTATTGATATTATTCTGTTGGTATTGGTGCTACCGCTGCAAAAAATTTATCAGCCGCTTTAGGGTCTGCAAAAAAATGCCGGCCTTCACGAATTTTATTATCCTCAAATGTCCACAGTACACAAACATGATGATCTACATTGTTGCCATCTTCCCTGTGCGTAGTAATGTGCTGGCATTCTACCAGGTAATTATCGTTGCTGCCCATTACCAGTTTTTCTGCTTTTACTTTTGACTGACCCATAATGGCGCCCATATTATCGAAAAAAGCAACCACGTCTTCAATGCCATTTTTTACACCTGCCAATGGATGCTGCCCTAAAAATATCCATGTTACATCTTCGTGCATGACTTTGTGTATACCGGCAAAATCACGTTTGATATAAGCTTCAAAAAAGCTATCAACAATAGCCTGGTTATTATTGAGCATCGGCAAGTTTTATGCGTGAATAAACAAGTCGGCAATTACAAACACTGCAAACACCACACTGGCAATACCATTGGCCGTCATGAATGCAATGTTTACCTTGGTAAGATCATTGGGTTTTACTATGGAGTGCTGGTAAATAAGCATACCGACAAATATCACCACCCCAATCCAATAACTCCAATGAAACTGACCATAAACACCAGCAAAAATTACACAGGCTGCGCTTAGCATGTGCAATGATTCTGACACTCTCAATGCTTTAGCTTTACCCAACGCAGCGGGTATACTGTAAAGTTGTTGCGATTTGTCGAAATCAATATCCTGCAATGCATAAATAATATCAAAGCCACTTACCCAAAAAACAACAGCAAAAGAAAATATAACAGGCAACAAAGCGAATGCACCTGTAACAGCAAGGTATGCCCCAATCGGCGCCAGCGATAAACCAATACCTAAAATGATATGGCAAAGCGCTGTAAATCTTTTGGTATAGCTATAACCTAATACAACCAATAAAGCTACAGGCGATAAAAAGAAACACAGCGGATTAATGAACCAGGTGCAAGCCACAAATGCAATGCAATTAAAAATAACAAAACGCAAAGCACTGTTGGGAGATATAATGCCTTTAGGAATTTCGCGGATGGCAGTGCGTGGATTTTTTGCATCGAAGCTTCTGTCTAAATAGCGATTGAATGCCATAGCAGCACTGCGGGCGAATACCATACAGCCGATGACGAGAACGAACTTTATTACTAGTGGAGTTAGATTAGTAAATGCAGGCAATGCAAAATGTGGCGAACCTACAGGGTAACTTGCCTTGTATTGATTGATTAAGCTAAATAATCCTAAGGAAAATCCAATCATTGCAAAAGGCATTGCAAAAATGGTATGCGAGAATTTTACGAGACTTAGATAGTTTTTAATTTTACCCATGCTGATATAATATTATCGTTCAATCCTTTTAATCCAATTAATCCTTCAAAATCCTGGTTCTGACCATTTCCCACAACACAATGCCTGCTGCCACAGATATATTCAGCGAATGCTTCATGCCGAGTTGCGGTATTTCTATACAACCATCGCATAACTGAATAGTTGACTGTTCTACACCTGTTACTTCATTTCCAAAAACCACGGCCAGCTTCTCTCCTTCTGCCAATTCAAACTGGTGCAGCAAATGACTATCTTCTGCCTGCTCTACCGCCAATACTTTATAACCATCGGCCTTCAATGCTGCAACGGCTTCAGCGCCATCTGCAAAATGCCGGCTGGTTACGGATTCATCGGCCCCTAATGCTGTTTTTGAAATTTGTTTGTGTGGTGGATGGGCAGTATAACCAGTGGTATAAACCGCTTCCAGCAAAAAAGCGTCGGCAGTTCTTAGCACACTGCCTACATTATAAGCACTGCGAACATTCTCCAACACCGCAATAACAGGTATTTTTTCCGCTTCCTTAAACTCCTGCACCGATTTTCGGTTCAGCTCATCCATACTGAGTTTGCGCATGCGGCAAAGGTAAGAAGTTGTAAGTGATAAGTTTTAAGTAGAGTTGTAAGTGATAGGTTTTAAGTAATAAATTCAGATACAGCGCATTCAGGATTGCTTCAAATTTGCACTCAGCCAAATTCTAGATCGTGGCCGCGCCTACTTATAACTTATCACTTAAAACTTATTACTTAATACTTACAACTTATTTCGTGTCAAATGAAAACACAATGCCGCCCAGCACATTGAAGCCATATACCTCGTATTGGTTCCAGCGTTGGTATTTGCTGTTGAAGAGATTATTCATCTGGAACCAGAGATTAAGCGCTTTGGTGATTTTGTATTCTACACCGGCGCTAACATCTACGCCAGACTCACCTTTATAGTCTTTGAATGTATTACCAGATCTGGCACGGTAAGGAGCACCGCCAAAAGCATACAAATCACCTTTCAGGAAAAAGTCTTTAAACAATTGCCAGCGCAATGAACTGGTTATCTCCAATGGTGTAAGTCCCCAGGCTTTTTGCTGCCCTTCTACTTTTGTATAATTGGTAAGCGTAAAAGTATTGTTCCAGTTCAGGTCTTCGCCTTGCGTCCAACCTATTTCACCGTGCATTTTTATGGCTTGTACAGATGGAGAAAACTGCGGTACAAAAGTTTTGCCGTCTCCGCCAGCATCATTTACAAACAAAGCCAAATCGCGGTATTGAACAGCACCCAGTTTTGCGCTATAGCTGATATGATCAAGCAATGACCCTTTTATGCCTGCATACAATTCCTGCACACGTGTATCGGGCATTGTACCTACGCTATCAGATCTCATCCAGGGATTGAGAGCGGTTAAACGCTGTATCGAACCTTTATCATAATGACCAATCCAACCTACCTGGAAGGTGAAGCTTTTATCATTGGTAACAATGTCTGCCATTAAATTGGGCAACAGGTGAAAACGTTTATTATCCCAGGATGGACTTACGCCTGCAGAAAGATAAAAGTTCTCATGTTTGTATTGAACAGTAGGCGAAACATAATAAAGATTGTTCTGTATAACGTCGTTTGTTGGTGCTTTATAGTGAGTAAGATCTGCCGTTAATCCAAGGGTAAATGCAAAATCGTCAAACGTTTTGGTGAGCGGCAGGTTCACTACCGTATTGGTTTCTGTGCCTTTGCCAATAAAGTTATTATTGCCAAACACATCCACTTTTATATTGGGATTGTAAGTAAGTCCGTATTCTGTTGGCTGCATATTGCGCAGGCTAAGCTTGCCACCAAATGTTTGAAAACGCTGGCGCAGGTAATCTTTTGTAAAAGGCAATGTCTGTGGTTGAAAGCCATAGAAGAAATAATCTTCGCTCTTAAAACCAAGATTGCCTGTCCATTCTAAATTAGATGCTGTTTTTACCGTACCTGCAAGACCTACAGATGTATGATTGTTCTTCTGAAAATCATTGTATTTGCCTTTGGAAGTATATCCTTTGGCAAAAGCATTAAAGAAAGAATTTTTTCCATCACCAAAACTAAAGCCTGCCTGCACATATGGTATGTGCACATTGCCCACACCTAGTTTTATATAGTTGCTGTATTTCCATGCATTTACTGTATCAATTTGCAATGCCACAGGTTTCAACGGAGCAGGAAGATAGCCCAGCAACAGGTTTTGCTGAGGTATATTATAATTCAGTTTAGGTCTGCTGGTATCTGATACAGGCGAAGCTGCATTGAAATTTATTTTTACTGCTTCGCGAAGCACGGGCTTAAAAGAAGAAGTAATATCAATGGTTCTTTTCTTGCCCGTTGTGTCCTGCGAAAATGCAGTGGCAGCAAGAGACAAAAAAGGCAACAATAGCAAAATATTTTTTATCTGCAGGGCTATTTGTTTTTTATTATTAGTCATGTTGATAAATGCGATTGTAGTGAATAGCTTTTTATTTTCTATAGAAACCTTACAGGTTATTTTACTGGCCACTTATTTTTCCGGATGATTTCTCTTCTTCTGTTACCTGTGTAAGTTTTTTCTGTGCTGTCTCTTTAAATTCAGGCTGAGAAGCATTGTCTACAATACTTTGGAAAGTAGCTTTTGCATTGAAGTAATCTTTTTCTTTAAAATAGATATCGCCCAGCAGCAGGTAAGCTTTTGTTACCCAATCTGCATATGAGCCGGATTTATTGATTACTTCAAAAGCGGATTTCTCTGCGTCTTTCAATTTGTTTTGGTCGTACTGGCAACTGGCAATTTCATAACGGGCTTCTGCTCCAAATGCAGATTTGTTCATACCAGCTACGGTGCGGAAATAAGAAATAGCCAAATCACATTGGTTAGATGCCTGTGCAGATTTTGCCAGCACCATGTTTGATAATATCTTGTCGTCGGTGCTTGCTCCTTTCTGATTCAGCAAGTCTTTAGAGTTCTCAGTAGCTTCTGTCCATTTTTTCAATTCATACTGGCTGCGCAACAAACCACGCATAGACTCCAGTTTGTTTTCCTGGCTGGAAGCAAATTCTTTTAAGCGGGCAAAATATTTTTCTGCTTTATCATAATTCTTCAGATCAAAGAAATTGAGGCGAGCTGCCAGCAACAAAGACTTCTCTCCAAATTTATTGGGTGCCCTGTCTCCCACTGCTTCGTAACCTTCTGCCGCCTTTGCCCAGTTTTTCTGGTTGTAATAAATTTCACTTTTATAATACAATGCTTCCAGCGCATTCTTTCCTTCGGGGAATTTAGCGAGATAGCTATCAAAACGTGTTAATGCACCAGCAAAGTTTCCATTGTTAAACTGCACTTCTGCTTCTGCATACGCCAGTGAATCTTCCTGGCTGGTAGAAATATCTACACCCAGGCCACGGGCAAAGGCTACATATTCGCTGCTACGTCCATCTTCCACATAAATTACTTTGGCATTGTCTAACGCTTCTTCTGCTTCTGGTGAATTAGGATATTGCTGCAACAACGTATTGTATTGTGCCAGCGCTTCTTTATTATTATTGAGGTTGTAATTGCCAATGCCCAATCTCAGTAATGCTTTTGGCTTTAATGATTCATTGGAAGTATTGCTCACTACTTTTTTAAGATAAGGAATTGATTCGCGGAATTTTTCGTCAGACAAATAAGTGGTAGCAATTTCCAGGTTAGCATCCGGCACCAGGCTGGAAGATGGATATACCCTTTCTATTGTAGACAATAATTTTATTTTATCAGCGCCACTTTTTACACCAGCTACCATTGATTTCTGAAACAACGCATAATCGCTGCTGGGCCATGAATAACTCAACACTTTATCATACATAGCCAGTGCTTTGGTAAAATCGCGGTTCATGTAATAGCAATCAGCACTGCGTACATAAGCATCCTGCTGTATTTGTGATGCATCAATCTTAGGCGTGCCTGCTACCTGCTCAAAATAAGTAAGGGCCTGTTTATAATTTTCTCTTTTCAAAAATGCGTAGCCGAGATTGTATTTAGCATCTGTAGGATTTACTTCTCCGTTTGTATTGCCAGACTTCAGGTATTCAAAATAATAACGAATGGCATCATCAATCTTATTTAAACGATAAGATATCTCCCCTTTCCAAAAGTTTACATAAGGCAATACATCCTGGTTGTTGGGTTCTTTCAGGGCTTTATCCAGCAAATCGTTGGCAGAGATAAGTTGTCCGTCATTGATCAACTCTGTGGCCCTTCCGTACAAAATTTTTGCGTATTGCTTTTTTACATTGTCAGATGGCTTTTGCATCCCTTCTACCATTGCCAATGCATCTTTATAACTATTGCTGTTGGCCAATACATTTACCAACAAATCTTTTGCTTCTGTACTGTAAGTTGAGTTAGGATAATCTGCCAGGAATTTTTTTAACTCCGTAAGCGCCACATCCTGGTAGCCCAGCTCGTAAGAAAGCTTTGCATAATTGTATTTGGCTACTTCACGCTGGGCGGTATTGCTGCTATTGGATGCGCAGAATAAAAACGCATTACGTGCATTTGCTTTCTGGTTTGTTTTCAAATACGCATCACCTAACAAATACATGGCGTTTTGTGCCAGCGAATCTTCTTTGCCGGAAAGTTGTTTAAACCCGTCTATCGCTTTAGGATAATTGCCTGTTTGATAATAAGTATAAGCCAGCTCGTATGTATCTTCTCTTCTCAGCTTTTTTGATGAGCCTGCATAACTTTCAAGATACGGCTGTGCTTTTGCATAATCGCCTTTTTCAAAATAAGCATGACCAATTAATTGCCTCAACTGCATATCATATACCTGTCCGCCTTTTTTCAGTCTTGATTCTGCATACTCAAGTGCTTTGTCTTTCTGGCCGGTATTGTACATGATGGTGGCTATATAAAAAGGTACCACTTTCTCGTAGCGGCTATCATTCTCCGTTACTTTAAAAGATTCCAGCGCATCCCTGAACTTGCCATTATTAAAAGCAATAAAGCCATAATAATAATTGGCGTCTACATAATTAGGATCTTTTGGATTGCTCTTAATGGCTTCCAGCAAAGGCATGGCCCTGTCAAACTTTTTCAGGTTGAAATAAGCATAGCCTTCGTGAAACTTCATGTCTGCAATCTCGCGGTTGCTTAAATGATCGATGCTCGTTTTTTCATAACTGGCCACAGCCTGGTCAAAATCTTTTTTGCGGAAATAATATTCGCCCAGATGAAACTGCATCATCTGCACACGGGCAATATTGTCTTCTACTTCTATAAAAGTCTTTGCCTTGTCTACAGCAGCTACTTCGTTTTGCTTAAGAGCGCAGACAATGGTATAATATTTTATTTCCTGGTAATTGATGGCATTATCACTTCTGTCTGCCGACTGCAGGTAAAGATTCAAATCTTTAAATAATGGATAAGCCAGGCTGTACGAGCCGGTTTGATAATATTCTTTGGCCTCTTTCAGGGTGGTTTGCGGATCTGCAATGTAGCGGGTTTGCTGTGCAGTAGCAATAAAGAAAGAACCACTAACTAATACTAGACTAACAAATTTCTTCATTGTGATGGATTAGCTGTAGGGTTTACAACGCGATAAAGTTTCTAATTATTTTCCCTTCAACCAAACATCGTTCCAAACAACTGTGGATAAGTACAAGGATTAACATTTTATTCTAATTCATTGCCACATCTTACTTTTGAAAAAATCAAAACACAAGGATGAAAAAGTTATTATCTATTGCTTACAAAGACTGGGCTTTCAACATTGCAATGCTGCTTTTACGTGCTGTTTCAGGTGCGCTTATTATTCCATTTGGATATGACAAGTTGATTCATTTTTCAGAAAAGAAAGACAGCTTCATGAACTTTATGGGAATTGGTAGTCCGCTCTCTATGGCATTGGTAATTTTTGCAGAATTCTTTTGCGGCATGTTTGTAATACTTGGATTGTTTACCAGGTTAACTGTTATACCATTAATAATTGCAATGAGTGTAGTAGTGTTCAAAGTAAATCATGGCAATATATTTGGCAAAAACCAAATGCCTGCATTGTTTCTTGCCTGCTTTCTTGCAGTGTTTTTATGCGGACCAGGCAAAGCCAGTGCAGATGGATTAATTAACAAATAATTAGAGCAGCTGAAAGTTGCAAGCTACAAGCTGCAAGACTTTCATTTTAAGAATCTTTAAAATTGTTTAGGGCTTACAGAGCAAAGGGCTTGTAGCTTGCAGCTAATAGCTTGTCGCTTTTATCAACTTACACCAAAAGCCAATACCATGTTCGAATCTTCCACCCAAATAAGGGTTCGCTATGCAGAAACAGATCAAATGGATGTTGTATACCATGGCAACTATGCGCAGTATTTTGAAGTAGCACGTGCAGAAGCTATCCGCAAACTGGGCTTTACTTATAAAGACATGGAAGCGCTTGGCACATATATGCCCATTATAGAATTGCAATGCAAGTACCTGCGGCCTGCACATTATGACGACCTGTTGACTGTTAAAGTAATTCTAAAGGAATTGCCTGCCGGTCACCGCATTGCTTTTGATCACGAAGTGTACAATGAAGCAGGTGCTTTGCTTACTGTTGGCAAAGTGGTTTTATATTTTATCAGTTCTGCCACCAAACAGAAAACAAATATGCCGAAGGAGCTGTATGAAAAGCTTAGCAGCTTTTTTAATTAGCAATTAATAATTAGTAATTAATAATTTTTCAGTCCGATGTTGTTGCAATAACTCGGACTTTCTTTTATTGAAGCAGTTTTTTTTAAGAAAGAACAAATATATCCACCGAGAAACATAGCGAATCATGTGTCGAATCAATCCAATACCAACCTTGTGTTAACGGCTAACAATACAGGCACCTCAATTACTAATTATTAATTACTAATTGCTAATTTTATACCATGGCATTTATAGACTATTACCAAACACTGGGCATTTCTAAAACAGCCAGTGCAGACGATATAAAAAAAGCGTACCGCAAACTGGCACGCAAGCATCATCCTGATCTTAATCCGAATGATAAAGAGGCGCATAAAAAATTTCAGCAGATTAACGAAGCCAATGAAGTGTTGAGCGATCCGGAGAAAAGAAAAAAATACGATCAGTACGGCAAAGACTGGCAGCATGCAGAACAGTTTGAAAACGCAAAGCAACAGCAAGCCAATAATGATAGTTATCGCTCTTACAGCAGCGGTGGTGGCGGCAGCAGTTTTGATGATGAAGACTTCTCTTCTTTCTTCTCGTCTATGTTTGGCAACCAGGGTGGTGGTGGTGGCCGTAGCAGGCAAACAAAATTTAAAGGACAGGATTACAATGCAGAATTGAAACTTAGCCTGCGTGATGCTTATACCACGCACCAGCAAACGCTCACTGTAAATGGAAAGAATGTGCGCATCACCATTCCTGCCGGTGTAGAAAACGGACAGGTAATAAAATTGAAAGGTTATGGAGCGCCGGGTGTAAATGATGGCCCTGCCGGTGACTTGTACATCACTTTTGTCATCAACAACGATCCCCAAGTGAAAAGAGCCGGCAACGATCTTTACATGAATACTGACATTGATTTGTATACAGCAGTATTAGGTGGAGAAACCACGATAGACGCTATGTCTGGCAAAATAAAACTGAAAGTAAGCGCCGGCACACAAAACGGTACACAGGTAAGATTAAAAGGAAAAGGTTTTCCCATATACAAACAGGAAGGACAGTTTGGCGATTTATTTGTAGTATTCAATGTGAAGTTGCCCACAAACCTTACAGAACAGCAAAAAGAACTTTTTAATCAACTGGCTGCACTAAAATAATCATGCGTATGGAAAACAATGAATTGGTGCCTGTACAAAGTTTTTGCATTCATCATAAGATTGAATTGTCTTTTATAGACTCGTTGCAGCAATATGGACTGGTAGACGTTATTGTAATAGAGAAACAAGCTTATATAAAAGAAAGCGAGTTGGAAGAAGTAGAAAGGTTTACCCGACTGCATTACGATTTAGACATTAATGTAGAAGGCATAGAAGCCATCGGTCATTTGCTGGCTAAGCTAAGAGAGATGCAGGCACGCAATATGCAATTGCAAAACCGGTTGAAGCTGTACGAGGAAGGGCAAGATTGATAAATGCAACCAAGGTGGCGAAGGGCTATACCCTTCGCAGAGGTATTCCGCCCTTTCAGGGCTTATTGCAACAAGCTCCGAAGGAGCGCTATATGCCAACGATGGGCATAGTCCATCGGAACGACGAATAAAGGCTTGCAGTTAATGGCTAGTAGCTTTTACGCTCTCCTAACTTTAATATATGGCAACACATCACGAACATTCAGATCACGATGATCATCATCACGGAGAACACAATGGCCATCATCACGGGCATCACCACCACGACCATTCAGTGGTGCTTACGCATGTAAATACAGCATTCATTGTAGGCATTACGCTCAATTTCATTTTTGTGGTAATAGAAGTAGTGGCCGGACTTTTTATTCATTCCCTTTCCTTATTATCCGATGCTGGTCACAACCTGGCCGACGTTGGAGCATTGGCGCTTTCGCTACTGGCTTTTAAATTGCTGAAAGTAAAATCGAACAAGCAGTATACTTACGGCTATCGCAAAACTTCTATCCTGGTAGCGCTGTTCAATTCCATGGTGTTAGTATTATCAATTGGCGCTATTGTATATGAAGCCATTCATCGTTTTATATCACCAGAACCGGTACAGGGAGGAACAATTGCAATCATTGCTGCCATTGGCATTCTTATTAATGGCTCTACTGCTCTATTGTTTTTGCGCGACAAAGAAAAAGACATGAACATCAAAAGCGCTTACCTCCACCTGATGAGCGATGCAGTGGTGTCATTAGGGCTGGTGATTGGCGGCATTATCATTTCCTATACCGGTTGGTTTTGGCTTGACAGTGCATTAAGTGTTGTTATTGCATTGGTGATTCTTATCAGTACATGGCGTTTGCTGAAGGACAGCTTACGCCTCTCTTTGGACGGCGTGCCAGCCGATATAAAACTGGACGAAATAAAAGCGACTGCTATGAAAGTTGCCGGTGTAAAAGATTTTCACCACATACATATCTGGGCCATCAGCACCACAGAAAATGCGTTAACAGCTCATCTTGTTTTACCCACCACTACCAGCATAGAAGATGAGAAGAAAATTAAGGACGAAATAAAACACCAGTTGCTGCACAAAAAAATTCAGCACATTACTTTAGAGACAGAAAGAGAACATGAAGATTGCAGCAAGCCCGTTTGCACGGTGTAATGAGTTGCCACAGATTAACAGATTAACCGCTAACCGGGTGACTACATTATAAATCATTAGAAGCTTCTTATATAAAGTACAAGAAATTATTGGTTGCCTTTGGCAAAAATTAGCACAAATTGCCTTTATAATATTTCATCTAAGAAGCCCACACGACCGGCACGGTCAGGCATTTGGAAAGATTTGTGCTAATCTATTTCAGCAACCAAACTATAAGAAAGCAGATTAATTTCTTTTGGTCTTAAGCGTTCAACAATAGAATCTGTAAATCTGTGGCAAAATCTTCGCCGATCGTTTTGCAAACCAATGCCGCCTTTAACTGCAATTTAGCAACCGATTAACCGTTCTATTGTACTTTTGCCTACTTTTTGAACATAGCAGTATATGGAAACAACGGCGCGGGAAACATGGTTAATCCTTATTAGCACACCTCTTTACATGGTGGTAATTGCTGCTGAAATATTGTTAAGCAATATCCAGCGGCAGGCTTCCTATACTTTAAAAGACACTGTGCAAAATGTTTACCTGATGCTGGCCAATGCCGCCATTGATGTTTTGTTCAGGGGCATTTACATTGGCATCATTCTTACCTTCTTTTACAACCATCATTTTGCTGCTATGCAGGAAGGCTGGATGTATTGGGTAGCGTTGTTTGTTTTGGAAGATTTCATGTATTACTGGCTACACCGATTCGATCATGAATGCCGCTTGTTTTGGGCCACGCATGTAACGCATCATTCATCACAAAAATTCAATTTTACTGTTGGCTTCCGTTCTTCTGTAATGGAGCCCTTATACCGGTTCCTTTATTTCATTCCCATTGCCTTGCTGGGTTTTAAACCTTTAGACATTGCTTTTGTGTATGCAGCCACACAAATCTGGGGCATATTGGTGCATACAGAAAAAGTAAACAAACTTGGCTGGCTGGAATACATACTGGTAACGCCTTCTCACCACCGGGTTCACCATGCTTCCAACCCAAAATACCTGGATAAAAACATGGGCATGTTCCTCATTATCTGGGATAAAATGTTTGGCACTTTCCAGGCAGAATTGCCTGCTGAAGAATACCAGGCGGTAAAATACGGGCTTACCAAAAATCTGGAAGATCAAACCCCGGTTAACCTCATTTTTCACGAATGGAAAAGCATTGGAGAGGATCTGCGCAGAAAAGATCTTACCTGGAGAACCAAATTGCGCTACCTGTTTGGCCCCCCGGGCTGGAGCCACGATGGCAGCCGGCATACCAGTGAAGAAATGCGTAAAATAGAAACTACAGAGGAGAATCACCCATCTACTGAAGCATTTGCTGCTAATGATCAGCATCCTGAAGCTGTGTGGCTTACAAAAAACCGTTCTTAAATACGATTTAACCTACAAATTGTTCATTGCCGTTTCTCAAAGATTTCCCCATGCTATGCACCCGTTTGCATAAAGCCTTTTTATCTGCTTGTTAGGTGTTACCTTTGCACATCTTTTTAAGGTAATACCCAACTATAAGTATGAATCTTTTTGAGCAGCAATCCACAGAATTCCAGGCAAGACATATTGGTGTAAACGAAGCCGCTACCCGCGAAATGCTACAAACTATTGGCGTAAATTCGATAGATGCATTAGTAAGCAAAACCATACCCGCTTCTATCCGTTTAAAACAACCGCTTGAAGCGCCGCTTCCGCAAAGCGAATTTGAATACCTGCAGGAACTGAAAACAGTAGCCTCAAAAAACAAAGTTTTTAAAAACTATATCGGCCAGGGTTATTACGGCACTATTACTCCCAGCGTTATCTTAAGAAACATTTTTGAAAACCCAGGTTGGTACACACAATACACGCCTTACCAGGCAGAAATCTCCCAAGGTCGTTTAGAAAGCCTGCTCAATTTTCAAACGGTTGTTACAGACCTTACAGCGCTACCAATTGCCAACGCTTCATTGCTGGATGAAGGCACTGCTGCTGCAGAAGCAATGGCTATGTTCTTTCATCATGTAAACAAAACAGATGAAATAAAACAGCCTAAATTTTTTGTAGATGAAGCCAGCTTTCCGCAAACAAAAGATGTATTGCTTACACGTGCAGCGCCTATAGGCATTGAAATTGTTTCCGGCGATTATAAAACTGCCAATATTGACAGCAGCTTCTTCGGGGCATTGCTGCAATATCCCAACGACAATGGTTCTGTTGAAGATTATCGTTCTTTCATTGATAAAATACATGGTGTTGGTGGTTATGTTGTAATGGCCACAGATCTTTTAGCACTAACATTACTTACACCTCCCGGAGAACTAGGCGCTGATGCTGCTATTGGGTCTGCCCAGCGTTTTGGCGTTCCTATGGGCTTTGGCGGCCCGCATGCGGCTTTCTTCTCTACCAAAGATGAATTTAAAAGATCCATTCCCGGCAGGTTGATTGGTGTTAGCATTGACGCCAAAGGAAATCGTGCATTGCGTATGGCATTGCAAACAAGAGAGCAGCACATTAAAAGAGAAAAAGCAACTTCTAATATTTGTACTGCACAAGCTTTGCTGGCAAACATGGCGGCAATGTATGCTGTTTATCACGGCGCAGAAGGTTTGAAAAAAATTGCACAGCGTGTAGCCCTGCTGGCAGCTACTTTATCAGAAGAGTTAATCAGGATGGGCTTTACCAATAGCAACACCGCTTTCTTTGATACGCTGAAAATTAAGGTAGCAGATGCTGGCAAAGTAAAAGAAGTAGCAGAACAGAATGGCATCAATTTTCGCTATTATAACAATCAATACATCGGCATCAGCATAGATGAAACAACTATGCAGAGAGATGTGCTGCAAATTGTTTCCGTGTTTGAAACCATTTCCGGCAATAGCGAAGCGTCTATTGTATTTGATGACGATGATACTGCATCAGGCATTCCTGATGCGCTTAAAAGATCTTCTTCCTTCTTAACGCAGGCAGTATTCAATACACATCATAGTGAAAGCCAGATGATGCGTTACCTGAAATTCCTGGAGAACAAAGATCTTTCTTTGAATACTTCTATGATTTCATTGGGCAGTTGCACCATGAAGCTGAACGCAGCTACTGAATTGATCCCGGTAAGCTGGCCGGAGTTTGGCGGTTTGCATCCATTTATCCCTGCCAACCAGGCATTGGGTTACCAGCAAATTGTTGATGAGCTGAGCGATTATCTCTGTCATATCACCGGCTTTACCGCTTGCAGCCTTCAGCCCAATAGCGGCGCACAAGGCGAGTATGCAGGTCTACTTGCTATCCGCGATTATCATATTGCTAACGGCAATGCACACCGCAATGTGGTGTTGATTCCTATTTCTGCACATGGCACCAACCCTGCCAGCGCTGTAATGGCGGGCATGAAAGTGGTAGTAGTAAAAAGTGATGATGAAGGACATATTGATGTAACAGATTTAAAAGCGAAAGCAGTACAATACAAAGACAGCTTATCTGCTTTGATGGTTACTTATCCTTCCACACATGGTGTGTTCGAAGAAAGCATCATAGAAATTTGTGAGACTATACACGCCAATGGCGGATTGGTTTATATGGATGGCGCTAACATGAATGCACAGGTAGGATTAACTTCTCCTGGTATGATTGGCGCTGATGTTTGTCACCTGAACCTGCACAAAACTTTTGCTATACCACATGGTGGCGGTGGTCCTGGTATGGGCCCCATTTGCGTAAACGACAAACTAAAACCTTACCTGCCAGGCCACGTGTCTGCTACAGAACAAGGTGCCAGCACAAGCGGCGCAGTTTCTGCTGCAAGATATGGGTCAGCTTCTATCCTGCTCATCAGCTATGCATACATAAAAATGCTGGGTGCAGAAGGCATGAAACGGGCAACAGAATATGCTATCCTTAATGCAAACTACATGCGTGCAAGACTGGAGAAATATTATCCCATCTTATACCTGGGTACCAATGGTACTTGCGCACACGAATTCATCGTAGACCTTCGTCCGTTTAAAGCCAGCGCAGGAATAGAGGCGGAAGATGTGGCAAAACGATTGATCGATTACGGTTTCCACGCCCCTACATTGAGCTTCCCTGTACCAGGAACCATTATGATTGAGCCTACAGAAAGTGAAGACAAAGGTGAGCTGGATCGTTTTTGTGATGCAATGATTGGCATTTACGAAGAAATAAAATCTATTGAAAACGGCAAGGCAGATAAAACCAACAATGTGCTGAAGAATGCACCACACACACAATGGACTATTTGCAGCACAGAATGGAACCATCCATATTCACGCGAAGACGCTGCGTTTCCGCTGGCTTATGTGGTAAAGAATAAATTCTGGCCTTCTGTTGCAAGGATCAACAATACATTTGGTGACAGAAACCTGGTTTGCACCTGCGAACCGATGGAGAGTTATATGAGTTAGTTGATTGGTTGATCTGTTGATTGGTAGAGAAGCAATAGGAATTGGGGGTAGGAATTGCCCCTTCCTACCATTTATATATTTGCTGCTATGTTAGGGCGAAAGATTTTTCGCCCCCACTAGCCATTCACTACTTGCTACTCGCCTTTCATCCTTTGGGTTTTAAAAGAATGTATTTGTATGAACCATTGTAAGCTGCATCAATAAATGCCAGCATGTCTTTCCATTTATCTTTTACAATATTGGATTGCTTATAAACTTTGGTAATCTTTAAAACAATGCTGCCAGCTTCTTCTTTTGCAACACAGGTAAAGCTGCCCGTTTCATTATCAACACTGGCATTTAGTTCATTAATGCCAGATGCTGTATAACCGTCTGGTATTTTAAAATTGACCGCCCAGCTAATCGTTCTTGCATAACCAACATTGATATCATACTTTCGATCCCGTTCATTGTTCTTAATCTGTAATTGCGGACCAACAAGACTGGTAAGTGGCACCAGGTATTTTTTGCCTGCTTTTCTAACCTGGCCGCTCAATTCAAAATCTTCTGTCAGCACCAGGTCTTTCTTTTTTTCTGAACGACCATCGCTGGTAATTTTAAAATCGGTAAACTTTACTTTTTGCTGAAACTCTTTTTCCAATTGATCTTTTACATAATCAGGCTTGGCTTTCTTAAACTCTTCTTTTAAAGCCTTGATAGATTTCTCGTATTCTTCCTCTTCTCTTGGTTTCAGTTTTTCTGTTGGTGAAGCGCCTTCGTAATATTTATAATCATCCAGCATGTATGTGGTAAGGCGCAATGAAGTATTTATATTTCCAGTTTTTACCAGCCCTGTATAATCACTTGTTCTGGATATAGATACTCCATTAAAATCAGGTAGCATGGCTGCAGTGATAGAATATGAAACTGTATTATCTGCGGCTGTGCTGTTAGGCAGTACAATAGGTTTTATATCCTGCTCGCGGTTTCTTTTAGCAGGCTCACTTACAATATAAGCTTCATTACCCAACAGCGTTTGCACCAAATCACCAGGTATGGAATGATCTGTACAATTGAAATACAGTTTATCATTCACTCTAACAGCATACCTTATTTCGTCATCAAACAGAATATCTTTAAGCTTGCCAATTGTATTGCTGTTGGTTATTATCAACTCCGATTTGATATTGTGTTTGGTAAGCAGCAATGAAAATATAAATGCAAACCATCTGTCTGGCAGATAAGTATTGCGGAACACTACCCTGTTACGAATGATATAATAAGCGTTTTTGATAAACTGCTGATCATTCCAATCCTTTGCACCCAGCTTTTGCAATTCTGATTGGCAATAATAATAAATACCATAAGCAGAATTTGGATCACCCCAGTTATTGCCTGCTGCAGCATAGTTTTCATAAGCCCTTAAAGCCAGTTCTTCTTTGCTAAAACCATTTTTTAATTCACCCTTGCCACCAATCAACAGCCCTTTTACGTTTTCGCTATTGGCATAAATAACCTGGAACTTTACCATTGGGTATACCAGTAACTTATTTATAAAGTTCACGTCTTTCTCTACACCCCTGTCACGATCTGTAAATACGTATCGGAAAAAGTCTTTATCATCTGACGGCTCTTTTTTAAACTCAGGCGCACCATTAAATGACAATGATTTGAAGAAAGATTTATCATCCGTCTCAATATCAATTTCATTGTACATGATGGGATACCCTTTGTTGCAAATTTCATACTGCGGATCAAACTCAACAAATCCAGAACCTCTTACATCCAATTTGCTTTTTGTATAAGAAGCATATTCAAGTATATCGCCTGGCTCAAGATTAGGTATAGCTACTTTGTAATAGCGTGATTGCGAACCGGAAGTTTGGTCAAAAAAGCTTTTGAAGAATTCAGGAATATCGCTGCCGTATTCCAATTCTACGGCTTCTTTTAAATCTACAGGCATGTTCTCGCCACCCGGTTTTATAATACGTGCCACAAAACCATCGTCTTTAGTACTATACCTGAAATAGATTTCAGAGAATGCTGCTACTGAGTTTTTATCATGCACCTGTATTTTAAAACGCACTTTCTCGAAAAAGAAAACGTTTTTCTGTCTGGCTGTAAAGAAACCGCCACTATTTTTTTTATCAAATAAAATACTACGTTTATAACCAATTACAACAGCAGATTCATCATTCCATTTGGCTGGTGTACTGGTAACGGCAAATGCATCTCCTGGTTCTGCCCACATAAATTTTGCGTTCGCTTCTATATTATCCAGGAAGTCTTCGTCAATAAAATCCTGTGCGTTTGCTGTGTTCAACATGCAAGACATTATAATAATGGCACAAACCAACCATTGCGGAAAATATTTCTTCATGCCCATCTTTATTTATTGGTAACGCTTAGTAAATATTTGCTGAACTCTTTAATAGACCCGAGAAATTTTTTCCAGTTTTCAAAGTCAGCTTTCTTTATCATGCTGTTCTTAATAAGAATTTTTTTACGCAGTACAATTGTATTGCCGGTTACAGTGTATTCACCCTTAAAAGCATAACCATCATATTCCATTGAGGCTTTCTCCGGTATATCCACAAATTTGTACCCTGCAGGAACGGTTAACGATATTTCATCTTCAAACGTTAGCACATCATCAAAATCGTAACCTCCTACCCTTTTCTCATCCGGCATAAAACGCTCCAGCGTTTTTGGGAAAAAGTCTATGCTGATGTATTTGTCGCCGGAAATATTGCTTACATAATTGCTCAGATCAACATTGCCTTCAATAGTAACGGGTGTTTCACGGTTCTTCAAATCGCTTGTCTTTACATTGGTGGCCTGCATATTATCGTTGCCAAATTCCAGGTAATCGTTCAAAAAATCTTTTTGTGCGCTAATGGGCAAATCCTGGTAAGCCTGGTGAAAATCTGTTCTTTCATTACCCGTTAATACCACTTTTATTTTTCCGGAGAGCACATCATTTGCCAGTGTAAAATCTGCTTTGGAAAATATTTTATGATCATTTCCTGTGGTAAGCGGCACTGTTTTCAAATCATACTTATCACCTTTTGCTATCATGGCTTCTTTGCCTTGTATGCGATAAGCATTTTCTCCAAATGGAGCGTACTTTTCCGTACCATCCAGGAAATATTCTTTACCCTGGAAATAAAGTGTGGTGATTGCGTGGTTATTTACACACAATGCCGGCATAGATTGCTGATAAGGAATAGAACGTGTACCAATCCAGGTAAAATGCGCATCATAACCTGCCATGGTAAGAAATTCTGTTAGCAGGTTGGCCATTCCTTTGCAATCGCCAAATTTTTTGGAAAGCACATCTTGTGCAGAAGCAGGTATATAACCAGAGTACCCGTCTTCATAAGCTATATAACGGATATTATCCTGCACCCAATAATAAATGGCTTTTATCTTATCAATATCTGTCTTCTTTCCTTCCGTAATTTTCGCCAATACCGGTTGCAATGGTTCCTTTTTATTGCCTGCCATTCCGTAGAGGCGGTTGTTCCATGCATATACATCATCTGTTTTATCAAACCCTTTCAAGGTTTCGCCTTTGCTTTCAAAAGATTTTATTTGAATAACAATATGCGGGTCTGTGTATGCATGACCAATGCTCCTGTATTCCTGTTTATCTGCAGGAATATCGTGCATGGTAAACACATAAGTTACATAACCACCTTTTTTGTTTTCCTGCTTCTCAATCTTATTGCCATCAAAATTGATGGCCTTGAAATCTACTGTTAACCATTCAGGCACTTTAAATTCATACACCT
Source organism: Chitinophagaceae bacterium (assembly GCA_047602295.1). Taxonomy (GTDB): domain Bacteria; phylum Bacteroidota; class Bacteroidia; order Chitinophagales; family Chitinophagaceae; genus JACMLD01. Next base: position 2,850,217 of record JASGHP010000001.1, on the reverse strand, counting down.
GCTCTTTTACCGGGTAATTTTCTGCAAAAAACAAACGGGTAAGATAACGGCCATCTGTATATTCTTTGCGTACATTAATTCTGGCCATGCTGCCTTTATCAGAAAAGCGGATGGGATAATATTGTACACGGCTGTCATCAAAAAAAACACCTTCGCTGGTAACAGATCGGTCCATAGCAGGCATACGAGAGACTGCATACTTATTGCCAACTTTAAGGGCCTTTTTAAAATTCTTTATTTCAATAAACCGGTTGTAAAATTCAGGATACGTTACGGAAGCATATTTTTTAAGAGAAAGAAATTCAATTTCTGCTTCTTCTTCAATCACCACTACTTTATCGTTTAATGCATTCTTTCCTTTATCAAAAGTAAACAGGTGATGAGATGAGGTGCATATAACATCATCGTCTTTATATTTTCTTGAAAAAACATTGGCATTAGCAACATCATCGTCGTTTAAACGCACCTGCGCATTTGCGACAATCGAATTCACCAATAAAAAAAAGAAAATTAAACTGCGGGTGGCAGATGAAGAGAAGAATGCGGTAAAAGACTGGCATCCTCTTAAAGCAGGAAAAACAGTCTGCAAGCGAGTAATATCCATGGTTTCTAAGGCTTAATTATTCCGGGCGTTGCGGCATCCAGGCTATCTGTATAACGCAAACCAGTTAGCATAATTGCCTGAAACATCGGTTTTAGCGTCATTTTTTGGCCTCCTTTTCAGAGTACCCGCTGTCGTCAATGCCCCGGCAAACTGCTATTTCAAATATAGTCAGGATTAGTTGTTTTGAGGAATTAATTCCCCGTCCGTTAGCCTTTTTGATTGATCGCAATAAATAACACAAATTTTTAATCATTACGAAAGCCAAGAGGGCAAAGGCTTACATAATGAGCGTTTGAAAGCGGCACGTCCAAATCTTGTCTGGCATAGTTTTTAAACCCTTGTATGTTATTATTTGAACATAATACGATTACCATGAAAAATAAACAAGCCACAAAAAAAGCTGGCCCCACAGAAAAAAAGGATTTGCAAAAACAGGATCAGGATTTTATTGTAATGGACATGCCTGAAGTAAAAGATATTCCGGGACAGGAAAACATACAGGTGCCGCGCTTCAAAGAAATGCAGGATACCACTATTTCATCTGCAGATGAGGAAGGTGATGGAATTTTGGATGATTTGAATAAACCCACTGACACATTAGAAACAGATAATACAAGCAATGTTAGCAGGGTAGAAAAAAGAATGCTTAGAAAAAGTGCAGGCCCTGTACCAACAGATGAAACAGAAGACTTCAATGAAATGGTACTGGACGAGAAAGATGATGATGGAGAATATTTAAATGAGAAAAGCATTCGCCAGGATAGAAATGGTGAAGACCTGGACGTGCCGGGTGCAGAATTAGACGATGACGATGAAGATTTGGGAGACGAGGACGAAGAAAATAATATTTATAGTCAAAGGGATTAATAGTTATGAATTATTTGCAGAAATTCTATGACCAGGCTTTTCACTGGTTGGTAACATTTGGACCAAGGTTAATAGTAGCAATTGTTGTTTTAATTATAGGGCAATGGCTGGTAAAGTTCATCCGCCGTTCTCTTAAAAAAATAATGGAGAGTAAAAATATTAACCCATCGGTTAAAACTTTTCTATCCAATCTATTAGTGGTAGCGCTGCAGGTTTTGCTAATAATGTTACTGATGCAAATTTTGGGCATTGGTATGACGTTATTTGCCACACTTGTTGCTGGCTTTAGTGTAGCAGCAGGTTTAGCGCTGTCCGGCACTTTGCAGAACTTTGCCAGTGGCGTGCTTATTTTGTTGCTGCGCCCCTATCGTGTAGGCGATAATATTATTACGCAAAGCCAGGAGGGCACTGTTTCATCTATCCAGTTATTCTATACCGTTATCATAACTTTTGATAACAAAACAGTGATAGTACCTAACAGCAAACTTTCAAACGAAATAATATTGAACTTAAGCAAACAGGGCAAACGAAGGGTTGATATAGAATTGAAGTTTAAGTACAGTAACGAATACGAAAAAATAAAAGAAATTATTTCCCGTACTTTCTCATCTATAAACAATATACTTAAAGAGCCTGCCTTGCGTATTGGCGTATCTAAACTGGATGCAGACAATTATTCTGTAATGATTAACACATGGATACCTTCACACGGCTTTGAGGATGAACGGTTATTGATCAACGAAAAACTAATGTCGGCCTTGAAAAATGCTGGCGTAATGGGGGCCTCCTGAGGGGTTTTTGTACACGATTTCGGTAGACTGATGGCTTTTAATGCAAGATTTTGCGTTATCCGGAAAATCAACCGTATATTTGTAAACTAATTTATTATTCAATACAATTTACATGAGCACAAAATCAAAAGGAACCGTAAAATTTTTCAATTCAGAGAAAGGATTCGGTTTCATTAAACACGATGATGGCAACAAAGAAACTTTTGTACACGCCAGCGGTTTGATCGATCAGATTACTGAAGGCGACAAAGTGGAATTTGACCTGCAGGAGGGCAAGAAAGGAATGAATGCAGTGAACGTTAAAAAGATCTAACTCCCCTTTTATTAAGAAATTTTAAGGCCGCTTATTGCGGCCTTTTTTTATTTCGTTGAGAATTTAAAATTCAAAAGTAAAAATTCAAAATAAGGCACTATCAATTTGCCAGCATATGCCAGTGTGGCAAATCTTAGCAAAGATTTTTAAATTTTGCCTTTTGACTTAAAAAGTATGTTTCATCCAGGCATTCAAATTTGAGGCTGTCCAGGCACCGGGCACAATCATGCGGCGAATAGTATAAAGCGGATCGGCTTCATCTCTTTTTTCTGAAAGCTGGAATGCAGCAGTAAAGCCATGCTTCTTCAACCCTGGTATTGCTGCAGGATTCCACAAACCAAAAGGATAAGCAAAATATTTTACTGGCTTGCCGGTAATGGCTTCAAGTGTATGTGTAGGCTTGTCTATCTGTATAGCCCAATCAGCTTCTGTAAACTTCTTAATGTTCTTGTGATCCCATGTATGCGATCCTATTTCATTGCCGGCATCTGCCAATTGCTTCACCTGGTCTTTGCTCATATAATTTGGTCTTCCCAATGAAACTGTCATAATAAAGAACATGCCTTTAAAACCATATTTTTCCATTACTGGTTTAGCGATTGTGTATTGAGGCAAATCTGTATCATCGAACGTAAGCATTACAGGTTTCTCAGGCAATGCAGCACCGTTGATAAGGTAATCGTACAACTGATCTGCTGATATGGTATGGTAGCCGCTGTCTGCCAGCATTTTTATTTGGGCCGCAAATGCGTCCTCGGGTACAATATAATCTTTGGCTTGTTTTGAATCTGTTGGGCGCCAGTTACGGATTTGATGATAGCACAAAATAGGCACCTGTTTGCGCTTAATTATTTCTCCCGCGGTAGCAGGCCGGTTATTTACACTTGCTGACACAGCTTTAACAGGACTCTTTTCAATTGTTGGAGTGATTTTTTCCGCTGCTTTGGCAGTTGGCGGGTATTCGCAACCCGTAGAGATTAGATACAAAGAGACAATGGCAGCGACAGATCTTCCGAGCAGAGAGAATGCAGTGGTTTTCATAGCAGTATTGGATATAAAAAACTATGTTATTGCTTATGCAAGAAACGGGCTAACTATAATTTTGTTGTATGCAAGGACCAGAAAAACTTATCCACTTTAAAAGGGCTTTTACTATAAAAAATACGATAAGCCGCATCAATCAATCCAGCCTCTTGCAAGCTGCATGGCATGTCCTTTTGCCAGCGATTCCTTTACCTGCTGAAACAGTTTAGGATCATTTGCTTTGATATGAAAACAGCTTTTGCCTTTCAGGCATTTCAGCAGTTCCGGTGCAAATACTTCCTTTATTTCTTCTTTTGTTTTTGCAGGCATAAAGTAGAATCCTACATAGCCTTGCTGAACAAGCAGACCAGCAAACCAATATTCATTGCGCACCTTGCCCTTTATTTCTATCGGCTTATCGCTCACCAGGGCCATTTCGCCGCCACTGCCCCCCTTCACTTTTATACTGCCTTTGCCATAAGGCAATAACAATTTTTTCAGCGCATCAAATATGGGTACAAGCTGCGGCTGACCCGCAGACTTGTCGCTATACTTAATGCCTAATGCGCTTTCTTTTGTTGCAGCCTTTTTATTAACAGGTATTGCTTTTTTCTTAGCGGGTGTTGCTTTCTTTACAGCCACCTTCTTTTTAGGTACGGCTTTCTTTTTAGGAGCAGGTTTAGCGGCTTTTGCCATATTGTGCAATTTTGGTTGTAAAAATTTATTGGGCAACAACTTTTTCTTTGATAGCGATGTGTTCATTCAATTTATGCAATTCCAGGATAGTTGTTTTGCCATCATCGCTTTCACGGTACATGGGCTTAAACTTGTGGTTTAGTTTTATCTCATCGAATGTATAGGAAGTACGTTGCTGTACAACGGAAGAATACACGTCATCAAAACCACGCACCAATACATATAATTCCACATCGTTGGACTTCATATCTTCTATAGTGAAGCCACTCAGCGGACTTTCTTCATCTATAGGGTGCACCACAGTCCAGTTCATTGGCAGGCTGTCTACGCGGCTGCGCTCCAGATGCAAATCAAAAAACTTAAACACCAGCTTGCTGTTTTCCTCCACCTGCATGCCGATGTTTACTTTTATTTCCACATTGGTAAGCGTATGGTTTTCTTTATAAGAAGCAAAGCGGAATGTAAGCGCTGTTTTGTCCTGGTAGGGAGATACCAACGCATAATCGCTAAAAACCAGGAAAGATTTTGGTTTTGAAAAACGGCCATAGATTAAACCCGTAGCTACAGCAAAAGAAAGAAAACCGCTCATTGCTTCTATAGACGCAACAAAGTTTGCGCCATCGCCTATTGGGTTTACGCGGCCATAACCAACAGTGGTGAATGTTTCCGTACTAAAAAAATACACCTCCTTTATTTTTTGCCAGCTGGTAGTGCCTATCATGCCGGTAAACTGGCTGGTGCCCATCAAAAGATATACAATTGTATAAAGCACATTTATGCCAAGAAAAAAAGCTACCAGCATCGTAATAAACTTCCAGCGTGGCATATTAAGCATGCTGTGAAATATGCTAAACGTTTTCCAGAATGGCATGCCTTCTTTACGCAGGTTGAAGCTGCCGTCTCTATTAATAAACCTTCCTCCGTAATCACTTACGTTGGTTCCAAAACCAGTATCGTTGTTTACTTTAGAAAAAGGGTTTGCTCTCTTTAACAATGCCATATCACGGGTAATTTAAACTGATAAAAATTGCAATAACACATACCCAGCCAGATCAAATATCTGAATAATCAGTTGCATGCATTAGTATGACTTCTGCTTTAGAAACATTGTGCTGATATTGTGGCATTGCCGATAATTTCTTCCATTCCGCATCAGCAGAAAATGTTTTCCAATGTTCTGTACGGGCATCCATGTTATTAAAACTGGTCATGTACATAAGGTTTGGCATGTGACTGCCGGTAATAACATCTGCATAAAAAACTGCGTTAAAGCCCAGGCGTTTAAACAAGGGCACTTCTCCCCCATCGTTAAACATCTGCACTTTGTTTACATGCAGTTTTTCAGAAGGGCTTTCATAACTGCGCAGTTCATACACATAATCTGCATGCGAGCCACTAAGCGCAGGCATTTGCATGACCGGTGCTGTTACAAAAGCTTTTAATAAAATAGACTCCATGCGGGTAAATGCCGGTGCGTTATAAGCTGCATCCAGGAAGCTACCCCCTGCGGTAGTATATGCAGCATCTGCAACAAGTTTTGATGGCAGCGATAGCAATTGCTCAAACGACTTCAGCGGTATAAAAACATAAATCAGTTTGTCTGCAGCAGTATCATTGGCAATAGGTTTAAACACGCCTGTTTTTTCAATTCCCAACCTATGCAATGCCGGAATAAAGGCCTGTTTAAAATAATCATCCAGCCCTTTTTCCTGCTCTGCCGTTTTAAAATGATACACCTGTATATCATAAAATTCCTGTGCAGGCTTTTTATTGCGACTATAACTTGCCTGGCAAAAAAGCAGGCATAACAAACAAAAGAAAAAAGCAGGCAGCGCAAGATGTTTCATATTAATTCTGGTTAAATTTTTATTGGCAAATCAATTATAAAACTAAAGCTACTTAAATTTAGTGTAACCCTAACGGCAGAGATGGAATAGCGGGGAAGCCTATGCTCAATGAAGATATAATAGTACAAGAGTGCGACGCAAGGATGAACCACAAAGAACCATTGCCAGGCTCAAAAAAAAAATATTTAATTATTTAAACACCGCCCTGCTAATTTTGTTGGGCATTATAAACTACCAATTTTTATGAGTACAGTTAACGCTTATGCGGCCCAGGATGCCGTTTCTCCGGTTTCACCTTTTTCTATTAACAGAAGAGAGGTAGGCCCGCACGATGTTCAGATAGAAATTTTGTATTGCGGTGTTTGCCATTCTGATTTGCACCAGATACGCAACGAATGGGGCAATTCTATTTTCCCCATGGTACCAGGCCATGAAATTGTTGGAAGAGTGAGCAAAGTAGGCAGTCACGTAAAAACGTTTAAAGAAGGCGATTTAGCAGGCATAGGTTGCTTTATTGATTCTTGTCGTACCTGCCCCAGTTGCCTGGCAGGTATAGAACAATATTGTGAGAATGGCATGAACGCCACCTACAATGGTTATGAAAAAGATGGCAAGACGCCCACTTACGGCGGTTACTCTACACAGATAGTGGTAGATGAAAAATATACATTGCACGTGTCTGATAAACTTCCACTGGAAGGGGTTGCACCATTGCTTTGTGCAGGTATTACAACTTACTCTCCATTGCGCCATGTGGGTGTAAAGAAAGGTGATAAAGTAGCTGTGTTAGGCCTTGGCGGTCTTGGCCACATGGGTGTAAAGTTTGCTGCTTCCTTTGGTGCAGAAGTAACCATGCTCAGCCATAGCAAATCAAAAGAAGCTGATGCCAAAAGACTGGGTGCGCACCATTTTGCACTGGCTTCAGACCCTGCGGTAATGGCCGGGCTGCAAAACAAATTTGATTTTATATTAAACACCATTTCTGCGCAACACGATTACAGCACATACCTGAACCTGCTGAATACCAACGGAACCATGATTGTAGTAGGCGTACCACCTAAAGCATCAGAAGTTCCTGCATTCAATCTTATTATGAAACGCAGGAGCATTATTGGATCTTTGATTGGCGGCATTAAAGAAACGCAGGAAATGCTTGACTACTGTGCAGAACACAATATTGTGTCTGATGTGGAAGTGATACCGGTTCAAAAAATAAATGAATCATACGAACGCATGCTGAAAGGAGATGTTCGCTATCGTTTTGTGATAGATACCGCCAGCCTGAAATAACATGTTGTTTACAAGTTCTTACTAACGCAGTTCCATTAGGAGCTGCGTTTTATTTTAGTTAACAATTTGGTAAGACAGGGATTTAAACCTCATGCAACCTCAATAACAATTCATTTAAAAAATATTGTGCTAGTTTGCCGCGTTAATACAACAAGCCCTCAAAAAAAGATCCCGATTTGAAACCCGCGTTTTGTTTCTTACTTGTTTTATTGCTTTTATCTATTGTCGGGTATGGGCAAACCGACACTGTTGCCAGCAATCTTCCATTTGATACAACAAAGATCCATCAGCAAAAAGACATCCGCGATGTGGTGCACCATATCTTCAATCCCAATCGTATAAAAAGTGATAGTGGCGATGCAGCAAGGGATATGCGCAAACATTATTCTTTTGTACCCGCACTTGGTTACACATTGCAAACAGGGTTTGCGGGTATCGCCAGTGCAAACATGGCCTATTATAACGATCTGGAAAAAAACACCAAGCAATCCAGCATCAGCACCAACGTAACGTATTCGCAATATCGCCAGGTGATCGTTCCTTTTATTGCAGATATATGGACCAAAGGCAATCGTTACAATTTTATTACGGATATCCGCTTCATTAGTTATCCTTCAGATATTTATGGTTTGGGTGGAAGAACAGATCCCAATAAAGGAGTAACCATTAATTTCTCCGGGTTAAAAATTCACCAGACAGTAATGAAAGCAGTTTCTGAAAATGTGTACATGGGCATTGGTTATTATTACGATAAGTTCTGGGATATAAAACCAATTGACCAGGTTTCGCGTGGTGTTAATCATATTATCTCCAGAGAATTGGGCACAAGGGAAACGGCTTCCGGCCCTGCCGTGCGTTTTCTGTATGATACAAGACTAAACCAGTTGAACCCGCAGCAAGGTATTTATTACAGCATCAGCTATCGCAGCAATATGAAAGCATTGGGAAGTGATAGCAGCTCACAATCTTTGCAAATAGATGCACGCACCTATTTTCATTTTCCTGCCAATTCAAAAAACGTTTTAGCACTCTGGAATTTTGATTGGCTAACCACCAGCGGCACACCACCCTATCTTGCTTTACCAAGCACTGGTTGGGATGATAATTACAACACAGGTCGTGGTTATATACAAGGCCGCTTCAGGGGGCGCAAAATGTTTTATTTTGAAAGTGAATACCGCTTTGGGATTACCAACAATGGATTGCTGGGCGGCGTAGCGTTTGCCAACCTGCAAAATTTTTCTGCTGATCTATCTGCAGAGTACAGCAAGGTGTTTATAGGTTATGGTGTAGGACTGCGTATTAAACTGAATAAATACTCTGGCGCCAATCTATGCATAGACTATGGCTTTGGTCAGAATGGATCTCATGGTTTTTTTGTAAACCTGGGTGAAGTATTTTAAAACGAATAAAATCTTATTGAGATCGTTTTACCCCTTTTACATTTTCAATTACCCTGTCTACAGGATGCAATCTGCGTGAAAGATTATTACCTGGTGTAAACCTCCTGGCAAAAGTGAGTCGTAAGTTACCCGCACCTAATAAAAAATTATCCGGAGAGCCTGCTGAAGAAACTTTCAATTGATTACCTACAATAGAAACGTTTACATTCCAGTTGTTTTTATCGTAACCAGCCACCAACCTGTAAATAAACCCTGGGTTGACAGCAAACTTATCTGTTTGCCCTTCTATACCTTTTTGTTTGCTATAATCAAAGCTGAGGTTGCCGCTAAGAGAACCCATCACGAAGAAATCCTGGTTAATTACTACCGTATATGCATAACCTATTCCGGGACCTATCTTTAAATAATCCAGCCGGCGCAAATTTTTCTGTGTATAGTTTTCTGAAAGTATTGTTGGCACCAGCGAGCTATCTGCTTTAATAGTACCGTAGTAAATATCAGCACCCATCAATAAAGACCCCGCTGATTTTTTTTGCTTCTCATTCTGAATCATGGCTGCACGGTAAGAAAACCGATCGCTGTTGAAGACGTGATAGGCCGACAAACCGAACAATCTTGTGTGCAGATCGGGCCGTATATAATAAGCCGAAGGATTGCTTGCTGCCAAACCCTGTGTGGCCAGGTAATAGCCTTTGTAAAACTGCCCCAGCAAATCTACCGTCCAGCGACGCCCATAAATATGCGATTGCAAATCCAGGTATTTAGTCTTCCCTTTTTCATTTTCGGGATTTAAAAAACCAAAACCATAACCCAGGTTTACAGAGATAGATTGATAAGTAACGCCAACTCCCATAGTAAGATCTGTATTGGGGATATACCTGAAACGAGCTGCTTTATTTGCCCTTTCTAATTCTACGCTGGCAAACTTTTTTGAAAAATAAACCCTGGCAGTAATGTAACGCTCAAAAGACTGGTAATAACTGCTGTCATGATCATTAAAATAATGAGTAGAAACCGGAGGAACATTAACAGGCGCAGGTTTGGGCTTCACTGGCTCAGCTTTCATTGGAGCATATTTTTTTTGTTGCGCCACTGCAAAATGGCAACAACAAAAAACGCTGAAAACAACTGTTGGAATGCTTTTCTGTCTAATCAAACTGAGGGTTATTTGAAAAAAGGTACGTAAAAAGTTACTCAAATATAAATCAACAAGTAAAAAGTTAAAACTCAAAATTCAAAAACTTTTATGGATACTGCGAGACTGTATACTGTCAGCCTGATTGTGTTTTTATTTTTATATTTTTGACTTTGCGAATGCAATTAAAAGATTATTATACCACACTCTCCGTACCGCCGGTAGCAACACCCTTGCAAATAAAGAAATCATTTCGCCAACTTGCACTTCAATATCACCCCGATAAAAACCCTAACAACGCAATTGCCGAGGCAAAATTTAAAGAGATACAGGAAGCATACGAAGTGTTGTCTGATCCTGAAAAAAGAGAAGAATACAATTATAAACGCTGGTACAGTCGTAGCCTGCATAAAGAATACAAACAAGAACCAATGGATGCAGGCGCAATACTGGCAGAGTGTGCCCGCCTTCATCAATACATGCTTGCAAAAAACAGTGGTGCCATTGACTATGACAGCCTGAGCTATCATATCCGGCAATTACTCAGCGAACAAAATATCGGTATCCTGCAACAAACGGCCAGCAGTAATACCAATAAAAAAATCATAGATCATCTTTTACCTTGTATGTCGTTGCTGCCTTTCAGGTATGTTCCGCCCATTGCAGATTTATTAATGCGAATTGCAGGCACTCAAGAAGAAACAATAAACAGTATCCAAAACTTCATCCGTCAGCAGCAGCAAAAAGGATTGTGGCAAAAATACCAGTTGCTCATCGTGATAATTGCTACGTTGATTATTTGCTGGTTTATTTACCGCTTCAGCAGGTGAAATTTTCTGGAGCCAGCATTACACCAGCAGCTTTATTGAACACTTCCAATCAGCTATTTTCCTCCCTTATTAGCTGTATATTTGCCGCATGCATTATGTTTCTGTAGAAGGTCTCAGCAAGAGTTATGGCATCAAGCCATTGTTCAAAAATATTTCTTTCCATATAGAAGAAGGCGATAAGATAGCATTGGTAGCAAAAAATGGCAGTGGCAAGTCAACACTGCTAAAAATAATTTCAGGCGCAGAAACAGCAGATAGCGGCAAGGTATGGATTCACAAAGATGTAACCGTAGCGTTGTTTGAACAGGACCCTCGTTTCCTGGAGACTAAATCCATTCTTGATAATATTTTTCATCACAATCACCCGGTAATAAATGCTATTAAAGAATACGAAGCTGCCAGCGATGCAGAAGACGCAGACCGTATTGGAGAAGCCATCGTTTTGCTGGATGAATTGAATGCCTGGGATTTTGATACCAAAGTAAAACAGATACTGGGCAAGCTGAACATTCATCATTTAAATCAGTTAGCAGGCACGTTAAGTGGTGGCCAGCGCAAGAGAGTAGCACTTGCAAAAACATTAATTGATATAGGCTTTGAACACAAGCATGTGTTGTTGATAATGGATGAACCTACCAATCACCTGGATGTGGAAATGGTGGAATGGCTGGAACATTACCTCAATCAGGAAAAAGTAACCTTGCTGATGGTTACGCACGACCGTTATTTCCTGGATGCTGTTTGCAATGAAATACTGGAGATAGATGGTGAGAACCTTTACACCTATAAAGGCGATTACGAAAATTTCATGGAGAAAAAAGCTGCACGCATAGAAAGTGATGCAGCCAGCATAGATAAAGCCAGGAACCTTTATCGCAAAGAACTGGAATGGATGCGCAAGCAACCAAAAGCACGCACCACCAAAAGCAAAAGCCGGCAGGATAATTTTTACGAAGTAGAAGCTAAAGCCAAGCAAAAGATTGAAGATGAGAGAGTGCAATTGCAGGTAAAAATGACAAGACTTGGCGGCAAAGTTGCTGAGCTAAAAAAAGTTTATAAAAGTTATGGCAGCAAAATAATATTGAGAGGCTTCGATTATACTTTTAAAAAAGGAGATCGCATTGGCGTTGTAGGTAAAAACGGGGCTGGAAAATCCACCTTCTTAAACATACTGCAAGGCATAGAACAGCCCGACAGTGGCAAAATAAATATTGGCGATACGGTTGTGTTTGGCAATTATTCTCAACAGGGGTTAGTAATTAAAGAAGACAAACGGGTGATTGAATTTGTAAAAGACATTGCCGAGAATTTTCCACTGGCAGATGGAAGTTCGTTAAGCGCTTCTCAATTCCTGCAATTGTTTTTATTCTCTCCCGATCAGCAATACACGTATATTTCTAAACTAAGCGGTGGCGAAAAAAGAAGATTGCACCTGCTTTCTATACTTTTTCAAAATCCTAATTTTCTAATACTGGATGAGCCTACCAACGATCTTGACTTGCAAACATTGGGCGTGCTTGAAAACTTTTTAAGCGATTACCAGGGTTGCATCATCATTGTATCGCACGACCGTTACTTTATGGACAGGCTGGTAGATCATTTATTTGTTTTCCAGGGAGACGGAGATATTCGTGATTTCCCGGGCAATTATTCTCAATACAGGCTGGCGTTGAAAGACAATGATAAACTTACAGACGCAGGCACGCAAATGTCTGACAGCAAGCCTGAAAAGATACTTCAACCTGTTGCTCCAACAACACCAGCTCCGGCAAAAAGGCAACTCTCTTTTAAAGAAAAACGTGAATTTGAATTGCTGGAAAAAGAAATTGCAGCGCTTACAAAAGAAAAAGAAACTGTTACCGAGCAATTAAATAGTGGTACTGTTCCATTTGAAGAATTACAAAAACTTTCCAATCGTATTGGCGAAGTATCTCAATTGCTGGATGAAAAAGAAATGAAATGGCTTGAATTAAGTGAATTGAATAATTAAGCTTAGACGCCAGCTTACTGCAATTAGTAAAGTTTGCCATTGCTCCAGTCTAACTGAAAAGGCTCCAATTGTATTTGCGTTTTTGAGGTGTTATAATGGTAAGGCACCATTGCAGTTGTACTATTATCAAAATAACCTGGAGTACCTGAATTCGAATGCTCAGTCCTTTTTATACTTTTAGCGCCAAATATGTAAAACGCATTTGCAGACCGCTGCAACACAAAAAAGTTATTGGCAGATTTAATATACGCATTTTCACCGTCGCAATATCCCCATACCTCTCTTGGCGCATAATCCGACCCGTCATTTTGTTTGATGTATATCACATCAATCAATTTATCTTTTCTTATTTCAAAACTTGTTTGAGAAGGGTTGTTGTTTTTGAATTCTTCAAATGTCATATATACGCCCTTTCTTAAAACCGTATCAGTTAAAGCAGGCATGTTAAAACAATCCTTATTGTGCTGCGCTATTTCTTGCCAGCTAAATTTGTGCCTGCCTTTTATTGCTTCAATTTTGCTGTCCATTTGTTTCAACTTTTGTATAGACAACCAAAGAGCAAGTTCAATAAATTCATTCGCATACTCAGATACAGTTACAGCTTTTGTAACAACGCTATCATACCTGTACAGAGGATAATAACTTTCCTGATCTTTTAAATAAAACTCAATTCTTACATCCACGCCGCTTGTCCATACATCTATGGCGCCAGGTCCGGCAAACCTGCCGTTGCCACTCGTAACAGCTCCGTCAAGATTTAATTCATCTGACATCCATAGCTTCTTGATCACCATTAAAATGCCAGGTAAATTTTCTTTGTGCGGAAATCCAATCGTTCTTTTAAAATACCGGGCAACTTCCAATTGCAACCCTTCGTTAAGCGTTATAAAAGTGGGCGTTCTGTTTATTTTTTGTTCAGTCTGGTTGACCGCAGCGTTATTTAAAGCACCTAAAATTGGATCGATTGTTTTCTTTTGTATAAACCCAACAACAGCAGTATCAGCCCTGGCATCAACAACGGTAATACCCTGCATATTTTTTAAAGGCAACATGAGTGCTGCATCAGCAATCTGAATGGTTTCTGTTTGAAACCTGTGTACATCGAAATTTTCTTTTCTGTGCGTACGAGAGAGTTGTGCGTTTATGCTAAAAGAAAGGAATAAAAACGTCAGTAGCAATAAGCTAGCCTTTTTACATAAGAACTTATAAAATACTGAATCCAACAACGTTTTCATAGAGGCAGGCAAAATACAACGAAAATGCGGCATCTGCAAGGCTGAGCCGGCATACATAAATACCCGTATTTAAATGCCAGCGTGTCCAAATAACTAAATAAACGGTTCTTCTGTTGCAGCTACTAATTCGTCGCCGGTTTTATCTGTTTCACTGATTTCTATTTCTTTTTTGCCGGTATAAAGCTGCAAACGAAAGAAACCAAAAGCAGTTAATAACGACAGCGCAAATATCATCCACCATAGCCAGTTAAAGCCCAGCCTTTCTGCCACCTGCGCACCACCCATGGGGCCAAAAGTTTGCGCAGCCGACCAACCCATTGTGTACATGGCAGCATATTGTCCGCGGTTATGGGGTTTGCTGCGGCCAATCCAATAACTGTTCATAAACGGCATAGCAAACATCTCCGCAAATGTGATGATGATTATAATTACAAATGCTACGAGGGCTGTAATAGTAAACGTATTGAGCAGCAGGTAAGCAAATGCCATCATCAAAGTGCCCGATATAATATAAACGGTATTCTTTCTTCTGCCTTCCAGCTTAAATACCAGGATCATTTCAATAACTACAATGATTAAACCATTAGTGGCCATCAACGAACCAATGAAAGGTTCAGAGAAATGCAGGTTGAGTTTGTAATGAACAGAAAGGTTTGTAAACAATTGAAAAAAACAAGCTGCAAACAAAGTAGCTAAAACAATAAACCACATGTACACGTTGTCGTGCAGTACAGATTGTTTAGTATTTACAGCCGTGGTTTTATGATGCGTTGGTTTATAGTTAACCGGTTTTACAAAAGCTAGCATTAATAAAGCCGCACCAATATTGGTTATGCCGTCTACCCAGAAAAGCAAAGCATAATTGTATTTGGCAATAATACCTCCTATTGCGCTGCCAACTGCCCATCCAAGATTTATAGCAAGCCGGTTGAGAGAATAAGAACGCGTTCGATTTTCCTCTTTGCTGTAAAATGCTATAGCAGTAGAGTTAGATGGGCGAAAAGCTTCATTAACAAAGCTGAGTAAAAAAGATACTACGCAAATAGCCGGGAAGCTTTTCATTTGCCCCAGCAGGAAAAAAAATAAGCCGCCACCCGTGAGCGTAATAAGCTGAACCGGGTAAAAGCCTATCCTGTCTGTCAACTTACCCCCTACCCATGCGCCTGCGAATGCTCCTGCCCCAAATAATCCGTACACAAATCCTGCCTTGCCAATACTATAACCCATACGAGTAGTAAGATAAAGGCTCATAAAAGGAACCACCATAGTGCCGCTGCGATTAATCAGCATTACCATAGACAACAGCCAGGTTTGCCGCGAAAGACCGGAATAAGCATTCTTATAGGTAGAAACAGCCGTGTTAAGCATAATGGGTTAGCAAAAATCTGAAATGCGCAGAAGAACGCAAAATAGATGAAGAAAATGTGGAAATGTGATGAATGTGAGAAATGTGAAAATGCCTTACAATCTCGAAATCTCTTATCCGATAACTGCGCTAAAAGATCATGGTAATCCCATAATCCTATTAATCATGGTTTAGACATAAAAAAAGCCCCTTCATGAGAGGGGCTTTCAATACTATTATGCTTGTGTTACTATTTAGCAAATACTTTTTTCAGGATATCGCTTACCCTTGCTGCAGGGTTGGTACGAATTTTTTTCTCTTCATCTGCTACATAAAAGAAGATACCATTCAAAGCCTTTTGTGTTACATAAGAAGGCAGGTCTGAATTTACTTTATTGAAAGTTGTAGGCAGGCTATTGTATTTATCTACTACAAGTGACCAATATTTTGTTGCGTCTACTTTTTTCAGTGAAGCATCAATAACGGGCTTAAATGCATTTGTCAAATTAGTAGTGGTTGCTTTGCGCAGATAAGCAGTAGCCGCTGTGTCTGCACCTTTCAATATACCCAACGCATCAGATATGCTCATGTTTTTAACAGCGTCTACAAAAATAGGAGCAGCAGATTTAGAAGCGTCTTCTGCAGCACGGTTAAAACTTAAAATAGCGTCGTCCACCAGTTTGCCGGCGCCAATGCTACGCAATGTCTTTTCTACTTTTTGTGCTTCAGGTGGCATCAAAACTTTTACAGCCGCGTCTTTGAAAAAACCATCCGCGGCGGAAAGCTTATCTGCACTGTTTTTTGCGCCAACACTCAATGCTTCTTTCAACCCTTTCGCAATTTCATCAGAACTAAGAGAAGTGCCAGAACCTCCGGTTACAGAACTAACTGCGCTGGATACTTTACCAAATAATGAACTTTTCTTTTTTGTTGAATCCTGTGCAAACACGCTAACAGCTACAGAGAACATTAAGCCAGTCACCAAAACTCTTTTCATAGTGTATTTAATTTTTATCATTAAATTTTATTTTAAACAGGTACTTTAATAAATCTTTAGTTTATCCATTCAAAGGCATCTGCTTTCGGGCCTTCCAGAAATGTTTGTTGAACTTCTACCGGGGGAACTATTAGTTTCCTTTTAATGGTATCTATCCAGGCACCATCTAACGTAAGAACGGCAGCCAGTATTTCATCGTTCTTAAAAATCTGGTGTTGCATTGTCCATCGGCTCCCATCTTTTCTTGCTTTCAATAGCTGCAGGTTGATGGTTACCTTGTCAGACAAGTTTATCTCCTTTTTAAATACACATTCTTCTCTAAAAAGAATAGGGCCGAAGTGCTGCTGGAGCATAAATTGTGCCGTGATCTGATGACTGGCCAGGAACTGAATACGGCAATATGCACCATAATCATAATAAACGGAATGACGCAGGTGAAAATTGGGATCCAGGTCTGACCATCTAACTTCTACAACAGTGTTAAATTGATTCATAATTGGCAAGGTAAAACAGAATAAGTTTACTACTAAAGCGTTAAGAGGAAGCTTTTGTTAAAAAAAACGATAATTTCGCGCCAAATTAAATTTTCATGAAAAAACTACTTACGGGCATTGTAGCAGTTTGCATGGTATCAGCAGTTGCTGCCCAAACAAAAACTGTAAAAAAACCAGTTGCTAAAACAGGAGGCGGAACGGCTGCACCTGTGTTTAAATCTCAAAATGATTCGCTGAGTTATTCTATTGGTATGAGCCTGGCCAGCTTTTATAAACAACAAGGCATTACTGATATCAACACTGCCATGTTGAACCGCGCCATCAATGATACCAAAACCGGTAAAACATTGTTGACTGAAGAACAAATGAGTGCCTGCGTAAATAATTTTATGCAGAAAAAACAAATGGAGAAAATGGAAGCAAGCCGTAAAGCCAATGGTCCAATTATTGAAGCCAATCACAAAGCAGGTGAGGCATTTCTTGCTGCCAATAAAACAAAACCAGGTGTAGTAACTACTGCAAGCGGATTGCAATATCTTATTTTAAAAGAAGGTACTGGTCCTAAACCAACGCCAAGTGATAAAGTAAAATGTCATTATCATGGTACATTGATTGACGGTACTGTGTTTGACAGTTCTGTTGATCGTGGTGAGCCAGTTGATTTTCCAGTAACCGGTGTTATACAAGGTTGGGTAGAAGCATTACAGTTGATGCCTGTTGGCAGCAAATGGAGATTGTTCTTGCCATCAAGCCTTGCTTATGGCGATAATGCTGCTGGTCCAAAAATCACTCCTGGCTCTACTTTAATATTTGATGTAGAGTTGTTGGAGATAGTAAAATAATTTCTAGCTATTAGCTATCAGCTTCTAGCCACAAGCTGCAAGCCGCGAGTTTTATACTTGCAGCTTGCAGCTTTTAACTTATAGCTATTTAATGTTCCCCTTCATTTCTTCTATCTGCGCTCTTGTACCCAGCACAATCACTTTCATTCCTTCTTCAATAATAATATCATCGGGTGGGTTGATAACAAACTTTCCGTCTTTGCTTTTTATTCCGATGCAATTGACACCGGTAACTTTCCAGTTCATAATCTCCTTAAGTGTTTTGTCTTTTATCTCATCCGGCAATTGCAGCCAGGGCACCGATTCCATATTGATGCTCTCCCCTTCTTCTCCAGACAGGTAATCAATAAATTCAATTACATCCGGCTTTGATACCAATGTGGCCATATGTGTGCCACCAATGCGATCCGGCATAATTACACTGTCTGCTCCCGCTTTTTTAAGTTTTGCAATGGAATTACCATTAGCAGCCCTGCTGATGATTTGCATGCTGCTGTTCATTGATCTTGCAGATAGCACTATAAACACATTATCAGCATCAGTTGGCAAAGCAGATATCAGCGCCTTTGCGCGGTGGATGCCAGCCCTGCGCAAAATATCGTCATCAGTGCCATCTCCCTGCAGGTAAATTAATTCAGGATGCTCCGCCAGGTTTGCTTCTATTAAATCCGCATCTCTTTCTATCACCACAAACGGCTCTCCGTGCACTTTCAGTGTATGTGCAGCCTGCCTGCCATTACGGCCATAACCGCAAACTATTACGTGGCCACTCATTTTATCGATGGTATTCATAAGCCTCCGGTATTTAAAAAATTTATTGATTTCCCCGCTCACAATGTATTGGGTAATGCGGGTAAGCGCAAAAGCGAAAGAACCCCAACTGGTGATAAGCATCAAAACAGTAAACATGCGGCCTGCCGGGCTAAGTGTATGTATCTCTGTAAAGCCCGCTGTTGTAATAGTGATGGTGGTCATATACACCGCTTCTACAAAGGTGAATCTTTCAATGACCATATAGCCGATGATGCCAACAGTGACAATCACCTGCAAAACAATAAAGGGTAGCGCCAGGCGCCATAGAGAGCTCTTCATTAAAAGCAGTAGCGGTTTCAGTAAATATAAAGAAAGAGCGGCAGAAAAAGGAGATTGCGCTCAAAGGCAGGATTTCTTCCAAAAAGGAAAGATTCAGTTTCTTGCGAGCTGGTAGCAACGAAAGCCTGTGGAATTCTAAAAGCAATAGTTGTTTTAAAAGACGTCTCTAACAATCAACCATACCCGAAAAAATTCATACAAATAAAAATGCCGGTCATAGTTTCCCGTGACCAGCACCAATCTTGCTAATATTAACAAGAATAACAACCTTACAAGAATTCAAAATTACGTTTATGAGTAACCCAACCCAATAGTAGATTAACGATTAACCGCCTGTAAATTTGCGAAGTAGTTTTAAAAGCTACAAGCTATTAGCTACAAGTTATCGCGGACTTCACTCATGCCTAAAGTCTGTTGCCAACTTAAAACTTATCACTTAAAACTTACAACATTCTTAGTTGCTCAAACTTCTAAAATCCACCGGCACCAATTTACTTACACCAGGCTCTTGCATGGTTACGCCATAGATAACATCTACAGCACCCATGGTTTGCTTGTTGTGCGTTACAATAATAAACTGGCTTTCCTGGCTAAAGCGACGGATCATATTGGTAAACTTGCCTACGTTGGCATCATCCAATGGAGCGTCCACCTCATCCAGGATACAGAAAGGTGCTGGCTTAATTAAATAGATGGCGAACAACAAAGCTGTTGCAGTTAATGTTTTTTCTCCACCACTCAACTGGCTGATAGATGATGGACGTTTGCCTTTTGGTTTTGCAACAATATCAATACTGGTTTCTGCCAGGTTCTCCGGGTTCTCCAATACCATATCTGCCGTATCATCTTCTGTAAACAGCGCTTTAAATACTTTCTGGAAATTCTCACGCACCTGGTTGAATGTATCAAGAAATGCCTGGTTAGCGGTTGCTTCCACTTCCTGTATGGTTTGCATCAGGCTATCTTTAGCAGTTACCAAGTCATTCTTTTGTTCCAGGATGAAATCATAACGCTTTTTCATTTCCTGGAATGCTTCAATGGCCGTTGGGTTTACTTCGCCCAGGTTTTCCAATCGCTTCTTCATGCGATCACTCTTCTCCTGCAATTCTTCTACTGGCGTTTCTGTCAATCTTGGCTGATCTATAATATCATCCAGGTTGATGCGAAACTCTACCTGCAGGCGCTCTTTCATACCTGCCAATTGCAGTTTCAGTTCATTCAGCTTGTCTTTTATTTCTGTAAGCAAATGCTCTGCCTGCTCTTTGTCTTTTACCGTATGACGCAGTTCACTTTCCTTTTCGTTCAATTTATTGCGCAGGTTGTAATAAGCCTGGTCTGCTTCATTCAAACTTGTTTCTTCTGCTTCTTTTTTGCGCAGCAAATCTATATGTCCCTGCTCTGCTGTTTCCAATGCTTCACTGCTTTCTGCAATGTTCTCCAGCGTTTGTTTTTGCTGAGAGGCGTTTGCTTCCACTTGTGAACGCAAATCAATCAGCTGGTTGTTTTTAAACTCCAGCTCCTGCTTCAACGCATTTATTTTGCTATGCTGACGTGTTACCTGCAAATTGAAATCGTTGTACCCAGCCATTACTTCATTGTAAGCCGATTCAACAATTTTGTATTCATCTTCGCTCGATTTCAACTTATCCCTTAACTCATTCAGCGTATTTACCAATTGCATCCATTCGTTACGCACGCCTTCTACGCCACCCATTGTTTCTTCCAAAGTCAATTGCAATTCTTCTACCCTGTTTTGAGATGTGCCTTGCAATGCATGCAGGTTTTCTGTTTTATTCTCCAATGAAAAAACAAAATTGGTAAGGCGGCTGATGTCTTCCTGCGCTTGTTTGATAGCTGTTTCTTTCAATTGCTCATTGAAGCCAATTACTTCATTGTGCTTAAACTGGATATCCGCTTTCAGGTTGTTTACAATCACTTCCTGTGCTGCTATTTCTTCTGCCAGTTTTTCCAGGTTTTTAGCACGACCGATTTTCTTTCCTTCAAACAAACCAACACTACCACCGGTTAGCGAGAATTTTCCTTTTACATATTTACCGGTTTTCTCTAACACCACAGAACCATTGCTGTTTGCCAGCGCAGTTTCATTCTCTGCTATAAATACATTGCTCAATAAATAATTGGCAAGGCTGCGGTATTTTTCATCCACTTCAATTACATCCATTGCCGGAATGCTTTCTGGCACCTGGTGTCCCTGGAAGCTTTGCGCTTCGCTGGTAAGTTTATCCAGCAAAAAGAAATTGGCTTTACCTTTTTTATTATCGTCCAATAAATGAACGGCCTGCAAACCTTCTTCCAGGTTGTTTACCACGTAATAGTTCAGGTATGGCTCCAATACATTTTCTACAGCAGCACGGTATTCTTCTTTTACATAAATGATATCAGAAAGAATAGGTGCAGTGTGGTTCCAACCGCTATTATTATGAAGGAATTTTACACTTTCAGGATAGCCTTCCATAGAATCAATCAGGCTCTTCAACAAGTCATGCTCGTTTCTGCGACTATCAAGCTTCCTGTTCTCATCTGCCAGTTGCTGACGAAGCGCTTCTACTTCAGCTTGCGTTTGTAAAATCTGTTCTTTGGTTCTTTCCTGGTGGTCTTGCAGCTGTTGCAAATCGCGTTTGCGTGCTTCCAGTTCTTCTTCTTTCAAACGGTGCTCTTCTTCCAGTTGTTTCAATTGGCTGCTGCGCACCTCCCTTTCTTCTTCAATCTGGTCAATGGTGCGTTGCAGGTTTTGGATAGAGGTATCTGCTACCGCAACTTTTTTCTCAGCCTCAAACTGGTTACGCTGTATGGTAAGGTTTTCACTGCGCAGACTGTCTACATTGGTTCTTTTCTCATCAAAAACTTTACGTTTGTCTTCAACGCTCGTTTTTAAGTCTTCCAATTGCTGTTGCAGTGTTTCCAGCTTGCCCTGCTCTTCAATGCCTTGTTGCTCTGTAAACACAATGCTTTCTTCCAAACCCTTCAACTGGCCTTCGCTCTTATTTAAAAAAGCTTCCAGGCTGCCCAAGCGTTCCTGTAAAAAATTCAAACGCTGACTAGCCAGGTTCTTTTCATTTTCTTTGGTGCGCAATACCTGCAGCAAATCATTAAACTCATGCTGCATGCTTTGCAAAGCACGTTCCCTTTCAATAAAATCTACACGCTCCTGTTCAAGACCAGCTTCAGCAGTTGCAATAGCAGCTTCTAACTGAACTTTTTTGTTGGTTTCGTTTTCAGATTGCTCATTCAACTCACGGTAAGTGCTGTTAAACCCTTCTAGTGAAGCCTTGGCCAACTCAATACTATGCTCACGGTATTCTTTCTTAATCTCGTGGTATTTCTCTGCTTTCTTAGCCTGGTTTTCCAGGCTTTTCAACTGGTTGTTGATTTCAAACAGCAAATCTTCTATACGGGCAATATCCTGCTCCGTAGCATCCAGTTTTTGCTTGGCTTCCTTTTTACGGGTTTTATAAATAGTAATACCTGCAGCTTGCTCAAGCATGCGGCGGCGGCTATTTTCTTTGTCTTTGATGATTTCATCCACCATGCCCAGCTCAATAATAGCATAGCTGTCTGTACTAACGCCGGTATCCATAAACAGGTTTTGGATATCCTTCAAACGGCATTGTACATCATTGAGGCGATATTCACTCTCGCCGCTTTTATAAAATTTTCGTGTAACCGTTACCGTATTAAACTCAGTTGGCAACAGGTTGCGGGTGTTTTCAAACGTAAGGCTCACTTCTGCAAGGCCAGATGCACTGCGGGTTTTAGAACCATTAAACACCAGGCTGTCCAGGTTTTCACTGCGCAGGTGGCTGATTTTCTGTTCTCCAATTACCCAACGAATGCTATCAATAATATTGCTCTTACCGCAGCCATTGGGGCCAATAACGCCGGTAATGCCAGTGTCAAAATTCAATACAGTCTTGTCGGCAAAGCTTTTAAATCCCTTAATTTCTAAACTCTTTAATCTCACAGTGAAAAGTTTTAAGTAGAACGGGCAAATATATTTTTTTGCGTCAAACAAAAAGGCCGGTTAGAAGGGATGTGGGGTGTTAATTGTTCACCGGTTATACACAAACTTCAATCCGTATAAAAGTTATACACAGACTGTGTGGAAATAGCTTGATTTCACGTTGGCAAGTGGTGAAAAATAATATTTGGCACGATGAAATACCAATGTGATAAATGTGCAAATGTGATAAATGTGGAAATTCGCTTGAGACGCAATAGAACGCAGATGTTTATGATTTTTATGATAATTTATGATTTGTTTTTTTCTGGCACAAGCATTGGACCTTGTGGCATCATCGTTGTGTCACTCACTTGTACGGTATATCACTGGGCGACTGCAGGCTGCTCCGCTATCTTCATGTCTTTAACGCTTACTGCTCGCAGCTCAAAGCTCTTAGCTCACAGCTTCTTCACGTATATTTAGCCCCTAATTACTTTACATGCCTGTAGAAAATACTTTTTTCGAAAAAATTACCGCTTTGCTGGTCATTGTGTTCCTGGCTTGCCTCTTTATTCTAAAACCAGGCATACTTCGCATGTTTTGCGATGCCGGGCTGGCCGTAGTGATATTCGCCAACATACTCAGCAAAACCATCCGCTTCTGGCAGTTTGCCAGCAAACGCACCAAAATTATCTGGGCTATTTCTTTGTTATTGGTAATCTATGGACAGTTAATCGCCTATAAAACGCATCGTTTTAACTGGTCTTATCTTTCCATATTGGGCGTTGTTGTTTTTACTGGCAGCTTTCTTGTTTTTTACAAACAATTAAACAGTAAAAAAAGTTAACCTTTCGCTATGGCTTGTCATCACTCAAAGCACTGCACATGAACAATACACAAGACTTAAAGCTGGAAGACGAAATACTGCCACTGTTTGATTTCACTTTTAATTTTTCTTCCGGTAAAATTGTAAAAGATATCTTGCTGCAGCCCCTGGAATCAGTGGACGCAATTGTGCAAAGACAAGACATCCTGAAAGGCTTCCTGGCAAATAAAGACGCTTTCAAAGAATATTCTTATTCCCGCTTCAACCTGGCAGAGCTGCAAGACTTTCTGGATACTTTTTCTGTAGGCTCTTTTTCCATTGGCAAACTGCGCTGGCAGCTTACTTTTTCAGAGAAAAAAAGACAGCAGAAAAGAGGCAAGCTGATACAAATGGTGTTGCTCTTTCATAAACTTTACAGCACTCATTTAAGCAAGCTTGACCTGCAGGCATTTCCGCCCGCTTACCAGCAAGAACTGAAAGCCGTCAACCAATACTTTGAAGATTTTAAACTGGATCATTACAATGCGCTTATCCGCAGGCAAAAATTCAGGGTGCGGCATATTGCGGACCTGATGCGCATCATTACAGAAAAAATCAATAAAGGAGAAACGCCTGCATTCTGGGAACGCTGGTTTAGGTTTGAAGCTTATTTATCGGTTAGCAATGGCATTGGAAAAAACAATTTTGTATTTCCTAAATTTCAAGAGGCAGGCTTTTCCATTGAAGGACTGTTCCATCCATTGTTAAAAAAACCGGTTAAAAACGATTTGCAGGCTAATCGCAACCTTATTCTTTTAACCGGCCCAAATATGTCTGGCAAATCTACTTTTTTAAAAGCGGTTAGCCTTTGCGTTTACCTTGGGCATACAGGCTTAGCAGTTCCTGCAGCAAGTGTATCCATGCCTTTCTTTCAATGTATTTCTGTAGCCATCAACCTAACAGATAGCATTGTTAGCGGCTACAGCCATTTTATGACGGAAGTAATCACCCTGAAAAATGTAGTGGAGCAAGCCAAAGAAGGCAAACGTTGTTTTGCTGTTTTTGATGAACTGTTCAGAGGCACCAATATAGAAGATGCGCAGGAAATAAGTACCGCCACCATCAGGGGATTGATTCATTTTCCGCAGTCACTGTTTTTTATTTCTACTCACCTGCACCAATTAAAGGATATAGATGTGATTAGGGATAACAAAGTTTCTACCTGGTATATAGATTGCGAATTGAAAGACAATATTCCTGCATTTAATTATAAACTAAAAGAAGGCTGGTCTGATTTAAAATTGGGAAGAATATTGTTTGAGAAAGAAGGATTGAATACGCTCTTACCCAAAACTAATTTGTAAGCATTTCTATGCCTGGCCGGTGTTTCATTGGCCTTACCGTAAAACCGGCTTTTCGCAGCAGGTTTATAACGCCTTTTTCACCGCCAAGATGGCCCGCTCCTACTGCAAACAGGGTTTGCGCATCCCGCATGATAGCTGGCATTTTCTTTACCCAATTAGCGTTGCGTGTGTATAAAAGTAAATCAATAAAATCGCTCATGCCTTCTTCGTCAGCGGTTAACTCCTGCATCTTATTCAGGTCTTGCGAGCGATATACTTCTACCAATTGTTTGTCAGCAGTATCACTTTGTACATCGGCGCTGTCAATCATTTTTAATAAATCCTTTGCCTGGCGTTTATAAGGAATGCTGTCAAATACGCTTGCCTGGAACTGAACTGTTTCCAGTCCACTGATCGGCTTTCTATCTTTTTTTGCTTCGGCCATAATTGCCTGCTCCATACCACCTTTTTCTGCACAGGGAAATTTGCTTTCTTCAATAACAGAAGTAATGAAATAGGGTTTCATTCTTTCCATCATGCTAAACGGCAGCATGGTTTTGTTTTTCCTGAAATAAGATTTCACCCTGTCATACTCTTCTTCTGTAAGCAAATCGCTCAGCTTGGTATTATTGCTCATATTCATGTAGCGAATGGCACCAAGGGTTTCCATCATATTGTCCAGGTCTATTTCAAAATAAATCTGGCGGGCTTCTTCAATAGCAAAGCGCAAAGAATCGCTTAACTGTGCGTCTTCTGCACAAAGCAGGTGCATAGTGCCAAACAAATAGGAAGGAGTAGATAAATGATTGCCGCTTATTTCCCACAAAAGTGTATTCTCTAAAGGCTTAAAGCTTTCTTTATTGTTTTTCTTAGAAGCTTTCTGCGCTACTGCACCAGCAAATGTTGCCAGCATTAACACAAACAATGATATTTTTTTCATGCACATTTTTCTTTAAAGAGTATTTAGTACTCAGTATTTAGTATCAAGACCCGCGGAATCTAATTCGCCCCAATTCCAAATTACCAATTACCAATTCCAAATTACTAATCAACTGCCCCCTGCCCAAACAAACTTCCACCTTTCTCAAACAACTTATTTATTTTATTTTCTGTGGCAACATCTTTTTCCAAAACAGGTGCATGGTGCTGCTTAATACGGGCATCAAATATTAACGGCCCGCGGCATCCCCAATGCTTGTTTTTTGTAAAACTGCCAATGCCATGCATATCATGCGACGGATTGCAGCGGGTGAAGCAAACCCATAAAAAGTTTTTAAGGTTAGCAGCCACAAAGCCTGCATCATCGCAAAGAACTATAAAAGGCAATTGCTGCAACGCTGTTGTTTGTGATGCCAGCAATTCATCTAACATTTTTACCTCCCCCATTGTTGCATCAGCATTCACAAAAGGTTTTAGTTGCAACGCCAAAACCCCGGGCATTATCATTTGCATAGCCTGCACACTGGGAATATCTTTTAACGGAGCAGGAATTTCCGTTGACAGTTTTCTCAACACAGGACCATAAGCAGCTAGTACAACTTTACTGCCACTGTTTAATGATTCACCTGAATAATCAAGCGTATCAATGGTTGTATTGGTATAGAAATGAATATCCCTTTCAAGGTTAATTCGCTCCAGTATATACTCAAAATAAGACTGAATATCGTGTGTATCCAGCTTGCGATCTTCACTGGCAGTGATGAATAAAAATTTGGCAAGGCTTAATTGTCCTGTGCCCAGGATATGATTAGCAATGGTAAGCAGCTCTGCCGGCTGCTGCGTTGGCATATACGGCGTGTATCGTTCACTGCCAATAGCTAACAGCAATGGGTGAACGCCGGCAGCATCTACAGCATGCACTTCTTTCAGACCAGGGATTTCTTCCTGCAATGCATCCCCCGCTATTTCATGTATCAATTGGCCAAAGCTGGTATCTTCCTGCGGCGGACGACCTACTACTGTAAAAGGCCAGATAGCATTTTGTTTTGCATACACCTTATGCACCTTCATTACCGGAAACGGATGTGTTAAACTATAATAACCCAAATGATCACCAAATGGACCTTCCGGTTTATTATCACCCGGACGCACTTCGCCCGTAATTACAAAATCAGCTTCCGTACTGATGCAATAGCCATCCTGGTAACAATAACGAAAACGCCTGCCGCCCAACACACCCGCAAAACTCATCTCGCTTAATCCTTCGGGCAAGGGCATAACAGCCGCTACGCTATGTGCAGGAGGGCCACCAGCAAATACGCTCACTTTTAAAGGCTGATTTTTTGCATTGGCTTTTGATTGATGCACGCCTATACCACGGTGCAATTGGTAATGAAGGCCCGCTTCTTCATTTGGAATGTATTCGTTGCCCGATAACTGAATGCGATACATACCCAGGTTGGCGTGCATAATGCCCGGCTGATCTATGTCTTCTGAATATACTTGTGGTAACGTTACAAACGCACCGCCATCTTTTGGCCAGTGGTGCACTTGAGGGATTTCTGACAGTTTTATTTCCTGCGCCATCACAGGTTTGCTGGCAGGATTTTTAAGCGGAAATGCTTTGATGCCTGCCAATGCAGCATCCAAATGTTTAAGCGGATGCTTAACCGCTTTTATGGGATCATTCTTTAATTGTATAAGCTGTTGCACTTTTGCCAGGGTATGCCTGAAAATAAAACGGCTTCTGTCTAATGTGCCGAATATATTAGAAGCCGCCCTGAACCGGCTGCCTTTTACGTTTTCAAATAATAAAGCCGGACCACCTGCTTCATGCACACGCAAATGTATGGCCGCTAATTCCAGGTAAGGATCTACCTCTTCTTTTATACGAACCAATTGCCCGTTCTTCTCCAAATCCAGTAAACATGCTTCCAGCGAGCTATAGGCCATTGATTAATTGTTTGCACAAAAATAAAGCAAGAGAGAATGTGAAAATGTGGTAAATGTGAGAAATGTGAAAATGGCTTAAAAGTAAAAAGTCAAAGTTCAAAAGTTAAAATACAGAAGTGCAGAAGAAAGCTTTTGAATTCAGCCATTGGTTTCTCATTTTGATTTTTGACTTTTCAATTTTTACTTAATTTGGCGTTCGAAATTCATATACTTTATGGGTAAAGGAAGACTGGAAGCATTTAGCGATGGCGTTATTGCCATTATTATTACCATCATGGTGTTGGAAATGAAAGTGCCGCATGGAGATACGCTGGCTTCATTAAAACCTTTGTTACCTGTTTTTATCAGCTATGTTTTAAGTTTTATTTACGTAGGTATTTACTGGAACAATCACCATCATTTATTGCATGCGGCTTCAAAAGTAAACGGTGCCGTGTTGTGGGCCAATGTATTTTTATTGTTCTGGTTGTCATTAATCCCATTTGTTACAGGCTGGATGGGTGAAAATCATTTTGCTACCGGGCCAGTTATTTTATATGGGTTTATAATGCTGATGACAGGTGTGGCCTATATTATTCTCGCCTACAAGTTAAGCTTACTGCATGGTAAAAATTCTGCCTTTACAAAAGCACTCGGCTCTTATACAAAAGGCTTTGTGTCATTAGCATTCTATGTCATTGGTATGGGAATGGCATTAATTAATCCCTGGATTGGTTTTGCCTGCTATGTTCTTGTAGCTGCCTTGTGGTTTATACCAGACAGAAGAATTGAAAGGGCTTTATCAGAGGACAAGCATCACGAAGTAGAAAGGAAGTTGTAAGTGATAAGTTTTAAGTTTTAAGTGTTAAGTTGTAAGAGAATGATACAAAGCAAAAGGACTTAAAACTTATAACCTACAACTTAAAACTTCTAGAGGCGCAATAACCCATGCTTGTGCATTTGATTCATCGGTTTATTATCCCAGAACAATTCAAAATCTTCCAGTCCTGCTGCTTCATAAGATGTCTTTAATTGTTGCAGGGTAACAGTTGCGTTGCCATTACATAACCGCTCTAATTCTGTTGCCAGCCATTTTCCCGATGCCGCGGGCAGTTGTATTTTCTGTGTTTCTTTTTTTCCAACAAAACTCAATGTGGCCATTTCTCTTTGCTGCCCGCCTTTGGATTGAGTGAAATATTCTATAGAAGGAATTGTACCCAGCCACACAATTTTTGCTTCGGGCTTAAAAACCAGCAACTCATCATCACTTAATGCTTTAATGATATAATCAGGAGCAATTTTTGTTTTGGGAGTTTTAAAATCGAACCATCGTTGCAGCGGATCGTCTATGCATAAGTTGTGCATGTAATTATGCAATGATTTTTTTAGACCATAAGCATACATCGGATGATCTGCACCTGTTGGATTTATGTGCTCTATATCGTTATTGGCAAAACTGCCCACCAGCTCGTGTTGTTTTTTTACTCCAAATTTTTCAGGCTCTAAACCTACAGGACTGTGTGCTGTCATGGTAAACTGGTGCCAGAAAGCAGATTGAAGGATACCTGCTTTAAACATTTGCCTTATCATCTCTAAAGAATCAATGGTTTCTTGTGCAGTTTGCGTTGGAAAACCATACATCAGGTATGCATGCACCATAATGCCCGCTTCCGTAAAATGCCTGTTTACACGGGCAACCTGTGCTACCGTAATACCTTTTTGAATCAACTGCAACAAACGATCAGATGCTACTTCCAATCCGCCGGAAACTGCAATGCAGCCAGAAGCTTTTAATAGTAAACAAAGATCTCTCGTGAAACTTTTTTCAAACCGAATGTTTGTCCACCAGCTTACTACCAGTTTTCTGCGAATAATCTCCAATGCCAATGCACGCATCAATGCAGGAGGTGCTGCTTCATCTACAAAATGAAACCCGTTTTGACCGGTTTGTGCTATAATGGTTTCCATCCTGTCGCAAAGCTGGCTGGCGGCAACCGGTTCATACAATTTTATATAATCGAGAGAAATATCGCAGAATGTGCATTTGCCCCAATAGCAACCATGCGCCATCGTTAGTTTATTCCATCGGCCATCGCTCCACAAACTATGCATGGGGTTTACTACTTCTATTGCAGAGATATAATCGCTTAGCAAAAAATCACTGTAATCGGGTGTACCCACTTCGCCCTGGCGATAGTCTTTTATTGCAGCATTGTTTATATACGCAATCTTATCATCCTGCAACAAAAAAGTTCGTTTCAATTCTGTGACAGCGGCATCGCCTGCAATATGCTTATATAAATTTTCAATCGGTGCTTCACCATCATCAAGCGTTATAAAATCAAAAAACGCAAACACGCGGGGGTCTGACAAAGAACGCAATTCCGTATTGGCAAAACCTCCGCCCATTACAGTTTTTATAGAAGGGTGATGTTGTTTTATCCATTGTGCGCAACGGAAAGCGCTGTATAAATTGCCAGGGAATGGAACAGATATCGCTACCATTAAAGGCTTCACCTCTTCAACGTGTTTTTGCAGCAATTGTATCAAAAGACTATCTATATAAGTTGCGGGCTGTTGCAAACTTTCATATAAATCATCAAAGCTGCTGGCAGAACGGCCCAGTTTCTCGGCATAGCGACTGAATCCAAAATGTTCATCCACTATTTCTTTTATGAAATCAGAAAGATCTTCCAGGTACATGGTCGCCAAATGCTTGGCCATGTCCTGCTTGCCCATACTACCAAAAGCCCAGTTTAAATCATCTGCTTGTTGAAACCTGGAAGCTTCTGGTAAAAAGCCACGTTTGGCAATCAGGTGCGCCAGTGTAGGATTTTTGCCTTGCAGAAATAAAATAACATCATCAATGGTATTGATATACTCATTGCGCAATGCATAAATGCGGGAAGTATTTTCAGAAAATGTTGCTGCAACCTGTACCTGATCAAATAAACGCTGCAAACCATTTTTGCTGAATAAGGCCAATGTTACTTCAATACCCAAGTCTGCCTGGAAAGACCTAATATTTTTTGTATTGAGAAAGCCTTTTAAATATGCCGTTGCCGGGTAAGGCGTATTCAATTGCGTAAAAGGCGGTGTCAGCAAAAAAACCGGTGCACTCAAAACGATAGTAATTTAACCGCAAAAGTATGGATGAAAAGAGAAATGTGAAAATGTGGCGAATGTGACAAATGTGATAAATGCATTTGCTTCGATGGAGAAGAAGGCAACGAGCTACTAGCTACAAGCTTCTAGCCTTAGCTTCCAATCATGAACTATTAGCTATGAATTATGGCCTGTTCCTTCCGCAAATCAGACATTTTCAAATCAGACATCAGACATCGAACATTATTTCTCCAATAATCCAGCCGGTACCTTACCAACAGCCGAAGGAAAAGAGATATTCAATAGTTTGGCAACGGTTGGTGCTATGTCCCGTTCGTTCATTACCGGTATAACAGCACCTTTTTTTATACCAGGACCAGCAGCTACAAAGCCGGTTTGTATTTCATGAAAATCCGGGAAATACCCATGTGTACCGCCTTTACCGGGCTTGATGGCTTTTTCTGTGAATGCATTGCCAAAAGAAGTATTATTCTCTCCGCTTAATGCGAATGCTACTTCGGGGTTGGCACCAATAGCATCCAGTTTTTTTCTGTCTATAATGCGGAACAATTTCTTCTCTTCTTCCGGCAATGCAGCCAGAATTTCTTTCACTTTCGCCAGTGTATTTGCGTCATTCTTATCTTTCAGGTAAAGCCATGCAGAACCTCCCACAGTAAAAAATTGCGCTTTCCAATCATCATGCTTTACATCATTCATTAAACCGGCATTGGCCAGCCAAACATTGGGGTTGATATTATTCTTCACCGTTACAAATCCGTGGTCACCGGTTACAATAATCACCGTGTTATCCCAGATACCCGCGGCTTTTACAGCAGCCACTACAATACCCACGGCACTATCTGCACCAGCAACTGCTTCTTTCACCATCTCTCCTTCCCTGCCCACTGTATGCTCAGCGTGGTCTACAGAAAAAAAGTGAATGGTCATAAAGTTGGGTTGATCTTTTTGAATCACATACGCTGCAATCTTTCCCACATTTACATCGCGACCATATTCAATTTTATCAGCGCCATCAAAAACTTCTTTCTTTACGGTAGCAATAAAGCCTTCAGGCCTGCTGTATTTTTCACGAACAGCTTCTCCCATGCTGCCAATATCGGGTATGTTGTAAAAGACTGGTGCATCTGCGGAAACCGGCCAAAACAATGAAGCCGTCTTCATGCCTTTATCCTGTGCTGCTTTCCACAGCGTTGGTACTTTAATAGAGCTATCGTTCCAATACATTTTTCCCGTTGGGCCATTAGGCTCAAACATGGCATTGAAATAAACGCCGTGAACAGATGGCTGCACGCCTGTAACAATAGTAGTGTGAGAAGGATAAGTCATGGACGGGAATACACTGTTTTGCCCCAATGTATGTGCGCCATTGCTCATGAGTGAACGTATATTGTCTGCATGCCAGGCAGTGTCCAGGTAGAAGTCGGGTCTGAAACCATCCACTGTCATTATGATAACATGCTGAACTTTTTGCGCAAATGCGAATATGTTTAGAAGGAGTGCAAAAACTAACAGTGTATTCTTTTTCATTGTTTCTGATTTATGCAACCGGATGCCGATATTTTTAGAATTATAAGAGGCATGCAAGTTGCAACAGAAAACCAATCCTGCCCGCAATTAATTATAATTTAATAAAAAAGTAAACCAGGCTGATCCTGTCCGCAAGTCTTAATACTAAATACTGTATACTCAGTACTATTTGCTTGCACCCGGAATAATCCCCGTGTCTTTAAACCAATCGGTCAGTCTATCTGGCCAGGTCTTCAAACTATTGAATGTAGATCGTTTGCCCATATTGAAACCGTGATTACCTACTGTATACACATGTGCTTCTACCGGCACCTTTGCTTTTCGGTGCATCTGCAATAGTTTAAGCACGGGCTCAGAACAACATTCATCATCGTTTGAAACCAATAAAAATGTTTTTGGAGCTGTGGGGCTAACGGCATCTGGCACTGCTAATGGACCCGGATAAATCAATACCTGGAATGCCGGCCTTGCTGATAAAGCATCAATTGCATCCGGTTTAGGAGCATGGCTTTCCTGGAAATGATACGCTACCCAACCTGAAACTTCGCCACCTGCCGAGAAACCCATCACGCCAATTTTTGCAGTATCTATATTAAATTCTTTGGCGCGACTGCGTACCAAACGCATTGCACGAAAAACATCCTGCTTGGGTTGCTCTTCAGTATAGTACATGGAATCTGCACGAAACAAACGATACTTTAAAACAAAAGCAGTGATGCCCAAGCTATTTAAATAAGTTGCCGCATCTTTTCCTTCTGCATTAAATACCAGGCTGCGAAAACCACCACCAGGACAAACAACGACAGATACACCAGTTGCAATGGCAGCAGGTGCAGGATAGACTACTATTGAAGGATTGTGAATGCTTCTCACCCACCAATCCTGTGCAGTTTCAGGAATACTTTTTTTGCTTTCAAAACCAGGAGCTCCATTTGGCCAGAGAAAAATTGTTTTGGCACTGTCCTGGGCTGATAAACTAGCGATAGAAAAAATTGCAATAATGAATGAAACGAAAACTTTGTAGCGCATAATGTTGGTTGTATGCTCTAAGCTACGTTAATAAAAATCATTTTGATAAACGATCATATCTTTTAATGCATTCCCAACATCTTCTCCAACCCTTCTTTAAAACTGATTGGCTCATATCCTAATTCCTTTCTTGCTTTGCTAATATCAAATCCCGTTTTAGGCGGTCGTTTGGCGGGTTGTGTAAAAACGGAAGCATCCACTTTTTCTATCAGGTTGCTATTGAGGCCGCAATATTGAGCCGTTTGCATGGCCATATCATAAGGTGTTAGTGTATCCTTGCCGGAGATATGATAAGCGCCGGTGGCATTTTTTTCTATGACAAGGAGGATGCCTTTCACCAGGTCTTCTACATAAGTGGGCGTACGCCATTGGTCGCTCACCACTTTAATTTGTTTGCCTGCAGTAAGACTGTCTTTCACCCAACTGATAATATTATTACGTGCACCCTTAAGCGCATTTCCATAAACCAGGCAAGTACGTACGATAGCAAAAGGTATTTCGCTGGTTTCTACAATGCTTTCTGCCTGCACTTTGGTAAAACCATACCAGCTTATGGGATTGGTGGCATCTTCTTCTGCATAATTGCCTTTCTCGCCGTCGAAAATAAAATCTGTAGAAATAAAAATAAAGTGCTTGCTGAAAGCTTCTGCACTCAAAAGCAATTGTGCCGTTGCACGTACATTCACTGCTTCACATGCTTCCTGTTGCTGCTGGCATTCATCTACCTGTGCCATGGCTGCTGCATGTACAATGGTATGCGGGGTTTCTGTTTCAAATATATCGTTCAATAAAAGATCGTCAGTAATATCGGCATTGTAATATTTGAAGTTGTCCGCATCCACAAAAGGCAAGCGGTTTTCTCCCCTGCCTACTGCTACTACATCATATCCTTTTTCCAATAAATGCTGCACGAGGTATTGTCCCAAAAATCCATTGGAGCCTGTGACCAAAACTTTTTTAATCATAAAATTATAAGCAAAACAGCCTCTTGGGCTTTATTGCAAAAATATCAAAATGCTTTTTTGGGTTCGCTTTCTTTAAGTGTTTTATTGACAAACGATGGCGTTATGCCCATATTGTGAAACATGAATGCATAAATATCACTGTTAAGCTCCAGCGCTTTTGTAATATTGCTGGCACCGTGGCCCGAATTGGTTTCTATCCGAATCAGTACCGGATTATTCCCCTTGTATTTATCCTGCAGCGTTGCAGCATATTTAAACGAATGTGCAGGCACCACCCTGTCGTCGTGGTCGGCAGTGGTTACCATAACAGCAGGATAATTCAATGAACCGTTGATATTATGCAGTGGTGAAAACTTAACCAGGTTTTTAAAATCTTCTTCATTCGCACTGCTACCATATTCATCCATCCAATTCCAGCCAATGGTAAATTTTTGAAAACGCAACATATCCATCACACCTACCTGCGGAAAAGCTACTTTAAACAATTCCGGTCGCTGGTTAATAACTGCACCAATCAATAACCCACCATTTGAACCACCTTGTGCAGCCAGCTTTGCCGCAGAAGTATATTTATTGTTGATGAGATATTCTGCACCCGCAATAAAATCATCAAATACATTTTGTTTGTTGAACCGCCTTCCGCCTTCATGCCATTTCTCTCCATACTCTGCCCCACCACGCAGGTTGCACAAAGCATATACACCTCCCTGCTCTAAAAAAGCAATGCGGCTGGCGCTGAATGTAGGCTGAACGCTGATGTTGAATCCACCATAACCATAAATAAGTGTGGGATTGCTGCCATTTAACTGCACGCCTTTTTTATACAGTATAAACATGGGCACTTTTGTTCCATCTTTACTATTGTAAAAAACCTGTTTGGTTTCAAAATCTGCCGGTTTAAATTCAAGCTCCGGCTGGCGGAATAAGCTTGTTTTCCCTGTGGCAATATCATACTTGTAAATAGATGGCGGAAATGTAAAAGAAGTGAAGGTATAAAATACTTCCTGGTCTGTTTTCTCACCCGAAGGGCTACCCGCAGTTCCTAATGAAGGCAAGGCAATTTCTTTGGTATTGCTGCCATCCAGATTGCACACATACAATCTTGAAGTAACATCTTTTAAATAGCTAAGAAAAAGTTTGCCACCACCGGTAGAACCACCTTGCAATGGCTCTGTTTTTTCCGGTACAATAAGTTTGCAATTGGCAAGCCCTGGCTTTTTGGTATCGTACAAAATGATTTTGCTATTAGGTGCACTGTCGTTTGTTTGCAGCAGAAATTTGTCGCCAATATTATCTACTATATAATAGCTATACTTACCCGCTTCTTTTATAATAGGAATAAATTTTTTATCAGCAGACTGGTTGTCGGCATAAAAAAGTGCGTTGCCTTGTGCGCCGGTGGTAGGATCGCTAATAAAAAGCACCGCGTATCTTTCATCTTCTGTAGTGTTTACAAAATTAAACCGCAACGGGTGGGTTGAATCCTGGTATATCAGTTTATCATCGCTTTGCGGTTTGCCAACGGTGTGATAATATACCAGGTGGTTTTCATTTTTACCAGACAATGCTTTACCACCTACCGGTGCGGGGTAACGGCTATAGTAAAAACCATTGCCCTGCCAGGCGGCACCAGACACTTTTACCCAATCCAATTCTTCCGGCAGGTTTTTGCCTGTAAGCATATCGCGTACATAATAGGTTTCCCAATCGCTACCGGCTTTAGAAATACCAACAACTGCATAACGGCCATCTTTAGATAAAGTAAATCCGGAAAGCGATGTAGTGCCATCTTCTGATAGTTTGTTGGGATCAATGATAACTTCGGGCTTGCCATTTAAACCTTCCTGCCTGTACAATACAGACTGGTTTTGCAATCCATCATTTTTATAGAAATAGTAGTACTTGCCTTTTTTGAACGGAGCAGAGTATTTAGCGTAATTATTCAGCGCCAACAAGCGTTTTTTAAATTGATCACGAAAAGGAATTTTTTCCAGGTAACCGAAAGTGACTTTATTTTCTGCCTGCACCCATGCTTTGGTAGAATCGCTGTTATCATCTTCCAGCCAGCGGTAAGGGTCTGGTATTTTTGTGCCGAAATAATTATCAACTGTGTCAGTCTTTCTTGCAGCGGGATAATGCAATGACTGGGCATGAATATTCACTGTTATTGCAACAGTGATCAATAGGACGAGGCTGCTTCGCATGTTAGCTGGTTTTATTGTACAATTTTACGAAATAATTAATGCGCTGGCTTAACCTTGCTGTATGGGATCAAATCCTTACTTTTGAGACTTAGCTTAGGCTTTCAATAGAAAAAATTGAAGAATTGCTGCCATATGTTTAATTTTTTTTAAACAAAAACCGACTGTTTTAAATTAAATGAGCGAACCTAGAAAAATCACCAGTATCGGCGTACTTACTTCAGGGGGCGATTCCCCGGGTATGAATGCGGCCATAAGGGCTGTTGTACGCACAGGACTTTATCACGGAATTGACATGTACGGTATTACGAGGGGTTACAGTGGTATGATAGAAGATGATATTGTAAAAATGGAATCACGTTCAGTTGCCAATATCATTCAAAGAGGCGGTACTATCCTAAAAACTGCCCGTTGCAAAGAATTTTTTGAGCTGGAAGGTCGCCAGAAAGCATACAACAACCTTAAGAAAAGAGGCATCAACGCATTGGTTATAATCGGTGGCGATGGCTCATTTAAAGGAGCACTTAAGTTCAGCCAGGATTTTGACATTCCCTGCATAGGTTTACCTGGCACCATTGATAAAGATATTGCTGGTACAGACTTTACAATAGGCTTTGATACTGCTGTAAATACTGCAGTAGAAGCTATTGACAAAATCCGTGATACGGCGGATGCACACGACCGTCTTTTCATTATTGAAGTAATGGGCCGTGATGCGGGCTATATTGCACTGCACAGTGGTATTGCCACCGGTGCAGAACACATTCTTATTCCCGAGCGCAAAACAGATATAGAACTGGTGGTGGAATCGTTGCTGGAAAAAGAAAAGCGCAAAAAACTGGTGAACATGATTGTTGTGGCAGAAGGCGATGGCTTTGGCGGCGCAGAAGAAGTAAGCAAAGTGGTAAAAGATCGTTTGCCCAATGCAGATGTAAGGGTTTGCATTTTGGGACATATTCAACGTGGTGGCTCACCCAGTTGCCTTGACAGGCTTATTGCCAGCCGAATGGGTTATCATGCTGTAGAATCTTTAATGGAAGGACGCTACAACGTAATGGTGGGCATCATGAACAATAAGATTCTTTATACCCCGTTGGAAAAAGCTGTAAAAGCAAAACAAAGAATTAGCGATCAGTGGATGAGAATTGTAAAAATACTGGCGAGTTAATAGTACATGTAAACTGTTACCCGTTTTTGAAACTACTATTTTAATCACAATAACTATCTTATTAACCCATACAAAAGAAAATGTCAAAACACCTTTCTAAATACCTGCATCAGGCCATGGATAAACAGGCAGGTATAGAACACAGCTTTCACAGAACAAAGATTGTTGCCACTGTTGGTCCTGCATGCGATACATACGATAAGCTTCTTGACCTGGTAAAAGCCGGTGTAAACGTATTCCGCCTTAATTTTTCTCACGGCTCTCACGAAGACAAACTAAAGATTATTGAAAGCATTCGTGCCATCAACAAAACAAATCCTTTCAATATTGCTATACTGGGAGATTTGCAAGGCCCCAAATTGCGTGTGGGAGAAATTGAAAACAATGCATTGCCGGTAGTACCAGGCGATATCCTCACATTTACAAATGAAAAACTTGTAGGCAACAAAGAAAGAATCTATGTTTCTTACCCCAACCTGCACGAAGATGTAAAAGTTGGCAACACCATTCTTATTGACGACGGCA
Source organism: Chitinophagaceae bacterium (assembly GCA_047602295.1). GTDB lineage: Bacteria > Bacteroidota > Bacteroidia > Chitinophagales > Chitinophagaceae > JACMLD01. Next base: position 2,811,902 of record JASGHP010000001.1, on the reverse strand, counting down.
AGCTGGAAGTAAAAGTGGTAGACATTGCCAAGAACAATGATGTAAAAGTAGAAGTGGTATTGGGCGGTGTTCTCTCTTCTAAAAAAGGCATCAACCTTCCAGACACCAAAATATCATTGCCTGCATTAACAGATAAAGACCTGGCAGACCTTGAATTTATAATAGAACAAAAACTGGATTGGGTTGCACTTTCATTTGTACGCAGCGTAAAAGACATTGTTATATTGCGCAGCAAACTGGATGAGAAAAAGAGCAAAACCAAGATCATTGCTAAAATAGAAAAGCCCGAAGCGCTGGTAAACATCCGCGATATTATTGTGGAAAGTGATGCCATCATGGTGGCACGTGGCGATTTGGGTGTAGAACTTCCGGTAGAACAAATTCCGTTAATTCAACGCCAGCTGATTCGCAAATGCCTGCACAGAGGTAAACCCGTTATTGTGGCTACGCAGATGATGGAAAGCATGATGGAACGTACCAAGCCAAACCGTAGCGAAATTACTGACGTGGCAAACGCTGTGTTGGAAGGTGCGGATGCTGTAATGCTTAGTGGCGAAACTGCAGCAGGAAACCATCCTTCACTGGTGGTGGAAACCATGCGCAAAATCATCATGGAAGTAGAGAACACAGAATACCGTTACAACCGCGAAGATGATTTGAAACCACAGCAGCACTCCCCTTCTTTCCTAAGCGATGCTATTTGCTACAACGCATGTAAGATTGCAAGAGATGTAAATGCTGATGCCATAATTGGTATGACGCAAAGCGGCTATACGGCGTTTATTTTAAGCAGCTATCGCCCTAAAGCATCATTACATATTTTTAGTAAAGAAAGAAGCCTTATCAACCAACTTAGCCTTAGCTGGGGCGTACGTGCTTTTTATTATGCAGAAGAAGACAGTCTTGATGACATCATAGAAGACCAGATTGAAATATTGAAAGAACGCGGGTTTATAAAATCAGGTGATACTGTAATCAATACAGGTAGTACACCTGTACACCTTCACCTGCCTACCAATATTTTGAAGATTACCAAGATTGAATAAGAGAAATGAAAATCAATCATACACTAAACCGCTTCATATGAAGCGGTTTTTTATTGCAGTCTCATCATGTTCAAAAATCTCTTAAGGCTAAACCCATATATAAACCTTATAGGTCTAAACGTAATCAATAAGGCTTATTTGTTTATGATTTGTTATCGGCACCGTTAACAAAATAAATATTGCCCCAACCCGTTTAGATTTGCTGAAAATAATTGGGTTATTGCCGGGTAAAACCATTTGCTTACCCTTAACACGCAGATAACCAACACCAAAAAATTAGCAATTATATTTGCATCCTTCATGGGCAGAAAATTTCTCATATTCCTTGTAATGCTGGTTCACATAAATGGATCTATGTTTTTGCCCCAGGTTGCGGAAGTAGATGTGTACAATGCACAAGGACAGCAGGAAGATGATATCAACACCGTAATAGAATACGTGGAGGAAAATATACTGGATAACCATCAGACAAATCCTGAAGATGAAGACAATGACCAGGGCCAGTATTTTCATTTGGTGAAAATGGTGGATTATTATTATGAAATTGATTTTACACCGGTAAGAAATAAACCGGTAGTTGCTGCCATAAAAAATAAATTCTCTCATTGCCCGGAAGAAAAAATCACACGGGTTACATTAGAGATATTGTTGCCTCCACCAAGAGCATAATAAGGCAACGAAAATTCCCTCTTTTTTATTTAGCGATATTGCCTCATTGCATAAAGCAGTGCCAGGCCGCGTTTTAATATTACTTTTATTATAAATCACCTGAAATGAACTACAAACCTCTTATGCGAATAAGATGTGTGCTTAGCTGTGTTGCCCTCTTCTACTCGATTTCCAGTTATGCGCAGGACACTACACGCATCACCATTGACAAAGCAGAAAAGCAGTTTATTGAAAAAAACCTGCAACTGCTTGCGGAAAAGTATAACATTGATATTGCCAAAGCCAATGTAATACAGGCAAGGTTGTACAATAATCCGTCTATACAGTTATCGTCTGCTTTGTACAACCAGGATCAGAAAAAAATATTTGATGTAAGCAGCTCTACCGGTCAGTACGGTATTAGTGTACAGCAAATGATAATACTGGCAGGCAAGCGCAACAAGCAAATTAAACTGGCAGAGATAGGAACGCAGCAGGCAGAAAATAGTTTTTTTGACCTAATGCGCACATTGCGTTTTACATTGCGTGGCGATTTCTACAACATTTACTTTCTCCAAAATTCTGTAAATGCTTATACTGCGCAAATCAACACACTTGAAAATCTTAACAATGCCTATGCAGACCTGCAGGCAAAAGGTGTGGTTACTTTAAAAGATGCCGTGCGCATAAAATCTCTTTTATATGGTTTGAAAGCTGAGCAAACAGGTTTAAAAAATCAATTGACGGATACAGAAGCTGAATTGCAATTATTGTTGCAAGACAATAAAACCTGGTTTATGCCGGAAGCTGATAGCGCTTCTCTTGCGGTTTACACAGACAAGTACAATTTGCAAACACTGGTTGACAGCGCTTATGCCAATCGCTATGATTTAAAACTGGCCAACAATGCACTTGCATACAGCCAGCAGAATTATTCTTTGCAAAAAGCATTGCGTGTACCGGATCTTACATTGGGTGCTGAGTTTGATAAACGCGGCAGCTATATCAACAACGCTTCTTTTTTAAACGCAGCCATCGATCTTCCTTTCTTTAACCGCAACCAGGGAAATATAAAAGCAGCTAAAATAAGCATAGACCAAAGCAAGACGCAACTGGAATTGCAGAAGCAAACTGTAGAGAATGATGTTCAGAAAGCTTATGTTAAAATGCTCACTACACATAAGATGCTGCAATCTTTTGATCCAGGTTTCAGATCGCAATTTCAGCGCTTAATGGATGGCGTTACTGAAAATTTTCTAAAGAGAAATATCAGCCTGATTGATTTTACAGATTTTGTAGAATCCTATAAAGACAACGTGCTGCAACTAAACCAACTGCAAAACGACCGCATGCAGGCTATTGAAGCACTTAATTTTTCTGTAGGCAAACCCATCATTCAATAATAACTAACCTATACAAACACAGATATATGAACGCTGAAAAGATTTATCTACCCCTCTTGCTGGCCTTTGTTATGTTGGCCTCTTGCGGCGAACACACCGTAGTTGTAGAAAAAAATGACAACCCTGTTCCTGACAGTGTTATTGCACATGCAGAAACAGCAACAGTAGCTATAGAAGATATTGCTGAATCGGTTAAACTAAACGGAAAAGTAATTCCCAATGAAAGCAAACAAGCTAAAGTATATGCATTGGTGAGCGGTAAAATAAAATCGCTTTCTGTAGAGTTGGGCGATGAAGTAAAGAAAGGGCAAACACTTGCTGTTTTGCAAAGTACCGAAGTAGCTGGCGTGGCAAATGATATGTCGCTGGCCCAATCCAATGTAGATATTGCCAAGAAAAACCTGGAGTCTACTGAAGACCTTTATAAAAGTAATCTGGCTACTGAACGAGATCTTACCAGCGCAAAACTGGAATTCAATAAAGCCAGCTCTGAATTAAACCGTGCAAAACAGGTTTCTGCGATTACTGGCGGCACAAATGCAACATTCGTTCTTACTGCACCCATCAGCGGTACGGTTATAGAAAAAACAATTACTAATAATTCTGAAGTAAGGCAAGACAACAGCAACAGTTTATTTACTGTAGCAGACCTTTCTAATGTATGGGTGATTGCAAATGTTTACGAATCTGACATCAACAAAATAAAACTGGGCGATAATGTAGTTGTAAATACTTTGTCTGCGCCTGAAAAAAATTATATCGGTAAGATAGACAAAGTGTATGATGTGCTGGATCCTGCATCACGCACCATGAAAGTGCGCATCAGCATGAACAATGCACACAATGAACTAAAGCCGGAAATGTTTGCTACCATCAACGTAAAAGGAAAATCTGAAGGCAGAATGCTTGCCATTCCATCCAAAGCCGTTGTAATGGACAATAGCAAACAGTATGTGGTAGTAAAGAAAGACAAACAGCTTTCTATAAAACCAATACAAGTGCAGAAACGCATTGGCGATCTTTCTTTTATTACAGGACTTACCCAGGGTGAACTGGTAGTTACCAATTCACAGGTATTCTTGTATGAGGCACTTAATTCCAAATAGTTCAAACTTCCCGCATGAACAAGTTCATAAAGAAAATAATTTCCTTTTCATTAAAGAATAAGCTGTTTATTTTTTTCACCACGCTTATTCTCATCATATGGGGCATCCTTGCCTTCAGGAACATTCCTATTGAAGCATTTCCGGATGTAACCAATACACAGATTACCATTATTACGCAATGGCCCGGACGCAGTGCCGAAGAAGTTGAGAAATATGTAACCATCCCGGTAGAGCTGGCCATGAACCCGGTGCAGAAAAGAACTTCTGTTCGTTCTACAACGGTATTCGGTCTTTCCGTAGTAAAAGTAATTTTTGAAGACGATGTAGATGATGCCTTTGCACGTCAGCAGGTAAATAATATGCTGCGCGATGTGACACTACCAGATGGTGCAGACCCCGATGTGCAACCGCCTACCGGTCCCACTGGTGAGATATTCCGCTATACTTTACAGAGCAGCACTAAAACCGCCAGAGAACTGAAAACCCTGCAGGATTGGGTGATAGAAAGGCAGTTCCTGGGCATACCCGGCGTTGGCGATGTAGTGAGTTTTGGTGGTGAAGTGAAAACTTTTGAGATAAAAGTAAACCCACAGAAACTGGCATCTTATGACATTACACCATTGGATGTTTACAATGCAGTGGCCAAAAGCAATATTAATGTTGGTGGTGATGTAATAGTAGACAACTCACAGGCATATGTAGTTAGGGGTATTGGATTGCTGAACAACATTGAAGAGATCAACAACATCATTGTTGACAATATCAATGGTACTCCAATCCTGGTTAAAGACGTAGCAGAAGTAAATAATTCTAACCTGCCAAGACTAGGCCAGGTGGGCCGCGATTTGCAGAATGACGTTGTGGAAGGCATTATTGTAATGCGCAAAGGAGAAAACCCCAGCAATGTAATTAAACGTGTGCAGGATAAAATCAATTACCTGAATGAAAAAGTATTGCCTGCAGATGTAAAGATCAATACTTTTTATAACAGGAATGACCTGATTGATTTTGCTACGCACACTGTATTGCACAATATGCTGGAAGGTATTGTGTTTGTTACAGTAATTGTATTCCTGTTTATGGCCGACTGGCGCACTACGGTAATAGTGGCTATCGTAATCCCATTGGCATTGCTATTTGCATTTATCTGTCTCACTTTAAAAGGCATGTCTGCTAATTTGCTATCGATGGGGGCGATAGATTTCGGTATCATTATAGATGGCGCGGTGGTAATGGTGGAAGGCATATTTGTATTGTTGGATGCCAAGTCTCATGAAATGGGAATGGAAAGGTTTAATAAACTCTCCAAGCTTGGCATTATTAAAAATACGGGCGGTGAGTTAGGAAAAGCTATCTTCTTCTCTAAACTTATCATCATTGCAGGCTTGTTGCCCATCTTCTCTTTCGAAAAAGTGGAAGGCAAAATGTTTTCTCCCCTTGCGTGGACTTTGGGCTTTGCGTTGCTTGGCGCATTGATACTAACGCTTACGCTTATCCCATTATTAAGCAGCATTTTATTGCGCAAGAATGTAAAAGAAGTGCACAACCCGTTTGTTGAATTCATTACCAATGGTGTAATGAAGGTGTTTAGCTCTGTGTATCGGTTTAAAAGAACAACACTTTTAATAGCAGCAGCATTGGTGGTAGTAGGTTTGTTCCTGTTCAAATTCCTAGGTTCAGAATTTTTGCCAGAGTTGGATGAAGGCGCTATTTACATCAGGGCTACCTGTCCGTTAAGCGTGTCTTTGGATGACTCTAAAGAAATTGCCAATAAGATGCGGCGCATTATCCGCAGTTATCCCGAGGTAAAACAGGTAATGTCGCAAACCGGCCGACCAAATGACGGAACAGACGCTACCGGCTTTTACAATATCGAATTTCACGTAGATATTTACCCTAAAAAAGAATGGAAGAGCGGCATCACCAAAGAAGAGTTGATAGAACAAATGAAAGATAAGTTGTCTGCCTTTCCTGGTATTGACCTTAACTTTTCTCAGCCCATTATGGACAATGTGGAAGAAGCCGTATCTGGTGTAAAAGGTTCACTTTGCGTAAAAATTTACGGCGATACACTTTCCTATACAGAAAAGAAAGCTGGTGAGGTATACGATATCATGAAAAACATACAGGGTGTTGAAGATCTTGGTGTAATTAAGAATATTGGCCAGCCTGAGCTGCGCATAGATTTGGATCAGAACAAAATGGCACTCTATGGTGTTACTACGGCAGATGCCAATGCAGTAATTGAAATGGCTATTGGCGGTAAAGCCGTTACGCAGATCTATGAAGGAGAAAGAAGGTTTCAGCTAAGATTGCGCTACCTGGAAAACTACAGGAACAATGGCGAAGCAATCAGCAATTTGATGGTACCAACTTTAAGAGGTGCAAAAGTGCCCATTAAAAACATCGCTACCATTGAAACCCGCACAGGTCCCAGCCTTATTTTCAGAGACGAAAACCGCCGTTATTCTGCAGTTAAATTTTCTATTCGTGGTCGCGATATGGGAAGCACCATTGCCGAAGCACAGCAAAAAGTAGATGAGAAAGTGAAACTGGATAAAGGCTATGAAATGCAATGGGCAGGTGATTTTGAAAACCAGCAACGTGCCACCAAAAGACTTACCCAGGTTGTACCCATCAGTATACTTATCATCTTCCTGATCTTGTTTATGATGTTTGGCGACCTTAAAGATGCAGGCATGGTGCTGATGAATGTACCCTTTGCAATTATTGGTGGCATTGCCGCATTATTAATAACAGGCACCAACTTTAGTATTTCTGCTGGTATAGGTTTTATTGCATTGTTTGGCATTTGTATACAAAATGGTGTAATCCTTATTTCTGTATTCAAGAAAAACCTGCAAAAAGTTAAAAAGCACGAGTTTAATACGCATACACTGGAAAAAGCCATTAAAGAAGGAGTGGCAAGCCGCGTAAGGCCTGTGGTAATGACTGCATTGATGGCCGCCATTGGTTTATTACCGGCAGCGTTATCTAAAGGCATTGGCTCTGAAACATCAAGACCACTGGCAATTGTTGTGATAGGAGGCCTTATTACAGCCACAGTGCTTACGTTGCTGGTATTCCCGCTGTTCTTCTATGCGGGATATCGCAGAATGGGCAATAAAATGGATTAATAAATTAACCCCGGTAGCTGTCTGTGATAGTGCAGCTACCGGCTTTATTTAAATAAAACAGTCAGCAATCAAAACAAGCAACATTACATACAAAGTCTTTTTGTTTGAACGGGTAAAAAAGAAGATCCGCTTCTTTGAAGCAGATACCTATCCGTTGCAGATTAGGCTTACTGCGGGCAATAGAACACTGTATGTAAAAAGTAATTTCTTCCTGCAAGTGCAACAATTCAAATACCAGCAGGAAGCCATTTATAACAAAACAAAAATCTCTGTTGACGATATTATTCATCGTGAAGAGGATCTGATGCGACACATTCTGGGAAGAGAGAGAGAAGTTGTTTCACTTAATCAAATCAGGGAAGAATATGGTTTTCTTTCAAAAGATATTTTGAATGAACTGGATGAAAACTTTAAAAAATTCCTGGTAGACTTTTTCCATGCAGAAAACCTGCCTGCTTATTCACTGTTAATAAAAAACGATGGCCGGAATTATACCAGTTCATTTATCTTAAACAGTCTTGAACAATCATTACAGGCTCCTGTACTGGAAAAACTGTTGCAAACCGCAGCAGAGCAAGCTCCGCCTTATATACCTTTCATAAAGTTTTTAAAGCAATCATCAGATAATGCATTGCCTATTTTTTCTGTGTACGAATGGCAACAGGAAGAAACGCCTCATCGCTTCAGGCTTTTTATTGAAACACATTTCCCCCAATATGTTGCCCATCATCCACTGGAATATATAGAAGCGCTTATTGCAGAGCCGCATGTTATGCATTCCAGCTAGGGCATGAAAAACCACACCTGCTTAATTGAGGTTATATAAGATGAAAATATAGAATCCAGAAATTAATTAATCCACCATTCACTTTCTACAGCAGCCATTTCATTTATTGCATTTTCCTTAGCAGTGGATTTGTATACAATATTTATTTGTTGATCTTTTGGTTTTGCACCTGTCTCAACAATAGTAGAATTATAACTTTTCTTAGTAGGTATAAAAAACCTGCAAATGCTTTTTAGTTTTTCCTGAAGCATAGAATAACAGTTTTAATGTTTTTGAATAAGGATAATTGGTTCCTTTTATCAGCGTTACTGGTAAAAGCAACAATATACAGCCAGGGATAATTAGGGGGAGAATATAAGTTCAGACAAAAAAGGCAGACAAAAAAAAGAAAACTATTAATTCAAAATTAAATTAGCCTTCAATACAAAAAACCAAAAGAATTACTTACAAATAAAATAAAGTTTCTCTATAAAAAACATGAAAGACCCTGACTCATTATTCCAGGGTCTTTCATTTATAATTATCCCATTGTATTAAGACGCATGCCACTTGACGCATTATCTGTGTCAGTATTTTTTTTGCTACTAAATAAATCGCTCACCCAATCTTTTACTGCACCTTCCCAATCAGTTACTTTACCTGCTATTTTTTTCCTGGTACCAGCACCTTTATCGGGTGAAAATAAAATACCTGCTAACGTACCTACAGCAATACCAGCTATAACGCCTATAACTATTTGTTTGTTTTTCATATACTTTGTTTTTAGGTCTATAAAAAATATTACAGTATCACCAAATGCTAGTGATGTTTAAAATATTGAATATCCGCCTCATGCTTTTTAGCGGCGGCCAAAGAAGAAAATGTACCAAGGTTTCTGCGCTTATTGGTTTTTGGATCTTTCTTTCGGGAATAAATCCTGTATTCGCCAGATTTCAATTTGCGTATCATATTTCTTTTTGATAACAGATGGCAATCATTGTGCCAGTACAGCATATAAATGCGTGGATATATTTCCACGGCATTGTATTTAACAAGTATAGCGTAATGATTATTTTCAGCCGCATATCTATCCCAATTCTATCAATATAAATAAGACATGAATGCATTTTCCAGAGGAGAAACTAATAAAACCTGGAGGTTTTTACCACGCAATAACAGGCCACAAGACAATGTTAAGTTGTATTTATAAGTCAGTTACCCTATAATAATAGTGTCATTTTCCGAGGAGAAAGGACCCAAATCACCATTTTTTCAGAGGAGGATAAGCCATTTTACGAGGGGAAAATGCTTTCAAAGAGTCATTTCCCCTCTGAAAATGCCCTTTACATCCTGTTTTTCCCCTCTGAAAAGGGCTTTTTAACAAGTCGTATAATTTTTGTGAATAACTTTTTAGGTAAATAAGAATAGCTGTTCTATTTTAGCAGTGGAGGTATGCCCATTCCTTCAACATTACTAACAATTAAATTCAAACTAAAATGGCAAAAGCAGCAAAAAAAGCAGCTAAGAAAGCGGCTCCTAAAAAAGCAGCAAAGAAAGCAGCTCCTAAAAAAGCAGCAAAAAAAGCAGCTCCTAAGAAAGCAGCAAAAAAAGCAGCAAAGAAAAAATCAGCTCGTAAACCTAATGCAGCTTTCATGGCTCCATTAACAGCAACTCCTGTATTGGCAGAAGTAGTAGGTAGCAAACCATTACCAAGAACAGAAATCATCCGCCAGATCTGGAACTACATCAAGAAGAACAAATTGCAGGATCAGAAAAATAAAAGAATGATCAATGCAGATGCTAAATTGAAAGCGCTGTTTGGTGGCAAGACACAGATTTCTATGTTTGACCTTGCGAAGATTGTAAGCAAGAACGTGAAATAAGCTTGTAACGATTGAATACGTTTTTACGAACGGGAATGCTGAAGAGTGTTCCCGTTTTCTTTTGTAAATTTCAGTATGCAGCAAAATACTTTTCTATTATATGGAGCCAATGGTTATTCGGGTAAACTGATTGCCCGTTTTGCACATGAATATGGACTTACTCCTATTTTATGTGGAAGGAACGCCCAGACAATTGCGCCCTTAGCCAAAGAACTGCAAATGGATTACCTGGTAGTATCTTTAGACGATAGTGCAGCCTTGCAATCAGCATTAAGCAGTGTTCAATTGGTAGTACATGCTGCCGGCCCATACGATACTACAGCCGCACCAATGATAGCCGCATGTATGGCTACTAATACACACTACATTGATTTAAACGGAGACCTGGAAGTATTTGAAATGATACAAGCATATGATGCGCAGGCAAAAGAAAAAGGCATCATGCTATTACCAGGTGCAGGTTTTGATGTAGTGCCAACAGATTGTTTATCCCTGTGGTTAAAACAGCAATTGCCGGATGCGCATTTATTACAGATAGCTTTTACAATTATTGGAAGCGGCTTATCTCGTGGCACTTCTATTACCACATTGCAAAAGCTAGGTATGCCAGGCGCAAGAAGACAAGATGGTAAGATAATAGCAGAGCCTGTAGGCATACGCGGCATGCAGGTTAGCTTTCCTCCTGCCAATCATTCATTTTTTGTAATGAGCATTCCCTGGGGAGACAATAGTACCGCATACTTTACAACAGGAATACCTAACATAGAAACTTACACAGGCATTGGAAAAGGCGTATGGATATTCTTAAAATTTCAAAAGCTGTTTAACTGGTTGCTAAGAAAACAATGGGTGCATAAATTAATTACCCGCAATATAAACAGTAAAGCACCCGGGCCTAATGATGAAGTTCGCAATAAAGCCATCAGCCTTATAAGAGCAAGGGTTACCAACCCAGCAGGTAAATCAATAGCTGCCACAATGCAATGCCCCGAAGCTTATCAGCTTACTGCATTAACCGTATTGCAGATTGCACAAAAGATTCTGGCCGGGCAATACAAAGCAGGCTATCAAACACCAGCCAGCGCCTATGGACCAGATTTAATTATGGAGATACCGGGCGTACAAAGACAACTTGTTGATGGTGATAAATGGAACTAATAATAACTTAAATAACAAACCAGTTGCATAACACAATGCGCTGTTATCAGGCAAAAATGTAATCTTGCCAATTGTTATTTTTAAAAGCATAGAAAGTGAAAGAGCAGAACGATAAATCATCGCATATTTTAAATGCATCTTCAAACTTGTTGGGCATCTGTTTTATTCTGCTTACTTCATTAAAATTGCTTGACAAAACCCAAAAAACTGTCATAGATGAAATAACGGTGGTTGCCATCATTCTTTTTATGACCAGTTGCATATTTTCTTTCCTCTCCATCAGGAATGTTAGCCGCAAAAGTGCCTATTTTGAGAAGATAGCAGATTTTATTTTTCTTGGCGGCCTTTCATTGCTATTTCTAACTACATTGCTTTTCTCTTTCAATATTATAGAATAAGGCTCCATCATTTTTTTGAGCTTCGGATTTTCAACACAGAAAGATCATCGTTGCGCCGTGTCACGTACCGCAGGTCAGAATCGCACTCTTGTACTATTGTAGTTTCCTCATCTATCGGCTCCTCTGCAGCATCGCTCTTTTACATCAGTCAGCGCTATTGGTAAGTTCATAGCTTAAATAAAAAAACACCCAACTTTTATGCAATGTGCAAACCCATTGCATCCAGCTTGAAATGTCAAGCTTTATGAAAAAGATTTTACTATCAATGACTGTTATTGTTATCATGCATCATGTTGCTTTAGCTGGTGACGAAAAGAACAGCTTCCCTTCTACCCTTCAATCGGCAACTGTTTATAGGTCTGGGGCAGAACTGGTACATAATGCGAAAGTGTCATTAAAATCAGGCAGCAACGATCTTATTATTGAAGGCCTCAGCAATGCATTAGATATAAACAGCGTACAAATTCATACCGCAGAAAGCATTACTATCTTGTCGGTAGCCTTCTCTGCTGATTATTTAAAACCCGTTACCAAATCACTTCGGATTGAGAAACTGGAAGATTCATTGCAAAGCATAGCCACAGAAAAAAATAAAATACAAACGCTGATAAAAACAGATAATGAACTGCTGGACCTGCTAAAAGCAAATCGCGAACTGCGTGGCACACAAACCGGTTTAAGCGTAGCTGAGCTGGCAAAAATGATGGACTATTATAAAGCCAAAACAATGGAGATACAAAACGAACTAACCCAATACCGGGAAAAAGAAAACCGTTATATAGAAGCAACTGATAGAATTGAACAGCAAATTGCGGAAGAGTCGCAAAAGAATGTTAAAACGGGTGGCCGTTTAATATTACAAGTGCTTAGCCCTATTGCCACCAACAGCAACTTCACCATTTCATATCTAACTACTAAGGCATACTGGAATCCTTACTACGACATACGTGTAGAAAATATCAGCAAGCCCATCAGCCTTTTATGCAAAGCAAAACTGGTGCAAACCACCGGCATCGATTGGAAACAGGTAAAACTTACCCTAGCCACTTCTATGCCCAACCAAAACAGCACAGCACCTGTGCTTAGCAGTTGGTTCCTGCAGTTTGCCAACCCGGTGGCAAGGTTAGAAAACGCCCTTTATAACAACTCTATACAATCTATGCTTAGTGGAAAAGTAGCTGGTTTATCAACAAGCGCTTTCAGCGAAGTAGTGGTAACGGGCTTTGGTAAAAAGAAAGATGAAGCAGACGAAGATGATAAGGAAATAAAAATAAGGGGCAACAATAGTGTTACTGCTAAGCCTGTTTACGTTTTAAATGGCGATGTCATCTCTGAAGATCAATTCCGGAACATAGACCCCAAATACATAAAAAGCATGGATGTATTAAAAGATGCTAACGCTACAAGCATATATGGAGCAAGGGCCAGCGGTGGTGCTGTAGTTGTTACACTTAAAGAAGACCTGGGAGATTATATCACCGTAAAAGACAACGAACTTAACATCAATTACGATATAGATATTCCTTATGATGTGCCGGGCAATGGCAAAGAACAAAATGTTTCATTAAAAACCTATGCTGTAAACACTTTATACAAATATTATGCTGTGCCAAAACTGGATAAAGATGCGTACCTGCTTGGAGAGATTGCAGACTGGGAATCATTAAACCTGTTGCCAGGCGAAGCCAATATTATTTTTGAAGGTACTTATATTGGCCGCACAGCTATTGATCCGCATGCAGTGCAGGATACGCTTAATCTAACATTGGGTAAAGACAAACGCATCGTTATTAAAAAAGAAAAAGTAAAAGATTTCAGTAGTGTAAAATTCCTGGGCAGCAATAAGAAACAAACGTTTACTTATGAAATCACGGTGAAGAACAATAAGCCGGAAGCTGTACAAATGCTATTGAAAGACCAATACCCGCTCTCTACCAATAAAGACATAGAAGTGGAATTGCTTGAAAGCGCCGATGCTGTAAACAATAAAGACCTGGGCATATTAACCTGGAAGCTAAACATCGCTGCGGGGGAACAGAAAAAATTCAGGGTAAGTTATAGTGTGAAATATCCAAAAGATAAGTACCTGAATTTGTAGGGAAGTAATAAGTTGTAAGGTTTAAGTGATAAGTCCTTTTAAGTCGAAAAAAAGTTGTAAGGCCAGAGTGCAAAGCAAAAGGACTTAAAACCTATAACTTAAAACTTATCACTCAAACTACACCCAACCATTCTTGTGCGCCAGGCTTATAATTTGCGCTTTGCTATTGACGTGGAGCTTTTGGTAAATATTAGCAATATGCTTACGGATAGTAAGTACACTAATATCCAGTTGTTCGGCTATGCGTTTGGCATCGCTGCCATTAATAGTGTGTTGCAGAATTTCTCTCTCACGGTCAGTCAGTAATGTGTCTAACAAGTTGTTGTCAACCGCTTTTGGCATTTGTTGCAAATGGGCTTTGCTAAGCATGTCAAGCGATTTACGTGCAATAGCCGCACTCATTGGCGCTCCTCCATCTTCAATAACATTGAGAATGGCATTATGAAGAGATGCAGCACTTTCGTCTTTTAACAGGTAACCATGTGCCCCTGCTTTTATGGCTTCAAAAATCTTATCATCATCATCGAAAACTGTCAGTACAATAAAATAGATAGAGGGATACAAAGCCCTTGCAATACTGATGGTTTGCACGCCATCCATTTCCGGCATTTCAAAATCCATAAAAATAACCTGTGGCATTTTATCCAAAGGCAATCCTTTTAATTTCGCCAGGCAATCTTTTCCATTTACAGCCACCAGGCAGCAATCAAGATCTGTAAATTGTTTAATCTTATCAGTAATGCTGCTTCTATTTACGGCCTTATCATCTGTAAGGCCAATTTTTATTTTTTTATTCATGCCTGAAATTCTACTGCAATGTAGTTTGTTTGTATCCCTGCTCAATACCTAATTTGTAGTATCGTTGGTCAACACCATTTGAGTGCCTGTTTCTGCTGATGAATGAATGGATACTTTCACACCTGTTTCTTTTGCCCTTGTTTGCATGTTTTGTAAACCATTGCCGGTTTGTTTATTTTCATTATCCATACCCCTGCCATTATCCGTTACTTTTATTAACAGGCTTCCATTACTTACTATCAGCAAACCAATCTTGCTGGCATTACTATGCTTTAGGGCATTGTGCAACGCTTCCTGTACAATGCGAAAAATATTAAACGCTTCGCGGGAGCTTAGGCGTATATCGTTGCTGATATCTTCTTCTATAGAAAAATTTATTTGTTCGTAAGAAGGGCGAAGTTTAAAAAGATAATTTTTGATGCGGTCGCTAATACCAGTAATAGTAATGTTTTCTTTGTGCAATATCCATATGGTATCTCGTAACGAAGCCATAATTTCCTGCGAATGCTGCTGCAGGTTTTGCAGGTAAACACCACTTCTGCCATTACCGTTCAGTGTAAGTTTCTCAACATCTGCGCAAATGGCACTGGCGTATGCGCCTATGTTATCGTGCAAATCAGCCGCAATTCTTTTTCGCTCTTGTTCTTCTGCATCTATGATAGATTGTGCAGCAATTCTTTTCTCCTCAGCCAATGCAAGCTCCATTTTCATACTCTGTTTACGGTGATAATATTTAAACCCTAACCAGGTAATGATACCAGCCATTATGGAAAACAAAACAGCACCATACAACCAGTAATTCTGAACTGTCAGTTTTAGCTTTTGTTCCGCGATGGTTTTTTCTTTTTTCAGTGCATCGCTGTTTGCCTTCATATCGGCCAGCAGCTTAGCAGAATTAATGTTATTGAAAGAATCTTTCAGCGCAATCACATCTTCTAACGTTTTGCTATAAGCAGGTATATTGCCTGCAGCCTTATAGTTTTCTGCCATTGCACGATAAATCATCAGCAATTGCGATGAAAGGCCGCTTTTCTTAGCCATCGTAATTCCTTCTTCGCAAAGTTGAATACCTTTTGCAGCCTGCCCATTGTTGGCGTAATAACTGGCAAGGCTGCTCATATCGTACACCGTATAAAACGGATCGTTTAACTGTCTTCTTATTTCTACTACCTCATGCAAAGGCGCTTCTGCCAATGCAGGTTGTTTGCTATTGATAAAAATCTTTGCCTGCATGCTTAATGCAGTAGCCAGGAAAAGCGGGTTGTCATTTTCACGGGCATCTTTTATAGCTATTTCTATATAAGTTTTTGCAGAATCGGGTTTGCCAATAGCGTTATAAACAGAAGCTATATTGCTATACAGTGCCCCGTAATTTTTATAGAAACGTTGATCCGGAGAAAAATGTAAAGCTTTGTAAAGCCACGACAATGCTTCGTTGTACTGCTCCATTTCCATTTGCACCCAACCTATGCCTGTAGCAGCTTGTATTTGAGTAAGCGTATCCTTTAAAGCTGCCGCTTTTTCTTCTACTGCATATAAATGTGTAAGTGCCTGCGTATACCGGTTAGCCCTGTCTAAGGCCTTTGCTTTAAAGAATAGCAGGTTCAAATAATACTGTTGATTACTATCCTTTTCATAAGCAGGCAATAAGCGATCAATAATGTGCAATGCACTATCAACATAATTTTTACGCAGGTAATAATTTGCCCTTAGCATAGCCACTTTATCCTGCTCTAATTTATCTTTTGATTTAGCAACAATGGCTTCGGCCTGCAGCAGCGTTGGTAATAAACTATCAGGATTGATGGAGAGTGCAAATAATTTATAGATGGAGGGCAACTTGGCTTTCTCGTCTGTTGTGCTTTCGATGATACGGTGAAGGTTATCAGCCATCCTGGTTTGCGAATAGCCAGCAGGCAACAAAACCAGCATGCAACAAATACACGGCAATATGAAGCGCCAGGGTTTCAAAATAATAAAAGGGTTAAAGCCTAAAAATATTCAATTATGCCCAGCCATACAAGCAATATTTAGCCCCTACTACAAATTGAGTATATGACACCTGAGGTGTTTCTACCAGTTTTACAAGCAATTTCCCTTTTGGCCCGATTTTCCATTAACCCATATCATAGGTCCGCCGTTTTTCCAAACCATGCCCGCAGTAAACTTATTGCGGGCTTTTTCTGTCAATTACCGTACGTGATATCAATTACTCTTTTTACCATATCTGGTATAATTTATTACTAACAACCTTCTGTTTGCAATAAACATGCATCTATTACCTTTTTAAGCTGGCTGTTACACCCAGCCCTGTACGCTATAAAGACTACCTTATGCATGTGCTTTTTAAAACATTACCAGCAATGCTGGTTGTTAGCCTGGGGCTTTCACACGCTGCCAATGCCGGGCCGCACTTCTTCAAGGAGTCTACAACTTCAATCATTAAGCAACAACACGACGGCCTGCCACTTAAATTGATTGCATTTGCAGGCAAACCAATCAAGGACATCATTTCATTTAACTGGTCTACTATGAACGAAAAAAATGTGAATCGTTTTGAATTAGAGAAAAGTGCAGATGGCACAACATTTACCACTATCAATAAGCAAACAGCAAAAGGCATCAGCAATACCACAGAAAATTACAAAGCAGAAGACTTTAAACCCAATGCAGGTGATAATTATTACCGGCTTAAAGTGGTAACCAATGATGGCAGCATTTCCTATTCTAAAACAATAAGGATAAAATTTTAGTCTGCTGCTATACTTA
This sequence comes from Chitinophagaceae bacterium, assembly GCA_047602295.1. Lineage (GTDB taxonomy): Bacteria > Bacteroidota > Bacteroidia > Chitinophagales > Chitinophagaceae > JACMLD01. Next base: position 2,794,692 of record JASGHP010000001.1, on the reverse strand, counting down.
CACTATTACTTTCAGATGCTGATCTTCTGCGCATTGGTGGCATGTGTTTATAGGTTAAACTTCTCCATACCCATTCAAAAGGGCCGAACCTGAAATAGCGTAGCCATATATGACTGAAGACAATCTGGAATATCCAAATGCTTACCACTACATAATAAACCTGGTAACGTTGCAACGTGGCAAATACACCAAAGCCGTAGAAGATAATAGAAGTAATAATAGATTGCGATAAATAATTAGTGAAAGCCATTTGACCAACCGGTGCAAACAAGTGCATTATCTTTTTTATTGGGGCCAGCTTATACAATAAAATAAGCAGGCTTAAATAACCAACTGTTTGAAACGTTCTGCGCACATCATAACAACTTACCCACCAGCGCTGCACAAATTTGTGATAGTCGAATAAAAGCTGATACTCCAACCTCAAATAAAAATAATTCAGCAATAGCCCAATCGTTATTCCCGTAAATGCCACAATGCCGTATACATAATTTGGTTTTTCGCCTGTCAGGTATCCAGATTTATAAAAAGCCATCCCAATAAAAAACATTAGCAGCATATCCCACCAATCGTTGTACATCAATACGCTTTCAATCTTCATGTTGATGTCTTTAAAATACCTAAACAATTCCAAATAGCTTTTGCCTTTTATTTTTTTCACTTCTTCCCTGGCACGTTTGGCAATGCCTGCTGTATCTGCACGGCTTTTAAACCCATTGTATTTCTCCAGGTCTTCTTTTTGTTGTTCCGTCAGCTTCACTTTAGTAGTATCTAATTTTGCAATGGCCTGCCCTTTTGATACGGTTTCTTTTCGTTCATACAGATCACTGTTTTCGCGATACAGCGATAAAAGCAAAAGAAAAAAAGCAGCCCACAACAATCGCTTAGGCGACCAGTTGCGAAAAGGGAAAAGCAACAATCCACAAAGCGCATAAGGATAGAGAATGTCTCCGGGCCAAAGAAAAATAAATGCATTGATAAGACCGAATACCAACAACCAAATCATGCGGCGGTAATAAATGTCTACAGGTTCTAAGCCCGGCTTTTCTTTTATTAAACGATTAAGCAACAAAAGTGTGCCTGCACCAAATAAAATAGAAAACAATCCACGCATGGTTCCTTCAAATAAAAAGCACTCAATAGCCCAGGCATAGAAATTTGGACCGGTAATTGGCTGGCTTAAGTTCATCCTATCGTAATAAACTGCAGGCTGACTTTGCGCCATGCTATTCATCAACAAGATACCCAGAAGGGCCAATCCTCTTACACTGTCTAAAAAAAGGATGCGCTCTTTTTTGGGCAAGGGTGCAGCAAATGTGCTGTTGCCTGCCACATCAGGATTCAATGTATTCATAATAATAGAGTATACAACAGGAAGGAGTAACGGAATTACATTGCTACTGCAGAAACGCTAAGAGGTAAGAAAGCCCATCATCAAACAATAGGGAACTTGCATACAAGGGCTAATGAAAGATAGACAATTTAGCGGATAAAAAATCTATCGTGTATAAAAAGAAAGCAGCCCCATAAGAGCTGCTTTATAAAATAGTGATGAATTTCTATGAACCCACAAGAGGTCGTTATAAGTTTTATGTTGTAAGTTTTAAGTCTTTGAGTTTAACCGACATTGAGTATTCATAACGACCGAAAGGCTTAGTTTGCATCTTCTGCTCTTCGCGCCACTTATAACCTATCACTTAAAACTTACCACTATAAGAAGCTATCCGCTTCACGATATGCTTTTATCAAAGCCTGTTCTCCATCTTTTCCTGGCATAGATATACCATGTTCCATTCCTAACATGCCGCGATACCCTTTTTTATAAATGTGCTTGAAAATGCTTTTGTAATCCATCTCGCCTGTGCCTGGTTCATTGCGGCCGGGGTTATTGCCAATCTGGAAATAAGCCACTTCATCATAAGCCCAGTTGATATGATTGATGATATTGCCCGTATTTTTTTGAATATGGTACATATCAAACAATATTTTGCAGGACGGACTATTCACTGCTTTGCAAATAGCATATGCCTGGTCTGTTGTACGCAAGAATAAATCCGGTGTATCACTCAATGGCTCCAATACCATTATAATGCCTTGTGGCTCTAAAATTTCAACGCCTTTTCTTAACGCCATAATTACATTGGCAGTTTGAATGCCTTCAGGAAGATGTCTTTCAAAATCGCCTGGCACAACAGTGGTTAACTTGCCACCACAACGTTTGGAAACCTCAACTGCATTGCGGCAACCTTTTAAAAACACTTCAACATTTTCAGGTTTACCAGCAGCCAGTGTATTAGCACCATTCCCCCCCTTATTCAATACAAACACACCCATCTTCATACCAAGCTTCGCAAGCAGGTCGCCGGCTTTTTGCTGGTCTTCAGGTGTTCTGCCACTCATTCCATTGTCTTCTATTGATCTGAAGCCGCGATCATAAGCATATTGTATCTGCGCAAAAAAATCTCCGCCGGTACTATTCTTAAACATGCCATCGTGCGGAGCATAGTTAAGGTTGAAAGGTTTGTCGTCTGCAAAATTGTTGTCTTCCTTTTTATTGGCAAGGACAGCCGATGTTGAAAAGAGGGCGCCGCCGGCCAACAATGATTGTTGCATAAATTTTCTGCGTTGCATGGTATCGTTAGTTTATGCGTTAAATTTACCGGAATTACACTGTAAAAAACAAAATATTGTTCCGTACTTGCTTTTTTATGGCTTTATGTTGCTTGTACTGTGTTTGCAGCCATGCGCAATTGCAACGCTTTTCAAGTACCCGATCTAAAATGGGTTCTCCGTTTACCATCATCCTATACGCACCAGATAGCACAATAGCCAACACAACCATTAACCATGCATTTGAGCTGGTAGATTCTCTGGTAAATATTTTAAGCGATTATATAGACAGCAGTGAATTGAACCGGCTTTGTGCACGTGCAGGACATAGTTCTTTTGTTTGCTCACCTGTATTGTTTGATGCATTACAGCAATCTGCTGATGCGTATAAAAAAAGCAGTGGCAGTTTTGATATTACACTTGGACCGCTTACGCGTCTTTGGCGAAAAGCAAGAAAGGAGAAAGTATTTCCACCAGATGAATTGGTACAACAGAAAAAAACTTTTACAGGTTTTACCAAACTGCAGCTTGACAATAACACACACACCGCTTTTTTACAACAAGCAGGCATGCAACTGGATCTTGGTGGCATTGGCCAGGGATATATTGCACAACAAACCATGAATTATCTAAAGACCCAACACATAGACAATGCTTTGGTAGATGTAAGTGGCGATATTGTTACCATCGGTTCACCGCCAAGTAAAGATGGCTGGACAGTTGCGATCAATCTTCCTGAGCGTGAAGCGTTACTACCGAAGCATATTAGCATTAGCAACAAGGCTGTTACAACTTCAGGAGATGTATACCAGTATATGGAACATGAAGGCAAAAGATATTCTCACATCATCGATCCTAAAACAGGCTATGGTATTACCTCACAAAAAAATGTAACTGTAATTGCAGCTGATGGTACCATCGCAGACTGGCTGACAAAAGCCTGTAGCATATTATCAGTGAGTAAAGCTAAGCAGCTGGCCCGTAAGCTACATGCAGAAGTACTAATTGCTGTTATGAAAAATGAAAAGCCTGTGTTTTATGCGAGCCGGGATTTCTGGAAATCGAGCATGATGCAATTGAGGTAGAGGGTCTAGGGTGTAAGGTAAAAGGCCTTACACCCTAGACCTTTTACCTTTTGAATTTTGATTTTTAGCTTTTGACTTTCTATTTTTGGTTCCCTAATAAATTATGATTGTGAAAAAAATAAGCCTGGCCCTCGTTTTTGCCCTCCCCCTTTCATTGCTTGCCCAAAATGAAGGAACACATTTTAAAGCATACGATCAATCCATACCGGGTACCGAATATAAATTTAAAATGATGCCTATAAAAGGCGGCAGTTTTGTAATGGGCAGCAGCGATAAAGAGAAAGGACATAACGCCGATGAAGGACCGCAAAAAACGATTACCATATCTCCTTTCTGGATGGATGCTTTTGAGGTAACAAGAGATGAATTTGACGTTTTCTATAAAGACGAAAATACCCCGCAAAATACTGTAGATGCAGTAACACGCCCCAGCCAGCAATACATAGACTTTAGCCTGGGCATGGGTAAAGAAGGTGGTTACCCGGTAAACAGCATGTCGCAATATGCTGCGTTGATGTATTGCCGTTGGTTGTACAACAAGACCGGCGTTTTTTATCGCCTGCCCACAGAAGCAGAATGGGAATATGCTTGTCGTGCAGGAAGCAAGACCGCTTATTATTTTGGTGACGATAGCACGCAACTGGGCAAATATGCATGGTATGCGTCTAATAGTGATAACAAGTTTCAGAAAGCCGGACAAAAGCTTCCCAATGCCTGGGGCTTGTATGATATGCTGGGCAATGTAAGTGAATGGACATTGGATCACTACGATGAAAAATCTTTAGAGAAACTGGCTGATAAAACTACGGATCCTGCTCCTGCGTTTAATACTATCCGTTATCCCAAAGTACTGAAAGGCGGTGGCTATGCGGACAATGCATCACAATTGCGCAGCGCATACCGCATCAAATCAGATCCCATCTGGAACCGTCGCGACCCGCAAATACCCCGCAGCAAATGGTGGATTACAGACGCACCATGGATTGGCTTTAGGGTTATAAGGCCATTGCAACAACCTTCCAAAGAAGAGATAGAAGTGTTCTTTAAAAAGTATTTGGGACAGTAAGGAAGAATGTGAAAATGTGGGTAATGTGATAAATGTGGAAATGCTTTTGCTTCGATAATGGAACGCAGATTGTTATGATTTTTATGATGAGAGATGATAGAATTTTCTACCTGCGAAAGCCTCCTTCTTTCTCATTCTCAACATTAAAGAAAATTCCGTCAATCCTTTAATCCTATAAATCATGGTTCAGACAAAGATGAACATTGCTTTACCGTTGAACCGAGCGTGGCAACGATGTTCCATTTATGTTACAACTGCTGGTTACCAAGAAAGGCATTAAAACCCACTCCCCATTTTTTAATTGCAGGCTAAATTCCATTGCCAACTTAATAAACATTTGATTTAAACGCCTTCTCACCACTAGCCACTCACCATTCACCAATCAACTGATCAACTAATAACTAAATACCGCTTGGGTTTTACAAAAAATTTTCGATACTTTTAGAAGCCCAAAATACTCACTCACCTTTATTAATAAACTCAAACATGAACAACGATGCTTCTCAGAAGAATCCTTCACGCAGGGATTTTGTTAAACAAACCAGTTTAATTGCCGGCGGATTGGCGATTGCCCCCATTTTATCAAGAGCCAACTATTTTTCCGGCGCAGATGATACCATAAAAATTGCATTGGTAGGTTGTGGCGGCCGCGGTACCGGTGCTGCTACACAAGCGCTCTCTACCAAGCAAAATGTAAAATTGGTAGCTATGTGCGATGCATTTCGCGATAACCTTGACAATTGCTATAAAAACCTGACTGCTGATGACGCAGAAACAGGCAAACCAAGTGCTATTAAAAGTCGTGTAGATGTTCCCGAGGCACATAAGTTTACTAGCTTTGATGGTTATAAAAAAGCCATTGCATTGGCAGACGTAGTAATATTGGCAACGCCTCCGGGTTTCAGACCTATACATTTTGATGAAGCTATCAGCCAGAACAAACACGTGTTTATGGAAAAACCGGTGGCTACAGATCCTGCCGGCATTCAAAAAGTATTGGCCACTGCCGCTATTGCCAAACAAAAAAAATTAAACGTAGTGGTAGGTCTGCAAAGGCATTACCAGAATTCATACCGCGAACTTTTCAAACGCAAAGACATGATTGGCGACATCACCTCTATGCAGGCATGGTGGAACAATGATGGCGTTTGGGTGCGTCCACGTAAAGAAGGTCAGACCGAAATGGAATACCAGATGCGTAACTGGTATTATTTTGTTTGGCTTTGCGGAGATCATATCACAGAGCAGCATATCCACAACCTGGATGTAATAAACTGGTTTAAGGGAGGCTATCCTGTAAAAGCACAAGGCATGGGCGGTCGCCAGGTGCGCAAAGGAAAAGACAATGGCGAAATCTTTGATCACCACTATGTAGAGTTTCAATACGCAGATGGAAGCATTCTGAATAGCCAATGCCGTCATATACCCGGCACCATGAGTAAAGTGGACGAACTCTTTATTGGTACCAAAGGAAAAATCTATTGCGGCGCTGCAAAAATTGTAGACCCCAGCGGCAATGTGCTGTATCAATTTGACAATAAAAAAGGTGAGCCCAATCCTTACCAGACAGAGCACGATGAATTGTTTGCTGCCATTGCAAAAGGCGAATACAAATTTGCTGATGCAGAGAATGGCGCCAAGAGCAGCATGACTTCTATTCTTGGCCGTATGGCTACATATAGCGGTCAGGTAGTAGAATGGGATAAAGCCATTAACTCTGGCTTAGATCTTCATCCTAAAAGCTATGATTGGGCTGCAGCTACGCCTGTAGTGCCCAATGCAGATGGCTATTACCCTGTAGCTGTGCCTGGTGTTACAAAATATGTTTAATTAAATAGCGAAAGCATTTACAAAGCCCTGCATTAATACTGCGGGGCTTTTTACTACATCCTGAAACATGAAACCAATTTTATTTATTACACTGCTAATCGCACTTACCGGAATTTGCGCCAGTGCACAAGAAGACAATGGCAAATACCGGTTTTCAAAAGAAGTGTTTGAAAAAAGCTATCAGCAAAAAAACTATCAAAAGTTTAATGGCCAGATAGAAATAAAGGACAACACCCATATTTTGTACGATGGACAAATGATTACGCTGCCTAATGACTTGAATGAAGATTATAAATTAATCTTTTCACAAGGCTTGTGCTATCTTAAATTATTTACACCTGTTTTAATCCACGGGGAGTTTTCAATCATCTATTTTGATGATTTATCCGCAATTAATCCCAATCCCCAGACAAAGCGATTTATTTTTTGGATGCAAACTTCGGGATTAATAAACCCGACAGAATATTATCTAGAATTAAAAAATGAAGCAGCGACAAGCACAACCACTTTAAAAGAGTTTATTACAAAAGCCAGGTTGAGTTTCTTTTATAAAGGCACTATAATAATTTAAACAGTTTGATTAAGCACCTGCTACCTTCAATTTCCCCATCTTCATTAAAGCATAAAAAATGCAATTGGCATGAAGTGATTGTTTGAATTCCTGACGCATGAGCAGATTAATCAACTCTTCTACACTTACCAATACAATTTCTATTTCTTCATTAAGGTCGAGTTTTTGCTCAGCTATTTTTTTACCGCCGGTGGCGAGATAGAGCTCTGTATAATTATTAATGAGCGCAGGATTGCATGCTGTTCTGCCCAATGGTTCTACATGCGCAAATGCATAACCGGTCTCTTCCAGCAATTCACGCTGCATGCCGGTTACAAAATCTTCTCCCGGATCAATAAAGCCACCGGGAGTTTCTAAAATTATTTCATCCAATGGATGCCTGTATTGTCTTACCAAAACAACTTTTCCTTCTTCTGTAAATGCCAATGCCGTCGCCGTTGCAGAAAGCTCTACTACATAATAAGGATCTATGATAGTGCCATCATCTCTCAGGCAACGATCTTTCCTCGCCGTAAAATACCGGTGCTGTACAATATATTCTGATGATAATGTTTTCCACTTCATGGTAATAGATTTACTCCTTCGTTGCTATGGGCTACACCCATAGCGATGAGATTACGCCCCTTCAGGGCTTGCTATAAGATAACACTATAACTTGCATTCCCAAAATTTTAACGACTCACGACTCACGACTCACGACTCACGACTCACGACTCACGACTCACGACTCACGACTCACGACTCACGACTCACGACTCACGACTCACGACTCACGACTCACGACTCACGACTTAAAACTTATCACTTACAACTTAAAACTTTAAAGCCACCCCATTCTTTCTCTCAAACTTGTTACATGCGCCACATGATGTCTGCCATGCCATGAATACATGCCCAAGAGATGCCACAATGTCCAGGGTTTATCTGCTGATGGATGTTGAATGGTACGATTCCAGGTTTCTCCTTCTATATGTTTTAATAGTTCATACAATCTTGTATGCAAAGCGTATAACAAAGTGATAGAAACATTGGTAGGCAATAAGTGCGTATCGCTTAGCTCTGCCCATAATTGTTCTTCGTATGGACGTATGGTTGGATATTCTTCCGTAAGTCCCAGTTTAAAACGGCAATACGCATTGATATGACTATCTGCTACGTGATGCACAACTTGCTTTACTGTCCAGCCACCCTCCCGATAAGGTGTCAATATTTGTGCTTCATCCAGGTTAAGCAAAGAATTTTCTAAAGACTGTGGCAAAAACTTTATATCGTTTAACCAATCCTGTCTTTGTCTTTCTGAAAAAGGTTGTGGCTGGTATTGCCCGATGGGATAACGTAAATCAGTCATAATGCAGTTTTATTTTGGGTGAGTAGTGAATGGTGAGCAATGTTCATTTAACATTTATCACAATAGAAAATTGAGGCTATTCATCCCGCCACTCTTTTCCGGTGAGGTTTAGAAACACATCTTCAAGACTGGCTTTCTTCACTGCTTGCGGTCTTTGAAAACCGGTGGCTACTAAATCGTCTATCAATGCACCGGGCGAGTTGATTGCAATTATTTTTCCAGCATCAATAATTGCTACGCGATCGCAAAGCACTTCAGCTTCATCCATATAATGCGTCGTGATGATCACAGTAGTTCCTTTAGACTGAATATCTTTTATCAGTTCCCAAAGGTTGCGGCGTGCCTGAGGATCGAGCCCCGTAGTTGGTTCATCCAGGAAAATAATTTTTGGTTGGTTGATAAGCGTGGTAGCTATTGAAAAACGTTGTTTCTGTCCGCCGCTTAATTCTTTAAACTTTGCTTTTGCTTTGTCTTGCAGATTTACCAGGCCCAATAATTCTTTTGCATCTACAGATCTGTTGTATAAACCGGAAAACAATTCAATTAATTCAGAAAGATTAAGACCGGGATAATAACCAGATGTTTGCAATTGCACACCGATGATCTTTTTGATAGCCTCGGTATCTTTATCAAGATTAAGCCCGTCTACTACCACATTGCCGCCAGATTTTTCACGCAGGGTTTCAATGATCTCCAGTGTAGTGGATTTACCAGCGCCATTCGGGCCGAGTAAACCAAATACTTCTCCCTGGTATACATCAAAACTGACACCTTTTACTGCTTCAAAATCGCCATACTTTTTATGTAAATCTTTTACAGAAATGATTACGTTGCTCATGCAGGCAATTTACGCTGGTTTATGGTGCCTGCAATGGATGGGAGGAAATTTACAGTGAGTAGCTAGTGGAAAATGGCTAGTGGGAGATTTTAAATATCAACATAGATTGACGTTAGTAAACTAATGCATCAATCGCCCCTCTCACCACTAGCAACTCACCACTCCCCTTTTCTACTTCTTTACAAATATTTGCGTGTAATAGATAACGCCCCTGCTGTCTTTGGCAACACCTACGCCCGTGTAATAAAAATTGCCTTCTATATTGGCTTTATGCTCCGGACTTTTCAGCCAGGCATCAATTACCTGTTTAGAGGTTAGTTTGCCATAGGCAACATTTTCACCGGTAGCAGAAGTGCCATGCAGTTCATTGGCAATATTGATGGCTCGCTGATTAAAACCTGCATGGCCAAACGGTATTTTTTTACTGGCCATATCGCTGCTGTGTTTGGCCGCTTCAGATGCTGCCATAGCCAATAGATGGAATGGCGGCAATCCTTTCGATTTGCGATAATCGTTTACACCATTAATTATGTCTGAATTCATGTTGGCAATAGAAATATCTTTTTCCCGGTAACTGGCATTTCGGGCATTTGAAGTGCCGGATGGACTTGCTTTCTTTGCGCAGGACATTAAGACTACTATGGCTAGGGGCAAAACTAATAAGGCTTTCAAATTGCTTGTTTTTATTGAGATTATTTCAAGTTTTATACCATTCTCTGATAAAGTTTTCTAAAAATACTACCAATGATGGGCAAGTATTGCCTCTGAAAGTTGTTGATAAACCTTTTGCAATGCAGGTTCATCATTTAACAAATCCAAATGCCGATGAATGGTAGCCATATCTTTCCTGATTGCAGGGCCAGTTTGTACTTTACCGGGAGAAAAATGGTGCAGCCTTGCAGTAGTTTCATCAATTAACGGCAACAAATGATTGAACTGAAGTCCATTGTTTTTGCAATAGTTTTCTGCCAGCGTATATAAATAATTACTGAAATTATTGGCAACAACTGCCGCCAGGTGATATTTTATGCGTTTACTGTCATTGGCTAAGCTCACATCTGTTGAAATGGTTTTTGCCAACGCAATTATTTTATCCTTTGATACTTCATTACATGCATCTACCAAAAAAGGAATGGCAGGTAAATGATCTGTTTCCTTGCGAATGGTCTGCAATGGATACAATATACCATAATTGGCAGAAATATTTTTGAGCACATCCATCGCTACCGCCCCGGCTGTATGCACAATTAATTGTTCTTTTAATTTCAACTGCACCGCATTGCCCAGTAATGCGCTATCTGAAAGCGCAATAATATAAATGTCCGCATCCTGGCTAATTTCATTCCAGTTCGTGCAATAGCTGGTTTGTAGTGCTGATGCAAATGCGGACGCAGCTTCCTTGCTTCGGCCATACACCTGCACAACTTTATGACCTGCTATTGTTATTTTCTTTGACAGCACAGTAGCAATATTGCCCGTACCAATGATTACAATCTGCATGTTATATCTTTACAGCCATGAAATTAGGACAAAAACTGGCTGTTAATTATTTACGTGCCCGGCTTAATTTACTGGCAGTTATTTCTCCTCAAAGAGCTGCAAAGAAAGCGTTCAATATATTTTGTACGCCATTTTACAGAAGCAAAAAGGAATTTCCCCCGGTTTTTAAACAAGCAGAAAAGCACACTATCTCGCTGCATGGCATTACACTGCAAGGTTTTAAATGGAACCGTGGCGGCAGCAAACGGGTTTTAATATTACACGGTTTTGAATCTTCCTGCAGAAATTTTGATGCTTACATAAAAGCGCTTATACAAAAGGGATATGAAGTGATTGCTTTTGATGCACCTGCGCATGGCTCTTCTGGCGGAAAACAAATAACTCTTCCGCTGTATATAGAAGCAATAACTGCCGTACACTTTAAGTTTGGCGGCATACAAAGTTTTATAGCGCATTCTTTCGGAGGATTGGCGGTTACACATTTCCTGGAGAAAATACCCACTGCAGATACATCGCTTGCATTGATAGCCCCTGCTACTGAAACAAACACCGCTATCAACAGCTTTTTTAAATTCTTGCAATTGGGGCAAAACGTGCGTACTGAATTTGAGAAGATCATCGAAGAAAAAAGCGGTCATCCTGCTGGTTATTTTTCTATACCAAGAGCCTTACAAAACATACAAAGCAATGTATTATGGGTGCATGACGAAGACGATGACATCACTCCTATTAAAGATGTAGAGCCGCTGATGCAAGAACCCAACCCTCATCTTTCCTTTATGATTACCCGGGGACTGGGCCATAAAAAAATTTATCGCGATAATAAAGTAATTAGAGCAGTGGTTGATTTTCTGTAACAGGCTTGAAGAATGCCTCGCTGAAAGATTTACCCGCATTAATATCCCTGATTAAGTTTTCCAGCCTTTCCTTTGTGTACCATTTTTTAACCTCATGCTTTGCTGCCATAAAATTCAGCATTACTTTTTCTATACCGCCTTCATCAAACTGCTTGCTGCTGGTATAACTTTTCACATCTGGCATCGTCTTGTAATTATCCGTTTTAACCCTAAGCGTATCTTCAGAATAATAATTCCGATAATCGTTTTGCATGGCTAATCCTTCATCAAACCAACGGGGTATTTTAAATGTCCAGTTGTAAAAACCAATGCGATTATAAAACTCTGCATGAGAAAGTTCATGTGCAATAATATCCAGATCGACTGCCTGCTTGCTAAGCACAATATAAGTACAGCCTTTCATGTGCGTAAGAGCGGGCACACCATAAGCACTTCCAAAATATTTGAAGTCTTCCTCCTTATCGCAATAAATAAATTTTGGATTGGAGATTTTATTACCCCAATAAGCAGCTACCCTTTTGGACGCCCCTGCTATTAAGGTATTTAGTGTATCCAGCTTGGATGGCTCAGTGACAGTATTATAATACAATCTTCCTGATTTTTTAAAACTGCTATAGTCAATTAAAATGCATCTTGTCTGCTGTGGAAATAAAATGTAATGCGCAAAAGAAGCAATGGGAATTAAAATGAAGAATACCAGAAACGTTTTCTTAAATACTTTTTTAAACTTTCCCATACAGGAGGCTTTAAAACTTTACTACTAATATAGCAAAAGATCAAAAGGAGAAGAGGTCGATTATTAAAGAATAAATTGTGCTGTACAAATAAATAGACCCTGCCGGTGGCAGGGTCTACTGTATTGGATCTTGTTTTATTTAGTAGGGGTTTAGAAGCAGGAAGGCTGTCCAAATCTTATCACTACACGGCCATGAAACCTGTCGTGGTTATATCTTTCATACGCTCTTCTTCTTTCATATTCACGACGGTCGAAACGATCATTATCATAAAACCTGCGATCATCACGGCCATCAAAACGCCTGTCATATCCATTGCCATAGGCAGGCTCAGGACGATTGTTATAAGCGCTACCGTTTTGCTGATAACCATTGTTCTGGTTATAACCGTTGTTTTGATTATAACCATTGTTCTGGTTGTAACCATTGTTTTGATTGTAACCACCACCATTCTGGTTATAATTACCACCGCCCTGGTTAGACTGGCCATAGCCATTTGAAGACTGTCCGTAAGACTGGTTATTGTTATAGGCTGGAGCCTGGTTGTTACCATTACTTTGGTTCCTGTATTGTGCGTTTCTAACATTTTGCGCTAAAGCAACTGTGGTAATACCGGCAAAAAACAAAAGTGTAAAAATCTTTTTCATTGTTTTAAATTTTTTGGGTGTTGTTCAATGTATATGAGATAGAAAGATGAATGGCTTGTTTACTAGAGAAATGTTAATACCTGCAACGTTATTTTCTAAGAGGAGGAAAGATGAGGAAAAGTAATTGAAGCGTGTTATACGATGATAAACCTGTAGAAAAGAAAAAGGCCTTGTAGAAACAAGGCCCGTTAACCAAAACTAACTGCTTATGAGAAAAATTGTATTGTCGTGTTTATTATTATGACGTAAAGATCGGATCAATAGTTTTAAAATGATGTTAAACAAAGACCGTTTCGCCTTTTCTGCCCTGCAATAAGTACGATTTGCGGTAAATAAAAGATTTGCGCAGGTGAAAATTTTGTTGGCCATCATATCTGCACACGCATAACTATACTTACAATGAAGGAGTTATTATAAATGTCAACGATTTTGACATCACTAAAGCTCAATAAATATGGTTTGCCAGTAGTAATTATAGGTAATACTTTTGTACAATAAAGAACGATGCCTGCGCCATAGACGCAGGCATTTTAATTTTACACATGAAAACAATCACTCAATACCTTATCCAACGCATTCGCAAGTTTTTTCTAATGGCTAGTCCGGAAGGAAGTTTTACACATTACCCTTCCCAGGAAAAAACAACAAAAGGGTAATATGAATTTGTTTGGTATTTAACTAAACATGCCTGCATGCAGATAATTGCGTTTCTGCTGCCCAATTTCTTCCCAATTATACCTCTTACACCTTACTAATGTGCCCTACCCTGCTCACTATCGGCACTACCAGTCTGTCTGCGGCTTGGGGTGTTTACCGTCTTACCAAAATTAAACGTGAAAGACAGGGTTGCTACGCGGCTGTCGAAATAATTATGAAAGGTAGAACTTGCTCCCGGTATGCTGGTTATCTCACCGGAAGAACTGCTGGTATGAAATACATCTCTTACATTAAATCTTATAGAAGCTTTGTTCTGCCATATCTTTTTCTGTGCCCCCACATTTAATGCACCACTTGGGTGAATAATAAATTGCCCGTACGCTCTTCTTGATTGATAAAAGCCGCTTAGTTCTGCACTCCAACCTTTTCCAATGATAAACTGGTTGTTTGCATTGCCGCCAAATGAAGTAACAGACTGATTCAAATAACCATTCACAAAAGCACCGCTGAAAGTATTGTTGTACAGTTCTGCATAAAAATTAACTGTCCACCATTTAGCTGGTTTTAAATTAGCATTGAAAGAAAAGTCAATACTTTTCAACGCACCAATATTGCCTGTAGTGCTGATAAAGGTACTTCCGCTTGGACGAATGGTTTCAGACTGGTAACCCGATGTATAATTATACAAAACAGAAAAAGTAAACAGGCTTTTATAAGTGTATGCCAGTTTATAATTGTCTGTAAACTGCGGCTTCAAAAAAGGATTACCGGCAAAATAGGTAAACTTGTCTACAAAGAAGACGAATGGATTAAGGCTGGCGTAATTAGGCCTTCCAATACGGCGACCATAAGATGCTACCAAAACATTGTTGCCTGCAGAATCCAGTTTATAAGAAAAATAAGCTGTAGGAAAAAGGTTTGTATAATGATTGGTAAAGGATGAATCTTTTACATAAGCATTGCCCAGTTGATGGCCGCTACCATTGGTGTTCTCCATGCGAAGCCCTGTCTGTATGCTAAACCGCTGCCATTGTTTATTATAATTAACGTAGGCTGCATTAATATTCTCTTTATAAATAAACCTGTTGGTATTGTTATAATCTGGCGTGCTTACATTATTCACTACATTAAAATAGTTGGCTGCATTATCTGTATTTACCTGGCTAATCTTTAGCCCTGCATCAAATTCAGATTTGTCTTTAAAGGGAAGACTTAAATCTGCTTTGGCTGCATAGATATTAATGTAAGAAGGTAAATCGTCTGTTATTGTTTCAGATGATTTAAGATTACCACTGGCTCCATAGGCATTGTTAAGAAAAATCTGTTTGCTGCCTGATTCATCTCGCACATAATCTGCATCAAAAGTAATTGTCTTACCCAGGCTGTCAAACTTGTGCGTATAGTTGATATTTACTGCGCCATTGTAAAATGTATTGTGAGATGTGTTTTGTGAGTTGATCGTAGAATCCAACGCATGTGCATCATTGTAGACAGTGCTTATTACCGGGCTTTGATCTCTTGTAGGCTGCAATGCACCCGTAAACACAATGCCCCAGGTGGTTTTAGGTGACACATAATAATCTGCACCCAGTTTAATATTTCCATTGTGTTGCCTCGGCCTGAAATAAGAAATATCCTGCAGGTAAGAAGTAGTATGGCCGGTGCTATCAAAATAGTTTCGATCAATTTCTAACCTGCGGTAATTGCGGTTATAATTGTATGATAGGTTAGTAAAGAAATTCAGTTTGTTTACACGGTAGTTTAATGTAAGATTGTCTGATGTGCGTGCATAAAACCCCTGCGAGTAACCCACTGTGGCATTGCCGTTTAGACCGCGGATATTGTTCTTTTTAGTGCGGATATTAATAACACCTGCATTGCCTGCTGCATCATACCTGGCAGGCGGGTTATCCATCAACTCAATTTTATCCAATGCAGATGAAGGCAAAGAGCGAAGATAACTGGCAAGGCTTGCCGCAGAAAGATAAGTGGGCTTATCATCAATCAATACCAATACACTACTTTTTCCTTTAAAACTGATGGCACCATTTTCATCTACAGTAACACCGGGTGTATTCTGCAATACTTCCAGTGCATTGGCGCCATTGTTAGAAATAAGCGCATTTACATTTACTACCGTTCTGTCTGCCTTTTGCTCTATGTATTTTTTCTGCGCAGTAATTTCCACTGCCTTCAATGTTTTATTTGCGGCTTGCAATGTAATAACCGGCAAACTGGTTTTTCCGGCTGCTGCTAACCTGATAGCATTGCTATAATAGATTTGATAGCCGGTTACCGAGATCTTCAATAGATATACATCAGGTGCAAGATTACTAAACACAAAACCACCGTCTGTTGCGCTGGCATTTGTTTTAACTGTTGCAGAATCTTTTATTGTTAATAAAGCTACAGTGGCACCTGCAATGGCGTTTTTATCTTCGCTTATTACTCTACCAGATATTTGTGCAGTGTTTTGTGCAAAGGCAGTGCCCGCCATTAATAACAGGCATGGCAATAATAGTTTGGTTATCAGTTTTTGCTTCATCTAAGATAAAATTCGTACTTCGGCAGTACCGAAAAGTTTTTTTGGGATGAAGCTGCACGGAGAGCGTATGAGCGGTTACTGGTGACATGTTAATATAAAAAAAAGCGGCTACCCCCCCGGATAACCGCTTATGCAAGGCCCCTTTAACCTTATTACTGAAGAACGATTTTTACTGATTGCATTAATTGGTTACTATTATTATATACGTTAACGAGGTATAAGCCAGCCGCCATTCCGTTTCTTGCAATGGTGGAGGTTTGTACAGCTTGGTTAACAAGTACAGATTTGTTAACAAACATCTGACCATTTGCATTACGCAGCTCTATCCTGTAGTTGCCAGATGCAAGACCTGTCATACGCACATTGATGTCTGCCTGCACCGGATTAGGCGCTACCACAATTCCTGCAGTTAAGTTCTGTGTGAATTTTACGCTTACAATAGATGAGTAAATATATTTTTCATCATTGTCTACCATTTTCAGGCGGTAGTAAGTAACAGGCATATTGGGTTTTCTATCGGGATAATTATAATCATCACTTGCAGCTTCTTTTTTAAATATCATTGCTACCGTCTCAAAATGCAGGCCGTCAGAACTTCTTTCTAATTGATAATAATTCAGGTTTTCTTCTGTAGCTGCTATCCATTTTACTTGTGCAGTGGTATTAACAGGTGTAGCAGTAAAACTAGTCAGCTTCACAGGAAGTGTTGTCATTGTACAATTACTGTAAGCAAACTGGTACGTCTTACCAAGACCATTGTTATCAAACACAAAATTCAGTGTTGTTCCTAATGTGTTGCCCAGGTTTAATAAACCACTTCCAAAATCAAGTGCATTAGAAGGACCACCTACCAGTGAACGTACACCCTGGCTATGTCCTTTAGTGTATCCAACGCCCGCAACAGACCAGCCCAGCAATGCTGTTGTATTTACACCCAGCAAAGGCGAAACTGTTGGAGTAATGTTCCAGTAGGGTGTAGCCTGGTAAGTACCATCTGTATTGCCAAGATAAATATAAGCAGCACCGCCTACTACATTTGCACCAACCATCGGCACCGCTGTAGACATTGGTTCACCAACAATGATATCAGCAACATTATCGCAGTTTACATCCATCATGTTATCAATACTTGCACCATACAACATAGAAACATTCAGCGTTTGTCCTGCCAATGTGCTTAAGATAGAACTTGCACGCGGAGAAGATATCACCTGGTCTGCAGTAAAAGAACCTGTTGCAGGAGAAGTTCTTGATTTAAATACATGCAGCTGTCCTGCTTTTACCTGCAAGCCACCTACTACATTGCTAAGTACTGAGCCACTTGGTGCACCAATAATAATATTACCTGTTTGCTGTCCTACTGCATCAGTTGCACCTTTTACTTTGTATCCAAAAAGATTGGCAGCGTTGCTAAGCAAACCACTTGCACTTGCCTGCAAACGAACATTGCTGGTAGTTTGTATGCCAGTACCATTACCATAATATACAAAAGCACTACCACCCAGGAACTGACCAGAGAATATACCACCCAAAGAATTTAAATTAACACCGGCAGGAGCACCTACTGCAATATCCTGGTAGCCATCGTTGTTATAATCTCCTACTCCATCTACACTAAAGCCAAACAACAAACCATTGGTATTTGCAATGGGTAAAGACGCAATGCCTAATAAAGATGGTGTAGGCGTGCTTAATTGCACAGGGGTAGTTGTATTAAGGTTGTTAGAATAGTAAACAAATGCCGCACCGCTTTGCACAGCTAATAGGCTTGTGCCCAGGTAAGCAGGCGCACCTACAACTATATCACTTTTACCATCTCCATTAAGATCTTTTACGGTAGAAACAGCCAATCCAAATAAAGCATTAACGCTTACATTGCTTAACAATACACCTGCTATGCCTGTGCTGAAATTAGCTGTACCCTGCAATCTTACTTGTGCAAAAGGCGTAGGATTAGAAGCACCTGATAAATCTTCACTACGGTACACATATACTTTTCCTGCTTTTACTGTTACGCTGGTAGCACCTGTTAAAGAAGAAGCAGTAGTTTGATAGCTGTCCAATGGCGCTCCCACAATAATGTCATTCAATCCATCTCCTGTTACATCACCTGCTGCAATGCTATAACCAAACAATGCACCAGATACTGCTGTTGATGGTTGCAATACTTTATCGGGAGTTGCTGAAAGACCAGTTGCAGAACCATAATAAATAAACACTGCGCCAACACCTGTAAGGCTTCCTGTTCCTGTTACCACATCTGCCATTGTAGGCGCTCCTACCGCTACATCATCATATCCATCACCATTAATATCTCCTAAACCTGCTACAGTATAGCCATAATTTGTTTTTACCTGCAATTGCAATGTATTTAAAAGACCAGGCAATACACCATCAGCAGAGGTTGTCCATTCTGGCGTACGGTTTAAAGGATCTATTGTAACAGGATATTGTGCATTGGCATCATCTGCAGTAATTGTCAGCAAAGAAGTGGCGGGGTTATACTCCATAGAAGCTGCCAAAGATTTACCATTGCCATCCCACACTTTCAGCTCATCATAAAAAAGCTTTGTTTCTTTTTTACCGTGACGGCTTTTCAATATAAATTGTTTACCGGTTTTTACTTCTGCCTGCAACGATGTTTCCACTTTAATTGCAACACTTAACTTATTGCCGGCATTACTTTTCTTATGCACAATAAAGTTTTGCCTCATACCGGCTGACGTATTTACGTACTCCACATTCATATTTGAAGACGTATAAAGCAGCGTAGAAGGGTTTTCCTTTAGGTGCAGATAATCGTTTGTATTGAAGTCTACAGCTTTGTTATTTAACTGCTGCACTTTAAAAGTAGCCAGCCAGGGTTTATCCTGCGCAGGTGTAATTAAAGGATGTACCTGGTATCCTTTTTCATTTATAATAAATCCAAGCTTGTTAGTAGGATTGTTAACCATCCAGTTCTGGCTATTGCGAACCAGTTTAAATTGATAATGCATTTGTTCTATAGCGGCCACCTGCTGTTGGTACCAATCGCTTGAAACGCCTGCTGGTAGCTGTTCCTGGCTAAATGCATCTGAGAATAAAAGAGTAGAAGAAACTAGGGTAAGGAGTAAACGTGTGTTCATACATCAGTTTTAAGGGTTACGGGGTAGGCAATACAAGGTCATTACAAC
Source organism: Chitinophagaceae bacterium (assembly GCA_047602295.1). Lineage (GTDB taxonomy): Bacteria > Bacteroidota > Bacteroidia > Chitinophagales > Chitinophagaceae > JACMLD01. Next base: position 2,775,231 of record JASGHP010000001.1, on the reverse strand, counting down.
CGGGATTGCTTTTTAAATTCAACAATATATAAGGGTGATAATAAAACTACTCAGCCATGCTTTCTACGGCAATGGTGGTTTTCTGAAGGATATTGGAAGTACTCGATTTTGCATTAGCATTAAATACTGAATGCTGGAGTAAAAGTACATAGCCAATTATAGGTTAGTTACCCGATTTAGTGCAAGCGATACCTTTAAAAGTTCAACCACTTTAATTGTTTGCACTTAGCGAATGTAGTTTTATATTGACAATCAATTTTTAAGCGCAAGTATCAATGAGTGTTTCTGCACAAAAATGTATTTTAATGCATCTATATAAAAATGTTCTGCTACATTTAATGCGAGCAAAGGCCTGTGGGTATAAAACATGGACGATAACATTAACTTTAGTACAGCCAGCTTCTCATCTCCAGATTTTACTACAATACTGGCCGGGGCTTTTCAAATCAATCCTCCATCAGACAATATGCTTATTCCTGCTGTTAAGGGGCGGGGCATTTTACAGCGATGGCAAATAGATACTGAGATATTCTTCCTCTGCTGGCAGTTTACGCTTAATAAAAAGCTTATCGTTCACAAAACTGCCATGCCGCCGGATACAGAGAACAATGCTATTACATTATTATATGTTTTGCAGGGAGATATCAGCGCAGGTGAACAAATCAAAGGCAGCAGCTATCGTGTTAAACACGATAAAACCATTTTAGTATTAGCAAACAACTCCGACTTTCAATTTGAAATACCTGCCGAAAGCACTGTAAAAACAATTTGCATCAGCATTGGCACCAACTGGTTAAAAAAAGAACTGGCCAACAGCGGTAAATTTTACGAGCAATATTTTACTACACTATATAAAAAAGCTTCTGCTGGCCCATTATTGTTTAATTGCACCATAGAGGAATTACAACTACTGAACGATCTTGAAAAATACATCTCCAATGCAGAACGTAATTTGCTGCCACTAAAAGCGCAGGCATTCTTATTAATTTCTTCTTTCTTCTTACGGTTTACACAAGGCATTGCTCCTGGAATGGAAAACCAGAAAGTATTGTATTACGACCAGGTAATGGTAGTTGAAAAAATATTACATGCACATCTTGAAAAGAAATTGCCCGAGCTTCCTGTTATTGCAAAGCAACTGGCCATTAGTGTGTCTACATTAAAACGTCACTTCAAAAAATTCTTTGGCAAGAATATATATGAGCATTACCTGGATTTAAAAATGAACTACGCCCGCAAATTATTAGAAGGACAATTATTATCTGTAAAAGAAGTAGCTATAAGATTGCAATACGAAAATGTAAGCGGCTTTATAGAAATGTTTAAACGCCATCATGGTGTTTCTCCGGGATCACTGATAAAACCTTTGGGGAAACAACCGCACGAACTGTAGCTGCAAGAAGAAAGCTGTGAGCTATGAGCTACAAGCTTCAAGAAGAAAGCTGTGAGCTATGAGCTATTAGCCGTGAGCCCTTTTGCTTCGCATTTTTTGTCTGAACCATGATTAAAGGATTGAAGGATTTAAGGATTTCGAAGCAAACGTCATGGTAATCCTTCAATCCGTCTAATCCTATAAATCATGGTCAAATTTTTTCCACATTTTCACATTCATCACATTTTCACATTTGTGTTCACATTTTCACATTTGTCTTTCTTATTTATGTGAACTGCTAACTACGCACTGTCATTGGCTCGTTACCAGGCACCATTCATTTTTCTTAAAGGCATTTCCACATTTATCACATTTACCACATTTTCATATTTTCATATTTTTCTCACCACTTACCACTAGTCGAAAAGCAATATCCCCTAAAAGGGGTATTGACAATGCAAAACCCGCATATTATCTTTGGTTAATAATACATCCAATTAGCGTCTCTGCGCTTACTCCTTACTGAAAGACAGTGGTTTTGCCGTACCACCCTGTTCAGCAAATCACTTCAACCATTTTTTCCCTTTATTGAAACAGCCAATGAAACATCTTTACATGTTAGGGGCATTCTTATGCCTATCCCTCACTTATTGTAATGCGCAATCTATAACACCATCGGTTATTAATGTTACCGGCAGCTCTGCAGTTAGCGGGTATTATCGTTTCGATTGGAGCGTAGGCGAGCTTTGCCTGATAGATACCTATACCAAGCCTACCCTTTCTGTGCTGAATGGCTTGTTGTTTACAGGTACAGAACATGCGGGCAACAAAAACAATGCTAACACATTTGCTACAGACGAAGTGTTTATTTTCCCCAACCCGGTTGCAGATAAAACAGAGTTAAACCTGATGGTGCAACAAGCAGGTACTGTTATTATGATGATAATGGATGCGCAGGGCAAACTTATTTCCACCAAACAGTTTGATTATAACGGTGTAGGACAATCGGAAAAAGTAAATCTTACTTTCCTGCCCGCAGGCAACTATTATTTATACCTGCAACTAATGGTTACAGGACAATCATCAGCATTTAAAAAAGGCGCTTTCAAGCTTATCCATATACGCCACTAATTCCATTTTTAAATTTTGCAAATGAAACTCTTAAAACTTTCTGCAAGCTTCTTGCTGCTGCAATTCATGGTAATTGCAGCCATTGCACAATCGCCCGCCATGATCAATTACCAGGGCGTGGCACGCAATCCCGTAGGCAATGCTATTGCCTTCAAAAACATTAAACTGCGTTTAAGCATCCACGATGGTACCGCTACAGGTACGGTTGTGTATACAGAAACACGCAGTGTGCAGACCAATGCATTTGGTCTTTTTAATGTTGCTATTGGCAGCACGGGTACTATATCTGCTACAGGCACTATCGCTGGTATCAACTGGGGTGGTGGCAGTAAATATTTGCAGGTAGAGATTGACCCTGATAACGGCACCACATTTACAAGCATGGGTGCCAGTCAGCTTTTATCTGTGCCTTATGCATTGTACTCTGCAGGTGCGCCACCCGCTGGCCCTGCTGGCGGAGATCTTTCTGGCACCTACCCTAACCCGGTTGTTGCCGATGGAAAAATTACTGCAGCAAAAATTGCTTCTGGTGTTATACCAACGTCTTTACCTCCTAACGGACCAGCTACGGGTGATCTTTCCGGCACTTATCCCAGCCCTGTTATTGCAGATGGAAAAGTAACTGCTGCTAAACTGGCGCCTGGTGTTATACCAACTGCATTGCCTCCTAACGGTGCAGCTAGTGGAGATCTTACTGGCAATTATCCTGCTCCATCAGTAGCGGGCATACAGGGAAAACCTGTTGCTACTACTGCGCCTACCAGCGGACAGGTATTGCAATTTGATGGAACCAAATGGGCCCCTACAACGCCTGCAAGTGGTGGCGGTGGCAGTTTCACCATTCCTTATGCAAATACTGTTACCAATGCAAGCACCTTGTTTAGTCTTACTAATTTGGGTGATGGTACTTCATTAGAAGGTATTAATAATACTACTACACCCAGCATTGCTGCAGTAAGAGGTATTGTAAATTCTACAGCTCCGGGTGGTTTCTCCAGCGCAATAAGAGGTATCAACAATGGTACCGGTGGATTGGGTATTGGTGTATGGGGTTCTCAAAACGGTAGTGGCTGGGGTGTTTATGGCGTTACACCAAACGGATTGGGTGTGTATGGCAATTCATCGGCAAATGGTACGGGTGTATATGCAAACAGCAATAGTGGTACAGGTCTTACTGCTACCAGTGTAAATGGTATACCAGCAAGCGTTTCTATTTTCAACAATTCTAATAATAATAATGTACTGAACGCAAACTCTGTGGGCAATGGTACAGTTGTAAATGTAAGCACCACTGGTTCTGGCACAGGTGTTCTTAGTAGTACAGGTGCTGGCTTTGGTGTGCAGGGTATAACTACTTCGCAATCATCTGCAGGTATTGTGGGCGATAACAATGGTGCTGGTGAAGCCGTAGTAGGCCGTACTACCAGCGATATTGCAGGTGCAGTTGTTGGTAGAAACGATGGCGGCGGTTATGGTGTGCGTGGATTTATTGCTACCAGCACCACCGGTACAGGTATTGGCGTATACGGACAAGTGGGCAGCAACAGCAGTAAAGGAAGGGCCGGCCGTTTTGAAAACACCAATTCAGCGAATGATCTTAATACAATGGAAGTGTACAGTGTTGGCGGTGGTAATATACCAGACAATACAAAAGGTAATGCCGGGTATTTTAAAGTAGACAATACCAATAGTGTGGGTGCAGGTGTACGCGGAGAAGTAAATACCATCTTCGGCAACTTTGGTGCTGCGGGTGTGTTTGGTGTTTCTTCAGGCACCGGCGGATTTGCGGGCTTGTTTCATGCATCCAATACTAGTGGCAATGGCGCCGCACTGGTGGCTGTAACAGATGGTAATGGTAACGCTATTACTGCCAATGCAAGCAAAAACGGCAATGGTGTAGAAACCAATATAGATGGCAATGGCAATGCATTGTATGCATGGGTACCTTCTTATGCAGGAGGGCGTGCAGCCAGGTTTGATAACTTTAATGCAAGCAATGAAACCGATCTAATAACTGCTACTACCATAGGCAATGGCATCGCGGGCAATTTTAAAGTAGACAATAACAGAGCCACTTCTGCCGCTGTTAAGGGTGAGGTAAACTCCATCTATGCAAACTTTGGTACTGCAGGTGTGTATGGTTTAAGCAGTGGTACTGGCGGCTTTGGTGGTGTATTTTACCAATCTAATGCATCTGGCAATGGCCCGGGTGTGTTGGCACTTACTGAAGGCAATGGTGATGCCATTAGTGCCAGTGCAGGTGGAAACGGTGATGGCATACAAACTACTAATGATGGAACAGGTAATGCTATATATGCATTCACGCCAAGCTATGGTACTGGCCGTGCAGCAAAATTCACAAACTTAAATACAGCAAATGGAAACCCTACTGTAGATGTTGCTACAAACGGTGCTGGTAGCATTGGGGTAAAAGTAAATCATACAGGTGCAAGTGGAAACATAATGGTATTGCAAAGTGCTGGTGTTAATGTGGCCAGGGTTAATAAAGCTGGTACTGGTTATTTTAACGGTGGCACGCAAAACAGTGGTGCCGACCTTGCAGAAGCTTTCGACACAGAAGGAAGCAGCGATGCGTATGAGCCAGGCGATGTATTGGCCATCTCTCTTGAAAAAGACAGGGCTGTTGCAAAAGCTGCCGGTGCTTATTCTACATTGGTATTGGGTGTGTACGCTACCAAACCCGGTGTATTGCTTACAGAAGAAGGTGTTGACAGTGATATGAAAGGCAAAGTGCCGATGGGTGTGGTAGGCGTTATACCTACAAAAGTTTGTACAGAAGGTGGTGCTATACAGAAAGGCGATTTGCTGGTTACTTCGTCAATACCGGGTGTTGCCATGAAAGCAGATCCTGATAAAGTAAAACTGGGTCAGGTAATTGGTAAAGCGCTGGACAATTATGATGGCAACGGCGTTCAGAAAATAAAAGTTTTTGTAAACATTAAATAAGCACTTTAAAATGAATTAACGTGCCACGGTTTAGTTAAAATAACTGACAGTGTTTGTACGAACAACCGTGGCACGATAATTCAAGCGTTTAATAAAATCAGATAACCACTAAAACAAATCATTATGATGCAGTATAAAAAATATTCCATCGTTCTTTTATTAGCAGTGGCCTTTACCTGCAAGCTGCAGGCACAGGAAGAAAATACTTCTACAAAACTGAGCGACCAGTATAAAAATGGCACCGTGCCAGGAATGAAGTTTGCACCAGCCAGCAATGCAAAGCCGGTAGTAGTGGCGGCCAGCAATGAAAACACCAAAGAGAGCATCATTACGCAAATACGCAAAGGAACAGCACCCGGAATGAAGTTTGCACCAGGCACCAGCATGAGTTCTTCTACTGCAAGAACAATAGCACCTGCAACAATAGCAAAAAGCAACGCTAATCTAACAAGCGATAAACCTGCACCCGCCGCAGTAAAAACAATAACCCCCGTTGCAACGCCATCTTTGCCAACACAAGAAACAGGAAGTGTGAAGCCGGCAGCAGCAACTGTTAAAAAAGTTCAGTAGTTTGAAAGTTCGGGAGTTTGAGAGTTTGAGAGTTCGACATTGGAGATTATAAGGTTTGTATAAATGTAGAGACAGGGCATGCCCTGTCTCTTTTATTGTCCAAACTAGGATTTTTAGGATTGATATGATTTGTAGGATTTCTTATTCGCGGCAGTTTTACCAAAAAATGGAACGAGCTAACTTAAAACTTACTACTTAAAACTTATCACTTTCTCTAGAGCATTTGTCACATTCATCACATTTTCCACATTTGCCACATTTGTTTCTCATGGTATTATTCTTCTTATCTCTTCCGATTTAATAGATTTCTTTTTGGTGCCAACAGCTTCCATGCAGAAGACATATGTTTTGCCCGGCTCTAAATCTGTAATAACATACTTGGTAACACTGCCCATAACAGCTTTCCAGACAAGCACGCCATCCGTAACCATTGCATAATGCACGGCATAGCCGGTAGCATAATCTACGGTAGCGCAACTAACCACAGCCTCTCCACTGGTGTTGCTTACTTTCACAGCAAAGTCGGTAATAGGCCCGAAGCCAGCACCTTTTGAGCTGGTGACAATATCAAATCCGGAAGATAGTAAAATAGAAGCATCTCCATTGGCTACATCGGTAACGTAATCTGCCAATTGATCCAGCATAGCGATAAGCTCAGCAGCGATCTTCTTTTTTTCGTTGCCTTTAATCCTGTCCCTGTTTTCTGCGTCAACACGCGAAGAAGCGTACTGGGTCTGCACCCTGGCCAGGTCTTCCATTTTTACCGGCGGGGAAGGAAAATTTGCATTGCGGGTCATGCTTTGCAATACACTAAGAGCCCTTGTTTCTCTTTTAATAGCGCTGCATTTTTTGTAATCCCTGTTGATTCTGGGTTTAATCATGATTGTTGGATTTAAAATTTAAAGAATAGAATAACAACAGCGAAACGGCCCACTTTAAAAATATCTTATGCAGACCATCCAATAGTTTTATAAATTCTATATTTTATACGCAAATGCATAATCATTACCACGTAAAAGGAAGATGCAGTAACAGTTTCAGACTCACTAAATGAAATACTTAAAAAACCGGAAAATAAGTGTGCAAAACCTGGAAAATAAGTACCCAAAACCTGGAAACTAAGTAGGCAAAAACAGGAAACTAAGCATGCAGAATACCGGATTTGCAATCTAAAAACCAGTATTCCCTGCTTTAGTTTTCCCTATTCTTAGTGCTTAGATTACTGGTTTTTGCCTGCAAAAACCATGGTTTTATGTGCCTGGAATACCTATTCCGGATGGTTGGATTACTGGTTTTTGCAGGTATAAAACATGTTTTTGTGTGCTTGGATCATATATTCCGGGTGGAGAGATTGGGTGTTTTTGGTGGAAGGAATGGTGGTTTTGAGGTGGAGGGCTTTAAGTCTATCCAACCCTAAAGGAAAAACCAGATTGCTTTGTCGAGATTTTCAGTATGAATTAAAGAAGCATTAGATTAGTGCTGATAGACTATTTAAGTAGTCCATATATAAAACCCCTTAGAGGGTTGCTGCTGTAAAAAAAATTGGTTGGTTATGTAGGAATACCTACATTTAATCTACCGCTATATATTTAGTATGGCAAACCCAAATCCTGCTTCTCCAGCAAAGTGGGTTAACATGTTTATGCAAAAAGATGAAATAATTATTTACAAATGTTTATCCTTATTTTTTGAAAAATCATATTGTTAGTATGGATGTATTAAAAATCAATGTTGGTTTAATTAAGTTTCCCAAATGCATTGTTTGGAAAATTTGTAAGTGGTAGTGCTTGTTTAAGAATTACGAGATACAATAAGCGATATCACCCCTAAACTCATTTTAAATATTTCGGCATGGCACTACCTAATAGTTACTCGGTTAAATCTGGTTCATTTCAAGCTTATTTTCAAGCGATTCAAGACGCACAGGCTCCTGAAAGGTTTACAGTAAAATTTCTTGCAGGGCTAGAATTTGCAAGTACTAATGACAGAACTTTTATTGGTATCTTAAAAGAATTAGGCTTTTTAGATACAAATAATGTTCCTACAAAAAGATACTATGAGTTTTTAGATAAGGACGTTGCTGCAGGTGTTTTGGCAGACGGTATCAAAGAAATGTTTTCCGATTTATTTGCGATTCGCAAGGATGCACAAAAAATGACACAAACGGAAGTTTATAATAAACTTCGGACACTTTATGCAGGTAAGAGCAAAACAGAATCATCTCATAAAACTAATAGCAACAAATTTTGTCGCTTTATGCAAGTTGGCTGACTTCGATAAAACCAAGGTAGACAAAACGGAAAATGATGAGAATGATAAAAATCCAGAGGACAAAGAAAAGCAAAAAAAAGATCCTGAAGATTTGAGTGGAATTAGAAAAAAGAAGCAACTAAACATTGATGGTTTGCAATATCACATCAACATAATTTTGCCTGACACAAAGGAACAAGCAGTTTATGACGCGATTTTTAAAAGTCTTCGTGACCATTTAGGATAATATGAGAGAGCTCTACAATTTCGTTTATCGTGGTATACTTACTGAGGAAAGTCTTGATAAAGCAGGACGAAAAAAGCTTTCTAAGTTTGGGAAAGAGGAAGAACATTCAATAATGAAGGCTTTATCCTTTGAAATGTTAGACGATGACAACATTCAAAAAGCAAGGCTAATGTCACTAGTGTACATAGCTTTACATTCCTTTGAAAACTCCGTTCGGGATCTAGTTAAATCTGCCATGGCCGAAAGGTTTCTTGAAACTTGGTGGGAAAAAGTCCCTGAAAAGATTAAGGCTAAAGTCAAAACAAGGCAGGAAGATGATATCAAATTTAGGTGGCATGGAAGTAGAGGCACAGAAGAAATAATGTATTGTGAATTTGGTGATTTGTCTTCAATAATTGTTGTTAACTGGGATCTGTTTAAAGATATTTTGACAGATATGGAATGGGCTAAAGGAGTACTTTCCACTTTAGAAAGATCACGCAATATAATAATGCATGGAGGCATTGTTACAAGAGAAGACATCGAAAGAATAGGTATTAATATAAGAGCTTGGGTAAGACAAACTGGATAAATTCTGTCTTCTTGCAGACACGTATTTGAAAGTTTACTGATATTATATTTATTTTTCATCAATCTATAAACATAAGTGCCTACCAATTTCTTTGAAGAAAAAATAATCAATTTAAAGAATAGATCATGAAAATTTTAACTAGCGACAATAATTATGAGATAATTGATACTGGCACAATAATTACCTTTAATGATGAACCTTTAAAATTTGAATTAACACTTGGCGTAACCATAATTATTAAGTTTATATTAAATACAAATTTATCGGCTCAAAAAATGGATTTTAATGTAATAAGTAACACAGAGCTAGAACTAATCTTAACTAATTTCACTAGTTCGCTTGGAACCGGCAATTTATCTCCCTTACCACTTGCCAAAATTGACAATAAACAAGTCTATTTAAATTTTGTGGTCTATGCTTTAAACGAAACGTCAAATAAGACAATACACTATACTTGGTATAAAAGAGAGGAGGTAAAAAATGCCTAATCAGATAAACGTTCCTCTACCTAGGGATAAAGAACTCGCAAATAAAGTTTTAGATAATCATAACAATCTTGAGAAAGAAAGAGTTAACCAAGGATATTTAGGAAAGATTTGGGGTAGTTCGTCAAGCATACCTAACAATGTTGCAGCATTAAGTGTGATTATTTTAATACTGACAGGTATTGGTTACACATATTGCATGATGACTACACCCTTAGACAGAATTCCTTTATCCATTAAGGATTTTTGGTCGATTATTAGCCCACTAATAACTTTAGCTATCGGATACTTGTTTGGCGATAAAAAACCTACAAGAGGCAAATGAACACTTTTGTCTATAAAGACAAATATATAAATTTCAAGAGCTAAGTTTCTACTACTGGAAGCATCTCAGGTATACATCTCTGGAAAATTGCGTTTGGCAATTAAACCTGAGAGAGTCCAAAGAATTATCATCCACTCCCCTGTCATGCTGCAAGCATCTCGTGGACTTGCAATAGAAGCAGCATACCTTTTTGCAACAACTTAAACCAACAGGCCCACAGGATGTTTGCAACATGACAGTAACCGGTTGCGCAATTGCTGGCGGCATTCTTTTCATCTCCGTTTGTGCCAGAGAATAAAGTCTATTCACTAACTTTAAAATCGAAAATCTACCAGACATATTTAACCCCTTACACTTGAAAATAAAAAACCTTCATCTCATCGTTTCCATCCTTGTAATCATTCCAATTGCACTTGTTTATGGGTTTAACCCCGGTGGAATGCTTGCCACTATGTTCTATTTAAAAATTGACAATGTTAACTTAGCCAACATTCTGAAAGCAGTAATGGGTTTATATCTTTCAGTAGCGTTGTTTTGGTTGGTTGCAGTTTTCAAGCCGTCATTATGGGTTATGGCTACATTAGTAAACATCCTGTTTATGGCGGGGCTTGCTGTTGGCAGAATAATAAGTCTTGTTGCAGATGGCATTCCCTCCTACCCTATAACAATAGGGCTTGGCGGAGAAATTTTCTTGGCGGCTTGGGGAATGATTAATTTAAGAATATATAGGTCTGAACCAGGATTGAGGGATTAAAGGATTTCGTCGAAAATTCCGGTTTTCTTATCTTATTTTAGCATCAGTATTAAATGAATACTCAAACCCTCAACAAACCTTAAACCTCTTAGCGACTCATCTATGCGACTACTCATCATAGTTTTATCCATCCTGTTGTTTTCATGTAATATTTTTTTAACTTCTTGCAAATCGCAGCCCACCCATTCAGATTGCATGGAATATGGTTATGCTGGAAATGTAAAGAAAATAATAAAGACGACGTATAACGACATACTGAAAACTGACTCCATCCAAATACCGAAAGGAAACAAAGCAGATGTGATAGAAACCTTTTTTATAAACTCGCACCAGAACATTGATTCTTTCCTTACGCAGAGACTTCTGCCAACAGGAGATACATTTTCTTACTTAAGAAAGTTTCACTTTGAAGAATTAAAAAGAAAGAGTTGGGAAGCTTATAGTATGGACAATGAAAAATTATTGTCTGGAAAAATAGATTGGTCAACTGATAAGGAATTTGATGAAAAAGTATTCTACCAAACCGGCAAACTTAAATTCAACCTTATAACTTCTTTAAATGACAGCTACCGGATATTTTATATTCACATCAAAGGATTTGATGAATCTGGCAAATTAACGCAAAACTCAACCCAGGAATTTAGTTTTACAGATTCCGGCAATCTTAATACGCTTACTACCACTAACATTTTAGAAAACAAAATAGAAAAAAAGACATACCAGTACCTGAGTAAAGACAAAAGAGGTAATCCAACTGAAATGTTAATTACAAAACAAACTGACAACTCCAGCAATTTAATTAAACTTGAATATCAGTATTACGACTAAACCACCTGTGCACTCTTGTAAATAACTTCAACAATAGATCTTCTATAAGCAGACAAAATATAAAGCCCAACCGCAACCATATGACAATACATCCCAGGTATATTTTTTTATTAACTACCTTTTGCTTTGCATCAATAATAGCTTGCGGGCAAGAAGGCATTAGTTCTTCAGAAAGCCTGGTCAATCTTTCTAACAGCTTAATAAAAAAAGAAATTGCCGGTTTTGCTATCAAAGGCAAGACACTTGCGCAAGAGAATAATTCAATCAAACCTAATTTGCACGAAATACCGCTTCGCAATTGCTCAGACAATGAAGTTCACTTGTCCTTAAGCACATTTACAAGTTCGGTGAGTACGTTTATTCATTTGTATTTTAAAACAGGAGCCGCTGCCAAATCGCTGGACTCAATTTTCCTGGTAACGCATTCTCATTTTTGGGTTAGAATACCGGATAGCGCATACAAAGGGCTTTTACAAACAGGCACCTGCAATTTTAAAAGAAGCGGTAAAAATGATGAATTTCATTCTCCTAATTATAAAGCATTTTATTCTGCAGATAAAAAGCGCTTGTACATTTATATGCTTGGTGAAACAAGCACCAATAAATACGAAGTAACCTGGGTAATTGTTAATGATAAATATGTCACACGCATCTTTGATTGGCTACCTTCATAATTTTTAATTTATAGCTATCTATTTTTGATATCCACACTGTTTCTTTGCTACATTTAGAAAACCATGATAATATCATTTGACCTTGATGATACTTTAATCCCAAGTACAAAACATTTCGATACTGAGCAACAAAACCTTTTGCAAAGGGTTTTTGGTATTGAAAAAATACGGCTTGGCTCAATAAAGCTTATTAAAGCTTTACAACAACAGGGGCACAAGGTTTTTATTTACACGACTTCGTATCGATCAAAAAACAGCATTTGGTGGACATTCTTTACTTACGGCATTGCGCCAGATAAAATAATCAATCAAGAAACACACAATAATACTTTAAAAGAAAAAGCTAAAAATTATTCGAAATTTCCACCAGCTTTTAGCATTGATATTCATGTAGACGACTCAGAAGGCGTGGAAATTGAAGGCTCCAGGTATAATTTCAAAACAATACTTGTTGCAGCTAACAACCAGGAATGGACAGAGTACATTCGGCAAATCCTGAAGACATAGATTGATCATCGCTATTTGAACATCCCCTTGAACTGCATTTCCCAACCCCTCATAAGGTTTTACGCCTACCAGTATAACATATATCCTGTAGTACAGCCCTGTTTAAAAATTACCAGGTACAATTAGCGTTATTATATAGAACAACCCGTACCTGATGAGAAAGCTGCTGTTCCTTTTACTGGTGCTGATGACTTGTGTGCGTTCGCTGTACGGACAGCTTTGTCCCGGCGGTGGTATTGATTTCAGCACTGCAGCCATGTTTGATCCGGGTTGGATCTACGGATGCAATACCGGTACTTCCTGCAATGGCGGAGTTGCTTTTGACAACAGGGTGGCCTGCCTTCCTATTACCAGCCTAGATGCATGCGCTCCTGCTCCTTCCTGCACTATGCCTGCCCGCACTGCTTCCAATGTGTGGTATAAATTTTTTGCCAGCAGTACCAATGCTGTTATATCCTGTTTTCAAAACACCTCTCTTGTATTGGGTGTACAGGCTTTTTCAGGCGGACCTTTATGTGGCTCACTTACAGAGCTCGGTTGCGCATTATCTTCCGGCCCCAGCAGCGGTGTACAACTAAGCCTTTCCAACCTGCATATAGGAACATTGTATTATTTCCGTGTGTTTGGTTCTGCCACGCCGGTATCTCAACGCACGGGCTTGTATTGTTTTTGTGGCAGCACTGGCCTCAATAATTTTATAATTCTTCCTGTTATTTTTAACCAGTTGAGTGCACAGGTTGCAAATAATACAGTTGGTATCGACTGGTCTGTTACCAATAGCAATGCCATAAAAAGTTTTGAAATACAAAGAAGTGCCAATGGTAATAGCTTTTCAACAATAGGCGTTGTTGAACCAGGAGAAAATGAATTATCAACTGCTTATCATTATACCGATAACAATCCTACAGCGCCTGTTAATTACTACCGTATAAAATATACTTACAAAGATGAACATAGCGCTTTCTCTTCTTTGTTATCAGCAATGGTTTCATATACCCGTCAATACCGTTTACTAAGCGATGGCAATACTTTGCAGGTAATGGTAGATAAACCAGGCACAATATACATCTATAGCAGCGCCGGACAATTACTGCGCAAATGGCCTATAGCCGCCGGAACCAGCACCACCCTTTTAAAGGGAATGAAAACCGGCATATACCTGGCGCAATGGGATCAAACCGGGACTGTTCAAAAATTTTATGTTGCCAGGTAGACGGTATGCCATTACCTAATCGTTTACCCTTAATTATAATAATGCCAGTCATTTACATGTATAAATTTATACGAATTAATACTGGTTAAACAACAATAAATACAAATGCCAAGGGTTATTATTGGTTTATGAGAAACCTGCCAAAATACCTGCTTGCATGCATTTGTTTTAGTTTATTTCATATTGTTTTATTTGCGCAATCGCCCGGGTTAATTGTTCGCCCTGCGGGTGGCAATGGTGTTACGGCTTTAAACCCTAATGGGGATGGATATACTTCTGCAACAACAGGAGGGTTTACAACTGATGATATTGCACAAAGTGAAATTGCATTTAAAGTAGTGCCTGCTGCTATTACCGAACCCACCGGTGATTTGCTAACAGGACCATCCGGCGGTTTTACAGATATAGTTAAGCGGGTGGATGGAAGTGGTTTTTACCTGTATAAGGATGCCAGCAATATTTATTTTCGTTTAAGGATAGGCGGTATTATTAGTGGTTCAAAAGGATACAGTGTATTGATTGATACAGACAACAAAATGGGTGGCAGTGGTCCTTATGCAAATCCAAACTATGTTGCGCCTTCTGGTAACAGCCCTGGCAATCCCGGCTTTGAATATGAAGTGGTGCTGCAAACCAATTTCCAGGTAGCAGTATACAGCATAGACGGCAGCGCTTCTCCGGGAACACCAGTAACCTATTCATTAGCTACCAACTCCCAGATATCAGTAGCGCTTTCTACCGACGGCAATAACCCTGATTACTTTTACGATTGGTATGTTCCGTTAACTGCTATTGGAAGCCCTGCCGCTATCAAAACTGCAGTTACTACTGTAACATCACCTAACTCATCCTTGCAGGGTACGCGTTCAGATATTTATGGTATACCTGATGGTTCTTTTGCCAATACTTCCGGTGCATGGCAAACAGTAGTAAATGCACAGCCTTCCATTAACCTGAGTTCATTTACCGGTGTAAGTGCAACCTGTACTGCGGCACCTGCACTTAACAGCCCTATAGTGCCCGGAGCTTCTGTTTCTGTTACCGGCACCTGGACAAGGCTGGATGCTTCTACTCCTTCACCAGCTACTATTACTTTATATAAGAATGGGGTTTCTGCAGGCAGCACATCTGTTGCCAGTGGCGGCACCTGGACAATTGTAGTACCCACAGTAAGCAATGGCGATGTTTTTTACGCAAAGGCCCAGGCATCCGGCGAGTCGCAATGCCTGCAGTCGAACAGCGTAACTGCTTCCGCATGTACCAGTCCACCGGCAGCGCCTGTTTTAACCTGCGCATCGCTAAAGGGTATTTCAGGCACCATGCCCTCTACAGCTTCGGGCAATACTGTTTCAGTATACCTCGTTCCTGCCAGTGCTGCATCGCCTGCTTCTAACCTGGTTAGCACCGGGGGTAATCTTACCTATCCAACTACTACAAGTTTTGCATATTATACCAATGGTTGCTCTGGTGGTTCAAACAACGTAACAACAGGTGTGTATATGATTGTAACACAAAACAGCGGGTGCAATTCATCTGCAAGTTTTGTATGTGTTTCAAGCGGCAGCAGTGGAACGCCACCGCCTTTAAGCACTAATAGCCTCACCATCAGCCAACCTTTATATGCCAGTGCTACCAGCATCAGTGGTAGTGGATCTGCCAGCGGAGATATACTTCGGTTATTCATCAATGGTCAATACATTTCTACCATTACCGCAACAGCAACCAGTTTTAGCTTCTCAGGAGTTTCATTAAACAGTGGTGACCAGATACAAATTTATTCTCAAACCGGTAGTGCCTGCATGACGCAATCATCTGTGTTTACAGTAAGTTGTTTTACACAACCACCGGTAATTACTACCAATGCAACAGGTAATTTGTTAAGCGGTGCCACCAGCATCAGTGGCAATTCTGCATACCCAGGTGCTTCTGTTCAATTATACAAGGGTGTGTATCCATCCGGCACAAGTACAGGATCTCCATCAACAGTAAACAGCAGCGGAGCCTGGACTGTTACAACTGCATCACTGATAAGTGGTGAAACTTATTATGCCATACAAACCATTGCAGGTTGTGCCAGTGCTGCTTCTGCTTCGGCCAGTGTCTTAACAGCAACAGCCAATCCCACTATAACAGGCAGCTATACCGATGCAAGCACATTGGTAAATGGCACCATGCCTTCAGCATTTACCGGCACTATACGGCTTTACCAGGATGGTGCATTTATTGGTTCGCAAGCTATTTCAGCAACCACCAACTGGAGTATTTCACCGGCAGCAGGCACATTATATTACAACGGTGTATTAGTAGCTACTGCGCAAGCAAGTGGCAGTGCTGAAAGTACAGGATCTAATAATGTAATAGTGGGTTGTACTTCTCCCGCTACTCCTGCCATCAGCCCTGCTTCAACAACTATTGCAACTGGCAATACAGTTACGTATACAGTTAATAATGTAGCTGCAGGAACATGGTATGCCTTGCTGGGCAGTAGCACAGGTATTAGTTATGCTACTTCAAGCTACAGAACCGGCACAAGCAGTTTTACGCTTACTTCCAACGTTTTTAGCAGCGCCGGTACATACAACTTAAATCTTTCAGCAGATGCGCTAAGCGGGTGTCCTGCCAGCATTGCATCGGCTATCGTTACAGTAAGCTCAACCCTGCCCTTACAATTGCTGGACTTTAATGGCAATTATGCAAATGGACTGCTTTCTTTTAACTGGTCAACCAGCCAGGAAATAAATCTTCAGCATTTTGAACTGGAAGAAAGCAGTGATGGCAACAACTTTTCTTCAATTGCCAGTATTGCTGCTCAAACGAATGCTGCTGCAGTACACTATTATACATACGGAATAGCAAAACAGTTACAGTTACCAACCTATTACAGATTAAAGATGGTAGATAATGATGGCAAACTGCAGTTTAGCAAAACGATTCTTTTGAAACCTGCAAAACCTTCTGTGGCTATTACGGTTGGCCCCAATCCTTTCAATGCACAGCTTGTTATAAACTATACTGTACAAAACAACCAACAGGCAAAATTCTCCTTACTGGATGTTTATGGCAGATTGATCAAATCTAAGGTGGTAAAATTAACATCTGGCAATAACCAGGTATTGTTTAACAGCCTTAATAGCCTGGGCAAAGGATTGTATTTTTTAACAATAAACAGTGAGCAACCAGGCGACGCCTCTTATACTTATAAAGTTGAAAAACAATAAGAAACAAACTCCTTAATAAATTTTGCAAGGCTGTTCTTTATTTTCCACAAATGGATTGGCATGGATATTTCAATTGAGATGCTATGAAAAGATCCATTGGTATTATTGCAGCAACGATTACCTTGTTTTCCTTCTCTATTTCCGCTAATGCACAGTTCAGCATCAGCGTTGGCATACATATTAATACAGCTCCACCACCCATTCCTGTTTATACACAACCTGAGTGCCCGGTAGATGGCTATATGTGGTGCCCAGGCTATTGGGCCTGGGATGAAGTAGATGGTTATTATTGGGTGCCTGGCGTTTGGGTGATGCCGCCCCAGCCTGGTTATCTGTGGACACCTGGCTATTGGGGTTACGACAATGGTCTTTATGGATGGCATGATGGGTATTGGGATACACAGGTGGGATTTTATGGCGGCATTAATTATGGATATGGTTACAGTGGCTCTGGCTTCTACGGTGGCAGATGGCAAGGAGGCCGCTTCCAGTATAATACAGCTATTGTTCATGTAAACCGTACGGTGGTGCGCAACGTATACATAGATCGCCGGGTGATTATTAACAACAATAATCGCGTTGCCTACAATGGTGGCGGAGGTACAAGGGTGAGGCCTACTGCCCGCCAGGAACAAGTGATGCGCAACAACAATCATATAAGACCAACGGCAGACCAGACAAGACATAACCAAAGTGCGGAAAGAGACAGAGGACAGTTTGCTAAAGTAAATAAAGGTCGCCCACAAAATACTGCTATAGACAGACCAGGAGGTCGCTATAACAATCCTGCACAACCAAATAACAATCCTGCAAGACCTAATAACAACAATCCGGTACGACCAAATAATGATGCGGGCAGGCACAATAATACTCCTCGCCCCAATAACAATCCTGTAGCACCTAATAACAACAATACCACAAGGCCAACACCTGCTACTCCCAACAGGCGGCCTGATAACCGTTTTGACAACAGGCGTCCTGCAACAAACCCGCAACAAAATACTTCGCCAATTCCCAGGGAGCAGTCACAGGCACCACGTCCGCAAAACCGCCCGCAAAGACAATTCCCGGAACAACAAAACCGGCCACAGCGGCAAATGCCAGCACCTGAAAACCGTCCGCAGCGGCCACCGCAACAACAGCAACCCAACCCTGCCAGGAATAATCCGCCGCAGAATGAACATGGACCACAGGGAGGAGGCGGTCGTCACCATTAGTTATTGTTTAAACATCTGTGCCATCAGTAATGTGCAGACAGTTTAAAAAGTAATTAAAATGAGAAGTAAAAAATAAATAAACAAACCGTTTACAATAACAGTCCGTAGTATGAATCAGACTATATCTCAATTCAACATTATGAAACTGCTTAAATATTTTACCACCAAAAAGGAAAAAGCTGCCCTGTTGCGCCAGCAAGCAAACATAGAAATAAAATATTACGAAATTAAAAGCAAGCCTTCTGATACCACAGAACCTCAACACCAGGTGCATATAACAAGAGGTTTCAAAAAAAACTTTGTGGCCAATTAAAATATTATACCGTATTCATCCTAACCGGCAGATCACTTATCATTAAAGGCTTTTAAAAAAAACACCCACCAACAATGAAAACATTTACCCAAAGCAGCTCATTGCTTGTTAATGCATTGGTATGGCCTATAGCTGCCACTATTATGTTGTTTGCATTCTCCTGCAAAAAGAATGATAACTCAAATGCACAACTGCAAATCAGGTTAATTGACAATCCTTCGGTAGATGTGAAAGCAGTTTATGTAGACATTAAAGAAGTTGAAATTATCGCAAACGATGCAGCCCCTGTTACCCTGGCAGGCATACATGCCGGTGTATATAATTTGATGGAGTTAACCAATGGCAAAGACACCTTGTTGGCGGATGCAGTTATCCCCGCAGGAAAGCTAAGCCAGATACGATTGATACTTGGCGACAACAATTATATCATAACAAACGCCGGTGATAAAATTGCACTAAAAACACCCAGTGCCCAACAATCGGGTTTGAAAGTACAGGTTCATGAAACGCTTACTGGTGGTATGCTTTACCGGCTTGTATTGGATTTTGATGCGGCACGGTCAATTGTTGGTGCAGGCAATAGTGGACAAATTATTCTTAAGCCGGTATTGCGCATACTATCATTTCAACCTTCTGGCGGTAACATCAAAGGAGTAGTACTGCCAGGAAATATTATTACAGCCGTATATGCTATACAGGGACTGGACACTGTTGCTGCAACATTTAGCAGTATTCCTTCAGGCAACTTTTTTATCAGGGATATACCTGCTGGCAATTATCAATTATCATTTATTTCGGCCGACGCTACCTATCTGCCAGCGCAAATAAACACATCAGTTATTTTGGGCCAAACTACAGTTACTGATACCATAAGGCTGCACCCATAACAGGTAAGCAGAAAAAGGGCTTGTGCTGTGCTACACAAAAGTGCAGGGCATTGGGTTGTTCTATAGATGCGTGAATAGCAGGTTGTATACGTTTATTTGTGCTGAATACCTTCCTGTAAAAAAACATTGTCTTATTTTGCACCAAAACAAGCGATGGTTTCTGAGCCAATACTTAAAAATATTTCCAAGCATATTGCACTGGACGTTGATGAAATCAGTCACTTTCTCTCTTTATTAAAATGTAAAAGAGTTTCCAGGAAAACAGTTTTGCTGCGCGAAGCACAACCCTGCAAATATTTATACTACGTGCAGCAGGGAGCATTGCGTGCCTATCATATAGACAAACATGGCAAAGAATCTACTATCATGTTTGCTGTAGATGACTGGTGGATTACAGACATGTATTGCTTCTTAAACAACAAGCCTTCTTTAATGTATATTGAAACCATTAAAGAAAGTATTATCTACCAGCTTAGTAAAGACAATTTTGATAAGCTGTTTGCTCACACCCCCAAGTTTGAACGCTTTTTCAGGATACTGATGCAGAATGCTTATACCAGGGAGCAACTGAGGGTAATTGACAATCTATCGCTAACAGCCAAAGAACGCTATAATAAGTTCCTGAAAAAATACCCGCATATTGCCGAAGTAGTTACACAAAAACAAATTGCCTCTTACCTGGGTGTAACGCCAGAGTTTCTAAGCGCCATAAGAAAAGAGCCCTAGCCCCATTTCTTAATCTACCTTATTTTTTATTGACAGTATTGTTTGTTCTTTTGCAGCATAAATAATAATAGTCGATGCTAATACTTATTGCCGGGCCGTACAGAAGCGGCACCAACGACAATGCAGATTTAATGCAAAAAAATTTAAACAACCTGGAAGCGCTTGCCTTGCCCCTGTTTAGAAAAGGTCATATACCAATGATTGGCGAATGGGTGGCGCTGCCATTGATTCATCTTGCCGGCTCAGTAAAACCTGGTGATGCAGCATGGGAGGAAATACAATACCCCGCAGCACACAGGCTTCTTCAAAAATGCGACGCCGTTCTTCGTATAGAAGGCGCTTCCAAAGGTGCTGATGAAGATGTAAGAATTGCCAAAGAAAGAGGCTTGCCTGTTTATTTCCGTATTGAAGATGTACCGGAAGAAAAGTTGTAAGTTGTAAGTGTTAAGTTTTAAGTTCTTAGTTTATAGCTCGTCCATTTTGTGGTAAAACTGCCGCGAATAAAAATCATGGATATCTGTTAATCCTATAAATCATGGTTCAGACAAAAATGGCGAAGCAAAAGAGCTAATAGCTCGCAGCTAACAGCTTGTAGCTTTCCTCTTGCTCCCCTCCTCTACCTCTGAGAAAAACCTCCTGCGCCTCTGTGGTAAAACTGCCGCGAATAAAAATCCTATAATCTATCTAATCCTATAAATCATGGTTCAGCTTTTCTCTTGCATTTCTTTCAGCAATTGGGTATATTCATATCCTAAAAACCATAAACCATGAATTTTATTGACCGATTATCCAATGGATGGCAGATTGCTAAAAACAGTTTAAAAGTATTGCAGGAAAACAGGCAACTAATTATTTTCCCTATTCTCTCCGGCATTGCGCTGGTGCTTATTACCGGTTCATTCTTTTTGGCGATGCTTGGCCTGCACGGCTGGGATATGGACAACCTGGAACAAAGCAGTCCTGCGCTGCAGTATGGCAGCATGTTTATCTTTTACATCATCAACTATTTTGTGATTGTATTCTTCAACATGGCATTGATACATTGCACATCGCTGTATTTTAAAGGAGAAGAACCCACCATACAAAAAGGCATCAGCTTTAGCATGAGCCGCATAAAATATATTTTCGCATGGTCTGTACTGGCCGCTTCAGTAGGAATGGTGCTGCGACTTATCCAGGAGAATGTGGGCTCGCTGGGAAAAATTATTACCGGCATAATAGGTATTGTATGGGGCATTGCCACATTCTTTGTTGTGCCTGTTATTGCTTATGAAAACCTTGGCCCTATTGATGCATTTAAACGTTCTGCAAGTATCATGAAAGAAAAATGGGGAGAGCGTATTGGCGCAGGCTTTAGCTTTGGCCTCATTACCTTAATAGGTATACTGGCCATTGGGCTTGCAGGCTTCCTGATTGGTTACGCTATTCATCCTATTGCAGGCGTAGCAGTGGCGGTGCTGGGTTTTGTACTATTGGCAGCATTTGTAAGTGCACTTAAAACCATTTTTGTAAGCGCTGTTTATCACAATGTAAATGGCGATCCTGTTGCTAATTACAATGAGCAGTTTGTAAACAACCTGTTTATTACTAAAAAATAGTCTTCTATATTATAATCAAAATCCGGCCGGTAAATTATTTGCTGGCCGGTTTTTTTTATTGCCTATCTCCTCCCCTGTTAATAGTTATTGTTATGGTGCGAACTAAGATTATATTTATATAGTAATCATAGTTTATGACCGATCAACCAAAACAACCTTCCTTTCTTGAATTTTTACCGGCCAGTTTATTTGGTATTGTAATGTCGCTCTGCGGCCTTTCATTTTCTTTTGGCTGGGCAAACAAACTTTGGGGATTGCCTGCCTGGCCCAAAGCAATCTTTGAAGTATTGGCATTGGCTTTTTTTATTTTACTTACCATTGCCTATATCGCAAAATGGATTAAATATCCTGCGCTGGTAAAAGCAGAGTTTGATCACCCGGTGGCTATTAGTTTTTTTGGCACTTTTATTATATCGCTGCTGCTCATTCCCGGAATTATACTTCCTTACAATATTGCATTGGCTACAGGCATTTGGTGTTGCGGTGCTGTTCTGATGTTTGCATTTGCGTGGATATTTATAAGAAAACTGCTGGATACACAACAACAACCTGGCAACGCTATGCCTGCATGGATAATACCCATAGTTGGCACTTTGGATGTACCAATAGTGGGTTATCGTTTACCCATTACCGGCATTCATGAGATATGCCTTGTGTTTTTTGGCATTGGTCTTATGTTCAGTATAATAATGCTTACACTGCTGCTGTCAAGATTATTGTTTCAACCGGCATTGCCAGAGCCGTTGCAGCCTACCCTTCTTATATTGGTGGGACCCTTTGCACTGGCCTGTTCCGGTTATGATTCATTGATGGGACAACAGGATATAGTAACCGCCATCTTTTTTTATTTTGATATTTTTTTATTGCTCGTGCTTTTTAGCAAAATTATTTTACTACCCAAATGCTGCCCTTTCAGGATTACCTGGTGGGCAGTAGGCTTTCCACTGGTTGCCATCACTATTGCATCATTTCGCTATGCAAGTCATAGAAGCAGTATAGCATTTAGTATTATTCCGGCTTGCCTGCTTTTATTGTCAACCGTTGTTATTGTTTACCTGCTCTGCCAAACCTTGTATCGTTTATTTAGTAAAAAGCTATTATTGCCGCAACCGGAGAGTGAGAAAGCAACGAGTAAGATGGCGAGTTCTTAGTTCGAAGTTTTTAGTTTGGAGTTTATAAGTTAACGGTCTTACTTCGAACTGCGAACTTCCAAAGTTTCGAACTTCAGACCTCTTATTGTCACGTCTCACTCATAACCATTACTACATACCCTAAGTGGTAAGAAACCCAATAAATACTTAGCGTGTAAGCGAACAGGCTGAATTAAAACAGTTTATTAAAAAGCCATTCTAATAAAACAGGGAAACCAACCGTCAAAAACCTGGAAAATAAGTGTGCAAAACCTGGAAAATAAGTAGGCAAAAACAGGAAAATAAGTGTGCAAAACCCGGAAAATAAGTAGGCAAAACCATGAATCCAACCGTCAAAAACCTGGAAACTAAGTGTGCAAAACCTGGAAACTAAGTAGGCAAAAACAGGAAAATAAGTGTGTAGAATACCGAATTTGCGAGCTAAAAACCATGAAAACTAATGACCAAAACCATGGTTTTGCAAGCTAAAAACCATGGTTTTTAGTACAAGGAATACTGGTTTTATGTACAAGGAATACTGGTTTTGGTCACTGGTTTACCTGATTCCAGGAAGAAGGAATGGTGGTTTTGGTCGCCGGTTTACCCGGTTCCAAGAGGAAGGAATGGTGGTTTTTGCCATGAAAAACCATGATTTTGGGTGATGATTTCCTGTAAATCATAAAGAAGTTTTCTAAAATATTGAATGACTTTAGTACATAAACTTTATTTTGAATTAGCACGGCAATGCATAGTGTAAATAAATTCCTTCTATTTAATTCTAAACATAATTGAGCAGATAAAACCTATAAGGGGGTTAAACATGTACGCAGAAATGCCTAGCCTAGTCAGCACTTTGGGTAATGGTGTATATTTGATCGTTAGCTAATAAACGTGAGAAAGCTAAAAAGCCTCTATTAATTACAAGTAAAGTAAACAAATGAATTTCCTGAAAAATATTTTTGGCAAAAAAGAAAAACCTATAAAATCATACAGTGACTTTTGGGATTGGTTTTCAAACCACGAAAAAGAATTTTTTAAGGTGCTCAGTAGTAAAAAAGAAAGCAAGGAAGTTGAGGAGAGTTTTTTTGATAAACTTTCTCCAAAACTTGGTGAACTTAAAGATGGCTACTTTTATTTAGCAGGCATGCTTAACGATAATACTGCAGAACTTGTTTTAACAGCTGACGGAAACCTAAAAAACATCGCATTTGTTGAATCACTTGTAAATGCTGCACCAAACTTAGCCGGATGGAAATTCACGGCATTAAAGCCCGCCCTTGATCTTGAAAACGTAAACATATCAATGGGTGGATATCAGTTCAACAAGGATAATATGAATTTTTACTATGCCGAATTTGAAGAATATCCGGATGAAATTGAAATAACAATTGTCCACAACGATTTTACAGAGGAAAATAAAAACCAAATTTCAACAGGCGTATGCATTTTTTTGGACAATTACCTGGGAGAACTTGATTTTGTAAATAATATCGATACTTTAAAAACAATTGGGCCCGATCAAGCAGAAAAAGATCTTATACCAATTGAAAAGCTTAAAGATTTTCTTATTTGGCGACAAAAAGAATTCATAGAAAAATATGAAGGTATTCGTCACAACACAGAAAATGATGGACACTCAAATTTTGAAGCCACGCTTGCAAGCGGCCATAAATTATTTGCTATAATTAATACTGACTTAATAAACTGGGATAGCAAAGCATCACATCCCTGGGTTTCTATCTTAATATTCAAATATGATGGAAGTAAAAGCAATGGGATGCCAAGCGAGAATGAGTATCAATTATTGAATGAAATAGAAGAAGAATTACTAGGAGAGCTAAAAGATACTGAAGGCTATTTAAATATTGGCCGACAAACTTGTAATGGCGAAAGAGAAATATATTTTGCCTGCAGGGATTTTCGCAAACCATCAAAAATCTTTTATAAGACTCAACAAAAGTATTCGGATAGTTTTGAGATAGAATACAAAATTTATAAAGACAAATACTGGCAGTCCTTTGAAAGATTTAGTGGTTGATTATATACATTAGCATGAAATCATTCTTCATTTTTGTTGTTACATTATTTCTATCGCTTATTACCTATGCTCAATCCGCGTTTGAGAATGACACATCTATTTCGTCAAGCTCTCAGCAAATAGCTATTTCATTTTCACCAGCAGGCTTTGCCAAAAATTTCTTCGCCTCAACCCAAAAATTCACAAATGGACAGTTTGGTATAGCATTCTTTACCACAATTCAGCGTCAATCAAAGATGCCGGAAGTTGCTATTACGAATATTATTCTGACCAGTTCAAATAATAGCTTAATAACCCTGGATAAACCCTACAGGGACACTATCTACTTTAATATAGATGGAAGCCTGTCTTTAAACATTATTCATTTATTGAACAAAGATCAGGTTCCTGTTCTGCGAGAAAATAATATAACTGCTATTACATTGAATGTAGACGGTCAACCAATGAGACTGGAGATAACAAGGAAATCGCAACGGCGCTTAAAAGACTTGATTATCAAAACTTTTAATTAGTAACTAGCCTGACAAAACTAGTTGAAATTAAATTTGAAGCATCCTAAATATGCAAAATCGCATATCCCTGCATCCTATCTGAAACATTTATGAAACCCCTAATACTTTTCATAGCTATTATAGCCAGCTTAATTTCGTTTGGGCAGACAATCCAATACCAAAGCCTTTTGGATACTGCTTTAAGTAGACGGGGAGCAATATTTGTTTATTCAAAACCAATAATTATACATCTTGACAAGAAGAACATACATAAATATGCTGAAAATATTAGAGAGCTATCCAATCAATCGCCTGACACAACCGCAATTTTAGAAATCATCGATAATTCGAAACTGATTGACACTACCCTTTGGACAGACAAAGAACTACCAAATTTTTTGCTGTTAAATGAAAGAGAAGAAACGGTATCAAAAAAACACGCTTTACAAAAACTAAAAATTTCAGATAATAAACAAATCAGGTTTTACAGGAAGCAAATCAACCAGTACAACTCAAGAGAACCCCGAGATAGAAATATCTATTATTTTTCCAGACCAATATTTAATAATGCAAAAACATTTGCAATAGTTAAATGGGATAATGGTTATAGCCTGCTGTTGGGTGGAGGTGGAATATCCTTATATAAATTTGAAAACGAAAAATGGTCTGAAGTTGGAGTTATTTTAAGATATTCTTATTGATTACAGCTGAGAAAAAATATTAAACTACATTTTAAAATGATAAAAAGCCAGTACTTATATATAATGCTTTGGTTGATGCTTGCCTTATTATTTTCTTGCAATGCCCAATCCGGCGATAATCTAAGATTGTCAAAAATCATATTTCATTCAAGTCGCTGCAATGGAATTTGTCCTCAAATTGATCTTGAAATTGATAGCGCCAAAAACATCTATGTAAATAGAGAATATTTTAAGACAAAAAGCCTGACAGACGAACGCTTTAGTGGGCAATTTAAAGGCGTACTATCGCAAACAGAATATAATAAGTTGCTTGAAATTTTAAAAAGCAGCAATATTAATGAATTGAAGTTTCCAAATAGTGATATAATGGACGTAGCAGAAACAACAATCATCGTATACTATAACGGACAAAGGAAATATTTGAAATCTTCGGAACCACCAGATGAAGCAAAAGGCCTTATTCAATTCTTAACATTGCTTAGCGACAATAAAACCCTGGAAAGAACAGCAGAGATTAGAAGCCTTGAAAATTAAGCCTGCACAGCATAGCATAAAAAAATCCCTGCTATTACACAGGGATTTTATAGTTCATTCTCACCTTATCCGTTATGGGCGATGTGGTCTTGGAGGTGGTGGCGGTGGTTTTCTATGATGCATTTTCTTGTGATGATGACGGCGATGCCTTTTCTTGTGCACCTGTGTTTCGCTATTTGCATGTTTGGCAGCACTTACCGAAAAAGTACTGGTTGTTGCCGTACTACCCGCTGCCTGTGTTTCTGTACCAACAGCAAAAGCAATGATGGCAAGCAAAATGATTTTTTTCATGATGACTATTTTTGTGAAAAAAGAAAACTTGTATAAGTTACGTTGTATTAAATTAAGAAAACCTTAAAAGTTCTTAGTTCGAAGTTCGATAGTTCGTAAGTTAGAAAGCTGTGAGCTACTAGCTACTAGCTACTAGCCGTTTGCTTCGATGAACTGCGAACTAAGAACTATGAACTCCGAACTATCGAACTCTCCGAACTATTGAACTTCTGAACTTCTGAACTTTCGAACTAAAGAACTATCTCAACAACGTTACAGTTCCCTTGCTTTCAAACACAGTGCCTGCATAATCAACAGCTTTAATCATCCAGATATAAATGCCATTGTCTTGCGGATGGCCGTTTAAAGTACCATCCCAGGCTTTTTGGGGATCTGTTGTACTAAAAACAAGTTTACCCCAGCGATCAAATATTTTAAAATAAGGTATACTGGCAATACCTCCCCGCGCAGCCAGTTTGAATACATCGTTTTTACCATCTCCATTGGGCGAAAATGCAGAAGGCATCTGCATGATGGCACCAATGGTTACTACAACAGGTTCAATATATACGCACCCATTGCTATCGAGCGACTTTATAAAATAAGTACCACTGTTTTCAACTGCTTGCGGATTGCTGACAGGTTGTGTAGCCTTGTCATCTTTCCAATAAGAAAAAATGAGTGAAGGATCATTTACCGTAGTTGAAAGATTGATGGTAGTGGGTGCCGTAACAGGTTTGGGGTTGGTAACGGTAAACACTGGTATCGGCCATGCAATTACTTTCACCGGCTTTGTAGCCGTACAACCTGCTGCATTGGTAGCCTTAATAAAATATTTCCCTGTCATGCTTATCCCATAATCGGGTATAACGGCCGTTTCCTTTGTAGAATCTAAATAATTATACAGCAAACCCGGTGTATTGCCAGGCATTAATGCACTTATCAATTCAACACCCTGTGGCTGGCAGCCAGCAATAGAATCCTGCACGCCAAACTTAAAAGGATCGGAAGATCTTTTTATGGTAGTGTAAACAGTATCGGTACAGCCCAGGCTTGCAAACGGTGATAACTGTAATGCATACACGGTACCTTCTGCAGGCAAAGGCGATAAGGTGAGCGATTTGCCGGTTCCCAGCAATTGAGAAAAATCTGCATTGTACCAATTGTATCCATCAAAGCCTGCAGGCGCATTAAGGGTAATTGAATCATCTCCTGCACAGGATACATTTCCGCTAATCAATGCTGCGTTGCAATTATTAATGACATCTATATATGCATAACCGAAATGGCCGCCCAGCGTGCAATCATTGGTAGTAAATTCCAATCGTATTTGCTTGCCCTGGTAACCGGGCAATTTTACGGTAACAGAAGACCAGGGTTTGTAATAAACTTCGGCAGTGCCTTTGCGCTTAGAAAGCAGAAAGCCGGGTAGTCCGCTGGAAGCAGCAAAATCAAAACTGCCACAATCTATGTATTGGTTTGCCGTTACATCAAAAATACGAGAGGTAAAACGTGGCTGCTGGTAAGCCTGGTGTCCGGGATTTTCAAATACTACTGCATAATTAAATACAATGCTGTAATCATTGGCTGTTGCAGGTACAGTAAACGTATAACTTATACGCTCTGCCTCTCCCCCGTTTATATTGTTGCCCAGTCTTACACAGTATTTACTGCCGTTGGGGCTGTTCAATGAGAATTCACCATACTCATCCTGCGCAGCAGGAGATTTTGATGGCAGCATGGTATGCCTGTTGGGGATGGCACCTACTGCAGACATCATAATCACTCCGTTTTTATCAATAGTACCGCTGGAGCATTCCCAGTTGTTAAAAGTGCCGTCTTCAAAATCAATATTGGGGTTGCAGCTTTGGGCAACCGCAGAGGTTGCAAATAACAATAAGCAGAAAACAATAAGCAGTGTTTTCATGAATGACTAATAACTGGCTAAACACAAGTGTGCAGGCCGCCATGCAAAGATTGTTTATCTGCAAAAATTACGGAATTTAAATTAGATTAAAGGGTAGCCACGGAGGCGGGGTGAACGCGGAGGTTGCACAGAGGGGCCTTTATTACCAACCGGCGCTTATTCAATATGTTACTTTTTTATTACCAGGTCAATCAGCAATCCAATGCCCATGCCTACCAGCAAAAAACTGAGCATACCTAAAATATAGGCAAAAAGAGATTTTACATAACTCATTACTTTGGATGGATCGAAAAACTGTGCAATAGCCCAGGCACAATAAGCAAAGCCTACCAGTCCGCCAATTGATACCAGGTTCCAATGCGTGAGCCCCTGTATTAAAGCAAAGACAGCAAATATCAGCATGCCGATGCCCATTACGAAACATAAAAGAATAAGTATCTCAAAAAAATTATACTGGTGCTTTCTGAAAAAAAGCTTTAACCATAATGCTATAAAAACGCCCATTATAATGTTTCCATAACCATAATGATC
The DNA here is from genome assembly GCA_047602295.1 of Chitinophagaceae bacterium. Taxonomy (GTDB): domain Bacteria; phylum Bacteroidota; class Bacteroidia; order Chitinophagales; family Chitinophagaceae; genus JACMLD01. Next base: position 2,745,756 of record JASGHP010000001.1, on the reverse strand, counting down.
CTGCACCCATTTAAAAATCAGCACTGTGCTGTTTACTTTGGTTTCACTTACATTCACATAACCTTCTTCAACATGAAACAAATGAGTGATTATTGTATAAATAAGCGAAGTAATAATTATAAAAATGATGGGCTTTACAAGGCGGCTCCTGTTTTCTGATAAAAACTGTCTTACATTTTTTCCTGGCCTTAGCACCAATTCTCTTACAGTATACAATATCCCTTTTTCAAAATGAAGCACATGTTCAATCTCGTGAACAATATAATGCCCGTCTATTCTTTTTAAAGTAGCTGCCTGCCCGCAGTTGGGACAATATTTTTGGGTAATTTCTGTGCCGCAGTTTTTACAGTTCGTACTCATCGCCGGTTAGTGTTGGAGGTTGCTCCGTTTGTAATAATAAAGAGGGTTAATAGGCGCTAATATACGTCGCACAATTAAATATCTAAGAATAAAAATACAAGCTATATTTTCAGCTTCTCTTTAGCTTTTATTGCGATCACTAATTATTATTAACCTGTATTATTATTTTCAAAACATCATCATATTGACGAATTAAATGAAAGATAAATTGTGCAAACATTAAATACACGATTAAGCATCCAGAATATTCCTTTCATTAAATAATGTTTTTATTGTTGCAACAAAGTTTCTTAACGCTTATAATAAAGCTGATTACCGCAAATACATTTAAATTAATTTCTATACATAGATATATTTTCCCAATAACTGTGTAGAATGGGGCATCATTTACTCAACATGCATTTTATAGCATTATTTTATAAGCTATCAGTGAACTTATTTGCTGGCCTGCAATTTGTTCAACGCTAATCGATATATGATTGGTTTCGGCTAATAAGGTTGTTGATCATTCAACCTGTTTAATCCGTATCTCAATTTGCATTCAATGTATTTAATCACACTTCAATTAAACAATGATTGTATGAGAAAACTCTTTTTAATGGCAATGCTGTTTGTATCCATTCAGTTAGTAGCGCAGGATACAACCATAGTACCTAAGATTACCAAAGACCATTATACTGTTTCAGGAGGTTTGTTAGGCGCTGCTGATTTTAGCAAGTTTCACATAACAGGTTCTAACACCAGCAATGTAAAGTATAGTTTTAAACCAGGCTGGAGTGCAGGCGCATGGTTAAGCTTTCCATTGGGAAAAGTGGTTTCACTAGAGCCACAGGGTATGTTTTCTGTTTATAACTACTCCCCCAATGTAAATACCGGCGCACAATTCCAGGGAAGCATCAAATATTTTTCTGTACCGGTGTTATTGAAATTCCATGTATCGCAGGCATTTGCATTTACAGTAGGTCCTCAGTTTGATTTCTTAAATGCTACAAACGATACTTACAGTAATCGCTACACGAGAAATTTTACAAGCAACAGCATTTCCGGTAGCGCAGGTATTGAGATAGCGCCCCGTGCACCGGTGGTTATCTTTGCCCGTTATATTTATGGCATCACCAATATGGATTCAAGAGTTGATCCACCTGCAACAGATATTGAATACCACAATAGCGTTTTGCAAGGTGGTATCAAACTTAAATTATTTGGCAAACACGTGCCCGGTGATGCAGATGGTGATGGTATAAATGATAAAAACGACAAATGCCCAAGCGTTGTTGGTTTAGCAAGATACCAGGGTTGCCCAATACCAGATACAGATGGCGATGGCATTAATGATGAAATGGATAAATGCCCCAGCCAGGCAGGCACTGCAAAATACCACGGTTGCCCAATACCAGACACAGATGGCGATGGCATCAATGATGAGCAGGATAAATGTCCTACTGTAGCAGGTCTTGCAAAATATCAAGGTTGCCCAATACCAGATACAGATGGTGACGGCATTAATGATGAGCAGGATAAATGTCCTAACCAGGCAGGCACTGCCAAATACAATGGCTGCCCTATACCAGATACAGATGGTGATGGCATTAACGATGAACAGGATCTTTGCCCGGATAAAGCAGGCCCTGCTTCATCAAAAGGATGTCCTGTTGACCAGGTAGTGGTACAGATCACTGCTGATTTTAAAAATATATTGTTCGACAATGGTAAAGCGACTATTCGTCCTGAATCTGATGAAGTATTATCAAGGTCTGCTAAGACAATGGTAGAACAAATACCTAACTCAAATCTTTATATAGATGGCTATACAGATAACGTAGGTAATGCAGCGTTCAACAAACGTTTGTCTAAAGCAAGGGCACAAGCAGTAGCCAATGCGTTAATTAAATATGGTGTACCTGCATCAAGATTGGTAGCACGTGGTTTTGGTAAAGAAAATCCATTGTGCGATAATAAAACTGCAGAAGGCAAGCAATGCAACAGAAGGGTTGAAGTAATTATAAGAAACGTAGACCAGTCTGAATCGCAAAAAAGCATTAAGGTGAATAATAATTAAAGCGGGAAATATAAATCAAGAAAAAATGGTCGCCTTTCAGCGACCATTTTTTTATACCAATACATTATACAGAACTGAAAGATTATTATGGCTACAGTTAGACACGAAAGGGAAAAATTGAGGAAATTTCAAGGGCTTGCATCATTTTCTAAAACAATAGTGAGAGAATCACTAACTTTCATCTCCCTGCTTTGTATTAAAGCTTCTTTATTCTCAAAAAAAAGCATTACTAACTTTAATTTTACGGGTAATGATTAAACAAATGAATGCAGCAATTAAAACCTATAACGGAAGTCAATCACCAAATGATAAAAAGATCTGCAACCTGCTGGCAGAGATAATAGACGAAGGACTAAGCGGGGCCGAAAGCAAAATCTGGCATGCACACCCGGTTTGGTTTTTAAATGAAAATCCTATTGTTGGATATAGCAAACTGAAAGACGGCATCAGGCTGATGTTTTGGAGCGGTATGGACTTTGAAGAGGAAGAACTAAAACCCGGTACAGGAAAATTTAAAGATGCATCCATTCGCTATAACCTCATTGAAGAAGTAAACACCAAAGATTTAAAAAGATGGCTTAAAAAATCAAAAGCCATTCAATGGGATTATAAAAATATAGTGAAAAGAAAAGGCAAACTGGAAAGACTAAAATAAATCAGCGCATATACATATAAAATACCTTTTCCGTAAAACAAAGCTTTCTTTTCCGCTGGAATTATACCCTTGGCAATAACGCTTATTAGCGGAAAATTTTATGGAAACTTATTAGGGTTGCATCGAAGAAAAAAATTAAAGCGTGCAACAAATCTCACTGCTAAAAAAAATCACCACCTGTTTCATAGCAGGCCTAACAGCATCATTTGCTTTACAAAGAATTATTTACAGAACCATATGGGAGTTTAGCAACAAATGGATTCCCCCTCCTGTTTTTATAGCCATCCCCATTTTACTGGTTTTGTTGTTTGTAATTATTTACTCGTTTTACTGGCATCAGCAAGAAAGAAAAAAGCAAAGACAGACGACGGGCACATTAACATTCTGGCAGGGCATAATCCGGTTCTCTATTACACTTGATCTATCTATGATAGGCTGGCAAAAAATTTTTCATTTGCAGTTTCATACGCCGTTGGCAATATTGGATCAACCTTTCAGTAGTTTTTCTGGTGAAGCTTTAACATGGGCTTACTTTGGACATTCTTATGCTTTCACTTGTGTTGTGGGATTATTGCAAATTGCTGGTGCTTACCTGTTGCTTTTTAAAAGGATAAGCTTGTTTGGTTGCTTTATTCTTTTTCCTGTGCTGTTAAACATTGTTTGTATTGATTTCTTCTACAATCTTGAAGCTGGAGAACTTGGTCATGCAGTTATTTTATTAATGGGCGTGGTTTACCTACTATTGCAAGACTATAACAGGCTGGTAGAATTTTTCTTCCGGGCAAAAAAAAATCTTATTAATGTTGATCTAAAAAATCGCTTTATTGCAAATGCACTCCGGCTTTTAGTAATTGCTATTCCTTTGTTATTAATCTTGTCTTACAGTTCTCCAGATAAAAATCCACAGCTCACAGGAAAATATGCTGCAACAAATACGTTTATAAATCAAAAGCCAGTAATGGTAAAATCCTGTATAGACAGTATCTTAACCACTGTTTATTTTGATAAAGAAAATGATATTGTTTTTGACTTTAACAGTCAGCTGCGAAGATTGATTGGTTCTTATCAATTCAACCAGCAAAACAATCACTTTAATATAGCGTGGAGATATCCGGCTAACCAACCAGGGTTTGACGGAACGCTAAGCATGACCAAAGAAAATCAAATAATGCTTTCAGGAAAAATTGGGGCAGACAGTTTGCAGGCAATTCTTGTAAAAGGCAAATGAAAGATTGCCAGGTAAAGCAACTGCTAACATTAATATTTGTGCAACTTATTGCAATACGCATAATGGTAACCCCTAACATCAGCGTAAAACATTTCTAAAAATACAATAACGAATTAACGAAGGGCGTTAGTAAAGCAGTAGTTAGTTTTGGTTGTAAAAAGTAATAATAGAGCCTGCATTTCTATGCGGGCTTTTTTATTGCATAATAGTTCTAACCAGGTTTACTAATTCAGCTTTTCAATGCTTCTGCAAATGGCATTTTTCTTATTCGCTTACCAGTTGCTGCAAAGATGGCGCTTGCCAATGCAGGTGCAACCGGTGGCAGGCCAGGCTCTCCCAAACCTGTAGGCGCTTCTTCTGATGGAACAAATTTCACTTCAATATCCAACGGTGCATCGTTCATGCGCAACATGGGATAGGAATGAAAATTTGTTTCCGCCACTGCACCATCCACAAAAGTTATTTTAGGAAACATAGCATGGCATATGCCATCTACTATAGCGCCTTCTACCTGGTTCTCTGCACCGCTTAAATTGATTACCCTTCCGCAATTGACGGCACAAAAAATTTTTACCACTTTGGGCATATTGTTTACCATCTTTATTTCAACTACCTGGGCTGCATAAGAGCCAAAAGAAAACCAGGTGGCAAAACCCCTGTACACATCTTTTAGAGCAGTTCCCCAATTGCACATTTTTGCTACCAGGTTAACTACACTTTTATATTTTTCCGGATCGTATCCTAATTTACCAACGGGACTTTGCGCAGCTTTTTCAAATAATTCCAACCGGAATGCTACCGGATCTTTTTTTAATGCCACACACACTTCGTCCATAAAACTTTCTGCTACAAATGCCAGGGTATTAGCACCTGGTGCACGCCACCAGCCTGTAGGCGTATTACTGGTTAACCCCTGCCCTTCTGCACGATAATTTTCCAATGCACCCGCTATATAGCTATCCCCTCTTACCGCTCTTCCTATACCAACACCAGACTGATGCCACGATAATAACTTGTCTGCTGAAATAGCCGCACGATATCTATACATCTCCGCAGGGCGATAAAAATCATTCTGCATATCGTCTTCCCTTGTCCATTGCACCTGTACAGGCACTTTTGCTGCAGCAGCAATCAATGCTGCCTCCACACCATTGTCTGGCATTAGTTTGCGACCGAAGCCTCCCCCCTGCCTTGGTATATTGATAGTAACATTTTGTTCTGGTACTCCTAACTGCTGCGCAACATTAGTCTTTACCTGTGCGGGCACCTGAGTTGGCCCAAACAATTCCACTTTCCCATCCTGTACGTTTGCATAAAAATTTAAAGGTTCCATTTGTCCGTGAGAGAGTGCCGGTAGTTCATAATAAACATCCAGTATTTGCGCAGCATTTTGTTTTGCTGCATCTACATCCCCATCATTTCTATTTGCAGTGGCAGCACCTTTATCCAGCATCTCCTTAAAAGAAGCGAAATGATATCTTGGTATTCTCCAGTTTATCGCTGGCATTCCATTGTATAACCAAGGCGTCCCTTCCTTTTTTTGCAGCCCATGTAGAGTTAGCCAATACTGCAACCGAATTCTTTAATTTTACCACCTGCTTCACACCATTTATTTTTAGTGCAGCACTATCATCAACAGTGCCCAATGTTTTACCATAAGCAGGCGGACGAGCTACCATAGCAAACAACATTCCTTTACGGCGTGTATCAATGCCAAACAATGGTTGACCTGTTGCTATTTTTTCCGCATCTACATCTTTGATGCGGGAACCTATATATTGAAAATCCTTGGTAGCTTTTAGTGCAGGTTTTGCAGGCGGTTCTATAGTGGCTGCTTTTGCCGCCAGGCTTCCGTAGCTGAGTTTTTTGCCACTGGCTTTATGAAGCACTTCGCCATTTTCTGCGATGCATTCAGTTACCGGAACATTCCAGGTTTGCGCTGCTGCTGTCACCAGCATCTCACGGGCTGCAGCACCTGCTGTACGTAATTCATTAAACCTTCCTCTTACAGATCCGCTGCCACCTGCAGTTTGTCTGCCGTATTTGCTTTCAATAGGTGCATATTCTATGCTCACCTGTTTCCAATCTACCGCCAATTCTTCTGCTACAATTGCGGGAAGTGTAGTTTTTACGCCCTGTCCTATTTCAGGGTTTGGAGCCAGCAATACAATGCTGTTATCAGATCCTATTTTAATAAACATGTTAAGTGCGGTGCCGGGAACTTCCGGCGAAACGTTTTTTACCCAATTGCTCAAAAGCGGAAAACCAATTAACATGCCGCCGGTTGACAGGGAAGTTACCTGCAAAAAATGCCGCCTGGATATGGTGGAGTTCTTCATATTATTTTGCATTGAGTTTTTGCGCAGCCAGGTGTATGGCTTTGCGAATTCTTACATAGGTACCGCACCTGCAAATATTACCAGACATTGCATTATCAATGTCTTCATCTGTAGGATTGTTATTCTCTCTTAATAAAACTGCTGCCGACATTAACTGCCCTGCCTGGCAATAGCCGCATTGGGCAACATCCATCTCTACCCATGCCTGCTGAAGCACATGCATGCCATCTTCGCTCAACCCTTCTATGGTAACAATTTTTTTATTGCCGGCAATGGAGAGCGGATAAACACAGGATCGTTTTGCATCTCCATCTACATGAACAGTACATGCCCCGCATTGTGCAACACCGCATCCAAACTTTGGACCTAATATATTCAGGTGATCACGGAGTACCCACAATAAGGGAGTATCTGCATCTGCATCAACCGTGTAATCTTTATTATTGACATTCAATTTTACAGAAGCCATATTGATATATTGAAAGAGGTTAACAATAACTGGCGCAAACCAGGAGATAGACATGCGGCCATAAAAAACCCATATACAATTTACAAATTTGCTACCAGTTTTGAGGGTTTTATCTTCTGGTACTATCAGGTCTTGCGCCTGTATGTGGGAGATTAAAAAGTTGTGAAGATTTGGGGTAACTTATTTCGCAAGGTTGGGGTTGAAAATGCAATATTAGTGTTGTGCATAATCCTAGTTGAATTTGGAAGTAACAATTGAACTCTCAATATCGTCCTCAAATTCCTTGTCGACACTATCGATTTGAATTACTAGAAAATAATTTTTTACCGATGCAAGATAAACTCCACTATACAAATTTGAATTTGTCGAACGGACTGAAAACTTACGAACATCGATATAATCGACACGCAAAAATGATGAGACGGTGTCATACGCTGTCATGTATTGCTTTGCAATAAGCAACTGTTCATCCTTGAAAGCACTATAGCATTGTTCAAAGTCAAATGTCCCTGAAATCCGTTTACCAATTTTGATTGATACAGAATTATTGCTATCAGGTGTAGAAACAGTTAATACTTCTTGCACTCTGTCGGACGGAGCTTTAGAAAATTTATCACAAATAAGATAATTGCTGGATATTTTAATATGTAGGCCAATATCTTTAAAGACAAATTCCCTTTGGCTTTGCCCCAAAAAAATTAATGAGATGCTTAAAAGCTTTAAAGTTAAGAATGCTCTTTTCATAATGTTACACACAAAGACAGGGTTTTATGCTGATTGGCAATCAATATTGATATTTTCTTTGGATAAGGTTCTTCCACTTGTATGGTTCTTCGCCTAAAAATTTTATTTTGTTGTCAATAAAATGAGTCTCAATCTCAGAAAAATTGAAGTACATAAATTTGGGCATATTTATTTTTCTTCCGTCATTTAAATACAATATCAATGTTTTTTTAGAAGTACCTCTACTTCCAAAATCAGTTCTGCTATAACCCTGAATACTATTTGTAATATCAATTCGTCGCCAAAACAAGTAATTTATTAAAATGATTTTCTTATCAGCCATTATCAAGCCATATCGCAAGAGTAATGTCATATGCCCACACATAAGACAAAAAAATCCAAATAGAAAAAAAACACCTAAAAGCAATTTCAAATTGTCGTTTATAGATTTTCCTATAGATAAATGATAAATGCCCAGCGATACCATAGTCAGAAAAACGCAAAACCAGAACAAAAACATAAGGAGGAAAAAGAAGAATATTGGATAAACGAATTTGGTTTTAAACTGTTCCATGCTATAACATTTTGCTAAGTGGGAGCAACTCTCAAATATACACTATTACAGCAGCCGTCTGAATCATGATTAAAGGATTAAAAGATTTCGACGCAAAGCCACACCTACCCTTTTAAAAAGTGATTGAGCTGAAACATAGCCAGTTAAAGCAGGCATTACAGTTGTTGCGAAGTTTTATTGGCGCCAATAGGCAGCCTATACAGTTGTTAAACCGTTTTTATGGGTCCCAAAAGCAGCCTTTACAGTTCCGAAGGCAACCTTTACACTTCCGAAGGTAACCTTTACAGTTACGAAGGCAACCTTTACAGTTATAAAAGCGGCCTTTGCAGTTGTGAAAGCGACCTTTGCAGTTGTGAAGGCAGCCTTATGGGTTCCAAAAGCAGCTTTCGGGGGTCATCAACTAACCAGATCGCCACGGTAAACAGGTTTGGGCGGCGTACTTTAAATCAATACAATTGTTTTTGCTACGCTTCCATTTTACTCCCGTCAGTTTCTCACATTGCGCTATCAATGCGTCCTGCGCAGTTTCATCATTTGCTGCATGCAGATAATTGGCTTGCTGTTTATGATGAAAATAATACCCGCTTACCAATGCACCGGGCTCATTGCTAACAGCCAGCCATACTTGTGTTGCATACCCTTTCTCCAGGCTATCAGGAGCATTTGCCCCACCCATTTTTGTTGGCACCCAACCGGGATCTACCGCATTGGCGTAAACATTTTTCCACTTGCGGGCAATGATCTTTGCAAGCATTACATTATGAAGTTTGGTATCTGAATAAGAAACGCGGCTATTGCTGAGATTTTTTATGCCCGCATTGCCACTGCGATGCATACCCGAACTTAAATACACCAGTCGCTTGGGTGTATTCATCGTACAAGTGAGTATATAAGGTGCCAATGTATTTACCAGCAACATATCCGACAAACCTGAAGTATTGCTGCTGTTATTATAAATGCCTGCGTTATGGATGACGGCATCGAAAGTCCCCCACTCATTTGTTTTTGCAGCAAGCAATTTTACCGCTTCCATATCTTTTAAATCGGCTACAAAAACATCGGCCGCTCCGGGTGCATGTTGCATTGCCTGCTTTGCCCTGGCTTCATTGCGGGCATGCAATACAACTTCGTGTTTTAGTCTAATCAGTTCTTTAGCTGCAAACAGGCCCAGGCCATCTGCCGAACCGGTAATGAATATTTTTGCCATTGCATAATATTAGCAACATTTTGCACTGCTGCCTTTATAAATACAAATACAACACACAATGAATGCAGAAGTTTAGCGGGAATACATTTTTGCTTGTCTGCAATAATAACAAGGGGCTAATTAACCGTAAAGAATCAGGAGATCGTCTCAGCCAATCCTGCTTTTGCAACTACCGGTTGCTTTTTGCTGCTGCTTTTCTTCCTGTTCTTTCCTCTCCATATCAGGAAACCGGTTATTGGCAGGCTTGCAGCTATCAGCGCAGCTAAAAACATAATTATCTTTCCGGGCAGGCCAAGCACACGGCCTGTATGTACTTCGTAGTTTGAACCAAAAAAGCGTTGCGAAAAAGTTTTGTTGCGGTAATCATCCGTCTTAAGCAGTTTGCCGCTATAGCGATCGAAACTAAAAACAGTTTGTTTTCTTAACCCGCTGGTTTGATAGCGGATATTGACTGTTATAATATCTGTACTGTCTTTGGGCAGGGTTACTCTTAATCCTTCTATCGCTTCATTATGATAAACCTGTTGCAATACACTATCGTAAATACCTTTGGGAGCAGATGATTTTACGGTTGCCATCATCACAGATTTCTGTTTGGCCTCTTTTGGGTTGTCTGCACTCATATCAATGCCTGTCATGGCAATAATCAGCAGCGGAATGCAGGCATAAAAGCCCAGCACACTGTGCAAATCGTAATTTCTTCTTTTGCCCGAAGCACCTTTCTTTATAGTAAGCGATTGCCTGATTTGTTTTACTCTTCTTGGCAACCACAACACAATGCCTGAAATAAGCATTACAAGAAATATTCTCACATTCCAATAAATAATGTCTTCGCCCAATTTGCCCAATAATAAAGTTCTGTGAAATGCAATCAGCACATACAAAGGATCTTTCTCCTGGTCGCGAACGCCTAACACTTTGCCGGTGTAAGGATCTACAGCATAAATTTTCTTATCCTTTGCAAAGCATTGTATGGCTTTGCCTGGCTGGCCAAAATACCGCAGTTGATTTATCTTAATTTTGCTATCGTACAATTTTATTGCGGCAATAGTCTGCTGTACATTCAGCAGCGGTTTATTTTCCGGTTGCACATACAGCAGCTCATGCTGTGTGCCATCGCGAATCTCATCTTCAAATGCCAGCACACAACCGGTAAGGGCCACCACCAGTAAAACGATACCACTGATAAGCCCAAACCAGAGATGAAGTGTATTAATTAGCTTGCGAAATTTCATGCCTGCAATGATAGTTTAAAATTTGAAAGTAATATTAGCTGTTACTCTCGTAGGATTTTGTGCTGCCATCCGGAAAGACCAGTATTTTTCGTTGAACAGGTTATCAATCTTTAAACCCAACCTGTAGCGTGGTTTATCATAAAACAAAGATGCATCACAAACTGTATAAGAAGGAATGGTAAACACAAAGGTTTTGGTATTGGTTTGCACAGATTCGCTTCCATAAATACCGCCGAAGCCTATGCCCAATCCCTTTGCAGCGCCATTGATAAGACGATAGCTAATCCATGCATTGCCCATTTTTGGCGGGCCAGCTGTAGTAGGCCTTAGTCCTTCAACACTGGCATTGCTTTTTGTATAACGGCTATCATTGTAAGTATAGCCTGCCACTATATTCAATCCGGGTGCCGGGTTAGCAATCAGCTCCAGTTCAAAACCTTTGCTCAACTGTGTACCATCTTGTATAGAGAAGTTGGCATGATTGGGATCGTCGCGTGTCACATTGGTTACTTTAATGTCGTAATAACTCAGCGTTGCTGTTATCTTACTGAACTCAAGTTTTACACCACCTTCCAGTTGATTGGCCTGGTTAGGTTTAAACGTATTGCCGTCAAAATCACTACCACTAACGTTGCTAAAGCCGTTCATATAATTACCAAAAACAGAAAGCCTGTCTTTTACTAACTGGTACACCAAACCGAATTTGGGTGATAAAGCTGTTTGGCTATAATTGCCGGCTGTTGAGTCCAGGCTAGGGTAATAAGTTCCTTTGTTTACATACCTGTCTACCCTAAGGCTTGCCATAGCCAGCAAGCGATCTGTAATATTCAGCACATCAGAAACATAAGCGCTGTAGGTTCTTTCATTGTTGGCTACAAAATTTACATAAGTAGCAGTATTGAAAAGCGGTGCCACTTTTGTAATCACAAAGTTGTTGTATGCTGCACCGGGTTTCCTGAAATTAAGCGCCGGCATGTTTACCGTTGCATCATTGCGGGTGGCACGCAACGCATAGTAATCTACACCAGCCACTACACGGTTGCGCAATGAACCAATTTTAAAATCTCCAATAAAATTTTGCTGTATATCTGTGCCGTAATAAGGATATTCCTGGTTGGTAACAGACTGCCTTAAGGTGCTATCGGTAAGCATGATAAGTTGCACTGTATATCCGTCTGAAGAAGACCTGGTGCGTGACAATACTGTTTGCGAAATCCAGCTCTTTGATATTTGATACCTGATTTGTGCAAAAATATTGTACTGCTGGCTCGTGTAATTGATAGTATTATTAGCGAATGACAGGTTGTAATTCATTCCATAATCTGTTACTGTATGTGCTTTGCCGCCTGTAAAGGGCGCCAGCCTGGTGGGTGAAACAGATTTGTACATGCTCATTTCAACATCCAATAACAATGTAAGCCTGTCATTTACTGCATAAGAAAAAGATGGAGCAATTAAAAAGTTACGGTTAAAGCCTGCATCCTGGAAACTTCTTTCACTGTGCAATGCTGTGTTTACACGCAAGAGTGCTGTTTTATCATTGTTCAGCGGTGCGTTTACATCCATGGTAAGGCGGTTAAGATCCCAACTGCCTGCTGAATAAGAAACTTCTCCTTTAAAACTATCAAAAGGCTTTTTGGTTACGCGGTTAAACAAGCCACCAAAAGAAGACAAGGTGCTGCCAAACAAAGTGGCAGAAGGGCCTTTGATTACTTCAATGCGTTCAAGGTTTGCAGGGTCAATAGTGGTATAAGTAAAACTTCCCACGCCATTGCGCACTAATTGAGGCGTGGCAAATCCCCTGCTGATATTGGTGGTGCGTCCCTGGTTTCTTACTTCTGCAATGCCTGAACCCGGAACATTTTTAAAAGCACTATTGTAATCTGTTACTATCTGCTCTTTCATCAGCTCTTTGCTAACGATTGTATACACCTGCGGGTTCTCAATATTTTTAAGCGGCATTTTAGAAACATCGCTGCTTTCTTTTTTAGCAAAGCGGTTACCCCCGCTGGTTACTACCACTTCTTCCAGTTTCTGTGCAGATGATTTCAGCGTAATCTTCACACGGCTTACGGCACCCGCTGTTACAGTAACAGTTTGGGTAAATTTTTCAAAGCCCAGCATGGATACTTCCAGGTTATAAGTGCCTGCTGTTATATTTTTAAAATAGAACTCACCGCTTTCATTGGTAAGCGTTCCTTTTGATAGCTCGGTTATATACACGGAAACGCCTGCAGCCGGTTGGCCATCGCTGGTGTTGATAACTCCGCTGATGGATGCACCTTTTTCTTCATCGTTATTTGTGGCAAATGCATTAAAGCAAAGGCAGGAAAATAATACCAGGGAACAAAACCCTTTTAGTAATAGATATCTCATAATTGTTGCGCCAGTTTTGGAAATGCAAAACTGTTGCAACCAACGCACAATCAGGTGCCGTAAAGGAAAATTGCCTTACGAAATGAGGAATAAAATGTTTTAAATATTGCAATAGCATGACAATTAACTGTTGTATCATAGGTTTTTGATAAAACAAACAATTATTGCTGCTTTTTGAAACAAGCGATAACATGTCAGCTATCAACTGTTTACTGTGGCTAATTCAGAAACTACATTTTGCCGCATTTCGCCCTAAACTTGTCGTTATCGCACAGCATGCAATCCTGCAATGCCATCTATTTTTGTATTGTCAATAACATTTAAGCAATTACAACACGCTATTAAAAATAAAACATCATGAGAAAGCTAAGGTTACAAATGCAAATGACCATCAATGGATATGTTGGCGGTCTTAACGGAGAAAATGATTGGATGACATGGAACCCCGACAATGAATTTATAGGGTTTATGAGTTCTTTGCTGGATGAATCCGGTACGCTTTTAATAGGCAGAAAACTGGCAGATGGCTTTATTAATCATTGGGCAAAGACAGCAATAGAAAATCCCGCACACCCATTTGCGGGCAAAATAGCAGCATTACCAAAAGTTGTTTTCAGCAAAACACTTGACAAATCAACCTGGGAAAATACTACATTGGCTAAAGGAACTCTTGCCGATGAAATAGCCAAGCTGAAAAACCAAGACGGTAAAGACATATTGGTTTTTGGCGGCGCAGGTTTTGTTTCATCTCTTATTAAAGAAGGGCTAATAGACGAATACCATCTTATCATTAACCCAACGGCTATGAGCAATGGCATGACTATTTTTAACGGACTTGACAGTGTTAAAAAATTTACACCAACACAAGCAAAACTTTACCCCGGTGGAAAGATTGTATTGACTTATCAACCCAGCCAGGATAAATAAAAAAGCATGAAGAACAAATGATACTAATTGCACTTCATGCTTTAAATCTTTTCTGTTATAACTCCCCTATCCCATCTCAGGGTTTCCTGAGATAAATTTTTCCATAGGTAGAAGTAAAAGAATATGATGGCCCTTTACCGGGCTCTGCAGTAATGGAACTGAAGAAATCCCGTTCTGTATGGTCTGTTATTTTCAGGTCGAGGTTAGAAAATATCTGGCCATAACTGGTAGTTGCTTTCAACTTTCCTGTATTGGATGTATTAATGGTTGCATCAATGCCTCCGTAGGTAGCATCCACTACCACTGGTGCATGAAAATCTACCATCTCAACAATGCCGTACACAGATTTAATGTCTATAGCGCTTTGAGCGGGAACTTTTATTTCCACCACTATATTAATATCAGTTCCTTCATAAGATTGTTCGTGCTTTCCTTTTTTTGCCAGGTCAAACTCTTCGCGTGAGCGATAAATTGTCTTTTGCCCATTTTGCACAAGCGTATAACGGCGCGGCAATTTATCCATATCTTTTATTTCATCCTTTATCACCAATGTGCCGGCTTCATTTTCGCCAGACAACGTAAATGCGGCATCGTTTTCATGGTCATTGATATTAACAGTAGCCGTAACAGATACTTCATTCTTATCCCACGAGCTTACTTTTACTATCGGGTAATCAAATCTTAGTTTGATTGGCTGCCCGGCGGTAACCGGGTATGTTTTAGTAACGGGTGACTGTGCAGCAAGGCTTGCCGAGAGCAGGCAGCCTGCCGCTAACAGGAATAGTTTCATGTTGAAGCAGTTTTTATTTGTTTTTACGCAGGTATATTTTTCCGTAATCGGCTACCAGTTTAAAAGGAGCTCCTCCCCCGTTCAGCTTACCATTTACAGCACCGCCATAACTTACCATATCAGAGTTCTCGTTTTTCTCCATCTCTATTTTCAAATCTGCAGAAGCAAGAATAGAACCGTGTTGACTGCTGAGGTTTACATTGGCTTTGATATCGCCGGGAACAGAAACATCAACTGCTGAATAAATAGAAGCAATAGATACAGGCCCTTTCACTGCAGGACTAAATACAGCATCCACAGAACCATACAAAGCTCTTACACTTACCGGCCCTGTCACATTTTGCAATTCTATTTTATTATGGTCTGTCGATATCTCAATTTCATTTTCCATGTTTTTGCAAAGGATAGTACCCGAATTAGCTACTTTATGATAAGCTACAGAAACTATAACGCCTTTGGGTACGCGAATTTTAATGTACACATCCGAAAGTACCTGGCTCACTTCTGCGGTTGTTCCATTCTCTGTTACGCTGATGCCAAGACCGGTGTTGTCTACCAGTCCTGCTCCATTGATAGCACGCAGTCCTTTGGCACGTGGGTCTTCTTCTTCTTCTTTTGAACGTGTGGAACTGAATATGATTTCTTTGCCATCATACCCTTCAACCTCTACCCTGGAAAGATTAAGCACCAGTTTTCCACTGGTCTTTGCCAGTTTAAAATCCTGTGCAGAGAGATTGCCTGCCACAAACATTGCAAAGAGTAAAACAAATAAATACTTGTTCATAATAGAATTGGTCATTGATTTTATTTTTATTGAGTTTATTGGTTCAATTGAAGCATAGAAGAGTAAGCGCAGTCTTTCACTGTTTTCTCTGTGTTTTCGTCTGTTACCATTTTCTCCAGTTCGGTAACAATGCCAGATTCACGCATGCGGGTAAGCAATCCAATTAGTGCAATCTGCACCACCGGGTCTTTTTGCTTTTTTAAGGAGCCTACTAATTTCTTCCGCGTATAATCGTCACGATAAAATCTTGCAAGGGCATCCAGTGCAGCCAATCGTACATTGGTATTCGGGTCTTTGTTCAATACATCTACCAGGCCATTCACTACTTCGTTCTGACTATTCTGCAAAGCGGCAGCCGCTGCTACTGTATTGATGCGTTCTGCCGCAGATGTTATATTGCCAAAGCCTGCATACGTAAACATTCTTTTATTGCGCACAGTTGTAGCCAATACTGACTTCCTTGTTTCCAGATCTCTGTCTGCTGCGTCAATGCCCGGGTGTGTATTCTTTGCAGCTGTAGTATCAGCAGTAAGTTCTTCTGTATTTGCCTGCTGTACAGGATCATTTTTAACGATTGGCTTTTCTTCTTTTGTGCTTTCTTTTTCTTTGGTTTTTTTTACAATATCCTGCGGTAATGAAGTTTGTTTTTGAGATTGCCAAATAATTAACCCGCCGGCAATAACAAGTACACAAGCTGCAGCCCATTTAATGGCACGGAAAGAAATAAGAATACCACCTGGCTTTGCAATCTCTTTTGGTTGCAATTGCTCCAATACCCTGTTGAGTACCGCTGGTGCAGGTTTGCTGCGGTCCAGTTGGTCCAGGTTATTTTGTATGTATTCTTCTAGTTCCTCTTTCATGATCATTGTTTTTTTCAAGCGCCGCTACTATTTTTTGCCTGGCGCGGTGATACTGCGTTCTTACTGTTGAATGTTCCAGCCCCAGCATTTGCGCAATCTCTGCCTGCGGTATATTTTCTACGGCGTATAGATTAAAAACAGTCCTGTATCCATCCGGCAAAGTATCTATTGCAGCCGCTATCCTGGCCATATCATATTTATAGTCCTGTTCATCAAGTGTTGATTCATCTGCGGCCGTCATCCACCCCGGGTCTAATTCAACAAAATTTATGTGCCGCTTGCGAATGAGATCAACCGATTTATTGATGGCTATCCTTTTAACCCAGGCACGAAAACCGCCCGTCATGGCAAATTGATCCAGCCTTTGAAAAGCCGCTACAAAACTGTCTTGCAGCAAATCTTCTGCTTCACCGGAATGCCCCACCAACCTTAATATGGTATTGTAAACCGCATCTGCATGTTCATTGTACAGCCCCGTGTAGCCGGCGGTATTGCCGAGCTTACAGAGTGCTATCAGTTCTTCAGTGCTGTTCATGTGCTCATTGCCAGGTGGCGGCCGGTAGTTTTTTCAGGTTATAACATCTAATCGTATGAAACTGGAGAATGTTACAGGAAAATACAAAATATTTTACGAGGGCTGATCTTTTGCCGGTTCCTTACAATAGGGCAAAAGAAAAGTGGCCAACAAGCTGTGGCCACTTTGGAAAATATTTACTGAAAAACAAAGTCTTTCTATTGAAACAACCTGGTTAATCTCTTTACAAGATCAAAGTTTTTTACGCACTCAAAATAGCCGCAGCAAACTCTCTGCATTTGGCTACTTCTTTTACATCTGTAGAATCTGCGGGCACCTTATACTCCAGCTCAATAGTAGCCGGAAATTTGTATTTATTTTTCTTCATCAGCAGCAATACATCTTTAATGGGTGTATCCCCCTCGCCCCAGGGCGTATTGGGTCCGTTGTTTACTTTCCTGTCCTTCACATGCATGCTGGTAATGCGGGCATGGTTCTTTTCAATAAACTCAATGGTATTGGTATTGTTGCCGGCTATATAATGGCCAATGTCGAGGTTAATGCAATTGTATTCAGATTGCGACATGGCAGTATCCCAAAGTGCAGGCGTTGCCTGTGTATGTGCATGATAACCTACCCGCATTTTATGTTTCTTGGCTATGTCGCCAATGCGCTGGGTTTGGGCATCATTGTGCTCGGGCATTTCGCAATTGCAATGGTTGGCGCCCAGTGCTTTTGCCGCCCTGAAGGCGTAATTAATTTCATCGTCTGTATTGTTCACCCCAAATACAACTGGTTTGTAGGCGTAAATGGTAACACCAGCATCTTTAAACATTTTTCCTATCGCTGTAAATTTATCCATAGATACAGTTGCACGCCAGTCGGCCATTGCCTTTCCAAAATCTGCTGCTGATTGCTCTGGTGTTTTCTTAGGTGCACCGGCAGACAATTCTGCGGCATCGCCCCTTAGTTCAACACCACTCAGATTATCCTGCAAGCAATATTGCAGCATATCTTCAGCAGAAACATTCTTCATGTTCCTGTACGAATAGGTTGTAACCCCAATAAGCACACCACCCACAACAGAATTCGGTTTATCCGTTCCGCTAAAAAGAGACTGGGCCAATGATCCTTTTGGCAAAAGGAAGCCACCCGCTGCAAGCAGTGCACTGTTGCCAATAAATTTGCGCCTTGAAAAATGATTTGCTTTCATAAAATGTAATAATGGTGAATCGTTAGTTCGTATAAATGTATCAATAGTTATAGCGTAAAAGCTATGGCAATATTAAAAAAGCATTATAAATATCGGGCAATTTTGCGCCATCATTGTTCAAAAGCTTGTTTTTGAGCTATCGGAACAAATTTCCAAAACTTATACATGTCTGTCTTTATTTACGTACTCACTGTGATGTTGCAAACATCCCGTGGGCCTAATCGTTTAGGTTACTGCAAATAGATATGCTGCTTCTAATGCAAGTCCACGAGATGCTTGCAGCACGACAAGCAAGTGGTTGATAGTTTTTATACGCACTAAATGCGGGAAGAAGTGAAATGAGCTTGCTGCTAGTTTTACTTGCGTACTCACTGTCATGTTGCAAACATCCCGTGGGCCTAATCGTTTAGGTTACTGCAAATAGATACGCTGCTTCTGATACAAGTCCACGAGATGCTTGCAGCACGACAGGCAAGTGGTTGATAGTTTTTATACGCACTAAATGCGCATGACAAGCCCCCTCCCCGCGCCATAAACCCACTCTTAGAACAAATTGCTTTTTTTGCTGTTTATTAGCTGTATGAAAAAAATTGGATTCTTATCGTTTGGCCATTGGCAAGACCATCCGGCCTATAAAACCCGCACTGCGGCCGATACCCTGCTGCAGTCTATTGATTTAGCCGTAGCTGCCGAGCAGATTGGCGTAGACGGCGCATATTTCCGTGTGCATCATTTTGCGGCGCAGTTAGCATCTCCCTTTCCGCTGCTGAGTGCTGTTGCGGCCCGCACCAGCAAAATAGAAATTGGTACCGGCGTAATAGACATGCGTTATGAAAACCCTTTGTATATGGCGGAAGAAGCAGGTGCTGCTGATCTAATTTCCCGTGGGCGACTGCAACTGGGTGTTAGCAGGGGTTCGCCCGAGCAGGTGATTGATGGCTGGCGTTATTTTGGGTATGAGCCTAATAAAGATGAAACCCAGGAAGAAATGGGAAGGCGCAAAGGGCTGGAGTTCTTCGATAAATTAAAAGGAACCGGGTTCGCTCGTCCAAACCCCAACCCTATGTTTCCGAATCCACCGGGATTACTTCGTTTGGAACCATATGCACCGGGATTGCGTGAGCGTATCTGGTGGGGAGCTGCATCTAACGCTACTGCTGTTTGGGCTGCTGAAAATGGAATGAACCTGCAAAGCTCTACCTTGAAATTTGATGAAAGCGGAAAACCATTCCACATACAACAGGCCGAGCAGATAAGGCTGTATAAAGAAGCCTGGAAAAAAGCAGGTCACCAACGTGAGCCGCGTATCTCTGTAAGCCGATCTATTTTTGCATTGGTAACAGATGAAGACCGTCGTTATTTTGGCAGGGAAGGCAACCAGCAGGATCAGTTTGGTAATATTGAACCCACCAAACGTGCTGTGTTTGGAAGAAGTTATGCTGCTGCACCCGATCAACTTATAAAAGAATTGGCAAAAGACGAAGCCATACAGGAAGCCGATACCGTATTACTAACCATTCCGAATACATTAGGCGTAGATTACAACGTGCATGTATTGTCGTCTATTTTGGAGCATGTGGCACCGGGGTTGGGATGGAAGTAAGTTTTAAGTGGTAAGTTTTAAGTTATAAGTCGGAAGGATGGGATCTAATGTCTTCGTAGTGCAGGCATCTGCAAGCGACAATTTTTTTCTTCGCAAGCAGATGTCTCCTACCGTCAGCATGACAAACCGAATGAGGACTATTTTATTAAACTAAATGCAGTTGAATCGAACAAGGAGTATTGCAAAAAGATCGACAGGTGAAACAATCTTTCTTTCGACAGTACAATCATTCGGTTTGTCATTCCCCATCATCCATTTTGTCATCCCGACGTAGGAGGGATCTGAAGATTCCGTTAATGAAGACGCTTGCCACACAGGCGCAGGTTTACAGGATTAATTTTCAATGTCAGCGTTTTTAAAGAAAATTATTAAGTCAAAGTTTTCAGCTAAACTGATGGATGATTTAATAATGTCGCCTGTTGCAGTTATATTTCTTTCCATTTTTAATTTTTTATCCATAAACAATTTAGTTGCAGGGTCATTAAAAGCGTTACGGATAGAAATTGAAAAATTGGGATACTTACATTTAGAAAAGTAGTATTCACAAGCATTTTCATCCTGAACATCTTCAAAAAATTTATTTTCGTAATCCCCGGTCTTCAAATTATAGACATTGACATTACCAATGTTAAAATCAGTAGCTATAACAAAATACTTGTTATCGTAGAAATTATTTAGCAGATACCCTAAAGATGCCAAACTCATAAATTTAGTTTTCTGAAGATGTCCATTATGGGCCAACACAATTGCTTTATTTCCTGCTATGCCAGAAACAACGTGCTTTATGTTATCAAACATATATTGATCTCTTAGGCTAAAGTCGCTTTTACCAAACCTTTGATTGTAAGCAAAATTTATTTGCTGATCAAGAAGCGAAAGATAATGTAACTGTGCAGGGTTATTGCTTTCATCTTTCAATTTTTTAGAAAGATTTGATATATCCTCGAAATCTTTTTTAGTAAGATTTTTATATCCTACTCCTATATCACCTTCTAACTTTCTCAAGATGCCATTAGCGTAATCAGGGAAAAAGCTTTTTATTTTTTGAGCTATTCCATAAAATCCCCTGACCTCTGCTCCGTAGATGTGTATTCTATCGTTTTCAGGTTTTATCAAATTAAATGCCCTTAGCCAGTCCAGCTCTTTTTTATTCGTAATTACTGGTCTAAGCCCTCCTATTAAATCAAGGTTATCGGTTTTACCGTTTATGTATGCATCCACTTTTTCGGCAGCTAAAATGTCTCCTTCGTCAATAATTGCTTTGTAATTCATTTCCTGTACCAAAAAACGAACAAGCCTTTGCCTGTAGGTATTATACAATGATGTACCGTGTGTACTTTCTCCAATTCCAATAATAGCTGCCTCTTTCGTGGCGTCTTTTAAAAAGTCTATATCATCAAAGCTGTCTTCTGAATGTATGTTTTCAATAGGCTTAATAATTGTG
Organism: Chitinophagaceae bacterium; assembly: GCA_047602295.1. Taxonomy (GTDB): domain Bacteria; phylum Bacteroidota; class Bacteroidia; order Chitinophagales; family Chitinophagaceae; genus JACMLD01. The sequence goes on along the minus strand of JASGHP010000001.1, from coordinate 2,724,396 downwards.
TTCAACGCGTTGATAGTTTCAACATTTTTTTGGCAGAATACTTTTACTATCGGAAAGAACGCAGATAACAATAAGGCAATAAATAATTTCATATTAAAGTGGTTCTTGCCGGCCTGCCAATGCTAGCAGGATAATTGTATGGCATTGCCTGCAAAGGTTTCCTCTCGCCGCTATTGGTATTCAGCAAAGATAAGAAGTATAGCGTACCAACAGCCCGAGTGCAACTTGCATTACAATTGTTGGTACGCTATGCGCAAAGCCATGCTTCATACAAATAATGGCGAAGATTGTTTTTTTATCAAGTTCTTTGGATTTTCTTAAACGAACGAACTTCTCCTTGTTTGTTTACATGAGCAATTCTCAAATATCTTTCTTCTAATTGAAAGGGCAAGTATGGAATTATTTTGTCAATGTAGTCCCAAAAATTTTTATCAGGTTGCTCAAATGAAAAAAACAAGTCTGCTGAGCAGGCTTTGCTCCTTGAAAACCAAATTAAGAGGCTGGACACATGTTCTTGATTTCCCAATTCCTGTTTACTAATTGGGTCTATCAATTTAAAGTCGTACGTAAAATATATTTCCAGAGGTCCAAAGTTGGATTTTGGCATTGGGGTATTATCAATGACATATTGAACTACTTCATTCAATCTGTCTTTCGTAAATGTCCATTTATACCGATTTGCAGAATGGGGTATTCCACTTGGATAATGAAATGCAATTGGTTCTTTGTCGCTTGCGCCAAATCGCTTGGAAGTTCTGTTTACAATCTCATTTAAAATTTCTGCCGGGTCATTTGCATCATAAGCAGTATAAGCTGCCAGTTCCAAGCTGTTCAGTTCAGAAATATCTGTCGTTGTGCAATTTTGAAGGAAAACTTCAATGTCTTTAAGAATATCTTGAAACTTAGTTTTCTTAAACTTTTGCGTTGTTCTATCCTTGGGGAGAGAATAAATGATATAAGGTTTTTTCATTTTTTTGAAAGTCGTTATCTAGTCACAATTAGTATGCAGCAAAGATAGAAACAGAGCGTACCAACAGCCTGCGTGAAACTTGCATTATAAAATATCATTTCATTTATACCCAATTGTGACCATATATTTAAAAGCAAAATTATCTTTTCTATAAACGTCAAAATAATAAGTGTCTTTTTGCTTTGACACAGAATCTCCTACCTCAATTTTATCAAAAAAATAATCATATCCTGACATGTCGTATTCCTGGCTGTGCTGATTTTGTCGCACTACAAAACCAAAACTGCCTCGCTTTAAATTCCTTTTATTGGTAATTATCCCATTGATTGATTTCAAACGAACATTATTTTGATTTCTTCTTTGCAGTAAAATTTCAATAAAGAATAGCAACAAAAGAGCAGTCATTACAACGACAATGAATAATGAAGCCTGTTTGCTCAACCCTTTATATGGAAGTCTATAAGTCATCGAAATTAAAATATTGGTGTTGCCTCCGCCACTAAGCTGTACGCAGATTTAACAAAGTGCGCAAACCCACACATGGCAACATTCAAAGAAACTAAAAAACTTCGATTAATTTATATGGAGAGAATTGAGTGAATTCAAATACTCACAAAAAAAGCAGGACTAAAAAAGAGTCCTGCCTACTGATAAAACTTAATGGCTTACCATTTTTCCAGGCCTAACAATCTTTTTCCCAGTGGCGTTAATACTGCGGTTGCGTATTTTGTTTGTTCATATTTGCGGGGGTCGCCGGGAAAAGCATAACCTTCCGGTGCAATTCTGTCTTTCCAGGAATTAACTCGCCATTGCGTTAGCTGTTCATTGTCTTCTTCTGCGGGCATCATGGAAATATATTGTGCTATGCGCACTTTGTCGCCACTTCTATTGGGCCGGATGCCGTGTGGCTGCGTACTGTTAAATATCAAAAGGTCGCCTGCTTTCATTTTCACTTTCACTGTTTCAAAACCAGTGGTATCTGGCTTAAAATGATCACGGTCTTCCGGCTGTGTCAGTTTCCATGTATCATAAGTACGGTACAATTCAGGAATACACTGAAAGCCGCCCATGTTTTCATCGTCCTGGTCTGCCAGTGCAAGCACACCTTGTACATTTTGAGGTTTTGTTTCCGGATCATAATCCCAGTGGATAAAACCTTTGTATTCGAAACCCGGGCGAATTGGGAAATTAAGATTGGCCCTGTCGATAGTTACCCATAATTTCTCTGTGCCCCAAATATCAACAAACGCATCATAGACTTTTTGCGTCATGCGGTTGTTCCAAAGATGTTGATTGTTGTACACTTCCACCATACCTGTATTGGTAAGTTCTTTCATCTTCATTTCGGCACGTGGCGGCGCATACCAGGTTTCAGCATCATTGGGATCTTTTTCTTCAAACTCCCACAAAAAATTTGCAGTGGCCAATGCCTGCTCTCGCGGCACTGCATTCTTTATTACAATGTATCCATTGGTTATCCAAAAGTTCCAATCTTCTTCACTCAATACTTTTAAAGCTTTGCCATTGCTTCTGTCGTTTAATTTTAAAGTGCTGCTTTTTGAAGTAGACGGATTGCCGGGAATGTCTTTATGGGCATTATTGGGAATCATAGTGGGCGCCATCGTTTGTGCCATGGTTTGCTTTTCCATACAACAATATTTAATGATTGATAAATACAAGGTTTGATAAAACACATTGCCTTTGGCTTTTGGTGCACCACCCGTTTTTTATGCGGTGTTTGCAGGCTTTCACTTTGTCATCATTTCTATTTAAGTGTATGCTTTGCTGAACGGGCAATAGAATGTGGGCAGCTGTAAAGGATGACTGATTGGGAGAAGCGTTTTGCTGTAGCATGGCAAGCTGTTTTTGATATCACAAAATTGCTGAGATGGAGCGGCGCAATCAACATCTGCAATGGCAGGTATTTGTACTGTATTGATATATTTTGCTAATTTTAAGCAGAATCCTGCAAAACAGAGGCAAATGAAAGCAAAGCTGGAATCGATAACAAGGGATAGCGACAGCTCATTCAGGATATTGCTTACACCCAACCTGAATGAAATATTTTACTGGCATTTTCACCCCGAGTATGAAATTGTTTATGTTGAAACTGCACATGGTTTCCGCCATATCGGCGACCATATCTCAAAATATGAAGGCAGTGATCTTGCATTAATTGGCCCCAACATACCACATCTGAATTTTGATTATGGTGTGAAATCAACTGTAGATACTGTGGTTATACAAATGAAAGAAAATTTTCTGGGGCAGGATTTTTTTTCAACACCTGAGATAGCACATATAAAAGCTTTGTTTGAAAAAGCAAAACATGGACTGGCATTTCATGGTGAAACAAAAAAGATAGCTGGCGAAAAATTGAAAGGATTAGCCGCATTACCGCATTTTGAACAACTGATTACTTTGTTGCAGGTTTTTAATTTATTGGCAAACAGTAAAGAGACGGAAACGCTTGAGGCAAGACCTATTGCAAGTGTATCTGTATTAAAAGAACAGCAACGGTTGCAAAAAGTATATCATTACATTGAAGCCAATTATCAAAACGACATTGATGTAAATGCTGTTGCAAAATTGTGCAATCTTACCACTGCTGCATTTTGCAGGTATTTTAAAAAGTCTACCCATTTTACTTTTACCGATTTTCTAAACCAGTTTCGCATCAATCAGTCTAAAAAAATATTATTGCAAAACGGCAATGTAACAGAAGCATGTTATGAAAGTGGTTTTGCCAATATCTCTTACTATAATAAAACCTTTAAGAAAGTAACCGGAGAAAATCCATCTGCTTTTAAGAAGAGGCATGCTACAGCCTAGTTGTATTAGAAGTTCAATGCGTGCAACAACTTTTTCTTCGCTTACAGATGCCTCCTTCGTCGGCATGACAAATCGAACGGGGAGCATTTTTCTTTAATTAAATGAAGTTGAATCGAACAGGGCATATTGCAATCAGCGTTATTAAATAGTACAATCATCACTCGAACGATTTTATATAACGATAGACCAATCATTGTCATCCCGACCTTAGGAGGGAACTGCATACCGCGTTAAAAGAAATTCTTCGCAAACAGATGCCTCCTTCGTCGGCATGACAATCGAACAGGGATTATGCTATTTAACTAAACCCGGTTTAATGGAACATGATATTATTAGATTAGTCATCCCAATTATTCTTATTACCATTCTACTCATTCTTATTGCCATCTTACTCTATTTTTATCATTCCCTATCATTCTTATTACTATCCTAATCATTTTTTTGTCATCCCCATTCTTTTTTTGTCATCCCGACGAAGGAGGGATCTGATATGGCAACTAACGCACCACCCCAACCGCTTATTTTTTATTCCGCGGATCATCCTTCGGGTTAACAAACTGAACACCGGAAGGGCCATAGCCATTAATAATGACAACTACGTCTTCATCGCCCGTCATGGCAAAATGGTTTTGATTGATTACTTCAGAATAGATACTTCCGGCAGGCAGCTTTTTTAATTTCTTTTCATCAAACACATCGCCATAACCAAAATACCAGGTGCCCGAATGCACCATCGCCATTCTTGAATCGGGATGCAAATGTGCGGGTATGCGTGTATGCGCTTTTACTTTCAGCATAATAGTATATAAACCTGCCTGTGATGGATTGCCTGCAATAACAATCTCCTGTACGGCAGACAGGTTGGAAGAACCGGGTGCATGAGGCCCTCCTGCTTTTAGTTGCTTTATCTCGGTAGGCGTCATACGCAATTGCCCATTGCCTTCTTGCGCCAGAGCAGTAAGCTGACTGCCAACAAATACAATAATTATTAGTAACAAACTTCTTTGCAGAAATGATTGAAAAGAGAATAGTGCCATATAAATGTTTTTAGACAGAGGGTTTAACCAATGCAATGCCAATAACACAATTGTTTGTACGCCTGAATTTTACGTTGCATCACTGTATAGCCAGCATCATGGTATTTCGTGATACTCCAAAGACTACCGCGATATCTCGCGGCGATCTTATTTTTACTTGGAGCGTAAGACTGATTGGTTGTAACTTTAAAGCCACCCAATGATATTGCATCATTCAACCAGCACTACTATTGCATGCAGAAGAAAATACTAATTGTTGAAGACCAGTTTGTGGAAGCAGATTACCTGCGCATGATGCTGCACAGTGCCGGTTACCATGTTTGTGAAATAGCACGATCTGTTGCTGAAGCAATAGAGATTGTAAAACAGGAATATCCAGACCTGGTGATACTGGATATTTTTTTAAAAGGCAAACAAACAGGAATCGATCTCGCCCAGCAATTGAAAGAAGATAATACACCATTCATTTACCTGTCTGCAAATTCAAACGAAGAAATACTGATGGCTGCCAAGGCAACAGAGCCCGATGGTTTTTTGGTAAAACCATTCAGGCAAAAAGATTTGATGGTGGCATTGGAAATTGCTTTTTACAGACACGAACAAAGCAGGGAAGCCAACTGGCGCACAGAAGTAAAAGTGCAAAAAGCATTGAATGCTATTGTAGGGATGGAAGCAGGCTGGATAAAAAAACTAATGGCCACCGCAAGTGCTATGCAACAATATTTGCCTTTCGATTGCTTCTCTGTAAAATTTAAATCTTTAGAAACAAACAGGGTGTCCTGCTTTAGTTTTTTGCGTGCAGGTTTTGATGAATACCAAATGATTGGTGCCAAAGAATTGTCAACCATTGCGGGTGTAAAGCTGGAAGAAGTGGAAAAAATCTTCCAGGACAAAACAACGGAACCAGTTGCGGGCTGGTATAATGGAACGCATTTTACTTCATTGCTTGCTACACATCCCACAAAAGCATTGCTTGCAAAAACATTTGGCTTTTGTTCTAATATTGTTTTGCCATTTGTAGTGCCGGATAGTTATTCAATTACATTAAGCTTCTTCAGAAAAGTAGCAGATGGTTACAGTGCAGAAAAACTGCATTGGCTTTTTCGCATGCAACAACCATTGCAATCTGTGATGCACAATATTTTTGAAGCTCAAAAAAAAGAAGCTCAAACCATATACAACACCACTGCTTCAATAAAAGATATACATGCAACAACGCCACCATTTCGCAGCATAATTGGAAACAGTCCTGCATTATTAAATGTATTGGATATGGTGAACCAGGTGGCCGCTTCTGAAACCGCTGTTTTATTGCTGGGAGAAAGCGGCACTGGCAAAGAAAAGATTGCAGCATGCATACACGAAAGTTCCGGCAGGGGAAATCAGCCCTTTATAAAAATTAATTGCGCAGCATTGCCGCCATCACTTATAGAGTCTGAATTATTTGGTCACGAAAAAGGCGCTTTTACCGGTGCAGTAGAAAAAAGAATGGGCAAGTTTGAGCAGGCAGATAAAGGCACCATATTCCTGGATGAGATTGGCGAACTGCCACTTGAGCTACAGGTAAAATTATTGCGTGTTTTGCAGGAGAAAGAAGTGGAACGTCTTGGTTCAAGATATGTATTAAAGATAGATACACGCATTATAGCGGCCACCAATCGCAACCTTGAAAAAGAAGTGGCCGAAGGAAGGTTCAGGCTTGATCTTTACTACCGCTTGAATGTATTTCCGCTAACATTGCCGCCTTTGCGCGAAAGAAAAGAAGATATACCTGCACTAACGGCGTATTTCATCAGGCATTACAACCAACGCTGTGGCAGAAAGATTACGGGTGTGAGTGATAAGGTAATTGCTAAATTCAATTCATACCATTGGCCCGGCAATATACGTGAGCTGCAACACATCATAGAACGCGGCGTGCTGCTGGCCAGGGGAACTACTATTGAAGATATACAGTTGCCGGTTTTTCAACAACCCACCGGGTTGCATGTTGTAGCGCAACGCATAAAGACAATTGAAGAAAATGAAAGAGATCATATACTGCATGTACTGAAACAATGCAATGGAAAAATCTGGGGCGTAGCCGGTGCTGCAGAAATATTAAACATCCCCCCTTCTACCCTAAAATCTAAAATGAAAAAATTAGGGATTAAGAAAGCATTTATGGAATAAGCCACCACGGCATTTCGCGGAAACCACAGGCATCACCACGAAATATAGATGCATTTCAACCAATGATTTTTACAATCTACTGTACCGCAACTGATTGAAGACATGGCACCCGGTTTGAATTTTTGTGTTTCTATAAATCAGACACAACATGCAAAAACCAGTTGATGTATTGTTTATTACAGGTGCCTTTGTGGGCAATAACTGTTGGGATAAATGGAAAACCCATTTTGAAAGCAAAGGTTATAAAACCTCCGCTCCACCCTGGCCTGGCAAAGATGCAAGTCCGCAGGCATTAAGAAGCAGGCAGCCTGATCCTGTTATTGCAGCCAATCGTCTTGCAGCATTAACGGATTATTATTCCAACCTGGCAGAAGAATTTTCTTCACCACCCATTCTTATCGGCCACTCAATAGGTGGATTGCTGGTGCAATTATTATTGCAACGCGGATTGGGCAGTGCTGGTGTTGCTATACATTCTGTGCCACCGCAAGGTATCATGACTTTCAAATTTTCTTTTCTAAAAGCCGGTTGGGGACCATTAGGCTTTTTTACCAATGCCAATAAATCTTTCCTGATGTCTTTTAAACAATGGCAATATGCATTTACCAATGGCATGGACACTGCTGCGCAACAAGAAGCTTATTATGAATTTGCCATACCGGAATCTAAGCGCATTGTAAGAGACACCATTACCAGTGCGGCAAAAGTAGATTTCAATCAGCCGCATGCGCCTTTGTTGTTTTTATCAGGAAGTGCAGATCATACCATACCTGCTTCTCTTAATTACGACAATTATAAAAAATACAAGGATAAAAATTCTATTACGGCTTATCGAGAGAACAAAGGCCGCAATCATTTTGTGCTTGGCCAATCTACCTGGAAAGAAGATGCAGATTACATATTGGATTGGCTGGCTGCACAAACACTGGGCTAGCATTTCATTAGAACCAATCATCTAACATAAAAAACACCTGCAATGAACATCAAAAAAACTTTAAGCAAACTGGCTGCATGGCAATTGTGTGCCATTGCTATTGTATGCTTTCTAATGATTGCAAACAACATTACTGCGCAATCTCCCAATAAACCAAAAAACGTTGTTATTGTACACGGCGCTTTTGCAGACGCTTCCGGATGGGAAGCTGTGTACAATATTTTAACAGCGCATGGATACAATGTGTCGCTGGTACAAAATCCGCTTACCTCACTGGAAGACGATGTAGCAGCCGCTACCCGTGCTTTGGATCGAATGGATGGACCAACGGTATTGGTAGGTCATAGTTGGGGTGGTACTGTTGTAACGCAGGCAGGTGTTTCGCCCAAAGTGGTAAGCCTTGTTTATGTGGCGGCATTTGTGCCACAGGTGGGCGAGTCTACTTTAGATCTTGTAAAAACAGCTCCTCCTGCACCTGAGAATGGCATTATGCAACCAGATAAAAATGGATTGATTTATTATGACAAAGCAAAGTTTCATCCGGGCTTTGCAGCAGATATACCAAAGGAGAAAGCAGCATTTATGTATGCCTCACATGCACCTATAGCCGCAAAAGGATTTGTAACACCGCTTACCGAAGCTGCCTGGAAAACAAAACCATCTTATGCCATTGTTGCTACAGACGATAAAAGCATCAACCCTGATATTGAACGGATGATGTATAAACGTGCCGGCTCAGTAGTAACGGAATTGAAAGGAAGCCATGTCATTTTTATGAGCAAACCAAAAGAAGTAGCAGCCGTAATAGAAGCAGCGGCCAATGCTGCAGTTAAATAACCCAACAAACAATTTATTTTATGTCGTTACCAAAGATTCAATCAGCACTGGCTGCATTCATTGTGTTCTTCAGCCTGCTCTCCTGTAACAACCAGTCAACAACAACTGCCACTGCCGACACTACAAGCAGTGCAAAAAAAGATACCGCGGCAGTAATACAACCTGCAGCACCGCCTGCCGGTTTTAAACACCAGATGGCTAATGTAAATGGTGTCAATATCCATTACGTTATTGGTGGTGCAGGAGAACCATTGGTGCTGGTGCATGGTTTTGGACAGAACTGGTATATGTGGAACAGGATTATGCCAGAGCTTGCCAAACATTTTACCATTATTGCACCGGATTTAAGAGGCGTGGGCGAATCTGAAAAAACTGCCGGCGGATACGATAAAAAAACAATGGCTGTTGATATACATGAACTGGTAAAAAAACTGGGATACACTTCGATTAAACTTGCCGGTCATGATATAGGTTTGATGGTAGCGTATGCATATGCAGCGCAATTTCCTGCTGAAGTAAAAAAGCTGGCATTGATGGATGCATTGCTTCCCGGTATAGAACCGGTATGGTCTGATTTCTCTGGCAAAGCCTGGTGGTTTGGTTTTTTTGCAAGACCTGTATCTGGAGATCTGGTTGCAGGACAAGCAGGTGAATTTCTTACAGACTTCTGGACCGTGGTTGGACACGTTAAAGATCCATTTACAAAAGAAGAGATAGCAGAATTTATACGGGCATACAATGTGCCGGGTGCCACTACTGGCAGTTTTCACTGGTTTGGAGAATTTGCGCATGATGCTATTGACAATAAAGAATTTTCCAAACAAAAATTAACCATGCCGGTGCTTGCCATGGGTGCAGAATATGGTTCAGCATCTTTTTTGGCCGCACATTGCAAAGTAGTAGCCACCAATGTGCAGGAGATAAAGCTGATGGGTGTTGGCCACTGGATTGTACAGGAACAAACGGACGAGGTTCAAAAAGGCCTGCTGTCTTTTTTTACCAGTAAATAAACATACAACGGTCGCCTCACAATGAAATGCCAACAGCTATTAGTGTGAGCGACCGTTTTATTTCGCGGTATTTAAAAAATACGGTGGTATTGCAGGGTATTTAATACTATCTTCCGTATGCTTGAAAAAAAATATCCTCATAATTATTGTGTTGTTACTGGCAACACGCATGTGGGCGCAAACTATCCCCGAAAGGGCAATAGATAGCCTGCGGAATCTTTTACATCAGCCCAAAGCAGACACAACAACAGTAGCCCGCCTTAATGCATTGGGCAATGGAATTCTTTTTAGACCCAATGCAACTATCGCAGACAAAGACAGTGCTTATGCACTTGCCCGTACTGCCCTGTCGCTTGCCATAAAATTGAAAGATGCAAAAGGTGCCGGCAACAGCCACATGATAATCTCCAGGTACTGGCGCAACAAAGAAGATATGGTGAAAGGTAAAGACCATATTTATACCGCCTTTGCTATTTTTAACAACGCACAACTGTATACCGATCTTGGCTATGCGCAATATGAACTAACAGGTTACTATTCTTTATCCGGTGATGGATTGAATGAGCGCATCTGCCTGATAGCAATGGCCGCTGCAAGTTTTCATAAAGCAGGTAACAGGTTAAAGGAATCTGACGCATTGAAAGAATTGGCAGATGTGCGGCAGGTACAGGGCAATTACCAGCAGGCTTATAAAGATCTGAAAAATGCACTGCAGATTAGACAGGGACTGGGCCGCGATGGAATGGAAGGCTTATACGATTTAATAGGCGATGTATGCACTTCTATTGGAAACCTGGATGAAGCTGTAAAATACTGCCTGCTTGCCGTGGAGGAAGCCGCCTTCAGGAAAGATTCTTCCATGCAGCTTTGCACGGTGTATAACCATTTGGGCATTGCGTATTATTATCAGTCAGACTATACAGCGGCAACTGCAGCCTTGCACAAAGCCGTTGCCATTGCAGAGAAAAACAATGCACTTGATGAGGTGGATATGATAAGCGTTACGCTGTCTAACATGCTTATTAAACAATACCGTTTTGCAGAAAGCAATGCTTTCCTGCTTGCACTGGTAAAAAAACATCCTGCACTGTCCATTAGCATGCGGGCTACTATTACAGGCAGCTTAATCATCAGCTATTTGCAACTTGGCGAGCTGGAAAAAGCAACACCTTATTATGAAGAGCTGCTGGTGCTAAAAGAAAACAAAACACTCACTTATGAAAGCCGGCGGGGAATCTTCAATGCCCTGGTTGATTATAACATAGCTTCTAAAGACTTTAAAAAAGCAAGGCAATATGCTGCTGAACAGGAAGCCTATGCAAAAGTAAATGGATTACTGATTGTGCTTGCAAAAAATCAATATAACTGGTTTAGAGTTGATTCGGCAGAAAAGAATTACGCCTCTGCTTTGGCGCATTATAAACTGTATAAGCAACTAAACGACTCAGCTTATACCATCACCAAAAGCAAACAGATTGCACAGCTCACCATTCAGTATGAAACAGAGCAAAAAGACAAAGACATACTGCTGAAAGAGAAAAACATTCAATTGCTTACCCAGCAATCAGCATTGCAAAACGCTTCATTGAAGCAGGCAAACATGCTGCGCAACATTGCATTGGTAAGCGGCATCCTGTTGTTTATCTTTTTTGCGCTGTTTTATAATAATTACCGGTCAAAGATCCGCATCAACCGCCAATTGGAAGCGCAACAGGTAATTATCAGCGAAAAAAATGCTTCCCTGCAAAAATTAGTGACAGAAAAAGAATGGCTGGTGAAAGAAATTCATCACCGCGTTAAAAATAATTTTCACATTGTAATGGGATTGCTGGGCACGCAATCTGGTTATCTTAAAAATGAAGAAGCAATTGCTGCTATTACAGAAAGCCGGCAACGTGTACATGCCATGTCGCTGATACATCAGAAGCTTTACCAGTCGGAAAACCTTTCTGCCATAGGCATGCCCGCATACATACATGAACTGGTTGATTATCTTAAATATTCTTTCGATACACGCCAGAAGATCATCTTTACCATTCATGCCGCCCCTATAGAACTAGATATTACCCATTCTGTTCCCATCGGTCTTATATTAAACGAGGCAATTACCAACGCTATTAAATATGCATTTCCTGGTGGCAGGGAAGGAACGATTGTTATCAGCCTGCAGCCTGCGGGTGAAGATCGGTTGTTGCTTACTGTTAGTGATAATGGCATTGGTTTTCCCGCTGACATTGATTACCGCAATAGTTTTTCTATGGGTATGAACCTGATGCGGGGACTTACCAAAGAAATCAGTGGTGAGTTTACCATTACCAATAACCAGGGCACCACTATCAGCATTGTTTTTCCCTGCGATGCAGACTTGAAGCAGCTTACCTAATGCCAGGTTTCATTTTCTCCCATGCAAGGCTCCTGTTTTCTTATTTATATTCAATCATGCCAACAGATTTTCTTTTATTAATGCAATCAGCAAAATAAAAAACTAATTTGCCGCCATAAGATTTGCCTGCATGCCCATTACCATTGCTGTTTGTCAGCCGCCTGCTATAATGGAAGACCTTGAGCAAACGCTCTATTGGATTCGCAAACTGCTAAAAGAAGCAGTACAAAAAGGTGCGGAGCTGGTGGTCTTTCCTGAATGTTATTTGCAGGGCTACATTACAGACCCCGCAAAGGCAAAGCAGCATGCGCTTGATCTGGAGAGTAATTTGTTTGCCACCATAACCGCACAACTGGCAGAATACTCACCCATGATAATATTGGGGTTGATTGAAGAGCAATGCGGATTGCTGTTCAATACCGCAATCATTATAAAAGACGGAATGCTGATAGGCCATTACCACAAAACGCATTTGCTGGAGGGCGAACAACTATTTACTGCCGGCAAAGAATACCCGGTTTTTTCCGTGGGTGAATTCAATTTCGGCATTTTAATTTGTTACGATACGCAGTTTCCTGAAGCAGCGAAACAACTGGCCGATAAAGGGGCCACCGTCATCATCTGCCCTTCCAATACAATGATGAGCGAAAAAAAAGCCATCAAGTTTAAAGAACTACACGTGCCAATGCGGGCAGAAAGGGCCAAAGAGAATAAAGTTTGGCTGCTATCCAGCGATGTAACCGGCCACCAGCAGGACCGCATTGCTTTTGGTTCCACCTCAGTTATCAATCCCGAAGGAAATATTATTGCGCAAATACCTTTTCTGGAAACGGGTGTGCTGCTGCAGGAAATACCATAACATATCCTGTCTTATCTCCCCCATTTTCGCGTTTACCTAAGCTCCCTTTCTACACTGTGGAAAAAAATCAACACTCTCTGTAACATATAAAGCGATTGAAGGATGGTTTAGTTTTTGAATAATTCAAAATAAACCAACCAAACCCGGTACAATGCAATTTTTGAGCGAAGAAGACCTTGAAAAATCGATCCTCCACGCCCCTATTGGTATTTGCATACTCAATACAGACAGCTTTATAGTAGAACTGGTTAATAATAAATTCCTGGAAGTAACGGGCAAACCCAACGATGCCATTTATGGCAAAGCTTATTGGGATGTTTTTGGTCAGTTGCGCAGCAGCTTTGAACAGCCTTTGCAAAACCTGGTGAAAACCGGCGAACCCTATTATGCAGATGAGGTGGATATGGTAATGATGCGTGAGGGGCGCCCGCAAAACATTGTGGTAACCTTTGCTTACATGCCCATTAAGAATGCGCAAGGTGCTGTTTCTAAAATAGCAGTATGGATATTGGAAAATACACGCCAGGTAGCGGAACGAAAAAAAGAATCGGCTGCCAAACGTGCTTTCGAGGTAGAACGGGATCGCTTTAAAAACTTTTTGTTGCAGGCCGCAGCAGGTATCAGTATTATGAGTGGGCCCGATTTGGTGTATGAACTCGTTAACCCTGCCTACCAGGAGATTCTTCATGGCCGCAACCTGATGGGCAGGCCCTTGTTTGAAGCCGTACCCGAACTGGTAGGCACACCATTGCAGGAACAATTGCTGCGTGTTTACCAGAAAGGGGAAACGCTTGAAGTAAATGAATTGCTGGTGCCCATTTCAGATTATGAGGGCGGCCCCACGCAAGATCGATATTTTAGTTTTACCTACCAGCCATGGCGAGACGATACCGATAAAATAGAAGGTATACTGGGCATCGTGTTTGAAGTAACAGGCATGATAAAAGTACAGCAGCAACTCGCTGCCGCCAGGGCACTGGCAGATCAGCAAAAAAGAGTGTATGAAACCATTACATCGGGCACGCCAGACCTTATGTATGTATGGGATCTGCAATACCGGTTTACCTATGCCAACAAAGCCTTGCTGCAAATGTGGGGCAAAACCTGGGATACTGCTATTGGCGTGGGCTTGCGCGAAAATGGTTACGAAGAATGGCATGCTGCCATGCACGAAAGGGAAATAGATGATGTGGTACGCACGAAAAAACCTGTGCGTGGTGAAGTATCTTTTCCGCACGCGGAATTAGGCAAAAGAATTTATGATTATATCCTTATACCCGTGCTGGGTGAAGATGGAGAGGTAGTGGCGGTTGCAGGCACTACCCGTGACGTAACAGAGCGCAAATCCCTTGAGGAAGCTATTGCCAAAAGCTCTGAAGAATTGCAGGTGACCAATGAACAACTGGCGGCCATCAATGAAGAGCAGGCTGCTTCCAACGAGGAACTAACCGCAGCCAACGATGCTTTATCAGAAGCCAATGAACAACTAACCGCCGCAAGGTACCAGATAGATGAAAGCCAGAACATGCTAAGGCTTGCTATTGAAACAGCCAGTATCGGCACCTGGTATATCAACCAGCAAACAGGTGAGTTTATTACAGATACCCGCTCTAAAGAATTATTCGGTTTTTATCCCGGCGAATATATGTCCATCAAGCAGGCATTGGCGCAGATTACAGAAGACTACCGGCCATACGTAAGTGCACAGCTTGACAGGGCCATGCACCGTGGTGGCGATTACGATGTAACCTATATGGTAACCGGCCTGCACGATGGTGCGCAACGCTGGCTGCGTGCCATTGGCAATCATACAAAAGATGCCGCCGGCAACCTGGTGGCTTTTACCGGTGTGGTGATGGACGTAACACAGCAAAGACTGGATGAACAACGCAAAAATGATTTTATTGCCATGGTTAGCCATGAGCTGAAAACACCGCTTACTTCTATGAAGGGATATCTGCAATTGCTGCAGGAACAATTGAAAACCTATCCTGACTTTTTTGTGCCCATGGCATTAGAGCAAGCCAATAAGCAAGTGGTAAAGATGACAACAATGATAAACGGATTCCTGAATGTTTCCCGCCTGGAATCTGGCAAGATGCGCATAGAGCCCGAACGTTTTGATATGGCCGTATTGTTTAAAGAAGTGCAAAGCGATAGCCTTGCCACCATTGTAAGCCACCCGCTTTTCTTTGCGCCGGTAGATGAGGCATGGGTAATGGCCGACAGGGATAAGATTGGCCATGTTATTGACAACCTTATTAGCAATGCAGTAAAGTATTCGCCCGCAGGCACCCCTATTAATATTAGTTGCATTACCGCAGGCAATCATGTGCAGGTATGCGTTGCCGATAGAGGTATGGGCATTGCAGAAGAAGAGTTGCCAAAACTTTTTGAAAGATATTATCGCTCCAATACCGGCAACAACCCCATGGTATCGGGCTTTGGCATCGGATTATACTTATGTTACGAAATTATTCAGCACCACGGGGGCAATATATGGGCGACCAGTGAACCAGGCAAGGGAAGCCAGTTCTATTTTGAGTTGCCTTTAATACATGGTTAATGCAAAGGTGCTGCAATATAACAAGACCTATAAGGTTTGCAGCGCTTCCCGGCAAACCTTATAGGTCTCGCATGTCGTTATAATATTCTTCATTAACAATTTTGTTGCGCAGAAATGATTTATAAAGCATAATATGCCCGACATTTATTGTCGCATCCGGCCACTATAATTGTCGCACTTGCACAGTGCAAACATGGTTTTGATTCACGAGATTTGCTTATAAATTAAAAACACACCATTATGGCAACAATCAATCCGCACATTAATTTTAATGGAAATGCAGAAGAAGCTTTTACTTTTTACAAATCAGTATTTGGAGGAAGTTTTGGCAAAATTGTACGTTTTAAAGACATGCCCATGCCTGGTTTCGACATACCTGAAAAAGAAGCCAACAAAATCATGCACATTACTTTGCCCATTGGCAATTGTGAATTAATGGGCAATGATGTACCGGAATTTATGGGCCGCACCAATGAAAATGAAAACAGGTCTAAAATATCTGTTACTACAGCAAGCCGTGAAGAAGCCGATAAAATTTACAATGGTCTTTCTGCAGGCGCCACCACCATCGAAATGCCCATTGGCGAAAGCCCCTGGGGTTCTTACTTTGCGATGTTCAGAGATAAATATGGCATTGAATGGATGGTAGATTATGATCCAAGATAAATGTTTGAACCAGTATTTATAGAATTAGGCGGATTAGAGGACGTTTGTGATGAACAAGTCCTTTAATCCGCCTGATATTTTAATCAAGGCTCAGAACCATGATTTACCTGATTGAAGGATGGCCATGATCTTTGCGGCGAATAAGTCCTTCAATGATATAATCCTTCAATAGAGATTCTGACAATAGCCCTCCTTAACCTTCGTGAAAAACCTTCCGTACCTCTGTGGTAAAAAAAACCTGCACCATGATTCCCTTCATTGAAAAATCAGGAAGATAGCGATACAGTCCTTCAATCCCTTAATCCTTTAATCAGGGTTCAGAACCTTGATTCTCTTGATTGAAGGATGGCCATGATCTTTGCGGCGAATAAGTCCTTCAATGATATAATTCTTCAATAGAGATTCTGACAATAGCCCTCCTTAACCTCCGTGAAAAACCTCCCGTACCTCTGTGGTAAAAAAAACCTGCACCATGATTCCCTTCATTGAAAAATCAGGAAGATAGCGATACAGTCCTTCAATCCCTTAATCCTTTAATCAGGGTTCAAACAGTTTTATAAACATCGCACAGATGGAGCTTTGCATATAAAACACCTATAAGACATTGCTGTACAACGCCAATAGCGCACATAGTACCACAGAAACGGAAAACAATAACTCCAGTTTTAACAGAAATATGGACAGATTTAACGACTTTACGGGGCCATGTGATGATTTTACGGACCCATGTGATGATTTTATGGACCCATGCGATGATTTTATGGACCCATGTGATGATTTTACGGACCCATGTGATGAATTTATGGACCCATGCGATGATTTTACGGACCCATGTGATGATTTTATGGACCCATGTGATGACTTTACGGGCCCGTAAAATCGTTAGATTGCCCCAAAAAAACGATACAACAACTGTAAAGGCTGCACAACCGGCCATGCAACTGGCAATTGAACTGCTTATTTGAAGAAGATAATAAATAAGGGAATTACGTATTGTTTTTCATGGTCTGTTAAAGACCAACAAAAAAACAATGGCCTATTTTTTCTTGCACTTGTATAATACTACTAATTTTATTTAGCATCGAGGGCATTTGCGTAGAGGGAGTGTTTAGGGTGAATGAGTATGGTTTGACGTGGTGGAGCTAACGACCAAGAATGCGACCCTTCTACTCTCCTTTCATTAGGGTTGGAACACTATAAAGTGCATTTGCGAGATAGTTATATGCTCAAACAATAATTATAATTATCTTACGAGCAGGCAAAGATCTCAAAAGGCAAAAGTTTTGAGAGGATAAAGTTTCGTCTATTTTTGCGCTGGCTGAAATTATGATAACCGCTCAAAATGCATACGACTTGGCAAAATACTATTCAAAGAATATGGGCGAGATTTTGCCTGACATTTACTTCGATGTAAAACCTGGAAGAGAATTTAAAGACTGCTTCTATTTTGATTTCATAATGGTTGATAAATTTGGAAACATTACAAAGTATCCGCCTGCGGCTGGCGGCGCTCCAGGCGTAATCGTAAACAAGTTGACGGGCAAAGTAAAGACAATCACCTTTGGAGAATTATTTCAATTAACTTGAACTTCAAGCTCCAATCAGGTGCAAGCATATTTTGCACATGGATTCTAATTTTATGAGAATAATTATTATAATAACGCTATTAAGCTTAACAGTTCAAAGCTGTTCATCAAAAAAAGAAAACAAAATGGGATTTTTTGACAGGCTATTTGGTAAAAAAGATTCTTCAGGTCAGTCGGAGCGGAAAGTTGCAGATACAGATAAGGCTACCCCCGTTGATTCAGGATATCAAAGTAAACTAATTGCGGCAAAACAATTTTATCCATTTGAAAGTTGGAGAGAAAGTTATAAAAATGGCATGACACAATACACCGAAGCCAATTGCAATAAAACTAAGAAGATATTTGACGACCTGATAAGCTCTCTGATAACAATCGGTAAGAATGCAAGCGAAAGTGAAAAGATTGAGCAGTTTAAAATTGCTATTTTAAAAACGAATAAACTTAGTGAAGAGATAGACGACCTAATTGAAACAGGTGAACGAGAGGACTTATGTGAATTGACAAATAAAATAACAATCGCATGCGGGCTAGATCCACACAAATACGGTGAAGGAGAAGGTTTAGCAACTGAATGGAGAGAATGGTAAGAAAACTACAGCTAACATTGCATTGGCAATGTATGATGACGAATATATTTCCCCAATCAGTCGCAAGCATGTAAGCAAGCGCTAAAGATACGCAGCGATCCAGGCGAAATTTAAAAACAGTAAACTATGTCAATGACCCAAATAGCTTTTTTAAGAAAAGCAGACATTCCAACAAACAAACAACTTCAAGACACTATCCAAAAACTTGGGTACGACTTCAAAATATTGAGTGGACTTGAAAAACAAATAGACAACGAAGGGCTTGAGTGTAGCATTAATGGCCACCAGACTTATTTTGAAACTTATGTTGAAAATGTTGACACTGCAATAGCTGATAACGAAGCAGATTGGCTAAAACCAGACATTACAAATCAAGACACTGCAATATTGTTTATTTGGGGTGCAGACTTTGCAGCGGGTGCTTGCATCGGACTTATTTCAATAGCATTGATAGACCTTAGTAATACCTTAGTTTATTACATGGATGACCAAATGAAATACACAAGAGAAATGTTAGTTGCCGACACACCCCAATTTCTTGAGGCACTAAGCAAAAACAAAAAATAAACTTTGAAACAGCAAGAGGCTAGTAAGTCTGCATTTGGTATATAATCACTTATGATAACACAAATTATTTCAACCGCTGTCTTAATAATTCTTTCAATTAAATCTATCACCTTTCTAGAAATCTATATTACTCTTATGCGCTTTGGAAGTAGAACTACCGGTAAAATAATAGCCTTCGAAGTATCCAGGCACATAATGATAAGAGGCCTTGTCCCTAAAGTAGAATTTCAGACCGATGACAATCAATCCATAATTGCAAAACCCAAATATTCATGGTTTTTAGAGCTAAATAATTATTTACCTGGCAAAACCTGTGTTGTCTATTATGATAAAAACAATGCCAATAAGTTCGTCCTGAAAAGCAACATTGAGTTTTTGACAAATTTCTTAATAGTTATTGCAGCATTGATTTCTTTAACCTGGCTTATATTAGTATTAGTATAAAAAATAAAATAATGAAAAAGACCTTTACGCTATGCTTTCTCTTACCACTGCTTTTAAGCAATAACTTAAAAAGCCAAAGCATAACCGGGCCTGCTGAAAAGATTGAAACATTGCTTTGCAAAAAATGGTAATTGACTATGCCCTTCAGGGCGACTACAAAATGGAAGCGCCGCCAGAAGAAAAAGATATCGTTTTCGATTTTAAGAAAGACAAGACTTTCACAACAACAATGGGAAAAGGCAAAAAGACTGATACAGGTACGGGCCTTTGGAAATATGATGCCGCCAAAAAAGTGATCAACCTGATAATGCATGGAAAAGTTGGCTCTATAATAACTGCCATTACAGACAGTGAATTGACTATGACTACAGATTTAAAACCTAATGGTACCGGGCAAACGCTGAAAATAGTATATAAGATAAAAACAAGTTAGTGACCACTCTTATAATGCTAAATATTAAAAAGTCATACTTAATTAATAGCCCTTTTGATGAAACAGTTTCCAGGCTGCAGGAAATTGCCAATTCATCTTTTTACGATTCAAAATATACGTTATACGGGCATTATTATTTAACAGACTCTCCGGAATTTATCTATGTGCAAAAAGGAATTACTTACACTCCCTCATCGAACGATACGCTTTCAACTAGTATTTCAACCAGGATTTCAGCGGTAGATAACAAAACCAAAATACTATTAAAGACATCTACCAACCCTGTATTTGTGGTATTCGTGGTTGGTATAAATGTATTTTTATTAGTACAATTAATAGCATATAAACAACCGCTTGACTGGGAATTAATACTCGGATACATAACGACATTGCTTATAATATTGGGAATCGACAGATTAGCAAAGTCTATGTTGATAGCAAGTTTTGAAGAAGCTTTAAAAATTGGCAGCGATAAATAAGCGTGGAAGAAATAATTTTTTTGATTAAAGTGGATTAATAATTGTTTTAAATGAACAAAGAAGCACAATCACTTCTAAAGCTTATTGGCGCAATAACAGTTGTTTTTATTCTTTCTGGGTCTGTATTTAAAACCGGGAAAGACGATTTTCATATTCATGACACATACTTTGTTGTAAGCAAGGTGACAGAAATACTCTTATATGTTGTCACCGCTATTTTTCTTGGAAGCTTAATTGCATCTATTTCAACCCGGTTTCGGAACAAACTCTATATAAGAGTTTTAATATTTTCCGGCTTACTTCTTTTTTCAGCAGGCATTTATATTTTTTCCTTGTTTGCAAAGACACCACATTAAATGTATACAAGGTCTTTAAACGTTTGATAAGTAAAAATGCATTTTTAAAACTTTGAACAATGCCAGACAAAAATGAAAAAGAAAGGCGAAAGCAAATTACAGAAAACCTTAAAAGAAGGGCTGATCAGGAATTTGAAAACAGCATTCCAATGAGCAGAGATAAATTCAAAAATCTATTTGATTACCTGGATACTCACTTAAATGACAAAGGTTGCGATGATACTAATACTTTGACTAAACTATTCCTATCCCAATCCAATATTGAAAATGCAGATGAAATTTTAAATTGGTTGACAAAACATGGCGGTTATTGCGACTGCGAAATTTTAGCAAACGTTGAAGAACAATTTTGAATAATATATTCTCTGCACACAGCGCCAGTGCAAGGGGATTTTTAAGGATTAATTAAACGATAAACAAAAATGACTAGCATCGACTTACCATATTTTGGACAGATTGCCTTTAATAAATTAGAAGAACACTATACTGCCGAAGCTTCATTTAACGAAAATGTTCTTCGGCTTGATTTGAATTTTGAAAATAAGAGTATCTCAGAAGCTCAAGCAAACAATCTTAGAATCTTTCTTGATAGGATTTCTGCATTTGAAATTCAGAACAAATCATCAATTAACGAGAACTTCGCCGATGGAGGAGAAGCGGCAGACTATATAAATTTTTACCTTGACGAACTTGACGAAAAAGAATTAGGTGAAATTATTGACTATACCAATGAAGAAAAGTCAAAAGAAGAACAACTTTTAGATAAACTAATACTGATTAGAGTTGGGCTTTATCCCGACGGAAAGTATGGTGCAGACTATTACGGTGTTTTTGACTACTCCATAGAAATTGACGGAGAACCTTGCAACCAACTTTTAGTAGTTAAGACAAAAGAGAATGGCGATTTAGATCATATAACATGGGAAAGTTGACAATTAAATTACCTCCTCATTTGCACAACTATACCGTCAAGTTATGAGCATAGCTTACTTGTACTTATTGTTTAGTTATGTTAACTGAAAACTTATGGTCAAATACTCTTTTGTATTTCTGGTTATTTTTTTGATTGCAATGCTGTCTTATCTTTCTCAAGAGGCGGCTATTTCTGTCGCCCCGGGTTGGCACACAATAATTTATCCCCCATCGTTTTTCTTAGCTCTATCTCTTTTTATCTGGATTGGAATAGCTGCTTTGATTTACTATATATTAGAGCGAAATGAAAAGGTAGTTCGGCATAGGATTTTTTTGCTGCATACTATCTTATCATTATTTGCCTTCCCAACGAATGCCATTCCTTACTCTGAGAATTACTATGTAGCAAGAGTTGTACTAATTGCTCTTTACTTCTTGTTTGCGTTGGGACAGATAATTTTTTTAATTGGGGTAGTGAAAGCAAAAAAAGTAACATCAGCGTTAAAGGATAAATTTGCGACAAATAATTAATATTGTTTTGGCAAAGACCCGATGGGAGGCATTATCTCTTTAAAGATATCTGTGTAAGTTTCAAAATCAGTTTTCATAACTTTGTAATCAATTAATGACAAACAAAATAATTGTATACATAAATAAGTTTGTGAGCCTGTCTGAAGAAGAGACGGGACAGTTCAGTGATGCATTTAAAGAAGTAAAAATTAAAAAAAAGCAATTCATTGTTCAGCCAAATTTTACTGCCAGGCACAGGCATTACGTTTTAAAAGGAGCACTAATGGCCTATGTGGTGGCAGATGACGGGCAAAACCACACGATTACTTTTGCTATAGAAGATTGGTGGGTTACAGATTACAACAGTTATATTTTTCAGCAACCTGCTACCATGTTTGTGGTTGCTTTGGAAGACACTACCATTTTACAAATTGATTATGAAAAAGAACAGGATTTGAAAAAATCAAATCATAAGTTTGAAACATTTTTCAGAATTATAGCAGAGCGTGGACTGGCTGCGCAACAAAGAAGAATAATTTCAAACTTAACACTATCTGCAGAAGAACGATATGAAAACTTCGCAATGAAATACCCTCAAATTGTGCAACGTGTGCCTCAATATGCGCTGGCGTCTTATTTAGGAATGACAACCGAGTTTCTTTCGCGAATAAGAAATAAAAAGGTTTCCAAAAAAAGTTGAACTACATCAACAGTATTTCCTAAACTACATCATTTTTCTCCAAGGCAAAATGTTTGTGCTTTGCATTGCAATCGGAAAAGCCGTTTGCATAAATCATAAACAAGATGCAAAAATTAAAAGACAAAGTTGCTGTTATTACCGGGGGTGGTAGCGGCATTGGTTTGGCCACCGCCAAAAAATTCGTGGCAGAAGGCGCAAAAGTTGCTATAACAGGTCGCAGCCAAAAAACATTGGATAATGCTGTTAAAGAACTGGGCAATGCTGGCATTGCTATCCAGGGTGATGTTTCTAACGTAAATGATCTTGAGCGTATTTACAAAGAAGTAGCAACCAGGCTTGGGAAATTTGATATCCTGGTTGTTAATGCCGGCGTTTATATCATTGCACCATTAGCAGATTTTACAGAAGCGATGTTTGATAAAGTAAGCGACATCAATTTTAAGGGAGCATTTTTTTCTGTTCAAAAAGCATTGCCCGTATTAAATGACGGAGCTTCCGTGATATTAATATCATCTACTGTAAATGGAAAAGGCATTCCCAACCATGCAGCCTACTCGGCAACAAAAGCAGCGGTACGTTCATTGGCTCGCAGTTTTTCGGCAGAATTGCTTGACAGAAAAATAAGGGTGAACACAATATCACCCGGTCCAGTTGATACGCCCGTTTTTGGTACTGTTACCAATACCGCTGATGAAGCTGCAGCAATGGCAGCGGCAATGGGCGGCTTTACACCTCTGAAAAGGATAGGCGCTGCGGATGAAATTGCAAGCGGTGCAGTTTATTTAGCTTCTAATGAATCTGCTTTTATGTTGGGGTCTGAAATTTTAATAGATGGCGGTTTGAGGGATTTGTAAAAAAGTGTTCAAATTTTCACAGCGTACTTAAAGAGTGATTGTTTACTCTTTGAGTACGCTTATTGTTTGTAAGAAACAATCGATATTGAAAATCTTAAGCACAGTACAAAAAAAAGCGAAGCACAACATTCTTCGCCCGCAGATGCCTCCTATCGTCGGCATGACAAATCGAACGGGAGTATTTATTACAATAAGAGAAGAGTAATCGAATAAGAGATATTGCATCAGTATCATTAAATAAAACAATCACTCCTCAAACAATTCTATATAACGATAGACCAATTAATGTCATCCCGACCTTAGGAGGGAACTGCATGCCCCATTAAAAGCAATTCTTTGCCCGCAGATGCCTCCTATCGTCGGCATGACAAATCGAACGGGAAGTATTTTATTTAATTAAATACAGTTAATCGAATTTTATAACTTCTATTTCACCTTATTAAATCGCAAATGCATTACCCTTCCGTCATTCACTTCGAAGCCGGTAATTACATGGCGGGCATTGCGGGTTATAAACAGGTGTTGCATCCACCAGTAATCGCTATAAAGATGATCGGGCCCTACTAATTTCAAGAAACTGTCATCATACTTGCGGTTTGTCATTACCAGCCTTTGATCTTTTAACTGAATGGTATAAGTGCAGCCAAGCTCCGGGCAATAATAATCGCCTTCATAAGCATGCAATGCAGCAACGGATAAACTGTCAGCAGCATATTTCACCAATAACCGGTGATTGCCCGGCCAGTATTCATCTACACGAATATCTTTTTTGTTTGTGGTATTAAATACAAATTTTACTTCCGGCGATTTGGCAACGGTGAAGCTATCCGCAGGACCGGGATATAATACATCCGAACGACCTCCCCTATCCCACGTCAATACACGATTGCGCAACACAAATTTAAATTGAGATCCGTCTTCTGAAATATAATTGCCCATAATGATAGCCGCTACTGCAGTATCTTTTATCCATGCACGGCTGCTGTCAATTGCAATTGGAGCTGGTGTTGATTTTCCACTGGTATCCTTAATAAAAATATCTGCCAGTTGATAAGCTTTCTGGCTTGTATTGGCATCTCCAACATTGCTGAAAACAATAAAACCCATTTTCAGATCGGGGAACACCGTTATATACGTTCTGAAACCAGCATCTGCTCCGCCGTGCGAAAACTGTCGCCAGCCTTTGTAAGTATCAGAAGTAATGCCCAGTGCATAAGTGAGTGTAGCACCATTGTTTAGTGTAGCGGGTGTTGTTAATTGCTTAATAAGATCTGCATTACCCACTACCGGGCGATAAAAATTGCTCACCCATTTGGCAAGATCATTTGTATTGGTAAAAAGACTTGTTGCACCTGCATTGGAATACGATAAAATGCTGTTGGAAAATTTTGTAAGCTTTTCACGCTGGTAAGAATAAGCACGATCTTTTACTATCTCGGTATAATCATCATGAAAATGTGTGCTTTTCATACCTAGGGGCTTAAAAATGGCCGAATCTGTAAAAGTTCGCAAAGTCTGCCCCGTAACAGCTTTTACAATTTCTGCTAAAAGCGTAAACCCGCTGTTGGAATAGGTATAAGCACTCCCCGGTTTAAAATTAAGTGCCTGCTGCTGGCTGATTATTTTTACAATTTGTTCCTGTGTAATTACATCGTCAATCCTTGTACCCGCAATAGCCAGCAGTTGCCACTGATCACGAATGCCGCTGGTATGCGAAAGCAAATGCCGTATGGTAATTGTTTCATGCAGATCTGGAAACCAGGGCAGGTATTTGCGTATATCATCATCTAACTTTAGTTTACCCTGTGCAGCCAGCAATACAATACTATAAGCAGTAAACTGTTTAGAGATGGATGCCATATGAAAAATAGTGGCGGGCGTTATGGGCACATTGTATTCAAGATTGGCCATACCATAGCCTTTTGCATAAATAAGCGAGTCGCCTTTTACAATACCAATTGCAAAACCGGGACTGTTGGCATTGTTCCAGAAAGCAAAATACTTGTCAATCTTTGCTGTAACAGAATCTGGCAGTGATTGTGCAAAGAGAGATAAACTGCTAAGCAGAACAAATAATAGTACAAACAATTTTTTTGGGGATAGCATGCCGGGGCTTTACTGTAAATATAAAGCATTAATGGCGCAGGGCACGCGATGGGCTTTCAACCGGACATTACTTTATTGCAAATTAAGAAGCCCACTTTTCAATCATCACCGCTATTTCATGTGGTTTAAAAGGTTTGGCTATATAATCATCCATACCGGCGTTGATGCAATTCTCCCTGTCTTCATACATGGCATTGGCTGTCATGGCGATTATGATAGGTTGTTTTTTTCCGGCATTGCGGATGCTGCGGGTAGCTTCAAGGCCATCCATCTCCGGCATCTGCACATCCATCAGTATTACATCATAATCTGTTGCTTCCAGTTTGTCTACTGCCTCTTTACCGTTCTCTGCAATCTCCGGATCATATCCCATTTTATTAAGCACGATAAGTGCCAGTTGCTGGTTGATGGGATTGTCTTCTGCAATGAGTATGCGCAAAGGAAAACGTTCAGACAAGTTTTCCGGCAAAGAAGTTTCTTTATCTTTTTGATTGGCTACAGGCATCACTTCAATTCTAAAATTATTTAGCAGGTGTGTACACAAAAGATTTTGCCGAACGGGCTTGGTTAAAACAGAACTGAAAAGCGCTGACTCTTTTTTATCAAGATCATATCCCAATGAACTCAGCAACATTATAGGAATAGCGCTATAGTTTGCTTTTATTTTGCCAGCCAGTTCCAGCCCGTCCATGCCGGGCATATGCATATCACTCAACACAAGATCAACCCGATCATTTTGTGAAAGAATATTCAGCGCTTCCCTGCCATTGGATGCCAACACGGGTATCATTTTCCATTGTTTCAGTTGTGCCTGCAATATGGTGCGATTGGTATTATTATCATCTACAACCAGTATGCGCTTTCCTTCCAATTGGTCTATTCCGGTTTGCGCATATATTTTTTCCGGCTTATTACCAGCCCTGGTTTGCATAGTAAAACTAAATACAGAACCTTTACCAGCTGTACTGCTTACTTCAATACTGCCACCCATCAGGCCAATCAGTTTTTCAGCAATTACCAGCCCTAACCCGCTTCCTCCGTATTTGCGTGTTGTTGAAGAATCAACTTGTGAAAATGCTTTGAAAAGTCTTTCCAGTTTGTCTGCAGGTATACCAATGCCGGAATCTCTTACTTCAAAACGCAGTTGCAATGCTCCATTGTCTTTTGATGCCTCCTGGCGGACATGAACAAACACTTCTCCCTGGTGGGTAAACTTAACAGCGTTACTAACAAGGTTAATCAGTACCTGTCGCAAGCGGGTAGCATCCCCTACTATTTGTTCTGGCAGCGCATCATCAATTTGATAAATAAGATCAAGTCCTGACTGTGCCGCTTTGCTGGCAAATACATCCAGCACTTCTTCTACGCAGGTGCGCAAATGAAAATCATTTTCTTCCAATTCCATTTTACCGGATTCTATTTTGGAGAAATCCAGTATATCATTGATAACTGCCAGCAGGTTTTCTCCACAACTCTGGATGGTTTCTGTATAGTTGGCCTGCTCTGTTGTTAGTGTTGTTTTTGAAAGCAGTGAAGACATCCCAATGATGCCGTTCATGGGCGTGCGAATTTCATGGCTCATAGTAGCGAGGAAAACACTTTTCGCTTTGTTAGCAGCTTCTGCTTCATTGCGAGATTTTTTCTCTTCCAGCATTGATTGTTGCAACTGTGCTGTTCTTTCACCTACTTCTCTTTCCAGTTTTCTTTTCTGTGCTTTTACACTATTCATGCGCACACGATAAAAACTAATAGCACCGCCAATTATAAGAAAAACAATGCCGCCTTTAAACCACCATGTAAGCCAGAATGGCGGAACAATAACAAGGGTTATCTCGCGTATGCGGTTTGACCATTCACCCTGGTTGTTTAATCCTTTTACTTTAAAAATATAGGTGCCGGGATCTAATTTTGTATAAGTTGCTTTTCGCTCTGTGCCCAGTTCATTCCAGGTTTTATCAAATCCTTCCAGCTTGTAAGCATATTTCTTTTTCTCTTCGGCAGTATAATTCAGCGAAGCAAATTCAAATGAAATAACAGAGCTGGCATAAGGCAATTCTATGCGATCTGTTTCTGTAATTACTTTTTGTAAAACTGAAGGATGGCTGCTGTCGGCCGGTAAAACATTTTTGTTGAAGATTTGGAAACCGGTAATCACCAGCGCCGGATCAAAATTGTTCTCTTTTATTTTGTCGGGAAAAAATTCATTAAAGCCATTGATGCCTCCAAAATAAAAAGCACCGTTGCTTGCTTTGCAAAAAGAATGATCTTTAAATTCATTGGATTGCAACCCATCTGCTGTGCCGAAATTTTTGCAGGCTTTCGTTTTCAAATTCATCCGGCAAATACCTGTATTGGTACTTATCCATAAATTGCTTTTATCGTCTTCCAACATACCAAAGATCAGGTTATTGGGAAGCCCATCTGCAGTGGAGTAATTGGTAAACCAATGAGTTCTTGTATCAAAATAATTAAGTCCATTGGCAGTACTTATCCAAAGATTGTCTTTACTGTCTTTGTATAGAGATAATAAACTGTTATCACTGATGCTATTTGCTTTATCATCGTGCAGAAAAGCTGTAAAGCGGTTGCTTCTTGCATCATAACGGTTAAGCCCACCCTGGTCTGTAGCTATCCACAGGTAACCACTCTTGTCCTGGATAATCATGTGAATAATATTACTGGCAATACTGCCGGGCTGCCTATCGTCATGCATGTGATGAGAAAATGTCTCCGTTTTTGGATCATAAAGATCAAGACCAGCTCCATGCAATCCTATCCATATATTTTTATCGCGGTCTTCAAAAATGCACCAGGCATTATTACCATTCAAAGATGTAGAATCGTTGGGATCGTTTTTAAAATGCTTAAAACTATTTTTCGCAGGATTATAAACGGTTATTCCGTCTGCCCAGGTGCCAATCCATATATTGCCTTTGCTGTCTTCGCAGGTATTCAATACAAAATCACCACAAATGCTGTTTTTATTGCCGGGGATATGCCTAAGGTGTGTAAATGACTTTTTATAGGAATCAAATAAATCAAGCCCTCCGCCATCGGTTGATATCCATATTCTCTTTTTGGAATCTTCCATAATAGCAAGCACATTATTATTGCTAAGGCTACTGCTTTCAGAATTGTGTTTGTAGTGCGCAAACTTGTTACCGTCTCTATTGTACACGTTAACGCCACCAGCAAAAGAACCTACCCACATATTTCCTTTATTATCCCGATAGGTGGTGTAAAGTGAGTTATTGCTTAAAGAAGTATTGTCCAATTCATCGTGTGCGTAATTGTGAAAGCTTTCTTTTACTGGATCAAAAACACTCAGGCCACCGTTTTCTGTACCTACCCAAAGATTGCCTTCCATATCTTCGCCCAATGCATATACAGCATCCACCGGAAGACTATTAGCATTGTACAATTGGTGCCTGAAACGTCGAAACTTTCCTGTATTTGCATCAAAGAGGTTAAGCCCGCCGCCATCTGTTCCTACCCAGCAACGCCCTTTGCTGTCTGTAAACATTCTATAGACACGATTGCTGCTGATAGATGCAGTATCTGTTCTGTTGTTCTGATAATGCTTTAAAACAGCTCCTCTTTCATTTAGTGCGTAAATTCCACCACCCAAAGTACCAACCCATATTTGTTTTTGCGAGTCTTCAGCAATACTCATTACAGCATTTTGATCCTGCAACTTTGTTTCGGGTGCATATAAAGGATAACGGGTAATTTTTCCTGTTACAGCGTCCATTTTATTCAGGCCCGCATCATTGGTACCAATCCATGTATTGCCATTGTGGTCTATAGCAAGAGAGGAAACAAGATTGCTGGACAGACTGGCTATATTTACCCTGTCTTTTTTAAAGCGAATGAAGCGATCTGTAGAACGATCATATTTGTTGAGCCCTTCACTGGTGGCTATCCATAAATTGCCACTGCCATCTTCTGCTATATCATTGATAAAATTATTGCTGATGCTGTTATTATCTGTTGCATCGTACCTGTATTGGGTGAACTTATAACCATCATACCGGTTCAATCCATCGCGGGTGCCCAACCAAATAAATCCGCGGCTATCCTGCATTACACAAAGCACATTATTTTGAGAAAGACCATTGCTTATATCAAGGTGATCGAACTTCAGGTTTCGTTTTTGTGCAAAGACAAAGTTTGGCAGTAAAGCGCATATAATTAATACAACCAGCAACCAGCATTTTTTTGGAAAAATGCCGGACCTGCAAATCCGGGGGCATGGCAGTAGAGGTATTCGCATCACATTTGTTTCGGGTACAGCTCGGTAGGTTGCCGGCCAATCTTTTTTCTTAATTGTATGGAACGGCTACGTGATGCGATTATTTTAATTCTTATTTTGCTATTAATAGAGCGTAAGGGCTTGCACTTAAATGATATTGCGTTGCTGACAGTTTATTCCCATTTAAACAACATAAATATTCTCGGCAAATTTTTGGCTGACGATTGACTTTTTGCCATTGACATCTATTTCCATTGTGCCGTCAAAATCCTGGCGGCTGACAATCCTGATTTTGCTACTAAGGCCAAGGCCGACTTTTATAACATATTGCAGGAAGGAAGCCGTGTTATCTTTAACAGCCACCAGTTTGCAGCTTTTGCCAACAACGATTTGTGACAATGTTTTGCGAGCCTGTAATTTTATTTCACCTTTTGCATTGGGAATAATGTCTCCATGGGGATCTACTTCCGGATAGCCCAGGAATTTTTCAAGTTGCTCAATCAGTTTTGGGGAATGGATATGTTCCAGTTGTTCAGCCACCTCATGCACTTCGTCCCAGCTAAACGCCAGTTTTTCATACAGGAAGGTTTCCCACAAACGGTGCTTTCTTACTACTTCTATTGCCTGTTTTTTACCAGCAGTGCTCAGCGATATCTTGCCGTATTTCTCGTAGACTATCAATTTTTTCTCTTTCAGCTTTTTAAGCATATCGTTTGCCGTTGCGGGCTTCACATTTAGCGTAGCCGCCAATTCATTTGTTCCTGCTTCTTGTTTATCAGCCGTTTCGGAAGTAAGATGGAACAACGCTTTGAGATAATTTTCTTCTGCCTGGGATAACATGCCGCAAATATAAATAAGATTTGTCAAAAATATTTTGTTAGACTAACCTAACTTTCTATTTTTGCTAATAAAACTATCAGACCTGTGAGAGTCGCTTTGTTATTACCAATATGTTTGTTGTATGCAGTGATTGTGCATTCCCAGTCTGTGATGATCAAAGGAATCGTTACCAGCGAGGGTAAGCCTGTTCGATTTGCCAGCATTGTACTGGCAGGGACAACCATAGGCACACTGACAGACAGCAGCGGCCGCTTTATCATTAAAAACATTCCTCCCGGCGATTATGTTATAAAGACCACAGGCATAGGATTTGTTGATTTTGAAAAAAGAATTTCTACTGGCAAGAATAGTGAGCTGGCAATCGCAGTTTACTTAACGCCTAATAATAAATCGCTGAATGAAGTAGTGGTTACCGGTGTATCAAAAGCAACGCTTATCCGCGAAAACCCTGTTGCCATAGCAAGGGTTACATCAAAACAAATCGAGCGAACTACTGAAACAAATATTATAGATGCACTGGTAAAAAATGTTCCCGGATTAAATGCGGTAAAAACAGGGCCCAATATCTCAAAACCTTTTATCCATGGACTCGGTTACAATCGTGTGCTTACTTTATATGACGGCATACGGCAGGAAGGACAGCAATGGGGCGATGAACATGGCATTGAAGTGGACGCATATAATATTGACAGGGCGGAAATAATTAAAGGGCCGGCGAGTCTTATGTATGGATCTGATGCAATAGCTGGTGTAGTAAGTTTCTTTTCCAATATACCTAATTACGATGATGAAAAATTACATGGCAAATACACAAGCGAATACCAAACCAATAACAACCTGATTGGAGAAGGATTATCATTGGGTTATAACAACAAGCACATTTTATTTGCCGCTCGCGGTTCTTATCGCGTAGCAAAAAATTATCGCAACCCGATAGATGGCAGAGTTTACCTCACAAACTTTAATGAAAAAAACTTTTCGCTGCTGGCTGGTTACAAAACCGATAGAGGATATACTCATTTTAATTTTACACTGTACGATAACCGACAGGCAATTCCAGACGGAAGCCGCGATAGCCTGACAAGAAAGTTTACCAGGCAAATTTATGAAGGTGATAAAGACAGCATTAAAAATAGACCAATCGTTACTGATGAGGAGTTGAATGCTTATAAAATACCTGCACTGTCGCAGCATATTCAGCATTACAGGTTATATATCCACAATGTTTACCAGTTGGGAAATGGCAATATAGATTTCCTGGTGGGTGTGCAACAAAACATTCGCAGGGAGTTTAACCATCCAACGATACCTGAACAAGCGGGTATGTATGTAAGGCTAAACACATTAAATTATAGTGTGCGTTACAACATAAAAGAATTTGCACGCATTGAAACCAGTATAGGTATTAATGGAATGTTGCAAAACAACAAAAGCCTTAATGCCACAGACTTTCCTGTGCCGGATTACAATTTGAAAGAAGGCGGCTTATATGGATATGCAAAATGGAAACATCATCAATGGAGCATAAGTGGTGGCCTTCGCTATGATCTACGCCAGGTGCGATGGAATGATTTTTATGTAAGAACAAATGCAGCAACAGGTTTCGACCAGCATGTGGCAGGAAACGATACAGCTAATGCAAGCCTACAGTTTTCTTCCTACAAGAAAAATTTCAATGGTTTATCAGCAAGCATTGGGTTTACTTTCCAGGCATCAAAAGAAATCGGCTTTAAAGCGAATATTGGCAGAGCATACCGTGCACCCAATATAACCGAAATGGGAAGCAATGGACTTGATCCCGGTGCGCATATTATTTATCTTGGCAATAGAAATTTTAACCCCGAGTTTTCTTTGCAGGAAGATATTGGTGCCAGTGCAAGGTTCAGGAATTTTTCTGCAGATGCCAGCTTATTCAACAACAATATCCAAAATTATATTTATCTCAACCTTGTAACAGATGCAAACGGCAATGCACTGTTGGATGCACAGGGTAATAAGACCTATCAATACCAGCAAGCGGAAGCGCAGGTTTATGGAGGAGAATTATGGTTTGCCGTTCACCCGGAAAAATGGAATGGGTTCAGGTTAGAAAGTAGCCTGGCAATGGTATATGGACTTAACAAGAACAAGCAGTACAATGGCAAAGGTAGGGATGGAGAATACTTACCACTTATACCACCGTTTAAATTAATGAGCAGCATAATGCAGGAAATTAAACCGCGTTCCACCTTTTTCTCAGCTATTACGCCAAAATTTGAAATGGAATTTGCCGGAGCGCAAAACAGGTATCTGCAATTAAATAATACAGAAACAGCAACACCCGCTTACGTTTTGTTTAATGCAGGCGTTGTGACCGAAATCAGGTGTTTTAAAAAACAAACACTCCAATTGCAAATACAAGTGAACAATTTATTCGACAAATCCTATCAGTCGAATTTAAGCCGATTGAAATATTTTGAATATTATTCAGCATCGCCCAACGGTCACCTGGGAATATATAATATGGGAAGAAATATATGCTTTAAACTGGTATTGCCGATTTAACTGCCCAATCATAAGCCATGCTTTCATCCACTTGCTTTTAAACTGCATTTATCTAAAGCACGAACACAAGCTTTTAATTTGAAAGGGGACAATCTCCTATTCAAACGCTATTGATATAGCAAAACATGTCATCAGGTTGCTTCTCGAAAAAATATCATACAAGCATTGATCTTATTGTTGCAACAATTTCTACTTGTTCAAATTCTTGTTGAAAATTTTCCTCATTAAGAATATTTTAATCGCTATACCCCGCCTGTTAACAACCCATTTACATGCAAGCAACGGTACTTTACGTCAAAACGCAGAAGCAATTTTTTGCTTTGGATAAATAGTATAAAGAAAGTGATGCTAATGCTTATTATTCATGTTAAGACAATGTAATGGTAGATTATTATGAATAACACCCTCAGAGAGCCCTTTGTAAAATATATTAGTGTATTGGTTGTGTTTGCATTCAGCGTTTCAGCAAGTATAAAAGCACAATCAAATCAAACTCCTGACACGTCTCAATATTTTACACTCACGCAATGCATTAATTATGCTTTAACGCATCAGGCTGCCGTTAATCAAGCACAGATTAATATCGCTGTAGCAAGATTAACCAATGGCATCAATACATCTGGCTGGTATCCACAGGTAAGCCTTAGCGCCAATCTTACGCATTATATACAATTGCCAACTTCATTCTATGCAGATACATCTGTACCCGGTGGCACAGCCAAACAAAGAACAGGCATTGCAAATACAGTCATTCCTACTCTATCAGTGTCGCAAGCTATCTTCAGCCCCTATCTTTTGTATGCATCCAAGAACGCCGCATTTATTACAAAGCAGGCAGAGCAAACCACAGACAGTGTTAAGATTAATGTAGTGGCAAACGTAAGCAAAGCCTTTTATAATCTATTGCTAACGCTGGAGCAGATTGATGTGCTGAAAGAAGACACAGTAAGATTGCATCAGAATGTAGAAGATGCTTATCATCAGTATGTAGGGGGAATTGTGGATGAGACAGATTATGAACAAGCCACCATTACCCTAAACAATTCAAAAGCATTGCTACGCCAAGCCAATGAAAACGTTACGCCGCAATATGCTACGCTGAGGCAGTTAATGGGTTTCCAGGACCGGCGGCAATTCAATGTTGTATTTGATACGCTGCAAATGATGAATGATATTGCATTTGATACCACACAGCAATTGCAGTATGAAAAAAGAATTGAGTTTAAACAATTGCAAACACAAAAAGATTTGCAGCATTCGCTCACTACTTATTATCACAACACATTACTACCAACAGTAAGTGCGTTTTACAATTACAATTATGAGTTTGAAAGCAACAATCTTTCTAACCTGTATGCTACAGCATTCCCCAATTCATTGATTGGCTTATCGGTTAGCTGGCCCATCTTCACAGGTTTCTCACGAGTTAAAACAGTTCAGCGTTCGAAAGAGCAGGAACATATACTTGACTGGAGCCAGGTGGATATGAAACTTAGGATTAATACTGAATACAGCACCGCCCTGGCGAATTACAGAGGCAACCTATACAACCTGGAAGTGCTGCAGAAAAATGTTGAGATGGCCAAGCGTGTTTATTTTGTAGTCACACTTCAATATAAACAAGGCATTGTTGCTTACCTGAATGTAATTACAGCCGAATCCAATTTAATCACTTCGCAAACCAGTTACTTCAACGCATTATACCAGGTACTTTCAAATAAAATTGACCTGCAAAAAGCGCTGGGCATTATTAACTATTAAAAACCGCCTGCAACAAAATGAGTCGCCCCATGTATAAATTTGTTTATTGCACATTGGCAATTGTTTGCACGTTCATTGTTTCGTGCAAACAAAAACAACCGCCACCTGTGCCACCCACACCTGTTAACGTAATTACAGTAAAAAAGCAGGCAGTTTTGTATTATGATGAATATCCTGCTACTACGCAAGCACTCAGCCAGGTAAACATTGTGCCGGAAGTGCAGGGTTATATTACGGGCATATTTTTTAAAGAAGGTGACTTTGTGAAGAAAGGTCAGAAATTATATGAGATTGATAAACGCCTTTACCAGTCTGCGGTAGATGAAGCAGAAGCCAACGTAAAAGTTGCGCAGGGCAATGAAGCGCAGGCTAAACAAGATGCAGAAAGATATACCTACCTCAACAACTATCATGCAGTGGCAAAACAATTGTACGATCATGCCATTACCACTTATGAAAATTCAAAAAGCCAGACAAAAGCGGCAGAGCAAACAGCAAGAACAGCAAAAACAAATCTTTCCTATGCTACCATCTACGCACCTTTTGATGGCACCATTGGTTTCAGCCAGGTAAAGCTTGGCAATATGGTTTCGGTAGGTTCTACTATACTTAATACCATCTCTACTAACAATCCTATTGCAACAGACTTTGTGATAAATGAAAAACTGCTGATGGATTTTGAAAAGTTGGAACAAAATAAAAAAGATGATATAGACTCATTGTTTACCCTGAAACTTCCGAACAATACTTTATACGAGCATACGGGAAAAATTTCTGTAATAGACCGTGCAGTAGACCCGCAGACTGGCTCTATTAAAATAAGGCTGGTATTCCCCAATCCGGTAAATGCGCTGAAAGCAGGCATGAGTTGCATTGTTCGTGTTCATAACCAGGATATGCAACCGCAAATAGTAGTTCCGGGAAAAGCAATTGTAGAGCAGATGGGAGAATACTTTGTGTTTGTTGTGAAAGACACTGTTGTTGCATCTGCAGATTCAGCGAAAAAACCTGAACCAGATACTGCCAAAGGGCCGAAGCTGTATGCGTTTCAGAAGAAAATAAAAGTAGGACAAACCATTGGACCTAATGTAGTGGTGAAAAGCGGTATCAATCCAGGCGAACAAATTGTGGTGGATGGTGTGCAGGCATTGCATCAGGGTTCGCGTGTAAGCACAGGCCCCAAACATGGTAACGGAGCTGGTGCCAATGCTGCTGATAGTAATAATGACAGCACCAATAATAAAGAAGCGCAACCAGAAGGTGGACATCATCGAGACAAAAACAAGCAGGATCATCTATAACTTATGATAGCCAATACATTTATCAAGCGGCCGGTTACAGCTATCGTTATATCAATAGTATTGGTGTTAACTGGCACTGTTTGCATATTAAGTCTACCTGTGGATCAATACCCGGATATTACGCCGCCCGTTGTGCAGGTGAACGGGCAATTTACCGGAGCAGATGCGCAGACGGTGGAGCAAACAATGGCAACACCCATTGAAAGCCAGATCAATGGAACGCCTGGCATGGAATACATGCAAAGTAACAGCACTAACAACGGGCTTATGTCAGTTAATGTAACCTTTAACATAGGTACAGATATTGATGTGGCAGCGCTGGACGTGCAAAACCGTGTAAGCATTGCTACACCACAGGTTCCATCTGTTGCAAGCCGGTTAGGCCTTACCGTTAGGGCTATCAATCCCAGCCAGTTAATGATGGTGGCAATATATTCTCCCGGAAATTCGCATGATATCACTTTTCTTGATAACTACACCAACATATTTATACAGGATGCGCTTTTGCGTGTACCCGGTGTGGGCACTATCAATCGCTTCACAGATAATTTTAGCATGCGGGTATGGATGAACCCGGATAAAATGGCATCTTACAACCTGACGCCTACCGATATCATTAATGCACTAAATACACAGAACGTACAGGTAGCAGCAGGTTCAGCAGGCGTTCCGCCACAAAATAAAGATCAGGTATTTGAGCTTGGCATTATCGTCAACGGAAGATTGAGCAAAGTATCTGAATTTGAAAATATTATTGTAAAAACAATTCCCTCTACCGGTGAGTTGGTTTACCTGAAAGATGTAGCTAGAGTTGAGTTAGGAAAATTTACATTCTCCAGCAATTCGTTCGTAGATGGCAAACGTGCATCATATCTTATCATATACCAGGCACCAGGCAGCAATGCATTGGAAACTGCCAATGGTGTGTATAAAGAACTGGAACAACTGAAAAAATCTTTTCCTGCTGACGTAGATTATAAAGTTCCGTTTGAATCTGTAACGGTAGTAAAAGTATCCATGAGTGATGTGGTAAGAACATTGCTGCTCACACTTGGTCTTGTAGCAATTGTGGTTTTTCTTTTCCTGCAGAATTTGCGATCTACTTTGATACCTATACTGGCTATACCAGTTTCTATCTTTGGTACTTTTTGTTTTTTCATTCCGCTTGGGTTTACCATCAATACGCTGACCATGTTTGGCTTTGTGTTGGCTATTGGTATAGTGGTGGATGATGCTATCATTGTGGTAGAAGCAGTGCAGCATTATATGGATCATGAGAAGATGGGTGCAAAAGAAGCAGTGTATTATGCTATGAAGGATATTTCTGCCCCAGTGGTAGCAATTGCTTTGATACTGGCAGCAGTATTTGTGCCGGTTGGTTTTATCCCCGGCATAGTAGGAAGATTGTACCAGCAGTTTGCCATCACCATTGCCATCTCCGTTGTTATCTCTGCGTTTATTGCATTGTCGCTTACGCCCGCTTTGTGTACGTTGCTGTTGAAACCTACCGACGAAAGCAAAAAAGACAAGGGTATCAATAAAATCTTTGGCAGGTTCAATAATTGGTTTGATAAGCTTACCGGGAAATATACAAATGGTGTGCAGCGCAGCATCAAAGCATCCAGGTTCATCCTCATTTTGCTGGTATGTGTTTGTGCAGGCACTTACTTTTTATTTCAACACAAACCATCCGGTTTTATTCCTTCTGAAGACGACGGAAATTTATACGTCACCTTCCAGTTGCCACCCGCATCTTCTACTTCGCAATCGGTAGATGTAATGTCAAAACTGATGCAAGTAGTATCAACAACACCCGGCGTTGCGCATTACGCTGCCTTATCCGGTTTGAATGTAGTGAACAATGCCAGCAATTCTAATGCAGGTACAATATATGTGCAGTTGAAACCCTGGGATGAAAGAAGTGGATCAGAGCAGCGTGTACCGGGCATCATACAAGTGATGCAAAAAAGAATTGAAGATGCCGGAGTGAAAAATGCAAATGTAGAAGTGATTCAACCCTCTCCCATTCCGGGCATTGGCGAAACAGTTGGTTTTAGTTTCCAGATAGAACAACGGAATACATCGGATGATGTGCATGCGTTTGAAAAAGTAGTTAACAAATTTGTAGAAGAAGCCAATAAAAACCCGGCTATTACAGGTGCTTTCAGTTTTTACAATGCACGCACACCGAGTTATAACGTAAATGTAGACAGAGAAAAATGTGAAAAGCTGGGTGTGAGTGTTGGTGATGTATTTACAACGATACAAGCTTTCATGGGCAGCTTATACATTAATGACTTTACCACTTACAACCGAACTTTTCACGTAGTAGTGCAGGCAGATACGCTTTTCCGGAAGATGATAACGGACATGGACAAGTATTATGTGCGCAACCAGGCAGGAACAATGGTACCGCTGGGAACGCTGATTAATTATGCACCCGTTGAAACAGCGCCACTGATTTCTCATTTCAATATTTTCCGTTCGGCAGAGATTGATGGCGCTTCATCAGCAGGTTATAGCAGCAGCGATGCCGCAAATGCGCTGAAAGAAATTGCAGCCAGAGTATTACCACAGGGATATGCATACGAATTTTCCGGGTTAAGCTATGAAGAGATAAGAGCAGGTTCAAGCACCATCTATATTTTTCTTTTCTCTATCACTTTTGTATTTCTTTTCCTGGCAGCCTTGTATGAAAGCTGGTCTGTACCGTTTTCTGTTTTGCTGGCAGTTCCCATTGGTGCATTTGGTGCTATACTTACGCTGGTGCTGGTACCAAGTCTTACCAACAATGTGTATGCGCAAATTGGTTTAATTACCTTGATTGGATTAGCAGCAAAAAATGCTATCCTGATTGTAGAGTTTGCAAAAGTTCGTGTAGACCGAGGGGAAGATTTAATAAAATCTACATTGGATGCGGTGAGTTTGCGTTTGCGCCCCATCGTTATGACATCGCTTGCATTCATACTGGGTGTTTTGCCGCTGGTATTTGCTACTGGTGCCGGTGCAGTAGCTCGTCGTACCATTGGCTTTACAGTGTTGGGTGGTATGCTGGCAGCTTCTACCATTGCCATTTTTATTGTGCCTGTATTGTTTGTATTGATTACAAAACTTTCTTACGGTAAAAAGAAACTGGAATGGTTGGCTGCCAATCACGACCACTTAATGGAGAAAGCGAAAAAAGTGGAACAGCAGGATATTGATGCGGAACTGGAATTTGAAATTAATAAATCACGCGAAGAGAATAAGCCGAACGAAGGATGATTGCCAACACGTTTATAAAAAGACCAGTAACAGCTATTGTTATTTCAGTGGTTCTAATGATCTCTGGAACCATAGCTGCATTTACACTGGCGGTAGATCAGTATCCGAATATTTCCCCGCCCAGTGTTTCGGTAAGCGGCAACTACACAGGCGCTGATGCACAAACAGTAGAGCAAACAGTAGCCATACCGATAGAAGAGCAGGTGAATGGCACCCGCGGTATGGAATACATGCAAAGCACCAGCACCAATACAGGGGGCATGAATTTGCGTGTTACTTTTAAAACAGGCACCAATGTACATATTGCAGCACTGAATGTTCAGAACCGTGTGGGCATTGCCGGACCATCACTGCCTTCTGTAGTAAGCAAGATTGGCTTAACAGTGCGGGCGAGTAACCCGGATCAATTAATGCTGGTGGCTATTTATTCTCCCAAACGGACACATGATATTACTTTCCTCGACAACTATACCAATGTATTTATAGAAGATGCTTTACTCCGTGTGCCAGGTGTGGGAGACGTTACAGCAAGAACGGATCAGTTCAGCATGCGCATATGGTTGAACCC
This sequence comes from Chitinophagaceae bacterium, assembly GCA_047602295.1. Classification (GTDB taxonomy): domain Bacteria; phylum Bacteroidota; class Bacteroidia; order Chitinophagales; family Chitinophagaceae; genus JACMLD01. The sequence goes on along the minus strand of JASGHP010000001.1, from coordinate 2,684,066 downwards.
CGATAAGATGGCATCTTATGGTTTAACACCTGGCGATATAACCACTGCATTAAATGCACAGAATGTATACGTAGCTGCTGGTTCAACTGGTGCGCCGCCACAGCTTTCTTCGCAAACACAGGAGAAGACCTTGCTGGTAAATGGCATGCTAAGCAAACCTGCCGACTATGAAAAGATAATCATCAAATCTAATCCCGCTAACGGGCAACTTGTTTATTTAAAAGATGTGGCCAGGGTTGAGTTGGGAAAATTTACTTTCTCAAGTAATGCATTTGTTGATGGAAACCGTTGTTCATTGCTGATAATCTTTCAGAGCCCGGGTAGCAATGCCTTGCAGACTGCAGACAATGTATATGCAGCGTTGAAAGAATTAAAAAAGTCTTTTCCTGCAGATGTTGATTATGCAGTTCCATTTGAGTCTGTCACTATTATAAAAACTTCCATGCAGGAAGTGGTTGGCACCTTGCTAAAAGCCCTTGGCCTTGTAGCAATAGTAGTGTTCCTGTTCCTGCAAAACCTTAGATCAACTTTAATACCCATTCTTGCCATTCCTGTTTCTATACTGGCAACTTTCTGTTTTTTTATCCCACTCGGTTTCACCATCAATACGCTTACCATGTTTGGTTTTGTACTGGCAATTGGTATTGTGGTGGATGATGCCATTATTGTAGTAGAGGCAGTGCAGCATTTTATAGACGAGCAGCACATGTCTCCAAAAGAAGCCACTTATATGGCCATGAAAGAAATTTCTGCGCCGGTAGTTGCCATTGCATTGATACTGGCTTCTGTTTTTGTACCTGTTGGGTTTATTCCAGGTATTGTTGGAAGATTGTATCAGCAGTTTGCCATCACTATTGCTATTTCAGTTATCATTTCTGCATTTATTGCATTGTCGCTCACACCTGCATTATGCACGTTATTATTGAAGCCAACAGTTCCTGATAAAAAGAAAAACCTGCTGCAAAGATTTTTTGCAGGATTTGACAAATGGTTTGATCGTTTTACCAATCGCTATACCAACGGTGTTAAACACAGCATCAATTATTCGAAACTGGTAGTAATTATTTTGTTGTGTATCTGTGCTGGCACCTGGTTTCTTTTCAAAACAAAACCATCAGGTTTTATTCCTGCTGAAGACGGCGGCCGCTTGTATGTTACTTACCAATTGCCTGATGCCTCCTCTACCACGCAATCGGTAGCTGTCATGAACAAGCTGATGGACATTGTAGGAAAGACGCCTGGTGTGATGCACTACACCGCCATTTCAGGTTTTAATATATTGAATGGTGGCGCTACTTCCAATGCGGGTTCTATGTTTGTGATGCTGAGACCATGGGATGAAAGAACCGATGATTCCACAAGAGTGCCTGGCATTATGAATGAATTGCGAAAACGTATTGCAAAAGCAGGAATAAAGAATGCCAACGTGGTGGTGAATCAGCCGCCGCCTATTCGTGGCATAGGGCAAGCAGCAGGTTTTAGCATGCAAATAGAGCAGGGAAGTTCTACAGACGATATTCATGCGTTTGAAAAGAATGTTCAGCATTTTGTTTCAGAAGCAAAAAAGATTCCTTCATTGTCTACTGCCTATTGTTATTTTTCTGCACACACACCAAGTTTCGATCTTACAGTTGACAGGGAGAAATGCCAGAAGCTTGGCGTTAATATCTCTGATGTATTTAGCACTATGCAGGCCTACATGGGCAGTTTGTTTGTCAATAATTTTACATTGTACAACCGAACCTATCGTGTGGTGATACAGGCAGACACTATGTACAGGGCATTGGTAAGCGATATGGATAAGTATTATGTACGCAATGCTGCTGGCCAAATGCTGCCGCTTAGTACTGTCATTAGTTATCAGCCTTCAGTGGCAGCCCCATTGATTACGCACTTCAATATTTTTCGTTCTGCGCAAATGGACGGCGCTATTCCGCCTGGCTATAGCAGCGGGCAAAGCATAGAAGATATAAGAGCACTTGCTGCCAGAACATTGCCACGTGGCTATCAATACGATTTTTCAGGACTTAGTTATGAAGAGATAAAAGCAGGCTCACTTACCATTTATATTTTTATCTTTTGTATCATTTTTGTTTTTCTATTTCTTGCCGCGTTGTATGAAAGCTGGTCTGTCCCATTGTCTGTATTGCTTGCTGTTCCTGTAAGTGCATTTGGTGCCATCCTTGCACTTACTGTTATTCCTCCACTAACCAACAATGTATATGCACAGATTGGATTGATTACCTTAATTGGTCTTTCTGCAAAAAATGCCATCCTTATTGTTGAGTTTGCCAAGCTAAGGGTAGATCGCGGTGAAGAATTGATTGCTTCCACGCTTGAAGCAGTGCGTTTGCGCATACGTCCTATTATAATGACATCACTTGCATTTATATTAGGCGTATTGCCATTGGCATTGGCAACCGGAGCAGGTGCCGCGTCCAGAAATACTATTGGTGTGACCGTACTTGGCGGCATGATTGCTTCATCATCTATCTCCATTTTTATTGTACCTGTTTTGTTTGTGTTGTTCACACGGTTCTCTTATGGCAAGAAACGATTGCAATGGCTGCGGGATCACCATGAGGAATTAATGGAGAAAAACAAAAGCGTTGAAAAACAAAACATAGATCCCGAACTGGAATATGATATCGAAGCAGAGCGGGTAAACCAGCCGGCTACAAATAATAATAACGGGGATGTTGCGGGGGCTTAACAGTAGCGGGATTCCAGCCTTTGGCAACACAGCGAAAAACTTGCCGGCACAATAATTTGCCTATGTCTGTATGTATCCGGGATTAGATTTTTGGTCTCTCGGAAGGTAATCAATCGTGCAATCACTGAATGTAAGTCCGCGGAAGAGATAAAACAATTGACCTAAGCGCTACTGAAATTTACACTGCCAATATACAAACATCTTATCCACCAACCCTGCATTAATTTTAGGTTATGGTAAATACACTTATTTTAAAATAGCAGACCGCATACTATATTTAGGCCATCCAATTTTTCTCGTCATGATCTCCCATTGCTACCGCGTATCTATAGCCGCATTTTGCATCCCTTGTTTGTTTGCACTTGTTTTTTCCGCTTGCCATAGCCAACAACCAAGCCAGGTAGTAATCATGTCACCGGGGCCTATTAAAGAAACACCAGCACCAATAGCAGTATCGGAAAACTTAACCGCCGCACAACTGGAAAAAATCAACCGAATCCAATCGGTATTTGCGGAGGTCTTCCCGGAATCCATCGAAGAGACCGTGGCCGATTTTAAAAAAGACAAAAATCCGGATGCTGAAATCGGGATCTGGTTATCCATGGCAAACGCGTATGAAAAGTTTACAGCAAAACAAAAATCAATCAGTCCCGAAAAGAAAAAGGAAGTCTTCACCTTACTATTGATGCGCAGCATGCAGGAGGAAGCCGAGGCCATTGCCAGTGCTAAATTGACCCTGGTAGATGATAAAGAGGCGTCGGAAATATGTAGTTATTACCAGGCCGCTGCGGCCCCTCTCCTTGTTAAATAAACTCAGGCAAAAAAAAGCAGCCCGGAGGCTGCTCTTTTCATTTACTTCTTAACGGCTTCCAGTATTGCCGCCAGCAAGCGCTCCGTTTCTGTAGGCGCAGGAGGCGCAGCCGGTGCAGCCACTTCTTTTTTCTTGGTGCTGTTCATGCCCTTAATCACCAGGAAGAGCACAAAGGCAATGATGATGAATTTGATGATGGCAGCCAGGAACTTACCGTATTTAACGGCGCCCCAAACGAGCTTGTCCAGGTCATCGGCGTGTGCGGCTTTCAGCGCCGGCGCCAGTAATAATGGGGTGAGTACGTCGTCTACCATTGAGCTAATGATGGCACCAAAAGCACCACCGATGATAACTGCTACGGCGAGGTCAACAATATTGCCCTTCATAGCAAATTCCTTGAATTCTTTCAGCATTCCCATGTGTTGGTTTTTAGTTGTTATTAAAATTTGATTAAAATAATCAGACTAATAGTTGCTCCAACAACTAAAAGGGTTGCACCCTGAGAAAAAAAATGATATATATTTTTTTATATAGCTCAGCGCTATTACCGCTTTACCTCCTCGGTTTCAATCAGGTTACAGTTCACCTGTAAAGGCCGGTTAAGATCGGTCGTACTTATTGTTGTTGTTTGCCATCCTACGGTCGGATGAATGACCACTCCACCTGTCCAGTTTGTCTTTACCGGAAGGGAAAAATTTTCATGACAGTTTTTGAACCGGTAATGAAAAGAATCGCCGGTGGCTTCGTATTCCAGCACCGGTATGGCAGGGCTGCGCAGGTACTGGTCGAATACCACTTGCAAGGGGATTCCTGCTTTCGCAGCAATGAAATTTTCCAGCTGCGCGGAGCTAATTGTCTGATGGTAAAAAGTTTGGTTTAACCCACGTAACATACTGCGAAAGGAAGAATCATTGCCCATCATCTGCCGGATCAAATGAATCAGGCCCCAGCCTTTCAGGTAACCATCACTGCCCCCGTCTTCATTGATGCCATACCGGCTGATTACGGGTTGCTGGTTTTCCAGGTGCCGCAACCGGCCGGTCAAAAATTCCAGGCCCGCCTGCTTCCCGCATAAATCCTCCAGCACCAGTTGCTCTGCGAGGCCCGCAAAACCTTCCTGTAACCAGCGATCCGCGATATCACTGGCGGTAATATTGTTACCGAACCACTCATGGGCAAGCTCATGCACCACCAGCCGATCGGTCTTTTTGCCCCAGCCTGTCCCGGAATTATCCTTACCCTTATAGGTGCCCTTCGTATAATTATTCCCATAGGCGATGGCACTTTGGTGTTCCATGCCGATAAAAGGCGCGTCCACCATTTTACTGCCGTCTTCATAAAAAGGGTATGGACCAAACCAGTATTCCAGCGATTGCATCGCTTGCAGCGCCTCAGGGATTAAATGGGCCTTTGCTTTTGCTGTGTTATAGTCCAATACCCAAAAATCCATAGACAAAACACCCTTCTCCCCTTGGTAAGCACGATGGATGCGTTCATAGTTGCCAATATAAAAGCAGATATCGTAATGGTTGATCGGGTTAACAACACCCCATTGGTAGGTGACCGTTTTATCCGGATGGCGGATTTGCTGCAGCAGCTTTCCGTTGGACACCGCCACTAAGCTCTCCGGCACCCGTATGGCGATGGACGCGCCGTTATCCGGTTCGTCATACAACGCGTTTTTGCAGGGAAACCAGACACTGGCACCTAAATATTGGCAGGCAACAGCATACCAGGGCCGCCCCAGTGAATCCTTTGACCAGACAAGGCCACCATCCCAGGGTGGGTTGACAGATGACTTCGGTATCCCGGAAAAATAAATAAGGAGGCTGTCTTTTTGTTTTTTCGAGGGGATGCTGACATAATAAAAATTACCCGTACGGTAAAAAGCCAGTTTCTTACCGCTTTGATAAATACTGTCAATGTTTACTGGTTGAACAAGGTCGATTTGCATCAGTGACAATCGCTTCCCGACCACCTGGTAAGTAATTTGGTTCGTCCCAACAATTCGTTGGCTACCGGGATCCAATTGAAAAGCCAGGTCATATCTTTTTACATCCCACCATTTTCTTTCCGGAGTGATAGAACCATTCAGCGTATCTGCTTTTGTGGGTACTAATGGAACAGTGCCTGATTGTGCCGCTACGCTGAATTGTATGAAGACGATGGTGGTGAAAATAATAAATACGCACTCTGACTTCGCTTTTTCCATGAGCAAACAAATATGGGTTGATGGTACCATAAATGTAATAATCTCCCACACCAAAGCGGCTGCTCTTTGTTAAAACCTTTTCAGCAGCGCCTCTTTCCGGCTGCGGGATACACTGATGGTATTGCCATCACTCATGATTAGATAACCGCCCTCGCCGCGCACATAACGGGTGACTTCATTGAGGTTGACCATAAAGGAATGATGCACCCGCAGGAAATGGGGAAAATCCATCAGCTGTTCTTCAATTTCTTTTAAGGTGCGGCAGGCCGTTATTTTCTTTTTGTTTTTGAGAAAGATATGGGTGTAATTGTCACTCGCTTCGCAATGCATGATCTCATCGGCGGGCACCAGTTCAAATCCTTCGGCTGTCGGCAGGGCGGTCTTGGTCAACTGTCCACGGTTACCTTTCAGTTGTGCGAGTAACAATTGAAATTGTTCGGCAAGGGGCAACTGTTTTTGTTGCTGTATTTTTTGTACGGCGGCTACCAGGTCCTTCGGGTCAACCGGCTTAAGCAAATAATCAAGTGCACTGAAACGGATGGCTTTGATGGCATATTGATCATAACTGGTGGTGAATACAATGGAGAAATCAATGCGGGGTAATTGCTCCAATAGTTCAAAACCGTTCATCCCCGGCATCTCTATATCCAGGAAAACCAGGTCGGGTGTATATTTTTGTATTGCGTCAATCCCCTGCCGTGCAGAAGGGCATTGTTCGGCCACGGTTACTCCCGGGCAAAACTGTTTCAATTGCAGGGAAAGTGTTTCCAGGCAATGCTCCTCGTCGTCTATGATAATCGCTTTAATCATATTAATCATATTGCAGCGGAAATTTTAATAATACACGCGTACCGCCCGGGCTCCCGTCTGGCAATACAAGATCTTCAATATGGATATGCGCATGGCAAGCCTTTTCCTGGTGCAAGAGCTCAATGCGGCTGGCCGTTAACTTCATCCCCATCGATTTATGGGTGATAGCAGATTTACTTTTAAGCGCAGCCGCCTTTTCCCGGCCAATACCATCATCGGTGATGCAGCAGCAGAGTTGATCGTCCTCCTCATAAAGTGCTATCGAAAGCGAGCCTTTTGCTGCTTTTTGCATCAGCCCATGCCAGATGGCATTTTCCGCATAGGGCTGGATCACCAGCGGCGGCACCTTGATCGTATCCGCGTCCAAATCCGTTGCTACATGAATGGTAAAATCAAACCGGTGATTAAAACGGATGGCTTCCAGTTCGAGGTAGAGTCGCAGCGCTTCCAGCTCACTGTCAAGGGTAATCAATGCCGCTTGGGAATTCTGTAAAATCATACGCACCAGCTTAGAGAACTTGGTCAGGTATTCCGATGCCTGCGCCTGGTTGTTTTGCAGCACAAAGCGGTTGATAGCATTAAGCGAATTGAAAATGAAATGCGGGTTCATTTGCGAACGCAGGGCCTGCATTTCCAGTTCAATGGCTTTTTGCTGCAGGGCGGCACTGGCTTTGGCAGCAGCTTCTTTTTGCAGTGCCAGTTCCGTTTCTGCAAGTTGGATGCGGTGCGCCTGGTTTTTCCGTTTCAATAAAATATTGCTCAGCAACGCGAGTGCAAGTATAATTACGACGCCAATACCTGCCAGCAGGAAACGTTTTTGCTGTTTACTTTGTAATAGAATCTGCTCTTGCAAAAGCTTTTCCTTGTCAAGCAGGGCTATTTTCTGTTCATAACTGGCCACCGCCATTTTTACCCGGGTCTTTTCATTGCCGACCGCTTCATTGAGGGCCACCCACTTCCTGAAATACACATTGGCACTATCCGACTGGTGCTTGCGGTCAAACGCGGTATACATTACCTGGTAACAATCGCGGGCAATTTGTTTGGCTTTGGTAAAACCGGCCAGCTCCAATCCTTGACGGGCATACTGCAGGGCCTCGTTTTCCCGGGACAGGGCCAGGCAGGTTTTGGCGATAAATACCAGCGTACGTTGAATCTCGTTGCGATCATTGAGTTGCTGGTGCAGCAAAAGCCCGCGTTGGAAATTATCCAGGGCCATATTATATTCCTTGCGCAGAAAATAATACTCCCCCGTACTGACGAGGTAAACCCGGTAGTAACGGTCATCTGTACGCGAAGGTTTGTACAACTCGTAATAATGCCAGGCAGAATCAAACTGCAGCAAGTGGCTGAATATCTCTGCATACTCCATCCTGAACCAGATATCAAAATCTTCCTGCTGGCGCCGTTGTTGTAAAGACGGGTTGTCCAATTGGATGGCTTGGCGGTAATTTTCCAGCGCCGCAGCATAATCGTCTACCTTCATATCCAGTTCACCTTCACTGATAAAAGCGGATTGTACCCAATAAGGTTTACCGGATTCCAGGGCTAATTGCCGCCGGGTACGCACAAAATAAAAAGCCTGCTCATAATCGCCGGCATCTTTATGTAAAGCGAATAAACTGCAGAGTGCATCGAACATACCATCCGCGTCTCCCAGCTTTTTACAGAGTTCGTACTGTTTGTTGGTGTACAGCTCGGCTTCCCCGAAGCGGCTTTGCGAACCCAGCGCAAAAATCAGGTCAAAATAGATCTGCTTCAGTAAAGGGTTGTTGGGTATAAGTTCCGCCAATTCCATGGCCTGCCGCGACAATTGCTCAGATAACCGGAAATTATCATCAAAATGTTTTACGATGCGTGCCTGGTGCAACAGCGCCAGCGCCAACCCGTTGGTATCGTTTGTTTGTAAGGCCTCCTGCCGGGCGAGTTCCGCATAATAAGCAGCTGAATCCTTTTGTTCCGTCTTTATGAAGGCTGCACTGCGTTGATTCCAGGCAGCAACTTTTGAGACGGCTTTTTGACTGGCAGGAATTTGCGCAGTAGCCACAAATCCCGTTAACAGCAAACCTGCGAACCATATGTAGAGGGATGCCTTCATGAAAAATGTTTTCCGGCATGATTGTTTTGAAGGTACGCCCTTTTGCCGGTACCGTTCAAAGCTACAACGATGGGCGCGGGAATGCGCTGCTACTGGGTAGTCTGCATGCCGAAAGGGTGGTTATCAGAAAAGAAAGGGTAAGTCGCCAAACTGTCCGAAACGCCTCTGCAAATTGTCGCCTCCCGGTGGTGGTGAGTAGGTGCGGCAACAGGCACAGCCCCGGCATCATCTTTCATGATGCACTTACTTAAATTCCAACCTCCCCGGTTGCTGCTGGCAATATTCTTGTATCCTTATTGTTATGGCATGTATTCACATTATAGAAGACGATAGAGATTTACTGCAACTGATAGCAGGCTGGCTCCGGTCCAAAGGCTACCAGGTATGCGATGATTATAACGGTAATGCCTACGAAGCAGGTGAAGACAGCCTGCCGGATATGTTCCTGATTGATGTTTACCTGAACGACAAAAGCGGTCTGGACATCTGCAGGAATTTAAAAGCAAGTCTTTCACCGCATCCCGTCATCCTGATGTCCGCTGCTGATAATCTTCCCCAAATGGCAAGAGCCTGCAGGGCAGATGGGTATATCAGGAAACCTTTCCGGCTAGATGCATTGCAAAAGATCGTTGACGACCATATGCAATAATTTTTGGTAGTTGTGGAAATTATTTAAACAACTGACGCTGTCGTCCACTCCGGACGAATGTAATGACAGGTATATCCGTAGGGATGCTTTTGCAGGTAATCCTGGTGCTCTTCTTCTGCGTTCCAAAAATCGCCGGCAGGAACAACCTGTGTAACAATTTTGCCGGGCCATTTTTTAGAAGCTTCCATCGTTGCAATGAGCTCTAAAGCAGTTGCTTTTTGCTCCTCGTTCAGATAGAAAATAGCAGATCGATAAGAGGTGCCTACATCATTGCCCTGCCGGTTTAGGGTTGTCGGATTGTGTATCTGGAAAAAGAATTCGAGTATTTGCCGGTAAGAAATCACATCCGCATCATATTCCAGCAAAATGCCTTCTGCATGTGTACCATGATTGCGGTAAGTGGCATTTTTTACATCACCTCCAGTGTAACCAACAACGGTTGATTGTACACCCGGCAGATCACGGAAGAGCTCTTCTACTCCCCAAAAACACCCCCCTGCTAAAATTGCTTTTTGAATATTCATGACTGCTTTTTTATTCTCAATATACAACAGCATTTTTAATGGTTTGTTCAATGGAGGGATAGCAGCATGCAACTCTGCTGTCCGTATAATTTTTTTATCGCTCAAAGAAACCAGGGCCTGGCTGCACTGTCCAAAACGCCCCTGCATATTGTCGTCTCCACACCCGCTTGCTATAAGCAATGGCTGTTATTTTTACGGGTACAAATGAATAAGTCATGACGGATTATGAAAAGCTCTACCAACTACACCACGGAGATAAGCCATTTATCCTCGCCAATGCCTGGAATGCAAAAAGCGCTCAACTGATAGAAAAAGCAGGTTTTGCCGCCATCGGTACTTCAAGCGGTGCCATTGCTGAATCACTCGGCTATCCAGATGGCGAAAAGATCCCCTTCCCGGAACTGCTGTATATGGTCGGGCGGATTAAAGCATCCACGCATTTGCCGTTATCGGTAGACTTTGAGCGGGGCTATACGGATGATCTGGATACACTCTGTGCACATATCCAGCAATTGATCGACACCGGCGTTGCAGGAATAAACCTCGAAGATGCACAAGGCGAAACGATCTACCTGGAAAAGTTAAGTTTTATTAAAAATTACCTGCTGAAAACAAACCAGCAACTCTTTATCAATGCACGCACCGATGGCTTCCTGCAAAAACTGGAGCAACCACTGGCTTTAACGATACAGCGGGCGCAACGGTACCAGGCGGCAGGCGCCGATGGACTGTTTGTAACGGCTATTCCCGATGCCGCTACCCTCCGCCAAATCACGGCCGCCACCACCCTTCCGGTGAATGTTGTTGCGACGCCTGCATTGTATACGATGGACGAACTGGCTGCCTGCGGGGTAAAAAGAATCAGCATGGCGGTATTGCTCTACAAAAACACCTATAGGCAACTGGAGCGAACGACTTTGCGCATTACAACTGATGATTCCCTTGCAGCCTTATACGAATGAAAGATGGCAAAAATGCAAGCCGTCAACAAGCGTTGTTTTAATCTTTCACCCTGCAACATTTGCGTTTGTCCCGCGTCTGGTTTAATTAAGCTGCTAATTCCAACAGTGGGTTAGCAATTGTTATAAACCGCGCAGACAAACCCTGTTGTTCCCGGCGGGGTGCAGTTTCGCGGCTCATGCTAATAATGCCCACCTGAAACGCTCATCTTTATTCAAAAATGCTTTTGCTGCGCAAACACGATAAGTTTCTATGCAAAATAAAAAATGACACTTGCTTAAATTCTTTTATATTCGATCCGTAATTTTGTATCCCCCGAATAACTAGTATCTCCTGACAAACCCCGTTGATCTTCCCGCCTAAACCTTCTATGTATGAAAAAAATATTTTTCGTATTTTTTTTGACTGCGTTTTATGCAGCCAATGCCCAGACACCTGCCATTACATCGTTCTCTCCTGCGCAAGGAAAAGCGGGTTCAATCATCGTTGTTTACGGTAATAATCTTATGGGTGCGTCGGCCATTACGGTGGGGGGCATTCCAGTCAGCAATTTCTGGCCTTACTTTAACTCAAGCGCCTACTATGTTGTTTTGCCATCCGGCCCGGCAAGCGGACCTGTAACTGTCGAGATAACCACCCCCACTGGTGTTGCCAGCAAACCGGGGTTGCAGTTTTATAATACTTATATTCCTGTTATAACAAGTGTAAGCCCTGCCAATCCCAATGCAGGCGATCCGGTTACCATCAAGGGAATCAATTTCAACGATGTGGTGAAGGTGGGTTTTAATTCGTTCATAGCCTCAACTACTTTTTCGCTGGTGGATAGCAATACGATCACCACGGTATACACAGGGGATCCTTATACCTTTGCCTATGTCGCCAGCCCCATTGACTCCTCCTTCTACTTCCCTGGCTATGCGCCAACCATCAGCGGGTTTAGCCCCACCAGCGGCACCAGCGGTACACGTGTCACCATCACCGGCACTAATTTGTCCAACATCAACACGGTTTATTTTGGTAAAACACTGGCCACCACTGTTACCAAAATAAACGCCAATACCCTGGAGGCGGTAGTGGGGCAAGGAGAATCCGGCAATGTAGTGGTAAGCGAACCAGTGCGTGGCGCAGCCGCATCAGCACCCGGGTTTAACTACGCCAATCCCACGCCGCCTGCTGTTACCCCTTCAGGGTCTAACCCGGTTGCGGGTAATATCACCCAGACAGTGACCCAGGATGCCGTGGTACAGACTTATAACGGCAGCCCTTACCTGCAAAGGCATTACGATATTGAACCGGACAACAATGCCGCAAGCGCTACCGCCACCATCACGCTATATTATTTACAGGAAGATTTTGACAACTTCAATAGCCAGCCCGCACATGGGCTGAACCTGCCGACCGGGCCGACGGACAATGCGAATAAGGCCAATCTCCGGATTTTTCAATACCATGGGGCGAGTCTGTATGGTACGCCGGGAACGTATTCAGGGGGCAGTGTCATCACGATAGATCCGGATGACAATAATATAAATTGGAACAGCAGCACCAACAGCTGGGAAGTCAGCTTTAACGTAAATGGATTTAGTGGCTTCTTTGCCGCCAGCGCCAGTTCAGCACTGCCGGTAACATTGCTATCCTTTACAGGACGCCCCGGCAACAACACCGCTATACTTGAATGGAAGACCGTTGCAGAAACCGGCTTTGATCATTTTGAACTGGAGCAAGGTGAGGATGGCAACAAGTTCCATCGTATCGCCGTGCTAGCAACAGCGGATACCATGCAAGGAAATGAAAAAGCGTATAGCTATACCGATAAAAATCCTGCGCGGGAAAAAAGTTATTACCGGCTTAAAATGGTAGACCTTGATGGCCATTACGAATACAGCAAAATAATTGCTGTGCAAACCAACGCTGGCCTTACAGCAGCACTCTTTACCTATCCCAATCCTGCCGCAGGGGTGGTAACAGTCAACTATCCACGAAAATCAATACCTGCTGCTTTGCAGTTAACAGATATGAGCGGGCGGATGATAAAAACCCTGCAACTGGCGGCTGGCAGTAATCAGATTCAGCTGTTTATGCCACAACTGCCCGCAGGAAATTATCTGCTGACATGGAGTGATGGCAAACAGACGCTTCAGCAAAAAATAGTTGTACAATAGCGGTTATTGCCGTAACGATCCATCACCTGTCCAAATCCACCAGCGTTGTTGCTTTAATTTCTGCAACATGATGTTGTATTCCTTCTGCAGTCTTGTAGATGCGTGGGACAAACCTCCTTTTGCTTTCTTAACAACGATGTCCCGTCCCAGCCATCTTACAAGTTGTACTTGGGTGAATGATTTCATGTTGATTCATTTTTTTGAATGATTGATTTGTTTGCCGGGAATAAATGTAAGCTGATGGAAAGGCCATTACCAATTCTTACCTGGTTGACGTGTGTAGAGAAATCGCACATTGCTAAGGGAATAATAAATTTGAAATATAAAAAAAAGCAATGGAAGATATTCTCGATGCAGAAATTCAATACGAAGCCAGAAGGAAAACCATCTTTAAAGTGTTACAGATTTTTTTATTTTTCACACTTACCTACCTGGTAGTTGACATATATAGAGAGGTAATCAACACGGAACAGGTATCTGGATATACAATAGCATTCGTCTCCTTGTTTATGCTTATACCCCTATCCGGGTGGATACTGCTGTGGCTAAAAATGAAAGCTGGCTGGATAATGAGTCTTTTCTTTTATGGTTTTATTGTCGTGCTGACAGGATCGTATCTGGTGGATCAAATAATGAACAAAGGTTTCCTGCCTGGTTTTCGTTCTTCCGATGGCCCCACCTATATCCTGTTTGCTGCGAGCGGAGGCAGTATTATTTTTTTATCGCTCAAAGAGATTAGGTTACACTTGCGCATAACGCAGAAAATGCATGTATGGACGCTATCGATTTTTGGTGTTATCTATAGTTGCCTGTTTATTTTTATAGTGCTGCTAAGCCGCCATTAACGCTCCTTCTTTCCATTTTTTTTAAGGCTTACTTACATAATATCCATACGCACCCGTTTTTAAAGACTGGATCATTAAACGCTTCCCGTAACAAAATTTTATTGTACCCACGCCCCCGTTGCCGAAAAGGGTATCGGCTTTCAACAGTTGACTTTTGTTTTTTAGGTCGAGAAAATCTCCCACCCAATAACCGTTGCTGAATTTCCATACGTGCTTTTTGATATAAAAATTAGTGTTGTAATAACCCAACTGACCAATCAATAACAAGAAAATCAAAACGAATAGTGTAATCAAAAACTTCATAGCTATTTTTTTTCGTTCATTATATTTTTTTAAGACGATACCCCTTTATTGTTTTACCTTGTTTACGAAGTGCGCTACACACCTTATACCATGAAGCTACTTTTATTTTCTTTTTTACTGACACTTTGTATAGGCTGCAGGCTCTTTCAGCCAACGGCTTATTTCTTTATCAGCAATGTGAGTAAGGACAAAGGACCTGTTGATATACAATTATCAATAGATGGGAAGACCGTATTCGCCGATTCTATAAGATACAGCAATATAAGACCAGACCTTCAATATACGCCCCTTATTGTTTTGCCCAAAGGGAAGTATACCATCGTTGTCACTGCTGATAGCGGCAGGGCAAAGCTGGAGCAGTCTATATCGCTGGAGGGCAATCGTTGGATCTTTATTACTTACTTTTTTGATCGCCCCGTAGACACGTCACAGTGGGAACGATTAAAAAAAGAATTCGGGAATGACACTAGTTTCCTCCATCCAATCTTTCGGGGAACGCCTTCTAAATTGGGTATTGATATCATGGACAGGGAGCCTATTCATATGTAAATCGGTTACTTACTCCTTAAAAATTTCGAACAGTACCATAATAGGTCTTTTGAACTGAACAAGCGAAAGGTAAATCGTTGCCACGAAATACAACACTAAATCCGGGCTGTTTGGCAGGTATTACTTTTACCATGCTCCATTGTTTAAAATCTTTCCGGTCATTGCACAACTCCAGTATGCGAACGGTATCCTTAGCGGTTTTAATGATAGTCAGGGATGCACTGGCTAATATGCCGCATGCCACCGTCGCCTTTGCGTGGAAAAGTACCTGCCCACGCATCGTGTCCTGCGAACTAAGATATTGCCATCGGTCACTGCAATTATCAAGTGTTTCAGGGGATGACTTGGCTTTTTTATTATGTCCAACTCCCATCAACAAGGCAGCGCAAAAAATTAAGGATAGCAAAAAACGTGTCATAAAAGAACGAATGTAAGTGGTACAATTTTCAAAAACAAGCCTGCGTGAAGTTGATCAAAGTATCCCCGCAACCGCTGCCGCAAATTTATGCAGCTCCACTAGCCGTAAGCCAAAAGACTACGGCATAAAATAGTAGCATTGTCCAAGCTGCCCGGCTGGTCGCTAAGCATTTGCGGGAGATGGGTTTGCGTGGAAGAAAGTGAGAATTCAATGAATACATGCTGCAACCTAATCGCAAACGAACGACTTGACTTGGTGTAAATAAGTAAATAACAGGTCTTACAGACTAAATTTGCCGACATTAGCCTGACCAAGCGATAAACAAGAAAATGTGAAAAGAATATTTACCACAGCGATAAGTTTAATTCTTTTTTTCAGTGGATATGTGGTCTATGCAATTTGGGCAGCAGGCTCACATGGCCATGTTGTTTTTAGGCCTTGGATGCAGGAAGATTGGATCTTTGGAGGTCTGTTATTATCGTTCTGGGGCATCCCGATTTTCATTGTTTGCTATTATGCGGGCAAGAGGATTTTGAAAACCAAATGATCTTTGGTTATACATTTTCTATGGGTATCATTTTCAAAGTGTACTCAGCATTTCACACAGCTGTGTTATCTCTTCCTCCGTATTATAATAATGAATACTTGCTCGTACAATCCCTGTAAGCTTCCGCTTATTCATATACAGCAATGTCGCACTAGGCCCGCTAAACGACACATTAATCCCTCTTGCAATCAGTGCATCGCGTAACACTAAACTATCCATACCTGCGACAGAAAAAGTAACGATCCCGCAAAGCTCGTCACCGATATCATGCACCGTAACACCCGGAATTGTTCGCAAAGCCGCACGAGCATGCGTAGCCAACCCCTGCACCCTTTCCCATATAGCTTCCACTCCTACTGTCAACGCATATTCAATCGCCTTCCCCATCCCCAGCATCAATGCCCGGTTTTTTTCATAGCATTCGTAACGGCGTGCATCAGGACGCAGGGTATAATCGGTAGGTGTCAGTTGTTGGACGGCATGCTGGTCGATTAACAAGGGAGCAATCCGATCCTGCACACTAGCACGTACATACAAAAAACCCGTTCCCCTGGGTGCACGCAGGTATTTGCGACCTGTGGCGGAAAGGATATCGCAACCAATCACGTTGACGTCTATCGGGTACTGCCCCGCAGTCTGGCAGGCATCCACCATATAAAGGATACCATGCTTTTTGGCAATTGCACCAATAGCAGTAATGGGTAACATGCCACCGCCGGAAGAAGGGATATGGGTAACAGCTATAAGTTTGGTCGATGGGTTAATCGCTGCTTCCAGTTTCTCCAAAGGAAAGTTGCCACGTTCGTCGTTACCAATCACGGTGATAATCACACCGGCTTTGCGTGCATCAATCAACCCCATCAGGTTGCTTGCGTATTCAAGCTCGCAGGTAATGACTTCATCACCGGGCTGCAATCGCAAACCTTTAAAAGCCGTTAACCACGCAGCACTGGCGTTTTCACAAACCGCGACTTCGCTTTTATCAGCACCAATAAGCTTTGCGATTTGTTCGTACACAGTTTCTATGCGAGCCAAATGCTTTGCTTCCATTTCATAACCGCCGACCAATGCTTCTTCTCTTAAATAATCAATCACCGTGTCCACAACAATATCCGGTGGCAACGAAGTGCCAGCGTTGTTGAAATGCACAATTGATTCGCAACCGGTGGTGTCGTTGCGGTATTGTTCTAATGCTTGTTGACTAATTGTATTGGTCATTTTTTTGTCCATGCAGCGAAGATGGAGCATTTTGCAGTATAATTAATGAACAATCCCTCCAACAATGTATAGACTTATCCTAACCGTAGTTATTGTATCGGTCTGTTGCCATGCAATAGCACAGCCCCCACAGAATACGAACGACTCCATGCTGATGAAGGCAATACAGAAGCAAATCATATTCCCCTATGATGATAACACCAACCCTACAGCAGGAATAACACTCGTCAAAGTTTCAAAGCAGGCAGACTCGCTTTATATCGATGTCATATATGCTTCAGGCAATCAATTTAAATTAGACCATGATAAATATTTCAGGTACAGAATGAATAAATACAAAGCCAGGTTCCCGGAGGGTTATGCCGTATATGTCCCCATTTATTTCCAATTTCATTTGGATGGTGAACGTATTGTAATACCTGATAATGCAACAGAAGAAAGGTTAGCGCAAACAATCAAAAGCCTTGATGATAATACCCATCTCCTAAGCCCCATTATAGTGGAAGGTTACCCCGTAGTACACTAAAAAATAACCCGTCTTGAGAAGTGGAAAAATAACTGTAAGCAAAAAATAGTGTAGTGTATGATAGAAAAAAAATGAACCCTGTAGAGACAGGGTTCGTAACCAAAACTAACTGCTTATGAGAAAATTTTTATAGAAAGTGTATTTATTTCAATTGATGATGTAAAGATCGCAGCTGAAATCTAAAGCTTGTGTTAAGGAATGTTAACCATTGATTAAAAAGCAGCCAATTGTTTTTTGGTATTGTCTGGTAATAATGGTTTCTTCGGTCCTGTTAAAGTAACCAATACCAACTGCGAGATCCTGCCTTCGGGCAGGATTTTTATTGTTATACCAGTCACTCACAGTTAATATCATTTTTGAGCCTTCCCTTCTATCCAGGCATTGATTTTTGATTCCAGTATCACCAACGGCAAACAGCCATCTTTCAACACCTGGTCATGGAATTCCCGAATATCAAATGCAGCACCCAGTTTTTTCCTGGCGCGTTCACGCAGCTCGATAATTTTCAATTCACCCACTTTATAACTGGTGGCCTGCCCTGCAGTCACCATATATCGTTCTATCCTTTGTTCGGCCTCCACAGCGGATACAGGCTGGTTTTCCAGCACATAGGCAATGGCTTTTTCACGCGACCATCCTTTGTTATGAAGACCGGCGTCGACCACCAGGCGTACAGCCCTTTCTATTTCACCATTCAGCCTGCCCAGGTACTGGTAAGGATCTGTATACATGCCTAACTGCGGACCTAAACTTTCAGCATACAATCCCCAACCTTCTGTAAAAGCACTGTTGGTATATTTCTTCCTGAATTCCGGGATATCCGCTTCCTGCTGGATCGCCAGTTGATAATGATGGCCCGGGATGGCTTCGTGCAGAAATAAATCTTCCATGGCAAAATAATTGTATTGGGCAGGGTCACGCACCACTTCATAAAAAATACCAGGTCTTGTTCCGTCTCTTGATGGTTGCTTGTACTCTGCATTCGCACCGGCAGCCCTGAATTTTTCAGTTGCCCTTACTTCAAACTTTGCTTTTGGTTTTAGGTTAAAAAGTATATTCAGTTGCGGGGCCATTTTATCGGGGAAACTCCTGAACCTGTCAAGCACTTCCGCTTCTGTTTTAAAAGGGAAAAAACGGGGGTCGGTTTTTACGTAGGTAAAAAAGGATGTCAAATCACCTTTAAAACCAACTTGTGTCTTTACAGAATCCATTGCTGTACGGATGCGTGCTACTTCGCTAAGGCCTAAATTAAATATTTGTTCTGCTGTAATAGTAGTGGTGGTGTAATACTTCAACCACAGTGCATACTCTGTCTTACCATCCGCATTATCCAGCAGTCCGGAGCTTGTCCTTGCGCTGGGGATATAATCAGTAACAATATAATCGTGTAATGTTTTATACGCTGGCTTAACAATCGATTCTATGGCAGCTGTATAATCTTTTTTTAATTGAACCGCAGCGGCGCTATCCAGGCCCGCAGGCAGCTTTAGCAAAGGTTTATAGAAAACATTATCCTCGGTCTTGCCTTCAAACAATGGTTTTAATTGCTGGGGCACTTTTAGCATGGCAGCCCGGGGATTGGTATTGTTTTGCGCAACGCCTTTTTTCATATTGACAATAGCCTGGTCTACCCAAACCCGGAATAATTTCATACGACTGATAAAATTCCTGTAATCTGTTTCCGTGTTAAAAGGTATAAACCCGGCACCTGAACCGAGTGTGGCAAATTGCGTTGAAAAGCTGAATACGAATTGGTCAACCGGTCTATAGTACCGCAAAGAATGATTGAGTAGTTCGTTTTCGGATTGTAACTTATAAGTGAGTACATCAATACTTAACTGCGCTGCCGTGGTTAACCCTTTTTTGTCTATCGTGCGTAAAGTATCCAGGTATTTTTTATTGAGTGCTTTGGCAAGCCTTATATAGTCGTCACTAATGGTGATTTCCATTTGCGCATTGTAATCATTGATGCCTGCCTGTGTGGCTTGCAGCGGGTTTAAAGCATAATACTCCTTTGAATACTGGGCCAATAACGGATCAAGCAGAAACGGGGACTTCGAAGGAAATGACCATTGGGATAAGCCAGTCCATAGGGCGGCGAGTGTTACAATGAGTATGGTTTGCTTCATGCGTTGTTGTTTTTTTAACCGTGCAGGAAGGTAGTGAATACTTTACGCATCGCTGCCATCTCTTTAATTCTCCGCACGATGAGTTCAGACAATTAAGCTTATGATCGAGCAGCTTTGGATTTGATTATTAATGCAGGCTGTGATTTATCCGAAAAATAATTCCGTGAAACATACTTTCATAATTTCCACTGCGGACACAGCTGAAAAGCCCTGCTTTGTTTTATTGTATTACTTCTTTTTTAAAAGCGCAAGTCTTATTACAAAGCCATTGATGGTATCTGCTTTTTGGCGAACAGGAAGAAGTGTATTAACATTCATTACAAAAATGATTTCCTTATTTAGAATATTGATAGGATACAACTTTAGCGTATCTGCTACCAAAGTCCATTTACCGTGAAATTGTTCTTTAGTTGTTTCTTCAATGGCCCTGGTGTCCATTGTTTCAATTGAATAAGAAAAGCTACTATCTGCCTGAATAGTCAGATGCCATTTTCGATCAACAGCAAACAAACCAGAACAAAGCTGTTGATGACTATAATAGCTACCATTGATTGCGATAATACTTTTAATAAAATAGCATATTAATTTTATATACATCCAGCGTTACTTTTCTAATTTGATGTAGTTGAAAATCTTCATTTGAAAACAGAACTCCTTATTGTAGCTGCATAATCATCCTCACTAGGTTACCTTTTTCAAAACAAAATACCATCCAGGCGGAGTCATAACCCTTATCTCGCCTTAGGGAAGCATCACATTTTGTACATACCAAATAGGTGTAAAAGTATCCGTTTGTCGCCTCGCTTGGCTTACCAAATAAAGTTAAAAATTGTTGTAGCGGCATGCCTACCAGGTGACGGTTATTTTGCAAAGTATCGATGTATTTGCACCGCAAATTAAGACAGCCTGTTGCGTCTTTTTTCCACTCCTTTAAAAGGGTTTCTGACAAATGATATTGCTCAGCACCAATAGTCGGAACTGTCTTGTTTTGTCCGTAACAATGAACAACAAATAATAGCGTAATCAGCAGCAGCATCGTCTTCATAAAACCTTACGATTTATGTCCCTCTTTATTCTGATCGCAAACTCTTGACCGGGTTGGCAAGCGCTGCTTTGATGGCCTGCCAGCTGATAGTGCATAGGGTGATGAGGAGGGCGCCTGCACCTGCTACTGCAAAAATCCACCAGGAAACATTCGTATGGTAGGTAAATTGTTGCACCCACGCATGCATAAAACCATAGGCTACCGGGGAAGCAATCAATAAGGATACAAGCACCAGTATTATAAATTCCTTGGAGAGCAAAGTCCAGATAGTAAATACAGAAGCGCCGATAACTTTGCGGATACCGATTTCTTTTGTGCGTTGCTCCGCTACGAAACTCGCCAGTCCAAAAAGACCGAGGCAGGATATAAAGATGGCAAGAATAGCAAAGAATGTAGAAAGTTTGCCTACACGTTGTTCCTGGCTAAATTTTGCGGCATATTGTTCGTCCACAAATTTATAATCGAAAATAGCAGATGGTACGATATGCCTGAAGACAGTCTCAATGGCTGGCAAAGCAGCATTGGCACTTACCGTTGGTTTTATTTTTACTACCAACTGGCTAACAGCTCCATATTTGGCATCCAAAAAGAAAATGGCTCGTTTCTCTGGTTCATAGGGTGAACCCATGATCACGTCTTTTATGACGCCTACTATCTCAGCAGCTTGTGTACCGCCTCCAGACTTTACCACCTGTCCAATAGGATTGGTAAATCCCATGTCTTTTGCAGCGGTTTCATTGATGATAATTTTATTGACATCCGTAGCAAAATCTGCAGAGAAATCCCTGCCTGCAATAAATTGCCATCCTACCATTTTACCAAAGCCATAAGACACATTGGTGACTGCAAAAGAATATTCCCTGGGCTCCTTCCCTACCCAATCAAAATCACTGGAGTTGTTCCAGATAGCTGTCATCGGGCTGGATGAAAATTGCATGTCTGCTACCATGCCCGTGTTTAATAACTCCTTTCGTAAAACCTCCAGCTTGCCATCGTAATTAGGATCGTTTTTTGGAATGATTACCAGCCCTGCGCTGTTGTAACCAACGGGTCTGTCTTGTGCAAATTGAATTTGTTTGTACACGACTATAGTACCGATGATTAAAATAACTGACACAGTAAATTGAACAACTACCAGCGCTTTGCGCGGTAATGAGGCTAGTTTCCCCAAACGTACAGTGCCTTTTAATACTTTTACCGGTTGAAAAGCGGACAAGTAAAAGGAAGGATAAGCACCCGCCAGCAAAGCGGTGATGACAATGAAAGCAATATTGATGAACCAGAAACGCCCTTGCAGAAAAGGTACCATCATTTTTTTATCGGCCAGTTCATTAAACCAGGGCAATGAGATAATAACCAGTAGTAGTGAAAGCACAAAAGCAAGCAGCACCACCAAAAAAGATTCACTCAAAAATTGTTGAACCAGTTGTTTTTTGAGAGAACCCAGTGTTTTTCGGATACCTACTTCTTTGGCCCTTTTCTCCGCACGGGCTGTACTTAAATTGATGAAGTTGATGCAGGCCAGTAACAAAACAAAAATGCCCACAATACCAAACAGCCATACGAATGTGATGCGGCCACCACTCGGCAGTCCATTTTTAAAATCGGAATACAAATGCCAGTCTTTCATCGGATATAAAAAAGCATGCATCTTGTATTCTTTCATACCTTCCGATTCTTCTTTCGGTACGCTGTTAAAGAAAAAATCGCTAATAGCAGCGTTGGCTTTTGTCATTGAAACGCCAGGCTGCAATTGCACAAAGATGGGGAAGGAACTATTGCCCCAGTTGTTCTCCGCCTGTTGTATCCAGTCATTGGCAGCGACCCATAAATTCCAGGGTGCAAAGAATTTCACTTCACCAAATTTACTGTTCGCCGCGATGTCTTCATATACACCGGTAACAATGGCGTCTATCCTATTGTCTATTTTCAGGCTTTTGTTGAGCGGATCTTCATTGCCAAAAAATGCCCGCGCCATGGAGGCAGATAAAATGATGGAATGAAGATCATTAAGCGAGTTATAATTACCCCTCAGCATTTTTAGTGAAAACATGTCAATGCCCCCGCCATCCATAAACTCTCCCTTACTGACGATTTTTTTATCACCCGCAGCTACTGCGTAATCACCCAGCCACCAGGCCATCACCACGTGTTTAAAATACTGATGGTAATCTTTCCGCAAGATGGCAGCCATGGGATAATGCATATTGTCAACGCCCCGCATTTCATGGGTGTGCGGGTCAGTGGAATATCGTCTAACCTGTGCTACACTTTCATAGTTTTGATGGCTTTTATTAAAAGTTACTTCATCATATATCCAAAGGCCAATCAATATAGCGACTGCCATACCAATAGCCAGACCGGCTATATTGATGGAAGAATAGGTTTTGTTTTTCGCGAGATTCCTCCAGGCAATTTTGAAATAATTTTTTATCATGGCGCTACTTTTATAAGGACTGAAATGAAGTGATTTAATAAATGCAGGACGGAAATGCTTCATAACTTCCACTGTGAAATGCAGGTTCGCTTTAAACCTCGATTGATCATAGCTTTGTTCATAAACCTCGATGAGGTTGCCTTCGATCTCCTCCAGGAAATCTTCCTTACAAAACCATCGCAAAAACTGCAAAGCCCATTTGGGCGGATCTTTTTTCATACATTTTAGCGGCCGAAATTCAATTTCGGGATTTGACTGTACAGCAAATTCCTGATTACATACTGCGCATCAATTGCTTTTCGCCCCATAGCGGTAACAGTATAATATTTTTTTCTTCTGCCGCCGCGTTCTTCCGTGATGCCCCCTACGCTGGATTTGACAAAGCCTTTATCGGACAGTCTTTTCAGGGCGACATGCACCGCACTTAAGCTGATATTTTTTGTTGAATGGGTTAATAAAGTCTCCTGTATATTAACACCATAGCCCTCACCGGCTAAGCCAGCAACAACAAGCAGCACGAGTTCTTCGAATTCACCCAGGTTATAATTTTTCATATCCTTATTTGTCCAACAAATGTAGAACTAATAATGTATTTGTATAACAAATGTTATACAAATGCGTGCCAATTACTAATTGGCTGTTTATGAGCGCAGTGATATGCTGAAATGCAAACAAGCGTCCGCTTTCGATACAGCAACTGTTCGTTTATGATAGTAAAAAATAAAATAAATAGGACAGGGTTTAGCCAATGTTTGTCACAAATAAAAAGTTTGGGTAATGTTATAGCAGATACAGTCCGATTGAATTATTTTAGCGCCCCAATGAAACAGGCAGGATATCTGGTCAACTATTTTGTGTTATTGTTGCTATTACACGTAATGCCGGTACAGGCCCAATACACCTGGAAGGAACTGGGCACGGGGTACGGCTGCGCTCAACCCCAATGGGTGGTTTATATCTATCACAACAGACCCTGCCGATAATGTATATGCCGTGGGCACAATCACCAATGCCGGGGGATTCAGGTATGTCGCTAAATGGGACGGTGCGGCCTGGACAGAAACAGCCAGCGGCAGGTCTTGCCACGCAATACATAAATGCCCGCAGATGTAAGTGCCAGTAGCCGACCATCACGCATTTGCGTAATGCTGTAAATACAGTTCATCGCGAGAGCGTCTGCAAAAGGATAGCTGGTGAAACGGTTATTGAACAGGGTCGCGATGCCGATGGGCGTATACACCCAAAGCCGTTGCTGGTTGTCCATAAAAGCGCCCAGCACATTGGAACCGGGCAATCCTTCTGACAACCCATAATTGGTAAAGCTGTTACCGCATAGCGGCTGAGGCCTTCGCCGGTGCAGACCCATAAATAACCCAGCTTGTCCTGGTAGCTTGAAAATACTTAGGAGGAAGGCAGCCCGTCCCTGGCCGTAAATAAACGGGGCGACGTAAATTGGGCCGTAGCGGGAAAGGCAAAAAGAAATAAACAGTACAGATAAATTTTCAAAGCCGCTGAGTTGATACCACCTAAGTTATTACAAATTCATTTACAACAACAGCGAAAAAATCCTTCGATAAAACAGAGGAGGGGGAATGAAAAATCATTCCCCCGAATCCCTGTATTCTTGCTGAGTAAAAACGAAAAGGATTAATACCCGGTGTTTTGCGGAAATGCCGGGCCTTGCGTAACACGATCGATTTGCGATTGTGGAATAGGCCTTAGCATATGGAAGTCTTTGATATAGGGAGCTGCTTCTGCATTCCACGCTTTCACCCTTGTTACCAGTGACCGTGTGCGAACCAAATCCAACCACCTGATCCACTCTCCAAAAAACTCCCTGCTGCGTTCATCCAGGATATAATCAAGCGTTACGTCAGATGGCGCAATGGTAACTGCAGTAACTGCAGCAGCATTTTGCGAAGTGGTGTTGCTCTTCCTGAAAGCAGCCCTTTGTCTTACCACATTGATCATAGCAGCAGCGTTGGTCAAATCGTTTGATTTAAAATAGGCTTCTGCGGCTGTGAGGTATACATCTGAAAAACGATATAAAACGCAAGGGCGTGTGGAAGGATCATTGAAATTAGCGCCCCTGCTCGGATCCATAAATTTCTTAATCGCCGGAAAAATACCGTTGTTCCACAGACTGGGAGGAACCACAATACCTTTAAAAGGCCGGCTGCCGATGAATTGAGGTGCTCCCGTTACTTCAAAATCCGGCAACCACACAGCCGTATCCACACCTACAGTGGTTGTAAAGGCAATACCCCTGGTATTATTGGCCGCTGTTGCGCTATTGGTAATAGACGTATTGGCAATATAAGTCTGGTAAAAAGTATTCGCAAACCGGGAATCGTTGGTTCTGTTCGTAAAAGCCTGATCTAAAAAATAATTTTTACCGGTGTTCGCACCACTTTTTAATTTATCGCTATTGGGCCGCAAGCGCACATACGGTCTTCCATAATAAGAGTCCCTGATCATACCTGATGTGCCGCTATTCACCAATAAACCGCTGCCGTTTACAAACGAGTTAACGCCGCTGTTATTGGGATAATTCCAGTTGGTAAACCAGGGCGAAAGATTTTGTGCGGCAGCACCGCTATTGCCTGCCCCCACCTGGTAATAACCATATTTAGGGTCCAATACGTGGTCGCTCACAAACATGGTTTCTTTTCCATAATCATTGGCAGGCACAAAAGCATCCCCGAAATCCTGCCATAAGTCAAGACCATAGGATGCTTTGTTAGCAATAATATCTGCGCAAATGCCGGAAGCCTGCGTAAAGTCTGCAGCGGTGTTATTCAGCCAACCCCTGGTGAGGTAAGCCTTTGCAAGCAGTAGTTGTGCCATTGGTTTTGTTGCTGCCTTACCCAGGAAAGGAGCTGTAATGGTACCGGGCAAACCAGCGGCTGCATCTGTAAGGTCCTGTATGATCAACTTATAGACATCCGCCACCGGTGCCCTTGAATCTGATAAGGTGGGCGTGGTAATAAACGCGGTATGCAAGGGCACATCCCCAAAGGTCTGCACCAGGTAGAAATACCAAAATCCTCTTAAGAATTTTGCCTGTGCTACATATTGTTTACGCGTGGTGGAATCGAGGCTGGCGGAAGCAGCGTATAGCAAAACACCGTTGATGGTGTTGATATCCTGGAAGGCAATGCCCCAGGCTGAGCCAAAATTACTGCCGTTGAGACCATTATAGGAAGTGATAATGCTATTGCCGCTAACACCCATCAAAAATTCATCGGTGCCAGCCATCATTTCATTCGTAAATCCTTCCGTACCCCACTGACTGCGGATATCATTGTATACACCGGAAATACCACCTAACAAACCTGCCGGCGAGTTAAAATAAGAAGGCACTACAATGGCTTGCGGATTTTCCTGCAATACTTTTTTACATCCGGTTGCAATCACCAGCACAACAAGGGCAATGCCTGTGATATATTTTATATTAAATTTCATAGTAAACAATTAAAGCGTTAAAATTTCAGGTTTAATCCAACGGTGAACTGTCGTACAGCCGGGTTATTGAGATTGACGGTGATCTGACGGCCAGGCGATCCGGCTTCACCCGCTCCCGTGGGCGTTACGGTACTGCTGGTGGTTCCATCATTCGTTTGTGTATAACCGTTACCTTCCGGATCGGGACCAAATTTGTCCCGGACAAAAGGTGCATATATAATGAAAGGATTCGTAGCATTAATATAAATTCTCACGGAAGCAAGACCTGTTCTTTTCAATAAAGCCTGCGGCAATTCGTAACCAAGATTAATGCTCCGGCATTTTATAAAAGATCCGTCCTGGTACCCCAGCGTAGATGCGAAGTAAGCGACTGCATTGCTGGCGTCCGGTGCCGGGAAATCATTGGTAGGATTGCTCCGTGTCCAGTAATTTGTTTTTACCTGGTTCTGGCGACCCTGGTTAAAGAATCCAAATCCGCCACCACCGGTTGAATTACCAGTAATATAAGGCACTACCATTTTCATACCCATGCGGGCATATACCACAACAGACAGGTCAAAGTTTTTATAATAAAAACGGTTGGTAATCCCCCCCTCCCATTTGGGTTGGAAGTTGCCTAATATCTGACGATCTGCAGGTGTAATTTTTCCGTCTCCATCTACATCCTGTACGCGTATTTGCCCGGGAAACTGTACGGGTGAGGTTTGGGCTGCAATCAGTCCCTTCGCTGAATCTTCTGTTTGCCAGATACCTATTTTTTTATAATCGTAAATAACGGTCAGGGGTTGTCCCACAAACCAGCCATTACCAATATTTGATTTTTCCTGTGGCGTTGTAAGCTGCGTAATCTTTTCCCTGTTGAAGAAGTACACCAAATCTGTACTCCAGTTAAAAGCGCCTGCTTTTTTATTTTGAATGATATCTGCACTCAAGGACACCTCTATACCTTTTCCCTGTGTTTTACCCAGGTTGGCAAAAGTGGAATTGGCACCATTACTGGGCGGCAGGTTCACAGAGAGCAAAATGTCTTTTGTTTTTTGCATATACCAATCCACACTACCGCTAATCCTGTTATTAAACAGTCCAAATTCAACGCCGATATCTGTTTGAGAAGTAGATTGCCAGCCAAGATTCAGCGCTGGCAGGTTGGTGACTGTATAAGCTAGTTGCTGGCCCGCTGTACCTGTTCCAAAATTATAATAGCCAGCGCTCAAAGCCCCGAGCGTTGAATAAGGGCTAACGTTCCTGTTTCCCGAGATGCCCCAACCGCCACGCAATTTCAAATTAGAGACGAAGCTTACATTTTTCATGAATCCTTCCTCCGTCACATTCCAGCCCAATCCGATAGCGGGATAATTAAAATACTGGTGACCGGGAGCCAGTGTAGAAGAGCCATCCCGTCTGAAAGTGGCAGTGACCAGGTAGCGGTTATTGTAGGAATAATTCAGGCGACCCATAAATGAAAGCAATCCCTGTTCAGTAAATGAACCACTGGCAGTGGGTGTACCAGACGCCAACGCAAAATTAGATGAACTAATATAGTCGGCAGGTACGCCGGTTACACTCATGCTGGTACCCTGAGAATGGTTTTTTACCACTTCAAAAAGCCCGGTAAAACCAATCTTATGTTTTTCTTTAATGGTCTTATCGTAATAAAGCAGGTGTTGAAAATTATAGTCCCAGTATTCCGTGTTGTTTACAGTAGCACTGGAAGAGGATTGCACCGTAGCGCTATTTACATAAGTGAGCGGGCCGCCGTAACCGTTATAGTTGTTTTGACTAAAGTTAAGTCCTGCATTAAACCGGTAACGCAGTCCATCCAGGATATTTACTTCGGCATACAAGCTGTTAAAGGTGCGCAGGTTCCTGCTGCGTGCCAATATCGAACTAGCCTTTGTGATGAGCGTCAATGCACTTACCTGCGCAGCATCAATGGAACCAATGCGCGGGAAAAGATTTACCGTACCATCTGTATTATAAGGAGAAGCCAATGGTGTGGTGCTTACAAGTCCTCCAGGTACGCCGCCACCGCCGGGTGTGTTTTGATAAGAAAGTGTGTTAAGGGTGTTAAGCCCTATTTTGATTCGTTTGTTGATCCGTTGGTCAATGGTTGCCCGCAAATTAAACCGATCGAAACGCTGATTGGGTATAATGCCGGTTTCCCGGAAAAAACCTGCGCCCAATCCGTATTGCGTACCTTCTGTTCCACCCTGCAAGGCTAATTGGTGACTTTCTGTATAACCTTTCTTGTAGATTAAGTTCTGCCAGTCTGTAGATACACCCGCCGCCAGCGCGGCCGCTTCAGCCGTGGTTAAAGGATAACCGGTGGTGCCAGGAGCCGCCCGGTTATAAGTGGCTGCATCCTGTTTAAATTGCGCATATTCTTTCCCGTTATAAACATTGTATTTGCCCATAATGGAGGTAATGCCATAATAACCATCATAGCTCATTACCGGCTTACCCGTGCGGCCACGCTTGGTAGTAATAAGGATAACGCCGCCAGAACCACGGGAGCCATAAATAGCCGTTGCGGATGCATCTTTCAGTATTTCCATGTTGGCAATATCACTGGGATTCAAATCCAATGTACCTCCATAAGGTATCCCATCCACAACATACAATGGACCATCCAGGTTATCGCTGGCAGATATACTGGTGGTTAGTGTACGATTACCACGGATGCGGATTTGCGGAACAGCACCTGGTACAGAGCCATTGCTCACAATGGATACACCCGCAGCACGGCCTTTTAACTGATCAACCATATTGGAGGATGGCACTTCTTTTAAGGTAGCTGCAGACACTGATACAACAGCACCTGTAACATCTTTTTTCCTTTGAGAGCCATAACCAACTACTACCACCTGGTCGAGGTTGCTGGCAAGATTTGTAAGTGTGATGTCTATCGTCGTCTTGCCACTTACTGACGCTTCGCGTGAGGCATACCCTACAGACGTAAACACCAGGATAGATTTAGCTGGTACCGTTACCTGGTAATACCCCTCCTTGTTACTGGTGGCGCCCACGCTGGTACCTTTTACCGTAATGGAAGCATCCGGAATGCCTGTGCCGGTTTCATTAACGAGCCTGCCTTTTATGGTAACCTGTTGTGCTTGCGCCAGGCTGGCAATCAACAACAGTGAAACAATTACCGGCATTGATTTGACTAAAAGCTTTTGTAAAGAGTTTGACGCTTTGTTTTTAGCAAGCGTAACCAAAATATTCATAAACATTGTTTTAGTTAGTGTGAATGACAATTTGAATGCTGCACAATACTTTTTTTAAGAAGGGGATGAGCGATAATCTTTACCGTTCATCTTAATGGTAGTTTGCTCGTTTGGGCAAGCTAAGGGCCACATGCGTTGGGGAAAAATGGAGGATGGACAATGAAAAAACGGGTTCGGTAAAAAAAAGAACGCAGCAGGACAAAGGCGCCCCGGCGTGAATTTGATAAAAGCAGCATAGTCGTTAGTATGATGTTTCAAAAAGCAGTGATGCAATTCGTACCTTATCGCTTAAGATGAATAAATGTAACTTCAGTCCTATAGGCTTAATAGCTCATTTGTTGAAACTTAGGTAACAAATGTTTTTTTGAGACTTATTTATTGATTTTCAGGAGAAAGAATAAATTTATTACGCTAACATTGTTCTTGTCGTAGCATTAATTACATCACCCTGCCTCATTAATAGCACGGAAAAAAGCACCACCCAAAAGCAGGTTGAATAGTATACGCTTATATTTATACATCAAATAGTTGCATTGCCCAATGAATCTTTACAAACTCCTTTCCTGTTGCACATTTGTGTTGGCAGTTTGCTTATTAAAAGGGCAACAAAAGGAGCTTAATTTCACTTCGCTCACCACTAAAGATGGGCTTTCCTCCAATACCGTCAACGCGATTTTAAAAGACAGCTATGGCATTATTTGGTTTGCAACCGAAGACGGCCTAGATGAATTTGATGGCGCCCATTTCACCGTTTACCGGCATAAACCCGGCGATACCACCAGCCTCAGTGCCAATGAAGTTTTGTCATTGCATGAAGACAAATCCGGGAATTTATGGATTGGCACCAGCGGTGGTTCATTGTGTCTTTACAACAGGAAAAAGAACAACTTTACCAGCGTGCCCACCGGCTTTGCTAACAACGCCATTAGTAGTAATGTTATCCGCAGCATTTGCAGCGATAGCAATGGTAAAATCTGGGTGGCGCATTTTGATGGCGTGAGCATATTTGACCCCGTCACAAAGCTGGTATCCCCCATTCCTGCTGTTCATATTTCCGGTTCATCAGTAAATACACTTGCCATGTGTTTATTCAGGGACAGTAAAAACCAAATGTGGATGGGCACCATGCAAGGCCTTTTTCGCTATAATCCTTTTACAAAAACCCTCACACAATTTGCGCATAGTGATACCGATCCTTACAGCATTTCGGATAACAATGTTAATTCGGTGGCAGAAGATAAAAGAGGCAATATATGGGTGGGAACCAGCAAGGGATTGAACAAATTTTTACCCGAACAACAACATTTTTTCCATTACAATAACCATGATGCGAAGGAAGGCGTGAAGCTGCAGCCCGTAGCGATTAACAAAATTGCGGTGGATGGCGACAGTTTATGGATGGGTACGGCAAGAGGGTTGGCCATTTTAAATACCAAAACCGATGCCCTTACCAGCATCGAACAAGATCAACGCAATTTGCACAGCCTTACTGCAAAATCACTGAAAACAGTTTATATAGATAACCAGGGCATATACTGGCTGGGTACCATACGCGGTGGCGTTGATAAATACGATCGCAACCTCAATCTTTTTAATTATGTAAAAGCAAATCCTTTTGATGAAAATGGTTTGAATGCGCCTATCGTTACCGCTTTTGCAGAAGCAACACAAGGCCAGTTGTATGTTGGTACAGACGGCGGTGTCAGCCTGTTTGATCCCCGTACACGTTTATTTCAAAACATGCCCATTCGTTCATCAAAAAATAAGGCTTCGATTGCTGTTGTCACTATGGCAAAAACAAGCAAGGGGAAACTATTGGTCGGCTCTGCCAGTGATGGCTTATTTGTAGTAGATCCCGTTTCAAAGAAATACAAGCAACTTACGGCCGGCCCTGGTACTCATCAACTTAACTCCAATGAGATCTATTCAATTACTGAATTGCAGAACGGCAAACTGGTTATTGGCACCAACGGGGAAGGCATCAATGTGCTCAACAAGGATTATGAAGTTGAACTGCGGTACACGCCTCACCCGAAATCAAATACAGATATCAAGCTTCCTATTAATGGTTATATAAGAGACATAAAAGAAGACAAGAACAACAATATATGGATAGCAACGCATGGCGGCGGCATTGCAATACTTCAGCCCGATACCCGGGTATTTACTATTTATAATGCAAGCAATAGCAAATTATCCAATGACAAAGTGCTCTCGCTGCTTAAAGACAGCCGTGGATTGATGTGGATAGCAACTTTTGGAGGCGGCATTTGCGTATTTAATGATAAAAAGGGACAGTTTGAACAATTTTCTGAAAAAGAAGGATTGCAAAACAGTACGATCTACAAACTGTTGGAAGACGACAAAGGATTGGTATGGGCAAGCAGTAATAAAGGCATTAGCAGCATAGATATACAAACAAAAAAGATTAACAATTATAATTACTACAATGGCATTCAACGCAACAATTTTGTTCCTGGCGCGGGCCTTAAGCTACCCGGCGGAGCGCTTTTCTTTGGTGGCCTCGATGGCTTTAATTATTTCGATCCTGCTTATTTAATTAAAAACAACATTGTTCCGTCTGTATTATTAACTGGTTTAAGAGTAGCCAACCAGGAAGTAGTTGCCTCACAGCATGGACCTATCACCGAAAACATAGTAGTTGCCAATGAAATTAACTTGTCTTACAAACAAAACTTTGCATTGGATTTTGTTGGACTCAACTATACTACCCCCGAGCAAAATAATTATGCCTATAAGCTGGAAGGATTTGATAAAGATTGGAATTATGTCGGCAATGCCACCTCTGCTGCTTATACCAACATTGACCCGGGCAACTATACTTTTAGGGTGAGGGCCAGCAATAACGATGGCATTTGGAATCCTGTGGGGGCGTCCATAAATGTCCGTGTGCACCCCCCGTTCTGGCGTACCATATATGCTTATGCTTTTTACCTGCTTGCATTGCTGGGCATTTTATTTTATATCCGCTTTAAAGGCATCCAGAAAATAAACAGAAGGTTTGCACTGGAACAAAAAAAGATGTACGAAGAACAGGAACGCCGCGATGCAAATCGCTTGCATGAACTGGACAGCTTAAAAATAAAATTTCTGACCAACTTAAGTCACGAATTCAGAACGCCTATTTCATTGATACTTGGACCAGTGGACAGCCTGATGGAGCAGCAAAAAGATATTCACTCTTTCAGGCAACTGGATATGATAAAACGCAATGCAAGAAGGTTATTAAATATGGTAAACCAGTTGTTGGACTTTAGAAAAATGGAAGAACAGGAATTGCAGTTGCATAGCACACAAGATGATGTGGTAAATTTTATAAAAGAAGTTTCAGACTCTTTTATTGATTTGGCAGAAAGGAAAAAACTGGCATTTTCTTTTACCAGCAAGATAGACAAACTGCATGCTTATTTTGACCATGATAAAATTGAAAGGATATTGTTTAACATTCTTTCCAATGCTTTTAAATTTACCCAGAGCGGTGGGCAAATTTTGCTGGAATTAAGCAAAGCAATGGAGCAACCTGATACCTCAAAGGTTTGGATAAGCATCAAGATATCCGATAACGGCATCGGCATACCCTCCGATAAAAAAGACAAAATATTTACCCTGTTTTTTCAGGATGCAACACATGCTTCCATTCTTAACCAGGGAAGCGGTATTGGCCTTACCATTACAAAAGAATTTGTGGAAATGCACGGAGGCACTATAAAAGTAGAAAGTGAGCCCGAAAAAGGCAGCAGTTTTACCATTATGCTGCCGCTGGTACCCGTACCAATGCCCACTATTAAAGAACAGATTGCATTGAATGGCGCAACAGATAAAGAAACAGCAGCAACGCAAATAGCCATGCAGCAGGAGGAAATAGTGTCCAATGAAAATAGCGACGCTATTATCCCGGCTGTTTTATTGGTAGAAGACAATGAAGATTTCAGGGCTTTCCTTAAAGAAAAACTACAACTACATTACAAAGTATTGGAGGCTGCCAACGGAAAAGAAGGCTGGCAACGGGCATTGGCACATCACCCCCAATTGATTGTAAGCGATATAAGCATGCCCGAAATGAATGGAACAGATCTTTGCAGAAAACTAAAATCAGATAAACGAACCCGTCATATACCCATCATTCTGCTGACTGCCATTACCGGTGAAAACGATCAGTTATCAGGGTTAAAAACAGGTGCTAACGATTATATCACCAAGCCGTTCCATGTAGAAATGCTGCAGGCAAAAATTAATAACCTGCTGGTGTTAAATGACGCTTTAAAAACTACTTACAAAAAACAAATTAAAGCACTGGCACCGGAGATTGCAATACAATCTGCAGATGAAGAATTGCTGCAAAGAATTATGTTATACCTGGAAGAAAATCTTTCCAACCCGGATTTATCGGTAGAAGAACTTAGCAGGCATGTGGGTATGAGCCGGAGTTCGTTGTACAATAAGCTGTTGGAAATAACTGGTGAAACTCCGGTAGAATACATCCGTTCGGTTAAGCTTGACAAAGCAGCCATATTGCTGGCCCGCAGTGATATGAATATTGCACAGGTTGCTTATTCTGTAGGCTTTTCCACCTCCAACTATTTTGCAAAATCCTTCCGTCAAAAATTTAATATGCTTCCTTCAGAATATGCCGGAAAGATGAGAACAGCCCATAAAAAGAAATAAAAAAGGCTTACCGGGTATCGTTTAAACATTTGGTGCATCATTTTGCCAAATTCTGCTATTGAATAATAACAGTTATAGCGAATTTGAGCCTGTTAAAGCAACAGCTGCCTTCTAATGAAATTGCCTTACCATTCAGTCATTGTATTATCGGGGCTTATTTTAATAGCCCTATGTCCTGCTTTCAGTCAGCCTTCTACGGCCCAAGCGATTGCTAATTACCAGCAGGTAAATACGTATGTAAATCCGGTACTGCCCGGCGATCATCCTGACCCTACCTTATTAAAAGTGGGCGACGATTTTTACCATTGCGGCTCATCGTTTCATTTTAATCCTTACCTGCCCATTTATCACTCAAAAGATCTTGTACACTGGCAAGTGATTGCCCGGGTAGTACCTTCTTCCAAAGCAGTCGGATGGGTTTCAGACAAACCCTCCGGCGGAATCTGGCAAGGGGCCATTACCTACTTCTATGGTTCTTATTGGATCTATTTCTCTTCGGGCGGTCAATGGTTTTGCAAAGCGAATGCTCCTTTTGGCCCATGGACAGATGCAGTTAAAGTAAAAGAAAACGCTATTACAGGGCCGCTGGGTTACGACAATTCAATTTTTGTAGATGATGATGGCAAACCTTACATGGTTATAAAAAACGGTCAAAAAATAAATAGACTGCAGGCACTTGGCCACGATGGTCAACTGACGGACACCGTTATTAACCTTGACTGGATAAATGCCCATTTGCAATACAGTTGGGCGGAAGGTCCGGTAATGGGCAAACGAAACGGCTACTATTATTATTACCCCGCAGGCGATGTGTCAGGAGGTCAATATGTATTAAGAACAAAAAAACTAACCAGCGATTCTACACAATGGGAACGCCTGGGCGAATTTTTTAAACCTGTCACCGATCTGGATGCCGGCTTTCGGCGCCCCAATCATATTGCAGCCCCTGTTCAATTATCGGATGGAACATGGTGGACGCTGGGCCAGAGTTATGAAAAATACGGAAGCGACGATTGGCATGGAACGGGCCGGCAAACTTCCTTGTACCCTGTCATTTGGGAAGGAGATCGGCCATGGGGCATGGCCCCAACTTCCCAGCCGATTATTAAACCCGATTTACCACAGGCTGGTATTCTATGGAGAAGCGTACAGGGCGATGAATTTGATAAAGCACAACTAGGCTTGCAATGGCATTTTATGAACCGAAAAGCAGCAGCCTCTTATTCTTTAACAAACAGGAAAGGCTGGCTGCGCCTTTTACCTGACAGTAACCGGGTACATTTGCTACAAAAAGAAACAGATCATTATTACACAGTGTTGACTAAAGTAGATCTGAATACTATTGACAAGACTTCAAAAGCTGGTATTTACCTGACAAATGGCAACCAGGCGGTAACGGTAACCCTGTGCAGCGGATTTGATAATGGTAAAAAAATAATTTTCACCCTTGACAGCAATAGTCAGAGCATAAAAAATGAATTCGGCAATACGGTATGGTTGAAACTGGAAAGAAAGCGGCATTTGCTGACAGCCTGGTGCAGTAGCAATGGAAAAAAATGGATTCCGGTAGGTAAAGCCATTAGTGCAGCAATACTCGACAAAGTGCAGCCAAATTATAATTCGTGGGTGGGTACCAGTATAGGATTATTTGCAGAAGGGGAAATGGCCGATTTTGATTTTTTTACCTGTAAAGATGCTTTTTCTGAACTTCATGCAGCCGGCTATAATAATTACTTTGGCATTAAGACTATTCATCAGGACGATGCAGACATAGTTACCAATAGTTCATCAAATGGCGGGTGGTTGATGATTGCTGGTGTAGAAACTGGATCTTATACAGCCGGCAGTGTTCAAATAACCGCGGCATCAGCAGGGAAAGGCGCATTTGAAATATGGCTGGATGATTTAAAAGAAGGAAAATTGATTGCGACAATTCCCATAGGTTCCACGGGTGGAAAAAACAACTGGAAAACATTTTCAAAAAGCATTAAAAGCTTTAAGGGGCATCATGACGTATTCATAAAATTTCCTGTTGGCAGCAATAACCAGGTATTTATTAAAAATATCCGTTTCTTAAAAAATGCTAACACAATTTAAAAACGGCTTGCATGAAGAAAAGATTATTTGCCATCGTCCTTATTGCATTTGTTTCGCAGTATTCGCTTAAAGCGCAAAAAAAATCAAAATCACAAAAAAATGTCGCAGGGGCCGGTATTAATGCTGGCAAATACCGCAACGTTTTCCTGGAAGCAGGTTATAGCGAGAGCGATATCAACAACAAAGTAAACAAAGCCTATTATGATGTATTTGAAGGTCCGCACCGGGTATATTTTGAAGTAGGAGATTCCATGGCCTATGTGTCTGATTTAAAAAATCATGATGCCAGAACAGAAGGCCTCTCTTATGGTATGATGATAGCTGTACAGCTAAATAAAAAAGAGGTTTTCGATCGCATATGGCGTTGGTCTGTAAAATATCTTCAGCATCAAGACGGACCGCGTGCCGCTTATTTTGCCTGGAGCATCAATACCCAAACACTGAAAAAAAATTCCGAAGGCTCTGCATCTGATGGAGAATTGTATTATATCACTTCCTTATTGTTTGCAGCCAACAAATGGGGTAATAATACAGGCATCAACTATTACAAAGAAGCAAGAAAAATACTGGATGCCATGTGGAAAAAGGACGGAACTGGCAACATATACAACCTCATCAACACCGAACACAAACAAATAAGTTTTGTACCGGAAGGTATGGGTTATAACTGGACTGATCCATCTTATCACCTGCCTGCCTTTATGGAAATATGGGCTATGTATGCAAAAGACGGGCACGAACAATTTTATAAAGACTGCGCAGATACATCCAGGGTGTTCCTGCACCGGGCCTGCAACCCGCTTACTGCATTAAATGCTGATTATGCAGAATTCAGCGGGCAACCCCGCGACTCACGGTGGGGCTCAGGTGCTTTTAGGTACGATTCATGGCGTGTGCCAATGAATATTACCATGGATTATGCCTGGTTTGGAAAGGACAAAACCTGGCAGGAAGACTATGCACGCCGATTGCAAGTTTTTTTACGATCAAAAGGTATTGATAGCTTTCCTGATCAATTTAATGTAGATGGCTCAACCCCTTCTTTTATTCTTGGTGCCGGTGGTTTTAAAAGACTGAGGCATTCGTTGGGCCTGGTGGCAACAGCCGCATCCACATCGCTTATCAGCAAAGAAAAAAATAGTTTCGATTTTGTACATGCACTCTGGAATGCCAAACTGGAGCCATATGAAGACGGGTATTTTGATCCGTATTATGATGGATTGTTGTATCTCTTCAGCCTGATGCACCTTAGTGGCAAGTATCAAATAATAAAACCCGCTGTACCTGATATTAATTGATGATTCAGTTTGAGTCATTGTAAATAGAAAATGAATGGGAATGCAAATAAAAAAAATATACTTAAGCCTGGTATGCACTTGCGCTGTATTATTTATACAAGCCGAAAACGGACACGATCTATGGCTATCCAGGAAAACGCCTAATGCAGTAACCGTAATTTGTTCGGCCAAGTCACCTACGCTGGAGATTGCCATAAAAGAATTGCAACAGGGTTGGCAGGGAAAAGCTGGCGCTATCATTAAGCTTTTACTTAAGAAAGACAAAGCACTAAAACCAGATGGGTTCAGGCTAATGCAAGGTGCAGTGCAGGCAAATAACGATGCGGGCATTTTATATGGCGTATTTGAACTATTGCGGCGGCAGCAAACCGGTCATGCAGATGCACAGGCAGCAATCATTTCTAACCCATCTTATAACCTGCGCATACTTAATCATTGGGACAACCTGAATGGATCAGTAGAGCGTGGTTATGCGGGCCAGTCTATTTTCTGGCGCAAAGACAGTGCTTTTGTGATTACAGAAAATGATAAAGAACGCTGGATAGCGTATGCCCGGGCCAACGCTTCAATAGGTATCAACGGTTCGGTATTAAACAATGTAAACGCCTCCCCTGCCATTTTATCTGCCGCCTATCTTAATAAAGTAAAAATCATTGCAGGCATGTTGCGCCCTTATGGCATCAAAACCTATTTGTCTGTAAATTTTTCCTCTCCAAAAATAACCGGCGGCCTTACAACCTCAGACCCATTGGATACATCTGTAATAAGATGGTGGAAAGAAAAAGTAAAAGCAATTTATACGCAAATACCGGACTTCGGCGGCTTCCTCGTGAAAGCAAACAGCGAAGGCCAGCCCGGTCCGCAGGATTTTGGGCGTACACATGCGGACGGCGCCAATATGCTGGCAGATGCACTGAAGCCCTATCATGGTATAGTAATGTGGCGTGCTTTTGTATATGCCTCTAATGATAAAGACAGGGCAAAACAAGCTTATACTGAATTTGTACCGATAGACGGACAGTTTCGGGATAACGTAATAATACAAGTAAAGAATGGTCCTGTTGATTTTCAGCCGAGAGAACCTTTCAGCCCTCTTTTCGGTGCCATGAAAAAAACAGCTGTGGTGCCTGAATTTCAGATAACACAGGAATACCTTGGGCACAGCACTCATCTTGTATTTCTGTCTACCATGTGGGAAGAATGCCTGCAAAGTGACACCTACCAGCAAGGCCCGGGCAGTACTGTTGCCCGCTGCACAGACGGCAGCCTATTTCCGCAAAAATATACAGCCATTGCCGGTGTTGCCAATATTGGACTGGATACCAACTGGTGCGGCCACTATTTTGCGCAGGCAAACTGGTATGCATTTGGAAGGCTGGCATGGAACAATCAACTAAAAAGTGAAGCAATTGCCGATGAATGGCTGCGCCTGACTTTTTTTGACAGCGTTCTGCAAGCAAACAAACCCGCAGACTATGCCGCCGAATGGAATAAAAATTTCTTATTGCCGGTAAAGCAAATGATGCTTGATAGCCGCGAAGCTGCTGTAAATTATATGATGCCGCTTGGGTTTCATCATATCATGTCTGCAAACGAACATTACGGACCTGGTCCATGGTGGGCTCCTGCAAAAGTGCGGGCAGACTGGACTCCGCCTTATTATCACCAGGCAGATTCCAACGGTGTTGGTTTCAACCGAACCCAAACGGGTAGTAATGCAGTGAGCCAATACCACGAGCCATTGGATGCACAGTTTAATGATCCGGCCAATTGCCCCGAAAATCTTCTGTTATGGTTTCATCATTTGCCCTGGAATTATACCATGAAAAGTGGCCGCAGTTTATGGGATGAAATTGCTTTTCATTATGACAAAGGAGTGCAACAGGTGAGGCAGTTTCAAAAAATATGGGATAAAGTTCAGCCTTATGTAGACAAAGAAAGATTTGAGGACATACAACTCAAATTGCGCAGCCAGGCCACCAATGCGGTATTGTGGAAAGATGCCTGCCTGCTGTATTTCCAGCAATTTAGCCGCATGCCTATACCCTATGAATTGGAAAGACCAGTAAACAACCTGAATGAAATAATTGCCAATGACATGAAACGAAGAAGATAGTATAAGCATAACCTGCCAATAATGATTTATCTATGAATACGCTAACAAAACGCGGTGTTATTATAATATGCCTTGTTATTAGTTTATTTTCTGCAACAGCACAAAACATTCACAGCGATAATGGGAATGGCACTTATACCAATCCGGTTATACCTGCAGATTTTCCAGACCCGGATGTAATACGCGTTGGCGATACCTATTATATGGTAACCACCACCATGTTTGTATTTCCGGGAGTAACTATCCTACAGTCGCACGACCTGGTAAATTGGGAATATTGCAGCAATGCGGTGCCGCGTTTTGACTTTGGCAAATGTTACGATCTTGACAGTTGCAACCGGTATGGACATGGACAATGGGCTACCAGCATAAAATATCACAATGGCAAATTCAGGCTTTTATTTATTACACTCAATGAAGGAGGGTTTACTTGTACATCTGATAAAGCAGAGGGGCCATGGCAAATTACACACTTGCCCAAAGGGTTTTATGATCCGGGTTTGTTTTATGATGACGACGGAAGAATTTACGTGGCTCAGGGTTACGGAAAAATCTCTATAACAGAAGTGGATTCAAATCTTGTTGCTATTGATAAAGACTCGCTGGTATTTAAGGGAAATATACGCGGCGGCCTGGAAGGAACACATGTATATAAAATAAACGGCTATTATTACCTGTATAGTACCTATGGAGGCGTAAGTGGCATACAGGTGGCTTTGCGCTCTAAAAATATCTACGGCCCTTATGAGCAGAAAGTGCTCATAAGCGACACCAATCACGGTGTTACATTTGGCATACACCAGGGTGCTTTAATACAAACACAAAAAGGTGACTGGTGGACCATCCTGTTTGTGGACAGCGGCCCTTTTGGGCGATTCCCCTCACTGCAGCCTGTTACGTGGTTAGATGGCTGGCCAATGGTGGGTGAAAACGGCAGAGGTGTAATTACCTATAAGAAACCAGCTATGGAAAAAACATATCCCATAAAGGATTTTCCCACTTCAGATGAATTTGATAGCAATGCACTAGGCATGCAATGGGGCTGGAACCATAACCCGGATCCTGAGAACTGGTCACTCGTAAAAAAGAAAGGCTGGTTGCGACTGACAACAGGCAAAGTAGTGGATAGCATCACCAAAGCCAGGAATACGCTTACCCAAAGGCCATTTGCAAAATATGATCAGTTGACGCCTACTACAGCTACTACAAAAATGGATGTATCCCATATGAAAGATGGGGATATCTCGGGGATTTGCGTACTACAGGATCCGTACGCCTATATTGCAGTAAAGCAAACCAATGGAAAGAAATATATAATTATGGTAAACAACGGGGCTGTATTGGATTCCGTACCCATAAACGCTTCCACTGTTTACCTGCGCACCAACGCCTCGAATGCAAGCAAAAAAGCAGATTTTCAATACAGCACAGACAATAAAACTTTCAGCAAAACAGGAAATGAATTAACGATGAAGTTTAGCCTGAAAATTTTTACCGGAAACAAATTTTGTCTTTTTAACTATGCCACTTTGCAAACGGGCGGGTATGTTGATTTTGACTGGTTTCGGGTGAAATAATTTGGACAAAAAAAGCTATCAATAATATGCTACAAAAGTTAACCCTTATACTGTCCCTGGCGGCTTTGTCAATAGCAGGTTGCACTGCAAGTAAGAAAACAGGCGCTCTTTCTACTATACCTTCATTAAAAGATGCTTTTAAAAATGATTTTAAGATTGGCACCGCTATGAACACAAGGCAAATAGAAGAAAAAGATGCTGCCGCTGCAATGCTCATCCCGCAGCAGTTCAATACGGTAACCCCGGAAAATAGCATGAAAGCGGCCATCATTCACCCGGGATGGGATCAATACAATTTTGACCTGGCGGATAAACTGGTGGCGTATGGCGAAAAGAACCATCTTCAAATTAATGCCCACACACTTATCTGGCATAGCCAATTGCCGATGTTTATGCGGCGTATAAAAAGCCCGGACTCTGTGCGCCTTTATATGACCAACCATATTGCCACTGTGGCTGCCCGTTATGATGGCAAGGTATATTCATGGGATGTGGTAAACGAAGCTTTGAATGAAGATGGCAGCATGCGCAAATCCATATTTCAGCAAAACCTGGGAGATGATTTTGTGGTGGAAGCATTCAGACTGGCCCAGCAGGCGGCGCCACACAGCAAACTCTATTACAACGATTATAACATTGAGCAACCAAAGAAAAGAGCCGGCGCTATTGCGCTCATCAAAAAAATACAGGCAGCTGGCGTAAGAATAGATGGTGTTGGCATACAAGGGCATTGGCGTGCTTATGATCTTCCGTTGAAGGATATTGAACAAAGTATACAAGAATTTTCCGCATTGGGCATTGAAGTGATGTTTACAGAACTTGACCTAAGTGTACTACGCAATGCCGGAGCTGTTACGGCAGACGTCAACCAAACCAGCTCGGGCGACAACAGCAACAATCCATACACGGAGGGGGTGCCCGATGCTGTACAAACCCAACTAAGCACTGCTTATGAAAGCCTTTTTCGCCTGTTGGTGAAATACAAAAAAAATATCAGCCGCGTGACTTTCTGGGGCGTCAATGACGGTCAATCATGGCTCAATGATTTTCCAGTGCGCGGACGAACGAATTATCCATTGTTGTTTAACCGGCAATTCAAACCGAAGCCCGCTTTTTACAGCGTTATTAAAACGGCGCAATAATATACTTGCATACTACATTTATTACAGCTATTATGAAAAAAACAATCGTATTATTTATTATCAACTGCATTGGCTATTATGCAGGGATGGCCCAGGTAAAACTTCCACAGCTAATAAGGGATAGCATGGTATTGCAGCGCGATGCAAGTATACATGTCTGGGGCTGGGCCAAAGCCGGAGAAAAAGTCAGCGTAAAATTTAATGGCAAAACGTATCGTGCCAAAACAGGTGCAGATGGAAAATGGATACTGAAGATGGCCCCCATAAAAGCAGGTGGTCCTTATACCATGAACATTGACGCCAGCAATCATATTGTGCTGAAAGAAATACTGGTGGGTGATGTATGGCTTTGCAGCGGGCAGTCTAACATGGTTCACCAAATGTCACTGCATGCAGTACGCTACGCTAATGAAGTTGCCAATGCCAATTATCCGCAAATACGTCATTTCTGGGTGCCCAATATTACCAATATGCAAGCACCCCAGGATGATTTGCCAGGCGGTTATTGGAAATGTGCTAACCAAAATAATATTGGTGAATTTTCTGCTGTAGCGTATTTCTTTGCCAAAGATATTTACGAAAAATACCACGTCCCTATCGGGCTGATCAATGCAAGTTGGGGCGGCACACCAATAGAAGCCTGGATGAGCGAAGATGGTTTCAAAGATTTTCCTGCCATATTAAGCACCGTGCAAAAAAATAAGGATACAGCATACATTAATGGCCTAAGCAGAAAAGGGTTTACAGGTAGCATCCCAAAGCCGCAGGATAAGGGTATGACTGAAAACTGGTTCAGTACAAGCTATACCCCTAAGGGTTGGCGCACCATGAATATACCTGGCTATTGGGAAGACCAGGGCATAAAAGATTTGGATGGCGTCGTATGGTTTCGACGTGAAATTGACATACCGGCCAGCATGGCTAACGGCAATGCAAAAGTGTTTTTAGGCCGCATCGTGGATGCAGATGTGCTTTACATTAATGGCACCCAGGTAGGAACTACCGGCTATATGTACCCGCAAAGGAGATACCCTGTTCCTATGGGGGTATTGAAGCCGGGAAAAAATTTGTTGGTGATTCGTGTTACCAACAATGCAGGAAAAGGCGGCTTTGTGCCAGACAAACCATACCAGTTGATAGCAGGTAATGACACCGTGGACCTGAAAGGCTATTGGCAATATAAAGTGGGACAAGTAAATCGCCCCAATAGAGGTTTTGGCGGTGGTGGAGCTGGCATTGCCGCACAAAATCAACCGACAGGTTTATACAACAGTATGATAGCACCACTAGTAAACTATGCCATCAAAGGATTTCTGTGGTACCAGGGTGAATCCAATACAGGCAAAGCAGCGGAATATGCCCAACTGCAAAACGCCATGGTGTCTGACTGGCGGCTCAAATGGGATGCGCCTAATGCGCCTTTTCTATATGTGCAGTTGCCCGGTTTCATGGATATGAATTACCAGCCAGTTGAAAGCCAGTGGGCACTCTTTCGTGAAGCGCAATTAAAATCACTGGCTACGCCTAACACTGGCATGGCGGTAGCCATTGATTTGGGTGAATGGAACGATATTCATCCCGATCGGAAAAAAGAAGTGGGCGACAGGTTGGCCTTAGCTGCGGAAAACCTTGCTTATGGCGATAGAGCAGTAGCATTTTCCGGACCCCTGTTTCAATCCGCCAGCATCGAAGGAAAAGAAATAAGCATTTCGTTTACGCATACCGGTAGTGGATTAATCACCAATGACGAAGAAGCGCTGAGTGAATTTGCCATTGCAGGTGCAGATAAAAAATTTGTATGGGCAAAAGCAAAAATTGAAGGCAATAAAGTAATAGTGTGGAGCGATGAAATCACCAACCCGCAATATGTCCGTTATGCATGGGCAGACAACCCGGTCAATCCCAATCTATACAACAAAGAAGGTTTACCAGCCTCGCCCTTTCGAACAGACAATTGAAAATGATTAAAAACCGACAGTTGCTACATATTCGGTTAATGCACAAACTCCTTGTGCCAATGGGCACGTAATTTTAAAACGGTATTGGAAAGTAGATAGTAAGTTTTTAGTATCCA
Source organism: Chitinophagaceae bacterium (assembly GCA_047602295.1). Classification (GTDB taxonomy): domain Bacteria; phylum Bacteroidota; class Bacteroidia; order Chitinophagales; family Chitinophagaceae; genus JACMLD01. Next base: position 2,639,428 of record JASGHP010000001.1, on the reverse strand, counting down.
CCTCTTCTTTTCCGGCATATATTGTTACTTTTTATCGAAGCCGAATGCTTTCTGCAGATCGTTTGCTGTAAAAAAGCTGACCTCCGCCCCACTTATATTCCCCGGCAGGGCATAGGCGTTATCTTTTCTTCAAGGCCAGGGAGATGAACATTCAGGGAAAAATACCATATGCTTCCTGCTGCGTATTTGCAAACAATGCGCAACAAGCTCATAAAGAACGCCAACACTACTGAGAAGTGCAAGTATTAATTGTGGTAAAAATAACGCACCAATGTATCCTGGGTATGCCCGGGTGGAATGCGCACGGAGGATAGAAGACCGTTTTCGTTGTATAATCTATCCATATTGATGGTATCTATGCCTTTGAAGATGGTAACACCATTCATGTCCTTGTCTGTATTGTCTGAGATTACTTTATCAGGCATATTTTTATAGTGGCTATTCAACAAGGGTTCATAGGAAGCCTTGATCTCGTTCAACACAAACGCATTGTTGAAATCTGTTTTATTGGGAAACGCTTTTGTATACTGGTACACCTGGTGGTAGGCGGAACTTCCGCCTGAAACGGTGGTCATCCCTCCCTGCATGGTCACAATGGGATAAGTGACATATTCATCATATAACTGCAGATTGCCATTGCTATTTGAATAAGTGGCTCTGGAGCTAAATTGCCGGATGATGGTATAATTGGTTTCCACCCAAACAGAATCCCTGCGGCTACGCGTCGTCTTTGCCAGCATACCCGAAGCGTCATATTCATACATTATTGTATCGTTTCTAAATTCCTGGGATGGGTTTACCGGGACAAGCTTTGCAGTCAGTTGCGTAAATTCAATTCTTTGCAGTGGCAAACCAGTTGCATCCAGTGTGTAACGCACTTGCTTTTTTTGTACATAAGCAGGGTCTGTATCCGGAAAACTTAGTAAGACAGCTTCATTGCCCTGGTAATTGACAGTAAGAGAAAGGGTCGGCTGCCCGTTATTTTTTTGTTGCGTAATACTGGTAATGCGCCCTTGTGCATCATAGCTGTAAGAGAAACGCACTATATTACCCGTATAATCAGTAGTTTCTTTGCTTTGCAATCCCTTGTAGCTTGAATCGCTGCTTTTACTGCAGGAAAAAACAATTGGTAAAAACAATAACCCGTAGCATAGCTTCATGATTGAGCATTTTACATTACGCTTGATGATAAAGAAGTGCATGAGATATACAGTTATTACCATCATTAATTTCCAGGTGCATGAATAAACCGGTCTGCATCCGGCGAAACAATCTCTTTCCATTCCGGGTGCTTCTTAAGATACGCTTGAACAAAAGGGCAAATAGGAACGATGGTATACCCATTGTCCTTTGCATATTGCAAGGCCTTACTTATGATCGCTGTACCCACTCCTTTGCCTTCCAATTCCCTGGGTACTTCAGTGTGTATTAGAAAAAGTTTTTCCTTCAGCAGTTTATAGTCAATAAAGGCGGTATGCCCCTCGATTTCCAACTCAAGATGATGGATTGCTTCGTTTACTTTTAATTGAATGCCGTCGTAATTCATTTCGTTTATTTTGGTTCGCTTTACAGGAAGGGAAGCTACTGAAAAATTGTACTGCTTGGCGTGTAACACTGTTTTTGATTGTCATTTTTTATACCCAATAGGGTATATTGCTAACAAGTCCTTCATTTTTATACCCAACAGGGTTTAATATTAGTGATGAGTGCGCCAATACCTGTCAGTAAAAATACCCATCAAAAGCGCTGCAAGTGTAGCCGTGGAAGCGCCCAGGATTTTGCGCAGACCGATTTCTTTGGCCGTTGCTTTCATTTTTTTTGAACACTATAAGCGTCGGCGTCAGCCGATAATCTTCCCCAAATGGCGGACAACCTATTGAAGTGTATTTATATTACACCAGAATAATTTTCTGGTTAGCCAAAAGCCACAACGAAATCACCTATATTAGTGAAACATAGAAAAAATAGTAAAAATCGCTGGTGCAATGAAACAGGTCCTTGTTTTTATAATCGTTGTATGTTTTTTCCAAATAGCAACAACTCATCTTTACGCCCAAAAATTAGGCACAGTCAATAATGCGTATGTTTTGGAAGCAACAGACTCGACGGTTGTGTGGGGCAACTATTGGTCAGAAACACCTCCTGCCTTAAAGATTCATTCCGGTGATTTTGTAAAAGTGCATACACTCATTACTTCCAACCCGGAACGTTTACAAGCTGCCGGGCTTCCGGCTGACCAGGTAGAAAAGGAACTAAAGCAAGTTCAATCCGTAAAAGATCGCGGCCCTGGCGGACATGTACTTACTGGGCCTATCTATATTGAAGAGGCCGAACCGGGGGATGTACTGGAAGTAAAAATTGTATCTATTGAGTTGCCGATCGCTTACGGGTACAATGCAATAGGACAAAGCGGTTTTTTAAGTGATGAAATCTTTGATCGGAAAATGATGATCATCCCATTAGACAGGCAACGAATGCTGGGTCATTTTGCAGACGGTATCGATATACCATTGCATCCTTTTTTTGGCAGCATGGGCGTAGCTCCTCCCTTCTTTTAGGTAGGCGTTTGTTTTAATATTGCTGATAACCGGAAGAAGATTTCGGGAATTGTTGTTTGGATGGGCCTGGTACTTTCTCAAAATTGCCAATGCTCCTGATAATAATGGAATGTTGTATTTTTCATTTGTTTTTCCCCTAAAAGTATTGATCCATTTTTTTCCATCTATACCCACTACTATGTTATTAATTGTGAGATTTCCGACATCTACGTGTGCGAGTCCTGTATAACAACAAAATACAAGGACATCTCTCACTCTTCCAAGCCGTTCAATACTTATCTCTTTAGTTTCAATCAGCTTTAATTCATGCGCCGTTAAGAACGTCCTGTTTGTCTTCGTAGTTTTTCCCGAAAAACTCATAAACGGATCTTTTACCAACCAATCATTACTAAGCGCGATGCGCACCACCTGTCGAATACGTGTAATGTGTTTTAATGCAGCATTGTTGCCACATCCCCATTTTGTTCTTGCATAGAAGTCAAAATCAGTAAGAAACTTTAACTTGAGTTTTTTAAAGGCAATATCATGTACTTTGTATTGCTTTTTTATGAATTCTTCCAGATGACCGGCAGTAACCCGCCAATTTTTTACAGTGCCTATCGCGTAACCGCATCCAATACTTTCTTCTAATTTTTTAAGCTTTATTTTAAACTCCTGCAACAACAAATGTTGTTTATGGTCCAGGCCAAATAATTCGTTCCTGATGCTTTCAGCTGTAACCAATTTTCCTTGTTCAATAAATCGGTTATAGATTTCTCGTACGCGATGTTCAAAAGTCACAATTGAGGCATTGAGTCGCTTTACTTCGTCACTCGTTCCGGCTACCCTACCTTTGCCTGGCACCCATTTTATCGCCGGGACAATTGTTTTCGTTGAAATTTCTACACGCTTAGATTCAATTGTAATCCGCAAATACACCGGCGCCTCCGTATCCTTACTATTCCTTTTCCTGATAAAGGACAGGATCGCAAAACTGTGTTTCGTCTCCATTTTTCACTTTTTAAAAATTTAAAAATTCCGGTTCACTCACATCGATGAAACTGAAGCAAAATTAGGCAGGATTCAAACCTGATTTTGGTTAAAATTCCATTATTGAAACGCAGGCTGGGCGCGGGTTTGAGCTCGATCCGGTGAGCAGATTTTGCCGATATTTTTCTGCTCACCGGATTGCTCACCAGAATAATGATATTATTTGACGCTTTTTGACATCCCCAAAAACAAAAAATCCAGCAAAATCAAGTGTTTTGCTGGATTGTGAAATTTTTTGATGTCCGTTTTAGTGACCCGGATTGGATTCAAACCAATGACCTACTGCTTAGAAGGCAGTTGCTCTATTCAACTGAGCTACCGGGCCGTTAGGGGCGCAAAATAACGAAAAAACAACGAGGCGGACAAAAGGAATTGCCATTAATTGTAAAATCTCGTTTAGCTATATATTTGTTGCATGGATGTAAAAATTGAAGAAGGTTGGAAAGAAATTCTGAAAAACGAGTTTACCAGGCCTTATTTCCTGCAAATTGTTACTTTTTTGCGCACAGAAAAAATGGCCGGGAAAATTATTTATCCTCCAGGTTCTCTCATTTTTAATGCTTTTAATACAACGCCTTTCGATAAAGTAAAAGTAGTGTTGCTGGGCCAGGACCCTTATCATGGCAAAGGGCAAGCACATGGTTTATCTTTTTCTGTGCCAGATGGTGTACCAGCGCCACCTTCTTTGGTAAATATTTTTAAAGAATTGCATGATGATATCGGAGTACCGATACCAGCAAATGGCAACCTTACTTATTGGGCAGAACAAGGAATGCTGTTGTTAAACGCATCGCTTACTGTACGTGCAAATGAGCCCATGAGTCATGCAAAATGTGGATGGGCAGAGTTTACCAATGCCGTAATAAAAAAAATCTCTGATCAAAAAGAAAACGTCGTATTCCTGCTTTGGGGCAAGTTTGCACAGGAAAAGCAGGTACTCATAGACGAAACAAAGCATCATATTTTAAAAGCAGCACACCCTTCTCCTTTATCTGCTTACAATGGTTTCTTTGGTTGCAAACATTTCTCGAAAGCCAATCAATACCTGGTAAGCAATGGAATTGATCCTATTGATTGGAAACTTTAATTAATTAGAAATTAGTAATTAATAATTAGTAATTTGGATTCGTTCACGCCTGACGTTTCTCGTCTCACGATTTTACTTTTGATATCATGAAAGCAATTTTTGGTCGCATCTGGGCAACATGGGGATTAATTTGGTTTGTAGTTACGATGTTGCTCTTTATGATTCCGTTTATTATTATCTCTCGTCGCAAAGAACCTAAACGCACCATCAATTTTATTGCAGCTTCGCGTATATGGATGGGGATCTATATGCCTTTAATTGGATGCCCTGTAACCATACGCGGCAAAGAAAATTTTATTAAAGGACAAAATTATATTGTACTGTGCAACCACAATGCGTTTATAGATGTGCCGGTTTCTTCTCCTGGTATACCCGGCGGCAATAAAACCATCGCAAAGGCAGAACTTGCAAAGACACCGGTGTTTGGCATGTTGTATAAAATGGGCAGCGTATTAGTAGACCGCAAAAGCGAAGCCAGTCGCCGAGAAAGCTTTACCAGCATGAAAAACATTTTAAACATGGGGCTGCACATGTGCATTTATCCTGAAGGCACGCGTAACAGAACTGATGAGCCTTTAAAATCATTTCACGATGGCGCATTCAGATTAGCAATTGCTACCCGCAAATCATTATTACCTGCTCTTATTTTCAACAGCCGTAAAGTAATGCCGGAGAAGCCGGTATTCTCACTGTTTCCTCATCGCATGAAAATGCATTTCCTTCCAGCAATAGCTATTAAAGAAGATGATACCGTTGAAAGCCTGAAAGCAAGATTGTTTCAAATAATGAGTGATTACTATGTCGCAAACGATAAGTAAGTGGTGAATAGCGAGTAGCTAGTGGGAGTTAAAAAAGTTATTGGTTGTGAGCTTTGTGCCTGATGACAAACCTGCCATAACATACACAAATCGGACATCAGGCATCTCTCATTTTCACATTTATCACATTCATCACATTTTCACATTTATTAGTACGCTCCATTATAGAAATACCTTGACCGGTTAATTTTCAGGTCTCTCAATAAGCCTGCTTTGGGGCTGATGGTAATATTAAATCCTTTGGTAGTGCCCGAGTATACATTGATGGACATTTGCCAACAATGCAGGTTGCGCGATATAAAAGCGCTTACGTTTTGTAACCCCGATCCATTAAAATCGTAGTAGGTGCTCATGCCAACTTTCCATTGAGGGGTAAGATTAAAATCGCCGCTTACATTTACGTTAGAATTAATAATGGTTTGGTAACTCTTCAGATCTGTGGTAAGCGTCCGCGTAAAATTGAGCGAGTAAGAAAGGTTAACAGACCAGTCAATATTAAAGTCTGCAAACTCAGCAGGGTTGTTGCGTATATATGTTAGCTGAGCCTGTTGCTCTTCCAGCGTAAGCGGTCTTTGATTGTTTTGTGCATTGGAGAATGCAGAGTTTTGCGCTGAATCCAGCTTCTTATCCTTGGGCTTACTTTTAAACGAAGTTGATACAGCCACATTGCCCGATGTTATTCTACCAAGACTTATTTTTTGCCCGTTTAAGCCACTCCATGCCAATGCGTTTACCGGTCTTCCAAGTGTATCACGTTGATAAGGATCCAGGTTAGCTCCTGCTGTGATATTTATTTTCTCAAACAGTGTGCTGCGCAAATAGAGCGACATATTGGAAAGCTTGAAAGAATCAGCCATAAAATTATAACTGCCATTAAAGCCAAAGCCATCAATCAGTTTTACTTTTTTCATACCCCCATCGGTGGTATCTTTTTTAGAACGCACTTTCATCTCCAGGTTATTATCTAAACCAAAACTAAGTCCACCAAATTTCTGGCGTGTAAGCGATCCGTAAATGCTGCCATCATAATAAGAGAGATAAGTTGGCGACTTTGTTCCTTTATTATCAATATCAGGTTGATAATAATCATTCTTTGCAAGACCAGGATTATAACTTGCACTAACAGTAGGACGTACAACGTGCCGGATGGCTGCTATATGACTTGTCTTTCCAAATTCATGCATGCCAAATAAAGCAGTATTCAAACCAATACTGAAAGACACATCTTCTGAGCGATAGAAACCGTGGTTCACGATGTTTTCAAGACTATCTGCAGTTTTATTAAAGCGACGTTCTATTCTTCTTGAATACCAGTTTTCACGGTAAGAAACACCGGGTGCTATCTGGAATGGGCCTAATGCCGGCAATGCAATACTAATAGGTATGCTATGTTGTGCACCCCATTGCGTAGTATCCAGCAAACGTTTAAAACTAAACAGCGAATCGTAAATAGATGCCTGGTTGGCAATATTGGTATTAAGCCCAATACCCAGCTTCTCCCACCATTTGGGTGTGCCTACCAGTTCTTTTTTCTGTAAGGGGTATAAAGTATTTACGGTAAAGCCAACTGTAGGTAGGTTAAAATTGATAAGTCCGCTGTTGTTGTTCTGGTTATGGTTGGCCGTTACAGTAAGATTATATTTATTGTTCCAGTTTTTTGAATAGGCAATGGAAGAACTCAACTGGTTTTGATAACTGCGTGTAGGGTTGGTAGTAAGGTATTGATTGTATTTGGTAGAACCTGCGTTTACACTGGCAGAAAAAGACTGCCCTGGTCTTGCTTTACTGTCTACGCTATGGCTCCAGGTTAGGTTAAAACTTTTATTAGAAGTAAATTCTTTTGTACCAAAATTGCTAAGTATACGGGTGTTCTGATAACTAAAAGTTAGCGAACCCTGGTACCTGTACCTGACCCTATAGGTGGGCGTTACATTAATGCGATAACCTCCGTATGAGTAAATATCGCCGCGCAGCATCACGTCAAAATAATCGTTTAATACTTTATAGTAACCGCCATTTTCTAAACCTATACCAAACTGATCGTTCGCTGTAAACTGTGGAGCCAGCAAACCAGAATGCCTGCCGGTAGATAAAGGGAAAAAACCAAAAGGCAGGTAAAAAGGAATGGGAACTCCTTCAAACTCGGGGTGTATGGGACCTGTTACTGCCAGCTTTTGGTTTACCAGTTTCATTTTTTTGACACGGAAAGCAAAGTGAGGTGTATCCAAATCGCATGTAGTAAAAGTGCCGCGCAATGCATAATATTCATTAGGTGAAAACTTTTTCATCTTTTCTGCATGCACAAACATTTCCTCCTGGTTGGTATAACTGTTAGCAGTAATGCCTTTTTGAGATTTAAAATTAAAGGCCATGCTATCAGAAATCATATTGTTCTCGCCCTGTACAAACTTGGGGATGCCTACCCTTTTGCCAGCTGTATCCAAAAAATAATAGCCATACACATTTTGGTTGCCCTGGTCGAGGTTGATGATACCAGCATCCAGCTTGATGTCTTTATAATTTACCTTGGCCTCATTGTACAACCATATCTTTTTTTGCGGCACATCCATCACCATAGAGTCGGAAGCCTGGTAAGAAACCGGCGCATCCAGCGAATCTTTAGAAACTTTAATGTCGATGGTATCAGTTTTATGAATAACTTTTCCGGTACTATCCTTTACAAGTGTACTATCTCCGGGGCGGTGTGGTATAGTATCTTTTGCTGCAGGTGGTTTTGGAACTGTATCTTCTGCAGAAGTTAAAGGACTGTAAAAAACTAGTGAAGGAGGATAATTTGAAGCACTGAACAACGTTATACTGCAAAACATTACCGCCAGGGCAATGGCTACAATGTATTTTGAGTTACCTTTGGAATTGTTGTTCATGATTACAATTGAGGCAAAAATAAGGCTTCACCCTATAAGATAATGTGAAGATTATCAAACCCATAAAAAGTTTTTTATTGCGTGATGAAAAAAATTTTTGTTTTTACTTGCATTAGTGCGTTACTATTTTCTTTATCGGCATTTACTACAAATAATAATCCTGGCAATGGCAGATCAGGCAAACTGGTTGCTATTAAAACAGTGGTAATAGATCCTGGTCATGGTGCTCAATATTCCGGTTGCAAGGGATTGGTCTCGCTGGAAAAAAATGTTACGCTGGAAATTGCGCTTAAGTTGGGTGAAGCCATTAAAACGGCTTTCCCCGATGTAAAAGTGGTATACACCCGTACCACTGATGCTTGTGCAGGTGGCGCTACTAACTTACGTGACGACTTGCACAACCGTGCTAAAATAGCCAATGATGCCAAAGGTGATATATTCATTAGCATCCACTGCAATGCCACACCACAACCCGCTGGTGGTTATTACCTGAAACGCATTGTAGGCCATAGAAAGAAAACCATTATGGTTGGCAAGGGTAAAAAGAAACGCAAAAAAACAGTTAACGAACCCATTTACGAATCTTATTGGGTAAAGAATACAAGAATTGGTACAGAAACCTATGTGTGGAAAGCTGGCAAACAAGATCAGAAAACAGGTGCTATTGGCGATAACGAAAGTGGCGAGGTATTGGAAGACAGTACGGCAGAGACAGCAGCTTTTGATACACATTCTCCCGAATGGATGATACGTACACAATTGTATGAAAAGAAATTCCTTGCCAACAGCGTTTTGCTTTCTACTTATGTAGAAGATGAGTTTAAAAACAGTGGCCGTATAAGCTATGGTGTAAAACAACGCGATGTGGGTATACAGGTTTTGCAGGCTACAGGCATGCCCAGCATATTGATAGAAACAGGTTTTTTAACAAACAAAGAAGAAGAAGAATACCTTAACAGCAATAAAGGACAGGAAGAAGTGGTAACTGATATTGTGGAAGCGTTCAGGAAATACAAAGCCCATATGGAAACAAAGCAGGCTCCAAAAGGCTTTTAATACACAGCATAAAATCACTTATTAGATAAAAACTTTGGGCACCGTATTGGTGCCCTTTTTATTTGCCCAGGTTTCTGTTGTGCCTGAATGGGGTCATATCTACCATTAATATCAGTAATCGAATTGGTTGCTAATTATCATAATAGACTATCCCTCAATATTTTTTTTCAGCAATTTCCTGTAGGTTTGCAACATAATGAAGCTGGGAAACCCGTTTATTCATAAATATCCTGTACATGAAAGTTTCTAATGAAACAAAAGTGGGTGCGCTGGCTGCTGTATCCATTACATTGCTGATTCTTGGTTTCAATTTCCTGAAAGGCAAAAACATACTGAGCAAGGCCAATACAGAAATATATGCGGTGTTTCAGAAAGTGGACGGGCTTGCCGTGGCCAACCCTGTTACCATAAATGGTTTGCAAGTGGGCAAAGTGTACGAGATGCACGAAAAAAACCGCAACCTGGATAGCGTGGTGGTAACCATCAACCTTACAAAAGATATAGACATACCCAAAAACTCCTTTGCCAGCATTAGCTCAGATTTATTGGGTGCTGCTTCTATCTCTATTACTAAAGGAGACAGTAAAGACTTACTAAAAAATAAAGACACACTGCTTACGCAAAACAATGCTGGTCTTATAGATGGATTAAAAGCTTCACTAAACCCTGCACTCACTTCTGTAAACGGTGCTGTTAACAGCCTCGACTCTTTATTGAAAGTAGTGGGCACTTATTTTGATCCTGCTACAAAAAATAATTTTCACGCCATCATTGGAAATCTTACTACCAGCTCTGCAGAATTGCAAAAACTGCTGAATGCAGAAACAGGTACACTGGCAAAATCATTAAGCAATGTAAACACGTTTACTGCTAACCTTGCCAAAAACAATGGTAATATAGATAGCACACTGGGCAACCTTAACAAAGCCAGCAGCAAGTTTGCCAATATGAAGATTGAAGAAACACTTGCCAGCCTGCAAGGAACCATGACCGAGTTGAAAGGTGTTATTGCAAAAGCCAATAGCAAAGATGGTTCAATTGGTTTACTGTTAAATGATCCCAAATTGTATAAAAATTTGGAAAGCACTTCTTACAAATTAAATATTTTGCTGGACGATTTCAGGGCGCACCCCAAACGCTATGTACAGGTAAGCGTGTTTGGCGGCAAGAAAGATAAAACAGGCCCGTTGACATCGCCATTGGTAGATGACTCCGCCAATGCCCCATTACCGAAAAAATAATAGATGCCCAAATATCTACTTGTTTGTTTCCTCATTTTACTGGCCAATATAGGAAGGGTTGTTGCGCAGGATACATCGTCGCACAAAGCACCGGGCGATACTGTTAGCATTGTAAACCAGATACACAGCGACAGGCTTCGTTTTCAAAAAATAGACTCTGTTACACAATTGCAGATACTTGCTGGTAAAGTGCAATTGCAGCAAGACAATACAAAGTTTTATTGCGACAGTGCGGTTATCAATAAGCACCTGAACATATTGGAAGCATTTGGCAATGTACACATCAATGATGCAGACAGTGTGCATACCTATGGCGAATACCTGATTTATCATATAGATACAAAAACTGCGACACTAAAGAAAAAAGTAAGACTTACAGATGGCAAAGGCGTGCTTACCACAGATGAATTGCAATACGATACCAAGGCAAAAACAGGTGTATACACCACGGGAGGAAAAATAGTTTCCGGCACCACCACTATTACCAGCAAAGAAGCCACCTACTACGCAGACTTGAAAGATGTTTATTTTAAAAAAGAAGTTAAGCTTCGGGATCCGAAACAAAATGTAGACACCGATTCATTACTCTACAATACAGAAACACAGATAGCTACTTTTATTACCAAAACTTACATTAAAGATAGTAGCGGCGCCAATATAGAAACCTCAGATGGTTATTACGACATGAAGCAGCACCGTGCCACTTTTGGCAAACGCTCTATCATAAAAGACGGTAAAGGCATAACAGTTACCGGCGATGATATACATACAGATGACTCCACCGGTATTACAACAGTAAGAGGCAATGCAGTATTTATTGATAGCGTACAGAAAGTTTCTATTTTAGCGAATGCACTTGATGCCGATAAAAAGAAAAATACTTTTCTTGCCACGCAGCATCCGCTGATGATTATACAGCAAGACAAAGACTCTATCTACATTAGCTCAGACACTATGTATTCTGCAAGGCTAAGAGATCTTAAAGATTCTGCATTTGCAGACTTGCATGTAGATACAATAAAGAATACTACTGTTATTAATGCCAGCGCTGCTACTAATAATCCCAACGACACCAGCGATATAAGATATTTTCATTGCTATCACCATGTGCGCATTTTCTCAGATTCGTTGCAAGCAGTGTGCGATAGTCTTTTCTACTCTGCCCGCGATTCTGTTTTTCGTTTACTCACCAATCCTATCATGTGGGCCAGTGGCAGCCAGGTTACAGGTGACACTATTTACCTCTTTACAAAAAACAGCAAAGCAGATCGCATTTATGCTTTTGAAAACGGCTTTGCCATTAATAAAGCCGGTGTCAATATGTACAACCAGATAAGTGGCAAAACCATCAACGGTTATTTTAAAAATGGCGAAATGGATTACATGCGCAGCAAGGGCTCGCCCGCACAAAGCATTTATTATGCAACGGATGAAAACCAGGCCATCGTAGGAGTTAATAATGCCAGTGGAGACATAATAGATATGCGTTTTGAAAATAAAGAACTTAAGAAAGTAGTTTTTATACACGATGTTACCGGCACCATGTATCCGTTTAAACAAACGCCAGACGATAAAAAGCTACTTAAAAATTTTAAATGGCAGGATGATAAAAGGCCCAAAACTAAGTTTGAGTTGTTTGAGAACTAGAGAGCAGTTGCAAGTTACTAGCCGCAAGCCACAAGCTGTTGGAGTTACTATTTTTTAGTGTACAGCGTTAAGTAAAATTGTTTGTTCAAACCTTAATGATTAGCCATCACGCAATAAGAAGTAACAAGCTTGTAGCTTGTAGCTATCAGCTAATAACTTTCTTAACATCATTTTACAACGCCTCATACCTCTCCCGGCATTATTTTTTCGTTTAGACATATCAAACTCTATACACATGCGCAGAATATTGCTCACCCTTTTTGCCTGCAGCGCAATGGCTATAACCGCTGTGCAGGCGCAGGATGCAACCACCAGCAGCACCACTTCAGGAGAAGATTACAAGCTGGGACTTGGTATCCGTTTCAGTACATCATCACCAACACTTAGCAATTCCATATCCGTTAAATATTTTCTTACAGAAAAAAGTGCCATAGATGGTTTGATATCTTACGGCGGTAGCCGGTTTGGCATTGGCGGCTTATACGAAATACATAACCCGTTAAATGCAACACCCGGCTTAAAATGGTATTATGGTGTGGGTGGCTATGTCGGCTTCCAGGATCATACTACTTATCTGGGCCCTACCGGCGCTATTGGCCTCGATTATAAATTTCAAAACATACCACTCAATCTCTCTTTAGATTGGAAACCTGAACTGGATATTCTGCCCAGCATCAATTTTGTACCAGATGCATTTGGGCTAACAGCGAGGTTTACGTTAAAGTAAGCATTGGTTAGAACCAGCATTTGCCCTTTGTTGACCTTTTGTTGTGTCACTCACTTGTACAATATATCTTTAATCAGCTTCAGTTCGCTCTGCCATTTTCATCACTGGCATAAGCAGAAAGAAACTAAACAATGAATAAACAAAAGCCGCAGCGTTGCTGCGGCTTTTGTTTATTCATTTCTCCAGTATGATTTTACAATCAGCAGTTCAGGTTTCCATAAGCCTTTTGTTGAGGTGGTAAACTCAAACCGATTGTAAAATTCCTTATCTGTCTTAACAATAAAATTAGCAACCTTAAGATTACCTGCATCATCTGTGCCATGAAAAACACCAAACCGCGATTTCTTTGCTGCCTGCGCACAATAAGCCATCAATGCTTTACCCGCATCTTCATTAGTTGCTATTTTCTCACTTAGGTTTACAGACACTTCAAAACTTCCTTCATAAACTTTTGCAGGATCTTTTAAAAAGAGAAACGAAGGATTATTTTTTGCAGCCGTTTTAAACTGCAAAAAAGCTTCATTGCTGCTAAACGAATCTACCTTAACAGTATAATTTAATGGATACTTTATTGCTGCTGTTCTAAGTAATGCAGTATCAAAACTATAATATTCATAGTTGTGATAAATTAAGGCAACAGCAGGAAAAACATTCCATTCCTTTTTTATTTCATGATCTTTAATAATGTACAGCCGGTAAATATGTTGATCTGACAATGAATCTGGTTTATCCCAGCCATACCATTCTTTTTGTATGAGCTTGTATTGCGCTGCGGAATCTATTTCAAAACACAAACTTCTAAATACAGTTGTTGTGTCCGCATCCGGAACAAGCCCCAGCATTGAAAAACCATCGCCAAACGAAACCTTTTTCAAGAAATGTTCTTTTCTCTTTATAGAAGCCATTACATAATTGTACCCAATTGGTAAAAGCTGCCCGCTCATTTCGCAGGATGCGATAACAAAAATCATCACAAAAAGAAAACTTTTTCTCAATTGATTAAGTAATTAAGGTTAGTAATGAGAGTTATGCTGCAACTATTGCTTTGTAAATGTTGTAACCGCCACTACAGTGGGGTCTGAGGGCGGAGTTCCCTGCAATGCAAGATTGGTTCCGTCGTAGCTTTTAATTTTTGCAATGCTAACAGAAGAACCAACCACTGTATAAAAACTATCGTTGCGTATACCCCATAAGGCTGCACCACTATTAGGTGGATTGCATACAATGCCAGTATCCGTTCTTATAAAAGAATAATCGCTTCTAAAATTATAGAGATCATCTTTCTCGCAGGCATCCAGCGAATCATAAATATTTATACTGGTGCCGGCATAAGTCCACACAATAGATTTTAGTTTGTATACACCGGCAATAGAAGCAACGGTATGCCCGGTACTATCGCTGCCGCCGGCAAAATCACTGATGCTTTTTTGACAAGAGAAGAAAATGGTAATAAAGAAAATAATACAAACACAAAAGACAGGTTTCACAGACATGATAATGCGTTTGCGCAAATATATCCAAAAATGATGTCCCGCCCCTACCAGTGCAATTCCTTAACAAAGCCTAGCTAAATTTACGATAGATTGCCCGAAGCAGCCAGGCCGGCAAATTATTTTTACGATGGAATGTTACTGGCGATATATTTGCAAACATGGCAGATTTTGAGAAAGAAGAAATTCCTTACGAACGCGTCCTGTTTTTCAGCGATGCCATTGTTGCCATTGCCATTACCTTGCTGGCACTTGATCTAAAACTGGATCTTCCCGAAAGCCATCATCTTACTTTTCGTGACTTGCTGTTGCCATGGAAAACTTATCTCGCCTTTTTTCTTTCATTTGTGAACATTGCTAATTTCTGGCGCACACATCACCAGATGTATACGTACATACACAAGATGAGCCAATGGACGATGGTGTATAATATCACCTGGTTGTTTTTTATTGTAACGCTTCCCTTTTCTACCAATTTGCTGAGCACTCATTTTGGCGATGCTGCTGCCATCTTTTTATACAGCCTTAATATTTTTGCATTAACCATTTGCCAGAACGGCATTTGGGACACTGCAGATGTAAAGCCGGATTTCATTGATGCAGCCACTCTTTCAGACGAAAGGCGAAAACATTTTCGCGCCATGTTTAATTTCGACATGATAAACGGGTTGCTCTCTGTTATCCTTAGTTTCTTTGTACCCACTATTGCATTCTTTCTTCTGCTTTTTAAAATACCTGTTTTATTGCTGGCAACTATTTATATAGCCAGGCAAAGGCGTAAAGATGTAATAGCCAAACGTGAGCAGGAAAAAGAAAGCCAGCAATAATGCGCAAATAGCTGTTTTACTAATTACCCAATCACCTGAATTTTATCTACTGCTTAATCTTCTAATCAATAGTTATAAAACAGCAAAGCAGGTTGGTAATACAACGCCGTAGTTCAGCATGTGCAGAAGACTCACTTGCTATAGGCGAAATCAGTCTTTCCAATTGTAGACATATTATCCAGTCAACAACCCGTACTACTACAAAAGCTGTATATTTAATTTCTAAACGAATGCATTGAAAAAAGTTTTCATTACACTTTGTCTTTCCATTTGCCTTATATCCTGTAATTTTTCAAATCAGAAAAAATCGGGTAGCCATGATAGAAATATGGTTACCATTCTTGATAGTGTTCGCCATGCGAATGAAACTAATGAAAACCCTTATGCATCCGGTGCCAAGCTTAGTTATATAGATTCGTCTATGAAGGCAAATGTTTCAGACAATAGCCATCTCATAGAAATGCAATTTTATAAAGCTACCGCATTGTTGGAGGCTGGAGATGAGAAACAAGCGCTGGAGATAATGAATCAAATGCTGCTTAATTTTAAACCACCTACTATACAGTTGTACCAGCAGCTGTTTAGACAATATGCCATTACTGGTTTAAGACTGGGTGAAAGACAAAACTGCATAACAGGACATTCTACTGCTTCTTGCATTATGCCTATTATTGGAACAGGGATGCACCATATAGCAGAAGGTTCTA
The DNA here is from genome assembly GCA_047602295.1 of Chitinophagaceae bacterium. Taxonomy (GTDB): domain Bacteria; phylum Bacteroidota; class Bacteroidia; order Chitinophagales; family Chitinophagaceae; genus JACMLD01. Next base: position 2,623,356 of record JASGHP010000001.1, on the reverse strand, counting down.
ACGAAGCAATCAAAGCCTATACTGCTTTACTCACTTTGGACAGCTCAGATCTTGAATCACGCTGGCTTATTAATATCGCCTATATGACGCTGGGAGAATATCCATCCAAAGTGCCGCCGCAATGGCTGATACCCGATTTAGATAAGGACTTAGCTGAACACCCGGTAAAGGCTTTTAAGGATATTGCCCCACAATTAAGACTGGATACAAAAAACAGGGCTGGTGGAATGATTGTTGAAGATTTTAACAACGACGGCTTGATGGACATAGTTAGTTCCGACATGAATCCTGGTGCACCCATGCATTTTTTTTCCAACAATGGCAATGGAAGTTTTACTGATATTTCTGATGCTTCAGGAATTAGCAAGGTGAAAGGTGGATTAAACATTGTGCAAACCGATTATAACAATGACGGCTTCAAAGACATATTAGTGTTAAGAGGAGCATGGTTGCGCAAATTTGGTAAACAGCCCAATTCTTTACTGCGCAATAACGGCAACAATACATTTACTGATGTTACACTGGAGGCTGGTTTGTTTTCTATGCATCCTACACAAACGGCTGTGTGGCGCGACTTTAATAATGACGGCTGGCTCGATTTGTTTATTGGCAACGAAACAAGTGACTCTACAGACCCTCAATCCTGCGAATTATTTATGAGCAATCGCAAAGGTGGTTTTACAAATGTTGCTGAACAGGCAGGTTGCAATATTGTGGGCTTTGTAAAAGGTGTTACTTCTGCGGATTATAACAACGATGGCCTGATGGATATTTTTATTTCCACTTGTAGCGGCAACAGGCTGTTATTAAAAAACGAAGGTGTAAAAAACGGTGTACCGCATTTTGAAGATGTATCGGGTATTGCCGGCATACAACAAGATGGTCTAAATAGTTTTCCTGACTGGTTTTTTGATTATGACAACGATGGCTGGCCTGATATTTTTGTTTGCGGTTATCAACCCAGTCGAGACAAAACAATGGCCTATACAGTTGCGGAAGATGCATTGCACCGGGAAAATAATTCAGCGGGAAAAATATACCTCTATCACAACAATCATGATGGCACGTTCACCAATGTTGCTGCGCAAACAGATCTTGCGCATGCTGTATTTGCCATGGGATCAAATTTTGGCGATATAGATTATGATGGCTATTTAGACATGTACCTGGGCACAGGCAATCCCGAATTTAGTTCAGTGGCACCAAACAGATTATTCAGGAATATAGACGGGAAAAAATTTGAGGATGTGACTGTTTCAGCAAGAGTTGGCAATCTGCAAAAAGGGCATGGCGTTGCTTTTTCAGACATAGACAATGATGGAGACCAGGATATTTTTTTAGTATCAGGTGGCGCTTACGATGGAGATGCTTATTATAATTCTGTTTATTTAAACCCCGGGCAAAACAATAATCACTGGATATACATAGATGTTGTGGGAACAAAATGTAATCGCTCCGCAATAGGAAGCCGCATAAAAATAAAATTTACAGAAAAAGGAGTGCAAAGAATTGTCTATCGCGATGTAAACTCTGGTGGAAGCTTTGGCAGTTCTCCATTGAGAAGAGAAATAGGCATTGGACAGTCGGACATGATTGACGAATTAACTATTACCTGGGCAGGCAACAATACAGTGCAAACATTTAAAAACATTCATTGCAATCAATGTATAAAAATAACAGAGGGAAAAGATGCTATTGATCTCGTTACTCTTAAGAAGCTGAATATGGAAGCAATTGCAGACAGCATTTTGAGTTGTGCTCCTGTTTCAAAACAGGTAGTGCGCAATTAATAAGTAATTCTATAAACACGGTATTAAAATAATATTATAAGCTTGCTGATTTACAGGTTTGGTTACAAAAAATCCATTAATAAACCCACCAATACCCTTCATCAAAAATTACTACGTCAACTGCTGCTTTTTTCGTTACTTTAATAGATGCGCTTGACCCGTATTTTCATGCTAATATTATCATTCTGCTGTCTGCAATTTCAATTGAAGGCACAGATGGCAAAGTATGCAAGCCTCAGCAATAATGGTTATGATGTCCGCATACCTGAGAAGACCGGCGACAATATTCATGTGTGGGTTGCATCAGATATGCCATCTTATTTCAACCCCAGGAACATCACTCTAACATTAAACGTTTTTTCCCGTGACCTGCAACTGCTCACACAAAAAAGATTTCACTTGCAGCAAATCACCAATTACAGCATAGATTTTTTTTATACAGATACCTGTTACTATGCCAGCATTGTATCAGTAGTGGCGGAAGGCCCCTACCGAACTGTTTTCAAAATAAGTTACAATGGCAATTTTAACAATGCAACAGATTCACCACTTGTTTTTGTGCAACCTCCATTTAAGCAAATGACCAACAATTACGCAATTGCACAGGGCAATCAGAATCTTTTCGCAATTGTTACAAAAAATTCCGTTATCGCAGACAGTGCAGAACTAAACAAAGTTTCTTTTTTAGGTAGGGAAAATTTAATTACAGAAAATGGTTTTCAAATAGTGCGCATTGCAAAAACAGATATGAAAGGCCACCAGGAATTAGAAAAAATATATGGCTCTTCCAATTTCAATTTTTTAAACCCCTTCATCATTTTTCATGATACAACGATTATTGGATGTGCATTTGCAAACGCTTTGCCAAAGAAAGGTCGTAGCAATCCATATTATGGCTCTTATTTGTTTTTAAAAAAACTTGACACCAGCCTTATAGACCATGCAGAAGAACCGGCTTTAATTCAAATTGAAAACCCAGCAAGAGGAGATGACTATTATCAACCGCTTGGAATTTACCCTATAAATAATGGATTGGTTGTTGCCAGTGTTGGCAAAAGCAATTATGAGAATACCCGTTCTTATGCGCCAATGTATGGCAATCGCAATAGGATTAGCATTTTCATGCCGCTGGTACCCAATTTCAACATGGCTAATTCTCTTAGAATAACAGTAGTTGGCCAAAACAATGAGTTATTAAGAGATACAATTATAGGCAGTGGACAAAAGTCTGCACAAATGGAATGGGGCACACGTTTTATCTCTGCTTCAGCGAATAAAATTGATTTCTTTTGCTCTATACGCTACCGGGGTTCCAGGTACGGCATTGTGCGTACAAGTATAGACAGCGATGGAACCATACAGGAAAACAATATCATTCTAGACGACCATTACAACTATCGGTTAGGTGCTGCAATAAAATTAAATACCGGTGAGCTTATTGTGCCCTACGAAAAAAATGGCCGCATAAAAGGGATCATAAAACTGGCCTATGAAAGGAATGATTAAGCTCAGCTAATCCAATACAATTATAAAACTATCAGCTATACAATAAACTATACCGGCAACAAACTCCAGAAAAATAATACAATTCTTCTGCGCGGGTCATTATCTGTGTAATCGTTGATTTTGGGATTGGGTTTCTCTTCTCCCCTTCCTTCCTGTACAAGTTCCACATGAATGATTTTTTGCTGCAAAAGTTCGGGCTGCTTTTTTTGCAAAATCTTATTTACTATTTCGTTGATAGATTCTGTACGCAGCTTGGATAAAGCCAGGTTGAGTTCTGTATTGGTAGGTTTCTCCACTTGTGGTATTTCATTGCTCAGGCGATAATAAAGTGGTGTACCCTGCTTTACTCCCTGGGCATCTGCATAACCTTTTAATACAATGGTTGCGTTTTTAGAAAGATCAGGATACTTTGCTGCAAATTTTATTACAACGTCGATAACGGGCTCAAATGCGCTGGTGGCTTGTTGCAATTTGTCTGCAGGTATAAGAAATTCACCGGGGCCAAAAAAGGTAGCCAAATCAAATTGCGATTGCTTTGTATTCTTTAACACATCTGCCACCATGCCATAATTAACAGCCCTTTGCTGATACAATAACCTGTCATTGCTTAGGTATACTAATTTTGATTTGATAATTGTTTTGTATGAGCTGCGCAAAGTTTTTCGGTCCACCGTTTTAGCAATCAAATCATCCATTGTTCTTTTTATAGAATCCATTAAAGCTCTATTATCTGCAAGGCTGGCGTTTACTCTTTTCAAAATAGAACTGTCCACATTACCCAGCTCTAGCTGCCTGCCCAGGTTATCCTGAATTTCATTAATTGCAGCAGCTTCCTGATCCTGTAATTGCCTGCTGGTATTTACAGCTTCATTTATTTTCGCTTTCCGGCTGCTGTAACAAGAACTTAGCAATATTGCCAATACCATAGCTGCAAACAAACTTTTGTTCCTTATCATAACTGAATAATTATTTTATCGGGTTTATTCTTTAGGTGGTGCGCCAATTGAGAATGAAGCATTCTCGCTTTGTTCTTTAATTTTCCTTGTTGCAATATTTCCCTGTTTGCTGGTGCTTATTTCATTAAAGGCAGCTCCATTTTTATTTGTAGCAGTTTTTGCCAGGGATGAATCAATAATTGCTTTATTAGATGCCGTTGATGATTGAGTTTTATCCGCATCAGGTATATGCGCTGCAGTATTATTGATTGCAATAGCGGAAGCCATACGGCTTGAATCTATTAATGATTTGCTGCTATCCCCCGCTGAAACAATATTAATGGTACTGTCCGCTACGGCACTTACCGTATTAGCCAGTTTGTTTAACTGTACGCTATCTGCTAACTGTACAGTGTCTTTTACGGCTGCCGCTGAAGCAGGAATGTTTGAGGCTGTTGCAGGATTTACATCAATACCCTGATCATTGTTTTTCTTTCCTTTCACCACGTACTCTTGGTTATCCTGTATAACCGAGGTTCTGCTGATGAAATAAGTTACTATTGCTGATACAGATACTATCAGTAAAGCCAGCATTGCTATCAACAATTTTCGCTTTTTCCAGAATTGAATTATTGTTGTATCTGTATGCTCATATTGTTCTTCTTCATTTATTGCAGGGTTGTGCTTATCCGGTAAAATAAAAACTTCGGAATTTACCCCATCATTATTTTCAATATTGTATGATTGATCAGGCGTGTTCTCTTCGCGAAAACTAACAACTACTGGGGCATGTGTTACTGTTTCATTTGGGGCTGGTGTTATTTTTTTCTCAATCTCAATAATGGCAGGTATTTCTTCGGAAATTATCTCATCGTTGTTTTCTTTTGTTTTTATTGAAACCGGCACAACAACTTCATCCATTTCAATTACGACCGGCATGGGAATTTGCTTTTTTTCTTCTACCGATGCAGCCTGCGGGGTATCTTCCAATAATTCATAGAATGGAACCAGCTCATCAGGATCACCAACTTCACAATATCTTTTTAATATATCCAGCAGTTTATCTATCTCCGGCCATTTCTTTTTTCGCATCCATTGATAGGTGGCTGCATTCTCCAGGTTGGAAAAATCTGTTGTTGAAAAAATAAAGCTTTCAGTATAACCAATTTTACATCTTCCCCATAAAACATTGTCGCATGATAATGCCTTAATGCCCAGGTAAAGAATAAGCGCAGCAAAATAATCTGCTTTTGTTGTATGCGCTTTGCCAGATGGATGTGTATAGTCCGGGTATGCAGGTTTTGTGTCATTTTCTAATAGCTGCATGCCATCACAATAAATTGCATCGTACCCAATTAATTTCAATTCATTATTGCCATCAACATAAATATTACCAGGATGAAAATGACCGAGTGCAATGCCGGCACTGTTTAGATCTTTATGCAAATGCAATAATTTATCCGCCAATACTTCAAGGTTGTCATACCTGCCTATATTAGCGCAGACATATTCTTTTAAATTTTGCCTGCCCACCCAATCCATTAACAAAGCATCATACACCTCTCCTTCTATATTTAATGCAGCCTCTATATAAGTAAATGAGGCAAAAAAATGCAACCGGCTTTTATTAATTATTGGTGTAATGGCTTCGTAGTGTTTCTTTCTTTGCGCTTTACCGTTTGCCGGCCATACTTTTAAAGCTTTTAATTGCTTTTGCAAACGGAAAGCAAAAACAACAGCAGCATTACCTTTAAAATATACTGTTCTTGCAGATTGATTGCCTTCGCTGGGGAAATGCCCCCCTGCCAATAAAGAAGTGTTTATAATAGCGGCGTCTGAAACATTATTAATTAAGTGCTGAAGCGGATCTGAGGTTTTTGAGGAGATTTCTCGCATGGCATTATTTCTTAATAAAATTCTGTTGAAGAGAACCCGGTAGTTGCAATTCTTTTTTATCAATAAGAACATCAGCCTTATTTGCATTATAAATAATAGGCTAGTGTTCTTGCATTACCCAATGTTTAAAAGAGATTGTTTTTCCTGTAGAATTTTTAATTGACTGGTATAATTATCTATCCAATCAGAAGGATTAATAACAGCTCGAAATGCTGGTGATGTATTGGGGGAAGATGTAAGCACTGTTGATTTCGTTGCATGGCTTATAGCGCAAGTTTGATTGTTTATAGTTTGTGATTTGAAGTTTATAAATTGAAGTTCACAGTTCGGGGTTTGTAGTCCATCACCTATAGTTAACGGTTTGCAGTTCGTAGTTTTTGGCTAGAGGTTCATAGTTTATAGCTCTGGGTTGGTGGTTGACATTTTATAATTGATGTTCTATCATTGATGCTTATAGATTATAGCGCTCTACTTCAATCACATTAAAAATTTAAACTCAGTGCAGCATTATCACATTAAAATGTATCTATATTTTGCAGGATTTGTTTGTTTTCTGCGGTTTTTTGCGGCTTTTGATTTAATATTGAATAAATAAACCGCATCCCGCCCAGTTTCATAGATCCTTATCAACTGAAATACCTGCTCACAACATTCAGCCTATCTGATTAGCAATTAAACACCAAAACCAGCAGTATGGAGACGCACCGTTTTCATGCATTTTGCAACGCACATGCTTTCATGCCAGCGGTTTTCCTGCTTTAGTTGTTTTACCGTTTCCTTGTTTATTGTTCTTAATTGAAAGAAACCAAAACTGCATTATGAGAAAGCAATTAAACCACCACCCTGCTTTTTTCTTTCCCAAACATAGTTTATCGTTTGCCCAAAGCAGCCAATACAATAGTTTGCTGTTGAAGTTTCATGTTACTTATGGCGCTACAAAAAAGTAGTATAGCAAAAAGCTATACCGCTATGCTATTGTTTTGACTATTGTTTTTGGTAAAACGAATTATTGCTATGCTTAAAAAAGAAAGACAAACTTTTATCCTACACCAGGTGAACCTGCATAATAAAGTGCTATCGGCAAACCTGAGCGATGAAATGAAGGTTTCAGAGGATACCGTAAGAAGAGATTTGCAGGAACTGTCAGATCAGGGCTTAATTATAAAAGTGCACGGCGGGGCGTTGTCTCAATCGTTTGGAAATGGAAGTCAGCCAGCCGCACCAATATATGCGCATGACCTAAAAAAAATTATCGCACAAAAAACAGTTGGCCTTATAAAAGATGGCATGTTTGTGCTTACCACCGGCGGCACCACTATTATAGAAATGGCCCGCATGCTACCACCTCAATTGAAAGCCACTTTTATTTCCGGCAGCGTACCTGCGGTAATGGAATATTCTCAGCACCCTAATATAGAAGTAATACTAATAGGCGATAAGGTCTCAAAGAATTCAAAAATAACAGTTGGCGGAGATGCTATTGCACGCATTAAACAACTGAAAGCAGACTTGTGCATTATGGGCGTGAATTCAATAGATGCAGCGCATGGCATTACAGATAATGATTGGGATGTGGTGCAGGTAAAGAAAGCAATGATTCAAAGCTCGCAAAAAACAGTTTGCTTAACCATTTCAGAAAAGCTAAACAGTTTTCAACCCATACAGGTTTGCGGCATTAATGAGATAGATATGCTGATAACAGAATTGGAACCGGGCAATGAATTGCTGAAACCTTTTGTGAATGCGGGCATTAGTGTTTTGTGAACCCCAGAGCTATGTTTTTAAAATGTCTTTTTTGAAATTTTTTATAGGGTCATTTAATTATTAATAAAACAAACTGCAGATGAAAAGTTTAATGTTTCTAGCCTTGCTTACGCTTGCTCTGGGAGGGCTCTTTCCCGGCAAGTTATTAGCACAAACAACGCCTGTCTCCGGCACAGTAATGGCCGATGATGGCACACCGCTTTCAGGTGCAACGGTAACTGTAAAAGGAACTAACAAAGCAACCACCACTGGCGATGATGGAAAATTCACTGTCCAGGTGTCGGGCAACCAACAGCTTCAAATCAGCAGTATTGGTTACCAGACGCAAACAGTAAAAGCTGCTGCTGGCGTAACTATCAGGCTTTTAAAAGCCGATGCCACTGCGATGACGGATGTGGTAGTAACCGCGTTGGGTGTAAAGAAAGAACGTAAAGCATTGGGGTATGCAGTATCTGATTTAAGCGCAGCAGAACTGATGAAAAACAAAAACACCAACGTAATTAATTCACTTGCTGGTAAAGTGCCGGGTGTAAACATTACGCAATTCAGCGGTTCTGCAGGTGCTGGTGCTTCTATCACCATCCGTGGTGGTACGTCCACCTCTGAAAGCAGGCAAAACCAACCACTGTTTGTTGTGGATGGCGTTATATACGATAACTCTACTTCTGTTACCGGCAACACTGGTACAGATGGATTGAGCCGTAGCAATACAACTTATTCTAATCGTGTTATGGACGTTAACCCGGAAGATATCGAAAGCCTTTCTGTATTAAAAGGTGGCGCAGCAGCAGCATTGTATGGTTCAAGAGCTGCAGATGGTGTGGTTATTATTACAACAAAGAAAGGAGCAGAAGGCATTGTAAGAGTGAGTGCAAATAGTAAGATAAGCACTTCGTGGGCAAACAAACTGCCCGAGGTGCAGAATACATACGGAAACGGTGTTACTGCGAGCAACGGTGTTCTAAATACAAATTCATATAGTTCGTGGGGACCGAAGATTCCTGCCGACAGTACAAAATATGATAACATCGGCAATTTCTTCCAGCATGGTACCATTTATGATAATAACATAAACGTTTCCGGTGGATCAAAGACGGGTTCTTTTTTCCTTTCTGGTTCTAACTTTAAACAAACCGGCATTGTACCTAACACAGATTATAACAAAACAACTTTTCGCTTTAATGGCGAACAAAAATATGGCCGCCTTACTGTAGGTGCCAATGTTGCTTATTCAATTGCAGATATCAACAGAACATTAACTACAGCAGGCTTGTACGGAAGCGGCGTAGGAAGTATGCAATCGCTTTATACATTCCCCACTACCTACAACATAAAAAATTATTTAAACCCAGACGGTTCGCAACATAGGATATATGCTGGTGTACTGGCGTTGGAAGGCGATATCGACAATCCTTACTGGATCATCAATAAGGACAATTTAACATCGCAAACCAAACGCATCACCGGCGGCATCAACGCCAATTATAAAATGACAAACTGGTGGGATGTGATAGCACGCCTTGGATACGACCAATATGGCACGAATGATTATACTTATATAGCTCCGGGCTCTGCAGTATCTCCGCTTTACCAGAATGGTCGTTTAAGCAAAGACGGGCTTAATTATAATTACATTACCACCATGGTGATGACCAATTTCCATAAAACATTTTTAAAGAATTTTGATGCACACCTGATGCTGGGTACCACTTCAGAAAGCACAACAACAACAAGTCAGAACCATTGGGGTTATACTTTTGTAGTGCCGGGCACCATCAGCTTTAACAACATCGCTACTACCAATAAATTTTTTACAGATGCTACAGTAAGAAAACGTTTGGTTGGTGCATATGGCGAATTTGGTTTGTCGTATAAAAGCATTGCATATTTAACAGCAACTGCCCGTAACGACTGGTCTTCTACATTACCAGTAGCCAATCAATCTTATTTCTATCCTTCTATTAGCGGTTCATTTGTATTTACAGAATTACTTCCCAGAAATAACATTCTTTCATTTGGTAAAGTGCGTGCAAGCTGGGCAAGGGTAGGTAAAGATGCCAATGCTTATGCCACCAATACTTATGTAAATCCTCCCATTAGCATTGGTTCATTTACAGGAGTGGGCAACCAGTATTACGCAGGCAATCCAAACCTGATACCAGAGATGCAGGATGCATGGGAAGTAGGTGCGGAATTAAGATTCCTGAAAGGACGTATTGGCTTGGATTATACTTACTATCATAGTGAAACAAGAAACCAGATAGGTCAACCACGTTTGGCGCAATCAGGTGGCTTTATTTTCAGTACGTTAAATGCAGGTTCTGTATTTAATACAGGTATGGAAATAGGCCTGAGCGGCAAACCCATCGTTTCAAAAGATTTTAGCTGGGATTTTATGCTGAACTATTCTTACAACAAAGGCAGACTGGGCGCCTTTATACCAGGTGTAGCATATTTCTACCCAACAGATGCACAGTTTGGAACCGTGAAAGCAGCGTCTATCCCCAACAGTTATTTCCTTGGCATGGTAGGACAACCTTACCTGCGCCAGGTAGACTCAAAAGGTGTTGAAATACCAGGTGGCAAATACCAGGTAGACCCAACAACAGGTTTTTATAAACTTAATACAACTACCCCGGTTGTTGGTAACCGCGAACCTGATTTTATTGGAGGTTTCAGCAATACAGTACGCTACAAAAGCTTCACCTTATCATTCTTACTTGATATTCGCAAAGGCGGTGATGTATTCAATGGAACAGAATACGCATTGGTGGCAAATGGCTTAAGCAAAAAAACACTGCTGAATGATCGCCAGTCTGTAACAGTAACCGGTGTTAACAGCTCTACAGGCGCTGATTTTAACCAGACTTATACCGTAGGTCAGAACTACACTATTGGCAGTACAACTTATGCAGGTGCATATATGGTTCAGCAATACTGGGCAAACTATGCAGCCAACTCTTATAACTTTATTACTTCTGTAAACTGGGTGAAATTGCGCTCGTTGTCACTTACTTATGATTTCTCCCGCGTATTGAAGAATGTAAAAGTTATTAAAGGCATTTCTGCTACAATGGTAGGTACCAATCTGTTTACCTGGACTAATTACAAGGGAATGGATCCTGAAGTAAGTGCTGCAGGTGGTACAGGCGGTTCCGGATCTCAGGGTATTGATTACCTGGGCGTTCCTGCTGTATCAAGCTTTACATTTGGTTTAAACATTTCCCTCTAATCAATGAAAAAAGAAAAATCATGAAAAATTTAAAATATATCATATTGGGTTGCCTGCTGGTGGTAGGAGCAACTTCCTGTAAAAAATTCCTGGATGTAAATACAGACCCGGACAATCCTAACAACCAAAGCGTATCGGTACAAAACAGGTTGCCGTGGATACAACACTTTTATCAGTACAGTGCAGGTGTTACCAATTACCGTACTTCATGCATGGCAGGTGTTTATTACACCAACAACGCCAACCCAAATACATTCAGCACAACATGGGCTTGTACCAATGCTAATTCAACTACATCCTATCAAACATGGTTCGTAGAAGTGTCTTCCAACCTGGTAGACATGTATAATTCGGCACAAAAAGTTGGCGCTTATCATTACATGGCAGCAGCAGATGTATTTCATGCTTTGGGTTATATGCAAATGCTGGATTTATATGGTGAAATGCCCTACACTCAGGCAGGAACTGGTAACCCAAGTCCTAAACCAGATGATGGCAAAACCATTTTCAATGGTTGTATGGCAAAACTGAATGAAGCCATCAGCCTGTTTGCGAAAACACAGGAAACCGGTGCACCTACACTTGCTTCCGGCGACTTGTGGGGCGGTGGCGACGTAAGCAAATGGGTAAAAACATGCTGGGGTTTAAAAGCCCGTTACATGCTGAAGCTGTCGAAAAAAACAGATTTGTATAATGGCGATTCAATTCTGTACTGCTTATCAAAAGGGCCACAATCTATTGCAGACAATATGGTTGGACCTGGTTATAATAACAGTACTGTAACCGACTATTTGATTGGAGACCCTGTGGTGACAAATGGCAACTTCGACTATGCAGCTTATGGCAGCACAGTTCGTATTTCTCAATACTATTACAACCTGCTTACTAATATGCGTGGTGCAGGCGTAGTAGATCCGCGCATGAGCAAGATTGTGCCATCTTATATGACCAATGTTCAATTGGATCCTACTACTGGTAGAGCGTCCTCTTATACATGGACCCGTTCAATAGGTGTTGACCAGTATGGACCATCCACACGTCTGGTAGCTGGTGGTGCCACGTCAATTGTAACACCAGTTTATGCTGGAGTAAATACCAACATTACTTATGCTATTGCCGATGGAACAGCAAGGGCAAACTTTATTGCAGCAGTAACTGCAACCGGAAAAACAGTTACTACCAGTGGCAATAATGTGACAGTAACTTATAAAGCAGGTTCAATATTTATCAATAGCACCAATTACCTGTATGCAGGTGATACGGTTTATGTAAACTTGCGCAGCAGTGCAATTGCAACATCCGGCATTCCGGCACAAGGCCAGACAGATGTTAGCTGGTATGCACCCGCTACCGCAGTTCGTTCAGGTGTTGCTGCAGCTGCAGTTGGCTTTACAGATGGTGTTGTAGCTTCTACAGGTTCATACCAAGTTCGCCCGGTTTCCGATCAGGAGATCGTAACCTATCATGAAATGAACTTCATTAAAGCGGAAGTTTACATGAGAAAGGGAGACCTCGCAAATGCCTACACAGCATACATCGCAGCCATACAGGCGCATATGAATATGATGCAGGCAAAGTTGGCTGCATGGCAGTCTGCAGGTTATACTGCAACCAACCCAGATATGGCGCCAATGAATTCTGCTGCTGTTTCTTCTTTCCTTACAAGTGCTGCTGTTGCCAACGCAGGCAACCTAACTATGGCAGACATTATGCTGCAGAAATACATTGCTATGGGTTGCAGTATTGAAAACTGGAATGATATGCGCCGCTTTAACTTTAGCGCAGGCAATGTGGGTAGCTTTGGCGTTGTTTATCCTGGTTACCAACGTGGGCCTTTGTTTACAGGTAATGCGCAATTAACTGGTTCTGCCCCTACAGATGTCAGATACTGGATGCGTCGTTGGGCTTTACCTCCTACTTATGAAATCAATTACAACTCTATCAATACGCTTGCATTAAACCCACACGCTGTAGACCTCAATATCTGGAGCATGCCTATCTGGTGGGATTGCGCAACAGATGATGAGTATTATGGTTACCTTAAATAAAATTGAATAATTTGCTGAAAAAGCAATTGTCATATTACTACCTACTGAAAACTATAAGTCAAGAAAAAAGAATGGCGCCCTGTATGGGGCGCCTTTTTTATATTAAACCTATAAGGTTTTAAAAACTTTATAGATTAATTTAAGGTTAACCTCGTTCAATAATTGGAAGATTGTTTAACTTAAAAAATTGCTTTAATTCTTCCATTCTGTGGTTATCAAAAAAATTTAGACATTCTGGCTCGGGATCAAATGCTACCTGACCACAACCAAAACAAATTTGCATTTGCCCAATTAATTTATCGTTTTTATCGTAAAAGAGAACTACATGTCTATAGTACGGAATGCAAGCTTTTGCAGTTCCTTCCGTTTGAGAAGGTAAGGGTCGCAAAATTTTTAGAAATTCCTTCTGTTGACTTTCTGATAACTCTATTTGTTTTAAAGGTTTGTGTACAACAGTCCCGTTAAGTCTTACAAAACCAATTCCACCAAATATTGGACACAACTTGCTCGTATCATTATCAGGAATGTAATACCGCTTAAAAATATTTGTATCTGCTACTAAAATAACCGTCTTTGCCAATGATCTACCAGGGAAACAATTATTTTCACTTTGTTGCTTGCAAGAGAAAACAAATACTATTGCTAAAGAAAAAATAATAAATCTCATAGAAGGTTTTTGTAAGCGTATCATCATTACCCAAAAAATAAATAAGCTAAAAAGATTGCGGTGATGACACCTGCAAGATTTGCCAGCAACATAGCACCGATAGCGTAACGGGTGTTCTTAATATTTACAGAACCAAAGTAAACTGCTATCACATAAAAAGTAGTATCCGATGCACCCTGGAAAATACCTGAAAGCCTGCTGGCAAAAGAATCAGGGCCATAGGTAGTCATAGTGCTTACCATCATACCCCTTGCTGCTGCTCCACTCAGTGGTCTTATCAAAGCAGTGGGAAGCCCTTCTACAAAACGTGTATCTGCTCCCAGCATGGCAAAAAAACTTTTTACGCCATTAATGATTACATCAAATGTGCCGCTGGTGCGCAGCATACTAACGGCTACCAGTATCCCCACTAAATAAGGTATAATGCGAATGCCGGTTTCAAAACCTGTTTTTGCTCCATCAATAAAAGCATCAAATACATTTATCTTTTTATAGACTGCGCCAAGTGTAATTAATAAAAACACCATCAAGATCAATCCATTGCTAAGTGCGGCGGAAAAAAATTGTATGCCTGCCGCATTCAGCCTGGCTACATACCAAACCAATAATGCTATAATAGCAGATATGGCAAATACCCAAACCAATACAATTGGCTGCAATACATTTATCTTTTGTTTGAATGATACCACCAGCATAGCTGTAATAGTACCCACAAAAGTTACAATCATGCAGGGAATGAATACATCAGTAGGATTACTGGCGTGTTGCGATGAGCGAATGGCAATTACACCAATAGGAATAATATTAAGCCCCGCAGCATGAAGACATAGAAACATTATCTGCGAATTGGAGGCCGTATCTTTTTTAGGATTTAATTCCTGCAAACTGTCCATTGCTTTTAAACCGAAAGGTGTAGCGGCATTATCAAGCCCCAAAAGATTGGCGGAGAAATTCATGATCATATGCCCCATAGCAGGGTGGCCTGGTGGCAATTCGGGAAATAATTTTGAAAAGAAAGGACCTACAATTTTTGACAACAATCTTATACCACCTGCTTTTTCTGCAATACTCATAAAGCCGATAAAAAGTGCCAGTATGCCTATCAGTTTAAGACAAATATCTACACTATCCCAACACGTATCTACAATGCCATTGGCCGCTTGCAGCTTCAGCGTAATTATTTTATCTCCCTCTTTCTTGTAAAATAAATCTCCTTTTTTTACCCTCACAACACTATCAAGAGCCTTCAAAATGCTTGTATCAGTCTTTGCAATGGCAGTTTCTTTTACCTGCAGTGTATCCCCTTTTTTACCTGTAACCATGGCGGTAAACACCTGTTTCTCATCTCCTTTTATAAAAACAATAGCGGCTACAAGAATAGCTACGATGATAAAGGCACTCCAAATCCTGCTTAAAGCCATAGTAACAAATTGATTAGGTGCTGAAGATAATAGATTCGGGCTGAATTGCCATCAACCCGCAATGCACTATATTTGCGGCTCAAAAATGAAAAGCTATTGGTTGACTAACTAATCTTTTGATTTGACAGCAACTTATAACTTATCACTAAAAACTTACAACTTAATATGGGTTTAAAAGCAGGCATAGTAGGATTGCCAAACGTGGGAAAGTCAACTTTATTTAATGCAGTTAGCACCAGTGCCAAAGCACAGGCAAGCAATTATCGTTTCTGCACAATTGAACCTAATACTGGATTGGTAAACGTGCCGGATGAGCGTATTGATAAGCTGGCGGAGTTGGTGAAGCCTAACCGCACCGTGCCTACACAAATAGAGATTGTAGACATTGCCGGTCTTGTACGTGGCGCCAGCAAAGGAGAAGGCCTTGGTAATAAATTTCTGGCGAACATTCGCGAAGTGGATGCCATTGTGCACGTGGTGCGTTGTTTTGAAGATGAAAATATCCTGCGTGATGAAGGTGCTATCAATCCCGTTGGCGATAAAGACATTATTGATACAGAACTGCAGTTGAAAGACCTGGAGAGTGTTGAGAAAAAATTATCTCGTACTGAAAAATTATTGAAGCAGGCAGATCCCAAACTGAAAGCGGAGTATGAAGTGTTGAAAACCTGCAAAGAGCATCTCGACCAGGGAAAAAATATTCGTGAGTTAAATCTTTCTAAAGAAGAAAAAGCAGCCATTGCTGATTTAATGTTGCTTACAGACAAACCTGTATTGTATGTTGCAAACGTAGATGAAGCATCCATGCACACAGGCAACAAATTTTCTGATGCGCTGATTGCAGCCGTTGCTAAAGAAAATGCGCAGGTAATTGTAATGAACAATTCCATTGAAGCACAGATTGCAGAAATGGATAGTGAAGACGACAGGCAATTGTTTATGGAAGAATATAAGATGACGGAACCTGCGTTGAACAAGCTTATTCGCTCTGCTTATAAATTGCTGGCACTTTACACTTATTTTACTGCGGGTGTACAGGAAGTAAGAGCCTGGACAATACATGAAGGCTGGAAAGCGCCACAAGCTGCCGGTGTTATTCATACTGATTTTGAAAAAGGATTTATTAAAGCGGAAGTAATCGGCTACAACGATTTTGTACAGTATGGTTCTGAAGCTGCTGCACGCGAAGTAGGCAAGCTTAGAATTGAAGGCAAAGAGTACATTGTAAAAGATGGCGACGTAATGCACTTCAGGTTTAATGTATAAATAAATTGACTGAATAATTAAGAGTGGGTCATGTTGCTTAAAGTGAAGCAATATGGCCCACTCTTGTTTTTTGTATCATACCAATGCAATTTAAAAGCGTAAATTACATTCAACAGTTTTTGCTACATGTCGCTTACCGCATTTGAATATAAAATTGTGCAACCGCCTGCTGAGCTCTCTAATTTTGTAGAAAGCTTTTGGATGCTGCAAAATCGTACTGGCAAAGATCAGCCGGTGATTATTCTGCCAGATGGAAGAATTGATATTTTCTTTTCGCAATCTGCGGCTGAACCTTTTCATGCTACGCTGTCAGGGTTAGATAGTCAACCGGGCAAGACAAACATAGCGGCAGGCACGCATACTTTTGCTATAAGCTTTAAACTACTGGCCGCTGAATATGTATTGAAGGATAGCGTTGCACCTTTGCTAAATCATGCTAAACATTTGCCAACTGGTTATTGGAACATCAGCTCAGCAGATTTAAAAGATTTCGATTTGTTTTGCAAGAAAGTTTCGCAACAGGTAAAAAGCTTCGTAAATGCAGAGATTGATAATCGAAAAATCGATCTGTTCAATCTAATCTATACAAGCAAGGGTGAAGCCACCGTGAAAGAAATTGCCGACACATGCCATTGGAGCAGCAGGCAGATCAATCGCTATTTCAATCAGTGGTTTGGTATGTCCTTAAAAACTTATTGCGATATCATCCGGTTCCGTGCATCGTTTCCGCATATTCACCAGGGAAAACTATTTCCTGAACTTAATTTTACAGATCAATCGCATTTCATCCGCCAAATAAAAAAATACGCCGGCGTACTTCCCAAAGATTTATCTACTAATAAAGACGACCGATTTATACAATTTTCCACCCTCACGGATGAATAATTTTGTTGCTGAATAAATACTTCAGCAATGGTTATTAGCAATAAAAAAATTGCCATCATAGGTGGTGGCCCCGGCGGATTAACACTGGCAAGACTTCTGCAATTAAAAGGAGCAAACGTAAATGTTTACGAACGTGATATTAATAAAGATGCAAGAGTGCAGGGAGCAACATTGGATCTTCATTATGAATCTGGCTTAAGGGCTTTGCGCGAAGCAGACCTAATGCAAGCTTTCCAGGAAAATTATCGCCCCGGAGCAGATCGTGTGCGTATTACAGATCAATATGCCAATATTATTTCAGAAGATGCAATGACAGATGATACAGAGAATAGCCGTCCTGAAATAGACAGAGGGCCGCTTAGAAAAATTTTATTAGAGTCGCTGCAACCGGAAACAATTATTTGGAAAAGTCATTTTATTGAAATGAAAAAAGAAGGTAAAGGATGGAAATTGCATTTTGCAAATGGCACTACTGCTTATGCAGATATAGTAATTGCAGCAGATGGCGCTAATTCCAAAATTAGACCTTACATCACTTCTATTAAACCTTTCTACTCAGGTATTACAATAGTAGAAGGTGCCATATATAATTCAGCAGAAACAATACCTGTTATGCATCAATTGCTAAACGGTGGAAAAATATTTGCTATGGGCGATAGCAAATCCATCATTGTTAGTTCAAAAGGCGATGGCAGTCTTGTATTTTACACAGGTTGCAGAACAAATGAGTTTTGGGTGAAAGAAAGCGGTATTGATTTTACCGATAAAGCACAGGTGCTGCAATGGTTTACAACAAGCTTTGCAGGATGGAATAAAATATGGATCAGCCTGTTTGAAAATGCAACGCTGCCATTTATACCCCGCCCACAATATTGCATGCCACTAGATCAATATTGGGAACCACTTCCAAATCTTACCATGCTGGGAGATGCCGCACACCTGATGCCACCCTATGCAGGTGAAGGTGTAAACATGGCGATGCTTGACGCAGTAGAATTAAGCGATGCATTAACCAACTCATTATTTACAGACTCAAAAACTGCTATTGCTTATTATGAAAACAACATGAGGGCAAGAGCTTCAGCAGTTGCTGAAGAAACTTTGCAGCAAACAGAAATGTTACATTCTCCGGGTGCTATTGAGCATTTAAAAAATATTATGAGCTAGATAACACACCAGAACAGAACGCAACGTTTGATGCAATGGTTGTTTATCTTTGAAGGACAAACGATCATATGCCACAAGAAACTACAACTTTAATTGTAGGAGCCAGCATTGCCGGGCTTGCCACTGCAGCCTGCCTGCAAAAAAATAATATTGACTACCTGATTATAGAAAAGGAAAAACAGGTAGCATTTCCCTGGCGGCACCATTATGAACGGTTGCATTTGCATACCAGCAAAAGATATTCTAACCTGCCATATAAAAACTTCGCCAAAGAAATTCCACGTTATCCTAGTCGCCAACAGGTGATTGATTACATTGATGATTATAAAACCAGTTTTAATATTCAACCGCTGTTTGGCACAACTGCATTGTCTATACACAATGAAAATGGTTACTGGATTACAAAAACCAACAACGGCGTATTTCAAAGCAAATATGTTGTAATGGCAACGGGCAGTTATGGGAAACCCAAACCTATCAATATCCCGGGAATTGAAACATTTAAAGGGCCAGTATTGCACAGCTTTGATTATAAAACCGGGAAAGATTTTACGGGGAAAAAAGTATTGGTAATTGGCTTTGGCAATTCTGCCTGCGAAATAGCTATTGACCTTTATGAGCAAGGAGCATCCCCTACTCTTTCTGTTCGATCGCCTGTTAATGTAGTGCCAAGAGATGTGCTGGGCATACCTGTGCTTGAGCTTAGCATTTTTTTGAATCGTCTCTCACCAAAGACGGCCGATATAATAAGTGCGCCGCTGGTGAATTTATTGGTAGGCAATATCACCTCGCTGGGTTTGCGCAGAAAGCCATATGGCCCGCTTGAACAAATACAAAGAGAAGGCAATGCACCTGTGTTAGACATTGGCACTATTGCGCATATCCGTAAAGGACATATTAAAGTACAGGATGGCATCAATACCATCGCTGGCAATAGCGTCACCTTTAATAATGGCGTTCAGGAAAGCTTTGATGCCATTGTAGCTGCCATTGGCTATTACCGCGATTATGCAGAGATTGTGGCGGTTGATAAAAGCCGGTTTGAAGATTTAACAAATCCCGTTGGGAAACAACAATTTTTTGGCAAAGATGGCTTGTATTTTTGTGGCTACTGGATTAGCCCAACCGGTCAAATCCGGGAAATAAAAAAAGATGCTTTAAAAATAGCAGCCAGTATCGGGGCAAAAGAAAAAGCCATTGCTGCAATTTAATCGCTGCAGTTACTAACCTTATTCAAATACACAAGCCAATAAAAGTTTCATGCAACATTTAAAAATTGCTACCGCCCAGTTTGAAAATAAAAGTGGCGACAAACAATACAATCTCTCTGTTATAGAAAAGCTTTCCAGGCAGGCTGCAAATGCAGGTGTGCAAGCCATTGCTTTTCATGAATGCTCTGTTACTGGTTATACTTTTGCGAGGAAGTTATCTAAAGAACAAATGCTATTGATTGCAGAACACATACCCGATGGACCAAGCATAAAACGCCTTACAGCAATTGCCAGGGAAAACAATATAATTATACTTGCCGGTTTATTTGAAAAAGATCAAAACGATGATTTATTCAAGGCTTATGTATGTGTTGACAAAAATGGATTGGTTGCAAAATACAGGAAGCTACATCCTTTTATCAATCCACATCTGATACCTGGTGACAGCTATTGCGTTTTTGATATACATGGCTGGAAATGTGGTATCCTTATTTGCTATGATAATAACGTTATTGAAAACGTAAGAGCTACTACTTTACTGGGAGCAGAAATTATTTTTATGCCGCACGTAACTATGTGCACACCATCTACACGACCGGGTGCGGGTTTTGTAGATCCGGCATTGTGGCAAAACCGTGAAGTCGATCCTACTTCTTTAAGATTGGAATTTGACGGCATGAAAGGTCGCGACTGGTTGATGAAATGGTTACCTGCAAGATCTTACGACAATGGCATCTATACTGTTTTTTCAAATCCTATCGGAATGGATGATGATCAATTAAAGAACGGTTGTTCCATGATTATTGATCCATTTGGAGATGTTTTAGCAGAGTGCAGAACGTTTGAAGACAGCTTTGTAACGGCTACCCTTACACGAGAAAAGTTAACACAGGCCGGCGGCCATCGCTACATAAAAGCCCGCAGGCCAGATCTATACAGAGACATTATTGGCAAAGAACATCAACCTGAGCAAAAAGTTGTTTGGATGAATCCCTCATCAAAATAGAGCGTATCGATTGTATAAGACTGCATCTTTCATTATGCATCGTAAGATAAACAGGTTCCATAAATTCTATTGCTCATCCAAAATGTAGAACTCCTGCTCCAGCGCCAATGAGTTATCATAAAGCATGTCAATAAACTTGGTGCCCCATTTTGCATAATAAGGCATAAAGTTTTCTATGCGTTCCTGCAAACTATTATTGGGAAACAATGCTGCTTTTGTGGCTTGTATTTGTGTGGATTGATCTTTATATTTTCTTTTTTCTGCCCGCAACATTTTTTTCTCCAGCTCATACAAGGGCCTGGTGGCTTTTGCACGCAAGGCTTCAATGTGTTTTTCCAGTGTGCTATCTATGGCGCCGGCTTTTGCTTTCAACTCTCCATAAAAAGCTTTTACAGACTCCAGCTCATTTTCCAATTGCAAAGTATCTCCACCTTTGCTTCTTACCAACCTGTTCAGCAGTTCCTGAGCTGGCTTAAAGAAGTCTTTCTCGCAAAATCCCAGGCGTTTAATTTTATCCTGCCATTTCTTTTCTACAATTAAAAAAGAGTTACGCACCACTAATATTGGGTATGGCACTTTATAATGAACAAAAATATCTTTAAGCTCTAACCAATAGGCCAGCTCTCCTCCCCCGCCTATAAATAATATATTGGGCAGAATGGTTTCCTGGAAAAGCCCTCTCAAAATTACATTGGGGCTAAACCTTTCCGGATGCTCTGCCAGTTCTTTGCGCAGTGATGCTTCTGTAAAATGAATGTCTTTACCAACTACCTGCCAACCAGTTTCCGTTTTTTCTATACGTTCTCTTATATCATCCTTTAAATAAAAAAGATTGATGGCCCTGGGGTGCGCCTGCACTTTATAATGTGCCGACAATGATTCAATTGTCTTTTCTGCAATAGCAGAAGATGTTTGTTTGAAAAGATCTTCTTCAAACACCGGGACCATTATTTTTTTCAACAAAGGGTTATCCGGTATTAATACAATCAACCCAAAGCGAGAAAACAGCGCATCAATTAATTTGAAAGTAGCAGTTTGAATATCGTTGCTATTGAAATAGCAGTCTTTCAATAACTGCAACAATTCTTTTCCATAAGGCTGAACAGAAAGCTCGCCTTCTATGCGTGTAATTATTTTTTCCAGGCCCGCTGTTTTCATCCTGCCCACTGCACCGGTTTGTTTTGTATCCCAGGTGAGTTTTTCTCCGCCCAACCAGATGCTGCCTAATTCATCCAGGTCTGCATCTTCACTGCCCATATAAAATACCGGTACAAAATTGTATTGCGGCAGTTGCGTTTTAAAAGCAGCCGTCAGTTTTATAACATGTAATATTTTATAAACAAAATATAGTGTACCTGTAAAAATAACCGGCTGGTGTGCCGTAGTAATGGTAAATGTATTATCATCCAGCAACAGGCGCAGGTTCTCTTTTACAGCAGCGCTTGTTTGCACAATGCTGTATTGCTTTTCCATTGCATCTACCAATGCTGCACGATGATGGTTGCCAAACTGTTTTCTTGCAGCAATAGCGGCTTTCACGCCATCCATGTCAGGCTTATGCTGGTAAAAAGGAGCAAGTGCTGGCTCCTGCTTCAAATAATCTGTAATAATCTTAGAAAAATATCCGGTCTCGCTGTATTGTAAACGTGAAGAAGTACAGTCCATACAAAAATGAAAATATAAAACACTTTACAAAAATGCAGGCAGATTGTTTGCCGGCAGTACAACTATTTTAATGAATAGGCTGCAATGGAATTTTTATAGAATGTAGGCACATACACTGTTTTTGTTTTAGAGTCGTAGCCAATATCTGCTGTATTGCTTTTCTGCTCCCTGGTATCTATTAAAACCTGCGCTTTACCTTCTTTTACATAATACACCACGCCGTTCCATACAGACACCAGAAACTCATTGGGAGCAACCTCTTCAACACCATCTGTGGCGGGCTCCATACCTTCTGCAAGTTTAGTAGCAGTTTTATCTGGTGCTACTTTATACAAAGCCCCGGCAGCTACGGCATACACGTCGTTGCCAACTGCTAACACGCCATTAAGACCTTTTAAATCCTGCGCATACAAAACAAATTTATCCTGTTCAAGCGCATAAATTTTTCCTGTTTTGGAATCTGTTACATACACTTTGCCCTTCTTATCAACAGAAATATCATTCAATCCCTGTGCGCCTTCTACAGGTATTTTTTTTGCAATAGCTCCTTTGGCAATATCAATTACAACAACCTCCTCAACATCTGCCACGTACAGGTTGTTTTTGTACATGCCCATTCCTTTGGGTGCATTCAACCCGGCAACCCAATCCACTGCAATGATTTTACCATCCAGTCCAACTTTGCCTACAGATCCTTTTCCATCTTTCTCCCAGGGCTGACCATCTATATTTGAAACGTATAAAACTTTTGCACCGCCATCAAACAAAACAGACTCGGGCACTTTTAATAAAGTATCTGTTTGCCATAATTTGGTAAGCGAATGTTCCTGTGCCATGGAACGTGTAAATGGCAGGCAGCAAAACAAAGTAAATAATACGAGGGTGAGTTTTTTATACATGGCTGAAGTTTTATTTTTTGTGTCGTTAGAATAAGTGACTGTTTCCCACAAAAAGCCTGCTGCACTAAAGACGATCCTCAATGTACCAACTGTTGAAAGGAGCGTTCCCGACATTCTGTACGGGACACAGCGCAACAATGATCCATCTATGTTACAAACGCTGGTTCAATAACATTTATCCAAATCGTTCTACTTCAAATGGCCGCATGTCCATACTGGACGGCTGTTCGTTTACTATTTCATTTACCAGTTTGCCCGTGCCTGCACCTAAGCTAAGTCCCAACATAGAATGACCAGTAGCAATCACCACGTTCTTCCATTTTTTGGTACGTCCAATATAAGGCAATCCATCTGCAGAACAAGGCCGGTAGCCGTACCATATTTTTTCAGCAGCCGGCATAGGCACATCAAACTCCGGGAAAAAGCGCTTTACTGCATTGAGTATGCCCTGCACACGATTGAGGCGCGGCGGTGTGGCAGTAGATGTAATTTCCATAGTGCCACCAAAACGGATCTTATTGCCATCCATCGGTGTTACCGCTGTTCTCCCTTCTACCAATATAGCAGGATGATTGAGTTTATACGGACTGTCTTCCAATGTAACTGAATAACCGCGGCCCGGTACCAGTGGTATTTTTGTTTGCAACATAGCCGATACTTCGCGGCTCCATGAACCAGTAGCTATTACTACCGTATCCGCTTCATAAACATTTTTGCTAGTGATTACTTTGTGAATGCGATTGCCATCCTTTTCAAAACCTGTTACCCCTTCATTTGCTATCAATTGCACGCCTCTTTCTTTTAGCAATGCAATCAATCCTTTCATTAATTTATTGGGATACAAATGCGCATCGCAACGAAAAAGAATAGCGCCAATACCATTTATTTTTGTTTGCGGCTCCAACTTGATTAATTCATCGTAACTCAGCAAGTCCACATCAAGGCCGAGTTCTTTTCCTTTTTCTACTATATGTGCTGCATGTTCAGCCACTTTCTCAGTCTGGAATATTTCCAGTAGTCCTTTATGTTCATAAGCAAAATCGAAAGCAGGAATTTTTGTCCAGAGCTCGTATTCTTTCTGACTGATAACAGCGATGTCTTTCAACGGCACCGCGGCAGCTTCTACCTTTTCAGGCGTAGCACTGCGCATGAATTTCATGCCCCAATCAATCAACGCTCCATTTAAACGAGGCTGC
Source organism: Chitinophagaceae bacterium (assembly GCA_047602295.1). Classification (GTDB taxonomy): domain Bacteria; phylum Bacteroidota; class Bacteroidia; order Chitinophagales; family Chitinophagaceae; genus JACMLD01. The sequence continues at coordinate 2,598,802 of JASGHP010000001.1, read as the reverse complement.
ACATAGAAAGGACTCTTAGAATCAAACATCCATTTGAATCCCTGTTTTACAATGCCAGGTGTTGCCAGCGGAATAAAATGACTGGGACAAACATAACCGGCATTGCCATAAGAGCAATTGTTTAGAAAATCTTCTTTATCCAAAACCGTTACCTGCCAACCCGATTGCTGTAAATAATATGCCGAACTAAGGCCGATAATACCACCGCCAATAACAACTGCTTTCATGTAAGTTTATTAAGAGAAAGTGCAAATATACCTGCTAAAAGGCAAAGCTGGCGCATGGTGCGAGGGGCTTCATTATCGTTGCGAAGGGCTTCACCCCTCGCAGGTATATACCGCCCTTTTAGGGCTTAGTATGTTGTATGAAAATCTTGGCAGGTTAATTCGCGATTAGGGAACAGGTTGCTTTGCTATCGTGCGAAGGGCTTCACCCCTCGCAGGCATATATCGCCCTTTCAGGGCTCTGTTATATGCATGAAAAAACTGGAGCATAATTCTCAATAAGAAAACCAGGGTTTCTCAAATTTTCGCAACGTTACTTTGCTATTGTGCGAGGGGCTTCACCCCTCGCATTTGTATATCTCCCTTTCAGGGCTTGGTATGTTGCATATCTTATTCAATGAAATTGGTGCTGCATCCGGGATTTGATCCGGGTCAGTTTTACCAGGCTGGGCCGCAAATTGTAGTAACTTTAAGCAAAGATTGTTTTGCTGTATGGAAGCCTACGGAAAAATATTGCTGATTGCCATGCCCATATTCCTGCTATTGGTATTGTTTGAAAAATGGTGGGGATGGCATAAAGGCAATGACACGGTGAGCAATATGGACATGATTAGCAGCCTGAGCTCTGGCGTTACCAATGTAACCAAAGATGTATTGGGTTTAAGCCTTGTCATCATTTCTTATGCATGGATGGAAGAACACCTGGCGCTGGTACACATCAAATCTACATTCTGGGTTTACCTGGCTGCTTTTATAGCGCTTGATTTTGCAGGCTACTGGACACACCGCGTACAACATGTAGTTAACTTTTTCTGGAACGGACATATTATTCACCACAGCAGTGAAGAATTCAATTTAGCATGTGCATTGCGACAAAGCATTTCATCTGTGGCAAAAATATTTGTTGTTTTCTTACTGCCTGCTGCATTACTGGGTGTGCCGGCAAAAGTAATTGCTATAGTTGCACCGCTTCATTTGTTTGCGCAATTCTGGTATCATACCCGCCACATTAATAAAATGGGTTGGCTGGAAAAGATTATTGTTACGCCTTCTCATCACCGGGTGCATCATGCCATCAACAAAGAATACATTGATAAAAACTACGGGCAGATTTTTATTTTCTGGGACAAACTATTTGGTTCTTTCCAGGAAGAGTTGGCTACTGCGCCGCCTGTATATGGCATTACCCGGCCTGTGCAAACCTGGAACCCGGTGAAGATTAATTTCGTTCATGTATGGCTGTTAGCAAAAGATGCATGGCATACCAAAAACATAAAAGACAAACTACGGATATGGTTTATGCCTACGGGTTGGCGCCCTGCCGATGTAGCAGCTGCATATCCATTATATAAAATTGAAGATGTTTATCATTTTGAGAAATACAATTCAGGTATAGGTACAAAAGGTTTTACACGCTGGATATGGATTCAGATGGTTTTGTTATTACTGTTTGTAAGCTACCTGTTTGGTAATATAGCAACCATTGGCAGTCCTGGTATGTTTGTATACGGTGGCTTTATTTTTTTATTTGTGTATGCGCTTACAGAATTAATGGATGGCAATCGTTTTGCGTTGGGCTGGGAAATTGCAAAAGCCGTGTTAGGTATTGGCATATTGTATAAAACTGGAGATTGGTTTGGAGCTGCTGCATTGTGGAAGGGCATCAAGTATTTAGTGCTGGTTTATCTAGTTGCATCCATCGCAATTACTGCATGGTTTAGTAGTAAAGCAGCTGCAAGCCTCAAGCTATAAGCTACAAGTCTTTTGCTTCGATATATCTTTTTAGCGCAGGGGACAAGAGAAAAAGAGTTACGTGCAGAAAAAGCATTTTCACATTTGCCACATTTATCACATTTCCACATTTGATTTTCATGATTCTTTATTCGCGGCAATTTTTACCACAGAGGTAAAGGAGGTTTTCACGGAGGGAAAAGAGATCGCCGTTGAGTTATTTATATTGGGGAGTTGCAAATAGTCAGCCGCTACTCACGACTGCTCACTCACGACTTTGAATTTTGAGCTTCAAACGTAATCTAATATTTAATCCTCCTTATCATAAAAATCATAACAATCTCCGTTCTATCCTCGAAGCAAAAGCATTTCCACATTCATCACATTTATCACATTTGTCACATTCTTTCTTTACTCATTTCGCTATTCACCATTCTCCAGATGCCTAATGGATTTTCATTCTTCAATTCGTCTGGCAATAAATTGTTGCTCCAGTTTTGAAAAGCAACCGGTCGTGCAAAACGTTTAATGCCATCTGCACCTACAGATGTAAAACGACTGTCTGTAGTAGCGGGATAAGGGCCGCCGTGCTGCATACTGAGGCAAACTTCAACACCTGTGGGAACACCGTTTAGAATAAAACGTCCACAAATATTTTGTACTTCTTCTACCAGTTCATTGTTATTGATGATATCATTGTCTGTTGCCATCAATGTAGCAGTAAGCTGTCCTTCCAGGTGTTTTACCACTTCAATCATTTCCTGCATGCTGGCGCAACGGATAACGATGGAATAAGGGCCAAATACTTCCTGGTGTAAAACAGGATTATTTAAAAATGCCTGACCACTGGCCGAAGCAATTGTTGGAGTGCCTTCATTTTCTTTTGGCTTAACAGCAGCTTCCGCAACAGTAGAAACATTTTGCTGCGACAATGCGGTGGCACGTTTTTCTGTATAAGCTTTGGCAATGCCGGGGTGCAACATTTTAGCGGGAGCTACCTGTTCAATCTCTTTGCCTAATGTTGTAATGAAAGTTTGCAGTTCCGGGCTTTCTATACCAATGATTAATCCCGGGTTGGTACAAAACTGTCCCACGCCCAAAGTAATAGAGCCTGCATACATTTTTGCAACGTCTGCTGCAGACTGTTTCATTTTTTCAGGCAATAGAAAAACCGGGTTGATGCTACCCATTTCTGCAAACACCGGAATAGGTTCTTTACGTTGGTTGCCCCAATCAAATAATTGTTTGCCACCGGCAGTAGAACCAGTAAAGCCAACCGCTTTTGTATAAGGATGCGTTACCAAAGCTTTGCCTACTTCAAACCCACTGCCATGCACATGCGCAAATATGCCATCGGGCATCTGGCAATCAGCAGCGGCTTTTAAAATAATAGCAGCTACCATCTCTGATGTTTGTGCATGAGCGGGATGTGCTTTTATAACAACAGGGCAACCTGCTGCAAAAGCACAAGCAGTATCTCCACCTGCGGTTGAATAAGCAAATGGGAAATTACTCGCACCAAAAACTACCACAGGGCCAAGCGGCACCAGCATCTTCCTGATATCTGGCTTAGGTGGTGTTTTATCAGGGATAGCTGTATCAATTCTTGCTTCCAGCCACTCTCCTTTTTCGCAGGCGTCTGCATAACTGTTCAACTGAAATACAGTACGTGCTCTTTCTCCTTTCAATCTTGCTTCGGGAAGATTGGTTTCCTGCATAGCGGTTTGTATCAATGCATCACCAGAATTTTCTAATGCGGTAGCAATGGCGTGCATAAATGCAGCTCTCTTCTTCAATGGCATTTTTCTATACGCATGAAAAGCATCCCATGATTTTTTCATTACACTATCAATAGTAGCTGCAGAAGCATCTGTAAACATCGTTGCTAAAATTTTATAAAATCAAAAAAAGTTATTTAGTACTTCCTGGCTCGGAGAAATGTTTTGATGGATTATCCAATACCAACACCCAATCATTTCCTTCTCCGGTTGCAGGTGGCGTAAACTGCATCTTATCAGATTTGTTTTGCAATCCAATCTTTGTTGCTTTACCTGTTCTTGTATTAAACCACCATGCCATAATTTTATCAGCCGCAATAAACGAACCATTTACGGTAATGGTTTTGCCGATGGGCAAATATACCATTCCATAATTATTGTCTCCATCCCTGAACGCTACCATATGCGCTCCTTTTTCTCCCTGCCCTTCTACAATAACAGCATCATCTGGTATGCGGTTCAGTATGCCTCGAGATTCTATCAGCCTGCGCAAATAACCAACCTGGAAAGCACCCGGCCTGTCAATTGCTTCTGTCCAATACATCTTTGCATGATTGATTACTTCTTCTCTCGGACTCCAGAATTGCCAAACAGAATGATGACCATAAGTAACACCACAAGCTCCTGCAAATACTGTTCTATACGTTTGCTTGCGTACATCATAATCATTAAAATAACCATTAGCAGGATTCCAGGTAGGCCAAGGATTTACCGGATGATCTTCATAATTGGGCTCTGCATCCAATGTAGGTTTGGTGGGAGACAATGCCCTGTCGCGGGCCACCCACTCCCACGCAGTTACATCATGCCCATCGCCATGACCACTTTGAAACATATTGATGTTAAGCCAATCTTCATTGTGTATGATCTGTGAAGTAGATTTTTTACCTCCCTGCGGATGATAAGTGATGAGCGCTTTGTTATCAGTGGCGTCTAATATTCCTTTTGCCATTGCCCTCCAGATAGGCCGCCAGTCGTTGCTATCTTTTACAGCAGGCCTGTCGCCACCCAATATCCAGATTATGTTTGGATAAGCAGCATAACGTTTACCTATCCACGCACCGTAAGCATATGCATTGTCTTTATTGAAAACCGCAGGACCGGCACCCCATTTCTCTGTTACCTTATCGCCCCATGTAGGCAAAAGACCAATGAATAAACCCTTACGCTTTGCTATATTGATCACCGTATCCATCCACACAAAATATTTTTCATTGGGTTGCAATGGATCAGCATTTTTTAATGGCGCTTCTCCGTATTGATTTGCTTTATGTATACCATCAAATTCTGCTAATGCCACAGCTTGTATTACATTGAAACCTTTGCGACGCCTGTTCTCTAAATAATTTTCTACTTCCTCTTTTTTTAGCCGGTGAAAAAGTTCCCACCCTGTATCTCCCAACCAAAAAAAACCTGTACCATCACTAAACTGCAGGTAATGCCCATCCGGACTCACTTTAAGCTGCCCATGCGTCCATAATGACTGGCCATAAGTTGAGGCTATCGTTAAGTAAAAAAGAACAAGCAACAAGACTGTTTTTTTCATATCGCATTCAATATTTGGCAACAAGATAAGTCAATCCTATCTAGGATTTAGACCAGGATTTCCAGGATTAATAGGATTGTTAGGATTATTTTGAAGAAAGTGCAAACTATTATCTTCAAGCCGTTTGGTTTTACCTTTCTTGCTTTAATACCAGAAAGAGGCCGAGCATTTTGTTTCAATTAAAAGTCCATAATTTGCTGAAGAAAGCTTGCAGCTTGCAGCTAATGGCTAGCAGCTTTCTTTACATTTCTTAGCTTTGCATACCAACAAGACTGAATCATTGTATGACCAGGCGACTTAAAATAATTTTATTCTGCACACTTTCTATTGTCTTTATCGGTTGCGACCAGGTAACAAAAGAACTGGCAAAAGCGCATCTTAAAGACAAGCCCATGCTTTCTTATTATCATGACACATTCCGCCTGGATTATGTAGAAAACACAGGTGCATTTTTAAGTTTTGGAGATGACTGGTCGCCTACCATGAGTTTCTGGCTGATGAATGTATTGCCCCTGATTTTTTTGATGGGATTGTTTGTTTATGCCATCAGGAAAACAGCCACACAAAGTTTTAAAGATGTTTTTCCTTTTTTATTAATCTGCGCTGGTGGTCTCGGCAACATTATTGACCGCATGTTGTACAACCGCCATGTTACTGACTTTATGAATGTTGGCATCAACAACCTGCGCACCGGCATATTCAATGTAGCAGATCTTTATGTAACCACTGGTGTGTTTATGCTGTTATTTATGCAATGGAAGAAAAAGGAAGTTGTAAGTGATAAGTCGTAAGTTTTAAGCATTTCGCGGCAAGAGACTTTTATACTTTAGTAGCAAGCATCACGTGGGAACTTAAAACGTAAAACTTACCACTTAAAACTTTCTCTATCTCTGAAAGAGATTAACCGGCAACACAAATTCAATCCTCTCAGAGCCGGTGCCACCAAACAAGTCTGCATCTAATAAATGACTGTAACGAATGCCAAAGGTTACCGAGAGTTCATTCCACCACTTGGTATCAAAAAACATTTCACCACCAGTTGATCTGAACTTGGTATCAAAATAGCCATTTCGATAACGCACATTGCCCATGGTATAATCGTAAAAAGCATTTGCACGTATGCGCTGAAAATATACGATGTTGCCAAAACCCCAGTCGGGATATAAAAGCGGTAAATGATAATTGGCGCTCCATTTATACATACTGCGCAAATTGGGCGACTCATATCCTCTTGAAAAAGGAAAACTGTTGGAATAATAATACTGATTCAATGTATCCCTGCTTTGATAAGCAAGCCCTATCACAATATTGTGGCTTTGCGCCAAGCCCGGAAAATAAAAATTGCCCACTGCTAAAAATTGTCTTGCTGTCCTTGCTTCCACAGCATCACGGTAATTGATGTAGATGGATTGAGCAAACCTTGGATAGATATGTTGTCTCGCTTGTTGTATCTGGTGCGTGAATGAAATATAACTATTGATATACCCCAAATGATAACTGGCAAACGTGTCTTTGTACAAACCGGTAAACATTACATTCTTAAACACATAGTCTGCACCCATAGTAAGATTGATAATGCTTCTGCCCTTGCTTAAGTTTAATGGCACGCTCAACCCGGCGTTTACCTGCCCTTCATTCCAATAAACAGGGTGGCTAATATCCAGGAAAGATCTGCGATCAAAAATATAACTGGCTCCAAGATTCAGATAAGGAAATAAACCGCCATAGGTAAGATTAGTACCCACCTGCTTATACTGCTCATTGCGATTGTAGCCAACAAACACTTCAGATTGCATCGTATTAAGTACATTATTACCCACTAAAGAAAGCTGGTAATCGGGGTCTTGCAAATAAGGCAATAAGCTATGAAAGTTAAAAAGACGATAAGTAGCCGGATATTTTTGTGGCGTAATGTTTGCGGCAGCAGGCACACTTGCCAATAAACCGGCAGCGCTATTGCGACTAAAATTTATTTTAAAATTATTGATGGGCTGCTCCCAGCGTTCATTGTTCACAACATTCCAACCAAGTGTGTTAGCCACAGCTTCCTGTAAACGATACCCGTCTGCGGTGAAACTGGTAAACATTATTTTATTGCCTTTTACAGCAGGCTGATAAGCACCAATGCCATTGGTAATAATAGACAATTGATACAACTTTCTATCAGATAATGTATATGCAAACAACCTATCGTATCCATTATCTGCTGCGCTAAAATAAATTGTATCGTGCTGCACAGTTGGATTGCCCATTACGCGATAAACGGGTGGTGTAAGATAGATAGTACTTCCATCAGCAATATCAATCAATGCCAATGCCATACTACCAGACATTTTTCTAACAGCAGCTACCAGTTTTTTTTCGTTTACATATTTGGGATAGGTGTAGAAAAGACTGTCAGGGTTTGGCAGCACTTTCTCTACCGCACCGTTATCAGTGTTCAGCAAATGCAATACGCTTTGTTTGCCCGGTTGAACATCTACGGCAACTATACTTTGTCCGTTGGGGCTAAAGGAAGGCGAAAAATATTTCGTGTGATGCGTAATAGTCTTTTGCACGCCACTGGATACATCCAATACCTGTAGTTCATTATAATCATTCCATGCCCATCTGACAGCGGGCCTGTAAGAAGCGTATACTATTTTTCCATTTTGATACGAGAACTGATTGTCGGTTGAAACATCACGTACACGAATCAATCTTTCTTCATTACCCGTCTTTTCTATAAATGAAACAAGTTTTTTATAACTGCTTTTTACGTAAACAATGCTTTGTTCGTCGGTTGTATAAGCCGGAAACTCCTGGTCGGCCAGGAAATGTTTGTGTTTTGCAACATTAGGTTGCTCAGCAGCAGATTGCGCTTTGAAATAATTCATCGCATCTGTTCTGAAGTCTGTAAAACTTTTATCGGTGTATTTTTTCACCGCTCGCTGAAAGGGATAAAACAAACCTTTAAAAGCAGCAGCTTCATGTGTAATGTTTCTCCATAGGCTATCACCATACTTTTCTCTTCCGTAAGCCACCATCATATAACCCAGGCGGTAATGATCAGGTGTAAAATCTCGCAATGAACCATTGCGCAATTTCATGTAACTGTAATTTTTACCAGCCAGCCACAACGAACGATAATCATTATAAAAGAATGGCAAACGCCCCCTGCCCTGCTGCGTTACCAGTGTTTCCTGGAAAACGGCATCACCTTCCCAAAACCAATTGGGAATAGCCAGTGCATTGGCCAGCTCTTGCCCCTGCTGTCCAAACACAATACGAAATGCATGCGATAAGCCAACATTGAAATTATTGTATTGCTCCACATGCCTGTACTCATGCACGGCCAGCATATCCTGCCAGCGCAGGCTACCCAGTTCAAAACTATTGGGAGATGGAGAAAGATAAAATTCACTGCGGAAAGGCCCAAGCGCTACATAGCCATTTGAGACAATCGTATTGGGGTGTAACACAATACTTACCTTTTGCTGTTGGTGCCCAATGGTGGAAAGTGTTGCATTGCTAAGCGCTGTTGTTACTGCCGCCACACGTAGGGCTGCTGAATCCATGCCACGCGGATAAATAACCCTTGCTGCATTACTATTTACTTGTTGCCACTTTACAGACAACGGATTGCCCCCAAAGCGCTGGGCTTGCAAAACACCTATCGTTAACAAACAAAAAACAACGCAAAAGAATAGCTTCATATAACAGGGAAGAATATTTTTCAACTTATCCTTAAATATAAGTTACCCTTTGTAAATTGTTGCGAATATTAACTAAAAAACTACATGCTTCTTTTAGCCTTGTCCATTGCACCTGCTTTGGCCATCATTATATACATCTATCGCAAAGACAGTTACGATAAAGAACCCAAAAAATATTTGCTGGTATCATTTTTACTGGGTATGCTTAGCACTGTACCGGCCATTCTTCTTGAAAAACTTGGGGGTATTATTTTTGGCAATACCAATGGTTATTCTTCTGTTCTTTACTATGCATTCTTTGCCTTTGTTATTGTGGCAGCCAGCGAAGAAGGTTGCAAGTTTGCCATGGTAAAATGGTATGCCTACCCTAAAAAAAATTTTGATGAACCCTTTGATGGCATCATTTATTCTGTAATGGTAGCCATGGGCTTTGCAACATTAGAAAACATTGGCTACGTGCAGCAGCATGGCATAGGTACAGCCATACTGCGCATGTTTCTCTCTGTGCCGGCACATGCGGCATTTGGTACAGTAATGGGTTATTTTATAGGCCTTGCAAAATTCAATAAAGAAAAATCTACCGCTTACCTTATTACCGGAATTGCTGTAGCCATAATCTTTCACGGCTCATTCGATTTCTTTTTGTTTTTGCAAGACAGCATTTATGTAAAACAGTATGTAAGCCAGGGCTTGCTTTTCATGGGTGCAATTGTTTCTTATTATTTTGCAGTACGATTCAGCCTAAGGGCCATCAGGCTGCACAGAGAGCGGTCTCGTCTTGATTTTGAAAAAAGAAACCAGCAATTATAAAAACAGCTATGGAGAATGATATAGAAATACGGCACGCTACCGCTGAAGATATCAATACGATTGGTTTTTTAGCGCATAGCATATGGTCACAAACCTATGGCAAGATCTTAACAGAAGCACAGTTGCAATACATGTTGCAAATGATCTACAGCCCTGCATCATTGAAAAAACAAATGCAGCAACAACACGTTTTTTTAATAGCAGAGCTGGAAGAAGAGCCTGTTGGTTTTGCATCGTTTTCACAATCCAGCAAACCCGGCGTATTCAAATTGCAAAAATTATACGTAGACACCAACATACAAGGCAAAGGTCTTGGACGAGCATTAATAGATGCAGTGATAGAAGAAATTCAACCGCAAAAAGCCAAAGCACTATTGCTGAATGTAAACCGCCACAATAAAGCCATTTCATTTTACCAGAAACTTGGCTTTGCTATTATTGGAGAAGAAGACATTGATATTGGCAATGGTTATTTTATGAATGATTATGTGATGGAGAAGAAATTATAAGAAAATGTGGAAATGTGGAAATGTGGAAATGTGATAAATGCGTTTGCGTCGAAAACGTGAGTCGTGAGTGGTCAGTCGTGAGTGGTGGCTGACTATTTGCAACTTTCGATAGACAATAACTCAGACGCTGCTCTCTTTCTCCTCTGTGAAAACCTCCTGCACCTTTGTGGTAAAATTGCCGCGAACAAAAATCCTGTCAATCCTTTAGTCAAACAATTCATAGCTTGTCCCGACGCCGCGTCGGGAGTTCAGACAAGAACCTTTCTTGTTATAGATGCAAAAGGCTCACAGCTCAATGCTAATAGCTCATGGCTTTTCAGGCTTGTAGCTTGTAACTAATGACTTGCAGCTTTCTCACTAAGCTTCCGTCTTGCCCATGGCCGCTAACTTCATTTGCTTTGTTACATCATGACCAAGGTATTTTTCTATCCTTCCCTCAATAAAATAAATAAGCGGAGTGAGTATAACAGCAACTACAGATTTGTATGCATAATTCACCATACCAATAGCCAGTACTTTTTGCATGCTCCAACCCTTTCCTATTTTAAAAGCGATGAACAGTACAATAAAACTATCTACCAGTTGAGATACCAATGTTGAGCCTGTTGCACGCAGCCAAACTTTTTTCTCGCCGGTTGCTCTTTTGATGCGATGAAAAACCGTTACATCCACAATCTGGCTTACTAAGAATGCGGTGAGGCTTCCAAAAATAATCCACATACCCTGGCCAAATATAGAGTTGAATGCTTTCGACATATCGGGCACACCATCGCTTGCGCCAGTGCCATACCAAAAATCTGCAGCAGGCACATGCATAGCCATATAAAACATGAGGAACGCATAAGAAATAAGCGCTACCGCGATGTATGAAATGCGGCGAACAGCTTTGGGTCCGTAATACTCGTTTACAATATCCGTCATTACAAACTCCAGCGGCCAGAGCAATACACCACAGGTTAAACTTAATGCAAGACCGCTTTCACCCAATAAAGAAAAGCTAAGTGGCTGTGCGCCGAAAAGCTTTTCAAGCGAAAATATTTTTGTGCCAATACACTCTGCAATCAGTGCATTGGCTACAAAAAAAGCAGTAAAAAAAATAAACAGTTTGGTTGGTTTGTCTTTAAGTATGCCGTGTATCATTTGATATAAATATACAATTGAGCAATTAAGAAAATAAAGTTTACAATGGCCAGCCAATGCGGCACTTTGCCTGTTAATTTTTTCCTTGACCAATAAAACCCTGAAACGATGTTTACAAGAAAGTTCACTACAATTGCCACCAGCATTCCTGTAACAATAATGGTGGATTGTATTTCTTTATTTGGCATAAACAGGTTGTACCTGATTAACCAGGTAAGCACCCAACATATATTGGCAATGAATGCAAGCTTGTGCCAGAATGAAAGTTTGTCCATATTTTTAAAGCTGCTAGCCGTTAGCTGCAAGCTACAAGTTATTAGCTGCAAGCTTTCCTTTGTAAATTACCTTTTATAAAATGAATTTCATTGCTTGCTCAAAACAAGCTTGCAGCTTGTAGCTAGAGCTATGCGGCTTTGCTACTTACAACTTATCACTTAAAACTTACAACTTTCTCTCATCTTCTCAAAAATATAAACACCGCTCCTATCAATGTTAATACAATTACCAGTTTGCGATAGCTATCGTCTTTTAGTTTGGCAACAATTTTTAAACCTGCCCAAAAACCAATGGCCAGTGCCGGCAGCAAAACAAGATCGGTTGATAACGTTGACAGGTTTATGTTCTTCCAGTAAAATACCTGGAAAGGCAATTTAAAAAAATTCATGGCAAGAAATACCCAGGCTGCTGTGCCAATGAAATTATTTTTTGCAGCCTGCATGCCCAGGAAATAAATATTGGCAAACGCTCCACCTAAATTGCCAATCATGGTAGTAAAGCCCGCAGCAAGACCAGTACCCACAGCAAAAAATTTATTGCCGGGCACCAGCAAAGTCTTTCTCCATTCCATTACAATCATAATAACCACCGTAAGCATAATAATGATGGCCATTATCTTCCTGAAATAAACTTCATTTAAATCTTTACCTGTAAATACACCTATGATTATTCCAACCATCATCCAGGGTACCAATCGCCAGAAAAGTTTCCATTGTGCATGACGATGATAATACAATACCGCCATAATATCTGCCGAACAAAGCAAGGGCAATACAATGCCAGTAGATGCTTTACCACCAAATACAATTGCCATTAAAGTTACATTCAGCATGTCAATGCCTTTCAATCCTGCTTTAGATAAACCGATGATAAACGCAGCCAGGCCAATCAGCAACCATTGTGTAGTAGAAAATGAATCAAAAACATTTAGCAGGTAGAAATTATTCATGCAGTCAAATATAGCAATTAGAAAAGCTTATAAATAGCAAGGTTCAAAAGCAGTCAATGATATACCAATTGTATCTCCAACTGCAAAAGGACCTATAGTGGTTTTTACCAGCAGTGGCAAGTTGCCCAACAACACACGCATCCTGTAATGGCTGCCCATAAAAGAAATTGATTGAACTGTTGCTTCAACTCCACCATCTTTTTGGACAACCAATTGTTCTGGTCTTACCAATAATCTTTTATTGCCAGGTGGCGAAGCATAATTCAACGCAATTGTTTCTTTGCCCGATAAAAAATTGTATTCACCAAAAAGACCGGCACAATACAAGTCTGCTGGTTGACGATATATAGTTTCCGGATCTGCCTGTTGTACAAATTCACCGTTTTTTATCACCACAATACTATCGGCCCAGGGCAATACATCTGTTGCATCGTGAGACACCAATATGCAGGTAATTTTTAACTTCTGGGTAATATCGTCTATTACAGATTTTATAATGCGCTTATGGGCGGTATCCAAATGAGAGAAAGGCTCATCCAACAATAGCAAACGTGGCGCACCAATTAATAAACGTGTCAGCGCAATTCTTTGCCGTTCTCCGCCAGACAATTGATCCGTTCTTCTTTGCAATAAATGATCAATGCGACAGATTTGATACAGCCTGTTGGCATCGTCTTCGCTCAATTCATTGGCATAAGAAAGTATTTCATGCACCCAATAATTGTTGCGCAGTTCAAAATGCTGGCTGAGGTAAGCAATACCTTTATGACCAGGAATCAACTGATCGTTTGGCCCTTTTACTCTTTTGTCTTCAAAAAGAATTTGCCCTTCATCTGGCTGCAACAGGCCTGCGATCAGTTTTAATAAAGTTGTTTTACCAGAACCTGTTTCACCCGCAATGGCCATCTTTTGAAAAGACGCTTGTGTAAAGCTGATATCTTTTACAGTATACTCGCCTTTTTCTATTTTGGAGACATGTTGTGCCCGTAATAAAACCATAAGGCGAAAATAAACTATGGAACGCGGATTATCAGGATTTGGCAGATAAACAAAATTATTTCTCTCAACGAATGCAAAGAAGCATCAGTGCATAGCTCTACAATCTTTTACATCCGCTCTATCATGATTATCTGTGTTCAATTGCATTTAACTAATAAGCTTCCAATATTTTCTTTACCACAGCATCCATTGTTTTGGTTCCTTCCAGCCATCTTACCACCATTACCAAATCATGTTCCGGATCTACATAAATAAAATTGGCGCCATTACCAATATGCATGAAGGCAGTTGCCGGAGCAGATGGCAACATCTTGTTATCAGTATTTAAAAACCAGTTCATGTAACCGTAATCTGTTTTTGCTGGTGTGGGAGTTAATGCCTGCTTCACCCATTTTTCGCTGATGAGTTGCCTGCCGTTCCAATTGCCTTTGTGCATGGTAAGCAAACCAAAACGTGCCATATCATATGCACTGATGAACATGCCACCACCCCAATGACCACCACCACTTACACTTTGCACCGGCTGACCATCTAAAACAATCCATGCATTGCGATAACCTGTCCAACGCCATGTATTACTTGCACCGATTGGATCCATAATCGTTTGTTTAAGCACCTGCGGCAAAGGCCTGCGCCATACACTGGTAGCAGCAAGCGCCAATGCATTTACACGTACATCATTGTATTCATAAACAGATCCTGAAGGATGTCTTGGTCTTGTCATCCACGTATTAGCATTGCTGTCTGGACGATCTGCCCATTCAGGTTTGCCCCAGAGTGTTCCTTCCCAATCGCTGGTTTGCCTCAACATATCATTCCACGTAATTGTTTTATTATGCGGCGTTGAAAAAATATCTAACAGTTGTGGCTGACCGATAAGATCTGCAGAGCGGTTAACGGGTTGTCCATATAATTCAATGGGTGGAATGTAAGGCGCTACTGTATCCATCACATTTTTGATTAAGCCACTGTCTACCGCTACACCCACTACTGTACTTAAAAAACTTTTAGTAACACTGTGTGTCATATCGCAACGCAATGGCTCACCCCAACTGGCAATGATATATCCCTTGTAAACAATGATGCCGGTTTGCGCACCTCTTTCCGCAAACGGACCAATGCCTTCACCAAAAGGTTCTTTGCCAAATGTGCGGTAATGATTTATCTCCATATTGCGTGGCGCTTTTATTTCACCTGCTATTGCCAGTGAAACAGCAGCATCTACAGCAGCCTGCTTCAAACCTAATTCTGTAGCAGTCTTTTGCTGCCAGTTGCCCGCAGGCGGAAAGTAATCAGCCGCTTTTACGGTTTTTGTTTTTTGCGCTATAGCAGTAAATGATAGCAGCAATAAAATGAAGAAGCAATATTTTTTCATGATGGAAATATTAAAGAAGAAGCATTTAACACACTTAGAAAACATTTTCCACTATTCAATGGGTTTAAATGGACTGGCTGCTGCTTTTGCTGCAACTTCTGCCAATAACTTATCTAAGTCCGCCCTTGAATAATAATGCCCTTTTACCATTACGCCATTAATGGCTTGGGTGTTATGAATGTCTTCCAATGGATTTTTATCCAGCACCAATATATCTGCGTAAAAGCTTTTTGCGATGCGGCCATATTCCCGTTGTTTGCCAAAATAACGCGGCCCATTTATTATAGCTGTTTGCAATGCCTGCAAGGGTGTTAATCCATACTGTACCATTAATGACAACTCTGTGTGCAATGACTGGCCGGGATAATCAAAAGAATTAAGATAACCTGCATCCGTGCCTGCCATAATCATTACACCGGCTTTGTGCAGCAATGGCAAAAGGCCTGCAGATTTCTCAAACACCAGGTGACGCAAAGCTATTTGCGCAGCACTGTCTTTTGCTGCACGTTTTACCCGCCACCAGTAAGTATTTTTTAAACCTTGCCCCAGATATTTCAGGTAATCGTCTTTCCAATGATCTTCCTGGTCTAAAAAAGAAGTAGCACGACTGATAGAAAGCGTTGGCGTAACAGCAGTACCAACTGCAGCCATGTGGCGATACACTTTTAATGCATACGCCGTATCAAAATTTTGCAACACCATCGGCATTACGGCAGCGCCTGCAATTGTTCCATTGGCTAAACCATTGGCAATAGCAGCTTCATTTTTAGCACCGGCTTTCAACACATAACCCATATGCTCAACCGAAGAAAGACCGGCATCGGTTACCTGTTGCATGGTGAGCGCATAAGGAACATGGCCGGAGATTTTAAAGCCGCGTTTACGGGCTTCTTTTACTGCTTCCAGGTATAGCGAAGGCTTAATGGTATTGTCGGTAATTTTTATAAAATCAACATGCAGGCCTTGCAGGGAATCCAATGCTTTATTCATTTCTTCTACCGTGCCTACTTCCAAATCGCCAATCCAAATAGATTTAATGCCTTCTAACTTGGGACCAGAAGTGAAAATGGTTGGCCCCATTAAACTACCTTCTGCGACCTGCTTTCTCCATTGCAATACAGCGCCGCTGATATCTGCAGCGGCATCTCTTACTGCAGTAATTCCATTCGCAATAAATAAGGGAAAGAGATTTTTATTTTCTTCTAATAAAGAATCGCCGCCGCCAAAATGCATGTGCATATCCCAAAGTCCGGGTATTACATACTTACCACTTGCATCCGCAATTTTTACGTTGACAGCATACTTTGCACGATGGGGAACAATACCTGCAATACGATTGCCTTTTACAAGAATATCCTGTTGCTTTATTAATGCGCCATTGTTTACATCAATGATGGTTGGATTGCTGATAACAAAATCGAATACTTGTTGTGCCTGTGAACGATTTACAAGCGCTATCAGCAATAGTAAAACAAATCTTCTCATGCGTGTTATTTTAAAATGTTCAGGCAAGCATTTAAAGATAGGCCGAAAATAAAAATAGCATGGAAAATTTTCCATGCTATTCATTTAGTTGATGCGATTATTTAAAGGCGATATCTTCTATCCTGCCACTACTTTTTTTGAATGACCACCACGGTGTGCAGGCTTGCCTCCATTTCTCTGACCAGGCTGCTGCTTGCGGCGCTGATGAAAAGAACCACGTTGTTTCTGTTGACCATGTTGCTGTACAGGCTGTGCTGGTTTTGGCAACACCACCGGTGTAAAACCTGCTGCAGTAGCTACGGGAACCTTCTTTCTGATTAGTTTTTCAATATCATTCAAATAAGCTCTTTCGCTATGATCGCAAAATGAAATGGCTCTTCCGCTGGCACCCGCACGTCCTGTTCTGCCAATGCGGTGTACATAAGTTTCAGGCACATTCGGCAATTCATAATTGATAACATGCGCCAGCTCATCAATATCAATACCACGTGCAGCAATATCGGTTGCTACCAATACGCGTATTTGTTTGCTTTTAAAGTTAGCCAACGCAGCCTGTCTTGCGTTTTGAGATTTATTACCATGAATAGCTGCAGAAGTTATGCCTGCACCATTCAACATGCGGGCAATTTTATCGGCAGCATGTTTCATTTGTGTAAACACCAAAGCTGTCTCAATGCTTTCATCCTTTAACAAATGCACCAGCAAAGATGGCTTATGCTGTTTGTCTACAAAATAAACTGCCTGATCAATCAGCTCTGCTGTAGATGCAGGCGGCGTCACTTCCACTTTAATCGGTTGGTGCAACAACACATTTGCAAGTTGCTGAATTTCCGGTGGCATGGTAGCAGAGAAAAACAAGGTCTGGCGTTTTGCAGGCAGTTTTGCAATGATGCGTTTTACATCGTGCACAAAACCCATGTCAAGCATACGGTCAGCTTCATCCAAAATGAAATATTGAATATCTCTTAAAGAGACATGTCCTTGCTGCATCAGATCTAATAAACGACCAGGTGTAGCAACCAATATATCTATGCCTTTGCGGATATTCTGCACCTGGTTGAATTGTGATACACCACCAAAAATAACCTGGTGTTTTATTGGCAGGAAGCGGCCATAAGCTTCTATGCTTTCGCCAATCTGTATAGCCAACTCACGTGTAGGCGTAAGAATTAATGCGGCAATCCGATGCTGTGTTTGTTTACTTGCCTGCTTTTGCAAATACATGCGCTGCAATACAGGTATGGTAAATGCCGCTGTTTTACCGGTGCCGGTTTGCGCACAACCCAAAAGATCGTTTCCGGCTAATACTACAGGAATTGCTTTTTCCTGGATAGGGGTAGGATTTGTATATCCCTCTTTGCTCAAAGCCTGCAATACAGTATCTATGAGCGATAACTCATTAAATAACACTATAAATGTTTTATGTAAAAAAATGTGATAAGGCTACTGGCATTTGCCTGGTACTTTATCTGCCTTAGGTTAAGCGGTCGCTGAATGAGAGAAGATTTTAACTACATCACAAACGGAGAATGCATGAACGTTAAGAGACGCAAAGGTATATTAAAAAACTGAATGCAGCAATTCTATTATTCATGCGGACGCATGCGTTTAACAATCACAATGATTTTTTTATTCCTGTTAACCGCCCTATTTTCACGGCATGCCGGCAACACATCCGTATATAAAGCAACTGATTCAGTGTATAGATTTAGAAGAGAAAGAACAGGTAAAAAGGTTTAGCCTTGATCAACAACATACCCTAAAGTCTTTAAAAGCAGAGGGTTTGGCGCTTCATCCTATTAATGTCACCCGCAAGAGTTTTGGTTATGCAGACTATCCTGAAATCAGCTTCCGGCTTAATTTTCCGGCCGAAACACAACTCTTTCGTGATGGTGTGGCCATTGAATGTTTTTTGCAGGGAGAAGAACCTGTTAAAGGCATCTTAATGAACATGGATGGCAAAGCAGGCGAGTTCCGTCTTTTTGCACCGGATTTTCCAGATTGGATTGAAGACAATGGCGTAGGCATTAAACTAGCACCCGATCAGCGCACTACCAGCATCATGAAAAAAGTGCTAAATGAACTGGAAGCGAATAAACCCATGCTACAGTTGTTCGAACAATTGCATGGAGATACACCTGCAACTGCATTGCAAGCGCATACGCCACAACAGCAATTGCATCTTACGCATCATCATTTCAATGAAAGCCAACAGCAGGCCATTGCCGCAATTAATCAAAACCAACAGATAACTATTGTACATGGCCCACCCGGCACCGGCAAAACAACTACATTGATAGAAGCTATTGTGCAATTGGTACGTGCCGGAGAAAAAGTATTGGTAGCAGCACCCAGCAATACGGCGGTAGACAATATTGCCAAAGGGCTTATCAAACACAATTTGAATGTACTTCGCGTAGGCAACACCAGCAAAGTGGATGAAACTATTTTTCAGCATACGCCAGAAGGACGACTGGCAGATAGCAAACAACAAAAAGAAATCAAACAATTAAAAATAAGAGCAGAAGAGTTCAGGAAGATGGCGCTGAAATACAAAAAACATTTCGGAAAAGCCGAACGTGAGCAACGCAATCTCTTGTTTAAAGAAGTAAAAGATATAAGGGCTTCTATTAAAAAACTGCAGGCATACAATGAAGAGAAGCTGTATACGGAAGCCAATGTAATTGCAGGAACGCCGGTTGGACTTAGCGATGCAAAGATTAATCAGCTAAAATTTCATACGCTGGTAATTGATGAAGCCGGCCAGTGTATTGAACCGCTGGCATGGTGCATATTTCCATTAGCAGAGAAATATGTTTTAGCAGGCGATCATTTGCAATTGCCTCCAACCGTGCTTAGCCATGAAGCAGCTCAATTAGGATTGAACAGATCTATACTTGAAGTAGCCATCAACAGGCTATTGCCTATTTTTCTTTTGAATACGCAATACCGCATGCGTGAATCTATTGCCGGATTTAGTAGTAATTATTTTTATGATAAGCAACTGAAGACCGCTCCGCATTTGCAAAACACCGGGGCGCATATCACTTTTATAGATACTGCTGGTTCGGGGCATAATGAAACACGTGGAAGCGATGGCACCAGTCTTCAAAACAAAGGAGAACTTGAGTTGGTGCTTAAATTGCTAGAAACAACGCCATTAGATCCTGCAGCCACTGCTTTTATTTCGCCTTACTCAGGACAAGTGAGTGCTGCAAAAGAAGCATTGCCCAAAAACATGCGCATCAGCACCATTGATAGTTTCCAGGGTCAGGAAAAAGAATGTATCGTTCTTTCGTTAGTACGCAGCAATGACGATGGAGATATCGGCTTTTTGAAAGATTATCGCCGCATGAACGTAGCCATCACCCGCGCCAAAGAACAATTGTTTGTGATTGGAGACAGTGCCACTATTGGCGCAGATCCTTTTTACAATGCCTTTCTCACATACATAGAAGAAAAAGGCAGCTATAGAACTGTTTGGGAATTTGAGCTTTGAGGAAAGCTATTAGCTACTAGCTGTGAGCTGTGAGCCATTTGCTTCGACAGTTCGCGGCAATTTTACCACGGAGGTACAGTAGGTTTTCACGGAGGGAAAAGAGGGTTTTGCTTTTTACTACCATTATTCCACCTGGCAAAATATTTTACCACAAGGTTTACAAAGGATTTCTCAAAGAACACAATGGGGTGAGCTAACTTACAACTTACCACTTAAAACTTACCACTATCTTCCATCACATTTCCACATTCATCTCATTAATTTCTCTACCTTAACAGTCTAAAAAATCACTGTTATGAAAAAGATTATTGCTCAGGCTGCCATATGCCTGCCTCTCCTGTTTTGTATTTGTACCAAAGTAAATGCACAAGCATTAACCAGTGAAGACATTAAAGCGCAACTTGTAAAAGATTGGGAAAGGGCTAAAGCTTATACCATCGATTATCTGAACGCAATGCCCGCAAATAAGTACACGTTTAAGGCAACAGACAGTGTAAGAAGCTTTGCACAACAGATGCTGCACCTGGCAGGTGGAAACGTTGGATTAATGATGGCCGGCACCGACCAAAAGCCAACATTTAATATGGCCAGAGATGCTGAAAAAAGTGCCACTGCATGGTCGAAAGATTCTGTTATGTATTATGTTACCAACAGCTACGATTATTGCATTAGCGCAGTAAAAGCCACCGACGTAAACAAATGGGGCGAGAAAAAGAAATTCGGCCCTGGAGAAGAAACAAGGTTTTCCCTAATCACAAAAACATTTGAACACCAGACACACCATCGCGGACAAACTACTATTTATATACGACTGGTAGGTGTTAGACCTCCGAATGAGAGATTGTTTTAGAGGAAAGCTGCAAGCTATTAGCTGCTAGCTACAAGCCTTTAGCGTTAAAATAAACAAGCTTTTGCTTTTTTAAATAGTTAAAAAAAAAGGCGCATAAGATAAGTTTTATCCTATGCGCCTTTTTATATCAGTGCTTAATAATGAAGATTAAAAATCAACCACAACTTGCAGCTTGCAGCTAACAGCTTGCAGTTCTCTACTTCGCTGGTGTAATCACAATATTTCTAAAGTCTACAGGGCCATGATCTCCCTGTATATAAAGCGGACCAGGATCTTGTTCCCTGCTGCTAAGTGCACCACCGGTAATGCCTGGTATTGCCTGGTTGCTGATAACAGTTTTACCATTCACCACCACTGTCACCATTCTTCCTATTAATGTAATATCGTAAGACTGCCATTCGCCGGCATCTTTCGCCATCATATCGCTGGGTGTTAGAAAACCATATACACCACCCAAAAAGTGAGAACTCGGTTCCTTGCCTTTATCATCTTCTATCTGCACTTCATAGCGGCCGCGCAGGTATACACCGCTATTGCTTTCTTTTGGATAACGAAATTCTATGTGCAGTTTAAAATCTGTAAAGGTTTCATCCGTGATTAAGTTAGCACCAGAATGCGGACTGCGCAATATGCCGCCTTCTGCTATCCATTGGTTGGTAGTGCCCGCAGGTGTATGCCAGCCTTTGGTATCTTTTCCATTAAACAAAGTGATTGGCTTGCCCCAAACAACAGGCTTATCTCTTTTCAATAAAGGAGCCCTGTGCCCCACCCAATTGTATGTTTTACCCTCAACAGATATTAATGTACCCACCAGGCTATCACCTTGCAACACACCATCCACTACCACATCATTATCACTGCGCTCCCATTGTGGCGGAATCACAAAATGCATTTTACCATCTGCAAAATTTACTTTAGATATAGGTCTT
This sequence comes from Chitinophagaceae bacterium, assembly GCA_047602295.1. GTDB lineage: Bacteria > Bacteroidota > Bacteroidia > Chitinophagales > Chitinophagaceae > JACMLD01. The sequence continues at coordinate 2,577,007 of JASGHP010000001.1, read as the reverse complement.
GCACTACCACCTGTTCCTACATATCTTCCTACCAAAGTTTTTACGCCAGACAATTCTACCTCCAGCCACGATGGAAGATCTTTTCCATTTACATTCATGGTAATATCCCAACGACCAATTAATGGTGAAGGCTGGTCTTCATTTGTTTTATGAACTGTATTGGCTTTTGTTGCAAAAACAAATACCAACATAACGCTTAGCACTAACAGAATGATTTTTTTCATATGCTTTTAAATTACTCAGGCAATGAATGTAAAGATAAAACTTCAATCTGTGTGCATTTTATAAAAACAACATAGCCGGCATTGAGCCAGCTATGTTTTTCTAAGATTATTTAGTATAAAATATTGTTTGCTTTTTTTAGGCAACGAGCATTTGTCTTCGTGGCAACATCGTTGTGTCACTCTCTTGTACTTTATATTTTCATGGCAACTGTCGGCTTATAATCTATAGTCGCTAATCAGCAATATAACCGCTGCCTGTTCTATTTTACAGTCACTGTGCGTGTCTCACGCACAGTGGCTAAAACCCCTGCCAGCACTATTTTTTATGACCTGTTTTTGGCCAGCCTTCCTGCATTTTCTGGTATGCTTTACCTGTAATGGTCGAGTCTTTCTTCTTCCTGGATATTCCTTTTTCTTTTCGCTTGTTAATATTATTCACCAGCGAGTTTACAACACCCAACTTGTTTACAGGAGACGATTTCTTCTTCGTTGCTTTTGCCATAGTAATACATTTATTATACAAAGTCAAAAGCTATGCCCCTGCACAATCTTGCATAGAAAACAATATTGGGTATCAGATTACCCAAAGTTTGCAATACCAGTGGAAAGAAAAGCGACAACTACTGCCGATACGCTACTGCATTTTGCGCAACAATGTTTGCCTTTGCTGTTTTTGCAGGTTGTGTTGTTTGTATACTACTTCTCTGCGGCGCTGCCTGCTGAGAAGGATTGCACTTGCCCAATGCATAATAGATAACAATAAAGATGAGGATAGTACTGAAGCAACCGCCGCCCAGTTTCTTTGCACCGTAGCCGGCTATTAAAGCACGTAACCAATTTGGCATAGTTTGATTTTTTTGGTTGGTTAAATATAGATGTAATTTCTAACTGAAAGATCGTGCCGGAAATAAAAACGGCTGTACCAAAGCACAGCCGTTTGTTAATAATGCTATATACATCAAAAAGGCCTTTGCCCTTGTGTTGGCGTAAATGCTTTTCGCGGAAGCTTCTCGTCGCGCATGGCGGCGTTGTACACAAAAGAAGCAACAATAGTGGCAGCCTGCATCAAATCGGCTGGTTGCAAATGATCATAGCTGTCCATATTGGTATGGTGCGTGCGTGTGCTGTACTCTATTGCATCCTGTATAAACTGGAAACCCGGCAAACCAATCGCATCAAAAGAAAGATGGTCTGTACCACCTGTATTCTGCAGTGTAAGTGTAGAAGCGCCAAGATCGTTAAATGGTTTCAACCATTGTGCAAAAATAGGTTTCACAGCTTCATTGCCTTGCAGGTAAACGCCACGTATTTTACCGGTGCCATTGTCAAGATTGAAATAAGCAGCCAGCTTATCTCCTTCTGCATTGTATTTTCGGGTAGCCGTGTCCGTGAAATGATTGCGTACATAATTGCGGCTGCCAATCAATCCCTCTTCTTCTGCGCTCCACAATGCAATACGAATGGTGCGACGTGGTTTTACACCCAGCGTTTTTAAAATGCGCATGGCTTCCATCATCACTGCACAACCTGCTGCGTTATCAGTAGCCCCCATAGCACCATGCCATGAATCCAGGTGACCACCCAGCATTACCAATTCGTCTTTTAATTTTTTATCGGAGCCTTTTATTTCTCCTACCACATTATAACCGGTAGAGTCTGTAGAGAATTTTGTTTTTACTTCTGCTTCCAGTTTTACAGTACCGGCTTTTGCCAAACGATAAACCGTCATGTAATCTTCAAACGCCAATACAATGTCCAGGAAATTTTCAGGCGATTGCACGGTATAGGCACCACCACCCTGCACGAAAATAGTTCCGTCGTGCCCGCGTGAGTTGCCACTGAGTATAGCAACAGCTCCCTCTTTTTTGGCCAGTTCTTTAATTCGGTTTATTTGCGCCAATGCGCCAAACATTCCACCGCCCCTGTTGCCTTGCCTGCGGCTATTGCTATCTGGTTTGGGCATTTGCCAGTCTGCCATCTTCGCCAATTGAGAATCTGCATAGCGGGTAGCATCCGGCGCAAAGCTTGGCTTTAATGTATCTTGTGGGGGAAGGATAACGATCTTTCCTTTTAATTTTCCGGCATAACTTAATAATTCAGTAGAATCTTTTGCAATAACAATAACTACTTCTGCGCTTTGCAAACCATTGGTGCCGCTTGTCCAGGTTTTGGGAAGACCGATTAAAGGTTTGTAATAAGGCGCCGTCATGGCGATATAAGATTTCTGCAATTCCCAACCTTTGCCAAACGTGCCCCATGCTTCCAGTGCAGCATTTTCCAATCCCCATTCTTTCATTGTGTTTTTTGCCCAGTTGGCTGCGCGAAAAAATCCAGGTGAGTTCATTAAACGCGGACCGCTGGCATCTGTAAGATGAAATGCAATATCCATAACACCGGAATGTGAAAGCCCCTCAGCTTTTATTTTCGAAATCATTGCGGTGTCAAGCTTTTCCTGCGCAAAACCACCAGACGCAGCAAGCGCCAGCAGGCAGGAAGCAAATAGTTTTCTCATGTTTGTATGTTTGGTTGAAAAAAGTAAACTACAGAATTCTGTTTAACTGGCAAACAGTAAATTGTTAAGCGGAAAAAATTTAATGAAGAAAGCTGCTAGCTATTAGCTGCAAGCTGCTAGCTTCACCAAACAATTTAATCTGGTGGCGTATGGTAAAGAGTTGATAGCGGCAAGCATTCATCCTATCGATGCAAAAGGCTTATAGCTCATAGCTAGCAGCTCACAGCTTTCTTCATGATAATCCATTAATCCTACAAATCATGGTTCAGACAATATTTTTCTCTAATTTTCCTCCTCAAAAATTTTAAACTCATCAATATGCAATACAGGCGATTTGGAAAAACAAACTGGCAGGTATCAGAAATTGGTTATGGCATGTGGGGATTGGCCGGATGGACAGGCAATGACGATAAAGAAACAGAAGCATCACTGCACAAAGCTGTTGAACTTGGCTGCAATTTTTTTGATACTGCCTGGGGCTATGGCGCCGGCCTTTCTGAACAAATACTCGGCAAGCTGATTAAAAGCCATCCTTCAAAAAAATTATACGCCGCTACTAAAATACCTCCCAAAAACAGGATATGGCCTTCTAAACCAGAGTTTGCTATTGAAGATGTTTTTCCTGCCGACTATATCAGGGAATACACAGAGAAAAGTTTGCAAAACCTGGGCGTTGATTGCATCGATCTTTTGCAGTTTCATGTATGGGAAGATAAATGGGCGCAAAAAGATGAATGGAAAACAACCATTCAAAAATTAACTGCCGAAGGCAAAGTAAAACACTGGGGCATTTCTGTTAACCGCTGGGAGCCCGATAATTGCCTGCAATCTTTGCAAACAAACCTGTTTTCTGCCGTACAGGTTATCTATAATATTTTTGATCAAAATCCGGAAGATAATTTATTCCCGCTCTGTAAAAAACTGGATGTAGGCATTATTGCAAGAGTGCCATTTGATGAAGGCACACTAACCGGCACTTTCAGTTACGATACTGTTTTCCCGAAAGATGATTGGCGCTCTACTTATTTTGTTCCGGAAAATTTAAAATCAAGTGTAGACCATGCCAACGCATTAAAACCACTTATACCTGCTGGTATGACGATGCCCGAAATGGCATTGCGTTTTATTCTTGCCAACCCCGATGTGGGCACCATTATACCGGGCATGCGTAAACTAAAAAATGTACAAGCCAATATTGCCAGCTCAGACGGGAAAGATTTGCCTGTATCCTTATTGCAGGAATTAAAAAAACACCGCTGGGAACGTCAACCTACAGACTGGTCTCAATAAAAAATATTCATCACTTAATAACGCTTGCATATGCCAGCAGCTTCTTCCACCGCATTTGTGCCGCAACTCATCATTCCCCACGGAACCACGGATATTTCTTTTTATGGAAAGGCTTTTAATGCCGTACAAAAATGGGTGTTGACGAATGATGATGGCAGCATCCACGTGGCAGAGATGCTGATAGATGGCGCCATGTTTCATTTTCATGAAGAATCATATGCAGGCACTAATTTCAGTCCCGCAAAATACAATGGCGTAACTGCTATCATTGGTTTAATGGTAGCAGATGTGGATGCAGTAATGAAACAAGCCATTGCAGCAGGTGCAAAAGAAAAATCGCCTGCCACCAGTTATGATTATGGCTACCGCCAGGGAGTATTACTCGATCCCTTTGGCCACGAATGGCTGATTGAAATGGTGATTTGAGTTGTAAGTAATAAGTTATAAGTATTAAGTAGAGCAGTTTTCGATATTGATACAAACAAAAAATGCTAACGATAAAACAAATGCCATGACGCAAAATATTTTTGGATCAGTTGATAATTATATTGCTGAACTCTTTAACCCCGCAGACAAAGTGCTGGAAGGAACGGAAGCTGCTATTATAAAAGAAAACATTCCGCAGATCAGCGTATCGCCCAACCAGGGAAAATTTTTATACCTGCTGGCAAAACTGAGCAATGCAAAAAGAATTCTTGAGATAGGAACATTAGGCGGTTACAGCACTATCTGGATGGCCCGTGCATTGCCGCAAGATGGAAAACTAATTACTTTGGAACTTGAGCAGCACCATGCTGATGTGGCACAACAAAATATTAATGCTGCTGGTTTGGAAAAGCAAGTAGAGATAAGATTGGGCAAAGCCATTGATACATTACCGCAACTGGTAAAAGAAAATGCCGGCCCTTTTGATATGATTTTTATTGATGCCGACAAACCACCTTACGTGGAATACTTTGAATGGTCGTTGAAACTTTCCCGCCCAGGCACACTCATTGTTGCCGACAATGTTATCCGCGATGGCAAAGTGCTTGATCCAAAAAATGAAGACCCAATGGTAAAGGGCGCTGCACGTTTTAATAAAGCACTTGCTGCAAATACGGCCGTTACCGCTACCATATTGCAGACTGTTGGCTCTAAAGATCACGATGGAATGGCCTTGGCAATTGTAAAATAACGGTTGATAAGAATATTTTCTTTTTTTGAACAATAGCATTGCTTTGCTGTTAGAAGGGCGATAAAACAAAATCATCAGCCAAACTTAAAGCTCTATCATGCACAATCTGAAAATTATTTTAGCCAGCACAAGACCCGGCAGAAAAGGACCTGCTATTGCAAATTGGATACACGAAAAAGCAAACAATCATAAAGGTTTTAATGTAGAACTGCTGGATCTGGCAGCTATCAATCTTCCTTTTTTAGATGAGCCCGAGCATCCGCGCATGAGAAAATACCATCATGAGCATACAAAAAAATGGAGCGCTACCATTGACAGTGCTGATGCTTTTATTATGGTTACCCCGGAATACAATTTCAGTATGACGGCGCCACTTAAAAATGCTTTGGATTTTCTTTTCTGGGAATGGGCCAAGAAACCCGTAGCGTTTGTAAGTTACGGAGGCATGTCTGGCGGTATCCGTGCTGTGCAAACTTTAAAGCAGGTAGTTACTACTTTAAAAATGATGCCCTTGCCGGAATCCATCGCCCTACCCTTCTTTACAAAACACATAGATGAAAACGGCGTGTTTAAAGGAGATGAACAACTGGACAAAAGTGCTGATGCATTGCTGAAAGAACTGGAAAGCTGGGCAGGCGCATTAAAGACCATTCGTCAATCTTAGTTTCAGTAGATTTTTAAAATTGACAGAAATTATGATACCAGCATTTGTTTTTCATAGCGTCATCGTTGCGTCGCAATACGTTCATCAGTAAATCAATGGGCGGCATTGGGTTTAACCAAAATTTCCCTGCCTGTATTTAAACAGCCACTACAAAACATCAAGCAATTATACCCTTTCGTCAAAGCCAGCCCTTACCGGCTGGCTTTGCTATTTATTTTGCTGCTGATAAAGATGTTCAACCGCATCCATTATTTATTAACCTCAATACTTATTGTATGTTACAACTAATCAGCAAACCCGCATCATCACTGATGCTTGCATTTTCCATTCTCCTGTTTTCTTTTACCACAACAGGTTCTCACAGTTTTGAAGTTTACCTCAACAAGAAATTGCTTTTTCAGCAGTATGTATCCAAAGACATGAAGATTAACAGCATTCCATTAAACCAGGCAAAAGCTACTGATGAAATTGAAGTGTATTACAATCATTGTGGTGTTAGTGGCACAGGCCGCATCATCACTATTCGCGACGAGCAAAATAAAATTCTGAAAGAATATAAATTTCCAGATAGCCCTAATACCAAAACATTAATGAGTTGCGATGTAAAAGACATCACAAGCTTGCAATCTTTAAACAAACGCAGCACTTTATATCTCTATTATGCATCCAATGAAATGCCCGAAGCAAGAATGCTGGCATCTTTTGCCAGTGGTCAATAATTATAAAATCACTCATGTAGCATAGTTTCTTGTTAGTGATTAAATGCCTGGTTGTTCTCTACAGCCGGGCTTTTTTGTTATTGTAGAAACGCTTCCTACCTATTTGTGGATTTACATTTATTTTTACCGTTCTACCATAAAACCATTCTTAATGATTAAAAACGTAAACATTCTTGATACCAGCATCCTGTCTGACAACTGGTATATTCTTAGAAAAATAAAATACGAGTACGAGCAAAAGAACGGTACACACCAAATACAAAGCCGCGAAGTGTACGACCGTGGCAATGGTGCTACCATCTTATTGTACAATGCCGCTAATAAAACGGTTATACTTACCCGTCAATTCCGCCTGCCCACTTTTGTAAATGGTAATGCAGATGGTATGCTGATTGAATCTTGTGCCGGCCTGCTGGACAAAGACAACCCCGAAGACTGCATCCGCCGTGAAACAGAAGAAGAAACCGGTTACAAAATTACCGATGTAAGAAAGATATTTGAAGCTTATATGTCGCCGGGCTCTGTAACAGAAATATTGTACTTTTTTGTAGCTGCTTATACTTCTTCTATGAAAATTGGAGAAGGCGGCGGCATAGAGCACGAGCAGGAAAATATAGAAGTGCTTGAAATAAAATTTGATGAAGCGTTGCAAATGATGCAGGATGGAAGAATTAAAGATGGCAAAACAATTATGCTGTTGCAATATGCAAAACTGAATAATCTTCTATAAAAAAATAAGGCGCAGGCCACAGTCAGATATTATTATCCTTCTGTACCTGCACCTCTGTTTAGGTAACCGTCCATAGTATCTTTAAACCGTTATAAATAACGGGCAATAGTATTAATAACCGTAAGCAACGCTGGCAGCAAAGCTTGCCATTGTTATTTTAGAAAGTGTATCCTGCGATGGTTGTTGCATTTGCAGCGCTTTATCCCTGGCTGCAATCATCAGTTTTGCGTACTTGATAGTCTCTGCATGCGTAAGTGTTGTAACGCTGCCATTGCCTTCAAAATAATAATGCGTAGCAATAAATTTCTTTACGTGGTCGCGGCTTTCTTCTGGCAAATAAGCTTGCAGTTTCCAGAAATTTCTGCTACCAGATTTTTTGATGGCTGTATACACCGGGCCGGGGCCACAGTTATAAGCTGCCATTACCAATAACCAGTCGTCAAACTCTGTATATAAATCACGCAGGTAAATAGCGGCTGCTTTAGTGCTTTTATAATACTGGCGGCGTTCGTCGTTGCGGGCAGACACTTTTAGTCCCAATATTTTTGCCGTTGTGGGCATCAACTGCCATGGGCCAACTGCGCCAACACGCGAAACAGCGGATGGATTCAGTTCAGATTCTATTACAGCCAGGTATTTAAGCTCCAGCGGCAGGTTGTATTTTGTAAAAATCTGGTCCATTGTTTTAAATGGAACAGCACTACGCTCTTTAATCTTTACAAGGTCATCTGTATTCTTTTGAAGATAGCTGTTTACAAACTTCACAGCATTTTTATTCAATTTAATAGCTACTGCAGGTGCCGGAACAGCACAAGCTTTTGCATCATCATCCGGATCAGTAGTGCTTTGCGGATGCTGGTAGCTGGTAAAAGGAAATGCAATAAAAAGTAACAAATGGCCAATAAATACAGCCTTTGAAAACTTGGAATGCAACATTGTTTTTAGTTTTAAGGTAAAACAATGCCGACCCTAAGAATTGGATTGTGAGATAGGTGACTATAGGTTCACAGGAGTATTGGCAGGTATGCAGTATTAATAATCCGGGGGTACGGTCAAATACGGGTTTTTCAATAAACCGGTACTGCATGTAGCTTGGTGCGCTAACAGGGTCAAAAGTAAAACGCGTATCTGGCAAATCATAGCAATTACTACAAGGGAAAACTACGATCAGGGTTTAAAAGGGCGGTTCTCATGCAGTTATGTAGCATTAATTTTTATTAACATTTGTCAAACAGACAGTCTGTCGCTTCTTAACTTTGGCGCTCCCGCCAGATGGTATAAATAACAATTTGCCGTAAATTTATAAAGGAAGCTGTTATCTATCAGGTTGAGGATCATAACGCCTTCCTTTGAATACAGTCCTTCTGGGATAATCAATCACAATTATTTACATGCCAATACGAACAAAAGCGCCAGTGTATAGCTTTCTTGCCGGCGGTGGGGAAATGGGTGCGCTTATTCAACAAAAAAACTGGAAAGAAACGGTATTGGGCGATATTGGCCAGTGGACACCAAGCCTGCGCACAACCCTTAGCATTATCCTGCATTCAAAATTTCCGATGTTTCTTTTTTGGGGGCCTGAGCTGATTTGTTTTTATAATGATGCCTATCGCCCCAGCCTGGGCAAAGATGGTAAACACCCGGGCATTTTAGGAGCAACCGGAAAAGAGGCCTGGCCCGAAATATGGGGCGCCATCAAACCATTAATAGACCAGGTGATGACTGGCGGAGAAGCGACCTGGCACCAGGATCAGTTGCTGCCTATCTACCGCAATAATCAACTGGAAGATGTTTACTGGACATTTAGTTATAGCCCTGTGCACGATGAAACAGGTACGGTGGCTGGCGTATTTGTAACCTGTACAGAAACCACCGCAGAGGTAATAGCGAATAAAAAATTAAAAGCCAGTGAAAGCAATTTCAGGCAGCTTATCTATAATTCACCTATTACCGCATCTGTTTTTCGCGGGCAGGATCTGGTTATTGAACTGGCCAATGATTCCAGCCTGCAGCTTTGGGGAAAGGATGAATCGGTAATTGGTAAAAAAGTAGTTGATGCTTTTCCGGAGCTGGCAGTTCAGCAATACATTTCTATACTGAGAGATGTATATGAAACAGGCATCCCCTACGAAGGAAAAGAGAACCTGGTGATGCTGCAAAGAAATGGAAGACTGGAACCGGTGTTCATCAATTTTGTTTATAAACCTTTAAGGAATGAGCAGGGAGTTATTGATGGCATTGTTTCCATGGGTTATGAAGTAACGGATCAGATCTATGCCCGCAACAAGCTCAACGAAATGGAAGAACGAAACCGCCTGGCCATTGATGCCAATGATATAGGCGTATATGATAAAAACCTGGTAACAAATGAAGTGGTATTTTCTCAAAAAATGCATGAGCTCTATGGTTCTTCTGTGCCAATGCCACATGCATCTTATACTGCCATGATACATCCTGAAGACAGGGTAATGCTGACGCAGGCGCATCAAAAAGCGGTAGAAGCAGGAAGGCTGGATTACCAATACCGCATCATTACAAACAGTGGCGAGGTTAAATGGCTGGAATCGCATGCCCGTGTATATTATAACAGTGAAAGACAACCGATACGCAGGATTGGCACCATCCAGGATATTACTGCTCAAAAAACAGCGAGAGAGCGTATACAGGATGCCGAAAGAAAATTCCGCAATACAGTAATGCAGGCACCGGTGGGAATTGTATTGCTGAAGGGGCGTGATTTTATAGTAGAGATGGCCAATGAGAATTACCTGCAACTGGTTGATAAAAAAGAGGAAGGTTTTATTGGCAGGCCTTTGTTTGACAGCCTGCCTGAAGTAAAAGATATTGTAGACCCGCTGCTGGCAGGCGTTTTGGAAACAGGTGTGCCATATTACGCCAATGCGCTGGAAGTAATGCTGAACCGTTTCGGGAAGAAACAGCCTGCATTTTTCAATCTTGTATACCAACCGATACGCGAAAGCGATGGCAGCATTTCAGGTGTAATGGCAGTAGCGTATGAAGTAACCGAGCAGGTGAAAGCCAATTATAACCTGAACGAGCTAAAAGAACAGTTCAGCAATATTGTAATGCAATCGCCCATTGCAATGACGGTTTGGCGTGGCCGCGATTACATCATTGAGATTGCAAACAACGCCATGATGAAAAACATTTGGCGCAAAGAACCGCATGAAGTATTTGGGAAGAAAGCGCTGGAAGTTTTTCCTGAACTGATTCAGCAAAAATTTCCTGCCCTGTTGGAAAAGGTAATGAACGAAGGCATCATACATCGTGAAACTGAAGCGGAGGCTTATGTGCAGGGCAATGATGGAATGCGAAAATTCTATCTCGATTTTGAATACCGCCCATTGTTTGAAAAAGAAGGAAGTGTATCCGGCATTATGATAACGGTAACGGATGTAAGCACACAGGTGGAAGCAAGACAACAACTGGAAGATGCAGAAGAACGTTTGCGCCTTGCATTGGATGGATCTGGCCTTGCCACCTGGGATTTAAATCTTACAACCCGTCAAATTATTTACTCTCCCCGCCTGGCTTCTCTTTTTGGATTGCCGGAGGATGCCATCATTACACACCCGCAAATGCGCAAAATGATACATCCGGATGATCTGCACTATATTATTGAACCTGCATTTGATAAAGCACTGCATACCGGCACTTATTTCTATGAGGCAAGAATTGTATTGCCAGATAATACCATACGCTGGGCACGTACGCAGGGCAAAGTATTTTATGATGAAAGCCGCAAACCTCTGCGCATGCTGGGCACCATCAGGGATATAACGGAACACAAGACCAATGAGCAAAACCTGCAGCGGCTGGCATCCATTGTTCAATCTTCTGATGATGCTATTATTAGTAAGACCATTGAGAGCATTATTACAAGTTGGAACGATGCCGCACAACGCATGTTTGGCTATACAGCAGAAGAAATGATTGGCCAGTCTATACTAAAACTAATGCCGCCCGATAAGGTTAATGAAGAATACGAAATTATAGACAGGCTGAAAAAAGGAAAGCGCATACAGCATTTTGAAAGCATCCGAATGACAAAAGATAAAAGGCTGATTGATGTATCGCTTACCATATCGCCATTGAAAGATGCAGAAGGAAAAGTGATCGGCGCTTCCAAAATTGTGCGTGATATCACCAAACAAAAAGAAGCAGAAAGATTAATCAACGAAAGCGAACAAAAATTTCGCCTGCTGGCAGATAGCATGCCGCAACTGATATGGACAGGAAATCCCGATGGCCGTCTCAACTATTTCAGCAAAACTGTTTTTGCCTATACTGGTTTATCGCAGGAACAAATTGAAAAAGACGGTTTGTTGCAGGTAATACACCCTGATGAAAAGGATGAAAACATCAGGCAATGGACTTATGCTGTACAAACGGGTACACCATTTTTATTTGAACACCGCTTCCGCCGTTACGATGGAGAATATCGCTGGCAATTGAGCCGTGCCATCCCTCAAAAAGATGAAACTGGTAAAATACAAATGTGGGTAGGCACCAGTACGGATATTGATGATATCAAAAAACATGACCAGCAAAAGGACGACTTCATTAAGATGGCGAGTCATGAGTTGAAAACGCCTGTTACCACCATTAAAGGTTATGTGCAATTGCTATTAAAGATGAATGAGAATGGCAACGATCCATTCCTTGCCAATTCATTAAACACTATTGACAAGCAGGTTTTCAAGCTTACCAAGCTGATAACAGATTTGCTGGATGTTACAAAAATTGAAACCGGCAGCCTGGATCTTGAAAAAGAGTCGTTCTACATTGCAGAAAGCATGAAAGAAATTGCCAGCGATCTGCAAACCACCACGCCTACGCATACTATTACCATACAACAAAATGCCAATCCTTTAATTTTTGCAGATAAGGACCGCATTGCGCAGGTTATCATCAACCTGTTTACCAATGCCATTAAATATTCGCCCAAGGCGAATAAGGTAATTGCCACCATTAATGCAGACGAAAACAATGTGCTTATTAGCGTGCAGGATTTTGGCATTGGCATTTCGCAGGAAGATATCAGCCGCATATTTGAACGTTTTTATCGTGCTGCGGGAAAAGACGAAAAAACATTCCCGGGGTTTGGTATTGGTCTTTTTATTGTTAATGAAATTGTGAACCTGCACAAGGGCCGCATATGGGTGGAAAGTGAGAAAGAAAAGGGATCTGTTTTTTACGTATCATTGCCGCTGAAAGCATAAAATATTTTGCATGAAGCAGGAGGTAGATGTATTGCTATTAGACGATGACAGGGATATCTGCGTAATGGTGGAAGCTATTATTAAATACGCCGGTTTTAAAGTTTTCTCTTTTTCATCCCCCACCCAATTGCCCGAGGTATTGGAGGCGTACAGCACAAAACTATTGTTGATGGATATGTTACTTTCGGGTACAGATGGACGTGATATCTGCCGCAACCTGAAAAACAATCCTTCCACCAGCCACATAAAAGTAATAATGATGTCCGCCCACCCCGATGCAGATAAAAGCTGCCGCGATGCCGGTGCCGATGATTTTATTGCCAAACCTTTCGATATGGATTATTTCCTGGGAAGGGTGAAGCAACAGCTAGCTGGATAGTATGAAGTATTCAGTATATAGTATGTAGACTTGGGCGCAGCGTATTTTCATCTCTGAACTCCCGACCGGTGTTGAAACAAGCTATGATTTGTTTGATTGAAGGATTAATAGATTCTTTCAATGCAGATAATAAGAGAGAAGATTTTACTGCACTTTTCCTTGAATTGAAAGCCAGGGTAACAATATGCAAGGCGCACCCATTATTTCACCTTCAGCAGTGTTCATGTCAAAAAACTTATCAAACAAATTGATGGGTTTATTGCTTAATTGGGTTATATCAATTTTGGGAGTAGCATCAAGCAAAGAACTAAATGTAGCGGGTTTGTTATTGGCGAAATAATATTTTACAGGAAGTACAAAGTAATCACCCTTTGCAATTTTTGTATTAATACGCACATCCTGGTTAATAATAATTTTACTAATAATCTTTACCAGTAAAGGAGGCGCATTTTCCGAGCTGCGAATATTCTCAAAATGATGATTGTGCAATTGCATCCTGAAAAAGACGACACCATCCCTGCCACACAGCGCCAAAGAATCCTGTTGTTTATACAAAGAATCCAAAAGAGTCTGGTAAACCTGGCTGCCATTAGTAATGACAACTGGTGTCTTCGCCAATTTTGGGGTTGACATACACGATGCAAGAAGCATCATCAGCACTGCATATAAAACAATCTTTTTTAGCACTTGGTCCCTCCTGTTCTTTTCGCATATTGGACGCCACAATTCATTTAAAACCTCGCTCTGAAGAAAGTATTATTTTTTACGACTTAAATGATCGCCACCTCATACAACGGCGAGTCCGGTAGCCAACTCGCAAAGCCCCGGGCCAAGACATTGCCTGAGAAGCCGTATGGTGATAGAGATTTGGGAGGGAAGGAAGTATTCAGTATATGGTATGTAGACTTGGGCGCAGCGTATTTTCCTGTTTGAACTCACGACGCGGCATAACGATGAGTTACGATTTGTTTGATTAAAGGATTGGCTGAACTTTAGAGTTGAAAGTATTTAAATTTACAATTATGGTGATACCGCCATTTTTTGGGATAGTATAAAAGATAAACGATTTGCGGAATTATCATTAGCTGCTTTCCTCAAAGGGTTTCCTTGATAAAATATATAAGCTGGCTGACTGTTTTTAATAAAAGCTACCTCTTCTACAAAAAGAACTTCTTTTGGCGTATTTGCGCCAAACCAAAGAGAATCCGGCTTTTGCTTCCACGTTACCGAATATAATTTTGAACCTTCAGGATATTGCAGATCCGAATGTGTGTCTGCATAATCCCAAGCAATTTTATTGCCATACAGCGTTTGCATGGTGCTGTCTTTGGGGTTTATTGAAGTAGTAATCACATTTTCCAATAGAGGATTTTCTACCAGTTCACCAGGTTCATTCAGCGAGGCATTTATATTAATATTCCTGTCGGTTTTGTTTTTACACGCATGTAGAAACAGCATAGCCAGCAATAGAAAGGGAAGGAAATTTTTCATATTATTTCGTCCTTGTTTTGTCAAATAATTTTAAACTCAGCGGATTGGTAAACACATAATCTTGTTCCTTTAAAGGTTTATGACAGGAGACACATTCTGTAACAAACATTGCATTTTTCCCGTAAGGCTTTAGCTCGTCTCCCAAAAATCTTGCCCATCCCCATCCACCGGTAGCAGCGTATTTTTTTGAATCCTTTATCATAAATTCTACCTGCTTGAATTGTCCCATGCTTATAATACCGTCTTTTTCAGATTGCTGCCACCAGGCTGCTTTTGCGAAAATTGTTCCGTCGGGCCAGGTATTGGTATTACCCTCCTGGATGGCTTTTACGCCTGTTTCGTTGGCATAAATAATTCGCATGGTGCCGTTATCAAACCTGTCGGTAGTGCTTATTGCTTTCCAACTCCGATAGTTAGGAATGTACCCTATGCCGTTAAGCGCTTTTTTCTCTTGCAAAGATTTTCCTGCATGTTGTTTAGTGTTCTCGTATTTTTTATTCGCAGCACTCAATGTTGTGCTATCCCATGTTTTTCGGGGTAAGATTGTTTTTAAATAATTTTCGATAATTGCAACATCATTTGCATTCATCTTTGCTGCAGGGTGCAACATTGTATAAGACGACAAAGGCATCTCACCCAATGTTACCCTATTTAAAGCATAGAACAGTGCTGCACTTTTTTGGTCAGCGTTTAAGCTGTCGTACTTTGAAAAATCAAAAGCCATTCTTCCATTCTTTATGTGGGATGCTACTAAAAAATTGGCAGGCGTTATCCTGTCAAACCATTTTAAATCCGGCTGGTAAGAATGACAATCATAGCACGAGTTCCGAATGCTGTTTTCAACAACATCCGGAACATTGGAAAGCAATTTTTTTTGAGGTTGCTTTTCAATAGTTGGTTGTATAAACTGTAATAATCCAAACAGAATTATTACAATAATGAGGAATCGCTTTATTTTTTTCATTTTAGGTAAATACTGTTTGTTCGTTGTTTCCTGTAAAATCACCATCGCCGGTTTTGTAATACCGGCACCTTTGTTATTGCAGAAGGCACACCACAGAATAAGATTTCCTTCCCTTCCGGGTTTCTGCCTTGTTAATCTTGCTTATTTTTTTGCTGATACTAATGACAAAAATCCTTGGCTTATTTAACTGCCATACCTAATTTACGAATTAAATGATGATCTCTTATATAAACGGTGAGTCCGGCAGTCAACTCGCAAAGCCCTGGGCCGAGACATCGCCTGGAAAGCTTTATAGTGATGAAAGAAGCGAGAGCGATGGAAAGTCAATAATGGGGAGATTAGTCCCATTCAATATCCTCGCCGTTTTCCTCAAGGAAACTGTAAATTTTGCCGGGATTATTTACGAGTCCGTTTATAAGTGTAACAAGTTTGTCTGCCTTGTCGGAATTAGATTTATTATAAAGCGCAACATAAGTTCCAGCTTCCGAGTCCGTGTCAAGTCCCTCTAATAATTCCGGGTTATTGGTCTGCAAATAACAATTGAGAAACGCTTCCCAATTATAACCGTTTATGTAAGCTTGTTCGTTAATAGATTCCATCTTTCTACCAATCGCCATAACCTCGTCTGCCTCAATATTGAAGTAAACTGAAAACTCGTTGTGATGTTCACTTTTTGTCGCAAATCCGCTCATAATTTTTTGTTTTAATTGTCATTGTCTTGGTGGTCTGTAAAATGGTATACAATGTTAAAGCATTAACTACATGGCAGTATTCCATATTCCGTCTGCCGAAACCGAAGCAAAATTGCGAACAAAGAGTTGAGAATATATCCTTCGTCCCGCCATATTACCAATGCAATGTTAGTACCAGTTTTATTTCATATACTTTTCAAATAGTTTAATTGCTTCCGCTTTCAAATTATCATATTTAAAGTCATCATTGAATCCTATTCCTGGGTTATAGTGTGTCGAGCCTTTATTAGCGCATAATAAATATTTTGGTCCACCCAACTCAATTGAAATAGGAGAGAATTCTGTTTGAACTCTTAAAACAACTTTTCCAGCATTGTCAGCAACATAAAAGATATGCTTATTATAAATGTTGCCTTTGTTTTCATTTTCATAACGTTCAAAAACCTGAATTGAATAATCGTTCCATTTGAATTGGTCAAAGCAAAACATATCTTTCATGTTCTCTTTCAGTAATCCTTTTTTGTGAGCTTCATATATTTTGTCTTTGTAGGGCTTTGCTTTATCGTATTGGCTTTTATGATAATAGATTTGAATAAGTTTTGAATAAGAATGATAGTCGTTGGGATCTAACTGTAAAAGTTCAACAAATGCTGGCTCGGCTTTCTCATAATCGCCCTTTAAGGATTCAAGCAATCCAATATTGAACAAAGCATTAATGTATGAATCGGATTCTTTTGAGATTTTCGACTTTGCAACATAAAATGCTTCTAGTGCTTTGTCATTATTTTTTTGGTCGGAATAGATTTGAGCAATAAATGAATATGGTCTGTCGGGGCAGTCTTTTTGTTCGGTTGCTTTTTTATAAGCGTCAAGCGCCAAATCTAATTTTTCAAGATTATAATAGGAATCGCCAAGTCCACTGTAAAATACTGCATCGTCTCCCTTTAAGGCAATTGCAGATTGAAAACCTTCAACTGCTTCGTTATACTTTTTCATGTAGTTAAGAGTCAAAGCTTTTATGTAAAAAGGAGCAGGGTCTTTTACATCTTTGTCAATTGAAAGATTCATAAACTTAATGCAGTTATTGTCATCCTCTTTCATGTAATAAGCAAGTCCTACGTAATACAAAGATTTTGCAGAAAGTTCATTGCTCTTTGGAGCATAGTTTTTAATTACATCATCATACTGTTTTTTGTCCAACAATGCTTTTAGTTCTGTTGTCATGTTGTCTTGAGCGAAAATTGTCAAGCTACAAATCGCTAAAATGAGTGTTGATAGAATATATTTCATTGTGATTATACTGTCGTTTCAAATTGGTGCTAACGAATACTGCTTGCCGCCCAGGTTGCCTCTGCGTTACCTCAGCCCAGCCACTAAACTAAGTTATGAAAACTGGTTTTGAAACTTATTCAAATCCCTTTTAAAAAACGGTCGCACCAGCTAAAGCTTAACCATAGACACATTTGCGTATAGAAAATTAAAATACTTTTATAAATTTATCAGCAGCCTTTCTACTTTATTGCTAAAACGTGTTCATGATAGTCTTGTAAATAAGATAAGTTTTAGCTAAAACAAAAGTCATTTATAAATAAAACCACTAGCACTTTTACCTATAAGCAGGGGCGTTTTTACCTGAAAGACTGGAATTTATAGGGAAAAGTGACCTTCCTTTTAGGTATAAGTTAGCTTACTTTTCCCTATAATCAGGGTCATTTATAGGCATAAATGACCTCACTTTTCCCTATAACCAGGGTCAGTTATAGGTATAACCAGGGTCATTTATACCGATAACCAAGGTCAGTTATAGGCAAAACCAAGGTAACTTATAGGCAAAACCAGGGTAACTTATACCGGTTTTTTCAAGCTACTAGTTGATTGCTTCCCCACCTTACAGGTATTATTTAGCAAGTGCTGCTATACTTTTTTAAGTATTACCGCTTTTGTTTCTCTACAGCTTCTCTTAATTATAAACAGATTGCTTCGATGGAATAATAATAAGCCACTATGGGTGAGCTTTGAGCCGTGAGCTACGAGCTGCAAGCCACAAGCTATAAGCCACAAGCTGCAAGTCGTTTGCGTTGTACAAGACTTGCAGCTTGCAGCTAATGGCTAGCAGCATTCTTCGAGGCTAGCAGCTAGTAGCTCACAGCTAGCAGCTTTCTTCACTTCGCTCTTTTTGCAAGATCATCACGTGTAATGCTCATCATTCTGCCAACAGGTTTTCCATTGCGGTAAGTGATGGCACGCAGCAATACTGCATCTTTGGGCATTGTTACCGGGCTGTTGTTATAACGCGGATAAAAATTATCGGGGTAAGAGTTATCAAAACTGTAATATACATCCAGTCCTTCCAGCTCATTGTCAAAATCTATTTTTATTCCGGCAGTAGTGTCCCTGGCAACTTTCACAATAGGATCGTACATGCTGGGCGCATACTTTATGCCGGCAATATTGTATCGTTCAAAATGTTTTTCTACGCGGCCTACAAAATCATTCCAGTTCTTTTTGCCTGCATCGCTCCATACAGATTCTGCAGTAGCAAACGCACGTGGCCAAATCATGTATTGCAGGTGGCGCATATTGTACACCTGTTCTGTCCATAGGTTTGCCTGTCCGCCTTTTATTAGTTTTGGGTTTACACCATCGGGTACGGGGTTTAATTCATACGCCGTTTTCAATCGCAGTGTAGCATATACCGGCGGCTCTAATGATGGATCAGTTTGCATATAATCCAGGTAAGCAAATGTGGTAGGGCTCATTACTACTTCGTGGCCAAGTTTGGTAGCTTCTATACCACCTTTTATACCGCGCCAGCTCATTACCGTTGCGTTGGGTGCCAATCCGCCATCCAGTATTTCATCCCAGCCTATCAGCTTTTTTCCTTTCGATTCAACAATTTTTTCTACTTTCTTTACAAAATAGCTTTGCACTTCGTCCAGGTTTTTCAGCTTTTCTCTTTTCATCAATCCTTTAATCGCTTCACTCTTCTCCCAGAAGTTGCGGGCAGTTTCGTCTCCACCCATATGTATGTATTCAAAAGGAAATAGTGTAGCCACTTCTCCAATCACTTTATCTAAAAACGTGTACACCTGGTCGTTAGCAGGGCAGAGTGTGTTGTCTACCAATCCATAGAAATGACCTTTGGGTGGCCATATCATAAATGGCTCGCCAGAGTTTGTTTTATAATTGCCGGGCGTGCAGCTTAGTTCAGGGTAAGAAGCGACTGCAGCAAGGCTATGACCGGGTACGTCAATTTCAGGGAGTATATTAATGAAAAGTGTTTTTGCATAAGTCACCAGTTCTTTTATATCTTCCTGTGTAAAGAAGCCGCCGTAGTTCCTGGGTTCATCTGCTGTTGGCTCAGAGAATTTTCCAAAGGTGCCTGTCTTCTGTACATTCCAGGCGCCTACTGTAGTAAGTTTAGGATAGCTTTTTATTTCTATGCGCCAGCCTTCATCGTCTGTAAGGTGCAGGTGCAACAGGTTGAATTTATAGCGGGCCATTTCATCCATAAATTCTTTTACTTCCTGCATGGTAAAAAAATGGCGTGATACATCAAACATCAATCCCCTCCAGCCAAAACGCGGATAGTCTGTAATGGTTACAGCGGGTACTGTCCATGCAGCATTCAACACAGGCGTTTTGCTTTCTATTGCTGCCGGAAATAACTGCAACAATGTTTGCACACCATAAAACAAACCGGCCGGGGATGGTGCAGTAATGGTAATGCCATTGCCTGAAACAGTCAATTGATATTGTTCATTGCTTAGTGTTTTGTCGGCTGCTAACTGAAACTTAATTGTACCCGTATTTTTACTGGTAGCGTTCTTAACATTTAGCTGGTAGCCAGTGGCCATCTTAATTTTAGCGGCCAGGTAATTGGCCACTCCTACCCCATCAGCATCAGTCTCAATAACTGTACTGGACAAGAGTGTAAAACTGCCCTGCTGGCGTTGCAGGCTTACAGGCTGCGGAATGAGCGCAATGCCAGGATCTGTTTGCTGGCCCATTGCAGTAACAGTCAATAAAAGTACGAGTGCTGACAAGAGGTTTCTTTTCATATTGTATCTGTATTGCTTGCAAAGAAAAGGAATAAATGGTCAAAGAAGCTGCTTTCGGCCTGGGGAAAACAATCTACAATTCACCAGTTGTTAACAATAATTTTTTCATGCAATATGGACTTGTCTCTAACTTGTAATCCTAAAATTGAATCACTCATTTAAAAACCATTTACAAATGAAAAAGTTACTGATTGCCTTTGCAATGCTTCTTACCTCAACAGTTATGTTTGCCCAGGCGCAACCTAAACCTAAAGATTCAAAATTAACCGCAGTTAAAAAAGATAGCGCCAAGGTTGTAAAAATGAACGCAGCAGGCCCTACTAAAAAAGATGGTACTGCAGACATGCGCTACAAAGCAAATAAAGATGCAGCTAAAACAACAGCAGCTCCTGCGGGCCCAACTAAAAAAGACGGCACAGCAGATATGCGCTACAAAGCAAATAAAGCTGCCAAAGATTCTACCAAAAAGAAAGGTTGATAATCACTTCCTTTAAGATAGCACAGCCCCGCACAATGCGGGGCTTTTTTTTGTACAATACTTCCCGCAGGCAAATTTTGAGGAGCAGCCATAAATCCTATATTTGCTTTCAATCAAAACAATCATCAATGAAGACCTTTATTGTTCCTACTGACTTTTCTGACACATCGAAAAACGCAGCCCGTTTTGCCGCTCATTTGGCGGAAAAAGTAATTGGCGCGGAAATCATTCTTTACAATGTGTTTGATAAAATAGATACTGAAAGCAGTGATGGCTCGGTTGTTTATAATGATCATGCAGCCCGCAAGAAAATTATGGAACTTGCCTTGGAAAGTGTGAAGACTGAAATGCTGAATGCTGCACCTAATGCACGCATCTCTACTTATGCAGAAGAAGAAAGCTCTTTTATTGATAGCCTGGAAAGATTGGCCCGCCACAAAGAAGCCAGCCTCATCATTATGGGCATTACAGGCGCTACAAAGCTTGAGCAAATCTTTATTGGCAGCAATACACTGAACATGGTTAACCGCAATGTTTGCCCGGTGATGATTGTGCCACCTGATGCGTCTTTTACCGGCATCAAAAACATTGCACTTACTTCAGACTTTAAAGATGTAGAAACAACTACACCTGTAAAAGCATTAAAAGAAGTATTGGATCTTTTCAATCCATTTATACATGTGGTGAATGTAGACAGCGAACATTATGTAGAGGTGACAGAAGAATACAAAGCAGAACGTGCAAAACTGGAAACCATTCTTTCTGGTTACGAGTCTGAGTTCTATTTCATTCGCCAATATGATTTCATTGATGCCATCAACCAGTTTGTAGAGGATTATAAAATTGATATGATTTTTACAGTGCCAAAAAATCATTCTTTCCTGGGCGGGCTGTTTAAAAGCAGTTACACAAAAAAATTAGCCTATCATAGCCATGTGCCACTGGTAGCTGTACATGAATAATATGAAGTCAGAGGTCTGAAGTCCGACATCCGACTTCAGACTTCAGACTTCTGACTTCTGACCTCCGATCTCCCTGTAAAGTCTTATCTTTACAGGGATTTTTTTATGCGCTTTGCCTTACACATAAGACATTTTATCTTCAGCTTTGCCGGTGCAACATTGCCGGCCAATTTTTACATCCCCGATTAAAGAAGGCTTTGCACCTGCATTTTCACGAACACGGCATTTAGCTGTGCGATTGTTCACCCTCAAATATTTTTATGTCGAAACAGGCTCCTCAGTTACAGGTTAGTTCAGAAATAGGCACTTTACGAAGATTATTGGTACATAGCCCAGACAGTGGCATTGGAAAAGTGGTTCCGTCTAAAGCGCAGGACTGGTTGTTTGAAGACATTGTACACCTGGATACCATCCGCAGGAAAGAATATGATTTCTATACAAAGATTCTGCTCTATTTTCTTGACCCGGAAAAGATACAGGGCAAGCTAAAAGAAATTGATGGCACCAAAGGCAAACGCAACTTTTATAAACCAGACAATGAAAACTTTTTCAAGTCTGACAAAGTAGTGGAACTGCAATGGCTATTGGCTGAGCTTTTGGAAAATGAAGAAATAAAAATGAAGCTAACGGCTTCTGTTTGCGCCATAGAAGGATGTTCTTACCAATTGCAAAAAGAATTATTAAATGTTTCGCCTGTGCAATTGGCCAAAACATTTATCAGTGGTACGCTTGAAAACGACCGGATGATTTTTGCGCCAATACCCAATTTTATTTTCACCAGGGATATTGGCATTGTCATCAACAATATGGTGTTACTAAACAAACCAGCCAAGAAAGCACGAACCAGGGAAGCATTGCTGGCAAAATACATTTTCTTTAATCACCCGTTGTTTGAAGACTACCACGATAATATTATTGAGATACCCGACACCTTTCATCATTTCCTGTTGCCAAAAGAGGGTGATGATCATAAAGTAACACTGGAAGGCGGAGATGTAATGGTGGTAAGCAAAGATCATCTGCTGATAGGCGTAAGTGAACGCACCAGCATGGAAGCTGCACACCTGGCGGTAAAATTGTTGTTTGAGAAAAATGTGGTTAAAAAAATAAGCATTGTAAAAATTCCGAAGAAAAGGGATTACATGCATATTGATACGGTGTTTACGCAGGTAAAAAGAAATGTGTGGGTAATGCTGGGCAACTTCAGCCGCAAATCTATGAAGATGGAAAACGCAGACCCCATACAAAGGGTGCTGGAAGAAAAAAAGAAAGATGAAAAGCTTACCATCATCCAGTTTAAAAAGAAAGACATCAGCAATCCAAAATATTTCGATAACCTGGAAGATCTTTTAATAGACATCAGCGAAAATGATCTTGGCTGCGAGGAAAAAGTAAAATTCATCTATTCCGGCAACAATGAATTTCCTTTTGATGCAAGAGAACAATGGACCGACTCCTGCAATCTGCTTGCTTTAAAAGAAGGTGTTGTGCTTGGATATGATAGAAACGACCGCACAGTAGATGCTTTTAAAGAAAACGGATTTTCCGTTATTCATGCGCATGAACTAATACAGCAACTGGAATCAGGCGATCTGAAAGTGGAGAAGATGAAAGACACGTTAATATTAATGCCGTCTGCAGAATTGTCGAGGGCAAGAGGTGGCTTTCATTGCATGAGCATGCCGCTGCTGAGAGACGAACTTTAAAAAGTTTTAAGTGTTAAGTGATAGGTTTTAAGTTGGAAAGGCGCCGTCAACGCTACATAGCACATAACACGCAACACCTAACACAAATAAAATGATCAGTCAAACTACATCACACTTACTAATGATACGTCCGGTGAACTTTGCTTTTAATGCGGAGACTGCCGTAAACAATGCTTTCCAGGTAGCCAACAATGACGCAGGCGTGCAGGAAAAAGCCCGAAAAGAGTTTGATGATTTTGTGCAGGTGCTTCAGCAAAATGGAGTAGATGTAACCGTTATAAATGATACACCTGAACCTTATACACCGGATTCTGTTTTCCCGAACAACTGGGTATCTTTTCACGATGATGGTACTGTGGTGCTATACCCGATGTATGCAGTTAATCGCCGGTTGGAAAGAAAGCCTGCTGTATTAGAAAAGATTGCTGAAAAGTTTTCCATTACACAAAAAATAGATCTTAGTTCTAACGAAGCCGAATCAGCATTTTTAGAAGGAACGGGCAGCATGGTGCTGGACAGGCAAAACAAAATTGCTTATGCCTGCATTTCTGATAGAACAGATTATTTTGTGCTGACGGATTTTTGTGAGAAGCTGGGCTATACGCCTGTTTCGTTTGATGCAGTGGATCAAAAAGGCCAGCCAATTTATCATACCAATGTAATGATGTGCATGGCCGATAAATACGTGGTGATTTGTTTGGATGCAGTGCCTGCAGATCATGAAAAAGCAGATCTGAAAGATTGTTTTAAGCAAACAGGAAAAGAAGTTATAACCATCTCGTATGACCAGATGAATCATTTTGCAGGCAATATGCTGCAGGTAAGCAATAACAAAGGAGAACAATTGCTGGTAATGTCTTCGCAAGCTTATGAATCGCTTAACAAAGAACAGGTTGAAAAACTAAGTGCTTATAATAAAATCATCCATTCTCCTTTAACAACAATTGAAACAAATGGTGGTGGCAGTGCAAGGTGCATGATGGCAGAAGTGCATTTGCCTTTAGCCTCCTACCCTGGTCATTAATAAAACAGGCATTCTCAACCGCTCTGAAATTATTTTAAAATGCTTTTCGTTAAATGCTCGTGGGGTGTTTGCGCATGTCTTTCTATAAAATACATGTCTACCTCACCTTTATTTTTTGCTTCTATTTTGCCACGATACGTGCACGCAAATTTGTCTTTCACCAATTGATAAGTGCTATTTGAAATATTTACTTTTCCCGGCTGACCGCTGCTCTCCATACGTGCTGCAAGGTTTACAGAATCTCCC
The DNA here is from genome assembly GCA_047602295.1 of Chitinophagaceae bacterium. Taxonomy (GTDB): domain Bacteria; phylum Bacteroidota; class Bacteroidia; order Chitinophagales; family Chitinophagaceae; genus JACMLD01. The sequence continues at coordinate 2,552,445 of JASGHP010000001.1, read as the reverse complement.
CAGATATCATAGGCAAACTTTTTTACACCAACAATGCCGGCAACGGCGGGACCTGTATGCACACCAATGCGTACGGCAAATGCAGTCTCGCCTTTTGCTTTTTTCTCTGCTGCGTATTGCTCCATAAAATCTCTTATATCCAACGAAGCCCTTACCACATCTTCCGGGTGTGTAAAATTCATGCTGGGCAAGCCACCCGCACAGATATAAGAATCACCCATGGTTTTTATTTTTTCCAACCCATACCGCTGAATAATTTCATCGTAAGCACGATAGCAATAATCAATTTCGGCAACCAATTGTTCAGGAGTAAGTTCTTCAGCCGCATGGGTAAAATTCATGAAATCGGTAAACATTACCGTGATAGATGGATAACGCCTTGCCTTAGCATATCCTTTTTCTTTAAGCTCTTCGGCAATCTCTACCGGAAGAATGTTAAGCAACAGGTCTTCTGCTTTCTTTTTCTCGGAAAATAACTGGCCATTGGATTCCTTAAGCTCATGCGTTCGCTCTTCTACTTTTTTCTCCAGGTCTGTATTGGCTGCATTCAGTTGAATTGATAAATCTTCTACACTGCTATATGCCCGTGAATAATGATAAGCAAGAATGTATGCCTGCACCAGCAGGAAAGTCATAAACGCATATACAAGCAGGAAGCCTCCATTAATAATCAACTGCGAATAAAGAATATCATTTACGATAGCAACAAATTGCAGGCAATAGACAACAAAACTAATGACAGCAAAATTTCTTTTATTGATCATTGCCATTACCACCACGTACATGAGGTAAAGGCATTCAAGCATTACAATTACCTGTATAATGGTAACCAGTTTATCGGTATAAATGCTGGCCGGTAAAATGCCCACCAGCAGCGATTCAATTGCACCAACAACAATAATAATATTGCGGATTTTTTTTGACAGCTCGTCTTTAAAGAATTCATGCGCCACCATAACATAGATTGGCAAACCCAGCGTAACGGTAAAATATTCCAGCTTTATGCCAAGAGCCAGCGGAAAATCAGGAAACATGCTGTAGAAAACCCGTTCACCTGTTAATACCATGCGCAGTGCCGCGTCAAGGCATAGCAATGAAAACCAAAAAGAAGCATATTCTTTTCTGCGAAGCAGGAATATTAGCAAGTGGTATATAAACAAAATAAACATGGCACCGGCTACGCACCATTGTATGTCTCTTTCTACATCCCTGCGGGCAGCAATTTTAGAAACATCACCCAGGTAAATGTTTTTCCAAATGCCACCTCTTGCATAAAAAAAGTTTGATACCTGCACAATCACCTGCAATGTGTCTGAATGATCTGCAAAGGCAGCAGCCAATGGAAGAAATTGGGGCACGGCGGAGTTTGCATTTGCAGCTACTTGCCCGCAACCTGCCACCAGTTGATCGTTTACCCATAAGCGGTAGGAAGAACTTATATCCGGTATTCTTAACGAGAGCAATCCGGGATAGGAAGCTTTGTTTATCAATAAACGATAAGTGGCAAAACCCTGGCCGGGAATTTTCAGTTTGCCAATGGTATCATTATTCCATTCACCAATTACCATTGCAAACCCTGTTGGAGATGGCGTTGTCTTTTTAAAATCGGCTGGTGTTAACAGTTGTTGCCAATAAAATTCCCATTGTCCATCCAATGGCAGGTTTCCGTCTTTCTGAAAATCCCAGGAAGAAAGATCCATTCGTCCCTGTCTTGCCACCGGAGGAGGATTTACCCTGTTAACACAGGAGGAGAAAAAACAAATAGTACTTGCAATGAGAATAAAGCCGCGAATGCGCAATAAGAAATTGATAGCAACAAAAACGTTAGCCTTGGCGATTGTCATTGGTTGAAAGGGCTGTGCATCTGAAGGTACGTTTTTTTCGGGTACGCATGACAAATGGCAAATCCTAAAACGCATATACCAGCCCGGGATATTTTAATCCCTGGCTGGTATACTTATAAAAATGATTCGTATAGAGAAATCTCTCAGACTAGCTGACAACTGCGTCTACAAACTGGTTTTCGTGCTATCACTTACTGCATGTTCTGAAGGAAACAACAGCTTCTTTGCTGCATTTGCGTTTTGCAGGCTATTGGTTGTTGAATCTTTTCCAACAGTATCAGAACTGCGCAAAGGCACTTTCTCTATAACAGCAGCAACGCTCTTGGCTTGCGGATCGCTGCTGCGGATAGGAAGCTTTGATGCATCGTTATTAAGAGTGTTTGTTGTTCTTGCCGCCGCAGCATTGGATGTATTTGATACGTTGTCGGTCTTGCGTATAGGAACTTCCATGTCAGTAGTAGCGCTGGTAGTACTAGTGGCAGCCGTTCTCTCAGTAGACAGAGCGGATGCATTGCCCCCTGAGCGCAAAGGGACAATAGTTTTTTCGGTTGCTGAGCCTGCCGGATCACTTGTTCTTACAGGGGGCAACTGCGCTTTTGCAGCTGCTGCAGAAAAGAGAATGGTTAAAAAGAATAAGTATTTCATATCGATGTTATTAATGAGTGTAGAATGGATTGCTGTAATTATTTTTTTAAGTGATTTGTTTAACGAACATTCACCAGCACTTTTATCTTACCTGTTTCGCCTTCAAACTCCTGCAGTGCTTTACCAATGGCCTGGCCTGGTTTCAGTTTGTTTAAATCTGCTTTCATAGCATAACCAGGGCGGCTGGCTGTAACCAATATATCCCCCCTGTGAATGATACCGTTTTCGTTGCAAACTTTTGTAGGAATTACACCAACAACTCCCATGGGCACTTTGTCATCCAGCTTGCTATCAACATTTTCTTCTGTTAACAACACACCGGGTTTTGTTGCGTACACGCCTACTACCAAAGTTGAATAAGCTTCCTGCGATTTTTGTACAGTACGATCTGCATCCACTGAAATTGCCAGCACATCGCCTGGTTCATAAGCAGCAGTTGATCCTGTTACATCAAATGCTTCTGCAAGGTCTGCTCCACTGTTTTGCGTACCACCGTTGAAGAAACCTTTACCGTTGCGGTCAATCCTGGCAACGTTTAACCCTGTTCGCTGAAAAACAGCAATATCACCTGAAGTACCTTCTTTATCTACTACCATGGCATAACCAAGGTCGTAACTAACTGCTTGCAGCGTTACTCCATAGCCCGTTTTATCTGTGTGCTCAAAATAACCGGCATAACCACCTGTACCAGATGATACACCATATACACCGGCTGTACCATTGTTACCAAAGATGGAGTTCACTTCTCCGCGAACACCAGCGCCTACACCATACTGGTTGTTCATAAAGAAATTACCGGCATTGCCAGAATTATGGTTGGCAATTACACCCGGACCATTGCTTACAACACTCAGTGTATTGCTGGTGTTAGAGCTATTGGTGTTTTCGATATAAGCTGCAATGCCTTGTCCCGCAGTAGTAGCCATTAACGCATAACCGTAACCGGTAGCATTGGTATGATCAAAGTAACCACCATAACCGCCGGTACCAGAAGAGCTGCCATAAACACCGGCTGTACCATTGTTGCCGAAGATAGAATTCACTTCTCCACGTACACCCGCACCCACACCATATTGATTGTTGGCAAAGAAATTACCGGCATTGCCCAACCTGTGGTCTGGAATATCGCCAGGACCAGTGCTGGTTACATATAGTGTATTGGCCAATGAATTGGTATTGGTGTTAGTAACAGTCATTGCATTGCCCGTACCATTTGTGGTTACAGCCACCGCTTCCTGTGCATTGGTTGCATTGGTGTTTAAGAAAACGGAACCTCGTCCCAATCCGGCATTCGTGGCATATAAAACATTGCCGAAACCTGTGGCGCTGCTATGTTCAAAGTAACCGCCGTAACCGCCGGTACCAGATGCTATACCATATACACCTGCAGTACCATTGTTACCAAAAATGGAATTTACTTCTCCACGTACACCGGCACCCACACCGTTTGTATTGTTCATAAAGAAATTGCCGGCGTTGCCAGCATTATGATTAGCAATTACACCCGGGCCGTTGCCTACCACACTCAATACGTTACTGGCATTGCTAGCATTGGTGCTCTCTATGTAGGTTGATATTCCTAAACCAGCATTGGTAGCCATTAACGCATATCCATAACCGGTAGCATTGGTATGATCGAAGTATCCGCCATAGCCACCTGTACCAGAAGAACTGCCATATACACCGGCTGTACCGTTGTTGCCGAAGATAGAGTTTACTTCTCCGCGTACACCTGCACCTACACCATAGTTATTGTTTGCAAAGAAATTACCTGCATTGCCCAGCCTGTGGTCTGGAATATCGCCCGGGCCTGCGCTGGTTACATCTACTGTATTGGCCAGCGTGGTGGTACTGGTGTTATACACCTGAACCGCATTACCAGTACCATTTGTATTTACCTGCAAAGCTGCCTGTGTGTTGGCTGCATTGGTATTTTGAAAAGCTACTCCTATACCCTGCCCGGCATTGGTTGAAAATAATGCATTGCCAAAGCCAGTGGTATTGCTATGCTCAAAGTATCCGCCATAACCGCCCGTACCAGAAGATATACCATATACACCGGCTGTACCATTATTGCCGAAGATAGAGTTCACTTCTCCACGCACACCTGCACCTACACCATTGGTATTGTTCATAAAAAAGTTTCCGGCATTGCCCTTTGAGTGATCAGCAATAACACCAGGCCCATTGGATACGGCCTGTAGTGTGTTAACTGCATTGGCACTATTAAGGTTTTCAAAATAACCTGCATAGCCGGTACTGCTGCTAATACCTACACGGCCAAGTACACCAATTGCAGTGCCGGCTGTATTGGTTGCTGCAAAACCATATACTCCATAACCGGGACCATCGTTTCTACCAACCACTGCACCTGTAGGCGTAGTCTTACTGGTAGCCCTGCCCACTACTGCTTCGCCGCCTCCTGTATTGTCTCCTACTACCCCAGCAGAGCTAAGATTGGCTGTGGCTCCATATACGCCAAAACCACCAGTACCCCCTGTTATACCAGAATAGACACCACCAGTAGAATTATTAGTAAGGTTGAGCAGTGTATTGGTAGAATTGATAGTAGCTGTATATGGCAAAGCAAGTACAGAACCGCCAATTACAAACTCCACCCAGGCAGAGCCTTTATAATACCAGAATGTTTTGGTATCAGTATCATATACCCATAAACCATCTGCTGGTGAGGCAATGCCTGTACGTTGTACGGTAGTGAGCCTTGGCCCCAGGAAACCTTTGTTGTTCGTTTTAATTTCCAGCATGGCACTGGCATTGGGTAAACTGGCATCTGTATTGATGGCCACTTGTGCATGTACCAACTGGGGTGCGGCAAGCATCAGCAGTATGCAGTACCAAATAAACTTTTTCATGTTTGATAGTATTTAAGAGCGTTTGGGTGATTTGATTATATATTGATGGGTTGCTTGTTGCAGAATGAGTTACTGCTTTAAGAAAGTTGATTGAAGTACAGACTGGTTCAATTCCAGTTGTATAAAATAAGTTCCTGTAGCCAGCGATGTTACTGGCAACAGGTGCTGATTAATACCTGGCGACAATTTCCATTGAGCGCTGTATACAATTTGGCCGGCAGTGTTCATTACTTTTAAGTTTGCATTAGCGGCATCTCTTACTGAAACCTGTGCTACCGCTTTGGCAGTTGCAGGATTTGGATACACCATAAACGGCATGGCAATATCTGCGCAGCCTCCTTTAAACACAGGTGAATAACTAACAGTTGCGGAGAGGCTGATTATCTTTAACCGGTAAAGTGCATCAGGCAATGCCGCATTGTCTTTAAACCCGTAAGTTGAACCGGTTGCACTGTTGCTGCAGGGCACTTCTCCTATTTTAGTCCAGCTATTGCCGTCAGTGCTTCTTTCAATATCAAAATGATCCATATCGGATTCAATACCCGTTTGCCATTGCAGTTGTGTATATGATGTAGCACATTTGGCGCTAAAAGAAATCAGCGTTAATGGCAATGCGTTAAGCAAATCAGTCAGTGTCCAGTAACTGAAATCTGCAATGGCTGTTTTTTCCACGTATTTATTAACAGTACTCCTTGAATCGAAGCCGACTTTTGTCCATGCGATGCCGTCATTGCTCTTCCAAAGTGTTAGTGTATTGGGATCATCGCCATTCAATTCGGCATTGAGATAATAAAACCGTAGTGTAGCATTGAGTGCCACATTATTTTGCGGCTGTATAAGATAGGTACGCTGAATGCCGTGCATAGAAGCATTGCCCGGGTTGGTGGCAGGCTTGCCAAACCTTGTTACAGAAAGATTCCCCAGATTAGTGGTTGAAGTTAGTACTGCGCCCAGGTTTCCTGCATTGAACTGAAAAGGATTGTTTACTCCTGTAGCGGTAGCTATTGCAAAACCGCCGCTGGGAGCTATTACGCGGTTTGTTTCATTTTCGCCCTGCAATACAGCACTGCCGGCTAGCTGCAACTGGTTATTGTTACAATCAACACGGCCATTCTGAAAAATAAATGCATTGGATATTTTTAGTGTATTGCTAAGCGTTAGTGTACTTGCTGCACCGGTGTTTAATTGCAGTGTGCTTGCCTGCAGGGGTGTTGCGCCGGAGAACGCCGTATTGTTGCTACCTGTTATCAGCAGTACCGCGCCATTACTATTAAAAGCGCCGTCCGTTTTTACATCCGTGTTGTTCATTACTACGTTGCCTCCAGAGGCTACAAAGTTTGAACCCGGTTGTAATATCAATTTGTTGTTTTGTGCATGAGCTGTAGAAAAGCCTAGTAGCAGAAAGTGCAGATGAAACAGCAATGGCAAAGCAATAGCAGCCCGTTGGCTAGCAGGTAGAATTAGACGCATGTCTGATGTTTTAAGGTGTGGCAGTTATGCTGGTTTCGAATCTAAGATGCTTTCAACATCTTATTGTGTCAAAATCGACTAACGACGTTTTAAATCGATGGACGACATGACGGCTACCAGCCGTATAGTAGTAACAGTGGCTAAGTGCCTGACAATGATTTTGCTACTTCAGTGCGCAAGTGTTTTTTAAGGAGTCAATGGATATTGGACTATGAAGTGTTGATGAATTCGCCTGGAACGATATATCCTTTTTAAAAGTGTAACCAAAATTACCGGAGAGAACTAATGGAGCAAATACCATTTTAGTAGTATTCTGAAAATTTGCATTACATGAGAGAAGATTTTATCGATGTACATTAAACATACCAACAACGAGGTTATTGCCATTTATCTAGCTGAATGCATTCCTATATTGTGTTGGGCTTTTACCTGTTTTTTGTTTGAACAAGCGGGTAAAATGGTGAGGATATTTAAAACCCAGGTAATAGGCAACCTCACTAATAGAAAGTTTATTATCGAAGATGCGCTCTTTTGCCAGCTCAATCACTTTGGCCTGTATATATTCCTGCGCTGTTTTGCCTGTCTCTTTTTTGATGAGATCACCAAAATAATTGGTGGACAGGTGTAAAGCCGTTGCACAGTAAGCCACCGTCGGCAATCCATCGCTTTGCTGCTTATCAGTAGAAAAATAATCGTTCAGCAATGCTTCAAATTTTTCAAGTATGCCCCGGTTGACATTATCCCTCGTAATAAACTGGCGATTATAAAACCGCATACAATAGTTTAACAGTAACTCAATATTGGAAGCAATTAAGCCCTTGCTGTATTTATCAATAGCCTGATGCAGCTCATATTCAACTTTTATAAAACAATCTGTGATGATTTGTTTCTCATCGTCTGAAAGATGCAGTGCTTCATTAGTAGCGTAAGAGAAAAAAGAATATTCCTTTATGCTCTTGCTTAAATGCGTGCCGTGTAGAAAATCAGGATGAAAAAGTAGTGCCCATCCTTTATGCACTTTATCTTCCCCTTCAGGCTCTGCAGATACTCCCCAAACCTGGCCCGGAGCCATAAACACCATCGATCCCTCCTGGTAATCATAATGACCACGCCCATACCTGAGTTCACCGCAATCAAATTCCTTTAGGAATATACCATAAACCGAAAAATTAAAAGTGCGTGCAGGTCTTGCCGCACTACCGGAAGCAACTTGTTTACTATAATCATTAACTGTCACCAGCGGGTGCAATGTTTTTAAGCTGCACATCGTATTGTAGTCAGCGATGCTGTCTATATGTATGATTTCCATGTCTGCACTTTAGTAATACAAAAATAGCGACTTGGTTTATTGAGTGAAACCGTCCTGAGCTGAATCCGGAATAATGGTAGGCATTTCGGTAATCTATATAGCAATTTTATTCTTTTGTGCCGGAACTTTGTGCTGTGTTCAAAATTACATGCCTGTAAATGATTATAGCCGTGGATGAGGAAAAGTTCTGGGATCTATTGAGTGTACAACTGACGGGAGAAGCCACACCCGAAGAGTTGATAACACTGGAAGACTACCTGCTGTTGCATCCGGAATTACAGCCATGCGTACACCAATTGCGACAGTTGTGGAAATGCATATGTAAAAAAACAAACCATGAATAAATACCTTTTAGTAATGATGTGCCTGGGGTGCTGTATTCTTGTTAATGCACAGAAAAAAAATGATCAGGCTATAGAAAGACGTCTTATAGAAATAGAAGATCGAATAGCAATCAAAAACCTGGTAGATACTTTTTCTGTGCTGGCAGATGTAAAAAACATTGGCAGGCAGGTTTTGCTTTTTACCGAAGATGCCATCGTGGAGAGTTTCAGGGAGGGAAAATCTACCGGTATTCTGAATGGCCGTAAACAAATTGGAGATGCATTTGGTGGGTTCTTAAAACTATTTGATATCGTTTATCACCTCAACGGACAACTGACCCTGACACTTCAAGGGGATAAAGCTTTGGGCATATCTTATTGTTATGTAACACTTGTAGGGATGGAAAATGGAAAAAGAACGCAGACAAACTTCTACGTAATTTATCATGATGAGTATAAAAAGAAAAATGGCCAATGGCTGATTGCTAAACGGCAGTCTGATTTTACCTACACTTCCAAAAACGAAACCCAGCAATAAAAAGAATTATTTTTTAGTTAAGCAGTAGTCGTCTTAAATGCATTACTGCACGGGGCAGGTTTTTACCTGCCCTTTTGCTATTGGCAACTCCGTTGTTTTAATAATCTGCGAAAATGCAATAAAGTAAATGCCCTCATTTCTTATTCATCTTTTTTCTTGACATACTTTCCTGACCTTAGTGCCAGCCACCACCCAGAGAACGATACAATTCAACTACTGCCATTAATTGTTGCAGCTTATCGTTTACACCACTTAAACGTGCCGATAGCAAAGACTGTTCAGAAGTGAGTACATCAGTATAATTGGTGGCAGAACTGTATTCTAATAATTGCTTTGTATAGTTAACGGCTTTTTCAAGTGAACTTACCTGGTGAACTCTGCTGCTTTGTTTTTCCAATGAAGTTTGGTAAGCATACAATGCGTTGGATACTTCCTGCCCTGCCTTCAGCAATGTCTGCTGATAAGCATAGTAAGCTTCCTTTTGTTGTGCTTCTGCAATACGCAACCTGGCCTTGTTTTGCCCCTTGTTGAAAATGGGTTGAGCCAGCCCGGCAACAATACTGTAGAAAACAAATCCATTGAAAAGGTTTTCTATCTGCAAGGTTGAAAGTCCACCCTGTGCTGTTAATGTAAACTGCGGATAAAAATAAGTACGAGCCACATTGGTATTTTCAAATGCCGCTCTAAAGCCGGCTTCCGCCTGCATTATATCTGGCCTGTTTCTCATCAGCAAAGATGATACACCTGTTTGCAACTGCTGGTAAATAACCTGGCTATCAAGCGTACTGCGTTTAATGCTGCCCGGTATCCTGGCCAATAATACGCTCAGCGCATTCTCGGTTTCACGGATAGATCTTTTCAAATCTGGTATCAGCACCTCTGCCGCATAACGATTCGCATCGCTTTGCATCACTGCCGCACCTGTTACCACTGCATTTTCCTTTAATGCCTGCATGGTTTTGGTATCATCCATTCTGTTTTTGAGCGTCTGTTCAGTTACTTTCAATTGTTCGTCAAGCGACAGCAGTTGAAAATAATAACCCGCAATATTTGCTATTAATTGCGTTTGCACTGCACGCACAGCCGCATCGCTTTGCAACAAATTTGCCAGTGCGGCTTTTTTTGCGCTTTTTAATTTACCCCAGATATCTGCTTCCCAGCTTGAACTTAACGCCAACTGGTAATTCATGGTGGTTAGTGGAAAGCTGCCGAAATTTGCCGGCAGGTTTAGTGCTGCACGTGATTGTTTGACTCTCGACACATTGGGATTTGCGTCAAGACTGGGTAGAAAGGCCAGTTCACTTTGCCTGAAGCTTGCCTGCGCTTCGTTCATTCTTTCAACAGCTGTTTTTAGATCAAGGTTTTCATGAATGCCTGTTTCAATTAAATGCTGCAGTATGGTATCTGAAAATAAAGTTGTATAGGGCAATGTTGCTATTGAAACGGAATCAACAGTTGAGATGGCATTGCTTTCAACTATAGCAGTATCGCGAAATAATTTTTCACTGGAAGCAACTGCTGGTTGCTGATACTTTCTGGTAACGCAAGATGAGATCAATATTATTATCGCAAATACCCAATAATGTTGCTTAAAATATTTATCGGTCATATTCATCAGTTCTAACTATTAACGGTTACAATTCCCGGCCTTTTATATCGTCGTCTGAGGTCTGTATAGCAACAGGCAAAGGTTTGCTGCTGACACGTTCCTGCAACGATTGGAAAATGATAAACAATACGGGTATCACAAATACACCAAAGACGGTACCTATTAACATGCCTCCCACCGCACCAGTACCAATGGAGCGATTGCCTGCTGCACCTGCACCGGTGGAGACCATTAAAGGCATGATACCAAATATAAATGCCAGCGATGTCATTAATATGGGTCGCAAACGGGCAATAGATCCATTGATAGCAGCCTGTACAATGCTTTGCCCCTCACGCCTACGGGCAACCGCAAACTCAACAATGAGGATCGCATTCTTTGCGAGCAACCCAATCAGCATTATCAATGTAATCTGCAAATAGATATTGTTCTGAATTCCGAACCAGTTGGCAAAAAGAAATGCGCCGGATAATCCAACCGGTAAAGAGAGCAATACTGCCAATGGCAGGATGTAACTTTCGTATTGCGCACTTAACAGGAAATAAACAAACACCAGGCAAAGAATAAAAATATAAAGGGTTTGACTACCACTTGAAATTTCCTCCCTGCTCAATCCCGAAAATTCAAATCCATAACCCACAGGCAATGTCTTTGCAGCAACTTCCTGGATTGCTTTGATTGCATCGCCTGTACTGTAACCCGCTTTTTGAGCTCCTGAAACGGAAATCGCTGTAAACATATTAAACCGGTTGATGAACTCAGGTCCGTATACTCTTTTCAGCGTTACAAATTCTGATACAGGCGCCATTACGTTGTTGTTTGTGCGCACATATATATTGTTTACACTTTCTGCTGTACCGCGATAAGCTGCATCTGCCTGCACCATTACGCGGTATTGTTTGCCGAACGAATTGAAATTGGAAGTATACAATCCACCATAATAGCCTTGCAAAGTATTTAGCACTGTTGCGGGAGAGACATTGGCCTCTTTACATTTTGCTACATTTAGATCAATCTGGTACTGGGGAAAATTAGTATTGAAAAAACTGGTGGCATATTGTATCTCCGGCCGCTTGCTTAGCTCGGCCAAAAATTTATTTTTCACCCCTACAAACTTTTCTACTTCACCGCCGCTTCTGTCTTGCAATTGAAACTCAAAACCACTTGTATTGCCGAAGCCTTGTAAGGTTGGCGGTGCAAAGAAAAATATATTGGCACCTTTAATGCCGGAAGTTTGGGCAAACAGTTTATTGATTACTGCAGTTACTGTCTGGTCACTGCCTTTTCTTTCCTGCCATGGTTTTAGACTCATGAAAAAGGCTGCGTAAGATCCACCGTTACCACCACTCAATAGCCCAAATCCACCCACCTGCGTTACCGATTCAATTTCCGGCATGCTACTGCAGATTTTTGCAACCTGATCTGATATAACTGAAGTTCGATCTAATGAAGAAGCAGGTGGTAATGAAATATCAGCAATAATAAACTTCTGATCCTCATCCGGCACAAAGCCACCGGGTGTTGTACGCATCAGCCACCATAATAAACTTGCAAACAAAATAATGCCGGCCATTGCCACCCATTTTCTTTTTGACAGGAAAACAACTGAGCGTTTGTATTTTCCTGTTATACTGTTAAAACCGGCGTTGAACGCACCATAAAACCGCTGCATAAATCCTTTGCGCAGTTTACTATCGTGGTGTGGCTTAAGCAGCAATGCACAAAGCGCAGGGCTGAGCGTTAGCGCATTTACAGCAGAAATAATAATGGATACACCCAGGGTTAACCCAAATTGTTTATAGAATATACCGGTTGATCCGCTGATAAAAGTAACCGGCAAAAACACCGCAGACATAACAAGCGTGATAGATATTACCGCTCCGCTGATTTCATTCATCGCATCCAATGTTGCTTTACGGGCAGAACTTTCACCATGATCTAATTTTGCATGTACAGCTTCCACTACCACAATTGCATCATCCACCACGATACCAATTGCCAGCACCAATGCAAACAGTGTAAGCAGGTTTATCGTAAACCCAAACAATTGCAGGAAGAAAAATGTACCGACGATAGCAACAGGAACTGCAATAGCAGGTATTAATGTGGAACGGAGATCCTGCAGGAAAATAAAAACTACAATGAATACAAGTATAAATGCCTCCAGCAAAGTGGTGAGCACTTTTTCAATGGAAATATTTAAGAAATCATTGGCAGAAAAAACCATTGTCCTGGTAACGCCGGGCGGAAAACTTTTGGCTGCTTCATCCAGCTTCTGATTAATATCGTTAATCATTTGATGCGCATTCGATCCGGCACTTTGAAAAATACCCATTACAATAGAAGGCTGACCGTCTGTAATAGAGGTAACATTATAAGTGATAGAACCAAGCTCAATGCGTGCAATATCTTTTAACCGAAGCAATTGTCCCTGCGATGAAGAACGAATGATGATGTTCTCATACTCTTCCGGTTTTTCCAACCGACCCTTATACTTTAAAACATACTCAAACGACTGATTACTATTTTCACCCACTTTGCCCGGTGCGGCTTCAATGTTTTGTTCTGCCAGTGCATTGGTAACATCATCCGGCACTAATTTGTAAATAGCCATTACATCGGGTTTCAGCCATATGCGCATAGAATAATCTCCCGTGCCCCATGCCTGTGCTTCACCCACACCATTTACACGTTTAATAACCGGAACAAGATTGATGTTGGCATAGTTTTGCAAAAATTTTGCATCATAAGATTTATTGGTACTTTTCAACGCAAATACCATCACCATACTGCTTTGCTGTTTGCTGGTGGTTACGCCAGAGCGGGTTACTTCTGCGGGTAAAAGAGGGGTTGCACGTGATACGCGGTTCTGCACGTTTACAGCAGCCAGATCCGGATTGGTACCCTGCCTGAAATAAATGGTAATGCCTGCTGAACCATCATTACTAGCGGAAGAAGTCATGTAAGTCATATTCTCCACGCCATTGATCTGTTCTTCAAGGGGAACGATAACACTTTTCATTACAACATCTGCATTGGCACCCTGGTAAAATGCAGATACATGCACTGTAGGCGGCGCAATATCCGGATACAACGTAATGGGAAGCGTGAAGATGCTGATGATTCCCAGTATTACCAGCATTACTGAAATAACGGTTGATAATACGGGTCTTTCTATAAATACTTTGAGCATAACACAGGTTGAGAGAAGGATGATTATTTCAGTTGGCTGTACACTTTATTTTCTGGCAATACATCAGGTTTAATGACGGTACTGTCTGCAAGCGTGCCAGTACTTTCATACACAACCTTGTCGCCGGCTTTCAATCCATCTGTTACAACAAAGTATTGGCCGGCTGCAAGATTTGCAATGGTAATTTCATGACTTATAACCTGGTTCTTTTCATTAACCAGGTATACGAAACGTTTACCCTGCAATTCATAGGTAGATCGCTGTGGTATTAGTATAGCGTCTGTAACCATTACAGGAATTCCAACCATGGCACTGCCTCCGCTGCGCAACAAACCAACAGGATTGGGAAACACTGCCCTGAAACTTGCAGAACCTGTTTCAGTATTCAACAATCCACCAATGGTTTCTATATGGCCCTTCTCAGGATATTCACTGCCATCTGCCAGTTTGAGAACTACTGGCGGCAACTGTTTAAGTTTTGCTGCAAGTGTATTGCCTGTGTAGCGGCGCGAAAAGTCGAGCAATTGCTTTTCATTAAGTGAAAAGTATGCGTACACATTGGTAATGTTTGAAACAGTGGTTAAAGGCATGGGTGTGGTACTGTTGACAAGACTTCCCAAACGATAAGGAATTGTACCAACAACACCATTTACCGGGCTGGTAACATTGGTATAACCAAGATTGGTGCGGGCATTTTCAAAACTTGCTTTGGCCTGTGCCAATGCAGACTTGCGCACTTTCAGTGTATACTCTGCAGATTCAAGTTCATAAGGACTGATGATATCCTGCGCTACCAATGATTTCGCTTTCTTAACCTGCAATTCTGCAGCACTAACATCTGCAGATGTGCTGTTGATAGATGCAGCCGAAGTGTTTAGTTCCTGTTTGTATTGCGGTGCGTTGATGCGAAACAGCAACTGGCCTTTTTTTACGGTAGCACCTTCATCTACATAAATTTTATCAATATAGCCGTCAATCTTGGGCCTTATTTCAATGTTCTGTTCGCCCTGCAAAGTAGCAGGATAATCTGTTTGAAGCGCTGTTGTTTTAGCAATCGCTGTAAACACATTATAGGTGGGTGGCGGCGCAGCAGCAGCTTCAATCTTTGCAGAATTGCTGTTTCCGCAGGCTGAAAAGAAAAAACTTGTAATAATAATAAAAGGCAAATAAGCCGTGGTTGAAAACGAAAACTTCATAAATAAATATCTTTTTACGGGTCAATCCATCATTGCATTTTTCAAAAGCCTCACAACTTTGCCGCTATCATCAGAAGCATTAATTGTATTTATCTGGAAAGGTGTATGAAAGCGTTGTAAACTTTCTATAGACAATTATACAAATTGTGAAAAGTAACGATTGGTTTTTGCAAGCACGCAAAAATAGTATTATGGCAGGAAATAGCTGTGCCGGAAACTTCGAATGACCGCCTGTAACGTATAAATAATAGGATGAGTGGTCAATTTAGAGGATGAGTTCATCAATCGGCATACAGCATAGTTTACAAACGCACTGGTCTATTCACATCAGTAAGTAATGCTAAATGAAGAGGGGCGATATACATTCGCTACAAAACCTTCTTTGCTTTTAATATACTTTTGATCAAGAAGGTCGAGTAAAATATGTAAACATAACATGCCATAAACAACAAACCCCACTTTCGTGAGGCTTTGCGGACTGGATGAACCAGCAGTATCTTCTAAAAGCCTTGACACATTAATGACACTTATGGGCTCATCTTCCGCGGCAAGGTGATAAGCCACCAGTTCAGGATGTATAACTGTTATGGATACCTGTTTACACTTTCAGCAATCTTTTTACTGTCGCCAGCAACACATCCATGTGAAAAGGTTTGGGCATAAAAAATCGTTTGCCAAGAGTTAAGCTCGCAACGCCATTGTCAACCGTTGAAGACATAACAATGACCGGCGGAATAACAACCGGGCTCATTTCCATCAACCGCTCAACGACTACCGACCCGTCAGCATAAGGCAAATGCATGTCAAGAATAAACAAATCGGGTAGCGGTTTTACCATTTTTCGGTGAAAGGCCTGAATACTGGGGAATGACAATACCCGGTAGCCTGCAGCCAGCAATGCATCTGCTACCAGGGTGCAAAGGTCAATGTTGTCTTCGAGGAGATATATGGTTTTCCAATCGTTCATCACTTCCTATACTTACAGTTTTATTTTTCCCTGAATACTATCATCCAGTGTCTGACCGGTGAGGGCACCAATGGCCATTTTTAAACCAGCAACGATGTTACCATGCTTGGTATCCCAATAATAGCCATCTGTCGGAATAAATTTGATGACTGTAATACGCGGATCATCTTTTCCTTCCGTGAACCAGGTTTTGATAATAGGCTTCCATAATTCGTCAATTTTTTTCCTATCGGTGCTGATAGAAGCTTTGCCGGTGAGGAAAAGAAAATCCGAATGTGCGGAGCCTTTAAAATGCAGGCTAACCGATGGATCTGCAGTGATATCAATATTTTTATGGCTGTCACTGGCACTCATAAACCATAAAGTGCCGTCATCGTCTGCCTGCAATACACTCATAGGCCGGGTGCCGTGTGTACGGCCCACATTGCCCACGGTAGAAAAGAAACAGGTGTTATCATCTGTTATCATTTCTTTTACACGTTTAGCTGCCTGTTCACTGCTAAGATCTTCGAGATTTTTCTCTGGCTGGTTTTTATCGATGCTGTTCATACGCAAGTTTTCTAATTATGGATTATAAAGCCATGCCAAATTATTTCCCGGCGGAAAGGAGATTATTATCAACCTGATTGTGCAGTAAGGGCAACAATTACACTAGGAGGCGTGAGGAAAACCTGCCCGATTCTTACTTTTTAATGGTTATCGTTAGCGAAAGCTGCAAGATTAACTGAAAGGTGTAAAAAAGGAAATAACTCCTGTGGATTTACGCACTTTTTATTAATGACAATCCCGCCAGTTCAGTATGCGGCTTCTTGCAATCCTATGTCCGCTCGAAATTTGCAGCCAAATGAGTCGATAACGGGGTTGTCGTGGTAAAAGCATTGAAAGAAAGGTAACCTTCACCCGATTTCCGCGGTTACAAATGCAGGTGTAGCATTGATAAAAGGGCAAACACCCTACAAAAACTTTTTCCATGAAACGATTCCTGCTCGCCAACTATCCCGCGCCTATTCAAAAAGCGCTCACCAGCATTATTCAAAAAGCATTCCTGGATGCTGAAATAAGAATCACGACCATGGTCGCAGACCATCTGGACCAGCTGGATATAAAAAACCCTGACTTACTTATCTTGGATTTTGCAGTTAACAATAACGACGGAATGATTTTATTGAAACAAGTCAAAGACCGGTACCCTGGGTTGCCTGTTTTAATCATTACAGCCTGTCGGAAAATCACTGACGCTGTTGCGGCCTTCAACGCAGGTGCGGATGGGTTGCTATGCGAAGGAGCCGCTTTCAGTGAATTGGCCCTGGCAGCCCGCACTATACTGGGTGGTGAAAAATACATTCCGGTCGCATTAGGGGGACCGCTTCATTTGATGAAGCGTGGGAGTGCAACACCTACCGTAATGCACCTGCAAAAAAAAGACATGATTAACGATGATTTAAACAGGGCTTAAAGCAATTTTTCGTTTTGTTCCGCCAGCTTGTTCACTGGAAATTTTTTTATCGATATAAATTTTACCAGCCAGGCTGTTTATGAAACCACTTCTGCTTATCCATATGGGAAACTGGGTGGTAAATTACAACCTTCCGGCACCTACCCTTATACAAGTAACTATCAGCTGCCTGGTAATCCGCCTTCACATGCAAAAGGTGCTATCATGCTTATCGTTGACCATTCAATGATGAATTTTTCAATACCGCAAGCTGCTGCAATAAATCTTGGTCATTGGATTACCGCACATTGCTGATGGAATTCTTGGCAGTCTCATGCCTGCTCCTGCGCACCTTGTCTGCTGCTTTTTGTAAAACAAGTGTATAATCTCCTGCTTCTCTAATAGTAAATTGGATGACGCCATTCGCATTGCTAAGGATGCTGATGCTATTGCCATCCCCTTTTACAATAACGCCTTTGAGGGGCTTTCCTGTGTTTGCGGTTAAAGTAAATTGGTAAGTACCTGCTTCCAATTGATCGAGTGTGATGACACCGTTTGCATCGCTTACGACGTCTATCGTTTTTTCACCGTCATAACCTTTACCATGCAACAATAGACCGCCCTTTACAACAACACCAGGCATCGGCTTGCCTGTTGCTTTCTCACCAAAATTCATTCCTTGTGTTTGTCTTGCCGTCGTAGGTGTCATCGACAAGCGGTTAGGTATGGTCGTGGTACCGCTGTCTTTGATTTGCAGCGAAGCACCTTGTGACAAGGCTCCTGCCCCACTTTGTAGCCCGCTGGCTACTTTCTCACCAAAGTTTGATCCTTGCGTTTGCCGGGCAGTCGTAGGTGTCATCGACAAGCGATTAGGCATCGTCGTGGTGCCACTGTCTTTGATTTGCAGTGAAGCCCCTTGCGACAAGGCTCCTGCCCCGCTTTGAAGCCCGCCGGCTACCTTCTCTCCAAAATTATTGCCTTGTGTTTGTCTTGCCGTAGTAGGCGTCATCGATAAGCGGTTAGGCATAGTCGTGGTGCCGCTGTCTTTGATTTGCAGTGAAGCCCCTTGTGACAATGTTCCTGCACCGCTTTGTAGCCCGCCGGCTACTTTCTCACCAAAGTTTGATCCTTGCGTTTGTCTTGCTGTAGTAGGCGTCATCGATAAGCGGTTAGGCATCGTCGTGGTGCCGCTGTCTTTGATTTGCATAGAAGCGCCTTGCGACAAGGCTCCTGCCCCGCTTTGAAGCCCGCTGGATACTTTCTCCCCAAAGTTTGATCCTTGCGTTTGTCTTGCTGTAGTAGGCGTCATCGATAAGCGGTTAGGCATAGTCGTGGTGCCGCTGTCTTTGATTTGCAGCGAAGCGCCTTGTGACAATGCTCCTGCCCCGCTTTGAAGCCCGCCGGCGACTTTCTCCCCAAAATTGTTGCCTTGTGTTTGTCTTGCTGTAGTAGGCGTCATCGATAAGCGATTAGGCATGGTCGTGGTGCCACTGTCTTTGATTTGCATAGAAGCACCTTGTGACAAGGCTCCTGCCCCGCTTTGAAGCCCGCTGGCTACTTTCTCACCAAAGTTTGATCCCTGCGTTTGCCGGGCAGTCGTAGGTGTCATCGATAAGCGATTAGGCATTGTCGTGGTGCCGCTGTCTTTGATTTGCATAGAAGCGCCTTGCGACAGTGCTCCTGCCCCGCTTTGAAGCCCCCTGGCCCTTTTATGTTTTATCAGGGTATAACGCAGCCCCAGGCCAATGGAGCTTGTTCGCCAATGGCTGCTAGTCGTTGTGGCTATTGCACTGCCGGCAGCAAACTGGTCATAACTGTAAGCATCAGCGGTACTGCCATTGCCCTTCGGTTTCCAATAAGTAAAACTATTGGTTATTGAGGGACCAAAACAAATAGCCGCACTGCCAAACACAGCCCATTGCGGGCTCAGCTGGTAACCAAGTTCGATTTTTGGAGCGAGGGCAAACCCTGATGCACTGTAACCTGTTGCAACAATAAAGGGTATATAACGGCTCTCTGTATTTTGTTTGGGATTGACCATTGTTTGGGAAAGCGTATAGGCATTAGTGTGAAGGGAGAAATAACCCAATAAAACTGCAGGCGAAAAATAGATCTTACCGATACGCAACTGTGCTTTTGGGCCTGCAACAAATTGGAAAATACTGGCACGCGGAGTACCATCTTCAAATCCCGGTTGCAGCGCAGCGTCCTGCGATGGGAAATGGCCGGTATACACAGCAGCACTGCCATTGGCTGACTGGCGAGCATAGTTAATACTTGTTTCTATACCCATCGAAAATCCCTTGCTAAGATGCGGCTGCGCTTTGACGGGCAAACTAAACAGCGGCAGATAGGCACCTGCTTCCACCTGCCACCCATTGCCAATAAATAAGCTGTCTTTGGTTTTGCCAGCGGCTAGTGTTGTGCCGCCCGAAATATAAACACTGAACTTGTTTTTGTTCTCCTGGCTAATACCAAACTGGCAATGCAGTAACAATACGCAGGCAATAAAGAAGGGTAAAGTAGTTTTCATGAAGAGGGTTTTATCGGAATACGGCTATTGCTGAAGGGTTAGAGAGTAAAAACGCAGACCATACGCTTTTATTATTGGGCCAACCAGGCACGTTGAAGATGACGAACGGTTCAGCATCCTATAAAACAACTGAACCGTCTTTTTCAAAAGCTCCGCAGCTAAAGGGTTGTCAGCTACCGTTTTCATTGACAAATTTGTGCACCAGCAGTTGCAGCAAATCTAATAACCAAACACCCATGAATACAGGCGTTCATTCAGTCGATTAACGTCTCGTAGGTACATGGATGTGGACCAGCGCAGGTGATGCGAACTGGTATAATAGTAGCGGCGTTTTCACGGGTCCCTCCTATGAAAGGCAAATCCTTCCTGTTCCAAAAACTGGTATTTAGCACCGTCAATAACAGGCAGTACTTTGAGGTGACCTCCAGCGATAATATTGTGGACAGGTACTATAAAGTGCAATAAAGAACACACAACGCATGAAACGAAGCAGACCGGCAAAACGGACCTGCTTCGTATATGCAATTTTCATTTGTCCTTATTGTAAGTGTAAAAGTTATTTTCATGTTTCTAGCGGTTTCTTTTTATCAGGTTTTATACCTGTTAATTTAAAGCAGTGATGCACTGGTAAAAATTATAATCGCTGTAGGAGCATATTTGGAAGCTACACGACAGTACAAGCCGGATTGTGGTGTTCAGGCCGTAAATTGGTTGTTAGTCGGCGATTCGGTGCTGTTCGTCTTCTTTTGACTATTGTGCTGCCGAATAAATAACCGCTCGCTGTTACAGCCTGCATTTACCAGGATCTATGCTAATTACTAAATAACGTTCTCTAAAAGGACCGCCTGTCATCATTGGTATTCATGCGCACTGTATCTTTAAAGCAAAACTGCCGGCACACATGAAAATGCGCTTCTCCCTCATCTGGCTCTCGCTTGTTCCTGTTTTAACCATTGTATTTGGTTTAGCCATCGGTTACATCAGCTATACGATATATTTACCGGTTTGGTTATTGAATGTTGCTTTGATGATCGGTGCCATGTGGACACTCGGCGCCAGTCAGTACAGGACAGCAGATGGCCATAACAAACGCCTGATCATTGGCGGGGTATTTTTTATTATTCCGACTTTGCTTACCTCGATGTTTTTCGGGTTGGGAGCTCCACCTTATGAGAGCCCGGCTACCTGGGTAGCGACTATCACCGAACAACGCACCCGATATTATTTTCTGCTGGCAGCTGGTTTGTTCATCGTGGCTGGTTTTGTGCTGCTGGGCAGCCTGCTGAAAAAAGCCGGCGAAGATTTTTACGCTACCCTTGCCATGGCAGCGGCGCTTATTATGGGGCCCCTTTTCCTGTTCGATATGAGTTTCTGGGGATTTTATTTAACCAGGCTCTACCAGTGGATGGTGGATACCCATGCAACAAAAACACCAGAATGGGTATCGCCCCTTAGGATGATGTTTTATTATGTGAATATTTTCGCAAGTGCCCTGGTGTATATTTCAACGATACTGCTGGTATTCTCTCTGAAAAAAACAGGCTGGTTTAAACCATCGGCTGCCCATTGCTATATTGGCATCGCTGCCTTGTTCCTGTTATTTGCCCTCTTGCCGCCGACGCTACCCGAACCTTTTGCAACACTGAACTTTATAGTCTCCATCCCGGCTGTTCCTTTTATGTTCCCCTATTTTATCGGTATTAACCTGCTGCGGCTTGTCCGTGTTTTATCGGCATGATTTTTTTATCATTGCCCCATAAAATATAACCCCATTGTTTATCAATCAACTTAGGGAAGCTACCAAAGCTTCTCACCAGCAACTGGACCATCAACTCTATCCCATTATACAATCAGTTTCATCTGAGCAGGCCTATGGCCATTTGCTTACTGTTTTCTATGGATTCTATCAACCAATTTACCAACGTTTGAACGCTTTTTTGAGCGACGGGACGCTGGTAAGCGACTACCAGCAGCGGCGCCAACCTTACTGGATACTGGATGATTTAAAAACACTGGATATTTCAGCGTCATCCGGGGAAAATTGCCAGCATCTTCCGGCTATTGATACGCTGTCCGCGGCGCTAGGCGCCTATTATGTGATGGAAGGTGCCACGATGGGAGGCAGCATCATTGCCAAAAAAATTGCATCCAATACGGGCCTGGAAGAAAGCGGCAATGCCTTGCGTTTTTTTAGCGCTTACCGGGAAAACAATGGAAAGATGTGGAAAATCTTCCTCGATACACTGGAAAATGTGGCAGCACAGGATGAAGACGTTCAACAAGAAATTATCAACACAGCGCAGCAAACCTTTGAGCGATTTGGACAATGGATAAAAGCGCAGTATTAAAAAACAAACGAAGATGCAAACAGCAGCAGTCAACCTAACAAATTGCGATAAAGAACCCATTCATATACCGGGGAGGGTGCAGGCACATGGCTTTTTACTGGCTCTGCACAAGGATACCCGGCAGGTATTGTATGCAAGCAGCAACACAGCTGCATTTACCGGAATCGCAGCAGTAGATCTATTAAGTAAAAGCGTGCAACAACTGGTGGCGCTTACTGGTATGAAGATGGGCAGCGCTGGTACAGATATCATCCAGGTTTTGTCTCTGCTGGCTGATACTACCTTGGAAAATATTAACCCGCTAAAAATTACGATAAAAGATCAGCCACTGCACCTGATTGTACACCGCAGCGATGATCTTATTTTATTGGAATTTGAACCTATGGACGGCCAAGCCGAGCATGATTTGCAAAAAATGATTGGAGCATCCGTATCACGTATCCTGGAAGCAAGGACGCTGCAGGCTACTTTAGAAAATGCAGCGAGGCAGGTGAAAGCGATCATAGGATACGACCGGGTAATGCTGTATAAATTTTGGGAAGATGGTCATGGAGAAGTGGTAGCGGAAGAAAAAAACGCAGACCTTGAACCGTTCCTTGGTTTGCATTATCCGGCTACAGATATTCCGCAACAGGCAAGGGCACTTTATAAAATCAATTTGGTAAGAATCATTGCAGATGTTCATACCCCTGCTGCCGATCTGCTGGTAACTGATCCCCGTTATGCAACAAAGCCGCTGGATCTTACCCACGCCGAACTGAGGGCCGTTTCGCCTATTCATATTGAATACCTGAAAAACATGGGCGTTGCGTCCAGCTTTAGCGTTTCCATTATCGTTAACAATGAACTCTGGGGTCTTATAGCCTGCCATAACTATTCTCCTAAATTTATTGATTACAATGCACGCAACAGCGCCAGGCTGATTGGCAAAATATTGTCTTCTTCTTTGGAGTACCGGCAGGACGAAGAGAAAAAAGAATCGCTCCGGCATTTTGATGGGGTATTGCAACAGGTCTTGAAAAATTCTACTAAAAACTGGGATGTTGCCAGCGGGCTCACCAACACGTCAACCGGTTTATTGCAACTTACTAACGCCAGCGGAGTTGCGCTGTTTTTTGAAGGACAGTCGCATCTGATGGGAAATACACCAACTAATGAACAGGTAGAAGACTTGTTTAAGTGGATATTAGATACGGGTCAGCCGACCTTGTTTCATACAGACAAGCTGGGTAGCTTATACCCTGCTGCCAGCATGAAAGATACGGCCAGTGGTATTTTATGCTGTATTCTTTCCCGCGAGATGAAGGAAGGAATTATCTGGTTTAAACCTGAAATAAAAAAAATGGTGAACTGGGCAGGTAACCCGAACAAGCCTTTGGAAAAAGATGCAGCTGGCAATGATAAAATCTCACCGCGCAAATCATTTGCAATGTGGTCTGAACAGGTAGAAGGAAGCTCAGCACCCTGGTCTGCAGGGGAAGTGAGAACGGTAATGAAATTACGGGAAGAACTATTGAACATCATTAATGAAAAAGCACACGAGATACGCAAGCTGAATGAACAATTAAAAAAAGCTTATGAAGAGCTGGATACTTTTAGTTATACCATTTCTCATGACCTGAAAACACCATTGGCTTCCATCCGCAACTATACAGAAATTGTGCTGGAAGATTTCCCCGACCTGCCTGAACAGGTGAATGACATGCTGGGAAAAGTTGTAAAAAGCACAACCCGCATGAACCTGCTGATCAAAGAAGTACTTTTTTATTCCCGGATTGGCCGACAAGACATAGAACTTGTGAAACTTAACATGGAGCAAATCATCACGCAGGCACAGCAGGAAGTTTTATCGGCATATAACAATAAAAAGGTCGTGTTTTTGATAGAAGGTACGCCTGCACTGAAAGGAGATTCTACTATGATATCACAGGTGTTTACCAATTTAATCAGCAATGCGGTAAAATATTCTGGCCATGCAGAACATCCCAGGGTAGAAGTAAAAGGGATAGAAAGCGACGATGAGATTATATATACCATCGCAGATAATGGCATTGGAATTGACATGCGTTATGGTAGCCAGGTGTTTGATTTGTTTCGGCGCCTCGACAATGCCAAGGCTTTTGAGGGCACTGGTGTAGGATTGGCCATCGCCCGCCGGATTGTAGAAAAACACCGCGGTAAAATCTGGTATGAAAGTGAATTGCAAAAAGGAACCGTGTTTTATCTGTCTTTTAAAAAATAAATTCTTATGCAGCAACGCGTAGATGTATTGTATGTGGAGGACAATGAAGACTACATCAGTTTTGTAGGCAGGGCTGTCAAAAAAATAAACAATAACCTGGTATACCATTATGTGAATGATGGCACGCAGGCCATTGAATATTTTAGCAAAAACCTGAATGGAACTACGAAGCTGATATTATTGGATATCAACCTTCCGGGTATTGACGGTTTTGAGCTGCTTAAAAAAATAAGATCCATGCCGTCGCTTAAATATGTGCCCGTCATCATGTTTTCAACTTCTGAGACGGTGGAAGACATAAGAAAGTCTTATGACAGTGGCGCTAATGCTTACCTGGTGAAACCAGCAGGCATCCATGAATTAACGGAAACATTGAAAAGCATATTTGATTTTTGGCTCTCGCTTAATTGTTGTTATAATTAAAAGTGTGGAAGATGCGTAGATTATTTATTATAGATGATAATGAAGAACTGGTGGATATATTGAAACACCTGCTGGCAAAGGAGTATATCATAAAAACCCGGCTGGATACGATGAATATCATAGCAGATATCATGGACTTTAAACCAGACCTGCTCATCATTGATCATTCAGTCGGAGACGTAAGTTCTGCCGATATTATCCGGGAACTGAAAGCGTCCATTCCCGGTTTCAATGTACCTGTGATCCTTTTTTCAGCACATGGTTCGCTGAAAGAAATTGCACTAGCTACCGGTGCAGCAGGTTATATAGAGAAGCCTTCAGACATTAACTATATCAGGTCTTACATACGCAACATAGCGGAGAAGAAGAACTCTATGTAACAGGCAAAAGTTTGCCTTTACGCCAACCTTACGTCAAACATCACTACAGCGCTGTTCTTTTCGTAATCCGCATAAATTTCTCATTGGCGGTGATTTGTAACAGCTCCATTTTCAAAACCTGGCAGCGATTGCCCACAATAGGCGTTAACCACCCAATTATAGCGTTACCTGCTCAATGAAACTGCTACCGGGTTATCTATTTAGCTAGGTTTATAGAGTTGATGGAATGCTGTACAAATCAGCTACATTTAGTAGTCAGCAATAGTGTAGTTACAATGAATATTTCAAAATACATAACGATTCTTTTCCTGCCACTACTATTGTTTTCTTTTTGCACGGCGCAAGAGGATGCTCTTCGCCAGTTACAGGAGGCGCAAATGAACCGACAACATCTTGCACAAAGAAAAAACATCGACAGCTTACAAAAAATAATGCAGACTGCCAGTGACACCGTTAAAATAAATTGCCTGAATGCATTAAGTATTGCCTATTACATATACAATACAGATACCGCCCGCAACTATGCAACCAAAGCTTACCAATTGGCTACTGCCATACATTACACAAAAGGGATGGCGGATGGCTTGCTGAATCTTGCACAAATTAAACAGGAGCGTGGAGATATAAATGGCGCTGAGCAATACTTCAGGCAGGCTTGCGGTTTGTACGGGCAAGCGGATAATGCTAATGAATACAATGAAGCCGTTGCAAGACTTGGCTACAACCTGATGCTGCAACTTAGGTTTGAAGAAGCAAGAAGCTTAAAAGAAAAAAACCTGCTGTACTATAGCAGCCGGTACGACAGTGCAAACATGGTGTATACATACAGGGATATTGGTACAACCTACGATGAACAGGGTTATTATGAAAAGGCCTTTGGATATTACTATAAAGACATGCTGATAAGTCGCGATATACAGGAATACAAGGGCCTGCGCAGAGATTTGTATATGTGGGGCAATTACTATCTGGCAGGATTATATAAAGATGCAGGTGATGATAAAACCGCATTGATGTATTTTCGGCTAAGTGCAGAAAAAGCAAAAGAATATGAATTACCCGATGTATATAATTCCAGGATGGGTGACATATACGTATTGCAGCACCAATATGATACTGCGCGGTATTATTACAGGATGGCTTACCATTTTACAGCCATGAGGCTGGTTGACACGCCTATTCAAAAATATTTTCTAACAGACCAGCTGATAAGTATTGGCGAAACTTTTCTTAAACAACAACAGTACGATTCAGCGCTTGCTTACCTGGTAAAGCCATTGCAGTTTTGCTTTCCGGCCAATTTTTTCTCATTGCCCGTATTATACGACGCTGCCCTTGCCTGTCAGGGTAAGAAACAGTTTGCCGCCTCCTTTCAATATACGGGGCAATTATTGGATATAGCACGCAAATCCGGGGCAAGGCAGGACGTCTGCAATGCACTGGAAATGTATTGGAAGCTGTATGAACAAACAGGAAATAAAGACAGCGCTTACAAATACCATTTGTTGTTTTCATCACTAAAAGACACGCTTGCCAATGACAAGCAGTTGAGGAATATAGCTGTACAGGAAATGAAAACAGAAAACCAGCTGCAGGAATCAAAAATTACTTTGCTTGCAAAAGAAAAAAAGATTCAGCAACAGCAAAAGCTATTGTTGTTGCTGCTGCTTTTTGGTTTGGGTGCGATAATGTTTATTTTATTCCGGTATCATTTACTGAAACAACACAATGAAGCTGGCAAACGCAGGCAAGCTGAAAATGAATTAAGTCTGCAAAAACTGGAAGCGCAACGCACCAAAGCTGCATTTGAACAGAAAGCCACTGTACTGGAGATGCAGGCCCTCCGTGCACAAATGAACCCGCATTTTATTTTTAATTCGCTGAATGCTATTAACCGGTTCATTCTTAAAAATGATAAAGCACAGGCATCAGAGTTCCTTACAAAATTTTCAAGATTGATAAGATTGATTTTACAGAATTCACAATCTGCATTCATTCCCCTGGAAAAAGAACTGGAATCGCTGCAACTATACCTGGAACTGGAAGCGCTGCGTTTCGAACATCATTTTGAATTCATCATTAACGTTGATGATACCCTGGAAACTGATATTATTAAAGTGCCTCCACTAATCATTCAACCTTATGTGGAGAATGCCATCTGGCATGGGTTGATGCACAAAGAAGAAAAAGGACAACTGGAGATTGCGCTTTTTCAGCAGCAAAACATGTTGTGCTGCCGCATAGCGGATAATGGCATTGGTAGAAATAAGGCAAAGGAGTTAAGAAGTAAGTCGGCTGCTGCTTATAAATCGATGGGAATGCAGATAACAGCCAGTCGTATTGAAATGCTGCAACAAAAGGAATTAACGGATACGCACATACAGGTTAATGATCTGGTTTTACCCGATGGCAGTGCCGGCGGTACAGAAGTAATATTGAAAATTCCTACAGCCC
This sequence comes from Chitinophagaceae bacterium, assembly GCA_047602295.1. Classification (GTDB taxonomy): domain Bacteria; phylum Bacteroidota; class Bacteroidia; order Chitinophagales; family Chitinophagaceae; genus JACMLD01. Next base: position 2,524,663 of record JASGHP010000001.1, on the reverse strand, counting down.
ATGATTAAAACCATATTGATAGATGATGAACTGCATTGCCTGGAAACACTCAGCCTGTTGTTAAATGAATTTTGCCCGCAGGTAAGCGTTGTGGAAGAATGCCGTTCTGCAAAAAAAGGATTGGAAGCTATTGATAAAATAAAACCCGACCTGGTTTTCCTGGATATAGAAATGCCGGTGATGAATGGTTTTGAAATGCTGGAACAGTTCGCCGAAGTGCCATTCACCATCATTTTTGTTACCAGCTATGATCAGTTTGCTATAAAAGCGATTCGTTTTAGCGCCCTGGATTATTTATTAAAGCCCGTCAATCCCAAAGAGTTGATAACTGCTGTGAAAAAGGTACAGGAAATGCAGCGCCTTCCAATGACGGAACAATTTAAAATTTTGCTGGAAAAAGTGCAGCGCAAAGGCAATCCGTTAAATAAAATTGCCATTCCTACCCACGAAGGATATGAGATGTTAACCATCGACCAGGTAATACAAATTGAAGCAAATGATAACTACACGCACGTCCATCTCAAAAACAAAACGAAGGTTATCGCTTGCCGTACTTTAAAAGAAATGGAAGAAAGCCTGGAAGATTTTTCTTCGTTTGTGAGGGTTCATCATTCACATATGATTAACCTGAATGAAGTACAGAAATATGTGCGGGGAGATGGTGGTTATCTTATAATGAGCGACAACTCCGTTGTCAACGTGTCGCGCAGCAGGAAAGATGCATTGTTGAAATGGTTTTAATAATATAATCGTGAAACAAACAAATGTGTTATATTTAACAAGGCTATTTCCTTTCTGTATCTGGATTTCTCTCTGACAGGTTGATGATAAAGGCTTCTCTTAGTATGGTAATTTCTTCTTCTGTCCCCTACGCGTGTTTTCTTTTATTGGCTTGATTGCTTCTTAGGTGAATGCTTACGACTTCCTGTGTATAAACCATTTTTCTCCCCTATTCTCTCTAGTGTTTATAGGACTGGACTTGATCGCTCCTATGCGAGCTATCATAAGGGCTATGTATTGATTTCACACCACCTTAAAAATAAAATCATGGCTACCACCACCAAACACATGCGCCAACGCGCCAATACCCAATGGTTGCTACCATTGGCCCTCCTGTTTTTTGTATTCTCCGCCTGCCAAAAAAATCCCGGTCAGGGACACGGCGACGACGGTGACGGCGCACACGGATTCCTGAACCAAACCAAATTTTATACTTCCGATCTTGTGGTCAGTTGGGTAAACCTTCAGCTCGAAATGTTGAAAGTTCCGCTGCCCGCTGGCACTGCAGGCCAGGCCACCGATCGTTGCCAGGCCTATTGTGGCATCGCTCTGTATGAATCCGTGGTGCCGGGAATGCCCTCTTACCGTTCACTCCAGGGACAACTAACGGATTTTCCGGCGATGCCCGCGATAGCAACAGGCAAAAAATATCATTGGGGCGCTGTTGCCAATGCCGCATTAGCAGAGATGAACCGAAGACTTTTCCCCGCTACGGCCCCAACGAATATGACGGCGATGACGGCACTGGAAAACAGCTACCAGGCGCAGTTTGCCATGCAGACAGACGACGCGACCCTGCAGCGTTCGATAGCCTTTGGTAAAGAAGTTGCTACCCGTGTTTTTAACTGGGCGGCAACAGATGGTTCAGCAAACGTGAATCCACCCTATGTGCCCCCTGTAGGGCCGGGTCTATGGGTACCGACATCTCCCGCGCCTGCTCCGATTGTGAATCCCTATCTTTACCAACGGCGCTTACTGGTGCCCGGTAGTAACAAGAATACAGCACTGGTGCCACCACCCGCTTTCTCAACCGATCCTTCTTCCTCCTTTTATGCCATGGTAAAACAAGTGTATACAGCATCACTTACATTGACAACGGAGCAAAAAGCCATGTGCGATTACTTTAAGGACGTCCCCGGTTTTACACCCGGTGGAACCTATGTGGCACTGATGGCACAGGCAATAAAAATTGCAGACCTGCAATTGGATAGGGCTGCCCTTACCTATGCAGCCGTTGGACTTGCACAGTGTGATGCGGGGATAGTGCTGTTTACCGATAAATACAAGTTTAACCTGATTCGGCCGGTAACCTATATCCGTGCTTATATCGATCCCAACTGGTCCACCTATGTGCCCACGCCCAATCACCCGGAATTTCCTTCCGGGCATTCAACTTCAGCTGGTGCAATACTCACTGTAATGAGTGCAATCTTCGGGGAGAATTTTCATTTTACGCTGCATACTTACGATTACCTGAACTATCCACCGCGCAGTTATACCAGCTTTACACAATTGGCCAATGACATATCCGATAGCCGTTTTTATGGAGGATTGCATTATCGACCAACCCTTGACAAGAGCCTCCTGCAAGGGAGAAAAGTGGCTGAAAATATCTTAACAAAAATAAAGTTTGAAAAATAGTCGCTATGCGACCTTCCACCCAAATAAACCCCGTTGCTGCAAAGTAGCGGGGTTATTTGTTATACAGTTTCTGTTTCTTCTTGGTTACTGTCAATATGATTGTCTTCTTCAACGTATGTATACCCGTATACTAATGAACAAATATGTTTGCGAGTTTGCTTTTTTAATTTTCGCGCCTCAAATCAAATTGACGTACCACACCACTCCCTTTGAACCGTATCCTGGCACCAATGACGCGACCAACCGTATTAGTAAAAGGTGCCTGCCAGGCAATGTGAGCGTTTACCCTGATTATTAAACTATCACCACTTATGTTGCATTGCACCATTGCTTCGGAATTTCCATCCACCCCAAACCCTGACAAATCTGTTGTGCGGCCGCTGATAACATGCATACCAACTACCAAATTGATATCACCCACACAGCCCTTTTCGCAGATAGGTATACTGATAACGCCTTCGGTTCCCATAAGAGTGATGGTGGCCTGGTGACAAATCGCTTCCGGCTGCGTTGCTGTATTTTGTATACGGGCATTCAGCAATAGCTTGTTTCCCGGAATGGCAATGCTGCTATCTACCAACACAATACTGGTAAAGGGCAGTTCTTTTTGCAGATCGATTGAATGATCGGTGAAGTCTTTATCTGTTATGAAAAGCGGTAATCCTTTATTGAATCGTTCCTTTTCCAAATAGATAGGTATAGGATTTTGTTCGACAATACCCATCCAGCCCTGCGAGGCAATAAACAAATCTCTTTCTTTCACAATCGAATCGTTCAGCACTAGCTTGGCCCTGTAATATCCGGGGTAATAATAAGTGAGGTTGTACTGGTGGGCAGCTTTGTCTACCATATAACGTCTTCGCTTGTCCCAGCTTTGCTGAATGAACACGCTATCGGCGTTGGAATGACTGGCATCATAATCAAACAGCACAGTATTGGGAATGCCAGTCGTTGACATGCGAGCATTAAATACAAGTTGTTCAAAATTCAGATGGTTCTTTCTTTTTTGCACAGTATAGAATGCTACGATGGCAATGGCTATTATACCGAACCCTATCAACAAGATCATCCTGCCCCAATGTTTGCGTTTTACAATGGTAGGAAATTGTGCTTCAGGCAAAGTTTCGTTTGCAAGCGTATTGTTATCCGCCAAAAAAGCACGCCAGTTCTCAAAACCAATAAACTGTGCCAGTGCGTTCAAAGTCGCCTTAGATGGTTTTCCTTCATGACTGGTTTTACCCCAAACCCGCTTTAAGGTACTCGCACTTAGCAATACGGTTGTTTTTTCAAAAAGCTTTTCACTCAACAACTCAAAATCACGTTGCTGCCAATTAACGCCGGGTCCCCAACCGAGTTGCTGTTCAATCAGCATAAGACACCTGGCTATATCCGATACATCAGCAGCCATTATGAGAAGGTTTTTGATTGAATGAACAAAGATGAACAGGCAATGAACACAGCATGTTGCGGAGATTTTTTCAAATTGCTGGCTGAAAATAACGCAAACAATACAATCAACCTAGTATGAAAAAAATCGCCTGCTTATTGCCCCTGTTTTTAATAATTTTTAGCGCTACCCTAAAAGCGCAAGACAAAAAGCCCGGTACTATTTGGAATTCACCTTTTGCTTACCTGGGTCAACAGCCACCAGGCGATACACCAATCGTATTTGCGCAAGAGTTGTTGGTTGATTCCGGTATCGTACTCGGTCGGGTGGCTTTCTCAAAAGATGGGCGTTCATTTTATTATGCCTTTGCCCGTCATTGGTTTGATTACAGGGGAACAGGAGTGAAACAAATCCGCTTTGATGGAAAGCAATGGAACAAGCCCGCTGTCATCGGAACAGATATCGGCTGTCCTACTTTATCTGTTGATGAAAAAAGCCTCTATTTTGGAGGCAAGGGAAGTACTGTCTGGAAATCTGACAAGATAAATGGCAATTGGACAACACCAACGTTATGGTTGCAACAGCCCTTCGGCCTCTATAATTTTATGCCGACGCGTAGTGGCACCTATTACGTGGGCAGTAATGGAACTGGTGGCGACAAAAAGGATTACAGCAGCTACGATTTTTGTGCGCTAACCATGAAAGGAGGAGACACGGTTATCAAAAGCCTCGGCACTCCGCTCAATACCACCGGGTTTAATGGCGATTTTTTTATAGCGCCTGATGAATCTTATATAATTGTCAGCGCCAAAGAAACACCCACCTACGAATGCGAGCTTTGGATCAGCTTTCGCAAGAAAGACAAGACCTGGACAGAGCCGGTAAGTCTCGGCGACAAAATCAATCAAGGATCAGCACATCGTTTTGGCCAGTATGTATCACCAGATGGCAAATTCCTTTTTTATACGAAAGGCACAAGTGAAAACGATTGCCATTTTTATTGGGTAAGGTTTGATACCTTGTTAAAACAATTACGACCGAAAGCGTAAAGGAAATAAAAATACATGCCTACAAATCGATGTTGAGAATAATCTCCCCTTGTCTGGAAGTAGTGGCAGTCTTTTTCAAGCCATTTATGATTAGGGTGTAATGGCTTAATGTAGAAAGGCCTTTTAAGTTTATAGCATACTGGCCTTTCTCTTTTATAGCAAAATCAATCTCCCGCCCTGCAAAGCGATGGACAGTGAGTGAGATGAAACGCGAGGAATGATTTGTGATTGCTAATACAGTGCTGTCCTGGTCACCTGGAAAAAACTGGAGGTTTCCTTTCTTACCGGCTGTGCCAAATGACTTGTTATAATTTACTGCGTAATCACCCGAATGAACATGGTAGTTATTTGTATCCAATTGAATCGTGTAATCATGCCCCCTTAATGCATAAGTAAACCGCGTGCCATTAAGATCATCCACTATGTTTGGCGCTATCACCAGTCGGTTCCAGCGTGGTTGAACACCATAGATATCCGAATACAGCGCCGTCACCCCGGTACAAATGCCCGAAAGAATATCACCACCCTGCCCTTGTTGCTCCTTCCTGCTATAACGTTGCGAAGAAAGTCCGTCTTTTTGATATTGCTCTAAAAGATTCCTGATGTATTTTAACGCGAGTGCTTGATTGTAATGCAGGTAGGATTGAACCCCTAGATAACCCCAGGTAGGAAAAATATCACCGTTTTCATACTTTGGAAAAGGCCAGTTGCCGGCATCTACTTCCTCCCGTTTAAAAGAATCAAAACACAAAGGCCAATGGAATAGTCGTTCATCAGCCGTACGGGTTTCGATTTGCCCGAGCACTTCCTTAATTTTATCTTTTTCATCGCAAATACCTGAAGCAATAGCCATGAATTGCACGGGCGTTACCAGGTTGTCGCCATGCACGGTACCATCCTTATCTCTCCAATAAACAAACTGCTTTTTAGTTGCAGACCAAAACCCGCCTTGTTCGACGGGTTGGTTAAATGCTTGCTTCAAACGATCCGCAATGGCTTTGTACTTTTCTGCCATAGCAGCATCACCCAATACACGTTCACAGTCTGCCCATTTTACCAAGCCCGCATACAACTGTGCGTTGACAAAAGCGTTCTCAAAACTGGCCCAGACAATATCCAACCAATCGCTACACTTACCTTCGCTCGTATTACTGTTCATCATTTCATAAATACCATTGTGATTGCTGTCGCGGCGCAATAACCAATCAAGTGCTTTGCGGCAACTGTTTTGATGGCGTTTAAGCCAGTCCCTGTTCCCGTTGATATTGAAAAGATCAGAAACATTGATGACATAGCCGGTTTGCGAATCCATCGTGTAGCCCCACATGGCTTCATAGTAACCGGTCTCCTTATTGTAAGTGCCGGGTATCTCATCACCAGTCACATCGTGCCAACGCGACAATACGCGGCCGTCGGGAAGCATAGCCTGATCTCTTTCTTGATCGAGCGTGCCAGCCAGATTGTTTGTATAATTACTATCGGCAAGTGCCAGGGCTATTTGTCCGAAAAAAGGTTCATGCAGACATTTCCAGTTGGTGACCCAGCCATTGCCGCCAACGATATTATTATCCACAACCCCATACCGGGCGGTGGTATTCAACAATTCCCGAACGGCAGCCGCATTGATTTTTTTAAGGTCTCCACGGTCATAAGCAGTGAAATAATCAATATAACGGATATCTATAGTGGCAGAAACTGTTGTTTTTGATATAGCGGTGGGTGCAAAAACATCCCGTTTTCCATGGACAAACCGGCTGAGCTGGTGCTGTTGTGTTAATGGTTGCGCAGTAACCATTTGAGTACTGGTGAATTCCCCTTGCGGGCTATGACTGTATTGGGTAGCTATATATTGTCCATTGGCAGCTTTCGTCTGGATGGAAAGCGCTTCCCCACTGATATCATTCCAATAGATCGTGCCGCCCGTATGTACCCCATAGCTGTCGTTAACTCCCTCCAGGTATTTGCACCAGACCACTCCTCCATTGTTGATAATACCAGCTTTCCAGGTAGACATGCTGGCAAAATGCCATTGGGGAAAGGCTATATCTTTCAATGTACCGGCTGCAGCGTACTTGCGTGATAATTTCCATTGTATAGAACTGTCTTTCCGAATAAACAACCAGGATTCTTCTACGCCGTTATTAGTATCTCCGTACCGTATAGCAGATATTGTTACCATATTACGCTGTACTTGCACTCGCGGCACTGTTATTAGATCTTTCGAGGTATGGCTTGAGGAATCAATAGCAAAACTGGTATAAACGCCGGCGGGAGATAACTTATTTTTCCCTTTGATGAACAGCTTGCTGATATAGCAACCATTTGCATATACTATCTCTATTTTTAAATGTTCCTTTGGCGCAGTAATGGTAATTACATGCTTTGTTGTATCAAGCCTGATCCCTTGTTGTGCAACAGTGCAGTGGTAGATAAAAAATAAAAAGAGAGTTAACCATATTTTCATGCCAGGCTTGTTGGTGTAGGCGTAAAAATAAACTTTTTGATTATTAGAAGTTTTTGTTTGTGGCCGTTATTCGGATACATGATTCATATCGGGCTATTCAGTGCGATTCACCCTATTGGCTATCCAGTTTCATATAATAGTATTGCCATTTTTAAAATCCTTAATTTGGTAAAATCATTCAAACAAATATCCTGATTGCATTTCTATTCCTTCCATATCAGTTTTTTTGACGGCGCCTTGCTGGTAATGGCGGTGGCAGGGCTTACGATTGCCCTGCTGAACTGGTTTACCAAAAGCACGCAACAGTCTATCAATCGCTGGTTGGCAGGGCTACTGGGCATTAGCGTAATATGGATGCTGCTTCCTGTTTCCATTGTATTAGCAATAGGGCCGATGATTTTTATGTATGTACGCAAGACGATACAGCCTGCTATCGTATTTGCTAAAAAAGATTTGTTTCATTTCAGTCCGCTGCTGCTGGGGTTGCTGATACAAGCGTTATCACTATATGTTTGGAATGGCACAATTGCATTACTGGTATTTCTATCACTGGGCATTTATCTTTTATTATCCTGTCGCCTGATTATGCGCTTTTACAAACACCTGCCTTTTAGGGATAATGATCGCAATCGTTACCAATGGCGCTGGTTACAAAACGATTTGGTTTTACTATCAATTATTGGGTGTTGCTGGGCAGGGATCGCGGTTATTGATTTTTTGTATTACCAGGAGCAAATGAGTAGCGACGCTTACTATATAATGTATTTACTCTCCGGTGCGGTATTTATCCGGATGGGGGCAAGGGCATTGCTAAACCCTCAGGGAATAGACAATGTTGATGGAAAGTCTGCTATTAAACCAACTATTCCCTTCGAACTAAAACAAAAAGCAAGCTGGTTAAAACAGGAGGTTAAACTAAAACAGTACTACCAGGATCCGGAGCTAACGTTGCAATCCCTGGCTTCTTTAATCGGATGGCCACCGCACGAACTATCGCGTGTCATCAATACCGGCATTAAAAAGAATTTTGCGGATTTTATCAATGCCTACCGGGTAGCAGAAGTGATAGAGGAAATGCAAGAACCTTCCTGCGATCATATAACCTTGCTGGGCCTTGCATGGGGCGCTGGCTTCAATGCAAAAAGCAGTTTCAACCGGGTATTTAAAGAAATGACGGGCAGAACTCCACTTGAATACAAAAATGCGCTTAAAAAAGGAGTACCAGATTATAAAATGGGACGCCGCACTTATGCAGGTCCGGTATTTTCGGCGGCTAAAACCAGCAGCATGTTTAAAAATTACTGGAAGACCGCCTGGAGAAACCTCGCAAAAAACAAATTCTATTCAGCCATCAATATAGCAGGATTAGCACTGGGCCTTACCGTTGGCATCCTCGTTTTGCTATGGGTACAAGATGAACTGGGATATGATGGCTACTATAAAAAAGCAAAGGATATCTACCGGGTTGAACTCTGGGGTGGCACGGGCAATAACCGGCAGATCTTTACCATTGGAGTGGCGCCCATCGGGCCCTTTGCCAAACAGCAGTTGCCTGCTGTGCAGGACTATGCAAGACTTACGGGCAATAATGATTACTCACTCTATAAATATAAGGATAAGGTTTTTGGCGATGAGCGGGCCATCTACGCTGACCCATCACTGTTTGCGTTGTTTGATATACCCTTGTTAAAAGGGAATAGTGCCCGTCCATTTACTACCGATAATTCGGTGGTGATGACAGAGACGCTGGCAACGAAATTTTTTGGCAATGAAGATCCTATCGGGAAGATCATCCTGGGTGATAACAAATCGCCATTGGTGGTGAGCGGCGTGATGGCGGAGATGCCAAAAAATTCCAGCCTGCAGTATGATATGATAATGCCCATCAGTAATCATTTTAAAGAAATGCGGGCACAGGGATCTGACATGAGTAATAATTTTGGCTACCTGAATTACATCACCTACCTGCGGCTAAAACCTGGCAGTGATCTCAGAAAACTGGAAAAACAAATCACCACTGTACATCTAGCACATAGCCCTGATGATACGGATGCGGATTACCTGCTGCTGCCCATCAGCAAAATGCATTTATACAATGCAGATGGCAGCGATAAAGGCATTGGTACCGTGCGGATATTTATTGCAATTGCGCTGTTGATATTGGTGATTGCCTGCATCAATTACACCAATCTTTCCACTGCAAGATCTATGTTGCGGGCTAAAGAGATCAGCATGCGCAAAATAATTGGTGCCGGTAAAACACAGTTGTTTGGGCAGTTCATAATGGAGACTGCACTTTTGTTTTTGATAGCAGCATTGCTAGCCATCGGTGGTATTTTTTTGTTGATGCCGGTATTCAATACAATATCTGGCAAGGAGATGCGATTTGATTTAACGGATTACCACGTCTGGGCATTGCTGCTAACATCGATAACAGGAACCCTTGCAGCTTCCAGCATCTACCCCGCCCTGCTGTTGTCTTCTTTCGAACCCCTAAAAGCCCTGAAAGGTAAAATCACCGCCCGCGTAGGTGACGTGCTGTTCCGCAAAATATTGGTGGTAACCCAATTTGCATTTTCAATTATTTTAATGGTGGGTACCATCATTATCACTCGCCAGTTGAATTTTATACGTGCCAAAGGTGTTGGGTATGATAAAACACATGTGCTGACTTTCTGGATGCGTGACATGAACAAACATTACGACGCCGTAAAAGCAGAGTTACTGAAACAACCCGGTATCACCGCCGTCACCCGTTCCAACCAGAACATTGTACACTTCCAGGGTTTTGTGGGCAATGTTGACTGGGATGGCAAAGACCCAAAGCAAAATATCATCATGCACCCTATCGTGGTTGATCGTGACTTGCTGTCTTTTTTCAACATGCAACTGGTAGCCGGCACTTCCTTTACCGGTGGACAAATAGATACTGCACACTATATTTTGAACGAGGCAGCGATAAAAGAAATGGGCATCAAAGAGCCTATTGGCAAACGTTTCCGGATGCAGGGCACAACCGGTACCATCATTGGCGTTGTAAAGGATTTTCATTACAGCTCCATGAAAGAAAAGATCGCACCTTCGATCTTTTGGTTTGCACCGCAATACCTGAGTACCATCTATATAAAAACAACAGCAACTGGTGCGCAAACCGCAATTGCTGCCGCCAGCAAACAATTCAAACAGTACAACGCGGAATACCCTTTTGGTTATGCTTTCCTTGATGATATCTTCGATAATCTCTACAAAAGCGAACAGCGGGAAGGCACCCTCTTTACCTGGTTTGCGGCCATCGCAATTTTTATTTCCTGCCTCGGGCTGCTGGGGCTAACAGCTTATACAGCGCAAGTACGCACTCGTGAGATTGGTGTGAGAAAAGTGCTGGGTGCCAGCGTCGGCAGTATTATTCGTTTACTTGCCAAAGATTTTATTCAACTGGTATGCATTGCCATGCTGATGGCTGCACCCGTAGCGTGGTATGCGATGCACCGATGGCTTTCAGATTTTGCTTACAGGATAGCTATCGGCTGGCAGGTCTTTGCCATAGCCGGCACTATGGCCCTGCTTATCGCCTTTATCACCATCAGTCTGCAGGCAGTGAAAGCAGCCGTGGCAAACCCGGTAAAGACACTGAGATCGGAATGATGGATGGTATAGTGCGGGCAAGGATTAGCTGTACATTTGAATGGAAATAAAAATACTCCGCCATGAAACAACTGATTTTTGCAGGTCGGTCTTTCTACGCAATTGCGTTGGTCGTATACGGTGTGCAGCAATGTTATTTCCGAACCTTCCGCGATGTATTTTTTTCGCCCTACCAGGATAAACTGCCGCTGCTATCCGCACTGGCCATTGTTTTTGGGCTTTATTTAATAGCGACCGGTATATTAATTTTTATACCAGCCAGAGCGAAAAAAGCAGCATTGCTGCTGGGCGCCGTTTTCATGGGACTATTGTTGGGAGCGCAGCTTACCTATGAATTATTTTCTCAACCAAACAAGCTTTACCACCTGGGCCTCTGGACAGCACCACTGAAAGAACTGGCGCTGGCTGGCGGTGCGTTTGTAGTAGCTGGTTCGTTTGAAACAGATCCTTCTTCAAAAAAAAGTTTCCTGGAAAAATTGATACCCTATGGCAATTTGTTTTTTTTAATCACCATCTCCAGCTTTGGCATTTCTCATATCATCTATGCTGATTACATCCAGGACTTAGTTCCGGCGGGCATGGCCAATCATCTTTTCTGGGTAAATGTTACTGGTATATGCCTGCTGGCTGCAGGCGTATCTATTATACTGGGCATTAGGATTCGCCCCATTGCACTTTTACTTTCGGTGATGATCTTTCTATGGGTCTGGTTGGTGCATCTACCAGGAACATTGTCACACCCCCTGGCTGCAGACCGTGGCAATTTGCTTGCAAGCACTTTTGACGCTCTCGCTTTTAGCGGAACGGCTTTGCTGATTGCCCTGACCATGAAAAAACAGCAATGGATTGAATGCATTGAAAACTGGCGATAATGAATATTATGCAATGAAAAAACAAATTCCCTTTGACTTCCTGCTGGATTACTTACCACCCAGCGTCGTAATACGACAAGCTATCGGCATGTACTATATCTACTGGGACAAAAAGATTGTGTTGACTTTCCGGTTAATTAGTAAGAATCCACAACACAATGGATTGTGGATACCAACGAAAAAAGAGCATCATGATGATTTGAAAGCAGCCATTCCAGCCATTACAGATTTTGTTTTTGATGATAAATTAATCACATCGCAGTGGTTGCATTTGAAAGACGACCATGATGATTTTGAAACAGCCGCTATACGGATTTGCGAATTAATTGCAAGTCGTGATAAAAGAATTGGCAGAGAAACACCGAAAGCAGCAGCACTTACCCGTTGAGCAAAGTTGTTCTATTTATAAAACTTTGTAGCCTTCGAAAACTGGAGGTCTCAATATTTATTGGATATAGTTGGATTAAGCAGCATGATGCTCTTACACCTACGCAGTAGCACACAAGTATGAACAAGTATGAAAGAGTCTGCCAAACCCTGACGCTCTTTTGCGATTTGAATAATAGGTTTGCCGTTTTTTCTTATTGACTATGCTCTTGCGATTGTTACTGCTGTCTTTAATCAACCAGCATTTCTTCCCTGCTGCGTTGTTTCTGTGAAAAGCTTTTGTTTGACGGCAGATCCGGTATGCGCAATTTGCGATGTGTCATAGTTGTTTTATGGGAAATGCTATTGGACCTGTTTTTACTGGCAGTGAAAATTGATTTGATACCTGCCAGTACTTGCTTCCAGCTTGGAATGGATGACATGATGAATGATTTAATTGTTTAGCAAAAGGGAACCAGGTAGCAGATATAATAGTCTAGTAAATTACTAAACAATTCCATCCAACTGTTTTTTTACCCCATCCGGATATCCACAGCCAACCCACAAACCATTCGCATTTATACACAAAAGCCCCTGCGAAAACGATGGTCATTTTTATGGGATACTGTTTAACAGGCTGTAATCGGTTGTACCTTAGCACAAAAATGAAGACCAGGACGCTATCCCTGACGGTTTCAAAAGAAATAGGTAAAGTCACAGCGGCGTTAATGACTCCCGCCCAACCGATTGCTATAATGACTTTTGCACACGGCGCTGGAGCTGGCATGCAGCATGATTTTATGGTGTCTACAGCAAGAGCACTGGCAGAAAAAGATATAGCAACGCTACGGTTCAATTTTCCATTTATGGAAAATAAAAAAGGAAGACCCGACACCCCCGCAGTGGCGCACAAAACCATTGAAGCGGCTATAATCAAAGCACATAAATTATTTCCGGATTTATCTGTGTTTGCTGCAGGTAAATCTTTCGGGGGAAGGATGAGTTCACAATACCTGGCAACGCAGCCAGCAGCTGATGTCAAAGGAATTATTTTCTTCGGGTTTCCACTTCATCAACCTGGTAAACCATCCATAGAAAGGGCAGAGCATCTAAAATCAGTTAAAGTACCCATGCTTTTTCTGCAAGGCAGCAGGGATGAACTGGCATCCTATGAGCTGATTGAAAAAGTATGCGCTTCACTACCACTGGCTACATTAATAAAAATAGACGGCGCCAATCATGCTTTCAAGGCTGGGAAAAAAGACATTATTCCGCTGCTTATTGATGCAACAAGATCCTGGTTAGACAAGCAAATAAAAAAATGATAAAGATGCCCGCAACCGCACAATACTTGTAACGGTAACGGACAGTGCTGAATGGTTTGCTTTTTGCAACTCACTGTATTTCAAACTCCGCTTGGATTGGCACCATTGTGCATCCTTTGGTCATTAAAAATATCATGAGACAACTTATCTGTATATTATTTATAGGGTTAGAGATAATGGGCAGCGTAAACGCACAAAATGTAAAGCGGGTGCAGCGTCTGGACGGAAGCTATATAACAGCAGATAGCATTGATGCCCTGGTCAATCGTTTACTGCTGGCAGCAAAAGTGTCGGGCATGGGTATCAGTGTGCTCAATGACAACAAGCCTGTTTATACAAAAGCTTTTGGCTACAGCCATGCAGGAGAAAAAATAAAACTTGATACTAATACCGTCATGTACGGTGCGTCTTTGAGCAAAGCAGTATTTGCATTTATAGTGATGCACTTAGTGGAAACAAAGCAGTTTGATTTGGACAAACCCTTGTTTACCTATTTCCCAAACTTTACGGCTATCGGTGATGTATACACGAATTTAATGAAGGACCCGCTTTGGATGCACATTACCGCAAGGATGTGCCTCAGCCACACAACGGGGATGCAGAATATCTGGTGGATGGATCCTTTTACCGGGGCAAGAGATACAGTTACTGGAGTAAAATTGTTCTTTATGCCGGGCACACGCTATGCTTATTCCAACGAAGGCATAAAGCTCCTGCAAAAAGCGGTGGAGAATGCTACCGGCACTTCGCTTTCACAGTTGGCAGACTCCCTGATCTTTATTCCGGCTGGAATGCACAACACCAGTTATACATGGAAGCCCGAATACGACAAGGACTCTGCCTGGGGACATGATGAGAATGAAAAAGCATTGGACAAGCGACAGTCTTCCCGTCCAAACGCAGCAGGCTCAATGGTTACCACGGTTGCTGACTACAGCCGCTTTATCAGTTACATATTACAGGGCAAGGGACTGGGCAAAAAATATTTTAAGGAGATGACTACCCCGCAAATCCGCATTAGTTCAAAACAGCAATTCCCTACTCTGCGCACGGATACTACTACAGAAAACGACGCCATCCAATTATCCTATGGCCTCGGTTGGGGCCTGCTGCAATCTCCCTATGGCAAAGGATTTTTTAAAGAAGGACACGATGACCATTGGCGCAATTACAATATCAATTTCCTGGATAAGAAGATAGCCATTGTGCTGCTTAGCAACAGTGCGAACGGCGAAAGCATCTTTAAAGAATTACTAAACACTATCATCGGCGATCAGTATACGCCTATCGTTTGGGAGAATTATACGCCCTATAATGCAGTCCCCAGGAATTAGACATTCAAAGTTTAATTGTGTAATTTATTTTCTTCGTCGCAATAACGTGACTTGCCCCAGCTGCTGCCAATAATGACCCACTAAGCAAGTGCTGCAGGCAATACCGAAAGCCCATAACGAAAAGCCAACCAGTAGGCTTTGAAAAAAGAGAAAAAATCTGCCTCCGTACGAAGCCCGGAAAATTCCGGCTTGCCGTCAGAAAAACTTTTTACATATTGGATGGATGATCCATAACTTTCATTGCGGGGCAGCATGTACAATATAAACTGCTTTTTCATGGGTAAGGTTTAGTGCACGAAAAATACTAGAGGTCATTGAATAAGAAAAAACCTTTAGCCGAATGACGCATTAAATTCGATAGAATAATGAAACAAGTCAGATGAAAATTTGGCGGCGCTTTCTGGCCCGTTAGCCGGCTGCATGGTTTTGCAAATTTACCTGCACCGTTACCAGCGTGCCTTCTCCCGGTTGACTTTTGATCACCAGGTGGCCGCCAATCATGTAAGATCTTTCTTTCATGCCTAGCAAGCCCAGCGAACGGATGGGTTTCGTGGTATCAAAACCTTTTCCATTATCCATTACCGTTAGCGCAATGCCTTGTGAGTTTTCTGCAAGATTGCATACAACTGTGTCTGCTCCTGCATGGCGGGCTATATTAGTGAGGATTTCCTGGTAGATGCGGTAAAGACCCGTGCTGATCCGGTCTTCCAGTACGATGGGTTTCTCCGGGCCCTGAAAATGCACTTTTATACCGGAACGTCTTTCGAATTCGATGCCCTTCCATTCCAGCGCTTCCGCCAGGCCACTTTCATCCAGGATGGGTGGCCGCAGATCAGAAGCAATCCTTCGCACAGTTTGTATTGCCTCATCCATAAGCCCATTCATACCATTGATTTTTTGAGTGAGAAGTTCCGGAGAAGTATTTTGCTGCACATGTTTTTTCACCCAGGCCAGATCCATTTTTAACCCGGTCAGCACCTGGCCAAGCTGGTCATGTACTTCGCGGGCAATACGTGCTTGTTCCTGTTCCTTCAGGGTTTCCAGGTGGAGGGAAATACGGTGCAGCTCAGCATTCAGTTGTTGCAATTGTTGTTCAGATGCCTTGGCAGCGGAGACATCCACGCCAATATTAATTAAATGATCTTTTCCTTCGGAGCGTATGGCTCTGCCTGTAAAATAGTACGGAATTACTTCACCGGTATTATTAAGCATACCCACTTCTGTGCTAGCGACGCCTTGTTGAATAGCCTTATGAATATAATCCGTAAAGGATGCTGCATCTGCCGCTGTACAAAAAGCCGTGAGGGTTTCATTTTCCTGCAAGCGGACAGCCGGCAAAACAGTCGCTGCATTGTTATTCCACTGCAACAACCGTCCGGAATTGTCGCACAAGAAAAAAATTCCCGGCAGGCTGTTGATGACTGACAAGGAAAATTCTTTTTCCTTTTCTCTTTCTTTACGCACTTGGTTTTTTTGCACGGCGCCTGTAACGGCAGCGGGCAAACGCACCAGGTTCGTCTTCAGAATATAATCATCAGCGCCTTGTTTGATGATATTCACCGCAAATTCTTCCGACACAGTACCTGTAACCAGGATAAAAGCAACATGGGGATTGGTGGCCCTTACAAGTTGCAGGGCTTCTACAGAACTATATTGCGGAAGCGCATTGTCTGCCAGTACCGCATGAAAGGTGTTTTCTTTCAGCGCTTCCAGGAACTCCGATTCATCCGAAGCATGTACGGAAGAAAAAACAAGTCCCGCACGCCGTAGAGTAAGCTGGATAAGTTCTGCATCCTGCGGATCGTCTTCCAGCAACAATAAATGCAAGGGTTTTTCCATGGGAAAATGATTTACACACCAGAACGCTGGTTGAGTAGCACCCAATAGAGTCCTACTTCCGCAATCGCCTTGGTAAATGATTCAAAATTGACCGGTTTAACAATATAACTGTTGACACCCAGCCGATAGCTCTCCACTATATCACTTTCTTCTTTGGAGGAAGTGAGTACTACCACAGGCACCTGCCGGGTTTCTTCGTTAGCTTTTAATTGCCTTAAGATTTCAAGGCCGTCCACCTTGGGTAATTTCAGATCCAACAGGATCAGTTTTGGTTGCAAGGGCCCCTTGTTTGCTGCATAAGCACCGCGTGAAAAAATAATATCCAGCGCTTCCTCGCCATCGTCTACATGCACCAGCTTATTGGTCAGGTTGTGTTTTTGCAGGGAGCGGATAGTGAGATCTGCTTCGTACTCGTTGTCTTCTACTAGTAATATTTCTACCAGGTCGTTGATGGGCAGCATGGTTACAATTGTTTTTATGATTGGATGGGGAGACTAAAGAAAAAGCAGGCGCCTTTGCCGGTCTCGGCTTCTGCCCAAACCCGTCCGCCATGCCGTGATACAATTTGTTGCACAATGGCAAGCCCAACACCTGTTCCTTCAAATTCCGTCATTTTATGCAGGCGCTGGAAAACACCAAACAATTTGCCGACGTATTTCATATTAAAACCAACACCATTGTCTTTCACCCGGTACACCTGTTCATTTCCCGATACATAACAATCAATTTCAATCTCCGGGTGTTCATTGCGCGAAGCATATTTAATGGCATTGGATACAAGGTTTATCCAGACCTGTGCAATCAGGTTGCGGTCGCAGGCGGCGGGCAAGAGCGGTGATAGCCGAACGGTATATTTATCAGTATCGCCTAGTTGTTCTGCCAAGATCGATTTTACCAATTCATCCATATTGACGTGGTGTATTTCAAGCTCTTTACGACTCATCCGAGACAGGTTCAGCAAATCATCAATGAGCTGCCCCATCCGCCGAACATTGCTGGCAATAATACCCAGTATGCGCCGGCCCTCGTCATCAAGTTTGCTGCCGTAGTCTTTAACAGCGATTTCAGTATACCCATCAATAATGCGCAAAGGCGCACGCAGATCATGCGATACGGAATAAGAAAAGGTCTCGAGTTCTTTATTGGCTTTTTCCAGCAGGCGCGATTTTTCCTGCAGGGCCACTTCGGCCCGCTGTATTTCCCGTGCCCGGTTGTACACCTCGCTTTCCATTTCCTCCACCCGCTGTTGCATGCCTTCGGCGGCGAGCTGTTCCCTGGCCTGCTGGTTTTTGATATGCACAAATTCGGAGACGTCTTCTGCGCGGTGAACGATGCACTGCAAATTGCCTGCTGCATCAAAAATCGGTTTATTCATGCAACTCCAGTAGCGTTCTTCAAAAACACCATCAGGCCCCCGTACATCGTATTTCTGCACTGCCATGTTGTGAGGCTGACCACTACTGATCACGTACCTGAGGGAGGCCTGCAAATTGAATTCACCGTTGGCATTGGGATCGTTCGGGTTATCGGGGAATACATCGAATAGATAACGGCCGTGCATAACCGAAGGATTGGTCATGGTTGCCGCCATATATGCATCGCTGGCGGTAAGAATGCGCAGATCCGCGTCCAGGATCATGTAGAGTCCCGGCAGGTTTTCAAACAAGGTTTGGTAGTTGATAGGAGTTGTTGCGGTCATTGGATGCTTTTCATGGGAAAAAAGGGAAGTTCGTTTATTTTCAAATCATAAAATATAAGTGTTAACTTTTATGACTACTCCTGCCCGTTATAACGGACCGCCTATTAATGAAATTTTAATCTTTTCCGATAAGGACGCCGTAATGGCGCAGAAAAAATCAATCCCTGGAGGGAATCAGAGTAAAACGTGTTTTCAACCGCAAGAAAGGTTTTTCAAAATAATTATAAGACAACCAGGCGATGCACACTGTCATTACAAATGCAAGTAACTGTCCGATTTCATTTTTCCAGGCCTCCATGCCTATTTTGCTACTTAGCAGCAAAAGCTCGGATCTAAAAATCTGGTAAACTATCCAATACATGGTTATATGGACTACATACATACCATATGATATGCGCCCCAGGTAGGCCAATAAAGCTGGCATGCGTGCCGGTGAAGATCCAAAGAAAGCAAAAAAGAAAGCGATGACACCCAGCAACACGAAGCACCAGCCGCTGGCAGACTGCGGAATGGTAGCCAGGTGCGGGGAATCCGCATTAACTTCACACACGATGGAAGCCACTAACCAGCAGACATAACCGCAAATAAATAAAAGAATACGTGTTGCAGGACGCAGACTGGGTTGCCTGCCTTTTAAATAAACTGATATCAAAATGCCCGCCGCAAAAAACTGGAACTGCACAAAGCTATTTGTCCACTGCCCGCTAAACCCTGCAGTTGGCTTACTGGCGTAATAAATTATCGTGCCATAAGAAACCAGGATGGCCAGCCATGAAAATAATTTCAATCCTTTTTTACCGGTATAATACATCACCAGGGGTAGCAGGATATACAACTGTTCTTCAACGGAAACACTCCACAAGGGGTTGATGCAATAAGACTGCCAGTCATTAAACGTGATGTACCAATTACCTGAAAAAAACGTAAAAGCCAGTTGTGCACTGGCTGGTATTTTCCCGCCAAAAACGGGATTGATCGAAGTGAGTAAAACGATTAAAAAGAAAAAACAAAAATACAGTGGCCAAATGCGCAGCACTCTTCTGATATAAAAAGATCGGATGCTGATGCGGCCAAACTGTTCCTGTTCCCTGCTGAGTAACTCGGTGATCAAAAAAGCACTCAGGAAGAAAAATAGCGGCACGCCATAGTTGCCTACTAAACTGATGTGGTATCCCCAATAATAATTCTGCGCATCTACCGGAGCCAAATCCAGGCGGTGAACAAAAAACACCAGCAAGAAAGCAAACAAGCGAAGCACATCTAATTCGGGGCGGTAATAACGTTGAACAGTCTGGGTTTGCATGGATCAATCCTGGTTTTTTGTAAAGTAGCTATTATTGTCTTATCAGCTACGCATATAGTTAGGCATATTTTCCTTTTTCCCGAACGATTTTATGGCCCCAGTTATTAATGGCTTCCAGAACGGGTACAAAGCTGCGACCAAAAGGCGTTAACTTATATACCACTTTCACCGGTGGCTTTTGACCATAGACAGTCCTCGTCAGCAAGCCATCTGCTTCCAGTTGCTTCAGTTGCAAACTCAATGTCATTTCCGTAATGTCGGGCATCTCTTTGCGGAGTTCGCTGTAGCGTAGTTCCTGGTCGCGCAGGTAAAATAAAATCACCACTTTCCATTTGCCGCCCACCAAATCCATAGCGAGGCTTGCGGTGCAATGGTAAGTAATGTTTCGGAAGCTTACATTTTTTGCCATTATAGGGGCTATCCTTTTTGATAGTTATTGCAAATGTATACTACTATAAATAATTTTGTGGCTATCATTTTTATAGTTACTCAATAAAACATTATAATATGGCACTTATATTACTGGCACATCCCGATTTGGATAAGTCGGTCGCCAATAAAACGATTATTGAAGCATTGAAGAACAGCAACACCGATCTTGAAATACGTGATTTGTATGCTTTGTATCCGGATTTTAAAATAGAAGTGGAGGCGGAAAAAAAGGCACTGCTGCGGCACCAGACTATTGTATTCCAGTACCCCTTCTATTGGTACAATATGCCGGCACTGCTTAAGCAGTGGTTTGATAAGGTCTTCATCCACGGTTTTGCTTATGGCAGCACGGGTGACAAACTTAAAGGAAAAAATTTCCTGGCGAGTTTTACCGTTGGTGCTTTTGAAGAGCATTATAAGGCAACAGGCAAGCATCATTTCCGCGTGCAGGAATTCTGTAAAAACCTGGAACAAACAGCTTATTACGCACAGATGAATTATATCGATCCGATTTACTTTCATGGGAGCTCGGGTACTTCTGGCTATCACCGCGACATTATTATTGAAAAAGCAACAGCCCATGCGGGAAAGCTACTCGAAAAAATAAACCATTTGGAACAAGTTGACCTGGACCGCGAAATAAATGAGTCCGAATGCGCAAATGCACAAGCGATTTAAAAGACATTCAATTTTTAGCAACCGACAATGGCACCTGCAAAACCGCCTGCAAAGCTGGTTTGGGCTGCCATTGCCGGTCCCATAGCAAGGGATAATTGGTTCTTCCGGGAATCGGGTAATCATTTTTCCAGCTCATTCCGTCATACACCCCCCACAGGCTTACGCGGGTAATCTTTGTTCTCATTTTATAAAAGAGCGCAAATAGTTCAGCATATCTTTTAGTAAGGAGTCCCTGTATACTATCCGGAAGTCCCTGCGGGTAAGGATCGAGATAAGCTTTAAACTCCGGCAATTGAAACTGTTTGTCTGCCATGCCTTGCCCCACTACCTGGCCTTCTTTGGTAAGAGGTAAAACGTCTATGTCCAGTTCCGTAATCATTACTTTCACACCACAAGCTGCATAAGCATTGATGGCATCCTCGATATATTGTGTTTGCGGATAGTGTAAGCCCCAGTGCCCCTGCATACCTACTGCGTCAATACGCAGTCCTTCCTGTTGCAATAACTTAATCATCCTGACGATGCCATCCCTTTTTGTCGGCCTCCATGCATTAAAATCATTATAATACAATGCCGTATTGGGCGCATATTGCGCAGCAAAGCGGAAAGCGTATTTTATCAGCGTGTCACCGTTTCCAAATGCCTTTACCCAACTGGTATTCCGATAATTACCGTCCTCTCCCATTACTTCGTTAACAACGTCCCAACCCTGTACCCGGCCTGCATACCTGCCAGCGACCGCCTGGATATGAGACCTAAGCCTTTCAATCTGCTCTTCTTTGGTATTGGGCTGGCCCTGGGCATTGGTAAAAAACCAATCGGGGCATTGATTATGCCAAACCAGTGTATGGCCAATAATGAATAAATTATTTTTCTCCGCAAATGCCACATAGTCATCTGCCGGACCGAAATTATAGACACCAGGACGCGGATTGATCAGTGCTGCTTTCATCACGTTCTCTGGTGTTACTGCGTTAAAATGCCGCAACACTATTTCCTGGCTGCGTTGGTCCTGGCCGGATGTAATGGCGGGCGTTACGGCTGTGCCTATCAGGAAAGCATCTTTATAGGCATCTTTCAGCGTGGCAGCTACAGAACGGGGAGATTGCGCCAGGGCCTGCGTACACAAGCAAAACAAGATTCCTGCAAAAACTGTTTTCATCCTGTTGTCTTTGGTTGACTGTAAAGAAAGCACAATTTTTCATTTGTACGTGCACTGTTTTACAGGAGCAAAAACAAGATTGTACAATTGAAAAAGAAGAACGAAAATTTTCAGGAAGATATGGGTGTAATTATCACTTGCAATGCATAATATCATCCGCCGATACAACCCATTTCCGTGTTCATCAATGTTTGGGTTTGCCTGTCCTGATAGATGAGCATGATGGTTTTGAAACAGCCGCCTTCCGGATTTGCGAACTAATCGCCCGTGGCCATAAAAGAATCGGCAGGGAAACCCCAAAAGCAGCAGCACTTACCCTGGAACGGTAGGCAGTACTTGCAACGACAAATTCATTTTAAAAATTCGGAAAGTTTGTTTTGATTTTTATGTGTGGGATACCATTCGTTCCAATTTCTTGCTGCTACAAGATAAAAAACAAAAAATATGATACTGCATTGAATGGATAACAATATAGCCCAAACAAAAAAGCCCCGCAATTATACGGAGCTTTTTAAAGCTGGTGCCCACGAAAGGAATCGAACCTTCACATCCTTGCGAATGGCAGATTTTGAGTCTGCTGCGTCTACCAGTTCCGCCACATGGGCTTTTTTTTTAGTCAGTAGTCTTCAGTCAATAGTCTGTAGTCGTTCATTAGACAATGACTATCGACTACCTACTCCCGACTATGGACTAATTAAACGGGCTGCAATATTACGTATTAGCAGCTTTCCCTCCAAATAATGATACAGAAGTATTTTTTTAAGCCGATGGCCTATTTGCAACAGTCCTTTTTGGGAAGGAATATCTTCTTTAGAATCACCGCTATTTTGCTTATCAATTTCATATCACATTATTGAGCCAGACTGTTTTACAAAGGTACTCCCCCATGTGTAGACAGTAAAATGTAAATTGCTGCATAAACTTAACAACAGATGCTTACCATTGGTTTGATACGCGAAGGGAAAAAGCCTGCCGATAACAGGGTGGCGCTTACGCCTTCGCAGTGCAAGTGGATTCATAAAAACGGGCAGGGTATAAAAGTTGTGCTGCAAACCAGTGCCAATCGTTGTTTTACAGACAGGGAATACCAACAGGCCGGCGTGGAAGTGAAAGAAGACATGGCTGAATGCGATATACTGATGGGCATTAAAGAAGTGCCTGTATCCATGTTGCTGGCTGATAAAACCTATTTGTTTTTTTCTCACACCAAAAAAAAGCAACCGCACAACCAGCCGCTTTTTAAAGCGCTGATAGATAAACGCATTACATTGATTGATTACGAATGCCTGGAGCATGATGATGGCCAGCGTATTATTGGCTTTGGCTTTTTTGCAGGTATTGTAGGCGCACACAATGGCATGATGGCCTATGGGCGCAGAACGGGGCTTTACAACCTGGAAAGGGTTTACAAACAAAATAATTTCAGGGAGCTGATGCATACCTATTTCGGTTTGCGCCTTCCAAATGTAAAGATTGCGGTAACAGGTTCTGGCCGCGTGGCGCATGGCATACTGGAAATTATGAACCTGATGGGCATTCATGAAGTGGAACCTGATGAATATCTTGTAAGGCGTTTTTCTTATCCTGTATATACGCAATTGAAAGGTGCCGATCTCTATGCCCATCAACTAACCGGCAAGTACAACCGGGAAGATTTTCACAACAATCCTGCTGCTTACAAATGCCTTTTTCTTCCTTATGCTGCCCAAACAGATATACTCATGAATGGCATATACTGGGAAAATAATTATCCCCGCCTTTTTGAAAAGGATGATATTAAGGCCGGCAATTTTATTATACAAACCATAGCAGATATTACAGACGATGCCAATGGCTCTGTGCCAATCAACCAGGGAGATCAATCTATAGAAGAACCGGTATATGGAATAGACCGCCAAACGTTTGATAAGACTGCTGCTTATGCCACCGGTTCTATAGATGTAATGGCTGTTGGCAACCTGCCCAATGAATTGCCAAGAGATGCCAGCCGCTATTTTGGCGAGCAATTGATTAAATATGTATTGGAAGATTTGGTGAAAAGTGGTTCTGCCATTCTTGAAAGGGCTACCATGCTAAAGCAGGGAACACTGAATACTGATTTTGCTTACCTGCACGATTATGCTTTTTCCTGAAAACTGCCTGCCTATAAATTTCGCTTACAAATGCAGGTAATAATCTTTCAGCAATTGTATAAAGCCAAAACTGTACACATCCGCAGAGCGGCGTATTACCAGCTCTTCTTTTTTAATGCTACTGCTTTTACTTCTTTGCAATATTAATACAGCCCTGAAATGCGGGTGCTGCAGGCTTTGCCGCATCAGCAAAGTTTCATTTACAAACAATTCGTAACTGCTGGCAGCCAATTGCTGAAACCATTCCATGCGGTGATAAGGCAACAACACGGCAAAACTTCCATTGGGCGATAAATTTTTATTTACTACTTCCAGCAAATCCTGCAACGATAAGCCATCATTGTGTTTGGCAAAATTGTACCTGGTATTGACAGACTTTAGATCGCCTTCAAAAAATGGCGGGTTGCTGATGATAAGATCGTATTGCTGTGCCGAATGAAATAGTTTTATATCGTTGTGAAACAATTGCAGCCTGTGCGCCCACGGGCTCGATTTTAAATTTTCAGTGGCTTGCTCATAAGATGCTTTGTCTATCTCCACGCCCTGTATATTACCCGCAAACTGCTGCGCCATCATCAGCATCAGCAAACCCGTGCCTGCACCAATATCCAGACATCTATTGATATGATGTTGCGACAATGCTGTTTTCTTTGCTATCCATGCACCAAATACACAACTGTCTGTGCTTACTTTTAAAGCACATCTGTCCTGGTAAACGGTAAATTGTTTAAACTGGAAATAATTATTGGGCATTTAGGTTGTAAGTGATGAGTTGTAAGTTTTGAGTTAAGTTATAAGTTTTAAGTTGTAGGTTTTAAGTCCTTATGCTATGAGATATCTTTTGCTCTCACCACTTGCTACTCCCCACTAGCAAACTTATTACTTACAACTTACCACTTAAAACGTTTCATCACCATTCCGACTTTGCACTTGCGCCTGCCGATAAAGGTGTTGTTTCTCCTGCCAGTAATTTATAGTAAGCGGTAATGGCAATCATGGCGGCATTGTCTGTGCAATATTCAAATGCTGGTATAAAAACATTCCAGCCCTTTTGTGCGCCGGTTTCTTTAATGGCATTGCGCAAACCACTATTGGCAGAAACGCCACCAGCTATGCAAACATTTTTAACACCGGTTTCAGCAGCAGCTCTTTTTACTTTAGATATAAGAATGCTGATGATGCGTGCCTGTATAGAAGCACACAGGTCTTTCAGGTTTTCTTCAATGAATGCAGGATTCTTTTTGGTTTCTGCCTGCAGAAAATAAAGTATAGAAGTTTTTACGCCACTAAAGCTAAAATCAAGTCCGGGTATTTGTGGTTCAGCAAAACTAAAAGCATGGGGGTTTCCATCTTTTGCATATTTATCAATTAAAGGACCGCCTGGGTAAGGCAATCCCAATAGTTTTGCAGACTTATCAAAAGCCTCTCCTGCCGCATCATCGATTGTCTGTCCTATAATGGTTAGATCCAGCGGAGATTTGCACAACACAATTTGTGTATGGCCACCGCTAACCGTTAAACATAAAAAAGGAAAAGAAGGTCGCTCTTCCGGAATCAGATTGGCCAATACATGCGCCTGCATATGATGCACGCCAATCAGCGGAATCTTTAATGCCAGCGACAATGATTTGGCAAATTGAGAACCTACCAGCAATGCACCAATCAATCCGGGTGCCTGTGTAAAAGCAACGGCATTGATATCCTTAATAGAAACATTGGCTTTCTTCAATGCCGCATCTACTACCGGCACTATGTTTTGCATGTGGGCACGACTGGCAAGCTCTGGCACCACGCCACCATATTGCTCGTGTATAGACTGCGTTGCAATATAATTGGTAAGTATGCGCCCATCCCTGCAAACGGCAGCTGCCGTTTCATCGCAGGATGATTCTATTGCGAGTATTGTAATTGATTGGTCGATTGTCTGATTGTTTTGCGTGCGCAAAGATAATAGTCACAAGTCAGAAGTCAAGAGTCGGGAGTCGGGAGTCAGTTCATTTTAGTTCTTAGTTCGCAGTTCTTAGTTCGGGGTTCATTAGTTCGTGGGTCGTTATTCAAGTTCGTCGAAGCAAACGGCTAGCAGCTAGCAGCTTTCTTTACAATACTTCCGACTTCAGACTTCAGACTTCCGACTTCAGAATCCTACTTGCTCCTGATAGCCACCACAGGGTCCATGCGGGCGGCAATAAATGCGGGAATGATACCGGCCAAAATGCCAGTGATGATACAAATGGAAACGGCCAGGGCAAAAATGTTGAAAGAGATGGTCACCGGAAAGCCCATGGCAGGTGAAATAAGTTTTGTTAGAATATACACCAGCAGCAAACCAATGGCGCCGCCAAGCAGGCAAAGAAATGCAGACTCCAATAAGAACTCGGTTATAATGCTGGAACGTTTTGCACCAATGGCTTTTTTCAAACCTATCTGGCTGGTGCGTTCCCTTACGGTTACAAACATAATATTGGCCACACCAAACATGCCCACTACCAATGAAAGACTGGCGATAAACCAGCCACCCATATTAATGCCTGAAAAAATTCCTGCCATCATTTCCCCGAAAGATTCAATATCGTTCATTGAGAAATTATCCGCTTGCGTGGGTCTTATCTTCCTGATAGAACGCATGGCTCCTTGCACATCATCACGCAGCATCTTCATGGGCACATTATCCTGGCCCTGCAAAATAATTACCGGGTCTGCCGTTTTTTCATTGGTAAGGTTGCGCATAAAACCATAGTCCAGCAATACAGATTCATCATAATCATAGCCACCCATCATAGACTGTCCCTTCTTCTTTAAAAGACCAATTACAACGGCTTTGCGGTCATAAATGGTTACCTGCTGGCCAACTGCTTTTTCCGGTTTTGAAAAAAGTTTCTCTGCTATGTTATATCCAATCACCACAGAAGCACTGGCATTCTCGTAATCGCTTTGCTGAAAAAAGCGACCCGCTTCTACATCCAGTTTTTGTATGTTGGGGAAATCTTCTGTAATGCCATAAATATTTACGCCGGTTACTGCTTCATCCTCCCACTCCACCTTTGAAGTAGTATTGATGTTAAACGCAACATTTTTTGATAAGCCGCTGCGCAGTTTCAACATTTTGGCTTCATCGTAGGTAGGCCTTGGCCTGTTTATCAGTTTCCACCAGGGTATTTCACCGCTATAATCCCATTTGTCTACATAAATTGTTTTTGAACCCAGCGATTTAAGATCGTTCTGTACATTTCTTTGCAGGCTGTCAACAGTTGCCAATACCCCGATAATGCAAAAAATACCCACGGTAATGCCAAACAGCGATAAGAATGTGCGCAGCTTATTAGAGCGAAATTCTCCAAGCGCCATTTTAAAGCTATTCCAGATTATCTCAAGGTATTTATACATGTACCAAATTTAGGGCTGACAGCATTTGACGGGCCTGGTTATTCTGTTAAAGGTTTGTTGAGATGGTGAGCGGCGGAACAAATTAAAAATGCCTGAACAATCAACTGTTTGCTTGCTGTTTTGTGACTACTTACCGGTTACTGATTCAATGGCTTTATTGCTGCTTTTAGAAGTATGGAATGATATTGCCGAACCCCCACTCCATTTTGCCTGCAGGCGTTTTACTTCTGCTGAGGTAATACTTGTAATAGTTCCGTGACGGGGATTAAAATTTTTGGTAAACGATTCCGGCCTGGGCGAAAAATGAAATAAATCGGTGCTGCGTTGAAACTCGTACCGACCCTTCCTGTACACATCATACATCAGCACGTATTCATTAGAATGATTCAATTTAAAAATGCCCGACCCTTCTACACCAATGGTAGTATCTGCATAAGCATCCAGGAATTTAAAATCCTCTTTCCACGGCCCTTTCAGCGATTTGCTTACAGCTTGCTGAATTCCGTTCTTTAATTCTTTTCCTTTATCATCTTTTATATTGCCTTTGTAAAAGAAATGATAAACGCCATCCTTAAAAATAATATCGCCATCAATAGCGCTGTATTTTGGGCTGAACATAAGTGTTGGTTCACTTTCAAAACCGCTGAAATCCTTGTTGGCGTAGGCACAATAAAAATCAAACTTTTCATCATTTTTAAATCGTACAGAAAAATAAATCAGATACTTTTTTGCAGCGGCATCATAAATAGTTTGCGGTGCCCATACCCATTTTACATTGGCAAATGTTGTTGGATATAATTTGGCAAGATCTATACTGCTATGTCGCCAATGGATTAAATCGCCGGAATGCAACAATACAATACCGGGGTTTGTATCCCAGCCATTCTTTACGGTATTCATGTCTGTGGCAACCATATAAAATGCGTTATCGCCAGCGCCACGTAGTATATGCGGATCACGTATGCCGCCTGTTGCTGCAATAGTGTCTGATGCAATAAGCGGCAGGTTATTGTTAATAGCAAACCAGTTAACAGCGTCTGTACTAATGGCAAACCGCAACTGCTCTTGTTTCGCAGGTTCACCGGTTCCTTCAAAATAAGCAAAGAGGTAAGCTGAAAAATCAGGCACTGCTTTTTTGCTTTGTGCCAAAGAACAAAAAGCAAGCGTAAGAAATACCGCAACTGTCGTTATAATTCTAATCATAATAATCCCTGGTTTGTGCTGGCTGAAAAAATAATGCTTATCCTGCATACCAAAAAATAAAGTGTCCGGGCAAATAATTCAGCCCCAAAAGTTTTTTTTCAATTACCCATAACAATACTCCATATGGATTATTTCCACATTCGCCCCTAATACGCACTTTGCATTATATTTATTCATAAAACTGTAGCATGTTCCCCAGCCCTGGTAAAAAGACAACAATCGCAATTTTTATTGTTTTGCTGAATGCTTTTGCTATCAGTTCAATGGCACAAACCAATTTGCTGGATAGTTTTAAAGCCAGGGTACAAATTTCAAAAGACAGTACACAAAAACTGCAGGCACTGCTATTGTTTTGCGATAAGTGGGAATCTATGAGCCCCGATACTTTAAAAAAGTATGCAGCGGAAGCAAAACAGCTTTCGCTGAAGCAGCAGGATTTGCATGCATCTATTTTTGCTGATTATTACATGGCTGTTTGGCTTTTCCAGGTAAACAAGATTGATACTGCATTGGCGTTTACTGATAAAACAATCAAAGAACATCAGAAACATTTTTCTTACGACGAAGTATATACAAAACTGATGGCGCTGAAAGGGAATATACTGGTGCGCACCACCCGCATTAATGATTTGCTGGCGCACAACCTCTCTTATATAAAAGCTGCCGAACAGCATGGCGACACGCTAAACATAGCAAGGGCCACCCTGGGCATTGGCAATGCATACCTGCGCCTGGAAAAACTAGACGATGCACTTAACTGGTATCACAAAGCGCTTCAATTTATGAGCAACCCTGTTTATAAAAGAAAGCTTTCTTTTATTTACGGCAACCTGGGTATTACTTTTTATCACCTGGATAAAGAAGACTCTGCTATTCATTATATAAAAGAAGAAATAAAATATGCACAGGAAGATGGCAACCTAACCACACAAGCCAATAGCTATTTTTTGTATGGAGGTTTGCTGGCAGAATATAAACATACAGATGAAGCTGAACAGGCTTTTACAAAAGCAGTAGAGCTGAGAGAAAAAATTGGTGACATTTATTATATCATTAGCGATATGGCGCAAATGGCGCTTTTCTATAACGATATTAATAAACCGGAAAAGGGCATTGCGCTTTGCAAAAAAGGACTTGCACTGTTGCAGCAAAACGGAAATGATTTTCTGAATAAGAGCAACCTGTATGAATCGATGGCCCGCAACTATCTTGCTTTAAAAGATTACAAAAATTATGGTGAAACGCTTAAAGAACAACTGGCGTTAAGAGATTCGATCTACAAAAAGAATTCTGAAAAAGAAGTAGCCGAGATGCAGGCTAAATATGATGTGCAGAAAAAAGAAACCGAAATAGCACATCAGCGGCTTTTGCTTGTAAAAAAGAATTACCTCATCTATGGTTCGCTTGCTGTTTTTATACTGCTTGTTTTTTCTGCTTACCAATTATTCAGAAGATACCAGCAAAACCAACAGTTCCGTCTTGTACAGGCAGTAGAAAGAGAAAAAGAAATTTCTGTAATAGCTGTAAACGAAGCCGAAGAAAATGAAAGAAAACGCATTGCAGCAGATTTGCACGATAACCTGGGCGCACAGGCCAACGCATTGTTGTATGGTACAGAACAATTGAAAACCGCCTCGCAGGATGAATCTGTATTGCTAGACAATCTTCAATACACGGCAAGAGATATGATGCAATCGCTTAGGGAAACAGCCTGGGCTATGAAACATTCTGAAGTAACAGTGGCGGAAATATGGCTGCGCATCATCAATTTTGCCAAACACCTTTCTTTAATTTTTAAAGAGTTTAAAATAGCCACTAACGGTGATGTACAAACCGGTATTATCTTTTCTTCCAACAGGGCTTTGCAAATTATTCTTATTGTGCAGGAAGGAATTAACAATGCTGTGCGGCATTCTGCCGGAGACAGGATAAGCATTGACAGCAACTTTACCGAAAGCACCTGGCAACTATCCATTACCGATAATGGAAAAGGATTTGATCTTGCAACACAATCCAATAATGGCATAGGGTTAACCAATATGCAGGAACGTGCTGTTAAGGCCGGTTTATCTATCCGTTTCGATACAAGCCCTGCAAAGGGCACTTCTATTGTACTTTTAATACCGCCGCTGGAAACATAAAATCATTTTAAAAACGGCATTGCATACAGAAAACAATTGAACACTTTTTACAAACAGCAGCTATGATTAAAATAGGAATTGTTGATGACAAACTTAGCAACCGGAATATTCTTGAGAATAAACTTAGGCGCAATGCCCTGTTTGCTATTTCTTTTAAATCATCCAATGGAGAAGAATTCCTGGAAGCAATGCGTCAACTGGATCAGGAACAATATCCTGATATTGTAATGATGGACCTTGAAATGCCGGTGATGGATGGTGCAGCGGCCATTGCTACAGCATCCTCTCTCTACCCGGGTATTAAATATGTAGTGTTGACTGTTTTTGATGATGAAGAAAAAATATTTAAAGCCATCAAAGCCGGTGCATGTGGTTATTTATTAAAAGAAGAAAGCAGCGATATTATTACAGACATGCTTATCAGTTTGTACGAGAGCGGCGCCGGCCCTATCTCTCCTTCTATAGCATATAAAATTCTGCAGATGGTGCAAAACCAGCCTGCACTGGAAAAGCCGGTTCAGGAAAAACAAACGCCTCAAACTGCTTTGGATATATTTGAACTAACCGATCGTGAAAAAGAAATACTTCAACTGCTTAGCAAGGGATTAGACTATAAAGAAATTGGAGCCCAAACAAACATAAGCCCCCATACGGTGAGAAAGCATATCAGCAATATTTACCAGAAACTGCATGTAAACAGCAAGGCACAGGCTTTGCGCATTGCCTATCTTAAAGGTTTGTTTTAGGAAGCAAACAAATTTACAACGAAAGCAATCATTCATTCATCCATCTTTCTGTTGTTTGTTTTTATTGGAAGCACCGGGAAGGTTCCAATGATAATGAAGGGCCAGTATCCTTAATAGAAAACATACCACCAAACCAATGATAGAAACAAAATCATGCGGAAGCCATTGCAAATAATTTCCTGCAACAACAATCACCGCTCCTGTTAAAGCTGCTGATGCATAAATTTCTCTTTCCAGTATTACCGGTATGCGGTTCAGCAAAACATCTCGCAACACACCTCCGCCCACAGCCGTTGTAATGCCCAATAAAATGGCCACTTCTCCATTATGCCCATAAGAAAGCGCTTTCTCTGCACCGGTTACAGCAAACAGCGATAAACCTATTGCATCAAACAAAAGTACGGGGCGATTGATCTGCGCAACAAAATTGTATGTGCATGCTGTTAAAGCAGCAGCAATAAGGGCGGCAATTAAATATAAAGGATTTGACAAACCGGATGGCGGTATTGCGCCAATACACAAATCGCGGATGATGCCACCACCACATGCAACAATAAAAGCTATCACACAAATGCCAAAAATATCAAGACCACGTTGTTTGGCTGCAGTAGCGCCACTGATAGCAAAAGCAAAAGTGCCCGCCAAATCAATAATGTAATAAAGCGATTGCAGTTTGTTCATGCCGATATGGTTTCACTTCCTGTAAAATCAACTTACGCTTTTAAAATTCGGTATTTATTTTTAAAAAATATCGCTGTAGGGGCGAACGGCCGTTCGCCCCTACTTCACACTATAACTCACCACCGCCATTACCGGAAAATGATCTGAAGGCATGCGGGCTGTATATGCAGACAATGAAATCTCTGAAGGTGCATTGCCCGTTTTTTCTGCTACACTGTTCTCATTCTTTACACGATATGTGTCGGTTAATATTCCATAACGCCCAACGCTGAATTGCTTGCTCAGGAAAATATGATCTATGCGGCTATCGGTTTTGCTGTCTGGTTTAAAATTATTGAACGTACCATTGGTAGCCAGCTTTATGGGAGACAGTACATAACTGTCTTTCAATATACCCGATTCATTGATGAGCGTATAACTTTCGTTGTTTTGATCTACATTAAAATCTCCGGTTAGTATTGCAGGCGTTTCTGCAGGGAAAGTTTTAATCTTTGCCAGAATAAGTTTAGCACTTTCTGCACGTGCTTTCACACCAATATGATCCATGTGCAGGTTGAACATATAAAAAACAAAACCATTGCTTTTTACTTTAAACTTTGCCCAGGTGCAAATGCGGGGCAAAGCAGCGTCCCATCCTTTATTGGGTTTGTCTGTAGTTTCCGATAACCAGAAATTGCCCTGCTCCAGCACATCAAACTTTGCAGTCTTATAAAAGATAGCAGAGAATTCACCGGCCTGCTTGCCATCATCGCGGCCAATGCCAATATAGGTATAACCGGTCAGGCTGTCTTTCAATCCTTCCAATTGGTGGTACTTGCCTTCCTGTGTTCCGAAAATATCAAAATCGTGAAATTGAATTAGGTGCGCAATTACGGGCAGGCGTTGTCCCCAGCCATTGCCATTTACTGAATCTCCATGATTTTCATAACGCAGGTTGTATGTAGCCACGTTCATAAAATCAGTTTTCTTTTTTTGTGCTTCCAAGACTGCTGTTGACAACAAAGCAAAAATCCCTGTAAAAAATATAATTCGCAAGAATGTTTTCATAATTGAAAGAAATATTAGTGAACGTTTACAAAATAAAGCGTGCCGAATTATCGTGCCACGGTTAATCATTTAGGTTTTGGCTTACTTTCAGACTAAACCGTGGCACGTTAATTCATCATCAAGGTTTTCCATACTCTCAGACTAAACCGTGGCACGGTAATTCTTTATTTCATCATATAATTTGTATGGTATAAAATAAAAAAGATGATGGAGTTATCCCCCATCATCTTTATCACTATAATTTTTTATTGCCAGGTTGGGTTTTGACCCAGGTTTGGATTCAACTGCAAATCATTGTAAGGAATGGGATAGAGATACATATAATCTGCCCATTGGCGGGATACATTGTCCAGCCAGTGCAGTTCTCCATAAGTGCCATTAGACAAAGTCTGCGAGTTGGCAGAACCGCCAACGGTGGGCGATACGTTTACCAATGTAACAGAGGTTGGATAGCCGGTTGGTGCTGTGCCCTGGTAGAATAATACATCATTTACACCGTCATTGTTCAAATCCATTGGTGTGTTCAATGCACGCACATACATGCCGTTCCATGGTTTCAGCATAAGTTCTCCATGTTTCCAGCGAATAAGATCTGCAAACCTGAAACCTTCCAGCGAAAGTTCAATGGCCCGCTCGCGTCTTATTTCAAGTATGGGTGCACTTGAGATATCAGGATAATAATTTGTCTTCATGTAACTGTCTGCTACAGTTGGCAGCGCTGTTAAACCACCGGTAATGCCTGCTCTGCTGCGCAAAGCCCCGATTGTTTTCTTCCAGTCGTCATCTGTAATAGTGCCCAGCTCTGCTTTTGCTTCTGCATAGTTCAGCAATATTTCTGCATAGCGCATAAGGCTAACAGAATTGGTGTTCAGGTTGCCGGCATCGTAGTACATATCATCAAGGCACCATTTAATAGGTTGGTAGCCGGTGAATGTATAAGAAAACAAAGGCGGACCTGCAACCGTATTACCACTGCTTACACGTGTATAGCCCGGTGTGCGTATCGTCTGCTGCAGGCGTTTATCGCGACCAAGCGTTTCTTTGTTAAATGGCAATGTATCATAACCAGGTGTGCTGGTAAAAGGCGTGCCATCAATATTAAGATAGGTATTGATGAACATGCGTGTAAAACTAAACCTTACGCCATAAGTGGCACTGGTATACCACCAGTTGGCATCATTTACTACAGCCAGTGATGAACTGGTAACATCAGACAGCATAATTTCATTGGTAACCGGTGTTGCATTAATGAACAAAGTGCGGTAAGACAAATCAGTTCCGTTGGATGTATTCAGGCTTTGGCCTGCACTGTCCATTACTGCTTTTGAAGCAGTAGCTGCATCCTGCAACCACTGCGCAGCAGAAGCCGTTTGATTGTAAGAAGTCTGGTAGCGGCGAAAAGTTCCTTCAAACAAACAGATGCGTGATTTTAAACCATAAGCCACCCATTTTGTAATCTGGCTCTTGCTGGCATCCGTAGCCAAAGTAATATGGCTGATGGCATAATTAATATCTGCCAGTACAGAATCCATAACCATGGCACGTGGATCTCTTTTTGCATACAGCAATGCAGAGTCTGACGGATCAAGCGCCTTGGTTATCCAGGGCACATCACCAAACCTTTGCACCATGCCGAAGTAAAAATAAGCCCTGAAGAAACGTGCAAGGCCAGTATAGTTATCGCGTACCGTTTTAGCAACGGCTGCATTGTTGTTATTGGCAATAAAATAGTT
Source organism: Chitinophagaceae bacterium (assembly GCA_047602295.1). Classification (GTDB taxonomy): domain Bacteria; phylum Bacteroidota; class Bacteroidia; order Chitinophagales; family Chitinophagaceae; genus JACMLD01. The sequence continues at coordinate 2,489,620 of JASGHP010000001.1, read as the reverse complement.
GATGTTCCTGAGTGCTGTCCATGTCCATCCGGTACTTTGCCTTGCGTTGTAAGCACCGGTGCGGATATAATCGGGCACACTGCCGCGTGCACCAAGATCGCTAAGGTTGGCATCTACTTTATATACTGAGTTACCATCGCTGCCAATGGCCGGCAAAATATTATAGAATGAATTGGCATACAATTGCAGACCATCGGAACTACTAAACACCGCATCCCTGCTGGCAGTAGCCTGTGGAGTTTGCTCCAGGTTCTTGCTGCAGGCTGTTATTGCCAACAACCCTGCAAGCGCTAATAATAAATATGGATAATTATATTTTTTGTTGCACATAAATTTCTTTTTTAGCAATCACTGATTTAAAAAGTTACTGATACACCCGCTGTAATGCTTTTTAATATCGGGTAGTTGTTGCCGTTGCCATTATTGCTGGTTAACCCGGTGAGTATTACATCAGACTTGCCTATGTTCTCCACATCAAGATCTTTGGTTAGTTTATACAATGGAGAATATGTCCAAAGGTTTTCACCAGTTATATAAACCCTGATAGCATTTAATTTAATCTTGCGCAACATTTGCGGCGGAATGCTATAGCCAATCTGTATATTCTTCAAACGTATGTAAGCAACGTTTTGCAGGTATTTGGTTTGTGCAGTAGCCAATTCTCCCTGGCCGTTTTGCGCCACATAACCGCGATACCTTGGGAAATATGCGTTGGGATTTGATGGCGACCATATCTTACCCAATTGATAATTCATCAGGTAGTTGTAAGGCCTGTTGTATTGTCCCCAGAATACATCAGATTCTGTTCCGGGCCACCAGTCCTGGTGACCAACACCCTGCAGAAATGCACCAAAGAAAAACCCGCCGTAGTCTGCGCTTAAAGAAAATCCGTAAGAATATCTTGGTGTAGAATTACCAATGATGCTCATTGCACCGGGGTCATTGGCAGTATTGGCACCATTATTAATTACACCCTTACCATTGATATCTTTAAACTTAATATCGCCGGGCAACCATGTACCATTATTGGTAGATTTTAATGTTGGCTGAAATGCTGCAGCTTTGCTTACATCTGCATCTGTCCAGTAGCCATCATTTGTATAACCCCAAATCTCACCCAGTTTTTGTCCTGCATAAAAATCGGTCAGCAGTTTGGTGGTATTGTTATAACGGGTAATGGTAGAAGAGTAATCAGACATCCAGAATCCAACACTGTAGTTAAATTGTTTGGAGCCTGCTTTAAAATGATCGTGCCAGTTAATAGAAGCTTCCCAACCTACAGTGCGCATGTCTGCATAGTTGCCTTTTGGCACTGTTGCACCAAATACAGCAGGCAATGTTTTGCCCACGGTAAACATGTTGGTGGTATTTCTTTTATAAACATCGCCTGTAAAACTAAGCCTGTTAGAAAGCGCAGATATATCCAATCCCAAATCACTGGTGGTGGCTGTTTCCCAGGTAAGACCATCAGGTATTACATTGGGATTAGTGGTTTGCTGTGGCCTTACACCATTTATTACACGGCCCGATTGATTGATAGTGAAGTTTTCAAGAAAGCTGTAAGATGCAACGTTACCATTACCCAGCGATCCGTAAGAACCTCTTATCTTAATATCTGATATTGCTTTGGGATCTACTTTCCAGAATGCTTCTTTAGACAATCTCCATCCTGCAGATACAGAGGGGAAGAAGCCATAATGCTGGTTATAGGGGAATTTTGAAGAACCATCATATCGTGCATCAAACTCTACCAGGTAGCGATCTTTATAAGAATAGTTCAGCCTGGTGAATCCGCCCAGTATGGCCCATTTCTCGTAACCGCCACCTGTAGTTATATTCTGACCAAGCGCCAGGTTAAGATCTATTGCATTGGGATATACCAAACCATTTCTTGTGGTATTAAATCCCTTGTAAACTGATTGCTCGTAGTTGTATCCAAGCAATGCTTTAAAATAATGGTTCGATGCAATATTGGTTTCAAACTCGCCATAAATGTTTGAAGCCAGGTATTGCGTTTTGTTAGATACCATTTGCAGATCGTTATAGCTGGTACCAACATAGGCAATTACACCAGGCGTTACACTATACGGCACCTGCACACGTATTTGTTTGGTGCTGCTGTCTGAAGTCTGGAAAGTAAAGTCTCCTTTAATACGCAGTTTGTTCTTAAGGAATTTTGCCGTAAAGCCGGTGGTGTTCCTGAAATACTGGTTCACCATATCTATACCGTTCTTGCCATAAACAAGATCTCCCACAGTGTAAGCGGCAGAGAAAGTAAGTGTTCCATCGGGGTTAAACAGCGGAGCAGAAGTATGGCCTTCATCTGCCATGTTGCGCCAGATGCCACCACCTTCACCTACGTTTAATGGATTATGGTATCCGCGGTTGCTGTATTGCGTGGTATTGTAAACGTTCAGCCAGGGCAATACATCTACACTTCCTTTGGCAGTAAGGTTATACATTTTGTAATCATCAGAATTATACCTGAACAAACCTGATTGCCCGTAATACCGTCCTGCTATATAATAGCTTGCTTTGCCACTGTTTCCCGATACAGAAAGGTTTTGATCCATTGCGCCGTTGTGTTTCTTATACAGCAGATCGTACCAGTTTGTATTGCCGTAGTAAACATAATTACCGTTGCTGCCTATTTCTGTTTTAGGAAGCGTTGGGTCTGCATTCCTTTTAGCATACTCTGTAAGGTATGCACGACTGTACACCTGTGTTTTATTAATGTTCTGCGGAATCTGTCCGTTATTCCAGCTAGACCATGCAGAATCAAACATTAATGCATACTGGTATCCGTTAGAAGATGGGTCGGGCACCGTGGTAGGCATTTTTATAGAATAGTTTGATGAGTAGGTAACCGTAATCTTATCTTTTGCCGGTGTTTTGGTGGTTATAAGCACCACGCCAAACGCAGCCCTTGCACCATAGATAGCAGAAGAAGATGCATCTTTAAGCACGGTAATAGAGGCTACATCGTTAGGGTTTATCAAACTAGGATCACCCTGCACACCATCTATCAACACCAGCGCATTGCCGCCCTGGCCTATAGAAGTGCCTCCTCTTATATTGTATGCAGGCGATTGCATCGGCTTACCATCACCCATTACCAGGTTAAGGTTTGGTATCATACCCTGCAGCCCTTGTGAAATATTTGAAATGGATCCTTTCTCCAGCACATCACCACTTACCTGCGCTACTGCACCGGTAAGGTTTGCTTTTTTCTGTGTGCCATAACCTACCACTACCACTTCATTAAGCGCACTGGTTTGCGACTGCAACTTGGTAATAATGGAAATAGTGGTACCCGGTTTTAACGTGTACCCCGAAAGTGTTTGTGTTTGATAATTAATAGCGCTGAATGCAAAACTGTAATTGCCTTTTACGGGCAAATTGTTGAAATGAAAAGCGCCGGTTGCATCCGTTTGTGTACCGGTGCTTTGTCCCGTTTCTGAGTTCTTTGCAAAAACAGTTACACCATCAATGGGGTCTCCGTTTTCTTTTCTTACAATGCCATTTACATTGCCTGTTTTTTCCTGCGCATGTGCAGCTAACAGGGTACCGAACAAGGCCAGGCATAGCAGTGGCCATTTCAGCAGTGTTGTTTTGGTAAAAATTTTCATACAGATCATTTTTATATAGATAAATAGAGCTCCTTTCCGCTGTTGGCAGCGGTTCAACAATCTTGTTGCTTATTGTTATGTTAGCGTTTCTTTTTCTTTAAGATGTAGCCACCGTTTTGTTTGGTTACAGAAAGTCCGTTGAGCACGGCTATATCACGAATGGTCTTTTCTAAAGAGTCGGTTTTTTCTATTTTGCCAATGAAATAATTCTTGCCTATTTCTGCTTTTGAATATTGTATAGACACACCGTATAAACCAGAGAGATGATCCAATACATCGGCCAGTGTCTGGTTGTTAAACATATACTCCACATCACGATTGACGCCGGCAGTATCAGCAATAGCAATGTGTTGTTTAATATTGCCTGCTGGTTTATTGTTGAAAGCATATAATACTGCTGGCAGATTGCTCGACTTAAAAAATAACTCCTGCCCCGCCTGCATATAATAGTCTGAATGTATTTTCTGTATGCTGCTGTCGTTCAGTTTCACCACCACTTTACCTTCTACCAGTCTCACTTTTATTTTATCCTCTCCCACCCTTGCAGTAATTCTAAATGAAGTACCCAATGCAGTTGTGTTGATATAATTACTATATACCACAAAAGGCTTTTGCTTGTTTTTGAATACATCAAACACTGCTTCGCCCTGCATATAAACGGTACGTGCTGCAGTTTGTCCAAAACCTTCTGCGTATCTGACACTGCTGCCCGGCATCAGGCTTATCCTGCTACCATCACCCGGCAACAATACCTGCATGGCATTGGTGTTATTTGTTTTTTCTATCCAGTGTACGGGAGTTGAATTTGTTTCTGCCAGCGGTTGCTGAACAATGGCTTTCTTAGCAGGCCACCATATAATAGCCACCGCAGAAAGTATAGCCGCCGCTGCAAGCATTACTGCCCAGCCCCTGGTTTTTTTTTCAGGTTGCATGCGTTTTTCTATGGCATCATACATGGCTTGTGTATAATTGCCCGGCAATGCTGTTTCATTATCTGCATTGTCCCACTCACCCATTAGATAGGGGTGGTCCGGGTTGTTTTTCAAAAAAGCAAGCACCTGTTCTGCTTCTTCCTTTGTACAAAGGCCGTTGAAAAACTTCTTAATTAACGCTTCATTTATGGGTGATTGATGCTGCACTATGCTTGTTGTAATAATATATACAGTTGTCGACAGGCTTTACCCCGGCTCTGTAAAAAATAATTTTAAATGGAGGTAGTAAATGTTTTTAGAGAAAGCGGTCTACAAAAATAATAGCCAGCGGAAACAATTGTTTGATGTGCCTGAACCCCCGGGTTACATGGTCTTCTACTGTCTTTACAGAGATATTCATTTGTTGCGCTATTTCCAGGTTGGAATAATCGTGGTGCGCTTTAAGACGGAGAATTTTCTTTCTAACCGGTGGCAGTGAATCAATGGCTGCATCCAATTGATCATTTAGTTCAAAATGCAATTGCGGCTCATAAAAATCGGTGGCAGGTGCCGGCGCCATTTTAATAACCTTATTGCGCTGCCATTCTTTTTTAAGGTGATTGATGAGGATGCTGTGGGCAATTACAAAAAGCTGTTTGTCTATCGTATGCTCTTCTGAAAGTGTATGCCTGTATTGCCAGAGCCTGATAAAAGTTTGCTGGGTTAAATCTTTTGCATCTTCCTGCAGCGATACTTTTTTTAAGAAGAAATGAAATGCTTTTTTGTGCAGGCTATTATATACATCAAGAAAAGCCGCCTGATCGCCTTGTTTTATAGACGCAACACTTACCTCAATTGGCATTTCGGGCAGATAGTTCATAATGGCAGCAAGTTCTGGATAATAAGAGGCATTATCAGCCCCTAACATCAGAGTTAATATAAAGGTATTGATCTATTAACACAATGATAGCAATGCATCAACATTTTTTATAAGCATCCTAATTAGTGTTCAAACTTCCGTCATAATTAGTCGTGAGTCGTGAGTCGTCAGTCGTGAGTAGCGAGAATTAGTCGTCAGTCGTGAGTCGTCAGTCGTGAGTGGTGAGTCGCTGAAAATTATAAGTTCGTTGGTTCGCAGTTCGAATAGTTCGGAGTTCGTTAGTTTGGAGTTCGATAGTTTGGAGTTCATAATAGCTCCATCGGAGCTTCCTGTTTATAGACGAAGATATTAAAGAGGGGAACGGCTCTGTAAGAGCCACCTGTAATCATTAGCAATTTACCAATCACGGAAACGATATAACATCAAAGAGAGATTAAACCACAAGAAGGCCAAAAAGGTTGCACGAAGTATCGAAGCAAACGACTTGCAGCTTGCAGCTCAAAGCTAGCAGCTTTCTTCATAGCCACGGAGACACAATGACACGGAGGTTTCACAGAGTTTTTCCTTTTAAGGCGCATTAATACTTCGAAGCAAAAGGGAACACAGCTTTCCTTATCGAAGCAAACGTCATGAAAATCTCTCAATCAAGAAAATCATGGTTCAGACAAGAAACGAAGCAAACGTCATGAAAATCTTTCAATCAAGAAAATCATGGTTCAGACAAAGAAACGTAGCAAACGACTTGCAGCTTGCAGCTAAAAGCTAATAGCTCTCTCAGAATGCAATCTCCACCGCCCCCTTCCCATTCCACAACTTCTTGATGCGTTTGCCATCGTTTGTAGTAACGGTAATGGATTCATTTGCTCCCTGCCGCAACACTTCTATAGTAAAACATTGGTTGAATGCTTTTATATTTTTCAATCGCATATAGTTCCAGCCTTTGGGCAGCCAGGGCGTTAGGGTAAATTGATTGAGCCCTGTGGGATTAATACCAAACAATCCTTCTGTAATTGCACGACAATACAATGCACTCTCTGCAGACAGGTGACGCTGATTTCCCTCTGGCCATGCTTCAACGGGGTAAGGCACATGCTCGCCCAATAGTCTTGTGGCCGAATAATAATTGAAATAAGGCATACAGCGATCGGTAGCACCATTCGCCATCAGTCCACGAAAAGCATATAAGGTAGACCTGTCCCAGAAAGTAGTGCTGCCACTTTCTGTAAGTATGCCATTGCTTGTCCATAAATAATCAGAGAACAAAGCTTTAATGGTTTCATCTTTGCGTTCTGTAATGCCCATCACCAGCGGAATACAAATCCATGCACGCAGTTTTGTATTCTCTTTAAAATATTTATAGGTATTAAAGCCCTGCACTTCGGCACCAAAATAATTTTCAATGGCCTTTCTCAACGCCTGGGCTTTTTCCCGGTAATCTTTTGCATGCATACTATCGCCCAGTCCTGTTGCCAGTGCTGCTGCACTTAGGTAACCACCATAAGCAAGACCGTTAGTTGAAAGATTTATTTTACCCGCATAAAACCTGCCTTCCAGTTCATCATTATCAGAAGCAATAACACCTTCATTTGTTTTTTTCCGATCCAGGTATTCAAAGCACCAGGTTATTAAGGGCCATAACTCTTTGGCAATTTCTTTTTTACCAGTGGCCAGTGAAAAACGCGAAGCACCGTAAGCAATCATGGCCATATCTCCCCTGTCGCCGGCACCATTCCATATATCTGTTCCCTCTGCAATAATAGAACTGGGTATGGGTTTGTATTCCGCGTTCATAAAACGTGCAAAGTGCCGATAAGCATTCAATGCAGACTCATTGCCATTGATGTTTCCTAAAAAGGGGAAGAAGGGATTGGCATACTCTGCCTGGTCGTTTGCCCATATAGCAGCGTAATAGGCTTCTCCACCGGGACCATGCATCAGCCCGCCTTTGGTATCATAAATGCTTTCTGTGGCACGCAGTTTTGCAAATGAAAATGCACGGTTGATGGTATCATTGGGTGTTTCCAAAACAGAATCATTAAAAATGCCTTCCACCATTTTATCTCTTTTCGCCAATTCATAATCGCCGGAAAAACTATACGCAGTTTGCGTTTGTTTTCTGCCGTTATAAGCAATCTCAAAATGAAAATTGTCTCCAGCTCTTAGCAAATGATTACCATTGACATGCTCACGCAAAGAAGCCTGAACAATGTATTGCCCGTATACGCCTTTGGATGGATCTGTACTGTCTATGGGAAAAAGATTGTTGATAGCAAGCTGTACGTCCTGTTTGCTTTGGTTGCGAATTTCAACCAGCTCTATTAATGCAGCTTTGTCTGTGGAAGGAAATAAGGTGTGCACAATAGCAACACCCGGCGTATTGCAACTACTTTCAATTAGCAACTTACCTTTTAATGCAAAGTGGTTTGGATATTCTGTTACGGTTGTGTTGTTTATTTTTATGTCGAACCGTTTGCAATCGTTGAAATCTCTGATAAGACTGGCGTGTGTATTATTGGGGATGGTGCGCAGCATGGGATAGACCAATCTCTTGTTCAATATTAATTGACCCAGGCTATCAACGCCATAATGTATAATGGCAGACACCTGCAAGCCGCTCATCTCTATATGGTCTGTATGTGGTTTTTGTTTTACCTGCCATTCAATGCCGCCCCATTTATCCAGCCCCCAGCGGCGACTGTTTTGCGCATGACCAATAATAACAAGTAGCAATAAAAGAAAGAAGCAAATAGATTTCATTAGCTAGTACAATTAGACCAACTAAGTTGAAGGGAAAAACTTGTTCTACCAAAAACATGATCTTGCCACGGAGACACTTGGGGACACAGAGGTTGCACAGAGTTTTTTCTTTTAAGGCGATTTTTTGCCACGGAGACAGGAGGAACACGGAGGTTGCACGGAGGTTTTCTTTTAAGGGGTATTAATGCGGCGAAGAAAAAGGGTTCACAGCTTTCTTCATCGAAGCAAACGTCAAGAAAATCTTTCAATCAAGAAAATTATGGTTCAGACAAAAACGAAGCAAAAGAGCTCATAGCTCGCAGCTCACAGCTAGCAGCTTTCTTCATCGAAGCAAACGTCAAGAAAATCTTTCAATCAAGAAAATCATGGTTCAGACAAAGGCGAAGCAAATGGCTTGCAGCTTGTAGCTAGCAACTTGTGGCTTTCCTTAAAAGAAAAAACACAAAGTTTGCACAGGAAAAAATTCTCCTGTGCGCCCTCTGTGTCTTATTACCTATGGAAACAAACTGTGAGAAAAGCTGGGAAGAAAGCTGGAAAGAAAGCTGCTAGTTTTGAGCTGCTAGCTACTAGCTCTTTTGCTTCGATGAAAGCTGCTAGCTATTAGCTGCAAGCTTCAAGCCGTTCGCCTCGTTGAACTTGAACAACCAACTACGAACTTCGAACTAACTCGAACTTCGAACTAAAGAACTATCGAACTATGAACTAACGAACTAATGAACTTGTAGCTTGCAGCTCATAGCCAGAAGCTGTTTTTAAGATACATATTTCGTCAACTGCTCAGACTTTACAGAACGCTGGTTGCTGCCAATGGCTTCCATATAGAAAGCATGATTTTTACCTAAATCCGAATCTTTAATGGTAGTCTTGCAGGCGGTAATAAATATATGCTTCCATTGCAATACGCCATCGGCTGTTACAACAGCATAATGAAAAACATAGGAGTCTGCACCTTCTACAGCTTTGCAGCTAACAATTACTTCGCCGCTGTTTTTGCCATTTCTAACTTTAAAGTTTTCAATAGGCCCAAAATCAGCAGCGGAATCAGATGTAATTTTAAAACCAGCAGACAGCAGGATGGCATCATCGCCATTGGCTTTATCGGTAACATACTTTGCCACAGCGTCCAGGCATTTTACCAATTCTTTGGCCACATTGTTTTTAACAGCCGATTTTTGCCTATCGCGATTTTCTGCGTCAACACGCGACTGGCTGAATTGCTGTTGCAGCTTCGCAAGGTCTGCCATCACAAGTGCAGGCTGATCCGGAAAGAACGCATTGTCTTTCATGTTTTGCAATACGCTGACAGCTCTCAGTTCTTTTGTGGCAGCGCTGCCTTTCCTGTAATCAAAATCAATTTTAAACATAGTGTACGTGATTAATTTAATAAATAATTCTTGTCCATTATATGATGGCAGGTTGTAGCCACAAGGTTGTATCAACAGGCCTCTGCCGGCAAAAATGAATATGCTACGCAAACGCATTTACGCAGCGTTCCATAAAAACAATGGCGCAAACACTTAGTGCTTTGCGCCTGCCTGGCAAAAATCCTCCCCGGAATGCGTGAATTCCTCCCTTCCCTTCTTCAATTTCTCCCCTCCCTTCTATAATTTCCTCCTTCCATTCTTCAATTTCCCCCTTCCCTTCTTTAATTTCCTCCTTCCCTTCTTCAATTTCTCCCTTCCCTTCTTTGATTTCCCCCTTCCCTTCTTCGATTTCCGCACTATTTTAATCAGGTCTTTCCTTCCCTTCATCAACTCCTGCACTTTTTGGGCGCAAATCCGGGTGCTGTTTTTATGTGTTTCTTTTATGTGAGGGAGGGGTACTCTTTTATTGGGGAGGGATTGGTTTGAGGGAGGGAAGGTTAGGCTATATAATAAGAAGGGGTGCTTGTTCTGCCGAGTGTATTCGTGTCTTTCGCGTTACGACTACATGCAAACCTATAGATGAAATTTCCTGAAGCCAACGTGCCACGGTTATTCTTGCCAGCACTATGCCGCTTCAAGAACAAACCGTGGCGCGTTCATTTACTTACAGATTTCAGTAACAACTTCTGATTGCTATTGCTTTTCCTTGTTTTTTAGAAAAAAGTAATAAATAAAAGAACCGGCAATGGGTAACACGACATTTATAAATACCAGGTTTGCTTTTTCTCTTTTCGACAATAAATTATTTCTATAGATACTATAAATAGTAATTGCCCAAATTACCAGGAACAGGAAAAAAAGAAAATAAACAACTATGTCTTCCATATTGTAACATTTTAGTTGTAAAATTTAATTGCCAGTTTGCACAACGTCGCCATCATCCGTATGAGGAACCTGCTGATAAGGTGGAGTTGTTGGTGGAAGTGCATCATACTTTGCTGAAACGTATACACAAGCAGCAGTTTTAGAAACCCAACAGGCAGCCCATCCGGCAATTGGCAAATCGCACACAAAATTTGAAAATCCATCCGCCGTAATTGCATCTGAGGCGCACTTATAACATTCAGCAAATGAAATGTTGTGATCCCCATTTTGATCGCACAATGTGTAAATATTCGGAAGCTCAGTTACCGGATCTGTAGGACTTAATAAAGCTGAACCTGCTGTTCGCGATGAGTTAGAAGTTGTGCGAGAAGCCACTACCCTAAGATTTTTATACTTCTCTTTTAAAGAACTTGATAGCCCCGTTGCTACCCACGACAAAATTCTGTTATTAGAAACAGTAATTTTTGAATGCAAAAAGTTATCATAGTTTAAGTCAATCATTTCTACATAGCCGGTTTTTGTCTTCATATCGAATTTACTCAAATTCACATAATTTATTCCATAAGTGTCCTTGTTTGGGAGTAAGCTGGTGTTTTTCAAGTCTACCATTTCAACATTGCCAACTAGTTTTCCTTCATTATATACAGGTACAATAAAGAGTAAAGTAGAATCAGCATTTCCAGTTTTAATTGTGCTATAAGAAATTTCATTGTAGGCTATGTTCCCGATAGACTGAACAAATGAAGCGTGCCTCTTAAATGTTTCAGATGCGGTTAAATTTTGAATGACAGGATCATTAATTGCCGGGATGTTAAATGATTGATCGCTTTCTTTTTTGCAGGACATTAAAATAATGAGGCCTACAAAAAATAATAATGACACAGGTAATAAAATTTTCCTTTTCATGATGTAGGTTTTTATTATTGAGTAAATATTGAGACGATTACACAATAGCATACTTACAGAATTATAGTAGCTCATAATTCAGGTAGATAGTAGTAGTAGAGTAAATAAAATGGTACGGCTAGAACAAGCTTATGAGATAATGCCTGGCAGAGAAATAGGAAGAAAAACTAATCAGAGAAATAAATATCAGATCATTTTTATTCCGAAACGAATATGTTTTTAGATAATAAGTGCAGCAATGTGCGTGTGTTAGTATACTCCGCGTAAAGACAGATTGAGAAGCAGCGTGAATTGATTTGTCTTAATCAAGGGAACATTATACAATATGCCTGACGAGACAGCCCGGCAGAAATGATACCTTCCACAAGGGCGTTTGGGGAGATTGCGTGAAGATGCTATAGAAGACTAAGGGTATTTAATTACATTTCCCATTTAATATGTTTCTTTTTATTAACTTGGCTGAGATTCCCTTGCCAATGAACCCCAAACCCGAACAGATTGCCAGAGATATGACTGATGCTGCGCTAATGCGGAGTGGTTCACATCCACAATTACCTTCAAATTTTGAAACAAGACGAAAAATAGCACACCTATCTTCTTAAATATTTCTTTACAAATTAAATTATCGAAGAATGCAAGAACTTACTAAAGAATCGATATCGATCTGTCTTAATTGTTATAAAATACGATTTTCAGAGCGCAATAAAGCCGTCGAGAAAGATATACTTTCAATTTTTGGAGAAAAAGAACTGATGCCCATTATGCAAGAGTTTATTAAATGTGTAGATTCAAATACAGTTTTCAAAAATAAAAATCGTGATAGAATCTTATACTTAAAAAAAATATTAATGCCTGCAACTGCAGATGAAAATATCTTTATAGGAGTAATTATGAAAGGGCACAACGGCCCTCAGACATCAATAGACGAGCTAGCCGGAAGTCAGGTTAAAACAATCGGCACAATTTCGAAGGATCAATATCATTGCCTGCCATATTTATTTGCTATTTATTTAAATAAGGATGCGCCAAAAAATATGATATTTATAGCTCAAAGCTATCGTCAATACGGATTTAAAGAAGTTTTTGAGGAGTGTTTTTCGGAATTCATAAAACTAAAATCTGATAAAACAGTAGTTCGCTTTAACACCCTTTCTATAGCATCGTTATTTGAGAAACAAGTTAAAGATGGATTTATTAATAAAATACGTTTCGTAAAACACGGACTTCTTAAAAATGCTGAATCCGTTATTTCCGGAGATAATCAAGCAAATAATTTATATGAAATGGAGTTATCAATTAAAGCAAAAAAGGGATTTTGGAATATAAAGGAAAAACTTAAATACGATGACGCATCTTTTATCGAGAGTGTAAAAATTGATGGATTTGAATTTAATGAAGCTTATGCAGATGTTATTATTGCGGGCAGAAAACGGATAATGAATGTATCTAAACCATCAGATTTTTCTGCAGCTTATGATGTCACAGAAAAAGTAAAAATTAATACTGAAACTAAACTTCCAGATTTCGAAGACATAATGAAAGAGACTTTAGACATATTGAGAAACGATTTAATTCCATACGTATGAGGCTACTGACTAAGCTATTTGACAAAATTGAGATTAGCACAATTATATCTCAACACATTTCCACGTTTCATCATTATGAAAAAAAACAGTTCCACAATAAGCTTGTCTTTCCATTCTCTGATAAAATAGTATTCATTTTCACTCCTGTTACACTATCCATTTTATTCAGCATCGCAGGATTTCGTTTCAATAAAGACTATGTAAATATTGCTTTGACATCTTTATCAATCTTTACGGGATTACTTTTTACCCTTTTGACTATGGTATTAAATCTCATTCAAGAAAATCAAAAAGTAAATTTGGATCAAGTTAAAGCGGAAGACAAACGAAAAATCATCGCTAGAATAGACTTAACCAACTACCTGTTTATTAATATAGGTTTTTCAATAGTTTTGAGCATCTTGAGCTTATTTTTCGTCTTATGTACCCAATTATATCCTCAAAATTTTATTTCCATTATAAAAGAATGGAAAAAATATTTTCTTATTAAAGACATCTATTTGTATTTAACCAATGGAGTATGTTTTTTCCTTTTGATTGAATTTCTATTAACATTACTATTGATTGTAAAAAGGTTTATGGTTTTGTTTATTAATCAAACTAACAAATAATTACTCTCACGAACCTAATGAAACTACAATCATTTATGAAATAGGCCAACTTTGAATCGTTAATCTTCCATTGCCAATTTAGCTTTTACGCTAAAAGCAACAACTTTTACGTCCACTTCTGTTCCAATAAACGAGCTTGAATTCACCAGGCCAATATTCAAATCTTTGTAATTGCCATTTATAAGTGAGTAGCTGGCTGTTATATTGTCAGCATAGTTGCAATTGAAAGGAGCAAATTGATGATTACTTTGGAAAAGGTTCAGGTTCTGCGTGTCCATAAAACGATAAGAAATATTTGATTTACCATTTAACATTGGTAACTCTGGAATAAGTTTCATGCCATATGCTACTAATGGATTTGCACTCAAAGAGCCTGCAATATTAGCAAGCTTCGTTGCAAAATCTTTCATTTTAGCTCTCGCGTCTTGACCTACCCCAATCCAGTAGACCCAGTATGTTGTATTAGGAGGAAGCGGAATTTTCATGAATGTTCTATTACCAGACATGTTACCTAATGAATGAACCATTACTGTATTTGACAATACTTCTGTTTGTGTTGTATCATAGTATTTTCTGACACTAGTCTTGAAATTCGGACTACTTTTAGGTGATGGCACCCTGGCAACCGAAAGTTTTATATCTTTTCCGAAAATGGCGCCTGTGGTGACTGAGATAATATAAATACCCTTTGTTGTGACGCTTATACTTTGTTGATCGATAGAATTAAATCCTTCTTTTCTAAATATTTCGCTTCCACTGAAGTATTCTCTAATAGCTATATTAGCGCTGCCTTTTTTATTCAATACTGCACAAGTAAGTAACATATTGTCACCTTCATCAAGTGCCACAATATTTTGTTGAACTTCACCAGTTAAAGTTCCACCAAGATTTAATTGCTTTTCAAATAATAATATTGCCTTGGGAGCTTCCACCGGTGCTGGTTCGGCAGAAGTTGCAACTCCACATCCGATCCGTATAATGTCCCTCGTATTCTGATCTATTTTTGCTGTTAGATTAAATTTTTCTGTTGCCGTCTTTACCTGCAAGTAATGTTCACCATTGGATAGAAGCTGCTGTTTAGCATCCTCGGCTTCGATTTTTCCAACCAAAGCGCCATCAATGTAAAGATCCCCATCTTTACACGAAACAATAACGACCTTATTATCTGTCAGCGATTGCGCATCCAAGTTTTCCTTTAAAACAATGAAAAGAAGTGTAAAAATTAGGAGCTTTTTCATACTATTGGATTGAGGGTATCCCCTATATAATGCACAATCCTAGGTTTTATTGTGCTTTTGCAGTGTTTTCGCAACTGCGTAAAGGCTGACACGGAGACGTTTTCCCATTTGTGGAAATTACAATATATTTAAAGCGCAAATGGCCATTATACAATCAAGGCAAAATACTTTACCTCGAAAAATTCTAAACGCTCGTCAAATGTATACACTCGAAAAACACTTGGAATCAACAATCAATGAAAATGCTCAATTCGAAATACTGAATGCCATTTGGAAACTTAATAAAAAGCAGTTGCCCTTAGCTCAAAGTGCAATTGCCTTTAATTTTCCTCACTATAGCCTTCATGAAAAAAGCCATTCAGACACGATTATAAAGAATATTGAATCGTTCCTTGGAGAATCAAGAATAAAGTCGCTCTCTCCGACTGATACCTGGATGCTACTCATGGCAGCATATACTCATGATCTCGGGATGATTGTTTTTAATAATGCTATCGAAGAAAAATGGCTTGAGGAATCTTTTCAGGACTATCTTTCCAATATAGCAAGAAGCTCAAATGATAAGGATTTAAAAAGTGCTGCTGAGCTTTTATTAGAGATTCAGAATGCAATAATCCCAACTACCACTAATAAAAGAAATGCATCTCTTGATATACGAAGAGCAGTCATACTTATTACAGCCGATTTTTTTCGCAGGACACATCCTCAAAGAAGCAGCGATATGATCAAGGGGAAGGACACTGTATTTAACAAATTGGTAGATAATTTTAATCTTACGGGTGTGCCAGGCAGATTTGCCAATTGCCTTGGTGATATCGCCTATTCACACGGAATTGATTTTTACAGCGTACTTGACAGCCTTGAATATCAGTCAGATGGTTTTGCCAGCGACAAAATGCACCCGAGATTTGTTGCTTGCATGCTTAGATTGGGAGACCTACTTGATATTGATGACAAAAGATTCAATGTATTTAATGAAAAAGTCTATGGCTCTGCTTTACCGCATGTGTCGGCATTGCATAGTGAGAAACATGCATCAACTAAACATTTACTGATTTCACCATATTCCATTGAAGCAACCGTGGATTGTAAAACAGATGAAGTCTACCGCGTTGCTCGTGAATGGTTTGACTGGCTCAAACTTGAAGTCGAGAATCAGTCTAGAGAATGGTCAAAAATAGCTCCGGAGAATTCCTTAGGTATGCCGCCTACAATATCAAGGGATAAGTTAAAAGTTCTTTTTAAAAGTAACATACCTAAAGACCAGTTCTTAAACCTGCGTTTCGCTATTTCAAATAAAAAAGTATTTGAAATGTTTGAAGGGTCAGCGATATATGACAATGCTGAATTTGTATTTCTGCGCGAGTTAGTTCAAAACGCGATTGATGCTTCAAAAATTCAATTGTGGAAAACGATACAACTTGGGGTGTATGATTTCTTTATTCGCGAACACCTTGATTTACCTAAAGATGCAAGTCACGACGACATTATTAAAGCTATCATTTTCCCTTCTGATTTGCCAGCACAGTTATTGGAAGGGTTTCAGGTAGATTTATCAATAAATTGGTATGATGAGAAAAAAAAACATGTATTGATTCAAATTACGGATAGGGGTACGGGTATTTCAGAAAGCGATTTACTTAGAATGACCCAGCAGGTTGGTGAAAGCAGAAGCAATGATAAAGAATACCACAAGTTTCGGGAGTCCATGCCTTATTGGATGCGGCCGACGGGTGCGTTTGGGATTGGCCTGCAGTCCTTGTTTTTGTTAACGCCATCTTTTACGGTATGTACAAAAACCCATGACGAACCTGGTAAAGAAATTGTTTTTCAGTCAGCCAAAAATGGGGAGTATAGTAGAATAGTGAATGACAACTTAAACATGGACAGAGGTACAACGGTATCTATTAAAATAGCCAATGAAACATTTGACGAAATTTTCAGTAATACTTTTAATACCGCTGTGATTGACAATTATGATTTTTTTACGGATAATTTTGGCGGTGTTTACATGCACAAGATGCGTGCTTATATCGAAAACGAATTGGGTCTTATCAAACCGCTAAACGTCAATATGTTTGAAGTAGATGTTTTAATTTCTGAAGCTAAAAAAAGAAATAATAGCAAATGGGATTTTCTTGAGCCGATTGAAAGCGGAAGAGACGAGAAGATAATGTATAGTATGTATGAAAATACTCCTTACCCTCATTCTTTCCGGTTCTCAGAGAAGCTGATTGTTGGATTCTGATCTGAATTTGGTATTTAATAATTTTACTAATAGAAGGCAGTTGAGAAATTATTTGTCTGGTAGCAAGTCAGGCTATTATTCAGTGAGGGATATCCCCATTGATGTCAAACTTCCACCTTTTTACAAAACACACTATTGTATTGTTAGCTGGAACCTGCAAAGTCCAGAATCGGATAAGGTCTTAAATATTAGCAGGGATAAATTAATTGATAAAACGAAGGAAAAGCTTGAGGCAGCTCTTTTAAACGAACTCCTCCCAACCGCAGTTCAAAAAAGTATTGAACTTTTTGAAAAACGATATGGACTATCTCCTAACAATTTACGAGAAATTGCATCCGAATATTTTAACATGGAATTGACGGGCGTTATGTTTGGCCTGGGCTTGAATAACAATAAAAATATTTATAATGAATTTAAATTGACTAGTGATGAAGCTTTTAGTTATGATTCGCAAGAAGTTAGCTTTTATTCCTTTCTCCAGGAAAATACTTTTTATCTGATTTCAAGGGAATATTTAACTGGTAGGGAACCAAAGTCAAAAGATACTAACAACACATGGATGCTTCTCATGAAAGAAAATCCTGTTTATAGCGGCACTGTGATCGCCGACCAAAATTATTTGTTTGCTTTTTTAAGGATGGGGGATTTCGAAATGGTGGAATACAAAACATTTAAAACAGAAGATAAATGTGACATGACGATAAAGATCCTAAAAAAAGGAAAAAAGAAGGGTACAATAGTGACAGTTAATCAAGACACACGTAAACGTCTTCATTTAAAAGCGAAGTTGAATCAGTATTCGAAAAGAAGGTTATCGATTATCCCAATAACTCCTTTTGCTGAAATACTGGCAGTTAATAATATTAAATATGATGGGTTTGGAGATATGCCGTACCATTGTGAATCTTGCATCATTTCTCCTTTTACCTGCATTGATGAGTTTGATGCGCTTGAAAGAGAAAATCTTGACAATATTAAAGCTGGCAATTGGATTGCTATAAAAGAATCTATCAAAATCAAAAAACTCAATCAGTTTGTGCCTTCCTCTCTTATCAACTGGGTAATAGAACACCAGGCTTTTGCTGATCAAAGGAAAGCCACGCAGGATTTAATATACGAATCTTACTTAGAGTTAATTTGTGAAATGCTAAAGTCAAATCAGTCTTGAATATAATGAAATCAGTGCGAACGAAATTTTAAAGGTGTTATCTTCCATTTATACTAGGGCGTAATAGCGCTATAGCGCAGGTGTGTTAACTCGCAGGTATATACTTTGCCTACACAGGGTTTGCGCAAAACCAGCACAAATAAATTATCGTACTGTGTTGTTGGCATGGCGGGTGTTATGGCCGGCGGCGGGGTGCATCCACAAGCTTTTATAAGATCATCCACCGTGTCTGAATGTCCTACAATAAAATTGGCTTTTATGGCCGGGTTGCCTTTTATGAGCGCAGCAACTGCGGGTGCTGTAGCATAAATATTTACCGGCAGGCCCATTAAAGTGGCCAGGGGCTGCGCTGTTTTGGTGGTGCGTATAGTATTAGTAGAGAATATGCGCTGCACTTTGGCCAGGCCCAACACATGTTTCAATTCTTCTGCCCGGGCCACGCCGGCGGGGGTAAGATCATCTGCATTGCCAGCCCTGTCTGCATGTCTTACAATAAATACTTTTATCTGGCTTTTTACAAAACCGGGTGTGCCGCAGAGCACTGCAAGTAGTAGTAATAGTTTCATAAAAGAATGTTTGGGGATCCAAACTTATTGCAATGGCAGGTTTTTGCAAATACCCTTTTCGTTGTACTATTCCGCGCTGCCTGGTAAATGATTATGGGGGTGCTTCTCCGCACCGGCGCTGGTATGGGGTGTTGGCAAACCGGGTTGCTGTGTCGGTTACTAAACAGCAAGCAATTTTATATTGTAGCACTCATATCTTCTGCCTGCATTTAATTTGTTACCTCATAATATCTCATCGGCCCGGGATACTCATCTTAATGTTTTATTGCTCTTCCAAAGATCTTCTCTCCTGCTTCTAATTTTATATCCAGTTTGTTTTCGTCTGGCGGCTTTGGACAGTTATAGCCTGCACCATATGCACAATAGGGATTGTAGGCTTTATTAAAATCAATCACCACCTGACTGCTGGTAAAGTCTTCTGTTTTCAGATCGATATATCGTCCGCCTGCATAGGTGGTGGTGCCATTGGTATTATCTGTAAATGGCAGGAACAAATAATTGGCATACTCCGGGTTTTTAGACAGCGCTATGCTTTTGTACACCGTTAGCGTGATGGGTTTGCCTTTTAGTGTAAAATGCAACACGGCATAGCGGGTGTATTCGCTACCGGCACCGGTATAGGTTGGTATCGTAAAATTGGGACTAGCTGCTAAGATCTCGGCTTTTGCGGTAACGCGGTAAGTGCTGTCGGCAGCGTAAAAGCGCAGCCATTTCAAATCTTCTTCTTTCAGCGGCGCATCTTTGTCTTTCAGAAATTCTGCTGCATAGGCTTTGCGATGTGCCGCCAGTTGCGCCGTATAATTTTGTGCCAAACAATGCAGGTTGATTATCATTACTAAAAACAGTATGTATTTCATGTGTGGTTGTTGTTAGTGTTATTATTTCTCCGGGGATTAAATATAGCGGTCTTTTTTTGTTTTTCGTTCTTTCAGTATCAATATCCTCTTTCGTTTACACCTGCACCAACACATTACAATAACATATATAAATACCGCGGCAATGCGGCGATGTAATAGCGCTGTATATTTATAGGTGTAAGATTGTTTGCCTATGTCGGATACACATTTTAGGAATAAATATCGGATTGCATCACATCGCAGACCCAATTGGGATTATGCATCAGATGCCATGTATTTTATTACCATGGTAACCCAAAACCGGGAATGCAATTTGGGCCGGATTTCGGCCGCCGGCCCCATTGATTCGGCCGGCCCCGTTCATACGGACGGCCGGTTCCCGGCCGTAGATACGCACGGCCGTGCGTATCTACAATTATCCGATTTCGGAATCATTGTGAATGAACAATGGTTGAAATCATTTGATATCAGAAACGAATTGTTTTTGGATGAATATATTATTATGCCGAATCATTTGCATGCGATTGTGGTGATTGATAATCCGGCGGGGGATCCGCCCGCGGCGGGGAATGGCATCGCGGGGAATGGCGCGGCCATTGCGGGGGATGGCGCCGGCATCGTACAGACGCACGGCCGTGCGTCTCTACCGCGATCACCCAAATCCATTTCATCATTCATGGCGGGATTCAAATCGGCGGTGAATTCAAAAATTGATGATTATATTGATCATCATAAATTACCCATTCCCAAATACAATCGGCACAACCATTTTTTTCAACCCAATTACCACGACCATATTATACGCAATGAAACGGAATATGTACGCATTAAACAATACATCATCAACAACCCGTCGAAATGGGTGGGTGATACGTTTAATGGGAACCGGTGATGAAAACGGCCCGATACAAATTATCCGTGGTTTGTAAAATCTTTGCCTTCAATTTGGGATTGTAGGCGGGGTGTTGCTGCAGAAAATTATCTACCACCTGCCAGGCGGCGGCAGATTGGTAATTACCAAAAATAGATCCTAACCAATTCTGCGGAAAAAAGATATCGCCGGTTTGTTGTATCTCTTCCAGCATGTCAAGAGTTTCGGGTAAATGTTTTATAAATGTTTTTTGTCGCAGTGGATGGTTCATGTACGACAATGCACTGCTTACCCATGCTTCTTTTCTGCGGTTGGCAATTTCTTTCAGGCTTTCAAAAAAATTATCTCTTGTGGTAGAATCTATGGATAGTGCTGGTGCAATAAACTGCAGCCTTGCCTTTCTATCTGCATTGCTGATGCGGGTTAGTTGCTGTTCTATTATATGATTGACGGTATCTGTTTTAATGGCCAGCGTGGTGGCAATGGCAATGTAATCGTCTTCAGTAAGAATAACGCCAGCGGGTGCCTGTTGCGTTTGCCAGATGGTATAAAATTTACTATTCGCGTCCTTGCTGCTATAGATATTCAGGCAGCATTGAAACAATATTTTCTTATTGCCTGCGGATGATTGTTTGTCAATGGCTGTCCACAATACAGGCTCCAGCATTGGCGCAATCATTTTTCTTTCTTCGGGTTTCAGGAATGTCCAGAATATATTTCCGGCATAGCCTGCAATCAATCGCAGGTTCAGTTCATTTGTTTCCAGCGTAAGGCCTTCTTTAAAAAAATCGAGCAGCGCTGCTGGTTTAATGCCATTAGCGGCCAGCATATTTTCATAAGCATTTATATAAGCAGCCGCTCTTTGTAGTGGACTTTTCAACGCATATACTTTCTTGTTGACAACAGCAGGAAACAGTCCATAGCCCTGGCCGCCTGCATTAAACACCATGTAGTCCGGCGCTTTTTTTAATGGAAGGCTTATGCTGGCACTGTTCATATTTACAGGAACGATTTCAACCGTATCTGCATATACCAAAGCAATATCAAACTGCTGTGGCCATATGGCGGCGTCCCAACGCTCCTGGTTTTGCGTAATGGTTATTTTTCCTTTATTCAACTTGTATTGAAACACGGGCCTGCCGGGACGGTAAGCCCACACTTTATTCCAACTGATTAAATCTGCACTGGTATATTTTGCCAGTATAGCAATAAGATCGTCCCAATTGGCATTGCTGTAGCGGTAACGATTAAGATATTCCTGTATGCCCTTCCTGAAAGCATCTTTGCCCATCAACAGTTCAAGCTGTCGCATCATAACAGGTGCTTTATGATAAATGATATTGCCATACATGGTGCCGGCTTCGCGCAGGTTGTCTAATTGCTGCCGAATAGGATTTGCACCGGGTGTTCTGTCAACGCCATAAGCAGCGGGTGTATGATCCAGCAAAAACTTCTGGTTAAACGTTTCGCTGCCCATTAATTTCTCCGCTACCTTATCTGCCATAAAATTGGCAAACACTTCTTTCATCCACACATCATTAAACCACTGCATGGTTACCATATCTCCAAACCACATGTGTGCAGTCTCGTGAGAGATGACACTATTTCTTGCTATATGCTGATCTTTTGTTGCACCTGCATCCAGGAACAAGCCCGGTGCATTGTATTGCACTTCGCCCGGATGTTCCATTCCACCAAACTGGAAAGCAGGGATTGCTACAAAACCAATTTTCTGAAAAGGAAAACGAATGCCTGTCCATTCTTCTAAAAAAGCAATGGCATCCCTGTGCGATTGAAATATAGAATCTACACTTAAACGAATCTTAGCAGTGTCCGTTTCCCTGTATAAGAAACGCATGTTGGATTGATTGGCCACTGTATATTTTCCTGCTGTAAATGAAAAGAGATATGTGGGCAATGTATCGCTGGCATTGAAATGATACAGCGTAGTGGTGGCAGCGGGTAAAGAATCTTTTACGGATGCATTGGCCAGCACCTGCCAGCTTGCAGGCACGGTAAGCGATAAATTAAATACTGCTTTCAGGTTGGGCTGATCGAAACAAGGAAAAACAGTGCGAGCCCTGTCGGGGACAAAAAGCGCATAGAGATAATCGTTGTTGCGATTGAGCGATTCATTGCCGGCAATAAAATCTATGGTAATGTTATTGTTTCCATTGTGCAGCAGTGCAGGTGCAATCAATAGATGTTCATTGTGCAATACAACGGGGCAGTCTTTACCATTTGCCCGCACCAGTTTTACATGTGCAGCATCTTGTTTAAAATCTATTTGCAGGCTGTCGGTGATTGTACCCAGATCAAAAGAAATGGTTTCATAACCGGTAATGGATTCTGTTTTCTCTGCGGGAATATGAAATGAAATAGTATAGACAGGATGTTTGATTAATTCTTTGCGCTTCATGGCCAGTGCATAAGAAACACCGGTTTCTACAGGTTGAGCAATGGCTTCAGTAACAAAACAAAAGAATAACAGTAAATAGACAATCAGGTAACGCATGGTGCCGCTTTGGGGAAAGATACGTTGAAAGCGTGAAGCTACAAGCTGTTAGCTACTAGCTGCTAGTTCTTTTGCTTCGAAGAGGAAAGCCGCTAGCTTTTAGCTGCAAGCTGCTAGCCCTTTTGCTTCGATGAGGAAGGCTGTGAGCTATGAGCTTCTAGCTACTAGCTCTTTTGCTTCGCTATTTTGTCTGAACCATGATTTATAGGATTAAAGGATTTTCATGACGTTTGCTTCGACGAGGAAAGCTGTGAGCTATGAGCTGCGAGCTATTAGCTCTTTTGCTTCGATTCTTTGTCTGAACCATGATTTATAGGATTAAAGGATTTTCATGACGTTTGCTTCGAAGAAAGCTGCTAGCTGTGAGCTACTAGCTGCTAGTTCTTTTGCTTCGATTCTTTGTCTGAACCATGATTTATAGGATTGAACGATTTTCATGACGTTTGCTTCGACGAGGAAAGCTGTGAGCTATGAGCTGCGAGCTATGAGCCCTTTTGCTTCGACGAACTGCGAACTAAAGAACTCCGAACTAATGAACTTCGAACTATCGAACGACGAACTGCGAACTACGAACTGCGAACTAGTGAATTCCGAACTAACGAACTAACGAACTTATTTTCTTTTGGTCATGAAGGGGAATACAGTTGATTCAACATGCGATGCATCCATTAATTGCAATAACTCTTTTACCAGTTTGGGTTGTGTGGCAGCAAGATTGTTTTGTTCTTTCAGAATCTGTTGAGAGATCATATAATTCTACAGTTGTCTTGCTGGCATCAAATACATTTAGTCGAATGATTTTCCATTTGCCTTTTCGTATAGCTTGTGTGCCACCGTTTTCATGAAACTCCCAATAGAGATAATCATGCTGCTTTTGCTTTTTGCCTGTTAGCGTTGGCAAAAAAGAAATGCCATCTGTAGGTTTTTGCAACTGCGCTCCTGTAATGGCTGCAAACGTGGGCATCACATCCCAAAAAGCACCTGCATAATCATTCGTAGAGCCTGCTTTTATTTTTCCCGGCCATCTTGCAATAAAAGGTTCACGCATACCGCCTTCATATAAATCTCTTTTATGTCCGCGCAGTCCACCACCGCTATTAAAAAATTCCGGATCTGCACCACCTTCCAGGTGCGGGCCATTGTCGCTGGTAAAAATAACCAGTGTGTTATCATCAATGCCCAATGCTTTTAGTTTGCTCATTACTTCACCCACATATTTATCAAGCCGTGTAACCATGGCTGCAAAAGTTGCATGCGGATATAACTGCGAAGTGTACCCGCCTTTGTTTGCCATTGGTCCGTAGTCGTTTCCCTTATAAGGTTTTTCCGGGAATGTATTTTTATACAGGTTGAAGATGCTATCATCCGGCACCAGCAATTCTGCATGCGGCAATGTATAGGTAAGAAACAATGCAAAAGGTTTTGCTTTGTTGTTCTCTATAAACTGTAATGCTTTTTGTTGTATCAATTCAGGCGCATACGTTGTTGGCTGAGCAAGATCGTTATTGCCTGGCAGATCAACCCTTGTTTCATTGTCCCACAAATGCGTTGGATAATAACGATGCGCCAGCGATTGACAATTGGTTCCATAGAAAGCATCAAAGCCATGTTTTAATGGATCACCCGAACTGCTTACAGGGCCAAGTCCCCATTTGCCAAACACACCGGATGTATAACCCGCCTGGTGCAACAGTTCGCCCAATGTATATGCATTATCAGGAAGCGGCTCCTGCCCTTCGGGAATAATTTCTTTGTTGCCGCGTATATACGTATGACCGGTATGCAGCCCCGTCATTAATGATGCACGTGAAGGCGCACATACAGAAGTGCCTGCATAGAATTGCGTAAACTTCATTCCCTCACTGGTAAGTTTCTCCAGGTTGGGTGTTTTGATCTTTGTTTGTCCGTAAGGCGTAATATCTCCATAGCCCAGATCATCTGCCAGTATAAAAATAATATTCGGCTTTGTTGATTGCTGCTGGGCATAAGACAACAGGCTTGACGCACTAAACAATAATAAAAACAATTTTTTCTTCATAATGACATAATTAATAGACGTTCTGGCTATCAGCGCAGTTGGTGCGTGGGACACGCACCAGGGCTGAGAATTATTTTGATGACTGTGAAATTAATAAACCTGCATGATGTTTTTCTTTCCATAGGAACGATTGGTGTTCGCTCTTCGCGTTTGCACCAGGCGTACCTACGGCACGCAATTGGCTTATTTATTAAATTCTACCCATCAAATGTTCCTACGGAACATGGTACGATGACTGTCTCTATTTTTTTATCAGCGATTCAAAAGGAAGTCAAGTTTGTGAATGAACTATAAAGTTGCTACAATTTAAAACTTGACTTCCTTAGAAAAAGCATACTGCACAAAATACTAATCAACGGTGCGATACGCTGCTCCACATTTCTATCAGCGATTCACACAGAAGTCAAGTTTGTGCATGAACTATAAAGTTGCTGCCATTTAAAACCTGAGTTCCTTAGAAGCAGCATGCTGCACAGGATACTACGGCTGAATCATGATATACGGTACAAGTGAGTGACACAACAATGATCAATCTGTGTTACTGCTGCCGGCGTCCTACTTCTCTATCTATTTAGTTATGTTAGGGTGAACCGCTCATGCGAACCAAAACTGCGCAAAAGAGCGACCCACCCTAACTTAATTTACAGGTATCTTACTTAGTTGGTGTTGGCCAACCTGTATTATTAGGACCAAGATTAGGATTTAGCAACAATTGATCTGTTGGTATGCAATACAAGTAATATTGATCTTTCCAACCTACTGCATTGCTTAGCGGATCGGGATAGCGATACAAATATCCTGGTTGTCCATTTTTCCTGGGCGTAGCACCGGGTGCATCTATTACCTGGTAAGCTGTTAAATAATTGTTTTCAGGAGTTGTGGTGGCAACGGGCAACCACATGCCATAATACTGGCGGTTTACATACCATTTGGCACAGTTCCACCTGCGTACATCATAAAAGCCAAAACCTTCACCCATTAGTTCTACCATACGCTCACGACGAATCTCCCACAAAACAGGATCTATTTTTACACCAGCATCGTCTGTACCACGATTAGGATCGAAAGAAGCATCAATAGCAGACACCGTCATATTTGCTACGCCAGCACGTGCCCGTAATTTATTGATTGTTTTATCTGCAATGGATTGATCAAATTGTCCAAGCTCCCATTTGCACTCTGCATAGTTCAGCAATACTTCTTCTATTTTAAAAATAGGAAAGTCTGAATTGCTGGTGGCATCATTTCCGTTTTGCTCCCACGTAGCAAAGAACTTCCACATAAAGAAACCTGTATTAGAAACCTGGAAGGCAACACCACCATTGGCAGATTCAAGATGCGGGCTAAAGTTTAAAGTAGAGTTGCCCCAGTTTTGCGTTGGCAGGCGTTTCATGCCACGGGTAATGTCTCCGCCAACCGGTACAGAACTTCCCTGTGTATTGTTGGCACCCATGATATCTATGTATTCACGATCCTGCGGATCTGTTGTAAACTTCCAGTTGCCATCTGCAGGCAAACCAGCCACCACTACTCCACCGGCTGCAGATTTATCCAATACGCGGAAAGGTGGTTGCACAGTATGGTACAAACGCGGATCGCGGTTTCTGAAAGTAGCATAAGCTCCTTTATCGCCTGCATACATGGCAGAATTGCTGATGGTTTTACCGTCTTTGCACAAATACATGTCTACCGTTGTTTTGGGCATTTCCGCAGTAGATGCATTAATATGTTCGTAATCTGAAAACCGTGATGCTGTAAGCGGGTATACCTGTTCTTTGTATAAAATAATGCCGGGTACTCCTTTCAGGCTGGGTGTTGTCCACAACTCTCCATAACCTGCTGCCGGTACTAATGTATTGGAAGTGTTTTTGTCTGTACCCGCATATAACGTGGTGTACTTGCTCATCAGCGGTTCTGAATATTGCACACAGGCAGCGAAGTATTTGTCATAGTCTGTCATGCCGTGGTATTTGCGCCATGTTCCTTCACGTAATGCAAAGCGGGAAATAACTGCACGCACCACATCACCATTAATAGTATTGGCGCCATCACTCTTCTTATCAATATTAGCCTCTGCCCAAACCAAACGGGCCAACACACTGTCTGCAACTGTTTTTCTTGCTACACGCGGCCCAAGATTTACAGAAGAGGTTGTATCGTTTAAAACTTTATCAATCCAGGGCACATCACCAAACCGGTTGATGAGTTCCATATACCAGAAAGCATGAAAGAAATACGCTACCGCTTTCCAGTGTGTAATTTCATCGCCCTTCAGCACACCATCGTTTATATGAGAAAGCATGATGTTTACCCTGCGTATATAAGAGAAATCCCAGCCATTGCCGGATGTGGCTGGAACAATTGTTTGGTTTTGATAGGGATTCTGGCTGCCCCGGAAACCAAGATATCCTGCATATACATCAGACACATAAGTAGAGTTCATGCCCGTGCTGTTTAAAGATGTACCAATAGTATTGTCTGAAAACATACCATAGCATGGCCACATGAATTGCTGAAAGTTATCGTACGAGAGAAATGCAGTTTGCTCTGTAAGACTTGTCTTGGGTGTTTTATCCAAAAAGTCTTTACTGCAGGAAACCAAAAAAGTACTTGCAAGTATTGTATATAGTATTGTCTTTTTCATTGCTGGTTACTTTTTTAAAATTAAAGTGTCAGGCTAAGGCCAAATGAAGTGGTGCGATAAGCCGGGTATGTCCAGCCAAGTGTTTCCGGATCGTATCCTTTTGGAAGCGAAGAGAATGTGGCCAGGTTTTCTACACTTACAAAAATTCTGCAGGCAGATAAATGCACCTGCCTTAACCATGCACCGGGCACACTATACGACAGCGTTACGTTTTTAATACGCATATACGCAGCACTGGAAAGATATTTGTCTGAAATTCTTGTATTGGAGCCTGGCGCAGTAGAGCCATTAATATTATATACACGCGGCAATGTGGCATTGGGGTTGGCTGCTGAATAATCTCCGCCTGCTGCATCTTTTGGTTTCCAGTAATTCAACTGGTTGTAAAATACCGGTGTAAACAAATCGTTGCCTGTAAAAGGAAAGTAAGCAGCGCTGCCCAGCCAGTAATCTCTTTTGGCAACTCCCTGCAACATGCCGGAAAGATCAAAACCTTTATAGCTGACACCTAATGTTGCCCCGTATTGGTAGCGCGGTGTTGTGTTACCAATTATTTTTCTATCGCCGGGGTCGTTGGCAGTGTTGCCACCTTGTGTAATGGTATTGGTAGTACCATCTGCATCGCTTAAGTTTTTAAATTTTAAATCTCCGGGGCGCAGTATGGTATTGTATCCTTGTATAGCTGTTACGCCTGGTTTCAATTGCCAACCGGTAGTGTTTACAAAATCATCTACTGTGTAAAAACCATTTGCCTGGTATCCCCATATCTCTCCCAGTTTCTGGCCAGTGTAATATGCCTGTGTGCCGGTACCTAATATTTTATTTACGTTGTTGTAACCGGTAATGACAGAATTATAATCAGTAAGGTTTACACCAATCCTGTATGCTACGTTTCCAATCTTATCCCGCCAGTTAAGTGTCAGCTCCCATCCCCGCACACGCATATCCGCAGTATTTTGAAAAGGAGCCCCTGTACCTACAACACCCGGCAATTGAAAACCCGGTGCCAGCATACCATTGGTATTGCGTTGATACCATTCGAAAGAACCTAAGAGGTGAGATTTCAGCACGGCAAAGTCCAAACCGATGTTACTAGACTTAACCGTTTCCCAGGTGAAATTAGCACTCACCAATGCAGGCATGCCAATGATGGTTACCTGCTGTCCATTGTTTAACCAATTGGTAGCACTTGCTGTCCACGGCCCAACAGACATAGTAGGATTGTATTTATATGCATCAATATTCTGATTGCCTATACTACCCCATGAAGCACGCAGTTTTAATTCATTCAACCAGGTGGCACTTTTTAAGAATGATTCTTTATTAAGGTTCCAGCCTGCAGAAACAGAAGGGAAAAATCCATAACGGTGTCCATCAGGAAATTTGGAAGAACCATCATATCGGCCATTGGCTTCCAGCAGGTATTTATTTTTGTAGTTGTAGTTTAAACGAAAAAATCCACCGGTAATGGCGTACTCAACATAACTGTCTGTGGTTACTTTATCTCCTGTAGCACCACCTAACGAAGGCACTGCTGTAGATGTTTGTTGCTTTACCTGCACATTCAAATCTTCATAATAACTGGATTCTTTATTAAAGCCCGCCATTACTTTAAAATTATGCTGGCCTAAACTTTTTGTATAACTGCCGTATGCATTGATGGCGCTGTAGTTGGTAAAGTTGTGATCTTTCGTGTACACATCCACACTGGGAAAAAGGCTTACGCTCTTTTGTATGCTGGTATAAGCCTGCTTGCCGGTATAATAATCGTACCGTACGTCAGACTTGTTGTAGGTGTATTCCAAAACAGCTTCAAAACCTTTGAAAGGTTTGATGATGGATTTTGTAAAAATGCGTGGCGTAGCAGTATTGGTAGTTGGCAATCCACCATACTTAATAGTGTTTAGTGGAGTATTGATTGGATAATCTGCGCCAAGCCCATATACGCTTGCAGGGATAACACCTTCAGGTGTATAAGACAATAACCGAAGTGTAAACTGCCCACCTGTTTCATTACCAGGCAATGTTCTTTTGGTGGAAGCATACATCATATCTGCTTCCTGTGTAAACCAGGATGTAACATCTGCAGAAATAAAACTGGAAAGGTTATAACGGTTAAACTTGTCTTTGTTCATAACAATGGGGCCATCCTGCGAAGTAAGCCCTGTGGAAATGCGATAACGAATTTTATCTGAAGCACCGGCAATAGAAAAGTTGTGCGATTGCATGAGGCTGTTCTCCACTATTTGCGCATAAGGATCCCTTTCTCTTAAATAATACGCTTTACCATCGGGTGCTTTATAAATGCCATCTCCTACTATAGTTAATGATTTGGGATCTTTTTTGTATTGATCCAAATAACCCAGCCAGTTGTCTATGTTTTGTCCATCTGCCCAATAGGTAGCACCATAGCCTGCTTCTTTGTATATCCTGAAATAATCTGTAAGCGATGATTGCTTAGGCAGGTTAATGGCATGCTGAGAAGAAATATTGTTATTGTAATTGATGGTTGTTCTTGCACCTGATTTTGGTTTCTTGGTAGTAATTAAAACAACACCGTAAGCACCACGTGCACCATAGATTGCTGTAGATGCAGCATCTTTCAATACAGATACTGTTTCAATATCATCGGGGTTAAGCATATTAATATCTCCCGGCACGTTATCAATTAAAACCAATGGAGGAACTGCAGCGCCATAAGAACCATCAGAGTTGGCAGTACCTACTGTAAATGCACCGCGTATCTGCAAACTTTTAGATTGGCCTACCTGGTTATTGCCAGATACAAACAAACCCGGCACAGTACCCTGCAATGCGGCACCAAGGTTTATTACAGGCCTGTCGCCCAACACTTCACTCATTTTTAAAGTGGTAACGGAACCTGTTACATCCAGTTTCTTTTGTGTACCAAAACCTACCACCACCACATCTGCTAAACTATTGGCAGTGCTTACCAGCGATACAAGCATGGAAATGGTTTGTCCGTCTTTCAGGTTGTAGCCGGTTACCGTTTGCGACTGATAACTAACATGGCTGAAAAGAAAATTGTAATCGCCGGCTTTAAGGCCATGAAAACTGAACTTGCCAAGACTATCTGTGATGGCGTTCTTAATCACTTTGTCTTTTACCATGGCTTGCACATTTACGCCAGCCAAAGCATGATTGTTTTCATCATTTACCATACCGGTTGCGCTACCGCCGGTCTGCCCGTAAGAAGACAGCGACAATAGCAGGGCCAGCAAAAAAGCAGGTGCCCATAAATAACAGCAGTTTCGTTTTGTCATATAATGCAGAAAGCTTGAAAAAGGTTGACTAATACAGGTAATACGTTTGCCTGAACAATGATCCCGTAACGGAAATAAAATATTTTTTTAAGGCAGGCTGATCAAAAACAGCAATTAGCGGATGGTGTATTTCTTATGAGCGGTATCGGCAATCAATTCAAGATTGTTGATGGAAGTGATGTTGTATAATATGGTTTGTACGGCGTCGTGTTCATTAACGGTGCCCACAAAGCGGATATCGTTGATACGCTCTGTAGGATAAGCAATGCTGACGCCGTATTTATTGGCAATTACATTCAGTACTTTGGCCATGCCAACATCATTAAACTTTATAAACTTCTTCTCGGCATTTACCTGTATATGCGCATCAGCCGTTGCTTCTTCGCTGCTGGCCTCGGGGTTGGCAATGGTTACTTTTGCAACAGTGGCGCTGCTAATATTGCCTGCATTTAAAGTAAACCTGCTGTTGATGCGGTTGTATTCAATTTCATTGCCCGGCAGCAAATAATATTTGGGACCGTTGTATGCCGTAGCAACTGTTGACCTTACCAATATTTTTCCTTCCAGTAAAAAAACAGCAACGCGGCTACTGTCTTTTAATGCAGATACTTTGAATTTGGTGCCCAATGCAGTTGTCTGCACCTCTTTGCAATACACAGAGAAAGGTCGTTGCGCATCGTGTGCCACTGTAAACACCGCTTCACCTTCCAGGTAAATATCACGTTTGTTTTCTTCCAACTGTGGCAGGTAACTGATTTCGCTATTAGGAGATAACGCCACCATAAATCCATCCGGCAGTTGAAAATTCATGGGCCTGCTGAGTGTATTTTTTTGGGTGATGTTGTGAACGACAGGTTTTGCGGCTGCAACAGCAATGGGTGCTTTGCTTGCTGCATCGCCTGGCTTACTGGAAGTGCTAAATAAATAAAGCGCACCAATTCCTGCCAGTAATATTACAGAGGCTGCTACCAGCCATCTGCGCATTGGCAATATTCTATTGGATGAAGTTTCTTCTTCCTGCACTATTCCGTTAAGAAAGGCTTCTGCTTTATCTGTTCTCTCCAGTTTTGCAGCGGGCATATCATCCCACTCCGATTCAGAGAAATCAATATCCGTTTCCGAAGCCTGCAGTTGAAATTGGCTTGCCAATTCTTCTTGCTGCGCTCCGGGGTTTTGCTGGTGAAAATATTTATTAATCAGTTGTTGTATCACTCACACTATAATTAATGGCGCATCACGCACCCTGCAATATTAATGAAAATAGAACGATTGGCTAATACCAGCAATGGCAATCCACATACTCAGCTTCAGCACGGGTTTAATAGAACGCAAAGCCAGTTGCATGTGCTTGTCTACTGTTTTAACAGAGATTGACAGGTCTTCCGATATTTCGCGGTAACTCATGTCCTCTATTTTGCCTAGTTGAAAAACCTTTCTGCGTACGGGTGGCAATTCTTCAATAGCCCGCTGCAATGTATTATTCGTATCATAGGCATCAATTGGGCTATAACCATCTTCATGTTTAAAGAGATTGTCGCCGGTTACCCACTGTTTCAATTTCACTTTATATCTTTCTTCTTTGCGCAATTCATCAATCATGGTAGTCTTGGCAATCTGGAAAATCTGTGTAGACAATTTCAATTCTTCATTTAGCAGGTGCCTGCTTTTCCAAAGCTTGATAAAAGATAGTTGAACCACTTCATTGGTAAGGTAATCAGATTTGGTTTTGCTGTACAGGTAGGAATACAGCTTTTGGCTATGGGTATAAAAAACTTCCTTAAACGCTTCCACATCCCCGGCTTTTATTTTAGCCACTTCTTGCATGATGGTTGGTTTTGGTTTAGTCTGTTTTGCCGGTTTTAGCAGACAACGGCAACATCGTTAGTAAATAAAAATATTGAAAATATAACACAAGCCCATATGCAACCGATTGCGCATTTTTGGACCTTGACCTTGATTAAAGGAGGAAATGAAAGCTGCGAGCTATTAGCTGCGAGCTACTAGCTCTTTTGCTTCGATGAAGAAAGCTGTTAGTTTTTTTGCTTCGCATCTTTGTCTGAACCAGGATTTATAGGATTAAAGGAGGAAAGGAAAGCTGCGAGCTATTAGCTGCGAGCTACTAGCCCTTTTGCTTCGATGAAGAAAGCTGTTAGTTTTTTTGCTTCGCATCTTTGTCTGAACCAGGATTTATAGGATTAAAGGATGGACAGGATCTTTTTAGCTAATGTCCTTCAATCAGGTAAATCATGATCAAAATAAAATGTCCGTGACTGTCTAAAACAATCACGGACATCAATTATTAATTACTAATTCTTAATTACTAATTACTTCTTGCTTATCTTATACAAATTGCCATTATCAGTAATAGCGTACAGCATACCATTGGTAAAAGCAATATCGCGGAAGCGTTCTTTCTTATCACCCAGCAACCATTCTTCACCGGTTACCTTATTGTCTTTAATTACCAGGCGAACAATGTGCATACTGCTAAGTCCGCTTACAAAAAGATTGTTTTCCCATTCAGGAATAGTATTTCCTTTATAGAAGCAAATACCACTGGGAGATGTTACAGGGTCCCAATAATATACTGGTTGCTCCATGCCTTCTTTCTGTTGAATAGAATCTCCAATCTTCTTGCCGCTATATTCTTCGCCATAGGTAATTACAGGCCAGCCATAATTTTTGCCAGGCAATACACGGTTTATTTCATCACCACCACGCGGACCAAATTCTGCTTCCCACAATTCACCGGTAACAGGATTTATATCCAACCCCTGCGGATTGCGGTGACCATAACTATATATCTCCGGCATTGCATTGGGTGTATTTAAAAACGGATTGCCCGGTGCAGGTTTTCCTTCTTTGGTAATTTTAAACACCTTGCCCAATCCTGCAGATAACAATTGCGCTTGTGCTCTCCCTTTTAATATTGATCTTTCGCCGGCGCTTACAAAAAGGTTACCATCTTTATCAAACACCAATCTTGATCCGAAATGAAACTTAGTGCTATCCAATGCAGGCAAAGCCCTGAAGATAACTTTTGGATTTTCTACCTTACCAGCAGCTTCATTTAATTTTCCTTTGGCCACAGCAGTTAGGTTGCCCGTTTGGTAAAGCTCTGCATAAGACCAATAGATGATATTGTTTTTGCTGAAATCAGGGTCAAGTGCCACATCCAGCAAGCCACCCTGGTTATCGTCGTCTACTTTAGGAAGCCCTTCAATCTTTTTTACAAGTGCCCCATTTGCGCTGTGAATTTCCATGTAACCGGGCTTCATCGTAATCAGCAAACGGCCGTCTGGCAATACGGTAATTCCCCAGGGCCTTTTCATGCCTGTATCAATTTTTTCTGCGTTGTACGGCGTGGTGGTTATTACAGAATCAATTCTTGTTTGTCCTGCAAAAGCGGGTTTGTACGTTGGTGAATTCGGCTTTTGTTTTTCCAATCCTTTAGGATTCGGATTAACATAAGCCGTATCTGTTGCTGCTTTTGCATCTTTTGTTTCTGTAGATGTACTGCCGCCGCAGCCCATAGCAAAGCCAGCCGCTATGACTACAGTGAAATAAGACAATTTAGATAGTTGCATTTGGTGATTTTTTCTTTGAGAGGTAAATATAAAGACAAATTTCTGAACCATGGGTGTCTGACACCTTGATTAAAGGATTATGAGATTGAAGGACTTTCTCGAAGCAAACGTCATGACAATCCTTCAATCATGTGAATCACGGTTCAGACAAAGTAATTACATTAGTACTTATGAAATCATTACATTCCTTGCTCTTGTTATGCTTGTTCTCTGCTGACTTATATTGTCGCCCACTAAAGCAGCATTGCTGCAAGACAGTTTGCCTATTATTGCAAAGCGGGTTGAAAGTTCTATTCTTAAGGGAAGGTATATGGAGGGAAAGCTAATTGCTACGGCTGATACTTTAAAAAACTGGGAAGGTGTTTTGGTTTCTTTATACGAATACAAAGATGAGACAGGGCATCTTGCAAGAGTGTGGCTGGCAGATGCAGATGCAAAAAAGATTGCCACCTGGGTTATTACCACCTGTTTTACAATAACCGGCAAATGCGATTATAAAAATTCCATGTTATTGATTACAGAAATCAACAAAGCTTCTAATGGACAATTTCCAGTATTGGGCGTTGTTTTTGAAGATGGAACTCCTTATATATTTAAAGATGGTATTACCGTGCATGTAAATACTCCACTTACCGATTACACAGATCTTAGCCTTGTAAATGAAACTAACATAAACAAGACCATGAAGTATGGAAGAATCATTAGCACTACAAGAGAAGAATACAATGCATTGTTTCCTGATGTAAATACAACAGACCATCATTGGCGTGAAGTAGTGCGTATGGAATACAAAAAAGCATTGGCCGCAGATGAGAACAATTTAATAATAGCTTGGGCGAAGGGGAAGCTGCAGGGGTCTGAACCATGATTAAAGGATTATAGGATTGAAGGAGCTTTTTCGACGCTATTGTCTGAACCATGATTAAAGGATTATAGGATTGAAGGACTTTTTCGACGCTATTTTCTGAACCATGATTGAAGGATGAAAGGATCGAAGAAGCTTTTTCGACGCTAACGTCATGACAATCCTTGAATCAAGTAAATCATGGTTCAGACAAAGATTAATTTAGAATGCAACCATTACTCTTCACTATCAATCAAGAGGATTATAGTTCTAACCAAACTTACTTGCAATGATATATGAAGAATTAACCAGGAAAATAATTGGCTGCTCGTTGGAAGTTCATAAGCAATTGGGAAACGGATTCCAGGAAGTTATTTATCAGCGAGCATTAGATATAGAAATGAGAATTGCAGGGCTAACATTTGCACGTGAAATGGAAATGCCAATTTTCTACAGGGAAGAACAACTAGGAACACGGCGGGTTGATTTCTTTGTAGAGGGTAAAATAATGGTAGAATTGAAGGCATTATTACATTTAGAGGATGTTCATTTGGCACAGGCTATCAACTATCTTGAAGCTTATAAAATGGAGATTGGTCTTTTAATAAACTTTGGCGCCAAGAGTCTTGAGTTTAAAAGGGTACACAATAATAAATTAATAAGGTCTGAACCATGATTGAAGGATTACAAGATTGAAGGACTTTTTCGACGCAAACGTCATGATAATCCTTCAATCAAGTAAATCAGGGTTCAGACAAAGTTTCGTAATAAAATGTAACCGCGCCACAGGCAAACGTTTTTGTTTTGATAAGTTTTAGCTCTACCCTTTCCTGAATATTTTTAAATAAAATCAATCCCTTTCCTACTATCACCGGATGTACACTAATCTGGTATTCGTCTATTAAATGAAGATTGGTAAAGGTTGCAATCATACCAGGACTTCCCACCAGTATATCTTTGTTCAATCCATTGCCGGTTTGTTTTAGTGACAACATCTCTTCCCGGTTGATTTTATTCTTTAGCACTGAATTCTTCCAGCTAACTTCCTTTAGTGTGGTAGAAAAAACAATCTTTGAAATATTATCTATCAGCACTGCAAAATCATCCATAGGTTTATTACCCGATGGATTTTTTACCAACCCAGGCCAATAATCTTCCATCAACTGGTAAGTTGTTCTTCCATACACCAGTGTGCCTGCATTGCGTAGCAAGTCATTATAATGCTGATGTATTTCTTCATCTGCATTCATAGATGTATGATCGCAGAAGCCATCCAATGTCATATTCATTGCTGCAATTATTTTGCTCATGCCAATTGGTTTTAATGAATGATTTTGTTCAATCTCTTTTTAACTGCGCATTGCTTACATCAGTTTTGTTTCACTTTGCTGTGGGTTGATTTTCTTTTTTTAATTGCTCAGCCATGGTAAGTGTATGCGCCAATGATTGCAGACTACTCCAATCATCGTGCCCAACAATAATGTATTTTGGTTGCCTGCATTTTTGCTGCACATTCCTGATAGTGGATGCATAAGCGATTTTATTTGCATCGCCCAAGAAACCCAGTGTATTATTTTCTACACTCTTTATTAAACAAGCTCCGTACAATATTTTTTCTTTGGGAAACCAGATGACAATATTATCTGCGGTATGTCCTTCACCCGGGTAATAAGTTTGAAATGAATACTGCCCTACTGAAAAAACTGTATCCTTGTCTATTAAAAATTCCGCCCTCTTCATATTGTTTTTCCTGCTCAGTTCATCTGTACGCCTCGTGGTGTATGTTTTAATGCCCAGTTGCCGATAATATTCTAATCCTGCTGTTCTGTCTGCGTGAAAATGTGTGGAGATACATACCGTTACTCTTTTATGATGCCGCTGTTGTATGCTATCTATCAATGGTTGAAATTGCGTGGTGTCCCAGGGTGTATCAAACAAAACAACACCTTTATCAGTTACCAGGTACATGCCATTGGCAGGTGTTTTACCACCCTGGTATAAACTATAAGTTGTATAAATATAGAAATTGCCGGTAAGTGGTGTAATGTTCAAATTATTATCCTTCGCCTGACTAAATACATTGATGGCGTATAAAAAGGAGATGGTTGTTGTTAGTATATTCTTCATGCGGTTGTTGTAAATAATTAATGCAAGGAGCAAATTAGTTTCGAATTTACCACTTTCATTTTATAACAACAGGCAGAAGCCATATCCAAATCCTACTGGTTTTAATACGAAAAAAGGAAATGCGATTAAGTTTACACTTCCTTTTACAGCACTTTATATGTTTCTATACTTTCATTTTGTTACACCAAAGAATTGCCGCCATCTACTATAAGCGTTTGCCCTGTACAGTATTCCTGTTCCATTAAATACACATAGGTTTTCGCTGCATCCGCTGCTTCTCCTACACGTTTCACTGGTAATGCTTTCCCGATGTTTGCATACATAGCTTCTTTATCGTTATCCGTCATGTTGTTCCAAAGCTCCGTTTTAATTACACCAGGCGATACAATATTTACTCTTACCGGAGCTAGTTCCATTGCCATTGCTCTTGCAAAGCCTTCCATTGCAGCACAAATACTTGCGCCTAATGCCCATCCTTTATTGGGACGATTGCTAGCTATTCCGCTAGTTAATACAATAGACCCGTTTGAATTAATAAATGATGCTGCATATTTCACTGCAATAAATGCGCCCCAGTAGCGAATATTAAAATAATTGCGTGCTGTATCAATTGCAGTATCAGCCACATTACCAAGTATCAGATTTTCGCCAGCCGTAAAAACCAAATGATCAAATTTCCCTATTGTTTCAAAAAACGATTTAATGGACATTTCATTTGTAACATTTACTGCATAACCCATAGCATCTGCCGGCAATGATGCTAAAGCTTTGTCTATACGTTGCTGATCGCTGGAAACAATGATTACATGCGCACCATTAGAAGCAGCTAATTGAGCTGTGGCTAAACCAATACCTGCACTGCCACCAATAATTATTACCGTCTTACCTTTTAAGCGTTCTGCCATTTTCATATTTCTTTTGTTTAAACCACAAAAGTAGAATGGCATATCCTGTATACAGTTACCAAATGTTAAAAAGCATTTTCATTAAACTGTTTTCTTATACGGCTTAATGATTGCTTTGTAATACCAAGATAAGAAGCTATATCTGTCTGCGAAACCCTTAATGCAATATCAGATTGACTGATGATAAATTTCTGATAGCGTGTGCTGGCATCCTTCCCCAGGTAGCTATTTGTTATTTCAATTTTATCCACCAGGCTTTGTTGGATAATCTTATTCAATAAATTTTGAAAAAATGGCAATGCCTTGTAAAGTGCATACAATTTATTTTTTTCAAAAACTATTACAGTCGTGTCACAGGCTGCCTGGATGCGATCTTTGGAAGGTATATCTTCAGTGAAGCTTTTTAAAATAGTACAAAATTGATTTTCTCTAAGAAAATAATGGATTACATCATCTCCCTTGTCGTCAGAATGAACAATTTTTAAGACCCCATCACAAATAAAGAACATTTCTCTTGCAGTTCTTCCTTCTTTCAATAAGACTTCGCTTTCTTTTACTGTTTTAAAACTTACGTTTTTAGCAATCAATTCTCTGTCTGGTATTGAAAGCTTTTGAAACAGTGATAGAAAATTAAAAAGCGGTTCCAGCATAAATTTAAATAATGGATAAATTAAAGGTATGCAAAAACAATCACGCTAACAGTCCGGGATATTCATAGTTAAACTCTTCGGGCACTGTCCCCTTCCGGAAATATCACTGTAAACACAGTACCCTCTCCCGGTGTAGAGTCTACAGCAATGTTTAACTGGTGATAACTAGCAATGCTTTTTACAATAGAAAGGCCGATGCCAAAGCTCTCACTATCGCTGCCGGATTTTTTAAACCGATCAAAGATATGAGCAAGCGCATCCGGGGCAATGCCTATACCGCTGTCTTTTATCTGCACACTGCAGGCATTATTATTTGTCATTGAAGCGCTGATGTGTATGCTGCCGCCGGGTTTATTGTAGCGAATGGCATTGTTGACCAGGTTATAAAACAACTGAAATAAAAGATCGTGGTTAACGCCTGTAAATTGCAAGCCCGTTGGTATGCTTGCAGTGTACACAATATTCTTTGCCTCCATACGGTCTTCCAGTTCCTGGTGCAGTTCTTTAAAAAGTTCAGTAGCTACTACTGTATCATTTTTATTGTACTGATCATTGTCTATGCGTGAAATCAGCAATAATGAATTTACAATCTTGGTAAGCCGGTTAAGCGTCTGCATCATGCCACCTATTTTTTCCTGTGCTGATTCATCTTCTATGCTTACCAGCAGGTTTTCCATTTTATTGCGCAAAATGCCAATGGGCGTCATCAGCTCATGAGATGCGTTAGAGGTAAACTCCCGCTCCTTCTCAAATGCTTCCCGCACCTGTTGCATCAATTCTATTAGGGCATTATCCAGTGAAGCAAAATCGCTGGTAGAAGTTTTCACCTTCCCCATAGATTGTG
The DNA here is from genome assembly GCA_047602295.1 of Chitinophagaceae bacterium. Taxonomy (GTDB): domain Bacteria; phylum Bacteroidota; class Bacteroidia; order Chitinophagales; family Chitinophagaceae; genus JACMLD01. The sequence goes on along the minus strand of JASGHP010000001.1, from coordinate 2,449,705 downwards.
TAAATGGAAATTTTCGTCCTGTTAACTTAGTGCGTATAATAGCTCCCAGCGGGCGAAGCAATACTCTTGTAAACAACAAGTCTATGATGAGTGTAAATGCAATCAATCCTACCAATACATACAATGCCACACGTTGCAGTGGCCTGTTAAACTGGTTAATGGCTTCAAGAGTACGACCAATCTCCAGTTGGTATTTTTTTCCTTTGTATTGCAGTTGATAAGTAAGCACCCGGTAAGTAAGTGTATCGCTTTCCACAATACGTTGTGCTGTCTCAATGGTATCGTGCACAAAACTGGCAGGTGCCGCATCCAAAGAAATGTATTCTTCTTTCAGCATGGTATAACTACCGTAGCTGGAATCTCCCTGAAAATAATAATCAATGCCATTCTTATTAATCGTATTGATTACTTTTTTCTTTTGTTCATTTAAAGAATAATTGGTGTAGCGAAATGCAAGATTATTTACCAATGCAGGTAATAACAAAATAAACAGCACTACAATGGCTGTTTTAGAAAGGGTGATATAAAGGGTAAGTTTACTGAGGAGCTTCACACCCTATACTTTTATTTTATACCCAATGCCGCGTAAGGTTTGCAACCATTCTACCGGCGCATGCACACTTAATTTTTTGCGGATATTTTTTATATGCACGTCTATATAATTAGAATCGTAATCATCGTCTGCAAAGCTTCCCCAAATATGTTCACTCAATTGCAGGCGTGTAAGCGGGCGGTTGCGGTGCAGCAGCATATAACTAAGCACATCAAATTCTTTTTTGGAGAGTTCCACTTCCTGTTCGTTGAAATAAATGGTACGCTTTACCAGGTCTACCATAAAATCGCCCAGCGCAACACGTGCATCATTCAGCCCCGCTTTGCGGCGGGCTATGGCCTGCATCCTCGATTGCAACTCCAATAAAGAAAAAGGTTTGGGCAAATAATCATCGGCACCCATATCCAATCCTTTAATGCGGTCTTCCACCTTTCCACGGGCAGTAAGTATAATAAAAGATGCATCCGGGCATTTGCGCTTTGCTTCGGCCAACACATTCAGTCCATCCTGGTCTGGCAATCCCAAATCCAATAAAATAAAACTATAAGGCTGGTTGTCCAGCAATTCGTTTGCTTTGCGGGCAGTATGTGCCAGGTCGCATCGGTAAAATGCTTTCTTTAGAAATGCTTCCATTTCCAATGCCATGGTTCTTTCGTCTTCAACTATCAGTACATTCATACAGCGTTAGAATTGATAATAAAAACTTGCACTAAAAAATGAATTGGCTTTGCCCGGATTGCTTTGTGCTTTGTTGCTTAATACAGACAATTGATAGGCCAGTTCCAACATATAATGTGTGCGGTTGTATGCCAAAGGACATTTTAAATTGTAAGACAATACAGCAAACTCTGTAGTAACAACTGTTTTGCTGGTACTGGTGTTGCCACCAGAAGGTTGCCCGAATATAGGGCCCAGCACAGCTGCCACAATGCTATCGCGTATATGCTTCTCTGTTAAATAAGTCTGGTAAAAATGCTGAGTGCCTGCCACCACATCTACTGAAGGCGAAAAGGTGATAAGATCTTTTGTGCTGAAACTGCCCAGCCTTATTTCTTTACCCGTACCTAATGTAGCAAATCCATCATTTGTATTGCCAAAAGCATAATCAATGGTAAGCTTTGTGTTAAGCCAGTTATCGTATGCAAGTGTTGCGCTGGCATTGTCTGGATTAGATGCCTGCAAAAAAGGTGAGTACTTTGGATAGAAACTATGGTTATAACTAATGTCTGCAGACCAACGCTTGCTAAGATTGAATGCATAACCAATGCCCACGCTGCCGGCAGATACGGTATTGGCAGTGTCTTTAAAAAGACGATATGCTAACCCTGAAAAATAAAGTCCACCTTTTAATTTATAAGTGGCAGCAACTGCTATATAAGGAAGCGGCTCGGCAGTTTTCTGTCCGTAATAGTTAGCAGTATTGGCATAACTGGTACCAACAGTAAACGTATTCTTTGCCGGAGGTACACTGTCCGTTGCCGCGGCTGTAGTATCTGTTTGCGCAGAAACGGAACATACAACCAGGCTCATAGCAGCTAGTAAGATAATATGTTTCATAAGGGGGGGGGTAGATTAATGAATTTTGATAATCGGTTTAACCGTAATCTTTGGCTTAACAATGCCTGATGCCGGCACCGCTATGGTGTTTACAGCTATCGGTTTTACCTGTTTTTTGCTCTTTGGCACCTCTTTAATAACCGCATCGGCAGCATTTGTAACCGTTGTAGCAGCATTTGTGCCCGTAGCAGTTACCGCTGGCGTAGCACCAGTGCTATTAGACGGCGGCAGCGTATCGGTAACAGGCGCCGGCATATTTACGGGTGTGCCAGCCCTTGATATAAAAGATATAGCCAACAAAAAAAACAGGCACCCGGCCATTTGTAGCATTTTTGTTTTTTTCTGCTGTAAAGTATTGTTTGCCATAGCTTATGCTTGAAACAATAAACAGGCTGCCCCTATTTACGAGGCAGCCCGCTTACCGGATTATTTAATTTTAATTGCTCCCTGTGCCTTTATCTGGCTTTGTACTTTAATGGCTGCCGGTTTAGGCTGCACTGCTTTTACAGTGTTGGTTTTTACTGTGTTAGCAGTAGACACTGTATTGTTAACCTTAGTTTTAGCAGTTACGGCTGCATCGGTAGACACTTTTTTCACTTCTGCCTTAGCTGCTTTTCCAGATACGGTAGTTTCACTATGTAAAGACGCTTGCTCATTTACTTTATTGTCTTTAGAACTGGCCTTTATGCTGCCATCTGTGTTAACGCTGGCAGAAGCGTCTGTTGTTGTTTTTGCCTTTGCTTTGCTGGCCTCAATGGCGCTGGTGGTTGCTGTTTGTGCTTTCTCTTTTTCTGCTACAACTGCCTCTGTGGCAGCATGCGCTTTTTGTGCTGCTTTTGCAGATGCAGTAGATGCTGCACTGATGTTTACTGAAGTACTGCTGCTTGCAGAAGTTGAGTTGCTTACGGCGCTATTGCTAGTTTGAGAAAAACCTGCTGTGCTGATTAATAATGCTGCTGCAAAAAAGATGTTCGTTTTCATAAATGGTGATTGTTTGTTTTTATAATAATGATTACGAAAACAAACCTACACGCCCAACATGAAGAGAAAATGAAAAAGAAGAAAAAGGGAAAATTCAGGCTGAAAAAAATTCTTTCTGTGCTATTCACTGTTTATTACAGGCCGATAATATAGAAGCCTGTTGCAATTACGCAACAGGCTTCTGAACCAAAAAATCACTGCAGGCTTGCAACACAACAGTGAAGAATTTATAACAGGTTAGTTGGCGGGTTCAATAATAGCTGCATAGCCACCACCAGGCATCAGCGCTATCTTTACTGCATCTCCACCAGTAACAGTAGTTGATTGCAGGGTATAATCAGAAGCATAATGGTCTGCATTGATGCCATCTGCCACAATAGTTATTTTATAACGCTTGCCCGCAGTAAGAAAATCGGTTTTTACATCCAAAGTGCGGGTGCCCCAATCGCCCATAGCACCCAGATACCAACGTTGCCCATTCCTCCTGGCCATTACTGCGTACTGACCAATCTTTCCATCAATGCCAATAGTGGTATCCCAAACAGTAGGTATTTGCGTAAGGAATTTTGTATACGCATCTTCACGCATGTACAATACAGGGTTGTCTGCCAGCATTTGTATAGGCGCATCATACATTATATACATAGCAGCCTGGTGGGCACGGGTGCCCTGGCTCATAGGCTCTGAGGAAATATTTTTGAAATTACCGCTGGTAACATTGTGCATGGCGCCTGGTGTATAATCCATAGGGCCTGCCACCATGCGGGTAAACAAAAGCGTAACATCATGACTGGGTGTAATGCGCATGCTGCCGAGTTTATTATGTTCCATTCCCTTTACACCTTCATAGTTTACCACGTTGGGGTACTTGCGGTTTAATCCAACAGGTTTGTAAGCGCCATGAAAATCTATCAGCATATGCCTTTTTGCTGTTTCCTGCGCAACGCTTTCAAATATGTTTACCATTTTTTGATCTGCACGGTTCATATAATCCATCTTTACACCTTTAACACCCCAGGTTTGAAACTCATCCAGTATCGTGGGCATGTCTGCTGTTAAATCTGTCCACGACATCCACAGCATTACACCTACATTTTTACTCTTGCCATAACTGGTAATAGCAGGAATATCTACCTGCGGGTTTTTGCTCCAGCCAGCATCAATTAAAATGTATTTGATGCCATACTTGGCAGCAAAGTCTATATAATATTTGTAAGATGCCGTATTAATGCCTGCTTTAAAATCCACATCAAACAAATTGCTGGCATGCCACCACTCCCACGATACTTGTCCGGGTTCTATCCAATCTGTTGCAATAGCAGGTGGTGAAGCAAGTTTATACACCAGTTTATTTTCAAGCAGGCCCTTATCATCGGGGCTTATTATCAATGCACGCCAGGGGTAATTTCTTTTTCCATTGGTGCGTGCGATGTAATTAGCAGTTTCAGATGGCGTACTCATTGGCCCCATACCACCACCCGCTTTCAATACATAAGGAGGAAGCGTTGCAGTAACAGAATTTTTGCCTGTACCCACTGCAAACAAATTTGGATAATCGTATAAATCTGATTCTGTTAAAACCAGTTTCACACCTTTTGCGGTAGACATATACAATGGCAAGCCAACAGTGTCTTTAACCGCTGCCAGTGTACTATCGCGAAAAAGATATTCGTATGAAATGGTGAACGGATTTTGTATCATTCGCGGAAAAGACGGTGGTGGTCCTGCTGGTGCACCAGGTGCTGCATTGTTACCACGACTTGTATTTGCTGCTGCAGGTGGCGGCCCAAACATACCACCTGTTGCAGGTGGATTGGCACTACCAAAACCTGCCGGTATACCTGGTGCGGGGCGCATGGCACCAAAACTAAATGGCTCGTCATATGGCCATGCTGTCTGGTAATTATCAGGGAAATTAAAATCTGCTTTTTCGTTTACCACAGTTACTGAGTCTGCAAATGCAGTCACAAACCGGTATGCAATACCATCATTGTATGCACGAAAAACAATTGAATAATTTCCCTTGCATTGCAATAACAGTTGATTGTATTCTTCCGGAATCAATCGTTGCTTTACCGGCACTGGCGAAGTAATAACAGATTTCACAGACGAAGGAATGGCTTTGCTTACAGACGGTTTATCCGCCAGTATTTTTCCATCGGCCAGTGTGAGCGCAATAGAACTTGGTAGCAAAATTTGCTCGCCATTGTATTTGGCAGACCAGCTAAGTTGGCCGGCAGCAGAAACAGTGACCGCAATTTTTTTATCAGGAGAAGACAGTTGGTAATCCTGCGCCGAAGCGAGGCTGGCAGTAAACACCAGCAATACCGCTGGTATTTTTGTAGATAGTTTCATGAGCAATCATTTTTAAGCAGTCTGAAGGTATTTACTAATCCTTCTGCCTACATAAAAAGGCGACCATCTCCAAAAACTCCGCGACGAATTCCGGAAACCATCATGGGGTTTTGCTTTCTTAATTTCTATCAGACCAGCATTGGTTCTCTGTGCGTCATCGTTGTGTCACTCCCTTGTACTGTAGATCTTTTCTCAGCTTTAGCATCCAGTGTAGCATGCACTTTCAAAGGCAGTCAAGTTTCAAATGGCAGCAACTTTATAGCTCCAGCAAAAACTTGACTTCCTTACAGAATCGCTGTTACAAATCTTTGTCCATGCCGTTGCAAGGCAAGTCTATTTTAGGCCCTTGATAAGCCGCTTATTAATACATTTTTAACAGCAATGTTAACTCCTCTCTTTTATTGGCAGGAATGCTTACTTTTATGAAACAATCAGTACACCATGCGTTACCTGATACCTGTATTGCTAATTTTTTCTTCCATTACTGTAAAGGCACAATCCGGTTTGTACCCTTACGGAATGATGAATTATGCACCGCTGAATGCATTCAATAACTATCATGCATTGGGCGATAGCAATAACGTGCATAAGAAATGGTCTGTAAGCACCTATGCAGGTATGAGCGCAGGTTTTTTATTCTATGGCAATGGCAACAGTGCTTACATGCCCGGGCAAATAGGCATACAGTTGAATCGTCAACTGAATAATAACCTGTATGCATTTGCAGCCGCCAGTGTATCACCGGTATATTTCAATTTTAATCGTCCGCTTAATACTTCTGCCACTAACAAAAATTACATGATGACGCCGGGCTTCAATGCCAATGGATGGGGCGTTTATTCTGGTTTTCATGCCGGTCTTATGTATGTAAATGATGCCAAAACATTTTCTATCTCTGGCAGCATTGGTGTTAGCAGAAGCACCAATTCTTTATATCCCGTGCCTGTTACTGCCAATCGGCAAATTCAACAATAATAACTCAAAATTTAAAAGTGAAAAGTAAAAACCTTCAGGGGTTAATGCGTTTACTATTTAAAAGTGTAAGGTGTTTAAAGGTTTGAATGAAGAAAAACATTAAACCTTTTTGATTTTTGAATTTTTAATTTTGACTTTTTAAAGATTTTAATGAAGACAAATCCGCTGATTTTTTTGACTTTTGAATTTTGACCTTTGACTTTTGATTATTTTCACAAAAACTTAGTTTCATGAAAGCTGCTGTATATTTTACTGTTGCCTCTTTATTAATTTGTTTTACTGCCTGCAATACAAATCCTGCTGCAACCAATAATGCAGAAGGTGCTGCTGCGATTAATGCAGATACGCTGGCTGCTAAAATTGCTTTTTTCTCTTCAGATTCCTTCCAGGGCAGAAGACCATTTACGCTGGGCGAAACAAGGGCGGTTGATTATATACAATCGCAGTTTAAATCTTTAGGGCTTGCGCCAGGCAATGGCGATAGTTATGTGCAGGATGTGCCCATGGTAGAAATAAAACCTGCTGTGCCGCCCGTTTTAAAAATGAAATCTGCTAAAGGAGAAGTGGCTTTCCAAAACTTAACAGACTATGTTATCTGGACCAAACAAACAGATACACCCGTTGTGATAAACAACGCCGATGTAGTGTTTGCAGGCTTTGGCGTAGTGGCACCAGAAAAAAACTGGAATGATTATGCGGGGTTGGATGTAAAAGGAAAGATTGTAATGGTAATGGTAAACGACCCTGGGTTTACTGTTGGCGATACCAGTTTGTTTAAAGGAAAAGAAATGACTTACTATGGCCGTTGGACATATAAATATGAAGAAGCTGCAAGACAGGGAGCAAAAGGTTGTTTGATTATTCATAACACAGCAGCCGCTTCTTATCCATTTAATGTTGTGCAAAACTCAAATGGTGGAACAAAACTGCATTTAGATACAAGAAACAGTAAAATTTATAATTGCCCGCTGTTGGGTTGGGTAAGTGCAGATGCAGCTAAGAAAATACTGGAGGCTAGTGGAAAGGATACAACGCTTTATACAAAAGCTAATGTGCGTGGTTTTAAAGGAGAAGCTTTGTCTGTAAAGATTTCTGCCAACATACAAGTGAATGCAGTCTTCAATACTTCTCATAACGTGATTGCAAAAATTACCGGTACAAAATATCCTGATGAATACATTATTTACACAGCGCATTGGGATCATTTTGGTATTGGCAAACCAGATGAAAAAGGAGATTCTATTTACAATGGCGCTCTTGACAATGCCAGCGGTGTTATTTCTATTATAGAGATTGCTAAAGCATTTCAATCGCTAAAAGAAAAGCCGGAAAGAACAATTGTGTTTTTAGCGGTTACTGCAGAAGAGCAGGGTTTGCTGGGTTCTGAGTATTATGGCAAGAATCCGATTTATCCATTGGCAAAAACTGTTGCCAACATTAACATAGATGAGATAAATATTATTGGCAAAACAAAAGACCTGGGCATTAGTGGTGGCAAAGGACAATCAGAGCTGGAAGATATGCTGGAGGCGGAGCTTAAAAAACAAAATCGCTATATCGCACCAGAGCTGCACCCTGAAGCAGGTCATTATTTTCGTTCAGACCATTTCAATTTTGCAAAAGTGGGTGTACCTTCTATTACCATAAGCGCAGGAACTGATCATGTTGAAAAAGGAAAAGAATATGGAAGGCAGCGTGAAGATGAATACACGGAGAAATATTATCACCGCCCCGCGGACGAGTACAACGCCAATACCTGGAACCTCGGTGGTGCTGTTGAAGATTTGCAATTGTTATTTGCATTAGGCAAAGACCTTGCTTACAGCCAGCAATGGCCTAAATGGAATAATGGAAGCGAGTTTAAAGCAATAAGAGAAAAGTAAGGAAGAAGCTACGAGCTACTAGCTGTGAGCTCTCATACTTCTGTTAGAAAATACAAATGAACGATTAATGATTTTATTAAGGGCTATTACAATAGCCCTTAATAATTTCTGAAACTTCAATCTGTGAAAATTTCCTGCGCTTATCATTAACGTTCTCATCAACATTCAAATACAAGTCTCCGTAACAAAGAGTTATTCCTGCCCTAACAAGTGCTGATAACATTTACCATCCTTACAACTTAGTTTTTACTTAAGCAATACTATGTAGTAATATCTGTTCCGAAGGCGGCATGCACTATTTTTTTAAAAGGCAACGTTACAACCTCAAAAGATAAAACTAAATCTTATGACGGTATACGAACTACAGCATGTTGACCCCGAAGAAGAAGCACAAAATAAATTTTACCTGGACTCCATTGAATACAAAAAAAGCGAGTGGCAGCAAAAGAAAATAAGCGATGGACATTATCACTCGCAATTGGCGCTTTGCTATAGTGGTTTGTATAAATCTGAAGAATGCAAAATGCATGCAGCCCTGGTGCCGGAGGATGCAGAGCCACATGAAAAAGCAGAAGCGCTGGTTTCTGTGGCACGGATCCTGATATTTGAAAAGCAACTTGAAGAAGCAATTAGTCATTATCAAAGGGCTTATGATTTAGAACCAGAGCATGACACAGCTATTGAAGAGATGGCGTGGTGCTATTTTGAATTAAAAGAATATCAACAAGCTGAAGCATGGTTTAATAAAGCCTGTACCATAGACCCTGAATTCGAAGTTTTTTGGGAGGGCCTTGGCCGCTCGCTGGCACAGCAAGAAAAATATGAAGATGCATTAGTTGCTTTCCAGAAAGCTAAAGAATCATGCAGGAATGCTGACAACCACTATTTTTATGATCATTTGATTGGCCAGACTTATGCACACCAAAATGATTTTTACCGTGCATTGGATTACTATACCAAAGCCCTTGAAGCAAAGCCTACATACGGCACCGCACTAAATGATATGGCTGCATTGTATTATAACCAGGAGGGAGATATGACCAATGCCATTGATTATCTAAAAAAAGCAGAAGCTGCCGCGGAAGAAGAAAAGAATGCCTATACGCTTCAGATGGTTTATATTAATCTATCCAGAATTTACGACAAGCAAAAGGAGTTCGATCTTCATGAGCATTACAAAGCCAAACTATTTGAATTATTGTTTTTTGGCGGCTCTGGCACTGAAGACTACGATGACGAGGACGATTATGATGAGGATGAAGATGAATGATGTTCAAAATGAGATTTTATTCTGGGCATTATCAAAACTTGTCTCTGTGATTTAATCGAGAGAAGAAAATAGATTTCACAGAGGACAAAGATATCCACATAATAAGTTTTTTACTTTTAAATTTTGAATTTAAAGCATTTCCACATTTATCACATTCTCCATTCTTCTATTGTACCATAATTTTTTTCAATTGCGCCTGCCCGTTATTATACGTTACGTTTACAAAGTATAAACCTGCAGCAATTCCTTTCACATCCATACTAATCATGTTGGTGCCATTAGCCAGGCTATTGATCTTTTGTTTTACCAAAGCTCCTTTACTGTCAAACAATTTAATATTAGCTTCAGACGCATTGCGCACTGTTATCCTTATGTACATTGTATTGCTTACAGGATTGGGCCATATTGCAAAAGCCTCCTGCATATTGCAACCTGCACTTGCAATATTGCTGAGTGTTGTTTTGCCATCCACATCGTATTCGGCAATACGGTAATAATTATTTCCATTAACCGTATTGTCTGTAAAGGAATAATTGTTTTCAGCAGATGCATTACCGGCAGCTGCCAGTTTTCCTATAGTTGCCCAGGCTAAAGCGTCTGTACTTTTTTGCACAGCATAATAAGCACTGTTTAGTTCACTGGCTGTTTTCCAGTTTAATAAAACATTGCTGCCATTGCACACAGCAGTAAAGGAGATAAACTGTACCGGTAATGCATTGTTGATAGACGATAAGGTGAAACGACTAAAACTGGCAATATTATTTTTATCAACATAATTGCTGCTTGTATTCCTGCTATCAAACCCAATCGATTTCCAGCTAGCACCGTTTTGTTGCTGGTAAAATTCCAAGGTGTTTTCATCAAGAGCATTCAATTCAGCAGTAAGATAATTGAAGCGTAGTGTGGCATTCAATCCATTGTTTACAGCCGGAGTAATATCATAATACCGCAATATAGAATTGCCATTGCCTGAGCCACCGGTTTGCGATTGATGCCCCCTGCGAATGATTGTATTGCCCAGGTTTTGCGAAGAAGTAATGAGTAAACCAAGATTACCAGGGTTAGCGGAAGAAGGAGCATTAAGACTGGTAGTATACACTACATTGCCACCATTGCTGCCAATGATATGACTTGTTTCTTGTTCTCCATTAAGGGCACCCGTAGTACCAAGATTTAGATCGTTACCATTAAGATCTAACAGCCCGAAAGTAAAGTTTACCTGGTGGCTAACGGCAACAGGCACCTGCAATTGAACTGAGCCGGAAGTTTTTCCAATGCCCAGATCATACAGCACCATATTTTGAATACCGGAAATTTTATTAACTGCATTGCCGGTAAAGAGGATAGAACCAGTACCACTTGTAAGGCCTCCGTTGTTTACTAAATCAATATTGGAAAGCGTTAGCTGTGCATTGCCTGCCAAAACAAATTGTGCGCCAGAAGTAATGGTGAGTTGCGCATAACTATTATTGATTGCATATACTGAGATAAAAAGTAAAAATATTTTCTTCATACTATTTATTTTAGAATAGTTCTTCAACCGGCAGGTTACATATTTCCGTTTTTCAAAAGAATCGTCATAGAAACAAGGCCGAGTGTAAGGCCGCATATTTCCCAGTTGTTTATTTTTTCTTTAAAAATCATTTGTGACACCACAACTGATAATGCAAGCAAACCAATAGACAATATGCCCCCTACAGTTAGAAACTTTTGCGTTCTGTAAATCCAGAACCAACCAATGGCACAGGCAAAGTTGATGGCACCGCCTGCCAATAGCAAATGCCAACCCGAATACTGTTTAAGCGTTGCTGCTTTTTTAACACAGAAATCGCCTGCAATGGTAACCACCAATAGCATAACACTAACTATTATAATTTTTGTAAGCTGGTTCATAACAAATGTTTTTATTGTTTCAGCCAATCAGAAGTATAGTTTTCGTATTTTGATTTTACAGAAGGCGGTAAAAACCTATAGGCTCTAATGGTCTGCCTGCAAGTTTCACAACCACACTGGCAATCCATTTCCCAATCACTGTTTTCCGTCATTTCATAATCCCAGGTAATCTCTTCACCTTTTTTTATGTTGCGCATGGCTACAATTGTAAACAGTCCTTTAATGCCGCAGTTAGGCTCACAGCTATGATTAATATAGCGGGCAAGACCATTTGAATCACGCCATTTATTATAATCAAACTGGATAGCATGGTCTGCTACCATCAGCGGTGCGTCATTGGGCAATTCAGAATTTTTGCTGGCTTCATACACATCCCCATCCCAAACAGCAATAATTTCATCTTTTGCAATTGCGTCATTTGCAAATACTCCCCTGCCAAAAAAATGGTTTCTTTCCAGTATTATTTTTGGATTGTCTTGTGCTATCATTTTCTAAGTATATAATTAAATTGAACATTTTCTGCTTCAAAGAATGTTTTACAAAAGTTGATGGCAAGTTCCGGATCATAATACTTGCAGGAAAAGATATCGATATAAGCATGATTGGTAAGGTTTGCAAAATGACCACTCACCAAAGATGTTTCAATTAACTGCACAAGAGAATAACCTGCTATTTGTTCATGCTCTCCAAAATGCACTACAATACATTCGCCAAATCTTTTTACTTTAATGAGATCACAAAGCTGTATAGTAAACTCTTTTATCTTTTCTGCACTCCTGATAAAAGCAGGGTTACAGGCATGCAGATCAATGGCAGTCGACAATCCCCAGCTTTCATTTTTATGAAAAGCCAGTTCGGTGTTTTTTAACCTTAGTTCGTCATGACTATGCAACATATTGGTATGAACTTCTGGCACAGGCAATGTTGAGGAATCTTTCATGATGGTTTATTTTTTGATTAAGGCTTTTAATTCATCAATTTGTTTTTGCAGGTTGCTGGCAGTATTTTTTAATTCTTCTATTTGCTGAAGCTGCGCTTTATTATTTGCATTTAATTCCTGCACAGCTTTCACCAGGGGCACCACAAATTCTGCATAACGCAAACCATATACATCACCTGCAGATTTTGGTGCATCAACTCCGGAGAAAGTAAAACCAAGTTGTTTGGCAGTAGTTTCTACATCTTGCGCTACAAAACCTGTTATTACTTCTGTTTCTTTTTCTTTTAATGCCTTTACGTAAGCAGCCTTGGAAGCATCAGAAGGCTTTGCAATTGTATTATTCTCTTGGCTTGATGCACTGCGGGTGCTAGTAGTGCCCTGGTTATCTGAATTGGTGTGGAGATAATCATCCAGCGCTGTTGCATTCAGGTTATAAGTAACAGGATGCAGCTTGGTAATGAAATCAAGTCCTGGCACGTTCTCCTGTATATTTTTTTTGAAACGACCATCACTGATATTGCTCCAGTTAGCATAAGCACGATAAGAACCAGTGGCGCCATTGCCCAGTGTAACCTGGCTGCTGCCGGTACAAATGGTTCCCTGCCCAATAGCTATTACGTTGTAATAACCGGCAGCATTTACATCTGTATTGGCACCAACAAACACATTGTTGTAACCATTGTTGTAAGCAGTTCCGGCATTATAACCAACAGCAGTGTTATATTGAGAAGCGGTGGTATAATACAGAGCGTTTGTTCCTACAGCCGTATTATAACTGGAAGTATTACTGTAAAGAGATTGATGCCCGATTGCAGTATTCGACAATCCTGCCACGTTGGTATATCCTGAAGAAAAGCCAACACTAACATTATAATTGCCGGTTTGATTTCTGGATGACGCACTACTGCCAAAAGCCGTATTGTCTACTCCTGTTGTATTACCTACAAGTGCCAGGTAGCCCCCAGCAGTATTGTCATTACCAGTAGTGTTTTCATCGAGGGCTTCATAACCTAGTGCCGCATTTCTTGCACCAGTGGTATTGCTATACAATGAGGAATTTCCAACTGCCGTATTGCTACTGCCGGTTGTGTTCTGTAACATAGATTGAGCTCCGATGGCGATATTATATCGCCCTGTTGTACTGGCACGAAGCGATTGCCAACCCATAGCCACATTGTAGCTTCCGGTAGTATTCTCTAACATTGCCCCTGAACCAATGCCTATATTGTAGCCGCCGGTTGTATTCTCTTCCATTGCGCCATCACCAATCGCCACATTTTCGTTTCCGCTAGTATTTTGCTCGAGTGAATTACTTCCCACGCTGGTATTGTTTCCCCCAGTGGTATTTTTGTACATGGAGTAATTACCAATTGCCAGGTTCTGTTGATATGAATTACCGGCAGTCATGGTATACAAAGCAGAATTGCCTATTGCAATATAACCAAACCCTGTTTGGTTTGACTGCAGAGCTCCTGCTCCTATGGCAATGCCGCTTGTACCTGTCACGTTACCATCTCCTGCATGCAACCCAAAAAAGATATTGCTACTGGGATCTAATGTACCTGCGTGAACATTGTTTACACGAAAACGCAATGCATTATTATCTGTACTACCAATAAATTGCGTGGAAGAATCTGTACCTGTATTGCCGCTTAAACTCCATCCACTGTTTTGTACAGTGTTCTGCCAGATGGGCGTAGCGGGCGTGCCCATATTTGTCATCAATTGGTTCTTTACAGAATCATATACCATTAAACCTTTTGCAGGACTGGCAATGGCATTAATACCCGCCGTGGTCATACGCGGAATCAATACACCCTTACTGGTGTTTGTAATATCCAAAGCAGCAGATGCATTGGGCGATGTGATGCCGATACCAACGTTTTGCGCACGACCAAATAAACCATAAAATGCAAACAGCAGGAGTAAAAGTTTTTTCATTTTTATTTTTTGAATTTTAGCTTTTTAATTTTTACTTTTTAATAAGCTGCTGCAATAATTTATTTTGTTCTTCAAGTGCTGCAATCTTTTGCTGCATGGTGATTATCATTTGCTGTTGCTCTTGCACAGCTTTTACCAATGGCACTACAAATTCTGCATAACGCAATCCATATACATCATTACTATTTTTGGGAGCGTCAATGCCTGAAAAATTAAAACCCAATTGTTTGGCAGTCGCTTCCACTTCCTGTGCTACAAAACCTGTTGTTACTTCAGTTTCTTTTTCTTTTAAAGCTTTATTGTAAACCCCTTTTGCAGCATCTGAAAAAGACGCTGAAGTTATTTTGTTTTCTTTTCCATCGGCAGCCCTTGTATTAGCAACTGTTGCATCGGCTGTATTGCTGTGAAGAAAATCATCAAGATCTGTTGCGTTAAGGTTGTAGGTAACCGGTCTTAGCTTAGTTATAAAATCAAGCCCCGGCACATTTTCCTGTATATTTTTTTTGAAACGGCCATCGCTGATATTGCTCCAATTGGCGTAAGCACGGTAAGAACCCGTAGCGCCATTGCCCATGGTAACCTGGCTTGAGTTGGTGCAAACTGTTCCTTGCCCGATAGCAATTACATTGTAGTAACCCGCATTGTATGTATCCGTATTTGCGCCAACAAAAACATTGTTGTAGCCATTATCATGTCCGGAACCTGCATTGTACCCCACCGCTGTGTTATATTGAGAGTTTGTAGTGTTGAATAATGCCTGGAAGCCAACACCGGTATTATAACTTCCCAAATCGCCGTTGTTGCTGTACATGGCGTTTAAGCCTAGTGCAGTATTGTAGCTGGCGTTTACATTCTTGTTTAATGCCTGAACGCCGATAGCTGTGTTGTATGCTCCCGCCACATTGTTATAACAAGAGTATTCCCCGACAGACGTATTATAATTGGCGTTCAGGTTGTCATTAAGCGCACCGACACCAATAGCAGTATTATGTGAGCCTCCCTCGTTGTACATGAGTGCGTATTGCCCTGCGGCGGTATTATAGTTACCAGTTTTATTGTGATAAAGTGATGCTGAGCCCAGGCTTGTATTGTTTGAACCTGTGATATTGGCATACATCGCATTTTCACCTATGCTTGTATTTTCTTGTCCTGTGGTATTGGAGTTAAACGAAATGGTACCAACAGCGGTGTTGCCGTAGCCGGTAGTATTTTGTGTACCAGCTTCGCAGCCAATAAAAGTATTGGAGCCAAAGCCCTTTTCGTGTAGGCCAGCGTTAATCCCTACAAAAACATTGGTAGAAATATTAGCATGAATGTGCATCAGGTCGTATCCATCAGAAGATCGAAGCACAATTAGCGGATGATTGTTTGACTGCGTGCTATTGGCTTGAATAATGAATTGCGTAGTATCCACGCTGCCTTTTATATGCAGCGCTGCAGCAGGAGCTGTTGTACCAATACCTACATTCTGTGCATTAACTGATAAATGATACAATAAGACAAGTACAAGTAAAAGTTTTTTCATCTTCACTTTTTTAGTGCGTGTTGCTAAATTGTTATTGTAAGCCCGGAGATGATAGTAATATCCAATCCATTTTTGAATGCTGCAATCCAATAGCAGTACGATGATTGGTTTTTATCAAGAGGATATAAATTAAAAGATGCAGCACCGCTTGGAGTATGGGTGCAGTAAGCATTTGTTACTTAAAAATAGAAAGACTGCCCAGGCAAGGAAAGCCTGAAAAATTTAACGGTGGCAAAAAATTATTTTACGGCAGGATTGGAATGAAAAACGGTTGCGCCTCTGACGGTAATAGAACGCAGATTTTTATGATTGCTATGATTATAATGATCTATTGGGGATGACTTCAGGATTTGATTAGGACCTGCATGGAGGGATTATTAAAGCTGAACTTTCGTCATTTTATTTAGGATGTTTCTGGTAAGGTATGCCATCCGTCAAACTTAAGAATCACCCCAATGCAGAAAAAAGAAAAATCTTTTAAATCATAACAATCATAAAAATCTGCGTTCCTTTCATAAGCGAAGCTTTTGGGGTTAAAGCGCTTCCAATTTTTGCAAGAATTCATCTTTTTTTCTGCGGGAGACATCAATCGTAGTTCCATCGCTCATAGTAACCGTACCACCTTCTCCACGGGTATAACTTTTTACATGATGCACATTAATGAGGTGGGATTTGTGCACGCGGATAAAACCACTGTCATCTAAAAGTTCCTCGTATTCCTTGAGTGTTTTAATGGCCAGCAGCTTTTTGCCATCTGTAAAAAAGAACTGCGTGTAATTTACTTCGGCCTGGCAATGGATAATATCTTTTACCGGGAATACGGTAAGACCAGTAAAAGTAGGTAGCGCAATCTTTTTTTGATCGCTCTGGTAAAGTTTCAGGTTATGAAACAATGCATCAAATTGTTGTGTCGCCTGTTTTTTCTGCTGCTTTTGTTCATATTGAGCAATGGCAATCGCCAATTCCTCTTCGCCAAAAGGCTTTACCAGGTAATCTAATGCTGCAAACTTGATTGCCTTAATAGCATATTTATCATGACCAGTTGTAAAAAGAATTTCAAAATTTATTTCTTTTAATTGCTGCAACATAGAAAAAACAGTTTCATTACCCAGCTCCACATCGCTGATAACCAAATCAGGTTGCAGTCTTTCTATTGCTGCTTTCGCTTCTGTATTATTACTGCAAACAGCTAATACACGTATGTTTTTGAAATGTTCCTCCAGCATGCCTGTCAGTAACTTCCTGCTGTTCTCTTCGTCTTCAATAATAATTACGTTAATCATACTTTAATATACATCAAAATGCCAGTTCAAAAGGCAATAATAATTCCACTCTTATGCCGCCGGGTTTATTGCTGGCATCTTTTAACTGCAAAATATTAACTGAGGCTTTCGCTTTCTTCAAGCGATTGATAATGCTAAGCCGTTCATTAATAATTTTCCTGCCAAAAGATTTGTGCGCCGGATCTTCTGCATGTGCAGCAGAAACCGTATTTATATTGCCATGCCCGTTATCTTCTATCACGCAAGAAATCATATCATTCAGTTTACTCACTTTAATACTTACAATACCGTTTTCTTTATTGTGTAAGCCATGCAGAATGGCATTCTCTGCAAAAGGTTGCAATAGCATTGGTGGCACAAGTGTGTTCTCCTGGTCAATTAAAGGATCTACTTCAATCTTATAACTAAAGCTGTTGTTGAAACGCAACAATTCTAATTGGAGGTACAATTCCAATGCATGCAAGTCCTGTTCCAAAGGCACTTCTTTGGATCTTGAGTTTTCCAGTATCAGGCGCATCAGGCTGGCAAACTTGGTGAGATAACCGGAAGCATTTTTTTTGTCGTTTTCCATTACATACTTGTTAATGGAATGCAGTGCGTTTGAAATAAAATGAGGATTCATCTGTGCACGCAATGCTTTCATTTCTACTTCCATTACTTCTTTATCAAAGCCGGCTTTTTTTCTGCGGTTGTAAACCAATACAAGTCCACAGATAAACAACACAACCGCAATAGCTGCAATGAGTATAACTTTTTTTAAGAGTGCCTGCCTTTTTGTTTCTGCTGCCTGCAATGCAATTTCATGATCTTTTGTTTGAGTGAGGTGTTCACTCTCCATGCCCGCTATTTTTTGACGGTTCTCATCATTAAAGATGGAGTCTTTGTAGAGTGTATATTTTTTATGCGCTGTTAATGCAGACTGGTAATGATTGCGCTGTTCTTCTATTGTAGCTAACTGCTGGTTATTGTTCATCAATGAAGAAATATCTGCGGCTTTATCAGCAAATACAAGTGCTTTTTGTGTATAGAATGCTGCACTGTCAAGCAACACCTTTCTGTCTTTTTTCATGAAAGGGGCTTTCACATATTTGTCAGCACTATCACTGGCCAGGGTAAGATAGATATCACCCACAGAGCCGTAACCAGTACTAAGGCCATCATCTATACCCAGTTTTTCATCTATGCCCAATGATTTAAAATAATACGCGTATGCTGCCGTAGCATCATACAGTTTCATCAGAATCTCTCCGCGATTGGCATATATTCTGCCCAACCCTAACTTATCATTTACCTCTTCAAACATTTTTATCCCTTGCTGGTTGTACCAATTAGCACTGTCATAGCGCTTCTGGTCAAGGTAAACCAGGGCTATATTGTCAAGGTCTGAACCAATGCCAAACTTATCTCCTTCCTTTTCCCGCAATACAAGTGCCTTCCTGTAATTTTCTACAGCTTTATCATACTGGTGAAGATAAAAATAGTCAACCCCAATGTTGTTATAACCAAGCGCTATACCATGCGCATCCTTCATGCCTTCATAAATTGACAATGCAGCAATATTATTTTCTATTGACTTTGTATAGAAACCAGTTGCCTGGTAACTATTAGCCATGAAAACAAGTGCAACCGCTGTATATTTTTTCTCACTGGTGTTATTAAAAATGAGGTAAGCCTTCCTGCCATATTCAAGGCACACATTGTTATCGCCCAGGTTGCGATATACTTTTGCCATTAAGAGATTGTAAAGACCGATCCCTTTTTGCCACTGCTGTTTTTCCGCCAATTGCTTAAGCTGGTTGGCATATGTCACCGCCTGCGCACTATCGTTTACAGCGTATGAAACGCCCAGCAGATAAAGTGTTTTAATGGCAGCAGTATCGTTTTTAGGATGAGCAAGTTCCTGTTTCAGGGAGTCTTTCAGTTTATTACCCTGTAGTGATTGCGCACTGGAAATAGCAGAATATAATATTTGCAGAGAAAGGAAAAGGATTAAAAGGCAAAGCTTAATACACCTCATTTGGCCCAATTTGTTATGAAAAGGAAGATAGTGGTTTTTTTGCATTTTTCTCTATAGAATGGGCAAAGAACATTACTCCAATTATACCATACAAACCGGCAAGGCTTTTATCTATAGATAACAATTGTTAATAGCTATACGATTTAAAAGAATTATTGAGCAAGCATTTGTAACGCAGATGGAGCTTGTGTTGCGCTGTGTCCCGTATAGAATGTCGGGAACGCTCCGTTCAACTGTATCGCTTTGAGGAACATCTTTAATGCAAACCTTATTCACTTTCTTATAAAACCTGTAGCAAAAGCAATCCCTGTTCCCAGCAAAGCACCAGTACCAACATCTGTTGGATAATGAACGCCCAGGTACATGCGTGAATAGCCAACCGCACTTGACCATAAAAAAGAAGGTACAATAACATACCATTTTGGATATGCCCTTGATAAAGCAGTGGCCGAGCTAAAAGCAGAAGAAGTATGCCCGGATGGAAATGAATATGAACCTGGTTGATATACCGCGGTTAAATGAATATTGCTGATAAAAGGACGTGGCCGTTTTACTATCTTTTTTATAAGTGTATTAAGCAAAGCTGTAGCTGCAGTACTGCTGGCAACATACAATGCGTTCTGCCGCATATTGTAATCCTTATTGATGATGCCAGCCACTAACAGACCAGCAGGTATGCCCACATTTACATAGGTATTGGTGTTTGAAATAAACAACCATGCTTTTGTCTGGCTGTTTGTTCTATTGGCAGCCAGGTACTCAAGCGTTCTGTCGTCAAACTTTTGCAAACCGGATTGTCCTATGCAAGTATAACCGCAGAAAAAAGTTGATAGCAAGATGATATGTAGGCGGACAAGCTTTATGTTTGTTTGCAATTGTACCGGTTGTTATTATTGAATGGTAAAATTAAGTGCAAATATCTTTTCAGGTTATTTATTGTTGATTAATATTAAACTGATCAGAATTTCTTTTTATAACCACTTAT
Source organism: Chitinophagaceae bacterium (assembly GCA_047602295.1). Taxonomy (GTDB): domain Bacteria; phylum Bacteroidota; class Bacteroidia; order Chitinophagales; family Chitinophagaceae; genus JACMLD01. Next base: position 2,429,547 of record JASGHP010000001.1, on the reverse strand, counting down.
ACTGATCTTTATCGCATGAACCCTTCATCGACTGCAACAGAAACATTACAACCCAAACAACATTTTGAAGTACTTGACGGCATGAGAGGCGTTGCTGCATTAGGCGTGGTAGTCTTTCATTTTATGGAATGGGTGATAAGCGATTACAGTAAAAATTTTATTGGGCATGGATTTTTGGCTGTAGATTTTTTCTTCTGTCTTTCCGGCTTTGTTATTGGCTATGCATACGATCAACGTATAAAAACCATTGGACTGACAAAATTCTTTACGGCCCGTCTTATAAGATTACATCCGTTGGTGTTGTTTGGTTCCGTATCTGGGTTGGTATTTTATTTAACCAATCCCCTGGGCGTGCCGCCTACTCAATACAGTGCACCATATATCGCACTCTTCTTTCTATGCTCTATTTTAATGATTCCGTTAGCTGTTATACAAGACAGAAGTTATAACCAATTCGGTTTAAATGCACCTGCATGGTCGCTATTTTGGGAGTATGTTGCCAATATCGTCTATGCATTGGTGTTGGTAAAGATCAGTCGCCTCACTCTTTTTATAGTCACTATCATTGCGGCAATCTTGCTTGGTTATGTTGGCTATACTGCCGGCAATCTTATGGGAGGATGGGGAAAAGGTAATTTCTGGGAAGGTGGTGCCCGTGTTGCTTATTCGTTTGCAGCAGGTTTATTGGTGTATCGTTCAGGATGGATTATTAAAAACAAACTGGGCTTTGTTGTATTGTCTGCACTGCTATTAGCAGCGTTATTGATGCCACATTTTAAATGGAACTGGATTTGGGAAACAACAGTAGTACTATTTTATTTCCCCTTATTAATTTCGCTTGGTGCCGGAACCAGCCTCCCAACAAAACTTGCCGGCCTTTGCAGGTTCTCCGGCAAAATATCGTACCCGCTTTATATGACACACTATGCAGGCATTTGGATTTTTAGCAATTATCTCACCACGCATACATTATCTAACTCAACATTGTTTGTAATTATTTCCTGCACAACTATAGTAATGATTGGCTTTGCATGGTTGGTAATGGTATTTTACGATGAGCCGGTTAGAAAATGGCTGCACAAAAAAAGTATACGCTAATAAACTCAGCACTACAATCCTTCATACTGTTCAACTAAATCTTTGAATAAAAGTCTTGTTTGCGTAAACCCATTATTGATTGCAGACTGACCGGCCCACAAATTTGTATATTCACTATCATCGGATTGCTGTGCCAGTGCTCTTAGCTTAGTTGTCAGGCTGTTTTGAATTGGATATGGAGGAATAGCAATGCCGGATTGATCAATCGCATTCATCATTTCATTTCTTATGCCTCTCGCCCATCGCCCCGAAAAAGATTTTGTAAGAGCTGTATCTGTGTCTTTTGCCGCCGCTAGTTTATTTTTATAAGATGCAATAGCCTTGCTCTCGTCTGTGCCAATAAAAGCAGTACCTATTTGTACTGCATCTGCACCTAACTGAAATGCTGCTTTAATAGTTTGCCCGTTATTGATTCCCCCGGCAGCAATACACGGTATTTTAACTTTGCTTATAATTTGTGGCAACAAAGAGATAAGACCAATTTGCGGCAGTGGCTTATTATCAATAAAAGAGCCCCGATGACCTCCGGCTTCTATACCCTGCACTGTTATCATATCTATACCCTGCTCCTGCAAAATCAACGCTTCTTCAACACAGGTTGCGGTGCCAATGAGGATGCAATTCTTTTCTTTAAGTCGTTGGATTGTTATGGCATCCATGCAACCAAATGTGAAGCTTATAATAGAAATTTGCTCCTGTATAAGAATATCAATTTGATCACGATAGGTATGAAACTTAAAATCTGAAAGGTCTTCCGCTGCAAGTATATATCCTTTTTTGCCTGCCAATTGCAAAAGCAGTTGTTGCATTGGTACAAGTTCCGCTTCTGTGTAAGAAGGAATCTCGTGCACAAATAAATTAACCGCAAAAGGCTTATCAGTTAACTTTTTTGTTTTGCGAATAAGCTGTTGCGTTGCCTCGGGTGAAAGCCCTCCAACAGGCAAGGAACCCAAACCGCCTTCATTAGAAACAGCAGCAGCCATTTCTGGTGTAGAAACCCCAAGCATAGGTGCCTGTATTATTGGATAGGTAAGCTTGAAAGCTTCTGATATGGCAGTTTTCCAAATCATAAACAGATTGATGACATCTTCTTTAAAAAAACAAATATCACTCAATTCCAAAGATAGTTATCACAGTGGTGAACTTTATTCAATCACTACAAAATCTGTTACAAGCCTGCAAATGCCGTTATTTGCATCGTAACCAATATAGGTGGCATAGAAACCATCGCCCCAGCCTGTAGAAAACATGGCTACCATATTTGCGTCTTGCTCCCATAAAAGCCAGCTCCAGGTGTTTTTATAATTCTTCTGCATTTCGTCTGCATACAACTGGTAATTGTCGCTATTGTCTTCCAGAATTTTTGTAAAAGCTGTGGCACCAGCCGGTTCCATAAAACCTCCCGTTCCGCCATCCGCTCCATAGCCAAAAATCTGGTTCTCGTTTTTTAAATCATCTAAACTTTGGTCTTCTGTAAGTGCCAATTCCCATCTTACTGGTGTTTTATCTGAAAACTTTATTCTTGCAAAACCAACCCTTTCGTCATCGTTAATTTTAGCTACTGCAAGCTGTACCGGAAATTCTCCCTTAGGAAAATCTGCAGCATAAGGAAGATCATTCACGTAAAAAAATGGATCGCAGGCTACAATTTTTCCTTCGTTAATTTTTAAGTTACCAATTGTGGCTACATAAAAATTATAAATGTAGTTTTCAGGATGTGTGAAGGAAAAGCCGGGTTCAAATGCAGATTCAAGATAACGGGGAATAGTTGGTTGTGCCATAGGTTCTATAAATTAAGCTAAGTTGATTGAGAAAGAGAATAACGAACCAGGCAGATTATTAGTATAAACCTTTGATTAAACTTCGCAAATAGAGCAGCCAATGACTTTATCTTGTAGTTTTAACTTTACCTGGAACGAATGGAAAAATACTTTTCCTTCAAATGAATTGTTTTATTTACATCGCACCCAAATACAAAAGTCCTGTATGTTATTTCGCCTGAACTGTAATAAGGAATTTTATCCTGCATAAACTTCAGGTTCATTGTATTCAGAATAACGGTAAGCGCTTTATGTTCTTCTATATTTTCTGTAAACCCGATACAATGCGCCTTTGCCCATTTGTCTGATTTTATTTCGTTGAAAGCATGTGCAACCACATCAGCTTCTATCTGAAAATTTGCCAATGAACTTTTTTGGCCTCTTTCTGTATAATACCAGGTAAATCCGCCGTCCGTCTTCTCAATGCCACAGCCTTCATAAATAATGTTTCCGTTGATAGCATAAGATTCAAAATTGTAGCAATTGGCTTTCATCCAGTTTTGCAATTCAACAATTGTTTTGGGTTGATAATTGTCCATTCGAATTATTTGCATGAAGCTAGCAAAAAACAAATCAAACTACATCATTCGTCCAAACACCTATTCACTCATTTTTACTAGCTCATTCTGAACTTTATTTCCCTTGAACATAAACCATAAAGAAAGGGACAATTCAGCTACCAGGCAGGGTAATAAAATAAAAGGAAATAGATTAGCAGCAAATGAAGGGTATAGAAACCAGGAAAAGCTATTGATAAAGTAACATAGGCCGGCAGCTACAAAAAACACTCCTAGTATTTTAGGCAATGGAGATTTGTAAATCAGGTATCCTAACAACACACAATGAAAACTAAAAAACACCAATCCAATCATGTTTCCATAGTCGCGCAAATGCAAAAACAACATCGTCAAATCCTGCTGTTGATTCGGCGCAAATGATGTTAAATGATTATCCCCCAGGATAAATAAAGGTGTAAAATGAAAAAGAGCGCTAAGAGCTTGTATTGCATCGGTGATTAAACTGAAAGCAGCAGCAATTAAGGCAATATTTTTATTGAGGTGTTTGAGCAGTGCATAGAGAATCAGCGTTACAAAAACATCACACAGAAGCATTGTTAAATCTGATGCAAAACCGATACGCCACAAATTTGTTGAAGTCAAAATATTATTTGCTGTAGCAGCAGCATTGCCAGCAACAACAATTTTCCCTCTTACAAAAGCTTCAGTAAAAATACCGGCTACTATCTCAATAAGATAAAAAATTCCGGCAAGTCTGACAATATTTTTAGGTAAGCTCATTTTAAAATCAGGTCTCAATAAACTGATTTAAAGTTATTGGGAAGCAGGAATAACACACTTTTTAAAAGTACAAACGGCGAATTAGCAGAGTTAATTGGCTGTTGGTTTTGATTGAGTTGTTACATAAAATAACTTACAGTCATTAATTGATATTTTTTATTAGCAATTGACACACAAAACCAATAATCTATCATCAATCACTAATAGTAGCGGTAATGTAAGCATGAAATACTTTAAAATCCATTGTAAAAAAAGAGGCGGCCCGCTAAAGGCCACCTCGGTTTTTCCTGTGTTTGCTTATAACTATTTTTTCAAATCAAACCTGTCGAGATTCATTACCTTGGTCCAGGCGGCTGCAAAGTCTTTAACAAACTTAGCCTTTCCGTCTGCGCAACCATATACTTCGGCAATAGCTCTCAGTTCTGCATTGGAACCAAATACAAGATCTGCACGGGTGGCAGTCCATTTTACTGCACCGGTTTTGCGATCACGTCCTTCATATACCTCTCTTTCTTCTCCCGCAGCTTTCCATGCAGTGCTCATATCCAGCAGGTTTACAAAGAAGTCATTGGTAAGCTGACCGGGACGTTTGGTGAGTACACCATGTGCAGAACCATCAAAATTTGCATTTAATGCACGCAGACCGCCCACCAGCACTGTTAATTCAGGTGCGGAAAGGGTAAGCAGTTGTGCCTTGTCCACCAGCAATTCTTCTGTAAGTATATATGCTTTTGTTTTGCGGTAATTGCGGAAACCATCTGCAGCAGGCTCAAGAAATGCAACTGACTCTACATCAGTTTGATCCTGTGATGCGTCCATGCGACCAGGTGCAAACGCAACACTGATATTCTCACCTGCATCCTTAGCTGCTTTTTCTACCGCCGCAGTTCCTGCTAATACAATAAGGTCTGCAATAGAAACTTTCTTACCGGTTTTTTGCGTTGCGTTGAAATCTTTCTGTATGCCTTCCAATACACCCAGCACTTTGCTTAGCTGTGCAGGGTTATTGACCTGCCAGTATTTTTGCGGGGCAAGGCGTATGCGTGCACCATTGGCACCACCACGTTTATCGCTGCCACGGAAAGTAGAAGCAGAAGCCCATGCAGTAGATACCAGCTCAGCAACACTAAGGCCTGATTGCAATATTTTTTCTTTCAGTGATTTTACATCTGCATCATCTACCAATTTGTGATCCAATTCAGGAATAGGGTCCTGCCACAATAAAACTTCTTCCGGCACATCAGCACCCAGGTAGCGAACACGTGGTCCCATATCCCTGTGTGTAAGCTTATACCACGCACGTGCAAATGCATCAGCAAACGCATCGGGATCGTTCAAAAATTTTCTTGAAATCTTCTCGTATGCCGGATCAAATCTTAATGCAAGATCTGTTGTAAGCATAGCAGGAGCATGCTTCTTGTTTTTATCGTATGCATCAGGAATAATTTTTTCTGCATTCTTTGCAGTCCATTGCTGTGCACCAGCGGGGCTTTTAGTCAATTCCCAATCGTAACCAAACAGGTTCTCAAAAAAGTTATTGCTCCATTTTGTAGGCGTCGTTGTCCAGATAACTTCCAATCCGCTGGTAATGGTATCAGCACCCACACCACTTCCATAACTATTGCTCCAACCAAAACCTTGTAATTCTATGCCTGCAGCTTCCGGCTCTTTGCCTACATGGGTAGATGGTGCTGCACCGTGTGTTTTACCAAAAGTATGTCCGCCGGCTATCAATGCCACTGTTTCTTCGTCATTCATGGCCATTCTGCCAAACGTATCACGGATATCCCTAGCCGCAGCAATAGGGTCAGGGTTGCCATCGGGGCCTTCGGGGTTTACATAAATCAATCCCATTTGCACAGCCGCCAATGGTTTCTCCAGGTTGCGTGAGTGTATATCACCATCTGCATTATCATCAGACACCGTTACGCCTCCCGCTTTTTCCACACCTTCAGAACCATGCGCATAACGCAAATCCCCACCCAGCCAGGTAGTTTCCATGCCCCAGTATACATCTTCTTCAGCTTCCCACCTGTCTGCACGGCCTCCTGCAAAACCAAAAGTTTTAAAACCCATTGATTCCAATGCAATGTTGCCTGCAAGTATCATTAAATCTGCCCAGGAAATCTTGTTGCCATATTTTTGTTTGATAGGCCAAAGCAAACGACGTGCTTTATCAAGGCTCACGTTATCGGGCCAGCTATTCAGCGGAGCAAAACGTTGCTGACCAGAACCTGCGCCACCGCGGCCATCACCTACACGATAAGTACCTGCGCTATGCCAGGCCATGCGAATGAACAAACCACCATAATGACCAAAGTCTGCAGGCCACCAGTCTTGTGAATCGGTCATTAATGCATGCAAATCTTTTTTCACTGCTTCCAGGTCTAGCGTTTTAAAAGCAGCAGCGTAATCAAAATCCTTTTCCATTGGGTCTGATAAAGACGAGTGCTGGCGCAAAATATTTAACTTAAGTTGTTTGGGCCACCAATCGCGGTTACGTGTACCGCCGCCACCTGTATTTTGTTTCATGCTGCCATTGTGAAAAGGGCATTTGCTGATGTCGTTAGAATCTGTTCCCATTGTTTAGAAATTAATAGATTGAATAAATATTAATAATCAGTGTTGAGACAACACTAGTTTATGCAAATTATTTTAAGGAATGACGAAAGTATGACATTGGGCCAATAGTCCTAATCAATTAATTCTATATTTTAATAGTTTAAAACTATGAGCAGAACTGGCCATAGTGACACAATGGACAGAGAGGGTGCACGGAGATTACATTGAGGGGAAATATTTGAAGAAGGTATAATTGTAAGCTGTCTGTATTGTTAGTATGCCGTTAGGATGCTAAGCATAGCGTATCAAGAGCTGCATCAATTTTTTGGTGCAGCCAAAATAAGGCAAAGTGACTTTCGCCGAGGAAGCATTTTCACATTTCAATCCTTCGCACCTGCAGCGCCGTACCAATATACAGTTGCAGCCGCATCAATGGTTCCTCCATCCCAACTCAGCATTTCCAAGTTGTATACAAATGATTTTGTGAAAGGAATTCCATCCAGGTTGCGTGTGCGTGTAAATGTATTATGCCCGAAAGAATTGGCATTATCTGCTCTTGGTGCATTGGCAAAAGGTGTTTGGTATAAAACTACCGGCGCCCAGGATGTGTTGTAATAATCTTCTAAACCTGTACCAAACTCAGACGGGAACTTATCATCATCAACCCAAACTTTTGCATCACCTTCTCCATACCAGGTTTGCATGTGATTATTTACAGCTAATGTATTTCCCAGGTAAATTCCCTTACCTTTTATTTTTACGAAATTCCATTCAATGGGTGCTGCAGTATCGAGGTTTGCTATCTTGTTGACGTCATAATTCCATTTTGCATCTTTTATATTGGCTTCGTATTTATATGTAGCATGAAAATACATCGAAGCATCATCCCATTTCCATGCGCCAACATTCACTTTTACATCTATTCCCACAGGCAATGAATCTTTATTGATGAAAGTAATACTTGCATTCTTTTGATAAGGCATTACCCACCTGCTGATTATTGTTCCGTCTTTTGTCAATTCACGGTACCAGCTTTTTATCATTTTACCACCGTAACCACTACCAAAAAAATCGCCCAACGGACACCATACAGTTTGCTGACCATCAAAAATAATTTTTACAATAACCGAACGCAATGTTGTTGCTAAATGTTCCCCATTAGCGGCATGCACATTCACGGAAAGATAGTTGATGACAGCATTTCCATTGGGCAAAGTAAGCTGGCAACTGTCTTTTGGCTTAATCATTCTACCAAGATTAACATTGGTACCATTTGCTGCGGGTATTGGGTTCCACAAAACTGCTTCAGCTTTATCAATGTCCGCTTTATAATTTATTAAATCTGCTTTACTAAATGTTTGCACTTTTGTGCCGGCAGTATATGTTCTATAATTGATTTGATAATAGTGCGAAGTTTTTGCAGAAACAGTATCTGCAAACTGAAAAGTTATTTTACAATGCTTTTGATAAGGAATAGGAAAATACAAAGTGTTACCGCCTTTGCCATTGGCTTCATAACTTGAATGCGGATTCAACAGCGCCGGCCCCAATGGAAGACCCGCTTTTAATAAATCAAATGCAGGAATTTCCAGCACAGGCTTCTCCTGGTTGTCCACATAAAAGCGCAACACACCTGGCTTTACTACAGTGGTTAGCCAAAACCTTACAATAGCGCCGGGGCCATCTGCATCCATCATCACGTTTTCTATGTGGCCGTTTTTTTCTTCTTTTCTTATAAACTGGTTGAAATCGCCATTGGCAAACCAACCTGCCTTACTACTATCAACAGAAAGACGATCATAACTACTGGCCTGCTTCATTATAAAATCTGGTTGCGGCCATTGCGCTACTGTTGACGCGTCTGTCATTTCCGACAACAATGTTTTTACAGTGACAGGTGATTGGCTAAACGCTTTCTCCATCAATAAAATGCTCAAACCAACAAGAAAAAAAAATCTTTGTTTGCTCATACAAAAATGCGTCTCATGTAAAATGGAAAATATTACCAGATACTTTTTAATGAATACACATCCAGGTTATTCACTTTTATTTTCCCTCCTGTTGCAGATAAAGACAAAGAACGATTGCTATCTGCAAGGTTTATATTCACTGGCATAAATGCCAATCCATTGTTGATGAAAATTTCCAGCCCTGTACAATCTGCATAGATCACCAGTTTTATTTTTCCATCTATTGTGGCAGCAGGTGCAGTTACACCATCAACAGTTAATATCTTTTTTTCTGCATTGTAAACAACAGCAGCCCCTCTCACATTCAATGTTACTTCTTTTGCTTTACCGGGCTCAAATGTTAGTTGCAGTTCTGCCAGTTCTATATTGATGTCTTTTAGTGGGTTTGCCTGGTTATCTTTTAGCGATATGCTTCCGATATGATATGCTTTATCTCGCAGCACTTCTAATTCTTTTACCGGAGTTCGGGTAAGGCGAATACCGTCTGGTGTTTGCACCAGTTTATGTTCCATCGGTATGCTCATTGACTGATTAAAAGCTGCGTCACCAATAGCAGTATTGGTTTGCCACCAACCTATTTCCACTCTTCTACCCTTTGGTTCATCACTAAAAGTCTGCGGTGCATAATAACCGCGACCGTATTGACCTTGCAATTTTTGTTGTTCCGGTGTAAATGTTGTTCCATCAAAACTACCAATAGCGTATTCTGTATTGGCACCTACCAGAATCCATTTCTTAACGCCGGCTTGTCCCTCTACTGGCAGTTCATAAAATTCAGGACATTCAAAAAGATAATGATCATTGCCTATTCCACCTAATACAACACTTACTAGTGTCCAGTTCTTCAAATCCGGAGATGTTAGAAACTGCATGCTGTGTTGCACATTGTCGCCACGTTCTACCCAAAATACCATCACCCATTTTTTTGTAGGTTCATACCAAATCACTTTCGGATCACGATTGTCTTTATTAATGCGTGGCACTGCCGCCTTATCATATGTAGTAAAATTGCGGCCATCTGTACTCCAGCTCATATATTGCGCCCATCCTCTTGCACCTGTATGAAACACAACCATTGGCGGATTACTGCTTGTGCCCAATCCGCTTGTATTGTTTACATCCACTACTGCACCGCCGCTGAATATTGGCCCACCCTGGTCGGGATGAATGGCATCATCCAATTCTTTCCAATGCACTAAATCTTTGCTTACTGTATGGCCCCAGGTCATATTTCCCCAACCACGTCCGTATGGATTGTGTTGAAAAAACAAATGGTACTCGCCTTTGTAATAAACCATTCCATTAGGATCGTTTGTCCATCCCCGTTTGGGTGAGAAATGAAACTGCGCTCTCAGTGGTTCATGATAGTCATTTGCATTTTTGTCTTCATCACTTTGTGTAATGGGAGAAAAAGCTTTAGAATTAACGGCCATTTTTTCAACCCTTACTTCTACCTGTTTTCCTTTCCATTGATCAATTAAAAGATAAGCATACCAGTCTGGCTTTTCATCGGCCAGTTCCATATCAAAGAAGCGGGTGTTTACACCATCTACCCATATTTCTATATTCTTTCTAGGCGCACCATTTTTTACAGGCAGCACCAGGTATCTTTTTTCCGCAGTGAAATACTGGGCATAATCACGAGTGGCTGCAGCGTTGTTTTGAGCTGAAGAAAAATTAAGAAAGGAACAAAAGAGAAACGCAGTTAGTAATAGCTTCATCATGGCTAACAATTTTTTGCTTGCCTGAAAGTAGGTTATAATCTTTTTCACTTCATAAAATAGTTTCATTTTTTTGCGCCACATAAGCTGTACTTTTATTGCGGATAGTTTATTTACTTTAAAATCATCTTTATTGCTGCAGATTAAAGATTTACAGGTAGCATTTGAAAGTGAAGCAGGCAGGCATATTGCACTGCACAATATCTCCCTGGATGTAAATGCCGGCGAAATTGTAGCTATTGTGGGTGAATCCGGTTCAGGCAAATCTGTAACCGCTTTATCTGTCTTGCAATTGCTGCCCAAAAAAGCAGTACGCTATACCAATGGAAGCATTTCTTTTGCAATAAAAGAAGAAGAACCGGTAAACTTGTTAGGCTTAGAGCAAACAGCATTGCAAGAAATAAGGGGAAAAAAAATTGCAATGATTTTCCAGGAGCCTATGACTTCTTTAAACCCAGTTTTTACTTGCGGCAACCAGGTAATGGAAGCCATCCGTGTGCATACAAAACTTTCAAAACAAGAAGCAAAAGAAAAAACCATTGCCTTGTTTCATAAAGTGCAATTGCCCAATCCGGAGAAAATATTTGATCGATATCCACACCAATTGAGTGGCGGACAAAAGCAACGCGTAATGATTGCTATGGCCATGAGCAGCAATCCTTCTCTGCTTATTTGCGATGAACCCACTACTGCATTGGATGTAACCGTACAAAAAACCATTCTGCAATTAATAAAGCAATTGCAAAGAGACACACAAATGGGTGTCATATTTATTACACATGATTTAGGTGTGGTGGCAGAAATTGCCGACAGGATAATTGTAATGTACAAAGGCAATATTGTGGAAACAGGCAGTGTGCAACAAGTGATGCAAAACCCGCAACATCCCTATACAAAAGGCTTGCTGGCTTGCAGACCCATACTGCATAAAAAAGGAGAAAGACTCCCTGTAGTAAGCGATTTTTTGAAAGATAGCAATCAGCAGGAAGTTACAACTGCAAAACAATTATTGGAAGAAAATAATTTTAGTCCGAACGAATTGAAGCCTGGTGAACAATTATTATCAGTAAAAAATCTTTGTGTCTGGTATCCTGGCAAAAAAAGTTTTTTAGGCAAAGCACTTGATTATACCAAAGCTGTTGACAATGTAAGCTTTGATATTTTTACGGGAGAAACACTGGGCCTGGTAGGTGAATCTGGTTGTGGCAAAACAACATTGGGCAGAACATTGCTACGATTGATACAACCGACCAGCGGAGAAATTTTATTTAAAGGAAAAAACATTGCTGTTTATTCTCCTGAAGAATTGCGCAACCTTCGCAAAGACATACAAATCATTTTCCAGGATCCTTATTCTGCGCTCAATCCTTCTATTACCATTGGCAATGCCATAGAAGAAGTATTGCAGGTGCACAATGTATTACCTACACAACGCCAGCGAAAAGAAAAAGTAATGGAATTGCTGGAAAAAGTAAGCCTGCAACCTGATCATTACAATCGTTACCCGCACCAGTTTAGTGGTGGGCAAAGACAACGCATTGTAATAGCAAGGGCATTGGCATTAAACCCATCTTTTGTTGTGTGCGATGAAAGCGTGAGTGCGTTGGATGTAAGCGTACAGGCACAAGTGTTAAACTTGTTGAATGACCTTAAAAAAGAATTTCAGTTTACCATAGTATTTATTTCACACGATCTGTCGGTGGTGCATTATATCAGTGATCGCATCATGGTAATGCAGAAAGGCCGCATTGTGGAAATGGGACAAGCAGATGATATTTATTACCGGCCAAAAGAAGCGTATACACAAAATTTGATTGCTTCAATTCCGCACGCGATGCCAGTTAGTTGATTGGTTAAAGAATGTGGAAATGTGGTAAATGTGAAAATGTGATAAATGATTAATGCAAGATGCTTACAATTATTGATCAGTTAGTGGAGCAGCCTAAAGCTTCCCAATGATATATAGTACAAGGGAGTGACACAACCGGAGCTGAATAGCAATACAATGCTGGCGAAAAAATGTGGAAATGTGATAAATGTGGAAGTATGAAAATGCTTAATCTAACATTCTCCTGTGCATCCTTTGTGTCTTCTGAGTCTCCGTGGCTAAAAGCCGGTAACGTTGCCGTACAAATCTGGTATTCAAGGGGCTTAAAAAAACATTATAGCGGGGCAAACTCAAACTAAAACCCCTATTTTTGCCCACAATTAATAAACTATACACCATGGCTGTTTTAGTGAATAAAAGCTCCAAAATTATTGTTCAGGGATTTACAGGTACGGAAGGCAGTTTTCATGCTACACAGATGATTGAATATGGCACCAATGTGGTAGGCGGTGTTACACCCGGCAAAGGTGGCAGCACGCATTTGGACAAGCCCGTTTTTAATACCGTGGCAGATGCAGTAAAAACAACCGGCGCCAATGTAAGTATCATTTTTGTGCCACCCGCTTTTGCAGCAGATGCTATTATGGAAGCGGCTGAAGCTGGCATTGCACTGGTAGTTTGTATTACAGAAGGTATTCCTGTACAGGACATGGTAAAAGCAAAAAATTATTTACAAGGGAAAAATACAAGGCTGATTGGGCCTAACTGTCCTGGCGTTATTACTGCCGGTGAATGTAAAGTGGGTATTATGCCAGGTTTTGTTTTTAAACAAGGGCGCATTGGTGTAGTTTCTAAAAGCGGTACGCTTACTTATGAAGCTGCTGACCAGGTGGCTAAAGCAGGGCTGGGTATTTCTACTGCTATTGGTATTGGTGGAGACCCCATCATTGGAACACCTACTAAAGAAGCGGTTGAACTATTGATGAACGATCCTGAAACCGATGGCATTATTATGATTGGCGAAATTGGTGGCAGCATGGAAGCAGATGCCGCCAAATGGATAAAAGCAAACGGCAAAAAACCTGTGGTTGGTTTTATTGCTGGCCAGACAGCGCCTCCCGGCAGAAGAATGGGCCACGCAGGTGCTATTATTGGTGGTGCTGATGATACCGCTGCTGCTAAAATGAAAATTATGGCTGAGTGCGGTATTCATGTGGTACAAAGCCCTGCAGACATCGGTAAAAAAATGGCCGAAGTAATTGGTAAAAAATAAATAAACATTTTTATAAAGAACTTAAGCCCCATTTGTTTGGGGCTTTTTTATTGGACGAGGATTTGGGACAAGGATTTGGGGGGATTATTAGGATGAAAAGGATTTTCTTAAGAACTGCTGCACAGAAATTCTCTCAATTTTTACTTTTGAATGTTGAATTTACTTACGACTCACGCCTCACCACTCACGATTTACCACTCACTAATTCATTAAGAAAATATTTATACGTATAGAAAATTTATTCTTGTCGTATAAAAATTTAACTTTGTTATAAATGTAGGTTATGGATAGTAAAATCACACTCAGCTTTGATGAAGCCGTTATAAAAAAAGCAAAGAAATACGCTGCTGATAATAACATTAGTCTCTCACGGCTTATAGAGTTTCTGTTAAAGAAAATTACTTCCAACAATTATCTTTCTTTAGAAGACTATCCTGTTGCAGATTGGGTAAGCCAGGTAGCAGAAGGTGAAGCCGTTTATCAAACCAAAAAGAAAACAAGAAAATCTTCAAAGTCAGAATACTTCAATTCTAAGAAATGAAGGTCTTTGTGGACGCTAATATATTAGTCTCTGTGTTGAACAAGGAATATCCTTTGTTTACGCATACGGCACGCATTCTGAGCCTTGCAGATAGTCGCGAGTTTACTTTGTTCACTTCCCCTATTTGTTTAGCCATTGCTTTTTATTTTGCTGAGAAAAAATACAAATCTGCTGCCAAACAAAAAATCTCCCTGCTTTGCGATCATTTAAAAATTGCTGAAGCAAATGCTGCTGCCATAAAGAAATGCCTGGAAAACCCTGCAATAAAAGATTTTGAGGATGGAATAGAATACTACGCTGCTGTAGAAAGCGGTTGCCACTGTATTGTTACAGAAGACACCAAAGATTTTTATTTCTCAAAGATTGAAGTGCTGAACAGCCACGATTTTTTCCTCAAGCATATGGCGAAGAAATAGGACAAATGTGAAAATGTGATGAATGTGACAAATGTGGAAATGTAAGAAACGTCTGATGTGAAAATGTCTGATGTCTGATTTGTCGAATCAAAAGGCTTATAGCTTCAATAAATTCTGCTCATCCTAATAATCCTCCCAAATCCTAGTAAATAAAAACCCCGCAAATAATTGCGGGGTTTACCATGTCACCATTGCACCTTATCTGCAACTTCTTATAAATCCCATCATTTGATCTCTTCCCATGTTTGAAGAAAATGCGTTGCATACTACACTGAAATTTCCTTTATCTGTTGTATGACTGTAAGCATATTTGGCAAAGTCGAGCCTGCTGTTATCGAAAGAAAAGAAACGGGCCAGTTCTTTTACCTGTTCTGCACACAGCATGTTTTCATCTACTAAACGTTTTGCATACAGCAAACGGGCATCATCAAAATTTTCACGTTGCATCACACGTTGTGCGGCAAAGAAATCTTCGTCTTTAATAATGCGTACATAACCGTTTTCTCTGCCATAACCATTGTTACGGTTGTCGTTGTAACTATGGTCATCATAACCACCACGGCCATCCCAACCTTTATTGTTAAAAGCACCACGCATAGGTTGTTCATCAATTCTTGCATTACCAAAGCGGTTCAATTGAATGCTTGTAGCAAACAGGGGTTTGATGTTTACCGAAGCAGTATATAGCAGTTTGTATTCATCACCACGTTTGCGGCCAAAGAAGCCAAAACGTTTGTCGTTTAACTGGTACACCTTTACGGAGTGAAAACCAGGTTCCAGGTTTTCAAACACGGCGCTATTGCTGAAAGATTGCTGGCTAAAGCGGTTGCCGTCTACCGTTACCTTAATATTTGTATTACCTTCTGCAGAAACTGTTAAACGGCTGGGCGCAAATGCAGCAAAGGAAGCTGCTGAAACTAAAAGACCGAGAGCAAGTGTAGAAATCTTTTTCATAATTGTACATTTTAAAGTTTGCTGATTAGTTGTTTTTTTCCGGTTGTTTTATTCAACCGGTTATATAGTAGAAGCAATACAAGTAAAAAAGTAAAAAGCAGTTTATCTAAGAATTTGTTAAGACAAAGCACTGATAATCAATACTGCAAATAAACGCATGCAGTTTGCGTCAGCATGCGTTTACCTGCCGGTTTATGAAGTAATGATGCTGGTTGTTAAATAATTTAACTGTCATTGCGTTTAGGCATGTGTGTAAAACCATCCTGCCCTGCATCCCATAGCCAACTTTGTTACCTTTATTAAAATTTGATGCACATGCTTTGCACTATAAAAAGAATATCTCTGTTAGCCTTATCATTATTATTCACGTACTATTTAACAGCCCAACAAAAAATGACCAACTACCCCGCCCTCTGGAAAAAAACAGATTCATTAATCAACCAAAAAGGTTTACCCCAATCCGCTTTAACAGAAGTGGAAAATATTTATGCATTGGCCAAAAAGGAAAAGCAGGATGCACAAATAATAAAAGCCCTTATTTATAAGTCTTCACTGCAGGCAATGAAAGACGAGAATGGTTCAGAAAACGGCATTGCCGCCATGGAGCAGGAATTGCAAAACAGCACAGGCGCTGTAGCCGCTATACTTAATTCTTTAATCGCAGATAAATACCTTTCTTATTTTCAACAACACCGCTGGCAGTTTTATAACCGCAGTACTACTGTAAACTTTAATAAAGCAGATATTGCTACCTGGAGTGCAGATGATTTTCATAGCAGGATTTCAACACTCTATCTTGCTTCTTTAAAAGATGAAAAAACTTTACAGCAAACAAAGCTGGAACCTTTTGACCCTATCATTACAAAAGGCAACCTGCGTTTCCTTCGCCCTACCCTGTATGATTTATTGATCAATCGTGCCCTTGATTATTTTAAGAATGATGAAAGAACTATTACCAAGCCAGCATATGCATTTGAAATAAAAGATGCTTCTTATTTTTCAAACGCATCCAATTTTGCAGCGCTTCAGCTTTCTACGCAGGACACTGCTTCTTTATTCTTCAAAGCATTGAAGCTTTACCAGCAATTGCTTGCTTTTCACCTGCACGATGAAAAACCAGACGCATTAATAGATGCAGACATTAGCCGACTGGAATTTGTGAATGCGCATGGTGTAATGCCAGATAAAGAAAGTTTGTATGAAAAAGCATTAACAGTTATTGCAGATAAATACAAAAACAATACAGAAGCAGCGCAGGCTTCTTACCTGCTGGCGACAATACACAGCAACAGAGCAGCTTCTTATGACCCATTGAAAAGTGATGATAAAAATGCGAAGGGAGAATACATTGTTGCCGCAAACATTTGCAGACAGGTATTGCAACAAAAAGATGGATCTGAGGGCAGCGCTAATTGCTTCAATCTTTTGCAATCGATAGAGAAAAAAGAATTGAACCTTACGACAGAAAAGGTAAATATTCCGGGGCAGCCATTCAGGACATTGGTTAACTATCGCAATTTTGATAAGCTTTATTTACGTGTAGCACCGTTGACAGACGATCAAATGCAAAAGCTTGCCAATCGCTACGACGAAGCTTATTGGAAAAACCTGGTGAGCATTACTTCTTTGCGCAATTGGGAACAAGCATTACCTGCCACCAACGATTATCACAAACACAATGCAGAAATTAAAATAGAATCACTTCCCGTTGGCCGATATATGTTGCTGGCCAGCAATGGTGCAGATTTCTCATTGGATAAAAACGCTATTGCAGTACAATTCTTTTATGTATCCGCCATTAGCTATGTAAACAATCAATTGGAATATTTTATCCTGAACAGGGAAAGCGGACAACCTTTAGCTGGTGCAACTTTACAAACCTGGTGGAGCCAATACGATTATAATTCACGCACCTATAAAAAAACAAAAGGTGAAAAACAAATCGCAGATAAAAATGGCTATTTAAGTCTTACTAAAAAAAGTGCAAACTCCAATAGAAACGGCAACCTCCAACTGGAAATTACAACCAGTGGCGATAAACTTTTTATGGATGATAACGAATATGTTTATTATCGCGAAGCAAACTATAGCAGCAGTGCTATCAACGCGGCAACTTATGAAAGTGATAAAGCAAAAGTCTTCTTTTTTACAGATCGTAGTCTTTATCGCCCCGGCCAAACCGTTTATTTTAAGGGCATTGCTATTACCAAAGATTTCAACAATGGTAAAAACAAAGTCTATAGTAAAATCTCTTCGAGAGTTTTCCTGCGCAATGCAAATGGAGAAGACATTGATTCGCTGCAGTTAACTACCAATGAGTATGGCTCTTATTCTGGTAAGTTCATTTTACCACAAGGATTACTCAATGGACAGTTTACATTGATTGATGAAGATATTGACGGTAATACCAGTTTCTCAGTGGAAGAATACAAGCGTCCTAAGTTTTATGTAGAATATGAGCCGGTAAAAGGCAGTTATAAAGTAAATGATAGTATAACCGTTACAGGTGTAGCTAAAGCTTATGCGGGTAATAATGTAGATGGCGCCCAGGTAAAATATCGAGTACAAAGGGTTGCACGTTTTATTTATCCCTGGTTGTATTGGAGATGGGGATATCCACAGGCAAGCAATATGGAGATTGCCAATGGAACGGTAACAACAGATGCTGATGGCAAATTTAAAATAGACTTTAAGGCTATACCGGATTTGTCTGTGAATAAAGACCTGGAACCAATCTTTGATTATTCAATAAGCGCCGATGTAACCGATATAAATGGTGAAACCCGGAGTGGCCATACATCAGTACCTGTTGCTTATAAAGCTTTACAAATAAATATTGGCGTTTCAAATGGTGCCAGCATTCTTGCAGATAGTCTGAAGAACATTGGCGTTTATACCACTAATGTTTCAGGCACACCAGAACAAGCTCAGGTAAGCATTAGCATCAGCAAATTGCAATCGCCAGACAGGTTAATACGCAAACGCTACTGGCAGCAGCCAGACCAGTTTGTAATGAGCAGGGAAGAATACATTCAAAACTTTCCCAACGATGAATATGAAAATGAAAGCAACTACCAGGGCTGGAAAAAAGATAAGCCAATCTACAGCAAAACTGATAGCAGCAATGGCCGAAACTTCAGCCCGGCTAATATAAAATTTACTGAAGGCTGGTATGCAATAGAGGCTACTGCCAAAGATAAATATGGTGAACCTATTAAGGACATCAAGTACATACAAGTGTACAATGAGAAAAGCAATGCTTTACCAGCTGCGTCTTATACATGGTCGTCGCAAAACAAAAGCAGTATAGAACCGGGTGAAGAAAGCACCATCTATATTGGTTCGTCTGCCAAAGACATCTATCTTATACAGCAGGTGGATAAACAAAAAGACCAGGATGTTCCAGCCTTAAGAAACGCTAAGGATTCGCTTACGAAAGGCGACTATCATTTTATCACCTTAAACGGGAAACAATCTTTTTCATTTCCTGCCACAGAAGATGATCGTGGTGGTTTTGGCGTTTATCATTTCTTTATAAAAAATAATCGCTTTTATAGTTTCAGTAACCAGGTAATGGTGCCATGGAGCAATAAAGAATTGAAAATTTCTTATGAAACCTTCCGCGATAAAACATTGCCCGGCAGTGATGAGAAATGGAAATTAAAAATAAGCGGTTATAAAAATGAAAAGGTAGCTGCGGAAATGCTGGCGAGCATGTACGATGCGTCATTGGATCAGTTTAAACCACATGGATGGTATCAGCCAAACATCTGGCCTTATTATTACAATTATTATAACTGGTCAGCAAACAATTGTTTTAGCCAGGTGAATTCGCAAACAAAATATATCAGCGAGGCTTATCGCAGTGTTATTAGAAATTACGATGCACTGTTGCGATTAGATTATGGCTATCCGGGTGGAAGAGGCGGAATGAAGATGGCTCGTGCAGAAGCAGCGGTAGCTGCACCGATGATGAGTAGATCACTTAGAAATGATGATGCAATCTCTCAAAATTTAGACAAAGAAAAGAAAGCCAATTTTTCTCACGATATGAACTCGGAGTTAAATGAAGTCGTTGTTACAGATCCTAAACACATGAAAATGCCAAAAGCAGAAAACGACAATGACTCTAATTCCAATACAAGCCAAGTCCAAATCCGTAAAAACTTCAATGAAACAGCCTTCTTCTTTCCGGATTTAAAAACAGATGCAGCGGGCAATATTGAGTTTGGCTTTACCATTCCGGAAGCGCTTACCCAATGGAAATTCCAGGCATTGGCGCATACAAAAGATTTGGCTATGGCAGTGAGCACAAACAGTGTGGTTACCCAAAAACAATTGATGGTACAGCCCAATACACCACGTTTTTTAAGAGAAGGTGATAAACTGGAAATGAGCACTAAAGTGGTCAATCTTACAGATAAAGAAGTAACAGGTACAGTGCAGTTGGAATTGATTAACACTGCTACCAATCAATCCGTGAGTGGCTGGTTCCATAACATAACACCCACGCAATATTTTACAGCAGCAGCCGGACAAAGCACCGTGGTTAAATTTTCTATTGATGTGCCTTATCAGTACAACAGCGCAGTAAGTTATCGCTTTGTGGCAGTAGCAGGAGAAAACTCTGATGGCGAAGAAGCTGCTATACCTATACTTACCAATAGTATGTTGGTTACCGAAAGTATGCCTTTACCCATGCGTGGCACCGCAGATAAAAATTTCCGTTTTGAAAAACTATTGCAAAGCGGCAATAGTGAAACATTGCAGCAACATGCATTAACCGTAGAGTTTACTACCAATCCTGCGTGGTATGCGGTACAGGCCCTGCCCTACCTCATGGATTATCCTTATGAGTGTGCAGAGCAAACATTCAACCGCTATTACGCTAATGCACTGGCTACTAAAATCGCCAACTCCACCCCACGTTTAAAAGAAATATTTGAGAAATGGAAGAATACTGATTCTGGTGCCTTGCTTTCTAACCTGCAAAAAAACCAGGAGCTGAAAGCTGTATTGCTAGAAGAAACGCCCTGGGTAATGGATGCAAAAAATGAAGCACAGCAAAAGAAGAACATTGCTTTGTTGTTCGATATGCTAAAGATGAATGCAGCATTGGCAAGTTCATTTGAAAAACTAAAACAACTGCAAAGTGAAAATGGTGGCTTTGTTTGGTTTAAAGGCGGACGTGATGATAGGTATATGACTCAATACATTGTTACAGGCTTTGGCCACTTAACAAAAATGGATGCACTCAGTGTTGTTCAACAAAAAGAATGGCTACCCATTGTAACCAAAGCTGTAAAATATTTAGATGAACGCATCAAAGAAGATTATGATTACCTGGTGAAACACAAAATAGATCTCAACAAAAACAATTTGGGTTACGTGCAGGTGCAATACCTATACATGCGCAGTTTCTTTGCGTATATAATTCCGGGAGCGTCTTCTTTCAATGCGATCAATTACTATCGCAAACAAAGTCAGCAATTCTGGTTACAACAAAGCAAATACATGCAGGGCATGATTGCACTTTCTTTGTATCGCAGTGCCGACGTAAAAACAGCAGATGATATTTTAAAATCGCTGAAACAAAACGCCATTGTAAACGAAGAAATGGGCATGTACTGGAAAGAAAATGCAGCAGGCTATTACTGGTACCAGGCTCCTATTGAAACGCATAGTTTGTTGATTGAAGCATTCAGTGAAATTTCTAAAGACAATAAAATTGTCAACGATTTAAAAACATGGTTGCTGAAACAAAAGCAAACACAGAATTGGCAAACTACTAAAGCTACGGCTGAAGCTTGCTATGCATTATTGTTGCAGGGCAACGATTGGTTAAGCAATACACCAACAGTAGAAATTAAACTGGGTGATAAAATTGTTTCTTCTGCCAATCAGCCAACTGAAGCAGGCACTGGTTACTTTAAACAAACCATTGACGGCCCTTTTGTAAAACCAGAAATGGGTGATATATCAGTTAAGATAACCAGCAATAATAATAAGAATGGCAATCCACCTGCATGGGGAGCAGTGTACTGGCAGTATTTTGAACACCTGGACAAGATTACCCCGGCAGCTACACCTTTGCAATTGAAAAAGCAATTGTTTGTTGAAAAGAATACAGACAAAGGACCAGTGCTGGAACCCGTTTTAGAAAATGCTTATTTAAAAGTAGGCGATAAAATTAAAGTGAGAATAGAATTAAGAGTAGACCGCGATATGGAATATGTGCACATGAAAGACATGCGTGCAAGCTGCATGGAACCAGTGAATGTATTAAGCGGTTATAAATGGCAGGATGCATTGGGCTATTACGAAAGCACCAAAGATGCCAGCACCAATTTCTTTTTTGGGTGGTTGCCTAAAGGAACTTACGTTTTTGAATACCCGCTTTTTGTAACACATACCGGAAACTTCAGCAATGGCGTTACCAGCATACAATGCATGTACGCACCGGAATTTGCCAGTCATAGCGAAGGCGTAAGGGTGAATGTTGAATAATGTGGAAATAAAAATTGCTGATTAGGAGATTGAGGGATTTTGAGATTGTGTTGGGCTATAGTAGCTCGACAAGTCTCAAAATCCCAAATTCCCGCAATATCGCAATCCCGCCTTATTTTCGCAGGATGCAAGTAGATTATATAGTTGTTGGACAGGGACTTTGCGGCACATGGATGAGTTATTATTTGCAGCAGGCAGGCAAATCATTTATTGTAATAGATGAAAGTAAACCGGCCACCGCATCAAAGGTAGCTTCTGGTATTATTAACCCTGTTACTGGACGAAGAATTGTAAAAACCTGGATGATTGATGAGCTCCTCCCCTTTGCATGGGATGCTTATACATCTTTTGGAAATGAGTTGAACATTGACTGCATTACACAAAAACCAGTGGTAGATTGCTTTGCTACGCCGCAAATGCGCCTGGCTTTTATAGAACGATTTGAAAAAGATCAACAATACCTTTCTTTACCAGCAAATGAAAACGATTGGCATAATTTGCTTAACTACGATTTCGGCTATGGCATTATACAACCGGCTTATCTTATAGACATCCAATCATTGCTATCAAAACAACGGGAAAGACTTACTACAACCAATCAATTAAAAAACGAGCATTTTGATACTGCGTCACTGTTAGTAAATAAAGACAAGATTAGCTATAAAGACATTGATGCAGATGCCATCATTTTTTGCGATGGCGCTGCAGGTTACAACAATTCATTTTTTCCTAACCTGCCATACGGATTGAATAAAGGTGAAATGTTATTGGTGCAAATACCCGGGTTTCCCAATACCAGCATTATTAAAAAAGGATATAGCCTTGTGCCATGGACTGACGATATTTTCTGGCTGGGTTCTACTTATTTATGGGAGTTTGAAAACGATCAGCCTACAGAAGGATTTTATCAATTTGCCAATAACTGGTTGAAGCAAACTATTAAACTTCCTTATACAATTATTGATCACAAAGCTTCTGTAAGGCCAGCAACACTGGAGCGCAAACCATTTGTAGGGACACATCCTATACATAATAACATTGCTATATTAAATGGCATGGGCACCAAAGGTTGTTCGCTAGCGCCCTACTTTGCAAAGCAATTAGTATCTCACCTGGTTAACAAAACTCCCATTCAGCCTGATGCAGATGTGCAAAGGTTTAAGAGAATACTGCAACGATGACAAACAAATGTGGAAATGTGGTAAATGTGATGAATGTGAAAATGCGTTTGCTTTGATAATGGAGCGTAGATTTTGATGATTCTTATGATTGTTTAAGATCTAATTTCCTCCAATGCCCTATTTTTGTTTGTAACCAACATGATGTTATGAGTCAGACTGATAATAAAGTATACGCTATACCGGCCAAATTCAGAAGAACAGAAAACCTGCACATCCTTTTGTGGTTGTTAAAAGATATTTGCTGGGCCACCAATCTGCGCATACTGGGCGTTATTATGATTGTGCCAACGTTAACGGTGGCTATTCTTATTACTTGGCAAACCCGCCACATGAAGAGTGAATTGTTTCATAACCTTGCAGTAGATTTCTGGATTACCGCCAACTGCACCTGGATGATAGGAGAATTTTTTAAACTGGATGAAGATATCTGGCATGGCTATGGTCTTCGACAAGCTGCTATTATACCATTTGCATTAGGCCTTGGCGTATTGGCATATTACTACCTGGTGCTGTATAAAAAACATCAGAATGAATATGAACCAGCAGAGGCCGCAGAAAAAATACAATCTTAGAAAAAAAGTTTAAGCAATTACTGCAGGGCTGCCGTTTATCACCAATCCGTAAGGATCTTGCTTTAACAATTTGGTCATTGCTTCGTACAAATCGGGCAACTCATATTTAAAGCGGAAAGGGTTCTCAAAAAAGTTTTCTACGCTAACTGCCCAAAACTCGTGGTAATTGGTAGCAGCATAATCGCCTAAAAAATTTTTCTTTCCACGTTGCATATCCTGGAAAATAGGGCGAGCTACTTTGGAAAAATTTTTGAACTCGTTTTTGAAATGATTGTCCTCTTCAGATTTAACAATAAAATTTACGTAAGCCAGCGCATGCGCCATTTCGTGCAAGCCCACATTGCTGTTTTCATCTGCACGGTGTACACCTTTTAAAAAATTATCCCAGCTAAGATAAATGCCTGTGCTGTCTACGTGACCCATAAACGGCAATGAATAATAACCGTAGTGGTAATCATGCTGCAAAACAAAAATATCGCGGAAGTAATTGAGTGAAAATCTTTCTAAGCCGAGTGTAAGTTGTGCAGATACAGCGCTGATAAGAATAGGCATCTCTTCTTTCTTTTCAATGCCTACATAATGAAACTTTTTTGAACGATGTATCAGGAAAGCACGAAACAACAGGCGATGTTGCTCTTTCTCGCTTAAGCGTCTGAAGTATGGAAGATGCGCAATAACAATATCTTTATAGTAAGCTTCTTCCTTTAAAAAATTCTTATACTGGTAACGTTGCAAAAAACGAGTTACGGGCTCTTGCAATAAACTGTAGAGTGTTACAATTAAAAATACCGTTACACAAACAATCACGACTTCCATGGGTTTCAATTTTGTGGTTACGAAACAAGCATTCGTAATGGTTAAACACGGTATGGATGTGTAATGTGTACGGTTTTTCCGGGTATGGAAATGTCATTAAAAGGAGATAGGTGTAATCCAGAGGAGAATGGAAGAGATTGAATATCGCAAACAAAATATAACCTTTTTTTGAAAAGTAAAAGCCAATTAGGAAGGTTTTTTAAAATATGATAGTAAAAAACATTTATTACCTGTTAACAGTCAGCAAGAATACATTTGTTAACTTAAAAGAATATTGAAAAACAATTTCTTATACAAGCAAAGCATGTTAACCGTCCAAATACAAAAGCATACAACAGTTATTAACCTGCTTTACACACTCGCCTTGTACCAATCGTATAAATACTAGGCTTACCACTCACCTGCCAAAGTTTACCAGCCATTAAACCCGGTTTTCCATTCTTCTCAATTCGTGAGCGTTTTGTTAAAGGCGCATATAACTTTACACCGTCAATTTTAACTGACTTCCGAATGTAGACTTCTATCTTCTTTTAGCTACTCCGCCAAAATACTTTCCATAACATCCAGCTAAGTAATCTTACCGGTATTTGCGAATCATTTGCAGGAGTGTGTAATAAAAATTACTTTCACTTTTAAACCCCTTTTTTATGAACCTTTCATTTTTAATCACCAACTGGTGGTGGATCGTTTTACTCGTTTTATTTCTTGTATTGTACAAATTCATCCTTCGCGTATTTTTTGGAATGGTAATAGTGCCTGAAAACAGGATTGGGCTTGTTACTAAAAAATTTGTTTTGGTGGGCGCCAACCGTGCATTGCCAGATGGGCGCATTATTGCCACTAAAGGAGAAGCCGGCTTCCAGGCCAAGACGCTTGCACCAGGCTTGTATTGGAACATGTGGCCATGGCAGTATGGTGTAGACATGGTAGCGTTTACAGTTATACCAGAAGGCAAGATTGGATTGTTGTTAAGTAAAGACGGTGCTGAAATTCCTACAGGACGCATACTTGCCCGTAAAGTTGACAGCGATAACTTCCAGGATGCAGAAAAATTTTTGGAGAATGGTGGTCAACGTGGACGCCAGACTGCTTTTATCACTGCAGGTTCCTATCGTATCAACACTTACTTGTTTGAGGTGAGCATAGTGGATCAATTAATCATTCACGAAAACATGGTGGGCGTGGTTACTACGCTGGATGGTGAACCAATTACCCAGGGACAGATAGCTGGTAAGCACATTGACGGTCACAATAACTTCCAGGACATAGATACTTTTATGAAGAATGGGGGTAATCGTGGTTTGCAACCACAAGTGGTACTGGCTGGTTCTTATTACATCAACCCATGGGCTGTGCAAATAGAAGAGATACCTATGTCTGATGTGCCTATTGGCCATGTGGGTGTTGTAATTTCTTATATTGGTGAAGATGGTAAAGATGTTACCGGCGACTCATTTAAACATGGTAATATAGTTGAGAAAGGATTCCGCGGCGTATGGATGGAACCATTAGGACCTGGTAAATATCCCGTTAACCGTTATACCATGAAAATGGAATTGGTACCCACAACAAACCTTGTATTGAACTGGGCCAATGCAAGAAGCGAATCGCATAACCTTGATAAGAACCTTTCTACTATTACTGTACGTTCTAAAGATGGTTTCCCTTTTAACCTCGATGTGGCTCAAATCATTCACATACCTGCCAATGAAGCGCCAAAAGTGATTGCTCGTTTCGGTAGCATGAACAACCTGGTAAGCCAGGTGCTGGAACCAACCATTGGCAACTATTTCAGAAACTCTGCACAAGACAGTGATGTTATCAGCTTCTTAAGCACCCGTAAAGAAAGACAGATGGCTGCTAAAGAACATATCAAAGCTGTATTGGACGATTACAACGTAAATGCGGTGGATACGTTAATTGGTGATATCGTTCCGCCAGAAGCTTTAATGAAAACACTTACAGACAGGAAGATTGCACAGGAAGAAGAAAAGACTTATGAAACACAAAGAATGGCGCAAGAGAAAAGACAGGGCGTGGAAAAAGAAACCGCTATTGCAGATATGCAGAAAGAAATAGTGAAAGCACAACAAAGTGTAGAGATTGCACAACGCACTGCCGATGCTGCTGTAAAGAAAAGCGAAGGTGACGCCAAAAGCATTAAACTGCAAGTGGAAGCAGAAGCTACTGCTACCAGGATGCGAGCAGAAGCAGAAGCTTCCGCAACCAAAGCACGTGCAGGTGCACAGGCAGAATCTACCAGGTTGAATGCTGCTGCTGACGCAGAAAAAATCAGTAAAACCGGTTTAGCCGAAGCTGAAAAAATTATGGCTATCGGTAAATCAACTGCAGAAGCGTACGAACTGCAGGTAAAAGCTATGGGTGGCGATAACTTTACCCGTTATAAAGTGACAGAAGAAATTGGCAAGAGCCAAATTAAAGTAATACCTGATGTTTTAATTGGTGGCGGCAACGGGACTGAAGGAAGCATCAGCGGATTATTGGGCTTGAAATTAATGGAGATGATGAACGATAAAAAAGATGTTAAGAAACCAGAATAATTAACTGATTGGTTATTGACTTGAAATGCCACGGATAAATCTGTGGCATTTTTATTTAACAAACATTAGCAACACAGATGAATCACCGTTGCGCAGTGTCCCGTACAGAATGTCGGGAACGCTCCGTTCAACTTTAGTATTACAAATGATCTACGGCTTCTGTGTTGCATCAAATTTTGTTTTGCTGATTGGCTGTAAAAAAAATCTCCTCTATCAGGCAGCCATTTTTCCCAAATTTTGTTACACAGGATGCTAAAGCTGAAAAAAGATATACTGTACAAGAGAGTGACACAACAGAAGCTTAATATCGCGCCACTGCTGGCTTCATAAAAAATCAAGAAAGAGAGACAACTTTTTCGGGCAGTAACGGATCCTGGTTAAGAAGACTGCAGAGAGAATTATATAAATCAGGCATCTCCATTTTCATTTGCAATGGCTTTTCAAAAAAGGTTTCTACAGATACAGCCCAGAACTCGTTGTAATTGGTAGCAGCATAGGGGTTAAGCAGATTGCTGGTGCCATTTTGCATATCATTAAAAATAGGTCGGGCTACTGTTGAAAAATTGTAAAACCGTTTTATAAAATTTTCATCTTGCCCATCATTGGCTTCTGCCATAAAATTTACATAAGCCAACGCATGAGCCATTTCATGTATGCCCACATTGTCTGCGTCTGTGTAATCCTCATAGCCACGTAAAAAATTATCCCAAGACAAATAAATGCCATTGCTACTTACATGCCCTTGAAACGGCACCTGCGAAGTTGCATATATGTATTGCTGGCGCATGATGTAAATGGTGTCAAAAAAATCAAGCAGGAATTTATCAAGCCCAAAAGTGATTTGTATAGCAGCAGCGCTAATAAGCAGCGACATTTTCTCATCTGGCTGTATATCTACACACTCAAAATTTTTTACGCTGATAAACCAGGTAACCCTGTCAATAAAACGTTGGCGCATATTTGCAGGCAGACTTACGTAATAGGCATTATAGCTCATCAGCCATTCATGGTATTGGCTGGCATGTGATTGCGCCAACCGGTAAGCTTGTTCCAGCAGCCTGTTTTTGCGCACCCGCCTGATGACAACACCGGCTACCACAAGGCTAATAACCATTAAAAATATCCAGAAAGAGCTGTCGTCTGTAGCTGTATTATCTGGCATTAGCTGGGATTTTTCTGTATCAACGAAAATATGGATTCCTTATTGGTTTCTGTTACCTTTGCCGCTCTAAAAAAGGTGAATCAATTGACTGGTTGATTGCGTGTTCCGGCTGTCAGCAAAAAAGATTTGGGAATAGCCATATTAACTGGTCAATAAATCAACAAATCAACGAACCATGTACAGAACGCATACCTGCGGGGAATTAAGACTGACCGATGCAAACAAAGAAGTTACCCTCTCTGGCTGGGTACAAACAGTGCGCAAATTTGGCGCTATTACTTTTATTGATCTTCGGGATCGCTACGGCATTACCCAACTTTTGCTGAACGAAAACCTGAATGCAATGCTGGATGCCAATCCGCTAGGCCGCGAATTTGTTTTACAGGTGAAAGGCCGTGTAAATGAACGCACCAATAAAAACCCTAATATCCCCACTGGCGAAATTGAAATAATAGTAAGCGGGTTTACTGTATTAAATAAAGCAGTTACTCCGCCCTTTACC
This sequence comes from Chitinophagaceae bacterium, assembly GCA_047602295.1. Classification (GTDB taxonomy): domain Bacteria; phylum Bacteroidota; class Bacteroidia; order Chitinophagales; family Chitinophagaceae; genus JACMLD01. The sequence continues at coordinate 2,400,765 of JASGHP010000001.1, read as the reverse complement.
ATACAGGACGAAACAGATGGTGGCGATGATCTGCGCATGAAATATCGCTTTCTAGATTTAAGAAGAAATGCGGTAAAAAAGAATTTGGAATTGCGTTATGCTGTTAATCGTTCTGCAAGAAATTACCTGCATGAAAATAGTTTCATGGATATTGAAACACCCTTCCTGATTAAATCTACCCCGGAAGGTGCGAGGGATTTTGTTGTTCCAAGCCGCATGAATCCCGGCCAGTTTTATGCATTGCCACAAAGTCCGCAAACTTTTAAGCAATTGCTGATGGTGAGCGGTTACGATCGCTACTACCAGATTGTAAAATGTTTTCGCGATGAGGATTTGCGTGCAGATCGCCAACCGGAGTTTACGCAGATTGACTGTGAGATGAGCTTTGTAGAGCAGGAAGACATCTTGCATATGTTTGAAGGATTGGTAAGGCGCATATTTAAAGATGTAAAAAACATAGATTATACTGAGAAGATAGAACGCATGACCTGGGAAGATGCGATGTGGCAATATGGAAACGATAAGCCGGATATCCGTTTTGGCATGCAGCTTTGCAATATTAAAAAACCAGCTTCTGTTTTTACAGATAAAACAGAACAAGCTGCATTGATAAACGGCGCCGACTTTAAAGTATTTGATGAAGCTGAAACCGTTATTGCTATTGCTGTGCCAGGCTGTAGCGAATATACCCGCAAGCAAACGGACGAATTAACTGAATGGGTAAAACGTCCGCAGATAGGCATGAAAGGCCTTGTGTTTATTAAATGCAATGCCGATGGCACTTACAAAAGCAGCGTAGATAAATTTTATAGCGAAGAAAAGCTAAAAGCTATAGCCACTGCTGCTAATGCAAAAGCAGGTGATCTGGTTTTAATATTAGCTGGAGCAGAGGAAAGAACCCGCAAAGCCATTAGCGAACTAAGACTTGAAATGGGCAAACGTCTTGGCTTGCGCAAAGACAATGAATTTAAATTATTGTGGGTATTAGACTTTCCCTTGTTTGAATACGCAGAAGAAGAAAACCGCTGGGTAGCAAGACACCATCCTTTTACTTCTCCCAAACCGGATCATATACAAATAATGATTGGCAACAATCCTGTAATTGAAAATGCTGCGGAATACCTGAAACACCCTTACGCTAATATTAAAGCCAATGCCTACGATATGGTATTAAACGGCAATGAAATTGGTGGTGGGTCTATCCGTATTTTCCAGCGTGAGCTACAGGAGAAAATGTTTGCTGCACTGGGCATGAGCGAAGAAGAAGCTTTGCATAAATTTGGATTCTTACTCGGCGCATTTGAATATGGTGCACCACCGCATGGCGGTATTGCATTTGGCTTCGATCGTCTTTGCTCAATACTAGGAGGCAGTGAGTCTATCCGTGACTTTATTGCTTTCCCTAAAAACAATAGCGGAAGAGATGTAATGCTGGATGCACCAAGCTCTATTGATGACAAACAGTTTACAGAATTGCAGATAAAGTTGGACTTGAAGGCGTAATGGTTTTTTTATCTCCATTATTTCTATTTCTACAAATACCATATACCGTCCTACGGGCGGATTGATATAGTTTTTTAACCCGGGTTTGCAGCCCGGGTTACTTCATAGACGAAAATTATCTGCCGCAATACAAAAAAATCACTGTCTTTTAAATCTACAGCGCTGACTGAAAAACAGCCGGATACTCATCTCTCATTTTATTATTAAATGCAAAACGCACATGAAGAATAGCGATGTATAAAAGTTCAAGTGTTACTAAAAATAATATCAGTATAAACGTAAAGGTTGGCGATTTCTTAAAATGAACATCAAACATTGGCACAACGATATTAAATACCACATTCACCAAAAGCACAGATGCGATTGCAATAATCTCGTATTTACTTCTAATCTTCAGGCAGAGCAGGTTAATATCTCTGTCTTCTCTTAGCGATTTAATTTCTCTTCTATAACGAATAGAATAATAAAAAAAAGGAATCATAAGAAGTCCAAAACCGATAACGCCAATCAATTCATTTTTCTGAATATAAGCAGTAAGATTGTGTGTAAATACCCAGGCTGAGAGATATAGGACTGCTGTTAAAATAATTTTAGGCACTGTAAAAAAAGAAATAAACTCTTTCTCAATAAGCCGGGAAACTTTTTTCTGCAGCTGATACTTTTTACTTTTTATCATTAGACTAAAATCACTCTTCTTAAATTGAGAGTTGGCTAACTCAAGTGCTTCTTTAAAATTAATAGAAGGAGCTTTTTGCTGAACATCTTCAATAACTGTTGCCATGTGATCTATCACCTCAAGTTGCAGATCATAATACTTCACGCCATTCATTACGCAGTAACTCTCCAGGTATTTTAGTTCTTGATCATTTAGCATTACTTATAGTTTGGGGATTAACAATCAGGTTAAGGCTCTCCATGAACGCTTTCAATTCTTCCATGGCAACGGACGTCTGCTTTTTGCCAGCTTTAGTCAGCACATAATATTTCCTTACCCGGTTGCCGATGTTTTCCATTTCGGTATCTAATACGCCTTCTTCTTCAAGACGGTGGAGCAATGGATACAATGCCCCTTCTGTAATCTGCAACTCTCCTTTTGTAATGTCTTTTACCATGCTGGTTATCTGGTAACCATACATGCGGCCGTTTTCTTTCAGCAATTTCAAAATAATAGGCTCAAGGCACCCTTTATATAAGCTGGACTTGTTCATACACCAAACATACATAATATTCCAATACATAAGAAACTTATGCATAAATTTATTTTTGACTAATATATTTGTTATAAAAAAAGCCCACCGAAGTGGGCTCACATAAAATCAGTTTGAAAAAATCTATCCTATTATTCCCGCCAGCTCCAAACTTTTCTTCTTCAATTTCCTTATCTCCACGTCTTCAATAATGGGATCTGGTGTAAGAATTAGGGATGTATTATTTTCCTTCCACCAATTGTTATTTTTTAATTCTGTAAAAGGCAACACACCAACCAGGTACTTGCGATCTTTATCCGCGTGCCATTCCTCTATCCATTCAAATTTTTCTTTTGGAATGTATTTCAGATCATCAAAACTTACATACACTTTCACATAAAAATCTGTAGTAAGCTCATTGGGTTTATGATGATACAATTTCTTGTACTCGTATTTATATTGATAACGTAATGCTGATAAATCGCTCAGCACAGCAGAGGCCGTAGGAAAACTGCCCGCTCCTTTGCCGTAAAAGAATTGTTTATCTGCAAAAGAGCTTTCAATCACAACGCCATTGTATTCATTCTTTACAAAGGCAAGCGGGTCATCATGTTTTACAAACTGTGGCAAAACAAAGCCTGCCACTTTACCATTTTGTAATTTTTTTGCTTGTGCCACCAGCTTAATATCGAAACGCTTTTCAGTTGCAACAGAAGCATCGCTTAATTGAATATTTTGTATGCCGTTGAACACAATATGCCCTGGGTTATCTACTATTCCGTACGCATGTGCCAGCAATAAAGTCCATTTATTCACCGCATCAAAACCTTCTACATCAAGCACGGGATCGCTTTCTGCAAAACCAAGTTGCTGTGCTAAAAGTAATGCCTGCTGAAAATCCAGCTTATCCTCAAACATTTTAGTGAGGATAAAATTGGTAGAGCCGTTTACAATGCCTTTGATGGAGTGCAGCAAATCATTGTCATAATACTCTTCCAGGTTGCGGATTACAGGAATAGAAGCGCAGGCTGCTGCTTCATACAGAACAGACAAACCGGTTTTACTTTGCAAGCCTAGCAACTCTGGTAAATGCTCAGCCAGCATTTTCTTACTGGCACTCACTACTTCCTTTCCATTTTTTAATGCAGTAGAAACAATATAATAAGCCGCATCACTTTCGTTTATCACCTCTACAATTACATTTATCTCCGGGTCGTTCAGCAACACATCTTTATCGGTAGTAAATAGTTCATCCGGCGCATCTCTTTTTTTACCTGGATTTTTTATACATACTTTCTTAATAGAAGCTTTTAGCGAAGGTGTTTGCTTTAATACTTTATATAGACCTTCACCCACTACACCAAATCCAAATAATCCAATTGTCAACTGCTTGTGTGTATCCATGTTTGTATATTAAGTTTTAAATTTTTTCTTTTTTACTATCCCTCTGCCGTAGTTAGTACAATTCTTGAAGCCTTTTTGTTTGCTAGAAAATGTTGTATGCACTCCTGAATTTGTGCAAATTCTAATAAAAAGCCATCATGCCCGTAGGTAGATTTAATCGATTGGTAAACTGCTCCAGGTATATGCTTCGCCAAAAACTGTTGCTCTTCTACCGGAAAAAGAATGTCTGATTCAATACCTATCACCAGTGCGGCCGCTTTTATTTTTTTTAGTGCTTCTTCAACGCTTCCCCGCTTACGGCCAAGATCATGTGCATCCATACTCTTGCTTAAGAAATAATAGCTGAACGCATTAAATCGTTTAGCAAGTTTCTCGCCCTGGTAACGCTGGTACGATTCGCTTCTATAATTTTCAATTTTATCATTGTCTTCTTCTGCTTGTGCGGCAGCATAAGTATCGTAATTCCTATAAGAAAGCAATGCAATACTGCGTGCAGCTTTCATGCCAGTTATGCCTGCAGCTTCATTCTTATCATTCCAGCTGGCATCTGCTTCAATGGCCATTCTTTGCGAAGTGTTGAAAGCAATACCCCAGGCAGAATGTTTTGCATTGGTAGCAATCGGAAAAATATTTTCGAATAAAAAAGGTTCTTCTATGGCCCATTCTAATAATTGCTGACCACCCATTGAACCGCCAATACCAGCGTAAATTTTTTCAATGCCTAAAAATTTCCTCAATGGCTGATAGGCACGCACCATATCCCTGGTAGTAAAAAAAGGGAATGCCTGATAATACGATTCACCTGTTACACTGTCTGTATCCAATGGGCTTATGCTTCCATAACAACTGCCTGGCATATTTACGCAGACAATAAAATATTTAACCGGATCAAACAGTTTACCCTCTCCTACCAAACCATCCCACCAGTCTGCAGGGTCGCTATTTGCAGTAAGCGCATGAAAAATCCATACCACGTTATCTTTTTCATTATTCAAACTACCATGTGTTGTATAGGCAAGATGGTAACCCGGCAATGTTTTACCAGATTCAAGCGTAAATGAATTAGTGTATGTAAAAACTTTGTAAGCCAATTTTTTTTATTTGTCAACTTTAGGTCAATATTCAACATCGTTGTGTCACTCACTTCAACAGTAGCATATGAATGAACAGCAGGCGGCGGGTGCATTTCACCGCCTGCTTGTAACATTCATTCAGTTTATCCTACCAATGCTTTTGCAAATACTTTTTCAAAAGCCTGCTCAAAATCTGCTTTAATATCTTCTATGTGCTCAATACCTACACTAATGCGCACCTGGTTAGGTTCTACACCTGCAGCTTTTTGCTCCGCCTCATTTAATTGTTCGTGAGTAGTAGAAGCAGGATGTATGGCCAGTGTTTTAGCATCACCCACATTAGCAAGGTGACTCACCAGTTTCAATGAATCAATAAACTTGCTGGCGTTTTCTTTTCCGCCTTTTACACCAAAGTTCAGGATACCGCCAAAACCATTGGTCAGGTATTTTTTTGCAAGCTCGTGATATGGATTGCTTTTCAAACCCGGATAGAGAACAAAATCCACCTGCGGATGTTTTTCAAGCCACTGCGCTAATGCCAGGGCGTTCTGCACATGTCTTTCCACACGAAGGCTTAATGTTTCTAATCCCTGTAATAATAAAAATGAATTGAATGGGCTTTGAGAAGCACCAAAATCACGGAGGCCTTCTACCCTTGCACGAATGGCAAAAGCTATATTAGGCAGGCCCAATGGGTTGCCTTCACCAAACACTTCCCAGAATTTAAGACCATGATAACCTTCACTGGGTTCGGTGAATTGGGGGAATTTGCCATTACCCCAATTATAATTGCCTGCATCTACAATTACACCGCCAATAGTTGTACCGTGGCCACCAATCCATTTGGTAGCAGACTCAACTACAATGTTAGCCCCCCACTCTATTGGTCGGAATAAATAACCTGCTGTACCAAATGTATTGTCAACAATTAATGGCAAATCATATTCTTTTGCCAGGTCTGCAAATTTTTTAAAGTCGGGAATGTTCAAACGCGGGTTGCCGATTGTTTCCAGGTAAATAGCTTTTGTATTCTTATCAATATGCTTTACAAAGCTTTCTGCATCGTCTCCGTCTGCAAACCTGGCTTCAATGCCCAGGCGTTTAAAAGCCACTTTAAACTGGTTGTAAGTGCCACCATAGAGAAAAGAAGTAGTTACAAAATTATCACCGGCTTGCAGAATGTTGTTCAATGCCAGGAACTGTGCTGCCTGTCCGCTGCCTGTGGCCAACGCAGCCACACCACCTTCCAATGCTGCAATGCGTTGTTCAAAAACATCGGTGGTAGGATTCATTATTCTTGTATAGATATTGCCAAATGCTTTTAATCCGAAAAGGTTGGCTGCATGCTCAGAATTATCAAAAGCATACGATGTAGTTTGATAAAGAGGAACTGCTCTTGATTTGGTTGTAGGGTCAATCTGTTGTCCTGCATGAAGCTGCAGGGTCTCAAAACGATGGCTCATAAATAAGAATTTAATTTTTTAAAAAAATATGAAAAATAATAGCCGAAAAGCTGAATAGAAAATGCTACTGAAAAGAGTTTATACAGCGCAACAACAACATCCGTTGAGGAAAAACAAAGAGATTGAAATTGTTGTTAGGGACATGCGTAATGTATATCCTACAAATTTAATAGGGTTTTCTTTGAATCAGCAAAATTTCAGTGCTAATTTTTCATTATACCTTTTCATTCGAAACTTTTACTAGCCAGGAAAGGAGAATACAGGCGGGCATAAAAAAAGCCCGTCTGTAAATCAGACGAGCTTTCAATATCTTTTAATTATGATGGTTAAGCTGTAATCTGACTTATCTTCCCACGCTCTGTCGGCGTGGCTGGAATTAGCACCTTCACAATTAGATTGTTGGTTGCCAAGGCTTCACAGGGCCATATCCCTCTGCCTTTCTTGATAAGTAATTTTAAAGAACTGCCGCAAAGGTAAATGCTTGCATTTGAATTTGCCAACTTTTTTTAAAATTATTTGCCAGGTCGAGCGCAAATCAAAAGTTAAAAGCTAAAATTCAAAAGCTAAAAGCTGTGTGCACTGATATCTTATTGAATCGAAGAGTTAAGAATTTAGTAGTTCAAGCTGATTATTATTGTATCAATACTTCCGTCTTCTACCTTCCTGCTTAAACCCATTTCGTACATCTTGCTTCAAACGAATTTTTCATTAACAAAAGTTATCCATCGGTTAGCATGTTAAAATCACCCAACCCTTTTTACCTATCAGCGTATCTCTTTTATGACAGGAAATGTTTTGCACAATTCGGCGCATTTAACTTAAGCTGGAACAATTATTGATTTTTAATCGCACTACTTCTACTTAAATTTTTTACTGTAATGAAATAAGCCATGAACCATGCGGCATGATTGCCTGCGCTATTTGGTATGGCTAATTACATCACACCAACAAACACAAAAACAACAAGTATGAAAACAACAAAAAGGTGGCTGCTTGCCGCTACCGCTGGCATTGCTATGGGCTGTATCTTCTTTACTGCCTGCAAAAAAGAAAACTCAGGTGCTTCTGCCAACACATCCGGCCAATCCAGATTGTCTATTTATATGATGGACGATCCGGTTGCTTTTACAAAAGTGTTAATAGACATTAAGCAAGTAGCTGTAAAAATTGATACTGCCAATAAGAATAGTGGTGATGATGATAATATGCAATGGTTTGATGATTACAGGGGATGCAAAGGCGGAAGATCTGCAATATGGGATACGCTGTCTATTACCCCTGGTGTATATGATTTGCTAAAACTAAGAAATGGTACGGACACATTGCTTAGCTCTAGCCTTGTGCCAAATGGAAAAGTATTGCAGGTAAGAATTACACTTGGCACTAATAACACGGTTTATACAGATAGTGTAACCAGCTATCCACTTAATATTATCGGACCTGGAAATTCATTTGATATCAATGTGCGCAGAGAAGATATTTCCACCATCAGCAATAGTGAATTCAAACTCTGGTTTGACTTCAATCTTTCAAAATCAATTTTCTATTTCAATAATAAATACTGGCTGAAACCTGTGCTTACTCCATTCAACGATTCTAAGAAACCAAAATTAGAGGGAAGAGTATTGCCACAAGGCGCTGCTGGCTATGTGCAAATTTATAACCAGACAGATACTTTGTATGCGCTTCCATGGATTGGTGGATACTACCAGGTGCGTGGCATTAGTGCAGGAACTTATTCCATCTATTTCAAGGGATGGCACGGTTATAAAGACACTACCATTAATAACATAACTGTTGCTGCCAGCGGACTTACCACTGCGCCTACGGTTACACTGCATAAATAAGAAGCTGTTTGATTACGAGAAACCAGGAATAGGAAAACAAGGGACCCGGCAAATGCCGGGTTCTTTGTTTATAGGATGCTTTTATTGTTGAAGCCTTAGTGCTCAATGATTCGAAACCGCTACTATAAACGCTTAAAAAACATCAAAAAATGAAAAATTTGGAAGAGCCCACTTCAAACCAAAATACATTTGTTTTGTTCTTACCTTAGACGTTCGCGAAATCAAATTTCAACCCTTTTTACAGTATGGCAATTAAGAAGCAGCCTGCAGAAGAAACAGCAGTTGCACAGCAGGAATTTATAGAAGTAATTGGCGCAAAGGAGCACAATCTTAAAAATATAGACATCAGCATTCCCAAAAACAAACTGGTTGTTTTTACCGGGGTGAGCGGAAGCGGTAAATCATCGCTTGCGTTTGATACCATTTACAACGAAGGGCAACGCCGCTATATGGAAAGCTTTAGCGCTTATGCCCGCCAGTTTATTGGCGATATGGAAAGACCCGATGTGGATAAAATCACAGGCCTCTCTCCTGTTATTTCTATTGAGCAAAAGACTACCAATAAAAACCCGCGTTCTACCGTGGGCACCATTACAGAGATTTACGATTTTATGCGCCTTTTGTATGCCAGGGTGGGTGAAGCGTATAGCTACAACACGGGCAAAAAAATGGTGAAGTTTAGTGAAGAAGAAATTGTTGAGAACATCTTTAGCAAATTCAAAAACAAAAAAATTACACTGCTGGCCCCCCTGGTACGTGGCCGTAAAGGACATTATCGCGAACTGTTTGAAGACATTCGGAAAAAAGGTTTTTTAAAAGCAAGGGTTGATGGCGAGGTGAAAGATCTTGTGCCGAAGATGCAGGTAGATCGTTATAAAATTCATGATATAGAAGTGGTGGTAGACAGGCTTGCTGTAACTGCTGATATGAAAGCGAGGGTAAGCCAAAGCATTCAGAAAACATTGCAGTTGGGCAAAGACTTAATGTTTTTATTGGTGAATGATGACAATAAAGTTGTGCAATACAGCAAACAACTGATGTGCGAAGATACCGGCCTCAGTTATGAAGAACCATCACCCAATGCGTTTTCATTCAACTCTCCTTATGGCGCTTGCCCGGTTTGCAAAGGCTTAGGCACAGTGAACGAAATAGATATGGATGCGGTAATGCCGGATCTTAGCAAAAGCATTAATGAAGGTGGTATTGCTCCACTGGGTGAAGAAAGAGACGCTCATGTATTTAAACAAGTGCAACAGATTGCCCGCAAACACAAAATTAGTCTTGATAAACCGCTGAAAGATTTACCGCAAAAAGCCATGAACGTTTTGTTATATGGCAGTGAAGATGCGGAAAGCAAAGATGCGGTTATTGATTTTGAAAATGCGGAAAGCAATATCTATCCAACAGAATTTGAAGGAGTGGTAACCATGTTGCGGCGTTGGTTTGCATCCAGCAGCAGTGAAGCATTGCGGGATTGGGTGGAACAATTCATGCAATTGAAAAAATGCGACACCTGTGGGGGCACTCGTTTGAAAAAAGAAAGTCTTTGGTTTAAGATAGATGAGAAGAACATTGCTGAGCTAAGCGAAATGAACCTTGACAAGCTAATGCTTTGGATGACCGGTATTGAAAAGCGTCTCAACAATAAACAAAATGCTATTGCCAAAGATGTTTTGAAAGAAATACGTGAACGTTTGCAATTCCTATTGGATGTAGGACTTACTTATCTTACAATCAATCGTTCTTCTAAAACACTTAGTGGTGGAGAATCTCAACGCATACGGCTTGCCACGCAAATAGGTTCACAACTCCAGGGCATTACTTATATACTTGATGAACCTTCTATCGGTTTGCACCAACGCGATAACCATCGCCTGATTACTGCTTTGCAAAACCTTCGCAACTTAGGCAATAGTGTATTGGTGGTAGAACACGATAAAGACATTATGCTGGCAGCAGATCATCTTATTGATATTGGCCCGGGTGCAGGCAAACATGGCGGACAAGTGGTAACACAAGGCGATCCTCACCATGTAGTGAGCCAGCGTTCTGAAACAGCAAAGTTTTTAACAGGAGAAAAAGCAATAGAAGTACCAAAGGAACGCAGGCCTGGCAATGGAAAATTTTTAGAGTTGAAAGGCGTAACTGGCAACAATCTTCATAAGGTTAATGTGAAATTTCCACTGGGTAAATTGGTTTTAGTAACTGGTGTAAGCGGAAGTGGCAAATCAACATTGATTAATGAAACGCTTTATCCTATTCTATCCAAATATTGCTATGGCTCTAAGATGACGCCAATGGAATATTCTTCTGTAAAAGGTTTAGAACAGATTGATAAAGTAATAGAGATTGATCAATCGCCCATTGGCAGAACGCCACGCAGCAATCCAGCTACCTACTGTGGCTTTTTTACAGATATACGTACCTTATTCGCCTCTGTGCCCGAAGCAAAAATTCGTGGCTATAATGCAGGCCGTTTTTCTTTCAATGTAAAAAGTGGCCGTTGCGAAGTTTGTGAAGGCGGTGGCATGCGTGTAATAGAAATGAATTTTCTGCCAGACGTGTATGTGCATTGCGAGAAATGCAATGGAAAAAGGTACAATCGCGAAACGCTGGAGATTCGTTACAAAGGAAAATCTATCAGTGATGTGCTGGATATGACGGTGGATGAAGCAGTAGAGTTTTTCAACAATGTTCCTTACATCTATCGCAAAATAAAAGTGCTGCAAGAGGTGGGACTTGGCTATATAACACTTGGCCAATCTGCTGTAACGCTAAGCGGTGGCGAAGCACAGCGTGTAAAATTATCAACCGAGCTTGGCAAGAAAGATACGGGGAAAACATTTTATATACTTGATGAGCCTACCACGGGCCTGCATTTCCAGGATGTACACCATTTGCTGGATGTTATCAACAAATTGGTAGATCGTGGTAATACGGTATTGGTAATAGAACACAACCTGGATGTAATAAAAATGGCGGATCATATTATCGATCTTGGCCCGGAAGGTGGAGATGGCGGTGGAAAAATTTTGTTTGAAGGCACTCCTGAAGAAATGATAAAAAATAAAGAAAGCCATACTGCAAAGTTTTTGAAAGAAGAATTGAAACCTAAGAAAATTCAAAACTAAAAAGTAAAAAATCAAAACCTTGCTTAGCATGATGATAACGGTTATAAAAGCTTTTTTTACTTTTGACTTTTAACTTTTTACCCAAAAGAATTTATGAAAAGAATATTGGTAGATATGGATGAAGTAATAGCTGATGTAACGTTAGCTATGACAGCGTGGTACAAAAAGATGTTTGGAGGTGATATTGATTATGCAAAAATGCTGGAGGGAGAATCACTTGTAAAAGGATTTCCTGAAGAAAGACAGCAACTGGTAAGACAACAATTGTATGAACCCGGTTTCTTCCGCCACCTTCCTGTGATGGATGACAGCGTTGAAGTGTTGAAAGAAATCAATAAGAAATATGATTTGTATATTGTTTCTGCAGCTACAGAATTCCCTAACTCACTTACAGAAAAGTATTATTGGCTGGAAGATCACTTCCCGTTTATTGGTTGGAAACAAATGGTTTTTTGTGGAGACAAAAAAATGATAAAAGCTGATTATTTACTTGATGATCATGCAAAGCACTTGCAATACTTTACCGGCAAGCCGTTTATTTTTACAGCACCGCATAACTTAAACGAACATCGTTTTGAGAGACTGAATAATTGGAAAGAAGTGGGTGACAAGTTTCTTTAACAGGTATTATTTAATATGCAACTTATAGCTGCCTGATACTTCAGCTGTGCCATTTTTATCCCACACTCTGAATGTCACCAGAAAATAATCGTACAATTTATCTAAGCGGGTTATTTGGGCATACAGGCTTATAATGCTTGCATCTTTTGGTGAAACCCCATCTTTATAAGATGAGAACAAATCTTTCTCGTCTAGCATCACAGTTCCTTCATTCGTTTGCACTTTTTCGGCAGCCCCTAAAAACACTTTCCCGTTTGTTACTGTAAAACCACTATCAATTATCAAGCGCAAAACAACTTGTTTTCCAACTGCTAATTCGTTTGTTTCAGGAACAAGAGAACCATCTTCGTCGTACAACAAGAAGGCTTGACTTACTTTCAATTTGTTTTCAGTGAGCTGTATTCCGTTTCTTATTTTACTGGCATTTTTAGCAGCACTATTAGCTTCCGGTGTTTTTATTTCTGCTTTAAACTCGCATGAACTGGCTATAAGTATAATCAGTAAAGAAAACGGGAAGATTTTATGCATGAGGGTTGTTTAACTGCAATATAAAATTAACCGTTGAGAAAGCAAGATAAAATGCAAGCAGCATGAAGATTAGTGAAGGCTATTAAAAAACAAACGGTCCGCAATTACTCATCGCGGACCGTTAAGGATACTGGATTGAAGACAGTATTTTTTATTCTTTTTTGCGTTCCAATAAGCAGTGGCGGGAATTGATTAATAAAATCTTTTTTGTAAGGGTACTTGGGAACGATAGGGAACGGATCAGGTTTTTTAAACCGGATATTAGATTTTACAAATGTTCCCGCCGCTTATTGGCCATCTGTTATCAGCAAAAAAAGAACTTTAATTATTTTATGGTTAACGTACCATTCTCTATATGCTCATCATCGCTAAACACTTCAAAAGTGTAGCTGCCTTTGCTAAGATTTGTAATAATGGTAGTTTGCTTATTTCTAATCTGAGTTTGTTTTACCATATTGCCATCAATATCGAATATGTAAAACTGGTAGACTTTACCTTCATCCCCTACTGCGTTAAAGAAAAGTACTTCGTTAGTGGCACTGGGATAAATTTTTATTTTGTATTTTTTACTGGTGAGCAGTTTATTTACAACGATGCTGTCTTTGTATGCAATTTTTTCGCTTGTGTTTTTTGCATTAGCAGGTAAATATGCCAACGTAAACACGGCAATAGCAGCCAGCACATGCATCAAAGTTCGCTTCATGCGTGGCGCATGTAAAATTGTTTTCATTTTAAGGTACGTTTTATAGTAAAAAGGTGCGGTCGTTTATAAATACAACTAGCTTACCAAAAGCCGTGTATATTAGAACCTGATAACCGGGCAACGGGTAGAGTTGTTAAACCTGTCGCTGCTGCCCAATCTTATACCCAGTTTAATACCGAAAGTATAATAAGCATCTTTGTTGGTAGATGTACCTCTTTTATCGCCCGCCTGGCCATAAGCTGGAGCACCACCTGCACCATTATTACTTTTGTCTGCAAGTCTTTTTGCAACAGCTGCCTGAGCAGGAGACAAATGTGTATCGTAGAATGCATTGCCAACATAAGTTGTACTTACGTCATCAATATAATCTGTAAATGTTTTGCGGTAAATTACTTCAAGGCCCAGGCTAAGATTTTCACTCATCCAATATTTGATACCAACACCCAATGGGATATTTGGCTGCCAAAGAGAATAATTTTTTCTATCAGGATATTCTGCAGAACCTTGACCTTCCAAATGCAATGGCTGAAGATTTACCCATTGACCGGTTGCAGGATCAAGACCTTGTGGATTGAAATGAAACACACCTACACCAATTACACCATAAGGACGTAATTTATGAAACACATCAGAAGGATCATCTTCCAGGAAAACGGTAGGATATACTTCACCTACTACGATTGCCTCAAAAAATTTAGATTGAAAATCGAGGCCCCTGTTTTTGCGGGCTTGTTCAAGACCTCCTTTGCTTTTGATGATATTATCATCACCTTCTAGCTTACCGATGTTTAAAGCAAGTCTTACACCCAGCCAGTCTTTTGGATAATAGCTGTAATGTGCACCTACAGATACTTTGGTAAGTTGAAAATTGTTGTCTTTTAAGAAAGTCTGGCCTTTTCCCATATTACCACCCAGGTCACCCAGGAAGTTAGAAGGGCCAATAGTAAAACCAAATTCGCTGAATGGACCACCGTCATTGTATTGTGCTGTGGCCAGCGATGGAAAGCAGATGGAGAGTAACATAATTACACACGTTCCCCATAGAAAGTGTAAAAACTTTTTCATTGAATACCAGATTTTAGTTTTCGAATAGTTATTTGGATTCGGGCTAAAATAATTTCCCCTTACAAAATAGAAACGATGAAACTAAACTTGTGGTGTGTACATGATAAAAAAAATATTATATAAAGTAGATACCCGCGTAGAAAAGACTGATTTTACGATGAAAGCAACATTTGAATGTGGTCAATTCCATCTTCGGGATAGATTCCACCGGTGGGAACAAATCCCAAAGACGCATAAAATGCCTTAAGATATAGCTGTGCGCCTATTCTAATTGTTTTATTGCCAAACAATTCTTTACAAGCATTAATAGATCGCTGCATTAATTCTCTGCCAATGCCACTACCCCTCACCGTTAGTGCATTTACCACACGTCCGATACTTGCTTCCTCGTAAGACACACCAGGAGGTACAAGTCTTGTATAAGCAACAAGTTTATCTTCACGCCATGCCATTAGATGATAAGACAACTGATCTTTATTGTCAGCATCCTGAAAAACACAATTCTGTTCCACTACAAATACTTCATTGCGCAATTGCAGTATAGCATACAGTTCTGCAGCAGAAAGTTCATTAAAATGTTTGCAACTCCAGGTTATCATTCTTTATTCTGTTTATAAAAAAATTTGTCTTCTTGTTATTCCCTATAATAAGGTATTGTCATTTTTACCGTGTAATCAATAACACGGTTGTGTACAACAGCAGGTGACCAGGCGGGCATTTTCGCAAAAATTTCTGTAATTATTTTATTAAGCGATGGGGCAGGCGATTGCACAAAAACCAGATTAGATACTTTTCCATTTTTTGTTACTATAAAACTAACCTGTACGTCACCTTCGTCAACATCACGATGCTTTTCTTTGTGCAATTCATCCTCTATATAATCCAATGCCGAAAACATCGGATGTATCAACACTGGTTGTTTTAATATGCTGCAAGTTGCGCCTGTATATTTTCCCTCTTCATCGTAACAAGAAAGATCAACTACTTTTCCATCTTTATAAACTTCTTTGGTACTAGGCTTGCCGTTCTCTCTAAACCAGAAACATTCTCCAATAAGCGTATCATTGTGATAGTTTACAGCAGATTCTTTGTTGCCATTCTCATACCAATTGGTGCTGGGCCCCTCCAGTTTGCCTTCAGGCGCTAAATCCGGCAATACACTTTGCATTTTATAAGAAGGGAAACTTTGGTGCTGATTTGTGATATCATTGGGCTGAGTATAGCCATATGTATTCTCACCAGATAGATTGCCATTTTGATACCAGGACTTTAATACACCGGAAATATGATTATTTATGATGGTCAATTCATTTTTGGGTTTGCCATTAGAATACCAGGATTGCCATAGACCATTGGGAACATTACTTTTAAAAGTACCTTTTTGTGCAAGTATTTTTTTAGGATAGTACAATGTAAATGGCCCGTCTTTTATGGTCAGGTCTTTATCCTTATAACTAACTTCAAGCATCATTGAAGTATCAGGATAAACAGAATATAATACCCAACGCTCGTCTCTGCGAATAGCGATAGCAGGATAGACAAATTCTTTTTTTGTAGTGAACCGCAAATCGGCATCAAGATATTTGCGAATGGTGTCTTGCTGGGCAGAACAATTAACTGTAGCAAACAACCATACGAGGCCAAGCAGAAATTTTATCATACCCGAAAATTACAGAATTAGGATGTATGGCAAACACGCTTGAGGGAAGCCGTGTTCAAAAAAAATATTGAATATGATAATCTCTCATGAAGTGCAAAAAAGAAAGCATTCCAAAGATGGAATGCTTTCATATAAATATGCTTGAAAGGCTCTTATTTAGCCAGTGCGTTTACTTTCTTAGCCAGCTTTCTTTTAAGGTTAGCAGCTTTGTTTTTGTGGATGATACCTTTTTTAGCCAGTTTATCAATCATAGAAGCTACTTTAGGCAATGCATCACCTGCTTCTTTGGCTGCTTTTACTTCTTTTAAATCGCGAATAGCATTACGGGTTGTTTTACCGTAATATTTATTTCTCTCGCGGCGTTTGCTTGCCTGGCGTACGTCTTTCTGGGTCGCTTTATGATTGGCCATGTGTACTAAAAATTTTGGACGGCAAAGGTAAGGGAATAAGGTGAAAAATAGAACACTGAGCATCTAAATTTTAGAAAAACATCTAAAATTCCCAATAATTAAGGACAGAAATCAGTTTAAGTGCGGGATTATTTGCTGCAAGTTATGTTTCCACAGCAAATTCCTGGCAAAAAATACCTTAACGTATCTTACTATACCTGTTAAGGTTCAATATTTTAACCGATATTTGTAACCCATAAAATGTTTTTCTCCTAATGAAGGATTTTTCTTATATCACAAGTGCCCACCCTCAATTTATTGAGGGCCTCTACCAGGATTATTCTAAAGACCCCAATAGTGTAGACCCGGAATTAAAAAAATTTTTTGAAGGCTTTGATTTTGCCATGAGCAGTGCAAAAAGCGCAGCTAATGGAACTGCGTCTGCAAACGGCAGCGCAGCCGGAGCTGCTACTTCTACAGATTGGATGTATGAGATTAGAGCTTATCGCATGATCCTGGGTTATCGCAACAAAGGTCACTTACTTGCTAAAACAAATCCCATCCGCCCACGCAAAGACAGAGGAGCTAATATAGAACTGGGCTTCTATGGATTTTCAGAAGAAGATTTTGATAAGGTATTTCATGCAGGCAATTTGATTGGCCTTGGCACCACTACCCTTCGCAACATTTACAATCACCTGACTAAATGCTATGCCAACCACGTTGGTATTGAATTTAAATATATAAGCGATCAAAAGAAAGTAGATTGGCTGACTTATGAAATTGAAAAGAAATTTCTTGAGCCAATCTCACTTGACAAAAAGAAAAGGATATTGGAAAAACTCAACCAGGGCGTAATGTTTGAAAAATTCCTGCATACAAAATATGTAGGACAGAAGCGCTTTTCATTAGAAGGCGGTGAGACTACCATTGCGGGCCTGGATGCAATAATCAATACTGCTGCGGATAACGATGTTCAGGAAGTTGTGATTGGTATGGCGCATCGCGGCAGGTTAAATATCCTTGCCAATATTATGGGCAAAACTTATGAGCAGATCTTTAGTGAGTTTGAGGGAACTGCCAAAATGGATCAAACCATGGGCAGTGGCGATGTAAAATATCATATGGGTTATGGTAGTGAATTGATAACACCCAATGGAAAAGAGATTCACTTGAAACTAATGCCTAACCCTTCGCACCTTGAAGCGGTTGACCCTGTTGTAGTTGGTTTTGCAAGAGCAAAAGCCGATGTACTTTATAAAAGTGATTACGACAAAATATTACCGATACTTATCCATGGCGATGCCTCTGTTGCTGGCCAGGGCATAGTGTATGAAGTATTGCAGATGTGCAACCTGGATGGTTATTTAACAGGCGGCACCATCCATTTTGTTATCAACAACCAAATTGGTTTTACTACAGATTTTGACGAAGCACGCAGTTCAGACTATTGTACTTCACTGGCAGCCGCTGTACATGCACCCGTATTGCATGTAAACGGAGACGATGCGGAAGCTGTGGTGAAATGTGTAGAGATAGCCACTCGTTATCGCCAGGAGTTTAATGCAGATGTCTTTATAGACATGGTATGCTATCGCAGGCACGGGCACAATGAAGGAGACGATCCGAAATTCACCCAGCCTCATTTGTATGCGCTTATAGACAAGCATCCTAACCCACGCGAAGTTTATACAAACTTTTTATTAGAGAATGGTGAAGCAGATGCTAAAGACCTGGCAAAAGAAATGGAGAAGAAGTTTTGGGCAGATTTGCAGGAAAGACTGGATGAAATAAAACAAAACCCACTTCCTTACAAATACCAGCAGCCTGAGCTTGTGTGGAAAAGCATGAGAAGGGCCACGCTTGAAGATTTTGATCAATCTCCTGTTACTGCCATTAGCGAACAAGATTTCAAAAAAATATTTGATGCGCTGATGACCTGGCCGGAAGACTTTAAACCATTAAAGAAAGTAGAGAAGATTATACAGGACAAAATAAAACTGTATAACGAAGAAGGTAAGGTTGATTGGGCTACTGGTGAGCTACTAGCTTATGGCAGTTTGTTATTAGATGGACAAGATGTAAGACTGAGTGGCCAGGATGTTCGTCGTGGTACATTCTCTCACAGGCATGCAGTGTTGCGTGATGAAGTAACAGATAAAGCTTATAGCCGCTTAAGCAGGCTGGATGGGGCAAACGGACAATTCAGGATTTATAATTCTTTGTTGAGCGAATATGGTGTGTTGGGTTTTGAATACGGCTATGCAATGGCAAGCCCTAATGCGCTTGTTTTATGGGAAGCTCAGTTTGGCGATTTTTGCAACGGCGCCCAAACCATGATTGACCAGTTTATTGCTGCAGGCGAGCAAAAATGGAACCGTATGAATGGTGTTACCATGTTGTTGCCGCACGGTTATGAAGGACAAGGACCTGAGCATAGCAGTGCAAGGATGGAACGATTCCTTCAATTGTGTGCAGAACTGAATATGGTAGTTACCAATATTACCACTGCAGCTAATTTCTTCCACTTGTTGCGCAGACAGGTAAAATGGGCATTCCGCAAACCATTAATCAATTTTTCGCCTAAAGCAAACCTGCGCCACCCGGGCAGTTACTCACTGGCAAGTGAATTTACATTCCGTCGTTTCCAGGAAACAATAGATGATGCCTTTATTACAGACCCATCGCAGGTAAAAAAAGTATTGTTCTGCTCCGGTAAAGTTTATTTCGATTTGGCAGAACGTCAGCAAAAAGAAAATAGAAAAGATACAGCCATCCTTAGGGTAGAACAATTGTATCCATTGCCTACAAAACAGTTGGAAGCATTGTACAACAAGTATAACAGGGCCACCTGGTTTTGGGTACAGGAAGAACCATTGAATATGGGCGCCGCTTCTTATCTTCAGATGAACTTAAAAAATATCAACTACGGTGTTATCAGCCGTCAGCCAAGTGCGTCTACTGCTACAGGCTATAATAAAGTTCACCAGCAGGAACAGGCAGAAATTATTGAAACAGCTTTTTCAATATAAAACAGGCAGGTGTTTAAGCAAGGGTAAAAGTGAAAGCGATTACTCAATAGAAAAAGAAAGGAAAATTCTAAAAACAAAAGAGAAAAGATTTTTATGATCGATATTAAAGTGCCAACAGTTGGCGAATCTATTAGCGAGGTTACATTGCTTAAATGGACAAAGAAAGATGGCGATTATGTAGACCGTGATGAAGTAATAGCAGAATTAGAAAGTGAGAAAGCCACATTTGAAGTAAATGCTGAAAAAGCTGGCGTACTAAAGACAAGTGCAAAAGAAGGTGATACTTTAAAAATAGGCGATACGCTGGCCTCTATTGATGAGTCCGCTGCAAAACCGGAAAAAGCTGCTCCTGCTGCTAATACAGCACTCGCAGAAACACCGGCTGCGCAACAACCTGTTGCAAGCAATGGCGCTGCAAAAACAGAAGAAAAGAAAGCCGCTCCTGCTGCTACAACAGAAGCAGGACTTAAAGCAACACCGGTGGCTTCTGCAATTATAGCCGACAAAAAAGTGAATCCATCCACCATTACTGCATCTGGCTCCAACGGTAAAATATTAAAGGATGATGTGCTGGCTGCATTAAATAACCCTGGTCGTACTCCTGGCGCAGCAATGTTTAGTCGTGATGAGAAGCCGGAAAAAATGAGCAACCTGCGCAAAACAATCAGCAGGCGTTTGGTAGAAGCAAAAAATACTACTGCCATGCTTACCACTTTTAACGAAGTGGACATGAAGCCGATCATGGATTTGCGTGCTAAATACAAAGAGACTTTCAATAAAAAGCATGGTGTAAACCTGGGCTTTATGAGCTTCTTTACAAAAGCAGCTTGTTTCGCCTTGCAGGAATGGCCTTCTGTGAATGCTTATATAGATGGCGACTCTATCATCTATCATAACTACTGCGATATTTCTATTGCAGTTTCTGCGCCCCGTGGGCTGGTTGTGCCTGTTATCAGAAATGCAGAAAGCCTAAGCATGGCAGACATTGAAAAGAAAGTAGTAGAGTTGGCTACAAAAGCAAAAGAAAGCAAGCTAACAATAGAAGAAATGACTGGTGGCACATTTACTATCACTAATGGTGGTGTGTTTGGTTCACTTATGAGCACACCTATCATCAATATTCCGCAAAGCGCCATATTGGGGATGCACAAAATACAGGAAAGACCGATGGCTGTCAATGGCCAAGTAGTGATTAAGCCAATGATGTATTTAGCGCTTAGCTATGACCACCGCATTATTGATGGTCGTGAATCTGTGAGCTTCCTGGTTAGAGTAAAAGAATTACTGGAAAACCCGGAACTTCTTTTGTTTGGCAAAGACCCGGTAAAAACATTGCTGGAGTTATAAATTACCGCTCAAAAAAATTATTATAATCGACTCTGCAAAAAAGGATAGTAACACTATCCTTTTTTTATGGCTTTTATAGAATTACTTTCATTATAGCATTATTCAATTCTTTGAAGGCTTTTTTCTGTTTCCTATTTCAACCATAAGAACCAACACCTATATTTGCGGCACCCCTCATTATGCGTAATAAAATTCTGCAAATATTTAATTACCCCGTTTTTAAGAACTGGAAAGTTTTGCAGGCACTCTTTATTGGAATGGTTGTAATCGCGAGTTTGCAACAGATATTTGGGTCGCATAACTATTATCACATTTTCCGCTATTCATTCATTCATTTAACACATAACGTTCCGTTGTATGGCTTGCACCCGGCAGAATACGATGACCTGTTTTTGTATGGCCCTCTATTCGCTTTGATGTTTGCACCTTTTGGATGGGTTCCATTCTGGTTAGGCTGGGGTTTATGGATAGCTTTCAACTCATGGATATTATATTATGCTATCCGCAAAATCAATATCAGCAGTCAACAGCAGATAACCATACTTTTTCTTATTGCGCATGAATTGCTTACTACCATACAACGCGGAACAGTAAATCCATTCATTACTGCATGCATCATATTGCCTTTTGTGTTTGTGGAAAAGAAAAAAGAAGTATGGGCTACTTTTTTTATTGCTACAGGAATATTAATGAAAATTTACCCGGTAGTAGCACTTGCCTGTTTTCCTTTTTCTACTAATAAAATAAAATTCATTGCCAGCTTTGTTGTTTGGATGATTGTGCTGGCCTTGTTGCCATTGATAGCAACAGACAGTCATTTCTTAATACAGACTTACCAGCAATGGATAGAACAATTGGTAGCAAAAAATGATCTGAACGTACAGGTAACATCGCTGCAGGACATTTCCATTTTTGGTTTGGTTAGAAGAGGTATTGGCTGGGCAAGTATGCCTACTACCCCATTGCTGGCATTTGGTGCTGTTGCAATGGCATCACTCTACATTCATTACAAGCAATACCAGCAACAATATTTTCAGTTAATGGTATTGGCGACAGTTCTGATTTTCTGCACCATTTTCAGTACCGGCTCAGAATCATCTACCTATATAATCGCTATGACAGGTGTAGCTATTTGGTATGTTTTGCAGCCAAGGCCGGTTAGTAACTGGCATCTTTTCCTAATCATATTCGCCTTTTTGCTTATCAGCATGTCTCCTTCTGACTTAATGCCTCCTATAGCCAAAAGATTTATTGTCAGAAAATCTCTTAAAGCCCTGCCTGCTGTAATAATTTGGGGATGGATGATCATTCAGCTTCATTTATATGGCTTCAAGGCCAATCGTAAGGTTTCCTAGAAACCGATTCTGTTGTTTTTATCCACAATTTAGCCTTAGCATTAATTTTTTTTAATGTCGTATTAAAATACAATTAAAACAAATTGTTTTTATACTTATCTTTATTGCGCTAATAGAAAACACCCCCTAAATGAACCATCTTAGACACCAGATGCCTAATTTAAGCATCGTATTGCCCTGTTATAACCCTAAGCCAGACTGGCATTTGAGGGTAGCAATGAGCTATCAGCAGATTAAGAACAGCCTGCCATCAGATACGCAAATTGAAATAATTGTGGTGAATGATGGTTCGCCAAATCCCATCAACCCTGCATCTAAAAGGTTTCTAAACAAGCGTTTGCCTAATTTTAAGTTTATCAACTATAAACATAATATGGGCAAGGGATATGCGGTAAGAAAAGGTGTAGAAGCTGCACAAGGTGCTTATATCATTTATACAGACATAGATTTCCCCTATACTACAGAAGACATTTGTGAAGTATACCACAGCCTTACATTAAATAAGGCCGAGTTGGTAATGGGTGTAAGGGAAGCGGCTTACAACCAAAAGCTTTCTATATTGCGCAGAATTGCTTCCAATGGATGCAATTATCTTAATAAGACCTTGCTGAACCTGCCTTATAAAGATGTACAATCCGGGCTAAAAGGAATGAACCAGATTGGAAGAGAGCTGTTGCTGAGAACAACCATTAACCGGTTTTTATTTGATACAGAATTTATCTGGCTGGCCAGTTCTTATAGCAATGTTCGCGTTAAAGGTTTACCAGTTAAATTGAGAGATGGTGTTTCCTTTACCAGCATGTCTTCATCTGTATATATGAAAGAAGCAAGCAATTTTTGCCGTATTCTTATAAAAGATAAATTGCTATTATTAAGAAGGTTTGATGCCGAGTTTAAAACAGCCATACCGCACACTGCTTAGTTTCGATCTGGAGGAATTTGATATCCCCAATGAGTATGGTGCATCCCTGCTTTCCGGGGAGCAAATGGCAGTAACCCGGAAAGGAATGGACAAACTTCTTCCGGTGTTGGAGCAACTGGATGTAAACTGCACTTTCTTTACAACCGCTTATTACGCACAACAAAACAAGGAACAGGTAAAAGCAATCGCCAAAAATAATGAAATTGCTTCCCATACATTTTATCACAGCCGCTTTACTGAATCAGATATTTTATCCTCGAAGCAGGTATTGGCTGCTATTTCTGGTCAGAGCATAAACGGGTTTCGTATGCCCAGGCTGGCACCTGTAAGTAAGAAAGCAATTCTTGAAGCAGGTTACCTGTATGATGCATCACTTAACCCAACCTGGCTTCCAGGTAGGTACAATTATTTAAAACAACCGCGTACTTTATTCCGCCAAAACAGGCTTTGGATTTTACCTTCTTCCGTAACCCCCACCCTGCGCATTCCATTGTTTTGGCTGGCTTTTAAAAACCTTCCATTATCTTTTATTAAACAGTGCAGCCTGCAGGTATTAAAAAAAGATGGATACCTAAGTTTATATTTTCACCCCTGGGAGTATGCGGATATTTCTATTTACACAAACCTGCCACTTTATACACGCCGCGTAAGCGGTACACAGTTGCTGGATAAATTAGCTGCTTATCTTCTGTGGTTAAAAACGATCAGCAATTTTTCTAGCATGGAATCTTTTGTAAAAAAACAAGAGCAACTGATATTAAGCTAGTTTTTTACCTTGCGGCTGCATGAAGCATTTTTCTCATCTTAATTCTGCCGTTGCTATTATTGAAGCTTATAAAGGAGGTCAACCTTTTCATCTCTTCATTAAAGATTTTTTTAAGCAGCATAAAAAATATGGTTCCAGAGACAGGAAACAAATAACGCACTTATGCTATTGCTATTTCAGACTTGGGTTGGCAGCTAAAGAAAAGAAAATTGCAGATGCAATTATAGAAGCATTATTCTTATGCAGTACAACAGGCAATGATTTATTAGATGCGCTTGATCCGGTATTGAATGCAAAAGCAAGCCTGACGATTGATGAAAAATTTGCTTTCCTTAATATCATTCCTACAGCATTAAAAATTTTCCCTTACGTAGAAGCGCTAAGTGATGAGATAGATGCAAATGCATTTAATCTTTCTCATCTTATGCAACCAGACGTCTTTATACGGATAAGGCCCGGCCACCAACACAAAGTAATAGACAAACTAAATAAAGCTTCGGTAGATTTTAAAAATATAGACAACAACTGCATTGCGTTATCCCCAAGCACTAAAATTCAGGATCTGTTGCAATTGAATAAGGAAGCAGTTATACAAGATTATAGCTCTCAGCAAACGGGCAATTTCATGCAGATGATAAGTGATTCTCATCGTCCAATATCAGTATGGGATTGCTGTGCTGCCAGCGGAGGCAAATCAATTGTAGCTAAAGATATTTTAGGAGAGATTGCATTAACCGTATCTGATATAAGACCGGTAATTTTAGAAAACCTGAAGAAAAGATTGGAAGAAGCCGGTATAAAAAATTTTAAAACAATACAGGCAGATCTTGCACAACCATTAAAAACAAATCTTCCTTCTTTTGACTTTATTATAGCAGATGTGCCTTGTAGTGGTTCAGGCACCTGGGGCAGAACGCCAGAGCAGCTTTCCTATTTTCAGGAACAATCCATAGAAGCATTTCATCAGCTTCAACAAAAAATTGTGCAAACAGTTATTTCAAAACTGAAGCCAGGCGGCCACTTCTTATATATTACCTGTTCTGTTTTTAAAAAGGAAAATGAAATAATGGCTGATTTTATCAGTACACAACTGAAACTAAGATTGCTAAAAAAGCAAGTATTAAAAGGCTACGACCAACACGCAGATACAATGTTTGTGGCCTTGTTTAAAAAACAGGAAGCTTAAAAATCCAATTACTGTTTTATAATCCGCAAAGAAGTTTTGTTTTTTCCATCTACATACTGAACTGTATAAACACCTTTGCTTAGCGATACAACTTTGGAAAAATTAATTGTATAAAGAACATCCTGCTGAATTGCCAAGGTCTTTATCTCAACAGTCTTTCCGTTCATATCTAACAAGCGAAGACTGCTGTTTCCTGTAGTTGGGGCTTTTAATAAAACACTCAGGTTATCTCTAAATGGTACCGGGTAAGCTTTTATCCAGTTATTGCCTAAAACCTGTTGGTAATTTCTTGCAATTCGTTGCTGTTGCAAATCTGCATAAGCTTTGCTCATTTTAGGTATGCCATAACCGTATCGATAATCCGGGTTTGTGTATTGAGTAGCGCTGCGCTGCAGAGCTCCAATAATTTCCATATTTGAAAATTCAGGAAACGCTTGCCACAAACATGCTATCAGGCCACATATATTGGGATTGGAAAACGATGTACCACTAGCATTTACCGGGTTGCCTGTAGTGGGATTTGCTACCACAGCCGACCATCCTACAGAAACCACATTGGGCTTTAATTTGCCTGCACCATTTGGTCCGTAACTGCTGAAGCTTCCTATGTTGCCATTTACATCTGTTGCACCAACGGTAAGCACACTATCTGCATCTGCGGGGCATAATACATATTTCGCATCGCCAGCTGAGTTGCCGGAATTGCCAGCGCTATTGGTTACTAATATTCCTTTTCTAACAGCCATAGTAGCACCAATGCTAATCATAGATGTTTTGCCGTCTCTTTGCGCATAGCTAAGACTCAAGGATGGGTCATCAAAATCACTATAACCAAGAGAAGAAGTAATCATATCTACGCCGGCACTGTCCGCAAATTCTGCTGCTGCCACCCAGTTTTCTTCTTCAACAGGATATTCTGAATTGGCATCTTCTGTTCTCAGCAACCAAAATTTTGCTTTCGGTGCGGTACCTACCATCTTACCAGGTTCATTGGCAACTATTGTAGACAAGCACATTGAACCATGATAGTGATCTTCATTAACGCTTTGCTCATTGGCTACATAATCCCATTCTCCTAAAACCTGGCCATTCAATCGCAAACTATCAAATGCAGGGTTTGTTTTATAATTATAAAAACCCGCATCCAGCATTGCAATGGTCATGCCCTCTCCGCGAAAACCAAGATTGTGCAGGTATTCACCTTCATGAATATGCACCTGCCCTGCATTATTGCCGTAGCTGTAAAAATCCAGCAAACCTGTGAAACCTAATCCGCCAGTTGTACCATCAGTTCGCAATGGCGTTGGCGTTTGGTTCATTTCATCATCTTTGGCTTTATGAGAATTTTGTGACTGTGCAACACGCACTGCTACCGGGTTTGAAGCCAGTACAAATGAAAATGAATTTATTTTAGCTAAAGCATTGGCAGCATCAGTAGTTTTAATGCAAACCTGGTTTAGCCATTTTGAAACATTTAGCACCGTTACGTTGGGAACAGCTTTGATACTGTCTAAATAAGCTTTGGTGATGGGTAAATCTGTTGAATCTATACTTATTTTATAGCGGGTTCTTCTTGCCAATGATTTTGCTGATAAATAAGCAGAAGGATTTGCGATTGTGAAGTTGTTATTGTTTTTATTTTTTAGCCGGATTACATAGCGGGTATATTGAGACTGAACACCCAATGAAAAAAGCAGTCCACACAAAACAATCAGCAGGTATTTTTTTTTCATTTATTTAAGGTTTATCAAGGATTTCTCTATTGCTAGTTGTGGCTGATGATGGAAAGCTTTACCCCATAACCATTGTAATAATAACCACCAGGTGTTGTATCGCACACTATCCTTACACCTGCATCTAACTGTGCACGGGCTATTGAATCGCAATTTTTATTAGCAGCATCTGTAGTGCCATCACTATCGCATTTAATAAGCGTGGTATCGCATTTATTGTTGAGGCAATGGATCAGTTTGCAATTTTTGGTGATATAGCTGGTATTGTATTCCCATGAAAAAAGATCCTGGAAAACTTTGCCAACACCTTTTGCGTACACTTCATAAGACCTGCTATAGCTGCTTAGACTGTTTACATAAAATGGCTTGTTGTCATTTGAGTCGTGTTGCACAACAGTGATGGTACTGTCAAAATTAAGACTGCCTACATGAAAAGGCATATCTACATTGCTGTAAGAGAAAACCCAATCGAGATAGCTTTGATCTCCAGTTGAAAAATTAAAGGGAGATTGTCCCATGTATGAATTTCCTTTCCAACTAAAACCGCCAACAATTGGACTTGTCAACCTAAGCTGGCGCCTGTTATCTTCTATGTACTCAAAAGTTTTATCTGTAGGAATGGCCATGAAAGTATTGCTGTTGTTCCAAACCTTGTTTAAAGTATCCCAAACATATCTTACTATACGATAACCCGGCCTGTTCAGATTGTCTGTAAGCATTCCTTCTATACTGTCTTTTACAGTATAAGAATTTACAGTAAAGCCTGTGCCAAATGGAAGTGTAACTGTAGAATCAAGTCTGTAGGTGACAACTTTTCCTACACCAAGGTTGGTATAGTCACTGATGCGGCCACTTACAATATTGTTTTTGCTATTGCAGCATACAAGCAATGCGCTGCATAAAATAAGAAGTACGATAGCAGAGAAAATATGCTTCATAAATACCAGTCAGTTTTAAAAGCCAGCACCGGCAAATCAGACAATAAAAAAGCGACCAACGATGCTTGTAAAAAAAACCGGGAAGCTTTTGTCTTCCCGGTTTGCAAACGTTCAAAACACCAGATTATTGCACGGTAAGTGCTTATTCCTGAACATATAGTATTAAAATCCTATCTTTTTCTACAGCACAGAATTGCGCATGATGATGCCACCGCCAATTACATCGTCTCCTTCATAAAATACAGCGCTTTGGCCTGGTGCCACGCCTTTGGCATTCTCGTAAAACTTCACTTTTACGCCCTGCTCTATAGCATAAAGGTTCGACAAAGTACCTGCATCCTTATACCTGATTTTGGTAACCGCTTCCATTCCGTCTGTAATGCCGTCATATTTTCCCCAATTGATTTTTGTTACCATCATTTCTGGTCTGTTCAAATCAGCCTCATCTCCTAAAACAACTGTATTATCATCCGGGTTGATGCCTGTAACATACACAGGGTGCCCAAAAGCAATGTCCAATCCTTTGCGTTGGCCAATGGTATAAAACGGATAGCCTTTGTGCTTGCCCAACACTTTTCCTGTTTTGTCAACAAAATTGCCGCCTGCTACTTTTTCCTCCAACCCATCCACTTTCTTTTTTAGAAAGCCGCGGTAATCATTGTCCGGCACAAAGCAAATTTCATAGCTTTCGCTTTTTTTGGCCAGTTCCGGGTAACCATAATCCAACGCCATCTGCCTGATTTCAGATTTACGGTAAGGCGCCAGTGGCAACAAAGTCCTGCTTAACAGGTCTTGCTGCAGACCCCACAAAACATAACTCTGGTCTTTATGATCATCAATTGCTTTGCTTACAAAATAGCGGCCATTGGTATGCTGATTGATTTTTGCATAGTGACCTGTAGCTATAAAATCGCATCCCATAGCATCTGCCCTTTTTAGCAAAGCCCTCCATTTTATATGCGTATTGCACATAACACATGGATTGGGCGTACGGCCAGCCAGGTATTCGTCCACAAAATTCTCAATTACAAAATCGCCAAACTCCTCTCGTATATCCAAAATAAAATGCGGAAATCCATGCTGCACCGCTGCCATGCGGGCATCATTAAAACTGTCCAGGTTGCAACAGCCGGTTTCTTTTTTGCTGCTGCCGCTGGTGGCATAGTCCCATGTTTTCATGGTAATGCCTACCACTTCATACCCTTCATCATTGAGCATCAGTGCGGTAACGGTACTGTCTATACCGCCACTCATGGCCACCAATACTTTTCCTTTCCGGCTCATACTAAAAAAATTTACAGAACAGCAAATATACAAATGAATGACGGCTTGCTGAAATGGCTGCCATCACCCGTTTCCAGGCCTTTATAACAGGAAAAAGGGCGGCTGGTTCATAAACCTGAATATTATTCTGGTTTGGCTGAATGCTTTTGCCCCCATAAATGACGGGTGGCAAAATAAACCAGTACGCCGGCTACTGTAAGTCCAAGCCCCAATAAAGCAAACATACCAGTTGAATAAAAAACAAACAGCCATATCCAAATTGATAAAATGACTGGTAATGGATACAACCACATGCGGAAGTAAGAAGGATTGGCAGGGGTTTGTTTTCGCAACAATACAACGCCTACCGATTGCGCAATAAACTGCACCACAATGCGCATGGCCAATATTGCGCTGATGGCATCGCCCAGTTTAAAAAGCAGGCTGAATATAAAACCGATACCCCCTAAAAAAAGCAGTGATACATATGGAAAAGCTTTTGTTGGATGTAATTTGGCAAAGGCAGGAAAAAAATGCCCGTCTGCTGCGGCTGCATATGGCACCCTGCTGTAACCCAACACCACTGCAAACAAAGAAGCAAATGCAATCCATAATACTAATATAGTAGCAATGATGGCAGCTTTTGTACCATACAGTTTTTCCATAAAAGTGCTTACAATGAATTTGCTTTTCATGGCTTCCTGCCAGGGCACAACACTCACAATGCTTATGTTCATCAACAAATACAAAAGCGCAATGCAAAAAATGGAAATAAATATGCTGCGCGGAATATTTTGATCGGGATTGCGAATTTCTCCACCCAAATGGCAAACATTGTAGTAACCGAGATAACTATAGATTGTCTTTACAGATGCCTGGCCTAATAACAAAGCGAATGACATACTGAACATTGAATCGTCACCTGCCTGAGGAAGAAAAGTATAATCTACTTGTTTGTGCGTAAATCCGCTGATGATGATCCATAGAATGGTAATAATAACGCCACCCCATAAGAAAACCGCCATCTTGCCAATGGTTTTGATATTTCGGTAAAGCAAAAAAGTTATTAGTAGCACCACTGTGCCGGAAACAATTTTGCCTTCCACTTTTGTAAGCGGTATCAGGTAACTGAAATACTGCGAAAAACCAATAGCGCCGGACGCTACTACCAATGGTGCCTGCAGGCAGGTTTGCCAAACAAAAAGAAAAGACATCATCTTTCCCCATTTTGGCCCATATGCTTCTTTCAAAAAATTATAGCTCCCTCCTGCCAATGGAAATTTTGTTCCTAATTCACTCCAGATCATTCCATCTGCAAAAGCGATAACGGCCCCAAAAATCCAGGCCCATAAAAACAAATGGCTCCCCATCATGCTTATCACCAAAGGCATAACTACAAAGGGGCCAATGCCTACCATATCAATCATGTTGATACTGGTAGCCTGCAATAAGCTGATTTCCCTTTTTAATACTGGTGAAGCAGTAGTCATTTATAATCTTTGCTAACCTTCGCAAAATAACTTAATGTGGCAACAAACGCCATATAAATCTGCCAGCTCAATTACAATCACTGTATCATATTGTTTGCCTAAAAAGAAAAAACCATCTAATTAAAGATGGTTTTGTAATAACTAACAGCCTTGAACAGGCGATTATTAAAATGTTTAGATGTACAATTTCTCGTAATACTCGTTGGCCATACGGTTGCTCTCAAAACGGATACGCACATCACGCATACCATTTTTCATTACCTGGCGCCATGTTTCATAATTCTCATAATATAGCGGCAATATTTCGTTTTCCAGTATTTCATACAACTTATTCAAATCATACTCGTCCTGTTGCTGCACATGCATATTGGCATAATCTGCTTTAGGAACCACAAAACCATTATTGCCATGGTTGATGAACTCCGGTATCCATCCATCATCTGTAGAAAAATTGATTGCACCATTCATAGCTGCCGTCATACCACTGGTACCGGATGCTTCCCTTGGTACACGTGGGTTGTTCAACCAGCAATCTGCAGCCTGCTTTAGTCTTTTTGAAAGCGCCAGTTCATAACCAACCACTACTGCAACATTTTTATACCCTCTGCTTAAATGCACCAAATGATTGAAGTCATTTATAGCCGGATAGTCCATTGGGTAAGGTTTTCCTCCCCAAATAATTTGCACTGGGTATTTGCTATTGCTGGTAAGTTTATTGAAACGTTCAATATCCCTGGTAATTAACTCGGCTCTTTTATAACCCGCAAAACGGCGTGCCCAAACAATGGTAAACACTTTAGGATCGAATATTTTACCTGTTTGATCTGCCACAATTTCGAAAGCTCTTTTCTTTAAGTATCGTTTGCGATCATCAAACCAGAAATCATCTCCTTTCTCCATCTTATCATACAATTGCTTGTCTGCCCAATAACGATAGTTCTGTGCATTGGTAATGGAGATGATAGAACAAACACCTTCATACTTGCTCCACATAGCCCTGGAAACATGGCCATGCAATTCTGATACACCATTGGCCAGCTTTGCAAAACGCAATGCTACCAATGAATGGTTAAACTGATCATCTGTAATGCCTGTTAGCTTTCTTGTATCATCCAAACTTAAGCCACAGAAATAACTCATTTTATGGCAGAGATAAATATCATGCTTTTCATTGCCTGCTTCCTCCGGTGTATGCGTAGTAAATACCAAACGCTTTTTTACTTCGCTGATATTTTTATTGAACTTTTGGTAAAGGTAAAATGCAGCGCTTATACCATGCGCCTCATTAAGATGGTATAATTCAGGATTGAATCCAATTTCATCCATCAGCTTAGCACCACCAACACCCAATAAAATAAACTGGGCAACTTTGGTAGCTACATTAGCATCATAAAGACGATGAGTGATTGTTTGAGATACATAATCGTTCTCAGGCAAATCTGTGCTTAATAAAAATATGGGTGCACTTTTAAAAGTTTCAGGATTTAGATAATATACTTTCACCCAAACAGGATGTTCGTGAATATTTACCTGGAAACGGATGCCGGTATCTTCCAAAAAGCTGGAATTCTTTTCCATCCAGGTTACCTGCAAAGTCTGGTCCTGGTTGCGTGCCTGGTCATAATATCCATACTTCCATAAAATACCAATGCCTACAAGGTTTTGGCGAAGCTCGTATGCGCTGCGCATATGGCTGCCAGATAGAAAACCTAATCCTCCACTGTATATTTTAAGCGGCTGGTGCACGGCAAATTCCATTGAGAAATAAGCTACTTTCTTAGCATATCTGTCTTCTGTTGTGTAGGGTACTTTAAACTTCTTAAAATTCATAATGATTATGTTCTGTTACAAAAAAATGTAGCGGCAGCAAATTAACGGTAAAAAAATAAAACAATTGTATTGCCGTCAAATTGCTGGTTATCAGCTATAAATCTAAAAATTACTTTTTAAACCAATTGGGTTATTTTTTCTTTACTGGTTTTGCTGGTTTAGCGGGTTTGGGAGGCGGTTTCCTGGTAAAACTTCCTTCAAAAAAACATTTTATATCGCGATGGGAACCGCAACCATCTTCTTTTAGAGAAACAGAATTACCACTAAACGTAAGCGTTAGTTCGCACTGATCGCCAGATTGACGATACACTGCTTTATTGGGTGCAATAAGCTTTGCATTGCCTTTTAATTCTCCTTTGCAACTGCCCTGGTTCTTTTCAAAATGTATGAAGAAAAATATTTCACCTGCTTTCCTGCTATCCCTTACAGATACAAGGTTGAGTTTGTCCTGGAAATAATCTCCTGCCAGTTTATTCTTGCGAGACATTGTATCTATTGGATTAAGCAATTCTTTTTTTGCATCCACCTCGTTAGACTCTGTAAGAATTAATGCAAAAGCCCCCGCCCCGTTTATATAAGCGTATGCTGCTTTTTTATAAACAAGATGGCCGTCTGGCGCTTTGTATTGGCGATTGGTAGTTACAGAATAGCGGTTATCTACAGTGGCTGTTTGCTCTGTAGCAGGGTTGTTATCCTCTATCACTAAAGGCATGCCTGCTGCAAACTTGTTGTCTTTGTCAAACACCAGCATAAACGCAGCTTTCTGACCCGGGCTTATTGCTTTCATCAGTAAGTAAGTGTCTTTATTTTTATCCGTCATTCTGCCCAATGGATAAATATGCGGCTTAACAGTCTTGCCAAATACATTGCGTAGCAAAGTATCCGGAACCATGTTCGTAAATGTTTTATAGCTTACTGCTGCCGTATCTCCCTTCTTTTTATTGAAAGACGAATCTGCTATTGTATAAGGGGGCTTTACTTCATCGAAGAAGCCAATAAAATCTGAAACCGTAATGTTTTCGTCTGTCAGTTGTTTCTTTTTTGCCTTACATGCTATCAACAGCAAGGGCATCAAAGCTATCAGCATCCATTTTTTCATAAATCACCGGGGTGTTACCGGGCTAAAGTAGGCATTTTTAACTGAATAGGGCCTGTGGCAATTTCTCCCCAAAATAATGGCTTTGCTTTTAACAACATATTTTTTAGATTTGTCTAAATTTTAATTTAGTTTCCATGAAATATTCTGCCAGTAAAGAGAATTACATTAAGGCAATTTTCCACCTGCAGCAAATGGACGATAATGTTACTACCAATGCATTGGCCGAAGCTTTGCAAACAAAACCCGCCTCTGTAACGGATATGCTGAAAAAACTAAAGGCCCAGAAACTGCTGCAATACGAAAAATACAAGGGTGTGAAATTAACCCCCGAAGGCAGGAAGCTTGCGGTGCAGATCATTCGTAAGCATCGTTTATGGGAATTTTTCCTGGTAGAGAAATTACAGTTTGGCTGGGAAGAAGTGCATGATATAGCAGAAGAACTTGAACATATTGGTAGCAAAAAATTAATAGACCGCCTGGATGCTTTCCTGGATTTCCCTAAAGCCGATCCGCATGGCGATCCTATACCGGATGCACATGGCAAAATGCCTGCATTGCAACAATCGGCAGTAAGTGAGATGCAAATAAACAGCAGTGGTGTTGTAAATGGTATCAGCGATCAATCTGCAGATATGCTTGATCTTTTAAAACATAAAAACATACAGTTGGGCACCCGCATAGAAATTAAAAAGAAGTTTGACGCTGATGGATCTGTAGAAATAAAAATACGCAACCATCCACAGGTTAGCATCAGTGCCCATGTTGCTAAAAATTTATTGGTAGCGTACGATAATAAATAAGAGAATTATAAAAGCATTGAAGAAGATGGCAGAAAGTTTTGAAGATTCAAAGACAACACACCCGCATGTATCTTTAAGTGAAGTGCATGCATCTATTGATACCCGCACAGGTTCCCGAAGAAAAAAAATACTTGCATTTCTTGGACCAGCATATCTTGTAAGCGTAGGTTATATGGACCCGGGCAATTGGGCTACCGATCTTGCAGGAGGCAGCAAATTCGGTTATGCTCTTATCTGGGTTTTACTAATGAGCAACCTGATGGCCCTCTTGCTGCAAAACCTTGCCGCAAGATTGGGCATTGTGCGCGGAAGAGATCTTGCACAGGTAAACCGTGAAGTATATCCGCCGGCTGTTAATTTCATTCTTTACCTGTTGGCAGAAACCGCCATTGCTGCGTGCGATTTGGCAGAAGTGTTAGGTATGGCAATTGGCATTCACTTGCTAACAGGCATTCCTATTTTATGGGGCGTACTCATAACTGTGCTGGATACTTTTTTATTATTCTATTTGCAACGCCTAGGCATGCGCAAAATGGAAGCTTTCATTATTGCGTTAGTAGCCATCATTGGCATTTCGTTTTTAATTGAAATGTTTTTTGCAAAACCAAAAATCACTGAAGTATTAACTGGTTTTATACCTACGCTGCCTTCATCTGAAGCTTTATACATTGCCATTGGTATTATTGGCGCTACTGTAATGCCGCACAATCTCTACCTGCATTCGGCATTGGTGCAAACACGCAAGATTGGCCGCGATGAAGCCAGCATCAAACGGGCGTTAAAGCTCAATGTGTTTGATACAACCATTGCACTCAACCTGGCATTCTTTGTAAATGCCGCTATTCTTGTATTGGCAGCCGCAGTTTTCTTTAAAGCAGGCAGAACAGATATTGCCGAAATAAAAGACGCACATGAATTATTATCGCCTATGCTGGGCACTGCCGTTGCACCAATATTGTTTGCGATTGCTTTAATAGCAGCCGGGCAAAGCTCTACTGTAACCGGCACCCTGGCTGGCCAGATAGTAATGGAAGGTTATCTGCTGTTGCGCATCAATCCCTTATTGCGCCGGTTGCTAACGCGTTTGCTGGCTATTATACCAGCAGTAATAACTATTTTGGTATATGGTGATGACAAGATAGATGCACTGCTTATTTTCAGCCAGGTGATATTAAGCCTGCAATTAGGTTTTGCTATTATTCCATTGATACATTTTGTAAGCGAGAAAAAGAAAATGGGGATCTTTGCCATCAAACCTATTACACAGGTATTAGCATGGATAGTAGCCACTGTATTGATATACCTGAATTTGAAAATGGTATTTGGAGAGGGAATTGATTTTATCGGTAGCAATCACGCTATGCAATGGAAAATATTAGTAGCACTGGGGCTGGCTGCGCTTGTTGCATTATTGGCGATAGTACTTGTCATCCCCTGGTTGAAAAAACGAAAAGAAGCCAGCCGCGATACCGTACACAAACCACTTAAAACTTTTGGAGAGTTTGCCATACCCGCATTTGAACGCATTGCAGTGGCACTTGATTTTAGCGGGCAGGATGAAAAACTGGTTGCATTTGCATTGGGGCAGGGCAAACCTGGCAGCAATTATCTTTTATTGCATGTGGTAGAAAGTGCCAGCGCAAAACTATTGGGTGATTCTACTGCCGATTTGGAAAGTGAAAAAGACAAAGAACAATTAGAAGCATACGTTCACCAGTTGCAAGACCGCGGATTGAATGCAGTAGCAAAGCTTGGCTACCGTAATCGCGTAGCCGAAATTGTGCGCATTGTAAAAGAAGAGAAAGCAGACCTGCTGGTGATGGGCGCACACGGCCATGCTGGTTTAAAGGATCTTGTTTATGGAGAAACCATCAACAAAGTGCGGCATGAATTAAAGATTCCCGTACTGGTAGTAAATGTGTGATTGGCTAACCGTGAAGAGGCGTAATATTTAGTAAACCTTGATGAAGCCAGAAAACCTACCCATGCACTTTTTTAGGACGAAGCAAATGTTTTAAGCGACTGAAAGTTTCGGGTTTAATGTTTAGGTAAGAAGCGAGGTATTTTTGCGGCACACGCTGCAACATGTCCGGGTGGGTTTGCATGTATTCCAGGAAACGTTCACGTGTGGTTTTGTTGAGTTGCCTGAAATCGCGTTGATCTTTTTTAATGAACATTTCTGTAATGATCATTCTGCCCAGCTTTTCTGTTTGCGGCAGTTTTTTATAAATCATCTGCATGTTTTGGTAACTCATAGAAAGCAGGGTAACTGGTTCTATTGCTTCAATGATGCAATCTGATGGCTGTTGCAGGTTGAAAGAAAGTTCCGAATGCATCATATGCCCTTCTGTGGAAATCTGGATAGTAATTTCTTTTTTATTGGCCAGCAGGTATTTCCTGGCAAGTCCTTTCATTATAATATTAAAGTACTGATCTGTTTCGTCCAGCTTCAATATTTTGGTTTTTTTATCAAACTTGCGGATTTCGAAATGCGGTGCAATCTGGCCAAACTCTTCGTCGCTCATTTCCATAAAACGCCTGAAGTACGCAAGTACATTGTTCAGATATTGTTTGTATAGAATCTGATCATTCATTAGTTACGGGTTGTTTCCAGGTTATTATCCTCTTAATAAATGTTTATAACGGCTAAAAGTTTCGGGTTTCATGTTTAGGTAAGAGGCTAAATACTTTTGCTGCACACGCATTACCAGGTCGCTGTTTTCTTTCATAAACCTGATAAACCTTTCACGTGGCTGATGGCGGAGGCGATCATGCTCCCAACTTTCCTTCTGCAATAACCAATCCAATGTAATAAGCCTGCCCAGCCGGTTTATATGATGGCCGCGATTGTATAATAGTTGCAGGTTATCGTAACTAAGTGCAAAAAGTGTGCAGGGCTCCAGCGTCTCTACCACATATTCTGATGGCTTTTGGGAAAGGTATGATACAGACGAGCTGACCAAATCATTTTCTTTGGCAATCTGGGTAACGATCTCTTCCTTGTTCTTATAGAAAAACTTCCTTACCAGGCCCTTTCTTATGATGTAGACATATTTTTCTACCTGGCCTTTTTGCGTTAGCACCTGCTTCTTATCGCAATGCACGGTTTCCAGCAATTTGGTCATTTCTTCAAATTCCTCCGGTGCTATTTGCGTATACTGCCCAAGATATTCGTACAGTTGCTGCATAGTGATGCATTTTATTGGAAGACATGCCTTAAACTACATACAAGTTAAAAAAAATTACTACAGCAGCAAGGAGAAAAGGATTAAAATAGCAAGCTCTGGCCAATCTAAATCCGGGGCTTGAAAAATCCATCAAATGATGTAGGTTTGCCACTCATTTAAATATACAATTAACCATGGCGCAAAAGATTAAAGTAGCCAACCCGGTGGTTGAACTGGATGGCGATGAAATGACAAGAATTATCTGGAAATTCATTAAAGACAAACTGATTCTTCCATACCTGGATATTGATATCAAATACTACGACCTTGGCATGGAATACCGCGATACAACGGATGACAAAGTTACCATTGAAGCGGCCAATGCCATTAAGCAATATGGTGTGGGCATTAAATGCGCTACCATTACACCCGACGAAGCAAGGGTGAAAGAATTTTCATTAAAACAAATGTGGAAGAGCCCCAATGGCACTATCCGCAATATTCTTGACGGTACTGTTTTTCGCGAGCCAATCGTTATAAAAAACATACCACGCCTGGTTACCAACTGGACAGCTCCTATCATTGTAGGTCGTCATGCTTTTGGCGATCAATACCGTGCTACCGATACAGTGATTAAAGGAAAAGGAAAATTAACCATGACCTTTACACCAGAAGGTGGCGGAGAGCCTCAAACTTTTGAAGTATTCAACTTTAAAGGAGATGGTGTGGCTATGACTATGTACAATACAGATGAAAGCATCATCGGTTTTGCACGCAGCTGTTTCAATATGGCGCTTAGCAAAAAATGGCCTTTATACCTTTCTACAAAAAATACCATCCTTAAAAAATACGATGGCCGCTTTAAAGATATCTTCCAGGATATTTTTGACAAAGAATTTAAAACTGCGTTTGATGCAGCAGGTATAGTGTACGAGCACCGCCTGATTGATGACATGGTGGCCAGCGCATTGAAATGGAATGGCAATTTTGTTTGGGCTTGTAAAAACTATGATGGAGACGTACAAAGTGATACAGTAGCACAGGGCTTCGGTAGCCTTGGCTTGATGACTTCTGTATTGGTAACCCCCGATGGAAAAACTATGGAAGCTGAAGCCGCACATGGTACCGTTACCCGTCACTATCGCGACCACCAGGCTGGCAAACCAACTTCTACCAATCCTATTGCTTCAATCTTTGCATGGACACGTGGATTGGCTTTTCGCGGTAAATTAGATGGCAACCAGGCATTAATAGATTTTGCCAATGCACTGGAAGCAGTTTGTATAGAAACTGTAGAAGAAGGCAAAATGACCAAAGACCTGGCAGTTTGCATCCACGGCAATAAAGTAAAACATGGCGATCACTTCCTGTATACTGAAGAGTTCCTGGAAGCTATTGACCAGAATCTGAAAAAGAAACTGAAATAAATATTTGTAAGGGTGAATTGCCATTCACCTCTACGTAATTATATAATTCATATAAAAAATAAAAGGTTGATCATCTCTGATCAACCTTTTATTTTTTTGACACCTGCACTTGCTCATTGCATCATTTTATTGCAGCCACAAATGCTGAAGGTTCATCTGGTGTTACTATTATCTTTTTATTGTCTTTTGTAGTAATCAATACTATTTTATCGCGGCGGGTAGCGTACCAGGTCATTCTGCCGAGCTTACTGTTTACGTATTTTCCAAAATAACCAAAAAGCCCTCCTACCCCAAACAAACGGATGGAACCACGCAAACTTTTTCCATCC
Source organism: Chitinophagaceae bacterium (assembly GCA_047602295.1). Taxonomy (GTDB): domain Bacteria; phylum Bacteroidota; class Bacteroidia; order Chitinophagales; family Chitinophagaceae; genus JACMLD01. Next base: position 2,361,507 of record JASGHP010000001.1, on the reverse strand, counting down.
AGCATTTCAGCACTGGCTATATCATGCTTATCTATTATCACATTCTTTAGCGGCCTGTTAATGATCAACTTGCCATCCAACACATCGTAACCCGAAGGCTTAAATGCAAAGCAGGCAAGCCATGAAACCATTAACGCAACAGCGGTACTTGCCACCTCCAGCGTACCAATATATTTCACAGCAATAACTTCAGTTATGATTGTTGCAATAAAAATAATTGTAACACCGGCTGTAAGGCCTTTGGCAAGTTTGTCTAATGAAGAAGCGTATTTCATAAATAAAAATTTATTGGATGCACTTTTGAATACGACGGTAAACACCGCATTTATTTTTTGGGTTTACTGTCGTTGTTATCTTTAGCTGCCTTTATACGACCAGCAGCTTTCAACTGTTGATGAATGATGAATTCTATCTGGCCATTTACACTGCGAAACTCATCTGCCGCCCACTTTTCCAGCAGCTTGTATACATCTTCATCAATCCTCAGTACAAAACTTTTTTTCTCTGCCATTCAATTGGCTTTATTCATTAAAAAACTTTATTGATAAAGTGTGCCCGTATTCAAAACAGGCGTTGCTGCTTTTTCTCCACAAAGCACCACCATCAGGTTGCTTACCATTACCGCTTTCTTTTCTTCATCAAGGTTAACAATATTTTTCTTGTTCAAAGTCTCCAATGCTAACTCCACCATACCAACGGCACCTTCCACAATTTTAAACCGGGCAGCTACAATGGCACTTGCCTGCTGACGCTGCAACATAGCGCCTGCAATTTCCGGTGCATATGCCAGGTGGCTGATGCGTGCTTCCTTTATAATAATCCCTGCGGGCGACAATCTATCATTCAACTCCTGTTCCAGCATATCATTTACTTTCTCTCCTCCATCACGCAGTGTTATTTCCGCCTTTTCATCTTCCAATTGATCGTATGGGCAAATGGTAGCCAGGTGACGAACTGCCGCTTCACTTTGAATGCCCACGTACTGTTGGTAATCGGCTACTTCAAAAGCTGCTTTGTAAGTATCCTTTACCTGCCATACAATTACAGCAGCAATTTCTATGGGGTTGCCCATTTTATCATTCACTTTCAATTGCTGACCATTCAGGTTCTGAGAACGAAGGCTGATGCGGAACCTTGAATAAAAAGGGTTTACCCAAAGCAAACCATTTTCTTTTACTGAACCCACGTACTTACCAAAGAAAGTGCATACCCAGGCATGATTGGGGTTTACCACCATAATGCCTTTGAACAAAAACATAGAGCCAATGAATAAAATAATGCCCAGCACAATAAGGCCAGGATTAGAAGTATTGTGACGGCCAATACCACCAATAAAAAGTGCAAAACCAGCCAATACACAAACAATGGCAAGAATCAGGGCAAGGTAGCCAGACATGGGTTTAAGATCTTTTTCCATATTGAGTTAATTTAAAATGATATTAATTTGATATCAAAAATAATCAGACGGATTCAATCTGCAAAATGTACGGGGCAGTAATTGTTCAAAAGGATAAAAAGCAGGAAGACCGGCAGCGCCACAAGGCAAACGGCTTCTGGCCCAAAGACGGCATGGTTATAGCCGAATTTGATATAAACTTTTATTTTTATACAAAGATTGGACATGAAACAAACGCAATGGCTTATTCTCGGCTTGCTATTTCATTTTGCTGCCAGGGCTGGAAATGTAGATACGATTAATGTGTACAGCAGCGCCATGCACAAACAAATTAAATGCGTGGTGATAACGCCTTCTGCATACAGCAACTCCCGCAAAGCATTCCCTGTATTGTATTTATTGCATGGCTATGCCGGCAACTATGCCCGCTGGATTACGCTGGCCCCACAATTAAAAACCAAAGTTGACGAATTGCAATTCATCATCGTTTGCCCGGATGGTGGCTATGGCAGTTGGTATGTAGACAGTCCGGTAGACTCATCCATTCGATATGAAACATTTACGGCGAAAGAATTGGTAAATCATATTGATAGCAGTTACCGCACAATTAAAGACCGTGCACACAGGGCCATTACAGGTTTAAGTATGGGAGGACATGGCGGATTGTACCTGGCCATCAGGCATAAAGAATTGTTTGGTGCCGCGGGTTCTACCAGTGGGTTGGTAGATCTCAGCTTTTTTCCAAAAGGCATGAACTTTGAAAAACTCTTTGGTGACACGACCGTTTTTAAAGACAACTTGCAAAAGAATTCTGTTATTAATGTAATAAGCGATCTTAAAAACAGGGAGCTAAAACTCACCATTGATTGCGGCACTTATGATTTCCTAGTAATACCGAACAGGCAATTGCATGAAAAATTATTGAAGCTGCGCATAGAACATGATTATGCAGAAAGACCGGGCATTCATAATGCCACGTATTGGAAAAACAGCATTGATTACCAATTACTGTTTTTTAAAAAATTTTTTGATGAAGGTGGAGAGCTAAAAGGTTTAAAGTAGAAGGCGTAAGGTTTGGGCATTTGCGACTAAACCATAAACCTTACCCCCTATACCTTCTCTAAAATATTACTGCCGGTTTCAATTTTGGCAATATGTGCTTTTAGAATTTTATTCATGCCGGCTTTGTATGCGGCGGCTGTTTTATCAACCAATTCGTCGATAGCTTCTTCTTTTACCAGGTTAATAGTACAACCTCCAAAACCGCCGCCCATCATGCGGGCACCTAATACAGCCGGGTTGTCCTGCACCTGGGTTACCAGGAAATCCAGCTCGGGGCAACTAACCTCATAAAGCTTACTAAGGCCATGATGAGATTCATACATTCTTGCACCAAAGGCTGCCAAATCTCCTTTTTCCAAATGTTTACATGCAGCCAGTAAACGAGCGTTTTCTTCTACTACATACTTGCAGCGCTGGTAAATCAAAATATCTTCAGGCAACACATATTTATCCAGCATTCCTATGGTAGCATCTCTTAAGCTTTTCACTTCCGGTTCATAGCGCTGTATCCAGGCCACGCCTGTTTCACATTGCTTGCGCCTTACGTTATATTCGGAAGAACCCAATGAGTGTTTTACATTGGTATCAAGCAACAATATTTTTATGCCATCCATGTTTAATGGCACGTATTCAAACTCCAGTGAACGGCAATCAAGCCTTATTACATGGTTGTGCTTGCCAAACATACTGGCAAACTGATCCATGATACCGCACTGCACGCCAACAAAATCATTCTCTGCTTTCTGCGCCAGTTTTACCATACTGAATTTATCCAGGCCACTTCCATACAACTCGTTTAGCGCAAGTGCCACTGCACATTCCACAGCTGCAGAAGAAGAAAGGCCTGCGCCAATAGGTATATCACCTGTAAGCGCTGCATCAAAACCGCCAACTGCTATACCCGAATGAATAAATTGTTCTATTACGCCCAGTATATAATTGGGCCACGACATGAAAACAGATCGCTTTAATTCTGTTGTATTGGTAATATAATCTTCCTGCAGGTCCACAGAATGAAGGTGAAGCTCGTTGTCTTTGCGTGGTGTAATAACAACGTATGCTGCTTTATCAATAGCAGCGGGCAATACAAAACCATTGTTATAATCCGTATGCTCACCAATAAGATTAATCCTTCCAGGCGATCTTGAAACAACAGAATTACCTTTTATATACCCTTCAATATTGGCAGGTATTTTATATTCCTGTTTGGCACCACTACCCCCAGCCTTTACAGTTTCTGTATTCATTATTATAAAATGGTTCAATTAATTAACAACCCCTGCATAGTTATAAATAAATTTTCAATCTCCGCAGGGTTTGCCAGATGAAATTATACAATTGTTGCACAATAGTTTCAGCCAATGGCTCAAATTGGGAAAATAAATCGCACTGAAACAGTTTCATGTTTCATAAAGGCTGTTGATTGAAACAAATTGAATATATCCTATCGTGGCGCTAACAATAAAAAAGAATAAGGCTTCATCTCCAACGTTTCATGATCTGCGCCTACAATTAGTAATTTATTCTCCCAATAATCGTAAAGTTGTGCGGGCGCAGTTCCATACTGTTTGAAAACCCACCAGCCCAAATGAATGGTATGTTTACTGAAATTAAACAGGCAAAAAAGCTTCTCTTCGTTGTAACGGCGCAAATAGCCTGCTATATGAATATTATGCGTAGAAAGCCAATCAATATTTTTATGGTCCGCCACAACAGGTAATTCTTTTCTTATACTGATAAGCCTTTGCGTGGCAGAAAAAACCTTTTGCTCTGTGGTACCTGCCACATCTATTCTTTTATTCCGTTCCCAATTAATAACCGGTCTGTGCATCCAGCGGTTATCATAAGATTTGCCGTGATCATCCAGGTAAGAATAATCATTGGTGTAGCCTGATTCATCTCCATAAAAAATCATTGGCACGCCGCCAATAAAAAAACTATGTGCCTGCATCATAATGATCCTTTGAATGGCTGTTTCCACTTCAGAAGGATTGTTTTCCTGTTGCGCTTTCTCTAATCCACACAGCGAAGCCAATGATCCACTAATGCGTGCATCCTGCGTTTTAGGATTAACAGAAAACAATGCACCTCTTGCAAACGAGTCAGGGTAATTACCAGCATAAAAATCTTTCAAAAACTTCCGGTGTTCATAAGCGTTGAAGCCGGCATTTTGTATCATGTAATCCTCATAGCCCAGTCCAATATCATCGTGACAACGAGTATAAGTAATCCATGACGTGCCAAAAGGCTTTTGCAACAATTCATGCTGTGCGGCCATCATTACCCGCGTATCTCCTGTTGCCAATGCATCCCACTGCAGCGCCATTTGTGTGGCATTGTAAGCAAAATCACATTCTTTGGCAGTATACCAGCCATCACCAAAATATTTCATAATGGCCGAAGGGGCCACAATCGCCTCTCCTAACAATGCCATACCCGGCGTTGCTACCTGCACGCATTGGCGAATCAATCTTAAAATAGTATGCGCCTTAGGCAGGTTCTGGGAAGTAGTGCCTGCTTCTTTCCAGATAAAAGCAGGGGCATCTATACGAAGGATGTCTACACCAAGATTAGCATAAAAAAATATGTTCTCCAGCATTGCTACAAAAACAGCCGGGTTGGTATAGTTTAAATCCCACTGGTATTTATGAAACACCGTCATTATCCATTTCCTGCATTCTTCCACCCAGGTAAAATTGCCTGGTGCACTTTCCGGAAAAATATCAGGCATCGCACTGTCAAATTTATCCGGCATGTAGCGATCTGTGTACATATAGAAATAATCCTGGAATGCCGCATCGCCCTGTTTGGCCATTTTAGCCCATGCATGATGGTGAGACGTATGGTTTAATACAATATCAACCATTAAATACATGCCTGACTGATGCATTTGCTGTCTTAGCTTTTGCAAATCATCCAGTGTTCCAAATCGTTCATCTACTTTTCTAAAATCGGAAACTGCGTAACCACCATCGCTTTCTCCTTCGGGACTTTCAAACACTGGCATCAGGTGCAAAAAATTTACACCCAGCTTATGAAAGTAATCCAGTTTACCAGTAAGATTTTTCAAGCCTCCGCAAAACCTGTCTGCATACAAGCTCATGCCTGTAATCTCGTTGCTGAGAAACCAGTGTTTCTTTGCTTCCTTTTCTTCATCGCGGATTTTAGAATCGACAGCCCTGTTTGTATAAGCCTGCGCTATTACCTGCAGCAACTTTGCAAAATATTCTTTTGCAGCGGGATGCTCGCCATACAATTCATTGTACAGTGCATCTATGGTAGTTGCATTGGCTACAAAGCGGGTGTGAAATGAAATATCTTTTCCGCCGATATCAGTTCCTTGTTGTTGTAATGTTGCATTTATCTGCTGATGCAAGCTGTAATTGTACACGGTAAAAACTATTTTCCTTTAATTAAAAATCTGGTTGTTGAGATGTTTGAATGCTTCCATTGCTCCCATATACTCACAGGTACGTGCACCTGCTTTGTTTGCATTGGCTACTATCTGTTGCCATTGAGGTAGTGAAAGATGCCGAATGGTTGTAAGACTTTTATCACTTAACTGATAAAGCACAGCTCCTACAAAAGCATCACCAGCGCCAGTAGTATCAACGGGTTTTACGGGTATGCTGGCCACTACACTGGTACTGTTTTGAAATCCTAATAATGTTCCTTCTTTACCAAGCGTAATTGTGAACACAGCTTTTGTTTTTTTACCTAACACCTCTGCAGCGTCCGCCAATGTAGCCGTTCCTGTTATCAACATCGCTTCTTCATCGCTTAGTTTAAAGAAATGACAGCATTCAAGAAAATTCCACGACTGATCTATGAAAGACTGTTTATTGTTTCCAAAAAGCAGGTGACGATAATTTGGATCGAAGCTGATAAAAATGTTTTTCTGCAATGCTTTTTGTAAAAGCCCCTGGTAGGCCGCCTGCAATGGCCCGGGCAAAAAAGCAGTGGCTGAACCAAAGTGAATAATTGATACATCGTCCAAATCAATCGCTTCAATTTCCTGGCGACTTAACTCTCCATCTGCACCGCGATTGAAAACAAAATCACGTTCACCATCTTCCATCAATGATACAAATGCAAATGTTGTAAAGGAGTTATTGTCTTGCAACACCCATTTGGTAGAGACCTTAAATTCATCCATTACATTTATCAAATGTTTTCCAAAAGGATCATTACCTACTTTAGCAACCAGTTCAACTGTTCCGCCCAAAGCCGCAATGGCTGCAGCTACATTGGTAGGCGCCCCACCTGGTTTTTTTAAAAAATGCTGACCATTAGATAATGATACTCCTTTGTCGGTACAAATCATATCTATTAAAGCTTCTCCAATGCAAATGATCTTCATAATTTTTTTTAAGTTAAATATTTTGATAGGCTGAAGGAGTAAGGCTCCAGGTTTGAGGTTTTTCAATTTCAAGTTTAATTATTGCAATTTATGCTCTACACCTTATACTTTCTATCTTATACCTGACTCAATCAATGCCCCCCGGCCATCGGCATTTCGATTTCTTCGTTTGTTGTTTCCGTTGCTTTTATGCGCATGGTAGCCAATGATGCCAATAGTAATAAAACACCGGCAAAAACCATAACTGTATTTGGGTTGCTTGCCAGGAAATGTTTGTAGACAAACCCAAACGAAATGGTTTGCAAAATCATTGGCACTACTATCATCATATTTACTATGCCCATGTATACACCGTAACGTTCTTTAGGTATGCTATTCACAACCATAATGTATGGAACTCCCATCATACTGGCCCATGCAATACCAAAACCAATCATTGGAGCAAACAGTAAATATTTGTTTTGAATTGCCGGGATAATGAACAGAGAAATTGCTGCAAGTGCAAGACAGGCTATGTGTACATATTTAGCAGAATACTTTTTGGCAAGCCAAACCAATGAAAACGCGGAAAGAAAAGTAACCACATTATAAAAACCATTCACCAGGCCAGTCCATCCTACTGCTTTTTCATATAATAATGGATCTGCTACGGCAGTAGTATGCCAAACAGATTTTGCGATACTATGCGAAATATATTGCCAGTAACAAAACATGGCATACCACTGAAAAAGATATACCAATGCTAATTGCCATAACATCTTTGGCATGTCTTTAATAGCCGATATAATTTCTTTAAATGGTTCAAATATTCCTTTGGGATGAGAGCGCAATGCTGCGAGCTCTTCATCTGTAGGAGGAATTTCCGGCGTCTTTGATACCGACCAGACTACAGATGCTATTGAACAAAAAGCGCCTACAAAGAAAGAGCCGTACACCCAATATGGGATGCCTGTTTGCCCGTCAGCAGTTTTTGATTCTCCATGTATTACCTGCTGAAAAAGATATAAAGACAAGTTGGCTAAAGTGATGCCGAAGCCAGTAAAAAAACTTTGCGTCAAAAATCCCAGGGCACGCTGACTTGCCGGAAGCTTATCTGCAATAAATGCACGATAAGGCTCCATGGCTGTGTTATTAGCAGCATCTAATATCCAAAGCAATCCTACTGCCATCCATAAAGCACTGCTAAAGGGGAATGCAAACAAACATAGACTGCAAAAAATAGCTCCAATTAAAAAAAATGGTTTGCGCCTGCCCCATTTCGGGTGCCAGGTTTTATCACTTAATGCTCCAATAAGTGGTTGTATTAACAAGCCAGTCATGGGACCAGCAAGATTCAATAGCGGTAATTCTTCCGGCTTTGCGTGCAAAAAAGTATATAACGGATTGATAGCAGTCTGCTGCAAACCAAAACTGTACTGAATGCCAAAAAAGCCAACATTCATGTTGATGATTTGCGAAAGAGACATCATGGGTTTATGCTGGGGCATATGGCAATCGCTTTATTTTTGAGGCTAAGGAAAGCTGATGATTCATCTACCGTCAATAGCCGTACTAAATATAAGCTGAAATTAATAACAAATTAAAAATCGTGAGGCGTCAATCGTGAGTGGTGAGTCGTGAGTGGTTGCTTCTGGCTTCAGACCTCACACCTATGACTTCCGACTCCTGACTTCGGACTTTACACTCCTCCCCTCCTATTTCGCTAACTTGCAGCTTTAAACAGCAGCTATGATCAACGATATCTTGAAATCCTTTTCCATTAACCATAATAACCTAGGCGTATCTACCGGCTCAAACTGGCTTAACAGCAATGGTGACGCCATCAGTTCCTTCTCTCCTGTAGACGGCCAGCTCATTGCAACTGTAAGCGCAGCAGATAAATCCAGCTACGATAAAGTTGTTGAAACGGCCCAACATGCTTTTTTGCAATGGCGACAATGGCCTGCTCCCAAACGGGGAGAAATTGTGAGGCAAATAGGTGAAGCGCTTCGCCAGGAAAAAGAAAACCTGGGCAAACTGGTTTCTTATGAAATGGGTAAAAGCCTGCAGGAAGGGTATGGCGAAGTGCAGGAAATGATAGACATCTGCGATTTTGCGGTTGGGCTTAGCCGTCAGTTGCACGGGCTTACCATGCACAGTGAAAGACCTGGGCACCGGATGTATGATCAATATCATCCATTGGGCATAGTGGGGGTAATTTCTGCGTTTAATTTTCCGGTGGCAGTATGGAGCTGGAACAGCATGCTGGCCTGGGTTTGCGGTGATGTCTGCATCTGGAAGCCAAGTGAAAAAACGCCTTTATGCGGTCTGTCCTGCCAGCAAATAGTAGCAAAAGTTTTTAAAGCGAATGATGTGCCCGAAGGCGTTAGCAGCCTGGTAACGGGCCTCAGAGATTGTGGTGAATGGATGAGCCATGATACACGCATCCCACTTGTATCTGCCACTGGTTCTACCCGTATGGGAAAATCAGTAGGTGCAGCTGTGGGTGCCAGGCTGGGTAAAAGTTTATTGGAACTGGGCGGCAACAATGCCATCATTATTTCCAAAGATGCAGATCTTGATATGGCTTTGATTGGTTGTGTATTTGGTGCAGTAGGTACGGCGGGGCAACGGTGCACCACCACTCGTCGCCTTATTATTCATGAAGCGGTGTACGATGCCTTCAAAGAAAAACTGGTGAAAGCATACCAGCAATTGCGCATCGGCAATCCATTAGAATCGCATAATCATGTGGGCCCTCTTATAGATAAAGATGCTGTGCAACACTATTCCAGTGCAATAGAAAAATGCAAAACGGAAGGCGGAAAATTTATTGTAGAAGGCGGAGTATTGCAAGGCAGCGGTTACGAGAGCGGATGTTATGTAAAACCCTGCATTGCAGAAGCGCAAAACAGTTACGCTATTGTTCAGCATGAAACTTTTGCGCCCATTCTGTATATCATGAAATACAAAACGGTTGAAGAAGCTGTAGCCATGCAGAATGGCGTACCTCAAGGCCTCTCCTCTTCTATTATGACTTTAAACCTGCGTGAGGCTGAATTTTTCCTCTCACAAAATGGTAGCGATTGTGGTATTGCCAACGTTAATATTGGTACCAGCGGGGCAGAAATAGGTGGCGCTTTTGGCGGCGAAAAAGAAACCGGTGGTGGCCGGGAAAGTGGCAGCGATGCGTGGAAAGTTTATATGCGCAGGCAAACAAATACTATCAACTATACCAATAAACTGCCATTGGCGCAGGGCATCAAATTCGATATCTAAGCCCTAAGGGTTTTATTAAGGCGGATGATAAAATAAATACCCCCGGTAAACGTTGATCATTTTATCATTTAAAGTGCTATTAATAAATCTTCTATGGCCAAAAACTGCTTACTTGTCTTATCCCTTATTTGCAGCACAGTGTCTTTTGCCCAGGTAAAATTGGGATTAATCGGCGGGCCGCAATCGGCCAATATTACCGAAACCAACAGCATCCGGGGCTGGGATTCTACCACAGGAAAATATTACAACTCCAAAAGCGGCATCCATGCAGGCATTACAGCAGAGATACCTTTTGGCAGCAATTCGCATTTTTACTTTCAGCCATCGGCTATGTATTCTGTAAAAGGAAGAAACTTTACCAAAATCCTTAACACCAGTGTTGCAGATACATTTTATTCTTACAACACAACACGCAGCCTCACTATTCAATACATAGATATTCCTTTAAACATTGCAGTAAAACTGCCCCTCAATCATAAAAAAACCAGCAGTTTTATGATTAGTGCCGGACCATATGTATCGCTTTTTTTTAATGGAAAGGAAATCATTAATCAAAACGACCAAGTATCCAGCAGTGTAGCAACCAACAGCACTGTAGTAAATAAAACAAATGTGTTGGATGTAGGTAAAAAAGAAGACAGTTATCGTACGCTTGGATATGGCATAAATGGAAGAGCTGGTTTTGAATTTGGAAATATCACCCTTACAGGATTTTATAGCCAGGGTTTCGATAATCTTTACTACGCTACCTACCCCGGCACTTTTAAGCACAAAGTGTATGGTGCTTCATTGGGCATTTGGCTGGCACAGACCAAAGAGCCAGTTGTGATAAAAGATAAAGACAAAGACGGGGTTCCTGATAATAAAGACGCATGCCCATTGCAGGCAGGTACCGCAATTACAAATGGATGCCCCGATAAAGACGGAGATGGTGTAGCAGACATAAAAGATCAATGCCCGGATGTGGCAGGTCTATTAAAATATAATGGATGCCCGGTTCCGGATACGGATAAAGATGGTGTAAACGATGAGGAAGACAAATGCCCAACCGTAGCGGGATTGCCTAAATACGGTGGCTGCCCAATACCTGATACAGACAAAGACGGTGTTAATGATGAAGAAGATAAATGCCCTACAGTAGCAGGCTTACTTAAATATCACGGTTGTCCAATTCCGGATACAGATAATGATGGCGTAAATGATGAAGCAGATAAATGCCCGGATGTTGCAGGTACTGCAGATAACAATGGTTGTCCTGTAGTAATTAAAGAAGAGGTGAAGAAAAGAATAGACTATGCGGCAGAAAATATTCTCTTCTTAACCAATAGCTCAATTCTGTCAGCGAAATCAGACAAGCCACTGCAAACAGTAGTGAACGTATTAAAAGAAAACCCGGCATTGAAAATTACCATCAATGGTTATACAGACAACACGGGTTCTGAGCAAGCAAACAGACTGGTTTCAGGCAAACGGGCTCAGGCTGTAAGGGCCTTCCTGGTAGAACATGGCATTGATATTAGCCGCATTACTATCAACGGACTTGGACCTATTAACCCTGTGGCAGATAACAGCACCGCAGAAGGTCGTGCTAAAAACAGGCGTGTAGAACTGAAATTGGAACAATAATGACTGGAAAAGATTAAAAAAAGCCTAAAGTGGGCGGTATTAACAACCGGTTTGTACCGCTCATGTTATTTATGGTTGCTATAGGCTATTCTTTTATATTTTTACCGGATATAGTTGTTCACCTTTAATATTAATAATACTGCATGAAAGCGATGATGAAGATTTTACTGGCAGCTTCTTTTGTATTGATTGCCCTGCACCCTTTTGCACAAGGCAATAGCTATAAAAACGTACCCAAAGGCTGGCACCTGATGGATAAGGAAAAAGACGGGTACTATGGTATCAGTCTTGACAAAGCGTATGAATTTGTGCGTGCAAAAAAATTGAAAAGCAAAACTGTTGTAGTTGCCGTTATAGATTCAGGTGTAGATACCCTGCATGAAGATCTGAAAGGTATTTTGTGGACTAATCCCAAAGAAATACCAGGCAATGGCATAGATGATGATAACAATGGCTATGTAGACGACGTGTATGGCTGGAATTTTATTGGAGGCAAAGATGGTAAGAATGTAAAAGAAGATTCTTACGAAGGCGCCAGGGTTTATTATCGTTTTAAGAACATGTACAGCGGAAAAACAATTGATACTGCTTCATTAAACAACGATGAGAAAGAGCAATACAAAATGTGGCAGAAAGCAAAAGTGTATGTAGAAGGCGGTGGCGAAGGTGAAGAAGAAGTGGATGTTGTTTTCCTGCAACGTGTACTGGAATCAACTTTAAAAAGCGATAGCATTATACAGGCAACACTGGGCAAAAAAGAATATACTGGCTCTGAGTTGCAGTCGTATATTCCTAAATCTCCGGAAGAATCTAAAGCACGCAGCGGTTTTCTATACTTGTATAAAGCCACTAAAAGCGAAATGACTACCAGCAATAAAGAACTGGTAGACGGCTTTAAAGAATATGTAAATGGAGAAGAGCGCAAAAAGGAAGCTGCAGAAAAAGAACCTGTGGCCTACCGTGCAGAAGTGGTAAAAGATAATGAGGCAGACATCAACGATAAATTTTATGGCAATAACGATGTAATGGCAAGCACTCCTTTTCATGGCACGTTTTGCTCTGGCATAATTGGCGCAAATCGCAATAACAATACGGGCATCAACGGTATAGCAGATAATGTAAGAATAATGATGGTACGTGCTGTACCAGACGGTGATGAGCACGATAAGGATATTGCGTTGGCAATTCGCTATGCAGTAGACAATGGAGCCAGCATTGTAAACATGAGTTTTGGCAAAAGCTTTTCTCCTGAAAAAAAATGGGTGGATGATGCAGTAAAATATGCAGAAAGCAAAGGTGTATTGCTGGTGCAGGCTGCTGGTAACAGCGCTGCCAATGTAGATACAGCAGACAATTTTCCTAACCCACGCATACGTGAAACAAAAACAACCGTTACAAACTATATTACTGTGGGTGCAAGTGGTGATCCTGCAGATCCGCAGGAAGGCGGACTGATTGCATCTTTCTCTAACTATGGTAAAAAGAACGTAGATGTTTTTGCTCCCGGTGTAAAAATTTATTCTACTATGCCTGGTGGCAATGTATATGGCAATTCACAAGGCACCAGTTTCTCTTCTCCTATTGTAGTAGGCACTGCGGCATTTCTGCTTTCTTATTATCCAAACCTTACCGCTCAGCAATTGAAATATTGTATTGAAAAATCAGCAAAAGCGCCAGGCGTTAAAGTAAAGAAACCCGGTACAGACGATATGGTTGATATGAGTGAACTTTGCAAAACCGGTGGTTTGTTAAATGCTTATGAAGCGGTAAAAGTAGCGGCAACTTTAAGCACGCCGCCAGCTCCTGCGAAGAAAGCATTGCCTAAATCAACACTTAAAAAAGGAAAGAAAGGATAACCTGACTATTTCACATTTTTAATAAAAGCCTTCGCATTGAGCGGAGGCTTTTTTATTTACAGGCAACTTTTTCAATTAGGAAAAAACTATTGGCTATAGGCTTGCAGCTAACAGCTTGTATTAAAAGCTTAGATTTGTAAAAAAAGCGATGCTGTCTAAAAAAGATGCTATTGCCGCAGGTGCCTTTCTAAACTATATTGCCAAAGCCCCCGACAAAGAAGTAATCAAATCGATTAAAGCAAATACAAAGGCTTTTAAAAAGCTGCTGAAATCTATCCCTGCTAAAAAAAGAGACCATGCTTATGCAGAAGGAAAGTGGACTGTCCGTCAATCGCTTCAACATATTATAGATGCGGAAAGGGTTTTTGCTTACCGTGCGTTGCGTATAGCCAGGCTAGACCCAACGCCTATGCCCGGGTTTGATGAAAACGAATGGGCTTCCGCAGCTAATAAAATACACCGCAAATGGGAAGACCTGGAAGAAGAATTTAAATCTGTACGCAATGCCACGGAACTTCTTTTTGATTCCCTCGGCGATGAAAACCTGCTCTTTACAGGCCAGGCAAGTGGCTTTGCAATTAACGCCTTGGCGCTGGGCTATGTTATTGCCGGGCATGCAGAACACCATATAGCTTTGTTTAAAGAACGCTATCTATAAATATTTACAATCTTTCTATTATGCTGTTTGCTGAATAGGTGTTTGAACCTTGCCTATTCAACGTTTGGCATTGTAATTGTTTAACTAAATCATAATAATTATTGAAAGACCCCGTTTCTAGTTTAACCAAACTCTAAATAAAAACATCTATCCTTAAATGAAAAACTCAACCAAAGTCTTCTTCTTTGTGCTTGCACTAACCTACACTATCTTCTACGCTATTGTAGCGCTGCTTGCCTAATTAAGCTTTTACTATCGTTTCAGCCTTCTTATTTTTGCGGCATGCTACTATCTACAGGTATAAGTGTGCGACCTATCCAGCCGTCAGACAATGCTGCATTAGCTATTATAATAAGAAATGCGCTCAAAGAATTTGGTGCTAATAAAGCTGGCACTGTTTACTACGATCCTACCACTGATGCATTGTACGATCTTTTTCAAACACCTGGCAGTTTTTACCTGGTGGCGGAAGAAGATGGTCAGCTATTAGGCGGAGCTGGTATCTTCCCATCGGCTGGCTTGCCCCAGGGTATTTGCGAATTGGTAAAAATGTATCTATCAAAAGATGCTCGCGGAAAAGGTATGGGAAGACAATTGATTGCCGCCTGTCTTGAAAAAGCCGCAGCACTTGGTTATAATAAAGTGTACCTGGAAACAATGCCTGAACTGCGCAAAGCGGTAAGCGTATATGAAAAGTTTGGCTTCAGCTACCTGGATGGGCCAATGGGCAATACCGGCCATTTTGGTTGCGATATCTGGATGATAAAAGACATTAGCTAAAAAACTTTTACCGATAATTTTAAACTTACTTGTATTCACTTTTCAGCCTTACCGGCATTAAGGTAGAAAAGGACCATGCAAAATGGTGCACATCGTACATCAGCGGTTGATAAGGTTCATAAAATTTTCTGTAGCTATCGTCTCCATATATGCCATACATGGCTTCAAAAAGATTGGGTGGCCAAAAACCTGTGGCGGTGCCTGCTTTGGCTACGTTAGGGTTTTTAAACCAGCTCCATTCTGCAGGATGCAAATCATAATAGAGAAGATAATCCAACGCTTTCTTTATAGACTTCCCATCTTGTTGCAATGCAAAAAGATTTTCGCCCGTGGTATTGTAGGTTACCCAGCAGGCTGCGGTTAATGGTGCCAGTGAGAAATATGTATACCATATGCCATTGGCTTCCCTGCGCACTTCTTCCGGCATATGTCCGTCCGCATCTATTTTATCAAACAGGTCTGCTTTTATCAGCTTTACGTTAATAGCAAAATCTGCAGTGTCTTCCAGGTAAGCATCTGCCAACAAAGAACCAAACCTGCCCCAGTCTGCCCAATTGTTTTTTCGTTCTCTTATTTCATTGCTTGCTTTCCTATAAACATCTTTTATCCATAAGTCCATATTAATGCGGGCTTCTTTATTCCAGTTTTTATAGGAACGCATAAGCTCGGCAGCCATTACCATAGATGTGCCAGAGTAGCTTAATACAAGCGGACCATCATGATCTGAATAGGTTGTATTTAATGAAGCCCACGCATTCAGAAAATACAAAGCTTTCTCTGCATACTTTTTCTGACCAGATAATTGCCAGGCCAATGCACAAGCATAAGCTGCAAAACCATCTGCTTGTATGGCCAGTGAATTTTTACGATGCTCCAAAGGCTTAATGTAATAGCCGGGAACACTAAAATCTGCCAGCGCATGTTGCTCTTTCAATAAAGCAGAATCGGCTTTTACCAACAATGCTTTATAAGCTGTTACATAAGGTTCTTTTCCTTTTTTAATTTGAGCTTTTACATATTGCAATTGTGCTGCGGGATGCATACCGCCTGGATGTTCCCCGGCATGTATATCTGTAAAAGCAAACAGGCAGATTAAAACAATAGTAATGGAGTGAAAACGGCAAGTCGTCATGCTAAACAGTGGTTATAAGATTTGAAGTAGATAATCTCAATGCCTTAAAGGAGGCTCTTAAAAGATTACCACCGCAAGAAAGTATAAAAGATTGGAAAAACTTCCAGCAGTGGGAATTTTAATGTGCCGGCTTTTTTCGTAAACCACTGATTTATACCCTTTTTAAAACAGGCATGCGTTTGGTCTTTATCCTTATCATGGAAATTACCCTAATGAAACAGCCCGTTACCTCAGCCCAGTTGTATGAAAATGTATCTGATAAAGAAGAAGTAGCCGATATTCTTCAAAACGATATTAGCCAAACACTGGCTGCGGTTTTATTATGGATGCAAACTGCCATGGCCGATGAAAACCTGGCTAATAACCTGCACTTGCAATTGGCAGAATCTAACCTGAAGGAATCTGTAAAAAAACTGGTGCGCTTGCATTATGCTTTATTAAAGTAAAAAATCCCCAGCACAATAGTACCAGGGATTTGATGTGTCTGCTATAATTGAATTGTTTATCCGTTTGCTGATGGCGCCGCAGGTGCTTGAGATGGCGTTGCAGCCGGCGCTTGTTTTGGACGCTTGTAATAGTTTGCTTTAAGATCATGCACTTCTTTATCACGATCTTCTTTTAACTGGCTTACAATCTTCTTTCTTTCTTCTTTGCTTAAGCTTTTATCTCTTTTAGCTGATTTTATTTTATCTGAATAATCGTTTTTAATATCTTCTACCTGCCTTTCCAGTTTGGATGTATTGCGATAGTTATTGTAATAACCATATGGATAACCAAACGGGTAAAGTCCATAAGGTGAATAATAAAAAGATGAATAGGGATAATAGCCATATCCAATAGAAGGAGAAACAACTACCACACGTGCACCACCATGACCGCGTTGCGCACTGGCGGCTACGGTTACAAACAATGCAACCATTATAATCATTATCTTTTTCATACACTTGTTTTTACTTTCATTAAATTAATTACACTTGCTGCTAACTAAAATTGTTTCATGCCTCCCCTCCTTTAATAAAATGATGAAGTAACAGTGCACTGCCGCTAATCTATCAATGCTATCAACTATAATACGATTAATGAACGCCTATGGTTTGCAAAACTTTTATTGCAATAACTGATTAACAAAGCCACAACGCAGGATTGGAAATTCTTTAACAATTGCTACAGCACGTATGTAGCACAGAAAGCAAATTGCTATTGATTTTGGTTTTAACGATGCGGACTGAAGCTGACTAAAACTATACTGCTGAAGTGAGTGACCCCGACCAGAGGTACGGTGCGAGCACAACCGGAGCTGAATTGATAACTACTGCTGGTACCTTAACCCAATATCTTTTCTAAGGATTTTTTACAGTAAACTGCTCCCGCTGTACCATAAAAAAAATCACCTGCGCTTTGTGTAGAAGTGCAGGTGATGTGGAAATAATGTCTTTGTAGCCGGTACTGATAAAGCGCCGGTTACAGCCTCTGGTGTTTTTCAACGCTTTTTCAAAAGGACGTGAGCTGGTTGCGTTTTCTTTCTGTGATCTTTCCGGACACTGGTTAAAAACGGGATAAATAGTGTCTACACACATCGTGCAAAACGCATTAATAGAGCATTAAAATTTCATTAGTATCTGATTTTCAACGATCAAGAATGGTATTTTCTGAATCTACCATCGTAGTTATACGATTTTTGACGACTTCGAGATCGTAGTATTACTTATTTTTAAAGGATTTAATGTATAGTCTTCTTTTAATGAACTAATCGTCATTATCTTAGCCTCGGTTTTTCATAGGATATTGGATTTTAAAACGGGGTGCATTTCTATGCCGCCCCTTTTTTTTGCTTTAGACTTTTCCTTTTCAAAGAATTTAATGAAAACCTCTTGCCTTGATTAACAAGTAGCTGCATTAAAAATTGAGAGTTTTTGCAGTACATCCGCCACAAATAATTATTGCGCAATACTTATTTCTTATAGCATAGTGTCCCTCGTAAAAACCCTTAAAGTGTGTACACATTAAATGCATAAACCCGTAATGCGTTGAACAAAAAAAC
This sequence comes from Chitinophagaceae bacterium, assembly GCA_047602295.1. Classification (GTDB taxonomy): domain Bacteria; phylum Bacteroidota; class Bacteroidia; order Chitinophagales; family Chitinophagaceae; genus JACMLD01. The sequence continues at coordinate 2,343,338 of JASGHP010000001.1, read as the reverse complement.
TTCGTCAATAGCTGTAAGGGTATACATATAACACAACTTTCCATTCCCTTACAAGGATATCACGATACTAACTACTTTTTTTACGCAAATATTCTGCTTGTTTTGCATTACAAACCTCAAATGCATGATTAAAATTGTAATGGCGGATGATCACAAACTATTCCGTGAAACCCTTGGAATTCTGTTACGTACCCAAACCAACTTTGAAGTAGTGGCGCAATGCCAGCACAGCGATGAAGCAATAGATATCTGTGTTGCTGAAAAACCAGATGTAGTGCTAATGGATATTAATATAAAACCATTTCCGGGTGTAGAAGCTACTGAGAAAATAACTGCGCTTACCAGAACTAAAGTAATTGGATTGTCTATGCATGCACATCCTGCGTATGCAAAAAAGATGTTGCGCTCCGGTGCTGTTGGCTATGTAACTAAAAACTCTTCTAAAGATGAAATTTTTACTGCAATTACTGAAGCAGTAAGGGGCAACCGTTACATCTGCCAGGAGACAAAGAATTTGCTTTCTGCAGAACTGGTAGAGAGTAATGAAGAAAAGCCAAGAATAAACCTGCTTACCGGCCGCGAAATAGAAGTTATACAATTCATTCGCCAGGGTTTATCTTCTAAAGAAATTGCCAGCAATATGGCTTTGGCTTTAAAAACAGTGGAAGTACATCGTCATAATATTCTTAAGAAGCTGCAATTGAAAAACTCCAGCAACCTGGTTAATTTCATTTATACCAACGCACCGTTTTTTGAGCAGTAAGGGGCGGCCTCTCCCCCGGCCCCTCTCCAAAAGAGAGGGGTGCCTATGTGTAGATCTGATTATTCATTTCAGGCAGCGGGTGTATGATGTTGTTACACCTCATCCCCGGCCCTTCTCCTAAAGGAAGAAGGGTGCCTATGTGCATGTTTGATTATTTTATGCGGGCAGCAAGTGCATGATGTTGTTACACCTCATCCCCGACCCTTCTCCTAAAGGAAGAAAGGTGCCTATGTGCATGTTTGATTAATTTATGCAAGCAGCAAGTGCATGATGTTGTTACACCTCATCCCCAGCCCTTCTCCTAAAGGAAGAAGGGTGCCTATGTGCACGTTTGATTATTTTATGCAAGCAGCAAGTGCGTGTATCACTATCACTCTATAATTGTACTGTTTAATCTTTATTATCACTTACAACATTTATAGATCCCCAGCCTGCATATTGTAAAGCAACTTACGGAGGAACACCCTCTCCTTTAGGAGAGGGACGGGATGAGGTGCTATGAACAGTGCCTCTCTGTGCAAATTGATATTGCATTAAAACAAACACAGACCCATATTCCTTATTTCTTTATCTGTTATCTTAGTAACCTAATATAACATTCATGAAGACATCGATCATTACTCTTGCATTGGTTTTATCTGGCTGTGTGCTGATGGCACAGGAAGCCAACACGCTTAGCAAAAAAGAAAAAAAGGAAGGATGGAAACTTTTGTTTGATGGTAAAACAAAACAAGGCTGGCATACCTATTTAAGAGATACCGTTGGCTCTAAATGGCAGGTAAGGGATGGTGTAATTGTTTTTGATCCCTCTCAGCCAAAAGAAGGCGGTGGCGATATTGTAACCAACGATGTGTATGAAAATTTTGAGCTGAACCTGGAATGGAAAATATCTAAAGGCGGCAATAGCGGTATTATATTCGATGTGCAGGAAGACCCTAAATATGGTGCTACCTATCTTACCGGCCCCGAAATGCAGGTGCTGGATAATGTGAGTGCTGATGATAACAAAAAACAAAACCACCTGGCTGGTTGCCTTTATGATCTCTCTGGCGATTCTACTGTTTCTAAACCTCACCCTGCTGGCGAATGGAACCAGGTGAAGATAATTCAAAACAAAGGCCACCTTACTTTCTGGCTAAACGGCATTAAAACATATGAAGGACAGATAGGCAGCGATGAATGGAACAAGCTGGTTGCAAATAGCAAATTCGCTGGCAAATCATTTACTGATTTCGCGAAAGTAGCCAAAGGAAAAATTGCTTTGCAGCAACACCCTGGCAGCAGCGAGTGGAGGAATATTAAGATAAAGAGTATTTAAGATAGCCATACGGCCTCTACGGCCTCACCCCCTTCCCCTCTCCAGTGGAGAGGGGTGCGTAAGTGCATGTTTGATTACACCTCATCCCCGGCCCTTCTCCTAAAGGAAGAAGGGCGCCTATGTGTATGTTTGATTATTTCATATCAGCAACGGGTGCATGATGTGTAATCTTGTTGATTTACTAACACCGCTCTCATATTCTAATTACATCTTCAATTACTATTACTCATTACAACATTCACAAATCCCTATCCCGCATTTTGTAAAGTAATATGCGGGGAGGTTCCCTTCTCCCTTCTGGGGAGAAGGGCTGGGGATGTGGGGCCAACGTATGCGTAATTCTTTAATCTTCCTCATTACTATTAATCACTCACAACATTCATAGACCCCTCTCCCGCATTATGTAAAGTAATTTGCGAAGAGGCACCCTTCTCCCTTCTGGGGAGAAGGGCCGGGGATGTGGGGCAAAAAAAAATCCCGCCTTACAGCGGGATACATTAATCAGCTACCATTAACCATTAAACCTTATCCTATGAAAACTCTAATTTAATAAAGAAATAAATACAACCAACAATTTTATAGCGCAAATTGGGAAAATACTTGTGTTATGTTGATAAAACATGCATAAATGAGGTTTTTCTGCCAAAAAATACTTCAGCAACCCCCACATTTACCGTATATATCAAGCCTCTTTTTATAATATATACCGAGTCTTTAAAAGAGACGGGTTGCCATGCTTGGATATAGCACCCGTCTTCTTTTGCAAAACCAACTATACAGCGGCAAGGACGACTACTGGCTAAATATTATTAATTAACTATTATAGTAACCACAACAGTGTGGTAAGACTTCTTCTTAGGCCCCAGCGCATTTACCCGAACAGCATATTCTTTGCCACGCTCCAACCCTTTAATTGTCATTTTGCAAACGCGGCCTTGCTCAGACTTCCAGTTATCGTCTACAATGGGTGTCTGCCCATATGAAAAAAGATAACACCTGCACAAAGGCACACTATCGCATATAATAATAATCTCTCCGCTTTTCTCTCCCTGCATCACTTTCAGGTTTATTAAAGTGCTGTCGCTATTTGCAGCCTGTTGCTGTTGCGGCGTGCTTACATCAAATCCTGAAGATAACAACTGCACCCTGTCTCCATTGGCCGTATAATTTACATACTGCACCAAAAGGCTCAACACATCTTCCAGGGCTTTACGCTGTATTTTTTTATCCAGCACTTTCATCATATCCCTGCTTTGTGATAGTACTAAAGCTGAAGAATATTTTTCAATGGCGACTTCCAGCGTTTTTAAAGGCGGGTTGGGCGATTTAAAATAGGGATTGTTTTTCATGCAGGCATTTACCACTCGGGCTTTGCTTTCCAGTTGGCTACCAGATAATTTGCTAAAATTTTTTAAGGCTCTGGGGAGTTTCATAAAATATTATTTATTAGACGTAAATTATTTACCCGTCTATAACCGCAAAAAGCGCTGGCTATTATTTAATGAACCCTCCGTTTTTATAAATTACGGATTTGCGCAGAAGCTATTTGACAATGACTTTAACAAATACCTGAACAAATTGCTTAGTCAAACTTTTGTGAAGAGAAAAAGAACACAAGGCTTACGCATCTTTCAATAACTGAAAGACACGTTTCTATATGCCTGGGAAGTATTTACATAATGGAAACGCTCATTTACTTTATGTAAATGAGCGTTTACTTATGGTAATAGAAGAGTTCTATTATAGAAAGCGATTGTTCGCTGTTGTTGAAAGATTAAGAAATAAAGTTTGAAGTTCAGAGTTCGAAGTTTTTAGTTCGGAGTTCGAAGTTTGAAGTTCGGGAGTCAGAAGTTCGAGGTTCGAAGTTTGCAGTTCGAAGTTCAAAGTTTTTAGTCTGCAGTTTGAGGGTTAGCATCCCGAACTTCGAACCAAGAACTAAGAAACTGACTGACTTACGACTTACAACTTACTACTTACAACTATTCCGTATCTCCCGGTTCCCAAAGCTCTACCTTATTGCCTTCGGGGTCTATAATATGTACAAATTTGCCAAAATCTGAAGCTTCGATTTTATCTACAATGGTTACGCCTTCTTTCTTAAGTTCTTCCACCAGCGCTTCCAGGTTTTCTACCCGGTAGTTTATCATAAAGTCTTTAGAAGAAGGTTCAAAGTATTTGGTAGTATCATTAAAAAGACTCCATTGTGTAGTGCCTTTTTTAGTGGGGTCTTCTGTGCGCATCCATTCAAAGCTTGCACCATAAGGGCCCGCATCCACACCTAAATTCTTTTTGTACCATTCCTTCATTTTATTAGCGTCTTTGCATTTAAAAAACACACCGCCAATGCCTGTTACCTTTTTCATTGTTGTTGTATTAATATTATGTTTTAAAATTTTTAGTGCAGATTTTTTTTATCGTGTAGAAATGAGAACAATAATTTTCGCAGAGGTTTCCTTAATATAAAAACATTTCGCATTCTATTCTTATCGCTCATACATACTCCGCAATTGCCAGGTTTACAACTAGAACAACGAATCTCAAACTAAGAACTTCGAACTACGAACCTTGAACTCCGAACTCCGAACTAAGAACTTACCACTTACCACTTAAAACTTAACACTTAAAACTTAAAAACCTAGTTCACGTTTATTATTGAAGGGCGCCTGATAGATTGCGTATTGTATTTAAACCTGATACCGGTATTGGTTTCAATGCGCCAGGTATCGCCGGTAAATGTTTTGCGAGGATAATAATACACCTTTAATTCAAACGTACCAAAGATCAAACTCTCATTGCGGGTACGGATGCCACCGCCAATGCTACTGTAAAGATCAGTTTTTGAAATATTTTGTTTTACGGGGGTAATAGCACTAAGGTTTCCAAATACAAATGGCGCAAAATGGAAATTGACAAAAGTAATCGGGCTAAAAAAAACAGACTCATATTTCAGCGTAGCCCTGAAATCGCCATCTGCGGGGCGACTGTTTCTCCATTCATCCAAACCAAAATTGCTCTGCAATGATAAGGGCGGATTAAATACGGCATTGAACTGACCAGTTATGCTGGCGGTGATAAGACTGCGTTGCTTCCAATGCGTGCCCAACTCTTTCAACCTGGTATAATGCTGCATGCTTACCAGCAGGTTAAAGTCTTCGGGCCTTCTGCTTCCCCAGTAAGCACCTGAGCGAAATGAAAAATTGTAATAAGCCTTATTGCCCGTAAAAAAATAACGTCTCAGATCCAAACCCGCATAAGGCTGGTTTACATTTTGACGGTTTACCCAACCTGCAGTTAAAGTCATATCTATACCTTCGGGCACGTCTTCGTTTCTGCCAAAACCATAAAAATATTTAGCCTTGTAAAAGTTCTGTTTAAAAATAGACACAGCACCCAATACACCCATCATATCGTTATAGATATAAAAGTACTGGGTAAGAAATCTATCAGGAATTTCAAGGAAGCGTTGTTTGAAATAGCGCAGGCTTACAAGGGTACGCATCCTATCATCTTCATTGCCTGTTGCTGCTATTTTAGTGGCACCTGTATTCCATCCTATCCACGCATCGTAATTAAAATAATGATAGCGTATATCAGATTTATACAAAGAGTCTGACCAAAACATATTTTGTGATTTATGATTGGCCGCTTCAATTGAATACGTAAGTTTTGTGTATGGATTGATTAATGGTTTTATAAACCGTATATAGTAGTTCTGCTCTTCTTTGCGATAGGCATTGAGTGTATTGCCATAGTCGGAATAACCAACAGAGCCGTCAATAAAAGAGCCGCCAATATTTCTGTAAGTGTATTGCCCTGCATAGCCCGCATGCTTATACCGTGTCTGATCGTACAGCATACCAAACAATACGGTGTTGCCGCTACCCGCCAGGTTTTCTTCTTTTATGGTCATCTCTGCAGCTTGCGTATTGTATAACTCAATACTGCCACCAATAGAAAGTACGTCTTTGGTACGCACCAGTATATCTACAGAATCACTTTGATAGAGCGGAATGATAATAAACTTTACGTCCTGGATATAAGGCTGGTCGCGCAGGTGCCTTTCGTTATCTGCCAGCAGGTAGGGTTGCAGTTCATCGCCGGTTTTAAAAAACAGGTTATTGCGGATAACAAACTCTCTTGATTTATGGTGAAAATCATTTGCCAGGTTGGTAAAGGTGTTTTTAAAATTGTGGGCAGTGTCTGTAATCTGTGTACCAAAATCCAATCGCTGTATAGCAATATTGCGGATGATTTTTCCCTGGTAGGGCTTGAAAGATAAATCGTTTCTTACGGGAGCAGTAGATTCCTGGTCAGACGCCACGGTATCCCCCACCAGGTTGCTGGCCAGTTTGCCAAACAGCCCGGTTTGTCTTTTCAGGTAATTTACAATGGTGCGTTTTTGGGCAGCAGTATCAATAGTACGCTTCTGATTGCTGGAATCCGGCTGCTGTGCCTGTGCAGGCAATTGCAGGCAGGCAATCATTAAAACGATACACGATATTTTACAAACCGGTGCAATCTGCATGCTCACTCATCAAATTTTTCCAAAATACACTTTTTAAATGACTCAGATAGTGGATACAAGGATGCAGCCAAAATAAGAATTATAAGTCCTGGTCCTTGCTGTTGGAGAATGTTGGTTGCTGGCTGCACAAAATTATTAAAGCTACGTGCAGTGCATCCTGCGCGGCTAGCGGTTTTACAAAAAATAACAGCCGTTTAACTAAGATTAAGGTCTTGCTTGTCTTTCTTTTGTGCACGCAGCATTTCAGGAAACCCCATTTTCCTTGCCAATGCAGATACGGCCATTGCTATGCGTTTGGTTTTAGTAGGCTCGGTTTTAGCGCTGTCAATCCATTTGCTGAAATAGTTTTGATGAGAGCCTGCCAGGGTTTTAAAGTAGGCAACCGCAACAGGTTCATCGGCCATGCATTCCATAAACTCTTTGTTCAATTGATAGCCTTTGTTATCCAGCTCTAACTGCACTTTTAAAACAGCACCCTTGCGTTTGCCCGTTCCTTTGCGCATAGCTGCGTTAATGGGAATAATAAAATCGCCGCCACCCATCGGGATCAGTGCTACGCCTTTTATGGAAAAGCTATCCAGCTTGCCCTTTACCCTAAACGACTTCTTATCTTCCTTCAATTTCAGCGCAATTTTCTCCGGCACTTTTATATACGACCAACCGGTTTTTTCTCCCTGCTGGGCAAATTGTTCTATGGTGGCGTTGAATTGAACCATTATCCTTAAAAGTAAAACTAAAATGGTGAATGGCGAGTGGTAATTGCGAGAGGCGAGTGGCAAATGGCGAGTAGGTAAAGGTTAGATTTTCGTTTTTTTGATACCAACATTTAATCTTTGGGAATCATCGTTGCGACGCTCCGTTCAACGGTTAGCCCTTTAGGGATCGGCCATAAAATAATAACAAAAAGAATGGTAGTTTAGCAACAACTAAAATACCGCTTGCGAAAAAATGGCGGGGTAGATACTTATCAAACATGAAAAAAAACGAACGATTTATCATCATCATTGGGTCGGCTGTATACCTGATTTTATTGGGAATTTCTATAAGGATGTTCAAAGATGAACCAAATGGCACTCAAGCTAAAATATGGGTGCCGTGGGGGTTTATCAGCATTGCTATTGTATTTTATTTGTTTAAAGAGTATAACCGTGTCAACAAATTAAAACGTAGCAACAGGCGTGAAGAATTAAATGCCAGAAGACAGGAACTACTTGACAATGTCTTAAGAAAAAATAAGGAGAAAGAAACTACAAAAAAATAGACTGACATAAGAATGAGCCAGCGCAAAAAATAGTATCCCATAGCTAAAATAACCCTCTATGCTTTGGTTAATCATAGCCCAAATACTTATTTTTCTCTGGTGGATAAAAAAAGAAGAAGCCAGTCATAATTGAATGCATATAGCAACTAGATTTTCCCACTCACCACTCACCCAACTTACCGCTTAAAACTTGCAACTAAAAAATGCCTGCATTTTCCCCACTCGCCACTCGCCACTCACCACTCCCCCGACTTACCACTTAAAACTTAAAACTTAAAACTCCCTACTACCACCCGTTAGTTAGTACAACAACTTTCTTTACTTTTGCTCATACTCAAAAACAAGGCTATGCATTTTCAACTGAGTGAAGAACACCTGATGATACAAAAAGCTGCCCGCGATTTTGCACGGCAGGAATGCCTGCCCGGCGTAATTGATCGTGATGAGAAACAGCAATTTCCCAAAGAACAGATTATGAAACTGGCAGAGCTGGGCTTTATGGGCATCATGGTAGATCCTAAATATGGCGGCAGTGGTATGGACACCATCAGCTATGTACTGGCTATGGAAGAAATCAGCAAGATAGACGCCAGCGTTAGCGTTTGTGTGAGTGTAAACAACAGCCTTGTTTGCTGGGGACTGGAAACCTATGGCAACGAAGAACAGAAACAAAAATATTTAACACCACTGGCACAGGGCCGCAAAGATGGAGAACTGTACATCGGCGCTTTTTTATTGAGTGAACCTGAAGCAGGAAGCGATGCTACCTCACAGCGAACCATAGCCGAAGATAAAGGCGACCATTATCTTTTAAACGGTACCAAAAACTGGATTACCAATGGCAATTCTGCCTCTGTTTATTTAGTGATGGCGCAAACAGATAAAGCCAGGGGCAGTCATGGCATCAATGCATTTATTGTAGAGAAAAACTGGCCGGGGGTAAAAGTAGGCGCTAAAGAAAACAAGCTGGGTATACGTGGCAGCGATACGCACAGTATTCTCTTTACAGATGTAAAAGTGCCCAAAGAAAACCGCATAGGCGATGATGGCTTTGGTTTTTCTTTTGCCATGAAAACACTCAGCGGTGGCCGCATTGGCATTGCCAGCCAGGCATTGGGCATTGCCAGTGGTGCTTACGAGCTGGCATTAAAATATGCTAAAGAACGTAAAGCATTTGGCAAAGAGATTATGCAGCACCAGGCCATACAATTTAAACTAGCGGACATGGCTACCCGCATTGAAGCAGCCAGGCTGCTTTGTTTAAAAGCGGCCTATGAAAAAGATCAGCACAAAGATTATGCATTAAGTTCTTCCATGGCAAAAGTGTACGCATCAGAAACAGCCATGTGGGTAACCACAGAAGCAGTGCAGGTGCATGGCGGTTATGGTTATGTAAAAGAATACCATGTAGAAAGATTGATGCGTGATGCAAAAATCACCCAGATATATGAAGGCACCAGCGAAGTGCAGCGCATTGTTATTAGCAGGGCGGTGTTGAAGTGATTGGTGAGTAGTGAGTGGCTAGTGGGAAAAGCTTTTCACCCTTACGTGAATGAGTATCACCAAAAAAGGAATTGGGAATTGGGAGGAACATGTATTAAAGACCTTTAGCACTCAAAATATAACAGTCTTTTCTCTTCTCTCTAATTTTACCTTTTGACTTTTTACTTTTGCATTGCCTAAATTCGCGCAGCAAATAATACAATGCCCGCAAACAAAGAAAAATACCAATCCATATTGCAGGAACTGGGTTCTGATACAACCTTAGTAGCCGTTTCTAAAACAAAACCTGCAGCAGACATTCTTGAACTTTACCAGCTTGGTCAGAAAGATTTTGGCGAAAACTATGTGCAGGAATTGCAGGAGAAAGAAGCTGCATTGCCTAAAGACATTCACTGGCACTTTATTGGGCACCTGCAAAGCAATAAGGTAAAATACATTGCGCCATTTGTTTACCTTATACACGGCGTAGACAGTTTTAAATTATTGCAAGAAATAAATAAACAGGCAGCCAAACTCAATAAAACAATTGATGTATTGTTGCAAGTGCATATTGCCAAAGAAGAAACCAAGTTTGGGTTAGATGAAAAAGAACTGGATGAAATATTTGCAGCGTCTAACAATCAGCTGGCCGGTTTAAATAATATTTGTATTAAAGGTTTGATGGGCATGGCATCTTTTACAGAAGATAAAGCAACAGTGGTAAATGAATTCCGTTCTCTAAAATCACTCTATGATAAATATGCCCAAATACAAATTCCTAATTCCCAATTCCAATATCTATCTATGGGCATGAGTGGAGATTATAACATGGCAATAGCCAATGGCAGCAATATGGTGCGCATTGGAAGTTTGCTGTTTGGAGAAAGAAACTATAACAAAATATAGGACATGACATTTTTTAAACCGTTCTTTTTATTCATGCTGCTCGGCGTTTGCAGCTATGCCCAGGATACTACACAAAAAATAATCCCCAATAGAATCAATAGCGCAGCGCAGCAGGAGAAACCTTATGTAATACTTATTTCAGCTGATGGTTTCCGTTATGATTTGGCTGATAAGTGGAATGCACAAAACCTCATTCGCCTGCGCAACAGCGGCGTGGCGGCAGATTACATGCAGCCTTCTTTTCCATCACTTACTTTTCCTAATCATTATACAATAGTTACAGGCCTCTACCCTGCTCATCATGGGCTTACAGACAATAGCTTTTATGATGGCCAGCGCAAAGCATGGTATGGCATGAGCAATAAAGTTGCCGTAGCAGACAGCTCGTGGTATGGCGGCACACCATTGTGGGTATTGGCAGAGCAACAACAAATGCTTAGTGCAAGTTTTTACTGGGTAGCATCTGAAGCAGCCATTCAAGGTGTAAGGCCAACTTATTATTACAATTACAATGACAAGATTGATATAGACAGCCGCATCAATATTGTAAAAAACTGGTTGCAATTGCCTGCTGATAAAAGACCGCACCTGGTTACTTTTTATTTTCCGCAGGTAGATCATGAAGAGCATACATACGGCGCCAATTCTCCGGAAGCAGGTAAAGCCGTACAATTTATAGATGAAAGTGTAGGGAAACTGGTAGCTGCTATTGACTCATTGCACCTGCCTGTTAATTTCATTTTCCTGGCAGACCACGGCATGACAGATGTAGACACTGCAAATACATTGCCGCTGCCATCTTCAATAGATACTACAAAGTTTTTGGTTACCAATGGAGATGTGATGATCCATTTGTATGCAAAAGATCCCAAAGACATAATGCCCACTTATAAAGCTTTAAAAAAAGAAGCAAAAGATTTTACAGTGTATCTTATTGACAAAACACCCAAGCGCTGGCATTACAGAAAAAATGACGACAGGTATAACCGCAATGGAGATATGCTATTGATACCCACGTTGCCAAAAGTCTTTAACATTAACAGGAGAAAAGTTACGCCGGGCAAACATGGCTTCGATCCTTCTATAACGGACATGCACGCTAGTTTTTATGCATGGGGGCCTGCTTTCAAACAACATTATACCATTAAAGGTTTTGAAAACGTGCATGTATACCCGCTAATTGCAAACATACTTGGCTTAAGTTATTCACCATCTATTGATGGCAAACCCGCTGTATTACAATCTATATTGAAGCAGTAACCGAAAAATTCACACAGCAATAAAAAGCATAATCCACTACTGGCACATATTTTGGACAAAATTCATTGAAATAGTTTTTTAGAAATAACAGGTTTCATTTTTATTTCTTCTGTGCTGCACAAATGCAGCAACCGCTAGCCATTGGGCGCATTGCTTCCACGTAACCATTGCTTCCTATTTACGTGTAAACAAAAACTACAAATATGAAAAGCGGTTATCCTCTTACAGCAATGCTGTCGTCATTTTTTTCAAAAACAATGCTTGCCGCTTTCTTTTTACTGGGTATTGCCAGCTCCTCTTTTGCACAGAAGCAAACTATGCCTCCAGCAAATGATGCCTCTGTAAGCTACCAGGGCTATTCAGATGATCAGTATTCATTTATTATGAAGTACGAAAACAGCAACGGAGAAAAGTTTAAAGTAACTGTTACTGACAGCGAAGGAAATTTATTGTACAACGAAATGTTTCACGATAAAAAGTTCAGCAAGGTCTTCAGGACAAAACTTGAAACAGGCAGCCTCACTTTTGTAATTAATAATTTCAGGAAAAAAGAGGAAATGAAATTTAAAGTAAATGCAGAGCGGCATATGATGGAAGACTTTAGTGTCAGCAAAGCCAATTAACAGAACCTTGATCCACCGATAAAAGTGGCTGCAACAGTCAGCCGCTTTTATCTTTCATCCTGTTACGATGCATTTAATCAAGAATATCCTACCGCAGGCATAAAAACGTCTTAGCGCTGGTTTTTGTACTTTTATTTTGAATTATGGACTGGCGCCAATTCATAACAAAGTACAAGCTTCACCATATTGCAGCATGGTTGCTGCTATATGCAGGATGGTTTTATTTCAGGTATGAAGATTATCCCGGCAGGGCCTGGCTTATTACGCTTATTAAAGTAGCAGACCTTGCGCTGATGGTGTACATCACCAACTATTTGCTGATACCTTACTTGTTGTATCGCAAACGGTATTTTTTATTTGCAATCATTTTCATCATACTTGTAAGTGGCTTCAGTATTTTAAAAATGCAGGTAGAAGAATTAGCTTTTGGAACACCCGGCTTTTTTGAACTGCGCGGACGTCTTAAAGCAAGGATTTACGATAATATTATTCCGCACTTTTTGTTGGTAAGCACGGCAGCGGCTATTAAATTATTGTTTGATTATGCTTCTGCGCAACGTCGTATTGGTGCGCTGGCAAAAGAAAAAGCAGAAACAGAATTGCAGTTTTTAAAATCGCAGGTAAACCCGCATTTCCTGTTCAATTCTTTGAATGCTATTTATTTTTTAATAGACAAACAAAACAATGCAGCAAGAGAAACATTACTGCAGTTTTCCGATTTGCTCCGTTACCAGTTGTACGATTGCAATGATGACAGTGTTGCCATTGAAAAAGAACTGGCTTACCTGGCCAGCTATGTAAAATTGCAACAACTGCGTAAGGGAGACAATTACGATGTTGAACTGAAAATAGATGATACTGTAAAAGGGTTTTCCATCACACCATTGTTACTTATTCCGTTTGTGGAGAATGCTTTTAAACACCTTTCCAATCATCCTGAAAAAACTAATTTTGTACATATTGCTTTAGCTATGCAACATAGTCAGTTGCTATTTTCCATCAGCAATTCAAAAGAAAAAAATGGAGTAACAGATAGGACCGGTGGCATAGGGCTGGCAAATGTGAAAAGAAGGCTTGAACTAATCTATCCCGGCAAACATTTCTTAGCAATTGATAATACTGAAAATATTTTTGCAGTAAACCTGCACCTAACGATTGACAATTAAAGCCATTGAAAATTAATTGCATCATAATAGACGATGAGCCATTGGCCAGGCAGGGTTTGAGAGAATATATTGCAGACATTGATTTTCTCGCTCTGCAGGGAGAATATGATAACCCGCTAAAGGCAACAGAAGCATTATCACAAAAGCCAACAGATTTATTGCTGCTGGACATACAAATGCCTAAAATTACAGGCCTCGATTTTTTAAAAAGCCTTCCGCATCCACCACTTACCATACTTACAACTGCATATCCGCAATATGCATTGCAGGGTTACGAGCTTAATGTAATAGACTATCTGGTAAAACCATTTTCATTTGATCGTTTTCTGAAAGCAGTATTAAAAGCGAAATCTTTTTTAGAGTTGAGCAAATCTCAAACCGCAACTCCAATACTAACAGAAGATGCAAAACATTTTTTTATTAAAGCAGATAATAAGCTGATAAAGCTGCTTTACGATGATGTATTATTTGCTGAAGCATTGCAAAACTATGTAACCATATATACCAAAGACAAAAAATACATTACCTATCTCACTATTAAAAGTGTAGAAGAACAACTGCCATCAAAGCAATTCATAAAAGTGCACAAATCTTATATTGTAGCGACAGACAAAGTAGAAACAATTGAAGCCAACGAACTGCGAATTGGCGAACATCTAATTCCTATCAGCCGTAATACAAAAGAAGAAGTGCTGAAGAAGATTTTACAAAACCGTTTATTAAAACGATAATAAATACCAATTTAGTCCGAAGAAATAGTTTGCACTTTCCCATCAGCATCTGCAACAACAGCCAGTTTCGCCATCTTAATAAATAAACCGTTTTCCACTACACCGGGTATCATATTTAACTCAACCGTTAGCGGAGCAGGGCTATCTATATGCAGAAAATGACAATCCAGTATATAATGTCCGTGATCTGTAATAAATGCTTCGCCATCTTTCATTCGCAAACCGGTATCAATTTTATATTTGGATTGCACATGTTGCTGCACTTGTTTCCAGCCAAATGGTACTACTTCAACCGGTAATGGGAAAGCCCCCAATTGCTTTACATACTTGCTACTGTCTGCAATTATTATAAGTTTATCAGAAGCGGCGGCTACCATTTTCTCCTGCAACAATGCACCACCGCCGCCTTTTATTAAGTTTAATTGCGGGTCAATTTCATCAGCCCCATCTATGGTAATATCAATTTTCTCTACATCATTTAATACCAGCATAGGTATGCCCAATTGCCTGGCCATATTATCTGTAGGAACAGATGTGGGTATGCATCGGCAGTTTAAACCCTGCTGTACACGGACAGACAACTCTTTTATAAACCAATAAACCGTAGACCCAGTGCCAATGCCAATGGTCATGCCATCCTCCACATATTGCATTGCATGAACGGCTGCTTGCTTCTTTATTTCTTCTTTTGACAACATAATAAATTACTCACGTTATTGATCAACCGCTTATTGCAGTGTAAATATTTCTAAAGGTGATGGAGCTGCAGGTTTCCCGTCTCCGGGCGGTGGACCTGGAGGCGGTGGCGGTGGCTGTTGTTTGCGGCTGCTATCACGCGGGCCATCAGGCATAGGTGGAATTTTAGGACCAGCTCCACCAAAAACATAAATATGTTTGCCAATCACTGCAGCACTCATTCCATTTCTTGTTTCTCTTAAATGTTCAGTTTCTTTCCATCCATCGTTGCCGGAGGGAATCTAACCAAAACACATTGTCGCGGGGACTGTTTGGTTCTGTTTCAGTGGCACGTTCTCCGCCCATATAATACAATTTATCCTCAAGGTTTACCATAAATCCGCCTCCGCTTCCCAAAGGCAGCTTAGCTGCTAACGTAGCCCACTGACCGCTTTTAAAATCATAACAATCTACTTCCAATACTGTTTTCTTGAAGAACGACATAAAATTCTGTGGTTCGTGGTAACTGGTATTTCTACCGCCAGCAACGTAGAGCTTATCGTTTATTACTGCTGCAGAACAATGATCCCTGATATGTGGCGCATCCGGCAATGCAGTCCATTTGCCTGTAACAGGATCGTATTCATCAAACATAGCACAGGTACCGCTGCTGTGCCCATGCTGTATGCCTGCTACCAGGTAAATTTTTCCATTATGCAAAGCGGCCCCGGCTGCTGCCCTATTTCTATCTGACGACAATGCTCCACCTGTTGTCCAACTGTCTTTTTCAGTATCATAGATGTACACCGATTTTAAATTGGGTTGATCAGGATATACGCCATCCGTAAAAGCAGAGAGCACATAAATTTTATTCTGAAAGCTTACCGGTTGAAAATGATTCATGTTCACTGGTGCTTTTGCATGCATTGTCCAGCTAAGGTTAGCCGGATCGTACACACCGGTTGGCAATGCGCCACCACCCAATAAATATAATTTGCCATTGCTGGCTGCCATGCCGCACTCTCCCCTGTTTGGCATTGGATTTTTTGTTTGAACAATTGTCCATTTACCATCGCCGCCTTTTATAAAAACTGCGCTGCATAAAAAAATTATCCATGGAAGAGATAGTTGACGGAAAGCTTTTTTCATGGCTTTAATGTTTGCATTTTCTATCATACTCTTTGGCGTCCAGATGCCTCCTATCGTCGGCATGACAATCGAATGGAGTTTGTTTTGATTATCGTTATTTCAGTTTCCCGATTTGATCGTTGTAATACTTTACTGTTTGTATAACTGAAGGCAGGTTGCTGGGCAAATCTTCTGCATCCCTTTCAATATAAATATAGCCGTCGAAGTTTTGTTTTTTTAACTCTGCAAAGATGGCGGGGAAATCTACCACGCCGGTGCCTACCGGTACATCTTTCAATTTAGGATCATTGTAAGCAGCAATGTCTTTCAAATGAACTACCAGTATTTTTCCACTCAGCTTCTTCACTGCGTCTAAAGGATTAATACCACTTTTTGGCCAGTGACCAAGATCTGCGCACACACCAAAATTTGGATGTCCCTTCATGGCCAGTATAGTTGTATCTGGGTTCCAATAATGACTCATACCTTTCCAATGTTCGTGAATAGCCACTTTTACACCGTAAACGCCTGCCAGGCTATCAATACCATCCCAAAGATTTAGTGGCGGCTCACCAGTTACATATCTTGCGCCCAGTTGTTTGGCAATTTCAAACTGGTGCACCCAGGAACCGATGGTAGTATCTCCGGCAATGTAAATGGTTTCCAATTTCAACCCACGTTTATCTATAAGCGCTTTCAATTTGTCTATACCTGCAGGTGATAAAGCCAGCAGCGCAGAGTCTTTTAGTTCTGGCAATGTTTTAGAAAAAGTATTGGGTTCAATATACTTCACACCAGCGCTGTCAATTTTATCAAGTCCTTGTGAAAAGCTGAATGTATGAAACGTCCAGAGTGCAACACCAAACTTCCAGTCCTTTGCAGGATCTATGGTAGACGAAGATGTAGCTGCAGTTGAATCAGAAGCCGGTTTTTCGGTTGAAGAGTTATTATTGCAAGCAACTAATAATGTAGCAAGCGATGCAAAAAGTACAATCGTTTTTTTCATGTTTATTTTTTCTTGGGCAATTATATGCCGGTGAGCAATTGATTTGAAAGTGAAAGTTAGTGATTTTATTCTGGGTAGTGGTGAGTGGGAGAAAGCGGTTCCAGTACTTAAAACTTAACACTTACAACTTAGAACTTCTTTTTGACTAACTTTCATACGCAATCATTCCTCACCTAAAAACACCTATATGCAACAAGCTGATAAAAAAATCATTCATCGCCGCCAATTTATTGGCGCTGCTGCCGGACTTGCATCTGGCCTTGCATTATTACCTCAAATCGGTTTTGGCAATACCCCTCAGCCAACTGCAAACGGAATCAATATCATTGGCCCAATGGAGGGTTATTCGCCACAATTAGGAACGTTTGTATCTATGTTAAACTGGATTAGAGAAAGTGTTTACAATGCAGTGAAAGGTTTAAAGCCGGAAGAACTTGATTTTTTAATGGACCCGAAAGCCAATACCATTGGCGCCATGTTAATGCATTTGGCAGCTACGGAAACCATTTACCAGGATCTTACTTTTTACAACCTGAAAGATTTTAGCGATGCCAATAAAAAAAGATTTGGCGTTGCTATGGAATTGGGTGAGGAAGGAAGAACAGCATTAAAAGGCCATGACCTTGATTATTATACCAGCACTTTAAAAGAAACACGTGAAAAAACATTGGCAGAATTTAAAACAAGAGATGACAAATGGCTGGCACAGGTAGACCCGCATTTTTTTGGCAACGAACCAACCAATAATTATTGCAAATGGTTTCATGTATGTGAACATGAAGCTAATCACCGCGGGCAAATGACATTGGTAAGAAAACGTTTACCAGGTGCAAAAGGCAACGATTGATTTGAATGTTCGTAAATATAATTTCACGCAGCGTTCATAAAGAAGCAGTGAACGCTGCATGAAATTTAGTCCTTAAAAAGTAGAACAGTTTTTGACTTTTGAGTTTTCACTTTTGACTTTGTACGCCAAACTATTTCCACGCACTCGCTTTATCCAGCAAGGCCATATCTTCTGCTGTTAACACGATAGAAGCCGCTTTAGCAAGTTCACCCAATTGTTGAACACTGGTAGCGCTGGCAATAGGTGCTGTAATGGAAGGCTTTGCTATCAGCCATGCAATGGCTATAGCAGCAGCGTTTGTTTTATATTTTGCAGCCGCAGTATCCAATGCATCCAATATCGCAAAACCGCGTGGGTTTAAATATTTCTGCATGCCACCACCACGTGCACTTTTGGCAAAGTCTTTCTCGCTGCGGTATTTTCCTGTAAGAAAACCGCTGGCCAATGAATAATAGCTGATAACCCCAATATTATTTTCCAGGCAAATCTTTTCGTAAAGGGTTTCAAATTTTTCACGGGCATACAAGTTATACTCCGGCTGCAGGGATTGATATAAAGGCAAACTGTTTTTATCTGCTGCTTTTAGAGACTGCTGCAAACGTTCCGGCGTCATGTTAGAAGTGCCAATCCATCTTACTTTACCGGCTTTCACTAAAATATCGTAAGCTTCCAGTGTTTCTTCCACAGGCGTAGCTTCATCATCAAAATGTGTCTGGTACAAATCGATATAGTCTGTTTGCAAACGGCGTAAAGATTCATCTGCTGCCTGAAGAATGTATTTTTTAGCAACCCCTTTATTTCCATTGCCCATATCACTGCCCACTTTAGTTGCAATTAACACATCATTGCGGTTGTTTCTTTTTTTCACCCAATTGCCAATGATTGCCTCAGATTCTCCACCTTTATTGCCTGGCGCCCATGTAGAATAAGAATTTGCGGTATCAATTAAATTAAATCCGGCGCCAACAAAGCCATCCAATACCTCAAATGAAGTGGGTTCATCAATTGTCCATCCAAATACATTGCCTCCCAATACCAATGGCGCTATCTGCAAGCCTGTTTTTCCTAATTGCTTTTTATTCATGGCTGTTGATTTTTCTATAGTAACAGCAAACCATAGAAATAGTTGACACCAAAAACATATCGGCAAGACGCGGCAACTGGTCTTTGGCTTTGGCTAACTGCCTGCGAAACAGTACATTTGTACTGCAACATGCCACGGAAAAGTACCGTGGCATGTTTATCAATACAAGTGTTATGACAGAGATTAAAAAAGAAGAAGAGAAATCGCTCAATTTTATTGAAGAAATAGTGGAGGCTGATCTGAAGGCTGGTAAATACAAAACCATTCATACCCGTTTCCCGCCAGAGCCTAATGGCTACCTGCATATAGGCCATGCAAAAAGCATTTGCCTCAATTTTGGACTGGCATTAAAATACGGCGGTAAAACCAATCTGAGGTTTGATGATACCAACCCTGTTACTGAAGAAACTGAATACGTGGAAAGCATCAAGGAAGATGTAAAATGGCTGGGGTTTGATTGGGCCAATGAATTGTATGCCTCTGATTATTTTGAACAGCTTTATGGCTTTGCCGTTCAACTGATAAAAAAAGGACTGGCTTATGTAGACGACAGCAATGCCGATGAGATAGCCGCTCAAAAAGGAAGCCCAACGGTGCCGGGTAAGCGCAACCAGTATGCAGACCGTTCTGTAGAAGAGAATCTGAAACTGTTTGCAGAAATGCGTGAAGGCAAATACAAAGACGGAGACAAAGTATTACGTGCCAGGATTGATATGTCCTCGCCCAATATGCACATGCGTGATCCCCTGCTCTATCGCATTAAGCATGCACATCACCACCGTACTGGCGATGCATGGTGCATCTACCCTATGTATGATTTTGCACACGGGCAAAGTGATTCAATAGAAAATATCACCCACTCTATTTGTACGCTGGAATTTATTCCGCACCGCCAATTGTACGATTGGTGTATTGAAAAGCTGGAGATATTTCCTTCTCATCAATACGAGTTTGCGAGGCTGAACCTTACTTACACGGTGATGAGCAAAAGAAAATTGTTGCAACTGGTATCAGAGAAACATGTAACCAGTTGGAACGATCCGCGTATGCCCAGCATCAGTGGCATGCGTCGCCGCGGTTATCCAGCAGAAAGCATCCGTGAGTTTTGCGATCGTATTGGCGTAGCAAAAAGAGAAAATCTTATTGATGTTGGTTTGCTGGAATTTTTTGTTCGTGAAACGTTGAACAAAAAAGCATTAAGGAGAATGGTAGTGTTTGATCCGCTCAAAATTGTTATCACCAATTATCCGGAAGGACAAACAGAAATGTTTGCCAGCGAGAATAATCCTGAAGACCCCAATGGAGGAACCCGTGATGTTCCTTTTAGCCGTGAATTGTACATAGAGCAGGAAGACTTTATGGAAGTAGCTCCTAAAAAATATTTCAGGTTGGCACCGGGGCAAAAAGTACGTTTAAAAAGCGCTTATATTATTCAGTGCGATGATGTGGTGAAAGATGCAGATGGAAAAATTACACAGGTTAACTGTTCCTATATTCCTGAAAGCAAAAGCGGCGCAGATACTTCTGGCTTAAAAGTACAGGGTACGCTGCATTGGGTAAGTGTATCTCATGCTATTGGTTGCGAGTTGCGCATTTATGATCGTTTGTTTAAAGTAGAAAATCCTTCGGTAGAAGAAGGAGACTTTAAAGATTATATCAACCCTAATTCTTTGCAGGTAATACAACATGCATTTGCAGAGCCGGCTTTGCGCAATGCAAATTTTACTGACAGTTACCAGTTCCTGCGTAAAGGTTATTTCTGCCTGGATAAAGACAGCAGTGAAGAAGCCATGGTTTTCAACAGAACGGTGACTTTAAAAGATGCATGGGCAAAAGAACAGAAAAAGCAATAATATCTTACATGATACACAGGAAGGCTGCTTTAGGGCAGCCTTTTTTTTATACAACCTTATATAATTATTAGGGGCTTTCAACAATAGAGCTAAGATCAGCATTTGTTCCGGCTGTCCGCTGCTACTCCGCCACAAACCCATGCACAAAGCTACAGCGGGGTATCCGCTTCCATCCGGTAGCCATTGAGCGGTTGGATTTCTATTAAGCGTCTACTAGCACAGGCAGACATTAATCCGAATTGTCTATTCTCCGGCATTGTCGTGCTAAATTATTTTAACAAACTAATTTTCATTTAAAAATATACCTAATTTAGAATTACATCATTCAGCATGTAGCAGCATCAAGTTTATAAAATAAAAAATCAATTCGTATTTACCCATGCCATCTAAACCCCGTAGACTTTTAAAGAGATTACTTTTTTCGGTATTGATATTATTCCTGTTGCTGAACATTATTGTTATTAACCAGGCTTATCACCTTACTCATTTTTATAATCACGGTACAGTAAAACCTTTGGAGGAACAAACAAATGGTTTTTGGGGAAAAGCACAGGTTACATTGTTTGGACTAAAACAGGAAAAATTGATTGGAGCAAAACCTGACTCACCATTTACCAACATCAAACTAAAAACAAAAGGCAACATTATTTTAGATGCATGGCTTTTTCATGTAGCAAACTCAAAAGGAACCATTGCAATCCTTCATGGGCATGGCAGTGAGAAATCAGCAAACCTTTCGCAAAGTGATACTTTTAATGAGTTAGGATATTCTACTTTATTGGTTGATTTCAGGGCGCATGGTCAAAGTGGCGGCAATACCTGCACCATTGGATATACTGAAGCAGAAGATGTAAAATTGGCTTATGATTATTTAAAGAACAGCGGAGAAAAAAACATCATCCTCTATGGCATTTCATTAGGTGCAGCTACTATTACAAAAGCAGTTGCTGATTATCAATTAACACCTGAAAAAGTAATACTGGAAATGCCATTTGCTTCTTTGCCCGCAACGGTAGAATGTAAAATGAGAATGGCAGGGTTGCCAGCAGAACCAATAGCTGGTCTGTTAACTTTCTGGGGTGGTGCCATTAATGGCTTTTGGGCGTTTAGCATGAAGCCCAAAGAATTTGTAAAAAAAATTAAATGCCCTGTATTATTGCAATGGGGAAGAAAAGACAAAGGCGTTACAGAAAAAGAAATCAAAGAAATATTCAATAACATACCAGGCCCAAAAAAATTTGTGGCTTATGAAAATTGCGGCCATGAAAACCTTTGCGAAAACGAACCGGATAAATGGGAAGATACTGTCGAAGCATTTTTAAAAGGTGAAAAGTAACCCGTTAATTTTTCACCTTACTTACTATAACCTCATGTTCTTTTCTTAGATGCATATAAAACCAACCCCGCTACAATAGCAACTGCACCTGCATAGGTTGGCCAGCCAATCCATTTGTTTTCTTTTTTATTAATTTCTACGGCACCAAAATCCACAACTTTCTTTTCTGTTTGCACATTAAAACCACGAAACACAATCATAAGAATTCCGGCCACAATTAAAATAACTGAAAAGATTTTCATACTCGGTTCTTTTAATTTAAACATGTTTCAAACTATGTACCATTCAGGTTTCTGCTTAAAAACCTGCTTTTAATCACTTACTGGGGCAAGAATTTCTACAAACCTCAACGGGCAAAAAGATTAAAAAATCGAATTTTTCGCCGCAACCGGCTAAAACATATAATAGGTGTAATCTATTAGCGTTAACTATGTGAATCCAACCCGATGAGTAAGACTATTTATAAATCCGTACAAATGTTTCCCATCAAAAACATAGGGAATATAAACCGCATAGCTTTTTTGCTGTTGCTGGTTATTTCCTTTCTTTTTGGAAACCAACATGCTGATGCACAAACCATTGGCAATTGGACTTTTAATAGCACCCTGGTTGGAACGCCGGGTTCTTACAATACCGTAAGCAATTCAGATTTCTCTCCCAGTGTGCCTATCCGCACTTTTAATGGAGGCACGGAATATTATGGAGAAAATGGCTGGCCCAGCGGTGGCATCAATACTTCTATGTACCTGGAGTTTAGCTTAACGCCCAGTTCTGGTTATCAGCTTGACATTAGTTCTATCGTATTAACTATGCGCAGAAGTAATACTGGTTCTCCTGCAGGCAGTGGACCTACCAGTTGGTCTATTCGCTCAAGCCTTGATGGCTTTGCTGCTGATATTGCCAGCGGTTCTATGACACTCACCTACGCAAACTATACAGTAACACCGGGTGCAGCATTTACCAATCGTTATACTACTGTTACCTTCAGGGTTTATGGTTATAATGTAAGTATTGGCAGTGGTGGCAATAGCAGGATGGTGTTTGACAACATAAGAGTTAATGGCATTGGTTATTTGTTGCCCTCAAGGTTAGGCTCATTTGCAGCAAACATCTCTGCACAAAAAGTGAACCTGGCATATACTGTTTACAATGTTTCTGCTGGCGACAAGTACACGATTGAGCGTTCAACAGATGGAAGCAGCTTTAGTGGCATCAATACTACAACATCTGCTACAGATGCGGCTGAACAAAGCTATACCTACACAGATGATATCAGCAATGTGAGCAGTAGCACAGGCAACATTTATTACCGCCTGCACCTGGTAAACAATACAAGCAATAACTATTCTTCTTTAGCAGTAGTGAAAGCAAGTAGCAGTAATACCAGCATTAAAGCTTTTGCCACAAACAAGCAATTGCATATAAATGGCAGTTTCCCGGTTGCGGGCAATTACCAGGCATTTATTTATAACAGCGGCGGACAGCAATTGGGCAATTTTACCCTAAATGCATATGCCGGGTACAATACTTTTACTTGCAGCTTAGACAAAGCGGCACCGGGTAGTATAAGCATTGTACAAGTTAAAAACAACCAGGGTTTCCTGTTTAGCTCCCGCTTCATAAATGATTAATTTTCATAATATTATGAAGTCAGATTTCGGTTTATCGCCTTTTTTCGTCCATTCATCGAACGAAAAAGTATAAACGCCGAAATTGCTCAAACCAGGTTCATCAATGTTGCATCTTTGTATCAGCAAGAACGAAATATCCAAACCTGATAAAAAACCATCCGAATCCTTTTTTAAAAAATTAAACCCATTAAATCCAGAAAAACCAAATCCAAACAACATCCAAAATCCATCGAAGAAACCAAACAAAAAATCCAAACATCCAAAAAACCAACAAGTAAACCATCTGTCCGTCCAATTATCCATGTCCTAGAAAATCCAGTAAATCGTACTCAGAAAAAATTTTAACCATCTGTCCAAACAAACTCTTTTTCTGAGCAAAAAGGTAGCCTTCAAAAGCTACCTTTTTAATTTTATGGCATCTCATAAACTGCCAGTACCGGTATAACAAACTACCCTTTTTCCCGCAATCGGCGTTTTTCTTCCAATTATCGAAGCAAACCCGCTAAAACCCGAATAAGTTTCATTAGCGGCTATTGGTGTTGCATCTTTGTATCAGCAAGAACGAAATATCCAAATCCCCTGATAACCCCGAAATCCTAAACCGTAGAAAACCCCTAAACCTTAAATCCGAGAATCCTAAGAAAGCCGAACCAATCATCCGAAAGAAGAACACAAATCCAACCTTAGAAAACCAGAAGAATTCAATTATCCAGAGAAGAGCCAACATCCAACCCTAGAAAAGACCAGACAAGTTCAATTATCCGAAAGAAGAATCCAATCCAAGCCTTAGAAAAGAGACCAGAATCCAGTTATCCGAAAGAAGATCCAAAACCATTTGTCCGTCCAAATTATCCAAGTCCTAAGAAAACACATTAATCGTACTCAGAAATCCTATCCTCCATCTGTTCTAAACGACATTCAAATTTCTGAGCCAATACAAAACGGTAGCCCTAAAAGCTACCGTTTTCATTTTTATATCATCTCCATAATGTCGCTTAACCCGGAAAGAATTTTATTGCGCCGCCATTGGTAACGCCGATTGTTCATCCTTGTGCCGTGTCCCGTACAGAATGTCGGGAACGCTCCGTTCAACTGTAAATCATTGGGCATCGCCTGCAGGCTCATCTGCACTACTGTACAATTAACTGCACTATATATAAGTCCAATAAAAGCTTATCCGGCATTTGCGGCCATTTATCGAAGGAAATGTGCACAAACACGAAATAGTTTCATTAGCGGCTATTAGTGTTGCATCTTTGTATCAGCAAGAACGAAATATCCAAATCCACCGAAAGCCCGGCCAATACCTAAGAAGAGCGTTTTCCAAATTCCGTTGAAAATTTTTGATTATCCAATTCCTGAGAAGATTAGCCTTATCCAAAAACCATCCGTATCCAGGCAGAAAACCATTTCCAATTATCCGGTGAGAAGACCCGGTATCGTACTCAGAAAACCTTTCCTTGCCCGTCCGGTATTTTAATTTCTTTTCTGAGCCAATAAATTGAAAAAGTCCAGGTGTAATAACCTGGACTTTTTGTCTTAACTAGGATTTATAAGATTAAGGGATTGACAGGATTTCGAAAAAGCTGTGAGCTAAAAGCCTTTTACTTCGATATCGTTGGAGTTTTATATTTAAGAATTTAGATAAAGTACAAATTAGACATCAGCAATTTTCACATCAGGCATTCTTCCATCATCGACGCAAAAGCATTTATCACATTTCCACATTTACCACATTTCCACATTTAATTAGTAACCTTTCTTCTTAGACTCAGTTTTTCCTGCATTGGCTTTTGCCACGGGATAATCAAAAACAATATTGCAGAATGCTTTTACGCCTACGTCCAGTTGGCTGTCATCTATATAGAAATCCGGTGTGTGATGACCAGGTGCCTTAGCAGGGTCCATACCTTTTTTCATACCACCAAGATTAAAAAAGAAGGCCGGGGCACGTGTTTCAAAAAAAGAAAAATCTTCTGCGCCGGTAGTCCATTGCGTGGTAGAAACATTTGCAGTGCCGGCAGCTTTTTCCAAAGAAGGTTCCAGCATGGCTACCAGTGAAGAATCATTGAATGTAACCAGCGTTTTTGTATCTATAGACACGTCCACTTTTGCACCATTGGCTTCTGCAATGCTTTGTGCCATGCGGCGAATTTTTTCGTGCACTTCTTTTTGCATACCAGAGTCAAGTGTACGGATAGTGCCTTCCAGCAATGCTTCTTCCGGTATTATATTGCTTCTTACGCCGCTGTGAAATTTACCCACAGTAATCACTACCGGCGCTTTTACAATATTCTCCTGGCGGCTTACAATGGTTTGCAGACCATTAATGATTTGCGTAGCTGTTACAATAGGATCTATGCTTCCCCATGGTGCAGAGCCATGCGCCTGTTTGCCTTTTACTTTTATAGTGAACCAATCGCTGCTGGCCATAAAAGGACCGGCTTTATATTTTATAGTGCCGGATTCTGTAGAAGACCAAATATGCAAACCAACCACAGCATCTACTGTTGGGTTATCCATTATACCTTCTTTTATCATAAGCGGCGCACCACCTTCTTCATCACCGGGAGGTCCTTCTTCTGCTGGTTGAAAAATAAATTTCACTGTTCCTGATATATCTTTTTTCATGGAAGCCAATACTTCGGCTGTGCCCATTAAAATAGCCACATGGCTATCGTGCCCGCAGGCATGCATAACCGGCACTTTTTGCCCCAGGTATTCTGCAGAATCTTTAGATGCAAATGGAAGATTAACTCTTTCATACACCGGCAGCCCATCCATGTCTGCACGCAAAGCAATTACAGGACCTGGTTTACCGCCTTTTAAAACTCCCAACACACCCGTTTTTGCAATGCCGGTTTTTACTTCTATGCCAAGGCTTTTAAGATGTTTGGCAATCATCTCCGCCGTTTTATATTCACGATTGCCCAGCTCCGGGTGTTGGTGCAGGTAACGTCTCCATTCAATTACTTTGGAAAGAACAGCTTTCGATTTTTGCTCAATCTGCTGCTGCATGTTTTGCGCTGTAAGTAACTGACTGCATAGCGCTGCAAGAACGGTAAGAAATAAAGGCTGAAGAATTCTCATGAGACTGTAGTTGGTTTGCATTGAATATAGGAAAAATTCTTTTACCCACCTGCCTGTTCATTGCATGTTTCTATTATTGCCAGTCCCATAAAACAATAGCCCATTCGTCCCAATCATTTTTATGAACATGTATTTGTTTAAAACCCACACGTTGGTGTGCACGCATGGATCGGGTATTGCGTGTAGCCACTTCCGTTATAATAAAATCATAATGAGGTTGCAATATCTCTTTGTGTTTTTGATAAAGCATGGCAAAAACACCCAGGCCTCGATATGCTTCAGCAACACAGATTTGGCCCATTACATAAAAGGAATAATCCTGCAATGGTTTGCCTTTGTAATCCAGTTTTTCCAGGTCTTCAAAAAGGGATAATAATTCCGGGACTATCGTACTGCAGGCCTTGGGCATCACAAGAGCGTATCCGGCCAATGTATCACCGTCTTTTACAATAATGCTTGGCTCTATGGAATGCATTTGTTGCAATGCGTCAAACGAATGCTGTACGGTTAAAAATCCTTGCTCTTTTTCCTCTTCAGCGCTTCTTGCTCCACGCAAGTATAAGCTTTGTAAATCCAATATTTGCTGCAATTCGTTTTGTGTACTTACCTGTTTGGCTATAAGCATGTAATAATCTAATTAAGCATGAACTGCTAAAATAATCAAAAGGAAGAAGAGGCAGGGCCGACATGTCTAGATTAAAGCAGCGTTATTTATTACAATCCTAAAATTAATATTGGTGTCGCGCAACGGTGCTCCTATAGCGTGTGTCAGACTGAAAAAAATAACGCTTATGTACCGGAAAAATATCTCCTTATCAGGCAGCATCTTTTTTGTTGTATGCATACTACTTGTTGTTAGCAGTTGTGTAAAAGATACTGTGAAGCAAACATCCACTAATACTTACACTTACACCATTACCACGCCTGTATATGCAACAAAGTCAGAATTCCTGGCATCGCTAAACGGCAATACCAATGAACCGGTAAAATCTGCAGGCAAATTATACATCAAAGACCAGTTTATTTATCTTAATGAAGTAAATAAAGGGATACATGTTATTGACAATAGTAATCCTTCCCGCCCAACACAAATTGCTTTTTTAAAAATTCCCGGCAACCTGGATATTGCTGTAAAAGGCAATACGCTGTATGCAGATACTTATACAGATCTGTTGGCAATTGATATCAGCAATCCTAAAAAAGTTACCCTTATTAAATCCATTGCCAACTTTTTTCAGAGCAGAATTTATTATAACAACAACAATAACAATTTGATGGTTGTAGATCTAAAAACAAAAGACACTACTGTTGAGTATACAAGTTGTGCTAATTGCCTGTATGCGCTTTCCAATTCCACTACACCATCGGCCAATGCTACTGCTGCAAAGTCTAACGGTACTGCAGGTTCTATGGCCAGCATCGTGCTAATGAAAGATTATCTCTACGCAATACGTGAGCCACACAGTATAGGTATTGTAAATGTTAGTACGCCTACCGATCTACGCCAGGACACAACCTTCTATGCCGGATATGATTTGCAAACCATCTACCCTTTTGAAGACAAATTGTTTTTGGGCTCAATGTCTGGTATGTACATGTATGATATGACCAATCCAGTAAAACCCATTAAGCTGGGACAATTTACGCATGGCAGGGCTTGCGATCCTGTTGTAACAGATGGCACATACGCTTATGTAACATTGCATGCAGGCACTACATGCGGTGGTGCTGATAACGAACTGAACGTGGTAGATGTAAAAGATCTGATGAACCCTGCATTGGTAAAGACCTATCCGCTTACCAAACCAACCGGGCTTTCTAAAGATGGCAACCTGCTTTTTGTTTGTGATGATGACAGTGGTGTAAGATTGTATGATGCAACAACCGCAGACAACCTGAAACAGCTTAATAAAATTGACATAACAGGTTCATACGATGTTATTGCCGGCGGCAACCATCTTATGGTAGTGACAAAAAATGGCCTGTATCAATACGATTACAGCGATGTAAGCAAGATTAAACAGCT
Source organism: Chitinophagaceae bacterium (assembly GCA_047602295.1). Taxonomy (GTDB): domain Bacteria; phylum Bacteroidota; class Bacteroidia; order Chitinophagales; family Chitinophagaceae; genus JACMLD01. The sequence continues at coordinate 2,314,627 of JASGHP010000001.1, read as the reverse complement.
AAGCGTTTTTTCACTCTCTAATTAATGCTAGTAGTGAATGGCTAGTGGCAAGTGGGACTTAATTTCATGTTACTGAATTATCAGTTAGTTACTTTGATTGATTTTCTTATTGCATGAAAGTAATTGACCCATTCCCACTAGCCACTAGCTACTTACCTCTTTCTTATCCTCTGTATTCTCCAAACACTTCACGCAATGTATCGGCAATCTCGCCAAGGGTACATTTATTTTCTACGGCTTCTATAACGGTGGGCATAATATTTTCATCGCCGCTGGCTTTATCATTTAATTCCTGCAAAATAGCATCTACTTTACCAGGATTACGGCTCTTGCGTAATCTTAATAATTTCTCTGACTGCACCTGTCGTATGCTATCGTCTATTTTAAAAGAAGGAACTGTTTTTTCTTCTGCTGTCTGAAATTTATTTACACCAACAATAATCTTCTCCCCTGTTTCTACCTGTCGCTGGTATTCATACGCACTGCGTGCAATAGCATCTTGTATAAATCCTTCTTCAATGGCACTAACGCTGCCGCCCATTGCATCTATCTGCTGTATCAGTTGCCAGGCTTGTTGCTCCACTTCGCTGGTAAGCGCTTCTACATAATAAGAACCAGCTAAAGGATCTACAGTGTCTGCAATGCCGCTTTCATAAGCCACCAGTTGTTGTGTACGCAAAGCAATGCGTGCCGCTTCTTCGGTGGGCAGGTTTAGCGCTTCATCATAACCGTTAGTATGTAAAGATTGTGCGCCGCCCAGCACGGCAGCCAGCGTCTGCACTGTTACCCGCGGAATATTGTTCAATGGCTGTTTGGCCGTAAGCGTACTACCGCCTGTTTGCGCATGAAAACGCAGCATCATTGCTTTGGGATCTGTTGCTCCCAGCTCTTTCATAATAGCAGCCCACATTTTACGGGCTGCCCTGAATTTGGCTGTTTCTTCAAAGAGGTTGTTGTGCGAGTTGAAGAAAAATGAAAGCCGCTTGCCGAATACGTTAATATCTAATCCTTTTTCCAAGGCCGCTTTCACATAGGCTTTGCCATTGCTTAAAGTGAATGCTATCTCCTGCACTGCGGTGCTGCCCGCTTCGCGAATATGATAACCGGAGATAGAAATGGTGTTCCACTTAGGCAAATCTTTGGCACACCATTCAAAAATATCTGTAATAATGCGCATGGAAGGTTTGGGCGGATAGATATAAGTGCCCCTGGCCGCGTATTCTTTTAAGATATCGTTTTGTATAGTGCCATTCAACTGTTTCAGGTCTGCGCCTTGTTCTTTTGCCAGCGCTACATACAAAGCCAGCAATATAAAACCTGTTGCATTAATCGTCATAGAACTGCTGATGTCTTGCAGCTTAATGTCCTTAAACAAAGTGCGCATGTCTTCAATGCTATCAATGGCAACACCTACTTTTCCTACTTCTCCTTCTGCCAGTTCGTGATCACTATCGTAACCAATTTGTGTAGGCAGATCAAAAGCTACACTCAATCCCATTACACCCTGGCTCAACAAATAATGATAGCGTTTATTGCTTTCTTCTGCCGTAGAAAACCCTGCATATTGCCGCATCGTCCACAGCTTGCCGCGATACATATCTGGCTGAACACCGCGGGTAAACGGGTATACTCCCGCTTCTCCATCTGGTGTATCTGCAGGCAGGTCTTTACTGGTATAGACTTGTTTGATTTCTATACCACTGTCTGTAGTAATGATTTTACCAGCCATAAGCAAAGGTTTTTACAAGATGTAGAAAGTGTAAACTTACGGATTTAATTATGGCCAGAGGGAAGTGGCTAGTAGCTAGTGGGTTGATTGAGAAATTAGAAAAATCATGAGAAAGGGTAATGGCAAAACTATTACCTCATCATAAAACCCAATCAGGCTTTTGTTTTGACATTTTACTTTTGCGTTTATGCCTACTAGCCACTACCCACTTCCCACTCGCCGATTAAGGCATCTGAAATTCATTGTGCTTTACGGGATGTTTGCCAATATCAAAAACTACGCTAAGGCCAATTGAGCTAAAGCCAATAGCATTGGGCATTGGAGTAAAAGAAGGTTTGATGCGCATGCTGAGATCACTGCTTACATCAAAATCTTTCAGGTGGCCGTCTACGGTAGCATCTACCACATTCAGTGCCCAGAAAAACATAAAAAACAAAACGGAGTAGTCAATATTTTTTCTAAACTCGTTGCGGTAGAGTTGCAATGAATAACTGTCGCCATTTATCGCAAAACTTCGCAAAGCCGGATCGGTTATATTGCTCAATTGAAATTTTGAAGAATCTGCAGTACCTCTATTGATGGTGTAGAAATATGCATACTTGGTCTTGTTGTACCAAATGCGGTTATCGTTAAAAATATACGCGGTAATTCCTAATGCTGCATATACAATGGGTATTTTCCAATAGCTGCGGTTGTAAGCCTGCCCCCATCCCGGTAAGATCAATGAATGCATAGTGGCTTTGTGGGGATCGTGTTTCTTTTTGCCGGTAGAATCAAGCATTACTTTTTTTACGCCAACAGACTGAACCTCCGTTACACGCAAGCCTGTACTGTCTTTTTTTTGTGCTGCTGCAAAAAAACAAACCAGCGAACCAATCAATAGTAAACAAAAGAAACGGATATGCTTCATGCGTTTTAATTAGCAGGAACCCCTAGTTGTTCCAATATCTTATTAAAATCTTCCAGCGAATAATACTCAATGCTAATGCTGCCATAACCTTTTTTATTATGGTTCAGCCTTACCTTGGTGCTGAAGTGTGATGCTAAATTATCTTCTATTTTTTTATACGCATGCGGCAAGCCGGAATTTACAGATTGTTTAACGGGTGTTGCATTCTTATACAGTTTGCGCACCAATTCTTCCGTTTGCCTTACAGAAAGTTTTTTATTTACAACCTCATGAAATATGAATAATTGCTTCTCTATGGTATCTACATTTATAAGTGCCCTGGCATGGCCCATAGTAAGGCTGCCATTGCGGACTGCCACTTGTATATCTGGCGGCAATTTTAACAAACGTATATAATTAGCTACCGTACTGCGCTCCTTGCCCATACGCTCTGCCACCTGCTCCTGCGTATGATCCAGTTCGTCCATCATTCTTTTATAACTGAGGGCAATTTCTATGGCATTCAGGTCTTCACGCTGCAGGTTTTCCAGCAATGCCAGTTCCAACAACTGCACATCATTTGCCTGGCGTATATAAGCAGGTAGATCAACCAGGCCGGCAATTTTTGCTGCGCGGTAACGGCGTTCGCCAGATATAAGGCGGTATTTTCCACCCGGAATTTTTGAGACAGTAATAGGCTGAATAATATCATGCATTTTGATAGAGGCAGCCAACTCGTTCAGGGCCTGCTCATCAAAATCGTGCCTTGGCTGTTTTGGGTTGGTCTCTATCTCGGTAATGGGTATGCGCAAAATGCCAGTTGCCTGTTCCACTACCGTTGTCTTTAAATTGCCACTGGTAGTTTTAAGATCAGAATCTATGCTTTGCAGCAAAGAGCGAATGCCCTTGCCCAATGCGTCTTTATTTTGTTTCGGATTGTTCATATTTAAAAGGTTTAAGGCCTTTTGAGTGTTAAGTTTTATGTTGTAAGTGTTAAGTTATCCATTGCGCCTAGAGACATTATAACTTTTATTCTAACCTTCTCTGCGTTTATCGAACTTAAAACTTATCACTTACCACTTAAAACTTCTACGCCTTATTCAAGAACGCGTTCTTCCTGTTTTATTTTTGTCAGGTTGTTTTTTTGTAAAATCTCTTTCGCAAGGTTCAGGTAATTTACTGCGCCTTTGCTAATAGCATCATACAATATAACAGGCTTGCCTACACTTGGCGCTTCACTTATCTTAGAATTGCGGTGAATAATTGTACTGAAAACCATTTCATCAAAATGCTTTCTCACTTCGCTTACCACCTGGTTGCAAAGACGAAGGCGGCCATCGTACATCGTCATTAAAATACCTTCTATTCGCAATTCCTGGTTAAGGCGATTTTGTACAATCTTTATTGTGTTTAATAATTTGCCCAATCCTTCCAATGCAAAAAATTCTGTCTGCACAGGCACTATAACAGAGTCTGCTGCTGTTAAAGCGTTTACGGTAATAAGGCCCAAAGAAGGAGAGCAGTCAATCACAATAAAATCATAATTATCCCGCACCTGGTCTAATAATCCTTTCAGCACCGCTTCGCGATTGGGATAATTAATCATTTCTATTTCTGCACCTACCAGGTCTATATGGCTGGGCACCACATCCAGGTTGGGAATATCAGATTTCAAAATCACTTCCCTCACCGGTGTTTCATTCACCATGCAATCGTACAGGCTTTTGGTTACGTTATGCAAATCGAAACCAGTACCTGTGGTGCTATTGGCCTGAGGATCTGCATCCACCAGCAATGTCTTAAACTCAAGCACAGCAAAACTTGCTGCCAGGTTAATTGCTGTGGTAGTTTTGCCTACTCCACCTTTTTGATTTGCTACACCTATTATTTTTGCCATAATTTTTTAAGCTGTATGCTTTGAACCGTTTGCTTTGCGCATTTTCTAATTATCGTTCACTAACGTTGCCCAATGTAATACAGTACAAGAGTGCGACGCAAGGATGATGCCCAAAGAACCAATGCCGGGGCCATCATTTTATAATTCAATTATCACAATTCAATGCTTTCTCCAATCTTTACCAATTTCAAATCCACACCTGCATCTGCAAATATTTTTTTGGCTTTTGCTGCATCAATTTTAATGTAGCCAAATGTATCGTAATGCACGCCCACCACTGTTTTGCAGTCAATCATCTGTGCGCAGGCAGCCGCATCTGTAGCGTCCATGGTAAAGTTGTCTCCAATAGGCAACACGGCAAAATTTAGTTTTGCCCATCTGGGAATCAACTGCATGTCCAGGGTAAGCGCTGTATCGCCGCTGTTATAAAAATTCCCTTCCTGGCTGGTAATGATAAAGCCCATGGGATTACCTCCATAGCTGCCATCTGGCAGGCCGCTGCTATGGTGCGCTGTTGTACACTTGGCAGTAAAAACACCAAAATCCCATTTGCCACCGGTGTTTAAAGGATGTGTATTGGTAACACCTTGTTTTTGCAGCCACTCATGTATCTCCCAGTTGCAAATTACTTTTGCCCCCGTGCGGGTGGCAATGCGTACACAATCGGCAATATGATCTGCATGCCCGTGGGTTTGCAAAATAAAATCGGCGGCTATGCTGTCTACTTCCACAATAGTATTGGCCAACTCGTTGTAAGTGATAAAAGGATCAAACAACAATGTTTTACCCGCTATTTGCACACTGAAACAAGAATGGCCGAAATATGTAAACTGCATATGCTAAGTTTGGGAAATAATTGGCGCCTGCCAAAGTGGGCAAAAATAACATTTCGGCGTAATAAATAGAACACTATCAACGCATGTTTGGCATCAATTAAGCCGATTTTTATTGTTTTTAAGGTGCGTTGTTGCTAAAAGAGACGGCCGCACAACCAAAAAAGCAAAGTGTTGTTGATGTGATAACTAAACCAATTGGTAATAATCAGGCAGGCAATTACCGAACAAGCAGCAAATATGATTACAATTATAAGTGGCACTAACAGGCATGGAAGCAATACCGGCAAAGTGGCTGCACAATACCTGGATTTGCTAAAACAAAAAGGCATTGAAGCCAATTTTGTTTCGCTGGAAGGGCTTGATGTAAGCCAGCGCAACCAGGAGATAAAACAATTGGAAAACGACATCCTCATTCCTACCGATAAGTTCATTTTTATTTCACCTGAATACAATGGCAGCATACCCGGCGTATTGAAATCGCTTATTGACAATACCGATATCAGGAAAGTATGGTGGGGCAAGAAGGCATTGTTAACCGGAGTGTCTACAGGCCGTGCGGGCAACCTGCGTGGCATGGAGCACCTGACGGGCATTCTGCATTATGTTAAAATGCATGTACACCATAACAAACTGCCTATTTCTGTAGTAGATAAATTGCTAAATGGTGCCAATGTGATTACCGATGCAGGTACACTGCAAGCCATAGATGAGCAGTTGAATGAATTTTTGGCATATTGAGGGAAGTTTTAAGTTTTAAGTGGTAAGTTTTAAGTTAGGAGGATGACATGGGGTTGAAGGTTTAAGGTCCATACGATTTACGCCCTACACCTTAAACCTTATACCTTGATCTAAAATTTGTTTGCTTTTAAAATATCCATCGCTTAGAAACGTCTACCTAAACTTAGGCCATTCTTTACAACTTTAATTACAACTAAAATAATTATATGCGCAGCCCGGCTTTTGTATGGATTATACTGGTGATAATGATTTTGCTTGATTTCTATGTTTTCCAGGCCGTAAAAGTAGTAAGCAGTGGAGCCAGTCCACGCACCAGGCAGGTTGTTTTCATTGCATACTGGACACTGTCTGTTATTACGGTCATCTTTTTATTGATGATGCCCTATGTCAATTACGATCGCTGGCCACGTTCTGTACGCACTTATTTGTTTGCAACAGTGCTGGGCTTATTTTTTGCCAAACTGATTGCTGTTATTTTCTTCCTGGTAGATGATATACGCCGTGTGATTCAATGGGCAGCAGGCAAAATATTTTTTCGCAATACAGAAGGTGAAACCATTAGTGGTGATGGCATTTCGCGTTCTGTATTTTTAAGCTGGCTGGGTTTGGGTGCTGGCACTGCTTTATTTGGCACGCTACTTTATGGCTTTAGCAACAAATACAATTACCAGGTTAAAAGAGTAAAACTTGCTTTCAAAAACCTGCCAGCATCTTTCAAAGGATTAAAAATTGTACACATTAGCGATATACACAGCGGTAGCTTTAACAACAAAGCCGCTGTGAGCAAAGGCATTGATAAAATATTGAATGAAAATGCTGATCTTATTTTATTTACCGGTGATCTGGTAAATGATCGTGCTACAGAAATGGAAAATTATATGGATGTCTTTAGCAGGCTGAAAGCACCGATGGGCGTTTTCTCTACTTTGGGCAATCATGACTATGGCGATTATGTGCATTGGGAAAGTGAAGCTGCAAAAAAAGCCAACCTTGAAGCGTTGAAAAAAGTGCATGCGGATCTTGGCTGGCGTTTATTGATGAATGAACATGTGGCGCTTGAAAAAAACAATGAGAAAATTGCATTGCTGGGCATAGAAAACTGGGGTGCCAAAGGTCGTTTTCCAAAATACGGACGTATGGATCTTGCATACCCTGGTTCAGAAAAATATCCTTTTAAAATTTTAATGAGCCACGATCCCAGCCATTGGGATGCAGAAGTGCAACCCAAATATGGCGATATCGATTTAATGCTTGCCGGTCACACGCACGGCATGCAGTTTGGCGTAGAGCTACCAGGCATTAAATGGAGCCCGGTGCAATACATGTACAAAGAATGGGCAGGACTTTACGAACAAGAAAATCAAAAGCTATATGTAAACCGTGGCTATGGCTTTATTGGTTATCCAGGTCGTGTAGGTATATTGCCAGAAATTACAGTGATTGAGTTGGTTTAGGGTATTAAACTAAACAAGATTTTCAAAATTATAATCCTCTTCAATATTTATTCTATTGCTTATCAGCATTAATACAGGAACAAAAACATACCCTACATAAGACGGTTGAAAATTGACGCAAATAAATTACATTCATAGAGCTAAAAACCTGTTCTATGAGTACAATAATATTGGTTTCTTTTATTATTATTAGCATAACAATCTATCTTACTTTTCTCTATACCTGCTACCTGGCTGTTAAACTTTTTAGAGCATCATATGGAAATTACTGGACAGCATTTCTTGTAATTGGATTATTATGGTTGGGCTGCAACAAAAACACCGATACAACCAATGCGCAAAATGCAGCAAACAAACAATGGTATTTTTACAAAGATTCTACCAATACGAATAGACAATATTCAGCTGATGTAATTTTAGATAGCAGCAGCATGGCAACCTTTCACTTAAGACTACTCTATTACAAACTTTCATTAAAGGAAACTGCCATTCCATCTGGCGCATTCTTTTATACAAATGGAATAACAACTTTCTCTAAATGGAACCCAATTGACATTACCATAGATACAACGGATCAAAAAATATCCTATAACGTTTTGACCACAGTAAACACAAATTATCCAATTGTGGGTGAACATGTAAGCAGTAAAAATTTTACCGGGGTCGTGGCATTAAAGTAATGTTTTAAAAACAACACTATCTACTGAAAGCTCTTCTGTATTTTCGTTTCACTATTTGTTTACATCAATTTTTACTATGCAGGAAATTGTGCTTTCAAAGCAAGAAGCAAGAGCTATTATATTGCACGCTGCCGGGCTTACAAAAAAAGCACAGTTTGGAAAAGGCATAGAAGCAGCCTTTAAAGTAATTGACCATCTTGGATTTTTGCAGGTAGATACCAACTATGTGGTAGAGCGGGCACATCATCATGCTATTGCCGCACGTGTGCCTGATTATAAAATAGCATGGCTGGAAGAATTGCAACAGGATGGCCGCATCTATGAGTTCTGGACCAGGGAATCTGGTTTTATGCCGATGGAAGAGTTTCGATTTTCATTGGCGGTACAAAACGTATTTGCCAATCGGTATAAAGATGTAACTGCGCAAGAATTGAATATAATGAACCGTGTATTGGATCGCATTGCACGTGAAGGCCCGCTGGGTGTAAAAGATTTTGATAATGATCGTACAGTAAAAAGCACAGGCTGGTGGGATTGGCGCCCTTCTAAAATAGCATTGGAACGTTTGCATTTGAGCGGCCGGTTGCTTACAACACGCAAAAAAGATTTTCATAAGCTGTACGATTTGCCTGGCAACATTATTCCGGTTGATACCAATAAGACGGAACCAAGTATAGAGGAATTTACAAAACATCTTATTGTGCGATCATTGCAGGCAATGGGCATTGCTTCACAAAAAGAAATCTCGTGGAATGCAAGATTTGTAAAACCACCGGTGAAACAGGAAATAAAAAAAATGATAGAGGCTGGTGAAGTGCTGGAAGTAAAGGTAGAAGATTTGAAAGGACCGTTTTACATGTTGCCAGCCTATAAAAAGAAGAAGATAAGTATTGCAGGCGATGCATTTATTTTATCGCCGTTTGATATGCTAAACGTATTCCGCCATCGCCTGCGTGAGTTTTTTGATTTTGATTACCAGGTAGAATGTTTTGTGCCTGCACCAAAAAGAAAATATGGTTATTTCTCTCTTCCGGTATTAATAGGCGAAAACTTTGTTGCAAGAATGGATGCAAAGGCAGAACGTAAACAAAAACAGCTCATCATTCACAACCTTCACTTTGAGAAAGTGAAATTAACTGCCGACAATACCCATAAACTTATTGATGCTATTAGTGTGTTTGCGCATTTTAATGGTTGCAATACCATTACTGCGGTGAAATCTAACAACAAAGCAATACTAAAGATGATTAACACCGGTAAAGAAAGAAAAAGATAGCCGCACCATTCATACCTTAATGAACAATGCACGAAAAGTAAGTCCATACAATGAACAAAATTTGTAAAGGCACCCTGAACCATAAATAACGAATCCCTTTCCCTTCAAGCGTTGCTTTTTCATAATCCACCTTCTGCACAGCTGCGTAAATATTTGCAGAAAGAATAATTATAAAAAACAGCATCAGTAACCAGGCTGTAACTACGCTCCACCCTGCAATCTGCAATCCAATTGCAGCAAGGATTTCTATAACGCCAGTTAAATAAACCATCGCTGTTTTAAATGGAATAAAACCGGGCAGCATCATGGCCATGCCTTTTGTAAATTTAAAATGTGCTATCGCAGTAAACATTAGCATTACAGACATAGCTATCCTGGCGGCATAAGCAGGTTCATACTCCCCATGCATAATTTTTAAAACAAACAGCGCAATAACAAAAACGCTTAGCAGGACTATTAATGGTTTCATACTGAATTTTTAAAAGTGCAGCCACTGGTATTGCAACTTGCTATAAAAAAGTTTACAAGAGCAATCACAACAGCTATACCTAATAAATGTACAAAACAACCAACAAAATAATTTCGAATAATTGACTTAAACATCGACAACTATAGTGAGCAGTCTTATCTACCCTTGCATGGTTATGTTGCCATCTACTTAAAATAGAGTATTGCAGGCATGCTTACGCCGAGGTTATCTTTCCACCCGAACAATAAAAGCATATTCATTTAACTCTATTACTAAAAAAACAACCATGATGAAAAAAGTAATTTTCCCTGCATTAACTTTTTGTGTACTGACGTATACCGGGCTGGCACAAACTAAAAAAGGAGATAAGATAGTGGGCGTTTCCTTTGGCAGCATCAGCTATACCAATAGCAAAGCACAGACTACCTACAGCAATACACCCACCGTTTATAATAGTGATGGAAGCTCTTTCTCCATTAGCGTAAACCCCAATGTAGCCCTATTTGTAAAAGACAACCTTGCTATTGGTGGCGGTGTTACCATGAGTTTTTATACTTCAAAAAGCAATTCTTCTAATACCAGTTCTACCACTACTTCTGATAATAAAAGCACTCAGCCCGATATTTATATTGGCCCGCTTGCACGATATTATTTTGGTGGCAGTTCCAAGGGCATGCCCTATGTACAGGCAAATTTTCAGATTGGCTTTTCGTTTGGCAAAAGTGAAAGTAAAACCAGCACAGGCGCCAGCAGCGAAACAAAGACAAAACCAAAAGGCGACTGGAATGCTGGCATTGCGCTTGGCTACGAACACTTTGTTACGCCAAACATTGGACTGTTCGGTTCAATTGGTTTTAACTATGGCAAAAGTGTAACTGAATATGAATACCGTCCTTCCAGCGGTTCCGGGTACGATTACAAAAGCAGTTATAGTCGCTTTTACATACCGGTTAACCTTGGCATACAGGTACATATTCTTGGCAGTAATAAGCTGAAAAAATAATAGCTGCAAAGCACTTAATGATTCGATTATTATTACCGCATTATGATAAAGAAAATCCTTGTGTTTTAAAGTCTGTACAACTTAAAAAATATGAGGCGCTATTTATATGAAGCCTTACGACTGAGGTAAGCTTTTATTTTCGTAAGAAAAAGCATGTTTGGCTCTTGTTTAAAAGAGTTTTTAGCATTGCCCAATATACCCGTTAAGCGGCTAACAGTACAGTAACGGACAGACACCTGTTCATTTGCGTACAGTATGTACTTATCCAGTCATTGCTAACACCTGCTGTTACATGCATTTATGTGATTGGCACAAAGCTTGGCGCCGGTAAAGTATGCTGCAAAATTATTTCAGGACTGCCTGGCGCAATATCCGCGCCCACAAAGCCTATGCTGCCATCAACATCACCGGCCTCAGCGTCGGGATAGCCGCCAGCTTACTCATCTTTGTCATCATTCGGTATGAAACCAATTGGGACCGGTTTGAGAAAAACCACCGCCGCATTTACCGCGTCGTTGGTGCTTATAGCAATCCCACTACGCATGAGGTTAAATGGCGCAGCAGCAGCACCACACCTCTGCTATCTACAGCAGTGCGCAATGATTTGAAAATTGTCGAAAACGTTGCTGAAGTATGGAACATCGGTGGCGCACAGATACATATCCCCATTCCTGGTAAAGATCTAACCGATGAAAAGCGCTTCAAGCAGAACGATGGCCTCTATTTCGCAGAGCCGCAACTGTTCAGCATCTTCGATTATACATGGCTGGCAGGCAATGCAGGCCGCCTGACTGAACCCAATACCTGTGTGCTAAACCAATCACTCGCCCAGGCATTTTTTGGCGACTGGAAAAAAGCGATGGGGCAGACCCTGCAGCTCTGGTCTTTTCGCATACCCATGCAGGTGGTAGGTGTGTTTAAAGACTTACCAGCCAACACGGATGTAGAGATAAAAATGAGCGGTTCCTTCGCAACCTTCCGCAAGATAAACAGCTATATGTTCGAACACGAGGATTGGGGTGCCGCACCCTGGCCCAGCCAGTGTTATGTCCTTCTGCCACCGAACGCCGATCCTGCCAAACTCAATGCAGGGCTTCATCAATTGGTGCGCAAGTACTATCCCGTTCCAGAGCCAGGCAAACCGGTGACCAGTTTATCAGCTCAACCACTGACCACCATGCATCTTGATACCGATTATGGCACCTACAAAGGCGATGGACTAACCCCGAAAGAATTGTTGGCACTTGGGCTGACTGGTTTTTTCCTGCTACTGGTCGCCTGTGTAAATTTTATCAATCTTTCTACTGCGCAATCTGTCAATCGTGCTAAAGAGATAGGCGTGCGGAAAGTGCTCGGTAGCAGCCGCCCGCAGATACTCCGTCAGTTCTTAGGCGAGACCGCTGTCCTGACCATTGCTGCTGTCGTGTTGGGTATTCTGCTTGCAAGACTGGCGCTGCCCTTTATCAGCCAACTGACACGCAAACCTTTGTCGCTCGATATATTGCAGGAGCCGCTGATCGCACTCTTTATTGCAGGGTTGGGCATTTGCGTAAACCTTCTCGCAGGATTTTACCCTGGTCTGGTACTTGCAGGTTTTAACCCCGTGCAGGCCATAAAAAGTAAGATCATGGCAGGCTCGGCCAAAGGCATTGTACTTAGAAGAGGGCTGGTTGTTTTCCAGTTCGTCATTGCGCAACTGTTAATCATCGGTACTATTGTTGTGCTCCAGCAAATGCATTATTTCCGCCATCAGCCCATGGGTTTCGACAGCAATGCGGTCGCCTTCATAGATCTGCCAAGCGATAGCACGGATCAGGAACAACACAACTACCTAAAAGCACAAATGCTGGCGATACCCGGCGTACAAGCCGCGAGCTATACAATGGAAATGCCAGCCAGTTGGGGCGGCAACAACAACAACTTTTATTACAATGCCAGCCCTGTAAAAAGGATTTTGTGGTTGACCTCCAGTTTGCAGATACAGGATACCTGTCGACTTTTCGGATTGGACTGAAAACAGGTCGTCTCCCCTACCCCAGCGATACGATGCGGGAGCTGATGGTCAATGAAACGCTGATCAAACGCCTGGGTACAACCGAAAAAGACATCATCGGAAAAACTTTGTCTTTCGATGGTACACAACAATATCCTATCGTCGGGGTCTTCCAGGATTTTCACAGCAGGAGTTTGAAAGAAGGTGTCGGCCCAATGGCACTCGGCAGTTACAAAAAAGCCTACGGTATGCTGGCAATTCGGCTTGATCCTACAAAATTGAAATCAACCCTGGCACAGGTGGAGAAAGCTTTTACGAAGACTTATCCCACTTATATCTACGAACTGAGTTTCCTTGATGAACGAATAGCACATTTTTACACCTCGGAAGCAATGGCAGCCACCCTGTTTAAGATTGCTGCCTTCTTCGCGATTTTCATCTCCTGCCTGGGTCTTTATGGACTCGTATCCTTTATGGCAGTTCGCAAAACCAAGGAAGTGGGCATTCGCAAAGTACTCGGCGCTTCCGTCGGAAGCATCGTACTCCTCTTCTCCCGGGAATTTATGTTGCTGTTGGGCATAGCGTTCCTGATAGCATCCCCTATTGGTTATTTTTTAATGCGCCAATGGCTGGAAGGGTTTAAAAACCATATTATGCTCAGTTGGCTGGTATTTGCAGCAGCGATACTCACATCCGCACTGATTGCACTGGCGACAGTGGGGTACAAAGCCATTTCTGCCGCACTTGCCGACCCGGTTAAAAGCATCAGAACAGAGTAGCCAGCACGGAAAATAAATAGAAACTTTTTTGCCCATCTCATTGAACCTCAATGCTAATAAAAATAGCATTTTTATTGCTAATTATTTTAGTATTTTGTGTGCCCAAGTATATTTTCCATGGACCAGCTAAGTACAAAAAAACAGGCTATTGAAGCGCTTAAAAAAGAACTCTTTTTTTTACAGGGGTTTAAAGCTACAGCCAGCAAGCCAGAATTGGCCAGTAGTCTTGGAAGCATATTGCAAGCCTTTCCAGAAAAACGCTTCCCGCTGAGCGCAGTACATGAGTTTGTTGCATTAACCAATGAAGACAACAATGCCAGCAGGGGTTTTATAGCTGGACTTCTATCTTTAATTGCTGGCAATAATTGTGCATTGTTATGGATTACAACTGGTCCTGCCATCTTTCCACCTGCCCTTAAAAGATTTGGTATCGACGCACAACGCATTCTCTTTATTCATCTGAAAAATCATAAAGACAGGTTGTGGTCTTTAGAGCAAGCATTGCAATGTAATGCATTACCAGCCGTAGTTGCAGAGATCAGCGACCTGAATTTTATAGAAAGCAGGCGTCTGCAACTTGCAGTGGAAAAAAGTCAATCTACTTGCTTTTTATTGCGCAAATCTCCTAAACATTTAGGTGTAACCGCTGCTACTGCACGCTGGCATATTAGCACTCTGCCTAGCTACGCTGTAGATGGGTTACCGGGATTGGGTCATCCGCACTGGCATATCGAACTGTCGAAGGTCAAAAATGGAAAAACCGGCGCCTGGCAAATGCAATGGAAAGGCAATCACTTTGAAGAAAGCAATACAACTAAAAAAACTATTACCGAACTGCAAAGGATAGCTTAATGAGAAGTCGTTTCGTCTCTATATGGTTCCCATTTTTACTAACCGATTGGTATACCGTCCGTCAACCAGAACTATGTGGCGAAAGTTTTGTACTCACTATAAAAGATCACGGCAAAATAATAATAAACGCTGCAAACGCCATTGCTCAACAAAAAGGCATAGAAAAAGGAATGGCCCTGGCAGATGCCCGCGCCATTTTTCCTGCATTGATTGTAAAGGATGAGCCAACCACACTGAGCACAACATTACTACAAAGAATGGCTGAATGGTGCATCCGTTTTACACCAATAGCAGCTGTTGATCTGCCCGGTGGATTAATACTGAATGCCAGTGGCTGTTGTCATCTCTGGGGTGGTGAACACAACTATGTAACTGAAATCTATAAACGCTTTAAGCAACGTGGTTACACCGCTCGTATAGCCATGGCCGATACTATTGGAGCAGCTTGGGCCATAGCGCATTTTACAATACATGGAGGTATTATCGAAAGCGGAAAACAGGCCACTGCCCTATTGCTCTTACCACCAGAAGCACTGCGCCTGGAACCAGAGAATATAGAACGCTTGTATAAATTGGGAATGAGACAAATTCAACCCTTGCTTTCCATGCCAAGACAGGCATTGTTCCGTCGTTTTGGACCGGCATTTATGGAAAAGCTGCAACAAGCGCTGGGTGAAAAAGAGGAATACATTAACGGCGTTCAACCATTACCGCTATACTATGAAAGATTGCCGTGCCTGGAGCCCATTGCTACAGCCACTGGTATTGAAATGGCACTGCAACGTTTATTGGATGCCTTGTGTCTTCGCCTGCAGCAGGAAGGCCAGGGATTGCGAAAAGTTATTTTTAAAGGTTATTGCATTGACGGAAGCATTACTGAAATAGCTACGGGCACTCTCCGTCCTACGCAGCATGCTGCGCATCTTTTTACTTTGTTTACTATACAGCTTCCACAAATGGCACCTGGTCCGGGCATTGAGCTTTTTATACTAGAAGCACCCGTAACAGAAAAGCAAGTCTCCGCTCAAAATAAATTATGGTCTGGCGTTGCTACCCTTGACGATCCACGTATCAGCGAATTACTTGACCGGTTAGCAGGAAAGTTTGGTCCTCATCTTATCCAGCGCTATATACCCGATCCACATTACTGGCCTGAACGCTCTTATAAACCAGCTTCGCTCGAAGAAACAGTAACAATAGATTGGTATGCTGCAAAGCCGAGACCGTTACAATTGTTAAGCCCCCCTGAACCAATACAGGTTACTGCGCCAATACCTGACTACCCGCCACTACATTTCCGCTACAAAGATCAACTGCATACTATCCGAAAAGCAGACGGGCCTGAACGCATAGAACAGGAATGGTGGCTACAGCAGGGTCAGCACCGGGATTACTATGCAGTAGAAGATGAGAAAGGGAAAAGATATTGGATATTTCGTTTGGGCCATTATGATGCCGACAAAACCTATCAATGGTTTATACATGGATTTTTTGCATGAAAAAGATTAGCCCATGTCTTATACAGAACTACAGATTACCAGCAATTTTAGTTTTTTACGCGGGGGTTCCCACCCGGAAGAACTGGTGGAACAGGCAGCCGCACTGGGTTATTCAGCTATTGCTATAACAGATAGAAACACGCTTGCGGGTATTGTGCGTGCGCATGCTGCCGCCCAAAAGAAAAATATCCGTCTACTACCAGCATGCCGGCTTGACTTGCTGGATGGTGCAAGCCTGCTCGCCTATCCTACTAACCTCAATGGCTATTCGCGTTTATCAAACTTGCTCACATTGGGCAATCGCCGCACGGAGAAAGGAAGTTGCCATTTACATAAAACGGATGTCTATCAATATGCGCAAGACATACTATTTATTGTATTGCCGCCAGCCTCATTAAATGAGCAGTTTGATTTTGATGCAAGCTTTAAAAAAAATCTGCAGGAATATAAAACCGCTTTTGGAACGAGTCTTTACCTTAATGCATCCCGCGGATATGCTGGTGATGATTTTAAACAATTGTACCGGCTCCAGCAACTGGCAGAAACATATCAAATTCCTTTAGTAGCTACCAATGATGTGTATTATCATACAACAGCACGCAGGGAATTGCAGGACATCGTCACCTGCATCCGGGAGAAATGTACTATTTACAATGCAGGTTATCTTTTACAAGCAAACGCTGAACGTTTTTTAAAACCAATCCCTGAAATGGAAAGACTATTCAGGCAATACCCTGCTGCTATTGAACGTACCCAGGAGGTCGCCAATGCCTGCCAGTTTTCCCTAAGTGAGTTGAAATATCGTTATCCCAAAGAAATCACCACAGAAGGGCGTACACCACAGGAAGAATTGACCCGTTTAGCATGGGAGGGTGCAAAAAAAATGTATGGCGACTGCATACCAGACAAAATAACAAACGCAATACATTATGAATTGTCCTTTATGCAGGAAATGAACTATGCAGAATATTTTTTAACAGTATACGATATTGTGCGTTTTGCTCGTACCAAAAATATTCTTTGTCAAGGCCGGGGTTCAGCGGCCAATTCTACCGTTTGCTATTGCCTGGGCATTACTTCAGTTGATCCCACCAAGTTTGATCTGCTTTTTGAACGGTTTATTTCTTCAGCACGTAATGAGCCCCCTGATATAGATGTAGATTTTGAGCACGAGCGACGAGAAGAAGTGATGCAGTATATTTTTGAAAAATACGGTAGAGACAGGGCTGCGGTGGTAGCTACAGTAACCCAACAACACCAACGCGGTGCACTGCGTGATGTTGGCAAAGCGATGGGGCTTTCAGTAGATACTATCAACCGCATTGCTGCTTCAGTCTGGGAGTTTACCGACGAATGGTTCAACGGTGACCGTATTGCCGAACAGGGATTAAACCCCAATGACAAGCACCTGCGCAAAACACTACAGCTTACCAAAGCCTTTATAGGTTTTCCACGTCAACTGGGCCAGCATACCGGCGGCTTTGTTATTACAGACGGTAAGCTTTCAGATCTCTGCCCTATTTTAAATGCAAGAATGGAAAACCGCACCTGTATTGAATGGAACAAGGACGATATTGATACACTTGGCTTTTTAAAAATTGATGTGTTGGCTTTGGGTATGCTCACCTGTATCCGCAAAGCTTTCGATAAGGCAAAGCAACATTATGGTTTGAACTGGACACTGGCTTCTATTAATAAAATCGAAGACCCAGTAGTTTATGAAATGATCAGCCATGCTGATACCATCGGTGTTTTCCAGATTGAAAGCCGTGCGCAACAATCCATGCTTCCAAGGCTTCGTCCAAAGAATTTTTATGACCTGGTAATTGAAGTAGCCATCGTAAGACCAGGACCTATACAAGGCGATATGGTGCACCCGTATTTGCGCAGAAGAAATGGTGAAGAGCCGGAAGAATATCCTTCAGAGGAATTACGTGAGATACTAAAACGCACCAAAGGCGTTCCCTTATTCCAGGAGCAAGCAATGAAAATAGCCATTGTTGCGGCAGGCTTTTCACCCGCGGAAGCCGATGAGCTACGCCGTAGCATGGCCACTTTCAAAGCAAAAGGTATGGTTACCCATTTTGAACAAAAGCTAATTACCGGCATGAAAAAAAATGGGTATACAGAAGAGTATGCTAAACGGGTTTTCCGGCAATTGGAAGGATTTGGTAGTTATGGTTTTCCTGAAAGCCACGCGGCAAGCTTTGCGTTGCTGGTGTATGTATCTGCCTGGATAAAATGTTATTACCCTGATATTTTTGCCTGTGCCCTTCTCAACAGTATGCCCATGGGCTTTTACCAGCCTGCGCAAATTATCATCGATGCACAAAAACATGGCGTGGAAGTAAGACCGGTAGACATCAATCATTCCACATGGGATAATAAATTGGAAGAAATAGCAGGCAAGTATTGCGCACTCAGGCTGGGTTTTCGCCAGGTAAAAGGATTGCGCGAAGATGATATGCAATTGTTGATCACAAAAAGAAACAGCGGTTATGCAAACATGGATGCATTGCGTGATATTGGTATATCGGCAAAAGCACTTGAAAAACTTGCGGATGCAGATGCATATCGAATCCATTGACTTAGACAGGCGACAGGCATTATGGGAAATCACTGTAAAAGATAGATCAGAAGCTATCTTCAAAGGACAATCAACAGCTGATGCTTCTGCCGAAAATCTTCCTGCCATGAGTCTGTCCGAACACGTGATAGAAGATTATGCGAGCACTTCCCTTTCATTGAAAGCACATCCTGTCAGTTTTGTAAGAGAGCGGTTGAATCAATTAAATATAAAAACTACCAAAGATCTCGCATCAGGTAAAGATGGTGATTTTGTTCGTGTATCGGGGCTGGTGCTGGTAAGGCAAAGGCCCGGCACAGCCAGCGGAATCTGCTTTATGACAATAGAAGATGAAACCGGTTGCGCTAACCTCGTCATCTTTGAAAAACTCTTTGATACTTTTCGTAAAGTAATCCTGCAATCAAAACTCATTATGGTAGAGGGCAAACTTCAAATAGAAGGTGAAGTGATACATGTCATTGTACAAACCTGCCATAATTTCTCCAGCTTCTTACGTCATTTAACACCGAGTAAGCAAGAGAACTTACCTGTATTGACCCTTGCATTCCCAGATGAAACCTCCATTCCTTCAAATCCAGATAAACGTTCACAAAGACCCAGGCCCAAAGAAGAAAAAGCGATTCATGGAGGAAGGAATTTTAAGTGAATGCAACTTAAGATTGAAAATGAAATAGTTTCATGTAGCGTTAAAAATATGGCAAACAAAAAAGCCATTGCAAAATATTGATTTTACAATGGCTTATGTTAGTGCCCAGGAATGGATTCGAACCATCACATGATTGCTCACGCTGCGACCTGAACACAGTGCGTCTACCAATTTCGCCACCTGGGCAGGTGTGTCGTGTAAAGTTTCAGGTTTTACGTCTAAGGCTTGTTTTACAATACCCTTAAACGGGCTGCAAATATAGGTGCTAAAAAATAAACTCGACCAGCAAAGAAGGTTTTTTTTATTCCGCCACAACCCTGCTTTTCCAGCCTATCAGCAACACCCCGGTGATTACCAGCAAAGTGCCGGCTATCTGTGCAGGAAAGATGCTTTCTCCCAATACCCAATGCGCTTGCAGAATGGTTGATACCGGGCCAATACCAGAAACAATGGCTACGTTGTTGGAACCTATTGATTTTAACCCGTAGGAAATTAATAATGTAGGAATAACAGTGGCCAGCGTTGCCAGCAAAAGTGCGTAACCCCAGAAGCGACTATCTGCATGTAAAGCCTGGTAGTTGCCGGCGAGCGTAAAATGCAGAAATACGCCTCCTGCCGCCGCCAAAATGGAATAAGATGTAAACCTTCCTGTTCCAACCTGTGGCACCATTTTTCCGCTGCCTGCTATAAAAATAGCGTAAGTAAAAGCACAACAAAGAATAAGAAAGCTGCCCCAGTAAAAACTGCTGTTTGCTGTCTCTATATGCAATTGTCCTATATAAGCAACGGCAATGCCGGTATAGGTAAGCACCAACGCCAGTAACTGGATTCGGGAAACTTTCAGCTTAAAAAAATAAGCATTGATAAATACGGTAAAAGTTGGATACAGAAACAATATCAATCGCTCAAGACCGGCAGACACATATTGCAATCCTACAAAATCAAGCAAACTGCTGGCATAATAACCAAACAAACCCAATACAATTACGCTTATCCATTGACGTTTGGTTAGAGGCTGTACATCTTTTTTCCGGCTATTGTATAATGCAATTACTATGTAGAAAGGGAAAGCGCAAATCATGCGCAATGCCAATAAAGAAAGCGCATCAATCTTTATATCCTGGAAAGCTTTTTTTACTATGATAGCTTTGGTAGAAAACAACACGGCGCCGAGGAAAGTTGCCACGGCGCCTGCAATACGGGAATTATGTTGTTTGGTTTCTGTCAAATAGGCTTATTTGAGTGTTAAGTGTTAGGTTGTAAGTGTTAAGCACTTTAACTGCATGCCTCCACTCTATATGCATCTTATTTACACATCACACTTTCAGCCTTTGCACTTAACTTAAACCTTACCACTTAAAACTTATCACTTATTACTTACTACTTAAAACTTTCTTATACTGCTACATTGAAATCGCGCAGCGCATCGTTAAGACTTGTCTTAAGATCTGTGCTTGGTTTGCGCTGGCCAATAATCAATGCGCAGCCCACGCCGTATTCTCCAGCAGCAAATTTCTTATTGTATGTGCCGGGTATTACTACACTGCGTGCTGGTACACGGCCTTTGTATTCTACCGGTTCAGGGCCGCTTACATCTATAATTTTAGTTGATTTGGTAAGTACTACATTGGCACCCAATACTGCTTCTTTTTCTACCAGCACTCCTTCTACTACTATACAACGACTGCCAACAAAACATCCATCTTCTATAATCACCGGGCTTGCCTGCAATGGTTCCAATACGCCGCCAATACCTACACCACCACTCAGGTGCACACCTTTGCCAATCTGTGCACAGCTTCCCACAGTGGCCCATGTATCTACCATGCTGCCTTCATCCACATAAGCACCAATGTTTACATAGCTTGGCATCAACACCACATTCTTACCTATATATGCGCCATAACGTGCTACTGCATGTGGCACAGCCCTTACACCTAATTCTTTGTAATTTTTCTTCAATAACATCTTATCGTAAAACTCAAATGGCTCCAAATTCCATGTCTGCATTGGCTGAATGCCAAAATACATTAAGACAGCCTGTTTAACCCACTCGTTTACCTGCCAGCCTTCTGCTGTAGGTGCTGCAGTGCGCAGCCTTCCTTTATCTACTTCTTCTATAACTGCCTTTACCGCATGACTGTATTTGTTTTCTTTCAGCAACTCGCGGTTGCTCCATGCTTCTAATATCAGAGATTGCAATTCCATCTGCTTTTAAAATTTTTGCAAACATAGTAAAAAGCTGCAAGCTATTGGCGGCCTGTTCCTAACTGCGTCCAATCGCGAACAACCTTACTATAAACAATAACTTTTGCCTGTACTTTGTATTATTTGTTTTGAACTAAAAAGCCCCTCAATTATGCCATGCATAAAAGAGGGGCTATGTATATAAAACCAACCAACTATTATATAATCCGGAAACCAAGACTCAACTGAAAACCCTGGTTCTTCCACTTGTCGCTATTTGTTGCATCATTAATATTGTTAAGTCCAACAACATATCTTCCGCTTACTTTCACCCCACCCAGGTTTAACTGTGCACCTGCTACCATAGAAAAATCGCCGCTGGAAAAAGCATCCTGCCCATTTTGGAAAAGACTTCTGTGCTTATCCATTAAAATACCAAACTGCGGGCCCACCTGGAAGGATATAAACTTAGCAGGCGTTAAGTTTAATAGGATAGGAATAGAGATATAATTTAATGATACATTCTTCATGTTCTTTACATTGAACACGTTGCCAAAAGATGTATCTGTTTTAGTATTGTATTGATTGAACAATACCTCTGGCTGCAATTGCACATGGTTGGAAAATTTAATAATGGCAAATGCACCCGCATGATAACCGTAATTGAATTCATCCGAGAAAGATTTTCCATCAACTTTGGAAAGATTGACACCACCTTTAATACCCAATTGAAAAGGTGATATCTGAGCTGAGCTGGCAAGCGACAGCAAAACAAACGCAAAAAGAGGAACCATGAGTTTCGTCTTCATTTGTAGAGTTTTTTAGTTGTCAGAAAATGTTCAACTAATATGCCATTCAACTTTTATAGAAGTTAAATAAAGTTAATAGTAAGAAAAGGTCTTCTTAAAACTTTAGAAGTTGTATGCAAAGGTAAGCGAGAATACCTGTGTAAACTTCTGGTCGGTATCCTGGAAGTAATAATCCATGAACCATACAGGAAGGATATTGAATTTGCCAATGGTATAGAACAAACTGGCGGAGACAGCGGCGGATTGCAATTGAAAATTATTTCCATCTGCATCGCTATAGCTCTTTTTAAATTTAGAGAGTGTCAGCTTTTTGGTTGCGTAACTCACATTTGTATTTGTTTTTATACGCGACATGCCTGTAACCAGGTATGCTGTAAGGTTTAGAACCGCATTATCTTTTTTATGCAGCAAGCCATCCCATTCAAAATCTCTTCTCACAGAACCAGAAAGCGAATAGTCTTTTATATGGTTGTGCGATTCAACAGTTTTGCTATAAGTTGTCCAGCCATATCGTTGCTGCAATATTATATAACGATATATGGAATCAGTATAAGTTAGTTTGTCATCGAAATTACCGGTTGCATACCCCGCGGATATTCCATAACGCCAATGCCCGCTACGCAGGTTAAAATATGCAAACAGATCATTATCATAAGGAGTAGAGTTAAGGGTTGCTGTGTCTTTGCCAAAATACCTGGTATAAGAAATGCCTGCTGCTATTTTATGGCTTATATAATCATAAGATGGTGTAATGGCATATTGATAAAAATGAAAACCGCCCGCCACGTTTGCAAGAAAGCCTGTTGCACTAATGCCTAATCCGCCTTTATGATAATAACCAATATTTGGAGTAAGAGAGAGTTGATGTGAGGTTTCCTGTGTATTCAAAGAATTGTTCTTAATACTAAAACTTTTATTACCCATGCCCACACTGGCTGTAAAAAAACTTTTAGGTGCTGTAAGCGAATCCAGGAAAGCATCAAATCCAATCATCAGCGAATCCATTACAGCCGTGGTATCTCCTTTTGCAAACAACGAATCCAGTTTGTTGTGCTGGGCATTTCCCTGCCATGCAGATAGCAATATGCTGCTGAACAATAAAACAATTCTTATTGCTTTCTTCATTGAAGGGCTGGGTGGCTTTCTGGTGTTTGCAAGAAAACGCGGCTATGACCATATAAATTGCAATGGGTTTAAACAGGGCGAGTATAAAAACCGCTAAACATTCCGAAATAATTTTTTTTGGTATAAAAATAAGGTTTATTAAATTTACGTAATCAGTTACGTAATTACAAACTTATACAAAATGAATTTCTTTGACACTGTTGGCAAAATGGCCATAGGCAGCAGGTTGCGCCTGCTTACAGAAAAAATAACCGAAGATGCTGCACATGTTTACGAACTGTACAATATAGACCTGCAACCAAAATGGTTCCCGGTATTTTATGTGCTTTCTAATGGAGAAACAAAAACCGTTACTGCCATTGCCAAAGAAATAGGGCACTCGCATCCCTCTGTAAGTAAGATTGTAAGTGAAATGGTAAAGAAAGGATTTATCAAAGAGAAGAAAGACAAAACTGATGGCCGACGCAATATGGTTTGCCTTTCTGCCAAGGGCAAAGCTGTTACTGAAAAGATACAGGACCAATATACAGATGTAAACAGTGCGATAGAAAGTATAAGTGGCGCAGCCAGGAATGATTTGTGGAAAGCGATTGCAGAATGGGAGTTTCTATTAAACCAGCAAAGCTTGTTGCAAAGAGTGCAGGCAGAAAGAAAAAAAAGAGAAAGTGCCGGGGTACAGATTGTTGACTACTTACCAATACACCAGACAGCTTTTAGAAAATTAAATGAAGAATGGATCACTCGTTGGTTTAAAATGGAGGAAGCCGACTATAAGGCACTTGACAACCCTCAAAGTTACATACTGGATAAAGGCGGGCATATACTGGTAGCTATTTATAAGAATGAACCTGTAGGCGTTTGCGCAATCATCAAAATGAACGATCCTAATTATGATTTTGAACTGGCGAAAATGGCTGTATCTCCTACTGCCCAGGGAAAAAACATTGGCTTTCTATTGGGGAAAGCCATTATTGAAAAAGCAACGGCTGCAGGTGCCCGCAAACTCTACCTGGAAAGCAATACCATTCTTACCCCAGCCATAAACCTCTATCACAAACTGGGCTTTAAGAAAGTAGTGGGGCATACAACACCTTACGAAAGGTGCAACATACAGATGGAACTGGCCTTATAGTCAAGGCTTTATGCCATTCTCTCCTACCCCCAATAAAAAAATCTCTATCCTGGTTACAATCCCGCTTTCAGCTTTTATTAAATAAGAGATTGGCGGCACAAAGCATACGCGTAAACGCTTGCCAAATCGGGGCTTTTTTTATATTTTGTACGCTATTATAACCCAAACCCATGAAACCGAGCACCCTTACCCGTGTTCTTGCTATTTTCCTGCTAATCATTAGCATGGCTTCTTGCCAAAAAACGCTGAATGATTTTGACAATAGCAGCAGTAACAACCCTAATAACAATAGCAATAATAATCCTGTTATTGTTAACAAAGACAGCAGCAGTTCTGTTGTTAGTTTTCCCAATAGAGCAGAAACCAATTGCCCTGGCGCGCCTGATTATGGCGACAGCATTATCTATCTACAACCTTCTTCCAACGACTATATTGTAACGCCTGTTAATCATCCCGACACAGGCACTTATTTTGCCTGGCCACAAGGCATGTCTATTGATAAAAACACAGGCGCCATTAACGTTACCCGCAGTGAAGGCGGACTACGCTATAGTGTTGGTTACGTAAAAAAAGGAACAACAGATACCTGTATTCAAACCCTTATTCTTGGTGGCGTTTCTTATGAGGACAGTCTTTATGTGCTCAATAGCAATCAGCGTTATGCCAATCCTTATTTTGATGCCGACCCTAATCTTACTTCTATTTGTAATTCAAGCAATGGATCTGGCGGCAATACCTGTGCGTTTGATCTGAATGGGCAATTGGCCAGCCAGCACATCATCATAGATCACAATACAGGCGTTATAGATCTTAAAAATACTGCCAGCAGCGCATTTGGTTTAGTACCATTAAATGGCACTACGGTAAATGCCACAATGCTTTATCAGTTAAACGATAGAAGCAACCTGGCGCCGCAGCAAATCACGCTTACTTTTGTTTACTACAATAAAAAATCAGACGTACCAGCAGATTTGCTTACCCTGGTGAGTGATAAGCTTACAAAAACACTGAATCAGTTATTGCTGATTAACCTGCCAACCAGCAGCAGCCAGCAGAACAGAGGCAATCCAAGACCTCCAATCATTATCGTAACCAGGTCTTCGCTCTAATATCAATTAACCGGGTGCAATAAGTAAAAATGCGGGGCGTTTAGGAATGGAACAAACAAGCATCCAATTCCTAAATACAGCCCTCTCATGCCCGGGAAATTTTTATGGTATTTACCCCTATTATTTTTACTCGGGCAGCATGCTAAGGGCGGCACAGGCGGCCCCTCTCCTTCTCTTGCACTCTATAAAAAAGTAGACAGGCTATTCAACAACGATAACCCCACCAATACTACAGACAGTCTCGCACTGGCAGGATTTGAGCAGCTAATAACGCAGTTAAAAAATAATGCCCGCACAACAGGTGATGATACCATACTTTTTCAATGCTATCTGAAGAAAGGAATTCTGCTGGATGTGAAGAGTAACAACGCTGGTGCAAAAGAAGCATACATGGATGCCATTTCCTTTGCAGAACGCCATAACAAGATTATAAGCGACTCACTCCTTTTTCGCCCTTATGTGTATGCTGGTACAAACTATTTCAACCTCAACAATTTTGATTCTGCCAACTATCTGCTAATACGTGCTGACGCATTGGTTAAACAATATCCAAACTTACCTGAAACAGAGCGACTTTATAATACACTTGGGGCATTGCATTACGTAAATGGCAACTACCTGCAGAGTAAAAATTATTTTAACCAGGCATTGGAGTTTATTAAAAACCGCAGGCCTTACGATAGGATGTTTGCAATTGGTTTGCAATCGAACATTGCATCTTCTTTTTATAAACTTGGTTTGTATGCAGAAGCACTGGGCATTTACAACCAGGTGATAAAGGAAAAAATTCCGACCGGCTATATCTACAATGGCATTTACATGAATATGGGCAAAGCATATTCTTCCTTAAAACAATATCAGCAGGCATTGTATTGTTTCAAAAAAATAAGCCCAAATGCTTTACCAGGTGTTCTTAATGAAATGGCCATTGCATGTATTGGTTTGCAAAGAACAGATTCAGCAACTTATTACCTTGATCGGTTTGTGGCAACAATCAGAGGCAACAAACAAACAAATATCCTGGATGCAGGTATTAATGATTTATACCGGACTGGCTTATATGCCGATGGAAAACAATATATGCTTGCATTAAAAACATTGCAGCATTGCATTGCAATATTTGCAGGCAATTTTAATAGTGAAGATATTTATGCCAATCCTAAAAACTTTGTTGGCAGCTACACTTACTATCGTCTTTTTGAAGCTTTATGCAAAAAGGCTGAAACATTCAACTTCTTAAACAAGCAAACGCCTTCTGATAAATATTTGACTGCTGCACTGGATACCTACAACGCAGCCATTGCCCTTTTGTCTTTTATTGAAAAAAGCTATGATACTGATGATGCCAAGATTTTCCTGAAAAAGAAAAGTCATGCTATTTATGGAGAAGCATTGCAAATATGCTTGCAATTGCACCAGCGTCATCCTAATGCCGGCTACCTGCAACAGGCATTTGCTATTACGGAGAAGAACAGGGCTTCTGTTATGGCTGCCAATCTTCAACAAAAATCAGCAACCCAATTGCCAGGAGTGGATGCTTCTTACCTGCAAGCAGAACGAAACATAAAATTTGCCATTGCACGGTTGGATATTAAAAGCGAACAGGAGACCAATAATGCCGCGTTGAAACAAATAGCCAAAGAAAAAGAAAAGTACGAAATTGATTTGTCACGCTTGCAGAAAAATCTTGAGCAAAACGATCATTATTACAAATTAAAGTACAGAGAAGAAGAAAGCAATCCTGTATCCCTGCAAAATCTATTGAACAATGACCAGGCATTGTTTAGTTTTTACGCTACTGATAATAGTTTGCATGCTTTCGTATTTACTAAAAATGATTTTAAATATGCAAGGATTGATTCTTTAGAAAATCTGCAACAACTTATAGACGCATGGGTACAGCAACTGCAGCATGCAACGGATGGAAAGAAATTTGTGGCAGGGCAATTGGGACAAACTTTATATACCCGTTTGCTAAAACCTATGCAATCATTGGCAGCAGGCAAACATGAATGGATTATAATACCTGATGGAAAACTATGTCTCTTACCATTTGAGTCTTTGCCAGACGGAACAAGTGGTAAAACAATATTGGAAACAACTACGGTCAGTTATCAATTCTCTTCTAGGTTTATGCAGAAGAGCACTGCTGCTGGGGTAATAAAAAATAATAAAAATGAAGTGCTTTCATTCGCTCCATTTGTAAATGCAGGTGCAGGTTATCAGCAACCGGTTTATAGTTTCATTGGGCAATTACCAGCTTCAGGCAATGAAATTGAAGGATTGAAAGGCAAATCTTTCTTAAACAATGAAGCCACTAAACTGTCATTTATACAGGAGTGCGATCAATTTCCCATTATTCACCTGGCAACACACGCTATGGCAAGCAATAATGCAGCTTCTTCATTTATTGCATTCTACCCACAAACAAAAGTGCCCGATGAAAACTGTCTTTACCTGGAAGAAATTTATGGGCTGAATATGGATAACTGCAAACTTGTAGTGATAAGCGCATGCGAAACAGGAAAAGGCGAATTGATAAGTGATGAGGGTGTAATTAGTTTAGGAAGAGCTTTTGCTTATGCAGGTTGCGAGGCAACAGTAAATAGTCTTTGGAAGGCTGATGATAAAGCTACTGCTTATATTCTGGAAGCCTTTCATCAATACCTTGAAAAAGGCTACACAAAGGCAAAAGCATTGCAAAAAGCAAAGATTGATTACATTAACAGTGGTGCTATACATACAAGCCCCGATTACTGGTCTAACCTGGTGCTTACAGGAAATGCTGCTCCTCTATACAAGAACAAAATTTCTTTCACAGTAATTGCAGCAACCTCCGGCATTTGTTTATTGATAATGGCTTTACTAGCCATGAGTAGAAGAAGAAAAAAAAGTCGACGCTTTTCACAACTACCTGTTTGGGAACAATAATAGCGAAAAGCTAGTTTTTACAGGATACGCCGACTTTTATTTGGACGATGGTTTTTCAAAAGGATTAATTGGTTCATACAAATCCCCTAATCGATCATAAGAAAATTGGATGGCTTTTCACATTGGACAATGGAAGTGTTAAAAGCGCCTTGCATCTTACCTGGCCTTTTCGGTTTCTCGCTAGGATTGGATACGGTTTAGGATTGGGTGCTATTGGATTTGTACACCCTCCTGGGTTTCCCCTGAGTTTTCATAGATGGGTAATACTTTGTAAAGTGATCAACCATAATTTCTCAAGGATTGGATAAAAACGGATTTGGATTGGTTTAAAGGATATAGATACAACTGCTTCTCATGGATGGATAATTCTTTGCGAAAGGGTCAACATATTTTTTCAAGGATTGGATAAAAGTGGATTTGGATTGGCTTTAAGGATATAGACAAAATCGCTTTTCATGGATGGATAAATTCTTTGTAAAGGGTCAACATATTTTTTCAAGGATTGGATAAAAATGGATTTGGATTGGTTTAGAGGATATAGATAAAACCGCTTTTCATGGATGGATAAATTCTTTGTAAAGGGTCAACATATTTTTTCAAGGATTGGATAAAAATGGATTTGGATTGGCTTTAAGGATAGGACTGTTATTCTGTAGGATTGGATGTGGCTTCGTGGATATGGTCGGTTTTAAGAAGGATATGAGATGTTCGTTTTTCGTGGATACCGCGTATAATTTGCTTTCAAACTTTTCAATGAACTGCTTACAGTATTTAATAAAAGCTGAAAGCTAAAATGTAACCGGATTTTTAATTTTTCTTAGAACTGGATTAGCTTTTTCAACGGATATGGATAATTGCTGTTCTATTTATTAATAAACGCTGCGATTTAAAATGTAACCGCCTGAGCGTATTTTTTTGAAAATTGTTTTCAGATATTGTTTCCCGCCTTTCAATGAACTACATTATTTAATAAACGCCGGGAAAGGAAGTGTAACCATCAATCCTAAGTTTTTTTAAAAAAACTTTTTAATATTTGGCTTTCAATTAGTTATGCCCAAAAATAAAAAGCCCGGAAAAACTAGTTTCCGGGACTTTGGCTATGATGACAGGTAAGAAATTAGCGCTTCAGCTCCAACAACTTCAAATCCAAATCAGAAATAGATTTTGCCTTTTTATTGTAAAGGTGGTCGCCATCAGCTTTAATCTTTCTTAAAATTGGAATCGCCATTTTAGGTTGATCACTTGCCAGGTAACTCATCGCCAGGTAATACTCCGCATCATCCTGGTACATGGGTGCGCTATTGCTCTTGTTCAATTGCAATACCTGGTTAAATTGCTGTGAAGCTATCATGTAATTTTTCAACTCCATATTAGCCATTCCTGCCAGGAAAAAATCCTTGCTTGTTTTGTCTTGCTTTGCAGCAAACAGGTTAACTACATCTTTCCAATATTTATTGCGGTATGCTTTTTCCAAAGCACCATCTTCATTTGCGCCACGACTGGTAGCAATTTCATACCGTTCAAAACTTTCGCTATAAACATCAGAAGCAGTTGTAACTGAAAATTTATACACTGTTGCTGCACCTAGTAATATCAATATCATTACTGCAACACGAAAACTCATTTTATTGAAAGTACGCACCACTCCACCGCTGCTTTTTTGTGGCATGGTTACCACTTTAGCGGTATTCTCATGTGCCAGTCTTGCTTCTTTTACCTGTTCCATTACGCCTGCCTCACGTATAAGCTCAACCGAAAAATTCAGGCTGTCCAATTCAGTTGCTGCGGTTGGGTCTTCGCGCAGCAATTGCTCAGCCTGCAACTTTTCTGCCTCGGGCAAATTATTGTCCAGGTAATCAATCAACATTTGTTCTTTAGGGTGTGCCATTTTTTTATTTTTTTCCAACTCTGCCTGCCATCAGGGGATGTGCTTTCACCATTCCCGTAAAATGCTGCAGGCATTTTGATTTTTTATTTCTTACCACCTGCTCATTTTCATAAGGCAGGTGTTCAACAATTTCTTTCATAGAAAGCCCTTCGTAATAAAACAGCAGTAAAATTTTTCTGCAAGGCTCATCCAACTGCTGCACCAGGTTGCGCATTTCCTGTTTCATTTCCCGCTCGCCAATAAAATGGCTTACATCTTCTTCTACCTGGTCGCGGCCTTTTTCAAACTGTTTTTCCCGGAAAGAAGACCGTTCTTTCTTCTTTGCTTCATTCAACCAGATGTTTTTTGCGATAGCCGTAATAAACGTGCTGATTTTAGCATCCGGTCGGTATTTATCTTTCTTCACAATGTCTATAAAAGCTACTACGGTTTCCTGGAAAACATCCTGTGCCTCTTGCTCACTAGCGCCATATTTTATAAGAAAAGAGCTAAGCTGACTGGCATACTGCCGGTACATAAACTGGATAGGCTTATTCAGGTTATTTTGCTGCTTTAAAGCCGCTACCAGTTGTTCATCAGCGTAAAATTCCTCTGTCTTCATGTATTAATAAGTGCAGGTTTATCAATTGTAACCGGTTTCGGCCTTTTTATT
Source organism: Chitinophagaceae bacterium (assembly GCA_047602295.1). Lineage (GTDB taxonomy): Bacteria > Bacteroidota > Bacteroidia > Chitinophagales > Chitinophagaceae > JACMLD01. Next base: position 2,283,467 of record JASGHP010000001.1, on the reverse strand, counting down.
TTATCAAAATTTCCAAAACGGCTTCGCTTAATTATAATTCATTCCAATTCAATTTAATGAATAATCAATGAAGACCATTTTTCGCATTACTCGTGTTCAGTAAATCCACCCCTTATTTGTCGCTTTTGCCCCGCTTTATACCGCCGGTTTAGTAATATGTTTGCAAAGGCTGGTAAGAATGATTGTTTATCATAAAAATAAAGCAATGACACTTCACAACAAAACAGCAGTTATTTATGGCGCAGGCGGTTCATTGGGAAGCGCTGTAGCAATTGCGCTGGCAAAAGCTGGTGCACATGTTTTTCTTTCTGGCAAAAATGCCGGGTCTGTTGAGCAAACAGCAAAAGCTATTATTATGGCAGGCGGCAAAGCAACTACTGCTATCGTGGATGCTTTGGATGAAAAAGTAGTGGACAATTATTTACAGCAAGTGCAATCCGCAGCGGGCACAATAGATATCTCATTTAATGCAATTGGCATACCTGTAAAACAAAATGTACCCTTAATAGATCTTTCTGTAGACGAATTTGTGCAGCCCGTTACACAAACATTGCAGACACAATTTATTACTGCAAGAGCTATTGCCAAAATAATGAAACAACAACAAAGCGGCGTAATACTTTCTCTAACGGCAACGCCTGGTGGCATTGGCTATCCTTATACAGCAGGTTTTGCAACGGCTTGTTGTGCATTGGAATCATTTTCTAAAAACCTGGCTGCAGAGTTGGGTATCTACGGCATTCGTGTAGTAAATATTCGTTCTGGCGGTTCACCGGATTCCCGCGTATTTAAAGAAGCGGCCGAAGAGCAACCAGCAATCATGAAAACAGTGTTAGACAAAATGAAAGATGATACCATGTTGAAAACATTGCCACTAATGCAAGACATTGCCAATACTGCCGTATTTCTTTCTTCCGATATGGCTGCTAAAATAACCGGCACTACAATCGATCTTACCTGTGGCACTACGGCCGGGCTTAATTATCGTGCAACGCTCGGACATCTTTAAGGTTTGAGGGGAGCAATATCAGCACTGGCTTATCACAATCTTCAAAAACTGATGGGTTAGCAGCGTATTATAGCTACTGCTAAGTGAAATCATTTATCCAAAAAAGCATTTGCTCTCACCTGCTAATGGGTGCAATTTGACGAATAGTAGAATAATTACTATTGCAAAATGAAAGAAACGATATTACGTTTACCATTCAGGCATTGCCGGACTAATTCCTTGCAATACCATCCTATGGACCCCATTAAACTCGCTATAGCTGAAGATCATAAAGTATTTCGCAAAGGCATCATTCTGTCTTTACGACCTTATAGCAATCTTGAATTTGTTATGGAAGCCGGCAATGGCCAGGAACTGATTGACCAGTTGCCAGGCGTTGTAACCCCGGAAGTTGTTTTAATGGATCTGCGTATGCCACATAAAGATGGTATTGAAACTACGCGTTACCTTACTTCACACTACCCAAACATACATGTCATTTGCCTTACCATGTTTGATGAGCAACGTTTTGTGACGCATATGCTGGAAGTTGGAGCCGGTGGTTATCTCTTAAAGAATGCAGAACCCAGTGAAATAAATACTGCCATCATTGAAGTAATGAAAAAAGGCCGCTACATTAACCCTTATACCAGCAATATTATTTTGAACAACCCCGGCTCTTATGCCGCTACCAATATGGCAGTGCCTGGTAAAAAAGTTTCCTGATCAGGTAATCAATTCTTCGTCGATAAACAACAGAAAAAAACAGCCCTGGCATCATTAGCCGGGGCTGTTTGCTATCATACAACGGGCATTGTATCAAGACTTGTAATAATTGGCTTTCGCATCGTTAATGGCCTTGTCCCTTTCATGTTTCAAATCGTTTACGGTTTGTTTTCTTTCCTGTTTGTTAAGGCTTTTATCGTCTTTGGCAGAAGCTATCTTATCGCTGTAATCGTTTTTAATATCCTGCACCTGCATATCCAGCTTTGTAGGCACATGGCCATAATAGCCATAAGGATAGCCAAAGGGGTATAAAAATGGATCATAGTAAGCACCAACGCCCCAACCAAATGAAGGCCCCCCAACAATTACACGGGTTCCTCCACCAATGAAATGTCCTCCACGTTGAGCGGCAGCGCCGAGTGTAATCATCACGGCAACTGCTATTGTAATCATCTTTTTCATAGTTGTAAATTTTATACTCTTCTGACTATGAAAGAAGACAAAAGAAACATGCATGATGTCTCCATAACAATGCAATAACAGTAAAAAAATAAAGCGTTACGGTATAGCTGATAACCGGTGAAGCTACCGGATGAATGGCGGGAGAAACCTGTACTTATAATGTCCAGCTACAAGATTATAACCGGTGACTATAAGTAACTATTGCTTAAATAAAAACGGACTAAGATTCCGCTTAAAAATAATGTGCTGCGTAAATAGCAGGTACTTAAAATGAGTAATTGACGGAAATAACGGGTAGATGACGGCTGAAAAAATTGCGGCAGAGGGTTAATGCATTATTGTCTCTACATAGTTTTTAAAGTTATCCAGCACAGATTGGCAAAAAGCTTTTTGCTCCGCATCTGGTATGCCGGGAGTTGGTTCAAAAGTTTCGGTGATGGTTACACTATTACCTGCAATAGCAAACAGGTTTGTTGTCTTTCGCCCATCGTCTTGTGTAAGCATTATTTTCTGATGAGGAATTACCAGATCATAAATACCGGTATAATCAAATTTATCCGAACCATCCTTCGCTTCCATCTTAAATAAAAAGTTGCCGCCGGTTTTTACATCTGCAGTAGCGGTGGTTGTTTGCCAGGCAGTAGAAGGATTGTTCCATTGCACAATGTGTTCTGCATTAGTCCATGCTTTCCATACTTTTTCTATGCCGGCATTTATTATTACCTGTGCTGTTATCATTATAAATTGATTTTTTATTTTGTTGCCTTGCTGCTAAGCCCAATCATATTGCCTTCAGGATCTTTAAACCAGGCAAACTTTCCACCATCTGGCAATGGAAACGGACCGATTACTTTTTTACCTCCCGCTTTTTCTATTCTACCCAATGCTTCAGCAACATCTGCTACTTGTATATAGAATGTGACATAATTATTCGGCTCGTGCCCCAACGCAGTGATATGTCCTTGTATGCCTGTATCAGATTGCGTATTTAACATTGATGCATAAGGAACCGTTGTAGGTGCCCAGCCAAACAAACTTGTATAAAATGCAGTTGTTTTTTCCAAATTCACACAGCCCACTTCAAAATGAACCACCGGGTTTCCTTCAGCAGCGGGCAAATTTTTTTTCTTTGTTTTGAAAATGGAAGCCGACACAATAGAGGGTATGGCCAAAAGACCGCCAATAATAAAATTATTCCTTTTCATTTGGATGTATTTGACGATGAAGAATAGTTTATTGTAAATGCCTCTCCTTTTATGCAAGCGCAGTTGAGGGTGCAGTTTTGCGTTTTAGTATAAAAGCAGCAATGAGTGAAATGAGTATGCCTACAGGTGCAATTTCCAGGTAGGTAAACAATATCACAAAAATTGGTTTTTTATACAACTCTTTTATCTCATTCATGCCATCTATTTTTTTCTGCAAAGCAGCTCCAGACAGTCCTGCTTTTTTTGCATCGTCAATCATGTGGCTTGCATACTTGTCCATAAAATCCGGAACAAAGAGATAGAAATCGACTAACCAGATAGCAACATAAATGGTAGATGCTATCAGCGTGATGCCCAACCCTATCTTGGTAGCCTGCCAGAAACTGATTACACCATTGTTATGGCGGTCACGAAAGTTTTTTACGCCAACAAAAATGAATGAGAAGGCTATTATCATGATGCTGTAGCCCACAAATTCATTCCCTATGTGTTTGCTGGTCTGGTTGTTTGCAACTGTGAGTACAACAATAAAAATGCTGACAATAAGCCCGGCAATGCCACCAAAGGTTAAAATGACTTTTTTCATACAATTATTTTTAGGCCCCAAAAATGAAACAGTTGCACCAGTTTGGTCTCATACTTTAGACTGATTTTGCAATTCTATGTTTAGAAATCATGCTTAAGCATGAGTTGTAGCAGGTATTGACGCTTGTATGATGCGCAGGCGAATGGCTTTTTCAATGGCTTGCGTACGACGTTTCACATCCAGCTTTTCGAAAATTGCAGAAGCGTGTGTTTTAATAGTGCTGAGCGAAAGGAATAAGCGACTGGCAATTTCCTGGTTGCTGAAGCCTTCTGCCATCAATTGAAGCACTTCCAGTTCCCGCTGGCTTAACCCCGAACGTTCTATTTCTTTCTGATTAAGTGGAGCTGCGCCGGGAAAAGGAGCCGGAACCGGCACTTCTATCTCCCGTACAATTTCTTTTTCTACAATAACAGTATTAATCTTTGGTTTTGAAAGCCTGGTGGCCAACCAGATACCCAATCCGGTAAATACAAGGGCAATAGCTCCTCCATAAATTTCAATGGCATTGTCCATGATTACAAAACGCCATTGCAGCCATTGCATCAGCAACAATAAAGCTGCCATTGCAAGGCCATAATAAATCACCTGTTTATAGCGGGTAGCCAATGAGCGCATCATGCCCCAATTGTTTATATTGAAATTAAGGTTTTTTGCGCGGACTAAAATAGGTGAATCCAAAATTTAAGCGGACTGAATAGTGGTATACTGTACAAGTGTGCGCAACGATGCTGAAAGGTTTAATGCTATGTCCATAAATTACTTTTCCTTCCTGCTACCGATAATTTCTTGCTTATAAAGAATTAACTTCCGATAGCAAAACCAACATGATGAAAAAACTCTTTCTTCTGGCAGCAATCTCAAGCCTTGCTTGTATCACTCATGCGCAATCGCTAACAAAAGCAGAACAGAAAATTGTTTCTGGTGTAGATGCAATGATGCCGTCTACACTGCAATTGCTAAAAGATGTGGTGAACATCAACAGCGGCACTTTTAATATTGAAGGAGTTAAAAAAACAGGACAGATTTTTGCAAAAGAACTGGAAGCACTGGGCTTTACCGTTATATGGATACCAATGCCTGATTCGGTAAAACGTGCAGGGCACCTGGTGGCGTACAGAAAGGGCAAGAAAGGAAAAAAACTTTTTTTGATTGGTCACCTGGACACCGTTTTTGAACCAGATATGCCACCCAATCCTTTCACTATGTTAAATGATACCACTGCTACCGGACAGGGAGTAAACGATATGAAGGGTGGCGACGTATTGGTGATTGGCGCACTAAAAGCATTGCAGCAGCAAAAACTATTAGATAATACTTCCATTACAGTTTACTTTACCGGCGATGAAGAAAATGCCGGCTCGCCACGCATGGTAAGTCGCGGAGATTTTATTGAAAGAGCAAAACAACACGACATTGCACTGGCTTTTGAAAGTGCTACGGGTTTAAATATTGTTGCTACTGCAAGACGTGGTGCCAGCGAGTGGAAGCTGGAAGTGGAAGCGCAACAGGCGCACTCATCCGGCGTATTTGGAAAAGCAGGCTATGGTAGTGTATACGAAGCCACCAGGATAATCAATTCATTTAGAGAAAAATTGAGCAAGCAACCTTTTCTTACATTCAATCCCGCACTTATTGTTGGCGGGTCTGATGTACAATACGATGATGTGGCGCAGAAAGGCAGTGTTATTTCCAAGACAAATATTATAGCTCCTAAAACTGTAGTCATTGGCGATCTGCGTTTTCTTACAGAAGAACAAAAAGAACGTGCCCGCGATACCATGCGCATGATTGTGGCAGACCATTTACCAGGCACTAATGCCAGCATTAGTTTTAAAGATGGCATCCCAGCTATGCCGCCTACAGCAGGCAACGATTCGCTGGTAACTGCTTTAAGTGATATAAGCATGGCACTTGGTTATGGCAAGGTAAGTGCAGGCGATCCCGGTGCTCGGGGTGCTGGCGATATTTCTTATATCGGCAGTTATCTTAATTGCCTGGATGGATTGGGTGCTTCGGGAAGAGGATCTCATGCACCGGGAGAAACCATTAACCTCAGCGAGTACCCCAAACTGATTAAACGAACAGCTTTGTTATTGTACAGGCTTACAAGATAGCTTTTGATTTATCTTATGCTGTTACGTAAAATAGTTTTTTTAATTGCCTGCATCTTTTGTGTTATTGTAAATGCTTAATACAACGGCCATGGTTGCTGAACAAAAAAACTCGAAGAATACCATTGAAACATTGCTGATAGCCTTGTTCTTTCTTGGTCTTTTGTATGCACTGTTTGATGTAGTAAAAGCATTCCTGGGCATTTTTACTTTTGCATTGATATTCTCTATTTCTTTTGCAAGCCTGTTTGAGAAGCTGGTGCGGTTGTTAAAAGGAAGAAGAAAGTTAGCCGCTGTTATTTATGCGGTGTTGCTGATTGCTATTATTGCGCAGCCTTTTTTGTACATGATATCTTCGCTTAGTCATCACATAAAAGACATTAGTGGGGTTATAACAGATGTAAAACAAAATGGTCTTCCGCCATTGGCGCCGCAGGTAAGCAATATGCCTTTTATAGGTGAGCCTATAGCAGATTTCTACAAACAATTGCAGGAAGAACCCAAAGCAACATTAGCTGTACACGAAGACCAGATAAAAGCCATTTTGCATGGTATAGTTACCAAAGGCGCAGGCGTTTTTGGTGCTGCATCCGAAATTGTTTTAGGCATTATTGTATCTGCTTTTCTCCTGCAGGGTGGTGTAAAGATGATAACGCCTGTATCCAATGCATTGAAACATATTTTAGGCAAAGAAGACGCAGATGCCTTGCTTACAACATCTGCTATGGCCATAAAAGGCGTGTCAGTAGGTATTATGGGTACGGCTTTAATTGCTGCTGCATTTGCCTGGATAGGGCTTATGATTGCAGGCATACCTTTCTCGCTGGGCATTGCCGCATTGGTTTTCTTTTTGGTAATTATACAAGTGGGACCGTTGCCGGTATGGATACCATTGGTGATCTGGCTATTTGTACAAGGCCATACCGGCTGGGCTATTTTTATGATTATATATGGTATCGCATTATTGGCGGTAGATGCCATTGTAAAACCATTGCTGATTTCTAAAAGTGGTAAGCTGCCTTTTCTTGTCTTGTTTTTGGGTGTTATTGGCGGCATGGTAGCCTGGGGATTCACGGGCATGTTTAAAGGGGCTATTATAGTAGCGGTATTCTACACCATCTTTACCAACTGGCTGGAAAGAAAGGAAGGTAGCGAGTCAGTTGTTGCCGAATAAGCTACCGCAAACCAATAACCGAGATCAGTTGCAAGCTGCATATTTAACCACTGCTTCTCTTTCCGCAATATAGTTTTCAATATTATTATACCCGCACTGTGTAACATCATTCATCAATAACATGCTTCAATAAAAAAGCTGCCTCCATTTAAGGAGGCAGCTTTATAAATAATACTAACCCTGTTAAGCGATACGATTAGTTAAACAGGTAACGGATACCAAACTGCATCTGCCAACGAGAGAAGATGCTTGTATTGTAAGATGTGCTGTTTACGTAAGGCACATAGTTGGTAGGATCCTGCATTGTGAATGAATAGCTGGGTGTTTTGCCATCTGCAGCCAAACCTTCGTAACGTAAGAAGTTGGTTACGGTTGGAGATTTAGCTAAGCCCCAGTATTTGTTCAACAGGTTGCCTACGTTCAAAATATCCAATGATAAACGAAGCGTGTGGCGCTCTGATCCTGTTTTTACAGAAATGTCTTCAGTAATATTTACATCCAGTTTTTTATAGAATGGGTTTATTACTGCATTTGCCTGTGCTGTCTGGCCACGGTGAGAAGACAGGTAGTTATCCTGGTTGATAAACGCATTCAACTGAGACCACTGCTGTGCAGCAGTACGTGGGTCTGTGCTTGTACCTGTACCCAATCCACCAGAACCAGATTTAACCAGGTTGATTTCTGATGCGCTTTTAGGAATGTAAATCAAATCGTTGCTGGTGTTACCATCATTGTTTACATCGCCATTGTACACATAAGAAGTTACGCCGTTAGGTGCAGCTTCAAAGAATAAACCAACACTTGTTGCAAAGTATTTAGCATAAGAAATTTTGTAAGATGCAAAAGCAACTACACGGTGTGGCTGGTACCATGATGCATAAGCAAGATTATCTGCATTAGGATCTCCTGATACAGGTCTGCCGCTCCACAAACCACCTGCAGTGCTACCAGGCTCTGCTGTGTTCTTAGATTTTGAATAAGTGTATGCAGCGCTTAAATATAAATCTTTAAATGTTTTCTGTATGCGGAATGTACCAGTGTAAGAATAACCTTTGCTGGTATTCTTCATCAGGATAGCAGTAGAGATATTAGGATTAGAAGTAGAAACAGCACCAGTACCTGGGTAAATAGCCCTTGGACCAGTTACTGCATATCTTACCCTGCTATCTGGTTGATTCAATACAATAGAGTTAGCACTGTTTTCATTCAGGTTTACGTTTGAATAATAAACAGCATTCATGTCTTTTGTATAAGAACCTTCCAATGTAACAATGAAGTCGCCAGGCAATTTCTTATCTACTGCCAGGTTTGTTTTTACTACAGAAGGATATTTAAAGTTATTATCCACTACTGCTATGCCATAAGATGTATTGGCAGCACCATTGCTGGGCCTGTAAGCGTTAGGATCTGTTTTGAACGGAATGTTTGATGTAAGTATTTGCGAACCAAATTGCACACCGTTGTTGCTGGCCTGGTTGCTTATCCATACAAATGGCGGAGGACCAGAGAAGATACCAGCACCACCTCTTACCTGCAATGATTTATCACCCAATGCATCCCAGTTAAAACCTACACGTGGAGAAACCAACAATGCAGCTTTTGGTTTTTTACCCACATCATAGTGTGCGCCGTTTGCAAATGAAAGCGCAGCAAAATCAGGGTTCTGATCAAAATGGCCAGTGTATACAGAACCATCTGCCCTGATACCATAAGTAAGGGTAAAGGTTTTAGTCACTCTCCATTTATCCTGTACAAAAACGCTCCAATCTGTAGAGCCTGCTTTGGCATAAGGGAAAGAACCATCTTTTAAAGCAGAATACTGCACTGCATATCTTGCAGCAGATGTTCCATTGTTTACGCTATTGTAAAAATCCTGCAGGCTGTTGAATTGATAAATACCCTGGTAAGCAGGTGCAAAACCATTCAGGTATTTTTTAAAATAGTTCTGTGTACCAAAAGTAATTTCATGACTGCCCTGGTATGTTGTTGCTATATCAGAGAACTGGAAATTATCTGTATTCAGCTTGTTGTTGTAAGTAAACGGCTCATATCCAAAAGTGGTGTAGTTGTTTCCGCTAAGCAGGATGTCCACCAATGGCATATTGGAATTACCCTGTGGTGCACGAAAATCGCGCAGCGCAGTATAACCAATCTGGAATTTGTTTACCCATTTGTTGTTGAAACGGCTGTTCAACTCTGCAATAAAGATGTTGAAGTTGTTATTGATAACATAACCGCTGTTCTGGAAGGGCATAGAAGTATTGCCGGGAGAAGATCCTGATACAAAACCAGTGAAACCATTTCTGCTGGTGCTGGCAAACTGATCAGCTGCAGATTTCAGGTAATTGTATTTAAGAACGAGCTGGTGCTTTTTGCTGATGTTCCAGTCAAGCTTAATTGTTACTTTATCGCTCTGTGTTTTTTGATTATAGCCCTGGTAAGGACCAGTGTTATAATTGAATTTATCCATTAGGAATTTAGAAAGCGTATTAAGAGAATCTGCATTTGCAATAGATACGCTACCCGGTGTAATTGGATGCGATGCATCTGAAGCAATAAAGCTGGTAGCAGGCAATTCCTGTCTTACCTGCTCGTAACTACCAAAGAAGAACAATTTGTTTTTGATAATTGGCCCGCTCAACGCAGCTCCACGCAGTTTAAAATTAATAGGCGACTTAACGATTGTTGTATTGCCTACTTTATAACCTTGTGTGTTTTCGTTTTTGCTATACTGGTATACAGTTCCTTTAAACTGATTGCTACCGCTGCGTGTAACAGCATTAAGACCAGCACCGGTAAATCCGCCCTGGCGCACATCGTACGGAGAAACGTTTACCTGAACCTGCTCAATGGCATCAAGACTGATTGGCTGAGAGCCGGTTTGACCACCCAATGAACCAGACAAACCAAAAGAGTTGTTGAAGTTTGCACCATCAATAGTGAGGTTGTTGTACTGGCTGCTGCGGCCACCAAAGCTCAATCCAAAAGATGTTGAAGAAGCGCTGGGTTCCAGTTTGGTAAAGTCAGAAATAGAACGGCTGATTGTAGGAAGCCTTTCCAATTGAGCACGGTTGATGATTTCCTGGCTACCCGTTCTGCTGTTATTAAACACTTTATTCTGGCGTCCTGCGCTTACTACTACTTCAGTAAGTTCACCACCAGATTTTAAGCTAAAGTCAGCTGTAAAAGTTTGTCCAAGTGAAAGGTTAACATTACTCTGCTTATCTTCCTTAAAGCCCGCAAAAGTAACTTTGATTTCGTAAGGACCGCCAATGCGCACGTTGGCAAAATTGTAATGCCCGTCTTTACGTGTGGTAGTGGTGTACACCGTACCTGTTGGTGTGTGTGTGGCAACTACTGTAGCCCCGGCAAGCGCTGCGCTACCATCAGAAACAAACCCCTGAATCTCTGCAGTGGTTTCTTGCGCATACCCTGTTAATGATTTACAGAGGATCATCAACAAAGCAGCAAAAAATAATACTACTTTTCTCATTGTCATATTTGTTTGGTTGTGTTTTATGCAAAAACTATCGTATCGTTTTCATTACTGAAAACAGTTAATGTTGTAGTTCTAGACGGATTTTTCTGAAGGATCTTTAATTAAAATAGGAAGAGCAACCGGGGAAAACTTATTAAATACAGCGGCAAGTTTGCTATATCTAATGTGGCCAGCGAAAATAAGGATATTCCGCTAAGGCTTTTAAATGTTTGAAAAAAACATTTCACATATTGTTCACTAATTTCCTGGTGCTAATCCGGCGCAAAGATGATATAGGATAATTTGTGAAGAGAGGCTTTAAGGTTATGAAATCATTACCAAATGGCAGCCGATACCCAAAAACCACAGCATCTATTAAAGCATTAAAAGTCAAACAGCCATCAGAGTTACTGATGGCTGTTTAACTTTCTAAAAGATTATTAAATAAATTCTAGCTATTGCTTAGAAAATATAACGAAGTCCTAACTGCATGCCCCATGTGCTTGAAGTTGTAAAATTCTTCTGGAATGGAGTAGTAACCAGTTTACCATTAAACTCAGCCAGGTTGAACGTTGGTGTTGCAGAACCGGCAGTAGATTTAAGCGTTAACGGATTATTGATGGTGTACAAGTCTTTTGCTCCCCAATCTTTGTTCAACAGGTTAGGCAGGTTAAGAATATCTACGCTAAACTGCAATGTATGACGGGTATTATTTTTAGTCTGTATAAAAATATCCTGCAGGTAGCGCATGTCAAGGCGATTGTACCAGGGCGTTAATGCACCATTGCGGTCTGCATAAGTACCTGCATATTTTTTCAGGTAAGGTGTGTTTGCTACCAATTGATCGTAAGCAGCCTGTTGTTGTGCAATAGTGTATTTAACTGTAGCACCGCTCATGAAATCTACAAAAGGAACTTCTGCGCCGGTTTTATAGATATACATAAGATCTGAAGCATTGTTACCGTCATTATTAATATCGCCACCAATAATATAGCTGTAGTTAGCCTGTTTTGCTCCTTCATAAAAAAGAGAAATAGTTGAAGCAAAATGTTTAGCATACTCAAAACGGTAAGAAGCATTGGCAATGATGCGGTGCGGAATAGCATAAGCGGAGTTGGCCATCTCAACTGAATTGGGTGTACCAACATTTATAATTGACTGCCATGCAGAAGTTGCCTGAGAACCAGGGTTAGGGCTAACTTCCTGTGCCAGCGTGTAGGTATAAGCTACTGAACCATAGAAACCATTAGCAAATGATTTGGCAATTTGAACCGTACCGGCAAATGAGAACCCTTTATTAGTATTCTCAAGCACTATTGCAGTGGTAGATTTTCCTAATACATATTTATCAGCAAGTGTAGCAGAAGATGGGAAATAACCCCTGCTGTCTGCACCGGTAAATTTGGCGCTTGGATCTTTTAAGTTGGCGTTGCGCATTTTAACTGCATTAATGTCTTTTGTATACAAAAGGTCAACAGTTGCTACAAAGCCATTACCCAATTGTTTGTCTAAACCTAAATTGGTACGAAATACCTGAGGGAATTTAAAATTAGGATTTATTACTACAAAACTTGAAGGAGCCGTTGAAGTAATAGTGCTGGGAAACTTGCCAACATAAGCATCCATGTTCGGGTTGAAAGTAATTCCTGCTAACTGTGCAGCCGTATTTAGCACAGCTCCGTTTTGATAAACGCCGCTATTGCTTGGCATGTTTGTTAAGAACACAAAAGGTATTTTTCCGGTAAATATGCCGGTACCGCCACGCAATACAAGGCCGTCTTCGTCCGGCACTGTCCAGCGGAAACCAATACGTGGTGAAAATAGCATGCGGGCTTTAGGCCATTTACCTGTATTAAAGCTGGTTAATACACCATCCTTGTTAGGTAACTGCAATGCAGTAATGGCTGCGTTCTCACGTGGTTGTTCCAGGTAAGTAGGAACATCGGCACGCAGACCAAGTGTTAATTTAAAATTGGGGCTAACATTAATTTCATCTTGTGCATAGAAACCTAACTGACCCAGTTTAAGATTAGCAGAAAATACCTGGGGCTGACCAGGCACCAGCGAATAGGTATAAGAAAAATATGCTGGTGTACGATCGTTGGCAAAATCATCAAGGCTATTATAAATGTAATAGCTTTCAGAACCGCCCATAAACATATTGCCCACTTTCTGGTATTCGTATGTAGCACCAGCAGTTAACGTATGTTTTCCTGCGAAATAGGTAAAGTTGTCTGTTATTGTAGCAATATTATTAACTACCTGGTTATTCCTGGTAAAAGGATCCGTACCCGCAGACATATAATTACGGCCTTTAGTTACACCGGGAACGGTTCCGTCAGCATCAAATATTTCTATTGTGGGGAAAAACCCGCCTGGGCTATTGCGTATATCGCTGATTTTGGTATAAGACAGCAACAACTGGTTAGAAATCCTGCTGCTGAAATTGCTGTTCAGTTCCAATGTTCCGGTTCTTACAATATGGTCTGTTCCATAGTTGCTATTAGAAAATCCAATAGACTGATCGCTGTTGCGGTTATTGGGCAAACGTGTGAAAGTACCTGATTGACCACGAATGGAAACTGCACCTGCACCGCTGTTCGGAATACTGCTGCCATTCAACAATGACTGATCAGACCCTTTAAAATCACTGTACTTCAAAATCAACTTATGTTGATTGTTAATGTTCCAGTTTATTTTAGCAAGTATTTTATGGTTTTTAGTAACAAAGTTGGGAATGTTTTCATAGGCACCTGCATCATAATTATATTTTGTCTTCAGTATAGATGCAAATTTCTTTAAAGAATCTACAGGTGCTGCAGAGGGTTGTCCGCTTGCAGTGGAACCAGCAGGACGGTATGTAGTGCCTGGAGGTGGTGCAGAAGTATTTTCATATTCTGCATTAATGAAGAAGAACAATTTATTCTTGATAATTGGACCTCCCAGGCTTCCACCTACAACTTTTGTTGTTTGTGGTGTAACGGTTAATGTTGTAGAGCCAACATGTGTACCGTTAAAACTCTGATCGCGGTAAAAACCATAAGCAGTACCGTGGAAAGTATTGGTACCACTCTTGGTAACAGCATTTATACCTGCACCTGTAAAACCAGATTGCCTAACATCATAAGGAGCAATGTTTACAGACACTTCATCATATGCATCAATGCTCACGGGTGATGCGCCACCGCCTGGCATTGGGTCTGTACTTAAACCAAAGTTATTATTAAGGTTGGCACCATCTACCTGCAAATTGTTATAACGGCCGTCGCGACCACCAAAATTATTACCATTTGCCTGTGGTGTAAGACGTGTAAAATCTGTTATGCTGCGGCTAATGCTGGGCAGTGTTGACAATTGTTTCGCACTGAATACTGTACTGGCGCCAGTTTTATTGCGTGAGCCCGAGGAACGTTTTGCGCTAACTGTAACTGCAACCAGTTCTGTGGCAGTTACACTCATATCTACAGGGATATTATACGCTTCACCCAAACTAAGATTTACATTATCTATTGTTTTAGGAGAATAACCAACATGCTCAATCTGGATTTGGTAAGGCCCTCCGGAACGGGTATTTAATAAAGTAAAATAGCCTTCTTTTTTGGTAATGGTAACATACTTGGTACCAGAAGGCTGGTGTATAGCAGTAACGGTTGCTCCTACTAACCCTTCGCCTTTGCCTTTAACCTGCCCAGTAATGCTACTGGTTGTTACCTGTGCATGTAATTGGTTGGTTGTAATAGCAATCGCAAACACAAAAGCTACTAGTGAATAGAGTTTCTTAAGCATATAGTTTTGAATTTAAATACGAGTGCAAAGAAAGGGTTTTTGGCCCATTGTTAAAGCAAACTTAAAAGATTCCTGCCACTAGGCAACCAACTATGCCGGAATGCTGCATAACTTGTTTATAGTTGATATAAATTTAATCTTGTCATCTTTTTTTATTTTGCGCTAATTGTATTATAAGCAAACGATTACATCACGTCTTAACCCTGCTCAACATAGTTTTATTATTATTAAACATAAAGCCTGCTGCAATCGTTATTTTTGTATAAATTTTTACCCATGCTGGATAGTATAGAAAGCGCTATAGAAGATATTAAACTGGGCAAACTGGTGATAGTGGTAGACGACGAAGACCGTGAAAACGAGGGAGATTTTATAACTGCAGCACGAAATGCAAATCCCGATACCATCAACTTTATGAGCAAATATGGTCGTGGCCTTATTTGCACGCCCCTGGTAGAAGAACGTTGCGATGAATTGCAACTTGAATTGATGGTAAATAATAATACCGCCCTTCACGAAACGGCTTTTACTGTTTCTATAGACCTGCTAGGCCATGGATGTACTACCGGCATCTCTGCTCACGACCGCGCCAAGACCATCCAGGCTTTGGTTGATCCGGCTACCAAACCAACTGACCTGGGCAGGCCGGGACATATATTTCCGCTAAGGGCAAAAAAAGGAGGCGTGCTTCGTCGTGCCGGACATACAGAGGCTACAATAGATTTAGCCCGTCTTGCTGGTTTTGAACCTGCGGGTGTGTTGGTGGAAATAATGAATGAAGACGGTTCAATGGCCAGGTTGCCAGAGCTAAAGGAAATTGCAAAGCAGCACAACCTGAAACTGATCTCTATTAAAGATCTTATTGAATACCGTCTTAAAATAGATTCGCTGATTGAAGAAGTGGTGCGTGTAGACATGCCCACCAAATACGGCCATTTTAAATTAGTGGCTTTTAAAGAAAAAGGTTCTAACAGCGAACACCTTGCTCTTATAAAAGGAGAATGGAAAAAAGATGAGCCGGTTTTAACCCGCGTTCACTCTTCCTGCTTTACAGGAGATATTATGGGTTCTTTGCGTTGCGATTGTGGCGAGCAATTGCATAAAGCCATGCAGATGGTAGAAAAAGAAGGCAAGGGCATTATCTTATACATGAACCAGGAAGGCCGTGGCATTGGACTTTTAAATAAATTGAAAGCTTATAAACTGCAGGAAGAAGGAATGGATACTGTGGAAGCCAATCTGCACCTGGGCTTTCCAATGGATAAAAGAGATTATGGCATTGGCGCACAAATGCTGCGTTACCTAGGCGCTACTAAATTGCGTTTGATGAGCAATAACCCACGCAAAAGAGCAGGTTTGCTTGGCTACGGAATTGAGATTGTAGAGACAGTTCCCATTGAAGCAGTGCCCAACCCACACAATGAAAAATATCTTACTACCAAGAGAGATAAGCTGGGACATGAAATACTTAAATAAGTTTTAAGTGGTGAGTTTTAAGTCTTAAGTCTTTTGTGGCGATATAGTTTTAACCGTAACTCTACCCCCGTATGCTAAGTTTAAAGTAAAGCAAAGGAAAGGCTACTTAAGACTTAGCACTTATTACTTACAACTTATCACTTACAACTTTCTTCCACCAAAATACCCCAAATGGAGTATAGGCAAAATAGGCGCTGTTTTCGTATCTTCACGCCATAACCCTATTTCTCACAATAGTTTATCTAACTTGAAGTTTACAGAATTTAATTTTCACGAGAGCTTAGCGGAAGGCATAGCTGCCAGTGGTTACGAAGAACCGACTCCGGTACAGGAACAGGTAATACCACATATACTGCAAGGCAAAGACATCATCGCTTTTGCACAAACAGGAACCGGCAAAACCGCTGCCTTCTTGTTGCCGTTACTTAATAAACTGCTCACAGAATCTCACGACGATCATCACATCAATGCATTGATTATAGTTCCTACACGTGAACTGGCCATACAAATTGCCGGCCACCTGGAAGGACTTTCTTATTTTACTTCCATCAGCTCTATTGCCGTTTATGGTGGTGGCGATGGTGGATCTTTTGTGCAGGAGAAACAGGCACTTAGCAAAGGGGTTGATGTAGTGGTATGCACACCAGGCAAAATGATTGCCCATATAAACATGGGTTATGTAAAATTAAAAGGACTGAAATATTTGGTACTGGACGAAGCAGATCGCATGCTGGACATGGGCTTTAATGAAGACATCATGAAGATTATTTCAATGGTGCCTGCAAAAAGGCAAACCCTGTTGTTCTCTGCCACCATGCCTCCTAAAATAAAAACACTGGCGCAAAAAATACTGGTGCAACCCGAGGAAGTAAGCATTGCTATTTCGCGTCCGCCGGAAAAAATAACACAGGAAGCATTTATTGTTTACGAACCACAGAAAATACCCCTGGTAAAACTATTGCTGAAAAGCAAGACATTTAATTCTATTCTTATATTCTGCTCACGCAAGCAGAATGTAAAACAGTTGACGGTAGAATTGCAACGTTCTGGTATTAAAGCAGAAGCCATTCACTCAGATCTTGACCAGGCAAAAAGAGAAGATGTATTGCGCAGTTTTTCCAGCAAGCGTTTGCCGGTATTGGTAGCTACTGATATTTTATCAAGAGGAATTGATATAGACCACATAGATCTTGTTATCAATTACGATGTACCCAATGATGGTGAGGATTATGTGCACCGCATTGGTCGTACAGCAAGAGCAGAAACAGACGGCACTGCCTACACGTTTGTAACAGAAAAAGAGCAAAACAAATTTGCTGCAATAGAACAACTGATTGGCAAAACAGTTACCAAAGCTGTGGTACCTGAAGAGCTAGGCCCTACTCCTGCTTATCAGCCACGCACCCGAAATAATGGCGGAGGTGGTAACAATCAGCACAGGCCGCAACGAAAGTTTTATCACAAGAGATAAAGTTCTAAGTTTTAGGTTATAAGTTTTAAGTGCGTCCATTTAACTGTAAAGTCATCCATCAAACTTATTTTTCCCATTTTTTAACTTACAACTTAAAACTTATCACTTACAACTTTTTACACTCTCAAAATTTTTTCCATTGCTTTTCCTTTGGCAATTTCGTCAACAAGCTTATCCAGGTAACGTATCTTCCTCATCAAAGGGTCTTCAATTTCTTCTATTCTGTAACCGCAGATTACACCGGTAATTTTTGAAACATTGGGGTTCAGTTTTGGCGCTTGCGCAAAGAAAGTTTCAAAATCGGTTTTCTTTTCAATGTGTTGCTGCAAAGCCTTGGGCGTATACCCGGTTAACCAACAAGTCACTGTATCAACATCTTCCTTGGTGCGCCCTTTCTTTTCAGCTTTGGCAATATAATGCGTGTAAACGCTGGCAACAGATGTTGTATATATTCTATGCTTTTCCATGGTACTAATAAAATTACTGAATACTGATTATTTTTTCCACAGATTATTCGGAATGCTTTTGCGGGCGAAAACGGTATGAATACTAAGTAAATCAAAAAATTCTATCGCAACTTGCCTCTATGATTTAATCGGGAGAAGATGAGAAGCACATTGCAGATAGCTAGGAATTCTGCAATTGTTTTTGTAGAGCTTTTAAATTATCCACTCTTTTTTTATGCCAATTGTGTTCCCAGCGGCTTACCCATGCCGATAACGCAAAGCCCGCTACTAACAATGCAGCTATCCAAAGGGGCTTGTGACTAAGCAGCATTACAGGAATAATGAACAACGCAATAATAAGTGTATTCCATCGCATGAGTTGAGAAAGTCTTAACTGGTATAATGCGTTTGAAAATGCTTCCTGCAATTCTCCCTGCACAGACCGGTTAAAACGTTTATTTGCCTGCAATCTTTTCCAACGGGCAATGCTTATCATTAATGCACAGCAAAGCATCCATATGCCCAGCATCAGCATTAACAGGTTGGGTAAGCCTTTGCTCTTATTGGCAAGCAATATAAAACCGCCAGCAAAAATATTTACCAGTATCAATACCCACTCGCTAAGGCGTGTAACATGGGCCGACTGTCTTTTTTTTACAGCTACTAATTGTTGCATGTTTTGCATATTTATTTGAAACAAAGATTGATCATCCTGGCTATGCCAGGCTTGTGCTATTTCTTCAGGTTCCATACTTGCTTGTTTTGGATAAAAGGGACAATTGTTTTTTGACGCGATGAATACGCACGCCAATATTGGTTTCTGTAATGCCCATCATGACAGCCATTTCTTTATAACTGTAGCCATCCAGCAACAGCAATGCTAATGATCTATCAATGGGTTCCATACTTTGAATTGCTTCATACAACCAGGCCAATCTTTCATCAACGGGTTGATTACTTTGTTGCAATACCTGGTCTATGCTTCCTGATTTTTCGTGTATGGCATACCGTTGTTCACTGGCTTTCCAGGTAATGGCGGTATTAAGTGCAATGCGGTATATCCAGGTGTTTACGCTGCATTCCTGCCTAAAAGATGGAACCGATTTCCAAACACGCATCACTATTTCCTGGAAAAGATCGTCGGCTGAATTAATGGAAGAAGACCAGGCCCTCACTATTTTGAAGATAGTGCCAGTATGCCCTTTTAGCCATTCATTAAAAACCCGTTCCTGTTCTTTTTCAGTCACCTTTATGCCATTTTGAAGATTAGACAGGGGATGAGAACAGTTTCTTACAAACGCAGAAAAAAATTATCGTTTATCTAAACATTCAGGTAATTAGAGTTTTTAAGATGATTGGGTTTTAAGTAAATATATTCCCGCTTTGCATCTATAATAATGTTGAATCTCTTCAACAGGTCGCCGCCAACAACGCTTAGTTTTTGCCTGCCAATAGCGCCTTCAAAAAAACCAACCGGCACACTGTCTAATTTTGCTGAACCAATTAACAAAGAAGGCAGCGTAGCCCTTTTCACCTTCAGCACATGACCATAAGAATCTTTCAATTGTTTCTCTCCTGTTATAGCAAGTGCATCACCCAATTTGTTTTCTGCCGCAAACTTATCATCAAACAATAATGAACCGGCATAGCCGCTATGCAAAAGAAATTTGTTTTGAACAATACCTGCGCCAGTGTTGCAAGCCATTTCCACAAACAGGTTGTCGTTCTCAAAAAATAATTTCAGTTGCTGGTATTTGCGAACCTTGCGTGGCAGTTCTTTGCTAATAGTGATTTGCTGTTCATCAAAATCAATCTCTACTACCCTGTCTGCAAAAAGATTGAGACCAAACTTGCCATCTGTTTGCTGACCGGAATTTTCATCTTCCCAAATTTGAACATGTTGCCAGCTCATGCCAGCTAGTTGCATAAAATTATCTGCACTAAATCTTGAAGTATTGCCATTGCCGCCCCAGCTCTTTACACTATCTGTGCGCTGAAATTGCAGGCTGCTCATGTGTTTAACAGCTTCTGTTGTAAGGTTTACATCCGATACGGCTGTATGCAACATTAAATGCAGCGAATCTTTATTATTGATAACAACAGCTACTGACCAATTATTATGTTCAGTCAACTGAAATGGGATGACGTACTTTTTATCGTTCGCTAAACGGGTAAGCGACTGACTGTTTGCAGCGGTATATAACGTTGCCAATGCAATGAAAACAACAAAAAGCTTCCGCATGTGGATGAGTTTAATTATTCAATGTAATATATGCTAACATCGATTTGCTATGAAGATTGACCAGCCAATGTTTCTAATAATTGTTCTTCTTTAATGGTATATGCACAATTAAAGTGCTTTAGCGGACATTCCTTTCTGCCATGCAATCCGCAAGGGCGACAAGGCAATTGCTCTTTTGTTTCTACAATATAACTGCTATCGCTAACCGGCCCAAAACCGAAAGAAGGCAATGTAGAACAATACACTGCAGTAACAGGTGCATTTACTGAAGATGCAAAATGCATGGGTGCAGAATCGTTTACATAATTCATTTGCGCATCTTGCATTAAGGCTGCCGATTGCAAAAAGTTAAGTTTGCCGCAAAGATTTTCTACTGAATGATTTTTGCAAGCGCTGATAATGCCATCGCACAATGCTTTATCTGAAGGAGCTCCTAAAAGATATACCTTAACATGCCCAGGCAATTTTTGAATGAAAGCTATCCATTTATCTGCGGGATATTGCTTGGTAAACCATACAGAAGAGGGCGCAATGCAGACATAAGCGCCTTGCTTGTATTGCTTAACGGTATCGTAATCTTTTCCTGAAGGGTATAAGCGTGGTTTGAATATTTTTTCATCAGTAAAATGAGCCAGCAAATCATTGTTGCGCTCAATCTCGTGTTTGGGTTGTTTACTTGTGCTTATAACATGTTTCACTTTGGTAGTAAACATTCGGCTCAGCGGATTTTTATCAAACCCTATTGTTTCATTTGCCTTTGAAAAAGCAGTCAATATACCAGTAGCGGTAAAACGTTGTACGTTGATTACTTTATCGTATTTATTTTGCCTGATGATATGTAATAGCCTGCGCAGATCTTTTAGCTTACCGCCCTGTTTGTCCCACACCAATACTTCACGCAGGTAAGGATGATTGGCCAGCAAGCCTTCATTGCCTTTACGCAGCAAAAAATCTATTTGTGCGTCGGGAAAATAAGCATGCAGTTTCTCAATAATGCCGGTAGCCAGCACCACATCTCCAATAAAAGCTGTTTGTATGACCAGGAATTGCTGCAAGAAAACAAAGATAACCAGGATTTATAGGATTAGGCGGATGAATAGGATTTTTTCCATATAAAGCTGTGAGCTATGAGCCGCTTGCTTCGATACTTTTGCAATTTTATATTTACGAATTTAGATAAGGAAGAAATCATACATTTTCACATTGTATCATCTCTAATCATAACAATCTGAGTTCTATCCTCGAAGCAAAAGCATTTCCACATTTACCACATTACTCACATTTCCACATTCATCACGGTCTTATCACCACAACATCTCCCCCATTCCATTTAATAACAGATGATGCCTGTGCCGGCGTCTTATCATCCTGCCGGTATTGCACCACATAATCTACGCTGCTTTTTATTGCGGGAGATATCAAAGAAAAATCAGGAGCGGTTGGTTCTCCGCTAATATTGGCAGAAGTGGAAACAATAGGTTTTCTAAATCGCTTGATAAGGTGTTTGCAAAAATTTTCTTTTACAATGCGTATGCCTGCACTGCCATCTGCTGCCAGCACATTTTCTGCCAGTCCAATAATACCATCGTAAATAATAGTGGTAGGTTTTATAGCATTGTCAAGATAATTGAACACTTCAGGATTTGGTGCTGCTACGTATTGCAATAAATCTCTTTCATCTGCCAACAACACGATCAGGCTTTTCGCTTCCGGTCTTTGTTTAATGGCAAAAATTTTTTCTACTGCTGCTGCATTGGTAGCGTCGCATCCAAGTCCCCAAATTGTATCTGTTGGATAGAGTATCACTCCACCCTGCTGCAAAACTTTTAAACAATTGTCTATGTCTGCTGAGAAATCCATGCGCAAAGTAAAAAGTAAATAGGGAAAGAGCAAAATCGGGAAGAGCGAGGAAGTTTTAAGTTCTAAGTGATAAGTTGTAAGTTAAGAGGCAAATGTAAAAATCAGAAAATTTCAATGTAGTCTTCTCTCATCTGCGAATAAACCTGTGCTCTGCGGGCAATAAAAAGTTCTACCCTTGCGCCGCCAAGTCTTAATACTATATACTAAATACTGAATACTTTAAAATTTATAACTAATACCCACCGAACAATAAAAGCTATTGGAAATAACTTCTGTTTGTGTTCTATTGATGGTAGTGCCTGTACCAGTTTCAGGTTTTAGCGTTACGTTTATTAAAGCAGGATGTACCGGAATGATATAAGCCGGCAAAACAAGGAAAGTAAACTTCTTAATTGTATAGCTCATAGGCAGGCTGAATTCATAAGCCAATACTTTATATTTAGAAGCATCTTCCACACTTGCAGATACATCATATACAACACCGGCATTTTTTTTCTTAGCACCTACTTTTCTTTTGGTATAGTAAGAACCATAATAGTTCTCTGTGCTGCCATTTGCTTTTACAGTTGGTGTTATCAAAAACTTATCGTTTGCTGCATAAAAACTATGTTCCAATCCAAAATTGAAAACATAATCAGACTTGCTGCCAAAGTTGATGCCTGCATCAAAACTGGGTTTTATAAAATTGAAATCGTAAGCACCATTTAAAAGCAGGCTACCGGTAATTTCAGATTGCACATTGGTGCTGCTGCTATTGTAAAAAGATTTATTGGCAGACACTTCTCCTTCAAAATTGCCAATGTAAAAGTCGTATCCGGCAGAAAGGCTAAAAAGATCAATACGACCGCTGCCAGCCCTTGCCAGGTAAGAAAGTGATGCATCTGCAAAAAATCCGGATTTATCGTAATAACCAATAGTGGGTGTTATATAAGGTGTGGCTACAGAATCTTTACGACCATTATAAATAGAGTTGGATAAATAGCTGACTGAAGCTGAAAAATAAGATTTTAATGGTGCTGGTTTTTTTATACTGTCTGCGGCAGCAACAGTAGTGTCTGACTGTGCAGCAGCGGTTAATACCAGGGCGGTTAGTAAAAAACTAATGACTGTTCTTTTCATGGTTAACTTTAAGTTGGTACGGATTAAGCCCGGTAAAATACAGGCAAGGACCGTCTATTGACCGGTTGGGAAACTAAAGGTTTAAGCCAGTCAGCCGTTATATTAATATTCCCTGCTGAAAACCGCAAAATGTTTAATGCAGTGGCTGGCCCATATAGGCAGCTTTCCCTTATCTTCGTCACCAAAATTTTAGCGTATGAACCTACACGAATACCAGGCTAAGGAATTATTGAAAAAATACAATGTACCTGTGCAGGAAGGAATTCCCGTAGACAATGCAGGTGCAGCAGAAGAAGCATACAAACAATTGAAAGTTACTTATGGCAATAGCTTTGCCGTTGTAAAAGCGCAGATACATGCAGGTGGCCGCGGTAAAGGAAAAATAAAAGGAACAGAACAACGTGGTGTGGCAGTGGGTAAAAGTGCAGAAGACATCAAACAAATTGCATCCAATATTTTGGGTGGCACATTAATAACCATACAAACCGGCGAAGCTGGCAAAGTGGTAAACAAAGTATTGGTAGCGCAGGATGTTTATTATCCCGGCCCCAATCCTGTTAAAGAATATTATCTCTCTATTTTATTGGATCGTGCAAAAGGCCAGAACGTAATCATGTACAGCACCGAAGGCGGAATGAACATTGAAGACGTGGCACACGATACTCCCGAAAAAATATTTAAAGAGTGGGTACACCCCGGCGGTCCTTTGCAACCCTTTCAGGCAAGAAAGATTGCTTTCAACCTGGGCCTTAGCGGTGAAGCATTGAAGAACTGCGTAAAATTTGTAACCAATCTGTACAACGCTTATGTTGGACTTGATTGCTCTATGCTGGAGATAAACCCATTGTTTAAAACCAGCGATGAAAAAATAATTGCAGTGGATTGCAAAATGAATTTGGATGATAACGCTATGATGCGTCATCCGGATCTGGAAGCACTGCGTGATATAAGCGAAGAAGATCCTACAGAAGTTGAAGCAGGTAAATACAACCTGAACTTTGTAAAGCTTGATGGAAACGTGGGTTGCATGGTAAATGGTGCTGGTCTTGCAATGGCTACTATGGACATGATTAAACTGAGTGGTGGTGAGCCTGCTAACTTCCTGGACGTAGGTGGCACTGCTAATGCACAAACGGTGGAAGCCGGTTTCCGCATTATCCTGAAAGATCCCAAAGTAAAAGCTATCCTTATCAATATTTTTGGTGGTATCGTTCGTTGCGACCGTGTTGCGCAAGGCGTAATTGATGCATATAAAAGCCTGGGCAATATTACAGTACCAATCATTGTACGTTTGCAGGGAACGAATGCAGCAGAAGCCAAGAAACTGATAGACGAAAGCGGATTGAAAGTAAAATCTGCTATCGTATTAAGCGAAGCAGCAGAGCTGGTAAACAAAGCCGTAGCATAATTACAAATCCTTTTTTATACGCAATCCCGTCTTAATAAAGGCGGGATTTTTTTTATCTTGCTCCGAAAATCAAAGCACCACCTTATCATGAAAATTCTTTCCATTCTCTCAATTTGTTTACTCATTATCGCAACCGGTTGCAAGCCGGGTTCTTTTTTCAAGACACCTAACGAGGTTTCAAAAATGCAAGGCATCATCCGCTTCATGGATGGCACACAAAAAGAAGGGCTTATAACTATTAATTTTGGACGAGAACATCCTGGAGAGCGATATGAATGGGTGGTATTGAACACCGCACAAGGTGAAGAAAAATTCAAAGCACAAAGTATAGAATATTACAAAATCGGAGAAGACTATTATTATCCTAAAACGGTTGAACTCTATTTTGACGGAACAATGCGGTTGCTTTTTGTGAAACGGTTAACCAAAGAAAATGCACGCATTCAGATGTATGAACTTTTTGAGGAATCAAGAGAGTCGATAGATGGCCAGGGCAATAACTACTATTATTTTATCGCCCCCGCAAACCTGCTCAGACTTGAAGCATGGAATATATTCGGCAAAAGTCTGCGTCCTGATTTTAATTATAAGATGAGTATGTTGGTAAAAGACTGCCCGGCTTTAGCTGATAAGATATTGACTAAGCAAAAGAAATATGACATGCCGCAAGTGTTGGGTTTTAATGCTAAGGTTGAGGTGGTTAAAAGAATTGTAGACGAATACAATAATTGCAAATAGCAAAACAAGCAACGCCGCGTTTAATATCAGGCCCCTCTCAATACGCCAGTTTAATATCCAACCCCTGTCTTAATGTTTTATGTATCTCTGCTATACCATCTGTATGTTGAATAAGTTTTTCCAATTGTTCCGGGCTTGCGTTAGAGCGTATGATAGGCTTGTATTGAAAATTGCGACCGGGATCTCCTGCTGCACCAAACTCACCTGTAAATTCCACTTGCACTTCGTACACTTCTATGTTCATAGCTGCAGCTTCACGGTAAATATCGTTGCAATAACAGGTAGCCAACGACAACAATAATAATTCGGCGCCATTTATAGAAGAACCAAATCCTCCTGCTTTGCTGGCTATGTTAATTGATTTTGAGTCGGCATTCGTGCTTACTGTTATCTCATGCTGGTTGAATTGATTTTTTACTGTAGCAGAAACTTTCATGTTGATAGGTTTAAAAATAAAAGAGCGGCAAATTACAAAAGCCATTCAAAAAATATAAGAAAGTTTTTCCCGCTCAAATTTTCCTTTTCTGCTAATCAGTCTTACCTTACCAGCATCAAATTCCTGCTACTGAATTTTGCTTTCCCAACTAACATGACTATCAATTCTTCGGACTTAATAAATAAGCCATCAACAAAATTGTATGGCCTGGACCACCTGCGTGCATTGGCTATCTGCTTTGTTTTTATGTATCATTACAGTGGCATGTTTCCTTCGCCACCGTGGTTAAGCAGCATCAGCAAATTTGGCTGGACGGGTGTAGATCTTTTCTTTGTACTGAGTGGTTATCTCATTTCGTCACAATTGTTTGCCAGCATTGCCGCAGGTAAAACCATTTCCTTTAAAACTTTTTTTCTTAAGCGTTTTTTCCGCATCATACCTGGTTATCTTTTTATAGTGGGCATTTATTTTCTGATTCCATCCTCTCACGAGCGGGAAGCACTAGCTCCTCTTTGGAAATACATCAGCTTTACCCAAAACCTTGGGCTTGATCTTCGCCATCAGGGCACCTTCTCTCACGCATGGTCGCTTTGCATAGAAGAACAGTTTTACCTGTTGCTTCCTTTGCTTTTGATATTACTATCAAGTCGTAAAAAAATAAAATGGGGACCAGCATTGTTTTTAATATTTTTTCTCGGCGGTTTACTCTATCGCTTGTTGGTATATACACAGGTAGCAGCACCTGCGCTTGAGGCAGACGGTGGCTGGGCTATCTGGTATAAATGGATTTACTACCCTACCCCTGCAAGATTAGACGGATTACTTACCGGTGTTGGCATTGCGGCGTTGTTTTGTTTTTATCCTGCTATAAAAGAAAAACTAACGTGCAGGCCTATTCTTTTTTTACTGGCTGGTTTATTATTGCTGGTTGTTTCTTATTGGATTTGCACAGACGAAAGATCCTTTGCAGCGTCTGTATTCGGCTTCCCGCTTATTAGCCTTGGCTACGGCTTATGGTTAATTGCAGCGTTAAGCCCTGGCAGCTTTCTTTACAAATACCGTTGCTGGCCTACAGAAAAACTGGCCATGCTTTCTTATGCCATTTATCTCAGCCATAAAATTGTGATTCACCTGGGACAAATTTTATTTTCAAAATATAATATTGAAGGAGCAAGCAATACCATGTTTATTGCTTGCATATTGCTTTCGGTATTAGCAGGCTGGCTGATGCACCTGGCTATTGAAATGCCTTTTCTGCGATTGCGGCAGAGAATATTATCTAACCAGTAACTGGTTTGCTTTTACCACTCACTTAGCTCAATTTCAAACAAGCTGGGCAGCCTTTCTTATCTTTACAGTAAAACAAACCACAGCCTGGAATCAATTTTGCATAGCACCTGGGGTATGATTATACTGATAGCATTGGCAGCATCTGCCTGCACAGCTTTATTGATACTATACAATACTTTAAAAAAGGAGCGCAGGGATAAAGCTTCTATTGAAAAAAAATATACCGAGCTAGAACTGAGAACCCATGCGCTGGAATTGGATACCATTAAATACAAACTGAATCCACACCTTTTTAAAAATACGCTGAACTCTATTCAGTCGCATGCATACCAAACTTATTATGCGCTGGACAAACTTTCCAATGTGCTGGATTTTATTCTCTATGAAAGCGAACGCAAATTTGTTTCACTAAAAGAAGAAATAGAATTTGCGCTTAGCCTTATAGAAATCAACAAACTGAAAATAAGTCCGCTCTTCAACCTTACCATTAAAAACAGGATTGATGAAAACAATCCGCTGTATGAACAACAACTGATAGCCCCGCTTATTACAACAGACCTGATAGAGAATGCTTTTAAACACGCAGACCTGCAACATGAAGGCGCTTTTATTGCCATCGTATTTGAGCTGAAGCAGGATCATTTCACACTTACGGTATCTAATAAAATAAGCGATACATCGCCCCTAAAAAAAGAAAGAAGCGGTTTTGGAAAACCCAATCTTAAAAAAAGGCTGGAGATCATGTACGGCAATAATTACAAACTGGATCAATTTGCTGAAGGCGATGTTTATATTTCTTCTTTAAAACTGAATTTGCTTGAACACAAAAATAAAATGCTTACTGCTGGATGATGAATTGCCAGGGCTTACCTACCTGAAGATGATCTGTGAGCAAATATCCTGCATAGAAGTAGTAAGGGCATTTAATGATCCACAGAAATTTATTGAAGAGAGCAAAGCAATTGATTTTGATCTTGGCATAATAGATATTGAAATGCCCGGCCTTAACGGTTTGGAAGTAGCCGCCCAAATAAACAACAAGCCCGTTATTTTTACTACAGCCTATAAAGAATACGCCGCCGATGCTTTTGACCTGAATGCAATAGACTATATCCGCAAACCCATACAGAAAGACCGGTTGCAAAAAGCTATAGAAAAAGCTGCAGAAAAAATTCAAACCAATAAAACAAGCAAGGCTTTTGTTCAATTAAATACAAGCAAAGGAAAATCCATGCTTTACTTTGAGCAACTGTTTTATATTACAACTTCTGCCATAGATAAAAGAGACAAAGTAGCTCATCTTGATAATGGAGAAAACATCGTACTGAAAAATATTTCCTTCTCTCAATTGCTGGAACTGCTTCCTGCAGCCCAATTTGTACAAGTCAACAAAAAAGAAATTATCTCACTTAAAATTGTAGACGCTTATACTCACGAAGAAATTACCAGCAGTATTCAACACAACAATAAACCGCTCCGTTTTTCATTGGGTGAAGCATACAAAGCAGGGTTTATCAATAAAATTCCAGTGTAATTTTTTTCGTTACAAAGTTTACCGGGTTTGTTACATAAAAGCCTTGAAACACCTGCGATAAACTTTCTTTCCATTTGTTAAGCATTATGTTTGCTGTAAACCCTGCATATGAAAAAATACAGGAACGCATTTTTTTACATTAGCACCATTGCCGGCTTTTCTGCTTTAATATGGCTGATACTGCACCAGGGCCTTTCATTAGAAAACAATAAAGTAAGGGAGTTTGTACCACAGATTTCTGCCAGCAACTGGCACCAGTTTGGTGAAACTTTTTTGCAGAATGTTACCCACCCATTATCCATTCTTCTGTTGCAGATTATTACCATTATACTGGTGGCACGCATACTTGGTTTTTTCTGTAAAAAAATTGGCCAGCCCACTGTTATTGGCGAAATAGCAGCAGGCATTTTGCTGGGGCCATCCTTTGCAGGCATGTACCTACCGCAGTTTTCAGCATTTCTTTTCCCGGCTCAATCATTAGGCAATTTGCAATTCCTTAGCCAGATAGGTCTTATACTTTTTATGTTTGTTATAGGCATGGAACTGGATTTAAAAGTATTGAAAACAAGAGCCAGCGATGCAGTGGTGATAAGCCATGCCAGCATTATTTTTCCTTTTACCCTGGGTGTTACACTGGCATATTTTATCTATGCACAATTTGCACCAGCCAACATAAAATTTCTTTCATTCGCTTTATTCATAGGTATTTCCATGAGCATCACAGCATTTCCGGTATTGGCAAGAATAGTGCAGGAAAGAGGCTTGTCTAAAACAAGGTTAGGAACTATTGCCATTACCTGTGCTGCGGCAGATGATATTACTGCCTGGTGTTTATTGGCAGCTGTAATAGCAGTGGTAAAAGCGGGCACTATACTCAGTGCATTGTTCACCATTATAATGGCGGTGGCATACGTTTTTATTATGTTGAAAATTGTACAGCCTTTTTTGAAAAAACTGGGAGATAAATATTCTGATAAAGAGTCTTTCAGCAAACCGGTAGTGGCAATTTTCTTTATTACATTGCTATTGTCTGCTTATGCAACAGAAGTAATAGGCATACATGCATTGTTTGGCGCTTTTATGGCTGGTGTTATCATGCCTGCCAATTCTAATTTCCGCAGCCTGTTTATTGAAAAGGTAGAAGATCTTGCATTGGTGCTTTTATTGCCGTTATTCTTTGTATTCACAGGATTAAGAACACAAATAGGATTGCTGAACGATCCGCAGCTCTGGAAAATATGCGGGTTGATTATTGCAGTTGCTGTAATTGGCAAATTTGTGGGAAGTGCTGCTGCCGCTAAATTTGTAGGAAGAAGTTGGCGGGAAAGTCTGTCTATTGGCGCACTAATGAATACACGGGGTTTGATGGAATTAATTGTATTGAATATTGGCTACGATCTTGGCGTGTTGAACCCTCAAATATTTGCTATGCTGGTTATTATGGCTTTGCTCACAACGTTTATGACGGGGCCTGCGCTTAATCTTATTAACCGTTTTATGCGGCCAAAAAGAACTGTTCGCATTCCAGACAATATAGAAAGAGCGGTTAAGTACAATATACTGGTTTCCTTTAGCAGCCCGGAAAAAGGTGTATCATTATTGAAGCTGGCTAATACACTGGTAAAAAAATCGGTGAATAACAGCAATATCACCATGATGCACCTTTCGCCAAGCAATGAATTGAACCAGTTTAACCAGCAGGAATATGAAAGGGAAAGCTTTGCACCGGTGCAAACAGAAGCAAAAAGGTTGCAGATGCCGGTAACCACGCTGTTCAAACCTTCTTTTCAAATAGATTCAGAAATCAGCGAGTCTGCCAATACTGGCAATTTTGATTTACTATTGATTGGCATTGGACATTCTGTATATGAAGGAACACTGCTTGGAAAAATATTGGGCTTTACTACCAAGATCATTAACCCTGAAAGATTGTATGATACAATTACTGGTAAAGAAAAATTATTTGAAAACTCTTTATTGGATGAACGCACCAAAAGTATCATCAAGAATTCAAAAGTACCGGTAGGCATTTTTGTAGACAAAGAGCTTGCTAAAGTAGAAAACGTTTTTATTCCAATTTTTTCTATCAGCGATAGCTTCTTGCTTATCTATGCACAGAAACTTATTCATAACAGCAATGCAAGGGTAATTGTACTGGACAGTACCGGTGTAATAAAGCAAAACCCGGAGATGAAAGAATCCATTCGTTCTATTGAACAGATTGCGCCAAATCATATCGCTCTTTACAATGAAAATAAAATAGACAACAAGTTTCTGTCAACGCAAGATTTAATGCTCATTAGCCTGGATAGTTGGAGAAGGGCGATAGAAACGCAAAGCATCTGGCTGCCACAGACACCATCCACATTAATACTAAAACCTTAAAATTATTATTGCGTAGCTAAGTGCGGTGATGCAGCACCGATAGCTTAAAGGATGCACTGTCTGTGCCTGCATGCAGTCCTGAAAAAATAATACTGTAAATACCTTTGATAACAAAAGGATAAGAATTTATTGAAGCATACAGGTTTTCCGTGCCTGTTTGCTTCACCTTTACTGTGTAGCTGCTGGCATGATAAGAGAGCGTACTAAAAGTCTGTAGCGAAGAAGCTTCAGCAGTGGCACCTATAAAAGTTCTGGCTGTATCCAGCCTTACGCTGTCTGTTATTCCATTTACTAACCATACATCTACCTTTACACTTGTATCGGGCTGCAGGTATAATACGCGATAATTTATATGAAAAGTATCGGGCAATGTAAGATCATCAGTAAGTTGTAAAATATTAGCCTTTCCGCCGGTTGCACTGGTATCAAAGAAAATAAAACTGGTACCATTTGACGCTGATGCGTAAATATTTTTTTCAAGAAAACTAGTGCTGCCTGTTTTTATATTCACCAGGTTTGTACCTGCCTGCAATTGCAAATAAGGAGAATCTGCATTACGTGTGCTTTGTCCTTGTGCCAGCGCAGGGTTTATAACAGATGTATTATTCCACAAAGCGCTAATAGCAGTTAAAGACCATGTGCCGTTATAAAAAAGCACATTGGCATTGGTGTTGTTTGTTTTTTTACAGGCAGCAAAAACAATTGCACCAAACAACACGGCCAGCATAAATTTCAAAGGGGTACTCATTATTTATCGTAAATCATTTTAAAAGCTGTTAAATCTGGTTTCACTGCACGTGGCCTGGTTACTTCATAATCGTAAATCAACTTGCCTATTTGTTTTAAAAAAGGATATCCTACTGTATCATAATCATAAGTATCGTCATTCAATATACCATCTGCATTGCAATAAATGCTGGCACTTAACATAAACTCAATTTTTTTGTCGAAGTCTACAATGTAGGCCACATCGCTTAAAAAACCATAAGCACCTCCAATCTTATTAAAGATGCGGATGCCTGGTTGCACTGGTCCTTTCTCTGCACCATAGAATAAAAACTTGCCATACGCTGGCCAAAACCTTGTTGTATCTGTATACGGCGGATAAATGGTTTCTGTTGGCCATTGCGACATATACTGTTTTACAAAACGATAATCCTCATCCGTAAAATTAAAACGTTGTTGTGAAGTAACAGACATCGGAAACAACACCCGGCGCAAAACATCCGTTAAATCTTTTATTGAAACCAGGTTTTTCCCTGAGAAATCCATGGCATGCGGCACCAGCGTACTGCCATTGTAATAGCCATTGCCAACAGAATCATGGCGCATGTTATAAGTCTGCTGGTTAAACAGCATAGGTTGCTGATAAAGCAGTTTGCCTGAAGTATCGTACAATGTGATAGGATTGGTATGCCTGTTCTCATCTGCAGACATGCTTATTTGCAAACGGTGCAGTATTTCCGCACTGGTATAACCCATTTTGTGCAGCTTGTCATTTATATATTGCTGCCCCAAAAATTCATACAACCTGTTAAATGCATCGTTGTCACTTACCAGGAATATCTTTTTGATGTACTGCGCTATAGTGGGACGTCCATCTAAACTCTTCGGATCATTATAAACGGCGGTCTGTTTACTGTAAGCTGCTTCAGTAATTAAAGAATTATTCTTGTCAACACCCGGCAGGCTAAGCTCATGCAATTCCTGCAAAGCCAACAACGCCACCGGAAATTTCACCGTGGAAGCCGGATAGAAATAACCAACACTGTCTACATTAAAATAATAAGGCGTAAAAACAGGTTCATTGTTTTGGTTGCGATCTATCTTTGTATAAATCACCTGCACTTTAAGCGCTTTGCGGTTGCTGAGTATGTTGGAGAAATATTGAGGCCTGGTTTGCATCAGGTTTTCCAAAAACCTATCATCCCGCTGTTCAGCGGATGCAGCCTGTTTCAATTGCCCGCTTGCCTTACAGGCGCACAAAGCAAACAGCCAAACAACAGAAAAATATACAACAGGCATACGCTGGTTCATGCATCAAAAATAAGCAGTCTGAAATAAATGGGTAACCAGCATTGATTTTTGATGGCAGCATCGTTGCGCTGTGCCCCGTACCTCTGGTCGGGGTCGCACTCTTCAACACCTGGAATACTAATGATCATCGGCTTCCCCGCGAGTTCAAATTTATTTCAATAACTTGTTGCTCCAGAAGGGCAAAAGATTTTTCGCCCTACTCGCCTCTTCCCACTAGCTACTCGCCATCTCAACTATTCCCCGCTACATTTCTTCCCTTCATCTATATTTTTTTTACAACGGAGCAGCAGCCAATAATTTTATCCTTTCAATTATATTATCGCTATGCTTCCAACTATACCTGGCCGCAGCAGGCTTTTATGGATTTTACTATCGCTATTAGCAATCTCTTTGTTTCATGCACATACAGTATCCGGCCAGCAGTTTGCTTCTTTTACTACGGGTAAACCCTCAGCAAGTGCAATACCCGTTAAAAAAAATTACGACGAAGACGCACGTTCCTGGTATGCAGTTTACAATACTGGTAACACGCTGCATGTGTACCTGGCCGTAACTGATCCTGTTCAACAAAGAAAGATTGTAATGAATGGCCTTGAAATATGGATTGATGCCAAGGGAAAAAAGAACAAAAAGACAGGTATTCTTTTTCCAATAGCATTAACTGATAAAATGCCTAAACCACAGCCAGGCTTAAACAATGGTAACAATCGTCCGGGTGGTTTTATACAGGGCAATGGTGTTGATACAAATGCCATTCATGATCTGGAAAAAAATATTGCTCAACAGCATGAAATGAAACTAACCGGTTTTAAAGATGAATTGAATGGATTGCAATCCACACAACATCCCTCTGGTATTGCTGTAGCATTGTACTTTTCAAAAGACACATTGATATACGAGGCACAACTACCGCTTAACACCTTGTCAGAAACTATTCCGTTAAATTCGCGGGTATCTGTGGGCATTGTAGAAAAAGGAAGGCAGATGGGCATTATGGGAGACGGTAATGGAATGCCTCCACCAGATGGTGGCGGACCAGGAGGTGGTGGAGATGGCAACATGCCCCCGCCGGGAGGACCTCCTCCTTTTGGCGAAGACGGAATGCGTATATTTGAAGACAATACCATCTGGTGCAAACTAACAATTGAAGCCTCAGGAACCTGACATAAATATTGGTTTGCCATTGATGATAATACGATGATAAAAGGAAGAGAACGAAAGCTGTGTACAAGTTTCAAAAAAAATTATACAACAACCCAACAATAACTGTAGAAGCTGCGTATTGTTACTATCAGCCGTCGGTAACCATTGTTACACTGGCACTATAACTAGTCCCGCTGCTGCACCAGCTAATAATAATCTTTCCTTTTATCTGCTTTCCAGAGAAAAAGCTATTGCTGCAAATGTTCTCAGCAACAATTGCACCCTTAACAATAACTGTTTATCTTTCGTTAACAAGCGCTATTATGAGATTCTTTAAGCCTGTTTTTTTTATTCTTTGTTTTGTTGTATCGTCGGTTCTTACCTACAGCCAGAAAACAGCCAGGGTTGTTCCGGAACGATGCGGCACCATGCAGACATTGGATATAAAACTGGAGGCTAACCCGCAATTAAGAACCCAATTTGAAAACGAAAGAACCCGCTTTAACGCAGCTTTACGCAGCAATAACAACCGGGCAACAAACTTAGATCAGCTACCCAACGGCAATCGTACATCATTGGTCATCCCTGTAGTTTTTCATATTGTTATGTCCAACCCTGCTACTGTTACAGATGCACAGATACAAGCGCAACTGGACACCCTCAATCACGATTATGCCGGCGTCAATGGAGATTCTGTACATATACCCTCTTACTTTAAATCTTTATTTGGCAAATCTGCTATACAATTTTGCCTGGCGCAACAAACACCTGGTGGAGATCCTACAACCGGCGTTGACAGGGTAACTACTACCAAAACATCTTTCTCAAACACAGATGATGGTGTAAAACACGCTTCTACCGGCGGCGCAGATGCCTGGGACCCTACCAGCTATATGAACGTGTGGATATGTACGCTCTCTAACGGCATTTTGGGTTATGCCACATTTCCCAATACCGGCAATGCCAACGAACAGGGTGTTGCTATAGATTACCGATCATTACCCGGTGGTTCGCTTACATTGTATAATGGTGGCAAAACGCTTACGCATGAATCTGGCCACTACTTTAATCTTTATCACATTTGGGGTGATGATAATGGCGCTTGCACAGGAACAGATTATGTAGATGATACGCCTAACCAGGCCAATTCCAGCTCTACTTGTTATACAACTGTAATAACAGACGCATGTACACCA
This sequence comes from Chitinophagaceae bacterium, assembly GCA_047602295.1. Classification (GTDB taxonomy): domain Bacteria; phylum Bacteroidota; class Bacteroidia; order Chitinophagales; family Chitinophagaceae; genus JACMLD01. The sequence continues at coordinate 2,248,170 of JASGHP010000001.1, read as the reverse complement.
ACAGGCAATGGTATTATGTACCAGAACTACATGGATTATACATACGATAATTGCCTGGTGATGTTTACAAATGACCAGGTGTCGCGCATGGAAAGTGCGCTGCAACAATATCGTCTTTCTTTATTAAGCTCTATTGCGTGTCAGCCACCGGTTACCTATAACATAGATGCACAACTGAAATCTGTAAACCAACCAGGGCAACGCATTTGCACCAACCCTTTCTCTCCTGCCATTACAGTTTATAACCGCGGTACGCAAACGCTTACTTCATTAACTGTTACAACTGCTATAGATAATACCATAACTGGTTCATATACCTGGACTGGTACATTGGCAAGACTTGCTTCTACCAACATTACATTAAACCCTGTAACAGTTACCACCGGCACGCATGCACTAAAAATTTATTTATCCAATCCCAACAATAGCGCTGACGATAATAAAGTAAATGATACGCTCACAATCAATTTTACTTACAATGATACTGTTAGCACCGTTGCAGAAGGTTTCGAAGGAAGTGTATTTCCACCTGTAGGTTGGGATATTGTAAACCCTGACAATGGTATTACCTGGCAAAAAGTAACTGGTGTTGCAAAAACAGGCAATGCAAGTGTAATGATCAATAATCTTAACTATAGTTCCATAGGCCAGCAGGATTACCTGCGTATGCCAGACGCTTCTATACCTGCAGGTGTTGACTCTGCTTTTCTCTCCTTCCAGGTGGCGGCAGCGGCTTATTCTGCTACAAATACCTCAGGCAATAACTGGGATACGCTGGAAGTCTTGCTTAGTACAGATTGCGGCGCCAGCTATACCAGCCTTTATAAGAAATGGGGCAGTACACTGGTAACACGTACTGCAGCAACTACAACATCTTTTGTGCCTACAGCAGCAGAATGGAGAAAAGATTCTGTGAACCTGAGCAATTATATTGGTACCGGAAAAATTTTGCTTGCTTTCCGAAATACAACCGGTTATGAAAACAATGTTTACCTGGATGATATCAACCTACGATCTGTAACGGTAAACCCTAACCTAAAAACAAAAGGCTTCCTGGTAACACCAAACCCAACCAGCGGAGTTGTTACGGTGCAGTTTTACCCGCAACCAACCAATGTGAGAGGCATTGCTATATTTAATATGGCAGGGCAGAAAGTTGCAGAAACAATCCCCAACGGCCAATCTAATTACTATTCCCTCGACATTAGCCGTTATTCTGCCGGCGCATACATGGTAAGAGTAGTAATGGGCAATGATGTAATGGTGAAGAAGATAATAAAGTATTGAGTGAAGTTGTAAGTGATAAGTTCTTTAATTTGGAGAACATGAGATTTCTGTAAATAGCCTTACAATTAAAGCCCAAGCTGTTTTCAATTATACCGAAGACACACTGAAACAACTTATCACTTACAACTTAAAACTTACAACTCAAATAAAACTTACAACTTAAAACAGATTCGGGTAGTCACTAATAATGCCATCAACACCCATTTGTTTTAGGCGATCTATATTGGCTTTATCATTCACTGTCCAGGCAATTACTTTCATTTTTTTCTGGTGACATGCCTGCAATAAATTTTCATTTACCAATTGATAAGCGGGGCTATAGATGGTGGGAATAAATCCTAATTGCTTTAATTGATCATCCAGGCTGCGTTTATCATAATCTTCTATCAGCAAAGCTGTTTTCACATTGGGGTATTGTGCATGGATGATTTGCAATGTTCTTGGATCGAAAGATTGAATGATGACACGCTGCAATATCTTTTTCTCAGTTAACACTTTCATCAACGTTTCAACAAATGGTGCAGGTGCCGGATGATAAACATTATCTGTGAGCGGTTGTGTTTTTGTTTCAATATTATAAAAAGGTAATGGACGATGTGTTGCAACAGCAAATGCTTCTGCACTGTCTATTACCTGGCTTAGCAAAGGCTTTGTAGCTTTTACTTTTTGCTGTTGCGGATAACGAGGATGCGGTTTCATGCCTACATCATACTGTTGCGTTTCAGCGTAGGTCATGCCATAGATATTGAACTTGCGCTCTTCTTTCTCCTCTATAAAACTTCCGTCTGGCTTTGTAGTTATCTCGTGATTGAAAAAAGGTTCATGAGAAAGTACTACCTGGTTGTCTTTTGTAATCACTGCATCCATTTCCAGTGTGGTAACGCCCAACGATAATCCATGCAACATAGCAGGTATAGTATTTTCCGGCATCAACCCACGGCCACCGCGATGGGCTTCAGTATCAAAAGCTGGCAATTGCATGGTAAGTTGTTTGGTACTATGACAGGAGCATATGATGAAGGCTAGAAGGCATATCGTTTTATTGAAACGCATCTTTTTTGAATTAGTAATTAATAATTAGCAATTAGTAATTTGAAGCAAGTGCAAATTTATTGTAAAGCACCGCCATAAAAAGTAACCCCAATTATTAATTCTTAATTACTAATTATTAATTGCTCTTAAATTAATTCCCAAACAACCCTTCTTCACGTTTCTTCATTTCTTCTGCTACCCTCGCCGGCTCGCCACCCTGTTCTTTTAATTTCTCAGTAATGTTTGCAAAGGTTTCCTTATCGCGGTTTTGGCTTAGTTTAAATACATTGTCAAGATGTGTTACTTCCATTTCAAAAGCTACAATGGCTTTCATCATTTTACTGAGATACTCTTGCGGCATTTTTTCTACCAATGCAGGTGAATACTCACTATTTTCAAACAAAGCAGTTGTGCGTTTTAAAATATCCAGCAAGGCATCATCCCCCAAAAATTTTACTATACCACGTGCATGTACAGACATATAGTTCCAGGTGGAAGCCACTTGCGGATCTTTATACCAACTGGCACTTACATATGTGTGCGGACCGGTAAACACTGCCAGGCATTGTGGGTTTTGCTCAAACGCCAGTTGATGATCTGTCTTGCGCTGCACATGTCCCAATAGAAAAAATTTCCCATCGCGTTCTTCCAGCAGCAATGGTATTTGTGTTGCAACGGGTTGTTGCTGCGCATTACTGCCAATAACAAACGCAAAAGCGTTATCCTGCATGAACTGTTTTACAACAGCCAGATCTTTTTCTTTGAAATAGGAGAAATTATACACGAGAGAAGTTTTAAGTTGTAAGTGGTAAGTTATAAGTTTTTTGTGGCAGGATTAAGCACAGTTATGATGGCTCCAATGTTTTGTTTATATAAAAGCAATCTTCTTGATCGGTTAACAAGGACTTAAAACCTATAGCTGAAATTATAAGCGAAAAAAGTTTTAAGTTATAAGTTTTTGTGGCGAAATTAAGTATAAGTTATCGCTCCAACGTTTTACTCAACTGTATCAACCAATCTTGTTAACCGGGTAACCAGAACTTAAAACTTATAACTTAATACTTACAACTTCTTAAGCTACCACTTCTGCCACTCTTGCTGTTTCTATATGCGCATTCAGCATAGATACACTTCGGACAGTCTGCGCCGCAAATACCCTAAACGCTTCTTTGGTTATTTCATCATTGCTTGTCATAATGGGTGCGCCTGCGTCTCCGCCTTCACGTATACCTTGTACTAACGGAATCTGGCCCAACAGTGGTATATCATATTCGTCTGCCAGTTTTTTACCACCGTTTTTACCAAAGATGTAATATTTATTATCGGGCAACTCTGCCGGTGTGAAGTAACTCATGTTTTCCAGCAAACCAATAATAGGCACTTTCAGTTGCGCCTGTCCAAACATAGCTATTCCTTTCTTTGCATCCGCCAATGCTACATCCTGCGGGGTTGTAACAATAATAGCACCGGTAACTGGTATTGTTTGCAATACGGTTAAATGAATATCGCCTGTGCCGGGTGGCATATCTATTATAAGGTAATCAAGTTCATCCCAAAACACATCTGTAACAAACTGTCTGATGGCGCTGCTGGCCATGGGGCCACGCCATACTACGGCGCTTTTTTCATCTACCAATATGCCAATGCTCATCAGCTTGATGCCATATTTTTCTAAGGGAACAATTTTCCCTTTTTCATTTTCGCCCATGTCCATCATCATGGGGCGCTCTCCACGAACACCAAACATAATAGGTACGCTGGGGCCATAGATATCAGCATCCATTAATCCCACTTTTGCATTGCCTTGTGCCAGGGCAAGTGCCAGGTTAGCCGCTACCGTGCTTTTGCCAACGCCACCCTTGCCACTCATAACAGCAATAACATTTTTCACTTTGGGTAACACCTGGCCTGCATCTTTACGGTTGGTAGATGTATGAGAAGTGAAGTTTACTTTTACAGTAGCTTCTTTATTAACCAAAAGCTTTATCGCATTCTCGCATGCCATGCGCATCATATCCTTCATAGGACATGCCGGTGTGGTAAGTACAACAGTAAAAGAAACAAAATTGCCTTCAATAACAATATCTTTTACCATGTTAAGGGTTACAAGATCTTTTCCCAAATCGGGTTCCTGCACATTGCTTAAAGCACTCAAAATTTGTTGCTGCGTCATCCTAGGTTCAAAAAGGTTATGTTAAAAAACTAATTTGCCCGCAAAATTAACCAATAGCGGGGGCAATTTGTTGCATTTCTAAAAAATGAAGTAATTATCTTTGAAGCGTACCAGCCAATAAAACTGATTGGCGAAAAAGCGACACAGGTAATTAAAAACTAATTAATTAAGTAAAGTACGGGGCAAGGGTACAAACTTTGTAGTACTAAAAAACCGGCCTTTAAAAACATTTGTTACGGATGAAAAGATTGCTACTTTTTACATTATTCGCAACGGCTATTGTGTATAAGTCGCAGGCACAGTTTGCCCAGTTAAAAGATTCTGTGGTGCAATTGTACGGTGTGGTGATGACAGCCGACAGCTTGAAAGGCATTCCTTCTGTAAGTGTTATCGTGAAAGGACAGAACCGTGGTACTATGAGTAACGACCAGGGTGTCTTTTCAATTGTAGTGTTAAAAGGAGATAAAGTAGAGTTTACCAGCATTGGTTATAAACCCAAAGTAGTAGAAATATCCCGCAGCCTGGAAGGCAACCAGCAAAGTATGATTCAACTGATGGTTTCCGATACCATGTACCTGCCAATTACCATTATCAGACCACGACCTACCCGCGAACAATTTGAACGCGATTTTATAAATACAGATGTACCAGACGATAACCTGGAAATTGCCCGTAAGAACAATGACGCGGCTACTCGTCGTGCATTGATGCGTGGCCTACCCAGAGATGGAACAGAGTCTGCCAACTATGCCCTTGCTCAAGGTGCTAAGAAATATTATTACCAGGGACAAACCCCTCCTATCGGTTTGCTTAACCCACTGGCCTGGGCAGACTTCATACAAGCCTGGAAGCGTGGCGATTTCAAGAATAGCAAGTAGCTTTTAGAATGTGATAAATATGGAAATGTGACGAATGTGCAAATGCATTTGCTTTGATAATGAGAAAATGTCTGATGTAAGAATGTCTGATGTCTGATTTGTTCATTATTTAAATTCTTAAGCATAGAATTGCAACGACATCGAAGCAAAAGACGCACAGCTCATGGCTAATAGCTCGCAGCCTTCGGAACAATCTTATTCGTCCGCCTAATCCTACAAATACTGTTTAAGACAGAAAAATTATGGGCCAGCAAATAAAAAATGTAGCAGTCATCGGCGCGGGTACTATGGGCAATGGCATCGCTCACGTATTTGCGCAAAATGGTTTTGCAGTGACGCTTATTGATGTATCGCAAACCCAGTTAGACAAAGCTATTGGCACCATTGGTAAAAACCTGGACAGGCAAACAAGTAAAGGTTCCATTACTGAAGCAGACAAACAAGTTGCTTTAAATAACCTGCAAACAGCTACTAATATTTCTGAAGGCGTTAAGGAAGCTGCATTAGTAATAGAGGCAGCTACAGAAAACACTGCCATCAAACTGGATATTTTTAAACAAATAGATGCTGCGGCACCGGCTAATGCAATACTGGCAAGCAATACTTCTTCTATCTCTATCACTAAAATAGCAGCAGCTACCAAAAGACCACAATCGGTTATCGGCATGCACTTTATGAATCCCGTGCCATTAATGAAACTGGTGGAGATCATCAACGGTTATGCAACTGATGTTGCAGTAACCAATACCATTGTTGAGCTTACCAAACAATTGGGTAAAACACCTTGCGTGGTAAATGATTATCCGGGTTTTATTGCCAATCGTATTTTAATGCCCATGATTAATGAAGCCATTTACAGCTTATATGAAGGCGTTGCAGGTGTGGAAGCAATAGATACCGTTATGAAACTAGGCATGGCGCATCCTATGGGTCCGTTGCAACTGGCAGATTTTATCGGCCTTGATGTTTGTCTTTCTATATTGCAGGTGCTGCATGATGGATTTGGTAATCCTAAATATGCACCCTGTCCTTTACTCGTAAATATGGTTACTGCTGGCAAACTGGGTATAAAAACCGGTGAAGGGTTTTACACTTATACTGCCGGCAGTAAAGAGCTGATAGTAAGCAGCCGTTTCAGGAATTAGTATCCGCTTTTCTTACTGCTGCACCACTACCCTTTGCATAACTTGTTTGTTACTGCCACTTAATCTTACCAGGTATTGTCCGGATGGCACTGTTGTTATTGGCATAGTTACTCTTCCTGTCCTGTTGGTCATTACTTCATTATAAACAACCCTGCCATCCATATTAATCATTTGCAAAGCGGTATATGCATCATTGATATCTACTGTTAATTGCCCGTTTATAATAATTGAAGGTGTTACAAAATTATTTTGTCCAGCAGTTCTTTGCGATGCAAGAATGATGGTATTTGAATATTCAAACCGATCATCTGCATCCACCATCTTCAAACGGTAATACAATTTTTTATTTGCAGCTATGCTGTGTGTAAAATGATAGTTGCTGGTACCTGCAGCTTTAACTATACCTGCCTGGTTAAATGCAAGGCCATCTTCGCTATATTCTATTTCAAACTGTTTAAACTGTATTTCATCGACTGTCTGCCAGTTAAGATCATTATAACCTGTATTGGCTAAACCACTAAAGCCCAGCAATTTTACAGGCAAGGCTGCATCCGTTGTTGACAGCACATGATAGATTTGGCCAGACAATGATGCAGCGTATAGTTCACCATCTTCACTCTCTCCAAATGCACTAATAGAAGACAGCGCTCCACTAAACTGAATAGTGTCTGCTGCAGTTCCACCAGGAGGCAAGAGCCAGACATTAGAAGAAACCTCATCAGCAAAAATATAATAGCCATACATGGATGGACTTTGCGTTCCTCTGTAAACGTAGCCGCCAATTACAGCAAAACCGCCAGTAGCATTATTGTGTGGATAGTCAAGTACCGGTGCTGCATAAACGCCGTTTGTAATAGTACAACCCCCATTATAATCATGTGTACCTTCCTTGCAATGCCATCCATAGTTTAACCCCTTGGTATTATTAGCTGCAGAGAAATTAATTTCTTCATACAAGTTTTGCCCCACGTCTCCAATCCACATATCGTGTGTAAGCCTGTCAAAGCTCCAGCGAAAAGGATTTCTTAATCCAAATGACCAAATCTCATCGCGTATATTATCACCAACAGCCAAAAAAGGATTATCTGGTGGAATGGTATAAAAAGGAGCAACATCTGCAACACTTACATCAATACGCAACATCTTTCCCAAAAGAACGCTGCCTGTTTGCGCATTATTAGGTACATCCCCACCACCGCCGCCATCGCCTGTGGCAAAATATAAATAACCATCTGCACCAAAGTTTAATTTACCACCATTGTGATTTGATTGCCCCGGATGAGGAATTGTTAATAGTATTTGTTTGGATGAAACATCCGCAGCATTAGGTGTTGCAGCAGGTGTATGATAACGGGCTATTTCTATATCACCATTTGTGTTGGTGTAATACACAAAAAAATAACCATTGCTTTTATAATTAGGGTGAAAAGCCATGCTAAGCAATCCTCTTTCACCACCAGTGCTCATACCACTCACCGTTAAAAAATCTCCCAGGTAAGCGACAGGCGATTGAGTATATGCCTTAATCACGCCGTTTTGTTGAACCACAAACAACCTGTTGGTTCCATCGCCCGCATTTACTATATCAATTGGATTTGTTACCGCACCTCCGGTAGGAGTAGTGCTGTTAATAACTGATTGAAAACTAATTTTAGGCTGCGCAAATGCTGGTATAGCCAATATAAAATTAAGTACGATGAAAGTAAAAAAAGCAAAACGCTTTACAGTAGTGTAGACATGATCCATACGCCTGATTTTTTAAGGTGATAAACCAAAACAATAAAAAGAGGTATAGAAAAGTAGAAGGGTTATAAATAGTTAGCCACAAGAACTATGCCGTGGCATTAACTACTATTTATATTTAAAGATTGAAAGCAAAAGGACCGGATTGGATTTTTATTTACCCATGATGGGGCATTGCATCCATACAGTGAAACAGGTATTCGTAAAAATACGTGAGGAAATTATATATCAAGAACAAAAATTGCAGTCTGTAAATCCACTAAGAAAGTTTTACCAACTCCACGTTGCGGATATCTTGTAACCTATTAATGATAGAATCTACGCGGTTGATAGGCACACCAATATCAATGCTGCAAAACAATTGCATCTCCTGTTTTATTACTGTGCAATTGTACTGTTTTACCACCATCATTATTTCATTCATCTGCGTGTAATCAAATTGCAGGTGATAATTTATTTCAACCGGTTTTTGTACAATAGGTGTTGTTTGCAATACCAGCGAAGCAGCGGTCTTATATGCATTGATTAATCCCGGAACACCTAACAGCGTGCCTCCAAAATAACGTACCACAATAATAAGTGTATTGGTAAGTTCTTTACTATCTATCTGCCCCAATATAGGTTTGCCGGCAGTTCCTGCAGGTTCTCCATCATCGCCTGACCTGAAATTGTTGCCATCCAACCCAAGCCTGTAAGCAAAACAGAAATGGTTGGCTTTAGGATGTTGCCCTTTCACAGTTGCCAGCAGGTTTTTAAATTCCTCCTTACTGTTCATTGGAAAAGCCAATGCAATAAACCGGCTGCCGCGATCTTTAAATTCAGCGTTGTTTGTTTTATCTATCGTAAAATAAAATTCTTTTGCTTCCATAATTGTTTTGTAGAATACTGTTATTACTTTTTTATCCAAATGCAATCAGCGCAATGGCACAAATGGATAAGGCAATACCTAACCAGTTTATAGCAGATAGTTTTTCTTTAAATAAAATCCATGCAACCAATGCACTAAACAACACAATAGCCATATTATTAACAGGGATGATGACAGAACTTTTTCCCGGGTATAGTTTTAGTGTTTTCATCAGGAACCAGATAGAGAAATAATTTGGAATACCAATGGCCGCACCAGCTACAACAGCTTTCCATTCAAATTTTAATTTACCAGACACTACTAAGATGAAAAGTGTAATCAATCCAATAGTAGCAGCGCTGCCAAATGCCGTAATCAGGAAATCATTGTTGTTACTATCGTTTAAAAATTGTTGTTCGCAATATTTTATCATGGTATCCAGCAAACCACTGCCTGCAAAAAGCAATATTGGCAACAGTAATAGCCAGGTACTTTTGGGGGTTGCTGTTGAAACGTCTTTTGTTTTTACGGTAAGATATACTGCCACCAATGCGAGCAGTATTCCTAATAGCTTAAGCACAGTAAGCTGCTCGTTGTATAAAAAAATAGAAAAGATAAAAGGTATTACCAGCGACAACTTATACGAAACCGATGCCACCGATACGCCAAACTTTTGCGTGGTAAGGCCAACAATATTGAATGTAACAATAAACACACAACCCATACCCAAGGCCCAGGAAAACCAGGGTTGTTGCATTGCATGTGCATTAACCGGGAAATAGCCATTGAAGCATGAGCCGGTAATAACGCAAGTGAGATAATTAAATACTATCGCCTGAAAAGTATTGATGCGCAATAACCCCGTTGCTTTGAAACTAAGTGTGAGGTATGAAGTAAAAACAATACTGCCCAGCAAAAACAACATAGTATTATGATAAGGTAGGTTTATAAATATGAATGTTGTCTGTTTGCAAGACAGTCGTATCTGTTAATTGCAGATGCGCAGCTTTTGGTGCAGGAATTCCTTCTGCCTGCATGCTGGTATTTGTAATAATGCGCACTTCATCAAACATATTTTCATCAATAAAAGATTGAAGTAACTGTGTGCCGCCTTCTACCAATACAGACTGAATATTCATTTGATACAATGCATGGCTTATCTGCTGCACCAGGCATACATCTTTTGTTACCTGGTAATAAAGCAGGTTATTTTTTTCTTCCTGCTTAATGCTATTGAATACAATGGTGCGCACATTGCCATCAAGCAATTGCAAAGAAGATGGCAACCTTAAATCCATGTCTGTTACCAATCTTATTGGATTGTTTCCTTTCCATAAACGAGTGGTGAGCGATGGATCATCAAACAAAGCGGTATTGGTTCCAACCAAAATAGCAGCTTCTTCACTGCGCCAGCGATGCACCAGGCGATTGGTAAATTCATTGCTAATCAGCAACCGCGAATGATCCTGGTTACCGATAATGCCATTAGCTGTTTGCGCCCATTTCAAAATAATATATGGACGATGCTGCGTATGAAAAGTAAAAAAGCGCTTGTTAAGATCTTTACATTCACTTTCCAAAACCGGTTGAATCACTTTTACCCCTGCCGCCAATAATTTTTCTATTCCTTTGCCATCTACTTCTTTAAAAGGATCGCGGCAGCCTATTACTACAGTAGGTATTTTTTCCCGAATGATTAAATCTGCACAAGGTGGTGTTTTGCCAAAATGAGCACAGGGTTCTAATGAAACATATAAGGTGGAATCTTTTATGAGATGCTTATTACCTGCTGCTACAGAATTGACGCAGTTGACTTCTGCATGTGCTTGTCCGTATTGCATGTGATAACCTTCTCCGATAACCTGATCTTTGTGCACAAGCACCGCCCCCACCATAGGGTTTGGCGCAACGCTGCCGGCACCCAGCCTGGCCAGGTCTATACAGCGCTGCATATATGTTTCATGCGTTTGCAAGGCGGCAAAAATACAAGAAAGTCGTGAGTAGTGAGTGGTGAATCGTGAGTGGTGAGTGCATCAAAAGACTTGCAGCCTGAAGCTAACAGCTTGCAGCTTCCTGCTATCCTCTTACTTTTGCGCTATGACCATTCACGAAGCGAGCCTGCAATTGCGATTTCAGCTTTTTCATATTTACGATGAAAGAGAAGCAGGTAATATTGCCGACCTGGTATTGGAAAAACTTACAGGCTGGCAAAAGATAGACAGGGTAATGAATAAAAATGTTCCCCTATCTCAAAGGCAGGAAGAACAATTGCAGCAATACACTGATGCATTAGCGAAGCATCAGCCTGTACAATATGTATTGCAGGAAGCATGGTTTTACAACATGAAATTGTACGTTGATGAAAATGTGCTGATACCCAGACCTGAAACAGAAGAGCTGGCAGATTGGATAATAAAAGATTTACGTGAAAAGAAAATTGCTACCCCAAAAATAATTGACATCGGCACAGGCAGTGGTTGTATTCCGCTGGCCCTGAAAAAAAATCTCATTAATGCTGATGTACATGCCTGCGATATTAGCACCGGAGCATTGGCAGTGGCGCAAAAAAATGCATCGTCTCTGCATCTTTCCATACAATGGCATCAATTGGATATTCTAAATGCTGAGGCAAGAAACGCATTGCCTGCATTTGATATCATTGTAAGTAACCCGCCTTATATTCCGCAAAGCGATAAAGCCAGTATGGCTGCTAATGTACTTGAGCATGAACCACATCTGGCTTTGTTTGTAGAAGATAGCAATCCTTTATTGTTTTATACCACCATTGCAGATTTTGCCAAACAACACCTTACCCCCACTGGCTCTATCTACTTTGAAATACATGAAGCGATGGGATCAGCCGTTACAAAAATGTTGCAGGAAAAAGGATTTGCCAATGTTGAATTGAGAAAAGATTTGCAGGGAAGAGATAGGATGATTGCGTGTAGCAGGTAGACTAATGTGAAAGTGTGGAAATGTGGTAACTGTGAAAATGAAGTGATACGGTGTAAGTGTAACAATATTAGTCAGCTGAACAAATGCTTAATTCTTTAATAGAAGCTGCATGATTTTACGAGCCAATCATTTGTCACATTTTCACATTCATCACATTTTCACATTTGCTCCTACTGTTTCTTATTATCCACCAGCAATGTAGTTCTTGCGCCCATATCACGGGCTATACGCATGATGGCTACAACATCTTCTAATGGAACTGTTTTGTCTGCGTTGATAGCAATGGTGGCTTGTGTAGAATCTTTGGTAACATAAGGCTGTACAAAAGCCTGTATTTCGGTAATACCAAGCGCTTTTCCATTGATGATGTATTGCCCGTTTGGCTTAATGTTTACAATAACGGTTTGCTTTGCTTTGGTATCGCTTTTTGCTTTGGGCGTAGACAATTTTATTACATTGGGGTTGGCCAATGTAGACACAATCAGAAAGAAGAACAGCAGGATGAACAGGATATCGTTCAATGCGCCTGCATGTAGTTCCGGATGAGATTTTAATCGTCTGTTGAGATTCATTGTAAATGTTGCATTTTGGTTGTTAATGCTAAACCATTTGCTACTGCTTTTGCATTTGCAAGGGCAGCCTAAAGATCAATTCTTGTTGCCGTACAAGTGAGTGACACAACGATGCTTAATAGCATTCCAACTGCTCGTCCCCCAATTATTAATTACTAATTCTTAATTAATAATTATCTAGTCGGTTCCTGTAAAATATCTATAAACTCTGCACTGGCCGCTTCCATGCGGTTGATGGTTTTGTTGATTTGTGTATTCAGGAAATTGTATCCTACATAAGCCAACAAACCAATGATAAGACCAGAAGCAGAAGTAATAATTTTTGTATAGATACCGCCTGCTATTGACGCAGGTGTAAAATCGCCGGTAGTGTTGATGTTAAAGAACAATTGCAACATTCCAAATAATGTACCTAAGAAACCAAACATAGGCGCAATACCATACACCAGCGAGAGCACAGAAAGGTTTCTTTCCATTTTGTATATCTCCAGCTTGCCAACACTCTCCATACTTTTTTCTATATAGTCGATGGGTTTACCAACGCGTTGCAGGCCTTTGTCAATCATGCGTGCTACAGGGTTATTGGTGTTTTTGGCCAAAGCCCTTGCTGCAGTAATGTTTCCGCTGAGGATGTTATCGCGGATCATGTTCATGAAATTGGCGTCTATCTTACTTGCTTTATTAATAGCAATAAGTCGCTCAAAGAAAAAGAAAATGGCCAGTGCCAGTAATAATGCCAGCGGAATCATAATTACACCGCCTTCTTTCATCAGGTCAAACAAGTTCATGTGTGCAGCGCCGCCGCCACTTGTTTGTGCATTGTAAAGAGAATCCGCAATATGTTTCCTGAGGGCTGAATCTCCAATCTGTAGAAAGAATAAATTCATTGTGGGTTTTATTTTGCTTACAAATGTAGCACCTAATGCAATTCATATGCCGTGCCACTGGTGAACGGTGAAAATAGTGTGATTATTTCTTTGATGCCAGCCGTTGGGGCATAGCTTAACATTTTTTATAGTATTTAGTATCAAGTATTCAGTATCCAGACGCTCGGTTTCGATGGGTCTGTGTACTTGTAGTATTTAGTATACAGTATTTAGTATATAGACCCACGGCAACCGGATTTCTATTTATTATCTGTATACTATATACTTGATACTAAATAATATCCTAGGTTCCGCTCTGCTTCACCATCATGCCCTGTATCTGCTTCATGGTTTTTTCCATGCCTTCTGCACTACCATCCAGGAAGATGACATTGCCCTTCCCTATTTCTGCAAAGTTTTTAATGGCTTCCGTCCACATACTAAAGAGAATTACATTGGTATCCAGGTTGGCTTGTTTCATTTCTGCTGCGGCCTGGCTCATACCCTTGGCCACTTCTTCGCGGAACAAAGCCACACCCTGACCACGCAACTGAGCGGCTGTTCTTTCTGCTTCAGCAGCAATTTTTATAGCGTTACCTTCTGCTTCGGCCGATTTTGTTTTGGTAATCAATAATGCCTGGCCTTCATTTTCTGCAGCGGCTTTCAGGTTATTACTGGCCACTACTTTGCTCATGCTATCTATAATGGCTTGATCGAATGTGATATCATTTATCTGCAAATCCAGCAGGTGATAGCCCCATTCTTCCAAAGAATGATCTATCTGATCTTTTACAAATTCTACAATCTCTTTGCGCAGTCCCAAAATTTCTGCCTGGCGTTTGGTAGCCACAAAAGAGCGAATGCTTCCTTCAATGGTGCGGGTAAGTGCCTGCATCAAATCACGGTCGCTTATAAATTTAAATGCTACTTTTTTGATGGTTTCTTCATCGGCATTTTGCACTGCATACAGCAACATACTTTTAAAATATACATTGGCCTGGTCTGCAGTTACCGCCTGGAACTCCATTTCCACCGAGCGGTTTTGTATACTGATGCGTTTGTATACAGATTCCAAAAAAGGAATTTTAAAATTCAATCCGGGTCTTAAAATGCGCTGGTATTTACCAAACATAGTAATCACATTAATGAACCCCTGGTTTACTGTTACCAACCCGCTGAAAACAAAAAGCAGTATTAAAATCAACCACCAATAGCTTAGAATATTAGGCATAGCATAGAAGTTTTGTGCGCTGAAGATAAGCGATTTTATGACACCAGCATTTGTACTTTGTGCAACATCGTTGAGCCTGTCCCGTAGTAAATACGGGATCACTCACTTCAAGGGTAACGCTTCGGGCCGCTTTTCCTACAGCGTCGTAAACATATCAATTATCCATAAGCTTTCACCGCAGTTTTTAAAACGATAAAACATCCATTAATAATGATTATTTTTAGTACAACATCCATCACATCAATCAACCAATATGTCTAACGGTAAAAAAATCTTCCTGGGCATTCTATCGTTTCTACCCATTGTATTTTTTGTTATTTATATGGTTACCTTCTTTGGTTTTATGATCAATATATTCAGGCATGCGCAACATGATGATGTAATGCCGGAAATGGTAATGGGAAATGTTTTTAGCATAATAGCTGTTGCATTGGTAATGATGCTAACCACATTGGGGTTGCTTATTTATTTTATCATACACATGCTAAACAACACAATGGTAGAAGGTATTGAGCGGATTGTTTGGGTGCTGGTTTTCATTTTTGCCGGCATGATTGGATTCCCGGTTTATTGGTACATGCGCATCTGGAAGCAAGCACCTGCAGAAACTATACCTGGCACCTATAACCGAAATTAATACCCGGCGTGATTATAGGCGAATGACCATTCGCGACTATTCATGCCGGAATATTAAGATTTCCACCCGCCGATTTTTTTGCCGCCCTTCGGGAGTACTATTATCGGCAGCCGGTCTTAAAAAAGCATAGAAGTATACCTGTAAACGCCTGCCGCTGATATTTGTCATCAACCTAATATAATCTGCCACAGCATTGGCCCTTCCTTCAGACAAACGGGTATTGTATGCCAGTGAACCTGCATTGTCTGTATGCCCTTCTACCAATAATGAATCAAATTTTTCATGCTGCAAGATATTGCAAATGCTATCCAGCAATGGGCGACTGCTGGCATCCAATGCATA
This sequence comes from Chitinophagaceae bacterium, assembly GCA_047602295.1. Lineage (GTDB taxonomy): Bacteria > Bacteroidota > Bacteroidia > Chitinophagales > Chitinophagaceae > JACMLD01. Next base: position 2,232,462 of record JASGHP010000001.1, on the reverse strand, counting down.
TTTATTGGTTGCAAATAAAATATCGGGAATAACCAAAGTGTCAATATGCGGAATAATAGTAGGCGCAAACCGTTTAATCGTTGGCGGCTGCTGGGTATACAATTTAATCTCCCGTTCAAGAAATTCATGCCGCTCATGCTGGCTGTAAATTATCTCCTGGTTCTGCTGCCACTCGGGGCATAATTTTTCAAATTTATCTGCAGGCTCCATGGCAATATCATCCAGGTACACCAAAAAATCATATTCTTTATTAATACCGGTATTGCCATTCAAATCTTTCTTTGCGGCATAACCCAGGGCTACAAAATTTTCTTCGCCATTGGCTTTATAGTCAATTGTTACTTTCTGCCAGCTTGTGTCCTTTGCTATCGGTGTTGTGATGGCATCTTTTACATAAACTGTTGGCAAAATTTTATACAATGCCTGCTTTCCATATAAAAAATCATTGGCAGAAAAATAAACGCCCATGCTATCCATAATAGGATACCTGGATTTCAAAAAGAAAGATAGAGTATAGTGATGATCTTTTTTAAGGCTGCAAACCAGTGGCGTGCGAATGTAATTCCTCCTGTATACGCTTTGTGTGTGACCACAAACCACTGCCATGCAATAGCGACCGTTATGCGCAATTTTGTAATCTTTGAAATAGTAATAACTGGAAGAAACAGCCGTAGAAATCCAACCCGCTGGTGCACAAAGCGCATTGTATTCTGTGCAAACATTCTCGTCTTCAAATCCGCCATTAGCCAGCAGGCTTTGCGCTGTTGCGGAATGAAAGGCAATAATCAGTATGCAAAAAACAATTGTTTTAATAAACTCCATTGTGTTAAGATACCTTGGCTCAATAAAACTTATCTTCCAAAACTATATGTGTAGGTAACGCTGCCTGCCATTTGCTTTTGTTTGTTGTAGCAGATCTCTTTTTCTTTTAAGCCACTGGCATTGTACAGGTATTTCCAGGTCTGGTAGTCATTGCTGCCTTCCGGTACCAATATCATTTGCGATAGTTGAGCACCTTCATTGTACTCAAACATATAATCTGGTAAAATGCGATCTGCTTTTTTATTATACCGGGCCACGTCTGTTAGGCGATGTTGCGCATCGTAATAATAATAAATGGTGCCCACATTTCCATTTTTGCGTATAGCTCTTTCTTCGCCAGGATTGCCCTGTTCATCTGGTATAAAGCTTACATTAGTTGTATCTGTATTGTCTTTTATTTTTACCATTTTTACCGGCTGGCCATTGCTGTTGTAGAACCAATTATGCACTTCCGTTTCTGAAGCGCTGTTTACCGGTTCAGATTTGCTGGTAATGCTGCTGATGCGGTTATCTGCGTTATAAGTGTAATAAGATCTTGTTACTACATCTTCCGCACTGTCTGTAGACAATATCAGCAACCCTTTTTTGTTGTAATAAGATTTTAACCACGACTCTCCCCCATCATCCGGCGTTTTGGTATAAGTAACCACCAAATCCTGTGCTGGGTTTATTGTTTGCTCTATAGTTATTGGAGCGTCGGGCTTGCCGGCAGTTACAGGCGAAATGGCAACGTTTGTTACTTTATTGTTTTTAAGGGCCAGGTAATTGGCGCTTATCTGTGCAGTCACCACAATGTCTTTGTAATAATATTGTCCGTTTGCAGTAGTTGCAAAGGCAAAAATTGCTGTAATAACAGAGGCAAAGCTAATCTTCAGTTTTCTGTTCATGGCTTAATAACGCAATTGCTTGCTGATTAATGTATTTTAGGCTAATAAATAATTCGTAATTATTTTTAAGCAAATTTAGTACTGAAGTTTTGTAATGCCGTTGTAAAAATGGTATTCCTTTTACCTGATTATAAAACAAGTTTATGGCCATACCACATGATGCTTTCGCCCGCCTGGTAAATATTATGGATGATTTGCGTGAAAAATGCCCCTGGGACAGGAAACAAACCATCCACAGCCTGCGCCAGCTAAGCATAGAAGAACTATATGAACTGGCCGATGCCATTACTGAAGAAGACTGGAAAGGCATTAAAGAAGAATTGGGCGATTTGATGCTGCATATTCTCTTCTACTCTAAAATTGCTACTGAGCAGAACAAGTTTACACTGGAAGATGTAATGCAGGGCGTTTCTGATAAACTGGTGGCCAGGCATCCGCATATTTACGGCAATACCCAAGAGGGTGGCTTGCTTGCGGTGAACGATGAAGAAGATGTTAAAAAAAACTGGGAGAAATTAAAATTAAAAGAAGGCAAGAAGTCCATACTGGCTGGTGTGCCCAAATCTTTGCCTGCTACGGTAAAAGCCATGCGCTTGCAGGAAAAAGCAAAGCAGGTAGGCTTTGAATGGGATAATAAAGAACAGGTTTGGGACAAGGTGGAAGAAGAAATAGCAGAACTAAAAGAAGCCATGGAATTAGGTGATGCATCAAAAATAGAAGAAGAATTTGGCGACCTGTCGTTTTCATTGGTTAACTATGCACGGTTTTTGCAGGTGGATGCTGAAAATGCACTTGAGAAAACCAATAAAAAGTTTATCAGTCGTTTTACACAGATGGAACAGGTAGCCGCCACACAAAACCGTATGCTGGCAGATATGAGCCTTGCCGAGATGGATGCTATCTGGAACAACATCAAAAAGCAAAACCCGGCGTCTTGAAAAATTTCTACGAGCAGGTTGTAAAAAAAAATGTCTTCTTTTTCCTGGGCGCAGCCTGGTTATTTACCATTGCTTTTATTATTGACAATTACTGGTATTCTTCCTCTTCTGCCAAATACCTCAGAAAAAATATTGAGAGTGATATTCAGCAGCAGGAAAAAGATTTTGATGCACTTTTAAAAGACACCGCCCTGCTTGGCAGGCTGGTAGATCAACGTTATTCTGAAAACGAACTCAATGCAGTAACAGAGAAGAAATCATACTGTTTTTTTCTTTATACCCAAAGCGATAGCAGCAACAAAGATTTAAAATTCTGGAATACGCAATTGGTGCTGCCCAATGCAAGCATGGCAGATGGAGAAGATGTAAACCAACTGGTAAAACTTATCAATGGCCAGTACGAGTGCATCCGCAGGCACGTGATTATCGGCAACAGCAAGCCATTAATAGCAATGGCCATGGTGCCCATCAGGAGAGAATATTACCTGGAAATTGCCAATGCCAACCTGAAAAAAGAATTTGTCAACTATCCGCAAGCAGAAAAAAGTGTAAGCATCACCTCTTTGCAAACAGATTATCCTGTAAGCAGTATTACCGGCAAACCTCTTTTTTACCTGCAGGCTAAGTTTATTGCAGAGAAAGACAATACCAATTGGGTAACCATTACGCTAAACGTAATAGCTATCCTGCTTTTATTGATTATTGTGCACAATGCTGCACACTATTTTTCTATTGCTCATGGATACCTTGTGGGCATATTCTTTCTAATAGGGACTGTATTATTGCTGCGTGGGCTCACTTACTTTTTCCCGTCTGTACTTAACCTGCGGCAATACGATTTATTTGACCCCGCCATTTACAGTTCCAGCCTGGTATTAAATTCACTGGGTGATTTATTAATCAATGGATTCCTTTTTTGCTGGATAGTTTTATTTATCAGGCGCGAAGTGGGCGAAAACCGTTTTAGCCTCAGCAGAAAAAAAAGCTGGTACTGGATAGCGCTTATACTGCCGGTAATATTACTTGTTGTAACCACTTTTGTATTTGCCAGCATCATCAAAAGTTTGATAGCCGATGCCAAAATATCTTTCAATGTTATTAATTTCTTCAGCCTGGTAAATATCAATAGCCTTGGCGGCTTCATTGTATTAGCTACCCTATCGCTCAGCTTCTTCTTTCTATCGCAGGTTATTTTGCAGTTGATTTCACCGCTCCTGCAAAAATCCAAATACATTCTTTACATTCTTATAGCTATTATCGGGCTTATCCTGCTAACCTTTATACGCAGTTACTCCTTTGTACAGTTAAATATTTATGTATTGATATGGTTGCTGGCCTATACCTGGTTTATGCAACAACATTTTAAGGGAGGTCATGAATTTAAAGTAGCCATCTCTGAAGTATTGATCTGGTTGTTTATTTTCTCTTTTTCTATTTCAACCATTATTGTAATAGAAAACCAGCGCATTGGGTTGCAGAAACGCATGAGCGCAGCAGAGAAGCTTTCTAACCAGGCAGATCCCTCTAATGAAAGGCTATTGAGTATTGCGCTTGCTTATTTCGACAATGATTTTTTGTTTGACAGTTTTGATCGTTTCAGGGTAGAAAGCAGCAATCATGCATTGAAAGACAGTATCATCAACAAAAATTTTACAGCGTATCTGTACAAATATGATACGCATATTTATACTTTTGATTCATCAGAGAACCATAAGCCGCTTTTTAATGATGATGATCCTGTTTCTTTTGATACGCTGGATATTATCTTCCGGATAGAAGGCAGATCTACCAATGTGCGTGATCTGAAGTATTTCTCAAAATCATTCGATAACTATTCTTATCTCTATAAAAAAGCTGTTAAAGACACCAATGATCATACTGTAGGATATTTCTTTGTGCTTTCTAAGCCTAAAAAATATAAGAATGATGCGCTGATACCAGAGCTGTTAAAACCCAAACAAGAAAACCTGCCTGAATATTCTCTTAATTCTGCATTTGCCATATACCGTGGCGGTCGTTTGATTGATTATTATAATGAAGGGCAGTTTCCCACTATCTTGTCTCCGGAGCAAATACCCAAGGTAGAATACGAACAGCGAAAAGAAAATGGTTACGACGAGCTCTGGTACCGAAACTCGGATAAAATTGTAGTAATAGCCAGGAAGGACAATTACCTTATAGAAGGTATGACCCTGTTTGCCTACCTGTTTACCACCTTCTTAATATTGCTGGGCATATTCCGCATCTTCTCTGTACTAATTGTAACGCGGCTTCGCTGGCATTTGCTAAAACAGTTTTTCCAGGTAAACCTGCGATCACAGATACACGGCACTTTCATTTTTATAACGCTTATCTCTTTTGTGGTAATTGGTGTGGCCACCATTTTCTTTTTTATCAATCGCTACAAAAGAAACAATATTGAAAGGCTTACCAAAGCTATACAGATAATGAATAACCAGGTGCAGGCAGAAGTAAAGCGTGGCGAAGTGTTTGATGACATGGTGAAAATTTATGAAACGCATGCCAACAACGACCTGGAAAATATGGTACGCCGTGTTGCAGAAATACACGGTACTGATATTAATTTCTATGACCTGCACGGCAACCTGGTAGTTTCTTCCAACCTTATTGTATATGATAAGGGTATATTGAGTGAAAAAATGAATCCGCAGGCTTATTATTACCTGCACAATGAAAACCTGATACAATACATAAGCGAAGAACAAATGGGCAAGGTAAGCTATCAAAGTATTTACAGCCCCGTGCGTGACGATGAGGGCAATGCTTATGCTTACCTTAATATTCCTTCTTTTGATTCTCAGAGTGAGCTTAAACGTGAGATATCCAATTTCTTTGTTACTATCATTAACCTTAATGCTTTTATCTTTTTGATTGCCGGCGCCATTGCATTGTTTATTACCAATCGCATTACTTCTTCGTTTACGTTAATCAGCAATAAAATGCGGGCCATCAATCTTGGCAAAACCAATGAGGAAATACCCTGGCACCGGAATGATGAAATTGGCGGACTGGTAACAGAGTACAATAAAATGCTGAACAAGCTGGAAGGCAGTGCCGCACAACTTGCCAAAAGCGAAAGAGAAGGCGCATGGCGCGAAATGGCAAGGCAGGTGGCGCATGAAATTAAAAATCCGCTTACGCCCATGAAGCTAAGCATCCAGTATTTGCAAAAAGCAATAGACAATAATTCTCCCAATGTAAAAGAGATGACTTCTGCTGTTGCCAAAACACTGGTAGAACAAATAGATCACCTATCTAAAATAGCTGCAGACTTTTCGCAGTTTGCTAATATTGGCAATCCTAAAAGTGAAGTATTTGATCTGCATGAAATGCTGCATTCACTGGCTTCTTTATACATGGCCACAGAAAACATAAAGTTTGAATGGAAACCTGTGCCACAGCGGGTTATATTGTTTGCAGACAAAACACAATTGAACAGGCTTTTCACCAACCTCTTGCAAAATGCAGTAGAAGCCTGCGATAATAAAGAACAGAAGATAATTACAATGGCAGAAACACTGGAAGAAGGCGAAAGCAATATTGTTATCAGTGTTTCAGATAATGGAGATGGCATACCTGCACATGTACAGGAAAAAATATTTACGCCAAACTTTACTACCAAAACATCCGGAACAGGGCTTGGCCTTGCTATGAGTAAGAATATAGTAGAGCAAGCCAAGGGTGATCTTTGGTTCGAAACAAAAGAGAATGAAGGCTCTGTATTTTTTGTTCGCCTGCCTTTGTTCCGCATTTCTCACCCGGAATTATAAAAATCAGCTTATATCTTTTTTAGCTTCTTGCGTTTAGATAAAAACGATTCAAATTCTTTTAATGAAAAACTGCTGAGGTTATTTTCCTTTGTTAAGCCACCTTTTTGTGCGGCCAATACACCATAGCGGCAATCATCAAACCCATCTACATGGTGTGCATCAGGATCTATAGAAATCAACACGCCTTTTTCTACCGCTTCTTCTATCCAGCTCCAGTCTATATCAAGGCGGCGTGGGTGCGCATTCAATTCTATTACCACATTGTTCGCCGCACATGCATCTATAACAGCGCTATGATTTACTGGATAGCCTTTGCGGCTTAGCAACAGCCTTCCGGTCATGTGCCCAAGTATTGTGGTATATGGATTATTGATAGCACCCATTAACCTCATCATCGCTTTTTCTTCACTCATTTTAAGGTTAGCGTGTACGGAAGCAATAATTAAATCGAAAGTGGAAAGAATATTATCGCTGTAATCAAGTGCGCCATCGTTTAGTATATCGCACTCTATACTTTTAAAGATTTTAAAAGGCGCATATTTAGCATTCAGTTCTTCCACATACTTGTGCTGCTCGCGAATGCGATCTTCTTTAAGCCCATTGGCATAAAAGGCACTCTTACTATGATCACTGATAACGAGGTATTCATAGCCTTTCGCAATGCAAGCCTTAGCCATTTCTTCTACAGTATTGGTGCCATCGCTCCAATTGCTGTGCGTGTGTATTATGCCTTTAATATCTTTTTCTGCAATAACGGAAGGCAATGTTTTTTTATCCAGTATTGTTTTGCTATCGCGTAAATATGCTGGAATGTATTCAATACCGGCAGAAGAAAACAGCATTTCATCATCATTGCCTTTCGCACCTTTGAAATTTGCTTTCGGGTATTTTTCTTTCAACGCATTGGTAAAAGAGAGCGGACCAGTGGTAAGAAACAATCGCTCCTGCAAATTGCTTTCACCTGTATGCAAACGAAGTTTTAAACCATTCTTCAATTTATATACCAGCAGATCATCTTTTTCTTCTAATAATTCTGGCGGTTGTGCTGTTTGAAAAGCTGGCTTTACTGCTGCATTGTTTTTTGCAATTACAAATTCCAGTTCATCCAATGTAAGATCCTGGCGGCGATATGCTCCGGTAACCGCCACAGCATCTGCCGTAAAACATTTTTCTAAATAACCTTTTACTGCTGGAAACATTGCCACCACTTCTGCATACAAAAAGCTTCCCTGGTTTTGCATGTAGTACTCAATAGCTTCCTGTATGCTTTTTTGTGTTTTTTCACCAAAGCCTTTGTAAAGAAGCAAGCGATTTTCATCGCATGCATATAATAATTCACCAAGGCTTTCTATCTCCATCTCTTTCCAGACAGTAGTTATCTTTTTTGGACCTAAGCCTTTTATGTTTAACATCTCCAATACACCAACCGGTGTAGCATGGATTAGTTCTTCCAATACCTGCAATTTGCCTGTTTCAAGTATCTCCTGAATTTTTTTGGAAGCAGAATCACCAATGCCTTTAAGTGAAGCAATTTTGTCTACGGGCGTATCCGAAAGTTGCTGCGGCAACTGTTCTATATGAAAAGCAGCAATGGAATACGATCTTGCTTTAAAAGAATTAGCGCCATGTATATCCATTAATTTGGAAAGCAATGAAAACTGATCTGCAATGAAACTATTGTCTTTCATATGTTAAGTCAAAATTCAAAAGTAAAAAGTAAAAAATCTTACCCACTAACTGCTTATAAGTTTCGTAACAAACCTTCTGTGCTGATCTTTATTTGAAGTTACACTTTGACAATCCTATCAATTAACTCGCTAATTCTCCTTTCAACCACAAAATCTGTGAATCCGTGGCCCATAGAAATTCAAAACAAAAAGCAATTCCCCTGCAGGATAATACGCAAACATATTAAGCATTCTCCATTTTGACTTTTGAATTTTTATTTTTGACTTATACAGGGCACAAAAAAAAGCCCCGGTAAAAAACCGGGACTTTGTATTTGATAATTTTGAAGAAGCTTATTTCTTCTTAGCAGCTTTCTTTTTAGGAGCTGCTTTTTTTGCTGCTTTCTTTTTAGGAGCAGCTTTTTTTACTGCTGCTTTTTTCTTAGGTGCAGCTTTTTTCTTTGCGGCTTTCTTTGCAGTTGCCATGTTTTTTGAATTTAAATGGTTAGTAAAAGAATTTAACGAAGTTAAAAGTATAAACTTCTTTTAGAATACCAAAATTTTTTTGGTATTTAATTAAATTTTTTCTAAGCAACAGCTTCAGCAGCATTAACAGATACTACTGTTTTATTGCCGCGAGTTTTTTTAAATTCTACAAGGCCATCTGATAATGCAAACAAAGTATAGTCTTTTCCTACACCAACATTTTTACCAGGATGATAAACTGTTCCGCGTTGGCGAACGATGATGTTGCCTGAGATTGCAGGTTGTCCACCATAAATTTTTACACCAAGTCTTTTGCTTTGCGAATCACGACCGTTCTTTACACTGCCTTCGCCTTTTTTATGTGCCATGAGAAGAAATTTTTAATTTGTTGTAATTACTAAGTGCTATTAACTCTTGTTGTACAATTGTTAATTAAGCAATGCTTTCAATTTTGATTTTAGTGTACTGTGTACGATGACCAGTTTTCTTGCGGAAACCTTTTCTTCTTTTCATTTTAAAAGCGATTACTTTATCACCTTTAACCTGACCAAGTATTTCAGCTTTTACACTTGCTTTCAATGCAGCACCTGCATTTACTTTACCATCGCTATCAGTAAGCAACACGTCAGAAAACTCTACTTTGTCTCCATTAGCGCCATCAACACGCGGAACAAAAAGTGTTTGTCCATTTTCTACTTTAAATTGCTGACCGGCTATTTTTACAACTGCGAACATAATATTCCGATTTAAGGAGTGCAAAAGTAAGGCTATTTTCAATACGGGCAAACATAAAATTCAATTATTTAGCACATAATTACATGCTTTCTACCGTTCTATCAGTTTATCTTTGCCCTCCAATAACGTAAGAACTATGAAAGTCAAGTCTTTTCTTGCCAAGCCCTTTGCTTCATACGTCTACCGACAGGTTAAAAAAGATATGGCAAATGCTGTGGAAGACCAGCAAAAAATCTTCCAGGATTTGCTAAAAACAGGCTCAAAAACCATTTTTGGCGCAGATCACCGCCTGAAAGAGGTAAAAACCCATGAAGAATTCAGGCAGGCCGTCCCCATAAGAGATTACGAGCAGTACAAGCCTTATATAGACCAGATTAAGGAGGGGAAACACAATGTGCTCTGGAAAGGTCAGCCCATCTACCTGGCAAAAACATCGGGCACTACCAGTGGTATTAAATATATACCCATCACCAGCGACTCCATCCCAAATCATATTAATACAGCCCGCAATGCGCTGCTTTGCTATATGGCAGAAAGCGGCAACCACAAATTTGCGGATGGCAAAATGATTTTTCTTTCAGGCTCGCCGGAGCTTGAACGGGTAGCCGGCATACCTACCGGCAGGTTAAGCGGTATTGTAAACCACCATATACCACGCTACCTGCGCACCAATCAATTGCCTAGTTATGAAACCAATTGCATTGAAGAGTGGGAAACAAAGCTGGATAAAATTGTGGAAGAAACCCTTAACCAGGATATGACGCTCATCAGTGGCATACCACCGTGGATGCAGATGTATTTTGACCGCTTGATACAAATAACCAATAAGCCCATTAAAGATATTTTCCCCAACCTCTCTGTGCTGGTGCATGGCGGTGTAAACTTTGAGCCATACAAAGCAAAACTGTTTAACAGCGTTGGTAAAAAGATTGATACCATAGAAACCTTTCCGGCTTCTGAAGGTTTTTTTGCTTTCCAGGATTCGCAAGACAAAGAAGGATTGTTATTAAATACCAACAGCGGTATTTTCTTTGAGTTTGTACCCGCTTCAGAAATACTAACAGCCAACCCTACCCGCTTAAGCCTGAAAGATGTGCAAGTGGGTGAGAACTATGCGATGCTTATTAATAATAATGCTGGGCTTTGGGGATACAACCTGGGCGACACTGTTAAATTTCTTTCTACCAATCCTTATCGCATTGTTGTTACTGGTCGCATCAAACATTTTATTTCTGCTTTTGGAGAACATGTAATTGGCGAAGAAGTAGAGTACAGTTTAATGAAAGCTGCACAGGAAGAAAATGTAAGCATTACAGAATTTACTGTAGCGCCAATGATTCAGCAAAGTGGTGGTAAAAGTTTTCACGAGTGGTTTGTTGAATTTGAAAACCCACCGGTAAGCATTACAGAGTTTGCAGAGAAAGTAGATAATAACCTGCGCAAGAAAAATATTTATTATGACGATCTTATAACAGGTAATATTTTGCAACAATTGCAAATAAAACCCGTGCAGAAAAATGGTTTCATAGAATATATGAAGAGCATTGGCAAACTTGGCGGACAAAACAAAGTGCCCCGGTTAAGCAACGACAGGAAAGTGGCTGATGAATTAGAAAAATGGACGAGGTAGTTTGTTAGCTGATCGGTTGATGAACTATTAAAATACTAAAGCATATAAGCTGCATAAAAAAAGAAGACGGACTATCTAGTCCGTCTTCTTTTTTATTTTGAATGCATTGAATCAATTTCAAGCTGATCAATCAACCCCCTAATTATCTCTTCTTCTATCTCCACCCGGGCGGGCTACCGGTCTGCTCTGTCCGTTATTTGGTTGTTGCACCGGCCTTGCTACAGGTCTTTGCTCTGGCCTGCTTACAGGTTGCTGCTGTTGAACAGGGCGTGTAACCGGTCTTGTTGCAGGTGCAGGCCTGTTCACGTCAGGTTGGGTAACCGGCCTGGTAGTGATTGGGCGGGTAACCGGGCGGTTATTGTTATCATTTCCCGGATTGACAGGGCGTGTAACCGGCCTGTTATTATTATCCCCAGGATTTACGGGCCTTGTTATGGGGCGGTTGCTATTATTGTCCGGGTTGCCGGGTCTTGTAACGGGTCTATTATTATTGTCATTTCCCGGGTTAACAGGTCGTGTAATAGGCCGGTTGCTATTGTTATCGCCAGGGTTGCCGGGTCTTGTTATGGGGCGATTATTATTATTATCACCGCCAGGTCGGCCGGGACGATTGTTGTTATCGCCTGGATTTGGTCTTGTAATAGGCCTGTTATTTCCATTGTCTCCACCTGGTCTTCCCGGGCGGTTTACATTGCCGTTATCACCAGGCCGGCCGGGGCGGTTACCATTACTATAATCTCCTCCCGGTCTTCCAATAGGGCGTTGCACAACTGGCCTTGTTACTACATCCCTCCTCCTATCATATATATTAATAGGTCTTTGACTTATCGGTTGTGAACGATTCCAGTTTGCCGGACGGTTATACGTTACATTAGGCCTGAAAATAGGACGATTGCCTATTGGGCGGTTGCCATAATAGCCTCCATTCCAACCCCAGGGTCTGTATGGCGGGCGAAACCTGGGTGGCCCAAACCAGCCACAGCCCCATACATGTACATTACGATAGCGGTACCAGGGATTATTAAATCCAAGACCAAAACTGATGCTCCACCCTACCCAGGGATTATAATGCATACCAAAACCCCAGGTGTATGGGCGTGGCCAATAATGACGACCATACCACGGGCGATAGCGCCATCCTGTTCCCCACACAATAGTGCGGCGGCATATATAATTGCCCATATAACCCGGCGTGTAGCCAACGTATACATATTGCGGCGTGCTTTGGTACACATATACGTAGCGGGCATTGTAGGCGCTGTTGCTTACCGGGATTTTCTCTACATCTGAAGGCCGCTCGTTGGCAACCTGCCATGGACCGTTCGGGCTTCCACTGATAAACCACACACCGTTTTCCAATGCGTAATATTGATTATTGGGCGCCAGCATCACAGTAAGGCTGGCATTTTCTGCCAACTGCAGGTTGGTATTTTCTATGGGCACAAAACGCGGATCACCATCATAATCTACCTGGCAGGTAGCAGTGCTGCGATCTACTTTGGCTGTTTGTGGAATTCTTGCATCTATCAATGCTTCGTTCGCTTCATCTGTACCAGCTACACTTGCAAGCACACCATCTTTTTCTGAGCCTGCTGGTATATTGCCAAATGATGAAGGCAATGCATCAGAAGCTACATACTGCCAGGGGCCATTAAGTGATGGACTACTATACCAACGACCTGCAATAAGAATATAATTTTGCTGGTTGTCTACATCCTTAAAAATTTCATCCAGGCTGTTGTTTACATACAACAAAGTAGAGCCTTCTACTGCCTGGTAAGTGGGGTCTCCTTCTGTTTGTATCAACTCTGCAGGTTCTGTGCTTACCAATATATCTGTTGGCGTTGTAAATTTGTTTTGGCTTTGCGCAGTATCTTTTTTCTCTTCTTCCTTCATTACTGCATCTACTGCTTTTATTTTAGAGGGAAGGCTTTTTACATTTACCCATCCGTCTTTTACACGGGGAGAACTATACCAGAAACTTCCTCCATAGAGATAGTATCTTTTGTCATCCGGGTTTTTAACAATGAGGTAAGGAGAGTTTACTACTCTTGTCATTTTTAAATCATCGTCAGTTTGCTCAACCGGTTCTCCATCCAAAACAATTAAAGTAGTAGGCTTATTACGGTAATAAATATTGGGTGCATCATTTTTCAAATCCGCGCCGGTTTCTTCTCTTTCTTCTGCAGACAAAGATTGCAAACGGCTAACCTCAAACTCGATATTCATAGCAGGCAATTCCTTTTCTACGGCCTGTTGCAAAGTTGCTTTACTGGCATCATCATCATCTGCAAATTTCGACTGCGTAATATTCAGCGATCTAATCGTTGCAATACGGCTGTCAGCAGATAAAACCGCATTGAACCACATCACACCAAAAACCGGTTCATCACCTGATTTTTTTACAATGGATACCGCTGCACGTGCATACATGCTGTTGCCGTCATATTTTTCTGGTTGTGGTTCGTATACTGTAATCCGGCTTCCATCTGATGCCGATACTTCTTTTGGCCATTTTGTTTGTGCCATGCTTTGCATATGCAGCAATAGCATCATTATAAAGGCCGAGGTTAGTTTTAACAATTTTTGCGGAGGGAACATTTTGATAGATTTTAAAGGATTGGGTAAACCACCTGCAATTTAAACCTAAGCATTCCAAAAAGCAGTATTAATTTCTATTAATATTCCTTTTCAAAAAACATACCTAAGAATATTGCTAAGGCCTAGGTTGGCAAAACTGGTTTTAAATTCACCGCAAAATGAAAAAGGCGCCTTTGGGGCGCCTCTGTATTTTAGGTTGAAAATTTTGATCTATTGCAGAATTATTTTTTCTGTGTAGTGATTGCTGTTAGAGGATTGCAATACTAAAAAATATTTGCCAGGCGACATAGAAGCTGTTCTGTTGATTACAATGGTTTGCGTGCCACCTTGTGCTACAAGCTTATTATTATACACCGGCATCCCGTTTGCGTTAAACAAAGCCATACTGATATTTTCTCCAGCCACACCCGCATATTCTACTACAACATGGTCTGTAGCAGGCACAGGATACGTGCTGATATTGGTTTTACCATTTGCATTTACTACCAGCACATTTGAATAACCTATTTTACCATCCAACCAGGTTTGTTTTAGCCTGTAATAATTTTTACCTACAGCCAATTTATCTGTAAATGTATAACGTGTTGCTACTGTTCCGCCATTCTTTGCATTCACCCAACCTACTGCTGTGAAGTTAACTGCATCACTACTGCGCTCAATAGAAAAACCTGCATTGTTATATTCAGTAACTGTATTCCAATCCAGTCTTGCACCATTATCTATTGGAGTAACGGTTAAGTTACTAACAGAAACCGGGAACAAACCAGTAGATGAAGTAGTACCAAACACCTGCATTTCAAAAATAGAATATCCGTTGCTTGTTGCACTGTGAATGCCCTGCATTTTTACATAACGGGCCTGTGTGTTGCTTTTAAGATTAATAACATCACCATTTGCCAATACCGCAGCACTTAGTACATGGTTTTTTATTTGCACACTATCGCTATAAAGATCTGTAAAGCTGCCATTGTTTGAAAACAGCAAAGTAAAATCTTTACCATATGCTTTATCCCACAAAAATGTTACATTATTTAAGAGATACGTTTTACCTAAATCTATTATCAGCCATTCGTTATCATTATAACTGGTAGCAAAACGTGTTGAAGCGTTTCCATCTACAGCATAACTGGCAGGATGAGAAGCATTATCTGTAGAAGACACCGTAACAGATTTGCCTACCGCCATGTTAGCATATATAACCTGGCTGCTGGTAATATTTGTCTGTATAACAGGATCAGACGACTGCGCTTTTACCATTGTCTGCATTACAACTACCAATAGTAAAATTGCGATGAAAGGCTTAAGGATAAAAGGTATTGTTTTCATTAGGGTGATTTATTCTGCCCTATACCTATTCAATTGCAATGCCAATAACTATCACCTTGTTTATCAATAAAAAGATGTAATAAAAAGCAGCTTTTCTTCCCTTTGCTGGAAAATAATTCCAAAAATCAATAAGCTGATTTGATGTATATCGTTGTTTTCCAAACAACAGGAGGTAAAATTTACAATATGCCTGCTGTTTTAATACGCCGCAGTTATACGAAAACGTTTTTTCTACGGGCATTCTCTTATTTCAATGTAAAATCAGGTATTGGGTTTGCGCACTAAAACTCATAATTCATTACTCAATCAGAAACTGTATGTCATAAAAAAATCCCCGGTCAATACCGGGGACTTCCTTTTGTGGTTTTCATAGGTGAATATTATTGCTTCAAGTCTCTTTTATATTGCAGCATCCATTCGTACATATTCTTGCCATCGCATTCCTTAGTAGCCGGATTAGTTGCCTTTGTCCACGCATCATGCCCTCCATAAGGCCAAATGGTTTTCTTAGCAGGAATAGCAGGGTTGAAAGAATTTATATTGTCTACATTGCTGATAGTAGTATTTACGCCTACAGTGCCATCATCATTGTTATGAAAAGCCCAAACAGGCAGATTGGCTTTTGCAATATTGCCCAGTTGATCTTTGGAAGGCCATGAAGCGCCGCAAATAGGAACGATAGCAGCAATACGATTGGCGTATGCAACAGCATAATCCCAGGTATTGCCTCCGCCCATACTAAGACCAGCAACATAAATACGTGATTGGTCTACGCGATAATTTGCCACTGCATAATCAATCATGGCATTTACATCTGTAGCCTGAGGCCATTCTTTAAATTGTGGATTGATAACAATGAAAGAATAATTAGCGCCATTAACTGTAAACTGTGCAGGAAATGTTTTCTGGTTCAATAACCTTGGTACAGCATTGTTTAGCAAACGTGGCAAATCTGATGTGCCGTTGCCAAGCTCTCCTACCCCATGAAGAAAAATAAGAAGCGGGTATTTTTTTGTAGTGGAATCATAACGTGCAGGCAATGCTTTATAAAAACCGCCTATCCTGCTGGTTATATTAGCAGTAACCGCTGTTTGCACTGCGGGTGCCGTTTCGGGAAGATTGTCTGCAACCTGTGCGGCAGACAGGCTGTTGTCTTTTTTACAACTGCTGAAAATAGTAGCTGCAATGCAGCATGCAAAGGCAAACCGTTGAACAGTTCTCATAGGTTTTTGGATTTATTTTAAAAACGGATCAAGAATGAGATTATTTTCTATAATCATGCCAGATAACTTAAATAGTGTTTTTTGGAATACAGATAAGTATATTTCCGGTTGATGGCCTGGTAAAATAACCAAGCCGCAGCCGTTTTTTCAAACATTGTACCAGAATGGGAAGGATCTACTAGGAAAATGTTAATTGACTTTGAGCAATAATTTAACGGGGGGATAATTGGCGTAAAAGAAATCAGGAAGCGTCTTCAACATTTGCATTTGCCTCTGCCTTTATTTTTACCAGCACTTTGTCTATACGTTGCGCATCCATGTCTATAATTTCAAAATCAAAAATGCGCCAGGTAAATTTTTCGCCTGTATGCGGAATGTGTTCTAATTCATGCAGTATAAAGCCGGCAAGCGTATCAAAATCGTGCTCGCCTTCATTCATCCATTCTGTTTTTTCAAAACGGGTAAGAAAATCATAAAAAGGTATTTGCCCGTCTACCAGGTAAGTGCCATCTTCTCTTTCTGTGATTTCGTAATCAGGTATATTGGGTTCAGGTATGTCACCAATTAATGCTTCCAATATATCATTAAGTGTAATCAACCCCAGCATGCTGCCGTATTCATCCACAACAAAACAACAATGCGCTTTTAACTCCCTGAACTTTTCCAACACCTGGTAAGCAGTATTATTCTCCGGTACAAACAAAGCCGGTTTCATAATATCTTTAAAAGGTGTATCATCTGGAGTTACATACAAATCTTTAATAGAAACAATACCTTTTATATTATCTATATCGCCATCGCAAATTGGATATACTGAATGTGGTTCTTTGTCTATTTTATCGCGGATAGCATCTTCGTTATCATTCAACTCAAACCAGGTAATATCACTTCTGTGTGTCATTAATGAAGTAATGTTTCTATCGCCCAGGTGAAAAACTCTTTCAATAATTTCCTGTTCTGCTTCTTCAATAGTGCCTTGCTCTGTGCCTTCACTGATGATTGCTTTTATTTCATCTTCTGTTACAGATTCGTCTTTTGGCCCTTTCAGGTTAAATATGCTGAAGAAAAAATTGCTGGTTTTGTTCAATATCCAAACAATGGGGTGTGTAAGCGTTGCAAAAAATATCATTGGCCTTGCTACCATACGGGCAATCCTTTCTGCTTTTTGCAAGCCAATGCGCTTGGGTATTAGTTCACCAAAAATGATAGAAAGAAAAGTGACAATTATAACTATAATAGTAGTGGCAATAGTGCCTGCGTACGGTTTAAACAGGTCTATTTTTTCTACAACGGGTTTCAGGTACATACCAAAACGTTCTCCTGAATACACACCCGTTAAGATCGCTATCAAAGTAATTCCTATCTGTGCAGCAGATAAAAAGAGGTCGGGGTTATTGGCCAAATCCAGCGCCACCCTTGCATGGGCATCGCCTTTTGAAGCCAGGTTTTCCAATCTTGATTTTCTTGCAGAAACCAGCGCTATTTCAGACATTACAAATAAACCATTCAAAAAAATGAGTGCAAGAAGTATAAATATATCTGCCATCAGGCGCTTTTATTTTGTAAACTAATTAATCCTGCGTAATTATTGAAAAATAACGCAATAATATAACCTAAACCGGCTCCTATTAACCCTCCACTAAGTACATCAAACGGGTAATGCACCCCAACATATACTTGCGCAAGGCAAATAAGGGCGGCCCAGGCAAAAAACAGGTTTATCCAACGCGAAGTATAAGGTTTTAGTGTAGCAACTATAAACATTGCCAGCCCAAAATGGTTGGCGGCATGTGAAGAAGTGAAGCTGGAGCTGCGCGGGCAGTAATTTACCAATATGCGAATCTGGCTGGCAAAATCCGGGTTTTGGCAGGGCCTTAGCCTGAAAATATGATCTTTAATGAGATGACTGCTTACCAAATCGCAAAGTGCAACCGTGCAAATAAGGAACAACATCCAAAGCCAGCCACGCTTTCCAAAATTAACAGCAGCAAAAACCAGTAAAAAAAGATAGAGCGGTACCCAAAGGGTTGACTCACGCATAAAGGGCATCAGCGTATCAAAAAATCCATTCGCCATGCCATTGTTAACAAAAAAGAAAAGTTTTCTGTCAATTGGCTCTATAACAGAAAACCAGCCAGCCGTAGTTTGTAAAAAAAACATGCTGCAAAAGTAATCAGTAAAATTGACTATTGATTTTAAAGTAATTTGCAACCTATTTTAATGTTATGCAAAGTCTTCCCCGCCTTTTTCGCTGGATTTTTACCGTGGCCGTTTTCTTTTTTGTGCTGATGTTCCTGTTGCGCCTGGTTGCGTTTACCTACTTTGCCCCTCCGGAACTTACCTTTGGCCATGCATTGTCATCTTTCTGGCTGGGCTTCAGGTTTGATGCAAGAGAAGTAGGTGTGCTTTGCTTGCTAATACTTTTACTTGGCTCAATTCCTTCGCTTCACCCTTTTACCCGCAATGGCGGTAAAAAAATAAGCCTGTTTATGGTTTCGCTCTTTCTTATCTGGCTTGTTGTCTTCTATATTTTCGACTTTTTGCATTTTCGTTATCTTT
Organism: Chitinophagaceae bacterium; assembly: GCA_047602295.1. Taxonomy (GTDB): domain Bacteria; phylum Bacteroidota; class Bacteroidia; order Chitinophagales; family Chitinophagaceae; genus JACMLD01. Next base: position 2,213,797 of record JASGHP010000001.1, on the reverse strand, counting down.
TGCAACGCCTCAATGCAAGTGCTCTCAGCTTCCTGGAAGATGCAAAAATTTCAGGCGCTATGGTTTGGCAAACCTACCCGGTTATAAGAATATTGCTAGGTATGATAATAGCATTTGTAATTCTTTTCTGGATCTTAAAAAGGTTTTACAAAAAAATCAACAAGACAAATTACACGGGCAGTAAAACAAAAAGAATTGTATTGGGCATTATTGTATTTCTTCTTTGTGCTGTAGGAATTTTTGGACGTGTGGGACAATACCCGTTGCGCTGGAGCGATGCGTTCGATCTTGGTAGCGATTTTCAGGCAAACCTTGCACTAAACCCTTTTCAGTCTTTTTTTAGCTCACTAAGTTTTCGCTCTACTTCCTTCAATCTTGCCAAAGTAAAAAAGGATTATCCTTTTATGGCACAACATCTGGGCGTAACGCAGCCAGATTCTACAACACTCAATTACCAAAGAATTGTAAACGGTGTTAAAACCGACTCAACAAATAGCAGACCCAATATTGTATTGGTTATTTGCGAATCCTTCAGCGCTTTTAAAAGTTCTATGTGGGGCAATCCGCTAAATACAACGCCTTACTTTAATGAAATGTGCAAGCAAGGTTTGTTTTTTGATAACTGCTTCACCCCTTCTTATGGTACAGCTCGTGGTGTGTGGGCCACTATTACGGGTTTGCCAGATGTGGAATTGAATAAAACAGCCAGCAGAAATCCATTAATGGTAGACCAACATAGCATTGTGAATGATTTTGATGGCTACAACAAATTTTATTTTTTGGGAGGTAGTGCAAGCTGGGCGAATATAAGAGGTGTGCTTACTAATAATATTAAGGATCTGCACATGTATGAAGAAGAAAGTTATAAGGCTTCTAAAGTAGATGTGTGGGGCATTAGCGACAGAAGCCTTTTCAGAGAATCGAATAATGTATTGAAAGAACAAACCACACCTTTCTTTGCTATTATTCAAACAGCCGATAATCACCGCCCTTATACCATTCCCGAAGAAGACCTGAAAGAATTTAAAAAAGTAAACCTGCCAGATGACAGTTTAAAAAAATACGGGTTCGATAACAATGATGAATTGAATGCTTTCAGATTTACAGATTTCTGCTACCGCGATTTTATTGAAGCCGCTAAAAAAGAAAAATACTTCAGCAATACCATCTTCATGTTTGTAGGCGATCATGGCATTGGCGGCAATGCCGGCAATATGTTTCCACCATGCTGGAGCGATGACGGGTTAACCCGCAATCATGTTCCATTGCTTTTTTATTCACCTTCATTGATTAAACCTCAACGCCTGCATTGTGTGGCCTCTCAACTGGATGTATTGCCAACACTGGCGGGCCTGGCGAATACAAATTATACCAACACAACACTTGGCCGCGACTTGGTGAAACAATTTGCAGTAGATAGTGGCAAAAGCAACCTGGCATTTATTTATGATGCCAATAATAAAGATGTGGGCGTAGTAAATGGCAATTGGTTTTATACCCGCAATCCGCAAGGCAGCCAGGAGAAAATGCGCTGGGCTAATTTTAATCAACCTGAAAATAATATTGCCAACAAAGACTCAATACAATCTGTAAACCGCATGTATACAGAAGCTTTATTTGAAACGGCCAGGTATATGCTATTGCATAATAAGAAGAAGCAATAAGAAATCCTCATAAATACAGTAAGGTCTGCATTTTAAGCCACGAGAGGCTATTGGCTAAAAAACATGTTGCACAGGATGCGATAGTAGAGAAAAGATATTATGTACAAGTGAGTGACACAACCAAAGGTCAATAGGAATACTAATGCTGGTTGAAAAATAAAAAACGCATAAGGCTTACCGGTATATCTTATTTATCCATTCCTGATTTTCTATTTGCTTTTTTATCTGCTTTAGCGAGTTGTTTGTTGAAATAGTTTTGTGGAAAGGAAAAGTCTGCCAGAGCAATTAATTTACCATCGTTGTCAAGCAACTGCTGTTCATTTATATATTGCTTTAGCCAGTTGTAGAGATAAAGCAAAAATTTGTGGAGCAAATCACCGGCGGAAGAAGAGATTGCATCGGTACAAGAAAATTGTGTAGTTAGCATAATAGCTGTACGCTTGTCTTTATTCATATTGCTGAACCCTGCTATCAGATTGCCTTCTATTATTTTCTTTTCTCCATTATTCATTATAGAAAGTTCATGATGTATATCAATAGGCGGCATTTCTCCCATATAAGTTTCAGATAGCACATCAGAAAGCTTTTCTGCTTTAAGTACAGCTATTTGAATAGCGGCATCTTCATATACAGCTTTCAAATCTTTTAAAACGATCGTGTCTATCATTATGATTAGCTCCAGATATTGATTTACCTAAGACTTCATGCTATTTGTACAGCATTGCAAATCTAATTCATCTCATCATTGTTTATACCAATTATTTTATTTCGTTTGGGAGTTTTACTGATTTATCAGGAGCAGTCTCGTTGTAGTAAGAAATTTTTCCTTCACCTTCTCTTTCTGTGCGGCTATTGCGTTGTAAAATAAGTGCAATATTATTTCCGTTTTTGTCAACCTTGAAAGTATAAGTATAGGCTTCAAGCTTCCTTGCATTTGTCTTCAATTTCTTGCCCCAGGTTTCATTAATGGCACGATTGGCTACATCACTGTTTCCGTTGGAAGTCTTTCCAATTTTGCTCCATTCTTCATTTTGACCTTTTGCGGGGTTTATATTAAGTTGATCTCCTTTTATTGACCAGTTACCGGTTTCATACTCCAACGTTTTGGTATCTGTATAATGCGATGCACGAACATTTACAAACCTGTATGTACCATCAGTGTTGAACTTATATTGCCCTGTAGAAAACCCGCCGGTATTGTAACCAGTAGAAGCACCTGCACCAACAAACTTTTCTGACGATGTCCCTTCCCATATTTTTCCTGTCAGCGGGCTACTAACTGCATCATTTATTGCAACTGTTTTTTTCTGCACTGCGGAAGACCCACCAGTGTTGTTTTCAAAACCGATCTTTGTTCCCGGTGGATTATCAATTAATGAACCATTTGCTACACGTGGTGAGTAACTCCAGTTATTAGGCTGATTGTTACTATTGCTTCTCCCCTCTCTTTCGGTAGGCTGATTATTTTGAAGCAGCAGCGCTGTTTCTTTGCTGCCCGAATAATAATGCAGATCAAAAGTATAAGTAACGGTTTCCAGTTTGTATGCAGACGCTTTGATACGGCTTCCCCATTCGTTTGTTTTATTACTGGCCGCTTTACTCCACCATTCGCCGTTTCCTTTTTTTGGGGTGATTGTAAGACGATTGCCGTTTACAGACCATGTTCCTGTTTCATAAACAAAAAGGACCTCTTTCATATAAGCTGACCAATTTTTTGCACGATAGATGTAAGTTCCATCTGCATTAAAAAGATATTCATGCCTGAAATATCCTGCGGTAAGCATTGGCATACCATTCATATACCCGCTTGATTCACTTTGGTAATTCACCCACAAACCTGTAAGAGACGATGAGCCTGCACCGTTAGCATTTGGCGCAGCAGTAATTCCATTACCTGCATTCTGCAATGGCTTGCTTAGTTCTAATGAATTTAAAAAACCAGTCAATTCTTTTTCATATTGTTTGGTATTGGTCATTATAACTACCGATACGGTTTGTCCGCCACCGGTAGCAGACATCAATGCTACATTTCCTTTAACGCCATTGTCTGTATAACCGGCATTGCCTGTTATAATTTCCCAACCATTCCCTTTTGATGGAGCTTGCATAACAGGAACTCCGTCTAATTGTACCTGGGTTTTTATAGCAGCATTCCACTGATTGGTAAAGTTTTCACTGGCAGAGGCTGTTGATGCTGTTGCTTTGGTAATAATAGCCATTGCGTAAGCACCGGTTTTATTATCAATAGCTGATAACTGAATAGCCGCATCGTTCTGTTTTTGCTGCCAGCTTTTAGGAACTTCAAAAGAAACAACATCGAAACTTTGTTTCTGGCTAAACCCGGAAAAACATATCAATATTAAGAGTATAACCAGAAATGATTTTGCCGCCAGTTGCATTTGTTAACTTTTAATTGTCTCTCTTTGTTATGAAAGGAGTAAGTGTATTAAAGTACGGATTTGTTTTACAGAACAAATGCCAATTCAAATAACTGAGGTACATATTTGAATCAGTAAAATAAATTGTTTTTGAAGGCATGGTGGGATGCGGGTTTCCGTTTTTATCTTTAAACTCTAATACGGCGCTTATTTCATCAACCTTCCAGGCATCTAATCCAAAAAAAGGCCCATTGCCTAAAGTATTGTATAATATGTCTACCATTACACCGGTTTGCTTATAATGCGCCAGGCTGTTAAAGGATTGATCAAAACCAGGTGCTGTTGGCAGGGTGAATTCTTTTGTACTCCATGTTTTTAATTCCGGCATATAATTATCCTGGAAATAGCCTTTTTGATAATTGTCTGTACCAGCGGCTGGGTACACTCTCACAAGCAATTTCGAATTAAGTTCTTTATTATCCTTACCTGTTTTAAGCGTAACTTTTGCAACTGCCAAAAAATAATCAGCATCAGTAAGAGTAGTTGCCAGTGTTGGTTGATTATTGTTGCCTTTATTAGGCTTCATTATTTGCTGATCTGTTTTTAGTGTTTGCGCATTTGCGATGTTTAAAACAAAGAGCGTTGCGGTAGCAAGAATGATTGTTTTCATTTTTTACAATTTAGTATTGTAAAAATAGCTGGAGCAGTAAGCAAAATCAATCGTTAAAAAAGATGATTTTTAGAGAATAGCAATGGCCCTGTCTGTAAACCATTTGCTGTAGTCGCGGCCATATTCTCCACTGTAGTTGATAGTAATCTCTGTATGTGCAGGTATATCGCAATAGGCGGTATAAATCATTATTTGCTGTTTGGGGTTCAATACATACAAAGCATTGGGATAGCGGGCATAATTATAGACAGAGCCAAAGCCCATTACTAATGAAAGTGTTTCTTCTTCGCGGTTAAAATAGAAACTGTAGTCTGTAAGCCTGGTGTTTTGAATAGCAGCTGCATCATCTGCAGGCACCACAATTACCGGGCAAACTTCAATAATTTCCCCGGCTGGAATCTTTGCCGTGCAAAAAACACCACGGCCTTTGCCCTTTACTTCTTTTATGTACAATTGCTGCTCCATTATTTTTCTACAGGAAAATACACAGGTCTGTCATCGTTTGGTTGTCCGTTGTAATTGATAGTAATTTCTTCTCCGGCTACTATCTTTTTACAAGCATAAAAACGAATGATATTTTTCTTTGGTGAAAATGTATAAAAGGCATTGGCTTGCGATGAGTGATTGTAAAATGAACTGCAACCAAAACCAAATACAGCCGGATGAGTGGCATTATTTACCAAAAAATAATAATTGAATAACCCGCTATGACGCAATTGTTCTTTTTCTTCGTCTGACAGAAAAACAGCAGGAGCTTCTTCAATCAACATTCCCCTACCGATATGCTTTCTTGCAAACACTCCCCGCCCATGAAGGGAACTCTCTTTTACAATTATATCTATTGGTTGATATACCGATCTGTTGAAAAACATATTTTTAGTTATTGCTGGGTAGCTGCTTGTTTCTGCAACTTTTTTGATTCCGGTGCAACTTTATCCAACGGCTGGTACTTTAGTGCCGGCGCAATTTTCGCATCTTTATGCTCAACCGGTTTACTTATTGATTTATTCGCACTGTTCTTCAACAGTGTATCTGCTTTCGGTTTTACTGTTTCTTTCTGCACATTTGCTTTTTGTGCTTTAAGTCCGGTTACAAATAAAACAGCACTTAAAATGGTTAGTACTTTTTTCATTGCTAGATTTTTATGCTTGCGTAGGAAAATGTTAAGTAATGAGCACCTCATTTAAGTAAATACGTTAGGCTGCTTTTATTATTATCATTGTTGCCTTCTGTATAGCTGCCATCATTGCTGATTACAATATTAAATTTATACAGTGTCATTTTAGGTAACGAAGAATAGTATCCACCAGCTACCCTGGCATCATAGTACAATGTTTTTACGGCTCCCGGAGCGTATGGAATATCACCTGAAGTCAAAGCGTTTCCACCTGTAGGTTGCCCACAACAGGCTGTTCCCAAAAAAGTGTTCGGGTCATTATCTGTATCTTCTACACGACTTTGCAGAGATAATGTTGCAGTTGAAGGAATAGCTGTAGCGCCAATGTTTTTTAAAGTGTAATAGATTCTAACAAACGATGTATCCATCGGGCTTTTTTCTATGCTGGTAATAGTTACCAATATATCTGCAGGTGCTGGTGGTGGCGGGGGAATAGTAAATGTTGACTGCATTGAATTATTGTTATAATTCGATTCGGTAAATTGCTGGCCAACCCATTTTTCTGACGGCATACCAATATTTATTTTTGTTCCGTTTACAGAAAGTTGAAATGAATAGTTTTGTCCTACTACAATACCGTTAGTGCTGAATGTATTTTTACTGCTAATGGATTCGCCCGGGTTTAGCAACTGATTTACTTCTGTTCCCAGCGAAGTAGCGCTGCCACCACCAGAAGCACCCCCGTTTATATAAGTTTGCAATGACAATAAACCTTTTTTTACAGCAGCAGTGCCTACATTTTTTAAAGTATAATTTACAATGTAGGTATTAGCTGTATTAGGCGAAAAGCTGATGTTTGTGATAATAATATCCGGAAGAGGATCCGCCGGAACTATCATCTTTGTTTTAATGGGTTGAGCGTCTATATTTTTTATATTGGAAGCGGGGGCAACGTTTACAGGTGTTTTAATCAGCTTTGGTTCAGTCTGTGCATTTGATGCTACTATGCTGCTAATGAAGATGACAACGAAGACTATTTTTTTCATAATAATATTTTTAAGAATTATCACGGTAAAACTAATTGTCTCATTGCTTTAATGGTATCATTAAAAAAGAGGATTTTTAATTATTACTCAATCATCTTTCTCAACGCGTTAAGATCAAAATTCTTTTCCCAATTACTAAATAGCTGTGAAGAGTAGCTATAGTCTTTAGTGATCTCATACCGAAACTGTACTTCTATCAACAAAGGTTTTGTAGCCTGCCCGTTATTAGATACAAAATAGGCTGGGTTTAAAACATACAACGCACATTTATATTCACCTTCCTCATCATAAAACCTGCCCAAAGCATCTAAACTTTTATTGGCATCTTTCAACAATTTATCCTGATCTATCACTGCCGGCTTTTGCAACCATTCTGGTTTTTGTTTAGCTAACAGATCGTTTACTTTTGCTTTTTTTGCTTCATAAATTTGTGGATAGGCCAGTTTATCAGCTTCCAAAGCTGTCAATGTTTTTTTGGCGAAGTCAGATGTGTTGTTGCCGATATTCTTAATTTTTTGTGCATTGTCGTATTCAAAATTGGCTTTCTCTATTTCCAAATATTCCAACATGTCCTGCAGGTATTGCTTGCGACTAACAGGAATCAATAAAGGCACTCCTGGCTTGGTGAGAAAATAGCGACGGTCTATCCATTGATAAGACTCTGGTCCGTGCTTATCATATCTTGCGCCCCCTTCCCAGTGTTCAACATAGCCGTTACCATTATTGAGTTTTAAAAAATCACCGTGAAAATCTTTATAATTATCAGAGCGACCAACCCTTAGCGTTGCTTCTGAAATATATTGCGACACATGGCTGGGATTGCTGTTTTTATCTTTTTCAAAATTAGGACCCGCTTTTGCTTCAATAGGAATTTCGTACGTTGGACTTCCATTCTTCATATAAAATTCTCCTGTACTTACGGCATGTACGCCACCCGGCATTATATATGGATTGAAATTTACCCGAAATACGGTTCTGTATTCATCTACTATTTTGGTTGCATGTTGGGAAATATTGCAAACCAAGGCATATACGCTTAGATCGTATCCATAAGCGGTGTAACTATTTTTATTATAATCGCTAATGCCTGACCGGGAAAAACTTACCCTGGCAACACAGCCGTTAAGTCTAAAATTATTGCGGCTCGCTTCTTCTAATTTCTCAACTGCCATAAGGTTTTTCATCATCGCGGTTTTTTCGGCAGCTGTCCCTTTTAAAAAAAATCCATATTTGGTATTGTTATGATCAGTATAAATACCGGGCATGGCATCTGCCTCTGCACGTGAGCCACAGGGCGTTAACGGGTCGGCTATTTTTTTTGTTGCTTGAGAAAAACATACGATGCTTGTCAACAGCATCGTAGAGGCAATTAAACATTGTTTCACTTTGTATAATTTAATTGATTATTGTAAAGGTTGAATCTTTAATGATTGGAAATACCATGGATTATACTCGGATGTATTCGGACTGCTGATAACTAATCCATTCGTTCCCTGTGCCAGCTTTACTCCTATTACAAAAGTTGTTGGCTGAAGCGCCGATACGGCCATTGATGCAGCAGTAAGTGGCTGTGGATACTCATTTATCCCAACAAAGTTGGTTACTTTCATCTCGATATTACCGGCATTTACAAAAGCACCATTGATCTGTAAGAGATAAAATCCTGCTGCCTGGCAGTTTGGAATTTGCAATATCACAGATCCGCTAGTAAGCCGTACCTCTTCACTGCTCAAATGCTGTATTGGCCCGTTAAAATAAAGGGTATTATCACCGTCTTTCATTTGGGGCCAGTTGAAAGTGGATACTGTAGGATTACCTGTTGGTATAGAAACAACCGTATCAGGTATTTTACTTGTTCTTTTATATAGTTCAAAAGCTGCTTTTGCATTTAAAAAAGCATTCGCCTTTTTTAAAGGCTGTATTTTTTTTAATACTTCGTTGGATGTTTTTACTTGCGCATAACTGCTGCAAAAAAAGACACCAAATAAAATACTCAAATAAAACCGGGTCATAAACTGATTTTTTTATTATTTAAAAATGCCAGTACCGTTTAATGAACCCGCTCCACTGTTCAGGCTCATTCTCCCTTCCATACCTGCACTTGCACCTACAGGGCCAACACCCGCAGCAGCTTCTACACCTCCAGTCAACACAACATCTGTAACACCAGTTCTGTCAATTTCAATATCTGCACCAGCGCCTGCGCTTACACTTGCCTGTAATGGTCCCAACTTGCCGCCTGCACTTACTTTAGGCCCAATGCTGATTGTGCAATTCTTAAATGAATCACCAAAACCGGCATGGTCAAGGTCCTGGTTTAAAGTACCACTAATCACACCGGCATTAACAGTAGTAGTTAAGCCAGTACAGGTAAGTGTCATGGTAAAGCCAAGCCTGGCACTGCCAAATTCACTATTCATGGTACAATTAGGATCTTTGAACTGTGTTAACCGCCCCCCTTTACCTTCTGCATCATCCACACAATCGTATTTTGTAATGTTCGCAAAGTTGAAACCGTTTTGCGTTAAGCTTAAATCTCTCAACCATTGCGCCTGCAAGCCTGCATTAATGCCAGGTAACAATTTAGGATAAGTGTTATAAAGCGATGAATAGGCCATTTCATTAAGCAGTTGCTTTTCGGCAGCCAGGTAATCATTATAAAGTCCTTCTAATTTGGTATTGTACGGTTTTATAAATGCGTCCGATGCTTTTACAGATTCGCTGCAAATCATACCCAGTGTAGTGTGGCCACCTTCTCCTACATCAGCCATTTTTTTATTGATAACAATCATTGCATCGTCATACTTTTTCTTCAAAGCACCGCCTTCACCATTCATATAATCCTTAATGCTTTGAACAGCGGTTTGTTTTTTCCGTTGCAGGTTTTGCAATACAATATTTTCCCTGGCATTCATTTTCGCTGAATACATAGGCACTGCCATAATTTTCATTGCTTCACTTTGGCTTACAGAATTTGGATTTGCTAATGTCCTGTTCATTGCATCCATAAATTGTTTTTGCTGTTGTTCTAATTGAGCCAGCATTTGTTTATTGGATTCCTCACCGGCTTTCTGCAATGGTTTTAAACGTTGATCAATATCTGCCCGAAATTGTTTCCATATCGGATCAAGCGCCTTGCACTCTGCTACAGACTTTGGAAAAGCAGGCATAGCAAAGCCTCCAAGGTTAAGCAGATCATCGCTTTTATTAGCCGAAGGGAAATTGTTGTAATCACCTGCGCCGGGTATATAGCCTAATTTACTCAACATATCTGCCCTTGTGCTGCTATAAGCTTGTTTGAAAGCAGTTTTAGCTGCAGCAGTGGCTGCTGTTTTATTGCCTTTGCCTTCGGCAATCATGCACATTGTTTCGTTTGCCTGCGGATGTGATGCAGCCAATGCAAGTGTGGTATCTAAATATTTTTGAGACTTATCCGCATCACCCAAAGCAAACCATGCCTGGCCAAGATTGTTAAGTATGGTGCTATTTTTTTTAAACCGGCCATTTAAGTTATTAAGAATAGGTATCGCCATTTCAGGTGCTCCCATCATCGTTAGCATTGCTGCATAATTATTTAAGTTGTCTGTGTTATTGGCATCATCATTACACACTTTTGCCATTAAGCTTAATGCAATCTGTGTACGACCACCCGCCCACAATGCTGTGGCAGCATTACCCATTTCATCGATAGTTGCTCCTTTGCCTTTTAAATCTTTATAAATATCATTGGCTTTATTTTTTGCTGCAGGCAACACAGCAGCAAAAGTTGCATTGCCGGTATTGCCAATAAATCCGTTCATATTCGCATTGGAAGGTGTAGCAGCAATAGCAGCAATTGCTTTTGTATTTTTTGCAGGAACAGGGCCATTTGCAATACTACCGCTTGGAACTGACTGATTGCTGTTCACCTGGCTGATGGCATTATTCATTTTTTGTCCTACACCCATAGCATTCATCATACTATCCATCATCTTTCTTGCTTGCGGATTCATCTTTGCTCTTTGCTCGTCTAGTTGCTTCTGAGCTTCTGCCATTTTCTTTCTGTCGGCTTCCATTTGTTCCTTGGAAGGCTTCTGCGCATTGGCAAATACGATAAGCAATGTTGCAGTGATAAGTAATAATATTTTTCTCATTGCATTAAATATTTGATTGAATCTGTGTGCAGTGTTATTAGTTTATTTATGATTATTTACTTTATGAAACCTGGCGGGTTATCAACCAAAGACTCCAGCTTCCGTAAAAAATAATGAAACTCATATGGATCATTGGCAGCATTAAATCTTCCACCATCTCTCTCGGTAGGTTTGCTTGCAATAAGGTTTAGGCTGTAGCTGTCTGATGTTGAAAAATATTTTACCTGGAAAGCGTAACTAACTTTCTCCAGTTTATAGTCTGAAGTTTTTACCAATGGCCCCCATTCTTTCGTGGTTTTGGTTTTTCCCCAAAAACCACTTTTACCTGTTTTAGGTGTAATGATCAATTGATCACCCTTTACTACATAAGTGCCTGCTTCGTAAGTGAATAAAATATCTTTTGTTTTTGTAAGCCACTGTTTATTTCGGAAAATGTAAGTTCCATCAGCATTAAAGGAATATTCTTTCCTGAGATAGCCTGCAGTATACTGCGGCATACCGTTAATATTATATCCCGTTGTTTCAAGAAGATAGTCTGTCCATAAACCAACAATAGAAATATTTTTTTTGTCTGTGATAGTTGTTTTAATTGATGGTACTGTACTATTATTTTCAGCCGTGGAAGATTCAACGCCACCGGCTTCATTAATGTCTATTGACTCAAGAAGATTTTGATAACCTTTTAGGTAGGATTTAGCCGTAGAATTGCATAAAACGGCTACACAAATTTTTTGGTTGGAATACACCGTAAGCACACTTGCCACATTGGCGCCATTGTATTGCCATACGCCACTGCCGCTCATTACCATGAAACCATTTGCTGTTTTGGGTTCGTTTTTTTCAGGAGCAGCAATTGTTTTGCCTGTAGCTATAATCTCATTCCAATCTTTATCAAAATCAGCCTGCAAATCTCCTTCACTGTTGCGGTGCTGGTAAATAGCTATCTGACCCCAGCTTCCACCATCAATACGTGAATAGGAAATATTGCTATTACTTTGTTTTCCTGTCCAACCTTTAGGCGCTACATAATTAACTACATCATAGGTTTGTTTCTGGGCAAAAACGGATGCAGCAAGAATCATGTTTAAGGTAATAAGGGTTAGCTTTTTCATTCCTAAAATTTGCAGAATAAAAGTAGGACGATATAAAAGCCAGGTCAATCATTAAAAAGGATGATTTTTTATTTTCCCTTAGCCTGTTTTACTTTTTGGCAATCATGCAAGCAGCATGCTGCACCAGACAAATCGATCAGGCATTTAGTTCTCGTAAAAATTTTTATAGCTGCTTTGCTTAACCGGCAATGAATTGAAGTAAGAATCAGTTTTATAGAAAGTAACCACTTTATCAAACCCATCCATCCAGAGATTGGAATCTGAAAAGGAAATGACCTTTTGCCCCATAGTTGGATGCGGGTTGCCAGCGGCATCTTTAAATTCCAGTTTTAAGGAAATAGATTCAATCTTCCATGCATCCAGTTTAAAATTTGCGAAATAGCTCAGAAAAAACCTAAGCCCATACTGTTTGTATGCTGCCAAAGTATTTTCTTTTGCATCATATTTTCTTAGGGTGTTTATCTGTTCAATCACAAGAGGCATGCTGCTGTTTTTGGGCAATTCGTTTTGATATCCGTAAAGCAAAAATCCATGATGATTGCCCGAATTCATATTACCGCAATAAACGTATACAGACAATACAGAAGGATATTCTTTATTGTCATTACCCGTTTTAAAAGTAGCGGTTACTACAGACAGGAAATAGTCTGCATCAGTTTTTGCAGGTGTTGTTGTATTAGTAGAACCCGGTGCAGTGTTTTTCTGCTGTGTGGTGGTTGTAGCGCTGTTATTGTTTTGCGGCGAAGTACTTGTTGTTGTAACTGCTTGTATCGGTGCTGTTACTAATTTAACGGGCAGGCTTGCATTATTTATAACCGGCTTTACCAATTTAGCTGAATCAATCTTTTGCTGGGCACTTGCAATTATTGAGCATAAAATAACCAAGAGGGAAAATAATATTGCTTTCATGTTTGAATTGACTTTTGAGGGTTTAGTTATGAGGGCTTAATTATGGGCTATAAAATTTTTATTTAGCCTGTAAAACAAATTGTTATTGACAATGAACCCGCCATTGTCAACCGCAGCAGGATTGGCATCCAACACAGGAGTAAATGCTACTTGCAATTTTTTACCGTTTTGTGTTGTAAGTATCAGCGAATAATTTACAATCTCATAAGTTCCTCTTCCTATTGCATAATCATCGCCCAGCGTAAGATTGCTGAATGCAATACCTTCGTTAATATACGTGCCATCTTTTTTAAAAAATATAATAGGACGTTTGTTGGGATCGATTTGTTTTGAGATAATATCGGTTTTACCATTGTAATAAGACAGCTCAGGTGAATACGCTCCTTCAAAGAGCAAACCATCTACCGGTTTCACTTTTTTATAAATTGACGAAGTGCTTTTGGGATAACGGCTCATTGCAGTAGAAGAAATTTTGTATAATTCCATCTTGCTGCCATATTTGTTATTGACAAAGCTTAGCATATTCCCACTATTGGTAAAACTGCCCCAGCTCCCGGTTTGATTGCTGTTGGCAGGCGTTATACCATTCAAACCACTTTCAGGCATATAAGTAAGGTATTGTCCATCCGGAGATAACACAACTGTATTTAGTTTCGTCATTACCTGTGTATTGGTGGCAAGATTAGGGCAATTGCATTCCCAAACTTCATATTGAATGTTTTTGAATGAAGCGGGGAGGTTTGTTTTATTATTGTTTGAATTTGATTTAGCGTCGTTTTTTGTTTCTGTTTTCATGTTTGACGCAGTACTACAATCTCTTGTCACATCCACAGATGCTATAAAATCTTCAATATCTTTTTTATAGTTATCAGAATTGGATAGTACGCAAACACTCTGCATACTATTTTCACCACTAAAGCTGATAAGCATTGCCAGCGTAGCAACGCCGTTGTCAGCATACTTTGTTGTTCCCAGTATAAATTTCCATCCTTTTACTACGGCTTCCGATTGTTTATTGGCTGCACTGTTAAATTTGAAAGGCTTTTGCATGAGGTTGTCCCATGCCCAATCAAAATTTTGCACTGTATTGCCTTTTCCGGCCATCGGCTTGTAAACAAAAAAATTGCAATAGGCACCGGTGCTTTTATTCTCCTTAAAGTAAGTAAGCACATTGTCGTTATTCACCAATTCATATCCTGCCGGAACGGTATAATCAACAATACCGAAATTGCTTTTCTGAGCAGAAGATCCCATTGCAAAAAACAGCAGTGTTATTAGTAAACGCAGTTTGTTCATTAGACTGATTTTATTATTGACTTGATGACTTAATTAAAATCCTGTCCATGCTTTATTGGCAACAACGTCCCAACCAGATTTTGTAGCAGTGCCCTGTCCACCGCCGGCAGGATAACTATAGTATAACCATCCAATACGACTGCCTCTTAGTCTTATTTTAGTAGTGCCTGTTGCGGCATTATCGGTGCAGCTTTCAACTTTTATTTCTTCTAATATTATTTTAGTTGCAGGCTTTAAAAAAGCTTCGGGATTTGTAAGTGCTACAGTTATTTCTGCTCTGGCAATAGTTGCCTGTTTTTGCACTGGCAAAGTCATGGTTTGTGTTGCTCTTTCACCCAGGTTTGCTTTTGCAGCAGATGCTGTTGCAACATTACTGGGCGATGCCACTAATACCGGCTTAGCCGCAGTGGCTGTATTGGCTGCATTCATCGCATTTCTAAACTCAGCTACATAAGTATTGATAGGCGTTTCAATTTCAATAACAGCGCTATTGTCTGAGCCACCAGTATAACCGGTAATGATTAACTGGTTTTCATATCCTTTTTTTGTGGAACTACCTTTAATAACAGCGCCATCGCTTTTGGTAAACTTCCCGTATATCTGGTTATTTTGAGCAAGAAGACTGGTAAACGCAAATACTGCAATTGAAACAAGGATCGCTTTCATGAATGGTTGTTTTTAGGTAGCGTAAAAGTAGAAGTCCGCTGAAAACCGGGCAATCATTGAAAAACATGATTTTTTAGGACTTTGATCAAAAAATCATTAAAAAGAATGAGGAAAAATAAAGCCGCTATTTGCTTCTTTTGTAAAAAGAAAATTATTTTAGGAGATGAGAAAAACCCTTCTGGCAACTGTTACTTTACTACTCTCCTTTTATTGGCTGGCGGCCCAACAGGCAAGCACTAAAGACAGCCTTTTGCATCTGTTGAAAGCATCAAAAGAAGATTCCAATAAGGCGAAATTGCAATTGGCGATAGGCCAGTTGTACGTTTATAATAATATCGACAGTGCACATAAATATTACCAGGATGCTCTTGCGTTAAGCAAGAAAATTAATTACGAAAACGGTATATGGAATTATTACAGGTATCATTTAGATGTTTTAAACCTGAAAGGATTAAAGGATTCCGCTGTTTCCTTTAGCGCAGAGATGCTGGAATGGGCTAAAAAAACAAATGACTCAACAAAAATAGGTTTAACCTTATACTCAATTGGATACTTACGCCTGCTGTTGCACGACAATATAAACGCTATAAAATATTTTGAGCAAAGCAGATCTATTCTTGAACACCGGTTTGGCAATGAAAAGGTTGATGGCTATTCTTATTATTACCTGGCAATGATTGCAGGTGAAATGCGTCAATTTCAAAAAGCTGTTAATTACGGCTCAAAAGCTGTAGAAAAGTTTAGGCAATCAGGTGCTACCACCTTACTTGCAATGGCAGCGCTAAATACCGGTTATAGCTATATCCTATTAAAAAAATACGACTCTGCCCGTAATTATTTGAACAATAGTTTATCCATATTTGAACAAGCGAATGAGGCAGAAGGTGTAGTGCTTTCCAAACTTAATTTCGGGTATATATACATGTTGCAAAGAGATTTTGAGAAAATGAAGCCATATGCTGACACCTGTTTATTGTTATCAAGAAAATATGCTTTAACAGATTGCGAAGGAAGATCTCTCTGGGGCTTGTCGGTTTACTATTTATCGAAGAAAGAATACGGCCTGGCAAAGCAATATGCAGATTCATCGTTTTCCATTGCCAAAAAAATGAGCGATAGCCAGCAAGGTTTGCGGCTCTTGCTGCATTTTTCAAATCTTTCTTTTGCAATGCAGGATGCAAATCTTGGTTACTATTATCAAAGTGAGTATGAGTCATTGCGGGATAGTTTAATAAACAATGACATCCAAAAAATTATTGCCGATAATGAAATCAATTTTGAAACAGAGAAAAAAGAAGCACAAATAAAATTGCAGCAGGCAGCGCTTAAACAAAGAAATACACTCAATTATTTTTTAACCGCTGCAGCCTTTGCGCTGTTCATTATTCTGCTGCTAGGTTATCGCAATTATACAAACAAACAAAAACTTCAACAGACCAGAATAGACGAGCTTGAAACCGAAAAGCAACTTACTGCAACAGAGGCCGTGTTAAAAGGAGAAGAACAGGAACGCACCCGCCTTGCAAAAGACTTGCACGATGGACTGGGAGGTATATTAAGCGGAATAAAATTTTCTTTAAGTAATGTAAAAGAGAATTTAATTTTAACACCAGACAATGCCCAGGCTTTTGAACGCAGCATGGACATGCTGGATAGTTCTATACAGGAGATGCGCCGCGTAGCACATAATATGATGCCAGAGATGTTGGTAAAATATGGGCTGGATGTTGCGTTGAAAGAATTTTGTAGCCAGATGAATAATAGCGGCGCTGTGCAGGTAAACTATCAGTCTGTTGGCATGCGAAATGAAGTAATACTGCAAACAACATCCGTTACTATTTACCGCATTGTGCAGGAGTTGGTAAACAATGCTATGAAACATGCGGCCGCTAAGAACATTTTGGTACAAGTGCACATGGCAGAACAGGAAAAATTATTAGCTATTACCGTAGAAGATGATGGCATTGGCTTTGATACAGCAATATTAAAACAAGCCAAAGGCATCGGCTGGCAAAATATGCAAAACCGTGTTGAGTTTTTAAAAGGCAAGATTGACATTCAATCTTCACCTGGCAAAGGCACTTCTGTTATGATTGAAATTGCAATTTAATGAGAGCAGGTATTTTTATAGTAGACGACCATTACATGGTAATAGAAGGCATTCGTTCTTTATTGCAGAATGAAAAGAACATTGAATGGATGGGACATGCCACCAACGCAGCCTCCTGTCTTGGTTTTCTAAAACAACAACGACCAGATATCATCCTCATGGATGTAAACCTACCCGATAAAAATGGTACAGAATTGTGCAAGGAAGTAAAAGAATTGTATCCTTCTGTATTGGTATTGGGGTTAAGCACTTTTAACCAGCAGGCCATTATCAACAACATGATAGACAATGGCGCATCAGGGTATGTTTTGAAAAACGCTACTAAAGAAGAATTGTTAGAAGCAATCAGCGAAGTGCAAAAAGGCAAAACTTATTTCAGTTTTGAAGCTGCGGTTGCACTAAGAGAAACCAAGCAAAACAGCCCACTCATTACCCGTCGTGAAAAAGAAGTATTGCAGTTAATTGCCGAAGGACTTACCAATGCAGAAATATCTGATAAACTTTTTATCAGCATGCCCACTGTAAATACTCATCGCAAAAGCCTTTTAGAAAAATTTGAGGTGAAGAACACCGCCACACTTATTGGCAAAGCCATAAAAAGCGGGTTGATCTAAAAAAAGTTTTTCCAATCACCTTCAAGGCCTTTCCTCATTTTTTAGCCCAATAGAAGATAAGTGAATATAAAAACAAGGCGCTTCATTTATATAGCGAATGAACTGTGTTTCTCAAACAGGTAATATTAGTTTGATCAGACCCGACAAACCGCTTATCAAGACAAGATTATATCCATACTATTATCTTTAAAAACACCCAATTGCTTTTACCGCCAGAAACATTTAAGTTTATGGCTAATTTGAATGGCCAGCTTACGCATTATCACCAAGAATGAGACCCCATTATTTAAAGACAATTGCTTTATTCGTTATCCTTACTCAATGCAGTTTTTCCCATGCACAATATATTACTACCATTATAGGCAATGGCTCAAGTGCCTGCAACCTAAATGATGCAGCCCCGCTTTGCCTTCCGCTAAGCTACCCTCAGAGCGTTTGCGTAGCACCCAACGAGGATATATTTTTTACTTGTGGCAATGCTGTTAAAAAACTTTCCAGGTCTACAGGGCTCGTTACCATGATAGCAGGCTCAGACAGTTATGGTAGTTCAGGTGATGGCGGCCCGGCTATTAATGCATTATTCCAGGTTACAAGGGCAGTGAAGACTGATAAACAAGGGAACCTTTATATTGCTGAATACAGTGGTCACCGTATAAGAAAAATCAACACTGCCACAGGAATTATAACTACTGTTGCTGGAAATGGAATTGCCGGTTATAGTGGAGATGGTAGCCCTGCCACAAATGCCAGAATAAATACTCCGGCAGATATCGCTATTGATGATGCCGGGAATATTTTTATTGCCGATTTCAGGAATAGCTGCATTAGAAAAGTGAACGCGGCAACCGGCATTATATCTACAGTTGCAGGCATTGGTGTAGCAAGTTATAGTGGCGACGGGGGAGCAGCAACCAATGCAGGCATTCCTTATCCCAATAGCATTTGCCTTGATGCAACTGGCAACCTGTATATTTCAGAAAGCCTTTCCTCCAACTCCTGTCGTATAAGAAAAGTAGATGCAGCAACTGGCATTATCAATACCATTGCCGGTAATAATAGCTATTCATACAGTGGAGATGGTGGGCCTGCTGTTAATGCCAGCTTGTTTGATCCCAGTGGAGTAATGGTTGATGCTGCGGGCAATGTATACATATCGGAGTATGACGACTCACGAATAAGAAAGATAGATGTAAACACAGGCCTAATCAATACTGTTGCAGGCAATGGTGTAAATGGTTTTAGTGGCGATAATGGGCTGGCGGTTGCTGCTACGTTAAAGGCTCCTATTGGATTAGCTGTTGATAAAGCGGGCGATTTGCTGATATGCGATAACCAAAACCTGCGCATAAGAAAATTATACACCCATGCAGGTGCTGCTCCAACCGGTAACCCTGTAATTGCGATTACTGCACCAACTACAGAAATTTGCGGTACTGGCACCATCACATTTACAGCTGCAGCTGATTATACTGTTGCTGGTTCTTATTATGTATGGACAAAAAATGGCGCAGTAGTGGGCACAGACAGTACACAATGGACAGGCACTGGTCTGCAGCCGGGTGATATGATCCAATGTACATTGCCCTATCCCCAATGCGTTGGCACCACTAAAGTAAAAAGCAACATCATCACATTAACAGGAAGCACGTCTCAGGCATTAACTGTTTCAATTGCTACCAGTAAAACAACCATTTGCAAAAATGACAATGTGGTTTTTACTGCTACTACTTCGCAAACGCCCACAGGCACTATTTACCAGTGGAAACTGAATAACAACAATACTGGTACAAATGCCACAACTTATAGCAATGCCTCATTGGCCGATGGAGATGTTGTTTCATGTGAAGTAACTTCCCCTGCTTCTCTACCCTGCATTACAGGCGGTAAGGTTGTTTCCAATAATATTACGATGCACGTAAACAATCCATTGACCGCTTCGGTTACTATCACTGCCTCATCTGATAAGATTTGTGCTGGCACATTAGTAAACTTCCAGGCAAATCTGCAAAATGGGAATATCTCAACATTAATTCAATGGAAATTAAATGGTACAAATGTTGGTGACAATAGCACCTATTTCAATAACAGCAACCTGGTTAACAACGATGAAGTGTATTGCATGCTTACAGATCTCAATGGCTGTACTTCCCCTGTTTCATCCAACACAATTAAATTATCAGTAGAAAATCCTCCACTGATAAAACTAACTCCTTCCGACACGGTGGTTAATTTGGGCAGCCAGGTACAGTTGCAGGCTGTTATTAATGGTGCTTATGCAGGCTATACATGGACCCCCGCAGCGGGTCTTATTAATGCAAATAACCTTTCTCCGGTAACCATTCCGCTGCAAAGCAATGCTGTGTATAGCATAAGGGCTGCCAGTGCGGGCAATTGCGCAGATACGGCAACTGCTATCATAAAAATTCAACAGAAATTAAGAATGCCTACAGCATTCTCTCCCAATGGCGACACCAGAAATGATATGTACAGGATACCACCAAATGTTTCTTTGCAGTTGAAAAATTTTAGCATTTATGACAGATGGGGAAAAAGAGTTTTTTCAACAACAGACATTAATGCAGGCTGGGACGGAAGGATAAATAATAAAATGCAAGACAATGGAACCTATGTGTATATTATTACAGGGAATGATTACAATGGCAGTGTATTTTTAAAAGGAACTTTTTTATTGATAAAGTAATTTGGAATAAAAAACAACATTATGTTAATGAAATCATTAAGTAACCGCGAAGTATTGACTTGGCATCATTTTTTATAATTAATTTGCCAAGACATTAAGACAATATTGATATACTAATTATTAATGATCCTCTTTAAAGTAAGTTTTAAAAATAATATAGCCATTGCTGCAGATGGCGGCGATGCTCACCTCCCTCCTATCGAATGGAAGGAAACACCATATAGTATTGTAGCTATTGAAGTTTGGGCCAATAACAATGTACAGGCACTGCAACTGGCCCAACAAAAAGCGAATGTTTTATTAAAACAATTCCATTAAGCAAATGCATCTGCTTAAGTTTCCTGTAGAAGAAATTTGTGTATTAATTTCTATTTGAAAATGTTCAACCCTTCATTATAAACAGGACTTTGTACATCTAAAAAATTTAAGACGCTATGGAACACATTGTTTTGCGATAGCGTTGTATTCGGCTTCAATTGTCTTGCACTGTTATCAGATAGCCATACAATAAACGGTATCTCATATTGCTCTTTAGGAGCAAGGCTCACAGGCAAACCATGCATGTAAAGATTTTTTTCTCCTAAAGACTCGCCATGGTCTGAAACAAAAATCATGGTGCTTTTATAATCTTTCAGTTGTTTTAAATCCTCTATTACATTATGCAAAATGTAATCGGTATAAACAATGGTATTGTCGTATGCATTTATAAGCTCATCATGAGAACACTTTGCAAGCTCAACACTGTTGCAAACGGGTTTAAAAGTCTCGAATGAAGGCGGATATTTTTTGCTGTAAGTAGGTCCGTGGCTTGTGCTGGTATGCAATACTATCAATACTTTATCTTTTGTACTCGATGTTATCTGTTCTTTTAAGTCTGTCAAAAGAATTTCATCGTAATTGCATCCATCGCCTTTGCATTTTTTCTTCAGTGTATCTTCTGTTTGATAATTTTTGATATGAATGGGCGGTTCACCCCAATTGGAAGTTCTCCAGACTACGTCTACGCCATTCCTGTTTAAATAATTAGGCAAAATTTCATACAGATCATCGGTATGTGTATGCTCTAAAATACATTTTACACCCGCTGTTGTATAAGTGGCGCAGGAGGTAGCATTAAAATGAAACAGGTTAGGCGTTTTGGAAAGAAAAGGATTGGTGTTTTTCTCGTATCCATACAAAGAATAATTCTGGCTTCGGGAAGATTCACCTATAACCAGTACCACTACTTTTTTCTCATTGTTTTTTATCGTAGCATCCGGCAATAAAATTTCCTTTTTATTTTCCTGGTGCTTGTGTACATAGAACAGTGAAATATTTACAGAATAACACCAGGGCATAGCCAGTCCTCCAAGTGTTTTTGAATTTTTATCAATCCACAACCAATTGCGGGCATTAATAAATGCAACTGTTGCAATCAACAGCAGGGTTACAGAAAAGGTTATCAAAAATCGCTTTAGCGTTACATTAATAATCTTAGCCCTGATGATATAAATGGAAGGAAGAATTCCAAAGACAATAATGTACAGTATCAATTTAAATGAGAAAAAACTGGTAGCTTCTTTATAATCGGTGTTCAGCACATTGCCTATCATGGTTTCATCAATAATAACATGATAGGTATTAACAAAGTAAAGTGCTATTGCATTGCCAATAAAAAACAACACTGCTAGAAACTTTCCAACTACCCGCGACAAGAAAAATATCAGGAAATAAACAAAGGCGTTCACCACCACCATCAGTATCATTAAAGTGATAATGATATTGATCCCGTTCAGGCTTTTATAATCAACATTGTTAAATACAAACTTGAAGAAAGGATAATGAAAGAATAAGAAATTGAGTGCACTTATTACTAAAACAAAGGGAATGATTTTTATGTTACTTTTTAACAACTGCATAAGTCATTTTATAAAATGGAACAATCAGGCTAATCAATGCCAGGTAATATATGAACAGGTTTTCATTGAATATTTTAATGACAATTGAAACAGCACAAACCAACATCAACACTAGAAAAATGAAATAGTATTTCTTATTGTTTACCCAGGACCAGATTTTATATTTCCGGCTGATAAAAATACCTGTAACGCCCGAGATATAACCTATTATACTGCCAATAATAACATCCAGCGGGTAATGCGCCCCTACCCCTACTCTTGAAAATGCAATCATTAATCCCGCAAGCACGGCAAAAACAACCCACAGGATTTTATATTTCAGCTTTCCGGGCATAAAAGCAAACAATAAAACAGCCAGTGTTGTAAAGACCGTGATAGAGTGCCCTGATGGCAGGCTGGCATGACCTACTGCTGTTCTTCCTACAATAATAAAGCTACTGTTATCGAACATTACGGCTGGCCTTGCTACTGAAAATATATTTTTCAACGAGCTGGAAAATACAAGTGAAACCAGGGATGCGGATATTAATGACTCCCATATTTTAGGCGCATAAATAATGAAAATGCTAAGAAAAGATAAAAGAATGGAGGCATCTCCCAATTGTGTCAGGTTAATCAGCGTATTGGGATACTGGCCCAGGTGATGGTTAATAGAATAAAAAGCATCCTTTTGAACCAATACATATTTCTCGGCACTTAAAGCATCGTGCATATAAAGAAATACAGCGATAGCCATTAACAATATTGCGGGCAATAAATACAAAGCAGGTGTAAGCCTGGAGTAATTAATAATAACCTTTGAATTCATTGTTTTTTATTTAAAGCCGGGCTATAGTAAACGGTATTTCAAGTGCCTGCAAAGATATGGCTGGCGTTGCGAAAGTAGAAGGATAACTTATTTTATTGAAAAGCCCTTTTTACACAATGGGTTTGTGGACATCAGCATAAAAAAAGATGGCTGCAGAAATGCAACCATCTTTTTGAAATAAATTAATGTTGATTCTTTTAATTGACAATGCATGCATTGCCTATTCATCGGCAATTAAGTCCTCTAACTGTTCAAGCCCTATGGAAAAGCCTTCCTCAAAGCCTGTGTCAAGAATCTTTTGCATATCCTCTTTGCTATCAAAGCTGAGGGTACATTCAATAGTTGTTCCGCCCGTTGAAGAAACAAACTTATTCTGCCAATGCGTTTTCGGCATATCACCGCTCTTGTTTCCGTTTTCATCTACAAACAAATCTGTGGCACTGAAACTATTTGGCGCATTGATTTGCTCAAATACTACTTTATCCCATTGCGCTTCGCCATTGGGGCCTGCCATTTTATATAGCCACGAACCTCCTTCCTTGAAATCCATGCTTTTTGTTACTGCACGCCATGGCTTTGGCCCCCACCACTTATCAAGCTGTTCAGCTTTTGTCCATGCATTCCAAACTTTATCAACAGGAGCACTTATTTTTTTCACTACTTTGATTGTTTTTGCCTGGATGTTTTTTTCAACACTTGGCCTGAATCTCGTAATCATGATCGTTCGTTTTAGTGAACTAAATCTACCCCACAAACCTTGCCATACCCCTCCTGCTTTACCAATATAGCAGTGGGTACAAAATGCCACAGCCAGGGCGGATTGCGCCGGCAATATTTTAGTAAACCGGAATTTTTCTTCATAAACAAAATTCTTGCAACCAAAAAGCCAACCGGTTAATCTTATTATCCGTAAAATCTTTCAACCACCATTCTTTTCTATATGATAAGACTGCTTAAATATTTAAGTGCAAAGAAGAAAAAGGCCGCAGCCATGCAAAAAAGAACAGTCCCGGAAGTAAAATACAATTCCAATAATAACGAGCCGGGCAGTGCATCTCTATCTCACCACCAGGTAAATATATCCGGCAGCTTTACCAAGAACTTTGTGGCAAACTAAGCCCGGAAGTTTTTGGCCACGGATTCACAGATTTTATTAATACCGTGTAAGCACTTTGGCTAATTTCATAAATAAGCCTGTTTAAACATTGTAAAGGAACAGCGCAAACTCCGTCCTTCTAATATTGCTTCGAAAAGATTAAACCGGTAAAAAAAGTTAACTTCAGGCAGACTTAAAAACCACCTGATATGACTACAAAAATCAACTATCTCCTGCTCCTACTTGCATTCTTAGCATTGATAAGCTGGAAAACAAATCAAACGAATAACATAGTTCTCCAGGAACCCGGCATGTTTAAAGTGGCCGTACTGTACCCGGCCGGTGAAGGAAAAACTTTTGACATGGACTACTATGAGAAAAAGCACATGCCAATGGTAGCTGGTTTGCTGGGCAAAAACATGAAATTGTATGAGATTGATAAGGGTATTGGTGGCAGAGGCCCCGGCGAAAAAGCACCTTTTGTAGCCATAGGTTATTTTTATGTAACCGATGTTGCAGAATATAACAAAGCCATTGCACAAAACAGGGAAGCCATCCTTGGCGACATAAAGAACTATACGAACATTCAACCTGTTGTACAGATAAGCGAAATCAAACAACTGGTCTATAATAAATAGAAGAGGGGAATTTTTCTTTAAGGAACAATTGCAAGACATACTCAACAACATTTATTGTAGTCTTTACAATTGCATTTAGATTTCTTTTGAATACTGAAAGCAGATCAATTCGCTGCTAAGTTTAACCGTTTAAAACTTTTTAACCCATTAAAGAGTTTTATGCAAGGGTAAGCAAATGTGTACAAAATTTAAAAGCCGGAATAACTATTAACTATGTTAGTGCTTACGTTATTCAAACCAAATACCGGTTGAGAGTATTCTAAATTGATAGCGCACCAATTAAATGGGCGTGACACAAGTGTAAAAGTGCTTGTTTTAGTTAATCATGGGAATTTAAGTTTTGCATGTTAATAAGGAATTCGGCGGCTTGGGAAGTATAATATTTATAACACCATAAATTTGAGCCTTCCCTGCAAGACTATTACCATTACCTGCAAAACAATCCATTGAACATTTAATATGAAAAAAGTTTTAGCGTTCGTTTTATCAATTCTCATTTTTAAAACTTCTTTTACTCAAAGCAATTATAGACTCGAAAATGCCCAGGAAAGATTGGCTACTTTTATCGTAAAAAACATAGAAAAAAATAATATTGATAGCATATATAAATATTTTGATCCCGGCTATCTAAAAAATCAGAAATCCCGGATTAATGACTTACTGATAAAATTCTATCAAGAATTTAAAACACTTACTCCTGAAACAAAACGTTATGTAACACTTGTTTGGCCAACGGGGTATAATCTTTTCAGATTTAGATATATTGACAGTACAGGAACGGCATTACAAATAGACTTATCGTTCAAAGACGACAATATTAATTCAAAAGTTTTGTTGCTTGAAACTATTGATAAGCTAACACTAAAAAAACAAAGAGAACAAACCATAAGATTTCCTCTGCCAACACTTAAAGATGAGCAGAAACAAACATATCCTTACACAACTACACTTCAACTTAGAAATTGCAACAAAGAATTAAGAACGATGACATTTAATTCGCAAACCAGTTTCTTCAAGTGGTGGGTGTATGGCAAAACCGATTTAGCGTCGAATAAGGTCGCATACTTTTCAAAAGATTATAACATAGATTCAAATTATTTGAAAGAAAACATTAACAGTGTAAGGAAATTATTGCCAAAAAACTTCTGGACTTTTCCAATGAATGACCACTGGTATGACAATGAGCCAAATGAAAATGCGATTTGGTTTACACAAATCTTTGCACAGTTAGACAAAGCCGGCAACATTAAAATATATGCGGCATATAAAATCACATTTGAGGGAGATGACGCAAGTGTTGACAGGCAGCGCATGAATCCAAAAATTAAAAACATCGAATTTATACTCAACAAAGAAGATATACAAGCATTAGAAAAGAAATTAAAAGCGTCGCCTAAAGGTGGCTGACAAGGTAAAAACAAGTCTGAACCACGATTAAAAGATGAAAAGATTAAAGGACTTCCACGCAAACGTCATGGCAATCCTTCAATCATGCAAATCATGGTTCAGACAATTATTCCCTCACTATTTTCTGGCTGATGGTTTCACCGTTTACCAGTTTTACTTCAACAATGTATGTACCCGGTTTCCATTTATCTACCGCTATAGTAGTCTCCCTGGTTGTTAGCAATACACTGTTTAATTCTCTTCCGGTAAGATCAAAAACCATCAACTGAGAAGTAGTATTGCATGCTCCTTTCCTGGTTACTTTTAATGTTGTTTGCACAGGATTGGGCCAAAAGCTAATGCTAACAGGCGCTGCAATATTTAATTTTTGTATGGAAGAATATTGAGTTGAGCCGTCATAATCTGTTTCACGTATCCGGAAGTATTGTGTTTCTCCGGAAAGACCGCTCACGGTATAATTGTAAGTAGAAGGTAGTTCGTCTCCGTTTTTATTTACAAAGTGAACATCATCCCATTTGATACCGTCTGTGCTATACTCCACCTCATAACCATTTGTATTGGTAGGTTGTAAAATGCTGAAGCTGATGTTTGCGTTATTATTAGTACCATTCGTTGCTGTAAATTTTATCCAGCTGGAAGGAAGTACCGTTAGCGGATAATTGCAGGAAGTAGAATCATTACCAATACCATCTTTAGATAAATCGGCGATATAAGTAAGAGTGGTAACAGAACTTAATTTATATAACTTATTGCTGGGTGAATTGCTGGCGAGGTACATGCTGCCATCATAACTAAATGCCATGCCGCCAAATGTACCGGCGGGCGATGGTGTATTGGGTGCAATAACCTGGGTGGCTGTCATAGAAGCTGTTGCTGTTGTTGGCAACGGACCGGTAATTTTATACAAACCATAATCAGAAGCACCTGAAATAAATATCCATAGATTACCCTTACCATCAAAAGCCATATCGCCATAAAACCTGTTTAAAGAACCTGCTCCAATAATTGAATTGAGTGTAGCACCAGACTGATCTTTAATATTGTTGCATATAGTAGTCCATGTATTGGCACTAACGGAGTAATAGTACAATGTCCCAAAAGCATCCAGGCAATAATAACCCAGGCCTGCACTGTTGATGCAACCGAGGTTAATTACATTGCTTCCTGCAGCTACGGGTGCAGAAGCTAAAGCAGCATAAAGATTAGTTGCAGGATCAAAGGAAACAAACTCTTGCGGTGCGGTGGTGGTGTTTCTTTTAAAGAAATAATATTTACCATTAAGCTGACTATACCCCAATGCATTTGAAAGATTTGCTGCATTGCCGGTAAATGCAGGATTTAATGCAGCAGCAACTGTACCATTGCTTACAGTTATACGCTGTATGTTACCCACATTGGTAAGTCCGTAAATAAAATTCTGGTTACACTGGGCAGAAACAACCGTTGCCTGCACCATTAAAGAAGCTACCATCAAAGCTTTCACACATGTCTTGTAGAAGTACGATTTCATAAATTGATTTATTATAACGCCCTTCATCACTAATTCATTGCCAAAAATTGTTTGTTTGATCAGCAGGTAGTTATAAAATTTATTCAATGAATTTCTTCCCGTACATGGAAAGCATTAATTCAAAATGGTAATACACTGAAAATAAATTTATCGTCAGTCTACACATGTAGTTGTGCAACTACAGCAATAAAAATTTCATTTGTACAGAGTGTTTTTACAAGACACTGCTTTCTGCAAACAATATTTTTCAAATACCAATCCATTTCGTGAGCAATTACGTAGCAGCAATTTTATATGGGAAGAAAAAAAGATTTTGATCAATACAGTATTTAAAACGATGCATCAATTGCAATAGCAAAATGCATATAAATAAAAACATTTAGCCAGACGACAAATTATTTTAGTAAACAAGATTTATTGAACGAAAACACATGCAATAGCAATAATGCTTTAATCAATGGCGTTAGGAGAACATCGTTAGTTTTGGTTGTAAAACGTTAAAATGCGGAGCCCACATTTCTATGTGGGCTCATTTTTTTATGGAAGGTTATAAATAAGAATCCGCAAGCAACGCCAACAAACACTTCAAACTAACAGCGATTATTATTTGCGACACCCAGGACTCCTGCATACGCAGGAAAGTTGTAGAGATTTGTTTAGTCACGCTGATTATTGCAGATAACACTGCTTGAAAATAATTGTGATGGTGGCGGCAGTGCTTTCAATCAATAGAACCCTTTTTCACTTATCTATCATTGCTGCCAGTTTCTCTAATGGAAAATTCTTTTCAAAACGTTTTTTTAGCTCAACGTTTTTCCACTGGCCCATGGCGTATCGGAAGCGTAGCACTATCATTTGTGGTGCTGCCTCATCCTGATTAGTGCGCCAATACGTATGCTGCGGCGCAAACATCATGGAAGGAGGTGTTTTAGCTGTTTTTGGATTAAACCAATCATTAACAGGATCTGAATCGCGGTGTGTATACAACAACATGGGTAACTTAAGCGAATCGATGGGCTGACTGGCAAGGTATTGCTGTATCCGGCTTTTAAGGTGTTGCCCTGCCGTGTCACGCTGGTAGTTATCATCATAAGTATCCAGCAGTGCCTGCAGGTACATGCGCCGGTTTATTTGCAGGTAGGCTTTACCAGTATCCCTTGTAATCATCAACCATACATTACCGGTAGTAGACCATGCTTCTCCATTCATAAATTCCGGACTGCCAAACAGCGCATGACCTTTCCATTGACCAATATAAGCATGCGTTTTATAAATGGTATGCATTTGCCCCTGTATCATCAGTTTCTCTGTAGATTCAAAAAAAGTACCGGGGTAATTAAAATAGGTATAGAGCCAGTTATCAGTTTCAGTAGACGGGCGAAAATCTTTTGTATCCGGTTGCTGACTGGCATTTAGCTTGCAGGTGCCGCCTATTATTAAAAAGTTATTGGTAAGAATATATTCACGCGGACCTTCTTTAGCATAACTGCCTTTGAACATTTCCCGGTAGTAATCGCTTTCAAAACCTTTAGCACCGGGAAAACATTCCTTAATAAGAGAGAGCATAGCATCCGTTCTCTTTGTCATGGCAGGTGCAAAACTATTGTCCCAATAATTAAAAGTATAGTCATCCACTTTTTTAAAGTTCCCGGGCAAATCAATGGCCGCCTTGTCGCAAGGGCCGGGCTGCAGGTTAACAGGATAAATGTTCGCCTGGCCGCTAGCCTGGGAAACCAGCAGCAATGAGCCCGCTAAGACTAATAGGAATTGGCGCATATAAATATTTTTTGGTTGAAGGACTAAATAGTAGAGGGGATGATTGCTCCATGGGGTCGGTATGGGCGGATTTTCGCGGCGTTAGCTGTTTTGCAAAACTAGGAAGCTTTCCGGGTGAGATCAAGGGTCAAACCAGACATGTTTATACTTCCCAATTCCCCATTGGCTTAAGTTCTCAGAATATACCCACACATAATTAAGAACACCCAACATTACTGAAAACAATTTTTATCGCAGCTTTTCAAAAAATACTGTTTTTACGGGATTGCTGGCGTGCCATGTTAATAGCAGTTTTACGTTATCTAAAACAACAACATGAAACAGCTTTTATTCATGGCCATTGGCCTTATTGCTATTAGCCAATTATCTTTTTGCCAAACAGATTCTTTGCGGCAGCGCACTCTTAATAACCTGGGCAAGAAAAACCCACAGCTTGATGTCAACACTCCTGCAAAAAAGAATACGGTGGTGCTTCAACAGTCAAATATTAATAACGCATCAGCAGGGCTTGCTCCTGATCTTACCATTACTGCGCTGAATGTGCGATACACGGGCAGTGTTATGGTTAATGGGCAAAGCAAAAATGTTATTCAAATATCATGCACCGTTAAAAATATTGGCACCACTGCCATTTCTGCAAGAGATGCTGGTTTAGATGGCAAAGTGAGTACAGACCCATCGAATACAGGGGGCATTGCCGGTTGCGGTACTGTTTTAAGTTCTATTGCATCTGATATGATTAATGCCGGCGCTTCATTTACCAAAGTGTACACCTGCACACTTGCGTATGATAAATCTGCAAAAGCTTATTACAACATCACTGTAAGCACAAGCCCCAATATTACAGAACTAAACAAACAAAACAATACAGCGCAGATAACAATTCTAGGTCAATAAAGTTTCTCCTGGTTCATGTAAAACCTGAACCAGGAGAAATTAATTTTCCTTTTACAACTTCACAAACTTTGAGAAGGATTGTTTTACGCCATCGTTCAGCCTTAGTGTATACACACCTCCCGTAAGGTTGGATACATCCAGGTGCAACAGGCTTTGGCTGTTCAATTCTTTATTCATTACTTGTCTGCCAGCCAAATCAAAAATAGTTAGCGTTAACTTTTTCTGGTTGCCAGGATATGCTATTGTAATTGTATTTCTTGCGGGGTTAGGGTATACATTCAGTTCCCTGGCATTGCTTTCAAATACCAGCTTTACAGTTGGGCTATAAGTATAACGGCCATCCTTATCCACTTGCTTCAGGCGATAATAATTGATACCGCTTACTGGCTTGCTGTCTGTAAATGAATAGCTGTGTGTACCACTGCTATTGGCAGCAGTTTTAGTGCCTATTCTGTCAAACGCAAGTGCATCATTGCTGCGTTCAATTTCAAAATGTGATGTATTGATTTCATCTGCTGTTTGCCATTGCAGCAGCGCATTTGCGTCTTGTTTGGTGGCAGTAAAAGAAAGCAGGTGCAGCGGCAAAGTACTGCTGATTCCCAAAATATATTCTGTGCTTTCTCCGGCAAGGCTTAAAGTATTTGCATTCATATCCAGTGTGGCAGCGCCATTTGTCCAGGTGGTTACGGCGTTGTCTGCTCTTTTATACAATACCAACCCACTTTCATTGCCTGCAGTAACATCTGCGTTGCCGGTATAATTATATACAGCATTGTATTGCGGTGATACGCCACCTGCCTGGAAAACGCCAAAATATTTATTCATTGCGCCAAGGCTTATACTGCCGCTTAGCGTATTGGGTTGCTCATCCACCCTATACACTTGTATACCATCCGGGTTGCCCGATGCAGAAGTAACAGTAAAGCTTTCACCGCTGGCATGGCTTATACTGGTTGTCTTTATGGTGTTTGTATAATCATAAGCAGATGCATTACCAACAGCCGCTCCACTTACAAGCCTTGTACCCAAATTTAAAAAACCATTGTTATTATTTTTCGAATCTACTATTGCAGTTCCAATCGTTTCATTAAAATGATAAACAGCAAGCAGGTTACTGTACAGCGCATCGCTGTTATCTATTTTTCTGCACATGCGATCTCGTATTTGCGATTGCGTTAATGCCGCATCCCAAACCCTAAACTCATCTATTGTTGCATTGGATGGCGATCCGTTTGAACAGCATGAATTAAGCTTGCCTATATACCAGGGCCGTGCAGCCGTTTGCAATGTCCCACCAGCGGTGCTTATACTTCCTGGCATGAGTATGCCGTCTACATACAAAACCATGTTTACACCATCGCTTACGGCAGCCACATGATGCCACTTATCATCGTTGATGCTTTTGGCAGTTTGCAAATCATTGTCGCCGCTACTGCTAATGCCACTCCAAACACCTATTTGCCCATTATTAAGTGTAATACCAAAATCTCCGTCTTGCGAACTTGGGTTTGCATTACCCACAAGTGCAGGCTTCAGCCAATATGTAGGGTGACTATTATTATCTGTAGTTTTTACCCAAAAATCAACTGTAAAAACATTAGTGCCATCCAACAAGGAAGGCAGTTGCGCAAAATAATCGTTGGATGAGCCATTGAAATAAATAGCATTACCGCTTCCCGTGTTGCTATAAGCTATGCCGGCACTATATTCATTGGCTATTTGCTGTGCGGAAAGGGCGCCATCATAAATTTTTATTTCGTCAAGCTCACCGTCCATCGGAAAACTGGGTGAATTATTTTCAAGCGCAGCGCCGATATACATTTTATTGTTATCGTATCCAATAGTATTATTAAATGTGTTGGTAGCTTTAAGAATGCCGTCTACATAAAGTTTATGAAGCTTGGTGCTATTGTCGAAAGTTGCTACTACATAATGCCAGTCGCCTATATTGGCCAGAGCGGTAATTTGTGAGCCCGTAGAAGAACCGGGATCGTTAAAAAACCAGGATGTATACACATATCCTCCGTTGGTAATAACACCAAAATGCCAGCTATCAGATTGTGTTGAGCCCAGGGGCTTATCAACAATCGTTTTTATACTGCTCGAAACCCCTATTTCTCTTACCCATGCTGCAATAGTAATGCTTGGGGTGTGCAACAGGGCATTGTCATTAATTTCTATACGGTCTGCAACATTGTTTGAAAATGCGATGGCGCTATTGGCATTGCCAAACCTGTCTGTTACGAAAGCAGGTGAGCCTATAACGGTGCCGTTCAGACTATTTCCGCTGGCATCATTTGCATTGCCATTAAGCGGGTAGTAAGCTATAAGGCTTTGTGCATTGGCCTGCTGGCTAATAAAAAGTTTTAGGACAATAACTATAATAGGTAGAATTCTTTTTCTCATAATGAATAATATTACTGGTATTTTAAGAGTTGGTTAAGTGTGCAATCTTGTAAAAGCAATGGCGGGCCGATAAACTTATATAGTAGCTTCACCTGCCTGCTTAAAATAAGCATTCCTCACTGCCAGGTTTATACAGCAATGCCATAGCAAACAGGCATGCCTTAATAAACGCGTCGTTCAATAAATGGTGGTGGATATTGTTGTGCAGTAAAAGTAGACAGGCAGTCATTGCACGACAATCATTAAAAAAGATGATTTTTGGGGGAATGGTGGGTAGGGCAAAAAAAAAGGGATTGCAAAATTGCAATCCCGGTATTTAAGAGGTCCCTAGCGGATTCGAACCGCTGTAGAAGCTTTTGCAGAGCTTTGCCTAGCCACTCGGCCAAAGGACCTTTTCGGGTTGGCAAAAATAG
This sequence comes from Chitinophagaceae bacterium, assembly GCA_047602295.1. Lineage (GTDB taxonomy): Bacteria > Bacteroidota > Bacteroidia > Chitinophagales > Chitinophagaceae > JACMLD01. The sequence continues at coordinate 2,180,532 of JASGHP010000001.1, read as the reverse complement.
AAGTTTTTAATGAAGATTCTTCAAAAAAATGGAACTTAGTTCGCTAAAACTGAATTTAGTATGCAAAGAATTGCAGAATCAGAATTGATTATCAACTCACGCGGGGCAGTTTATCATTTAGACACCCGGCCAGAAGAGCTTGCAGACACCGTTATTACCGTTGGAGACCCGGACCGTGTGGCAGCCGTTAGCAAATATTTTGACAAAATAGAACTCCAAAACCAACACCGGGAGTTTGTAACCCATACCGGCTTTGTTGGCAGCAAGCGCATTTCAGTAGTTTCAACCGGTATTGGTACAGACAATATAGACATTGTGTTAAATGAACTGGATGCCCTGGCAAATATTGATTTTGACAGCCGCACCATAAAGCCTGCACTTCGTTCGCTAAACATTATAAGAATCGGCACCAGCGGCTCGCTGCAATCAAATATACCGGTAGACAGTTGGGTTGCTTCCACGCATGGGCTGGGCATAGACAACCTGCTAAACTTTTATCGCTTTGAACACAATGACCAGGAGCAACAATTGCTGCAATCTTTTATTACGCAGACACAATTAAATAACCAGTTTGCACAGCCTTATATCAGTAGTGCCGGCAGCGCATTGCTAAAACATTTTGTTGATGGTTTTCATCAGGGCATAACGGTTACCTGCCCGGGCTTCTATGGGCCACAAGGGCGCATCTTGCGTTTAGGTTTGAGCAATCCCGGCCTGGTCGACAATCTCACCAGTTTCAGTTTTGGCCAGCACCGCATCAGCAATTTTGAAATGGAAACTGCAGGCATTTACGGCCTTGGCAAATTATTGGGCCATCAATGCCTTAGCCTGAGCGCAATAGTGGCAAATCGTGTTGAAAAGCAGTTTTCGAAAGATGCAGGCAAAACAATTGATGAACTTATAACTACAACTTTAGAGAGAATCAGTGCTTTATAGTTAATTTTGCCGCACTTTAATTATAAAACTAATTTCAATTAATAAACTTAATATCTCCCTTTAGGGGTCAGGGGCAAATGAAAATACATTTCCATAAATACCAGGGCACTGGTAACGATTTTGTGATACTGGACAACCGCGATGGCAAATACAATTCCCTTACCAAAGAACAGGTAAGAAAACTTTGCGAACGCCGCTTTGGCATAGGTGCAGACGGACTAATGATGCTGAACAACAAACCAGGCTACGATTTTGAAATGAAATACTTTAATGCAGATGGCGGCGAAAGCACCATGTGCGGCAATGGTGGCCGTTGCCTGGTAAAATTTGCATCACACGTAGGCATTATTAAAAGCATATACCATTTTATTGCTTCAGATGGGCCGCACGAAGCTGAAATTGATCCCGATGGCATTGTAAGCCTGAAAATGAAAGACGTTTCAAAAATCAGTGAATACGGCCCGGATTTCTTGCTAGATACCGGCTCACCCCATTATGTAAAACTGCTGGCAGACGTTAGCAATTACGATGTTTACAAAAAAGGCCACGACATACGCTACAGCGATGATTTTGCTGCCAAAGGCATCAACGTAAATTTTGTACAGCAGAAAAATGATCACGAAATTATTGTACGCACTTACGAACGCGGTGTGGAAGATGAAACCTATAGCTGCGGTACAGGTGTTACTGCTTCTGCGCTTGTATGCTATCACAATGAAAATGGCTACAATGATGTAACTGTCATTACAAAAGGTGGTAAACTAACAGTAGAGTACGACCGTCTGAACGATGATTGCTATACCAATATATTTCTTTGCGGCCCGGCAGAAAAAGTATACGAGGGTGATGTAGAAGTATAAACACCTGTTGGTTTTTAATTCGGCAATTACTTTGGAAAAAGGTTATCAACAGATAACAAATCAATCACTAAAACCTAAACAAGCTGAACGGTGATACAATACTTCAAAAATATAGATCACAAAACCGTATCTATAGACAGGCCCGATAATGGCGCCTGGGTAAATATATTGCCGCCGCTTAAACAGGAAGAATTTTCTGCATTATCTGAACAACTTGACATTCCACTCGATTTTCTTGCAGACTCATTGGATATAGACGAACGCAGCCGTTTTGAAGAAGACGACAATGTAAAGCTGATTGTTATAAAAACGCCTACAGAAAACAATTCTTTTAATGAAAGCGATGCCTATTATATTACCATTCCTATTTGCATCATCCTTACACACAACCAGATTGTAACGGTAAATTCTTTTGAGAATGGCGCCATCAAAAAATTCCTGAATACTTTTCAAAACCGTCATCCTGACAATAGGAAGATGATGGTGCTGAAAATTTTTGAGAAGATTTCGCAGGCTTACATGGAATCTTTGAAAGAGATTAACCAGCGCAGAAATTTAATGGAACAAAAACTGTATGACAGCAACCGCAATGAAGAATTGCTGGAGCTAATGAAAATACAGAAAAGCCTGGTGTATTTTGTAACGGCTTTGCGCAGCAATGAAATATTGCTGATGAAAATTGCACGCACCAATTTTCTGGGGCTGAATGAAGAAGAAAAAGAATTCCTGGAAGATTTGGTGGTAGATATTTCTCAAGGATTGGAAATGGCAAATATCTATACCAATATCCTCAGCAGCACACTGGATGCATTTGCCAGCATCATTAATAACAATATGAACAATGTGCTGAAAAGGCTTACCTCCATTACTATTATTTTATCATTGCCGGCATTGGTAACCGGCATCTATGGTATGAACGTGCCCATCCCCTACTCCAGCTCTTCTCATGCATTTTATATTCCGTTGATTTTATCGGTAGGCATATCTATTGTTATCAGTTGGTATTTTATGAAGAAAAAATGGTTTTAACATGTTTACAATAAGGGTCTATGGCATTTTGATAAACGAAAACAAGCAAGTGTTGGTAAGCGATGAACACATCCGCGGAAACTATTACACTAAACTGCCAGGCGGGGGATTAGAATTGGGAGAAGGAACACGAGACTGCCTGAAACGTGAGTTTATGGAAGAGATGAACCTGAAAGTAGAAGTGGGCAATCATATTTATACTACCGATTATTTCCAGATGAGTGCATTTAACCCGGCAGACCAGATAATAGCCATCTATTATTTTGCACGGGCTTTAGAACCAATTACTGCGCCATTGCGTACTAAGCCTTTCGACTTTGATGAACAGCAAAAACAGACTTACGAACGCACCCGCGAAACAGAAACTTTTCGCTTTGTAAACTGGGAAGATTTCTCCGCTGAGGCTGTAACACTACCCATTGATAAAATTGTGGCAGATATGGTAAAGGAGCTATTGTAAGATAAAAAGGCAGAAGGTGAAAGGTTGAGGGTTTAAGGCAAGGCAACCCAATACAGAACAATCAAAAAATAGTGATTAAATACAAGGGCCTCACTTATAGAAGAAAGCATTTACACCGGCAAAAATCAGACATCAGATATCATAACATCAGCCATTTTTCTGCTATCGAACCAAACGCATTTCCACATTTCCACATTTGTATCCTCTCCTTCCGCCATCAATAGCAACCGTCCAAAAAAAGTGCAAACATCCATTGAAGTTTAAAAAATATCTTTAGCGGAAATCCTGTGCGCTGTTTTCAACGCATAATTTCATTACTTTACCTGTACTAAAAACTAATAGAAGCATGAAAAAATCCCTCTCGTTAATTGCATTGTTAGTGATTATTGCCGGAAGCCTTTCAGCACAAGGCAACTGGCCTTCAAACATGCATTTTTCAAAATTGCCCAACGGATTAGAAGTATTGGTGGTGGAAGACAATTCCGTACCGCTTGTTACCGTGGAAATTGCTGTTAAGAATGGTTCTTTCACTGAATCGCCTGAGTACAATGGGCTTTCTCACCTGTATGAGCATATGTTTTTCAAAGCAAACAAAGACATTCCTTCGCAGGAAAAATACCTGGAAAGAATACAGGAGTTAGGCATTTCTTTTAACGGCACAACAGGTACAGAAAGAGTAAACTATTTCTTTACGCTTGGCAGCAAAGAAGTAAACGAAGGCCTGCAGTTTTTAAACAGTGCTATCCGCTATCCTTTATTCCTTACAGAAGAAATGAAAAAAGAAAACCCGGTGGTGGATGGAGAATTTCAACGCGGTGAGAGTAGTCCTTTCTGGCCATTGATAGATAAGTTTAACCACAAAATGTGGGGCAATCTTTTTTCGCGCAAAAACGTAATTGGTGATCACAATATTATTCTTACCTGCACCACAGAAAAGATGAATGTGATTAAAGACAAATACTATTATCCCAATAACTCTATATTGGTGGTAGCAGGAGATGTAAAGAATGACGCTGTATTAAAAAAAGTAACTGAAATTTTTGGCGATTGGAAACCTTCCGATTTTGATCCTTTCCAAAAATGGCCTATCCCGGAATTTTCTCCGCTCACTACAAATCCTGCAGACTCTCTTAGCTTTGTAGTTACAAGTCCCAATGCACAGGTACCTGCCCTGCAAATTGGCTGGCACGGACCAGATACAAGAAACGATGTAAAGAGCACTATTGTTGCAGACGTTTTTTCTTATATCCTCACACAAAAAAATTCCAAGTTCCAAAAGAATTTAATAGATAGTGGTTATGCGCTTAACGCAGGCATCAATTATTCCACACAAAAATATGTTGGGCCAATCACTTTATTCATGATACCCAACCCTGCAAAATTTGCCAACTCATTTAAAGCGCTGAAAAAACAGCTTGATCAATTTGATTCACCCGATTATTTTACAGATGAGCAATTGGCTACTGCTAAAATAAAACTGGCCAATGGCGAGAAGTACAATACAGAAGTTACTTCTAATTATGTGCACACACTTACATTCTGGTGGGCATCTGCCTCATTGAACTACTATTTTAATTACGTAGATGAGATTAATAAAATTACCCGCGACGATATACAGCAGTATGTTAGAAAATACATCAAAGACAAACCTTGCGTAAAAGGATTGTTGTTAAACCCAGGCCAGCAAAAAAACTGGAATGTAACTGATGTAAACGCTCTCTTTAACTAATACCCAAAAAAATATACCATGAAATATATTAACCGAGTTATAAGCATTTCTTTTTGCTTTGTTGCCATTTCTATTGCGGGTATAGCGCAGAGCAATACAAAAGAAATAAACTACGAAGGACTAAAAATTATCTTTAAGAAGACGCCAAAAGAAGTTGTTACAGCAAGTCTTTTTATTAAAGGTGGATCTGCCAATATTAGCGAGGCACAACAAGGGCTTGAGCCACTGGCATTGAACCTTGCTTTAAGCGGCGGTACAAAAACAATGAGCAAAGATGATTTTGCTGCCAAAGCAGACAAACTCGGCAGCAGTTTTGGTGCAACGGCAGCAAAGGATTACAGCAAAATGACGATGACCTGCCTAAAAGACAAATGGGATGAAAGTTGGGCAATGTTTACTGATGCTATCTTAAATCCTGCTATGGATGAAACGCAGTTCACTACTTTAAAAAACCAGATGATTGCTGGTGCAAAACAACAAGAGTCAGACCCGGATTCGTATTTGCGTAAAATGGCTGTTGACGGATTATTTGGCGGTTCTGATTATGCTAAAGTAGTAAATGGAACAGCGGCAACATTGGAAACAATTACGCTGGCAGACGCTGTAAAATATTACACCGGTTTTCTTGGCAAGAAAAAATGTTACCTGGTAGTTGTAGGCAATATTGATGAAGCAAACTTACTTGCCAACATAAAAAACAGCCTGGCGAAATTACCTGTGGGCCAGGAAGCTAAAAAACCTACCTATAAAAATACTATTACCCCTGGCGCTAACATAAAAGACAGGACTATTGCTACTAATTATATTTTGGGTTCGTTAGATGCTCCAAAATATTATTCTGCAGATGGACCTTTGTTTGAATTTGCCATGAGCATTTTGTATGATCGCTATTTTGTTGAGCTTCGTACAAAACGCAGTTTATCCTACGCTCCTGCTGCTTTTTATAATAAAAACACTATACAACAGCCAACGGCCAATCTTTACATTACCACAATAGATCCAAAACAGTCTTTGCAGGTGATGACAGATATCATTAACGATATTAAGAAAAATGGTTTCACAGAGAAGGAAGTAAAAGACAAGAAAAAAGCATACCTCACCAATTATTATCTTACTAACGAAGCAAGTGCATTCCAGGCTTCTCAATTGGGTTTTTGTGAAGCATCCGGCAACTGGCGTTTGTTTGATGAAATCAATAGTAAAATAGACCTGGTAAAAACTGCAGATCTTAATAAGACTTTTAGCAAATACATGAAAAACATCAATTGGAACTACCTTGGTAAGGAAGATAAAGTGGCCAAAGAAGATTTTAAACAACTGGCGCCATCAACAGAAAAAATACCAGATTCAAAGTTGGACAAGACAAAGAAACAATAGTTCTATCTTTCGCTAATAAGAACCATGCATAAACACCCAAACGAAAAAGCCGCTAACAAGCGGCTTTTTTATTGATTAATAATTGGCGTTGTAATTGCCCAAAGAAAGCGGAATATTAATTTTTCACTTCTTTCATTCTCACATTTCCATCATTAAAAGAATCTTCCTTCTTTCTCAATCTTTCTATATGGCTGCGAAAAGAAATCATCTACTGTTTTATTAAACTGATCTTTATAAACAATAGGCGTGCTATGACCGGAGTTGGGCAATATCCATAAATAAGCATTAGGTATATTTTGAAAAATAAGCAGCGTATGTGCTGGTTTCAGTATATCATGATCTCCTCCTATTATAAGAGAAGGACTTTTAATTTTATTGAGATCTGTTAATGGAATATGCGGCTCATCTGCCAGCAACCGGATTAACTTCCACTGAGCTTTTTCTGCTGCTGTTTTATTCGTTTTATTTTTCAGCATGGTATAAGAAGGCATAACCAAATTCATTACATCTTCGTTAACAGCAGTAGCATCGGGTGTAAGGTTGGCGCCTGTAACAGCCAGCTTCTTCACTTTTTCAGGATGTCGTATAGCAAGCAGTAAACCATTGATACCGCCATCGCTCCAGCCAATAACATTAGCTGAATCAATTTTTAAAGCAGTTAATAATGCAGCATAATCGTCTGCCATCATTTCATAAGACAATGAATCAGTAGGGTCTATTGATTTACCCTGCGCCCTGCTGTCTGCAATAATAACTTTATACTTTTTAGAAAAATACGGAATCTGGTAAACAAAATTATTGATGGAACCACCATTGCCATGAATAATCAAAAGCGGTTGTCCCTCTCCGTAAATTTCGCAATACATTTTAAAACCACGTATTGAATAATACTTGCCCTTGGTTGAGTCATGACCGTAAGGCATTTTGCTATTATTCACCTGTGCATCAAAATCCTGTTGAATTTTTTGCATGTCCTGTGCATGTGCACCAAAAATGATTGACAGAATGAAGATGAGTAAGATAATTTTTCTCATGTACAATATGGGGTTAAAAAGTAAAAAATCAAAAGTCAAAAAAGCAAAGAGCAGTACAACTGACATGCAACTGCATATAGACCTAAATCAAACCATTGGAATATTGTCGGCCTAATGCTTCTCCTTTAATTTTTTTATCAACTCATTGCTGGCAGCGTCTGAGCCTGGACCGTATCCATTTACTACTATACCTTTCAGCATGTGCTTGCTTTCAATTGCATACACCACGGCTTCATCTGCCGGGTCGGTATCGCCTTCAAAGCGGTATATCTCTGCTATTTCAAATTCTTCGGGCGACAGCGATAAAGTTTTATGATGATTCACCAATCTGTCTGCTACAATATTAAAATCGATATTGTAGCCACGCAGCTTCAGATCATTTACTGCTTCTGATAAAGTATCGTATGTGTACATTTTTTTGTTATAAAGTTAGCGCTAATGTTAGACAAGAGCTTTCTTCTTTGAAACATTTTCTTTTACCACAGAGGCGCAGGAGGTTTTCACAGAGGTAAAAGAGGCGCTCGCTAACATTTTATACTTTTGAATTTTCACTTTTGACTTTCTTTCATTTCCACATTTATCACATTTTCACACTTCCACATTTGTCTCATTCATCACATTTGTCACATTTTGCCTTACACCAGCAAATGCGTCTGCTTTATAACGCCCATTACAAAAGTACTTTGCATGTGCCCGATGTTTTCTAACTGTCCCAATTTGTTAACATGAAAATCATAATAAGCATCCATGCTTTCAGCTACTACTTTCAGCATAAAATCAAATTCACCGGAAATATTGTAGCACTCTATTACTTCAGGCAGATCATTAATCGTCTTAATAAATTTTGTACCTGATTTTTTATTATGCTCTTTCAGCGAGATGTAACAAATCACCATCAACCCTTTTTTAACTTTTGCATGATCTACCAGCGTAGCGTACTGCAATATTACACCAGCATCTTCCATGCGCTTGATGCGGTCGTGCACAGGCGTGGTGCTTAAATGTATTTTGGCAGCAATTTCCCGTACCGTTATTTTAGCATTTGTCTGCAGCAGCTTTAGTATCTGCCTGTCTTTCTCGTCCAGTTGCATTACGGCATTAGCCAATTTTTCTTTTTCGGGTGATTTTTCCATACAAATCAGTGCATTTGTTCTTTTTGGACTTCTAAATCTACGTTTTTGTTCTAAACTTATCAACAATCTCCTATATTTTGTTCTTCCATTCTACCTTTGGCAGCCGATTTGAATATTTCACTTCATACCTAAAAAATAAAAAAATTATGTCTACAAAATTGCAGTCTATCGACTTGTCGCTTCCTTACAAGGTAGCAGATATGAGCCTTGCAGCATGGGGCCGTAAAGAAATCCGTTTGGCAGAAGCAGAAATGCCAGGTTTGATGGCGTTAAGAGAAGAGTATGGCGCAAAACAGCCATTGAAAGGTGCACGCATTGCAGGTTGCCTTCACATGACTATCCAGACTGCTGTATTGATTGAAACACTGGTAGCTTTAGGCGCTGAAGTTCGCTGGAGCTCTTGCAATATATTTTCTACACAAGACCAGGCTGCTGCTGCTATTGCTGCTGCCGGTATTGGCGTATTTGCTTGGAAAGGCCAGACACAGGAAGAAGCTGATTGGTGCATTGAGCAAACATTGTTCTTTGGTGGTACTGATCGTCCTTTGAATATGATTTTGGATGATGGTGGTGATTTGACAAACATGGTGTTTGACAAATACCCTGAGTTCATCCAGCACATTAAAGGTTTGAGCGAAGAAACTACTACAGGTGTACACCGTTTGTATGAGCGCATGGAAAAAGGAACATTGCCTATTCCTGCTATCAATGTAAACGACTCTGTTACCAAATCTAAATTCGATAACAAATACGGTTGTAAAGAATCATTGGTAGATGCTATCCGTCGTGCTACTGATGTTATGATGGCTGGTAAAGTTGCAGTAGTTGGAAGTTACGGTGACGTGGGTAAAGGTTCTGCCGCTTCATTGAAAGGTGCTGGTGCACGTGTAATTGTTACAGAAATTGATCCTATCTGCGCATTGCAGGCTGCTATGGATGGTTTTGAAGTAAAGAAAATGATTGACGCTGTTAAAGAAGCTGATATCATTGTTACAGCCAGCGGTTGCCGCGACCTGATCACTGAAAAACATTTCCGTGTGATGAAAGACAAAGCTATTGTTTGTAATATCGGCCACTTTGATATTGAAATTGACATGGCATGGTTGAACAAAAACTATGGCAACACAAAAGATACCATCAAACCACAGGTAGATGTTTATACTATCGATGGAAAAGAAATCATCATTCTTGCTGAAGGACGTTTAGTAAACCTTGGTTGCGCTACTGGTCACCCAAGCTTTGTAATGAGTAATTCATTTACTAACCAAACTTTGGCTCAAATAGAACTGTGGACAAACCACAAAAACTATGAGAACAAAGTGTATGTGTTGCCTAAACACCTTGATGAGAAAGTTGCCCGTCTGCACCTGGCTAAAATTGGTGTTGTACTGGATGAACTTACTCCAGAGCAAGCTTCTTATCTTGGTATTCCTCAGTATGGTCCATTCAAAGCTGAGCACTACAGGTATTAATAGTAGTAACAAGTATATAAAAACAGAAACCCGCTTCGTAAGAGGCGGGTTTTGTTTTATAATGGAACACAGATTTTCAGGATTGTCAGGATTTACGCGGATATTTTTTTCCTCAGATAAAAGCAGATTGTTTTGCAGGTTTAAACAGATTACTCAGCATTATCTGTGCTGTATTCATCAGCGAATATCTACGGGAGATTAATCGAGTAGCAAAAGAAATCAGCCCTAATCCGCTACATCATGACAATCTGTGTTCCAATCAAGCGAAGTGCATTGTATTACAATTCTCCTTTTGAGGCAGCATAGAGTTCATACCAATCCTGTCTGTCAAGATCTATAGAAAATGAATTAACAATATTGCGGATGCGCTGCTCGCTGGTGGTGCCAATTAATGGCAATGCGCCAAATTTTACCAGCCATGCCACTGCAATGGATTCTATATCTGCATCGTATTTCTTAGCTATCTCTACCAACTTGCGGCGTACACGTATAGCATCTTCATCTGTACCGGTAGCAATTCTTCCACCCGCTAATGGCGCAGATGCTAATGGACGCATATAACGTTGCTTGATATAATCTACCTGGCCATTGTCTAATGCAGCAGTATTCAGCAGGTTCAATTCTATATGATTGGTAACAATAGGCACACGCAGGTAAGAAGCCAGCAACTGGTGTTGAAATACGGAGAAGTTTGTAACGCCAATATTTTTCACTTTACCGGAATCACGCAACTGCGAAAGCGTTAATGCCGTTTCTTCCAGGCTGGAAAGCGGGTCCAAATGATCCAGCAAAAATATGTCTATGTAATCTGTTTTCAGTTTGCGCAATGAATTGTCTACGCTTTTTAAAATATGCTCACGCGAAGTATCGTAATGTTTTACACGAATACCGGGCTGTGCGGCATTTGGCAGGCGCAGGCCGCATTTGGTAAACAATACAATGTCTTCACGCTTAAAAGATTTAGACCTGATGAGGTTGCCAAACAATTCTTCGCACTGGTAATTGCCATAAATATCTGCATGGTCAAATGTATTGATGCCAAGTTCAAGACAAAGGTTTACAATTTTTTCCATGGTGACCTGTGTATCCGGGGCTTCTGTACTCCATCTGTAAAAACCATAAATGGCCGGAGAAACTTTAGGACCAGAATCGCTTAGATATATCTTTTGCATGCTTGCCTGTTTTTTATTGCATAATCGTTTATAAGTTCCGCCCAAAATTAACCCGGTTCAGGGCATATCAGCAATTATTTTGCAGTTTTTTTGGAAATCAGCTTTCTTGTTTTATATTTGTCTACCAAATCAGTAGACTAAACTTTTTTCATGACCCGCAACTTCTTTTTAAGGCCTTTGCAAAAGCAGCATTCCATTGCCTGCAAGGCCATGCGTTGCTGTTGACACTATTTTCCTTTCGCTTATTGCTTGCTGCACTAATTTATTGTTGAGAAACTTACATCACTAAAACAAGAAACATGAAAAAGACATTTGCATTTATTTTATTGTTGTTTGCAGTATTGTATACCGGCAAAAGCTTTGCACAGGACAAACCGGTAACCATCACAGGAAAAGTTACGTCTTTTGAAGAATCGCTTCCGCTGGAGGGCGTAAGCATACAGGTAAAAGGAAGCAACAATAATACCGGCACACAGGCAGACGGCACCTTCAGTATTTCACTTTCTCCGGTTAAAGAAAACACCCTGGTTATTAACCTGGCAGGTTATGAAAAAATTGAAGTGATTGTTACGCAGGCAAGACAGTATGATATAGTGCTGAAGCGAAAAAACTAAACGGGGATTTGGAAGGATTTATAGGATTAAGAAGATTTTTTTCTCCGTGCTAGTGATTATAAATATTATTATAGCTCTCTCTACTCAAGAGGCTTGTAGCCAGCAGCTAAAAGCTCGTAACTTCTCTTAATTCAAAACGAAATGCTAAAACGATACTGTAGTCAACTTTAAAGATCGCATAATTGTAAAAGGAATTAATGAAACAACAACTATGGCAAAGTTTACAACAAGAATAGAATTGCTGAAAGCAGAAGAAAAAGATTATGACACGTTGCAGCAGGAAATAGCAAAAGAAGCAACAACGGGCAAAAAGAAAAAATGGCTGGTGAAACCGGTAAAACTTAAGAGAGGAGAGTTTAGCTACCTTGGCAATCTTACATTAAACGATGTAACAGATGCTGTATTGAAAGCAGTAAGAAAAACAGGGCGTGATTATTCATTCACTATCATGAAAGCGAAAACTGATTTTTAGAATCGGGGAGATATGGCTTATGTCTGATGTGGTGATGTCTGATTTCTCGTAGTGTAAAAGCTTATGTTTAGATTGATGCGGACATTAATGCTTTGCTATTGCTCCAACCAATCTGAAAGGTATTTGGCAATTTTTGCAGACTCTACCATAAAGCCATCGTGTCCATAAGTAGAATCTATTTCTATGAGTGTGGCCCTGGGCATTTGTTTGGCAAGATGCCGTTGTTCTTCCAGCGGGCAAAGTATATCGCTGCTGATGCCAATGATTAATGTAGGTTGTGGCAATTGCTTTAATACATCATCCACATCTCCACCCCTGTTGCGTGCCATATGATGGCTATCCATGGCTTTGGAGAGCAACCAGTAGCAATATGCATTGAAACGCTTTACCAGTTTATCGCCCTGGTAATTGATATAAGAGGAAGCTTTGTAACCATCCAGTTTATCTGAACTTTCATCGGTCTGGTTTTTTACCATAATGCCATAGTTGCGGTAGGTAAGCATACCAATGGCGCGAGCCGCTTTAAGTCCTTTGCTACCAGCTTGTGGTGTGCTATCTTTCCAGGTGGCGTCAGCTTCTATGGCCAATCGTTGCGCTGTATGTGTGGCAATGCCCCAGGCACTTTCTGTAGCGGATGTAGCCAGTAAGAAAAGTTTTTTGACAACAGTGGTTTCCATAAAAGCCCATTCCATGGCCTGGTAACCGCCCATGCTGCCGCCCACCAGCAGATGAATAGCATCAATATGCAGGTGCTGGCGAAGCAGGATATGCGCTTTCACCATATCGCGGATGGTCAATTTTGGGAAACCGCTATAATAAGGCTGATTTGTTTCGGGATTTTTACTGAGCGGCCCGCTGCTTCCATAACAAGAGCCGAGTATATTGGCACAAACAATAAAATAACGGGCAGGATCCAATACAAAACCTTCTCCTACCATGCCCGGCCACCATTCTGTAACAGCAGAATTAGCTGTCAGGTGGTGACAAATCCAAACAACATTGCTCTTGTCTTTGTTTAACTGACCATAAGTGTGGTAAGCTATTGTAATACCAGGCAGCGTTTGACCATTTTCCAGTTCAAAAAGATGCGGATAATGAAATTCCTCCATCAAAACATGTATACTGTTGAAATTGCAAAGTAAAGGGCTGTATGAGTTACATTTGCAAAAAATATTGATAAATGATAGAAATAAACATAAACAGGCTGGAGGGCGACTACGGTTTTGAGGCAACGGATGCCAAAGGCCACACCGTGCGGATGGATACCAGCCCCGAAGGCGGGGGCATCAATTTTGGCGTGAGGCCCATGCAGGTATTGCTGATGGGCCTGGGCGGCTGCAGCGGCATTGATATCGTGTCAATCCTGAAAAAACAAAGGCAAACCGTAGAAGGATTTTCCATGAAAATACAGGGCGATCGCTTTGCGGGCAAGGAGCCTTCTCTTTGGGAAAAAGTGCATATTGTATTTGAACTAAAAGGCAATATAGACCCTGAAAAAGCCAGAAAAGCCTGCGAGCTTTCTGTAGACAAATATTGCTCTGTGGCAGAAACATTGCGCGGCGGCGGAGCGAAGATTACATGGGAAGTGAAAGTCGTTAATTAGCTGATCGGTTGATTAGTTGATCTAATAGAGATCATGCAAACAACTAATCAACCAGCAACTAACCAATCCAGGCAACTAAGCAACTGATCAACAAATCAACTAGACAACAATGAAAGAACAACACCCCATAACAAAAGTTATCCGCACCCGTACAGAACGCAGCAATGAGATGGAGCATTCCTCTCCCATGTTCCTTACCAGCAGTTTTACATTTGAGAACGCGGAAGACATGCGTGCTGCTTTTGCTGATGAAACAGATGCCAATATATACAGTCGTTTCAGCAATCCTACGGTGCAGGAATTTACGGATAGGATTTGCGCCTTGGAAGGTGCTGAAGCCGGTTATGCTACTGCATCCGGCATGAGTGCCATTTTTGCCAGCTTCATGACTTTTTTGAAAAAAGGCGATCATCTGCTTAGCTGCAATGCCATCTTCGGCAGTACTCATACGATTATAAAAAAATACCTGCCTAACTACGGCATCGAATGCAGTTATGTAAGTGCTGGTGATACTGCTGCGTGGGAAGCTGCCATTCGCCCTAATACAAAAATGATTTACCTGGAAACGCCTACCAATCCAGGACTTGATATCATTGATTTGAAATTTGCCGGCGAACTGGCTAAAAAGCACAAACTTATTTTAGTTGTAGATAATTGCTTTGCTACACCTGTAATACAACGCCCAATAGATTTTGGTGCAGACCTGGTTGTGCATTCTGCTACTAAATGGATTGATGGACAGGGGAGGGTTTTAGGTGGTGTAGTGGCCGGAAAAAAATCACTGGTGCATGAAGTGTATTTGTTTTGCAGAAGCACCGGCCCGGCTATGTCTCCGTTTAATGCATGGGTATTGAGCAAAAGCCTGGAAACACTGGACGTGCGCATGGAACGACATGCAAAAAATGCTTTGCATATTGCAAGTGCTTTAGAAAAACATCCGGCTATTAGTTGGTTGAAATATCCTTTTTTACCAAGTCATCCGCAACATGCTATTGCCAAACAGCAAATGAGCAGTGGCGGTGGTATTGTTTGTTTTGAACTAAAAGGCGGATTGGAAGCTGGTCGTAATTTTTTGAACAAACTAAAAATGCTGTCGCTTACTGCCAACCTGGGAGATACAAAAAGTATTGCCAGTCACCCGGCAAGTACAACACATGCGAAACTAACTGAAGAAGAAAGAGTCGCGGTAAATATAACGCCGGGGCTTATACGCATTTCTACCGGATTGGAACATGCAGATGACATACTGGATGATATTTTGCAGGCGTTGGGATAGTTATTGCCTTGCAATTATTTTAACCACGGAGGTAATAAGAGGATTTCACAGAGGCAAAGGAGGATTTCTTATTTCGAAAAAAGAAGTCATTGCCATATAATCTTGTAATCCTCTGTGGTAAAACTTTATATCAATTAAACTTTGCTGTCTTCTCTTCTGCAGTCATATCTCCTTTGCTTCTTATCTGCACCTGGCTATTGCAAATCCATTCGTTGCAGCCTTTGCTAAGAAGATATTCATTGATTCGGTGTATCACTTGCATCACTTCCTCATACGTGCCTTCCAGTTCTGTAGCAAAAGGACCTACATGATACTTTACACCTGACTGCTTTATTACTTCTATTGCTTCATCCACCCACAGGTAAGGATGCCTGTCCTGCACCACTGGTAAGATTTGTACAGCAGCATTAACGATGAAAGAATGCATAACAATTCGTTTAGATTTTTTCTACTTCAATCACGGCACCAAGGTTGATAGGACCATAAATATGCGGAAAGGTATCAGCGGAAGAAGGGGACCATTCGTAAATATAGCGGCTCTCTAATTTATCTGTATCTATAGCAAGCCTCAGCAAATGTGTTTTGCTGGCGAAATAACGTTGCAATACGCCAGCCAACTGTTCATCATTAGCAGAACAATGGATAAATCCTTCTGCATTCAATGACGGAGCAGTATACACTCCATTTTTCTGTGCCGTTTCCCATTCGGGTTCTGTAGTAACATGATAAATGATAGGCATGATATAAATTTAAAGGATTCGCTTAATCCGCTGTTCAAGCAACATCAAATCTGCTAATACCATAGCAGTAACTGCTTCCAGCACAACCGGCACACGCAATGCAATGCATAAATCGTGACGGCCTTTTACAGAAAAGTTTTCTACTTCACCTGTTTCCCAATTTAATGTATGCTGCTCTTTGGGTGTAGAAGATGTAGGCTTCACGGCAATGCGGAAAACCAATTCGTTGCCGTTGCTAATGCCTCCTACTACACCACCAGCATGATTGGTAGTTGTCTTGCCGGTTTTATCTGCAATAGGATCATTATGATCTACACCAAACATTTTTGCAGCCGCAAAGCCGGTACCAAATTCAACACCGCGAATAGCGGGTATGGCAAACACTGCATGACTGAGCAATGATTCTACTGAATCAAAAAATGGTTCTCCCAAACCAATAGGCAAACCACTTGCACGGCACTCTACGATCCCACCAATAGAATCTTTTTGATCGATTGCCTTTTGCAGGCCTTTATCCAAATCTGTTTCGCCGCCTATCTCAAGTATTGTGGCCTTTACTTTTATCTCGTTTAATAACTTCTTCGCAATTACGCCAACAGCTACTAAACATACGGTTAACCTTCCGCTAAAATGACCGCCACCTCTGAAATCTTCATAACCACCAAACTTTGCATGCGCTACAAAATCTGCATGGCCGGGCCTTGGCACATCACGCTGCTTTTCATAATCGCCACTGCGGGTATTTTTATTCTCAAATAAAATGGTAATGGGTGCACCAGTTGTTTTTCCATTGAATACACCACTTTTAAAAATAGGCAGATCATCTTCCTTACGAGGGGTTGTACCTTTTTGCGTACCGCCTTTTCTTCTTTCTATATCTTCCAGGAAATCTTCTACACTCAATGGCAATCCCGCAGGGCAACCATCAATATTAACACCGGCAGATTCGCCATGCGATTCACCAAAAATATTTACCCTGAATATTCTTCCAAATGCGTTCATAATTGCTTCCGCGTGGCGGACTATTATTTTGTTTGCAATATAAAAATAACTGATGCCGGCTTTACTGTTTCCGGATGAAGCGGTTCTTTTATAGCCACAACCTTGTAATGATTGCTGAACAACTGCAACCAATCTTCCATGGTACGAAAATACCATTGATACGGTTGTTCAAAATTACGCTTCATACCATTCCAGCTACCTTCCTTCCAACCACTCACATATTCGCTGCTGGCAGCTATTGAATGCGGATGCAATGTTTGTATAAACAGCAGCCCGTGCTTTTTTAAATAGTGTGGTATAGCGTGTATCAACGTTTCCGTTTCATCTTTATCAATAAGTGCAAAATTGATAACACCGGCATCAAAACCTTTCTCCTTAAACTTCTTTCCTTCTGCCAGTTCTTTGTAAGAAACGGTTTTATAAAAATCGCCGTCTTTTTTAATAGCGTTTTTCACCAGCTCTTCAATTGCATCCACACCAAAGCTTTGTTTTCCTTTTTTTCGCAAAGCCCTGGTAAGCCATCCTTCACCGCAACCAATGTCAAGTATAGTGCTGCAATCGTAACTGCATACTGTTTCTACAATGGCGTTATTGGTTACCAGGTTACGGCTTTCCAATTCCGCATTGTCTATAGTGGCAATCCAGTTATTGGCATTTGCCTCCCACGATTTTAATATATCTTCTGATTCTGACATTTTTTATTTTGAAGCTGGCATTTACTACTGATTGATCTTCCGTTGCGACGCTCCGTTCAACTTTATCTCATTTAGCAACACAAACAGCCCCTAATTGTTGCAGGTGTTCATAGAAATCAGGATAAGATTTATTGATGGCGTCTGCTTCTTCAATCACCACTTCTCCATCCGCTTTTAATGCAGCTACTGCACAAGCCATAGCAATTCGGTGGTCGTGCCTGGAATGAACTTTCGCTCCTTTCAAACCTGTACCGCCTTTTATCAACATCAAATCGCCCTGTAAAGTTATTTCAATTCCCATCTTGCCAAACTCCTCTTGCAATGTTAACGCACGGTTACTTTCCTTGTGCGTTAAACGTGTAGCGCCTTCAATAGCGGTAGTGCCGTTGCAACAAGCAGCCAGCGCAACCAATGGCGGAAACAAATCCGGGCAATCAGTAGCATTAAAATGAAATGCTTTTAAGGGCAATGGTCTTAATTCAATCTGATTATCTTGTATAGAAATGCCTGCGCCGCAATCAACCAATGCCTGCAATACTGCCTTATCCGCTTGTGTTGATTGCACATCTAATCCTTTTACAACAATGTTACCCGCAATAGCGCCAGCAACCAATAAAAATGCACCACCACTCCAATCGCCTTCTACTGTGTATTGGTGAGTGGTGAGTGATGAGTGGTGAGTCTCTGGAAAATAAAAAGATTCGTAGTTCCTGTTTTCGGGAACTTTCATGCCAAATCTTTTCATTACATCCAAAGTGAGATCTATATAAGGACGACTTTTTAAATTGGTTACCGTGATGGCTACATCGCTTGCATCAGAAGCTGCATAAGACATTAAAAGCCCGGTAAGAAATTGAGAACTTAAAGATCCGTCTACTGTAATATTTTGTGGTACAACCGGTCCTTGCACTTGCAAAGGCAGCTTTCCCTGCTGGCTTTTAATTTTTACACCAAGCTTAGGCATCACTTCATCAAAAAAATCCATAGGCCTGGTTGCAAGGCTGCCACTACCGTTGATGGTTATCTGCTTTTCGCTTAGCGCTACCAATGGTGTAAACATGCGTATGCTCAGGCCGCTTTCTCCGCAATTAATATCATCCGCAACGGGCTTAACACCATTGCTATTAATGATTAACTCTTCACCTTTTATTGTCAACTCCGCTCCCAGTCTTTGTATAATATCCATGGCCGCTTTATCGTCATTAGAATGACCAGGATTCTTTATAAAGCTTTTCCCTTTTGCTGCCAATGCCGCAGCACAAGCTCTTTGCATAGAACTCTTTGAAGCGGGTGCCTGTATTGTTCCTGATAACGATGTTGGTTGTATTGTTGCAATCATATAACCCCTACCCCTAAAGGGGATTTAAAGTGCTTTAATAATATTTTCCAGATCATTCAATGGAATGTTCTTAACTAACCCCTTTCCTAATTTTTGCAGCAGCACATAGCTCATTTCTTTTTTCACTTTCTTCTTGTCTTTCTGCAAAATTTCAAAAGCTTTTGCTTTGTCAAACTCAGTGTAAGTTGGCAAGCCATAATTGCCAATAAGGTCTGTTACTCTTTTTGTTTCTTTAAAGCCACTCAACTGTTCAGAGATATGACAGGCATAAGTCATTCCAATAGCTACAGCCTGCCCGTGAGAAAATGCGTACATGTTCTCAATAGCATGACCAAGTGTATGACCAAAGTTCAGCAGCTTTCTATCGCCACTTTCAAACTCATCTTTCTGTACCACTTTGGTTTTTAAAATAGCATTGCGTTGTACAAGTTCGCACAGCAATGTTTTTTTAGCCTGATATTTTTTTAGTGAATTTGCTTCCAACTGGCGAAACATCTCTGCATCTTTTATACAGGCGTGTTTAATAATTTCCGCAAAGCCATTCTCCCATTCTGCCTGTGGCAATGAGTTTACAAAAACCATATCGTGCAGTATAAATGAAGGCTGGCGTATAATGCCCACCATGTTTTTATACAATCCCACATCAATACCATTTTTACCACCAATGCTAGCATCCACCATCGCTAATATAGAAGTAGGAATAAATCCAAATCGAATACCACGCATGTATACAGATGCTGTATAACCAGTAATGTCTGTAATTACGCCACCTCCCACACCAACAAGCGTAGATTTTCTGTCTGCACCCGATTCAATCAATTGAGTAATGAGGTTATCTACAGTAGCTTGTGTTTTGTATTGTTCGCCTGCTTTAAGCACAATGGTTTTATAAGGCTTAAAACGTTTGGTATGTGCAGCAAAAATATTTTCGTCAGTCACAACTATAGTAGATGAAATATCAACTATCTCTTTTAAATGACTGATACCATTGGCCAGGTAATAATCAACTGATGAATTGGAAAAACGATAGGTTTGTTTACCCCCGACCCCTGAAGGGGAGTTTTTAATCACTACTAATGGAATTAATTAAAATTGATGAATATTCTCCGAAATCAGCTTGAGAGATTTTATTCAATCTCTCAAGCTGTAAAAAATATAAAAATGCTCCGACCAACTCTCCCTTTGGGTGGAGAGAGGGTGTTTAGCTGTTCATCACCTTTGTCTGGTGATTAATGCTTTCCATGTGCACTGCATCCAGGTATTTGGTAATAAACTCCTGGCCCAATCCTAATTTCTCGCCACGTTTAAATGCACGTTCCAATATTTCGTTCCAGCGATTGGTTTGCAAAATAGTGATGTTGTTATCTTTTTTGTATTTACCAATCTGGTCTGCAATTTTCATACGCTGACCAAGAATCTGCATCATCTCATCATCAAGGTGATTGATCTGCTGACGCAATTTTTCCAATGCAGCATGGTATTCTTCTGAAGCAACATCTTCTTTTCTCCATACAATTGAACTCAGCATTTCAGCCAGTTTCTCAGGTGTTACCTGTTGTTTGGCATCGCTCCATGCATTATCAGGATCAATGTGGCTTTCTATCATCAAACCATCAAAGTCAAGGTCAATTGCTTTTTGTGCTACTTCCTGCAAAATATCCCTGCGGCCACAGATATGAGAAGGATCGTTGATGATCATCATACCAGGATTGCGGCGTTTCATTTCAATAGCCAAATGCCACATAGGTGCATTGCGGTATTCTGTATTACCGTAAGAAGAGAAACCACGGTGTATTAAACCAATTTGCTTTACGCCTGCTCTTGCCACACGTTCAACAGCACCGCTCCACAATTCAAGATCAGGGTTGATGGGATTTTTAATCAGTACAGGTACATCTACGCCACGCAATGCATCTGCAACTTCCTGCACGCTAAAAGGATTAACTGTTGTACGTGCGCCAATCCACAAAACGTCTACATCAAAAGTAAGCGCATCTTCCACTTGTTTACCTGTTGCTACTTCAACTGTAGTTGGCAAACCAGTTAATTTTTTAGCTTGTTGCAACCAGGGTAAACCTTTTGCGCCAATGCCCTCAAACAAACCGGGCTTGGTACGTGGTTTCCAGATACCGGCACGCAGCATATCTATCTTGCCGGTATTGGCCAGGCGCTGAGATGTAGCTATTAACTGTTCTTCGGTCTCAGCACTGCAGGGACCGGAAATGATCAATGGACGCTTGTTCCATTTCTCCTGTACGATTTCTTTCATTGTTGTTGCTATTGCTTGCATTTGTAAAGGTAACCCCTAACCCCTAAAGGGGAATAAAAAGGGCCGTTTTTTTATGTTTATTAAATTATGTTGCCAGCTTTTGAATATCTATTAAACATCGTTGCGTCGCACTCTTGTACTGTATCCTATCATTCCCCGGATTTCATCCGGGCTATTCACATTAAGCCCTACGCGCTATCTCACTTTATGCATTCATCACTGTTATCGCATTTACCACATTTTCACATTTGTCACATTTCCACATTCATCAGAGCTATTTAATTATTCGCCTTATCTTATTAGCATCTTCTATCAATTGATATAAATAACCATAATTCTCTTTCTCCAAACATGCTTTAAACTTTCTCAATTGAGAAATATGTTCATTTAATACATCCAGTACATTTTCTTTGTTTTGCATAAAGACGGGCACCCACATAGCAGGGTTGCTTTTTGCTAAACGCACAGTGCTTTCAAAACCACCACTTGCCAGTTCAAATATGGCGTCTTCTTCTTTTTCTTTTTCCAATACCGTATTGGCCAAAGCAAATGATGTAATGTGAGAGATATGGCTTACATACGCCGCATGCATATCGTGGCTTTCTGCATCCATATAAATCAAATGCATGCCCAGTTGCTTATACAATTCTTCTACCACTGCTACTGCATCTGCATCACTTTTTTCCTTCTCGCAAATAACACAGGTGCGGCCAACAAATGCATTGTGCACAGCAGCTTCAGGTCCGCTATATTCTGTTCCCCACATAGGATGGCTTGCTACAAAACGCCTGCGCATAGGATGATCCGCCATAGCACGACATAATGCACCTTTGGTAGAACCTGCGTCTACTACAATATTTTTATCTGTCACCAAATCCATGATGCGCTGCATAACGGGCAAGGTTACATCAACAGGTATGGCTACATAAATCAAGGAACTTTTTGCTATCGCTTCTTCCAATGGTAGCGATTCATCTATTAAACCCAGCTCCAATGCTCTTTTAATACTTTCTTCTGTTCTGCTTACACCAATAACATTTTTCACCAGGCCTTTGTCTTTTAACGCCAGGCTGAGAGAACCACTGATTAAGCCTACACCTATTATTGTAATTGAATCAAACATATCATCTGTTTATTTTACTAAACAATCTTTTACTCTTTTTATACTCTCTGCAATATTTTCTTCTTTGCAGCAAAGGCTTACACGAACATAATCATTGCCTTCACTACCAAATATGCCACCGGGAGTGATAAACACGTTGGCATTGTACAATACTTCATCACTTAATGCATAACCATCTTTATAGCCTGCGGGTATTTTTGCCCATACAAACATCCCTACCTGGTCTTGGCTAAAAGAGCATTGCAACAATTCAAGTAATGCAAATACTTTTTCTCTTCTTGCACGATACACTTTATTAATGGAATCGTACCAGTCTTTGCCAAGCCCTAATGCTTTTGCGGCAGCTAATTGCAATGGCAGAAACATACCGCTGTCCATATTGCTTTTAAAGCGCAACACTTCATCTATTCTTTCTTTGGAAGCACACAGCATGCCCACACGCCAGCCCGCCATATTCTGAGATTTGCTGAGAGAATTTAATTCCATCACACAATCCTTAGCCCCTTCTACGCTTAACAAACTCATTGGGCTATCATTCAATATAAAACTGTATGGATTGTCATGCACAATAAGAATGCCTTTGCTTTTTGCCCATTGCACCAGCTTTGTAAAAAATTCTACCGTTGGCAATTGACCTGTTGGCATATGCGGATAATTCACAAACATCAATTTCACTTTACTAAGATCAGTTGCATCCAATGCTGCAAAATCCGGTTGCCAATTAGTTGCTGCTGATAAATTATATGCTTTAATGGTGCCGCCTGCAAGTTTTACAGCACTTGTATACGTTGGATAACCAGGATTAGGTACCAATACTTCATCACCTTCGTTGAGGTAAGTCATGCAAATATGCATGATGCCTTCTTTGCTACCTATCAATGGCAATATTTCTGTATCGGGATTTAGATCAACTTTGTACCAGGTTTTGTACCAGTTGCTGATAGCAGTGCGCAACACAGGCGATCCTTTGTAACTCTGGTATGCATGTGTATTTGGTTTAGCACTTTCTTCCTGCAATACTTTTATTACATCCGGATGTGGCGGCAAATCGGGGCTGCCGATACCAAGACTGATGATATTTTTGCCTTGCTTGTTCAGCTCATCTATCTCACGCAATTTCTGCGAGAAATAATATTCGCCAATGCCTTCTAAACGTTTTGATGTCTGGATCATATGTCTGATGTCTGATGTAATGATGTCTGATTTCTTTTAAAGATGCTTCATCACTATTTTTAAACTTCCTTTTTTTCGAGACAGGGCGTGCCCTTTCTCTACAATCATTTTCTTCTGCAATGGACGAAAGGCCTTTCGCCCCTACTGGCTACTCACCACTCACCGTCACACCGTTCTTCCTTTTTTATAAATGCCGTAAATCTTTACTTCTTCTGTTAATGGTTTTATTTCTTCCATTACACTATGAAATTGTTCAAGGCTCTCAAACTCCATATCTGCATGAAAACTGTATCGCCAATCACTGCCAGGAATCGGAAAGCTTTGCAGTTTGCTAAGATTGATACCTCCTTCTGCAATTTTTGTAAGCACTTTTGCAAGGCTACCACGTGAATGATCTGTATGAAAATTTACCGAAGCTTTATCTGCCTGTTCTTGTTCTGCCTTACTGTCTTCACGTTGCAGAATCAAAAAGCGGGTGTAATTATTTTTCATGGTATGGATATTGGGCGCAATAACATGCAGGTTAAAAAGCTCTGCTGCCAGTTTGCTTGCAATAGCAGCCACATGTTTGCTTCTGTGTTGTTGCACATGCTTTGCACTTAAAGCAGTGTCTTCTGTTTCAATCAGCTTCCAGTTGTATTTATCAAGAAAACCAAAACATTGCTGAATAGCCATTGGGTGAGAATGTACTTCGCGAATATCTTCCAGCTTTACACCAGGATTAACCATCAGATTTTGCCTTATCTGCAAGTAGATTTCGCCAACAATTTTAAGATTGCTTTTCTGCAGCAGGTTGTAGTTAGGAAGAATGCTGCCTGCAATGGAATTTTCTATCGCCATTACACCGCCATCACTTTCTTTTTTATTGCTGGCAATTTTTATTACCTCGCGAAAAGTAGCGCATGGAATCACCTGCACTGTCTTACCAAAGAATTGTTGCGCCGCCACCTGGTGAAAACTTCCTTCGTAACCCTGTATCGAAACTTTTGTGTCCATAATTTATTTGTTGCACCCCCTTATCTCCTACCCCCACCCCTAAAGGGGAGAGATTTTACCACCCCTTTAGGGGAAGGGATGGGGTAAAAAAAAGTCCCCCGATAACCGGGGGACTCTCTATGTTGTTTTACTATTTTCAGTGTTAGTGTTTCAACAAAAGCATCCCCGCTTCTCACTAAAGTAGAAGTAAAAATAAAAACCAAAATATGTTTTGTTGATTACCATGACTGCCGCAAAAATAACGACTAATTGCAAAGCGCCAAAATTATTTACTTAAATATTTGCTGAAACGCAGGCTAGCAGCGGAAAAGCTAACGATTGTTAACTCAGCCTGTTCATAATCTCTGCATCTATTTTTTTAAAGAGGTGAAATGGTTTGTAAACACGCCAGTTGTCTATCTGCATTAATTCAAGATAACGGTTCAGTTTTGCTTTTTTAAAATCGTGCTGTGTTTGTTCGGGCATGTTTAAAATAACAACCCAGCCGTTTTCATCAGTCACTTCTTCAAACCATTCTTCGTAATAATCTTTTGTATCGCTATGAAAGTTGAGCACGTTCTCTGCAATCAATATAAATTTATTAATGCCCTGGCCAAAGAAAACATCCATTACTTCCCGCTTCATTTCCATGATATCGTTTTCTATGGCATCGTTCCATTCACCTATCAACTCAACAATTACATAGCGCTCTTCATAATCCGCCATAATCACTTTCATGTACAATGTCTTCGATCCAAAATCGTCCCACTGCGGATGTATATAATAGTTGTAAACAGTTTGAGAAAATTCAAATTCAGAGTACACACGTCCATAGAAAGGTGAACGTTCATCTTCTTCGCTGATATAAATATGGCGCCAGTTGTAAAAAGGTTCAATGTCCTGCATAATAATTCACTCCACGCTGATCTTTAATAAGACAAAAAATTTTAAAAGCTCCTTCCCTGTTATACTATAAATAGAAAAAGGCTGTAGCAATATACAGCCTCAACAATGCCTTATCCAAATATTTTTTATTGTGTCAGCGTTAACATTTAGGTGGCGAGTGGGAAAAAGTGAGTGGGTAGTGGTGAGTAGCTAGTGGGCAGCAATAATAAGTTTGCGTATAAGATAATTGTAGGGATTGCCCGTACAACAATCCTCATTAGCACATTTGTCACGTTTCCACATTTATCACATTACTTACTTTCCAAACTCAACCGCTTTCTTCACGCTGCCGTATTTCAATAAAAGATTTTTTGCTTTGTCATAATCAGTCAGCCTCAAAATATCCATCACCATTTTGGTGCCACGGTCTACCAACTTATCATTGCTCAGCTTCATGTTCACCATCTTATTATCTTCTACCCTGCCAATTTGAATCATTACAGCAGTAGAGATCATATTAAGCACCAGCTTTTGTGCGGTGCCGCTTTTCATGCGTGTGCTACCCGTAACAAACTCTGGCCCCACAACTACTTCAATGGGAAACTCCACTGCATCACCCAACGGGCTACCCGGATTGCAGGTGATACAACCCGTTATTATACCGCGGCTGCGGCTTTCTTTTACCGCTGCAATTACATAAGGCGTAGTACCACTGGCTGCAATGCCAATTACTACATCTTTATCGCTAATCATGTGTTCTTCTAAATCAAGCCAACCTTGTGTAGTACTGTCTTCTGCATTTTCAACTGGTTTTTGAATAGCTTCCTGTCCACCGGCGATAATGCCTATAACCAATCCATAAGGCATGCCATATGTTGGCGGTATTTCACTGGCATCTAAAATACCTAAACGTCCGCTTGTGCCAGCACCAATGTAAAACAGTCTTCCGCCATCCAGCATTTTATTACTAATAATAGAAGCCAATTTTTCAATTTGCGGTATTGCTTTCTCTACAGCCAGTGGCACGGTTTTATCTTCTTCATTAATGTGCTGCAAAATTTCCTGCACACTCATCTTGTCAAGATTGCGATACTTGCCAGGTTGCTCTGTAAACTTTTCAAAAGACATATTCAACAATTATCGGTGGTATTCAATTAATCCTTCCATAGGTTTTTTCAAAATCTTGCCCAATTCAAATTCATAACTGTGGCACAGTTCCTTTATCACATCTTTAAAACCAAAACCAACACTTCCTACAAAATGAATAGGGTATTTCCAGCTTTCGCTCAGTTTGCAAAGATGCGTAAAGAAAAAATCATTTAATCCGTCCTCAATAATATTCTCAATCATGTAATGCCCGCGGTTCTCTGCCAGGAAAAGACAAAAGCCTGCCAGGTACCTGTTGGGCAACGGCTTCCTGTACACATTTTCCAATATAGCAGCTGCGTTGCTTTTGTATTTGTCGTTAAACTTGTATTGCAGCTCTTCATCAAAAGTGCCGTACAAATAATATTGTATTACTTTTCTGCCCAAATATGCACCACTGCCTTCATCGCCCAATACATAACCAAGACCAGGACTATTCTTCACCACTTTCTTCCCATTAAAGAAACAAGCATTGCTGCCAGTGCCTAAAATATTTGCTACACCTTTGCTATGTCCGCAGGCAGCTTTTGCTATACCAGACAAATCATGCTCTACTGTAATTTTAGCACCCTTAAAAACTTTGCCAATGGCGGATTTCATCATGCTGGCATTGCGAGGGTCGAGGCAACCAGTACCGTAATAAAAAATCTCATCTACCTGCTGATCTTTTATTTTGGGCAAAAGTTCTGTGCGTAAAATTTCCTGCACCTGTTCACTGCTCAAAAAATATGGGCTCATTCCCTGGGTAAGAACGGTTTTTGCTTTTTTTCCTCCCAGCAAACACCATTCTGCTTTGGTGGCTCCGCTATCTGCTATTAAAATTGCCATAGATTCATTTAACAAGGACGAAGTTAATATTCCCGGCTTTTTACCACAAAACAAATATTCGCTGGCTGCTCTGCCTGTTTAAGTTAAATTTGCAACCTTGAATGAATCCATTTATGACAACTAGAAAGAAATTGAATACCTGGCTGCCGTTATTGTTTGCTGTGGTAATGATTGCGGGTA
This sequence comes from Chitinophagaceae bacterium, assembly GCA_047602295.1. Lineage (GTDB taxonomy): Bacteria > Bacteroidota > Bacteroidia > Chitinophagales > Chitinophagaceae > JACMLD01. The sequence goes on along the minus strand of JASGHP010000001.1, from coordinate 2,153,010 downwards.
TGTCTATTGGTTATACCCTGCGCGAAAACACTGCAAAGCCCGGAAGCCTGTTTAAAAAACAAAAAACAACTTCTTTGCAACAGGTACTTGACCTGGTGCAATTGAAATATGTAGATGCGGTATCTCCAGATACACTGGCAGATGATGCCATACAGCAAGTACTTTCAAAACTAGACCCGCATTCTATTTATATACCTGCTACCAATTTAGGAGAGGTAAATGAAGATTTGCAAGGCAACTTCCAGGGTATTGGTGTTGAATTTAATATTTTTAGCGATACGGTTAATATCATTACAGTAATGGATGATGGCCCCAGCGATAAAGCCGGCATGCATGTAGGTGATAAGATTTTAAAAGTAGGTGATTCTGTGGTAGCAGGCAATGGCATTAACACTACACGCATCAAAAAATTATTGCGTGGACCCGGTGCCAGTTCTGTGGTGATTACCGTGCTAAGAGATAATAAACCTACAGCTATTACTGTGCAAAGGGGCATCATCCCTATTGTATCTGTAGATGCGGCCTACATGATGAACAAAGACGACGGCTACATTCACATTAATAAGTTTTCAGAAACAACTTACAGGGAGTTTATGAAGTCTTTACAAACTTTGCAAAAGCAGGGCTTGAAAAAACTGATGCTGGATTTGCGTGATAATGGTGGTGGCATCTTGCAGGAAGCTGTTGAGATTGCGGATGAATTTTTGGACGGCACTAAACTGATTGTATATACCCAAGGCAATAACAGCCCAAAACAGGAATACCGTTGTAAAAGGGATGGCATTTTTGAAACCGGCAAACTGGTAGTATTGGTAAATGAAGGAACAGCTTCTGCCAGCGAAGTGCTTACAGGTGCCCTGCAGGATTGGGACCGTGCAGAAATTATTGGCAGAAGAACTTATGGCAAAGGCCTGGTGCAGGAGCAATACGACCTGACTGATGGTTCTGCCTTGCGATTGACTGTGGCCAGGTATTATACGCCTGTTGGAAGAAGCATACAAAAACCTTATAGCCAGGGAGAAGAAGCTTATGCCAGCGATATCAGCAACCGTTATCACAATGGAGAAATGACCAATGCAGACAGCAACCACGTACAACAAAAAGGCAAAGCTTATAAAACAAAAGCTGGCAGGGATGTATATGGCGGCGGCGGCATTATGCCAGATGTATTTGTGTCAGTAGACACAACGGTTATTTCAAGATATTTTTCTGCTTTGTATGCTAATAATACCCTCAGCAATTTTGCTTATCGTTATTATATGCAACACCAGGCAGAACTGAAAGCAGTACCCTCTGCAACACAATTCTTCAATCAATACAAATCATCAGAACCTTTGTGGAACCAGTTTGCTGCATTTGCTGTAAAAGACAGTGTAAACATTCCAGCATTTACAGCAAGAGACAAAGAATTTGCGCAACAGCGTCTTATTTCTTTAATTGCCCGGCAGCAATGGAAGAATAATGGTTTTTATGAAGTACTGAATGCAAATGATGCTACTGTAAAAAAAGGAGCTGATGAACTTGATAAATGATATGTTTTAAGTTGTAAGTTATAAGTGGTAAGTTATAAGTTTCGTTTGCGGAGTTTTATACTTAAAACTTAAAATCTACCACTTACAACTTTATTCGCTATATTCGTTTCTCAAAGGAAATGGTGTCTTCCTACTTAACCGCCCTTTAACGGGCTGATGGCGCCTGCAAAATTTATAAACCAGTATTTATTTTCAGTAAATACCATTTGCAGGCTTATGCGTATAAAAAATTCTTTTAAAAATTGGTGGGCTGTTGTCAGGCATCTAGGTTGGTGGACGCTTCTATGTTTACCCGTAGCATTGGCAACAGGTTCTTTAGTGGCTTTGTTTTTATGGTTGCTGGATAAGGCAACACAAACACGCTGGCAAAATGGCTGGCTATTGTATTTGCTGCCATTGGCAGGTGTGCTTATTTATTTCCTCTACAAAAAGTTGGGGCCCAATAGCGAAGCAGGCAATAACCTTATTATGGATGAGATACATGAGCCTGGTGGCGGTGTACCGGCAAGAATGGCGCCCCTGGTTTTACTCACCACTTTGCTGACACATCTATTTGGTGGTTCAGCAGGACGAGAAGGCACAGCAGTGCAAATGGGTGGCAGCATTGCAGCATTCACTGCCAGACAGCTTAAGTTATCAGCATCGGATTTGCGCATTATTTTAATGACTGGTATTGCAGCGGGCTTTGGTGCTGTGTTTGGCACGCCGGTTACAGGTGCCATATTTGCATTGGAAGTATTGGCCATTGGAAGCATACGCTACGATGCATTGATACCTTGCCTTATTGCCAGCGTATTGGCAGATATCACCTGCAGCAGTTGGGGCATTCATCATACACATTATCATATCAGCATAATGGCTGTTACAAAGCCTCTGTTTTCTTTGGTGCATGCAGATATGGCCTTGCTGGCAAAATCAATCATGGGCGGTGTTGCATTTGGATTTGCTGGTTATTTATTTGCGTGGTTGCAACATGCTATTAAGAACTATAGCAAACAACTGATTCCCATTCCGTGGCTGGTACCTGTCATTGGTGGCATCATCATTATTCTGCTTTGTTTCATTATTGGCACCAGGGATTATATAGGACTGGGTGTTACTAACAATGAACCTGGCGGTGTTTCTATTGTTGCCGCTTTTACCAATGGTGGTTCACATACCTGGAGCTGGGTGTGGAAATTAATTTTTACAGCTATTACATTAGGTATGGGTTTTAAAGGAGGAGAAGTAACGCCGTTGTTTTTTATTGGCGCTACATTAGGAAATACGATTGCAATACTTACAGGTGCACCGGTTGATTTGTTTGCAGGCCTTGGATTCATTGCCGTGTTTGCAGGCGCTACCAATACGCCTATTGCCTGCACCATTATGGGGGTTGAATTATTTGGCGGCGATTATGTGCTTTATTACGCCATTGCCTGCTTTACTGCTTACTATTTTAGCGGACCAAAAGGAATCTACAGTGCACAAAGGACGGCAGTGCAAAAAATAGAAGGGAAGTTTTAAGTTGTAGGTTATAAGTTTTAAGTGCTCGAATTCGAAAACCCTTTCGCCTTATGCCTTTTACCTTACACCTTTACTTACCACTTAAAACTTATCACTTACAACTTACTTAGCGTAATCTGCTTCAAACCTTGCCATGGGTGACTTGTTGCCTTTTATCAGCATCAAGTGTCTGCCATTGTGGATATATGTCTCCGTTTCGCGCAACACATCAAAGAGTTTGTTTTCTGTTTGTAGTTCGCCGCAAGCCATCATGGTGCCCATAATATTTGAGAATGTAATGCGGCTGCTATCAGCCAATTCAAAATGGCCACCAAAACCGTTGCAACCTGCAAAGCCTTCTATACTGCCATTCTTTTTTAATTTAAAGTAAATATCTTTTTTATCGGGGGTGGCTGGTTTCACGGGCTTGCCTTTTAGTTCTGTAAGGCGCCAATAAGTTTCTGTTATTTCCAATAAGCCTGTGTCTGCGCTAACCGCCTTCGTTGTGGTACATGCATAAAAAACCATACAAATAACAGGAAGAAATAAAAGAATGCGCTTCATAAAAAAATTTATTGCTGAATTGAATTAAGTCAAAGTAATACTTCAAATGTAAGATAATAAGGTATTAAACAACGAAGCAACGCTTCAATTGCTATTCACCTATATTAACAATTACTTTACGAAGGTTTGAAAATGAAATAAACTGCAGCTACCAGCAAACCAAAACCAATAAGATGATTCATGGTGAAATGCACATTTTTAAATACCAACACAGAAAATATCATGAACACGATTAAGGTAATCGCTTCCTGAATTACTTTCAATTGAACCAGCGAGAAAGGCCCCCCGTTTTCAGCAAACCCAATGCGGTTTGCCGGCACCTGGAAACAATATTCAAAAAAAGCAAGCCCCCAACTTACCAGCACTATTGCCCACAATGCCAGTTGGTGACCGTTTTTACCAAAGAATTTTAAATGGCCGTACCAGGCCATTGTCATAAATGCATTAGAAAGAAACAGCAGAACGATGGTAGAAAGTGATTTTGACATTAGCATTGATTTTAGATTGCAACAACTTATGTTGCATTTTAATCAATATTAATGCCTGTTATATTATCTGCAAAATTGTTTTATCTAAGCCCCTGTGGCTACACAAAGTTTTTTTGTAAAAATGCAAACGCGTTATTAAAGAAGATATCATCCAGCAATGCATTTGTGTCTATTTCACTGGAAGAAAAACCAGTGCTGCGCCAAAAACTTTTTTTGTTGAGTATCTGCAGCAGCTTGTCTTTAAAATCCGCATAATCTGCAGTGCTCATGCAACAGTCAATTGGGTTTACCAAACCATCCAGATCTGAACCAATACAAATGGATTTCAACCCATCTGCCAGGGAAAGACCGCGGTTGCTTTTTTTAGCCACCCATAAAATATGCAATACCTGGTTAAGAAAATAAAGCGCATGCAATTGATCTGTAAAACCCGCATTCTGGCTAGCAGCATCATCATAATTCATCACAATCTCATTGTCTTCATCACCTGGCGGAATGGTTGCAGGAGGTTGTGGCCCAAAGAAAACATCTGTTTCCTGTTTTGAAACATAATCCAAATCTGTAGGATACACTTGCTGGCTATACAACAATGGTTCGTCTCCCGGAAAACCAATAATGCGTTGATCTAATGAAATGCCAATCATACCGCCGGAGATAATAATCTCTTCAATGTCTTCATCATAAAGATTCAGGCTAATCATATTGTACGCTGTATCTTTTACATGACCCCATTTCTTCATGAAATTAATTTTCCAAACCGGCCCTGCATCTGCCGGCGATTCATGATAGATATACTTTAGTTTGTCTAATTCGCTAATACCTGTTACGCCTGCATGACTGCAGATGAGCGGCAATTTTATATTTTGTTCTGAGCGTAAACGATACAATTCTTTCCGGGTGAAATGCCCCAGGTGCTTTGTGTCTATTATAATACCACGCTTATATAATTCCGGTATTGCTTTTTTACCAAAATCACTAATTCCTCTTTTTACAGGAAAGAATGGCGAAAGGTTATTCAACACCTGCATAGCAAATGCATGATTGGCAATTGGCTGTTGTTGGAAATGACAAAGATTCATAGCAAATACACGGAACTCTGTACTTAGATCATCCAGGTTCTTGAAGAAAGCTTCTTCAGCATCGGGTGCATCCAGTTTGTTGAAAAGATTTTGCGAACCTTCTAATATCAACAAAGCGTGTATGGTATTTAAGTCGTTCTTATCATACTCATTTATGGAACGAATAAATTTTAGCTTTGTGCCTGCTGGCAATCCCATTGAAGCAGATGGAGTGGCATTGTTTACAAGCCCTGCTATTTCTTCTTTTACGATAGCATAGTAACGATCTCCGTTTGCACTGGCTTGCAACTTACCAGGATCTAATTGCAATATGGCACCGTTTTTTACAATACCCATTTCCAATAAACCCGCTGCAACATGCTCTTCTATACTATGCACTATAAGCCCGATGAGATTTACACTACCCTCCCATAATTGGTGCAAGCTTGCCTGAGAGTCCAGCGCATCTGCAAAAGCAGGACTAATATTAACACGAATAGACTTCCATATTTCCAATTGCACTTTAATATCTGTCCATGGGCTTGGCTCTTGTCCCTTTGGTGCTAAATGAGCTTTCATACCTGGGTGACAATGAAAATCGAAAAATGGCATACGCTAGATTTTATAGTAGTAAACAGAATGAAATAAACGTACTGGAAATTACGCACAGTTTTACATTGAAAATACTTTTTCTTCTTTTTCATACTCCCGGCGAACGGCTTCTATTAAATCTTCTTTTCGCAATGTATTATCTCCTCTGGAAATAGCCTGCAAAGAAGCATAATGTACAACCTGAATAATAGCGGCTCCACTCAATTCATATTTCTCAGCCAACCAGTGTACATCTGTATCATTGGCCAGTTTTGCTATACCTGGAATTGAAGTCTTCCATATCTGGCAACGTTCTGCAGCCGTGGGCAACGGAAATTGTATAACGCTATTGAACCTGCGCAAAAAAGCCTGATCAATATTTGTTTTAAGATTAGAAGCCAGAATTACTAAGCCCGGAAAATCCTCTACTCGCTGCAACAAATAACTTACTTCCTGGTTGGCATATTTATCATGCGCACCTTGCACATTGCTCCGTTTGCCAAACAAAGCATCTGCTTCATCAAAAAAAAGAATCCAGTTTTTATTTTCTGCTTTGCTGAATATTTTCTCAAGGTTTTTTTCAGTTTCACCAATGTATTTAGATACTACCTGCGAAAGATCTATTCTATACACATCTCTCTGAAACTGTTTGCCCAGCAATGTAGCTGTTAATGTTTTACCGGTGCCAGAAGGGCCATAGAACAATGCACGGTAACCGGGTTTAATTTTCTTTTCCATGCCCCAGTCTTTCATAAAAGCCGGGTTATAATCCAGCCATACTTTTATGTCCTGTACCTGTTGCGATGTTTTTGGATTGAGTACCAAATCTGCCCAATCCATTTTAGTAGTGATGTATTTGGCAGGAAACTCAGGGCCAAAAACTGGCCTTGTTATATTGCCTGTAGTAAAAAGGTCCACGTAATCCGGTTGCAAAATAATGCGGCCACTCATGCGTGGTTCGGCATAGTCTGTTTGTTGAAGGTGAAGAATATCCTGCTTTGCAAAAAAATGATCCGGCGAAAAATAATTTGAAGCCTGTATTTTCTTGGCAATATCATTGCCTGCGATAATAAATAAAGCAGTTTCACCAGTAGGAAATGTGCTGCGCAATTGAGTTCCTTTCACACCGCCTATTTCCGGAAACTCGCCACCGCTAGGCAAATACTGCTGTACCACATTATCTAATAAATTGGCTTGTACATGCGGCATTAATCCCAGCATGAGTATAATGTATTCTTCAATATTCAATTGATAAGTACGCAAGAAATGATTGAGTGGAGCATCATCGGGTTCAATTTTTATTTCCGGGAGCGTAAATGCTGCAATATTTTCTTTACTAAAAAAAACCTGCAAACGACGGTTACACACTTCGCGGAGGAAGTTGAATGAGTTGATTATATTTTGAATTTGGGTCTGCAAATATTTTTAATAAAATTCTTTTATTTAACACCATGCTTTTATTGGTTAAGGGCAAATCTTTACATATCCCGTTTTACCAGCATTGTGTGTATCAATCGATATACCTGCGCAGTCAACTGTTACTGTAGCGTACTTAATAGCATCAAGTATCATTTGATTTATAGCCTGTACCTTTTGCAAATATTCTGCATCCTTTTGCAAAAACTCATCTTTTGTCATTCCAACGGTTCCTTCAAATTGTGGCAATGGATTTTTTGCAACGCCCTTTTGAATGCATTGAATGAATAAACTTCCATGCGAACCTTCATGAAATTGTATTGATGTATTTTTCGCTTTTACGTCGGCAGCACGAGTACCGTATCCATAGTCAGAAGGTCCACTCGGAACTACTCCTTCGCCATAGTTTGTTTCTATTGTAATACTTATTTGCAACGGTTTATATGGTTTAAAGCTACTGACTAAATTCGTTTTAGGATCTAATTGATAGTCGGGCTGATCTACCGAAAAAGATGGTTTAGATAAGTACGTATGTGCCTGGTGAGGTTTTTCTTTTGCCGATTTGTTAACATCTGGCAGCCCGGTAATAGTTATATATCCAACGTTCAATTCAAAGCCCCCTTGTTTCAAATTAATACCGCCTGCAGGCGTAGGTGTTGTTGTAGCAGGTTTTCTTTGTATTGTTTGTGGACTATTTTTTTGTTGGGTTACATGTGTCAATTCATGCGCCAGCAAATGTTTTCCTGCAGCATGCTGTGGCTGGTATTGATTTTCTCCGAAATAAATATGGTTACCCTGTGTGTAAGCCAAGGCATTGATTGATGCGGCTGATTGATGCGCTGAAGTATCATTATGAATTTGCACGTTAGAGAAATCATACCCAAACTGATCTTGCATAAAAGCTTTGGTGTCTGCTGGTATTGTATTGTTAGGGTCAGTTCTATCAGCTTTACCTTCCTGTACAGATGCTGCTACATTTTTTCCCTCTTCAGCCCGCATTATTTTATCGGCCATTGCATCTGCTTGTTGCTCATATGCATCTCCTGGTTTATTGATATTTAATGATGGGTGTAGCACTTCATTAAAAAAGCTGGTTTTTTTATTAGGCCCACTTGCTTTATTGACTCCTGCAGTTGTATGTTTTCTTAAAATCATCTTCCAAAACAATTTGAATTATTCTAAATCAGATTTCTTCTCACTTGAATCATCCACATTACCGGCTTTTACTCCATGATTATCATACCCTTCTCTTTGTGTTGTAAAGAAATATTTCCCAATTTTTTTTGTAATCTTAAAACCAGATATAGGCACTTTAGGTCCTTTAGCCTTATCTTCTTTAATACCGGTCCGCTCACAAGCAAAGCGGTAAAATTGTTCTGCCACATAAATGCTTTTAGCAACATTTGCAGCATCAAGTCTTTTTCTCATTCCGTCAATACTATCGTCGGTTACGCCATTTTGATCTATTTGTCTCAATCCGCTTTTTATAAAACTTGAAGTAACAGAAATATTGCTTTTGAAAAAGCCTTCATTTTTTGTAACAGCTACATTTTCTGAAATAAATGTTTTATTGCAATCACCTGACATCCCTGAATCTGACTCTAATTCTAAGCTGTAAGCGGCCCCCCATGCCAGGCCATCAATACCATCTACTTTCGAATGCGACAAAAACCTGTTAAATTTAAAATTAACAGCGGAAGGATAAGCTGCCACAGAGAACAGGTTACTTTTTTTCAATAGCTTTCCTTTCAATTTGGCAACTAACGATAATTTATTGGCATTACCAGGTTCGGTTTGATACACACCTTTTAAATTTATTTTTTCGTCCGCGTCAAGCTCATATTTAAAACTTCCATTAATCCTACCTGTTCCATTATCTGAACTTCCCCCATCAATAGATAGTTCAACCTTTTCTCCCGCGGGAATATCTTTAACTTTTACATCAAATGGCAATTCAACCCTCGGTATAATTCGATTGACTTTTGCGGGTGTATTTGGGGCCGTAATAGTAGGGAAAGTAACAGAAGGCGCTGCAGCTTTTGCGGGAGTCTTTCTCATAAGATTTGATGAAGTGGGAATACCATTGCCCTGTTGCACCACATGCGTCAACTCATGCGCCAGCAATTGCTTTCCTGTGTTGCTGTCAGGCTGATATTGCCCATTGGCAAACACAATATGATTTCCGTGTGTATAAGCCAACGCATTAATATCAGCAGATGACCGATTGGCCATTGCGTTATTATGTATCTGCACCTTGCTGAAATCGTAGCCAAACCTTTCTTCCATAAATGATTGTGTTGCATGATCCATCGGTTGACCTGTGGATTGCAATGTCTGTTCTACATGATGCGTGGGTACTGGTAATGCGGAAGCAGATTCTTTGCGATTGATTTTTTCTTCCGACTCACAACTACTGCATTTTCGCTGCAACACATAATCATTGCCTGTTGAAGCAGGTTTTCTAAATAACTTGCTAATATCATTTTCATCGAAATGAGTATCAACAATATTAATCGTAAAAGTATGACCGCTCACATCGTTATATGCCGGGTTATCCCTGTTAAGCGAATTTCCCAATGCACTAAGCGCCATTTTATCCGCGGCGTATTTATCCCAATCGTTGCCTTCTACTTTCGGCGCTTCAAATTTCATAGCACTTTTTAAAAGCCCGCCCACCAATGGAATTTTTTTTACAACACCACGTATAGGCCTCAATGCTTTTGCATCTAATCTTTCGCCTATGCCATACAAATTTTTTATCATAGTGCCAAGTCTCAAACCCTTGCTGAGTTCATAATCTGATTTCCATAAATTGCTATAATCAACTGTGTAATCTGCAGGCATATTAATCCCCCTTTCAATCAATTGAATATTTGCTTCGCCGTAATTTATTTTGCTGTCAATATCATTTTGCGGATCTGATGACGACATCGTAATGCTAAGATGCAAATAAGGTTGATGTTGATTGCCAGTTACAGGCGATGAATCATTATCAGGAGTATCCCTTTGTATGCTTCCATCAGGTTTTCGCTGCAATTTCTTTTCCTCTTCCTCGCAATGCGCACATTTTCGCTGAACACTAACGGTTGATGGCTTTGTTTGCAATTGTTGTCCATCACTCATGCGCATCACTTTATCTGCCACCGAGTCTGCTTCCTGTTCATAAACATCATTAGGAGCTCCAATACTGAGTTTGGGCTGCAGAAATGCTGGTGCAAAAAAAGTACTCTTTTTCTACACAGCCTTTGCTGTACTCTTTGATTGAATGACATGTTCCATAATGATCTGCTTGGTAAAATATCAGCTAGCAAGAGTCAAAAGTTAGAATTCATAAAACTTATATCTCAATCTTGCCTTATAGATTATTTATCATCTTGACGCTTGTAGCTAGAAGCTTTCAGCTTACTTCTCATCCCCATTCTGTAAAAACAATCTCTTCCATCCACGGAAGTTTTATTACACCTATGCCCCAGGGCAATGAACTTAATAATACATCTACTCCTTTTTGTTCTGGCTGCAATAGCCAACCATTGTCCCTTTTACTGAGTTTTCCCATTCTTTGCAAAAACGTTTCCCTGAATGCAGGAACACTTGTATTTTTTAAACTACGCCACATTTTTATTACCTGCGCCAATAATTCATCGCAAGCCTGTTGTTCTTCCACACTTATTGGTATTATTTTTTCCAAGACTGTTGAAACAGGCAAACCACAAATAATTTTGTTTAAAGGCATTTCAAATTCCGGCAACGCAATTTCGCCTGTTGTCAGAAAAACTGTAACTGCCAATGCTGTCTGTTGCGCTTCGTCATTTACCCATTCCTGTTTGTTTGTCAATTGCAGGTTTTCAAAAAGCCTGGGCAAGAATGGATGCAGCAACACAAGACCCGCATTGTTCACAAATATTTCCTTTGATATTTCCTGTTCATCTTTCTTAATGAAATCAATAGATTCTGCTTTATGCGTCTGCTCCTTGTCTTTGGCCTGTGCTGAAAATTCATACACAATTGCTTTCATTACGGCTTCTTTTTGCGGCCTGATGATAACAGGTTGTTTTATCAGTGAATGAAAAGCGCTTAATCTTTTTACCTGCTTTTCATAATGTTGTATCAGCGCTTTTACAAATGCGGTGGTAAACTTTTCACTAAACTGGTTCAACAACCTTTGTGCCATCTGTTGGTCACGCATCGCAGCTTCAAACGCTTTAAAAAAGATTGAATCAAAAACTATATTCTCTTCAAAATTTTTCAACTCTTTTACAGAAGAATTCCAGGGAAGCAAACCATATTGCAGGAAATAGAAAAAATCCTGGTGAAAGTTTTCATTTTTTATTTTTGTTTTGTGTGCGCCCAATAAGGCTGCTCTCAACTTCACTATTGCATTGTCTACCCATTCCTGCTGCCAGTTATCTGCTGATAATTCACCACAATCTATTTCAAGCTGATCAAGCTGTATGCGATGCTCTTCATCAGCAAGTTCATCAAATAATACTTCCATCTGCGGTTGCAATCGCTCCTTAATGATGCCGGCAATGGCATCTTGTATGCCCATACCTGCATTCATGTTTTCAAAAGCAATCTCTACCTTTTGCTTAAGGATAATATGGTTATTCTGTTTGCTCAAGCGGTGGTGTTGTTATCAAATGGCCCCTGGTTAAGATGTAGCTTTACAATATTAGCAGTTAATGAAAAGCTCTGGTTTTCTGAACAAGTATCACTATCTGTTTTTACCTCTGCATGGTGCAGGATTGAAATAGGAATATCCAGCGTAAAACCAGTTAAAGGAAATGCTTTGCCATCGCTGATATTTGTAATGACTGTATTTGCCTGGCTTACCTGCCATGTGGAAACAGATAATCCGGTGCCCAATGGTTTTAATGTAAGCATTACGGGTGGTACGTTAGTAGTAGCTGTTGCCCTTGTAAGCTCCATTGTAAAATTTGCATTCACTACTATTACGGTAATAGTTACATCTGTTTCCTTACCATCTATTGTATACGAAACGTGAAAGACAGTTGTCTGAGTAATATTTGTAGCAGCCGGTTGTATTACCAGTTTATCGTTTGCAATACTGCCTTCGTTCACCAATAATTTTACCACGGCACCAGGTGCAAGATTTGGTTCAAGCGCTAGTGTTTTTACACTTCTGCAAACGGTGAGTGTTTTAGTAATGGGCTTATCATCTGGTGGTGGCGTTGTTGTAGCAGGCAATATGTATGCTATCGGCGGACAATCACTGCAACACATATACGGTACATAGAAATCTGCTATCACCATTCCGTCTGTCAATTGCAGGCCTGTAACTGTTGCAGGTGGTTGATTAATTATAATACCAATCTGTGTCTTTTTATCTGGTGGCAAACTGGTACAGTCATCCAGGTATTGCTGCATCACATCTTTAAACTGAAGATAAAGATCGGGGTCTCTATACAATGTAGCTACAGTCAGCATTTTTGCTTTTGCTTCCAGTGTATCCAGTTGCACATCATCACTCAATAACTCCCTGAAATTGGTAAGCAGTGTACTACTGAGTTCTTTATTGATGTAAAGTGAATTGAGATCCACAAACCTGTTTCTTCTTTCTTCGTGATAAACCAATATGAATGTGCCACCTCTTGGAACGCCGGCTTTGTGTTCAATACCGCCATGTTGTTTAAAATAATAATTGAAATTTTTTGCAAGCCTGTATTGCGCCAAGCGGCGATTGTATTCGCTCTTCAAAGCATCCAGCTTTTCTGTAATGCATGTATGCAATACTGTTTGTACGTTGTCTACAAACAAATCAAGCAAATAGTCTATTGTAAAATCATTTACATTATCATTATTGTCAAGCGCTTTAATAAAAGCAAGCATGGCCGTATTCACCACATTCACTTCTGCTTCAAAACGTTTATAGGCATTTTTAAATGCAGTAGTATCAAGATTGGCCAGGCTATTGTTCATCATCATTTGCAACATGCTTTCCACACTGTCAACAAACTCAAAGAAATGACGGTACAAGACACTGTTGGTGCTGGTATCGTTGGCTTGAACAGGATTTACAAAAATTCCCTTGTTAGCAACAATGCTATTGCTATAATAACTTCCGATTGTATTAGCTGCCGGGGCACATAAACGTGTAAGTGTTGTTCCTTTTGTATAGGTGGCTACCGCCTGAAACTCGCTTACCAATCCTGAAATAAAAGGATGATCTGCAATAATATTGGGCGTATCAATAATAGCAGCAGTGATTGCTGAAGTAGCTTTCTCTGCTGATGTGGCTTTCTCTGCAGTTGCAGCTTTTGATTTGGCTGCTGCTTTCTTCGGCGCTGCCGATTTGCGTGCAGCACCTGATGCAGTAGTACCTGCTGTTGTTCCGGTTATATTGGTAAACACACCAGTTAATACTTGCACCGGTGCTGTATATGCCAGTTTGCCCACGTAACAAAAAGTATCATGCAGCTTGCAAATAAATTCGGCTATCAGTATTCGATAGTCTGATTCAAGATCTGCAATATTGCACACCGGGTCTTCACCTTTTACCAAAGCACCAATATAATCTGCACTTAAGGCGATGGTGTTAAAAGGCAGGTTCATGTTTTGTTGCATGGAAACAACTTCTGTCAACGCAGTATTTATATTCTTACCGATGTGTCCTTCAATCCTATAAAAATTATTCCATTCAATATCATAATTCAATGGGTTCACAACTGCATCGGAACTATTGTATGCAGCAGCATTATAACTTAGATTAAACCGAGCATTGCCTCTTTTTGTTTTGCCATAGTTCCAGTAATAATAAAGATCTGATGCTACAACATCACCTTTCTGCTGCACTGGACTATAATAATAAGGTATGCACCTGTCTGAAATAAAATCCCTGCCATAGCTGCTGGGTGTAATCTTTAATGTTGTAGGCAATACATTTTTATTGCCTCTTATCGCTTTAATAGACAATTGATAATCCTGGTACATTAATATCATTCGCATCAGCAGGCTGCGTAATTCATTGCTTCCATCGTTCTGCGCATCAAACAATGGCGAGTAGACAAAATACTGGCGATATGCAGATGTGTCGCTGCTGGTAGCTACAGCCGCTTCGCCAAGACTAAGATGAAAAGGAAACATCATTTCATCCGGGCAACAGGCGCTAGTAATAGCATGCGATTTATAACGAAACTCGTACAATGCTTTAATAAGATCATAAATGAAATCATAATAGTATTGAACCAGGAAGGGATAGTATTTAAGAATATAAGCAAGATTGGCTTTAAAGTCTGCCGCGGTGCCAAAAGGATTGGTACTAATGCCCGTTACCAAATATTGATATGCCGTAAAACAATATTCCAGATCATTGGCCAATCTTTTCAAAGTATTATCATCCAGCAAAGCAGCAAATGCATTTAATACAGCATCGGCTGACGAAAGATTTTTTACGGGCACATTGTAACGGCGCAATTCAATCTGTTGAAAAGAGGTTGTTACCTGGCCGGCATTATTTCTATCGAGCAACTTTTTATCTACCAGCAATGGCACTACATTCAATTCCATCCTGCTGCCTTTATCATTGCAATCGTTGGTGTCGCAATTTTTCAAGCTCAATTCATTCGCATCTAAAAACAATACTACGGCATACTGGCTTAAAGTACCAGCTTGTGATAATTGTATCACACCGGTTTTATCTGTAAGTGCATCAAAGTCTGCCTGTGTTAATAATAATTGCAAACCTGTATTGGTAGATGCTGCCGCAGCATCTGAAGCATAAAACAAAATATTGTTGGTGTTTGGATCTGGTAAGCATTGGCTGATCAATTGCAAATCATTCGGAAAAGCCGGTCTTGTATAAGGCATGAAATACTTGTAGCCATTTTCGCCAGTATGATCGCAAAACAAAATAATATACCCCTGCGATGTAA
This sequence comes from Chitinophagaceae bacterium, assembly GCA_047602295.1. GTDB lineage: Bacteria > Bacteroidota > Bacteroidia > Chitinophagales > Chitinophagaceae > JACMLD01. Next base: position 2,137,984 of record JASGHP010000001.1, on the reverse strand, counting down.
GACCGCAACCTTTTGTGATATTGATCGTATCGCTGGTACGGGATATTTCCAGGCCACACACAATACCGCTGCCCAGGAGTTTGCAACGTGTAAGCCTGTTTTGCTGATCTAAATAATTGAACAGGTCGTTCAGGTGTTGATTAGTTAGCACCTGGTCCGGTTCAAATACCGGGAAGGTATTTGCGATACTCATGATCATAAATTTTTAAAGGTTCCCAAAACTGTTTTACCTAACACAACGCTATTGCTGCCTTCCTTGCTTTCCACACAATCGTGTAAAGTAGCTTGCGGATATTCACTGTGCAGTTGTGCCAGTATTTCAATCATTTTATCATTGGCATCCCTGAAACTTAAAAGGTTTGCCTTTTTATCAAAAGAATAAGCCGCCAATTCTTCTACCCATTTTTTATAGCGGATTTCAAATTCACGCATCAGGTCATTGTTCAGCCAGCATACTTTCAGCATTATGTGTGCAGGCGCTTCTTCACGAATCCTGTTTTCAAAATATTCCCGGAAAGCCATGTTATCGAAATGACCAGGCCAGTAAGGCAATACAACAGAAGCACGAAAAGTATAAGGATCTATCTCGCAGGGACAAGCGCAATTGTGCAGGCAAACCTGCATCAAATCAAATGGTTTATCTGGCGGTGCCACTTCACGGGGACGCAATAAAATATGCTCAATCAAATGCAGACCTTCCGGATCATTGCAGGCTACAGAAAATTCTCCTGCTACTGCATCTATTGCTGCCTGTGCTGTTGTGTTATCTGCAAACGTTGTCTCACTTGTAAGTATTGAACCTAATTTTATTTTGATGCCACTACTATTGTCTATTGAATAATTAGCAGCATCTTTTCCTAATTCTTTCACTTGTTCTACAGCCGCTTCTGCATCAGCTCTTGTATCATACGCTATTGAAACCATTTCCACACCTCCAATAGACGTCACATAGAAATTGTAGAAACACTTCAAAACAGTCTGGCCATTTTCTGTTACTTCTTTTTCATTGCAGATTACTTCTATGTTACCGATGCAATACAAAAAGCGGCGTGTATAATCTTTAATACCTGTTAAGAAACTGATGCGTTTTTCCAACCCAGATACATTGCCCGTGTCCCACAACTGTGTAGTGTCTATTGTAAAATCATCGTGCTGGGGAAAATAATTATATGCCTTACCACGGTTACTGCTGATATCCGGGTAATTCTTCAGCACATTTATTTTTGCCGTTGTTATTTCAGCAAAAGATATTTTCTCAATTGTTTTATCATCGTAATTAATAGTGTACATCAGCAATGCATAATCATTAAAAGATTCTGCAAAACGGGCCAGCATGTGATCCAGGAAGCGGCTGCGCCTGTCTTCAAATACATCTTTGGTTTCATAAAATTGCTGCCAAAGATTTTTCGGTTGAATAGTAGCATCGGCGGTAGCAATCGCTTGTTGCAAAATAATGCCTCCGCCATCTGTTGCATATACCGGTGTAATATCTTTAATGCTGTCAAGGAACTGCGCATAATACGTCTGCACAATATTGTTGGCTGAATACAATTGCCAAGCATTGGAGAGTTGAGAAAGAAAATCTGCCAGCAACTGCTCATAAAACATCAGGTATCCTTTCAATTGCTTTTGCTGCGCTATACGCAATATGGTTGCATTTGGTGACAGTCCTGCAACACCTATACCATAAGTTTGCGGAAAATCATATTGCAATGGCCAATGACTTTCTGTATCTCTCTTTTTTCCGAGCGGTACAGGCAAGTCATCCTGAAGACCATTTAATTTAGCACGTTCGTGCTGTGCATGCAATAATGAAACAGTATCTTTCACTTCATCATAACCGGCAATAAAAGGAAACTGATTCTTGTACAATAATATTTTCGATTTATCTGTACTCAACACTGGCTTGTGCAAAGGCGCAATATCCATGCACCACTTTACACCAGTAAAACCAGGAACAGGTTTGCCCAATGGACCATACTTGGTCATTATAAAATTGCGGATGCTGATAACACCATCTATATCCATCAGCAGGTTAATAATATCGGATGTATAGACAACAGAACGCAATTGTGTTTGCTCCAACTGTGTGGTATCAATAAAACCATGCTGCAATACAACACCTTCAAAAATTTCATCTACCGGTATTTTTTTATCCAGCAACTCCTGTAGCGTGTAAAAATCTACTGAAGGGTTTAGATAATTTTCAATAGCATAAAATATTTCAGCCTGAACCTGTTCTATGTCTGCCGATGGCTTTACGTCAACATCAAAACAAAAAGCTATCTCTTCATCATCTACAGTTGTTACCACCGGAAAGTCTTCGCAGAGGTTTCTATGTTCCTGCAATGTTTTGACAGCAGTTTTTACAATAGTCCTGGCTTTTGTAATTTTCTGCAAATAGAAATCAAATATCTCAGCAGCAAATGCAAAACCATCTGCAGCAATCATCGCCGCAACATCTGCTGTTTGTACCGTTTTGTTGGCAGGCTTTTTAGAAAGGCCAATATTAAACTGTAGCGTAGTACTGTCCGTCAACTCCATATCGCAAGTCCAGGCGCCATTGCTGCCAGCAACTGCAGCACTACTGATATTATTTTTATCGGCAGCTTTTTCAGCAAAATCAAAATCGGCCAGTTTCCAGGAAGAAAGCTCAACAGCAAACCAAAATTCTCCTTTGGCAAACTGCGGACTTAATGCCGGGTTTTCTATCACCACTTCACCATTGTTTAAATCTCCATACACATTGTCATTGTCCAAATCGAGCAATACCTGGTAAAGTCCGGATAGAAAAAGCGGGTTTTCATTAACAGCATATTGCAACATATCTTTTTTGCAGTCTGCATAAATGGGCACTTCATTAATGGGTTGCAATTTTCCTTTTGCATCTTTCTTACTGTCATCTGCAAACAACCAGGCATTGTGCACACCAATGATGTCTATTAAAACCTTGCGATAATCATCAATGGTAAGTGGGTTATTGGTAAGAATTTCTTTTGCTGTAAAAAAAGACTGACCGCTCACCGTTTTGCCATTCTTATCGGTCAGCAAATCTGCCATATCAAAACTGTTGCGATAACCCAGCTCAGTAAGCGCATAGCAAAGCGCTTCCAATGTAGTGATGCCGGGATCGTGTGCATTGTAATCTGTCCACAATGCGCTTGCAAGCGATTCTATATGCTTCAAACCTTCTGCACGCAGCATTGTATAATCCTGTTCTATAGGAAGCGTTGTATTCTTCGGTATGGTAGTTTGTTCATCCATCAGCATGTACAGGTTGCAGGTGAAACAATCTTGTGCTTTATATTATTTACTTCATCAAAATAGGAAACCAGTATAGAGCGGGCCGTAGACGCAACTGCCTGTTCCACATCCATCAATACAGTTGTGCCGGTTGCATCTCTTTTAATGAAGTGGTTCATCTTAAAACAGGTTACAAAATCAACATAAGGTCTTTCTTCTACAAAATTCAACAAGGCACTTTTGTATATGATGCCACCAAAAGAAATCTCACTGACATGGTTATACGCCCAGGGGCAGAGATATTGTTCTATTTCTGTGTTCAATAATTTTAGATAGAAAGCCTGATCAAGGTGTTCATAAAACTGCACTTCAAAATCCAACTGAATCTCTTCAAACTGCGGATTCTTTACATGCAGTTTTACAAATGGCGATATAATGGTTAACAGGTAATTATTTATGTTATTAAGCAACCCAACTGGTGTATAAGGTCTCAATGGATTGGCATTGCTGGCATTGATTTGATTAGGGATGGTAATTACAGAAACATGGCCGGGGTAATTTTCACAAAAAACGTCTTCGCCTGCTTCTGTATAAAAACCTGCCTGGTTTATACATTTCACTTTGAATACCTGTTGAAATTTTTCCAGTATAATATGCTCGTAATCCCAAATAGTAATGCCTCTTTGTTTGTGACGAAGGCGTTCGCTTACCCGCACATAAAAGTGATCGTCTGTCTCACGCACTCTTCCGTCAAATGAATCAAAAGGTTGTTGAATCTTTTTCACCGCTCCATCACTCACAATTAATTTTGATATAGTGTTAGCAGGAAGCAATTGCCTGAATTCGATTTGCTTTATATCATCCTGCACCAATTGCACTTTAGCTGCCTGTGCCTGTATCAATACCATTTTGCAAACTGCATCTGTATAAGGCGATGCAGTAACTTTTATCCAGTGAAGCCCCTGCTCCAGCAAAGTATTGTTATCACCAGCATCTCTTGCCAATGTTATCACCACAATGCCAGACTGTGTAAAGTTGTTGGTATTGTCTATAATATTTTCAGTGCTTACCTGTTTCCAGTTGTTATTGGAAGAGAGATAGAACCAGTTAAGTGTTTCAACATCACGCAATGGATTGCTGCTGCCTTCCGCTACTTCAAAAAGAATGGTTACCACCATATCCGGTGCTGCATTCTCCAATCCTATATACAATTCACCTTCGTGTGTAATATCCTGCAATAAACTTATGCGCTGTGCATTTTCTACTGAAGCTGTATTATCTACCAATGCATTGTTTACACGGGCAAAACCAAATGCATTCAATTGATAAAACAAATGATTGTTGGCAGGTGCATTGGCAGCAAATGAAATAGTGGTAGCCGCTTCGTAATGCACAGAGAAATTATTCAATACTAATTCAGCAGGCACCGGTGTGGCCGGAACAGTAAGGGTAAAATTGGGAGACGCACCTGTTAGCTTTGTCTGGCTCAACTTTGCGCTTACATTACTTAAATGAGTGGCGAGAGAATAGGTAGATGAATTCAGTTTCACTCGCAGAAAACCTTCCAACGCATTGGCGGTAATTTTTTCATTCTTGCTAAAATCAATTGCTGTTGGAATAAATGCGCTATTGCCGCCGGAGAAACTAATGCTGTTTGCATTCACACCTGTTGACATATTGTATGAATTGCCATCAAATTCACTTTGCCGCAGGTAGTTGGCGGTTGCATTCAATATTGTTCCGGGAGATGTTTTCCAACTTGTTTCCAGCTCTATAAAAGAAAGTTCTTTTTGAAAAATCTCTTTGCTACCCAAATAAAAGCCGGCACCGGTATCAGGAAAATCTCCAAACGGTTTAAAAGGTTTGGATGCATCAATTACACCATTATCGTTGCTCAGCATCAAATCTTTTACACCGCTAACATCAACAGCTATGTTTACAGACGATAATTCTTTGTTGCAAAGCAGTGTATACGGAATAGCGTTAGCAGCATCCTGGTTTAAGTAAATAGCAATAACAGGAAGTGTCAACTCCATACCACGCTGGTGAATCTTTTCATCATAAGGCAATACAGCAGCAGCATCTGGGCTTAATGTTATAGTAAATTGCAATTGCGTACCAGCCGCATTGCTGCTTACAGAAGGAGCGGGTGCATCTTCCCATTTCTTTTTTCCAGTGTATTGCGCTGTAAAGCAACTAAGATTATACAATGAACCCGTACCGATGCCTGGTACTGGCTGTGCAAAATGGGCAGTTATGGTTATGGTGCGTGTACCTTCATTCAGGAAGAACATGTTGGAAGCAATAGCAAAACCTGCATTGGCATTCTTAATCTTTGTTGGATCTCCATACGTAAACCAGCTTTGATCTACGGCTGTTATTTTAGCGCCTTGTCCGTCATCTGAGTTAGCAATGGGCGATGCTTTAAGAACATCTTTACTACCATGTATTATCTGTACTGAATGTATTTGCGCTACAGTGGCTTTATTCAATACAATATCATCTGTAAGTGTATAGCTGATTTCTTTTCCTGCAATGTCTTTTCCGCCTTTGAACAAAGTTCCTTTCAACAAACGATGTTCATCAACCGGTTTCTGCAGTTCAAACACAAGATGTGCATTGTCTGGTTCAGCTGCTTTGTTTTGCAACTGCAATACATCTTTGTAATAAAAATCAATATGCCGTTGCGTGTAGGTATTTAAAGCGTCCTGCTCGTGACTAAACAATTCAATAAAAGCAAGAAACAATGCATAATGTGGTGTATGCTGCGGATAATTTGTTAGCGTATCCTGGAAACGTTTTTCTGCTCCCTGCACCAATGATGCCACGCCATTTAAAAACAAAGACAACTGTGCATCAAACAAATTATGATTGGTAATGTATACAATGTTTTCCCGAGCGGTAGGTAAAGATGGAAGCGTAATATTAATTGAAGCTGTAGCCGACTGCCACTCTGTGCCGAGTTTTGTACGGGCGAAATTCTCGTCAGATACAATTGTAACTGGCGCATCGCTATCCAGTTCAGTTACTGTATAATCAAGCAAAGCTGCTACCTTAAAATCATTAAATAACTTTTCAATATTGGCAAGCGGCTGTTGCAGTTTGTTGATGATGATATCCCTCAATATATTTTTGTATTCAAAATCATCCGGCAATTGCTGGTATTGCTTGTCTATCAGCAAAGCCAATGAAAAAATCAAATCGAATAAATATTTGAAACTGCGTTTAGCATCAGCATCGGTGGTAGCCAATGAAATATTTTTATACAACAACTTTTTATAATTACCAATCGCCTGCGCATCAATGCGTGTGAGTGTTGCCATTGCCACGCTTACATCTGCCTGCATCAACACATCCCATGTGCCATCTGCTGTATTGCTATCATTAAAATAATTGAGGCAGCGGCCATATCTTTTTGCAAACAGCACAATGTCTTCTGCTTGCCTTTCGTCTGGCATTGCAAAGCCGGTGGACAAAGCATCCAGCACCCTGGTTAAAAGGCTGGTGCCCTCACGCGTCAATGGATTTTTATCTGTACAAGGCATAATGCTGTAATGAAAAATTATTTTGTTTCTGTACTTTCTGTTTTATAAAACGGATACACAAAATTGAACCGCGAGTTGGTAGACCTTACGGTATAGTCAATCGAAATAATAATCCGTCCATCCAATTCACCACTATCATCCAATTCTATTTTATCTACGTTAATTCTTGGCTCGTAATACAAAATGGCTGTTGCTATCAGGTCTTTTATATAAGTTTTGAAGGTGGTGGTTAATGGTTCAAATAACAATTCATCCAGGTTGCAGCCGTAATCCTGCAACATTACACGCTCCCGCTGGCGGGTAGACAATAAAATTTCCAGGCTGCTCTGTATATCGGCTTCATCGCTCAGCATTCCTACCTGCAAGCTCTTATTACTAAATGAAGGCGGAAATCCCCAGCCGGTTCCTAAAAATGATTTTGTTATTGCCATAGTTTTAACCTCCTATTATTACTGTTGGACAGCCCCCTACAATTGATCCGCCATGCGCTGTCATATCTCCCATTCTTGCGGCGGGCATGCCTCCTATCAATACGGTTGATGAACCTAAAATGATAGAATCGGGCGGTCCTGTGCACACGCACATATCTCCCACTCTTGCTGCCGGTATATTGCCTATCAATACCGTTACACAACCAGGTGGCAACACCGGCCCGCCCACATGCGGCACTACCCCCGTTACCATCGGACACACATGCATATCTGATATCCGTGCTGCAAATGCCATTTTTTTATTTTTTTTATGAACCCGGCAGTTGAATTACTATTAAGCATCGTTGCGTCGCACTCTTCACCAGTAGATCTTTATTCGGCGTTTCGACGGGCTATGCCCGTCGTTAGCATATTACGCTCCTTCGGAACTAGTTACTTCAAGCCCTGAAAGGGCGCAATACCAATGCAAGGGGTATAGCCCCTCGCTATAGCAACATGCTTTTAATTAATTATTAAAAGAGCTTTTCGCAATCAATCCTTAATTAATCTTCACCAGCGATCCTTTTATCTCTGTAACGCCACTGCTGTTTACGCTGGTGCCTCCACTACCTTCCATGCTTAAGTTTGTGTCTGCTTTAATGCTTATCTGTGGCGCTTCTACAGAAAGTGTGCTGCCTGCTTTCAACGTTAGACTTGTATTTGCTTCAACCGTTACCCCGCTGCTATCCATCACAATCTTGTTGCCGTCTGCATCGTTCAGTTTTATGCTGCCTTCTTCATCGTTCATCTCAAATACTCTTCCACCGGGTGTTTCTATATGAACACTTTTCTTATCGTCATTAAAAATCAGTTTGATCTTTGAACGTGATACGTACCCTTTTTCCGGGTTACTATCTTCTGGTTCCAACGGCGCCGGTTTTGCGCTGCTGTGTAGCATGCCCAATATCACCGGGTTCTTAGGATCATCATTTATAAAACCCACCAGCACTTCATCACTCACTTCCGGTCTGAAAAATGTACCGCGTCCGTCGCCTGCATCCAGTGTAGACACTCTTGCATAAATGCCATCGTCCTGGCTATTCACCATTGGCAGTCTAATCTTTACACGGTATTGCCCATTGGCATCTTCAATACTGGTAACAATGCCAATCTGCAGTCCATGCATAGACGAAAATTGACCGGTAGCCGATGCCGCTTGCGTAGGATTTGTTTCCTCTGCAAAAAATTGTTCATTCCAGCCAAGGGTTGCTTCTGTCGTCCAATCACCATCTGCATATTCGTGCTGTACGCCAGTTACAAAAGCTTTTCCATTAAAATTTTTTCCAACACCATCAACCGTTACAAAATCACCAGGCTGGGCGATTACAGTGCCCTGGTATTTCACCCTGGCTTTTATTTTAGATAAATCCTGGCGCAATTTTTTTGCATTGGCAATGGACTGCGCTTCTTCTTTGGTAAAAGTGGCAGCGCTTCGCATCTCCATCGGCTGATCAGTTACTGCAGCCAAATCTGTTCTTGTAAATTCACCTTCTTCCGGTGCATTGCTGTCTTCACTTTCTGTGGTTACTACTTCCTGGTTTTCGGCATCCCAATTCATCGCCTTAACAGAATCTGTCTGCGTACGTGCATCCATGTCTGCATGAAATTCCAGGATATCTGCACCGTATAATAATTGCAGCTTCACATCATCATCAAGCTTTGGCTTTCTTACAGATAAAACACCATTGGTGATTACGCAGATCATTCCGCTAACATCTGCACGACTCACCATAAAATCCCAGTCAGACACATTGCTTTGCAGCAGTTGCTCATGTTTGTTGGTGGAATCTTCTATATCTGCACCAGTAATATTATTATCGCTTAGTAACTGGTTAATTACATCACTGTCTGTTACATCATTCAGGTGACGGTTGCTTTTATTAACCGTCATCTTTACCGTTTCATCCCTGCATTCTATTTTCAGCTCTGCACCATTACTGTCAATATTGTGTGTATTGGATACTATGACTCCTTTAAAAACGGTTGACTGTTCGCTGTGATAGCCAAATTGTATTTCAATCTTTTTCCCTGGCAGAAAATCACCGTTATCGCTAATAGAAAAATCTTCCTGGTTAGGTTCGCCGTCTACAATGCTTAAGGTGGCACCAGGTATTTTATTTATAGCAGAGCGAATTGATACAGATACCACATGATACTGTTTAGACACTTCATTGCCATCTACCAAAATGGTAATAGTAACCAGGTCTGGATTTTGTATAGTGGGTATGATCCTTTCTGCTGTTGGCATAGTTGTATCTATTCTGCTGTAGGAGGAAAAAACAAGCGGGTTCCGCTACTTATATTTCTGAAACTATCAACCTGGTTAAACCGGGCAATATCTATATAATATTTTTTGTCGTTGTAAATGCGTTGCGTCATTACCGGCAGCTTATCGGTAGCTGTTGTCAAACGCTCATGCGTAATATCCGGGCTCATGGCATTTTCTATAGCTACACGCAGGCCTTCTTCAATAGTACCTTTAAATGTACATTTGGCCACGGCACGCAAAGGGGAACCATCCGGGCTGAACAATTTAAATTCTATGTCCATAGCCGTTAGTACACCTTTAAACAGCAATGTTCCCCAATGGATTTTCAGGTAATAAGGCCGGTGTATATCTCCCTGGTATTGCAATAACCTTATGCGAAACAGTTCAAGTTGATCTGCTACCGGTATTATATCATCACTGATAACACCTGTGCCATCAAACAAAAAATCAAAATTGAATTCCTGCGGTGGAATTTTATTAAACTTAAGTGCTACTGCAGACGTGCCCGGGGCTTGTGTATCGCTGAAATCAATCCGGTAGCGATAAGTATATGTTTCCGGGTTGATAAGCGCAAAAATGGGTGGCCCGATTATTCTGTTATAACCCGGGTCTGCATAAGAAATTATATACAGTTTTTCCAATTGTGATAGATCGAAAGCCATTATCGTTCATTTTTTTGCTGCATTTTCGCCAATACTTTTTCTGTTACGTCTTTCATAATTTCTTTTTTCAATTTTGCAATGTCTTCCGGCTTCAGGCAATCACCAGGTTTTTCTTTTGCACCCACAATGGCTTTTATGTGCAATTCTTTTATTTCTATTGGCATGGCTGTTATTTAAAAAAGATTTTACTGAAATAGCCAATCAGGCTGAATTGATAACATTAAAATACCGGTAGCTAAGCGTTACAGATTCCACTACAATACTGTTTTCTTCTGCATTGAAAGATGACACGGACCATTTTTTAGGAATAGCCTTTATTACATACCATGTCATTATGGGCGTATGCTGTTCATTCAACAGTGAGATATGTATGTTTACCGGTGCAAAAGAAAAATTCTCCAATGCATCCCTGCACCAATTAATTAATGGAGAACCTATATACAATCCCCGCTTCAATGTAATGTCTGAGTACCTTGCACGCTTGGGCACTTGCCATGTAAAACGATTTTCACCTCCTTCAGTAAAAATTTCCATTTCCATTTCTGCTTCCAGGCCACTTATCTCCTGGAACCGAGCATCTTCAGATGTTTGCGGAGACAGTTCAAACGATGCCAAAAAATGAAAGCCTACCGGCGGATACCTTTGTGCCATTATCCTTCGTTTTGGATGGTTAATCCTTCATGCGCAATCTCCATTGTTTCAATCGCCACTTCATTGCCGTCTGCCTTTAAATCAGTTGATTGCACTTTTACAGGGAAAGCATTTTTTATTTTCCACACCACTACTGGTTCATGGCTTTCATTCAGCAATGAGATTACCAGATCTCTACGCTCAACTGTATTCAGGGCAATGGTATTATACCAGTTATAAAAATCATTATCGCCTTTAAAAGTGCCACGCTTTAAAGTAATGTTGGAGAACTTTTGCATGCCCGGCATTTTTATTTTATGATACTCAGGGCTTGCACCATCGCGGTATTCAATCACATCAGTTGATACATCCAGACCACTTACTTCAGAAAAACCTATTCTGGTTCCGCCCCAGTCTACCTGGAAATGAAATTTCGGAATTGGGTATTGTGCCATTGTATTTGATTTAATATTTTATAAATAATTAGAAGCCTGTATCCGATTTATGACTCCTGCAACTTGTGCATAAAGCGAAGTATGATAAACTCTGCCGGGCGAACCGCTGCCATGCCAATCTCTACAATCAGTTTACCATCCAGTATATCCTGCGCTGTCATGGTTTGACCCAACCCGCATTTTACAAAGAATGCCTGCTCTGGTTTTGCACCCGCCAATGCACCTTCTCTCCATAATAACGTTAAGTAATTTTCAATCATGGCCCTAATCTTCGTCCAGGTGTTTGCGTCGTTTGGTTCAAAAACAAATTGCATGGTGGCTTTTTTTACAGATTCTTCCACCATAATAAAAAACCTGCGCACAGAAACATATTTCCACTCACTGCTATTGCCATCCAATGTGCGTGCACCCCATACAAGAATTCCTTTTCCATTAAATGGCCTAATGGCATTTACAGATTTACCAGAGCCAGCATCAATATTCATAGTACCCTGCTCATCATCAGTTATAAAATCTGTTACGTCATAAATGCTGTTGATAGAAACATTGGCTGGTGCTTTCCAAACGCCCCTGTTGTTATCTACGCTTGCATATACACCTGCGATTGCAGCAGAAGGTGGCAATGTTGGACTTAGTTGTTTGATGGCATTCTTAGCAGCATAATACACTACACTATCACTGGTTAGCAATGTATCCAGTGTGGGCGTGCTGCCTGCACCATTCTTGGTAAGATTTACAGTTACATCTGCATCGGCATATTGAAAATCGTATGTTGTCTTCAGGTTAGGATAATAAGCCGCTGCATAGTTGAGGTTCGTATTTTTATTAAGGCCGCCAGCTCCCCGGAAAGTTGTGATGTTGGCATTAGTTGTACCGCTTTGATCATATACATCCACAATGGTAAACCTGTCTTGCAATTTGGCACATTGATCAATAGACAAACCAATCAATGCATAATAGTCGGATGCAAGCGCAACGGATTGCCCTTCGGGGAAAACATAAAGTGTAGGTTCATCAAAAGCTTCCAGTTTCTCTAGTCCCTGTGTTTGCAAATCTGTATCTGAAACGCCCACTGTAGTAGTAGGTCCAACAGAAACAATATAGCAAGGGCCGCCGCCATTGTCGAAGTAATGACGCAATGCATAGTACATAATATGCACTGAAGGTGTGGCAATCTTTGCAACCGCGGTAAGTGAAACCGGTGGTGTTGTATTCTGCACAACATCTACCGTAATGCCTTTTTCATTTTCAGCAGTGGCTCCAAAATATTGTTCATACTCTTTTAATGAATAAATTTTTGTAGGGATGCCTGTAAGTGAAGCGCCATTGGCATCCAGTGCCTGTTGCGTATATCCAATAAATGCAGGTATAGCTGTAGATACCTGTGCTACAGAAGGTGGAAGCGTTGATATTTCTGATATATACACCCCGGGGGTGGCAATTGAAGTTTCATTCATACTGATATATTTTTAAAAGAGTGAACAATTCATTTTTACATCCTGCTTTTAAATTGCACGGTATACAAAGGCGCCGGATTAAACAATTGATTGGAACCATCAAACAAGCGATAACTATTATTGGTGGTGCCGGTATTAAAAATGTCTATTACCGCCATGCAGGTTTGCTCTGCATTTACAGTTGTTGCATCCTGCAGGTCTGCATTATTTACTACTTGCTCTACTGCCTGCAATTGTTTCCAATACGTGGTGTTGGAAATAGCTATGCCTGCTGATGCTGGTGCGGGAAGCAAACATGCATAGAGGTTGCCTCCATCCTGCACAATGGTTCCTGCATCATAATCATTGCCTCCTGCAAATGCCGCTACGCCGGTTGTTAAAAAAAGACTGGCTCCACTGGTATTGTTTACCTGGTTAGAAAAACGGTAAACCTTTTTTGTGCCCGCTGCAGTTACATAAGTCTTGCTTAAAAAATCTCCACTATTGTGTACCAAAAACCGGAGTTGAAATGGTTTATCTATTGTTACAAAAGGCTGACGTGGTTGCGCAGCAGGCGGGCTTACCAATGAAGTGCGCATAAAGCAGGTGAGTACATTGTCATCAAACCGGTAGCCCAAATCATACCCTGAGAAAATTTTTTGTGTGCTGCTGTCTGCCGTTATTGAAATGCCCTGAGAAAAAAAGTTTTCTACAGGTGTTTCATATCCTGCATGGATAAATTGTATTGAAAACAGTTTGCTATATATTATGTCCGTTGATTCCGGCATTGCTTAAATTTTTGAATAGTCTGTTCTTATTTCTTCTATCATAGGGCCTTTTAAATCTGGTATGGTGTCTATCACTACCATGCGCATACGATAAACTACTGAAGGATAGTATTTGCTTCCCAACACAGACCATATCTCATGCAGTTGTTGCAGGTTTAGGCTTACCATTTCCAAAATCAATTTCTCAATTCCAGCCGCAGCCAGTGCAGGTTCGCTGGTTTGTTCAAACACATATTGTTGTTGAAATGCGCTTACCACGTTTTGTATATCCTGTAAGGAAAGTCCGTAAGCAGCAGTGCTTCTGTATGATGTAAACAACAGCGTAAGGTTCAGATGAACGGCGGGGTTCTTGTATATAATGCCGCCATCTCTCCTGATAAAATTTTTATTATCCCTTGAGATGCGATCCTCCTCTATATTAATAAGTGAAATAATGACCGTAGCATTGGCAGGATTATTTGCAGCGTCGCTTATAATCTCACTTATATTGCCAATACCTGCCTGCAGGCCTTTGTTTACAAGTTGCTGTCTGATAAAATCAATGGCAGGAAAGATCATGGCACGCAGGAAATTAATGTTTAAGTAATAAACGATTAAGTGGGGGACGGACAATTCAAGAAGGCACGTTTATTTTCTACGATTGGGCAATAAGAGATCGCTTGCCGTCAAAGACGTGCAATAAGCTACAGTTATAACAACATCACGTGTGACTACTCAACCAGAGGGGTTACTTGAAAGAAAAGAAAATTTGCTGTTTGTTGTATGAAGGTATAAGAATTCAATTGACATCAATATTACCACTTAGTGGTATTTTTTAAATTTTAACGTCAACCTCATCTGTCATTAAAATCTATTCATCAAAAAGCTTACATGCTTTATTAAATGAAACATGAAGTATTAACGATGCTGTAGCTTGATACATTATTAATACGTCATCAATAATTCGGTCATCATCTTTTGCCCATGCACTGGAAGGCAGGTGATAAAAGGGCCGACATTAAAACAATTTTAATCTACCGGTTGTAGAAAAAAATGGCCAGTATAGTATTGAAAACCATCACAAAGACAGTATTTTGACAATTCACAAAAACTATGCACAGGAATTTGAACAATGCATGGGCTATTTGTATTAATTTGATTTGTAAAAGCAACCAGACCATTAACTATGCTATTGAGAAAAGCCACCGGCCTTCTACTCATTTTCTTTGCCCCTATTCTTCTTTTTGCGCAGAAGGATACTGTGCCTGGCGTAAATAAATTATTAGAACTATCACTGGAAGACCTGATGAATATAAAGGTGGTGACTGCTACCGGCTACCTGCAAACAGCCAGTGAAGCACCATCCACTGTTACAGTTATCACTGCACAACAAATTGCAGAAAGAGGTTACGAACAACTGGAAGATGCATTGCGGGATATACCCGGCATTGATATGATTCACGTAAACGGTTATGCCCCTACGCTTATTTATTTCAGGGGAATGTATGGTGCAGAAAACCTGCGTGCTTTATTAATGATTGATGGTATTGTAGAAAATAATATCCTGGGCAGCAACGATTTTGCAGGACCTGCTTACAGCCTGCACAATATAGAACGTGTTGAAATTATTTGGGGACCGGTATCAGCTTTGTATGGTGCTAATGCATTTGGCGGCGTTATCAATATGATTACCAAGAAAGGGTCTTCCGTAAATGGATTGCAGGCCATGCAGGGCTTTGGCACTTTCAATACATCCTTTGAAAAAATAAATTTTGGACTTAAAAAAGACAAATTTGAATTTGCCATAGCAGGTACATTATTCAGCACCCGCGGGCCTTCTTTTGAAAACAGGGATCCTAATTATTCTGCTTCTTTTGTAGACAAAGCGTATTCGCTAAATGCTTCACTAAGTTATGAAGCCGACAAATCCACTACTACTGTTGGCTATAGAACATATCGCACACCAATGGGATGGGGCACTTACGCCAACAGCCCTACAGCGTATTTGCGCCTTCCTCCGCAGGGAAATTTCAATGTAGGCGTTGTAGGAACGCTGCAAAGCAATATAAGAGGAGAAAGACCAGGCCTGGACGATTCTTTTTTGCGCACTTTTTTTATACAACACGAATACAAGCCCAATGAAAAAGTAAACCTGATGGGCAGGGTTGTTTACCGCGAAACAGGAACAGGTGACGACTCTTACATGTACACTACGCAAGATGGTACAAAGCTTACCCGTGTACCAATGGCCACTTATTCTAACAGGATCTCTGGTGAACTAACGGTGAACTATACACCTTCTAAGATGCACCATATTGCAGCAGGGGTACAATTTTACCAGGACAACGTAGAAGCAGGTGGCCGCGATTATAAATTTGACAGTACCATTTATCTTATTGATGGCAGAGATACCGTTACCAACCTGCACGCTACTTTTTTGAAAAGAAAATATGATATCAGGAATAATTTTGGAAGTTTCCTTCAGTATGTTTTAAACACAAACCTCCTGGGCAAAACCAATTTCACTTTTGGATTTCGTTATGATGGCAACAGTTATTTCGGCGATGCTTTTAGCCCGAGATTCGCTATTGTAAACAAACCATCCGATAAACTTACTTTTAAATTTCAATTAGGCACTGCTTTTCGTGCACCTACCAACCTGGAGATATACCAAACGCCTAATACCAGCTTCAAGTTAAAAGAAGAAAAAATAAAAACGTACGAGCTGAACGTGATATACACCGTATCTAGTCATTTGCGTTTGCAGCTTAACGGTTTTCGCAATGAGCTAACCGATGTAATTGCCCTGGGTAATCTCTCAGGCATGAACCCCGATAAAAACCCCGGCTTAATTAATATTAATGGGTTGGAAGCTATTGCAGATATTATCTTCTCTAAAAACATCAATGCATTTATAAATTTTACAACGCAGGATGCAAGAAGTAAAAACCTGATAACTTCTTATGAAGGCCCGACCTCTGGCGTAGCAAAATTTAAAGGCAATGCTGGCATTACATTTAAAGCAGCACAGTTGCTTGCATTCAGCCTCAGTGGAAACTGGATAGGCAAGCGTTCTTCGCCAAGAACAGATCCATACGGGCCGGTTGCGGGTTATTTTCTTACAAACATTACCATCAGCACACAACCATTGCTGAAACAAAAAATTACTGCCAGCATAGCAGTACATAATTTGTTCAATACGCATTGGCTTGATCCTGGTTTTCGAACTGCCGATGGTTCTGTATATGCTACCGTACTGGAACAACCCGGCATAAATGGTATATTTAAAATAGGAATCAGCCTTTAACCTATCTATGAAAAACAACATTGTAAAAATATACTACCCAACAACTGGCTGTGCTGGCAATTTCCGGTGCTGCAGGTGGCTGATGGTTGGCATATTATTTTTACTGTGTACGCAAATAGCTAATGGGCAGCAGGAACGTGAAGCCAATCTGAAAGCCGCATTCATTTATAATTTTACCAAGTACATAGATTGGGATAGCACAAAAGCCGGAGATGAATTTGTAATTGGCGTTATTGGGCCATCTGCAGTAACAGCACCATTAAACGAAATTGCACGCGATAACGAAGTGCAAAACAAAAAAATTGTCATTCACCAATTTAGCAAACCCGAAGACATAACCTATACCAATATTTTATTCATACCACAAAAACTGCCTTTCTCTTTACACGCGATACTAGAGAAAACGGAGAAAGGTACGCTTACCGTTAGTGAAGAAGAAGGTTTTGCAAAGCAAGGCACCGCTTTCAATTTTATTATAAGAAAGGATAAACTAAAATTTGAAACAAACCTGAATGCATTAAACGCAGCTGGACTGAAAGCAGGTTCGCAATTGCTGAAGCTGGCACAACTGGTAGAATAATTGCATACTAAAAGAAAGTTTTGATTAGATTAAACGACATATCAATTCGCAACAAGCTAATACTAATGCAGGTATTTACCAGCCTTATGGTATTGGGTGTGTTTTCAGCTATCTATATCATTACAGATATCCGTTTTTATAAAGAAAGAAGAGCGGAAAGCATGAAGAGCCTGGCAAGAGCAACTGGCATCAACTGTTTGCCCGCTTTACAATTCCAGGATGATGATAATGCCAGCAGCATATTAGCAGAATTGCAGAAAAATGATTCGTCCATTATTTATGCGGCACTGCTGGACGATCAGGATCATCTGTTTGCCAGCTATATGGCTAATGGACTGGACACTTCACTTATTCCGCGTGGCTATAATTTTAAAGAATCTGAATATACTGATAAAACGCTTTTAGTAAGCTATGCAATCAGAGACAAAAATAAAAAAGCAGGCAGGCTTATTATAGAATCAGAATTATCTGAACTAAGGGAACTTACCAAATCCAAATTCAGGATTGTGGGGTATGTTTTGCCCATAGCACTGGCATTTTCTTTTTTGATTGCCATTCTTCTCCAAACTTATTTTTCGCGCCGGCTATTGCATGTGGTAAATACTATGAAAGCAGTGAGCGATACCGGCAATTACAATCAATCTATAAAAGATACAGGCAAGGATGAAATAAGCACACTGGCAAAAGTATTTAACGACCTGCTGCAAAGGATAAAAGAAAATGAACAACGCAAAGATGAATTTATTGGCATTGCCAGTCACGAGTTAAAAACACCACTCACAACTATTAAAGGCTATATAGAACTGATGCATGTGATGGAAGACAGGGAACCGAATAAGCAGTTTGTACAAAAGGCATTGGAAAATACCAACAAACTGGAAAAGCTTATAAAAGGCCTGCTGGATGTTTCCAATATACAGAGCGGGCAATTAAAATTAGAGAAAGAACCGTTCAATATGGATCAGTTATTGGACGAAACCATTGCAGCGGCGCAAATGTTATCCAACACCCATATTATAACACGCAACAACAAACTTAATGACCTGGAGATAATGGCAGACAGGCGGCGCATAGAACAGGTAATGGTAAATCTTTTATCTAACGCTATTAAATACTCGCCGGAAGAAAAAAGTGTTGTAGTAAGCAGTTTTTGTAATGAAAAGGAATTAAAGGTGCAGGTAAGAGATTGGGGAACAGGTGTGCCGGAAGAAGAGAGGGAACATATTTTTGATCGCTTCTATCGTACCCGCGATGTGTCTAAACATATTGTAGGTTTTGGGTTAGGCCTGTATATCTGTAAAGACATTATAGAAAGGCACAATGGTAAAATATGGATGGAAGGTGAAGACAAAGGCTCGTCATTTTATTTTTCACTGCCGCTTGTTGGTTAAGCGGTTAATTGGCTAATTGTTTGATCTGTTTATCCGCAATTCGTACATGCTGATAACAAAAAATTATTGATGGCTCTCTAAATTGGTTAAATAAAAGTTTATGAAAAAAATTTTAGTAGCAGATGATGACATTGACATTTTAACACTGGTTAAAATGACATTGAAGATGCAGGGATTTTCTGTGCAGGCGGTATCTGACTGGAAAGAAATAGACAACAATATGAACAGCTTTCAGCCAGATCTTGTTTTGCTGGATGTATCATTGGGTGGTGCAGACGGAAGGGATATCTGCAAAAAAATAAAACAGCAGGAAGAAACTAAAAATATACCGGTAATACTTTTTTCTGCAAATGTAGATATGGGAGAAAGCATACACGAATGCAATGCACAAGCCTTTATTGCAAAACCATATGAATTATCGCATTTCCTTAAAACAATCCGTTCTTTTATTTAGTCTATTTTAAATTGAAGCAAACGTAGTATTACATTTTTCACTGCAGCTCTATCAAGTATACCCTGCCATGCTTTCAGAAATATTTTTGTTAATCCAACAAAGCGGAAAGTCATTCCACACCATTTGTACAGCAATTACCTCATAAAAAAGTTGGCTGGCTTTAATACAGCAGGTTGCGTCATGGCATGGTTTTTCTGCCTATAAAATGGCAAACATTTATTGTTCATCATTAAAAATCCATTTTATGCCAGACAATAAAACAGACAACAATAACTATGGTCGCCAGAGCAATGAATCTGAAAGAGATCTTGCAGCGAAAGGCGGACCTACAACCGGTCTTGGTAATCCAGATGGTAAACATCCCATATCAAAACCTTATGACGCAGATTTGCAAACGCAAATTGCTGCAAAAGGCAAAGTAAAAAAGGAAAGACAAAAAGAAGATTCACTTTAAGTACAATCTAAAAAAAGCGACTGCATAATAATGCAGTCGCTTTCTTATATATACCATCGCCAACTCTAAAACTATTAAGACATTGCCGGTGCAGGGTTCCAATTTGCAGGTGCTGGTGTTGGCTGCAATAATTTTTTAAACCAACCTGTTGCACGTTGCAATGGCTGCATCCAGTTTTGTTCTTTTAAATCGCGGTACAGCACATCTTCTATTTTTACCTTCACCAGCAAAATTCCGGACAGCGCTTCTTGAGATAAATTAATTCCCTTACCCATTAAATCGTTCATCTTGTCACCTGGCTCTGCAATGCTGGCTTCACCACTAATTTTCATTGAAAAAGGATAACCCTTCCTGTAAAATTCTAGCTGTGCTGCAAATGGTGAATGCGAATTTTCCTGCTTTTGTTGTCCTTTGTTTACAAAAAACCACACAAAACCATTCTCGTCTATTTTTAATGCTGTAATGATATAGGTAGAGAAAGGAAGCGGACAATCATTACCGCAATAGAAAAGCGCTGTACCAATATTAGCCAGCTTCATTTGTATAAATGGGATGTCGGGGTTTTGCATGACTTACTTGTTTTAACAAGATTAGTTCAAATGCAATACCACAATAAAATTGGTTTCATCGCAAGGAATGTGGGGAATTTTTTCTTCAACCAACCAAATGCATGTCCACGCTTTTGCACTCGCCTGCAACCTTATTCCACAAATAGTAAAAACCCGTATAGCGGTTTTCACGGCATGGCAAAAAAATTACGGTTGAGTAAAAAAAATCAATCTCAAACCTCCTAGTATTTCAAAACCTTCTCATCTGAAGCTTCCGCATGCCTAATGAAGAAGCGCTTGGGCTAAACTCATTACAAATTGTTTTTGCTTTTGCTTAGAAAAATGCATTGAGAACAAAAAATAAAGTGGTATAATATAATACTTACATTATACAAAATTGTATATTTTTACACCACTTCTTTAAACTAAAAATGCCATGTCTACCGATTATAATTTTTTGCAGGAAGTGATTGCCCTTATGAAAGACTTCGATGCAACTGCTGTTTCAAAGCAAGGTTATGCACGAAATGTAAATGCATTCAAGCAATGGATCTACGATGAAATTATTTCCAAAAAGAAAATGCCGGAAGAACCTGATTGGCAGGGAAAAGATCAAAACAGGTCGCCGGAAAGTGTAATCGCCACGCTTATCAATCATATGGGTAGGTATGCAAAGACATATTCGAAAGCAGCTATGGCAGATTCTGCTTTTAATACACAGGATGAATTTATTTACCTCATCAACTTAAAGGCATACGGAAGCATGAGCAAAATGGAATTGCTAAAAAGAAATATCCATGAAAAACCAGTGGGCATACAAATCATCAACCGCCTTATCAAACAAGGCTGGGTAGTACAGCGTAGCTCAAAAAAAGATAAAAGAAGCAAACTGATTGAAATTACAAAAGGGGGCTTGCAAATACTGGAAAAGCAAATGAAAAAAATCCGGCAGGCATCCAATATCGTATCTGGTGACTTATCCTACCCCGAGAAAATGCAACTAATTAGGTTGCTCAATAAACTGGAAAAATTTCATCATCCCATCTACCATGAAAACATTGAAAGTTCACAGTTGCTGAATCACGTAAAGAACAATTATTTATCGCAAGTAAATTAATTGAAAAACAAAATGAAAATCGCGGTTATAGGCGCAGGCATTTCGGGTATTTCTGCTGCTGCATATGCATCAAAAGACGGACATGAAGTGCATGTGTTTGAAAAAAACAGTACGGCTGGTGGCAGGGCAAGGCAATTTACAACTGCTAATGGCTATACGTTTGATATGGGCCCGAGCTGGTATTGGATGCCAGATATATTTGACAATTTCTTTTCTGATTTTGGCTACAAAACAGCCGACTTCTATCAATTGATTGAGTTGAACCCGCAGTTTGAAATGATCTTCTCCGATGGAAAACTTTCCTTACCGAAAGATTATGAGGACATGAAAGACATTTTTGAAAAAACTGAAAAAGGTGCTGGAAAAAATTTAGACCGCTTTATGCAAGCGGCACAATACAAGTATGAAACGGGCATGCAAGAATACGTTACCAAACCCTGCCATTCGTGGTTGGAGTTTATTTCTTTTAAAATGCTGAAAACCGCTTTGAAGCTCGATCTGTTTACCAACTTCCATTCTTATGTAAGAAAATTTTTTACTCATCCAAGGCTTTTGTCATTAATGGAGTTCCCGGTTATTTTCCTGGGTGCAGCACCCAAAAATATTCCTGCAATGTATAGCCTGATGAATTATGGTGGATATAAACTTGGTACATGGTATCCCATGGGAGGTTTTGGTCAATTGGTGCAAGCGATGAAAACTGTTGCAGAACGTGAGGGCGCCCAATTTCATTTTAATAGCCCGGTGAATAATATTGTGGTAAACGATGGCAATATATGTTCGTTACAAGTTAACAATACAGAATTGTATTTTGATGCTGTTATTGCTTCCTCTGATTATCATCACACAGAAACCTTGCTTGCTCCACAATACCGCAACTATTCTGAGACTTATTGGGCAAAGAAAACTTTTGCACCATCATGTTTGATTTATTATTTAGGTTTTAAAAATAAAATACCACGACTAAAACATCATACACTTTTTTTTGAAAACGATTTGGACTTACATGTTAAAGACATCTATGAGCTAAAAAAATGGCCGGAAAAACCTTCTTTTTATGTGTGCTGCCCTTCAAAGACGGACCCCAATGTTGCACCAACCGGTCATGAAAATCTTTTTTTATTAATGCCGCTTTCAATTGGCATTGAAGATAACGAAGCCATTAGGGACCACTATTTCTTAGAAATGCTTCACCGCATAGAAAAACATTGTGGCATTGAAAACCTTGAGTCAATGATAGACTTTAAACAAAGTTATTGCATAAGAGAATTTATAAATGACTATCATTCTTACAAAGGAAACGCCTATGGTCTTGCCAATACTTTATCGCAAACTGCAGTTTTAAAACCGTCGCTTAGAAACAAAAAAATTGGCAATCTATTCTATGCGGGTCAGTTAACAGTTCCGGGGCCCGGAGTACCTCCATCAATTATTTCCGGGCAGATAGCAGCAAGCGAAGTGAATAAATTAAAAAGAAAGGCAGCATGAAGAAATTATTTGATGAACTATCACGTGAGGTAAGCAAAGTTACCACCAAGAAATATAGTACCAGCTTTTCGCTTGGCATTTTAGCGCTTAATCCTTCCATCAGGCCAGCTATATACGCCATCTATGGCTATGTTAGATTAGCTGATGAAATTGTGGACAGTTTTCACGATTATGACAAGCAGGTACTTTTGCAAAGACTTAAGCAGGAAACGGATAATGCATTAGCGGAAGGCGTTTCTTTAAATCCAATTTTACAATCGTTCCAAGAAACTGTTTCCAAATATCATATAGACCGTGCACTCATAGACCAGTTTCTAAAAAGCATGGAAATGGATTTGCACAACACACTTTACGATACAGAGAAGTACAACGAATACATTCTGGGTTCCGCAGAAGTTGTAGGACTTATGTGCCTGCAAATATTTGTTGGAGGCGACAACGAATCTTATGCAACGTTGAAGCCATACGCTATGAAATTGGGTTCTGCTTTTCAAAAAGTAAATTTTCTGCGAGATTTAAAAGATGATTACACCATTTTAAATCGTACTTATTTTCCCAATATTGATTTGCGTGCCTTTGATAATATTGCCAAACTTCAAATTGAAAAAGAAATTGCTACTGAATTTGAGCAATCGCTTATAGGCATTAAAAAACTACCTGCTTCAGCAAGGTTCGGTGTTTATCTTGCGTACCGGTATTACTACTCACTGTTCAAAAAAATAAGGAAATTCTCTGCAGATAAATTGTTGCAGGAAAGAGTGCGTATTAAAAATGCAAAAAAACTAACTTTAATGGTATATAGTTACCTGCGGTTTAAGATAACTGCTATATAGAATAATCGTAGTCATTACAATAATTAGAAGAATTGCTATAAAATATTTATGCTAACCATTTACAAAATATTTCTTTTAGTTGGAACTTACCTTTTAATGGAACCTTTCACCTGGTTCGTTCATAAATATGTGATGCATGGTTTTTTGTGGGTGTTGCACAAAGATCATCACGACCATAGCAATGAGGGCGATTTAGAGCGCAATGACTTCTTCTTCTTAATATTCTCCATCCCTTCTATCATTCTATTGTTTATTGGCGTGAGAGAAAATTTCAATAGCATTTTTTTTATTGGGCTTGGTATTACCTCGTACGGTATGTCTTATTTTTTTGTGCACGATATTTTCATTCATCAGCGGCTTGCCATGTTTCGAAATACAAAAAATAAGTACTTGCTCTCATTGAGGCGGGCACATAAAGAACACCACAAACACATTGGTAAAGAAGATGGCGAATGCTTCGGATTTTTATGGGTGCCAATGAAATATTTTAAAATGTACTTCAACAAAAGTAAATGAACACTTCATATACTTATCTGTTAGTTGATTTTTTTACGGTCATTGTTTGCTTTATATTTTCATTTCATCCGCGAATACAATTCCACAAGCAATTTGGAAGTTTCATCAAAGCCAGTATCCTGGCAGCTATTCCTTTTATAGTATGGGATATCTGGTTTGCAAAAACAGGTGTCTGGTGGTTCAATAGCCATTATACGCTGGGAATTAATTTCTATGATTTACCCCTGGAAGAATGGCTTTTTTTTATTTGTATCCCCTTCTCCTGTTTATTTACTTATTATTGTTTAACAAAATTCTTCAATCTTTCCTGGGCAAATGCATTCAACAATATTATCGTATACCTAAGCTGCATAGTGCTTACAGTAACAGCACTGGTCCATTATGACAAAATGTATACTTTCGTCACATTTATATTTACAACTTTATTGATTATCTATTTGCACTTCATTGCACGTGCACTATGGATAGGACAAAGTTTACTTGTTTGGGTTATACTTATGTTGGGATTTTTACCAGTAAACGGAATACTCACAGGCTCTGGCTTGGATGCACCAATAGTCAATTACAATTCAAAACAAATTTTGAACATACGGCTGCTCACTATTCCTATTGAAGATATCATCTACGGATATGCGCAATTTATTTTGAACATTTACCTGTTTGATCTTTTCAAAAACAGGAAGCAGGCTAACGGGATTGCAATTACTTAATCACCAGCAATGGTTAAAGCTTGTTAATGATTTACTTGCTTTCAATGTATTCAATCTTTACGGGACCGAACAAGCCTGAAGGTTGCAATACGCTTGTTGGTTTGTAAGGATTGACCGGGCACCAGGTAGGTCTTTTGTCTACGGGCAATTTGCTGTCACCTATAAGCCGGTTTACCCAGGTATTTACTACTTCAATTTTTATTTCATTGTTTCCTTGCCGCATAAACTTTGAGATATTAAGTTTATACGGAGCCGTCCACAATCCACCTGCGTATTGTCCATTGATAAAAACTTTTGCCATAGCCGTTACTGAACTTAGATCAATTGCAACATCGTTTGTTTCAGGCAACTTATCAATAATGAATGTGGTGGTATAAAAAGCAGTACCAGAATAATATTTTATACGCTCATCATTTGATTTCGTCCAATCCATCAATGTATCAAAAGTGACAGGGTTTGCAGGGCCTCTTTGTAAAGAATCAAACTGCACTTTCCATGGGCCTTGTATTTTTGCAAGATTTACTGGTAAAGGATAATTTGTTGCCTTTTGATCAATCGACGCTACAGATATCTGTTTACGAAACACAATAAAAACACTTTGATAAGGGGCCAGTTTTAATGGAACAGCCGTGGTGTTTTCTTTTTGTTCATAAGCAGGCAACATTCGAACATAACCTGTTGTGGCTTCCCATAATTCTGGTTGCAAACCTTTCACCCTAAACACAGGGGTTGCTTCCTTTGTATCTGCAGTTTGATTAGATATAAAATACACCTCTGCTCCATTCACTGTTCTATGCCCGTAATGAATGGAACGATCCTCTGGCAGCTTGCAATCCGGAACAGTATTTATCAGTGCAAGCGCTTCTTTCATCTCCATTCCATTTAAGACCATTCCTTTACCCAGTTTTTTCATTTTTACTTTTACACCATCAACATCACCCCACAATGCAAGCGCCATGTCTTTAACCTGCTTGTCTGTTGCAGGTTGTCCCTGCAAACTTGGTGAACGCAAAGGCGCCGGTCCTAAAATGATTGCACCATCCATAACAAGTTGTTGAATCTTTGCTAACACTGCTGGTCTCATGGTAGCAAGCTTTGGCAAAACCATCATGCGGTATTGAGTGCCATGTGGCAAAGTGAGCAACCCATCTTTTACAGTCATGTATTTTTCTATCACCTCTGCATTCATATAATCAAACTGGTAACCAACCGGCAAAGCCGGATCTGTTACGCCTGTCATCTTTGGCGCATCTTCTCCAATGAAATAAGCTATGTCTGCTACATTCAATCCTTGCTGAAGCATAAAATTGGTACGCTTGAGGTATTGCGTATAAACATCCATTTGTGAGAACCAGGTATTCTTTCGGTTGAACTCATTGCCAAACCATGCATTTACACCCGGGCTCTTGTCTTCGTAAGGTTGTGTAATATAAACGTGCAGCAAAGTATTATTGATGCCTTCTGCAAAAAAGCGATCTCCTCTTTGTTTGATGACACCGGGATAACGACTGAATGGATTACCTGCACATGTGTTAGACTCTGCAGAAATTTTTGTTTTACCATAAATATGCCCGCAAGAAGTAGCTGCCCTGTTTTCAATATCACCTAATTCACCCTCGCTCCAAAACTCTCCTGATATTTCATCTGATTGTCCGCCATACATCAAGAACTCACTGGGAAAACCCCAATGCCCATAGTTTTCCAACCAGGTTCTTAATCCATGTTTGTGGCTTACTTCTCTTAATCCGCCAACATAATCATACGCTACTTTATCTGCTACCATGCGTCGCATGTCCCAAAGAAAACGATCAGAACTTAGTTCATCTTTCACAACCTTGCCTTGGTAAACAGGCAGGAATGGAAGCGCATCATATCCATAACGTTTTTTAAAGTCGGTTAAAAAATCATCCGTAAAATTTTGTCCGCCCATTTCATAACTATCCTGCACCACTACTTTAAAACATTTCCTGTCTTCTTCGGGGATACGTTTTAATATCTCTCCCATGTGTCCATAAAAATGTTGCTCGGCATGCAGCTTGCTCATCTTATCCACCTCATAGCCTGTTGCCTCTGGCGATGCAGGTCCATTCTTAGTACCGGTTGGCGTCATGCCGGTTCTCATAATTATCCATTCTCCTGCAGGAACATTCCAGTTAAGTACACCGTCAGCAGTTAAGTACTTTGAAATGTCAATGACTTTTGTTGGATCTATGGCTTCGGCTTTATTATCAATCTCTGGTTGCAACGGCCATTGATACTCTTTCCAATAAGGCAAAGGCGTGGGATACATCTTTGCCAATGTCTTTTCACTGTATCGTTCTACGCGAGGGGCAGAAGATATTATTACTTCAGCAAGGCCATTATCAGCAGACTCATCTTCAATAATCAACTTGAATGAATTTGCAGTAGTAGCTTTAAAAGAAATAACCACTGGTGCATAAGGTTGAAAACCTACATTCAATGCAGGGTTGGAACGATTTATTTCAAACGCAGCAATCGTTTGATATTCACCTTTTGAATCTTTTGCCTGCAACTTTGCTTTTGCAAACATTGGGTGTTCTGTGGTAGTGATAGCAATGCTTCTGGCAGTAAAGGCTTTCTTTGCATTAAAGTCGAACGTAAGATTTTTTTCTTTCGGAAAACTGACGCCTGTTTTTGTGTTACCATCAATAAGATTTACCAAGTTGGTCATTGAGGGAAAAGAGCTGATAGTACAATTAGTGTTATCCAATTTTACTTCATCGTTCTGTGGAGCAGGATATGCGATAAGCTTTACATCCTGGAAAATTTCTATCGGCTTTTCCAGTTTCTGAGAAAATTTTACCGGACCTTTTACACTAATAGAAGACGATGTAAGATAACGCATCGCTTCATTCGCTTTTATCCAGGGACCACCCGATTGACTCCAGCCAGGTGAATTGAAAATACCTATCTCAATATTTAATGCAGTGGCCGTTTTCAATGCTGCATGCAAAATATCCCACCATTCATCGCTCAGCATTTTTATTTTGCCATAGGGAATATCATCCAAGCCTATGTTGCCTATAAAAGCCCGGTTGATACCGGCAGCCTTCATAGCTTGCAGATCTTTTACAACACCTTCTTTTGAAATATTGTCTGATATCCAATACCAATAGACACTTGTTTGAATAGAATCCGGCGGATTGATAAAACCTGTCTCCAATGATTGTGCAGATAATCGAAAAACACCGCTTAAACTTGTAATTATTGCTAAGCTAAAAATATAATGCTGTATCTTTTTCATTGCCTGAATTTTGTTATTGCCTGCTGACAGTAAAGCTTATTTGCCTTAGCAGCAAGTTATAACCGACAAGATACACCAGAATTATAAAGTGTGGCCGTTCATATTTTGGAGATTTACAGTCTATCAACAATATTATCATTCATAAATAAAAGAGACCGTTGCCTTACAGTCTTTATCGCTTCTTGCACGCACCCAATGCGCATTAAAGCCATCAGGAAATTGGTAAACGATGGTTTTGCCAGCAGGGACATGAAAGGTTTTAAATTGATGAAACCCTGTTAAGTCAAAGTCAATCTCAAGTGAAATATCAGTGTCTTTATCTGCACTCAGGCGCACCGTCTTTTTATCATAACCAGTCATTAAAAAAGGAAGCGAGGTTTCATCTTTTGCAACAGAAGTATTTTTCCAAACGCAGCCTGTGCCGGTAGGTTTACCCATCTTCCAGAGATCATCAATGGCTCCAAACCAAAGCCCGTTGCTGCCATCTGCAGCGGAGAAATAATGTCCATCGGCTTTGGCAGTTGCTTTGGTTCCACTAATCACCAATAGACCACGCCAGGTACAAAAATCAACGATCTTCTTTTTATGCGTGGTAATAGGACGAATAGCAGCAAATCCAGATTCGCGGCCCACTTCATAGAGCGTACCCTGTACATTCAACATGAAACGTTCAGATTCAACTTCTCTTTTATCGCGATAAGAAAACTCATTGTACTTATCTGAAGTAACAGGCAAACGAAATCTGCCCGTAGCATCTTGTACAATTACAGAAGCATCATCCTGTGTATAGTGTTTTTCAAATGCCAGCCGCTTTTCCATATTCAATGTACTGTCTGCAACATTGCTGATAAAGTTCAGCGTTTCATTAACTTCAGCATACTGCTTTGTACCGGAGATACGAAATACCTGCAGGTTTGTATTGGGGAAGGAAGAAGGCCTTATAAGATTTTGTGTAATGGCCGCTGCATCACTGATGGAGGGTATCGCAGCAAACATTGCCGGAGCGACAGCAGTTGGTTTTCCCTGGTAATGAAAGAAAGCAGAAACACGGCAATTCCGGTTGGTCTTTACCCGAATCCAATTAGCGCTGAAATTTTCCGGAAAAATGACGTATTCATAGCCGTTAGGAGGAACAGTGATATTTCGATACAACTCCCAATGGTTATTGCCACTACGATCTATTTCCAAAGTAAATTGAACCGGGAAGGCGGCACTATCGGTTAAATGCAATATTTTTTTATCAAAGCCATTTACCAGGAATGGATCTGAAGCCACTCCCGCCCGTACACTATCATTCATCCATGGACCACCCCAACTACTGGCCGGTCCCCAGGTGGAAAGATCTTTCCATTTGCCAAACCACAAATTAGATTGCGATCTGCCAGCCATTGGGTTTTCCATAATAGTTGTTTCATCAGTAGATAATACAAGCTGGTTGTTCCAACCGCAGAAATCAGGAATATAACGCAAATGCGTACTGATAGCACGTAGCCCACTGCTGTTTTCAACAGAAAATGTTTTGGGAAAATCGTAGAACTGTGCATGCATGTCCATCAGCATTTTACCTTCGGTAACCGCCCTTATGCGGGGCCATTCTGTATACCAGCCACCACGATGATCATATGTATGCGCTGCTTTGGGTAAGCGATACGTATACCATCTACCTCCCTCCAGCAATGCAAGCAATACAGAACGCTTGTCCCAACCAATACTCCACAAAGGAGATTTATCATTAGGTGCACCATAGATGCCACCGGGCCCGGTTACATCTGTAAACTGCCTTCGCTGTATAATTTTCCAGTCTTTGCCATCCCAACTGGCAAGAACGCCTTTTTCTTCCGCGTTTTTGGGCAGATCACCTGCTTTAAGAGAATCTCTATTGATTTTAAAAACTGCCTCTTCACCATTATTCGCTATTACAAAAAGTCCCTGCGAGGTATAAGCCCCCTTACCATGCCAGCC
The DNA here is from genome assembly GCA_047602295.1 of Chitinophagaceae bacterium. Lineage (GTDB taxonomy): Bacteria > Bacteroidota > Bacteroidia > Chitinophagales > Chitinophagaceae > JACMLD01. Next base: position 2,107,882 of record JASGHP010000001.1, on the reverse strand, counting down.
CGGTACCGGTTTCTCAAATAGTTTGTTCACTGCCAGCGTGTGCACGTTGGCTTCATAAATTTTGCCTTCCATATCAAAATAATACACCCAATTAGCAGGATCAGTCAGGTGCCTCGCTGTAGCTGTCAAACGGCCAGGCATAACCGAATATGGAATTGTCCTGATGTGCGCATTGCTATCAATAAGATAAGGCCCGATAAGCAATTGGTTAGACTCACGGTGGATCATCCGGTTGGCAGGTGTACCACCAATACTTTCCGGATGTGTTACAAGGTTGAGTTGGTTGTCTATGCTGTATAGTTTATCCGAACTGCCCAGTGGGCGGTGCGGTGAATAAGTAACCAGCCAGAGTTTTCCAGCCCATGGAACTACCGCGCCAATGCCGCACTCTCCACCGTCATTATAAGTAGCATAGTTGGAAACGGCACCATTCTGATCTTTGGTTGAACTATGATCATTAAAAACCGCCAGATGGGGATAGACTCCGCTTACCTGTAAAGGTTTTGTAAGCAAGGGCCTGGGTGGCTGGGCATTCGCCTTGCTGAAAAGGATACTGCTAAAACTTATAACAAACAGAAAAAGGGCACGGCAGATGAGCTGTTTACAATACATAATAATGAGTGGCTTGTTTGAATAAATCTGGTGGATGGTTTTGCGTGATATATTTAATACCCGGGGTTTTGTGTGATTTTGGGATTCACTCGTCTCTCTACATCCGGGATTGGCCAGAGGTATTGTTTTGACTTATCAAAACTTCGCTGCGCAACTATTTTTACATCGGTACCAAAGCCGGAATAATCCGCAACGCCATCGCTGTCAATAGGCGTTACACCAGGAAACGGCCATTTGCTGCGGTTCTGATTAGCAGGATCAGGCAACCCGATAACAGGACGGGTAAGCGCTTTCTCTGCCAGTTTCCAGCGAATAAGATCCATATAACGCAAGCCTTCCAACGGAAACTCTACCCTTCTTTCCCTGCGCACAATCTGCCTTAGCTGGGTTTGATCTGTAGTGGTGATTGCCGGATAAGATGCTGTTTGCGTATAGGCAACACCGTAAGCCCTGGCACGAACTTTATTAATAGCGTCCAGCACCGTTTGATCAATTTGATTGAGTTCAATTTTTGCTTCTGCGTATGTAAGTAGCATCTCTGCATATCTGCAGATGATGATATCATTGTCCTGCGCCAGCTTGTCTACCCAGCTTTGCTCAATGCCTTTCCTCCATAGAAAACCGGTATAGCTGGCGAAAGTTGCATTAGCACGTGTGTCGTTATTGGTAATAAGTCCGTTTGTTTTTGTGCTGAATACTTTTAACGTATCCGGATGCGGTTGGTAATCTACGCCTAACCAGATAGTACTGAATTCCACGATGCTTGCAGTAAGCCTCGGATCTCGGTTTTTGAAAGGGTTATGATAATCATAAAGCGGCGACTGTGTAATCAGCTTACCATCGGTACATTCATAAGCATCAAACATTTCCCGCGTGGGAAGGCGTGCACCAAATCCACCCACATTTCGTGGTAGAAAATCCTGCACTTCCGTTCCGCTGGTATAAACTCCTAATGCCTGGCTGCGTGGCACACGAATGATTAACTCTGAATTGTTTTTGCCCGCAGTTAAAAATAAATTGGTATAAGATGAATACAGTGTGTATACGCCGGCGTTAGCCAGTTGAATAATAGATTGCGCTGCTGCTGCAGCTACATCCCATTTTCCATAGAATAAAGCAGTGCGTGCCTTAATGGCAAGCGCAGCTCCTTTGGTAAGACGTTGCACCTGCGAGCCTGAATAACTATTAGGAAGAATCGTAGCAGCGGTATCAAGTTCTTTTAAGATAAACTGCAGTATTGTATCCTGCCCTGTTCTTTGCCTATTGCTTGATTCTTCCAGTGTTTGAGGTGCAATTATAAAAGGCACGTCTCCAAAATGTTCAATAAGACGGGAATACTGGTAAGCCCTGATCAGCCGCATTTCTGCTTCATACTGTCGAATGATTGCAGCGGGTGTATTAGCAGCAGCACGATTATCATTAGCTAAAAAACTATTCGCCCGGGCAATTGCGTTGTAACAAATCTGGTAATAGCTTTGCACATTTGCATCTTGCGAATTCATGGTTCCGAATGTAACCGCATTGCCCAGCTCACCGCGATACCAATGATTATCCGTATAGGTTTCATTGTCGTTTGCCCAAAAATCTACACGGTATAAATCATCCACAGCCATCTCCAGTTCTGTCTGGTTTGCATAATAGCTGGAAGAAGAAGGTTGATCCGGCGGGGTAAGATTAAGTTTATTGCAGGCGTTAAACAGTAAGACTGTTAGTGCTGCGGTAAAATATATAAAGAAAGATTTCATGTTGACAATAATTTGAGGTTAGAATTTAATACTGGCACCAAACAGGTAATTGGCCATAATAGGATAACCGGAATTGCCGGATTCAGGATCAATGTATTTGGGAAAATGACTAATGGAAAACACATCGTTTGCAGCTATATAAAACCGGATGGATTGTATTCCACCTTTTTGCAGGAAGGCCTGTTTAAAGGTATATCCCAATGTCAGGTTTTTAATGCGGAAATACGCTCCGTTAAGCAACCAGAAATCAGACAGCGAATAATTATTGCTACTGGAAGTAGCAGTTAATCGCGGATATTTGGCAGCCTGGTTTTGATCAGCAGTTTTAGTGGGGCTCCAGTAACTACTATAGATTTCTGTAGATACATTACCAAAAGCTTCTGCAAAAGGTTGCACTACATCACTGTTCAGCCGGCTGAGTTTTTTTCCAACTCCCTGCCAAATCAATGCGAAATCAAAATTCTTATAATCAAGATGAATATTGCCTCCATAGAGATAACGCGGTAAGGAACCACCTAATAATACCCTGTCATTAGAATTAATGATGCCATCTTTATTTACATCCATATACCCAATATCACCTGCGGTTACCGTAGCAGCAGTTCTTGGGGCCGCAGTGGCAGCAGCAGCAGTCTGGTAGATACCGGTTGTTTTTAAGCCGTACCATTCATTAAATTCACTACCGGCAAAAGTAGACTGGTCGCCAATGATTTTGGTTCCCTTCATATCAATCACTTTTGATTTGGCATCAGAAAGGTTAAAGCCAATAGCATAACCTAGTTTCCCAATGCGATCTTTCCAGTTCACTGTAAATTCCCAGCCATGTATGCCTAAAGAACCTGCATTCTGCTGTGGCTTTCCATAACCCAGATTGAGCGGTATATCCAGCAGCAACAGAATATTATTCGTCTTCTTATAAAAATAATCCCCTGATGCAGTCAAACGGTTATCTATAAACGCCGCGTCAAAACCTACGTTTTGTGTTTGTGTTGTTTCCCAGGTAATATCATTCACTGCATACACTTGTTGATTGCCACCAGTGAGTGATACAATTGATCCATTCTGGTAAAAAAGTGCATTGGAAAAATTGATCAGCGCCTGAGAGGGATAATAAGTTGCGTTGCCATTCGCATCAATCGTTCTTTCATTACCCAGTTTTCCCCAGGAAGCACGCAATTTGAAAAACGATAACCAATTGAAAGATTGCATCCAGGGTTCTGCGCTCAATACCCAGCCCACCGATACTGAAGGGAAGTTTGCCTGGCGGAAAGCCGGTGCAAAGCGGGAAGAATTATCGTTGCGCAAAATGCCCTGCACATAATATTTTCCCTTGTAATTATAATTGAGTGTGCCCATAAAAGAGCGGATAGACAAAGCATATGAAGTGCCTGCATTGGTCCACAACTGTTGAGAGCCTGCATTGAGGTATGGAAAATCTGAGAGCGCAAATCCGCTGCGGGCGGCATTTAAGCTTTCATTGTTATAATACAATTCTTCAAAAAGGCCTAATACGCTTAAATTATGGTCTTTATGAAAAGTATGATTGTACTCGGCAATAAACTGCCCGGTAAGGTTTACATTCTCTGCCCGGTATTCGTTCAAATCCGTATTAGCCCTGTTGGTGACAGTGCCAACGGAGCCATCGGCATTATTGAAAATGATTTTGCGTGCAAAGTTTTTTTCTTTGTCAAATACAAGTGTTGGAGAGAACAGACCTGTTAAACGCAAACCTTTTACAGGAAGAAAATTAAGTGCCAGTCTTCCGGTTAACTGGTTGTCGGTAAATTTATCTGAACCACCCTGGTATATCTGCGCTACCGGGTTGCGTCCATCTTTACCCGGTGCTAGTTGTCCATTGGTATAATAAGCCTGGTATATGCCCGGCATAGTGCGACTCTCGTAAATAGCATTTCCACTGGTAAAACCAACCGGGCTGGTGTTTTCGCTGCGGATAAAAGACACATCAATATTGCTGTTGAGCTTGCTGTTTATCTTTACATCATTGTTCATGCGAAACAACAATCTTTTGTAATTGCGGTTATCGTATAGGGCGCCTTCATTAGTGTAACCTATAGAAATCTTTGTCTTCACCATTTCTGAACCTGCCGTGTAAATAAGGCTATGCTGCTGGCGGGGTGCGAAAGAATGCACCAATATAGCCTTCTGCCAATCAGTATTGGCAAAAGGAAATTTATTAGGATTAGCCCGCATGCTGTCTGCAAAATGATCTATATAAGCCTGTGCATAAGGCCCGGAAGATGCCCCATCGTTGGTAGACTTTTCATTGAACAATTTCATATAGGTAGGTGCGTCTACATAAGTGGGTTGCGCCAATGGTTTGTTCATTCCATATTCATAACTGTATTCCAGGCTTCCTTTTCCACTGCTGCCCCTTTTCGTAGTAACTAATATTACACCTGCAGCGGCACGCGAACCATAAATGGCTGCCGATGCATCCTTCAATACAGTGATGCTTGCCACGTCATCGGCATTAATATTATCAATGCTGCCGTTGGGTACACCATCTACAATAATTAGCGGGCTATTGGTATTTAGGGTTGTAACGCCACGTATCAATATGCTGGAGCCGGCACCCGGGGAAGAACCACTGCGGGTAACCGAAACACCTGCAACACTTCCCTGCAGGGCTTGTGATAATTGAGTGGAACGTCTTTCGCCAACGTCCTTGGCCGTTATAGTAGCCACAGCACCGGTAATATCTTTTCTTTTTTGTGTGCTGTACCCAACCACCACCACATCATCAAGCTCTTTGCGTAAAGAGACAAGTCGTACGGTCAAATTGCCGCCCGATAACTGTACCGTTATTGGTTGATAACCTGTCATAGAGATGTTGATAGAAGTGACGCTGACCGGAACCTGTAGTGTAAACTTTCCTTCTGCTGAAGTAGTTGTTCCTGCTTTTGAAGATGAAAGCCCGATTGATGCGCCTGCCAGGGGTTGTGCGTTAGAAGAATCAATGACCAGGCCGGTAATGGTTTTGGTTTGTGCATGCACAATTTGCAGACCGGCCGCAAAGACCAATAGCAACAGTAATTTTTTCATATAGCGTTAGAGTTTTGGCTAAAGAAGCAAAGGGTTTTCTTTAGCTTTGTTTTAGTACAATGAAATTATGTTTGCGCAGCCTTGCTTTTTTGTTTTGGCCTTATGCAATTGGCTGAGCAAAAATTTGAACAACTCAAATGGTTTATAACCATTATTTTGCGAACTATGCCAATGGAAAATGAACAAGCGGTAACGGGTCAGTCTTTCTTCTATTTGGAGATCTGTTGCCGATTGGTGGCTGAAAAATTTGGCAAACTTCCGATCAGCTCGTGGACCAACAGCGACTACATGCGACTGAGTGGCATATTAACCCGCAATACTTCTATCACTTTAAGCCCAAGCACACTGAAGCGCATCTTCGGAAAACTAAAAACTCCCGAAAGATATTATCCACAGAAAGCTACCCGTGATGCATTGGCTTCTTATGCAGGTTATAAAACATGGGAAGAACTGGTTGCACATTACCGGCCAGCAGAGGAACCGGCTTCAACTATTCATGAAAAGCAAGAGACTGCTGCCACCAATGATGTTGCAGTTTCGGCAGTTAACACAGCTCCTACATTGCAGCAACCAGGCAGGCAGTCAAAATCATCAAATAGAATCATCCTATTTACCTGTTTATTGATGATTCCATCCATACTAATTCTTTACAAGTATGTATGGCAACGCCCTACCCTTCCGGATGCAACAAACATTACTTTCAGTTGCCTTAATCCTGAAGGCGAAACACCACATACTGCCAATTTCGTTTGCAGGTTGCAGGCAGGGGTAGACGAAACAAAATCATGGTCGGTTGATTATGGCGATGGCAGAAGACTTGAAGCATTGGGCGGAAGACAAGCATTCAGTCATTATTATGAAACACCCGGCCGCTTTTACAGCATCCTCAAATACGGTTCAACACCAATTGATACCGCCGTTATTTATTTAAGAACAAGTGGCTGGTCTGCTACGGGCACTATGCCCAGGGATACTACCCGCGTCTACCCTATTGAAACAAGCCTTCTGACTGGTAAATCTGCCACCCTGGGTGCAGACATAATGCAAATCCTTCATTCTGGCATTGATACCAGCAATACTTTTTTTATTGGGTTTGATAATATTATGCCCACTAACATAGACGGTGATAATTTTGAACTTTCTACCAATGTTATTACTTCTGCGCAAAGGCCCGGTGTTCGATGTTCGCAGGTAGGAATTGTGGTATATGGAGAGCAATCAAAACATTCTTTCCGCATTATACGCCCCGGTTGCGAGCAATGGCTGCATTTAAGACTGTCTGAACAATACAATGAAGGAAGCGAGCCCAATCTCAGTTTCCTTGATGCAGATCTTTCTAAAGGTGGTAACATAAAATTTACCGTATTGAATAAAAAAGCTTCTATCTACATCAATGACAAACTGGTGTACACCGGCAATTACTCTTTTCCGTTGAAGAAAGTATATGGCGTATCGATTGTCTTTTCCGGCGTAGGAGCTATTCGCTCATTTTACCTCAGAGATAATAAAACGCATGAAACGTTCCCGGGTTCTTTTGCTGCCACAGATCAAACTGCAAGAAGATAAGAATTCGCAGCACTTCCAAAATTTGTGATCTTTACACAATCCCAAGACGTTCGCGGAGTGCATCTCTGTAAGTGCTGCCGATAGGAATTTTTGCACCATACACGATAAGCTGGTGAATCTCTATCATACTGATATGCCGGATGCTGACAGCATAGGATTTGTGTACACGTATAAAATCTGCAGCGGGCAGGAGATCAAAAATATCACTCATGTTCTCGCGAACAAGGATTTGTTTTTCCTTTAGGTGTATAGTAATATAATTGCCGTTCTTTTCCAGGTATAATACATCATTTACTTTAACCCTGTAAGTCTGCGGACCGCTTTTGATGAATACAGCAGCGTCATCATCACTCTCAGAAATATTTTTTGTATTCAATGCTGCTGTGGCTTTATTGATAGCCATCAGGAAACGCTCAAACGTAACCGGCTTTAGCAGGTAGTCCAATGCATTGAGCGAATAACTTTCAACTGCATATTGACTATAGGCTGTAGTGAAAATAATTAATGGACGTGGTGTTAAAGTTTGCAACAGTTGAATGCCGCTGATATCGGGCATATTAATGTCCAGAAAGATAAGGTCTGTTTTTTCCTTTTGCAGAAACTCTATGGCCTTCAGTGGTTCGCGAAAGCTGGCTTTGAGATTGACTAAATTTGTTTTCTGACAATAGCGTTCTATTACTTCCAGCGCCTTCGGTTCATCGTCAATAGCAATGCAGCTTATCATGACAGATCGATTTCTAGATTAACCTTAAATTTTCCTTCTGCTTTAATAATATTCAACCGGTGTTTACCTGGGTAAACAAGTGCCAGCCTTCTTTGCACATTTTCCAATCCAATACCACTTATTTCCATTTCCATTTTTTTTACTGCGCTGTAATCTGTGTTTTCACAAGTAAAGATCAGTTTTTGATTGGAAACTGCCAGTGTAATTTGCAAGATCGCTTTTTGCCCTATGGCTACACCATACTTGAATGCATTCTCTACAAATGGAATAAACAGCATGGGCGCAATTCTTGTTCCGGCAATTTGCCCGCTTTGTTCAAATATAACTTCTACTTCTTCATCTGCATAGCGCAGTTTGTTAAGGGTGATGCATTCTTCCAGGTATATAATTTCTTTTTCCAGCGGCACTATTTCTTCATTACTGTCATACAACATATAACGCATCATGCCTGAAAGCTTTGAAATGCCATCAGCCAGTTCATCGTTTCCTTTGCTCTGCGCCATAGAGAACAGGTTGTTAAGTGTATTGAAAAGAAAATGCGGATTGATCTGCGATTTAAGGAATTTGATCTCTGTGCTAAGTTGATTTGCCTGCAACTGGCTTTGAATGAGTTCACTTTTTGTCCACTCTTTCAAAAAGAAATAAGCAATTGCTATTCCCTGTATAACAAGAAAAGCCAGCAATATTACAGGCTGAATATGCAGCCAGTCGCTAATAGTAAAGTTAACGGCATCTGTGTTGGCAAGGCGGTCAAGTGCTTTTCGGCGCACTGTGTCTCTTATTTCAATATCACGTTTTACAACAAAAGCAGACGGCCCGGGTGGTGGCAGTGGAGTGGGGTTTTCCTTGTTAAACATTGGGCCAGCTATAAAATAGTTTGCAGAAAAAATAAGTGCAAACCAAACAGCGCAAATGCCAACACGTATTAAACTGTTTTTATTTCGAATAACTTTCCTGAATAGCCAAAATATATTGCTATAAAAAAGCATCGCCAGGAAAAGTACGATGACATAGACGTAAGAAGATATATAGGTTTCTTCAAACTGATCTCTCATCATAATGCGCGGGCCTCTTGTTGCTACATGTATATGAGAGCTGTTCAGGGAGGTTAGCACATAAAAAACACCCGCCCAAAATACCAGGTGCAACAATATTTCTATCCACCATCTTTTTTTGATTGTAACCATGAGGACAAAGTTAGGGCCTTCAACCTGCCATTAAAAGCTACGGTGATTAACTACATAAAATGATGGCCAAACAGGTCTTTTTTGAAATCCCGGATAACAAATAACTGCACTTCGAACCTGCTGCACGCCTATTCATACCGAAGTTTTTACAAAGCAGTGCATTGTAAATAGTATTGCTGTAAAATAACATCATCATGAAAAAGCAATTCTCCTTCGTTTTGTTTTTGCTAACTGTATTAATCACTTCAAAAGCGCAAAAGACCGACACCGCCTGGTTAATGGTGCATTATAAATTTACCCATGTGCGTGACACCAATAACCGTGAACATCCTTATACCGAAAACACAGTATTGTTTTTGGGCAAAGGCGCAAGTGTTTACAGAAGCTACGACGGCTTAATGGCAGATCAGCAATTTAAAAAAGCGTATGCAGAAGCCTTGGCTAATAGTCCAGACGGGCGAGTTATGATTAACAGAAGGGGTGCCGGATCTCCTACCCGCTATTACCAGTACCCCGGTGAGCAGAAAATGTTTACCAAAGAAAACCTGATAATGAATGAATACCTGGTTGATGGTGCTATACCAACTATAGAGTGGAAGATTTCTACTGACACTGCAAGTTTTGGCGGGCTGCATTGCCAGAAAGCTACCTGTCATTTTAAAGGGCGTGATTATATTGTTTGGTTTTGCCCTGATTTGCCCGTGCATTCAGGACCATGGAAGCTAAATGGTTTGCCTGGTGCTATTGTTGACGCCCATGATACAAAGAATGAAGTGGTATTTGCATTTGATGGTGTAGAAAAGACAGCGCCATCATCAGGAAAAGACCAGTTGGCAACTGCCAAAAACAATGAAAAGGATACTCCACCCATATTGCGGGGGTTGGATGAAGATCCGAACCTTATTCAATTGCCCACAAAAGCAGTTAAAACCACGCAAAAGGAATTTGATAAATTAAAAGCAGCCATGGAAAAAGACCCTGCCGCGTTTGTGCAGGCCATGAATACAGCCAATAGCCAGGGCGGTGGCCCTAAAATGGATCACGTAATGATTGCACCAAAAGGTAACGGTCCTGTTATGAATAATCCTATAGAACTGCAGGAAAAATGAGCAGCCTGTATAGAAAGTCTGTAGTCTTTTTGATTGTTGCATTACTGATTTCGATGACGGTATTTGCGCAAACAATCAAGGGAAGGATAAAAGACAGTGCAGGTAAAGCTGTTCCTTTTGCCAGCATCAATCTTAAAAATGGCGAGAACCATCGCATCATTGGCTATGCAGTTTCTGATATCAGCGGCGCATATACTTTGCAATTGCCCGCTGATATACCTGCAGGTGGACTGGAAATTGAAATAACAAGTGTTGGTTACAAAGTACAACGCAGGCCACTAACAGATACACATTTGCCTTATGATTTTATTATGGAAGTTTCGGCCAACCAGTTGCGGGAGGTAGAAATTAAAAATAGTCGTCCTTCATTGCGAACACATGGCGATACCATTGGTTACAAAGTGTCTGAATTTGCTGGTGCACAGGATAGAACAATTGGCGATGTACTTAAAAAAATGCCGGGCATAACGATTAGCTCTAACGGAACAATCAGTTATAACAATAAGGCCATCTCTAACCTGTATATTAATGGAGATAACCTGCTGGATGATAAGTATAATATAGCTACTTCCACTATTCCGCAAAGCGCGGTAGACCAGGTGCAGGTTTTACAAAACGATCAACCTATAAAATTGCTGCGCAATAAAGTAATGAGTGATGATGTGGCACTAAACCTGACGATAAAACCAGGTGCAAAAGTGCAAATGATTGGGCAGGAAAGCATAGGAGCAGGTTTGCCGAAAAAGTATGATATAGACCTGAACGCAATGATGTTTAAAGACAAGTACAAGGGCATTAATTACCTGAAAGCAAATAATACCGGTATTGATCTGCAACAGGAATTGGTTGCTCATAATGCAAGCAACTATGAACAGTTAATTGATAATTCCCTGCCGGCTGCATTGCTATCGCTCGGCACAGTGAACAACCCTGCTTTGTCACGCAGCAGGTATTTATTCAATCAAGCAAGCTTGCTCAACTTCAACAATCTCTTAAAACTGACTGATAACACACAACTAAGGATAAACGCCTGGTATTTGCATGATAAACAGCAACAGGATTATTCACAGGAAAGCACTATTTTCCTTCCTAATGATACCGTTCATTATTCTGAAACGCAACACAATCATTTCAGGCCAGACAACCTGCATGCCCAACTCACGCTTAACATTAACCGAAATAAGTTTTACCTGAATAATGCTTTTACAATTGATGCAAACAAATCTGCCTATGATACTGAACTGGCTACAGCTGGCGCTTCGCTAAAACAAGCATTGCACGATAATCTCACTAGCTTCTCCAATGAATTTAATTTTATAAAATCAATACGTTCAAACAAGATAATACAGGCCTATTCTTATGTCACTCATTCATCTGAACCTGAAAGTCGCACCATCGGCCCAAACTATAAACCGGAACTCTTCAACAAGAACAATCAATACGACCAGCTAATGCAAACTGTTAATGTGCCTACGTGGTATAGCACCAATTATATAGGACTTAAAATTCCCGGCAACCTTATTACGCAAAGCTTTAAGACAGGATTTAGTGTTCAATCTCAAAATCTATCTTCGGCACTTAGCACGGTGCAATTGAATAATCAATCCACTCCACAGTCGGACAGTTCAACCAATCATTTAAACTGGACACGAACGAAATTATATGCAGAAGCAGATTACGACTTGCCTGGCACCATCTTACAGGCAAACCTTAGTCTGCCGCTTGGTTTGCAGCAGATCAGCTATGCAGACAACCAGTATAAAATGAATAAACAACTTACACGTTGGTACTTTAACCCACAATTTAGATTGAGATACCGGGTGGGCGTAGAAAATTATATTTTTATGTCTTACAATTATCATAATAAAACTGCCAGCATTGAAGATATTTACCAGGGGCATATTTTGAAAGACTACCTAACACTGTATGCGAACAGTGCAGACCTGGCTGAAATGCGTGCACAGCAAGCATCTGCAGGGTTTAGTTACCGAAAGTCACTGATCCTGTTGTTTGCAAGCTTCAATTTAATGTACGACCACCTTGCTTCCAATAAGATTGCCTCGGCCATTATTACCAATAATCTACAGCAGCAGGTGATGCTTCCATATCCCAATGCTACCAACACCTGGACGATAAGCAGCAGTATAAGCAAATATTTTTTTGTACTAAAAACTACGCTTAGTGCCGGCTTACAATGGCAAAGTGCACAAACAATGCAGTTGCAGAACGATCAATTACTGCCTTTCAATACCACGGCTACAACTTATACGCTCGGCACCGACACCAAAATAAACAAAGAGATAGGTCTTAACTATAAGGCAAGTTTTATTCAAATATCAAGTCATTCCGATGCCTATGCATCAACGCGTCACATTAACCAGTTGCAGCAGCAGGTTTCAGTTGAATACAATCCGCTAAGCAGTTTACAATGCAGGCTATCGGGAGAGCATTATTTTACTCACCAGGACGGCAATAAGGATTTGAAATATTTTTTTGCAGATGCTTCCATGAAATACAATGTAAAGAAATGGAAAGTGAACCTGGAGTTCAGTGCAGTTAATTTCCTGAATGTAAAAAACTATAGTGCGCTGTATCTTTCGGCAAATACATTTACCTCCAGTTCATATACATTGCCGGGCCGGATTATTTTGTGTAAACTATTGTTTAATCTTTGAGATGAACAGGACAAGCTGTTTAAATCCGCTCCCGCCAGGGAATCTTCAACAAAGTTTCGCCCATTTTTTTAAGGAATAACTCTTTGTCCTCAATCGAATAAAAAGCAACGTGAATAATTACATTGCCGCGGATATCTTTTTCTTTAACCGATCGGGTTGTGCATGATGCAATTACTTCCAGAATGATACCATAAGAATGAAAATCATTGTCTGGCAGCGTACAATATAGATTTGGCATAGATGACAGGTGGTACGGCTATAAAGCAGATTGCATCTTTTTATTGTGAATAGCTGCAAACAACATTTATAAAAAACTGTTAAGAGTCTCTAATCTTATCATGTTATTATAACGGAGAACAGTAATCGTTTTTACAGTTTGTTAAGATCTTTAACTTTCTGCCGTGCAATATTTAGTTATCAGGTTACTGACACAAAAAAGATTTTTTGAATCATGTATTAGCCTTATTGATTTAATGGACTGCTAGTTGTCGGCAAAAGTATTTTGAACAATTACCTTTTCTTCCCAATCATAAAATTAATATAGGCTCCAACTGGAAATGATGGAGAGACAGTTAATGTATTTTCGGTTGTTTGATTCCATAATTTCCACTAGTGTATGGAAGGATTTGCGCTGTGGGCAATGCCTATCATGACGTACTATCATTCCCTGGCAGCATTAACTTTCTCGCAGTTACAGGGAAAAGCTGTCTGGCATAAATTTTTCTTCGGCAATAGGATAAACGCTAACTTTAGAATACCACCTACAACCAGCCGCTCTCCTGTTTTTTTAAAACCACCAAAAAACGGACAGGTATGCAGTCAACAGCATATGATTTTCTAAATGTAGACGGCGAAATGGGGCAGCTTACACGAAGCTTCGACTGGGCATCCACCCCGCTTGGCCCGCCTGCCCATTGGTCGCAGGCTTTAAAGACGACAATCGCCAATATGCTCCGTTCTAAATTCCCGATGCACATTTACTGGGGGCCTGAGCTAACCTGTTTTTATAATGATGCCTACCGCCTTGGTCTTGGAGAAGGTAAACATCATCCGTCGGTACTGGGCAGGCCGGCTAAAACAGCATGGGCAGATTTTTGGGATGTCGTTCATCCGTTACTGGAAGAAGTACTAAAGAAAGGGAATGCCGTATGGAAAGAAGACATGACGTTTACTATTTATAGAAACGGGCGGATGGAAGACACTATGTGGACATTTTGCTACAGTCCACTGGTAGATGAAAGCAATGCCATCGCAGGAGTACAACTTGTCTGCATTGAAACAACCGATAAAATCAATGCGTTCCGGCATTTAAAAGAAAGCCACCTGTTGCTTGGATTTGCCATTGATGCGGCTGAACTCGGCACTTTTGATTACGATCCAAGGACAGACACTTTTTACGCAAATGCCCGGCTGCGGGAATGGTTTGATTTGCCAGACGACGTGGAACTTGCATTGCCGCTTGCACTGGAAAGCATTATTGATAGCGACCGCAAAAAAGTAGCTGCGGCTATTCAGGCATCATTCGATCCGCAGAGTAATGGCAAGTATCATATTGAATACACACTCAAAGCCACTCGTCATTTTTCTGAGCGTCATGTGCTGGCTAAAGGACAAGTATTGTTTGATGAAGAAAAAAAAGCAGTACGGCTAACCGGCACCTTGCAGGATATTACTACCATTAAACTGGCGGAGATCCAAAAACAAGAAGATAAAATCAGGGAACAGGCCACGCTCAACCGCGAAAAACTAAAAGCGCAGGAGGCTGAGCGCAATCAGATCGCCACAGAACTTCATGATAATATCTGCCAGATACTGGCGGCAGTAAAAATCCAGTTGTCCTTGTTTACCGGTAAACAAACTGAAGGACTTGCCATTTTAAAAGGCTGTATCAAATACATAGATGAAGCGCTGATAGAAACCAGGGATATTTCCCACCGCATGGTAATGCCACGCTTCGCAGAAACCAGCCTGGCCAATGCGCTTACAAACCTGGCCACTGTATATAATAACGATATAAGAACTGTTCAAGTAACAATTGACAACGCAAATCCGGTGCGTATGCCCATTGCCCATAAGGAAGCACTGTACCGGATTGCGCAGGAGCAACTCAACAACATGCAAAAATATTCGCGTGCCACCTTAGTCACCTTATCGCTACGGGTGGAAGATGCATGGGTACGCATGAGCATCGAAGACAATGGCACTGGTTTTGACCCCGGCTCAATAAAACCCGGGATAGGCCTGTCGAATATTAAGTCCCGCGCCGAATCACTGCAAGGTATTGCCGAAATCATTTCCGCGCCTGGGCAGGGCTGTTCTTTGCGGGTTGTGCTGCCGCTCACAAACTGAGCCTATATAAGCGGATTCCCGGCTTAAGTTATTTTTTTATCGAGTTGTTAAGCCAAATAATACTTTATTCTAACAGAAAAACAGATCAATTAAGATTCGTAGAATAAAAAAAGCATCCCGGGAATGCGGGATGCTGCTGTAACAAAAATCAACTATACAAAATGTTGTTTATTTAACTGCTTCAACCACCAATACCTGGAAAGTTCCTGGCACCATTGGCGCTCTTTTTTCACCAGGAGCTGGTGTTCCCATATCTGCAGCAGGAAGGTATACCCTGTGCAGCGACTCATTAATAGCAATGGTACGGGCACTTTTCTTAGTAGCTAAAGAACCAGCTGCAGTAAATTTATCCGCAGCAGCTTCATGAATAATATCCATTTTACCCTCTCCACAAGCTGCAAAAATATTTTTAGTTGCATTGTCAAAAGCTACGCCATCGCATCCATCACCAATAGGAACTTTAGTAACTACTTTTCCATTTGTATAATCCAGTACTACTAAAAATTTATCACAACCTGCAAAAATTCTTTTGGTACTGATATCAATGGCCAAACCAGTTGGACCTTCAGCTGGATGCAGCGGCCAGTGCGCAGTTACGGTGTTTGATTTTAGATCAACTGCTACGATTTCGTTTTTGTCTTCAATGTTTACGAACAGCTTACCCGCACCATCTGTTACTGCTGTTTCAGGTTTACCTCCCACTGCAACAGTAGCAACTGTCTTCTCAGTTACCGGATCAATAATAGTAAGATCATTGCTGCGGCCATTGCAGGTAATTATCATTTTTGAATAAGCATCGTACATGATAGCATCAGGATTCTGACCTGTAGGCAATTGCGTTAAAACCTGGTTCGTTTTCAGATCAAACACTGTAATATTATTAAGCCTCCCATTACTTGTATAGCCCTTATTCAAAGCTGGCACAAAAGCAATTCCGTGAACGCCTGTTGTATTGGGAATAAGGCCAATTGAATCACCCGTCATTTCATCTAGGATATTTACCTGCGTTCCGTGCGATACATACAATCGATGATTGCTTGGCCCCGCCGCCAGGTAATCCCAGCCGCCTGCACTGGCAATATGAAATGTTTGTGCGATGTGGTAATTTTTTTGTGCTTGCAATAAAAACGGAGAAGATAGCAACAGCGCTGTAGCGCCTGCGATTAGCTTTTTCATGATTCAATTGTTTTAACTGGAGTTTTATAAAATAGGCGTAGTAAGGAGGGCAATACTATAAGTAATAAAGGAAGGGCTGCAATAAATCCGCCAATAACAGCAATAGCAAGCGGCTGGTGCAATTGTGCTCCCGCACCAATACCCAGGGCCAAAGGCATTAAAGCTATAATAGCGCCAAGAGCTGTCATTAATTTAGGGCGCAAACGCGTTGATATGGAATATACAATAGCTTCATCAGCCGTCTTATCGTGCAAGGCTTCTTTAAATTGCAGGAAAGTAAAAATGGCATTCTCTCCTATGATTCCCACAATCATAATAAGACCTGTGTAACTTCCTACGTTTAATGGTGTAGCTGTGAGATAGAGTGCACCATAACTGCCGGCAATACCTAAAACAGAAACCAATAAAATCAATAACGCCGCCCTAAAATCTCTGAATAAGAAAAGGATAACACCAAACACTAGCATACTGGCAGTAACCAGTATCATCAGTAATTCTTTAAAAGATTGCTGTTGCTCCGCATAAGCTCCTCCGTATTCAATATGATATCCATTGGGAAGACTTATGCTTGAATTTATTTTTTGTTGGATGCCTTTAATAACTGTGCCCAGGTCACTATTATCAAGTCTTGCGGTAACTACGCCCATGGATTGCAGGTTTTCTCTTTGCAACTCTGCATCGCCCGTATTTACTTTTACAGTAGCAAGACTGGTAATAGGATTTAGTTTTCCGTTTGGTAAGAAGATGGGTAATTTATCTATGCCGCCTATTCCCTGTTCACGATTGCCCGGGTAAATAATACGAACCGGTGTCTGCTGTTCTTTTTCTAAGATGGAGCCAGCCAGGTTGCCTTCAGTAGCAGTTTGCAACTGAGTCTGCAAATTAGCAGGTGTAATACCGAATTGCGAAAGCCTTGCATAATCCGGTTCAATAGTAACAGAAGGACCTGCTATAACAATTCCATCAAATACATCTGCTGCGCCGTGCACCGATGATACAACGTCTGCTACCTGTTTAGACAACGCCTGCAATTGCACCGGATCATTACCAAATATTTTAACTTCTACGGGTTGCACAGAAGTCATTAAATCACCCAGCATATCACCGATTACCTGTCCAAAATCTATGCGCAATCCCGGTTGGGTTGCTTCAATTTGCTGCCGTATATCTGCAATGACTTCCTCGGTGGTGCGGGTTCTGTTTGCTTTTAGCTGAATAAGGTAGTCCCCGGTATTGGGTTCAGTAATAAAAAAACCCATTTGCGTGCCCGTTCTTCTGGAGTAAGCCGCTACTTCCGGTACTTTCACAATCAGTTTTTCCGCTTCCTTCAACATGTGATCTGTCTCTTCCAGTGAAGTACCGGGTGGAGATGCATAGTCCAGTACAATGCTACCCTCATCCATGTCGGGTAAAAAGCCTGTTTGTAATTTTGGTAAAACAAAAACTGTTAATCCTATTAGCACACCCATGATGATAACCGCAATAACCGGACGCCGGATAAAGAACGATACCCATCGTTGTGGTTTAACTGCATGCGCTTGTTCAACTTTGCCGGATTGCTTTCTTGATTTCCTGGAAAGCAACAAGTAAATCACAGGCAATCCAATCCAGGTCACTAAAAATGAACAGGCCAGTGTAATGATCATCGTATTGGTAAGCACTTTAAAATAAGCGCCTGCTACGCCACTCATCAATACAAAGGGAAAGAAAATAACAATCGTGCTGATGGATGAACCGATCATTGCTGGCAGCAAGTAGCCAATAGCTTTTTGCAAAAGATTTTTTGTAGGCTCATCCGGATGCTCTTCATGCGTTCGGTGGATTTGTTCTACAACTACTATCGCGTCATCAATAATAAGACCAATGGCTGCTGCAATAGCGCCTAGTGTCATGATGTTGAAAGTATAACCGATGGCATATAATACCAGCAAGCTTAAACATAGCGCAACAGGAATGGTAATTAATATAGTGGCACTTGCTTTTAGTGATCGTAAAAAAATAATGGCAACAATAATGGCAAGCGCTAGCCCTATCCACAAACTATCTGTTACGCTTTTGATAGACGTATTCACAAAGTCTGCCTGTATATAATATGGTTTTATGGTAACCCCGGCAGGGAGAATTTTTTTTAAAGCTTCCACCTTGTTTTCCATTGCAGCGGACATATCAACAAGGTTGGAGTTAGGTTGCTTTATAACGGCAATCAATATCCCATCTCTTCCATTGGCATTTATGCGGGTATATTCAACTGCTTCACGAATTTGAACTATAGCAAAATCACCCAATCGCACTACCCTTCTGCCATCATTGCGCACCACGATATTTTCCAGGTCTGTAACTGTATGAACACTGGCATCCGTAATGGAGAGGTATAAAAATTTATAATCGGACAGAAAACCGTTGGAGCGAATGAAATTGGTTTGGGCAAGCGCATTGCTTACAGAATCCGGTGTGATGCCCAATGCACTCATTTTGCGCAAATCCGGTTGCAGCCAGTACTCTTTTGATTTACCTCCAATCACCCTGATTTCAGAAACACCATTTACCTGCGAAAGAAATGGCTTGATGGTATAATTGGCGAGTATTTTTAATTCGATAGGAGATTTAGTATTGCTCTCTAAAGTATACCCCATTACAGGCAGAATGGAAGGGTTCATCTTTTCAGCCGTAATCTGTACATCCGGTGGCAATTGATTGCGAACCTGTGCAATTTTGGATTCTATTCGTTGCAGGCTTAAATCAATATTCACATTCCAATCCATATAAGCCGATATCTCGCAACTGCCACGGCTTGTCGTACTTCGAATCATGGTTAAATCCGGAATCTGCTTCACCGCATTCTCCAGTGGCTTGGTCACCGTCACCATCATTTTATTCACCGGCTGCAGGCCTGCATCAGCAATAATCTTGATTTTAGGGAAAGTAATTTCAGGGAAGAGTGATGTCTGCATGCTGCTGTAAGCAAATATTCCCCCTGCCAGCACCAGCGCCAACATCACCGTTAAAGGATTTTTATAGGAAACAAAAAAGTTTTTCAACGTTGTACGATTAATGATTAGGGAATAATTTTCACTTTGGCAGTATCTGCTAATCCATAATTACCCGATAGCAAAATTTGATCGGTGGTTTGTAATTTAGGAGATACAATTTCCACCCGATCTTTTGTCTCGATGCCTTTTTCTACTTCTACTTTTACTGCCGTTGTGCTGTCTATCATTTTCATTATCCAAAAACTGCTTTGTGTTTCATCTGAAAGCAGGGCTGTTTTAGGTAAAGAGATAGCATTCGGTTTTCTTGTTTTATAAATCTTCACTTTCGCTATCAGGTTTTCCGGAATGGTATGCGACGCTTTTACCCGCACCATCATGCTTTGTGTTTGTGATGTAGGATCAACAGAAGGCAATCCACCTGCCAATACTCCGGACAATTTTTCTCCATCGGGCAATTCCAATACAACGCTTTTGTTGCTGGCTAAATAAGGACGCAACTCGTAAGGAAGATCCAACAGGAAAACAAAACTGCTTACATCACTCACTACAGCTAATTGTTCGCCATCCTGCACATAGTCTCCTGCCTGGTGATTGAGTTGTGTAATAAATCCATTTTCACCTGCTTTAATGCCATTGGTTCCTTTAAAGTGAAAACCAGAATCCAATTGATTTACTGCATTGCCGATGCTTTCTGCCTCTTTGGTTTTTACGGTAAAAAGCACCTGTCCTTTGTTTACATATTGGCCTGGTTGCGTAAAATTTGATTGCAGGTATCCATTGGCGTTAGCCTTTATATAGTTTTTCTGCAAAAACGAGGAAACCGCATTCAATTCAACATAATCATTGATACTGCTGTCCAACGGGTTAGTTATAGTAACGGGTGTTTGCACAACAGCAGGCGCAGCCTCTTCTGGTGCCGCAGCGGGTGAATGACAGGATGAAAAAAAGTTTTGCATCACTAGTAATAGGCTTCCTATAGCGACAAGTCGGTTCATGGTATAGTTGTTTATCTGTTCCAGTAATTTATCTGGTTAATGATCTGAAGTTTGCTTGTATTGTTTTGAGTTAACAGGTTTTTTGCAGTGAGATAATTGTTAACTGCAATAACCAGGTCTGCAATCTTAACATCTCCTGTCTCCAGTAAACGCATATTCACGTTTATCAAACCTTCAGCATACTTAATCTGGTGTTCAATATCTCCAATTAAAGAGGACGTAGCATTCAATTGCTGCAGCAACTGGGCTACCTGTTGATTGTATTGCGCAGTGAAAAAATCTTTATAGCCTTGTCTTGTGCGCTCCTGGATGTTTAGCTTTTTATATTGAATTTGTCGCTGGTGTCCATCATAAATGGGCACACTAACCGTAAATCCAAAACTGGTTCCAAAGTTTTTTTGTGCCTGGTAAGTGAGTGTTGAATTGTAACCTCCATCGGCAAATAAACTCACTTTTGGTTTGTAGCTGTAATCGACCAATGACTTGCTATTGATCAGTTGCAGGCTATCCAGTTCAAACTTTTTAAAAAATACAGATTGAGAAGTGGGTGGCAATATGGAAAGTTGCAATCCCGGATCTGGCAAATCTGCTTGCATCGTATCCATCGTGCCACACAGGTAATGAAGACCTGCGAAATCATTTTTCAATTGTATTGATAGCTGTCGTATTACCAAATCCTGCTGTTGTCGTGTAACCAAAAACGTTAGATAGTCTGTCTGCCGGTATACATTTGATTCTGTTAACTTTTTTAAAAGCGTATCTTCTTTGCGCAACATATGGGCGATATCTTCTGCAAATCGAAGTTGCTGCTGATCGCCGTAAACTGTTACATACTGCGCAGTCACTGTACGCCCCAAATCCTGCTCAGAAACCCGGCTGGCATTGTCTAATCCCTGGTTTTGAATACGCAGCGTTTCAAATTGTGCTGAGAGATATTTTTTACTGATCAATTGCTGGTTGATGCCTACCAACGCGGTTACCTGTCCTCCATTGGTAATAGCACCATCATAACCAAAGCCAGCAATAACCGGCGCATATATGTTCGTGCTATTGCCATTTACCTGTGGCCTATAAGTTGCTTTGATGCGTTGGCTATCCAGTTGGTTAATGAGCACCTGGTTGCCATAGTCTTTTATAAGCGGACTGTTTTGCCTTGCTTGCGCAATAAACCAGCCTAGGTTTCTTTGCTGACCCAGGCAACAACCAACACTGCAGGCGAGTGTGAAAATGATTACTATTTTTTTCATCGGTGTAAACCTACAACCTGATTCTGTCGTGATTCTGGAGTTGCCAGTTACCCTTAAAATTGAGATAAGAAATATTTTATACAGACCTGGGCGGGGCCCGAACCCGTTCTCACAATGCTGTGAGGATGAAAGACATCATCCTCCTACCTGCTCAAAAAAAAGCTTGCCATTGTCAAGTGACAATGGCAAGCCTGCAAAAGAAAGGATTATCGATTTTTATTTGTTCTTAATTATTGGGGAAACCAATAAACGCTTTGTATTATCCAGCACTATTACTGTATATAGTCCATTGGCATAGCGTGTAAGGTCAAGTTGCTGCTGGGTGTTTACTGCTTTCTGTTGTACCAGCAATTGTCCGTTTGCATTGTACAACTGAATTATTTGCCCACCTTTAAGCCCGCTGATATTTAAGCTGCCTCGTGTAGGGTTAGGATACAATACAATAGGCTTGTCCGAACAGTTTACAGTGGCCAACGCAGTATTACTGAATTTATACTGGCCATCAATATCAATCATCTTAAGTCTGTAAATGTTTGTGCCCTGAACAGCTGCAACATCTGTATAGTTGTAATGACTGTTATTGCCACCTGCTTGTATTGTGCTGATGGTGCTATAACTTGTACCATTATCAGCACTGCGCTGAAGTTCAAAACGGCTGAAGTTTGTTTCATCAGCAGTTGTCCATGTTAACTTTACCGAGCAGCTTTGTGAGCTGGCAGCAAAACTTAACAAAGTTACCGGCAAGGCGGTCTGAACGAAAGTACGTTTGCTGAAGTTTGCAGTAGCATCATCAGCGTCTGTAGCAAATGTTGTATAGGCACGGCTGTTAACCGATGATCCGCTTACATCTCCGGTTGAGCTGGTACCCGGCGTGTTATTTTGCCATGCATCGGTGCTGGTTGCATCGCCAGTTGTATTAGGTATTATACCATTGTACTGTGTTACAAAATTGCTGGAGTTACTAAACGACTGTTGATTAGTGCTGTTGTTATTCTGCAGCGAAATAGTGCTGTTTCCTGTGGCATTACCTGCATAAATATTCCAGATGCGTTGCACACCACTGCTTGCAAGGACCGCAGTTACATCCGACGTGTTGGCAGAATAATCCGTTACGCTTACGTGCACGGCATTGCTTACTGTATTATTAATAACAGCCGGCGTATAGTCACCGGCGGCAATACCTACCGGAAAGGTAAAGCTGCCAGTATATGCATCTCTTACCATATGGCTGATTATACTATTGTTTGTAATTACCATACGCTGTGGCCCGAAGTTGCTGATGGTAGCCATACTGGTAAACCGCAGGTCACCCACCACTCTGTTGGCTAACATTACATTTGCGCCATCTACAGCCAGGTTAAGATCACCACCCACATACAGGGTAGCACTGCCATCATTATTGGTAAAACCATCGTCAACTAAGTTATCCGGAAAATCAATTTGTGTTAATATTATGCCGCTGGGATTGTTATTTACAATATCGACATCTATTGCATTACTGCTGCCATTGCCATCAATTAATGTAAAACTGGCATCGCCACCTGCATCAGATGGGTTATTAAACACTATACTCCCTGTACCTGAAATAACTGCTGCAGGGTCTATCACTACGTTCTTACTGTATATCTCCCAGGTTCCGTTAACATCATATTGCCCCGGACCTAAATAAATTGTTTCGGCAGCATCTGCCACACTGGTTCCAGCGGCGATACTGCGTGTTGATCCGGACCCACCATACACGGCCTCTGATCCGGGACCCTGCGCATTTGCGAGATAAGAAATATTAAGCAGCACTATGGCCACAATTGTCCTCAATAAAATTCTTTTCATGTGTGATTTTCTAAAATGAACAATCTTATTCTGAAGCATATGCAACCGGAGTTGCTTATGAAAGAGTGGCTTTTAATTATCAAGTTGCTTCCACATCGTTCCGTTCCAACCATAAAAATGACTATCGCTCGCCTGGAATATCATTGTTCCTGCACCACCTGTTGGAGCAGGCGTAGTAGCACCATTGGAAATTCCTGTGTATGTGCTGCTTATTTTTACTGCGCCGCTTACATCAAGTTTTTCAGCAGGAGTAGTAGTGCCGATGCCAACTTTATGAGCCATTATATCTGTAACTAATTCTACGGTATTAGTGGCAGGTGAACTTACTTTGCCATTTATTTTTCCGAATGCCATTACATTGTCATTCAAATACCAAATGCCTAATTGCGGGTAACTGCTGCTGTTTGCATCTACATAGTGACCAAAGCCAACGCCACCATAAGGCAGTAGAAAATTTGAAGCTGTTAGGCTGTTAGAAGTAGTAAAATGATCAAATGCCAAAAGGTTTGAAATGGTTTCATAAGCACCAACCTTTCCAGCAGATTCACTGATATAAGCCTGCTGGTAATAAGTATTAGGATTTTTTACCACCAAGCTATTTAAAACTGGTGTAGAGCCAATTTTACCACCACTAGCCAAAGTAGCACCGTTTTCATAAGTTATTTGTCCCACACCGGCAGATGCGTTCACCTGTAATTTAGAAACAGGCGCAGTAACTCCTATACCAATTTTACCCGCACCAACATCACCAGTTAATCCAGTGCCGTATATTAAATTACCAATGCTTAACTGATGATCCCCTGTTGGCAATGCCACCTGGGCATTATTTCCAACCGCCAGGTTATCAGTTCCAGTCGTAATAGTTGAACCTGCCTTAAAACCGAACGCTGCATTACCGTTGCCGGTTGCAACCACAAGTGCACTATTACCTATTGCTGTGTTACCACCGCCTGTTGAATTGGCAATAAGCGCATTGTTACCAAAAGCGGTATTGTTTACACCGCTGGTATTTGCAGACAAACTGCCGTACCCGAACGCCGTATTATCACTGCCATTCAAACTATCAATAAAGCCTGCACTTACATTATTTACTTTAAAACGCAGGGCATTATTTCCAAGCGTTCCTAAAAAATTTGTACCACTGTTGGTATTTCCATTACCATTGAGGCCCCAGCCAGAATTCAGATCAGCTTGCCTTACCCATTTTGTACCGTCGTTATAATAAACACCAGGAGTTACACTGTTAATTGTGTTGGTATTGTATACCAGCATGCCGGGAACATGGGCATTAAGAGGCCTTGATGCGCTTGTATCAAAGAGGGCAACACGGGGCAATAAAAGCCCTCTGCTGGCACTCTCCAGCTCCAATATAGCATTTGAGTTAGCCAGGCTACTGGTTCCGCTTATCGTTCCATCTTTAATTTTTTGCTGCGCAAATGCATTAGATACAAATAATACGACTGCAATTACCGATAGGTAAATTTTTGCTTTCATTTTTACGGTTTTTGTGAATTGTTAAATAATAATGTACAGTTGGCGGTTGCAGGCGGGTTATACAATCAACAAAGTTAAAGACAGCAGTTACAGATTATTGCCTTGCTTTCATAGAAATGTTTTATTTATATATCATTTCGATAATACAATTAGCAAGACATTCATAAAGAATAAATGACATGTGGAATTGTCGTATTAAATTTAATTATTGTAAATAACAATACATCGCATAACTGACTTACTACCAGTTGCAACTTTACTGTTTATTCTAAATAAACCATTACCAAAAAAGCTATAAGTGTTGAAGAGAAGATTTTTAAGTTGGATAAGCACAACAAAAAATAGTGCTATGCTACTTTTTTGCACACGGCTATTAAAACAAAACAAATGCCTGCAATCTTTTTTATGATAGCCTCCTGCCAAAGTTTGATTTCTTAATAAGGCTTACCTATTAAATTTATATTACCGAAAAACAAAGGAAGAGTTTTGTTGCATTATAACGTATCAATATTTAAACAACAGCTTGTTTTGCCGCCAGGATTCTCCTATTCCAAAACTCTTCTGTGCCGGCATTGACGAAAAAAAATTGATCAAAGACACAAAACCTACAATAACCGTAGACTTTATTTACTTTTTATAATATATCATGCATTGCGCTGCAACCCTTTTCATATATTCGCCATCTCTATTTATCGCAGGCGTTGTTGAAAGAAGGAAGTCACCACAATTAAAATTATCAGGCGTTAAAGCAAATTAGAAGTTATTACGTATGCTTGCGAGCAATTAACGGGTATTCTTAGCACGTAAATACCCGGCTATTTTTTGTAACACGGAAGCGGCCATATTCTTTTACAATTTAATTTATTGCCCTTCCTTTTTGCATTTACAAATATCCCACCCCCTGAAAGCGCATATATTATTAACCAGTTTTACTTAGTAAAACCCAGGCTTCAAACCTGCTTGTTCAGATGCTTTACGAGAATAAAATTTTACGTCCT
Organism: Chitinophagaceae bacterium; assembly: GCA_047602295.1. GTDB lineage: Bacteria > Bacteroidota > Bacteroidia > Chitinophagales > Chitinophagaceae > JACMLD01. The sequence goes on along the minus strand of JASGHP010000001.1, from coordinate 2,082,122 downwards.
GCCAACCAATATGCCGCCAAGCTCAGCATTGTTGCTATTTTTTTATTAACCGCCTTTTGTTGCCGGCAGCCGGTAAACAATACAAAACAGGCACGTTTCGACAGCGTTTTAGTAAAAATAGATTCGTCTGTTAAAAGCAACAACTTTAAGTATACCGAAAAAGATATGGCATTGCTTGACGCAGCATATGCTTCCCTGAAAAAACCGGCCGACAGCAATACTGCCAATAAAAACTACAGGAAGCTATTTTATTATGCGGAAAGCAGGTCAGATTATGCTACCGCTATTTTGTATGCAGACAGCAATATCGCCCTTTTGCAAAACGGGGCGGCGAATGATGAACTTTCCCATTTGTACATAAATACGCTGTTTGAAAAGGGTGATATTTATTACCGGCTAAAAAATTATGATGAAGCCATCCTTAATTATACCGCGGCCAAAGCAAGGCTTGCTTCCGGCAAAATGGATTCTTCCCTGCTTTACAACTATTATAAGTGCGCTGCCAATATTTTGTACTCACAGAAAAAGTATTTGCAGGCGGCGGATTTCTTCAAGATGAAATATCAGAACGCTGCAAACTGTATAAAAGTTCCGCTCATGGTTTTCCTGGAGGTGCAGGAAAATTTAGACAACGTGGGTATATGTTATACCAAATGCGGGCTTGCAGACAGCGCCATTTATTATTTTAATGCTGCACTGGATTATATCAATCAAAACGAAAAAAAAATTGCCGGTACCAAACCGGGCAATTTTGAGCTGGATCGGATGGTGGTATATTCTAACCTTGCCGATGCCCTGTACCTGCAAAAAGACATGGCAGGCGCAGAAAAACTTCTTTTAAAAACCATTGACTATTTTAAAAACCTCAAAGAGTTTGCCTTTATACAACCGATGCAGCTTTTGCTGGCCAAAATTTATATTGAAACCAATGACACACAAAACGCCGGTAAAGTTTTAAACGATTCCGTTTTGCTGGCTGCCGCTGGCACAATAAGCAGCGAGGCCTGCTCTTATTATAAATTACTCTCTGGATATTATACCAAAATAAACCAGGCTTTTAAAGCAAACACCGCATTACTGCAGGCGTATAACATAAGCGATTCGCTTGAAAAAAAGAACCTGCAACTGAACGCTGTAGACCTGCGCCGCGAATTTGAAAGCCGCGAACAAAATACCGCCAACGAAGCGCTGAATAAAGACAATAAAATTAAATCGGGCTACCTGCTAATAGCCGTAATGAGCACAGTGCTGGGCATTATTGTTATATTCCTTATCTGGAATAACCTCAAACGCAAATCGCGGTTTGTAAAAAATCTCACTTTTCTGAACGAAGCAATCAGCCGGAAAAATGAAGACCTGCAAAGAACTTTTACTTCGCTTGAGCAAAGTCATAAAGAAAACAACCGCATGGTGCGTATAATGGCACATGATCTTAAAAACCCCATCAGCTCTATACATACACTTGCTCATTCACTGTTGAAAACTGAACCACCCGGAGAAAAAAAAGAATCGCTTAGCCTTATACGGGCTACCTGCAAAGAATCCATTGCGCTGATAAATGATTTGCTGAACAATAAACGCAGTCTGCAAGACATCAGCAAGGAACTGGTGGATATGGGCAGGCTGATTGAACAATGTGCAGAATTGTTCCAGGTGAAAGCAGAAGAAAAAAACCAACGCATTACCCTGCACGTAGAACACCCGGTAATAATGCTGAACAGGCAAAAAATATGGCGGGTTGTCAGCAATATTGTTAACAATGCAATTAAGTTCAGCCCATTAAATGCTGAGATAATGGTGCAACTGCAAACAAAAGAAGAAACGGTACTGCTGTCTGTGCAGGATAACGGCATTGGCATACCAGCAGAATTAAAAGAAAAAATTTTTACGATCGATCCATTGGTATCCAGGGCGGGCACTGCCGGTGAAGAATCGTATGGGCTGGGTTTGTCTATATCAAAAAAAATTATTGAAGAGCATGCCGGGCAGTTGTGGTTTGAGAGTGAAGCAGGCAAGGGTTCAGTTTTTTATGTAGAGCTGCCCTACAGTGCCAACTGATGAATGGTGCAGGATGCTGCATGGTAAATGCTGAATGTGTGGCGCAAATATGCAGCAGTGTTATTGGGCGGCATATGGTTGCCGGGCAGTGCAGTTATCATAAAGAATAAAAAATTTTTTAAACAACCAATGATCAGTTTCAGAAAAATATTATTGCTGCAATACAACAGGTATGCCGCGTGCTTATTTTTATTTGCTGCGGCAGTAACAATAACTGTTGGTTGTAACCGTGGTGCAGAAACAAATCATGCCATGTTCAGGGCGGCTGTGGCAAAATCAGAATCAACACCCTGGGTGGCCGGGTTGCAAGAAGAGATCAAAATAAAGTACCTGAATTCTGTGCTGTTGTCCTCCGAAAACCGCGATGCGGAAGATGCTGTTTATGTTCTTAACTGGCAAAGAAGCATATATTGGCGCAAAAGCCTGTACGATTCTGCTATCTTATATTCAGACAGTTGTATACATCTTTTAATGCCCCATTTGCAGGAAGAGAAATATGCTGCTATATACCTGCTGCAGCTGTTTATAAAAGGTGATATTTATGCCAGCAGGTTAAGCTATAATGAAGCCATCCACAATTATACGCTGGCAAAACTGTTTATGTCTTCGCATAAAACAGATAGCCTTTTGCTTTATAAGTATTATCATAGCATGGCATCTATTTTATTTGCACAACACAAATACCTGCAGGCAATAGATTTTTTCCGTGAAATGAGCAAGATGCCGCCATCTGTTTTTGAATATCCTTCGAATGCTTTTGGCGATGTGGCGGGAAACATAAATAATATAGGCGAGTGCTATGCCAAGGCTGGTTTGCCAGATAGTGCTTTGTATTACTACAACGCCGCGCTGGATTACCTGGCTAAAAATGAAAAGACATATGCGCCCAACAAGCCCGAAATCGCCGGGCTTAGCAGGGCTGTTGTTTACGGAGATATGGCAGCTGTTTTGCAGGCGCAAAAAGATATGGCAGGTGCAGAAAAGATGTACCTTAAAAGTTATGAAGTTTTTCAAAAAGCAGACGACCGTTCCTACAGTAATTATCTTATTACTTCCCTTGCCGGGCTTTATAATGAAACAAAACAACACGCAAAGGCCCGGGAGATGTTAACAGCGTTTGCCAGCCAAAATGATACATCTGCAATAACGGATATTACACACAGCTATTACAAACTGGCTTCCGCCTATTATTTGCAAACCAACCAGCTGGCCGCTTCTAACCATGCGCTGCAACAGGCCATTTTTATAAAAGATTCGCTGGGCAAAAGGGATAACCAGTTTTTGGCTACCAACATCAGCAAAGAATTTGAAAACCAGGAGCAGCGAAAAAAGAATGAAGCACTGAAAAGTGATATTGAAATTAAAAAGAATTACCTCATTGCAACCATTGTTGGCGCAGTGCTGGCTTTTATCATTATAACGCTTTCATGGTATAGTTTAAAACGCAAATCACGATTTGTAAAAAAACTGGGTGCATTGAATGCAGAGCTGGAAAGAAAAAATGAAGACCTGCAGCAAACACTGTTGTCGCTTCAGCAAAGTCAGCTGGAGAATAAAAACATCATCCAAACCGTGGCGCATGATCTTAAAAGCCCGGTAAGCGGCATACGCACCATTGTTTACTCTTTACTAAGAAATGAACAATCTGAAGAAAAAAAAGGAATGCTGCGCCAGATACAATCCACCTGCACAGATGCTATTGCATTGATAAACGATCTGCTTCACAGCAGACGCAGTAGTAAGTTATAAGTTCGTGGCAAGTAGTGAGGGGCTGGTGGGAGTTGTGTTAGTCGGGAGTCGGGAGCGGAAGCAGGATTTATTAGTTTGAATAACTGTAAACAAACAGCATGAACAGTCATAAAAAAATATTGCTGCAAAAATACAGGGTCACAGCCTTGCTATTTTTATTGATTGTGGCAGCATCAATAACTGTTGGCTGTAACAGCACCCCGGAAAATAATCACATCATATTCAGAGCGGCAGTAGCAAAAGCAGATTCAATGCCCCAGGAAACTGAATTACAGGAGGCAAACAAAGTAAACTACCTTAATTCAGTGCTACTGTCTTCTGCAAACCGCGATTTGGAAGATGTTATTTTTATGCTCAACTGGCGAAGAGGAATATACAGGCGTAAAAACCTGTACGATTCTGCTATAATAGTTGCAGACAGCAGTATACATTTTTTAGTGCCCCATTTGCAGGAAAAGAAATATGCCGCCATGTACATTGAGCAGCTCTTTGTAAAAGGAGATGTTAATGCCAATAAGAAAAACTATGATGAAGCCGTCCAGAACTATACTCTTGCTAAACTTTTTATGTCTTCGCATACAACAGATACGCCTTCGCTGTATAAATATTACCATAGCATGTCTTCCATCTTATTTACACAACACAAATACCTGGCAGCTATAAATTTTTTCCGGAAAATGTGCGATATGACGCCATCGTATTTTGGAAACTCTCCGAACGCTTTTGGCAATGTGGCGGGAAATATAAATAATATAGGCGAGAGCTATGCCAAGGCTGGTTTGCCAGACAGTGCACTGCATTACTACAACGCCTCGCTGGATTACTTAAACAAGAATGAAAAGAAGTATGCGCCAAACCAGCCCGAAATAGCCGGGCTTGCCAGAGCCGTTACTTATGGGAATATAGCAGCTGTTTTGCAGCAGCGAAAAGATCTGACAGGTGCCGAAAAACTATACCTTAAAAGTTATGCATCCTTTCAACATGTAGACGACACCTCCTATATTAATTACCTAATCACTTCACTCGCCAGTGTTTATCTTGAAACAAAACAACCCGCAAAGGCCCACGAGATGTTAACATTGTTTTGCCGCAGCAATGATACGTCCTTGTTGAACGATATTACCCGCCAATATTACAAACTGGCTGCAGCTTACTACTTGCAAACAAACCAGGTTGTTGCTTCCAGCAATGCACTGCATCGTGCCATTTTTATAAAAGATTCGCTCGAGAAAAGAGATAAACAATTTCTTGCTACCAATATCAGTAAAGAATTTGACAACCAGGAGCAGCGAAAAAAGAATGAAGCACTGAAAAGTGATATTGAAATTAAAAAGAATTACCTCGTTGCAACCATTGTTGGCGCAGTGCTGGCTTTTATCATTATAACACTTTCATGGTATAGTTTAAAACGCAAAACACGTTTTGCAAAAAAACTGGGTGCATTGAATGCAGAGCTGGAAAGAAAAAATGAAGACCTGCAGCAAACACTGCTCTCGCTTCATCAAAGCCAGCTGGAGAATAAAAACATCATCCAAACCGTAGCGCATGATCTTAAAAGCCCCGTAAGCGGCATACGCACCATTGTATATTCTTTATTAAGAAAAGAACAGTCTGAAGAAAAAAAAGGAATGATGCGCCATATACAATCTACCTGCACAGATGCTATCACGTTGATAAATGATCTGCTACACAGCAGTAAGTTATAAGCTGTAAGTTTTAAGTGGTAAGTTTTAAGTTCGTAGTTCGTTTGCAGCTAGTGGCGAGTGGTGAGGGGTTAGTGGGAGTTGTTAGTCGTGAGTAAGTTCTTTAGTTCGTGGTTCGTAGAGTTCGCTCTCACGGAGACTTTCATGCCGCAAGCATCCTGCAATTGTCTGAACCATGATTAAAGGATGAAAGGATTTCGACGCGAACGTCATTGCAATCCTTCAATCAAGTAAATCTTGGTTCAGACAATTAATTGCAAGCAATCTCATCATCAATACTAGCAGCCGGCTATGCAAGCACAGATTGCTTCATCGCGTAAAGTCATTTATAATAAATCCCTACCGCGATTCGCAATGACGTAACATCGTAACGCATCATAACAATCATAACAATCTGCGTTCCATTTTCGACACGAACGTCATGGCAATCCTTCAATCAAGCAAATCTTGGTTCAGACAATTAATTGCAAGCAATCTCATCAACAATACTAGCAACCCGTTATGCAAGCACAGACTGCTTCATCGCGTAAAGTCATTTATAATAAATCCCTACCGCGATTCGCAATGACGTAACATCATAACACATCATAACAATCATAACAATCTGCGTTCTATTTTCGACGCGAACGTCATGGCAATCTTTCAATCAGGTGAATCATGGTCAGATATTAAAAATATACTCATATGTACTATTACGTAATTAATTTAAAAACGAATGCGAATAGTAATAAAGACATAGTAACCCCGTTATATTTCAAATAGGCTTTACACATTAATATTTTTTAATACGCAATTACGAAGTAGTACTTACGACTTAGATAAACTTCTGCTATTGCTATTGCAATTAAAACATTAGACATAGTTGTTATTTAGATATGTGAAAGTGTATAATCTATATCCAATTGCTTTTCAAATAGCGTAGAAAAACAAACAGTTATTTATAATTTCCAAATCTGTAAAATGAAACCACTAAGACTAATTCTTCTTACCGTATTGATTTTTATCTGCGGAAAAAATTTTGCACAAAGCCCCGGCGGGGTTACCGGCTCTGCGGTTTGGCTAAGGGCCGATGTGGGTGTTACCAAAGGCACCACGGTTGGTGCCGGCGATCCATTTATATGGAAAGATCAATCGGGCAACGGGCTTGATGTGAATTCAGTAATATCGGCTGGCGCGAACGGCAACACCACAACCCCTGCTTATAATACCAGCACGGGTTTGCTCAACTTTAACCCAACCATTGGCTTTGGTGTTAGTACAGCCAGCAGTACCAAGAGCCAAATGCTCACTTTTGCCAGTACTTCTACTGGTCCCCTTGTAGCCAACTCTACGGTTTTTGTAGCGGGCGCACCACTTAATATCGGCACCTCGCAAAGCGTTTGTTGGGTTGACGCAACAAACAATATTTTTGCCCTGCAAAGCCGTGGTTCCGTTGTGGGCAATTATGGCAGCACACAAACAAATACTACACTTCCCTGGCCCAGCACTACCGGATCAATTGCCACAGCACAATATACAAGCACTACTTCAGCAGTAGCTACAGCACTGAACAGTACAACACAGGCACTCACAAAAGTAGGAAGCGCAAGTTATAGATATTATGCAGTTGGCGGGGGCCTCGCTGCAGGTTCTTCGGCTACTTTGGCATTTGGTAATATGGCTGAAACCATTATTTTTCCAAGCGCAACATTAACTGCAACGCAAATGACACAGGTATATAGTTACCTGGCATTGAAATATGGCTATACGCTCAACAGCGGCGCCACAACGTATTTGGCAAGCAATGGAACTACCAATATGTGGACTGCCGACGCTACTTTTAAGTACAATGTTTTTGGTATTGGCACAGACAATACCAGCGCATTGAAACAGCAGGTATCTACTGATAACAACAGCTCTGTGGGTGGAACCACTACTGGCATTCTAACAATGTCAACAACCAATGATTTTACTACTGCCAACAACCTGCGCAGCAACCCACTCACCAACATGAACTTTGTAACCATCAGCGATGATGGCGGCAGTGTTATCGGCACTTCTACTTTAAAAAAACCGGCAAGCGCTGTTAGTGTGTTGCAACGCAACTGGAAGATGCAAAGCACTGCTGGTGGCGGCACTCCTGTATACCTGCAGTTTAATACTAAAAGTACAGCCAGCCCTTTTGCGGCTGCCACCACTTATGCATTGGTGTATACAACCAATAGTACAGCAGATTATACCAGCAACAGCAACATCGTAACACTTACCAATACCAGTGCTGGTTTATGGACCACCACTTCGCCGGTAACCATGCCCACTAACGCTATTTTTACCATTGCAATAATGGCGCTGCCACCTTCACCAGGTGCTGCTGTTCCACAAGTGTGGTTAAGAGCAGATGCCGGCATTACGCTGGCGGCTAGTTCTGGCCCATGGGTAGACCAGTTATACGGTTATAGTTTTGGAATAGCAAACCCAGGCACCGGCGGGCCCAATGGTATTACTACTGCTGTAAACTTCAACCCGGCGCTTCAATTTAATGGTGGCGCAAACGGTGCAAACAGAAGCCTTCTTAACACTACTATTCCTTTGGCCCAGCTTGGTTATAATTCGGGTGCCAACGCCCAGTTCTTTGTATACAAATCAGCAGGAACGGCCGGCAGCGTTGCAGATTATAATTATGGCTCTAACCCCGGTAACCAATGGTCTGTTGGCTATACACCCAACAATGGCGGCTTTTATTTTGGGAATAACGCTTCTTCTTTTTCGCCCATAAACAATACTGCCGGCGCGGTGTATATAACCGATTATACCACCAATGGAACCACTGCAACAAAGGCCGCAAACGGGGTTACGAGTTCTGCCACAGCTGGAGTTTCTGGTTTTTCAAGTTCTAATTTTTACATAGGTTCGGCATATGGCGGCACTGTCTCTTATACGGCTACTTCAGATGCTATTTGCGAACTAATTGTTTACAATGCGGATCAAGCTGTTAATCGTCCTTATATAGAGAGCTACCTGGCTACCAAATATGGTATTAGTTTGCCGATTGATTATGTGAGCCCCAATGCAGGCACTTATTATGCTACCACCACTACCAATAGCAGCTATGCAAATGATATTACCGTAATTGGTAAAGAATCTGCGCAAGTACTCGACCAGGAACAATCCTATTCACAATCCGCCGCCGTGCCGGTTTACATTGGCGCAGGCAGCACTATTGGCACCAGCAACCCGGCACATGCCAGCTCATTATCAAACAATGCTTACCTGGCTTTTGGCAATAATGGTGCTGGTATCACATTCACCAATTCAAACAATCCTATTAATACCAGCTATAGCGCCATGGCGCGGGTTTGGAAAGTGCAGCAAACAGGCACTGTGGGCCAGGTAATGATCGCCATACCGGTTTCTGCTTTTACTGCATTTACTGCAGGCGGTGCCTGTGTGTCTATGCTTACTTCTGCCAGCAGCAACCTTAGCACAGCCACTGTCATTAGCATGAACAGCTTTCAAACTATTAATGGCACACCTTGTGTTACCTTCTTAAAAGATTTTTCAGACGGACAGATCTACTTCAGCTTTGCGCAGTATAATACTATACCTGCATATGCAGCAACAGGAACTTCCACTACCATTACAAGCGGCAATGTATGTTCTTCTGCAGATAGCTGGATTGTTTACAACATCGGCAACAATAAATACCTGGGTATTAATCCCGCAGGTAATTCGTTTCCGGTAAAACCGACTGTTACCATCAGCAACAACAACTCTAACGCAGCAGTATACAGCACTACCGATGCTACTGCACTCAGCAGCAATATGTTTACCATTGACAACAGTGCCGGTTCACCCAGTTATACCAACCCTATGACTGTGCGTGTGTATTATAACCCGGCCGACAACCAGGCAGCATTGGATAATGGCGCTGCCGTAACCACTAACCCTGGGGGCAATACCAAATCCAAATGGTTTAAGTTTGAGGGCAATGCCGCTGCCGTTGCTGCCGCACAACAAAACAATGGAATCAACGGTGCCCAATACCTTACTCCTGTGCTGGGCACAGAGAATGGCGTAAACTATGCAGAGTTTAGCGGTATCTACAATTTCAGCACGTTTGGCTTTATGGCTTACAATACACAGTTGCAAACTTTACTGTCAATAAAACTGCAAGACTTTAATGGCAGAAGACAGGGCAGCAACAACCTGCTGCAATGGACAGCCACAGACACACTCAACTTTAAACAATTCAGACTGCAGCGCTCTGCCAGCAGCAGCAGTGGCTTTAGCACCATTGCAAACATTTCATACAATAGCCAAAACGTTTACAACTATACAGACGCGGGTGTAAATACCGGCTCCTACTATCGCCTTGGTATAGAAGATGGCGATGGCAACCTGAACTATAGCAATGTGCTGTACATAGCAGCAAGCGGTGCTGTGCAAAGTGTAAAAGTTGCACCCAACCCGGCACAAAGCGGTCATACAGTAAACGTAACACTGAATGGCTATGCAGGTGGCGCTACCGGCAGCTTGTATAATAGTGAAGGCGTATTGATAAATAAAACAAAGTTTACCAATGGCAGCAATACTTTAAGCACTGTAACACTTGCAAAAGGTATTTACCATTTAATTATAACAGATGCGAATGGTAATGCCCAAAAGGAGAAGATAGTTATTCAGTAAAGTAGTAAGTGATAAGTTTTAAGTGATAAGTAGGGGTGAAAGGCCTTTTGCCCTTTACAGAAACCTTTCACCTTTCACAGAAAAAAATAATTGTAGAGACAAGGCATGCCTTGTCTCTCTTTTTTCACCATGATTAAAGGATTAAAGGATAGAAGGATTTCGATGCGAACGTCACGAGTATTCACCCCCAACCCCTAAAGTGGAGAATAATCTTCTAATTGATATGTTTTAGATAATAAAGTAATGCGGGTTACAATTCATGGAGGGAATAGCATCATGATTGATTGCAACATCGAACCACAAACTTAAAACTTATCACTTACAACTTATAAAACTACGTACTTGTAACAGGCTCCATACGCAGCTTCCCTAACAACGTATACACAATTACGTAATTTATATAAAAAGGAAAATACGCCGGAAATAAACACATACCACCCCCGTTATTTCATGGTTGCATTATACTAAAAATTTAATGCGCAAGTACGAATCATTGCTTATGCTAAAAAAAGATGATTGCATAGCCATGCCGTTGTCGCCATTCAATATCTCAAATTTAAAAGCTACGAAGATGAATCCAATTAGACTATTGATTGCCGCCGCATTTATTTTTATCTGCGGTATTAGTTTTGCGCAAAGCCCCGGCGGCATTACGGGCGCACAATTGTGGCTAAGGGCCGACGCAGGCACCGGAACCACTACCGACGGTACAAACGTTCTCACGTGGACTGACCAGTCTGGCAGCGGCAATAATGCAACACACTCGGTTTCTTACACAACCCCCTATACTTTTGTTGCCGGCGTTCCCAATGCCAACTTCAATCCGTATATGAAATTTACCGGCGTTTCAAGTTTTTTTACGCTGCCAAGCGGTTTCGCCAACTTCACCGGCGGCCTTTCTTTTTTCTCAGCCGCGCAATACACCGCTGCCAACAACAATGGTTGTATGTTGATGCTCTCAGCTTTTACAACCGGAGGTACGGACGACATAGGCTTTGACAGAAAGGGCACAACCTCCGATATTGAGGCGTTTTCTTATATAGGTACTACTGCCCATAGCGCTTTTTCATCTGGCGGAACGGGTATCATAAATAATGTAAGAACCCTTTACGATTATGTGGCGCCAGGAGGTACAGCTGGCACCGCCACCACTATTTCTTCAAACGTTAACGGCGCATCGGTGACCATGGGGGCAGGCTTTTATGTCCCCAACAATGTAACAAGGATCAAGAATGTGCTGGGAGCGTATGGTACAGGTGTAACCTTGTTTAATGGTAATATGGGCGACGTATTGCTCTACAACAAAAACTTAAGCGCTTCAGAACGCATCCGCGTGCAAAGCTACCTGGCACTTAAATACGGCACTACGCTTAACAATGGCGCCACCACCTATATTGCAAGTGATGGAACCACGCCTATGTGGACGGCAGACGCCACTTTCAAATACCGCGTATTCGGCATCGGCACAGACAACGGCAGTGCATTAGCGCAGCAGGCATCTACTGATAACACCACATCTGTTTCTGGCACCATTACCGGACTTGTAACCATTGCCACAGCAAATGATTTTGCAATGGCCAATAATTTGCGCAGTGCAGGTACCAAACTTGCCGACGGCAAATTTATTACCATTAGTGATGACAATAAAACCATCGCCACCAATACCACACTTAAACCTGTAGCGGCAGTAAGCACGGTAGGCCGCAACTGGAAGCTGCAAAGCAATAACAGCACTTCATTTTATTTACAGTTCAACGCCAATAACACCGGCAATGTATTTCCAGCGCTTACTACGGGGCAAACTTATGCATTGGTATACACTACCAATAGCTCAGCAGATTATACCAGCAACACTACCATTGTATCACTTACCAAAAATGGTAATTTATTAACAACCCCATCTGGTGTTACTATTCCTGCAAACGCCATTTTTACGGTGGCTATAATGCCGCCTTCACCCGGTGGCGTAATTGGTGCAGTACTTTGGAACAAAGCTGATGCAGGCACCACCGGCACATCGCCGGTAACACAATGGGTTTCGCAATCTGGCACCAATGCATTCAGCAAAGGTGGTAGCGGCACCCCGGTGCTGGAAGCAACAGGCGTAAACTTTAACCCCGATATATTATTTGATGGTAACAGCTATTTCCAGGGCAATACATCCGTTGCGGGAATCAGTGAAGTTTTTGCAGTAGGTAAAATGACTGCACCTGGTGCCGGCAGCGCCTCCGGTGCTATACTAAGCGACAATGCATCCAATACCACTTATGCATTTCACCTGGAAGGCAATACTTTTTATGCAAGCAGCTCACCCGGCAACAGTATAAGTTTTTCCAGTCCGGGTAATTTTCCTCTTTCTATCATGAATGTAAGCAACCCTTCTACCATGTATATTAACGGTGCAATCAAAAGCACCACCGGTATTGGTACGGGCTTTACCACAATGCCTGCAATAACACCCATGATTGCGGCAAGGCCGGGCAACGTATTTCTTGCAGGTGGAAAGATCTGTGAAATTATTTCTTACAGCACAGCGCTAACGGCCACTGGCAGGCAACAGGTACATTCTTACCTGGCCACCAAATATGGTTTCAGTCTGCCTACAGATTATATAAGCCCCAACGCAGGCACTTATTATGCTACAACTACCACCAACAGTGGCTACGCAAATGACATCACTGCAATAGGTAAAGAAACTACACAGGCATTAGACCAGGAGCAGTCTTTCTCACAGTCTGCATCATTTCCTGTTTACATAGGTGCAGGCAGCGATATTGCAGCCAGCAACAGCGCACATGCCAGCTCGTTGCCAGATAATGCCTACCTGGCTTTTGGCAACAATGCCGGCAGCACCACACTGGCCACTTCACTTATTACAGGTTATAATGCCATGGCAAGAATATGGAAAGTGCAGCAAACCGGCACCGTTGGCACAGTAATGATTGCTGTTCCGCTTTCTCTCTTTGCAAACTTTTCTACCACCGCCAACTGCGTAGCTATGGCTACTTCTACCAACAGCGGCTTTACGGCAGGCACCTATACACAAATTGCCACAACCGGTATTGTAAAAACAATCAATGGCACACCCTGCGTTACATTCTTAAAAGATTTTTCAGACGGACAGTATTATTTCACCTTCATGCAGGGCACCACAAATTATACTGCCACTGTGGCTTCATCAGGTACATCAGTTAGTGCCAGCAATAGCGGATGCTATACATCAGACGGCTGGACCGTTTACAGCAATGGCAACAATAAATACCTGGGCATTTATACAAATGGCAACTCATTTACGCAGGCACCAGCTGTTACCATCAGCAACAATAATTCTAATGCGGCAATGGTTAGCGGTAACAATGCTACTGCACTTAGCAGCAATATGTATACGATAGACAACAGCATTAACGGCTCTCCCTCATATGCCAACGATATGAAAGTGCGGGTATACTATAACCCCGCAGATTTGCAGGCAGCATTGGATAATGCCGCTGCAGTAACTGCCAACCCCGCAGGCAACACCATGTCTAAATGGTTTAAGTTTGAAGGCAATGCCGCTGCCGTTGCTGCCGCACAGCAAACCAGTGGTATAGCAGGCGCACAATATCTTACACCGGTGCTTGGCACAGAAGGCGGCCTAAACTATGCAGAGTTTAGTGGCATTAAAAACTTCAGCACGTTTGGCTTTATGGCCTATAATACACAGTTGCAAACTTTATTAGGCATAAAACTGCTGTATTTTAACGGCACAAGACAGGGCAGCAATAACCTGCTGCAATGGAAACTTGCAGACACCATCAACTTTAAACAGTTTAAACTGCAACGTGCTGAAAGCAGCAATGGCAGCTTTAGCACCATTGCAAACATTGCCGCTACCAACAGCCAAAGCAATTACAACTATACAGACGCGGGCAGAAACACCGGCGCATATTATCGCATTGCTATGATAGACGCAGACGGCATGCTCACCTACACCAATGTATTGTATATAGCAGCCAGCGGTTTGATGCAAACAGTGAGGGTGAGCCCCAACCCGGCACTAAGCGGCCATGCAGTAACCATAACACTGAATGGCTATACAGCCGGGGCTACCGGCAGGTTGTACGATGGCAATGGCAGGCTATTAAACACCACCAAACTGATCAATGGCAGCAATACTGTAAACACAAACGGTTTAACCAAAGGCATATACAATTTCATTATAACCGATACTAACGGTAATGCACATAGCGAGAAGATAGTTGTTTTGTAAGTTGTAAGTTTTAAGTGGTAAGTTATAAGTTCTTTTTTCGTAGTTCTTTAGTTCGTGGTTCGTAGTTAATGGCTTGTGGCTTTTTGTCTGAACCGTGATTCACTTGATTGAAGGATTGCCATGACGTTTGCGTCGAAATCCTTTAATCCTTTAATCTTTTAATCATGGTTCAGACAATTGCAGGATGCTGACGCTTGAGGCTTGTAGCCAGGCGAGCTAATCAAAGAATGGCTTAACCCGGCCGATGATTGGGACAACCGCTGGAACTATCGGGACAACCCACGGAACGACTGAGACAACCGCTGGAGCTATCGGGACAACCCTAGCAACGACTGGGACAACCGCTGGAGCCATCGGGACAACCCACGGAACGAATGAGACAACCGCTGGAGCTATCGGGACAACCCTAGCAACGACTGGGACAACCGTTAGGATGACCTGTCGGCAATGACAAATTATTAAAAACCAATAAAATAAGCTCATATGGATAAACAGTATTATTTGCCAAACAAAGACACAGACAAGCTTAGCTGGCTGGCCAATCTTAATTCAAAACTGGGCAATTATGCCGCCAAATATGGCATCACCAATGATGAGCTGGCAGATGTTGGCAATATTTACGACGACTTTATGTATCGCCTGCACGCCGTGGAGAAAGTAACATCTTATAGCAAATTCTGGACGGCCTACAAAAATGCGCTGCGCGATGGGATTAACCCCGGTGCCACCGTGCAAGCCCCGGCTCCGCTTGATTTTGGACGCCCTCCTGTTGCTGCTGAACCGGGCGGGTTTACACGCATAGCCGCTATCGTTAAAAAAATAAAAAGCCTTAAAACCTATAGCGATGCCGATGGACAGGACCTGCAAATAGTGGGCACCACTACACCAGTAGACTTTAGCACCCTTACTCCTAAAGTAAGCATACAGGCAGGCAATGCCGGCATGCCGGAGATTGTTTGGAACAAACAGGGCATGGACGGTGTCGCCATTTACAAAGACAGCGGAAACGGCAGCGGATTTACGCTGTACGATCTTGACAATCATCCCAACTGGACAGATAAGCACACCCTGCCCACTACAGCTACCTTGTGGAAATACAAACTGATTTATCGTCTGGATGATGAAGAAGTGGGCCAATGGAGCGTAGTGCTGAGCATTAATGTGGGAGGATGATTTTTAATTAGTAATTAGGAATTAATAATTAGTAATTCTTTTGCGTAGAAAATGGAACGCGGATTTTTATGATAGTTATGATGAGTTAGGATGTTACGTCATTGCGAATCGCAGCAGAGATTTATCATAAAAGATTTTACGCGATGAAGCAATCTGTGCTTGCATTGCAGGTTGCTATTACTGATAATGCAGGTTCTTTGATTGTAAAAAATATCACTGCCAATAATACACAACAGCATCATTGTCTGAACCGTGATTCACCTGATTGAAGGATTGCCATGACGTTTGCGTGGCAATCCTTCAATCCTTTAATCCTTTAATCATGGTTCAGACAATTGCGGGTTGCTTGCATTGATAATGCATTTTCTTTGATCGTAAAAAATATTACTGCTAAGACGGGAGGCCTCCTATCGTCGGCATGACAAATCGAATTGGAGTCTGTTTTATTTCAATCAAGGTAGTACAATCGAACAGGGAATATTGCATCAGAGCTATTGACAAATCAATCATCAGGTGAAACAATCATCTTACGATAGCCAATTATTGTCATCCCGACCTTAGGAGGGAACTGAGCGACTTGCACCAAAGCTTGTTCTATGCAAGCAGATGCCTCCTATCGTCGGCATGACAAATCGAATGAAGTGTATTTGTCTGAACCACGATTTATAGGATTAAGAGATTGAAGGATTTTCGACGCAAAGGTCATGGCAATCCTTCAATCAGGTGAATCATGGTTCAGACAAAAAGCTGCAAGCCACAAGCTGTTAGCCATTAGCTATTAGCCTTTTGCTTCGAGAACTTCGAACTAAAGAACTAAGAACTCCCTGACGACTGACGACTCCCACTTGCCCCTCACCACTCGCCACTAGCCAAGAACTAAGAACTACGAACTCATAACTTACCACTTAAAACTTACAACTTATCACTTACAACTTACAACTCACTACCCCCTGTTTACATAAACGCATATGTGCTTCTGCGTAATTAATTGCGAAATACAAAATTGCTGTACTAATAAAAGACACTGCCCGTTTTACTCTGAAGGCGTAAGAATATAAAACGATGGAAAGCTGATAAGCAGCAATACGTATGCGGCAGCTTGCTAACGTTGTATAACAACCGATTTTTAATACCTGTTGAAAAAAACCTAACGAATAGCTATTGCAGGGCGATGATTGCCCGGATATAATTCGTTTTAAAAATCCAAACAAATGAAAACAATTCGACTCTTTTTGGCTGCAACATTGGTGATTGTTTGTGGCAATGTTATTGCGCAAAACCCGGGCGGGGTGTCTGGCGCTACATTATGGTTAAAAGCAAATGCTGGCACCAGTGCCAGCACACAAGGTGCACCTGTTGCATCGTGGACAAACCAGGGTATTACACCCGCTTCCATTACAGCAGCTACCAGCCAGCAGCCATTTTTTCAAACAGGTGGAGCTGCCAACGGCATCAACTACAACCCCACCCTGCTTTTTGATGGAGCAGATGATTACTTTGCTACCGACAATGCATTTTCTACAGACAACTCGAATCTTTTTACAATTATCTCGGTTGACAAGCGAAGGACAAATAACTATCAATCCTTGTTGATAGCGGCTCATTATTATCAAATCACAGCAGCGTTTAATTATGGTTTTAATCCTTCAGGGCAAACATATGTCTCCGCATCTAACAATTCGGATGTTAAAGCATTAATTACAAATCCCATTAATACTGCAGAGCTGTTAGGCGTTAACCGTTCTACTGATCACTTATTCCAGTTTTATAACAAAGGCGCCGCAGATGGACCGATAAATACCATGAGTAATTTCACCGGTCCTTTTAATCCGGATATCATGAATATCGGCCCAGGTTTTAATGGCGATTTTGCAGAAGAAATCGTTTTTAATTCTTCTCTTAGTGCAGCAGACATGCAGAAGGTACATTCATACCTGGCGTTGAAATATGGTATATCACTTGATCAAACAACTGCAACAGACTACCTGGCCAGTAATGGCGTTACCAAAATATGGAGCAATAGCTTTGCAGGTGGTTACAACAATAATATTTTTGGTATTGGCCGCGACGATAATTCGCAATTGTTACAAAAAATTTCCGCATCGCAAAATACCCGTGGTATTGTAACCCTGGCATTGCAAAATGATTTTACTTCAGCCAATAATGCGGCTGCACGTACAACTTCATTTACTGCAGACAATAGCTTTATAACTGTTTCAGATAATTCAGCAGCAACAGGCAATCCTGCTTGGACAAACAGCCAGGCCCCTGCAGGCAAATTTATTTTAAACAGCCAGTGGCAGGTGCAAACCAACGCAGCAGCGCAGCCAGTGTTCCTGCAGTTTGATGTTGCCAATAGCAATTATGATGTACCCGCACTTGCAACAGGCAGCAGTTATTACCTGGTGTATGATAATAGCGGCACTATTTCACTTAGCTCGCAGGTAGTACAGCTTGTAAATACCAGTGGCAGTTTGTGGTCTTTACCTTCAGCCATCAGTTTCCCCAATGGCACAAAATTTACATTGGCATCAATGGCACCATCACCCGGCGGGGCAATTGGCGCTACATTATGGTTAAAAGCAAATGCGGGTACTAGTACCAGCACGCAGGGCACACCGGTTGCATCGTGGGCCAACCAGGGCATGACAACCGCTTCAATTACCGCAGCCACCAGCCAGCAGCCCTTGTTTCAAACAGGCGATGCTGCCAACGGTGTTAACTATAACCCTGCACTGCGTTTTGATGGGATAGATGATATCTTTTTAGCTAACAGTATATTTTCTACCAACGACCAAAATCTTTTCACGATAATCACCGTGCAAAAACGAAAAGCCAACAATGGCTGGGCGTCCTTGTTTCAAGCTAAGCATACAGAATTTACTTATACGGCGGCTTTGGCTTATGGCTTTGACCCTTCAGGTTATCCAAACATAGGTGCAGCTAATAATGGAGCTGTGCAGGGCACCAGTATAAGTCCCCTTAATACTGCAGACTTACTTAGTGTGAACCGTTCTCTTCCCGGAACTTTTCAATTATTAAGCAAAGGTGGCAACAATGTGGGGCCTGCAATAATGAGTAATTTTTCGGGTTGGTTCCTGAATGAAGATAGCACAAGCATAGGAAATGGTTATAACGGCGACCTGTCTGAAGAAATCGTTTTTAATTCTTCTCTTAGTGCAGCAGACATGCAGAAGGTACATTCATACCTGGCATTGAAATACGGTATCTCTTTAGATCAAACCACTGCAACCAATTACCTGGCCAGCGATGGCAGCACCAAAATGTGGAATGCCACTACAGCTGGCATTTTCAATAACCGCATTTTTGGCATCGGCACAGACAATGGCAGCGACTTAAAACAGCAGATAAGCACAGAGCAAACTACCACAGATGCAACGGCTGGTTTGCTTACCATTGCCACCGTCAATGATTTTACAACGGCCAATACTTTGCGCAGTGCGCCATTGGCCAATCTTAATTTTGTTACTGTTAGCGATAATGGGGGCCCAATTTCCGCAACCACTACCAACAAACCGGCGGGCATGGTAAGCATACTGGCACGTAGCTGGAAGCTGCAAACCAACAGCCCTGCGGCCAGCATCTATTTACAGTTTAATGCAGCCAATAGCACAACAGGTAGTTTCCCTGCACTGGCAGCGGGCCAAAGCTATATGCTTATTTACACCACCAATGCGCTGCCGGATTATACAGCCAATACCACCACCGTACAACTTACTAAAAACGGAAATCTGTTAACAACGGCTGCTGGTGTTACCATGCCGGCAGGTGCCATATTTACCGTGGCTATTAGCCCCGCCACCCTTGCCGGTACAGCACCCGGTCTATGGCTGAAAGCGGATGCCGGTATTACATTGGCTACCAGCGCTGGCCCGTGGGTAGATCAATCTGTTAACGCCTATAATATGCCTATTGTTAACCCCGGCATTGGCGGGCCAAATGGGCTTAGCAATACCATCAACTTTAATCCTTCGCTCACTTTTAACAGCGAGAACGCTGCTGCGCCCAATGTGCTTGGCTACTCTGCCTTTCCGATAAGTTCACTCATGAATACAGGTATTTCACAGTTCATTGTTTACAAATCAGGACCGCCAAACGTTAGCCTTGTCAAAATAAATTATGGCGCAAATGACTACGCTTACGGAGGTCCGTTTGCTGTAGCCTATTCACCACAGGTTGGCTTTTGGTTTAACAATGCCATATCAGGTATTCCCGGTGGCGTTGCTGCCAATACACCCGGCACCACTTATATGGCCGGTATGGTAACTTCCGGCTCGGGCGGAACAGTATCCATCAACGGCGTAACCGGCGCGGCAGCCGGCAATGGCGGTAATAATTCTGGTTCCGATCTTTATATAGGCACCATCAGGAACAGCCAGGGCAGCCCATACAGGGGAACTACAGATGCCATTAGCGAAATCATTATTTTTCCATCAGACCAAACAGTCAATCGCAATAAAATTGAAAGCTACCTGGCCACCAAATACGGCATTACACTGCCGGTTGAT
The DNA here is from genome assembly GCA_047602295.1 of Chitinophagaceae bacterium. GTDB lineage: Bacteria > Bacteroidota > Bacteroidia > Chitinophagales > Chitinophagaceae > JACMLD01. The sequence goes on along the minus strand of JASGHP010000001.1, from coordinate 2,061,996 downwards.
TATGTGAGCACCAATGCAGGTATCTATTACAATGTAACCACATCAACCCCGCAAAACAACAGCGGTTTTACCAAAGATATTACCGGCATTGGCAAAGAATCTACGCAGGGGCTAGACCAGGAGCAGTCTTATTCTCAATCGGCTAGTTTGCCTGTGTACGTGGGTGCAGGCGGGCTTATTGCCAGCAGCAATATCGGTCGCACAAGCTCATTGGCAGACAATAGCTACCTGGCTTTTGGCAACGATGGCGGTGCTGTAAATTTTGCTACTGCTGTTACAGGCCAGGGCGCATTTAACAAGCGCATGGCACGCACCTGGAAGCTGCAATTAACCGGCACCAACCCCGGCACCGTAATGATTGCAATACCCGTTTCCGCCTTTCCGCTGTACGACAGCCTTGGCGGCACCATCTGCCAGCCAGTGGCCCTGCTAACCGGTAATAGCGCAGGTTTTGCCAGCGGTACCAGCAATATTATCAACAGCGGCACGCAAAACATAAATGGCACACCCTGCTACACCTTTGCGCTTAACCCTATAAACGGCAACTATTTTACGTTTGCCGCTGCAACCCCGGGCAATACGCCTACGCTGGTAGCAACGGGTACGGTATCCCCCGGCACGGTTGCAGCCAATAGCTGCAACTCGCTGGACGGATTTACGGCTTATGTAGATTTGGCCGCGCCGATAAATAAATATTTGTCTATTCAACAGAACAGTAACCCCCTGCCCACTCTAACGGTAACGCAGGATGCAAGCGGCACTTTGCCTTATGTAAAAGATGATTTAGTAAACTGCACCGTAATTGCGAACAGGCTTTACAATATTAAAGGTGGCACAGAAGGCCCAGGCGCACCAACTTATCCCAACCCAATGAAAGTGAGGATATATTATACTGATGCAGACCTTGCTAATGCAGACGCTGCCCTGCCACACCACAATGGCATACACGATGCCAAATGGTTTCAGTACGAGGGCAGCATTGCCCAAACACTGGCTGCGCAAATGCCCGACAGCCGTGCTTTCATGGGCACTACGGGTATAAACTTCAGCTTCCCCATACCCACTTATGGCGTAGAAAACGGCGTAAAATATGTAGAGTTCAGCAACATTAAAAAGTTCAGCACTTTTGGTTATATGGTGGGGCAAACAGAGTTTTTGCTGCCGGTAGGTCTGCATGAATTTAAAGGCAACAGGCAGGGCACTAATAACCTGCTGCAATGGAAAGTAGAAGACGGTGTGAATATTAACGGCTTTCAACTGCAGCGCTCTACAACAGGCAACGGTGGCTTTGCTACCATTGCAAGACCGGCGTATGCAAACGGGCAGATCAATTACAGCTATACAGATGCTGGCATAACGGCTAACCAGTATTACCGCCTGGCCATGCAAAACGCAGATGGTAGTATAAGCTATAGCAATGTGGTATATATAGCTGCAAATGGTGCAGTACAAAGCATGAGGGTGAGCCCTAACCCGGCAATAGCGGGCAGCGCATTCAATATTTCATTAACAGGGTATACAGGCATAGTAACTGCCCATTTGTACGATTTTTCAGGCAAATTAATCAGCAACAGCAAATTTGCCAATGGCAACAATATCTTAAGCAGTGCAAAACTTGCAAAAGGCATTTACCAACTGGTGGTAACCGATGCTAACGGCAATGCACGCACGGAAAAACTAGTAGTGCAATAGGAAGATTATATATAACGGATGAACTGTCTGCAAAAGATGGTTCATCCTTTTTTGGTTGCGCATGCTGCAAAAATTTGCGGTGCCTGGTAATAGATTTCATAGTTTATACCTCATCGTTCATTCTACATCAGCAACGCTGCATAAAAACTACAGTTCTTTTCATCTGCTGAAAGCATTTATAATTTATGCATACGCAATGTGTTCGGGATACTGTGCAGCCTTTAAAAAAAATTCACTTATTCTAATTTGAAAAATATGATTCGCAAATACGCAAACAATAAATCTCTCAAATTAAAATTTAATACTATGAACATCAATTTTACAAAGTATGCTTTACCCTTGTGCATTGCATGTTTCTTTTCTTTAGGGGTACTAGCACAGCCGATTAACCAGCATGCAGACCCAGTTGCAACCGGCATTGTATGGAGCGCAAGCACACTGCCGTTGGGAAGCACAGGCACTGTTTCTTTTGTACTGGGCAATGCTGGCACAGACATGCTGCCCGCAGAGAAAGTAGAATGGACAATCAATATTCCGCTGGGCAGGGTAAGCGTAGGCCAGCCCAGTTTTATGGCACCAGATGGAACATCAAACACGGGTTTGTATGAATACCATCGTGTTGTTTCCGGCACCACACTTGTTATTGTTTTGAGAAGCCATACAGACATTGCCGCAACATCTGACCTTGCGCCACAGGATAAATACAAAGCAGTTTACCCGGTAACAGCTACAACAATGGGAAGTGCAGAATATGCAACCATTAATGCAGCTGTTGCTACCGGCAGGCTTTCGCAGGTGGGCAATGCTTCTTCTTCCAATGATAATGCATCAGCCCTGATACTTGTAACCGGTGCACAGAATCTAAATCTGCTATATCCCAACCCTGCCAACGATGTACTTAATATAAACCTGACTGCTATACCTGGTGTTACTAAAACAAATGCTATCATATACGATGGTGTGGGCCATGCTATACTTACACAAGTGTTGCAGGCGGGCCTCAACCAAATAGATGTAAGCCGTTTGGCCAGTGGCACATACACGGTAGTTCTTGACAGCTTAAACCAGGCGTATAAAGTTGTAGTGGCGCGGTAGGAATTATTAATTAGTAATTAGCAATTAATAATTAGTAATTGGGCATGATGAGTTAGTGATTGCTAATTACTAATTGTTTTGCAGCAAGCTTTGCTTCAATGGAAGTAACCTGCATTTCAATGCAAACAACCTGCTATGCAAGCACAGATTGCTTCATCGCGTAAAAACTTTTATGATAAATCCCTGCTGCGATTCGCAATGACGGCGCTAAAGTCTGAACCTTGATTAAAGGATTAAAGGATCGAAGGATTTCGATGCGAACGTCATGGCAACCCTTCAATCAAGTGAATCATGGATCAGACAAAGGATCAATGATTTCGATGCGAACGTCATGGTAATCCTTCAATCAGGTGAATCATGGTTCAGACAATGGATCGAATGATTTCGGCGCAAACGTCATTGCGAGCCGCAGTTTCACCCCCAACCCCTGAAGGGGAGAATGATTATCGCATTGATGTGCTTTAGTGAATAAAATAATTCGTATTCCAATTCATGTAATTAATATCATCTCGTAATGCTGATATCATCTTATCATGCCGACGGTAGGAGGCATCTGCTGGCGTGAATGGTAAGAGGCTATTGGTGATTGGGCAGTTGATAACGTTATTCAATCCGCCTTCGATTAAAGGATTTCGATGCGAACATCAAGACAATCCTTCAATCAAGTGAATCATGGTTCAGACAAAGGATTAAAGGATTTCGATGCGAACATCAAGACAATCCTTCAATCAGGTGAATCATGGTTCAGACAAAGGATCGAAGGATTTCGATGCGAACGTCATGGCAATCCTTCAATCAGGTCAATCATGGTTCAGACAAAGGATCGAAGGATTTCGATGCGAACGTCATGGCAATCCTTCAATCAAGTGAATCATGGTTCAGACAAAAGCAGCAAGCCATAACCACGAACAACGAACTACGAACTTACAACTCCCACTAGCCACTCACAACTCCCCACTAGCCGCAAACGAACTATGAACTAACGACTAATGACCAACGACTGTCTCTACGTACCAACACATAACCCACATCTTACATATATTCATTTATTCCCGCCAGGCAACCATCGCTTTACTATCCACGACTTTATTTATTCATGCTCTTTGCCTAATAAACAACAATTAGTTACTGCGTAAATACGGATACGTAAGTAGTAACACCAGTTTTTTGAATGATACGATTATAGCAATAATTAATGATTAGCTATAGCGTTTTTTATAATGCGAACGGATGACTGCATGCTTTGAAAAACACGCAGCAAACACACTAAGTAGTACAACGTATACAATACGAGAGCAGTAACAAAGAGGGAGAAAGCAAGGCAGTGTTTTATAAAAATATCATGTATAACGCACAGCAATGCCCAACAGAAATATATAAGAAGAACATTTATGTGTCTGATAAAATTTTGAATGATAATTTGGCCTCTTGGAAATTACGGTATATAACTGTTATGAATACCCTAAAAATTACTGTTTATACCAAGCCCCTTTTGCCAGTTACTGCATACAATAGTGTTTGAAACAATCCGGCCATCCGCACACATAAAAAATGGACGGGTATTATTTAATAAAACAAAAATAAAAATGAAAACTGTTTTTACCGCAAGGCAAAACCTATCACATCTCTTTCCCGGGCGGGGGCTTTTGGCAACGCCGCTCCTGGTGTTTTTACATTATCTCACAAATTCTATAATCATGAAGAAAAGTTACCTAAACGCCGGCCTCAGGCTGGCAACAATGGTTTTATTAATTGTCTTATCGTTCTGCGCAAGAGCGCAAGACTGTACCCAATGGTCATCAAATATGGTAGGGTGTTTTCCGACAACCATAAATGGAATAACAGTAAGTTATAGTGGGAAAACGGTTGGTCCTTCAGGTGGGACTTATTGCGGATTTTCTGCCGGGCCTACTCCTTGCGGAACAGTACCCTGGACTGGAAACGTGGGTCCTGGAAAGATGACTTTTACTTTTAGCCAGCCCGTTAATAATATAACGATGGCTCTGACTGCATTTGGAGTAATATCCTCTTCTGTAGCCGACCAAGTATTTATAACTACTAATGGGGGAAACCCGAGTATACAAAATGTTGGAGGATGTATTGGCACTATTTCTGGAAATTCCATTACTGGTCGTGTCGGTTCAGCACATATGGTTGTTCAATTTACCGCACCTGCACCGTTTACAAGCTTAGTCATAAGTGAACCCGTTACCTCTGACCCGTCTGATCCATCAGACGCGGGTAACGGCGGTATTGACGCATACATTTGCTCACTTTCAGTTCAACCTATCTGTGCTGCCGGCACAACCGCGCCAAGTTTAATTACCAACAGTATCAGCAATAACTGCCCCACATCAACGGTTAATTTAAACTCCTTATTTACCGGCACACCGCCATCCGGCTCATCGCTGGTATGGTTTACCGATAATGCACATACGAACGCATATTCAACACCAACAACTGCTGCACAAGGCACTTATTATGCATTCTTTTATGATGCCGCTAATAACTGTTACAGCCAGGGTGCCGGTCCAGTTAATGCTACTATTGGCAATTGTATCTGTACTACGACGCCTCAGTTAAGCGATTACAACCCCGCAAATATCTGTCCTGCAACTACGGTTGACCTTACTAAACTAGTTGCAAATAACCTGCCCAGCGGCGCAACACTGGTATGGTTTACAAATAGTAGCCATACCCTTCCGGCTTATGCAACACCTGCTGCTGCAACACAGGGCACTTACTATGCTAATTTTTATGACGCAGCTAATAATTGTTACGGTCCTGCTACTGTAGTAGTAAACGCATCAGTAAACAGTTGTATCTGCACTACACAGCCACAGTTAAGCAACTACAACCCGGCAAATATTTGCCCGGCAAACACAGTAGACCTTACTAAAATAGTTGCAAACAACCTGCCCAGCGGCGCAACACTGGTATGGTTTACAAATAGTAGCCATACCCTTCCGGCTTATGCAACACCTGCTGCTGCAACACAGGGCACTTACTATGCTAATTTTTATGACGCAGCTAATAATTGTTACGGTCCTGCTACTGTAGTAGTAAACGCATCAGTAAACAGTTGTATCTGCACTACGCAGCCACAGTTAAGCAACTACAACCCGGCAAATATTTGTCCGGCCAACACAGTAGACCTTACTAAAATAGTTGCAAACAACCTGCCCAGCGGTGCAACACTGGTATGGTTTACAAATAGTAATCATACCCTTCCGGCTTATGCAACACCTGCTGCTGCAACACAGGGCACCTACTATGCTAATTTTTACGACGCTGCTAATAACTGTTACGGTCCGGCTACTGTAGTGGTAAACGCAACAGTTAATAATACCTGCATTTGCAATACGCAGCCAACATTAACAACTACAACCGTTAATAGCATCTGCGCATCCAATACAGTCAATCTTAATTCATATGTGTCAAGCAGCCTGCCTTCAGGTGCAACACTGGTATGGTTTACCAATAGTAACCATGCCCTTCCGGCTTATGCAACACCCACAACTGCGGGGCAAGGCAGCTACTGGGCTTATTATTATGATGCGGCTAATAATTGTTACGGTCCGGCTTCTGCACAGCTTACTGTAGCAGCTACCAAACCAACTCTGTCTAATACAAACCCAACCATCATTTGCCCTGCCACCACAATAGACCTGAACTCGCTTGTTGTCAATCCTGTTTCAGGCTATCTGATACTTTGGTACACCAATCCGCAAGGCACCGGCAGTTCTGTATTCACGTCATCGGGCCCTGGTACTTATTATGCATTCTATTACGACCAAACTCATAATTGCTTTGGTCCGGCTTCTGACCCAGTTACCGTAGGATATCAAAACTGTACTGGTCCTGGCACATGTAACACCAACCCAACTGTATCAACTACCAGTCTTCAGAACCTATGCCCTGCTACAACAGCAAACCTTACAGGTATTGCATCTGCTGCTCCGGCCGGCTCGGTGTTAGAATGGTACAGTGATGCTAAGGGAAATAATATTGTTACAGATATTACGAAAGTAGGCGCTGGCACTTATTACGCTGTTTATCATCAACTATCACCCAATTGCTGGGGTCCCAATTCACAGGGAGTGAAGGTTACCATTACCAACCCATGCCCAGTATCGCCACTTACAGTTAATTGCGGCAAAACACAGCTAAGCCCTGCACCGGTTGCGGGTACAGCATCGCAGGGTGCCTTAACTATCTCTGTTAATGTGAGCACACCAGGTTGCTACAACATTGCCGTGAGTGGTTCTGGTATGAGCCTGGCAAATAATGTAACTCAAATCTGTGTTACCACTACCGGAACACAATACGTGGTAGTGCCTGTAAAATATGATGGAGTTACAGCATTGGGAACAATGACATTTACGCTCAACAACGATAATACATTAAGCTGTACAGCAGACTTAACCAAGATGCCAAAAACGGGTATCTGTAATATTTGGACTTTGGATTGTGTGCCAACAGTTGGCCCAGCGTTGAAATAAGTTTCATTACCCAAGTTTTAAATATATAATTATGAGCAAAAATCTAAATTTATATAAATGGGTAATGATGGTAATGCTGTTACTGTGCGGGACTTTGGTCCACGCACAGACAGCAGACCTAACTACCCATCAGCCGGCCACCCTGCCCTCGGGTTATACCTTTGAGTGGCATACGGGGCCCACTTCGGGCTCGGCGCTGGTAAGCAACCCGGCAGCAGTTTCGCCGGGGGTTTACTATGCATTTTATAAAGATGCAAGTGGCTGTTATAGTCAGCCATCTTCCATTCGCGTTATCGCAAATACCTGCCCTGCCACAACAATAGATTTGGCAGTTACGGCAGATGCTTCGCAGGCGCCTTCAGGTACCGTATTGTCTTTTCATACAGGCATACCGGTATCTAACGCCAATAAGCTTAGCAGCACAATTGTTTCAAGTGGGGGCACTTATTATGCCGCTTACTATAATGCCACATCCGGCTGTTATAGTAACGCCTCTCCCATTATTGTGCTCCAAAGCTCTAACACAGCACCATTGCTTACAGTATCATCTGCTGTATGTAACGGTGCTAACTATACGGTGAGCTTCAGCAGCAACGGTACTGTAACTGCATCAGCAGGTACTATCTCCGGCAACACCGTAACAGTGCCAACAGGTACCAACCTGGTGCTGACTGCAACTTCGGCGAGCGGTTGTGCAACTACGATTGCATCAATACTATCACCGAATAATTGCGCCAATCCGCCAACAGGTTGTACAACTCCTACTATCAGTGCAGGCCAGGGCGTATGCCAGGGTACAGGTACTTACAGTGTGGCGTTCGCAGCAACAGCAGGCGCAACGGTAACTGCATCTGCAGGTACGGTGAGTGGCAATACGGTAACAGGTATCGCTATCGGTACCAACGTAACACTGACTGCAACAGTAGCAGGCGGATGCAATGCATCAGTAACAGTAAACTCTCCTGCAGATTGTACCACATCTTGTGCTACAGCAGGTGTGAGTGTGAGTGCCGCTATCTGTAACGGCGCTACCTACAGTGTAAACATTGTAAATCCTAATGGTGCTGTAATAACAGTATCAGCAGGTACATTGTCTGCAACAGCAGTTACTAATATACCAGTAGGTACTAACCTGGTATTGACTGCAACAGCTTCAGGTTGTACTCCACAGACTATAACAATAACATCTCCGTCTAAAGCAGCTCCATTGCTTACAGTATCATCTGCTGTATGTAACGGCGCTAACTATACGGTGAGCTTCAGCAGCAACGGTATTGTAACTGCATCGGCAGGTACTATCTCCGGCAACACCGTAACAGTACCAACAGGTACTAACCTTGTGTTGACTGCAACTTCAGTGAACGGTTGTGCAACTACTATTGCATCAGTTGTATCACCAACCAATTGCACCAATCCGCCAACAGGTTGTACTACTCCTACTATCAGTGCTGGCCAGGGCGTATGCCAGGGTACGGGTACTTACAGTGTGGCGTTCGCAGCAACAGCTGGCGCAACGGTAACTGCATCTGCAGGTACAGTGAGTGGCAATACGGTAACAGGTATCGCTATCGGTACCAACGTAACACTGACTGCAACAGTAGCAGGCGGATGCAATGCATCCGTAACAGTAAACTCTCCTGCAGATTGTACCACATCTTGTGCTACAGCTGGTGTGAGTGTGAGTGCCGCTATCTGTAACGGTGCTACCTACAGTGTAAACATTGTAAACCCTAACAATGCTGTAATAACAGTATCAGCAGGTACATTGTCTGCAACAGCAGTTACTGGTATACCAGTGGGTACTAACCTGGTATTGACTGCAACAGCTTCAGGATGTACTCCACAGACTATAACAATAACATCTCCGTCTAAGGCAGCTCCATTGCTTACAGTATCATCTGCTGTATGTAACGGTGCTAACTATACGGTGAGCTTTAGCAGCAACGGTATTGTAACTGCATCAGCAGGTACTATCTCCGGCAACACCGTAACGGTGCCAACAGGTACCAACCTGGTGTTGACTGCAACTTCAGTGAACGGTTGTGCAACTACGATTGCTTCAGTTGCTTCACCAACCAATTGCACCAACCCGCCAACAGGTTGTACTACTCCTACTATCAGTGCAGGCCAGGGCGTATGCCAGGGTACAGGTACTTACAGTGTGGCGTTCGCAGCAACAGCAGGCGCAACGGTAACTGCATCGGCAGGTACGGTGAGTGGTAATACGGTAACAGGTATCGCTATCGGTACCAATGTAACACTGACTGCAACAGTAGCAGGTGGATGTTCTTCATCAGTAACAGTGAACTCTCCCGCTGATTGTACCACATCTTGTGCTACAGCTGGTGTGAGTGTAAGTGCCGCTATCTGTAACGGTACTACCTACAGTGTAAACATTGTAAACCCTAACGGTGCAACAGTAACCGCGAGTGCGGGAACTGTAACTGCGACAGCTATCACAGGCATCGCAATAGGAACCAATGTAACAATCACAGCAACAGCTTCTGGTTGTACCCCACAGACTATAACAATAACATCTCCGTCTAAAGCAGCTCCATTGCTTACAGTATCATCTGCTGTATGTAACGGTACTAACTATACGGTAAACTTCAGCAGCAACGGTACAGTAACTGCATCAGCAGGTACTATCTCCGGCAACACTGTAACAGTACCAACAGGTACTAACCTCGTGTTGACTGCAACTTCAGTGAACGGTTGTGCAACTACTATTGCATCAGTTGCTTCACCAACCAATTGCACCAATCCGCCTACAGGTTGTACAACACCTACTATCAGTGCAGGCCAGGGCGTATGCCAGGGTACAGGTACTTACAGTGTGGCGTTCGCAGCAACAGCAGGCGCAACGGTAACTGCATCTGCAGGTACAGTGAGCGGCAATACGGTAACAGGTATCGCTATCGGTACCAATGTAACACTGACTGCAACAGTAGCAGGTGGCTGCAATGCATCAGTAACAGTGAACTCTCCTGCAGATTGTACCACATCTTGTGCTACAGCTGGTGTGAGTGTAAGTGCAGCTATCTGTAACGGCGCTACCTACAGTGTAAACATTGTAAATCCTAATGGCGCTGTAATAACAGTATCAGCAGGTACATTGTCTGCAACAGCAGTTACTAATATACCAGTGGGTACTAACCTGGTATTGACTGCAACAGCTTCTGGTTGTACTCCGCAGACTATAACAATAGCGTCTCCGACAAGCTGTACTACCTCCATTTTTACACCGGATGTAAACGTAGGTTTAATCAATAAACCAGTACCGGGTAATGTGAGCACCAATGATATCGTACCATCAGGTACAACCTATGGTGATCCGGGTACGCCAACAGGCGGCCCCACAGATGCTAATCCAACTATTACCATGAAGAACGATGGAACTTATACGTTCACTACAGACAAGCCAGGTGTGTACACCTATCTTGTACCAGTTTGCGTACCAGGCCAGGCAGCACCTTGCCCTAAAGTTCCATTGGTAATTACAGTAACGGATCCGGCTTCGGCTATCAATCCGCCAATTGCTAATCTTGATTTAGCTACCACGAAAGTGAATACCGCGGTAAACATTCGTGTAAAAGACAACGATGGCCCGGGTAATGCTGGTGGCGTATTGGGCTTGCCCAAGAATATAACTGGTGTAGATAACGGTGCAATGGCAACGGCAAATAATGACGGAACCATTAACTATACACCAGCGAGAGATTTTGTAGGCAACGATACACTAACCTACCAGATTTGTGAAACACCAAGTGGTTTGTGTGCAACAGCAAATGTGATCATCACTATTAATGCTGCTGGTGCAACAAACACTACAGTGGCTGTGGATGATTACGCAACCACACCAAACAATACTGCGGTTAGCGGTAATGTGAAAACAAACGATAGCGATCCGCAGGGTGATGCACAAACAGTGACTGCACAAAGTATAACAATAGCAGCAGGCAAGTTTGTGTTGAACAATGATGGCAGCTATACCTTCACACCGGCCAGTGGGTTTGCTGGTACAGTAGACCTGCCATACAATACATGCGATAACGGAACACCGCAAGCATGTGCAATGGCAACGCTGCACGTAGTGGTTCAACCACAGGCGCCAATAAAATTGGTACCAGACGTAAACGTAGGCTTGGTTAATTTACTGATACCTGGTAATGTAAGCACTAATGACGTAGTGCCAGCAGGTACACAGTATGGAGATCCGGGCACGCCAACAGGCGGTCCATCAGATGCTCATCCTCAAATTGGCATGGGACCAGATGGAAAATATACATTCACTACAGACAAGCCAGGTGTGTACACTTACCTTGTTCCGGTTTGCGTACCAGGTCAGGCTGCTCCTTGTCCTAAAATTCCATTGGTGATTACGGTTACAGATCCTACTATAGGTACCAACCCGCCGGTAGCAAATCTTGATTTGGCTACCACGAAGGTGAATACTCCGGTAACAGTTCGTGTGAAAGACAACGATGGTCCGGGTAATCCAGGTGGCGTATTAGGTCTGCCAACGAACATTACTGGTGTAAATACCGGTGCAAGAGCAGATGTGAATGCAGACGGAACGATTACTTATACACCGGCACAGGATTTTGTGGGCAACGATACACTTACTTACCAGGTTTGTGAAACGCCGAGTGGTTTGTGTGCAACTGCCAGTGTAATCATTACCGTTACTCCTGCAGGTGCAGTAAATACAACTGTAGCTGTAGATGATTATGTGGTAACGCCGTATGGCTCTATTGCGAAAGGTAATGTGTCAACAAACGACAGTGACCCGCAGGGTGATAAACAAACGGTAACACCGCAGAACATCATCACAGCGGGAGGAAGGTTTATACTAAACACCGACGGTAGCTATACATTCACACCAACCAGTGGTTTTGTTGGCACAGTAGACCTGCCATACAATACATGCGATAATGGAACACCACAGGCATGTGCAATGGCTACACTACATGTTACAGTATTGCCATTCAGCGCACCGGATTTAACACCGGCTATAAGGTTGGGCGACAACTCATTTATCACTAATACTTCAAAGGATTTTGTAGTAGAAATAGATGAGATAAATAATGTAGCCACAGCCAGCGGAATTGCTGCAATCAGGATAACTGTTCCGGTAGGATATCAATTGTCTACCTACAACAGCACCCAATCAGTAGCAACCCCGGCTGGACTTGCCGCTGTAACCGTAAACAATAGCAACTGGCAGGTGGTTGGCACGCCAACAGCAACATCTATTTCACTGAGGATGGTGCCTGGTGCCAACATCAAAGCAGGTGGCTTCTCACTGATAGGTTTGACGGTAACAAGGATAGAAAAAGCGGGTGCAAGCTCGGGTAATATTACTGTCAGCATTTTTGGAGATGCTACCAAAACATATGACAGCAACAGTTTGAATAACTCTTATTCAAGAATTGTTGCCGGATTATAAACATCAAAAATCAATTTAAAATGAAACATAACTTTAAAATGGTGATGCTGATGCTGCTTGTTTGCCTTGTGTTTTCCGGGGCTTTCGGGCAGGCACAAAACCAGGCGGCAAACCCGCTGTGCTCAGGTGTTACCACGAGTGCGGACCCGGTTCCGCTAAACGGTGGCGCTACGTTGACCTTTAAGTTGGGCAACAACGGAGATGATCCTATTCCCGCTGAAAAAGAGGAGTGGACCATCAACCTACCCTTTGACCTGTTAGATGTTAGCCCAGGCAATTTCATGCCGCCTGCAGGCACTGCAACCACTGGTTTGTATGAATACAGCCGAACGGTTTCGGGAACAACTTTGGTAATTGTGTTAAGAGACCATCAAGGCATGTTAGCTAACACAATAGACGCCCCGCAGGATGAATACCTCGTTACTTACTCAGTAACGGGTAAAAAAATCGGTGGCCCGGCACCGGTAACAATCAATAATGCGTACGTTGCCCTACAGGGTAGTTTTGTGGGCAACACTGTAACAACAGACGATAATGCAGACCGCACTATCAGCGTAGTGGCAACCTTGCCTGTACAAATGTTATCGTTTAGCGGCACGGCCACTTCCTGTCAGGCTAATCTTAACTGGAGTGTAGCGCAGGAGACCAATTTTAAAAACTACATTGTTGAATACAGCGCAGACGGCCTTAATTTCAGTGCTGTAAAAACCGTAAACGCAAACGGCAGCAACAGTAGTTACAGCGCCACGCACCAGGCTCCCGCTGGTAAAGCTTACTACCGCCTTAAGTTGGTAGACATCGACGGCCGTTTTGGATACAGTAAAACCATTGGTTTAAACATAAGCTGTGGTAACGGCAGTATCCAGGTTTATCCAAACCCCGCCAATGATGTGGTAAATGTTGTTATCGCAGCGCAACCAGCAGCAGGTAAGCAAATTGCTACACTTACTGATGCGTTGGGACAAACGCTGGTGACACAGTTGCTAAACACCGGCAGTAACAGGATACTTGTAAACAAGTTTCCTGCGGGAACATACGCCCTGAGCATAGAAGGCAACCAGGGAAGTGAAGTACACAAAATAGTTATCAAAAGATAGGGAGGAATTATAATACAGATAACGCTAGAAGCCCCGGCAATTGACCGGGGCTTCTTGTTTTATACTGAAAATGAAAAAGTTTTTAAAAGTTGAACCTACAAAGGCTTTTATATTTAATCTATTGGATGTAAAACGGCGTAAAAAACAAAAGGATTACGTAAACGTAACCCATGTAAAAAAAGGGTCTTGGTGGATAATAGATAATTACCGATTGTCTATTGAGACAGTATAGTCTTTATATCATTCCAAAGAAAAATAAAGCTGAGAACACATCTTATACGGTTTTAGCTTCCCGTACTTGATGCTATCATAATCCAACCAGTGCTAAATATAACAATCAATAACCAGGTTGGTTAATAAAAAGAGTAATCATAAATGTAAAGCACATGCCTTGTTGGCCATAATTTTTCGGGTTTTGCTTTTGTTGTTTCAACTATAGTCGTTCCTTTCTTATGACTAAAAGTAATTAATTCGTAAATGCCACCTAGTCTTCCGATTGTTTTTATATTTTGATCAAATTCGGGATTAGGACTTAGTGTGCTATTGCTGGCAAACAATTCAGAGAAAATGCTGGCAGATTGTTTGAGTAGGGGAATCACAATCCTTCCGCCAGTTTTTTTCTGGCGGATATATAATGAATTACTTCTCATATCAATTATAGTTGAATTTGGGAGCGAGAATATTTTTTTAATGCTTTTTCTCTGATGAGAGCCTCTCGTTTAGTTTGTAATATTTCCAGGTATACAATCTTCCAAGGTGCTTTAGCTGCGGTGTAAAAAGATTCTTTGTTGCTGTGTTGATCTAACCGCTGTAATGGATTTTCAGAAAAGCCTTTGTAATAAGAGTAGCCTTTTTCACTTTGAAGTATGTAAACATAATAAGCCATAAACAACAAAGCCCCACTTTCGTGAGGCTGCTGTCCCCACAGCATTGTGGGGAGGATTCGAACCCTTCCCCACAATGCTGTGGGGATGACAGGGAAGCATTTTAATCAACTGAATTAACGGGTGCTTTCAAATAAATCGCTGTACAATGTTCTTTGGGTGATTCAGCAATGCAATAATTCTTTCACGAGTAGCCTTCTTCAAATTCTTTTCCCGAATCAATGCATCTTTTTTTGACGGAATTTCTTCCACATAAATCAATTTCCATGGAACAAGATGCTTTGTACTGTAAGTCTCACCTGCGTTGTGTTGAATAATTCTTTGCGAAGGATTTTCTGAAAAACCTTTATAGAAGCTATTGTTTGCTTCACTTTGAATAATATAAACATAATAGGCCATAAACAACAAAGCCCCACTTTCGTGAGGCTACTTGCGGACTGGACGGGACTCGAACCCGCGACCTCCGCCGTGACAGGGCGGCATTCTAACCAACTGAACTACCAATCCAAAAATTTATATCAAATATTGATAAATTATTTTAAAGAACTTTTATTTGCGGACTGGACGGGACTCGAACCCGCGACCTCCCACCAATCCATCCCCGTTAAGGGACGGCAAAGATAAGTGTTTTCAACTTTTAGCAAAATGTTTTTCAGATTTATTTTAAGCTATTTGTTAAATACAAAACCATTATAACGCTCTTTAAAGCAACCAGTTCAAGACCTGCGTTAAAATTTATCTTCCGGGCTGTCTGTTTTGTTTTCATCATTATCTCATGCAAAATCCAATGCTATTATTTCATGGTCAGTTATTATCGGCACTTTTATCAACACCTCGCCATTGCTGATTGTAAACGCCGGCTTTGTGGCAGCCATTAATAATTGTACCGATTTTACATTCTTGCTCGCTGGTACTTGTATATGAACAGTTGCAGCTACTGGGATCAACTCCCTGAAAGGCCCTTTCATCATCATGGGGTTAGTTAGGTTTACCAAGTGTACTGTCATTGATTGCTGTTGCCGCCACACGCTTACATCTATTACTCCCGGGCCTTCCACTTTTACAATCGGCTTCTCATTTAATGCCCATTCAAATGCATTGCGTAAAAGTTTTCCATGATCGTTGTTCATCATCTGCCAGAAAGAACGATCGATATCACCCGGAATATACACAACACGCCCCTTCCCTATCTCATGGAGGTATATTTCACGCAGACTGGTATCTTCTGTGCGCGGGTACACATCTTCCATAGGTAAATCAGGATAAGTAGGAACCAGCGTAACGGGAGAAGGAAAATTTTCCTTTGGCACAACATCTACCTGGTAAACAGTATTGATGATACGATAGGCATTTTCTAAATCTTTTGTAACAGGATGAAAACTTTGTGTAGCGCCATCCTTTTTTATTTTAAGATAGCTGTTGCGCATCGGTCCTTCCACTTTATTGTTAAATGAAACGCCGAATACATCCGCTAATCCAAAATCTTTTCTTTGCACACCTTCTTCATTGTACAAAGAAGTTTCAAAACTGGCCACTAGGCTTCCTCCTTGTTGCACAAACCGTCTCAGTTGATTGCATTGCTCATCGGACAGCGCAGCAATATTGGGTAGCACCAATAATTTATATGACTTAAGATTGTCTGCATCGAGCAACTTGTCATTTACCATTTCAAATGGTATGCGTGCTTCTACCAGCGCATGATACATACCGTTAGCATGGTCATGGCTGTTTTCCTGCCAGGGCTTGCCGCCGTAGCGCTTGTCGGTTTGTTCGGAATACAGCATGCCAACCCTTGCCATACAGGCAGTGTTGCGCAGGTATTTTTCCGCTTTATAATAACGCTGATAAATATCGCTAACAGGCTCAAGCCACCGCTTATCATACAACACGCCGCCAAACTTTACAAAGCAAGGCAACAATCCATTTGCAACACCTTCGGCTACCCATATCCGTAACTCAGGTTCTGTTTGTACAGAGTCTTTCCAACGGTATTCTTCTTCTATACCCACGCTAAAAATTCCTACCTGTGGCTTCATGCCCAACGTGGCACGTGTTTCTTTTGCGCCTTTTGCATTAGACCAGGGTGGTATTACTCCCCGCCTCGCCTGCTGATCGGCAAAAAAGAAATCAGCATTTTTACCTGTTAGTATTTTATCCGGGAAGCCATTGGGTATAAAACGCGAGCCGGCATTTTGTTTTCTGATTTCAGCATCCCATAAAAACCAAAGCTCTTTTAAACGTTCTATCCGCCATTCATTGTATTTGATGTATACCGGGTTAAACCTGTCATTGGTTTTAGGCAAATCCATACCTGCGTAATTGCGAAAATTTTCTGTACAGTGTTTGCAATAACACATGCCTTGCCCCGACCAGCGATTTGAAAAAATGCCATCGGGTTTAAACGATTCCATGATCTCTTTATTCACGCTGGTCATAAACTCAAAATTGTATGGGCCCAATGCACAGGTTACCCATAGATCTGGGTTGGCCCAATGGCGATAAGGCTCGCCATTTGCTTTTACAGCAATCCAATCCGGGTGCGCATCATATACATCTTGTCTTGCTGCATGTGGATCTGTGCGCAACACCACAGACATATTCATTTTACGGCAGCCTTCTACTAAATAACCTAACGGATTTGTGTCTCCCATTGTATTACTTCTGTGATGCAATGGAATTTTTGTTGGATAAAAAGCAACCACACCTCCTGCACTCAGCAATGCTCCATCTGCATGAATCTTTTTAAAATAGGCAAGCCAGAAATCCGGATCGTAATGACCCGGATCTGTTTCCACAAATGCCAATTGTGCCCAACGCATAGCCTTGCCAAACCAGGGTGTATCAGCAGTCGGTGTCTCAATAAAATTCTTACTTGCAAAAGATGGTCTCGCTAATGTAAAACCACCGGCCAGCAAACCGGATTGTTTAAGAAAGGCTCTCCTGTACATAATCGTTAGTATTTCGTTCCTAATGCAACAGTAATTTAATTATAATTTTGTTTGATTAAGAAATAACCACACCAGAACCAACGACAATTGTTTGACAGTGCAGGAATCAGTTTTATTTCAATAATTCCCCTTTCTATTTTTCCAACAGGCAGAAATTCGCCAAAAGTTTCTATGTCAACAATTATCAAAGGCGATTTTATATAGTAAAAATTGCTTATCTTTTGGAAGAGATTTAAATGCTTTCAAAAGAGCATTACAATAAAACCCATTAAACCTTCCAACTACCAAATTCTATGTTTGAATTTGTTTCAACTGCTTATTTAAAGAAAAGTTTTTTTTACACTGCACTTGTATTTCTTTTATCGTGCTTTGCGAAAACGCTAATTGCACAGGCACCGACAATAACCAGTTTCTCTCCAAACCCTGCATGCCAGGGCGAACAGATAACAATAAAGGGATCAAATTTTACCGGTGCAACTTCTGTAGTGTTAGGCACGCTTAGCACCAATTCCATAACCGTTGTTGACGACAATACAATTACAGCAAACGTTCCTGATGTTTCTACAAGTGGAAATGTTAGTGTTACCAATGCAAGCGGTACTACTAATGCTACCGGTTCTTTAACTATAAAGCCTGCGCCAATACCTGATCTAATACATGTTGGTGCAACCGATCCATTTACCAATTGTAATGGCAATGCTGTTTACCAGCTTACGGTTAGCAATTCATCCTCGCAAACTGTTAGTGGCAGCAGCTATAGTATAGATTGGGGTGATGGCACTACAGCGTTTTCTCAAAATGATTGGCCGATTGGTTCAACAACCACCCATACATATAATTCGCAAGGTTATTTTACTATCAATTTTACCATCACCCCACCCAATGGTTGCAAGAGAACCGGTACCAAAATATTTTATAACGGCCAAAACCCAATAGGCAGTTTTACTACCAGTACTTCTACTACCGGCTTGTGTACACCATCTTCTATTCAATTTCAAATTGGTAACTGGTTCAATAATTCTGCTGGTACCACCTACATTGTAAATTTTGGTGATGGCACTCCTCTCCAGACATTGAATCAACCCTTAAGTGCAACTAATATTACTTACCTGCTTTCCCACACATATAATACATCATCCTGCCCAACGCCTGATTATACGGCTACACTTCAGGCAAAGAATGGCTGCTTTACCACTACCTATACACTCAATCAGATTGTTATTCGCAAAAAGCCAACCGTTGATTTTACGGTTCCTGGCCCAAATTGCGTAAATACACAGATTTGTTTTGTCAACAACACCATCAATGGTTATAGCGGCAACACTTGTAGCACTACTACAAACTTTACCTGGGATTTTGGCGATGGAACATCCACTGTAAATAGTGTGCAACCTTGCCACACCTATGCTACCGCAGGCACTTACACAGTTACGCTCAGCGCCAACAATATTAGTTGCGGCAGTGATATAAAATCAAAACAAATCACCGTGTTGGCAACATCGCCATTACCAACCGTTACATCACCCGTTACATATTGCAAAGGACAAGCAGCCACACCGCTTACTGCAACCGGCAATGGCTTGTTGTGGTACACGTCTGCTACCGGAGGTGTTGGTTCTGCAACAGCGCCTACACCTTCAACTGCAAATGTTGGCTCAGTCACCTATTATGTAAGCCAAACAATTGGAGGAAGTTGCGAAAGCCAGCGGGTGCCCATCACCGTTACAGTAAATGCATTGCCAACTACTCCAACAGTAACCTCACCAGTTCAGCTATGTTTAAATCAATCTGCCAGCCCGCTCACTGCAACAGGCTCCGGGTTATTATGGTATACAACTGCTACAGGAGGTGCAGGTAGCTCCACTGCACCAACTCCATCAACAACTGCAGTGGGCAGTACCACTTATTATGTAAGCCAAACCACCACTGGCTGTGAAGGACCAAGAGCAGCCATCGTTGTAAATGTAAATGATATTGCCAATGCACCAGTTGTTGTATCACCGCTTACTTATTGTCAAAACCAAACTGCACCGGCACTAACGGCAACGGGCAGTGGATTATTATGGTATACAAGTGCTACAGGTGGAACAGGATCATCAACGGCTCCTGTTCCTTCCACAACAACACCCGGCACCACTACCTGGTATGTGAGCCAGAGCAGCAGTTGCGGTGAAAGTCCGAGAGCATCAATTACTGTTACGGTAAATGCGGCGCCATCTGCTACTATTTCTTATGCTAATACAAATCTTTGTAACGTAGTTAACAGTGCCAGTACGCCAAACTTACCGGTACAAGTAACACTCTCAGGTACAACCGGCGGTGTATTCTCTGTAACACCCGCAACTGGTTTACAAGTGAATACAACAACAGGAGAAATCAATCCTTCCGGAGCAACAGCAGGAACTTATACAATCAGGTACAGCATTGCAGGCTCAGGAGGATGTGCTAATTTTTCAACCACAGCCACTGTTACAGTTAACAGCTCTCCAACTGCATCAGTAACTTATCCCGCTGCAGTTTGTACTTCTACTGCTGCGGCAACACCACAGGTAACAGGCAGCAATGGCGGAAGCTTCAGTTCAACAACAGGATTAACTATTAATGCTACTACCGGCGTCATTAACCCAGGCACAAGCACACCCGGCAATTATGTGATAACCTATACTATCCAGCCATCAGGCCCATGTCCTGGTTTTACAACTACTGCCAACATTACAATAACACAAGCACCATCGGCTACAATTTCTTATAGCATCACCAATCTTTGCAATGCACCAGATAATGCGCAAACGCCCAATCCGCCAGTATTAGTAACATTAACAGGAACTGCAGGTGGCAGCTTCTCAGTTGTACCGGCAACAGGCTTAACTGTAAATGCATCAAACGGAACAATAACACCTGCAGGTGCTACTCCCGGTCAGTACACTATTAACTATACTATACTCGGTACAGGTGGATGCCCCAACTATACCGTCTCAGCAAAAGTTATTGTAGATGCCACGCCTGCAGCCACAATAAGTTACCCGGCATCTATTTGCACCAGCAATAATTCAACGCCGGTAGTATTGACAGGTACAACGGGCGGCAGTTATAGTTCAACGAGTGGACTTAGCATTAATGCAACAACAGGTGCTATAGCAGCATCGCAAAGTACGCCGGGCACTTATACAATTACCTACGAGATTGCACCTTCCGCACCCTGCCCCGGCTTTAAAACAACAGCTAATGTTACAATTGTGCAGGCACCATCAGCAAGCATTGCTTATAGTCCAACATTGCTATGTAATGTTACAGATAATGCGCAAACACCCAATCCGCCAATAGCCGCAACACTTACAGGAACTACTGGTGGCAGCTATACAATTTCGCCAGCCACGGGACTTCTTATTAATGCTGCTACAGGAACAATTACACCATCGGGGGCAACGCCAGGACAATACACCATTACTTATACTGTGCCAGCTTCCGGCCCCTGCGCCAGCATTAATACAATTACAACCATTACTATCAGCAAAGCCCCAACAGCAACTATTAATTATGCTGGTTCACCTTATTGCAAAGCAAACAGCACACCACAAACAGTTACAGCAACTGGCAATCCCGGCGGTGTTTACAGCGCTGGTAGTGGTTTATCCATCAATCCAACAACTGGTGCAATAAACCCTTCATTAAGCACACCGGGAGTTTATACCGTTAAATACACTATCGCAGCATCCGCACCTTGTCCCGGTTTTGAAACCAGTACTACTGTACAAATAGATGACAGCCCTGTACTAAGTTTTGCAAATCCATCTCAATCTATTTGTTCAGGAGGAACAGCTTCTTACACACCAATATCCACTGTACCAAATACAGTGTATTCATGGGCGTTAGTTGGAGCATTGCCGGCAGGCGTTAGTGGCACAAGCACCGGATCGGCTGCTGGCAACAATGCAGTAATATCGCTTTCATTTATCAATACAGGCAGCAACCCGCAAACCTTAACTATAAGAGTTACACCAACAAATCCATCCTCTAATCCTTGCGCAGGTGCACCTTATAATATAACGATACAGGTAAACCCCATACCGCCTGCATTGCAGCCAGATACTTTTCATTTTTGTATGGGCGCTACTCCGGTAGCATTAACTGCAACGCCTGCTGCAGGCAACACAGTAAAATGGTACGATGCAAATTTCGTTTTACAAAATGCTGCGCCGGTGATAGGCACAAACAATCCTGCGCAGTATGTTTATTATGCAACACAAACCAATAGCTATGGTTGCGAAAGTCCACGAACAAAAATGCCTGTCATCGTTCATCCAACAGCTAAAATTACCAGTGCATCATATACGAACCCAACTTCCTGTGGCTTGCCTTCTGGCTCTATTATTCTGAATGTGCTTGATCTAAACGGCAACCCTATACCAAACGAACATTTATATGTGCATTACAATAAATTCCAGACTTCATTTAGCATGTTTGATAGTACAAATGCCAATGGACAGATTAAAGTACCATTGTCGGGCGGCACCTATTCAAATATTTATGTTGAAACCAGCGGCTGTCTTTCGCAAAAAATTCCAGATGTATTTGTGTTGACAGATCCCAATCCGCCAGCACAGCCGGTTGCTGGTTATAACCCACCTATTTGCAGTGAAACAATATTAAATCTTACGGCCAGTTCTGCTACCAGTACGCAAACCGGCATCGTTAATTATGTTTGGGCAGGACCAGCATTCGGCCCCAACCCTGATACTACAACAAATACAGTTGTCAGTTTTCCTTCTGCCAGCATGAATGATGCAGGCACTTATGTAGTGTACGCTATACAAAACAATTGTGTTTCGTCACCCGCCAGCTTCCAGGTGCAGATAAAGCAATCGCCTAGCAAACCAATCATTTCTACACGCAATCCTTTGTGTATTGGCGATGCATTGGTTTTGCAAGCTTATAGTTCAATGCCTGGAAATGGCGCCATTAATTATGAATGGAAGGGACCGGGTGCAGGTTTCCCTGTGAATACATCAAATGCAGGCATACCAAAAGTTGTTATACAAGATGCAGGCATTTATACAGTAACAGTAACTTCTCCGCAAACGGGTTGCGTTACCACAAAAGACACACTGATACAAATTGGCGATTACCCCATTGTAAAATTTGCGCAAGACAGCCTTACACTTCCTGCTGGTTATCTATTAAAACCAAATGCAGTAATAATCAATGCAACCCTGCCAGGCGTTTTACCAATGAAAAAATATGAATGGACACCATCCGCAGATGTGAAATGCAATGATTCCGTTTGTGGAGACCCAATCATTACCATCAAAAACAATGTTTGTTACAATCTTAAAGTAACCAATATCTATGGTTGCAGTGACACAGCAGGATTCTGCGTTAAAGTACTTTGCGAAAGCTCTCAATTATTTATACCCAATGCATTTACACCAACAGGCAATATTGCTGGCAATACCAAACTAACTGTACGTGCATCTGGCATTGCTTCAGTAAAATCTTTCAGGATATTCAATCGCTGGGGAAGACTGCTTTTTGAACGCACCAACTTTCCACCCAATAGCCCGGAATATGGATGGGATGGGCGCATCAATGGCAAACTGGCCGACCCAGGCGTTTATATCTACATAGCTGATGTGATTTGTGAAAACGGAATACCTTATTCTTATAAAGGCAATGTAACTTTACTATGATCAAAGCAAAAACAACCATAGTTGCGAAGTTTATTTGTGCATTGATGATAACATTGCACCTAAGTTGCTTAACACATGCACAGGATGTTGGCTTCTCGCAGTTTTACGAACAACCTTTTTTACGCAACCCTGCGCTAGCCGGCATCTTTACAGGTGATATGCGATTCACTGCATCCTATAGAAACCAATGGCAGAGTGTTACAGTACCTTATCGCACTTTTAGCTTAAGCACAGAAATCAAGTTGCCGCTTGAAGTTGTGCCCGACGATAATCTAACAATTGGATTACAACTGATGCGGGACATTGCCGGCACTTCATCTTTTAGTACTACGCAAATACTCCCCGCTATTAATTACAGCCTTCCATTGAGTGGCGAAAAAAACTCTTATCTCTCATTGGGTGTCATAGGCGGTTTAAGACAACAAAAGTTCGATCCTACCAAACTGGTGTTGGACGATCAGTTTGTAGCTGGCAGCAATGGCACTTTTAGTATTATGCCAGCTTCTGCACAGGTTTTTAATAATACCAATGTAAATTATTTCGACTTATCGGCGGGTATCAGTTATAATGGAGTTATGCGAGATGATATTGATTATTACATTGGCGCAGGCATGTTTCATCTTACGCGGCCGCAGGTTGGCTTCTTCGATAAAAATAAAATAACGCTCAACAAAAAGCTTGCATTAAATGGTGGCCTTAAAATGCCTACCAGTGATGAAGATCAAGTAACTATTTACGCAGACTATTTCAAACAATTTGGAGATGGATTTAATCCCGTAGGCATAAGCACATTTCAGGCTGGTTTATTGTATAACCACGATCTGTATGTTTTGGGTGATGAACAAACCACTATTGGCTTTGGTGTTTTATATCGATATGATGATGCTATTATACCTGTTATACAATTGCAAATGACACAGTTTAAGATAGGTGCCAGCTATGATGTAAACATCAGCAAACTTTCCGTGGCTTCGCAATACAGAGGTGGTTTTGAACTTACACTTTCTTACACAGGTTTGCTGAATAGCAGAAAATCAGATGCACGTCAAACCAGATGCCCAAGATTTGGAAAGTGACGTTATAAGTTATAAAAAAGCCCGCAGCATTAAATTGCCACGGGCTTTAAATCAATTAATCTACCTTCCTACTCATACTTACTCGTAGCCGGATGAAAGTTTTTCCATGAATGCCAAAACTCCTGGTAAGCAGCTACAGTTTTTAATTGATTGCCTTTTAAGGGGCCATCTGTACACAAGCCATTCATGTTCCAGGTTGATTTGGTTTCAATATCAGTAAGATTATCCTGCACTTTATTTTTTTGAAAGTGCAATGTCTGGTTGTTTACATTTCTTTCCCAAACATGAAATGAAACAGCATCGTTTTCAAGTACAAGTAGTATTGGTGTGCCTGGCAAAGAATCCTGTATCAATTCTCTTTTTACCAGATCATTCCAATCGTATGCATTTGCAGCTTTATTATGCGATACACCCACTACCCAAGATTTAAATTGCCAGGATGCAGAATCTCTTTTTTCCAGCGAACCTTTAATGGTGCCTTTGTTATAATTATCCAAACCTGCATATTTCTTTTTAAAAGAACTATCAGGTTGCAACACTACGGTGTTTGGATACAAGCGCATCCATGCAGACAAAGCCAATTGCTGAGAAGGTATTTCTGCAAGTGCTTGTCCTTTCAGTGGTCCGGCCACAGCCACACCAGTTGCCTGTTGCCACCAGCTTTTGGTAGTAGCATCTTCAAACATAGCATTGAAATGATCCATGCCTACCAAACGAAAGGTTTCCAGTTTGCCATTTACAAATGGACTAAACACTCTGCCGGTTCTGCAAACTGTGCAATAGGTAACAATAACGGGCGTATTGCCAATGCTATCCCTTACCTGGTGATGATAACCGATGATTTGAATGGGAAATGCTTTTGCTTCACCATTAATAGCAACGCCAATGACAAGCACTGTATCTGCACCGGATGATGATGCGGTAGCAAAACTTTTATGCTTTGGCTGATAAAACATTTTGTCTGCTTCAAACCGGAAATTGAAAAAATAAAAAATGACTGCATACAAAATGAGTACAAGACTCAATACAATCTTCTTCCACATTTTCTTTTGCGTAAAGGTTTGTATCAATGGTATTGCAATCAATAGAATCAATACAATTCTTAGCCAGCCAATATTTCTCCCCAGCCAGTACGCAAATCCAATGCTGTCTGATTGCTGGCTTCCAGGAAAAGGCATGATAAAATAAACCCTTGCTATTTCTGCAGCAAACAGCAACAACAAACCGATAACTAAAATGAAACGTTTCATACAAATTATTTTTTTGAAGACCATCCTTTATTGCTCTGATACAGGCAATGGAAATTTGTCCCACACATCATCACCGGTTCTGTCTATGGGCAATTGTGCCAGCAAATTGTAACGACGCATATCCAACCAGCGATGCCCTTCGTAAAATAACGAATATCTCCTTTGCTTAAGCATTTCTGTGGTAAGTGCGGCCTGTGTGGAAGCACCGCTATAGTTTGGCAAATTATGACCGTTTCTTATTATGTTGATGGCCGTTACCGCATCAGAAAGATTGTTCTTTTGTATGTTCGCTTCAGCATAAATAAGAATCAGTTCTTCATTGCGAATGATAGGCATAGCTGCAGTGCTTGAAGTATAAACCCATACATCCCTGTTGGAAGACAAACCATTCAAAGATGCTGTTGCTGTACGCAAAGTGGCTTTACCAATCCTGTCATCATTGGCTTCTATATCAGTTGCAAATGATGGATGTGCCACTCTTATTTCACCCGTTTGGTTTTGCGGTATAAACATAGGGTTCAGTTGATCGCCGGAACCTGTGCTGAATACATGTGAAGGACCAGCTGTAAAACTTTTATTCAATCCAAAGAAAGATTCATTCAAAGCCGCCAGCGCATTGTCCCACTTTTGCTGATAAACAGCTACCCTTGCTGCCAATGCACGGTTGAATGTAAGAAAGCCGGCAGCATCACTGAAACCGGCAAAGCCTGCCAACGTAAATGCAACAGTACCGGTAGTAAGATCTGTTTTTGCAGAATCCAACAAAGAAGCAACAGCAGTCAATCCATCTGTGTAATTAACAAAAGGACCTAAATGATCAGGGTCTGAAACATTTACGCGAATGCCGTTGGTATAAGTAAGATTTAAGTTCAACAAAAGCTGGTAAGCTTTTATGGTTCTTGCGAAGCCAAGATAACCGCTTTTCTGCGCTGCTGTTATACTGGTAGAATTGGTAGCAGCCTGTATCAGCACATTGCAATTCTTCACCGCACGATAACGTGCAGCCCACGGTTGAGTAATGTAAAAGTTGCTGCTGCTTAAGGTAGCGGCATTTGCGCCCAGCAGGTCCGTTACATATCTTGGCTCTGAACCGGAAAAACGATAACCTTCTCTTCCAATAGTGCCAATATCATCCAAATAAAAATTCAGCACATTGCGCATGCCAGATTCTGTACCGCTTACAAGATTGTTTAATTGATCTTTTGTGGCATTCTTTAAAAAGTCCTCAACAGTTGGGCTGTTCAGGTTGCCGTAATCTTTTTTGCATGAGCTAAAGCAAATGCTCAATGCTGCAAGAAATATAAAATTTATAATGATTGTCTTTTTCATTTCGTGTTTTTTAAATAGTCTTTTCATTCATTTAAAAAGATGTACTTAATTAAAATTCTATTGAAAGATGGAAGTCTGCACGTTTGGTAGCCGGATATGGATCTACATCTACACCGGTAGAGAAACCAGTACCAAAATTCGAAACTTCAGGATCGTATGATTTGTATTTGGTAATGGTGAGATAGTTGTTGAGCGAAACGCCAGCCCTTATACTTTTAATAAATTTCACTGATTGCAATTGCGGGAATGTATAGTACACGCCTATCTCACGCAAACGGAGGTAACCAGAGTTTTGTACAAACATTGCTGCAGTTGTTCCTACCTGGGAAATACGGTAAATACCATCTGGCAAACCAGCTTTATTAGTTACCTTATCAAAATCTACACTGGTGCCGCCAAAATCATTTTGCAGTGTAGTAAGGTTTACATTCTGCCCCCCTTGTTTCCAATGCAACAGGAAGCGAAGGCTTAACCTGTTTTTGAATGTTACTTCATTATACGTATTCATTTGGAATCTTGGTTCTGCATCGCCCAATTTACCAACGCCTTGTCCGTTAAGACCCAGTATTTGCGTAGCAGATTGCCCCTGCTGTATCTGGAACGAACCGAGTACATAACCAAAAGAACCTTGTGGCACAGATGGAATGGTTAGTTTGGTAACCAATGATCTGTTTAACCAGAAATTTAAAGAAGTGTTCCAGGTAATTGTTTTGGTAGAAATGGGCCTTGCACTCAAGCCCAATTCCACACCACGGTTGCGCAGGTTGCCTGCATTTACCCATTGGGTGGTAAAACCAGAAGATGAAGGCAAGCTGTTTTGCATTAAGAAATCATACACGTTCTTATTATAGTAAGTAAGTTGAAAAGAAAGCTTTCCTTTCAACACACTGAAATCAATACCGGCTTCCAGCTCTGTTTGTCTCTCTGGTTTAATAGAAGGAGAACCTTCTGAAGTACCAATCAACACACCAGGATTGCCAGTGATATTAGATACAACCAGTGACGTGAATTTGCTGCCATATGCAGGCACATTGTTTGCCTGTCCGTATGCAGCACGCAATTTCACGTTGTCGAAGAATCCTTCTTTTATAATGCCCATCCGCGTTAGGTTCCATGAAAGACCTGCTTTTGGATAAACATAATATTTTGCAGGATCTCCGTTGTTGGAAGATCTGTCGAAACGTGCACCGGCAGTTAAAAGTATCGCATCTGCTATGGTTGCTTCTTCCTGCACGAAGATGCCGTTGTTCTGGAATTTTGTTCTGAACTGTGTTGCATTCAACGCACCTGCCTGATCAACATTTGACTGACCAGATATGATTTGTGTTGCTACGTTCAACAGGTTGTTGTAATCACCTGTTTCCTGTGTAAGGCCTGCAGATGTTGTAAACGATAATTTATCTGAAGCAGTAAACACATTTACAAGTGAAGCAATAAAGTTGGTGTTAAGGTTTTTGGTGAACCCTTGTACAGAAGTACCTTTTGCTACAGATTGAAACTGCAGATTGCTGGGGAATAATGCATTTGTT
Organism: Chitinophagaceae bacterium; assembly: GCA_047602295.1. Taxonomy (GTDB): domain Bacteria; phylum Bacteroidota; class Bacteroidia; order Chitinophagales; family Chitinophagaceae; genus JACMLD01. The sequence continues at coordinate 2,033,458 of JASGHP010000001.1, read as the reverse complement.
TCAAGGTTATAGAAATCAAAACCGCCTCTTGCAATAAACCTTGTTGTGCTTTTATTACTCTTTTGCAAAATCGCATCCAGGTTAATGCCGGTAATAAAGCGGTTTACAGATTCATTGTTTCTCATCAGCGCAATGGTCTGTAATGGATTGCTTGCTGCAAATTGGTTATTGGGATAATTGCCTTGTGCGTCCGGATGCAATTCTGCAAACGATGGTGTAGAAGACAATGCAATACCAAATGTAACGCCTGCATTATCATTGCCTGTTAATCCCCTGTCTGCAGATGAATTGATATAATTGGTACTAATACCAATTTTTATATTATCCGTTAAGCGATGATCTAAATTAAGGCGAACGCTGCTGTTGCGGTAGCCGGTATTTTTTACAATGCCCCCTTCATCTTTTTGTGAAGCTGAAAAATAAAAACCTGTTCTCTCGCTACCACCGCTCATGCTTACTACAGTGTTTCTTGCAAAGCCGGTATTGCCGAAAACTTCTTTTTCATAATCGTAAATTTTACCGGCAGCTTTTGCAGCGGTATACTGTGCACTTAACGCGGCACTGGTAGCAGGATCGCTTGATAAACTTGCCGCTCTGTCTGCTGTAAACTCACGAACACCCAACAGTTTTCTCACTTTAATAAAACCAAGATCCTGCGAAACAGTGAGCTGTGTCTTTCCTTGTTTACCCTTTTTAGTAGTAATGAGGACAACACCTGCTGCAGCTTTAGATCCATAAATAGCTGCAGCGGAAGCGCCTTTTAAAATTTCTATATTCTCAATATCTTCTGCACGTATATCTGCAATACGGCTTGATGGATTGTCCTGCGAAGACGTAGGTGCGCCACCGGCTGTAGAAGATGTAATAGCATTAATACCGGCAGAGGTTGCAGTATTATCTATAAACACGCCGTCAACAACATAAAGCGGTTGTGTATTTCCAAAAACAGATGTAACGCCACGTAGTTTTACAGAAATGCCACCACCTGGCGCACCACTATTGGCATTGATATAAGCGCCAGGAATTTTTCCATTAAGTGCCGCATCAAATGTTTGTGCAGGTGCCACGCCATTTAATTCTTTTGAAGAGATCGTAGCTACCGCATTGGCAAGGTTTCTTCTTTTAACGCTGGTAGCAAGACCTGTTACTACTACTTCATCCAACCTGGCCACATCTTCGTCTAATGCAATAGTGGCACCATTGCTAAATGCTGATGCGCTTATAATTTGCGTTTTAAATCCAATTGAACTAACAGTTAACGACGCATTTTCAGGAGCATTAATGCTGAATTTTCCGTCCCTGTCTGTAATGGTGGCCTGTGTTGTTTTTTGTACAACAATGGAAACGTTGGGGACAGGATTTCCTTTATTATCAGTGATTTTTCCGCTGACAGTTTTTGACTGTGCATGAAGAAAATCTGGTAGCAGAACAGTTAGTAGTAGTCCTGCTAAAATGAAAAACTTTTTTTTCATTGGTTGCAATTTTAGTTTTGATCTTTTGGTTTAATTGAAAAAAAATAAAGCAAGTATTATACTGGTTGATTTTTTGAGAAGACATGATTACCATATCCATGTTCTGCAACTTGTTTTGCCCTGGGAGGATATGTAGAAAGATCAGTTGGTGTGTTTGCACCCAATCCATCTACATAACGGTTAAACAAACAAAATGCTGCTGCTATTAAAACGGTGTCATGAATGTCTTTATCGGTAGCACCCATTTCTTTTGCATGATCAATTTGATCTTGCCGAACAAACTTGCCGCCTTTTTGCACACTACCTGCAATAGACAGCAATGCTTTTAATTTGTCTGAAATATCTGCGTGTTGATAATCTGTTTTAACCTTGTTTACCAGGTCTCTGTTTCCATCTAAATAACAGACTGCAATTTCTCCGTGCGATTGCTGGCAATAAAAACAATCGTTCAGATAAGAAACATGCGTGGCAATCAATTCACGATCTGCCATGCTAAGACCATCATTGCTGCGCAACAACAAGTTGGTCAGCGCACCCATAGGCGCAGCAGTCTCCGGGCTAAAAGCTAATAGTGAACGAATTCCGGGAAGATTAGGATCTACATCTATAAATGGCATAATGCAAGTTTTAAGTGTTGTGTGTTATGTTTTATGTTCTTTGTGTTGGAATATTTTAAATGCTAGTCTTTTTTCCTTTTTAATTTTGAATTTTTACTTTTTATTTATCTATGCGGATTACTTGCAGCATAACCTTCTGCTGCCCGCATTGGCGCACGGTCTATATACATTTGCCTATCCTGCGGCGCCCAAGTGTTTAAACCATCTACATACCGGTTAAACATGCAGAAAGCTGCCGCTATTAAAACCGTATCGTGTATTTCTTTATCGGTGGCGCCTAATTGCTTCGCCTCTTCAATTTGCGCAGCAGTAACATACTTGCCACCTTTCTGCACACTACCGGCAATACTTAACAGTGCTTTTAAATTTTCTGAAATGGGTGCATGCAAATAATCCTGTTTAATCTTGTCAATATCCTGCATGCTGCATTGATAATAATGCTGCGCTAATGCGCCATGTACATTCTGACAAAAGAAACAATCATTGAGTGAGGACACATAGGCTCCAATCATTTCCCTGTCGCCGCGACTTAAAGAATTGTTTTCACTATGCAATAGAATTTCTGCAAGCTCATTTAAATGTGCTGCTGTTTCCGGACTGAATGCCATGGGACCACGGATGCCTGGAAGATCATTTCCTAAATTGATATATGCCATAATTGGTTGATTAGTTGATTGGTTATTGGTTGAGAAATACGATGAGGAATAAAATTTTATTTTGCTTGTTGCGGTTGTGGTAATACATAACCGTTTTTCATTCGTTCACCCATTGCCTCATACACAGCAGGATCAGTGGGCGTTAAACTTGCCAATCCATCTACATAGCGATTGAACATAGAAAAAGTAGCCGCAATTAAAACCGTGTCGTGTATTTCCCTGTCTGTGGCACCTTGTTCTCTTGCTGCAGCAATATCTTCCGGCTTTACTTCTTTGCCTAGTATCTGTACTTTACCAGCTATGTTTAGCAGGGTTTTCAATTTTTCGCTTATACCTGCATGCTGCATGTCATTTAAAGTTTCGTCAACTAAATGCTTCTGATCACCGTACAAACATCTTGCTGCTGCGGCGTGGCTGCTGCCGCAAAAAATACATTTGTTGCGATGGGAAACATATGCTGCTATTAATTCACGTTCTGCTTCAGTTAAAGAAGATTCTCCGCGCAATAATACCTGCGCCAGTTCATATAAAGGTTTGCCGGTTTCTGGTCTGAACAATACCAAACTTCTTATACCAGGAACGCCTTCTTCTACTTGTATATGTGCCATTGTTTAATTTTTCTTATTTTAAAATGCTAACTGATATACCATTTACAAGATGACAGTAGTTTAAGCCAGAGTTGAATAAAGATTTACAGTACAAGAGTGCGACGCAACAATGCTTAATATTTGTTCAACTGCAGGGTTCATCATTAAAACTACCAGGCAACGGATCTACTAATCAACTGCCAAATCTGCTGATACCTCACCCGATGCGACTTTTCCTTTTGCAAAAAATGTAACCAGCCATCCTATCACAAAAACCAGTGAAAAAATAAAAAGCGCATTGCTGTAGCCTCCAAGATCTGTTACCAATACACCTACAAACAATACCCCGGCAGCAGTTAATATCCTGCCTATATTGAAACAGAAACCTGTGGCAGTACCACGTACACCAACCGGAAATAAATATGGAATGTATACCGACAATATTCCCTGGCTAATGCCAAAGAATAATGCAACCACCAATATTTCTACATAAACAATACTTGAAAACACGGTATTGGTTTTGAACAATACGAAACACATAATGGCTGCCACACTAAAACAAAGCAGCAGGGTTTTGCGTAGTCCTATTGCATTAGACAACCAGCCAGACAAAAATCCACCAGCCAGGCCCCCAATGCCCATCATCATCATGCTAATGCCTCTTGGCTTTTGTGCATCACCGTTAGTAACCAATGTTTGCACCCATGTAGGTAACCAGGAAAAGATGGCCCATAGACCAATAAGCATAGTGCCGAATATGAGCGAACCGGCAACAAGGTTTACTTTGTTCTCAGAAGAAAACATACTTTCATTGCTGACAGATTGCTCTGCAGTTGCAGACTTTGCTGCTATCCATTTTGTTGATTCTTTCAATGCCCATATAGAAATGATAGCTATTGCAATGGGAAGTAAACCAACATTGAAAGCCTGACGCCAGGAAGAAACGAAATAATCAATAGCACCGGCAGAAAAGATGCCTAATGGCATTGCGATGGATACAATACCCATGAAGATAGCCCTTGTTTTTTCGGGCCATTCTTCTGTCATGATGATTGCAGTTGTAACAAGTATAGCACCAAGGCCACAGCCGGTAAAAAACCTGCAGATAACCACTCCCCACCAATTGGGCATATAACCGGTAAGCAAGGTGAAGACGCCTAAACATGCAATAGAAAAAATCAATCCTTTTTTTCTGCCTGTTTTATCGCAAATAATGCCTGCAGTAAAACCACCAAATGCACCGCCTAATATGAATATGGCATTAATGTAAGCACTGATATTATTTAGCTCATCAGCATTTTTATTGCCTAATAAATCTGCTACTGCAACTGGCAGATAAACAGACATAAGCGTTGACACAACGCCTGCAAAAGCCGTTGTAAGAAAACAAACAGTAAACAATACCCAGTGATAATGATTTATTTTTTCCTGCTGCATTATGATTTGTTTTTTAAATGTTCATACCCTTGTGGCAACCTGTTATAGCCATGATTCTTCAGCCTGTCTGCAAGGCCTGCATAAAATGTGGGATCGGTTGGTGTAACAGTAGCCAGGCCATCTACATAGCGGTTGTACAAACAAAAAAGTGCAGCAATCAAAACCGTGTCATGAATTTCTATATCTGTAGCGCCGGCTGCTTTTGCATTGGCAATTGCTTCAGCAGTAACTGCCAACCCGCTTATTTGCGTTTGGGCCGCTATTGTTAGCAATGCTTTCATTTTATCGCTTACCGGCGCAGTGCCTATATCTGCCCTTACTTTTTGTGCAGTATCCGTTTCACCCAATAATACTTCGGCAATAGCTGCATGTGCAGACACGCAGAAAGTACATTCATTTCGGTGAGAGACTATTGTGGCTATCAATTCCCTCTCTCCTTCTGTTAAAGATGAAGGGCCGCGCAACAGAATCTGGGTTAACTCGCGAATGGGCGCAGCGCTGTCTTTCCTGTATTCAAGCAGGCCTGTTATGCCCGGAAGATGTTCTTCCAGCGGAATGTATGGCATTGAGAAAAATTTATTTGCACTTTTATCACAGCATCACCATAAAATGGCTGTACTTCTTTTCGTCTTATTTGTTAAGATGAAAACTATACAGTCATCCTAAAAGTGGTTATGCCACATTTAAAAAACAGGTAGAAGCTATGTTATAGTGCGATGAAAAAATCAGCAGCAGAAAGTCTGCATTAAAGACTGAAGGATTAACAGGCCAATTTGGGAGGATGACCTGGCATATCCAGCACCATGTTTGATAATGGAGTGGTTATGCTATTGTATTTCTGAGAAAAGCTATTGTCGTTCAGCGTTAAAACGTACTGAACAATTTCATTATTATATTCGGCTGAAGGGCCTGCTTTCTTTACCGGAGAATCTTTTTCTTTTTTGCTGTTATTAAAATCATTTACCTCTCCCGCATAGTTGGATTTTCCTTTGGCCAATTGCGTCTTCTGTTCATTGGGAAGACACATAATATATAAGGTATCGTTGTGGATGCGTCGTTTTACAAAATTGTAATGAATGCCATTGTCTTCTACAGTTCCATCAATGCGTTCGTACTCACCGCTGTTTTGTATGTATGGTAAATGTAGAGGGATGCTGATTTCAACCAATTCGGTTTCCTTGTAGATATGCTGGTCAAGTTGTTGAACAAACTGCGTCTCTGAACGCTGCATTAAATAACCGAATACCAGGGAATATCCTCCCAGGTTGAACAGATGAACAGCAAGCAGCAGTATGGCAATTGTCTTTTTCAACAAACTAAAAATAGGGATTTTTTATTTACAGGTAAGATTTTTCTGGTAGAGGTGTAGCCACGGGGGCACGGAGGGCACAGAGGTTGCACGGAGATTTTCTGCTTCCGTACTTAACCTGAGGTCGCATTTTGCGACTTCAGACTTTCTTCAACCTTCGTAACGCAAAAGCAACGCCTCACCTAAACTCAACCAATCATGCACAGGTGTTTTAATGCTCGCCATTTTTCCAATCATTGAAAAAATGGATGCTGCGGTTTCACCGTGTTTGCGCAAATACTGAATGGAAGTGGCCCCGGCAGATTTGGAAAGTTTACCGCCATCAGGTTCCGTTAATAAAGGATGATGCAAGAATAAGCTATCCTGAAAACCTCTTTTCCCTAACTGTTCGGAAAGAAATAACTGGGCAAGTGTTGAAGACCAAAGATCCCGTCCTCTCACAATACAATCAACGCCGTAATAAACATCGTCAAGCAAAGAACTTAATTGATAAGCAGGGAAACCATCTTTTTTCTTTACCACAAAATATTGCATGGAAGCGGGAAATGTATTTTGAGTGATTGTACCATCTAAGTTCTTTACGTTTACTATTGAAGAAGTATCTGTCAACAAACGCCAGTTGCAACTATTATCCGTCAATGAAAGCTGTTTGTTTACGCAAGTGCCGGTATAAATTCCTTCAGGACTACTACTTGCCAATTGCGCCCTGGAACAATCGCAGGCAAACACCAATTTTTTTTCTTTCAATTGCATAAAGGCTTCTCTGTAAATATGCATGCGGTGCAATTGCGAATACTGCTTTTCAAATTCATCCACATTCCTTGGTCCTTCATGCCAGGGTATTTGCAAAAAATGAAGTGTATCGAAAATATCTTGCACAAAATCTGTTCGCACACGTTCTCTGTCTAAATCGTCAATACGGAGCAGTATGGAAGCATTGGCTTTATGCGCCAGCGTGGCGGTTAATGCAAAAGACAATATGTTGCCCAGGTGCAAAAAGCCACTGGGTGTAGGCGCTATTCTTGTTTTTGTAAATGAAAAAGGGATTGACATGTATGAATCAAAATATCCTCATTGTTTACTTAACTACAAAACGATGCACACCGGGAGCTACATTTTTTATTGTCCACCATTTTGCTCCTTGCTGTATTGCAACATTTTTTCCATCTGCTGAAACTTGTTTTCTATTGTTCGTAATTGGTAAAACAATATTTGCAACAGCTCCGCCCGGAACAGTTACTTCCCAACTTTCCTGGTTTGGTTGCCGGTTATACTTCAGCGAAATAGTTCCTTTTACAGTTGGCACCTGGCAACTGGCCGAAGAAAGTGTACCTGGTTTTGGTTTTATTGAGATAGTATCAAAGCCCGGAGAAGCAGGTTCAATGCCCATCATTTTATGAATGATTATATTGGCAGGAACTGCACCCCATGCATGGTTTAAATCAAGGTTAGGTTTGTATAGTTTATCCCAGGCTTCCATAGTAATAGTAGAACCTACGCGTATCATATTGTACCAGCTTCTTTCTGTAGTAGCGCCTAATAATTGCACGGCGTAATCATCGGCATCATTCTCAAACAAAGATTCCATTAGAAATTGCGCACCGTATACACTGCAAGCCATTTTACGGCTTTTAATGTATTCAACAACACTAGGAATATTTTTAGCAGCAACCAGGCCAAAATCAAGCGCCATCATATTGCTGTGCAAAGATGCATGGCCAGTGCTATCTCCATCTTTCACCAAGCCGGTCTTTGCATCTACAAAAACCTGCTGATAACTTTTGAATACCTGTTTTGCTTTGGCCGCGTACATCAGCGCTTCTTGTTTCCTTTGCAATTGCGTTGCTATCTTTTCCATCAATACCAGGTTGCGATAATAAAATGCATTTACCACCGCATTGTATGCATTGAATACAAAGCCATCTGTTTCACCGCCATATTGTTTTTCATTGCCTACTACGCCATTCTGCGGCCAGTCAACAATATCATACAAGCCTCGTCGTCCATCGAAAATTTTTGTATGCAATGCTTCAAGAAACGCATCTGTTTGCAAACCGGTTTTTGTACTAATCAATCCATTTGCACCGGCCAAGGGTAATAAAACTTTTACCTGGAGCTCTGCATAATATTTTTTTAGAAAACTATCGTCACCTGTAAATTGATAATCGTTCCAGGCTAGCAATACATTTTGCAAACTCCATTCTGTAGGCCAGGTAGGATGATAATATAAATAAGCCATGCTGCGGCGTGCTATTGCATATTCTGCATCGCTTGCATAGTGAGAAAGCTGATTGATTAAGCCATCTGCTTCATACGGTACTCTTTCTCTGTCACCATCCAGATAATAACCTGCAAAGGATGTGGCTTTCATAGAATATTTACAGAGCTCCCATACTTTATTAATTATTGTATCGCTGCAAGTAAAGCTGGCTGCATTATCATTGAAAGGATAATGAACCAACCGCCGATCTATTTTATCAACAACAAAAGAAGCATCGTTTGCTTTTATTGATACATACCGAAAAGGATATACTTCCCCAATATAATCTGGTATCTGCACGGGGTTGCGGCTATTGCGTTTTTCATCTGCCGGCCAATTGATTGCATAGTCTGATACACCTGGCTCTACCGGTATCTTCAATTGCATGTACCTGATATTACGCCCATACTCTTTATTGATAGAAAAATCCGGATTTGCTAACTCTCCTACTTCTACCTGTATCGTGTCTTTTTTTGTAACACTCATGTGTAATCGCAATTGGCAAAAGCCATCTTTACCAAAGTCGGCAAAATAATTTCCATTGTTCTTATTAGTTGCAACGGGCATTTGCCAATCTGCTTCCAATGGATAATGCGCTATACTATCGGTGTTATCAAAATAGAAAGCGGTAGGTTCAGAAAATGCAGAAGCAATTCCATTCTTATTCCAAACCTGTACCTGCCAATAATAAATATTGCCTTCTTTGAGCGGCTTTCCTGCGTATACAGTGTTTGTTTTATGACTGGCTATTTGTTTAGAATCCCAATAATCTCCCTCACCGTTTTTTAATGATGCAAGAGATGAAGCAAGTAATATGCGCCATGCAGTAACAGCACCATTCACTTGCCAGTTAAACACAGGAGTTTTATCTGGAATGACTACAAACTGGTATTGATCTTTTTGTTTTACAGCAATTGCCAAAGAGGTATTGGCGGCTTCACCATTCTGCCAAACCTTTCCTGTTTGTTCTAAGAGTGACGTACGCAGGTGAGTCGGCCTGTCAGACTGTGCACTTGCTATAAATGAGCAAAACAATAAGATTATAATGAACGAGGGCTTACCTATAAATTTCATACAGCAGTCATTTTATTGCAGCTACCATTTCATTGGTTGAGTAGTAAGCAATATAATGATTTCTGTTTTGTTGAAGTCTTTCTATTATACAGGGCTTAAATTTTAATCAAACCTTTAGTGAAGGCAAAAAAAAATCCCGCCTAGCGGCGGGATGCATTAATCAAATACCTTTAACCATTAAACCTTATCCTATGAAAGAACAAATGTAGTAAAATATCTGAACTAACAAAGTATGTATGTCTTTTCCAGCCATGTTATTGACCGCTACAAGCATAAATGCGAGCATTCTTTATGTTATTAGCCAGTCATTAACAAATGAAAACGTTTTCATTTCAATTTCCATCCAATGCCTTCATTAAAAAAGTTGACACCTGGGGAGTATGATGCTCCGTCTTCATGATTTGCTCTATTTGATGCACAATATCCGGATGTGCTGCTGCAACATCATGTTGTTCTTGTATATCCTTACTTAAATCGAACAATTGCAAGACAAGATTTCCCTGGTGAATGTTTGATCTTATCGCTTTCCAGTTTCCAAGGCGCACGGCTTGTTGCCCTCCCGATTCCGGAAATTCCCAGTATAAATAGGCATGTTCTTTTTGTTGTGTTGGATTGTTTAATAAAGCCGGCAGGTAACTGATGCCATCAATATTTTTTGGAACAGCTTGTCCTGTTAGCTGACAAAACGTTGGCAAAAAATCCCAGTTAGCTGCAATGTGTTCAGTTGTTGCGCCGGCCTTTATTTTGCCTGGCCATTGCACAATAAACGGCTCGCGAATGCCACCTTCATGTACAAAACCTTTGCCCCAGCCACGCTCACTTTTAAAAGGGCCACCACTATTGAACCAGGAGCCATCAACTCCTGCATTAGAAGCCGGGCCATTATCGCTTGTAAATACAATCATGGTATTATCATACAGCTTCAGTTCTTTTAGCAACTGCACTAATTTTCCGATCTCTTCATCCAGCGTAGAAATCATGGCTGCATAAGTGGCGCGGGGATAGCGGCATGGAAAATAACTACCACCAAGAAAAGGAGATTCATCACCAAACTTTTTATGGTAATAATCTACCCATCGCTGTGGCGCTTGCAATGATACATGCGGCAAAGGACTTGCGTAATAAAGAAAAAATGGCTTACTCTTGTTTTTATTAATGAAACCCAAAGCAGCAGCAATTAAAAAATCTGATGCATAATCCTGCTGCTGATATTGTGCATAGTTGGCAGGATTGAGCGAATCCAATTCTTTTGGAAATTTTACATTGGGATCCTGCACTGTGTTGCTGAGTGCAACACGATTATTATTCTCCCAAATATGCCCCGGGTAATAAGTATGATCTTCCCGCTGGCAAAGAAATCCATAGAAATAATCAAATCCCTGGTTATTGGGAAGCCCGGTAGTGCCAGGGCCTCCAAGCCCCCACTTGCCTACTAACGCTGTTGTATAGCCGGATTTCTGCGCCAATTCCGCAACTGTAATTGTTGAATCAGGAATAGGTCTTTGCCCTTCAAGGAAAGGATTTGCTTCCATAGCCTTAAAATCCCAAACCGGGCCACGCTCCCCCCATTCATCATTGCCGCGTATATATGCATGACCAGAATGCAGGCCTGTCATAAGTGAATAACGCGAAGGAGCGCATACCGGTGCAGCATAATACTGTGTAAACCTTAGTCCATTTTTTGCCAGCGCATCTATGTTTGGCGTCTCTATTTTTGTCTGGCCCTGGCTGCCGATATCTCCATAACCCAAATCATCTGCCAGTATATAAATGATATTGGGTTTTTGCTGTGCCTGTAAACTGTTTATCAGACCCATTTGCAGGAACAAACAACCCGACAGCATCAAAATTTTTCCACTGCTTCGCATTATACTCATGATATTGGTTTTAGTTTTCTGTTGCACCACCATATGCATCCAACAATGCTTTCAGCTCTTTCGCTTTTTCCGGATATGCATCAATTACATTTGTCCGCTCACTGGGATCGTACCCAAGATTGAACAGCTCCTTAATAGCTCCTTCCTGTTTTCCTGTAATACCATTAACGCCGCCAGGCACTTCTCGATATTTCCAGTTGCCATCTCTCACCGCTTCCGGTTTGCCATTGTTCACTACATAAATTGGCCTGTGAACATAATTTTTACGGTTGTCCTTTCCGGTTAGCAATCCGCTTATATCCTGCCCATCCAGTGTACGACCAGCAGGCAGTGGCGCACCGGTAAATTTGGCAAGTGTAGGCAATACATCCAGGTTACTTATAGCATTGGTAAGCGTAAGGTTGGCAGGTATATGATTTTTCCAGTAAAAAATAAAAGGTTCGCGAATGCCGCCTTCGTATGACATTCCTTTAGACCCTCTGAAAACACCTGCAGTACCTGCATGCCAGCGTTTGGTTACACCATCGCCAGACATTCTATCAGGAAATTCAATCCAGGGGCCATTGTCGCTGGAGAAAATAAAGATGGTATTATCCAGCAATTTTTTTCGATCAAGTTCTTTCCAAATTAATCCAAGACTTGAATCAAGCTCTTCTACCACTGCACCCAAAGGGCCACCTTCTTGTTTTGATGAAAGATAGCTAGCCTTAGAAGCAAAAGCTACCGGCAAGTGCGGCATATTGTACGCCAGGTAAAGAAAGAAAGGCTTCTCTTTTGATTGCTTACTGATAATTGAAATGGCTTCTTTTGTATACAACCTGGTTAAAGAAGAATCTTCCGGTTTGGAAATTTCGGGTGTGCGGTTACGATAGATCTTGATGGTAGTATCTGTTTTAACATAAGGGAAGCGATAATCATGACTGTACAACATGCCAAAGTAAGAATCAAAACCCTGCGCAGTTGGATAATTAAAATCATGCTTATCACCCAAATGCCATTTACCAATCATAGCAGTTGAATAACCAACACCTTTCAACATCTCTGCAATGGTTACCTCCGCATCCGGCAAGCCCAATGGAGAACCCGGGCTAAGCGGGTAAGGAACATTATAGCGGGATGCATATCGTCCTGTTAGCAATGATGCCCTGGACGGAGAACAAGATGGACTTGATACAACATAATTGGTGGCCCTTATACCAGCAGCAGCTACAGAATCAAGAAACGGTGTTTGAATAACCGGGTTACCATAGCAACTGAGATCTGAATAGCCCAAATCATCTGTAAGTACAAAAATAACATTGGGGCGTTTCTGTGCATGTACAGAAACAACATTAAGTACAACAACTATCAAACATGCAAACTGCCATCTAAGATTTTTCATCGTTACAATTTTATCCATTTATTAAACTTACCAACCGGGATTTGGATCAAGATTGGGATTTTGATCTCTTTCTGTTTGCGGTATAGGCCACAAATAATGTTTAGCAGGATCAAATATACGGTTTACTGCTACCTGTATTATTTTTGTGGTGCCGTTGTCATTATAGGTAATACCATAGACAGCTCCCGGAACCACAGTAGCTGCTGTTTTCCATCGGCGGATGTCCTGCAAATGCAAACCTTCAAATGCCAGTTCCACTGTTCTTTCCTGTCTTACTGCTGCACGCAGTTGTGTTTGTGATAAGTTGGAAGTCAATGATGGCAATACCACATCAGTCCTTTGATTTCTTATTGCATTAATAGCATCGTATACAGATTGATCAATGTTATTTGCTTCAATCTTTGCTTCTGCATAATTCAATAAAACTTCTGCATAGCGAATAAGAATGATGTTGATACCATTATTAGAAGGTGTAGCCAAATCTTCTTTGTTGATGTATTTCTTGATACCGAAACCTGTGGTAGAAGCCAGGTAGGTATTGCCTACAGCATCTGGTGTACCACTACTGGGTGCAGGCTTATAAATTGTTCCATCAGGCAACACATCACCATTTAACCAAACGGAGAAGCCTAAACGCGGATCGCGGTTTACGTAAGGATTGTTTGCATCATAGCCACTTCCTGCATCTGTAATATTTACGCCAAGCGAGGTCTGGTATTGATCAACACCTGCTTTTGTAGGAACATAAGTGCTGCCACTGCTTTTCTGGCTATACGGTGCCAGCAAACTAAAAACACTGTTAGAATAAGAAGAAGCAATGAACTGCTTATCTAAAACCACTTCGCTGTTATTCTCCGCTGCGTAAGAAAACAACTTGCTATAGTTAGCATACAAGCTATATGTTTTTGCGTCTATCACTGCTTTGGCTGCAATAGCAGCATCTGCATAACGACCAGCATACAAGTCTGCCCTTGATTTTAACGCCAATGCTGCACCCTTGGTAATACGGCCAACATTTGTGCCTGTATAAGATGCAGGCAGGATAGAACTAATAGCATTTAGTTCTGCATCAACAAAATTGTAAATCTTGCCCAGTGAATCTCGTTTTAATGTACGGGCATCAGCAATTGACAAAGAAGAGGTAACCAAAGGAACAGCACCGTACAAACTGGTAAGTTTTACATATTGATATGCTCTCAGAAAACGTGCTTCTGCTTTATATCTTTTAAATGTTGCACTGTCTGTTATAGTCGGTATCTTATCTACATTGTCAAGAAAATAATTGGCAGCAGCAATACCAGTATAGGCATTGCTCCATTCACTTAAAATTTTTGAACTGGTAGCGTCGTACGTTCCTAACTCAATAAAAGCATCCACAGCAAATGGCTGGTTTACGTGTGCCAGGTCTGTAAAAGCATCCCATGCAAAAATATTGGTGCCATCTAAATCTCGGTACAATGCATTTACTGCCACTTCTGCATCGCTTTGTGTTTTCCAGAATACACTTCCGGATAAACGATCATTGGGTACGGTATCTAATAAATTTTTAGAGCAGGACGATAATATGGTGATTGCTATTATAAACAGGTAATGATAATTACTCTTTTTCATGTTGTTCTCTTTTCAATTAAAACTGGAGGTTTACGCCAAATGTGTACAAAGCTGTTTGCGGATAATAGGTAGCACGACCAGAAGGCGTTTCAGGATCAAGGTGCCACTCATTCAATTTGGATATGGTAATTAAATTGGTGGCTGCAGCGTATACCCTTAACCGTTGTATATGCAGGTTGCCAAAAACTGATGTAGGAATATTGTATGCAAGTTGTACATTCTTCAAACGCACATAATTGCCATTAAACACCAACCTGTCTGATGTAGCCACGTTGCGCAAATCATATTTCACTGGCCGGGGGAAACGTGCATTGGTATTAGTGGGCGTCCAGTAATTGCCGGCATAGATTTCATCTGTAAAGCCTTCCTGGTTGCCCATTTCTGCCAGCGCACCAGAAATACGTGCATCAACTTTTGCCGCACCCTGCACCAGCAAACTCAATTCAAACCCCGAGTAAGAAAAATTGGAATTGAATCCGAAAGTGTATTTGGGGAATGAGTTGCCAATTACCGTCATATCATTTGCATCAATTTTACCGTCTTTGTTCAGGTCAACGTACTTAACATCGCCTGGTTTTGTATTGGCAGCATAGGTTGCTTTATACGCAGTAATTTCGTCCTGCGTCTGAAACAAACCAGCGGTCTTATATCCCCAAAGCGTATTAACAGGTAATCCTTTTGCAATGATGTAACGTGGATCAATATCTGAACCGGTAATGTATGGACCTGTGCCCTTAAGATCCAACACTTTGTTTGTATTGATAGTAAGATTAGCTCCTAAAGAATAACGAAACCCATTTGCACTTGGTTTGCTGTTGTAATTGGCACTAAATTCCCAACCCTTATTCTCTACAGAACCGGCATTTTGATAAGGCGCTACCAGGCCAACTGTTGCAGGAATATTCAGGTTGAGCAAAATATCATTGGTCACTTTTCTGTAATAATCCGCAGTAAAGCTTAATCGTCTATCCAGCGTTGTTAAATCCAGTCCCAGATCTAATTGCGTGGTAGACTCCCACCCAAGATCTGTATTAGCCAGCGTAGTTTGGCGATAACCATTTACAGCCTGTCCGCCGAAATCATATCCTGCTAAAGACAAAGAAGCATAATAACTATAAAGATCTACTGATTGGTTTCCTGTCTTACCATAAGAACCACGTAGTTTAAAATCCTGTATAGAAGGTTTTAGCAGCGACCAGAATTTCTCCTGCGATAAAACCCAACCTGCTGAAAAGGAAGGAAAGAAACCATATTGTTTTGAACCGGTAAATTTAGATGAGCCATCTCTGCGACCGTTTACTTCTAACAGATATTTACCTGCATAATCATAATTGATTCTGCCGAAATAAGAACGCAATGCATACTCGGCATCATTACCGCTATTGCTCTTGGTGGCATCATTGGTTCCCTGTCCAATAGATTGAATATCGTTGTTATAAAAACGTTCTCTGTACGCAGTTAGAAAAGTCTGCACATTGTCTATTTGCGAATAACCCGCCAGTAGTTTTACATGATGGTTACCAAATGCCTGCTGATAGGTAAGCAGGTTGTTCCAAGTGTACTCACGCAGGTTGTTGCGTGTTTCTGTAAGGCTGTTATTAGCAACCGTTTTTACAATACCAGTAATAGAATCTTTATTGGTATATGCATTGGTATATGCTTTTCCTTGTGTAAAGTATGCCCTGCCCGAGAAGAAAGAAGAAAGACTTAAGCCTTTAATGATTTCCCAGTTGCCCTGGAACGATCCTGTAAAATAATCATTGCGGGTTTTTGTTTGGCCGCCAATTTCTGTAAACATCAATGGGTTATTGCCTTGTGTGCTTAATCCATAAGTGCCGTTTGGATATTTAGGCACGGCCCACATAGAACCGTGATAAAAGTTATTAATAGGATCTACGGTAGGCGCAAAAGTATAGTTGTAGCGATAGTCAATATTTCCATTAAAAGAAAGGGATTTGCTTGCACTATAATCTGTATTCAACCTTATCTCTGCAATGGTATTGCCATAATTTTTAATGATGCCATCCTGGTCCTGGTAACGCACACTTAAACGTGATCGGATATTCTCGCTACCACCGCTTACTGCTACAGAATGGCTTTGTTGTGGTGCTGTGCGCAATAAAGTCTGAAACCATGTATTGGGCAAAGGATATTTATACCGATCCGTGGAGTTAACCCAAACTGCAATACTGGAATCGGTAAACTTTGTTGGCAATACCAGTCCTGCATTCAGGTAAGCCACCTGCTGCTCTTTCATATAATCCTGCAAACCCATCTGCACAGGTTTGTTGATGGCATTTTGCAAAGCATAATAGCCATCATAGTTTACTTGTGCCGGGCCTTTCCTGGCAGTCTTTGTAGTTACCAGTACCACACCATTGGTGGCACGCGAACCATAAATGGCTGTAGAAGCAGCATCTTTTAAAACAGTAATGGTTTCTATATCATTAGGATTGAGATCAGACAATCTTTGTTCTGAACCATCTACAATTACCAATGCATCATTCTTGCTTAAATCAAAGCCGCTGGTGCTGCTGCTATTGGTATTAAACGTGGTGATTCCCCTCACCCGTATTTGCGCATTTGAATTACCAGGCGCACCACCTAAATCCTGCACAGTTACACCAGGCATTAGCCCTTGCAGCGATTGCTGTATATTGGAAACCGGCCTTTTGGTAATCTGTGCTGCATTCACCTGCGAAACAGCATTGGTAAGCGTTATTTTTTTCTGCGTACCATAGGCCACCACAACTACATCAGATAAACTCTGATCACTGGTAGTTAATTGCACCTGTACTGTTGATTGGCTTGCCTCTATATCAACATTGCCATAACCTACATGGCTTACCTGCAATGTAACCGGCAATGGAATATTGGTCTTAATAGTAAAATGACCTTTTGCGTTTGTGCTCACAACAATCTTTGAGCCTTTGATGCGAACTGTAGCGCCATCCAATGGCTCCTTTGTTTTAACGTCTGTAATAGTTCCTTCTAAAGTGTGTAGCGCATTTGCAGCTGGCTGCTGCGCAAATAATCCCGTTTGAAAAAATAACAGGAAGAAAGCAGTTAGTAATACAAAACTTTTCATGTAAAGAAATTAAAAGTGTAATTGGTTTTGGGCAATAGAAGTCTATTCCTGTATGTATGCTTTTGAAAACATACATAAACAGGGCAAAAAAATCCTTGCCCGGCCTATAACGGCCAGGTTGCGTTTAGTAAAATGAAATAAATATTATGGAAGCAATAAGATTAGAATCAACAACAGCAACAACAACGCATCAAACGATTGTTGGCTTTACTACTGCATGGCTGTGCAATAAGACAGTTTTTTGGTAATGAAGAAGACAGCATGGTTAAACTTTAAATAATAAATCAATTTTTTATAAGTCTACTAAATTGGTGGACAAATATATTTTAAATATTTAGTTAAACAACATTTTTTTATTTTTTTAATGTAGCACGTGACAACCAGCAGGAATAATATTGCTGAACAAATGAATCAACCTACAAATTTTGTAGACTTTACTCGTTGATTATTATGCACATAAAAAAAGCATTGCTGATGATCAACAATGCTGAAAAGGATTTACTTAACAAGAATATAAACCAGCAGAAGCTGGCTAGATTAAAATGCTGACAACAAAATATTACACTTTCTCTTCCCACACCTGTACTAAGTGCACAAGCGTTTCCATGCTTTTTTGCATATCCTGCACACTTACATATTCGTGCTTGCCATGCAATGCCATTTCACCAGTAAAAATATTGGGACAGGGCAAACCCATAAAAGACAACCTACTTCCATCTGTGCCACCGCGTATACCGGCAGTATGTTGTTGTATCCCTGCACGCTGCATCGCTTCACGTGCATATTCCACTACTTGCGGATGATTGTCCAATACCTCTTTCATGTTGCGGTATTGCTCCTTCACGGTAAAATCTGCCTTGGCCCCAGGAAATGCAGCCAATGCATTGTCTACTTTATCACGCAGGTAATTTTCATATGCTTCCAGCTTATGTGTAAAAAAATCGCGGATAATAAATTGTACGCTTACTTTCTCTGCAATGCCTTCAATATGCAAAGGATGTACAAAACCGTAACGATCTTCTGTTGTCTCAGGAGACAATTCATCTTTTGGCAATGAATCAATAAAGTAAGCAGCTACCTTTAATGCATTCACCAGTTTATCTTTTGCTGCGCCGGGGTGTGCACTAATACCATGAAACGTAACTTTAACACCATCAGCAGAGAAATTCTCGTCTTCAATACTACCCAGCTCGCCACCGTCTAGTGTATATGCAAATTGGGCTCCCAGTTTTTGTAAATCCAGCTTATCCACACCACGCCCTACTTCTTCGTCTGGTGTAAACAAAATTTTAATAGTGCCATGCTTTAATTCGGGGTGTTGACTCAAATAATTTACAAAATCCATAATAACAGCAACACCTGCTTTATCATCTGCACCTAATAAAGTTGTACCAGATGCAGTTATAATATCCTCACCTATTTTTTCTTTTAGGTAAGGATGTTCATTCGTGGTTATGATTTGTGTATCATCATCGGGCAACACAATATCGGCACCATCATAATTTTTGTGCAACAAAGGCTTTACGCCTGCACCACTGCAATCTGGTGCAGTATCCATATGGGCGCAAAAGCAAATAATGGGTACTTGTTTTTCTGTATTGCTATTAATGGTTGCAAAAACATAACCGTAGTCGTCCATATGGGCATCAGCAAGACCCAGTGATAATAATTCCGCCACAAGTATTTGTGCAAGATCTTTTTGCTTTTCGGTAGAAGGGAATGTAGTTGAATGCGGATCGCTCTGCGTATCTATCTGTACATAGCGCATTAAACGTTCTGCAGAAGTGTATGCATAATTATCAAACATAATTGTATTTTTATTGCAACAATTTATTTAGCAGCTAGGCTTTTATAAAGCATAGCAAAAGCAAATTAACTGAAATGAAAGCAGAACTCCATAAGAAACCATTGATTCCGGCTGGCTGGCTAAGGGCATTGTTGTTTATCATCTTCTATTTTGCCATCAGCATCAGCGCAGGAATTATTATCAGCGCAATTACAGCTAAAAATATTGCTGCATTAAACAGTGAGAACAACAAGAGCAGCCTGTTTTACCTGGTCACTTTTATAAATGCTGCTTTGGGTGTTTTAATTGTTTGGTTATTTAGGAAGATCATTGATCGCCGTTCTTTTGAAAGTCTTGGCTTTGGCATTGCTAAAAACGGATCACATGCGGCAACAGGTTTCTTCCTGGGCATTTTCCTTCTATGCCTTGGTAGCTGCATTCTTTTTTTTACCAAAAACCTGGTGTGGACAGATATCAATTTCAACGGCAGCGATTTATTCATTGGCTTTGGCCTTATGCTGATGTCTGCTTTTTCTGAAGAAATTATTTGTCGCGGATATATCCTTAACAACCTGCTTGATTCTATGGGCAAATGGCCTGCGCTTATTTTATCTGCATTACTATTTGCACTGGCACATTTTGCCAACCCCGATTTCTCTGTGATTGCTGCTGTTAATATTTTCTTAGCCGGTCTTCTGTTAGGTCTTAATTATATCTATACCCGCAATCTCTGGTTTGGTATAGCCTTGCATTTTAGTTGGAATTTTTTCCAGGGACCTATACTTGGATATGAAGTAAGTGGTATACCGCTTAAAAGCCTTTTGGAGCATGATGTGCAGGGATCTGTATTGCTTACCGGGGGGAAATTTGGTTTTGAAGGTTCTTTGCTGGCCAGCGTTTTACTTGCATTATCAATTGCTGCATTGCTGTGGGTGTATGAAAGTAAATTCAGGCCCGTGGCTTCAATTGAAAATGAACAGGCACCTGCTGCGGCTTAGTTTAATTTTCAGGCTCCTTATCGCCGGTTAAAATCATTAATACTGCAGTTAATAAAAATAATAAAGCCCATAACCTGCTAATGGCAAGCTATGGGCTTTGTATAGTTAGATTTACGCTTTGATTATGGCATAATGATCAGCGGCTTTGCGCCAACTATTTCCACTAGTTCCAAATCAAAAATAAGATCTTCACCGGCTAAAGGATGATTGGCATCCAATGCAATTACATCGTCTTTTATTTCTGTAATTACCACGGGTATTACCTGGCCGTCTCCGCTTGTCATATTTAACTGCATACCTACTTCTGGTACCATTTCAGGCGGGAAGTTAGCTTTTGGAAATTCTACAATCATGCCTTCATTTACCGGGCCATATGCGTCGTCTACGGGTATATTGATTGTTTTCTTTTCGCCTATCTGCATGCCGGTTACGCCATCGTCGAAACCTTTTATTACCATACCGCTGCCTACTTTAAATTCCAGCGGCTCACGTCCTTCACTGCTGTCAAAAGTTGTTCCATCTGTAAGGCGGCCATGATAGTGTACTTTCACTGTATCGCCGCTTTTCACTGTTTGCATAAACTATTTTTTTTATTATTACTTTATTGTTATCACCTCAGTAATATCAACACATTGCGCAGCAGGTTTTCTGAAAGAAAATTGTACGAAAAGGATGGATTAAGATGACGCCCCGAAAATAAGCCAATGTTCAGCATTTTCCATGATTAAATTTTTGGTAAACCGGTAGCCACGGAGGCAGGGAGGGCACGGAGATTTCACGGAGGTCATCGTGAGTGGTGAGTCGTCAGTCGTGAGTGGTGGCTGATAATTAAAGCCCCCCTCATGATTGTAGATTGTCTTTCTCGTTTCACGAATTAATATGACGAAGCAAAACGGCTCGTAGCTCACAGCTAATAGCTAGTAGCTCACGTTTTTTACTTTTTAATTTTTACTTTTGAATTTTATGATGAACGAACCAATAAACAGTGAAACTATAGCCCGGGCAGGGAATATTATTTTTATGGGCACGCCTGAATTTGCCGTAGCCTCACTTGATGCGCTGGTTAATGCAGGGTTTAATATTGCTGCTGTTATTACAGCGCCAGACAAACCGGCCGGCCGGGGCATGAAGCTTACAGAAAGTGCGGTAAAGAAATATGCTGTTGAAAAAAACCTTCCTTTGCTGCAACCGGAGAAATTGAAAAACCCCGAGTTCCTGGAAACACTGCGTGCTTTAAAAGCCAATATACAGGTAGTAGTAGCTTTTCGCATGCTGCCGGAACTTGTTTGGGATATGCCGCCCATGGGCACTATTAATCTGCATGGCTCTCTTTTACCGCAATACCGTGGCGCAGCGCCTATTAACTGGGCTGTTATTAATGGAGAAAAAGAAACGGGTGTTACTACTTTCAAATTGCAACATGCAATAGACACAGGCAATATTTTATTGCAGGAAAGCTTCCCCATTGATGAAAATGAAACTGCCGGTGATGTGCACGACAAGATGAAAGAAATTGGGGCAGCATTATTGGTAAAAACAATTGCAGGGCTTGCAGCAGGAACATTGCAGGAACATCCGCAAACTAATCTTATGGGTGATGAATCAACAATTAAACACGCACCTAAAATTTTTACAGAAACCTGCAAAATAGACTGGAACAACAGCACCTCAGCAATTCACAATCTTATCCGCGGCCTCTCTCCTTTTCCGGCAGCATTTAGTTTTTTAAATGATAAAATGCTGAAGATTTATAGCAGCAGCAAAGAAATAACTACACCAAAAGTTGGTCCCGGCGAATTGGTTACCGACAACAAAACTTTTTTAAAATTTGCTACCAGCGATGGCTATATTCATGTAAACACATTGCAACTGGAAGGCAAAAAGAAAATGCAGGTGGATGAATTTTTAAGAGGCTATCGTTTCTGATAAACCTATACCAGCTTCAAAAAATATTTTCATCAATAGTTGATTAATATTTCGGTTGCCAGCCCGCATCAAACTTTCTTGCCTGTGGGCCCAGTCTTCCGATATTAAAATTGACCGTTCTTTTTTCCTTATCGCTGTTGGCATAGTTATCTACCGCGAGACAAAAAGAAATGATGAGTATTTTATCGCAATCCCTGTCTGCAATAATTTTATAGTTATCTCCATTAAACCAGCTAACAGCATTCTTATCCCACCACGCTACCTGTTTATCGTTTTTATACACTGAATATTTTCTGCCACGGTGAGCATAGATATCATACATATCCCTGCCGGCTGTACATTGAAAATGACTTTTCCAAAATGAAACTGTTGTAAACTCATACAGAATACCATCTTTCCTGGTAAGATCAAATTTGGCTTTGAAAAAAGCAAAACGCCTTTTAATAGTCATTAAAGGAAAATCGTTTTCTGTATCAAACAGGTTTATCTCTGCAAAAAAGCGAAAAAGTTTTGCAGCAGCACGATTAGTTTGCACACCATCTGTAAAAATCTGGTACTTATCGCCAATAGAAATTTTCTTTTGGTTGATATCAATTTCCATACAATAAATAGTTGGTTGTTTGCTACAAGATAGTCTTTCAGCGTGACATTCTTTTTTCGTCATAATCCTCTTGCAGTTCTAACCAAAATTTGGAAGTATTGCCAAAATACTTTGAAAGCTTTGCGGCAATCTCTGGTGAAATGCGTTTGCGCCTGTGTACAATATCGGAGATAGTAGTAAGCCTTATACCGGTGTCTTTAGAAAACCTGTACCGCGTTATTCCCAGCGGGTTTAAAAATTCTTTGCTTAAAATTTCACCTGGGTGAACATTGTAGATTCTTTTCATGGAATTGAATAGTTTTAAAGGGGTGGACTAACGGATTTTATTTGCATCAACAAACATGATATTTTTTTATAATACCTTGTATATCAATCAATGCTCCAACTATTATCGTAAACAACTGCCAATTGTTGTGGATATTCTTACTTAATTTTTAGATTTTCGATAAGCAGGTTTAATATGTAGATATTCGGAGATCTTTTCCAAAAACAACTATGCTTAAATAGAACATTTGTATTATATGAAACAAACAAGATTGATGACAGTCAATGCCATTTAAAACAATAAAATATAACTGTTATGAATACACGAAAAAAAATGCTGCAATTAAGTTGCAGCATTTTTAATAACTTCTTAGACGGGTCATGACCCGTCTCTACATTTTTATAATTAATACCTCAACTCTACACTAAACCTGCCACCTGCAGCATTTAGTTCTGCTGCAGCCGCATCACTTAGTCGTGCTACCAATCCCGTACTCTCCTTCATATCTGGCAGATTACCCAATACTTTTGCAAATACTGCACGGCCAGATACCGGGTTGTTTACCTGCACAATGGTTCCTACCGGTACATTATTTACCAATGCATAAAATTTTCCATCGCCCCAGCCGCTGGTGCTTTTAAAGATGCCGGCATTGCCGCTGATAGATTTGCCGCTTTCTTCATACTGTGTTTTAAAATAACTTTTGCCTCCACCAGTTACAACTTTATTGGCAACAGGAGTAGCATTATTATTTGTGGCTACTGTATTGTCTACTGCAGGAGCAACAACAGGTTTGTTCTCTGTTTTAGGAATATTGTTAGGAGTATTATTTTTTGCAGTTGCATCAATATTATCTGCAGGTTTCTTTTCATCTTTAACGTCTGCCTTTTTTACATCGGGCACATTGCCAATAGTAACTGAAGGAGCTGCAGCAACAATCTTAGATTGACCATGTGCTGCCAAAGCAGATTGCCCGGTTTTTACTTTAAGGTATCCAACAATAATATTTAACCCTGCTTTTGCCTGGTCTTTATTAATGTTATTCCATTTCTCCAATGTTTCTACCGGCACCTTGTTGTAGTTAACGCTAATTCTGTAAAACCATTCTTTCTCTTGTATGGTATGATGCACGGGAACAAAAACTTCGTCAGCACTTTTTTGTCCGTCCTGCGAAAAATTTTCTGCAACAAGTGGCACTCTAAGTGTTTGCCCAACAGACAATGGTTTGTCTAAACTTAAAGTATTATAAGGAGCCAATTGTTTGGGGCTGATATTGTAAATGCGGCCAACACTATACCAGTTTTCTTTTGCCTGTACTGTATGCACCAGGTATAAATTAGGCGAAGTTCCCTGCACCTGCAAATCGCCGCTTTGCGCCATAGCAACTTGCATTGTCAGCAGCATCAAACCAATCAATAACCATTTAGTTTTCATCATTGTATTTTAAGGTTATGCATTGCAAATATGAAAGTTTTTTATCCATTTTTGGTAAAATTAAAGCCAAAAGCGACAAATATTACTCTATGAACTTGTAATTACAGCGCCGATTGATTTTAAATTCACGCAAATGCTTTTAATATCCGCCATTCTTTGGGGTAATAATTATTAGACCGGTTGGGCAATATTTTTATCCATCCTAAAGGTTGTTCTTCAAATGCTGCCAAAGCCCATCCTCTCATATCGGTATCAAGCCTTACTTCGTCTTTGCGCAGGTACCTGATAGCATCTTCAAGGTGGAATGAAAGCTTTGGAAGATTTTCACTCACCATATTGCTTACAGCCAGCGCATGATCTGGTATCAAATCTTTTGCCGAGAGTTTGCCCATTGCAATACCTGCATATTTTATATACAGATTATTTTTTAAAACAGCCAACTCGTTATGCAATGATGAAGGAAGTGCCAACACAGCATCCTGCTGTTTGTAGAAAAGCCAGTCAGCTTCCTTTATCCAGGGTTTTACCAATGCAGCTTCAGTTTTTGACAATAAACCTTCTCCTGCCTTAACTGCTTTAGGCGATTGAAAATAACCACCTTCATTTTTGCGGATAACTGCAATGAAGAACCCTTCTCCATCCAATTTATCCGGATAAAAACGATAACCGATTG
This sequence comes from Chitinophagaceae bacterium, assembly GCA_047602295.1. GTDB lineage: Bacteria > Bacteroidota > Bacteroidia > Chitinophagales > Chitinophagaceae > JACMLD01. The sequence continues at coordinate 2,008,406 of JASGHP010000001.1, read as the reverse complement.
CTTTTTTAAGTGGCGAAATGGTTTCAATAATATTCCATTCTTGTGGCACTTGCAAAGGAATACTGGTTGCCTGAAAATTGCTGCAAAGCCAGTCAAGAATATTTTCATCTTCTTCTGCTGAATAAGAACAAGTGGAATAAATAAGCACACCATCCTCTTTTAACGCAGGCCATGCATCTGCAATAATGCGCTGTTGCCGCTGGCTGCATAATTGCACATTGTTTTCACTCCACTCTTCAATGGCCTCCGGGTCTCTGCGAAAAAGTCCGCTGCCACTGCAGGGTGCATCTATTACCATTACATCAAAATAATTCTCCAGCCGGGCAAAATGGGCAGGATCATTATTGGTAACAACAACATTTCCACCTCCCCATTTAATGATGTTTTCTTCCAGCACTGCAGATCTTTGTTTGATCACTTCATTACTCACCAATACGCTATCTGTGCTTATTAAAGATTGAATCAAAGTTGATTTGCCACCTGGTGCAGCACAAAGATCAAGCACTTTTAATGGCTGCGAAAGATCTACGGATTGTTTTAATGCCTGCTCCAAAAACATAGAAGAAGCTTCCTGCACATAATATTGGCCTGCGTGCAAATGAGGGTCAAAAATAAAAGCAGGCCGCTCTGTAAGATAATAGCCATAAGACGACCAGGGTATTTTGTTTTTTACTGGCAAATGAGATAAACCAGCAGAAGATAATTTTATTGGATTACCACGTACTGAAGTAACCTGTATGCCACTTGTATGCACCGCTTCGAAACGTTCTTTGTCAAAACCGGGTACATGTGCTAATGATTGCAATAATGCGGATGGTAAACTTGTCAAATCTGTAAATTAATTAGCAAAGATAAAACAGCATTGTTAAACTTTATGCCACCACAAATGCTGTATATATTTTATGATTGGACAGGAATATTCAATAGTTCCCAAGAGGAATAAGAGAGTACAATTGTGTTCGAATTACTCCTTATATACTTTTTACTTCAGCTACTAAGTCCTGCAATACTTTTTTTGCATCGCCAAATAGCATAGAAGTTTTGGGGCGAAAGAAGAGATCATTTTCAATACCAGCATAACCGGGTTTCATGCTGCGTTTGTTTACGATGCAGTGTTTGGCAAGTTCTACATCTAAAATAGGCATACCATAAATAGGAGATGCCGGATCTGTTTTGGCAGCGGGATTTACCACATCATTTGCGCCAAGTACCAACACCACATCCGTTGTGGCAAACTCTTCATTGGCCTGCTCCATTTCCTGCAGCTTATCATAACTCACATCAGCTTCGGCCAGCAATACGTTCATGTGGCCGGGCATACGGCCCGCTACCGGGTGAATCGCATATTTTACTTCCACGCCTTTTTCCTCCAGTATTTTTTCCAGTTCATGACAAACATGTTGCGCCTGCGCTACCGCCAATCCATAACCGGGAACTATTATTACTTTTTTTGCATAGCCCATCAGCATGGCCGTATCACTAATACTGATTTCTTTATAGCTCCCTTGTTCTTTTGCTCCGCTGCTTCCAGCACTACCATTTGCTTTGGCGCCAAAAGAACCAATCAATACATTAGTAAGCGAACGGTTCATGGCTTTGCACATCAATATTGTTAATAGTGTACCCGCAGCACCAACTAATATTCCCCCGGTAAGCATGGCTTTGTTGTTGTATAAAAAACCACCGCAAGCCGCGGCAACACCCGTAAAGGAATTGAGGAGAGAAATAACTACCGGCATATCTGCCCCACCGATAGGAAGAACGAAGAAAATGCCGTAAGCAAGCGCAAGAACCAGTATAGCAAAAAACAGATACAGGGAAGTTTTTGATATAAAAGGAAGAGCAAAAGATGTCTTGTCGCTAAACTTCAAAGCAGAATGAGCTGGCGAACTATATAAGAAATAAGCAGCAATAGCAATAATAACTCCTAAAATAAGCAAGTTAAAAACATGCTGTCCTTTAAAAGAAAAATCTTTAATCTTTCCATTCAATTTACCCCAGGCAATCATGCTACCTGCAAAAGAAACAGAACCAATAACAAGACCCAATACAATTATTAAGAGCTGGCTTTTTTCAATTGTCGGAAATATGTTTGAAGCATCCAGAGAGCTGAGTGGTGGGTAAGAAATCCAACCACCCGCATGATATAACCTATATAGGTGATTAAATTCAACTATGCTAATTAACATCGCACAAGCACCACCCATGCCATTAAAAAGACTCACCATTTCCGGCATGGCGGTCATCTTAACTTTTTTTGCTGCCAGTGTGCCAACAATACCACCTATCACCAATGCAGCAAATATCCATCCGTAGTTATGCAGGGCTTTGCCTTCGTCGTCTTTGTATAAAAAGATAGTACCGATAATAGCAATCGTCATTCCACCGGCTGCAATCAGGTTTCCTCTTCTTGCAGTTGCAGGATTAGAAAGCATCTTCAGTCCCAATATAAAAGTGACGGAAGCAATAAGGTAGCAAATGGTAAGGATGTTTAATTCCATATAGAAATTCAAAAGTAAAAATTCAAAAATCAAAAAAAGAACATGCTAGACTGACCAAGCTTTAGTAATTATTAATTGCTAATTACTAATTGTTAATTCTTCTTCATTTCTTTTTCTTAAACATTTCCAGCATACGATCAGTAACTACAAAACCACCTACCACGTTTAATGTACCGAGTATTACTGCCAGGAATCCCAGTATCAAAGCCACATAATTATCTGCTTCTGCTTTGCCCATTACGATGATGGCACCTATTATCACTACGCCATGAATAGCATTGGCACCACTCATTAAAGGTGTGTGCAAAACACTTGGCACACGGCCTATCACTTCAATACCTAAAAAAACCATCAGCACAACAATGTAGATCATTTGTTCGTGTGCGTAAATCCAATCGAGCATATTGAGAATTTTGAGCTGTTAGCTTTTAGCCATTAGCTATTAGCCGCTGCCTGTTAAAAATATTTATAGAACTAGCTTTATGTCCTGAACAATAGTTTTTCAGCCAATTACTAATTATTAATTCCTAATTACTAATTAATAATTTCACTCTTTCATTCACCACCTTACCATCATGCGTAATGCAAGAACCTTTAACCAAATCGTCTTCCCAGTTCAGGTGAAGGTTTGCTTCTTTATCCATAATAAGTTGCAAAAAGTTCAATACATTTTTTCCGTACAATTTACTGGCATCTGAAGACATGGTAGAAGACAGTGCGGAATTACCAACAATGGTTATTCCTTTATAAACTATTGTTTCATTATTTTTTGTTTGCTCCGTATTGCCACCTGTTGCTGCTGCAAGGTCTATAATAACAGCACCTTTTTTCATAGCTTCTATCATGGCCGTTGTTACTAATATCGGCGCTGGCTTTCCTGGTATTTGCGCAGTGGCAATAACAATGTCTGCCTTCGCAATGCTCTCTGCAATTTTTGCTTTTTGCTTTTCGGCAAAATCGGCCGATTGCTCAACTGCATAACCGCCCGCTTTGCTGGCATCTGCTGCACCGGCCACTTCCACAAATTTTGCACCCAGGCTCATTACTTCTTCTTTTACGGCGGGCCTTGTGTCAAACACTTCTACCATTGCGCCTAAGCGCCTGGCAGTGGCAATGGCTTGCAGACCTGCAACACCAGCACCTAGTATCAATACTTTAGCAGGAGCAATGCTGCCTGCCGCTGTCATAAACATGGGGAAATATCTTGGATAAAGATTGGCCGCTAACAATACTGCTTTATAACCGGCAATATTGGCCTGGCTGCTGAGTACATCCATGCTTTGTGCACGGGTGGTACGCGGCAACATATCGAGGCTGAAACAGGTGATGCCTGCTGCTGCCCATTCTTTCATCAACTGAAAATTAAAAAGTGGCTGGTAAACACCGATGCAAATTTTTCCGGAAGAGAGTGTGCCTTGTATTGGATGAATGCTGCAAAGAACATCTGCACCTGCTTTAATTTCTTCTGCTGATTTTATAGTTGCGCCAGCTTTGGTATAGTCTTCATCCTGCGCAAAGGCACGTGTACCCGCACCGGCTTCCACCAATACGGTGACGCCTTTTTTGGTAAGCGCAGCTACGGCTTCTGGCAATAATGATACTCGGGATTCGAAAGATGGTTCCTGCAAGACTCCAATTATCATAGTATATTGTTCTGTTGGTAAGATAGCAAGTTTTTTTTAGGATACCTACTAACCAGCTTAGAACAATATTAAAAGCGGATGATAAAATCCTGCTTTACTTTAAAATCGGGATTAAAAAATACAATGCCAATAAAAAAGAGGTCTACTGTAAGCATTACGGAAGGATGATTTTTTATCGCCGCCCACGCTTCTTCCATTTCTGCACTCCAGTGTATGTCATCAAATATCAATATGCTTTGGCTGTTTTTTTTCTGCAGCAACTGCTCAAAATAATCAAGCGTGGGTTGCTTGCGGTGGTTGCCATCTATAAACGCAACATCAATGTTATCTACAGACTGTAATATGCCCGGCAATGTGTCGTCGAAATTGCCTTCAATTACTTTTATATTATTTAACTGCAAGCGATAAAAATTTTCCCTGGCAACAGCCGCCACAGCACTTGCGCCCTCGCACGTAATAAGTTTTGCCGCAGGATTTCCGCTGGATAAATATGCCGCGGACAAACCCAGTGAAGTGCCCAGTTCCAGCATTACCGATGGTTGGTAATAGTTGGCGATGCGGAGCAATAATTTTCCAAGTTTAGGCGACTTGGCAACACGCCTCGCTATATCGCTTAGCTTTCTTTGTTTTTTATTTCCACTTACAGTACCTGCACCAAAATCATCTATCTCCAAAATTCTTTCATCTGCTATTAGCTCATTGCGCAACTGTTCTATTTGCTGGTATGCATAAAAATTTCTTTTATCATTCAATACATGAATGATAAAATCAAAAACAAAGGGAGAATGAATGCCGTGCCCTTTTCCATTAGAAGCGGTGATGTAATAACGAATAAATTTTGCAGCAAGACGAGAAGCGGAATACAATTGATAATTAAAAATTAGTAATTAAAGAATGTGAAAGTGTGAAAATGTGGTAAATGTGAAAATGCTCCAACCACAAATTGGTCTCACTATGTAATTGCAAGATATTTCCAGACTTTTCACTTTGATCAAAATTAAGTTACCGGTCAATGATGATATGTAGTAAAAGAGTGCGACGCAACGATGTTTAATGATGATAAAATGCCTGGCTCAAAAAAAGTTGACTATTTAATCAGTTCTCAGTCATATGTAACTTGCCATCTTCACGCACACAACTTATAACTTAAAACTTACCACTTAAAACTTGTTACTTCCTCCTCTCCCACACCTGAAAGCTATACGCATACTGATGCTTATCATCTGCGGCAAAGTCCTGGTTGGTTATTAACACCCACTCATCTTTACTAAACACCGGGAAAAAAGCATCGCCTTCTACTGTTGCATGCACCCTGGTTAAAACAATCCTGCTGGCCAATGGAAGCGATTCTGCATACACTTTTCCTCCTCCGACAATAAATACTTCTTTGGCATCTGTGGTGGCGGCTATTTCAACAGCCTCTTTTAAACTTCCGGCTGTTTTTATAGGACCTTTAGGCTGCAAAGATTCCGGGTGATTGGTAATGACTACATTGAAGCGTCCATTCAATGGTTTATTCTCCAGCGATTCAAAAGTTTTTCTGCCCATAATAACGGGCATGCCCCAGGTAGTGTTTTTAAAAAAGCGGGTATCATTGGGCAGGTTCCACACCAGCTTGTTCTGCATGCCAATAACATTATTTTCTGAAGCTGCTGCTACCAGCGTTAGTATCATAATTAATAATTAGCAATTAGTAATTAATAATTGGGCATTCTTTATTTCTTTAACTCCTCGCAATGTATTTGAAGAGGACTATTGATATTTTATACAGCTACAGGTGCTTTTATGGCAGGATGATGCTGGTAATTCTCCAGTGTAAAATCTTCAAATGTAAAATCAAAAATGTTTTTTACAGCGGGATTTAATTTCATTGTTGGCAATGGAAAAGGATCGCGGCTTAATTGCAATTGCACCTGTTCTAAATGATTGTTGTAAATATGTACATCGCCAAAGCTGTGTATGAATTCTCCCGGTTCCAAATCACAAACCTGCGCTATCATAAGTGTAAGCAATGCATAAGATGCAATATTAAATGGTACACCCAGAAAAACATCTGCACTGCGTTGGTATAGCTGGCAGGATAGTTTGCCTTTACCGTTTGGAGTAGTAGCAGGCGCTACATAAAATTGAAACATGTTATGACAAGGCATTAAAGCCATGTCTTTTAAGTCTGCCACATTCCACGCACTTACAATCATGCGGCGGCTATCAGGATTGGTTTTTAATTGCTTTATTACATCCGTAACCTGATCATAAGTTTTGCCATCTGCACCTTCCCAACTGCGCCATTGTTTGCCATACACAGGACCAAGATCCCCGTTTTCATTTGCCCATTCATCCCAGATTTTTACACCATGTTCTTTCAGGTAGGCAATATTGGTTTCGCCTTTTAAGAACCAAAGCAATTCATAAATAATACTCTTCAGATGAAGTTTTTTGGTAGTCACCAATGGAAAACCCTGGGTAAGATCAAAACGCATCTGGTATCCAAAATAACTGGTGGTGCCTGTGCCGGTACGATCAGTTTTGGATACGCCATTATCAAGTATATGTTTTAGTAATTGCTGGTATTGCTGCATAACCTGCAAGATACCATGGAATTTGCAATTTGCCGGGAATTGAGTGCAGGCTTATACTGGCAAATTATTCCACTTTTTGCAGCCATTTTTCCACAGATAGTTTATTGTAAAAATAAACAGTAACAATCTGTTAGTTTTTTACTGCTTAAATTTCATCGCACAGCCTTCTATACACATAGGGTTTAAAGGGCTTAAAATAAGTGCACCATCGTCATCAAATCTATACTGAAAAAGCAAATAGCCATCTGGTTTCGAAGGAATCAGGAATTTAATCTTTGCAGAATCTGGCAGTTCATAACCTGTAGCATCTTTAAAGGGGTCAAGATTGCTGTTTACTTCTCCGTTTGGAAGCAGGTTTATCCATTCTGTAACCGGGGAAACAGCATGCCAGCTTCCCGGTCCTCCTATACTATAATATTGAGCTACATAATTCCATTTATTTTTCAACTCAGGTACAGATTTTAATCCTCCTGACGATTTACTGCATGCGCCAACAAAGGCTAAACATGCTATTGTTATAATAATAGAGAGTATTAAACGCATAAAATAGGTTTAAGGGTTGACATGTAACAGAAGCATTCCGTTGCACCTCCTTTTTTTCTTCTAATTAAAGCATGAAAACTTTACAATAAACGGCATTGCTTTTGTTAAACACATACAACTAAGAGACAGTTGCGTTAGAAAAGAAATAATAGCAGCTAAAGCATTTAACCAAATAGCATTTTAAAAATTTCAAACAACCACAAAAATTTTATTGTATGAGAAAGTGTATTGTATTTGTATTGTTATTGGCAGGAACAACAAGTTTTGCGCAGCATTTTGAGCTGGGCGTAAAAGCGGGAGCTAATATCAGCAATTTTACCGGTGCAAGTAATGAAGCTGATCTTAAAGCAAAAACATTAATCGGTTTTCACGGAGGTGCATTTGTAAGCTTATTTGTAGGAAATAATTTTGCTATTCAGCCAGAAGTATTGTTATCTACACAAGGTGCCAAATTAGAACAAACAGGCGCTAAAACTGATTACAAACTTACCTACATCAATATACCGGTAATGGCTAAGTACAGATTTAACGGAGGTTTTTACCTGGAAGCCGGCCCTCAGATTGGTTTCAAAGTAAATGAAAAAGTAGACGGCACCAGTGAGGACTTTGCGAAGAGCACCGATTTATCTATTGCTGGTGGCATCGGTTATCACAGTCCTATTGGTTTGGGCATTGGCGCAAGATATACAGCCGGCCTTTCTAAACTGGGAGATTTTGACGCACAAACAACAAAACCAGACTGGAAAAACGGTGTAGCGCAGATCAGTATTTTCTATACGCTCTTTAACAATCATAGAAAATAAGAACGCAATTTATACGGACGTAACAACTCAATATATATTTAATGCAAAGGGATCAGCTTTTAAGTTGATCCCTTTGCTATTTCGCCTCACCCCCATCCCCCCTCCCAAAAGAGAGGGGCGCCCCTCCGCGCATTTGCTAATAAATTATTATTTTGATTTTCCTTTTCAAAAAAAAATCTTCAAAACCCAGTTTGCTTTATATCTTTCTCCGTTGCATTTCTTTTTGTATCAAAGCAAGCTCTCTTCCTGTTTGCCCGCTTACAGAACTGTTTTCCTGTGCACGGCGCATCAGGTAAGGAATTACATCTTTAATAGGACCGAAAGGAAGATACTTGCTCACTTTGCAACCAGCAGCAGCCAGGTTAAAAGTAATGTTATCGCTCATGCCATATAACTGGCTGAAATGAACATGCGGATGATTTAATGGCAAACCCTTTTGTTGCAGCAACTGCGTTGTATATAAATTGCTGTTTTCATTGTGAGAAGCAACGATAAATGCAATGCGTTCTATATGCTGCACACAAAAAGCAAGTCCGGTATTGTAATCATTGTCAGTAGCATCTTTACTTTCCTGTATGGGAGATAGATAATTAAGCTCTACTGCCCTTCTTCTTTCTTTCTCCATGTAAGCGCCTCGCACCAGCTTGGCGCCCAGTATAAAATTTTTTGTTTCTGCCGCTTCAAGTGAATCTTTTAAAAAACGTAGTCTGTCGTGCCGGTATAATTGAATAGTATTGTAAACAACAGCTTGCGTGGTATTATACTGCACCATCATTAATATAGTCAGCACATCTACCGGGTCTTGTATCCATGTTTCTTCTGCATCTACCAGCACGCCAATTTTTTTATCTGCTGCTGCCTGGCAAATGCGTTGCATGCGCTGATGTACACGTTGCCATTCTTTTTCTTCATCTGCGGTAAGCGTTTCCAATGCTTTAACATACCGCTTCATCAGGCTGCCAGCATTTTCATCTACGCTTTTATCCAGCTTTTCCAATAAACCAAAACGTGCAATGCCTGTTACCTTAATGCTCATAAAAGGTATATTGGGTTGCGTTGCAGCATAATTGATCACCCTGATAAATTCATCGCATGCATGATCCAATCCCTGCTCTCCATAATCGCCGCCTTCCACACCATAATCAAGAATAACATCTACATCGTATTTGCCCAATTGTTTTGCTACCACACTGGTTTCTTCCAATGATTCTCCGCCAACAAATTGTTTGAAGATGGTATTTCTAATAATGCCTTTTACGGGAAGCCCCATGCGGATAAACCAGGGCGTAACACGGGTGCCAATTTTTACCAGGCTTTCATAACCCATGCTGGAGAAAAGAAAACGGGCTTTTTTAAGCTCTTTATCAGTTTTATAGGCAAACGCTTTTTCAGTATCGTCAAAAGAAATTACCGTGCCGGTTGTACTCATAAAATGCAACTATGATAAGTCGCAAATTTAAAGCAAAGCCGTCAAATACAAGAGGCGCCTCAAGCTGATTTTGCCATAATTAACAGTAGTCTTGGCTAATAAAAGTCAGTGCTTTTTTATTATGTTACCAGCTTGGGTAATGCTATTGAGCATCCTTGCGCTGCGCCCCGTACTATTCATTAGTCGGGGTCGCACACTTGTACGGCAATACTTTATTCATCGCTTTCTGTGCAGCTTCATTTATAGAGAAAAAATTCCCGCTAGTATTGCAGCAGTGCTGTCAATTAATACAAATATATTTCCGCAAAAATCTGCAAGAAACATATCCGCAGATAAATCTTATCTTCAAATCCTGCCCATCATTACTAATTATTGTTTGCTAACTTGCTTGCCTGCCTGCATTTTAATTTTATTGCAACATGAAGATTACTCAAACAGATATTTACAAGTTCAGCATACCCATGCATCCGTTTACCATTGCCACTGGTACTATGCATTATGCGCAAAATATTTTCATACGGGTACATACAAGCACAGGCCTGTATGGTGCAGGAGAATGTTCTGCCTTTCCTATGATTGTAGGTGAAACACAAGCCACCTGTTTTGAAATGGCAAAAGATTTTGCAGCATTGTGGAAAGGAAAAGATGCTACTAATATTGAAGAGCGCATGGAAGAACTGCATGCAGCCACTGCTTACAACAGCACCATTAAAAGTGCGTTTGATATGGCCTTGTATGATCTGGCTGCAAAATCTGCTAATCAACCGCTGTATGAATTCTTAGGTGGCACTAAATCAAAAAAACTGGAAACAGATATCACTGTAGGCATTGATACTGCAGATGCAATGGCAGCACAGGCATTGCAGTTTAAACAGGAAGGCTTTCGCATTATAAAAGTAAAATTGGGTAAAGACCCAATTGATGATGTGGAAAGAATAAAAAAAATAAGAGCTGCTGTTGGCAATGAAATGAAATTAAGAACGGATGCCAACCAGGGCTGGACTTTTGATGGTGCAGTGTATGCATTAGAAAGACTGGCAGAATTTGATATTGAATTTTGCGAGCAGCCTATGCGCCGCTGGAATGATCACCGATTGCCGGAGTTAAGAAAACTTTCTCCTGTAAAAATTATGGCAGATGAAAGTGTGTTTGATCATCATGATGCAGAAAGAGTAATAGCATCCAATGGCTGCGATTATGTAAATATTAAATTCTCTAAAAGCGGTGGTATACTGGAAGCAAAAAAAATAAATGCGGTTTGCCAACAAAGTAAAATACCCTGCATGATGGGCGGCATGCTGGAAAGTCGTATTGCTTTATCTGCATTTGCCCATTTTGCATTGGCGCACGAAAACGTTGTCTTCAACGATATGGACACCTGCATGCTGGGTCATAAATTGGATCCTGTAAAAGGAGGCGTGAGTTATAACGGCTATTATGTAGAAGTGCCGGATACGCCTGGTATTGGAGCTGATGCAGATGAAAGTTTTTTAAAGGGATTGGAGAAGGTATCGATCTAAATATTGAATTAAATAGATGTTGTTGTACGAAGTCTCCTACTTCGTACTTTATATGTTCTTATGAGCCTCTGGCTCGATGGGACCCTGTTTATAAAAATTCACCTTGACATTCTATTCGGTTTTTATTATAACAGCCATTCAAAAGGAAGTCAAGTTTGTGCATGAATAATAAAGTCCCAGCAATCTAAAACTTGACTTCCTCAAAAAGCATGTTACACAGGATGCTACTGCTGAAATGATTTCTATTGTACAAGAGTGCGACGCAACAAGAGCTAAATAGTAATACAAATGTCTGGCCCATAACATTGCACTAGTCAGCACCAGCAATTATCTTTGCACAAACTATTTTCATGAGTATTCCTAAAACGCCGAAAGATTCTCTTGTAATAATGACTGAACTGGTATTGCCGAATGATACCAACACATTTGGCAACCTGATGGGTGGTCGCCTGATGTATTGGATGGACATTGCTTCTGCTATGTCGGCAATGAAACATTGTGGCGTACCTGTAGTTACTGCTTCTGTTGATAATATTTCATTTGAAAGCCCTATTAAGCTGGGCAATGCTGTACATATAGAAGCCAAAGTAACCCGTGCATTTACTACTTCTATGGAAGTGCACATGAAAGTATGGGGAGAAGACCTGGTACAACAGCACAAATACAAAAGCAATGAAGCCTATTATACTTTTGTAGCACTGGATGAAAGCCGCAAGCCAATGGGCATTCCTCCATTAATGCCATCTAATGAAGAAGAAAAAAGATTGTTTGATGGTGCTTTAAGAAGAAGACAGCTACGTTTAATTCTCGGCGGCAAAATGAAACCAGATGATGCGGTGGAGTTGAAGGCTTTGTTTACGCCGAATGCTTAATAGTTCTAAGTTCAATAGTTCAAAGTTGTTTTATGCTTAGATGCTGCATTAACACAAACTGCTCTTTGTTTGGGTTATAATTACAAGTAATTCCGAACTAATAAACTAAGGACTTTGAACTGTTTCTTTAGGCCAATGATGAGCCCCTTTCATCATGTATTCTTTGCTTTGTTCTATTGCGTCCATTAATTGCGCTAATATAACATCAGTAGATGCTTCGTAATCTATCTGTAATGGTTCTTTAAATGTTACTGACAGCTGTGTGCCTTTCTTTTTCAGTCGCAAGCCTTTTTTGTCAAATGCACGCCAGAACCCGCTGATAACAACAGGTATTACTACAGGTTTGGTTTGTTTAATTATTAATGCTGTGCCTTTTCTGCCGGGTGCAAATGGTTTGGTGGTTCCCTGCGGAAAAGTAATTACCCAGTTGTTTTCCAAAGCCCTTGCTATTTGCCTTGTATCGCCGGGGTTAAGGCCCTTTCTTTTTTCAGATTCATTTTTAGCAAGCCATCCACGTTTTACTGTTAATGCACCGGCCATGGCAAACAGTTTAGTGAGTGCACTCTTGCGCATGGTTTCTTCTGCAGATACAAAATACACACGGGTAAATGGATTGAGCAAATAGTATGGTATGCCTAACCTGTTTTTTTTGCCCCATTTTACTGCACAGAAAATATGGAGAAAGGTGATTACATCGGCAAAGTAAGTCTGGTGATTACTGACAAAGAGTACATTCTTGTTGGGTAGTTCGCTGAAGTTTTCTGTACCTGAAATCTTTAAGCGGTTTATCATGGTAAGGGCAGGATATGAAACTGACCCAACCAGTACATATACCAGCTTACGGATGATTTTAAAGTTTTTTAACCTGTCTACAAATGAACTCATATTTCAGTGGGTTGGTCAAAAACAGCGCCTACGAATGTAAAACATTTGAAGCATACTTAACATGTTTTGCAAATACTGCCTCTGCAATCATAATAATGAATATTTTTGAGCACCTCAATACACAAATAACCTGCCCCAACCTTATGCTGAATACAGTAATTTTTGACATGGACGGTTTGTTAATAGACTCTGAGCCCTTGTGGGAGGAGGCTGGCAAAGAAACCCTGCAACAATTCAATATAAAACTTACACCAGAGCAATACCATAGCAGTACCGGGCTGCGTAGCAGCGAGTGGATAGAACATTGGTTTGGGCATTTTGGCATCAGCATGATACATGCAGCAGAAGCTGAAAGAAATATAGTAAGAACGGCTATTGAAAAAATAGTGTTGAAGGCAGCTCCCATGCCAGGCGTTCAATACATTTTTAATTTTTTCAGGCAGAGAAATTTTAAGATTGGCGTAGCCTCTTCTTCACCGCTGGAATTGATAAACCTGGTTGCAGAAAAACTGGAAATAGAAAAATTTGTTACCGCTAAAGCATCCGCAGAATTTCTTTCTAACGGCAAGCCACATCCGCAAGTGTTTCTTAACTGTGCCGAGCTCTTGCAATCATCGCCTGCACAATGTGTTTGTTTTGAAGATTCTTTTAATGGTATGATAGCTGCCAAAGCTGCCCGTATGAAATGCGTGGTAGTGCCTGCCCGCAGCCATCAGCAGGAAGCCAAGTGGGCAGCGGCAGATCTTAAATTGGGATCGCTATTAAACTTCAATGATTTGCTGCTGGCAGCATTATAAAGACATAAAAAAAGCGCCCCGTTTGGGACGCTTTACTATTAGCAAATAATGTTTGCTTATTTTGACTCTTCTGCTGCTTCACCGCTATCGCCGCTTTCCATTTTCTTCTTCAGTTCTGCCAATACACCCAGATCACCTAAAGTAGTTTTTTCTACTTTGCTCTGAATGTTTTTCACCGCTTTCTTGGTTTGGTCAGCTTCAGCCCTTGCTTCTTTACGCTCTGCATTCTTCTCATCGGCTTTCACTTGTTCCCAAATGCGTGTGTGTGACAATACAATCCTTTTCTCGTTGCGGTCAAATTCAATCACTACAAACTGTGCAGTTTCATCTGCTTGTACCTGTTTGCCATCTTCCTTATTCAGGTGACGGTTAGGAACAAAACCTTCAAGACCATAAGGCAGTTGTACCAACGCACCTTTATCATCTTTGCGGGTAACCAGTCCTTCATGAATAGTACCTACAGCAAAAGTATCCTGCAATGCATTCCAAGGATCTTCTTCCAGCTGTTTGTGACCCAACTGCAATTTGCGGTTCTCCTTGTCGATGCCAAGAATTTTCACATCTATGCGCTCACCTACCTTAGTGTATTCACTTGGGTGGTTAAAGCGTTTCAACCAGCTAAGGTCGCTGATGTGAATCATGCCACCAATACCAGTTGCCAGTTCCACAAACACACCGTAAGGAGTGATGTTTTTAACCAGTCCGCTATGACGGCTACCTTCAGGGAAAGTTGTTTCAATTGTGCTCCATGGATCTTCGCTCAGTTGTTTGATAGAAAGACTCATTTTGCGTGCATCTTTATCAAGTGTTACCACTTTAGCTTTATGCACGTCGCCCAGTTTGAAGAATTCTTTTGCATTTACAGGAGTGTTAGCCCATGTAATTTCACTTACGTGAACAAGACCTTCAACACCTGGCTGTATTTCCAAAAATGCACCGTAGTCTTCAATGTTTACTACTTTACCTTCTACCACTTCACCTTCTTTCACATTTTCAGGAAGGATATCCCAAGGATGAGGAGTCAGTTGTTTCAAGCCAAGGCTGATACGTTTTTTCTCATCATCAAAATCAAGTACCACCACTTTCAGTTTCTGATCAAGTTTCAGTACTTCAGTTGGGTGAGAAATACGTCCCCATGAAATATCGGTGATGTACAACAAACCATCCAATCCACCCAGGTCCATAAATGCACCAAAGTCTGTGATGTTTTTGATAGTACCTTCCAATACCTGGCCTTTCTCCAGCTTGCTCATAATCTCTGCACGTTGTGCTTCGATATCGCTTTCAATAAGTGCTTTGTGAGATACAACAGCATTTTTAATTGTCTCGTTAACCTTAACAACTTTAAACTCCATTGTTTTGCCTACAAACTGATCGTAGTCAGTTACAGGTTTCACGTCTATCTGAGAACCTGGCAAGAATGTTTCCATACCAAATACATCCACAATCAAACCACCCTTAGTTTTGCTGGTAACAGTACCAGTAATAACTTCTCCTGTTTTGTGTACTTCTACAATTCTTTCCCACGCACGTGTAGTACGAGCTTGTTTACGGCTTAAGTTAAGATTTCCTTCGCGGTCTTCTTTTTCTACTACCATTACTTCCACTTCATCACCAACTTTTAAATTGGGTACATCGCGGAACTCGTTCAGAGAAATCAATCCGTCACTTTTAAAACCAATGTTCAGAACAACATCTGTTTTTGTCAATCCCACAACAGAACCTTTGATCAGCGTTCCGTCAGTAATCTGTACAAAAGTGTCGTCGTATACTTTGTTGTACTTTTCATTTTCTTCTTTGCTGTAAGAAGAAACATTGCGTTTGTCGATGCTCCAGTCAAAATCGTCATGAGCAGTCGCAATCACAGGTGCAGTTGTTGTCGCTGTAACCTCTGCAGTAGCTGCAGCTGGTTCCTGTGCATCAGCGTTTAGTTGTTTAACAATAAAATTTTGAAACATGATAAAATCCCGATGGTTTTAATTCGGGGCTGCAAATATACGATAAAATGCTGACTGTAAGCGCATTCTGTGTAGTTTTTTAATGATACCAGCCGTATAGCTTTGGGCAACATCGTTGCGTCGCAATCCGTTCATCTGCAACGCTTTGGGGATCGGCTTTATAGTCTACTGTTTATTAAAATTTACAAATTCCCTTTCCGATTTAATTGTTCAAAACCTATTATCTCACAAACCGAAACAATTCTTATTAAGCTAGCTCCTGTTCATTAGCCCAACCATGCCATTACACTTGCATTGAATAATTGCCTGCAAGAATCGGTTTTTATCAATCTCTGTGAACGCAGGTTGATTTTCAGATCTGAAAATTCATTCAATTAGTCTTTAAAAGCAACTAATTGTACTTTCTTTTAAAAACTCCATCCAATACTGAACATGTATTAAACAGCATCAACTAATGGAAACAATTATCATTTGTAAAATTCAATTCAGGTTTAATAAATGAAACCATTTATCTATAATCGTTTTTTTATAATTCTCTTACCTTAAAATACTAAGCCAATTTACGTGTGCGTTACTTGCCTCGTAAAATTAAAAGAATCAATAAAAAGGAAAATGAAAAACCGCTCCGGGAACTTGCGCATTAATTTATCCCTTCTTTTCTTCCTGCAACAATATTACTTCTTTTTTACAAAGCAATGTTTTGGGAAAGCCATAATTCAAGGCAAATTTTTTACTCATTAATATTTCCTATGAAAACAAAAATTTTACTATTACTATATATTTTTATTGCCAATATCGTACATGCACAAGCTATTGTTAGTGTTGGCGCAGGCACTAATCTTAGTGTTGGCGCAGGCACTATATTTAGTACAGGCACACTCTCGTTTACGCCTAGTGTAAATTTTATAATGAATGGCCTTGCCGTTAACCAAGCTGCTACAGTTACTCATAGCACCGTCAATACTTATGTAAGCCGTGTATTTCAGTTCAGCAACAATACCAACCCTTTTAGTGGTAGCATAAGAATCGGTTACCTTGATGCAGAATTGAATGGGCTACAGGAATCAAACCTTCGCGTTACAGCAAATGATGGAAGCTCATGGTTATCATTTCCATCCGCTGCCAATGACGCCGTTAATAATTATGTAACATCCATAGCCGTAAGCAATAGAACTATCAGCGAGCTTACGCTGGCTACAGCATTTGCTGTTTTGCCTTTGCAATGGGGCAATGTAAAAGCAACCCGAATAGAACAACAGCAAAAAATTGAATGGAATACTTTGGCTGAAAATAATGTTTCAGGCTTTACAGTTGAAAAAAGCTACGATGCAGTATCATGGTCTGTTCTAAAGGATAAAATTCCTGCGGCAAATGCAACCAACGGTCACTCCTACGCTATTATTGATTACACTTATGAAATGGGCAAAACTTATTATCGTATTAAGCAATCAGGCTACGATGGCAATAGTTCTTATTCTCCTATTGTACAGATAGCGCCCCTTGCCACTGCTTCAGAAATATCATTGTACCCCAACCCAACTTCATCTTCATTTAATATTATAAAATCAAGCAACAGTGCATTAAGACAAGTAAGACTGTTCAACAATATTGGCACGCAGGTAAAAACATGGGCAACTGCACAAAGTTCTTACAAGATTGAAGAACTGCCGGCCGGTCTTTACCGCGTACAGGTATTACTGGCAGATGGCAGCACGAAATGGTTAAATATTTTAAAACAATAGTAAGCATTCAATAAAAATATATCAACATGAAAAACCTGTTCACCATTATACTAACAGCATGTGTTATTAACCTTCACGCACAGGTAGGTATTGGCATTACAACGCCTGACGCATCTGCGCAATTGGATATTACATCTACTACGAAGGGTGCATTAATGCCGCGCATGACAGCTGCACAGCGTACAGCCATCAGCAGTCCGGCAACAGGCTTGCTTGTTTACCAAACAGATGGCACAAGCGGTTACTATTATTATAACGGCAGTGCATGGGTTAATTTATTGGCAGGTGCAGTTAATACCATTCCTTCAGGCACCATTGTTTCTTTTGCGGGCAGCACAGCGCCATCAGGCTGGGCACTTTGCGACGGAAGCGCTATCAGTCGCACCACCAATAGCTCGCTTTTTAGCGCTATCAGCACCACTTATGGTTCTGGAGATGGCAGTACTACTTTCAACATACCCGATTTGCGTGGTCGTTCTGTATTTGGTAAAGATGATATGGGAGGCACTGCAGCGTCCAGGCTTACAACAACCGGAGGTCTTTCTTCCAACAATACATTGGGCGCCACAGGCGGTTCACAAACCACTACATTAAGTGTTGCCAACCTGCCATCTCATAATCACACTTTCACAGGTAATAGTATTACTACTTCTTCTTACAGCCATACGCATAATTACCAGGATGCATACTATGCTGAAAACGGCGGTGGGGGTGTTGGTGGCAATAGTGTTTTTGGAACAGCTGCCAGCTCAGACAATGACAATAGTTTCCGTTTTCGCACCAGCTCAAATGGCTATTCAAATTCAGCCTCAGATATTGCCACCAGCCAGGATACTCATTCGCATACAGTAACAGCAACAGGCACCATTAGCAACACCGGTAGCGGAACAGCCATTGCCACTGTAAACCCGGCGATAGTATTGAATTATATTATTAAGTTGTGAAGTAACGTGTATATCAAGTAAGTTTTGCTTTTCAACAAAAGGTATCTAAATTTCAACTATATCTTTTAATTTAATTGGCAAAGAAAACATTATAAATAATACAAAAAGAAAGGCAAGCCTTTCTTTTTGTATTATTTATAATGCTGCAATTGATTTTGCCGCTATCCATCCACTCGTCCAGGCGTTTTGAAAATTAAAACCGCCGGTAACACCATCCACATCAAGAATTTCGCCTGCAAAGAAAAGGTTGGGATGTAATTTGCTCATCATGGTATTTGCGTCCACTTCGTTTAATTTAATACCACCAGCAGTTACAAATTCTTCTTTAAAAGTGGTTTTGCCTTTTACATGGAATTCCTGGGCGCATAAAATTTTTATAAGTTTATTTTGAGCAACTGCTGGCAAATCGGCCCAGCGTGTTTCTTCCTTTACACTACATTGCTGTAAAAAATATTCCCATAAACGCGACGGCAAACCAAAAGGGTTTTTATTAATTATTTTTTGCGCAGCAATATCAAAACGCAGTTGCTCAAATCGCTCACGCAGGGTTTGCTCATTATAATCCGGCAACCAGTTTATAATAGCAGTAAAATCGTAATTATTTTTTGCGAACTCTCTCGCACCCCAGGCACTCATTTTCAAAATGGCCGGGCCACTCAATCCCCAATGTGTAATTAATAACGGGCCCGATGACTCAAGCTTTGTGCCAGCTATTTTAACTTTTGCACTTTCTACGCTAATCCCCATTAGTTTAGTAATGCTATTGCCCGGCATATTAAAAGTAAATAAAGAAGGAACGGGTGTTTCAATTGTATGACCCGTAGCTGTAAGCCACTCAAACATTGAAGTTTTAGGATAACCACCGCAGGCTATGCAGAGATAGTCGGTAGTCATTAGTCTGTAGTCTTTAGCCCCTGAGTTAGATACTTTAATTGCGAATTGTTTCGCTCCTTTTTTGTCATCCTTTCCTGACTCGCGACTACTGACTAACGACTCCAGACTAACATTTGACGTTTCACGACTATTGACTAAAGACTCCAGACCAACGACTTCACTTTGCAGCATAATAGAAATGCCATAACGTTCGGTTTCTTTGATTAGGCAATCAATAATGCTTTGCGATGAATTGCTAACAGGAAACATTCTTCCATCAGGTTCTGTTTTTAGATCAACCCCTCTTTCTTTAAACCATTTGATGGTATCTGTAGTAAAAAACTGGTGGAATGTTTTTTTTACAAAATTGGCGCCACGGGGATAGCGCTTTATCATTTCTGAAATTTCGAAACATGCATGTGTAACATTGCAGCGGCCGCCACCACTAATTCTTACTTTGCTAAGCAGCTTGCTGCTTTTCTCCAGGATAATTACTTCCAGCAATGGATTAAGCCTGGCAGCATTTACGGCGCAAAAAAAACCTGCTGCACCACCGCCAATTATCACTAAACGTTTTTTAGAACCGGGCAAATTATTACGCATTAAATCCTGTGAGATAGAAAAAATAAATACGCCAGCGGCCATAGCTGCGAGAGAAATAAAACTTAAAAGGCCCTTCTATTTCTTTTTTTTCACCGCTTTCCAATACTGCAGTATACTTCACCATTCCCTCTGCAAATCCCATTCCCTGGTTGGCTTCATTTGGCTTCAGGTTTAATTCAAATGATACCTCTCCCATTGCATAGCCACTGTTCTCAAAAGCTATATAAGCGGCAAATACTTTTCTGAAGGAAGCAATCATTTCTTCTTTTGCAAACACCTGTCCATCGGGCTGAATAAACTTATCTTCCATATACCATTTGGCGGCGTCTGTTTTTCTTACAAACCAATCTGCCAGGAATTTTATGGTATACTCTTTTATTTCTTCTTCATGATCTGGATGAAACTCTTCATAGTTAAAATATTTTGTCATGCCCTCCACTTCCATATCATCCGTTTCATGATCAAATAACTCTTCTACAATAAACCGGTATTTAAAGCGATCGTCTCTTGGCTTTGTAAACTCTACAACAATATTTTTTTGTGCCAGTAACTCTTCCAGTTTTTTATAAGCAACTGCAATTGCGGCGTCATCCATTTTAGCAGCTTTCTTTACTGAAGGATTGCCCAGCAAATCTGCAATTTTCACCATCTTAATCCGTGAGTAGCGATGCTCAAAAGCAAGTATGTTCTTCAAGAATTCATTCTCCAGTTCTGGTGGCAGGTTTTCATCAATTTCATATTCGCCACCCAATTCTGTTCTTATTTTAATACGCAGTATTTCATTTTCAATGCGCAGGTTTTCCTTCGCATCGTTGCTGAATTTTTCCGGTTTGCCTGCTTCGTTTTGATCATTATCCATAATGGACTATTTGAGTTGCAAGTGCTAAGTTTTAAGTGTTAAGTTAGTGAACTAAGACTTTTCAACTGAATGCACAGAGTTAGCTTTATTAAAAACATGTGCATTTTATTCCTAAATGTAAAAAATAAAACCCTCTTTTCAGAGGGTTTTTCATAATCATATTGTGACTGCTTTCTGTGATGTGTACAGATAAGTGTTTTCCTGTTCTGCTTTTTCAATAATACTGTAATCAGACAATATATCTGCTTTACCCTTGCGCACACAAACATCGTGTTCAAAATGAACAGATGGTTTGTGATCTACTGTTCTTACTGTCCATCCATCATCTTCTGTATACACATCTCGTTTACCCATATTAATCATCGGCTCAATGGCAAGCACTAATCCTTCTTTCATCTTTGCACCACTGCCACGCTTGCCATAGTTAGGCACTTGCGGATCTTCATGCAGGCTTTTACCTAACCCGTGGCCGACAAGTTCTCTCACTACTCCATATCCATGTTTTTTTTCTGTATACTCCTGTATAGCAAATGAAATATCTCCCACCCTGTTTCCTTCAACCGCTTTTTCAATCCCTTTATACAACGATTCTTTAGTAACCTTAATTAGTTTCATTACATCTTCACCTGGAAAACCAATCGCAAATGTATATGCATGATCACCATGATAGCCGTTCTTTATTACACCAATATCAATAGAAACAATATCACCTTCTTTCAACTCATCTTTGTTAGGGAAACCATGTACCACCACATCATTTACAGAAATGCAGGAATTAAACGGATAGCCATGATAGTTAAGAAAGGAAGGGATGGCGTTATTGCTTCGTATGATTTCGCCAATCATTTTATCCAAAGACAATGTGTCGATGCCCGGCTTTAAAACCGCAGCTACCTGAGCAAGTGTTTGGCTTACGAGCAACGCACTTTGCCGCATCAATTCAATCTCAGCTTCTGTCTTATAATAAATCATAACCGATCCTTTTCTTTTACAAAAATAAAACCTGGCAATATAATAACTGCCAGGTTTTAAATATGTTTACTATCATTCTTAGATAGTGGTAGTAGACTGTAAATTTTGCCTTCCCTGAATCCTTCCGCTTTTCATAAGGCCATCGTACTGCCTCATTAAAAGCTGTGTTTCTATTTGTTGCAATGTGTCCAAGATTACACCTACCATAATTAGCAGAGAAGTACCTCCAAAGAAAGAAGCAAAACCCTGTGTTACGCCAAACAATTGTGCAAAGCCGGGAAGTATACCAACTATTGCCAATAATATAGCGCCTGGTAAAGTAATACGGTCCATTACAGAGCCGATATAATCCGCAGTAGGCTGTCCGGGCTTCACACCTGGGATAAAGCCATTGTTGCGCTTTAAATCGTCTGCAATCTGTTTAGGATTAAAGATAAGTGCAGTATATAAGAATGTAAATCCAACTACAATCACAGCATAAATAACCATATGCCATGGATCTTTTGGATCTGCAAATATTCTTGCTATGCCTGCGCTGTTTTCAAACTTAGTATAAGATATCAAAGTTGGCAGGAACATGATGGCCTGTGCAAAAATGATAGGCATTACACCTGCACCATTTACTTTTAAAGGAAGGAACTGTCTTGCACCACCAAATTGTTTATTACCTACAATTTGTTTTGCATAGTTAACAGGTATTTTCCTTACACCTTGTACCAGTACTATCAATCCCATGATAATAGCAATCAAAATGGCTATTTCAATGATGTAGATTAATAAACCACCACCGCCACGGTTGCTTTTAGCAGCCCACTCTTGTAATAAGTTTTGTGGAAGCCTGGCCAAGATACCAATCATAATGATGATAGATGTACCGTTGCCCAAACCTTTATCAGTGATTTTTTCTCCCAGCCACATTACAAACAAAGTACCTGCAGTTAAAAGAATAGTGGTAGTAATTGCGAAATAACCAGTAAAGCCTGGAAGCAACGCTTCTGCGTTAACTGTTTTTACATAGGTAACATAAGCACTTGCTTGTACAATGGTAACTGCCACTGTAAGATACCTTGTCCACTGGTTAATTTTTTTGCGTCCGCTATCTCCTTCTTTCTGTATTTTCTGCATTTGCGGAACCAGGATGGTCATCAATTGCATAAAAATTGAAGCAGAGATATAAGGCATGATACCCAAAGCAAAAATTGAAGCCTGGGAGAATGCGCCTCCTGCAAAAGCATCAATCAAACCCAATGCACCAGTCTTGGCACTTTTCAGGTTGATTTTATTAGGATCCAATCCAGGTAAAACGATATGTGATCCAAAGCGGTAAACTAGCAGCAATAGCAGGGTTACGATGATCTTACTCTTCAGCTCTGCAATGCTCCAGATATTTTTGAGTGTTTGTATGAGTTTCTTCACAGATGGCTAAAATTTAAAAAATGAGCCTGACAAAAAAACGCATCCTAAAAATGCGTTACACAAGTTACAGAAATTACTTTACAATCTCGAGCGTAGAACCAGAAGCTTCAATAGCAGCTTTAGCCTTTGCGCTGATAGCATTTACTTTAAAGCTTAGTTTGCTTTTCAGCTCTCCGTTGCCCAAAATTTTCACGCTGTCTGTTTGGCTAATCAGGTTATTGATATAAAGATTTTCAAGAGAAAATTCTTTAATACCGTATTTTTCTACCAGTTGATCAATTTGACCAAGGTTAAACACTTTATACTCAATGCGATCATTGTTTTTGAAACCGCGTTTAGGAATACGACGCTGAATCGGCATCTGTCCACCTTCATGAGCAAATTTGCTGGAGTAACCGGCACGGCTTTGTCCACCTTTGTTACCTTTTGTAGAAGTACCACCTTTACCAGATGCTTCACCACGGCCAATTCTTTTCTTTTTGTGCGTTGCGCCTTTTGCAGGCCTTAATTCATGTAGTTTCATTGTGTTTAATTTTTACTTAACGGGGTTATTTCCCCTCGCGTTATTAAAATGTAAGAAATGTGCTAATGTGACAAATGTGAAAATACAGGGGCGCTGAATTTTCACATTTCAAAACGTTCAACTATTAGAATTATTGAGCGTCTTCTACCTTTACCAGGTGATTCACTTTGCGAACCATGCCCAGAATTTGTTCACTGGCTTCTACTTCTTTTGTAGAATTAAGTTTGCCAAGGCCCAAGGCTTTTAATGTAAGCTTTTGGCGTTCTGGCCTATCGATAGGGCTTTTTACCAGTGTTATTTTAATCTTTTTCATCTTTATAAAGGTTAGAGGTATAAGGCGTAAGGTGTAAGGCCTTTGACCCTAAACCTTCAACCTTAAACCTTTCATTATCCGTTAAAAACTTTTTTCAGCGAAATGTTTCTTGTCTTTGCAATACCAATTGGCTCACGCAACATAGCCAAAGCTTTGAATGTAGCTTTTACCACGTTATGAGGATTGGCAGAACCCAATGATTTAGCCAATACGTCTGTAACACCAGCGCTTTCCAAAACAGCACGCATAGAACCTCCGGCAATTACACCAGTACCGTGTGCAGCAGGTTTAATCAACACCTTTGCAGCACCTTCTTTAGCCAACTGATCGTGAG
This sequence comes from Chitinophagaceae bacterium, assembly GCA_047602295.1. Classification (GTDB taxonomy): domain Bacteria; phylum Bacteroidota; class Bacteroidia; order Chitinophagales; family Chitinophagaceae; genus JACMLD01. The sequence continues at coordinate 1,984,297 of JASGHP010000001.1, read as the reverse complement.
GGATAGTACCTTTCATTACAGGCACTTTAATCAAATTTTTCTTGGCGTCCTCTATTCCTTTTGTAATAGCTTCCTGTACTTCTTTAGCTTTACCCAGGCCATGACCAACAACACCACCACCATTACCAACAATTACCAGTGCAGAAAAACTAAAAGCACGTCCGCCTTTGGTAGTTTTTACTACACGGTTGATGGCAACTACTTTCTCTTTCAGTTCCAGGTCACCGGCTTTAACTTTGTTTAAAATTACTTTTGACATTATTTCAAGTTAAAATTTGAATTAAAATTTAAGACCAGCTTCCCTGGCGCCATCTGCTACAGCCTTTACACGGCCATGATAAAGATTGCCACCACGATCAAACACCACATCACTAAGGCCAAGTGCTGCTGCTTTTCTTGCGATAGCTGCACCAACCAATTTGCTTTTTTCAGATTTAGCAACTTTTTGCGCTGCTATGTCTTTATCTCTTGAAGAAGCTGCGGCAAGGGTATTTCCGTTTGCGTCATCAATCAGCTGAACATAAATTTCAGCATTGCTTCTGAACACAGATAAACGGGGCCTTTGCGCAGTACCCACTACTTTCTTGCGGATACCCAGCCTTATTTTCTCCCTTCTAACAGATTTTGATACCATGATTTCTATTTTTGTTCTCCTGATTCTGCCAGGAGGTTGTTGATTTGTTGATTAGTTAATTAGCTTATTGATTGATCTACCGAGCAACCAATCTACTGATCAACTTATTTACCAGCAGCTTTACCAGCTTTGCGACGTAAAACTTCACCGGCAAATTTGATACCCTTACCCTTGTATGGTTCAGGTTTGCGCAGGCTGCGGATTTTAGCTGCAACAGCACCCAGCAATTGCTTGTCTGCACCTTCCAAAGTAATAGTAGGGTTCTGACCTTTTTCCTGGGCAGTAGCTACTTTTAATTCTTTAGGAATTTCAAAAATTATATTGTGAGAATAACCCAAAGCAGAGATCCAATACATTACCCTGATTGGCAGCTTTATAACCCACACCTACCAGCTCCAGGTTTGTTTTATATCCTTCAGTTACACCTTTCACCATGTTGTTTACCAATGCACGGTATAAACCATGCAAGGCTTTGTGACGAATCTGATCTGTAGGACGGCCAAATTCAACATTTCCGTCTTTTACTTCTACTTTAATGTCACGGTCTACTGCTTGTTTCAATTCACCCTTAGGGCCTTTTACTGTAACAGTGTTGTCATTAGCAACTGTTATTGTTACACCACCCGGAACCGCTACTGGCTTTTTACCTATACGACTCATAATAATTAAAAATTTGAGATTGATTCAATTTATATATTCCTGCTGCAGTGTTCAGCCCCGTATAGAAAGGGCTTACATTATCACACAGCATTTGTTTCAATTAATAAATGCAGCAAAGCACCTCACCACCCACATTCTGCAATTTCGCTTCTTTATCAGTCATTACACCTTTAGAAGTAGAAAGAATAGCAACACCCAAACCATTTTTTACACGGTTGAATTCAGCAGGCTTTGCATATGTACGCAAACCCGGGCGGCTGATTCTTTCCAATGTTTTAATAGCAGGCTCTTTTGTAGATGGATCGTATTTCAATGCTATTTTAATAACACCTTGCTTGTTGTCATCTTCAAATTTGTATTTAAGGATGTATCCTTTTTCGTACAAAATCTCAGTCAGACGTTTCTTCAGGTTAGAAGCCGGTATCTCTACAATACGATGGTTAGCCATCTGTGCGTTACGGATTCTGGTTAAAAAGTCTGCAATAGGATCAGTTACCATTGTTTATCTGTAATTGATAGTTTAATAAAATTATTTACAATGCGATATCCTATGATATCATGTTCCCGCTTTTCAACAGGAACAGCACCTGGTTATTCTTACCAGCTTGCTTTTCTTACTCCCGGTATTTTACCGTTCAGCGCCATATCGCGAAATGATACACGGCTGAGGCCAAAATAACGGATATAACCTCTTGGGCGACCAGTCAACTGGCAACGGTTTTTTAAACGTACAGGCGAGGCATTCTTGGGCAATGCATCCAATGCTTTGTAATCACCGGCTGCTTTTAATGCTGCTCTTTTTTCAGCATACTGGGCCACCAATGCTTCCCTTTTCTTTTGCCTGGCTGTTACTGATGTTTTTGCCATTATAGAGTATTTATTATTTGTTTAAATTATTCAGCTTCTTTCTTTGCATTTCTGAACGGCATGCCCAATTCTTTCAGCAATTCATATGCTTCTTCATTGGTGTTTGCAGTTGTTACAAAAGTGATATCCATACCGGTAATCTTGTTCACTTTGTCAATGTCAATCTCCGGGAAGATGATCTGCTCAGTAATACCCAGTGTGTAATTACCACGTCCGTCAAATGATTTTTCGTTCACACCTTTAAAGTCACGTACACGTGGCAATGCAGTTGAAATAAACCTATCAAGAAACTCATACATTTTTTCACCGCGCAAAGTCACCCTTGTACCAATGGGCATGTTCTTACGCAATTTAAAGTTTGAGATATCTTTTTTACTCATAGTAGATACTGCTTTCTGACCAGTAATCTGGGTCATTTCATCCAGTGCTATGTCTATAAGTTTTTTGTCGTTTACTGCACCGTTTACACCACGGTTAAGACAGATTTTTTCCAGCTTTGGAACCTGCATTACGCTTGAGTAACTGAAACGTTTTTGCAAAGCGGGTACAACATCTTTTTTGTACTTGTCTGCCAAACGTGGAGTGTATTTTGTTGTGCTCATTTTATTTGCCTTTTAGCTGATATTTGCCAGCTTGTTAAATTATATATTTCCTGAGCTAACAGCTCATGACTTTCCTTACTTAATTACTTCTCCTGATTTCTTAGAAATGCGAACCAGTTTACCAGTTTCCCTGCTGCGTTTAACTTTAGTTGCAACACCTTTTTTAGAATCCCACAACATAACATTGCTGATATGAATAGAAGCTTCTTTTTTTACGATGCCACCTTTTGTATTCTGTGCAGAAGGTTTTGTGTGCTTGGTGATAATATTTGCACCTTCTACCAGTAACCTGCTTTCTTCAGGATATACTTCCAACACTTTGCGGGGTTTAGTTACGTCTTTGTCATCTCCGGTAATAATTACTACCGAATCCCCTTTCTTAATGCTGAATTTTGCTTTAAATCTGTTACTCATTTTTTAAGCTTTGAGCTATTAGCCGCTAGCTGCGAGCAATAGCAAATAAACAATTTATCTTTTCAGTTAGCTCAAAGCTCATGGCTCTAAGCTCACAGCTTTTCCTACAATACTTCAGGAGCCAATGAAATAATCTTCATGTATCCTTTATCGCGCAATTCTCTTGCTACTGGTCCGAAGATACGTGTGCCACGAGGTTCATCAGCCGGGTTCAGCAACACAACAGCATTGTCATCAAAACGGATGTAAGAACCATCTTTACGACGCAATTTCTTTTTTGTACGAACGATAACGGCTTTGGTGACGGTACCTTTCTTAATACCGCCTGCAGGCAACGCATCCTTTACAGTTACAACTATTTTGTCGCCAATGCCGGCATAGTCCTGTCCGCTGTTGCCAAGAACGCGGATACATAGTACTTCTTTAGCACCACTGTTATCAGCTACGTTCAATCTGCTTTCCTGCTGAATCATTTTATTAAGCTTTGAGCTATTAGCCGCTAGCTGCGAGCTATAGCAATTAAACAATTTATCTATTTAGAATAGCATGGCTTAAAACTTATAGCTCTAAGCGCATAGCTGATATTACTTCACTTTCTCTACCACTTCTACCAGTCTCCAGCGTTTTGTTTTGCTTAGCGGACGGGTTTCCATAATCTTTACAGTATCACCTATACTGCACTCATTTTTTTCATCGTGCGCATGAAACTTGGTAGTCTTCTTAACGAACTTACCGTAGATAGGGTGCTTTACTTTTCTTTCAACCGCAACAGTAACAGTTTTAGTCATTTTGTTGCTGGTAACAACACCTATTCTCGTTTTGCGCAAATTTCTTTCTTCCATAATAATCCCTGGTTATATAGTTATTAAAAACCGAGTTGTTTTTTCTTTAATGCAGTTTGCAAACGTGCAATATCTTTCCTGAGATCACGTATGCTCATTGGGTTCTCCAAAGGAGAAATGCTATGAGCAAACTCAAGCTTTTTCAAACGAAGCTGATCTTCTTTAATGCGGGCGGTCAATTCGCCATCATTTAAAGCAGCTATACTTTTTACAGAATCAATTTTCTTAGACATTTTTACTAATTTGAAAGTTTGATGTTTGAAAATGTGTCTCTTCTTCTATCTCTCTCACTACACATTTACTTTTATGATTATGCCTCTACATCGCGACGTGTAACAAACCTGGTTTTGATGGGCAATTTCTGTGCTGCCAGCAACATTGCTTCTTTAGCAGTTGCAACAGGTACACCGTCTGCCTCAAAAAGAATACGGCCTGGTTTTACTACAGCTGCCCACCCTTCGGGGTTACCTTTACCTTTACCCATACGCACTTCGGCAGGTTTTGCAGTAATTGGTTTGTCAGGGAAAATCCTAATCCAAACACTTCCTTCACGTTTCATTGCACGGGTCATAGACTGACGGGCTGCTTCAATTTGGCGCTCTGTCATATGCACTGTTTCCAATGCTTTAAGACCAAATGAACCAAATGCAAGGGTTGTTCCCCTTTTTGCATTTCCTTTCACCGGCATTTTTTGTGACTTCCTGTGCTTCGTTCTTTTCGGTTGTAACATTTTTGAAAGCTTTTAGCTTTTATTAGCATCGAGCTATTAACTCTTGCCTGAAATTTTATTATTACTCTGAATAACTGGTCTTGCTTAGTTTCTTCTTGGACCAGCACCACCAGGACCTCTTCTATCTCCACCACCTGCTGGCCTTCTGTCTCCTCCGCCTCTTCTGTCATCCCTTCTGTCAGGACGATCACTTCTTTCTGGCCTTCTGTCTCCACCTGCACCTGGTGCACCATCTTTACCGCTTACAAAGTTGGGGTTCAGGTCGCGTTTAGTTAAAACTTCACCTTTACAAATCCATACTTTGATGCCTATTTTACCATATACAGTAAGCGCAAATACGTTGGCGTAGTCTATATCCATACGCAGTGTATGCAATGGAGTACGACCTTGTTTGATTTCTTCTGAACGGGCAATTTCTGCACCACCCAAACGACCGCTTGCTTTTACTTTAATACCTTCTGCACCCATGCGCAAAGCAGAAGCAATTGCCATTTTAATGGCACGTTTAAAGTTGATACGGTTTTCAATCTGTTTTGCAATTGTATCAGCTACAATCATTGCATCCAGTTCCGGGCGGCGTATTTCAAGAATGTTGATCTGCACGTCGTCTTTACCAGTCAGTTTTTTCAACTCTTCTTTTATACGATCCACCTCACCACCACCTTTACCGATAATGATACCGGGTTTAGAAGTGTGAATGGTAATGATTAGCTTACCCAGGGTACGCTCAATAACAATTTTAGAGATGCCTCCTTTATTGATACGTGCGGTCAGGTAAGTACGGATTTTTGTATCCTCTATCAGCCTGGAAGAAAAGTCTTTTCTGTTTGCGTACCAGTTGCTTTCCCATCCGCGGATGATGCCTAACCTGTTACCAACGGGGTTTGTTTTTTGACCCATATCCGTTTTATTAGTTGATTAGTTATTTTGTTTTGTGTCTACAATTACTGTTACATGGTTGCTGCGTTTACGTACGCGGTATCCACGGCCTTGTGGCGCAGGACGCATACGTTTCAGTGTTCTTGCACCATCAACAAAGATGGTTTTTACAACTAAACCAGCTTCATCACCATTTTCGTTTTTCTGCTTCCAGTTGCTGATGGCAGATAAAACAAGTTTGCGCAAAGGCGTAGACGAGTGTTGCGGATGAAATTCAAGAAAAGCAATTGCTTTCTCTACACCCAGGCCGCGAATCTCATCAGCCAGCAAACGCATTTTACGTGGCGATGTGGGATAATTTCTAAGTTTTGCTACAGCTTCCATTTTTTTATAAGTCTTTAGTCATTAGCCTGTAGTCTTTAGTCTTTGTCATTTACTAACGACTAAAGACTTTCGACTCCCGACTAACTCATTATGCGATTTTTTTACTTGAGTGTCCTTTAAAGTTGCGGGTAGGTGCAAACTCACCCAGCTTGTGGCCCACCATAAACTCTGTTACATACACAGGGATGAATTTATTGCCATTGTGTACAGCCAGTGTGTGTCCCACAAAATCAGGAGTAATTGTAGAGCGACGGCTCCATGTTTTAATTACACCTTTTTTGCTTTTACCTTCATTTACGGCCAACACCTTTTTTTCCAGATGTTCTGCTACGTAAGGACCTTTTTTAATTGAACGACCCATATATCTTAATTAAGAATGTGATGATTTACTTAGAGATTTTTTTACCGTCTTTTCTCTGGATAATCAGCTTATCGCTGCCTTTTCCTTTAGTACGTGTTTTCAGGCCTCTTGAGTACTGACCGTTCCTGCTGCGAGGCTGGCCACCTGATGCCTTACCTTCACCACCACCCATTGGGTGATCTACTGGGTTCATAGCTACACCACGGTTTCTTGGTTTAATACCTCTCCACCTGTTGCGGCCTGCTTTACCCATGCTCTGCAAGCTATGGTCGCTATTGCTAACCACACCTACAGTTGCAAAACAGTTAATCAATACTTTTCTCAATTCACCACTTGGCATTTTCAACACGCCGTATTTTTCTTCTTTGTTGCTCAATTGTGCAGATGAACCTGCGCTGCGGGCAATTTTACCACCCTGGCCTGGTTGCATTTCAATATTGTGCACCATTGTACCCAAAGGCATATTTTTCAGTTGCAAAGCATTGCCAATTTCTGGTGCTACGCTGTCTCCGCTTTCTACAGTGCTTCCAACCTGCAAACCTTGTGGTGCAAGAATGTAACGTTTTTCACCATCAGCATATATCAGCAAGGCAATAAACGCAGTGCGATATGGATCGTACTGGATGCTATCAACCTTAGCAGGTATATTCTTTTTATCTCTTTTAAAATCAATGATGCGGTACATTTTTTTGTGGCCACCACCAATGTAGCGCATAGCTCTTCTACCCTGTACGTTTCTACCCGCAGTTGATTTTACTTTCTCTAACAAGCTTTTTTCAGGCGTGTCTGAAGTAATCTCAGCATACGCATTACCAATTCTCCAGCGTGTACCAGCGGTAATCGGTTTGTATTTCTTTAATGCCATTGTTTATTTTTTTGTGCGGAATTTTCAGCTCCGCGGCTATAACTTAATTGTGTTGATATTATACAGCAGCGTACAGGTCTATTGCTTCGCCTTCAGATACTGTAACAAAAGCTTTCTTGAAAGCAGGCTTCTGGCCTTTTACATAACCGGCTTTGGTAAACCTGGTTTTGCTTTTTCCTGGTATTACAGCAGTATTTACATCTACTACTGTTACACCATAAAAACCTTCAATGGCTTTTTTAATTTCCAACTTGTTTGCCTTTCTGCTTACTTTAAAAGCATAGCGACGCAGTTTTTCCTGTTGTGCATTTGCTTTCTCGGTTAAAATCGGCTTTATTAAAACTTCAGAGAGTCTCATCTCTTATTAATTTAGTTCAGTTATTAATTATGCAACGGCTTCTACAGCTTCTTCAGAAAAAACTTTTGCAGCATTCTCTGTAAGCACCAATACCTGTGCGTTTACTATATCGTAAGTATTAATGTCGGACAGCAAGCTACCGCCAACAGAAATAATATTACGCAAGCTCAGGTACACATTGTCGCTGAACTCTGGGGCAACAAACAAAGTTTTCTTGCCTTCTACGTTCAGGCTTTTCAGTATGCCTGCAAATGTTTTAGTGCTTGGTGTATCCAGCTTTATTTCTTCTACTACTACAATAGCATTTTCTTTTGCTTTGTAAGACAGTGCAGAAATTTTTGCCAGGTCTTTTACTTTACGGTTCAACTTAAAGTTCCAGCTATGTGGTTTAGGTCCGAAGATAGTACCACCACCTTTGTACAATGGGTTACGAAGGTTGCCCTTACGTGCACCACCAGTACCTTTTTGTTTGTGGAGCTTCTTTGAAGAACCTTTTACTTCCATACGGGTTTTCACCTTGTGCGTACCCTGGCGTTGTGCAGCCAGGTATTGTTTCACCGCCAGGTAGATAACATGATTGTTTGGTTCTACACCAAAAATCTCTTCCGGCAATTCTACAGAACGGCCAGTTTTTTTACCCTTTATATCTAATACGTCTACTTGCATCGTAATTCAATTAAATAGTTGTTGTTACTTCTGAATATATACTATGGAACCAATATGGCCCGGTACAGAACCACTGATAAGGATGTAATTTTTATCAGCAAATATTTTTACTACTTTCAATCCTTTCAGTTTTACTCTGTCGTTACCCATGTGGCCTGCCATGCGCATACCTTTCATTACACGGGCTGCATCAGATGAGTTACCCAATGAACCTGGGGCACGCTGACGGTCGTGCTGGCCGTGAGACTGCTCACCAACACCATGGAAACCGTGACGTTTAACAACACCCTGGAAACCTTTTCCTTTGGTGGTGCCAACAACGCTTACTTTTTCACCTTCAGTGAAAAGTTCAACGGTGAGTGTTTCACCAACATTTTTTTCTATTGAATAATCGCGGAATTCGCGGGTAACTTTCTTGGCTGGAGTATTTGCCTTAGCGAAGTGATTCTTTTCTGCTGCGGTAGTGTGTTTGTCTTTCTTATCACCAAAACCTACCTGAATTGCATTGTAACCATCAGTTTCTTTTGTCTTAACCTGGGTTACTACATTGGGGCCTGCTTCAATAATTGTACAAGCTGTTTGCTTGCCATCGGGACCGAAGACGCTTGTCATCCCAATTTTCTTTCCAATAATACCAATCATCTGTATACAGTTTGCGCCGCATGGTTGAAGAGACAGTCCAATAATGGCTTTTTAAAACCCATTGGACTTCAATCCCCGTTTACCTACCGACCTTTTCCTTTTTCAGGAAGTACCGGCAGTAAACAAACCCTGAACGGCTTGTTTATATGTTACCTCAACATTTTGCTGAGGAGTTAAATAATCAGAGCTCTTTTCTTCGCCGAGGCGAATTGAGAGATGATGAAAATATTTTAAGAACTACTTTTTATTACCGTTGTCTCTTATAAAGCGGTTAGGCTTTAATCTCAACCTCAACACCAGAAGGCAAATCTAATTTGCTTAATGCATCTACAGTTCTTGAACTTGAAGTGTAAATATCCAGTAAGCGTTTGTGTGTGCTTAACTGGAACTGCTCACGTGCTTTCTTGTTTACGTGTGGTGAACGCAATACAGTGAAAATTTTCTTGTGTGTAGGTAAAGGAATAGGACCTGTTACTACTGCACCTGTGCTGCGTACTGTTTTTACGATTTTCTCGGCAGATTTGTCTACCAGGTTGTGATCGTAAGATTGTAATTTTATTCTGATTCGTTGAGACATGAGTAAAACCCAGTTTTTAATTGGGGATGCAAAGGTAACGGTAAGTAACTAACGGGCAAAGAATTTTTTATATTTTTTTAGCTCCTGAGGCAATTTTTTTTGAACCAGGCTATTGGTTTCCAATTAAGCTACTGTTGCGTCGCACTCTTGTACGGTGAGAATATCATTCAGCGCCTCCCTTTACAAAGCCTTACTTTTTCCGGAGCTGATTCGTCTAACACCTTTATAACCAATCCATACCACTACCAATAAAAGGATGGTGGCAATTATTACGGGTATCACGAAACTTAGAATTGAGGCGGTAAAAGCCACCGCGTTCTCACCACTGGCCACTACCGGGTTGCCGGTGCCCATAGTAGCTTTTGTGGAAAAAAGCCTGAGCAAGCCCGTACCAACATGAATAGTTCCGGCAGTTGCGCCACCAGCTATTAGTGCCGCCACCCATCTTAAAAGAGGCTCATCCGCTCCCGCAGGCAATATTGCAAATGCCAGTAAAGTACCCGCCGCAATAGCCAAAGGTGCAGCAGCAGCATCCAATATATTATCCAGGAAAGGAAAATAATAAGCAGCTATTTCCACCAATGCAGCCGTTCCAAAACACACAATCGCTGTAATACTGCCCAGCCACTGCATATCTGCCGCAAAAACAACCCAATGATTATAAGCAGCTATTGAAGCCACTAACATAGGTATGAAGATGCGAAACCCGCAGCAGGCACTTAATGCAATGCCTAATGCAATGGCAGATATAATATGGTAGTCGAAAGGCATTTTATTAAAACGACACTAAAGTTATTTCTTTTTTAGCTGAATTATTAAGAAACGAATGACCCAGGATTTGTACACCTGGGTCATTCATTTTTAAGATCAGACTTAAAAGCCGGCTTTCTTCCCATTGTTAGTATTGTCTGCCGGACCAGGCGGGCAATATTGTTTCAGGTAATTGGTATACATGGTTGCCAGGTGCTGGTAAGTGCCGGCACCTTCAGATATGCTGTGACTGCGATTGGGATATGACATTAATTGAAATTGCTTGTTGTACTTCACCAATTCATTTATCAGCATTTCGGCATTGGAGTAATGCACATTATCATCTCCGGTACCATGCACGTACAAAAGGTTACCCTGCAAATTTTTGGCGTAAGTAATGGGAGATCCTTTTACAAAGTCTTCCCGGTTTTCCTGTGGAAGACCCATATAGCGTTCCTGGTAAATATTATCGTAAGTAAGCTGATTACCTACTGCTGCCACAGCAACACCGGTTTTATAAATTTGCGGGTATTGAAACATCAGGTTCAACGTTGCAGATCCACCTCCGCTCCAACCCCATACGCCTACACGTGAAGTATCAATGTAAGGCCATTTCAATATTTCTTTTGCAGCCATTGCCTGATCGCTAATGTTCACCAAACCAATTTTGCGATAAACAGACTTGCGCCATTGTCTTCCTTTAGGTACTGGCGTACCGCGATTGTCTATTGAGATGTAGAAATATCCGTCCTTGGCCATATCACCTTTGTACAAACGGTTATTCGCAATACCATATTGATCTTTTACATTTTGCCCCCATGGTTCTGTATACACATAAAATACGACTGGGTATTTTTTTGTAGAATCAAAATTCAATGGCTTCTTCATCCAGGCATCCATCTCCACTCCTTCTTCTGTTTTTATTTTAAAGAATGTAACACCAGGCGCAGCTTTATCTGCTTTGGCAATTGCATTGTTCACATTCTCTTCTCCATTTAGTGTTTTATGCGCAGGCAGCGATATCACTTCTGAGGTACGTGGGGTGTAATAATTAGTGAAACTGTGAAAAGCAAATTTTGCATTGGGAGATAATTCATACCGGTGCGTACCAGCCTGGTTTGCGGGTGATACTTGTTCTGCTTTTCCTTTTCCATCCAGTTTTATTCTATACAAATATTTTTGAGTAGCGTTGTTGGGGGAAGCCATAAAATAAACATAACCTCCTTTTTCATCCAAACGAACAATATCCATTACATCATAATTGCCTACGGTGACAAGTGTTTCATTTTTCCCATCTCTACCGATACGATATAAATGCCGCCAGCCATCTTTCTCACTCGCCCACAAAAATTCTTTACCATTATTCAGCCAGTCCCAGCCACCCATTGTATAATCATCGTCCCACAGCGGAAGAATATCTATCCAAGCTTCATCAGTTTCTTTATAAATCGTATTTGAAACACCAGTGGCGACACTGCAAAGCATCAGTTTGCTTTCATTTTGTTTGCGGTTAAGATGTTGCACAATCAGCTCACTGCTATTGGCAGCCCATTCCATCCTGGGTACATAAGATTGCCAAATAGGATCTGTAGGGATGTCCATCCATTTTATGCTGGCTGTATTAATATCTATCACACCAATTTTATAGGGGGATGGTGCTTCACCTGCAACCGGATATTCCACTGGTATTACCCTCGGATAAATAGAATCCGTCGTATTGATCATTTCATAGTCCTTCGTATTCTTTGCATCTATTTGCCAGAATGCGATTTGTTTGCTGTCCGGGCTCCAGCGAAAACCATCCCTGCAGAAAAACTCTTCTTCATAAGCCCAATCGAAAGTTCCATTGATCAATTGTCTTGTACCATCTTTTGTAAGCTGATTTATTTGATGATTTGTTAAGTCTTCAACATAAAGATTGTAGTTGCTTACATAGCCTGCTTTATTTCCATCGGGTGAAAATTTCGCGAACATTAAAGAAGATGCGGGTAGATTTTTCCCCAATTGCTGCAGCGATTGATCTTTTAAATTGTACACCCAGTAATCGCCACGGGTATCCAATCGCCACACTTTTTTTGTGTTGGTATAGATAAGCAGCTTTTGTTCATCGGTTGAAAAATTGAAATCGCGGATACGCAGGTTTTGCTGCCCTCGTGGTTTTAGTTGTTCTTTGGCTACTACAATAGTCTTGCTATTTTGTGGCAAACTATATTTCACAATATCTCCATCTTCTGCAGTATAATAGCTGCTTCCATCCTTAGCCCATTTTATTTCCTGGCCATAAGCAATTGGGTAAAACAATAGGCCTGTTAAGAATGCAATTATAAAAACACAGTATCTCATATATTTCATTTATCCGTCTAAAATAAATGATTTTGTTTTATTTAATGGTTGTGCAATCAGAATGATACAGCATTTAACAACTCACTCTTATTAACACAAAAAAAGCCCCGCATAGCGGAGCTTTGTCTTGCAAAAAAATTAATTAATACCTGCGTCTCCATTGACCAGGAACCCAAATATATCCACGGTGCGAACGACGCCATCTTCCCGGAACCCAAACCATACCTGGCCTTGGCACCACCCAATAACCATCTGTCCATACGTATGCGTTGCCGCGATAAGCCCATCCGCCATCAACCCATACGTGGCGTGGAGACGGGGCAATAGGCCTTGGTCTTGCTACCGGTACATTAGGGCGTATTCTTACTTCTATTTGCGATGAGGCTTCAAACGAAACCAATACTAACAATGCAAAAAGCATTAATAACCTGCTAAATGATGCTTTCATAAATGTTGTTTTTTATTTGAACTGCAAAATACCGGCCGGTTTAAATGTGATTTATAAAAATTGAATTTTTAATACTGCTATTAGAACTATAATCAGCTATGAAACTTGCGCAAAAAAAAGCCCCGCATTGTGCGGGGCTCTATATCAGTATTCAAAATCTGAATTAAGCATTCACTCTTCCTTTCACCTTAGCTATTACTTCTTCAGCAATGCCATTTGGTGCAGGAGCATAATGAGAGAACTCCATAGTAGAAGATGCACGGCCAGATGACATAGAACGCAGTTGGGTTACATAACCAAACATTTCGCTCAATGGCACTTTGGCTTTAATTACCTGTGCATTGTTGCGGCTATCCATACCTTCCAACATACCACGACGACGGTTCAAGTCACCCGTTACATCACCCATGTATTGGTCTGGTGTAACTACTTCTACTTTCATGATTGGTTCAAGCAATACTGGTTTTGCTTTTCTTGCTGCTTCGCGGAAACCAGCTCTAGCACACAACTCAAAGCTCATAGAATCAGAGTCCACCTGGTGGAAGCTACCATCAAATACACGAACCTTCATGTTCTCTACAGGGTAGCTAGCCAATACACCAGTAGTCATAGCCTGCTCAAAACCTTTCTGAATGGCGGGTACAAACTCACGAGGAATAGAACCACCGAATATATCATTTACAAACTGGTAGTGTTTGCCTGGGTTTTCAGTTAGCCATTCTGCATCTGCAGGGCCCAGGTTGAAAACGATATCGGCAAATTTACCACGACCACCGGTTTGTTTTTTCAATGTTTCCCTGTGTTCAGCTGTAGCCTGGAATGCTTCTTTATAAGCAACCTGTGGTGCGCCCTGGTTTACTTCTACTTTAAACTCACGACGCATACGGTCTACAATGATCTCAAGGTGAAGCTCACCCATACCACGCAAAATGGTTTGGCCTGTTTCTTCATCTGTATTTACACGCAGTGTAGGATCTTCTTCTACCAGTTTAGCGATAGCCATACCCATTCTGTCTACGTCTGCTTGTGCTTTTGGCTCAACAGCAATAGCGATTACCGGCTCTGGAATAAACATGTTTTCCAAAGCAATTGGGTGGTTCTCATCGCACAAAGTATCACCTGTTTTAATTTCTTTAAAACCTACAGCAGCACCAATATCACCCGCTTCAATAAAATCAATAGGGTTTTGCTTGTTAGCAAACATCTTCATGATACGGCTGATACGCTCTTTCTTGCCGCTTCTTACGTTCAATACATAAGAACCTGCATCCAGGTGACCTGAATAGCAGCGGAAGAATGCGAGACGGCCCACAAATGGGTCAGTCATAATTTTAAATGCCAAAGCAGAGAATGGCGCTTTAGGATCAGCTTTACGAACTTCCTGCTCGCCAGAATCTGGATTGGTACCTATAGTATCAGGAATATCAATAGGAGAAGGCAGGTAACGGCAAACCGCATCTAATGCCGTTTGCACACCTTTATTCTTAAATGAAGAACCGCACATCATTGGTACGATGCTAAGGTCTACAGTTGCTTTACGGATAGCTTCATGCATTTCATCTTCAGTGATGCTATTAGGATCATCAAAGAATTTTTCCATCAGCTTATCATCATATTCAGCTACTGCTTCAACCAGTTGAGCCCTCCATTCTTCAGCCTCTTCTTTCATATCTGCAGGCACTTCAATCTCGTCGAAAGTCATACCTTCTGTTTCCATGTGCCAGATAATGCCTTTCATCTTAATCAGATCCACCACACCTTTAAAATCATCTTCAGCACCAATTGGCAACTGTAAAGGAACTGCTTTAGAACCCAGCATTTCTTTTACTTGTTTTACCACCATTAGGAAGTCTGCACCGGCACGGTCCATTTTGTTTACAAAGCCAATACGGGGAACACCATAACGGTTTGCCTGGCGCCATACGGTTTCAGACTGTGGTTCTACGCCATCTACGGCAGAGAACAAAGCAATCAAACCATCCAGTACACGCATAGAACGTTCTACTTCCACAGTAAAGTCCACGTGACCTGGAGTGTCAATAATATTAAAAGAATACTTTTTGGTATCAGCATACTCTTTTCCTTTGTTGGTAGGAAAATTCCACTGGCAGCTTACAGCAGCCGAAGTAATGGTAATACCGCGTTCTTTTTCCTGCTCCATCCAGTCTGTGGTAGCAGCACCATCATGCACCTCACCAATACGGTGAATCATACCTGTATAACGGAGGATACGCTCCGTAGTAGTTGTTTTACCGGCATCAATGTGAGCCGCAATACCAAAGTTTCTTTGAAATTTTAAGTCTGCCATTGTTTTATATTAAATCGTTTAGATTCCTTTTTCGTCCCGAAACAGCGTGTTTACTTATCCATTCAGCATTTTTGGAGCCGAAAAACCATTTAAAGGCCAAAAATCTACAGAGCTGCTTTCGGGGCGCAAAGGTAACCATTTCACCTGAATAAAAAAGAACTACCCAAAATTGTGGAAACTCTGGGCATGAAGGCACCCGACCGGCCAATAAAAACGGCTTTCAGGAAATTACTATGTAAAAGCATTTATTCATTCTTACCAACCATTGTATCAATTGCAACTGTAGAACGCAAATCCTGAAAATATTTCTAAATACCTTCTTAAAATTTGTTAGTATTTAAAAAGCTTTACTAAATTTAGAATCTCATTTCTAACCTAAAATTCAAAAGCGATATGGCCAGTAAGAAAAAAGCCAAAAAGCCTGCCCCAAAAAAGAAAGCAGCTCCCAAAAAAGTAGCAAAAAAAGCAGCTAAGAAAAAAGCAGCGCCAAAGAAAAAAGCCGCTTTTAAAAAGAAAGCTGCTCCTAAAAAGAAGGCTGCTGCCAAGAAAAAAGCAGCACCAAAGAAAAAGGCAGCGCCAAAAAAGAAAGCAGCTAAAAAGGCCCCCGCAAAAAAAGCAGCTCCTAAAAAAGCAGCACCAAAGAAGGCAGCACCAAAAAAGAAACCAGTAAAAAAAGCAGTAGTACCAGTATCTGAACCTGCCCCTCCTCCACCGCCACCAGTTGAAGAAACACCCGTGGAAGAAGCACCAGATTTGGACAATCCTGTTAGTGAACCAGAACCAGAGAAAAACGATGGCACACTGGGTTTTTAGGTGAAAAGAGAAATAAGCATATTTGTTTCATAATAAATAGCCGCCTTTGGGTGGCTATTTTATTTTCTATACATCTCTTTCGTTAATTACGTCTTCAAATAAGCTTGCAATAACACAAGCTTTTAAAGAATACCTGCTATATTCTCTCGCCTGCTTATTTTTGCGCTATGGTATCTATAAGTAAACGCGGGCAGGAAATGCCGGCATCGCCCATTCGCAAATTGGTTCCCTTTGCAGAAGCTGCTAAGAAAAAAGGAACAACTGTATTTCATTTAAATATTGGTCAGCCAGATATAGAAACCCCAGCACAGGCTTTAGACGCCGTAAGGCATGCAGATTTTAAAGTGCTTGAATATAGCCACAGTGCGGGCAATGAAAGCTATCGCAAAAAACTGGTGAAATATTATAGTGGTGTAGGCATAAACGTAGACCACAACCAGATTATAATTACTACAGGCGGCAGTGAGGCCATATTATTTGGTATGATGGCATGCCTGGATGCAGGAGATGAAGTAATCATTCCGGAACCGTTTTATGCAAACTACAATGGTTTTGCTGTAGAAGCGGGTGTAAATGTGGTGCCTATTACTTCGTCTATTGAAACTGGTTTTGCACTTCCATCTATTGAATCCTTTGAGAAAGCAATTACTGCAAGAACCAAAGCCATTATTATATGCAATCCCAATAATCCGACAGGTTATTTGTATAGTGCAGAAGAAATGGAAACTTTAAAGCAACTGGTAGTAAAGCATAATCTCTATCTTTTCTCTGACGAAGCATACCGCGAGTTTTGCTATACCGGCAAACATACCAGCGCCATGCATTTAAAAGGCGCAGATGACAATGTAATATTAATGGACACTATCAGCAAACGCTATAGTGCTTGCGGTGGCCGCATTGGCGCACTGGTTACAAAGAATAAACAAGTATTGGATGCTGTAATGAAGTTTGCCCAGGCAAGGCTAAGCCCGCCATCTTATGCGCAAATATTGGGGGAAGCAGCAGTTGATTTACCGGCAGATTATTTCAATGCTACCAAAGCCGCTTACCTTGAGCGCAGGGATACATTGGTAAAAAGGTTAAATGCAATGGCTGGTGTATATTGTCCGCTACCGGGTGGTGCATTCTACGCAATTGCCAGGCTGCCTATTGATGACTCAGACAAGTTTTGCCAATGGCTGCTTGAATCTTTTTCTTACGACAACCAAACAGTTATGCTGGCACCTGCTACTGGCTTTTACAGTACACCGGGGCTTGGTAAAAATGAAGTAAGGCTTGCGTATGTATTAAACACCGAGGCTATTAACAAGGCGATGGATTGTTTGGAAAAAGCATTGACCAGTTACCCTGGAAAAACTTTATAACAGGAACTTTGGTCTATGTTTTTGATTTATATTTTTTGCTTACCACAGATGTAACCATGAAAAGTTTCCTAACCTTACTTATGACAATAATATTGTCTGATTTGTTTGCACAAAACAATTACGACAATATAGTCACTGATGAAAAAAGAATTGATGTTTTACTGAGCAAGGTAAATGCTGCGCAAGCTAATGCAGATGAAAGAACAGAGTTGCACAACATTGCCATCAGAGTTCAAAACAATGGCCAGGAGCTGGATGAAAAATACAGGCAGTATAAAAAAGCACTTGCTACTATTGACAAAGCGATTGTTTTATTTACAGCGTTAGGAGATACACTTGACATTGCCAACAACAGAAAATATAAGGGGTATCTGCTGGGTAGGATGGAGAAATATAAGGAAGCGAAAAACGAAACCAAAATTGCGATTGAACTGTACCAGTTGAAAAAAATGAGTGCCGGTGTTGCCGTTTCGCAATTTGATATTGCCAGGATCTATGAATTTGAAAACAAAACAGATTCTGCAATTTATTACGCAAGCGTTGCCTGCAATTACTGGAAACAAAAAGATGTAGACTTGCGTGTGCTGATTGCCAATAATATGCTGGTAAGCCTTTACCTGAAAAAAGATCAGCCAGAAAAAGCCATAGAGGTACAACATGAATCTGGCATGATAATAAATAAGCCAGGTATGCATTGGCAGGCTGTTGTGGATTTTTATTACACATCAATGTTGCTTTATAGAAATACCAATGATGATGCTACAGCTAATCGCTACAAACAGTTTTATATAGATAAAGTAAATTCACTTAGAGGCGAGGGCATTGCGGCAAGATCTTATTACGAATCTGACCGTTAGTAAAAGAAATATTTTTTTAGATGAATGGAGAAAGCAATCTGCAACTACTTTTAAAAACAATGAAACCCTGCCTGAATGAAGGCGACTATGTGTTTTGCAAATTAACTGCAGAAAGTAAAATTCCTTACCAGCAAGCTGTTTGTTCTTTTCATGAAGACGAAGCAACTACGGTAATAATAAAAAAAGATTTAGCAGACAAGTTGCAATTTGAATATGCTGCTGTTTTTGCGTGGATAACATTAACAGTGCATTCTTCATTAGAAGCTGTTGGATTAACAGCCGCTTTTTCTAATGCCCTTGCCAAGGAAGGCATTAGTTGTAATGTGGTAGCAGCTTTTTACCATGATCATATTTTTGTGGGCAATAAAGATGCTGCAAAAGCAATGGATGTTTTAAACTGGCTGGCCAATAACACATCGGCATAGATTTTAAATAATTAATCAGAAATTCCAAGGCGCTTTATCAATCTGTCAAAATACAAACATGGATGAACCAGTTTTAGAAGGCAAAATCAGTTTTGTACACCGCGATAAGGATTATGTAACCATTGAGTATACACACAAAAACAAAAAGAAATCTATCAATGGAAAAGTAGATGAAGCAAGGCAACTGAAGCTGATTGAACAAAAGCTCATTAAAAAACAGCACCAGTTTCACGAGGGTGATGAAGTATATTTCGTTCTGGCACCTTCTGCACGCGGAGACAAAATGGTGGCGGAACAAATCCGTTATCGTTTCAATAATACTTTGGGCAACCTGGTAAACCGTGCCCGCACCAATAACCGTTTTACAGGATACCTTAAACTGGCAGATGATAAATATTTCGTAAAAGAAACCGGCAGCTACCAATTTTTTCCACTTCATTTATCTCCCTGGGAAAAACCGCCGGCAACCGCTACATTAAATGAACCAATACAATTTCAATTGGGCAACCTGGACAAGCCTGAAAAATTGTATGCCCTTCTTTTTCGCCAGCATTTCATACCTGAGTTTATTAAGGCACAAAAGCATTTTGAAGAAAAAACACCCGTTGAAGGCGAAGTGTATAAGATAACGCCGCATGGCATTTATCTTAAATTATTCGGAGATAAAATAAAAGCAAAAATTAGTGCTGATAAGATAGAATCAAAATCAATTAAGGAAGGCGATAAAATAAAAGTTATTATTACTCATTTAAGTGATGATAAAATTGTGGTAAAGCCAACGTAAAGACTAAACCAGAAAACCATTAATACCACTGCAACAATCTTACTATTTTATGCAGTTTTATACCTTGTCCCTATACTGTACTACCCTTGCGGTTACCAATAATTGACCAAGATGGCGCATGGTATGTTCAGCCGCATGCACCATCAATCCTATTACGGTAGAAGGTATTTGCGCACGACCAACTCCACGTATTTCAAACAAACTATCTTTTTGTGTAGATTTTATCTGCTCAATAGATTTCGAAACGCTATCGTTAAACTTATCTAATAATAACTGTAATGATGTATATCCCGCAATAGACTTCCCCTCTGCTGCAAGTACTTCCAATTGTTCTGCAGAAAGCAATTTACCGCTGGCATAAGTAAGCAAGCGGTCTAAAACCCCGGCCATATGCTGCAAATGAAAAGCAACGGATGCGCAACCTGCAGGCTTCTCAAAAAGTAAATCACTGGAAAACCCTTTCATCAATTCATTTACTTCTTCTTGTGCCTGCAATAAAGCATGCACTGCCGGCTGCAATTCGGGAAGAAAATCATTTAAAGGACCTCTTAACCATACTTCAGCTTTATTCATTTTCTTGTTTTATGAGTACCCAATATCCATTCCGTTTATTTGGCGGCGGTTCTTATTTATCCGGTGGCGGTTATTTAATTTATTTTTCTTGCAATTTAGTAGACTAAAACAAAAAAAACAGAAGACAATAATTTTTTACTTGCACGGATTTAGTTTATATTAGTAAAGCTTAAAACTGCCAATATGAGATGCCTGCATATTTCCTTTATAGGTATTGCAATTAAGAATACGCCTTCCCCTCGGCAAACGCAAAAGCCTCCACCTGCATTTCAAATTTAAAGGCCATAGCTATAACGAATAGCTATAGAAATAGAGCAACTATTCTAAGCAAAGTGTATGTGCAATAAACGCTCATTGTGAAATAAGAATTACAAACGGAATTTCTATCGACTGGAAGTACAAAATTTTTAAATCGAAGTATTCTATTTATCGAAGTCTAAAAATGAATCGTAAATAAAACGATTTTAGATTACATAGTAACATTTTTTGGAAAGCGTTTTTATGCGTTTTTATGCAGTCTTTTGCGTAAACGCTATCAAAGGAAATTTAAAATTACTCCGTAATTCCTTAAACGTTTTATTTTAATTGTACATCACTCAATTTGCGTCTTAACATTGATCAATAAATATTTATAAGAGTGTACTATAAAACAATTTAATAGAAATAAAGGAGTATATTTGTGACGATATAAATACGTAATATCTATATTTTATTAAACATTCTTGTTTCATAGCATATATACTGTTGAATAAATTTCGTTTTATACAGCAATATGCAAGATGGTAACACGCAGGTCAGAATAGAGAAATTTACATGCTAAATAATCAGAACCCAACTCCGCAATTCCCTAATGAAGGCTGGCACAGTTTTGAGAATATCAAAAAAAGTTTTTGATTTTTAATTATTCCAGTATATAACCAGTTAAAGGATCAATTTTTGCCGATACCCTAAAAAAGTATAAAAGATTTTTTACATGGTTAGCCTGTAACAACCACTCCTATATGAGAATTTTTATTGCGGACGATCATTCAGTGTTAAGAAGGGGGTTAAAACAAATCCTGCAGGATGAATATCCCTCTGCTTATATAGAAGAAGGGGCCGATGCTGAAATACTTATTAAAAAAGTAATCAAAGAAGAATGGGATCTTATTATCACAGATATATCCATGCCAGGCAGATCAGGTATGGAAGCATTGCAACAAATTAAAGCAGAGTTTCCAAAACTACCAGTGTTGGTGTTAAGCGGCTATACAGAAGATCAGTATGCAATGCGTGCATTAAAAGCCGGCGCATCTGGTTACCTTAATAAAGATACGGCGCCCGAAGAATTAATAATGGCTGTTCGCCGCATAATGCAAGGTAAAAAATATATAACACCGAATATTGCAGATCAGCTTATAGCCGATCTAGATAAAGACGGTGATAAACTGCCGCACGAACTTTTATCTGATAGAGAATTTGAAGTGTTTAAATTAATTGCATCCGGCAAATCAGTTTCAGACATCGCAACGCAAATGCTATTAAGCGTGACAACAGTTAGCACATACCGTGCTCGAATATTAATAAAAATGAATTTAAAAACTAATGCAGATCTTACTATTTACGCATTAGAAAATAAATTACTAAATAGCTGATCTACAGCATCTTATGTAGTATCCTTACTACACTAAACTTCATTTTCCATCTACTTTTTTTAAGTTAAGTCACTTATATCTTTACAATAGAACAAGTATTGTAAGAAGTAGTTTTTTGTATTTGCAATGCTACTATTCCGTATTTGTGTATAGATATTTTTTTAAGGGCATTTTGAGAGCTTGTAGTATGCTTACTACGTGTAAAATTTATCACATAGTACCCGGCATATAAATGATGTACTATTTTATTTGTATGTGATGCGTTGTTTCTTTGTTTTATCAATTTAGAATATATATAAAAGGAAGTATTAGTAAACAATAAATAGAATAATTTTTAAAACCAAATCCCTTTACATTAAAACCTATGTTTATGAACAAAATTCGTGTACTTATTGCAGATGATTCAAAATTAAACAGAGACACCTGGACTTACATGCTCAATCATGACGCTCGCTTTATGGTAGTAGCAGAATGCGGGGATGCCGATAAAGCAGTTGAATTGGCTGCCGACAAACGCCCTGATGTAGTATTAATGGATATAAACACCCCTGTTTTTGCCGGATTAGAAGCTACTCAGAAAATCAGGAAACAGCATCCCGCTTCACAGGTTGTTAGTGTATCATCTTATTCTCAGCCCCTGTACGTAAAGAAAATGCTACAAATGGGTGCTAAAGGATATGTTACCAAAAACTCATCAAGAGAAGAAATGCTGCACGCAATCATGGAGGTGAGCCAGGGAAATAAATACATCTGCGCAGAAATCAAAGACATCATTTCCGACCAGACCCTTAGTGAAGAAGCCCAGTCTCAGCCAGATGTAAATTCCATCACAAACAGGGAGCTTGAAATCATTAACCTTTTGAAATGCGGTTTTTCTTCACGTGAAATAGCAGAGAAATTATTTATCTCATTGCGCACGGTAGAAGTACATCGTCATAACATCCTGAAAAAATTGAAGTTGAAAAACACTGCATCATTAATCAATTTCATTAATTCATCGGCTGTATTTCTGTAAATTATTACCTGGAATAGACCGCTCCGTTATCCATATTGTCTTATGAAAAGCCGTTTGATTGCATGTCAACACATGCTTGGTTCAATGTTTATGAAGACCTTATTATAAATCCAATTTTCTAATCGTCCAAGACTAAAGATGTGTTTGCTTAAACTCTTTAGCAAAAAGAGCCGGTGAATAACCGGTTCTTTTTTTATGGCATTGAGTAGATAAATAACAGCAATACGGGCAACAAAAGCAACGATTGTGTAGCTAAAGGCTACTCCCAGTTTTATTCATCTCATTAATTTTAGACTGTTGCTGACACCGCGTTGCCCCATTATTCCCTGTATATCGAAAGTTTCAAATTAAAAAGTCAGTTATCCCTCCTGCTTATAGCTACTGGCATGCTTTTGCATTTTCTTATTCAAAATTTGATGTATGAAAAAAACACACTTTATAGCTATAGTAATAGCCGGCAGTTTTATGTACATGGCTTGTGGAAATAATAGCGCCAACACGTCTACAACTGGTGATACCACCATATCTGGAAGAAACGATAGCATGGGCACAGTAATACCTCCACCAGATAATAGTGCTGCAACCAACCCGTCATTGGCAGATACTAATTACTCAAAAAATCATGATTCATTAGCGGTAAAAAAAGATAGCAGCAAACATTAATTGAAAAAGAATTAGCGTTTTGTTCTTTCTTCCATATTCAAATCGCCATCAAAAGGGCTTTTGGTGAATGGGTAAATCATTTGCTTTAAATAGCCTTTGGGATAATGTGCTTCGTGTAAGCCCGTGCCTTCTGGCCATTGTTTACCTGGCAGGTAATAGGTGCCAAATATTTTGTCAATAAAAGGGAAAATAGTGGCGAAGTTCTTTCCATAATATCTTGGGTCTTCGCAATGATGCCAATGATGATACTGTGGCGTTGCAATTATGTATTTAAGGAATCCAAAGTTGATGCGTGTATTTGCATGTATCAATACAGCATGAATAGCCATAAAAACAATGTAGGTATTGAAAGTAATGGTAGAAAATCCAAATACATACAATGGAACAAAAGTCATGGAGCGGGTTACAAAAATGTCTACAAAATGGGTGCGTGAACCCGCCAGCCAATCCATATTCTGCGTAGAATGATGCACTGAATGAAATCGCCATAAATAATGATGGCTATGAAAAAAGCGATGTGCCCAATACTGAAAAAGATCTGTCACAAAAAATGCCAGCAGCAATTCCAATACAAATGGCAGATGCTGTATCCAACGATGTAAACCATCCAAACCAATCCATCCAAAAAACAATTTTGCCGGCTGCTGTGTAATCACGCCAAAAAATTGTATAAACAAATGGCTGATGACAAAATAAACCAGGTCGGTGCGCCACTCTTCATGAAATTTACTTTGCTGCAGGTTTTTAGGAAACACCATTTCTATTGGCACAAATATTACAGCCATTAATAAAAGATCCAGCAGCATCCAGTCAAGCCCCAAATGCCAGCTTGTTTTATCTACTACTCTTCCCTCTACAGAAAACCCACCCATTACAATAGTAACGGTGCAAATCAGCAAACCAATCAAAGCCCAATGCTTTCTTTTGCTGAGCATGAAACTTAATAATGCAAAAAAGAAAGAAGCAATAATTGTTGCGGTAAGCAAAATAGCCATTGATTTACCGGTATACACGGCCCGAAACTCAGGAGAGGTAAGCCACTCCGGGAAACGAAAACAAAATATTGCGAGGAAAGATAAAAGCCCGAGGAAAATAGAAATATATCCACTGATTTTTCCTTCGCCAAATTTAAAGCGTTGCTGGGTCATAGAGAGGTTTATGTATCAAATATAAAAACATTCTGCATAACAGCTAATGGCGTTAGCTACGATTTCCAAAACTTCATTAAACGGTCTTTAACCGGGCAAATTGTATTTAAACCGTATTATTGTTGCGCTAAAATCAACACAACATGCCATCAATAACTAATTGCAAATCGATTGCCTTATTTGTACTGATTTTTTTTACAACCTGCAATGCTTTCTCGCAACAATCACGACAAATAATTTTATTTAACGAGGACTGGAAATTTTACAAGGGTGATGCTATTGGTGCCGATAAAAAATCTTTCGATGATAAAGAATGGCGCCAGGTGATATTGCCGCATGACTGGAGCATTGAAGGTCCTTTTGATGAGCAATGGGCAAGTGCAACCGCTTACCTGCCTGCCGGCATTGGCTGGTATCGCAAAACATTTGAGGTTCCGAGTACAATGCTTTCAAAAAACATTTACCTGTATTTTGATGGCGTATATAAAAACGGCGAAGTATGGATCAATGGAAACTATCTAGGCAAAAGACCCAACGGTTTTATTCCTTTTCAATATGAACTGACAAAATATTTAAACAAATCAGGCAACAATACTATTGCAGTTAAGGTAGATCATACAGAATTTGCAGACTCAAGATGGTATACCGGTTCGGGCATTTACCGCAATGTATATCTTATTGCCACCAATCCTGTGAGCATCGATTTATGGGGTGTTGGCTTTTCTACGCCTATTGTAAATAAAGAAAAAGCTATTGTAAAAGTAACCGTAGCTATCACCAATCACAATAATACCGCTGCAGAAATAATTGTAAAAACAAGCGTAATAGATAAAAAAGGAAAACAAGTTGCTACCGGATCGCAAACAATAAAAACAAATGCAGGTAAAAGTGCCAATGCCGCTATTGATCTATCCATCCCTAATCCGGCATTATGGTCGGTTGCTCAACCACAATTGTATACACTTAGAACTACTTTGATTGCAGGAGGAAAACAAATTGATAACGATGTGCAACAAATAGGATTACGACGGTTTCGGTTTGACGCAGATAAAGGATTTTTTCTAAACGATGAGAAACTGAAACTAAAAGGCGTTTGCATACACGATGATGCAGGTGCACTGGGAGTTGCAGTGCCTGAAGAAGTTTGGATAAGAAGATTGCGCATTTTAAAAGAAGCCGGTTGCAATTCAGTTCGTTTAAGTCACAATCCGCATGCTGATTATTTATACAATCTTTGCGATAGCATGGGATTGCTGGTAATGGACGAAGCCTTTGATGAATGGGAAATCGGAAAAAATAAATGGATTAAAGGATGGAATGTTGGAAAACCCGGCAACGATGGCTACCATGAATATTTTAAAGAATGGGCAGACAGGGATGTAAAAGACATGGTGCTGAGAAGCCGCAATCACCCTTCTATTATTTTATGGAGCATTGGTAACGAAATTGATTATCCCAATGACCCTTATACACATGAAGTGCTTAATACCGGGAACAATCCGCAGATCTATGGCAAAGGCTTTTTACCAGATCATCCTGCTGCAAGCCGTATGGGAGAAATTGCCAAACAACTTGTGCAGGTAGTAAAAGAAAACGATACAACCCGCCCCGTAACTGCTGCACTTGCCGGTGTAGTAATGTCAAACGAAACAGCTTTTCCTGATGCACTGGATATAGTTGGATATAATTACCAGGAGTTCAGGTATGCCGATGATCATAAAAAATATCCTAACAGAATTATTTATGGTAGCGAAAACGGGCAGGGTTTAAATGCATGGACAGCAGTAACGGATAATGAATTTATTTCGGCACAATAC
Organism: Chitinophagaceae bacterium; assembly: GCA_047602295.1. GTDB lineage: Bacteria > Bacteroidota > Bacteroidia > Chitinophagales > Chitinophagaceae > JACMLD01. Next base: position 1,957,874 of record JASGHP010000001.1, on the reverse strand, counting down.
TTATGGACCGGCATTGACTATTTGGGAGAAGCTCGTCAATGGCCATCCAGAAGTTCTGAAGCGGGGTTAATTGATCTTGCAGGATTTAAAAAATCAGAATTTTATTTCAGGCAAAGTTTGTGGACGGATGAACCCATGATTTATATCGGCACATCATCTATTGCAAAAAACAACAATAATCGCCGTGGCAATAGAAATGCTGCGCCAACATGGAACTATATGCAAGGCGATAGTGTACAGGTAAATTGTTTCACCAATTGCGATGACGCAGAATTGTTTTTGAATGGACAATCGCTTGGAAGAAAATCACTGGCAGAAACAAAAAACAAATCCATTTCCTGGGCAACGGTTTATCAACCCGGAGAATTATTAGTAAAAGGATATAAAAAAGGTAATGAACTAAGTCATTACACTTTAAAGACGGCGCAAGAACCCAGCTCTATAAAAGTAATTGCAGACAAAAATGCTTTCGATAAAAATAAAAAACAATTAACCCATCTTGAGATTTCAATTATAGATAAAAACGGAACGATTGTTTACACTGCAGAAAATGAGATTACTATTGACATTGATGGCCCTGCAAAACTGCTTGGACTTGAAAACGGCAGCTCTACAAGTCATGAAGATTATAAATCCAACAAACACAAAACCCTGCACGGGAAATTATTAGCTTACATACAATCAACACAAAAGCCCGGAGCAGTAAAAATAAAAATCAGTTCGCCGGGGTTGCCAGCTCAAACCCTTGAAATTAAATAAAAACATAGTTTTTCTACTTAAAACTTACAACCTAAAACTTAAAACTTTCTGCCGCTTTAAAATATTCCCACGCTTCATCCGTCTACCTGATTGTAACAATATTGTTACTACTTAAAAAAAGTAAAAAATGGACTACAATCAGTCTTATGCCGCAAAAGGCGCACACTACGGAGGCAGGCATCGCCACATGCTTTACCGTTCTCAGCAAAGAGCTGCTGTAAATGTTTACAAAACAGCAGACAGTTTTGAAATGCTTTTATTTGCCCCGGGGCGTATAAAAGAACATTTTAAGCTTGATGTAAAAGGAAACGAGTTAACTATCTCTTACACTCCTCCAGAAGGTTTTCTTCGCCCGGACTGGATTCTGCGTGAATACAGTCGCGGTGGCTTTGAAAGAACATTTACATTGGATGACAGTGTAGATACAGCCAGGATAAGCGCTAAGTATATAGATGGTGTTTTGCAAGTGAGCTTGCCCATTATTGAAGGAAAGAAAATTGTGAAACAGGAAATTGTGATTAGCTAACTTTGCGTTCTTCTTTATTACCAATTATTAATTGCTAAACAGTAATTAATAATTGGTAATTTTTTCTTGCAAAATAAAAAGCACAGCAGTATATGGCCCGCGGAAACAATAATAGTAACGGACAGCAACGCATTGAACCAACAAAAGCAAAAATAAACAAAGAAAACCTGCGTGAAGCGTTGGTACTCTTCACCTATTTGAAACCACATCGGGGAAAATTTATTCTTAGTCTTGTCTTTATTGCATTGTCTGCATTTTCCACCAGTCTATTCCCGCTATTCCTTGGTAAAATGATAGACGCCGCATCACCTGGCGCCTCCAGCCAATTGATTGGCGCTGGTACAAATCCTTTTAAAGGTTTCAATCTTAAAAATATTCACTGGACACTTAATACTACCCTATTACTTATCTTTTTGCAGTTGACCGTTCAAACAATTTTCTCTTACATGCGTGTGTATCTGCTAACAGAAGTGGGCGAGAAAGCACTGGCGGATATGCGCAAAGATGTTTACAGCAAGTTGTTGAGTATGCCTATGTCTTTCTTTTCAGAAAAAAGAGTAGGTGAATTAAGCAACCGCATTTCATCGGACTTGTCGCAAATACAGGATGCCATTTCATTTACACTGGCAGAGTTTCTAAGAGGTGTATTCACGTTGATTATTGGATTGATTTTTATTTTTCTTATCAGCCCAAAACTGGCGCTGGTAATGCTTTCTGTGGTTCCGGTAATTGCTGTGCTTGCTGTTGTATTTGGTAAGAGCATCCGCAAAAGATCACGCAAGGCACAAGATCAATTGGCAGAAAGCGGAACCATTGTGCAGGAAACATTTCACGGCATCACCGTTGTGAAAGCATTCACTACAGAATTTTATGAAATCGGCCGCTATATAAAAAGTGTTTATGCAGTAGTAGATACGGCCATTAGCAATGCACGTTATCGTGGTGCGTTTGTATCCTTTATGATTTTTAGTGTGTTTGGAGCTATTGCATTTGTGATATGGTATGGTGCTGGTTTAATACAAACAGGTCAACTTAGCGTAGGCTTGCTGGTAATGTTTGTTGTTTTTTCCGGATTTGTGGGTGGAACGTTTGCCGGATTTGCGGACATGTTTAGCCAATTGCAAAAAACACTGGGGGCTACACACAGTATAAGAGAAATATTAAGAGGAGAAGGCGAACCGATTGCTTCGGGGGAAACAGTTGTAGAACCGGCTTACAGGTTGCACGGCAATGTCCGTTTCGACAATGTATCTTTTAGCTATCCTGGCAGAAAAGAAATAACTGTATTAAAAAATCTTTCGTTGCAGGCAAACAATGGGCAACAGATTGCTATTGTTGGGCCAAGCGGTGCAGGCAAAACAACTATTTCGGCTATGCTGTTGCATTTTTATACACCAGATTCAGGAACAGTTTTATTTGATGAAAGACCAGCCAATAGTTTTCCGCTTACGCAACTGCGCATGCAAATGGCATTGGTACCACAAGAAGTTATTTTATTTGGTGGCAGCATTCGAGAAAATATTGCATATGGAAAACCAGGAGCAACCGAAGAGGAAATCATAGCAGCAGCCAAACAAGCCAATGCACATGAGTTCATCAGTCGTTTCCCCGAACAGTATGATACCATTGTGGGCGAACGCGGTATTAAATTAAGCGGCGGCCAAAGACAAAGAGTGGCTATTGCAAGAGCAATTTTAAAAGACCCGGCTATCTTGATATTAGACGAGGCCACATCCTCTTTAGATAGCGAAAGCGAGCAATTGGTACAGGAAGCATTGGAGAACCTGATGAAGGGGCGCACTTCATTTGTAATTGCGCACAGGCTTTCTACTATTCGCAATGCAGATAAGATTATAGTGATTGACAGGGGCACTGTTATTGAATCAGGCACACACAATCAGCTCATCAGCAAAAACGGGTTGTATAAAAAACTCAATGAAATGCAGTTCGACTTTGGTGCTATCACGCAATCTCCCGCCAAAGAATTGGATTGATTGGGTAATTAAGTAAAATAGCTTTGATCATTTTGCAATAACTACCTGTATCGTTTTAGTAATCTGACCTGTGTTCACTTGCAACATATATGTTCCGTTTGCAAGACCCGCTGGCAAAGACACATTGATTTGCTTATTACCAGCACCGGCCTGTACATTTTTCTGCATAACTGTTTGACCAGAAGTATTCATCAGCAATAATTTCATTTGAACCGCATTGCTTAAAGCTGTTTCCAACTGAATGTTATTGCCACTAACGGGATTACCGGTTAACCGAACATCGTTGATGCTATTATTTTCATCCTTCAATACAATTACGTTAGTATAATATGTGGCGCCGGTTGCGCTTGTTAATTTGATTCTATAGTAGAATTCATTTCCTGCAATTGTATCATTTTGCTGATAATTATTGTTACCTGTTATTCCCTTTATGTTTGCTGTGCCGCTAAAATGAATGGCATCATTGCTTCTTTCTACGGAAAAAACATCGCCTGGTTCTTCTTCCGCTACTGACCATTGCAATGTTGATATGCCTTTATAACGGTTACCTGAAAACGAAATAAAGTGTACCGGTAAGGCTATTGATTGTTGCCCCAGCTTCATGCCATTGCCAAAACTGCTCACCCATATTTCAGCGAGATTATAGGGATTAAAAAACACCCGCTCCGGCTGTCGGAAGGAATAAGCATCTACCAGTGACCAGGTGGGTGTTGCCGCATTCATGTTGCTGCTTATCCACAAGCCTTGTGTTTCTGTAGTGAGATAAGCTGTATTAGTAACAGAAGGATTGAATGTAATGGATGTAACCCTGTCAAACTGGGAGCCTGTCAGTTTTGTCCACGATGTTCCTCTGTTGGTTGTGCGGTATAATCCGCCTAAACCGTTGGGTGCGCCACCCCAACCACTGAACACGCATACATACCATGTACTCTGTGTTGCATCAGATGGATCTATTATGATATCTTTTGTCCAGTATTGCATGCCTGCATCAGAAACATCTGTCCAGCTATTGAGTACCGGATCATAAATAAATACACCCGAGCTTGCTGTAAAACCTGCACTTGTTCTTCTACCTGAAAATGTACAGACCATTTTTCCATCGTTCAATACCACAATGGATGCAGGATGACCTTGTGTGCGTGGTGGTGCAGCTAATTGTGTCCACGCAGAACTTCCCAGGTTATTCAGATTATTAGTCATCCATATTCCTCCGGCATTATGCGTGTAGTCTATAACGCTTGCGTACATACGATTCTGGTTATTTGGATCTGTAGCAACCCAAAACACCGGGTGTCCAAACTGGTGGAGCAATTGCCAGTCCGCACCTACGTTTGCCGAATAAATAATCTTGCCATCATTATCTGTCGCATCCAGTTGCGCATCCTGTAAACGTGTGCTTTGGTACATATCATGGACTCCGGAAGTACCAGCAAATAAAGTATTGTTGACAGCATGTTTTGCAATCCGGTACATGGTATTGGCAGTATGACCGGTGTAATCAAAGCTCCAGGTATTGCCGCCATCTTTACTGCGTATGCCCCTGATATCTGAATAACAGGCAAACATATTATTGGCATCCGCCCAAAACACTTGCCACGAAGTAGTATTCTCCAAACCAATACTATGATAATATTTTTTTTGCGGCGTATTGGCACCTGCAGGATGTTCATCCGTTTTGTTTACATATGCCTGCTCCCAGGTATTGCCGCCATCACTGGTTTTGTGCACAAATCCAAAATCGCCAAATAAAACTTTTTGTGAATTATTAGGTGCTACTGTAATACCGAAACAGGTTTCACCGTAAGACCAACCACGATCTCCTCCGCTGCCAGACCAGCCAGTTGCAATGTTTTGGTTATTGGCAGTTAAAAGAACTTTATTCCAGGTATTTCCACCATCTGTTGTTTTTATTACGCAATTGCCGCCCGTATTTCCGTCACTGCCGCCAAGATAAACGGTATTGATATCATTTCTGGCCATACTGGCAAACATCATAAAGTCTGTATTGATATTTATACCGGTTAATTTTGATGACCAGGCATTAGCTCCGCCTGCATCCATTGAATAAACGCCCCTTATCAAACCCCAATATTCTGAAGGCTGCATACCGTTGTAAACATCATTTGGATCTCCTGTTATACAATAGAAACGGGTAACACCATTTTGCCTGGCACCAGTAAAAGAGATAATGCTTTCGGTAGAAGGTATTCCTGTAGTAGTAAGTTTAGAAAAAGAAGAACCGCCATTGGCAGAATATAAAACGCCATCGTTTGTGCCGATGTAAATATTATCGCCATCAAAAAAAACACCGCCTACCAACACACCCGCTCCATTATTACTGGCCGTCCATATTTGATGGAAACTGGCGCCGTAATCACTTGAAAAAAACAAAAGCCCGTAACCACCCAGCAAGATTCTCCCCGGATTGTTGTAGTCTGCTTTCAATACATAAGCATCATCATAATCTGCAAATATCGGATCAGCCGGCATTGTGTTCCAGGTATTGCCGCCATCTGTTGTCTTTACGGCATATGCAATGTTTCCATCGCTGGCCAGGCTATAAGCATAGTTGCTGTTGTTAGTAAATTCATATGTAGAGTGATTGGTTGATTGCAATTTGGTAAAAGGTATCTGCGTATAACTATTGCCAAAGTCTGTACTGTGAAATAGCTGGCTCATATCGCAGGTTATATAAAACTCATTATCATTTGCAGGATTAAAAGTGGGAAAGAACATGCTTCCACCGCCACCAATGCCTCTTGGTTGCCAATTAAGAGGTTGCGCATTTAAGCCAACAATTTGCAGGAAAAAACAAAAAAGAAGGGATAAGCAGATCTGCCAGGTTTGTTTCATAGCAAGTAGTTTCAGTTAGTACAAGGAACTTAGTCTACTTACAAAAACATTGCCACGACTATTTTAGGTTTGTTAACGCAAAGCCCGGCGATTAATATTTTATGCACTAATGTATAAACATTAAAGAGACATCGTAAATACACTCAGTAAAATTTACATATATAAAAATCGCCTGAAATGTCAGGCGATTTAAAAAATTTTGCAAGAGGTTTTGATAAATGCTAAGTGCTTGTTATAAAGCGATCCTTCTTTGCACCCTGTTTCTTTTATGACGTTGTATATTCCATACATCGGCAACACTGATGGCTTTACTGCGATTGAAGGTAACATGTACATCTTCTCTTGTTTGATTGGCATTATTTATAAGCGTTTTCATGATTAATATTTTTATATGGTTAGTTTAATTTGTTTATAAAGCAACTCTGCGTTGTATTCTTACTCTTTTATGTTTCTGGATATTCCATACATCTGCAGCGCTGATTATTTTGCTGCGGGTTTGGTTAAATACTGTAGTGATTGCTTCTCCGAATTCTTTTGCTATGCTGGTATTGATGATTTGAGTTTTCATGATAATAAGTTTTATAAGTGTGTTTGAATAATTTGATTAATTAAAATTGATTTTAGAACATAAACCTTCTGGGTGCCCTGTTCCTTTTGTTGCGTTGAATATTCCATACATCCGCTGCTATCATTTTTTTATGAAAAGGAAGATGTACGTCCAGGGCAAGGGTTTCATTTACTGTAGTTGTAAGGCTTATTAATTGTTCCTGGTTGATGGTGCTGAATAAGCCATTTGTTTGCGTTTTCATGATAATTCGTTTTATGCTTGTTAATTGAAGTTTGGGTCTTTGTCTTGAAGTCTTTTTTGTGCTTCGTTTCATTGACAACTCAAAGATAAGACGAAAAACAGTACTATGCAAAACAAAGTACCTATTTTTTTAAAGTTCTAAAACACGGCAGCTACCATTTTTTAGCTAAAATCCTTTATGGTAGGGCATTTCAGCGATTTTTCGAGAATTAGGTGAATCAAAAAAAATTGGTCGAAAGGCCATTTGGGCAGATGAGCGGCAAAAATTATTGACTTATAAGACATTTTCCGGAACCTGCTTATTCCACCAAAACATAAAGCCCCGCTTTTGGCGGGGCTTTATAAAATGGGTACTCAGGCTTACTGATATTCGTAAACAATATGGTTTGTGCCGTCCGTAGAAGTCAGCACATAGCCATTACTATCATAAGTGTATTGATTAATAACATGCTCGTCAAACTGGTCGCCCGGAAAATCAAAATTGATTTCTTTCATTTCATTTTTAGCAGCAAACTGAAGTGAAAAACCTGCCTGGTCTAATATATAATTAGAGACAATGGGAAATACAGGCTTTTTATTACCATAAATAAAGCTGGCAGTATATCCGCTATTGGTGCTCACTTTTGCCAGGTTGCCATCGTTTCCGTATTGAAGACCGAAATCTGTAGCATCATTTCCTGCTAACAAAAATTGTACATGAATGGTTGATACCTTTTCATTAGTAATTGTATAGCTTAACACGTCGTCTTCAATTAAATCATCGGGCTCTCCTGCTGTTTTCTGCCAGCTTTTAAAAGTGCCGGATACAGGCTTGCCATTAGTATATGTGTAAGTATAGATATTTTTGAAATCATCTTCGTTGTCTTCTACTTTCACCAGGTTGTTACCATCGTAAGTAAAAATAACCCCGGTTTTATTATCTGTACTCTTAAATGAAGTGAGGCGCTTGTTGCCATCGTACACAAAATTGTAAACAGTTGTTACGCTGCCTTCTGTTTTGGTCATCTTTGTAAGCAACTTGCTGTTATTGCCGGGTGCTGGCATGTTGTCTTTATCTTTTTTGCACGACACAGCAGCCAAAGAAATAATAGTAACAGTCATCAGGAAAATCTTTTTCATAAAAAATGAAGGTTTTAATTTTAAAAAATTGATTGCGCAATATTAGCAATGTGCAATGCCGCCATACCAGTTCAATAAAATGAATTGCTGATTATGCTGAATGAATTGGGCATTGCATAAAAATTTTTATTTAAAGTGATTGCAAGCAGCTACAATTATTAAAGACAAAAAATGATTGCGCAGTTTTTAATCGCCTTTTTATTATGCCTACCTTTATTTAAATTATACCCGCTCCGCCAGCATGGATTTAATAAAAGAATATAAAAGTTTTGTCAATAGTTATTACCTGGGCGAGGGTTTGCGCATTACCACTGGTGCGGTTTTGCCTGCTGTTATTCTTAATTATTTTGGATGGCTCTCAATAGGCGTATTGGTATCGCTGGGCGCCGTATGCGTTAGTGCTGCAGACAGTCCGGGTCCTATACACCACCGGCGCAATGGCATGGAAGTCTGCATCGCTGCAATTTTTATTTCTTCTCTTATTACCGGCTATACGGCACCCCACCCTGTTGCTTTAGGTTGCTGGATTGCCATTGCCTGTTTTTTATTTTCCATAATAGCTGTCTATGGCGGGCGGGTAACATCTATTGGTACTGCGGGTTTGTTGGTAATGGTATTAAGCATGAATAAGCCTGGCTATGGATGGGATATTTTATTGAATGCATTGTATGTTTCTGCCGGTGGCTTGTGGTATATGTTGTTAAGCCTTCTGTTGTATCATGTTCGTCCTTATAAATTAATACAACAGGCATTGGGTGATTGCATCATGTCTACATCCGATTACCTGCGCATACGCTCACAATTTTATGCAACCGGGGTTGACTATGATAATGTATACCGCGAATTGATGGAGCACCAGGTACAGGTTCAGCATAAACAAGATTTGCTGCGCGAACTTTTGTATAAGAGCCGCACCATTGTAAAAGACTCTACTGTTACCAGCCGTACATTAATGATGCTGTTTATAGATACAGTAGATCTTTTTGAGAAAGCCACCACTTCATTTTATCCTTATGAAAACCTGCATCATTTTTTTGATGGCACAGATATACTGCTGCATTTTAAAGAATGTGTAAACGCCATTGCAAATGCTTTGGATGATATTGGCATTGCAGTAAGCAGCGGCAAAGCATCTGCACCACCGGAAGATTTGCAGGAAAAACTGGCCAGCCTGCAGGAATATTTCACAACATTTCGCAACGAGCATCTTAATGCAGAAAACCTGGAAGCGCTAATTACCCTAAGAAAAATATTGCAGGCTATTGAAGACATGGTAGCAAGGATTAATACCCTGCACAATGAAACAAAGTACGATAAGAAAAGAGCAAAAGACTTTGTGCCTTCCGGCGACCATGACAAATTTGTTACGCATACAGATATAAATTGGAAAGTGCTGCGTGATAACCTGAGCCTTAAATCAGATATCTTTCGGCATGCATTGCGGGTAAGCATTTCGGCAGTGGCGGGCTATATACTTTCTCATTTATTTATGCTGGGGCATAGCTATTGGATTTTGCTAACCATTATCGTAATTCTAAAACCAGCATACAGCATTACAAAAAAAAGAAACTATCAAAGGGTATTGGGCACTGTTGCAGGTGCTTTTGCCGGAATAGTTGTATTGTATTTTATAAAAGACAGCAGGGTGTTGTTTTTCATTATGATCCTGTTGATGATGGGCACATACAGTCTTATACGCACCAATTACCTGTTGGCAGTTATTTTTATGACGCCCTATGTTTTGTTATTGTTTCATTTGCTGAACAATGGACAGTTTAAAGCAGTTATTACAGATCGAATTATCGATACAGCAATTGGTTCTGCCATTGCTTTTGCAGCAAACTTCTTTTTATTGCCTGCATGGGAACATGAACAAATAAAAAAATACCAGGTGGCCGCTATTACTGCTGCATTGGATTACTATAAAAAAGTATCACAAACTTTTACCGGGGCAGCAATTACAGATACACAATATCGCCTTAGCCGCAAACAGGCTTTTGTAACACTGGCCAATCTTTCAGATGCATTCTCCAGGTTATTATCAGAACCTAAAAGCAAGCAAAAAGATCCCAGGCAGATGCACCAGTTTGTAGTGCTTACGCACACACTTACTTCACATATTGCAACGCTGGCGCATTTCAGCAAAACATTGGCAGCAAAATACAGCTCTGCAGATTTCAATCCTATTATTCAGCAAACGATCAACAACCTTGAAACCGCCGAACAATTTGTTGAAGAAGGCAATGCTAATCCCGCAAGTTTGGTAGAAACTCAAAACTCACCTTTTATTTTAAGCACTCATGTAAAAGAACTGGTAGCTAAGAGAAATACGGAATTGCAACAGGGATTGGGTCTTACGGATACACGGCTCCGATTATCAGAACTAAAACCAATTGTAGATCAATTCCAGTTTATTGCCAGCATTTCTTCAGATTTAAGAAAAGCAGCGGAAGGAAAGACGGTTTAGTTGGTTGGGTTTATTGGTATTGGGAATTAGGGATTAGGAATTTGGAATTAGCGGAGAAGCCACAGATCAATCTATGCCTCAACTGTTGAACTGAGCGTAGCAACGATGATCCATCCATGTTACAATTGCTGGCCCAATAAAATTTATCTTTCACCAAACGCGATGCTGAAAATCCAATTCTAATAGAATTGATTCAAACCTTTGCTAATAATTCAAACAAAAACAGGCATTTTCTATCTCCGGTAACGTTTGCGTTTAAACTGTATTTAAAATAGAGAAATTAATCTTATTTTAATAGCCCGATGAAGTAATTTTAGCGGGGGCAAAAACTATTTGCCAGCTATAACCACCATTTTCATTTCATACTGACAAACAAAAACGATTCGACATGCCACAATCCAGACGCAATTTTATAAAACAGGCAGCAATGGGCTCTGCAGGTTTTTATTTGGGTGCACCAGCAGTTTTTGGTGCAAAGAGCTATAACAGAATTATTGGCGCCAATGACCGTGTACGTGTTGGCGTAGTAGGTTTTTCAGACAGGCATAAAGCCAGTCATATACCCAGTTTTATGAACCATTACAAAGAATTGAATTTTGATGTAGTGGCCGTATCTGATATCTGGAAATTAAGGCGTGAAGAAGGCGCTGCTGTATGGAAAGACAAAATGGGGCACGATGTTGTTGCTTGCCGCAACAATGAAGAATTGTACGATAAAAAACTGGCTGATGCGGTATTCATCAGCACGGCAGATTTTCAACACGCACAACATTGCATACAAGCAGTGAAAGCAGGTTGTGATGCTTATGTAGAAAAACCTTTTGCAGAAACGATGGAAGACAACAAAGCTGCATTGAAGGCTGTAAAAGAAAGTAACAAGATTGTACAGATAGGTTCTCAGCGCAGAAGCGGTTCTAATTACCATGCAGCCAATGAGTTTATACGCTCTGGCAAATTTGGCGATATAAAAATGGTAGAACTTACCTGGAATGTAAACCAACCCGGCCGCTGGCGCAGACCTGCATTATTAGATAAATTAAAAGAAGAAGATACCGATTGGAAACGTTTCATTCTAAATCGTCCCGCAGAAAAATTTGATCCACGCATCTATCTTGAATTCCGTTTGTTCTGGCCTTTCTCTTCCGGCCTGCCTGGTCAGTGGATGAGCCACCAGATAGATACAGTGCATTGGTTTACCGGTTTACCGCATCCGCGCAGCGTAGTTGCCAACGGTGGTATTTATATGTGGAAAGATGGCAGAAGAAACTGGGATACCATTACTGCTGTAATGGATTACGGTCCGTTAAACGATCCTTCCACCGGCTTCCAGGTAACATTCGGTTCACGTATGGACAATGGCGATGAAAGCCCTGCAGAAATCTATTATTCTAACGGAGGCGAACTGAATCTTATTACCAATAAAATTTCTCCTAAAGGCGGGCTTACAGCAAGAATGGCTGCTGCCATGAATATGAAGGAAAACCTGTTGCCAGAAGTAAGCTTGTCTAATACAGAAGCGGTAGTAGCTTCTGCAAATACAGGCGGAGATGTACTAACGAGCAACCATGTACGCAATTGGATGGAATGCGTACGCAGCCGCAAACAACCTAATGCACCGGTAGAAGCTGGTTACAGCCATTCTATCGCCAACATTATGACCACAGCAGCATCGCATACCGGCAACCGTGCTACTTTTGATGAAGCTACACAAGAAGTAATGGTGGGCGGGAAAGTTTTTAAATATTAGTGAGTAGCGAGTGGTGAGTAGTGAGTGGGAACAGCATTAACTAATCAACAATTCATTCGGGAATACGTTTACACGTGTTCCCGATTTTTTAAAACAAATTGTTTACGCATATGAAAGCCTTAAAATCTTCTTTACTTCTTTCAATGACAATGATGGCTTCCTCTTTCCTGTTTGCGCAGCAAATGGTGAAACTGGTAAAAGAAAAAGACAATAACCGCATCAACGTACTGATAGGCAACAAACCGTTTACAAGCTTCTTCTATCCAGATAGTTTGGAGAAGCCGGTATTGTATCCTATTTATGCTGCCAATGGCACCACCGTTACACGTGGTTATCCGTTGAACCCGCAGCCCGGAGATCCAACAGATCACCCGCACCACATAGGTATGTGGATGAATTATGAAAATGTAAACGGCCTTGATTTCTGGAACAACTCCTTTGCCATACCAGCAGAAAAAAAGAAAGCTTATGGCTGGATAAAAACAGACCACAGCGTCAAAACTACTGATGGCAACAAAGGTACACTTACCTACAAAGCTAACTGGACAGATCAGCAAAATGATTTGTTGCTGGAAGAAACAACCGAGTTTACATTCAGCGGCACCGATCGTTTGCGCATTATAGATCGTGTTACTACACTTACTGCAGTCGCTCCTTCAGTAAAATTCAATGATGCAAAAGATGGTTTTCTCGGTTTCAGGTTGGCGCATGCTTTGGAAATACCAACCATGGAAGACAAAAAGTTTACAGACGACAAAGGCATTGTAACAACTGTAAAAGCGAGTAAAGACAGCATTGCCAACGGCAACTATATTACCAGCGAAGGCAAACAAGGTGACGCTGCATGGAGCACACGCGGACGTTGGTGCAAAGTGTATGCAAAAATGGGCAAGGACTCTGTAAGCGTAGTAATGATTGACAACCCTAAAAATCCTAATTACCCAACATTCTGGCATGCACGTGGCTATGGTTTGTTTGCTGCAAATCCGCTCGGAGAAAAAATATTCACCAATGGCCAGTCTTCTAAAAATCTTGAATTGCAAAAGGGACAATCAGTAGTTTTCCGCTATCGCATTGTTGTAGACAATGGCAAAAGCACTATCAGCAATAGTACTATTAATAAACTGGCTGACGAATTTGCGAAAGAATAATTAAAAGTAAAAAACAGTTTTACTGCATAAACTTATAATGCCCGCTGATAATTAATCAGCGGGCATTTTTTAAGAAAGCATGCTACAATTATTATCGGGCCGAATAGATTAATGGATTCTGCGCTTCATCACATAACAAATCGCCTGGCTTTAGTTGTGCAACCTGCTCATCTGTAAGAATATTTTTTATGCCATTGAATACAGCTCCATCGGGCATATAGGCACAAGTCATTGCACGGCGAAAACCATTGGTCATATTGGCGCCGGCACCGTGTATGGTTAGCCCATTATGAAAAGAACAACTCCCCGCTTTCATGGGCACTGCAACGGATTTTGTTTTTTTGAACTGCGGATAAAAATCAAATATGGCATCCATATTTTTTCCTATGCCCGGGTTTTCAAAAGTAGTATGCAGGTAAGAACCTGGAATAAAATACAAACAACCATTTTCATAAGTGGCATCATCAAGTGCCACCCATATAGATAATGCACGCCGATCGCTAAAAGACCAGAAAGGCGTATCCAAATGCCAGGATGTTGGATTGGCCCAGGGACGCTTAATCAGTGCCTGGTCGTGCCAAATGCGGGTTCCCTCCCATTGGGCCAGCTCGGCTACCATTTTGCCAATCTTTTTATCCAACATAATCTGCCTCACCTTATCATTGGTTTGCCAAAGGTTCAGCAATTGATCAAATACTTTTCCGTAATAATCTGCTTCTTTATTTATGCCATCATCTTCACCCACTTTGGTATCGCTGTGCGGCATTTTCCGGCCGTTTCTTTCTTCAATGGCTTCTGTAACCGCCTGTCTCCAAAATGAAAGTTCTTCTTCGTCTAAAAAATTTTCTACCAGCAGGTAACCATTCTGCTGGTAAGATTGCAATTGAGTTGTGCTGAGTGATGTATTCATATGGCTAATGTTAGTAGCCAATGAAGGTATTAAAATAACTGGCACAAATAAATACATCAGTAGGGGCAGCCTCTCCACAATTTATTCTGGCATTCAATTTTCAATAATGATCCGTAAACATCATAATTATGGATGCGCCAGCATTTGCCCTTAAACACAAAGATTTTTTACAGGCAGATAAAGATTATGAAGAAGCGGCTATTGCTGCACACCTTTTATATGTAAAAGACAATAGCCCCGGCATTATCCGTTTGAAAAAAGGAAAAGGTTTTGCTTATTACCTGCACAATAAACCACTGAAAGATAAAAAAGCAATAGACCGCATCCGCAAGCTGGTAATACCCCCGGCCTGGGTAAATGTTTGGATATGCCCAACCCCTAACGGACACATACAAGCAACAGGTATTGATCTAAGAAAGCGCAAGCAATACAGGTACCATGCTTTGTGGAACCAGTTACGCAATGAAACAAAATTTCATCGTTTGTATGAGTTTGGAAAAATACTGCCGGCATTGCGCACAAAGCTGGAACATGATCTTGCTATTAAAGAACTAAGCCAGCAAAAAGTATTGGCCACAGTTATCAGCCTGATGGAAAGAACATACATACGTGTTGGCAGTAACGAGTACGAAAAACAAAATGGTTCTTACGGGCTTACCACTTTAAAAGACAAGCATGTTTCAATAAATGGAGATAGCATTCAATTTTCTTTTACAGGTAAGAAAGGGATTGAGCAAAACATTAAGCTGAAAAATAAAAGGCTGGCAAGAATGGTGAAACAATGTCGCGATATACCCGGCAAAGAACTGTTTCAATACTATGAAGAAGATGGCAGCAGAAAAACAATTGACTCTGGCATGGTGAACCAATACATAAAAGACGTAAGCGGTTACGATTGCAGCGCAAAAGATTTCAGGACATGGGCTGGCTCTCTTCATGCATTGCAGGCTTTTAAATCTTTAGGTGAAGCAGCTACCGTAACAGAAAACAAAAAGAATATTGTTGCAGCCCTGGATGCAGTAAGCAAAAAGCTGGGCAATACCAGAACGGTTTGCAAAAAATATTATGTGCACCCCTCGCTGATACATTTATATGAAGAGAATAACCTGGGCAGTTATTTAAAAGAATTAGACAAACTGGAAACAAGTACCCACGACAGCGGTTTGACAGCGGAAGAAAGGGTTTTAATGAAAATTTTAAAGCAATTTATTTAAACCCGCAGTTTCTTGATATATTTCACCCTAGCAATTGTAAATTAAGCCATTGCAACAGAATTGTGGACTGGCTTTTGCATTGTTGTAGTATTACTACATTTATATCTAAGAAGCCAATCTATTTATGTCATCTAACCAGCCTGTTAACAAAATACGCAGACCGTTTTTGGTGCGATTGGGCAGGTTATTTCTTATAATTTTATTGGTTGTATTTATACTGATCGGGCTGGTGATTTTGCTGGTGCAAACCCCTTATGTACAGAACATAGCCCGTGAGAAAGCGCAGGATTACCTGTCTGGCAAACTCAAGACAAAAGTGGTGATCGGGAAGTTATATATCGGTTTCCCACAAACGATAGAGCTTAACAATATTTACCTGGAAGATTTACAAAAAGACACTTTACTATCTGGTGATAAATTAAGAGTGGAAATGAATATGTGGAAATTGCTCCACAGCGAGGTTGCGGTAAACAATATTCAACTGCAAGGAATAACGGCCAAATTAAAAAGACAACTGCCTGACACCAGTTTTAATTTCCAATTTATAGCAGACGCATTTGCAAGCAAGGAACCCAGCACTTCTACAAAAAATGATACCAGCTCATTGAAGATAAGCCTCCAAAAATTATTGCTCGATAAGATAAGACTGGTATATAATGATGTGGTAACCGGTAATGATATGGAAGTCTGGATTGATCACAGCGATACTCGTATCGATAAGATCGATCTTAACCATATGGAATACATCGTTCCATTGGTAGCAATAAAAGGCGTGAAAGCAAGAATATATCAAAACAAACCTTTGCAAACGCCACCAGAAAATGGTGATTCAGCAAAAAATACCGCTGATGCACAAGCGCTGCAGTTGGTTTTGAAAAAAATTGATCTTTCTGACATATCACTTGATTACAAAAACAATGTTTCTGCATTGTACAGCAGTATTAATCTTGGTGAGCTGAAAGGCGATGTACAAGACTTTGATATGAACAAGCAGGTAATACTGCTGAACAATCTTCAACTAAACAATACCACTGCATCTGTAAGAATAGGCAAGCAGCAAACAGTTCAAACCCTAAATAAAAAGGTTGAGCCAATAACAGATTCAGCAAATGCAGGCTGGCGTTTGCAAGTGGCCAATATTTCATTGGCTAATAACAATATCAGGTATGATGATGACAGTAAAGCCCGTGTTGCCAGTGGCATGGATTATTCGCATATTAATGCACAGAAGTTAACTATCGCCATCAGCAATCTTTTATACAGCAAAGATTCCATAGCAGGAAATATTACCAAAGGCAGCATGCAGGAGCAAAGCGGATTTACACTCAACAACCTGCGCACTCAATTTCTATATGCAAACAACCAGGCTTACCTGAAAGACCTGAGCATTCAAACACCGGGAAGTTCTATACAACGTTCTTTGCAGGTAAGCTACCCTTCCATTGAGGCATTGCAAAAAGATCTATCCAAAATGAACCTTGATCTGGATCTGGCCAATAGTAAAATACAAGTGAAGGATATTTTATTGTTTGCTCCATTCTTAAGCAAACAAGCTGCGTTTAAAAATCCCAATACAGTTTTATTGATAAATAGTCACATAAAAGGAAATCTTTCAAACCTTAACATACCAGCATTCCAGTTTAGTGGTTTGCAAAATACCAGCGTAGATGTAGCAGGCACTATTAAAAATGCTACTGATCCAAAACGTGTATATGTAGACCTAAACATAAATAACATTAGCACCAGTAAAAAAGATATACTTTCATTAGCGCCTCCTAAAAGTATTCCATCCAATATTACATTGCCGGAAAAATTAAGCGTCTCTGGCAAATTGAAAGGTTCTATGGATGCCATTGTTACTGATCTGAAATTGCAATCCAGCCTGGGCAATGCAGCTATTAAAGGAAGCGCATCAAAATTTACAGATAAAAGAAATGCCCTTTACGATTTGTCGCTGGTGCTTACCAAACTTAACCTCGGCGTTTTATTAAAAGACACCAGCAAAACTTTTGGTTTGATAACAGCATCTGCAAGAGCCAAAGGAAGAGGATATGATCCGCACTATGCCAATGCAACATTGCATGCGCTGGTGAGCGAGGCCGAATTAAAGCAATACAATTATCAGCATTTTGTTTTGGATGCGAAGGTTGCCAATCAGCAATTAGATGCTGTAGCAGACATGCATGATCCCAACCTTGCCTTTGCACTGGATGCCAGTGGAAGTTTTGCCACTCAATATCCGTCTGTAAAATTAAATATGCAGATAGATACAATCCGCACGTTGCCATTGCATCTTACCACCGACACACTTTTCTACCAGGGTAATATAAGCGCCAATTTTCCAGTAACACAACCAGATAGCCTGGAAGGTAATTTGCTGGTAACAAAATCTGTTCTTATCAACAATAAAACCCGCATACCCATGGATACTGTGGCAGTTGAAGCGGGCAAAACAGACAGCGGGCAGTTTGTACATGTAAGAAGCGATATCGTGGCTTTGCAACTGAATGGCCAATACAAACTAACGCAAATGGGCAGCGTTTTTTCTCAGGCGATGGAACCATACTTCTCCAGAGTTGCAGATAGCAATTTGGTAAAAACAGATCCTTATAATTTTACTGTAAACGGAACGGTAGTTAACAAGCCTTTATTAAAAGCACTGATACCGGCAATAGACAGCCTGAAAACAATCACACTACAAAGCCATTTTACCAGCACCAATGGATGGAACGCTAAATTGGATGCGCCACTTATTATGGCCAGCGGCAATAAAATAAACAACCTGCAGGTAAATGCCAATACAGAGCAAGACAAACTAATAATCAATGCTGCGGTTGCCAATGTACAAAGTGGCAGCACATTAAATGTATATGCTACCAGCATCAATGCTTCCATTGCACATAATGTCATTGATTTTTCTTTGCTGAATAAAGACAAGACTTCAAAAAATAAATATCGCCTGGCAGGTTTGGTAGAACAACCACAAAAAGGCTGGTACGCTGTTTCTTTAAAGCCAGACAGCATGATGCTGAATTATGATAAATGGACAGTAAACAAAGACAATAAAATTGTGTACGATGGCAATGGCGTTAACATCAGCAAGTTTGAATTAGGCAAAGACAACCAGCTCTTATCTGTAAACAGTACAAGCCCTGCACCAGATGCGCCGCTGGATATCAGTTTCAAAGATTTCAAGCTTTCTACTTTGTCTGCTTTTGTAAAACAGGACTCATTGTTTATTGATGGAACGCTAAATGGTAAAGCGGAAGTAAATGATTTGATGAAGCAACCCAATTTCACCAGCGATCTTACGATTAACAACCTGGCAATGAGCAAAGACACATTGGGAGATCTGCATGTACAGGTAAACAACACGCAAGCCAATACTTTCGCTGCAGATGTAAAATTATCAGGTCGCGGTAATGATGTTCAGTTAAACGGCAGCTATTACATGAAGCCGAATAACCAAAGCAGTTTCGATCTTACTGCCAATATCAACCAGTTGCAGTTGCACACATTGGAAGGTGCCACTAACCAGGCAATAAAAGATGCTACAGGTATGGTAAACGGTAAACTTTCTATTACCGGAAATCTTGATAAACCATTGGTAAATGGAGATATCAATTTTGATAAAACACGTTTTAACCTGGGCATGCTGAATAGTTATTTCAATATTGACCAGGAAAAAATTACAGTTAACCCTGAAGGTATTCATTTCGACACTTTCACCATAGCAGACTCTGCAGGAAATAAAGCAGTACTGGATGGCAACGCCTTAACCAGCGATTTCAGGCATTATAAATTCGACCTTACATTAAAGGCAAAGGATTTTCATGCATTGAATACGGACAAGAAAAGCAATAGCCTGTATTATGGCCAATTGTACTTCAGCACCAATCTTACTATTAAAGGAACAGAGGCAGCACCGGCAGTAGATGGAAGCCTTACTGTGAATGATAAAACAAAACTTACCGTGGTATTGCCTCAACCGGAGCCTGGTATTGAAGAGCGAGATGGCATTATAAAGTTTGTTAACGCCAATGCCCCACCAACTGATTATGTTTTGATCAGCTCTTATGATTCACTTAACCAGGCTACAGCAAGAGGCATGGATGTTTCTGTAAACATAGAAGTAAAAAAAGAAGCTATGCTTAGCCTTGTAATAGATGAAGGCAATGGCGATTTGCTAAATGTACAAGGAGAAGCCTCATTGAATGCAGGTATTGATCCAAGCGGCAAAATCACTTTAACCGGATCGTATGAACTGGAAAGCGGTTCGTATGAATTAACCTTTAACCTGCTGAAAAGAAAATTCGAAATACAGAAAGGCAGCAAGATTACGTGGAAAGGAGAACCTACTCAAGCTGATGTAGATATTACTGCTGTGTACATAGCCAATACCGCTCCGCTTGATTTGGTAAAAGATCAATTGGAAGGATCATTAGCAACCATAAGAAATACCTACCTGCAAAAGCTACCATTTGAAGTAGACCTTAAAATGAAAGGTGATTTGCTGAAGCCGCTTATCAGCTTTGATATTCTTTTACCAGACAATAAAAACTACAATGTTTCCAAGAATATTATTGAGTTGGTAAATGAAAAATTAACCGAGCTGCGTAAAGAACCTTCTGAACTTAACAAGCAGGTTTTTGCATTATTGTTATTAACAAGATTTGTTACCGAAAATCCTTTCCAGAGCAGTGGTAGCAGCATGACGGCAGAATCTTTTGCCAGGGCCAGCGTAAGCAAGTTATTAACGGAGCAACTTAATCAACTTGCTTCTGATCTTATCAAAGGTGTAGACATCAACTTCGACGTGGTATCGCAAGATGATGATTACAGCACCGGTACAAGACAAAGCAAAACAGATTTGAATGTGGCGTTGTCAAAACGTTTACTTAACGACAGGCTTACCGTAACAGTTGGCAGCAATTTTGAACTGGAAGGCGCACAGAATACCGGGCAGCAAACTTCAAATATCGCCGGCAATGTTTCTGTTGATTATCGTTTGAGCAAAGATGGCCGCTATCTGTTGCGTGCGTATCGCAAAAACGATTACCAGGGAGTTATTGATGGTTATGTAATTGAGACAGGTATAGGGTTCATTCTTACTATAGACTATAATAAATTCCGTGAAATCTTTCAGAGCGCCAAGCAAAAAGAAAAATTAAGAGAACAGAGAAGGGCAAAGCGGCAACAAAATGCAACTACCAGCACGGGTACCAAAACAAATGTGAATGATTAAAAGAATTTACCTCTATATAAGTTCTATTGTTTTATTTTTTTTCTGCGCTTGCAGCAATACAAAGTATTTGCCTGCAGGTGAAGTGTTGTACACAGGCGCTAAAGTAAAATTGAATACTACAGGCAAAACCGAAAAGAAAACAAAAACGTTGCGTTCGGAAATGGAAGACCTGGCAAGGCCAAAACCCAATAAAAGTTTTTTAGGCTTGCGCTTTAAATTGTTTATCTACAATATTGCCGGTCATCCCAAGAAAGAAACTTCCTTACGCGGAAAACTAAAATATAAAGTGGGTGAACCTCCTGTATTGCTTAGCGATGTTAAACTTGATTTCAATAGCAAAGTGATAGCAAGCAGCTTGCAAAACCAGGGCTTTATGCAGGCGAATGTAACGGGAGATACGATTGTAAAAAATAAAAGAGCCACTGCAGTATACACCGCCGAAGCGGGCAACCAGTACAGTATAAAAGATGTTACGTTTGAAACAGATAGCAGTCTTTTGTCTAAAGCCATTGTTAGTGTTTCTTCCACAAGCTTTCTTAAGACCGGCAACTTTTATAACCTGGACGTTATAAAAGCAGAAAGAGATCGCATAGATGCGCAACTAAAAGAAAAAGGCTTTTATTATTTCAGTCCCGATTACATATACGTTGCTGTTGATTCTTCCATCGGCAATCATGCTGTAAACCTTGCAGTAAACAGGAAGCCGATCATACCTGCCCAGTCAAAAAATATTTATCGCATGAACGATATTTATATTTTTGCCAACTACCGCCTAAATTCTGCAGCTACAGACACTTTAAGAAAAGTTGATACCGTTTACAAAGGTTACCATATCATAGACAGGCAACGATTATACAAGCCGAAGATGTTTGACAGGATGATGCTTTTCAGCCCCGGAGATATTTACAAAAGAAGCAATCACAATCTTACACTTAATCGTCTTATTACGCTGGGCCTTTTCAAATTTGTAAAAAACAGGTTTGAAATAGCACCGCAAGAAGACACGCCCAAACTGAATACTTACTATTACCTGACACCAATGCCGAAGAAATCATTGCGGGCAGAATTAAATGGCAGCACAAAATCAAATAACCTTACCGGCTCGCAATTAAGTGTAAGCTGGCGCAACCGAAATACTTTCAGGGCAGGCGAACTCTTAAGCATTACCGCATTAGGAGGATTCGAAGTGCAGTATAGCGGCCAGTACAAAGGGTTTAATACTTATCGCACGGGGCTTGAAGCGAGCTTAAGCATACCAAGATTTGTAGTTCCATTTTTTAACTTCAATACAAAAGGTGGCTTTGTACCAAAAACAAATATCCTGGTGGGTTATGATCTGTTGAACAAACAAAAATTATATACGCTCAATTCTTTCAGGGCTTCTTACGGTTATAGCTGGAAGGAAAATGTACAAAAAGAACACGTGCTCAATCCAATTAGCATCACTTATGTTCAACCTGTAAACGTTACAGATATTTATCGTGCAGCAATTGATACCAATCCAACTTTGCAAAAAGCCATAGATAAACAATTTATTCTTGGCTCTAATTACAGTTATACTTACAATCCATTAACCGGCAATGGACCGCAAACCGGCATTTACTTCAATGGCAATATTGATTTGTCTGGAAATATTGCGGGTCTGGCAACTGGCGCAGACGTAAGAAATGGAAAAGAGCGAACCATCTTCAACGCAGCATTCTCTCAATACCTTCGTGGTGATATAGATGTACGTTACTATCTGAAAAGCGGGCCGCATAGTGTGTGGGCCAATCGTCTATTGATGGGTGTTGGTTATCCTTACGGCAATTCATATTCATTGCCATTCATCAAACAATTTTTTATTGGAGGCAATAATAGTATTCGTGCATTCAGAAGCCGCTCTTTGGGACCAGGTACCTACCAGGCAGTAAAAGACAGCATTACGAAATTTTATCCGGATCAATCTGGCGATATAAAATTGGAGATGAATACAGAATACCGCATGAAATTGGTAAGCGTAGTAAATGGTGCTGTGTTTGTAGACGCTGGCAATATATGGCTGTACAATAAAGACACGCTAAAACCCGGCGCCGAGTTTACGAATAAATTTCTAAGTCAGCTTGCTGTTGGTGCAGGAGTTGGTTTGCGTGTAGATGTTTCATTCCTGGTATTACGCCTTGATGTGGCATTTCCCTTACGCAAACCTTATTTGCCAGATGGGCAGCGATGGGTAATAGACCAGATAGATTTTGGCAGCAGCACCTGGCGCAGGGATAACCTGGTATTGAATATTGCTATTGGTTATCCTTTCTAGCTGAGAGGTTTCATTCTTATATTCAGATTCTTACATTGTAAGCGTTGCACCGACCTTTATTAGTTGCGAAGGCTGCTGCAGTCTATATACTAAAATCTAAATACTATATACTATATACTATTTATTTACACCAATAACTTTTTACCCGCCAGCAATTCTTCTTTCTCCAGCAAGCGCTGCAATAATGTGAGCTGATTGCCTGCCCTGTTAAAGTTATGCCCCGGGTAACGGGCACCATAGTATTCATCATTGTTGAGGTGGTCTGTAAGAAAGCGGATAGCCTGCATATAAATCATAAATACACCAGCGTAGAAAAAATGTTTTCTTTCTGAAACGGAAAGCTCTTCTTTCATCTGTCCCTGGTAACCCTCTTCAATGGCACGGTAAAAATCATCCCTTATCTCAATTTTATCAAAATCTTTCTCTTCTTCGCTTACCGGTGCCAAATAAGTGCGCATCATGTCACCAACATCACTGATGAAATAGCCCGGCATTACAGTATCCAAATCTATTACACAAATTGCGCTGCCTTTATCATTAAAGAGTACATTGCTAATCTTAGTATCGTGATGCGTTACACGCAATTTAAATGAAGGATCGTGGCAAATTTTATCGTAAGTGGTAGTAACGTGTGCAAGCTTTTCAAGCTGTTTAATCAAAAGTGCAGACTCCTTAATACGTTCAGGGTTGCCATTTTTTATTGCTTGCGAAAACTGCAGGTAGCGCAAAGAAAGATCATGAAAAAAAGGTATGGTTACCTGTATTTTCTGTATATCTATCCCGTTCAGCAGATGGGTAAATTTTCCAAACTGGCGGGCGGCTTCATAAGCATCTTCGGCAGTATCTGCTACATCTTTAGAATGAGAACCATTTACAAAAGGCGTTAAACGATAGAAACTATTTTCACCTTTCTGCAATATTGTTTTTCCATTGGGGAGTGCCACCGGTGCAACAAAAAAATAATCAGGATGATGCTTAGCCACAAAATCTGCTATCATGGCTATGTTAGCATCTATTGCCAACGGATCTTTAAACACCGCGTTGTTTACTTTCTGTAAAATATAATTGCCCCGGTCTGATTCTACTTTCCAGGTACTATTAATAAGACCATTGCCAAATTCGGTAGCTTTAAGGGCCTGCCCTGTTAAACCATATTCTGCCAGGACAGTTATTTCTGTAACACGCATGCTTTCGTTCTTAATAATTAATTTTTATCTAGCCATTTCCGCTGCTATCTGCCTAAACCAAAAAGCCTTTGGATTTTTTAATCAGGATATTGGTATTTGCTTTTGCAACAAGGTTAAGCTTATGTTTAAAAGCAATTGAAAGTAGCTAAAAAAAAACTTTCAAAAGCGTGCAATCGATTGTGCAAAAGCACCTAAGTGCTATCATTTAAGAATAGGCTGATAGGTAACCAGTGATGCCGGCACTTCTTCGATATGCGGAGCCGCAGCTACTTTATCTGCACCTTTATTATCCAATATTTGTATCAGCAATTCCATTGCCTTTTCACCCTGGCCGTAAGGATATTGTTCAATAGAAGCCATTGGCGGGTGTGCTGTGTATCCTGTAATAGGCAGATTGGCATAGCTCACAAAAACAATGTCTTTGTTTATTTTCAATCCCTGCTTTTCTGCATACTGCACAGCATCCATATGCACATAATCGTTAAAAGAAATAATAGCCGTAGGTGGATTTTTAGACGACAACAATTTTTTCATAGCGCCCATAGTACTTTCCCTGGTAAAATCTGTTTTTTCTACAAGGCGCATATCAACTTTCAATTTCTTCTGCGCAAATCCTTCTATATACCCATTTAGCCTTTCTTTGCTGGCATTTAATTTATCAGGGCCATTTATAAGCCCGATGCGTTTGTATCCCCTGCCCAGCAACCAACCTACCATTTCTACTGTTCCTTTATAAAGATTGCAAAACACTTTGTTTACGTCATCTGCTTTGGGCACCCGGTCGAAATAAACAACAGGTATATCATAGCTTTTTAAAGCTTCAAGGTGATCAAAATGGTTAGTTTGCTTTGACAGCGATATAAGCAGACCGTCTACCCTTTGTCTTTTCATGGCATCCAGCACCTGCTTTTCTCTTTCCAGGTCATCATAGCTTTGGCCAAAAAGAATGGTATAATTTTTTTGCATGGCTGCAGCTTCTATGCCGCTGATTGCCTGTGAAAAAAACTCCTCCCGTATAAAAGGAATGATAACGCCTATGATAAATGATTTCTTCTGCTTAAAGAAAATTGCTTTGGCATTGGGCTCATAGTTAAGCTCTTTGGCCAGTTGCTGCACCTTTAATTTTGTGCCCAATCCTATACGCGGATGATCACTCAATGCACGTGAAACAGTTGACATTGAGACCTTCAACCGGCGTGCAATTTCTTTTATGGTAGGGACTTCCTTATCCATTTGTTTGCTTCAATTTTAAATTGATCTAATTGCGGATAAAGGTTAGCGGTATTTTCTAAAGATACTATTTAGCGGCTACATCTTTTACGCAGCGAAAGCCGGTATGCTCAAGACCCGTATCCGGGCTGCTTTTCATCCGCCTGGCAGCACGGTAACCACTGCAATAACTGTCGTTGCACAAAAAACTACCACCGCGTAAAACTTTTTTAGGCATGCCCGGCTCTTCAGGATCGTTGCTTTTTTGCGGGCCTTGCGGATTGTTTCCTGCTTTATTATTGTAATAGGCTGCATCATACCAGTCGCTGCACCACTCCCATACATTGCCTGCCATATCATACAATCCAAAGTTATTCGGCTTAAAAGATTTAACGGGAGCAACCCTTACAAAACCATCATGCTGGTTGTTGTAATAAGGAAAATCGCCTTCCCAACTATTAGCTTTTGCTGCGCCAGTGCCCACGGGTTCATTTCCCCAGGGGTAAATATTATTGATTAAACCGCCACGTGCGGCAAACTCCCACTCTGCTTCAGTTGGCAGTCGCTTGCCAGCCCATTTGCAATAAGCCATCGCATCGTACCAGCTTACCTGCACCACAGGAAAATTATCTTTGCCTTTAATAGAACTGCCAGGCCCCTGGGGATGCTTCCAATCGGCTCCCGGCACCCACTCCCACCATTGGCTGTAATCACGCAGGTTTACTTTGCCACTGGTTTGCTTAAATACAAGCGAAGCAGCTACCAGTAAACTATCGGGTGGTTTAGGTGTGTTAGGTGGTAATGTTTTTTTGAGTTCTTCCCAATCTGGTTTTTTTTCTGCAGTAGTAATATATCCGGTAGCATCCACAAATTTTTTGAATGCGGCATTGGTTACTTCTGTAGCATCAATATAAAATGAGTTTACCTGCACATTGTGTTTGGGATATTCATCCTGGCTTGCCTGATCATTATCGCCTCCCATCATGTAAGCACCGCCATGTATTAGCATCATGCCTGCCACAGAAGTATCTCCATTGGGTTTAATGGATGTGTTGCTATCTGCAACCGCAAAACGTGCCGGTGTCTTCATGCAAGACATAGCAGCATCTTCTTTTTTTGCTTCAACAGGCTGTTGCTTAGCAACTTCTTTGCATGCACTGATTGCCAAAAGGCAAAACCCTATAAAAATGGTATGGTATTGATTTTTGTATAACACCCGGCAAAATTACTGGCAAATAGCTTATAGAAATGATATTTTAATAAAACTTTCAGGCACATGAAAGTTAGGCGCAGGCGTGTTTACAGGCGCCCATACCAGGAAATGTGGTTGTGGCAATAAATCTCCGCACTTGTAAAAATTAGCTTTGCAGGAAACGCCTGTCAGCAGTTTTAGGTTTGAATGAATAAACACGGAAACAGGAATTAATAAAGTAAGCTCCCACCTGCGCATATTTTCCTCACTGCTATAAATAAGCGCCATTGCTTTTATTTGTTGCACAATATGCGCTGGCAATAAAGCCCGTTCTTTTTTCGAAGGACCATAACCCGTAAGCCCTGTGCCAGTGCAATTAAACTCCAGGTTATAATAACCGGCATCTCCTTCAAACTGAAGAAAGAATTCCACGCAACTATCTTCCCAGATACTTCCGTTGATATTGGTATTGGCCGCACGTATGGAAGCTTCTTCTACGTAAAACTTTAATGCTATGCCGTGTTGATAATGTGCTATGGAAAAATTTACCGTTGGCTTATAAGGAAATGCAGCCCATGGAGCAATTGCCAAAGATTGTTTCTTTCCTGCATCTAATAACGCAGCTGCTTGTTTTATACCCTGTGCAATTTGCGCTTCCGGAATTTGTACTATGTCCATGTAAAGATTTTGATAAACGTAAACAGGTGTTGAGACGCTAAAAACATTCCAGTACCTGCGTAAGCCTTCTTTGCGCAGGTAATTATTTAGGCTTGTTCATAAACAGCAGGCGCGAAGTTACCAATGCCGCCAATATCTGTATGCACCCCATCGTAATAAAAAGTACCTGGAAAGAAATAAAATGCGTAATCAGCCCGCCCAATCCAAAAGCTACGCCAGTTACTATTTGCGATTGACCAGTAGATAAACCCCATGCATAAGAATCCATTTCCTCATGCTGATTTTGTGCATACAAAGCATCCCATGCAGGTGTGCCAATGGCTTCTGCCACACCCAATCCTGCTTGCACCATAAATAATTTTGCAGGAGAGTCTACCAGCAAATAACCGAATGTGCATATTGCATTTAATCCATACCCGGCTACCATCACTTTTTCTTTGTAAGACTTTTTATTCAGAAACCTTCCTACCAGTATATACAGCACACCGGTAATTACAAGGTATGTTGACCATGCCCATGTAATGTCCAATATATCTCCACCTACTTTTTCTGCAAACACAGCAAACAAAGGCCCCATCATGCCTTCGCCAAAATACCAGATATTGGCTCCAATCAGTAATGTACGTGCGGTTTGGGTAAGCTTCATGGCAAAAGATTAAACGTTGTGCTAAATACAAAGTATGGTTGCTAAAGGTGAAACTTTTATGCGAAATAAAAACGAATACTTTTAGGGCATTGCTTTCAACAATAATTGCAATGAATGATCTGCCCGGTAGTCTGCTTTTTCTGTAAGGCCCAATCTAACCACTACCAGTTTTTTAGAGGGAATGATAAATACATTTTGCCCCTGGAAACCGCCTGCGTAGACCATGTCTGCAGGCGCATGCGGGTACATCCTGAAAACGCCTGCACTGTCATTGCCGCGGTTAAGCCACCACTGGTAACCATAGCGGTTAAAGTTATCTGTTTTTGCAGGAAGAAATGATTTGTCAATCCAGGCACTATCTAAAAGCTGTTCGCTATTATACATTCCTTTGTTTAAATAAAGCAATCCAAATCTTGCCCAGTCTCTCGCTGATGCATACACGTAAGAAGAGGTGATGAATGTGCCGGATGCATCTTTCTCAAGCAAAGTATGTTGCATGCCCAACTTGTTGAAGAGAGCCAGGTAAGGAAATGAATGATAGCGCTTCTCTCCCAACCTTTCTCTCATAAGCAGTGAGAGCAGGTTGGCATTGCCGCTGCTGTATTGAAAATAAGTTCCGGGCTTTTTTTCCAACACATGCGCTGCTGCAAAATTGGCCATATCGTTTTGCAGGTACAGCATTGTTGTTACATCAGAACGTTTGGTATATACTTCTTCAAACTGCAAACCGGTTGATTGCTGCAGTATATTTTTTATGGTGATGCTGTTGCGATCATCTGTGGCATTTTGTTTCCATAAGAATAATCCTGCAGGCTCATCCACCTGTACCATGCCCTGTTTATGCAAAATACCCATCATGGCACTGGCAATACTTTTGCCCATACTCCAACCTAACAACATGCTATTTTTATTGAACCCTTTTGCGTAACGCTCTGCTACAATAGTTCTATCATAAACTATCACCAATGCGCGGGTGTTTTTTAGTGAAGCTTTGGGGTCTTCATTAAAAAAATCATTAACGGCAATATCGAGTTTCTCTTTGTTGATGGATGGTGGAATGCTTATAGCAAGGCTATCACCCATTGGCCAGGCAATGCTATCTGCATTTATTGGTTGCCACCTGTAAAAACTGTCTGCCTGTTTTTTAAAACTGTCTTCATTTATGCCGTGCAACAGTGTGCTACCAATTCCATTTCTGAAAACAGCTTTTTGTTTCCAGCCACCGAGTATAGATGCAGTAACTGAAGAATCTTCTTTATCAATAACACAACTTGCAATAGAAATGGGAAAGAACGACAGGTCCTGCTTCTCCACATCTACCTTGTTTCTGCCCGCAAGAAATATTTCAGAACACATGGCTTTTGCCGCATAGCCAGTTATAATTGGAAAAGAACGATTGCAAAAATTAACCAGCCACAACACGATTGTTACTAAGACTATCCACCGTATATACCTGAAAATTTTTCTTGCTCCCCGTTGTGATTTATTATTGCTCATCTGCTTGTTTTATTTGTTCATCATACCATGCTGTTTCTTCAAAATAGCGACTTCCGGTTTATTAACACCTGCTTATCGAAATTAGCGTAATGCGTACAAAATATTAGCTGTATTGCTTCGTTTTGAAATCAGCCATCACAGCGTAAAATAAAGCTACCCTTAGTGACACATGAAAACCCTTAACCCTTTTTAAATCCGAACCCATGATTTCTGCTAACCTGCCTGCTTCTGAACCATTCCGTTTACTGGATCTTGCTTCTTATGATATAATGGACACTCCATCAGAAAATGATTTTGATGAACTGGTAGAACTGGCAGCGCAAATCTGCGATTGTCCTATTTCATTAATTACATTGCTGGATAAAGATCGTCAATGGTTTAAAGCCAAAACAGGATTGGAAGATACAAGCACTTCCAGGGATGTGGCTTTTTGCGCCCATGCTATTTTGCAGGACGAAGTATTTGTGGTTGAAAATGCGAAAGAAGATATACGCTTTGCAGACAACCCATTGGTGACTGGCGATCTGAATATTGGTTTTTATGCAGGTGCTCCTATTATATCTCCTGCGGGATACAAGCTGGGAACTGTTTGTGTAATTGACAGCAAGCCCAGAGCTCTGTCAGCCAAAGAAGAAAGAGCTCTTACCATTCTGTCTAACCAGGTAACAAAATTGCTTGAGCTGCGCAAAAAAAACCAATTGATAAGGCAACATGCCAATGAAATAATTCATCACCAGTCTTCTACTATTGGACTGGTGTTACAAAACCAGGAAGATGAAAAAAAATCAATTGCAAACACATTGCATGAAGACATGGCGCAGGGCATTGCAGCCAGCCTTTTCTTTTTGCAAACAGCAGAAAGCGACAGGAAGCAGGCACCGGATTTTATTAAGATGGCGCAAGAGCAATTAAACTCCATCATGGGAAATATGCAAACACTCTCTTATTCGCTTACACCGCATGTAATTGATATACTGCCTGCCAAAAAGATTATTGGAGAATACACAGAGCGTATTGCTTCAGCTTGTCCATTTTCTATAGACATAAATATCACAGGCATGGAGCATAAAGGCGCTCACAACAATACGGTTACCATTATACGCATCATTGAACAATGGCTGAAAATATTAGCACAGGGAAAAGATGTAACCGAAGTGCGCATCAACCTGCATGCTGCAGATCATATTGAACTGGTAATTGAAGACAATGGCAATAGCAGTTCTGCTGAACAGTTTAAGCGAAAGATTGCAGACAGTCTTGTGTATGAAAGAGCCAATGCCTGTGGCGGCACTGTAGAGTCTGCTGTGTCTATGATAGGAAACAGCCTGCTGAAAATAAAAATTCCATTGCTAAACGCAGCGTAGAGAAATAAATTTATAACGGCACCCCATTTGCGCCGGAAGAAAGCACTTCGCTCATGTAGTCGAAAAAAGGGCGCAGTTGTTTAAAAGTAAAATCTGCTTCTTTCAAAAAATTCCTAGCTAGTACCTCTTCGTCAGTAAAACTGCGCATCAGCAGGTATTGTTTATACTTCAGCAAATCTATATCAGGCTGATCGGCGGCATAACCCCTTGGCACCAGCTTTGTTTGTTCTCCTTTTAAAGCGCCAAATGTTTTAATAAAAGATTTTGCTGTAATGATTTTGCGCAGAGGTTTTCCATCAAAAGCAATATCGTCTCTTATGCGTTTCAGATCTTCTGTATTGGGTGCCCAGAAACCTCCACCTACAAAAGTATTGCCCGGCTCTATATGAAAATAATAACCGCCACGCCTGAATTTAGTAGCTCTTTTAAAACCACCTGCCCAATTTGTTTTATAAGGGGTTTTATCTTTAGAGAAGCGAATGTCTCGGTAAATGCGTTGCAGGCTTTTCTTACCGGAAGGCGTTTCAATTACATCATGCTGGTTTAGCGCAGCCAGCAATCCATCTGCAAAAACTTCCAGCGATTGCTGCTCTTCTAAAAACCTGTCTTTATTTTTATTGAACCATTCCCGGTTATTATTTTTCTTCAACGCTTTTAAAAAAGCCAGCGAAGAAGCAGGAACAATAATTTGTTGAGCCATAAATTTTCACTTCGGTATAAGCGGCTAAGAAACCAACCCAGGAATAGCCACTATTTCATTTACATCTTTGGTATAATCTACTTTGTCTACCTTAAAGCCAAACAATTTAA
Organism: Chitinophagaceae bacterium; assembly: GCA_047602295.1. Classification (GTDB taxonomy): domain Bacteria; phylum Bacteroidota; class Bacteroidia; order Chitinophagales; family Chitinophagaceae; genus JACMLD01. Next base: position 1,926,202 of record JASGHP010000001.1, on the reverse strand, counting down.
AGAAGTCGGTTTTATAGCCTTCCAAATCACCAATCAGCGGAAGGTTTTCTGTTGTAGCTTCTTTCCACAAAGCTGCCACTTGATCCTGTACGTCTTTGCGCAGCTCCCAGTCATCAACACGTATGCGTCCTTCTTCATCTACGGGTATAGCACCACCAGTGTATAACCTGTCTTTAAACAAACGTTGCATTTGTTCTATGCAACCTTCATGTGTTCCGTTTGCTTTCATTATTTTAAACAACAGTGCTATGTAAAGCGGTATTACAGGTATAGCAGAACTGGCTTGTGTAACCAGCGCTTTGTTTACAGAAACATAAGCTTTGCCACCAATTGGTTTCAATGCATCTGTAATGGAAAAAGCAGTTTTTTCTAAATGATTCTTTTGCACGGCCAATGGTTCCCTTACGGTATACAGCTTCTGTAACAGCAGGCCCTATGTAAGAGTAAGCAACTGTTGTAGCACCTTTGGCTAAAAGATTTTCTTTTTGCAAAGCATCTATCCACATAGCCCAATCTTCTCCGCCCATTACTGCAATGGTGTTTTGTATTTCTTCTTCATTAGCAGGCTCTATAGAGATTTCAGATACTTTGCCTGTATGAAAATCTACTGTTTTGTTTTGAAAACGTGCGCCTATTGGCTTTAGCACAGATTTATGCGTAATGCCGGTAACGGGATTGGTGCGCACCGGAGATGCAAGACTATAGATCACCAAATCCACCTGGCCAAGATCTGCTTTTATCAGATCTACAGTTTTTTGTTTTACTTCATTAGAAAACGCATCGCCATTGATGCTTTTTGCATACAACCCTGCAGCCTGTGCATGCTTTTCAAATGCGGCAGTATTGTACCAACCCGGAGAAGCTGTTTTTCCTTCTGCCGGTGGTTTCTCAAAATATACGCCAATGGTGGAAGCGCCAGTGCCAAATGCAGCGGTTATCCTGGATGAAAGACCAAAGCCGGTGGAAGCGCCAATTACAAGCACTTTCTTAGGCCCGTCAATTTTTCCTTTCGATTTAGTATAATCAATCTGATCCAGCACATTTTGTTCGCATCCAATAGGGTGTGCAGTAAGGCAAATAAATCCGCGCATTCTTGGTTCTATAATCATATTGCTGCTTTATCTCTGTTGTTTTGGAATAAAGTATGAAGGTAAGAAAGTCCGTGAAAATAATATCAAACCCAGCGAATTCATATCATATCGGTAATGCAGGTTGCAATTTTATTAAAGCCTGGCATTGGTACGCTATTTATCACTTATTGCGCTGTACCCCGTACCATTAAACACTTTCTGTGCAACAACTGAATTAATACAGTCAGCAATTATGTCAAATTCTCTACAACTAGGAATTGATCTACTAATTAACTCATCATCTAATAACCCACTAGCCGCTACCTGTTAGCTACATGCTTCCCACTAACGCCAGATATAATATTCTTTGTTCAATCACAGATAATGTTACATTTGTTGACATTGTGCATCATGCATGAAAACATCTGCATGCAAATTTTAAGTCATCCATATTGAAAAAAGCACCCCCTGCAATAAGAACGGTACATGTAACAAGATATGTTACGCCCCTGCGCGAAGGAGGCTCCATGCCCGCTATTGCAGAAGCAGATGATGGCTTTTTATACGTGGTAAAATTCCGTGGTGCAGGGCAGGCACCAAAATCATTGGTGGCTGAATTAATTGGCGGAGAAATAGCACGTGCACTATCATTGAAAGTTCCGGAAATAGTATTTGCAGAATTAGATACATCTTTTGGCCGTGCAGAACCGGATGAAGAAATACAGGATTTATTAAAAGCAAGCACGGGTCTTAATATTGCGTTGCATTATTTGTCGGGCTCTATTACATTCGATGCTACTGTAAATACTGTTGACCCAATGCTGGCATCTATGGTGGTATGGCTGGATTGCCTTATTACCAATGTTGATCGCACTTTTCGCAATACCAATATGCTTTGGTGGCACAAAGAATTGTGGCTGATAGATCATGGTGCATCATTGTATTTTCATCACTCATGGGAAAATTGGGAAGCACAGGCATTGAAACCTTTTACGCACGTAAAAGATCATGTACTGCTTTCAAGGGCAAGTGCACTGGCTGCTGTAGATGCAAAATGCAAATCTTTGCTAACAGAAGATTGCATACGCTTTATAGTTTCGCTGGTGCCAGACGAGTGGTTGGTGGATGCACCATTTAGCAGTAAAGAAGAACATCGTGAAGCCTATATCCGTTTTTTAACATTGCGCATTGCCAATGCAGCAATATTTGTAAAAGAGGCACAGCATGCAAGAGAAGCACTTATTTGAATACGCCGTTCTGCGCATTGTTCCCAAAGTAGAGCGGGAAGAATTCCTCAATGTTGGGGTGGTGCTGTATTGCCCGAAACAAAAATTCCTGGATGTACTTTTTCATTTAGATATAGAACGCATCAAAGCGTTTGCTGCACATCTTGATATTCCTGAAATTGGCCAATACCTGCAGGCATTTGAAAAAATTTGTCATGCTACCCGAGACAGCGGACCTGTTGGCAAACTTGCCATTGCAGAACGTTTTCGCTGGCTTACAGCTACCCGCAGTACTGTTGTACAAACCTCTAAAACACATACAGGCCTTTGCACGGATGCAAAAGAAACATTGCAGAAATTATATGCGCAACTGGTGCTGTGTTAGGGGGTGGCTAGTGGCAAGAGGTTAGTGGGCTTGTATTGTTACTGGAAAAGAATTAGGAATTTGGAATTAGGAGTAATCAAACTAGATGCAAAAGATAACCGCGTGCAAGCACTTGAAGCTTGAAGCTAACAACCTGAAGCTATAATCTATCAATGCAATTAATTACCTCTTTCACCATTTGTTCATTTATATCCAGGTGAGTAACCATTCTAATCTGTGTAGGAGAAATAGCGATGCATTTTATTTCGTACTCATTAAATTTTGCAGCAAGCGTTTTAGCTGTGTATGGTTCCTTCACTTCAAAAAGAATAATATTGGTTTCAACCGGAAGCATATTGCCCACAAATGATTTTTGTTTTAGCGCCAATGCAATCTGGCGTGCATGAATATGATCCAACTCCAGGCGCTTTACATTATGCTGCAAGGCGTACAAACCAGAAGCGGCCATAAATCCTGCCTGGCGCATACCTCCACCAAAAACTTTCCTGATGCGACGTGCTTGCTGAATAAATTTTTTATTACCGATTAGTATGCTGCCGATAGGGCAACCTAAACCCTTGTTGAGGCAAATAGAAATAGTATCAAACAACTGTCCATATTGTTCTGGTGTTTCGTTGTTAGACACAAGCGCATTAAACAATCTTGCTCCATCCAGGTGCAATGCAAGCCCTGCTTCTGCGCAAACAGTTTTTATTTGAAGAATGTCTGATACTTTATAGCAACTGCCACCACCGCGGTTGGCTGTATTTTCCAGCGAAACCAACGAAGTCCTTGCTTTATGCACATCATCGGGGTTGATAGCAGCCTTTACCTGCGCTGCATTAATACGTCCACAATCTCCATCTATCAAACGCACTTGTGCACCTGCATTAAATGCAATGCCGCCACCTTCATACAAATAAACATGGCTTGTCTTTTCGCAAACCACTTCATCGCCCGGTTGTGTGTGGCATTTAATGGCTATCTGGTTGCTCATAGTGCCAGAAGGACAATACAATGCAGCCTCTCTGCCAAACATATCTGCAGCAAAATTTTCTAAGCGGTTAACGGTAGGGTCTTCAGCAAAAACATCATCCCCCACTTTTGCATGCATCATTGCATCCAGCATTGCCGCACCGGGGCGTGTCACCGTATCAGATCGTAAATCAACCGGCATTGAAAAAAATTTAGGCTACAAAGGTACACAGGTCATCAACACCAAACATTATCACAAGAGAATTTAATGCTGCAGTTTATTGAAATTTATTTTGAGCCCAGCCAATATCATTGGTCAACATCGTTGCGTCGCACTCTTGTACTTTAGCACTTACATCAGCTCTGGCACTCTCCGCTTAATGCCTTATTCAACCAAACTGCATTTTGTACAGATCATTTTCCCTTTTGCATATTTCTTTTAATCCACTCTACTGCTTTTCTCACATAGTATTCTTCGTCCTTCTCCAATAGTTTTACCAATGCGTTTATTTCGGTATGTTTTTTCTTATCCCTCGTATACCATTCCACAAGTACCAGTGATAAACGTCTTTGCCATAAATTTTCTGCGGTGTTTAGCTTCCTGGCTAAAGAAAAAATTTCTTCAGCATGTGTCTTCACTAAACCTTTCAGGCTTTGCATACCCAATGCATCACATACAGCCCAGTTGTCTATACCGGTAGAAAATGATGTTACCAAATCTATCGCCAGTTTAGGATCTTGTTTGGCAATACGCTCCAGTATTTTTGCAGCTAATATTTTTTCTTCCAGGCTGCCTGCTTTCCATAATGCTTGTACTAATTTAAACCCTTCAGCAGAAAATTGTTTTGCCAATTGATTCAGCACCGGCATGCGAACGCCATAAACTTTAGATACGCCCGGCACAAATTTTCTTGATGCAGCAAGTCCTTCTGGGCTTGCGTTTTGTTTTAATAATTGTTGAATTGATTGCAGTGCTGTCATTGTTCTTGCAATATAGAAGTACGAAGATGGTATTTTTTACAAATTGCATTGGCTCTTTGCTTTAACTGTTGCTGGTATTGCCAGGGCGCACTGCTGTTATTGCAATACAAATTATTGTAAGCAGCAATCAACGATGGATCATATTTTTCCAAAAAACGATAATACAATGTTTTGCTGTCTGCTGCACCAGTTCCAAAAAGTGTAAGTCCTGCCGGCAATATGTAGTCTGCACCATGTAAACTTGCCGCTTGAATTATTTTTTCAAGTTCCTCTTGAGTGTCAGATATAAATGGCAATAGCGGCATTGCGTTCACACCAGCAAGAAACCCTTGCTGCTTAAACTCCTGCAATAGGTTCAATCGCTGCAAAGGAGGTACAGCACCCGGTTCCAGGAAGGAAGTAATTTTTTCATTCATAGTAGATACAGAAACAGATAAAATTACACCACGTGCAAGTCTATGTTTCAAGTCATCCGGAAGAATAGCTGCTTTATCAATTGCTTTTAGTAATTCAAAATCTCTTTTTATTAAATCGCATTTGGTGCTTATAAAAACCGGGAACCTGTATTTCAGCAATAACTGAAGCATACCTTCTGTTAACTTCCATTTCTCTTCGTGATGTATATATGCATCGGTTGATGTGCCTACTGCTACAATGCCATACTCACCGGCTTTGGCTCTCCTTATTAATTGTTTCTCCAGTACTTCCAATGCATTTTCTTTTATTGCAAGTCCTGCATCCATATTCTCTCCGTACCTACTCCCGCGTACATAACAATAAAGGCAATTGCAACTGCAACCTTCATATGGGTTAACGGAATATTCATCCAGGAACCAGTTATCCCTTTTTTTGTGTTTGTTCAGTATGCTTTTTGCTTGTTTTGTATGCACCATTTCATTTTATGCTATCGTAAAGGTAAAAGGGATGCTGTAAATTGCAGTGCTAAAACCAGTAGTATAAAATGAAAACAATCGGGCTTATTGGCGGCATAAGCTGGCCTTCCTCTGCAGAATATTACAAATTGATAAATGAAATGGTAAACCAGCGTTTAGGTGGCGTAAATGCAGCCAAAGTAATTCTATATTCTGTAAACTACGAGGAAATAAAAACGCTCACTTTTGCAGACAACTGGGCTGCTATTGCAAATATGATTAGCAGCATTGCAAAAAAACTGGAACACTGTGGTGCAGATTGCCTGTTGTTATGCGCAAACACCATGCATAAAATAGCCCCGGAAGTACAGCAATCTATTTCTATCCCACTCATTCATATTGCCACTGCCACAGGCAAAAGCATTCAACAAGCAGGGTTAAAGAAAGTGGCATTGCTGGGAACAAAATATACTATGGAGCTTGGTTTTTACCAGCAACAATTAGTTCAGTTTAATATCAGTACCATTCTGCCCGATGAAGCAGATCGCCAGTTTGTGCACGACGCTATCTACAATGAAATGGGCAAAAATATTTTCCTGCCTGCCACTAAAGAAAGAATGTTACACATCATCAATAAACTTCAGCAACAAGGTGCAGAAGGCGTTATTCTTGGCTGTACAGAAATTCCTTTACTGATACAACAGGCAGATTGCAGCATACCGGTTTTTGATACAGCACTAATTCACGCCACTACGGCTGTAGATTTTGCGCTTGCCCAATAAATATTTCTTTACTCAGTGTAATATTTTTTTGCCAGCAAATAATATGGAGCAAACATGTGGTGCACAAATACATTTGTTCCTTCATTGGGATATACTTTATAATACTCAGCATCGGGTTGCAAGACTATAGGTACGCCGACACGCTGATAATTGTTATCATGAGCATACACTGGTTCTTTCAACTGAGGAAATACCTTTTTAATAAAAAGTTTATATACGAGGCCACCCAGGTTACTTTCAAATCTTTCCTGCGCAGTACGTACGCCATTCTTCATTTTGTTGTATTTGCGTTTTATGTACAAACGCTTTAGGAAAGACTGTTTTTTTATAATGCCATCTACAAATAAAAATGGATTCAGTGGGTTAAAGTCTGTAAGGGTTTGTACAGAGAAAAGTGTTTCAGGCACCCAATCTGCTGCATTTACAATAGTAAACGCCCAGCCGTTGCGGGTAATAAAATCAAAATCGTAAGCAAAATATAAATTGCCCACTTTAGGCGAAGCACTGCAATAAGATTTGTAAACAATGTCTTTTGGCAGTTCTCCTTTTTCTGTGAGATAAAATAAATAACTGCGTGTAAGTGTAGCCAACGCACCGCCCTGGCTATGGCCAATAATGATTATTTCGCGGATACCTTTCGCGTAAGCAATTTTTATTTGCTCTACAATAGTTGGTGCAAGATGTGCAAGGCCAAGCACCCAACCTACATGCACGTTTGCTTTACTGTCTGCTGCTAACTGATAATTAAACGTGGTACTATCATTTATTTGTAATGAGCCTGTTGCAGGTATCATGGCTGCATAAAAATTTTCCAGCCAACTTACCTGTTGATTAATGGTGCCACGAAGGCTGATAACCGCCAGTTTTTCATCGTTGCGATACCACATGTTCCAACGGTTCTGCATGCCTACTTCCGGCGAACGATAAACCACATGATAATTAGCAGGAATAGGAATAGCAGGCAAAATTTTTAAAGAATCGAAACGCTGAAAATTCATAGCCAGCATATCTGTGTATTCATGTCCATTAAAACCGGGTTGAAGTGACTGTGCGAAAGATGGTAAGTATAAAAAAAAGAATAACGAATACAACAATGATTTTCTCATAATAAAATTTACGTTGATAGTTTGGTAAAGAAAGAACAATGGCAGAAATCATTCCACTATTCTGTTTTGATATCATTGGGTAAAGATTGCTGCATATTGTTTCAACAGTCGAAGAGTGCAATGCTGATCATTTTTATTGGCACAGCGTAAGTATGATCAAATCTGTGCTACAAATGCGGGTACAATAAAATCTTTTCGTGACTATAAAGAGATTGCTATTCAATTTAAGCATTATCTTCTTTTGATTATGCAACATTAAAACTGGTGGAAATATTTTGCTATAAAAGTGAGGGCAAAAAAATGAGCCCTGTAGAAACAGGGCTCGTAACCAAAACTAACTGCTTATGAGAAAATTCTTAAAGAATTTGATGTTTAATTTGATGATGTAAAATTCGCCATGGAAAACTAAAAATAGTGTTAAGATGTGTTAGACTGTCGTTAATTTTCACCCTATAAAGTTACACAATAAACAACCTTATAAAATACCACTTTAAGGGTAATTTTTAAGCTTATTCCGTCTTAATGTATTCAATGCCATCTATTTTTACGCTACCCACTTTCCCTGCTTTGTCCATTAAAAACTGCACCCAGGCATGGCCAAACCACCAGCGGTTATAACTAGCTCTGAATACATCATAATGCCAGTGGTCTAGCATAAGCCGGATGTTTGCTGGCATGTCAATGATCAGCATGTTGTCTTTTAAAGCTATTTCAACTGTTGCAAACTTCTTATTTGAGAATTTGCCTGTATAGGCGCTTAATGGTAAAGATGTATGCGTGTTAGAAATCCGTTTGGCCAATTCATCTGCTTCTTCTTTAGCAGCAGTGTCTGCCATTCGCCTGTACAATGCATTAAAAATGCTGCTCCAATCATTGCTATTGTCGTTAAAAGCCCAAAGATCAAACGCTTTATACATAAGGGCGTGCCGTAACTCCGCATGATCAAGGTTGCCAAAAATATAAATACCCAGCTTGCTGGAAGGTATCAGGCCTGCAATAGCCGTCATGCCAGCCAGGCTTCCTGTATGAAACTGCACCATCTTACCTTTATAATCGTGTTGAAACCATCCCAGGCCATAGGTAGTCCAGTTGGGTTTCAAGATTTCATAAGTTGGGTATTCGTCCCTGGCCGTCATAACAGTAGGCGTAAACATAGCAGCATAAGTGTCAGGTTGCAATAAACGCTTCCCATTAATCTTAGTACTATCCAGCACACAAAGCAGCCATTTGGCCATATCATCTGCACAGGACCAAACACCACCTGCAGGGCCAATGTTATCTTTATGCAGGTAAGGAATCGCTTTAATACTGTCTTTGTCTTTGAAATGGGGAGCTGTAATATCCATACCCGCTGTAAGCGATGAATAATCCGCATAAGTATTGTTCATGCCCAGTTGCTTAAAAATACTTTCGGTAATAAACTCATCCCATGTTTTGCCGGTTAACTTATGAATGACTTCACCCGCTACTATATACATCAGGTTTTGATAAATAAAGGATGAGCGCAATGAGTAGGAAGGCGACATCAATTGCATATGCTGCATGATTTCTTCTCTTGAATAACCCGATACCCACAGCATGTCTGCATTGCCCAATCCGGCATTGTGTGTAAATAAATCCAGCACTGTTATTTGAGAAGTGCTGTAAGGATCTGCCAGCTTAAACGAAGGAAGTATATCAGCCACTTTATCAGTCCATTTAACTTTCCCCTGATCTATCAGCATGCCCATGCATGTTGCCGTCATCGCTTTGGTAGTAGAGGCACAGGTAGATAAGGTAGTTGTTGTGTAGGGTAATGTCTTGCCTGTTTCGCGCAAGCCATATGCTTTTTTAAAAACAACATTGCCGTCTTTTACAACTGCAATAGAAATGCCGGGTGTTTGCCACAGCGGCAATGCTTTTTTTACATAATCGTCAAAAGCGGCAATGGTTTTAGTGTTATCGTCTTTTTTCTGGGCTTGAAGGAAATGAAAAACAAGCAGGCAGGCTGCGGTAAGGGTGAAAAAGCGCATAAGCAGTGTTTATCCTAAAGATAAAAAACAATGCTTCACCAAAAAGAATGAAATACGGAAGCTCTTTTACTGAATATTGATTACGAAATATAAAAGCTGTCTTGCATTGCTTTAAATGAAGTAATTCGGCTTGTATTTGTTGCTGTCTTCTTTCCGTGATTTTTCTCCAGTGCACGGTATTTCATTATCATTAACCATGCGGAGATTAACAATGCAAGAATGAGTACCACTGCAGCATATACCCAGCGTTGTTGCAATAATTTTCTTCTTTTTTTCTTTTTTTGAAACAGCTTTTTGTGCAAATCCCTGTTGATCTGATCTACAACAAGGTTGATGTCCTTTTTATTTTTTACCTGTTCCAATCCTTCCATGGCATCATTCATAAAATCATCGCTTTCCAATTCCTGCTCTATCCGGTTTTTTTCTTCGTCAGATAGTTTGCCAGCCAGGTAATCCAGCATTTGCTGTTTCTCTACATCGCTTTTGCCATTGGATAATATGTTCAACAAGTCTTTGTTCATTGTTGTTTTATAATGCGCTCCACTCCTATTTTCAGGTTTCGTTTGCCGTTTTGTATATAACTTTTTACCTGCATCATGCTATAGCCTGTAGCATCTGCAATCTGGGTGTAAGATTTTTTATCCAGGTAAAACAAAGTTACACATTGTTTCTGCTCTTCGTTAAGCGTTTCTATGGCCTGGGTCATAGCATCCAATAAACGGTCTTTGTCCAGGTGAGATTGTGTGCCATTGGTCTCGTCTTCCAAAAGCAGGAACTGTTCATTTAATTCTGCCGGTGTTTTGCCCTGCCTGTCACGCAAACGCATCAGGCAATGGTTTTTGGCCACCATATAAATCCAGCTTTTAAAATATTCTACCTTGTATTTGTGCAGTTCAGCAATAGCTTTCAAAAACACCTGCTGTACACTGTCTTTTGCATCGTCTTCATTCTTCAGGTATTTCATGCAAACACCCAGTAATAGCATGGTATACCGCTGCAGCAAGATGCCCAGCCACTGGTTATCTTTCTCTGCATAAAATTTTTCCAGCAGTGCGTTATCTGATATGTGTTGATAGCGATCTGGGTTCAATTTGTAAGTTTCTGTAGTTTAGATGCAAGCAGGCAAAAATTGCATAAACGATTGCTGGGGTAAAAACAAATTATGCCACAGATTCACAGATTATTTCATCAATCAGCAATTTGTTTCAGAAATTGGTAGCAACCTTCGATTCGGAAAAAAATTACTTGCCTTACGGCAAAAATTAACACTTATTGCTGCCTTCTTCAACACCCAAAATAGGTTCAAAAATCTGTGCTAATCTTTAAACTCGTACAAAAAAGACAATCTTATTTAATTAATCAGGGAGATGAATTATGCAACAGCGTAATCTGTGAATCTGTGGCATTTTTGGTCGCAATAGCCTTTCTGTTTAAAAATGCAATTCAGTGTTAATGTTTATCAAAAAAAAGCATTTTTACTGCCACTACTATTAGTAACACAGCAAATACTTTTTTTACTGTTTCCTGTGGCAGGGAAACCGCCCATTTACTGCCCAACCATCCGCCTAGTATAAAAGTGACAGACATAATGCCCACCACTTTTACATCAATAAATCCTTGCTTATAATAATTCATAACTGCAAGAATGCCTACCGGCAATAAAAGTAAACCTAAGGAAGTGCCTTGTGCCTCTTGTTGAGTAAACCCAAGCAGGAAAACCAGCGCCGGCACTATAACGATGCCCCCGCCTATTCCTATCATGCCGCTTAAAACGCCTGCTGCCAACCCTATAATTGCCAGCAGCAGTATGGTTTGCAAACTCATAACAATCGGTTTATTATTTACAATAAACTATCTTTTAAAGTTCTTCTTGTAAAAAGCCATGGCCTCTTCAATTACTTTCAATGCCTGGCTTTTATCGCCAAACTCTTCTACAATTACTGTTTTGTTTTCCAGTTTTTTGTATTCTTCAAAGAAATGGCGCAACTCATCGAAAAAGTGCTTGGGCAACTCTTCTATATTGTTGTAGTGATTTACTGTAGGATCATTGGCTGCTACTGCAATGATTTTATCATCAGCATCTCCGCCATCTATCATCTGCATTACGCCTACCACTTTTGCCTGCATCAAACAAAGCGCCTGCACAGGGAGTGAAGTTAGTATAAGAATATCCAGCGGATCCTTATCATCTCCATAAGTCTGTGGTATAAAGCCATAGTTACAGGGATAGTGAAAGGAAGAATATATAATCCTGTCCAGCTTAAGCATGCCGCTTTCTTTATCTATTTCATACTTGGCCCTGGAGCCTTGCGGTATTTCTACAACTGCGTTTACAACGCGGGGGGCATTTTCACCTGGAGAGATGCCATGCCATGGATGCGATACTATATGCATATTTTGATTATTGTGCTTTTACAAACGTACAAATGAATTCCGGGAAATGGAATTGATTTATTTTTAGCACCTGCTTGCAAATATGGCTATGGCAACAGCAGGTGATGGCAGCATTGGGCCATGCAAAGCGTTTAGAACATTCAGTTATAACAGCAGGATATAGCGATTGGACCGGCCTGTTTTTAAAATTAAAACTCTTTATCTACCTTAAATCCAAAGAGTTCTCCTTTTTTCCAGCGCTGGTAATCTTTTTTGTAGTTTTTCTTATTTCTTTCTGTGAGGGAAGCATCGTCTAGCTGGCTTAAATCGGGGCTGCCAGCATTTACCCAGGCAGTATACCAGAAATTAGCCGTAGCTATTGCTGCGGCACGCAATTGCTTTTCTACCATTCCATGCAATGCATCGTGATAAGCTTTTGCATAAGCATAGGTATGTATAGGATCGTGATAGAAATTTCTTTTGATGTTACCAGCACTATCTTTTTCAAAAATATTATTGGGATCGAAACCTGCTTTCAGGTTCTTTTCTATCAACAACAATGTATCTGCCAGCTTATGACTGGCCATTACTATGCGCCATACTTCTGCAGGAACGTCTTTAACATACGTTGCGTTTCCAATATAAAAATTATAACTGTCTCCAAATTGTTCCGGCAACTGAGATTCAAAAAATGCGTGAATGCCTTTTTGATCCGTTAATTGCCCATCATGATTTAATGCTGTGTGCAAAGGCATGTTTGCATCACCCAGGTAATGCCCAAGATCGGCTGACAGGAATAATATCTCTGCCTTTCTTTTATCTTTAAAAGCCTGCGTAAGTTTCTGCATCATATCCATCATATACCAGGGCAAAATGCCTCCTTTATCAAGGGTTTTTGCATCAAATTTTGCAACCGCATCTTTCATGGTATATGGAATGCTATCTGCCGGACCATTGGGCTGATAGGTTTCCATATTGATATAATGCCGTGGAAACTCAGCTTTATCATTAATGCTATACTTCCTGGTATCGGGGATAATAGCTTCTTCCGTTATAAAATCTATATGATTGTAAAAGAAAGGACGCATGCTTTCCGGCAAAGCAAATACAGCGGCATTGTTAATATGCTGATGACCCCAGCGACCCCATGAAAGCAGTAACAAAGAACCAGCAACAAGGCAAACTGCCATTACTTTTGAAACAACATTTTTTTTCATGCGGAATGTTTTGCAAGATTTTGTACAAGCACTCGTTCTTGCAGTCACTATTTGTGAATGTCTTTTAAATCTACCAACCAATCACCCTTGGCTTTTACAATTTTTATGGTAGTGGTATCTTTTTTATAAGAGTTGGAAAAAACATAATCAAGTGTGGAATCATTCACCTGCTTTGTGGTAATAACAAGAATATTGGCATTCTTATGCCCTACTTTATCTTCCTGGGTCCAACTGCCGTAATAGGTTTTCCATTTGTTCAGTAACATTTCATTTACGCCTGCAGAATCTTTGTATAAATAAAAACTGGCTTTATCGTAATTGCCATCTAAAGATGCCCGTATAAACTCTCTTGCTGCTTCCTGTGCATCTGCGGCTTTTGTATAAGACTCTTCTCCTGCACATGACACCAGGGCTACTACCGCGAAAAAAAGGATAACTCTTTTCATATCTTAAAATTCAGTTGCAAAACTATTCAAATTAAGCATTGGAGCAGCAAAGATTTTTATCTTAACAAATTAGTAGCCACGGAGACACAGGGGCACGGAGGCTGCACGGAGAATTTTTTTTGAGGTGATAAAGCAAGGAGTTCATGGTTTGTAGTTCGTTCAAACAAAAGACTTGTAGCTTTTGGCTAACAGCTTGCAGCTTTCTTTACAGCCACTGAGACACAGAGGCACGGAGGTTGGTTGCACGGAGAATTTTCTTTTAAGGCTAATATGCAGCGAAGCAAAAGGGCTCACAGCTAATTGCTCATAGCTCACGGCTTTCTTTATAGCCGCGGAGATTGGCCCAAATAAAAAAAGGCGCATAAAGCGCCTTGGAGTTTTATAATTCCGGATTGTAATCAATTTAGAACTATCCCTGCATTCCGTCTTCCCTAACTTTCTCTTTGTCGTAAGCCCTGATAATGGCTTTTACAAGGCGGTGGCGCACCACATCTTCTTCGTCCAGTTTTATATGCGCAATGCCATCTACGTTTTGCAAAATACGCACTGCTTTTTCTAAACCACTGCGTTGGTTGCGTGGAAGATCCACCTGTGTCATATCACCCGTAATGATAGCCTTTGCATTAGCACCTATGCGGGTAAGAAACATTTTCAATTGCAGGTCGGTAGCGTTTTGTGCTTCATCCAAAATAATGAAAGCATTGTCCAGCGTACGTCCGCGCATGTAAGCCAACGGTGCAATTTCTATGGTGCGGGTGCTCATATAATATCCCAGCTTATCTGCGGGTATCATATCATCCAGCGCATCATATAGAGGACGCAGGTATGGATCAATCTTTTCTTTAAGATCGCCTGGCAGGAAACCCAAACTTTCACCTGCTTCTACTGCAGGGCGGGTAAGGATTATCTTTTTCACCAGTTTGTTTTTTAATGCACGAACTGCTAATGCTACAGCGGTGTAAGTTTTACCAGTACCGGCAGGCCCAATGGCAAACAGGATATCGTTTTTGTCTATACCTGCCACCATATGTTTTTGATTGGCGGTACGTGCACGCACCGTTTTTCCGTGCGGGCCAAAAACCAATATGTCATTGGGATGACGATCTACAAAATGATCAACCGTTTCTGCATCATCACCACCCAGTATCTGTTCAAAATAATTTTCACTCATGTGCCCATTCCGCTCAAGGTATTGCACAATAAGATCAATCTTTTCTTTAGCTGTTTCTACTTGCTCTGGCGAACCGCTTAGTTTTACCTGTGTGCCGCGGCTTAATACTTTTAACAGTGGAAATTTCTTTTTGAGAAGATCTAGTTTACCATTGTTTACGCCAAAAAATTCGATAGGATTCACTGACTCAAGGTTAATAATGGCTTCTGTCAATTGTATGAGGTTTTTAAAAGCTTGCTCTCGTAAGAACTTGCTTTTTTGTTTAACAATAGTATCTGATAGTTGTACGGTACCGTTATTTTCAAATATAATTCATCACACTATATATTTCCTAAAGTTACTTACTCACAAGATGTGGATAATTGAAACCTGTATTTAGTTTTCGTTAAAAAAACGAAATGAATAAGAACTCTAGTATGCAAACAATCAAAAGAGTAAAATGTTTGCCCGCTTTACTACAATTGCAGTAGCTGTGATTACAAGTTTTTATCTATAAAACTTGAGAGTTGTTAGTTACCTTTGCGGTATTAAATACATCAGGCAATGAGCAGTGCAATCCAGGTTTCTACCCTTGTAAGAAATGCAGACAAAGAATTAGAGCAAATTGGTGAAAAAATATTGGCCGGAGAAAGAATAACAAATGCAGAGGGCATTTTGTTGTTTGAGAAAGCCAGCCTTTCTTATGTTGGAAGTCTTGCCAATTATGTGCGTGAAAAACTGCATGGCAACAAAACCTATTTCAATCGCAATTTTCATATAGAGCCCACCAATGTATGCGTATTTTCCTGTGCATTTTGTGCCTATTCACGCTTGTATGCCCACAGGGAAGAAGGCTGGGAACTAAGTACTGCGCAAATGCTGGACATTGTGAAGTCTTACGACAATAAACCTATTACAGAAGTACATATTGTTGGCGGTGTTCATCCTAAACTAAACCTTGCATTTTTTATAGACTTAATGCAACAGATAAAAGCGCATCGTCCATCATTGCATATAAAAGGTTATACGGCTGTAGAGCTTGACTATATGTTCCGCAAGGCAAAAGTTTCTGCAGAAGAGGGAATGAAATTGCTACACGAAGCTGGTCTTGATTCTTTACCCGGTGGTGGCGCAGAAATTTTTCATCCGGACATACGGCAACAAATCTGCGCTGATAAAGTAGATGCTAATGGTTGGCTGAACATACACCGTACAGCGCATAAGCTGGGCATGCACAGCAATGCCACCATGCTATATGGCCACATAGAAAAATATGAGCACCGCATTGATCATATGGAACGCCTTCGTCAATTGCAGGATGAAACGCATGGCTTCAATACATTCATCCCGCTAAAGTTTCGCAACAAAGACAATGATATGAGCCATGTTCCTGAAAGCTCTGTGATAGAAGACATGCGCCTGTATGCTATTGCCCGTCTTTACCTTGACAATTTTCCTCACTTAAAAGCATACTGGCCAATGCTGGGCAGACAGAATGCGCAGCTTACACTTTCATTTGGTGTAAATGATTTGGATGGCACCATAGACGACACTACCAAGATTTATTCTATGGCAGGCAGTGAAGAACAAACGCCATCTATGAGCACAGCACAATTGGTAACACTTATCAAGCAGGTAAAACGCCAGCCGGTAGAAAGAGATACTTTGTACAACGAGATTCGTGATTACAGCGATATGGATGCAAAGGATATTGCAATTGACCCTTCGCTTAATTAAAGCATATAGAGACGGCAAGAACAAATTACAAGCACCGCTTTTTTTATCAGCTTTATACTTCGTTTAACCCCCGGCTACACCCGGGGTTAATTTTATTGCGCCACTTCGTAGTTTATTAAAAAAAGATATTACAACGCAAACCCCAACTTAAAACTTATTACTTAAAACTTATTACTTAAAACTTATTACTTAAAACTTCTCAGCATTCCGGCAAACTAATCGGTATATGAATAGCCAAACCGCCGTCACTGGTTTCTTTGTATTTGCTGTTCATGTCAAGTGCAGTATCCCACATTGTTTTTATAACTGCATCCAATGAAACTTTTGCAAAATCTGGTGTGCTTTGCAATGCCAGGTTGGAAGCTGTAATCGCTTTTATAGCACCCATGGTATTGCGCTCTATACAAGGCACCTGTACCAAACCTCCAATAGGATCGCAGGTAAGGCCAAGGTGATGTTCCATGGCAATTTCTGCCGCCATTAAACATTGTTTCTGCGTACCGCCCATACATTCCGTTAGTGCTGCTGCGGCCATAGCAGATGATACGCCTATCTCTGCCTGGCATCCACCCATAGCTGCAGAGATGGTAGCGCCTTTTTTAAAGATGCTGCCAGTTTCAGATGCAGTAAGCATAAACTGGATTATTTTTTCTTCTTTAAAGCCATCACAGAATGTAATATAGTATTGCAACACGGCAGGTATTACACCTGCTGCGCCGTTGGTAGGTGCAGTAACCACTCTGCCAAAAGAAGCATTCTCTTCATTAACAGCCAAAGCAAAACAGCTTACCCAATCTAACGTATAAGTAAAGCTGCTGCCGCCACTGCGGATGGCCATCATCCAGGATTCGTAATCGTTGTAATTTTTTTGCGGCAATAATCTTTTGTTCAACGCAGCCGCACGGCGTTTTACATGCAATCCGCCAGGTAGCATTCCATCATGGTGGCAACCACGGTACATGCATTCCTTCATCACATTCCATATATCCATCAACCCCTTTTTAGTAGCAGCTTCCGTACGCCATGAAAGCTCATTCTCCATTACCACTTCACTTATGGAAAGCCCCTTCATGCACCAATGCAACAACTCATCTGCTGTGTTGATGGGAAATGGCAATTGAACTGTTCCGCCCGCCTGGTCATCTTCTCCTTCTTTTTTTACAAATCCTCCACCAATAGAATAATAAGTTTCGGCAATTTGTGTTCCATCTGCAGTAGTTGCTAAAAAGGTAAGTGCATTAGGATGATAAGGAAGGGTTTCAGTAAAAAGAAAGCGAATATTTACAAGCGGATCAAAATCTATCGGGTGATTGCCATTAAGCAACATCTTTTTATCGGCACCAATCTGGTTTATTTTATTGTTGATATTGTTTACATCAAAAGTAACCGGATCATCTCCACTTAACCCTAATATTACAGCTATGTCTGTACCGTGCCCCTTCCCGGTTTTTGCCAGCGAACCGTACAGCAATACTTCTACAGCTACAATATTTTTTATGGAATAAGTTTCTTGCAACGATTGCAGGAAACGCTGCGCAGCACGCCAGGGCCCCAGTGTATGAGAACTAGATGGGCCAATGCCAATTTTAAAAATATCAAATACAGAGATGGCTTCGTGTGGCAAAGGAAAAATGTTTGCTTAAAGATAAACAATACATTAGAGTGTTAAGTTGTAAGTAATAAGTTTTAAGTTAATCGCTAATAAAATTTGTTCATCAAGAACAATTAGCAACAAACCATATAAACACTATGCCTTTAACCCTATGCCTTCAACCTTCCCGCCTTACTGAACATCTACTAATTGGATATCAAAAATAATAATGGAGTTTGCTGGTATAATAACATTGCCAGTTTGAGGATCTTTCTGATCTGTGGCACCATAACCAAATGTAGGCGGCAAATACAAAGTAATGCTACCGCCTTTGCTGATTAAGGGGATGCCTTTTTTCCAACCTTCTATCAATGTAGCAAGCGGAAAAGCAACGGCACTGGTGCTTTGGTCAAACACATTGCCATTGGTTAAAGTTCCTTTGTATGTAACAGAAACATTAGAGCAGGTTGTAGGAGTAGTACCGCTACCGGCGCTTTTTATTTGATAGTATAAACCACTGCAATGCTTGGTGGCCGTGGTAATGCCTGCACCAGATAAATACGTTTCTAATTGAGTGACTTCACTGGCAGGTGCTTTTAACGCACAAGGATCATAACTGCAGGTAAAGGAAGAAGAACTTTTTGCGCATCCGCTTACAATAAAACTAAAAGCCAATAAGATAACAACTGCTACTCGCATCAAAATAATTTTTGGTAATTTATAGTGGGTAATGTCCAGACCAATGTTAAGGCTTTTCCGCTGCATCATGCTTTTCTTTTTCCTGTTTTGCAGCCAATTCCTGGTAGGTTTGTTCATTCATATCCCATCGGTGTTTTTTAGAAAAAATAGCAATAAAAACAAGGATAATCAAAGCGGCAACAATAAGCGTTGTACCGGGACTGTCTTCTTCGTGCCCGCGTGCCCACATATTGGCCCTTTTATACCAGCCGCTGGAAAAATTAATGATAATGGGAACCACAAACAGCAAACCCAAAGGCAAGCCAACTAATAACTGCCTGAATGTTTTCTTTTCTTTCTCCCGGTTCTTCTCCCAATAAGCCATAAACTGCCTGTCTCTCTCCGTAAGCATAACAATATTTCCGCAAAAGTACAATTTGATGCGTTATCCTTCGTTGTAGAATGATTTATTTGTTTGTAAGACAGCGATTTAATTGTATATTGGCTAAAACATTCATGTGAAAGTAGATAACCTTCTTGGCCCTTATCTCTACCAGTTTAAAAAGCTATCTCTTCCGGGGATTGGTTTGTTTACCCTGGATGAAAAGGCCGTACTGCCCGATGAGAATGCCAAGGTAAAAATGGCCATTGAAGGCATTTCATTTGTTCCTAAGACAGGTCCTCAACTGGATGATTCACTTGTTCTTTATATAAAAGAGCATACCGGCAAAATGAAGCCTTTGGCAGAAGCCGATCTTCATTCTTTTATAGCAACAGCATTTCAATACCTCAATATTGGCAAGCCATTTTATTTTGAAGGCATTGGTACACTACAAAAAACAAAAGACAATACATACAATTTTACACCGGGTACTGTTATCGCAAAAAAAGACGAAATCACTCATAAACATATTGACACCAAAAGACAAACTGTAGATACAGATATTGATATAGATGAACCTGTAAGCCGCAAGAGCAGTTTTAATGCAGGCAAACTGATAATTGCACTAGCTGTAATTCTTACGCTGGCCGCTGTTGGCTGGGGTGGTTATTATCTTTACAATAAAAATACTGCTGACAGTGACTCTGTTATTGTAAAAACAGAAACCTCACCTGCAGCAAGTACTGATAGCATTGCCAATACCGCTACTTCAAATACTATTGATTCAACTGGAAAAAAACCAGATACCATAAACAATACTGCAAAAACAGACAGTACTATTGCAGTAAAACCAGCAGCTACTGCAGCTACAACTTCAATACCTGTCAATGGTTTTAAATTTGTACTGGAAACAACGGAGAAAAAGATGCGGGCCCTTAAACGTTTTGATCAAATTAAAGGCTCCACTATGTTGAAGGAATACAACAACGTGGCAGCGCTTGAAACTAAAGACTCCGTACTGTTTAAAATATACACTGTTGTGCCCTGCCCTGTTACTGATACTGCAAAAGTAAGAGAACAGCTAAACGCATGGTATTACGGCACCGGCGTAATAAAAGTAAAACTGGAACAATAGATGAAGCCATCTGCCGATTACTGGATTGACAGACTTCAGCTAAGCAGGCATATTGAAGGAGGTTCATACCGAAGGACCTATACAGCAAGCCTTACATTACCCAAACAACAATTACCTACGTCTTTCAACGGGCCGCGTCCTGTTGCCACTGCCATTTATTTTTTGCTGGAGAAAGAACAGATCTCTGCTATGCATCGCATTGCTTCAGATGAGCTCTGGCATTTCTATTATGGAGATCCGTTAGTAGTGTATGAAATAAATGCCAGCGGAATATTGACGCAACATTTGCTGGGTAATAATCCGCTCAATGGAGAACAATTTCAGTGCGTGGTAAAAGCAGGCAGTTGGTTTGGCTCAAAAACAATAGACGGCGGCAACTATTCACTCGTAGGCTGCACCGTTTCTCCCGGTTTTGATTTTGATGATTTTGAATTGGGCGACCGCAATACATTATTGCAATTATATCCGCAGCATGCAAATATTATAAGCATGCTTACTAAAGTCTAGCAAAAGAAAATATTATTTCTTATTGAGCCGGCATTAGTAATACTATTAAGTTTTTGTTGTGCCGTGTCCCGTACCTCTGGTCGGGATCACTCACTTGTACAGTATTTCTTTGTTCAACTTCAGCATCCCGTGTAGCAAACCTTTCAGGATATAAAATCTTTAAGCTTACGTCGAACCCAACTTAACACTTAAAACTTACAACTTATCACTTATCACTTATCACTCCTCCTCGCTTCCACTACTTCAATATCAAAAACCAAAGGGCTATTAGCTGGTATATCTACCGATCTTGCACGAATAGAATAAGCCAACCCAGATGGAATGATCAATCTTATTTTTCCGCCCACTTTGCAAAGCGGCACACCCAGCTGCCAGCCTTTTATTAAACGATTAAGCGGAAACGTAGCGGGCTTTTCTTTTGTTTGATCAAACACTTTACCGTTTAGCAAACTACCTTTGTAGTAAGCAACAACGGTATCCGTTACTGCTACGTTATTGCCAGTGCCTTCTTTCAATATAGCAAAATACAACCCGTCTTTTGATGACATAGCAACAGATTTATCATTCTGCAAAAAATCAAGGATGCTTTTATTATCTATTGTTGCCTGCGCCAGGCTATCTGCATTGCCATAATAATCAATCATAGGACTTATTGCTATTGGCTTGCGAGAAAAAGTATCACCATATTTTATATTCGCCGGTTGAAAACCACCATTCCACAAATAAAATTTTCCATTGTCTTCGCCAGCACCATAATCAATTCTGTCTCCCGCTTTGCCGGTTGCATCATAAGAAAAAGAAGTTTGTGTAAGTTCTTTCCACTGGCCATTCTCTAATCTTATCCATTGATTGCCATAAAAAGCTTTGCGCATCAATTGGCCATTCACGCCATCAAAATCCTCCAAAAAAGAATAGAGATGACCTAAGTATTTTGCATCTCTCGGTGCTTTGAAAGATGCAATCAATTTCCATTTTTTAAATTCAGGTGAAAAAAAGTAGCCCGTATAAGTTGTAGTGTTAGATGCACTGTCTGGCAAAGCGGTTACTAAAAATTTATACGTCTCGCCCACTTTCCAATTATACACCCAATGACTATGACCACCTGTGCCTTCATTACCAAAATCGCCTGCTATTACATCTATTCCTTTAGCCAATAATTTTACTTTGTTTGTGTCTGCAACTTTATTGCGATCTACTGCTTCATTGCCCGCATCCCAGATAGAAAAAATTACTCTTCTTTCCGTTGGACTATTCACCTGTATGCCAAAATAACCTCTTGCAAAACCACAAGCCATATAATATGTATGTACAGGATCTGCGCCTTGGGGTACCGTGATTTCGTTATAAAAAGCAACAATCTTTGCAGTATCAGGCACGGGATAACGAAGATGTACAGACGCTGCATTACGCCTTGGCTTGCTGTTAAAGTGCACGCCTTCAGTGGCACTTCCGGTTAATTCTATAGATTGAATAGCCGCAATAGTTTTACCAGGAGCTTTTAAAGCTTTAATAGAGATTGTATAAAACCCTGGCGTTTTAATATTAAAACTTCCGGCTTTAATTTTCTTAAATGCAGTGCCAGCAGGAACAACAACAGTAAAGCTTTTACCTGCCAGCCCTATCTGCAATTGAGTGCCGGGTTTTTCATTTTTTGCAAGCAGTGCCAGTGAGATAGTACCGGTATTCTTAGCGTAAAAAAAATATTGTAATTGCTGGTGAACATCCGTCCAGTTATGCACGCCTTCTTTCTCACTAAACAAAACGCTTTCATCATCTTCCGCACCCGGCTCAGATGGTAAAGCATAACCAGTAAACGCAGGTATTGTCAATTGTGCGTTTACCATCAATCCAAAAAATAAAATAGCAATAACAGCAAGAAGTTTTTTAATTGCAGGCATGAGACATATTTAGATATGCCAAACTTAGCAAATGCGGTTGTAACTACAGCAATTAAAATACTATTGCATTGATGGCCTAATCATAGGCGCCAGCTTGTACGACCACAAAGCATATTCTTTGCCTGAGAAATGAAGATTGTCTGCAGCCACCAATGAAAGATCACTTGCTGCTTTTCTCGACTCATCTGTAATATATAGATAGCCTGCGCCGTATGTGTCTGCAATACTTTTATTGGCTGCATTAAATGCATCAATCTCTTTGGCAATCTGCTGCACATCGCGGCCTTTGGCAAATGGTGTAACAGAATAATCCGGTATAGACAAAACAATTACATGGCTTGGCTTTCCTTTAGCAAGCTCTATGGATTTTTCTAATAACCAGGTAAACTGTTCTTTGTATTCATCCAATGTTCGTCCCTGGTATTGATTGTTTACACCAATTAAAAGCGTTACCACATCATAATCGTTGGTAAGTGTTGTGTTTTTTATTGCGTTCATCAAATCACCTGTCGTCCAGCCATTGGTGGCAATAATGCTTGTACGCACATTGATACCTTCTTGCTGAAGAATAGCTGCGGTTTGAACCGGGTAGCGATCAGCTTCATTAACAGAAGTACCAATGGTATAAGAATCGCCTAATGCCAGGTATTTCTTTACCGTTGTATCCGGCTTATTGTTATTTACAGTTGTCATACTGTTATCATTGGTTGGCGAAGCGTTTTTTTTGCAGGAGGCAGACAATAATATACCCGCACACAAAAGACAAGCTTGCAGGCACAAATAAATAAAGGTGGTTTTTATTATTGCTGGTTTCATACTATACATGTACGAAAAAACAGGTCACCTGGTTTAGAAAATAAAGGCATTTTTTAAAGCTGTAAAATTAGCCTTTAGCTTTTTTGCCCTGTTTTTTTACCACATAAAAATACCAATAGACAGGTATTCCCAATGCAGTAATGGCAAGGCCCAATAAAGAATTGATAACCGGCGCTGTGCCCTGCCTGTAATTATTTATATCATTCCACACCGTACTTACTACATAAAAACCTGCAAAAGCAATAAAGAAAGCGGCCAGCAAAGGATAACCCCATGCTTTGTAGGGCCTTGCAGCAAGCGGCATTTTTTTGCGCAAAATAAAAATCCCAACGGCCCCCATCAGGTATGCAATCCATGAAACAAATGTAAACATATCTGCTAGCATATCAAATGAGCCGCTGATAATTAAAAGACAAGACCACACCCCATGCAACACCAACGCGTTGCCTGGTGTGCGAAAACGCGGATGCTCCCTGCCCGTCCAAGAGAGAAAAACTTTGTCAATGCTCATGGCATAAGTAACCCTTGCCACAGACATAATGTTTCCATTAACCGCACCAAACGTACATATCACCACCATAGCAGCAACTATTGCGGCACTTGTCGTACTCATAGCCACGGCTATAGCATCTGATGCTACCAAAGGAGATGTTGCTACTTTTTCTATTGGCAACACATACAGGTAAGCCTGGTTTACCAATAAATAAACAATTATGCACGCAAATACGCCGGCGAACAAACTTCTTGGTATTGTTTTCTGTGGGTTATTAATTTCTCCCCCAACGAAAGTGATGTTTATCCAGCCATCATACGCCATAAAAGCTCCTGTTAAAGCACCAACAATACCGCTTATTAATCCCATGCCATGTCTTGGGGATACTGCCTCTACAAAATTTCCTGCATCTCCTCTGCCTGAGAAGAATATTCCAAATACCAATCCTGCTATTACCAGCATTTTTACCACTGTTGATACTACCTGCAATGCGCTGCCCGCACGAACACTGATATAATTCAATGCTGTTAACACCACTACCAATGCTACTGCCAATAGTTTTACACCAAGATTCTCTAACGGGTAAAGATTGCCAAGCAATGGAAGATGTATTGCCAGTGAATGTTCCGCTTGCGCATCCAGCCTGGGCAAATGCAAGAAATAATCTGCATACTGTGCACATACAAATGAAATGGCAGCTACTGCCGCGGTATTTATTACAGCAAAAGCAGACCAGCCATACAGAAAGGCTACAAAGCGTCCATACATGTATTTAAAGTACACATACTGGCCGCCGGTTTCTGGCAGCATAGCACCTACCTCTGCATAGATTAATGCACCTATCAATGAAAATACGCCAGCAATAATCCAAACTGCGGTCAACCATAGGGGTGAGCCTAGCTGTGCCGCCATAGTGGCTGGTTTCATAAAAACGCCCGAACCAATAATACTTCCGGTTATGATAGAAAAAGCCGGCCAAAAGCCAATGGCTTTTTTTAGGGGTGTTTGCTCCATTAAAATATTTATGCTAACGGAAGATAAGAAACTGTTGATGGAATCCTGATTTTTTAACGGCCCATGCAATGATTTTGTAACTTTATTGACATGAACCATCTCTGGTCGCAGATTGTAGTAAACACTGTTTATAAGAAGAAAAATAAACAGGAAAAACTCAGCTCTTTTGAAATGGCAAAAGGGATGAGAGAGTTGCGGCTCAATATCTGGCAGCAGATAAAGGATGCTATTCTTATCAGCGCAGGTATTCTCTGTGCTGGCTTTGGGCTTAAAAGTTTTTTGCTGCCTACAAAATTTATAGATGGAGGCGCTACAGGTATTTCTTTAATGATTTC
Source organism: Chitinophagaceae bacterium (assembly GCA_047602295.1). GTDB lineage: Bacteria > Bacteroidota > Bacteroidia > Chitinophagales > Chitinophagaceae > JACMLD01. The sequence continues at coordinate 1,901,042 of JASGHP010000001.1, read as the reverse complement.
TGAACTTACTTCTTTTCAATTGCCATTGGTGCTGGTGCTTATCAATATACCTTTTGTATTGCTGGCACTAGTGGTAATTGATAAGACATTTGCACTAAAAGCAAGTCTTGCCATTATTGGGTTAGCTGTGTGCACGGCCTTTTTTCCTTTTCCTGATGTAACGCACGATAAATTACTGGTAGCCGTTTTTGGAGGTTTTTTCTTAGGTGCAGGCATTGGCCTTTCTGTACGTGGCGGCGCTGTATTGGATGGTACAGAAGTATTGGCTATTTATGTAAGCAGGAAAACCAGCCTTACTATTGGCGACGTAATACTTTGCTTCAACATTATTATATTTTTAGTAGCTGCTTATTTGTTATCAGTGGAAACAGCCCTATACTCTGTACTTACCTACCTCGCGGCTTCAAAAACAGTAGATTTTATTATAGAGGGTATTGAAGAATATACCGGCGTTACTATTATTTCTGTAAAGAATGAAGCTATTAGAAAAATGATTACCGAAGAATTGGGAAGAGGCGTTACTGTTTATCGTGGCAAAAGAGGTTATGGTAAAAGCGGCGACACTTACGATATTGATATTGTTTATACCGTTGTAACCAGGTTGGAAGTAAGTAAATTAAACGCCGCTATTGAACGTATAGATCCGCATGCGTTTGTGGTAAGGAATTCAGTAAAAGACACCAAAGGTGGTATGATCAAGAAAAGGAGATTGCATTAATTTAATAATGGTATTTGTTAACTTCGGTATAACCGCTCTATTTCATCACCCAAAAAATACTAACGATGCAACAACAATCAAGAAGAGATGCACTGAAAACAATTGCCATAGGTGGCAGTGCTTTATTACTCTCTCCACAAATTTTATTGGCAGGTTTACGCAAAAAAGATAAACTGGGTGTTGCATTGGTAGGCCTTGGATATTACAGCACAGATTTGCTTGCACCAGCTTTGCAAATGACAAAAAACTGTTACCTCGCTGGCATCGTTACTGGCACACCTTCAAAAGCCGAAGCATGGAAGGCAAAATACAACATACCCGACAAAAATATTTACAACTATCAGAATTTTGACAGCATCGCCAATAATCCGGATATAGATGTGATATACGTGGTGCTACCTCCTTCTATGCACAAAGAATATGTGGTAAGAGCTGCCAATGCAGGCAAAGATGTTTGGTGCGAAAAACCGATGGCTGTTACCGAAGCTGAATGCAAAGAAATGATTGCAGCCTGCAAGAAAAACAAAAAGAGCCTTGCCATTGGTTACCGCCTTCATCACGAACCTAACACCCAGCAGTACACGAAAATAGTTAACCAACACTTATTGGGGAAAATAAAGCACGTAGATTGTGCTGCAGGCTATAGGGATAACCGCACCGAACATTGGAAGCAAAAAAAAGAAATGGGCGGCGGTGTTTCGTATGATATGGGTGTATATGCCATACAGGGCGCACGATTAGGAACGGGCATGGAACCGCTTTCAATTGTGTCAGCAGAATTGTCAACCACCAGGCCTGAGATCTATAAAAATGGATTAGATGAAACCATGGAAGCTACTTTAGAATTTCCCGGAGGCGTACTGGCTACCATAAAAAGTACATTTGGAGAAGGTGTAAATTTTATGAACATTACTTGTGAGAAGGGTGATATAAACCTTAACCCTTTTTCTGAATATACTGGCGCAAAAGGAAGCTCTCCGCTAGGTGATATCAGTACTGCTTATGCTGTTCCTTTTCAACAGGCAAAACAAATGGATGATGATGCGCTTAGCATCATGCAAAAAAAGCCAATGCTGGTGCCCGGAGAAGAAGGCCTGCGTGATATAAGAATTGTTGAAGCAATACATAAAGCTGCTGCCACCGGCTCAAGAGTAACGCTATAGCAAATGAATGGAGAAGTCGTATCAAGAATTTTATTAACAGCAATTATTCAAATCAATGGTGAGGGTAATAGGTATTCCGTACGATAACAATTCTTCTTTTTTGAAAGGCCCAGCCATGGCGCCACCAAGAATCAGGTTGATGGACACAGATGGCTCAGCTAATACATTTGCAGAAAATGGTCTGGATGTAAAAGAGGGAAAAGTTTATAAACACGAAAGCGATATCATATTTGAAGATGCAAGTCCTGAGAAAGCATTTGAAACAATTCGTAAAAAAATAAAACAATTATTAACCGAAGGAGATCCTATCATTTCGCTTGGCGGAGATCATTCTGTAACCTATCCAATTATTGATGCGTTTACCGAAGTGCATCCAAGCCTGCATATACTTCACCTGGACGCACATGCAGATTTGTACAACAACTTTGATAACAATCCCTTCTCTCACGCCTCTCCTTTTGCAAGAATTATGGAGCAAGGCAAAGTTCAGTCATTGACGCAGGTGGGCATTCGCACTTTCAACACTCATCAAAAAGAACAGGCTAACAAGTTTGGTGTTACTGTGCATGAGATGAAAGATTTCAATTTTAAATTTATCAATCAACTTGCAGCCCCTTTATACATTTCATTAGACCTCGATGTTTTAGACCCTGCATTTGCTCCCGGTGTTTCTCACCACGAGCCCGGTGGACTAAGCACAAGAGAATTACTGCATATTATTCAGCAGATTAATGTGCCGATAGTTGGTGCAGACATAGTAGAATACAATCCAACCCGCGATATAAACAATACAACAGCTATGGTAGCTTATAAATTGATGAAAGAACTTATCAGCAAAATGGCCGTGAATTAATACCGATGAACTTACAGATTTAATAGAAGATCATGCAATTGCAGGACGCTATAAAACTCATCAATCATTCCAGCCTTAGTAAAAAAAACAATGCTAACTGGGCAGACCTCGGTTGCGGTAATGGATTGTTTACCTATGCACTCGCTAATATTCTTACTTTGGGTAGTTCTATATATGCTGCGGATAAAGCAAGTCCTTTATTGCAGTCGTTGCCCAATCCAAAGCAAATCAGTATTCGCACACAAACACTTGACTTTATAAAAGACCCGCTGCCTTATCATCAATTGGATGGAATAATGATGGCTAATTCACTTCATTATGTGGCAGATAAACCAGCTTTCTTGCAAAAGGCAAAACAAACGCTGGGCGAAACAGGTGCTTTTCTGATAGTTGAATATGATACTACTAAAAGCAATCAATGGGTACCCTACCCTATCAATAATAAAAACCTAGAGGCTTTGTTTGCAGAACATGGTTACCATAATTATACTTTGTTAGGTCAAATGCCTTCTGTATTTCGTGCAGGGAATATTTATGCTGCACTGATAAAACCATAATAAAATAGATTGAAAGAAGATTGTCTTAAATCATAACACTAATAAAAGTCTGCGTTCTGTGCTTTATTATTGCAGTTAAATTATGTCACACTACAATCAATTTGCAGGTCAGAAGATTGGCCGTATAGAAGCTTTAAGCGATGGTGTATTTGCCATTGCACTTACGCTATTGGTATTGGAAATAAAAGTGCCTCCTGCAGAAGATGCAAAAACTGAATGGGAGTTATTACATTCATTGAAACCGCTGCTGCCACAGTTTCTCAGCTATTTTCTTAGTTTTATGACGATGGGCATTTTCTGGACCGGGCAAGCCCTGCAATTAAGTTATATGGAGCGCTATGATCGCAACCTTAATTGGAATGCTTTATTCTTCCTGCTATTGGTATCTCTGTTGCCTTTTACAACAGCTTTTTTGGGAGACCATGTAAACTTTAAAACTGCTGTTATACTTTACTGGTTCAATATATTATTGCTAGGGTTTATGTTGTATATACATTGGAACTACGCCTGGAAAAATCATTTTATACAAGGTGAACCCGAAACCTTAAAGGCAATAAATGTAGCTGTCAGAAAAAGAATTGTTATAGCACAATGTCTTTATTTCGTTGGAATGCTGTTATGCTTTATCAATACTTATTTAAGCATTGCTTTTATTATCGCCGTGCAATTAAATTATGCATTTGCCTTTTTCTCTGGTAAAACACCTCAGAAAGCTTCACATCGCCATCCATAAAAATTCTTACAATTTATTAAGCCAATAAAAAAGTGCAGGGGAAATAAATTCATTTCGCCATGCACTTTTAAAATTTTCTAACTATTTTTTACAGCAGGAAATTGATTGTATTACACTTTACTGTTTAACCAGCTTCTGCACATCACCAATTAGTTGTCCGTTTCTATCTTTCAGCAACATATAGTAAGTACCCGCTGCTATATTATTTGTGCTGAATGTGATAACATTATTACCTGAAACAATGCTTGCATCCTGTTGCAAAATATTCTGTCCTGCATTATTTACTAATACAAGTGTTCCCTTACCCTGGTAAGATGTTTTAAATCTAAGACTTCCTGTAACCACACCTGCGGTTAATGGGTTTGGCGCAAGCACCATATTACTTCCTGCCAATCCACAACGATTTACAAACTGTTTGACAGAACTATATCTTGTAATACCACTGTTGCTAACAATTTTTAACCGGTAATATAATGTTCCGGAAGCATTGCCGGGAGAAACAGCAACATGATATGAGTTTCCATTAGTATTATTTACAGCAGATGTTTGTGCAACAGTACTAAATCCAGCACCGTCATTGCTCTGTTCAATATAAAAAACAGAAGAGCCGTCTTCGTGTGTAGTTGTCCAGTTTAATAATGCATTGCAATCCTGGTTTGTTATACTAAAGTCAGACAATGTTACATCCAATATGGAGGAAGTAGTCCCAATAGCAATAGCAGTAATGCCATTAATCATAGTGCCGCTAAGTGTAGAGCCGGCTGTATTGCCAGATGCAGTAGCTATGCCACTAAGGTCAGCCCAGAAATAACCATTCCATCCAACCATCCGAAGGTTAGAAGCAAGCGAAAAAGAAGATAAGTTTGGTATTGATACTGTAACAGTAATACCAGGGCTTGTATTGTTAGGGTCCATCCAATCCCACTCGCCTAAGGGGCTAACAGCTAATATATTTGCACCAAGTTGACTCCTGTCATGCGCACCAGGGTTAGGCAATGTGGGATCTGTAGTTATACTGGGATCACCCGCTATCCACGCAGTGGCAAGTATTGAATTAGCATAAAACGGTGCGCTGATACTAAGCGAACGAAGCTCTGTACCGGTACCTACAGGAAATGTAAAAGCACCAGTGCCAAATCTCTTCACATATCCGTTTACGTTATGAGCATCCGATGCATTGATAAAATATCCATTGTAAGAAGTGGCAGCAGCTGGACTATAAAACCCAGGTGTAGCAACACGGGCAGTAGCCCACACACCTCCATGTGCTGCAAGATCAAACACACCATAAATAGGGTATTCATCGCCACTCTGTACGTAATAGGGTGGATTTATTTGAGCAAAAGAGATACGGCAAACAATCATCAATAGAATAAAGTATAAACTTCTTTTCATGGTAAAAGTGCTTTAGGTAAAAAAAATAATCAGTTTCAGCCGGCAGGGCAGTGAATAAATAAATTAAACCCAGCTATATTCAATGGGATAAATTATTTAATTGGCAGGGTATTCATACTATTGGAAGTAATCACATATGTGTATGTACATGGGAGATCGATCTACAATAGATCATTCATGGAATTGGAGAGATACTAAGCCTAACAATAAGCGATTAATTTTTATCATACACGCATAATTTATACGAAAAAAAAATACGCTCATTGATAATTGAACCCGAAATTATTGATTCCCATCATTAAGGATGAATAATTGTTGTTGTCATATATTTCAATGAAAAATACTGTTAGTTATATATTCATTTTTTAAAAATCTAATTAAGCAATGCTAGAAAATAAGTTGAATAAAAAATGAATGACAGATTGCGCAAATGCAGGATATAAAATAAGTATCAATACGTAGTCTACTATATTAAAAGATTTTATAAGCTCTGAACTACTAATGATTCAATACTAATTAATATAGAAAAAATTATGCGCATCATCATTAAAGCAGTGCGCAGCTTTATTGATTGTGCTATATATCAAACATTAATGAAAGCATCATAAAAAATATTTCCAAAAAAGGAATACATATAAATTGAATGCTTAAATTAAAATACATCAAAACAAAATTTATGTATTCCTACTGATTGAAATGCATAAGTTAATATGCATATTGCATCTAACTTGAAACTTTGGCCCTTAACGATTGCCAGGCATTGCCAAAGCGGCATGCTATTTACCTACTTTATATGAAAACCCCGATTGTCCAAATTATATGAAAGACAGGTTCTGATAGAAATGAAACCTTTTAATACCGGGAGAGATTGTCTTTTTTACCGGTTGATTATTGTCCAAAGCATGAAAGCCATGTACCGGATTTCGGTGCAATATTTTTACCTGTACATTTTAATTATCAATTTTATGTGATTGGTAAAGTGTACAAGCGCAAAGCCCGGCAATTGACCGGGCTTTTTTACTTATAAAATAAAAAACCGGGATACAAGGTTTTGCTTCCCGGCTACGATTTAGAACTGGTTCTTCTTCTATAATAACATTACTGTTTTACAAATTTCATCATAGCGTTTTTGCCTGCGCCTTCCATCTTTATAAAATAAATTCCGGGTTTCAATTCGCTAATATCTATTGGTTGTTGTTTTGAAATTAACCTGAATGTTCTTAGCATTTGTCCCATTTGATTATACAACATAATAGTTTTACCACTTGCCCCGTTATCTTTATTTACCTGCATCGTTATTGTTTGTACTGCCGGATTAGGATACAGCAACACCTCCATTGAAACATCACTTCCTGCAATTGCCGTGTCTAGAGGCAATCCCGTTCCGGTAAGGCCTGCAGAATATAGAATACTATTGCGTGGGCCTCCGACTTCAAATAATAATCTCATTCTTTTACCCTGACCGTTGGTGAACATATACATGCAGGCATCATCGCTAAAATCCATAAAATTCATGTACATATCTCCATGTGCAGTAGTGCCGCAGCTAAATTTTTCACCACTGTTGCAACCACGGTTAGGCCCTTGCTGGCTTGGTGTATCATCTACTAAGTCGTCACCACAACTTGCATCACCCCATATATGGCGCAGGTTTAGCCAGTGTCCTATTTCATGGGTTGCTGTTCTGCCCAGGTTATAAATACCCGTTTTATTGATTGTACCAAAAGCATTAGTTGTAATCACCACACCATCTTTAGCAGTTGGGCCACCAGGTACGCTGGAATAACCAGTGATGCCATTGGTAAGATTGCAAACCCAGATATTTAAATAACTATTCGCATCCCAGGCATCATCACCACCTGTAGCAGATGCTTTCATTTTATCATCGTAACTGAAACTAATAATAGATGTTTGCGTGCGCACAATACCATTCGTCGGTTTGCCTTTGGGATCAGTTTTAGCCAATGCAAAAGAAATTCCGCAATCGGCGGCCAATGCACTAAAGTAGGCCGGCACTTTTTTTCTATCTGTATTGGTGCCGCTATAATCTTTATTTAAAACATCCAATTGAGAAAGTACCTGTGCATCCGTAATATTTTGCGCATTGTTATTCCACAATACATGCACCACAACCGGCACAACAATTTTTATTGGAGCCGCTTGCACCAATGGCGAGCTGCTGGAAGAGTCTACGTTTCCATCAACCCTTAATGTTTGCTTATGCTTACTGATAAAATTTTCTATCTGCTGATATTGCGAACTTGTTTGTGGATTCAGTTGAAGTAGCTGATGCTGATAATCCTGCTGCCTGCAGTCTGTTTGGGCGCGGGTAATTAGGGAAAGAAATAAAAAAAAGCCAACTAAACGCTTCTTCATTACGGGGTATTTAGCTCACCACCATTTATATTTACTGAGGTGGTTTTTCAGCGGCCAAAACATGCGGTAATAATCAAGGATAGTAGACTATAAACTTATGTTGCAGGCCTGCAAAGCTGATATACCTGAACATAGTACAGGAAGGAAAATCGGATTTCTAATAGCAGAAGAGAAAATTGACAGGATATGTCAATGGTTTATTGAGAATGTTCCATAATGCCAGGTGAAAAATGCAATGGAACCAAAACAAAAAGCAGTGTGAAATAAATACTTTTACGCTAGATTTCAAAGTGGATACCTCTTATTTTTAAGGATTTCTTGCTGTATCTGCAGCATACAGGCTGTACATTTGCAACCTAATTGCCTGAATATTATGAAGCGACTTTCACTCTTAGCTTTTTGCCTGGTTTTGCTGGCTGCCTGCAATAGCAATGATACTAATAGTACCGATAGTAATTCTACTAGTACTGCGGTTGAAGCGGCTCCTCCCATCATTGGCTTTAGCATTGTAAATACCTATCCGCATGATACCACCTTTTATACAGAGGGACTGGAGTTTCATGATGGCCAATTATTTGAAAGTTCTGGTGCAGGCTCTCCCGAAACAGAAGGAGCAAAACCTCCTTACCCTTCCGCATTTGGTATAGCAAACCTGAAGACAGGAAAAGTAGATCGCAAAGTGTCTCTGGACAATGCGGTTTATTTTGGTGAAGGCATTACTTTTTTGAACGGTAAAATATATCAGCTTACCTGGCAAAATCATAAAGGCTATATCTATGATGCAAAAACTTTTAAGCAATTGCAGGAGTTTTCATACCCCGGTGAAGGCTGGGCGTTAACTCATGATAGCACTCACCTTATTATGAGTGATGGCAGCAGCAATCTTCAGTTTATAGATCCTGCTTCTATAAATGGCTCCTTAAAGGCACAATCAATTGTTGGTGTAACCGATAACAACGGCCCTGTAGCCAACATTAACGAACTGGAATACATCAATGGATTTATTTACGCAAACCAATACCAAACCAACTACATTCTTAAAATTGATCCCTCCAACGGAAAAGTAGTTGGCAAACTTGATCTTGGTACACTGGATGCAGAAGCAAAAAAGAAATACAGCGAAGCTGAAGTATTAAACGGTATTGCTTATAACCCGGTTAGCAAAACGCTTTTTGTAACAGGAAAACTATGGCCCATTATTTACGAGATCAGATTTAACTAGTATAGTCCAAAGAAATAATAAGAACCAACTTAACTAGCTGTTGCTATTTTCTTTTCGGGGAAAAATTTAATCCTGATAAGATTGAAGAGTGAGATGCCTGCAATAGCACAACCAATACCAGCCAACACATCTAATATGTAATGGTGATTGGTATACACAGCAGAAAACCAGATACCACACATAACAGTACCGAAAAGTATATTGATGTATCCGAGTTTGTTTTTTACAGCGTAATAAAAAACAATAATCGGGTAAGCAGAATGCAATGAAGGCATGGCTGCAAAAACATTTGACCCTTTTGTATACAGCCCCTGAAAGATATGTGCATGCACCAATGCATCAAACCTGGCAAGACCGGCAGTGTTGCCCGGTGTTGCAGGGTTGAACACGAAGCCATAGTTGCTTACATACCAGGGCGCTGCAGCAGGATAACTATAATACACCACAAAGCCTAGCAGGTTTACCAATAAAAATGTAAAGGCAAAATAAAAGAACTCTCTTCTTTTTTTCAGGTGCAAGTAAAAACCAAAGAGTAGTGGCACTGGTATCCAGCAGAGATAAAACAACCCCGCCATAAAATCAAGCGCTGTATATTGATGCAATTGCCAGTATTCATTAGGTGTAACCACTTTTCCATCTGGCATTGTAATGCCAAATAAACTTTTCTCTGCATTGTATATGCTTTGAATATGCACCGGGTGATAACGATAGTTGGGAAACGCCTTCATGTAATCGAAGATGATCCAATACACAATGAAAACAGAAAATGATATAACAAAATTCCTGGTAGCCATTGATGCAAAAAACAACACGTTGCACAGAATAACCAGGAAGAGTTGTTCTGGCTTAAAACCAATTAGAAACCAGGAAACAATCATATACGCCGCAGAAATAGCAGCCATTATGATTATTAGCCGTGCAGTAAACAATTTAGGAGACATTGCTATCGGCTACTTTTTATTTTTGAAACCAGACTGAAAGAAAATATCCCAAATGGAAGAGCTAACACCATATCCTTTTGTAGCATCCGAGTAATGGTGCAGCATGTGGTGTTGCTTGATATGTTTCAGAATCCCGTTTTTGAAGTTAGCATGATGGATAGCATAATGCATCATATCGTAAATAAGATAGCCAATTAAAAACCCAGCAAAAAAACCATTCATCCAGGCAGCAGGCAACAACCATAAAAACAGGAAGTAAAATAATACAGCTAATGGTATGCTGGCAGAAGGTGGCATTACCAGTCGTTTTGCATCACGTGGATAATCGTGATGTACGCCATGAAATATAAAATGCAACCGAAGGCCCCATTTAGATTTTGGCACAAAATGGAAAACATACCTGTGCAATATATATTCTGTGATAGTCCAGATAAAAAGACCTGCAAACAAATAAATAAAAAACCAGCCTATGCCATTTTGTGCTACTGCAAAAGCCCTGTAAATAAACACCGCTATTACTGGTATGTAAATAAACAAAGGCACGCTATAATGCACTTTCGAAAGGCTTTCCATAAAGCCATTCTTAAACATCCTAATGGATGCGCTATCGTTGGATATATAATTCTTGGGCATACTAATTAAATTTTTAACCGGTCTGTAACTTCTTTACCATTCGTGGGATCTGTTCCTTTTATTTCTACATATTCTACTTTAGGCGACCAGAAAGAACCACCGTTGATTTTTATAAATATGCGGCTAAGCACAACTGTTTTTGAATTGACTACTGCATACACCCTGTACTTATTATCTGTTGCAGATTTTTTTAAGAACAATGGATATTTTTTATAAGACACAAAATGCATCACATATCCTTCGTTGTTTTCAAGTGCAGTTGCCTTTATACCGTATGCAAAAGTACGTTGTATATAAGAAAGTTCCTGCTTCTGGCCGTGATCTGAATATCTTATCCAATAAACATGCACCGGGTCACTGGTGTTCAACACGCCATTTTCCAGGTTCAAATCATACATAATGGTATTCTTATTAGACGTTCGTTGCAGATAAAACAACTGGTTGGCAGTAGAAGGCGGCACTGGAAAAGTGTCCATAATGTTTTTATCCGGAGCCATTGCAGCAGTTTTTTGTGCTGCTGCAGAAGATACACCTCCAATCATACTAAAAACCAACAATATAGCAACCATAGCAACCGGTGCTTTACTTTTTGCTTCCACCCTGTCTTTTTCATCCAGCGCTTTCTTTGCATCACGCAAACGGCGTATGGCAGTAATATTCGTTAATACAGCCATTATACTAAGCGGGATAGTAAAAATTGACATCGTTTCAAAAATGTGAAAAGGAAGCCCTTTCACAAATATTTTATAATCGCCGCCTATAAAATGTGCTGTAATACCGCAAATCATAGCCGTTAGTCCCACCAATACTACCCTTTCCGGCCTTTGCATCAACCCACCTTTTAATGGCACACCTAATCCTTCTGCTCTTGCCCTTGTATAACTTACCATCATAGAACCTATTAACGCAATAAATGCAAACAATGAACTTAAAAAATAATGGTGCGAAACCAGGTAATAACAAATTCCCAAAAACATAATCAATTCACTATACCTGTCCAGCACCGAATCGAACATGGCACCAAATGAAGAAGCCATTCCGCCCAGCCTTGCAACCTGTCCGTCCAGCATATCAAACAAACCTGCAAACAATATCAATGCACCAGCCCAACCCACATAAGAAAGATCGCCACGGTTTGTTTTTTCTGCACCGGCAATAAAAATGATGGCAACACCTATATTTAAAATAAGGCCAATGGTAGTAACACCGTTTGGCGTAAGGCCAAGCTTTATAAGCAGTCTTACAAATGGATTAATCACCTTATAAATACCCTGTTGAAGGGAATCCCTGAAACTCATAGCAGCAAAATTAAAAATCAAATTTAACTCTTCCCCGGATACCCCAGCTTAGCGCCCCGGTATGATCCAGGTAACTAATCCTCCTAACATAATCTATCCTTATTAGTTTGAAGATATTGGATATACCAGCACTTAATTCTATATAAGGACCACTTGAAAGGGTAAAAGTAGAAGTCTGTACCTGTCCATTAAGATTGGTAACCGGAAATTTCATCTGGTCGGCTGTTTTATCAGGATTGTTTTCATCCCTTACACCTCCAAACAAAAACTTACTGGTAATAACCTCTCTCCATTTTAGTTTTTTCAGGAAAGGAATTTTATTGAAGATAAACCCGTTGAAATAATGGTCAACATTTACAGCGGCATAGTGATCGCTTGCAAATTCAAGAAAGTTCATCAGGTTATAAGAATTCAACTGGTAAGTATACGTTTGGTTTGCACGATGAATATCCAGCAATGGGAATGGCACTTTACCAATTACTGCGCCGCCTTCCATTGTTATATCGGTATAACCGAACTGCGATAAGTACATGCGTTTGTACATGCTAAGGCTGATACTGTTGTAATTGTATTCGCCTCCGAATAACCCCTTTATGCCCTTAATATAACGCAGTGTATAAATGGGATGCTTATTAATAATGGGGATGCGATATAATTTACCCTGGTAAAATTGTTCGCCTGGGGCATATCTTAATTCTACAGATGCTTCACCGGTAGTAATGCCGGGAACATTATATGGAGACCCATTGTTTAATTTAGTGTAAACAAAATCTTCTCCTGCGGGCGACTGATACCAGTATTTAAGACCGAATGTGTACGAGAAATGACTGTTGAATTCATGCACATAATCCAGCCTGAAAATATCGTTGTAAAGCCATTTCTGGTTATTGCCATGTTTGAAAGAAAGCAGGAAATTGTCTTCCTGAACGAACTGCAATTCCTGACCGGGTATTTTTGTATCGCGTTGAAATGATGCACGAACATAATTCAGCGGGAAAGAATAAATGCTTTTATTGTTGAGGGAATAAGTAGCACTCAAGAAATATTTCCATTTCTAATCTTTAAAACCGTACGCCAGGTATTCTTCCGTATAAAAACGTGGACTGAATTTTGGCGTGGTTCTGCCTCCAAAACGCAAGCGGAAACCTTCAACCGGGTTAAAACTATAAAAGGTACTTACAGGGCCAATTTCATAACCAGGGCCAGCCGCTTTATAACCTGCCAGGAATAAAGTTGCAATATCAAGTGTCCTTCTGAATGCCGGCATTCTTTTAAGACTGTCGATATTGGCGTATACTTTAGATTCTGAGCGACTGAGTGAATCATGCCTTCGTTGCTCCCAATAATCATCAGGTTTTTCAGTGGCACCTTCTGCCACTTCAAGTCTTGGACCCGAAAAAACAGAATCAGGAATAGCTATATCCGTTAAAAAGTCTTTGTAAGAAACACTGCGTTCACCCACAATACCGCCACCTGTTTTTGACAATCCAAAGTCAGCAATGATATCACTCTTGGAAACATGGTAACGACCATTTGATCCTTTCTCAAAATCCTGGTTAATTTTTAATTCCCTTACAAAGTTTAAGTTGGCGTATTTGCTCACCAGTATATTATCTTTCTGAATAGCATATTTGCCATCGAGTGTAATAAACAAAGTACCGCGCAATAAAAGATCATTGGGGTTGCGTGGAGAAAAGTACATGCGCACCAATTTTCCGGTATCCGGAGCTGGTGCATCAACTGTGTCTTTGATATAGTACATGTAAAACGTAGGACCAACATCTGCCAGCGGACTTAAAAACTGGTTTGTCATTAAAGACAAGTTATTGGCATAAATATCTACATCTTCATACAAACGATTAAGATAAGTAGTAACACCCCGGCTGTCTATAAAATCACCAAAGTCTACTTTCTTTTGCGCAATGATGACAGATTTATTTTTCTCGGGTTTTTTCTGATAATAGTTTTTTGAAAGTGTCTCTTCAAGATACACGGGAGAAACAGACTTGCCTTCCAGTTTGCTGGTATCGCCGTTCTCAAATACAAAACTGAATTTTTTGGTAAAGCGATTCTTCTCTAATTTTTCTGCAAGACCACTGAGAGAGATTTGCATCTTCTCATATTTTTCATACTGTGCAGAATTATAGTTTTGCAGTTTGTTCTCTGCTTTATGATCAATTACTTTCCTGATAAGCTCAACCGCAGGATTGTCTTTATTTCTGTACTTGGCTTTGTTTTTCTTTGTTATTACAACGTTGCTCAATTCATTGTACAATGGGCGAAGCATAACGCTTATCTCCAAAGTACCGGTGTCTTGCTTAATGGGTATGCGCAACTTTTTGTAACCAACAATAGAAAATTCAATGTAGCCAACAGACTGGTCTGATTGCAGAAAATAACTGCCTGCAGAATCTGTTCTTACTCCTTTTGAATTTCTGAAATAAACGCTTACGTTGGTAATAGGCAGGTTTGATGAAGAATCTTTTACAATGCCTGTTACAATAAGCCCTTGCGCTTTTACAGCGCTGGCTGATACCAGCAAAATGATTAATAATGCCCAGCTTTTGGTTCTTTTCCTTTTTTGGGTTCCCATCCTAATGCTATTTAAAAACGAATCTCTTTTGCAAAAAATAATTGTAGGTTACGCCTACCACTATGCTTACCAATACTCTTGCGACTATATGGTTGATATTGGTAAAATACGTAACCAAATACATGCCGGATGCATTCAATAGTATGCTTCCGGCCCACACCAAAATATACCTGCCTGCCTGTATGTGAGCGCCTTTTTGCCCTTCATTAAAAACCCATTTGCGTACAATCAAAAAATTTAAAAGACCGCCGCAAAAAGCCCCTATTGCAGTTGCTATTGAAAGCTGATCTGGTGTATTACCTATTAAATGAGCCATAATGGTAAACACCAGGAAATCTATAGCAGAACCTGTAATAGCAGCAGCCTGGGCTTTTAAAAATGTGACCATACTAAAAAACGTTTAACAGCACCAGCAATTGCAAAACAATATTTGCGCAAATGCCTGCTGCTATATCGTCTGCCATTACGCCCCATCCTGCAGGCAGTTTTTCGGCAGAAGTAATAAAAAAGGGTTTTACTATATCAAAAAACCTGAATGCTATCAATCCCGCCAGGGCAAATTGCCAGGTATGTGGTACAAACAGCAATGTGCAGCCCATACCTGCTACCTCATCAATTACAATTTTGCCACTGTCTTTGCCCCATACTGCTTCAAGTTTATTGGATGCAAAAACGCCCACAGCACTTATTACTACAAACAATACTACCTGTACCGGAAGATTATTATGCAGGAAGGGAATAAAATACCACAACAGCGTAAATACTGTTGCCGCAATCGTTCCGCCACCTTTTATATAACCTATACCGCTACAGGTAGCAATTATCTTTAACAGGCTCATACAGTAGTAGCCAGTTCTTCTTCGTAGTAATCAAGCCCCAAATGCGTAATCAAATCTTCGCCCATCAGGAAACGCAAAGTATTTTCCAGCTTAATCAGTTGTTTGAAAATATCATGCTCTGTGCGCAACTCCGGCAATGTCTGTGGCGATTTAAAATAAAAGCCCAGCCATTCCTGTATGCCTACAAGACCTGCACGTTTTGCAAAATCTGCAAACAAAGCAAGGTCTAATACCACCGGAGCAGCAAGAATAGAATCGCGGCAAAGAAAATTGATCTTTATCTGCATCTTGTAACCCAACCAGCCAAAGATGTCGATATTATCCCAGCTCTCTTTGTTATCGCCATGAGGAGGATAATAGTTGATCCTTATTTTATGGTAAACATCACCATACAATTCCGGGTTATCATCGGGGCGAAGGATGTCTTCCAATACACCCAGTTTAGATACTTCTTTTGTTTTGAAATTATCTGGCTGATCTAAAACATAACCATCGCGATTTCCCAAAATATTGGTAGAAAACCAACCCTGAATGCCCAATGCTCTTGACTGAAGCCCTGGAGCAAGAATGGTTTTCATTAACGTCTGGCCTGTTTTAAAATCTTTGCCGCCAATGGGTGTGCGGGTAATTTTAGACAATTCTATCAGTGCAGGAATATCGCAGGTTAAATTAGGAGCACCATTCATAAAAGGTATTCCCAGCTTAATGGCAGCGTATGCATAAATCATACTGGGTGCAATAGCAGGATCATTGTTTTTAAGACCTGCTTCAAATGCTTCCAATGATTGGTGCACTGCTTCTGTTTCAATATATTTCTCAGTAGAGCCGCACCAAACAATTACTATTCTGTCCAGATCATGCAGGTCTTTAAAATTTTCCATGTCCTGCATCAAAGCTTCTGCCAGTGCATATTTGGTAGCACCTTGTTTTACATGCGTACCATCCAGGTTCTTGATATAGCTTTTATCAAACACCGCTTTCATGGGTTTGATGGCTTCCAGCTCTGGGCGTACTGCATGCAGTAACATTGGTTCTAACACTTTTGCTTTGCTGGCTGCTTCAAATACATTGTCTTCATACACATCCCATCCGCCAAATACAATATCATTTAATTGAGCAAGTGGTACAAACTCATTTATTTTAGGAAACCTGTGTTCTGTTCTTTTGCCAAGGCGAATGCTGCCCATTTGCGTTAATGAACCAACTGGTTTTGCCAATCCTTTTTTTACCGCTTCTACACCAGCAATAAATGTGGTGGCCACTGCACCCAAACCCGGAATCAGTATCCCCAGTTTGCCTTTTGCCGGCTGAATTTTCTTTTGCATGTTCTTGTTGTTTTTGTGATGAATTTTAAATCCACTTATGATTCTTATACCATTCTATTGTTTCTTCCATCCCGCTTTGCAAATCATACTGCGGGTTGTATGCCTGTTGTTCTTTTATCTTCTCTATACTACAAGACCAGTCTTTAGCTGTTAGTTCGTTTACCTTGTCTTTATTTAGTACCGGCGTTTTACTGCTTCTGCTATACAAAACATCCATACCGCCTGCTACTTTTTTTATCAAACCCAGTGGCAAATGAACACGCCATGTTTTTTTGTGCAGGCATTTCTTCGCTTCATTTGAAAAAGCATATTGATCATATACTTTGCCGTCACTGAGGTTGTAAAATTCACCATTAATTTCACTTGAAAGGCAGCGAACAGCTATACTTGCCACATCTTTAACATAAACAAAGCTTAATTTTTGTTCGCCTCTTCCTATATAAACTTCCATGCCTCTTTTTACAGATTGCACCAACAAAAACAAATCCTTCTCACGAGGACCATATACAGCAGTGGGCCGCAATACAATAAATGGCAGGCTTTTAATTTCTCTCAGGTAATTTTCTGCAAGCAGTTTGCTTTTACCGTACCAGGTTACTGGTTGCGGAACAGCATTTTCTTCAATTGGTTTTCCGTCTGCAGATGGGCCCAGAGCGGCCAGGCTGCTTACGAAAACAAATTTCTTTACACCGGCACCGGCTGCAGCTATTGCCAGGTTTCGGGTTAGGGTGGCGTTAGAAAAATTATAATCGCTCTCGGTTTTAGCCCTCGTTAAAGCTGCGCCATGAATAATATGGGTAATGCCATATTTTTCCAGCAAGGTTTTAACAGCATCAGCATCGGCCATGTTTATGTCAACTACGGTAATTTTGCTTTTATCCAGGTGGGTAGTGTTGCTTGATTTTCTTACTCCAGCATAAACTTCATACCCCGCTGAGAGAGCGGCTTCTATCAAATGATATCCTAAAAAACCACTCGCTCCTGTAATCAGCAATTTATTTTTCATAGCTGCTTTTCAAAAATCCTGTACTTCTTGTAAGGCTTTCCGTTTATATCCTGTATAGCTTTATTCATGAGAAAATTCTCTTCTAACACCCACGATGCCTCTGCCTCTGTGATTCCTTTTTTTACTACTTGTTTAATAATGTCCGCATAAAAAACTGTTTCGATACCCATCTTTCTATATCCTTCTACCACGCCCAGCGTAATGATGCGAATGCGCTTGATGCTTTTGCGCTGAAACAACAACTTAAATATGCCTGTTGGAAACAACCTGCCTTTTTTAATTGTTTTAAGTATGTGGTTTACGTCTGGTATTGCAAGGCTAAAACCAACCATCTTGCCATTATGTTCGGCCACCACGCAAAAATCTTTATCCAGTATCATTTTTAAATCCTTGGCCAGGTATTTAAACTCGTTTTCTGTCATGGGCACAAAACCAAGGTTTTTATCCCAGGCAGAATTGTATATCTCCCTAATCTGGTCTACTTCTTCTTTGAACTTTTTCAGGTTGATAGGCCTGAATATGATGCCGCGTCTCTCTAAACGTTCTTTTATCTGGTCTACAGTTTTCAGCCTTCTCTCATCACGTTCTGCCACTACAAAATGATAGGCAATCAGATCCATTTTTTTATGGAAACCCTGCTTTTCCAGCAATGCCTTGTAGTAAGGCGCATTGTAGGTCATCATTGCAACCGGCGGTGTGTCAAACCCTTCTATCAGCAAAGCGCAGGTTTCATTGGTAGACAGGTTTACCGGACCAATAATGCTTTGCACACCTTTTTCTTTCAACCATTTTTCGGCAGCATCAAAAAGCAAAGTGGCCGTTTCATGATCATCTATACAATCGAAAAAACCAAAAAAGCCATCATTGGCTTTATTAAATGTGTTGTGATTATTGTTAAGTATGGCAGCAATGCGGCCTATGATTTTTTTATTGTCATCGTAGGCAAGAAACAATTGTACCGACGAATGCTCGTGAAAAGGATGCTTGCCCGGTGAGAGCAAATCACGTTGTGCAATGAATAACTCGGGTACGTAGTTGCTGTTGTTTTTGTAAAGGTCGTAGCCAAAATCGATAAAGGATGCAAGCAGTGCCGAAGAATTTACGGCCTCAATTTTTTTCATGCGTTTTGCTTAATAAGTTCTACACCAGATACCTGTGCAGCGGCGATGAGCTTATCTACAGCTTCTTCTATCTGGCTAAACGTATGTGTTGCCATTAGTGAGAACCGGATAAGTGATGCATCTGACGGAACAGCAGGCGATACCACAGGGTTTACAAACACACCATTCTGCTCCAATTGCTTGGTCATCATAAATGTTTTTGCATTGTCCCTGATATAAATGGGTAGTATAGGGCTCTCTGTAGGGCCTAGGTCGAAACCGTTTTCTTCTAAGAGCTTTTTAGCGTAGCGGGTATTATTCCACAGGTTCACCATATGATGTGGCTCCTGTTCTATGATATTTAATGCAGCCAATGCGCTGGCTGCAGATGCGGGTGTAATGCTGGCACTGAAAATAAGTGCTCTTGCATTGTGACGCAGGTAATCTATGGTAGCAGCATCACCAGCAATAAAACCACCCAAAGAAGCCAATGATTTGCTGAATGTGCCCATGATAAGATCTACAGAATCTGTAAGACCGAAATGAGACGCAGCACCCGCTCCTTTTTCGCCAATTACACCAAGACTATGCGCATCATCTACCATGATGTTAGCTCCATATTTTTCTGACAGTTCAACTATCTGTGGCAGGTTGGCAATATCACCTTCCATGCTAAAAATTCCATCAACCGCAATCAGTTTTACAGAATCTTCCGGAAGGTTAGATAATTTCTGCTCCAGGTCTGCCATATTGTTATGGCGGTATTTGATGGTTTTTGCGAAAGACAATCTGCTGCCATCAATAATGGAAGCATGATCGTACTCATCAAGCAAAAGATAATCATTGCGGCCAACAATGCTAGACAAAACGCCAAGATTAACCTGGAAGCCTGTGCTAAAAGTTAATGCATCTTCTTTGCCTGAAAATTTTGCCAGGCGGTGTTCCAACTCTATGTGAATATCAAGCGTACCATTCAGGAAACGAGAACCGGCACAACCTGAACCGTATTTGTCAACTGCTTTCTTTGCAGCTTCTTTAATAACAGGATGATTTGTAAGGCCCAAATAAGAATTGGAACCAAACATCAGCATGCGTTTGCCATTCATTCTTACCTCGGTATCCTGGCCAGATTCTATTACCCTGAAATAGGGGTATAAATTCGTCGCCTTTACCCTTTCTACCTCCTTATACCTGGCTATTTTCTGCTGTAATTTTTTTTGCATTGGGCAATTTCTTTTCTGTGTAAAAGAATCTGGTTTGGTTTAAATATTAGACCGGCAAAAATACTTGTATTTTTGAACATATTTGAATTTTGGTCAAAAATATAAGCATCATACCTTACTTAACGACTTTCTTGTCGCTGCAACTGGTTAAATCTTGCGTAAAAGTGCTGTTTGTTGATAAGGTTTAGCAGCTTTTTGTAAGGGACCCGGAAAATTTGTTAATCCTGAAAAAGGAATATATGAATT
Source organism: Chitinophagaceae bacterium (assembly GCA_047602295.1). GTDB lineage: Bacteria > Bacteroidota > Bacteroidia > Chitinophagales > Chitinophagaceae > JACMLD01. The sequence goes on along the minus strand of JASGHP010000001.1, from coordinate 1,880,821 downwards.
CTCATGCTTAAGATTTATCAAATATCTGTTATTAATTTTTTATGAACAAAGTTGAAGGCAAGATTTTGCTCATAAAGCACATATTATTAACATAGGAAAAAGCCAGTTGATATCAATCAAACTTATGTTTCCTGTTAATTTAGTCATTTTTTTTCTAAATGATTGGTTTGCACCGCTTTTTTCGAATTAATATAATTGAATAGCCCACATGGTTAAACACGCAGGTTCATTCGCCATTTTCGTAAACTTGCAAAAAAATAAGCAGCTAAATGCCCACTACCATAAAATGCCCCAGTTGCGGCCACCAGTTTCCAATGGAAGAGGCCGTTTCTGAAGAATATAAAAAGGATTTGCGGAAGCAGATGCAGGATTACAAGCAGCAAAAAGATGCCGAACTGGCTCGCAGGGAAAATGAATTTGCAACTGAAGCTGCTAAGAAAGAAGCTGCTTTTTCTCAAAAATTGCAGGATGAAAAATTGCGCCTTCAACAATCGCTTGAAGTTAACCTGCGCAAAACCATTGCCACCGATTTTGAAAACAAACTGCAATTGCTTGAGCAGAATAATCGTGATAATGAAGAAAAACTAAAGCTGGCCCGCCAAAAAGAACTGGAGTTTCTACAAAAAGAGCAATCGCTAAAAAATAAAGAAGCAGAACTTGAAATAGAAGTTCAGAAAAAATTGCAGGAAGAACGCAACAAACTTTCTGAAGAACTGCGCAAACTGGAAGAACAAAAAACGGCTGCTAAAGACAATGAACACCAGTTGCGTGTAAAAGAGCTGGAAAAACAATTGGAAGATCAGAAAAAGCTGGCAGAAGAAATGCGTCGCAAAGCAGACCAGGGATCAATGCAATTACAAGGTGAAGTACAGGAGCTGGCATTGGAAGCCATGTTGCAAGCGGCCTTTCCTTTTGATTTGGTAACTGAAGTGGGCAAAGGCGTACGCGGTGCTGATTGCATACAAACGGTGAGAAATAATTTTGGACAGGAATGCGGCAAAATTATTTATGAAAGCAAACGAACCAAAGATTTTGCACTAGACTGGATTGAAAAACTGAAAGCAGATATGCGCAGCACCGGCGCTGATGTAGCAGTGATTATTACGCAGGCAATGCCCAAAGACATGAATGGGTTTGGAGAAAAAAACGGTGTATGGATCTGCCAGTTTACAGAAGCAAGGGCCATGATTGCTTTGCTGCGCGATGGCATTATTAAAGTGCATACTGCAGCTAAAAGCCAGCAAAACCGTGGTGATAAAATGCATCTTTTATACGATTACCTTACAGGCAATGAGTTTGCTGAACAATGGAAAGCGGTACGCGAAGGTTTTATGAGCATGAAGCTATCCATTCAACGTGAACGTGATGCCATGGAAAAACTATGGAAGGCACGCGAAAAACAATTGGAAAAAGTATTGTTAAGCGCTGCGCATATTCGCGGCTCTATTGAGGGAATAGCAGGACAAGACAATATTGATTTGGCGCTAACGGATGATGAAGAAGATAAGTTGTTGGAGTAATAAGTTGTAAGTTTTAAGTTGTAGGTTTTAAGTAGTTTAAATTTTAGGCTGCGTAATTAAATACCTCGGTATAAATCATTAAGAATAACTCTATACATAAGCGAAGTCAGCATTCTGTAAGCCAAGCTGAACTACAGTACTTAAAACTTATTACTTACCACTTAAAACTTCCTCAAGTGTGTAACCAAGCCAACACAAAGCCGCCAAACATTTTTGCATGCACAGTAAAATAGCGCATCTCATTTTTGGTAAATAAGAATGGCAGTGATATCAGTTCATCATCAGAAAAACTGATAGCGCCATTCAATTGCATGTGTCGCCTGAAATCCATTTGCCCCGCAGCGTACCATTTGAAAATAGTTTCTTTGGCACTCCAAATCATGGTAAGAAACTCCTGTTCCATTTTTTCTTCCAGGCCAAACTGTTGCAGAAAATCGCGGTATTCATTATTCAGGAAAAACAACTCATCCGGGGTGGTAAACTTATGCTTTACACGTTCTATCTTGTCTGTTACCAATTCTATATCTATCCCCACTCTTTCTTTTTTGCTTACAATGGCAGCAGCATAGTCTCCACAATGAGAAATGGAAAAATGATAAAGATCATTTTCTAAAAAAGGTTTGCGTGTATCTGCTACCAATATTTCCTGCAAGGGAAAATCTTCAAACAAAAAGGATAGCAAATAACGGCCAGCAAGGTGCTGCAGCCGCTTATGCGGATGGGAAACATCTTTTTTCAGTGGTACTCTTTCAAGAAAAAAAGATTCCGGTTCTGTAATATGCCATACCGCCAGCCTTGTTGCTTCGTTGATATTATGTTGATAAACCAGTGACAAATAAAAGATTTAAGGTTTAGCTTGCAGATTTAAGACTAATTTTTTGTTCATCAAAAAACCACACTGCGTAAAATGATTTTGTCGGATACAAGAATACTGGAAGAAATTGATAAAGGAACCATTAAGATTGAACCCTATTTAAGGGCTTGCCTCGGCAGTAATTCATACGATGTTCATTTAGGCAAATGGCTTGCCAAATACAAAGACGAAATACTGGACGCAAAGAAACATAATCAGATAGAATATTTTGAAATTCCTGATGATGGATTTATTCTGCAACCGCAGGTTTTCTATTTAGGCGTTACACATGAATACACAGAGACGCATGCACACGTACCATTCCTGGAAGGCAAATCATCTACCGGCCGCCTGGGCATAGACATACACGCCACTGCGGGTAAAGGCGATGTAGGTTTTTGTGGCAACTGGACATTGGAAATTTCTGTAAAACAACCAGTGCGTATTTATAAATACATGCCTATCGGCCAGCTCATTTATTTTCCGGTGGAAGGTGAAATTGAAGTTGCTTACAATAAAAAGAAGGATGCCAAATACAGTGGTCAGCCCAACAAACCGATTGAAAGCATGATGTGGAAGAATGCTTTTTAAGGTGTAAGGTTGATGGTGTAAGGTGTAGGGATCAAAATTTTGGAGTTTAAAATAATTCTTCGAAGTGCTTAATAGATATGGTTGTTACAAGTACTTAAAAGGTTTAAAACTGATGGCCTCCTACACCTTAAACCCCATACCCTATACCTTACTTATTCATTTGCCAGATAACATAATTTAATATAGCTGCAAAGCTTACCCAGCTAATATAAGGCACCAATAGCCAGGCGGCTCCTGAATTAATCCTGCTGAAAGCAATAATGGTGCATATAATTGCCAGCCATAGCACCACTATGTCTACAAAAGCCCAGCCCGGCTGGTGCTGGTTAAAGAAGATGTAAGACCAGATAAAATTTAGTGCCATCTGCGCTATAAAAATAATAATAGCCCATTGTTTCTTATCAGCAGTTGTTGTTGTTTTCCACACTTTGTAAAAAGCAATACCCATTAGCACATACAGCAATGTCCATACGGGGCCAAACAACCAATTGGGTGGATTCCATGATGGCTTATTGATATGTGCATACCATCCCTGTATTTCAGGTGCAGTAAACAGGCCGCCCAGCAAACCAATACCTACGGTTAGTACAATTGATAATATCAGTTTTGTTGTATTGTTCATAATAAGTGCAGACAATTAAAATCCGCTAATCATAAAATATCAATTGGTATACCAGAAAAAGTTGTAATTTTTAAGTGATAAGTTTTAAGTCCTTTTGAGACGAACAGTTCAGGCAATTGCTCATCCATCAAATGCGAAGCAAAAGGACTTAGCACCTACAACTTAAAACTTACAACTCCCCTTCCCCATACTTTTTATAATACGCTACCAAAAAAGCCATAACCTCATTATAGCTCTGCATCCCAGACGGTTGCTCATTTGCTTTTAAATATTGCCCATACAACTTGCGTATATAAGGTTCAATCGGGTTTTCATAAGAAGCAAAAAATGCCCTGAGTGTAAGAATATCTTTTTTTACCTGTAAAGGTTTTCTTGCAATCAATGCTTTGGCCAAAACACTATCCCTTCCATACAATTCACGAATGCCATAATTGTACAGTTCAAAATAAACAGAATAAGTAAACGCAGGGTCTTTTGAAGATTTGCCAGATAAATATCCTGCAAAGTTTGCTTCATTCTCTTTTGCATATCCTAATTGGTGCCCCATTTCATGACAAGTAGTAAAAGGCCTCACAAAAACCGGCACCGTTGTATTTACCTGCGCTTCTCCTGTAAAAGGATTGTAATAACCGGTATAACCAAGATAATCGCCCAGGTATGTAAACAAAGAAGGCTTTACACTTTTTATACGATAAGTAAGCTGTGGGTTTTGTGGTTTCGTCAATTGATAATCATTATACGCTTCTGCAAAAAGTGCTTTATTATTAAAGTAAACATCCCTTGTTTGCAAAGCTTGCACATGCGTGCTATCCAATCGTTTTACAATTGTGTTCATCACTTCATTCAATTCTTCTGTAGTATATGGTTTCATTTGCAATTGCAACTGGTGCGCCATGCCAAGCCTGTTGTAATTCAATCCCCATAAAATATTAAACACCACATACACCACCAATACCACAGTTATCAACCACGACAAACATCGCTTCCAAAAAAGTTTATCAGCTTTTCTTTTAAATATAGTTCTTAAGAAAACAAACAATTTTACCAGCAGATAAATAGCTGCAATGGCATATACTATATCGCCAATGCTGAAAGGAATCCATCCAAATAATATTCTTTGCAAACCCGATATAAACGGATACGCACCGTTGGAATAATACCGCTCTACTACCGCAGGAAAAAAAGCTATCACCCTTATTACAATTGCCAATGCTGCCAGCCACAGCCATAATTTCTTTTTCCGGTTCATGGTTTCAAAATTAGTGGAACGCAGATTATTATGATGGAATGGATTTATAAGATTCTTTTATTTTTTTAAGAGTAATGGTGGTGAATGTGCAAAAACTCATTGTTAAAATAGAAGTTTATGGACTGCAAAACAAATCTGTTATCATCTGCCCAATCCAGAAAGTCTGTGTTCTATTGGATATTTTTCAAGCGGCAGCAAACCCATATTTTTGCTGATATAAATAAAGCCGCCTGCATGAATATAGAATCTAATAAAAATGAAGACGCCATGAAACTGTTGCTTAGTCAACTGCAGCAAAAGTTTGCGACAGTTGCTTTAGGCGGCGGCAAAAAAGCTATTGAGAAGCAACGTGAAAAAAAGAAGCTAACTGCACGCGAAAGAATTGAATACCTCTGCGATGCCAACATGCCTTTTATAGAAACAGGGGCCTTTGCAGGCTATGAAATGTATGAAGAGTTTGGCGGTTGCCCCAGCGGCGGTACTGTTGCGGGTATTGGTTACATAAGCGGAAGACAATGTGTAGTAGTAGCGAACGATCAAACGGTAAAAGCAGGTGCATGGTTTCCTATCACCGGCAAAAAAAATCTGCGCATGCAGGAGATAGCCATGGAAAACCATTTACCGGTTATTTACCTGGTAGACAGTGCCGGTGTTTTCCTGCCAATGCAGGATGAAATTTTTCCGGACAAAGAACATTTTGGAAGAATATTCCGCAACAATGCAAAGATGAGTGCAATGGGTATTACGCAAATAGCTGCCGTAATGGGCGCATGCGTAGCAGGTGGCGCATACCTGCCTATCATGAGCGATGAAACCCTAATGGTAGAAGGCAATGGATCAATTTTTCTTGCAGGACCTTATTTGGTAAAAGCGGCTATTGGTGAAGACATAGACGCAGAAACGTTGGGCGGTGCAGCTACACATACAGAACTAAGCGGCATTGCCGATTATAAATTTGCTACTGAACAGGAATGCCTGGACCAGGTAAAGAAAATTGTTTCCAAACTGGGCCACAACAAAGAGCAAGCGGGCTTCGATAAAATTGAAAGTAAGGAACCAAAGAAAAGCAAACAGGATATCTACAACATTTTATCTGAGGGCAATACAAAGCCTTACGATATAACGGAGATCATTGAGTGCATTACAGATGAATCTTCTTTTGATCCTTTCAAAAAAGATTATGGCAAAACTATTGTATGCGGCTATGCAAGAATTGGTGGCTGGGCTGTGGGTATTGTTGCCAACCAACGCCTGATTGTAAAAAACAAAAAAGGTGAGATGCAATTGGGTGGCGTTATCTACAATGACAGTGCAGATAAAGCAGCCCGTTTTATTATGAACTGCAACCAGAAAAAAATTCCATTAATATTTCTGCAAGACGTTACCGGTTTTATGGTAGGCTCCCGCAGCGAACACAGTGGCATTATAAAAGATGGCGCTAAACTGGTGAATGCCGTTGCAAACTCTGTAGTGCCCAAGATTACAATCATTGTTGGCAATTCATTTGGTGCAGGCAATTATGCCATGTGTGGCAAAGCTTATGATCCGCGTTTTATTTATGCTTGGCCTACAGCTAAGATTGCAGTTATGGGTGGCGACCAGGCTGCAAAAACTTTATTGCAAATACAGGTAGCCGCTATGAAAGCGAAAGGAAGTACTGTTACAGAAGCAGAAGAACAAAAAATACTGAACGAAATAAAAAGCAAATACGAAAAACAAACAAGTCCTTATTATGCTGCTGCAAGGCTTTGGGTGGATGGAATAATTGATCCGGCAGATACAAGAAAAATAATTATTGAATCTATCAAAGCAGCCAATCACAATCCTGAGATACCGGCATTTAAAACAGGTGTAATGCAGGTTTGATGATTTTTGTGTTAGGTGTTGTGTGTGTTACGTGTTATGTTCTTCAATGTTGTAAGGTTCAACAAAAATAATAACACCAAACTGCACATAGAGCACTTAAAACTTAACACATAAAACTTACAACTTGATACTTAAAATTTACAACTAATAAATATGACGATACCAATATACCAGGCAGATGCATTTACAGATAAATTATTCGGTGGCAACCCTGCTGCTGTTTGCCCTTTAAACGATTGGCTAAGTGATGAACTTTTGCAAAAAATAGCAGTTGAAAATAACCTGAGTGAGACCGCTTACCTCGTAAAAGACAACAACGATTACCACATACGCTGGTTTACACCTGGTACAGAAGTAAAACTTTGCGGACATGCAACACTTGCGTCTGCACACATTTTATTTACCATACTTGGTCATAAAGGTGATACTATTATTTTTCATTCAAAGAGCGGGCCGTTAAAAGTAACCAAACGCAATGATGGCAAACTGATGCTTGATTTTCCGGCCAACCCGCCAGAGCAGGTAACAGACGTGCCGGCTGGCATCTTTGAAGGATTAGGCATTGATCCTTCCCCGGTTTTTAAAACCTCTTTCGATTATATGGTGGTGCTTCCTTCGCAAAAAGCAATTGAAGCATTAAAGCCAGATTTTAAAACATTGGCGCAAACTCCCTGCCGCGGTGTAATTGCTACAGCAAAAGGAGATGATGCAGATTTTGTATCACGCTGCTTCTACCCGCAAAGTGGCATAGATGAAGATCCTGTAACAGGCTCTGCACATACCATTACTGTCCCTTACTGGGCCAAGCAATTGAATAAAACAAGCATGAAGGCAATACAGCTTTCTGCAAGGCGTGGTTATTTGGATTGCGAGCTTGCAGGAGATCGTGTGTTAATGAGTGGCACTGCTGTTACTTATTTGAGAGGGGAAATAGAAATCTAAAAATAATGTGGGAAATGTGATGAATGTGGAAATGTGAAAATGCGTTTGCTCAGAACATAGAACGCAGATTATTATGATTATCATGATTGCTATGATTAATTCAAGTAGAAATGTGGGAATGCATAGACTAAGAATAGATCAAAAAAATGATAGCATATACTGATGTAAGAAGTCTCTGACCTCGCACCTACTATGTTCTTACGAGTCTCAGACTCGAAACGCAAACTTGAATAGCTCAAAAAAGATATGCTGTACAAGGGAGTGACACAACGATGTTGGGATATGTTATAATGCTGGTTTCATAAAAAAATAAAACATGGCTGCAGACGGATTAATTATTTATACAGATGGATCTTCTCGTGGTAATCCTGGCCCTGGTGGTTATGGTGCTATCTTAAAATGGGGAAGCACCGAAAAAGAATTATCGGGTGGTTATAAAAAAACAACCAATAACCGGATGGAATTGCTTGCAGTGATAAAAGCATTGGAAGCATTGAAAAAAGAAGGAGTAAGCATAACCATTTATAGCGATAGCCAGTATGTAGTAAAAGCAGTGGAACAAGGCTGGTTGAAAAACTGGATTGCAACAGATTTTAAAGGAGGTAAAAAAAACAAAGATCTCTGGCTGCAATATCATGCGCTTAGCCGCAAGCACAACATAAAATTTGTTTGGGTAAAAGGGCATGCCAGCAATGCATACAATAACCGCTGCGATGTATTGGCTACCACTGCTGCAGATGGTGGCAACCTGGCTGTAGATGAAGGATATGAAGCAGACAACTAACTAAATCTCTTTTAGAAAATCAAAAAAGCCACTCTCGGTTATCAGAGTGGCTTTCTATCTAACACATAGGGAAAATGTGTTTATGCATGTGCTGCAGTAGCAGCAGTATTGTTCTTTGTAAGTAAATAATGAGTGCCAAATAAAATAGCTGCAAAAAACAGTGTGCCTTCTAATGATCCTTTAAAGAAAGGAATTCCATCTGCATAAGCCTGTAACAAACCGCTAAAAGTAAAAGGACGATTAAGCCCACGCAGCTCTGCACCCATTAAACCGCTCCAAGTAATAAAGTTTGACAATAAAAAGAATGCAACTGCCGCACCCAAAGATGCTGCAACTACATTTATAATTGTAATCTTGTTTTTAATAGCAAAGCCGATAAACACCATTAACGCAAACAATACATAGTTGAGCCACTGACCATCATAGAAACCATAAATGCTGGTGATGCCTGCGCTATATAAACCCTGATACAAAAGATCTGATAAAAACATTGAGAACACAGGCAGTGCAAAAGCCCATTTTCTATCTTTTATAACTGCGCCGCCGAAAACAGCCATCGCTATCTGCGGAGCAAACCCCCAGGGGCGATTTGGTATAATACGGTATAATGCTGCAATAACAATGAGAGCAAGCAATGTAAGGATGAGTGATTTGTTAGACTTCATATCAAAAGTTGTATGCAGCAAAAATAGCAAAAAAAGGCGTTAAAAGGTATAAGGATTAAGGTTTAGGGCAGAAGGCTAAAATAAAAGCTTTCACGGACAATGCCACACTCACCACTCGCCTATCCCGGCACTGAGGCCCTGTAAATCTCAGCACCTTGCGCAGAATCAATTTTAATGCTTGAACCACTTACGGCTGCAAAGGCCTCTCCTTTTGTAAACTCTTGCCTATCTGTTGCAGTACTTGCAGTGGCTTTACCAGACAACACCAAGAAAATATCTGTTGAAGCAATATTCAACTGCGTTTCTGATGAAGGCGTTAATAATATTTTACTCAATTCAAAATCCGGTGCTGGTGTTTTAAATACCCGCTCTGCTGCACTAACCGTATCCCCCTTCAGAATGTTGGGGATAGTAGGTTCAAATACCACATGCTTCAACAACTCTGCAACATCTATATGTTTAGGTGTTAATCCGCCACGCAATACATTATCGCTATTGGCCATTATCTCTACATTCTGTCCTTCCAGGTAAGCATGTAAAAGACCTGCATCCTGGAAAACAGCATCACCTGGTTTTACGTTAAGCACATTGAAAAGATAGATAGAAAAAATGCCGCGATCGATATTATCACCTACATTAAAAGTTAGGGCTGCACGGGCTGCCCAAAAATCAGGATTGTTTTTTTGCAGTTTATCTGCTTTGTATAACGGAATAATGTGATCAAGTAAAGGTTGCAAAACCTTATTTACTTCTGCCTGATCCATTGTCATTACATTTTCATATAGCGCTTTATAATTGTTCTCCCCAAAAACCGGCAGCAGGAATGTTAACTCTGGCACAGCAGCAAGCGTAGCCTTCAATTTTTTAGGTTCCTGGAAACCATGCAGCAACCAGAAATCGCTCAAAGCCATCATTAGCTCTGGCTTATGGTTATCATCTTTATAATTGCGGTGTCCTGCATTTAGTGGTGTGCCTTTTTTATTTTCATCTGCAAACTCCTGTTCGGCTGCTTTTTTGCTGGGATGCACTTGTATAGAAAGCATATCTTTTACATCCAGTATTTTTAGCAGGTAAGGTAAACGACCGAATTTTTTTTGTGCGGCATCTCCCAGGTGTGCAGGTTGCTTTTTTATGAGATCATTTAATCCGCTGCCATCTGTTAACTGCGCAGGTGCATTGTCATGTGCACCCAACCAATACTCGGCAAAGGGCTGGTGTTGGTCGTTGTTCATACCTAATAATTTTGGTATATAATCATAACCGCCCCATTGGTAATGTTGTACTTTTCCTGTAAGCCTGAATATGCTATTTTTATCGCTCATAATTTTTAAGATAACCGGTTGGTTGTTTAAGGACGGTAAAATAATAAAAAAAAAGCAAAGACTTGGCAGACCACAATGCATTAGGCGCAGCGGGTGAAGCACTGGCCGTTCAATGGCTTAGCAATAAAGGCTATACCCTGCTGCATACCAATTGGCGGCATTCTTATTACGAAGTGGATATTATTTGCCATCTAAAAGAAGTATTGCATTTTATTGAGGTAAAAACACGCCGCAGTAAAAAATTTGGAGAGCCGGAAGAAAGTGTTGATAAGAAAAAGATCATCAACCTGATGAAAGCAGGTGAAGCTTTCCAGGAACAATACCCCCAATGGAAAAGAGTGCAATACGATGTGCTGTCTATTTATATGCCCACAAAAGAAGCACTTGAATATTTTTTTATAGAAGACGTTTATTTGTAGTTATAAGTTTTAAGTGGTAGGTTTTAAGTCCTTTCGCTTCGCCTCTTCCCACTAGCCACTTTCCACTCACCACTAGCCCTACCTTACAACTTAAAACTTACAACTTATCACTTACAACTTCCCGTTCTCTTTCATCATTTTCAACATCTTCTCTACCCATGTGTAAGAAGCAGGACATAGCTCTACATTTTGTTTGTACACGTGTACATAATCCGTTAGCTTTTTCTTTGTATGATGTGGAAACCCGGAGCAATCTGCCGGGCGTACTTCATAGATAGAACATTTATTGTCTTGCAGGTTTAAGAACTGGCAAGGCTGTTTCACGTTTACCCAATCGCCATCTTTTTTATCTTTTTGCAGCCATTTGTCTTTAAATGCTTTTGGCTTCATGTTGAGATGCGCAGCAATACGCTTTATATCTTCCGGCGTAAAAGTGGGCGTCATGGTTTTGCAGCAATTGGCACAGCTAAGGCAATCCACTTCCTGCCAGGTTTGTTTGTCTGCTTCGATGCTTATTTGCTTAAGATCTTTAGGCGGATTTTTTTCGAGCCTTGCCAGGAAGAGACGCAACCTTCTGCGGTTGTGCCTTACCTTTTGTTTAAATGAACGCAGGTTTACCAATTGCATATTCTTATGTTCCAGATATCGTTTTTATTATTCAATTTTGGAAATCGAAAATAAGGCATATCAGCAACAATCATTCACTTTACAGCAAGCTACATGTGGGAACCATATAAAAAAGGGTTTAAAGCATACTTACAGTTAGAAAAATCGCTCTCAGACAATTCTGTAGAAGCCTACCTGCGTGATGTGGATAAGCTTACAGAGTTTCTGCAAAGCCAGCAAAACATGGTTGCTCCGCAAGATGTACAATTAAAAGACCTGCAGGATTTTCTCCGCTTTATTACAGAACTGGGCATGACGGCTACTTCTCAGGCCCGCATTATTTCCGGGCTACGTGGTTTTTATAAATATTGCCTGCTGGAACATATCTGCAAAACAGATCCCACGGTTCTATTGGAAGCCCCCAAACTAAAACGTGCATTACCGGATGTTTTAACTTTCGAAGAGATAGAGGCCATCATCGCACAAATCGATCTTAGCAAAGCAGAAGGCGGCCGCAACAAAGCCATATTAGAAACCATGTACAGTTGTGGGTTGCGGGTAAGCGAATTGGTGAACCTAAAAATTTCTAACCTCTATCTTGATGTGGGTTTTATAAAAGTATTGGGTAAGGGTGATAAAGAAAGGCTGGTGCCCATCGGCCGAAGCGCTGTTAAATACATTGGCATTTACAGAAACGATATTCGGGTACACATACCCGTTAAGCCGGGCAACGATGATATTCTTTTTTTAAACCGGCGTGGCAGCAAGCTTAGCCGCGTAATGATTTTTTTAATGCTGAAGGAATTGGTAAAAATGGCGGGCATTACTAAAAATATTTCGCCACATACATTGCGCCATTCTTTTGCCACGCACCTGGTAGAAGGCGGTGCAGACTTGCGGGCAGTACAGGAAATGCTGGGACATGAAAGCATTACTACCACAGAAATCTACACCCACCTTGATAGAGAGTACTTAAGAAAGACATTACAAAATTTTCATCCGGCGTTTAAATAGATGATAGTATACAGTATGTAGTATTTAGTATAATGACGCTCTACTTGTTGATGCAATAAGCAAGTTATTGTACCATTAATTTTGTTGTAAACATCTTTGCTGATTGTTTACTTTTTATATTGACAAAATAAGTTCCTGCAGTGTTAAACATATTGCCATCAAAATTTTCAAGCTGATTTTTAAAAGCGATGTTCAGCATTCTTGTATGAATTACCCTACCGCTTACATCAACACATTGCAGATTATATTCGCCCATATCTTTTAGGTTGAACTCAATTTTAAACACACTGGTTCTATTTATTGGATTGGGATGCACTTTTATTGGGCGATTGCCGGTAAGGGTATCTTTAATTTTGCCTAAATAGGAATATCTTATACAGCTTACAGCCATCAATCCCCCATATCTGCGAGAATAGCTTTCGCTTCTCACTACTACTTCACCCAATGAAGCAACTTTTAATTGCATATCCCTTAACAACACTCGTATTTTATCGCCATGAATTTGTATGTCATTTATGTTGGTTGTATTTGCTAAGCTAAGCGTATCACGCAAGTACCCAACAGAACTTGCTGTCAATTCAATGTTATCAACACTTTCGATCGTGTTTAATACAAATATGCCATTGCTGTCTGCGGCAATACCATTGTTTGTTCCTTTCAATATTACAGAAGCATAAGGAATAGGCTTACCATCCTGGTCTATTACTCTACCTCTCAATTCAAGGTTTATATCCTGTTTCGCAGAACTCACCATTCCCATTCTAATAACAACAGGCTTATTATTACGGTTTGCTTCTACCGGGTTTGACACAGTGTTATCTTTTGGTGGCTTTACCTGTGCTGATGATTTATTAGAAATTAAAAATGATGTAATCAATACACTCCAGAAATATTTAAATGAATATCTCCTTTCCACTGGCGCCTGTATGGTGCGTCCTAACTGATCTTCCGAAGCTCTTCCACAAATATTACTGCTGGCTTTTGAAATATGTGCGAGAATTTCTTTATCACTCATCAAACTAAAATCAATCACTTCTTTGTTGCAAGACATACAAAATCTTCCCTGCTCTGTAGGCGACATATGATCCCATTTTTCATGACAAGGTGTTGGTATATGCAATTGTAATTGTTGTTTCATACTGCAGTTTTTTTATATCACCTGCCCGGGCTTGTGCCCAGACAGGTGATGGGTTTAATGGTATTGCTTATTTTTTGCGAATGCTTACATCCTCATCATCGTCATCTTCTTCATCCACGGGTTTCTTGCTATTCTTTGCAATAGATTGCGCATTCTTCAATAGTTTCAGGAATTCGCTGCGGTAGCCTTCTTCATCATTGCCCAATGCATCTTTAGCCAGTTTCCATGCGCTATTGTAAGAAGCAGTTTGTTTAAATTCAGAATTGCGCAACAGCATTCCAAACTCTGCTACAGATGCTGCAAAGCGGAAATTGGCAGATGTATTAGCAATTCCAAATGGATTGTCCATTACAGGGTGCTCAATCAGTTTGCTTACATCTTCATCTGGTTTTTTATACCTGAACTTAATAGTCATTATTTCATTAGAGCCAGCAGCAGGTGTTGCATTTATTTGTTGCTGATATTTCAATTTATCTACGCCTTCTGCAAATTCATTTTTTACACCAGTGGGTATTACTTCATACAAAGCTGTTACGGTATGGCCACTACCCAATTCACCTGCATCTTTCTTATCATTGTTAAAATCTTCTTTATTCAGCAAGCGGTTTTCATAACCAATTAAACGGTATGCCTGTACTTTGTTGGGATTAAATTCTACCTGCAGTTTTACATCTTTCGCAATGGTAAACAGTGTGCCGCCAAACTCGCTCACCAAAACTTTCTTTGCTTCACTTAAGCCATCTATGTATGCATGGTTGCCATTGCCTTTGTCTGCCAACTTCTCCATTTTATTGTCTTTGTAGTTGCCCATACCATAACCCAGTACAGTAAGAAACACTCCGCTCTTTCTTTCATTTTCAATCATGCTTACCAATTCGTCATCACTGCTGGCACCTACATTGAAATCTCCATCTGTACATAATATGACGCGGTTATTACCATTCTTCATAAAATTTTCTTTGGCGGTTTTGTATGCTAGTTGTATACCTGCACCACCTGCAGTAGAACCACCGGCTTCCAGTTTATCAATAGCATCTTTTACAGTTTGTTTATTGGCGCCGCTTGTAGGAGGCAATACCAGGCCTGCATTGCCGGCATAAGTAACCAGTGATATTCTATCCTGCTCACGCAATTGATCTACCAATAGTTTCATAGAAGTTTTTACCAATGGCAATTTGTTTTCTTCCATCATAGAACCGGAGACGTCTATCAGGAAAACAATATTGGACGCTGGCAATTTATCTACGGGTATTTTTTTGCCTTGCAATCCTACCAATACAAGTCTATGATTATTGTTCCAGGGGCATGGTGCCATTTCTGTATTAATAGAAAAAGGATCTTCGCCTGTAGGTTGTGGGTAATCGTAATGAAAATAGTTGATCAACTCTTCTGTTCTAACGGCACCAGCTGGTGGCAACTGCCCATCTTGCAAAAAACGGCGCACATTACTATAAGAAGCTGCATCCACGTCTATAGAAAAAGTAGACAATGCGTTTTCCTTTACGTTCAGAAACCTGTTTTCAACAATAGCATCATAATCTTCGGTATTGTATGATTTGTCATCAATCAAACCGTTATTATAGCCCCATGCATTTGTTGTATTTCTTCTTTCCTTGCTGTTAATACTCACACCTGCCACCCTGCCTTGTAAAGGAGTTGAATAATTATAGCTTTTGTAAAAATTTGAAGCATTGGGGGCAGCAATAGTTGCAACACTTGCCGTCATATCTTTTTTATGAACTACACCATACCCAACTACCACCACTTCATCCAGGTCATGCACTGACGGCTTTAAAGAAACATTAATAACAGTATTTCTTTTTACCGGAACCTGTTTGGTGTCATACCCAACGTAAGAAAACAGCAATACCGCTTTTTCACCGCTTACTGTAATTGTATAGTTTCCCTGGGCATCCGTTACGGTTGCTGTTTTAGTTCCTTTTTCAGTAATGCTTACTCCAATAATACCATTTGCTTTCTCGTCTGTAACTTTACCCTGCACGGTAAAACTATTAACCGTATGAATGGACAGCAGGCTGAATATGACCGCAAGGCTGCTTAGCATTAAATACTTCATAATTATTTTTTTGTTGTTTGTAATATTTTTTATGGCTGCCAAAAGCTGGATGCAGCCATTTTAAAAATTGCACACGGCCTATAAAAATTTTTGCACTATTTTGCCGACTGCTTCTATTGTGGCATTTATAAAGAACATATCAGACCCGGCGACCAGCGATAAAGACCTGGTGCTTGCTTACCAACAAAATGGTAGCCTGCAGGTATTGGGCAGCTTATACCAGCGTTATATGGAACTGGTATACGGCGTTTGTTTGAAATATTTAACAGACCAGGAAATTGCAAAAGATGCGGTGATGCAAATCTTTGAAGAGCTGATTGTTAAGCTAAAAAAACACGAGGTAGAGAATTTTAAAAGCTGGTTGTATACCCTGGCTAAAAACCACTGCCTGATGCATTTGCGCAGCCAGAAGAATAAAAAAACGGTTTCTATTGATCCCGATATTATGCAAAACAGCGAAGAATTGCATCTGAACGGTGAATTGCAGAAAGAAGCTGAATTTAAAAAACTGGAGCGCTGTTTGCAAACATTGTCCGAAGAACAACAGCAAACGGTTCAGTTGTTTTACCTGCAGCAGAAGTGTTATAATGAAATTGTGGAGATGACAGGATACGATTGGAAAAAAGTAAGAAGCCTGATACAAAACGGCAGAAGAAATTTAAAAATCTGCATGGATAAAATGAGTGCCTGATATTACTATGAACCCACAAGAGGACCATATTAATTATACAGCAGCAGATATTGAAAAATACTGGAAGGGAGAACTCTCTGCCCAACAGCGCCATGCTATGGAAAAAGCGGCATTGGATGATCCATTTTTGGCTGATGCGATGGAGGGTTATGAAGAAAAGACATTGCCTGGCCGAAGCAATATTTCCAGTGACGTAGATATATTAAAGCAACGATTGGCAGAAAGGGTGAATGAAAAAGATACAGTCAAAACCATAGGTTTTGGCTGGTGGAAGATAGCTGCAGTATTTCTTGTAATAGCTGGCGCAGCTTTGGTATACACGTTGATGAATGGAAAAAAAGAAAGCAGTAACGACGATGGGCTTGCAAAAAATAAAGCAGACAATAGTCCGGCTGCTACTGTAACAAACAATGATAGCGCTATTGCAAAAGCAGATAGCACCATTCTTACAGACAGCAGCACATTGGTAGCCATCAACAAACCAAAAGCATCTAAACCTGCTATAGGAAATGCTGTAGCCGAAGAAAAAAGTACGTTAACCGAAGATAAAGATGCTGAGTCTGTAATTGCAGCTCCACCTGCATCAGCGCCGGTTGCTTCCGTTGCTGAGTCGCCTGTTGAAAAACGAAAAGAGTCATTGGCAACGGGTGATAGTGTTCAATATAAAAAAGAAGAGGTAGCAAAGCTTGATGAAGCAAAGAAGAGAGCGGGCAATATAAGTTTAGATCAAAAAACGTTGAGGGCAAAAAGCTTCCAGGTAAACGACGATAAATCTTATAGCTATAACCGCAGCAGTTTTGATAACAATAAGTTTGCAAACACCTATAATGGTACTGTTGTAGACAAAGCGAATCATCCGGTGGCCAATGCTTTGGTGCAGATACCTAACCTGAATGTAGCCACACAAACCAATCAACTTGGCTATTTCTCTTTTAATGCGCCGGATACTACCATGAAGGTGTCCATTGCCTCAGACGGTTTTGAAACACAGCAGGCTATCTGGAGAAATAAAGCTTCACTCAACCAGATAGTGTTGAAACCTACACCGCCCGCCGATCGGGACGTAGTTGTGCAAAGCAATGGCGCTGCCAGAAAAGAAAAAAACGTGCAGGATATTTCTGTAAAAATTATGGATGCAGAGCCGGTTGATGGATGGCCCGCATTCAATGCTTACATCGAAAAAAGTAAACGCATACCAGAAGATGTAAAAAATATACACGGTACTGTTATAGTATCATTTGAAGTACACAACAAATGGATCAATAATTTCAACATTGATCAATCATTGGATGAAGACCTGGATGCAGAAGCCATTCGCCTGCTGCGCGATGGACCAAAGTGGAAATTATTGAAGGGTAAAAAAGCTATTGCTACGGTGGCAATAAAATTCTAGGAAGTATTTTTCTCAAGTAAAATTTTTATTGACCAGGCATTGGTACCACTATTAAGCATCGTTGCGTCGCACTCTTGTACTGTATATCTTTTTGCAGCCTCAGCATCCTGTGTAGCATGCCTCTTAGAAGGAAGTCAAGTTTTAAATTGCTGCGATTTTAAAGTTCAAGTACAAACTTGACTTCCTTGTGAATCGCTGACACAAACCTAAGATCGCACTCTTCTTTCTATGTCATTGTTACCCCACTTACTAAAATTCACATCTGCGCTTTACAGTTTCCCGTATTTTTGCTTCCTAAATTTTACGATTATGAAAAGATTACTGCTTGCGTTTTGTTTGGGTGGCTCTATGCTCAGCCTTTCTGCCCAACTGCGTACACCCGCCCCAAGTTCTACACAAACTATTAAACAAGATTTCGGACTGGGTTCCATTGAACTCTCTTATTCACGCCCTAATGTAAAAGGCCGTAAAATTTTTGGAGACCTGGTGCCTTATGGAAAAGTATGGCGTACTGGGGCTAATGGTGCCACCACACTTACTTTTTCTGATGAAGTAATCATTGGCGGTACAAAAATTCCTGCAGGTAAGTATGGCTTGTTAAGCATACCAGACGCCAGCAGTTGGACTTTGATCATTACTAAACAAACAGATGTTACATCTCCTGCTGCTTACAAAGAATCTGAAGATGTGGTGAGAGTAAAAGCCACTCCTATTCACATGAATGAAATTATTGAATCTTTCATGATGCAATTTGATGAAGTAAAAGCAAGCACTGCCAACCTTTACCTTTTATGGGATAAAACAATGGTTGTTCTTCCCATAAAAACAGAAATTGATGGAAAGATAATGGCACAGATTAAAGAATTGCCACAAGATGATAAGTTTCCTTATTTCAGCGCCGCTGCTTACTACATGGACAATGGAAAAGATTTGAACCAGGCATTAGCATGGTACAATAAAGCTGCTGAGCAAGATCCAAAAGCATATTGGGTGCTTTATCAAAAAGCCAACTGCCTTGCTAAATTGGGCAAAACAAAAGAAGCAAGAGAAACAGCCATGAAGTCTAAGGAAGCTGCACAGGAAGGAAAAAATTCAGATTATGTTACACTGAACGAAAAACTATTGGCTAAGTTGAAATAATTTATTGAATCAGTTTTACAAACGGCAGCTATACAGTTGCCGTTTTTTTATTGAAGAAAGTTTGTAGCAATAAAGCTAAAATAATAACACCTAATGCCCCTATTGCATTCAACCATAAAAAGCCAATAGACGATTTCCAGAAAATGAAAACCCAAATTACAAACGACTCTATTACTACTGCACTAATAAAAACTGCATTGCCTTGTACTTTCTTTAAATAAAATGCCACTAAAAAAACGCCTAGTATTACACCATAGAATAATGATCCTAATACATTCACTGCTTCTATTAAGCTGCCCATATTAGTTGCAAACATGGCTATCACTATGGAAAATATACCCCATGCAAATGAATACCAGCGTGATGTTTTATAATCAACTTCTTCCGTGCAATCTTTCTTTATAAACTTTTTATGAAAATCAATAACAGTACAGGATGCCAATGAATTTAAAGCAGCGGCAATACTACCCCATGCTGCCAGGAAGATTACCGCAATCAATAAACCAATTAATCCTTTGGGGAGATAATCAATTACAAATCGCAAAAAGATATAGTTGGTATCGTTGCTATCTCCTCCTATACCAGCTTTTGTCATCAATCCTTTAAAATCAGTTCTTACTTTTTCCGTTTGCTCATTAAGTTTTTTAAGTTTTGCTTCTGGCTCTTTTACATTGCCATTTGCCTTATTCTGTTGCACCCAATCTGCTACTGTAAGAGATTTTTCTTTAGAGAGCAGGTTGTATTGCAATTGCAATAACTGTAAAGAATCTTTATAAGGCGATGCAGCTACTTTGTTTACCTGCACTTCATTAAAAAATAATGGCGCCGGTTTAAACTGGTAGAATGTAAATACCAATACGCCTAATAACAAAATTCCAAATTGCATAGGCACTTTCACCAAACCATTCATCAGCAAACCCATGCGACTTTCCGTTAAAGATTTTGCAGTAAGATATCTTCCCACCTGGCTCTGGTCTGTACCAAAATAAGAGAGAGCCAAAAAGAAACCACCTATCAAACCACTCCAGATATTATAACGATCACTCCAATTAAAACTTCCATCTTTAAATCCGCTGGTTATTACATTCATGCGGCCCATGCTGCCACCCACTTTCAACGCGTCCACAAACCCTACCCCATCCGGCAATAAATGCACAACCATATACGCCGCCATAAACATGCCTGCAAAAATGATAATCATTTGCAATTGCTGTGTATATGCAACGGCCTTAGCTCCGCCTGTAACAGTATAAATAATCAGCAGGCCACCCATGAAAATATTAGTGAGGTAAATATTCCAACCAAGCAATGATGAAAGAATAATAGCTGGTGCATAAATGCTGATGCCTGTGGAAACACCTCGCTGCAACAGAAACAAAAAAGAAGTGAGTGTCCTGGTTTTAAGATCAAAACGATTTTCTAAATATTCATAAGCTGTATAAACTTTTAGCTTATGAAAAATGGGTACCAATGTAACACACAATAAAACCATTGCTATAGGCAAACCAAAATAATATTGCACAAAGCGCATTCCATCTGTATACGCCTGGCCCGGTGCAGATAAAAAAGTAACAGCACTTGCCTGCGTACCCATAATGCTCAGCAATATCAGCCACCATGGCATACTGCGGTTACTAAGAAAATAGCCATCCAGATCTTTTGTTGTACGGCTTCTGTACAAGCCATAAGCAATTATAGCAATCAATGTTAGGGCAAGTACTATCCAATCTGCAAGGCTCATGAAAAATAGTTGGTAAACAATGTAAACAGTATGATAAGCAAAACAAGAAATGCCAGCACAAACACATACCACTGTGTCCATGTAGCAAATAAAGGTGGCTTATCTTCCTGCCTTTCGCTCATACAATCGTTTTATTTGGGCGAGTATTTTTTGTTGCACTATTGACTGTTTTGCATACAGCTTAGCTGCATTGCAGCAAACAGTTATCGGGGCCTTTATCCTTTTTTTCTGCCGCTTATCATACCGGCAGCAAGAAGGCCCAGTGCCAGTCCTATCAATAAACCTATTCTTACCCTTTTTATGAATATGCCTAACAAAAGCCCTAATACAATGGCAAGAATAAAACCAATTTCTCTTCTGCTTTGCTGACTGGCCATTTTAAAATCCTTTTTTATGATTTAAGGCAATAAGATTTGCAAGCAAGCGGTATGCACCTGCTACACCACCTGGCAATTCCCTGTAAAATACCAGTCCCGTATAAGTGAAATTTCCTTTACCATATTTTGTTGTAATAAGGCTGCCTTCATCTTCATTCTCACCTGCATCATGCATTGCAAAAAGGGTTTCATAGTGACTGTCCCAATTGCTGGCATGATAGATACTTCTTTCCTGCACCCATCCTTCAAAATCTTTATCGGTTATTTTGTTGGGAGTATTCATAATGGGACTTTCCGGGTGCAATACTTTTACAGTGGCATTTTCATCCGTTACCCTTGTTCTTGAAATAGCAAAAGGATAAGGACCAATTTTTGCTTTTGCATTGCCCACCTGGTCTGAAGTGTTGTATTGAACAATGAGGTTGCCACCATTTTCAATATACTTCATCAGTTTGTTGTAGTAAATAATCAAAGAAGGACGGGTGTTGTAAGCCCTTACACCAGCAATGATGGCATCGTATTGTGCAAGATTGGTATTGGCAAGATTATTATCAGTAAGCATCGTTACTTCATAACCCATTTGCTGCAACGCTTCCGGTATATAATCACCAGCGCCTTCTATGTAACCAATTTTCTTTCCTTCTATTTTTAAGTCAAGCGTAAGCAAGTTTGTTGAAGGAGTTTTGAAATAGCTGATGTTGGGGATGTGATCGTACTTAATGCTTTTAAGCTGGCTTGCATATAATTCCTTGCCAGAAGCAACTGAAACCAATACAGCTTGCTTGCCCGGCTGCCTGTCTTTTAAGATTGGCTTTAAACTTATATCAACATCCATCTCCTGGCCTTTGCGCAATGTATCATAAGGAATGGCGTTAAGCGTTTCTGCCTGCCATCCTTTTACTACACTCACGTTTACTGCAGGCTTTATAATATCTTTCATGGCATGAACAGTTACACGCATGTTTTGCGGAACTGCTGTTGCGGACAATAATAAATTTTTATCAGGAGTAACCACTGCCGGTGGTACTACAACAACAGGCTGATACAACTCACCTTTTACAGGATCTGTATATTTCTGTTTTAAAGGCCTTGTTACTGTAAAATCGCGTCCTTCTATATTCAATAAAAAGACAGCGCTGTATGCAGGTGCGCTTTCAGCATTACCTATCAGTTGTTGATCATTAATTTCAAAATGCCCTTCCTTCATTTCATGCTGCAACCAGTAAGGCTGAGAGATGGGTACATCAGCCGCAATCTTTAATGTAGCGCCGTACACGTAAGTCTGATTGCTTGCAAGATTGGTATCTGGCGTTAAAGATTTATCGCCCCAGCTAATCTTTTTAAGACGGATTGTATTGCCATTTCTGTTTACAAAAGAGAAAGCAATCCGCACAGAATCTGTTTGTATCAACTGCGCTTCTGAAGTGGTAGCTTCAGCAAATAAACCACTGCAAGCTTCTATAAGATTTTGTACCTCTTTTAATTTTTGTTGTTTCCAATAGCCATCTTCCAATGCATTTATCATGCTGTATAACTCTACGAGCCCCTTTACAGATTTACCAGGGTAAAACAAGGAGTAAGACGCAAATACTGAATCCAGTTTTTGTTGAATAGCATCTCCGCCTTTTACACGACTCCAGCCTGTATTTACATCATCCATTAATGAATTACGAGGAGCATCGCCTTTCCAGGTAGAGAAATATTCCAATGCTGCACCACGTTGAGCCGGCACACCAAAGCCCTGGCTTTTATGCTGGCTGCGGCTTTCCGCAGCAATTTCTCCATAGCTTTTTCCCAATACAGGATTGAACGTGCCTACATCCGTTTTAAATTGATCATTGCTGGTGGTATTGATATTGCCAAAGCTGAAAGTATTCCACAATATCCTTTTTGCCTGCCAGGGTTTTACAAATGCTAGTTGTTCAGGAAATTTTGCAGGATCTGCTGCTGCGGTAAATGCTTCTACTGCCAGCACCGCAGATGCAGAGTGATGTCCATGACCTGCGCGGCTATCCTGCGGAAAACGGGTAATGATAACATCTGGCTGAAATTTCCGAATTACCCAAACCACATCACTTAATATTTTATCCTTGTCCCATTTTTGCAAAGCTTCTTCTGTGCTTTTGGAAAAACCAAAATCGTACGCACGGCTAAAAAATTGCTCTCCCCCATCTACTCTTCTTGCTGCCAGCAATTCCTGTGTTCGTATCAGGCCCAATTCTATTCCCTGGTCATTGCCAATCAGGTTTTGTCCACCATCTCCACGTGTTAGTGAAAGATAACCCGTACGGTATAATTTTTCTTTCGCCAGCCACGCAATCAGTCTTGTGTTTTCATCGTCAGGGTGAGCGCCTACATACAATACGCTGCCTAAAACGCCTAACTTTTTTATACCCAGTAAAATATCTGAAGAAGAAAGTGTTTGCGGAGATTGGGCATTAACAGCAGGTGCCATACCCATGCTAATTGCCAAAGAGAACAATACTAAGAATTGCTTCATGCCTTAAATTTATTTCGATGTCTTTATTGCCTGTTTAATAAATAAGTAATTGCCGTTTGCTGTTGATGACAGTTCTTTATCCTCTTTATCATAGCTGATTTGCTGCCAGCTAAGCGTTCCTTTGGCAAATACTGCGCTCAGCGTCACATATTCTGTTCCGGGTGTATTAGCAAAACATTCTTTTCCGGAAGAAGTTCCCTCATAACTGGTTTTATTTTTCTTTACGTATAATTCACAACCATGTCTTACCAATAGATTGTTCAATACAAGGTTTGTCTCCTTTTTAATATCCAGGCTTAATTGAGCGGCTTTGCTGGTATCTTTAAAATCACTTATCTGCATTAGCAATGTATTGGCATCCTGCAAATAAAAATGCCATACCTGGTATGTATGCGCCGTATCTTTTCGTTCTGCAAACAACCATACTCCATCTTTTCTTTTTTGCCAAATGGGTTGCACTTTTAATTCCGTAAGCAAAAACTTTGCATCTGCTTTTGCCTGGGCTTCATTAGAAAAAACACCTGTACTGAATGCCTTCAATTGCCGAATGTCTGCATCAGAAAGCTTTTGTGCAGCAGCAAACATGGGCAGTAAACATGCAATCCAGCAAAAACGGATCATGGCAAATGTTTTTGGGTTAAAATAAGAATGACAATTACTAAAAAGAGGCGTTGGTGTTTCTATTTGTGTTTTTGCCTTTATTAATTGCCTACCAGGAAAACAGCATTGCAAAATAACAGCTTGCCATTTTCCCAGAAGCTGCGAAACATAGGATCATCAGCCAAAAATATTACATTCCCTTGTCCCATATCTATTGTACCAAACAAGGTTCCATCTTTTAATTTTTCTTTAAGTTTATTGCCTGTAAAACCACTTATGTAATTATCTTTTTTTACAATACCTACATTCCAGCCGTCTTTTAAAAATTCATAAATATTTTCATCCTGCTTCAATGTGAAATAATTATCTGTATATCCAAAAGCCAGCGGATGAGAGTTATCAAGTTCTACTTTAAAAATAGAACCCGGAATAGTGTTAGTGATGTATTCCTTTTCGCGGTCTTCATACTTTTTAAGCAAGCTGTAATCATCTTTTTTTGCATCGTCTTTATCTTTTTTATCATCTCCGCTTCCCTTCAGTTTAAAACCCCAGTCTGCATTGCTCATTTGTGCGGCACCATTTTCAAGAGCTATTATTTTACCGCCTTTGCGCACCCATTCCTTTAACTGTTCATTTTTTTCCTTTTGAGAAAACATGTTATAGTAACCGTCTGGTACAATCAATACATTGAAATCGCCGGGAGCCATCCTGCCAATATCATCTACATTAATCAGTGTAACAGGATAGTCTAATTGCTGATCAAAGAAATGCCAGATTTCGCCCATTGCATTGGAAGAAACTTCTTTGCCAGCCAGCAACGCAATTTTAGGTGAGTGTATATAGCGGACTTTATCAGAGCCAATATCAAATCCTTTATCAGCAAAGCCGGAAGGGATAGCAAACAATTCAACAGACACCTTTGCTGCAGCCGCTTTCACTTTTGTTTCCAAATCTTTTGCAAAACCGTAATTAGCCGCTTTAGTTATTATGAGCGAACCTTTTTCAAAAGAAGCTTCCCCTATTTTAAATGGCAGTTCTGCATAGCGCACTTTAATTCCGTTGTTTAGCATAGCAGCCAGGAAGCGGGCACTGTTCATGCCATTCCATTTTACAACATACGCATAGGTATTTTCGAAGCTGGTGGTTAAAGCTGCAGGCGTACTTACGGGGTTTGTTTTGGTTACCCCGGCTACATATTCTTTTAACCCGTACGCTTTAAGTCCATATACAAACGGCAGCGACCATGCTGTAATATCGTATGTTGCAGAATCATTCAGCTTAGATGTTCTTTCAAACAAAACTTTAACAAGATTGCTTTTTGCCTGGTTTGCGTTTACAACAATATCTCCTGCAACAGCTTTCACCAATTCTGTTTTGCCGGTTTGATAGTTAAGACCAGTAAAACTGCCAGCATTTACATAAGACCAGTCAATACCATTTCCATTCAATAATTTTTCCAAACGCTCTGTGCGGTCTGTACCATCTGCTTTCAGCAAATAACTTTTAAACTCACCAGCGGGTGTTTGTATGGCAGCAGAAAAATATTTATGAAACTCTTTTATTAAACGGGCAGATTGCTGGGATGCCATTTCAATAGCAGACATGCCTGTTGTGAAATGATGCAATAAACGATCATGCAGGGTTAATGTATCTCCATCTTCTTTTACTACGGCAAGGCCGCCACGGCTATGGCCGCCCTGTTCAAAGGTCATGCCTATTGCGCCATTGTAAGTAGGATAAGTATCACCATAACTGGGATAAAACAGATCGAACCTTTCTTTGGTAAAATACAGCCAGCCATTGGCATCAAAATACTTTGCATTGTTGCGGCCAATAATATTTTGAAACTCTCGCTGCCAGGGTGTAATTACTTCGTGAAAAGGTTCTGCTGCCGGTGCAAAATAATAAGGCGCATTATAGCCCTGCTCATGAAAATCTACATGCACCTGCGGCATCCATTGGTTGTATTTTGCAAGCCTTTGTTGTGTTTCTATTTGTGTTTGCCAGGCCCAATCGCGGTTCAAATCAAAATTATAATGATTGGTTCTGCCACCAGGCCAGGGTTCCATATGTTCTCTTGAAATTGGGTTTGCGTTTGGATGTCTTCCCTGCACCTGGTTTTCCCAGTTTACGTACCTGTCTCTTCCATCGGGGTTAATGCAAGGGTCTAAAACAATAACTGTATTTTTCAACCATTCTTTGGTGCGTGTATTGGCAGGGTTTACCAGTTCGTACAAAGTAAGCATGGCTGCTTCAGATGAAGAAGGCTCATTGCCATGTACGTTATAACTTAGCCATACAATAGCGGGCGTTTCTTCACTTGCGGCCATCTTATCTAAAGCAAGCCCGGCCAGGCGCAAATTATTTTTGCGAATGTTTTCAAGGTTGGCCAGGTTTTCTTTGGTGGCAATGTATAACAGCAGCAATGGCCTGCCTTCATTGGTTTCTCCATACTTCTCCAGCTTTACCATATCTGGCAATTGAGCTGCTATATAGCTAACATAGTTTACTATTTTAAAGTGGGGAGTGAAGTGGTCGCCTAGTTTATATCCTAAAAATTCTTCCGGAGATTTTAATTGCGCATTGCTTATAAAAATGGATAAAATGCCAATCAGCAAAAGGGCAGCTTTTTTCATTGTTGTTGTTTACTGTTTTAATAATCTTTCGGGCTATTCTTAGGCTATGCCATTGCATTGTGCAATTGAGCAGTCGGTTTACAGGTAGTGAATTTATGAAACAAAGCCAACAAAAAAAGCATCCGCTGTTGCGGATGCTTTTTAAAAAATGTTGAACGATTAATAGTATTTAAGATGTAAATCTACACGGCGGTTTTTAGCCCGTCCTGCGGCTGTTTTATTGTCAGCAACAGGGCTATCCTGGCCATGTCCCGTAGAAGTAAGCCTTGAAGCATCAACGCCCTTGCTTACCATAAATTTCTTCACAGCGTCTGCACGGTTCTGGCTAAGCACCTGGTTTTTGTCTGCTTTACCAGTATTGTCTGTATAACCGTCAATATCCAATTTAAGATCTTTATTAGCATTCAGGTATTCTGCTACTTCGCTCAATGGTTTGTTTGATTTTGCCAGTAAAGTGAATTTACCAGTTGCAAAGAAGATGTTTTTAGCAGCGTATTCAATCTTTTTCACTACTTCTTCTTTGATGATGGGGCAACCGCCATTGGCTGCATCACCAGGCAGATCAGGGCATTTATCTTCTTCATCATTTACGCCATCTTTATCACGGTCTGGCACCGGGCAACCCTGGTAGCGGGCAACACCTGCCTGGTCTGGGCATTTATCTTCTTCGTCATTTACGCCGTCTTTATCGCGGTCTGGTATGGGGCAACCTTGGTAGCGGGCAAGACCCGGAACTGTGGGGCATTTATCATCCTTATCTGCAATACCGTCAGCATCTGTATCGGGGCAGCCGTTGAATTTAGCAAGGCCCGCTACATCCGGACAAGCATCCACGCTGTCTACAACACCATCTCCATCCCTGTCTTTAGGTGCTTCAATTACCGGCGGTGGTGGTGGAGGTACAACTTTAGGCTGTTTTTTATTGCCGATATTGCCAGCTACACCGACACTATAATACAAGTGGTTGGAGGTATTTTCTGTGATGCCAAAACGATGCTGGGCATTGATGAAAAGAAATGCTTCATCATAAAAATTTACCTGTATGCCAGCACCAACCGGTATAATTGCACCATAGTAGCCTTTGTATTTGGAAGCACCAACACCTGCGCTTAAATAAGGTGTAACCCAATATTTATCTGAAAGCAGTTTAGCATTTACCATTGCATCGCCTTCCAATAGTAGATTATCATTGCCAAAGCTGGCTTTATCTTTAATTGGATAATCAAGGAAAGAACCTGAAAGACCTACAGAAAAATCCAGGTGTTTGCTTATGCCATTGAGGTAATTAATTGAAAGACCCGGGGACATGTATTTAAACACACCTATTTGCTTATCGCGTATGGCCCTGCTTAAACCAAAGTCTTTAATATAGCCGCCGCCATGAAAGTCGTCGAAAAAGAAGTTAACACCGAGGGTAGGACGCTTGATATAATCGTTGTCTTGGGCAAAACTGGTTTGCAGCAAGCCTTGCACAACCAGAATAATCAGCAACAATTTCTTCATAACAGATGGTATTTGGTAATGAGCGCAAAAATAAAGGGTAGCTGGCAGAATGTGAAATATTTATTGATGGGTGTTGCTCCAGAAAATTCACTTAGAAATAATGGATTTTAATAGGTTTATTGACTTAAATCTATAATGTATTGCAATGAAAAGAAAGGATAGTTGTTCCCGGTATTAATGCATTTGCGAAATATCTTCCGGTTTCGCTACTTCTACTTTTACTTTTGTAAGACCGCGTTTAATATAACCCAGTTTTGAAGCAGCTGCCCGGGAAAGATCTACCACTCTTTTGTTTTTGTGGTGCAGCCTGTCTGTCACTTTTACAAAGACATGTTTTTTGTTGCGAAGGTTGGTAACTTTCACCCATGTGCCCAATGGCAGAGAATTATGGGCGCAGGTCATTTTATTTTTGTCGTAACGACTCCCATCGGAAGTCATTTTCCCCTGGAATTTATTGGAATAATAACTGGCAGTTCCGTATTGCACGCCAGCCTGTTTATGTGCTTTTACATTTCCTTTTGGACGCTCTTGTGCAAAGCCTTGGGCAGAGCAGGCAAGCATGTAAAATAACAACAGGCAGGCAAGGCTTCTCATTAGTTAGCAGGTTTGTTAGCAAAATATCTTTCGCTCAACATCTTGTCCTCATTGTAAATATCATCGAAAAATTTCACTTTTCCATTTATACCCGCACAACCAAAATAACGAATGTACACAGGCAGACGTGTACGCACACCTATTACATGTTTCTCTTTACGCGACAACCATGCTTTAAGTGTATCTGACTTAAAAGTGTTAACATTAGGAGCCGCATTGGTACTATCATTGCTGATAATAAAATGTGCCAGCTTGTTCCATTGTTGCACACGCACACAACCATGACTTAATGCACGAAAAGCCCTTTCGAAATAATAACGCTGATTGGTATCGTGCAGGTAAACTGCGTATTTATTGCTGAAATTAAATTTCAATACGCCTAAAGCATTATCGTCTCCACTACCCTGCACCACTTTGTAAGGAATACCTTTTGTATACTTTGCCCATTTAACAGAAGAAGAATATACTTCATCGCCTTTGTCATTAATAAGGCTAAATCCTTTTTTGCGCAGGTAGTTGGTATCTTTTTTTAAGCCCGGCAATACTTCTTTTACTATAATGCTTTCTGGTATTGTCCACTGCGGATAGGTTACCATATCTGTAATCTTGCTGGTGAGCAGCGGTGTGCGTGTAAGTGGTTTGCCGCATACAATTTTAGATTCCAGCGCTACTGTATCATCACTCCATAACTGCAAATAAAAACCAGGAAGATTAACCCAGATATACTGATGTGGCAAAGTGTCTGCCATCAGTTTGTAACGGTCCATGTTTACAGCTATGCGTTTAAATCTTTGCCAGTCTGTATTGTTTAAACTGCCAACTGTTTTTTCTCCTATTTTGCCAGTTACCGGTATATTATGTTGCTTCTGATAGCGACGAATGTTTTCTTTCAGCGAAGATGTATCGCCTTCTGTTGAATTATAGCCTAACTCATCCATTCTTTCCTGCACCTGTTTCATTAACTGTGCAGAATCTTTATTGGGGTAAACAACATAAGTTGTTTTATTAAAGTTGGCAGAATCAAGAAACGAAGCGATAGAGGATTTTAAATCCTGGTAGCCTTTGAGTGTTGGTTCCAGCTTTTCTAAAGAACCTCTTATATTTTTTTGCGAAAGCGCCTCCTGGAAATTTTTTATAAATACACTGTCAGTAATAAGCGAATCATTGCGAAGGGAGATGCTATCGCGGTTCATACGGCCCAGTTTAAGATCACGGGCCATATCCAGGTAAGCATTGGTATACAGCAAATCTGCTCTTGCCCACAAAGCTGCATTTTTTTTATGGATAGAATCTGCAGCTATGCCTGTACGAATATTAGTGAGTGAAGACAAATTATAATCTGAAGTAAAAAGACCGTACAATCTTGACGATGCAATAAAAGCATAAAGGGAATCAGCCAGGCTATTCCATTTTTCATCACTACTCCAAATGGGCTGATAGCTTGTTGCACTGTAAAAACTATCCAGCAAGCCGGAACGTCTTATGCTAACAGAGTCATTTAGCTTTCCTTTGTTTTCTGTTACATATTGCAGCGTAGACTGCAAGAGTTCCTTTACTTTCTCATCAATCTTTTCAGGAGTTTTTACTACTACTACTTCTGGCGGCGGTTTTTGTTCTGTATTATTGCATGCTGACACGCTGCAAGCGACAATAAGAAGCCAGAAAATCATTTTTTGATGATAAAAAAATCTGGCAGGGGTTTCTTGGTTCATATTATTATGTAAAAAGATAGCGTAATTTCGAAAAAACCAAATTTTATCAATGAATTTACCCACACACAGACATTTTTTTTTAGTTGCCTGCCTTATTTGCACCGTTGCGGCTGCTTTCAGCCAGTCTGTTCAACCCCCTTTAAGTAAATATGGAGTGCCCGTTATTAAAGATATTGCCATGTATGAAGCTACAGTACAGGCAGACAGCAATAAAAGAATGGTGGAAATAAAAAGCGTTATCCCCAACATTGTATATGATCTTAAATATGCTACAGATAAAAATTTTTTAAGACATAACATGTATCCTGCAAAAACCAACTACACATTTGTTCGGTTGCCCGTGGTAAAAGCTTTGGCACAGGTACAAAAGGAGCTGAATGAAAAAGGGATGGGTTTGAAAATCTTTGACGCTTATCGTCCATATTCTGTTACTGAAAAATTCTGGGAGATTGTGTTGAATGAAAAATATGTGGCAGACCCTAAAAAAGGCAGCGGACATAACCGTGGCCTGGCTTTAGACCTTACAGTTATTTACATGCACAATGGAAAAGACTTACAGATGCCAACGGGTTTTGACAACTTTAGTGATACTGCACACCATACTTTTATGAACTTACCTTTTGATGCTTTGCAAAACCGCAAAATGCTAAAGGATATTATGGAGAAGTATGGTTTTAAAATGTTTGACACAGAATGGTGGCATTACTCCTGGCCAGATGAGAAGAATTATTATGAATGCATGGACATACCATTTGCTGATTTTAAAAACATTGACAAGAAGAAATAGCCTATTTTTTTTCGTACTGGCAATCTACGCTTACATTCATTCGGTCTGCAATTTTATCTGCTACCAATGAAGGTATTTTAATACCATAATCTTTAGGCATTATTACAAATTTTGCCAGCAACTG
Organism: Chitinophagaceae bacterium; assembly: GCA_047602295.1. GTDB lineage: Bacteria > Bacteroidota > Bacteroidia > Chitinophagales > Chitinophagaceae > JACMLD01. Next base: position 1,849,355 of record JASGHP010000001.1, on the reverse strand, counting down.
CGGTACAGCATTTTTTATTACAATGGTGCCTGACACTGTAATAGTTTTAGTGATGCCATGTACTGTAATATCTCCTGTTGCTGTTACTGCATAAGAACCATCTTTCCCCGGCACAATGGAAGAAGCATTGGTAATTTTTCCTTTAAAAGAAGCTTTGGGCATTTTATCGCTTTCCATATAGTTTTCATTGAAATGGTCTTCCATCAGCGCTCTTTCAAAATGAAAGCCTTTTACCAGTAACGCAAAGCCAACTTCTCCCGTCTGCAAATTCAATACGCTGGATGCTTCATTATTTACTGCTTCTATATTTTCTAAAGGTGTTTTTCCAAAAAATGAAACTTGTCCGTGCCTTGTTACAAAAAGCTCCTGGGCAGTAACCATTTCCATGCATAACAATGCCATTACTACTAAATGTATTTTTTTCATCCTTATTTTTTTATTGATAGTTGTTGCTGTTTTAAGCAGTTATAATAACAGCTCTTTTATGAACAGTATTGATTTCTTATTTGCTCACAATCGCCCTGTCTATAATAACATCGTTCAGGTACCCGTTGCAAAAACCTTTTATAATGATGGAGTCTCCTTTTTTTATAGGCTGCAACTTATCTTCCATTGTACACTGTACACCGCTCATTGTTGCGCCAGCCAATAGAATCACTGATTTATTCTGTTGATTAAGCGTTACCTCATTTACCTTTCCGCTAACCTGCACTGCATTTCCCAAATATTTTTTATTGGCAGCCGCTTCATCTTTTTCATATTCATCGGCTAGTTGAGCCGCTGTCAGCGAAACGGCTTTTTCGGTTGTGGCAGACCGGTGGGGTTTATTGTACATCCTGTATACGATAGCCGCGCCAATAGCAATACATAACAGGCATAGTAAACCAGTTACACGCATTGTCTTTCTTTTCATATCATTAATTTAAACCAGCAATGCAGTTCAATTAATTACTACGAGCATACATGTAAACAGGTTGTCTGTGCCTGTATATTTTTATTGCATAGCAGGAAATTGAATCGAGCATAATTGGAAGAAATTATAGCACTACCAGGATTGGTCGGTATAAAAAAAATCCCGGAACGCTTTGTTACATTCAGGGAGAGGGATATTAAAAGTTATTTTATATTCTTATTTTATCTTAATGAATTTCATCGTGCCGTCTGTTTTGCTATTGTTGTTTGAGACAAATTTTACTCTCGCGAAAGATCGTTATTTTAAGAGAGGGAAAAAATATTTTGCTGATCACATTATTAGTTAGACTTCATAACGCAACACAATGCCTCCATTGATAGGATAGCCTGTGCAAGTGAGTACTTTGCCTCGATCTATTTCATCATCCATCAATACTTCGTTATAACTCATCCACACCTTACCATGCGTGCAGATAGCAGCACAACTTCCGCAGCGGCCAGACTCACAGCTATAAGGCAATGCAATACCTTCTTTTTTTGCAGCCTGCAATATGGTTTGCGGATACTGAGTTGCAAACTGAAATTTTTTCCTGCCGATGTAAAGTGTAATGTCATGTTTGTGTAAATCTGGTGGCATTACTTTCGATTCCATTTTAAGCACCACAAAATGTTCTTTCCTGATATGTTGCAATGGAATACCGCTTTCTAATAATTCTATGGAAACCATTCGCATATAATCGAAAGGGCCACAGGTATAAAATAATGAGTGCTGAACTTCTGCTTTTCTTAATTGCATTAGCAACCTTCCTAATAACCATTTGCTAAGACGGGCATTCTCTAAATTAACGGCCGTACTAAATAGAAATTCAATCACCAGGCGATCGGGGAAATCTTTCTGCAATTGCTGCAACGCATCATAAAAAATAGTGCTGGCAGCAGAGCGGTTACTATATATAAGTATCACCCTTACCTGCGGATGCAGGTACAACAAGGTTTTTATCAGCGGCAATATGGGTGTTATGCCGCTTCCGGCAGCCATGAAAAAAATTTCTTTATAATCATTGACATTATCTGGCAACACAAAAAAGCCTGCCGCACCAGCGGTAGTGAGCAAATCTCCTGGCTTAGCAAGATCAAAAAGTTTGCGTGAATATTCGCCGTTGTCCAAGCGCTTTACAGTGATAGACAATGGCTCATGCAAAGCCGGTGTGGAAGAAATAGAATAACTGCGGCGCTCCTCTCCCTGGGGCTTTGAGAAAACAAAAGTGAGGAACTGTCCGGGCTTGTACAGCAGGGGCAATCCATCTGCAGGGGAGAGATAAAAAGTCCGCGTATCCGCTGTTTCTGTTTTAATGCTGTCTATCCTTAATGTTTTGTACAAACCCATGCTGCAACTTAATATCTTATGCCATTACTATAAAAATGTTTTTACGCAAACAAGATGGGGCAACATCATTCAAAACCAGGCCCAGCCTGCTGCCCAGCCTAAAAAAACTTATGCCCATAGTGGGTTTTACGGGCAAAATTTCTTAACTTACGAATAACAAAAACACGATTGCTCCATGAAAAAAGTCATTGATATCCTCCAACGCAAAGGGTCAAATTTAATTTCTATTGTACCCGAAACTACCGTTATTGAAGCATTAGGCCTGATGGCCGCCAAAAACATTGGCTCCGTGCTGGTAATGCGCGGCAACGAATATTGCGGCCTGCTTACAGAAAGAGACTATGCCCGTAAAGTAATTCTGAAAGGCAAGCATTCTTCCGATACACTGGTAGAAGAAATTATGTCTAAAGGCCTGCCTCGCATTACACCCAATGATACCATTGAAGTGTGCATGCACCTGATGAGCGAAAACAATATCCGCTACCTGCCCGTTTTTGAAAACGAGCACATCTGCGGCATCATTTCCATTAACGACGTGGTAAAAGAAACCATCCTGTCTCAGGAAGAAACCATTTCCCAATTAAAAGATTACCTGCACGCCAGCATGTAAACAAACTATAAGTTATCAGTTAAAACAAGTAGCACCGGATGTTCTTTAAGAGCACGGTGCTATTTTTTTGATCCCTGCGGGGGGCGTTACCCCTCGCAGACAGATTACGCCCTTTCAGGGCTTGGCGAGATATACAAACAGCTATGAAGGAGCGGTGTACGCTAATGAGGGATGCCTGCCCATCGGAACAGGGTGGCAGAGTGGCAAAGGGCTGCACGGAAGCCAGAGATGAATAAAGAGTTACAGTACAAGTGTGCGACGCAACGATGATCAGCAATGTACTACTGCTGGGTACATAAAAAATTCCATCCCTGCTATTTATTATTATATCGAAGCTTTATTTCTGTCAACTGAACAAACTATTAAAGTCTGCATAAGAATGAATGCCATTGGCAAAACCAAAACTGCCTTTTGTTTTTATTTCATTAGCAGCATTCATAAAAGCACTATAGGCAGAACGCACCAGCGATGAGCCAAGGCTAACTCTTTTTACACCAATATCTTCCAATTGATTCAACGTAAAATTTCCACCGCTCAGTCCCATTACCACATTAATTGGCTTTGGTGCTACAGCTTTTACCACCGTTGCAATCTCTTCCACGGTTTTTAAACCCGGCGCAAACAATACATCTGCACCCGCTTCTGCATAGGCTTGCAATCTTTTAATAGTATCTGCCATATCAATTTTGCCATGAATAAGATTTTCTGCCCTGGCTGTTAATGTAAATGGTATGGCAAGACTTCTGGCCGCTTGTACAGCCGCTTTTACCCGGGCTACAGAAAGATCAAAATCATAAATGGGGTTTGCGGGAAAGCCTGTAGCATCTTCAATGGAACCGCCCGCCAATCCAGCCTTAGCTGCCAGTAAAATAGTTTGTGCGCAGGCTTCCGGCTCATCGCCAAAACCATTTTCCAAGTCTGCTGCCACTGGCAAATGTGTTGCGTTTACAATCGCTTTGGCATTCTCCAATGTCTCATCCCTTGTAACAGCAGCCTCACCGTCTGGCCTGCCCAATGAAAATGCAAGACCGGCACTGGTAGTGGCCAATGCTTCAAAACCCAAAGAAGCCAGCATTTTTGCAGAACCTGCATCCCAGGGATTGGGTATGGCAAATATGCCAGCACGCTGATGCAATTCTTTAAATAGTATAGCCCTTGTAAAATGTAGATTATCCACTGCTGAATATTTTATTGTTTCATAAAACGCTGCAAATTCTTTATCGCATTCTGATGCACTTTGTTTTGCATGAAGGTTGTCCAACCCAATAACAAACCCGGTGTGCCCAATGCCTGCCTGCTCCATTTCCAGAAATCAAACTTATCTGTATGCTCTGTTATTTTTCCATCCTGTATGCGCATGTAAGCTTTAATATTGTTCACCACTTTTCTGCCCGTCTTAGAAAAAGTATAGGTAGCCACCCAATCGCAGGTAGCATATTCTTCGTCCAGCAATTGAATATTGCCATAAGACAGTGAAAAGTCTTTGGCGTTTTTGCAAAGCATTTCCCACATAGCTTTTACTTCTGCCGCCTGCAATAAACCAAAAGCCGGATCGCTAAACACCGCATCATTGCTATAACAACTTTGCATGGTGGCATAATCCAGTTGCTGGAAAGCAGTATAAAACTTATTGATAAGCGCTTCTTGTGGCTGCATGTTAATCAGTTTGTTTTAGGTGTTATGTTTGGGGTGCTATGTTGTTTATGTGCTGCTCATTGCCGGCTTTATAAACCATTTGTAGTGGAAAGAAAACCACTTATACCTTAACACAAAACAATAAGCAACCCTCAGGGTTCATTTCGTAAATTAGCCTCTCCAAAAATACAACTACATGAGAAAACTTATTGCATTGGCATTTTGCTTACTGGCAGTCATTTTTTGTAAGGCACAATATTCACAAGACTCCGCCTGGATTAAAGAACATTATTACAAGATTGAGCGATATATTCCCATGCGTGATGGAGTAAAATTATTTACCTGCGCTTACATTCCCAAAGACAGTTCGCAGAAGCATCCAATATTGCTGACACGCACACCTTATTCATGTGCGCCTTATGGAGAAAATAATTTCAATGCCAATCTTTGGAACCGTCATTGGCGTTATTATGCAAGAGAGAACTACATTATAGTAACGCAAGATGTACGCGGTCGCTGGATGAGTGAAGGTGAGTTTGTTGATGTTCGTCCATATAATCCCAATAAAAAAGGTAATGAGATTGATGAAGCCAGTGATACTTATGATGCCATTGACTGGTTGGTAAAAAATCTTCCGTATAACAATGAACATGTGGGTGTGTTTGGTATCTCCTACCCCGGTTTTTATTCTACTATGGCGGCATTGAGTGGTCACCCTGCATTGAAAGCTGTAAGTCCGCAAGCGCCGGTTACAGATTGGTTCCAGGGAGACGATTTCCATCACAACGGTGCTTTTATGTTGATGGATGCTTTTAGTTTTTATGCCGGTGGTTTTGGTTACCCACGTCCTAAGCCAACTACAGTAGGTCCAACGTCCTCGTTGAAACTTCCTACCAACGATAATTATACAACCTATTTAAACATTGGCGCATTAAGCAATTTTAAAAAACTCAGTGGCGATAGTTTATTGTTTTTAAACGATCTGTTTTCTCATCCTAACTATGATGCATGGTGGGAAGCACGCAATCCACGCAATTTTGTAAATGATGTAAAGCCTGCCATTATGGTTGTGGGTGGATTGTTTGATGCAGAAGATTGTTTTGGTGCATGGAATTTATACAAGGCTATTGAAAAGAAAAATCCAGCCACACATTTTAATAAATTGGTGATGGGACCCTGGTATCATGGTGAATGGGCTTCTACAGATGGTACACACCTGGGCAATTTGCGTTTTGGAGACAATACTTCTTTCTGGTACCAGAACAATATTGAAATTCCTTTCTTCAATTATTTTTTGAAAGGAGAAGGCGATATATCTAAACAGGCAGAAGCAACCATATTTTTTAGCGGAGAAAATAAATGGCATCAATACAATCAATGGCCACCTGCAGATAAACAGGACAAAGCGCTTTACCTGCAGCCCAATGGAAAACTGGATTGGCAAAAGCCTGCAGCCAATGGAGGATATAGTGAATACATCAGCGACCCTGCACATCCTGTTCCATATACAGAAGATATCCATTATTACAGAACACGTGAGTACATGACCGATGACCAACGTTTTGCTGCACGCAGACCTGACGTACTTAGTTTTGAAACACCTGTGCTTGATAAAGATGTAACCATTGGAGGAACTGTAGTTGCAGATCTGCTTACCAGTATCTCTACTACCGATGCAGATTTTGTAGTAAAGATTATTGATGTTTTTCCTGATGATTTTAAATATGCTGATTCGCAACCACAGCAACGCAGAATGGCCGGTGGCGATTACCCTATGGGTGGTTATGAATTACTGGTGCGTGGAGAAATTATGCGTGGCCGTTTCAGGAATAGTTTTGCAAAACCAGAAGCCTTTAAACCCAATAAAACAGAAAGAGTAAAATTTGAATTGCCTGATGTAGCGCATACTTTTTTAAAGGGACATAAAATAATGGTGCAGGTGCAAAGCAGTTGCTTTCCGCTGGCAGATCGCAACCCGCAAAAGTTTATAAATATTTACACTGCTACGAATGAAGACTTTCAAAAAGCCACTATAAAAATTTTGCATGATGCGGCTAATAGTTCTTTAATTGTATTGCCGGTGATACCATAATCCTTTTCGTAAAATCATTCCGCGCAACCGATTGCGCCCTATATAACATGGAGGTTGCTTATCTTTAGCCCAAGCTATCTATCAAGCACTTTATTAAAATAACCGCAATGAAAAAACTTTCCTGGCTAGTATTACTTTGTAGCATTACAGCAGCAGCGGCTGCACAAGCCATCAATATTATTCCGCAGCCGGTAGAACTGAGGCAGCCGAAGATTATGGCCAATTTCACATTAAGTTCTTCTACGGTGATTGTATTGGAAGGAAGTGGCATGGAAAAATCTGTTAGCTTTCTGAATGATTATCTCCAACGCTTTTATCATTTTTCTTTGAAGACAGCAAAATCTTCTACTTCTAAAAATGTGATTAAGCTGAACTATGAAAAGATGAATATGGCCATTCCCGGCGCTTATACCTTTACGGTAGATGGCAAAGGTGTTTACATTGCTGGCGATAATGAAAACGGCGTTTTTTATGGCATACAGACTTTAATACAATTGCTGCCCGTGCCGGAAGCAACCGCCGCTGCTAAGCTTGCCATTCCTTATGTTTCTATCAAAGACTATCCACGTTTTGCTTATCGTGGTTTAATGCTGGATGCAGGCCGTCATTTCTTTCCGGTTGATTATGTAAAAAAATATATTGACTATATAGCGCTTCACAAGATGAATTATTTTCACTGGCATCTTACAGAAGACCAGGGCTGGCGCATCGAAATAAAAAAATATCCAAAACTTACAGAAGTTGGCTCTAAAAGAAACGGCACTATCATTGGCCGCTATCCTGGCAAAGGAAGCGACAATGAAGCTTATGGTGGTTTCTATACACAAGAGCAAATAAAAGAAGTGGTAAAATATGCAGCAGACCGCTACATCACTGTAATACCAGAACTTGAATTGCCTGGTCATAGCAGTGCTGCTATTGCTGCATATCCGCAATTAAGTTGCTTTCCTGATTCAGCAACTGTTATTCCACCCACAATGATTTCTGATGCCAGCAAACAACAACTGGCTGCGGGTCGCATTAAACTGGTGCAGGAAACATGGGGTGTTTTTAAAGATGTGTATTGCCCAAGTGAATACACGTTTAATTTCTTGCAGGATGTGATTGATGAAATTCTGCCTTTGTTCCCTGCTAAATACATTCACATTGGTGGAGATGAGTGCCCCAAAGAAGCCTGGAAACAATCCGCGTTTTGCCAGAACCTGATAAAAGAAAAAGGTTTGAAAGATGAGCATGGCCTGCAGAGTTATTTTATTGGTCGTATAGAAAAATACATCAACAGCAAAGGAAAGTCTATCATTGGTTGGGATGAAATACTGGAAGGTGGTCTTGCTCCCAATGCAACTGTTATGAGTTGGCGCGGTGAAGAAGGTGGCATTGATGCTGCTAAACAAAACCACGATGTAATTATGACGCCTGGTTCATACGTGTACATTGACCATGCACAAAACAAAAAAGAAGATTCTGTTACCATTGGCGGTTTTCTTCCTTTAGATAAAGTGTATAGCTATGATCCGATACCTGCCGCACTAACTGAAGAACAAGGGAAGCATGTATTGGGTGCACAAGGTAATTTGTGGACAGAATATATTGCCAATACACAAAAGGTTGAATACATGATTTTCCCTCGTGTAAGTGCATTAAGTGAAGTATTGTGGACACCTAAGTCAAGAAAAGATTTTGCAGACTTTGGCAAGCGTATGCTGGTGCAAACCAAGCGATATGATTTGTGGGGAGCTAATTATAATAAACCTGCAAATCCTTAAGAAGTAAACGATACAAAAATATTTGTGCAACAACAGCCCGTCGATAACGATGGGTTGTTTTATTTTTTAGAGATAGTGTATAAGCTAATGCTTTCCTCTCTGCCACGTAATTCAGCGGTGCCAAGGTTGGCTGCCTGCAAATTTGCTGACAATTGCAACTTATCCAACAACACGCCAGAAAGTAAAATATCTGTATTATAATTATTGCAAAGCGATTGAATGCGGGCAGCAGTATTTAATGTATCGCCCGTAAAAACAATTTCTTTTTTAATAGCTCCTATTTCTCCTGTAGTAACTTTTCCAACATGAAAACCTGCTTTAAATGAAGGCAACACGCCAAATTTTTCTTCATACTGCTGTTGCTGGTTTTGTAAACATGCTTTCATGGCAAAAAAACATTCGATGCAGTTATTGTTCTTTACTCCATTGGCCAGCGTCCAGGAAACCACAATTTCATCTCCTACATATTGATATATTTCCCCGGCAAAATCTATAATAGGGTTTGATAAATCTGTATAGTAACTCCGAAGCATTTCAAAATAGCGGATGTGCCCAAGGCTTTCTGCAATGGTTGTAGAAGATTTCATATCCAGGAACATAAAAATCCTTTCTTCTTCTTTGGGTGTATGATACTTACCGGTAAAAAAATTATTGAGTACCCCCTGGCCAATATGTTCACGCACTTCTGCATAAAACTGCGCTACCAGGATAATAGACGTTATATACAAGAGAACACTAACGAAAGCAATGTTGGTTACAAAAGACCATACATTGCTCCAAACCTGCTTACTGAAAAATGAAGCATTAACACCTGCATTAGCAGATGCGGTAAGCAACAATAGAAAAGACAGTAGTATGCCCAGGTAGATAAATGATTTAAGCAGCAGCTTTTGTATAAAAGGACGATGAACAAATCTTTTATTGAAATAAAAAATTTCCAGCACGCCTGTAAGCAATCCTGTAACAAGCGCAGTTAGAGAAGTTACAATAAGGTTGCGTTCAAAATGATAAGGGTTTCCGGTTGCGGGATAATAATCAATCTTGCCTACCAATCCTCTTTCTAGAAATGTATACACCAGGCTAAAGAACAACCATATCAACCCAAAGGGAATGATGCGGTAAATATTTCTTTTGGTTTGTAATGATAGCATGCAATAAAAAGCAGCACCCAAAATGATGCTGCTTAAAGATACGTTTTCTATAAAGTGTTTAATAAGCTTTTAAAGCGGCGCTGAAATCGAACCACAATGTGCCGGTTACTGGTCCATTTAATGCACTGTTCTTCTGGCTTTGTGGGCCCATTCTGTCTGCTGATTGAAACTTTGTGCCGATAGGTGGTATAGCACTCATAATACCAATGCTGCCATCAGGAAAAGCAGGACTTGTATTATCGTTATAAGCACCTTTGGGCTTCAATGGTTTTAATACCTGCAGGAACACGCCGTCATTTTCGTTGTAAATTTTGAAAGACGACTCTTTGGTTTCAATAACAGCCCAGTAGACGTTTGCATGATAACCTTTGAATTCGGGGTACTCCCAGGTTTCTCCTGTAATGCTGTTATTGTATTTCTTTTCCCACACACCAAATTGTTGTCCTTTCAATCTGTTTTTCCATGCACGATAAGGTCCACGCCCCATCCATTTAAAACCAGTTATCTTTTCTTCGGGGTAATTAAAACTGATGCCAGCAAAATCATTGACTCCTTTCTGTGTATAGCTATACTCCATTTCTACCGGCATTCCGGGAGAGAAAATCCATTTAACGAAAAACAAATTATCACCTTCATACACCGGTTCTATTATCCATTGGTTGTCTTTCTCATAATGCTTTAGCTCCTTTAATGTTTGCTTTGAACCCGCCAACACCGGCCCGTTGAACATGGCAGCAGCCGACTGGCTATTGACTACTTTTACTAAACTGCCATTTGCTTTATTGAAATAGTAATGAGTATTATCTGCAACTACATGCAAGCTGCTGTCTTCTTCTGTTATTTTGATGTCTGAAGTTGTTTTCTTTTCTGCAATAGTTTCTTTAGTAATAGACATTGGCATTTTCAATGGCCAGCTCCAGGTAAAGATTTCTTTATGATAAGGATCATACGCAGTAAGGTAAAGCACATCATTGCTTGCCCAGTTAGGTGGCAGGTTCAATTGCAATGCACCTTTCTCGCCGGGTGCAAGAGAAATGGATGAAGGTTTGCCACTTGCAGTAATTGCAGGTGTTGTTGTTTTATCATCTGGCCCAGGCAAATTTGCCAGCTTCCATTCAAAACTGCATTGGTTAAGATTTGTGTAGAGATAGCGGTTTTCTATTGGCAACTTTCCATTGAAACTTGCAGGTATATTATTTTGTTGAATAAAAACCGGCGACCATATTTCTTTAATCGTATAAAAACTTGCTTCCTTTTCTCTATGCGGGCCTACAATTCCATCGGGTGCATGATTGCCATCTGTATCAATGCTATCTTTTTTATCTCTCCGCACAATGCCCTCATCATGAAATGACCATAGAAAACCGCCAGCGCCATAAGGATGTTGCAAAATTAGATCCCAGAAATCATCTAAGCCTGCACCATGTCCGCCATCATATAAGCCATGCATAAACTCGGTGGGAAAAAATACTTCGTGCCCATACAATGATGAATTAACTACATAACTATAATCAGGATAGTGTTTGGTGTCTGTGCCATTGAATTTTTCCCAGGGATGAATCACCAGTCTTTGTTGCGGATCATACAATGCATAATCATTGTCTAATCCACGGTTCCAGCCACCTTCATTGCCATTATCCCAGATAACTACTGAAGGATGATTTACATCTCTTACTACCAACTCCTTTACCAATGGACGCCCTGCAACCGTATCATAAGAAGCCTGCCAACCGGTTAATTCATCCAATACAAAAAGACCGAGTGAATCACAAACATCCAGGAAATGTTGGTCGGGCGGATAATGAGACATACGCACTGCATTCATGTTCATTTCTTTCATCAATCCAATATCCAATAAGCTGATGTCTTTGCTTAATGTACGACCAGTCTCTGGCCACTCGCTATGCCTGCACACGCCTTTAAAAATTACTTTCGCACCATTTACATAGAAGCCATCATGCGGCCGTAGCTCTGCTGTTCTGAAACCAAATTTTTGTGTAAGCGTATGAATGATTTTACTTCCCTTCTTTATTGAAACTACAACCTGGTATAAATTGGGAAACTCAGGATTCCACAATGCAGGATTGCTAAACTGGTTTCTTAATACAAATTTTTCCTGCTGCTTAGCTATTGGCAAGTAAAAACTGTTGCCAGTATTTTCTCCATTTAATTGCTGTACCTGTGCAACAATATCATTTGTTTTGTCAAGACCATTAGCGTATACTTCCATTGAAAAGCTGCCGCTTGCTTTTGCATCAATTGCCACACGGTCTATAAATGTTTGCGGTACTATTTCAAGATATACAGGCCGATAAATTCCACCGAGCGTCCAGAAGTCTCCATTACGCTCAGCCTTATTAACCGAAGCCTGGGCTGACATTTTGCTAACCGTTGCTTCTAATAAATTGTTACCACCAAATTTTACCAATGCAGTAATATCATATTTAAAACGATAGAAACCACCCTGGTGAATTTGTCCGGCAGATTTGCCATTTATCTTAACTTCTGTATCGGTCATTGAGCCTTCAAAGACAATAAAGACTTTTTTATCTGCAAGATCTTTTGCAAGAGGGAAACGATATTTATATAAACCCTGCTCATCAGTCTTTACTTTATCATGCCCATAGCTATAACCGCCAAAACCTTGCTGCTCCCAATTAGAAGGAACTGCAATCTTTGTCCACTTGCCACTATTCATTCCTTTGGTGCAGAAGAAATCCCATTGCGTGGTATGGTCTTTATCTGTGCCACTTAAATACTGTACAATGGTTTGTTGGGCTGATGTAAATAATTGAAAGATGATGATTGATAATAGTAAAAGCAGGAGTTTTTTCATAATGCTGCAAGCGATTGTATTTGCAAATCGCTTACACAAAATAAGGCATCCGTTGTTTTAAAAACTGTTCGATCGGGTCTTTTTTAAAAGCAACAGATTAAAAACTGATTATTACCTGCAAGCAAGTAATGCTATGCGCCATGTAATACGTTGACAGCAATTTCCTGGATTACTTCCTGCAATAAAGCATTTAGCACAATGGGGCTTTCCAGCATTGGAAAATGCGAAGTACTCTTCATGTTCAATACTTCGTAGCCTGATCTTCCGGCAAAACGCTGCAATGGCGCTTCATTTGTAGGCATATAGCTTACATTTATAAGGTATAATTTATACTGCAACTCCTGCAAACATTTTCTTTCTATCTCAAAGCTGGAAAAGACTTCTTTGGTAAGCGGCTTGGCCATTGGCTGGTAGGCATTTCTATAATCACTTACTATTCTTTCTACAATTTCTTTTGGTGTTTTTTCTGTAAGTAAGGCCATCCTTGCGTATTGTTCATTGGTATTTACAAAATCTGTCTCCAGACCATGCAATATTTGCGACACTTGTTGCTGATATTCATCTGGCAAAGGCATACCCGCATTTTTTAAAATATCAATACCAATGATGCCAAGAACAGGTGCAGGATTATTATTTGCGACTATAAGATTTACATCTGCGCCCATGGAGTGTCCAATTAAAATAACATTGCGCAATTCCAATTCTGTAATCAATGCAATTATATCTGCTGCAAAATTTTTAATAGACCAATCTTTTCTTTCTTTCCCTGATTTACCATGTCCTGGCAGATCCAGCGTTATTACTTTATAGTCTCTTTTAAAAAAATCTACCTGCTCTTTCCAATATGTTTGGTTGATGAATGCGCCATGTACAAACAACAAGGCAACTTCTCCATCACCATACACATTGTAGCTGATATGGGTGCCATCACTTTTTATCTGTTTCATGTGGTTCAACTTTAATTATCAATGAAGCACACAAGAAACATGCAATAAAACACAAGCGTGAATTCGATGAGATGAGGGGCTAAAATTCCACACGGATAGGAGGCTGCATTTGTTTTGCGACTATTATTTTGAATGTTGTGCAATATATTTCACCTGTTGCTGCAATGCTTCTATTGCATTAGCCAGGTATACCAGCGGTGCATTCCAGTTAATGGCAATTTCATTGGAAGCATAAGCGCAATCTATATCTGAGTAAGCGGTTTCAGGCTCTGTAAATTCATAAACACATTTATCCTGCCTGCCAGGATTAGGTCCGCCTGCTAATAATCCCGGCACTGGCGCATCAATGCCATCTGCAACAGAAGGGCGATGGTGTGGATGTAATGTTGAATGTGTACCAATGCCGGTTACAAAACAATAACCGGTAGCGTTTCTGCCCAGTATATAATCAAGATTGGATAACGCCCCGTCAATATATTTTTTGTCTTTTGTAATAAACCATGCATTAATAAGCGCAATGCCCTGGTTGCCCGCATTTGAATTGCTACCCCAGTTAAAATCTTTTGCTGTGCTGCCCATTACAGTTTGAAATGCATTAGCTTTTACTGGTGAAAGATAATTATCTGCAAACTGCAACAATCTTTTTTGCAATTGCATCACAGTATTATTCATTTGTGATGGCAACGAACCTGCATTGCGCAGTAAAGTATAAAAGCCCAACATGCGCACATTGCCCCACGATGGCAGTGTCATTGTATCTCCTATATGAGCCAATAGCATTTCATTAAACTGATCGTTTTTGGTAGTAGCAAATAATTCTGTCGCTGCCCAAAACCATTCATCAGAAAAATTACGATCTCCATAGCCACCAGTCGTAATCTTTGGTTCATATATAAGGTTGATGGAATCCTGCCTGTAAGCTAAAGAAGGATTTTGCAATGCCCATTGCCAGGCTTTTTGTGCAGCATGCAGGCAACTATCAGAGAGGCCCGGCAACTCTTTTGACATCTTTTTTACGATACGACTGCATTGCGCCATTACCGCAGCAAAATCCAGCGTAGCTGCTGTGCCTTTTTGTACCACATATCTTGGCAGTTTGGTTACACCAGGCATCACCATTCCATCAAAAGCTGCATTGGTACATTTATTATATACACCACCATCGTTGGGATCTTGCGTGGCAAGCATCCAGCGCAAATTGTATAAAACCTCATCCAGTATATCAGGTATGTTGTTTTTGCTTTCTGGTATATTAGTGTGCAGTGTATCAAAATACTTTGGAAAATCTTCATAGGCTGATAGCAAAGTGCCCATTGTAATGCCCGAGTTCACCACATATTTATTGTAATCGCCTGCATCATACCAGCCACCCGGTGTAGAAACAACTGCACCCGCAGGCCTTTTATCGGACGCAGCAGAAGGATGAATCAATACTGCAGTATCGGGATGCCCCGCAGGTCTTGCCCATTGGCCTGCATATTTTTTTTCTAATGGCATTGACACCCTTTGATAATAGTATCCTTTTAATGCTGCGAGTGCCACCTGTTGATTAGCGTTGGACCGAATAGAAAAAGGATAAGAAACCGGCAAACCCGGAACTACCATGATAAACTTGCCACTCATGTGCACTGCACTGAAATCGGCTATGCGTGTTTTTAAAGACGAATTGTGCGATGGCATTTCAGGACTTAACTGGCCGCGGAAAACGGTATCGTTATTTGTAGTGTTGACAACATAAAAATTATTGGCAGAGACAGGTGTTGCAATTATTGCTATTTTGGGGGCGTAGTTATAGAAGCCTAATTGGTTTAGCCTGATATGCGTATCTGGCACTTGTGAAGTGGAAGCAAGAGCAAACAGCAGACTTGCTATAACTGTTATGTATTTTTTCATGGCTTTTTATAAATAAGTAACAGACAATGCAACACAATTTGTGTATTATTTTATCTCAAAAATAAAGGCTTCACAGCTATATATTTGGTACTTTGCAAGCATTTAGTTGTATTATTTATACTGTATGAAAAAACTGATTGTTGCGCTGGTTTTTATTTTTATTGCAGCGGTACTTGCTGTCTATCTTTTTATTCCGCAAAAACTAACTGTTGAAGAATCTATGACATTTTTCTGTGTCCCTGCAGCCACTTTCAGAAACTTGTCTGAAGGTTCAAGCTGGGGCAAATGGTGGCCTGGCGATGTAGTGTCAGGCAAAACAAAAGATTCTGCAAACGATTATTATTATTCAAACAACCAGTATACGCTTTCCCAAAAAAACATCAATGTTCTACAGGTTTTGATAGGCAACAAGAAAGAAACGCTGACAAGCGAAATACATGTGCTGGCTATTCCAAACGATTCAACGCTGGTAAAATGGCAATTTAATATGGACGCAGGCAGCAATCCATTTAGCAGGTTTTTACAGTATAGAAAGGCAGTTGCGCTTAAAAAAAGCATGCATACAATACTGAAGAGTATTCAA
Source organism: Chitinophagaceae bacterium (assembly GCA_047602295.1). Classification (GTDB taxonomy): domain Bacteria; phylum Bacteroidota; class Bacteroidia; order Chitinophagales; family Chitinophagaceae; genus JACMLD01. The sequence goes on along the minus strand of JASGHP010000001.1, from coordinate 1,833,543 downwards.
ACTTATTTGTCGGACATTAAGAACGTCTACGGTGTAAAATTTTATGAAGCGGCTGTTACGGACACCATCTTAATCACCACAAAATCTTATACTGCTGAATCTCCTTCTGTAGATTATGTATACTCACGCATTGATAAATTGAAACAATTTTGCAGTAAGGAGGGATGTAAGATCGTAGGTACGCCAATGTTAAATATAACACCACAACACCCAGCTGGCTATAATGTAATGTTGGCATTACCGGTTGATCGCTTTATACCAGCAAAAGATTCAGTATTCCCGGTAAGACTGGTAGGCGATAAGTTTGTTATTGCAGATGTTACAGGTGGATTGAAGACCGTAGCCTATATTCACCAGCAAATGCGTTACTACTTCCAGGATTATGGAAAAATTTTAATGGCAGTCCCGTTTGATTATCTTATTACTGACAGACAAAAAGAAACGGATACAACTAAATGGAAAACAAAAATATTCTCGCCTTTATTTCATAACTAAAAGGCAATTTATTTTTCATTGCCTTTTTCTGCAAACCTTACCACCATTGTGCTGTCATTATTTCTAGCCAAAATAAATGCTTGTTTGCCTCCAATCATTATTTTGCCTACATGGCGAACCTGTCCTTTCACTTGCAACCCGTTAATGGAGTAAGGTTCCATCTTGCCATTTCCTTTGTTTAATAATATAGTGCCGTAATCTGCATCATAACGCCCCATTTCTATATTGTTTTCGTAATAGTTTCCAACCAAAAGAATATCCGGCAGGTTGTCTCCATTGGCATCTACAATTTGCGCATCTCTGTAAGGCGCTAATTGTGCTTTCCAGGGCAATGGCTCTACAGTAAAATTATTTTTACCATCGTTCATCAAAACAGCGTTGGAAAAATAATCTGCTTTCCAAACTGTTGCACTGTTTAATTTATCACTCGTAAAAATTTCCGGTAAAGTTGCTTTAGCAAATTCACTGGAATAAAGAAATTTCTTCTTTAGTATGGGCATTTGCTTTTGTATCTCGGCAATATTAGCAAAAGGAAATTCACGCCCATTAATAAAATAAGTAAGCACCTGCTCTTTTTTGCCATTATCATCAAAATCATTGTAATACAATTTAACCGGATGTTCTTCAGAAGCAGTCAGCCTGCTATTAAGACCAAGGTTGCCGCAAACAAAATCAAGATGTCCATCTCCGTTTAAATCTACAGGCAGTACAAAATTCCACCAACCAGATTTATTGGTTAATTGCTTTTGTTCAAACGTTCCACCTTTATTCATGAACGCAGTAATGCCGCCCCATTCAAGAGAGAGTACCAGGTCAGTTTTTTTATCGTTATCTAAATCACACCACACAGCATTGGTTACAAAACCAATATTGGCCAATGGCGCAGCAAATTGTTGCGTTACGTTTATGAAATGCCCTTTACCGTCATTCTTTAATAAATATGATGTGGGTGATTGCCCATACTCCCATGGAATAGCTCTGCCACCCATAAACAGATCAATAAAACCATCTCCATCAAAATCGCAGGGAACAATGCAGGAAGCGGTTAAATACATTGGTGAAAATGCATCTGTCTTTTTACTAAAATTTCCTTTACCATCATTCAAATAAGCATGCGGGGAGTTGTGTTCATCGTCTCCATAAAACTCATTGCCTGCGCTTGCTACTACAAGATCAGGAAAGCCGTCGCGATTTATATCAGCAAAACAAGCGGACACTGTTTCATAATTACTATCCAGATCCAATGCAGGCTGATTACTTTTTACAAAATGTCCATTGCCCTGTTGTAAAAAAACTGCAGGTTTTCCAAACCGCGCTGCACCTATGAAAACATCATCCAAACCATCGTGATTAATATCGCCAATAGCCATACCCGGCCCCTCTGTAGAAAGCATATGCGGCAAAAGCTGCTCTCTGTCAAACTCGTGAAAAAAATCTTCTTTATGCAGATAAGTCAATCCGCTTTGTTGTGTAATATCAAACATGGGGGTTGTAGGGTTCTTCCAATGTTCTGTAATCAATCGATAATCAAAAACGGGAAGTTGCGGTTTGTATGAAAGCGTTGTCAACGTATCTTTTTGAAGCGTTATCCGTTCAAAATGATTGTCTGGCCATACCAGGAATACCGAATCAGGTTTTGCTTTATCAAGGCCGATATGCAAAGGCGTTTCCATACTAGATAAAAAACCACGAACCTGGTTTTTCTCATACACCCTTATTTCTCCATTGCTAAATTCAAAAATTCTTGCGCCTACAGCGTTGGGGTTTTTCTCGGGGCCTTTTAATTTTATTTCTGCGTAAGGTTTATCTTTTTTATCATTTGCATGGTTTTCATACAACATTGCAGGGTCATCAATATTATTTACAATTACATCAAGATCTCCATCATTATCAAGGTCTGCATACACAGCTCCATTGGAATAGGTTGGTTTATCATTTTTTATTTGAGCCGCGCAATCCGAGAATTTTGCATTACCAGTATTCTTATAAAATTTGTTAGGCAATTTTATCTGTGGAAATTTCTCCTGCAATACCATTTGCTGATCTTCTACTTTCTCTGTCTTTATCATCTTTTGAATTTCTTCATTAGTGATAAAATTCTGGAAGTCGATATCATTTAGACGCCTGGGTATTCCGTTCGATATAAATAAATCTTTTACTCCATCATTATCAAAATCCATCCAGAGTGGAGTCCAGCTCCAATCAGTTGCGGCTATACCTGCATATAAACCTACCTCGCTAAACTGGCCATTGCGCAAATTGAGCTGAAAATTGTTTCGGGTATATTGGTAATGATATCCATAACCAATCTTTTCATAAAAAAGATCATAGTTATCCTCTCCAAGCGATCTCTTTAAAATGAATGGATCTTCAGGCAACATGTCCATTGATATTATTTCAGGAAATCCATCATTATTAACATCGGCTACATCTACACCCATCGAGAACTGGCTTGTATGCATCATAGCACGTGGCCCTTCATCTTTGAAAGTTCCGTCGTGTTGGTTAATATAGAGATAATCATTTTCATGAAAGTCGTTTCCAATGTATATATCAGGCCATCCATCTAAATTAATATCTGCTACGCAAACACCCAGTCCGTAACTAATGGCAGAGCTGTTAATGCCTGCAGCTTTAGTTACATCAGTAAAATGTGCCCCATCGTTTCTAAAAATGCGATCACCACTTAACTCGCTATAAGTTCCTAGAAAATTTTTTCTCGGGGCAAAGTTTCCGTTTTGATGCACGGAATGGTTTACAAGAAATAAATCCAGGTCTCCATCTCCATCGTAGTCGAGAAAAGCTGCCTGCGTACTAAAGCCTGAAAAATCAAGTCCGTACTGCGCTGCCTCATCTTCAAAAAAAGGAATACCGTTTTTATCAATGCCTTTGCATACCAACAATTGATTTTTTCCATGCAGGGTTTCAAAATTGCCTACTTTACAAACGTAAATATCCAATAATCCATCGTTATTAATATCCACTACACTTACTCCCGTACTCCATCCACCATCTGCCGGAATTTTTGCTTCCTGCGTAATCTCTTTGAATTTTAAACCACCCTGGTTTAAGTACATTTTATTCTGTCCCTGGTTGCTTGCAAAGAACAAATCAATTTTTCCGTCATTATTAAAATCCGCAGCTCCAACACCAGCGCCGTTGTAAAAATACATGTACTTGAAAATGTTGAATGAGCCGGTAGGTGTAAGTTTGTTATTAAAGTCAAGCCCGGTTTGTTTGCTTTCAAGCAATTCAAACATAGCCGGTCCGGAAACAGGAGTTGTTTCACTTGTATTGCAACCAATACATAGTGGCAGGATGCCTATAAAAAATAAATACCAATACTTTTTAAAAAAACTCATCTTCTTTTTTTACCTGGCTGATTTACTGAGATGTATTGCTTTGAAATTCTTAGTGCTGTTTAACGACTTTATTTATTATCACCTTCCTTCATTTGAAGCAGTATCGGTTTTTCATCATTTTGTAGCACCAGTATCTTTTTTCCCTTTCTGGTGTTTATCAATTTTAAATCTCTAACCGCTCCTTTAAAACCTAAACCACATTGATGCTGATCCATACAACTAAAAACACCTTTTCCATTGTTTTGCAACACTTGTCCATAATTAGCATCCAGACAACCGAATTGCGGCTGAAAGCTAAACTCATTGCCTGCAGCAAGCAATTTTTGCCCGCCGCCATTCAATCCTATTGGCAAAATGCTGTTTAACGAAGACAATTGTGTTTCAAGCGGAAGCTTCTCAATCGTGAATTGTCCATTGCCATTATTGATTGCTACTACAGAACTTTTGAAATTAAAAACTTTTACATCTGCTTTCTTAATTGCATCTTTCCCAAAAAGATCTTCAACGGATTTATTTGCATAATCAACATGCTTAAGATTTTTCTTTTTCAATACGGGAAATTGATCTGTCATTTCTCTTTTCAGAAACACTGGTACATCTTTTCCTTCATAACTGCGGGTTAGTATTTTTTCCGTCTGCTCATTGTTCTTATCAAAATCTCCGATAAACAATTTTACAGGATGAGCAGAATCGGGCCGCAGGTAAAAATTTTCACCAATATTACCCATTACCAGATCTTGTTTTCCATCTCCATTTACATCAGTTGCAATTACGCAGCGCCACCATCCAAACAATTGGCTAAGGTTTGTTTTAACTTCTACAAAGCGATTGCCCTGGTAAGAGAAAATTCGCGGCGTCATCCACTCTCCTACCACTATCAATTGTTCATGGCCATTGCCCAACACATCTGCCCATACAGCAGATTTCACCATTCCCATTTGTGCTATATCTTTATTTACATTGGCGCAAAGATTTGTAAAATGGCCATGCCCGTCATTTTGCAATAGCATGCTGGAAGGCGAAACACCGTAGTCTCTCGGCGCATTGCCCGCTCCAACAAACAAATCCTGAAAACCATCATTATTGAAGTCGCTGGCAACAATCGTTGAAATGTCTGCGTCATTAACAGGAAAAGCTGCTGCATCTATTTCAAAATTACCATGTCCATCGTTTTTGTATAAACGTAATTGTATTTCGCGACTATTAGGCGGTTGATTATTTCCTCCAGGACCTATCACCAGGTCAAGATCTCCATCTTTATCTGCGTCAAAAAACAAAACTGCCACATCTTCAAAATTTGCAAATTCATCAAATACCTTCTCCGGCTTCTTCGTAAAATTGCCATCGGCAGATTGCAAATACAACTGGCCAGCCTGTCCCACGGCGCCACCTATGTATACATCTTCCAGCCCGTCCCCATTTACATCTCCCACTGCAGCACGTGGTCCTTCGCGTGATATCATGACGGGAATATTCCGCTCATAATAAAAATCAGTATAATCGTCTTCTTTATGTTTGTCAAAATTGTTTGTCAATTCCTGGAAAAAAGTTTGTGTTAATTTTTCTACCCCAGGTTTTAAAGAAGGTGTTTCTAATTGTGAAATATTGAGTGTTTTATTGACTGCAGGATCATGTATAACTGAATATGTCCGATTGGGCCATCTAACAACGATAGAATCTATCTTCGGTATTTTACCAAGGCCTATCAGCAACTTATTGTCTACACAGGATTGAAATCCGCGGCTCGGCACCTGTTCCCGAATCATCAACTGCTTTCCGGCATATACTTTTACCAGGCTTCCTATAGCCGTTATATTTTTCTCATCACCCTTTAATTGGATGGTGATATAATTATTATGATTTTGTTCTCTTGAATTATTTTTATACACAAATGCCTGCATGTTTTCGTTATTCACGATAAGATCCAGGTCTCCGTCATTATCAAGATCTCCATAAGCTGCACCATTAGAAAATGACTTTGTGTTGAAACCCCATACATTAGTTGCGTCTGAGAATTGAAGGTTGCCCATATTTTTAAACGCTTTATTGGGCATTCCATTAACCGGAATATGATCCAATAGTTTTTCAACACTGTCTTTTTTATGCTCCAACACCATCCTTTGCATTATGGTATCTGCAAAAAAATCCATGAAATCCAGGTTGGTTACATCTTTATTTACACCATTACAAACATAAATATCGTTCAGGCCATCATTGTCTGCATCAAATATCAATGCGCCCCAGCTCCAATCAGTGGCTTCCACTCCACTGAAATTAGCAACTTCCATAAACTGGCCGTTCCTGTTGTTTACCTGCAAACAGTTTTGCATAAACTGCCGGTAAAACCCTGCTTTCAGCTTACTGTTGTACAAATCAATATTGTCGAATGCGCCTAATGTTTTCAACCTGTAATCATCACCCGGCAACATATCTGTCGAAAAGATATCGGGATATCCATCGTTATTTACATCCGCCATATCTGTTCCCATGGAAGAAAAGCTTGTATGGCCCATACAATTTTCCAGGTCATCTTTAAATGTGCCGTTCTTTTGATTAATGTAGAGATAATCCCGCTCGTAAGAATCATTCGATACATAAATATCCAGATAACCATCACCGTTAATATCTCCTACAGAAGCACCTAATCCAAAGCTGATGAGTGAACCATGAATACCTATGCTTTGTGTAACTTCAGAGAAATGGCCATTGTCGTTGCGGAACATGTGATCGCCACCGCCCTTTAGAAAAGGTTTTACATTCCAGGCGGAATCCGGCAAGTCGCGGCGGTTTGAATTTTTTAAAGTATTGACAGGAATGGGGCTGTTGTTGATCATGAAACAATCAAGGTCGCCATCGTTATCATAATCAAAAAAAGATACCTGGGTAGTATAGGCTGAAATGTCTAACCCGTATTCATGTGCAGATTCTGTAAACTGCAGGTTATGGTTGTTGATGTAAAGCTTGTTTTTTCGGTTGCCATTACTCATATGGCCAGAGTTGCACACATAGATATCCTGCCATCCATCGTTATTAATGTCTACAAACACTACGCCTGTGCTCCACATGTTGTCTTGCTTCAAACCTGCTTTTGCGCTAATGTCTTCAAACTTAAAATTGCCTTTGTTCAGGTAGAGTTTATTTTCTCCCATATTAGAGGTGAGAAAAATATCTGCTAACCCATCATTATTAATATCTCCAATAGCAACACCTCCCCCATTATAAAAATTGCGGAAAAGAAAACTATTGTCTAATTGCTGGTCAACTACCTTATTATTAAAATCTATGCCCGTGCTATCCATCAACTGAAACAGTGTTACAGGATTGGCTTCCTTTTGATGACAGGAAAAGAATAATAAGAATGAAATAAAAGAAGATAGTTTTACGAGCTTCAACATTTTCGTATGTTTCATCGAGGCATGCCAAAAATAACAAAAGGTCATGTTGAAATGACCTTTTGTTTGTTTAGCGATTGCAAATTTATTTATTAGTAACCCGTATTCTGTTTCAGGTTTGGATTGCTGGCCAATGCCTGGGTTGGAATAGGATATACATTGTAATGCGCATCATCACTGGGTTTGTATTGCCATAATACATTGAAGACACCAAAACGCAATAAGTCTGTACGACGAAGGCTCTCCCAATAAAACTCACGGCCACGTTCTGCAAGCAATGTACCTGGATCGTCAACATTTGAAGGGTTTGCCAGCACTACTGTGCCAGTCATTGATGCAGCGCCACGGGCAGTGCGAAGGGTGTTTATTAGAGTAAGCGCACCTGCGTTATCTTTTGTAGCAGCCCTTAATTTAGCTTCAGCTACCATCAGCACTACGTCAGAATAACGGAACAATTGCACCCAGTTACCTGCATTACCACCCCATTGGTCATTAGTGATGATATCTGGTACATATTTAACAACACGGATACCAGTAACTTCAAGGTTGGTACCTGTTTCAATCATATTGCTGGCAATAGTTGGGTCAAATGCCAAAGGATTTCCTTTTCTGTCTTTTTCAGCATTGTATGCACTATCAGCACCATTGTATTGCTGGCCAATCAGGAAACCTGGTTTCAGACCAATTTTATTAGTAACACCGGTATAGAATCTTCCACCTAAACGGCTGTCAACGGCAGTGTCTTTATAACGTCCGGATTTATCAGTAGCAAAACCTGTAACACCCACCATTGCAGTTGGGAAACCAAAGCTGTTGTAGAAATCTCCAATGGTAGTGAAACCATTCCAACCTGCGTTTGGCGCTTTTAATGCGTTTGTGTTATAGTGAGTAGTCATTTGCCAGCGGCCATTGATACCACTGTTATTTGCAGCTACACCAGAACTATTGGGGTAAGCAAAAATTGATTCTTTACCACCGTTGTTACCTGCAACGAAATTATTAAAGTATTCGCTCTCAAATGAGTACTTACCACCGCTGATAATTTGGTTACCCAATGTAATTACCTGCTGCATGTCTGCATCAGCAAAAGTAGGTGCAGTGCGGTTCAACCACATGCCACGGTTCAAGTATGTTCTCATCAACAATACTTTTGCAGCTTCCTGTGTTGCTAAGCTAGCATTATTACCACCACCTGCTGCTGCAAGATCTGGCAATGCTGCTGTAAGCTCATCAATAATAAACTGTGAAGCAGCAGCACCTGATTTTACTTCTGGTGCCAGCAACAGGTTATCACCCGGATTACGGAAAGGATATTGATTATACAAATCCAATAAGTAATAAAGTGACAACGCTCTTAAAAACCTGGCCTGTGCTTTCTGGTTTGCAGAGGGGCCAAACGCAAGTACGTTAGTGGCATCAAACTGAAGTTTATTCAAACCATTGAATACACTCAATACCTGGCTGTGATCTGCATTCCATTTGTGGCTGTGTATAACACGCCAAACACCATTATCATCCCAGTCACCACCACGCGTAGGAACCAATGATTCATCTGTAGAGTTTTCTTCCAATGAAAACACCTGATCCTGAGCAGTGAATGGGCCGGCTATATCTGCATAGGCGGCTTGAAGTAACAGGGGTACAGCATTTGCACCAAGTGCATTTGATGTTTGATCCTTTGTGAGAGAGCTATTAAGCGATTCATTCAGTTTTGTACAACTACCAAATACAGCAGCGGCACAAATTATAGCGATTTTTATTTTATTCGGTTTCATTTGCAATCGATTTAATAGATTAAAATAATGACAGGTTTAAGCCGATAGTGATTGTACGGGCTGTAGGATAAGGTATGTATTCTATAGATTTAGAAGGATACCCTCCGTTAGACTTATCGATATTCACCTCAGGATCAAATCCAGAGAATTTGGTGATAACAAATAAATTGTTGCCTGTCAGGAAAACACTTGCATTCTTTACAAATTTGCCAAAGCTGCCAGCGTTGTAAGTAATAGATGCGTTGCGCAGTTTAAAGAAATTACCGCTTTCAAGGAACCTTGTAGAAGCAGCTACACCACTGCTCGCTTTTTCAACTGAATTGTAAGCATTTTTGTCGATGTTTCTGCCATTCAATATACCAGCGATGTTTGTAACGCTTGTTGCGGTGTTATTGTAAATCAGGTAACCTGAAGCACCACCACCATTGATAACAAGATCAAATTTCTTGTAGTGTGCACTAATTGTTCCACCAAATAAATTATGCGGATTAGGATCACCTGCGAACTGCGGGTTATCACCTACCAACTGGTTGCCGTTTTGATCAAAACCAAGGAATGGTTTCAGATAATATGCAAGCAGCGGCTGGTTGTTGGTAATAATTTCAGAGAAGGCACCACTCACACCCTGGCCACTAACTGCACCGCTAAGGATACCAGCCTGTGTGAAGTTGCTTAGCTTGTTGTTATTATGAGCCCAGTTAACAGACAAGTCAAGACTGAAATCTTTTTGCTGAATAAGTGTAGCACCAACTGCAATTTCGTATCCTTTATTAACAAGATTAGCAGGAAGGTTTAACCAAACTGATGAAGCAGGTGCTGGCTGAATAGCGGGGCCCTGGTACAACAGGTTGGTAGTATTTTTATTATAGTAATCAAATGAACCATACACACGGCCTTTCAGGATACCAAAGTCCAAACCAATATTTGTTGATTTGGTTTGTTCCCATTTAAGGTTAGGATTGTACACGTTTACCTGTCCGAAAGTATTGTATGCAGGGAAGGAGAATTGCTCCAGTGAAGAACCTGATGGGAACTCCTGGTTACCAGTGATACCATATGATGCTCTTAAAGCAAGGTTGCTAAATACGCGGCTGTCCTTCATGAAACCTTCATTGCTTATGCGCCATAAAGCCGCAAATGAAGGGAATGTTCCATATTTGTTATTAACACCAAACTTACTTGATCCATCACGTCTAACAGTAGCAGTCAACACATATTTGTCATCGTAGTTAAGAATAGCCCTTGCAAAATATGACTGCAATTCTGTTGTAGGGTCAACATAGCTTGCGTGCGGATTCTGATTTTTGGCATCCTGGAAAACGGATGTATACATTAAAGGTATACGTGCTGTTTGCGTCAGGTTAAAATTGAACGTATTGGCTGACTGCGCATCTGCGCTGTAATCACTTTTCCAGTATTCGTAACCAACCAATGCATTCAGATGCAGTTTCTGAGTAAGATCCGCATTGTAATTCAATGTATGCGTAAATGTTTGTGAATTCAGGCGTGCATTAGCAATAGCTGCTAAACCATTACCTGATAATGTACCAAGACCCTGCAACCATCCTTCATAGTTTACAAGACGATTACCTTCACTATGGTTGATAGCATATAACATTTTATACTCCAGGTTTGGCAATATTTTGTAAGCACCTGAGATATTACCTAATATAGTAGTGGTGCTTGCTTTATCATGTATACCATCAATTAACGCCATAGGGTTGGGTGTACCATTAGCCGGGAAGATATACTGTCCATTAGAACCACGGTAATTTTGTGTTGGGTTCCACTGTAAAGCAGCACTCATCAGGTTACCGGCAGAACCAGTAGTGTTGAACACATAACCAAATGTATGCGGTACGTTACCAGCAATGAGGTCAAAATCCAGGGTTAATTTTTTGTCGAGTAATCTTTCAGTTCCTGTAAAAGAACCAATGTATTTCTGAAGACCTGTTCCTTTTACAAAACCTTCCTGGTTTGTGCCATAAAAAGAAGCACGGTATTTTCCGGTTTCATTACCACCGCTTAAAGCGAGGTTATATGAAGAAGATATTGAGCTGTTGGTGATGTCTTTTAAGGCGTCTACATTTCCACCATAGTTAAGAGAACTTGCACCGCCATATTTAGTTAGTGCATTCAAAAACTGGCTTCTGTCCAGCACATCAAAACGCTTCATATACCCTGCAAACTTTCCAAAAGACATACCTACATCAACTTTAGTTGGCCCTGCAACACCTTTCTTTAAAGTAATAGCTATGACGCCATTAGCACCGCGGCTACCATAGATAGCTGCAGAAGATGCATCTTTCAAAACGTCGATTGATGCAACATCACTTGGGTTTATAAAAAGAAGTGGGTTAGAACTTGGTGTAGGTCCGTCACCATTGCTATTGCCTGGTTCTGCATTTCTACCATCTAATGGAACTCCATCTATCACATACAATGGGTTGTTGTTTGCCCTGAGTGAGCTAGTACCACGAATCTGCACTGTTGTACCAGCGCCGGGCTCGCCGCTATTTACTGTAACCAACACACCTGCCACTTTGCTTTGCAGCAATTGGTCGGGGCTGGCAATAGTACCTTTATTGAAGTTTTTTGCTTGAATAGAGGCTACAGCACCCGTCAAATCTTTTTTGCGGGCAGTACCATAACCAATTACTACCACCTCATTAAGATTAGCGTTGCTGGCAACAAGTGCTACAACGGAAGCATTGTTTACATTGATTTCCTGTTTGTCGAAACCAACTGAGGTAATTACCAATGTTGTTACATTGGCACCTACCGTTAAAGAATAGCTTCCATCTGCGCCAGTAGAAGTGCCTGTTTTGGCACCTTTAGCCTGTACAGTTGCGCCTACAATGGGTGAACCATCCTTTGAATCTGTAACCTTTCCTGAAACTGTTTTTGTTTGTGAGAAAACCTGAGAGATAGAAAATAGCAGCAGAAAACCAATTGACATGGCTTTCGTAATGAAGATTTTGGTATTCTTCATACGGCGATAGTTTTTAGTTAAGCAATAGTATGTCTGTAAACGATATATAAAATAATAATTACTGGTTGGGTAATCATTATAATATTTTACAAATAAAATTCTCTCTTCACTTTAGCCTTTTGTGTACTTTTTACACAGTAAAAATAAGCAGTATATTATATTCACCAAAAAAAATTAACTATATTTTAATTTTACTGCTTTTCTGGAAAATATTCAGCTGGGTTAAATGACAACAAGACTTTTGATCTTGATGCTTGGCCTTGAAAAAAAACAATTTACCCCGGTTTTATTGCGATAATTACAATAAGGCAGCGCAAATTTGATTATTTAACATCATAAAAAAATCATCTGCATTAACAGATTCTTTAACCATATTAATGGCAATTTGCTAGATTTGGGCCATAATTTTATTAATAAGCGTTAAGTAGATCAGGCAAGCAGACAGCACAGGATGGTTATGCTAACAAAAAAACAGCTCATAAACTAACCAAAACAGCTCCATGAAAATTGAATTTGAACTTATACAGGAAGACGAAGGAAGCTCTTTCCGTTTGCTTCATGATAAAATACCTGCAGAAGAATATTCTTGGCAATATCATTATCACCCCGAGTTTGAAATTGTATGCGTATTGGCAGGCAATGGCACACGCCAGGTGGGCAATCATGCCAGCAACTATGAAAACGGTGATCTTGTATTAATGGGACCAGACCTACCCCATTCTGGTTTTGGCCTTAATACCCGAGGCACCATAGAACAGATAGTGGTGCAGTTTAAGAAAGATGTATTTGGACCAGGCTTTCTTGCCAGACCGGAAATGAAACACATTAGCCTGCTACTGGAAAAATCCAGCTACGGCATCAGTTTTGGCGATGCTACCAAAGAAAAGGTAATGAAACGAATGATGAGATTGCCGAAGATTTCTCCTTTTGAAAGATTTGTTGAATTGACACACATACTGCAGTTAATGGCAACTTCAGAAGAGTATACCTTACTTAATTCTCAAATCACATTGCCCAATACCATTCGCAAAGTGCATGTAAGGTTGCAAAACATTTTTAATTATGTAGAGCAGAATTACCAGGAAGAAATCAATATAAAGAAAGTAGCTGCTATTGCTCATCTTACTGTGCCTGCATTCTGCAACTATTTTAAAAAAATAATGAACATTACATTTACAGATTTCATTAACCAATATAGAATAGAGCAGGCATGCATTATGTTGCAGCAGGAAAAATCTATTGGCCAGGTTTGTTTTGAATGTGGTTTTAATAATGTTCCTTACTTCAATAAAGTGTTTAAAGCAATAGTGAAGAAAACGCCTTCTGAATTTAAAAAAACAGTAAATAGTTACCAGCCTAGAGCCGCAGTAGTTACTGCTTCTTAAAAAATACGATCTTTGCAGCATGATGAATAGTATAGCAACAAGTGAAACGGTATTGCCAGTGATGGAAAGTTTTTATACACTGCAGGGTGAAGGTTTTCACCAGGGCAAAGCTGCCTACTTTATACGGCTGGGCGGTTGTGATGTTGGCTGTGTCTGGTGCGATGTTAAAGAGAGCTGGGATGCAGCAGCACATCCTTTATTATCAATAGCTGAAATTGTAAATGCCGCCAAGGAAAATCCCGGAAGATTAGCTGTAATTACCGGAGGAGAACCACTCTTGCACAATCTTGATGAATTAACCAGTGTGTTAAAGCATGAAGGTTTCCAGACCAATATAGAAACATCGGGATCTTCTCCCCTAAGCGGTGACTGGGACTGGATTTGTCTTTCTCCTAAAAAATTTAAAGCACCACTGCCGGAAGTATTGCCGAATGCCAATGAATTAAAAGTTGTCGTGTTCAACAAAACAGATTTCGATTGGGCAGAAAAATATGCAATGGAAGTTTCTCCTACTTGTAAACTTTATCTTCAGCCTGAATGGAGCAAAGCAGCTGCCATGACACCACTTATTGTAGATTACATTAAACAAAATCCACAGTGGGAGCTCAGCATGCAATTACATAAATACATTAACGTTCCTTAAAAAGGATGCTTTCTTACCTTTGAAGGAAGGGTGAAAAGTAGAAGGCCAAAGGAGAAAGGCTTAAGGCCTTTCAAACCAGAGGAGTCAGATAAAAATAAAGACCTTACACCTTATACCCTAAACCTTATACCTCATTTTTAATATCGTATTCATGAAGTTTATCTACGCCATAATTATATTCACTATTTCAGCTGGTAGTCTTAGCGCACAACAATACGATCCTGAAAAAGTAAATAAAAAGGCGGCTGCACTTTATTCTCAGGCATTGCAGGTTGCCACGGATGGCGATTTGAAAGGAGGAATACAACTATTGCACCAGGCAGTAGGGATAGATAAAAATTTTGAAGACGCTTATCTCTCTTTGGCGGGCATGTTTGGAGAATTTAAAAATTATGATAGCTCCATTTTTTATTACGAAAAGGCCCGCAGCATAGATAGTCTTTATTTTAAAGACTATAACCTGCCGTATTCTATTAATCTTGCTGGCAAAGGATTGTTTGAAAAAGCTCTGGAAGCTGTTAATACTTTTAGTACTATTACTAACCTGAATGATGGAAGTCGCAAAGCCGCTGCATACAGACAGCGCAGTTACCAGTTTGCCATAGATTATAAAAATAAAAGCGCAGACAGCAACTATCACTTTAATCCTTCAAATCTTGGAGATAGCATCAATACTGCTGTATCAGAATACTTTCCGGCGCTTACCATTGATAGCAAACAACTCATTTTTACGCGTCGTGTAAGAAATCAGAATGAAGATTTTTATGAAACAAATAATGCAAATGGTGTTTGGTCAAAAGCAACCCCTTTGCCTGGCAATATCAACACCAATTTTAACGAGGGCGCACAAAGCATTTCACAAGATGGCCAATGGTTGATATTTACGGGTTGCAATTTCCCGGAAGGTTATGGCAGTTGCGATCTATACATTTCTTATTTAACACCCGATGGATGGAGTGCAGCAGAAAATATGGGCAACCGCATCAATACAGATCAGTGGGAATCTGCGCCCAGCCTTTCTGCAGACAAACGCGATTTATATTTTGCCAGCCGTCGCCTGGGCGGGTATGGTGGTAGCGATATTTATGTAAGCCATCTTTTGCCAGGAGGCCGCTGGAGTGACCCGGAAAACTTAGGTCCGGAAATAAATACTATTGGGGACGAAAGCTGTCCTTTTATTCATGCGGATAATCAAACACTTTATTTCACCAGCAACGGACACCAGGGCTATGGTGGAGATGATCTTTTTCTTGTACGCAAAGGGCCTGGCGGCAAATGGAGTACACCAAACAACCTTGGTTATCCCATAAATACAATAGAAAATGAAGGCAGCCTGGTAATTACAGCAGATGGTTCTATAGCTTATTATGCCAGCGACCGTGCAGACTCTCGTGGAGGGCTGGATCTATACACCTTTAACATGCGTAATGATATACGCCCTATAAAAACATTATGGATAAAAGGAAAAGTGTTTGATAAGAAAACAAATAAAGGTTTGCCGTCTGCTGTAGAACTTACAGACCTTGCCACAAAAACAACTATCAGCAAAGTGCAAACAGATGAAACAGGCAATTATCTTATTACGCTACCTGTTGGAAAAGACTATGCATTTAATGTGAACAGGAGAGGCTATCTTTTTTATTCAGAAAATTTTCCGCTGAGCCAAAAAAATCCTGACTCTACTTATAATATAGACATCCCTTTGCAACCGCTGGAAGCCAATGCTGCCATTGTGCTTAAAAATATATTCTTTGATGTAAACAAATTTGAATTAAAACCTTCATCACAGGTAGAGTTAGACAATGTAGTAATGCTGATGAAAGACAATCCCACACTTAAAATACAAATCAGCGGACATACAGATAATGCGGGCAAAGCAACCGACAATCTAACGTTATCGAATAACCGCGCCAAAGCAGTGGTTGATTACATCACTTCAAAAGGCATTAATGCCGCCCGCCTCAGTTTCCAGGGAATGGGCGATAAAGTTCCGTTGGCGGATAATAAAACAGAAGAAGGCCGTGCTAAAAACAGGCGTACTGAATTAAAGGTGCTTAACCTGTAATTTTTTCACCGTATAATAAATACATGAATTTTTTGCAACTTCAACATTGCATATAATTCTATAATATGTTTTAATTCATTGCCTCTCAAAAAAACTTCTTTACATTCATTCTTTATAAACCCCTACCTCTTGAAGAATGGAGAACGAACTGCTGCATCAGCTTGCCCTGACTTTAGTACCGCAAATAGGCCCTGTACAAGCGAAATTGCTTGTAGATCATTTTGGGAGTGCCAGCGCCATTTTTAAATCGAAAAAAACATTACTGGAAAGTATAGAAGGCATTGGCGAAGTAAGAGCTGCAAATATTAAAAAGTTTACAGGTTTTAAAAAAGCCGAAGAAGAAATATCTTTCCTGGAAAAATATAAGATCAAACCGCTGTTTATTGCTGACGCAGCATATCCGCAACGGTTGTTGAACTGTACAGACCCTCCTACCATGTTATATTATCGGGGCGTTGCAAACTTGAATGCATCAAAGATTATTGCTGTAGTGGGCACACGCAGCAAAACAGAATATGGAAAACATCTTACTGAAAATTTAATTGAAGGTTTGCAGGAACAACAGGTAACAATTGTAAGCGGACTTGCACTGGGCATTGACGCAATAGCGCACAAAGCAGCTTTAAAACATTCTTTACCTACCATTGCAGTTGTAGCACATGGATTGGATAAAATGTATCCCCCTGAACATGCAGTCCTGGCAAAAGAAATGATAAAAGGCAATGGCGGTCTGCTTACAGAATTTATGAGCAAAACAAAACCTGACAAACATAATTTCCCTTCAAGAAACCGTGTGGTAGCTGGTATGTGCGATGCTACAGTTATTGTTGAAACAGACATTAAAGGAGGAAGCATTATAACTGCAGAGCTGGCCAATAGTTATAACAGGGACGTGTTTGCTTTTCCTGGAAAAGTAACAGACAACAAAAGCGCAGGGTGCAATTTGCTTATCAAAAACAATAAAGCCATTCTATTAACCTGTGCCCAGGATATTATAGATATAATGGGATGGACGGCACAATCAAACAAACCTAAGAAAATACAAAAAGAATTATTTGTACAACTAAGCACAGCGGAAAAAACAATTGCAGATCTGCTTAAAGAAAACGATCAGCTGCATATTGATGAAATTCGCTTAAAAAGCAATCTTAGTAACAGTGCAGTTGCTGCTGCCATCCTAAACCTGGAACTGCAAAATATTGTACGCACACAACCCGGTAAAATGTATAGTTTGTTTTAAACAACCGTAACATTTAAGCATGTAAATTGTTGTAAACACGTCTGCATAAGGCTGTTATAGCAGGTGATAAAAAAGTTTTGGAACGAATTTATTCGCTGCCCTATCTTTGCACATGGCAACAAGAAATAACCCCGTTAGTAAATCTGCTCTTAGTAAAAAATTTTTTGGTGAAGGCTTAACTTTCGATGATGTACTCCTGCTTCCAGCCTACTCACAGGTATTACCCAGGGAAGTGTCTATCAAAACAAAACTTACAAAAGCCATCAATTTAAATATACCCATGCTGTCTGCAGCCATGGATACTGTAACAGAGGCGCAACTGGCTATTGCACTTGCCCGTGAAGGTGGTATTGGCATGCTTCATAAAAACATGAGCATAGAACAACAGGTAGAACAGGTGCGTAAAGTAAAACGCAGTGAAAGCGGCATGATCATAGACCCTGTTACACTTAGCATAGATGCCACTATTGGAGATGCTATGCAACTGATGAAAGAAAACAAAATCGGCGGCATTCCTATTGTTGATAGCAATCATCGCCTGGTGGGCATTCTTACCAACCGGGATCTGCGTTTTGAAACTGATAAGAAACGCAAAGTGCAGGAAGTAATGACTAAAGAGAACCTGATTGTTGCACCTGAAGGAACAGATTTAAAGAAGGCTGAGAAAATATTACGCTCACATAAAATAGAAAAGCTACCTGTCGTAAAAAAAGACAACACATTAGTTGGGTTGATTACTTATCGGGATATGCTGCAACTGAGCAGTTACCCTAATGCTGTTAAAGATGGTTTCGGTCGTTTACTGGTGGGTGCTGCGTTGGGTATTACCAGCGATATGCTTACACGTGCTGCTGCTTTGCAACAAATTGGCGTAGATGTAGTTTGCCTTGATAGTGCACATGGACACAGCAAAGGCGTTATTGACGCTTTAAAAAATGTAAAAAAGAATTTTAAGAAACTCCAGGTTATAGCTGGCAATGTGGGTACTGCTGCAGGTGCTAAAGCATTGGCAGAAGCTGGCGCAGACGCTGTAAAAATAGGCATCGGCCCAGGTTCTATTTGTACAACACGTATTGTTGCAGGTGCAGGTGTGCCACAAATCACTGCTATTATGGAAGCATATAGTGCATTAAAGCCTTTAGGTGTTCCCCTAATTGCAGATGGTGGTATCCGCTATACTGGCGATATGGTAAAAGCACTGGCGGCAGGCGCAGATACGGTGATGATGGGAAGCGTTTTTGCTGGTGTGGAAGAAAGCCCTGGCGAAACAATTATTTACGAAGGAAGAAAATTCAAAGAATACCGCGGCATGGGTTCTATTGGTGCAATGGCACAGGGTAGCAGTGATCGTTATTTCCAGGATGTGGAAGACGATATAAAGAAATTAGTACCAGAAGGCATTGAAGGCCGTGTGGCTTACAAAGGAAATTTAAACGAAGTAGTGCAGCAATACACAGGCGGTTTACGTGCCGGCATGGGCTATTGCGGAGCTGGCAATCTTGCTACGCTTAAAAGTGATGCACAGTTTATAAAAATTACCAACGCTGGTATGAAAGAAAGCCACGCACATGATATTGAAATCACCAAGGAAGCACCTAACTATACACGCAAATAGTTGTAAGTGGTAAATTTTAAGTGATAAGTAAGGCAAGTTGCGAGTGATAAGTAGGCAGTGAGAATTATAAATAACATCAATGCAAAACCCGCATAGTTTTCTCAAACGAAAGCTATGCGGGTTTAAAATAACTACCAGCTCATAAGCCGGATTTTGTTTTTACACTATCATTTATCTGGCCCCTGTATTACTACAGAGATCTTGCTGCCTACCCTCCAGCAATCGGACGAACAGCCCTCAAGCGCTGGTATACGTGGCATTACAGCATGCAAGGTTTACCCACACTGCACATTACTGCACAGCATCGTAGGCTCTTACCCTACGTTTTCACCCTCACCCCGACACAAGTGTTGGGACAGTTATTTTCTGTGGCACTCTCTGTTGACAGATATTACTCCATCACCCGGCGCTTAACCGGTACATTGTTCTATGCTGTCCGGACTTTCCTACCTTATGTTGCCATAAGATCGATAGTTCGGCTGGTAGTTGGCGCAAAGGTAGTTGATTGGTTGATTATTCAGCTAGCGATGGTTTTCTCAATGCTTCTCACATCATTGTTGTCATCAGGAAGGTTATTGAGGACCCGGGCATTGAACCTGGGTATCAGTATTGAAAAAAAACTTCTGTTGCACCATGACCATAAGACGGATGGTACTGGTTGACAAAATATTTTACTTCTTTTTTCAAACGCAATAGTTCATGCACTTCGTTTCGAAGCTTGCCGGTGCCAAGCCCGTGAATAAATACAATGGAAGATTGATGGTGTGCTACCGCTAGTTCATAATATTTTTCAAACTCTTTTAACTGTAGTGTAAGTATTTCAAAATTGCTAAGTCGCTTCCAATCGTCGGTAATTTTTTCTATGTGCAGATCTACAACTGTTCTGGCAGGTGCAAGGTGTTGCCTTGCTTTGGAAGCTTCATATACTTTATAGCCCGCAGCAGATAATTTAGACATATCCATTTTCTCTTCTTCAACTCTTGCAGGATATACATCAAACAATTTGTAAGAGAACGTAGGCTCTCCTTTTAATTTTATCTCTTCAATTTTTTTGAATAACTGCTGCGCCTTTAACTTTAAAGATGTTTCAAAATACTCCGCTTTGTTTTTATCTGGGTTCAGCAAAGTAAACTCACACGCAAAAACCGGGTTATCGTTCAGGTTATCAAAAGGAATATCATGCAGGTAGAAATCCTGGTTTATCAATAATTCATTTTTTAAATCAAACCCTGTTTCGCCTGCATAGTTTACTTTATAATGAAAACCATAAGCCGTACTGTTTCCATTTATCAAATGCACTTTTAGCGTATCTACAATATCGTCGCCAAATTCATCGCTTATAAATTTTGGTAAGAACATCAACCAAACACCTTCAGGATGTTTTACGGCAGAAATAGTTTTTCTTTCTTTGGGCACCTGGTCTATATACGTCTTTGGCTTTTTATCTGGTACCAGTTTCTTTTGCGTAAACTGTTTAAAGTAAGGAAAATCCAATTGATCTGTATACGCGGGAAATTTTACGCCCCTCACTTCTACCATCACCATTTTATCGTTGATGATGTCTATTACCTCGCCATCTTCATTGGAATGCAGCACGGTTACCTTATCGCCTATTTCGAATTTCATACTTCACCCCTGCCCCTAAAGGGGAATTATAATTTTAAAAAGAATGATTACAATGCAAAAATACGAAATAGAAACCAGCTACTAGCTGTGAGCTGTTAGCAGAGAAAGTTCATAGTTCTTAGTTCGTGGTTCATAGTTCCCGAGTTTTCCGCGAATACTTGCGGCTTGCAGCTAATAGCTAAAAACTAAGGGCCCTTAGTTTCTACGCACAACTTGCTCTTCTTATAGCCGTATAAAAAATAAACCACCAAACCCAACGCCAGCCAACTGCCAAACCATGCCCAGTTCCTGGCCGTCATACCAGTTAGCAGGTACAGGCATGTAACAAGTCCCAGCAATGGAATAAGTGAGTATTTTCTTATGAACGCAAACACGCACATCACAAAACTAACTATCCAGAAAATAATGGTAGAGATATTGATGGTTTCTTTTGCAACAGAAGCACTGTCAATAGCATTGTTGATTAAGTCTGTCTTTTGCGGATTTATACCGGCAACCGCCGACTGTGCTTCTTCTGTGGTAAGCGGCAGATGAAACAATTGCGATAAATAAGAAGGATTGAAAATGCAAACTATTACCAATGCTCCTATAATAATAACCGGGAAAATAAACTGCCCGTTGATATAAGGAATATTGAATTTGCCGGCCTGCTTCTCTTTTCTTGGAATGAGCAATACGCCGCCGCATACCAATACAAAAGCAAACAAAGTAGCGATGCTGGTAAAATCCAACACAAATGTTTTATCTGTGAATAAAATTGGGATACCTACTACCAGCCCTGTGACAATGGTAGAGAAAGAAGGTGTTTTATATTTCGGGTGTATCTTTTGAAACACAGGTGGCAATAAACCATCACGGCTCATGCTCATCCAGATGCGTGGCTGTCCCATTTGAAAAACCAGCAACACACTCGTCATAGCAATTACTGCAGCAATGGAAACAAAAAACTGCATCCAGCTTACATTAAGGTTTTGCTTTTCAAAAATAAAAGCAAGCGGATCTCCTACTCCATCAAATCCTTTATAATTAACTGCACCGGTAAGCACCAGTGTAAGCAGGATATATACAATAGTGCATATTACAAGTGACAGAATCATTCCTCTTGGCAAATCACGTTGCGGGTTTTTGCTTTCTTCTGCCAATACACTTACTGCATCAAAGCCAATATAAGCAAAGAACACACCGCTTACTGCAGCCATTACACCGCCAAATCCATTAGGCATAAAAGAATGTACACCTGCATCGTTTGCCGGAAGCCAATTGAAAGTAAGTCCTTTAGAAAAAATAATATAGCCACCTACTAAAATCACCAATCCTACTACAATCATTTTCAACACCACCATTACATTGCTGAAGTTGCGGCTTTCTTTTACACCACGATATACCAGGTAGGTAATAAGCAAATTAATTATTAACGCCGGTAGATCGAAAATAATGCGTACGCTTCCAATTGTTGGTGCATTGTTCCATGCATCCAACACATCTTCTGCCGTGCTGCCACCTGCCAGTGCATGTTTTACTTCCATATAACTGGTGCACAAATACGCTGGCATGTGAACGTGTATTTTCTCCAGGAAGGAAGTAAAATAATCACTCCAGCTATATGCCACATAAATATTACCGATGGAATACTCCATGATAAGTGCCCAGCCAATTATCCAGGCAAAGAGTTCACCGAAGGAAGCATACGCGTATGTGTAAGCGCTACCGGCAACAGGTATGCGACTCGCAAATTCTGAATAACAAAAAGCGGTAAACGCACATGCAATAGCGGTAATGATAAAAAGAACCACAACACCCGGGCCTCCATGAAAAACTGCGCCACCAAGACTGCTGAAACTGCCTGCCCCCAATATGGCTGCTATACCAAAAAAAGTAAGGTCGCGCAGGGTGAGCACACGTTTCAAATCTCCTCCCCCATGACTATCATCTGGGCCTTCTGCCAGTATAGACGCTATCTTTTTGGTACGAAAAAGAGAATTGGACATGCAGTATTGGTTTTAGGGTTTTAAGATAGGGAAAAATCATGGAGTGCAGTGCAGTTGTATTACATTCTTCCATGCATCATTTTGACCCGTCAGGTAAATGAAATTATTTTATACCTTTCAGATGCAATAAAAATTTCCCCCACTATATTTTATGAATGAGTGGTATACACTTTTTGGTGCCACGGCCAGCGCATCGGCCACGCTTACGGGCCTGTTATTTGTAGGTGTATCCATCAACTTGCAAAAAATATTGGCATTGAAAGGCCTTGCGGAAAGGGCGTTGGTGTCTATGATATTATTGTTGCTGATATTGGTGGTGTCTATTATGATGCTGATACCTAAAGAATCTTTTGCAATTGTTGGCAGCAGGCTGCTGGTGTTTACTATTATTTCCTGGCTGATCATTTCTTTGATAGATTTCCGCGCCATAAAACAAATTAAACATGAATTCAAGCCGCATTTTATTCTCAACATTATACTCGACCAGGTAGCAATGCTAATCTATATAATCAGTGCAATCATGGTGCTGGTGTCAAAAGAAACCGGGCTTTACTGGGTAGCATCAGCATTTATCTTTTCGTTTGTTAAAGCAGTAACAGATGCATGGGTATTGCTGGTAGAGATTAATCGTTAGCAAATTTCAACTATGGCTTTTTATCTTTATACAAATACTTTTTTATGCCAAGTACCACAGCTCAAAAATTTAAAATAAAAGCCGGCGACAGCCTGCTTACGTTAAATGCACCCGCAAATTTTAAACTTCAAATGGGGCAGCTGCCGGAAGGCGTAAAAATAAGCACCACTGCAAACAACCAAACACAAGTACATTGGTTTGTAATGGATAAAAAGCAAATGGAAAAAGAATTAAAAAAAGTGTTAGCACTGGTAAAAGGCTCCACTATTTGTTGGATATACTATCCAAAAGGCAGCTCTAAAATACAAACTGATCTTACCCGCGATAAAGGCTGGGATGCTTTGCTGGCGCACAATGATACGCTTACATGGATAAGCCTTATCTCTTTTGATGATACCTGGTCTGCATTTGGATTTCGTTTAAAAACATCAGCAGATAAAAAGAAAGAAGATAAACCGAAAGAAGACAAACCCATTCTTAAGTACATAGATCCTGCGACCAAAACTGTTCGCTTGCCGGAAGAGCTGGCAGCGGCATTTAAGAAGGATAAAAAAGCCGGGGAATATTTTAACTCACTCGCCTACAGCCACCGCAAAGAATATGTAGAATGGATTGTAACTGCTAAGCAGGAAGCAACACGCAAAACAAGAGTGGAAGGAACACTGGAGAGGCTAAATAAAAAATGGAAGAACCCGCAGAATAATTAAGTTATAAGTTATAAGTTTTAAGTTGTAGGTTTTACAAGTTTTAGGTTTTAAGTGATAAGTTTTAAGTTCTTTTGCTTCGCTTATGCTACATGTATTTCAATCACAATACTTGTTCGCCTCAAAAGGACTTACCACTTTATAACTTACTACTTACAACTTAATAATCTCGCTTCACTAAAAATTCCGCCAGTTGCCTTAACGGTTCTTTTCGTCTATTCACCACCGCTATATCTTCTAAATGTTGAAAAGCAATATTGGTATACTTATCTTTTAAATCGACCGCCCATTTATCTACACCACAGGCTTTGAATATTTCCAATACTCGTGCTACTTTATCAGAAGGATTTTCCTTCATCAACTGCAACAAGGTATTTTTTTGAGCAGGCTGCGCAGTGTCTAATGCACGAATCATCAGAAAAGTTTTCTTATTGGCCAGTATATCTCCACCTACTTTCTTTCCAAACTTTTCCGGATCACCAAATGCATCCAGGTAATCATCCTGCACCTGGAAGGCTATGCCCAGGTTGCGACCAAACTCATACAAATGTTTTTGATTGCCCTCTCCTGCACCACCCAATATAGCACCAGACTGCAAACTAGCTGCCAGTGAAACAGATGTTTTCAGCTCAATCATTTTCAGATATTCTTCCATGCTGACTGTTTCCTTTTTCTCAAAATCCATATCCAGTTGCTGGCCTTCACATACTTCAGTAGCTGTTTTATTAAACAAGTGAAGTATCTGGTGAATATAGTGCGTACTTATCTGGTTCAGGTAATCGTAAGCACGAACCAGCATTACATCTCCTGCAAGCAAAGCCGTTGACGCATCATATTTCTCATGTACAGTTTGCATACCCCGACGCAATGGCGCTTTGTCCATAATATCATCGTGTATCAAAGTAAAGTTGTGAAACAATTCTATAGCAGTGGCCACCTGGTAGCAGTCTGGTATAATCTCTCCAAACAATTCATTGCCCATTAAACACATTACCGGCCTTACTCTTTTCCCTCCTATCGTTAAAAAATAATTATTAGGATCATACAAAGTGGCCGGCTCTTTAGGAAAATGCGGCACTTCAAACTTTTCCTTGAATATTGCAGAAAGCGTTTCGAATGATTGCATAAAAGATATTTCGGGATTTTGAGATTGTATGATTTTGAGATTTATTCAGCATGTTGAGCAAAAGAAATCGCAATATCCCTACATCAAAAAATCAGCAATTTTTATTTTAACTTTTCTTCTTCTTAGTTTTTACTTTTTCTTTGTTTTCTTCCGTAGCAGCAACTCCTGTATTTGCCACCCATTCATAATCCAATTGCCGTTTAGCAAGATTGGCGGATACTAATCTTATTTTCACCTTATCGCCCATTCTGAATGTTCGTCCGCTTCTTCTTCCCACGAGGCAGTAATCACTTTCTACATAGCGAAAATCATCATAATCAAACAAGCCATTAATGCTAACCAGGCCTTCACATTTATGCTCTACTGTCTCTGCCCAAAAACCAAAAGAAGAAACACCGCTTATTACAGCGTCAAATTCTTCTCCCAGCTTGTCTTGCATAAACTCTACCTGTTTGTATTTATTGGCTGCACGTTCAGCTTCCATAGCGGCACGCTCTCTCTCACTGCAATGACGGCATTTTTGTTCCATCTTTTTATCGATAGGCAGCTCGTTGTTTAATACCTGCTCAAGAATACGGTGCACCATTACATCGGGGTAACGGCGAATCGGCGAAGTAAAATGCGTGTAGTCCGCAAATCCCAAACCGTAGTGACCAATGTTTTCCGAAGTGTAAATTGCTTTTGCCATGGTGCGTATGCCCAACTGTTGCAACACATGCTGCTCTGGCTTGCCTTCTATTTCCTGCAACATCTGGTTAAATGAAGCCGCAATGCCTTCGGGTGTTTTTGTATCGAACTTATACCCATATTTCTTTGCAAATTCTACAAAGGGCAATAGCTTTTCTTCGTCTGGTGTAGCGTGAATGCGATAAGGAAATGGAATTGGCTTTTTGTTTACTTTAATTTTAGCAACATGCTCTGCCACATAACGATTTGCCAGCAGCATAAACTCTTCAATCAACTGGTGCGATTCTTTGCTTTCTTTTACTACTATGCCTATTGGCTTGCCTGTTTCATCCAGCTTAAACCTTACTTCCTGGCTGGAGAAATTAATAGCACCTTTCTTGAAACGCTGTTTGCGAAAACGTTGAGCAAGACTGTTTAAAATCAGCACTTCGTCTTTTAATTCACCTTCACCGCTTTCAATAATCTGTTGAACATCTTCATAAGCAAAACGTTTGTCTGAGTGAATCACTGTTTTGCCCAGCCAATAATCTTTGATATCGCCTTTGGGAGTTATTTCAAAAATTGCGGAGAAAGTAAATTTATCTTCATTAGGCCGTAAAGAACATAACTCGTTAGAGATACGCTCTGGCAGCATAGGATTTACACGATCTGGCAGATACACAGACGTAGCTCGTTCATAAGCAGATTTATCCAATTCCGTTTCCGGCTCTACATAATAACTCACATCTGCAATGTGTACACCAATTTCGTAATTGCCGTCTTTCAGCACTCTGAATGAAATAGCATCATCAAAATCTTTTGCATCTGCGGGATTCTATCGTAAATGTCAATATACCGCGAATATCTTTCCGCTTTTTTATTTCTGCTTCAGGCAAAGTTTCCGGCAAACGTTCTGATGCTTCCAGTACGTCTTCAGTAAAACTTATCGGGAAACCATTCTCTAAAATAATTTCCTTCATCGCCAAATCATTCACATTGCCGGCATCCATTATATCCAGCACAGCGCCGTTGGGTTTTTTATTCTTTTCCCAGCTCAATAGTTTTACAACTACTTTATCGCCATTTTTGGCGCCATTCAATTTATCCAGCGGAATATAAATATCGGGCATCGGTTTATCCGTCTCTGCTACAAAAAAAGCAAAGTTCTGGCTCAGCTCTATCCTGCCCAAAAACTCTGTTTGTTTACGTTCTACTACTTCTACGACTTCACCCTGCTTGCGACCATTTTTATTTTGATCACCTGTAATGCGCACCCTAACGGTATCGCCATGCAAAGCTGTATTAAAACCATTGGGGCGAACAATAATATCACTGTCCAGCTTATCCACAATTACATATCCCATTCCCGAACGTGTTACGTCCATTCTTCCTTTGTACAAAGTCTCAAACGATGTACGCTGTTTTTTCTTTTTATCTGTTTTTTTAGCCATAGTTGACTATGATTTTTAGGATTAAAGGATTAACATGATTCTATAACATGCTTCCAATATCCAATTTTTAATTTTTATCTTCTTCATTTGCCACATTTTCACATTTTCTCCTATTTCTTAAATTCTTTTATAAATCCATTTACCAGCCCATTAAACTTTTGCGCATCGTTAAATAAAAACTCCAACTCTATTGGCACAACATACAGCGGCATATTGGCCAGCTCATTTTCAAATTTCACCAATCTTACGGCATCTTTCTCTGTTGTAAGAATAATTTTATTGGAAGCAGCAATAGCATCAAAACGTTTTTTTATGTCTTTCAGATCGTCAATGGTAAAAATATGATGATCATTGTAAGCCATCTGGTAATATGTTTTCGATCTTTCCTGTAACAAATTCTTTAATGGACGTGGATTAGCAATACCCGTTACTAATAATACTTCTACTTCAGCAGTTACTTTTGCCGTTGCTTTTGAAACAATATGATACGGCATTCCATAACGGATAGCAGTAAAAAACACCGGCTGCTTTGGCAAAGGCGCCAGTTCATTTATAATGGCATCTCTTTCTTCTGTTGTTAAACCGGGCTTGCATTTTGTTACAATGATAATGTTTGCACGTTCAGCACTTTTCTTTTCATCACGCAAATCTCCGGTGGGCAGGTACCAATCTCTTGTATACAGGTTACTGCAATCGGTTAATACAATATTTAAGCCTGCATTTACAGCACGGTGTTGAAAAGCATCATCCAATACAATAGCTTGTGTTTCCGGCCTGTCGTGCAGCAATTGCGGTATAGCATACAATCGTTCTTCACCTACAGCAATGGGAACATCCGGAAATTTCAGGTGAAACTGCATGGGCTCATCACCGATTTCCAATGCGGTACTATTTTCATTGGCCAGTGCATAACCGCTGGTTTTTCTTTTATAGCCACGGCTGAGCGTAGCAATTTTAAAATGCGTTTTTAATTCCTTTACCAGGTATTCTGTCATGGGAGATTTGCCCGTGCCGCCTGCAGCAATATTTCCTACACAAATCAATGGCAGATTAAAACTGGTTGATTTTAAAAAACCTTTGTCATACATCCTGTTTCTTAAATAGATGATTGCAAAATAAACCAGCGAGATAGGAAACAATAATATTCGTATGGTCTTTAGCAACGGAAAGTTAAAATTCATAAATATACCCAGGAGTAATGCCTGTTGTTAAAGGTACATCAAATTGGTTGATGTCCTCAATAGGCTCAATAGGTTCAAAATAAGACAGGCCAACTTTCATGCTTTCTTCTCTGCATTCCGACAAAAAACGGTCGTAGAAGCCCTTGCCATAGCCAAGCCGGTAACCATTTGTATCAAAGGCAAGCAATGGCACTAATATCAAATCTATATCAGATGCAGCAATATCCTGACCGTTTGTTGGTTCTGCAATACCATAGCTGTTTAATGTAAAATCTGTATCATCATTCACCAATACCGCCTTCATGGTATTGTCTTCAAAATTTGCTATTGGATATGCTATTTGCAGTTCGGGCATCCTGAACTGCAGGTAATCGGTCATTAGAAAAGTATTGATTTCTGCCTGTTGCTCCAAAGGCCAGTAACTAAGCAATACATTTACATCGTAAGGAATTTCTACCTGCTGAAATTGTATCAACAACAAATCATTTAAGCGTACTCTTTCCTTTTCAGAAAGTGCTGTTCTTTTTTGTTTGTATATAGTACGCAATTCTTTTTTGGTCATACAATTTTTTTCAAAGACGGCGTTATTAGCAATGCTTGCTGTTCTACAAAATTTTTGTCTGGCTTCTCAGCAAGAGGAACCGCACCTATTTTAGGAAAGCCAGACCAATTGGCTATTTCATCTTCATACGCCATGTATTGATCATTAAAAATCCAGCCCAATACATCCAGCTTATAACTGCGGCACACTTCTGCCGTAAGCAAAGAATGATTGATGCTGCCCAGGTAATTGCGACTTACTAAAATAACTTTTGCCTGCAACTGTTTTATCAAGTCTGCAACAAATGCATGATCATTCAATGGAACCAGCAAACCACCTGCCCCTTCAATCACCAATTGTCTTCCCGGTTTTTGCCGTTCATTTATTTCATTCATCCGCTGCTTAATTGCTTCTATGCTAATGCTTATATTTTCTTCCCTTGCAGCAATATGCGGAGATGCAGGCAATTTCAATGTATACAATTCAGGAAATACTTCAGATTCTTTACCCAATACATTTCTAACAAAGCCGCTGTCCGTTCCATCTTCAAAACCTGCCTGTACCGGCTTCCAATAATCTGCACCAAGGGCACGGGTTACAATAGCAGACACTACTGTTTTTCCTACACCTGTACCGATACCTGTTATGAAGATGGGATTGTTCATGTGTTGTGTTCTTACTTTTTGTCGTGTTGCATGCTTTGGTCAAGCTACAAGCTATTAGCTACTAGCTTGAGCGGACTAGTTAGATATTTCAGTTCCATTACAAATATAAAGGCTTGCAGCTTGCAGCTAATGGCTAACAGCTTAAGACTTACGCTTGAAGCTAGCCACTTGCAGCTATTCCTTCGGTTCTATAAAAATAGAAAAGATAGTTGTGCCATAATTACGGGAAGTTTTATACAGTGCAAACTTTTCGTAATTATTTCTTGGTGTATGCTCCAGCACAAACCATGCTCCGGGTTTTAATAATTTTTTCTCTGCAATTAATTCAGGTAGTTTATCTATTGTTGTAAGTGCGTAAGGAGGGCCCGCAAAAATAAAATCAAACTGTTCTGTGCATTGGCCAATAAACTTAAATACGTCTGTCTTTATTACTTTGCAATTTTCTATTTGCAATGCTTTTATGTTGTTGCTAATGAAAGCATGCATCTTATCATCTTTCTCTACTATAGTAAGATCTGCTGCGCCTCTTGACGCTAATTCATAACTGATACTTCCAGTGCCGCCAAACAGATCCAATGTTTTAAGGCCATCCATTTCCAGGTTGTTTTGCAAAATATTAAATAACCCTTCTTTGGCAATATCTGTTGTTGGCCTTGTATGCGGCATATTGGCTGGCGGATTTACTCTTCTGCCACCAAGACTGCCTCCTATGATACGCATAACGCAAGTTTCAGCAAAGGTGTGAAATAATGAGATGGATAATCCTGCAATGCCAGTTCTGCATTTTTAAAACTGGTTGCATCCATTGTTATATTGCCAAAGTATTTGAATATCTCTGTATACAACACAGAAGACACATCAATCATACCTGATAAATACAAAGCAGTAGTGGCTGGTGGCAATTGCAGCAAGTCGCAAATGTTCAGTAAATAATAACCTACGTCTTCTGCTGCTTCATATTCATAACTCTGCAACAAATTCAATTCTTTATTTTTTATAGCACCTACCAATATGCGGTTTGGATAAAACATAACCGACAACTGTGCATCAAGCGCTTCTTCTTTTTGCCAGCATTGCGTCCACAAACTGTAATAATGCCAATATTCACCATTGGCAAAATTGCGTTTTATGGATTCATGCACTTCGGTCGGTATTCTGAAAACATTATACAGTGCAGGCGATTTAGTTTTCTCAGTTAATGTAATGCCTTTATTCAAGTCGCCATGCAGCAACTCAATCATATCGCTTCCGGTATTGCCGTCAAAATATTTTTCAGGCACCAAATGACTTTCAGGAAAATTATATACCAGGGTACGTTTGCCTTTTACGTTGTACAATATTTCGTCTGTTGCAAATATTTTATCCAGTTCATCAGCCACATCATGATTGGTGCGACCATTCAATTCATAAAACCGCAATTGCAGCAATTGTTTTTCTTCATTCACTACTGCGTAAGAAAAAATATGCCTACTTAGTTCCATCACCAGATGGCAATCCGGCCACTCAGCAGGGGCCTGCACTACAGGAATATCGAATAATATCTTTGCCATATAAGGGTCGCAAAATACTATATTTTACCCAGTGATAATGCCGGCATCTCATGCTTTCAAAATAATATTTGGTAGGTTTGCAGCCATTTTTTCATGGAAACAAACGCCACATACAATAACCTGAAGGTAAATATCAGCTATCGGCAAATATTATCGATTGCATTGCCCATCAGCCTTGCCATGCTGGTGCCCCAGCTAAACTATATCATCAACAATATTTTCCTGGGGCAATTAAGTGAGCAATCGCTGGCCGCTGCTGCCATTACAGGGGTGTACTATCTAATTTTTGCCGCCATTGGCTTTGGTTTAAACAATGGCCTGCAAGCGCTTATTGCCCGTCGTGCAGGCGAAAACAGGCCGGAAGAAATTGGCAAGCTTTTCATTCATGGCGTGGGTATATCTATGGCCATTGCAGTAGTAGGCGTACTGCTTACTTATATCGTTTCTCCGTGGGTGCTCAGGTTCAGTATCCATGATCCTAAACTGCTGCAACAGTCGGTTTCGTTTTTGAAAATCCGCATATGGGGTTTGCCGTTTTTGTATGTGTACCAAATGCGCAATGCTTTGCTGGTAGGCACTAATCAAAGTCAATACCTGGTGCTTGGTACACTTGCAGAAGCTATATCAAATGTTTTTTTTGATTACAGTTTAATCTTTGGTCATTTTGGATTTCCATCGCTTGGTTTTAATGGTGCTGCCATTGCTTCCATTATTGCAGAATTCTTTGGTATGGCGGTAGTTTTTGCAGTGATTCATTACAAAGGAATCGGCAAAAGATTTTCTTTATTCAGCAGTTTTAAGTATGAGCCAACTATTGCTAATTCTATATTGAGACAATCATCGCCGCTTATTTTTCAAAGTGCTATCAGCATTATTAGCTGGGAATTCTTTTATATTCTTATAGAACACCACGGCGAAAGGGATCTTTCCATCAGCAATGCCATGCGCAATATTTTTGGCCTGTTTGGCATGTTCTCCTGGGCATTGGCTGCCACCTGCAGCAGCATGGTAAGCAATATTATTGGACAGGGATTGCAGCACCGTGTCTTGGAACTTATCTGGAAGATTGTAAAAATAAGTACCGGTATTGCATTGGTGATTTGTTTGCTGCTTAATTTATTTCCAAGGCTTTTTCTTTCCGTGTATGGTCAGCAACAAGACTGGATAGAACATGCCATACCGGTAATGCAGGTAGTTTCTTCTGCATTGGTGATGATGTCTTTCTCAACCGTATGCATAAACGCAGTTACAGGAACCGGCAACACCAGGGTAAGTTTCTTTATTGAACTTATCACCATCATCCTGTATTGCATTTTTGTATGGCTGGTGCTGGAAAAATTAAATCTTTCCGTAGCCATTGGCTGGACAAGTGAATGGCTCTACTGGGGCGCCATGTTCACCATGTCATTTATATATTTAAGAAGCGGAAAGTGGAAGGGGAAAGTTATTTAGTCAATAGTCCTGAGTCATTAGTCTTTTCAGACAAAATTGTATTTAAACAGTAATCGATTTAATATGAAAATAATTTTCGATTGCCTAAAAAACAGAGAGACTGAAATAATCAAGCACTTGTAATAAAACTACTAATGACTATTGACTTACGACTAAAGACTGATTTCAACTCCATTTCTTCAACAAAACTCTTGCTTCTTCTTTCACACGTTTATCGTCTTGCATCTTTTCCGGCATAGAAAGCGCTTTGTTTAAAAATTCAATTGCTTTTGCTTTTTGATCATTGCGATGGTAACACCTGGCCAACTCTACATAATTGATAATTAAATCAGGTGCCAGTGACCTGCATTTTTCATAATTGTAAATAGCTTCTTTCAATGTTGCCGGTGGAACGCCTCCATAAAAAATCTTTGCAAAAGCTCTTTCAAAGCCACTAAGATCACTTACCTCGTAATGCCATCTGCCTAAAACATGATATGGTTTATAATTGCTGGGATCGCATTTGATAGACAACTCGGCATATTTTTTTATTTGATCAACAGCAGCAATTTTTTCTTTGCCGCCTAACACCAGCGCCATACGGCCCATGGCTATAGACATTACAAAATTGGCTTCTGAACTATTGGGATTTACTGATAATGCCTGAGAAGCGAATTTTTGTGCTGCTTTAAAATAACTAAGCTGTTCTTCTTTTTCTTTCTGCCGGCGACCGATAGAACTGCACAACTCACTGCTTTTACAAAGTGCTGCTATGTTTGCAGGCTGCAGTTTTAGAATTTCCTGGTATTTTAAAAAAGCTTTTTCCTCACTAACTGTTTCCAATTGCTGCGCATCTTTTTGCAGGGCAGTTACCGACTGCGCCAAACAAAAAAAGGGTAAACAAATCAACCATATGCCGCAGAACAAAGCTTTCACTAGTCATCAAATTTCTTTAGCAATGTAACGCCCACCTTTCCGTGAAAATTTTCAATGGGGGCGTGTAGCTTAAAGATAGATATACTTGCTTCTTTTACAAAGGAATATTCGTGTCTTATTTTGCGGAGAATGCTTTCTGCCAGTTCTTCCAGCAGCGGCGTAGGTACAGCCATTCTTTTTTTAACAATTTGATAAAGCTCCTCGTAATTGAGCACGTTCTTGAGGCTGTCGAATTTTATTTTTTTCTCCTCGTATTTTACATGCAGGTTTACTTCAAACTCTGTTCCTACAACAGGTTCTCCTTCGTAAATACCGTGATGGGCGAAGAAACGTAAGTCTTGTAAGTGAACGGTAAGCATTGGTTAATCCGTTGATTAGTTAATCAGTTGATTTGTAGAAAGACTAATCAACCAGGCAACTGATCAACTAATCATCCAATCAACTATACGCCTTTCGCAGATAAATAACGTTCTGCATCCAGTGCAGCCATACAGCCGCTGCCTGCTGCGGTTACAGCCTGCCGGTAGATTTTATCCTGCACATCGCCGGCGGCAAATACGCCTTCTACATTTGTTTTAGAAGTGCCTGGAATGGTTTTGATATATCCTGCTTCATCCATATCAATATACTCTTTAAAAATAGCAGAGTTGGGTTCGTGCCCAATAGCAACAAAGAAACCGCTTACGGGTATGGTTTGCTCCTGGCCGGTTTTATTGTTTTTTATGCGAACAGCTTCTGTTTTAAACTGGCCTACCACTTCCTCTGTATCGCTGTTCCAGTAAATTTTTATATTGGGGGTAGCTTTCACCCTGTCCTGCATTACTTTGGATGCACGCATGCCATCTTCAGATTTTCTAACAATCATGTGAACGGTACTGCAAAGTTTAGAAAGATAGATAGCTTCTTCGCAAGCCGTATCACCTGCACCTACAATAGCTACCTCTTTTCCTTTAAAGAAAGTGCCATCGCAAACAGCACAAGCGCTTACGCCAGAGCCATTCAAACGCTGTTCACTTTCCAGGCCCAGCCATTTTGCAGAAGCACCGGTAGCTATGATAATGGCATCTGCTTCCATTTCTTTTTCTTCGTCAATCCAAACTTTATATGGCTGTTTTGAGAAATCAACCTTGGTGGCCAGTCCAAAACGGATATCTGCTCCCATGCGGGCGGCCTGTTTTTCAAAATGCACCATCATATCAGGGCCCTGCACGCCATCAGCATAACCCGGATAATTTTCTACTTCTGTGGTAATGGTAAGTTGCCCACCTGGTTGAATGCCCTGGTACAACACGGGTTTCATGTTTGCACGTGCTGCATAAATAGCAGCAGTATATCCTGCGGGACCAGAACCTATAATTAAGCAGTGTACTTTCTCGATAGTAGCCATAGCGAATACCTTCTTTTTTAGCGTAACAGCAAATAAACAACAAATTTTGTACTTTGTAGTTCAGTAAAACCCCAAAATAAGCGCCATGAGAAAACTTTGTGCATTTGTTTTCTTGGTCGTAACCCTTCAATACTGTATTTCCTGCCAAAAGCAACTTAATTATGATCTTTCCGGCCCCAGCCAGGGAGACTCGCTGGTATTGGTAAAAACAATCTATGGTGAAATGTATGACAGCAGTGATGCATTTCTTCAAAGCGAGCGACAAACTTTTACATACGACAGCATATTAAACCGTACAGTAGTTGAGATAGCAGATTCAAGCACGTACAGTCCGGGAGTTGTTGAAAAATATACGGTCACATTTCAATATGACGCTGCAAACAGGCTTTCAAAATTTACTACCACAGGCGGGTATGAACCAGTTGCACAAATGGATTTTAATTATGGCAGCAGCGGTGACCTTGTAAAACTTACCATGCAAAACAACTGGGTTTCAAAAACTTTTGATATACAATTTTCAACAAGTATTCAAAACGGACAAAAAACAATTACCGTTTATGATACCAACAGTATTAGAAACAGTTATACCGGAGGAGATACAAGACCTGAAATTTCTAATTACAAATTTGATGAAAACAACCGGCTAATAACAGAAACTATTGCGTATACCTATTACACACCAAGAAAAAACTGGTACCAGGACACTTTCGAATTAAAATACAATTACGATAACAACAATTTCATTTCGGGAAGGCGTTATAAAGACAGCTATTACAATGCTGAGAACAATGGGTTTCTGGTAGTAAACATAGATAGCCTAATATACACCGCAGAAGGAAGCAACGCTGCGTTAATGAATTCGTTTCTGTATGTGTACAAAAACATGTTCTGGCTAAACATCAGCGAATATTCCACAGGATTTTCCAATGCAATCAACAAAGGTGATTTTCAAGATAATTCCAGTGCTGCTATAAAAACAGGAGAACACTGGAGCTTTGTGCCTCCTGATCCTGTGGCACAGAATCATTATTCAGGTTTTTACAATAACAGTTTTGACGCAAATGGGTTATTGATTAAAAGTGTTTATCCAAAAAATTTTGGTAACAAATATGGAGGAAAGAATGTGGTGTATTACACTTATACCAAAATAAAAAAGTAGAATTTACTTCGGCACAATGATAGAAGTATACTGTGCTGCATAGCCGCCAAAATAGCCCAATGCGCCATTTACATTGCCCAGCACTTTTGTAGGAGAAGAAAAGGGATTTCCAATGCTTTGATAGCTGTATTCCATGGTTCGCCAGAAGTCGTAAGTGGCTTTGTCTATATTGGCAAACTTCAGCGTTATGGTATCACCTTTTTCGAAATAAGAATAGTTTTCACGATCCAGTTTTACATTCCTGTCTACACCTCTTTCTATATTCAGCGTATAGGTTTTGCCATCTGTAATCTGGTCGTCAAAAACAGATTGAAGGCCGGGGTAATACGGGTCTCTATTCACTTTTGTAAAGTACCTGATGTAATTGCCATAGCCAACCGGATCTGTAAAAGAACCCACTAAAACCACTTTATTGCTGTCTGGATTATCAGGTGCTTTTTTCCACCACAAAGAGTCTACTCTTTTTGCTACGAACGGGATAGTTGTAGTTGCTGTATAGGTTTTGCCATTTGCATTTATGGTGAGCGAATAAGCCGTATTAAAACTGCCCAGGAAAGCTGTAGCAAGATTGGCGGAATCTATACTGTAATAATAAATTTTCAGGTTGGCAGCAGTATTATAAGAATACTCTTTCAGTTGATGTGTCTTTACGCCATTGGAAATAGTGATAACGGCATTGTGTACAAAAGACGAAGCCAGCAGGTCTGCAGAAATAGCGCTGAAATAATCGAAGCTGGAAGAAAGGATAACGGTAGGGGGTTGGTTATTTTCTATGGTGGCTTCTACCACCAGCGACGGTTGTGTTTGATCCAATTTAAAATTGATCGCCTTTTCGCAGGAACAAAAGAAAAATGCCAGGCTTACGATCAATAACCATTGCTTCATGCCACAAATTTAGGAAGAAAGCCATTAGCTGATAGCTGCAAGCTTCAAGTTCTTATGCCGCGATGGCTTACAGCTTGTAGCTAGCAGCATGCAGCTTAAAAAAAATGGCTGGCGAGACAAATGCCCACCAGCCACTTACTATTAACTTACTAGCCAAATATTATCCTAAATATGCCTTCAGCGCATTGCTGTAACGTGCTTTCTGCAGACGTTTGATAGCTCTTTCTTTAATCTGGCGGATGCGTTCTTTGGTCAGGTCATATTTCTGGCCAATTTGCTCAATGGTAACACCATTTTCGCCATCCAGTCCAAAATAAGCGTTTACTATTTCAGCTTCGCGTGGGCTAAGCGATTTCAATACACGGCGGATTTCGCTGCGCAGAGAATCTTTCATTACATCATCATCTGTGTCATCGCCGCCTTCCAGCAAATCGCCCATGGCCACATCTTCTGCTTCGTGCACGGGTGCATCCAGCGATGTGTGACGGGTATTGCTCTGGAAAATATTGTTGATTTCAGTTTCGCTCATTTCCAGCAACTCGGCCAGCTCTTCTGTTGAAGGCTCCCTTTCATGCTCCTGCTCAAAAGCCATATAGGCTTTATTTGCTTTGTTGTAAGTGCCAATTTTGTTTTGTGGCAGGCGGACTAATCTGCCTTGCTCTGCCAAAGCCTGTAAAATGGACTGGCGAATCCACCATACGGCGTAAGAGATAAATTTAAAACCCTTTGTTTCATCAAAACGCTGGGCTGCTTTAATCAAACCAAGGTTACCCTCGTTGATAAGATCGCTAAGTGAAAGGCCCTGGTGCTGGTACTGCTTAGCAACAGATACCACAAAACGTAAGTTGGCCTGCACCAATTTGTCCAAAGCTCTTTGATCACCCATTTTAATACGCTGTGCCAGTATTGTTTCCTCTTCAGGTGTAATCATGGAAATTTTAGAAATCTCCTGTAAATACTTTTCTACCGCCTGCGAATCACGATTGGTGATCTGTGTAGCAATTTTTAACTGTCTCATGAATAATCTTAAGGTATAAAAATAATGATACCAGGGTGGGTACGAGTTTGTAACGATCTAAAGACAAATAATGTTCGGGGGAAGTTGCAGTTATATGCAAAAAGGCTGTTAAGCCTTAGATGACCCGTCCAGAACCGTAACAAATGTAAATTTTAATGTTGAGACCTCATAGCGTTTCAGTAAAAAAACAGCGCCGGAAAAGACAATAACTAGTTACAAAAATCATAAAACATATCATTGCTAAAAAAGTTCATTGCTATGTAACCAGCGCCAGTACTGCTATTGAGCATTCTTGCGTCGCACACTTCAACAACATCACTGCATTCAAAAAAAATTTCAAAAAAAGAATCGCAAATTCCTGCTAAACTAAATAATTAGTTATACATTTACCATACAACTAAATATTTAGTGATAATGAAAAGTCTCACAAAAGCAGAAGAACAGGTAATGCAAATACTGTGGAAACTGCAGCAGGGGTTTTTAAAAGACATTCTGGAAAACAGCCCTGAACCCAAACCTCATTCAAACACCGTGGCTACGCTACTTAAAATATTGATAGAGAAGGGGTTTGTAACTTATGAAACACAAGGCCGCAACAATCTTTACAAGCCAAAAATCAGTAAGCCAGAGTATGGCCGCAAAAGCGTAAACCAGGTTGTAAAAGGTTATTTTGAAGGCTCCCCTGCCCGGCTTATCTCCCAGTTTGTAAGCGATAACAAACTTAGCCTGGAAGAACTGGAAGCATTGCTGCAACAAATTAAATCATCCAAAAAAACAGACTGATGGTGATACTTAGTTTTATAGCCAAGCTTGTTATTAGCAGCGGCCTGCTGTATGGCTATTATCATTTATTCCTGCGCAACAAACGTTTTCACCGTTATAACCGGTTTTACCTGCTTGCCATTACACTGCTTTCTTTTATTATTCCTTTTATAAACATACCGGTAAACTTATTTGGCGGCGCTCAGCAACATCCTGTGCTTATAAAAACGCTAAAGGTAATTAACGGCAGCGGATGGGAAGAGCCCGTTGTTATTTACGCCAACCGCAATGCCTGGATAAACTGGGTGAACCTGCAAAATTGTTTGTGGGCATTATATATTCTGGGGGTTTTAGCGGGTGCTTTTATGGTGATGCGTTCATTTATCTGGATAAGAAACCTGCGTAATAAATATACGGCAGAACAGGTTGGAACGTTTACTTTTTACAATACCGAAGAGCCAGGTACCCCTTTCTCTTTCTTCAAAGATATTTTCTGGCACCAGGATATTCCTTTTAACGACTGGAAAGGCCAGCAGATTTTCCGGCATGAAGCATACCACGTAAAAGAAAACCACAGTGCAGATGTTTTGCTGATGGAGATAGCCTGCAGCATTGCTTGGTTTAACCCTTTCTTTTATATCATACGCAAAGAAATAAGAGCCATCCATGAATTCCTGGCAGATGAATATGCTGCCGCACCTGATAACCGGTATGCTTATGCAGAGCTATTAGTACAACAGGCCATTGCGCAGAAAAATATTGCACTTGTACATCCATTTTTTCACACCCAAATAAAACGTCGAATTCTTATGATTACACAATCAAACCTTATCCGCCGCAGCGGTTACATTAGCCGCATTATGGTATTGCCTCTATTATTTTTATTGGTTTCTGCTTTTGCGGTGAAGATTAATAACAAGCTGAATATTGTTAATGTTACCAAACAAAAGGCCACTAAAACCATTACAGCAGTAATTGATGCTGGACATGGTGGCATATATGCTGGTGCACACGTCACCAACAATATTATAGAGAAGGATATTACACTTGCCATTGCACAAAAGATAAAAGCGCTTTCACCAGGTTATAATGTGAATGTAATACTTACAAGAAAGCAGGATGAATTAGTAGGTGGTGCTTCAACGCTAAAAGAAGATTTAGACAATAGGGTAGCAATAACCAATAACGCAAATGCAGATCTTTTTGTTTCTATCCACGTAAACGCTGCAATTCAAGTTTATAATACTGAGAAGACTGGCTTTGAAGCATATTTAACAACCAGAAGGACAGATAGCAAATCGAAATTATTGTCTTCAGCAATTCTAAGCCAAATAAAAGACATATATCCTGTTGATGAGACAATTAAACTAAGAGACGTTGGCATTATGGTGTTGGAAAAAACGAATATACCTGCAACACTTATAGAATGTGGTTATCTCACCAATCCAAAAGATGCTGCGTTTATAAGAGATCCCGCTAACCAGGAAAAAGTAGCTCGTAAAATTTTAGAAGGCATTGTTCAATTTTCAAACGCATCATCCGCTTCAAATCCTGCTAATGTGGAAACTGAAACAGTAAGCAAAGAAGCTGAACAAAAAACGATAGCATCTGCAAATGCAGTTGACACAGTTCCTGGCTCAAAAAATATTTTAACTAAGGTAGAAATAGAGGCTGATTATCCCGGTGGACAATCCGCCTGGATTAAATATCTTATTGCCAATATTAAATATCCAAAAGCTGCTTTGGATAAAGAAATTAAAGGCACGGTAGTAGTACAATTTATAGTAGACGAAAAAGGTGGTGTTAGTGACGTAAAAGCGATCAACGGACCTGAATTATTAAAAGCAGAGAGCATACGCATTATCAAAGAGAGTGGCAAATGGGTTTCCGCTATGCAAAATGGTAAAAAAGTAAAGTCGTATAAAAGACAACCTATTACTTATATGCTAGAGCCAGCAAAGACTTCTTAAGCAGCTAAAATAGTTTTACTGAATGTAATTATCCATTTTAACCCTATCTCTCAATCCGGTTGTCTTCAAAAGCCAACCGGATTTTTATATTACACATGTTCTGTTATGGATTATTGTAAGTTTTGCATCGCAAATATGCTGGCTATGCAAGTACACTATATATTAAAATAGCTTTTATGAGAAAACTTTCTTTTTATTGCAGTGGTTTATTATTGATGCTGGCACAGCACATCCATGCACAATCCGTTTCAGTTGATAAGACTAAGGTTATGGAATATTTCCAAAATCAACAGTATGAAGAAGCAGTTAGCTTTCTGTCTCCGTTATTAAATGCAGATTCTACAAACATACAATTGCTCAGTCTTTTAGGCTATGCAAATTATATGAATGATAATATACCCGCAGCAAGAAAAAATTACAGCGATATCATCAGCATTGATTCTAATAACCTTACTGCTAATCAATACCTGGCAATCATCAATAACAATAAACCAGAGCAGGCTATTCCTTTTGTTAGAAGGTTGATAACGCAGCAGCCCAGCAAGGCTACCCACTACAGGAATATGGCGGAACTTCTTAAAAAATTAAATGAAAAAGACAGTTCACTTTCGTATTACAACAAAGCG
The DNA here is from genome assembly GCA_047602295.1 of Chitinophagaceae bacterium. GTDB lineage: Bacteria > Bacteroidota > Bacteroidia > Chitinophagales > Chitinophagaceae > JACMLD01. The sequence continues at coordinate 1,792,273 of JASGHP010000001.1, read as the reverse complement.
TATGAACTGGCACCGGGCGATTATAAAAATGCAGCAGGCTTGGCGGATGCATTAATCGAGAAAAAAAATTATTCCAGAGCGGACAGCATTCTTGATGCCAGCCTTGCAAAGGATTCAATAAATATTGCCTGTTTAAAGATTCGCATACGTTCTGCTTATGAAGCCAAAGATTATCAAAGCATACTGGTTCCCGGAGAAAGATTTATAAGACAAGGAGAAATTTCTTTGAGTGCACTTACACAGATAGCACTTTCGTACTACAATTTAAAAATGTATGCAGATTGCATTCGCGTCTGCGATTTTATGCTCAACAATGATCTTTCTGTTGAATCAGTTTATTATTACCAAGCAAAATCTTATGCCAAGCTAAAGGAGTATGCAAAGAGCAATGATCTTTTGCAGGTATGTGTTTCAAAAGCTATTTCGGCAAATGCAGAAATGTACTATTACGCACTCGGTGAAAATTATGAGTTCATGAATCAGTTTAAAACAGCCGTCACGCAATATGATACTGCCTACTACTTGTTTAAAGACCCATTAATGAAATATTATGCTGGGCGCATTTTTGAGAGCGAACTGAAAAATGAAAAACTTGAACGAAAATATTATAGCCAATATCTTCAGCTTGCCAAACCGCAATCACCCGATGAAAAGAAAGCCTACGTTTATGTAAGAGAAAGACTTTTAAGGCCGAATAAAAAATAAACGCTTTACTTCAACTTCTCTTTAAAAAAATCTATTGTTCTTTTCCAGGCAAGTTCTGCAGCGGCTTTGTCATAACGCGGGGTTGTATCATTATGAAAACCGTGGTTTACATTTTGATAGACATAAGCAGTGTATTCTTTGTTGTTTGCTTTTAATGCAGCTTCATAAGCCGGCCATCCATCTGTTATTCTTGTATCTAATGATGCATAATGCAACAATAAAGGAGCTTTTATTTTGGGAACATCTTCCACTGCAGGCTGGCCACCATAAAATGGTACAGCCGCTGCTAAATCCGGAATGCGCACTGCCATCATATTGGCAATGCCGCCGCCAAAACAGAAACCTACCACACCTATTTTTCCATTGCAATCTTTATTTGCTTTCAGGTAATCAAAAGCAGCAATAAAATCTTCCAGCATTTCATCGCGGTTGCGTTTGCTTTGCAGTTCACGGCCAGCATCATCATTGCCAGGGTAGCCGCCCAATGGCGTAAGTGCATCAGGTGCAATAGAAATAAAACCTGCCAGTGCCGCCCTTCTTGCAACATCTTCAATATGCGGATTAAGCCCCCTGTTTTCATGCACTACTACTATACCCCCAAGCTTTCCTTTTGCATCTTCAGGCATGCTCAGCAATGCTTTAATATTGCCGCCACCTTTGGGAGATGGATAAGTAACATAAGAAGATTTCAATCGCGGATCATCTGCATTCACTTGTATAGCTCCTTTATAATCCGGCATCAGGAAACTCATTAAAGAACTTACTGTAAGCCCTCCTACTGCGTATATGGAAAGCTTTTGCACAAAGTCGCGCCTGTCTATGCGGCTATGCGCATAATCATCATACAAATCAAACACTTCCTGCTTGATGTCTTCTTTTTTTATTGGGGGATTGTTTTCCGGCATATGGAGATGTTTTTGCAATTAGAAATTTACAACAAACGGCGTACCTGATAATCTAATAGGGGAGATTTTAATTCAACTATAGACTACAACGCCACTTTCTTTCCTTCTTTTGCAGACAATTTTGCGGCTTCCAGTATCTGCACCACAATCAAATTGTTTTCCAAAGAAGACAGATCATTATCGGCTTTTATTTTACCATGTAATACGTCTGCCAGGTAAATAAGGTTGCTGGTATAGGCCGCTGTTTTTATAGGCACATTGTAATATTCTGCAGAATCCCTGTCGCGGCGCTGAAGGGCGTTGCCATTCAATGCATGTAAGTAAGTTTTTTCGCCAAACACTTCCCAGTCTTTTATACCAAAAGACCAATTCCATGATGCTTCCACAATACCCGTGGCCCCATTTGCGTACTCTAATAAAATAGTAGCATCGTCATCCACATTGGGATAGATAGCTGGTTTTATATGCCTGGTGATGGCAGTTACTGATACAGGCTTGTTGCCATCCATTAACCATGTCATAAGGTTAGCGCCATAGCAACCAAAGTCCATTACTGCACCACCTCCGTTTTTTATTGGATCGGTCAGCCATTTTAAAAAATCCTGGCTGCAGCCAATTTCTTTTGGTCCCTGGTGGCCCATGTGCACTACCATTCTTTTCACATTGAAACCTGCATCATTTCTAACTGTTGTGTACACTTGCTGATTGCTGCTATACCAGGTGGTTTCAAAATTGGTGAGCAATTGTATGTGATATTGTTTTGCCAGGGTTGCCATGCGCTGTGCATCTTTCACCGTAGTAGCTAAAGGCTTTTCTACCATTACAGAAATCCCTTTTGGCGCACATGCTTCCACTACTTTTATGTGGTCTGCTATGGCATTGTAAGCAAGCACAGCATCCGGATGAATACGTGCCAACATCGTTTCAATACTATTGTAAAAAATAGAATCCGGCAACTGGTATCTTTTCTTATAACGATCTACTAATTGAGCATCCGGTTCTGCAATGCCAATGATCAATACTTCGCCTTTTTTATATTGGCTCATTAGCCCGTATGCATGGTCGTGATTTAATCCTGCTACGCCCACACGCAATGGTTGCGCAGATAAAGAGAAAGTAAAAAATAGAATGAATAAAAAAACTCCGGCAGTCTGCCAGAATAGGGAGAAAGCAATCTTTTTCATTTTCCAGGTTGTTTAATGATGGCTATTGTAAACCTAACCTGAAAATATTCAAATTTTGCGGGGGAAATAATTTTTTATTTAAGATGACTGATAACCGATTTGTTAATAGCAAAGCTTCCCATCGGGAAAACATTGTAACTCCCGGGATTTCCCGAGAAACAAATCAGACATCAGACATCTCTTTTTAATTGCAAAAATCGCTGAAGTAAAATCCTTCCTCGCTCAACACATAATCGTTGGTAACAACATTCAGCAATGTGCTTTGTATAAACTCTTCCATCTCTTTTTTGCGGGTTTCTGCCAGGTAACGGTTATTGCGCACCATTTGCAAAGACTGCAATTTTAAAAGTGCCAATCTTGACATCTGCTGAATATGCTCTTCTGTATAGCGGAATTTCTGTGCAAGGTAATCTTGCTGGTTCAGGTAAGAATGATTCATAGCTCTACGGATTTTGGGTTTGTTTTCAATGGTTTGGATACCTTAATAACGCTTGCAATAATTTAAAAATTGTACAAGCGGGCGGCTTATCTTTATCCCCTTTAAATTCACATTATGGACTTTGATATCAGTCAATTAAACAGCCTTATTGCACAGCGCAGAAGCACTTTTCCGAAACAATATGCCCCAGGGCAGCGTGTAGAAGACGCTGTAATTCAACAAATGCTGGAAAATGCCAACTGGGCACCCAACCATAAACATACAGAACCCTGGCGTTTTACTGTTTTCACAGGAGAAGGTCTGAAAACTTTTGCAAATCTGCAAGCTTCCGTATATAAAAATGCTTCCGGTGCCAACTTTAAGGAAGACAATTACCAGAAATTATTGAATACCCCTTTATTAGCATCTCACATTATTTCAATTGGAATGAAACGTCATACTGCGGCCAATATCCCGGAATTTGAAGAAATAGCTGCCGTGGCTTGCGCTGTACAAAACATGCATCTAACCGCAGCAGCTTATAATGTTGGTTGCTATTGGACCACTGGTGGTGTAACAAATACTGAAGCTGCCAAGCCTTTTTTCAATCTTGATAAAGAGGATAAACTGTTAGGCTTTTTTTATGTGGGCGTTATAGCAGTTCCTTCACCGGCTGGTAAAAGAGGAGCTATAGAAGAAAAAGTGAAGTGGGTTCTGAAATAAAATTTCCAGGTAAGACCTGTTGCAATTTTAAAACCTGGGTTCGGGCAGTCTACAAATAGCCTGACCCCGGGTTCTATATCTGTTATAATCTTATGCACATAATTTTTACGGCTTTAATGGCAATCAATTAAAACAATATTAAGAAAAATGAAAGCCTAATAAAAACGACAATGCCTGCTTGTCAGTTTTATACAATTTCATTTATTTGCATTACGTTTACTACTAAAAACTAAAACCCTTCTATGAAGCAATTTTTACCTTTTGCAATAATCATTGCGTTTATTTTTTCTTCCTGCCAGAAACAACTACAATTTGATACAGCCGATACTGGCAACAATAATAATAACGGCAATAACACTGGTTCTTCTTCAGATTGCAAAGCCTGCGTATATTTTCCGATGTGCGACGGATCGCAATATTCTTATATTGATACAATAAGCGGTGCAGCCAGCGTTAGAACAAGCACCATAAAAATTGCCAAAGACACTACCATAGACAGCAAATCTTTTCAAAAGGTATATACTGCCGAAAGCCCAAGCACTTATCAATACTACAATTGTACTGATGGGCTTACCAGGATTATTGCATATAATGGCACTACTTTAAATGGTAATACTATAACCGTTATTGACCTAAGATTAATAAGTGCAAACCAACCTGTAGGCACCACCTGGACAGATAAAATTACCAATCCGCTTGGGCAGGAAGTTGATTACGTAAACACCATTAAAAGCAAAGGGATTAGCAAAACAGTAAATGGCCAAACTTTTAGTGATGTAATTTTTGTGGAGGTCGAAACTGGTGTTAATGCACCTCCAATTGGTTATTTTAATACAAATATTACAGAATATTATTACGCAAAGGGAGTTGGCTTAGTTGAAACAGTTTTAAGAGATGCTACAACCGGCGCTATTTTTCAGCATTCTGTTATTAAGTCGTATAAATTACCTTGATGGGTTTTCGATTTGCTCAAATTAACAGCAAAAGAAATTTATTCTGACAAAAAATCCCTGAACCAGTAACCAGATTGTTTTACTGTTCTTAACTGGGTTTTAAAGTCTACATGTACCAATCCAAAACGTGCATTGTAGCCTTCACTCCATTCAAAATTGTCTGTAAGCGTCCAGGCCATGTAGCCTTTTATTTTAACGCCATCTTTTTTTGCCTGCAGTAAAGCCTGCAGGTATTGCTGATGATAGCGCATCCGCTCTTCATCATACACCTGGCCGTTTACCAGTTTATCGGGAAAGAATGCACCGCTTTCTGTAACGATAATTTCTTTTACTGCTCCGTATTTCCAGAATTTCTTCAGCACATTATAGAATCCATCCGGGCTTATCTCCCAACCCATGCCTGTGTGCGGCACTTTGCGTGTTGTTGCTTTTACTTCGGTAGCATTTACATAAGGTATAAAAGGGCTATGCTTTACCACCACCGGGAAATAATTCTGTATGCCTATAAAATCCATATCAAACCGCATCCGGTCTGTAAACTTCCAGGCTTTATTGGTCAGTTCAAGTTTTTCTATCAATTTAAAATTTTCATTGGGATACCCCTTGCCAAGCAAAGGCTCAATAAAAAGCCGGTTAAGCAATAAATCTGTTTTGCGTGCGGCTTCAATATCTTCCGGTTTATTGCTAAACGGCCTTACTTCAGAGCAGGAAAAAGTTGTACCTATATACGCATCTTTTACTGCGCTGCGCAATACACGCCCACCATCTGCCTGTGCCAGTGCTGCATGGTGTATGGCTTTTAAGAAATTATCCAACCCTGTTTTGCCAGGCGCATGCCTGCCCAGCATATATCCCAACGAAGTGAAACCAAAAGGCTCATTCAATACCACCCAGTTTTTTACCTTATCACCAAACTCCTCTGCACAAACTGTAGCATAACGAATAAACCATTTGTTCATAAGATGACTTGTCCAGCCTCCTTTTTGTTCCAGCGCCTGTGGCAAATCCCAGTGATAAAGGGTTACAAAAGGCGTTATATCCTGCTTAAGGCATTCATCAATCAACTGGTGGTAGAAAGCAAGGCCTGCCTGGTTTATTTTACCAGAACCATCGGGCATAATGCGAGACCATGAAATGGAGAAGCGAAATGTGTTAAAGCCTAAAGCTTTTACCAATAGCAAATCGTCTTTAAAGCGATGATAGAAATCTGTGGCAACGTAAGGCTTGGCTTTGCCTTTAATTTTTCCCTGGCGCCTGCTGAAGACATCCCAGATAGACGGACCCCGATCGTCTTCATTCCAGGCACCTTCATTTTGTGCTGCTGCCATAGCAACCCCCCACATAAAATGGTTGCCAAAATCTTTCGCTGATAGTTGGTGAGAAGGACGGTTCATGCAATACTTGTTACAAATCTCTGCTATTTAATAATTTCCAATGTTAAGCGGCTATTAAGTTTGTAAAATAAGAATGCCCCCTCGTTACGAAGGGGCATTCTTGTTTTTTTTGAGATCAGCGCCTAAACCTGTGTTCGATAGCGGTTTTCATTAAGATAGTGAATCATAGGTAGTTGGTTGGATATATAGGTCTTTCACAGATTTCAATAGGTTGCTTCCGGAATTATAAAGGTTGAATATTTTGCAATGAATTACCAATAGTAGCAATTCTTAAACCAAATTATTAAAATATTTAATAAGTTGACTGTAATCAAGTGGTGAGAACCAATTGATAGCACTATCTTTTGCAAACCAGGTGAGCTGGCGTTTGGCATAATGCCGTGTATTGGTTTTAATATTAGTGATAGCAGTGTTCCTATCTACCAGTCCGTCTATGCATTCAAAGATTTCCCTGTACCCAACAGTTTGCAGGGCGTTGCGATTGCGATAAGGCAGCAGGGCCCTTACTTCATCTTCTAATCCTGCATCAATCATTTCATCTACCCGTGTATTGATATTATGGTATAAAGCAGCACGTGGAAGGTTTAGCCCAACTTTTATAATCCTGAAATTTCTTTCTGCTTTTACTGCCTGTTGAAATGAGAGAATAGACTTACCGGTTTGCATCACTACCTCCAAAGCCCGCATCATGCGTTGCGGATTTTGAATCTCTCCTACTGCATACCATTCCGGATCTTTATCGCGGATTTGCTGCTGCAGCCATTCAATACCCTGTTCATTGTACAAATTTGTGATAATGTTGCGGAGTGCAATATCTGCTGAAGGAATCAAGTCCATTCCTTCACAAAATGCTTTTACATACAGGCCTGTGCCACCAGCCATTATTGCAATATCATGCTGAGAAAATATTTCATCGGCGGCCTGCAAAGCATATTGCTCAAAAGATCCTGCATTTACATCTTCTGTTATGGAATGGGAATTGATAAAATAATGCTTTACCTGCTGCAATTGTTGTTCTGTAGGTTTTGCAACACCAATATGCAATTCTTTAAAACACTGACGGGAATCTGCTGAAATAATGGCCGTATTGTAATGCTGTGCAAGCGCAATTGCCAGCGACGTTTTCCCTACCGCTGTTGGGCCTACTACAACAATACAGGTCTTCTGTGGCATAACGGCTTAAATATTAAAAATGCAGCGAAAAATGATTTGCCGGAAGTTTACGACGGGCAGGTATAAACGCACCCATTATGCCAATTATAAAAAGAGTTGAATTTAATACTTGCTATATTTCTTCTGCGCTTTCCTCATTGGCTTCCTCCCCCTCCTCTCCGCTATCTTCACCATCGCCTTCCTCGCCAAACCCTTCTGCCCCAGTTGCCAGATCATATTTTTCTTCCATTTCTGCCAGCTTATCGTTTACCAACCCCTTGGTACCATACTGAGAAGGTGCAATGCCTTCAGTTCTTACCATTGCAGGATATTCCAGGCGGGGATTCTCTTCCTTAGAAACGTTGATCAACTCCAACAGAAAAACCCAGTTTTTTGCAAAATCGTATTCGTATACAAACTTCTGGTTGGGGTCTATAATTTCAGAACCCACTGTAGTGGCATCCATCAACAGCGGTTCTACTTTATATTTTTTGTCGTATTTAGCAAGTGTAATTTCTTTGCCGCGTTGCCAGTGATCATTACTGCGGAAAAAAGTAGCCTGGTGTTTATTATCAAACTCGTAGGCTTTTAATATGGCATTGTGCAATTGCAAGAAATTTTGTGTGTGCTTGATGGCCACATCACGGTATATGCTATCGTCCTGCTCGAAGTATACTCTAAATTTTAAAATAGCCATTGCTGATTTGTCAATTTAAATTTTCAAATGCCCACCATTTACCGAGCTGTTTGTTCTAACTGGTTTTTGGGTTGCCTACTCAAAAGTAAAACAATTATCGTATTTAGCGCCAGCCCGCATTGGGGGGCCTTTTTATTATCATGTTATTTAACAGGTGCCAGGTTCAACTCCCTTGCTTTGGCTAACATCAATTCATAAGCAGCTTCATAATTATTTTGAATATCGCCATCCAGTATAGCATCTTTAATGGCATTTTTTATATCGCCCACTGCTTTGCAGGGAGACAAGCCAAAAATCTCCATAATCATTTCCCCGGTTATGGGCGGCTGCCAGTTGCGGATGCGATCTTTCTCCTCTACTGCCTCCATGCGCTGGCGCACCAATTCAAAATTATCCAGGTAGCGTTTTACTTTTTGTTTGTTTTTAGAAGTGATATCTGCCTCGCACAAAGTCATCAGTTCATCTATATCTTCTCCCGCATCAAACAAAAGGCGGCGTATAGCCGAATCTGTAATTTCTTCTTTTGTAAGGCTGATGGGGCGAAGATGAAGCTCTACCAGCTTGCGCACAAAACGCATTTTTTCATTCTGTGGCAATTTCAATTTCACAAATATTTTCGGAACCATTCTGCCGCCCACTACTTCATGCCCATGAAATGTCCAACCATGGCCTTCTTCAAATCTTTTGGTAGCAGGCTTGCCAATATCATGCAGCAATGCCGCCCAACGCAACCACAGATCATTTGTTTTTTGGCTGATGTTATCTATTACCTGCAACGTGTGGTAGAAATTGTCTTTATGCCCCATTCCATCTATGTATTCTGCACCTTCCAAATCTGTCATTTGCGGGAAAATAATATGCAGTAACCCGCTTTTATAGAGCAAGTCGAAACCGACAGAAGGTTTTGGGCTTAGCAAAATTTTATTCAGTTCATCGGTAATACGTTCCTGCGTAATGATTTTGATGCGCTGTGTATTTTGTTTGATGCCCTGCCATGTTCTTTCGGTAATGGTAAACTGCAATTGAGAAGCAAACCTGATGGCACGCAGCATGCGCAATGGATCGTCGCTAAATGTCTGGTTGGGATCAAGCGGTGTTTCAATAATTTTATCCTGCAAATGCTGCATTCCATTAAAGGGATCTAGTAAAGAACCAAAATCCTGCTGGTTAAGGCTGATGGCAAGTGCATTGATGGTAAAATCTCTTCTGTTCTGATCATCTTCCAGTGTACCGGGCTGCACAGTTGGGTTGCGGCTATGAAAACGATAACTTTCTTTGCGGGCACCTACAAATTCAATTTCAAAATCGTCCAGTTTTATTTGTGCAGTACCAAAAGTTTTAAAAAAAGCAACTGTGGGCACAGGGTTAAAATAAGAAGCAACTTTATGTGCCAGCTCTATACCATTGCCCACACAAACAATGTCCGCATCTTTTGTTTTACGTCCAATCAATTTATCCCGCACAAAACCGCCAATAATATAGCAGGGTACTTGCAAAGCCTCAGCAGCATGTGCAATTTTTTTGAAAACAAACAATTCCCTTTCTGTGCAGTTAATGTCCATGCGGCAAATGTAAGGCAGATAGAACGCAGATTTTTATGATTGTTATGATGTGAATGTGGAAATGTGATAAATGTGACAAATGTGGAAATGATAAAACTTCCTTTTAAAACAGCAATCAAAAAGAAAAATGCATTAATTAAAATAGCATCAAGCTTGCAGCTTGTAGCTAACAACTAGCAGCTAAAAACTAATAGCCCTCTTCCTAGCTACCATAATCATGCGGGGCGATTTTTTTACATCGTAGCTGCCCAATTCATAATCGCCAAATACCTCCTGCATTTGCAAATGATGAAAAGCAAACATGTCATTAAAATCTCCCAATGAAAATTTAGCTACGCGTTCTGTAAATTCCAGTGGTGCTTCCAATGCATCATCTTCTACAATTATTTTTTTGTAGAAATGTGTTTCATCGTGCCACTTGGTTAGAAAATAATTTACTCCATCAATTTCTTTTTCTGCCTTGTGCACAGAATGATCTTCTGCATAATGAACATTCAAAAAATCCATTACTAAAAAGCCACCGGGTTTTAATGAGTTGGAGATAGTGCGGATGGCATTGTAATGTTCCCGCTCTGTGCGGAAATAACCAAAGCTGGTAAAAAAGTTGAAAGCAATATCAAAATAATTTATCCAGAAAGGCAATCTTATATCGTGTTGGAAAAAATGAAGCTTATCTGTTTCAAAATCTTTTGCAAAGCTGATGTTTTCTGGTGAAAGATCAATACCCGTTACATCAAAGCCACGGGATGCTAAAATTTTTGAATGACGACCACGGCCACAAGCTACATCTATCAACTTTGCATCAAGCGCAGGTTGCAAATGATTTAATAATTTGTTAACAAAACGGGTTGCTTCCTTTTCATCCCTGTTAAAATACAATTGATGATAGTAACCAGTGTTGAACCATTCTTTAAACCATTCAGCATGTAATGCCATACCAGAAATTTCACCAAAAGTAGCGGGAAACAGCAAATACAATCCAGACCAATTAAATAAATGTGAATAATTTGATGGGGAACTACCATTTTGTGGTATATGAAGAGAAAAATTAAGCACTATCTTTATCTGAATAACTTTCCTTCCAAATCTTTGATTAGCCCGAGCATCCGTTGGTTTTATCCCTTATTTTCGCATCATACGTAAACCTTATTAAACGGTGGCATTAATCAAGAGCATATCAGGCATTCGTGGAACAATTGGCGGCTACAGCAATGAAAATTTAACTCCTCCGGACATTGTTAAATTTGCTGCAGCTTACGGTGTATGGCTTTCCAAAAATCATAACGGTAAAAAAGTAGTAATAGGGCGTGACGGCCGCATTAGTGGCGACATGGTGAGCAGCCTTGTCATTAATACATTGGTGGCATTGGGCATCAATGTTGTAGACCTTGGTTTGTCTACAACTCCTACTGTAGAACTTGCAGTAACCTGGGAAAATGCAGACGGTGGTATTATTATTACTGCCAGCCACAACCCCAAAGAATGGAATGCTTTAAAATTATTAAATAAGCAAGGTGAATTTATTAGCGCTGAAGACGGTGCTGCCATTCTTCAAATTGCTTCTAAAGGAGATTTTGTTTTTGCAACGGTAGATAAAATGGGGCAATGCCTTAAGAACACGCATACGATGCAAAAACACATTGACGCTGTGGTAAACTATCCGCTTGTTGATGTAGATCTTATCAAACTAAAAAATTACAAAGTAGTGGTAGACGTTATCAACTCTACCGGTGCTTTATTTATACCACCGCTTTTAAAAGCATTGGGCGTAGACGATGTAATTGTTTTGAATGGAGAGATAAACGGAAAGTTTGCTCATAATCCTGAACCACTTCCGGAAAATTTATCTGCATTAAGCTCTGAAGTAAAAAAACAAAATGCATCTTTTGGTATAGCTGTAGACCCCGATGTGGACAGGCTTTGCTTTGTGTGTGAAGACGGTAGCATGTTTGGTGAAGAATATACTTTGGTAGCAGTGGCTGATTATGTTTTGGGTAAACGAAAAGGCAATACCGTAAGCAATATGTCTTCTACCAAGGCATTAAAAGACGTTACTGTAAAAAATGGCGGCGAATATTTTCCTTCTGCAGTGGGCGAAGTAAATGTGGTAAAGAAAATGAAAGAAATCAATGCAGTAATTGGCGGAGAAGGAAACGGCGGCATTATTGTACCAGATTTGCATTATGGCAGAGATGCACTTATTGGCATTGGGTTGTTCTTAAGCGCATTGGCTCACCATAAAAATGGTATCAAATCTTTCAGAACCAGGTATCCCGATTATTTTATTTCTAAAAATAAAATTGAGCTGGAAAAAAACATTAATGTTCCAGCCATCTTCGAAAAAATTCAAACCAAATACAAAAAACAACCCGTTAATACAGAAGACGGTTTAAAAATTGAGTTTGATAACGACTGGGTACACCTGCGCACATCCAATACAGAACCCATCATCCGCATTTATGCAGAAAGCAATTTTGAAACCACGGCCAACAATATTGCGCTAAGGCTGATGCAAGATATTAAGGAATTTATGTAGAGGAAAGCTGCAAGCTATTAGCTCCAAGCGACAAGCTTGATTTCAACTTACAAATAGATTTTTCTTAACCGGGAGATTATTTTAAGCCTGGGATTGTTAATGGTTTGTTCTCTAAAAAGCACTGCCTCAACACTTCTGCTATTCGGCGCTTAAATAACAATATTGTCAAGTTCCCTTTTCTTACCTTTGCACATCTTTTAGAAACTTAAAATTCCCTCTTTAGGGATTAGGGTATGCAAAGAATTTATTTAGACAACGCCGCCACCACTCCGCTTGATCCGCAGGTACTGGAAGCTATGATGCCTTACCTGAGTGAGAAGTTTGGCAATCCTTCATCTATTTATTCTTATGGCAGGGAAAGCAGGCTGGCCATTGAAACGGCTCGTAAAAGCGTAGCCAAAATTCTAAATGCGCATCCTGCAGAAATATTTTTTACTTCTGGTGGCACAGAAAGCAGCAACACTGCTATCAATGCAGCTATTAATGATTTGGGCTGCAAACAAATTATTACTTCTCCAATAGAACACCATGCAACATTGCATACAGTAGAACATTTGCACCACAGCGGCAAAGCAGTTTTAAAATATGTAAAAGTTTTGCCTACTGGTCATATCGATTTGGAGGATTCTTGAAAACTTGCTATCATCTACCAGCGAAAAATCATTGGTAACATTGATGCATGCCAATAATGAAATTGGCAATTTGCTGGACATACATGCTGCCGGCAATCTTTGCAAAAAATACAATGCAATTTTTCATTCGGATACGGTACAAACAGTTGGGCATTATCCGTTCGATTTAAGAAATACGCCTGTACATTTTATTACCGGAGCTGCGCATAAATTCAACGGACCAAAAGGTGTCGGCATATTGTATATTAATGAGAATGTAAGCATCAAACCATATATACATGGTGGCTCGCAAGAGCGCAACATGCGGGCAGGAACAGAAAACCTTTATGGCATTGTAGGCTTTGCCAAAGCATTGCAGTTGGCCACGCAGCATTATGAAGAGCAGAGTGCCGCTATTCTTTCACTTAAAAAATATATGGCAGCGCAGTTGCAGGAAAATATTCCTGGTGTTGCATTTAATGGCGACAGTTTTGGCAAAAGTCTTTACACAGTGTTGAACGTATCTTTTCCTAAAACAGAAAAGTCTGAAATGATTTTATTCAATTTGGACATCAATAATATTTGTGCGTCTGGTGGCAGTGCCTGTACCAGTGGTGCAGACCAGGGCTCTCATGTTATCCGCGCCATTGATAACAACCCCAATAAAATTGCCGTTCGCTTTTCATTTTCAAAAGACAATACCAAAGAAGAGATAGACATCGTGGTAAATAAACTGAAGGAATTAATCTGATAAAATTATTGATTGCACAAGGTCAAAAAATCTTCAAAAGAAAAAGCCCTGTTGGATAAAACCAAAAGGGCTTTTTCATCAGCACACCTTATCTACCTTCTTCTGCCGCCTTCACCTCTACCTCCGCCAAAGGCAGGCGCAGGTGCTGTTCTGACTGGCAGGCGTTCAATATTTTGTCTTTGCTCGTCAAAGTGATTGTTTACATGGTCTTCGTTTTGCATAATCGGGTTAGCATTATCAATTCGTTTGAAAGAACGCGGCTGAGGATTGGCTACTGAAGGCCTGAACATTTTTACCTCGCTTTCGCTTCTTCCTGCAGCTTCAATTTTATTTACACCTCTTACAGATATGGTATTAATTTTCTGGTTGGTGTATTTGCGCACATCATTTATATCTGGTCCTTTTGCATAAAACTGTCCGTGCAAACGCGTATTGCTGAAATTATTGATGATATTGATGCGGCCTATATTATTGGCAACCATATCTCTTCTTTCTACCACGTTTACAATGTTATGATCATAGATATGGCCACGGTCGCACACGTTCCAATAAAATGCTGGTGGCCTCCATGAGCCAAATTGCGCACCAACATATACGCCTGGCATTAAAGGAGCCCAGGAGTAAAAATTATCGTAACCACCCCAGGTTACCCAAGCAGGAGACCATTCATAACCAGGCACCCAAAGCCAGCCATAGGTATCATCATAAATCCAGCGGCCATAGTGAAAAGGTGCCCAACCCCAGGAATAATCAGACATCCACAACCATCCTTCGTTGGAATAATTCCAATATCCATTAGTAAGATATGGCCTGAATTCTCCACTAATATTAGGATGCCAAACGTGACCGTAGCTAGGGTAATCTAACCAGGTGCCATAGGGAGAAAGATCATCATAAAAATCCTGGTAAGTTATTGACGCATTTGCATCGGCCTGTACATTAGGATCAACCTGGTCCTGCGCCTGCAACCTGTTATTGCCAAACAAAGCCAGGCAACCTGTTAGCATAAACGCTATAAAACTATTTTGTAAAATTCTATTGTATTTCATATGCTTTTTGAATTTGTTACTGTAAAACTAATATTGCCTAACACTTTATTGCTTCCACAATCGTCAGTAAGGCAAAAACTGTCGGTAAGGGGGAGGGAGAATAAATAGCCAGGAAAAATTGAAGATTAAACCTGATTTCTTGAAGAGAGAGGTAGTCGTGTACGTCTAATCTCCTGCCGACCAGACTCAAGGAAAATGGAATAGAATCAGTTAGCAGTTTCTACCTAAAAGGCTGAAAAAAAGCAGATCTTACATATACAATATAATTTTAACATTAGCGTTCCTAAAATCGGTTACTTTTGCAGCGAAAAATTAAATCGCTTATCCTTCATACTTCTAAAACGCTTTTATGCCAAGCTTTATAACAAGAATTGAACTGGAAGCTGCCAGTCAGAAAGACTACCAAAAATTAGAAGAAGAAATGAAAAAAGCCGCATTTAAAGACATGCGGAAAAACGGTTTACGCAAAACAGTTAACCAGGTGCCGCTTGAATTTAACCGTCATGCCAGCTCTTTGTTGGAAGTAACCGGTGCTGCAACAAAAGCTGCCCGCAAAACAGGTAGAAAATATTCTTTCACTGTTATAAAAGAAAGAAAGCTGGGTGTTCATTAATGCCAGCATTGCGAGTAAAAAAATCCAAAGCATTTTTAAAATTTATATAGCCATTGCAATGCAATGGCTTTTTTGTGCTCATACGTGATGACAAAATAATTATCCCTTATACTTTCTAAAAATCAAACTCAAATCTTCTTTAATTTTTCTATTTGTAAAAGAATATTTATCCATCATTTATCTATTATTTTATTTACTATATAAAGAATGAAACGAAGTACGCAAATGCAGCGAAATTATTTTATCTCTTTTCTTAAAAAGTGGTAATGCTTTTCACCTATTTTACTATCTTTCAGATAATGACACAATTGAATTAAAGATTAGCCCGTTAGCATTATTGATATTTACAAGTAAGAATCTTTTCTAATAAAATATTTTCACGTATTGGATATATAAACTCTACTTTAAAAGAATTGAAAAGTTTTGAAACATATTGTGTCATTGATAACAAAGGAACGCTTAGACCATTTAGTGTTTTGTTTTTATTTTTTTTTCTGGGCACAATTTATACATCCTGTCAAGACGCTTCAAATGCTTCAACAGACGAACATCCTGATTTTATTAAGTCCGCTCTCAAAATAGTAGATACCGCACAACCAGGCCATATAGACCAAAACCTGGCACTTATTGATTCTATGTTTTATGCGTTGCCTAAACCTGGTTTAGGAGATATTTTTATAAGGGACAGCATTCGGTATGCTAAATTCAGTTATCAAAAACATGATTACGTTAAAGCACTGGCTTATCTTGATACCTTGATGGAGCTTGTAAAAGACCATACAGGTAATGAAAAATACGCAGACCGATATGTAATGCTTCTATACACTAAAGCCGGGGTGTATATGAATTTGAAACATTACAACGAGAGTTTTTACTATATTGAACAGGCTGAAAAAGCTGCACACTTGCTTATTACCGACCCGTGCAACCTTGCCAATTATAAAGACAAAATAGGATATCTGTTTTTTGTTCAGGAAAAATACCAGGAGAGTGCCATTGCATTTAAAGAACAATATAAAGTCATGCAGCATGGGTGCAATATGGACTATTACGTAATGCAAAGATGTGCAAACAATATTGCGTTAAGCTACCTGAGATATGATGCATTAGACAGTGCTGCAAAATACCAGCAAGAAGCTTTGTCGATAATACAACAAGATGAAATAACCAAACCGCTTAATGCAAGGGCAAGAAATGCTTATTCTAAAGCTGTTATTTACGGAGACCAGGCCGAAATACTGGTTCGCAAAGGACAACTTGAAAATGCAGAAACCCTTTATAGAAAAAGCATTGAAGGTACATTACCTACAGATACTGCATATGCTCAATCCACAGAAACAAGGCTTGCAGCACTCTACCTGCAGGAGAATAAAAATGCAATAGCATGGGAAATATTGAATCAGCTAAAATCTTCATTGGATATTTTTCAAAACGAAAGACAATTACTGCAATGGTATAAGCTGGTTGTGAAGTATTATATGAACACCAATAACGCTACGGCGGCATTGGCGCACCAACTACGATTTGAAAGCGTTAGGGACTCTATTGCTGCAAGGAATAAAACTTTTATAAATACAGATATAGGCAAAGAGTTTGAAAACTTTGAATTGAAATACAGCAATGAACTATTGGCAAAAGAAAACAAGCTAAAAACGCTGTACATAATTATAGCTATAACGGTATTCATAATGACTGTTGCAATAGCATTGCTTGCATGGAGAAACCTGAAGCGAACCAAATACCTGCATAGGAAAGTGCAGCAAAAAAATGAAGACTTGCAAACGGCACTTGCTTCACTTGAACAAAGCCATAAAGAAAATAACCGCATTATCAGAATTGTAGCGCATGATCTTAAAAACCCTATCAGCGCTGTAAATACGCTTGTTTACTCACTATTGAAAAAAAATCATCCGGAAGAGTTGAAAGAGACACTTACACTTATAAAAACGGCCTGCACCAGTTCTATGTCACTTATTAAGGAAGTGCTGAATGAAAACAAAAGCGACGCCGGCTTAAAAAAAGAATTGGTAGAGATGAAAGGGCTATTGGAATATTGTGTTAATCTATTGCAACCAAAAGCCGATGAGAAAGAACAGGAATTACGGCTTGATGCAGATGAAGTGTTAATATCATTAAACCGTCAGAAAATATGGCGTGTAGTAAGCAATATTGTAAATAACGCTATTAAATTTAGCCCATCACAATCTGTGATAGATATAAAGCTGCAGCGCAAAGAAGCAAGTGTGCTTTTATCTGTACACGATACCGGTATTGGCATACCGCAGGAAATGCAGGATAAAATATTTATGGCCCCGGCTGAAATATCCAGGCCCGGCACCAGCGGAGAAGAATCATATGGTCTTGGTCTTTCTATTGCACAAACAATAGTAACAGAGCACAAGGGAAAATTATGGTTTGACAGCATCAGCGGTAAAGGTTCTGTTTTTTATGTTGAACTCCCTTATTTTAATTGATGATAAGCTTCCGTTGATTTCTATGCTGCACATATTTTCCCCAGCAGTGCGTAAACAGGTGCTGCTAAATACATCTGACTTATCTTTGCGCCACAATAATATGCTATGCTAAAACTGGGAATATTTGGAGTTGGTCATTTAGGAAAATTTCATTTAAATAACTGGAAGGAAATAAACGGTGTGGAACTGGTAGGCTTTTACGACCCCGATGATACAGCTGCACAGGAAGTGAGTGAAAAATATCAATTACCGCGTTTCTTAGATGCGGAGCGATTAATGGAAGCAATTGATGCCGCTGATATTGTGGCGCCCACTCCTTATCACTTCAATCTTTGTGAAAAGGCTATAAAAAGAGGAAAGCATGTATTTGTAGAAAAGCCACTTGCCAATACCATGGAAGAGGCAAAAACATTGGTACAACTGGCTCGTGAAAGCAATATAAAAATGCAGGTAGGGCATGTGGAAAGGTTTAATCCTGCTTACCTGGCCACAGAAGGGTTGCAGTTAAACCCAATGTTTATAGAAGTTCATCGCCTGGCACAATTTAATCCGCGTGGTACTGAAGTAAGCGTTATACTGGATTTGATGATACATGATATTGATATCATCCTGCACATTGTTAAGAGCGAAGTAAAATCAATTTCTGCAAGCGGTGTGGCAGTAATGACAGATACCCCAGACATTGCGAATGTGCGCATAGAATTTAACAATGGCTGTGTGGCCAATCTCACCAGCAGCCGCATCTCTATGAAACGAATGCGCAAGATGCGCCTCTTTCAAAAAGATGCTTATATAGGTGTAGACTTTCTTAATAAAAAAACAGAAATCATTAAGCTAAAGACTCCACAAGACCTGGAAGCTTTTTCTTTTGACCTGGACACACAGCATGGCAAAAGAACCATTGCTATATTAAATCCTGTTATTCCGGAGGTGAATGCAATAGAAATGGAATTGGAAAAATTTCGTGATGCGGTGATAAATAATACTCCCACTATTGTAAGCGAAGTGGATGGCTACCGTGCTATGGACATTGCTCACCAGATTCTTGCAAAGATTAAAAACGCTACCATTAACAGTTAAGCTACTGATGACCGTTTTCAAAAAGATTCATATAGGTTGGTATATACTAAGCGATTACCTGGCCGCTATTCTTGCATGGATTTCCTTTTCCATTTTGCGCCAGCAATTGCTGCGGGAATCTTTTTATGTTGACAGGCGGCTTGATTTTAATGAACCTTTGTTGGTAGACATTGCCATGCTACCATTTCTATGGCTTATTTTTTATTTCCTGGTAGGCAGTTATGGATTTATCTATAAAAAATCCAGGTTAAATGAAATGTCTACTACCTTTTTATGTACGCTGGTGGGTTGCCTGGTGATATTTTTTGTGATTGTATTAAACGATAAAAACCATTCACTCTTTTATTACTATACTTCCTTATGCAGCTTTGTATCCTTCCAGTTTGGGTTTACAGTTGGCGGCAGGTTGCTTTTATTGAATATTGCCAAAAAACAAATGCTGAATGGTACTATAAAGTTTAATGCTTTATTGGTAGGTGATGCGGCCATTGCGGATACTTTGTATTTACAAACCCAAGGCCTGTTACGCCAATCGGGTGTTTATTATGCCGGTTTTGTTGGCAATGCATTTGCGCAACAAAAAGACCAGCTTGTTTTATTGGGCAATATGGATAAGTTGGAAGATGTTATAGACAATAATGACATATCGCTGGTAGTATTGGCGCTGGGAGATGTTCCAAAAAAAGAAATGGAATCGCTCATTAGCCGGCTTAGTGAAAAGCAGGTAGATATTAATATGGTGCCCAGCACTCTTGATATTATTGGTGGTAGGGTAAAAACAGAAAATGTATTAAGCCCGTTGCTGGCAAGTATACCTACAGAGTTAATTCCTCAATGGCAGCAAAATGTAAAGCGGTTATTGGATATTATTGTTTCGGTTTCAGGTTTGATCATTTTATCGCCGTTGATGTTATACGTGGCATTAAGGGTTGCCCTTTCTTCAAAAGGGCCGGTTCTTTTCAGGCAGGAAAGAATTGGATATAAAGGCAAACCCTTCATTATTTACAAGTTTCGCTCTATGTATGTAAACTCTGAAGATGATGGGCCTTCTCTTTCTTCATCCAAAGACAGCCGGATAACCCGTTATGGTAAAATACTCCGCAAATGGAGACTGGATGAACTGCCCCAGCTTTTCAACGTGTTGATAGGAGAAATGAGCCTGGTAGGCCCCAGGCCAGAAAGAAGGCATTACATTGACCTCATCTCTCGTGCAACGCCTTATTATAAATACCTGCTAAAGGCAAAACCCGGCTTAACTTCCTGGGGAATGGTACAATTTGGTTATGCAGAAAATGTGGAGCAGATGATTGAACGCATGCAATACGACCTCATCTACATAGAAAATATTTCCTTACAACTGGATTTTAAGATAATGATCCACACCCTCCGCATCATTTTCCTTGGAAAAGGGGTGTAAATAAGCCCTTACTGCATAATTTAATTAGCCGCAACAGCGTTATTGAATGGTTCATTGTTCACTCATTTTCAACTATTTTTGGCCAAAACTCAGCATCCTTTGAGCAAATCCATTTTCAGTTTTATTGCTGCTGTTATTATAACCACTGTTAGTCATGCCCAATACTGGCAGCAGCAGGTTGACTATACTATAGCTGTTTCTCTAAACGATAAAGAACATACACTTGAAGGTTTTGAAAAAATAACTTACATAAACCATTCACCAGACACACTTCATTTTATCTGGTTTCATCTTTGGCCCAATGCATATAAGAATGACAAAACTGCTTTTAGCGAGCAATTGCTAATAAATGGGCGAACAGATTTTTACTTCAGCAATAAAGAACAACGTGGTTATATAAACCGGCTGGATTTTAAAGTGAATGGCATTACAGCCCAAACTGAAGATCATCCGCAATACATTGATGTCATCAAACTAATCTTACCATCTCCACTGGCACCCGGAGCAAGTGTTTCTATCAACACACCTTTTCATGTACAATTGCCTGAGAATTTTTCCCGTGGTGGTCATACTGGTCAATCTTACCAGGTTACTCAATGGTTTCCTAAGCCTGCAGTATATGATGCAAAAGGCTGGCACCCTATGCCCTATCTTGACCAGGGAGAATTTTATAGCGAGTTTGGAAATTTTGATGTGCGCATAACTGTTCCTGAAAATTATGTAGTGGCTGCAACTGGTGAACTGCAAAATGAAGAAGAGAAAGAGTGGTTAAAAAGCAGGGCCTCTTTTACATGGAAACCTATTGTTACGAAAAAGGCTGTAAAAAAAGGATCATCCAAACGTGTAATCAAAACTGTACAAAGGTATCCGGCATCTTCGCCCAAAAACAAAACCATTCAATTTATTCAAAACAATGTACATGATTTTGCATGGTTTGCAGATAAACGTTTTGTAGTAAACCAGGAAAACATACAACTGGGAAATAATAAAACTGTAACTGCCTATAGTTACTATTTACCCAATAAAGAAACGCCCTGGAAGAAGAGCACAACTTATATAAAGAATGCGGTATTGTTTCGTTCTTTTATGCTGGGAGATTATCCTTATAACGTAGTTAGTGCTGTAGAAGCAAAAATGGGTGTTGAAGGAGGAATGGAATATCCTACTATTACCAGCATCTCTTCCACCTCATCTGCCAGCGAATTGGAAAATGTTATTGAACACGAAGTAGGACACAACTGGCTGCAAGGCATTCTTGCTTCCAATGAAAGACAATATGCCTGGATGGACGAAGGCATTAATACTTATTACGACAATCGCTATGAAGCTTCTCAAAAAATTGAAAAGGAAAAACAGGAAAGTAAATCATCTATAAAACAACATCTGCCAACCAATCTTGAGCCTGTGTTGCAATCATTGGTTGCTGTAAAAAAAGAATCAGCCAATTAATACAGCGTCAGAAAATCTTACAGAAATTAATTATGAAGGTGTTGCTTATTATAAAACGGGCAAATGGATGGCTGCATTGGAGCAATACCTTGGCAAATCTTTATTTGATAGCTGCATGCACGAATATTATAAACGCTGGCAGTTTAAACATCCTTATCCGCAAGATTTAAAAAAAACAATGGAAGAAGTGAGTGGCAAAAATGTTGACGCAGCATTTAATCTTCTTGACACAACGGGACTATTGCCGCCACCTGTAAAAAAGACAATAAAACCTACTGGCTTTTTCAATCTTAGCAATACAGACAAGTATAATTATATAAATATTCTTCCCGCCATTGGATATAACCAGTATGATAAATTTATGCTTGGCCTGTTGGTGCACAATTACGGGTTTCCGCAGCAGAAGTTTCAATTTCTTGTAGCGCCGTTATATGCTACTGAAAGCAAAAAATTCAATTACCTGGCACGTGCATCTTATACCTGGCATCCTGCTAAAGTATTTTATAAAACAGAACTGGGTGTAAGTGCTTCATCTTTTTCAATGGACGATTTTCAACCTGCAAATGCAGAAAAGATAATACTTGGATTTAAAAAAATTGCTCCGTTTGTTCGCTTTACTTTCAAAGAAAAAGATCCATTGAGCAAAGTAAACAGGTATATCCAGTTCAAACCATTCTTTATACAGGAAAACGGCTTAAATTTTACAACTATCATTAACCCGCCAGACACAACAGATATTGTACAAAAAACTAGCACCAACCGCTACATCAACCAACTGAAATTTGTATGGGAAAATAACCGTGTACTATATCCTTATCGTGCAGAGTTGCAATTGGAGCAAGCAGATGGTTTTGTACGTGCAGCATTTACCGGCAATTATTATTTCAATTATTCCAATAACAAATCGGGCTTATCAGTACGTTTGTTTGCCGGCAAATTTTTCTATACCGGTTCAAAAACAGTTACGCGGCAGTTTGAAACAGACAGGTACCATTTTAATTTAACTGGTGCTAATGGCTATGAAGATTATACCTACAGCAATTACTTCCTTGGCAGAAATGAATATGAAGGGACAGCCAACAGGCAGATTATGATGCGTGATGGCGCTTTTAAAGTGCGGACCGATTTATTAAGCAGCAAGATTGGAAAAACAGATAACTGGTTAAGTGCAGTAAATTTTGTTTCTGATATTGGCAATAAGAAATTTCCTATTAAAGTATTTGCAGACATTGGCACTTATGCAGAAGGCTGGCAAAATGATGCCCCTACTTCAAGATTTTTATACGATGCAGGTTTGCAGCTTTCTCTACTGCATGAAACAGTGAATATATATTTGCCGCTGTTGTATAGCAAAGAATTCAGGGATTATTTCAAATCTACACTTGGCACAAATTATTTGTTTAAAACCATCTCATTTAGCATAGATATTCAGAACTTCAGGTTGGGAAAAATTAATAAAAACCTGGAGCTATAGCCTTGCATGCACACTACTGGTTCTATACAATATCTTACACAGCAGCAGATTGACAAAAAGAAATGGGATAATTGCCTCAACCGATCTGCCAATGGATTAATTTATGCATACTCATTTTACCTTGATGCAATGGCAAAGCATTGGGACGGCCTTGTGCTGAATGATTACGAAGCAGTAATGCCGCTAACATGGAATAAGAAATGGGGCTTTTCATACTTATATCAACCATTTCTTTGTGCAAACGGCGGCGTATTTGGGCAAAATCTTAATGCCGATCTTACAAAAAAATTTCTACAGCACATACCACACAGCTTTCGCTATTGGGATATAAAGCTTAACCATAATAATTTTTTGCACAACAGCGAGTACAAGATGCTGGAACGAAAAAATTATATTCTCGCATTAAATACGAGTTACGAAAATCTATATGTGCAGTATAGCGACAACGTTAAGCGGAATATAAAAAAAGCAACCAATGCAGGTTGCAAACTTACACAGCCAGATTTTACAACAGTTATTGAAGCTGCCAGTAAACAGTTAAATAATATTGCCTCTATTGACAAAGACGATTTTTCCAGGTTCTCCCGGCTTTGTAATGCGCTTCAACAAGAAGGATATGCAATAACTTATGGTGTATGTACTGCAGATGATCAACTGGTTTCATCCTGCATTTTTCTTATTTGGAAAAACAGGGCCTATTATATTTTGCCAACAAATCATCCAGACAGTAAAAGCATTGGCACATCTCATATGCTGATAGATGCATTTATTAAAGACCATGCAAACAGCAATATTATTTTTGATTTTGAGGGATCAGATATAAAAGGAATTGAACAGCTTTATAGAAGTTTTGGTGGGGTGGAAGAAAATTATCCCTCACTTGTATACAATCGTCTCCCAGTATTTATCAGATGGCTAAAGAAATCTTAACAACATCTGGTTATCTATCACTTTTTTCTCTTTCTAACAAAATTCTTTCTGCAATTAATAAATCGAGCGGTGTAGTTATTTTTATATTGTCAATTGCTCCTTCAATAAGATGGATAACGGTTCCATTTTTTTCTACAACAGATGCTTCATCTGTAAACGCCACTTCCCATGGCTGATTGAATGCTGGCAATAAAATATCAGACAAAAATGTTTGTGGTGTTTGTATGCTGCGCACTTTGCTGCGATCAATTACATCGTTACCTTCAGTTGTTATAGTACGCAGACTATCTGTTACAGCAATAGCAGGTATAGCATTTCCTTTATCAATAGCTTGTGTGTAACAACGTTGTATTAAGTCTTTTGTGACAAGGCACCGGACACCATCATGCACAAACACAACGGATTTTTCAGTTACATGCTTCAGTCCATTTTGAACAGAGTCATATCTTGTCGATCCGCCTGCTGTTATCTTTATTCTTTCTGCAGCTTTTGTTGAAGCAATAATTTGTGTGCCTTGTTCAATATGGTTGGCTGGTAAAACAAGCACAATTTGTATATCGTCAAAAGCTGTTAGAAAAGCCTGGAGGCTGTACCACAATACAGGTTTATTATTAAGCAATAGAAATTGTTTAGGAATTTCTGTTCCCATCCTTGTACCTGAACCACCTGCTACAATAACAGCATATTTTTTCATTAACCTGTTAAGTTATTTTGTTAGAGCGCTAATTAGCAGATTGAATTTACATTTATCAGTTTGATCATCTAATTAACCAACTAATACACTATCTATAAATTGCCACCTGGTTTGTACCATCGCTGCTTCGTACACCACGGTACATTCCGGCGCTGTTAAAAATCATGGCAAAATTTCCTTTTGCGTCCACACCAATCATTCCACCCTCTCCGCCAATTTTTACCAGCTTCTTGTTCACCACTTCATCCATTGCTTCCTGCAAACTGCAGTTTTTATATTCCATAATAGCGCTTACATCATAAGCAGCCACTGCACGTATAAACAATTCGCCGTGCCCGGTACAACTAATGGCGCATGTATTATTATTGGCGTAAGTACCACTTCCAATAACAGGAGTATCTCCCACACGTCCATATTTTTTATTGGTCATTCCGCCGGTGCTGGTAGCCGCAGCTATGTTACCATTTGTATCACATGCCACTGCGCCTACAGTACCAAATTTTTTGTCCTTCATTAAATCTTCAACCTGTTTGCTGGAGTGATCCAATGAGTAATTATCTGAATCACGTACCGACTTCCATTGATCATACCTGAATTGCGAGAAAAAATATTCATCCGGTTCCAGCTTTACACCTTGTTTAAGCGCAAACTCGCTGGCGCCATCCGCACTTAGAAAAACATGGTCGCTATGTTGCATCACTTCTGTAGCCAGTTCTATTGGGTTGCGTACGTTGCGTACGCCGCTGACTGCACCTGCGTCCAGGTTCCTTCCTTCCATAATTGAAGCATCCATTTCATGTTCTCCTTTCTTTGTAAATACAGAGCCGCGTCCGGCGTTAAAAAGTATATTGTCTTCCAATATTACAGTAGCCGCTTTTACTGCATCAACAGCCGAACCACCTTTTTCCAATACTGCGAAACCTCCATCCAAAGCCGCCTGCAATCCTTCTGCATATTTTTTTTCCAGCTCAGGTGTCATATCCTCTTTAAGGATAGTGCCCGCTCCGCCATGAACAACCAATGTAAAATTGGGCATAGAAATAATAATTATTAGAAGGGCAAAAATAATCAAATAGCGTGAGCCCTGTTTATAGCAATTTTAAATTGAAAAGAAGGCTTCTATATTACTGGTCAGTGATTTAATTCAACAGCAACTTGCACTCATTTAAAAGGGTAGCTTTATTGATAGCTGCTGTTCCTATTTCTTCGCAAACAAGGCCTCCGGCAATATTGGCTATGGCTGCCATCATCTTTACATCTCCTGTGGCAGCATACAGTAATGAAGCAACTGCTATTACGGTATCGCCCGCGCCAGATACGTCTGCTATAGTGCGCAGATGAGATGGAATAATTGATGCATCCGCTTGTTGCTGAAAGAAAACGCCTAACTCTGATAACGTTATAAAAGATACCTGGTGATTCAATTTGTCTTTTAGCAATTGATGGATATTGCGAAGTGTTGTTATGTCTATTTTATCCAACAAGAGGTTTAACCCTTCTTTTACTTCTTTAAGGTTGGGTTTAAAAATATTGACGCCCTGGTAGGAGAAAAAGTTTTTTCGTTTGGGATCTACTGCGGTAATAACATTGTGCTTTTGACAAACAGCAATTACTTCTTTAATTACTCGCTCTGTTAAAACACCTTTATTATAATCCTCAAAAATTATAACAGCTGGTTTCTCTAATTGGATATACTCTTTTACTTTAGCTATTAATGCATCTTCCGCATCGGTAGCTAAATCTGTTGTTGTTTCTGCATCCAGCCTCATCATCTGCTGGCTGCGGCTAATCACCCTTGTTTTATTGGTAGTCTTCCTGGTGTTATTGCAAATAATATAAGATGTATCTATGCCCTGATCCTTAATGAGGTTACCAAGCAGCTTACCCGCTTCATCTTCACCAATGACAGTAAAAATGGAAGTTGGTGCGCCCAATGAAATAAGGTTCAATGCAACATTGCCTGCACCTCCAATACGTGTCTCACTTTTATCCAGCAATACAACAGGCACAGGAGCTTCCGGAGAAATTCTATCAACATGCCCCCACCAATATGTGTCAAGCATTACGTCACCTATTACGCCAACCTTATAATTAGAAAAGCTACCAAAAAGTTT
The DNA here is from genome assembly GCA_047602295.1 of Chitinophagaceae bacterium. Lineage (GTDB taxonomy): Bacteria > Bacteroidota > Bacteroidia > Chitinophagales > Chitinophagaceae > JACMLD01. Next base: position 1,765,388 of record JASGHP010000001.1, on the reverse strand, counting down.
ATCAAAATCCATGAAACAACTTTTAATATTCTATGCTGCTGCTACGATGCATTATTGCTACGCTGAGCAAAGTAATACAAAGGTATGCCCAAAAGTACAATGCCAAGGCCCCAACCCGCATATACTGGTTTTTGAAAAATAAGTGCTATACAAAACGCAACGCCCATAATGATATAAATAAAAGGCAATACAGGATAGCCAAACGCTTTGTAAGGCCTTTCAATACCTGGTCTTTTCTTTCTCAATACAAATATGCCTATTATGGTAAGCACATAAAAAATTACTACAACAAAAGATACCATGTCCAGCAAGTCTCCGTATTTACCACTTAAACATAGAATAGACGCTACAACGCATTGAGCCCATAGTGCCCATTCCGGAACTGCATTTTTATTTAAGGTAGCTGCATTTTTAAAAAATAATCCGTCCTGTGCCATAGTATAATATACCCTTGCACCTGCCAGTATTAAACCATTGTTGCAACCAAATGTAGAAATCATAATCATTACAGCAATTACATAAGTGCCTGCATTGCCAAAAATAGCATTGGATGCAACTACCGCTACCCTGTCCTGTTTTGCGAAAGCAATTTCATTGAGCGGCAATACGCTCATGTACATAAGGTTTGCTGTTACATAAATTATTGTAACGATAAGCGTTCCTAAAAAAAGACTAAGGCCAATATTGCGTTTTGGATTTTTAATTTCACCGGCAATAAAAGTTACGTTGTTCCAGGAATCGCTACTGAAAATAGAACCCACCATTCCCGCTGCAATGGCACCTAAAATAGCAACCCCGGTAACAGGTACAGCAGATCCATTAGAAGAAAGTGATTTCATACTCCACGCATCCTGCCAGTTGTTATGCCATATCTCAGACTTGGCAGCCAATAAAAAACCAAAGCCAATCAATCCAAACAGTGAAAGCAGTTTGGTAACCGTGAAGGTTGTTTGTATCAGCTTACCGCTTTTAATTCCCTTTGTATTAATGTAAGTAAGTAAAGTAATGAGGACGATAGAAACCAATTGTGCCGGATATAATTTAAATGCACCAACAGTCATCAAAATGTTCTCGTCTTTTAATTCCAGTATAGGAAAGAAATAACCGGCAAATTTGGAGAACGCCACACCAACAGCAGCAATGGTTGCGGTTTGTATCACGGCAAAAAAACTCCAACCATATAAAAAACCAGCCAATGGATTGAATGCTTCCTTAAGGTAAATGTATTGACCTCCTGCTTTGGGATACATACCACTTAATTCACCATAACTTACAGCGGCTGTGAGCGTCATAAAGCCAGTAATCAACCAGACAAAAATCAACCAGCCGGCACTGCCTACATTGCGGGTAATGTCTGCACTTACAATAAAAATACCGGACCCAATCATGGAACCGGCTACTACCATGGTTGCATCCAGCAAGCCAAGCGATGGTTTAAAAGAAGGACTTTGCTCTGTCATTATGTTTTGGTTGATTATATACCTCAAGATAAGGAAACCCAAAGGAAAACCGAAACACCTGCATACTAAAAAGCCGCCTTATGCGGCGGCTTTTAATCAATTCTTTTTTTTGTAAGATTCATTCAATCCCTTTATCAAATCATTCGTAATGTTATACACGGTGTCTTTGTAAAACATACCTTCTGGAAAATCAGAAAAGATATAAGAATAATGCTTGTCTTTATTGTAATCTTTTAGATAGGATTCCAACTTCTCCCGTATTTTTTTACGAGTATCATTCATTTGATCCTGGATACCCTGGTCTAACTGTTGTTTGCGGGTTTGAAAATTTTGCTGCATCTGTTGATATTCCCGGTTAGCAGCTTCTGCCTCTGCCTGAGACATACTGTTTCCTTTCTGTTGCCACTCTGCAATTTTTTTCTGGTAAGATTTTTCGATAGAAGCCAGCTCATTGTTCATAGACTCTTCCTTGGCCTTCAATGTATTTAATGCATCTTTAAAATACTGGTAGTTATTCTGCAAAGAATCAAGTTCAAAATATGCAATGCGAAAAGCTGCAGCGCCAGACGCCTCGCCATTAGCAGCAGTTACAACCGCAGGTTTAGCTGTATCACTTCCTTTGAAATGCAAAACAAGCAATGTTGCTGACAAGCCAACTGCTATAATGCTTAAAATAAGAGAGAGTTGCTTCATTTGTCAAGGTATTTGGTCGGCAAGTTAGCCTCTTTAGAAAAATAAAACTGTTAAAAATAGCGGCAAGCTATTAGCTACCAGCTGCAATTTGATGCTTCAATTATAATATTCACTATAAATTTCAATAGCTAAAGCTTGTGGCTTGTGACTTTAAGCTTGTAGCTTTCTTTTCAAAAATACAGAAGCAGGAAGTATTACCTTCCTGCTTCTGGTTTTATTTAAAACAGGTTATTCAAAACAAGTCCTGTTTATTCTTCGTCATCAAAATTCATGGCCTCTTTTGTTGTCTGCAGCAATTCATATTCTTCTTTGCTACCTACAATCATGTTATCAAACTCACGCAAACCAGTACCCGCAGGTATTGGGTGGCCAGTGATAACGTTTTCTTTCAAACCAAGCATATCATCCGTTTTACCCTGGATGGCTGCAGAGCTCAACACCTTTGTAGTTTCCTGGAACGACGCTGCTGAAATCCAGCTTTGTGTACCCAGAGAAGCTTTGGTAATACCCAGCAACAATGGTTGAGAAGTAGCTGGTTTAGCATCCCTGAACTCTACCAGTTTTTTATCTGCCCTGCGCAGGATAGAATTTTCTTCCCTTACATCACGCAGTGTAGCAATCTGGCCAGCTTTCAGTTTAGAGCTGTCTCCTGCTTCTGTGATTACTTTCTTGTCGAAGATGTAATCATTCTCTTCCAGGAACTCCAGTTTATCAACGGTATCTTCTTCAAGGAATCTTGTATCGCCTGGGTCAACAATTTCAAGCTTCTTCATCATCTGCCTTACTATTACTTCAATGTGCTTGTCGTTGATTTTTACACCCTGCAAACGATATACTTCCTGAATTTCATTCACCACATATTCCTGTACCGCAAATGGTCCTTTAATTGCCAGGATATCGCCTGGTGCAGTTTGTCCATCGCTCAATGGTGTACCTGCTTTCACAAAGTCACCATCTTGTGCAAGGATCTGGCGAGTAAGAGGAACAAGATATTTCTTCACTACACCATCTTTTGCTTCAATTACAATCTCGCGGTTACCACGTTTGATTGCACCAAAAGCAATTACACCGTCAATTTCTGAAACGATAGCAGGGTTGGCCGGGTTACGTGCTTCAAACAATTCTGTTACACGTGGCAGACCACCAGTGATATCTCTCAGTTTACCCAATACACGAGGTATCTTCACAATTACCTGTCCTGCTTTTACATCATCACCTGCATCCATTACGATGTGGCTACCTACAGGCAAGTTGTAAGATTTTATTTCTTTTCCTTCTACAAGTATTGACGGAATCTTTGTTTTGTCTTTTGATTCAATTACCACTTTCTCACGGTGACCAGTTTGCTCATCTGCTTCATCACGATAGGTAATACCTTCAAGAACGTTTTCAAATTTCAATACACCCGCTACTTCAGCTACTACAACGTTGTTGTAAGGATCCCAAGAGCAAATCACATCGCCCTTGCTTACTTTCTGACCGTCTTTCACTACCAGTGTAGCACCATATGGAACGTTGTTAGTAATGAGTAAACGATCATTCTTAATATCAGTTATCCTAACCTCACCTGTACGTCCAATAACTATTTGAGTTTTCTCACCTTCGCTATTTTCTGTAACTACAGTACGCAAACCATCAAACTGAATAGTACCATCAAACTTGGCAAGCAATGAAGATTCTACTGAAGCGGAACCCGCAACACCACCCACGTGGAAGGTACGCAGAGTTAACTGTGTACCTGGCTCACCGATTGACTGTGCGGCGATGATACCAACCGCATCCCCCCTTTGCGCAGTATAACCTGTTGCCAGGTTTTTACCATAGCATCTTACACACACACCACGTTTGCTTTCGCAGGTAAGTACAGAACGTATTTCTATAGTTTCAACACCTGCTTCTTCAATTGCAGCGCCAATGCTTTCAGTAATTTGCTCACCGGCAGCTACCAGTAAAGTTTCATTCAACGGATGGTATACATCATGCAAGGATGTACGGCCAACTATCCTGTCGATCAATGGTTCTACTATATCCTCGTTATCTTTTAATGCTGTTGTTGCAATACCGCGCAAAGTGCCACAGTCTTCTTCTGTAATAACAACGTCTTGTGCAACGTCTACCAGACGACGAGTCAGGTAACCCGCATCCGCAGTTTTCAACGCTGTATCCGCCAAACCTTTACGTGCACCGTGCGTAGAGATAAAGTAATCCAATACGTTCAGGCCGCCTTTAAAGTTTGAAAGAATGGGGTTCTCGATGATCTCACTTCCTGTGCTACCACTTTTTCTCGGCTTAGCCATCAATCCCCTGATACCTGCCAACTGCTTAATCTGTTGTTTAGAACCACGTGCACCGCTATCCAGCATCATGTACACAGAATTGAAACCTTGTTTATCGGTTGCCAATTCACGTATCAGCATTTCTGTAATGCGGGTATCCACACGGCTCCAGATATCTACAATTTGGTTGTAACGTTCGTTGTTGGTGATAAGACCCATGTTATAGTTCTCCCACACTTCATCCACTTCACCTTTAGCATTCACCAGCAATTCTTCTTTAAGATCTGGTATGATAAGGTCGTTTACACTAAATGATAAACCACCCTGGAAGGCTGTACGGAAACCAATTTGTTTGATATCATCCAAAAACTTAGCTGTCTTTGGAACATTGGTGATGGTAGTAATATCGCCAATGATTTCACGCAAAGATTTTTTAGTAAGCAATGCATTTACAAAACCTACTTCTTTGGGAACTGCCTGGTTGAATATTACACGACCAACTGTTGTATCAATCAGTTTCTTTTTCAGCTCACCACCTTCACGCACATTTGTTTTCACTTTAATCCATGCGTGCAAATCAACCTTGCCTTCATTGTGTGCAATGATAACTTCATCAGCACTGTAGAAAGCCATTCCTTCGCCACGTACCTTTTCTTTATCAGTTGATTTTTTACCCTTGGTAATGTAATACAAACCAAGCACCATGTCCTGTGAAGGCAGGGTGATAGGCGTACCATTCTGCGGGTTAAGAATGTTGTGTGAAGAAAGCATCAGTAATTGTGCTTCCAATACAGCAGCATTGCTCAATGGTACGTGTACCGCCATCTGGTCACCGTCAAAGTCGGCGTTGAACGCAGAACATACCAATGGGTGCAACTGTATCGCTTTACCTTCTACCAGTTTTGGCTGGAAAGCCTGGATAGACAAACGGTGAAGCGTTGGGGCACGGTTTAACATAACCGGGTGTCCCTTCAATATATTTTCAAGGATATCCCAAACGATAGCCTCTTTTTTATCAACAAGTTTCCTTGCGCTTTTTACTGTCTTTACAATACCACGCTCAATCAGTTTACGAATGATAAATGGTTTGAAAAGTTCGGCCGCCATATCTTTTGGCAAACCGCACTCATGCAATTTCAGTTCAGGACCTACCACGATAACAGAACGACCAGAATAGTCAACACGTTTACCAAGCAAGTTCTGACGGAAACGTCCTTGTTTACCTTTCAATACATCGCTCAAAGATTTCAACGCACGGCCACCTTCTGCTTTTACAGCATTTGATTTACGTGAGTTGTCGAACAAGCTGTCTATCGCTTCCTGCAACATACGTTTTTCATTGCGCAAGATTACTTCAGGAGCTTTGATCTCTAAAAGGCGTTTCAAACGGTTGTTACGAATGATTACACGGCGATAAAGATCATTCAAATCTGAAGATGCAAAACGGCCACCATCTAATGGAACCAACGGACGTAGTTCTGGTGGAATAACAGGAATGTATTGCATTACCATCCACTCAGGACGGTTTGTTATTCTTGAATTAGCATCGCGGAAAGCTTCTACAACGCTCAAACGTTTTAAAGCGTCTGCTTTACGTTGCTGAGAAGTTTCATTAGCAGCCGCATGACGCAAATGCGCAGACAAGCTGTCAAGGTCTATACGTTGCAACAGATCATGCACCGCTTCAGCACCCATTTTAGCAATGAATTTCTGCGGATCATCATCTGGCAAATACTGGTTGTCTTTTGGAAGAGTATCCAATATCTCCAGGTATTCTTCTTCAGTTAAAAGATCACCTGTATTCAGGCTTTCTTTTACACCACCCTGTATTACTACATAACGCTCGTAATAAACGATCGTTTCCAGTTTCTTTGAGCTTACGCCCAACAGGTAACCGATTTTATTAGGTAAGCTTTTGAAATACCAGATATGTACTACTGGCACTACCAGTTTGATGTGGCCCATTCTCTCACGGCGTACTTTCTTCTCAGTCACTTCCACACCGCAACGGTCGCACACAATACCCTTGTAACGGATACGCTTGTACTTTCCGCAAGCACACTCGTAATCTTTTACAGGTCCAAAAATTCTTTCGCAAAACAAACCGTCACGTTCTGGTTTGTAAGTACGATAGTTAATTGTTTCGGGCTTCAACACCTCACCAAAACTTCTTTCCAGGATGCTGTCTGGTGAAGCAAGGCCGATAGTAATTTTAGAAAAAGTAAAACTCGCTCTTTGACGATTGTTATCTTTTCTGATAGCCATATTTATTTAGCTTTTGCTGTTTAATTCGAGTTTCAAGCCATTAGCTGCAAGCTGCAAGCCTTTCGCTTCGATTAAAATATTTTGAATACTTTTTAAAACCAACGCTTCTGTCTATCAGCCACCAACTTGTAGCTAGCAGCTAATAGCTTGCGGCTGTTTACTCAAACTTCAAATCCAATCCCAAACCTCTCAACTCATGAACCAATACATTGAATGATTCAGGAATACCTGGTCTTGGAATGTTTTCGCCCTTCACAATTGCTTCGTATGTTTTAGCACGTCCGATGATATCATCAGATTTCAGCGTCAACAACTCTTGCAATATGTTGGATGCACCGTATGCTTCGAGTGCCCATACTTCCATCTCACCAAAACGCTGACCACCAAACTGAGCTTTACCACCCAGAGGCTGTTGCGTAATAAGACTGTATGGCCCGATAGAACGTGCGTGCATTTTATCATCCACCATGTGGTGAAGTTTGATGATATAAATGATACCCACAGTTGCTTTCTGGTGGAAACGATCGCCGGTTTCACCATCATACAAATAGGTGTGACCATTTAACGGAATACCTGCGTCAGCGCAATACTGTGCAATTTCTCCGGTAGTAGCACCATCAAAAATTGGCGTTGCAAATTTCACTTTCAACTTCTCTCCTGCCCATCCTAAAATGGTTTCATAAATCTGGCCCAGGTTCATACGGCTTGGTACGCCCAATGGGTTCAGTACGATATCAACCGGTGTACCGTCTTCAAGGAAAGGCATGTCTTCTGCACGTACAATCTTAGCTACGATACCTTTATTACCGTGACGGCCCGCCATTTTATCACCTACTTTCAGTTTACGCTTAACAGCCAGGTAAACTTTAGCCAGTTTCAATACACCTGCCGGTAATTCATCACCAATAGAAATATTGAATTTCTCTCTCTTATACCTACCCAACTCTTCATTGTACTTGATGCTGTAGTTATGCAGCAATACGTTGATGAGTTCATCTGTAGTTGCATCACCTGTCCAACCCAATGGGTTTACGTTCAGGTAATCAATTGCAGCCAGGTTCTTTGCATTGAATTTGGCGCCTTTGCCAATTTGCATTTCACCAAAATTGTTGGTAACACCAGCAGAGCTATAGTCTTTCAACAATGTCTGCAGTTTGTTCAACAACAATTCTTTCAGGTCTTCGGTATTTTTCTCGTGTACTTTCTCTAATTTTTCCAGTTGTGCTTTCTCACGCACTTTAGCATTCTTGTCTTTCTTAGCACGCTGGAATAATTTTTTATTGATAACAACACCTTCCACACCGTTTGGTGCTTTCAGTGAAGCATCTTTTGCATCACCTGCTTTATCACCGAAGATGGCACGCAACAGTTTCTCTTCCGGTGTAGGGTCGCTTTCACCTTTTGGTGTAATCTTACCAATGATGATATCGCCTTCTTTCACCGTAGCACCAATGCGGATGATACCATTTTCGTCCAGGTCTTTGGTAGCTTCTTCAGATACGTTTGGAATATCGGGTGTTAATTCCTCTTCACCCAATTTAGTGTCACGCACTTCCAACTCATATTCAGAGATGTGAATAGAAGTAAACAAGTCTTCACTTACAACTTTTTCATTTATCACAATCGCATCCTCAAAGTTGTAACCTTTCCATGGCATGAACGCCACTTTAAGGTTGCGGCCCAAAGCCAGCTCGCTGTCTTTTACAGCATAACCTTCACTAAGGAAATCGTCTTTCTTAACGCGCTGTCCTTTTTTAACAGCAGGTTTTTGAGAGATAGATGTTTCCTGGTTCGTTTTAATGAACTTAGTCAGGTTGTATATTTTCAAATCTTCTTCAAAGCTTACCAGGCGGTCTGTATCATTTCTGTCGTAGCGAACATGAATTTCATTTCCGTCTACATACTCAACAATACCTTCACCGTCTGCCAGTATTTGTACACGTGCATCACGTGCAGCTTTCGCTTCTAAGCCGGTACCAACGATAGGCACTTGCGGACGAATAAGCGGTACAGCCTGGCGTTGCATGTTTGATCCCATCAATGCACGGTTGGCGTCATCGTGCTCCAGAAACGGAATCAATGAAGCACTCAAACCTACAATCTGGTTAGGCGCAACGTCCATAAATTCCACTTCTTCTTTTTCAAGAATTGGGAAGTCACCAGTCTGACGGGAAACGATTTTTTGTTCTGCGAAGTTTCCTTTGTCATCCAGCGGTGTATTTGCCTGTGCAATTTTTGCTGTATCTTCTTCTTCTGCACTCAGGAACTCAAGCTCCTTCATATTCACTTTACCATTTGCTACTTTACGATACGGTGTTTCAATGAAACCCATTTCGTTGATTTTAGCATGCACACACAAAGTAGAGATCAAACCAATGTTTGGTCCTTCTGGTGTTTCAATGGTGCAAAGACGTCCGTAATGGGAATAGTGTACGTCACGAACCTCAAAGCCGGCACGTTCACGGCTAAGACCACCTGGTCCGAGCGCAGAAATACGGCGTTTGTGGGTGATTTCGCTCAATGGGTTTGTCTGGTCAAGGAACTGAGACAACTGAGATGTACCAAAGAATGAGTTGATAACAGAAGAAAGTGTTCTTGCGTTAATCAAATCAACCGGTGTAAATACCTCGTTATCGCGTACGTTCATTCTTTCACGAATGGTTCTCGCCATACGTGCAAGGCCTACACCAAACTGTGCATACAACTGCTCACCCACGGTGCGTACACGGCGGTTGCTCAGGTGATCGATATCATCGATATCTGCTTTTGCGTTGGTAAGGCGTACCAGGTATTTTATAATCTCAATCATATCCTCTTTGGTCAGCGTCTTATGATCAAGAGGTTGGTTAAGACCAAGTTTACGATTAATCTTATAGCGGCCTACTTCGCCAAGGTCGTAACGTTTGTCGCTAAAGAATAATTTATCAATGATACCACGGGCTGTTTCGTTATCGGGGGCATCAGCACCACGCAACTGGCGGTAGATATGTTGTACCGCTTCCAGCTCGCTGTTAGAAGTATCCTTATTTAATGTGTTGTAGATAATAGCGTAGTCACCACCTACATCTTCCTTCTGCAGGAAAACGCTTTTTACGTCCATCTCGCTAATGGTATCAATACCTTCTTCATCAAGAATGGTATCGCGTTCCATTACAATTTCGTTACGCTCAATAGAAACCACCTCACCGGTATCTTCATCCACAAAATCTTCTACCCAAGTTCTAAGAACGCGTGCAGCAAGTTTTTTACCGATGTGTTTTTCCAATGATTTTTTATCTGCTTTTACTTCATCAGCCATACCAAACAGTTCAAGAATATCTTTATCTGTTTCGTAACCGATAGAACGTAATAAAGTAGTTACAGGGAATTTTTTCTTACGATCGATGTAAGCATACATTACATTGTTGATGTCTGTAGCAAACTCCATCCATGCACCTTTAAACGGAATCACCCTTGCAGAGTAGATTTTAGTACCGTTGGGGTGAATAGACTGACCAAAGAATACGCCTGGTGAACGGTGCAACTGGCTTACAACTACACGTTCTGCTCCGTTGATAACAAAAGTACCGCGGGGAGTCATGTAAGGGATATTACCCAGGAACACGTCTTGCACGATGGTTTGGAAATCCACGTGCTCTTCATCGTTACAGCTTAAGCGCAATTTCGCTTTTAGCGGAACGGCATATGTTAAACCACGCTCCATACACTCTTCAATGGTGTAGCGGGGCGGATCAATGAAATAGTCAAGAAACTTCAGCACGAAAATATTGCGGGTATCAGTGATGGGGAAGTTTTCCTTAAACACTTTAAATAACCCTTCAATGTTACGCTTATCCGGAGTAGTTTCTAACTGGAAATACTCTTTGAAAGATTGAATCTGAACTTCGAGTAAGTCAGGAGCATCAGCCAGGTTTTTAATCTTGCCGAAATTTACCCTGCTTTGCAATTTTGTTGAAGACATATTATTTAAAACCGGTTTTAAATTGTTCAAATATTATGATTCGTCTATAGACAAAAAAATACCGCAGAACTATATAGTTCTCAGTTTATTACCTTAAAAACAACGTTTTGAAATGGCCATTAATTTAGATACCAGCGCTAACCTATTTTGTACAAATGGATTGCAAATGTACGTAAAACATCTTTACAAAAGCAGTGCTACGTAATTTCTTTTAAAACTATGCTGTCCGCTAAATGCTAAAAAAATGTTAAATACAACGATTTTCTATCATTATTTCCTGCGGCAAAGCTCATTCTCTCACTTTTTTATCTTGAGTTTAGTCATTTTATATGGCTACCACTTTTCTCCAACCAATGCAAGCTCTGTTGCAGCGCCTAAAACCTGTTATACAACATATACCATGGAAAACAGTTCAAAACAAACTCACTCATCCACACATAACCAGAGATTTAGGGCAAAACCACTAAATTTGAAGTTCTTAATAACACAAAAATAATCTGTTGTTTTACCGCGCCCAACAGCCAGTAAACCGATTTAAAACCAATGCCTGAGCCTGGCAGTCTTTGCTACTACTTTTTCCAGGGGAATTAAAAAATGAAAGTCTTTTTCAAAAAAGTATTTTCCGTATTTATAGGTATTGCAATAGCCCTGATTATTTGCGAGATTTTTTTGCATTTTTACAATCCTTTTCCTTTTGCTATTACCAAAGGCAAGCTGGTGCTTCCCTCTAATCAAAAAACAGTTTTCACAAATTCCTGGATAAAAAAACTAGACAGCAAAATTTTTTATTCCCGTAATTCACTTGGCTTTCGCGGACCAGAACCTACAGATAGCATCAGCAAAATTTTTTCTATTATCTGTGTTGGGGGAAGCACAACCGAATGCAGATTTATTAGTGATTCCCTAACCTGGACAAGCAAATTATACAAGAACTTGCATGATAGTATTCCTGCAGTATGGCTCAACAACGCAGGCGTAGAGGGGCATTCAAGTTTTGGTCACTTATTACTGATGCAGGAATATATCACAAAAATAAAACCCAGGTATGTCACATTCCTGGTTGGGATAAATGATGTGGAAACAGACAAACCAGTGCAATTTGATTTGATGAATGAGAAGAAAATAAATTTTCTGTCTCCAAAAAGTTTCGTCAAATCATTATTAAATAAGACTGCATTGGGATTTACTCTTTTCCAATTGTATGCCATACGAGGCGCTTATAAAAAAGGACTAATTCACAAAGAAATTGATTATCTATCTCTTCGGGACACTTTGCTCACTTCGCAGGCTACCCAGGAATTATTGAACAAACAAAAGCCGTATTTAAGTCAATATGCCAAGCGCATTGAAAATATGATTTTGCTTTGCAAACAAAATAATATCATACCTATTTTATTCACTCAGCCATCTATGTATGGAGATTTCACAGACAGTTACACGCAAATTAATATGGCTGATAAATACCTACCGCAATCCAACCCGGCTGTTACTGGTAAAATAATGGGTGAAATTTTGGAAATGTACAATGATGTGATTCGCAGTTTTGGCAATCGGGCAAAGGTGGTAGATTTGGCAGCATTGATGCCTAAAAATAGCATGTACTACTACGATTTCATACATTATACCAATAGTGGTTGCCAGAAAGTAGCCGATGTTTTGTCGCAGGAATTAATACCTTACTTAAAACTAAATCATTAGCATGTACATCCTGGGCATTTCTGCGTACTATCATGATGCGGCGGCAGCTTTGTTGCAAGACGACACCATAATTGCTGCAGCGCAAGAAGAAAGATTTACCCGGATAAAGCATGACGAAAACTTTCCACACAATTCAGTAAAATTTTGTTTGCAACAAGCTGCCATATCAATTAATGAAATAGATGCTGTAGTTTTTTATGACAAACCTTTTTTAAAGTTTGAACGGATTTTAGAGACGTATTTGGCTTATGCTCCTAAAGGTTTTTTTTCTTTTCTTAAAGCTATTCCGCTATGGATAAAGGATAAGCTTTTTCTAAAGAAAAAAATTAAAGACGCTTTATTCCAAATTGAAAAGTTTGATAAAAAAAAATTACAAATACTATTTTGTCCGCATCACTTGTCACATGCAGCCAGCGCTTATTATTGCTCACCATTTAACGATTCAGCTATTGTTACTATTGACGGCGTGGGCGAATGGGCTACCACTAGCATTTGTAAGGCAAATGGCCACACAATACAATTGTATCAAGAACTTAATTTTCCGCATTCTGTCGGTTTGTTGTATTCTGCGTTTACTTATTTTTTGGGGTTCAAAGTAAATTCCGGCGAGTATAAATTGATGGGCCTTGCTCCTTATGGCAACGCAGGTGACAGTGAAACTGCCCAGTTTAAGGAAATCATTTTAAAACATATATGCAATGTATTTCCTGATGGATCAATTTGGCTGAACCAGGAATATTTTTCTTACGCCTATGGCTTTAAAATGATAGATGATAAGAAGTGGCAAACGTTGTTTGGCTTTGCGAAAAAAAAACCAGACGATGAGATCATGCAGCAACATTGCAATTTGGCACTGGCTATTCAACAAATAATTGAAGACATTGTAATCAAAATGGCTATCACAGCAAAATCATTGACCAACAGTGATAATCTGTGTATGGCTGGAGGTGTTGCACTAAACTGTGTTGCCAATGGAAAATTGCAGCAATTGAATATTTTCAAAAACATCTACATTCAACCGGCTGCAGGTGACGCGGGCGGAGCTTTGGGTGCGGCTTATGCAGCCTATCATATTTTCTTCAACCAGGAAAAAACAAATACCAAAGATAAAATGCAAGGAGCCAGCCTTGGACCTTCATTTTCTTTGGAAAACATTAGCTATGAATGCAGGAAGAATAAGCTGCAATTTTCCCAATATGATAGTGGAGAATTAAACAAATACATTGCGTCGAAAATTGCCGATGGAAAAATCATAGGCTGGTTCCAGGGAAAAATGGAATTTGGCCCAAGAGCATTAGGCAATAGAAGCATTATAGCAGACGCAAGAATTGAAGGGATGCAGCAAATATTAAATCAAAGAATAAAATTCAGGGAGAGTTTCCGGCCTTTTGCACCAGCAGTTCTTTCAGAACATGCTAACCATTATTTTGAGGGGTCAAGTGATTCTCCATATATGCTTTTTGTAGACCAGGTAAAAAACTTATTGCCATTACCAAAAGAATATCCCTCATTTTCTCCAGCGCAAAAATTATCGGTAAAAAAAAGTGACTTGCCGGCAATTACACATGCTGACGGCACTGCAAGGGTGCAAACAGTACACAAGGAAACAAACCCTCATTTTTGGAATTTGCTGAACGAATTTCATAAACTTACGGGATGTGCCGTGCTAATCAATACCAGCTTTAATGTACGTGGCGAACCAATGGTATGCACACCGGCTGATGCGATTGACTGTTTTTTACATACAGATATTGACGTAGTGGTAATGGAAAACGTGGTGGTAGAAAAAGAAAAACAAACGGTAAATACCGGATTTATTAAAAGGGTTTTTAAAGAAGATTAAGATGGATAAAAATAAAGACTCTGTATTAGGCATAACGTTGTTGCTGATCTTGCTGCAGTGGAAGATGCAACTTAAATACGGGCTTATTGTTATCGCCATTTTTATTATCGTTGCTATTCTGTCAAATTCTTTTTCTGCCCTGTGTCACAAGGCATGGATATCGCTGGCAAAAATTTTAAATTTCTTCAGCAGTTTTTTGCTTCTGCTTATCGTGTATTTGTTTGTTATTTTACCAACAGCGCTATATTTAAAGATTAGCAAAAAATCGGGGATAAAAATGAAACCTTTAAGTGCTTCAAGCAATTTCGTTAAAACTGACAAAACTTACAGTAAGGAGGACATGGCTGATCCGTGGTGAATAATAAAAATGCGACTGCGCTTATAATTTAAAAATCTACTTTTGTGTTAAACAATATCGTTAATGCTTGATTTCATCAAAGATTTTTTCAGGTTTTTAAAAGAACGCAAGAAATGGTGGTTAATGCCACTTATCATTATTATTGTGTTATTCTCACTGCTAATCATCTTCGCAGGCTCATCTGCATTATCGCCTTTTATTTATTCATTATTTTAAAGCATCTGTATTACTTTGTTTCAAGCGCAGGCTCATCTTCATTGTAAAGCGATGATATGTATTTATACTCGCTTATTCTTTCAATTTGATTTTTGCTAAAACCCATTCTCCCACTCTCTTTCCCTGTGTTTGGCCATTTTCTATAGCCGGCCTGTAATGGATGCCGCCATACAATCTTGAAATAGCGGCTTCATTGGCTGCATCCATCAGGCTGTTAAAATGCCTTACAGGTAGTCCAAATTCCTGCTCTGAGCTATCATCAAAAGAAAAGCCTTTACCAAAAACTGATTCCAGCACCACAGCTGTTGCAGAAGAAATGACACTGTGTCCGCTGGTGTACTCAGGAAAAGGTGGCGTCTGCAATAATGGACGCCAGGTTTCATCTATATGTGCATTGATGTAAGTTTCAGGCCTGATGAGATTGCTACGGTATTTTTCATCCCAGCAACTGATAAAACCATCAAACAATGCAATAGATGCTAGTGTATAAGCAGCGGCTGATTCCATCATTGATTTTTTTGTTTGCTTGCATGCAATGCCCACAATAGATATCCAATGGCCGGAGGGTGAAATTTTCTTTCCTGCAAAATTTAAATGTCCTTCAACGTTTAAAAAGAAAGGATTGCAGTCCCAGAAATTGGCAATATCTCTTTGCGCCGACGTCATTTTTACACCTGCATTATACACCTCATAAGCATCATTGTAAAACGGGCTGTTTTTTTCAACACTAAAAACGGTAGGCATTGCCGGCTTAAACTGGCTTGCAGAATCAAGCGTTACAGTTCTGATTTTATTCCAGTAAGGCTCAACTGCAGCCATATAACCAGGAGGAGTTGGAATCCATTTGCCCGGTTGTTTTGAAAAATTATAGCGGCGCATACGGCGTGTCTCTTTATACTGATCTAATGCCGACCATGCTATAATGCTATCCGACACTTGTTTGCCGTATGAAATAGAAGCGTCAAATACTTTAGCAGTTATTGCTTTTCTATAAAGTGCAATAATATTGTTGATGGAATCCTGAAAAGCTGGTTCAGAAAAAATAAGTTTTTTACCTGCCAGCATAAAAGCGTTTACTGCTGCCAGTGAGTAGTGCACCTTATTACCAGGGGTAGGTATGTTTGGAAATCCTTTTATTTTTCCATGTAGCGAATAATAACCGGTTTTATTTTCCTTCACCAATACTTCATAAGCTGCAATATTTGCATAGAGATAAATTCTGCTGGCTACATTTGGTGAGAACACATCATGCACCATCACATCTGTAAGCGCCTTTTCTGCACGGTGCAAAGGAGCTGCATCCTGCATTAAATTGTTTTGGGCAATGATACACCTATTGCAAAACAGTAAAAATATTATTGCCAGTATCCATATTTTCATTTGCTATTTATTTTTAGCACCTGCACAGCATCATCATTTTTTGCAATTATTAAAAGCTTCTCTCCTTTCACATCTTTTACAGTAATTGCACTTCTTACATCTCCGCCTGCGTAGCAACCGGTCTGTTCTGCTTTAAGGGGAGCATATTCACCTTTGCCTTTTCCTTTTAATAACAAACCCAGGCTGGCATCGCATTTTCCTAATTGTACCCGGTAAGGAAAAAAATTACCACCCACCCAAATATCCTGTACACCATCTCCGTCAAAGTCTTCTGTTACAATACCACTTATTCTTGAAAACTGAGCCTCTATTGGTAAAGGTTTAAATACAAATTTATTATTACCATTATTAAATAAAATACCCGAGGCAAGTTCTGTGCATGTAAACTGCTGTGCCTGTTGCAATTTTTCTTTTGGAAAGATATCGGTTATAGCAGCATCTGCATAATCAATATACTTTACAAATTTTTTCTTTAGTGGTACAATCTGATCCAACAATTCATCTCTTGATGCCATTGGATATGATTTGCCTTGTATATAATAACATACAATCGGGTCAATCGTACCATTGTCATCAAAATCTGCCACATACATTGTCATTGGTTCTTCAGCAGAAGCTTTGAACTGATTATTCAATCCGCAATTACCCACAATAAAATCCATATCTCCGTCGCCATCTACATCCATTTCTTTTATAGCTGCCCACATGCCATTGGTTCCGGATAATCCTGCAGATTTTGATACATCCTGTAACCTTCCATTGTTGTTTTGAAAAAACATTAATGGCATCCAGTCTCCTGCAATCAATAATTCCGGGTATCCATCATTGTTAGTATCTGTCCAGGTCGCCGTAGTAATCATTCCTGGCTGGCGCAAGGCAGGTGCCAATTCATCTGTAACATCAGTAAAAAGCAGTTTCCCTTTTTTCGAATCATTGCGTAACAAATAACTTTTAGAAGGCAAAGGAAAAGAACCCGGGATACCACGACCCCCAATGAAAATATCCATATCACCATCATGGTCAAAATCTGCAACAGCTATAGCCTGTTTGCTGCTGAGCATTTGGGGCAAAGCATCTGGTGCATCTGTAAAATTTCCTCTACCATCGTTCACATAAAGATGATCGAGATAGCCAAGTGTTTGATCAGCATTTTCATTACCTCCGCTTACAATATACAGATCAACATCTCCGTCTCCATCAGCATCAAAGAAAGCAGCATTCACCTGCTCATTTACAGTATCGGCTATCCATGGCTGTTGGTTTGCTTGTATAAAGCGATTGTCTTTGGTTTGAAGGAACAATGTTCCCCTTTGCCCTATCGCCCCACCTACAAATACATCTTCTAATCCATCGCCATTTACATCAGCTTTTGCCAAAGCCGGTCCTTGCCGCGATAATTGATAAGGTAACAGCACTTCGTCTTTAAAATCTACAAAATCATTTTCCTTATGTGTAAATGACAAGTTGCTTGTAGCACTAATGTCTTTAAACAAATGGTTTGAAGCGACTGTAACTGGTGAATTATTTTTTGCATCAGACTGATTGAGTTCAATAAGTTTATCAACAGCAGGATCTTTCACAATTGTTTGCAAGCCGCCTGGCCAATCTACTATCAATTCTTTTGCAGAAGAATCCACCAGGCCAAAAATTATTTCCTGGCTGCTGCTGGACTGATATCCACGCACCGGGTAAAGCTCCTGGTATTGCGTTTTACCATCCGCACCAGTGAGGCTGAGTTTGGAACCATAAGCCATGGTGTTTTGAGCTATTCCTTTCAGCCTGACTTTAATATAATGATGATGCATCAATTCAGTGCTATTATTCCTGTACACCATTGCAGGTTCATTGTTATTGCAAATGATCAAATCCATATCACCATCGTTATCTAAGTCTGCATATGCTGCCGCATTTGAGATGGTTGGTTTAACTAATCCCCAGTCCACTGTTTTATTGGTAAAGCCTAATTGATGGTTGTTTTGAAAAATGTAGTTGTTGAGTTTGTTGGAAGGCATTTTACTTACCAGTTCTGCTGTTTGAAAATTGAGTTTGCCTTTTTTAAGCGCTTCTATTCTTGCATCCGCCACAGTGTATTTCAAAAAATCCATGTCAGTAAAATCACGCAGATAACCGTTGCTGATAAAAAGATCTTTCCAGCCATCGTTATCAAAGTCTGTTAATAATGCAGACCAGCTCCAGTCAGTATTGGATACGCCTGCAAGCTGTCCAATTTCACTAAAACGAATATTACCATTGTCATCTGCGCCCTGATTTAACTGAAGCATATTGCGCATTTGCTGATGATAATAACCGCTGTCTAATAGCAGGTGGTATTGATCGTATTCATCAGGACCTTTCAGTAATTTTTGGCGGTGATTGTCTTCCGGAAGCATATCCAGTGTAAATACATCGGGCTTTCCATCGTTATTATAATCTGCTATGTCTGCGCCCATCGCATACTTCGAGATATGAGCAAATGATTTGCTAAGCGATTCTGTAAAAGTTCCGTTGTGGTTGTTTACATAATAACAATCTCGTTCCGTATAATCGCTGGTGGTATAAATATCTGGCCAACCATCTTTATTAATATCGCTGATGGTTACACTCAATCCAAAATTCAATGCATGGTTAATGATGCCGGCCTGTAACGTAACATCTGTAAAATGCATATTGCCACTTGCATCACGATCATTTCTAAACAAGCGGTTGCCAAAACTAAAATTAGGTGTAGATCTTGTTTTGCTTGTATTTAAAAAAGGGCTGTAAGTATGATTAGAATGATTTAGCAGGAACATATCCAAATCGCCATCATTGTCATAATCAAAGAATGCTGCTTGCGTTGATTGAGTTCCTGATGCATCTAAGCCATATTCTTTGGCCATGCTTTTAAAAACTGGCAATCCATTTTTTATACCCTGGTTAATAAAAAGTTCGTTGCTCAGCTTTTCAGGATTGTCATATTTACCAGAGTGACAAACATAAATATCCAACAAACCATCTCCATTCATATCTGCTATGCTTACACCTGTAGCCCATGTTCCATTACCTGCAACACCAGCATCTTTAGCAATATCAGTAAATTGAAAACCTCCCTTATTTAAAAATAATTTGGCCGGGCCGGTATTGCCAGAGAAATAAATATCGGGTAGTCCATCATTATTAAAATCACCAACGCCAACACCCGCACCATTGTACAGGTATTCATAACGCATCACATTCAATGAATCGTCTTCTTTGATGGTATTGACAAAGGAAATACCGGTTTGTTTTTCGTTCATTAAAGTGAATAAGGGAACACTTTGCTGTTTCTGTGCTGTTGCAAAAAATGCAAGCAAGCAACTATATAAAAACAAAAGCATTCTCTTATAGTCTGGCATAACCTTCACTGCTTTAATTTTTCAAATCCAATTTTTCATCGCCCTCTTTATACGGAAGAAAGATCATCATTAAAGTCATCATCTCGTCGGTGGTTTTCATATCGCCTCGGGAAAAAATTGCTTTGGGGGGAGAATTGGGATTAAACGGATTTTGAGCTGTATTATCATAAGTACATTCAAGGTGTATGACAGAACCTTTTGATACTTTAACTAATTGCTTAAACCTGTATATTTCCTGCCAACGAAAATCCCAACGAGGTATATACACCAGTTTTGTAGTATCTCCGGATGGAGATGTTACATATGCTTTGAAAGTTTTTCCCACAAGGTGCATATGCGGCCATACATAAAGAATGGATTGATCTTCATTTGGATTAGTTACTTCAAGTGTAAACTTTTTTTCCTGGTTAGCTAGTAAGAAAAATGGCGGATCGATATCTCTTTCTCCAATACCGCCCGATCCAAAACTGATTACTTTAACCTTTCTGGCTACAGGCGTTTTGGTAAAATAAAGATTAATACCACAAAGGCTTTGTTCATCTGTAGCAGATGGCGCATAGTGAACGGTTAACAGAATAACACCACGTTTTGGCATTACCCAACCAAATCCTTTTGGATAAGATTCATAACTGGCACCAGGTATCCATCCTCCATAATAAGTGATTGTCTTCTTATAAGGCAAATACTGTTCATATTTACGCCTATCATCTTCTGTCAAATTGATATAAGGATCTGATTTCTTTATATCAATACTTTCATCCAACACCGGGTGGATAGCATAATTTGCATGATGCACTAGTTTCTTATTATTGCTAAAAAACTCGATTGCTTCAATGTTTGCAGAATCTTTCAGTTCAAACGGAATTTTATAAACAATAAATCGTTCGAGATTATCTCCTGAAAGATGAAATGTATCTGTTGATTTTAAAACTAAGTCTGGTTGTCTGCCATATAATGTTGAAGAATACGTTTTTTTAATTGCGGGTTCAACAGGTTTTCCTGCCGGCATTTTATTATTTACCCAAGTGCCGATGGTCTCAATTTCTTTTTCCGTTAAAGAACGTTCATTGGCATAAGAAAGGTAATGCTTATCTGGTTTCCAGGGAGGCATATAACCGCTTTGTGTAACTTCCTTGATAAACGAACCTCTTTTAGAAACATCTTCATAGGTAAGTAGAGAAAAAGGACCAGAATCGCCAGGTTTGTGACAAGAAGTGCATTTAGCTTCTATTATTGGAGCAACATCTTTGTAGTATGTGATTTCCTGTGCAAAGGAATTTTTTGCTAACAGAATTACACATGTTAATAATAGCGATAGAGGCAATTTCATAATCAATAATCATTTATAAGACAGCCAACAGCTTTAATTCTTTTATAAGCCACGGTCTGATTACCTAATGCTGCATTAATAGCATCAGTTAAATATAAGCGATTTGCCTTTATACTTCTTTCACTCAGACTTTTCACTTGATCATCAATAGCACCCTTATACACTAACTCATAGTTTGCATTGAGTAATACAACCTCAGGTGTAACGCTGGCCTGCAGATAGTTAGTTAATTTTTTTTGCTGATCAATCAATAACGGAAAAGCTATTTTATATTTTTTTGCAAAGCTGGCAACATTACTTTCACTATAACTTTTGCCAGGAATTATGCCCCATATTTCAACCCGGCCAGTATATTGTTGCTTTAAAGCATTGATAGCAGGCGTGTAGTTTTTGCATAAAGGACATTCTGGCGATAAAAAAATAAAAAGCATTAACCTGGGGTCTGTAAAAGATGGCAACCGAAACGAAGTATTAGTAGCAGTATTTTTTAAACCAATAGTTTGAAGGGTTTTGAGTTTAAATATGGAATCGTTCCTCAACTGGGCTGTAAGCATTCCTGAGCAACACATCAGTAAGATCAATGTATATAACCATATCCTCATAAAGCCCTCTCCTTTTATTCAAATTACGTAAAATAAAAAACTCCAGGCTGTTATTGCCCGGAGTTTTTAAAAAGTAATAGAGATTATTTTTTATCCCACCAGATGCGTCCGTAAAGGTCGCTTACTGAGGTACCAAAATCTGCATCCTTGGTCATATCATCAATGGCTGCCTGCCTGTTAGCCGCATTCAAGTCTGATGAAGAAGGCACACTAATAGCAGCTCTTCTTGGAATGGCGTAAACAGTTCCATCAATCAAGATATTTTCGTTTGCTAAAGCTGTAGTTGCATTAGGCATTCCCGTTCTTTTAAAATTAGCCCAGGCTTCATTGGGTTGTTTGTAAAAATTGATGTAAGCCTGTATAGCTATTTCTTCTTGAATTTTTGCTGCATTATATACAACTCCTGTAGCTGCTTTATAAGCTGAAATCTCGCCTGCAGTAACCGCTGTATAATCTTCTAATTGGGCATTTTTTGCAGCAGCGTCATAAAATGCAATAGATGCATCTATACCTGCATAATATAAAGTTTGCGCACTTTCGGTAGTTATGCCACTTGCAGCAAGTTCAGCACGCATAAATAACTCATCAGCATATGTTATAAGAGGGAAAAAGTTTTTGCCAGTACCTGCCGCAGCTCCAGTAACACTAGCCACAGGTTGAAACATTCTCCACTGTAAATAAGATACAGTATCCAAAGAAAGATTGTCGTCTACTTTTTTCAGCGTAAACCAGCTGGGGATTGTTTTTACAACATCAGGACTGATAGGTGCACCAACATACTGACGTGCACTTACTACGGTACCTGCAGGATAAACGCCTTTTGCAATTGCGGCATTCATATTGGCCTGTGTGTAATTATTCTTTTTATAGAACATTCTTAAACGTGGGTCAGCAGTATTCCACATAAAATCTACTGTGGGTTTCGGTGCACGAAACTCGATAGGGCTCCAGTTACCTCCAGACGTAAAACTAACGTCTGCATACATAACCCAGCTATCTGCATTAGAAGACATCAGGTTAGTGGCGTCTCCAATTACGTCTTTTACAATAGCTGTAGCTGTTGTTGCATCGCGTTTCATCAGGCGCATTGCCATTCTTAAACGCAAAGCCGCAGCTGCCTTTACCCAATTGGAAACTACTCCGCCATACCAGGCATCATTTGCACCCAGGTTTACCTGTGCAACAGTGGGTGTAGCTTTCAATGCAGTAATTACATCTTTTAAGCGCTTATCCCACAAAGCATATAAAGCCTGTTGGGTTTCATACTTAGGAGTTAGCGTACCGTTATAACGAGCCTGGAAAGCTTCTGTATATGGTATGCTTCCGTTAATGTCTGAAACATAAAAGGCATAGTAGATTTTAGGGATATCTGCAATAGCATATATCTGTGCATAAGTTGCTTGCTGATCTGTAGGCAACTTTTCTATCAGTTTTTGCACGTCAGTTAAAACGCCCCCAAGTGTTGGGTAGAAGATGCCATAGCGATAATTAAAATTTCCGACAGTCTTAAGTGTTACAGAATTGTTGCCTGCATTAGCTGTTGACTGTTGCATCCAAAACATGATGCGCCTGTAGTTATCATAGAACTCTTCAAAATCTTGGCCGTGAATAGTAATAGGCGCATTTAAAAATTGTTCTTCCGGCTTAATAGAATATAAAGTGTTGGGATTTGTATTAAGCTCTACAAAAGCCGATTTTTTACACCCTCCCAAACAAGCAGCAAGTGCTAGTAAAGCTATAGATGAGAATTTATAGAATTTCATTGTAATAAAATTTCTGTTATCAATTTGTTTCTTGCTCAATTGAATTAAAAACCTGCATTAAGGCTAACTCCCAGTTGGCGTTGGTATGGACCACCACCAGTTTCAGCAAAAGCACCTGGCCTGCTTGAGTAAATAGCTTCAGGATAGATATGGTCTTTTGCATTTGCATACAAATAAGTCAGGTTACGGCCTATAACGCTAAGTCTCAAACGTTGGAAATGAATTTTAGATGCGATAGCTTTTGAGAACTCATATCCAATAGATACTTCGCGAAGAGATACCCAACTATTATCAAAAACAGAATATTCACGTATGCCAGTGCCCCAGCTTGCAATGCCTTCATAATAATCAAGCGCTGCTTTGGGTTTTATTACTCCGTCTGCTACTGCTTGTGCATAAGTTTTGCCACCATAATCTACGCCGTTGAATGTAACACCTGCACTGAAAACGCCTTCAGGAATAATACCGTCTGTGCGAGTATTGCCAGAAGCATCTTTATAAGTTACACCACCGTGTTCTGTATCGCGTCCAAATAATGTGCTTTTATAGTTACCATACTCTGCTCCGTATTGCTGAGTTGTAGAAGCAATTTTGCCACCTACTTTAGCATCTACCTGTACAAAAAGATTGAAATTTTTATACCTTACTTCATTTGTATTAGACAACAGGAATTTCTCCATTGCAGAACCAAGGTTTACCAAACCCTGACCAAGAACACTGTTGCCGAAATAAGCACCAGATCTCCAATAAGTACCATCTTGCTGTAATAGTTTAGCACCTGATTTAGGATCATGCGCATATGCATATGTGCTCACAATTGTACCATAATCCAGTCCGGCCGCAGCAACTGAGCGAACGTCGTTTCCGAAAGCCAAGTCCAGGTCTAAGCTTGTAACGCCGGGATACAATGAGATAATTTTATTTTTGTTTCGTGTGAAATTGAAAGTAGTTGTCCATTCCAGATTTTTCTGGCGAATAATAGTTCCAGATAAAAGTATTTCAACACCCTTATTCTGCGTGTTACCAGCATTTACAACACGGTTATTGATACCGCTTTCTGAAGGTGCACCTAAAGGAATAATTTCATTTACAGTATTCTTTTTATAAACAGCTGCATCTAATCTTATGCGATTATCAAAAAATCGCAAATCCGCGCCAATCTCATATTCAGTTGCCCTTAATGGCTTTAAGCCAAGGTTACCCAAATCGTAGCTTTGGAAACCGTAGCGGGGAACTGCTGTACCACTCGCATTGGTATAAGTTCCGTTCAACTGGTAATTACCTGTTGAAGTATAATAGATAGCGGTGCTGGCGCCGGTAACACCATAGCTAGCTCTTAATTTACCAAATGAAAGGAAATGATATTGAGCTTTATCTTTCAGCATTTCTGTAAATATCCATGACAAGCCCACTGATGGGTAGTAGTAAGTATAGTTACCGTGACCATCAGGGTATGTAAGTCTTGAATCCCAATCGTTGCGAACGCTTGCATTCAAAGTAAGCATGTTCTTATAGGTGATGTCACCATAAGCATACAATGCATCCAGCCTGCTTTGAGGGTATTTGCCGCTATTATCTGTATTAACTGTTGCGGCATTTTTTGAATTTGACAGTGCGTAAATAT
The DNA here is from genome assembly GCA_047602295.1 of Chitinophagaceae bacterium. GTDB lineage: Bacteria > Bacteroidota > Bacteroidia > Chitinophagales > Chitinophagaceae > JACMLD01. Next base: position 1,740,545 of record JASGHP010000001.1, on the reverse strand, counting down.
CGGGCAATTTAAAACCACCACTAGTAGATGAACTCAATTGAGAGCCGCCTAAACCTCTTTGGGTTTCACCACCTATTGTAAAACCGAAATCTAACTTATCATTAATCTTCCTGGTGGCAGTCAATAAAGCCTGAATTCTTCCGGTTTTTTGTGAGGAATTATACAAGCTATAAGCACCGTAAGTGCTGCTTGCAAAACCAACACCATCTCCTCTTTCTTTCTTTTCATTTACAACACCGATGCTATTGATATTGCTTCTTACCAATAAGCTTAACCATGGCGTAATAGTTGCGGTAATGTCAAGATTAGCCAGCAAGTTATCTTCTTTCTGGGTTACGTTTGTCTGATAAATACTCCACATATCATCCGTAACAGAACCACGCAAATACGGAGAAGAAGAAACTATACGGCCACCTTTTGTTTTATCTATATAATTTGCAAAAAGGTTGTCAATAGGGAAATTTCGTGCATTAGAATAGGCGAGCCTGTACAACAAGCTTCCTTGTCCGCCCTGCTGCATTGGGTTTTTAGAATTAGAAACAGCATAACTGATAGACGCGTCCAAATTAAGGAAACTGCCTAATTTCTGAGTTGCACGCAGGTTGAAATTGTCTCTTGAGAAAGAATTGGTAGATACAATTCCGGATTGATTTGTTTTAGTATAAGAAAAGCGAATAGTTGTTCTGTCATTGCCACCTTCTACAGCCACATTTGTGCTATTAAGAAATCCTGTTTGGTACAGGTCTTTCATATTATTAGCCTTATAAGTACGGGTGATGCCATCAGCATCTATTATCTGGCTACCGTCAAATTTTGGCCCAAAACTATAATAAGGAGCATAACCATCATTCAGAATAACATTTTGCCCTGCAGCATTTTTTGAAAAAGTGGTGCTTGTACCACCACCATATTCATTCTGAAAATCTGGCAACCTGTAAACCGAATTCCAGGTATTTTGCTGGTTAACTGTAACACCAAGTCCTGGACGAGATCTTCCTTTTTTTGTAGTTATCAATATAACACCATTCAGTGCTTGTGAACCATACAAAGCGCTGGCTGCGGAACCTTTTAAAACTGTAAGGCTCTCATAGTCATCAGGGTTTAAGTTTTTAAGTTGGTTACCAAAATCACGGTTATCACCCCATGAATCTGCACCTGATGTTTGAGGAGTTATCAGAACACCATCCACTACAAATAAAGGCATAGTACCGAGACCACTAGTGGTACTAATATTTGAATTACCCCTGATACGAATTCTTGAACTTGAAGAAGGGCCACCTGCGCCCTGGTTAATCATTACACCAGCTACTTTACCTTGTAATGAATTCACCACATTGACAGTACCAGCACGAACCAATTCTTCACCTTTTACTTCTGTAACGGAATAAGTTAATTTTTTGGTTTGCTTTTTAACACCAAAGCCTGTTACAATTACTTCATTAAGATCTTTACCAGTAGCAACAAGTGATACAGACACAAAGCCATTGTCACCTACTGTAACCTCTTTTTTCTCGTAACCAATTGAAGTGAAAACAAGTACAGCATTTTGTGCAGGAACAGTTACTTTGAAATTACCATCATTGTCAGTTGCACCGGCAATCCTTGTCCCTTTGATGATAAAGTTTACGCCAGCAAGTACGTTACCTGTAGCATCTTTAACCGTTCCAGCAACGGTTTTTTTGGCTTGAGTAAATCCTGATATGCTGCATGCAGTTAAAAGCAGCAAAAGGAAAACTCTTTGTAGAGGAGTTCTCATCGCAGTTTAGTTTTTGTTTATAAATAAAATTTACAACCTCGCTGTCATGCTAAATGAATCAGCTTTCAGTTGCTTTCTCATAAAGACTTTCTCATAATTCTCCATCACCAATGCCGCTGCACCTACTATCTCTGCTTCATATCCTAAAGCAGATATTTCCAAATCTGTGTTATCTGCAAGCTTAGGTATGCAATGTTCATTCAATGCCTGTTGAATAGGAGCCATCCACAATTTGCCTGCTGCTGCACCTCTGCCACTTATAATAATCATTTCAGGATTGATGATATGAATTAATATAGCCAACCCCCTTCCAATCACATAAGCTGCATCAGACAATAAAGAGATTGCAAACCTGTCTCCTTTGGAAGCCGCTTCAAATACAGCAGCACAATCCTGCTCTGCACTTTCGTTTTTAATCGAACCTTTCAATTGGGTTAGCTTACCTTCTTCAACACCCTGTCTTGCTTTCTCGGTTATAATTAACAATGATGACTCTGTTTCCAGGCATCCGTATTTGCCGCAACTGCACAGTTTTCCATTTGTAAACAATGGTATGTGGCTAAACTCACCTGCAAAGCCATTATTTCCTCTGAAAAGCTTTTCATCCAGCACCATTCCCAATCCAATTCCCCAGCCGAGGTTTACTACCATTGCATTCTTCTTCCTGTTAGCTGTTCCAAATCTGAATTCTGCCAAAGCCACAAGGCTGGAGTCATTGTCTATAAATACTGGTAGCCCGGTATGCTCACTTAAAAAGTTGCTGATACTCCCGTTTCCGTCTTTTAAAAATGTATAGTTTATACCTAATTGCGCATTCACAAATCCCGGCATTCCAATTCCTATCCCTGCTATATTTTCCTTTTTAACACCTGATTTCTCTATAACATCGTGAATCTTTTCAGTTAACTTCAACAAGGCCTTTTTATCTTCTGCCAGGTTTAAATCAAATTTCTCCAGTTGACAGATTTCACGGTTTTGCATGTCCATTAGTGCTATTCTTGTCACAAACTGATCCATTGCCACCGCCAGCACATATAGTATCCCGGTCTTCAAAGAATAGATTAGAGGTCTCCTGCCACCGCTTGATGGCGCATATCCTGTTTCAACAACTATCCCTTCATCTATTAACTCAACTAAAAGTCCATTTATAAAGGGCAGACTTTTGTTCAATTCATTGCTGATATCTGAACAAGAAAGACCTTCAGAAAAAAACAATTGCTGGATAATTTGAGCTTTATAGGAGCTTTTTTTACTCATCTAAACGTTAAACAGTCTTACTTTCTAAATATTTTAACAAGATATACGAACTTTTATAAAGAAAAAAATAAATATTAAGATTTAATTAAATAAAATTTTTCAAGAAAACATAATGAAAGGACATGTGTATAAATCACTAAAAATTACTACATAACAAGGATTTGACACAATTGCACAAAAAAGCCCCGGTCGTAGACCAGGGCTAGAAAGAATCACCTTATATCTTCTTACTGAATTTCTACTTCAGCACCAGCTTCTGTAAGCTTAGCTTTCAGATCTTCTGCTTCGGCTTTAGTTACACCTTCTTTAATTGACTTAGGCGCACCGTCTACCAATTCTTTTGCTTCTTTAAGACCAAGACCAGTCAAGTCTTTTACAATCTTAACTACGTTCAGTTTAGAAGCACCACCGCTTTTCAAGATTACGTTGAAAGCAGTTTTTTCTTCTGCAGCGGCACCACCACCTTCGCCACCAGCAGCTACTACTACTGCTGCTGCAGCTGGTTCAATACCATATTCAGATTTCAGAAAATCGGCCAGTTCCTGTACTTCTTTTACAGTAAGACCTACTAATTGTTCTGCTAATGTTTTTACGTCTGCCATTTGATTAGAATTTTTTCCCCGTTCATTGCTTCTTTTAAGAAACTCCGGGGGAGTGTTTAAAAAAATTGTTTGTTGTATAATGTGAGACTGTAACCAGAAGTTTATTTCTTATTACAGTTTCATATTTCTTAATTATTCCGCTGCAGGAGTACCGGCAGCTTGTTTTTCGTGGTGGTGCAATAAAGCAGCCAGTACACGTTTTGCAGGAGATTGCAACAAACCGATAACCTCACCAATAAGCTCGTTCTTGGTTTTGATTTTGGTTAATGCAGCCAGGCTGTTATCGCCGGTATAAACATCACCATTGATGAAAGCAGCTTTCAATTCTGGTTTTGTACCTTTTCCTTCTTTGCGGAAAGAGCTGATGATAAGTGCTGGTTCTTTCGGATTGTCAGAGAACATTAATGCAGTCACTTTGTGCAGTGAATCATATACACCCGCATATTTCTTCTCATCCAAAGATTCCAATGCTTTTTTAATAAGTGTGTTCTTAGCCACTTTCATTTCTACATTCTTATTAAAACATGCACGGCGCAGATTACCCACCTGCTCTACGGTAAGTGCCTCTGTATCGGCGATATAAAAATTAGAGTACTGGGAAAATTTTCCTTTCAGTACTTCTATTACTTCATTTTTTTGATCTTTTGTCATAACAATTTTTTTATTCGATATCCTGCCTCAGCGGAAGGACAGAAGATGAATTAAATTAATGTACAAAGGTTTTTGTATCTACTGCTATACCAGGGCTCATGCTGCTGGCAATACTTACACCTTTCAGGTAAATACCTTTTGCAGAAGATGGCTTCAGTTTAATGATTGCATTAATCAGCTCCTGGCTGTTTTCTGCAATTTTTTCTGAACCAAAACTTACACGGCCAATAGAAGCATGTATGATACCTGCTTTATCTACCTTAAATGCAATCTTACCACCTTTTACTTCATTTACTGCCTCTGCTACGTTGTTGGTAACAGTACCTGTTTTAGGGTTTGGCATCAGGTTACGTGGCCCTAACACTTTACCCAAACGGCCAATCTTAGGCATTACAGAAGGAGTAGCAACAATTACATCTATATCAACCCATCCACCTTCAATTTTTGTTATGAATTCATCCAGGCCAACATAATCGGCACCGGCTGCTTTTGCTTCTGCTTCTTTGTCTGGTGTGCACAAAACCAAAACTCTTTTGGTTTTACCAGTACCATGGGGCAGGGTTACAGTTCCTCTAACCGCCTGGTCTGCTTTTTTAGGGTCAACACCTAAACGTATATGCAGGTCAACTGAAGCATCAAACTTGGTAATGTTTACATCTTTTACCAGGCTTGAAGCCTCTTTTAATGTATATGCTTTGTTAGCATCTATTTTTGCGTTTGCAACTTTTCTTTTTTTACTGATAGCCATCGCTAAAAAATTTAAAAGTGTAAAAGATTAATTTTCCCAAGGGGCTTTTCCGTCAACAGTTAAACCCATGCTGCGGGCTGTACCAGCTACCATGCGCATTGCGCTTTCCACTGTAAAGCAATTAAGATCTGCCATTTTATCTTTGGCAATTGCTTCTACGTGTGTCCAGGTAACCTTTCCTACTTTGCTGCGGTTTGGCTCTTTGGAACCACTTTGAATTTTTGCTGCTTCCATCAGTTGTACTGCTGCTGGAGGAGTTTTGATAACAAACTCAAAACTTTTGTCTGTGTAAACGGTAATTAATACCGGAAGTACTTTACCCATTTTATCCTGGGTTCTTGCATTAAACTGTTTGCAGAACTCCATAATGTTTACGCCTTTAGAACCAAGCGCCGGGCCAATTGGAGGTGCAGGGTTGGCTTGTCCGCCTTTGCACTGCAACTTTACGAAACCTGAAATTTCTTTTGCCATGTTTTAATTTTTTGGTGTTAGCGTTTCAATAAATTTTATCGAAACTCCCAAATTCATTTTCCTAAAGAACTTTTTTGGGACTGCAAAGGTATAAAAAATATTTACAGCGTCCAATATTTTATTGCCTCTATTGCGCCACCAGTACGGGTTTTATTGCCTGCGTCAAATCAGCCTGTCCCTCTCCCTGCAGGTATGCGTCAATGCTGTTTAGAATTTCTCCATCACGTTTTGCATCAAACTTACGGGCAAACATTTTTTTAGAGGTAATCAAATCTACTAAATGACTATTGTTCAATATATTAGGGTGAGGAGCTCCCTTTTCCCTGTCTAGAAACAGCAGGTTGTCATTTATAACATTATTCTTAAAGGGGGAATTCAGCACAAGGGTCTGAAATAAAAATTCGTCGGACCCCCAGGTAAGTTTCATGAACCTTTTAAGCCGTTTATTCTTACCCATCAAATTGACAATATACTCTAAGCATTGGCTGGAAAGTGCCCAAAACATTGAGGAACCATAAAACTCTAACGGCATGGGCGATTTGCGTACGGGCAATAACCTGTTCATTAGTTTCTGAACATAATACCTGCCGGGGAAACTGTAGTTAGTAAAATGGTATTCATGAATGCGGGGGTAAGACTCATCTGCCCAATCATCAAAATGCTGATACTCCAGAAACTCATGACCTGCATTTGCAACAAAAAAATTGTAGATATAGGCAGCAGATTTTATTGGATAGTCCTGCCCGCTCATGAGATGGATATAATCATATTTCCTGCCTGTGCGAAATATTTCTTTTACAGAACGGAGGGTTGCTTCTACGGTATTGTAACCTCCCCAAACAACATTTACCCTATCTTTTATTAGATATACGTTGGGCATTTTAGCCAGGTACAAGTGAGAGGTGATGTCGATTTTCTTATCTACGTGAATATAAAAATCAAAATTAGAATGCTCCATTCTGCGGATCATTCTTTCTGTTTGCAAAGGATCGGTATAGGTGATTACCAAATGAGCAATGCGCATAGGTTATCAATGCTTTTTTAAGGGGGTTTACCAATAAAATTTCGATGTGGTTGGTACTGGCGAGCGATGATTTCCAGGTGGGATATAGAATCTGATAGCGAATGTAAAAAATAAATGCCTAACATGGCATTAAAAAAAACAATTTCCACTTATTACAGGCTAAAGCCGGCAACAGTGGAAATTGTTTTTATTAAGGGAAAACCTAATTAGCTTATTTTCTCTACCTGCATGTAGTTAAGCTCTACCGGGGTAGAACGTCCGAAAATCTTTACTGTTACTTTCAGTTTTTTCTTCTCGTCGTTTACTTCTTCTATAGTTCCGTTAAAGTCGTTGAAAGGACCTTCAATAATTTTAATGGTTTCGCCTACTATAAACGGCTCACTCATGCTTACGCCACCAGCTTCCGCCATTTCATCCATCTTGCCCAGCATCTTATTTACTTCCGCTTTGCGCAATGCAATTGGATTTTCTTTGCCCAGGAAGTGAATAACGCTATTGGTATTTTTAATGGTATCTCGCAAATCGTCGCTCAGCTTGCCATCCGTAATTTCAATCATTACATACCCGGGATAGTAGTTGCGCTCACGCATCACTTTTTTACCGTTCTGCACTTTATATACCTTCTCCACTGGCAGAAATACCTGTTTTACAATTTCTGACCATCCACCACGAGAAACTTCTTTGTCAAGATACTCTTTTACCTTGCGCTCTTTTCCGCTTACCACACGTAGTACAAACCATTTGGTTTCCTGCTGTTGAGTTTGACTTTCCATTACTACTTAAATATTGAGTAAACAAGTTTAAGAACTGAGCTGGACGCAAAATCCATCACTCCTACAACCAGTGTTATCAGCAGCGTAGCCACCAACACTATTAATGTAGATTGCTGTAACTGTGCCCAGGTTGGCCAGGTAACTTTTTCTACCAGTTCTTTGTAAGATTCGCTGAAGTAAGCTGAAACTTTGTTCATCTTGGATAATGTGTAAATATGATAAATGTGCTAATGTGACAAATGAAATACAAGAAACAAAAAAATGAAAGAATTATTACCCGAAGGCATTTCTACATTTTCACATTTCCACATTCATCACATTTTCTTCGCACGGGCACTAGGATTCGAACCCAGATCAAAGGTTTTGGAGACCCGTATGCTACCGTTGCACCATGCCCGTAGAAAGCTAAAAGCTATCGGCGGTTAGCCAATAGCTTTTAGCAATATTTCAAAGATAACCTATTTTTATTAACCACCAACCCTAAAGTCAACGGCTAATGGCTAAAAGCTCAGCGCTATCTTATTTGATGATTTCAGTAACCTGACCTGCACCTACTGTACGACCACCTTCGCGGATAGCGAATTTCAAACCTTTCTCCATAGCTATCGGCTGAATCAGCGTAACTTTTAAAGAAGTGTTATCACCAGGCATCACCATTTCAGTACCTTCTGGTAAAGTAACTTCACCAGTTACGTCAGTTGTACGGAAATAGAACTGAGGACGGTATTTCTGGAAGAATGGAGTGTGACGACCACCTTCTTCTTTGCTCAATACATAAACCTCACCTTTGAATTCAGTGTGCGGGGTGATAGAACCTGGTTTGCACAGTACCATACCACGACGAACCTGGGTTTTCTCAATACCACGCAACAACAGACCTGCGTTATCGCCTGCTTCACCTTCGTCAAGCAATTTGCGGAACATTTCAACGCCTGTTACGGTAGAAGCAAGAGGTTTTTCCATCAAACCTACAATTTCAATACCCTCACCTACTTTAATACGACCTCTCTCAATACGACCAGTGGCAACTGTACCACGACCTGTAATTGAGAATACGTCTTCCACGCTCATCAGGAACGGAAGATCCACTGGACGAGGAGGCAAAGGAATATAAGCGTCAACAGCAGCCATCAATTCGTCGATAGCACCTACCCATTTAGCATCACCTGCCAGGGCACCTGTTGCAGAACCTTTAATAATTGGAGTGTTGTCACCATCGAAACCGTTTTTAGTCAACAGTTCGCGGATTTCCATTTCAACCAGTTCAATCAGCTCAGGATCATCTACAAGGTCTACTTTGTTCATAAATACCACCATACGAGGTACACCTACCTGGCGAGCCAGAAGGATGTGTTCTCTTGTCTGTGGCATAGGGCCGTCAGTTGCAGCAACTACCAGGATAGCGCCGTCCATCTGTGCAGCACCAGTAATCATGTTTTTAACATAGTCAGCGTGACCTGGGCAGTCTACGTGAGCATAGTGACGGTTAGCCGTTTGGTACTCAACGTGAGCTGTGTTAATAGTGATACCCCTTTCTTTTTCTTCAGGAGCACCATCAATTTCGTCGTATTTTTTTGCCGTTGCCAAACCTTTTTTAGAAAGGATTTCGGTAATAGCTGCGGTTAAAGTGGTTTTGCCATGGTCAACGTGACCAATAGTACCTACGTTAACGTGGGGTTTGTCCCTTTTAAAAGTCTCTTTTGACATCGTTATCGGTTTTTAAGTTGTGTTTTTACAATTTTGATTTCATATCATGTAGTCGGCAACTGTTCTCTATTGAGCATCGTTGCGTCGCACACTTCAGGTTTTGTACTTTTCCGGGCTTCAGCATCCTTATTCACTGGCCCGCCGGAAATGCAATTTTTCTGTTTCAAAAAACCAAGAGCCGTTGATGAGAATTGAACTCACGACCTCTTCCTTACCAAGGAAGTGCTCTACCCCTGAGCTACAACGGCTTGTCAACATCCACACAGTTAGTTGACCGTTGTTAGCTGACGAAGAGGGCCGCCTGTCAACCGTCATAATCCTGCTCTTCAATTTTTGAGCGGAAGACGAGGCTCGAACTCGCCACCTATAGCTTGGAAGGCTATCGCTCTACCAAATGAGCTACTTCCGCAAGAATAATGTGTAAATGTGATGAAATGTGTAAATGTGACAAATGCCCAGCTTGCCTAGTGCATTCACATTATTTTGTTGCTTTCAACATATAAAGAACTTATTCATTTTCACATTTCCACATCTTCACATTAGCACATTAACTAAGTGGGCAAGGATGGATTCGAACCACCGAACTCGTAAGAGAACAGATTTACAGTCTGTCGTCGTTGGCCACTTGACTACTTGCCCAAAACCAGTAAAACTACTTAGCACTACTGCAACTATGCGCAGTAACCTGTCTTATAATTTTACAGCCAATTTGTTTTTTAGAGCCACCTGCTGGAATCGAACCTGCGACCTACTGATTACAAATCAGTTGCTCTACCAGCTGAGCTAAGGTGGCGTACATAAAAGCCAATAAAGAACTACCCAAAAAATTTTGGGAATGCAAAGGTAATGGAATTCAATAAATACAAAAACTTTGCTGATATAATTTTTTCGGGATCATCAAAATTAAATGACGCATTTGCTAAAAGACAGGCCCTGCTTCATTTTCAGCAAAAAAATAATTTGCAAAATAGCGGTACAAAAGTCAATTGAACAAGGTTTTTAGCATCTATTGACCGGGTTTGCACTAAAAAAATCTATCATACAGGGGTTTTCTATAACAAAAAACCCCGCAACAGGTGCGGGGCGTTTAAAAGTTTGATGGCAATTATTTTTAAGCGGCTTGCTTTTCTTTTTTTCTTTTTATCTGGTTAACGATAGAATCAAAAGCATCATCAAAAGATTCCTGAAATGATTTTGAACTTGCTTTTACAAAAAACTGGCGGCGAGGCACACGTACATTAATTTCAGCTACTTTGTCCTTAATTTGGTGTACTACGTTGTCCAGCTTCAAGAAGACATCTACTTTGATTATTCGATCATGAAAAGTGTTTAGCTTTTCCAATTTCTTGTTTACATACTCGGTTAATTTAACGTCGGCGTCGAAGTGAACTGTCTGGATATTAACGTTCATAGTAATTGCTTTTAATCAGTGAACAATATTTTAAAGAACTATTTGAGGGGATAAGTTTGTGAAGATAATTGTGTAGTTATTGAGCATAGGCGATCATTATTTCAAGCAGTATGAAATTAAATGATACAGCCTGTTTTTCCAAATTAAAAATGAAGAAAAATTGAAGCAATTTCTTAAAAAATGAAATGCCTTATTAGGCTCGTGGATGCGCCTTTTTATGAGCTTCTTTAAGCTTTTCTATACTGTTATGTGTATACACTTGTGTTGCCGCAAGGCTGCTATGGCCAAGCAGTTCTTTTACTGCGTTCAAATCGGCCCCATTGTTGGTTAAATGCGTCGCAAAGGTGTGCCTTAAAATATGCGGACTTTTTTTGTTGAGAGTTGTAATCTCTGATAGGTACTTTTTTACTGCCAGGTAAACATATTTTGTATAAAGCTGCTTGCCATTCTGCAATACAAAAAAATGAACACTGTCAAAATGCTCAAATTCCTTTCTCTTGGCTTGCTGGTAAGCTTTTAATGCAGTTACCAATTCTTCAGATACAGGTACTACCCTTTCTTTATTACCCTTACCCAATACCTTTATTACCCTTTTAGAAAAGTCTACCTGGCTTTCTTTCAGATTTACCAATTCACTTAAACGCATGCCTGTCTGATAAAAAAGCAACAACAGCAAGTAATCGGTTTGTCCTTTCCAGTCTGCTGGAAAATCGGTTTCTGTAAACATCCGCTCCATATCCTTTTCCTTCACAAACTCAGGCAGCCGCTTACTTATTTTAGGCGTAGTGACGGCCCACATGGGGGTAGCAGTAATGGAACCGGTTTTTAAATGATAATTGAAAAAAGATTTTAGGGAAGAAGCCTTGCGATTGATAGTCTTGGCAGTTATTTTTTCTGCTTTCAGCTCTGCCAGCCAGCTACGAACATAAATGGGTTCTATCGAGGTAAGATTGGTTGCCTGGTATTGATCAGTTATATAAGTAAAAAACTGGTCCAGGTCATTTCGGTAAGAAACAAGCGTATTCTGAGAATACCTTTTTTCAAACTGAAGGTAGCTAAGAAAAGACTGCAGGTACTGTTGAAATGGACTATCCATAAAATGAAATAGCCGTAAAGTTATTCACTTTACAGCTATCAAATATAATTCTTCCTTGGGATTAATCTATTTGTCCGTTGCTCACCTTCAGTTTGTACACGGCTTTCAAAATCTCGCCACGACGTTTTACAGAAGGTTTAGTAAAAGACTGACGCTCTCTCAACTGCACCAAGATTTTCGCTTTTTCGAATTTCTTCTTGTACTTTTTCAGCGCTTTGTCAATGTTTTCGCAATCTTTTGAGTCGATAATCAACATAATTTTATACCCCCTTTTAGTGTTTGGGACGGCAAAGATAAAGAAAAATGATAAATAGACAATGCTTTTATAGGCTTAATTTTGCAGATTATGTTTACAGGAATTATTGAGACAATGGCTACCCTGCGCCAAATAACCACAAAAGGCAGCAATAAAACCTTCTTATTAAGCAGCCCCATTACCAGCCAGTTAAAAGTAGATCAAAGCCTTTCCCATAACGGCGTTTGCCTTACTGTAGAGTCTATAAACGGTGATGAGTACCAGGTAACCGCTATTGCTGAAACCCTTCAAAAAACCAATCTGGGCGATTGGAAAACCGGCGACAGTATCAACCTTGAACGTTGTTTGCAACCTACCGGAAGGCTGGATGGCCACTTTGTGCAAGGGCATACCGATTCTAAAGGTCTTGTTATAGAAAAAACGGATCTGGATGGCAGTTGGCAGTTTACTTTCCGGTTTGACAAGGCTTTTGCGCCTTATATCATTGAAAAAGGTTCCATTGCTGTAAACGGCATCAGCCTTACTGCTTTTAATGTAAAAGACGATCAATTCTCCGTAGGTATAATACCTTACACGTATGAGTACACGAATCTTCACCTTGTACACCCTGGTGATACCGTGAACCTTGAATTTGATATGCTGGGCAAGTATTTTGTGCGGTGGATTAACATTAATGGCAGAAATAGTTAGACATCCTGAAGATGGAAAGAATATTCTAAATAGTAAAAGAGTCAGCACTGAAAAACCGGTTTTTCAAAAAAACAGCATCTTCATTTTATTATTATTTGGCATTAAATCTGATAGCAGAAATTGATACTAAGAAAACCAATGCCGATTTTAAAGCATTTGATAAACAAATGCTTACCACTTTATTGAAATTTGAGGAAAGAGAACTTTTTATACAAGGAATTTTAGCTAGATTATTTACAAGGTAGGAGCGGATTGAAGCAGGAATACCGATTTTGAAGCAATGTAATTACCGGCAAAATCATCAGCCACAGGATGCTGATAAAACGACAGCAGCATCAATAACAACAATTGCACAAAAGGTAGCCAGAATAAAATTCTCTTTAAAACAATCATTACAAACCAGGTTGATTTAGATTCAAAAGATAAAATAAATTTATACAACACATACGGTAATAGCTATTGAAAATTCATTACCGATCCATGCTTAAAGTCAGCATCATCACTTTTAACGAAAATCACATAAAGTAAAACCGCTAGCAATGTAATCTCTGCCAGTTCAAATTGAAACCTAAAGATATTCAGATATATATTTTCTAAGGTAAGAGCTATTGCTACTACTATAAGCAAAGTGGTTGGCAAATACTTTCTCTTGCATAGCAGAGATATGCCAAACAACCATTCAACCTGATTATACCCTCCGCGGTAACCTATTATAAAAAGTTCAGCCAGTATATAAAGAAAAAAAGAGAATAAAAAAACATGATCCTTGTCTAAAGTATAAAGTGCTTTTTTAAAGTATAAAAAACAAAATAATCCAGCTATGATACAGTAACCGATTATGAGTTCAACTGAGTCTATATTTTTACATATGCGCTTTGCAGCCAGGTAATACTGAACAGTAGATAATCCACCACACTGAAAACCCATAGACTTTTGCAGGTTGTCAACACCTTCAATTATATCCGGCACTTGCCTAACCTCGTCCATCTGAGATGTTTTACCTGTAATTTCATAACTATACTCCTTCATTGCGGAAAAATAGTCATTCCATTGCGTTACCACTGGCAATACAAAAAAAAGTAAGCCAACGATACCCCCACATATGCATCCTGCCATCCACATTTTACTCCTCTGGTATATCCCACTGAATAAGAAAACAATAACTAAGGGTCTTAAAAAAAATGTAAAAGTATTTATACATCCAGCCAAAAATTTTCCAAATTTCCAGTCTACTGAAGAAAAGTAATAGATAAGTGAAAAACTAAACAAATAAAATGTATAAATCTGTCCTCTTTCAATGTTATAAAACCAAATGTTACTACACAAATAAAATATGGCTATAAGCAACACCTTAATACTTTTCTTATACTCTGTTATTCTGTTTAAGATCCCAGTAAGGAACAGCGAACTAAGTAAAAAAAAATATTGCAGAAATGCCCAAATTGTTTGAATACTCTTATAACTTAAATGAGAAAGAGGAAAAAAAAACTTTAATACGGCGGGCGTCACCACATTTCCGTTAACTTTTCTACCAAGTCTGTCGTTAGGATCCAAAAAAATAAGACTATCTTTTTCATGCCATTTATAAAAATATGGAGAATTTTGGGTGCCTGAAATCCTTACTCCCACAATCCTGCATCTTAAATCAACACTGCCATAAGCTCTTAGCAGGCCAGCACTTTTAAAACAGGAAAAAACAATAATAATACAAGAAGCAATAATGGTGATAGTTCGAATTTTAATTGCAGGCATTGCCGTATTGTTAAGAGAAGCTGATAAAAAATAAAGTTATTATTTTCTTATCATTAGCAATACCAATCCAAAAAATAGGGGTAAATCTCATTAATTCTACCTAAAACATCAAGGCGCTATGTCAATAATAATTTGCTTCTCTATAAATTATATATAGTTTTTATCTACTCGCAAAAAGCAATTTTTTAGCCTTTTTTTCGTTCTAATCGTTAGGATTTCGTGGAAAAAACAATTGACTTCCGTCTAATTATGAAAAAAAACAAGTGCTCTATACTAGCTTTTCTTTTTATTCTTCTATTTACCGGAATTAAGGTTACAAGTGCTCAAACAAATCTCGATAGTTCACTTAAGAAAATTGCTACATTAGAAAAAAATGCTTTTCAAAAATTATTAATAAATAATGGACCTTCAAATGATTTAAGATTTGAAGGCACAACTGCATCTAATAATTTCAATGTCAATTTTTACCGTTGTGAATGGGAATTGAACCCCAATATCCGCTTCATTAAAGGAAAAGTCACATCCTATTTCACAATTTCTGCCACAACAAACAATATAGTATTTGATCTAAGTGATACGCTGAAGGTAGACAGCATTACCTATCATGGAAGCCAGATTGCGTACGAAAGAGCCGGCAATGATGCATTAAAAGTATTATTTCCAATAAACCTAAATACTACTCAAAAAGATTCTGTTTCCATTTATTACAATGGAGTGCCAAGAATAACTAATACCTATAGAGCATTTGTACAAACCACGCACAATGGAACTCCAGTAATATGGACTCTATCAGAGCCTTTTGGCGCCAAAGAATGGTGGCCTTGCAAAAATGGGCTCGATGATAAAGCTGATTCAATTGATATTATTATCACTTCTCCATCCATCTATAATGCAACCTCTAATGGCATAAAAAAGAGCGTTAGCTATTCTGATTCAACCCAAACAGTTTATTTCAGTCATCGATATCCAATAGCAAGCTATTTAGTAGCTGCCGCAGTTACAAACTATATTACAACAACTGATAGTGTAAAATCAGGGACTAAAACAATTCCATTAATTGCGAATGCTTTTCCTGAAAACGTAAATGATTTTGTATCTGTGATTTACTATGCAAAACAAAGCATTGCAAAATTTTCTGAGCTTTTTGGAGAATATCCTTTTAGCAAAGAACATTATGCGCAAACACAATTTGCAGGCGGTGGTGGAATGGAACATCAGACAAATACTTTTATTGGCACAACATGGAATCAGGCCGTAGCCCATGAGCTTGGCCATCAATGGTTCGGCGACCATGTAACGTGCGGCAGTTGGCAACATATATGGCTAAACGAAGGATTTGCCAATTATATGCAGTTCATTTATGTTCAGAATTTTGACACTACTATTATTTCTGCGCACTTAAGCTACTATCTTAACCTTATTACTTCACTGCCCAGTGGTTCTGTCTTTGTGCCAGACAGTTCCTCACCCTCAAGAATATTTGATAGTCGGTTAACCTATGCAAAAGGCGGATATGTATTGCATATGCTAAGAGGCTTATTAGGAGATTCGTTATTTTTTAAAGGATTGAGGCAATACCTGAATGATCCAATAGTAAGCGGGAGTTTTGCAAAAACAGAAGACCTTGAGCGAAACTTAGAACAGATAAGTGGTAAAAACCTACACTCCTTTTTTCAAAAATGGATTTACGGGGAGGGTTATGCGAACTATAATTGCACCTGGACGCAAAACAAAAACAATTGGGCAAAAGTGCAAATAAACCAGTCCACATCAGACCCATCTGTATCTTTCTATGAAATGCCCATTCAACTTGAGTTTAGAAATAGCTCCAGGGACACAATTATCACTGTAAATAACCAACAGAATGGAGAAACTTTTTGGGTGAATTTAGGATTTGCTGCCGATACAATGTTACTTGATCCCAAATTATGGATACTTGCTAAGGATAGAACTGTAAGAAAAATTTCACCTTCAAGCAATATTAAAAATGACATTTTAGTTTATCCCAATCCTGCTTTTGCAAAAATAAATATACAGGTACAAAATCCTACAGCAGCGCAGATAAGCGTTGACATTTATAATATTGCCGGACAGTTACTATATAGGTCGGCAAAAAAAACAAGTGGTTCTGACGAATTGATTGGAGTTCCCGTTCAATCATTTTCCAGTGGCATGTATATTGTTAAAGTTTGGGCCGATACTAGTCTCTTAACAACAAAAAAAATAATCGTTCGATAGAGACAGCACATAGCAATATGTGTTCATTGCCTTTACATTTGTTGCGTTATCGTGACAAAGAATATCCTTTTAGATCAGATCAAAGAAGAGTTACTATTAGTGCATAAATACGTTAGCAAACAATATTTTACTAGATAGTAGCAACTACAGGTTCCTTTATTTAAAATATCATGAATGTCGAATTAGCTTTTCTTAAATTTCCTTATAGATTTTACCAACAAAAGACTCAGGAATTTGAATTTATTTTAGCAGACAATAATTATAGCCCTCATAAAATAAAATGATTAATTTTTCACCAAAATTAACGAATGGATTCCCCGGTACAATACATGATAAATCTTTATCGCAATAAAAAGAAGCTGCATTTTCTTGAAAGACCTAGTGTTTATAAAAACAAGTACGCCATTATAGGAACCGGCTTACACAATACCACGAACATTTATCCATGCCTTTGGCACTTAGGCATACCTATTAAAAAGATTTTCTCTCGTAATAAATCAAATGCAGAAAAAGCATCTGCAAGGTGGCCCAGATGCAAAGGAACTGATAATTTAGCGGAAATATTTGATGACCCAACCATTTCTTCAGTTTTCGTTATTACCGAAGGAGGCAGCACTCAGGCTGAGCTCACAAAGGAATTATTACAACGGAACAAAAATGTTTTTGTAGAAAAACCTCTCGGATTCTCAGTCTCAGAATTAATATCGCTCATACAAATTCAGAAAACAAGTATTTGCCAAATCGGGCTGCAACGGCGTTTTGCACCAGCAACGCAAATTCTGAAGACTCATTGCAAATCAGTCCAAACTTATAATTACAAGTTTTATACGGGTCGTTATCCTGAGGGAAACAGTATTTACAACTTGTTTATTCATCCTATAGATTATGTTGTACAATTGTTTGGAAAAGCTACAGTAGAATATATCAGCCTGCAAACAAATGGAACAGCAGAGACTTTTTTTCTTATTTTGAATCATAACAGTATTAAAGGGATGCTTGAATTATCTACTAATTACAATTGGCAACAAGCCGCCGATGAAATATCAATAAATACTTCAAAAAAAATATTTTCTGCTGTTTATCCTGGTCATGTATCAGCCATTTCAAAACCAACAACATTATTGAAAATACCGGTGGAAAAGGTATTTCGTCGTCCATCTATACAAGAAATTTTTCTTGACCATAATAGCTTTGTACCTGATGCTAACATGAATAGTCTTAATCTTATGGGTTTCTATGCTGAATTATTTAATTTCGCAAATGCAGTAGAAAAGAATGTGATAACGGACTATCAAAAATTGGAAAGCTTGCTTCCTGCTTATGAAATTCTTGAGCAAATGAAAAAAATTGCAAAATGATCATTGGGAATTAAGCTCATCAAAATATTTCTGATAACTTTTTTTCGCTGTTTCCTCCCACTGGTAATATCCAAATAAGCGTGAAGTAACACTTCTGCCGAAATACTTTTCGAAAGTTCTGTAAAGTATTACATCATACTTTCTGTGAAAATTAAGCCAGCACTGGTTGCAATTATGTACATGGTAGTCCTGTATTTTTTGCGTCTCCTCACCATTAAATATAGCATCAAGATTTTGATTGTACAAATTGCCCAGCTTAAGCTCAAGGCTCTGACAAATTGGGACGTCACCGTTCGGTAAAATCACAAGGCTGTCAAGGATGCTGTAACAACGCATTTTTACATTCCCTTTTCGCCATTCGTTGTACAATACCATAAAATCATAATTTTCACTAAACTCTTTAACCACTGCTGGGATATTTTCCGTGAAGTCTGTGTGTACTTTGGCCATATCGTTTTTTAAAGCGAATTGGTTTTGTTTGGAGAGTTCTGCTTGCTCATTATTTCTACTTTTTTCAAAACCGGCTTCTTGAATCTTTGTTTTAGCTGTGCTAAAATGGAGAGGGGATTCACCTTTGTGACTACCTATATCAGTTACATGCGCTTTATCTATTGTATCAAAAAAAGCTATATCATTATAAATGCCTACCCGCATATCTATGCCATATTTCTTGCATACTCCGGCAACATGCTCAAGATCCTTAAAATCGTTGTAAGGAGAAAGTGTAAACATTACAGATATAGGCAATACGTCCCTTAACGCTTCAATTACTTTAATTACACTATTGTAACCTGGCTTTCCGCGCATATTAAGATAGGTAGCTGCTGTACCGTCCAGAGAAACATATAAATGCCTGGGCGGAAATTTCATGGCCGCGTCTATGAGTGCATCTGGCTTAAGACAATTGCTTAAAAGATCAAAATTTTTATGATTGTTATAAAACCATTCCAATATCTTAACGGCTTCGGGGTGAAGCATAAATTCCCCCCCCTCTAATCCTATACTTGTATGACTGGTTACGCAGTCACTTTTCATTACCTCTTTTATTTTTTCAAAAGGTAAAAATTTGACTGGTCTTTTAGCCCATATAAGGCAATGCTTACACGCAGAATCGCACATATCTGTTGCATAAATCATCAGCGTAGAAAGCGTCTTATTGCCAGGCCTCACCTGATTGTTTACAAATCGAAGGCCCCTATTTATATAATCGGAGTACTTATACATGGTTTGTTATACCAACTATATTTATTAGATGCAAAAATAAGACTGCGCTCTGATGTATTAGCATATTGAATATCTTTAAAAAGTGTAGCTTAATAAAACAAGGGATTTCTTGTTCCAATAGTATATTTTATCTGTGTTACTGTTGTATTGCTGATGAGTCGAGTCATTATCAGTACTCAAAGACCACAATTTAGCCTGTATTAAATTTTTGCTTATGATTGTAGCTGGTGGTATGTAAAGATTTTGACTGTTAACAAACTCAGGTTTTATCTGACCACTAACTTTTAAAGCATATTCTGAACTCAGATGATTGACTATAATTATTGCTGTGGTATCAATTTTATTAATAAGTAATGCTTCTCCCAAACCGCTTCTTAAAATCTGTGCCCCATTATACTCTTCAGGAAGGTTTATTAAAAATAACTTGCCGCTATCGCGGTTAATACTTCTTATATCTGAAATTATGCTTGTAGTTATTTCCCCGGCTTTTTTCCATGTGAACAAACTCTGATAAAAAAAGAAAAGAAAGAAAATTGCTATCAGTGGTTTTATTAACCAGCCAGCCCTGCATAAGCTAACATAATCTGCAGCATAAGCTATCCACATGCAAAGAAAAAACGAAGCAAAATAAAAAAGCCTATCACCTTCATAAGTTCTGGTACTGACGCCAAACAAAACGGGTATAATGACAGAAAGCAAAACCGAGAATGTAAGTTTTATATAGGATTGAAATTCAATCTTATCACTTCTACTAAATGCTATTGTCAATAGGCCAAAAGCGATAATCCCTAATACAGAAAAGAAAATTAAAATACTTGAAGTGTTCGTGGGCGGAAGAAACAGGCGTCCTGCTACCTTGAAGAGATTTAATAAATATCTTTTTACAGAAGGTTCAAACATTCTAGCCCCATAATTCCCGTAAATAACACCAGAAATGCGATACCGTATCCCCATATTAACGGCCAGTGCAATTGCGTAAAATGTGCCAGTTGAAATTAAATGTCTGACCGAGATTCCTTTTCTATAATGCAAAAGCAAAATAATCGCTGGCAGGGGCAGAATAGTTTCATATCCAGATAGCCCTATAAAATATGACAGTGGAGAAAAAACATTTTTTCTAGCTGTGCTAATATCAGAAAAAGCAATTATCAAAGAAAGGAAGCCAAAAAAACAAGAGGTCATTGAAGCCCTGCCAAGCACCCAAACTATTGACTCATTATGAAAAGGGTAAATAAGAAACAATACTGCCGAAAAGCATGCAAATGAATAACGGTGTTTTACAGCTATTCCGTTGTCCATCAGGCAAAAATAAAAAAGCATACTACAACAAGCAGCATGCAAAGCAATATTGAACAAGTTGTAATATATTGGGTTAAATCCGCCCATTAAATACGACATATACAACGTTATATCAGATAGAGGCCGAAAAAAATCTTTCGTAAAAAGAGATTGACCATATACATCCCTGTATAAGACCGAAAAGTCATCAGAACCAAAATTTCTATTAATTACAGGCAAAAAAAGTACTGCAGAAGCTGCTAAAAAAAGAGAAAGCAGCAACAGTGGGCGCTTCTGAAGATTATCTAACATTTGCCTCATCATAAATGAGTTGTGAAATTATGTCAATTATACAAGAAAAGGCTTTATTCCGTCAATACATACATGTTTTGACGAAGTAAAGCCTACTTGCCTGAAAATTTTAATGAGATTTATTTCCCAAAACCTATCGCATCAAATACATCTTTCCATATCCCCGGGTAAAAAACTTATCCGTTGTATCTCCATTGTCTGTAAACTTATCCATTTTTTTCCCATTCATGGTAGTCACAAATCTGTATAAATAAACACCATTTGCAAGCCGTTGTCCAAATTGATTCTGTTCCATCCCATTTATATTCCGTAATATTTCTACCAATATGTAGTGGCCCCAGTTCTTGTTTCGTAATCTCTTTAACTATTTTACCTGTTATAGTTAATACCTGAATTTTCATGTTATCCGGAATATCAGTACCTGTTATAGTAAAAACAAAAGCAGTAGAAGTTGTAAACGGATTAGGGAAATTAAGCAGGTTGCTAATCATAGGTTTGCTAATTACCCTGAATGTAACCGTGTATTCAGATGCTCCTGCCTTATTACCGCTGGCATCTTTTCCTTTGACTATAAGCTGATATTCATCTCCATTTTCGTTTTGCTGATCGAGAAATGCTGGTGTAAAATCAATAGTAGCAGTATTATCTGAGCCACTTGCAGCAGGTGTAAATCGTAAAGTATCCGTGTTAAACTGGTATGTTCTTACCGTATTATCAGGGAATTTAACTTGTACAAGCAAATCACTTGTATCACTTAATAAAAGGAATTTGGCATTGTCCTTTAATTTTATTTGTATATGTGGCTTTGCCGAAACAATATCTTTGTTAAGTATGTGAACGTTATCAAATGTTACATCTAATAAAGGATTTGTCTTATCCGGTTTTACATAAAAGCTACGGTATAAGAAATTATTAAAATGATACTGTTCTGGCTGATCACTGTCTGGATTGAAATCTATGTAAAGAGTATTAAGCCCCGAATAATCTTTTGTGTCGACTTGATAATCTACTCTAATAGAGTCGCCTGAAATTAAAGGCTTTCCTTTGGGCAAATTAACTGTGTGCGTTACGTTACTTTGATTGAGTATGTACATTTTAATCCTAAGACTATCAAACGCCATAGGACTTACATTTTTGAATGCAATTCCAAAATTGAATGTCTCGCCAACCTCAAGAGTATCAGTAGTCTTTGAAGCATCTTTTGTCTTAAAATAAATATTGGGAATAAGGGCTCCTTCAGGAACAGGATCATAATCAATACGCCAGTAGCGCAGTTGATAAGGTGTAAGGGCTACAGAGTCGATATTACGCATTTTAAGTATAATGTTTGGATACTGTGTAGCGCTAACATTTGAAATATCAAAATCCTGCTGAGTTAAATCAAGATTATAAAGCAAACTCTGGTTGCCAGAAGCATCAACTCCAAGCACTTGCACAGTAGGATTATCTGCAGAATTGCTTTCCTGGCTTTTTCCGCGCCAATGAACCTGCTTCCAATTTTTTGCAGGGCCAAACAAGGGAGATGTAATATATCCGAGAGTATCTGGGGTTGGGCAGTCAACTGATAAATCAATTCTGTCATATAACCCTGCGCTTATTTTGTAAGTAGGCGTAAATGTTGCAATATCATTCTTTTTATAAACAAATGCCCAGTCTTTGGGTGCATTAATTGAATCTATACGTGTTAATCCAGCCTGAAGCAATTTATCATAAAGCGTATTTCCTGGTGTAAACATTGGCTGACTTGAATCTGCAAGCCATTTAGATGAGAATGAATTATTGTTATTGTAATCAAAGCTTCGCACTACTACGTACATGCCATTGGGAATAGAATCCATAAAATTACAAATTGTTTTTCTGGATGCTGGCGTCAAATAAGAAAACTCAAAATTGTAATTACGATTAGCAGCACAATTAGCAGAAGCGCTACCATATCTATAAAGATTATTTCCATTATTATCAACATTCTTCCATGGTTTGAAAGTAATTGGATTTATCACAGTAAATACTAGTGAGTTGCCAAGGCATGCACTTGCAATAGTTGATTGAGTGTTTAAACTTACCTGAAGGTCATTATCGGTTGTAGCACTAGTGGGATACATACCATGTATAATAAAAATCGTACTTACAGATTTTCCAAAATACCAATTCCTATCTGTATTAAGCGATATATCTTTTACAGTAGATTGAAGATGTTGAAAATAATGCGATTGATTAAACCCAAAAGATGATCCAGCCAAATAAACAAATGAGAATTCATTCCAATGATATTGTCCACTTGAAGGCACAAGCGCCACTCGCCAATAATAAACAGTGCTATCTTTTAAGGATGTACCCGGATCAAATTCAAGCAAACCGCCGACTGAAGAAATAGTCTTACTTATTTTTAATGGAGAATTAAACAACTCGGTGGTATCCATCTCCATTGTGTATTGTTTTAACGAACTCAGCGGATTAGCTGTAGATGCATAAAGCTTAACAGTTGATTGATTTACTATTGCATAGTTGTAGGGATATACGGGTCTTGCCTCATCTTCATAAATGTAAAACTCCTTGGTAACAGAGTTATTTGTTTCAGAGGTTTCTGCTACAACATTATCCGCATCTACTGTAATGATTAACTTATTCAATCCTTTATCCCGAGTAGCAACAATAGGCACATCCATGATAAGAGAGTCAATATACTTGATACCTGGAATTTTCTTTCTAATAAGCGTAGTTATGCTATTGTCAGGATATTGCCGTTTAATCTCAACTGTTATTGAATCTTTTATTGCTTTTCCAAGGTTATACATAGTAACATCAACCGTAAATTTATTTTCAGCAATTGAAATAAATTGCGGCGTTATTACTACCTGCGGTTCTTCCACTACATAATCCGGAAGTGTTCCGAAATTCATCTTTATTGCAGGGTCACCATGCAAAGTCATTTCCTCTGCATGAAGGCGTGCATGATAATCTGTATTGCCCGCAATTTGCAACAGTTGCTGTGATGCATCTGTATGCAGCTTTCCTAAACTGCTACCATAATCACTTCCTCCCATCAAACTATACATACTGTTGATAAATATGTTAAGGTAATTTACAATGCCGTAATGAGTTGACGCCAGAAACGCAATACTGCCTCTTTGTTTTGCCAGTGTAAATTTTTCAGAAAGTGTTTGGCTATAAGTAAATCTTTGTTGATCAAAAACAAAAAAGTCACCAGCATTACAACCATTTACAGAAAATACGGGATATTTTCCCTGGTTAGTGTAATTGTTGGGATCAGAGATGTTGAATTCTAAAACAGTGGCAGAAGAGTGACCAAAATAACAGAAGAAACTGATACCATTGTTGAACTGTTCTGTAACTTTATCATTTGAAATTTGCTCTATTTCATCAGTGCTGGTTTTACAAAAAAGAGCCACATTGGCACCAATCAATGTATCTGCAGCTATTTTCTTATAAACCTGCATATAATCACAAAGCACACTCCCAAGATATGCTTCACTAGCACCGGTAATCTCCATTATATCTTTCATCCACCCACGGTCTGCTATGGTATTGGCACTGTTCTTTTGAACTGATTCGTACTCTTTTACTTTTTCCAGGTAATTAGTTACTTCATCTGCTGATACTGCTGAAATACGCCCAATAGGAGTTAACGGGATTGGACTGGCACCATCATCTGAGGCTAATAAGTTGTCTGAAGCGGGCCAGCCAAAAGTGGGTATTATATTTAACAAATCTGCAACAGGGTTTGATAAATTATTCCTGTAATTATTATAAGAAACGCCGTGCCCAATCAACAAAATATATTGAGGTGAAACAGCAAATTTTGCCCTTGCAAATCGCATGAAATTTTTAACTGACAATGGATGCTTCCTGATGCCGAATGCAAATTGATCTACCAACTCATCAATATCATACACCTTTGCATTATAACTTCCACCGCTTACGGAGCTTCTATACGTTTTATAATTATCTACTGGGTTTACTCCACCGCTTCCATTGTACAGCACAGGATTTGAAATGATTATATAATTGCCCTGGTTTGCTGTATTATTGAAGTTTACAAATGTTTTTGCTTTAAAATCCTGAGTATTGATAGTAGTATAATTTGCAGCCTCCTCACTTACCAGTATAAACCTTCTTGCAACAGCGCCTGCCGGCAATGCAAATTTTACAGTTCCTGCAGTAGAAATATCGCCTGTATATTTCTGCCCTAAAGTAAGATCATATAATACTGGAGCAGTGGAGCCATAGGTAAAGTTTGTTATCTGCAAAAAATATCCAGATGGAGATGCTGGCAATGTAAAATCAAAATTGGAAGCTCCGCCGAAATCAAATTTTCTCGGGTAAGTAATTTCATAATAAGAAACCACCATCCTGTCTGTAGTAACGGCTGAAGTATTAGTAAATGAAACATTAGCAGCTCCTGTAGCAATTAATGAAGTTGGAAACTGTGCTGTTACAATCACATCATTAAAATAATCGCACAATGTATCTTTCAGCATTGTGTTATTAACAGATACCTGAACAGTTCTGCTATTTAATGCGTTACCAACAGCACCAAATTTTATTTGAGAAGCCGGTCCACTTGTATATGGTGCAAGGTTCGCCTGGCTGGTTGCTTTAGGCGCGGAAGGATAAATATCATTGCTTGATAAAAACTCTCCTTTATCATAAGAAGAAGAGTAAACATATTCTCCAATAACCGCAGCAAATCCAGGATTTAATTTCTCTGAAAAATATGTACCGGACGTGTACATAAAATAAGGCTCAACAGGCAATACGTTGCTGGCCACATCATTTACCATGTCTGCCAGGCGCCTGTTCGCTGAACTGCTATTGTAAGTAAGGAAGTAAGTTACTGTATCTGTTTGAAGATTTAATTTGTCTGTATGCTGATAGGCAGGATCTCTGTACATAGGCTTATCAGGCTTACCATCATTGGCATGCCCCCAAAATTCTATATAACCGTTGGAAGGCAGGACACCCGTAGCAGATGAAGTATATAAGGCCACTTCAACGCCGTTGCGCCATAATTTAAATTGCTCCGCCGGTATGGAACCCATACCAATTCCCTGCAAAGTAGCTTGCGGAATTCTAAATAATCCAGTTCTGTTGGTCCTGAATTTATAGTAAGTTTTTGAATAGTCAATCCATTCATTGTTGTAAACCTGCGCATAACTGCTTGCACTGCACAAAATCAATAAAAATATAAACAGCTTCTTCATATATAGCGTTTCCGGATTTCTTACGGTTATTTATTTTTTAGGTTTCTTCTTCAAATCAAACCTCAGTGAAAAAACATGGGTATACAGCGGGTTAGACTGATTAGCCAAGTTAGTAAAAGCATAATCGATCTGAACATTAGAGATACGGAAACCAGCACCTATGCTGGGTTGGTATATCCAAACTTTTTTGGTATTGCTGCTGTCGGTTTCGTCCAATGCTTTTTGAAAATTGTTGATGCCACCTCTTACAAAAAATACATTTTTAATAGATGCTTCCAGGCCAAGTTTAGGATCTATGCTAAATGTATTGGTTGCAAGCACAGTGTTTCTTCTTCCATCAAAGGTGATGTCTACGTTTGCTTCTGCTAATAAATTAATAGAACGATTGAGCTTAAAATTATAAGCACCACCAGCTATTAGTTTAGGCGCAGTTAACTCCGTAGAGTGTACCGGCACTTCGTTATTGGTCATATAAAACACTTCGCGAATGCTTTCATTAAGGTTGTAGGACCATGCATTGAAAGTGGTGGTAACGTCTCTTGCTACAAGGCCCAGGCGCCAATTGTTGTGTGTGTATTGTATTGCCGCATCAAAACCAAAACCCCAGGCTGTGGCAAAATCACCGGCTTTGCGATGTATAATTTTTGCGTTGATACCAAAATTCAGGTCATGCTTTTTCTTAACCTTTATCTGTTGTGCAAGTGAGAAAATAAATGCGTAATCAGCAGAAGAGAAAGTAGTAATGTTATCAAAATTGATGGTGCCATCGGGCTGAACAAGGAAAATCGTATTGGGAATATCATCTACTGCAAAGCGCAATACTGAAATACCAATCGTTCTTTTATTTCCACTTACAGGAATGGCTACTGCACCATAATCGTATTTGCCAATACCTGCGAAATATTCAGCATGCATCAATGATACCTGTGGCTGATCTTTTACATTTACCAAACCGGCAGGATTCCAGTATCCGGCTGTGGCATCATTTACAGTGGCTATTTGTGCACTGCCCATAGACAACCCCCTTGCACCGGCACCAATATTTAAAAACTCGTTTGAATAAGTGCGAAACTGGGCAACAACAGGCCCGCTTAGCAGCAAAAGCAAGCCGGCATAGGCGATCAACAGGGGTTTACAATTTTTCATTCAACAATTTTCTGATAAGCAATTAAAAAGACTTGTTTTATCAATAAATGGCTGCAACCCTACCCTACATAAAATCTGCCCCTGCCACTGAACACATGATAAACAACTCAACTATTTTGTGTAACGTTGCCGGGTTGAGTTTATTGCTCATTTAAGTGTATTTGTGTATTAATAATCAATTACTTTTGCGAAAAATTTCGGAACACCATGAATCTGATAGCTGAACTGCGCTGGAGGGGTATGATCCAGGACATAATGCCGGGTACGGAAGAACAATTTCAAAAGGAAATGACCAGTGCTTATATTGGTTTTGACCCTACCGCAGACAGCCTGCACATTGGCAGCCTGGTGCCGATTCTTTTGCTGGTTCACCTGCAAAAAGCGGGACATAAACCCATCGCCCTCGTGGGTGGAGCTACCGGCATGATTGGCGACCCATCTTTTAAGAGCGAGGAAAGAAATATGCTGAGTGAAGAAGTATTACTGCACAACCTGGAAGGCATCAAGAAACAACTGATGCAATTTCTTGATTTTGATAGCAGTAGCTCTAATGCAGCAGAGATGGTAAACAACTTTGACTGGTTTAAAAACTTCACCTTTTTGCAGTTTATAAGGGACGTTGGTAAGTTCATTACCGTAAACTATATGATGTCTAAAGACAGCGTAAAGAAAAGGCTGGAAGGCGAAAATGGCATGAGCTTTACTGAATTTACTTACCAGTTGGTGCAGGGGTACGATTTTTTCTGGCTCAACCAAAATAAAAATGCCAAAGTGCAAATGGGTGGTAGCGACCAGTGGGGCAATATTGTTACAGGAACCGAGCTGATTAGAAGAAAAGCCGGGGGCGAGGCATTTGCTTTCACCTGCCCCCTTATTAAAAAAGCCGATGGCGGCAAATTTGGTAAAACGGAAAAAGGCAATATTTGGTTAGATGCCGGCAAAACTTCACCCTATCAATTTTACCAGTTTTGGTTAAATGCCGCGGACGCAGATGCAGAAATGTGGATCAAAATTTTCACCTTTTTGCCAAAAGCAGATATCGATGCTCTGATCGAGCGCCATGCAAAAAATGCTGCCGATAGAGAGTTGCAAAAAACACTAGCCAAAGAGATTACTTGTTTTGTACACGGTGAGGAAGAGTACAAAAAAGCCATTGAAACCACAGAAAAGCTGTTTGCCAATCAGTCTGCCCCGGCAGAAAGCTTAAGTGAAGATGATTTGCAAAACATGGATGGCATTATAAAATTTGATTTTGCAGCTGATAAGATTATTGCCGGAATAGACGTGGTGAGTTTCCTGGCAGAGGCGGGCATTTTCCCCAGTAAAGGAGAAGCAAGAAAAACCGTGCAAGGTGGCGGCGTAAGCATCAACAGAAATAAAGTAGAAAACATTTCTTTTTCGGTAACAAAAGAATTGCTTTTACATAGCAAATACCTGCTTGTTCAAAAAGGAAAAAAGAATTATTACCTGGTTACTTTTAAATAATTGTTTTAACAAGCAGTTTACTTTTAAAATACCGGTCAGGCTATTATTTCAGACCGGTCTGAAATAATAGCCTGACCGGTTCAATATTTATCAACGCGAAGGAATAATAATGCATTGCAATTTTACTTCCGTCTGCTTATTACCATTAATAACATCCAACCCCGAACCAATCACCGATTTTGTTGCGTATACTGTTTGCGCCCAGCGCAAGCCCAAACTTATTTTGCCATGCTTTCTTTTGCCAGAAATAAATGAGCTGGCATCCCAAAGCATATTAAAATAATAGCGCAGTCCTTTATCATAAAAGAAAGGAATGGAGAAATTGTAAGGTAAATCTTTCTCGTACGCATAAATTCTTTCATTGTAACCATCCGTTTCAAAATACTGTAAACGCAGATTACCCTGCCAATGCAATGGCTGATATTTATAAGACGCTTCCATATATGCCAGGAAGCCCTGGCCTGCATCAGCTCTTCCTTTATCATACCAAACTATTTCTACCCTGTTTTGCAGGCTTACTTGTTTATTTAACTCAATAGCAGTTTGTATACGCAAATTCTGCTTCGGCACCAGCTCTACAATACTGGTAACGGAACTATCATTTGTATAGTTAATCATTTTCGATTCGCTCTTATAACGTGCATACACTTCTACCTGCTTGTTCGGCGTGTAGGTAAGTTGTATTAAAAAATCCTTCCCAGCACTTGGTGCATCTACCCTGTATTTTAACCAAGGAAATTGGAACAAATCTGCATAAGCATCTATCCTTAATCCTGCACCAGGATTTAATAAAAGCCCCGCATACAAACCGTTTTCATTTAATGGATAAGTATTCTCTGTAAAAGCATTGGCATTTACTGATGCATATGCACGACTTATTTTTCTATGCACTATTGAAAGTGCGACATTAGAAGCAACACTTAACAACATTCCATTTAAGATTGCTGTATGCATATGATTGTCCGTGGCCCATTCTCCAAACAAATGAATGTTTCTCCAGGTATAGCTATAATCAATACTGGTATTGGTAAGTGTGTTTCCCTGTAAAGCAAAAAGATTGTAAGGCATCGCTTCTTTCTGAATAGGTTTTGAAAAATGATAGTAAATACCATTGACACCAATATGCCAATTGCTTTGCCTATACTGCACATTTCCACCAGCAGCCAGTTGTGCCAGGTTATTGCGATCTGCATTTTCTGCAGCAGTGCGGTGATATCCGCTGGCAAGAAAAGAAGACGCTATGCCATCATCCAAAATAGAATCAGCATTTATATTGGCACTTATCTTCCTGTAAGAACCAAACAATGTAGTTTGCCATTTTCCTTTTTGTAAAGTGATGCCGACGCCCCGATGAAAATTGTATTCACCTGCAGAATTGTATGGACGTAATACCGGCCCTTGCCTTTTAATGGCAGTTATATCTGCATTCTTTTTAAAAGCCAGGCTTTGCCATTGCAATAAACCCTGTCCAAGATTTACAGTAAAATCGCCCAAAGCAAATGATTGTATCACACCTAGCTTTCGTGCAAACAAATGAAAAGAATAAAAGTCAAACCCCTGTCGCTGTGCTCCTCTGAAAAACTGTTCACCTGCATCTTTATCTGCCAGTATGCCCCACTGCAATAAGTTTTTGTAATTGTATTTGTAGCGCAGAAAAATTTTATCCCTGCTGCCAAGGTAGTAGTTCTTGCCTGAGTCAACCGGGATATCATACCCTTTTGATTTTTCTAACACACGTCCATAACGAAGAATGAAAATTTTGTCGCCACCTTTCCATCTTGTTTTTAATCTTTCAATCAGTCTACTATCATCAGCCACTTCTATAAACGGCAATAAATTTTTTATGGTAACAATATCCCAACCTGGCACGGCTTGCAATTCATAAATAGTTATCAGTTTTCCCAGGAGACTTCTGTATTGCAATAATTGTTCTATCTGGGGATCAGTCAGCAAATTGAATTCTGCCAATTCATCTTTTGTTGCAGTATTTATATTGAGCGGATGTTTTTTATAAAATGCCAGTTGCTGCAAGTAACTATCATCAACGGGAGTTGTCTCTGTTGTTTCAGCCATATTTTCTAATTGCTGTTCTTTATCAGTAGATATTTCTCCACTCTCCTGTGCCAGCAAATGAAAACTAATCATCACAAGCAAACATATAATGAAAGCGCATTTCATTCTTCTGCTATGGTTTTCTTATCGTGAAAATTAAACAGCAGCATAATTCCCGGCGTTAATCCCAAACGCGTTTGCCAATTACTTACCGCATCAATGCGTATCGTTTCCCATTGCACCCCTAATCCTAAAAAATAATAACCCGTTGCAGTAGACACACCTGCTCTTGAAAAAAACTGGCTGGCGAAATTGTATTGCATACTAGCGGTAATATCTGTTGGCCGATCTTCTTCTTTGATCAACAGGACGCTGACAAGAAGTTTATCGCTTGGTTCATATCCTATTCCCATCGTATATACAGAGGCTAATTTTTCCTGCTGCAACTTGCCAAATTTTCCTCCCGCAGGGTTGTATACATGCAGGCCCATGTGCAATTGCTTTGTAAGATGGAATAATGCACCTGCTTCTATACTTACTGTATTGCTGCTGCCATACCCGGCAAGCTTTATCATGTTGTAATCAAACTGTACACCGATGTCAATTTTCTCACTTAGTTTTCTTCCATAGCCTATACCTACCTGCGAGCTATTGAAATTCTCTCCACCAAAATAATGTGCAGCAAAAGCAAATCCTCCCAATTTGCTTGGTATTGCAATAGCCGCAGTGTAATTGCTTAATTCCTTTAGCAGAAATTTTCTTTCGCCATACACGCCGGCACCAGCTTCTTGTATGGCTGCCAATGCAGCCTGGTTTGTAGCACCTGAAAAAGGGTCTGTAAAATTTTTACTGTAAGCACCGGGTTTTGTATAAAGAACAGTTGCAGGAGAAAGCGTAGACTGGCTGTACAAATCCATTAAAAAGAGCAACAAAAATATAGTAGTGGCAATCGTTTTCAAGGCAAGGTTTAAGCAGTTATAAATGAATAGCCGCTTAAGATAAATGATTTTGCAAGCCAAAAACCAAGCTCAATAGATATTATATAGCCTTATACAAAAGCTACTATAAACAAGAAATTAACAGCCAATTGAAATTTACTATTTAAGATTTTTAATGACTGCTTCAACCCCTACCTTTGCGCCATGCAAATTCTAGACGGTAAAGCAACCTCCAAAGCAATTATTGAAGAACTGAAAATTAAAGTAGCACAACTGACTGTTGAAGGAAAAAAAATCCCTCAACTCGCGGCGGTACTGGTTGGCAACGACGGTGCCAGCGAGACTTATGTAGCTGCTAAAGTAAAAGCCTGCAACGATATTGGTTTTAAATCGACCCTTACAAGATTGGAGGCTGATACAAGCGAGAATAAACTGCTGGAAATTGTAGATGAATTAAACAATGATCCGGATGTAGACGGCATACTGGTTCAGTTGCCGCTGCCTAAACATATATCAGACGAGAAAGTCATCAATGCTATTTCTCCATTAAAAGATGTAGATGGCTTTCATCCGATTAGCGTAGGAAGAATGGTACAGGGATTACCCACATTTGTACCGGCCACTCCTTATGGTATAATGCTGATGCTGCAACATTACAATATTGATACAAAAGGGATGAATGCAGTAGTGGTTGGCAGAAGCAATATTGTTGGGAGACCAATGAGCATTTTGTTAAGCAGCAATACCAACCCCGGAAATTGCACTGTCACTATTTGTCATTCTCATACAAAAAACCTGAAAGAGATTTGCAGCAATGCAGATATACTTGTTGCTGCACTGGGGAAAGCAGAATTTGTTACTGCTGATATGGTAAAAGAAGGCGCTATTGTAATTGACGTAGGCATTACCCGCGTTACTGATGCTTCTAAGAAAAGTGGGTTTGCCTTAAAGGGAGATGTAAAGTACGATGAGGTAGCACCTAAATGCAGTTATATTACACCTGTGCCCGGCGGTGTTGGGCCAATGACTATTGCTGCACTTATGACGAATACTTATAGGGCTTGCACAGAGAACAACTAACGCGAGTTACACTAATAGGTGCTAATAGCAACATTAATAAACACGAATTGCACTATTGCTGATTATAACAGGTCGGCTCACTAATAGTTAATAATTCGTCACGTTCATTATTCTTGCTAATTCGCGTCATTCGCTGGTGTATTAGCGTTCATTCGTATCATTCGCGTCCTATTCGCGTTATTAGCGTTTCTCAAAATAGGGCGTTTCATCATTCGCTACTGATTCTTTTTGCTGCCAGTAAGCCAATGTTACTACATGACCATCTGGTGTGCGCAACAATCTTCCGAAAATAGCATTGGTAACATTGAACATAACATCTGTTATACCAATTGTAAAAGTTGATGGTGGAAGTGGTGCAACTTCCTGTTGTTCTGTGGCAGCAGCAACTGGTGCCGCTTTTTCAGGAGGGCTGGCTACAACTATTACTGAATAGCGATTATATTCCAGCAATGGCTTTAAAAAATCTACTCTTAGCTGGGAAGCATTTTTTTCTACAATGGCGCATTTTACACCATCCAAATCTTCAAACTCATGATTTTTATTAATGGCCATAAACTGTTTTTACTTTAACGTCGATTTATTCTATTTAAAAATGCTCCTCATTGTTTCTATAGTTGAACGGAGCGTCGCAACAGTTGATCCATCTGTGTTACAAATGCCGGCTCAACAAAATTATTATCTAACCAAATCATCAATACAACACTCCTATATACCAAAACTGATTGAATAAATATATTCATAAACACCGCTTGCCAGCCCCAATAAAATTATACCTGCTACACAAATCAGCAATGCCAGCTTTGGAAATAATTCCACCTTCAAATGTGCGATGGGTTCATGCTCGTTCCTGTCTATAAAAATCGTTTTCACCACTTTCAAATAGTAATAAAGCGATGCAATCATATTTAATGCTGCAATAATGATAAGCAAATAATTTCCTTTGCCCGCTGCTGCCAGCAATAGAAAAAACTTTCCAAAAAAACCAGCCGCAGGTGGAATGCCCGCCAATGAAAAAAGGGAAAGTGCCATCACCCAGGCCAGCAACGGATTGGTTTTATAAAAGCCTTTGTAATCTGCTATATCCTCTTTACCAGTAACGGCCTGCACCAAAGCAATTACACCAAAAGCACCCAGGTTTGAAAACACATACACCAGTATAAAATAAACAGCAGATGCCATACCTGATTGCGAACTTCCACTAATTCCTACAAGAATAAAACCTGCTTGCGTAATAGAAGAGAAAGCTAATAGTCTTTTAATATTGTCTTGCCGTAATGCAAACAGGTTACCAATGCACATGGTAAGCACTCCCAATATTGCCAGGATGATATACCATATATGCGCCAGTGGTTGCAATACAGTATATAAAACAGACACAAAAACAAAAACAGCCGCGCCTTTACTAATGACCGACAGATATGCGGTAACTGCTACGGGCGAACCTTCGTATACGTCTGCCGTCCATAAATGAAATGGCACTACTGAAATCTTAAAAGCAAAACCGGTTATCAATAATACCAATGCAAGTAATTGCAAAGGGTTGCCATCTAAAAACTTTGGAAGTTCAGCGAACACCAATGTGCCGGTACTACCATACAACATAGAGATACCGAATAGCAATAACCCGGATGAAAATGCAGAAGAGATAATAAATTTCATGGCTGCTTCCGAGGATCGCTTTTTATCTAAGTCGAAATTGGCGATAGCAGCCAGCGGAATGCCTGACAATTCCAATCCTAAATAAAACATCAATAAGTTGCCGGCAGAGATCATAAAAAACATACCCAACAATGTTGAGAGCAACAGTACATAGAATTCTATCGTATGCTTGTAATCTTTTAACCAGTCATACGCGATGCACGAAACCAATAGCGTGCCCAGGTTCAGTATATTTTTCTCCAGCACTATCAATTTTCCGGTGCGAAACATTTCGCTAAATAAACTTCCTTCTATCGGCAAGAAAAATCCAAACAAAAAATTCAATAACAACAGTGCATTCACCAACTTCATTATTGCTGCATTTGTCCACATGGCAAATCCTACTTTAATAAACAGCAGTACGAATATGATAAGTGTTATTGCCAGTTCCTGTCTTGCCAGTAAGAAAAATTGATTCATGATGCCTGGGTCATTTTAGGGTTACTGCTTTACCTACCTGATGCATAATAATATCTGCGCCGGGAGAAACCAGTTTGCTCAACCAAAATGGCGCAATACCAATTGCTACAATTCCTGCTAATAATATGATAGCTGCAAATCTTTCATTCCAACCTGCATCGCTGAGGTTATTATAATGAGAATCCGTTATTGGGCCCATTACTGTTTTGGCTATTGCACGCAAAATATATACTGCAGTTACTACAATAGATGCGCAGGCTAATATTGTTTCCAGCCGATATAACTTATCAGGATTTTGCCAGGAACCCATAAAGACTGTCATCTCTGCTACAAAACCGCTTAACCCAGGTAATCCTAAAGAACAAAGTCCTGCCAACACAAATACAGTAGAGATGAAAGGCATAATCTTTAACAAGCCTCCCAGCTTATCCGTCATGCGTGTATGTGTGCGACTATACACCATACCAATTGCAGCAAAGAAAAGCGCTGTCATAAGACCGTGAGAAATCATTTGCATTACCGCTCCGGTGATAGATGTTTTTGTAAGCATGCCGATACCCAGCAATACAAACCCGCAATGGCTCACAGAAGAATAAGCGTTGATATACTTTAAATCCTGCTGCATCATGGTGGCAAACGCTCCGTAAATGATTGCAATAGTAGCTAACAAAATAATGTAAGGTGAATACGCTTGCGCGGCGTCTGGCATAAGATAGGTGGCAACACGCAGGCAACCATATCCCCCCAACTTCATAGATATACCAGCAAGAAACATGGATGCTGCAGTAGGTGCAGCAGAGTGTCCATCTGGCACCCAGGTATGAAAAGGGAACAACGCACCGAATATGCCAAAGCCAACAAATACAAATGGAAAGAAAACCATTTGCGCTTTTAAGGAGATGTGCATTTGCGCTACCTGCAACAAATCAAAGCTATGGTTATTATCTATAGTACTTGTTTGAAAATACATTCCCGCTAACCCGGTAAACACCAATGCAGAACCAGCCATCAGCATCAGCGCAAGCTTCATGGCACTGTATTCTTTTTTGCCGCTTCCCCAAATGCCAATGAGCAAAAACTTTGGTATTACTGCCAGCTCTAAGAAAAAGAAAAGAACAAAAAGATCCAGCGAAATAAAAAAACCATAAGCACCTGCACTTAAAAAAATCAGCAGGAAGAAAAATTCTTTAGACATGCTATCTGTATGCCACGATACCAGCACACCAGCCAACACTACAAATGCCGTCAGCAGGATCATAGCTATTGATATGCCATCTACCCCGACGTGATAATGAATATTGAATGAAGCATACCAAACATAATCCGACTGAAAAAGCATTGCATCAGTATTACCGGCAGTACGTGCCTGCCAGTAAGCAGTCAATAAAACAAAAGTCATTATCAATTGCAGGGAAGCACTTATTAATGAAAGCACACGCACCTGTTGCAGACCGCGACAAGCAATTATGCCCAGCGCAGTTAACAGTGGTAATATGACAAGCAGGGAGAGATTCATTTCTATATAATCAGTTATATTTTTACCAGCTCTTTAATAGATGCACTTGTTCATTATATTTTACCAATACATTACTACCAATACCAGCGCAATAACACCCGCAAAAAAATACAAGGCATAGTTCTGTATTTTGCCAGACTGTAGCCCTTTTATCAATGCTGAAATTTTTGCGGTGGCATTGGCAATCCCGTTCATCAATCCATCAACAATATTCCTGTCAATCCATGCTGCTGGCCTTCCAATGCAATTGAAAATTATTTTTTGCGTGATAAAAAGATAAATCTCGTCAATGTAAAATTTCTTATAGGTAGATTGATAAAACCCTCCAAACCCAGCAGCCGCTTTTGCCGGTTTATCATTAGCTGTTTTATACAGCATCGCAGCCAATGCAATTCCGCTTAATGCAATCAATACTGGTGCAACTGAAAATAAAATATTTATGTGCGTTTCAAGCGGTGCGCCATCTGCCGTAATGAATTTAGAAAAAGGAAAGAAGCCTACAAGTATGGTTAGCGTTGCCAACATAATCAGCGGCATCTTCATACTCGCACTTCCTTCTCCATGCGCATCGTGTACATGTGCCGTTTTATTCCAAAAGATGGAGAAATACAGGCGAAACATATAAAATGCAGTAAGGCCTGACACAAATAATCCAATACCATAAATAAATTTATTGGAATGATAGGCTGCCGTTAAAATTTCTTCCTTACTGAAAAACCCAGCAAATGGCGGCACACCTGCAATAGCCAAGCAAGCAACCAGGAAACATACATGTGTTACGGGCATCCATTTTCTTAAACCACCCATATCACTTATTTCATTGCTGTGTACAAAATGAATGATAGCACCAGCACACAAAAACAAGAGTGATTTAAAAAATGCATGCGTGAATAAATGAAACATGGAAGCCATATAGCCCAAACCTTCTTCTCCATTATATTTTGCGACTCCCAATGCAAACATCATATACCCAATCTGAGACATGGTAGAATATGCCAGCACTCTTTTTATATCTGTTTGTGTACAGGCAATGATTGCAGCAAACAAAGCAGAGAAGGCACCAACATATGCAACAACATGCATGGCAGTTTCATCCAATGCAAATACAGGAAACAATCTTGCTACCAAGTAAACACCGGCCACCACCATTGTAGCAGCATGTATTAATGCAGAAACCGGTGTAGGACCTTCCATTGCATCCGGCAACCAGATATGTAAAGGGAACATAGCAGATTTTCCTGCACCACCCGTAAATACTAATATCAACCCCCAGGTTAATGCGCTGATGCCCATAAACGAAGCACCTGTAATAGCAACAGCCCAGTGAGATTGTGTATCAGTAAGTCGTACAATTAAAACACCAAAATCTAAAGTCTCTGCATTGAATGCAAGAATCAATATGCCAATTAAAAAACCGAGGTCTGCAAAACGTGTAACTATAAATGCCTTTTTGGAAGCAGCAACAGCAGACGGTTTATCAAAATAAAAACCAATGAGCAGGTAAGAAGATACACCCACCAATTCCCAAAAAATATATACCTGGAAAATATTGGAAGACAGCACCAGTCCCAGCATAGAAAAGGTAAATAACGAAAGAAAAGCATAATAAGCAGACAGCCTTCCTTCTCCTTTCATATAACCGAGACTAAAAACATGCACCATTAATGAAACAAAACTTACTACCACCAGCATCATTACAGAAATTGGGTCCAACAAAACACCCATGTCTATTGAAACATTTTCTGAGAACTGCAGCCAGGTGTATTTGCATAACACAAGATGCTGATAAACGCCATTGCTTTTACCACTCACGAAGAAATAATTGTAAGCAGTTATAAGGGCTACTATGGTTGCAATCAACAACGCAATACTGCCAATGACTCCTGCTATTTTCTCCAGCCGGTTTCTGCCAAACAACCCAAGCAAAACAAAGGTTGCCAATGGCATTAATGGAATCAGCAGTACATAACAGTTACCGGGCATAGCAATGTTTTAAAATTTCATTTCTCCAGCATCTTCTGCATCAATGGAATGATGGCTTCTGTATAAATTAATAATGATGGCGATTGCAACAGCCGCTTCTGCTGCTGCTATCGTAATAATAAAAATGGTAAAAAATATACCGTCCAGCTTTTCCGGATAGAGGTATTTATTGAATGCAACAAAATTGATGTTCACGCTATTCAGGATCAATTCTATTGCCATCAGCATGGTAATCATGTTGCGACGTGTAAACAACCCGTACATACCTATAAAAAACAAGGCCGTACTTACTATTAAAATATGTGAAAGCGGTATGCTGCTCATAAGCTTTCTATTGATCTATACTTTTTACTTTAGGTTCCTTCATCGCAATTACAATACAACCAATCATTGCGGCAAGCAACAACATGCTTACAACTTCAAAAGGCAATACATAACCATGTTCATTCGCACTTAATAATTGCGTTCCTATTTCAGCAACGTCCACATTCATTTTAGTGGTATCATTGATGACAAAATCGTGTTTATAAATAAGGCTGGCGGTAAATACAAAACCAAGCAGCACGGCTAACAGCGCAAATATGGATCTGCTTTTTATCGGCGCAGCCATTTCCTTTCCTGCTTTCTGTGTAAGAAAAATAGAAAAGATGATCAACACTACAATACCACCTACATATACTATCACTTGTACTGCGGCTATAAAAGGAACTTCCATCCAAAAGTAAAGGCCTGCAATACCCATCAGGCAAAACAACAACCATATGGCCGACCTGAATATTTTACGCGTTGTTACAGCCAGCAAACCCATTGTCAGCATAAATGCCGCTAATACATAAAATATAATTTGGCTTGCATTCATTATTCCACCCCCTCCCTGATTTTTGACCCTGCCTGGTTTAATTTTTTTGTTAGCTGCGCCCTGTCGAATACACTGTGTTCGAAATTTTGCGCCATCTTGATAGCATCAGTCGGACATGCTTCTATACACAGGTTGCACATGGTGCACAATTCAAGATGATAAATAAATGTATCCAGCGCTTTTTTCTTTTTGCCTTCCGGTGTTATGTCAAACTTTGTAATAATCTTAATAGTGCCATTAGGGCAAGCCAGTTCACACGCAGTGCAACCGGTGCAGGCGTGCTCGTTGTTTTCATCGTGCTTCATTATTACTTCGCCTCTGAAACGTTCGGGCAATACAAGTTCTGCCCTGTTATCAGGATATTGCTGCGTAATGATTTCTTTGGGATGCGTAAAATAATAGCCCGTCATCTTCATACCCTTGCCCAAAGACTTTACAGCGCTAAAAACTTCTTTTATGTAGTCAACGATAAACATTCAATAACAGGGTTTCCTTTTTATAATTTTTATTGTCCCAACATTTGTAACACAGATTAATCATCGTTGCGTCGCACTCTTGTACTATAATTATTCTAATCATCTGTGGCTTCTCGGCTAATCTCTACTTTTTAAAAATGCTTCTTGCTCGGTTAAGGCGAATGGCCATTCGCCTCTACTACAAACTACCAATTCCAAATTCCCAATTCCAATTCCATTTACCTATCCTACAAGTACCAACCCTGTATTGCCACCAATGTTGCTATCAACAGGTTTATCATACTAATGGGCAGCAAATATTTCCATTCCAAATTCAGCAACTGATCTACACGCAGGCGTGGAAAAGTCCAACGAAACCACATGATCAAAAAGATTAACGCAAAGGTTTTTCCAAAAAACCATACGGAAGACGGAATGTAATCCATGATATGATTAAACCCTTCCCAATGCCCGATATGAAAAGGCATCCAGCCACCAAAAAACAACGTAGAACCAATGGCACAGGCAATAAAAATATTGATGTACTCTGCCAGGAAAAATAAGGCAAACTTCATCCCTGAATATTCTGTATGAAAACCGGCAGTTAGTTCAGACTCCGCTTCCGCCATATCAAACGGTGCACGGTTTGTTTCCGCAGTTACTGCAATGATAAAAATGATAAAAGAAATAATGATTGGAATATGTCCTTTAAAGATCCACCAGCCATTCTGTTGCGAAGCGATAATATCTGTTACCTGTAAACTTCCGGTTAAAACTATTACGGATAATATTGACAAACCTGCCGACAATTCATAACTAACAATCTGTGCACCACTGCGCATGGCACCTAACAATGAATATTTATTATTGCTTGCCCAACCTGCCATTAAAATACCAATTACGGAAATAGATGAAACGGCGGTTACAAACAAAACACCAATATTAAGATCCCATGCCTGGAAGTTTTTTGCAAATGCAATAGGCGCCAGCAATAACATGGAAGTAATGATAACGACATAAGGTGCCATGTTAAATAAAAACTTATCAGCACCATCTGGTGTTAAGCCTTCTTTCATCATTAGTTTCACTGTATCTGCCAAACTTTGGAACATTCCCTTAGGACCAACTCTATTGGGGCCTAACCTTATTTGCATGTAAGCCGCCACTTTTCTTTCCATCAATACCAATACAAGACCAAGTGTAGCAAACAATCCGATAGCACATAAACCAACCAACACAAACTCTAACAGCAATGCCCATGCGGGACTAAACATGCTGTTGAGCCAGGTGTGGATGGAAGCGGATATGTGTTCGAGACTTAACACCCCCTAACCCCCTGAAGGGGAGATTTTAGTTTATTAAATATGATTTCGTTCAATTTATTATTCATGTTTATTAAAAAGTTCATCGTCTTCTTGAATATAACAAACTAACAACTACTATTCCACTCCGATCTAAGTCTCCCCTTCAGGGGACAGGGAGTTATCGATCAATATCCGGTATCACCAAATCAAGCGTACCCATTGTTGCTACCAAATCTGCCAACTTACCGCCTTTGGCCATATGATTTAAAGCAGAAAGATTGGCAAAACCGGGCGAACGAAATTTAATTCGATAAGGCGTGGTGCCACCTTCACTGATGATGTACACACCTAACTCGCCACGTGCTGTTTCTACCCGCTGATAAAATTCTCCCTTGGGCAATTTCAATACTGCTTTGGTTTTAGCCTGGAACTCACCTTCGGGAATATTATCTATCAATTGCTCTATTATTTTTATTGACTCACGCATTTCACGCAGCCTTACCATATACCGTGCAAATGAATCACCCGCTGTTTCCAGTATTTCATCAAACTGCAACGTTGAGTACACTTCGTAAGGATATAGCTTCCGCACATCGCAATGCACACCGCTGCCACGTGCTGTGGGTCCTGTGCAGCCATAAGAAATTGCATCTTCAGCAGATAAATAGCCCACACCTTTCATACGGTTTTGAAAAATGATATTACCCGTTACCAATTCATCGTACTCATCTGCTTTAGATTTAAACAGCGCTATAAACTTTTTTACTCTTTGCTGAAAGTTTGGATGAATGTCAGCCATCACCCCGCCAGGTACAATATAATTCATGGTAAGCCTGGCACCGCAGGTTTCTTCCATAATATCGTTGATGGTCTCTCTTTCCCTGAATGCATGAAAAAAGGGCGTAAATGCGCCGAGGTCCATGGCCATCGCTCCCCACCACAATTCATGCGATGCAATGCGGGTGAGTTCATCTACCAATACACGTATCACCTGTGCACGTGAAGGAATCTCTAATTGCAACCCTTTCTCTACACACAAAGCACAAGCATGGTTATTAATGTGAGACGATAAATAATCCATGCGACTGGTTACATAAATAAATTGCCTGTAGCTAAGACTCTCACACATTTTTTCTATAGAGCGATGAATATAACCCAGGTGCGGCTCCACATTTTTTATGTTTTCGCCCTGCAATGTAACCACCAGGTGTAGCACACCATGTGTAGCAGGGTGCTGTGGCCCAATGTTGATGATGAGGTCGCCTTCTTCACCCCCTACCCCTAAAGGGGAGTTATTACCCCCAGCCCCTATAGGGGAGTTGACAAGATCATTAATATTTTTTTGTGCACCTGTAACGCTCATTCTTAAAACAGGATTATTTATTCTCTACGCAAACTTCTAACCGATTGATAACAATAAATCAAACTTATATTTTATCAGTCCGATAGATCCAAGTCTCCCCATCAGGGGAAACAGGGAGAGAGATCATAGTTTTATCATATTCACCGGGTCTTCAAAATCCTTGCGCATGGGATTTTTTCCTTCCCATCCTTCCGGTAAAATCAACAAACGCAGATCCGGGTGATTAATAAAATGCACACCAAACATTTCATACGCTTCTCTTTCATTAAACTCGGCCGTACGCCATATATCCGACACGGTTTCAAGTTTTGGATCTGTTCTGTCTAATTTTATTTTCACCACCAAATGATGCTGGTGTTTTGTTGATCTTAAATGATACACCATGGAAAGATGCGTCTTCCAGTCAACACAGGTTATACAAAACAAAAAATCGAAAAGCAAAACGTCTGTATTTCTAAGTTGTTTTGCAAACGCTTTCCACGCAGTTGCATCCACCGTAACATTGGGCCATTCGCCGCCTTCTTCAAATGCAGCTTCCGGCAGCAGTTCTTTAATTTTTATGATGAGTTCTTCGTTCGTCATTTCATTTGCAATTACTCTTTACCGCTTCGTATCTGTTCACGGGTAAGACCCATTTTTATTTTATGTTGTAATGATAACAATGCATGCAACAATGCTTCCGGTCTGGGCGGACAACCAGCTATATAAACATCCACCGGTATAATATGGTCCGCACCTTTTACCACGGAATATGTGTTATAAAAAAACGGGCCACCGCTAATAGCACAGGCTCCCATCGCAATCACATATTTAGGATCGGCCATTTGATCGTATAATCGTTTCAGCACAGGCGCCATTTTGTTTACAATAGTGCCGGCGATAATAATAACATCTGCCTGGCGTGGCGTAGCACGTGCCACCTCAAAACCGAAGCGGGAAAAATCGTATTTGGAAGATGCCACTGCCATCATCTCTATACCACAGCAACTGGTAGCAAAGGTGAGCGGCCATAAAGAATTAGAGCGGGCCCAGTTGATGATATCATCCAGCTTGCTAAGCACAACACCGCCACCCGGTGTTTCATGCACCTGGCCGGGAAAGCTTTCGTTTAATGTCTTTTGCTGATGTTGTGACAAGCTGATTAAATTTTAGCTACAAGTTTTAAGCTACAAGCCATTGGCGTCAGCAAACTTGCAGCTTGCTACTAAAAGCTTGTAGCTTTCTTCTCTACACCCACTTCAATGCACCTTTTTTATGTGCATACAAAAAGCCCATAAAAAGTATAAAGAAGAAGATGATAATTTCAATAAGTGCGGGCATGCCTATCTTTTTTACTACTACAGCCCAGGGATACATAAACACTAATTCCACATCAAAAATGAGAAAGATAAGTGCGAAGAGATAATAACCAATGGTAAACTGGTTCCAGGGAGAACCTTGCGATTGAATACCGGATTCATAAGCCTGTCCTTTTTGAGGGTTACGGCTTCCTTTTACAAATAGCTTTGCTACTGTAATACCTCCGGCAGAAAAAGCAATCGCTGCAAAAATCAGCACAATCAATGATGATGCACCCATTGGCAAGATTTTGTTGCAGTACTAATATAAGAAGTATAATCTAAACAAATTTTATTTTTTATCCGCTTAACAGCTATGCAACAGGTTGAAAACTTTTACACAAGCCCGTTACAAAACAAGAGCGTAATTTAGCAGCATGCTAACTGTAAGCGGGTTATATGTTTATCCCATAAAATCACTGGGCGGTATAGCCGTAAATAATGCACTGGTTACAAGCCGCGGCCTTCAGTACGACAGGCGCATGATGCTGGTAGATGAGCAAAACATGTTTTTAACCCAGCGTGAACATGCAGTGATGGCTTTATTACAACCGGCCATAGAAGAAGATGGCCTTTACATTCATCATAAAAAAAACGGGCTGCCTCCTTTATTTATACCACACCAACCTGCAAATAATAATTCCATTACTGTAACGGTGTGGGACGATACCTGCTCTGCCATTTTATACGAGGACAACATCAATGAATGGTTTACTGAAGCATTGCAAATGACTTGCAAGCTTGCATACATGCCAGACAATAGTCTTCGCGAAGTTGATAAACGTTATGCGCAAGACAATGAGATTACTTCTTTTGCTGATGGTTATCCAATGTTGCTGATTGGACAGGCCTCTTTAGACGATTTGAATGGGCGGCTTGCTTCTCCCATACCCATGAACCGCTTCCGGCCCAATATTGTTTTTACCGGTGGAGAACCATTCTTTGAAGACCAGATGCGATCTTTTAGCATTAATGATATTGCGTTCTATGGTGTTAAGCCTTGTGCACGTTGCGTAATGACTACCATCGACCAGGAATCAGGCATTGGTTCCAAAGAACCGTTGAAGACGCTTGCCCGTTATCGTTTTAAAAACAACAAGATATTATTCGGGCAAAATCTATTGCACAAAGGAGAAGGCAGCATCAGCGTTGGAGATATTATTCATGTACACGAAACGCAAGCAGCCGCTATTGAGCCAGTTATTTGAGTAGCAATCTAAGCCACTGTATTTACCAGTTCGCCAATACCTGCTATGTTAATTTTAATGAGATCGCCGCTTTGCAGTGTAAAAGTATTATCCGGCACAAGACAGGTGCCCGTCATCAGGTAAGCCCCTTTTGGAAAAGAATATTCCCTGTAAAGAAACTGCACCAGTTCCGCATGAGTACGCTTCATCTGGTCTATGGTAATGCTTCCATCAAACATGGTTTTACCATTGCGGCTAATGTCAATTGTTATAAGAGTGC
Source organism: Chitinophagaceae bacterium (assembly GCA_047602295.1). GTDB lineage: Bacteria > Bacteroidota > Bacteroidia > Chitinophagales > Chitinophagaceae > JACMLD01. Next base: position 1,695,616 of record JASGHP010000001.1, on the reverse strand, counting down.
TGGGTGCAATAGCTTCTTCTGTTAGCAATACGCAAGGGCCAATAGCAGCACTGCCATCGTACATTTTTGCCTGTGGCAGGTAAAGCGGGTTTTCGCCTTCAATGCTGCGGCTGCTCATATCATTACCGATAGAATAGCCAATAATTTTTCCGGATGAAGAAATTACCAGTACCAGTTCCGGCTCGGGCACATCCCATACACTATCTTTCCTTATCCTAACTTTTCCATTGGGGCCTACCACTCTGCCGCCATTTGCCTTAAAAAATATTTCAGGTCTTTCTGCATCGTACACTTTATCATAAAAAGTTGCACCGCCACTTTCTTTACTCTCTTCCATGCGTGCTACTTTACTGCGCAAATAGGTAACACCCGCGGCCCATACTTCCTGTGTACCGACAGGTGCCAGCAACTCTTTCTCCTGCATCCATTCAGCATCACCAATTGGTTGCTGTCCATAAATTTCTTTCTGCACCTGCGCCCACAAATCATCCCGATCGATAAAAGCATCCCAGTCTTTTTCTGCGGCTACATAAAACTGTTCTTTAAACTCAATAATGATTTCGTTTTTGGTGCGATAAATTTTCATGCAAGCTTTGTTTATTGGTTCAAACCTAAGAAATTATTTATTTGGTACCAGCATTAGTTTTTTATGGGAGCATCGTTGCGTCGCAATCCGTTCATCGTTAGTACATATGGCAGCAGTAGGCTTCTCCAATAACTTCATCATTATTTTTTTACTACCGCTGCAGGCCAAAGGCCGTTTACTATAGTTGTTCCCGTTAGTTTTGACGGGTTTATAACCACATGTTTTATAAGTTGTCTTTTCCAGGTATAAACAATATGCACCAGGCTGTCTGCAGTTTGTATTACGGAAGGATATGAATATTCTCCCGGCTCGTCTTCCAGCACCACAGCAGCTTTCCAGGTTTTACCATTTGCAGACAATGCTACATTTAAAGGAGAACGTGGACCTCTTCCTTCATTGGATAATAACTCTTGTTTCACATGGTTGTACACCAACAATTGTCTTCCATCTTTTAAAGTAACCGCGTCTATGCCGGAGTTATTATTGGGCAAACCTGTTGCCTGCATGGCGCTCCATGTTTTGCCGCCATCGCTGCTCCAGGTTTCATTAATGGTTTTATTACGACTGCGATATAATGCCTGCAACTGGTTGTTTTTGTATTGCAAAATGGTTGGTTGTATTGCAGAGATGGTGCTGCCATCATTTAGATCTGTAGATTTAGTCCAAGTTTTGCCCCAATCATTTGTGTATTCAAAATGCGCTTGCCATCCATTGTTCTCTGTGCTGGACGGACAAAGCAACACACCTTTTATTAATACCGGTTTATTTTTTATGGGTCCTAAGATGCCTGTTGGCAAAGCTTCTCTTTTGCTCCATGTTTTTCCATTGTCTTTAGAACGCATCATCCAGCCCGTCCATCCAACCACATTAGGACCAATTTTATAAAACAATAATAAATCACCGCCAGGCACCTGGTAAAGCACCGGGTTGTAACATGCATAGCGGGTTGTTTCATTAATAACACCATCAGCAATCTTAAATGGTACCGTCCATTTTTGATTAACAAAGCGGCTACCCCAAATGCATACATCATTATTGCCCTCATCCGTGCCGCCAAACCATGCAGCCATTACACCTGCCGGTGTTTCTGCAATGGTGCTTGCATGGCAGGAAGGAAAAGGTGCTTGCTGATAAATAAATTCATTCGTAACAACAGCATTGTTGTTTTGAGCTGATACATGTAGTTGCAAAAAAATAAACGAAAGTATAATGATTGTGTTTCGCATGGAAGAGCTTGCTTTGTTGGAAGTGTAGTTCAATGCCACTAATATAACCATAAAAAAAGGATGACTTTACAGAAAGCCATCCTCTTCATAAAAATTATTCAAACAGACTATTGTATTTTTTTAAAAGCATCCAGGCCGCATTGCAACCAGCTGGCATATTCATTTATGTTAGGGGTATAACCAACAGGAAGCGTCAGTACCTTTTCATCGGGTGAAATAATGGCATACAATGGCTGCGATGCATTTTTAAAATTTTCTGATTGAAGCGTGATGAATTTATCGCCTATTGTTTTAATTTCTTTTTTTGAACTATCACTGGCAGTATATAAAAACTGTTCTTCATCGGGCAACACTTTTCTGTCATCAACATATAAAGACACCAGGATAAAATCTTTCTCAATCAACTCTTTTACCTTTTCATCGGGCCATACATTTTCTTCCATCTTGCGGCAGTTTACACAAGCCCAACCTGTAAAGTCTATTAAAATTGGTTTGTGTTGTTCCTTTGCAAGTTTCAACGCTTTTTCATAATCATTCACAATGTTAGCTTCTACTCCTTTTGCCGGACCATGTTTGTAAACGCTATAAGATAACGGTGGCGGAAAACCACTTATTAATGCGCGGTTAGCATATTTGGTATTGGTAACGCCGGGCAAAAGATAAAGTGTAAACAAAAGAAAGAATGCCGCAATGCCTAAACGAAACCGACTTAGTTTTTTTGGTGGCGGATCGTAAGAGAATTTCAAGATGCCAAAAAGATAAAGTGTAAGCGCTGCACCGGTAATTATCCAAAGGCCAAAAAATATTTCCCTTTTTAAAAGGCCCCAATGTTTTACCAGATCTGCATTCGATAAAAATTTCAACGCTAATGCCAGCTCAAGAAAACCGAATACAATCTTTACTGTATTCATCCAACTACCAGATTTTGGCAGCGATGAAAGCCAGTTGGGAAACATAGCAAACAATGCAAACGGCAGCCCTAATGCAAGACCAAAACCAGCCATTGCTACTGTTAGCTGAAATGCTCCTCCATCCTGGTTAAGAGCGCCAACCAGCAACGAACCTAATATTGGCCCTGTGCAGGAAAACGAAACAATGGCTAAGGTAAGAGCCATAAAAAAGATACCGCTGGTGCTGCCGATATTTGACTTTGCATCTACTGAATTGGAAATATTAGAAGGTAACCCGATTTCGTACAAGCCAAAAAATGATAACGCAAAAGCAATGAAAACTACAGCAAACCCAATATTCAACCATGCATTGGTAGAAATATTATTGAGTATGTCTGAGCTGCCGGCTCCTAAGAAATAAAATGGCGTGCTTAATAAAACATAAATCAAAAAAATAAAGAAGCCATAGAGCGACGCATTTTTTATGCCTTCTTTTTTATTGCCGGATTTCTTAGTGAAGAATGAAACCGTTAATGGAATCATCGGAAAAGTGCAAGGCATAATAAGGCCGACCAACCCACCAAGAAAGCCCAGAATAAAAATACCCCATAAACTTTTTTTAGCACTGTCTTCTCCACCAGTGCCACCACAATTATTTACAGGATGCTTTACATCTATTGCAGCTCTTTTTAAAGATTGTGCACCTGCAGTATTTTCAGTTAGGCCTGCCTGTTTGGCTACCAGGTTTCCAGCTTCATCAAAAGAAAAACGAAACGCTTCATCTTCCGGACCAATCACACTATCCTTCATAATGCCCATATAGGTAACAACGCCCTTTATATCTTTACCGGGTTGCTTTACCGTTATATTGGCTTTTATAGAAACATTATTTTCAAAATAACGAATGGGCAAATCACCCAGTGAAGGCTCTTTGGCAGATTTTAAATCTCCCGTCTCTTTAATATCATTTACCGTAATAAAAGCCAGTGAAGCGCTATCGTGTTTAATACGAGTGTTGGGCTCATCATCTTTCATGGTGATGGAAAAAAGTTTCCAACCCTTGTCTATAGATGCTTTGAAGACGAGTTCGTAATTATCGTTGCTTTTCTTTATCGCTTCGTATTGCCAGCTAACAGCTTTTGCAGGTGATTCATTCTGTGCATTGCTTTGGGCTTGCAATAAAAATATACCCAGTATAGTAAGTAAGAAATATTTCATTGTATTATTGATAAAAACTCAACGGGTTCCTTTTGCAAAGAACCCGTTTTATATAATGTGTTATTGTCGCATGAAAGACTATCCGCCAATATTTACTTTAAACTCTACAGTGGAAGGAGGCAGGCACTGTTTCTCATTACAAACCATAAATTCTACACTACCGGCCAGTGCGGTTTTAATCTCACCTCTTAGCTTAACAGTTGTTACAAAATCTATGGTGTTTTCATAATACTTTACTTCACCGCCCCATATCTCTTCTTTCTTTTTTATCACTTTGCCTACTTCTTTTACAGCTCCATCCTGTGTTGCCAGCGGGTTTTTTACAAACTTGAAAGTGGTAGGCAAAGGGCCTTCTACACCTACATTTTGTGCATACATGTGGTAACCGCTTCCAACTGTTGCAGTCATATGCACTTCATAAACTTTATCGGCAATTTTTTTTGAACTGTATGCCCATTGCACCTGTTTTGAAGATTGGGCATTAAGCGCAATGGCAAAAAAAGATAGCAGGAATAACAAGTAAAATTTTTTCATAAATGCTGTGGGTGATTTTACATACAAACGAAAACAATGGCCGCAAAGTTCACCATTGGTTCCTAAAGAAAATGTAAAAGTTATACCAAAGCGGGTTGGCGGCTCATTAACAGGGCTTTCATAATCAGGCGGCCGTCTGTGTTGCCCAATGCTGCAGTGCAGGCCCTTTCCGGATGGGGCATCATGCCAAAAACATTGCCCTCGCTGTTACGGATACCGGCAATATTCCTGGTGGCGCCATTAGGGTTGGCTGCATCTGTAATATTTCCAAGCTCATCGCAATAGCGATAGATTACCTGGTCATTGGCTTCCAGCTCGTCCAGTATTTTTTTCTCAGCAAAATACCTGCCTTCACCATGTGCAACAGGAATTTTAAGCGCTTTATCAGACCCAACACCTTTTATGTAAATGTTTTTGCAGACAAATTGCTGGTTTGCATTTCGTAATAAAACACCGGGCAACAAATGAGATTCGCACAAAATCTGGAATCCGTTACATACTCCCAACACCTTGCCTCCTTTATTGGCAAACTCTATTACGCTCTGCATCATAGGACTAAAGCGGGCAATAGCTCCGCAGCGCAGGTAATCGCCATAAGAAAAACCACCGGGAAGGATAAGACAATCTTCTGTTGAAAACATGCTGATGTCTTTGTCTTTATGCCAAAGCATAATTACTTCCTGGTTAAGATCTTGCTGCAGGGCATCCTGCATGTCTCTATCGCAATTTGAGCCGGGGAATACTACAACGCCAAATTTCATGTCTGTAATTATTGGAGGCTGTAAAGATAATTCATTAGTTGATTGGTTGACCGGTTGGGCAATTTGGAATTAGGAATTGGGAATAAGTTATTGGGAGTTGTTAAGAATCAGTAATCGTAAAACAGCGTTGCCAAAATCCTATTAATCCAATAAATCCTCCAAAATCATGGTACAGGCATCCTCTAACTATGTACCGTATAATTAAGCATGATGGCAAAGGAGAAAACTACCCAATGCAATAACAGTGGAAACCAGCGGCCATGCGGGTAATAATAGGCCGCTGCATGAAATATAGAAAGTGGCACCACTACCAGCAGCCAGTGCAGGTAATTGGTACCGGGGTTTACAAGAATGATTAAAACCGAAACAATCAGCAATGCCAATAAGAGACTCCAGCTTTTGCGGGTCTGTATCAGCATTTTGCCCAGGTTTACCTGTACAAACCAGGCACCAATAAGAAAAGGGAGCACCATAAAACCAATACCACCTGTTATCCAAAGAGAGGCAGGTAGGTGCGGTAAATGGAAAGAAATATGGGGGATCACTTTATTCCAATTCCATTGACTGGTTAGATAGAGTACTACAAACAAAAAATAATAAGGAGTAGTAAAACCCAGCAATGCCACCATCCATTCTGTAATGCGAAACGGACGGGTAAGAATAAGCGCAAAAGCAAGCATCAGCAGGAAAACCACTGCGGGACTGTATATAAGCGGCAACACACCTACCAGCATGCTTACATTAAAAATGGCTGTTTTAGGATTGTTATGGCTGTACAAATTAGTAAGGCGATACCATATCCAGATGAGCAGAGAGTTTACCAGCAAGGGTGCAGAAAAAAGGTTCCATTCATGCACCAATGAGGTAACCAGAATATACGCCATCCCTATCAGGTAATTCGATTTTGGGAAAAGCTTTAGCGTGTTGCCAATTCGGTTTAACAAGGTGGCTTGCGCAAACAATAAAATAAATGCCAGTATAGCATACAATAATCCCCCGTTTCCGGCAAAGGGAGCCAAAAATTTTATAATAATATTGAAAATGTAATTGTCGCCCTCATTGGCCATTTGTTTTTCCGGGTGCAGAAAAAAAGGAAATTTCAAGGCAAGAGCATAGAGCAACAAAAGCAGTGCGTTACCGGGATTTTTTTGTTTAAAGATTCCGATCAAGTTGTTGGTTTTTGGATGATTGGGTTAATATTCAAGTTTGGCAAAGCAAAGATAATTGCGATATAAACATGGTACAATTGTCTGTCTTCCGCTTACCTGTTTGCCAGAACGTGTCATAAACTCATATCCGCGGTCCAGGTTTTTTAAAGTTGGGTTGCGGGTAACTTTTCCGTCAGAAGCAATGCTTTGATCGTTCAGCATGATTGTCCTTTTCTCAGACATGTTAAACAGGAAATGAAGATCTGTACCTGTGTTTATCAATTGAAACGAGATCATGTTATCTGTTTCATCATCGTATTGGGTTTTGGGGATAATGCTTGACCAGTCTATATTGCCATCTTTGTTGTAAGAAAGCACCATAATATTTTCTGCATTAAACCTTGTTGAGCCAATACCTCCCCATCGGTTCCATGGGCTATAAGCACTGCCATAAGGAGAATAATAGTAATAATCCATTGGCGACATCCACGGGTTTCCATAGCCCATATAATCCCACCTGTTAAACGAATTGCCACGGGTGGTATTGTATTCTGATTCACTAATTATAAGGTAGCCGCCATCTTTCCTTACAATTATATTTTTGATGAAGAAATCATTAAAAGCATTTTTAACAGAGGCGTCCTGCCCCTTCGCATTTGCACGCAATTCATCGCTGAAAAGGCTGGTAATTTCTCTTAGCTTTTGATTGGAAGCCTTGTCCCAAAGCAGGGAATAAAGCCCTTCTATATTGCCGCGTTTTTGTTTGTAGTAAAATGCATTTAGAAGAATCCTCTTATTGGTGTTGTCTGCCTTTAATTTTATTTCATCCAGAATTTTACCTCCCAGGTCTACACCGTTAACAGACAAGTAAGCAGAATCCGGGTATTTAATAACCATCGAAAGTTTGGTGATGTATTCATTTGAATTCTGTCGCAGGTATTTTCCAAACACCAGCTCCCCGTCATTGGTAAGTAAAAAATCTGTAAAGAAATCGTTACGCTCTTCCATTGGCAGTCCCATCCTGTCTTTACTGCCGCGAAGCTGCAATTCTTTATTGTAGAGCAAAGTGGTAAAAACAAAATTGTCGCGATTTTTACTATTAATTTTAAAAATCATGATACTCTGCTTGTCATCACTGTTGATGGTAGTATAAATCTTGTTGCTGGAACCAAAACCAACCTGCGTAGTGTCCAGTTCTATCGGCTCCATCATTCTTTTGGCATTAGCGTCCATTTTAGCAGCAACACAATGAACAACACCTCTGTGCTGGAACTGGTAGATCATGTAAAAAAAATCTGGGTACTGTACAAAATCTACATTGATTAATTGCTGGTCTGGTGTAAAATCAAGCTTTACACGTTCCTTCAGCTTCATGTCATCATCGTAAATGCAGATTGCATCGTCGTTTCTATTAGACTTGTAAACAAGAAAATTGCCATTCATCTTGCCAATTATTTCAAAATTGGTACGACGGCTGTCTTCTTTTTCCGGCTCAGAATACACAATCCTTGGAGCCTGCGCTTTCAGAAAGCTTACACTAAAAAACAGGAATGCTGCTATCACTATCCGTTTATATGGCATACAATTTTTGTTTCTGGTAATAAAATTACAGGTAAACACCCAATTTATGAATTGTCTCAACGTTATATAACGGTGCAAAGTGCCGAAAAGGTTAGCGCAAATGCAACAATTACTGGTTTTTTAACGCACTGTTTTCAAATAAGCCGATGCTGGCAACAGGTTCTTTACATAAAATCAATGATTCAAATTGATTTTTCCGCTATACCTTTGCAGTGGCGCTGGGTTTGCTCCCGGCGCAATTTAGTTATACTGGAACAATGACACAAAAAGTTGAAAGCGATGACCAGCGTAATAAGTTTACGCAGCACGCAATAACAGAACCCTCGTATAGATTTCATCAGCCTGGCCTAAAACTGCCTTTCGTAACTACTACTAACATTGCTTGCAATCCCAAACCCTGATAATAATCTTATCGTGAGTAAACACATCAACATTAACAAAGTAAGTGCTGCTGGTTTAATTGTAGCACTGGGTATTATTTATGGCGATATTGGTACTTCTCCCTTGTACGTACTGAATGCCATTACAAAAGGAAAAGTAATTACAGACGAGCTAATTATAGGCAGCTTGTCTTGTATTATTTGGACGCTTACCCTGCAAACAACTTTAAAGTATGTAATCCTTACATTAAAGGCAGACAACCGCGGTGAAGGCGGCATATTTTCTTTGTATGCATTGGTAAGGCGACAAAAAAAATGGCTGGTTTTGCCTGCCATGATTGGTGGTGCTGCGCTGCTGGCAGATGGCATGATTACGCCACCCATTTCTGTTACTTCTGCAATAGAGGGTTTGCGAAACATACCTCAACTGGGCGATATTGAAACCCGCACCATTATTTATATTGTACTGGGCATTATTACTATACTGTTTTTCCTTCAGCAATTTGGTACGGCATCCATCGGCAAAATATTCGGGCCTTTAATGATGCTTTGGTTTGCTATGATGGCCGTGCTTGGTTTTATACACCTGCATGAAGACTATTCTATTTTTAAAGCGCTTAGCCCGCATTATGCCATAGAATTGCTTACAAAATATCCCAAAGGTTTCTGGATTCTTGGCGCAGTATTTCTTTGCACCACGGGTGCGGAAGCTTTGTACAGCGACCTTGGGCATTGTGGCCGGGACAACATCAGGGTATCGTGGGTATTTGTAAAAACATGTCTTATCCTCAATTATCTCGGCCAGGGTGCCTGGATTCTTTCCAATAAAAACGGTATACGCATTACAGAAGAAATGATTGGAAAAGGCTTCAACCCTTTTTACGGCGTAATGCCGGAATGGTTTTTAATACCCGGCATTATAATCGCTACTGCTGCTGCTATCATCGCTAGCCAGGCACTTATTAGTGGATCGTTTACACTTATCAGTGAGGCCATGCGTCTTAGCCTTTGGCCAAAAATGAGGGTGGTATTTCCAACAGAAGAACGTGGCCAGATTTATATACCAGGCATAAATTTTCTCTTGTTCTTTGGTTGCAGCGGTGTGGTATTGTATTTTAAAGAATCCACTAATATGGAAGCCGCCTACGGTTTGGCCATCACCCTTTGTATGCTGGCAACTTCTATTCTGTTTGCCAATTATCTTATTACAAAACGTGTTCCTTCATTCTGGATATATCTTTACCTGCTTTTATATCTTTCTATAGAATTCAGTTTTCTTTTTGCCAACCTGGATAAATTTAAGCATGGTGGTTATGTTGCTTTATTTGTTGCGGGTGCTCTTTTTGCCATCATGTATATCTGGTATCGCAGTAGGAAAATTAAAAATAGGTATGTTGAGTTTGTGCGGCTTGAACATTACCTGCCGCAGATACAGGAATTGAGCAATGATAAATCTGTTCCCAAATATGCTACGCACCTGGTGTATATGACCAGTGCCAACAACCCAAAAGAAATTGAGCACAAAATCATTTATTCCATTCTTAACAAGAAACCAAAACGTGCAGACATTTATTGGTTTGTACACGTAGATACCGTTGACGATCCTTATACCAGCGAATACAATGTAGAACACATCATACCTAACGATATTATTCGTGTGGAATTTAAATTAGGTTTCCGCATGGAGCCTAAGATTAATCTTATGTTCCGCAAGGTGGTTGAAGACCTGGTGCACAATAAAGAGGTAAATATTACCAGCCGTTATGAAAGCCTTGAGCGCAATAACGTGGTAGGCGATTTTCAATTTATTGTAATGGAGAAATACCTGAGCCAGGATAACGAATTGCCTTTCTTTGAAAGGGTAATTATGAAACTATACTTCTGGTTAAAAGAACTAAGCCTTTCTGAAGAAAGAGGTTTTGGCCTTGACCCTTCTAACGTAAACATCGAAAAATTCCCATTAATTGTAGCACCTGTGCAGGGTGTGAAATTGAAAAGGGTGTATTACGAAGAGGAGGCTTAATTTTATTGGTAAATTAGCGGTACCGGATTATTTGCATTTATTTGCAATACCCGGTTCTCTATTTACTAATGCCTTTTACTATTGAATACAACGCTGCTTTATATTATCATCGCCCTGGCTGTTCTATCGCTATTAGCATACCTGCTGCAAGACAAATTCATTTTTAAACCAGAGAAGCTGCGGCAGGATTTTACTTTCAAATACGATATCCCTTTTAAAGAATTGTTTTTTGATGTAGAGCCTGGGGTTAGGATTAATGGATTGCATTTTTTTAGAGAGCATCCTAATGGTTTGATTTTATATTTCCACGGCAATACCCGCAGCATTAAAGGATGGGCCAAATATGCTACAGATTTTTATAGGTACGATTATGATGTAGTGTTGGTAGACTATCGTGGTTTTGGAAAAAGCACAGGTAAAAGAAGTGAGAAAGAAATGCTGGCAGACATGCAATTTGTGTATGAAAAATTAACCACGCAATACCCCGAACATCATATACTGGTATATGGAAGAAGCCTGGGCAGCGGGTTTGCTGCAAAGGTTGCCAGCGATAACAAGCCAAGGTATTTAATACTGGATGCACCCTTTTATAATTTTACTAAAGTTGTAGAACGCTTTCTTCCCTTTCTGCCGGTGAAATTTTTACTGATGTACAAACTGCGTACTGACAAATGGCTGCGGCATGTAAACTGTCATACCTATATTATTCATGGTACCAAAGATTGGTTGATACCTATAAAACACAGCGAGCAATTGCAGAAATTAAATCCGCACAAGATTACGCTTATACGCATACAGGGTGGTGGTCATAACAACCTGCCTTCTTTTCCGGAGTACCATAATTTTATAAGAGATATATTGAAGTATTAGAAGAAATTTCTGATTTAGGGATTTTGAGATTTCTTTTTCTGTTACACTTGAACAAATCCCGAAATCCGTAAATCTCAAAATTAAAAAATCAAAAAAGTGGCTCTACAACGTAAAATAATATTTCGCTGGATAAAAATTTTGCTAATGCTATATGGCATTATTGGTATTGCCATTTATTACCTGCAGGATTACTTTTTGTTTCACCCGGAAAAAATGGCAAGAGAACAAGTATATGATTTTGCCATGGCACATAAGGAAGTAAATATTCCTTACAACGACAGCACTAATATCAATATCATTCAATTCAACTGTTCACAATCGCCCAAAGGAGTAGTGCTATATTTTCATGGCAATAGAAAAAATATAAGCTGGTATGCAAACTATGCCGGCAATTTTACCAAAAATGGATATGAAGTTTGGATGATAGATTATCCTGGTTACGGCAAAAGCACGGGCACATTAACAGAGCAACGCCTGTATGATTGCGCCACACAATTGTACAAGCTGGCAGCTTCCAGGTTTGCAAAAGACAGCATTATACTCTATGGCAAAAGCATGGGTTCAGGCATTGCTGCATACATTGCTTCACGCAATAATTGCCGGCAACTAATTCTGGAAACGCCTTATTATTCTATCACGTCACTGGCTGCGCATTATTTTCCTATTTATCCTGTAAGCAGGATGATTCACTACAAAATACCCACTTATCAATACCTGCAGCAGGTAACAGTGCCGGCAACCATTTTTCATGGCACATCAGATGGTGTCATCCCTTTTAGCAATGCAAAAAAGTTGAGGGAGTTTTTAAAACCCGCGGATCAATTTATAACCATAGAAGGCGGCAGCCATAACAACCTTAATGACTACCCGCTTTTTCACAAAAAACTGGACAGTTTGCTAAAATAAAAACTTGTTACTTATCAATTACCTAAATTATACAGGTACAACATTGGCGCTTTTATTTTTTCGGATGCTTTCAGGAACTGCCAAAATAATTTCTTCTTTCAAGGCCTCTACCAATCGTTTTTTTACAAAATCGCGATGCACTACAATGCTTACTTCCCGCATGGGTGCGGGTTTCTTAAAATGCCTTACCTGCTGCAATTGACGTGGACTCATGTCCAATGTGGTAAGCTCTGGTAGAATCGTAACGCCATCATTTAGTTCCACCATCCTGCGCAGGGTTTCAATGCTGCCTGCTTCATATTCAAAATGACTGCTTAGTTCAGTAGATCTTCTCAGCTCACAAAGATTTACAATCTGTGAACGGAAGCAATGGCCTTCTTCCATCAGCCATAATTTATTGGGATCTATATCTTGTGGCAATACATAAGTTTTCTGGTAAGCGCTATTCTTTTTAGAGATATAGGCTAACAATTCTTCATAAAACAAAACATGTTCTTTTATACCTTTTTCCTGCAATGGTGTAACCAATATGCCAACATCTATTCTTCCTTCGCGCAGGCGCTGCACAATGTATTCTGTCATCATTTCATTTACCACCAATTTTACCTGCGGGTATTTTTTATTGAAGCCCTGCACAAACAAAGGCAATAGGTATGGTGCAAGCGTAGGAATGATACCAACCCTCAATTCGCCAGCCATCACACCTTTTTTTAATTGAGCGATATCTGACATTACATTTTTCTCTGACAGTATTTTTTTGGCTTGTTCTATAATTTCTTTGCCGGGCTCTGTAGGAATTACCGGTTGTTTGCTACGGTCAAAAATTTTTACGCCCAGTTCTTCTTCAAGTTTCTGCACCTGCATGCTTAAAGTAGGCTGTGTTACAAAACAACGTTCCGCAGCAGTAGCAAAATGCCGGCAATTATCAAGGGCTACAATGTATTCCAGTTGTACAAAAGTCATAGTATAGTTGTAATCTATATGATCACAAAACTAATCAATTCATTTTATACGTAACTTATAAAACAAAACATGGAAACATCTAATCAGTACATTATTCCTCCAACACCACTTTATTTTTTCCAACCTTTAATTTATACCCCACCCCTACTTTTAATGCATAATTTTCTTTGTTGTGGCTAACCGGGAAATTATAGCAAACAGGATAATCGTATTCTTTCACAATGTCCTGTATAATTTCAAGAGCCGTTTTGCCAAATGGCCTTTCCGTATCAGTCATATCAGTAAACCCACCAACGATAAGGCCAGCCAGCTTATCCAGTTTGCCACTTCTTTTCAACTGATACAACATACGGTCTATTTTGTACAGCAATTCGCCAATATCTTCTATAAATAAAATCCTTCCTTTTGTTTTTATTTCTGAAGATGAGCCAATCAAATGCGATAACAGTGTAAGATTGCCGCCTACCAGTTCACCGACAGCCTCTCCTTTTTTATTAAAATCATGAACTGCACATTCGTATCGGGCTTTCTTGCCTTCTAATGCATCTTTCAAAGACAATACATATTCACCAGCAGCGCCACCATCATTAAAAGCGCCAGCCATAGGCGCATGCAGGGTAGCTATTTTATAATTGCTATTGATGTGCGCATGCAAAACTGTAATGTCGCTGAATCCAATTATCCATTTTGGTTTCTTTTTAAACAAAGAAAAATCAAGTTGATCTATAATGCGGCCAACACCGTATCCCCCACGTCCACATAGAATAGCAGAGATGCTGTCATCATCCAGCATAGCCTGTAACTCATCTGCCCTGTCTTCATCCGTTGCGGAAAAATAATTGGTGGATGCGCTGCCAAGCGTTTTGCCCACCATTACATTATAACCCCATTCGTGCAATGTGTCTATGCAAGCTTGTGCTTTCTCTGCTGCCATATAACCAGCAGGACAAGTAATACCAATGGTATCTCCTTTTTGCAAATAAGGCGGTAACTTAATCATATCATCAAATTAGTTAGATAATGTTATTGTTCACCAGGTCTGCTACCAGAATTGGGAACACTGCTTTTTGTTTTTGCAACTGTTTCTGTTAAACTTACCTCATCTTGTTTTACTTCCAAACGATGCTGCACGCCGCATTTTAATGCATAATTGTTTTTCTGATGGCCAACCGGAAAATCAAAACAAACAGGATAATGATAACCGTTTAATTTCTCCAGCACTATATCCTGCAGGGTTTTTCCAAAATTATCATCGGGGCTATCATCTGGCTTTACTTTAAAACCACCAATAATCAATCCTTTCAGGTTGGCAAGCTTACCGGTTCTTTTTAAACCCCAGAACATGCGGTCTATGCTATACATGTATTCTCCCGTATCTTCCACAAACAGTATTTTACCATCGGTAATAATATCAGATTTGCTGCCGGCCAGCGACTCCAGTGTTTTTAAATTACCGCCAATCAATTGACCTTCTGCTACACCAATTCTATTCTTTTCATTAGGGGCTGCAGTGTATTTCATTTTCTCTCCTACCAGTGCTTGCTTAATGGAAAGAATAGAATCAATCTGCACAGGTTCTGCTTTTGCCCAATCATCCGGAAAACTATTGCACATTTTAGAGTGAATGGAGGCGATACCATAATTGCGGTTAAGGTGCGAGTGTATAACAGTAATGTCGCTAAACCCGATAATCCATTTTGGATGTAGCAAAAATTTGCTAAAATCAAGCTTGTCTATAATGCGCACTGCGCCGTAACCACCCCTGGCGCACATAATAGCTTTAATGGTATCATCATCCATCATCTGTTGCAGGTCTGCTGCTCTTTCTTCATCGGTTCCACCAAAAGTGAAATCGCGTCTGCCAATGGTATTGCCCAATTTTATTTTAAAGCCCCAGTTTTGCATTTGCTGCATAGATGATTGGACATCCTGCATGGTGATATATCCGGCGCAACTGGTAATGCCAATGGTATCACCCGGCTTCAGATATTTAGGTATTTTAATGATAGCGCCACCATCTTCATCATCGGCATTATGCTGCTCATTGCCCAATACAGGCAAGCTTGCACTGATGGCTATCATGGAAGAAAGAAAATGTTTACGGTTCATGCGTTAAAGGTATCGGAAATCACCCATTTTGGCGTTGGTGCTAATTAAGGTATTTTTGCAGACAGGCGTTGCTCATAGCTGTAAAAGCACAAGAGTGCGACGCAACAAAAGCTAAATAGTTATTCAAAAGCCTGGTACAAAAAGAGATTAAAACAATGAAAGATTACAAAAGAATATTGGTAACTGCGGCCCTTCCTTATGCAAACGGGCCCGTGCATATTGGTCACCTTGCGGGATGTTACCTGCCGGCGGATATTTATGTGCGTTACCAACGTGCACAAAAACGCGATATCAAATTTATTGGCGGCAGTGATGAACATGGTGTTCCTATTACAATCAGGGCCATGAAGGAAGGTATTACGCCGCAACAGGTGGTAGACAAGTACCATGCACTTATTAAAGAAAGCCTGCACGGAATGGGCATCTCTTTTGATATTTACAGTCGCACCTCTAATAAAGTGCATCACGATACAGCATCCGCTTTTTTTAAGCGGTTGTACGATGATGGACTTTTTGAAGAACGGGAATCTGAACAATACTATGACGAGAAAGCAAAAACGTTTTTGGCTGACCGTTATATTGTAGGCACCTGCCCGGTGTGCAGTAACCCCAATGCTTATGGCGACCAGTGTGAACGCTGCGGCTCTACGTTAAGCCCTGAAATGCTGATTAACCCGCATAGCGCTTTAAGCGATTCGCCATTGGTAAAAAAGAAAACCAAGCACTGGTATTTCCCATTACAAAATTATGAGCCATGGTTAAAAGAATGGATCATTGAAGGTCATAAAGAGTGGAAGAATAACGTGTATGGCCAATGCAAAAGCTGGCTGGATAGCGGCCTTCAATCCCGTGCCATGACACGCGACAGCAACTGGGGCATTAAAGTTCCTTTACCAGATGATGTGCTGTATACTTTATCTGACGGTTCAAAAGTGGAAGGCGTTGGCAAAGTATTGTACGTGTGGTTCGATGCACCTATTGGTTATATCTCTGCTACCAAAGAACTAACTGATAAATGGGCCGATTACTGGTGCAAGGATGATACCAAGCTGGTTCATTTTATTGGCAAAGACAATATTGTTTTCCATTGCATTATTTTTCCGGCAATGTTGAAAGCACATGGCAATTTTGTTTTGCCAGACAATGTGCCTGCTAACGAGTTTTTAAATATTGAAGGCGATAAAGTATCTACCAGTCGCAATTGGGCGGTTTGGGTAGATGAATACCTGAAAGATTTTCCGGACCAGCAAGATGCTTTGCGTTATGTTTTATGCGCCAATGCCCCGGAAACAAAGGACAACGATTTTACGTGGAAAGATTTCCAGGACAGGAATAACAGTGAACTGGTAGCCATCTTTGGCAATTTTGTAAACCGTGCTTTTGTATTGATGCACAAGCTTTGCAATGGAAAAGTGCCTGCATTGCACAAAGAAGTACTGGATGATAAGGGTGCCGCTTTATTGAATGATATAAAAGAAAGCAAAACAAAAGTAGAAAACCTGCTTGAGCAATATAAATTCAGGGATGCGCTTTTTGAGATAATTGATCTTGCCAGGAAGGGTAATAAATACATGCAGGAGAAAGAGCCATGGATTGTAGCCAAAAGATTGCCTGAAAATCCCAAAGCACAGGAATTGATTGACAACTGCCTGCACATTTGCCTGCAGCTTACAGCTAATCTTGCCATCCTTATCAATCCTTTTTTGCCTGATACAGCAAAGAAAATGCTGCACATGATGAAAGTGGTAGAGAAAATACTGGATTGGGAAAATGCCGGTAAAACAAACCTGCTGAGTGTTGGCTATAGCCTGCGTGAGCCACAACTTTTGTTTAGAAAAATTGAAGACACAGAAATAAATGCACAAATAGAAAAACTGAATAAAAATAAAATTGTGAGTGCTACAGAAAAACAAAACAATGAACCCGCTGCTGCAACAGAACAGCCTGTTACGGTAAAACCTGCAATAGAGTTTGATGATTTTGCAAAGATTGATTTAAAAGTAGGCACCATACTGGCTGCGGAGAAAGTAGCGAAAGCGGATAAGTTATTAAAACTTGAAATTGATTTGGGTTTTGAAAAAAGAACCATTGTATCTGGCATTGCATTGCATTTTACACCGGAGGAAATCATCGGTAAGCAAGTCGTAGTGGTTGCCAATCTTGCCCCTCGCAAAATGCGTGGTATAGAAAGCAATGGCATGATATTAATGGCCGAAGACAAAGCAGGTAAACTTCATTTTGTAAAACCCGGCAATGATATTGATAATGGAAGTGGCGTGAGTTAATTAAAAAACATTTAGAAAAATGAAAATAGGTTTTATTGGGTTGGGTAGCCTTGGTACACCAATCGCCATCAATCTAAAAGAAAGCGGGCATGAACTTTATGTGTACAATAGAACAGTTTCAAAAACTGCACCGTTAGCAGCAAAGGGAGCAATCGTTTGTAAAGACGTTGCTGCACTTGCAAAAGAAGCATCAATCGTTTTTACCATTGTATCAGATGATGCAGCCATTAAAGCTGTGAGTGAAGAGTTAACGTCATCGCTTGCTGAAGGTTCTATACATGTTTCCATGAGCACGATATTACCAGAAACGGCTAAAATATTAGCGGAGTTGCATAGTGCTAAAGGTTTACACTATTTAGCCTCGCCTGTTTTTGGAAGACCTGAAGCGGCAATGGCACGCAAGCTCAATTTTGTTATTTCCGGTAATGAGACAGTAAGAAAAAAAATTGAACCTTTATTAAAAGATGCCGGTGCAGCAGGCGTGTTTGATTTTGGTGATACAATTACTGCCGCTAACACAGTAAAACTTTGTGGTAATTTTTTAATTGCATCTGCATTAGAAGCTATCGGAGAAAGTGCTGCAATGGCCAACAAGAGCGGCGTCGACGCAAATGCTATGTGGGCAATGTTTTCTCAAACTCTCTTCAATACTCCATTGTACCAGAATTACAGCAACATCATTTTAAAGCAACAATTTGAACCGGCTGCCTTCACGGCTAAATTAGGTCTGAAAGATATGAACCTGGTATTGCAGCAGGCTGCGTCTGTAGATCAAACAATGCCTTTAGCTGAATTGCTGAAAAGAAATATGCAGCAACTTACGCTTAACGGCAAATCCGGGATAGATTGGAGTGCTGTATCATTAGGCGGTCAATTAGTTAAAGAATAAGTTGCTTTTTACTAAACGCTATGACAGAAACAATTTTTATACTACCTTCGGTCTAAATAGTTGTTTAACTAACTAATTTACACTTTTGCTATGTCTAAGAGAATCATTAAGAAAGTTGCAGTATTGGGAAGTGGTGTTATGGGCAGTCGCATTGCCTGTCATTTTGCAGGCATTGGTCTGCAGGTATTGTTACTGGATATTGCGCCAAAAGAATTAACTCCTGCAGAGTCCGCAAAAGGAATTTCATTGGATCATCCTTCTGTAAAAAACAGGATTGTAAATGACGCATTGACCGCGGCTATTAAATCCAGCCCTTCTCCTGTCTACAATAAAGACGTTATCAAAAAAATAAAGACCGGTAACTTCACAGATAATATGAAAGACATTGCCGGTTGCGATTGGGTGATAGAGGTAGTAATAGAAAGACTGGATATCAAACAATCTGTTTTTACAGATGTCGAAAAATATCGCAAGCCCGGTACATTAATCACTTCCAACACTTCTGGTATCCCCATTCATTTAATGGCAGAAGGCAGAAGCGATGATTTTAAAAAGCATTTTTGCGGAACACACTTTTTTAATCCGCCACGTTACCTGCGCCTGTTAGAAATCATTCCCACACCATATACAGACCCGGCGGTTATAGATTTCCTCATGCACTATGGAGATCTTTATCTTGGCAAAACAACTGTGCTCTGCAAAGACACCCCGGCATTTATTGCCAATCGTATTGGCGTGTATGGCATCATGGCAATCTTTGGCCTGGTAGAGAAAATGGGATTGAGCATTGACGAAGTAGATGCTTTAACAGGTCCTGTTATTGGCAGGCCTAAATCTGCTACATTCAGAACTGCAGATGTAGTGGGCATTGATACATTGGTGAAAGTTGCCAAAGGCGTTGCAGACAATTGCCCCACAGACGAACAACGAGCTACGTTTAATATTCCCGCATGGCTGGATAAATTAGTTGAAAACAAATGGTTGGGCGATAAAACCGGGCAGGGCTTTTTCAAGAAAACTAAAGGTAGTGGTGGCGAAAAAGAAATTCTTACAATTAACCTGCAAACACTTGAATATGGCCCGCGTGTAAAACCAAAATTTGCTACACTGGAAGCTGCTAAACCAATTGAAGATTTAAAAACAAGGTTGAAAGCTTTGTGTGCCGGACAGGATAAAGCCGGAGAATTTTACCGTCACTTTCACTATGGCCTCTTCTCTTATATTTCTTTCCGCATTCCTGAAATAAGCGATGAAATATACCGCGTAGACGATGCGATGATGGCTGGCTTTGGCTGGGAGATTGGCGCTTTTGAAAGCTGGGATGCACTGGGCGTTGCAAAAACACTGGAAGCCATGAAGAAGGCTGGGTATAAAGCAGCCCCATGGGTTGACGAAATGATTGCCAGTGGCTTTAGCTCATTCTATAAAGTTGAGAACGGAAAACGTTTATACTACGACGTGAGCAGCAAATCATATAAGCCTTTGCCTGGTGGCGATGCGTTTATTGTGATGAAGAATTTTGAAAATGAAACCGTTTGGAAAAATAGTGCTTGTCGCACTTACCATTTGGGAGGCGATGTACTTGGGTTAGAGTGGTACACAAAAATGGGCAGCATTGGAGGCGAGGTGCTGGAAGGCATTCAAAAATCCATTGCATTGGCAGAAGAAAAATACAAAGGCCTGGTAATAGCCAATGAAGGCGCAAACTTTTCTGCAGGCGCCAATGTGGGTATGATTTTTATGCTGGCCATTGAACAGGAATATGATGAACTGGACATGGCCATCCGTCTTTTCCAAAACACGATGATGCGTGCAAGGTATTCTGCCGTACCGGTAGTAGTAGCACCGCATGCGCTGACCCTGGGTGGCGCTTGCGAATTAAGTTTGCATAGCGATAAAGTTTGCGCTTCTGCCGAAACATATATTGGCTTGGTTGAATTAGGAGTTGGATTGATACCCGGCGGTGGTGGCACCAAAGAATTTACATTGCGTGCTGCAGATGAAATGCACGAAGACGAGCCGGAAACCATCACATTAAAAAACCGTTTCTTAAATATAGCAACTGCCAAAGTAGCTACTTCTGCTGTTGAGGGTTTCGATATGGGCATCCTGAGAAAAGGGCATGATGAAATAAGCATGAACCAGAACAGGAGAATTGCCGATGCAAAGAAAGCTGTTATTGAAATATTTGATGCCGGTTACACGCAACCTGTACAACGAACTGATGTAAAAGTATTGGGCCGCTCTGCATTGGGTGCTTTATATGCTGGCATCAATGGTATGAAGGTGGCTAACTATGCAACAGAACATGATAGCCTTGTAGCAAAAAAACTGGCGTATGTAATGTGCGGTGGCGATTTGAGCGAACCAACACTGGTAACCGAACAGTATTTGTTAGACCTGGAACGTGAAGCATTTCTTAGCCTGACAGGTGAGAAAAAAACTTTGGAAAGAATACAAGGCGTGCTAAAAACCGGCAAACCCGTAAGAAATTAATGATGTTTGCTATTAAGCCGTTATATTGGCATTTTAAATAGCCAATCAATCATGGTTATACTGGCCTTGGTTTCATGCCTTTTATTTTTAGCAACTTATGCCCTTGGCATAGGTGCAGAAATTGCAATCAAAAAAGTTTTGCGTGTTGATATACGCTGCAATTTTTTTGAAACTTTCATGTTAGGGCTCGCGTCCAGCTTTCTTTATTTTAACTTACTATCTTTTTTTGTTCCGGTTAATTATTTCGCACTTATACCATTCATGCCGATTATAATCTTAACCTACAGCAGAAAAAATATACGGCAAGATTTTTTACAAAAGGGCAACTATTTATTTCGATTTTTCTTTAATAAAGAGAAAATTGCTTTTATCATCCTTTTCCTATCCCTGTTGTTTGCTTATTGGATCGTCCCTCCGCTTAATGTAGATAGTGGCGGCTATCATTACATAGCTATTCGTTGGTATGAGCAATTTAAAATAGTGCCGGGGCTTGCCAATGTACATGGCAGGCTTGCCTTCAATCCTGCAAGTTTTATTATTAGCGCTGCATGGAGTTTAACAGACTTAACAGGCCAGGCTCTATATCCTTTAAATGGCGTATTAGTTATTATATTTTATACATGGTTTTTACACTTGCTTTTTCTGCAAAAAGGCTTCCTGGGTAAATTAGTGATGTTTGTTGCTGTTGCATTATCACTTAGGCTAACATTAATCAATATCAGCTCACCATCATCAGATCTATTACCAGGAGTTTTGCTCATTTACTGCGGACTAAGAACGAGTGAACTTATCAATGATAACAAAAGAGAATTCCAGCATTACTTTCCTGTTATTATTCTTTCCTGTTTTGCAGTAACAGCCAAACTTTCAGCTATTCCTGCTTTGCTTCTTTTACCATTTGTTTATTTTATCATAATAAAAAAAAGAACACTGGCTACTTTTCTAAAAAGCAGCTTAATAGCGATTTTAATTTTAACCCCTTGGCTGCTTAGGAATTTTATATTGAGCGGATATTTTCTTTACCCCGTTCCTGGCACCAATCTAATTGCTACAGACTGGACTGTTCCGCATAATGTAATACAACTGGATTACATCTTCTCAAAGTATGGCCCCCGAACTGTTACGGTCGACTTTTTTACCATGCAAAAAATGAATATTGCAGAGCTCGCAAAAGTTTGGTACAACTACCATTTAAAAGATCTATTTTCTGCACTTTTAATCGCCGTATTTTCTCTTCTCTCCGTATTTGCATGGCTCCTTTTTCCATTGTTTAAGAAGAAGATTTCAGTTTACTCTTTTTTGTTGTGGTGCATTTATTATATTGGCGTATGCATATGGTTTTACAATTCTCCCGAGCATAGATTTGGCCTACCGTATCTAATACTTGCCATGGTATTACCATTCTTAGAGATTACAAGTTTATATAAAAAAGAATGGAAAATCTCTCCTGTCTTTTTTTTCTTACTCACTATATTTCTATGTTTCCATTATACAACCAGTGCTTACAAGAAAGAAGCAGTGTATCCATTCAGCCTGGGCGATTGCTGGCTGCTTCCATTAAAAGACAAGCGCTATTTGCCTGCCTCTGCAAATCCAAACTATTTAAATACTTTTCGTTCTGTAATTATTGGCAACAATGTAAGGCTGTATATTCCCAGCGATAATCATGAGTGTCTCAATGCACCTGGCCCGTGTATGGATTGGCCATATGGTGAAATAGAAATGCGCGGCACTAAAATTGAAGACGGGTTTAGAAACAAAAAAGATGAAGTGCAAAAGTATTTTCCTTTTGTGTCTCCGGGTAAAAACTAAACTTTCTAATTTATTATTGCATCTCTATTGTTTTTGTAGTTCGTCAGACGAGGACGTCAAAAGGATATTTAATTCTCTTTAACAATCATTACCGTTCAAAGAGGTTTTTGAACATTCTTCTTTATTTACTTCTTTCTTTTTGTTTTATACCTATCTTCCCTATATAAACTTTATTTCTGTGGCAGTACTTACCCTCAATGGCATTAGCAAAGCCTATGGAAAAATTCAGGCTTTGAACGATTTGTCTTTCGAAATACCCCAGGGCAGTGTGTTTGGTGTGCTGGGGCCTAATGGCAGTGGCAAAACCACTTTGCTTAGCATCATACTGGATGTATTAAAAGCAGACAAAGGCAACTTTCTCTGGTTTGGCCATCCCGGTTCTCCCGAGCAAAGAAAAAAAATAGGTTCTCTACTAGAGACGCCTAACTTCTATCATTATCTCTCAGCAGTAAATAACCTTACTATTACACGCAGCATCAGCCACCGCGGCTCTGTTGAAGACATAGAGAGTGTACTGGAAAAAGTAAAATTGTATGAACGACGCAATAGTCGCTTCAGCACATACAGCCTGGGCATGAAACAACGCCTGGCCATTGCGGGTGCTTTACTGGGCAGCCCGCAGGTATTGGTATTGGACGAACCTACCAATGGCCTTGACCCTGTAGGCATTGCCGAAATAAGAGCGCTGATGATTGAATTGAACAAAATGGGCCATACTATCATTATGGCAAGCCACCTGCTGGATGAAGTGGAAAAAGTTTGTACGCATGTAGCCATTCTAAAAAAAGGAAAGTTGGTTACTACAGGCAGTGTTAGCGATGTGCTGGCCGACGAAGACATTGTAGAACTGGGCAGCAACAACCTGCAGGCATTGACTGCATGTTTAAAAGCTTATGGTCGGGGCAGTGTATCTATAGAAGATGGTTTTGCACAGGTAACTTTACCCAAAGGACAGGCAAACCTGCAAGACATCAATCAATACTGTTTCAATAATGGCGTTGTGCTTAATCACCTGCTATTAAAAAAGAAAAGACTGGAAGCCCGCTTCTTTGAACTTACCAACAATTAATACTGCAAACCTCTACCACATGTTTTCTATTGCAAAAACTGAATGGCTTAAAATAAAAAATTATCCCGCTTTCTGGTGGGTAATGGGCATTACTGCACTCACTTATCCTGCTATTAACAGCATACTGGTATACCAGTATTATGATATTGTAGAAAAAGAAAATGCTACCGGAAAAATTGTAAAAGCTTTACTGGGCAATCCGTTCGCGTTTCCGGAAGCATGGAAAACAGTAGCGTACTTCTCCTCTGTTTTTGTTTTTATACCTGCCATTGTGGTTATAATGCTTGTAACAAATGAGTATACCTATAAAACCAACCGCCAAAATATTATTGATGGCTGGAGCAGGAAGGATTTTATGACCGGCAAGTTAATGGGCGTATTGATTTTATCCGGCATTGTAACTGCATTGTACGCTATAGTTGCTTTAATAATTGGTATTGGCAACACACATGCTACTGCCGGCAGTACGGTTAACAAATGGGGCATGGTGTATTATATCGGCCTTTTTGCATTGCAAACTTTTTCACAATTATCATTGGCGTTCCTGGTGGGTTTGCTGGTAAGAAAATCATTTATAGCATTGGCCATTTTCGCTTTTTATTTCATCATGCTTGAGCCAATTGCTTATAACCTTATCCGGGTGAAATTGCATTCAGAGATTGGTCGCTTTTTTCCACTTAATATTTCTCACAGGCTCATTCCGCGACCTGCATTCTTTAGCAGGTTTGATGAAAAAGCCTACCAGGCATCTTTAGACGCAGTTAAGTACCATGTGGTGTATACCTTTATACTCATTTTTATTACCTGGGGTTTATGTTTCTGGATTAACAAGAGAAGGGATTTATAAAAACTGTTTGAATTAGTTAGGGAGGTTGATTGTAAACCAGCAGATGCCATGAAAATATACAGTACAAGAGAGTGACACAACGAAGATGCCACGAAGTATAATGCTGGTAACATAAATGAAAACAAACTACCACTGAAAACTATCATTTCAATGAAAAAAATGCTCACTAAAATATTTTTGCTTTGTACATGCCTGGTTGTTGCAGGCAATATTGCCTATAGCCAGAACATGGCTACTACCATAAAAGTGCAGGCTATGGATATGGCAAGAGCTGTGCTGGATAAAGATGTAGACAAACTAGCATCTTATCTTCCTCCTAAATTATTGGCAGATGCGGGTGGCAAAACTAAAATGATGGTGGCCCGAGATACCATTAATAAATTCATGAAAGAGTTTGGTGCAGAAATTAAACGGGTTACTATTGGCGACCCCGGCAAAATTGTTACCTACAAAAAACAATTGCAAACCACTTTACCCCAAACTACTGAACTGAAATTTATGGCCAGCAAAGTAATACTGGAAACAACGCTCATTGCTATTTCAGAAGACGATGGAAAACATTGGTATTTTGTTGACACTACTATTTATCGCGGAGAGAAATTAAAGTCTTCTTTGCCAGATCTAAGTCCTGAATTGGTGATACCACCTATGAAGCCGCCTAAAATGATACCGCAGGAACAATAGCGTTGCTATTTCTTTTTCACCAATTGATTGATGGCAGCTTCAATGGTTGGATAAACAAAATTGAAACCCGCACTTCTTATTTTATTGGCAGATACGGTAGCGCTTTTTAATACTTCTATGCTCATCTCACCCAAAGCCATTTTCAATACAAATGATGGCACATACATCGGTATAAAAAATTTGTTCTTTACTGCCTTTGCTAAATCGAGCGTTAATGTTTTGTTGCTAACAGGTTTTGGGGCTACTGCATTGTAAGCTCCACTCATCTGTTCATCATCAATCGCTTTTAAATAAATGCGGCAAAGATCATCCACATGTATCCAGCTTACTATTTGTTTGCCACTGCCAAGGATTGCCGCAATACCAAAGCGCAATGGTTTTAAAAACTCTTTTAAGGCACCTCCTGTATCAGACAATACAATACCTGTTCTCAGTTTCACCAGTCTTATGCCCAACTGCTCAACAGGGCTGATGCTTTCTTCCCATAGCCTGCAGGTTTCTCCTAAAAAATCTTCGTTGGGGTTGGCATTTTCTTCAAACGGGTGAGGATTGGGAACTGCCGGGTCTGGCCCATACCATCCAATAGCAGAAGCACTCACCACTGCTTTTACAGTATGTTTATATGTCTTCAATGCATTTACCAGCAGCGCACTGCTTTGCGTGCGGCTCTCAACAATTTCCTTTTTTCTTTTTTTGCTCCACCGCTTATCTGCCACGCCGGCACCCGCCAGGTGAATAATATAATCTGCTTTTTCTATGGCAAAAGCCTCTATGGTTTGCGCTTTAATATCCCACCTGGCAAAAGATACTCCTTGTTGATTGGACGCCTCCCGCTTTGGGTTGCGGGTGGCAATTATAATAGCATGTCCCCGGTCTGTTAACAAATTTACCAGCTCCCGGCCAATCATTCCTGTGCCGCCTGTAATCAGAATTGTTGCCATAGTAATTGCATTAGTTGGGTTATAAACCCTTGTTGTTGTGAGTTAAACCAGTAATCTATAGCGAATTAACGTGCCATAGTTGCTTACACAGGTATTACCCATTTTCTAAGATAAACCGAGGCACAATAGTCCACTCCGCGTGCAACAATATGCCCATAAAAACAACCTGCGGCAGGCAAAAGTAGATTTTATACTACAAGTATTAGACTTAGGTCTATATAAAGATCATACCTAATTCTATTTTTTTCAGCCTTCTAAGATCTCATCTTTGTACAGTCAAGCTGATAAATAATAATCGCCAATATCCTTAACCACCCTAACTTTTTAAAGCCTGTGAAAACCCGGAACCCCCACCTTTGAAAACTAACCGGCCCTAGAAAAAAGACTTTTATTACACTCATTGTACAACTGTGAAAAACCACCCTATTCATCAAATTTAAAAGCGCATTTTTATGAAAAGCCATTTATCCCCTGCTCTTTCCGCAGTAACCCCTTTACCCAGCCTTAGCTTTTCTACACCTTTGCATGCACTTGTAAAAAAATTGCAGGCAAGTCTTTTACCGCTTGCAAACAGCAAAAAAAGTTTCATCATTAATGATGTACCTAAAAATGTTGTGTTGCCTGCAGAAGAAAATACGCTTGCTTATATTATTGGCAACCTGCTTAGCAATGCCATTTACAGAACTTCCAGTTGCTGCATAAGAGTAGAGACTGAGTTTATTGCTGGCCAATACCTGATACGCATTAAAAACAACGGTGCATTTGCGTACAGCAGTTATATGAATAGCCTGGTGCATTTTGTAGACGTGGCCAGGAAGTCTGGCGGCAATATTGGTTTGGAAACAGAAGAAAACAATGGCGTAACGGTTGTGTTTTCATTATCCAACCGTGCAGCATAAACTTACATCACTGAAATTCCCTTTTAATCCCCATATTATTCCCTGCTAAAGTTTGAGAGAGTAGAAATCCACATTGCGTGGCCAGTAAAATGGCTACGCAGTTTTTTTTGTATGAATGCGAAATAGAACGCAGATTTTTCTGATTGAACGGATGAGGTTATGGTTTATACTGCGGGCACAAGAACGCCACCACTCATAGCTATCACCGCATTCTTGCGCCAGTTTCATGATTTTAAAAAAACTACTCTTGCGCTAGTTAGGGAAAACTTTCCACCTCTTCTTTCTCAAACACGATTTGCGTTCGGATGCTTTATGTAAAATTGTTTGTTTAAGCCTTCATTAATTTTCATGATTGTATCTTCATAATTTGCATCATTATAATATTTGCAAATTTTATCAAAGTCTCTTTTAATAAAATCATTTAATGAATTAGTGCGACTAATGCTGTCTTCTAAACCAGTTCTCGCATTAATTGCTTCCGGGGTATATATTAAATCTTCTAAAAATGACAAGTCCAACCATTTGTCCATTTTCAAATTGGCGATTTCTACTGAAGCATAATTCCTGTCTATATAATAGCGCAAGGAAAAATACTCTCCAATCAAAATGACTTCAAAGTTTCCGAAAAATTTTTGATATTCTCTTTTTTGAAAAAGGGAGAACCCATACTGATCAATTAAATAAGAATAATAGATGTCAATGTTTTTGTAATTAATTGAATTCTCCATCGAACTAATAATTTTGTAAATTATATCATTGCATTTACTTATTCGCGACCTTCCAATTTACGAATTAAATCAGTTTCATTGTATTTAAAAAGTGAGCCTGATTACCATTTCGCATAGTAATGCATCGGGATATCACCTGGGAAGACGACACCAGACGAGGACGTCGGACCGGTCTGACGTCCTCGTCTGACCGATTGCTAAAAACTAGTATACTAAAGCAAGGTATATATGCACTGAGGCGTAAATAATTAAAAACAACAATAATTGAAATAGGAATATTTTTTTAAGACTACTCCCAGTTAATTGAAACTTTCTTTTAAACCCATAGCTTATTAATAAAGTAAAGAGTGAAAAAAATAAGCTGATAGCAAATCCGTATAAAACCCGCCCAATGACAATCTGTGAATCTGATATTGGATTTAATGCTTCAGTATTATTGGCCGGGCTTCCTAAAAATATTATACCTAAAAATAAGCTGCAGATTAAATTATTTAAGAGTAAAGCGGTTGTATAAATTATTTTCAATGCCATTATTGAACGTTTTTTTTCTCCTCGCTGGCTCAAGTATTCTGAATGCTGTAGTCTTATTTATTTTTCAATGCATGCCAGTCTATTGTAGCTACCCATATATCTTCTTCCTCTGAAAACTCAATAAATCCTGAGATTCGAAAACTCGTCATTATCATCTAACTGAACAATCATCCCTGGTACAAGAATTATGTTTTGCGCTTTTATATCATTCAAGGAACCATTTGTATTCAATCTAACTCTGCCTTTGAAGTCAGCATTATTAAAGTCTGCAAATATTTTATATAGCTTTTCCATGTTTGATTTGTTTACCCCGTACTGCTGCAAGTATGCAGCCAAGCTACGAGCCCAGCGTACTTGTGCTTGTTAACCCGGAAGCTTTCATATTTCATACTCATCTTTTTGCTAAAATACAAAATCCTCCGCCGGGCAACTTTGGTTTATTTAAAAAACAACTTTACATAAATTACAAAAAGAAATATCTGTCTCGCTTATTAATTATTTTAATACTACATAGCTCTTTCTTTTATATTAAAGTACTGCGCAATTTCGTGTATGTGAGAGGAGGAAATATGTCTTACAAGATGCTTAAAAAGCAGCATTCTCAATCTTATTTTTTGTGATGATTAAGATATAATGTAGACTTGTATGTCATTTTATTTTTTAACACACAAAATCAATTTTCATGGCCAGTACAGCGGGAAAATTAGCCGAGCTTACCCTTGATGGTAAGAAGTACAATGTGTTCCAGGCAAGTTTCGAATCTTTGAAACCTGTAGACCAATGGAACCGCGTTACAGCATATGCCACCAAAGCAGATGCAAAATTTGTAATTGAAGGAACAAGCGACACCACTGCAATTTTCGAAAAGTATGCAAACAGTCGCAAGCGTTTTGACGCTGATTTGGTTCTCTTCAACACGCATGATGAAGGGCAGTTGGTGAAGACATCTTACAAAGAATGCTCTATCACTTACTATTCATCCAGCTACAATTCAGCAGACGAAACACCGTACAAGATTACGGTAGTTATTTCCCCCAAGACCACTACAGAGGGAAGCGCAAATCTTACGTTCGACCAGAACACATAGGATTTTTGCACCAACACATTTCAGCAACCCTGGGTAAGGGCTGTTGCGCTACTATGCAATGGTTTTTGGCTGGGGTTGCTTTACACAATTTCTTATACTCCCTTACAAGACACACCAACATTTTTTTCTGGTCATTAATTAGCTGGAAGAACCTAATTGCATTGGCGCATTCAAATCATTTATTTGAATACTGACAGCGCTATTGTTTAAAACGCTTTTTTACTCAAATAACTTATCACTTATAACTTATCACTCAAAACTTGCCTATGTCATTCATATCTCCTTCTATGGAGGCCGAGATGGCCGCAAATGCAAAAGCCGCTGCCGAAAAAAAACAGGCAGCAGACAATGCCGCTGCTGCAGATACTGCAAATAATGCCCAGAAAAAATCTTCTAATGTGCCCCCTACCGAATTGAGTGATACTATAAAATTTACTGATAGTGCTTCGGAAATAGCAACAGGCAGAGCTAAGGAAAACATAAATAAAGTTAAAAAGGGTTTGGAGGCTATAGCGCAACTATCCGTTTTAAAAAAAGATCCGGCAATTAATGGCGCTGCAGATGTTGCCGGCAGTATTTTGGGCATAGTAACTGGCAAAGCAAAAGAAAACATGACCAAAGTGCAACAGGCTTTGCAGGTTATAAAAATGGGGAAAGAGCTTAAAGACAGTCTTGATAAGGCTACGGCCACAATAGTGCCCGTAAAAGTTACTGCTGAAGTAAATATTAATGGCAAAATCATCAGCCCTATACTATCTGCAGAGATAACCCAAAAAATTGGCGAGCACAATAAACTGGTGCTGCGCTTTCATCATGATTTATTACAGAAACATGGAGATATGTTGCTGGAGCAGGAAACGCAATCGCTGTTGGGACAGGTAGTAGAACTGATATTGATGAATAAAAACAACCCCGATGGCAGAAACCTCAAAGGCAAATTTATAATTGCCTCTATAGATATGGAAGAAGAGGCAATGGCAGAAGGCATCATTGCACTTACCTGCTATAGCGCCACCATGGTATTGGAAGGTGCACCGCATTACCAGAGTTTTTATAAGAAAAGTCTGAAGGAAATAGCAGAAGACATTTGCACCCCCATGAGCAATGTAAAGGGCGAAGTAAAGGCAGACCCTTTTTTTACGATTCCTATTAACTATGTATGCTGCTTTGATGAAAGCCATTGGGATTTCCTGAAACGCCTGGCTGCAGAAACCGGCCAATGGCTTTACTACACTGAAGAAGGGCTAATCTTTGGCAAGCCTACCAAAGGCGAATCTTTTAAACTGGTGTACGGACAAAACTGTTATAAAATAGCCATGGGTGTGAAGGTGGCAGCAGTGCAGAGCGGCATTTTTGATTATGATGCCACCAACAACAAACCAATGGATGAGGCTACCAATGAAAATACTGAAGGAGTAGGTTCTTATGCTAAAAGAGCGTTTGAAAAATCCAATTCTTTGTTTACAGCAGTAGCGCAAGCCGGACCGTCTACCATGGCAGCAGACAAAGGCCTGCTGGAAACCATGAGCAAGGCCCGTTCTGCAGGAGTGGCAGCCAGTCTCTATACCATTAAAGGCAGCTCTACAGAGTACGGGCTACATGTAGGTGCCTTGGCAAGTTTAGAATTTAAGCGCCAAGGCCAGTCGGCCTCACATAGTCCCATTCGCATTATTTCTATACAGCATCACTACAGTGCCGCTGGCAAGTATGAAAATGAATTTGAAGCCATTCTTTCTTCGGCCTCCTTTCCTCCGCCTATAGCGTTTACCAATCCGCAGACGCACCCGTTGCTGGCACAGGTAATAGACAACAAAGACCCGCAAAACCAGGGTCGTGTAAGAGTAAAATTTCTTGGCTGGAAACAAAAAGACGAACAAACCACAGATTGGATACGGGCCCTTACCCCCGATGCCGGCGGTGGTGGCGAACATGTGGCCAAAAACCGCGGACTTGTTACCATACCCGAGGTAGGCGACCAGGTAATGATAGATTTTGAACTAAACAATCCCGATCGTCCATTCATTACCGGTAGTGTGTTTCATGGGCATCATGGCAGCGGCGGTGGTGGTGGCAATAATGTAAAGAGTTTGACGAGTAAGAGTGGGCATACAGTGAGGTTGGATGATGGGGGTGCAATGAGCATGGTAGATAAAAGCAAATTACAGCACATAACGCTGGATGGAGAAAATGCCATCACTATTGGAGCAGGACAAAAAATAACCTTGAAGGTAGGAACAGATGGAGGCAGTATTGTAATAGATGGAAAGAATATTACCATAAAAGGGCTTGCAATAAAGATTGACGCAACAGAGGCAGGAGGAAATATCGATGCGCAAAGCCAGGGTAATACAATTTTAAAAAGCACTGCCGCCGGAGTTACAGTAGAAGCTGCTCAAGTTTTAACCGCCAAAGGTAAAATGTCAGCAAGTTTAAACGGGGACGTTGTTGAAGTAAATGCCACTAAAGGAGATACAACAGTGAAAGGAAAGAATGTAAGGATAAACTGCTAAACATAAACAAATGAAATATAGGATGAACGATGCCAGCCTTTGGATACCCGATGGATGGTTTGAACAAACGTTACATATACTCTCTTCTGATGAACCAGGGAAGCCGGGAATAAGCCTTGTAGTGAATGCCGAAATGCTTGACAAGAAAAAGGATGCTAAATCTTACAAGGATATGGCGCTGAGCAGATTTCCTATAGAACTTCCCGGATTCTCATTGTTGCAGGAAAAAGAAATACCAATGCTTGAAGGAGCAACAAAAGGCTGGTTGTTGGAACATACCTGGAAAGCAGAAACAGGACTGATGCACCATTACCAGGCTTTGTGTGTGTACAAGCGCAATACGGGCATTGCTTCAGAGGTAAACAAAGGATATAGCATTACTATGAGCATGATGGAGGCTTTGCATAAACCCGAATTGGAGAAGACCTTTAAAACTATTGCCAACTCATTTAAATTGGAAAGATATGGCGGATGAAGCAGTAGAAGCAGCACGGGTGGGTGACCAGGTAAAGCACAGCAATGCAATGATTGGTGTGTTAGTGGGTGTGTTGGTTGGGGCAGCTTTTGCAGTTGCGGTAGTGGGTACTGGTGGTGCAGCTTTGGTAATTGGTGCGGCTATATGTACAGGTATGTCAATTGGTGGTTCTGTTGGCCAATTGGTAGGCAAACATATTCCAGGATCGGATTGTGGGCCGATTGCCAAAGGCGTGCCAACAGTATATGTTGAAAATATGGAAGCAGCAGTAGTTACTTCACCTGTTTCGTGCAATGGGCCGCCCATAGGCAATCCACATCCTACTTCGCAAATAGCACAGGGGAGCAGTAATGTATTTATTGGTAAATTTCCTGCTGCAAGAAAGGGAGATAAAACCACCTGTGGCGCAAAAATAGGCTATGGCGCTGCCACTGTCTGGATAGGCGGCAAAAAGACCACCTATTTAGAGATAAGCCCCGAAGTTCCGGCCTGGGTTGATTATGGACTGATGGCATTGGGAATATTGGGTGGTTGGGGTGCGTTGGCAAGGGCAGGATTTTCTACATTAGGAATTGTATGTCGTTTGGGTGGAGGGTTAATTGGTGGGGGTGTGGGTAGTTATGGTGGTAGTAAACTTGCCGATTTTTTGGGGCTTGACGAAGATAGTTGGGCAAGGGATGGATTGGTAGTTGGTGGTGGAGTGACAGGTGGAGCTTTAGGATATAAAGCTGGGATGAAGGTTGGTGAAGGTACAATAGTTCCTAACAAATTGGCAGCACACGAGAGAATTCAAGCTACAGAAATAGCAAAAAAATATGGTGGCACATTTGAAGGACAGAAGATTCGGGACATGCCGGGCATTGATGGTGTTTATCAAGGTAAACCTACGAGTTTAAAACAGTATACTGGTGAATCTCCTTCAGGAGTGTTAAAACATGCAAGTAAATCTGAGACACAATTGTCAAATGCAAACTATTCCGATGCAACTATTTATGTAGATGCGAAAAATGTTTCTGGTAAAACACTTATAGATTTTGCAAAGAATGGCCCATTATCTGAAATACCAAAGCAAGGCATCGTGTCAAAAATTATGGTAAACACAAAAGATGGATGGGTGATTATTGATAAGAGCGGTGTCGTTAAAAATATATTTCCCTAAACTCATTTTACTTTTAATAAAATAATTTAATAACCATATATAGTTAAAGTAATGTCGTTTGATTTATCATTAAAGTACAAAACACCAATCTCAGGTATTGAGTTTATAAAGCAATTGCAAAACAATATTAAAAATGTTTTGCAACTTTCTCATATCATCCCTGTTCCAAAAGTTGATATAGATAAGCAGAATTATGGAAAAAGAGAAAGTTCTAGCTTTAATTACATTGAAAAAGGCCGAAATTCTTACCTATTATTTATGGAAAATTATAATGATGAAATTGTGGAAGTTTCGTTAGACAACTCAATTGTAAAAGAAGAATATTATTTATATGTTACGATGAGGTCAATATTTGAAAGCAAGGTAAAAATCCTATTGTTTTTTTGTGCTATTATAACATTTGCAGAGGATAATAATACTTTAATATTAGACGATGGTGGATTGCTTTCAACAAAAGAGATGGAGTTTACTCCTTATGAGTTAAAAGAATTAATTAGAAACAAAACAATTTATCACGATTGGGAAACTGCATTGAATGCATTTAACAACTCTGTTCTTCTTAATGAAAGTCTCAACAATCCATCAATAATTATTAAAAAGTAAAATCAAAAGAAAATAGCAATTGATATTATTTAATTTAGTACTGGGATCAATATACAATAATCTATCAGGATGTCCTTAAAATCGTAAAGTGAGAATTAATGATAAAAATATACCAATCCATTTGTTATGACATTTACAACCATCACTACCCCGCATTAGCGCAAGTATGCCGCCAGGCTAAGAGCGTTAGCGTACTTGTGCGTGCTAACTAGAAAGCTCTTATATTTTGTACTCATCTTTTTGCTAAAATACAATTAATAAAAAAATCGCAGCAATACGCCAGGGCTTTTTAATTGCTTGCTCTACAGTACAAAAATTTTATTCCGCATAATCAACCCTGCATTTCGCTAGTTCCAGGCTTCCAGTCCCCTCCTACCGTCGGGGTGACAATGATTGCGTTATCAAATGAATAATCAATACAACTGATGATTGTTTCATTATTAATGCTATTGCTATAACCCTTGTTTGATTGTACTGCACACTATTGAAATAGAATGCACCCCGTTCGATTTGTCATGCCGACGGTAGGAGGCATCTGCAAACAAAGAATTACTTTTGACGCGGCTTCCAGTCCCCTCCTACCGTCGGGGTGACAGTGATTGGATTTGGGGTGACAGTGATTGGGTTTGGGGTGACGATGATTGCGTTATCAAATGAATAATCAATACACCTGATGATTGTTGCATTAATAATGCTGTTGCAAATATCCCTTGTTCGATTGCACTGCACACTATTGAAATAGAATGCACCCCGTTCGATTTGTCATGCCGACGGTAGGAGGCATCTGCAGGTACCAATCTCTTCAGCAACTCATTATGCAGCCTCAATGATTCATTACACACCCGCCGCAATCCATTAAGAGGTCATCATAATTCATTATACAAGCGTCACGATTCATTAGGAGGTCGTCATGGTTCATTATATACCCGTAATGATTCATTACAAGAAGCTCACGATTCATTACACAAGCGTCATGGCCCATTACACCCCCGTCACAATTCATGATGGGGCTTCCTGTTTTCATGAAACCTGCGCCGGCACAACACCATACGCAGTTGCGTAGCATTTTTGTAAACCTGCATGCCACAAACAATACACAGTGCCCGGTTTTTTCATACGCATATACACCGGATTGCAGCCTGTTGCGCAGTTGCGAGCAATAATATTTTCCGTTCAGCAGTTTACAACCTATTCCGTCCACTAAATAAAAAAATATGAAAAGTAAAAGAAGGGCTATTGCTCTTAAAAACTACCGCGGCCTTAGCAATGCTGCCTTTTTAGATCTGGGTCGCACAGTGATAAAATTTATGAGCAGCAATGCTGATTTTCCTAATCCTGTACCGTCTATTAAGGACGTAGAAGCCGGCTTTAATAATTTTGAAGAAGCTTTTATGCAAGGCAAAACCGGTGAAAAAGCTAAAATTGAAAACCGGAAAATATTGCACAGTGTGGCTGCAGGTTTGTTAGACGACCTGGTTGATTACGTAAACTTTACCGCCAAAGGCAATAGGGCAAAACTGGCAGGTACGGGCTTTGCCATATCAGCCGATACCATTATTGCAGCAACAAATACATCCACACCTCCCGCTACTGCGAAAATGCCCTAAACGGAGGTAAGAAGTCGTAAGTCTTAAGTCGTAAGTCAGTTCATTTTAGTTCTTAGTTCGTAGTTCATCGAAACAAACGGCTAGTAGCTCGCAGCTCACCACTGGCAGCTTCTCTAATCCTATTAATCCTGCAAATCCTTCAAAATCCTCGTCAAAAAAATCCCTCCCGGGTAAAACCGGGAGGGCTAACATTTATCCTGTTTTAAAGGATACAACAACTAAAAACTATGATAAAACACAACGCTCTTAATCAAGCTTCTTTCCATCCAGGAAAGTATTGAGTGTGCTGATTTTTCCATTATTGTTATCGTCTGCCTTTACTTCTAGACTGCTATAAAAGTTTTCTGCAGGGCTTACCGTGTTGTACAATTCTAAATTGCGGCGGATGTATGCCGGCACAGTTTCAAACTCATTGTTGGTATCGGCTGCATTTACGTTGAACGACAGATTACGTAACTTCTGTATTCGTTCTGCAGCACGAAGTTTTTGTTCCTCTGCTTCGTCCCGCATCGCGGGGTCTTCTGCAAAAAACATTTCTGGATGCTGAGTCTGTAGAGCCCGAGGCGCATCCGCCGCTTTAGAAACTTCATCTTTAATTACCAATTGCATGTCGAAAGAAGGTTCTTCTTCTTTTTGAACCGACGGTTGAACTGGCAACTCTTGCAAGACGGGTTGTTTCACAGGTGGAGTCGTGAGATTGGGAGGAGAGACTTGCTCTGCCGTCCGCGGTTCGGCATAAATATTGGAAGGCTTGGCCAAGTATCCTCCACGCACTGCAGATGCTGGAGAATTATTTAAATCTGCTGATGTTTGTTTGTTATTGTTTTCAGAGGCGGGCTTGGTAGCTAACGGTATCGTATCTACCGACGGTTGCGAATATACCAACTCCATATAGGTTGGCGCTTCTTTGTTCTCCACAGAAACTACGGGATTGTCCACAGTATTTTTACTGTCTCCTTTGCTAAAACCTCCTCCATTGAAATCATTTGGCGGCGTTTCTTCTTTTAAAACCGGCTGCAATGTTTCTTTTAATGCAGTTGGCGCCTCAGCAATTGCTACCGGTGCAGCTTCTTTTACTGCGGCAACAGGTGCTTCCGGTGCTTCGGGTTCTTCCGCTCTTTCATCCAACGGCAATGCAAATTGTTTGCTTGCTACTGGTGTTGGCTCTTCTTTCTTTGTTTCCAGCACCATTACTATCTTTTCTTCTTTCTTAGGTGCTTCTTTTTTTGGTGTAGGCTTTGTGAAAGGATCTTTGTACTCAAAACCAGTGGCTATTAAAGTAATGCCCAATTTTTCTCCCAGAGAAGGATCATATCCCAAACCAAGTATTACATCTGTTCCTTCACCGGCACGGCTTAGCAAATAGTTCTGTATAATCTCCACTTCATCCATCGTAAACTCATGATCACCTTCTGAAGAATTGATGTTGATGAGTATCCATTTTGCACCGCTGATATCATTATCATTCAGCAACGGAGAGTTCAATGCTTCTTCAATTGCCTGCTGCGCCCTGTTTTCACCGGTTGCGGTTGCATTGCCCAAAATAGCAACGCCACCGTTTTTCATTACGGTGCAAACATCTGCAAAGTCTACATTTATCTGGCCGGTACTGTTAATTACATCGGTAATACATTTAGCAGCAGTTGCCAGAACATTGTCTGCTTTTGCAAATGCATCCTTCATTTTAAGATTGCCAAATTGGTGGCGCAGTTTGTCGTTGCTTATTACCAGCAAAGTATCTACATACTGCTTCATAGAGCGAATGCCCTCTTCTGCCTGCAATTGCCTTTTCTTTCCTTCGTAAGAAAAAGGTGTGGTAACAATACCAACGGTAAGTATGTTAAGGTCTTTACAGATTTTAGCAATGATGGGGCCGCCGCCTGTGCCCGTGCCGCCACCCATGCCTACTGTAATGAAAGCCATCTTTGTATTTACTTCCAGTATGCGCTTAATCTCTTCCAGACTTTCCTCACATGCCTGTTTGCCAATTTCAGGATTGGCGCCTGCACCCAAACCCTGGGTAAGGTGTGGCCCCAACTGTATTTTATTGGGCACACTGCTTTGCGCAATGGCCTGCGCGTCTGTATTACAGATAATAAAATTGACGCCATCAATACTTTGACTGAACATGTGGTTTACTGCATTGCTGCCACCGCCGCCAACACCTATTACTTTAATAATAGATGATTTCTCCTTTGGTAAATCAAAGTGGATCATAAATCTGAATTTTAAGAAAGGGATAAGGCGAAGGGTTTAAGATATAAGGCCTTCTACTCTGAGGACCTATGTTTTCTTTCTTCAGCTTATCCTTTGTTTTTTTTAAAAGTATAAGGAAGGAATAGGACAAAAGGTATAAGGCTTAGGGACTTTTAATAAAACACCATAAACCTTACGCCCTTTACCTTAAACCTTAAAGGTGCTTGTCTTCTTCTTCTTTAAACAAATCAATCAAACCGTCTTTAAACTTGCCCCAGAAATCCTTCACGCCTTTGCGGTTTTGCATTTTTTCTTTTTCAATGCCAAATTCTTCTGTTTCAGTAACCTCTTCTTCTACCACATCCTGCACTTGCTTCAATGTTTCAGGCACTTCTATCTTTACATGCGCAGCCTCAAATTGTTTGCGGTTGTGCTCATAATCGTCGTAACCTTTTAGAATAAGACCGATACAGGTAGAATATGTTGGTTTTGCCAGTTCATCTATATGGCCACCCGCCAAATGCTCTGTAGGAAAACCAATGCGTGCATTCAAACCAGTTACATATTCTGTTAATTGTATCAGGTGTTTTAATTGAGAACCACCACCTGTAAGCACAATGCCGCCATTCAACATGCGGTTGTCCATGCCCACTTGTTTCAGGTGATAAGAAACAAAATCCATAATCTCACTCATTCTTGCCTGCACAATGTTTGCCAGGTTTTTTACACTTATCTCTTTTGCAGGCATGCCACGCAAACCAGGTATAGTAATAAATGCATTTGCTTTTGCTTCATTAGATAAAGCAGAACCAAACTGCACTTTCATTTGCTCTGCCTGTGTTTTTAAAACGCCAAGGCCGGTTTTAATATCATTGGTAATGTTTTCACCACCAAAAGGTATAACAGCAGTATGTTTTAAAATGCCTTCGTAAAACACTGCCAAATCTGTAGTGCCACCACCAATATCTACAATGGCAACACCTGCTTCCAAATCTTCCTGCCCCATTACTGCACTGGCAGAAGCCAATGGCTGCAATACCAGGTCTTTGGTAACCAGGTTGCTTTTCTCAACAGCACGGTTAATATTGCGGATAGCATTTTTATCGCCGGTGATGATGTGGAAGTTTGCACCCACTTTTACACCGCCATACCCTATTGGGTTAGGTATGTTCTGAAAATTATCTACCGTAAACTCCTGTGGTATTACATCTATAATCTGATCGCCTGCAGGTATATAAGTTTTGAACTGATCTGCAATCAGCTGATCAATCTCACGCTGTGTAATTTCTTCATTGGTATCCTTACGCACAATATCGCCGCGTGTCTGCAAGCTTTTTATGTGATGGCCTGCAATGCCTACATACACTTCTTTGAAGCTGATGCCCGCATTTGATGCCATGCAATTGTCCAGCGCAGCACGAATGGCTTTGATGGTTTCATCAATATTTAAAACCTGGCCATGTTTTACGCCATTGCTGTTGGCGCGGCCAAAGCCTACTATTTCCAGTTTTCCATACTCGTTTTTTCTACCGGCAATGCAGGCAATCTTAGTGGTGCCAATGTCAAGACCAACAATGATGGGTTGCTCATTGTCGGTATGCATTTGTGCTTGTTCATTATTCATAGACGTATTTGGTTTTTAGTTGTTAATGTTATTCGTTGTGTTTATCTTTCAATTCTGTTATTTAATGATGCACCGGTTTACCCATTACTGCTTTTGGTTTTTGTGCTGCAGGTTTTGCCGGGGGTTTTCTTACTGTTGTTGCACGAGCAACAGATGAAGCATGATTCACCGAGTCTTTCACTGTTCCACTTCCCCGGTTATTATTTAAAATTGTTAAAGGTGGTGTAGCAGTTTCACTTGCAGCAATATTATTATCCACCATTGTGGATACCGTATCATTTGCCATCTGTCTCGATGATTCAATCAACTTCTGAATATTCTTTATTGCCTGTATAGAATCAATTTTTCCGGCTGGGCCTTTGCGGGTTGCCACCACCTGGTTATCGAACTGAACATTGATAGCAGCATATTTATCGAGGCCGGCCTTTGCGCCAACTTGCTGATAAAATAAAAACAGGCGATGAAACTTTGCTTCATAATCTGTACCATCACCAAACTGTATCAGGTGTTTGCCAACAACGGGCATCATTTCAAATGTGCGGTCTGGTGTAATGTCTATCTGCCCTACCTGCGCCATCCAAAATGGATTCTCCATAATAAATGGGCTCATTTTTTTTATCTGCTCCATCAACGCACTGTCTGCACCATACAATGTTTCTTTATCTGCCGGAAAATTGGTGTATACAGGAAGCTTTACTGCCAGCCTGCTGCTTAAGGGTAAATGCTTGCCACTGCTGTCTATATAAAAGCTATTGCCATTTACTGTAAATATTCTTGCCACTGGTATGCGTTCTTTAATCACAATGCGCAAGACGGCATTATTGTCAAGAAAAACTTCTGCATCCCTTACCCAGGTGTTTTGCTCAAGCACAGATTCCATCTTTTTAAGAATCGAATGAAGCAAGCGGCCTTCCTTTAAGCGGATTGCTTTTATCTGGTGCTACAATATTCAATACATCCTGCCGGTTGAGAAAACGTTCATCAGATTTATCGTTGATGCTTATTTCTACACCTGTACAGTTCTTATGATTTTTTTTGCTGATGGCTGCAATAAGCAATACCAGCAGTCCTGCGCCAACAATAATGCCCAGCGACAGCAACAGTATTTTCCTGATATTGCTTTTGAAACTCATCTTCTTTCTATAATCGTTTTTATTGGTTGCACCAAAGTATCTATATCACCTGCGCCGGCTGTAATCAAAACTTCCGGCACATTATTGTCTAGACCTGGTACATATTTTTCTTCTATAAACTTCAACAACTCTTCTTTACTTACAATCCGTTTATTCCCATTCTTCATCCTGCTTAAAATAGTATCGCTGCTTACACCAGCAATAGGCAATTCTCTTGCAGGATATATTGGCAACAATAAAACCTCATCTGCCAAATCCAAACTTTCCGCAAAGCCATCCGCCAAATCTTGCGTTCTTGAAAAAAGATGCGGTTGAAATATCACCGTGCATTTTCTTCCACTGAACAAAGACTTCGCTCCATTTATCAACGCCTTCAACTCTGCAGGATGGTGAGCATAATCATCTATAAAAACTACCGCACTCTGGCTCTCTCCTCCCTCTCCTTTAGGAGAGGGTTGGGGTGAGGTTGGGGAAATGATATACTCAAACCTTCTCTTTATTCCTTTAAAAGAAGCAACAGCCGCTTTTATTTTTTTATGATCTATGCCCAGCAAATGCGCAGTACTAATAGCCACTACCGCATTCTCTACATTGTGCATACCACCCATGTGCAACACCACGTCGGCAATCATGCTATCCTTCATCATCACATCAAAAGTGTAGCTGCCATTGTTCATTCTTATATTGGCAGCATAACAATCCGCACTTTCATTCTGCGCACTATAGGTAAAATGTTTGTCTGCTTTTAGTTCACTTCCACGTTTTAGTCCAAACTTATTCAGCAGTATACCACCTTTTTTTACTTTGCCTCCAAACTGCACAAACGCATCCTGCAATGCTTCTTCAGTGCCATAGATATCCAGGTGATCCGGGTCCATAGAACTGATGATGGCTATATCGGGGCTCAGTTGCAAAAAACTGCGATCGTACTCATCTGCTTCTATCACACATACATTACGCTCATTGCTCCAGAAATTGGTATTATAGTTAACAGAAATGCCTCCTAAAAAAGCATTGCAACCATAACCGGTATCTCGTAGCAAATGTGCAATCATCGTGGTAGTAGTTGTCTTGCCATGTGTGCCACCCACGCATATGTTAAAAGAACTTTTGCTGATAATGCCCAGCACTTCGCTTCGCTTTGCTAATTCAAATCCGTTGGCTTTATACCAATTCATCTCCTGGTGATCTTTTGGTATTGCTGGTGTATACACTACCAACTCTACATCTTTTGGTGCCAACGATACATCGTCTGTATAATGAATCGCCATTCCTTCCTCTTCCAGTTTTTTTGTAAGCGCCGTACTTGTTTTATCGTACCCGCTCACTTTGCAACCTCTCGATAAAAAATACCTGGCCAATGCACTCATGCCAATACCGCCAATGCCAATGAAGTATATTTTTTTTATCTCGTCTAGTTGTACCATTTTATTTATTGTGTACCCGGCAGTTGGCCTACTATTAAACTTTTGTTGCGTCGCACTCTTGTACTATAACTATTCTACTCATCTTTTGGCTTCTCCGCTATTCTCCATTTTGTTTCAAATGCTTCTTGCTCGGTGGAGACTAAAGGCCTTTCGTCTCTACTTCGCTTTTTCAATCACTAATAAAATTGCGGCCGCTATCTTTTTATCTGCATCGGTTACTGCCAGCTTTGTTATATTGGCCTTCAGCAATTGCTGCTCCTGCTCGTCTTTCACCAACCTGATTACTGTATCTACCAGCTTGTCCTTTGCCTCGCTGTCTTTTATCAATATACCGGCTTGTTTGCTTACAAGGTTTTGCGCATTTACGGTTTGGTGATCTTCTGCTGCAAACGGGTAAGGCACAAATACCACCGGCTTCTTTACTACGCAAAGCTCTGCAATAGACATAGCTCCCGATCTTGACACTACTGCATCTGCAGCAGCAAAAGCCATTTCCATTTTGCTGATAAAATCATTTACCCATACATTGGTTTTACCGGCAGTTATTTCTTTGGCACGTTGCATATATGGTTTGCCCGTCTGCCAAATCAACTGAATATCGTTATTGCCAAATGCATCAATATGCAGGTCTATTGCTTCATTAATACCTTTTGCACCCAGGCTGCCACCGGTTACCAATACTGTTTTTTTGTTTTCATCCAACCCAAAGAACTGCATGGCTTCAGCTTTTGTTACATGGCTGTTTACAATGCTGCTGCGCACGGGGTTGCCGGTAATGGTAATTTTATCTGCCGGAAAAAACTTTTCCATGCCATCACTTGCTACAAAAATGCGGGTTGCTTTTGCGCCCAGCATTTTATTGCTCTTTCCTGCAAACGAATTGCTTTCGTGAATAAAAGTGGGAATGCCTTTGCTTTGCGCAAAACGCAAAACAGGAAAGCTTGAATAACCACCCACACCAATCACTGCATCCGGCATAAAATCAGCAACAATGCTGCGTACCTGGAAATAACTTTTCACCAGTTTAAAAGGCAAACCAATATTGCTTATCAAAGAGCTGCGGTTAAAACCCGCTATGTCAATTCCTTTTATTGAATAACCCGCTTGCGGCACTTTCTCCATCTCCATCTTACCTTTTGCACCTACAAATAATATCTCGATGCCCGGTTGCATTTCTTTTAATGCATTGGCAATAGCCACTGCGGGAAAAATATGTCCGCCGGTACCGCCTCCCGCTATGATGACTTTTTTATTCTCCATCGTCATCCTGATTTACAGTTGCTGGTTGCAGTCCGCCTTCCATTCTTTCTACATTTGAAGCAACGCTTAAAATAATGCCAATAGCAAAACAGGTAAAGATGAATGAGCTACCACCCATGCTCACCAATGGAAGCGTAACACCCGTTACCGGGAACAGGTTAACTGCCACTGCCATATTTGCCAAAGCCTGTATCACCAACGTAAAACTTAACGCCAATGCCAGGAAGGCACCAAATGCATAAGGGCAGTTCCTGAAAATGCGTATGCACCTGAATAAAAAAACCAGGTAAATGAATGTTATAAAGATGCCACCCAGCAAACCGTACTCTTCTATAATAATCGCAAATATGAAATCGCTATAAGGATGCGGTAGAAAATTGCGCTGCTCACTATTGCCCGGGCCTACACCCAGCCAACCACCTTTGGCAATGGCAATCTTTGCCTGGTTTACCTGGTAGTTGTCATCGTCATCCGCTTCTGCACCGCCGTAAATAAAATTTTCTACGCGGTTTATCCATGTGCCCACACGAACCGTCAACCTTGAACCACTATGACTTGCCTTAATCGTTTCTCCATTGTTTTGTTTATGATGAATAACCGCTGCAGAAATTAAAAACATTACCGGTATCAATGCCACAGCTATTACCAGCAATAAATGTTTTGTACTTACACGGCCAATAAACATCAGCAACATGCTGGTAGCGCCAATGAGTAATGCAGTAGAAAGATTAGCTGGCGCAATCAACACACAAATCAATGCAACCGGTATCATTATCGGCAAAAAACCTTT
This sequence comes from Chitinophagaceae bacterium, assembly GCA_047602295.1. Classification (GTDB taxonomy): domain Bacteria; phylum Bacteroidota; class Bacteroidia; order Chitinophagales; family Chitinophagaceae; genus JACMLD01. The sequence continues at coordinate 1,651,369 of JASGHP010000001.1, read as the reverse complement.
TTTAAAATCTTTTATTACATCCTGTTTCTTGCTCAGCATCCTGCTCATGTACATAAACAAGGCCAGCTTGGCAAGGTCTGATGTTTGCACGGTCATTTGTATAATGGGCAAACGTATCCAGCGGCTACCTTCATTCAGTTTCACACCAAAGAACAAAGTGTAAATCAATAAAGGAATGGATAAGATGAATATCAGCCTTGCTACCTGAGAATAAATTTTGTAATTAACCTTGTGCAAAAAATAAATGATGGCTATGCCAATGGCAATAAATACAATCTGTTTGAACAGGTAAGATTCATTGCTTTTGCTAAGCCTGTAAGCCAATGTGCCCGTACTGCTATACACTACCAGCAAAGAAACCAATGCCAGCACCACTACTGCGGCCCAGATCACCTTATCGCCTTTGGTTTTATGACCAAGGCTTTTAAAAGGATTGTTCTCTATGGTTGTAAAGTCATTCAAGTATTAAGTATTCAGTATATAGTATTTAGACACGGCGTTAGGCTTTCGCTATTAGCTGCTGGCTACAAGCTGCAAGCAATGAACTAAGAACTAAGAACCTCGAACTCCACTCACCACTCACTATTCACCACTCACTATAACTCCCTCACTGCTTCTTTAAACTGCCTTCCCCTGTCTTCATAATTTTTAAACAAATCAAAACTTGCACAAGCAGGGCTTAACAACACTACATCACCTTTCTCTGCAAAATGAAAAGCAGCATGTACCGCTTCAGCAGCGCTGGCTGTGTTTACTATCAATTCCACTTCTTTACCAAATGCTTCATGAATCTTGCGGTTATCAATACCCATGCAAACAATGGCTTTTACTTTTTCTTTTACCAAATCCATCAGCAGGCTGTAATCATTTCCTTTGTCTACACCACCAAGAATTAAAATTGTTGGCTTCTCCATGCTTTCCAATGCATACCAGGTGCTATTAACATTGGTGGCTTTGCTATCGTTAATAAATTCCACACCCTTTACCGTTAACACCGGCTCCATGCGATGCTCCAGTGTTTCAAAAGACTCAATGGCCTCTCTAATCTTGTCTTTACGCAACCCTAATGTGGCTGCTGCTATACCTGCTGCCATGGTGTTGTATTGATTGTGTTTTCCTTTGAGTGCAAAATCATAAATGCTCATTGTAACACGTTCGCTGTTGTTTGCCTCAATAATCATCTGTCCGTTTTTAATAAAGCCGCCGTTGCCTGGTTGTTGTTGCTGCATGGTAAATGGTAATGGGTTAGAATTGATAGCATATTTGTGTACGTACTCCATCGTCACCGGATCGTCTGCACAGTAAATGAAAAAATCTTCTTTCGTCTGGTTCATCGCTATGCGAAACTTGCTGGCGATGTAATTCTCAAACTTATAATCGTACCTGTCTAAATGGTCTTCTGTTATATTCGTAAGCACCGCTACATCTGGTCTGAAAGTTTGTATATCGTCTAACTGAAAAGAACTAATCTCTGCTATGTACCAAGGTTTAGGATCTTCCGCTACCTGTTTAGCAAATGAGTACCCGATATTTCCTACCAATGCCGCATCCAATCCTGCATGTTTGCAGATATGATAGATAAGCGATGTGGTAGTGGTTTTTCCATTGCTGCCGGTAATCGCTACTATTTTGCTATTGCCTTTGTATCGAAAAGCAAGCTCTATTTCACTAATAACCAAAATACCTTTTGCCCTTATTTTCTTTACCAGCTCATTCTTTTCTGGTATGCCGGGACTTTTTACAATTTCATCTGCATTCAACACTAAATCTTCTGTATGCCCTTTCTCTTCAAATGCAATAGCATTGTCAGTTAATTCCTTTTTATATACATCTTTCAAAGAACCGCTATCAGAAAGAAACACTTCAAAGCCCTGCTGTTTCGCCAGCAAAGCAGCCCCAACACCACTTTCTCCTCCACCCAGTATTACCATTCTTTTACGCATCTCTTCAAATCGTTTTCAATAATTCTAGTTTTCAATCAGCCGGATTTCGGGGGTTTTTCATTAGTATGAAACTTTTTTTCTGCACCACAATCTCTTGCCGGTTTTAGGAGTTTTTCATTGGTTGGATTATTTGCCGTGGTTTTTCAGCAATATTTTACCTCACCCAACCTCTCCTAAAGGAGAGGAGCAAAGAAAATTCGTTATCTTATTTTCAACGTCACAATAGCAAACACCATACATAAAATAGTAATGATCCAAAACCTAGTTACTATCTTACTTTCGTGATAACCTAATTTTTGGTAATGGTGATGCAATGGGCTCATCAGAAACACTCTTCTTCCTTCACCATATTTCTTTTTTGTGTACTTGAAATAACTAACCTGTATGGTTACACTCAATATCTCTACCAGGAACACACCACAGAAAATGGGTATCAACAATTCTTTTCTCACCATTATGGCCAATGCAGCTATAATGCCACCCAGTGTAAGACTTCCTGTATCGCCCATAAACACCTGCGCTGGATATGCATTGTACCAAAGAAACCCAATACAGGCACCCACCATTGCCGCAATAAAAATTGACAACTCGCCAAGGTTGGGGATGTACATGATATTGAGATAATCTGCAAACCTTATATTACCACTGGCATAAGCAAATATGCCAAGACACACACCAATAATGGCCGAGACACCCGTTGCTAATCCATCTATACCATCCGTTATATTTGCTCCGTTTGATACCGCTGTTATAATAAATATTACAATGATGGTATACAATATCCAGGTAAAACCACGCAACGCCTCTGGTAACAGTTTAGAATAATTAAACTCATGGTTCTTTACAAAAGGAATCGTTGTGATAGGTACATCAGATTTTATAAAAGTTCTTTCTTTACCGTCTTGCTTAAATACTATTTTGTCCTTTGCATTAATAGTTGCTGCATCACCTGTAAATTCCCTGTAAGCTTTTGTGTTGTCATTAAACATTAAAGTCAGTCCAATGATCAAACCCAACCCTACTTGCCCAGCTATTTTAAACCATCCTGCCAAACCATCGCTATCACTTTTTTTATACGCAACACCTTTCTGTTGGGCAATGCGTTTTGATCTCAGCTTTAAATAATCATCTACAAAACCAACAATACCTAACCATACCGTGGCCAGTATCATTAACCTGATGTATGCTTTATTTAAGTTGGCAAGTAATAATGTAGGCAATAAGATACCTAGTATGATTATTAAGCCGCCCATTGTTGGCGTACCCTTCTTCTGCTGCTCGCCAGCCAAACCCAGGTCTCTAACGGTTTCGCCTACCTGTCTTTTTATAAGGTAGTTTATGAGTCGTTTGCCGTATACAGAAGTAATGGTAAGCGATAATAAGATGGCCAGCAAAACCCTGAACGTAATAAAACTGAACAATGCACCACCTGGCATTTTGATGCCCTGTTGTTTAAACCATTCAAATAAGTGGTACAGCATTTTTTAGTTATTACTTTTTATGTTTATTGTTTTGTCGGTTCTTTTTTATTTATTCAGCAAGGCAAAAATTTTCGCCAACTCTTCCTTGTCATCAAAATGGTGCTTTACACCTTTTATATCCTGATATTTCTCATGGCCTTTGCCCGCTATTAATACAATGTCATCTGGTTTGCTAAGACTGATGGCCGTTTTTATTGCTTCTCTTCTATCTGTTATTGATATGGCTTTTCTTTTTGCTGCTGTATTCAATCCCTGCTCCATATCTCTTAATATCTGTTCCGGGTCTTCACTTCGTGGATTGTCTGATGTTAGAATTACCCTGTCGCTATACTTGCAGGCTTCTGCTGCCATCACCGGTCTTTTTGTTTTATCCCTGTCACCGCCACATCCCACTACTGTAATAATTTGCTCGTAACCTTTGCGCAATTGCTGTATGGTAAGCAATACATTTACCAATGCATCAGGCGTGTGCGCATAATCTACGATGCCCATCACTTTTTCATTGGCAGATACGATGTAATCAAACCTTCCTTCTGCACCGCTCAATACACTCAGGCAACGCAATACTTCATGCCTGTCTTCACCCAAACAAATAGCCGCACCATATACTGCCAACAGGTTATAAGCATTAAACTCACCTATCATTCTGAAATGTACTTCCTGGTCATTTACCAGCATCACCAATCCTGTCAAGCCATTTTCTAAAATCTTCCCTTTAAAATCAGCCATTGTTTTTAGGCTGTAATAATATTTGGAAGAATGTGTGTTTTGCAACATGATGGCACCACGCTTATCATCCAGGTTTGAAATAGCAAACGCATCTGATGACAATGAATCAAAAAAAGATTTTTTAACGCGTATATACTCGTCAAAACTTTTATGATAGTCCAGGTGATCATGTGTAATGTTGCTAAACAAAGCGCCAGTAAAATGCAAGCCTGTAATACGGTGCTGATGTATTGCATGAGAACTGCTCTCCATAAACACATGCGTACATCCTGCATCCAGCATTTGTTTCAGCAACTGGTTTAATGTTACCTGGTCTGGCGTGGTATGTGTTGCCGGTACAATTTCATCGCCAATATGATTTTGAACGGTGCTTAGCAAACCACACTTATACCCCAATGATGTAAAGAGCTTGTATAATAAAGTTGCAATAGTTGTTTTTCCATTGGTTCCGGTAACACCTACCAACTTTAGTTTTTCTGTTGGCGCACCAAAAAAGTTATGCGCCATATAACCTGCCGCGGCTGCACTGTTTTCTACCTGCACGTATGTAACAATGTCAAGTAACTCTGCCGGAAACTGTTCGCAAATAATTACACTAGCTCCTTTTTCTATCGCCGCACTTATAAACTGGTGCCCATCAGATGCTGCACCGTTGATAGCAATAAATGCAGTACCGCTACTAACCTTTCTTGAATCAATCTGCACATCTTTCACTTCCGCCTGCGTGTTTCCATGCACAGAGCGGATACTTACTTTATATAGTATATCCTGTAATACTGCCATACCTTCCCTCCTAGTTCAATTCTATTTTTATAAGTTGGTTTTTCGCAACGGCTGCTCCGGGGTCTATACTTTGTACAGTTACTTTACCGCGTCCTTTTGCCATTACTCTCATATTCATTCCTTCCAGTAGATACAATGCATCTTTCAAGTCCATTCCTTTTACATTCGGCATCGTATTCTTTGCAATCCATCTTGCATTTACAACCGGCGTATTATTGTTATTATACATGCTGCTCCATGGTTGCTCTCCTACTGAATCTTTATAATTTATTGCCAGCGTATTCAATACCTCTTTTACATCTTTTGTTTCACCAGCATAATAAAAACCAGTACTGTCTTTCTGCAATCCGCCTGCAAAAACAACCGGATTGGTATTATTCATTGCAAAAAGTTTATCCGCTACTTCCTTAAATACCGGCGCTGCTACCTGCCCACCCATATGCTTTTCGGGATGCGCTTTTGTTTTTATCACTACTATGCAACTGTATTGTGGTTTTTCATAAGGAAAGTATCCTGCAAAAGATGCCTGGTAAACCCCATCATCATAGTTAATATCTTTTCCTGCCACATGCGCTGTTCCGGTTTTTCCTGCTGCATTGTACAATGCATCTTTAAAAACAAGCTTGGCCGTTCCTTCTGTAGCTACCGAACGCATGCATTGCTGCGCGGCTTTAATTACAGCCTCACTTGCAATCTTTTCATCCAGTATTTCAGGTTCAAAACTTTTTATTACAGCGCCATCATCTTCTATCCTGTTAACCAGGTAAGGCTTCATCATTTTTCCACCATTGGCTACGGCATTGTACAACATGAGTGTTTGCAATGGTGTTACTTCAATAGCATAACCAAAACTCATGGTTACCATGGCATGCAACCCTTCGTTATTGCGCTTTATTCTTGGCAGCACGGGTCTTTCTTCACCGGTTAAATCAATACCTGTTCTTGTATCAAAATGAAACTTGTGCAGGTAGCCTAAATATTTATCTGGTTGTGTTGCAAACGTGTTGTATGCAATCCTGCTCATGCCCACATTAGAACTATGCGCAAAACACTCACGAATCGTCATATCAGGCTTGGGCATTGTCTCTGCTTCTGTTACATTTCTTACGCCTACATAGTCATGTCCCACGCCACCCACATGCACCATTTCATTTATATTGGTTTTGCCTTCGCTTAATACAGAAAGCAATGTGGCAAGTTTAATGGTAGAACCAGGCTCAGTGGCACGCAATGCGTAATTGTAATCTTCCCAATAGTTACCATCTTTTCTTTTGCCAAGATTAGCCATGGCTTTTATTTTGCCAGTAGCCGTTTCCATTACAATACAGGTGCCGTGGTCTGCATCATTCTCAATCATCATTTTCATTAAGGCATTCTCTGCAATGTCTTGTGTGTTTACATCTATAGTGGTAATGATGTTCTTGCCATTCTCCGGTTCTATTTCAGAACCCTCAACCGGTATAAAAGCACCACCACTGATAAACCTCACCGTGCGTTGACCCTTTTCTCCTTTCAGCAATGAATCGTATGTTAATTCCAGCCCCACATTCTGTTTCACTAATTCCCGCTTCTCGTTTATGTAATCGCGGGATAAACCAATTGTTCTGTTAGCCAGCAATCCAAAAGGGTTGATGCGTTTGCTTTTTACTTCTGCTATAAAACCACTTTTGTTTCTGCCCTGGTTTACCAGCGGAAATGACCGCAACAATTTGTATTCATCAAAAGACAAATTTTTATGCAATTCATAATACCTGTCTTTCTGATTATATCCTGACTGTAACTCTTTTTTATAGACAGCGGCTTTCTTGTCTTTAAACAAACCTGCCAGCGATATACTTAAAGAGTCTACATATTTTTTAAATCGTTCTCCTTTTTTCTCACGCAAACCGTCTGCGCCAAAATCAATATAAATATCAAAGTAGGGAACAGAAGTACTGAGCATATTGCCATCTTCACTATAAATTGTACCTCTCTCGGCCTGCATTGGCATTGATCGCATGTGCAACGTATCTCCTTTGCTGCGCCAGTAATTCCCCTGAAACTGTTGTATATACACAGCTCTTCCCAAGATGCATAAGCTTAGCACCACAATACCTATAAAACCCAGGTACACCCGCCACAGTATGTCTTTCCTTATATCCAATATTTACTGTTGACTATTATTTTAAGATTTTGCGATTGCCTGATTTTTTGATTTGCTCAACCTTCTCAATCAAAAGAAATCTCAAAATCACTACATCAAGAAATCAGCAATTTTTCACTTCTTGCCTACGCTATCTTTCAACACCATCGCCGGTTGCACCATTTCTTTTAAACCCAATGGCTCCACAGCTTTTGCCAGTTCACTTTGTTTGCTGCGAAACATCACTTCACTCTTCAACGACTTGTATTCGTATTGCAGCTCTTTTAATTCTTTGCTGGTTTTATTAATATCCTTTATTGTGTTATCAGAATAATGCCCGTTGTAGATATACAATACTGCCAGTACACTCAAAAAAAGGAAGTATGGAATGTTTTTTACAATCCATTGGTAATTGAATATTTTTTTCCAATCCTTCTTCGCTTCTTTTTGCTGGCTGGCTAACATCAAGTATTTAGTATTTAGATATTTTGAGATCTCGGGATTTTGAAATTTTGCGATTTGTTTTCATTTCAATCAACCTAACTAAATCACAAAATCCCTACATCCTGCAATCAGCAATTTTTACTTGCCTCACATTTTTTCGGCTACTCTCAACTTTGCGCTTCTTGATCTAGTATTGCGTTTTAATTCTTCCTGTTCTGCAGTAATTGGTTTCTTGGTAATTATTTTCAATTCACTGGCAGATACAGCATTTTCAAAAGGGTGCGCTTCTTCCTCTTCGAAAGCGCCCTTGCGAAAAAAGTTTTTTACCAATCTGTCTTCCAGAGAATGAAATGTAATAATGGCAACACGTCCACCCGGTTTAAGCAATGGGGGTATTTGTTCAAGCAGTTCGCGCAGCACACCTAACTCATCATTTACCTCTATACGCAAAGCCTGAAATACCTGGGCAAAGTACTTGTGGGGATTTCCTTTAACAACCGCATGCAGTGCTGCTTTAAAATTGCTGATGGTTTTCAGCGAAGCAGTATCTCGTACAGTAACAATAGTGCGGGCCAGTGTTTTTGCATTGGTTACTTCTCCATACTGTTCAAACAATTTGTGCAACTGTTGTTCAGTATAGGTATTCACCACATCAAAAGCGGTTAATGCTTGCCGTCTGTCCATGCGCATATCCAGTGCTGCATCAAAACGGGTAGAGAATCCGCGTTCTGCTTCATCAAACTGGTGACTGCTCACACCCAGATTGACCATAATGCCGTCAATGGCAGCAACTTTGTGCAATCGCAAAAAACGTTGCAAATGCCGGAAATTGCTGGGTATAAAAACCAACCTGTCATCAACAGGTGCATTTGCCGCAGCATCTGCATCCTGGTCAAACACGAACAATTTTCCGTTTGCATCCAATTGCTTTAATAAAGCTTTTGCATGTCCGCCCCCACCGAATGTACAATCCACGTATATGCCACCTGGCTTTATTTGCAGGCCATCCAAAACCTGCTGCAACAAAACCGGCACATGATACTCCTCTGAAGAACTACCGGCGCTGGTTATGTCATTTTTGTTTTCCATAACCTGCCTAATCGTTTTTCTTCGTCATTACTTTGTTGTACAATGCGCTGTACGCTGCGGGAGTTAAAGAATCAAAGAACTTGTGGTACTTACTTTTATCCCAGATTTCTATTCTTTTTTTTGAGCACGATAACACCACATCTTTTGCCAACCCTGCATAATCTTTCAAATGTGTGGGCAACAACAACCTGTTTGCTGTATCTAATTCCATAGTTGCCACTCCGTAATTAAAATACTTTTTTAACTTGCGGTTGTCGTCGTCGTGATCGGGCAGGTCTTCAATTTCTGAGGACACTACCATCCAGTTTTGCATGGGATACAGATGTAAACAATCGTCAAACCCCCTGTTGATAACAAAATTGGTAGCAGCCCCCTCCGGCAACTGGCTCAGCAGTTTTGCGGGGAGCAGGAAGCGACCTTTGGCGTCCAGCGTAACTTCGTATTCGCCAAGAAAATGAATCATTTAGGTAAATTCGAATCGATTTTGACATTTATTGACACAAAATAACACTTTTTCCCACTTTGCTGCCAAATTTGGAGAAATTTAATTTTTCCACAGGCTGATTTTGAGCCAGATATGAAGCTGGGCAAGGGTTTCGTCCGGTTTCAAATAAAAACAGTCGTTAGTTGCTGTGAATTGGATGTGCACAACGGTGGAAAAGCTGTGCAAAAGGGTCGAAAAGTGTGCATTTGGGAAAAATCTTCAAATTTTTGAACCATGGCTACTGCTGGATACTCAGGAACGCCCCTATTAAAGAAACTCGGCATCAAAGACGATACAAAGCTCTTTACAATACATGCTCCTGCGGATTACACAAGCCTGCTGGACAAAGACATCAGCCTTCAATTATGCAAAAAAGCAACTGCAGCAGATATGATTCATTTGTTTGCAGCAAATGAAAAGGTTTTTACTGCGGAAATGGGCAAATTAAAAAAAGCATGGACTGAAAATACTTCATTGACTATTTGGATAAGCTGGTATAAAAAGTCTGCTGGTATGAATAGCGATCTTACTGAAGATATTATCAGAAACTATGCGCTGGCTAATGGATTGGTAGATGTGAAAGTATGTGCAGTTACTGATTTGTGGAGTGGATTAAAACTAGTGGTACCATTAGTGCTTAGAAATAAAAAATAGCTCTTGAATTGTGTAGCGTTTTATGTGTTAAATGTTATGTTCATTCGATATAACATAACACTTAACACACAGCACATAACACCCCTTCGAATGCATCCAAAAGAAATTTCCATTAGCGATTATACATACACGTTATCAGATGAAAAGATAGCGCCTTATCCATCAGCAGAACGTGGTGATTCCCGCTTGCTTATCTATAAAGATGGGGCTATAACGGAAAGCCGTTACAACAAGATTGACACATTCATACCCGCAGAAAGTTTGTTGGTCTTCAATAATACACGTGTTATAGAAGCAAGATTATTGTTTCAGAAACTCAGTGGCGGCGTAATAGAAGTTTTTTGTCTTGAACCAGGCGATATGTATGCAGATGTAACCACTGGCATGCAACAACAAGGAAAAGTGCAATGGAAATGTTTAATTGGTGGCGCCAGCAAATGGAAAGCAGGACAGGTGCTGCAAAAAAATATTGAATTGCCTAACGGAAGCATACAACTGGAAGCGAGGTACATCAGTAAACAAACAGATTATTTTACTATTGAACTGCAATGGCAGCCTGCCCATTTTTCTTTTGCAGAAATATTGCACCACGCAGGTGCAATGCCGTTGCCTCCCTATATAAAACGTGTTGCAGAAAACAGCGATAAAGAAAGATACCAAACAGTGTATGCCAAGCAAGATGGCTCGGTTGCAGCCCCAACAGCAGGTTTGCACTTTACTCCGGCCATACTGCAGCAATTGGAACAAAAAAATATTCATCAGAGTTTTGTGACACTGCATGTAGGTGCGGGCACATTTAAGCCGGTGAAGAGCGCAACCATGCAGGAACATGAAATGCATGCAGAGTTTATAGAAGTAGAAAAAAGTACCATTGAGTCATTGCTGCAATATGCAGGCAATACAATTGCAGTGGGTACTACATCTGCAAGAACCATAGAAAGCCTGTACTGGATGGGCGTTAAAGCCATTCTAACACCAGGTATAAACGAAGATAGTTTACCTGTAACACAATGGGAAGTGTATGATACGTTACAAATAAACAATGCTATTACGGCAAAGCAAGCATTACAAAGTTTGTTGCAGTGGATGAATGAGAGAAAAATATCCCGCTTGTTTTCCAAAACACAAATCATTATTGCGCCGGGCTATACCTTTAAAGTTATACGTGGATTAATTACCAATTTTCATCAGCCGCAGTCTACCCTGCTTTTATTAATTGCAGCATTAACAGGAAATGATTGGCGTAAAATTTATAATTATGCGCTGGAGAATGATTTCCGCTTTTTAAGTTATGGAGATGGCTGCCTGTTGTTTAATTATTAGCACTTGGCCCCTGGTCTTCAGCCAAAGGTAGATCCAGTATAAAGCAAGTACCTTTTCCGGTTGCGCTTTCTACTTTTATTTTACCGCCATGGGCATCTACCATTGTTTTTACATAGCTAAGACCCAGGCCAAAACCTTTTACATTATGAACGTTGCCGGTATGTGCACGATAGAATTTTTCAAAAATTCTTTTCTGCGTTTCCTTGTTCATACCAATGCCGTTGTCTTCTATGCGCACTTGTATAAACCTGCCTGCGCTTGTAGTGGTTATTTTTAGCACCAGGTTTTCTTTTGAATATTTGACAGCATTATCTACCAGGTTAGAAATAAGATTGGTAAAGTGTACTTCATCTGCATCTATTAAATCGGCCACTGCATTTAGCTGAAGTACGGTACGGGCATTTTTATCTTCCAGTTGCAAATGAAAATTCTCCAGCACGTGATCTATTACGTCATGCACATGCATGGGCATTTTGTTGAGCTGTATTTCCTGGCGTTCCATTTGCGAAGCCTGCAAAATGGTTTCCACCTGTTTATTCATTCTCTTGTTTTCTTCCTTAATGATACTGCTGAAATAACCCATCTTCTCCCTGTCTTGCAATACCTTTTCATTGCGCATGGCATCTACTGCCAGCGATATAGTGGCCAGTGGCGTCTTAAATTCATGCGTCATGTTGTTAATGAAATCATTCTTTATCTCGCTTGTTTTTTTCTGGCGCAACAAAGCACTCACAGTAACATAGAACGCAGAAATTATAATAAGTGTAAATAATATAGCACCAATCATCAGCCAACGCAATTGCTTAAAAATGCTGCTTCTTACATTTGGTATTACCACTACCATTTGCTCTTCCGGCATCAGGCTTTCATAATCGCTGCCGCTGGGCACCTGCAATGCATAAAAAAAACGTTTGCTGTTCACTGTATCTTCTGCCGCTTTCACCAGGTTTTCAGATTTTAACTGGTAAGTATTAAAGCCTATAGTGGAAGAAATGCCAAATTCAAATTTTATATCTTTTAAACCATTTGCTTCAAATGCTTTTCTTAATCGTTCTTCAATCTCGTAACTGGTATAATTTTTTGCAATGGTAGATGGCTTCAGCAATTCATTGATCAGTTGATCGCTTGGCATCATAAAACCCGGCCTGAATTTTGGGTTTTTAAGACTGGGCAGCGTACCCTTTTGCTCCATCAGTTCGGTACCTACCATATTCATAGAGCGGGTAACCTTATCGTTAAGCTGCTCCTCCTTAATTACCAGCATGTTTTTTATCCACGAAACCTGGATAGCAATGATGCCAAGCAATGAAGCGGTTATCAATAAAATAATAACAGGTAGAATTTTCTTCATCGTAACAAAAATAGCGCAGGCTGCCGTGTTTTAAGCGAAACGCTGCAACACAATCCCTTTTTTAACTAAGGTTTTGCACTGAAAACAGGCCCAGGCCCACCCAGAATAAAGATTTTTATTTGCCAATATAATAAGTAATTTAGAATTTATATGATTGAACCAGGCCCAGGCATATTGTTGATAGCAGACCCGTTTCTGAAAGACCCCAATTTTAAGCGGACCGTAGTCTTTCTGTGCGAGCACCAGGACGAAGGCACTTTTGGCTTTGTGCTGAACAGGAAATACGAATATAGCCTGAACGAACTGGTAAACAATGCTGCTGACATCACACTGCCTGTTTATTACGGTGGGCCTGTACAAATGGATACCATTCATTTTCTACACCAGTATCCTGAAGAAATTCCCGGTGGCACAGAAATATTGAAAGGAATTTATTGGGGAGGCGATTTTGAAATGGCTTTGCAAATGATAAGAAGCGGTCAGGCTGATGCAGCCAGGATTCGTTTTTTTATTGGTTACAGCGGTTGGGGTGAAGGGCAGTTAAAAGATGAGTTGAAAGAAAAATCCTGGTTGCTGGCAGAAGCCACCCGCAAAATTGTATTTCCAAAAGAAATTGCAGAAACCTGGAAAGATGCCATTCGCTTGTTAGGATCTGAATATGAAATGCTGATCAATTTTCCTACCGATCCGCAGTTGAATTAAGCTTTACTTTTTATAACCACAGAGGCAACGTGAACACAAAGGTTGCACGGAGATGAAGCGCATAACATTGCATGCACTTCCAATATCTCCGCACAACTTTTACATTCCATCATCATTTATCATAACAATCATAAATATCTGCGTTCTATTATCCTATCAATCCCCTAACGGAATACTAATACCTGCTCTTGCAGTGATGCTGTTTAAATTGCTGATGCCATTATAATTAAACGGCATAAAACTATATCCTGCACCCAAACTTATACCTGCAGATCCATTCTTTCTGAAAGGAACAAAAACACCTGCCTCAGGCCTTGCCGCAAAACCAAATTTGTTTTTCTGATCGTTTGAATACTGACCTGCATACTGGTTATAAGAAATAATATTACCACCTGCTGCCAATGCCACATAAGGTTGCACAATTTTATCGGTCATAAAATTATACTGTGCTTTAAACATGATGGGTACTGTTTGTACTGTATTGGAAACTACAGCAGAAATTGCACTGCCATCTGATTGTTTATAAATGTCTCTTGGATACTTCTGGTAATAATACTGCGAACCTGTTTCAAGGCCCAGAGAAAGATTATCATTTACATGAAACATTAATTCTGCACCAAAACCTTTAAAAGAAGTATTGCCAATAACATCTTTAAATGAACCGGTTGGAATACCAACTGAATAATCAATCTTTAATGTTGCTGGATTCCACTGGGCAAATACTCCGGTGCTGCACAATAAAGCTATTGCTACAGCTATATATTTAATCTTTTTCATACTGTATTGCTTTTAGAAATATTATTGATTGGTTTTTATATAGGTAGACTGATCAAACAAAGCCTGTATGCTGGTGCCAATTGTAGAACTCTGGAAAATACCATCGCCACGCACCACACCATTCCATACAGATTTTATTTTACCACTGGCCGTAGCATCTTTCAGGTCGAACATATCAATAGAAATAACACCCTCATTTACCTGGTAAGTGCCAATGTAAGAGCCATAGTATCCATAGCCGGGGTAACCCCAATAATAAGGATCCCAATAGCCATAATAATCGCCGTAATAACTGCCATAGTCAACATAACCTGTGTAAGTATTTATAATATTGTTGACATTAATACCCAAATCAGGGTTTTGGCTATTAGATACCTGGGTATATCCTCTTTGCACCATAGCGTTTACAACAGCCGTTATCATCAACGAATCATAAGTATCTCGTGTTTTCTCACGCAAATGATTATTGCTGATTATAGCAACCGAATCTGAAATGCTGAATGTTTTAAAAGAAGAGAAATTAGCTGTACTGTCGTAATTGGTGATGTATAACCGCGTTTCCTCAGAACTCAGTTTGCCTACGGGATCTTTGGAACAACTAGCCAGCATCAGCACCGCAGCAAGCACAACGGGCACAATCGCATACTTTTTCATAATAAAATTTTTTAGACATGATATTATTGGAGACCAAGAACAGACCAGCAAAGAAGATACCCGTTTAAAAGATGCCAACAGAACTTAACAGTGGTGTAACAAATGCAAACAGATTGTTGCGATAGAGATTAAAAGATGGTTAATTAGTTGATTGGTTGATCAGTTGATTGGCAGACAGAAATAATCATTCTCCTTTGGCAATTATTTTCAATGAACCATTTTAAAATATTTTTTTACTACGCAAACTCCACTACTTAACAGGAGGCTCTTACAGAGCCAACCGCTGCGTTTTTTATTTTTGCTACAAAGAGGAAATCCCGATGGGATTTATCGCCGCAATAATCTTTGATGATTATCTATTCCCAGAAAGATATAATCATAATGAATGTCCACAGCACAGTTCCAACATTATTTACAACAAGGAAGTCCGATTTACTTCTTCACAACATTTTTAAACATTGACACTACCATTAAAGGTATAAGTACGATGAGCATCTACGCAATGACTCATCGTTGTTTGCAACCAGGAAAAGAAATTAAAGGCTGACATCGAACTAAATCGCTGTTGCGCATTCTTATTTCTCCATAGGAGACTCCTGTTTATAGCAACGCAAATAAATCATTAATTAACTCCGTAGGAGTTTCCTGTAATAAGAACATAACATCAAAAAAAATTGACCCAATAAAAAAGCCCCGCAATTGCGGGGCTAAACCATTTTTCACAAACAGCCAAAGCTGTGTAAGAACATTGAACCTAACATGGATTTTAAATTGGATAAGACATGCAGGTTTTTTAGGAAAATATTATTTTATATCAGGCTTCTACTGCGCCTTCAACCAAAACAGTTACTTTATTATTCAGCACTTCTACAAAGCCACTCTGTATGCTGAAGCTGGAAACATTTTTCATGCTTTTATCTTTCAGCACTTTCAGGTTGCCTGCTTTTAGTGCGCTTACCAATGGTGCGTGTTTGTCAAGCACTTCAAAGCTGCCACCAATGCCTGGCAATTGCACACCATAAACAGTGTCGCTGAATAATTTCTTTACGGGTGTTAATATTTCTAATTCCATACCTGCCCCCTTAATCCCCCGGTGGGGGAATTGGTGTAACACCATAATTAAGCAATAACTGCTTTTGGTGCTTGGTTAAAAATGTTTATAAAAGATCTACAGTACAAGAGTGCGACGCAACGATGCTTAATTGAAAAACAAATGCTGGGTTCATAAAATTTAAACCAGCCCCACAATCAGCAAATGTTTAGTAATGCATCATACCCTAATCCTCCCCTTTAGGGGGTCGGGGGGGTTATTTCGCCTGCGCCTGCAATTTCTTACCTTTCTCGATAGCGTCTTCAATAGTTCCTACCAGGTTGAATGCTGCTTCTGGATATTCATCCACTTCTCCGTCCATAATCATATTGAAACCACGGATGGTATCTTCAATGCTTACAAACACACCTTTCAAGCCAGTGAACTGTTCAGCTACGTGGAATGGTTGTGACAAGAAACGTTGTACACGACGTGCACGTGATACTGTCAGTTTATCCTCGTCGCTCAACTCATCCATACCAAGGATAGCGATGATATCCTGCAATTCTTTATAGCGCTGTAAAATTAATTTTACACGGTTAGCTGTATTGTAATGAGAATCGCCCACAATCATTGGAGTAAGGATACGTGAAGTAGAATCCAGTGGATCCACCGCAGGATAGATACCCAAATCCGCAATTTTACGGCTCAATACCGTAGTAGCATCAAGGTGAGCGAAAGTAGTTGCAGGAGCAGGGTCTGTCAAGTCATCCGCAGGTACATATACCGCCTGTACGGAAGTGATAGAACCGTTGCGTGTTGAAGTGATACGTTCCTGCATCAATCCCATCTCTGTAGCAAGTGTTGGCTGATAACCTACCGCACTTGGCATACGACCCAACAACGCTGATACTTCTGAACCAGCTTGCGTGAAACGGAAGATATTATCTACGAAGAAAAGAATGTCTTTACCCTTGCCTTGTCCATCTCCATCACGGAAATATTCTGCAATAGTCAAACCGCTCAAAGCCACACGTGCACGTGCGCCTGGGGGTTCGTTCATTTGTCCGAATACGAAAGTTGCTTTAGAATCTTTCAAACCTTCCAGATCCACTTTCTCCAGATCCCAGCCACCTTCTTCCATGCTATGTTTAAAGCCATCGCCATATTTCATGATGCCTGCTTCAATCATCTCACGCATCAGGTCATTACCCTCACGTGTACGCTCACCCACACCAGCAAACACAGAAAGACCACCGTGGCCTTTAGCGATATTATTAATCAACTCCTGGATCAATACTGTTTTACCTACACCCGCACCACCAAACAAACCGATTTTACCACCTTTTGCATAAGGCTCAATCAGGTCAATAACTTTAATACCGGTAAATAATACCTCTGTAGCTGTGCTCAGGTTTTCAAATAATGGTGGCTTGTTGTGAATAGGACGACCGTTTGATTTGTTCAATTGTGGCAATCCGTCAATAGCATCACCGGTTACGTTGAACAAGCGGCCATTGATATCAGGGCCGATAGGCATTGCAATAGCTTTGCCGGTATCTACCACAGCAGTACCACGAACCAGACCTTCTGTACCATCCATAGCGATGGTGCGTACACTGTCCTCACCCAGGTGCTGCTGTACTTCCAGTACCAGCGTTTCACCTGTATCGCGTTTCAGTTCAAGTGCGTTGTAAATTTCTGGTAATGCACCATCAAATTGCACGTCCACAACGGCGCCAATGATTTGTTTTATTTTACCTGTATTTGCCATAAGTGACTTATTATAACAGCGGTTTAAAATTTTGCCGCAAAGGTAAGGGTTGAGGTATTAATTCGTTCACCCTAAAGGGAAAAAATATAAATGTGGAAAGTCGGTTGATTGGTTGATTAGTTTATTGGTCGATTAGTTGGAGGGAATTAGGAATTAGGCATTGGGAATTAGGCATTTACACAGGGGAACATCAATATTCAATCAAGGTAAGTCGTGCAACAAAATCAGACTTCAGCAAATCGGACATCAGACATTTTATTACCTCTTCTTTCTTATAAACACATTGTAAGCAATCTTAAGCAGCGTAAACACACCCGCCTGCTTGGCGGCAGTAACCAGTTTTGAAGTATTGCCACTGGTCTTTTTTACAATAGAGTTGTTCACGAAGTTTCTGCCGGCGCTCAATATTTTATCACTGATTTTGCCGGTAAGGACTGACGGCAATACGGCGTCCACCCCGGCATACAACAACTCCCCAGGCACTTTTTGCACTCTTTGGCGCAAATCAGCTTCCTGCTGTTTTATTTCCAGTTTTAGCCTGCGCTGTTCGTCTTGCAGGCTTTCTTTGGTATACTTCACTGATGGTTTATTGCTTTTCATCTTCGTCTGTATCTGTGTCAAACAAAATTTTTATTACCCGGTCAAAAATGTATTTGTCCAGGTATTTTTTGCGCAGGTAAATGGCCAGCACCAGTAACAATATATAAATAAGCGCCACCAGCCCAAACCCGTAAAACTGGCTGTGCAGTTTTTCTGAAAAGAAATAACCAGCCATAATGCTTAGAAAAAGCAAAATAAAAAATGAAAGTATACCTATTACCAAGCCGGCAAATAACAGTGTTACCACCCTCGAAGACTTCTCCGCCGTTTGCAGCTTCAACAACCGTATTCGGTTATTGACATAACTCTCCAGCACATCCTGTGTCTCTTCAAAAAAGCTTTGCTTCTCTTCTGGCATAATTGTTTTTTAAACAGCAGTTTCTGCTTCGTCTACATAATCGCTGGCAGCGTCTTTCAGATCTTTTAAAGTTTTGCCTGCTGCATCTTTTAAATCGGACAGCACTTTCTTGCCGCTTTCTGTATTTAGTAATAAGGCAATGGCAGCTCCTGCTGCTGCACCCACTATAACACCCGCTAAAAATTTTGAATTATCGCCCATGGTAATGAAGTTTGATAAAACCGGATAAGTTACATTTGTTTTTATGGTTTACCACAGGCAAACCCTGAACCAAATTTACAAACCTGTTTTAAGAGTACCCATAAATATTATTAAACAAAGCGCTGATTATACCATATGCAACTGATAGCGGTTACCAATGATTCGCTGGCTAAAGATTTTATACAGGTAAATGTACTGCTGAACAAAGGCAATACTAATTATATACGGCCTCTGGATAAAGATGTGAAAGAAGTTTTTGACGAGAAAAAAAACAAAGCCTTCAGGCATGGCAAATGCATACGCTGGATTTTAAAAGATAAAAATGGGGAATTGATTGGACGCATTGCTGCTTTTGTGAACAAGAAATACAAAAACAAAGGTGATGATGTACCTGTTGGTGGTGTTGGTTTTTTTGATTGCATCAATGATAAACAGGCTGCTCATTTACTATTTGATACTGCCAAAGAATGGCTGAAAGAAAATGGCATGGAAGCAATGGATGGCCCTATCAATTTTGGCGAACGCGACCGCTGGTGGGGATTGGTAGTGCAGGGTTTCCAGGAACCAATGTATTGCATGAACTATAATTATCCCTATTACCAGGATTTATTTGAGAGCTATGGCTTCAAAAATTTCTTTAACCAGATTTGTTTTGGCCTGGACACTACCAAAAGACTTGCAGAAAAACTATACGATCGTCATGCCATGTATGATGGCAACCCTGATTATAAAGCTATCCATATTGACAAAAGCCAGTTAGAAAAATTTGCAGGCGATTTTACTACTGTATACAACAAAGCATGGGCGGGCCATGGTGGCTTAAAAGAGTTAAAGAAAGAACAGGTGGTAATGATGTTTAAAAAAATGAAGCCGGTAATGGATGAGCGTATTATCTGGTTTGCCTATTATAAAGAAGAACCGGTTTGCATGTTTATTAACCTGCCAGACATCAATCAATACTTCAAGCATTTAAACGGGCAGTTCGGCATTTTGCAAAAGCTTTATTTTCTATGGTTGCAGAAAACCAAGAAGAATAAAAAGTTTACCGGCATTGTATATGGCATTGTTCCTGAATTCCAGGGCAAGGGTGTAGACTCATACATGCTGGTAGAAGCAGCAAAACTGGTGCAGCCTTATACTTCTTATGAAGATTATGAAATGCAGTGGATAGGAGAATTCAATCCTAAAATGATAAATGTTGCGCAAAGCCTGGGAGATACTTTTCGCAGCAGAACGCTTACTACTTACCGTTATCTGTTCGATCGCAATAAAGAGTTTAAACGGCACCCGGTGGTGAGTTGAATGAATAGTATAAAGTATTTAGACTTGGGGCATTTGAGAGCTAGTAAATAGTATACAATATTTATTATTAAGACCCGTGGATTACCAAACGCAAAGTCTGTATACCTTATACCGCATACTTAATACTCAATTCTCTGCAATGTACAAGCCTACAGCAGACTGAAGATATACCGGCAATACCTTGCCAAGTTTTTTTACGGCAATGGCTACCTGGTTGCGCACCGTTAGTTCAGATATGTGGAGGATTTCAGCTACTTCTTTATATTTTAAGCCATCTTCTTTTACCAATTGCAATATCAATTTGCATTTGGGTGGCAACTCATCCAATGCTGCTCTGATTTTTGCTACAAGATCTGCAGAGATGCAAATCTCTTCCGGCGTATTAAAATCAATGCTGGTTTCAAAATGCATCATGTCCAAACTTGTAACCGGATTTTTATATTGCCGTGTAATATATTTAAGGCAAAGATTCTTTGTAACGGTATAAAGGTATACACTTAGGTTTTCTATTTCTTCCAGCTTGCTTCTTATCTGCCATACTTTAATGAAGACATCTGAAACAATTTCTTCTGAAGATTCTTTTGATTTGATGAATGCGTAAGCGGTGCGATAAAGCCGATGATAAAACAAATCACACAATTCCCTGTATGCTTTCATATCATCATACAAGGCAATTTGTCTCTGAAGTGCAGTTATATTGGCAAGCTCATTCAATGGAGCATACATTTTAAAGTTCCCTCATCGTTCACTACAATTCTTGATCACTTATGTGAAGTTAAAATGTTTTCTTAAAAAAAATATTTTTCTTTTGGTACATTTTATCAAACAATGGTATCCTTGTTAGTAAGGACGCTATATGGATGAGGAAAAATTCTGGCAGTTATTAAGTGTAAAGCTTTCTGGTGAAGCAACAGCAGAAGAGCTGGAAGTGCTACACGCATATTTGCAAACACATCCGGAAATGTATTTGCAATCGCAAATGCTTACGCAGATGTGGAAAAAAAGCAACACTGCACATACTAGCACAGATGATTTCTTTAACCGTCACCTGCAACGCCTAAGCAATCAACCTGATGTACTGGCTGTAACAATAACCGCAGACAATACTTCAGATGAAAGCATCCCTTCCGAAGAAACTATAACTATCAAGCGCAACCGAATTCGCCGCTGGCTGCTGCCAATGTCTGGCGTGGCCGCCGTATTGCTATTCCTTTGTATTCGCAATAGCGGACCTGGCAAAAAGGATTCATTTAAACACGTAGCGCAAAATACAGTTACTACACGCAAAGGCTCAAAATCAAGTGTACAATTGCCCGATGGCACCGTTGCCTGGCTAAATGCAGACAGCAAACTTGTATACAATGAAGATTTTAGCGGAGACTTTAGAGAAGTGAGCCTGCAGGGTGAAGCTTATTTTGATGTGGTGAAGGATAAATCAAGGCCATTTATCATTCATACAAAAACAATAGACATAAGAGTATTGGGCACTGCATTTAATGTACGTGCATATGAAACAGAAAAAAATACTGAAACAGCTTTGTTCAGGGGGTCTGTAGAAGTAACCCTTCATAACAGCCCGGAGAAAAAAATAATTCTAAAGCCTAACGAAAAGCTATCTGTAAATAATAAAAGTCTTGCTTTTAGCACCACACAAAAGGATGACAATAATAAAAACCGTAGCGCCACTGTTGCAGATATAACAGTAGGTAAAGTACATTTTGAAGCGAAAGACAGCAGCGCATGGGAAACACTCTGGATAAAAAACAAATTGGTGTTTGACGAAGAAACTTTAGAGGAAGTGGCGCAGAAAATTGAAAGATGGTACGATGTAAAAGTGATTATTAATGGAGATAATGATTTAAAGAAAACAGCTTACAGTGCCATCTTTGAAAACGAATCACTTACGCAGGTAATGGAAGCATTAAAGATTACCGGCGGCATTAAATATACTATCAATAAGGATGTAATCACTATTAGATAATTACTCCGCACATCTGAAAACTAATTAGCCCCCATTCAACAAGCCGTACCTGAAACAACTGGTATTGGTTCTCCATTTCGTATTCATAACCAACTATTCATAACCATATAAAACTGCTGCCATGAACAGAATAACATAACACATCCCCCAAATAAAAAACGGAGAATGGTTGCGACATTCTCCGCGTAATAAAAAGACAATCCTGTCCACCAGCCGGCGGACAGATCTCATCATTTTTAAATCAAAGCCAAGATATGAAAAAATGTGAATACGGCCCTGCAGCCGACAGGCGCCGTCTATTAATCAAATGCCTGCTTATGACGAAGATGGTAATTGTTCTGATCCTGTTTTTTTCTTCCCAAACTTTTGCACACACATACGGACAGGGCATAAGCCTTAAACTGGACAGAGTGCAATTAAAAAGAGTGCTAAAATCTATAGAAGAGCAAGGTAATTTTCGTTTTGTTTATAAAGACCAGCTTTTAAAAGGCAGCCAGCCTGTAAGCATTGAAGTAAAAAATGCAACGCTTACCGAGGTGCTGGACAAAGTATTGATGAACACCCATCTTACTTACAGAAGACTTAGCCCTCAACTGGTAGTAATAGTGGGCGACAAAATAACTGAAAACGAACTGGCCAGTACCGCCATCAATATTAAAGGCAAAGTTGCCAACGATAAAGGTGAGGCGCTTTCTGGTGTAAGTGTTATGGAGAAAGGAACCAACAATGGCACTTTCACCAAAACAGACGGCAGCTTCTCCATTGATGTAAGCAGTGGCAATGCAACACTGGTATTCAGCTATGTTGGTTTTAAAAACCTGGAAGTACCAGTGAAAGACCAAAACAAACTGCAAAATGTTGTACTGGCACAAGATGTATCTAACCTGAACGATGTGGTAGTAATTGGTTATGGTACTGCCAAAAAATCTGACCTTACCGGCTCTGTAGCTGTGTTGAAAGCAGATAAATTAATTGATAAACCTGTTGCCAACCTTACACAGGCATTGGAAGGTAAGGTTGCTGGTGTAGAGGTAAGCGTAAACAACAACGCTCCGGGTGCTGGCGCAAAAGTGCGTGTACGTGGCCTTGGTTCAATCAATTCCAGTCTCGATCCGTTATATGTAGTAGACGGTGTTACCGGCGTAGATGGCAATAGCATCAACCCCGGCGATATAGCTTCCGTGGAAGTATTGAAAGATGCTTCTGCTACTGCTATCTATGGTGCACGTGGTGCCAATGGCGTTATCATGGTTACTACAAAACGCGGCCGCTCAGGTGCAACAAGAATCAGTTATGACGGAAATATAAATGAAGCTCAATTGTATCGTCATTTGCCAACACTCAATTCTGAGCAGTTTGTGCAGGTATACAACCTGGCCTTTGCGAACGGGCAAAAATTTGATGCTACCGGTGCAGTAAACACGCCTCCGATGGCATTGAACCACATTAATTACCCCTTGCTGTTTGATGCAAATGATAAACCGCTGTACAATACCAACTGGGAAAAAGAAACATACAAGCCAGCCTTCTCACACTCGCATCAACTCAACTTCCAGGGTGGTACAGATAAAACACTTTTTGGAATATCGCTGGGTTATTTAGATCAGAATGGCATTATGGTGAATTCAGCTTTCAAACGCTACTCTGCCAGGTTTACTTTAGACAATGACGTAAACAAATGGCTGAAAGTGGGTGGTGCTATCTCCGTAATAAAAAGCCAGCAGAAAATGGTATCTGATGGTAATGGCGGGTTGAACGTGCCAAGAATGGTAACGGAAGAAGTAGCATTGGTGCCTATTAAATATCCAGACGGAACATGGGCTGGCAACAATGATATCGCCGGCCTTGAAGGTGGCCCCAATCCAGTGCACATAGCCATGAGCCGTTATACGCTCAATAACAATTTCCAGACATTAGGCAATACCTATCTCCTTTTCCATTTAGCCAAAGGCCTGGATTTTAAATCTGATTTTGGTTTTAACCTGAACGATCAGAAAAACAATTTTTATTCTGGTAGCGATTTGCCCCACCTTTCTCAAGACCAGGGTGGCGTAGCAGATTTATATACCTATAATAATTATTTCTGGCAATCAGAGAACTATCTTACATACAACACGCAATTTAAAAATGGCCATAAGCTAACAGCTCTTTTAGGAGCTTCCTGGCAGCAACAAGGCCAGGAAAGAATAAAAACAGAATCACAGAATTTTATAGACGACATTTTTCAATGGTATTATTCACAGGCTGGTTCTGTAAAACAAACACTGGAGGGCCAAACGTATAAATCAACCCTCAATTCTTATTACGCAAGGGCCACTTATAACATCAACAACAAATACCTGTTTACTGCAACAGGCCGTTATGATGGTTCTTCTAAATTTGGTAAGAACAATAAATACGGCTTCTTCCCATCTGTGGGTGCAGCATGGAGAGTTTCTGAAGAAGACTTCATGAAACACAATTCAGGTATTATAAGTGATCTGAAAATACGTGCCAGCTACGGCTCTGTAGGCAACCAGGAAATTGGTAACTATCTTTCTATTGCCCAAATATCTCCGGGTACAACAGTGCTGAATGGTGCAAACCAATCTACACTCTATCCAAACTATATTGGCAACCCCGATTTGAAATGGGAAATTTCTACGCAGGCAGATGCGGGCATAGAATTGAGCTTATTGAAAAACCGCATTTCACTGAACGTAGATTATTACAATCGCACTACTAAAGACCTGTTGTTGCAAACGCCTATTCCATGGAGTGCTGGTCAAAACAACAATTATGTGTACAGAAACATTGGCTCTGTAAGAAATACAGGTGTTGAAATAAACTTAACCACTGTAAACATTCAGACCAAAGATTTAACCTGGACTACAAATTTCATTTTTGCTACCAACAAGAACAAAATCCTGAAGCTGAACAATGGCAATGCAGATATATTTCCTGGTCCTAACTTCCTGGGTCAAACAAATGTGCTGCGTGTAGGACAAGCAATTGGATCTTTCTATGGAAGAACAAGACTTGGCACATACAGCGACAAAGAAGCTGCATTGGCTGCTACGCAGGGTTTAAAAACAGGCGACAGAAAATACCTGCTGAATGCTGATGGATCAGAAAACTACAGCATCATTGGAAGGTCTAATCCAAAATGGACAGGTAATTTCAACAGCACATTGAATTACAAAAACTGGGACTTCAGTTTCGATATTCGCTTTGTAGAAGGCGTTAATACCGCAGCTACTTTCAAACACTCTTCAGAAGACCGTCAAACCATTGCTAACAGTCTTACTACTGTTTTGGATGCATGGACACCAACTCACCAAAACACGATGATCTCTCAGGTGAGAAACTATGCACACGCACAAGACTCTAAGTTTGATACATGGTGGGTAGAAGACGGATCTTTTATTCGCGGACAAAACTTTATTCTGGGTTATACTTTCCCTTCAAAAATGATGGAGAAAGCACATATTAGCAAACTGAGATTTTATATCAGTGTACAGAACCTGTTCATCAGCACTAAGTACACCGGGTATGATCCTGAAGTGGATACTTATAATTCTTCTTACGGAAACAATCCTAACTTCTCTCAGAACCTGGATTTCTTCTCTTATCCCCGTCCGCGTGTTTGGAATGCTGGTGTGAATCTTAATTTCTAATTTCTTTAAAAAGCGAAAACATGAAGCATGTAAAATATATAGCAATAGCTGCAGTTGTACTTCTTGCCGCTTCTTGCAAAAAATTTCTGGAAGAAAAGCCCACCAACTTTATCACACCGGATTCTCAATTATCAAGTGTTAAAGTGGCACAGGCATTTACCAATTCTGCATACCAAAATCTGCAGAGTGCTATGCTGGGCGGTCAGCCATCTTCTTATGGTGGCAATACCTGGAACCTGATGGAGTTTATGACTGGTAAAGCAAACAGCGATTTGGGTCAAACCAATTTCAACCTGTTTCAAAATCTTAGTTACAACAACACGTCTTTTTATGTAGACACATGGTGGCAATACCTGTACAAAGGTGTTGGCTATTGCAACCAGGCATTGCAATCCATACCTGGCATTACCGCAAGTGGATTTACAGATGCCCAAAAAACAAATATGCTGGCAGAGGTACATACACTTCGTGCTTTGTATTATTTCTATTTGGTAAGAATGTATGGTGCTGTGCCAAATGTTACAACTGTTCCAAGAGATGTAACTGCATTGAACGTATCTCGTTCACCAGCAAAGAATATTTACGACAGCATTATTATTCCTGACCTGTTGATTGCAGAAAAATCTACATTGCCCTGGAAAGATAATACCGGCCGCATTTCTATGGGTGCTATAGAATCTATATTGGCGGATGTTTACCTTACCTATGCTGGTGCAGCTATCAATGGTGGCCCCACTTACTATGGCGAGTCTGCAAAGCATTCTTTAAACGTAATTACCAATGGCGGTTATACACTTTTTCCGCAGTATACAGATATGATAAACCCTGCCAACAAAAACAGTGGCGAGTTTATCTTCCAGGTTCAGTATGCTGCTTCGGTGCCTTCTACCAATCCGCTTACAGCACTCACCATTCCTAACTACTCCGGCATTTCAAAATATTCTGATGAGTATGGTTCTGTTTACCCTACTTCTCAGTTTATTGCTTCTTATGCCGCAGGTGATAAAAGGGTGCAGGACAGGCAGTTTTTCTACAGCAGCTACCCCAGTATAAAAACCGGTGCTACCGTTACTTTTAAAGGACCGTATATCTACAAATGGTTTGATGTAAACGCGGTAACCAGCACTGCAAAGTCTGATTTAAATTATACACTTTATCGTTTGGCTGACGTAAAGCTGATGTATGCAGAAGCGCAAAACCGTGCAGACGGATCACCTAATGCCACCGCTTATCAAAGTGTAAATGACATACGCACACGTGCAAGTCTTGCCGCAGTATCTGGCCTTAGCCAAACTGCTTTTGAGCAGGAAGTATGGCTGCAGCGCTATTTTGAATTATGCTTTGAAAACAAGATGTGGTTTGACATGCTGCGCACCCGCAAAGTGCACAATGATGTAACCGGCGCCTGGGACAATTTTGTTGGACATAAAACTGTCTTCAACGCCACTTTTGCTGATAAACAATTATTGTTCCCTGTGCCTAAACAGGAAACAGATGTAAATCCAAATCTATTGCCTAATAATCCGGGTTTTTAAGTTACGCAGTTGAATACACGGTTATGTGTATGGGGGTTGCTTGAAAAAGCAGCCCCTTTTTATTAAGCCCCCATCCGACTTCCCCCGAAAGGGAAAGCCACCTGCCCACAAGGCTCACTTTTCTAAAACGCTGTTTGTTTTACTTAGCCCCCTAAGCAACGATCATGTTGGTAAAAAAATGCCGCCTTTCGTGATTTATACGGGCATAACCGCCCGTTCATTATTCGTGCATAATAATGTTTTCTCAAGACCAAGGTTTGCGCTATTTTGCCCGTTCGATATAAAGCGCTGGAGTGTATCTCGCACACCATAAAAAATCTTTTAGCTTAACTTTGCAGCAGGATATGGATAAATTTATTGTTTCAGCAAGAAAGTACAGGCCCCAGAATTTTTCTACAGTTGTGGGCCAGGCACATATTACCACCACTTTAAAAAATGCCATTAAGAACAACCAGTTGGCGCATGCATTTTTGTTTTGCGGTCCGCGTGGTGTAGGCAAAACAACCTGTGCCCGTATACTCGCAAAAACCATCAATTGCGAAAACATTACCAAAGACGGTGAGGCTTGCAATAAATGCCATTCCTGTGTTTCTTTTGACCAGGGTACTTCCTTAAATATACATGAGCTGGATGCTGCCAGTAACAACTCGGTAGATGATATTCGTGCACTGGTAGAACAGGTTCGTTTTGCGCCACAGGCTGGCAAATACAAAGTGTATATTATTGATGAGGTGCACATGCTTAGTTCATCTGCCTTCAATGCATTTTTAAAAACGCTGGAAGAGCCACCACCTTATGCCATTTTTATATTGGCGACCACAGAAAAGCATAAGATATTACCTACCATTCTCAGCCGTTGCCAAATATTCGATTTCAAGCGCATTACGCCCAATGATACCGTTGCGCACCTGCAAGAGATTGTAGACAAAGAAGAAATAAAAGCCGACAAAGCAGGCCTGCACCTGATTGCGCAAAAAAGCGAAGGCTGCATGCGTGATGCATTGAGCATACTTGATAAAATTGTAAGCTTTACCAATGGCGAAGTTTCTTACGCCAATACGCTGGAGCATCTGAACATACTGGATGCCGATTATTATTTTAAACTGCTGGATTGCATGCAGCAGCAAGACCTGGCAGGCGCTATGCTTTTGTATGATGACATCAACAGCAAAGGTTTTGAAGGCGACCTGGTGATTGAAGGCTTTGCAGAATTTTTACGCAACCTGCTGGTGTGCAAAGATGAAAGAGTGGCTGGCCTGCTGGAAGTGGTGGAAAGTTTCAAAGATCGTTACATAGAAACAGCGAAGAAAACAGCTATCCCCTATATCATCAGCGCTATGAATGTGCTGAATGAAACCGCCATACAATACAAAGCTGCCCGTAATAAACGCCTGCATGTAGAACTGGCATTGATAAAACTTTCTTACCTGCAGCAGGCTTTGGAAATTACAGCAGGCGGAGATGGTATTAGTAAAAAAAAAATAGTTGATACTGCAAAACCGGTAGCATTCAGAAAACTGGATTATATACCGGTAAAAGAAACTGTTGTTGCTACTAAACAACCTGTTGCTGCAAATGGTGGAGCAAAACTGGTGATAGAAACGCCGGCAGAAACACCCATTCCTGCTAAAGAGACAACAGTTACACGCACCAATGCCCCCGTTGCAGATACGCCGCTGCCACAAACTACTGGCAAGCTGGGTGCGCTGGGTAAAATACGCAGCCAGTTTGCAGCAGGCAATACCACCACTACAACAAGTGCTATAAAACCGCTTACAGAAGCTGCGTTGCAACAAGCATGGAATGATTTTACTATTTATCTGAAAGAAAATAAAAATCCCGCTGTGCCCAGTTTTGAACTGGCAGTTTTGCGCATCAGGGATGAAGGCAGTTTTGAAATTATTACCCCCAATAACCTGCAGTTAAAGTTTATAGAATCTGAAAGGGTGAAATTGTCTGAGTACCTGCAACAGCAATTCAACAACCGCCTGCTTACCTTTTTTATTCTTATTGAAGAGACATTAGACGTATCTCAAAACGTAGATATGCCTTTAAGTACAAGAGAGCAATACAATCGCATTGTGGCAGAATATCCATTGGTGAAAGAACTAAAAGATAAGTTGCGGCTGGACTTGGATTACTAATATCGTTGACCTGTATAAAAACAGATACCTGCCGCGGTTTGCAATAGCTTAGTTAAACCTACTTATCCTTCTTCATTTAAGGCTTAACTATTTCTGTGTTACAGCTACTGCACCTATTTTTGCGTTAGCTAATCTTACTGAATCATACATGAGCACCAATACACACCAGGTATTTCAAACCACTACCCCTACCCGCTGGCAGCGGTTTAAATGGGGTGGCAGAATTTTATTGTTTCTTTTAATACTGGGCATTGCAGTAGTTATTATATCGCTGATAAAAGACAGCAAGCCAGATGTGCCGCAATTCAATGAGTCGCTCAAAAAAATATTGCAGCCAGATCAGCCATTTGCAAAAGAGAATAAGCTTACCAAAGATTATGCTGGCTTTCGGCAATACATAAACGCAAAATATGATCGCAAAAGGTTTTACCAGGAACCTAAATATCCTTACACAGACGATTCCAACCCATTTCTTTCGCCTATCATCAATGCCAAGGGCCATCCTTTCAGCGATTTTCCCTGCGGCATCCGTGCAGCGTTTTACGTAACCTGGAACCTGCAATCATTTTACTCGCTAAGAAATAATATCTCCAAAATCAACCTGGTAATACCTGAATGGCTTTTTATTGATCCCAAAGCAGACACACTAAAACCCCAAATAGACGCTAGAGGGCTTACCATTATGAAACAGGCTGGTGTACGCATCATGCCAATCCTTTCCAACAATGTAAACAAGATTTTTCGCGGAGACATTGTAAGCCGCATATTAAACAACCCTGCTAAAAAACAAAGGCTGATAAATGACATTGTTAAAGTACTTACCGATAACAATTTTTATGGCCTTAATGTAGACTTTGAAGAATTAAATGAAGCGACAGATGAACCGCTGATTGCATTTCAAAAGCAATTGTATGAAACACTGCATGCAAAAGGCTTTGCAGTTTCGCAGGATGTGATTCCGTTTAACGATGATTATAATTTTAAAGAGCTGACCAAGTATAACGATTACATCTTTTTAATGGCCTATGATCAGTTTAATGACAGTACTGGCCCTGGTCCCGTCAGTTCGCAAAAATGGATAGAAGCAGCCGTTGACAAAGCCGCCAAAGATATTCCTGCCGAGAAATTGATTTTGTGCATGGCTGCCTATGGCTACGACTGGATGAAATACAAGAAAGACAGCACACCCAACACGGTGTCTTTCCAGGATGCTTTAAAAATAGCACGTGAGAGTGAAGGGAAGATAGATTTTGACAATGACAGTTACAATCTCTCTTACAGTTATTATGATGATGAAGACTCTGTGCACAATGTTTTTTTTACCGATGCAGCTACCAATTTCAATACACTAAGATTTGCTACAGAATATAATTTAAGCGGTGTTGCCATCTGGCGACTGGGTACAGAGGATAGTCGTCTCTGGAATTTTTATGATAAGGACATGACCAAAGATGCCTTAAAGAATTTCGATTTTACAGAGTTTGCAAAAGCTGCCCCCATTAGCGAGCCTGACTATATTGGTTATGGTGAAATACTTGACATTGTTAGCCTGCCCAGAAGCGGCACTATTACCCCACAGGTAGATACAGCAGAAGTTTTAATTAGCGAAGAAAATTACGACAGCCTGCCTGCGCCATATGTCATTAGAAAATATGGACAACCTAAAGGAAAGCAGGTAGTGCTTACATTTGATGATGGACCCGATCCAAAATATACTGCGCAAATCCTTGACATACTTGGACAGGAGCATGTGCCCGCAGCATTTTTCCTGGTTGGCATCAACGCAGAAAATAATATTCCGCTGGTAAAAAGAATTTATAATGAAGGGCACGAAATAGGCAACCACACTTTCACTCACCCTAATATTGCTGCGGTAAGCACACAAAGGGCTAATATAGAAATGGAATCTACCCGTTTGCTTATTGAAGCCATTACGGGACATTCCACTATTCTCTTCAGAGCGCCATTTAACGCAGATTATGAGCCCGGTGCTATTGAAGAATTGTTGCCTGTAGCATTAGCACGAAAGAAAAACTATTTGGATATTGGTGAATCTATTGATCCTGAAGACTGGGAACCCGGTGTAAGTGCAGATACTATATTTTCACGTATTATTTCCATAAAGAAAAAGCTGGATGCCGATGATATAAATGGAGGCATCATATTGCTGCACGATGCAGGTGGCGAAACAAGAAAAGCAACGGTGGCTGCGTTGCCGCGCATCATCAAATATTTTAAAGACAATGGTTACCAGTTTACCACCATTGCAGACTTGCTGCATAAGCAAAAAGATGAATTGATGCCGCCTATATCTAAAGGCAACGGCTACTATCTTGTACAACTAAATTATTTCCTGGCCATATTTGGTTATTGGGGTGGCCATATTCTTTCTGCCTTGTTTATTGTATTCATCATACTGTCTTTATCAAGAATTTTTTTGATGGCGATACTGGCAGCCGTGCAACATAAAAAAGATAAGCAGGAAGCTATCATCCCGTCATGGGCAACAGATAAAACAAAAGCCCCGTTGGTTAGCATCATTGTACCAGCATACAATGAAGAAGTAAACGCCGTTGGTTCGTTGAATAATTTATTAAAAACGGATTACCCCAATTTTGAAATCATTTTTGTAGACGATGGCAGCAAAGACAGCACCTACGAAAAAGTAAGTGCTGCTTTTAACAACCATCCCAAAGTGCGTGTGCTTACAAAGCCGAATGGAGGCAAAGCTTCTGCACTTAATTACGGCATCGGTCAATCTAACGCAGATTTTGTTGTGTGTATAGATGCAGACACTAAACTGCTTCCCAATGCTGTAGGCTTATTGATGCGCCACTTTGATGAAAAAGATGCAAATGCAGAAAACAATGTAGGCGCTGTAGCAGGCAACGTAAAAGTAGGCAATGAAGTAAACGCCATTACCCGTTGGCAGGCGATAGAATATATTACCAGCCAGAATTTTGACCGCAAAGCTTTTGCCGCAGTAAATGCTATAACTGTAGTGCCGGGTGCTATTGGTGCATTTCGCAAACAGGCCCTGCAGGATGCAGGTGGCTTTACCATAGATACACTGGCAGAAGACTGCGATCTTACTGTACGCATTTTGCGTTGCGGTTATGAAATTAAAAATGACAACCAGGCTATTGCCATGACAGAAGCTCCTGAAAGCATTAAGATGTTTTTGAAGCAACGTTTCCGTTGGAGCTTTGGTGTAATGCAAACCTTCTGGAAAAACCGCGATGCGCTGTTTAACTGGAAATACAAATGGCTTGGCTGGATTGCTTTGCCCAATATTCTCATCTTCCAGTTTATTATACCTACCATTGCGCCACTGGCAGATATCTTTATGTTTATTGGCATTTGGAGTGGCAATGGAGAAAAAATATTGTTATACTACCTGGTGTTTATGCTGGTAGATGCTGCTGTTTCCATACTGGCATTCAGTTATGAGAAAGAAAATTTCGGCAAACTGGTTTGGTTGTTTCCGCAGCGTTTTGTGTATCGCTGGCTAATGTATTATGTGTTGTTTAAATCTTATCGCAAAGCCATTAAAGGTGAGTTGCAGCATTGGGGTGTATTGAAACGTACGGGTAATGTGAAGGACGTTGAACCTTCGGTCAAATAATAGAACGCAGATTTTTATGTTGTTATGCTAAAATTATGATTAGCGCCATAGCATTAAGGTAATTTTTTAATGCTATGGATTATGATTAAATCGCAGCATTACAATATCAAGACTATCAGCTTTGCATTAGCCCCTTTAGGAGTTGGGGTAAATGGGAACGCCGCTTAGAAAAGCGGCGCATAAACCCTAAAAAGAACCCTCTATTACTACTATCTTAAATGAGTTGTTGTTGTTTTGTTTGGTATTGCTAAGATGCGCAACTATTTTACACCGGTAAAATTTTGAAAGCCCGTTAACCGCAGCTTAACCTGTGTTAACACTTAACTGCCGTTTAACAAGCTGTCTTTATGCGTTCAAAACAAATGATCGCATATTTGTGTGCTGCGTTTGTAATTTTAAGAGAATATGCGTTCTGCTACTTTAAAATGGATGCTTTTGCTGCTCACCGTACTGGTGGGAATTATTCTGGTAGTGCAGTTGTACTGGATTAACCAGGTATATTTCTATGAGCAAAAAGAGTTCAATACCAACGTAATAAAAAGCATCCGGGGCGTGTTTGAAGACATGAAGATTGATGACAACCCCGGCACGCAATTGCAAAAACTGATTGAGCGTCCTAATAATAATTCTTTTTTAATCCGGGTAGACACCATCCCCCAAAAAGACAGTCTTATCAATTTTCTGTACAGCGAGTTTGAAGATTTTAATGTGTTCACAGATTGCAAGGTGGCCGTTTACAGTGATAGTGAGTCGGCCTATGTATACCAGGCCTACCTGCCCACAGCAGCTTCTACCCAGCCGCAGATACTAAACCATCCGCATTTTACAGAAATAGACATGGCGGCACTTCCCAAAAAATATCCCTATATCTATTTGTTTTTTCCGCACCGAACGCAATACATCATTCACCAGCTTAATTTCTGGATTGTAACAAGCGTTTTGCTACTGCTTGTTTTAATAGGTTTTGCAGCCAGCATGTTTTATTTCTACCGGCAAAAATTTTTGAATGAAGTGCAGAAAGACTTTGTAAATAATTTTACGCACGAATTTAAAACGCCATTGGCTGTTATGAAACTGGCCGCTGGTGTGTTAACCAGTCCGCCTATTACCGAGCAGCCGGAGCGATTAAAGAAATACAGCGCCATCATTGCACAGCAGACGGAACACCTGCAAAACCAGGTGGAGCGGTTATTAAAAACAGCCCGCACAGATCAACATGATCTGCCATTGGAGAAAGATGTTTTTATACCCAACAATATCATTAAAGATGTGTTGAAGGATATGGACCCGCTGGTAAAGCAAACCAATACCCGCATAGAATTTGTAGCTGAAGAAGATAACAAGACTATTGTAGCTGATGAAAGCAATATTGCAATGGTGATTGTAAACCTTGTAGAGAATTCCATTAAATACTCCAAAGAGCCGCATGTAATCATTACCACTGAAGCTGAAAACGGGCATTACAGCATTTCAGTAAAAGACAATGGCATTGGCATCGACAAAAAATACATGGGACAATTGTTTAAGAAATTTTTCCGCGTACCCACTGGTAACGTACACAATGTCAAAGGCTTTGGTCTGGGCCTTAATTTTGTAAAGAAAGTAATTGATGCCCATAATGGGAAGATTGTGGTAAACAGCATACCGGGCATTGGCACAGAATTTAAGATTATTTTACCAAGGCAGTAATATCGAATAACATGTGGTTAACACCACTTGGTATAGAGAATGTTTCAATTTTGTAGCACCTAAAAAGAAAGTTTATGGCTACCAAAGCAAAAGTTTTACTGGCAGAAGATGATGCAGCACTGGGCTTCATCATTAAAGATGCCCTTGAAGAAGACGGTTACGAAGTGGTGCATTGTGCAGATGGACAAACTGCCATTGATCGCTTCAACAAAAATGAATTTGATATTTGTCTGCTTGACGTGATGATGCCCAACAAAGATGGGTTTGCAGTAGCAAAAAAAATTCGTCAGAGCACAGAATCTCACACCCATTCTTTTTCTTACCGCAAAATCTATGGAGGAAGATAAAATCAAAGGCTTCCAATCTGGAGCCGATGATTATATCACCAAACCATTTAACATGCCAGAGCTACTACTGCGCATGGAGGTATTCTTGCGCAGAACAAAAAAAATGTATTCAGAACAAGTGCATGAATACCAGATTAGCAAGTTGAAATTTTCCTACACAGATTTAAAAATCATTTCCAGCCAGGGCAGTTCATCAATGACGCAAAAAGAAGCAGACTTATTGAAGTTTCTCTGCCAGCACCCTAATAAAGTTTTAAAGCGTGAAGAAGTATTACTGAATGTTTGGGGCAAAGACGATTATTTCCTTGGCCGGAGCATGGATGTATTCATTACCAAATTACGCAAGCATTTTAAAGCAGATCCTGACATTGTGCTTGAAACCATCCACGGCGTTGGCTTCAGGTTTAATGTACCTTCTCTATCGGCTGCGTAAATTGGTTACTGCTATAATTATTTAGTCTCAGCGGGCTTTGCCCGCTTTTTTTATGCCTCCACGTTACAGATAGAGCTAGTTTGCTCTCATTTTGTTAAAAAACGATTAACCAGCGTTTAACACATGTTAAGCACTTCTTAACCAAAGACAAGCACAGTTTTGTAGCTGTATCAAACCATTGAAAAATGCCTTTTTGCAGATTAGCACAGGTATTGATTTCCGTATTGCTGCCTTTTATTTCCGTTGCCCAATCGCAGGATTCTGTGCGCATATCACTTGCAGATGCAGAACAGGTTTTCATGCAAAAAAACCTTTCGCTGCTGGCCCAACAATACAATGTAGACATTAGCAAGGCATTGGTGCAGCAGGCCAAATATTGGGACAATCCCACTTTGAACACAGATCAGAATATTTATGATGGAAAATTTTTCAGGCATAACAGTGAGTTTGGACAGGTTTACGTGCAATTGCAACAGGTTATAAAAACTGCAGGCAAAAGAAACAAGCTGGTTCAATTGGCGCAGGATGATGTACTGAGTGCGCAACAGCAATTCAGCGATATGATGCGCAACCTGCGATTTATTCTGCGCAATGATTTCTCTACGTTAAACCTGCAGTTTAAAACATGGCGCATTTACCAAAGTGAAATCGCCTCTCTTGAAAAACTGTCTGTTGGTATGGATGCGCAATTGCAGGCAGGAAATATTTCCCAGAAAGACAACATCCGCGTAAAAGCACTGCTATACAATTTGCAAACAGATGCTGCCAGCCTGCAACAATCCATTGCAGATACAGAAAAAGAGTTTGCTATTTTATTGCAGACAGGTGGTGATACTGTTTTTATTCCTCAAAGAGAGGATAGCGTAAACATTCATCTCTCCTATTCGCTTGGTGCATTACTGGATACTGCTAAAAACAACAGGCCCGATGTGCAATTGGCGCAAACAAATCTCTTATCGCAACAACACAACCTCAGTTACCAGAAAGCATTGGCCACACCAGATCTTACTGTGGGTGTGGAATATGATCAACGCAGCAGTTATATCAACAATTTCTGGGGCCTGGGTCTTTCTTTACCATTGCCAATTCTAAACCGCAACAAGGGAAATATAAAAGCAGCAGAGACAAACATAAAACAAGCCAATGTACAGGTACAACAAATGCAAAACACCGTGCAGCAGGAAGTGATTGCAGCTTACAGGAAACTTCTTTCGCTGCAACACCTGCAGCAAACCGTGCCACAAGGTTTTATGGAAAAGTATAACCTGCTATTAAAAAATATGGTGCAAAGCTACCAGGACAGGCAGGTGAGTTTATTGGAGTTTATTGATTTTTTTGATGCCTATAAAGAAGCCGCCACAAGACAATTGCAACAGCAGGCTTCGCTGGCCAACGCTGCAGAGGAATTAAATTATACAACCGGAACCACTATTATATCTATCAAATAAACCTTACAAAGCAAATGACCATTATAAAGCCCTTACTCTATTTCAACTGTATATTATCAGCAGGCATTTTGCTTACTGGTTGCGGAAATTCGGAAGCCACTAAAAATGAAGAAAAAAAAGCAAAGGTTTGTGTCTCTGATTCGCTGGCAAAAATTATACATATTGATACAGCAGGCATTGCCAACATTGATGATGAATTAAAACTTGCTGGCGAAATAAGTTTTAACGACAACAAAGTGGTAAAAGTATTTCCTTTTAGCAGTGGACAGGTGCAGGAAGTAAAAGTTTCTATTGGCGATAAAGTAACTAAAGGACAAACGCTGGCAGTTATTAAAAGCGCCGATGTGGCCGGCAATTACAGCGATTTGGCTACCAGTGGAAATGATGTTGCTATTACAAAGAAACAATTGGACAACGCAGAATCACTTTACAAAAATGGTATAGCCAGTGAACGTGAATACCTGGAAGCAAAAGAGAACTACAATAAAGCGGTTACCGCTGCCAATAAAGTGAAAGAGATGATTGCTATTAATGGTGGCGGACATACCAATGCCAACGGAGTTTATGTAATTACTGCACCAATGAGCGGCTACGTGGTGGAAAAGAAAATAAGCCAGGGAGGTTTTATTAGAAATGATAACGGCGACAATCTTTTTACTATTGGAGATATAAGCGATGTATGGGTATGGGCCAATGTGTATGAAAGTGATATTGCAAAAGTAAAAGAAGGGTATACGGCTAAAGTAACCACATTGGCGTACCCGGACTCTGTTTTTAAGGGCGTAGTAGATAAAGTAAACCAGATACTTGATCCCGTTACCAAAGTAATGAAGATACGTGTGCGCCTTGCAAACCCCGGCCTGCGCATGAAGCCTGAAATGTTTGCAAATATCATCATTGAAAACAAAGAAGGGAAACAATCAGTAGTAATACCCTCAGATGGTGTGCTAAGCGATAACGGGAAACATTTTGTGATTGTATACCACGATAAGTGCAACCTTGAGTTGAGAGAAATAGCTGTATTGAAATCTACTTCCGGAAAAGATTTTATCAGCAATGGCTTAAAAGAAGGAGAAAAGATTATTGGAGACAACCAGGTTTTACTGTACAACGCCCTGAAAGAATAATCACTCATTACAAAGATCTACATTGACAATAATGCAAGCGGCCTAACTATTCTGTATGAAAAAATTTATCCAAGGCATCATATATTTTTCGCTTCGCCACCGCTATTTTGTTTTCTTTTTAACTGCGGTGCTGATAGCCCTTGGTATTTGGAGCTATCGTGAAACGCCTATCGAAACTTTCCCGGATGTTACCAATACACAAATCATCATTATTGCGCAATGGCCCGGAAGAAGTGCTGAAGAAGTAGAAAAATTTGTTACCATCCCTTTAGAAACTGTGCTTAATTCAGTACAGAAAAAATCCAACCTGCGCACCACTTCTGCTTTTGGGCTCTGCTATATGCGCATCATTTTTGATGATGATGTAGACGACGCTTTTGCAAGGCAACAGGTTTTTACACGCCTTAGTGGCGCCGATCTTCCAGATGGTGTAAAACCAGATGTGCAACCACCTTATGGGCCTACGGGCGAAATATTCCGCTATACACTTAGTAGTAAAACAAGATCTATCCGCGATTTAACCACCATACAAAACTGGGTGCTGGACAGGCAATTCAAAAGCGTACCCGGCATTGCAGATGTAAACAGTTTTGGCGGAGAAGAAAAAGTTTTTGAAGTAAGCGTCAACCCTGAACTGCTTATTAAATACAACCTTACTTCGCTTGATGTGTACAATGCTATTGCCAAAAGCAATGTAAATGTTGGTGGAGATGTAATTGAACGCAATGGCCAAAGCTATGTGGTAAGGGGCATCGGTGTTTTAAACGATATAGAAGACATCAACAACATCATCATTAATAAAATAAATGGTGTGCCGCTGCTGATAAAAAATGTAGGCAATGTAATAGAAGCAGGAAAGCCGCGCCTGGGGCAGGTGGCCAGAGATCAGCAGGAAGATGTAATGGAAGGCATTATTGTTATGCGCAAAGGAGAAAACCCAGGCGAAGTACTGAAACGTGTAAGAGAAAAAGTAGACGAACTTAATAACAACATCCTGCCCAAAGATGTAAAGATTAACACCTTTTATGATCGCACCAACCTGATGGATTTTGCACAGGAAACAGTTATCCATAATCTTATTGAAGGCATTGTGCTGGTAACAGTAATTGTATTATTGTTTATGGCAGACTGGCGCACAACTGTTACCGTTAGCATCATCATACCGCTATCATTGCTATTTGCTTTCATTTGTATGCGCATAAAAGGTATGAGTGCTAACCTGCTTTCCATGGGTGCCATAGATTTTGGAATTATTATAGATGGTGCCGTGGTAATGGTAGAAGGCTTGTTTGTGGCATTGGATCATAAAGCCAGGGAAGTGGGCATGGAGAAATTTAACAAGCTGGCAAAACTGGGTTTGTTTAAAAACACCGGTACAGAAATGGGCAAGTCGATTTTCTTCTCGAAAGTTATTATCCTCACCTGCCTGGTGCCCATTTTTGCTTTCCAGAAAGTAGAAGGCAAAATGTTTTCTCCATTGGCGTATACATTGGGCTTCGCATTGCTGGGTGCCCTTTTATTTACGCTTACACTGGTACCTGCACTTTCAAGCATTTTATTAAGAAAGAATGTGCGTGAAAAACATAATCCTGTTGTTATCTTTTTTGAAAAAGGTGTTAGCAAATTATTCAACATTGTCTATCGAAACCAGAAAAAAAGTATTTTAATAGCGTTGATCATTATGGTGCTTAGTTTCTTTTCTGCAAAATTATTAGGCACAGAGTTTCTGCCGGATTTAAATGAAGGCGCCTTATGGGTAGAGGCAGAACTGCCAATGAGTGTATCGCTCTCAGAAGCTAATATCATCAGCAATAAGATGATTGATATACTTGCTAAATTTCCTGAAGTAAAACAAACGCTCTCTCAGGTTGGCCGCACCAATGACGGTACAGACCCAAAAGGTTTTTTCAATGTGCAGATACAAGTAGATCTAAAACCTAAAAAGCAATGGGAAAGAAAAATTACCGGCGAGCAACTGATTGATGAAATGGATGAGCAATTGAGAAAATTTCCTGGCATTACATTCAATTACTCGCAGCCCATCAGGGATAATGTAGAAGAGGCGGTAGCTGGTGTAAACGCAGCATTGGCGGTAAAAATATTCGGGCCAGATTTTAAAACACTGGATTCAAAAGCAGACAGTATCCTGAACATACTTAAAACTGTAAGAGGTATAGAAGATTTGGGCGTATTACGCAATTTGGGTCAGCCAGAATTCAGGATAGAGCTCGATCAGCAAAAAATGGCATTTTACGGCGTAAATACGGCAGACGCCAATGCAGTAGTGGAAATGGCTATTGGCGGCAAATCGCCCACGCAATTGTATGAAGGAGAAAGAAAGTTTGATGTACGTGTCCGTTATCAAAAAGATTTTCGTGCCACAGCAGAAGCCATACAAAACTTAATGGTGCCTACCAGTGATGGATCAAAAGTGCCGTTGAAAGAAATTGCAGACATTAAAACACTAACCGGGCCTGCATTTATTTTCAGGGATAATAACATGCGGCACATCGCTGTAAAATTTTCTGTTCGCGAAAGAGATCTTGGCAGCACCATTGCAGAAGCGCAACAAAAAGTATATGCAGCAGTACATTTGCCTGCCGGTTATAAAATGACCTGGAACGGCGAATTTGAAAACCAGCAACGTGCTACAAAAACATTGGGCCGCGTAGTGCCTATTTGTTTACTGGTAATATTCCTCATCTTATTTATCACCTATGGCAATGTAAAAGATGCGTTGCTCACCATTATGAATGTTCCTTTTGCTTTAATTGGAGGTATTCTTGCGTTGCACATTACAGGCATAAACTTCAGCATCTCTGCAGGTATTGGCTTTATTGCATTGTTTGGTGTGTGCATACAAAACGGCGTTATTCTTATATCAGTATTTCGCAAAAATCTTGACGCTGGCATGCACCTGGATGATGCTATACGCGACGGCGTTATCTCACGTGTAAG
This sequence comes from Chitinophagaceae bacterium, assembly GCA_047602295.1. Taxonomy (GTDB): domain Bacteria; phylum Bacteroidota; class Bacteroidia; order Chitinophagales; family Chitinophagaceae; genus JACMLD01. Next base: position 1,610,625 of record JASGHP010000001.1, on the reverse strand, counting down.
GCCGGTGGTTATGACTGCACTAATGGCCATGATTGGATTGATGCCGGCAGCCATTTCTACAGGCATTGGCAGTGAAACACAAAAGCCATTGGCCATTGTTGTAATTGGTGGATTGATTACGGCTACAATACTTACCCTTCTAATATTACCATCTATTTATGCGCTGGTGTTTAAATTCATGCACCATAGAAACAACAGAAAAATTTTAAGAAGGGTGGGCGCCATCGGGCAGTAATTGCCGTGACCAAGATTTATAATATTCTAGGAAAATAAAAAAGGTAGCCGCTTAATATGGCTACCTTTTATTGTTGTAATCAGGAGAAGCTTAATGGTATTGGTAAATTAAGTCAACGCAATTTTTATTCTGAAAGTTTGAAAGTAATAGGTTGTTTTTTATATGATTTGACTTTTTTGTTATTCAACATAGCCGGGATCCAATTTCCACTGCTTCCACGAATAACCTTTATCGCAGAAGCTCGTAATAAAGAAGGGCCATTAACCGCTTTCACATCGGTCACATTTCCAATTGAATCAATAGTAAACTGAACAATTACTCTTCCTTCAATATTTCTTTTGACTGCCTGTTGCGGATAAACCAATGTTCGCTGTAAAAATCGTTGCCATGCTACTGCGCCTCCTTTATATTCCGCATCTGGCCCACAACCCCAAGTGCAGATAATTGAATCATCCAAACTCTGAGTCTCAATACTATCAATAATATTTTTTTGTTTTAGCGGCTCTTTATCAGCAACTGTAAAAGCATGGGGAGCATAATAAAATTGTTTTGCTATTCTCCAAGCGATAATCAGAGACATACAAAATATGACACCTACGATTGCTTTTTTCATTTATGTTTTTTAAATATGCCCCCAGCTTTTAAAATCAGGGTTATTGTTCTAGCTTGAAAGTAATAGGTTGTTTTTTGTATGATTTTACTTTTGCTCCATTTTGTATAGCGGCAGTCCACAATCCACTTTTTTTGATCACCGAAACTGCTGCTGCACGTAACTCTTCGGGTCCACTGATAGCCTGCACATCGCTTACTCTTCCCTGTATATCTACAATAAACTGAACAATTACTGTTCCCTGTTTTTCCTGATCAATTGCTTCTTGCGGATAAACAAGATTTCTATTAACGAAGGCACTCCACGCACTTAACCCACCTGGATACTGTGATTCGATCTCAACTGCAGTAAATGGCGCATCGTTTTCCGTCTTCTTTGGCACATCAACCACGCCTTTTGCTTCGTCAACTGGTGGCCCCTGCAAACCATCATCCGCTCTACCGTCCTGGTTGACTGTTCCTATTTTTGTATCAGCTAAAGTTTCTTGTTCCGGTGGCCTTTCATTTTCTGGCGGATTGTCCACTATTACTGGTGGTGTAAAAATGACCGTTTTTATTTTTTGCTGCTCAATTTGCTTTGGTGGTGGTGTAACCTGGATAGGTTCCACTTTTTTCTTGTCGGCCACGTTTTGAAGATCAATATCTTTTGTTTCCACGATCACATTCGATTTGGGTTTGATGGCCGCAACCAGCAAATAAGTAATCAGCATGAGTACAACTATCAAACTCATTGTAAGAAGAGACCTTGTTAATCTTCGCTGATAATTTTTTCTCAAGTCATAAGCACCATATTCTTTGTTACGCTCATCAAAAATTATGTCCAGCACATCTGCTGAAAGTATAGAACCGGCTTCCATAAATTTATTTTTAAGGTTAGTTAATAAGGCATGCGATGTTAGAGCCATACATACACTTAACAGAAAACAAAATCATAAAATCTAATTTTCCCCTACCAACTTAAAAACGATTGGCTGTTTCTTGTAAGATTTTACTTTATGTCCATTTTGTATGGCAGCATCCCATTTGCCACTCTTTTTAATTACTTTAACTGCGGCTGCACGCAATTCTTCCGGGCCACTAATAGCTGTTACATCACTAACAGTTCCATCGACGTCTACAATAAACTGAACATACACAGTTCCTTGAGCATCGATATCGATTGCTTCCTGTGGATATATAAGATTTCTTCCTAAAAAAGCAGCCCATGCAGAATTGCCTCCTGGATATTGAGATTCAATTTCAACTTTTGTAAAAATAGTTTCAGTATCGTCTTGCTTTTTGGGAGGTTCAACTAAACCTTTGCCTGGGTCTACTGGTGGACCAGCTAAATTATTATCGTCTACTCCATCTCTATTTACTGTTCCAATTTTTGCATTATCCAAATCATCTTGTTCCGGTATTGGATCCGTAGGCTGATCATCTTTTACGATTAATGGAATAGCATCTTTAAGCATTCTAACATTAGGCTCTGGCACTTTAGGCGGTGGTGGTGGTGGCAATTGTTTCTCTGGTTTTTCAGGTATATTCTTAAGCTCTACCTCAGGCCCGAGTACCAGTTTTGTGTTCTCTGTTTTTTTCATTGATGCCATTAATACATAAGTTAGGCATACCAACGAAGCCAATAAAAATGTCGTTGATACCGCTTTAAACAATCTGCGGTCGTAATTTTTTCTCAAGTCATAAGCACCATATTCTTTGTTGCGCTCATCAAAAATTATATCCAGCACATCTGCTGAAAGTATAGAACCGGCTTCCATAAATTTATTTTTAAGGTTACACAATAACAGGCCAGGGCGCTTGCACCCATTTATACCTGCCAATAAAAATGATTAATGAAATTTGTCTGTAAAAAGCCAGGTGATTACATACCCGATCGCTGTATGCAATTACCGGCTGAAACTGTATGCGCAACAGTTGCTTCCCGGGAAAAGAATTCTTTCTTCTAAGATTTTAGATTGCCCGAAATCCATAAAAAAGCAGGATTTTTTTATCTGCCCTTTTTATAACCTGTGCATAATGACAGCAATATTTTTTTGTTAATGAACAGCATTTACGCATCCATATTGCAAAGATTGATGCACTCACACAAGTTTTACTAAAGGCGGAACGTTACTTTTGCGCCAGCAATTTTTACCACTAATGAAACAAACCTTATTACTGCTTATTTTATTTGTTTACCAACAGGTACAGGGGCAGATTATTAAAGACACCAGTGCACAAAAAAACTGGAGCCTTCATATACAGGCTACCGTTATTCCGCAATATCATTTCAACTTTACCGCTAAATATACTGGCGATAACAGCCTGCAAACATCTGAAGCGGTAAAGACTTCCATCACCAATACCTATTATATTGGCAGAAGGCTTTGGCGCAATGCCGCTGTATATTTCAATCCTGAAGTTGCAGGCGGAGAAGGATTGAGCAAAGCCACCGGCATAGCAGGTTTTCCCAATGGTGAAACATTTCGCATTGGCAGCGCCACACCAAAATTGTATGTAGCCCGTGCCTACCTGGAACAGAAAATTCCATTAAGCAAAGGCACCACTCTTACTGAAGATGATCAAAACCAATTGCGTGAATACACGCCTGCTGCTTATTTAGCTGTACGCATTGGTAAATTCAGCATTGCAGATTTTTTTGACAACAATAGTTATAGCCACGACCCCCGTACAGATTTTATGAACTGGAGCCTGATGAGTGCAGGTGCCTGGGATTATCCTGCCAACACCCGCGGATACACCAATGGCTTTGTGCTGGAGCTGGTAGAACCGGGCTGGGCTTTACGCACTGGAATGGTGCAGGTGCCGGAAGAAGCAAACGGGCAAAAACTGGATACCAAAATAAGTGGCGCCTTTGGTACTGTGTTGGAGGCTGAGAAAAGTTTTATCATCAATCCTTCACAAAAATTAATAGTAAGGCTGGGCGGCTTTTATAATAAAGCCAGAATGGGCAATTACAATGAAGCCATTCAAAACGGTATTGCTCAATCCACAGACCCCGACGTAACAGACACCCGTAAATACAGCAGGGGCAAATCAGGGTTTTACCTGAATGCAGAACACAATTTTAAAAACGGTGGCGCTTTCTTACGTTATAGCTGGAACGATGGCCATAATGAAACCTGGGCATTTACAGAAATAGACAAAAGTTTTTCTATCGGTCTTTCTTTTAATGGCACCAAATGGCAAAGGCCCAATGATAAATGGGGCGTGGCTTATGTAGGCAATGGGCTTTCTGTTCCACACCGCCAGTATTTGGAGAACAAAGGATACGGTTTCATCATTGGTGACGGCAGCCTTAATTATGGTATAGAAAATATCATGGAAGTTTTTTACAGTTACCATATTTCAAAACTGCATGTATCTATTAGCCCCAACTACCAATTTGTAGTGCACCCGGCATATAATAAAGACAGGGGCCCTGTTCATATTGTAGCTTTGCGCCTGCATTTCGAAATATAATCGCTTTGCGATTGGGTAACCTCGGGACATGATGGGCATGGAGATAGAACGCAGACTGTTATGATTTTTATGATGAAGAATGATGAAAACTTAAGCTCACAGCTCATAGCTTTCTTTTCACATCTTAACAATCCAATAAATCTTTCAAAATACAGGTTAACACCAATTATCTGGCTTTTTATTTGAATACTTTAGTGTTTCAGATACTGCACCTATAAATGCACAGCAATGAAACTAAAAGAAATCAGGACCCGGATTTTAAAAGGAGACTTCAGCGGATTGCTGGGTTTCGGCAAAAAAGGTAAAGATGCTATCCATCCTTCAGAAATAGCTTCTATTCTTTTTTCATTGCCGGCAGAAGCAGCTACAAAAGCTTTTCTTCAGTTTCAACCTGCCAAACAGGTGTATGTGTTTCCTTATCTCGACAGCCAGTTGCAAAGAAAAATTATCAAAGGAATTGAGAAGGAGAAAGCTGCTTTTGTACTTAACAATATCAGTTCAGATGACCGGATAATGTTTCTCTCTTCATTACGAGAAGGAGAACGTTCTTCCCTGTTGGAATACCTGAATGAAGACAACAAAAACGCGGCAGATAAATTATTGCGCTATCCCGAAGGAAGCATTGGCAGTTTAATTAATACAGACTTTGCTACCATTGATGTGAATATGACTATTGCAGAAGCCAGGGAGCACCTGCAAAAATTTCACAAAGACACAGAAGCAGCCAATGTTATTTATGTGGTGAACAAAGAAGGCAGGCTGATTGATGATATTCCTGTAAGAAGGTTTGTACTGAATGATCAAACCAAAACCATAGAAGAAATACTGGATGGCTTTTGCACCCGCCTGAAAATGACGGACAGCAAAGAAGATGCAGTGGCCATGTTTAAAGAATTTGACCGTGTGGTATTGCCCGTTACAGACGAGAACGATATACTGCAAGGTGTAATTACCGTAGATGACGTATTGGATATTGCGGAACAATCAGAAACAGCCGCCATCCAAAAGTTTGGTGGTTTGGAAGAACTGGATTACCCCTATGTAAAAACTCCTTTCTTTTCTTTACTGCGCAAACGGGCAGGCTGGCTTATTATACTTTTTGTGGGTGAAATGTTTACTGCCACTGCAATGGGTTATTTTGATAAAGAGATGTCGAAAGCCATTGTGCTGGCATTGTTTGTCCCATTGATTATTTCCAGTGGCGGCAACAGTGGTTCACAAGCAGCTACGCTTATTATTCGTGCAATGTCTCTGAAAGAATTATCGCTGAAGGATTGGTGGTATGTTATGCGCCGAGAAATATTATCAGGTTTGTCACTAGGCATATTGCTGGGTGCTATCGGTTTTCTACGCATTACCATTTGGCAGGAACTGGGTATCTATCATTATGGCGATCATTGGCTGTTGCTGGCCATTACCATTTTCTTTTCGCTGATAGGCATTGTAATCTGGGGCACACTCAGCGGCTCAATGATACCGATGGTTTTAAAAAAATGCGGCATAGACCCAGCCACTTCTTCTGCACCGCTGGTTGCAACACTGGTGGATGTAACGGGATTGGTGATTTATTTTAGCATTGCTGCTATTATTTTAAAAGGAACCCTGCTGTAGAGTTTTAAGTTGTAAGTGATAAGTTTTAAGTAGGGTTAGTGACAACTGGTGAGTAGCTAGTGGGCGTTTAAGTTTTAAGTTTTAAGTTATAAGTAATAGGTTTTAAGTCATTTTGAGCAACATGCATTATTGCCTATTAAATCTCGGGGTACAGCATTAGCACATTTTCACATTTATCACATTTCCACATTTTCTTTTTTTCTTTCGTAAATTGTTTGCAAACCCACTGCATACATGAGAAACAAACTGCTGCTGCTTTTGCTAAGCACCTCATCTTATTTTATTTCAACTGCACAAGTAAAGCCCGTTAAAGTTCCTGAAAACAAAAAAGCTGTACTGGCTTCCGTAGAAAAACACCAGCAGGAATTAATCAACCTGAGTGATTCTGTTTGGAAATTTGCTGAGACTGCTCTTAAAGAAAAACAATCTGCAAAAGCTTTGGCAGATTATGCAGAGAAGAATGGTTTTAACGTACGCAGAGGTGTAGCCGAAATGCCCACAGCTTTTATTGCAGAATACGGAAGCGGCAAACCTATCATTGGCTTATTGGGCGAGTTTGATGCATTACCGGGCCTTTCGCAAAAAGCGCAAACTGCCCGTGAGGCATTGCAGAAAGACGCTCCGGGTCATGGTTGCGGGCACAATATGTTTGGTGCCGCCAGTCTTGGTGCTGCAATTGCCATTAAAGAATTGATAGCGACCGGAAAAATAAAAGGCACCATTCGTTTTTACGGAACACCGGCAGAAGAAGATGTGGGTGGCAAAATATACATGGCCCGTGCAGGTTTGTTTAACGATGTGGATGTTTGCCTCGACTGGCACCCCGACAGTGAGAACAAAGCAAACATGCAAAGCTCACAAGCGATGGTAAGCTATATGGTATCGTTTAAAGGCAAGAGTGCGCATGCTGCCGCAGATCCGTGGAATGGAAGAAGCGCATTGGACGGAGCAGAATTCTTTGCACATGGCATCAACTACCTGCGTGAGCATGTTCACCCCAGCGTACGCATGCACTATGTTTTCAAAAAAGCAGGCGATGTGCCCAATGTTATTCCCGCAGAAGCCAGTGTATGGATTTGGATAAGAGATAGCAAACGTAGCGGTGTTGCCGAAGTAGAAAAAAGAATGCGTGAGATAGCGCAAGGTGCTGCTACAATGGCCGGCGTAGAAAGTAAAGTAGAACTCACCAGCGGCGATTATGAACTATTGGTAAATGATGCAGGCGCCAAATTATTGCAATCGAATATGGAACTGGTAGGCCCTATTACCTATACAAAAGAGGAAACAGATTTTGCCAATGCCATTATGAAGGAATATGGTGTTGAAGCCAAAGGCATGGATGGCAGTATTAAACCATTGGAAGTAACAAAAGCAGATCCTGATAACGGCTCTACGGATGTGGGCGACGTTAGCTATATAGTTCCGGAGATTTCTTTGCTGGCAGTAACTGCTCCGTATAAAGCTCCCTGGCATTCTTGGGTGGTGGTGGCATGCGGCGGCATGTCTATCGGTCATAAGGGAATGTTGTTTGCAGCAAAATCACTTTCTACTACTATGGTAGATTTATTTGAGAATGAAAAGCTCCGTTTGGAGATCAAAAAAGAATTTGATCAGCGCAAAGGCACAGAAGTCTGGAAAGCTATGCTGCCGGATGGGCCACCGCCGGTAGAATAGAACGCAGATCTTTATGATTTTTATGATAAGTGATGATTAAATGAAAATTGCTGATTGCGGAATCGTGAGATTTGGGAATGTGTTTGGGCTTAGCAAAACGTCGAGGTTTTAATGCCATCCCTTCGGGATTCTGGTGGGTTATATGATTCGCTATTTTCTATATTAATTTCATCCCTTCGGGATTAAAGATTTAGATTATCAAAGTATGGCAAAGCCTAAAAGTCTGATATCAATATAGAAATACAGCTAATTGGAGCTATATTAAATTCACCCCTTCGGGATTAGAGACTTGAATTATCCAAAGTATAGTAAAGCCTGAAAGGCTGATATTAATATAGAAATACAGCCAATAGTAGCTTTAACCCCGAAGGGGTGACATTAGCTCAACCGGCTGCAGCCAAGTGCACAATCTTGCACTGGCGGAGAAGCCGAAAGCCCATTCATTTTCTGCCGTACAAGGGAGTGACACAACGATGCTGAATAGCGCTCTTAAAGCTGGTTCCCCAATAATTAAAACACAACCTTATCAATTGCAGTTTTTGCCTTAATTTCGGCATTCAAATTTTGTAAAGACTATGGCAGAAAAGATCCTCATGCCCCGTTTAAGCGATACGATGACTGAAGGCGTGATTGCCGCCTGGCATAAGAAAGTAGGCGATAAAGTTAAAAAAGGCGATTTGCTGGCCGAAGTTGAGACCGATAAAGCAACGATGGAGCTGGAAAGTTATAAAGATGGCACCCTTTTACATATTGGCACCGATAAAGGCGGCAAACTGCAGGTAAACGACCTGTTGGCCATTATTGGAGATGCCGGCGAAGACGTTAGCAGCCTGGTAAAAGGTGGTGGTGGCGCGGCTCCTGCGGCTGAACCTAAAAAAGAACAAGCTGCTGCAGCCCCGGCTCCTGCAAAAGAAGAGAAAAAAGAAGCAGCTCCTGCTCCTGCCAGTTCAGGCGCTGCCATGGACCTGTCTAAAGTTGAAGAAGTTATATTAATGCCCCGTTTGAGCGATACCATGACAGAAGGCGTTATTGCTGCCTGGCATAAAAAAGTAGGCGACGCAGTTAAAAAAGGCGACCTGCTGGCAGATGTAGAAACTGACAAGGCTACCATGGAGCTGGAAAGCTATAAAAATGGTAAACTGTTGTATGTTGGTGCTCAAAAAGGCGATAAAGTTCCTGTAAACGCACTGCTTTGCATTATTGGCGAAGAAGGCAAAGTTGACATAGAGAAAATTGTAGCTGCTGCAAAAGGTGGCCCGGTTGCCCCCGCTGCCAGCGACGCACCTGCTGAAAAAGCAAGTGGCAATGCTACTACCACCAGTTCCTCCCCTTCAGGGGTTGGGGGTGAAGAAGCACCTGCTGCTGCACAAAATGGTCGCGTAAAAGCTTCTCCCCTTGCTAAAAAATTAGCTGCTGAAAAAGGTATCAATATAAACCAGGTACAAGGTAGCGGAGACGGTGGCCGCATTGTAAAATCTGATATTGATAATTACAAACCCGCTGCTGCTGAAACCAAACAGGCTGCTACAACAACCGCTTCTTCCTCCCCTTCAGGGGCTGGGGGTGGACAGGTTAGCTTTGAAGATGTTCCTGTAACGCAGATGCGCAAGGCAATTGCTAAAAGCCTTTCTGGCAGCTTGTTTACAGCGCCGCATTTCTATGTTACCATGACGATTGACATGGACAAAGCCGTAGAAAGCCGTGCTAAACTGAATGAAGTAAGCAAAGTAAAAATATCTTTCAACGACATGGTGCTGAAAGCATGCGCCATTGCATTGAAACAACATCCTGCTATCAACAGCAGTTGGAGGGGCGATACCATCCGCGTTAACCACCACGTAAACATTGGCGTGGCAGTAGCTGTGCCAGACGGATTGCTGGTGCCTGTGGTAAGGTTTGCAGATACAAAAACGCTGAGCCAGATTGGTGTGGAAGTAAAAGAATTTGCACAAAAAGCAAAAGATAAAAAATTGCAACCCGCAGATTGGGAAGGCAGCACGTTTACCATTTCTAACCTGGGCATGTTTGGCGTAGATGAGTTTACTGCTATCATAAATCCGCCAGATGCGTGCATACTGGCCGTTGGTGGCATACAGCAGATACCCGTAGTAAAAGACGGTGTTGTAAAACCAGGCAATGTATTGAAAGTAACATTGAGCTGCGATCACCGCGTTGTGGATGGTGCTACCGGAGCTGCATTCCTGCTTACTTTAAAAAGTTTGCTGGAAGAGCCACTACGCATGCTTATCTAAGAGAAAAACATTCAAACATAAAAAAAAGTCCTGCCAATTGGCGGGACTTTTTATTTTACTTAGAAACTTTTTATGGATGCCTTATGCTCAGCGTTCTTTTTTACCACAGAGGCTACAGGAGGTTTTCACAGAGGTAAAGGAGGCTTCTATCTCCCACTAGCTACTAGCTATTCACCACTCGCCTATCACCTACTTACAACTTAAAACCTACCACTTAAAACTTCCTTAAGCAACGTGCAAACTTTTTCTCTCGCCTATCTGTTGGCGCCACATAGCATAATACAACCCTTTTTCTTCCAGTAGTTTTGCATGAGTGCCTGTTTCTACTACCACGCCTTTCTCCAATACATAAATGCGGTCTGCGTGCATGATGGTAGAAAGCCTGTGAGCAATTAAAACTGTTATCTGGTTTTGCTGAGAAGAAACTTCTTTAATGGTATCGGTAATTTCTTCTTCTGTTAAAGAATCCAATGCAGAAGTAGCTTCATCAAAAATCAACAGCTTGGGTTTGCGCAATAATGCACGTGCTATTGAAAGTCTTTGCTTTTCACCGCCGGATAATTTTAAACCGCCTTCACCAATCATGGTATCCAATCCTTTCTCCGCTCTTGATAGTAATCCATTGCAGGATGCTTTTTCCAATACATCTCTTAAATCTGCATCACTTGCGCCAGGGTTTACAAACATCAGGTTCTCTTTTATGGTACCGGCAAACAATTGCGTGTCTTGTGTTACAAAACCAATCTGGTTGCGCAGGTCTTCAAAAGTAATTTCGTTTTCATCCAATCCATTGTACAAGATCTTTCCTTCCAACGGGCGGTAAAGCCCTACCAGCAATTTCATTAAAGTAGATTTACCGGAACCAGATGGGCCAACAAACGCAATGGTCTCTCCTGTTTTTACATCAAAGCTTATATTTTCTATAGCACGATGAGAAGCTGTCTGATGCTTAAAAGCAACATTGGTAAACTGTAAATCTTTTATTGGGCCCAGGTGCAGCGGCTCTGCCGGAAATTGCTCTGGCTTTTTCTGCATCAGGTTATGAAAATTGTTGAGCGATGCTTCTGCTTCGCGATAAGAAAGAATAATGTTTCCAATTTCCTGCAAGGGACCAAAAATGAAGAAGGAATAAAACATCAGCGTCATTACCTGGCCAATGGTGAGTTTGTCTTTAAACACCAGCCACAGCAAAGTAAACATGATCAACTGCCTTAAAAAGTTTACACAAGTGCCTTGTATGAAACTTAGGGTGCGGATGCTTTTTACTTTTCTTAATTCAAGTCCCAGTATTTTGTAGGTATTGTTATTAAGGCGACTAATTTCCTGTTGTGTAAGACCAAGACTTTTTACCAATTCAATATTTCGCAGCGATTCTGTTGTAGAACCTGCCAGTGCCGTTGTTTCTTTAACAATGGTTTTCTGGATGACTTTTATTTTTTTACTGAGCAGGCTGGTAAGCAAAGCAAGCAATAACATGCCACCGAGATAAATAGGCATAATAGACCAATGCAGTCCCATAGAATAAACAGACACCACTACAATGCCCACAATTATTCCAAACAAAACATTGATAAAGGAGATGATGAATTTTTCTGTGTCAGTTCTTACTTTAGTTAATATAGACAAGGTTTCACCACTTCGCTGGTCTTCAAACTCCTGGTAAGGAAGTTTCATAGAATGCTGAAGTCCGTCTGTAAAAATTTTTGCGCCAAACTTCTGCACCACCACATTACTGAAATAATCCTGGAAGGCTTTGGCAATCCTGGAAACCATGGCCACACTGATTAAGATGCCCAACATGCCAATGATACCCCAAACATATTGGTTTTGTGATTGTGTGCCGGTTTTCTTCCACTCACGAACGTTTTCATACTTACCATCCGCTTTTTGTTTTTTTACTTCCTGGTAGTAGCCGCTTTCGTGCGGGTGAGCGGCATAGTTATCCACCATCTTACCAAAAAAATAGGGATCCAGCATGGAAAAAACCTGGTTAATGGTAGCCAGCAGCAGCGCTAACACAATAAGCCATCTATATGGCTTCAAATAAAGCAATAAAATCTTCATAACAGTATTTACAATAAATTAAAGGGAGGCAAGCTCTATAACCATCAAACTTCGTACAAGTTCGGAATATCTGCCAAGATTTCGGGGAAAAGAGGTTGAAAGCCAAGTCTGAAGTCGGGGGTCGGAAGTCTGAAGCCAGAAATCGGACATTCAAACGCTGGCGCCGCATTTATCACATTTCCACATTTGCCACATTTTCACATTAACTATCCCGCCCACCCTTCTCTATCCAAACTTCTGTACTGAATAGCTTCCGCCAGATGTTCTGTCTGTATATTGGGGCTATCGGCCAAATCGGCAATGGTGCGGCTCACTTTTAAAATACGGTCGTAAGCACGGGCAGACAGGTTCAATTTGTCCATAGCTGCTTTCAACAATTGCTGTCCTGCTTTGTCTAATACACAAATTTCTTTCAACATCCTGCTGCTGATTTGCGCATTGGCATAAACGCCTGCAACTTTATCATAACGTTGCGCTTGTTTTTCCCTTGCATTTATTACTCTTTCGCGTATACTGGCAGAGCCTTCTGTATTGGTAATAGAAGACAGTTCACTAAAAGGTACAGGCGTTACTTCCACGTGCAAATCAATCCTGTCTAATAATGGTCCTGAGATTTTATTCAAATATTTCTGCACTGCACCGGGCGGGCAGGTACAATCTTTTTCAGGGTGATTGTAATAACCGCAGGGGCATGGGTTCATACTGGCAATGAGCATAAAACTGGCAGGAAAATCAAGCGCCACTTTTGCACGGCTGATGGTTACTTTTCTTTCTTCCATGGGTTGGCGCATTACTTCCAGTGCTGTTCTTTTAAACTCTGGCAGTTCGTCTAAAAACAATACGCCATTATGCGCCAATGAAATTTCTCCGGGCTGCGGCAAACCACCTCCACCAACTAATGCTGCATCAGAAACCGTATGATGCGGAGATCTGAATGGACGCTTAGAAATGAGTGTAGCATTTTCCGGAAGTTTTCCTGCAACGCTGTGAATTTTTGTGGTCTCCAATGCTTCGTGCAAAGTAAGCGGTGGCAAAATGGTAGGCAAACGTTTTGCCAACATGGTTTTACCTGCGCCTGGCGGACCAATTAATATTGCATTGTGCCCGCCTGCTGCTGCAATCTCTAATGCACGTTTAATATTTTCCTGTCCTTTTACATCATTGAAATCAAATTCAAAATCATATTGCGAATGAAAAAATTCTTCTCTTGCATTTACTGTAATTGGTTGCAATGAACCCGGCTCATTGAAAAATTCAATCACCTCTCTGATATGTGTTACACCATACACTTCTATATTGCTTACCATCGCAGCTTCACGTGCATTTTGTTGTGGCACTATCAAACCTTTGTATCCTTCCCGCTTTGCAGTAATGGCCATGGGCAATGCGCCTTTAATGGGTTGAATGGTGCCGTCGAGGCTTAACTCACCCATCATTATATAATCACTCAACATTTCTATATTGAATAATTGCTCGGTAGCACCCATTGTACCGATGGCGATAGGCAGATCAAATGCAGAACCGCTTTTTCTGATATCGGCTGGTGCAAGGTTTACTACCAGCTTGGTGCGGGGCATAAAATAATCGTTGCTTTTTACAGCGCTTTCTACGCGTTGCAAACTTTCTTTAACTGCACTGTCTGGCAGGCCAACAACATAGTAGTTCATACCGGCCAGCACATTTACTTCAACGGTTATTGTAATGGCTTCCACACCATACACAGCACTTCCAAAGGTTTTTACCAGCATACAGTCATCGCTTTACGAACTAAAAAGACTGTAATGATAGCATTAAAAGATCTGCTGGATAAATATGATATAATGTAATATTAAAGGAGGTAAAAGGCGGAAGGTGAAGGGTGAAAGGCGGAAAAAAGGTATAAGGCTGTAGAAGGTTTAAGATGAGAAGGTTAATACCATTTTAGTCCTTGCGCCTTAAACCTTACACCTCAAACCTTCTCTTGCAAGTAATCCAGTAATTCTTTGAGGCGTGTTTCTGCAATGCCAAGCGTACTAATATATTCCCATGAGTTGGGGGCTTTATCAAACTCCTGCCTTTTGCTGTTAAGATGATTTCTTAAACCATCCAGCAATGCTTTCACTGCTTTTTCTTTTTCCTGTACTTTATCTTTAATAGTCATTACTGCGGATTAAGTGAAAATTATTTGATGGCTTTTGATGCTTCTTCAAAAAGCAAATTTACAAATGGATCAAGAATGATTTTATAAGGCGGTTTCACTCCTTCAAAAACAAGGCTGGTTTTTTTGTCCTTTACTTCAATGGTGTTATTCGACTTTCCATCAGCCGCTTCTATCTGTATAGTTAAAGGAAAAGAAAATATACCTGATTGCATTTGCTCAATATCTATACTAAGCTTTTTATTTTTCTTATCGTACAATTGTTTCGTCTGCAATACAGGATGACCTGCAGTGAACAACCATTGTTTAAAAAACACCGTAAGATCTTGCCCGCTGGTTGCTTCCATTACTTTTTGCAAATCTTCGGTGCTTGCATTCTTTCCTGCGTATTGTGCATAATAATTGCGGATGCCCTGCCAGAATAATGTATCTCCCAATTTTCGGCGAAGCATATGCAATACCCAGCCACCTTTTTGATAACTATTCGCATTCAACAATGGAAAATAGTCTGTACCCACACTGCTATCTACTATGGGTGTAAATCTTTTTTTTGCAAAAGCAATAACAGTCTGCCGGTCATCAACCAATCTTTTTTGCAGCGTGTCAATGCCATACCTGTTTTCCAGGTAGAGATGCGTCATATAAGTAGCAAAACCTTCGCTCAGCCAGATATGCGGCCAGCTTGCTTCTGTTGCAGAATTGCCAAACCACTGGTGTGCTATTTCATGCGCCAGCAATGATTCTTCTGAACGATTTCCTTTTACAGAGTTTTCGTAATAGAAAATAGCACTTGCATTTTCCATGCCCCCAAATTGTGTTTTCGATTGCACGTTTGCCAGTTTTTTATAAGCATAGGGTCCAACATTTTTTATAAACCAGGGAAGAATATCTAACGCTTGCGCATAATCGTAAAAACCAGTACTCTTATTTTCGGGGTATACCCAACTGTATACTGGTATGCAATCAATATTGCCTGCATAATTAACAGCAAAATCCGCTACGCCTATTACCATTACTTTAGTTGGCAATTCAACTGTTTCTTTCCAGTGCGTAAGTTTAAGCTGTCCGGGCAAATTGGTTTCTTCTGTTTGCAAGCCATTTGCCACTACCTGGTAATGATCGGGTGCGGTTACAATAAAGTCCACGCTTGCTTTATCAGCAGGATTGTCTACACATGGCAACCAGTTGTGTGCACGGTTGGGCCAGTTGTCGCCAAAAAAACCACGATGCCCGTATTTGTTTTTGTCTATGATTAAACCATCAGCCGGAATGCCTTCGTAAGTAATAATATAACTAACCGTATCGCCTGCACGTGTGGCGGTGTAGATATGTATGTAATCCGCTTCCTGCAAAAAAGAAACAGGGCTACCGTTTTCTTTAACAGATTTTACCAGCATGCCTTTGCCACTGCTGTTTTTCTTTACTATATCTAAATTGAAAGACGGAATGGTTTGCAACATATGAATGCTTACGATAGCAAGCCCCTGGATATTGTTATTGTCATCATTCAATCCAATATTAAATGTGTAGTGCAAAACATCAATAGCAGGGAAACGCTCATCGCGTTGTGCGCTAATGAGATTGCAATAAAAAAATAAACCCGTCAATAGAAAAATCCTCATGATGATTTGTGAATTTAATGTCGAATCTAATTTAAAATTTATATTTATAGAACATCTCATTAATATGAATCCGGAAAATGCAATTTCTGAAGCTACAAAGAAAAAATTTCAATTATATTCTGCTGCGGTCTACCTTTTTGAAAAGGGTAAATCGCATCCTCAAATTGTTGACATTTTAGAAAAATATGAACCTAATAAAGATGAACTGATTTTGATTGTTGATAATGCTATGCATGAAAAATGGGACAAATTATACCAGGAATCCAGGCAATTATTTGCGGAAGGTAAAACATATGAAGAAGTGGTAAATTACCTGCGAACAAAAGAATCAGATCCGGAAATTGCCAGTTTGATTTGCGAAAAATGGTATGAATGGAAAACCATGCAAATGGAGTTTATGGTAGAAAGCCCGGAAAATATTGCAGATGGTTCAAAGTGGGTTATTATCAGCGGTCTTGTAATACCAGCACTTTTCTATATGGATGCATCATGGGTAGTAAAGGGAATATGGATTTTTACTTTTGTAATAGCATTTTTGCAATGGATAATGGGTATTAAGCAAAGACAGTATGCCCAGAAAATTGATGACTTATTCAATAGAAAGGAATAAAACAGGATTTTTGATTCGGAAGAAGGCTACAGTTTCTCTAGCAACTCCACCACTTTCTCCTGTTTTAATATAAGATACCCTATGCGATCGTTGCTGATGCCTTCTTTCAATTGGTAGCTAAACAACAGTTGATCTTCTTTTACTTCTGTTTCAAAAAAACGAAATACTATATTGGGATAAACATTTAGCTCGTTGGCAATTTCATACAAATGCGTAGATAGTATAAAAAGCGAGTTGGGTATTTTTATAAGGCCGCGAATAACTGCATCAGAACATTTCATAGCATCCTGCACATTGGTGCCTTTAAAAAGTTCGTCAATCAATACCAGCCATTTTTTGCCATCATTTATCTTATTGATGGTATTTTTTATCCGCTGTACTTCATTAAAGAAATAGCTCTCCCCTTTTACAATATTATCTACCACGTTTATATTGCTTAGAATGCCATCAAACAAACTTAACTGCATAGATGCTGCAGGCACGCCCATGCCTAAATGCGCCAGGTAAACTGATGCACCAACAGATTTAATAAAAGTGCTTTTGCCAGCCATGTTAGCACCGGTAAGAAATAAAAAGTTCTTTCTATGTTCCAGTGTTACATCATACGCTACCGGCGTGGGCAATAAAATGTGATACAGTCCTTTTGCATTGAACGTAGCCTGTTGTTCATTTACAAATACAGGATAAGAAAGATTGAACGTTTTCACCGCTTTTGCCATAGAGTACCATGCATCCAGCCTGCTGAAGATTTCAATCAATTCTAATGCTGCGTTTTTAAAACGATAGCGGATATAATGCCCAAAATAAATGGTCTGGTAAGGGGTAAGGGTAGTTCCTTTTTTTATGGCGGCCAGCTTTACAATAGCATCGTGGTTCAGTAATTGTGCGGCCCTTTGTATATATAAACGCAAACCCAATGGGCTGTTTTCATTGTCAAACACATCAGCCAGTTCTTTAAACCCCCTGGCAAAATCACCAAAATGGCCTACGGTGTACCGCACCAAAGAATAATCCGGGGCATGAAGTATTTTATAAGTAAGCGCATTCAGTAAATTAGGAGAATCTGGTATAGTGTCTACCGGCGATTCATAAAACCTTTCCATCACCATAATAGTGCCGTTGGTGATGTGCTGAGGCCATTCATCTACATGAGCGTTTATGCATTGAAGAATTTGCTGTACCTCGATTATTTTTCTCAGATCGGCAAAAGGCTCTTCAAAAAAATGGGCCAGCCACTCTTTGCCGCCAACGGTTTGTGTAAAATTGAGCTTATGAAAGATGGACGCTTCTTCATCGTGGTGAAAGATGGAAAGATCTGAAAACGTTGTGTTGTCTATCTGCATGCCTTTTTGAGTGTTAAGTGTTAAGTTGTATGTTTTAAGTCTTTCCTCGCATTTAGTGATAAATTATAAGTGACAGGCGAGAATTTGCTTGGCACCTACAACTTAAAATGCCTGCTGTTTTTCGACTTTAGCTTACTTAAAACTTAACACTTACAACTTAAAACTATCTTTCAAACGAAAGCCTTTCGCCCTTCTTAGATTCGTCCCATATACCATTTCCATAAACCAGGTGACCATTAACAAATGTATGTGTAATGGCAGCCGGAAATTGAAACCCTTCTAACGGGCTCCAGCCACATTTATACAAAATATTTTCTTTGGTTACCGTGGTTGATTGTGCCAAGTCCACTATCACCAGGTCGGCAAAATAACCTTCGCGTATATATCCCCGTTCGGCTATCTGGAAACATTCTGCCACAGCATGGCTCATTTTCTCCACCACTTTTTCCAGGCTTATCCTGCCCTGTTTTACGTAATGCAACATCAATAAAAGCGGGTGCTGCACCAAAGGCAGGCCGGCATGTGCTTTTTCGTAAGGTTCATTTTTTTCTTCCCAGGTATGAGGCGCATGGTCGGTAGCAATTACATCCAGCCTGTCATCCAGCAATGCTTTCCATAATGCTTCCCTGTTGTATGCCGCTTTTATGGCCGGGTTGCATTTAATAAGGTTTCCTTTTGCTGCATAATCGTCTGCTGTAAAATGCAGGTGGTGCACACAAACTTCGGCAGTAATGCGCTTATCCTTTAGCGGTATTAGGTTTGTAAACAACTGCAATTCTTTTTCTGTGCTTATGTGCAGAATATGAAGACGGGTATTGTGCTTCTTTGCAAACTGTACGGCATAGAAAGAACTCTCAAAACAATTTTCCTCATCGCGGATCAATGGATGATCTGCGGCCGTTAATACACCTTTCTCTTTTTTTATTCTTTCAAAATTTGCTTTGATTATTTTTTCATTCTCACAATGCGTGGCTATCAACACTTCGCTTTCAGCAAAAAGTTTGTCCAAAGCCAAAGGGCTATCTACCAGCAAGCCACCGGTAGATGAACCCATAAATATTTTAATGCCGCATACATTTTTCTTTTTATCATTTATTCGCAAAGCTTCGTCTGTGTTTTCATTGGAAGTGCCCATAAAAAATGAGTAATTGCCCAAAGACGTATTACGTGCAATCTCATATTTATCCTCTAACAATGCTTGCGTAAATACGGGTGGCACTGTGTTTGGCATCTCCATAAAAGATGTTACACCACCAGCCACTGCAGCTTTCGACTCAGTATAAATATTTGCTTTATGTGTTAAGCCCGGTTCTCTGAAATGCACCTGGTCATCTATAGCGCCAGGCAATAGAAATTTTCCTTCTCCGTTTATTTCTATTGCAGCTTCATTGGTATTTATATTGTCTGCTATTTGGCTAATGCGTCCGTTTTTGATGAATACATCCCGGCTCATTACCTTACCTTCGTTCACGATCGAAATATTCTTAATCAAATATTTTTGTGTCATATAAAAAGTATAATGCTTATCCTCTTAAAACAACTATTGCATGCAATTTAAAAAAACCACGCTAAGCTGGCTTATTTTTATTATTCCCGCAATGGC
The DNA here is from genome assembly GCA_047602295.1 of Chitinophagaceae bacterium. Classification (GTDB taxonomy): domain Bacteria; phylum Bacteroidota; class Bacteroidia; order Chitinophagales; family Chitinophagaceae; genus JACMLD01. The sequence continues at coordinate 1,591,403 of JASGHP010000001.1, read as the reverse complement.
TTTTGCCCAATCTGTAAACCTGCCCCAGAATGCCAAAGAAAACTGGTTGCTAAACAGGATGGATATTAAGCTGATGAATGACTCTTCACTTGGCTTTTCTACCATCAAACCTTACCTGCGCAAAACAATGGTAGAAGGTATAGAGCGGGCCTACGGAAAAGATACCAGCCTTTTTACCCCGATGGATTTATACAATATGCGCGATGCGTTGATGAACAGCAGCGAATGGGTAACAGGCGATCTCGGTTCTTTTCAAAGCAAAAAACCAATACTTAAAGCCTTTTATAAAACCAAAGGAGATTTTTTACAGGTCAATCAGAAAGATTTTTTTCTTGCCATCAACCCGGTAATACAACAAATACAGGGCAGGGAAAGTGGCGATGTAAGCCAGCATACTTATCTCAATAGCAAGGGAGTCACTTTTCGAGGATTAATAGCCCGCAAAATTGGTTTCGATTTTTATGCTACCGATAACCAGGAACGCACACCGCATTTTGTACGGCAATGGGAACAGAAGTTTAGTGCTGTGCCAGGTGCCGGTTTTTACAAACCGTTTAAGACAACCGGCTATGATTATTTTGATGCACGCGGCTCTATCCACTTCAACGCTACTAAATATATTAATGTACAATTTGGGTACGATAGAAATTTTATTGGCGATGGTTATCGCAGTTTGTTCCTGAGTGATTTTAGTACTAATTATCTCTTCTTAAAACTAAATACGCATATCTGGAAACTTAATTACCAGAACCTGTTCATGGAATTGTCAAGGGGCAGTAGCCCCGGCAACGTATTGCTGCCAAAGAAATACGCCAGCATGCACCACCTTAGCCTGCAGGCTACCAAATGGCTGAATATAGGCTTGTTTGAATCGATTATTTTTGGAAGGGAAAATCATTATGAATTCAGCTACCTCAACCCTATTATATTTTTACGCTCTGCAGAGCAGCAAAACGGCAGTCCGGACAATGCGAACGTAGGCTTTAATTTCAAAATTAATATTGCCCACACACTGCAATTGTATAGCCAGATAATGTTTGATGAATTTAAGTTAAGCGAAATAAAAGCCGGCAACGGATGGTGGGGCAACAAACAGGGTATACAAGCCGGTTTTAAATATATCGATGCTTTCAAAATAAAGAACTTCGATTTGCAGGGCGAGATTAATTATGTGCGTCCGTTTACGTATTCTCATTATGATTCTGTAGCCAACTACAGCCACTACAATCAACCATTGGCACATCCGCTGGGAGCCAATTTTACAGAGGCCATCGGCATTATACGCTATCAGCCGGCACCTAAATGGAATGTGCAGGCAAAACTGATTGTATGGCGCCAAGGCCTGGATACCGCTAATTCAGATTTCGGCAGCAATATCTTTATACCCAATACCTACAGGGCCATGGAATATGGCTATAAAACCGGCAACGGCGTAAAAAGCACGGGCGCCAATGCATCATTATGGATAGGTTATGAAGTACTGGAAAACCTGTTTATAGATGCCTCCATCATGTACCGTAAACTAAGCGTACCCGCAGCACCGCAACTGGCCTCAAAAACCACTTTGTTCAGCCTGGGGCTACGCTTAAACATGTTCCGCAGAGAATATGACTACTAATAATAATTTCGGTCAAGAAACTACGTAGAAACAACTAAAATGCAAGTTGATACATATATGTTGCGTAAGATTGCAGCGTTAATGTGGCACTTGTGCAGTAGAAGTGAGTATTGATAAATTTATTTTAGAAGCACTGTTATGAAAAGACTGGTTGTATTAATATTAGTGATGGCAAATGTGGCCGCCTGGGGCCAGGCAAAACCTGCTGAAAAGAAGAAGCTGAGTTTGGAAGCCATCTGGGGTGGCAATTACCTTGAAGCACAAAAACTACGGGTACACATTACGCATACAGGAGATTCCATTGCTTATATTTTTGCCAACAAAAACACCAACAGCGAAATTATTATAGCGCTTGATTTTGAAACCGGCCGCCTGGCTGATACCGTTTTTTCTAACCAGATTAAAACAGATAAAGATTCACTGCCTATCACGTTTACATTTTTTGAAGACTTCGAATTTTCGCACAATGATTCAAAGCTGCTGATTAAAACCCAGATAGAGCCGTTGTATTATAACTCAACTAAAGAATTCAATTTTATCTGGGACAGGTTAAAAAGAACGCTGAAACCTGTATCTGCAGATGGCAAACAGAGTTACGCCAGTTTTTCGCCAGACGATAAAAAGCTTGCCTTTATTCGCGATGGCAATCTTTATGTAAGGGATTTAAATACAGATCAACTATACCCTATTACGTCTGACGGCTCACCGGGCAAATACCTGAATGGTTTGGTAGATGGCCTTTATGAAAAAGGCTTTGGCATGGGACAGGCTTATCAATGGAGCCCTGATGGAGAAAGCATCGCCTTTTTGCGTTTTAATGAAAGCATAGTGCAGCAATACCCGATAACCATGTACGATGGAAGGATATATCCTGAAATCACTAACCAGCGATATCCTAAAGCAGGAGAAGCCATACCAGAAGTGCAGGTATTTATTTATAACCTGAAAAATAAAGTGCTAACCAAAGCCGATGTGGGCGTTAATCCCAATCAGTACATTACCGGCATACAATGGCAAAATGATGGTAACGCTTTATGGGTGCAAAGACTTAATCGTCCGCAAACAAAACTGGATGTATTGAAAATTAATGTGCGTAATGGCAATGCCCTGCCGCCGGTTTATAGCGAAGAGAGCAAAAATTATGTACGCGTATTTCCCAATAACATTTTCTTCCTGCAAACAAAAAATTCTTTTATCTGGCTTAGCGAAAAAGATGGCTATACGCATTTGTATGAAGTGCCTATGAATACTTACCAGCCTAAACAATTAACTGATGGAAAATGGGAGGTGCTAAGCCTGGAAGGGGTTGACGAACAAAATGGCGAAATATATTTTATGGCCAATGAGTCTTCTGTTAGAGAAGCACATTTATACAAATGCGGGCTGGATGGAAAAAATGTACACCGCCTTACAGATAACAATGGCGTGCATGAAGTGCAGCTTACGGATAATTTCAAATATTTCTTTGATGGCTATTCTTCCATTAACCAGCCACCGCATTACCAGATGTATAGCAGTGCCGGCAAGCCATTGCATGATAAACTGATTCAAAATATTCTATTGCAGCAACACCTGGCAGAATTTGAAATACCTTCAGCAGAGAACTTCAGCTTTTCGTATAAAGACACTACCTACAATGGCTGGGTAATAAAACCTGCAACTGCAAGCAATAAAAAACTACCTACTATTATCTATGTGTACGGTGGCAACACAAAACAGGAAGCCTTAAATGAATGGACAGATAAAATGGGGCTTACCATGCGTTGGCTTGCCAACCAGGGTTTTATGGTTGCCTGCATAGATCCTAAAGGCACACCCGGGCGTGGAGAAGCTTTTAGAAAAACTACTTACAAAAAACCCGGCGATACAGAAATGCAGGATATTATTGCTCTGAAAAAATACCTGGCAGATAACATGAATGCAGACCCAGATAATACTGCGCTTATGGGTTGGAGTTATGGTGGCTATCTTGCTTCGCTTGCCGCTACCAAATATGCTGGCCAGTTTAAAGCAACAGTGGCCATAGCACCTGTAACCAACTGGCGTTTTTACGACAACGTATATGCAGAAAGGCTTTTGCAATTGCCTGCAGAAAACCCTGATGGATATAAGGCTGCTTCTCCCGTAAATTTTGTAAACAGCTACACAGGCGGCCTTTTACTGGTGCATGGCAGCGCAGACGACAATGTGCAAATACAAAACTCTATGGAACTAAGCCGTGAGCTGATAAATGCCAATAAACAATTTGATCAATATTTCTTCCCGGACTTTGCGCACAATATCAGCAGCAGCGGAGCCGCCAATATCGCCCGCATCAACCTGTTTACCAAAGTGAATAATTTTTTGAAAGATCAATTGGGGGTGGTTGAGAAATCTGATGGAAAAAAGAAAAAATAAAGTAATGCTAAGTTCTGGCAATACTACTTTACAAGCCAGCTGAACAATCAAATACTTTTGATAACCCACCGTGCTTAAATGTTCATCAATCGAAATAAGGCCATCTTTATTTTTTAGGAACACTATAGGAGGTGTCAGTTTCTGGATAATAATAATCCTTTTCGTTATTATTAATACAATTACAATCGCAATGTTGCGGCTTTAATTTTTCTACATCTTTTAAATCTTTAATCACCTTCCGAAGTGTGTCTGCATTTTTTGTATCCTGGGCAGAAAATTTTAAATCAGACAGGCCTAATTCTTTTATGGAAGCATTAAAGAAATCCTTTGTTACAATAGATAAACTCATTTCAAAATCCTGACTTGTAGCTGTTTTAAATTCTTTCTTTGCATAAATTATTTTGTCTTCATACTCTCCTACAGCAAAAATGTATGCCTTGGTATTAAGTGGCAAACGAATTTTACCATCAGTAGAATAAAAACCATAAACATCAGCTTTCCCTTCTAACAATCCTCCATCTGTAAAGATTTTCTTTGCAGGAATAGCCAGGTACAGATTGATATTCTGTTTATACTCTCCAATTATCCGAACAGTTAAGTTACTTTCAACTGCCTCTGAATCATCAAGCAAATGATCAATATTGAACCAACCAAAAGTATCAATGTTGAATTGGTAATACAATGACTCATTGTAAATTGGGAATACTTTGTTTACGCTTGAGGGTAATGGCTGAATTGGAGGAACAGTTGTATCAATTGGAGTTATTAGGGAAGGTTCTGCAAAATTATATTCTTGTAATACCATACTCATCTTTTCAGCACTAAGCTTCCCTTTCATTTCTTCCAATCTGGTTTTTATGTTCCAGTATTTAATACAACTATCAATAAAAGGTCTGATATTATCTTGAGGCATTGCTAAACCCCGCACCTTAGATTCATTTTCTATGTATCCATAAAGATCGTCAAGATCCTGATCAGTAAGTGCGTCAAAAGTATTCATGGCGGATTTCCCACGGCTATACCATAAACAACGATAGTAAGGATCTTCAGTATGAGTCATTGCCAATTGGCTATTTCTTGTAAATGCGTAAAGTTGCTTTTTATCTGGAGTTCTTGCGAGAATGTGTGCCAAATCCGGCCCTGTTCCGTCTTTACCTATACTATGACAACTGGCACAATTGTTTGAAAAGAGAGCTTTTCCAACATTAAATGTATTTGCCTGCGCATTAGCAGGTAGACTTTCTGGCTTTACCCAGTTGATATTTCCGTTCCTATCTGTATCACCTTTAAAAAGCTGCATTCTTTTATCAAGCGAAGGCGTGGGTATTTTTATGGAAAGCGCCTTCGCTATTTTTATGGGTTTTCCTCCAATTGCATTTATATAAATCATGCCGCCACTGCTGAGTGGCTGCCCATTGCTTTGGGTAGTAAGACCGGCTTTCACTATCTGCTCAATTGTATAAGCTTCTTTTAGTTCAAGCTGAACGGTAGCGCCGTCTACACCGCTAAGTGCACCTTGCGGAATGCTGATAAAAGCGCCATTGGCAGTTTTAAGTGTGGTATCCCTATCTATGTTTATTGTAAAAACCTGGGAAGGCAACAGGCTTTTGTTTAAGAGAGAATTTAGCTTTTTGCCTGTTTGTTGGCAAGCAGTTAATAGCATGCACAGTGATGCAGCAAAGAGTATAATTCTTTTCATGTAAAAGGTTTGTGGAGTTAAGATGCGATGGCTATAATGTTTACACAAATAGCCCGGAGTTTATTTCATTCGGCTAAGACAAAAGATGAAAACAATTGTTCGTCTTTTTCAAAAATAATTCGGGAATATCTGGTTAGTCCCCCAGGCAAAAGAGGAGCTAAAAAGCCACCATTAGTGCAAACTGAATAAAATAAGGCTTACGCACAGAAGCCGCTCAGTAATACCTTACTGTACAAGTGAGTGACACAACAAAAGCTGAATAGCATTACTATTGCTGGCTAATAAAAATTTATCCTTCAAAAATGAGTGAGAATACAATCTGGCGTGATTGTATTTTATCTATTACATTGGAGAATTTAAGACTTGGATCGCGGCTGTGCACATTGCTGATGCCGTTGCTGATCTTTATTTCTGGTGAAAGCACGAAGTAGCGCATATAAAAATTGAACCCAATGCCGGCTTCTATACCCCAATCGGAGCTTTTAAGTTTTACAAGGTCTTCTGCATTTTTTGCACGTGCTTTAGAAGACAAATCTGTCTCCCATTTGCCGCCTGCCATCATATACACACGAAAGTTATTGATGCGATCGCTTTTATATTTTATTTGTACAGGCACACCCAATAAAATTGATTCCACATTTTTTTTAGTGATAGCACTTTCGCCACTTTGCGGATATTTCAGATAATAAGTGATGGCCTTGTTGGCAAAAAGCAATTGAGGAAATACAATCCTGGCATCCCAGTGATTGCCAATTTTAAATGTGTGCATACCGCCAATACCAAGTCCGATGGTATTTTCTGGAACTACGCCTAATACGGTATCGCTTTTTAAAAATTGCGGATGCTGGCTGATTTGAAAACGGCTGCTAACGCCCATTACCACAATACCAATATGGTATGCTTTATCATCATTATCGGGCAGGTTGATGGCGTCTCTCAATTGTGCGAAAGAAGAAAAAGAAGACAATAAAAAAAACACTGCTACAATGCCGGATCGCTGTTTTTTGAACCGCAATAAATGGTACATATTCCTCCTGTAAGTTTTTTTAAATAGGTAGCAGTGTATCCAACATCATTCATTATAGTGATAAAATCATTTCCCTCAGGAAATTTTTGTACCGAATCATTTAAATATTGATAGGCTTCGCGGTTTTTTGAAACCAGTTTGCCAATACCCGGGGTAACAATGCGCATGTACAAATTGTAAAACGCTTTTACCACCCCTTGTTTTGGCCTGCTGAATTCAAGGACTACCAGCTTGCCGCCGGGCTTAAGCACACGCTTCATTTCAGTCAATCCCTTGCGCAGGTTTTCAAAATTGCGCACCCCAAAAGCCACGGTTATAGCATCAAACGTATTATCTGGAAAATTTATTGCCTCACTATCCCCCTGCTGTAGCTCTATGTGGTTATTTAACAACAAATTAGCCACTTTTTTTCGGCCCAATTGCAGCATCCCTTCTGAAATATCTATGCCAATAATTGTTTGCGGTTTCAAAAATTTATAGGTCATGATAGCCACATCTGCAGTGCCGGTGGCCACGTCCAGCATTTTTTGGGGATGAAGCGCAGCCAGCTCTTTTATGGCACGTTTCCGCCAGTAAATATCGATGCCCCCGCTGAGGAAACGATTCAGAAAGTCGTAGCGGAAGGCTATCTGGTCGAACATGCCGGCCACCTGCTGCTTTTTGGATTTTTCAGAGTCTTTAAACGGAACAATGGTATCGTGCGGAAGGCTGTTGCTCATGGGAATGCAAATATAGTTCTCAGTTCAGGAAAGTTAATAGTTCTTGGTTTGAGAGTTCGGAAGTTCGTAGATCATGATTGGGGAAAATTATCGTTTAAGTCTACCAGAATTCAACAAGAGCAGTTTTTTATTCGTTTTGAAGCAGTTAGCAAAAACAGATCTTTAGCCGAGAAAGAACCACGAACTATGAACTTCGAACTATGAACTGTTTAACTTCGCGGCATGGAAATTACTTCTGCGGAATATCTTATCAGCAGCGCCGATTATACACAATGCCCTAAGCCGGATAAACCTGAATACGCTTTTATTGGCCGCAGCAATGTGGGCAAGAGCTCTATTATTAATATGCTGTGCAATAACCAGAAGCTCGCCAAGACATCCGGCACGCCAGGGAAAACGCAGTTGATAAATCACTTCATCATTAATAAAAGCTGGTACATTGTAGACTTGCCGGGATACGGTTTTGCTAAAGTGTCTCAACGCGATAGAAACCGCTGGGAGCAAATGATTGAAAACTACCTGCGCAAAAGAGAAAACCTTGTCAACATTTTTGTATTGATTGACAGCCGTCACGAACCTCAAAAAATTGATTCTTGATTTTGTGAATCAATTGGGCAAATGGGAAATCCCCTTCTCACTAATTTTTACCAAAGCAGATAAAGAAACACAACGTGTAGTAGCTGCCAATGTAAAAGCGTTTTTAAATGCTATGCGCAAAGAATGGGAGTTTCTGCCTGCTCATTATGTAACCAGTGCTGTTAAAAAACTGGGGCGTGATAAAGTGCTGCAATTTATTGGAGAAACCAATGAGGCATTTGCGAAAGAAAGAAAGCTTTAATTAGCAATTAGGAATTAATAATTAGTAATTCTTTTGCTACAATTTTTTCAACTAAAGGAATCGTTGATCTATTCACAATTCAGCAAGCCTAACTATTAATTATTCAGGCAACATCCTCTTCTAAAAATTTTTTTTGGTAATTAACAACTCAACGAGCCCAATTATTAATTACTAATTATGAATTATTAATTTCCTCTTGGGGTGACAATTCCATGAACAGTGCGGGAGCACCGTTTGCACATTAAAAAACCCTTCAGCATATGAAGGGTTTAGTTAACTATTTTGTTGGCACAGCTGCTGCTGGCAAAAGCTTCTGGCTTGGCTTTAAAAGCAAAGCCCATACCCAGTATATAGCCCATGGCTTCTTTAAGGGCATCGTTGCTTTTAAAATGTGGATTCGTATTAATGTCTGCATGCACTTCCATGTCTACATCATATTTTGTAAACAATGGGCAGAGCTCATACGCAATCTCAATACTCTTTGCCACTTCTACCAGCATCCTTTCTTTAATGCTGAATTTTGTTTTTGTTTTTTCATTGTGAATGAACATAAAACCTCCATGTCCCTCACGTAAAAAAACAATTACGGTAGCAAATTCTGTATCGCTGCCTTTTACCTGGCTGTCTGTACCAATGCAAACTTTTAAGTGATAGCCTTTGTTGCTTTCACGGGCAATGGTGTTTTCAACAGCTTGCTTGATGGGTAGATCAAGCGGGTCGCCATTAAATTTTCTCCAGATCATATTTAAATGGGTTTTCCGAATTTACGAAGAAACCATTTAAATAAAACAAGCCCCCGCAGTTATTGTTTGATTAATTTTTGGGTGAAAGCGCAGCTGCTATTGCTGCAATGAAGCAATAAAACACCTGTTGCGCCTTGTACAGGCAATTGGTTAGCGCCTGCACGCAACCTGCCACTGGCCAGCATTTGGCCGTTCATGGTAAACAATTGGTAATTAAAATCGCCACTGCTTTGCAGGTTTATTCCTGTTGCATTACTATTCATCACTTGCACAACAGCAGTGTTGCTTTTGTTTTGCAATGAAATAGTATTTGAAATAAAACCTTTCGCATTGTTGTTTGTAATGGCACGCAGCCTGTAATAATTCGTTCCCGCAATAATTGGCTGCCATGAATATGTGTTGATGGAAGGACTGAGTGTTGCTAAAGTACTGAAGTGTATCGCATCAGTAGAAGTCTCCAGCACCAGCTCTTTAACTGATTCATCTGTTTGCAACATCCATGAAAGTTGGTGTTTATCATTGATAACTTTTCCGCTGAAATTAAAGTTTGTAATTGGCAGTACCGATAAAATATTGCCCGTAATAGTATAAAGCCCGATGCTACCCTCATCATTGTGATACATATTGCCCACTCCATCAATAACAAGATAATAAGTGCCGGCATTGAGGTTGGTATCAACACCGGCGTTTAGGAGGGTTGAGGGGTTATAACTATTTATAGTATCGCTGCCATTCATCAGCGATATCTTTATGTCAACATTTGCGCCATCATCACCAGTGCCAACGTTTTGCGGAATGGCGCTTAGGTGTAAAAAAGTAGTGCTGCTGATGGGCAATTTAAAAACATCTACATCGGCAGCCGTATTAACAAGACCACTTACAGTAAATGCGTCTGCAAATAAATTTATACTGGTAGCAGTAGTAATATCATCTCCATGATCATCTGCACGCAGCCCGAAACCATTTTTTGTTTTAATGATGTCAAAATCATTTTGTATGCTATTGCAACCAATGGTATTTGGTCCAACCTGCCAGGTAGTATGGTTTTGGTAATAGCCTGCTCCCATGATAGGTGCCCAGCCAATTTCACCAGTACCAAGCCCTGTACTGTACTCTGCTGTTTTATTGCATCCCGCATCATACACGCTTTGGTGTTGCAATCCTAACGTATGGCCGGCTTCATGCGAGATAGCTTCTGCTACCCATTTAGGCCTGTTACCCAGCAAAGTAGAGAATACCCAAGCCGGCGTATTATCTCCCCATAAAAAAGAACCAACGTATGCTACACCACCAGACATTCCATACCATTGTGAAGTAGGTGTAACGATAATGCGTATACGATTTTTTTTAGGAGCCGACCAATAAACGGTTGAATCAGTTGTAACATTAAGATTGAAAGGCCGATAATCTTCTGCAACGCGATTAAATATCTCTGTAATATCAGCATTACTTAAAGTTGCAGCAGCGGCATTAATATCGCCACTCATATTCCATGCAGTACCGCTTACATATTGTCCGTCGAAATCTATAAACACTGTAGCCGTGGCAGCAGGATAACTGCTGAGCTTTGGAACTTGCGCAACAACAGTTTGCAGCATGCAGGTAAATAAAATCAATAAACAATATTGAAGCGTTTTCATTTGGTTAGGGTGTGATAAGAAGTACAGGATTAATATTTACTCTACCATTGTAAGCAGTTGCTTTTGTTTTATGAGGGAATACTGGCCATTCTCCTGCCACAATAACAGCACATCACCTTGTTGAGGATTTACCATTCGGCCTATATAAGTATAATGCCCATCTGCTTCTGTAATGCGGGAAATGTTCAGCAAGGCATTTTTATAATTGCTGCAACGTATATTAATGCTTAATTGATCTGCAGACACCGCTACTTTAGCAATAACAGCACCTTCTATTTTTAGAAATTGAGATAATTCAACAGAAACAGTATTGTTAAGCTGCATAGAAAAAATATTGCGTAGCGCTGTTTCGGAGCAGCTTATTTTTTCTGGCAATAAATTGAAAAGGGAAGGCTTTTCTGTGGGGCGTTGATTGATCGGCGGTTCAGACTGGCTATGCGCCGCAAGCGTAAACAGCAAGCAGATAATACTGCTGTACAGGGACAGGGATTTCATAAACAAAACGTTTTTAAAGGATTTGGATAAAAGAGTTCAGGAAGGGTACGATCAACAATACAACTTGATCAGCAGTTGCATGCAATAGAAACGATAATAAGTAGAAAAAATTGCTTTTCGGCGTTTAAAATTGGCCTGTGCTTAGCAAAACCAACGTACACGCTTCCATTGGCTTTATTTGATGATCCTTTGCCAACTGTTCCAGCTCAGGGTTTTCAGCACCAGGATTAAAAATGATGCGCTTTGGCTTAAGGGATAATATGTAGTCGTAATACTCTTTTTGATGTTCAGCATTTATATACAATGTAACCGTATCTACATCATTAGCTGATGGCTGATCAGTTTGTACCTCTACATCTGCAACACGGGCTGTCTTTTTTCCTATTGCAATTACCGGGTGGTTATTGGCCCTTAACTTATTAATGGCGAGATTACTGTAGCGTTCGGGGTTTGAAGAAGCACCTAAAACAACTGTTTTTTTGGATTGATTGGCCATAACTATTGATTCTCTTTACTATTACAAATGTACGCCTGCTTTTGTTGAGATGAAAGCATAACGGCCTGGTAAATTAATTAAAGCAGCCCTGCCAAAGATAAAATCACTATCAAACCCGATATTATATTAGCACCGGCAATAGATGGCCGGCATTCAAGCACACCAGCGTATTGCATCCTGCGTATATATTCCCTGGCGCCTGCAATCAATGCCAGGCAGCAGAAAGTAAGCACTACTATTTTGTTTGAGAAAATAGAGAGGGAGGTGAATAGAATTAAGCTGATAATTAAAGAAGATACTCCTAGCTGGGCAAGGTATTCTGCAGCTATCTGCTTTTTAAAAGCAAACCCCATTAAAATATTCAGCAATAAAAATATTGCGGCAATACCATAAAAATGCAAACCGCGAATTCCAGGTAAATGAAACAAGACAATTGCATGACTTACTATTCCAGAAAACAAAAAACTATTTAATAACCATATAAAAAGAATAAAAGCATAACGATATACGCCATTATAATCAGGCGCACAATCAATTTTGCCTGTTCCACATTTCTTTGCCACAATTACTTTCCGGTTGTAGGAAATGAATTTGTATAATTTTCTTAATAGCCAATTCAAAGGTTGTGCATTGCCTGCATGTTTTATCCAGCTCCATTTTTGCGACAATAATTCTAATAAAGCGTCTATACCGTATTGCACCTGTCCGGTGCTTGTATTCAATAATGGAATTTCATTGCGGCTACGATTAAAATCAATGCTTGAAAGCAATGCCGGATCTATAGCTGAAAACGGCACTCTTCCTTCTTTTTCCAGGAATTCGTATCTAACAAAAAGAGAAGAATACCAACTGCAGAGCGGGCAGTTATCATCGTATACAAGTATTTTACCAGGCATAAAACCTCCTTTGTTTATGGATTGTTTTAAAACAAATGATACTTCTTTCTTTCAGTTCTGCTTACAATATCTCTTATGCCATCTTGCAGGTATGCAAACCTGAATGTAAAACCAGTTTGAAGCAACCGGGTAGGCAATACCCACCTGCTTTTTAACAGCAATTCTTTTTCAGTACCAATTATTTTTGCGCCAATGCCCAACATCCACTCATATGCAGGCAAGCCAATTTTGTGGCCGGTTACTTTACGCAATGTTTGCATAAAAAAACTATTTGTTACAGGATTGGGTGCCGCACAATTGTAAACACCTTCCATCTCTTTATGATCATATATCCACTCTACCAGGCGGCAAACATCTTCTATATGCACCCAGCTATACATTTGCCTACCGCTACCCTGTTTTCCGCCGAGGGCAAATTTTAATAAATTGAAATAAGGAATCATTACACCACCATTACCCAATGTAATGGCAGTTCTTAATGCCACTTTCCTGGTAGCTGGCACATGCTCCTCTTCAAAAGTCTTTTCCCACAACTGGCATACCTGTACAGAAAAATCATTGTGAAATTCACCATTGTATTCATCCTGTGGCCTGTCTGTTGCATGCCTGTAGATAGTAGCAGAAGCTGCATTAATCCATAATGTTGGCGGGTTTACACAATTTCTTATGGCCTCGCCTATTGCTTTGGTAGCATTTACCCTGCTACTAAAAATTTCCTGTTTATTCTTTTCATTATATCGGCAGTTAACAGATTTGCCAGCCAGGTTAATCACTATATCAGCCCCCTCAAATTCATTTGTCCAATGTTTTTCCTGGTGTTGACCGTCCCAGCGACGGTAAGTAATATTATAACCATGCGTTGGAAGCAGCAATTCGTTTGCATAAGCATTATTGTGACTAACAACTGCCTGCCTGCTTAATACAACAATATTATTCTCCTTACCAAAATAAGCCGCTAATGCCTGCCCAATAAATCCGGTGCCACCAGCAATAATTATCTTTTTATTTTTCATAACCAGCAATTTTATTTTATATAAATTCTAAATTTTCAGAAAATAATGAAAGTTTAGACTCAAATAAAAGCTGTTGTTACACAGCTTAATTTATAAGAACGATATCTAGTTGCTTTCTTATTTAAAGAACTTCATCAAACTGCCCACAAACCAGTTTTCATCTGCTTTTATCATTACGTCCAGCATTTTATCTGCCTGCTCACCAAATTTTTTTATGCCTGTAACCGTATCTACAAACTGTTTTACATTTTTATCCTTCTTATCGCCTTCTACTTCTTTTAATTGCTCCATCAGTTTCAGCATGGGGTCCAGCTCACGTTTCTTTCTTTCCTTAATGATCAGCCTTGCCACTTTCCAGATATCTTTTTCAGCACTAAAGTATTCTTTTCGTTCTCCCGGCACAATCACTCTGTCTACCAATGCCCAATCTATCAGTTCACGGATGTTCATGTTTACGTTCCCCCTGCTGATGTTCAATTGCTCCATTATGTCATCCTGGTTCAAAGGCTCTGCGCTTATCATCAGCAAAGCATGTATCTGGGCCATGGTGCGGTTAATGCCCCAATGTGTGCCAAATGCCCCCCACGATGCAATAAACTGTAATTTGGCTTCTGTAAGTTTCATGGCTGCTTTCTTTACCCAAAGATAAAGGCAATTTCTGAATTTTCAAAACTTATTGAAAATTAGTTTGCCTCGAACTTAAATGTTATTGGCTGCATCTTATAAGATTTCACTTTCTTCCCATTTTTTTCTCCGGGAATCCAGGTGGGGGAATTCTTAATTAGCCTTATGGCTTCCTGATCAAGTGAATATTCCACAGATCGAACGATTTCTGGATAAGTAACATTGCCATCCTCATCTATAATAAATTGTACAACAACGGTTCCTTGTTTATCTGCTTTCAATGCCCGTTCAGGATAAACCATGTGTTTGCCCAGGTAGTATATCCAACGGGATTGACCACCTACAAAATCTGCTTCTTTTTCTGTACTATCTGGTTTGATAGTTTTATTTGCTTCTTCTAGTTTTCTAATTGAATCTATCTTAATAATATCTTTCACAGTAATGATCCTGCCAGCATCATATTCTTTCAGCATGTAGTATCGTCCTGTATCATTTATAAAATACCATGAACCTTGTTGAAATCCATTCTGGTACATTCCACTAGAGTCTACTTTACCTTTCTTATTGTAATAGCAAAACATTCCACCGGCTTCGCTCCCTTTATTGTCTTTATATTGCTCCGAACTGATTATTGGGCCTAAAATATTATAAGTATCGAATTGCCAACAACTATCATGAACCTTGAAAACGTGTATGAAATAAACAGCTTTATCTGCATCAGTTCCTTTCATTTTTGCATCTAGCATATAAAATGCTTCACCAGCATTTCCTGAAGACTGACAAATAGATGTTGTCGTAATAATCGAAAAAAATAAAAACAACAGATAAACTTTCATAGTAAAGAAGGTTAAAAATTTGCGCCAAAATAATATAATTATTCGCTTATTCGCAAATGTAACCTAACCTTTTACCATGTCATGAAAGGCCTGATGAAAGCAGCATGCTACCAAATCGATTTAGGACAATTCAGTCTTTTATCTGTTTTGCCATTGGTGCCTTTGGAAGCTCGGAAAGTAAGCGCAATATAACCACCACCATTTTGCACAGATGTTTTGGAGAACAGGTTAGCAAAATTGTGAATGCCCAGCAATAAAGGACCCGCCCTGAATGCACCGCCTACCCAAAGTTGGCTTTGCGTATTATATTGTATAGGAAGATAAAAACCAAATCGCCTGGTTTCCCAGCGGGGCGTTACAGTAATAAGATTGAGATCTTTTACCTGGTAATACGATTTCTTAATTGAAGAAATTGGGATATTAATTGACAGTTCTCCATTGATGTAAAAATTGCCGGAAATATAATGATCTATATTTGCCACCAACCGCATCGGGTTTATCACTGTGAATGCCCCTCCTAATCCATAACCATTTACAAGACCGGTAAGGCTGTCATTAAATTCTTTAAAAGTCTTAACCCTGGTAAATGCGCTGTCCAGCATATCATTGGTTACACCGGTCTTTACACTGGTTATCAATCGGCTTTCTGTACCATATTTGTATTGGTTAGCGCCAATATCAAGAAGCGACACCCCTATTTTCCAATCGTAATCATAATAATCTTCATCGTCATAAAAGCTGGTAGTGCCCTGTGGCTTAATAATGTATTCTATGCCTGCATCAATAGAAGCACCACCTTCGGTGTAAGCAAAAAAATCATTGATGTTTTGCGAGTTAGAGTTACTGCTTTTCCAGCGATCGTAATTGGAAGAATACCCGTACATAAAATTCGCATCGCTAATGGTATACACGGTATTGCCGCCTTGCACTTTACTGGTGTAACCAACATTGTTTACATTGGCTATGCCGCCAGACAATCCCCGGCTTACCCTAACCGTTATACCAGCATTTAACCTTCTGAATTCGTTGTCGGCTAATGTTCGTGCATAACTGATATAGCCCTCTATCCAACTACTGCTTCGTACTTTGCCATTCACATCATTGATTTCAGGATTTATTTTAAGGAAATTGCTGACATTGTAAAGCGTATCAATAAAATTATATTCGCTCGTTTTTAAATTGCTGTAACTCCTAAAGTTGGCACCAAATGCAATACTGCTTTTTTGATTAAGTGCTATTCTTGCATTCAGCAGGTTGATGTTTAAATTAATATTCGCTTTGCGTGGATATTGCCCACCTGCTACAGCATAAAGTGAATTGGCCGGAGACGATAAATAGGAATAATTGTAAATAGTATATGCATTGGCACTACTGGTAGCCTGTGCGCCAAACAATGTTAGGTCCCACCGGAAAGGAGCACTCACAATAGATGCAGGGTTATTATGAACACCCAGTCCTCCTGCATAGGAAGACCCCTGGATAGCTTTGTAGTTTTGAGCCGGCAGCCGCAACATCATCAGTAAAACAATACCTGTTACCAATAACAACTGTTTCATGCATTATATAGATTCGTTTTCAAAAGGGTTCTCCATGTGTTTGGCGTATCAAATATGCTATAATTTTCGGAAAAGGCTTTAGCAAAGCAATAAAAATATTGGTAAGACCAGGCCTCCCAAACATTCTTTGTATAAACCTACCTGTACTTACCCTTTTGGCAAACAACGCTTTCCATTGTTTATCATAGCTTTCTTCCATTTCCATCCTTGAAATTTTACCTTGCAGAAAAGCTGAAATAAACGAGGCGGCAATTTTACTGGCATGCAGTGCCATACTCATACCATTGCCACACAGCGGTGTAATCATACCTGCTGCATCCCCTACCATCAATACATGATTTTCCACCTGCTTTTTTGCAGTAAAGGCTATCTGTGCAATGGTTACCGGTTCTTCAGTAAGAAATATAGCTTTTGAAAAAATCTCTTTTAAGAAAGGGTTTTTATACAATATCTGCTGTTCCATCTCAGCAATGCTGTTGCCGGATTTTTTTAGATTGCCGGCTGTGGTCAAATAACAAAGACAGAATTTATTGTTTTCCACCTGCGACATACCGCAATAACCATCTTCAAAGTTGTGCAGAGATATAAGATCACTCTTTGCATCAATTTGTATATGGTACTTTACGCCAATAAAATTATTCAGCTTGCCCGGTCTTTCCAGTACAAAAGGCCTTTTCCACTTTACATCCAGGTTGCTGCGTTTTCCGTAAGAACCAACCACACATTTGGCTTTTATGGTTGTAACAGAAGATTGAAGTGTAAAAATATTACCATCAAAAACAACTTCATTCACCTTTTCATTTTCTCTTATTGTTGCACCATTTTCTGCTGCTAATGTTGCCAGCTCGGCATCTATTTTATAACGACTAATGCCAAATCCCCCCAGCGGCAATGCCTGTACCAATGCATCGCCGTTAGGTGCAGAAACCAATAATTGTTTGATAACGGGTAAATCAAGATCACTTAGCGGATAACCAAGGCTTTCCAGGAAGTTCCAGCATTCAAAACTTATATACTCCCCGCAAACACGATGAAAAGGGTAAGTTTCCTTTTCAATCACTATTACCTGAAAATTTTCTTTTGCCACCTGGATAGCCAATGCAAGACCAGCCAGCCCTCCGCCAATTATAGCAAGGTCATACACCGGCATTTCTGCAGTAGAAATTTCCGCAGCGGGATTATGTTGGGTGGCAAAATTATTCATTGTTCCATGCAATGTATCAATGCTGGCTTACAATCAGCCAGCGGAAAGCCCATTTCCATGTAATATTGAATTTTCCTGCTACAGCATGCTGTAATAAATTTTCCCAATCTCCTTTTACAAAGCCTCTTTTTACAGAAAGCGGTGCATCGTGCTTTACAAGATAGGATTTTGAAAAAATCTGCGTTAATATTTTTATAGAATAATATGCTAAAAAATGACGGTGAAGATCGTTTATGAAAAAACCAGACGTGGCATTGTTATCCATCCATAAAAGCATAAAACGCAATTCTTCTTCTGTAAAGTGATGACAAAACAACGAAGAGAAAACAATATCTGGTTTGGCCGATCCAAAATCAACTGTTTGATAATCCGCAGTAATAAAGCTGGTAACCGCTGCTGGAAGCGTTTGCCTGGCTATGCTAATACAATCAGGGTTAATGTCTATGCCTGTCATTTTTATGGCGACATCATTTTTATTGCACCACTTGTAAATAGCCAACAGGTTATCTCCGCCGCCGCAACCAATCTCACATACGTGAATGCTTTTTTTGTTTTGCAACAATTGCTGAAAGCCTTTTAAAGTGATAGCATGGCCACCCAGGTATGTATTGATAAAATCAAGCTCCCGCATATTCTGCCTTATGTCTTTAAAGGAAATATCATTTCCATCAAGCAACTCTTTTTGGTATGAGCGGGTCAAAGTAAACGGCTATTTAAATTTTTCAGCAATGGGTTTTAGCTGGAAGACAAAACAAATGTTTCCATAGTAAGTCCGGGGCCAAACGCAGCACCAAACACTTCTCTTGGCTGACTATGCTGTTGCAATAATTTCTTAAGTACAAATAGAATAGTTGGCGAAGACATATTGCCATAGTGTTGCATTACATCATAACTGGCCTGCAACAACTCTTTAGGCAATGCAAGCGATTTGGCAATAGCGTCTATAATCCGTTTGCCACCAGGATGTATGCACCAGTCTGTAATCTGATGCAATTGTTTTCCACTATTCTGCAATGCCCGTTCTGCCAATGCTGCAAAGTCTTCTTCTATCAATTCAGGAACATATCCGCTCAACGTCATCAAGAAACCGGTGCCAGACAGTTCCCACGACATATCCTTTTTTCCACGCGGCACTATTTCCGAATAAAAACTATTTATTCGCATACCTTTTTTGTTGAAATTATCATGGGTGATTAGCATAGCTGCGGCACCATCTGCAAACAAAAGACTGGAAGCAATATTATCTGACGTTGGCTCTTTTTGAAAATGCAATGTGCAGAGTTCTGTACAAACAATAACCACCTTTGCATTAATATCATTTTTGCAAATAGCATCGGCCATCTTCATGGCATGGATAGCAGCATAACAACCCATGAAATTTACAGAACTGCGGTAAATATTTTTAGGCAAATCCATCAATTCTATTACCTGCAGATCCAGACCTGGGGCACTCATACCCGTACAGCTAACCGTAATAAGGTGCGTAATGTCTCTTGCGTGTATAGCACCATCAATACAATTTCTAATAGCATCTACACTTAAAGGTGGCGCATATTTATTGTACCAAATCATACGCAACTCTAAAGAAGGAAATGGTTCCAGGTTTTCTGATGGTGCATAAAACTTCCAGTCATGAATACTTTTACTGTAATCTGCCACCACAGAGTGCCGCGTGTCTATACCACTTTGGTGATAAAGAAATTTCAGTTTGCGCCTATCGGTTTCATTCATAGCGTATACCTGCTGCATAAACTGCATGATGTCTTCCTGCCTGTGCTTATGCGCCGGTACCGCGGTTCCTATTGATACAATTTTGCTCAATTGCTAACTATTTTCCAGATTACAAGAATTAAAAAACCAATATTGGTGCAAACAGATGCCAGCATGTTCATGCGCATGGTATTGCTGAAGCTGGCTGCTGCGGTATCCTTCCACACTTTTCGTGCCCATATAAAAAAATATACGAGAATAGGCAGCATACAGGTTGCCAATACAAAAAATTTGTTGGCATCCAGCGCCACAAAAAAATGATAAGCCAGCACTATAAAAGCAATTAAATACACAACGGCAGTAAATACAAAAGTGCCGCGATAACCAAGCCTGCTGCTAATACTTTTTACTCCGTCCTTTGCATCTGCCTCGTGCTGGTATACTTGTGTGAGCGGGTAGAAACCACCTATCAATAAACTACTGGCTAACATGCCGCTTGGCGGCACCTGGAAAGTTATTGGTTCATGACAGCCATGATACACCAGCCAGAAAGTAACCGCACCCTGAAAAATAACTACTGTAAGATAACCGATGTAAGGATATTTTTTTAAACGTATGCCACGATAGCTATACCCCCTTGATGCCAGTATGTAGAGTAAAATACCCAACGCAAAATATACACTCACAAAAAAGCTAATGGCTATTGCTGCAATATCCATTATCAATGTTACAATGTACAATTCCAAAGTGGGGGCCATTGGTTTTTTGATACCACCAATGCTGGTTTCATCCCTGTCCATATAGCTATTATAACCGTTGCTGGCAGGATACACTAACAAGTGCAGTATAAAAAATATAAGCAGTGCACGCCACCAGTTTGTGTATACCACCCGGCTTAATGCAAACAGGTAAACAGGCAGCAGGAAAAAAGAAAAATGAAAACGCAGCAGTTGAAGGGTTGATTTCTGCATAGCTCAAAGCTAAGCGAAATGTTTGAAGTCAGATGTCAGTTTATTTTTTGAGAAATGCAAGATAAAACTCTTTAAACCCTACTTCTTAATAATCAAAAACATGTTCAATGAATACGTTGTCTTTTTCAAGTTGCAGCAGCAATTGATGTAAATCCGCAACGGGAACTGCCAGTGCAATTCTTTGCATGGTAAGGTTTGAAGCAACAGGTTGCCTGAAGACGATCTGCGAATTTTCAAACGTGGTTGTATCCGTTGAAGACGTAAGAATAGTAAGCAGGATGGCTGAATTATTTCCGGCTATCTCTTTAAACTGAAATCCTTTTTTAGCAAGATCAACCACTGCCGCGGCAAACTTATCGTACCGGGGCAGGTAAGCAAGCACCGGCGTACCAGGATTATTTGCTGAATCATATAGAACGGCGGTAGTTGGCAACGCTTCATCATACACTGTTTTGGTGCCCAGGCCAATTAATTTTCCATAGCCCCATTTTACCAGCAGTTCAGAAGTAAGAATATAACGCCGGTCAATCTTCCTGAAAAAATGTTTGCCAGAGAATGGGACTTCACGCCACAAATATTTCAACCGTTTTTTAAAATCAAATTCGTACCAGGGCCTGTCTTTAATAAAGTCAACATAATCCTGCGTGTATACTGAATTGAATTTATCTTCCTCCGTCTGTACTGTTTTGGTATCTGTTATTCTGCCAACAATGGTTTCGTATATTGCCTTCATTACATACTCAACAGAAGCGCTGGTACCAATTACCCAAATCATAAAATGATAGCCACGGTTCACCGGAAAATTTCCCCTGATTTGATCTTTTACAATTCTATAGCTTTGCCAAATTTGAGCGGTATGTTTTGTATAAGGAAAGCTGGTAGATGTGTGTTCTTTAAAATAGTTGGCCTGTTCTTCCGGGCTGAAAACTAAAAACCACTCTGGAAAAGTGAGAAATGTCTGGTCTGCCGGCCTACAATCTTTTTGCGGCGTAATCGGGTTTTTATTAACAGCCAGCCATTCTTTTTTTATCACCAACCCTTTACCTGCTGCAATAGTAGAGGGCATTTTCTTTTTTAAAGAAAATATAATGATGGAAAGCAGTATTGCAACAAGTGTAAGTATTTGAAGCCTGGTCATCTGTTTTACAATTTTGTAAATGAAACAAGTGTATTGTCTGATGGATCTTTGTCCTGCAGAATCCTGGCACCTGCATCTTTAAATCCGTAAGCCGAAATTATTTTACTCCACTCTTCAATTGATTTAAACGATTTGAATTCTGATGCATCTGTTTCCCACGGCACACCCAATCCTAAATTAAAAACAGAATGAACCAGTGAAACAAACGTAGCCATTTCTGTTGTCTTTACATCATGGTCGCGCATAATAAATACGCCACCAGTTCTTAAAATTCTTTTGATGGACAGAATGTATCCATCCAGCAAATCATGCGGGCAATGATGCAAACCAATA
Source organism: Chitinophagaceae bacterium (assembly GCA_047602295.1). Classification (GTDB taxonomy): domain Bacteria; phylum Bacteroidota; class Bacteroidia; order Chitinophagales; family Chitinophagaceae; genus JACMLD01. The sequence goes on along the minus strand of JASGHP010000001.1, from coordinate 1,569,450 downwards.
TGGCAAGTAACTAAATCAACGCTGTTGTCAGGAATTTGAGCTGTCGTTATTGGCTGGTAATTATTTAATGAAAAGAAAGTTCCCAGTTTGCGGATGCGGCCTCTTTCAAAAATATCCGCAACTGCATTGCTGGGCGCTATATCATTTGTGATGTATATGTTGCCTGTAAGATGAATGTGTTTCTTTAATTCACTAATGTATCTTCCGGTAGAACCAATCTCCAGGTAGCCGTCAATATTTTTTTTATCTCCAAGCAGTTGCAAAACCTGCCGCGCCATTTCTTTTTTCTGTTTCTTCAATGCAGGCAATGCCAGTGTAAGCTCAGATAAAAAAGGCTTTATTGATGGCAGCCCTTTCTGAACACTATCGTAAATTTCACGATCAGTATTTTTTTCTTTGGCGGTTGATGCAATGAGATAATGAAATTTGTCTTCAGGATATAAATGAAATATTACTTGCAGGAAACGATAAAAATCATCACTCCATTTTTTATCAGCGAAAACTGATTTGAATTCTGATGCTGTATTGCTCATGACTTTATTTTTGTTGATAATAATTATCCCAGATAATATTTCTGAATTTAAAACCGGGATCAAGTTTTGCTTTTATAGCGAATAATTTTTTTGCGTTTGGATAAGCCTGGTGAAACTGTGCTGCTGTAGCATGCGCCTGATAAGGCAAATAATAACAGCCATTAACAAGAAGCGCCGCGTCAATTAATTCTCTTGTCCATACTGCTACTTTGTTTTTTTCTGTGTCGTTGGTTTTTTGTTTGTACCAAACTACAAAGGCAAACATTTCTTCTTTTGCCCAGGCAAGCAAAGAACCACTGTCTGCTTCAGCATGGCGAACAGATACATTCAAAACGTTTACACGATGCCGGGTAAAAATTTCTGCCATGGATATAGCAAATGCATCAAATTGTTGAACGGGCACAAAGTATTCCTGCAGCACATAGGTGCTTTCTTTTCGTGAACGGGGTTCCAGCTCGGCCACATCGTAACCGGCTTCATAATTTCTCCAGTGAACTTTTTTACTCAGGTACACCAATGGTTCAATAATATATTCACGACGCCACTTGCCAAACTTGCTTTTACTGAATGCGCTGATAAAATATCTTTCGATGGGATATGCTGCAGCCAATGGCATCAACCTGGTTTTAACAGTAGGCTTTTCAGTTGTTTTTACCCAGCTAACCGCCCTGGTATTGGTAAAACTTGGCGGGTACAGATCTCCATTGTGAAAAACGACAGCTTCATTTTTTCTTACGTTCTCAAAAAAGAAATCTTTATAATGATTACGTTTTATTTTTTTGTGCATGCGTTTTACCGGCAGGTTTTCTTCCAGTTCAAGTTCTGCAACGGCAATTACCGCAACGGCATTGTAACAACCAACCACAGCATAAAACAATTCCGGGTTATCTGTTCTTGAAGTAGTAACTAAATCTCCGTTGGCTAAAATTACCTGCAAAGATTTTACGGAAAGAATAACAGGGCCAAGGCCAATATACCTGCCGTGGCAGTTTACACTAAGCGCTCCGCCAACAGTAAAGTTTGCGTAGGTCTGCATAATCTTTACACTCAGGTTATACGGATCAATATGATGTTGAATATCGCACCAGCGTGTGCCGGCTTCTACACATATTGTTTTATTTTCTTTAGAGAATGCAATTATTTTATTAAACTGCCGCATGTCTATATGGATGCTTTCGTGACTGGCAGTCTGCCCACCCATACTAAAACGTCCACCGCCAATGGAAATGGGCTTCTCAGCATTTTTTATTATTGTACGCAAGTCTTCAATGGTGGATGGTTTTTCAACACTTGCTACCAATACCGGATTTATTTGCGTAATATCATCCACTATTCTTGCGTCGGTATTGAGGTGAGGAATTTTTACTGCTGCACCATTTTTAAAATAATCCGGCGCAGTGCCTGGCACAGTGCCAAACTGGTTGCTGGTAACAGTTCCTTTTTTAAAACCAAGCAGGTAAATTAAATACAACGGCCCGGCAACGGGAATAAAAACTATCCAAAGCCAATGTGCAGTTTTGTTACTGTCGTGCAATCTTTTGGTAGCCGTAGCAATTAGTGCCCATACCAAAATTGGATAAATGATCCAAGTGGCAGCATAAGAAATACAGTAATAAAGTAAGTTGAAAAGAACATAAAAACTACACCATGTAAAAATGGCCGCAGTCCAGTAAGTCACCCGGTTGATGCGCCCACGCGTTGTAAAGAGTAAATAGCTAACCGGTAGTTTATCTTTTAATAGCATCAGGTATAAGTTCTCTTAAAATTAGAACGTTTTTTGAAACGGGCAAGTTACTGCTGTTTAAACAAACATACCTGGTGTTTGCAAAAACCTATAAACGACAGAAAAGATTTGCTATTGCCTAGCCGCCGGTTTGCGATTTCTGCGTGAGCTATCGCTATTTTAACTATTCAAACAGCATTTTCTACAGTTCATGCCAATATGCATTTTTTCAAAAAAATGAGCGGCCCAAATTTGTACAAACATTCATTTAACTATTAAACCTTTTTTATGAAAAGTACATTACTAATGCTGCCAATGCTTTTAATAATGGCTGTGGCAGCGCAGGCGCAACCTGCAGAAAAATTCAACTATGCTGTATCTGAAGTATCTGTATCCTCCTTTAACAAACTAGTGGTAAATGCCAACGTAGACGTGGTATTGGTACAAAACGACAGCTTAAAAAAAGCCTACATTGAAGGAGATGAAAAACTAGTTCCTGAGATATCCATTACTGTTAGCGACGGGGTAATGACCATTGCATCATCTCACAAACAAACTTCTTACCGTGGCAAAGTGCAGGTAAACGTTACAGTGCAGGAACTGCAAAAGCTGGAAATAAATGCAGATGCCGGTGTTGTTAGTTTCGATGCATTGCATTCGCCGAAATTATTTGTAAACATCAATGGCTTTTGTGATTTGCATTTAAAATCCAACGGCAAAATCTTTTTAGATGCAGATGAAGACTATTGGATTAAATACCGCAATATCTCTTCAGAAAAATCTAATGTGGTAGTTAGAGGTGGCAGTGAAGGATAGTCTTAGTTATTCTTTGATATCTGCTAATTCTATTTCCAAAGCCCTTGTACTAATCTGTATTTCTGCCAGTGAAAGAAAAAGAGAAATCAACATGGCCAGCAAGCTTAGCGCAAACAACATGTTAGCCCAGCCTGGCAATTGCTCAAACACAAAGAACATGCTAAGCACACAAAGAAAAAGACTTAGGATGCCAAACATTTGCATTAATCTTATAAGGCGCAAACGCACCCGCAGGTTTTTAATCTGCTGCACAACGCCTTCTTTATTGACATGATTGGTATAATTAGCATGCAGGTTCCTGATTAAACTGGCTAACGCCAAAAAACGATTGGTATAAGCAAGCATTAGCAAGCTGATGGCGGGAAATAACAAAGCAGGGGTATTAATAGAGATTTCCATAAGAAATATTGATGCTTAAAGATAAGCATACGACCTAAAATAAAAGGCCCCGGATAAAAATCCAGGGCCTTTGTTATGTAATTGGGTAAGTAAGTACCTAATAAACGACTAAAATAACATTCTAGTATGTGTTGTTATTGCATAGCTGCTTATTTCTCAAAAAAACAGTACGCTTACCCGGTATTATTTGCTTACTATTTCATTTTTTATTTACCTGTAACAAAAGACAAGGGTACATCAAACTTCACGCTAAAATTTCTACCCATATTATAGATACCTAAATGACCACGGGGATCATTTGGATAGGGTTCAAAATATTTTAAGCGGCTCAGGTGATCCTGGTAAGCTACATCAAACAAATTATTAGCAAAGAAATAGACGTTTAAAATGGTTGCTCCTTTTTTATTGGTAAACCCGGCACCAAATCCTGCATTAAATAAAGTATAGCCGGGTGTTGGTGTTTCAGTATTATCAACAAGGTATACCCTGTCCTGCTTTGCATAATAAGCCAATTGTGCTTTTACAAAACCATTTACGATATGGCTTTTCCTGGCATCAAAATCAAACCGCAATTCTGATGTTCCATGAAATGGTGGAATAAAAGGAACATACTTATTGCTGTCCGATTTCAATTTTGGATCTATGTCTTCATTTCTTCCATATACCACTGACAAGCTGTTTTCAAAATGCAATTGTTTAACAGGATGTATATCGATGCTTAATTCTCCACCATACAAATTGGCTTTACCCTGCTGAAATTTATAGGTTTGATTACCGGCAACAATTACAGAATCGCCCCCATTAACGCTAAGCAGGCGTTGGTTAAAAATATAATTGCTGATGGTATTATTAAACACACCCAGTGTTATCACAGCATATTTTGATGCGTAAGTAAGGCCTACATCTTCCTGCACACTAAATTCAGGTTTAAAATCGGCATCACCTATCTGGTAGATATTAGTGCCCGGATGCACACCGTTGGCAGATATTTCCAGGATATTTGGAGCACGGAAACCACGCGAAACATTTGCCTTTATAGAAAATTTTTCATTGAAATTATAGGTGGCACCCAAACTGCCAGAGAGACCAGAGAAATGATAGCTATTACTTGAAAAAGGCTGGTCTGCACCAATTGTTGTTGCAGCAACCGGCTTATCAAACCCGGTTACAGGATCAGGCGCTGTGTAAAGTGCGTCATTCTTAAAACTGCGACTGTCGTATCGCAATCCGCCGGCAATGTCCAGTTTCCCGAATGTTTTTTTCAACAGCGCAAAGGGACCAACGTCAAACTGATGATAAGATGGAATAATAAACTCTGTGCCACTGGTTACATCGTTGGTTTGGTACATTCCATTAACGCCCATTGATAAATTCCAGCCGCTGAATTCAGGAAAAAAATATTTAACATCGTACGAATAGGTATTCAACTGCAGGTACAAGCCGGGTATATCTGATAAAACAGGATGGCTGAATTCTCTTCGCACACTACGCTGGTATCCAAAATTAACTGCCAGCCTGCCCTGACCCAATGTAAAATTATTGGCAGAATAAAAACGATAATGCTGCACATGCTGATGCAATGGCGTTATTGAATAAGATTTCAGTTCAGCATCAGAAACAATTGGCCTGATGGTATCAGCCTCAGAAATTTGCTTGGTGAATTTTCTTGAAGCAGAATCCCTGCTACCATCCGGTATTTCCTGCAAATCATCGTATAATTCAATGCCTATATGAGAGTAGCCCCATTTTTTATGCAGTCCAAGCGATAGACTTGCATCTGTTTCTTTAAAAGCTGTACCATATACGCGGCCATCAATTTTATCCTGGTAATTGGTAGCTGTTTTATGAGAAACCCTGCCCATCCATTCAAAACCATTTTTAGTACCTGCCAGCATAGCAGAGCCACCAAACAATCCGTTGTTGCTTTGAAATTCGCCCATAATGTTTCCAATAACCTGTCCTTCATGCGCCGGTTGGTATGGAATTAAATTAACAACACCTGCTACTGCATCGGAGCCATAACTTAAACTTGCGGGCCCTTTAATCACTTCTACTCTTTCAATTCCGTATTGGTCAACTTCAATACCATGTTCATCGCCCCATTGCTGGCCTTCTTGCCGCACACCATCATATAAAGTGAGTATTCGGTTATAACCTAACCCGCGTATGAATGGCTTTGATACGTTTGGCCCTGTAGTTAACGCACTTACACCCGGCACTTTTGCAATAGCATCTATAATATTAGTGTTCAGGTTTTTTATTATGAAGTCGTGGCTTACAGCAACAATTGGTATCGGGCTTCTTTTAACCTGTGTTGCTTTTGATACACCTGTTACCACAACTGCACTCTCTTCAACTGCGTTATCAGTTAATTCAAAATTCTCTGTCACGTTTCCATTGATAACAACATTTTTTGTTACTGATTTAAAACCTACGTTACGCACTTCTACCAGGTAAGTGCCTGATGGCAGCGATTTAAAAACATAATGCCCGTTTGAATCTGCAATGGCACCAATTTTTAAGTCTGTTATGTAAACCGTAGCAGCAGGTAATGGGTTGCCAGTCTTTTTTTCTATAACCGTTCCGGAAAGAGAGCCAATTAAACCAATGGAATGCTTGTTAAATATTCCTGCTGCAGTTCCCTGCGAAAAACCTTCAAGTAAAAATGGAGTGAATAATAATAAAAACAATTGCCGCTGTATAATAAATTTCATTGTACTAATTTTTCTTGTGCTGATCAATATCGATACCCATGCGTTGTTTTCATGGCATGGATCAGCATTGCTAAAAGGGTTGACATGCAAACCTGTAACAGATTATGCAAGTTGCCTGCCGGTTTGTTACCAGCAATTAATTTCAGGAAATAGAATGACCAGAAGGCGGCCCTCTTAACTCGAAAAAGAAAACAGGAGAAGATGGATAATGATAAAGAAGTGAAGATGTTCTTGGAACAAAAACTATAGGTGCAACAAAACAAAAATGCTGAATGCCGTTGTTGGTAAAAACAGATTCTGCAACCAAGCTATCGCACTTGCAGACAAATGCGGTGTGGCTTAACTGGGCGTTTTCACCAGGTGCAACTATTACCGTTTTATCCTGGTGCGTGGCAATAGCATCATGCAAAAATTTTTTAGGCGCAATGCTGAAGGTGAAAACCAACAACAATACCGCTGCTAAAATTTGCTTTATGACAGGTTTTTGCGCTATCAAATATTTGCTACTTTGTTGCAAATATAGAAACTACACCTGAAAACATGCTGTCATTAGCAAAAAAATCACATTATTTCTTCAGCACTACTGTAAAAAGGGAACCTTTCCCTGGTTCACTTTCACAAAAAACAGTACCATTTAATTCATCTACAATCCTTTTAACGATAGAAAGGCCAAGACCTGTGGACGCTTCACCTGCAGTTGGTTTAGAAGATATTTTGCTGTATTTGGAAAAAAGATTAGGCAATTCTTCTTTGCTAATTCCCACACCCTCATCCCTTACCTGAATATTTATTGCATCATTTGCATCGGCAAGGCTAATCCATACATTTTTATCTGGCGGGGAGTATTTGATGGCGTTTGAAAAAAGATTTTCGCAGATACGGCTTACCAATTGTTTATCGCTTACCAGGTATACATGTTTGGATGGCGTTTCGAAATGCAACTGTATATTTTTTCCAGATGCTGCCGGCATAAAATCATCCACAATACTTTCTACAAAAACTTTTAAATCAAAATTTTCAAGCGATATTTTATGTTGATTGGTTTCCGCCTTTTCAACGTCCAATATAGAACGGATCAACGTTTCTCCCCTGGCGGAAGCTTGTTGAATTCGTTCTACTGCTTTTTGCTGATCTGCTGAAAGATTACCTGCATCCTCTGTTAAAATATTCATCCACATTTTGATAGCAGCAAATGGTGTGCTCAGGTCATGAGAAACAATACTGATAAGCGAGTTCTTCTCATAATTTAATTCTGCCAGTTTCTCATTTTGCCGGTTAATAAAAACATTTTTGTCTTGCAGTATTTTATTTGCCTTTCTTTTTTGCATCAGCAATAATGCAATCACAATAGCAATAATAGCAGCAGCAACTGCTAACACTGTAATAAACCTGTTGCGAAACTGCGCCTTCTCTATTTGCGATTGCAACAGCTTATTGTCTTGTTCACGCTGACGTGCATTGAATTTTTCCTGCAAGCTGGCAATGGTTTCATTGGTACCGGCATTTACAAGATTTGTATCTATGGCATACCATTTCTGCTGGTAGTCATATGCGTTTTTATAATCTCCACGCCTGAAATAAAGTCTTGACAACATGGAGTAACTATCAGCTTCCTTGCTGCGTGCCTGCAACTGGCGGGCTATATTAAGAGCCTGCGTAGCATACACATAAGCCGAATCATATTTCTTAAGCTCGATATAAACATCGGCCATGTTTAAAACATCTATCCATAAATCAGCAAGCGCACTGTCTTTTACATGATGCTCGTGAGTACGTTGAAAATATCCCAGGGCTTTGTCATAATCCTTCTTCTCGTAATAGACATTGCCCATATTGCTATAAAAAGAAGAGAGATCCATTTTATCTTCATGCGGCTTTGCAATGGCTAGTCCTTTATTAAGGTAATACAAAGCACTATCAGACATTTTCAACTGGTTGTAAATAGCACCCAGGTTTCCGTAAGAAATTATAACAGAACTGATGTTGCGCTGTTCTTCCGCCAGTTTTGCAGATTGCAGGTACATATCTTTTGCCCTTACCGTCTGTTTGGTATTTACGTAAATATATGCAAGATCTCCCAATGCAGCTTCTTCATAGTTAATAGCCTGCAACCTGCGTGCGGCATCCAATGATTGCAGGTAATAGACAATAGCGCTATCATAATCACCCTTAAGATCTTTCGAAATTCCTTTCAAACGAGAGGACAATACTTCGCCACGATTATAATGAAGTTTTTCTGCCTCGTTTGCAATAAAATCTGCGTAAATTTTTAAAGAGTCTGCTTTTGATTCATCAAAATCCAAACAACGATCGTACAATAGTTTAAGATGATTGGTATCTGCCTGCTGCGCACGGGCAAAACCTGAGAAGATAATACAAATGAAAAGAATGGCGTACTTCACGTTGTTCCGCAAAACTATTTTAGTCTATCAATTTATTTTTTAAGGCAAAGCGCACAAGCCCAACCGTATTATTCACTCCCAGCTTTGCAATTATATTCTTGCGATGTGTTTCTATAGTGCTAATACTTAAAAACAATTTTTCGGCTATTTCGGCATTGCTAAACTCGCGACAGATAAGTGTAAGTATTTCTGTCTCACGTTTTGAAAGAATCTCAGCTACTTTTTTTTCTTCCAGGGTTAATGTGCTCCTGAAATCATTTGGACTAAGAATGTCTATCTCTTTACTAAAATAAGTACCGCCGCGATAAACTTCATGTATAGTGTTCAACAACTCTTCAAACGGTGCATTTTTCAATACATAACCTTGTATGTTATGGCGCAAGAGCTTGTGTATATATCTTGTGCCACGCATCAGCGTGAGATAAATTATTTTTTGGGAAGGCCGGATGGCACGTATTTTTTTTAAGAGATCTTCTTCATTAATGTCTGGCAGGTGCACATCCAGCAAAAGAATATCTGCATCTATGGAAGGCAATTTCTCTAACAACCCCAAACCGCTTGATACGGTACCCGTTACATCAATATCTGGCTGCTTTTTTAAAAGCAGGGCCAAACCCTCTACATACATTTCATGATCTTCAATGATAAAAACCTTGATCATGCGCTTCAAAACAATTTAAGTAAAATAATGGGCGGGTACAGCAGTCTTCCGGGACAGGATGAATTGAATGAAAAATAATACTTTTCAGATATTATATGTAAAACTATGAAAAAAGCCCCTTAATAAAGGGGCAAATATTGGTTGCGGATACAACTATTATCAAGGTCTTACTTTCAGCATAGGCCGTACCTGTTGCAAAGTACCATTTTGCAAACGGGCATAATACACGCCTGAAGGCAGTCCATATCCACTAAAATCTAACGTGTACACCCCCGCAGTATATTCTTTATCGGTGAGTGTTTTAATAGATCTTCCCAAAGAATCTATTATTTGCACAAGGGTGTGGCCCCCTTTTGTATTGAAAGTAATCTTTGTATTGTCTACAAAAGGATTTGGGTAGTTAATAATGAGCTGCTCGCCTGCATTGCGGTAAACATCTTCCAGGCCGGTAGATCCGCAAGCTGCGTTTATACATAAGGGTATGTTTTGAAAATTCTTGAACATGATCGTTTGCAGGTCAGTATCCTTTACACAAAACCATTGGCTAAGTATAGAAGAATAAATGCTCCTGAAATCATATTGAAAAGGAATATTGTCATTAAAAGTAACACCAGCAGGTATGGCGGGATTGGTGCCCACAACACCGGGCTTTACATTCTTTCCAAATACAAATACCGGTGCAGCAGCGCCATGGTCTGTACCCATACTTGAATTTGATTTAATGCGGCGGCCAAATTCTGAAAAAGTCATACCTATTACACGATCTTCTACGCCAAGGCCTTTTAAATCATCCATGAAAGACTTGATAGCATCAGAAAGATGGAGCAAAAGATTAGCATGGTTACCTACAGTTGTATCTTTGGTAGTTTGTGCCGAGTGTGTGTCGAAGCCATTGGCATTTACCATGTAAATACGTGTTTTCAATCCACCTTTTACCAGTCGTGCAACAATTTTTAACTGTGCCGCCAAATCATTTCCTGTAGGATATGCTCCTTGCGAAGTAACTTTTGCAGCAGCAGCTTTTATAACGGCACCGTATTGCTGCGTTTGTTGTACTACCTGGCGTATATAACGCAATTCTTTTCCCCAGGGCGTATCTGGCGTAGAGTCCACCAAATCATCAATAAGATTATAAAAATTTACCGGGTCTGTTAGACTCATACCCATGGGCACAGATGGCCCTTGCAATGCCAGTGATGAAATGGAACCTATTTGTATTGCCAGCGGATCTGGCATTGCGCTATTGGGAAAACCATTCGGATAATTGGGAAACTCTGATGCCAGGTACCTGCCTGCCCAACCGCTTTCTATATCTACATCTGCATCGGAAGCACTCATCCAGATATCCGTTGCACGAAAATGCGAGAAGTTGGGTGAGGGATAACCAACTGCCTGTATAATGGCCAGCTTATTTTCATTGTACAATGTTTGCAAACCAGTCATTGAAGGGTGTAAACCGGTTTTGCTATTGCCATTTAAAGCCAATATTTTGTTTTGTGGGATAGCGATATTACTGCGGGCGTTATAATAATCGCCGTAACCATCAATGGGTATTACCATGTTAAGGCCATCGTTGCCACCCATTAATTGCACCAGCACCAATACTTTGTCTGTATCAATGGTTGCACCTTGCAATGCATGCATAAAGGGGCTGTCTGCCGAATAAGCTTTTACAGAAAAGCCGTTTATTAAAGCAGGCAGGATGGTTGCAGTAGGAATAGTATTCCGTAAAAATTCCCTTCTTTTCATAGTTATTGTTTAAGCGGTCAGGCCAAATGATATTCAGCCAGGTTCATTAAATACCGGTATAAATCACGCAAACGATTGTAAACTGTTTGGTAAGCCATGCTGTCAGATGGATTAGCCAGGTAAGCGTTCCAGGCATTTGTCCAATAATAATCTGAAGTCTGGCCTGTTAGCAACAGGTTTGTTTTGATGGTAGCCTTGTTGGCGTCAGACACAGGTACCCTGTATAAAATTGCCAGCGAATCATCTATCAATACATTTGGATCTCCGGGGTTAGACAACTGCTGCGCAAATGCTATCGGGTCTATTTTAATGGTCTTACCACTGCGGGTATATCCACCTACCATCATATCCGTAAACTGGTTGCGGTTGGGCAGCGTGCTGGAATTTATCCAAAGCTCATAAAACTGCGGGGCCTGGTAATAAGAAGGCCATCCTGCCACATTGGGAGGGTCTGAATAAGTTTGGTTGCAGATAGCGCATTCCCAGTTAATAAAATCCCACATGCCATATGCAGACACGTAATCCGTGCTTGTGTCGGGGAAAACTACACTAAACTCACGGCAAAGCCCGGCCGCAATTTCCAACGGGCTTTTAATTAAGCAACCGCGATTGAGTGCATCAAAGAAATGTTCGCTTTTCAGTAAAGCATCCAGCACAGGCTTTATTTCCCAATTACTGTTTTGAAAGATTTGCGCCAGTGGTTGTATTACGTTGGCGTCTGCAGTAGAATCAATGGTATAATAACAAAACCAGCGATAAATTTTTCTTACTATAAACTGAGACACTTCAGCTTTCTTATTAAAAATCATTGTAAGCAAAGCATCCAGTTCTGAATCACCAGTGCCACCAGCTACTGTAGTGCCGCCGTAGAAAGAAGAAAACTGTTTGCTGCTGCTATCGTGCAATGAAGCATCAAAGCTTGAGCTTGTAGTAGCAGAATCCACTTTCCAACCTGTTAGCACCTTTGCGGCTGCTTTTACATCGTCTTCTGTATAATTGGGATTATTTGCTTTGCCCAGGGTGAAAAGCTCCTGCAACTCACGTGCATAGTTTTCATCGGGTGCTTTATTAATGTTCAGGAAGCCATTCAGGTAAATCAACATGCCCGGATCAAGCGTTACATCACGCACCAGTTGTTTGAAATTGCCCAGTGCACTGGTACGCAAAAGTGTATAATGCTTATACAATGCATGCGGATCGGAAACGGTAATACTTTCAGTAGCAAAATGATTATGCCAAAACAACATCATCTTTTCACGGATGCTCCTGTCCTGGTTAATCAATGTGCCGATGTTCCATTTTAACAATGAATCGCGGCGATGATTTTGTACTATGCTGTCATCAGAATAACTGCTTGTCCAGGTTGTACCTGCGGCAATGCTATCATCTGGTACGTCAGCATCAGAAGGATTATAATCTTTTAACGGAGGAGAAGGAAGTGGCGCTGTGGGATTTAATAATTCATCTACTGCCTGCGTCATGCTCATTCCTTTGAAATGTGCAATGTCCTGTGGCGCTGCGCCAAACATGGTTCTTTTAAGCAGGTGAATAACAGCTTCTGTATCCCAGGTGCCTGTATAAGGTGTAAGGCCAGACATTGTTCTGGCTACATGTTTCACAGTGTCTGGCTGCCGCTGCAAAGCTTTGCGCTTTCCAGTCAGAAAGGCTCGTCTATCCATACGGGGACGATTTTGGTTTTTCTATGATAAGATATAATTGGACCAACCTTAAAAAGGTTAATTCACTTTAACAAACTTCAGGCCATTTGCTAAAAGCCACAGATGTAACGCTTTACTACTTGTCCACAGTATAATTACGAATAGTTTTTATTCACCATGCAATAAAAAACCCCGGAAAACCGGGGCTTTTCGCGTTTCTCATGACATATACGCGTTGATAGAAAGGGCGAATAATCCTTCGCCCCTGCCATTAAGTTATATTTTCAATTATACCGGCAATGCCCTGTCCACCACCTACACAGGCAGACACCATTCCGTATTTTTTATTCAGTCTTTTCATATCATGGGTCACCTGCACGGTTAGTTTAGTGCCGGTGCAGCCCAACGGATGCCCCAATGCAATAGCACCTCCATTAATATTTACTATCTCCGGGTTTAACCCCAGTTCTCTCACCACTGCCAGGGATTGGCTGGCAAAAGCCTCATTCAATTCTATTAAATCTATCTGGCTAAGGTTCATGCCCACTTGTTTCAACGCTTTGGGTATGGCTTCTACAGGGCCGATGCCCATTATGCGGGGATGAACACCTGCAGATGCACAGGCCACCAGGCGTGCAATAGGCTTCAGGCCCAGTTCATTAATCATCTTCTCTCCCATTACTATTACAAATGCAGCACCATCACTTGTTTGTGATGAATTACCAGCGGTAACACATCCACCTGCTGCAAAAGCTGGTTTCAACTTTGCCAAAGCCTCCATAGAAGTATCTGCACGTGGGCCTTCATCTGTATCAAGCACTGTTTTCTTTACTTGTTTTTTTCCTTTTGCATCCAAAGCAACTTCTTCTACAGTAATGGGCAATATGCCTGGTTTAAAATATCCATTGGCTATTGCCTTGATTGCTTTCTGGTGAGAATCGTAAGAAAACTTGTCCTGATCTTCTCTGCTTATTTTAAAATCCTTGGCCACATTTTCTGCAGTAAGGCCCATGCTTAAATAATAATCCGGCTCATCCTTGGCAATGGAGTAAGCAGGCACCGTTTTCCAACCCGCAGTAGGCACCATGCTCATGCTTTCTGTGCCACCTGCAATAATGCAATCTGCCTGGCCGCTGCGTATTTTAGCAGTAGCAATAGCAATTGTTTCAAGACCTGAGGCGCAATAACGGTTTACCGTCATTCCCGGTGCATGAATGCCCACAGCACGTGCAGCTATAATTCTGCCTACCTGCAAGCCTTGTTCTGCTTCCGGAACAGCATTGCCTACTATTACGTCATCAACTCTTTTGGCATCCAGTTGCGGCACAGAGGCCAGCAAACCTTTAATTACGTCTATAGCTAAATCATCTGGTCTTGTAAACCTGAAACCGCCTCTCTTTGATTTGCCAACGGCGGTCCTGTATCCTGCCACTATGTATGCTTCCTGCATAAAAATGTTTTTATTTTTTTCACCGGCATTTGTTCGTTTGGGCATCAGCGTTGTATTACTCACTTGTACGCTATAACATTGAGGAACACTTAACTATCACCTGAACTAAAACCCTCACTTCACTAAGTTGTTTATGCAACTTTCTATACCAAAAATACTATTTATTCCTATTTATAAAAACTTTTTGCTGTTAAGTTCCTTCTATGTTCTTTTGGGCAAATTTTAGCCAAAAATGAAGCGCCTGTTCACCATTTTTGCCATCTGTCTTTGCTTTACCGCATTTTCCCAGCCGGTTCAAACGCTGCGGCAGCGCCTTAGCGGTTTTATAGAAGCCAACGGCGCCATGAACCTGGAAAAAGTGCTGGATTATACCTACCCCAAATTGTTTACCATAGCTCCGCGTGAGCAAATGGTAGAAATGATGAAACAAAGCTTCAACAACGAGCAGATGAGCATCCGGCTGGATTCTCTTAAAACGGATTCCATTTACCCGGTGTTTTCTATGCAGGAAGGCAGCTATGCTAAAATTCGCTATTCAATGAAAATGATCATGCAGTTGAAAAACACAGATGCAGATCAAAAAAAGAAAGATGCAGAAGCTATCCGTGCAGCCATGCAATCGCAATTGCCGGCTGGCAGATCTTTTATAGACAGTAGCGGCGACATTATCATTTATACAAGTTCTGTAATGGTAGCTGCCAAAGACAAGCAATCTAAAGAATGGACCTTTATGAACCTGAAAGACGGAGACCAGGTAGTAACACAATTATTTTCGAAAGAAATATTGGATAAATTAGCCACTTACAAATAACCTATATTACCTGCATGTATAAAGTTTTACGGAGCATTCTTTTTCTTTTCTCACCTGAATGGGTACACTATTTTTCTATGAACTGCTTAAAGCTGGCTTGCAGCATACCGTTCATTAAAAAAATACTTGCCAACAGCTTTACTGCCAACAATAAAAACTTAAGCAAAGAAATTTTTGGATTGACTTTTAAGAACCCGGTAGGACTTGCAGCCGGCTTCGATAAAAATGCTTTGTACTTAAACGAACTGGAAGCGCTTGGTTTTGGATTCGTAGAAATTGGAACTGTTACGCCGCTACCACAAGATGGCAATGAGAAGCCACGTCTTTTTCGCCTGCCTGCAGATAAAGCACTTATCAATCGCATGGGCTTTAATAACCATGGTGTAAAACTGGTAGCAGAAAGATTGAGGCAATGGAAAACCAGGCAAATTAAACACTCAGCAACTCACTCACGACTCACGACTCACGACTCACGATTAATCATCGGTGGCAATATTGGTAAAAACAAAGTCACTCCCAATGAAGACGCGTGGAAGGATTATGAAATCTGTTTTCGCGAGTTGTTTGATTGTGTAGATTACTTTGTGGTAAATGTAAGTTCGCCCAATACACCTGGCTTGCGTGCATTGCAGGAGAAAGACTCTTTGCAAAAAATTTTATCGCACCTGCAAACCATCAACCATCAACAAACAGCACCTAAACCTTTGTTGTTGAAAATAGCTCCAGACCTTACACAAGAACAGGTGGATGATGTAATAGACCTTGCCTTGGAAATACAATTAGACGGATTGGTTGCAGCCAATACTACCATCAGCCGCGAAGGGCTTGTAACAAATGCTGAAAAAATTTCGGCTATAGGTGCAGGTGGGTTAAGCGGTGCGCCACTAACACAACGAAGCGCAGCGCTTGTAAAATACATTCACCAAAAAACAAATGGCCGCATACCGGTGATTGCTTCCGGTGGCATATTTACAGGTGCAGATGCAAAAGATAAAATAAACGCCGGTGCCGTATTGGTGCAGGTTTGGACAGGCTTTATTTATGAAGGACCTGCTATTACAAAAAGAATTTGCGAGAATCTCTGATAGCTTAAAATGTCTGATGGCTGATGTAGTGATGGCTGATTTGTTTTGTGCGGAAATACTACCCGCTCGTTATCACCAAGAAATATTAAGGTATCTTGGTTGATCAATCTTCCCGACATCCGACATTAAAACTTAATCGCTACAAATGGTCCTGCCATTAAAACATCTGTATAAGCCTGGCAATAACTGATTTTTGCGCCAGCAGCAAAACGTTCATTCAAATTATACTCATATTCTGCGGTAAGCCCCATACCTCTTGCTTTCCCTTTGCTTTCATTTGCCTGGTAGCTAACATCTGCGGGTTGATTGTCATGATTTGTATATACAGCATAGCCACGCTTTGCATTGTACATTGTAAAGGAATAAACAAGCCCCACCCTAAAAGCCATATTTTCTGTATGAAAAGGAACAAACAATGCACTAAGATCCAATGCACTGGCTTTTGTATATTCTTTTATTGACTGAGAACGTGGATAACCGCTTGTTTCAATATGCCTGATGCCAACACCGGCCTGTATCCATTCATTTAAAGGGAAATGATAATCTGCGTATATACCAGGGCCATTTACACCCGGAAAATCATGCACATAAGCAGCACCAACACGCAAGCGGCCTGGAAAATTTTCATCGCCTGTAATAATTTGGGCGTGGCAGGCACATGTAGTTGCCAAAAGCAACAGGATCAAAAACTGTTTCATCGGTCGGGGATTTGGGTATGTTTTAGAAATCTAAGCCAATCAGGCTTTTATAAATAAAAAAATCGGGGTAGAGATGGAATCAAATAAATGGTTTGGGTGTTTTTTACAATAACAGCAAAACAGGTTAAAAATTGTGCCAAACAGGCTGATCCATTATCATAAAGACAAGAACGAGTAAAAATACATGGGTTTATAGCAGTTCAGTTATTTTTGCGTCACTAAAGAACCTACTATGCAGGAATTATTTACCGTGGATGCGCTGATCAGTCTGCTTACCCTTACTGTGCTTGAAATTGTATTGGGAATAGATAACGTGATTTTTGTTTCTATTCTAATGGGCCGTCTTGATGAAAAACAAAAACTAAATGCACGCCGCATCTGGATGTTTGCCGGCATTGCAGTGAGAATTTTATTGCTGATGGGCATAGGATGGCTGGTGAAGAATGGCAGCAGTGAATTATTTGGTTTCAACTGGGGCAGTAATCATTATTCATTCAACCTGCGCAACATTATTATGTTTGCGGGTGGAATCTTCTTATTGTATAAGACAGTAAAGGAAATACATGAGAAACTGGAAGGTGATGAACATACATCAACAGAAAAAAGCAAACCGGCTTCTTTTGGTGCTGTTATCGGGCAAATCATCATTATAGACATGGTGTTTTCTTTTGACAGCATTATTACGGCTGTGGGTCTTGCAAAAATTGTAAAGGTGATGATTATAGCAGTTATCATAGCAATGATCATCATGTTCTTTTTCTCTGATAAAATCTCCACTTTCATTCATAAGCATCCAACACTAAAAATGCTGGCACTCGCCTTTTTGTTAATGGTTGGCTTTAGTCTTTTCTTTGAAGGATTGGAACCCTTGCACCATAGCCATATAGACAAAGCGTATATTTATTTCGCAATGGCTTTTTCGTTTGGTGTGGAATTATTAAACATGTGGATGCGCAAAAAAAGCAGCAAACAAAAACCAGTTCAATTGCGACAACCAGGTACAAAAGACGGGCAGGATACTACGCCCACTCCATATGATGATATGGCAAAATAAGCTGAAGAACATACACAGTTTGTGCAAAGCAGGCATCATTTGTTGCCGATCAATAACACTATAACAGTGGCATGAAATCTGGATTTATTTTGTTTGAAAGGTATCATTACTACTCACTCAAAATAAATAATTATGACAACCCAGGAAATTGCCAATCGTTTGGTAGTGCTTTGCCGCCAGGGGCATTTTGAAACTGCACAAAAGGAATTATTTAGTGAAGAAGCCATTAGCATAGAACCATATGCCACCCCGGCATTTGAAAAAGAAACAAAAGGATTGTCTGCCATTTTCTCCAAAGGCAAAAAGTTTGAAGACATGGTACAGGAATACCATAAAATTGAGGTATCAGAACCATTGATAGTTATTAATTCCTTCGCCTGTACCCTGCGCATGGAGTTAACCATGAAAAAAGATGGCCACATGGATATGACAGAATTATGCGTGTATTCTGTAAAAGATGGCAAGATTATCAAAGAAGAGTTTTTCATGTAAGCAATGATACGCTAGTAAAAGAAACTCCTGCTTTTTTGCAGCCAACCAAACAATAACTCAAATGCGTTATTTTTCCTGTTCAATACAAGCTTAATTTGGAGCCGAAAAAAATATGGAATTGGGCTAATTTTTTATATTTTAGTCTATTCCGCTATAATCATGACTTCAAAAAAAATAAGCTGCATTTTTCTGCTATTGTTATTTGTAGCTCGGTTTTCTTCCTTTTCACAAACACCAAGAGTTGATAGTCTTAAAAAGATATTACTTACGGAAAAAGAAGACAAGCAAAAGCTGCAAACACTGTTGAATCTTTGCAAAGAGCAATCATCGCTTAGTGCGGATACGCTTTATCATTACGCTATTGCAGCTAAATCAATTGCCAACGAAGAGAAGGATGATTTAAAAGCCGGTATGGCGCAAAATTATATAGGCCTGCAATTTCTTACCCGCGGAAGTACAGACAGCAGTCTTGCCATATCACAAAGATTATTAGCCACGCTTCATTATAATGATAGAGAGAAAGAGCTATATACCAATTTAACCCTGCTTAAAGCAAGATCCCTCAATAACCTGAACAGGCCTAAAGAAGCGCTTGATTTGTTGTACCCGCTTTTAGCGGTTGCTGAAAAAAATGAGGATACACTTATCCAGATTAGAACCATTAATGCGATGGCTGCAGCATTTGTTGGAACCGATGATGACAAACAAGCACAACGATGGTGCTACAAAGCTTTGCAATTATACCCAACACCTATTGCGGCTAATTATGAGGAAGCATACGGCATTACTTTAAATAATATAGCGCTTACTTTTATTCATTTACATGAAAAAGAAGTTGGTAAAAATAATAATCTCGACTCGGCAAAATATTATACAGCCAAAGCATTGGAAGTAAATAGCAAGTCTGGGTATTTAGGATCTCTTGCCTATACGCTTGGTCTGCGCGGCACTTTATTGGGTTTTAATAATAATGTACCAAAAGGAGAACAGCTATTAATACAAAGTGTTGCAACCTATCGGCAAATTGGTAATGTATTCAATACGGCTAATGCTATGTCAATGCTGGGCAATTTTTATGGAATCACTAATCAGCCGCAAAAGGGTATTGCCATCTGCAAAGAAGGTATTGAATTGAATAAAAACTCACGGCCTAACATTTTTCTCTATCAAAACCTGGCAGGCAATTATAAACTGGCAGGAGATTATAAATTATATGGTGAGACCCTGGAAAAGTTATTGGCCATAAAAGATTCATTGCACCAGAAAAATTCTGCACAGGCAGTTTCTGAAATGCAAACAAGGTATGAAACGCAAAAAAAAGAAAACATCATCATACAGCAACAGTATGCACTAACAAAAAAGAACTATATCGTTTATGGTGCTCTTGTATTGCTATTAATCGGTACTATTTTCTCCATTATACTAATAATTATAAACCGGAAAAAGCAGGAGTTTAAATTCCAGGCGCTGCAGAAAGAAGAAAAAAGATTGCATGAAATTGCGGTAAGCAAAGCTGAAGAAAATGAACGCAACCGGATTGCAGCAGAACTGCACGATAACCTGGGCGGGCAACTCAGTTATATAAGCAGCAATATGGATTTTATATTAGAGGCTCCTGCTTCAATGACAGAAGAACAAAAAAGCCAGCATCTTACCAAAATAAATGAAACAGCCAAAAGCACTATTGCAGATTTGAGAGAAAGTATATGGGCATTAAAAAAACCGCAAGTAGAAATTGATGAGTTGGCAGATAAAATAAAATTGTACATACAAAATCAATTATCTCACCAGGACTCAATACAATTAGATGTAAACGAAAGCATCATCCAAAAGTCAACACTTTCATCTCCTGAAGCACTCAATGTATTTCGTATTTGCCAGGAGGCCATACACAATGCCATCAAACATTCCAGCGCCAGTAAAATTATTTTGTCAATTGAAAATGGAGATGAGGTTGCTTATAACATTTCCATTAAAGACAATGGAACAGGGTTCAATACAAAAGAACAATTTAAAGATCATTACGGTCTGGAAAATATTTATCAGCGTGCAAAGGATATACATGCGGTGTTGAATATTTCAAGCGTTATCAACAGCGGCACTACAGTAACCCTTACCAGGAATGTGAACAATAGTACAAATGAGTTATTGCCTAACCAGCCCATACAAATGAATATTGCATTATGAAGATACGGGTAGCCATTGTTGATGATAAATCGCAAAACAGGATCTCATTATGCGATCAGTTAAAATACACCTCAGAAATTGAGGTAGTGTTTACTGCGTCCAATGGATCAGCTTTCCTGCAGCAAATAAAAGAATTATCACCAATGGCTTTCCCGCAGGTTGTATTGATGGATATTGAAATGCCGGAAATGGATGGCATACAAACGGTACTGCATGCACATACGCTATACCCAGAGATGAAATTTTTGATGCTGACTGTATTTGATGACGATGATAAAATATTTGAGGCCATTAAAGCAGGCGCCAATGGTTATTTGCTGAAAGACGAAAAGATTTCAGTAATCATTGATTATATAAAACAACTGGTAGATATAGGTGGCGTGCCTATGAGCCCCCGCATTGCAAGAAAAGCAATGGATCTTTTAATGAAAGCGTCTATGCCAGTGCAATCAACACCTGCTGCATCTAAGGACAACCAATTATATGAACTTTCAAAGAGAGAGATAGAAGTATTGAAGCTGTTGGTAGATGGATTGGATTACAGAACCATTGCAGAGAAATTATATTTAAGTTCTCATACCGTAAGAAAACATATCGCTAATATCTACGAGAAACTGCACGTAAGCTCAAAAGCGCAGGCCATAAAAATTGCTTCAAAAATCAGCTTCTGATTACTACCTGTTCCAGCATCAGGTTTAGTGCTTTTGTAGAATCGTTGTTCTTATTTGCCAAATCGTGCAATGTAAGTTTATCTAATAATTGATCTACCGTAAACTGAATCATTTGCCAGAGAGAACGTGCAGAACAATCCACAGAATTAGTGCAAAGCTTTAAAGCACCTGCATGCATGCCGCAAAAATCCTGATCGAATAATACACCACCCAATGCTTTCAACACTGGCCTGATGCCAATTTCATTAGAAGGTCTTGCCAATACATAACCTCCTTTAAGGCCGGGAGTGCTATTGATAAAACCACCTATGCGCAAAACCCTTGTAAGCTTTGCAACATAGTGACTGCTTAAACCTTCCGCTTCGCTCAACTGAGGAATGCTCAACCCTGCAGTGTCTTTGCAACCCGCAATGCGAATTAATATGCGAAGCCCGTATTCTTCCTGTGCGGTTATTTTCATAAAAGGTTTTCTGTGATTTTATACAATTGAAAGCCGATAAAATTTTGTCTTACATGTAGCCTAATTCAAGTTGCGCTGCTTCAGACATCATGCTTTTGTTCCATGCGGGCGTCCATGTTACAGATACATACACATCGTTTACGCCTTCTATCTCTCTTACTTTCTGATCCACTTCTACCGGTATTGACTGCGCCGCCGGACATGCTGGTGAAGTAAGCGTCATTACAATCTGCACATTGTTTACCGGTAAAATATCTACTTCATATATCAAACCCAGTTCATAAATATTTACAGGTATTTCAGGATCGAAAATAGTATGCAAACATGCTATTACCTTTTCTTTCAATTCTGCTGTTTCCATTTTTTACACTTTTGCTGCGTTCTTAATTTTAAATGCCAGCGCATAGTTTTTCATTTGCTTTACCATGGCCAACAAACCGTTTGAACGGGTTTGCGCTAAATGACTGTGCATACCAATTTCATTGATAAAACCCAGTTTAGCTTCAATAATCTCATCAGCAGTGCGGTCTGACAAAACACGGATTAACATGCTTATCAGTCCTTTTACGATTACGGAATTACTATCCGCATCAAAATGAACCTTTCCATTATCATCATTGGCCACCAGCCATACAGTAGACTGGCAACCTTTTATCTTATTTTCTTCCAGCTTGTATTTGTCATCCAGTGGTGGAAGCTTCTTGCCCATATCGATGATGTATTCATACTTGGCATCTTCATCCCACGACTCCAGTAATTGAAAATCCTCTACTATCTGCTTTTCCGTTTCCGCTATCGTCATTTGATTCTCCATGCTATTACGCCAGCATTTTTATTACTTTATGCAAACCTTTAATCATTTCATCAATCTCTTCTTTTGTATTATAAACAGCAAAAGAAGCACGTGTGGTACCAGTGATGCCGCAACGCTGCATTAACGGTTGAGCGCAATGGTGACCAGTTCTTACAGCAATACCACTATTGTCAAGCAATATGCCAATATCCTGCGGGTGAATATTATCAATTACAAAAGAAACAAGGCTTACTTTTTCTTTTGCTTTGCCTATAATCTGCAAACCAGGAATTTGTTGCAATGCATCAGTAGCATAATGCAACAATTCATTTTCGTGCTTGCGAATTTTATCCTTACCGATCTTATTTACAAAATCAATCGCCGTTTTCAAAACAACGGTGTCTCCAATATTAGGCGTCCCTGCTTCAAACTTATAAGGCAGATCTGCGTAGGTTGTTTTGCCAAAGCTCACTTCTTTTATCATTTCTCCCCCACCCTGAAAAGGAGGCATACTTTCCAGCAAATGCTTTTTGCCATACAATACACCTACACCAGTGGGACCATATAATTTATGGGAAGAAAATGCAAAGAAATCTGCATCCAGTTGTTGCACATCAATATCTAAATGCACAGAAGACTGCGCACCATCTATCATTACCAATGCACCAGCCTTATGCGCCAATGAAATAATTTCTTCTACGGGATTTACTGTTCCTAATGCATTAGACACATGCACTACAGAAACCAGTTTTGTTTTAGGAGTGAGCAATTTTGCATACTCATCCATCAACAATTCACCATCTTCATTTATAGGAATCACTTTCAGTATCGCTCCTTTCTCTTCGCACAAAATTTGCCAGGGAACAATATTGGAGTGATGTTCCATATTGGAGATGATGATTTCATCCCCTGCTTTTATATTTTGCCTGCCCCAGGTATATGCTACCAGGTTGATGCTTTCTGTTGTACCGCGTGTAAAAACAATTTCTTCCCGGTTTTTTGCATTGATGAATTGTTTTACCGCATCACGGGTAGCCTCAAACGCAGCCGTGGCTTCTTCTGCCAGTGTGTGAATGCCACGATGAATATTGGCGTTGAAACCGCTGTAATAATCCACCAGCGCATCTATTACTATTTGTGGTTTTTGAGAAGTAGCTGCATTATCAAAATACACCAGCGGCTTTCCTTTTACCAACCTGTTTAAAACCGGGAACTGCTGCCTAATGGCGTGCACATCCAGTTCTTTTTGTATGGCTGCAGAAGTAATCATGCTATATCAAATTCTAAACTTTGTGAGATCAATTGATTGATGTGGGCACGTATTTGTGGTGGTTTTACATGTTCCAATATGTCTATTGCAAATGCATGCACCAATAAGGATTTTGCAATGTCTTCATTAATTCCTCTTGCCTGCAGGTAAAACAATGCTTCTTCATCTAACTGGCCAATGGTACAGCCATGTGAACATTTTACATCGTCTGCAAAAATTTCCAACTGTGGCTTTGTATTTACACTTGCATCAGATGACAGCAATATATTTTTATTAGACTGGTACGCATTTGTTTTTTGCGCATCCTGTCTTACAAATATTTTACCGTTGAAAACAGCAGTAGACTTATCGTTCATTACACCTTTGTACAACTCGTTGCTAAGGCAATTGGGTTTTACATTGTCAACCACGGTATGATTGTCAATATGTGTTTGTCCGCCCTGGAAATACAAACCATACAAATGCGCTTCACAATAAGACGCTTCCATTACCATGTTCAGGTTGTTGCGCACAATGCCGCCATTCAATGAAATGGTCACCACATGCGTATAGCTTTTACCTGTCTGCCTGATATGCGTAGTGCTTACCTGGCTGGTGCTGGCTTTATCATTTTGTATTTTATAAAACTCCAGCAATGCATCTTTCTCCACTACTATCTCCATTACCTGGTTGGTAAAACTTTCTGCATTGCCCAGCGTTGCAAATGTTTCTACTATTTGTACCTGCGCATTTTCAGCAATGTGGAACAGGCTGCGTGGCTGAGAAAAAACATTTTCTGCACCAGCATCTGCTATATGGTAAATGTAAACAGGATGATCAGGCACCTGCCCTTTCTTTACATGCACAAATATGGCGCCCTGTACAAAAGCTGTATTTAATGCGTTGATGCCATCATTTAAATACTTTGCACTATGACCAAGATTTTCTTTTACAATTGTTGCGTATTCATTTGCTGCAGCTTCTTCCAGTGGCAATACCACCAAGGCTTTGGAACGAATGTTTGATAATTGCGAAGAAAAAATACCATTTACAAATACCAGTTCATTCGCATTTTCAAAACCCGGAAGACGCACTGCATTCAATTTATCTGCACTGATTGTTTTTGCAGCAGCTTCTGCAAAAATGTATTCTTTATTAAACAAGCCGGCTATGCGGGTATATTTCCATTCTTCATGCTTGGAACCAGGAATGCCCATTTTGCTGAATGCATCAAATGCATTGCGGCGTACCGCCTGCAGGCTATCACCTTTATCATTCAATTGCAACTGATCAAAACGTTCTTTTATATATGCTGTGTTCATTTATTGTATTTATTTGAGAAAGAAGTAAGAAGTCTGAAGTCAGAAATCGGATGTCGGATGTCAGACCTCTGACTTCCGACTTCTTCCTACGCTTCCTGTCCTACATTCACTTCGTTCTTAATAAAATCGTAGCCTCTTTCTTCCAGCTCAAATGCAAGTTCTTTGGTGCCAGACCTTACAATGCGGCCGTTGTATAATACATGCACAAAATCAGGAACGATATAATCCAGCAAACGCTGATAGTGTGTTACCAGCAACACTGCATTGTCTTTGCTTCTTAATTTATTTACACCACCTGCTACAATACGGATGGCATCAATATCCAAACCAGAATCTGTTTCATCCAAAATTGCAAATTTCGGCTGCAACATCGCCATCTGGAAAATTTCGTTGCGCTTTTTTTCACCACCAGAAAAACCTTCGTTTAATGGACGGCTCAGCAATGACTGATCAATACTCATCAGCGCCATTTTTTCTTTCATCAACTTTAAGAATGAAACTGCATCCAGCGGTTCTTCACCACGGTATTTTCTTACTTCATTTACCGCTGTTTTTATAAAATTGGTAGTGCTAAGACCTGGTATCTCTACCGGGTACTGAAAACCGAGAAACACACCTTCGCCTGCTCTTTTCTCAGGTGATAGTTCCAATAAATCTTTTCCTAAAAATTCTACAGAACCGTCAGTTACTGTGTAATTAGACTTGCCCGCCAACACAGAAGCCAAGGTGCTTTTGCCGGAACCGTTGGGTCCCATGATAGCATGCACTTCACCTGCTTTTATTTCAAGATTGATTCCTTTTAAAATCTGCTTCTCTTCAATACCCGCGTGTAAATTCTGAATTGATAACATAATTGATTTTTCTTTTTTCGCGACGGGCTTTACCCGTCTCTTTTTAATTCGACGGGCCGCGCCCATCGCTTTTTATATTGCGCCCCTTCGGGGCTTGCTTGCTTTTGTACAGACAAGGCATGCCTTGTCTCTATCACCCTATCCTACGCTGCCTTCCAAACTAATCGCCAATAATTTCTGCGCTTCTACTGCAAACTCCATGGGCAATTGGTTCATTACTTCTTTGGCAAAACCATTAATGATTAGTGCCACAGCCGTTTCTGTATCTATGCCACGTTGATTGCAATAAAATATCTGGTCTTCACCAATTTTAGAAGTGGTGGCTTCATGCTCTACAACAGCAGTGCTGTTTTTCACTTCTATATAAGGAAAAGTATGCGCACCACATTTATCGCCCAGCAGCAAAGAATCGCACTGTGAGAAATTGCGTGCATTGGCTGCATTCTTACCTACCTGCACCAAACCACGATAACTATTATTGCTCACACCTGCAGAAATACCTTTGGATACAATACGGCTCTTGGTGTTTTTGCCTACATGCATCATCTTGGTACCGGTATCTGCCTGCTGGTGATTATTGGTAACTGCAATAGAATAAAACTCACCGGTAGAATTATCGCCTTTTAATATTACGCTGGGATATTTCCAGGTAATAGCAGAGCCGGTTTCTACCTGCGTCCATGATATTTTTGAATGGTTGCCTTTGCAAATTCCACGCTTGGTTACAAAATTGTAAATACCACCCTTACCTTCTTTATCGCCAGGATACCAGTTTTGTACGGTAGAATATTTTATCTCTGCATTGTCCATGGCAATCAGTTCTACCACGGCTGCGTGCAATTGGTTTTCATCACGCATGGGTGCGGTACAACCTTCCAGGTAGCTAACGTAGCTGCCTTCTTCGGCTACAATCAATGTTCTTTCAAACTGGCCGGTATTTTCTGCGTTAATGCGGAAATACGTGGAGAGTTCCATTGGGCAACGAACGCCCTTTGGTATATAACAGAAAGAGCCGTCGCTAAACACCGCAGCATTCAGTGCAGCATAAAAATTATCGGTAATAGGCACTACAGAGCTCAGGTGTTGTTGAATCAGGTCCGGATGTTCCTGTATAGCTTCGCTCATAGAGCAAAAGATAATGCCCAGCTCTGCCAGTTGCTTTTTAAATGAAGTGCCAATAGAAACACTATCTATTACTGCATCTACAGCTACACCGCTCAGTCGTTTCTGCTCGTCAAGAGAAATACCTAACTTCTCAAATGTCTTTCTCAGCTCCGGATCAATTTCATCCAGGCTATTAATAGTTTTTTTCTGTTTGGGTGCAGAGTAATAAATAATGTCCTGGAAATTGATGGCAGGAAACTTAATATTGGCCCATTCCGGCGATTCGTTGGCAATTTTCTTCCAGTAAGCAAAGGCCTTCAGGCGCCAGTCCAGCATCCATTGCGGCTCATTTTTTTTGGAAGAAATAAAGCGGATGGTGTCTTCAGAGAGGCCCATCGGCGCTTCGTCAGCTTCTATATTGGTAACAAAACCGTATTTGTAGTCGCTTAAAACGGTCCTTTCAATCGTGCTGAGGCTGTCATTTGCATCATCTTTTACCGGCTGTAAGCTGTCTGTATTCATTTTGCAAAGATACTAATCAATTTATACAAAAAAGTAGAAATAAGCCTTTTCAATTGTTATTTTCAGTAATCAGGGAACGATGCACAGGGCAGATCAAAACAAATTGTTTTTGAGAGGCTTATGAAAAGCAGGCTGCAAATATAAGGCATTATTGGTGGTGCATAAACTTGAATCCGGCATTTTTAAAGGCGGTCAATACTAAATTATTGAAGCATTTTATCTACCAAAGCCCAAATGTTCCTGCTCAATCTATGAATGATTGTTCTATCATTATTATGTGCCCAGCTGTAATAGTACTATTGAGCATTCTTGCGTCGCACTCTTGTACTGTAAACCATTATTCATCTTCAGCATCCCGTGTAGCATGCTTTTCTTAGCAAACAGGGGTTCGCTTGTTGCTGCCAATTAGAAAAAATTAGCATCTGTGTTTATCTTTACCCCATGAAGCGGTTTTTTATCAAGTTGTTTAAGGTTACAGGTCTTTCCATTGCAGGTTTCTTGCTGTTGCTTTTCTTAATACCCATTCTTTTTCCGGGCACTGTATCAGAAAAAATAAAAAGCTGGACAAACAACAGTCTTGATGGCGAACTGAATTTTTCTAAAGTGCGATTGTCATTCTTCAAACATTTTCCATCACTTACCGTTACGCTGCACGATTTTACACTGAAAGGTTCTGCTCCTTTTAAAAAAGACACATTGGTAGCAGCAGATGAAATTTCGCTCGGCATCAATATTAAAAGCCTCATTTTCGATAGCCACATCAATATCGACAAAATATTTATTTCCGATGCCCTTATGAACGTGGAGGTAAACGAAAAAGGAGAAGCGAATTATAATGTATATGTAGACAATAAGAAAAAAGCGGCTAACAATGCAGACACCAGCAGTACTGCATTACGCCTTGAAAAAATTATTGTTGAAAACAGTCACCTTATCTACAACGATAAATCGATTGACATACTCATTAATGCAAAGGGTTTTAATTATAGTGGCAATGGAGATTTAAGCAAAGCCATTTTTGATCTGTATAGTCATGCCAAAATAGACTCGCTTGACTTTTCTTTTGGCAAAGAAGCTTACCTGCTTAATAAGCAGGTAAATGCAGACCTCATTACAAAAATCAATACCAATTCACTGGCATTCTTTTTTCAAAAAAACAGCCTTGTTATAAACCGATTACCTGTTGAATTCAATGGAAAACTTGACTTCCTGAAGAATGGTTACGATATTGACTTTACCGTTACCTCAGAAAAAAGCAAGCTGGATGATTTTATTACGGCACTACCGCCACAATATATTACCTGGGAAAAACAAACCGACATTAAAGGCGTTGCAGATATACTGCTTACATTAAAAGGACAATACATTGCCTCCACAGGCGCAATGCCTGATCTTGCTTTTAACATGAAAATCCGTGATGGCTATATTAAATACAAGAATTCGCCATTGCCTGCTTCCAATATTTTTTTGAACCTGGATACAAAGATGCCTGCCATCAACCAGGACAGCCTGCTGGTAAAAGTGGATTCTATATTTTTCAATCTTGATAAAGAATATTTCAGCGCTATTATTACTACCAAAGGCGTTGAACGCCCTTTTGTAAATGCCAAAATAAATGCGCAACTGGATTTGCAAAAACTTGACCAGGCATTGGGCTTGCCTAATGTATCGTTGCGTGGAAAAACGGATATTCATTTTACCGCAAACGGTTTGTATGCTTCAGGGCCTAATCCTAATAGTCTTAGACATGAAACGGTGTTGCGCAGTATACCTTCATACAATTTGCAGGCAACCGTAAAAGATGGCTACTTTAAATATGATTCTTTGCCGCAGGAGGTCAATAACATCAATTTTGTATTGAACAGTGCTTGCCCCGATAGCAATTACCAGCACATTGGTTTCAGCATAAAAGATTTGTCTGCTACAGCGCTCAATAATTTTATTAAAGGATATGCGAGTGTAGGGAGTTTGCAAAATAAAGATGTAGATGCTAATCTGCAAGCCAATATCAATCTATCTGAAGTAAAGAAAATCTATCCAATAGACAGCACAGATATAAGCGGCCTGTTGAAAATTGCTATTAATGCAAAAGGAAAATACGACGACAAAAAGAAAACATTCCCCGCAACTACTGCAGACATCAATCTTAAAAATGGTTTGCTGAAAACAAAACATTATCCCAATGCCATTAATGATATACAAATAACAGCAAAGGCAACAGACGATAATGGTAGTTTAAAAAATTTAGCTGTTGTAATAGAACCTGCTTCTTTCAATTTTGAAGGAAAACCATTTCATGTAAAAGCATCTTTACAAAACTTTGAAGACATTGCTTATGCCATTACTGCAAACGGAGAACTGGACATTGCGAAAATCTACAAGGTATTTAGCAGGAAAGGCATTGATGTAAGTGGTTATATAAAAGCGGATCTTTCTTTGCAGGGAAGACAAAGCGATGCTACGCATGGCCGCTATAGTCAATTGCGCAACCAGGGTACGCTGGAAGCAAAAGATTTGCAAATTGTTACTGAAAATTTTCCGCAACCATTCTTAATAAAGGAAGGCCTGTTTACTTTTAAGCAGGATAAAATGTGGTTCCGCAATTTTATTGCCGCCTATGGCCAGTCCGATTTTAAGATGGATGGCTATATGCAAAATGTAATTGATTATGCGCTTAGCAATAATGCTGTATTAAAAGGAAATTTTGCTATAAAAGCCAATTACATCAATGCAGATGAGTTTATGGCTTTTGCGCCTGCCAAAACAGATGCTAATAACAACACAGTAAAAACTGTAGCTGCCAATACCACACCTGTTGATTCCGGCGTAATCATTATTCCATCAAACCTGGATCTTACTCTGCAGGCCAATGCACAAAAAGTAGATTATAATGGTTTGCACCTGCAAGATGTAAAAGGAAATGTTGCTGTTAAACAAAGCAAGCTTACGCTGAAAGAAACTGGCTTTAATCTTATTGGATGTAATGTATTGATGGACGCTGATTACAATAGCACTAGCCCATACAAAGCGTTATTTGATTATCATTTGAAAGCAACAGACTTTGACATCAAGAAAGCATACAATGAAGTAAAGTTGTTTCACGATATGGCCACCTCTGCGGGCAAGGCGCAGGGCATTGTATCGCTGGATTATAATTTAAAAGGCGTGCTTGATGGCAATATGCATCCTATCTATCCTTCGCTGGATGGCGGCGGCGTATTGTCTATTAAAAATGTAAAAGTATACGGGCTTAAACTGTTTTCTACGGTTAGCCAGAAAACCGGCAAGGATTCTATCAACAATCCAAGCATGGCTAAAGTAGATATCAAGACTACTATTAAGAATAATATCATCACCATTGAGCGTTTCAAATTTAAAGTAGCTGGTTTCCGTCCGCGTATAGAAGGTCAAACCAGTTTTGATGGCAAGCTGAATATAAAAATGCGTTTAGGTCTTCCTCCACTCGGCATCATTGGCATACCCATGCGCATCACCGGTACGCAGGATAAC
The DNA here is from genome assembly GCA_047602295.1 of Chitinophagaceae bacterium. Taxonomy (GTDB): domain Bacteria; phylum Bacteroidota; class Bacteroidia; order Chitinophagales; family Chitinophagaceae; genus JACMLD01. The sequence goes on along the minus strand of JASGHP010000001.1, from coordinate 1,538,536 downwards.
CCCAAAGTAAAAATTGGTAAGGGCGATGAAGAACTGGAAGAAACAGAATATAAAGACGATAGCAATTAGTTGATTAATTGTTCATTTGATTAGTAATTTCTTCAAAGTTTTCCACCTCTATTCAACCTAAAGAAAAATATTGAATGCCCGTTTTTGCAAATGATTACCTTGCGGCATGCACAAAAAAATAATGCTGCTGGGCAGCGGAGAATTAGGCAAGGAATTAGTGATTGCATTAAAACGTCTTGGGCAAACGGTAATAGCCGTTGATAGCTACGCTGGTGCACCCGCCATGCAGGTAGCCGATGGGTTTGAAGTGATTGACATGCTTGATGCAACACAACTGGATGCATTGGTTGATAAGATTAAACCAGATCTGATTGTACCGGAAATTGAAGCCATTCGTACAGAACGTTTCTATACTTACGAAGAAAAAAATATACAGGTAGTCCCCAGTGCAAGAGCAGCCAATTTTACCATGAACAGGAAGTTGATTCGTGATCTTGCCAGCAAAGAACTGGGACTAAGAACAGCCAAATATTTCTATGCTACCAGCTTTGAAGAATTTACAAAAGCCGTAAAGGAAATTGGCTTGCCTTGCGTGGTAAAACCTTTAATGTCATCCAGTGGAAAAGGCCAGTCGGTTTTAAAAAGCATAGATGATCAGCAAAAGGTTTGGGATTATGCTATTAATAATTCCAGGGGAGATATTAAAGAAGTGATCATTGAAGAGTTTATTTCTTTTCATACAGAAATCACATTGCTTACGGTTACACAAAAAAACGGGGAAACTTTATTTTGTCCGCCTATTGGCCATAGGCAGGAACGTGGCGATTACCAGGAAAGCTGGCAGCCGGTTGCCATTAGTGAGAAAGATTTTAAAGACGCCTGCGAGATGGCGAATAAAGTAACGAAAGCATTAACCGGTGCCGGCTTATGGGGAGTTGAATTTTTCCTGACAGATAAAGGCGTTTATTTTTCTGAGCTTAGTCCGCGTCCGCACGATACAGGCATGGTAACATTGGCAGGCACACAAAACCTATCTGAATTTGAATTGCATGCCAGAAGCATATTAGGATTACCTATTCCTGAAATTGTGTTGGAGCGAGCTGGAGCGAGTGCCGTTGTGTTGGCCAATAAAACTTCAGAACATTTTACCATTACCGGCATAGAAAAAGCATTGACAGCAAGCAATACAGATGTACGCATTTTTGGCAAGCCTAGTACAAGACCTTATAGAAGAATGGCAGTTGCTTTGGTGTATGCTAGAACTGACGCAGACATGAACGAATTGCGCAAGAAAGCTAAAGTAGCAGCAGATTGTATTGTTATAGAATAGGCCTTTCTTAAACCTGCAAGCAAGTTAATTACGCTTTCAATCATTAGGTTTATAAAAATCGCAAGGTTAAATAAAGAATTTTATATTTAACTTTACCGCATTAAAGTTAATTAAGAAATTTTATAATAAGCCATGGACCTTGACAAATTCAAAGCGGGTGCTGCAATTAAACAACCTTCTGGCTATAAAAGCTTTATCCCTGAAACTGTGTGTCAAACTTTTATATGGACAGATCCCTCTATTAATACATTACTGGAAGAGGCAACTTTACAATTAGGTGCCCTTAATAGCTTTTCTCGGTTTGTACCTGATATAAATTTATTTATACGGATGCACATTGTAAAGGAAGCTACCGTAAGCAGCAAAATAGAAGGAACACAAACAAATATTGAAGAAGCATTAATAAGACAATCAGATGTAACTCCAGAAAAAAGAGATGACTGGAAAGAAGTGAACAATTATATTACTGCTTTAGAATACGCAATTAAACGGCTAGATACTTTGCCTTTAACATCCCGCTTATTGAAAGAAAGTCACAAATTGTTATTGGATAATGTACGCGGAGAGCACAAACTTCCGGGAGAGTTCAGAAGTTCACAAAATTGGATAGGGGGCGCTTCTTTAAACGATGCGGTATTTATTCCTCCGGTAAGCCATGAAATAAACAGGCTCATGGGAGACCTTGAAAATTTCCTTCATCATACCGATATAAAAGTGCCGCATCTCATAAAAATTGCAATAGCACATTATCAATTTGAAACCATACACCCATTTTTAGATGGTAATGGAAGAATTGGAAGGCTTATGATAACACTTTACTTAATAGAAAATAAAATATTGGAGAAACCAATACTTTACTTATCAGATTTCTTTGAAAAACACAGAGGTCTTTATTATGATAATCTTATGTTAGTGAGGCGAACAAATAACCTTTCGCAATGGATTAAATTTTTTTTAGAAGCAATTATTCAAACCTGCAAAATTGCGCTGCAGTCACTACAACAAATTATGCAGTTAAAACAGGAATGTGAAGGCAATAGGATCATTCATTTTGGTAAAAAAGTTCCAAAGGCAAAGCAATTGCTTGATTATTTATTTACACAACCCGTTGTAACCGCACAAGACATTGCCGAGCATTTAAATCTTTCTGCCGTTTCTTCCTATAAGCTAATAAATGATTTTTTAAAAGTCGGTATTCTTGAAGAAACGACTGGGTTTAAGCGAAATCGTTTTTTTGTTTTTAGAGAATACCTTGACATTTTTCATAAGTAGCCCTGCAAAAAATAAACATTTTACTATTCAATAAGCACATTCATGGTTTCTTTTTTTGAAGCATCTATTACTCAACTATCCGTACATAAAACAGGCAATAAAAACCTGGAAGAAGCGCTGGTGTTATCAGAACAGCCTTTTCCACTGACAGATGAAACCTTGTCGGAATTATTGATGAGATATTTTGTTCAGCCATTTGATAAAACAAATGAAGTGTACCGTTTTACGCATCCTACAGAAGATTTGCAATTGAATGAAATATTTCACTTTGCTGATAAGATGTTTGCAGATACAGACAACTTTCATGAAAACAGCCAGCAAATAGCAAAATTGCTGTACGATAAAACAGACAATCCCAAGATAAAATCCGGGGAGCTGTATGTCTGTTATTTCAAACAATTGCAGATAGAAGGAGAATTGCTGGATGCTATCGGTATTTTTAAATCAGAATCCAAAGAACCATTTTTAAAAGTATTACAGGACGGTAGAAATTTCTCTATCAATTATGAAGAGCAGGCCATCAACATAAAAAAGCTTGACAAGGGCTGTATTGTTTTCAATACAGAAAAAGATGATGGCTATAAAGTAGTGGTATTAGATCAAACCAATAAGTCTGAAGCCGTATACTGGGTGGATGATTTTTTGCAACTGAAAGTGCGCAACGACAATTACAATCAAACACACAATGTGCTAAGCGCTTACAAAACTTTTGTTACGGAAAAAATGGAAGAAGATTTTTCCATTTCTAAAGCAGACAAAATAGATTTGCTCAATCGCTCTATCCGCTACTTCAAAGAAAATGAACAGTTCGATTTGGATGAATTCAGCAATGTGGTAATTGATAATCCCAAAGGAGCTGCATTGTTTAAAGCCTATAAAGAGGAATATGAACTGGAAAGGGATATGCCCATACAGGATTCATTTGCTATCTCTAACAACGCTGTAAAAAAACAGGCACGTGTTTTTAAGAGTGTGTTGAAACTAGACAAAAACTTTCACATCTATATCCACGGCAACAGGGACCTGATTGAACAAGGCACAGAACCCGATGGCAGAAAATATTACAAGATTTATTTTCACGAAGAAAGCTAGTGGTTTGGTTGATCAGTTGATTGGTTGACCGGTTGAGTTAAATGCTGGCTTCCAATAGTTGATATTTTCTTCTTCGCATATTTTTACCTCAGAGTAAAAGAAGGTTTTCACAGAGGTACAAGAGGCTTACCGCAAAAAGTTTTTGACTTTTGAATTTTTACTTTTTACTTTTTTTCTTAACTTACTCCATCCCAAAACTATTTTAACCCCTAACATCATGACTGCTTTCAACCGTCGTTCTTTTATAAGCAAAGCCAGCGCTTTTTCTGCCACTGCATTGTTGGCATCACTTACACAACCGGCTTGGAGCCGCAATTTGCACAAAGCACTTAACAATGCTGCGGGTATTGCACCAGACCAACTGGCCAGCGACGAAGACTTTTGGTATTATATCCAACAATCGTATACAGTTTCTCCAGCGCTTATCAACCTTAATAACGGTGGCGTATCACCTTCTCCTAAAACAGTGCAGGATGCTATGAAGCGCTACCACGATTATTGCAGTGAAGCACCCAGCTATTATATGTGGCAGATATTGGATCAGGGACGTGAACCATTGAGGAAAAACCTGGCAAAGCTTGCAGGCACTGCCTCAGATGAAATTGCTATTCAGAGAAATGCTTCAGAAGCTTTGGAGACAGTCATCTTCGGGCTTGATTTAAAAGCGGGTGATGAAATTGTATTATCAAAACAAGACTATCCCAATACCATCAATGCATGGAAACAAAGAGAACAACGCGATGGCATTAAACTGGTTTGGGTAAACCTGGAACTGCCGAGTGAAGATGCGGAATACATGGCCGGGCAATACAGCAAAGCATTTACTGCCAAAACAAAAGTGGTGCAGGTAACGCATATCATTAACTGGAACGGCCAGATATTGCCGGTAAGAAAAATTGCAGATGCAGCGCATGCAAAAGGTATAGATGTTTTGGTAGATGGTGCGCACAGTTTTGCTCATTTCGATTTTACGATACCATCGTTGGGTGCAGATTATTTTGGAACAAGCCTCCACAAATGGTTGGGCGCCTGCATTGGCAGCGGTATGTTATACGTGAAGAAAGAAAAAATTAAAAACATTTATCCAATGTTTGCAGCGGCTGACCCAAAAAGTGAAGACATCAAAAAATTTGAAAACCTGGGCACACGTCCATTCTTTATTGAGCAGGCTATTGGCAAGGCAATAGAATTTCATGAAATGATTGGCAGCAAACGCAAAGAAGAACGCCTTCACTATTTAAAAAACTATTGGGTAACACGTGTGCAGGATGTACCCAAGGTAAAAATAAATACTTCATTGAAACCAGGCTTTAGCTGTGCCATTGGTTCTGTTTTGGTAGAAGGAAAAAAACCAGGAGAGCTCACTTCGTTCTTAATGGATAAATACAAAATTCACACCGTAGGTATAGAATGGGAAAACATAAAAGGTGTAAGGGTTACACCCAATGTTTATACTACTACAAAAAATCTTGACTTACTGGTAGAAGGCATTACCGCATTTGCAAAAAGTGGTTTTTAAATTTTATTGAGTAGGCATTTGTAATATTCCAATTAAAGGATTCATTAATACACAGCTATTTTCCGTTTGCATTGCAGTTTAACTTAGCATTACCGGTTTGCTGTAGTATGCATCATGCATTTACAGTACCGCAGTTTTTCTTTACAAAAACTGTAATGCCATATGAAGTCCTTCAAAACAACTGCACTGCTGGCAATGTTGCTGGCAGGTTACTGCGCCATTGCGCAGGATACACAAACACTCAGTTTAGGAAAAGTAAAATTATCATTCTCGCTGGATGCAAATGGCACACCAACGTACCAGGCATGGTATAACAATAAACCCGTTATACGTTCTTCTGCACTTGGCTTCTCATTAAATACAGACAGCTTATTTTATACTGGTTTTGAAATAACAGGCACGCAAAAAAAATCTTTTGATGAAACCTGGCAGCCTGTATGGGGAGAAACAAAAGACATCCGTAATCATTATGAAGAATTGCAGGTAGCATTAAAATCGAAACACACCAGCAATTGTTTGCTTACTATTATTTTTCGCGTGTTTGAAGATGGGCTTGCTTTTCGTTATGTATTTCCACAACAGCCCAACCTGAAATATTTTATTGTGCAGGATGAAAAGACAGCCTTTAACCTTGCAGGCAACCACAAAGCATTTTGGATTCCCGGTGATTATGATAGCAATGAATATCTCTACACTACTTCATTGATTAGCCAGATAGACAATCGCAGCATAGTAGCAGCAGCCACGGATATAGCCGTTCGTACCGCACCAGATCCTTACGCAGTGCAAACACCGCTAATGCTAAAAACTACAGATGGCCTTTACATCAATATTCATGAAGCGGCTTTGGTAAATTATTCATCCATGCAATTGCATGCAGATACGAAATCTTATGCACTTACTGCCAGCCTGGTTCCCGATCCTGTAGGGAATAAAGCTTACCTGCATGCGCCGTCTGTTACACCATGGCGCACCATCATCATCAGTGATAAAGCAGCGGATATTCTTTCTTCTAAAATGATCCTTAACCTGAACAAACCTTCAGTAATAAAAGAAACATCGTGGATTAAGCCTATGAAATTTACAGGTGTCTGGTGGGAAATGCAAACAGGCAAAAGCGGCTGGAACTATGCAGATGATGCGTATGTTTTTTCAAGCAATGGCCAACTGATACCAAATGGCAAACATGGTGCAAATACGGTTAATGTAAAACGTTATATAGATTTTGCAGCCGCCAATAACATAAAGGGCGTGTTGGTAGAGGGATGGAATACCGGCTGGGAAGATTGGTTTGGCAACTGGAAAGAAAAAGTATTTGACTTTACAAAACCATATCCAGACTTTGACATCAAAGCTTTGACTGAATATGCTGCTGCCAAAGGCATCAACCTGATAATGCACAATGAAACATCCGGCTCTGCTACAGATTATGAAAGGCAAATGGATACAGCATATCGTTTCATGAACCTCTATGGTTATACTTCTGTAAAAACAGGTTATGTGGGAAAGATTATACCACGTGGCGAACATCATGATGGACAATGGATGGTTGATCACTATGTGCGTGTGGCGCAAAAAGCAGCAGACCATCACGTAATGCTGGATGCACATGAACCAGTAAGGCCAACCGGTTTGCAAAGAACATATCCTAACTGGATGGCTTGCGAAGCAGGGCGTGGCAACGAATACAATGCATTCAGCAATGGTAGTCCGCCAGAACATGAAACTATTTTACCTTTTACAAGACTGATTGGTGGCCCCATGGATTATACGCCTGGCATTTTTAAAATGAAAGGGTATACATCTTATGCACCGGAAAGACAAATGCACACCACGCTTTGTAAACAACTGGCATTATATGTAACCATTTACAGCCCGGTACAAATGGTAGCTGATCTGCCAGAAAACTACCAGGCACATGCAGACGCCTTCCAGTTTATAAAAGATGTAGCGGTTGATTGGGATGATACAAAAATACTGGAAGCAGAACCCGGCGATTACGTGAGCATTGCCCGTAAAGAAAAAAATACGGCCAACTGGTTTATTGGCGCTATAACAGATGAGAATAGCCGCAAAGCTGTTTTACCACTCTCTTTCCTTGATAAAAGTGAAAAGTATATTGCTACCATTTATAAAGACGCAGCTAATGCAGACTGGAAAAACAACCCGGAAGCGTACACTATAGAGCAGTTTGTTGTAGATAGCAATAACACGCTAGCTATTACGCTTGCATCCGGCGGTGGTGCTGCTATTAGCATTCGGCCTGCTGGTAATACCGACATTAAAAAACTAAAGAAGTATAAATAAAGTTAGTTAGCCTATGATTAAACCAATGGCAAAAGCTCTATCAGGTTATTGATGATATAATCTGGCTTTGCCGTCTGTAACTGTTGCTGGGTATGAGCGCCGGTGGTAATGCCTATACTAAGGCTGCAGCCGGCATTTTGCCCTTCTTCAATATCAATAATAGAATCACCCACTTTGGCAACTTCTTTGGCATCAGTAATATTAAATTGCTTCATCGCCAGTAAAATCATATCGGGGTTGGGCCTGTTTTTTTCTACATCATTTGCAGTAACAAGTCCATCAAAGTCTTTACCTTTTTTCCAACCAATTTTATCTACCAGCGATTCAGCAGTTTTATTATCGTAGCCAGTATTTAAAACAACGCGGATATTTCTTTCTTTCAAAGCTTTAAATAATTCACCCGCATTATCCTGCGCATAAACTGGAAGCGTAGCATACGCTTCAGCCAGCATTACAATAAACCTTTTATAAATTTCCTTAGCAAGATCTTCACTGTCTTTTTCTGCATACACATTCAGTATGCTCTTAATGGCCTGCAGTTTTTCTTTGCCTGCACCTTCCAGCAATACTTCATCCAGCGTAAAATTGAAACCCTTTTCATTGATAGCACGTTGCAGTGTTTTGTACACAATATTGTCTTCATTAACTGTTGTTCCAGCCATATCAAAAACAACCATTTTAATCATTGCATGCTATTTTATTATGAAGAAAAGTTTGATGCGTCGCCAGTCGCAAATTACAAAATCCTGCCAACAACGCATTCTCATTCTTCACGCAAAGTATAACCGGTTTCATTATAAAAAACACCGGCTGTTTTATGCAATTATTAAGTATTTGAAAGCAATCGCCTAAATTTAAAGTATGAACCGCATTGACAGGCTTTTTGGAATACTTACTATGCTTCAATCAAAAAAATATGTTACCGGCGAAGCCATCGCGGAAAAATTTCACATTAGCATCAGGTCTGTCTACAGAGACATAAAGGCATTAAACGAACAAGGCATTCCTGTAAGCTTTGAACCCTACCGTGGCTATTTTGTGGTGAATGGCTATTTTCTGCCACCGGTTTCATTCAGTACCGAAGAAGCCAATGCATTGTTGCTGATGGAGTCTATTGTTGCGGGTTTTGCAGATAATTCTATTCAGAAACATTATTCGGCAGCACTTACCAAAGTAAAAGCGGTATTGCGTTCATCACAAAAAGATTCTATTGAAAAATTAGCCAGCAATATCAAGTTCCAGGCTCCTTCCTGCTTTATACAACAATACGATTACCTGGCTACCATTCAGCAGGCTATTGCACAACAAAAAGTAATTGAAATAGAATACACCAATCTTAAAAAAGAAGTTTCTAAAAGAAAAGCCGAACCCATTGGCTTGGTGTTTTATGCTTTTGCGTGGCACCTAATTGGCTGGTGTCATCTCAAAAAAGATTACCGCGATTTTAAAGTAGCCCGCATCCTGCGCATACACGGCACACAGGAAGACTTCACCCGCAAAAAACATGTAAGCATGAACGATTACATGAAATTGCTGCCGGTAGATTATTAGGCGTGAGCTACCATCACATAAAAACTTTTTTCACAAAAGCATTATCTTCATTTTGGTTAACCATTTATATAAAAGCCTCGGTAAAAAAATAGTTATGAAAAAACTTGTATTGCTTGCTTTAGTTATTTGCGTTACTGCTTCGTTTACACCCAAACCCATGTTATGGGTGGCTATTGGTGATTCTATTACTTACCTGAACGATCATCAAAATGAAACCGGCAACCGCGTTACCAAAGGATATATGACAATGGTAACAGAAAAACTACCCGCTATCAAATTTATAAACCAGGGCCACAATGGCTGGACTTCAGGAGGTATAGCTAAGGAAATAGAAACCCTGGGCATTGTAAAAGCAGATGTATATTCTGTTTTCTTAGGCACTAACGATTGGTGGCAGGGACGACCTGTTGGCACTATTGAAGATTACAAAAACAACACGGGCAATAATACCGTCTTTGGATCTTTCCGCATTATCATTAATAAACTGCGCAGCCTAAATGCCGATGCAAAAATTATTTTGATGACGCCTATGCAAAGAGGAGATTTTGTTTACATCAACAGTTATAAAAACAATGCATGGGGTTCTTATAAAGAAAAGAATGGTCAATCGCTGGAGCAATTTGCCAATGCTGTAAAAGAAATTGCATTGCTTGAACATTTTGATTTGGTAGATCTCTACCACACAAAAAGTATGGGCTTGAAGGAAATGGTAAAATTTAAACGCTTGAAAGATCCGCAAACCGGGCAATACCGAAATTATAAATATCCCGACTTTATTGACGTTCCTTTCAACCCTGAAACAGATGAGTACCCCTACCCTATAGAAGCATCAAACGTTACTTTTGATGGGTTACATCCCTCTGATAAAGGCTATGAAATAATTACCAAAATGCTAGTGAAAGTTCTTAATAAATATTAGCGTTATAGTCCATTGTTCTTCTGAAAATAATTGCTCATAAAAAGCATCTGGTATTGTATGGCATTTGTCCAGTAAGGCCAATTGTGTGCACCAGGCCTCACTATATAATCATGCTGAATATTGCGGTATAGCAAACGCTGGTGCAGTTCATTGTTTACCTGGTAAAAGAAATCTTCTGTGCCGCAATCAATAATTAGAGCTAATGAATTAGCAGTAAGCAGGTGCAGCATATTTACAACAGCGTGTTGTTCCCAGCGTTCAGGATTTTGCGCATAAGACCCCAATCGTTTAGCCATCTCCCAATTCTCCGGGAAAGGCCTTATGTCTATCCCGCCACTCATGCTGCCTGCAGCGCCATATACGTCCTGGTGTTTTAATGCCAGGTACAATGCACCTTGTCCGCCCATGCTTAAGCCTGTAATAGCACGTCCTTTACGGCTCTTAATGGTTTTGTATTTACCATCTACCCATTTCACCAATTCGTCAGACACATAAGTATCGTACTGGTAAGCATTATCAACCGGGCTATCCCAATACCAGCTATTATTTCCATCGGGGCAAACAATAATCATGTTGTATAAGTCGACCCCTTTCTCAAATCCTTTTGCTTTGGTAATCCAGTCTGCATAATTACCGCTATAGCCATGCAGCAAATACAAAACCGGTAAAGCTGTAGCTGATGCATAGTTAGAAGGAAGTATTACTACCGCTTTTATATCTTTTTTCATGCTATTGCTGTGTGTAATAACCGTATCTACTTGTGCCGCAAAAGCACGATGCGTAATTGTATTCAATAAAATAAAACAAAAAGCAAGAAGAAGAATGTTGTTTTTGTGCATGGCAGCTTTTATGTTGATGATATTGCAATTTAAGGATTATGCAGTTGTATGAAATACCATTGGCTTATTATCTTACTCTTTTACCAATAAAATATTTTTGAAATCGTTACTGATATCGGCAATAAAGCTGAAATTGCTAATAATAAAACAAGTATTTCACCTTAAAAAATTATACCGAGGTTTGATAAGACAATACGGATATATGCTGGTTATGTTGTTTGCCTGGGCTTGTTCTAACACAAAACAACTAAAGGAGCAGGAAATTCTTGCATTAAAAGAAATGAATGAACTGGTAACTGTTGAATATACCGTAAACAAAATTATTAAAGCCAGCGATGATAAAACCTGGTACAAATTGGGCGACAGAAAAATACTGATGACCTGCGAAGCCAGCCTGAAGGCGGGAATAGATTTTTCCAAGATTACCACAAACAACATTCAGATCGAAAAAAAATCGATTGTACTTACGCTGCCACACGCCACGCTGTTTTCCATTAATATAAAGCCAGAAGACATAAAAGTAGCTTACCAGGAAATAGGTGTTTTCAGGAATGATTTTTCTTCTGAAGAAAGAAATAAACTGGCTGCACAGGCACAGGCACAAATACAATCAAGCGCAGATTCTTTGGGCGTTTTAAGAACAGCAGAAACCAATGCCAGTATTTTTGTAACTAATTTTCTTACAAGGTTGGGCTATGAAAAAATAACCGTGCAATTTGATAATACTACACAACCTATTAAGCTGAATTAAAAAATGTTGAAGCGAATAATTACATATAGTGTTGTAGCCTTCATAATCATTGCAACGCTTTTTTTATTAAGGAATAAGTGGTTCCCTTCCGTTGCCGGTATATTCAAACCCAAGCCCGTAATAATTGATGATACACCCATTCTTATTAAACAAATAACCGACCTCGCACAAATGTGCACCATTACTGTATTTGATGAAGTAGTTGCGGATTCTGTAGAAATAAAAGCGAAGTCAACGCTTAATATTTTAATTCCTGTTATTACCGGCATAAATAACGTTCCTGTTGCCAGTAGAGAACTGGTGATTATTGCAAAAGGAAAAATAATTGCCGGAACGGATTTAAAAAAACTTCAGCCACAGCAGTTTTTTATAAATAAAGATTCAGTATCGCTTACACTGCCGCGTGCAGAAATCCTGGATGCCATTATTAATCCATCAGGTATAGAAACATTTAGCGAGATAGGCTTATGGAAAGACAATGAAATAACTGTAGTAAAAATAAAAGCCAGGAATAAAATGATTGCACGTGCATTGCAACAACAGGTCATTGAAAAAGCCAATGCACGCAGCATCATGCTAATGGAAAACTTTCTAAAGAGTGCAGGTTTCAAAAAAATTACTGTAAAAACAGTATAAAAGAATAAGTCCCGGTTGCATAAAAGCACCGGGACTTACTATCTAAAAGAAAATTTTGCTTGTTAAGATTCCAACGCCACTGTCTTCTTTTCGCCTTCCATCAATTCTACACTGCGGTTAATGAAAGCAGTGAGGTTATTGCCTTTTAGTAGACCTTGACTTAGTAATGCAAGATCGGCAAGGTTATGTACAAACTTTTCCTGCTTTTCCTTATTGCCTTCGGCCAGTACCTGCTGATAAATTGAGTGATTGCCATTTACAGTAATGGTTACTTCATCTGGCATATTTGCGTAGAAACTTCCCATTGGGCCGCTCATGGCGCTCATGTCTTTCATGCGGCGCATAAATTCAGGGCGGGTAGCTACAACCGGTGGTGCCTGTGGGCTAAGCCCTTTTATTTCCACTGTTGTATGAAGGCCTTCTGTGTTGCGCTCAAAAAGTGTTTTCAATTTTTCTGACTCGTCTTTGGTAAGCGCTGCATCCATTGCTTCTTGCTTATCTACCAGGTTGTCTGCAATGTCTGCATCTACACGTGTAAAATGTACATCGCTCCATTTCTGCTCCATCTGGTTGATAAAACCTGCATCTACCAGTGTTTCCAATTTTACTACTTTATACCCTTTTGCATTGGCCGCCTGTATATAAGCGTCTTGCTGCACGGGATTGGTAGTATAAATTATTACCAGCTTTCCTTCTTTATTTTTTTGCAATGCTTCTGTAGCGTTGCGATATTCTTCCAGTGTATAGAATTTGCCCCCAGCACTTTCTTCAAATATGTGAAACTTATTGGCTTTCTCTAGGAACTTATCATCTGTCATCATACCATACTTTACAAACAAGCCCAGGCTCTCCCACTTCTCTTCAAAAGCAGTTCTTTCTTTATTAAAGATTTCTTCCAGCTTGTCGGCAACCTTTTTGGTAATATGGTTATTGATCTTTTTTACATTAGGATCGCCCTGCAAATAACTGCGGCTAACGTTCAGCGGTATATCCGGGCTGTCTATAACACCTTGCAGCAACATCAGAAATTCAGGAACAATATCCTTTACTTCATCGGTAACAAAAACCTGGTTGCTGTACAATTGTATTTTGTCTTTCTGTATTTCATAAGACTGTTTAATCTTCGGGAAATACAGGATACCCGTAAGGTTGAACGGATAATCTACATTAAGGTGTATCCAAAACAAAGGAGGTTCGTTAAACGGATACAGTTCTTTATAAAAATTCTGGTAATCTTCTGTTGTAAGCTCAGAAGGTTTTTTTGTCCAGGCAGGAGCGGTATTGTTGATTTGCTCATCGCCAAAATAAATGGGCACAGGTAAAAAGCGGCAGAATTTTTTTAGAATTTCTTTCAACCTATGTTCGTCTAAAAACTCTTTGCTTTCTTCATTTACGTGCATCACTATATCGGTGCCACGTTCCGTCTTTTCGGTTTCTTCCAAAATGTATTCGGGGCTTCCATCGCATTCCCATCTTACGGCGCTTGTACCTTCACGAAAGCTTTTGCTGATGATTTCTACTCTCTCGCTAATCATAAAGGAAGAATAGAAACCCAATCCAAAATGACCGATGATATTTGCATCGGCCTGGCCTTTGTATTTATTCAGGAATTCTTCAGCGCCGCTAAAAGCTACCTGGTTGATGTATTTATCAATTTCCTCTCCTGTCATACCCACACCTTTATCACTGATGGTGATGGTTTTAGCATCGGTATTCAATTTAATATCAATGCGCAGTTCTCCTAAATCACCCTTGGCCTCACCAATAGAAGAAAGCGTTTTTATTTTTTGCGTGGCGTCTACTGCATTGCTTACCAACTCTCTTAAAAAGATATCATGATCACTGTAGAGAAACTTTTTAATGATTGGAAAAATATTTTCCGTTTGTACCCTGATGTTTCCTTTCTGCATACGTTTTTATTTGTTGTATTTGAATAACCGTTTTACTAAACAACCGAATAGCAAACCGTGTTTTTACCAAAGGTAAAATACCATTCCTCCCATTAACAAACCCAGTGCCATTGAAGTGTAACTGTCATACTGGCAAATGTCACATTAAAATTGGCTAATGTTAATAATTACTTAGCACTAAAAAGATTACAGTTAACATTAGTCTGTTACATTTGGCGCCCTGTCGTTTTTAGAAATCCAACCCCGGAAAACCCTTTATCTCTGCTCCTACAGAATTACCGCCGATCTGCTTTAAAGCCCCCCTTTACACCCGTTCGAAAATTTCTTTAAATCAAAACTATCTTTTCATGAAGAAACTGTACTTACTGTTTTTTGCCCTTATGCCATTGCTCGTTTTGGGGCAAATTACCTGGAACTTTGGAGCTGCTGTTCCCGGATCGGCATCTCCCTCATCTGGCGGATCTGTAACAAACATTACCAGTATCTCAGATTTATCTCAAGGAAATAATAATGGAACTACCGCTCTTTTAACAGCAGCATCGGTTTCCTCTGGTTATACTGGTGCCAGCGGTAATGTAAATGCTGGTGCTGCTGCCAAAACAGGAGCTTTGAATACTGCCGCCTCCGGTAGTGCTTATTTTGAATTCACCCTTACTCCTGCAACAGGCTATTCAGTTTTTATTACAGAAATAGATTTTGGCAGCAGGTCTACAAGTACTGGTCCGCAGGCATATAGCATCCGCACCAGTAAAGACAATTTTGCCGCTGACGTAACTACAGGTACCATAGGCAACAACTCAACCTGGGTTCTGAAAACAAATGCACTTTCTCTAACCGGAGTTGCAGGTACAGCTTTAACTATAAGAATTTACGGTTATAATGGCACTGGAAGCCCGGTTGCCGGCACAGCCAATTGGAGGATAGATGATTTGGCCGTTACTGCAACTGCAACCAGCTCAGGCGGCGGTTCTACTCCTTCTATTACTTTAAATGGAACAGGATTAACTCCTTTTTCAACCGTTACAGGTACTGCATCTACAGCACAAACAATTACAGTTAGTGGTTCAAACCTTACGGATCCTATCAGCATTACGCCTCCGGCTCCTTATGAAATTTCTATTGATGGAGGAACAAATTATTCGACTACCGCTTTGCAATTAACACCAACAACAGGTTCAG
Source organism: Chitinophagaceae bacterium (assembly GCA_047602295.1). GTDB lineage: Bacteria > Bacteroidota > Bacteroidia > Chitinophagales > Chitinophagaceae > JACMLD01. Next base: position 1,523,222 of record JASGHP010000001.1, on the reverse strand, counting down.
TTACCAATGCAAGCGTTAGTATCCGTATTGCATCCAGTGCACCCGTTGGCACAGCAAGTGGAAACCTAGTAGCAACCAGTTCAGGCGCATCAGATCAAAGTCTTTTATTATCAGGTAATGTAAGCTCAGGCGTAACGGTAGATCCGCCATTAACTTTTACAGCAACCCCTGTTACATCTTCAGAAATTGATCTTGCTGCAACCTTTAGCACTACTGCCAACAACATTCTTATTGCGACAAATTCTTCAGCCACATTTGGCACACCTACGGGTGCGCTTGTTGCAGGCAATAGCATTAGCGGCGGCGGTACTGTTTTATACAATGGTCCTTCAGCCTCTTTTACCGGTTTCCAGCATACAGGTTTAACAGCAGCTACCAAATATTATTACCAGGTATGGGGTGTTGACAATACTAGTACATATTCAACCGCATTGGCTGCTAATGCAACCACTAATAACCCTCCAGCTGCAAAAGTTGTCATCAACCAGGTTTATGGCGGTGGTGGCAATAGCGGCGCTACTTTTAAGAACGACTTTATTGAGTTGTATAATGACGACGATACTGCGGTTAACCTTGCTGGTTGGTCTGTGCAATATGGCGGAGGAACAGGAACCGGTAACTTTACCGTACATTCAATATCCGGAATCATTCAGCCACATAACTTTTTCCTGATACAGGAAATTGCAGGAACAGGCGGCACAGTAAACCTACCTACACCAGATGCAACAGGCACACTTTCTTTAGGTGCCGCTGCAGGAAAAGTGCTTTTGTGCAATTCAACAGTTGCGCAATCCGGTTCTAATCCTACTTACGATCCATTAGATCCTGTTACTAAAGTAATCAGAGATAAGGTTGGTTATGGTACTGCTAACGGATCTGAAACAGCGCCAACCGCTGCACCAGACAATACTACTTCTGTTCAAAGGAATACAGATGGTGTAGATAGTGAAAATAATTTCGCTGATTTCTTTGTGGGCACGCCTGTTCCAAGAAACAGCAGCTATAAAACAACACCACCTTCTGTTGTAACATTAACGCCACCAACAAACAGGTTAGATGTTCCTTCTACTCTTGGCTTATCTATTTTGTTTGATAAGAAAATGGTAAAAGGTTCAGGCACTATTACCATATACGAAAATGGTGTAGCGGGTGCATCGGTAGATGTGAATGATGCAAGCATCGCCATTAGCGGCAATACTTTGGTTACTATTAATACTACATTGTCTCCTGGCAAGTCTTACTATGTTTTGGTGACTCCGGGTGCTTTTGCAGATGTTTATGGCAATAATTTTGCGGGTCTTACCAGCAATACCGCCTGGGCATTTTCGACATACAATTCAACTGCATCCACTACCCTTCCGCAGACTTACGATTTCAACACATGTTCAGGAAGCGGTTTATTGCCGAATGGCTTTACGCAATACAGTGTAACTGGTGCGCAAAAATGGGATTGTGCAAATAGTGCGAGAAACAGCTCCAGCGGTTTAATTATGAATGGTTATTCAAATGGCATTAATAACCTGAATGAAGATTGGTTAATTTCGCCTAAGCTTGATCTTACCGGCACCACTTATCCATTGCTTAACTTCTGGAGTTATAATGACTATGCGGGAGATCCATTGGTATTGAAAATATCTACAAATTATACCGGTTCAGGAGATCCAAGTTTAGCAACCTGGACAGATTTAAATGGTAAGTTCCCCAGTTCAGGATCAGCTGCATGGTTCCAATCCACCAATATCAACTTGTCTGCATACAAACAAGATGGCATTTATCTTGCCTGGGTATATAAGTCTACTACAGATGATGGCTCATTGTGGATGCTTGATGATGTCAGCCTGGTTAATTCAGCAACACCGCCACCTCCAAGCTTAACGCTAAGTGCCAGCAATCTTGAATTTGGTTATACCAGCACAGGTAACACCACTACTAAAACACTTACGCTTACAGCAAATGACTTAGTGGGTGATGTAACGCTTAATACTACTGGCAACTTCCTGGTATCTGCAAACGGAACAGATTTTAATTCTTCCGTTACCATTCCGAAAGAAACTGCTAACAACGTTCCCTTAACACTATCTGTACGTTTTTCTCCTAATACTAACAACATACAGTATAGTGAAACATTGAGCGTCGCAATATCAGATTCAACCGGCATCGTTACTTTAAAAGGCAATAGCATTGACCCAGCATCTACTTTAAATGTAGTGAACTGGAATCTAAACTGGTTTGCAACACCTGTTCCATCATTCGGACCAGTCAACAAATCGTTGCAACAGGATAACGTAGCTACTGTTTTAAAAAGCATTCCTGCAGATTTATTTGCTTTGCAGGAAGTGGTAAATGTTCATGCACTTGACAGCATCGTAAACACTATGCCTGGATATGCTTATATAGTAAACAATTATGGTTCATATTCCAATCCCACTTTAAAAAATGCATCGCCTTTGACGGAGGTGCAGAAGCTGGCTTTTGTATACAAGACTTCCAAATTCAGTAATATTCATACAGATTCGCTGCTAACGAAAGGTGTTACTTTAGCCATTGATACTTTGAGTAAGTATTACAATCCTTTTGCCAGTGGCCGCTTCCCTTATATGATGACAGCAGATGTAACGCTAAGCGACAACAATGGCGGTTTTATTACTCAAAAAATGCACTTCATTAATATACACGGAAAAGCAAACACTGCTCCTGTCCTCACTGCATATAACAGAAGATTTATAGCTGCGCAAGGCCTTGATTCATTGATTAAAGCAGATTATATTAATGACAACGTAGTTATTTTGGGTGATTTCAATGATGATTTAAATCATACAATTACTGCGGGCATATCACCCAATATTACTTCCTATTCTCCTTTTACAGTAGACGACGCATCACTATATATTTTCCCTACAATTGCCTTAAGCCCGGCACAACACTCAGACGCAAATTTTGTAGGAAGTGTTATAGATAATGTGGTTGCTACAGCAGGAGTAAACAAGTACTATTTACCTGGCTCTGCAACTGTATTGTCGGATGTAGCCAACCTCGTTTCAAAATACAGTTCAACAACAACAGACCACTATCCGGTATTTACGCAGTTCTCTTTCTCAACGCAAGCTGCACTGCCTGTTACACTGGCAAGCTTTACTGCCAGCAGGTTAAATGATCAGGTTAAAGTAAGCTGGAAGTCTACAGAAGAAATCAATAGCAGTGTCTACATAGTACAACGCTCTGCAGATGGTGTTAGCTTTACAACAATTGGACAGGTGAATGCGAAAGGCTATGCCGCTGATTATTCATTGGTTGATCCAAGCCCAATAATTGGCGACAATTATTACCGCCTGAAAGCAGTGGATAAAGATGGCAAATTCACTTATTCTAAAGTAGTGAAGGTAAATTTTACCAAGCTGCCCGGCATCCGCATCAGTCCAAACCCCGCCAGCAGCTACCTGTACATAAACCTGGAAAACATTAATTCTTCTGTTAGCCTTCAGCTTATAGATCTGAATGGAAAAACAGTAAGCCAGCAGATCATTGCACCGGGACAGACCAATAAAACCATCAGCCTAAGCGGCATGGCAAAAGGATTGTACAGTGTAAAACTGGTTAGCAAGGAAAAAGTGGTAACACAGAAGTTATTGATTCAATAACATATCAATAAAATTTTAAAATAAAAAAAGCTTCCGCAAATGCGGAAGCTTTTTTTATTTAAGCTGTTTGCAAAGCTTCTTAACAAGCAATGTTATTAAAGATTATAGTGTATTGTTTGCATAGACGGCTGTTTCCATATCTCCAGTGTTTCAAAAAACTTATTACTATCGAGAAGAGTTGAAAGATTCCACTTAACCGATATTTATCTTCCAATTGTGAATTATTTAAAATTGTGACCAACGTATTTTAAAATAATTCATATAAATATTTTTATATTTTATAAGTAAACAATTATCATTTAATAGAAGCATATCAATAATATTGATTTTAAACATCTACCCACACACTCCATATATTGCAATAGCATAATTTTATAAAACAAACTGGTTTCGAAGATCTATACTTTCAGCCAGATGCTATTTTTCCAATCGCCTCCATTCTGATATTTTTTACACATCCTCGCTTTTTTAATTTTATAAACTAAATGCTATGAACCCCACATTTGATCACTTTCTAAAAACCCTTTCAGGAATTTGCGTATTAATATTTACTCTTTTAAATCTCGCTGTGCCAGTTAAGGCCCAAATCGCAGACATCACAACCCTATCAAGCAGCACAATTCTCCAAAGCTATAAGCACACACTAACGGTTAACCATGATAACGTAACGTCTGTTTCTGACACAAAAACCAGTGACAAAATATTTTCATTCCCAATAAATAAATATCATTCTCAACCAAAGTTATCAGCACCCGTATTAGATGGAGATGAGAATCATCCTCCAATAGGAGCGGGACTAGCTCCAATTTCAGATTACAATCATTCAAGATGGTTCGTGGATTTGATGAAACATGCCTATATCTTTGGAACCGTAAACAGACCGTGGGATACCTATACAGGCACATATAGCTCCATCACTTATTATCCAAGCCAAAGCTTCGGACTTATTGTTATTTCAAATGTTGATCCAATACATGAAGCCTTCATGTACGGAACCTACAAGCTCAGCTTCAAAGGGCAGGCTACGGTAACTTCTGATGACGGAATTGCTGATAACGGCGTTACAGTTACGAATCAACAATATGATGCATCCACCAACACCACTACGGCTGATGTTTATTTTGATCTAACCAAGGGAACTCAAATAAATCTGAACTTTATCAATCCGGTTAATATAGACCAGCTTAAAATGATTTCCCCGGGCTATTCAACTACCAATCCTCCTTTAATAAGAAACGAAATGGTAAAAATCCTGAACCAATTCAATCAGCTCCGTTTTATGGATTGGTTATTGACAAATAGTAACCCTGTAACATCATGGGCCGACCGTCATTTGCCATCATTACCGGGTCTCAACAACAGAAACAACCAAAGAGTGGGCTGCGCATGGGAAGATGTTTGTGCATTTGCCAATCAATTGAATAAAGATATTTGGGTCAATATTCCGGGCAATGCCGATGATGATTACGTAATTCAATGCGCTACTCTTTTAAAAAATAATCTGAATCCAAACATTAACGTATATGTAGAGTATTCTAATGAAGTATGGAATTATTTTAGTTACGGTTTTCAACAATCTGTTGACAATCTGAACGCTGCAAATGCAGAAGTTAGTGCTGGTAACTCCACTTTAAACAACGATGGTGAAACGAATGAATATGCCTGGGCCAGCAGAAGGGTAGTAAAACGCATTTATGAGATATCCAATTTGTTTAAAACTGCATGGGGGGCCAATCAAATCAACAACAGGATACGTTGTGTAGTAGCGGGACAATACCCGTATAACCACGGTGACGATCTTGATTGGTTTAACAAAACCTATGCTGCACCTAAAAACTTCTTTTGGGGCATAGCCAACGCAACTTACTGGACTGTTCAACCGACGGATGCAAACAATACTTCGGCAACTGTTTCAGAACTGCTTGATCAACTTGAAACGAGCAAGAATGATCTTTTTGCCAACAGGGCCATGGATCTGGCTCCTGCAATTGCTACCTATTACGGGCTGGAAATGATGGGTTATGAAGGAGGCCCGGACACTTATGGTCCGAACAATCAACAGATTAAAGCCGATCTTAATTTTGACCCACGCATGAAAACAATCTCAGCCGATTATTTGACCCAGTGGTATCAAAATGGAGGCAAACAATTTAATTGGTACTATATTGGCAATGGCGGAAATTATGTAAGCCAATACGGAACATGGAACCTGTTGGGCTGGTTGCAAGATTCTCTCCTCAACATGAAATACCAAGGCGTGCAACAGATTTTAAATGGTACCACGCCAGCTATAACAGCCGGGTTATCTATTCCGGGCACACACCTCGCCACACAAACTGTAGGTTATGGGGTTAACTACGCGGCTACAAAGTTTATTTGCTCTAACGCCTATGAGATAAATTATGACACTTATTTTCTGAATTCACCCGCAGCAGGCAATTATGATTTTTCTGTGAAAACCAGCCAGGCTGCTGCTAGCAGTAAAGCATTGGTATATGTAAATAATGTGCTGATGCCGGGAGAAGTAGCCATGTCCGTTCAACCTGGCTATAACAGCTCGTCTTTATTGCCTATTATTCTGCCTAAAGGATTGGTGACAATCAGAGTGGCTTATACTCATTCAGATGTAAACAGGGTATGTTTGCTTCAACAAGATTTTACCATTTCACAAGCCTCCGCATTACCTGTAAAACTGGAAAATTTTGCAGCGGTTGCAGATGGCAACACAGTTAAAGTAACATGGAAGTCTACAGAAGAAATCAATAGCAGTGTCTACATAGTACAACGCTCTGCTGATGGTGTTAGCTTTACAACAATTGGACAAGTGAATGCGAAAGGCTATGCTGCTGATTATTCATTGGTTGATCCAAACCCAATAATTGGCGACAATTATTACCGCCTGAAACCAGTGGATAAAGATGGCAAATTCACTTACTCCAAAGTAGTGAAAGTAAATTTTACCAAGCTGCCCGGCATCCGCATCAGTCCAAACCCCGCCAGCAGCTACCTGTACATAAGCCTGGAAAACATTAATTCTCCGGTAAACCTGCAACTGGTAAACACAAATGGGCAGGTGGTAAAACAGACTATCATTACACAAAACCTTGCAAACAAATCAATTAGCCTAGTTGGTCTTCCAAAAGGACTATATTCGGTTAAATTGGTGAGCCAGCAAAAAGTAACCACGCAAAAACTGGTTATTCAATAATTGCTCTGGCATACTTTTTAAAGCCCCCTTTATTGGGGGCTTTTTTGTTGCTTTGGTGGAATGCATTTTTGGCCAAAACCCTTGCAAACAGGCAATTCCAGACCCAAAAAATGCTCAAAATTCTTCTGGCAACCCTTTGTAGCTTACCTGCTTTCACTTACCTTTGCCCCCCAATTAATTTTTAAACCAAAAAACAGGGTCACAATGAACAATTACGAATTGATGGTGATTTTTACCCCTGTGCTTTCTGAAGAAGACTTTAAAGCTGCTCAGAAAAAGTACGCTTCGCTGGTGAAAGAAAACGGCGGAGAGGTTGTGCACGAAAATCCCTGGGGACTGAAATCACTGGCCTATCCAATTGCAAAGAAGACTACCGGTCTTTACTTTGTAATGGAATATAAAGCGCCATCCAACTTCAATGAGAAGCTGAAAATACAGCTTCTTCGTGACGAGAGTGTGCTCCGTCACATGTTTACCGCACTCGACAAATACGCCGTTGAGTACAATACAAAAAAGAGAGGTGGCGTACATTCAGCAACAGAAAAAACAGTGGGGGCTTAATCCATGGCAAAAGCAAATGAAATTAAATACCTCACCGCTATTAAAACCGAAAAACGTGAGAAGAAGTACTGCCGTTTCAAAAAAATGGGCATCAAGTACATCGACTACAAAGACGGTGAGTTTCTGAAAAAATTCCTGAACGAACAAGGTAAATTGTTGCCACGTCGTATCACTGGCAACTCGCTGAAATATCAGCGCAAAGTATCTGACGCTATTAAAAAAGCACGCCAGATGGCTATTTTGCCTTACGTAACAGATCTTTTAAAGTAGAAAGTAATAAGTCGTAAGTAATAAGTCCTTTGCGACAAGCACTTAAAACTTATCACTTAAAACTTACAACTCTATTTGGTAACCAACCCTAATCCTGCTGCATGGCAGGAGACAGTCTGAATCTTAACCGATTGGGCCATGGGGTACTAAACAAAAAAACAATGCAAATCATTTTAATTCAGGACGTAGATAACCTGGGCGGTGTAAACGAGCTGGTAAAAGTAAAAAACGGTTATGCTCGTAATTTCCTAATCCCACGCAAGTTGGCAGTAGAAGCTAATCCATCTAATATTAAACAGATGGAAGAGAAAATAAAACAGCAACAGAAGAAAGAAGCCAAAATGCTGGCCGAAGTAAACCAGGTAATCAGCAAATTGCAGGAAGGCCCGGTTAAAATCGGCGCTAAAACCGGCACAAGCGGCAAAATCTTTGGAGCTGTTACTTCTTTACAATTGGCCCGTGCTATCCGCGACCAGAAGGGTTACGAAATAGACCGCAAGCGCATCAGCATCCCAGATGAAGTAAAAGAATTGGGTACTTACAAAGCCACCATCGATTTCGGTAACGGTAAAACCACCGAACTTGAATTTGAGGTAGGAGCTGAATAAGTCGACCAATCTTAAAAATAACCTGTTCCGGCCCGCTTTTGGCGAGGCCGGAATTTTTTTTGGAGGCTGCCCAAAAAGCTTTCCCAGTCTCAATTATTTCTATATCTTCGTTATTGGTTCCTAATGATCTTTACAGTTTCGCATTGTGCCTTGAGCGTTTTCAACCAATGTTCCCGGGGTTTAATGTTTCACTGTTCTCATTTAGGGTCTTAAAATTTGTTTTTCACTCAAACTGTAAAAAAATGAACATTTACGTTGGAAACCTCAGCTGGAATTTGACTGAGGAAAATCTCACAAACCTCTTCACGCCCTATGGCTCGGTTGTATCTGCCAAGATTGTTACCGACAAATTCAACAACAACCGCAGCAAAGGTTTCGGTTTTGTTGAAATGACTAACGACGCTGAAGGTCAGGCTGCTATTGCTGGTTTAAATGAAACCGAAGTAGACGGTCGTAACATTGTTGTTAATGAATCTCAACCTAAACCTGCTGGAAGCGGCGGTGGTGGTGGTTTCAAAAAACGCAGCTTTGGCGGCGGCGGCGGTGGTAGCCGTGGCGGTGGCGGTTATGGCGGCGGCGGCGGTAGCCGTGGCGGTTATGGCGGCGGCGGTGGCCGTAGCGGTGGCGACCGTGGTGGTTTTAACAGGAGAAGCGATTATTAATTTTCGTTCTATCCCGATAACAAACACTTTTAAAAGTCCGGCATTGCCGGACTTTTTATTTTTCATTGATCGGCATAATTACTTTCTGCTGCCTTTCATTAACGCAGCAATAAAACAACTCCATTTACAGACAACTTAGTACCGTTTGCATCAATTGCATTTATTTTCCACGCAAATCCGCCAGCAGGCTGCGGTTGGCCTTTGAAAGTTCCATCCCAGCCCGTGCGTATATTATTGGTCTCGAAAATTTTCTGCCCCCAGCGGCTATACACTGTAAACAAAAATTCTTTTACCGGAAACGGATATTTCACGCGGAATATATCGTCATTACCATCACCGTTTGGAGTAAACGCTGTTGGCATCAACAACTGGCAATTATCCTGCACCTTTACATTAATACTGTCTGTAAAACTGGCGCAACCATTGTCGATAGTAAGAAAATAATTTCCGGAATGCTGTACTGAAAAACTTTGCCCTGTACTTCCATCCTGCCACAAATATTTTCCGGAAACCTTTGTAGTTGGCTGCAGCACCACGGGCTCACCATAACAAACACCGGTATCTCTTCCAAGTGTAAATGCCGAAGGTCCTATAACGGCAATGGTTAGTTGCGCTGTTTCCTTTGAGCATTCACCCGGCAAAGGAGTAAAAGTATATATTCCTATCCCCTGAACTCCATTGATAGCGCCGGGTTTCCAGCTGCCTTTTATTCCATTGTCGGATATAGCAGGTAAGCCAGGGATAGCATTCTGACAGTATTGCTTTGCAAGAGAGAAAGTTGGTTTGCCAGTACTGCTTACCAAAACATTTACTGGCGCAGGCGTAACAGCACAAAACGCTGAAGAAGGGTTGAACTGGTAGCTTGTGTTACCTGCTGTTATCGTAGAAATTACAGCGGGATTCCAGGTTCCATCTATGCCATTGTCTGATATCGTAGGTAAACTTGCCGCCATATCATTCTGGCAATAGGTAAGCGGAAAAGAAAATTGTGGTACAATATTTTGCTTTACTGTAATCATTACTTCGTTGCTCACATCAACAGAACAGCCTGTTATTTTTATAAGTCTCCTAAAAGATGTTGTCTGATGCAAAACTGCAGGTGTAAAATCTTTCGATGTTGCGCCGGGAAGATCAGTCCAGGTGGAGCCATCGGTTGAAGACTGCCATCGATAGAAATAAGAGGTTGCAGGCAATATTACCGGTGTTGAGCCTGTGAGCAATTGTGATCCATTGCCATCGCAAATTGTTTGATTTGTGCCAATGCTGTTACCAGATATAACCGGGCAACTGGCCGCTGAACAATTGCCGGTTGCAGGCAAGACACAATTGCCACCAACTGCGGTAACAGTAATATTAACTGCATCATTCGGATTAAGCTGTGTAATATTTACTGTAGCTGAATTGGATGAGCCATTAATAGCAGCGCCATTATTTATAGAGTAGCTATAATTATAGCTCGTTACACCAGCAATTGCGTTCCAGTTAAACTGCACGCTGGTATATGTATTGACACCACAGCTAATTATAATCTGCTGTTGTTGATTAGCGTTAATGGTTACAGTATTACTTGACACATCAGGACAACCAGTCATTTTTACCATACGCCTGTAATACCTCGTTTGCGTTATTGCTGTAGCCGGTGAATAATCTTTTAAGGTTTCTCCTGCAATATCAGTCCAATTGTTTCCATCTGCGCTTGATTGCCATTGATAAAAAACTGTTGCTGCAGGTATTGCTGTTGCCGCCGAGCCGGTTATGGTTGCCGCTGTTTCTCCACTGCAAATATTTTGATCAGCTGCAATTGTATTGTTGCTGATAACCGGGCATGAACAAATGATTGTTTGAGAACCGGAACTAACAACGCAAGTTGTTCCCTGCGTTCTTATAGAAAAATTGTGAAGGCCGGTTGCAAGACCATTGAAAATATTGCTGCTTTGGTAATTGCCAGCATCAACTGCATACTCTAACATCCCTGTGCTTACAGTTGCGTTCACTGTTACACTATTTAATATTGAGCCTGTACAACTTGTGGTTACATCCACATAAACGGGCAGCGCATTGACAGAAATCGTCATCGTTGCAGTTGTTGCGCATTGATTTGGATCTGGCGTAAAAGTATATGTGGTGGTTGCAGTATTATCCAATGCAGGTGACCAAGTGCCAGTAATTCCGTTAATAGAAGTAGTTGACAATGCCGTCAATGTAGCTCCACTGCAAATGGCGTTTACCTGTGTGAACGTTGGTACAATTGACGAACCAACGGCAATCGTCATCGTGGCTGTTGTTGCACATTGATTTGCATCTGGTGTAAAAGTATAAGTAGTGGTCGCTGTATTATCCAATGCAGGAGACCATGTACCAGAGATTCCGTTATTTGATGTGGTTGGCAATGCAGTCAAAGCTGAACCACTGCAAATAGCATTTACCTGCGTGAAGGTTGGTACAATTGACGAACCAACGGTGATCGTCATCGTGGCTGTTGTTGCGCATTGATTTGGATCTGGCGTAAAAGTATAAGTGGTAGTTGCAGTATTATCCAATGCAGGTGACCAAGTGCCAGTAATTCCGTTAGTAGAAGTAGTTGGCAATGCCGTCAATGTAGCACCGCTACAAATGGCGTTTACCTGTGTGAACGTTGGTACAATTGACGAACCAACGGTAATCGTCATCGTGGCTGTTGTTGCACATTGATTTGGATCTGGTGTAAAAGTGTAAGTAGTAGTTGCTGTATTATTAATTGCAGGTGACCAAGTTCCAGTAATTCCGTTAGTAGAAGTAGTTGGCAATGCCGTCAATGTCGCACCACTGCAAATGGCATTTACCTGCGTGAACGTTGGCACAATTGAGGAACCAATAGTAATCGTCATCGTAGCTTTTGTTGCACATTGATTTGGATCTGGCGTAAAAGTGTAAGTAGTGGTTGCAGTATTATTAATTGCAGGTGACCAGGTTCCAGTAATTCCGTTAGTAGAAGTAGTTGGTAATGCCGTCAATGTAGCTCCACTGCAAATAGCATTTACCTGCGTGAACGTTGGTACAATAGATGAACCAATAGTAATCGTCATCGTGGCTGTTGTTGCGCATTGATTTGGATCTGGTGTAAAAGTGTAAGTAGTAGTTGCTGTATTATTAATTGCAGGTGACCAGGTTCCAGTAATTCCGTTAGTAGAAGTAGTTGGTAATGCCGTCAATGTAGCTCCACTGCAAATGGCGTTTACCTGTGTGAACGTTGGTACAATTGACGAACCAACGGTAATCGTCATCGTGGCTGTTGTTGCACATTGGTTTGCATCTGGTGTAAAAGTATATGTGGTGGTTGCTGTATTATCCAATGCAGGAGACCATGTACCAGAGATTCCGTTATTTGATGTGGTTGGCAATGCAGTCAAAGCTGAACCACTGCAAATAGCATTTACCTGCGTGAAGGTTGGTACAACAGACGAAGACACTGCAATAGTTACTTTGTTACTCGCAGCATCCGGGCATCCGATTAGTTTCACTATTCTTCTGTAATAAGTAGTTTGCGTTAATGCACCGGGCATATAATCTTTTGAAACTTCGCCTGTAATATCATTCCATGTAGAACCATCTGCACTTGATTGCCATTGATATGTTGAACTTGTTGTGGGCGTTATTGTCGCCGTTGAGCCTGTTATTGCGACTGCTGTTCCGCCAATGCAAATATTTTGATCTGCAGAAATTGTATTGTTACTGATAACAGGACAGGAGCAACTAATCGTTTGCGCACCTGAACTTACCGCACAACTTGTTCCTTGTACGCGAATGGAAAAAGTATGCGAACCAGTTGGCAATCCTGTAAATAGATTACTGGTTTGATATACGCCGCCATCAACACTATATTCCAACACACCAAGGCTTGTTGTTGCATTAACAGTTATTGAATTTAATGTTGCACCCGCACAGCTAACAGTCAAATCATTATAAACAGGTAATGGATTAACTTTGATGGTTACTTTATTACTTATAGCATCAGGACAGCCAGCCAGTTTCACTAACCTTCTGTAAAAAGTAGTTTGCGTTAATGCACCAGGCATGTAATCTTTTGACGCTTCGCCTGTAATATCATTCCATGTAGAACCATCTGCGCTTGATTGCCATTGGTATGTTGAACTTGTTGCAGGCGTTACTGTCACCGTTGAGCCTGTTATTGTGACTGCTGTTCCGCCAGTGCAAATATTTTGATCTGCAGAAATTGTATTGTTGCTGATAACAGGACAGGAGCAACTAATCGTTTGCGCACCTGAACTTACCGCACAACTTGTTCCTTGTATGCGAATGGAAAAAGTATGCGAACCAGTTGGCAACCCTGTAAATAGATTATTGGTTTGATACATTCCTCCATCAACACTGTATTCTAAAATACCAGTGTTTGTTGTTGCATTAACCGTTACTGAATTTAACGTGGCACCCGTGCAACTTATCGTAAGATCGTTATAAACAGGTAGCGGGTTAACGGAAATTGTCATGGTGGTTATGGAAGCGCATTGGTTTGGATTTGGTGTAAATGTATAAGTTGTTGTTGTGTTATTATTGATTGCTGGAGACCAGCTACCGGCTATTCCATTAGTTGATGTTGTTGGCAATGCAGCTAATATTGCACCGCTGCAGATTGCGCTTACTTGCGTGAATGCAGGTGTAACAGGCGAACCAACTGTAATCGTCATCGTAGCCGTAGTCGCACATTGACCGGCTGTTGGCGTGAATGTATACGTTGTTGTTGTCGTGTTGTTAATCGCAGGCGACCATGTTCCTGCAATACCGTTGTTAGATGTTGTCGGTAATGCAGCTAATGTTGCGCCGCTACAAATCGCATTTATTTGCGTGAATGTAGGTGTGACTAATGAGCCGACAGCAATCGTCATCGTTGCTGTAGTTGCGCACTGATTTGGATCGGGTATAAAAGTGTAGGTGGTAGTTACTGTATTATTCAGTACTGGTGACCACGAACCGGTGATGCCATTGTTGGATTTAGTGGGTAAAGCAGCTAATGTTCCTCCGCTGCAGACCGCAGATACCTGTGTAAAGGTTGGCGTAACAATCGGGTTGACGGTAATTTTTATATTGACGCCTGCTACATCTGCACAACCTGCTATTTTTATCAATCTTCTGTAATAAGTTGTTTGAATAAGCGATAGCGGCGCATAATCTTTTGTGGTCGCACCTGTAATATCAGTCCAATTGCTTGCATCTGTACTTGATTGCCATTGATATGCAAAAACAGTAACAGGCGCAATAGTAATTGACGAACCAGTTAAGGTCATGGGTGTCTCTCCACTGCAAATAGCCTGATCGGCAGAAATTATATTATTACTGATAACGGGACAGGAGCAACTAATCGTTTGAGCACCTGAACTTACTACACAACCGGTTCCCTGCACCTGAATAGAAAAAGTATGCGAACCAGTAGATAACCCAGTAAAAATATTGCTGGTTTGATAAGCGCCTCCGTCAACGCTGTATTCTAAAACACCGGCACTAGCAGTTGCGTTAACGGTTACTGAATTCAACGTTGCACCCGTACAGTTGATAGAGAGATCGTTATACACTGGTAACGGTTTAACAGTTATTGTCATCGATGCCGTATTGGCGCATTGGTTTGCCGTTGGCGTAAACGTGTAAGTGGTAGTGGCTGTATTATTCAATGCTGGTGACCATGTTCCAGTGATACCGTTATTTGATGTGGTGGGCAGTGAGGTTAAAGTTCCTCCACTACAGATAGCTGCTACCTGGTTGAAGATTGGCGTTATCGTCGGATTGACCGTTATCGTCATTGAAGCCGTATTAGCGCATTGCCCTGCTGTTGGTGTAAAAGTATAGTTCGTAGTTGCCGTATTATTCAATGCCGGTGACCACGTTCCGGTAATGCCGTTATTTGATGTGGTTGGCAGTGAGGTTAAAGTTCCTCCACTACAAATAGCTGCTACCTGGGTAAATGTTGGTGTCACGCCTGAATTCACCGTAATCGTCATCGTAGTTGTTGTTGCACATTGACCGACCGAAGGTGTAAAGGTATACGTTGTTGTTGCCGTGTTATTAATAGCAGGTGACCACGTTCCTATGATGCCATTGATCGATGTAGTTGACAATGCAGCTAATGTTGCGCCATTGCAAATCGCCGCTACCTGGGTAAATGTTGGCGTAACATTTGAATTCACTGCAATCGTCATCGTAGTTGTTGTTGCACATTGACCGGCCGAAGGTGTAAAGGTATACGTTGTTGTTGTCGTGTTATTAATCGCAGGTGACCACGTTCCTGTGATGCCATTGATCGATGTAGTTGACAATGCAGCTAATGTTGCGCCATTGCAAATCGCCGCAACCTGGGTAAATGTTGGTGTCACATTTGAATTCACCGTAATCGTCATCGTAGTTGTTGTTGCACATTGACCGATCGAAGGTGTAAAGGTATATGTTGTTGTTGCGGTATTATTGATTGCGGGAGACCATGTACCGCTTATTCCATTGTTAGATGTTGTTGGCAATGCAGCAAGAGCTGCGCCTTTGCAGATTGGTGTAACCTGCGTGAACGTCGGTGTCACATTCGGATTCACCAAAATGGTCATGGTGGTTAGGCTGGCGCACTGACCATTTGCTGGTGTGAATGTGTACGTTGTAGTTGTTGTGTTGTTTATTGCTGGCGACCATGCGCCTGTAATGCCATTGTTAGAAGTTGTTGGTAATGAAAAGAACGTTACACTACTACAAATTGGCGCAACTTGGGTAAATGTTGGTGTAACATTTGAATTCACCGTAATCGTCATCGTTGCAGTTGTTGCACATTGGCCGATTGAAGGTGTAAACGTATATGTTGTTGTTGCGGTATTATTGATTGCGGGAGACCATGTACCGCTTATTCCATTGTTAGATGTTGTTGGTAACGCAGCGAGAGTGGCACCATTGCAAATCGCTGCTACCTGGGTAAACGTTGGTGTTATAATCGGGTTCACCGTAATCGTCATTGTAGCATTACGTGCGCACTGGCCCGGTGATGGTGTGAATGTATACGTTGTTGTAGCGGAATTATTTAATGCCGGTGACCATGTTCCAGTAATACCATTATTGGACGTTGTTGGAAGTGATGAAAGTGGTGCACCGCTACATATTGCTGCAACTTGGGTAAATGTTGGTGTAACGGGAAGATTAAGCGGAATAGTCATAACTATTCCAGTTGCGCACAGACCCGGCGTTGGCGCAAAGTAACAATCTACACTTGTGCTGTTTCCCAAAAATGTCCACGTTCCGGTAATCCCATTGTTTGATGTAGTTGGTAAAACGGGCACGTCCCAGATACAAATTGATGCAGCCTGTGTAAAAGTTGGTGTCACATTTGGATTGACTGTAATCGTCATCGTAGCTGTAGTGGCACATTGACCGGCTGATGGCGTAAATGTGTATGTTGTTGTGGCTGTATTATTCAATGCGGGAGACCACGTTCCGGTGATTCCATTATTGGATGTTGTTGGCAATGCCGCAATCGTTGCACCGTTGCAAATTGCAGCAACCTGCGTAAATGTTGGCGTTAGTTTTTGATTTACCTTAATCGTCATCGTTGCCGTAGTGGCACACTGACCTGCCGCTGGAGTAAAACTATAAGTTGTGGTTGCAGTATTATTCAATGCAGGAGACCATGTTCCGGTGATACCATTATTCGACGTAGTTGGTAACGACGCAAGTGCGGATCCTATGCAAATGGGGGCAACTTGCGTAAATGTTGGGGTTGTAGACAAAACCGGGTTAACCGCATCTAAAAGGTTTCCAATAGCTGGATTTCCTCCTGCTGCCGAAACAGTGGCGAACATCAGATAGTAGTTTCCGTTTGAAGGGATAGTATAGTTAGGAGTTGTATGATATCCCCATGCCGTATTATCGTCTGAATATGTACCCAAAACTGTATATGGTCCAGACAGTGATGGGCTGATTAAAACATTCATTACATCTACTCCCCACGAGCCTCTGTGCGCAAAACCAACTGCCAGTTGTTGCCCCGCCATGGCCGTAAAGGTTTTGTAAACTGTATCGTAATAATTTGCATTAATCTCAATAAACTGTTTGCCTTCATAGGGCGTCACGCCAACACCGTTTGGAACGGTTGTAAAACCAGATGGCCAAACATCAAGCCCAATCACGGGTTCTGTTTTATTTGTCCAATCTGGCACAGGCGCATAAACAAAAGTCCAGGTCGGAATGACTGGCAATTCAAACCCATTGTTTGTACCAATAGGACAGGAAGGAATATTGCAAAAAAGCGAATTAGCTGGATTTACAAATATTGTCATTGTTGTGCTGCTTGCACCCTGACCCGTTGATGGAGTAAAAGTATAAGTAGTAGTGGTGGTATTGTTAAGAGCAGGCGACCAGGTGCCTGAAATACCATTGGTTGATGTGGTAGGCAATGGTGCTAATGTTGTGCCACTGCATATAGGTTGAATTTGTGCAAAGATTGGCGTAATTGCAGTATTAACCCTAACGGACATTGTTGTAGTATTTGCGCATTGGGCCGACTCAGGAGTAAAAGTATAGATTGTGGTATCAGTATTATTAAAGGCGGGTGGCCATGTGCCGGTTATGTTATGGGTGGATATAGTTGGCAATGCCACCAGTGTTGCGCAGCTGGTAATGGGAGCAATTTGCGTAAATGACGCCGTTATTTTCGGGCTTACATTAACCATGCTCGTACTGCTTCCTGTACTGTCTGTAAAAGCAACTCCGCTATTTGGCGCCGCAGCATTTGACGCAACTCCTAAATTAGTTATTGCCACTTCAGAAAACGACGTGGTAGGAATTTGCGCAAAAATACTTTTAGAGTATAGGAACAGAATAGCACAAACAAAAAACATGTTTGGCTTGATGCCTAAATATAAAGGGTACACAGTATCGTTTTTTGCTAAATTAATTTCTCAAAAAGCAAAAAAAGCATATTGATTTTTGTAATGCGTCTCGATATAAATCAAGAATAATTTTTATTTTTTAATACGAAAAAATATGATCTTGAAAAAAATACAGATAGAACATTTCATAATACAACAGAAAGCTCATGCTTAATAGTAATCAGCATTCAAATGCATAATACATTGTTCATTTTTGATGATTATTTATCAAATCACATGGGACATTTACGCTGTAATAGCGGATGCAATAATATTGGCCTAGCGAAATTTTTATCACCAATTTCACATGGCTGATATAAAATAAAAATAATTTCTTTTATAAAATGCTATTAGGCTACCAATGGCTAGAGGTGCTTTTATAACGAAACCGGGGAAATAGCATGCAAACTTTAACGGTACTCGAATGATTAGTAAGAGATAATAACTATTATTTGAGCTCTTTTATCTTAATATTTTTAAAACTTGCTTTATTGCCATGGTATTGCAGCAGTATATGTCCTTGCTTAGCAAGACCAAAATTTGGGTAGTCTTTGTATTTGCTTTGCGCAATAAGGTCTTTAAATGCTTGTGAATTGCGATCATACTTCAGCACTTTTACACCATTCAGGTAATGCTCTACATGATTGTTGGGATATACTATAACTTTACCTGTATTCCAATTGCCTGGCTGATGAATAAATTCAGCTTTCTTCTCTGCCTTTATTAAATCATATAATGAAGCCATAGTCCTGTTTCCATTACGTCCTGCTTTTGCATCCGGGTGAAGAGAATCGTCCAAAACCTGATATTCTAAACCGAGTGGTGAACTATGATAATCCAGCGTTACAAAATATTTTACACCGCTATTTCCGCCGGGGCTTACATTAAAGTCGAAAGAGAGCTCAAATGCACTGAATTGTTTGTCTGAAATTATATCCAGGCTTCCAAATTCACCCTTTCCTTGTACTGGCTCTACACTAATGCTGCCATCTTTTATTACCCAGCCTTTATCAGGAAATACAGTCTTGCCGGCCCAGGTCCAACCCTTGCTTGTTTTTCCATCAAACAATAATTGCCAGCCATCTTTCTTTTCTGCTTTTGTTAATTGATTGTCTGCTGTTGTTTGTGCTAAAACTGTAGATAATGTATAAGAAAAGATGAAAAGGAGCATCCATTGTTTCATATAGCGATTGTTTTGATGGTTACGAATATAGTACATTGAACACTTTGGATAATTAGAATAACATTAAAGCTGGTGGTTATTATTACTTAAAGCCAAGGGAGGTTTGAAAAATTGTCGGTCTGGGAGTAGCTCATCCAATTATCATTCACCATTAGGAAGCCAAATGAAAAGAGGCCAGCTCAAAAGTATGAGCCAGCCTCTTTAAAAATATCGGCCTGTTTATTTGTTCAGAATTAATTAGTTTGAACGTCGTACGCGGAAATTGCAGGTACCACTAGTGGCTACCCTTGTTTTCTGATCAATAAAATTTCCCGAAAAACTTCCAGCAATATACCCTGTAACCCTGGGGCCATATTCTGATATATGGAAAGTTGTTTGTAACAATGAATAGGAGATATTTTGTGCTTTTTGTGAAACAATTATTGAATCTGCGAGCGACATAACTATATCTCCGGTCTTTTCAGCACCTCTTATATACATTGATGCGTTTTGGCTATTGGCACCTGACCCCAATGAAGTTGCCCAAATAGAAGTTAGGGTGTCCTGGTAAATTGAAGTGTAGGTTGTTATTGAATCTCCCGGTAAAGAAAAGTTGATATTATTGGCGCCGATAGAAAAGAAGATATAGGCTTGCGGCAAAGCATCACAAACTCTTATGTTAGTCACATAGCTGCCTGCAGTTACAGAAAAAGTGGTGTCTTTTGTTTTAACGTTTGCTGCATCTGTGCCACGCAAAAGAAGAGAAGCAGCACTGTTACTGCAGCGATCAATCGTTATACTGTAATTTCCGTTATTGATCCCCGTACGATAATATGCACCATCAATTGTAAAATCAACGTATCCATTGGTAACCGCAGCCATTTGGCAGTTGGTTATAGCACCGCTGATTGTTATTGTACTTGCAGGGTTGGTTGAAATGGAAACTGCACCCAGGTCTGTACTGCCAGTAAACGGTCCAATATTTTTAGTAAGAACAAGATCTTTGCATTTACTATAAATATTCATTTCAAGTGCAACTCCTTTAGGAACTGCACCAGTTACATTCCCGGCAGTATCTGTTGTTCCATAAGCAACCGTGCTATCTTGTTTACTTTTCAATTGAACCTGGTAACCAGATAAAGACTGCTGATTTTGATTTTGAAAATGTATAGTAAGATTTACGAAATCAATGGGTTTATCACAATTCCAAAATGAAAAATGTTTAACTGTACCTATATAGTTGCTGCCCTGTTTTGTAGCAATGCCTTCCCCTTTCCAAACACCTGTGGTATCGCTAAAATACCATAATGGGATTGTTGATGGAGCTACAGACTGCTGATTAGAAGCAATAGGCATCGATATTGTTGCGCCTTTTGATGCATCAAGGTTTAGTTTTTCACCACTGCTTCCTTCAAGCTCAACTACCACCATGCCAAAAGTTTGCAGCAATTTCAAATCACCGGCACTGTCCACTCCCATAAGATTTCCTGGCATTGTTGTTTGCAAGTTTGCATCACCCGGGCTTAAGTAAGCACCATATACAGTTACCAGGCCACTGTAAGCAGCTTTTGTTTGGGCATTAACTATTGCTGCAGCTGGAAAACTAACTGTGCTTCCATTTTCAATAGAAATTACTGCGCCATTAGCTGATTGAAAACTTCCACGTGATGTTTTGGGTATGAGCTTAATTTCTACATTATTAACGGAACCTGCGGCAGTAAAAAATGTACGCGAACTGGTAAAGTATTTCTCTTTGGACACCATTACCGCGCCTGCATTCTTGCTAAGTTGTACGTTGCTAATTCTGAAGTAACCATTGATATCTGTGATGGTGCTAATGCCACCAGCCAACACATTAGCATTCTGTACTGGCTTTGCATTTTCGTCTATGACACGGCCTGTAATAGAAGCGCTAACTTTTTCCTGTAATGGATCCGTTTTAGGCGGGTTAGGAGGCGAGGGAAGTTGGGTGTCGGCTTTTCGGCAATTTAGAATAAGTAAAGTGCCTGCAAATGCCAAAAGTAAGCATGCGTACTTAATGCCATTCTTCATAGTAAAAAGGTTCTGGGTTTATAATATTACTTTGTAAATAGTATGTTGAGAGCAACAATCAAAAAGTTGCAGTCAATCCCGCTATATAAAACGAAATAATTGGCTTCCAAGTGTTCAACTTCGAAAAGTAATTGGAGATTAGTTAAAACAACTATCGGAAATTTTTATGCACTAGCATAATGAGGTGTGCTATCAAAAGGAGAGATATCAATTGCAAAACGATATAAAACAAAAAAGCCCCTCAGTTTCCTGAAGGGCTCAAAGAATATGGCAGCTACCTACTCTCCCGCATTGTGGTGCAGTACCATCGGCCATGGGGGACTTAACTTCTCTGTTCGGTATGGGAAGAGGTGAACACCCCCGGCAAAACCACCATAAGATCTTAATAAGCTATAAGTTTTATGTTGTAAGTTTTAAGTATTTAGTCACTAAAGAACACATCACTTAAAACCTAGCACTTATAACTCAAATAAGGTGACATATTGGAAAAGTTGAATAGAGTAATAAAAAAAATTAAAGCTTACGGGTAATTAGTACTACTTGGCTTCACTATTACTAGTCTTACACCTATAGCCTATCAACGTCATAGTCTCTGACGACCCTTAAAAGTAAACTCATCTTGTGGAAGGTTTCACGCTTAGATGCTTTCAGCGTTTATCCTGTCCGTGCGTAGCTACTCTGCATTGCACCTGGCGGCACAACAGATACACCAGCGGCACGTACGACCCGGTCCTCTCGTACTAAGGTCATGTCCACTCAATTTACTAACGCCCACCACAGATAGGGACCGAACTGTCTTGCGACGTTCTGAACCCAGTTCACGTGCCACTTTAATCGGCGAACAGCCGAACCCTTGGGACCTTCTCCAGCCCCAGGATGTGACGAACCGACATCGAGGTGCCAAACCTCCCCGTCGATATGAGCTCTTGGGGGAGATCAGCCTGTTATCCCCGGAGTACCTTTTATCCTTTGAGCGACGGCCCTTCCATACAGAACCGCCGGATCACTTTAGCCAGCTTTCGCTCCTGCTCGACATGTATGTCTCACAGTCAAGCACCCTTATACTAATGCGCTCTTCGTACGATTACCAACCGTACTGAGGGTACCTTTGCAAGCCTCCGTTACTTTTTAGGAGGCGACCACCCCAGTCAAACTACCCACCATGCACTGTTTCCCGCAAGGGATTAGACTCTAAATCAAAGAAGGTTGGTATTTCAACGACCGCTCCACAATGGCTGGCGCCACTGCTTCAAAGCGTCCCAACTATTCTACACATCCGTAATTCAAAATCAATGCAAAGTTGTAGTGAAGGTTCACGGGGTCTTTCCGTCCCGTGGCGGGTAACCGGCATCTTCACCGATACTACAATTTCACCGGGCTCGTGGAGGAGACAGCGTTCAACTCATTAGACCATTCGTGCAGGTCGGAACTTACCCGACAAGGAATTTCGCTACCTTAGGACCGTTATAGTTACGGCCGCCGTTTACTGGGGCTTCAGTCAGAAGCTTTGGCTTGCGCCGAACATCCTTCCTTAACCTTCCAGCACCGGGCAGGTATCAGGCTCTATACGTCATCTTACGATTTTGCAGGGCCCTGTGTTTTTGTTAAACAGTTGGTTGAACCATTTTACTGAGACCATCCGAAGATGGTACGCTTTATCCCGAAGTTACAGCGTCAATTTGCCTAGTTCCTTCTCCACGGCTCACCCGAGCGCCTTAGAATATTCATCTCGTCTACCTGTGTCGGATTACGGTACGGGCCGCTTTAACCTAACCTTAGAGGTTTTTCTTGGAGGTATGATTAGGATCACTTCACTTAGCCGAAGCTTTGTGGAACTTTCAGGTTCGCCATCTCTTGCGGATTTACCTGCAAAAAATAAAACTACACCCTTAAACACAGTATTCCGTAACTGCGTGGATCTTTCACTACCCCGTCACCCCATCGAAATTAAAGCGGGTGCTGGAATATTAACCAGCTTTCCATCAGATGCCCCTTTCGGGTTTTCCTAAGGACCCGACTAACCCTGATCCGATTAACGTTGATCAGGAAACCTTAGACTTACGGCGAACAAGTTTTTCACTTGTTTTATCGTTACTTATGCCTACATTTTCGTTTGAAACCGCTCCAGCATACGTGACCGTACACCTTCGCAGCAGGTTTCAATGCTCCCCTACCAATTATCCGCCTAGCGGTAATTTTAGAACTTCGGTTCGTAGTTTGATGCCCGATCATTTTCCGTGCAGGGTCTCTCGACCAGTGAGCTGTTACGCACTCTTTAAATGAATGGCTGCTTCCAAGCCAACATCCTGGCTGTTATAGAAACCCCACCTCGTTTGTTCAACTTAACTACGTATTAGGGACCTTAGTTGCTAATCTGGGTTATTTCCCTCTCGGCCATGGACCTTATCGCCCACAGCCTCACTGCCGCAGATATATGTTAGCATTCGGAGTTTGTCAGGGTTTGGTAGGCGGTGAAGCCCCCTAGCCCAATCAGTAGCTCTACCTCTAACATACTTCTAAATGCGACGCTGTTCCTAAAAACATTTCGGGGAGAACGAGCTATCTCTCAGTTTGATTGGCCTTTCACCCCTATCCACAGGTCATCCCAAAACTTTTCAACGTTTATGAGTTCGGTCCTCCAGTGTGTGTTACCACACCTTCAACCTGCCCATGGATAGATCACAAAGTTTCGCGTCTACCCCAACTGACTAAGCGCCCTATTCGGACTTGCTTTCGCTACGGCTCCGTTACTAAAGAACTTAACCTCGCCAGTTAGGAGTAACTCGTAGGCTCATTATGCAAAAGGCACGCCGTCACCATTGCTGGCTCCGACCGCTTGTAGGCGCACGGTTTCAGGTACTATTTCACTCCCTTGTTTAGGGTGCTTTTCACCTTTCCCTTACGGTACTGGTTCACTATCGGTCTCTAAGGAGTATTTAGCCTTACCAGATGGTGCTGGTGAATTCAGGCAGGATTCCTCCGGTCCCGCCTTACTCAGGATACTACTCGTCCTACTCAATTTGTATCTACAGGGCTATCACCTGCTATGGCCCAACTTTCCAGAAGGTTCAATTTGATGAGTATTTCTAAATGTAGTCCTATAACCCCGAGGCAGCACGCCACCCCGGTTTGGGCTGTTCCCATTTCGCTCGCCACTACTTAGGGAATCACGATTGTTTTCTTTTCCTCTCCCTACTTAGATGTTTCAGTTCAGGAGGTTGGCTTCCTTTCGGATAATACACCTTCAGTGTACTGGGTTGTCCCATTCGGAAATCTTCGGATATAACGCTTGTGTGCAGCTCCCCGAAGCTTATCGCAGCTTACCACGTCCTTCATCGCCTCTTAGAGCCAAGGCATCCACCATACGCCCTTATTCGCTTTAAAAATCTTGAATGTTTAAAGAGTTTCCACTCTTGAATATTACTACTCGGTATTACAACTTTTTATCCAATATGTCAAAGAACTTTTTATTAGTCAGCAATTGCTAATTAATAATAGTTGATGTTCAGGTTACGAACCTGCAGACCTTATGTCAACATCATGTTTGAAAGAACTGTTTTTGTGGAGGATATCGGAGTCGAACCGATGACCCTCTGCGTGCAAGGCAGATGCTCTAGCCAACTGAGCTAACCCCCCAAAGAGAATGTAGCTTCAAGTTGAATGCTTCAAGCTTCAAGCTTTGAGAGCTTGCAGCTAATAGCTTGTGGCTTGCAGCTTTCAGTAGACCCGTCCAGATTTGAACTGGAGACCCCTACATTATCAGTGTAGTGCTCTAACCAGGCTGAGCTACGGATTTATACCGTAACCACTGAATTATCGGGTTACTATAAATAAAATGTAAAGAACTAAAAAATTGAAAGAGGTGGAAACAACAACCAAAAAGGAAAAGCAAGCTCTAAAAAGGAGGTATTCCAGCCGCACCTTCCGATACGGCTACCTTGTTACGACTTAGCCCCAGTCACCAGTTTTACCCTAGGCAGCTCCTTACGGTTACCGACTTTAGGTACACCCGGCTTCCATGGCTTGACGGGCGGTGTGTGCAAGGTCCGGGAACGTATTCACCGTATCATTGCTGATATACGATTACTAGCGATTCCAGCTTCATGCAGGCGAGTTGCAGCCTGCAATCTGAACTGAGAAGAGTTTTTTGGGATTAGCTCCCTGTCACCAGGTGGCAGCCCTTTGTACTCTCCATTGTAGCACGTGTGTAGCCCTGGGCATAAAGGCCATGATGACTTGACATCATCCCCTCCTTCCTCGCGTCTTACGACGGCAGTTTCACTAGAGTTCCCAGCGTTACCTGATGGCAACTAGTGATAGGGGTTGCGCTCGTTGCGGGACTTAACCCAACACCTCACGGCACGAGCTGACGACAGCCATGCAGCACCTTACAAATTGTGTATTGCTACAAAGCAAGCTTTCACCTGCGGTCAAAATGCATTCTAGCCCAGGTAAGGTTCCTCGCGTATCATCGAATTAAACCACATGCTCCACCGCTTGTGCGGACCCCCGCCAATTCCTTTGAGTTTCAACCTTGCGGTCGTACTTCCCAGGTGGGATACTTAATGCTTTCGCTCAGACACCAACAGTGTATCGCTGATGTCGAGTATCCATCGTTTAGGGCGTGGACTACCAGGGTATCTAATCCTGTTTGATCCCCACGCTTTCGTGCCTCAGTGTCAATGACCGTGTAGTGAGCTGCCTTCGCAATTGGTGTTCTATGTCATATCTAAGCATTTCACCGCTACATGACATATTCCGCTCACCTCCAAGGTATTCAAGATTGATAGTATCAATGGCAGTTTCCAAGTTAAGCTCGGAGATTTCACCACTGACTTACCAACCCACCTACGCACCCTTTAAACCCAGTGAATCCGGATAACGCTTGCACCCTCCGTATTACCGCGGCTGCTGGCACGGAGTTAGCCGGTGCTTATTCCTCTGGTACTGTCAAGCAAGTTAGAAAACCTGTTTTTCGCCCCAGAGAAAAGAAGTTTACAACCCAGAGGGCCTTCATCCTCCACGCGGCATGGCTGGTTCAGACTTGCGTCCATTGACCAATATTCCTTACTGCTGCCTCCCGTAGGAGTCGGGCCCGTGTCTCAGTGCCCGTGTGACTGGTCGTGCTCTCACACCAGTTACTGATCGTAGGCTTGGTGGGCCGTTACCCCGCCAACTACCTAATCAGCCGCACACCCATCTTCAAACGCCGGAGCTATAATTATAAAATGATGCCATCTCATAATGTTACGAGGTATTAATCCAAGTTTCCCTGGGCTATTCCTCATTTGAAGGAAGGTTGTGTACGTGTTCCGCACCCGTTTGCCGGTCGCCGCCCATGTATTGCTACACTGCGCTGCCCCACGACTTGCATGTATTAAGCCTGCCGCTAGCGTTCATCCTGAGCCAGGATCAAACTCTCCATTGTAAATGAGTTTTGATCGTTTGGCTTGAATTTTTTCTCAAAAAATCAAACGTTGTGATCGTTAATTTTATGTCGCTTTTAACCTTACTTGTATATTGCTATACAATGTTGTTGCTTCCAAACTTTCAAAGATCTTTTGGCTTTTTTCGCCACCCAATTTTTTGATTGGGGTGCAAAGGTAAGAGCCTTATGTATTCAAACAAAATTTTTCTTTACTTTTTCAGAAATTTCTTTCTAATTTTTCGAGAACCTTTATTTGAAGAACTAGTGTTTTTTTTTGAGCGGATTGCAAAGATAAGACGAGATACATTCACCACAAAATTTTTCTTCTTTTTTTCTCTCTTTTTCTTGCGTTTATCTCCCTCAGTATTAAGAACTTATTCCTCTTTTTTGAAGCGGGGTGCAAAGATATGGTGAGATATTTTTACAACAAAATTTAATTCAAATATTTCTCAAATTTTATTGTTGCTACCGCCTCATTTTTAAGAACTTATTTCCCCTTTTTTTCGATTGGGGTTGCAAAGATAACCAGATGCAACAGACTACCAAATTTAATTGCAAAATCTTTTCGGCTTAATCCCGCCCAATCGCCCCAAACCCGCGCCTGTATTGCGTTTAAGTTCGAAAAAAATATTGTGAAAAAAACCTCCCTTTTCTCTAATTCAAAAGAATCAAGCAAATTAGGTGGTCTATAATCCATTATTTCTTCAATTAAGGAATAGCCTTTATAGCGTTATATATAGTTTAGGCTAGAAAACCAGAATGATTAAATAGATAATTGCTAATCATAAATACTGAACCAGCATCCGCAGATGAGAAGATTAGAATGCTATACTGTAATATTCCAATCCAGTAAGCGAGGTGTACTCAAATAGCATTAATTGTACTGCTCCCCTTCTCTTCATTTCCTTTTAGCCTGCTTTAAAAAACGGTAACCCGCCTGTTTCTCCCGGCGAAACCATGCTGTATGCCACTAAACGAAGCCGAATTCTTATTTTGATTGATCAAATCTCCTTTAACTTTATCGTGTAATATAAAAAACACAATTATGACAAGAAACCTCACCCTCATTGTTATCCTTGCGCTTGTACTGGTTTTAGGCGGCTGTGGCTGCACTGCTTACAATGGCCTTGTAGGCGTTGACCAATCTGTAAAGACATCCTGGAGCAATGTGGAAACGCAGTATCAAAGACGCACAGACTTATATAACAGCGTTATTAAAACAATTGAAGGTTCTGCAAACTTTGAAAAGAGCACATTGAAAGAAGTAATTGAAGCCAGGGCAAAAGCAACTTCTGTAACTGTAGACATTAACGACCCCGAATCGCTGGCAAAATACCAGGCGGCACAGGGTCAATTACAAGGTGCATTTAGCAGGTTGATGGCCGTTTCTGAAGCTTATCCTGATTTGAAGACCACTAAATCTTTCCAGGATTTTCAAACCCAGATAGAAGGCACAGAGAACCGTATTAATGTATCCCGCCAGGATTACAACTCAACAGTGAATGCATATAACCTGAAGGTAAAGACGTTTCCAAATAACATCTTTGCTGGTTTCTTTCATTTTTCTGAGAAACCTTACTACAAAGCAGACCCAGGAAGTGATAAGGCACCAGATGTACAGTTCAATATTAAATAACAACACCCGGATTTTATACCATGCCGCTTTTATCGCTGTTTACTAAAAAGCCTTTATTGTCTGAGCCGGATAAAACACTGATTGTTGATGCCATTCGTATTGCCGAACAAAAAACCAGTGGAGAGATAAGGGTATATATTGAAAGCCGCTGCAAATTTGTAGACCCGTTGGACCGTGCGGCAGAAGTTTTCTATTCTCTGAAAATGGAGGAAACTGAAAAAAGAAATGCTGTACTGGTGTATGTGGCCATAAAAGACAAGCAGCTGGCTTTATTTGCTGACGAAGGCATCTATCAAAAAGCGGGTGCCCAATTCTGGCAGGATGCCGTTAAAGTGATGCTAAGTCATTTTAATGCAAGCCACTTTGGACATGGTATTTCATATGTTGTGACGGAAACCGGCAATACGTTGAAAGAACATTTTCCGTACAATAGAGATACGGATAAAAATGAATTGCCAGACGATATCGTTTTTGGAAAATAACAAGAGGGGCTGGCTATACGTCAGCCTCTTTAATTTTTTTGGATGAAACAATTACTCGTTTTTATATTATTGCTGCTGGCCTTTTTTTCTTATGGCCAAAACATTCCCTCCAGACCCAATCCGCCAAGACTGGTAAATGACTATGCACATGTAATGGATGCACAGCAGGTAGATGCATTGGAAAAGAAACTGGTGGCCTATGACGACAGCACTTCTACGCAAATAGCTGTTATTACTGTAGAGACCCTAGACGGCTACCCTATTGAAGATTATGCAAGAAAGATTCTGAGAGAATGGGGTGTTGGTAACAAAAAAACAAATAACGGCATTGTAATAGTTGCTGCTATCCGCGATCATAAAATACGCATTGAAACTGGTGGCGGCATGGAAGGCAGCATCCCGGATATTACTGCCAAGCACATTATCAATGACAATATCGTTCCCAATTTCAGGAATGATAATTACTACCAGGGTTTTGAGGACGCGACAGATGCTATTTTTCTGGCTGCACGTGGCGAATACAAAGCACCCGAAGGCTATAGCGACCGTGGAGATAAAAGAACAGGTGGCTCTGTTATAGGAGCTGTTATAATTTTTCTCATCATTCTTTATATCATTATGAAAATTGGTGGTGGAAGAGGCGGTGGCGGTATGATGAGCAGAAGAGGTTTCAGTCCCTTTATTTTTACAGATTTTGGTGGCGGAGGATGGAACAGTGGAGGCGGTGGAGGTGGCTGGAGTGGCGGTGGAGGTGGCGGCTTCGGCGGCTTTGGTGGCGGAAGCGGCGGAGGTGGTGGTGCCAGTGGTAGCTGGTAGAATTAATGTGACAAATGTGATGAATGTGACAATGTGATAAATGCCCCAGTGGGTTGCCTTCTTGAATAATCGGTAGTGCTTTCTTATAATTTGTAATTAAATCGACCTAAAATTAAAAAGTCAAAAGCGTTACTGCTTTTGACTTTTTAATTTTTACGTTTTGAATTCCTTAAAACGATTTCTTTTCAGATATCTTGGCGTTAATATAATCAACCTGTTCTTTTAAATCGGCATTGGAATCTGCGCCTGCTTTTTTCTTGGTAGCAATGCCACGCAATACCATATTGTTGATGAAGGGAGTAATCTGCGCTTTATATTGAGAAGGTACCGCTTCTCGCAAATCCACAATCATGTCTACTCCTTTCTTTACTTTTTCCGTGCTCTTTAGTGTTCCCAGGTAATCAGCAAATGGCTGCAGGGCTTCAAATTTTGCATCAGATACAGGTAGCTTGCTAAAATTGCCGGCAATAACATCAAAATCTTCTTCACCACTGCCAGATTCTATTAAGATTTGGCTGACAACTGTACCCAATTTTCCTTTCATTGGTTGTTTTGCAAACGCTTTTGCATCAGCCACTGCAGTTGCAGGGTCAACACCAGCTAAAGCACCCAGTGCTTCACCTGCTACAGAATAAGAAGAATCCTGCGCTGCTTTTACAAACAATGCTTTATACTCAGGCTTTGCATACTGACCCAATAAGCCAATGGCTGCTGACCTCACAGTTGGCTTTGTATCATTCTGTGCTATATCTGCCAATACTGGCTCCACTTCTTTCTTAACAGTCGCTTTCTTTAAATCCAGCTCACCAATGGTGTAAGTGCGCAAAGCGTGATATTTATCTTTCATCGCTGTTTTCAAAAAAGCCAGTGCTTTAGGATTGTCCTGATTTTTTGCACAGTAGTCAATAGCTTCTTTCCTGTCTAAATAATTTCCGGCATAAGTGTATTGATGCAGAAAATTTTCCAGGGTCTTATCATCTTTTTTCTCCCATAGAATTACTTTTTCAGCATCTACATTAATCAGGTCTGGCCTTTTTTTATAGCTGAAGGTAAAAGTGTCTGTCTTGTCGTTTATCCATACATCGTGCCTTACTTTGTCTTTACCATTATACACATCAATGGCTATTGGCAAACGAAAAACCTTATCACCTTCCTGCACCTGGTTTACAATAACGGAAGCTTTGCCTGCTGCATCATCATATGCATAAGTAATTTCAACCTTTGGATTGCCACTGCCATAATACCATTGATTAAAGAACCAGTTAAGATCCAAGCCACTCACTTCTTCAAAAGCAAGGCGCAATTGCTGTGCTTCACCGGTCTTAAATTTATTAGTATTCAGGTAAACGTTTAAGCCTTTAAAGAAAGCGCTATCACCCAAAAAAGTATGCAGCATGTGAAGAATGCGACCGCCTTTGTTATAGCTTACAGCATCAAACATGTCTTCTTTATCATTATAGTGAAAACGTACCAGGTCTTTGCTTTCGCTGCTGCTGCGCAGATAGCCTTCCATATCTTCAAAATTCTTATCGTCTGCGGCATCTGCACCATATTTATATTTAGCCCACAACACTTCGCTATAATTAGCAAATGATTCATTTACGGTAAGATTGCTCCAGCTTTCAGTGGTTACCAAATCGCCAAACCATTGGTGAAACAATTCATGCGCCACATACTCTTCAAACTTATTGCCATCTACCAATTCCCTCGCGTCTTGCTGCAATGCATCTGTGTGTAATGTTGCCGTTGTATTTTCCATTGCACCACTTACATAATCCCTGCCGGTAATCTGGCTATATTTTGCCCATGGATATTCTACCCCGGTAATTTTTGAATAGAACGCAATCATTTCTGGTGTAAGTCCAAATATTTTGCGGGCCACACTCGCATAGGGCTGCTCTACATAATAACTAACTTCTTTGCCTTTGTATGAATCTTTAATAATAGCATACTCCCCTACTCCCATAAAAAACAAATAGGGAGCATGTGGCAAATCCATTTTCCAGTAATCTGTGCGTGTGCCATCTGCATTTTTTTTCTGGCTGGTAAGCAATCCATTACTCAGCGTCACATATTTATCTGGCACCGTCATATAAATCTCATCAGTGCAACGCTGGTTGGGTTTGTCAATGGTGGGAAACCATACAGAATTGGCTTCTGTTTCCCCCTGTGTCCATATTTGCGTAGGCTTGTCTTTGTCCTCGCCTTTAGGATTTATAAAATACAACCCTTTGGCATCTTTAATAGCTTCGCTGCCTTTTACTTTTAGTTCATTTGGCTTTGAAGTGTAATCAATGTACACAGTATATTTATCTGCAGCACTGTAAGATTTGTCAAGCTGTATTGATAGCATCATGCCATCGTAAGAATATTTCAATGGTGCAAGGTTATTTCCTTTCACCAATGCCACTTTTTTAATATCCATTCCTTTCGCATCCAGCGATAATGAATCCGTATTATAAAAATGTGGCTTTAAAGTAACCCAGGCTTTGCCATAGAGATAGGACTTGTCGTAATCAAACTTCACTTCCAACTTTGTATGAACCAGATCATTAATACGTGCACTGGCAGCACGGTATGTATCCAAAGGGTCTTTGTCTAACGGGAACTGGCCTTTTGCAACTACGGCAAGTGCAAGCAGACAAGGAATCATTCGTAGTTTCTTCATATTATTTATTTAAAGGGACGTAAAGATAGGCGGCAGCGCCGCTTAGTTTCTAAAAAAAATGGTAAATGGTGTGCTAATGGCCTGTTTTCTATTAGATTTGTCAGCAAATCACTACTTATTACTGCATGAAGTACTGGGTTGTTTCTTTTATCTTATTTTTTTGTACCCTGCAAACGTTTGGACAGGAAGAATATTTTGTGTACCTGCAAACAGAAAACAACCAACCTTTTTATGTAAGAATAGACAAGGCTGTTTATAGTTCATCCGCCACTGGGTATTTAATACTTCCACGAATAAACAGCAACAGCGGCATCCCCATCACCATTGGCTTTCCGAAAAATGTTTTTCCTGAACAATTATTTAGTCTGCCTGCAACAGGCAAAGATGCCGGTTACCTGGTAAAAGATTATGGCGAAAAAGGCTGGGGGTTGCTTAACCTGCAAACGCAGGCAACGCTGATGAACAACAATCCGCCAGACATAAAAAAGAATACTGAGCTGAGCGGCACCAAAAAAACAGATGATTTTTCACTCTTGCTTTCTCACGCAGTTAATGACACTGCTGTGCTTTATGCAGTGGTAAAACCACCCAAACCAGTAGTATCTCCAGAAGTAAAAAAAGACAGTGCATTAGTAGCAACCGCTGGCAATAATATCATTGCTAAAGATAGTATTGCAACAAAAGATACCAGCTTCATTGTTTCCAATATTCAATTGGGGGTTGTAAAAGAAAGCAGCAAGCCTAAGCCAGACACTGCGAACAAAGTGACGATGGATACTGCCGCCGTGGCAAAAACAGTTGCTCCTGTTTCGAAAAAACAAAATACAGACGCAAAAGACAGCAGTTTAATTGTATCTAACATTACACTGCAAGGAGTAAAAGAAGATACAAAGCCTTTAGCAGACAGTGTTGCTAAAAAACCAATAACAGATACTGCTGTAATTGTAAAAACAGCTCCTACTGTTGCACAGCCACAAAATACTGTTGCAAAAGACAGCCCTATAGTAAAAACAAAACAACCGGTAAAGCAAGGACGTGGAGATTCCATTACAATAATCAATGGAAAGAATACTGACACCGTAGCGAAAAATAAAGAGAGAAAGGATACTATAATAATGATAAGCGGTGGCAAACCCGCTGTTACAGATCTTGCTAAAGGCAAAGAGAAAAAGGATAGCGTTGTTACAACGAAGAGTAAAGCCGTAGACGACAATAAAGCCATCGTGAAAAACAACAATGCTACAAAAGACAATAAAATAATACCAGCAGCGCCGCAAAAAGACAGTGTTGTTGAAAAAACAGAGAAAGCGGAATTAGAGAAACCAAAAACTGCTGTTGCCGATCTGCCAACGAAAAAAATGCCTGTTCATATTTCCAAGGCTGCAGAGTTTAGAACAGATACTTCTTACGTGGCCATTTTTATAGACGAAGCCGATGATGACAATGCAGATACTATAAGAATTAGTGTTCCATTTAGAGAACCTGAAGAGGTAGTAGTGAAAAAAGAAGATAGCAAGCCTGCAAATGCTGCTAATAAACCTACCGATAGTGCGGTTAACAATAAGGGAACAAAAGACAGTACTGCAATTGCAAAAACTGTAATAGACAATGCTAAACAAAATACTGCGCCAGTGCCGCAGCCAATTGCGCCAGTTAAAAAAGATAGTACTGTTGCAATAGCAAACAATACAACCAAACCAGGCAAACCTGTAATGGCTAATTCAGATTGCAAAGACGAAGCGACTGATAGTGATATAGATAAATTGAGGGTAAAAATGTTATTGGTTACTACAGATGAAGATCATATAGCGCTTGCAAGAAGGCTTTTTAAGCTAAAATGCTTTTCCGTGAAACAGGTAAGGGCCCTTACTGAATTATTTAAAACGGATGAAGGAAGGTATAAATGGTTTGATGCCGTATACCCATATGTTTCTGACAGCGGCAACTTTTCTTCCTTAAGCGAATTTCTTAAAAACGATTATTACCTCAACCGTTTTAAAGCTATGTTGCGCAATTAGGGCATTAAGGTGAAGGGTGCAGGGCTTAAGGCACAGGGCAGGTTCTAAACCACAACGCTGTGCCTCACACTCAAAGTATTTTGCTCCTTAGACCTTACACCTTTTACCTTATACCGTCTTTCTCTATCTTCGTTTTATGGCATTACAACGTTATTTCCTGGAGCTGATGTACAAAGGAACCGAATATAGCGGCTTCCAGGTACAGAAGAATGTGCCAACCACCGTGCAGGAAGCAGTAGAAAAAGCATTCGTCGTATTGCAAAAACAAACTGTTGTGCTTACAGGTTCTTCCCGTACAGATGCAGGTGTACATGCAAGACAAAATTTTTTCCATTTTGATTTTGATGGCCTGCTAAACGAACATTTTCGCTATAAAATAAATGCCATCCTTCCTAAAGACATTGTAATAAAAAATGTTTACGCGGTACCAGCGGATGCGCATTGCAGGTTTGATGCAATAGCCCGCAGTTACAAGTATTATATCTATCGAAGCAAAAATCCTTTTTTGGCAGACAGGGCTTATTTTTTTCCTTATGTGCTGGATTTGGAGAAGATGCAGCAAGCTGCTGAAGTCATTAAAGGCTATTCAGATTTTACTTCCTTCAGCAAACGCAATACGCAGGTAAAAACTTTTTTGTGCAGCATTGCAGAAAGTGAGTGGAAACAGGAAGATGATATGCTGGTGTATTGTGTAAAAGCAAATCGTTTTTTGCGTGGCATGGTAAGAGGGCTAACCGGCACTATGTTGCAAGTAGGCAGAAATAAAATAAGCATAGAACAATTTAAACAGGCTGTTGAAGCCAAAGATTGCAGCAAGGCCGATTTTGCCGTACCAGGCCATGGTTTGTTTTTAGAAGAAGTAATATATCCTGAGAGCTATCTGCCGGCGCCACTCGCTTTGCGATAAGAGTATAGCCACGGATTCACAGATTATCTTATTGAGAAAACAATCTTCTTAAGCAATTGGTAGGCCTGCATTTTTTATAAGACCAATATGGGATTAGAACAGATTAAATCTCTTCGAGATTTTTCGGGAATGCAGATTTTTATGATTTTTATCATAACCACAGATTATATCATTGTGTAAACAATTTTCTTGAGCAAATTGATTAGATTTTTTTTATTAGGCTCATCCCAGGTTACCGTAGATTGAAAGTAAAAATGCTTAACGGCGTGTCGTCACAAATTTCGTCAGAAAATTTCTGTGCTAATCTTACTTTGCAGTTGCACGTCAATGCTGTTTTCAATTTTTAACTGCGTTAAACACAAACGATGTAATCTGTGAATCTGTGGCAATAAAAAAGCCGCAGAATTAATCTGCGGCTATGCATATACTATATAGATAGCAATTTATTTTTTTACTGCTGCTATGCCTGGCAATTCTTTTCCTTCAAAATATTCCAGCAATGCACCACCACCGGTAGATACATAGCTTACTTTATCTGTATAGCCAAACTGGTTTACTGCGGCAACTGAATCGCCTCCGCCTACTAAAGAAAATGCACCTGCCTGTGTAGCATCTGCCACTGCTGTAGCGATAGCTTTAGTACCATGCTGAAATTTTGCCATTTCAAAAACACCCATGGGGCCATTCCACAAAATGGTTTTAGACTTTTTAATTACGTTAGCAAACTGTCCGCAGGCTTCTGAACCAATATCAAGCCCCAACCAGCCATCTGGTATATTATTGCTGGGCGCAGTGGATGTATTTGCATTGGCATCAAACTTATCTGCAATGATAGAATCTGATGGCAGATGGATGCATACACCTTTATCGCTTGCTTTCTTTAAAAGATCAAGCGCTGTTTGCAACCTGTCTTCTTCGCAAAGAGAGTTTCCTATTTTGCCACCATTGGCTTTCATAAATGTATAAGCCATGCCTCCACCAATGATGATGTCTGTAGCTTTCTCCAACAGGTTTTCTATGATGAGAATCTTATCAGAAACTTTAGCACCACCAATAATAGCGGTAAAAGGTTTCTTTGTATCGTGCAATACTTTTTCTGCGCTGCTTACTTCTGCTTCCATCAACAAACCAAACATTCTTTTTTCTGCAGGGAAAAACTGTGCAATTACTGCTGTAGACGCATGGGCCCTGTGCGCAGTACCAAATGCATCGTTTACATAAACATCTCCCAGCTTGCTTAACTTCTCTGCAAATTTCACATCGCCTTTTTCTTCTTCTTTATAAAAACGCAGGTTTTCTAGGAGCAATACTTCACCTGGTCTTAGCATATTTGCGGTTAGATATGCCTGTTCGCCAATGCAATCATTTGCAAACAGCACAGTAGTGCCACCCAATAATTCGCTTAAATGTTTTACAAGGTGTTTTAGTGAAGATTTATCTTCCGGACCATCTTTTGGACGGCCAAGATGACTCATTAAAATAACAGAACCGCCATCACCCAGTATTTTTTTGATAGTTGGAATGGTAGCTTTCATCCTGGTATCATCTGTAATAGCGGATGTCTGTTTGTCGAGCGGAACATTAAAATCTACTCTTACCAATGCTTTCTGGCCTGCAAAATTATAATCGGAGAATTTGCTCATACCCTGTACCCCAGCGGGGAAATTTTAAAAGGTTATAGAATAAACAAAGCTCCCCTTTTACAGGAAGCTTTGCATTAAGGCGTTGATTAAAGAACTACAGTACAAGAGTGCGACGCAAGGATGTTGCATAGCGTTATACTGCTGGGTTCAAAAATAAAATTACTTGCTAATCAGTTTTGCAAAATAATTTACTGTACGCACCAGTTGGCTTACATAGCTCATTTCGTTATCGTACCAGCTAACAGTTTTAACCATTTGAGTGTCACCAACAGTTAACACTTTTGTTTGCGTTGCATCAAACAAAGAACCGAAATGTGTGCCGATGATATCTGAGCTTACAATTTCATCTTCTGTGTATCCAAAGCTCTCGTTGGAAGCTGCTTTCATAGTAGCATTGATTTCTTCTGCAGTAGTTTTCTTACCCAGGATAGAAACCAATTCTGTTAATGAACCAGTGATTGTGGGAACACGTTGTGCGCTACCATCCAATTTACCTTTTAGCTCTGGCAATACAAGGCCGATTGCTTTTGCAGCGCCTGTAGAATTGGGAACGATGTTGGCTGCTGCTGCACGTGCACGACGCAAATCTCCTTTTGGATGTGGTGCATCCAAAGTATTCTGATCGTTTGTGTAAGCGTGGATGGTAGTCATGATACCAGTGGTGATGCCATAAGTATCATTCAACACCTTGGCCATCGGCGCAAGACAGTTGGTAGTGCATGATGCACAAGAGATGATTGTTTCTGAACCATCCAAAATAGAATGGTTTACATTGTATACAACAGTTTTCAGATCGCCGGTTGCAGGAGCAGAGATAACTACTCTTTTAGCACCAGCTTTCAGGTGAGCAGCAGCTTTGTCTTTATCTGTAAAGAAACCAGTGCTTTCAATAACTACGTCTACACCGTGTGTGCCCCATGGAATTTGCGTAGGGTCTTTCTGTGCGTATATTTTTACGGCTTCTCCGTTTACAACAATAGAATCTTCGGTTGATTTTACATCAGCATCGAAGCGGCCTTGTGCGCTATCGTATTTTAAAAGGTGAGCAAGTACTTTTGGACTTGTCAGGTCGTTAATGGCCACTACGTCTATACCTTCCATTTTATATATCTGGCGATATACCAGGCGGCCTATACGTCCAAAACCATTAATGGCGACTTTAACAGTACTCATTGTTCAATTAGATTTAATTAGTTAAAAATTTTTGAGGTGACGAAGGTACAATATTGAAATATATTCTGTTTTACATTTTCTGGGTTAAAAATGACGTCCAAATCAATTGGAAGGCAACGCTTTTTGAATAAAAGGGCATAGAACTGCCAGTTATGTGGCTTTGAAAAATAAATTGCTATTATCAGCAAAAAAGTTTTGGAATGATTTGCGCCGGCTGTTATCTTTGCCGTCCGAAAAAAAACGGATGGCCCGTTCGTCTAACGGTTAGGACATCAGATTTTCATTCTGGTAATAGGGGTTCGATTCCCCTACGGGCTACAAGAATTCAACATTGGATTAATTGAAAAAGAGCAACATGCATGTTGCTCTTTTTTTATGTCTTTTATTTTATTGCTTATTGATTGCCCACTTCTGCAATCCAATCTGCATATAGTTGCTTCATCCTGGAAACTACCTGCGGGTTTTTATCGGCTTCATTTTTTCTTTCTGAACTATCATTTTTAAGATTGATAAGCATTAGTTTTTCGCTGTTCAGTTCGTTTACTGTGCCCTGCGCAGGACTATGCAATAATTTCCACTCGCCTTCTCTTACCGCCCATTGAGGATTATCTTTTGTTCCCTGGCATTGCCAGAA
Source organism: Chitinophagaceae bacterium (assembly GCA_047602295.1). Taxonomy (GTDB): domain Bacteria; phylum Bacteroidota; class Bacteroidia; order Chitinophagales; family Chitinophagaceae; genus JACMLD01. The sequence goes on along the minus strand of JASGHP010000001.1, from coordinate 1,484,768 downwards.
GAAAACCGGATGGGGTGAACTGGCATTAGCTGAAGCAATTACCGGAACAATGCTCTTGCCATCCAATTTTCTGTTGGGCAATTGCAAGCCACAATATTCTGCAAGTGTAGGATACCAATCTATATTAGCCGCAAACTGATCCCGTACTTCATTTTTGGGAATATGCCCGGGCCAACTGATGATGGCAGGTACACGCACGCCACCTTCAAACAAACTAAACTTGGAACCACGATAAGGCCCTGCGTAGCCACCACCGCCAAAAGCCCGTTCTTCTTCTGAATGTCCCTGGTCTGCCTGGAACACAACAATGGTATTGTTGCCAAGCCCCAGCTCATTCACTTTGGCCAGCAATCTGCCCACTCTTTCATCCATGGTAGATACAAATGCTGCGTACATATTTCTGGGTGAAGGAAGATTTTTATAATACTCCAGCCATTTAACATCTGGTTGCAATGGATAATGCGGCATATTGATAGCGAAATATAAAAAGAAAGGGTTCTCTTTATTTTGTTTTATAAAATCACCTGCCTCTTCCACCATTCTATTGGCTAAAAATTTGCCGGGTTCATAAATTTCTTTTCCATTTCTCCATAGATCGTGACGGTTAGGCCCGCTCCAATAAAAAAACTGTGAATAGTTGTCGACGCAACCACCCATAAAACCCCAGGAATAATCAAATCCCTGTTGATTGGGCATTGTTTCGGGCGAGTAACCTACATGCCATTTACCAATATGTGCTGTTTTGTAACCACCCTCTTTAAACATTTCTGCCATGGTGAATTGCGAACCAGGCATACCAGCGCCGCCATAAGCACCGGGAGCATTATCGACAAGCCCTGCCCGTTGTGGGTAACGTCCTGTTAGCAAAGATGCTCTTGAAGGCGAACAAATTGGCGAAGCAGCATAGAACGAAGTAAACCGAACACCGTTTTGGGCCAGCTTGTCAAGATTGGGTGTCTGAAGATCTTTTGCGCCGTAGATATTTAAATCGAGAGTGCCCTGATCATCTGAATAGATAATAATTACATTGGGCTTCGTCTTTTTTGCAGACTGATTTGCCTGGGCCATCAATTGACTGAACGGCAGGCTGAAAAGCACAACAAGAATAAATACAGGAACTATCCTTACAATTTTCATCATCAAAAATTTGAGCCGTTAAAATACATTGGCAATTTGGATTCTGCATCAATAGCAGATTTAATTCTTCCCTTCTATAAAAATATACCGGCAATGAATACAAGAAACGGAATAAGCCTATCTGAAGCGTTCGATACTAATATTTCTTACCTGCAATAATTTCAACACTTACCGGTCCCATCAAACCATAACTTTTTAATTCAGCATCTTTGGGTGGGCCGCTGATTGTCCAGGTTTTTCTTTTTTCTTCCGGCAATGATGCGTCGTAACTCAATCGGTTGAACCATGTGCTGGTAACTTCCACCTGCAATGCATTCTTTCCGGGTCTGATGGCAGGTGATAAATCAATTGTATATGGTTCACACCAGGCAGTGCCTACAGGCTGACCATTCAATGTCATTTTTGCAATCATGTTTACGGAACCAAGTTTCAGATTATAAGTTGCTCCTTTTTGCAAACTATCTATACGAAAATGTGTGAAATAACTAACCGTTCCTGAAAATGCTTTGGCTTCAGCATTAATATCAAGATCTTTCCAGGCTGCCAGCGTACGCAATTGCAAGGAGTCCGGTGCTTCCCATCCCGATGGAAATTTCAATACCCAGGGTTCTGTTAGCGCAATATTGTAAATACGTTTATCCATTGGTGTTACAAGCTTGTGACTCGCATCATGACGAAACACAATAAAGCAGGAACCACCCTGTGGCATATCCAGGAACACATTGCTGCGTGTACCTGATAACAAAGCATTGATTGGTTTTATAGTGCCGGTAACCGGGTCCCATAATTCAGCATCGCCCTGGCTGCGAAAGCTTAATGTTCCTTTAAATGAGCTGCCTTTGGGAGCGGCCACAAAATACCAGTCTGCATTGTTTGTTTTACGATGCGTCCACAAAGCATTGCCACCTGTTACATCAGGCGTAAGGCCCAGCAGCAACAAGGCTTCTGCCAAATCTGTTCCGGATACTAACGTTCCTTTGCCCACTTTGCGCAATCCTTTGTAATCCGCATCACCCCAGATATTTTTTACCACAGTATTAAAACGTTGCAAAGCTGTAGCGGGTTGACTAAGTGTGGCAAGGCTAACGGGAGCATTGCCTATAATGGTAGCACCGGCATTAAGTAAGGATTGAATTTTTTCCAATGTTTCAGGCAACATATGTTCAGCAGCAGGTATCCACAACACACGGTACTGAATACCTTCTGGCGTTTGCAGCATGCCGTTAGTAACCGACAAACGGTTTAATAATATATCCGGGTTGCAATAATCATATTTAAATCCTTCCGGGAAAGGAGCCTGCTGGTTGGGCACGTGATCAATTTCATCGCCCAAATACCACAACACATCTGAAACAGGTTTGCCCCTCTCCTGCAAATAACTGCATCTTGCAAAGTAAGTATTGAGTGAAGGCATATGCTTCCACCATGTTTGCTGCCGCAGAAAAGGAGTACCTATTCCCGCACCAAAAGAAGTACCTGGCACCAATGAATCTGCAAGTGGATTATGTGTATAGGTATGATAAATCAAATGTGTTACGCCTTCTGCTATGTTAACATTGGCCACTTCTTTCAACATCTGCCAATGTTCATCCCAGGTAAGTGCAAACGAAGCAAACGCTTCTGCACCCAGCCGGGGCTTGCCGTACAAATGTGCAGCAGAAGCCGCAGGTTTAATCGGCTTAAAATTGAGCGAGCCTACAAAACCATCAGATAATGGTTGCCAAAACTCGCACATAGGCACATCAGCAAATTTGTAATACTCCATTATATCACCGGGAAAAACATCTCCCGCAGCGGTTTCATAAGAAACAGCTAACTGTCTTGATTTTGCCAGTTGCGCCATCCTTCCATAAAAATTATTTACAAAAAGTTTATTAATGACTGATCGCCAATCACGCAAAAAACGAAAACTCGTTTCTGGATCTTTCATAACAAAACCAAAGATTGCAGGCATCCATTGTTTAAGTGTGTAACCGGTTCTTTTGCCAAATTCATTTTCCATATCAGCCGTCCAGGTTTGCGTTTCGCATTCCCAGCTGTCCATCAACATGCCCTTCAATAATCCATTACCAACCGCTGCACCATCAGCAGACAATCGGCCTATATAACCTGCAAAATGTGCTTCCGCACCATCAACAGCAAGTTTGTTGCTTTCCCATCCCGTTCCTTCTGGCGGCGCTGGTCCGTTTTGTTTACCTGAATTAACATGACCAATCCTCAGAATTGTCCAATGCCCTGCAGGTGCTGTCCACGAAAGATGACCACTAGTATCTGCAAACTGAATGATATCAACTACTGCAGATGGATCTATAGTTGTATTGATGGGTTGCTGCAAACTTTGTTCGTTTCTATTAATACTGCGCAATGTGAACCCGGCTTCCGATTCCCAATTATTTTTTCGTGCAGCAGAGAAAAAACGGATGAGGCCAATGCTCATGTCGTGCTTGTTCTCAATTGTTAGCCGGAACTTTTTTGCAGCGCCTGCCTCAATACAGGATAAAGTAACCGGTTCATGATCCTGAAAATTCGCCTTGGGGACTGTCGTATTCAATATCGTTTGTATTTCGCCGTTAGGCAAAAAAGCTTCTAGCTTTATGGCAACACCAGGCTCGTAGTTCCATGCATGAGCCAGGCTATTTACGCTGGGCAACTGAAGTGTTCTAATGATAGAGGGTGCAGCAAATAAAATTTCCGCTGTATAAGGATGAGTAGTTGATGCTGCAGCAAGGCGAACTGGTTTATCTGAGGCTTTGATAAGAAAATTATTCCACGCAATACTGCTATCGCCCAATACAGCAACTGGCACCAGCGCTTTTGCAGAGTCATCTGCCGGTGTGGGAAATGCCAGTACGGCAATATCTTTATAATCTCTCCAGGGCTCGCCAGAAGGTTGCGGTTGTGCAAGCTGCAAGACTCTTATGTTTCTCCCACCTTCAATATCTGTTCGGCTATACACCAGTTGCCGCATTGCATTGGCAGGCGTTATCCACGGGCCACCACCATTGCCCATCCCGGGCAGTTTTGCATGGTGAACCTCAATCCAAGACGCCTGCACTCTTGCGCAGTATGTTTAATAGCATCTTCCCACAACGGACTAAGACAAGCAATTTGCGGACTAACACCTGGCCATGCACCACCAAACTGTCCATGAAAAAGCTGGATACCAGAAATGCCTGAGCCAGCAATGGCATTCAGATCTTCAGTGATACCTTTCTTTGACACATTGCCACCAATAAAATGAAACCATGTTTCCGGGTAAAAGACTTTTGCCGGATGCTGAAACGCTTTATAATCGTTTGCACTAAAAGATGCTTGCAATACTGTTTCAGATGGAACGATAGGCGCTACCTGTGCATTGGCAACAGATACACACAAAAGCATCCAACTTGTAATACCAAATAAAAAGAAAGCAAATAATACCGAATGGTTACGAGTAGATTTACCAGTATCAACCGCATGCGCATGCAAATGGAAAAGCATATGCTGAAAAAATTATTTTATTGGAATGAATATAAGAATGTTTTGCGTTAGTGCGTGAATGAATCTTTGATCAAAAAATTATTCGCAATAAATATTTTTTCTTGAATTAATCAGTGAGCTAGTTCAATTTTTATTTACTCACTACTATCCCCTGCTTTGGCGCAAGTTTCAACTCTGACGCTCTCATTGAAACGAGCCTGATGTTTTTTCCCAGGACTTCTCCTTGCATGGTATTGCCCGCTATTTGTACGTTTTTACAATAAGCTGTTGTAATCATGTCTTTGCGATGATGAAATGGTTGAAAACGGTTTGAACGTACAATGGTATTGTTTACAAAAAACAACCCATCGGTTGATTTAGCATACAATACAGGATAATCAAACGGATGAAAAGTATTGTTTTCTATGTGAATGTTTTTATGAAATGGTTTGGTGCTGTCTGGCTTAGGTATCTCAGGAAAAATACTGATGATGCCTTCGCAAAACTGGTACATAGAAGTCATGCAGGGTTCATTAAAACTGTTGTTCCTGATGGTAACATCTTTCACGGCACCGGATTCATACCAGCCATTTGCATCACCTGATATAAGAATGGCCGAACCGCTTGATTCAAAAACATTGTTTTCAATTAGCACTTTTCCAGGAGTAGTAACCAATATGCCCCTTGCACGGTTGCTTCCAAAAAAACTGTTGCGAATGATTACATCCGGCGTCCACGCAAGATTCTCCACTGCATTACCAACAATCAATGCCGCGGGAAGCGTTTCTGCAAACGTCAATTCAAAAAGCGTTGAATCAATCGGCTTAAATGATTGCACCACACCATTAGCAAATGTGCGCATCGAATTGTTCTCGATAAAACCCACGGTATCTCCTTTACCCGCCCATGTAAAACCAATGCTTTGCTCATGCATAAACTTGCACAAGACAGTTCGATCATTAAGCTTTTTCATCACCCGCACACTGGTGCCATGTACATTAATAGGATCATCCATCAACGCCAGAAAGCGGCAACTATCAACTACAATCTTTCCTTTGCAATTAGAAAAATGCAGGCCATCATCATGTCCGCTGAATATTCTTTGTTTTGCTGCATTAGGTACGCATTGCACATTACGGAAAGAAAGATTCTCTGAGTATTGGCTTAATATGCCCAGGCCTGCAGTATGATAAACATTTACATTCTCAACACTAACATCTTTGCTATTCACCACAAATACACCTGCGTGATCTCTTGCACTGTGCCTAAGCACAAGATAATTGCCCAAAGCCGGTTTACGTTTAAAGTTGTAGTTCAACCTTATCAGCCCATAACGGATATTTTCCGCCATGTATTTATCGTAACCTGCACCCAGGCATGATTCATCACCTGTTTGAGGCGCTATCAACTTTGTGTCTTTATCAAATTCCATTATACCCCAATCGCTCATGCGGCTCTTCCATCCTTCACCCACAAAAAAAACTTTTCCATTTTCAATTACATAAGGAGATTCCAATACGTTAATTGAGATATCAATGTATTGATCTGTTACTGCTTCAATTTTTGCCTGCGCAATTAATGGCAGATCCCAATCAATGCTGATGTTTTTGATGATTATATGCTGGCTGCTATCAATGGTAAGCGGTTGCATCCTGTCATGGAAAACAAACTCAGAACCCATTCCATCAAAAACCATTTTTTGCATTTGCTGCAACAGGATAGGGCAACGCCTGAAAGGAATGACATCAGTATTGGACTCGTAATATTTTTTCTCATCGCAATACTCCGGCCAAAAATCATAACGTCCTTTGGGAAACACTAAAACCGGGTTAGCTAATTTTTTACAAGCTTCTATTGCACGTTGCACAAACGGAACAGCATTTATTCTTGAACCAGGCTCGTAACCAAAATCGCTGATGCGAATAGTATCTTGAGCAAAAAGTCTGTTAGAAAAAATGAATAGAACAAACCAACCAAACCTTCTTATTGACTTAAACATATTGACTTTATAATTTAATAGCAAAAGCCTTTATCAATCATTTTATTTATCACCCACCTCATTTACATATTTACGAACTGCATTTGCCCATATGGTATATCCTTTTTCTGTTGGGTGCGTTAAATCTGAAGTAAGGCCTGGCAACATTTCTCCATCCGGCGTTAACCATTCCTTGCTTGTATCAATGAATATCAACTTCGATTTTTTTGCATAGGCTTGCAATAATACATTGGTTTCATTAATAAGCACCCTGCGTGGATGCGTAGCTGATTGCTCTCTTGGAAAAATTGCCATCAACACAATCTTTGCTTTTGAAACTTTTGCATGTACCCGTTCACAAATAGCAGCTACCCCTGCGGCAATTTCAGCAGCGGTATTAATGCGTGCATGTTCTGTATTGCTGGTATTATTGGTACCAATCTCAATGATCACCAATTTCGGATGAAGATTATCCAGTTCACCGCTATCAATTCGCCACAAAACATTCTGTGTTCTGTCCCAACCAAAACCAAGGTTTAACACACGATGATTGCCAAACAATGCCTGCCACGATTCAGGGCCATTAGGTTTTCTGGGTGAACCGTTTCTGTTTTTCAATAATGGCAAGCCGCCCCAAAAATGAGTAATGGAATTGCCAATGAGTACAATCTGCGGGTTCAATGAATCTTTAGTGTGCATTACATCTGCATGACGTTGCCACCAGTCGTAACTGTCTTCTTCCAGTTTTAGAACAGGTATAATAGCAGTATTGCTATAAGAAATGTTGTTTTGTCCCTGGCTATTTGCGCAAACAAGGCTTAACAATAAAGACAATGCGATTATGAAAGTGCCTTTTCTCATAATGGCAAGATAATAAAAAACAACCTGGCCTGGCTATGTTATGGCACTAAAGTGGTACTTGCTGTTTCCGGGAATTTGTCTACCTTTTAAAAAATATTTTTATCCGCCAACTATTGCTATATATCACCTGTTGTGCCTGCCTTTTCATTTTCTTTTCAGCCAATGCACAAGTAAAAAGCCCAGACTCACTACGGGTTACTGATTTGCTGCACCGTGCCGATGTTTTAACACAACATGCCAGTTATGATTCTGCAACCGCTTTGGCACGCGATGGATTGCATATTGCTGCTGTGGCAAGATATAAACCAGGTGAAGCTGCATCTTACGACAGGATATCTGAAGTAATGCTGGCTACAGGCAAATGGTCTGACTTACAGAAAAATGATTCTGTCGCTTTTTCACTAATCACACAATTAAAAGATACAGGTCTGTATATTAATTACTGGAACAGATCTGGCATCTATTGTACAGAGCAGGGTAAATATGCAGACGCTGAAAAGAATTTTAACCTGGCGCTTACCTATGGACTGGAAAAACAACAATCACAAAAAACTGCAGAAGTCTACAGCAATCTTGCTTCCATGTATCTCGCAAAAGCAGATAAAGAAAGAGCCAGCGAATGGTTTTTTAAAGCACTGCGTTTGTATGAAAAAACAAACAATGAAAAAGGCCAGGGAGAAACTTACAGCAATATTTCTTCTTTGTTCTATTTAATGGGCAAAACAGATGAGGCTATAGATTACCAGAAAAAAAGTATTGCCATAAGAGAACGCCTGAATGATCTGCCGGGTCTTGCTATTACGCATGTTAACATTGGACAGTTATACATTTTAAAAGGAGACTATCAACAGGCATTGCCGCATTTGCAGCAATCTGTAAAATATGCAGAGCAGATTAACAACCCCAAGATAAGAGCAGGTGCATACTCCGGCATGTCTGCGTATTACAATCGCACCAAAGATTTTAAAGCTGCTTTATTATGGCAATCAAAAGCGATTCCTCTTTTTGAACAAACAGACAATTTTCAATTATTATCCAGGCTGTATGTGGCAGCAGGCAATCTTGCCAATGTAACCGGCGATTCAATAGCATCTGTTAATTATTACATGAAGGCACTTGCCTTGGCTACACGGCTTGACAATAAAGAGAACATAGGCAATGCATATGAAAAGTTGAGTTCTTTTTACACCTCTCACAATGATTTTAAAAACGCTTATGATAACTATAAAAAATTCATCAGCTTCCGCGATACCATTGCCGCCACCAGCACCACTGCAAAGATTGAAGAAATAAAGACCCGTTATGAAACAGAGAAAAAAGACAACGAGATAAGCAGGCTGAATACGGATCAGAAAATAAAATCGCTTCAGATAGAAAAGCAACAGGCTTTGCTGGCGGGCAATAAAGCTGAAGCAGAGAAAAAACAAAATGAAATAGAGTTATTATCAAAAGAAAAAGAACTGCAGGATTTGAAGATAAAACAGCAGGGGGAATCACTGGAAAAGCAAGTACTGCTGGCAAGAACCGGGCAACAGCAATTGGAACTGGCAGAAAAAGAAAAAACGCTGAAAGAAAAAGAAATTCAAAACCAGAAACAGGTGCGCAATCTTTTACTGGGCGGTCTTGTACTGATTATTTTATTAGGCGCAATACTCTTCAATCGCTACCAACTCAAGAAGAAATTAGAGCAGCAAAAAGGATTATTGAATATGCGCAACAGCATCAGCCAGGATTTGCACGATGATATTGGTGCATCGTTAAGCAATATCAACATCCTTAATGAACTTGCCAAACGCAACCTGGCACAGCCTGAAAAATCAAAAGATTATTTGTCCAGGGCATCAGAAGATATACAGCGCATCAGCGAATCCCTTTCTGATATTGTATGGAACATCAACCCAAAATATGATGATGCAGAAAGCCTGTTCATCCGTATGAAAAGATACGGTGCAGATATGTTTGATGGTAAAAATATAAACGGATCTTTTGAACTGCCTTTGCCGGGCAGTACTTTAAATTTAAGCATGACGCAAAGGCGTGACCTTTATCTTATTTTTAAAGAAGCTGTAAACAACCTTGCAAAATACTCCGGTGCTAAGAATGCTCTTGTAAAAATCACATCCGATAATACAGTGGTGCATCTTTTGGTAAAAGACGATGGAAATGGGTTTGATGAAGCATCTCTTAAAACCGGTAATGGCCTTCGAAATATGCGCCAGCGGGCAGAGGCATCGGGTGCTGATATTAGTATTCATTCTTCGCCCGGCAAGGGCACCTCAATATCTTTACAGATGAAACATACCTGATGGCATTACCCGAATGGGTAATATTTTATTTCGGCCAAACTGATTACTTTTATCATTATGCCTTACCAGTTAATCATTTTTGAAGACAATACACGTTTACGCCAATCACTGGAGATGTTATTGAATGATGAATCAAACTTCCAGGTGGTGGCTGCTTTTCCCGATTGTGATAAAGCAGATAAGCAAGTAATAGAATACGATGCAGATCTTGTTGTGATGGATATTGACATGCCAGGCATAGGTGGCGTTGAAGGCGTAAAAAGAATTAAAGATAAAAGCCCGGCTGTGAAAGTGGTGATGCATACTGTGTTTGACGATGACAACCGCATTTTTGATTCTATCTGCGCTGGTGCAGATGGTTATATGCTGAAGAATACAAGTCCGCTGCAACTTATCAATGCCTTATTGGATGTAATGCAGGGTGGTGCACCCATGAGCCCTTTTGTGGCACAAAAAGTATTTCAGCATTTCCGGCAGGCAAAAGCCGGCTCAGAACAATTCAAACTTACAGCAAGGGAAAAAGAAATACTTGAACTTTTAGTAAAAGGCAATTCTTATAAAATGATTGCAGATAAAACCAGTGTCAGCCTCGACACTGTTAAAAAACATCTTCAAAACGTTTATCACAAACTGCATGTTAACTGCGGAACGGAAGCTGTTGCAAAAGCACTCCGCCATAAAATTGTAAACTTCGATTGACCTTCTTCTAGCCACGGAGACATGGGGACACAGAGGTTTCACGGAGATTACATTAAGGCGAATTTGCTAACCGCGAAGCCTCAAGGGCGCAGAAATTTTCATTGAGATTACATTCACTCAAGCAAAGGCACAGATAAATTCATTACGATATCGAATTAAGCTTATCAACATTCTACCTCTTTTAGCCAAGGATACAAAAAATAAAATACGCTGGCTATACTTACTATAATAGCATAGTAATAAAACCCTGCGCAACCTCCGTGCCCTCTAGTGTCTCCGCGGCTACTCCCCGATTGTGTAATTGACTCAAGTCATTTTTGTCTGCATTTTTACAGAGCAATAATTCAGGGTATATGCTCATCATCAAAAACAATTTCTCTTTCACTTATCCAAAAACACAAACCATGAAACGGATATTTCTTATAACGATAATGTGCTTTTTCTTTGGTGGCTATAGTTTCTCTCAAACGCTTGGTCAAAGAGTTAAAGACCGTGCCACCAACGATGCCAATGTTAAAATAGATCAACGGGTAGACAATAGCGTTGATAGTGCGTTTAGCAAAACAGATAGAGCTATCTCAAACTTGTTTAAAAAGAAACCAAAGAAAGGCCAGCAAACAGACAACGGAAATATTCCTGCGCAAAATGATAATACGCAAGTGCAGAATAATACTGGTTATACTGTTAATAATCAGCCTGCGGTTAATACATCTCCGAATAACAATTCTAACGATACTCCTGCTGCAACACCAGCATATAATCAAACCAATAGCTTCTCAGATTTTGTGCCTGGCACCAATCTAATCTTCAGTGATGATTTTAGCGCAGATGCCATGGGCGACTTTCCTGCCAAATGGAATACCAATGGTAGCGGTAAAGTAGTTACTGTACCTGGTTTGGATGGAAGATGGCTGGAAGTAGTGCACAATTCAATCATTAATCCTGTATTGGACAAAGCACTTCCGGAAAACTGTACTATACAATTTGATCTTTTTCTGCAGGCAGACGGACAGCATACTACGCCCTTCATTCAATTTGGCATTACCAACGTTCATGATATACTGAAAGAAGATATGTTTTACAAGGATCGTTTTTTTATGAATATCAGCCGCTACACAGAAACAGATGGTAAAGCAATAGAGTATGGTTTAAAGAATGATATAGTGGGTAACAAAAGTGATTTTCCTATTACCACCTATGCCAATAAAGTATTGCATGTTTCAATGGCGCTTAATAAAACCCGCATTCGCATCTACCTGGATGAGAATAAGCTGATTGATCTGCCCAGGGCCATCACTACTGAGATGCGCAACAACTTTTTCTTAAACAATAACTATGTTGTTCCCGCATCAGAGCTTGGCATGTTGATAGGCAATGTGCGTATAGCCAGTGCAGATGTTGATGCACGCAGTCTTCTTATTAAACAACTGATGGATGAAGGCAAAGCTGTAACCAATGATATTTTGTTTGACGTAAACAGTGATGTAATAAAAACTTCTTCTTACTCCGTTATCAATCAATTTGGAGATGCATTAAAAGCAAACCCTTCGCTCAATATAAAAATAACAGGACACACAGATAGCGATGGAACAGCCAGCAATAATCTTGATTTATCTAAACGCCGCGCAGCAGCCGTAAAAAAATATTTGCTGGACAACTACAGCATAGCAGATCAAAGAATTCAAACCGATGGCAAAGGCTCAAGCCAACCAGTGGCAGATAATGCAAGCGCAACAGGCAAAGCTAAAAACCGTCGGGTAGAATTTGTTAAGCTATAAATGCTATTGAAACCTCCATTACAGCACAATTAAACTACCAACATGAAAAAATATATTTTGCTTGCCTTAATTTCTTTGGGCGTTATTGCATCAAATGCACAACCACGTCAACGGCGTGATACAGCCCGTACTATTTGGGATTCCAATCCAACAAGCGTATCACAAACTACAGCACAATTAATTCATGCACCCATTTTAAGAAGTGCAGACCAGGAACATAGAATTATACCCCGCCAGCAATTCTGTTTTGATGTAATGATGGAAGTGGAACTAAACTTTGGCAGCCTTAGCCGTTTAACTGCTGTTTTTATTAATACTACCGATGGTTATATTGGTTATACAAGACCTAGTCGCGGCGGTTCTATAAATGTGCTTATGCCCGAAACGGAAGATTTCACATTTACAGTTATCAGCTACAAGATGAATAACATCTACATGTACCACAATCATAAGGCCAGTCGCGGAGAGGGCATTGATCATTTGGTTTCCACTTCAAATACAGAACAACAGGATTATGTGGAAATGAATAACATTACTGCTGCACCACTAAGTCGTAAAACAGAACGCCGCAGCTACGTGTACGGCACTATGAACGCACAGGCATACAAACGAAGCGATGAGCCAACTATCTGGTATATAAACACTGCCGACTATAGAACTGTCTTGCCGCCTACGTTACAAGTGCAAAAACTTATAGGTGCATTTGGTGTAGGAATCATACAAACAGACTTTGGTCCATTTATTTTATGCGAAAGAACCAACCTGAGCAGCTATACAAAGATTACCAACATAGAAAGATGCCATGTATGTTTCGACCCAAGCAATTATAAATTAATGGAAGCTGATTTCTACGCAAAGGGCTTGGAAAGCCTAAGAGCAGAAACAGAAAAAATAAACAGGGATGAAGCAGCTATTCAAAGTCACAGGCATTGCCAGAGCGAAGAAATGGAAGTCATCAATTTTAGAAGAGAAAATGTGCGTGTACAGGAAGAAAACCTGCGCAGGGCACAACAGGGAAATCTAATGCAGGATAGAGGCGCACAAAAAGCATTTATGGGAACTGCAAATCCTTTGATTGTGGTAAAACAGAGTCAATTGGAAGCGAAAGTAAAAATATGCTCTATTCAAAGCGCCATGGCTGAACATCCTGGTGATGGCAGTTATCAGCACAAACTTGACTGCGCCCAACAACAATTAGCTTCTCTTCAAACAATAGAGGCAAGGATGGTGCAAATAGATCAGCAGTATACAAATGTTGCAGAAGCCGCTGCACGCAAAAGCCAGTTGTTAATGCAGGTTTATGCACAAAATTGCAATTAATGAATGCTTATGCAAAAGCATCGGTACATCTCAAAAAAATTATAAACCAAAAAATTAAAAGCATGAAAAAGATAATTGTATTAATAACCTGTTTCGTTGCCTGCATTACAGGTTTTGCACAAGGCACTTTAAAACCAGTAAAACCATTGAATGGTCAGCCCGGTAAAACAGAGTTACCTACACCTAACATTCCGCCAATACGACCAGACCTTGAGATCACCAATATCAATTTGTTTTCCAGTCAGCGCAATACAGCAACTGGCGAATACTTGCTAACTGTTAGCGTCAACGTTAAAAACAATAGTGCCGCCACTGCACCTCCAAGCAAACTTCATCTCGATTTTAGAAGAGAGAGTACGCATGGTTACTATTTCGCTGGCGCAAGAAATGATGTCAGCATCGGTGCCATTCCTGGCAACACAACACTTTCCGGTAGCTATGTATTTCATATTCCTTTGGCTGATTTGGGTGCCGGCACTTACTCGTTGCCTATACAAGTCGTTGCAGACTGGGGTAACGTAATTGCCGAATCAAATGAAAATAACAATACATCAGTTCAACGCAACATTACCATTTCACTTTAAACTTATTGCCATGAAAAAGATATTCCTGTTTTGTTTGCTACTAACAATCTTCATCAGCAGTTCCTTTTCTCAAACACTGCAACCTGTACAGAAACCAACCGGTCAGCCAGGTAAACCATCATTGCCAACACCTAATATTCCAAACATTAAACCTGCAGACTTGCTCATCAGCAATATCATTTTTGCGGGTGCTACATTAATGACCGATGTTAAAGCAGAGTATGTGAAACTAAACATTACGGTACAAAACAGCGGGCAAACAAAAGCTCCGTCAACAAGGATAGTAGCTTTCTTCCAAAATGGAGATGGCACAGGTGGTTGGAAACAGTTCGACAATATTTTAGATGTACCGGCCATTAACGCGGGTCAATCTTACACTGGCGTATTCACCTTTAAAGTATTGCTCTCTTCAATAGGAACACTTAAAAAACTAAACGTTTATGCAGAAGCGGATGCAGACAGAGCTGTAAACGAAATCAGCGAAACCAACAATGCATCCAATCATATTCTAATTGCCTTGTAACTACTCATTCACTCTTAAACAACCATTTTATGAATACTTCAATAAAAATGTTGTTGATAATTTTCACGATTTGCCTGTCAACTTCATTTCACTCATTTGCGCAAACACAATTGGTTGCCGTAAAAGCAACAAGCATCGCCAACACAAGAATTTTAACTGCAGATGAACTTTATCTCAGCCAGGGAAGCTTTCTCATCCGCTCTAATAAAGACTATCGCTATTTAACCATTAATACATCTGGTCATGGGCCGGCTGTGGGTTCATCAATTTATTATTCAAACTTTCGCAATAACGATAATGAGCAAACCTGGAAATTCATTCCCAAAGATCCTGGCTTTTTTAAAATACAATCCTCCTCTGGTTTATTCCTTACACAAAAAGCGGTTTTAGTTCCAACGCTTGACAATGAAAGCAACGACGATGCGCAATTGTGGCAATTGGTAGAACTGCCCGAAGGTTTCTACACCATCATGAGCAAGACTAATAAATACATTGCTGTAAAAGATCAACGCATGGTTGATGGGCTCTTGGTTTCGTTTCAAAATACCATTAGCAATCTTGACAATGAAAAATGGCAACTGATCAAATGGGGCAACGATGGAAGAAGGGCCACCAGGTTTGATGCAGCTTCTATGGGCTTTCATTTTATCAATACATTCCAGGGTGTAGATGCAAGCTATCGTTATGGTGGTTTATGTGGTGGCATGGTATATAGCGCTTATGATTATTTCCGGGCTAATAAAACAGTTCCTACACAAACTTATACACCTGCCAATCGCACACCCTTACAGTCATATATATACGATCGGCAAAACACTACGCTTAATTGCCAGATGGATAAATGGGTGGAGTTGCGAACAAATCCTTTTGGCTGGCGTGATGCAGAATTTTTTGAATGGGGATTGGCTGGCACCGGTGGCGGCCGCTGGCAAGAGTTAAAAGAATTGATTGATGCCGGCAATCCCGCACCACTTGGTTTATACGAAGGCGGCACTACAAATTTTGCAGGGCAAAAAAGTGGCGACCACCAGGTACTTGCCATTGGTTATGCAGCCGGTCGCTACAGGGGAGATAAAGGTGCACACATACAAGACATGAAGATCATTATCTACAATCCAAACTTTGCCAATGGTTCGCAAACACTTGTACCGGATATTTCAAGAAAATGTTTTTTTAGTGTGGAGGCGAGCCAGACATGGCGCACTTATTTTGTTGACAAAAAATATATTCCTAAAAACCCACCAGATATTTCTGCGCTGGCAGCCAATGAACCGGATGGATCTATCAGGCATATATATGCGACATTTCGCACTGGTGGAGATGACTTACGCGGCGGAAGCGACAATGTTCATTTAACCATTAATTACAATGATGGCAGTTCTCAAACATTTCAAAATGTAAACGGACTGGCAAGATGGGTAGATAATTATGAAGAAACAGTGCCGCTTACACTCAATCGTGCCATCTCAAAATCTATGGTAAAAAATATTACGCTCACTACCACATTTGGCGGAGGCATTGGTGGCGACAACTGGAACCTGGATTCATTTGTGTTAACCAATGGCGGCAATTTTGAAATTGTACGTACACCCGATGGCCCCAAACCTTTCTTCAGGTTTACGGGAGATCAAAAAGTATTGACGATACCGGTAAGATAAGGACATAGGTATATGGTTTAAAGTGTAAGGCATGAGGTTTAGGGTAGAGGGTTTAAGGCTCCATAAGTGCAACCTGCTTATTATCTAAATCAGCCGTAAACCTTATAGCATATCCCTTACGCCCTAAACCTTATACCATAAACCTTACGCCATAAGCCTTTCGCCCTCTATCCTTCTTCATTCAAAACAACAACATGAAAAAATATATCAAAAGTTGTACAGTGATGTTTTTCTTTTGCCTGCTGTTACAGGGCATGAAAGCTGGAGCGCAAACATTGGATGTGCAAAAAAAATCTGCAAATGATAAGGTATTAGTAAACCAGTCGCAGGTATTAGCAACAGACCAGCATGTTCTTCCACCTCCTCCCCCTCCAAAATGTGCTTTCGAGGCGGTTATCACACGGTCTTTGTCGGGTGTTACATCAAAGGTGCAATTTCAATCGTTAAATTATAATGATGGTAATGCGTTTTCTTTAGGAAGCAATGAATTTGTAGTACCTAATAACGGTTTGTACTTTTTATCCTTCAACCTTCTATGGAATGACTTTGGTTGCAATTGGGGCGCACCTGCTTCTGCCACAGTAATGATTATGAAAAACGATCGTGAAACAGTGCAAAGTTTTAGTGGTATGGCTCCCGGCAGTGCGGCAGGAGGAAACTTCAATACAGCTTTCTCATTTAGCAAAAAATTTACTGCAGGCGATCGTTTGAGTATTCATGTTATCTCCATACTGTGCGATGGTGGAGGAGTATCGGCCAATATCCGCGGAGGCGAGTTTAGCGGTTACAGAATTTATTCTGAATAATAAAAACAAATAGGATTATTATGATAGCAAGAATGACTTCACTGTTATTGGCAACAGTTTTATTTTGTGCATCTGCCGCAGCACAGGGTAAATTTGCCGGAACACATAAAAATGTATTAGGCAAGAAATACACCGATGAAAAATCTATTCCCTGGCTAAAAGGTTATACATGGCGACAGGGAGATTTAATTACAGATGCTAATGATGGCAGGCCACAGTTTCTTACTATTTACTTCAAAGGGAAAGATGCATTGGTTCTTTATACCGCACATGTTGATGGCCCTGCAGAATTATATGTAGTGATTGACGCTATCGAAATAAAAAATATTGCTACCGACTGGGACATTAGAACTGCTGGCTGCTCTGAAGGAAGCACCCAAGGGCAAATTATTATTGCCATTGTAAAAGCAGGCAATAAAAAGACAACAACAATTGTACAAAAAGCATGGCGCTGCAACCGTGATAAGCTACGCATAGAAGCGATAGACGCAAAGAATATTCATTGCGTGGTGGAAGATGGTGATTAGCACTAAAGAGTATAAAAATAAAGAGCCGGCAGCGGCTCTTTATTCAGCATCGTTGTGTCACTCCCTTGTACAGCATATCTTTTCTGATCTATGGCTTCTGTGCGGCATGTTAAAAATTTTTATTCAGCCATTGCTTCAAATCAGCTATTTCAGTTGCATTTACCTGGTGGCCCATATTGTATTCTGTATAATGCAAAGGTACTTGCAATTGCTTCAGGTAATCTTTTGCTTCCCTTGCATAATGAATGGGCAAAGTATTGTCTTGTGTGCCATGTGCAACAAAAACTTTCAATTGCTGCAGATCTTTACCTGCTACAACAAAAGGTTTTACTTCTTCCAACAGTCTTCCGCTTAAAGCAATAATACCTTTAACTTCAGTTGGATGGGTAAGTCCGACGCTATAACTCATTATGCCACCCTGGCTAAAACCGCCCAGGTATATTTCTTCTATGTTATACTTCAATCTTATCTCTTCAATAAATGCGGCAATAATTTTCCTGCTGGACATTTCCTGGTCTTTATTAAACACAGGCTTGTCAGAAGAAAAATCAACCTGGTACCAGGCAAACCTTCCCTCACCTAATACAAACTGCCCGCGTGGAGCGATAACATAAAAATCTTCCGGCAGTTGTTGTGCAAGGGAAAATAAATCTTTTTCATTGCTCCCTACACCATGCAAAAGTATAATCGCTTTACTTTTTACTGGTTTTACCTGCGGTGTTTTTATCAAATATTGCAGTGTGCCGTTTTGCATCTCGTCAGAAGAAACTTCATTTACGCTTGTGTTTGTCATAGCCTCGTTCTTTATAAACCCTGCACTAAAAATTAAAATTTTCAATAAGCCTGCACTAAAATTCATTACCCCAATTTAACAGATGTCATAGTAAGTGATCCACCCACAGCTTTGTCATTAAAAAAACTGACAGCATCTTTTTCATTCTTTAATCCCAATGTATACATCAAAGGCAGGTAGTGCTCTGGCGTAGGAATAGCAAGCATTGCTTCTCTTCCCATACTTGCGTAATTAATCAGCGGCTTATAATCGCCAGAGAGAATCGAAGACTTAAATTTCTCGTTCATACTTCTTGCCCAATCAAATCCAAAATCTATTTCGTTCAGTTTATCCCATGCAACCATTCTTAAGTTATGTACCATATTGCCGCTACCGATGATCAACACACCTTTCTTTCTCAATGCAAAAAGTTCTTTCGCCAGTTCATAATGATATTGCGGGCCTTTTGTATAATCAATGCTTAATTGCAGCACAGGTATATTGGCTTGCGGATACATATGCCTTACAATAGTCCATGTTCCGTGATCCAATCCCCAATCGTGATTAAGTTCTACATGGGCAGAATGAAGCAAGTCTGCTGTTTCTTTTGCCAATGCAGGATTGCCTGGCGCAGGATACTGCACATCAAAAAGCGCTTGAGGAAATCCGCCAAAGTCGTGTATGGTTTGCGGAAATTCCATGGCAGTAATTTTTGTGCCTTGCGTAAACCAGTGCGCAGAGACCACTAATACTGCAGCAGGCACAGTTATTTCTTTTGCCATCTGTGTCCACCTTCTGCTGAATTCCGTGTCTTCAATTCCATTCATTGGTGAACCATGGCCTACAAATAACACTGGCATCAACTGCTCCTGCTCTTGCAAGTCATCCGTAAAATTTTTGAAAGCCGATAAACTTGTCATACCCGTTGCTCCTATTATGATTGATTTTACAAATTGTTTTCTTTTCATAGTATTGGTTGTTTCAATTATTGCAACCCTATCTGTTTTGCATAAGTTTGATTGTCCCAGAAAAGATGCTCTTCTATCATTACGCCGTCTTTCCAAACACCTACTGTTGCCATGGGCATTTTAAATGCTTTGCCAGTGGGCTGAATAAATTTACCATTTCCTATTGGCATTGGTTTGGTAAAAGTACCTTCAAATACACCGGTTACCAGTGTATAGTTGCCATTACCAAATCTAATAGGATGTTCTTTAATCCTGGTATCGGGTGCATGAACAAAAAGTTTTTTCAAATCGTCGATATGTGTATTGATGCCTTCAGCAACATGTCCATCGGGCCAATAAACCTTTATGTTTTCTGCATGGCTTTCTTTCAGCCTGTCCCATTTCTGATTGCTGAATACATCAAAGTCCAGTTCATCAAAAGTTTTTAAACGGCTTGCAATGGTATCGTTTGAAGCAACCAGCTCCATTGCTATTTTTTTGAGACTATCTAAAGAACTATCTGAACTTGCTACTGGTGAATTGTTTTGCTGACAGCTTTGCAACAAGCTTACGGAGATCATTAAACATAAACCTGCTACGATTGTTTTTGCATTTATTTGTTTCATGGTGTTGTTTTTTATACCACAAAACTACTATTGGCTATGCCCCTGCTCCAATGCCTATTCGCAAGAAAAAGCATTGACATTTGTCAAGGGTTTTATTGTAGGGACAAGGCATGCCTTGTTTCTACAGATATTATTTTTTGGCTGCAATACGGCTTCTTAGCCGGCTAAGTGTTTCGGGAGAAAGGCCCATAAAAGAAGCAATCATGTGTTGAGGCACCTGCTGCACTATGTTGGGGTACATTTGTGTGAGGGATTTATAGCGATCTTCCAGGGAGAGGCTGATCATATCGGTTGTGCGCTTTTGAATAGCGATATACGCATCCGTTACTAATTTACGCAGGTAAGTTTCATACTTAGGCATTTGCTGCAACAGTTCATCATGAGCAGGTTTGCTGATAAGTACCAGCTCTGTATCTTCTAATGCATCTATGTTAAGTGTTGCAGGTTCCTGGCGCATAAAGCTGGCCAGGTCGCTCATAGTCCAACCCTCTAATGCAAATGCAGTAATATGCTCATTGCCCGATTCATCCAAAACATAAGATCTTAATGCGCCTTTTTCTACCAGGCAAACATATTTGCAAACATCTCCTTCCTGCAAGAGGTATTGTTTTTTGCGCAGTTTTTTATGTGCAAGATGCTGCCGGATGAAGGCTTCTTCCTGTTCTGTAAGAATTACTTTTTCATTGAATTTGCGAAAGAAGGTTTCGTACATATGCAATGCTGCGCATCGTTTGTTGCTTGCAAATATATTAAATTGCAAGACGCTAAAACATTGCTATACCATTATGCAAATGATGATGTCGACACTATCGGTATTCTTTAAAAATAGCCACCTTTTTTAGTGATATCCTGGATAGATTGCCCGTCTTTTACCCAACCAAAAATCATTTTTTCATTTTCTTTTATTTCTTCTGCACGAAGCAACACATCGTATGCAATTGCACGGGGCACAACCAACACACCATCAATATCTCCTAATACAATATCACCGGGTTTAATAGTTACACCGCCAATAGAAAGTGTAATCTGGTAATGCGTAATAAGGCATCTTCCAAGACTGCCATTTGAAATGCGGTATTTATAAAACACCGGGAAATCTGCTTCCAATATCTGGTGTGTATCACGTATGCCTCCATCAATACAGGCAGCTTTTACTTTTTTTCCCTTTGCCGTTGCTGTCATAACTCCTCCCCACAATGTTGCCTGCGTATCGTTGGTAGTATCCCAAATTACAAAACTGCCTTCATTCATTTCATCCAGCATCTGAACACGATATTCCATTTCTCCGCTTATCATTGCATTGGGAGAACTTTTAACAGTGAAAGCAAAGCCTGCAACTGTTCTGTATTCACGTAAAGGAACAATGTGACCCGGCAATGCCTGGTTTAATAAACAAAATTCTCTTAGAACATCATTTACTGCACCTGTATACAATTGTTCAAAACGCTGAAGCAATTCTTTATCGGGCACCGGGAAAACGGTATCAGCTACATTTTCACGAAGTGCAATTAACTTTTCAAGGTTCATCATACCCACTTCCTTTTTATACTGATCTACGCTCATAACATGCTATTTAAAATTTAAAAAATATTTTCTCTAAAAATTATCTTTCTTAATGCTAAGCAAAATGCCTTTTTCTGCCTCGGTTACTACCAATCCTAATTTTCCCGAAGGATCAAATGCGCAATTGGTAGGATTTTTTGCAGGCAACGGTATTTCATCAATCAACATCCCATCTTTATTTGCTACACGAATAGAACTGGTCCCATATACTGCAACATGCAGATTTCCATTTTTATCAAAAGCCATCCCATCCGGCCCTCCTGGTCCATCAGGTCCTCCTATAGCACACCATGGTTTTTCATTTGTCCATACCGCATTCTCTGCATCCCAATCCCCCATCCATAAACGATGCTGATATGTTTCAGCAATTACAAGACTTTTCCCATCGGCAGAAAATGCTAAACCGTTTGGAAAATATTTTCCGGTTGTTATTTTTTTCACACTGCCATCATTCATTAGCACACATGCATAACCGGTAGGCTCTTTTCTTGACTCACCAGGACAGGTAAATACCAGGTTGCCTCTTTTATCAAAAGCCAGATCATTTGGTTTAGTCAATTCTTCTCCCTCCACCTGGTTTGCCATAACTGAAGTTTGTTGTGTAAGCGGATCAAACATGCGAACCTGGCTTCTTGCCGCATCGCAAAACCATATCTTGTTATTGTTATCAATAGCTATCCCGTTCGGTGCGCCTCCTACATGAAACCTTTTTAAATAACCGCTGTCGTATTGCACCAGGCATTCCCCTTTCAATTCCACCAACCATAAAGAACCATCTTGCGCAAATGCAGGGCCTTCGGGAAACTGCAAGCCCCTTGCTATTACTTCTACCGTACCCTTAAACACGTTTGCTTTCATTTGCCTTTTAAAATATTAGCCTTCAGTTAATGGAAAGTCTTTGTGTAATTTCATAATCTCTTTATCAGTCAGAGCCCTTTTAAAAACTGCCAGCCCGCTTAGTTGTCCAACAAAATCATTGCCCATTTCATTGGAACGATGAACAGCAGCCACAGTAAAGTCTGACCCGCTTTCTTTTCCATCAAAAATGCCGGTATCATAATGGTATGGATTTCTCCCCGCTCTTTCATCCAGTTTTCCATTGAGATAAGATTTGATATTGAAACCATCATACGTAAAAGCAACAAAATTCCATTCATTATAATTCACTTTATGCTCGCCTATAGATGCGTCAATGCACCATCGTTGCCCTGGCGTAGGCCCGCCCACACTAGAGATATGGCCGCAAACCTGGTCGCCACTTTCAAATAACTGCAGGTTAAGGAAAAGACAATACTGTCTTTGTTTTTCTGTTTCATTCCACATGCCGGCCACTGCTTCACATTGAGAAACACTTTTAGTTTGACGTTTTAGCCAGGCAAGCACCGTTACTTGCGCATCTTTACCATGAATGTTCAATGCTGCACATTTATTCCTTGGTATAAACAAGTACTGTCCTTCTTTTATATCAATTGAAGTATCGCCAATGATGCCGCCTTGTTTTATCTCTGATTTTCCGTTTCCCTCTAACAATTCATAAGCATACTCACTTCTTGAAATGTAAGGATGCGCGGCATTGAAATCCCAACAACAGATTAAATCCGGGATGTTTAAAATGTTTGAAATATCTTTTTTCGTTTTACGCATTTCCATTTTCACGTTTTATATAGATTTTATACAGCAGGCACTTTATCCTTGTTAAAGAAAAATATTACAGCTATAAAAATGAAAGAGCCGCCTAAGAAATAGCTTACCCACAACCATGATAAACCTGCTGACAATCCTAATGTCGGTTTTAGCATTCCAAGGAAATAAGGCGAGAACGCTCCTACCAGGAAAGCACACATCAGCATTAACCCCGCTGAAGAAGATCTGATAGCAGGTTTTACTACTTCAAATAATGAAGCAAAAATGTTTGAGTCATATGCTCCCCTGAAAATTCCAAAAAGAAATAAAGCAATATAAGTGCCGGTAGATGTTGCTGCCATACCCATCCAATAAATAAATGGCGCACCACATAATAATGCAACAGCTTGCAACACCAACCTGTTGCGTGGATTAATTTTTGAGAATTTATCAGCAATAGTTCCTCCTATAATTACGCCTAAAAAAGCACCCAGGTGATGATAGAACATAGAAGAAAAACCAGCTTGTGTTATTGTCAGTCCAAATTTTTCTACCAACAATGATGGCATCCAGGTCAGGTAACCAACATTTACAAAAACCATACATGCAAATGCTGCAGTCAACAAAATGATTGTTGGTTTTTTTGCTACCACTTTTGCAGTAGTGCCGATGCTTACTTTTTCCTCTACCTGTGCAGGTTTATCTTTTCTTAATCGTAGAAAAATCACAATGGCAATTATAATTCCCAGTCCGCCGAATAAGTAAAAAGCATTTCTCCAGCCATATTGCTGTGCTATATATCCTGCAATTAAACCACTTAATATAATACCAAAATAAACGGCGCTCTGGTGTATGGCCAATGCAAATGATCTTCTGCTTTTGTGTTCTTCACTTATCAAAGCATTTGCTGCAGGCGCATAAAAAGCTTCTCCTCCTCCTGTTGAAATACCACGCAACAAAATAAATTGAGCAACAGTTGTGCTAATGCCTGTAGCCAACGTAGCAAGGCTCCAAAACAAAAGACTTGAGCCAATAATATTTCGTCGGCTCCATCTATCTCCAATAAAACCTGCAACGGGCACAAGCAACCCATATGTCCAAACCAATGAAGATGCAATCAATCCAAGCTCAGCATCGCTTAAATGCAAATCTGCTTTTATCAATGGCAATACCACGCTGAATATTTGCCTGTCTGCCTGGTTAAGAAAAAAAGCCACCCATAGCAAAATCAACAATTCCCATTTGTACTGTTTTGCAACAGTAGTAACAGTAACCGGGCTGGTGTCTTGCTGGTAAATATTAGGGATTGACATTGTAATTTATTTAATCACTGCTTTTACTGATGTTGCATTCCATGCACTTGCTTCTATGTTTGCGTTGTCTTTTTTATCGCGCCACAAAAGGTTTATCGAAATTTCTTTTATCTCACCCGGCTGCAACCAGCAATAATTATCACTGGCATAAAAAGCTCTTTTAACACCAGTAACATCAACCTTCGCCATAAATGCAGGAACAGTTCCGGTATTTTTTATTTGAACTTTCAATTCGCTTTCTGTTGCAGACAAATCTTTTTTTGAAAGAATAGCAACAGACAGGCTAGTCTTAGATACAGCAACTACAGGCTTCAGCCAGGGCCCTTTATCCAGGGTTATCCAGGCTACCGGTTCATTCACATATTTATCGTGAAATGTTTTATCCTCCATTTTTGCAAGTGAACGCGGATAGTAATAAGACCTGGAAACTAAATTGCCTTTCGCATCTTTTAGATCTGCTACAATAAATACAAATCGATCTTTATATTCTGTTGGAATGGTAAACACACCTGCCGCTACAGTACTGACAGACGTTTCTGCTGATACGGCAATTACTTTTTCGTTTTTGTATAATTGTTTAAAATGATCATCATACACAGTTACAGATGCCTTGTACGAATTATCTGTTGCAGAAGCCGCATGAATCAGTTTTACATTTAGATCTATTTTTTCTCCCGGTGCCCATAACAATCTTTGCAGATCTACAGCAATATGTGTTGGCTCATAAGTTCTTTTTAAGAAATAATAAGGAGCACCAGCCTGTCCAAACCAATCCATCATTTGTATGGCAATCACCGGCCAATGTCTTTTAAACACCCAGGGCATCAAACCTGTTGTAATCGGGTAGTTAGATTGTACTTTATCAGACAACACCTGGTAAAATTCACCCGCGCCTATTTGCGAAGCTTCTGTTATTGATTCAATAGTTGGATTGCTCATGTCATCAATATGCGATGCACGGCTCAGCATGCGTGGCACACGGCTGGGGCCATACTCAGTAAAGTGATGAATAAACTCAGGATGCGATGTTGCAAAAGCAGTATCCCACATTTTACCAAGATTGTTGAATTCTTTGTTGTCTACCGTTTCATAAAACATAGCCGCTTCCGGCATACTGTGCATACCTGTTTCAGAAATCCATGCTTCTTTATTGTAACTGCGGCCATACCATGTTGGGTCCATATCAGGATAAGCGTGAATACTTCCCGCATCGGGTGTGGTGCGCAAAAACAAACGTGAAGGATCCAATGCCTGCAGGTTTCTCTCCAGTATGCCCGTAGTCATTGCATTACCGTAAGCATAAGGATTGTATTCATTGCCGCCACACCAGATAACAAGTGATGGATTGTTGCGCAACCTGAATATTGTTTGCACTACCTGTTCTTCCCAAACTTCTTGCGGAAACTCCGGCGTCTCCTGGTTGCCAATAGGAAAATCCTGCCAAACCATTAATCCCATTTCATTACACAGTTTGTAAAAAGTATTGGTTTCAATAAGACCGCCACCCCATACGCGAATCAGTTGCACACCCATTTTCTTTGCTGCTGATAATGTCCAGCGATAACGATCTTCTGAAGTTTCCAGCAAAATATCCTGCGGCGTAAAATTCATTCCCTTTACAAAAATCTTTTTGCCATTGATGATGAACTGCCAGTTCTCAAAACGATCTCCTGTACGCGGGCCAGCACTTGGCACTCTTTCTATAGTCCGAATGCCATAATCAAATTCGTTTTCATCAATAACCTGCCCGTTCCTTTTTAAAGAGATTTTTACTTTATACAAATTCGGTTCACCCAAACCGTTAGGGTTCCAGAGTTTAGGGTTTGAAATATTTATGTCCTGCTCTATCCAGTTTCTGCCATCATAAACAGTTACAGGAAATTCTTTGCTGAATTTGTTTATGCTACCGTCAAGAAATTGCACCAGCACAACTATCTTATCTTTTACAGGGTTGAATTTAATACCAGCTTCATCCGGGTGGCGCATTTGCGTATTCCCCCATGGATGTAATTGTTGCGTTAAAGAATTTTCATTGGCTACTATTTCCGCAGACACATGAATGGTGCCAACTCCATTGGATATTTTCTTAGTAGTAAGAAAAGGCCTTTCCAATTGTATTTTAGGCGCTATTTCAATTCTCACACCCTGCCACATGCCCAATGAGAAAAAAGCTTCTCCACCAGAACCACCAGAGATAACCCAGGGCTTTATAATGCGGCCGGTTGCTCGCGGATTAAACCCACCACGTTTGCTATAATCCCGTTCACCCGTTGCATTGCGCGGCAATTGATCTACCGGAATGATTTTGTTGTACCAATCGCCGGCCATTAGTTCTACTACAATTTTATTTTGCGATCCCAATTTTACATATTTGCTTATCTCTGCATTAGGACCACCAAACATTCCTTCGTGCGTGCCTATCAAACTATCATTCACCCAAACTTTTGAGAAATAATCAATGCCGTCAAAACATAAAAAAACATAGCTGTCTTTTGCGCTTGCAGGTATTTCAATTTGCTTGGTATAATACCATGCTTTCTGATCTGTCCACCTGTACAATTCAGAATTTCTGTTGTAATAAGGATGTGGCAACTTACCTGCTTTATACAATGACCAATGAACAGAATTGGGAACAGTTGTTTGAAAAGGCTCTTTTCTTTTTTCCAATTGCTGCAGGTTATCTACAGGCGAATCCATGTAAGACAATTCCCACACACCAGATAAATCTATATGCTGCGCACCGCTTCTTGGTGTAATATACCAGGGCTGCGTTAATGGCTTTACCCCGTTGCTTTTTTGTGCTTTTAATTGTAATGGAGAGTTTATCACAATAAACATCATTGCAATTGCACAAAATTGTATCTGTGCAGCAATTATTCTTCTAACCTTATTATTTGGCAAACGTATGTCCATGACAGTATTTTTAAACCAGCTACCTATGCAGTTGGCCTTTACCTGAATGCTATTAATGGAGGAATTATTTATTTTGTAAACGCCGGCACAAAAAGCAGTGCATCTGCCACCACTATTCCGTTGGCGCCTTTATTTGATATTTCAACATAACTTTTTGATCCTTTGTCAAAATTAAATTTGCCCAGCAACACCCATTCGCCGGATGTTTGTCCTTCTACTTTTATATCCGATTCTTTCACTTTAATATCAGTGCTTGTTTTACCATTGAAAAACACAATGGGTATGTGTGCAGAGAAGCCTTGCATTTTAGGAAAGTACGCATACACATTATAGTCTCCCTTCTTTGCGATGGCAGGTGTAAAGCGAACAGTTTTCAATTGCCCGTCTTTACCATCGTCTGTAAACATAGACGGGCCATAACTTCCTTTCTTTTCTACTCCCCAGCTACCGGATACGGTTACCTGCTTTTTATCATCGTTATCCACCAATACTTCAACTGTACTATTGTCTGCCAGCGGATTGTTCAATAAAGTTTGTTGCAGCTTTTTTACATCTACATGTTGCACATCTGTCTTAGCATCAATCGCCATTAGTGCCGCAACTGCTGCAGACTGGCTTAGCACCATAAACACCGGCTCCATTCTTATAGAACCATAGGCAATATGCGTAGCTGATAAACAAACAGGCACCAACAAGTTTTTACATTCTTCCGCTTTAGGCGTAAGCGATCTATATGCAATGGGGTAAGGCCCGAAGCCACCAATCTGAACATCGCCTTCATTCTTTACCATACCATTTACCACCAAACGCTGGCAATTATGAGAATCCATTGTATAAGCAGCCATACCAATGCCGTCATCTACTACTTCTTTTGCTTCGCAATTAGCCTGTGTCATAACATATGCTCCTTTCATGCGTCTTACCTCACGCACATACATTTGTGGCGACCAGTTTCCATTGTCTGCATATTCATCTTTTGGATATCCCCAGGCCAACATTTGATCACGTAAATACTTTGGCATCCGTTCATCATGACCGATAAAGTAAAGCAGTCCTTTTATGTATTCGTCATGCGCTTTTTTTATTTTGTCTCTTGTGTCATAATCTGCTTCCGGGTAATCATAGTTCATCCCAATCATGTCTGTTGAGAACGGACCATTATTATTAATATCAGTCTTATTGCCGGGCATCAGATCCACTTTTAAAAATCCATTTAGATCTTTCGCAGGTTTTTTTTCCAGAAAGCGGATTAAAAGTTCATAGCGTGATGGATCATAATTGTCTGGCTTGGTTATCTCAATACGGTTAGCTGGTTCATTGCTAAGACACAACCGTATATTATAAGTCTGTATTTTTTTGTCGCCTGTACCTTGCGCATCTAAAGCTCCATCTGTAACGCCCCATACCAAACCACTCGCAGGGTTGCCTGGTGTTTTATAAGGATCAATTCCATCGGGGAATTGATGTTTCTCACGAAGCTGCACACCATTATACGTTTCATTGTATAAACTATTTGCTTCGCGACCAGTAAAATAAGACACACCTGCTTTTGCCATTAAGTCTCCTTCATAAGAACAATCAATAAACATTTTTGCATTAATGGTCTGGTAAGAAGCAGCACCTGGATTGGTTGCACTTTCCACTACAATAGAAGATATATAACCATCAGCACTTTTTGCAACACTCACCAAACGATACTGGTATTGTATATTCAGCCCGGCTGATTTTATATAACCATCATAAGTTTGTGCAGCCACATGCGGCTCAAAAATCCATTGCTCAAACTTTCCATAATGCTTTCCTACGCGGCGATAAAAATCTCTCGACAAACCGGTGATGGCATATTTGTTTCCTATATCAGTATATCCAAGTCCGCCAGTAGTTAAACCGCCTACATGTTTGCCTGGCTCAATCAACAAAACCGATTTGCCCATTTTCTTTGCTGTATAAGCTGCCATTACACCACCGGATGTACCACCGTATACACAAATATCAACCGTGGTATTTGTTTGCGCATGCAGGCTGATAAAACAAACAATGCATAGCAAAAAGAAAAGTGACTGAATAAATTTTGGCATAGCAATGAGATTATTTTTTATAAGGTTTTGGCGACTGATAACCGTGCTTCAGCAACCATCCACCATCAATCGTAATTGTTGAACCTGTCATATAAGAATCTGATGAAAGCAGATTAGCTATCACCGCAGCTATTTCATCCGGCTGTCCCAGTCTCTGCATAGGTATATTGTTGTTTACCAATTCCAGTTTCTCAGGGTCTTGCCAAACATCCGCATTCAAACCTGTTTGAATGGCACCAACTGCAAGCGTATTCACCTTTATATTATGTGGCGCCAGTTCCAACGCAACACCTTTCATTAATGTTTCTAATGCACCTTTGCTTGCACCATATACACTTTGGCCAACACCAGGCTGAACCCCATTAATAGAAGTGATGCTGTAGATACTGCCTTCAATATTATTTTCTACCATTTTTCGTGCAATGGTTTGCGTTAAAAACAGCGTTCCTTTAAAATTTATATTGATGAAATGATCTACATCGGCTACCGTGTAATCCAAAAAATGCTTTTTGTAGGATACACCTGCGTTATTGATCAGGAAATCAATTTTGCCAAATGCCTGCCATGCTTGTTCACCCAGTAAAACAGCTTCTTCAACCACATCAAGCGATGCCTGTAAAACATGCACCTTTACACCCAATTGCTTAATGCTGTCTGACACTTGCTTTGCTGCTGCTTCATCGTTGTGATAATGAAGAACTATATCCGCTCCTTCTTTTGCCAGTTGCAGCGCAGTAGCTTTACCAATCCCACCGGATGCGCCGGTTACCAATGCTGTTTTGTTCGCCAGTCTCATGTAGCTGTTTTATATCCCTCCTACAATAGGATACCATTCTGGTCTGCGTGGGTCCTGGTGAAACCTTGCATAATAATCACCCTTCTCTTCATAATACTTCTCGTAATGCTTCATCTTATCCTCATCCAGTTTCACACCAAGTCCCGGACCTGTAGGCACTTTAATACAACCATTTTTATATTGCATTAAGCCGCCTTCAATGATATCATCTGTTAAATAATGATAGTGTGCATCACCTGCAAACGTCATCGTTGGAATAGTGGAAGCTGTATGTATCATTGCTGCCAGTTCAATTCCAAACTCCGCGCCGCTGTGCATGGCCACTCCTAAATTAAATGTATTACAAATAGCAGCAAGATCTTTTACTCCTTTTGGCCCTTCCCAGTAATGAATATCTGTTAAAACAATGTCTATTGCACCCATGCGTATGGCAGGCGCCAAATCATCAAACCTGGCGGGGTACATATTGGTAGCAATAGGAATTCTTACCTGAGAACGTACGGCGGCATTGCCCTGCAAACCCCAGGAAGGATCTTCAAAATATTCTATGTTCAACGGCTCTAATCTTTTTCCTATCTGAACAGCAGTGGGAACAGACCATACACCATTAGGATCTATCCTCAATCCAAAATCATCACCCAGTTTTTTTCTGCATAGCTCCAATACACGTGCTTCTTCTGATGGCTTTTCAACACCTGCTTTCAACTTCATAGCATTTACGCCCAATGTTTCATGCAGCTCTACGCAATAATCAGCCAAATCTTCTGCACTGGTATCGTCTCCGCCACCGGGCCTGTCGTAACGCCAAAACAAATAGGCAATCATTGGCACTTCAGGTCGTACACTTCCGCCCAGCAAATCACTCAATGGCCTGTTCAAAATCTTTCCCTGTATATCAAGACAAGCCATTTCAATGGCAGCATATAACCTGGCATTGGACATATAGTAAATGCTGCGCAACACTTTTAGTTTGATTGTTTCCAAATGAAATGGATCCAAACCAATAATGCGGGGCTTTAATTTCTGTAATGCACCACGTTGATCTCCTCCACCTACTTCTCCCAAACCGATAATGCCTTCGTCAGTTACCAATTCTAAAATCGTTCTTAAAAAATAACCCGGATGCACGCCTGTATTATGGCGCAATTGTGCATTTAAAGGAATAGCAACACAACGAGTTTTAAGATCTATAATTTTCATGCTTAATTTTTATTGAATAGACGCAGACCGCTGACCTGTCTTACTAAATATAATTCTTTGTTCAGTTACTTTTTTGCCTTGCTTAATTTTAATGCGGTATTCTCCATAAAAACCTTTGAACGCATAGCTGTTGCTATTGGAAATGCTGGTAGTAATATTGGTTTTCCATTCTTTATTAATCAGGTTGTTCAGTACATCATAAGATGGCTTGGGAGAAAAATCATTGTTTACAAAACCACCATTCCATTTATCTTCTCCTTTTACGGCCGTTCCGTCAACAGAGTTCCACCAGATGATAGATTCAACGGAAGGATGACTAAACCAAAGGCGATAATAATTTCTTGTAAGGATAGCCTGGTTCTTTCTTCCTTCTTCATTATTGGGTAAAGTAGGAATAGTAATTTCAGATATCTGGATAGGTTTTTTAAAAGCCGCATACAGATCAAGAATAGCGAATAATTGTTTTGGCGTCATGGCATTACCAGCCACTGCATCTTTAAACAATTGCTCATTAAAGAAATGAAACTGCATGCCTATCGCATCTATTTTACAATTTCTCAATAACAAATTCTGGATGAGCATATAAAAAGGACTATACTCCTGGTAAGTATTTTGCCAGAGATGTGTAGCCTCGTTCAAAATAAATTTTGTATCTGCGGGATATGCTTTTGCAGCAGCCTGGAAAGATTTGTATACATAATCTTTGGGCATAATTACATTGGGAAAATAGCTGAGCACTTCATTTACTATGTCCCAGGT
The DNA here is from genome assembly GCA_047602295.1 of Chitinophagaceae bacterium. Classification (GTDB taxonomy): domain Bacteria; phylum Bacteroidota; class Bacteroidia; order Chitinophagales; family Chitinophagaceae; genus JACMLD01. The sequence continues at coordinate 1,452,542 of JASGHP010000001.1, read as the reverse complement.
ATGAATGCTATTGCCATAACGCTGGCCAAGCTCAGTAATACGTTTTACAATAAATTGCTCAATGGCCGCAGTGTCTTTTGGCATCCAATCCGGCACTGCATGCGTTGGGTTGTTCCAAACCAATGTATGCCCTTTGGGAGTGATGCCATATTGTTTGCAAAACTCCAGCACTACATCTGGTGGCGGCCTGCGATAGCTTGGCTCGCTGGCAGCAGTGTATCTTGGTTTTCCCTGCACAGGCTCCAATGTTTTCCAGTAATAAGGAATAACAGCCTGGTTAAATAAAGAAGCAAATAAATCTTCAAAACGCTTGTTTTGCTCTGGAGTATCAAAACCCTTTATCATAAACGCATTAGCACCAAAAAGAAATTCCTGTTTCACCTGCTGAATTTCTATCTCGGTTTTTCCTTTATAAGCCGGTACTTCGATACTGAAATTGCCCATGCGGTTCTGCTCAATACCTGTACGGATGCGTTGCTCTATTTCAGGATCGTTCCAGATAGAATCTAATTTGGTTTGAGAGAAAGCAATTGCATTTTGCAGTATCGCCAATGCTATAAAAACTATTTTCTTCATTGCAAAAATTATTGAAAGCGCTGTTTAAGAAATATTTGGCACATTTTGTTGAAGCCGAATGCTGCATTTTGTACTACAGACGAACGTAATGCGACGCAACAAAAGATCCTATGAAATACAAATGTTTGTTCCATAATTTTTCAAACGACTACTAAATTAATAACCGGGGTTTTGATCTTTTACCGGATCAATAGCAGTGTTATATGTTGTTTCAACTGTTGGTATTGGCCATAACAACATTTTGTCTGCAACAGTTTTGCCTTTTACCGCAAGGATTACTTGTTTCACCGTACCCAGGCGTTTTAAATCTAACCAGCGTTTGGCCTCATTGCAGGTTTCATAGTTTCTTTCTTTTACTACCATGTCTAAAAATGTGGCTGGCGTAAAATTGGCTCCCACAAAATCAACTGCCGATGTCTGCGTTGGTGCATAACCGTAAGCCCTTCTGTGTACCTGGTTCAGCGCATCTACTGCAGAAGCTGTAACGCCATTGACACGGCTCTCAGCTTCAGCATAAAACAAAAGGATGTCCGAATACTTGTACCAGGGATAATCATTGCCCGCATTGTTGGCATTTGTAGCAGCAGGATCACTGAATTTATTGGGCAGGATAGTTGTAGAACCAAGACCAATATTCCATGTGTACCAATTGTATTGTTTGCGCAAATCATTGTTATCCCAACCGGAGATTACTGTATTCAATGCCGGATCAGAATAATGCGCATAATAACCACCTGCGCCATGATGCCCATCACCCGGTGCATGCTCAAACATGGCATAGGTAAAACCATAGTTGGCACCTTGGCGTGAAAACTTAAGGTAAAATATTTCTTCAGTAGTTGATACTACATCCGGCCCGAATATTTTATTGAAATCGTTGGCTACAGTAACAGGTACCAAAGAAAATTTTCCGGATTGAATCACCGCATATGCTTCATCCCTTGCTTTTTGCCATTGCTGCAATACCAGGTAAACTTCAGCCAAAACAGATTTTGCTGCCATTACATAAGGCGCACCACCCAATCTTGGCGTTGCAGGCAAATTGGTTTCTGCAAATTGAAGGTCTGAAAGTATCAAAGCATACGTATCATCCAGTGAGCTTCGTTTTACATTAATAGAATCCATGTTTGCTTCTGTTCTTATTACAACACCGCCCCAGTTGCGAGCCATGGTAAAATACACCAATCCGCGAAGGAAACGTGCCTCTGCCTGGTATTTTAGCTTGTCCGCAGCCGTTAGTACTTTGGATGCAGGTATTTTTTGCAGGCAGATATTTGCATCTAGTATGGCCTGGTAAAACAATTGCCATATCTGGCCCGCACGTGTTGCATTGGTGTTGTCCATGCCCAAATAATCATTCAGTGGGCCATAACTGCCACGGCCATAGATATAGTCGCCGTAAGTTTCCAATTGTGCAGGATAAAGAGAGCCCATGCAATTGGGATTTTTAATAGGATTGTAAATAGCATTCAATCCTGTTTCTACTTCTGCCGCAGTGTTATAAAATGTTTCAGCGGCAATAGCTTTTGGGTGTTCTTCCAGTTTTTTACTGCATCCTGCCAGCAGCAATAAAGGGAGTATATAATTAAATATCTTTTTCATATTGTTCAAGCTTAATTTTTGTTTGATTTAAAAACCGCAACGCAATCCAAATGTGATACTCTTTGCTGTTGGATATCCAAAATAATCAATGCCCTGGTTGATGGAGTTGCCACTACCCAATGCGTTTACTTCAGGATCGTACCAGGAATATTTGGTAACGGTAATCAGGTTTTGCCCGCTTACATAAAACTGTATGTTGCGTGCCCAGTTGCCTACCAGTGATTTTGGTAATGAATAAGCAAGTTGTATGTTTTTAAAGCGCAGGTAAGATCCATCTTCAACAAAGCGATTGGAAATATTACCAGAGATAGACTTTGTTATCTTGGGATATTTTGCATTTGTCTTGGTACTTGTCCAGTGATCATAAAATTCATCTACTGGTTGATTTAAGCCAAAGCCAAGATCAATTGTTTGCGTTGCGTTCAGGTTGTAAATATCATTGCCCTGAGAGCCTTGAATGAATACGCTTAACTCAAATCCTTTATAAGCCACAACAGAATTAAAGCCATAAGTAAATTTCGGGTTGGGGTTACCGATATAAGTTTTGTCTTTCACGTTTACCAGTGAATCACCATTCAGGTCTTTGTATTTAATATTGCCTGTGCTGGTGTAACCATTTTCAACATAACCATAGAAAATGCCTAATGGCTGGCCAACACGCAAAAGGTTTACAATATCATTTACAGGACCAGTAAAGAAAGCGCTTCCGAAAATATCCTGGCCACCATACAGTTTAAGCACCTTGTTCCTGTTGAATGCTATATTGGCACTCACATTCCAGGTAACAGGTCCATTTAGTATTTGTGCATCTGCAGCAAATTCCCATCCTTTGTTTTGTATAGCGCCTACATTCTGCAACGTACTTACATAACCGGTAGATGCTGGCAATTGCACAGTATTCAGCAAATCCCTTGTCTTTTTATAATAATAGTCTATGCTAAGGTTTAGCCTGTTGTTAAGAAATCCTGCATCAAGACCAACATCATAAGAGTTGGTAGTTTCCCATTTAAGCTGACCAGGCTTTGTTGTACCGGGACCATATGCAGAATACAAAGCATCACCAAACACTACTTTGCTAGAGCCCAACACATTTAATGTTTGATAAGGGTTCAATGCATTATTACCGGAAGCACCATAGCTGGTTCTCAATTTAAGATTAGAAATAAAAGTAAGCGGCTTCATAAAATTTTCTTCGCTAATGCGCCATGCAAGTGCTGCAGAAGGAAAATCGCTCCATTTATTCAATACAGAAAATTTGGAAGAGCCATCGCGGCGGTAACTAACTGTAGCCAGGTATTTTCCTTTGTAAGCATAGTTTACCCTTCCTAACCACGATAGCAAAACGTTGTTATTATAACCGGTTGTAGATATGCCCTGGCTGGCCGCTCCCTGCAAATCTGATGTCTCTACTATATTGCTGAGGAAACCTGTACCAGATGCACCAAGAGAGGACACCGTGCTTTCCTGGTAAGAAAAACCCGCCACTGCAGCAATGGAATGATCACCAAATGTTTTATTATAGCTAATGGTGTTTTCGCTCAATACACTTTTAATTTGGGTAGTGCCAATGGATGCGGCACCAGTCGAGTTTATGATTGGATCAATTTGTGTGAATGCGTCTGTGCGATTGTCTTCATTCTGCATGCCTCCTGCTATTTTAATAACAAACCCGTCAAACGGCCTTATATTAAATGCAACGTTGGCAAGCTGACGGTTTGCAACTGTTTTTTGGGTTTGCTCATTAATAACTGTCAAAGGATTTATCAATACGTTTGATAAAAATGGCAACGCTGTATTCAATCTTTTAAAAGTACCATCTGCATTGTAGGGGCTAAGTACAGGAGTGGCAGATAACATAGAAGATAACAAACCGCTTCCCCTATTGGTGCCAATACCAGTTGGCTTTGTACTGGTATTTTCTTTAGATAGTATAGTACTAAAAGACAAACTGAATATTTTGCTGATGGTATGATTTAAGTTGGCACGCACTGTATACCTTTCGTATCCGCTGTTTCTTACAATACCATTTTGTTTAAATGCATTTCCGGAAACAGAGAATTGTGTTTTCTCTGTACCCCCACTAACAGTAAGCGATTGCAACATGATGGGCGCCTTGTGTATTACCGCATCTTGCCAATTGGTAGAAGGAGATTTGCTGATTGAATCTAGCTGGCTGGCAGAGAAATAAGGCGCAAGTCCATCGTTTACTGCCTGCTCATTATAAAACTGCGACCACTGCACGTTATTCATCAGCTTTAATAATTTTGAGGCGCTCTGTATACCGTAGCTTCCTTCATAATCAACTTGTGTTTTGCCAGACTTACCTCTTTTGGTTGTAATAATTACAACACCATTCGCACCACGTGAACCATAAATGGCGGTGGCAGAAGCATCTTTCAAAATCTCCATTGATTCTATGTCTGTTGATTGTAAACTATTGGGGTTACCCGGAAATCCATCAATAACATACAAAGGTTCATTGCTGCCAAGAATAGAGTTTGTACCGCGAATGCGTATGCTTGGTGCTGCGCCAGGCGTGCCATCATTCTGCAATACGCGTACACCAGCAGCACGTCCATTAAGCGATTGCAGCGCATTACCCGTAGGAAAAACAGTAAGCTCTTTTGTTTTTACTTGTGTAATAGATCCTGTTAGATCTTTCTTTTTGGCAGTTCCATAACCAATTACTACCACGTCGCTTAGCTTATTGTCGCCCGGCGTTAGCGACACATTGATGATGCCCCTTGCATTAACAGGCACTTCCATCTCTGCATAACCCACGTTAGAGATTACCAAAATGCTCTTGGAAGAGGGAACAGTAATTTTAAAATTTCCTTCCTGGTCTGTAGAAACACCAGAAGTAGCTCCTTTCAATAATACACTGGCGCCAGGGATTGGTTTTTGATCGGCAGCCGAGATAATTTTTCCGGAGACTGTAAGACTTTGAGCATGGACGCTCATCATATTGAAGCCACATAAAATGGCTAAGCTTAAAAGCAATCTTTTTAAACACATGGCAGCAAATTTTGTATTTTATATTGTAAAATTGAATTTTACTATAATAAAAGTAGCAATCAAACCCGTATCCTCCAAATTTTTTAATTGAAATAATAAATTGCTAATGCCTGTTGCATTAAAATATGCTTCCAGAAAAAAGAAGGAATGCTCGTTAAATAATTATCGTAGAGCGTATAATCCAGCGAGTTAGTAGACAAATAAACGTGTATCGTAAGCAGATTAAATAATCTGCTGAAGACTATATGTGCAAGTGAAGATTTAGCCTTTTCAGATTTATTTTGAAGCTATGGACTTGATTAACTAGATAAAAATAGAATTGAACAATGCTGCTGCATTGTTTCCGTCAATTTTATATTATGAAGAAGAAAGTTATTTTTCCAATTTTCGGCTAATCTTATCTGCAGCCCTTTGAATGCTTTTTAATATTTCAGGCTGGTTGGCATTGTTGTAACGAACAACGGGCATGTATACGCTTAAGGAAGCCATTGTTCTTTCGCCCTGGCTAACCGGAAAAGCTAAACCTATAATCTGGTTCTTTGTAATCTGTGAAGCATAACCTTCTTTCCTGATTTTATTTACCTGCTTCAACAATGATTTTTTATCAGACACGCCTTCCCATTCATCCCGTAATGGCAACCCATATTTATCAATAAATTTTTCCAGTTCTTCTTCGGCCATAAAAGCAACTAGCAAGCGGCCAGAAGATGTATCATATACCCGCTTCTCTCTTGCGGTATTTGCCTGCAGGTCGTTATTGCTTTGCACTTTATGAATCACTACCCGCATGTCATCTCTAATCATGCACAGCAAAGAATTTTCATTGGTCTTTTTAGTAAGCTGCTCCATTTCTTCCCTGGCAGCATCCACCAATCTTTTCTGGTAACCTTCGTTGCCTGTTAAGCGGTAAGCCATCGGCCCAAGACAATATCCTTTCTGCTTGTCTATCTTTTCTATGTATTTGCGGGCCACCATTGTTTTAATAATATTAGCGCAAGTACCTGCATTTAATTCCAGGCTACCGGCAATCTCACCAAGGCTTTTAGGTTTCTCAGGCTCCTGGGCAATGTATTCCAATATATCAATGGCCCTGTTTATTACTTGTATCACATCTATTAATTTACTAAGCAATATTCATTTCGGCGGAAAAATACATTTTTACAATGTAAAATAGCTATTCAAGAGTATAAAAATCTTCTTTTTGATGACTGTTTTGTTAATGCCTTCTTGAAAAACAGCCTTTCGATTAATTCCCGAAATGATAAATTGTTTTACTTAAACGGTTAATGCAATGATGCAGCATACCCTAAGTTTGCGGCCTCTATTACAAAGTCCAACCAGGGCAGCAAAAAAGTTTTGTCTGCCCCGGCTGGCACAATACAGTTTCTAATAAAATGCCGATTGTAAGTATGCTGCCCCTTAATTTGGTTATGAAAAAGACAGGATGGATAATTTTGATGCTAACAGCCCTTTTAGCAAAGACAACCGCACAACAAGCAAACCCTTTTTCTATTACCGGCATTGTCCGCGATTCTGTTACTAACAAACCTGTTGCTTATGCCACTGTCAGCCTTTTTGATACCGCGAAAAATAATATTGGCGCAGCCTATACACTTGAAAGCGGTTCGTTCAAATTAGCATTGGCAAAAGCAGGAACCTATAAATTAGAGATAAGCATTGTTGGCTACAAAACAAAACTACTCAATGGCATTGTTGTACGTGAGGCAAACAAAGACATCGGCACCCTTCTGCTTGTACCTGGCCACGATGATTTGCAGGAAGTAAGTGTGATAGGATACAAGCGGCTGATTGATCAAAAACCAGGGATGCTGGTATACAATTCTGAGAATGATATTACCAACAAAGGTGGCACCGCTGCTGATGTTTTACGCAAAGCACCTGTGCTAAGCGTGGATGCGCAAGGCAATGTAAGCATGCGGGGCAGCAGCAATATTAAAATACTCATCAATGGAAAATATTCGGGGCAGATGGCAAGAAATGCTGCAGATGCTTTAAACATGATGCCTGCTAACATGATCAAATCAGTAGAAGTGATCACCACACCTTCTGCAAAATATGATGCAGAAGGAGCTGCAGGTGTTATCAATATCATTACTAAAAAAGGAAAGGGCGATGTAAATGGTACATTAGAAGTAAGTGCAAGCAACCTGGAACAAATGTTTAATCCACGCATTTCTTTCTCTAACGATAAATGGAACATCAATTTTGCAGGCCACATGCACAGGTTGCAACGCAAGTCTGAAGAAATAGTAGACAGATATTCTTTTTCAAATAACACAGCAACAAGCCGGCTGCAGCAAACCATAGAGAAAGACAATATAGCGCCACATGGTTCGGCAGATCTTGGTATTACTTATACTATTGACAAAACAAGTGAACTGAGCCTGGGCATCAATAGCTGGTTGGGTTATTGGCCAGAGAATACACAAACCACAACGATAGTTACCAACCCCGGAGGAAGCATCATCCAACAATACAAACAACCAATTAGTAACAGCAGTCACTTTATTGGAACAGACATTAATCTTGCATACAATAAAGAATTCAGCAAACCGGGACAGCAGTTTACACTACAAGTTCAAAACTCTCCTTCAAGGGATGTGTCCAAATACGATGCCTTGCAACAATCAATGAGCAATGCATTACTATACCGTGAAACAAACTATAGCAAAACAAATAACAGGGAATGGACTTTCCAGGCAGATTATGTACACCCGCTTGATGCCAAAGGAAAAATTCATCTTGAAAGCGGTGCTAAGCTGGTATTGCGCAATGTTGGCAATCGGTATGATGTGGAAGCAAGTGATTCAACAGACGTAAACATACTTCTGCCGCAAACAGATCGTTCAGATTATTTTACCTACAAACAAGATGTAGTAGCAGGTTATAGCATGCTTAGATTAAATCTTGCCAACAATTGGTATATACAGGGTGGCGCAAGAGTGGAAGCCACTTATATAAAAGGCAATTTTCAATACAATGGATCTCCGTTTTCTAATAACTTTCTTAACATCGTTCCTACAGTTACTATCTCAAAAAAACTGGATGATCAAAATACTATCACCATTAGTTATACCAAACGCTTAACACGCCCATACATTTGGGATCTTAATCCGAATATAGACGCCAGTGATCCTAAAAACATAGAGTCAGGCAATCCTAATCTTCAACCTGAAATTGCACACCAGGCAGAAATTGCATACGGACTTAATACAGGATCTGCATTTTTTATGAACGCTGCTATTTTTTGGAAGCAAACAAATAATGCCATTGTTGACTTTATGAGAACCGATGCAGATGGTGTATCTTATACCAGCAAACAAAACCTTGCAGCCAATAAGCAGTATGGATTAAACCTGTCTGCCACCGCTAATATATCCGCGGCGTGGGCAATGAACGGCAACATCAATGTAAACTATAACAATTACAACAGCTCAGCGCTTTCAATATTCCATTCGGGTTGGGGCACAGGCATTAATATTAACAGCACTTATAAACTTCCGCATCATTTTTCTGTGCAGGCATTTGGAGAATACAATACAACGCAGGTAACGCTGTTGGGAAAGCTGGGAAGCCTGTATCACTATAGCATTGCGGGCAAAAAAGAAATCAAAAAAGCGAGAATGTTTGTTACCCTTTCGGCTGTAAACTTTTTTAATAATTACGTTGCACAAACTGACGAAAAACGACAACCCACTTTTGTATCGTTTGTAGACAACCGTTTTTACAACCGTGCATTGAAGCTAACCGTTAGCTGGGAGTTTGGCGGAACGCGCAATCAGCAAAAACAAAGGAAAAAGATTGACAACAATGATATCAATCAACAAGGAAAGGGATAAGCGCAATATTCATGTTGCCAATTTATAAGAGAACGCTGATTGTAAAAGCAAACCTCAAACCTTATTATTTAAAAAAACCTTACCAGGCACAGGCCCAGTAAGGTTTTAAAAATCTGTGGTGCTTTTATTTTTTAAACCAGTTAGTAGTATTCAACCAGGCTCTTATACCCAACTCGGCGGCAAGACCATTATCGTTGTACGGAACATCACTTCCGGAAGTATGGTGTGTAGATTTATTATTCTGATAACCGATTTTCGGTGTTAAAGAAATATTTTTTGCAAGGAACAAATTATAACCAAGGCGAAGGTAAATACTATGTCCATCTTCCTTTGTACCTGTGTTGTTAGCTTTTAAGAGCTCATACCCTGCTTGCAAAAATAAATTTTTCAAAGAAGTTTCTACAGGCAGATTAGCAGTTACAGTAGGTTGCACAGTGAAAGTTTTCCGGATATCGGGGCTTCCGTTATTAGAGCTGGTTCTGGTGTAGGATATATTCAAACCTCCTGCAAGAAAGTCAAGAAAATAATAATGATAGCCTAAGCCAATGGTAGTATTGTTTCTCTTTACATCACCAAACCGTATATTACCCTGGTATTCTTTGCGGGTAGAAAAACCATAGCTGGCAGAAGTGTTGTATTCAATAAAAGAAGCGCCTTTTTTAGGCCATGGACTTATTGGCTGATTTGCGTTTTTGTTATTGCTTCTGTTAAGATAGCTTTCCATTCTTACACCAAACGTAAACCCTGTTTCAGTAATATCATGGTTTCCTGCTTTTGTTTTATACTTATCATACACTGCATAAGGTGTCAGGAAAAGAGAATCCTTCATTTGTTATAGCAATAGGTGCGCCTATCGTTCCATAAATGTCTTTGTAATCTGCTTCTAATACTGTTGTTGGTCCAGACCTGCTATGCCCCAATCCGCCGCTGATTTTTGCATATACTGAAACACGTGGCGTAATTGCTCTTCCATACATAACGCTGAGATAGCCGGCATAATAATAATAAGTTGAACTAGGTGATGGCTTTGAGCTATAATTAGAATAAGTAAAGTCTATACCTACAGCAAGATTATTAAGAAAGAAATAATTCACTCCTCCTGTAAAATAAAAATCTGAAGTGGTGTTGTTATTAAGATGGTTTTCTTTGCTCCTGTAATAATCAAGATTTTCTCTATTTACAAAACTGATGGTTCCTTTCTTAAAAGGATTTTGGAAAACCGGTGCAGCAGCAGTTGGTTTTGCTGGTGATGCTGTTGCAGGTGTTGTAATATAAGAGGCTTGTACTGCCTGTGTTTTCTTTGGCGCTTCTGCTACAGCAACAGTTTGTTGTACAGTTGCAGTAGTATCTTTTATAACTTTTTTTGTACTGTCAATAGCATTAGCAGGCTTGTTTTTAACGGCAGTGTTGCTGCTAATCTTATTGGCGGCTGTGGTCTTTTTTGCTGTTGAATTGGTTGTCTTCTTTGCAGTTGAAGTAGTTTTCTTCTTTGCAGTGTTAGTACTTGTTTGTGCGCACGCCTTGTTGTTTGCACATATGAATAAGCAAAAAGTAATGGTTGTTAAGAGCAATGATTTCATCTTCGTAGGTTTAGGCTACTAAAGTAGAATCAGCCACAAGCCCGGGAAATACTTCTTTTGTAGTAGACAGGAGTTTTTCGGGCAAAACAGCCAACGCATTCGGCCCAATAGTTTTCCGGATATCATAAACTTAATTCCCGGTTTGTACTTGATTTAAAACCAGATACTCCAAACTTTGTGTCCTGGAAAAACCCAACCTTTCTCAATACATAAGCAGTTAGTTTTGGTTGGCAGGTCCTGGTTTCTACCGGGACCTTTTAATTTTTTGCACGATGTTATTTACGATTTTAGAAATTTAATGTTAAGCGACTATCAACAGTCCAGGCTAAATTGATAATTTTGCCGGAGTATTATAGCCGATAACCGCTGTATTTAAACCTGATGCTGAACAAACTAATTGCATTCATATTGATTATTGTATTGCTGTTTAGCAGCGGTGGTTACCGCTGGTTCATTAATGCGCTCCAAGTACAGGCGGATAATGCGCTGGAAAGAAAAATGGATCATAAAGATTATGATGAATCGGGGCTTATGACAATAGTTGTACCCGTTTATATGCCTTATAACTCGGATAAGGAAAATTTTGAAAACTCTGATGGTGATATTGAATATAACGGGGTGCATTACAGGTATGTTAGCCATAAAATTCAAAATGGCTTACTAATAATAAAATGCTTACCCAATAGAGTAAGACAAAAACTGGAAATTGCTAAAACAGAACTTTTCCGTATCAGCAATAATATGGAACAGGGCCACGATCAAAAAAAATCACCCAACGTTCAAAAAGTCAGTTTAAGTGATTATATCAGCTTATCACATAAGAATCCCTCCTTTAGCATAAGCGACGCAAATGAACGTTCCTATAACAGTTATGTGCAGCCGCTTATATCCAATCTGCATGATGCAAGACTTCCAAAGCCTCCGGAAGCCTAATTTATCAGGATCAAATAAAATACGCATTATTTATGTGTTGCCAACGCCTGCAACATGTTCAGCTTATTTTAGCCTGAACTAAAATGATGTTATCTACTTCTAACATTACAGGCCATACTGGTCTGTAGCAATTAGTTTATTAAACAGATTTTGTAATGAAACGCAGTTTTTTACTCGCTATCGTGGCGACTACTTTTATATATTTTCAGGTTAATGCCCAACATCCAGACAGTACACACGTCTCTGTATTAGACAGCGTAATTATTAATGCAGGTTTAAAGACTACACAGTCTTCTTACCTGCCAGATGTAAAAGGTGTGTTGATCTATGCCGGCAAAAGAACCAATGAAATTGATTTTACTTCACTTACTGCAGGGCTTGAATCAAACCTTGGCCGTACTACACTGGCAAAAATACCGGGCCTCACCATGTGGGAAATGGATGGCGCCGGCACACAATTGAATGTTGGATCAAGAGGAACAGATTCACATCGTTCAATAGAAATGAATATGCGACAGAATGGCTATACAACCAACTCGGATCTGTTTGGCTATCCTGAAAACCATTATACCGTTCCTATGCAGGGCATTGAATCTATTCAATTGGTACGTGGTTCATCTGCGCTGCAATTTGGCCCACAGTTTGGCGGCAGTATGAATTTTACTATGAAGCAGGGTGACAGTACAAAACCACTGGCTATAGAAAGCGAACAAACAGCCGGCTCTTATGGCTATTTCAATTCTTTTAATGCAGTAGGCGGTACAAAAGGCAAACTGAATTATTATGCTTATTATGACGATCGCCATGGCAACGGTTGGCGGCAAAATTCGAAGTTTAACTACCATGCCTATTATGCACACCTGGCCTATAAACTAACGGACAAGGCTACACTTACTGCAGAGTTTTCACGGATGGATTATGTGCAACAAATTGCAGGCGGCCTTACAGATGCTCAGTTTGCAGCCAATTCGCAACAGTCTTTCCGCACCCGCAATTACTTTCAGCCATTCATAAACATACCCGCTTTAAAGTTTGATTATAACGCATCTGCCAATACGCAAATACAAATTACTGCCCGTGGTTTAATTGGGCAACGCAACAGTGTGCAGTTTATTAATGCAGGTAATGTAATGGACACAATTAATAAATCGTTGGGCACTTACAATCCAAGACAGGTAGACCGCGATTATTACAACAGCTTTACCAGTGAAGCGAGAATAGTCCACAAATATCATATTGGAAAAGTGAGCAGTGTTTTGTCTGGCGGCATGATGTATTTTGTACAGCTAACCAAACGCAGGCAAAAAGGTGTTGGCACCATTGGCAGCGATTTTGATCTTTCTTTAACGCAACCATACGGAATTGATTTGCGCCTGCACACACACAACTTTGCAGCATTTGCAGAAAACATTTTCAACCTTACACCTAAGCTGAGCATTACACCTGGTGTGCGTTATGAAATTATAGGTACAGATATGGACGGGGTCATTAATAATGCAACAGCCCCCATCAATTATTACGGAAAAAGAACTTTCCCTTTATTTGGTACAGGGATACAGTATAAGCTAAACGCATCATCACAAGTATATGGCAATATATCCCAGGCATACAGACCTTATCTATATGCATCAGTTACACCAGCAGACAGGCTTGATGTGATAGATCCGCATTTAAAAGACAGCAAAGGATACAATGTAGATTTGGGCTACCGCGGACATATAAGCAATATACTTCAATTCGACATCAATGCTTTTTACTTGTATTATGGCAACAAGATTGGATTGCTTACAGAGACCAATAATGGAACGCCATATTTGTATACAACCAATATCGGTAATTCAGACGCCAAAGGTGTTGAAACATACCTTGAATTGTCTTTGCTGCACCTTGCTAACCCTGGCGCAAAGAACAGCGATATTCGTTTATTTACTTCATTGGCGTATGATGATGCAAAATATACCAGTGGCGTAATCAACCTTTCCGGAAAAAATGTTTCAGTAAAAGGAAATATGGTAGAGAATGCACCAAAATGGATTGCCAAGACAGGCATTGATTTTATTATCAAACAGGTTTCTACCGGTTTTCAATACAGCTATACCAGCAAAACATACAATGATGCATTTAATACAGTATTCAGCGCTAATGGAGTAACAGGTGAAATTCCTGCATACCATGTATTTGATTGGCATTTTGGCTGGCAGATTTCACGGATACTGCATATGTCTGGCGTAATTAATAATTTCACCAACGAAAAATATTTTAACCGTCGCATCACCATGTATCCCGGCCCGGGCATTTTACCTGCCGATGGAAGAACATTCAATGTTTCTTTGGGAATAAAAATTTAATACAGTTTCATCGTGTTGAAATTAAAGTCCTCATGTTTTTTAGCATGGGGACTTTTAGTATTTAGAAAGCCTTTGAATCTATGGCAACAAAGCAAGCTGGGTATTACTTCAGGCATCATTTTATAACGTTAATGCAGCATGCAAGTTTTATTATAGTTTTCATCACCACTTGTTAATGTCATAAAAAAGTCAGTTTCCGTATAGCGTAAATGAATTTCCCGCTTGCTATATTAATTACGTTTTGTCTAAAACACATTTGCATTTTATTTTCCAAAATGCAATCATACTAACATGACAAAACTGCTTTTCACCTTTCTTTCTTATCTATTTTTAACCCCTTTTATTTACGCCAATAGCAATACTGAATCTAACGGAATCATTAAAGGCACAGTAACTACTAATGAAGGCAAACCCGCAGCGGCGGTTACAGTTACTTTAAAAGGAACCAATAAATCTGTTATCACAAATGATGATGGAACTTTCGTGCTGCATAATGTAAGGGCTGGCAACTACCAGGTTGAAATAACATTTATAGGCCACGACCCATTGGTGCAAAGTGTTACCGTAGACAATAATAAAGTCACTACCATTAATGTACAGCTGAAGCTTTCAGAAGTGCAATTGAAAGAAGTAACGGTTACGTCTGTACGAAAACTATACACTGCTGTAAAAGTTTCAGAATCATTAAGACTTAACCAGGACCTGATAGAAGTGCCACAGAATATTGCGGTAACAACCCAGCAAACCATTAAAGACATTGGTGCAGTTTCTTCTGCAGAAATTATGCGCACCGTTGCAGGCGTTATGGCGTTGGGTTCTAAGCAGGATATTGGTGTAAACATTCGCGGCAGCAATGCATATTACAGCATATTGCGCAATGGAATTGGTGCCGGATACTGGTACAATATGGAATTGGATCCTGCGCTTATTGAAAGGGCAGAATTTATAAAAGGCCCTGCTGGTTATATGGTGAGCAATACAGAACCGGGTGGCTTGGCCAATTTTGTTACCAAACAACCAACACATGATCATATAGCTGCGGCCAATTTTGGTTTTGGCAGTTGGAATATGATGCGAGCAACTGTTGATCTTGGTGGAGAGTTTAAAAAAAATGGCGCCGTTACTTATCGCTTTAATGCAGGCATACAACAACAAGATATGTTTTACGATTACGGTTACCTGAAAAAATATTTTGTTGCAGCAGCCGTAAAATATGAAGCCACTGAAAACACCTCTTTTACCCTTGAATACAATATGATGCATGGTCATCAACTGGCAGACGGGTTGAATTTACAAACAGTAAATGGCAAACAGGTATTGCCCAATAATTTTGCCATTACAGATCCTAATACAGATGGAACAACAAGCGGTGATCAATATTTCCGTTTTCATGCAAAACATAAACTAAACGACAACTGGAACCTGAATGCACAGGCTGCTTATGTTTTCGGTCCGTGGGGAGGATACAACCTGGGACTTGCTTATACCCCCGTGAGCAACGATACACTTTATCGCAACGCATGGTACACAGACTGGAAAAACAGGTTGTTTACTACGCAGGCATTTTTAGACGGAACATTTCAAACCGGCAATATTGAGCACAAACTATTGATTGGTTTAGACTATGGTGATAATTATACACGTAGTGCTGGTGGTAGCAGCAGTGCAAGCAGCCTGGGGCTTTATATACCCAAGCCGCAGTATTATATGCCAAAAGATTCATTGAAGAATTTTGCTACTAACCAATGGGAAAGCATCTGGGGCAATCATTACTCCGCATTGTACCTGCAATACAATGCAAAGTTTTTTCAGAAACTAATTGTAACACTTGCAGGCCGCTACACAAGCAATGTTACATGGGCTAACTACTCAGATCCTAATACACAAACTGATAAACGATTTACTCCCCGTCTTGGACTAACCTGGTTGTTTACCAATAATATCTCTGCATACGCACTGTACGATCAGGCTTTTGTTCCGCAAAGCGGCCGCAGTTTTACAGGGCAGGTATTTGAGCCGCTTACAGGATCTGACAGGGAGATTGGTGTTAAAAGTTTTTGGTTCAACAAAAAATTAACTGCCAATATCACTGCATATAACATCACCAAAAACAATGCGCTTACCACAGACCCGGATCATCCAGGCTTCCAGGTGCAAAAAGGACAATTGGTAAGTAAAGGTTTAGAGTTTGATATAAACGGCAACGTAACAAAGCAATTAAATATAATAGCCAATTACGCATATACCGATGCACGCATTACCAAAGACAATGATTCTACACAGGTAGGATTATACAATTATGGTGCTGCAAAAAATATGGCCAATGTATTTGCCAAATACCGCTTTGCAGGAAAACTATTCAAAGGATTTTCTTTAGGCGCAGGCCTGCAATATGTGGGCAAGAGAACGTATGCTTCTAATGTAAAAGATATGGACAAACAAATGATGCCATCATACACGCTGCTGGAAGCAACTGTTGGCTATAGTGTTCGCAAATTTTATGTGAATGCAAACATTTACAACCTGGCCAATAAAAAATACATTACCAATGCTTACGCAATAGACGATGTTGACTATACTTATACGCCAGGAGATCCTATCAACTTCAGGATTGATTTTGGTATAAATTTTTAGTGGACTGGTATCAGAAACATAACTACACTAAAAAGCCTGCTTTACTAAACATAAAGCAGGCTTTTTATTACATAAAAGAATGAATGGTTAATTCAGCCTTCGTTTGAATGATGAGTCTTTGTATCTGAGTGCCCAAGACTTTTACCAGGGCTTACTACATCACGCACCCATTGTTTTATCTCTTTTATTTCCGGAAAACCGCCATAAGTTTTTCTATCAAATATTTTTTTGTCATCAATAGAAATATGAAAACTGCCGCTTACCTCACTCGGTTGCAGGCTAACAGCTTTCAATTCATCATTAAAAGTAGTAAGCAACTCCTGCGCCATATAAGCAGCACGCAACAGCCATCCGCATTTAGGGCAATATTCAATTACTACAACAGGTTTCATAAACTGGTTTGTTGATGCCTTTCAAAGGTACAATCCTGAAATTACGAAACTAAAAAAATGTGTCAGTAGATGCATTGATCATGTTTGTTTCTTATTCCAATCTGCTAACTTTATCTGGTATTTAAATCCCGCCACCCGTATGTAAACCTACAATTTTATTGCACTGTTTCTTTATAGATTGTTGTTACCTTTTTTGAAAAGAACCTTCCATATCAAAAGATAATAATCATGCTAAAAAAAAAATCCATCCTCTTTCTTGCTATTGCTACACTGTCTTTTAATGCATTTTGCCAGTTGGGCGTTCGGTACGATCCTACTGTTCAGCCAACTGCCAACATTCAATATTTTAAACCAATAGGAAATTTATTTGTGGGTGATTGCATCCCATTTTATCACAACAGTACTTATTACCTGTATTGGTTGTTGGATTCGGGGCATCACTCTGCGCTGGGTGGACTTGGTGGTCATCAATGGGCTCTTAGTACGTCAACAGATTTAAAAAACTGGAAGCATTACCCGGTAGTGCTTGGTATAGACGAAGCATGGGAAAAATCAATCTGCACAGGATCTGTTGTCTATTATAAAAATAAGTTTTACGCATTTTATGCAACCAGGCTAATAGACAGCGACGGAAAAGTGAATGAGCAACTTAGTTATGCAATAAGCGATGATGGTATTCATTTCAATAAACAGAAACCAAATCCCTTTTACACTTCTGCGCCAGGTTATAGCAAAAGAAATTTTCGTGACCCGAAAGTAAGCGTAGATGATAACGGTGTGTTTCATTTGTTTGTTTCTTCTGCAAAAGAAGAATCAGCTACACATGATAATGGTGCATTGGTTCACCTTATTTCTAAAGATTTAACAACATGGACTGTGCAGGCTCCATTGATATATGGAGAAAGCGATGTACCGGAGTGCCCGGATTATTTTCAATGGAAAGGATGGTATTACCTGGTTTACGGACAGGGTGGTAATACTCTTTATCTCAAATCAAAAGCACCCTATGGACCATGGGAGTATCCACGTTACCAGGCTCTCAATGAAGATTGGGTAAACGTAGCAAAAACCGCTGCCTTTACAAATGGCCGTCGTATTGTTGCAGGATGGATTCCTAATAAGAAAAACAATGAGGACAATGGCCATGAAATATTTGGTGGCAATATTATTCTTCGAGAATTGGGACAGGAGGCGGATGGCACCCTTAATACATCGTTTCCTGTTGAAGCAGTGCCAGCTACAAGCGCAGCCATTTCATCCATTGATAGCAAAACCATTACTACTGCTAATGGCCTCAGTGCATATTTTTTTGAAAACCTGCCTGCAGACTATACCATTAGTTTTGAAGCAGAACAAAAAACCACAACCGATGAGTTTGGCATTTACCTGCGTTCAGATAAAGATGCAGGCTCTTCTTATAAATTAAGTATCTCTCCTCAAAACCGTACAGTGGCACTGGCAAATACGCATATTACTGCAGTAGAAGGCCTCGACAAAAAAATAAAAGTGCAGGTTGTTGTAAAAGGAGATGTGATTGATGTGTGCATTAATGGAAAGCGCTGCATTGATAACAGGCTTTATGAAAAGAAAGGAAACTTCGCCGGCATTTTTGCAAAGCATGGCACTGTAACATTCAGTGCTATAAAAATAGCATCATTAAAATAATCTAACACAATAGCAAATCAAATTATTTAGACTTTTTTTGTTTGGCCGATTTTCTTGCCGCCAATTGTTCATTTCTTATTTTAAGCAAATCAATTTTTGAACAATCGCCTATCAGTTGTTTGATAACAGGCAATGGCATTTCTTCGGCACTGGAAAAATTAATGCAACCCTTTTGAAAAGCTGCTTTTGGCAACAACGCTTTGTATTTATCGTATATAGCGGGCGACATATACATGGGTAACACATGCAAAGACATATATTTTTTAACACCAGCAAGCCCATATTTCATCATGCCACTCGCTTTATAAAGTATCATCTCTTTGCTCATCATTTCCTCAACTACGGGTATGATAGTTTTGTCGTTCTTTATAATAATGTCGTGTATAGCTGTCAATAATTGTTGGCGTTCGGCAGGTTGTTCGGCTATATATGCTGCAGGAAGCATGGCGATTCTTTTTTTCTTACAAAATATTAAATGTTGCCCAAAATTTTTTTGGTAAACGCATTCTCTGTATTGCCTGTATTAAGTGTACCAGCCGGTTCAAATAACAATACCCAAACTTCTTCTTTTGCATTCGGTCGGTGTTCAACGCCTCTTGGCACAACAATGCATTCTCCTTCGTTAATATCAATTTCCCTGTCGCGGTATTCCATTGTAAAGCTACCTTTCACCACGTAAAACAATTCGTCTTCATTTTCATGATGGTGCCAGGTAAACGGACCTTTAAACTTTACCAACTTAACATGCTGGCCATTTAATTCCCCTACTATTTTCGGCGACCAGTAATCAGTAAATAAATTGAATTTCTCCAGCAAGTTTATTTTATCCATTTCTGTTTAATTAGATGATGAATATTTCTTACTGTGAAAATTACTAAAAATTCAGCTTAGCACTGTGTTTATTCCGCATGAACGGTTTGCAAAGAAGGTTTACCATCAGGAAGCAGGTACAGCATGAGACTTACCAAAGCCACACAAACCAATATTGCAGTAATACCCGCAATATAGGCATGCTGCCAACCTTGTTTGGAATAATAAAAAAAGACACCGCCAATAATGCTTATGCCCAATGCAGAAGCCGTCTGCTGAAAAGTAGAATAAACACCTGCGGCTGCACCGGCATATTCCACAGGAACACTTTTTAAGGAAACGTTTAATAAAGACGGCAATACCAATCCGTTACCAAGTCCCCAGCCACCCATTAGCAATATAATTACCAAGGTGTCTACGCCAGGCTTCAACAGCAACATTTGCAGCAAAAATGCTACACCCATAATAAGAGCCCCTATCTGCAATACACGTTTGCCATAACGGAGTATTAGTTTAGACGCCATTAAAGACGAAAGCGTAAAAAGAACCCCTGGAAAAATAAAATACAAACCACAATAAAGAGCAGACACACCAAGACCGTTTTGCAGGTAGACAGCACTTAATAACAGGTATGATGTGTGCAACATAAAATGAAATAAGACAGCTATCAAGCCGATATTGAAATCCTTTATCCGAAATAGGCGCACATCTATTAAGGGATTGTTGCCAGCGGCTAATTTTTGTTTTTGATCTCTTACAAAATAAACAAGCATTGCAATCGACGCAATCATCATTGCGAAACTCCATAACGGCCAGCCCTTCTCTCTGCCTTCAATTAAAGGAAGTATCATACACATGAGCGCAATAGTAAGAATGAGAATGCCTGAGTAATCAAATTGCTGGCCTTCTTTTCTTTTTGTTTCGCTAATAAAACGATGCGTTGCCCAGAGGGTAAATATGCCAATGGGCAGGTTGATAAAAAATATCAATCTCCAACCTTCAATAACCCAATGTGTGTCTGAAAAATAACCACCTAACACCTGGCCAATAACAGCAGCAACACCCAGCGTTATACCAAACAGGCCAATTGCTTTTGCTCTTTCTTTCGTATCAGTAAATAATAATTGTATAAACGCTATAGTCTGTGGCATCATAAAGGATGCACTCAGCCCTTGAAAAAACCTTGTAATATTCAATTGAAAAGGATTAACCGATAAACCACAAAGACAGGAAGTAACGGTAAAAAATAACATACCCCAGAAAAAAACTTTCTTTCTTCCAAAATGATCACCTGCACGGCCGCCTGTTATAAGAAATGATGCATAGCCTAACAAGTACCCGGCAATAACCAACTGCACTTCAGCATCTGTAGCATGAACGCCCTTTTTTATAGAGGGAATAGCTACGTTAATAATAAATACATCTATCACCGAAAGCAGCGGTGCCGATAAAACAATAGCCAGCTCAAGCCACTTATTTTTTTGCTGTGTCATATCAAATTAATTTTTGCAATACTTTTTTTGCTGTTTGCAGATCATTATCGTTTTTGAATACAGAAGCACTTACTACTCCTCCTTCTGTCATTAGAAAAATTGTTGCAGCTAGCTCTTTATCAGTAAGTATGTTTTTATGTCCGGATACAGCTACTAACTTTCCTATAAATTGTTTTACTCTTTCTTTTGCTTTTTGTATTTCAGCTAAAATTCTTGTGTCGCTTGTGCCTGCTTCATCATTGGCCTTAATGAATGGACAGCCGCCATATTCCCTTATTTGTTGCCTTTCCTGGTGATAATCTAGCACCGCCAATAATTTTTTCTTAGGGTCTGATACTTTGCTCACATGCTGCTCTAGCCTTTCAAACCAACGCTGGTGAAAGCGTTCCAGGTAAGCAACCATCAAATCTGTTTTAGATTCGAAATGCTTATACAGAGAAGCTTTAGCAATAGCCGCTTCTTCAATCACCTGGTTAATGCCTGTACTATTATATCCCTGTGTATAAAACAGCCGCTCGGCAGTATCTAATATTTTATCCGTAACAAATTGGCCTCTTGGTTTCATGAAACAAAGATAAGTAATAAATAGACAACTCTGTCTATTTATTTTTTTGAAGCAGTTTTGCCTTATTCTATTCGCTTTATGCAATAAAGCTTTGTCGTTGAGGTTCAATTCTCTAACCCCGCGTGACTCCAATATGTTTTACGGAAGTTTGCCCGAAGTGATTTGCTTGTTATTATAACAGCTGCCTAGAATTTTAGCAGCTTAAGAAGATCTTCCTTGTTCCGGCGAGATACATCAATATAAGATCCATTCTGCATTTCTATTTGTCCTCCGTCACCTTTAATGTATCGCTTAATGTAATATACATTGATGAGGTGCGAGTGATGTGGTCGAAAAAAAAGAATCAGCGGGCAGCATCTCTTCAAATTCTTTGAGTGTTTTACTAACTGTCAGTTTAGTACCATTTACAAAATGAAAGATGGAGTAATTACTTTGTGCTTCTATGTGAATGATATCATTAACATTGAAAATGTGCAGCCCTTTTTTATCTGGAATTGCAATTTTATTGAGCGATTGTTTATGCTGCAGATTATGTTGCAAAGCCTGCAAACGATCAATGGTAGAAGGCTGTTCTTTTTCTTGTTTTATTTTTTGAATAGCTCCACGCAGTTCTTCAATATCCACGGGCTTTAGCAGGTAATCGAATGCAGCAAAGCGAATGGCTTTAATAGCGTAATGATTATAAGCGGTAGTAAAAATTAAATGAAATTGTTTGTGCCCAAGTTGTTGCAGCATATCAAACCCGTTCATGCCAGGCATTTCAATATCGAGGAATACAATTTCAGGCTGTGCTTGTTCTATGAGACGCAGACCTTCTTCTCCATTGCCAGCTTCACCCAGCAGTGTAACATCCGGGCAATAGTTTGCAATCTTTTGACGCAATGCAAAGCGGCCTCTTAATTCATCATCTATAATAATAGCAGTGATCATTAGCAATATTTTAAAACTACTACTACACGGGTGCCCGTGGGTCGTCCATTTTCTTCAAGGTCGGTAATTATTACCGGAATTTTTTCATCGCCATTGAATAACTCCACGCGGTTGCGGCTCATTTCAATACCGTACGGTTGATGCGTATGAAACCGGTTCTCTGTGGCCTTTCTGCCAATACCGTTGTCTTCAATAGTGAATCGCAAATGTTCATCTTCTTTTTCAATTGAAATCTGCAGCTTTCCCCCACCATCCAGGTTGCGCAAACCATGCACAATGGCATTTTCTACATAAGGTTGAATAATAAGTGGAGGTACTTTACAGTTTTCATGCAGCAGTGCTTCATCAACATATATTTCGGCTGTAAACGGATGTTCAAAGCGCAACTGCTCCAGGTCTATATAGAGTCGTAGTGTTTCAAGATCCTGCAACAGTGTGGTTGTTGGCCCCTGTGAACTATCCAGGATATTGCGTATCAGCTTTGCAAATTTGTTAAGGCTTATCGTCGCCAGGTATTTATCATCGCCTTGTATTAAAGCATCAATACTGTTAATGCAGTTAAAAATAAAATGCGGATTCATTTGTGCACGCAGCGCCATCATTTCTGTTTGCGCCAACTGCTCTTTCATATTTGCTTCCTTTTTTACAGTACCGTTATACCACAGTATAAATGCGGTAAGGGTTATTGCCAAAATAGCTGCACATAATATTCGAAACCACATAGTATTCCAGAACGGCGCTTTGATATATATCTGCATAGATACCTCGGGCGACTCATTTCCACCGTTTGACGACTTTACGTGAAATTTATATTTTCCAGGTACAAGGTTTGTATAATTCGCATACCCCCGTGAACCGCTTGCCACCCAGTTATTGTCCACACCATCAAGTCGATAATAATAATTTGTTTGCGAAGTATTTGAATACCGCAAATCCGAAAATTCAATACTGATAAAATTTTGCTGATAAGATAATTTTAATGGTTGGTTGTTTTGCAATAATGAATCTATTGGCAATGCATCTGCATATACTTTGAAACCAGTAATGGCAATGCCGCCTTTTGGCTGAAAAGAGCCTAGCTTATCGGGGTTGAACTTTACCAATTCAGTATGGCTCCAGGTAAACCAATCACCTTTTTGGGTAATCAAAAAAACATTGCTGCTAAAAGCATCCTGCATTACTCCCCTTGCTGGCTGGTATGTTGCAAACTGCTGCTGATGAGGTTTATAAAAACCAATATTATCATCTCCGGTATACCAGATATCTCCTTTGCTATCTTTTCGCACAGCACGTGCAGCTGCAAAGGCAGGTTCATTTTCTATCTGAACTTTAGTAAAGACACTGCTTCGTTTATTAAAAAAAAAGAGTCCTGCATTTGCCGAGCCAATAATCAATGTGCTATCATTCAATGCATCTATACCATTAAGATAAACTGCATACTCAGCCTCGGGTTTGTATGTAGCAATAAAGCTTCTTTTATGAATATCAAATGCACGTAACCCCGCACGTGTGGTGGCCCAACAGATGCCGTTGTTTACATAAAGGTTTTCAACAGGCGACAGTGGCAATTCATTCTCAACAAAAGGGAGAAATTGCTGAGCGGCAGCATCCCAAACAATGATCCTCCCGCTTTGCAATCCAAGCAGTGTATTACCACCTGGTTCATGTATCATGCATTTTATTGTAGAGCCCCGAAGTTCTTTTGGTTTCGTTGTTTGTACTTGAAGAGTAACTGGATCTATCAAATGCAATATACCCGCCTGGCAACCGGCCCATATGCTGCCTCCTGCTTGTTCCAATAGGCTCCATACCAGATTTTCATCGTATTTGTTTTTAAATAGCAAATACCTGGTCGGCTGAAGTGTACTGTCGTATATCCTGATACCCCCACCCCAACTGCCAACCCATATTTCTTTATTGCGGGTTTCAATGGCAGTGGTAATTTCTGTTCCACTTTTTAAAAGCGATCCCTCGTTTTTATTGCTAACAATGGTGAAATGATTATCGTATGGACTGAATATACTAATGCCTTTATCGGTACCAAGCCAAATATTCTCATCACGATCCTGGAAAAGCGTATTAATCTGCTGATTGTATTGCAAGGATAGGTTATTGCCCGGAGTAGCGGTAATGTATTGAAACTTGTCCTGCAAAGGATCATATTTCAACAGACCTGCAAATGCAGTGGCTAACCAAACTACTCCGTGGTTATCTTCCATCACAGACGATACCCAGCCGGGCACAGAACCTTCTGTACCTTGTGTGCGTAGAATGTCTGCCACTGAATAAGTATGCAAAGTGCGTGTAGCAATATTGTAACGATAAAATGGATGCGTCCAACTGTTTAGCCAGATATTGCCTTCATGATCCACCATCATGTTACGTATAACACCTTGTGTTTTTTTAATCCCATCCAAAAGTGGATGATGCAATGGATTGTCTTCAGTAGAGTACAGCCTGTGATGTATTGAATCCAACAGCAAAAGACCAAAATCTTCCGCTACTATCCAACTATCTTTCCCATCGTTAAAAAAGCTGGCTACTTGTATATGGCCCTTGCCGTTCTTCTGGATTCTATAAAGATCGTTCCTGTAACGTTGCAGCTTCCATTTATTTCCTGCGCTATCTGTATATACATCGAATTGATTAGATAACGGAACCGCAGCGTTTTTATGGCTTAAAAAATCCCATTGGTACAATGCAAAGTCTCCCTGGCTGTATAAAATATGCTTTGGTCCATCTGCATAAATTGCGGTCACATTAATATCACCTTCATGGTTTCCACTATGCAGACAATTAAGAAACCGTAAACCATCATATCGCTGAAGACCTTTAGTAGAACCCATCCACATAAAACCAGCCTCATCCTGGCCAAGCGCAAACACAAAATTGCTGTTCAGGCCATTGTCCTGGTTAATGCTTCTGAAAACATAAGACATAGTGGAAGGGCCGGATATTGTGCGTTGCGACCACAACTGCAGTGATGTGCACACGCAGCAACCAAGAAAAAAAAATGTGTGCAGATAACGCATCATTAAATGTACAATCTTTTTTTTCGCAGCAGGAAATTCATAGTTTATTGACAACTATAGCCATAAAAATTTGACTGGTAGCTTGATTTAGCGCCCCGGAAAGTTCTTTGTACAGTTGCCACCGTAGGCATATTCTTATCATTGTATTGATAGATTATATCGTCTACAGTTTTGCTGGTTGCATCTTCTGGATAATCAGTAGTAATCTTGCCAGGATTATTTTTACTTAAAGCAGATATAACACGGTACTCAGTAAAGTAAGACCAACTAAACATTTGTTGCGTAAACTTCCAGATATTGGGATCTGCAACATGTGGATTGGGTTTGTTATCATAACCTTCAATTGTAACTATTGGCGAAATTACACGCGGACCATTATTAGTGATGAAAGTCATTTTAACAACGTTGTCGTTGTCATCATAAGATATGTTTATAGTGCCAGCGTTAATTGCTACTTCAGTTATCCTTTTTTTTGCGTCGTAGCCAAATATATATTGATCCCATCTAGGATAACTTTTACCATCAGCGTTAGTGAAATCCTGGTAGCCAGAGGTAGGACTACCGCCTTTCAGATCTCCTGCATAAAAATATGACCATATCATTTTGCCAGTTCCGGAACCATATGTGGCAGCACTAAAAGATATACCAATGGCATTATTGTTAATAGCCATCAAACCATCTGGGGTTTGGCCATTAACAGGAGGATTGGTTCCCTTCAGCAGGTGTCCATCTGCGTCATATTGGTATACCCATGAAGCACCATAACCGGGACCACCATTTACTGTTTCTGAAATAAGAAGACATTTATTTGTAGTAGTTGGAGTAGGCGGAGTCGTTGGATTCTTTCCACAACTGCAAATAGACAACAACGTTATAATGCTAAAAATTGAACCTGCAACACTTCTAATCATAACTATGAATTTCATATGAAATTAGTAGTTCGATTAGTTCGTTTGTGGCTTATTGATTACTTGACAGTTGGTATTTAGTAGTTCTCAGCATTCTTATTTTGGGAAATATTCTTCGGAATAGTAAAGGAATAACCTGGCAAACTGAATAAAAAAGCAGGTTATAGCCTGTCAAAAAACTATTTGCCAATACAAAACTTGCTAAAAATATAGTCCAACTGATCTTCATTGGTAATCTCGCCGGTTATTTCTCCCAGCCAGTGCAGGCAGTTGCGGATATCAATAGCTAATAAATCACCTGAAATATTTTTCGATAGCCCGTTTTTTACTTCGGTTAAAGATGCATCAAGTTTTTGCAATGCTTCATAATGCCTGGCATTGGTAACCAGTGTAGCTTCGGTATTAATCCCTTCACTGGCTACTAAATCAACAAGCTTATTTTTTAATTCGTCAATTCCCTGGTGCGCCTTTGCAGAAATAAACTGCGTCTCTGGAAACCCTTCAAACTTATTTTTTTCCTGCAGACTTTTATCCGCTTTATTTCCTACCAACAGGTAGTTCAATCTTTCCTTTTTAAAATCTGCTACCGTTGCGGCTAATTCATCTTTGCTTGTTTCGCTAATGTCAAACAGGTATAAAACCAAATCTGCCTGGCTTCTTTTCTCCATAGCCTTGGCAACTCCAATGCTTTCAATGGCGTCGCTGGTATGGCTGCGTATGCCTGCCGTGTCAATCAACCTGAACAACAATCCGTCAATATTAATTACCTCTTCAATGGTATCGCGGGTAGTACCGGCAATTTCGCTTACAATGGCCCTGTTTTCATTTAACAGTGTATTTAGCAAGGTAGATTTGCCTGCATTGGGCTTTCCAATAATTGCAACCTGTACACCATTCTTTATAACATTGCCTAATGCAAATGAATGCAACAAGCCGCGTGTTGTTGTTTGCAGCTGATTGATTAACTGATTGAACTGTGTTCTGTCTGCAAACTCCACATCCTCTTCAGAAAAATCAAGTTCCAATTCTATCAGTGCAGAAAATTTTATCAGTTGCTCCCGCAGTTCAAGCAGTGCATGTGAAAACCCGCCCCGGATATTTTTAATAGCAGTTGTGCGGCTGGCTTCTGTATTGCTGGCTATTAAATCCGCCACGGCTTCAGCCTGTGCCAGGTCCATCTTGCCATTTAAAAAAGCTCTTTGCGTAAACTCTCCGGGCTTTGCCAGGCGGGCTCCTTTTCTTATACAGGCCTGTATTATTTGTTCCAATACAAAGGGAGAACCATGCGCAGAAATTTCGGCTACGTTTTCGCCAGTATAGGAACGAGGTGCTTTAAAAATAGTAACAACGGATTCGTCAAGTAATTTTCCGTCTGCCTGCAATATGCCTACATGTGCAGTATGTGAGGGCTGCGCCATTAAGTCTTTTGAAGCAAACAAAGCTGCAGCAATATTGATAGCTTCTTTTCCACTTATCCTTATTACGCCAATGGCGCCTATTCCCGGCGCAGTTGCCAGCGCAACAATAGTATCATCCCAACCACCTGCTTTTATGCCCATGCAAATTTTTGTTTTAAGCCTTCAAAATTAGCAAGCTGTTGCCAATAAAAAAGCCTCCCGAAATACTTCGGGAGGCTTTTTTATTATTTGTCAGTCTCTAATTACTGTGCTTCCAAACGGAATGTAATTGGCTGCTTTTTGTAAGATTTTACCTGACGACCGTTTTGTACGGCAGGTGTCCATTTACCACTTTTCTTAATTACACGTACCGCTTCGCCTCTTAGTTCGTTGGGGCCGCTGATGGCTTCCACGTCACTTACGTTTCCTTCTTTGTCCACAATGAACTGTACTACTACTGTACCTTGTATTTCATTGTCCTGGGCATCTTGCGGATAAACCAATGTTTTAGTAAGATAGCGTATCCAGGCACCTTGTCCACCGGGATAGTCTGATTCAATTTCTACTTTGGTGAAAGTTTTATCCCAGTCTTCTTCTTCTTTTTTAGGAGCTTCTACTACACCTTTACCATTGTCTACCGGAGCTACAAGACCTTCGTCTTTAATACCTTCCTGGTTTACGGTACCGATTTTAGTATCCTCCAGTTTATCTTGTTCTGGTGGCTTCTCTTCTTCTTTTACTTCTTCATCCTTTACAATTTTAGGAGGAGTAAACTTGGCCATTTCCACTTTTGGCGGCTCCTGTTTTGGCGGCGGCGGTGGTGGTGGTGGTTCGTTTTTCTTTTCTTCCTGTTTAATCTCTTCCAGTTGCACATCCTGTACTTGCACTGCCTTCTTAGCAGAATTAGCAGCTATGGTGTTAGCAACAAAATAGCCTATAAAGATCAGCGCCAGGAGTGCAGCCATACCGCCAAGGGCCATTGTAAGGCGCTTGCTATAAGACTTGCGCAGTTCATAAGCGCCATAATCCTTGTTCCGGCCATCAAAAATGATGTCCAGGATGTCGGCGCTCATTATTTTGTTAATATCTAACATGGTAATTCTTTTAAAATAAGATGCGTTTCAAAAATATTTCCACAAAAAACTTTGCCTTATTTAGCAGTGCCTTCTGTGCGTTGTATTAATTGGTATTCCACATCAGAAATTTCTACTGTTGCATAACGTTTTACATCGTTGATAAGCATCTCATCCAGCATATCAATAAAGTTTTTGTATGTGCAATCTTTGTCTGGTTTTATTACCACCACAAAATCTTTGGGGTCAGTAGATTTTTTCTTGTTGAGGATTACGCTCCTGATTTCTTTAAAATTTGAACTTTTAAAGTTAGATGCATCCGTGGCCAGTGTACCTTCATAATAATACACCTGGTCGTTTTTGCCCAGCATCAGGGTTAATACGCCCGATTCCTTTACTTTATTCTGTTCCTCGGGTTTATCAGTATCCTTTGGCAGGTTCAATTTCATTGCCGTAGGCTGGCTCATTGTTGTGGTGAAGATAAAAAAGGTAATGAGCAGGAAACCCAGATCCACCATTGGTGTAAGATCCACCCTGGTAGAGAGCTTTTTACCTTTTTTAACGCCGGGCCCTTTCTTATGCCCTCCACCGGAGGTATCCATTTCTGCCATGGCTATAAATTTTTTTAGTTGTCAATAAATGATTTACTAGTACTATTTCGCTTTCCCTTTGTTGAGGATATCCAATTCTGATCCGGCTGGAACGCCTTCCGGATTGGTTACCATTTGAAACTTCAACAAATCATTCTTTTTAAGAGCAGCTATTACCCCTTGAAAAGAAGGATATTTTGCGGCATTATCGCCTTTTACCAGTATTTCCATTTTACGGCCGGCAAAAGCGGTGGCTGCGGCATGCATCCAGTCTACCAATTGATTATTGGTTGAATCAGTAACTGGTATGCCATCCATTTTAATTTTCTTGATGTCATCAACAGGTGTGCTTAACAAACCTCCCAATTGAGAAAAAGGAACGCCTACGTAAGAATTGGCGCGGGCAAAAGCTTTTATCTGCGCTTCACTCAGGTTCAACTGTTTTGAGTCGCTGATAGATTTTATTATGTCCCTTTTTTCAGAAGTGTTTTTATCAGACACAGAAAAATATACTTTGCCGTCTTTGTCTATTGTAAGTAAAACAACATCATTTTCAGGGGCAGCTTTAGCAGAAACCGAATTAGGTGTTACTACAGCAAGCGCTTCTGATGGTTTAAACTTTGTTGTTAAGATAAAGAAGGAAAGCAAGAGGAATGCCACGTCGCACATAGCGGTCATATCTATAGAAGTACTCTTTCTTGCTACTTTAACTTTTGGCATAATAAATTGATTAATTCACTTATTAGATTCAAAACCGGCTCAAATCCATAACCTTATTGTTATAGAATTTCTAAAGCCTGCAACTGCTTATTTGTAAAGAGATGCAAAGCTTTGTGTAAGGGTGAAACCGCTTTCGTCTATACCGTAAGTGATACCGTCAATTTTTGTAGTAAACACGTTGTACATAATGATGGCCACGGCAGAAGTACCGATACCCAAAGCTGTATTGTACAAGGCCTCAGAGATACCTTGAGACAGTTTAGCAGCAGCTTCACCACCACCTTCAGCACCCAGGGCAGAGAAAGACCTAATCATACCCATTACCGTACCCAACAGACCCAACAGGGTAGCTACTGAAGCGATAGTAGAGAGGAATACCAGGTTTTTTTCAAGCATTGGCAGCTCAAGTGCAGTTGCTTCTTCTACTTCTTTTTGAATAGACAAAACTTTTTGTTCTGTGTCAAGCTGTGTGTCGCTGATTAATTCTTTGTATTTGCGAAGGCCTGCTTTCATTACATTACCTACAGAACCTTTTTGTTTGTCGCACTCTGCAAGCGCAGCATCCACGTTCCTGTTTGCCAGGTGATATTGTACTTTACGGATGAACTCAGCATTGTTGCCGGTACCGCCTGCTTTTGCAACTGTAAGGAAACGCTCAATTACGAAAGTAAGTACTGTTAAAAAACAACCGATAAGAATAGGTACAATGATACCGCCCTGGTACATTTTAGAGAAAGTACCAATAGCGCCATCACGGTCGGGCCAGAAACCGCCATTTTGTTTACCAATGGTGAAATTATCAGGACTACCGATTACAAAACGCCAGATGATATATCCGATGATGATACAGATAAGCGGAGCCATCCAGGAAATTGCATTGCTTGATCTCTTTGGTTGTACAGATGAAGTGGAAGCTTTAGCTGCAGTTGGTCTTGTTTCTGCCATGATCGTTTGTTTTTAGTTTTTAGTAATTTTTAATTTAACCAGTAGTGTGTTTTAACGGCACAATTCTACTGAAAAAAATTTTTAAAAAATCAGATTAAAGAGATAAATTATTTTACAGGGGTCACAAGATAAGTATTTTATGTTTTCCCTAAGCCGGGGTTATCCACATTAAAAACCGGCTGAATTGGTATTGGATGGAGCTGTTAAGATAAAGGAATTCCGGTTAAAAAAAGTTTTCCTCTTAAATAAAAATTTTTCCATTCCTGTAAGCCTTTAAATGGGTGCTATTATCTTTTAGTTAATTTCACCGCTAAACAATTTATTTACATGCATATTCCAACGTTTCAACCAAAGAAAATAGTGATGATAGCATTGCTGGCGTTGACGGTTCCTGTTATTGCGCAGGAAAAAAAACCGACCACTCCAACCACGCCGCCCAATGGCACTTCCACTACTCCTTCTATTGGCGCTCTTGCAGGATTGACTAAATCCGGCCCTAAAGCTTTTAAAGATGTTATTACAGACAAAGCTGTTTCCCGCAAAGGTCTTTTTACCATACACAAAGTAGAAGACAAATGGTATTTCGAAATTCCTGATTCTTTATTGCAGAGAGATATACTGATAGTAAACAGGATTTCAAAAGCTGCTGCAGGCATGCGTAGTTACTTTTTTGGTTATGCAGGAGATATGATTGGCAGCAACGTAATAAGTTTTGAGAAAGGGCCTAATAACAAAATGTTTCTAAAGAAAATTTCTTTTGATGAAATCTCTAAAGATAGCACACAGCCCATGTATCATGCAGTTACTAACTCAAATATTCAACCCATTGTTGCTGCGTTTGATATTGCTGCTTTTAGTAAAGACTCAAGTGGTTCAGTTATAGATATGACGAGCTATATCAATACTGATAATGATATTCTAAACTTTGGTGCTTCCTACAAAACAGCATTCCAGGTAGGTGGCCAACAAACAGATAAATCATACATCGTTTCTGTAAAACCATACCCGCTGAACGTAGAAATAAAAACGGTAAAGACCTACACTAAAAGCAGTGGTCCTTCTTTTGGCGCTCCTACTCCATTACCATTTGCATCTTCAGGTGGCGGACAATTGTTAACCATGGAGTTAAACAGCTCTTTGTTGTTGTTGCCCAAAGCAACTATGCAACCACGCTTTTTTGATCCGCGTGTAGGTTATTTCATGCGCAATTACACAGACTTCGATGCCAATCCGCAAGGCGTTAAAGATATTTCTATGGCCGTAAGATGGCGCCTTGAACCAAAAGATGAAGACATTGAAAAATACAAACGCGGCGAGTTGGTAGAACCCAAGAAGCCGATTATCTATTACATTGATCCGGCTACTCCTAAAAAATGGGTGCCTTATCTAATACAAGGTGTAAACGACTGGCAGGTGGCATTTGAAAAAGCAGGCTTTAAAAATGCTATTATGGCAAAAGAAGCACCTACTCCACAAGAAGACAGCACCTGGAGCCTGGAAGATGCCCGCTTCTCTGCTATTGTATACAAACCATCTGAAGTAGCTAATGCCAGTGGGCCAAATGTTAATGATCCACGCAGTGGTGAAATACTGGAAAGCCATATCAACTGGTATCATAATGTAATGAACCTGTTGCGCAACTGGTATTTTATTCAATGCTCTCCACTTGATCCGCGTGCACGCAAAATGCAGTTTGATGATGAATTGATGGGGCAGCTTATCCGTTTTGTATCTTCTCATGAAGTGGGGCATACATTGGGATTGCGACATAATTTTGGTTCCAGCTCTACCGTACCCGTAGAAAAGTTGCGTGATAAAACCTGGGTAGAAGCCAATGGACATACGCCTTCTATTATGGACTATGCACGTTTTAATTATGTAGCGCAACCAGAGGATAATATAACCGCAGCAGGTTTGTATCCACGCATAGGCGATTACGACAAATGGGCTATTGAATGGGGCTACAAAAAAATCTATGAAGCAAAAACAGCAGAAGAAGAAGTACCCATTCTGAATAAAATAACCACAGAACGTTTGCAAAATAACAAACGACTTTTCTTTGGAACAGAAAGCAACCCGGATGATCCGCATTCTCAAAATGAAGATTTGGGCGACAATGCCATGAAAGCCGGCGCTTATGGTATAAAGAACCTGCAACGCATTGTACCTAACCTGGGTGCCTGGACAAAAACACCCAATGAAGATTACAGCGACCTTGCAGAACTTTATGGAGAAGTAACAACACAATTCAGCCGTTACCTGGGGCATGTAATTAAAAACATTGGCGGCATTTATGAAACGCCCAAAAAAGTTGAGCAGAGCGGACCAGTGTATGAATATGTACCAAAAGCCACACAAGAAGAAGCGATGGCTTTTCTGAACAAATATATTTTTACCACACCTACCTGGCTTATCAGCAGCGAAGTTTCCAGCAAAACAGGCAGCGATCCTTTGAATGTAATTGGCAGCCGCATGGAAGGCGTATTAAACTCACTATTGTCTACTGGCCGTATGAACAAGCTGATAAGCGCAGAAAATACACTTGGCAAAAATGCTTATACGCTTACAGACTTAATAGAAGACCTGCAGAAAAACATTTTCACAGAATTGTCTACACGCAAACCGATTGATGTATACAGGCGCAACCTGCAAAAAGCATATGTAGAAAAATTGGGCGGCCTTATTACGCCATCAGCACCGCCGGTGGCCAGCTTCGGCGGCATTGTAATTACATTTGGTGGCGATGTAAGAAAAACAGATATCGTTTCTATTGCCAAAGCAAGTTTGCGCAGTATAAAATCATCTATTAATGCAGCTATACCTACAGCCAGCGATAAGATGACCCGTTATCACCTGCAGGACGTAGCGGAAAGAATTGAGCGCATTCTCAATCCAAAATAATTATCTCGATTATACGCTTTGATAAAAATCCCGCCATTGAGCGGGATTTTTTATGGCTATTGTTGTTTAATTTTTGTTTACATTCAGTAAGGCAGAATGTAGTATGAACTGGCGATACACATTTAAGCATTGGGGCACCACTTTAATTATTGGGCCTGTTATTATAATTATTCTTGGAATAATCTTTCTTAACATGGACATATCAGCTGGAGAAACCCCTATGTTATTTGGCTTATTTGTTATTTACGGCCTTGTATTTTCCCTCCCTGCTTTGCTAGGCTATATTATACTGTTTTTTTTAATCAGGAATTTAAGCCCAAAGTTCAAGAAAACAATCCTCATACTGTGGGCTATCATTGGCATAGTCGTAACGTTAGGAATCATTGGAGGTTCTTTTTCAAAAATCGTTATGGTTTCTTATGCATTAACAGCAATTTTTTCCGGAATCATTTTTAAAATATCCAAATCAACAAGTATCGAAGAAGCTAGCCAACCGGTTGTTTAACCATCAGTCTTAACGCAATAAATGCTTTACCAATGAGCAAAGACCAAACAAAAGATTCTTTAAAATTTCTAAAGCCGTTTGACAGCAACACCATAGAATTGGTGATGTGGCTTAGAGATTTTGCATGGGATTTATGCCCGCAGGCAAACGAGCTTATTTATGATAATTACAATGCCGTTGCTTTTGGATGGTCGCCAACAGACAAAGTTGGTCATACAGCTTGTTCAATTGCGGTAGGACGCTCCAGCAAAAACATTCACTTTGGTTTTTATTGGGGCAATGAGCTGAGCGATCCCAAACAAATACTTTTAGGAGAAGGCAATCAATACCGTTACATTCTTGTAACTGACAAAAAGAATTTCCCCAAAGCCTATATGAAAAGATTAGTTGCTGAGGCTTTGGCAAACTCCCTTGCAAAAGTGAAAGATCAGCAACAAATTAAACACGGGTTAACTATTGTAAAATCTATTTCAGATAAAAAAAGACCAGAGAAAACTAAACCTGCAAAGAAAGTAAAGAAGAAAAACGCCAAGTAGTTACTGCCACCACATTCCTACAAATAGCAAAAGCAATTTTTATATAATGAGAAAACTAATAGCGTCTTTCAATATCTTATTGACTTGTTTTATCGCAAATGCACAATCAAACAATTTATACGATACAGTTGCAAAATTGGACAGTACTTTCTTTACTGCTTACAATAATTGCGATATAGCTAAACAGGAAGCGTTTTATTCTGACAGCATAGAATTTTATCACGACAAAGGAGGGTTCTCCACTTCAAAAAAACAAATCCTGGAAAGCACTAAGAAATATATTTGTGGAAAAGTTACCAGGGAACTTGTGAAAGGAAGTCTTGAAGTTTCTCCTATACCTGGTTATGGCGCTGTTGAATTAGGCGTTCATATGTTTCATAACAACCAGGAAAAAAACGATACACCTCATCCCAGCAAGTTTGTAATGATCTGGAAGAATGATAATGGCAAATGGTCAATTACGAGAGTAATAAGTTTGCACTAATAGTTTAACTGATTTTAGAAAGCAGCTTACAACCAGGAAAGAAGTTACTCATACCGCAACGCTTCTATAGGATTTAATCTTGAAGCTTTAAATGCAGGATATAAACCAGCCAGCAGGCCAACCAGTGAACATATAACAATACCCAGGAAAACCCAGGCCCAGGGTATTACAAAACCAGTGCTCATCAACATGCTTACACCATTGCCCAGTAAAACACCAATGAGAATGCCAAATGCCGCACCTAAAAGACTAATAATAATAGATTCGTATAAAAACTGGTTGCGTACATTTCTTTGTTTTCCACCAATGGCTTTTATCAATCCCACTTCTTTTGTACGTTCTGTTACCGCCACCAGCATAATGTTCATCAATCCAATAGCTGCACCCATCAACGTAATAAAGCCAATTACAATAGCTGCACCTGTAAGCCATGCCAGGTTTTTCAGCAGCATGTCCACAAAACTATCACTCTTGTCTATCAGGAAATTGTTGCCTTCGATAGTAGTGAGTTTGCGCACAGAACGAAAAGTACCTTCTGCCTCACCCATGGCGGCGTCCAGCAATTTTACATCTCTTACTTTTATACCAATAGAAAAAGATGCGTTTGATCCGGTATTAAAAAACCGCCTTACTGTATTGTAAGAGGTAACTATAGCATTGTCCCAACTAAAGCCCATGGTAGAACCTTTCTCGTTTAATACGCCAATAACCCGGAAAGGAATATTGTTGATGTTTACAATTTTATCAATGGGCCGTTCAAGGTTTTCACCAAATAAAGTAGTAGCTACATCTTTGCCCAGCAGGCAGACATTGCGACCAGACTGTACATCCAAATCGTTCAGGTTTCTACCGGATGCAAGTTTATAGCCGTTGAGATCAATAAAATTATCATCGCCCCCGGAAATTCTTACCGTAGGGTTCGTCTTCTTATTTTCAAAATTTACAATGGCATTGCCTCCTCCAAACATAGAAAGCCCGACCTGTGCGGGAAATTTAAAAGCCTGTTTAAAATCTTCTGCCTGTTGTTTAGTAATGGGTTTATTTTGATTGGATTGTTTTTCTTTTTTCTGGCCTTTCTTTTCTTTTTTAGCCCCCTGGTTATTTTGCATGCGCCACATCTGGCGATAACGCAAACTGAAACCGTTGGCACCCATCGCAGAAAAGCTTTCGGTAAACTTTTGCGTCATTGCTTCTATGGCAGTGCGTATGCCCACTAATGCAGCAATGCCCAATGCAATGATGGCCACTGTAATGCCAGTGCGCAACTTATTGCTGCGAATTGTGCGATAAGACAACGAAACGGTGTCCAGTGAATTCATAGCTTAAAATTAGGGATTCTGGCGCAAAACGCCTGTTTACTTATATGAGCGGGAAAAAATTGTGGTTGAGAAGAAAACAGATGAAGCCATTAGTAATTGGTTACTACCAATTCATTAACAGCTCCCCTCCCTGTTACACGAGCGTTGATAAGCCTGCGTGCTGGTACGCGGGTAAGATTAAATCCCTGGTAAAGTTTGTCGAAAAAACCATCTTCTGTATCTGAATTGCTCAACATCAGTAAAGCTCCTTTTGCATCCAGTTTCCTGTATAGCTTTGCCAATTGAGCTTGTTCCTTATCGCCAAATGCAGATTTGCTGTAAGCCGTAAAATTGGCTGTCTTGCTAAGCGGCCTGTATGGCGGATCAATGTACACTAAAGAATTGGGCATCACTTTTTTTAGCGTTGTTGTAAAATCTGCTTTTTGTATGGTTGCTTTCCTCAACAAAGCTGATACGGCCTGCAAATTTTCTACATCGCAAATAGAGGGGTTGATGTACCTGCCAGCCGGGGTATTAAAAATCCCTTTTGAATTTACCCTGAACAGGCCATTATAGCATGTACGGTTTAAAAAAATTACCTGCGCAGCCCTGTTTATCCCTTTTGAATTTTTTGCCGTAAAATTTTCATCAAATCGTTGTTGATTGAATTCATCCCGCTGCTGGTAAAAATATTGCAGGCGCCCTTGCTGCGGCAATGCATCATATCGCTTTTGATGCATGGATAAAACATCCACCAGTTTTGAAACGTTTGCCTGTATTACCTGGTAGGTTAAAACAAGTGCGGGATTTACATCACTGAGAAAAGCATTCTCGACAGTATAACGTTGTACGATATTAAAAAAAACAGCGCCACTGCCTAAAAACGGTTCGTAATAATTTTTGATCTTGCCAGCTTTTAAGGCTTGCGGGTAAAGTGTTTCAAACTTTGACAACAATTGCCTCTTGCTTCCTGCCCATTTTAGAAAAGGTTTGGCAATAACTTCCTGTTTAACTATGGTATTTTCTTTTTTTGCGGGCATATGCTGCTAAGCGGCAAGTTAAGGGACAGCAGCATGCAAAACACAAAAATCAAAAAAACTGCAGGCAATGCTGCTGTTAATTTTATCGGCATTTTACGGAGAGAATGATCACCTGTATACTTTAGTTGAACGGAACGTCTCCAACATTTGTACGGAACACGGCGCAACTGTTTATCAATCCATATTCAAATGCCGGCCCAATAATTAGTGTTTTAGAAATATAAATGCACCAGTATCGCTTGCGGAAATAATCCCAGAAGAATAACAATAGCAGCCAATACAACCAATATCGCTTTAAAAGTTGGAGTAACTTCTTTTGCCTGGCCATTGCCTTCTTTAAAATACATAGCTTGTATAACACGGAAATAATAATACACGCTAACGGCTGCACAAAGCATGGCAAAAACAACCAGCCATGTATAAACGCCATTTTGTATGGCTGCCATTATCATGTAATATTTTGCCATAAAACCAGCCGTAGCCGGAATGCCCGCCAGTGAAAGAAGAAAGATAGTATTAGTTGCTGCCAGCAAGGGCTGTTGTTTAGCCAGTCCGTTAAAGCCATCAAAGGTGTAATCTTTCATTTTAATGAGGATGGCGAAAATACCAATGGTGGCAAGACTGTAAGCTGCAGCGTATATAAGAATACCCTCTTTGGCCAAACCGCTGTAACCATACAAAGCAAAAAACATAAACCCTGCCTGCGCAATACTTGAATAGGCCAGCATTCTTTTTACACTTTGCTGAAATACTGCGGTGATATTGCCAATAAATAAAGTGGCCGCAATAATAAATGCGAGTGTATAACGCCATTGATACAATGATTGTCCATAAGCCGCGTCAAACAGGCGTATGAAAGCAATGAACACTGCAGACTTTACAATGGTGGCCATAAAAGACGTAAATACGGTGGGAGCGCCATCATACACATCCGGTGTCCAGAAATGAAACGGCGCTGCAGATACTTTAAACGACATGGAGATAAGCAACAATAATAAACCTCCTGTCATTACCGGCACAAATCCATCAAAAATACGGGCCATGCCTGCTACTGAGAATGAACCAGTAGCTCCATAAATAAGCGCTATACCCATCAGCATAATGCCGGTAGAGAAAGAGCCCATCAGGAAATATTTTAAGGAAGCTTCATTGCTTTTAAGATTGCGTTTGTCGCTGCCCGTAAGAATGTAAAGTGGTATGGAAATGATCTCAATACCCAGGAAAAGCATCAATAATGTATTGAAAGAGGACGCAATGGCAACGCCGCATAAAACAAAAAATATCAATGCAAAATATTCGGCCACATTATGACCTACTTCTTCTGCATCCCTTGCACTTAATAACAAATAGATAAAAGTGGCTGCAAATACGATGCTGTTGAATAAAAGCCCGAATGTATCAAAAACCAGCATGTTCCTGGTATTGATATGGAACAGTGAAATGCCATTTGATTCTGCAATGTTTAGTGCAAGCAAAATGGCCACGCCTATAATGGCAAGGTTGCGTATAACGGCTTTTGTTGAAATAAATATGCCGCTAAACATCATCAGTACGCCCCAGATGGCAGAAAAAATTATTGCATTCATACTTTGCTTACGATCTTCTTTATATGGATGTTTTCATGTACTTCAAAAGTGCGTCAACTGTATCTGTTGTCAGTTGCAGCATTGGTTTGGGGTACACGCCTGTAATAAATATCAGCACTACAATTACTGCCAGTGAAACCAATACCGGAGATGAAACAGGTGTTCCGGATTGGGTAAGCGTATTTGTATTGCCATAAAAAATCTTCTTAATCATGTTGAGCGTATACACAGCAGATAGTATAATGCAAATACCTGCTACAGCTGTATCCAGCACACCAAACTTGGTAACAGCGCTTGAGAACACGCCGTTAAACATCATAAACTCTCCAACAAAACCATTGGTTAGTGGCAGTGCAATATTTGCCAATGCCACAATTACCAGCATAATGGCAAATGATGGATCTTTCTGCGCCAGGCCACCCAGTTCTGATAATTTACGAGTATGATATTTTGTTTCTATTGCATTGGCCACAATCCACAAACCAATAATATTAATACCGTGCGTAAACATTTGCAGCATTACACCCTGCAAGCCGCTTTTGTCTGAAGCAAAAATGGCCAGGCACATTAAACCAATATGCGCAATAGAAGAATAAGCGATCAATCGTTTTACATCGTCTTGCTGTATTGCAATGAGCGAAGCGTAGATCATTCCGATTAAGCATAACAGGGAAACGGTATCGCCCCATTGAAACACTGCATCTGGCAGTACCGGCGCCAGCCAGCGTATTACGGCAAACACACCCATCTTAACCATGATGCCGCTAAGCACCATTGTTACCGCAGTTGGTGATTGTTCATATGCATCAGGCTGCCAGGTATGAAATGGCCAGATAGGCATTTTAATGGCAAACGCAATAAACATAAACCAGAACAGCCAGTTCTGCATGCCGGGATCCATTTTCATGTGATACCAGTCCTGCAAATCAAATGAACGTTGTGCCTGGAAGTAAATAAAGATAATGCCCACCAGCATAATGAGTGAGCCAACAAACGTATACACGAAGAATTTAAAAGTAGCGGCAATTCTTTTCTCTCCACCCCAGATGGAAGAAAGAAAGTAAACAGGTATCAGCGCCAGCTCCCAGAAAAAATAAAACAATAAACCATCCATAGCAAGAAACACTCCCAACAGGCCCGCCTGGCTTAGCAACATTAATGCGTAAAAGCGGTTGGCGTTTTTGTAAGTATTGTTCCAGGTGGCAATAAATATTAAGGGAAATGAAACTGCTGTAAGAAAGCAAAGCAATTGGCCCATGCCGTCTAATCCTACATGAAAATTGCTATTGAGCTGCGGCATCCAGGCTGCACTGTATTGCAGGTTTGCAGGGCTGTTCAAAACAGTAAGGCCCAGCAGTGATATAACCAAAACAATAATGCTTGTAAACAATGCAAAACTTTTTGCAGCGGCTTCGCTTTTTACAGCAAACAAAGCCAGGCCAGCAATCAGTGGAACCAATATCAATAAAACAGCTACCATAATTTAGTCGTAAGTGGTAAGTAGTAAGTAGTAAGTGGGCTTTTGCGAAGCCAACTAAAATTATTTACAACTTTACTATTTTTTAATTCACCTATTTTTATTCAATGTTATTACTCCTTCTGACTCCTTGCCTTTTCTTTTCTTCCCCACTAGCCACTTACCTCTTGCCACTAGCTTTCTCAAGACTATTTTTTCAAAAAGAAAAACTGCAGCACAAATAATATTATCATGCCCGCAATCATCAGCAATACATAACTGCCTACCTGGCCGCTTTGTATCAATCTTAGTTGACGGCTTCCGTACTGCACGCCTTTTCCGATTCCATTCACTAACCAATCAATACCAGATTTCTCTATTGCATTATCCAGGAATTTACCCAGTGCATTCAATGGCTTTACCACGATAGCATCATACAATTCATCCACATACCATTTGTTGGCCAGTACTTTTCCAAAGCCAGTTGCTTCTTCCATATCTGGTTCCTTGCTGAATTTATTCCAGGCATAGATGATTGCTATTAATGCCAGGCCAACAGACACACCCATCAACATAATTTCTGTTCCGTGGTCTGCAGGTTCGTGCATTTTCAGTTTGTATGAACCTTCAAAGATGGGAGAAAGAAAATGTTCCAATGCATGTGCATCTTTTGCAAACACTTCTGGTATACCAACAAAACCAGCCACGCAAGCCAATATCGCCAATATTACCAGGGGAATAGTCATTGCAGCAGGGCTCTCATGCAGGTGATGTTCTTGTTCATGCGTACCGCGAAAACTTCCACGGAAGGTAGTTGCATACAAACGGAACATATAAAAAGCTGTCATGGCTGCAGTAAGCACACCAATCACCCAATAAATTTTATTGCTCTCGTATGCGGCCGCTAATATTTCATCTTTAGAGAAAAAACCGCTGAAAGGAGGAATACCGGCAATCGCGATACAACCCAATAAGAAAGTGATATGCGTAATGGGTAAATACTTTTTCAATCCACCCATGTTGCGGATATCCTGCTCGTGATGCATGGCATGTATTACAGAACCCGCACCTAAGAACAACAATGCTTTAAAGAAAGCATGTGTCATTACATGGAACACAGCGCCTGTATAAGCACCTACACCCAAGCCAAGAAACATATAACCCAACTGGCTAACCGTAGAATACGCCAACACTTTTTTAATATCGTTTTGCTTCAATGCAATAGTAGCAGCCAGCAAAG
Source organism: Chitinophagaceae bacterium (assembly GCA_047602295.1). Lineage (GTDB taxonomy): Bacteria > Bacteroidota > Bacteroidia > Chitinophagales > Chitinophagaceae > JACMLD01. The sequence goes on along the minus strand of JASGHP010000001.1, from coordinate 1,410,428 downwards.
CGGTAGCCAATCCTATTACAGCAACCACATGTTGCGAAACAGGCGCCATTGTATATAATATGTTGCTGCGTGCAATCATGTAAATACCGGCAGTTACCATGGTTGCAGCATGTATCAATGCAGACACAGGTGTGGGACCGGCCATCGCATCGGGCAACCAAGTGTACAATGGTATCTGCGCACTTTTACCAGTGGCTCCTACAAATAATAAAAGTGTAATGATGGTAACCGTAGGCACAGACAATTCATGCGCATGCTCAAATACGTTTGTATAGGTAACCGACCCAATTTTTGCCAACAGGTAAAAAATTGCCAGCAAAAAGCCAAGATCGCCAATGCGGTTCATTACAAATGCTTTTCTTGCCGCATTGTTGTAATCGTTGTTTTTAAACCAGAAGCCGATTAACAGGTAGGAACAAAGACCTACACCTTCCCAACCAATAAACATAATTACATAGTTGGCGCCCAATACCAGCAACAGCATTGAAAACACAAACAGGTTGAGGTAAGAAAAATATCTTGCAAAATGCGGAGGCTCCTCTTCATGCATGTAAGCTGTAGAATAAAGATGAATGAGAAAACCAACGCCTGTTATTACCAACAGAAATAATGATGAAAGTTGATCTACCTGGAAAGCAAAAGGAATATGTATTTTATCGAAGCTGATAAAATCGAACAGTTGTGCCACACCTGTTTTGCCACCCTTTACATCAAAAAACAAAACAAGGCTTACAATAAATGATGCCAGTATAGCGCCACTGCCAATGATTCCTGTTGCGGATTTGGACAATTGTTTGCGCAACAAACCATTGATGAGAAAACCCAGCAGCGGAAATAGCGGAACTAAAAAAACTAATTTACTCATATCCCTTTAGTCGAAGTTCTGGCACTTAGTACCGAGACCTTAGTGCTTTAACCTGTTTAAGAAATTAATATCTACCGAATGTGTATTGCGATACATCATTACTATAATAGCCAGGCCCACACTTACCTCTGCTGCTGCCACCACCATAATGAAAAAAACAAATAATTGTCCGTCTATACCTGCAGATGCATCTCTTGCAAACTCAGAGATATGGTGCATTTTTGAAAATGCTACCAATAGCAGGTTTACCGCGTTTAGCATAAGTTCAATGCACATAAAAACAATAATGGCATTGCGACGGGTTAATACACCTGCCACGCCAATGCAAAACAGCGCTATTGAAACAAATATGTAATAGTTTACTGGCATATACCCCAAACCCCTAAAGGGGATTATTTACGTTCGTGATAAAATCTATTTCTATTTTAAATTCTTTCTATGAACCAGGCTGTTTCACTTTATTCATCATCGTTGCGTCGCACTCTTGTACTTTTTGTTCTTTATGCAGCTCTCTTCACAAATGCATCTCCCTAATTCTTTATACTCCCTACCAAACTCCCCTTTAGGGGCTGGGGGTTATTCTTTCTTTCCTATCACCACCGCGCCTACCATGGCACTTAAAAACAACACACTGCTTATTTCAAAAGGCACTACATATTCATTGAACAACGCCATGCCCAGATTTTGAATCAATCCAATATCTCCGGTGCCGGTTTCTACCATATGCTTTTTAAGACCTGCATCTTTTAATGCTGCTACTAACACAAGGAATAAACACAAACCAGCTATTAAACCAGCAAAACGCACCAGTTTATTTCCCGGCAGGTTCATACCAGCATTCAGGTTCATCAACATAATTACAAAAAGGAAAAGCACCATAATGGCGCCGGCATAAACAATGATATTTACAATAGCCAGGAATTGTGCATTCAATAAGATATAATGCCCGGAGATGGCAAAGAATGCAACAATTAAAAACAATACACTGTACACAGGGCTTTTACTCAACACAACCATTAACGCACTACCAATTGCAAGCGCTGTCAGAAACCAGAATAATATTTGTGTAATTCCCATTGTTCTTATTAAGCTGTTAGCTTTTAGCCTTTAGCTATTAGCCATCCCCGTTAGGGGTTTATATAATGATGTATGTATCGTTACAGATCTAATAAACTGTTCAAGTCATCACTTATCACTTATCACTTACCACTTACCACTTACTACTTAAAACTTATCGCCCCTACTTCACCTTCACCCTGCCTCCTGCTGCTTTCGCATATAACTCCGGCTCTTTTATAGGATCTGGTATCAGCAAATCCTGTTTGCCATAAATAAATGTCTGGCGCTGATAATTTGATGGTGCAAAAGTTTCTGTTAAGTAAATAGCATCTTTAGGACAAGCCTCTTCACACAATCCGCAGAAGATGCAACGCAGCATGTTTATCTCGTATTTAGCTGCATACTTTTCTTCACGATACAAATGCTCTTCTCCTTTTTTACGCTCTGCACCTTCCATGGTGATTGCTTCCGCTGGGCAGGCCACCGCACACAATCCGCAAGCAGTACAATTTTCGCGGCCTTGTTCATCCCTGTTTAAAATATGCAATCCCCTAAACACAGGACTGAACGGCCTTTTTTGTTCGGGATATTTTATGGTAGCCTTCCTTTTAAAAATGTGCTTAAAAGTAATCACCATGCCTTTAAAAATATTCCAGAGATACAGCTTTTCCACCCATGTCATGGGTGTGCGTTCTACCGGTTTTACTTTATTTGTTAATGCTTGCATGATATCTTCTCCATCAATTTATAAAGGTTCGCAAAAATATTTTTATCAATCCAACCTGCCAATTAAACTTTTGGTTTAAAAATGCCAGTTATTCTGTTTCAATAGCACCAATGCACCTGTTATAACCATGTTCAACAATGACAGTGGTATAAGGCTTTTCCAGCCAAGGTTCATCAGTTGATCATAACGGAAGCGTGGTATCGTCCACCTTACCCACATAAACAGGAATATGAAAAAGGCAATCTTAATTAACAATGACAAGCCACCCAGCAAAGCTACCGGAGTAGCACCCCATGTTTGTATATGTGCTGCTTCGTTGAAGAATGGTATATCGTATCCTCCAAAGAACAAAGTAGCCATTACAGCACTGCTGATAAACATATTGATGTATTCAGCAAACAAATAGAAACCCAGTTTCATGGAAGAATATTCCTGGTGGTAACCAAAGTTCAATTCGTTTTCTGCTTCTGGCAAATCGAATGGTGTACGGTTACACTCTGCAAAAGCACATACAATGAATATTAAAAAGCCGAGTGGCTGATAGAAAATATTCCAAACACCATTTTGCATTTGCTGTTGCACAATTTCTCCCAGTTTAAGAGAACCTGTCAGCATTAACAATGCAATCAATGAAATACCCATGGCCAACTCGTAAGAAATCATTTGAGAAGCACCACGCAATGCCGCTATCAATGAGAATTTATTGTTTGACGCCCAGCCGCCAATCATAATACCATAAACGCCTAAGCTAACAACGCCGAATATGTACAGTATTCCAATGTTAATGTCTGCTACCTGCAAGGGAATCATCCTGTCCATACCAAACCAGGTAAAGTGTATAGAACTTCCCCATGGAATAACAGCGCTGGTCATCATAGCTGTCATCATAGCAAGGCAGGGCCCAAGTATAAACAGAAATTTATTAGAAGTATTAGGAATAATTTCTTCCTTCATGAAGAGCTTTAAACCATCTGCCAATGGCTGCAATATGCCGAAGGGGCCGGCACGATTTGGGCCAAGACGATCCTGTATGAAACCAGCGATCTTTCTTTCTGCATAAGTTTCATACATGGCAATTACCAGCGACACAGATACGATTACTATAATGAGGAGTAATTTTTCTATCAGCAAAAACCAGTCTAATGCAAGTAGTATCATTTATTCAAATTCTTTAAAGCAATTAAGAATAACCCTATTTCTGAAAATCATCACTGTGCGATGGCCCTTGTATTTCACTTAACTTTCTGCCGGGCTTGTTCACTTCACTTACGCTATGTATATCCATTAATAATTTCGGACTTCTTCCATCCAACACTTTTGTGATGGTCTCGTCTGGTTGTTTCAATCCTTCATAATGGCCCTGTGAAATAACTGAATGACGATTGATATGTGAAACACCTTCGATGGTCCAGTCTGCTGTATCTTTCTTTTCAAAACGGCATTCATTACAAATCCAGTCTTTTACTTCTCCCCATTCATCTTTTCGTGCTGTAACGCGGAATACTTCCTTACCTCTTAACCACAGTTGCGCTTTGCCACTGCATTTAGGGCAATCACGGTGTGCATCTACCGGCTTGGTAAACCAAACACGGTTTTTAAAACGGAAAGTTTTATCTGTTAACGCACCTACCGGGCAAACATCTATTACGTTTCCGATAAAGTCGTTGTCTAAAGACTTCTCTATGTATGTAGCTATCTCTGCATGATCTCCTCTGTCCAAAACGCCATGCACCCTTTTATTAGTTAACTGATCTGCTGTAAACACACAACGGAAGCACATAATACAACGTGTCATGTGCAATTGTATATAAGGACCAAGATCATGTTTCTCAAATGTTCTCCTGGGAAATTCATAACGAGTACCTTCTTTACCGTGCTCATAACTTAAATCCTGCAGGTGGCATTCACCGGCCTGGTCGCAGATAGGGCAATCCAGCGGATGGTTCAGCAATAAAAATTCTACTACGCCATTGCGTGCATCAATTACTTTCTCGCTGGTAATGTTTTTTACAATCATACCGTCCATTACATTGGTACGGCAGCTTGCTACCAGTTTGGGCATAGGGCGAGGATCTGCAGTAGAACCGGCGGCTACTTCCACCAGGCAGGTACGGCATTTACCACCACTGCCCTGCAACTTGCTATAATAGCACATAGCAGGCGGCGCTACCTCTCCACCAATCTGACGTGCAGCATTTAATATAGATGTGCCCGGGGCTACTTCAATAGTAATGTTATCGATGGTAACCTTGAACAGTTTCGGTGCTTCTTTTTTTACTTCTTCAGCCATTGTATAAATTCAAAATTAAAAAGTCAAAAGTCAAAAACCGTTAGTTTGTCTTTGCTTTAATAATAATAGCGGCAATAATTTTAGACAACTCATCAGCTTCTTTCAGCAATTCTTGAACCTTTTCTTTATTAACAGACATCGTATCTCTTATTAAACACAGCCAATATTTTGTTTCATTGGCGGATTTCAATGCAATGTTTAAAAAATTAACCCAGTCTTTTAGAGAACTTCCCGATTTACCTTCTACAACGTTTGCACCAATTGATGTAGCACTTCTTAACAATTGATCAAATATTGAAGTATAAATCCTCTCGTATTTGCAGTCTTTTATAAAAAAGATAATTGCCTTCGAAAAATAAAAACTCCTGTGTCGTAATCCATATGGCCTAGCCTCTTCTTGCAGTAAAAATTCTTCGTCCATTTCAGCCATAGCTTTTGATTTTTGACTTTTGAATTTTTACTTTTCAGGAATTAACTCACTAAAGCTTCCCTCGCATCAGCGTAATGAGCAAGCCCATAATTCCTTCGCTGACTTTCCTCGGGATTCAGCACGTGCCATTCAAACTCATCACGGAAATGCCTAATCGCTGCTGCTACCGGCCATGCTGCTGCATCACCTAACGGACAAATAGTATTACCTTCTATACGGCGTTGTATATCCCACAACAAATCAATATCACTCATCTTGCCTTTACCGTATTCTATGTTCTTTAAAATCTTTTCCATCCAGCCTGTGCCTTCACGGCATGGAGAACATTGGCCGCAACTTTCGTGGCGATAAAATCTTGCCAGTGTATAGGTATGACGCACTACGCACTGATCTTCATCAAACACAATAAAACCACCGCTACCCATCATAGAGCCGGTAGCAAAACCACCATCGCTAAGGCTTTCATACGTCATCATGCGCTGTTCGCCTTTGGCGGTTTTAAACAACAAATTAGCAGGTAAAATAGGAACCGAAGAACCGCCCGGTATGCAGGCTTTTAATTTTTTTCCATTGGGAATGCCTCCGCAATATTCATCACTGTAAATAAACTCTTCTACAGAAATGGTCATGTCTATTTCATACACACCCGGCTTATTGATATTGCCACAGGCAGAAATCAATTTGGTACCGGTAGATTTTCCAACGCCAATCTTTGCATATTCTTCTCCGCCCAAATTAATAATAGGCACAACTGCTGCTAGTGTTTCTACATTGTTTACCACGGTAGGTCTGTCCCACACACCTTTTACCGCAGGGAAAGGGGGTTTAATTCTTGGATTGCCACGTTTACCTTCTAATGATTCTATCAACGCCGTTTCTTCTCCGCAGATATAAGCGCCGGCACCACGTTGCACATAAATTTCGCAATCGAAACCAGTGCCTAAAATATTTTTACCCAGCCAGCCATTGTTTTTTGCTTCTGTAATGGCCTGCTCAAGAATGTCTACTATCCATGCGTACTCGCCGCGTATATAAATATAAGTGGCGTTGCTACCCAGTGCAAATGAGCTTATAATCAAGCCTTCTATCAACAGGTGAGGGATAAACTCCATCAGATACCTGTCTTTAAAAGTACCGGGCTCGCTTTCATCTGCATTACACACCAAGTGGCGGGGAACGCCTTCCGGCTTTGCGATGAAACTCCATTTCATGCCGGTTGGGAAACCAGCACCGCCACGGCCACGCAAACCACTTTTCTTTACTTCTTCCACCACATCTGCCGGCGACATTTTAAATGCTTTCTCTACTGCTGCGTAACCGCCGTTTCTGCGGTACACATCATAATAGCGAATGCCTTCTATATTTGCTTTGTCTATTAAAACTTTTCTTCCCATGTCTGAGCTTTGAGCTGCTAGCTATGAGCTATGAGCTGATTCTTATTTAGATTCGTTCTCTTTTATTTTTTGGACAAGTCATCTTATCAATCCCTCTTTAGGGTTTAGGTGTATGATTAAACATCCAGCTTATACCAAACTTATCCGTCAGCATGCCAAACTTTGAACCCCAAAACTGATCTGCTAATGGCATCTTTACAAATCCACCTGCCGCCATTTTATTAAACACTGTTTCCAGCTTTGCTATATCTTCTACTTCTACACTTAGTTGAACATTTCCATTTGTGTTCACCGGTTGCCCTTTCATGCCATCAGAAATCATAATCATATTGTCATCAAACACCAGTCTTGCATGAATTATCTTTTGTTTATAATCTTCGTCTGTTGGCATCGGGCTATCGCCATACCTGCTAAGCATTACAATCTCACCACCCAGTGCTTCTTTATAAAAATTCAAAACTTCTTCCGCGTTACCTGCAAAATGCAAATATGGTGTCAGCTTCATGGCAATCGTTTAATTAATGTTGATGCGGATACTTTTTTATTTTAGCATTAAACATCGTTGGCTTTATCACGTATAACAATACTTGCAATAAAAGCGAAAAACCAAATCCAATAACTAATCCTTTAATAATGCCATTATCATTTACACCACAACCAACAAAACCAGCAGTAGTACAATACCCACCAGATGAGCAATAACGATGTACTTAAAATTGGTTTTGTATTGCATCTTTTTAATTGTTTGCAGCCGCGTTCTTCCTGCACTCTTCTATAATAGCATCTACCTTTTCTTTAGTTAAATGTTCACGATAGGTTTTTCCCATCTGCATCATGGGCGCATAGCCACAGGCACCCAAACACTCTACTGTCTTTAAAGTAAACAAACCGTCAGTGGTTGTTTCACCTGGTTTTATAGACAACTTCTCTCCTATGTATTTGATAATATCGTCGCTTCCATTCAACATGCAGGGACCTGTTTGGCAAACTTCAAACATGTATTTGCCAACCGGTTTTAAATTATACATGCTGTAAAAAGTAGCCACTTCATACACTTCTATAGGTTCTATCTTCAGCAATGAAGCAACATAATCCATGGTTTCCGCACTCAGCCATCCGCCAAATGTTTCTTGTGCCAGGTGCAGCAAAGGAAGCAACGCGCTTTTCTGCCTTCCTTCCGGATAGCGGGCAATTAACCTGTTTACTTCCTGCATTTTTTCTTCTGAGAATACAACACCCATAATAATCAGTATTTAGTATCAAGTACACAGTATTCAGACTTCTCGGCCTTATTCTATAATCAAGTTCAAATCTTTTCTTTTCGTTATCACATTTCCACACTTATCACATTTATCACATTCTTCTTACGCATCCAATTCACCTGCTATCAAATTCAAACTGCTCATCGTCATAATAGCATCACTTAACATGGCTCCTTTTGTAAGCTCACTGTATGCCTGGTAATAAATAAAGCAAGGCCTTCTGAAATGCAAGCGGTAAGGCGTACGGCCTCCATCGCTGATTAAATAGAAACCCAATTCTCCATTAGCACCTTCCACACTATGATAAACTTCTCCCACAGGTATTTCTGTTTCACCCATTATAATTTTGAAGTGCCAGATAAGCGCTTCCATTTTGGTGTAAACATCTTTCTTTGCAGGCAGGTAATACTCTGGCACATCTGCATGGTATACTTCTGCTTCTGCACCCGTGAAGGCCTGCACTTTGCGGTATGCCTGCTCTAATATGCTAAGCGATTGCCACATTTCATCATTGCGTACCAGGAAACGATCATAATTATCGCCGGTGCTTCCTACTGGTACAGTAAAATCAAAATCTTCATAACTGCTGTAAGGAGAGTGTACACGCACATCATAATCTACACCTGCTGCACGCAGATTAGGGCCGGTAAAACCATAGTTAAGTGCTCTTTCTGCGCTAATGCCCCCCGTTCCCTGCGTACGCTCCATAAAAATGCGGTTGCGTTTGAACAGGTTTTCAAATTCTTTCAGCACATCCGGATATTCATCAAGGAATTTTTCCAGCTTGGTAAACGCCGTATTGGTAAAGTTTCTTTCAAAACCACCGATACGGCCAATATTGGTAGTAAGCCTTGAGCCGCAAATCTCTTCGTATATTTCGTAAATCAGTTCTCTGTATTGCATTACATACAAAAAGCCGGTGTATGCGCCACTGTCCACACCCACAATGGAATTGCAAATAAGATGATCTGCAATTCTTGCCAGCTCCATAATAATCACACGCAGGTAGTCTACACGTTTGGGCGTTTTTACCTTCAACAGTTTTTCGCATGTCATGTGCCAGCCCATATTGTTGATGGGGCTTGAGCAATAGTTTAAGCGATCTGTAATAGTTGTAATTTGAAATAACGGCCTGCGTTCTGCCAGTTTCTCAAATGCACGGTGTATATAGCCAATGGTTTGTTCTGCAGAAACAATGCGTTCTCCATCCAGCTCAAGTATGTTCTGCATTACACCATGTGTAGCCGGGTGCGTTGGCCCCAGGTTAAGCGTAGTGGTTTGCTTTTCTATTGATCCTTCCGGAAGTTTGATATGTTGATGTACTATCTCGGACATTTATTGTTTATTTATCGCTGATGTCTGATGTAATGATCTCTGATTTCTTCTATTTCGATTTTACTATTCTTAAGCTAAACTTATACTTTGTCTCTTTCATTTCCACATTTACCACACTTCCACATTTACAACATTATATTTCTACCTTCCAAACATTGCATCATCTTTGTCAATCCTTGTTCCATCTTCCAACGGATACTCTTTGCGCATCGGGAAATAATCCATCTCGTCTACATTCAATATGCGTTTCAGGTTGGGGTGACCGATAAAATTAACGCCATAAAAATCATATGTCTCCCGCTCTAACCAGTTGGCAGCAGAATATAAATTGGTAATGGTAAAAATATCGGGCTGATTAATGTCTGTGTATACTTTGAACCGCAGGCGGATATTGTCTTGCAGGTTATGAACATGGTACACAATTGCTAACTCCCTTCCTGTTTGATCTGGATAATGAACAGCACAAAGTGTAGTAAGAAATTGAAAACGCAGTTCAGCATCGTCGTACAAAAACTGCAGCACTTTCAGGTTGTGATCTTTTGGTGCTTCAAAGCAAAGCATACCATAAGGCTCTTCAAAATTGGTTAACAGGTCTCCAAATTTTGCTGTTAGTTTCTCTTTGATTATTTCGTTGGTTAATGCCATTTCTGAGCTGTTAGCTGTTAGCTGCTAGCTGCTAGCCAGCGCAAACACTTTTAATTTCTTTACTAATGGCTAATAACTTACGGCTAATAGCTTGTGGCTAATAGCTCTCAGCTAGTAGCTCTACTGTATTCCGTAACTCTCCATCAATTGCTTATACTGTTCGCTGTTTCTGCGGCGGATGCTTTCTTTGCCTACCAGTTCCTGAATCTTCATAAAACCATCCAATACCGCTTCGGGGCGTGGAGGACATCCTGGTATATAAACATCAACAGGTATAATCTGGTCTATGCCCTGCAACACACTGTAAGTATCAAATATGCCACCGGATGAAGCACAGGCACCCATGCTCAATACCCATCTTGGTTCTGCCATTTGCAGGTAAACCTGGCGTAAAACAGGTCCCATTTTTTTAGCGATTGTGCCCATCACCATCAATAGGTCGCACTGGCGGGGAGAGAAGCCTACCCTTTCTGCACCAAACCTTGCCAGGTCATAATGCGCACCCATGGTAGCCATAAATTCTATACCGCAGCAGGAAGTAGCAAAAGGTAATGGCCAAAGAGAATTTTTTCTTGCCAGGCCAACAACATCACTCAATTTGGCGGTAAAAAAGCCTTCTCCGCTATAGCCTTCAGGTGGCGCTACGGTCTGTATCGCTTTACCACCCTCGTTTTTTACATTGAATTGAACCGGACGAGCCATAAAATCTTTTTTTTAATAACGACCAAACCTATCAAACTACTATCTCAATTTCTGATTTCTGCTATTATAATCTCTGGTTTGTTGAATTTACATTTCAATATGCTGACGCTTCACATTCATCATCTTCAACAATCTTACACCTTACTCTTGATTTTCTTCACTTCCACATTTGCCACATTCACCATATTTTCACATTAAAAATTAATCTTCCCAGGTTAAAGCACCTTTCTTAATGATATAAAAGAACCCGGCCAGGAAGAAGGCAACAAACATCAACACGGCACCAAAGCCAGCCCAACCCAGATGCCTGAAGTTTACAGCGTATGGATAGAAAAATATTACTTCCACATCAAACAATACAAACAATATCGCTACCAGGAAGTATTTAATAGCCATTGGCTGGCGTGCATCTCCATGGCTTTCTATACCACTGGTAAAGTTTTCCAGCTTATCTGAAGTTTTGCGTTTAGGGCCAAGCCAATGGGTAACACCCATCATGGCGCCTATAAAAACTATTGCAAAAATGAGTTGAAGAGCAATTGGCAGGTAACTGTTTGCGCTGCCTGCGTCAGCCAGAGGGGCTTTAATCTGAAGTAGAAAAAATGAAATCATTCAGATGATGGATTGATAAGTAGCAAAAATAAGGCAGCACCATCAAATTCCCGCTTTCGTAAATGAATTTCCTGAAATTAAAATCCCCCGCGTTGAGGCGAGGGATTTTAATTTATAAGATTAGCTTCTCAGCTTATTTTAAAAGTATTATTTAGCACCGGTTTTTGCAGGTGTTTTAGGTTTGGCCGCTGGTTGTTTTGCTGGCCTTGTAAGAATTTCTTTGAAATTGGCAAGATTAGGATTGGTTGGATTCTGTTTCCAATCCTTTGCCTATATACATTAAGGCAGTCTCCTTATCTTTTTTAACGTCATTATAGTATGAAATAAGATAATAGTAAGCGCCTAAAATCTGTGCCTTGTATTTTACAGAATCCAAAGCCTTTCCTTTTTCTGCCAATGTTTTGTATGCGTCTACTGCCAAGCCTCCTGAATTAGTTGAATCATCCTGGGCTTGTTTGCTTCTTGCGCACCACAGATAACCAAAAATCTCATCAGGATATTTAGTTTCATAGGCACCGCAATAGATGCTGTCTGCTACTTTATAATTCTTCGCCTGGTAATACTCTTGTCCTAAATTATACAAATCAGTATTAGAAGGATTCTTCTTCATATTGTATAACTGTTGCAAAAAGTTTGCGCCTTCTGCACGATTACCTACTTTTTTAGCTAAAGCTGCCGCTTTTGTAAGCAATGTCATTTTTCCATCTGCAGATGTATCTGCTGCAACCGCTTTTTGATAAGTAGCCAGTGCTTCAGTCTCGTTACCTGGGAATTTAGCCAGCAATTCTGCGCGGGTTGAATAATCTGCTGGTATAAAAGCCTCTGGTTTTTGTTTGGTAAAATAATCATCCATATATTTTTTTGCGTTTACAGAATCGCCCTGTTCGCTATATGAATAAGCTATCAGTTTATAATAACGTGGGTCTGCATTGGCTCCCTCAGTGCTGATTTTAGCCTGAGATTTTGCTATCGCATCTGCATAGTTTTTAGCCGCATACAGGTTACCAATTTTGTCGTACTCGTCTGTTGGTTTAGGATCTGTTACAGTCAGGTATTTGTCGAAATAGGTAATAGACTTGTTTACATCTCCGTGCCAATACCAATAATAGTAAAGCTCATAATAAGCGGGTGCATAATTAGCATCCATTTGTATGGCTTTTTCGAAAGCTGGTAAAAACTGTTCTTTGTTATTTTGAGTCAGGTAGATTTTACCAATTTTATATTCTGCTTCTGCATAATTGGGGTCCAGGCCCAATGCTTTCTGGTAAGAAGTAACTGCAGCGCCACCGTCAACCAATTTGCGATAAGCATCGCCCATAATAGTATAAGTAGCGGGGTTTTTAAAATTCTTTAACTGGGTGGCTAAATTCAATTTTTCAATACCATAATTAGGATCACCAGCTTTTGTATCTACGTCTGCATTGGCTGCACCAACAGCATTCAATACATCAATATCTTTTGCTTTGCTAAGGCTGATGGCTGTTTCAAAACGCTGACGTGCATCGTTGGTTTTTCCTTCAAGCAATTCTATGTGGCCTACACCAGCCAATAATAAAGGTGCGGTGCCATTGGTTGCCAAAGCTTTCTGGTATAAATCTTTTGCGCCTTGCTGATTATTGTTATCAAGGTATGTTTGTCCCAACCAATATACTGCGTTTATATCATTAGGGTTAGCTGCCAACACTTTTTCAAGCTGATCCTGGGCACTTTTATACCTGTGATAATAATAAAACTTTTTGCCCTGCTCCACACTTTGAGCAAACAATGTACCTGCGCTTACCGCCACTGCTATCAGGCTAAATGTGAGTTTCTTCATTGTTGAGTCCTTTAGTTTTTTGTTGTGTATGCTTGTAAATGTATTAAAATTACCAATCCGGTAATCTTAAATAAATTTAATGTTCTCAATTTATTTTAGTGGATCTTACCTCAAAAGACATCCTTGCCGGAAACAAATATGCTCTTTTAAAAATAAGCTGTCCTCTTTCATAGATTAGAAAATTGGCAAATCCGCCGCCAAGACCGTCATAATTTTCTTTTAAAATGTAATACAAACCGCGTACCATTGGATATCGCTTCATGGCAATATTGGCCTGGTATGGTTTTGTATAGGCTGTTGGCTGACAGATAGTGCATTGGAGGCTGGCTATATTCACCTTTTTCAAAAAGCTGGTTTGTTCTGTATCTTCTTTATTGCCAATCCAGCTAACACCCAGCAAACCAATAGCGTCATTGTTCTTGCTTACATAATCCAGTACGCCCTGGCTGCTGGTGGCAGCCACTACGTTTGAGCCCAAGGCCTGACCTTTTGCAAGGCTATCTATTACATATCGTACGGTGCTGGTAGAACTAAGACCGTCCAACACTACTTTATATTTATACCCGCTGGTGCCTTTCACCAATGAACGCATATCAGCCATATCGAAAATAGAATCCTTGCTTTCTTTATTTACGATAACCGCAATAGCATCTGAAGCAAGTTTGCCATATACCGGAACATAGCCCAGTTTGGCTTTCATAATTTCTTCTTCCTCCCTGCTAAGGGGCCGGGTAATAAAAATCATGCGGATGCTGTCGTTGTTCAAATCCTTGATACAGTCAGCTTCGGGTTTGTAATGAGCAATAATTTTTGCATCAGGGTAAGATGCTTCAAACACTTTTATTTGTGAATCTATAACTGGTTTGAAGGATTCATCTGCACTAATTTGAATAGTACCCTTGGTGCTTGTTTCAGTAGGCGTGGTTTTAGAAGGGGTATTGCTGCATGCATACAAACTGATAAGCCCCACCGCTGCGATAATGCCAATAGAAGTACGCATTGATGACTTAAAAATGTTCATTCTGAAAAATAATTTTTTTTGTAACCACGGTACATACGGAACCCTCCATAAACAATGCAGAGCACTACAAATGCATACCTGAACGCCGGAGTTATAGTGAATTCGATGCCAAACTTATCTGCAAATGCAAAAAATATCCCGAAGCCAAGAATAACTGCTCCCATTCCAAAATCCATAATGGATCTGCGAAGGATATAATTTTTTTCTTTTCTGTCTGATGAATCTGTAATCATATTCAACCCTGTTAGGTAGGTGGCAAGTTAAGGAAATTTAGTTTTTACACAGGCCCAAAATATAGCTGAATAAGACAGCTTTTTTAGCATGTCTGGCTTCAATCACTTTTTTAAATACGATGTAGTTGGGCAAAAAAAGCTACACAAATCAACACAATGCCACTACAATCAAAATGCGTATCAAAAAAAAGCTGGCCCTGTTTATTTTATTTAGATGCTATGGCGCAGCATTATCCATAAAGCGATCTTGAATAGATGACAATTATAACAATATTGTTAACAGTAAAGTAGAGAGGGTGCTAATCAATGTTCTTTAATAAAGCAGCGGCCACCATTCCGGCAGTTTCGGTACGCAGCCTTGTATTGCCCAAAGCAACAGGTATAAAATTATGTGAAAATGCCCGGCTTATTTCAGCAGGGCTAAAATCTCCTTCCGGCCCAATTAGTATCATTGCACTTGCAGTGGTTTCATCAATGCTTTTTGCAAAAGACTGCTTTTCATTTTCCAGGCAATGTGCTATAAACTTTTGTTGGTAAACAGCTTCGTCAATCACCCTGTCAAATTTTATGGGCTCATGCAATATGGGCAACCACGCCTGCCGGCTTTGCAACAATGCACTCACCATTACATGCTGCATCCTGTCTTGCCTGAAATGTTGTTTCTCCGTTCTTTCACAAAGCAATGGAAATATTTCAGAGATACCCATTTCAGTGGCTTTCTCCAAAAACCATTCAAACCTAACCGGGTTTTTCACCAATGAAATGCCCACAGCTGTTTTGCGGGATACAGCAGGCACTTGTTGTATATCGGTTATAGCTACACGACATTTTTTTTTATGCGCATCTGCAATGCTGCCCGTAAGCAGATATCCCTTTCCATCCGTAAGGTGCATTTGCTCGCCTTCGGTCATACGCAATACACTAATGGCATGCCGTGAATTGTCTTCATCCAGCACCACATCTGTTGCGCCGTTAAAATCATCAATATAAAAAAAAGGAAATGCCATTAAGAAGGTTTATGGTATAAGGTTAAAGGTAGAGGGTTTATGGTGTAAGGCCAATGATAGTATGATAGAGAAATTAAGCTTTTAAGATTATAAATAGGTATTTAAAGTTATAGCCCCACTCACCACTCACCACTCACCACTCGCCATTCACCACTCACCAAACTAAAAGCTCCCGCAACAAAGGCGGGAGACTTTTATACTTACTAATCCAATAAGGTATTCAATAGTTGTTCATTCAGGTGATTCTTCATGATGCCTCAACTAAACAACATTGATTTAAATATTTCTATCAAAACGGAGCATCATCTTCATCCATCTGCATATCGTTCATCCTGCTGCCAGCCTGTACATATAATTTGGCACCGCCACCCGCATCTACGCTGCCGTCTGGTTGTATCTTTTTAAAGCTGCCGCCACCGAAGCCCGGCTCAATATTATCGTCTACAAATTTCTGTATATGCAGCAAGGCACGCAGTTTCACGTTGTCAAGGCTACCGTTACGGTGCTTGGCTATGCGCACATGCGTTTCACCTTTATTGCTTTCACCCATTTCATTTTGGTTGATATCGTAGTATTCTGGGCGATAAAGAAACATAACCATGTCTGCATCCTGCTCAATGGCACCAGATTCACGCAAGTCACTCAACTGCGGTATTTTATTGCCTTCTTTTCTGGATTCCACCGCACGGCTTAACTGGCTTAGTGCAATAATGGGCACTTGCAGTTCTTTCGCCAATCCTTTCAGGTTTCTTGAGATAGTACTAATCTCCTGCTCGCGGTTTGTGTTGCCGCCGCTGCCGCTCATCAACTGCAAATAGTCTATAATGATAAGACCAATATTGTGTTTATTTTTTAAACGGCGGCATTTTGCACGCAATTCAAAAATATTCAGCGCCGCTGTATCGTCTATAAATATTGGTGCATTAGACAAAGGCTGAATGCCCTTCTGGTACAACTGCGTCATTTCATAATCTGCCAGTTTACCACGAGAAATTTTCTCCAGCTGTATTTCACTTTCAGCAGACAGTATACGCTGTACCAACTGTCCGGCACTCATTTCCAAACTAAAGAACGCAACAGGTGTAGGCCTGGCCGGGTTAAGCGCTGCATTACGGACAAGGTTAAGCGCAAATGCGGTTTTACCTACCGCAGGCCTTGCCGCCAGGATAATCAAATCCGTATTTTGCCAGCCATAAGTTATTTTATCAAGCGTTGGAAAGCCAGAAGGCACACCGGTAATATCTTCATCCTTATGTCTCAGGTCTTCAATACGGGCTACTGTTTTTACCAATACATCATCAATCTTGTCGAAATTTTTGCGCAAGTGGCTATTAGTTATTTCAAACAGTTTGCCTTCCGCTTCATCCAGCAAATCAAAAACGTCTGTAGAGTCTTCGTAAGAATCATTAATGATTTCTCCGCTGATGCGTATCAGCTCACGCTGAATGAATTTTTGCAGTACAATACGTGCATGCGCTTCAATATTGGCGCTGGATACAACGGCATTGGTTAGCCGCGTTACAAAATACGGGCCCCCAACTGTTTCCAGTTCTTCTTTGCTTTTTAGTTCTTCCACAACCGTAAGAATATCTATTGGCTGGTTTTTTTGCTGCAGACCCTGCATTACTTTAAACACCCTTTGGTGGGCGTCTATGTAAAAACACTCGGGTTTTAGTATCTCGGCAACTACGTCAAAAGCGCTTTTTTCAAGCATCATGGCGCCCAATACGGCTTCTTCCAGGTCTTTGGCCTGGGGCGGCACTTTGCCGTATACCATAGTGCTAAGGTCAATCGAACTCTTGCGCCTGTTCTTGGCGCGGTCTTTATTTAGGTTAGTTAAATCCATGTCGTTCCAGGCAGAAAAATGGGTTAATAGCAATGGTTTAATCGTCGCGGTTTTGTTCGGGGTTCCGGGTACAAAAAACACAGCCCGGTTATTGGATATTCAGCCTAAAACTTTAGGGTTAGTAAAGTTGCCTTATCATCTTATCGTCTTTCTCATCGTTTCCGGCAAGAACCATATACCATGTTAAGGAATTGTTACCCGAAGTCAGGACGGCGAATATAGACTTACATTTTTTTCCGAAAAGAGAAAAACGCATCCAATATTTGTTACCAGTTCAATCACAAGCAATCCACTAAATTACACGGTTACACACACTCATTATGGCGCTTATCCACAATTTAAAAAATTTTAGCACCCTTTTCCACATAAAAATCCCCACATACCGTGCAAAACAAAAAACAATAAAATGTTTGGGAGCAATGTTATCCTCGTAAGATGCCCTATCCACGCCACTCTACAGGTTTTACTGTATTTTTTTACTGTGGAACCAGCCATAATGCTGCTAATTCAGCATCGTTGCGTCGCACACTTCAGCACCAGCAAGGGTTTCAGCCGCAGGCTGCCCTGCAATGCCCGTGGCTGCTGCAAAAACAGCTTTAGTAGCAAAAAAACAATCAAATCTTGTTATTGCAGGCTTATAAAATTGTCTCAATTTTATAAGCAAGGTTTCTTTAATAAGCAGCTTTACATAGCTTACATATTAATAACCTATTAGCCTAATAATGGTTTACCCTGTTGAAATTAAAAATCAGTTTTATGGCTTATAACCCCGATTTTATCACTGGTTATTCAATACAACTACCGGGCATCCCTAAATCAAAAAAGAAAGAAGTTGCTACGCTTCTTAAAGGCAGCGGTTTTTTGCTCAATTACGAGCACCATTCTGTTATTATGAACAAGAAGAGAAAGTTTGCTTTTTTTTCTGCCTCAAATATTGATGGAGACGATTGGAAAAACATAGAGCGCAAAGGCACTTTTAAAAAAGATGATGCCATAGCTGCTTCTTCCCAGGCAGGTAATGAACTATATAATGCCATTAAAGCAAGCAATGGACGTCCAAACGATTTTGAGCAGGGACATCTCACCTCTTTCCAGGAAGTAACCTGGGGTAAAACCACCGCAGAAAGAAAACATGCCGCTGCAGATACCTTTTACTTTACCAATTGTGTACCGCAGCATGAAAGGCTTAATGTAGGCCTGTGGCGAAGCCTGGAGCAATATGTTTTGAAGACGCAAACCATTACACACGGGCTTTCCGTTTCGGTTATTACCGGGCCTCTATTGGCAGACAATGATCCCTATTATATTAAAAAGATAGACAACCAATTTTTGCAAATACCCTGTGTGTTCTGGAAAGTGGTGTATTACCCTAATAAAAACGGCCTGAATGCAGCAGGGTTTATGATGAGCCAGTCTCAACTGCTGCAACAGGATGGAACTGTTACCAGTGCAAAATCTGGCGTAAGAAGTATAGCAGCTTCCACGCAAGATCTTTTTATGGACTATAAATACGATGCTGTATACCAGGTTAGGGTTGAGCTGATTCAAAAAATATCAGGGCTAAAGTTTATGCTGGATAATGTGAACCTGCCTTACCAGGTAAAGACGCCCACAGACCTGCTTTTTAAAAGAATAGAAGTGCCGCCATCGCGTACTATTACCCCGGAAAAAACAGTAGGCCCCGCATTGGATTATACACTTGAAGGGATAACTTTGTAACAGGCAGGCAACACAGCCTGCAACATCTTACTACCGGCTAAGGCTAACTGATTTTTACCATTGTTTTGCCAACCCGCAAGACAAATTTTCCTTCTATTACTTCTCTGTATTACCGTAAAAAACACGGTAGCAAAACTGTATAGCCGCGTATCAAATCATTAGACATATTCTATAACCGGGCCGCCGAAAACGGTATTAAAGAGTAGGCAAAAACTGTTGATCTATGCCAAAGCAATTAAATCCTTACAAAGCACTTACTGTATTTAAAGACAGTGCAAGAAAAGCACCTATCGCAAAAAAAGGAAAGCAGGTAGCCGCATCGGATAGTATTGAAGTAACGCTGCGCATTCGCAGAAAAAAATCAATTGAATCAGCACTTAAAGAATTAGAAACAACCGGTAAAACCTACACCAGGGAAGAATACCAGCAAACATTTGGGCTTAGCGATGAAGATGTAAAAAAAGTAGAAAGCTTTGCAGCAGAAGCAGGGCTTTCTGTAGTGCATACCAGTTATTCTCGCCGCTGCATGATGCTGAAAGGCACTGCAGAAAATATATCCAAAGCGTTTGGTGTAACGCTTCATTATTATACCGCCAAAAGCAAGGAAATTTTTCATGGCAGAAGCGGTACTATTAAAATACCAACAGCACTTAACGGCATTGTGGAAGGCGTTTTTGGATTAGATACAAGGCCGCAGGCCACACCCAAGTTTATCCGTAAAAAAATTGTAAAGAGCAGGGCTGTTTCTACTTCTTACAATCCTAACCAACTGGCCACTATTTACGATTTCCCCCAAGCCGATGGCACTGGCCAGGTGATAGGCATATTAGAATTTGGAGGTGGTCATACAGTAAAAGATCTAACGCACTATTTTAATGGTTTAAAACTACCAGTGCCAGTAGTAAAATCCGTTTCTGTGGGTACAGGGCACAACAAACCCGGCGGCAGTGCAGATGATGAAGTGATGCTTGATATAGAAGTGGCTGGTGCTATAGCACCCAAAGCAACCATTGTAATGTATTATGCACCCAATTCTACCAAAGGATTTATAGATGCCATTACACAGGCTGTGCACGATGATGTAAACAAACCTACCGTTATCTCCATTAGCTGGGGCGCAGCAGAAAGCGATTGGACAACACAGGCTAAAACAAATTTTAATGAAGTATGCAAAGCTGCTGCTTTATTAGGTGTTACCATTTGCCTGGCCGCAGGCGATGCAGGTTCTGACGATGGTGTGGGTGATGGCAAAGCACATGTGGATTTTCCTTCTTCCTGCCCTTATGTGTTGGCTTGCGGTGGCACTAAACTATTTGCCAGCAATAATAAAATAACCAGTGAAGTAGTATGGCACGAATCCAATGACTCGGCAACTGGTGGTGGTGTAAGTGAGTTCTTTGCCCTTCCCGATTACCAGCAAAAAGCCGGGGTGCCTGTATCTGTAAACACCACAAAATTTAAAGGCCGTGGTGTACCAGATCTTGCAGGTGTAGCAGATCCGGAAACCGGTTATAACGTTTATGTTCAGGGTAAAGCTGGTATTATTGGAGGTACCAGTGCGGTAGCGCCATTGGTGGCAGGGCTTATTGCACGCATCAACCAGTTAAAAGGAAAGCCGGTTGGTTTTATTCAGCCAAAAATATATGCTGCGGCCACTGCTTTTAGAGATATAACAGATGGCAACAACATCACCACTTCTACCGGCAAAGGCTATTCTGCAGGTAAGGGCTGGGATGCATGCACAGGCATGGGCGTGGCCGATGGAAAGAAATTGCTGGGCATTTTATAAAAATCATAAACTAGTAAACAACCAAGGAGATTGCTGGCAGGTTGGCCAGCAATCTCTTTGTCATTTAATAAAAGTCTGTTCTGCATATCATGTTTTTCCGCTACCCTGTTTGTGGTATTGTTATATTACTAACTCTTTGTAATATTTGGTGCCTGTTATACCAACCCTAAGATGCTTGCCTCCGTGTCCCCCTTGCAACAGGATTGATTTTTATTTACTTCCTGCTTAGCATTGTTTGCAGTCCTGCAAAAAATACCAATCCTTCAATACCCATAACACCAACATAAAAACAACCACATGACACTTGGACAAATCAAGGAATCTACCTGCGCATCTACCATCAATGCAGAAAAATTTATGAGTTACATTAATGACACCTGTACAAAGTATAATATCAATACACCTATTCGTCAACTCTGTTTCCTGGCACAGGTAGGGCACGAAAGCGGCAGCCTTTTTTTTACAGAAGAACTGGCGAGCGGAGAAGCCTATGAAGGCCGTAAAAATCTTGGCAACACGCAACCCGGTGATGGAGTGAAATACAAAGGCCGTGGTTTGATACAAATAACCGGTCGCACCAATTACAAAGCAGTGGGCGATGCATTGGGTGTAAACTTTATAACAAATCCTAAACTACTTGGTGGAAAAAATGTAAATGTATGCACGGCGGATCAACTGAAAAATGCAGCCATGAGCGCAGGCTGGTATTGGAACAGCCGCAATCTTAATGCTATTGCAGACACAATAGATATTACCAAACCCATAGAAACAGGCACCAACCTTGCCAATTTTATTTTGCTCACAAAAAAAATTAATGGTGGCACAAATGGTTTACACGATCGGCTTAACCGTTACAAAGCAGGCGTAAAATTTTTCTAACAGTGCCTACAAATCAACAATAGAATGGAAAAAATTTATCCCGTAAATGCGCTGCTGATTGAAGATGCTGCGCCATCAGGCAGCAGCAGGCAAATGACAGCGGCAAAAGCTCCCTCAAAAATAAAAGCCGGCGATCTTGAATTTACCCTGCAGCCTTACAACAACATAAGTAATGACAGTAGCGGCGCAAATCGTTCAAAAGGATTTACAGGGAGTAAGCCAAGATTGTCAAAAGCAATCCTAACAACAAAAACAGGCACCACCCATCCGTGGGATCTGGCACATCACGCACGTGAGCACAACAAGGATCTGCAATTAAAATTTGTAGAGCCCGATTTGATACACGTAAATGAAACAAGCAATGCGCAACAGGTTTCCAAAGAAGTATCCAGGAGTTTTGGCAACAAAGATGCCCCTGGTTTATACGATGAGGAATGGCCGCATCCAACAGCAAGGAAAATCTGGCACAACGAAAATGACTTTACACAATTGAAGCAGGCAAGAGAAGCTGTAATGAATTTAAATGCCACTGTACGCATTGCACATCTTGATACAGGATATATAAAAGAACACAGCATGTTGCCAGAGCATATTCGTACAGATTTGGAGAGAAGTTTTGGCCACGATGATGATAATGAGAATGACGCTTCCGATAGAGGTAATCCTATATTTAATGGCATCGGTCATGGCACATCTACCATGTTGTTGTTGGCTGGCAGAAAAATAAATTACCCTGATTATAATTTTAATGATTACCTGGGCGGAGCACCATGGGCCGAAATAGTACCCGTTCGTGTATCCCGCTCAGTCGTATTGCTTTCTACCAGTTCATTTGTAGAAGCAATGGATTATGTAATAGGCTTGAGCAATAACCCAGACACTCATTGTGATATTGTAACCATGAGCATGGGCGGTCTTCCTACCAAAGCATGGGCTACCGCTGTAAATGCAGCGTACGACAATGGCATCTTTATAACTACAGCCAGCGGCGATAATACAGGTGGGTTACCAACAAGAAGAACAGTTTATCCTGCGCGTTTCAGAAGAGTGGTAAACGTAACCGGTGTTTGTTATGATTATACACCTTATTATCACGGCAATATTTTTCATACACAGGCTGTACAGGGAAATTTTGGCCCTTCTTTTTTGATGAACAATGCAATAGCATCTTATTCGCCCAATGTGCCGTGGATTATACATGATAAAGACAATAATGTTCCTTCAGACAAAATTGGTTTGGGTGGTGCCGGCACTTCTGCATCCACGCCACAGGTGGCAGCAGCAGCAGCTAATTATATACGCAAACACTATGACGACTTAAAAGGATTGGCGCCCTGGCAAAAAGTAGAAGCGGTAAGAACTGCGCTTTTTAAAAAAGCAAACAAAACTAAATTAACGGGAGATGATTTGCTTTTATACTTTGGTAATGGCACGCTGCAGGCTTTTGATGCATTATCAGAACCAGTAAACGCGGCAAATTATACCATGCAACCTGAAGATGACGTAAAGTTTGCACTCTTCCATATGTTGTTTAGAGCAATAAAACCTGCTACCTCACCAGCTGATGATATTTTTGAACAAATGATTGAAGTGGAAATGTTGCAACTGGTAAACAGCAATTCCCGCTACCAGGATTTGCTGGAACCGGTTCAATATAACTTCATCAAATTGCCCAAAACAAAGAAAAAAGAAATTATTGATGGCATCATTGGTTCCAATACAGCCAGTGATACCTTAAAAACATTTCTTAAAACGAATTACAATACTATTATCAATTCTAAAGCCTGAAATAATGAAAAAAGCACTTTTAGTGGGTATCAATAAATACCCAGACCCTCAAAACGAATTGCATGGCTGCATCAACGACATTACAGACATGGCGGCATTTATTACCAAACAAAAACAGTTTAATACACCAGATGTACGTTTATTGGCAGACGATAGGGCAACCAAAGAAGGTATAGTAGAACGACTACACTGGTTAATTGATGGCGCTAAAGCCGGCGACCAATTGTTATTTCACTATAGCGGTCATGGTGCGCAAATGGCAACACGTTCTAAAACGGGAGAGCTTGATGGTTTGGATGAAGTGATCTGCCCATATGATTTTGACTGGACTGATAAGACGGCTTTAAGAGATAAGGAATTTGCCAAGCTATTTGCCAGTATCCCCAAAGGCGTAGACTTTATCTGGGTTTCAGATTCCTGCCATAGCCAGGATCTATCTCGCGGCATTAAAAAGAAATTGCCTGGCTTTTTTAAAGTGAAGACCATGATACCGCCACCAGATATTGCCTGGAGAAACATGAGCATTGCACGCACATCTGTCAACTTAAATGAATTGGCCAAAACTGCAAAGGAGAAAAATCTTGCATTGATAAGCGGTTGCAAAAGCGAACAGGAAAGCGCCGATGCAGTGTTTAACAAAAGAGCCAATGGTGCACTCACCTATTTTCTTTTAAAAGCTTTAACTGCAAAAAAAGGAGACAGCAGCGTACTTACGCAATTGGTAGAAGCTGTAAACAAAAGCCTGCGCAAAGTTAAATACCCGCAAGAGCCGCAAATAGAAGGCAGCGCAGCTTTGATTAATGCGCCATTTTTTTAAGGCTGTTTATAAACTACAAATCCATGCATTGTAAAATAACATGGATTTGTAGTCTTAATTTATTTAGTGCACCTACTTCACTGCTTTCATTGTATCGATAGAACGTTCCGCTGGCAGCAGCACCCAATCTTTTGCAAAAGGCTTCAATAATGCGGTGGCGGCTGTCGGGCCCCAGGTGCCGGGTTCGTAAAAGCGTAATTGTTTAGATGGGGTTTTCTTCCAGGCATTGATAATGGGCATTACCACTTTCCACGCGGCTTCTACCTGGTCTGCACGCATAAATAACGTGGCATCGCCTTCCAATACATCCAGCAACAGGGTTTCATATGCTTCGGGAATATCATTGGTATATGCATCCTTATACATAAAATCCATTTCCACCGGCGTAAGCTTCATTTGAAGTCCCGGCACCTTGCTTTCAAACAACAGACTAATCTCTTGTTCTGGCTGTATGCTTATAATTAAACGATTGGGCATTATATCATCCCTGAAAATTTTGTGCGGCGAATCTTTAAACTGCAAAACAATCACCGATGCTTGTCGCTCCAAAGCTTTGCCTGTGCGAAGAAAAAAGGGAACACCTTTCCAGCGTTTATTATTGACAAACAGTTTTGCTGCTACATAGGTTTCCGTTACAGATTCAGCTGCCACATGTTGTTCTGCACGATAAGCAACCTGTGGCACTGCATTCATTACACCATCTGTATATTGCCCACGCACCACATTCTTAAAAACTTCCTCCGGCTTAAAGATTTTCATATCCTTCAACACTTTTGCCTTTGCATTTCGAATCGTCTCTGGTTCATACTTGGCCGGACATTCCATTGCGGTTACACATAACAGCTGCAACAAATGATTTTGAATCATATCGCGTATAGCACCTGCACCATCGTAATAGCCTCCGCGGGCACCTACAGTTACAGACTCTGCCACGCTTATCTGCACATGATCTATGTATTGGTTGTTCCATAAAGGTTCAAACACATGATTGGCAAAACGGAATGCAAGAATATTTTGTACCGTCTCTTTGCCCAGGTAATGATCGATACGGTACAACTGCTTTTCAGCAAATCTTTTTTGTAAAAATTTATTAAGATCCTGTGCTGTTTTTAAATCAGTGCCAAATGGTTTTTCTACAACAATCCGGTGAAGGTTGCTATTGGTACAAATCTTCTGTTTGTATAAACCATCAGAAATAATTTCTATAAACCTGGGGGCTACTGCATAATAATACATGCGTATGCCCTGGCGGGGATGCAGGTTTTCAAACCCTTCCAACTGCTTCTTTAAAACAGCATAAGTGTCGGAGTTCATAAAATCTGCCTGCCGGTATTTAAGATGGGCCGCAAATTTTGCCCAGGTTGCAGGGTCTGCTTTTCCATTGCGTGAAAAAGAATTTACCCCATCCAGCAAATCATTGGTAAAATCTTCCTGCTTCACAGGCAGGTAGTCCACACAAAGTATATTATACACATCAGGAAGATGGTTGCTTAAAAACAAATTGTATAATGCCGGAATCAGTTTGCGCCTGGTAAGATCCCCTTTTGCCCCAAAAATAACAATGGACGCAGGGTGCAGCTTTTTTTCTTTCATAGCAAACAAAGGTAAAAGGTTTGAGGTATAGGGCATAAGGATTGAAATACAATTTTGTAAATCCCGCTTCTTTCGCCTTTTTCCGTTACCCCGGCCTTTCGCGTTTTTCCCTCAACCTTTAACCTTATTCCTTACAGCTTTCCGCCCTATCTTTGCGAAAATTGAAACTGAAGCAAAAACATGACTATTTCTTATAATTGGCTGAGCGAATACCTGCCCGTAACTATTGAACCCGAACGTTTGAGTAAAATACTTACCTCGCTGGGACTGGAAGTAGAAAGCCTGGAAGCATATGAAGAATTAAAAGGTGGCTTAAAAGGGCTGGTGATAGGTGAAGTGCTGGAATGCAATCAACATCCTAATGCTGATAAATTAAAGCTTACAAAAGTAGCTGTAGGCAAAGACGAGCCGCTGCAAATTGTTTGCGGCGCTGCTAATGTTGCAGTTGGTCAAAAAGTAGTGGTAGCGCCTGTTGGTGCTACTATCTATCCTAAAAACGGGGAACCCGTTACCATGAAGCTGGCGAAAATACGCGGCCAGGAAAGTTATGGTATGATTTGCGCGGAAGATGAAATTGGTTTAAGCGATGATCATGCTGGCATTATGGTATTGCCTGCAGATACAAAAACCGGCAGCCCCGCAGCTAGTTATTTTCAACCTTATATAGATTGGGTATATGAAATAGGACTCACACCCAACCGCATGGATGCTATGAGCCACTTGGGTGTAGCCCGTGATGTTTGCGCTTACCTTACTCACCATGATAAAAAAGATGCAAAGGTTAAACAACCATACAGCAACTCATTTAAAGCAGATAATAATAGCCTGCCCATTGCTGTTAGCATAGAAAATAAAACTGCCTGCCAGCGCTATAGTGGCGTAAGCATCAGTGGTGTTACTGTAAAAGAAAGTCCGCTTTGGTTAAAACACAAACTGAAAAGCATTGGCCTTCGCCCGATTAATAATATCGTAGACATTACCAATTTCATTTTGCATGAAACAGGGCAACCGCTACATGCTTTTGATGCTGATGCTATTACTGGCAAAAAAGTAATTGTAAAAAACCTGCCTGCCGGAACACCATTTGTAACGTTAGATGGCAAAGAAAGAAAACTGGGCAAAGATGATTTAATGATTTGCAATAGCGAAGAACCCATGTGTATTGCCGGCGTTTTTGGCGGCATTAAAAGTGGTGTAAAAGACAATACAACGAATATATTTTTAGAAAGCGCCTGGTTCAACCCTATTGATATACGCAAAACATCTTTTGGCCATGGGCTGAGAACAGATGCTGCTGCACGTTTTGAAAAAAATACAGACATCAGCAACACTGTTAACGTATTGAAGAGAGCAGCTTTGCTAATTAAAGAATTAGCTGGCGGCACCATCAGTTCAGATATTATAGATGTATATCCAGATAAAAAAGAAAAAGTACAGGTTCAATTAAAGTATCATTACTTAAAAAAACTAAGCGGCAAAAATTATCATCACGATACAGTAAAAGACATTCTTACAGGCTTAGGCTTTGAAGTAATTAAAGAAGGTTTGGATGATATTTGGGTAGCTGCTCCTTATAGCAAACCAGACATTCATTTGCCTGCAGATGTGGTGGAAGAAATTATGCGCATAGACGGCTATGATAATATTGAAATACCCAGTACTATTGCAATTACCCCTTCTGTAGATATAGAAGGCTACAAACATACCTACAAAGAAAAGGCAGCTAATTATCTTGCTGGTCTTGGCTTCAACGAGATATTTACCAATTCTATTACCAATAGTGCATTCTATACAGCAGCAGAACTAACAACTGCTGTAAAAATGCTGAATAGCTTAAGTGCAGACCTTAATATTATGAGGCCCTCCATGCTGGAAACAGGTTTGCAATCTGTGGCGCATAATCTCAATCGTCGCAACTATAACCTGCAGTTTTTTGAATTTGGCAAAACGTACAGCACAAACCAGCCTTCTGTTTATAAGGAAGAAGAACATCTTAGTTTGTATATAACCGGCCAGACAAAAACTGATGGATGGAAAGGCAAAGGCGTTGAAAGCGATCTCTATTATGTAAAAGGATGTTTAGAACGTGTGCTTAATCTATTGGGATTAAATTCAGTGTCGTTTACACCTGTCAGCAATAGCAAACTGGATTATTCGCTGGAAGTAAGCACAAAAGGTACAATAGTTGCCTTACTGGGTGCAGTTGCTAAAAACACACTCACAGTGTTCGATATTAAACAAGCCGTGTGGTTTGCAGATATCAATTGGAGCCAGGTATTGCAGTTGCTGGTGCAGAAAAAAGATATACAGGCTGCAGAATTGCCAAGGCAATTGCCTGTGCACAGAGATCTTGCATTGGTAGTTCCAAAAGCAACGGTTTATCAATCGTTGGAGAAGACAGTACAAAAAATAAAGCTGGATAAATTGCAGCGTATGCAATTGTTTGATGTATTTGAAAGCGATAAATTGGGTGCAGATAAAAAATCGCTGGCAGTAAGTTTTACTTTTTTAGATGACGAAAAGACGCTGACCGATAAAGAAATTGACGGCATGATGAGCAAAATTATTTCGGCAATGGAAAGCGAATTAAGCGCTGAAATCAGAAAATAATTGTGTTAAGTGTTGTGTGTTATATTGCTTTTGTGGTACTTGATCTAATTTGAATGTGGAGCTATTTCATTGTAAAAGAACATAACACATACAACTCAACCCATAACACAAAAAGAAGTTTTTGACTTTCTAATTTTGATTTTTTGATGAATCCCTTAGAGCAGCACATACAACGCATCAATGAAAAACTTCAGCAATTGCTGAAACAATATCGTGCTGTACAAAAAGACAATGAAAAATTGCGAAAGGAACTGTCTGACATACGCCAACTAACTACAGAACGAAGCAAACAGATAGAAGAACTGGAACAAAAAGTAGTTATTTTAAAAACTGTTACCAGCAATATGGGCGAGGATGATAAGAAAGACCTGGAAAAAAGATTAAACCACTATATCCGGGAAGTAGATAAGTGCATTGCTATATTGAGTGAATAGTTATACCCTTTTTACCAGGCGCACTTTCATTTCTTCTTTGCCATGCGATAAGGCTAATGTATAAACCCCGTAAGGAAGATCATTCAAATTACGCCAGGTCAATTCTTTTTCTTCCTGGGCAACATTGGTTTCAAATGTGCTGCAAATACTTCCTTTATCGTCAATCAACACTGCTTTTAAGTAAGAGGGCGCAGGCGCAGACACATGAAATTTAAGAGAGTCGATAAAAACAGGTGACTTAACTTGAGCGAACATTGTTGGAGGTTTTAACTGATTTTGGGGAGCCTTTTTCATATGATTGGATTAAGATTAGATTAAAGCAGTGGATAAAGTGTTAATAAAAATATTAAAACATTTTGAAACCAACAACTTATGGAAGAATTAATTCCAATAAATCTTTTGCTGGGTGACCGTACCTACCGGGTAAGGGTGGAACCCAAAGACGAAGAAGTGGTAAGAAAGACCATTAAACTGATAAATGAAAAGATAGTAGAGTTTAAAACCCAATTTGCAGGCAAAGACATGCAGGACTATATAGGAATGGTGGTGCTTTGGTATGCTACGCAGCAATCGGGCAACCAATTGCCTGCTGTAAATGAGATAAGTGATGGCCTTGAGAAATTGGAATTGCTGCTAGATAAAAGCCTGGAGGAATAAAAAATCCCCGGCAATTACCGCCAGGGATTGTGCTATGTAAAAAGGTCTTGCTTATGATTTTTTCACCACCATGTTTACGGTTACAGTTCCATTTATCGGCATATTCTGCCCCATCACTCCAACTGTGCCTTGTATATCTGTAGTGCCGGTAGAAGATTTCAATATGCCCGTATTTGCTTCATAGGTTGATTCACCTTTCGTGGTGCCAGACATATCAATTTGCAAATCCATACCATTTTGCTGCATGGTGCCGCTTTTAGACATAACACTGGTAAAACTCACTTGTGCTCCGTCTGCCGTAAGCGTTTTTAATGTATATGTAGTAACCGTTTTAATAGACGCTACGGTTCCTGTAGAATCTACCCAGCTATCGCCAGCCTTAATTTTACGCGCCGGCAACTGAATAAGGATAGGATAAGCCTGGCCTTTCATCAAATCGCCTCCCATACCCATCATATCAGACATGCCACCTGCTCCGGTTTTTTCGCCTGAGTCTTTTATATTAGCCACCTTGCCATTTTTATCTACCTGTATTTCCTGCGTGGTGCCAATCTTATCTTTTAAAGCCTGTCCCATGGGGCCATCCATGTCTTCTTTTTTATCAGAATCAAAAGATATATTCTGTCCGGCACCTGTTATTTTAGTAGTTATGTGCTTAATAACATTATTGAACAGAAATCCGTCGCTGGTTATGTCTTTAAGTTCTATATCAGTAGTAGCCACACCTTCGTTTTCAATGGTCTGCCCCATCGTTTCCATACTCATTTTGCTGGTGGCAATTGTTTCTACTTTTTGTCCTTTTGTAAGCGCCAGTTTTTGAGCATTGCCTGTTGTTGCAACCAAGGCCATCAAACTAAATGAAAAGAGAAATTGCTTAATCATAGATAAAATTTAATGTTTTAAATACCTGTCAATTTTTGTTGTCTGCAGGCAAGATAATACAAACAAGAGCGAAGCATGAAATATTTGGTTGTATTAATTGCTGTAAATAGCTGCCAGTTTTTGGCCAAGCGCATCTCCCCGCAGGTTTTTGCCAATGATTTTGCCAGTAGGATCAAGCAATAGGTTTTGGGGGATGGCTTCTATTCCGTATTGCTGTGCTACGGCATTGTCCCAAAATTTAAGATCAGAAACATGGGCCCATTTCAACCCGTCTTCATGAATAGCATTCAACCATTTTTCTTTAGCCCCAGGCCTGTCTAAAGACACACTTAGTATTTTAAAACCTTTTGCTTTGTACTTATTATAAACCTCTACCAGGTTGGGGTTTTCAAGGCGACATGGGCGACACCAGCTTGCCCAAAAATCAACTAAAAGATATTTGCCACGGAATGAACTAAGAGTAATCGGTTTGCCAAGCGTATCGTTTTGTGTAAAGTCTAATGCTAACTGGCCAATGTTTGTTTTTTTAGCCACTGCTATTCTTTGTTCCATTTCTTTTCCCGAATTAGAACTACGCACTGCAGCAGGTAGAGCCATAAACACAGGTTCCACTTTTGCAGCATCTATTTCATACCCTGCCCAATTTCTTAAAGCATATAATGCAATAGGTGAAGAGGGATTCTTGCGTGCATAATCACCATAAATTTTTTCATTGGCCACCAGGTTGGTACTGTCTATTTGTTTTTCCAAAACTTTCTTGGCGCTATCATCTCTTAGCCGGCTGGCCATTACCGAACGATTATAAAGATCTGCCAGGGCATTATCAAAAGGTTTAGACATTGCCTGCAACTTCCTGTATTCTGCATCGGCTTTAGAACCTGTTACTGCTACGTTAGAAAATGAATCCAGCGAGGCTACTACAATATTTCCGGGTTCCAGGAAAACGATAGCATAATCCCTTTTTGCGTTGAAAGGTATGGGCACAGGGTTTGTTCGGGCGGTTTTATATCGAATACGCAATTCTGCCTGCGTTGGTTCTTCAATATTACCTTTAAAAGTATAGCTATCTTGTTTTACCTGGAAACTGTCAGTAATATGCTGATGGTTGACGGTATAACTCATAAACACCCATTCTATAGGTGCTTTAAGGTTGCTGATATCACCAATCAGATTAAATTGGTTTGACTGGGCCAATAAACCACTCATTTCCATTACAAGTACAAGCACACATGAAATCTTCTTCATTTAGTCTGTTTAAGTGGCGGCAAATTACATCAACCAGCCCATGCCCATCAGCCATTTATGAAAATTTCAACACTTATAATATGCACTATCTTTTGTATTTTCGCCCACTACCTATTTATTTGCTCAGATTTATGGTAATTGAAAGAGATAATAAAAGGATTGTAAACCGTATTAAAAACAAATTCAATGGATTCTACCATTATAATGGTTATAGTTGGCGTGGTTGCTTTAATTGCGGGACTTATATCGGGTAAGCTGGTTTTCGCAAAAAATACACAACATAAAGTTGAAGAAGCAGAACAACAGGCCCAAAAGATTATCAGTGACGCACAGACCAATGCAGAGACAATTAAGAAAGAAAAATTACTGGAAGCAAAAGAGAAATTCGTTCAACTAAAGGCAGACCACGATAAAGAAGTGCTGGAGCGAAATCGCAAGATTGGCGAAATCGAAAACAAGGCTAAGCAGAAAGAAATATCCATCAACCAGAAGGAAACCAGCCTTGATAAGCAGATTAAGGAAAACGAAGCCATTAAGGAAAACCTTAACCGGCAGATTGAAGTTATTAATGTAAAACGCACAGAGCTGGAAAAACACCAGGAAGAGCATATCCGCCGCCTGGAAAAAGTGGCCCAGTTATCTGCGGAAGACGCAAAAACCCAGTTGATAGAAAGCCTGAAACAGGAAGCACAAACCCGTGCTCTTGGTTTACAGCAGGAAATCATTGATGATGCCAAACAGAAAGCCAACAAAGAGGCTCGTAAGATCATTATCCAATCTATTCAGCGTACAGCAGCCGAGCAGGCAATAGAAAATTCCATTACTGTTTTCAACCTGGAAAGTGACGAGATAAAAGGCCAGATCATTGGCCGTGAAGGACGTAATATCCGTGCTATTGAAGCAGCGACTGGTGTGGATTTAATAGTTGATGACACTCCTGAAGCAATTGTGCTTTCTTCGTTCGATCCATTGCGCCGTGAGATTGCACGCCTGAGCTTGCAACGCCTGGTGGCAGACGGCCGTATACACCCTGCACGTATTGAAGAAGTGGTAGAAAAAACACGCCGCCAGATTGAAGAACAAATCATGGAAATTGGCGAGCGTACGGTGATAGAACTGGGCATTCATGGATTACATAAAGAATTGGTGCGTGTTGTAGGTAAAATGAGGTTCCGTTCTTCTTATGGCCAAAACCTGTTGATGCACAGCCGTGAGGTAGCTAATCTTTGTGCTACAATGGCGGCAGAATTGGGCATGAACCCGAAACTGGCAAAACGTGCTGGTCTTTTGCACGATATTGGCAAAGTACCAGATGAAGAAAGTGAATTAAGCCACGCATTATTAGGTGCACGCCTGGCTGAAAAATATGGAGAAAATCCTGCTGTGGTAAATGCCATTGGCGCCCACCACGATGAGATGGAAATGCAATATGTTATTTCCCCCATCATACAGGCTTGCGATGCAATTAGTGGCGCACGCCCGGGTGCACGCAGGGAGATTATGCAACAATACCTGCAGCGTATTAAAGAACTGGAAAGCCTGGCTCTAACCTACCAAGGCGTTGAAAAAGCTTATGCTATCCAGGCTGGCCGCGAGTTGCGTGTAATTGTGGAAGCAGAAAAAGTAACTGATGCCGACAGCGATCGTCTTTCTTTTGAAATAGCACAGAAAATACAGACTGAAATGACCTACCCTGGTCAGATTAAAGTAACTGTTATCAGGGAGAAGAGGGCGGTTAATGTGGCGAGATAGTCAATTGATAATTAACAATTAGTAATTAATAATTGGGACCCCAAAAAGGTCCCTTTTTAAATTCGCAGCTATCTCTTTTGTGCATCAGATTGTGATAGCTATGATTTTTGGAAGTTAAAAGCAGAAATTATTAATTACTAATTGCAGATTCTTAATTATTTCCCCTACCTTTGCCGTCCTATAAATTTTAAAGATATGAACGCCGTAGCATTTGTACACGAACAGTTAACTAAAGGAAAAGATTTCCCTAAGTTTAAAGCTGGCGATAACGTAACCGTTAATTATAAAATTATCGAAGGTGGTAAAGAGCGTATCCAGGGTTTCCGTGGAGACGTTATTAAAAGGCAAGGTACCAGCTTTACCCAAACGTTTACAGTGCGCAAAATTTCTGATGGCGTAGGTGTTGAAAGAACTTTCCCGCTCTACTCTCCCAACATTGAGAGCATTGTATTGAACAAAACAGGTAAAGTTCGTCGTGCTAAATTGTACTATCTGCGCGAAAGAAGTGGTAAAAGAGCAAGAATTCAGGAAAAGAAAATGGCTGTTGCAACTGCTAAAGCATAAACAACCATTGTTACAATATTTTGAAACGGATACCCAAAAGGTGTCCGTTTTTGTTAAAGGTTCATTAATCGGTCTACAGACCGCATTATAAGGTATAGTTTTACGTTAATAAACCAGAACGTGCAAAATAAATATGTATACATTTTGCCGTCTATTGTTATCTTTGAACTTCAATTATTTTATTATGCTACAAGCAAATTTAAAACCCGTGTTGTTAGGTGTTCTTGGCACACAAGAAATCGTTATCATCCTGATAATAGTTTTGTTGTTATTTGGTGGTCGTAAAATTCCTGAACTGATGAAGGGATTAGGTAAGGGTATTCGCGAGTTTAACGATGCAAAAAGCAACGTTACTAAAGAGATTGAAGAAGGCTTAAAAGAAAAAGAAAATAAAACTGTTTAGTATTTTTTGCTGACTGTTTTCAGGCTTTTTCATTAAACCCTCTTTCGCGTTTTGGATCCTTTGTTTAGTTTTCTTTCAATACAAGACTATCAGAACGAATTACTCAATGGTACTACCACTTGTGTGGAGGCCGTTGAGTTTTTTTTGCGCCGTATAGAAACCAATAAACAGCTAAACGCCTTTACAGAAGTATATGCGGAAGAGGCATTGCAAAAAGCAGCTTCGCTGGATGCCAAAAGGAAGACTGACCAACCAACAGGCAAATTGCATGGTGTTGTGGTGGCTATAAAAGATGTTATCTGCTACAAAGGACATAAAGTAACAGCGGCTTCGCACATATTGCAAGGTTTTACTGCCACCTATAATGCAACTGCCATTCAACGGCTTTTGGATGAAGAAGCCATTATTATTGGCGCTTGCAATTGTGATGAGTTTGCCATGGGTTCCAGCAATGAAAACTCTTATTACGGACCTACACGCAATGCAATAAATGAAGCGCATGTGCCCGGTGGTTCTTCCGGCGGGTCTGCCGTAGCTGTGCAAGCCGGCCTTTGTATGGTTAGCCTGGGTAGCGATACAGGTGGCTCTGTGAGGCAGCCGGCAGATTTTTGCGGCATTGTAGGCCTCAAACCAACCTATGGTACCATTTCCCGTTATGGTTTGATTGCTTACGGTTCATCATTTGACCAGATTGGTATTTTTGCCAAAAATATCCCCGACACTGCCCTGTTGCTGCAGGTAATGGCTGGTAAAGACAATTTCGATAGTACAGCAGCAGACAAGCCAATTCCGGATTATTCTGCCGCATTAAAAGAACCTGTTCAAAAATTAAGAATCGGTTATTTTGACGAAGCTTTGCACCATCCCGGCTTAGACCAGGAAATGGCCACAAAAATTACAGGCTATATAAATGGTTTAAAGGCCCTTGGCCACCAGGTTTCCCCTGTAAATTTTGGTCTTCTTGAATACATTGTCCCCACTTATTATGTTCTTACTACTGCCGAAGCTTCCTCTAATCTTTCCCGTTTTGATGGAGTAAGGTATGGTTATCGCAGCGAGCAAAAAGACCTGGATTTGACCCAGTTCTATAAACAAAGCCGTTCTGAAGGCTTTGGTATGGAAGTAAAACGCCGCATTTTGCTGGGTACTTTTGTTTTAAGCGCCGGTTATTTTGACGCCTACTATACCCAGGCCCAAAAAGTTAGAAAGAAGCTTCTGGACAAAACCCAGGAGATTTTCAACAATTTCGACGTTATCCTGCTGCCTACAGTGCCTTCCACGGCATTTAAAATTGGTGAAAAAACAGACGATCCCATCGCCATGTATCTTGCTGATATATATACGGTTTATGCCAATTTAGTGGGCATTCCCGCCATTTCCATCCCCCTTTTCAAGCATTCAAATGGCCTCCCTTATGGCCTGCAGGCTATGACAAACCAGTTTTCTGAGTTATCTTTGCTCCGCCTCGCGCACCAATTACTGGCTCAATAATTGCACTTCTTCCGAGCCTCAAAAGCGCTTCAAGGCCTTCTTCCTGTATCCTCCTGAACAAATCATTGTACAACTGCAGTTTTGATTTTGTGAACGTAAAAAACAACAATGAAAAAGCTTTTACTATCGTTAGGCTTTTTGCTGGTGTTATTTTCATTTGTCAAAGCACAGCAGGCAGTCTCCCTGGAGTCTACTGCCGTGGCAATTGAATCTGTGTCAGCAGCTAAAGACAGCCTTAAAACAAACAACAATGCCGTTGCTGTGGCTCCGGCAAAAAAAACGGGTTTTAAAGACCTGTTTGTTAATGATAACCTGCAAAACAATGCGGGGCCAAGGTTAAATCCCAGGGCTATCAGTTTTGTGCAGGATTACATTGAAAAAAACAGTGAAGACCTGGAAAATATGCGAAACTGGGGCAAACCATACTTTAATGTAATGGATGCCATCCTGGTTTCTTACAACCTTCCCAAAGAATTAAAATACCTGGCAGTTATAGAGTCCCGCCTGCATACAAGCGCAGTTTCCTGGGCTGGCGCCGTTGGCCCCTGGCAATTGATGCCTGCTACAGCACGTGTATTAGGACTTAAGGTAAACCACAAAGTAGACGAAAGAACCAATTATATTAAAAGCACTCACGCAGCGGCTAAATACCTAAATGATCTTTATGATCAGTTTGGCGACTGGTTGTTGGTAATTGCTGCTTACAATGGTGGTGCTGGCAACGTATTAAAAGCCATTCGCAAAAGTGGTAGCCGCAATTTTTGGGACCTTCAATATTATCTGCCTGCAGAAAGCAGGAACCATGTAAAGAAATTTATTGGTACACATTATATTTTTGAAGGACAGGGCGGACTCTGCACCCTTACCAAAAAAGAAACAGACGAAAATTATGGTGAGAATGGCACTTATATTTTCAGTCGTCGCTTAACGGCTGGAGAAGAAGATGCTTCAAAATCACAAACAGTTTCTGGTAAATACCGTGCAGCTATTATTGCGAAAAATCTAATGATGGATATAGCTGATTTCAACCGCTATAATCCAGACTTTGACAAAGTAATGGCAAGTGCAGACAATAGCTACGAAATAAAATTACCCGCAGATAAGCTGGAACTTTTCAATGCAAACAAATACCAGATTCTTAATGAGTCTATTCAATATTTATTGACCAATGCGAGTGGTTCAACCACTACTGCAACTGCAAATAATAAAGCACAACAGACAAAAGATAGTATCAATATGGCTACTAAAATGGTCAGAAAGTAATTTCAATTATACAACGATAAAAAGCGGTTGCATTCTTAAGTGCAACCGCTTTTTTATTTAATCTTATTCAAGAAAATACTGCCAAAGTAAAGCAGATTCAACAAGCATGATTCAATTATAAAAACTGATGGCATTTGCGTAAATAATCACAAGAACAAGGTAAGAAAATTCCTATCATACAATTATTAATTACCCATGTGCATGAAACTCACTTTTCCTATTGTATTGGGTTTATTTTTTTCTGCTAGACTGATAGCACCTTTCCATTCACCTTTTTTATTTTTCTCCATTTTTACTTCGCGCCAGGAATAAACTCCTTTTTCATAATCAAACGTTTCTCCATCATCATCGTATAACATAAAGTCTCCATTTTTCTCGCCGTAATGTTTGAAAGTAATATCCGTTTTCTCTCCTGCTTTGGCTGCATGCAAAAGTGGCGACTGCATAGGTATAATAGCGCCATCCTTTACGTACACCGGAATCTTATCTAACCCGGGAGTAATTGTTATTACTTCTCCATTACCTACATAGGCGCCGGTATAGAAATCGTACCAATTGCCTTTGGGCAATACTACTGTTCTTGTTTTATTGCCAGCAAATAATGGCGCCACTAGCAGGTAATCGCCAGCCATGTATTGATCCTTGATTTCTTTGTTTGTTGCAAGCAAATAAGGATTCTCTTCCAAATTTGCATTTACTGTTTTTGCATCAGGCATTTGCGCAAATCCTTCTTCCAGGCTCATTCCCCGGAAAGGTGGAATGCCTTCAAAATGATAACGGGCAAAACAACTGTACCAATAGGGTATCATTTGCATGCGCAACAAGGCAAGGGCTTTCACCTGCTCTGCCACTTCCGGGTACGACCAGGGTTTTGTGCCGCTTGCCCAGGCATTTATCATAGCCATTGGAGAAAACACTACTGTCTGCATTCGGCGCAACCATTCTTCTGCAGTAGCTGAAGCTCGTACTTCAGGTGTCCATAACACTCCTGCATAACCGCTATTTACAAGTGCGGTAATAAAATCTTCGTGCTTGTAATAATCATTGTAAATAACGTAAGAGAAAGAAGATGCGCCTGCATTAGATGCTCTTACCAATCCATAAGTGCGTTTGTTTTGCTGGCGAAACATTTCTGTACTGTAGCGCTGTACCAGCAAACCATAAGTCTGTCGCATTTGCTCTGCCGTATGTCCACCCGGAAAAGTAGCTACATCTGGCCACAGCCAATTATCAAATCCATCTACTTCATCTATTTTATATCCGCTTACACCTGGTATTACCTGGCTGTTCTGCAATTGATCAAAAAAGAAACGTCGTGCTGGCTCCATGGTAAAATCAGGTACTGCACCATTCCAAACAGTATGAGAAGCTGTATAAGGCAGTATGTCTTTATAGAATGGCGCATACTTTGAAACGTAGGGATTGATCCATAAATTGAGCCTTATATTTTTTTGCAGCATCTCGCTTACAAATTGTGCAGGACGAGGAAACCGTGATTTATCCCAATCAAAACTACCGGGATATGATTTGCTTTGCCAGCCAGGTTCAAGACCAATAAAATCGAGCGGGTAACCTTTTTGCTGAAATGAATCTGCCTCTGCCTTTACTTCTTCGTCTGTAAACAATGACTTTACACGCTGTGTAAAACCCAATCCCCAACGCGGTGGTAAGCAACCGCCGCCATTAAATAAATTAAACCTGCTTACTGCATTCAGGGCAGTAGGTCCGGCAAAAATGTAAACCTCTGCACCTGTAGCAGGTACTTCCATTTCCACTGCATCAGAATATGGTTGCGCACTCCAGTTTTTATCTGTATTTCTATCTTGCTCTTCCGGCACATGCTTGCCTTCTTTGCTTACTGCTGTTCCTGCATATACTGTAATATATCTTGCTACATTAATAAACACACCATAGCCTTTTGAAGAAACATAAAAAGGTGTAGGGGCATGTGTACGGCCATTGTCTCTTCCGCCATAATGATCCACATGCAATTGCATGATGCGTCCACGTTGATGCACAGTTTGAAAGTTGAGGCCAAAGCCATACAGTTGCTCTTCTTTTTCCAGCGGAAAATGCAGGTATGTTTTATTATCTGTGCAGCGGGCAGAGATATCATTTTTATCGAGCGGGAAATTTGCTACCGGCATTTTAGCAATAGCTGTTGTATTGGGCGTAGCACCGGCAGCCTTCAGCAAATCATACGCATCCGGTTTTCCAATAACTCCCTTCCAAACACCAGGAGCAATTTCTGTCCATTCGGGCGACTGACTATAGCTAACAGATAAAAAAAGAGTAAAAATTATTATCAACGGAAGTAACCTGGATTTTTTCATATGCCTGCTTTTCGTTGTAGTGGGTTCAAACTTATTGCCTGAAATTATGTAATGCAGATGAAAACAAATTACTTTGGCAGCAGAAAATTAAACACGCATGGAAATTGGCGCATACACATTTGTAGATATTACAGCAGACCCGGCAACCGGCGAAAAGATTAGCCCCCAGCAAAGAGTAAGCAATTTGATGGAAGAAATAGAACTGGCTGAGCAAGTGGGGTTAGATGTGTTTGCTATTGGAGAGCATCACAGGCCGGATTATATTGCGTCATCTCCTGCTGTTTTGTTAGGTGCTGCTGCTGCCCGTACAAAAAAAATTAAACTCTCCAGCGCAGTTACCGTGTTAAGTTCTGATGACCCCGTGCGTGTATTCCAGGCTTTTTCAACTATAGATCTTCTTTCATCTGGCCGTGCAGAGATAATGGCGGGCCGTGGTTCTTTTATAGAATCATTTCCTTTGTTCGGCTACGATTTGAAAGACTATGATGAATTGTTTGAAGAGAAATTGCAATTGCTGGTAAAGCTAAATGAAAATGAAAAGACAAGCTGGAAAGGGAAACATCGTCCTTCTATAAACAATCTTGGTGTATATCCGCGACCTTTTCATGAAAAGCTGCCCATTTGGGTTGCCATAGGAGGAACACCACAATCTGTATTGCGGGCTGCTTCATTAAACCTGCCATTGGCACTTGCTATTATTGGTGGCATGCCGGAGCAGTTTGTTCCCATCATTAATTTGTACAGGCAAACTGCATTAAAAACGCCAGCGTTTCAACCAAAAGTAGGCATCAACTCACATACATATATAGCCGATACTTCTCAAAAAGCAGCGGATGAATTTTTTCCTTCTTATGCAGATGTTATGACGCGTATTGGCAAAGAACGTGGCTGGTCTGGCATCACAAGACAGCAGTTTGATTACATGATGACGCCAAAAGGATCATTACTGGTAGGCAGTCCACAACAGGTAATTGATAAAATTTTATACGAGCATGAATTGTTTAAGCACGATCGTTTTCTTGCACAAATGAGTTTGGGTGCAATGCCACACAGCTACACCATGCGTTCTTTAGAGTTGTTGGGAACCAAGGTAGCACCAGCCGTAAAAAAAGCTATTGGTGATAACTAAATGAATCCAGCAAAATGATCTCAGAATAACTCTGCAATGGTAATAGTATTGTTGTTGAATACAAAGCTGTCTCCTTTCTTTTTGCCTTGCAAGGCTTGTGCAAGTGGCGCATGTGGAGAAAGAAAAAATATTGATTGACTTTCTATTCTTTGTTTACCCAAACCTGCAGCAATAAAAAAAGCAGCCTGACCTGTTTGTATAAATGCACCTGCTACTGCCTGCTCACACAACACATTTGCCTGCACAGCCATCAATTCACTTTGCTCTTTTATATATTGCTCTAATTGGCGGGTATGCATATCTTTTTGCAAATGCCCCATCGCACGACTGGTTTCATATTTATCGCCGGCAGAGCTTTTCTCTTCATTGTTAGCAGCGTCCTGTGCATCCTGTATCAAGGCTTTTGTGGCGTCCATCCGTTGTGCTATCGTCTGCTGACAGAACAACTTCAAACTTTGTTTGAATGATATTTTTTCCGCTGTTGTCATAAACGGATCAATTAAAATCGTAGAAAGTTATGGAAGAAAAGATCTTTTCAGTTTAAGTTTTTCGCGAAGCAATATTTTCAGCTCAAGGTATCCTACAGAAATAATTTGCCTCAGCGAAAATGGTTCGTACTTGCTGAGATAGTGATGCCCAATCCATATGCCTGCTATTACAGGAAACACAGTAGCCAATGCTACTCCACCAGCGTTGCCAAAAATTTGTATGCCGGCAATATCTGTAGCAATGTTTATTCCCAGCATCACCAGTATTTTCATAAAGTTGATATTGGGTTTATGAATTACATCCAGGCCCAATGCAATAAACCTATCTGTTGGAAATAAAAGAGAGAAGGTCATAAATAATCTGATGATGTTGGCTGCCTGTGCTGCCAGTGGTGTGTGCAGGTATTTTTTTCCGCCAGCCAGGTAAACGGCAAATTCTGCAAAAATTACTGAGCCGATGCATACGGGTATCAATGCAAGTGTTAGCAACCCGGCGTATTTCTTCAGCACATACATCATATCCCCTTTTAATCCGCGGTTGTACAAAGCAGAGAGTGATTGCGTAGCTGTAGCAATAAAACTGCGCAAAGGAATTTCAATTACTTCCATCAGCTTCAAACCAATATTATATGTGGCAACGGCTTCCGCACCCAACATGCCGCCAATAATAAAAACGTCTGAACCACGCAGCAGGTAAGAACTGATATTGCCCAGCACACTGAATTTTCCAAAATGATATAGCTCTATGATCGATTTCTTACTTTTAAATTTCCAGGTGCTGATATTTGTCCAGCCTTTTAATAAAACAAATAAACTAGCTATCATTAATGAAAGCAGGTAAGAATATACCAGTGTCTCCAAAGTGAGATGTTTGGTAATGATTAGCGCAGCAATAAATATCAGGAAAGACAACTGGTTTACCATGCGCATATACAGCAACTGATCAAACCTGGCATCTGCCTGCAATTTTAAATTGGCAATAAACATCGGCAGCGAACAGATATAACAAACGCCAAACCATTTCAGAAAAAATGAAAGCCCTTCTATTTTCACATAGTGTGATAGCCAATAGGCGGGAATATTCAATAAGATTAAGCCAATGGTTATATACACTGCCAGCACCCATGTGGAACCAAGTACTTCATCTGCTCTTTCTTTTTGCGTGCCTGCATAAAATTTTACAAAAGCCATCGACAAAAAACCTGTTCTGAACATGTCGACCAATACAAATACAGTTTGAAAAAATACCCAGTTGCCCATATCAGCTGCTGTTGGCAAGCAACGATACAACAACCCCATCACCACCAGCGAAAGGCCAGACATAATTACATTCCCCGCCAGTGAGAAAAAATGCTTGTTATTGAGTTTCTTAAAAAGTGCCGGTATTGCCATAATTTAATTACATGCAGCGAGACTGTTCCATTTTTGTGAAGTAAAGTAATATTTTCATATTTTATATTACTTTAGGCCCTGTTTAATGTCGCAATCAGAAAACAAAAGCCTGCAAAAATGATTTGAGGGGACAAGGTAAAATAAAGAGACCACTTAAACGTTCATAAGCAGGTAAAATTGCATTCTAATGCAATTAAAAGGTATTGGCCTAATACTATTTATTCAACAACCAAAGACAAAATTTTACATGACCGGAGCCAATCGTTTTGAAGATGTTACATTGCTGGTTACTCATTATAACAGAAGTCGTTCACTGGAACGCCTTTTAAACAGCTTTAACCAGCTAGGCTTTGTTTTTGGAGATATTGTAGTATCTGATGACGGAAGCAAGCCTGAACATCTTGATTACCTCAAATCGCTTAGCAACAAACTTAATTTCCGCCTTGTTACCACAGAAAAAAACAAA
This sequence comes from Chitinophagaceae bacterium, assembly GCA_047602295.1. Lineage (GTDB taxonomy): Bacteria > Bacteroidota > Bacteroidia > Chitinophagales > Chitinophagaceae > JACMLD01. The sequence continues at coordinate 1,367,490 of JASGHP010000001.1, read as the reverse complement.
GGCTTGGGAAATAATATCAATAAGGGACAAGATGCAGTAAAAACTCCATTGACCTTATATGTACAGGAAGATTTTGATCCGCTAGCTATTTTTACCGAACAATTTAAAAATGCACTTGAGATTATTCATTCCCGATCTGATGTGGACGTTGTTCGGTTTTACGCTTATACCAAGTATCCTTACCTGAAACCTATTGGTAATGGGTTCTCTGAAATGCTTTTCAGCATCTGGAAACCCGGCTATAAAAAGTTTTACGCCTATAGTGACCATCCGCATTTAAGGCGTAGCAATTTCTTTGAAAAATTCGGCCGCTATGCAGAAGGAAGAAAAGTAGAAAAAACAGAATACCTGATGATGATGTCTTTTCTAAGAAACAAAGGCAAAGCAGTTTTTTATGAGGACATCAATGGGCTTTTTGAACAAAAGAATTCATCTGCAGAACCCAGCACCGTAAAACGAAACTGGCTGAGAAGTGAAAACTTTGCAGTAGCAGGTGTTCGCCACTTGTACCGGCATGTAAAATTTAATTTCGATTATTTGTTCGGAAAATAGATTTTGTTCTTCTATAAAATTTTCAGGCTGCCAGCATTATTTCACAGTGCATCATCCTTGCGTCGCAATACGTTCATCTTTTGTACAATGAGCAACTTCAGGCTGCTGTGTAGCCTTTTGCTTCTTTTGCAAAAAAATTTTATGACAGCAAAAACACGGTCATACTTTTAGAACCATGTGCCCCCAACACTAGTGATTGTTCTATGTCTGCTGTTTTAGAAGGTCCGGCAATAAAAACACCATAGCCATATTGCGCTCCGCCTATCTTCTCATATGCCTCATGCATGTTATTGAGAATATTTTTTTGCGGCACCACTACAACCAAATGTTGGGTAATAAAAGGAAGGGCACGGGCAGTTAAAGAAGCAGCGGAAATCCAGATGGCTGCATTTTCTGCCACAACAAAATCGCCGGTTATCACAGCCGCTTCTACATTTTCGAATGAATGAGAATCTTCCTGGCTGTTTATTTTATCAATTTCGGTTAAAGAATCTATTGTTGTTATTAACCTGCCAGCAGGAAATTTTTCTTTTGTATAAGCTGCAACTTCCCGCAAGCTATCAGCAGTCAATAACACACCTCCAATTCCTTCCAGCACCTGCTTAAGTTTCTCTTGTGCATTATCAAAACGAATAGCATTGATCTCTTCCAATAAAGGCAATGACTCCAGCGCCGGCTGGCTTTTTTTTACTGCTGCTAATATTTTTTCTCTGCTGTTCAATTATACTTGTTTTATATAAAGCCCCTGATAACTCAAAAGTAAAAATTCAAAAATCAAAACAGTGCAAATGTTTATTGGTTTCATTCTTGATTGAACATTACAAACGCATTTATTCAATCAATTTTCACATTTATCATATTTTCACATTTCCACATTATTTCCTGTTCTTCTTATACCATTCACCAAAAGAGCTTTCAGGCGGTGCCGGCATTTCACGTTGTTTATACCATGCGTTCAGTTTATTATTTACCAGCCAGGGCATGTGCTTTATCACCCAACGACCAGCTTTTCCTGCAGTTCGATACAAACCCGGTTTTGACAATGTAGTAGCCATTGTTTTCATAGCAACCGTTTTTGCTGCAGGTGAATAACCTTCCTGTGTAATTACCTGCCGCCATTTATACAACTGTGTATGAATATCAATCTTAACCGGGCAAACATTGCTGCATGAACCGCATAAGGTTGATGCAAAAGGAAGGTCTGCGTTCTCCTTCATATTTAAATTAGGTGCCAGTATTGCCCCAATAGGTCCAGCTACTGCTGTATGATAACTATGTCCACCACTGCGCCTGTATACCGGGCAGGTATTCATGCAGGCGCCACAGCGAATGCATTTAAGTGAATTGCGGAAATCATCTCTTCCCAACTGAACACTGCGTCCGTTATCTACCAATACAATATGCATTTCCTGCCCTGCTCTTGGTTGTGCAAAATGGCTTGAATAGGTTGTAACCGGCTGGCCAGTTGCACTTCTTGCCAGTAATCGCAAAAACACACCCAGGTGTTTGCGTGCAGGAATTAATTTCTCAATGCCCATGCAGGCAATATGCACGTCTGCCAGGTGTGCGCCCATGTCTGCATTACCTTCATTAGTGCAAACAACAAACTCACCCGTTTCAGCAATGGCAAAGTTTACGCCGGTAATAGCAAGTTTACGGGTAAGAAATTTTTCACGCAGGTGTTCACGTGCAGCAGCAGTTAAAAACTGTGGATCTGCATTGCCTGCAGGCGTGCCAAGGTGCTCATGAAAAAGATCACCAATTTCTTCTTTCTTTTTATGAATGCAGGGCAATACAATATGGCTGGGTGCCTCATTGGCCAGTTGCACAATGCGTTCACCCAAATCTGTATCAATTACTTCAATGCCCTGTTTTGCTAAATAAGGATTCAAATGGCATTCTTCCGTAAGCATTGATTTGCTTTTCACCAGTTGTGTTATTCCATGTTTTTGAAGGATGCTATGTACAATTGCGTTGTGTTCGTCACCATCCTGCGCCCAATGCACAATCACACCATTTTTCTGCGCATTCTTTTCAAATTCTTTTAAATATTCGTTGAGGTTGGAAAGTGTATGCAGTTTAATCTTGCTGGCAGCTTCACGCAGTTGCTCCCACTCGGGCAATGTCCAGGCAGCTTTATCTCTTTTCTGTCGCACCCACCACAAAGTTTCATCGTGCCAATTCACCCGCGGCTCATCAGCGTTGAACTTCTCAGAAAGTTCTGGATGTTTATGTGTCGCTCCTGTCAAGTTGTAAGTTTTAAGTTGTTTCTATGTTGCTGCCATCATATTTTGTTACGTGTTGTGTTTTAAGCGCTATGTTATTTACGTGTTATACGCTGTTACAAATATTCAAGCTCTCTATAATTAAAGAACTTAAAACTTAACACTTACCACTTAAAACTTCACTCCCCGTTTAGGATCTCCGCAATATGAATCACCTTCACCGGTTTGTGCTGCCGTTTCAAAATTCCTTCCATATGCATCAGGCAACTCATATCTACACCTGTTATATATTCTGCATGATGTTGCAAATGATCTGCCACACGGTCTTTTCCCATTTTTACAGATACAGCTTCTTCAGCTACACAGAAAGTTCCACCAAAGCCGCAGCATTCATCATTGCGATCTAAATGAATCAGCTCAATACCCTCCACCATGTTTAATAATTGCATGGGCTTGGAAAAAGGCTTTGCTACTAATTCAGTCATTTGAGAAATATGCAGACCACGCTGTCCATGACAACTCTGGTGCATTCCTACTTTATGCGGAAAACTTGCTTTAATATCTTTCACCTGCAATACATCCGTCAAAAATTCTGTAAGCTCATATACACGATGCCGGATTTTTTCCGCTGCTGCTTCATTTTTTTCATCATGCAAATGATCTTTTATGTGCAGCGTACAACTGCCAGATGGACAAACAATATAATCGAAGCTCTCAAAATTTTTTACAAACAAATTATTGCAGGAAGCAGTGAGGTGTTCGTAACCAGAGTTGGCCATGGGTTGTCCGCAACAGGTTTGGTTAAGCGGGTAAACAACCTTGCACCCCAATTTCTCTAACAATTGCAAAGTGGCGATGGCTACTTTGGGGTAAAACTGATCTACATAGCACGGTATAAATAATCCAACGGTCATATTTCAATAGCCTCAATATCGGCATAAAGTTTTAAATCAATCAGGCCTTCAGGAAATTTATTTTTATTCCAGTAATGATGAATAGCTAACGCGGCCCCTATTGCCGAAGCCTGTGCTACTGAAGCAGCATATACTTCAATATTGGGAAAGAAAGCTGCCAGCATGTTCATATACAATGGGTTTTTGCTAAAACCTCCATCCACGAAAATCTTTTTCACCGGACAATCTTTTAATACCAGTTGTGCAGATTTTACTTGCAACAACATAATATCCAATATCAATTGATGGTACGCTTCACTATAATCAGCAAATACTTTTAAATCTCTTTTACCAAATGCAGATTCCTGCATCATTACTTTTACTGGTTGCTCTTTTGAAGACTGCGTCTGCATTTTTTGAAACAGTACAGCATCAAAAGAAATATTCTTATAGTAATCTTCAGCTACAGCAAAATACTCGGCCAATCTTTTGGTTTGCTGTTCATGCTCGTACCCAGCAAACAACCTGGATGCTTTTATGGGTTTTCCACGATACTCCATATAACACAAGCAATCCTGTTGCAATTCTTCTGCCGTTAACCTTGCCTGGTTAAAAGGATTAAGGCTAATGCACCAGGTACCGGTAGACAACAACATAAATGGCTCATTAAAACCAGACAGGTAAGGAATTAATGCAGCAGAACTATCGTGCAGACCCACACCGCAAAGCAATGGTTTTCCATCTCTACTGGTTTTTATAACCTGGTCTGATGGAAAAACAGGTGCCAATTTTTCGGTTATGCCTTCCTGGTATAGCCATTCGTGATAACGATTCTCAATAAAATTCCACATACCTGTATGACAGCCAATGCTGGTAATATCAGAATAAGTGCGGCCGCTTACCAGGAAACTCAGGTATTGGGGTAAATGCAATGAAACATGTATCTTTTTAAAAATTGCCGGTTTGTTCTCTTTCAGCAAATACAATTGCAAGCCGGAATTAAGATTGCCCAAAACGGGTGAAGCTGTCTTTACAGAAAAGTCCGCTTCACCTCCATACTTTTTATAGAACTCTTTTTGTAACTCCGGCGGAAAAGGTTTCAAGTAATTATAAAGCGGTGCCACCGTGTTGCCTTCCCGATCAATATGCACAAAGCTGGCACCGTAAGCAGAAAAGTTAACTGCCTGCAATTGAACATTAGTCATTGCCTGCAATTCGTCCAGCGATTCTTTAATCCATTGCGTTAATGAAACAATATCTTCACAATTATCTCCATCCTCATCTTTTACCTCTGCCAACTGCTTGGATTTTTCTAGCACAATATTGTAACGCTCATCAAAAAGAAAAAGCTTTTTGTTGGTTTTACCAATATCAAAGATGGCTATGGCTTTCGTTGTGCTCATTACGAGTATTAAGTATACAGAATTTAGTATTTAGACTTTTGCGCCACTGGTTAACATAAGCCACCGAACTTTCGAACTATGAACTTTTAAACCAGGAATTATAAACCTGTTGCAACTGTCTTCTCTCCTCTTTCTTTAATTAAATGCTGCCTTACCTGTTGCTGGCGGAACAATGCAATGGGCTGTAAAGCACCACCTGCACGCAATCTCGCCTCGGCTACCAACGGACGCACATCTGTTCTGTATGCCTGTTGCAATATCTCTTGCGCTTGTGCCACATCGTTAGCATCCTGCGCAGCAGCCAATGCTTTTTTGTCTACCAGTAAAGATTGCGCATATGCAATTTTGATTGCTTCCACAGATTGCAATAAATCTTCCAACGGATCTTTTACATTGTGCGATGCATCAATCATCCAGCCGAGATCATTGGCATGGTTCATACCTTTTGCATCCATTCCTTCCACCAATTCATTAAAAATTAAAAAGAGCTGGTAAGGATTGATGCTGCCTACAGTAAGATCATCATCACCGTATTTGCTATCATTAAAATGGAAGCCGCCCAATTTTCCTTCTCCTAATAGCAATGAAACAATCTGTTCTATATTGGCATTGGGCAAATGATGACCAAGGTCTACCAGTGTATAAGCTTTAGGCCCTAGTTTGTTTGCATACAACAAAGATTGCCCCCAATCTCCTACCGTCATAGAATAAAAATTGGGTTCAAATGCTTTGTACTCTACAAACATTTTCCAGTCTGCAGGTAATGCTGCATAAATTTCTTTCAGTCCTTCCAACGTACGCTCAAATGCTTTCCTGAAATTCAACTGACCGGGAAAACAAGATCCATCGCTTAACCAAACTGTCAATGAATTTGAACCAAGCGCTACGCCATGTTTTATTACTTCAATATTGTGATCAATCGCCTGCTGACGAACTTTCTTATCTACATGTTGTAGTGATCCAAACTTGTAACTATACTGCTGCCCTTTCTGATCCTGAAATGTATTCGAGTTCATGGCATCAAAGCGAAGACCATGTTGAGCAGTAAGCGTTTTAATTGCTTGTACATTTTCAGGAATATCCCAGGGAATATGTAATGATATTGCACCGCTTGATTTATTAAGTGCATGCAGCAAACCTATGTCCTCAATTTTTTCTTCCAGGTTGCCTGGCTCTCCACCGCCGGAAAACCTGCCAAACCTTGTACCGCCCGTGCCCAAAGCCCAACTGGGTATTGCTACCTGGAAATCTACCAGCTTCTGCAATACATCTTTTGCATTTGCAACATTGCCTGTAAGAAAATCAACATTGCGTTGATGAGCAGAAAGCAAACTATTGTTATGTTCGTCTATTTTATATTTTTCTATTTGCATGTTCAATCGTTGTTTATGGTAAGTAAAAAACTTCTTTCAAAGGTATGCTTACCGGAGAATTATCCGGGTTGCTTTCCATAATATCGCCCATGTATTTCCACCAGCGTTGCATTACAGGGCTTGCTGGTAAATTGTCAAGTGCTTTTGGATCGATGGCTTTTAAAACGCCAAACAAACTGTTAGTGGTTTCATCTAAAAAAATAGAATACTCGCTGATGCCTGTTGCTTTTAATAGATCCGCAAGTTCCGGCCATAGTTCATCGTGCCGCTTTTTATATTCGGCTTCCTGCCCTTTGAACAATGTCATTTTAAATGCGACTCTGAACATATGACTGATGTCTGATTTGACTTCGCGTTCCCGTTCCCGCCCCGGAGCTACGCACCGGGCTATTTATATTGCGCCCCTTCGGGGCTAGTGGCTGCGTTTTAAGACTGCTACTATTTGTGAAGTTTATGCGCTCTTAAGCACCATTCACCACTCGCTACTCACTATCTAACAAATGCCATCGCAACACCACCATCAACATTCAATACATTGCCGGTTGATTTGCTCAGCAATCCGCCCACAAAAGCAAAACATGCATTGGCGATATCTACCGGAAGAATGATTCTCATTTAACAAAGTGCGTTTAGCATAGTATGCAGGCAACTCTTCTACTTTTACACCGTATGCTTTTGCTCTTCCTTCTGCCCATGCACCTGCCCAGATTTTGCTATCAGAAATAACAGCATCGGGGTTTACTGTGTTAACACGGATTTTGTCTTTGCCTAATTCTGCAGCATTCAAACGACTTAAATGTATTTGCGCAGCTTTTGCAGAACCATAACCAGCATTGTTAGGGCCAGACACCAATGCGTTTTTGCTAACAATGTTCAATACATCACCACCAATATCCTGCTTGCGCATTATTTCTACTGCGGCCTGTGTAATAAAGAACTGTCCTTTTACCAATACATCGTATAAAATGTCCCAGTCTTTTTCTGTATGCTCTTCTATTGGTTTTGAAATGGAAAGACCGGCACAGTTCACCACAATATCAACACCACCAAAAGCCAGTGCTGCTGTGCTGAAAGCTTTATTGATATCGTCTTGTTTTGTTACATCAAGGATGGCGTCTGTAAATACATCTTTACCATATTGTTGTTGAAAGCTTTCTTTAGCAGTAGCCAAACGATCTGCATCGTTATCGTTTACCACTATACAAGCACCTTCATCGGCAAATTTCTGTGCAATAGCTTTACCAATACCGCCTGCGCTACCTGTTACCAATGCAATGCGGCCTGTTAATGCTTTTGGTTTGGGCATACGTTGCAGCTTGGCTTCTTCCAACAACCAGTATTCAATGTTAAATGCTTCCTGCCTTGGCAATGAAGTATAAGAAGAAATAGCTTCTGCACCTTTCATTACATTAATGGCATTGATGTAAAACTCTGCTGCCACCCTTGCTGTTTGTTTGTCTTTAGAGAAAGAAAACATACCCACTCCAGGATACAAAATAATTACCGGGTTAGCATCGCGTATAGCCGGGCTGTTTGGATGCTTGCAGGTTTCATAATATTCTGTGTACATCTTTCGGTAAGCCTCAAACGCAGGAGCCAGTTTTTCTTTCAATGCTTTTGTATCGCTTATATCATCTGCTGCACCCAGCTCTAATACAAGCGGACTTATTTTAGTGCGCAGAAAGTGATCGGGACAACTGGTTCCCAATGGTGCCAGCCTGCCTAAATCTTTTGAGTTGATAAATTCCAACACACGATCATCGTCTGTAAAATGACCAATCATATTTTGTTTAGAAGAACAAAAACCTCTTAACACCGGTGCCAATGCAGCCGCTTTCTTCAATCTTTCTTCTTTGGCCAGTGATTGTATTTGTTGTCCGCCAAACACAGGGCCTTTCTTTCCATAATTATCCTGCAAATATTCTGCACAGCGTTCAATTACTTCCAGGGTATTGATATAGCTTTCATAAGCAGTATCTCCCCAGGTAAATAAACCATGAGAACCTAACATGATACCACGTATACCAGGATTTTCATCCAGGCATTTTTTTAATTTCAAACCAAGATCAAAACCTGGCTTTTGCCATTCTACCCAGCCAATGGTGCCATTAAACAATTCCTGCGTTATTTTCTTTCCATCTTTTGCAGCAGCAATAGCAATAGCCGCATCGGGGTGCAAATGATCTATGTGTTTGAAAGGAAGAAAGCCATGCAGCGCAGTATCAATAGAAGGTGCTTTAGAAGCAAGATCGTAAATGCAATGGTTGAATAACTCTACCATTTCATCTTCGTATGCAAGGCCGCGATAAATATTTTTTAACGCAAGCAGCCTGTCCATATACAAAGCAGCAAGACCGCTTTTTTTCAAAGTACCAATATCACCGCCCGATCCTTTCACCCACATTACTTCTGTTTCAACGCCTGTAAGCGGATCTTTTGCCATGGCTTTGCAAGAGGTATTGCCACCACCATAGTTTGTGAGACGCAAATCTGCTCCCAATAAATTAGAGCGATATATTAACAAACCTACTTCATCACCCGCAAGTGCTGCTGCTTTTTTCTCATCCCACAAATAACTTACGTGCTTAAAATCTTTTTTTGTACTAACTGACATGGTTATGTCTTTTTCGGTTAAAGAATAATTTTATTAAAATTGCAAGCTACTAGCTACAAGCTGCAAGCTCATCCCCACTTAAAACTTATCACTTACAACTTATAACTTATTACCTACTAATTGTGCAATGAATTTCCATACCCCACCACTAATACTGAAACAACAATTGTGATAATGCCCAGTGCAATCATCCGGGTGGTTTTCTTATCTACTCCCTTCCATTCTTTTAGCGCAATACCCCACAGGTTGGCAACAAGAATAATAAATGCCATGTGCAATATCCACGAGCTTGCTCCATTGCCCAGTTTGCTTTCTCCCATACCATAAAAAAAGAATTGCAAAAACCAGGTAATGCCTGCCAATGCAGCAAAAATATAATTGGCTGTAAGCGGTGTTTTGCTATTGGTATAGTCGCCAAAAGTTTTGTTGCGTGCATTCAATATCATACACCAGATAAAATTGGTCGTCAATCCGCCCCAAAGCACCACTACATAAATAACATTGTTGCGGTATAAAAATTCTCCTCCTCCAGGATGTGCATCCTTCCACAATGTATTGGCTACATCGGCCATTGGCTTGCCTGCTTCCAATCCAAAATTGAAACAGGCACTCAACACACCTGAAATAATAGACACTAATAATCCCAAACCAAATTTATACTCTGTGCTTACCTGCACACCATGCGGGTCTGTAGCTGCAGCAGAGAGTTGCTTTTCTTTCATGGTGCCTGCCCTGCCGCAAAAAATAATCCCTAATATGCAAATGGCTAAGCCTGCCAATACTGTAAGCCCCCATTTTGAGCCTACTAACATGCTAAAAGTATCTTTACCTTCTTTCGGAAAAAGATCATAATAGATAGAAGGGATAAGCGCACCAAACACCATGCATAGGCCTAATATAATGCTGCTGCCCAATGATACACCGAGGTAACGAACACCCAAGCCATAGGTTAATCCGCCAATGCCCCACAAAAGCCCAAAGAAATAAGCAAGACCAATGGTGCTACTGTCTGTATGTTTAATAATATCTGCAAAGCCAGGAATAGTAAGCCACGCAGCCAAAGGGGGAACGATCAGCCAGGAGAAAAGCCCACCAACAATCCAGTAGCTTTCCCAGGCCCAGCCTTTTACTTTCTTATAAGGAATATAAAAACTTCCGGAAGCAAAACCGCCTATGAAATGAAAAATAACGCCTAATATAACGCCCATGATGATGATTTTTTCAGTATGGCTAGCAAATGGAGTATAAATGTAAAAGATAGCATTAATTTTCGCATCATGCACCATCATGGCTTGGCCCTTTTTCAATAATTTTTGTACTTTGCCTGTACACAAGCGGCTTATAAAAGCCTGCAGCTATTTTTTATAGCGTTTTTAATGACGCCCAGATTTTGCAGCCATGAAAAAAGATTCCATCTTTCAACACCTGTTTATAGATTATTACTCCGCAACACCCAAATACCTGCAATTGGCCAACTCTATTATAAAAGCCATTGCGGACGGTAAAATTGCAAAAGATGAAATCCTTCCTTCTATTAATGAACTGAGTTTTGAATTTGAAATCTCACGTGATACTGCAGAGAAAGGTTATAAGCACCTGAAAAAAATTGGCGTGCTGGGTTCTGTGCCAGGCAAAGGTTATTTTGTAAAATCTGCTGAACTTAACCAGCCGTTAAAAATATTTTTACTCTTCAATAAACTAAGTGCGCATAAAAAAATTATTTACGATGCTTTTGTAAGTGCATTAGGAGAAACCGCTTCTATTGATTTTTATGTTTACAATAATGATTTCGCTTTCTTCAAAAAACTGTTGCTGAACAAAAAAGATGAATACTCACACTATGTCATCATACCACATTTTATGGATGGCGGAGAGAATGCGCATGAGATCATTAATACATTGCCAAAAGAAAAATTAATCCTGCTGGATTTGTTGCTACCCGGCGTGCAAGGAGAATACAGCGCCGTGTACGAGCATTTTGAAAAAGATATTTATGATGCGCTGGAGCAGGCGTTGGAGCAACTGAGCAAATACCATACACTAAAAATTATTTTTCCTGCGTATACTTATCACCCGCAGGAAATACTAAAAGGCTTTAACCGGTTTTGCCAGCAATATGCATTTAGCAGTAAAGTAGTGCATGATATTGCTACAGAAACCATCAAAGAAGGAGAAGCTTATATCAACCTAATGGAAAATGATTTGGTGTTATTGATTGAAAAAATACTGGCCAAACAATTACAGGTGGGCAAAGATGTGGGTGTTATTTCTTACAATGAAACGCCCTTGAAAAAAATTATCCTTAACGGCATTACCACTATTTCTACTGATTTTCAAATGATGGGAGAAAAAGCCGCGCAACTGGTATTGGAAAATTCCAAAGAGCATATTGCTATACCGTTTCATCTAAAGTTAAGAGCATCTCTGTAGGGATGTTGTAAGTTGTATGTGTTAAGTGTTATGTTGTTTGTGTGTTACTCGATACTATTTATCTGTTAATATCCTGGCCCTGGAAGCTCTAATGCATAAAGAATCATCTTTCACTTGAAGAACATAACACATAACACTTAAAACATAGCACAACTTAAGTAAGAAAATCTTCCCGGTGCGGGCTAAACACATCTACCAACATTCCCGCTTCTATGCACACAATACCATGCACTGCATTGGATGGCACAAAATAACCATCGCCGGTATTGAGTCGTTTGGTTACATTGTCAATGGTCATATCAAAAGCGCCGCTTTCTATATAAGTAACCTGGCTATGCGGATGATGATGTGTTGCGCCTATAGCACCTTTCTCAAATTTTATTTTCAACATCATTATTTTATCATCGTATCCAAATAACTGGCGTTGGGTGCCGTTTTTCATATCCTGCCAGGGCAGTGCCGCATCAAATAAAAATGAATCGCTTTGCATAAAATGATTTTGCCGCAAGATACCATTCCTTTGTGTGAACAATGATTTTAAAAAGCTGTGAGCTACGAGCTTTGAGCCTTTTGTCTGAACCTTGATTTTTAGGATTATCGGATAAACAGGATTTTTTAGCGAAGAAATGGAACGAGGTTTAACTAAAGAACTTATGCTAGTAAGCAAAAAAACATTTCTTGGCTTATGCTTTCATCATAAGAATCGTAAAAATCTGCGTTCCATAATCGAAGCAAACACATTTCCGCATTTAAAACCGCCTTCCGTTAACGAAGCAAAAGGACATTCTCCCTTATCTTAGCGAAAGAAGCAGGTATTAACAGCCTGCTGTTTGCTCACAACTCTTGATACAATGTCTCAACCAATCAACAACATCATTTTGCAGGTAGAAGGCCTGCATGTAAGTTATGGCTCTTTCCAGGCGGTAAACAATGTTTCCTTTGACGTAAGAGCCGGTGAAATTTTTGGATTGCTGGGTCCTAATGGTGCCGGCAAAACCAGCACACTAAGCGCTATTGAAGGATTGATTCAGCCGCAAGCCGGACAGATAACCGTGGCAGGTTACAATACCACTGAAAAGCCGCTGCACGCCAAAGCCAGCATGGGTGTACAATTGCAGTCTACCAATTTTCAACCAGAACTTTTTGTAGGAGAAATATTGCAATTGTATGCAGGCATACATGGCGTATCGCTTACCAAAGAAAAATTGCAGGAGATACTGGTGAATATTAAACTGGAAGACGCTGCTAAAAAACGTTTCGGGCAGTTGTCCGGTGGTCAGCAACAAAGGGTTTCGCTGGTTATCGCTACCATTCACAATCCAACGCTTGTATTGCTGGATGAACCTACAACAGGTTTAGATCCGCAATCCCGCAGGCAATTGTGGGAAAGAATGGAAGCCATGAGGGATAACAATCATGGACTATTGCTTACCACGCATTCTATGGAAGAAGCGGAAGCAGTTTGTGATCGCATTGCCATTATCGATCACGGGCAGATAATTGCCATAGATACGCCCCAGGTTTTAATAGAAAAGCACCGCAACGATCCGGAAGTGATCAGCGTTTCGCGAAAAGGAAAAATAACACTGGAAGATGTTTTTATTGGCCTTACCGGCAGAACAGTTCGTGCATAAACAAATTTATATGACAACCATTACTACCATACCAAGCAATAAAGATGTTTTAAAAGCTTTGCTCCGCGCAGATTTTACCACGCAGTGGCGCAACCGGAGATCTGTTATTCTTATTCTTTTAATACCTGTTATCATTCTTATTTCCTGGAAGGGATTAATAGATAAGCTGGGCGGCGCATTTGTTTTGTCTAATTGCATTACCATTGGCTTAAACGCCATTGGGCTGATGGGCTATTCCAACGCCATTGCAAGAGATAGGGATAAAGGCATTTTCCAACGCCTGCGGGTTGCGCCGCTTACAGCATGGTCAATTATGGCCAGCAGGCTTGCTGTGCAATTGGCAATGATACTCATGTTAACCGTATGCGTTTTTATAGCCGGCCACTATGTTGATAAAATTACGCTTAGCCCACAGGGTTATATTGTTGGCTTTGGCATATCTTTTATAGGAGGCGCTGTTTACCTTGGTTTGGGACAGGCTATTGTAGGTTTTATAAAAAATGCTGAAACCGTAAATGCTGTTACACGCCTTGTGTACTTTGTATTTATTATGGTGGGCATGTTTGCAGATTTGGGCGCCCTGGGCGATAAGGTGGGTAAAATTGCACAATGGTCTCCTTATGGTACTGTAAGACATTTATTGGCTGCCGGTATGCAACCTTCTTCCTGGACAGAACATAGCACAATGGCTTTATTAATAACTGTTGGCTACGCTATAGTGTTTTCTGCGTTAGGTATTAAATGGTTCAGATGGAGTTCTAAATAATTCACACAATAATTTTCAGCATGATTGAACTGATACCATTTACTGAAGCGCATTACGATCAATTGATTGGTTGGATAACAACTGAAGAAGAGCTGGTGCAGTTTGCCGGTTTGTCTTTGCAATATCCTTTAACAAAAGAGCAATTGCAACGCTCTGCAGCAGAGCCCAACCGGCTCAGTTACAGTGTTTCTTATTTACCAGAGAATAAAATTGTGGGCCATGCAGAAATTGTTTTCCCGGATCCTGCTACTGCATTTATTTACCGGGTGTTGATTGGTGATCAATCTAATCGCGGCAAGGGAATTGGCTTTGCACTAATCAATCAATTGCTTGACATTGCATTTTCAAACGAGGTAGTAAAAGAAACCTCGCTAAACGTTTTTGACTGGAACACACCCGCCATTAAATGCTATCTTAAAGCAGGGTTTCACGTCAACGAAGGCAAAATAAAAACACTGCAGGTAAACAACCAGCAATGGACTGCGTTAAACATGAGTTGCTTTAGAGAGACACGAAAATAATTTGAGTGTTAGTTATAGGTAATTTTTGGAGCCCGGCATTTGCACTTCTATAAAGCTTCCGTTGCGTCGCACTCTTGTACAGTATACCATTATTCAACCATAAAGAAATAGCAATTAGATTTATACTTGAATTAGTGCTATGAAAAAAAGAACAGAAAAACTGTTGCAATGGATTCCACTGGAAATACTAATTACTGCCATTGTATTTCTATTATCGCTATTTGCATTTTCTTTTATTGTGCACGAAGCTGTTCTGGAACAAGAAGATATTTTTGATCAAAGCGTCATACATTTCTTCAGCACCCATGCATCCCCCGGGCTTATAAGTTTTATGGAACACTTCACCTTCTTCGGTTCCACTACTTTTCTATTGCCTGCTTACCTTGTTTTAATAATTTGGCTTATACAGCAGAAGAAAACAGCTTATGCAATTGACACTGCTGTGTTGGGTATTACCAGCACTGCATTAATGATGGTGCTTAAAAACATATTTCAGCGGCACCGCCCGGCTTTGCCTGTTATCAGGGCTGTCTCCGGTTATAGTTTTCCCAGCGGGCATTCTTTGTCTTCGTTTGTTTTTAGTAGCATACTCATCTACCTGGTTTGGAAAAGCAATATGAAACCTGGATTAAAAAACATTCTATTGCTGCTATTAATCTTATACCCTTTATTGATTGGCCTTAGCAGGATTGTACTGAATGTACATTATGCAACAGACGTTATAGGTGGTTTTTGTGCTGCTATTGTTTGGGTTATTCTGTCTTTTGTAATTACACAAAAGCTAAGAAAGCAACAGGGTGTCAACAACTCAGGTGTGGCCTAGAATCATTTTTCATTTATATTTATTTTATGAATGATGGCAAAAAACTGGCGATCTCTTTTTTTCTTTTATTAATCTCTGCTATTGCAATAGCGCAACAAACCGGCACCTCCTTTAAAGTAATTCCACTGGGTGTAAAGGGCGGCAGCGATGAAAGCAATCTCTCTTCTTATATGTTGTCTGCTTCGGGCAACAATGATTTCATTTGCCTGGATGCAGGCACATTACACTATGGCATCCAAAAAGCCATTGATGCAGGCGCATTAAAAGGAGATGTTAGCAGCGTACTGAAAAGATCAATTAAAGCATATTGTATTTCTCATCCGCACCTGGACCATGTTGCTGGTATGATCATCAATTCTCCGGATGATAGCACTAAAAACATTTACGCCCTTCCCTTTTGTTCTGATGTATTGAAGGAAAAATATTTTAGCTGGAAAAGCTGGGCCAATTTTGCTGATGATGGTGAAAAACCGCTGTTGAATAAATATCATTACAAAAACTTAACAGCAGGTACAGAAACCGCTATTGAAAATACACCGCTTACTGTTACGGCTTTTGAGTTAAGTCATTCTAACCCTTACAAAAGCACTGCATTTCTTGTACGCAACCAGGACGCTTTTATTTTATACCTCGGCGATACCGGAGCAGATTCTACAGAACATGCGGGCAACTTGTTAACGTTGTGGCAACATATAGCCCCGCTTATCAAAGAAAAAAAATTAAAAGCCATCTTTATTGAAGTGTCTTTCGATGATGCGCAACCTGTTAAATCATTATTCGGTCATCTTACACCTGTATTATTGATGCAGGAGATGAATGTACTAAGCAATTTGGCGGGCAGTAAATTCATGCAAAACTTTCCAATTGTGATAACGCATGAGAAACCAGGTGGCAACCGCGAAAACTTCATAAAAAAACAATTGCAGCAGCATAATAAACTAAAATTGCGCCTGATTTTCCCCACACAGGGCAAACCCTTATTGTTTTAAACTTTACAACCCAAAGTTTTTATAAATCACACTACCCAAAACTGCCTTTTTCGACTTGGAAAACCGCTCAAATTGGGAATAAGTGTATAAAAAACATTTTTTTCTGGCAATTTCAATAGCGATTTATTGGGTTGGGCATCATTTCAAGAATTTGTTAAAACCCTTTACTGTCAAGGCTTTCAGTGAACAGCCCACCGTTTTAGCATACTAAAAGCAGCTTTTATTTGATTTGCGGCCCGCAATTCCGCGTTGTAAGTTTGCGTTATAGAAAACAAACACACCAGCTCTGGTGTACAGAATTAGAAGAGCCGTTGCCCCATATTCCTTTCATTGTTTGTCCTAACTAACTACTCTACACGATTATTAGCCTACACACGATTATAGCCTGTTTGAAAAAACAACTAGTTTTTTTAACAATCAATTTATAAACAACAAAATTATTAATCACCTCAATCTACAATTATGAAAAATGTAATGAAAAACTACAGAACACTGGTAATCGCTTTAGTAGCTGCTTTATCTATCGCTTCTACAAGCAACGTAATGGCTAATGACGAAGTAAAAGTAAAATCAGGTATTGATTTGAAATTCATCGGCAATCTTGAAAACCAGCCTGTTTTCCAATTGAACGTAAACAACACTGAAGACGACGAGTTTGTTGTAACATTCCGTGACGAACAAAACAATGTATTATATGCTGGTAAACTGAAAGGTGTTAACATCGTTAAAAACTTCCAGTTGAGCAATGACGAAGGTTTCGATGGTCCAATGAGTGTTGAAGTTAAATCTAAGAAAACAAGCAAAACTGAAGTTTATAAAATCAACAGAACTCGCAGCTTTACAGACGAGATTTCTGTAAACAAATTATAATCTCACTGTCAAAACTATAAGTTTTCAAATATTTCCTCTGTGGACGGGTTTAGTCATCCCGTCCACTTTTTTTTGTCACCAAGCCCCTTCTGCATAAAATAAAAACACCCGGCAGTTTTATTGCCGGGTGTTTTTTATTTTCAATGCAAACAGATTATTTCAATTTCCATTTGCCCCTGATATTTGCTTTTACCAGTGCATTTGCTTCATCACTATTGGTAAATTGTTCCTTTGCCGGGTCCCAATCCAATGGTTTGCGCAACCAGTATCCGATATTGGTTAAGCAACATACAGAACTGGTACGATGACCGGTTTCTGCATCACAAATTGGTTGCTTGCCTGTTTTAATGCAATCAAGCCAGTCCAGGTAATGATCTGCGCTATTGTACAAATGAATTTCATTAGGCTGAATAGTAGCAGTAGCTATATTTGCAGGATTGCTATCCAGGTAATCCCTGCTAATATCAATTGTGCCTTTCTCGCCAATAAATCTTACACCATACTTGCGGCCAAAGTCTTCGTGTTTTACATGAATGCCATTAGCATACTCAAGCACTAATCCTTTTTTTGCATCGCCTGCAGGCGGAATAATTTTTACAGGCCCGGTGTGATCCATTCCTAAACCCCATTGCGCAATATCAAACATGTGTGCACCCCAGTCGCTTACCATACCACCGCCATATTCTTTATACAATCGCCAGTTAGGAAAAATATCTTTTTCAACGGGTGGAGAAAGTTCTGCGTTGAATGGAAAATACGGTGCAGGGCCTACCCATGCTTCCCAATCAAGGTTAGCAGGTTTTGTTTCTTCTCCTAAATTATAAGGAATAGCAGCGTCACCTACATTTACCAGCACTTCTTTAATATTGCCAATATATCCATTGCGTACTAACTCGCATGCCTGCCTGAAATTTTTCCAGGAACGTTGCATACTGCCGGTCTGCAATATTTTTTTATTCTTCTTCATGGCATTTACCATCGCCCTTCCTTCTTCAATAGAGTGAGCCAATGGTTTCTCGCAGTACACGTGCTTACCTGCATTTGCAGACATAACAGTATGTACCGCATGCCAGTGATCTGGTGTTGCTATTACTACTGCATCAATGTCTTTGCGATGCAGCAATTCCTGAAAATCTGCATAGCCTTTAACTCCTTTGTAAGCCGGCTTGCCTGTTAAGGTTGCATAATATTTTTCTGCGTTCGTTTGAAACAGTGCCAGCTTTTGCGAATCTGCATCTGAAGCAGCTACTACCTGTGCTTTATCGAAAAATGAATGCAACAAACCACGTCCTTGTTTACCTGTACCAATAAAACCAAGGTTGATCTGATCGCTGGGTGCTGTAAATCCTTTGCCACCCAAAACAAAGCGGGGTACAATTACAAACGCAACACCCGCCTTTGCTGCGTCCTTGAGAAATTTTCTACGGTTATTTTTCATTGCAAACAATTTTGTGCATACAAATTATGCTATTTTTCCAAAAACAATCATCAGCATAAATTAAATCCTACTGAAAACTATATCCATTTAAAAGGATTGCCTGAAACCAGGTGTGTAACTTTAATACCCTCCAATTTTGGTTGCAGCCATTCCTGCAAAATCTGCAATCCTGGTTCTTCACTTACACTATGGCCTAATACAATCAATGCGGTTTTCTCGCCAAACAATTGTGTATCCCTTATGTATTCTGCTGTTTCCCATTCATGCACTTCTCCTACCACCAGCACATCGGGCTTTTCTTTTTCTACAACACTTAAGTGCGATTGACCACCACTGGCGCCTGGCATTAATGCGATCTTTTCACATTTCTGAGAGAAATTACCTATCACTCTTACCTGCTGAATGTCTAATGACTTCTTAAGGTGCTTTGCCAAATCTTCCAAACCAATAGTTGGTATTGTAAGTATACGAGAACCTGTTTTGTAATAAGATTGCCAACCGGCTTTTTTAGCTACTCCATAAGAAACTGAGTCTGGTGTAAATGAATGCAGGTAATCGTGACAACGCCAAACTGCTATTTTATTTTTTTCCAGCAGCTCCTGCTTTTGTTTTACAATATGGTTGGGCGATACCCAATCAGGGTCGTCTGTATGATTATAAAAAGTAGGTTCATGTGCTATGATAAAATTGGCGCCCAGTTTTATTGCCTGGTGAATGATATCAACTGTTGCAAACATGGTAGTTACAATACCTGTTACCTGCATTTCCCTATTGCCACTTTTTAAAGTATCTACCGTTTTAGGAAATGGTGCGCCAGCTATATCTTTTGTAACCATATCCATGATATCGCCTACGGTGTATGTTTTCCTCAGTGCAAAAAAATCAGTAGCAAATCCATTTGCTGCCGACAATGTAAATGCCGATGCCAGCGATGCTTTTAAAACATTGCGGATAAAAATTCTTCTTTCTTTCATTTGCAAATGTGTTTGCACGTCGGGAAATATTGATTTCATTGTTATTATTTTATATTGAACTAATACAGCAGTGTTATAATTTACTAACTCTTTTTCTTTTGTTTGGATTGCTTGATAAACTCTTTTACTGCATCCGGATAGATAGCTATCCTGTGCGATCTTACAAAATCTGCTGTTGACTGAGACCGATCTTCCAATTGCAGGAAGATGGCTTTCGATGGCAGCAGAGGCATATGGCAATCTATACAATTATCGCTTAGCACAATATTTTTTTCCGGTTTCACTTTGCATACTATCTGCGTTGTATTGTTATGGCAGTTCATACATCTGCTTGAAAACAATGCAGCGTTGCCAACTTCTTTACCATGCACATTATGACAAGATGAACAATTCATCTGGCTGTTCTGGAAACATTTGCTGGACGTCATTAACCCATACTGGTTGCCATGCACATCTAATTTGGCAACACTATCCGTATTGTATTTGGGCAAAGAAAAATCCTCTAACTTATCGCCTGCTACAAATGAAAATGTTGGTTTTATAGCATTGCGTACACCAGAATGACAAAGCGCACAGCGATCTAAATTTTGCTGACGGGTAAGCAACTTCTCGTTCAAAATATTATGACCAATCTTTTTCTCTTCAGGATGCGATAAATGCCATGCTACATGACTGGCGGAAGGGCCATGGCAACGTTCGCAATTGATGCCATAGACAACAGAAGCTTTATCAATAAAATTTACATTGTTACCAGCATCTTCTACCACAGCACCGGAGCCATGACATTCTAAACATCTTGCAGGTATCAACCTATTAAACCGTGGCAAACCCGGTGGATAACCCGGACTATTGCACCATGTTTTTGTTGGCACGAAATACGAAACCGGCAGTTGATACAAAAGATTTTCTTTCCAGTATAAATACGTCTGTCCTTTTTTACCGGAGCCAACCACAATATCCATCGACTCGCTATGAGTAGCTTCGCCATTTATATAAGCTGTCTGATAGAAGCCGCCATCTTTTTTCTCCAACTTTACTTCTACAAACTGGTTGTACGTAAAATGATTTTTTCCTTCTTCAAAACTTCCTTTTATGAATGCATCAGAAGCCGGGCGAGAAGTGAGATAATGTGCAGTACCTATAAAACTATCGTATACCGCTTTGTGACAATTGATGCAGGTTGCATTACCTGCATATGCTGTATCTGATAACTGGCTCCTGGGTAGATTGACAGATTGGTTAAAACCAGAACACAGTGTAACACCTGCATATACAATCAATAGCAATAGCAAGCTAACTGCATGTCGTCTCTTTATCATTAGCAGGATAGCTGGCATTGTATCGTTTCATTTAAATAGTAATGTACTTAATTTACCAGAAAGAAAACAAGGGCTTTTGTTAATAAAAAACTTAGGGTGTTTATAAGGAAGTCAAGTTTAAAATTTTGGGAATTAAAAAATTCACGCACAAACTTGACTCCCTTTAAAAAGCATTTTCTACTAAATACGAGTACTATTATAATCTTCTTGGTTGAATACTATATCACCAAATTTGAAGGAAGTCAAGTTTAAAGCTTCTAGGGCCATTTCATTGAAATGCTAAACTTGACTTCCTTTGGCAAGCCTCTACTTCCTTTCATCATCTTATTCAATTGAAAATGGGTTATCGTAATAAAATGCTGTCAACTCACGATGAGTTTTAATAAAGTTATGTACTCCACCAAACCAATCTAACACCTTCTCTCTTTTAAGCATTGTTGGCTTATTGGAAATAAGTGATTGATAAGACGACCATCTGTAATTCTCATAGTCTTTCGTTATCCCATGCTTAACTACATTGGCGTGCTGGTAAACAATCAATTTAGTAAAATGAGTACTATCCTTTACTGTAACTCTCCGGAAAGGATTAATAAATAACGCACCATGTCGATTATATAATTTATTATACGCCATTGCGTATGTTATAAAAAAATCTTTACACTGCAGTTCGACTGCTTGCTGAAAACTAATTTGACCGTTAAGGTATTTTTTTTGGTGAAGCTTACGCTTTTCTTGCGGTATTTTATTGACAACTGTCCTAAGCCCGTTCTCCTGAGCACATTTAATTAGAAAGTGCGCATGATTATCTAACAATATATAACTATAGGTATCAAAATAACCTTGAGTAAAACCAGCATACTTCTTCAAAAAAAAGATTCTATTCTCGTCATTCCTAAAAAGAACATTATTGCCAACAGCTTTGCAATAAATATGCATGAACTCATTCTCCACTAATGGCTCAATATATTTATTATTGATAGGCATTTATAGTTTGGTTAAAAAGCAATCATTCAAATATCCTTATTATTGTTCCTTCACCAACAACAACCAACCTTTATTTTTTTCTATGCTTATAGTCCCTCCTTTATCAAATTGTTGTTGCGGTTGGAAATTAATAATGCCAGGTGCGGTAATAACAGCCTTGTTTTCATCTATGCCTAGTGCATTCCAATCTATTTGCAGTTTAACATCAGTAGTAGTATCTGCCCAACTAGCCAATGCTATCAATGCAAACCCTTTCTTTTTATATACAGTGGCCTTCACTTTATCGTTACTGGTTTTTACAGGGCAATGACTGCTCCAGTATCCAATCATCTCCGTTCCCTGCATTCCTATTTCATTCCACAATTTCCACAATGGTCTTGGATTACTTTTGTCGCTCCAGCCAAGACGGCTTGTCATTCCGTATACCATTCCACGCCACGCATTGCCATCGTTTTGCAACATCTCTCCCATTAAACCAAAAGGTATACCGCTCACTTCTGTTAAAAAGAAACCGGGATCATTTTTCTCGTAATCGAAGTACTCTCCAAACCACAAACGGTTTAGGTAAGGAAAATGCTCCATGTACAGAATGGCGCTGTTGTTAAAACCATCGCTCTTATTGTATTGATTGGCAGAATGCAAATCAATAATACCAGGATGACCATCTTTGGTAAGCACACGTTTGATGCGTTTCATAGTGATGCGATCAAAAGCTACATCATCCAGGTAGATACCATCTATGCCAACATTTTGTGTAAGCCAGTTCATGCCTTCTACATAATAATTGTGCCAACGGTTCATACCACTGTTAATGATAGCAGCATCTTTTAGCTCGGGCACAAACCATGCGGCAATATAATCGTCGCCAATATGCTCCTGCAGCCAACTGAAACCACCGCCTTTACCAGGAGAATACACTTCATGACCAAGGCTGCGCAATACTGGTGTTTCATAAGCATGGTTGGACAATTCTCGAACGGTGTTATAGATCTTTACTTTCAAACCTAATTGATGCGCAGAATCTATATAGCTCTTCATCTTTTTCCATTCAATAAACGGATAGTTGATCCATGGATTAATGGGTGTAGCATGATGAATGTTTACTACAGTAGCACCGGTAGCTTTTATAGAATCCAAATTATTGTATTTATGATAGAAGCGATTGTCCCACTGAAAATCCGTATTAAGCGGATGGAATGGTGTTATTAATAAATTGAAATTATAGTAGAGCGATTCTCCTTTTTTGATTAATCTTTTGCCACTATAATTATTGGCAAGAATAGACGAACCTTTCAATGCTACAGAAATACCACCTTCACCATTGTTGGCCCACGATGATGGTAATAACAAAGGTTTTTGCAAATAAAAATTGGTATTCAGCGGACGTGTATAATGTTCATCACGCAATGAATATTGAATGCCTGCATTTACATTTCCTATCCATGCACCATCCTGGTTCTTGGTTGCCACCTCCCATTTCCATCCTACACTGTCTGGCCTGATACCGCCTTTTTGCCCAAGCCCCATAAAATAGGTAGCCATATTTGTTTTGAAGGGCAGGTGCAAAGTAATTTCTTTCATATCAGCATCCTGCAATGCAGTAACTTTTACGGTATAAGTAACAAACCCGTCAAACTCAATAGACGCATCAATGTCTACCTGCAGTGTATCGTTTTTGTTTGTTGCTGTCCATTGTACTGTACCTGCTTCCTTCTTAACAAACTGTACGCCGCTGTTTTTAAATTTGAAATCTTTACCATCGGCAGCTTTTGTAAAATGGAAATGAATGGCTTCATAGAAAATATTGTTAGGCTCTTTTGTGTATCCCGTCATTTCTTCATTAAAGAATGTCTGTACCTGTTTTGGAAAACCATCATTGTTCAGTTCCACTTTTCTGCCTAAAAGACTGATGGTATTACCGTCAATCTGCAAAGGCGTATAAGGAGCAATTACATCATTCTTTTGTGCCAAATCAGAATTTAACCAGGTAAGGCGTGTCATTTTATCCGGCGTGTTTACGCCATGATTAGCTGCGGTATTTGCACTAACGGTAATAGACAACTGAATTAATTGCTCTTTAGCGCCTGCTGCTTTTACTGTAGCAGTACCGGTGTATAAACCTGGCGATGCATTTTCAGGAACCTGAACTGTGCACCAAAGAGGTTGCACTGTATTAGCAGCTACATTTACTGTATTAGTTAATGGCGTATTGTTATAAGCTCTTCCATTTGTATTAAGACATGCTATGTTTTCTGCTGATATGGTTTTACCAGCAGCATTTTTTAAAGCAGAGAAAGCAACCTGTACATCCTGCAAATCTTTTAATGCATATACGCCTAATTGAAAAGAAAAATTTTCGCCTTTATCGGCAACATCTTTGAAAGTATTGGTAGCACCTTTTAGTATCCAGCGCTGTGGTAAATCTGTTTTCATGCGTATGGCATGCATGCGATCTTCAGGAAATACAACAAAATCTTTTGCAGCATTTTTATTTTGAATGGCGTGAGTTTCTGCTGCTGTTGCAATTACTTCCATTGGATAAAAACTATTAAACGCATTAATAGACTGTATCTCTGTGCAGGTTGCATTGGGCTTAAGTGTTCCTGAGTGAATCAATTGCAACCATTGATCGTCAGCCGTTGTATCTGGTTTCAAATAAACACCACGCGGATAATTGCTACGCCCTTCATTTTTATAAGGCATGTAATACACATAATATTTTCCGGAACCGGATGTTGGAGTAAAATAAATATCACCAGACTCCCTGGTTACACTAATTGCCGCAGCATTTTTAACCCTTGCTCCTGTCTTTGCATCCTGCACAATGATTCTTTTCAATTCCGGATGATTATCTCTTCTGCGCCAATCAATAATTACATGTGCCAGCTTAACAGGGCCACTAAAATTTACAACTGCACGATGATTGCCCAATGAATCTGCATTCCATCCATCTGCACCATTGGTATATTTTATTTCCTGTGCGTAGCTGTTAATTGCGAATAAAGAAACAGCCAGTATTATTGCGAATGACTTTTTGTATATCATGATACTTGTAATTTAATGATAAAAGCAGGATATGGTTTAATGCACCCGTGTATTCTTGATTTGTAATAAAAACAAATAATAACGCAGCAAGTACTTGGCGTACCGGGTAATATTTATGGTAGTAACAGATTTTAGTTGTACAAAAAGACAACTATTGTTTCAATTAACGCTGAATTTTTCGGCACAAAAAATCCCGCAACTGACCTTGCGGGATTCATGGTTCTGTCCTCATTTGTTTTTACGCTCAAAATGCTATTTGGTTCTTCGTTTGTGTTGTTTTTCAGGGTCTTTTTCAGACCGTTTGGTTTGCACTCAAATATATTGTAGCTTATTTTAATTAATTTGCGCAACCGTTTGCGCAAGTTTGCAATTTTGGCTGCAACCCGCCTGCAATGGGACTTATACGATAATGACAGGCATATCATCGGATGCCATTTTTAATTTTTATAACCCTTAAAAACAAACTTTGGCTGCCACCAACATAAAAGAGATTGCCCGCAGGCTAAACATTTCAATTTCTACCGTTTCCAGGGCATTGCACAATCACCCCAGCATTGGTTTGCGCACAAAAATGCGTGTGCAGGAATTGGCTGCTGCATTAAATTACGAACCCAATCACCGCGCCATTTCATTTCAGCAAAAGAAAACATTTACCATTGGTGTGATATTGCCGGAGTTGTCTGAAGCTTTTTTTGCTACCGCTATCAGTGGCATTGAAGACACGGCAAACCTGAACAATTACACAGTACTGATGGGCCAGAGCCACGACGACAAAGAACGTGAAAAGATTATTGTGAACACGATGAAAGAACACCAGGTGGATGGATTAATTGTGTCGCTGGCTAAGAATACAGAGAACTATGATCATTTTAAATTGCTGGCGAAATATGATATTCCTATCGTTTTTTTTGACAGGATACCAAAGCTGGAAGACATGCACAATGTATCATGCAATATGGAATCAGGCACTATACAGGTTGTAAATTTTTTATTGAAAAGAAAATATCGCACTATTGGCATGATAAACGGGCCTGAAAAATTATTGGCCAGCCAGCAAAGAAAGCAGGGTTATATAAAATCCATTACCAACAGCCGTTTGAAATTTGATCCTTCTTTGATGGTTGCATCAGACTTAACACAAGAGGGTACTTACGAGGCGATGGAACAATTGCTAACCGCTAAAAGAAAACCACAGGCGATTGTTACATTCAATGATTACGTGATGCTGGATGCTGTTCAATATGCAAAAAAGAAAAAATTAAAAATCAATAAAGACATCAGGTTTGTAAGCTATGCCAACCTCCCTTTTAGTGTACATGCCGCTTATCCGCCTATGGCATCGCTGGAACAATATCCTTATCAGCAGGGACAAAAAGCAACTGAACTATTGATGGAATTATTGAACAAAGACAAGTCGCAAAGAACCAGCGGACCTTTTTATAAAATTAATATAGAGCCTACGCTCATTATAAATCATTCGGCTTAATGAATTAGTTGGTAGCTTTATCCTGTTTAACAAACAAGCAATGAAAAAAATATTGAGCTTTGTATTGGCAGCATTTGTTTTTGCAGGATGTGCTTCACCATCTCATAAAAACCCTCATGTATTAATAGAAACCGAAGCCGGTGATATAGAAGTGGAATTATACCCAGAGCAGGCGCCTAAAACTGTAGCAGGATTTTTATCGTATGTGGATGCAGGTTATTATCATCATAGCATCTTCTACAGGGTTTTAAGAGACGACAACCAACCTTCTGATGCACCCAAAGCAAATTTGATACAGGGCGGTATCTGGAAAACGAATTATAAACTGGCGACTTCATTACCGGGCATTCCGCACGAGAGCACCAACATCACACACATACTTCACAAAAACGCTGTTATATCGCTGGCAAGAATGGAACCGGGAACAGCCACAACAGAATTTTTTATTTGCATTGGCGATCAGCCGGGCTTTGATTATGGTGGTGATAACAACCCGGATAAACAAGGCTATGCTCCTTTTGGAAAATGCATTAAAGGAATGAATGTAGTTGATCGAATCTATAATCGCCATTATTATGGGCAATCATTTGATCCGCCGGTGGTAATTAAAAATATCGTACGGTTATAATTTTTTCAGGTGAACAACAGCACCTCCACCTTTCTTTAACACAGCACTTATTTTTTCTTTATTGGTTATGATATTTGTTTGCCGTTGCAGTTTATTAGGATATTCATTGGCATCTGGCGCATCAGTATATATAGTTGCTTCGTATTTTCCTTCCGGCAAAAAACTGCAATCAATTGAAAGATTTCTTTCTTCATGATTGGTGATGCTGCCAATAAACCAATCGTTTGCTTTTCTTCTGGCAATAACAATAAAATTGCTTACGCTTGCATCTAACACTTTTGTTTCGTCCCAAACAGTGGGTATCTCTGGCAGTATTTCAAAACCGGGTTGACCTTCATACGCTTCCGGGTAATCGCACACCATGCCCAGGTAACTTTCCAATACCACATACATCGCCATCATATGACAACGTGTGCCACGCATTAATGGGCGAGTATATTGTATAACGAATGCCGAATCGGTTACAGCTCTGAAGCCGCCTAAATGAAAATCAGTTGGGCCTGCCAGCATTCTTGTAAAAGGAAAATTAATATCATGATCTGGTGAGATTCGTTTGCTCCATTTATTGCACTCATAGTTGAGCGTTCCTTCTCTTGTAAATTCATTTGGGTAAGTACGGCTGAGACCTGTTGGTTTGTAAGCTCCATGAAACTGCACATGCAGGTGATGTGCTGCTGCTTTTTCCAGCATTTCTGTTTGCATGTTTACCATTTGCTGATCATCCCTGTCCATAAAATCTATCATCATGCCGCTGATACCCCATTTTTCAAACTGCGCAAATGCACTGTCCAGTTTTGGATACAATGCAGCCCAGTGCACCCATACGCGAATAGCAACTCCTTTTGATTTTGCATAATCGCATACTTCTTTCATATCAAGCCCCGGTACAGCATGTGTAACATCTGCATGAGGACCGGGTTGAAATCCGGCACCGTCGTTTACATACCACTCGTGCAAACCATATTCTACTACAGAATGATACTCAATTTTATTGCGGGCACAGAAATCTATATAGTATTTATTGGTTACAAAATTATTGCCTGGTGCATTAATAGTATCCGGCACAACATTGCCATTCCACCACGGAAATGTTGTTTTACCTGGTTTAATCCATGACACATCTTTAATCTTGCATGGTTCGTTGAGGCTTGTAATGATATTAGATTCAATTAAAGTGCCGATGCGATCGCCAATCAGCATTACACGCCAGGGACTAAGATGCGGGAGACTTGCTTTTACTTTTACTTCGGCCTGACCAGGCAATGGCGACAATGCACTTCTTACTGAGTTTCCTTCGCGGACTAAATACATACCTGCATAATCCAGCAAAGCAGCTTCAGTAATGGCCATATATACGTTGCCAGGAAATTGAAACAGCGCCGGCATATCCATCAATGTATCTTGCTTGATTTGTTGCAAAGGCGCTATGGTATACTCATTCTCGTGAGAGCTGGTATAGTTTGGCAATAGAAGCACAGTAGCCAACGGATTGCCTGCCAGGTTAAATACACTGTTTTCTTCTGTCAGTAAAAAGGAGGACCAGTTTTTTTGTGCGGGAAGATTGTATCGGAATGCAATACCATCATTAAATATTCTTACAACTATATTAATTTCTCTGAAAGGAGATACAGTTTCGTGCAAGGGGAGAATGGCTTCGCGATAATGATCGTTTACCATTTTTGTTTTGCCTACTATCAATTCATACTGCTCCTGTTTATCTTCAATGACGGGCTTTTGCAGCCTGATATGATTTTTAAACAATCCACCTTCTTTAAAGGAAAGACTTAGTGGCGAATTGTTTACCAGTTTAAAACCTTTATAGCTTACACTGTATTGCGGCGTTTCATTAATTAATTGAAAGGAGAAACTTATATTGCCATCCGGCGAAGTGAGGCGAACATTCTTCTGAGCATGAACAAATCCACTTACAAAAATAAATGCGCAGAATAATAGCAGCGATGATTTCATAATTACAAGCAATAGTATAGAACGAATGTACGAATTGACACGCTTCGTTCTATACTAAATGCATTGCTATTGAAGAACTGCTGTCTTACAATTTGCTTCCCTTAACTGCGTAATAGAGAATGTATAGGTAGCAGGGCAACATGCAGACTAAAAATGAAAGCTGGTTAGAAAGATGAAATGGCGCACCTTTTAAAAAGCCGTAGAACAATGGCAACAAAGCTCCCCCTGCTATTCCCATTATCAGTAATGCTGCGGCTGATTCTGTAAATTTTCCCAGGTTTCTTAATGCGAGCGGCCAGATAGCAGGCCACATCAATGCATTGGCAAGCCCCATTAATGCAATAAATAAAATAGAAGCATGCCCGCTGGTAAAGAATACTAACAGCGATAATACAATACCTAATGCTGCAGAATATTTCAAAGCCGTTTGCTGTGAAAAAAACTTTGGAATTGCTATTATTCCAATAATATAACCAACCAACATGGAGCCTAATGTAAACGATGTAAAATATTTTGTTTCATCAAGGGGGAGACCTAGCGCTTTGCCATAAGCACCAATAGCATCGCCTGCCATTACTTCAACGCCCACGTATAAGAACAAACAAATAATCCCAAGTACAAGATGCGGATATTGAAACACACTTGTTTTCGCAGCAGCGCCTTCAACAACGTCCTCTTCCTTATTTGCAATCTCTGGCAAAGATGAAAAGTAAATAAGTATCGCCACCACAACAGATATCAACGCCAACACTATATAAGGCCCAATTATTTTTTGACTTAGTTCGGTAAGCAATATAGATTTTTGTGCGGGGTCGGCAACCGCTTCGATGTCTTTCTCCAACTTGGTGGCATTGTTCAATAACACAACGCCCAATATTACGGGACTAAGTATACCCGCTATTTTATTACAGATGCCCATTATGCTCATGCGCTTGGCGGCGCTTTCTAATGGACCAACAATACTGATGTATGGATTAACGGCAGTCTGTATTAAAGTCAATCCCATGCCCTGTGTAAACAAGGCTATAAGAAATAAGCCGAATGTGCGGGTATTAGCAGCAGGTATAAACAAAAGTGAGCCGATAGTCATCACGAAAAAACCCAGCGCCATTCCTTTTTTATAACCGGTTTTTTTTAAGATGTAAGAAGAAGGTGTGGCCAAAACAAAGTAAGCCATGTAGAAAGCGAACGTTACCAGAAAAGGTTGTACATCTCCTTTTAATTGGCAAACCAGCTTGAGAAACTGTATCAGCGTACCGTTCAGCCAGGTTATAAAACCCAGCATAAAAAAGATCAACCCTAAAATAGAAATGATGTAAATGTAATTTTTTGATGCTGCCTTTTCGGTTGGTAGCACATCAACAGTTGTTGCCATCTGGTTTTAATTTAAGTGAGTAGAAAATCGGCAGTAACCGTTTAGCCGAAGATAAGGAATAATGAGTCGTATTTGCATCGAGACAGTTAGCTTATAATACACTCGTGACAGCATTGTTTTACAGAAAAATAAAATGCTTTTTAAAGTAAAGCCGGTTTCTTCTCTAAAACTTTCTAAATTCTTTTGCTCATCAATTTTAGACCTATGGTATTTTAAACCTATAAGGCTTTAAAAACCTTATAGGTTTGAGTATTATAAACGGAAAAATATCTTTTTCTTGTAAAGAAAATAGCAGAGCAGCCATTCCAGGCCAAAAACACAGATACAGCTAAAAATGAATGCCGGCATACCATCTACATTGATCCAACCCATAACGCCGGTTGCAATGCTGCGGATATATTCTGTAAACCACCTGTCACCCACAATTTCAAAAAAGAGATAAATGAAAATGGAGTTCATGCCTACAATGGTGAAGAACAGCAAATATCTTTTATGATCTTTCAGATCAATCCACCAATAGCTAGCGGCAAGGAAACAAAGACAAAAGCCCAATGATGCCAGTGTAAATGAAGAAGTAGCTATGCGTTTAACGATGGGCGTTATATGAATCCAATCTAAAGAGAAGCCAACTAATAAACAAACTGCGGCCCAAATTAGCAGCGTGGGTATTTTCTTTTTTTGTGACAGCAACAATTTTCCAGCCATAGCGCCTGCAATGGTATGCACCGCAGTAGGAATACAGTTAATAGCTACCCAACCACCTTTATTGATTTTGTTCATCAACAACAGGTCTACATAGTTGCCAAAGTTGTGCTGGTCTGTAAATGGCTGATTAAAACCGGGTACATTGGTGAAGCGATATAAAACTTCTGTAAGCAATAACAATCCTATGCACGTTGTAATTTGTGCGGTATAATTCCAACGGAAAACAAGGAAGGCCAGCATGGTGGTGAATGATAATTGTGTAAGCACATCCCACAATTCAAAAGACAAACCTTTTGGCCGAACTGCATAATCCAATACACCCCAGAAGAAAAGCCAGCAACATCTTTTCGCAATTTTTATAAACGATTGTTGCCAGCTTATACCGCTTTGCCATTGTTTGTTTAGCGAAAAGGCCATAGCCGTGCCTGCCATAAACATAAAGCTTGGCTGCACAAGATCCCAAAAACGCAAACCATTCCAGGGATGGTGTGTAAACTGCGTGATGAAACTATGAAAAACAGAACCGCTGGTATTATCATACAAATAACCATACAAGCCGGTAGATTCCATTGCCAGCAATACCATAATGAAGCCACGCAAAAAATCGAGCGATAGCAGACGGTTGTTAGTTGGTTTTGTGATGGAGGATGCTGACATTGGAATAGTATAAGAGTGTTTTGTGTTTTTATTATACACAAATAGTTTTTACGGCATTCGGTTTTGCATTTCTAATGTCACCCCTTCGGGGTTAAATTATTTTCCGTCTTCTTGCTATATTAATACCATCCCTTCGGGATTAAAAGCCTGAAAGGCTGAAATTAATATAGCACTTCATGTTTTATAAGTTTCAACAAAATCCCGAAGGGATGACACTAGAAGTATAACAAAATGTTGTTTGCAAAAAGTTTTGGTGATTGAATTGAAGCCACAGCTCCCACATGTACAAATGTACAAGAGTGCGACGCAAGAATGCTGCTATGAAAACCACTGTCGGGTTCATAAAAAACATTCTCTTGAAATCAATTACCAACCGGAGCGTACTCAAAACTATAATCGCCGGAACCTGTTTCTACTATTACATTACTTCCATCCTGCCTGCTGGTTTTAAAAGCAGTACTCAATGCAGCGCCGCTTTCTGTTACTTTATCTGCCTGCGCATGTGGCAATACAATGGTAGCAGTTGTATTGGCCGGTATTTTTATTTTGAGGATCAACTTGCCATCTTTCATTTCCCAACCCGAAGCAATTTGTCCATAACTACTTTCAAAAGTTGATTTAGCATAACTGAACTGCTGGCCCGGATGCGGCTGTATTAAAACATGTTTATAACCAGGTTCACCAATTTCTATACCTGCCACCACACGATACATCCAATCGCCGATAGCGCCATAAGCGTAGTGATTAAAAGAGTTCATGCCTACATCCTGGAATGTACTGTCTGTCTTTTGTCCATCCCATCTTTCCCAAATGGTAGTTGCACCCATTCTAACTGGATACAACCATGAAGGAAATGTTTGCTGCAACAATAAATCATACGCAACATCTGTACGTCCATTGGCGGTTAATACATGACAGAGATAAGGTGTTCCGAGAAAACCTGTTGACAAATGGTTGCCCCTGCCTTTAATATCATCTACCAGGTATTGTGTGGCTTTAGGACGCAAAGCCTCTGGCAACAAACCAAAATGCAATGCCAGCACATAACTGGTTTGAGATTCTGAAGCTATCCTTCCTTCTGCTGTAACATAGTTTTGATTGAAGACCTTTTTAATTTTATCGAACAAGTCATTGTATGTTCTTGCTTCGTCTGTTTTACCTAATGTGGCAGCGGCTTCTGCTACTATATGTGTGGAATAAGCATAGAACATGGTAGCAATCATATCCGGGCTTGTATAACCATCATTTTCTGTCTGCGCCATTGATTTATAGAATAACCAATCGCCAAACACACTTCCACCTTTCCACATATAAGTATCACCAGCTTTACTGCGGATATATTCCACATAAGCTTTCATGCTGGGATATTGTGTTTCCAAAATTCTTTTATCGCCAAACACTCGGTACATCGTCCATGGTGCAATGGTAGACACATCACCCCAACCTGCAGAAGTACCATTGTTGCGCAATACATCCGGAATTACAAATGGAACACCGCCATCCGCATATTGATCAGCCGCTACATCTTTTAACCATTTGGTGAAGAACGGCGCTACATCCATATTGAATGCGGCAGTGCGACAAAATGCTTGCGCATCGCCTGTCCAACCCAAACGTTCATCACGTTGCGGACAGTCGGTAGGCACGTCTACAAAGTTTCCTTTTTGTCCCCATTGAATATTATGTTGCAATTGATTCACCAATGCATTAGAACACTCAAATGTTCCAGTAGGCTTCATATCTGAATGCACCACCACACCTGTTATATTTTCTGGTTTTAATTCTCCCGGAAAACCATCAACTGATATATACCTGAAACCGAAAAATGTAAAACGCGGTTCGTAAGTTTCCTCATCACCACCTTTCAATGTGTATTCTGCAGTGGCTTTTGCTGCACGCAAATTGTCTGTATAGAAATTACCAAACTTGTCTAATACTTCCGCATGTTGTATGGTAACCATGGTGCCTGCATTGCCTTTTACTTTCAGGCGAACCCAACCCACCATATTTTGTCCAAAGTCTGCTACCAATAAACCTTTGGGTGTTTTAAAAATGCGAACGGGTTTTATCTCTTGTATTTTTCTTACGGGTACATTTTGCGCTGCAATTAAAATATCTTTTGGTTTGTCTACCACTTGCACAGCCTGCCATTTGCCATCATCAAAACCTGCGTTGTTCCATCCCTTTATTTCTTTGCGTGCATCGTAGCTTTCGCCATCATAAATTCCGTCTCGTGTGATAGGGCCATTCTGTGTTCCTTTCCAGGTATTGTCTGTAATAATTGTTTCCTCACTGCCATCTGTAAACGTAATTTGCAACTGGCAAAGCAAGCCTAGTTTTTTGCCCCATATGCCCCAATTGTTTTCCCATGCCAATGCGCCACGGTACCAACCATCTGCCAACATTGCACCTACACTATTTTTGCCTTGCTGCAATAAAGACGTAATGTCAAACACCTGGTATTGCAGGCGTTTGTTGTATGAAGTCCAACCGGGTGTTAATTCTTCATCACCTACTTTTTTGCCGTTGATGTGCAGCTCATAAAAACCATGACTGGTAACATATGCTCTTGCTGATGCTATCTTTTTTCCAACTGAAAAATCTTTTCTCACTGTTAATGCCGCCATATGCCTTTCTTCAGACTGAACTGGTTCTATCCATTGTGCTTTCCAGTCTTGCGGTTGCAACAAACCCATTTCCCAATAAGCAGGCGTACTCCACGCAGATTCATTCTTTGCAGCATCCCATACTTTTACCTGCCAGTAGTAACGCTTTCCAGACTGCAGGGCATTGCCGCCGTAGGGCAACAAAACGGATTCAGCGCTATTTACTTTATCACTTTGCCAAACAATATTTTTACCATTTTTACCCGTAGATACACGAATGCTGTAAGCTGTTTGTGCAATACCTCTTGCCGGGCCGCTTAATTTCCAGCTAAGCCTGGGTGCGGCCACATCTACACCTACTGGATTAATTTTATGCTCGCAGGAGAGATCTGTTACCATTAACTTTTGTGAAAAACCAGTTTGCGTAAGCAGTAACAGTAAGGCAATTTTCAGAAATTTCATAATAGCAATTTGTTTTAAGATTTCACGGCTTTGAAAGCCGGTTATATCGTTGTTATAAACGGGTAATATAAATCTTTTACATCTTCATCCATCCTGATGCGTGCTGCTCAAAGGCAGCAAACAACCTGCAAACAGGTTTTTATTTTTTTTCGGGCAATGCAAATGCCACATAACTGTCGCCCGATTTTGATTTCAGTTTACCGCCGCCACAGGCAATCACTATGTATTGCTTGCCATTCAACTCGTACACAGCGGGCGTAGCATAACCAGGCGCAGGCAATTCCACTTCCCACAATAATTTTCCGGTGGCTTTATTGTATGCATGCAACTTACCATCTTTAGAAGCAGCAATGAATAATAATCCGCCGGCAGTTACCACAGAAGCGCCATAGTTTTCTGAGCCGGTAAGTGTTTTACTTCCTTTCGAAAATTCAGGATCATTACCAAAAACTTCTTTCCAAACATATTCGCCGGTATTGAGATTTACCGCATTTAATGTGCCCCAGGGTGGAGACAATGCAGGCGCCCCCTCTTTGCTTAAAAACTTATTGTAACCGGTAATGGTATAAGGAACCGCATACAATGCTTCATTTTTTTGTTTGGCGCTATCTGTGTACGGTTTTGATTTTTCATTATTGTCTAACACATAAGATGCAATGGCCTTTCTTTCTGCCATACTCAATTGACGGAAAGAAGGCATCATTCGTCTGCCGGATTGCAATAACGTATCAAACGCAGCGCCACTGTATTTCTTATTGATGCTGATAAGCGAAGGATAATTGCCGGTTCCTTTTCTATCTGCGCCATGACATGTCATGCAATTTGCCTGGAACAAACGCTGGCCAGCCTGCACATAGGTTTCATTATTAGAAATTTTATTGGCAACGGGTACTGCCTGTATCACCCATGCCATTTCATTGGCATTGATGTAGAGGATATGTGTTTGCGGATCGTAAGTAGGGCCACCCCATTCTGCGCCACCGTCTAATCCGGGAAACACAACCGTGCCTTGAGTGGAAATAGGATTGAACATATTGTCTGACCTGTAAGAAGCCAATCGTTTTTTTACTTCCTGGTAGGAAGAATCGGGCAGCAAAGGATTAATGTCTTTTTCTGTAAACAACTGGCGCATAAAAGGCGCTGGCTTTAATGGCACAGGTTGTGTGGGCGATAACAATTCACCAGCTAAATCTGTATTGGTAGGCACAGCCCTTTCTTCAATGGGATATACTGGTTTACCTGTTTCTCTTTCCAATACAAAAATGAAACCCGATTTGGTAGTGATGGCTACAGCATCAATATCTTTTCCATCTTTATTAATGGTAACCAATACAGGTGGAGAAGGAATATCTCTATCCCATATATCGTGATGCACGGTTTGAAAATGCCAGATACGTTTGCCGGTAGCCGCATCTAACGCCAATACACAGTTGCCAAATAAATTATTGCCCAATCGCTTTCCGCCAAAAAAATCGTAAGAAGGTGAGCCGGTGCAGGCAAATACAATTCCTCTTTTCTTATCAAGACTGAAACCGCTCCATGTATTGGCACCGCCAACATATTTGTACGCCGTGGAGTCTGTCCATGTATCGTGACCAAATTCACCCGGTTGCGGAATGGTATGAAATATCCATTGTCTTTTACCGGTGCGTGTATCGTAAGCTCTTATATGGCCTGGTGCTGCATGTTGCCCTTCGTCTACACGTGTGCCAATAATAAGCAGGTTATTAAAAATGATGGGTGGTGTGGTAGAAGTAACAAAGAAATCTTTTACATCGCGGTCCAGATCATTGTGCAAATCAATCTTGCCATTGTTTCCAAAAGATCCGATTGTTTTTCCGGTAACCGCATTCACGCAATAAAGATCTGACCCTGCTGTATAAAATATTCTTTTGTCTTCGGCGCCATCGCTCCAGTAGGCAACGCCCCTGGAGTTGTTCATGTTGAAAAATGATTTCTTATTGTCGGGCAAAGAATCAAATGGATTGAACTGCCATTTCTCTTTGCCAGTGGCTGCATCTGCAGCAAATAATTTTAGTTTAGGCGATACACCGTAAATGTTGCCATCTACTATAATGGGATTGCATTGTATCTGCGAATGATTGGCGGTATCTGCATCGCCTGTGTGATATTCCCAGGCCACCTGCAATTGTGTAACGTTGCTGGTGTCTACCTGTGTGAGAGATGAATAATGAATGTTTTCGTTTGAGCCTTTGTACTGAGGCCAGGAAGTATATTCTTTTTCAGCTGCCTGTTTGCAACTACATAAGTAAAAAGTAAAAATGCAAAATGCAAAAAGGTTTAAGAAAAATCGGCTTAAGGACATCTTTAGCTGGTTATAATTTGAAATGAATACTTATTAGGATTGTAGTGATACGGACTGGTTCAAAAAAATACTCGTATAAAAAATACTGGCGCAAGTTTAATACCTGCGCCAGTTTCTTTTCTTTATTTAAGCTTACCTACTTCTTCTTTATAGAATCTTACTGTTTCAATTACATCGGGTACGCTGTTGTACCAGTTAGACTCATGCTCTATAGAAAGCATGCCAGCAAAATTTTGTCTTTTCAATTCTGCAAAAATAGGAGAGAATTTTATTACACCTTTGCCCACTACTGTATCAGCAGCATTTGTTTTATCAAACTCTTTGATGTCTTTTAAATGCACGCCATAAATATGACCTTCCAGTTTTTTTAAGCAATCCACTACATCTAATCCGTTGCGAGACCAGTGACCAACGTCTGCACAAGAACCGATGTTTGCATGGCCTTTAATAGCAGCTAATACAGAATCAGGATGCCAGTAAGCATTTGGTTTTGGGTGATCGTGAATGGCTACTTTTATACCGTAAGCACCGGCAAGGCTATCCACTACATCCCACAAATTTTTCTTTGGCTCTGCAGTAATATAACTCAGGTTAAATTCTTTGGCCAGCTTAAATGCATCTGTCCATTCTTCTTTGGTGCCAGGAGAAATAACGCCCATTGCCACCATTTGTATGCCGTGCGATTTCAATAACTCTTTCAGTTTATCTCTTCCGGCCTGTGTCATTTTAATACCGAAAGCGTCTTTGCTATCCTTGCTAAGTGTCTGACCCCAGAAAGCTTCTACATATTTTACACCGCTGCTATCTACTTTTTGCAAAGCTTCTTCCATGGTAAACATGCGGAAGGTCCACAATTGCACACCCAGTTTCCAATTGTCTGTTACTTTTGATGCGCTGCTATCTGCTTTGGCTGCCGCGGCAGTTGTATCCGCATCTGTCTTTGTAGCCGTTTCATTGTTATTGCATCCTGCAAAAACAAAAAACGAAGCCAGTAAGCCTAAGATTCCTGAAACTAATTTTTTCATGAAAAGAAAATTTATTTAAGTGATGAATAAAAGGTGTAAGGAATAAGGTGAAAGTTAGGTTTAAGGTAAAAGGTGTAGGGTTGAAGGCTTCGTCGCCTTATGCCTTATGCCTTATACCTCTAAAATAGAACTCTCTCACAATTATTAATTACTAATTGCTAATTACTTTTCATTCGCTTTTAATCCATCCACCGGTTTATCTGAATACACTATTACATCCTGCGCTTTTATCTCGTAACCATTTGTTGGATTAGTAATCTTCAATTTCACTGTGTGATGCCCTTTCGGCAAACCATATTGCCAGCAAAGCTCGTAGCGACGAGTGGTATAACTCGCAGGCAATTCTACTTTTACCGCTGGCTTATCATCTACCGTCAGCAGCGCATGAAAGACATAATCTGTATTGCTGCCCCATTTGGCAGTTTCTCCTCTCATTACAAAACCAGTACCATCAAAATCAAAACCCAGTTCATCTTTTGCATCAGACCATTTGGCTTGTGTTTTTAAAACCGGGTACATGCCGGTAAAACTCTTTTCAAACTTAACTGCTTTTAGCTGCTGCACAGGTATGGTAATTGTATTGCCATTTATTTTACCGCCATTCTTTTCTATATTCTGCAAAGCATGTTTCAGGCTTATTTCATACACTTTGTTTAAAGACATGGTGGTGTATTTAAAATCTATTGCTTCTGCTTCGGTAAGTCCCATCTTCCAGTACGCAGGTATTTTATCGTAGCCCAATACAGCGCCTAACATACCTCCTGCTGTAGAAGGATTGCAATCCGCATCCTGTCCGCAACGTGTGCTTATCTCCAATGTCTTTGTGAAATCACCTGCGCCATACAACAAACCTATCACTACATAAGCTGCATTCACTTTTGCGTCTATGTTAAAAGGATGAAACACACCTTCGGGGCAACCAATATCATTGGCCCATTTTTTTTGCACTTCCAACCAGGTTTGCTTCCAATCTGTTGGATATTTTTTATACCAGCCAATTACATCATTGATGCATTGGTAGAATTCACTTTGCTGAGGTACTGTCTTCAAAGCTTCTGAAACAATAAAACGAATATCTGATGAAGTAAACGCCAATGAATACATTGCACCAACATATACTCCACCATACCATCCGTCCCCGTAATTCATGATATGGCCAATCTTATCGCTGATGGCTGAAGCAGTGTTGGGCATAGCAGGACTCATCAATCCTGCAAAATCTGCTTCTATCTGGTAGTCAATACAATCTGCGTGCGGATTATTGGTCCAATAACCGCTGGCCGGTGGTTTTATCCCGTTCAATATATTATAGCGTCCAGCCTGGTTAGCATGCCATAGCATATAACCAGCATGAGCAAACGCATTTCCAAAAGAATCTACCGGCGCATCCAGCCCGTATTTCTCAAACACATCTACAAAAGTTAGATCCATGTAAAGGTCATCGTACAAGCCCGGGTTGTTCACCATTGTATTCTTTAGATATCCGTCGTACCATTTCAATGGCTGGTAATCGCCAATAAAAGTTCCCTGGAAACCAAATTCGTAAGGGCCACCAAACGTAACACCAATGGTTTGCCCGGCCCAGCCGCCTTTTATTTTGTCTTGTAATTTTTCTTTGGAAATGGTGATGGTTTGCTGCGCAAACAATATCTCGTTTACAAAAAATGTAAAACACAGTAACAATAATTTACGTAGCAAGATCATGTTTGTATATTTTTATGAGCCAGGCATTTGTTCATTACCCGGCAGCACTCTTGTAAAGTATAGCTTTGTTCATCGCTTCAAATCAACATTCAAAAGCAAATTCAATCTTTTCGCTCTATCCAATCCCATAATGTCATCCCTTCAGGGTTCTGCTAAACTCGCCTTCTATTATTTCTATATTAATGTCATCCTTTCGGGATTGTATAACTTCTTTCGAGTGGATGATTTGTTTTCTACTCGCCACTCTCCTAATTCCAAATTCCTAATCCCACTTTAATAAACTCCTACTAACCGCTCACCACTCACTACTCACCAAACTAATTCACTTCCAATCCATCTTTTCCCGGCAATTTTGGAAACGCTCCATGCGGATCTGCCTGATACCAAAACACGGTAGAAGCAATATCATCCTGCAATGGAAGATAACGTCCTTCGCTATGCCAGCCCAAAGCCTGTATGGTTACCCGCAGGCTTTTTTCAAAACGTATTGGATCGGTTATATGCCACCGGTATAGTCCAAACCGCTGTGCAATGCCATAGTGGCCATCTCCTTTTATTACCTGGTGCAACCCCGTATATGGCGTACTGAATTCTGTATAATTGGTTTCTTCCACACCGGCAGCATTCTTTTTGCGTGTATCAAAATCATAAGAACCGCAGAAATAATCTTCTGTACCTGTTCCGCAAATGGTAGGGTATTCTGTATCGCCATCCATAAAGAATTTTATTTCACCTTCTCCCCACCAGCCATTGTTGTGCACGCCCCATGCCAGGTAAGTACCCACATACTGGCCACGGCCACGAATGCTGTCTACCAGCACATAATCAGTTTTTAACGGCAGCGGATTTACGCGGCGAAATTGCGCATGAAAATAAGCTGCATCATTGGGCACTTCTGTGAGTACATAATCTACCTGGTAATACAGCACCATGTCTTTACTGTCTATGTTCTCCATGGTAATTTTGCATTTCTTGCGGAAAGGCATTGGCCAGTAGCAATTAAACGCACTACCCGGATTTACACAAACTGCCAGCGATTGCAATGGAGAATACTGCCCCCAACCCATTCCAAAGAAATCACCCACAGGTACTTCTACAGATGGAGTTGCTTCATCGTCCCAATAAAAACGAATGATTGAATAGCGCCAGTGGCCGGTAGGCGTCATCCATATATGTTGTACCGAGCCGGGGCCATCAATTTCAGCCACGGTAAAAGTTGTTTTTGATTTTATCACTACACTTGGGCTCACTTTCCAGCCTTTACCTAAGTCGCGGGATGCATTGGCGCCAGTACCTGTAGTAGCCATACCGCCTTTGCCTTTTTCTCCATTAAAATTTTCCGGGCTGATAGAACGGGTCTTCGCTTCAGACAGGCGAAATATATTGCCCATGTTATTATCTATACCATTGTGCTTTTGCTGTGCATTGGCAACGCAGCAAATCATCAAACAAAAAAGTAAATAAACAGTTAGTTTTTGCATGTGTAGCTTTTTATTTTGTTACAAACATTTCTTCTTTAGTGATGATCGTTGCGCATTCACTAGGCTTTCCCCGGGGCTATACCCCGGGTTATGGATATTACGCCCCTTCAGGGCTTGCTCAATGACTCTTCATTACTTATTCTATCTATCGCAGTTCATCATTTTCAATCATAAAAATCATGATAATCTGCGTTCTATCTCTAAGCAAACGCATTTCCACATTTGCCACATTTCCACACTTATCACATTTTCTTCACTGTCTCCAAATCAACTCCCAACAATTGCTTTGCCAGTTGTTGCAATGCAGCATAATCTCCCTGGAAATGACAGGTTGTTTGTTTGTACACAGCAGTAGCAGATTTTTTCAATTGCAACGCCGTAGAAGAAGATTCAATTTCAAAGAATGGTCCTAATTGCGAGCCATCAGCTAAAGGGCCATCATTATACGCATTGATGACATCTCCTTTATACGGTTCTTTCTGCAATTCCCATTTACTGTTTACATAATCTCCGCTTTTTTCTACTTGTGGTATTACAATGGTCAATACATTTTTCTCAAAATCAAAAGCTGCTGCAATGGGCTTTGCTATCAATGGCGACAGGCCAATCTTGCTGCGGTATTTGCCATCGCAGGTAAAAAACAAAGCACTATCGGTAATGTGCAAACGTTCTTGTGGAACAGGCCCAAAATAATCAGAAGTAATATGGCTTTTTGCGTCAGCCCCGCCATGAAACGGAATAATGATTTTTGTCTGCGGACCCGGCGTAAACATACCCAGCAACCAAACAGACAAAAGGCCTTTTTCTTTTGTCCAGTCTGCATTGCCCGTATTGGTGATGTTATTGATAGTTTCAAAACCAGTAAAGTGTAAGCCAGCAGGAATAGCAGCCTGCAATGTATTTTGCAAAGCTTCTTTTGCCAATAGGTTTATTTTTCTTTCTATGTGCAGGTTGAAATTGGTGCCGCTGTAATTTGTTATACTGGCATCGGCAGCAAATGTTGCAGAACTGCGATCGGACTGCAATACCTTATAGCTATCAATATCAATAAAAGACGGCACCTGCCAGTGTGCAATATTGAAAGAATCTTTTTGTTTAAAATAAATGGAATACTGTCCGCCTTCAGGGCCCATCCAAAAACGCTCTTCTCCTCCTACTGGATTAAACTGCTTCTTCTTTTCAGCAGCAGCTACCAGATCATAATTCAGCCAACCGAAACTGGTGCCGCTATCTCCCATCGCCGTACTGCTCATTACGCGACCCTGGTATTGTGCACTCAATAATACTTTTGATAAGCTATCGGGGCTTTCCAATTCATACACGCCACTGGTATGTTTTTTTAGAAATTGTGCATCGTAGGCATAAGAACCTTTTTTGGCAAAATCAACGCTAGCCATGGTTTGCTGATTAGAATTATTGTTGCATGAAGTGTACAGAAAGGATGCGCAGGTTACGCAAAACAGACAGGCTAACTGTTTGAAATTTTTCATTGGCATATTTTCTCTGAATGAGGGTAAAAGCAATCGCAAAAGAAAGATATGCTAATATACGCAACCTGATTTGTTTTTCAGTCTGGCACTAATACTGTTGCAGA
This sequence comes from Chitinophagaceae bacterium, assembly GCA_047602295.1. Classification (GTDB taxonomy): domain Bacteria; phylum Bacteroidota; class Bacteroidia; order Chitinophagales; family Chitinophagaceae; genus JACMLD01. Next base: position 1,324,620 of record JASGHP010000001.1, on the reverse strand, counting down.
AAAAATTACGGGAGGTTTTACAATGTAAAAAACTCAATGATTTTTTTTCAGCACTACTCGTTGCACAACATACGCTCCTACCTGTTTTCCCAAAGCGCTGCCGTACTCTATCGCTTCTCTAAAATGTATACCGCCATACATCCTGCTGATAGCAGCTTCCTGTGCCGCATGAGAAAAAGAGCGGTAAGAACGATTTTCTACACCATAAGGTTTCTCGCTATTATCAATGTAACTGAAATTCTCCCCGTAAATACTGGTAAGCACAACCGCAGATGCCATAGAAATTACACTATGCCCACTGGGATATTCAGGAAATGGCGGTGTTTGCAATACTGCTTCCCACAACGGATCTATAAATTTTTGAATAGCGGTAACCGGCCTTATGTAATTGGTTTTGTATTTCACATCCCAACAAGCAATAAACGCATCAAACAGAGCCACAGACACCATGCTGAAACTTGCCAATGCAGGCACCAGCGATTGTTTTCTTTTTCCTGCTGCTATGGCTGTAATCCCCATCCAGTGGCCGCCGGGTGTTACTTTTTTTACGCTGTACATTAAATGACCGACGGTTCTTGTTGCAAATGGATTGCAATCCCAGAAGTTGGCAATCCAGTTTTGATCTTTGGTTATTTTCTTTTTTACATCGTACAACTCCTTGCATTCTGCCATAAATTTTTCCGACTTATATGCAGTTGGCAATGGCGTTGCAATCTCATCTGGTTTTGTAAGCACCAATGTGCGTATCTGGTTCCAGTAAGGCTCTACCGCTTCCATATAATCGGGAGGCGTTTGTTGCCAGGTGCCCGGTTCTTTGGAAGGCGTAAACCTTGGTAGCGTTCTTGTATGGATGTAATTATCTTCTTTTGCCCAGGCAAGTATATGCGCTGCAACAGCTTCACCAAAACTTACAGAACGATCGTATACATCTTTGGGCACTGAACGTTTCTTTAGTTTGACTTGTACAGAATCCCACGACTGCTGAAAGATATCTTTTGAAAATGCAAAAGCATAACTGGTTTTATAGAATGCAGTGGTGCCGGCAGTTTGCCAATCGTATTGTTGTCCTGCAATGGGCTGCGGCAAAGGTTTTAAACCGTTTAACTGACCGGCATAACTCTGGTAATTGCTGTGTGCAAAACGGGCCGCTTCATAAAATGCAATGGAAGTATACACATAATCCCTGCTGGCCACCAATGGAGAAGTAATGTCGTGAATCATTACATCTGTAAGTGCCTGCACACATTCATTGATTAACTGTACATCTTTTGATTGCGCAATAGCTTTGTTACTATTCAATACACAAAGCACACAAACTGCACTAATTAATTTTAAAAACCTGGATTTTATCATTATTGTTTCCTACAATTATAAAATTATCAATCGCAATTATTTTACGTGCGTCTTTGTCTGCATGAAAACCAGTGTTCAATAATGGCGCAAAAGAACCATCCTTTTTGCCTGTCAGCAAAAGCCCTTTTCCCGCGTCGTACCTGCCCGCCTGCGCCCTTACTGCATAGTTATTGCCTGCCAGTAAAATATCTTTTATTCCATCGTGGTTATAATCTGCAACAATCATATCACGCACAGGAAATACCTGCGCTTCATTATCAAAAGGCATAAACTGGAACTCTCCTTTATGATTGACGAATACACCTGATCTGAATTCTTCAGCTTCCAGGTGCAATGCTTTCTTTGCCTGATCTTCTGTAAGAATATCTTTAATGGTTGCATCTGCATACGCTTTGTACGTGGGGAACTTCACTTTCAGAGATGGCAATTGATCCAGCAACTCATCTCTTGATGGCATAGGATAACTTTTGCCCAGTATATAATAACTGGTAATGGCATCCATTGATCCGTTGTTGTCTATATCAAGCGCATCAACACTTATGGGTTGACCAATGGCTGGTTTCATCTGGCTATTAAGACCGTGATTACCACCAATAATATCCAACTCGCCATCATTGTTTACATCTTCAATCTTTAAAGAACTCCACCAACCGTTGGAATGAGGAATAATTTTTTCTGATGCTGCATCAAAGTAAGGCGCTTTCTTTTTTCCGTAAAGAATAGTAACCGGCATGTATTCGCCCGCAATGATAAGATCGGGAATGCCATCTTTATTAATGTCTGCAGTTGCAGCAGTGCTTACCATTCCAATGTTTTTAATCACATCGGGTGTTACATCTTTAAATACGCCGTGATCATTCTCAAACAAATAACTGGCAGGTGTTTGCGGATAAGCGCCAGTAGTAACCTGGCTTCCCCTGAAAATATCCAGGTCTCCATCGCCATCCATATCAAATGCTACTACTGCACCACCAGAAAAATTAGTAGCAGGCAGTATATCTGGTTTGTAACTGAACACACCGTTGCCATCGTTCCAATAAATATAATCCTGGAAATTAGCTTCATTGCCGCCACTTAATACATAGAGATCCGGATCTCCATCTTTATCAAAATCTGCAAACAATGCTTCTGTCTGTTCAAAACTGCTGTGTTCATCAAAGACGGGTGTATTTCGTTTTATAAACTGTCCGTCTCCAATGTTGATGAAAATACCGCCTGCATTTCCTTTAGATCCTCCCGCAAAAAAATCGACTTTGCCATCTTTATTTACATCTGCCGCTACTAATGCGGGACCATTTTTTGAAAACTGGTGCGGTAGTAAAGGCTCCCGTTTAAAATCATTGTAATCATCTTCTTTGTGTACGAATGCTGGTTTATCACCCGTTACATCTGTAAACAATGGTGTTGGTATTTTTTCCGGCTGAATAGCATCCGTTGCATTTTTCTGATCCAATATCAATGTTTGATTAACAGCCTGCCCATTGATGATCTGCGTTTTTCCATTTTGCCAAAACACCTGTACCGTTACAGCATTGCGTTTGCCTAATCCATAAAATAAGCAAGGTTCTACAGAAGACTGGAAGCCGTGCGTTAATTCCATTTCCTGTAGTTGCTGAAAACCGTCGGGGACGGATACAATTACTTTAGCACCAATGCCAAAAGTGTTTTCAGCACCGCCTTTCAATCTTATTTTCAGGTAATTGTTTTTTAAATCCTCTGCATGGTTTTGCCAGATAAAAGCCGGTTTGTTGGTATTGTTTACTATAAGATCCAGATCGCCATCATTGTCTAAATCCGCATAAGCGGCACCGTGAGAAAGAGAAGCCAAATCCATTCCCCATTGTTTACTTACATTCTCAAAACCCAGTTTGCCTGTATTGCGGTAGATATAATTTTTTACGTCTGATGAAGGCATTTGTTTTACCATGCCAAAAAGATCCGGTTCTCTTCCCTCTGCCCTCGCCTTTTTCATTTCATCCGGAACGATGTATTTAAGGTAGTCAAGGTTGGTATAATCACGCATGTAACCATTGGTGATAAAAAGATCCTGCCATCCATCCAGGTCATAATCGCCAAACAACGCAGACCAGCTCCAGTCTGTATTTGAAACACCAGCCAACTGACCTATTTCACTAAAAGCAACCTGGTTCCCATTCTTTACACCCAAGTGCAGCATGTTGCGCATGTATTGATAGTAATAACCATTTCTCAACAACATCTGGAAATAATCATACCCATCGGCGCCTTTTAATAATTTCTGTCGATGATTGTCTTCGGGCAACATATCAAGTGTAATCAAATCGCTCACTGCATCGTTGTTGATATCGCCCACATCGCAACCCATAGAAAACTTGGAAGTATGCCCCATGAAACTGCTCAATGATTCTTTAAATGTGCCATCGTGCTGGTTGATATAGAGATAATCATCTTCATCATAATCGTTAGAGACATACATATCCGGCCAGCCATCGCGATTGAAATCTGCAACAGCCACACCCAATCCAAAACAAATAGGGTTGCCAATGATGCCTGCGTCTGCAGACACATCGGTGTAATGGCCTTTATCGTTTCTGAAAAGTTTGTCGCCAGCCAATGAGTCACGGGCAGATTTCATCCATGCCACATCAAAATTGCGATAACGTTTTGTAGAGTGATTTAATACAAACAGATCAAGATCACCATCATTATCGTAATCAAAAAACACTGCTTGTGTTGAATGGCCTTTGTCATCCACACCATAAGCAGCGCCCATTTCTTTGAATGTGCCATCTTTTTGATTGATGTACAAAAGATTTTTGCGTTCTGCTTCTTCTCCATTGCCAGAGCGGCATATATAAATGTCCAGCCAGCCATCTGCATTTACATCTGCCATGGTAACACCTGTTTTCCAGCCGCTGGCTTTTATTTTTGTTTTAGCAGTAACGTCTTCAAATTGCAGGTTGCCTTTATTAAAATATATTTTAGGCTGATCAATATTTGCGGTAAAGATTATATCGGGCAATCCATCATTATTTAAATCGCCTACTGCCACGCCACCGCCATTGTAGAAGTATTCATATGCCAGCACATTTTGTGTAGCAGATTCTGAGATGTTGTTTTGAAATTTAATACCGGTCTTCTCAGCTGGCAATAGTGTAAACAGCGGTTGTGAATTTCCGTTAGTAGCAATCAACAGCATCGTCAGAAAAGAGAATAACCTCATAAATACCGGCATTAAAAAAGGGAAGATAAAAATAAATTTATCCTCCCTGTTATTAATGAAATTAAATGTTATTGTTTATCCCACCACATGCGGGTAGTAAATAAATCGGCGCCCTGGGCAGCCACAGCTGCTGCATAGTTCACATTCTGCCCTTGTTCAGATACAGGATAAATCAATCTCCTCATTACAGTGCCATTAGTAGCATTACCAGGATAGTTCGTTGGTGTTAACACCGGAAGACCTGTTCTGCGCCAGTTGGCCCATCCTTCAAAACCGTTTAAGGTAGAAGCGTTAAGGATAAACATTTCAGAATGTATCTGAAGCAATTTATCATTAAGCGTTGTTGCAGGATATGGGTTAGATGTCTGGTATGCACCAACAGCACCAGAAAGATCAGGAGCGCCTTTGTTTACTACCAGTTGGGTAACAGCCGCTGCCTGTCCTGCTGCATACTCTGTAGCCGCATTACCTGTTATCCAGCCACGCTCAATGGCTTCTGCCTTCATAAATTCCACTTCTGCATAAGGCAAAAGAATATAAGGATCGGTTGCACTATAAAGGATGGGGTTAGGACGAGAATATTTAACAGCATCTGTATCGCCTGTTAACGCTGTAAGGCCCGGAAGGTCTAATCCATTTGGCAATCCTTTTTGGTTAGCTGCAGTAGCATCACCTGATTTAAGGATTGCAATGGTTGAAATACGTGGATCGTTCCTGGCCTTCATCATATCAATTAATGTCTTTGACCATTGGATGCCACCGTTAGCTACTTCATTACGACGTGGAGGATTCTCTGCAGGCCCAAGGTTATAAGAATTGGAATTAATAGTAGCTGTACCTCCGTCATTTGCATACTTAATAGAGAAAGTTTCTGCATTGCTTGTCATTACTCCGCCGTCGGTTGCTTTCTTTGCCCAAAGAGCAGCATTGGTAGGATCTACTTTTTGCATGCGCATAGCAAGACGTAACATCAGCGAATTAGCGAAATGTTTCCATTTGGTAACATCACCACCATATACAAAATCTGCACTGCCAGGGTTTGTGGCTGTTGCACTTAATGCGGTACCTGCTGCACTTAACTGGTTTAGCATATCCGCATAAATGTCTTTCTGTGCATCATATTTGGGAGAGTAATTTTTTTGCAGATAACCCAGGCCTGCTTGTGAATAGGGAACATCACCATACAAGTCTGTCATCATGCTTAATTGCAATACCCTTAAAATACGGGCTATAGCAAGAATGTTTACATTGGTAACAGAATCTGCCTGCGCCTGGTTAATCAAATCAACCAATCCTTTTACTGTCTGTGGATATTGTGTAACGAAATATGCTTCACTTAAATCTGCCTGGTATAAATATTTGTCACCGGCATAAAAAGTTCCCAACGTGGCAAACATTTGTGTTGCCGGAAGCGCATATATAAGGTTAGCTCTCCAGGTTGCATAGCCAGGGTCTCCGGCTGATCCACCCAGGTACAACTGAGACTGCGAAAGCAGGTATGTCAATGGCACTTTCGCCGAGTTATTCGGATCAACATTTATTGTCTTAAAATCTTTTGTGCATGATGCTAGTATTGAAACAAGCACTGCGACAATCGTTATTTTACGGAACATAAATCTTTCTTTAATGGTGTTAATTAAAATTTCAGGTTCAGGTTCAAACCAAGTGTTCTTGTAAGCGGAAGACCGGCAAACTCCTGGCCTTGCGCATTCTGGTTGGTATACACAGACTCGGGATCAATAATCGGCGTATGCTTCATAATTGTCCAAAGGTTTCTTCCCACCAATCCAAGCGTAACTGATTTAAACGGTGTTCCTTTAAAGATTCTGGTCGGAAAATTATAATCAATGATTACAGAGCGCAGTTTGATGAAATCTGAACTATATACAAAAGGCTCTGCAAAGTTGTACAGATTGGTATAGTATGTTTGTGCATCTACTACCACTGTATTGGCTGCACCGCTTTCTGTAATACCTTTTCCCACTACACCTGTTTCTCTTCCGGGTAGTGTTGCTTTTGAAAGTCCGTAACGCATTGCAAGCGCATTGGTTCCGGAATAAATCTTACCGCCAAATTTACCGTCAACCAGGAAAGTAAAATTGAATTGTTTATAACGGAAGCTATTGCTGATACCCATTCCGTAAGGCGCTACACCGGTGCCAAAATTTTTCAATGCTTCAGTTTCTGGCAAACCCTGTGCATTGAAAATTACCTGGCCTGTTTTAGGATCACGTTTGTAACCATTTCCCAATATCTGTGCTATTGGTTTATCAACAACAGCATAAATACCACTTACACGCGGACGTGGCTCATCCATAAACAACGAGGTTAGTCCGGGATAGATTTGGATTACCCTGTTTTTATTGTAGCCAAGGTTATAGTTAACAGTCCAACCAAAATCTTTCTTGTCAATTACTTTATAACCCAGTTCAAGCTCTACGCCTTTGTTAGACATTTCGCCTATGTTAAATAGCGCTGAAGTATAGCCAGAAGATGGTGAAATAGAAGCACCAACAATATCATTGGTTGTTTTTCTTTGATAAACTGCAAGATCAATGCTCAACCTGTTGTTCAGCAACCTTGTTTCCACACCTACTTCGCTTGTTGTTACCAGGTAGGGTTGCAAGTTCGCGTTAGGCACAGAAGTTTGACTGATTTGACCTAGCGGTGCACTGCTTCCTCCTACAGAGGTAGAGCCTACCTGTGCATATGTTAGGCTAAGGGAGTATGGTAGTATATCCGCACCACCTGTTTGTGCCCATGAACCACGGAATTTCAGGAAATTGATAGCAGTGGGTAATTTAAACGCATCTGAAGCAACAAAGCTTAAACCAACAGAAGGATAGAAAATAGAATTCTTATTTAACGAGAGTGTAGAAAACCAGTCATTACGTGCAGTCACGTTCAGGAACAAATAATTGTTGTAAGAAAGATCCGCTGTTCCATACACTGAATTAATCCTTGTTTCCTGATCTATTGAAGTAGTTGATCTGTTTGCTGCACTTACGTTTGAGATGTCATAGAAGAAAGGAATATTGAAAGGGCTGCCGGAATAACCATCGCGGAATATACTTCTGCTCATCCTGTTTCCTCCCACCAGTGCATTCAAAGTAAATTTATCACCAAACTTTTTATCAACACCCAGCATTGCTTCCAGGTTTGCTTCCCTGAAATCAACAAAGCTTGCATTGTATCCGCCGCCTAATTGATAACCTGTACCAGTTGGCGTAATATCGTTTTCTCTGCGAGTGTATTTATCAAAGCCTGCACGGCCTTTTACATACAACCAGTCTGTAAGATTGAATTTCGGTTCCACTACACCAATAAACCTATCTTTAGTATCTGCTTCTTTGTAATCTTCGGTTGCAAAGTAAGGGTTCTGCACATAGATATTATTAGACCATACTTTCTCATAACCATCAGCAGTATATTTTGCATTCTTCATGGTTTCTACACTAAGCGATGTAGGCATTGTCCATAAAGTATAAGCTGCATTACCGGGAGAGTCTGAAACCTTAGGCCTGTTCTTGTTCTTCTCACGAATGTATTTGGCATTCACCTGCATGGTAAAGCGTTTGCTGAGATTTGCATTTATATTCATGGCTACGTTGTCACGCACCAATGTATTGCCCGGCATTATGCCTTTATTATTCAAATCTGCTATAGAGAAACGGTATGCAATTTTTTCACCACCGCCACTAATAGCAAAATTGTTTGTCCAGGTATTACCTACATTATAAAACTTGCTGAAATTATCTTTTACTGCAGAATAAGGCCTCTTTACACCATCGTACTGTATTACAGACAAACCATCCAGTTTTGCACCCCAGCTATCTGTTTGATCCGCAACCATTGGATCGGCAACTGTTGGCTTTGCACCTACAAGTCCACCACTGCTGGGGCGACTGCCAATACCATATTCATATTGATAATCTTTCAATTTTTTATAGAGGAGATCTTCCACTACAAAGTTGCTTCCTATCTCTATGGAAGGTGGTTTTGATTTGCTACCGCTTTTTGTTGTAACCAAAATAGCGCCGTTTGATGCACGAGAACCATACAACGCAGCGGCAGTACCGCCTTTCAATACAGAAATGGTTTCTATCTCATCAGGGTTAAGTGTTGAAATACCATCACCCTGGTCCTGGCCGCCCCATTCACCTACTGCACCAAGGTTATCATTATTAAAAGGTATACCATCAACCACAATCAAAGGTTGGTTCTCACGGTTCAGTGTACTTGTACCGCGTATTAATATACGCGTTGATGCACCCGGACCACCAGAAGTGCTTGTAATATTTAAACCAGCTACTTTGCCTACAAGAGAATTGGCAACGTTTACTGAGCGGGCTTGTGTCAACTCATCACCCTTAACTTCGGAAACTGCATAACCCAGTGCTTTCTTCTCTTTCCTGATGCCGAGCGCCGTTACTACTACCTCACTCAGGTTTTTGCCAGTGCTCACCAGAGAAGCGTTAATAGTTGATCCATCTACCACATAATCCCTGGATAAATAACCAACATAACTAACCGTAACGGTTGCGCCTTTTTTAACGCTGATGGTAAACTCACCATTGTCGTTGGTAACAGTAGCTTTTTTGGTGGATTTTACAATAACCGTGGCGCCTGGAATGCCTGCGCCCTTTTCATCGGTAACACGCCCGCTGACAGAGATGTCCTGGGCAAAAGAGACGGTCGAGAACAGAATAGCGAAGAGCCATGCAAACAAAAGTTTGTTTTTCATAAGCAGCATCAGTTTTTAGCGTTCTAGAATGAATTTTAGTTTTACCAAATAAAAGTAGGTGAAATAAGAACAGAAGAATGATACTTTTTTTGCAAAACCTTGCTTCCTTTTATCTGTTATTTATTAACAAAATAAAACAGAGTATACGTCAAGCCTTGTTAATCTATTGTTTATACAAAGTTTTTCGAGACAATGAAAACTTACTTATGCTGCATTATTATTGTACTTTAATCACATTATAATGTGTATTCTAAATTAGCGTTAATCGATATTTTGTAGCAGATTATCTATTTCTACAGCTATATAATCTGTAGAGTTGCATCATTTCGCCTCTATCAAGATTATTTTAAAGCCATAAAATATGGACATCCCAAAGCCAAAATATTTGTTTATCCTGGCCAGGTGTGCTGTACAATGCTGTTTTGGAGAAATAGAGAGTAGGTGTTTTGTGTTTTATTGCTTTAGCAAGACGCTTCTCGCAATGCCTTTACTATTGGTAATAGTTGCTTTTTCTAACTGAGCATCTGCGCAGAAAAATCTTGCAGATTGGGAAAGGAAACCATCCCCGTAATAAAATTCTTCCTTCTGCACAGTACCATTTTTATATTGAAGCGTGACAGCAACATCATCCTGGTTTGCTTTTATCATCTTTTTTTGACCCGGCAGTTTATATAATTTTAAAGGCCCCCTGTTTTGAGAAGCTGCAATCATATAAGATCCGTTGTTGCCCGACAGTTTAACCAAAGCTTTTCCGTCTCCGGGTATATAGATGCCGCTTTGCATAATTGATAGCGGCGTAAAATTTCCTTTGCCGTCTCCTTTCAACAACAAACCATTCAGAGCATCCAGCCTGCCAATAGATACTTCTGTTCCAAAATCATTTCCGTTCAGCAAAACATCCAGGTTGCCATCGCCATCAAAATCATCTGTTACCATCCCATTGATAGCAGAAACCTGGGCCTGTTGCGGCAATGGTATTATTGTAAACTTGCCATTTCCATCATTGCGGAGATAGCAAGACTGCAGCATAGTGGCTTTTAACCTTTGCGCTCCTTTCATCATTTCAGGGGTGAATATATCTTGCATTGTAGCATTTGCGAACTTGCTATAGTTATCATACCTTTTTTTAAGTGTAGGCATACGTTCTGCAATATCGTCTCTGCCAAATGCAGGAAACTCTTTTAAAGACCCATCTGTAGCTGGCAGAAATAAAGATGTGACCGGCACATAGCTTCCATTGTGATCAAAATCTTTTGCAGTCATGAATACCGGGTATTGATCGCTTGGCTGGTAAATGGTATTCAATCCTGTATTACCCACTATGTAGTCCATTCGTCCTGTGTGCCTGAAATCGCCTGCTACAATTGAATTCCACCAACCTGTTTTGTCACTAAGACCAGTAGACGCAGTTATGTTTTTAAATTTGCCCCCGGTATTTTTTAAAAAAGTAACAGGCATCCATTCGCCTGCCAGCATTAAATCTGTTTGCCCATCATTATCAAAATCTGTAAACAAAGCGTCGCAAACCATTCCGATATTTAGTAGATCCGGTGCAACAGTGGCGGTAACATCTGTAAATTTCGTTTTGCCATTCTCCGTATCGTTTCTAAAAATAAAACTGCTCACTGGTTGGGGATACTTTGCAGGATCTACACGTCCGGATACAAAGAGATCTAATTTTCCATCTTTATTAAAATCAAAGGCCCGCACACAAAGTTTGCTGGTGTGATTAATTGGCAAAGCATCTTTGTCTAACGAGAAATTTCCCTTGCCATCATTTATATAAAGTCTGTCCTGGTAGTGTTCACTTGTATCAGCAAATTTATAACCACCACTGGCTATGTACACATCAGTCTTGCCGTCTCCATTTGCATCGAACAATAAAATTCCTTCGTCTTTATATTCCTGGTCGCCGATAGTAGTGGTGCTTTTGATTAATTCTCTTTGTATAAATTTTCCATCTGCCTGTTGCATGAAAACGGTGGCGGGGTGTAGGTTAGTGCCGCCAATCACCATATCATCAATACCATTGCCATCTACATCCGCCACAGCCAATGCCGGACAATACTCAGAAAATTTATGTGGCAATATGGTTTGTATGTTAAAGTCTATAAAATCAAAATCATTGTGCAGGAAATTCGCACCAGCCGTCATGGTAATTTCTTTAAACAATGGCGCTGGTTTTTGCAAGCCTTCTTTATAAGACGCTTTCGCATCTGCAATATTTACAGTTACTAATTGATCCGGCTTTACCTGGGCAATCAATTGCTTTGTGCCATTCGGCCAACGGATTACTAAAGAATCTATTTGCGCAATTTTTCCCAAACCGAAATGGGCAATATTTTGGTTAGAAGAAAGATAACCACGGTATGGATTGTGCTCATACACCTGGTGTTTGTTTCCATCATAATAGATATCTGCAAATGCGCCTAAGCCATTTATATTTTCTTTATCGCCTTTAAATGCTACCTGCAGAAAATGCGCAGTGCTGTCTGTTTTAGGATGGGAAGTATTTTCATAAACAAAAGGTTCGTCATTGATATTGCTAACTATCATATCCATGTCGCCATCATTGTCAAGATCTGCATATACTGCACCGCTGGAAAAAGAGGGTGTTTTGACACCCCAATCTTTGCTAACATCTGTAAAGGATATGCCATCTTTATTTTTAAAAGCGAAATTGTCAATCTTAATAACAGGTATTTTACTAATCATGCTTAGTGGCGCCTGGATATTTTGCGCTTTGCTGCGATAAGCAATGAAATCATGATCTGATACGTCTTTAGGGAAACCATTGGTTACAATCATATCCCTGTATCCATCATTATCAAAATCAGTAATTACCGGTGTCCAACTCCAGTCTGTTTGCGCAATACCGCTCATAAAACCAATTTCACTAAATACAGGCGCACCAACTGAATCATTTTCAAACAAGCGGTCTCCCTGGTTCAGTTGAAATGTATTGCGCACGTATTGAAACTGGTAACTGAATTGCAAAAAATTTTGAATGACATTGTAATTATTTGAACTTAACATCATTTTCTTTCGCAGGTTATCGTTGGGGTTCATGTCAAGCTCTACCACATCTGCCAGCCCGTCGTTATTAATATCTATTACATCCTGCCCCATTGAATTAAAAGAGGTGTGCTTGAAATATTCTCTTGAACGATCCGTAAACGTACCGTCATGGTTATTGATGTAAAGAATATTGCTTGATATAAAATCATCCGAAACATAAATATCCTTCCAGCCGTCATTATTAATATCGCAGATAGTGGCAGCATGACCAAAACCAGCCAACACCATGCCCGCCTGTTTAGATACATCATGAAACACGCGACGATGCAAAATTGTATCTATATCATTTCTATACAACCTGCCAACACTAGGTGCTGTATTGCTATTGCGAATGCGAAACACAGAAGCATTAGCACCATTGGAAGCTTCATTTACGGTAAGGTACATATCCAGATCACCATCATTATCATAATCAAAAAAGCTGGCCATGGTGGATTGCACATGAATATCCAAACCGTATTCAGCAGCCATATCTTTAAAGTGTGGAATGCCTGCTGCATCATTACCCTGGTTTACATATAAAATGTTGCGTCTTCTGAGTGAGTCTGTATAGATCGTATTGCAGATGTAAATGTCCATCAATCCATCATTATTAATGTCTACAACAGATACACCGCGTGCCCATCTGCCCAATCCTTCTACGCCTGCTTTATCTGTAATGTCATCAAACTCAAAATTGCCTTTGTTCAGGTAGAGCTTGCTGGGCACCATATTGCCGGTAAAGTACAAATCAGGTTTTCCATCATTATTAAAATCACCTACGCCAACCCCGCCCCCGTTGTAAATATTTACAACATTCATTGGATTAATAGAATCACTTTCAACAATTGTATTTTTAAAATCAATCCCTGTGCTACTGGAAGAAAGCTTTTTAAACAAAGTTGTTGGCTGGTTATTACATGCTATAAAACAACCAGACACAAAACAGTAAAATAAAAGTTGAAAGCTTTTCATATAAGCAATATTACCTTGAAAGAAGTATACCTGTAATGTAACAAAGAAAGCATTGTCAAACTACAAGAGGCTTTTCTTTTTGGGAAAAGCCTCTTGCGATGAATTAGTATTTGCTTAATACCCGGGGTTCTGTGTAAGATTAGGGTTTAGCGCTATAGCTACTTGTGGTATAGGAAGTAAAGCCTTATTAGCCGTTAATGTTGTATTGTACAAACCATGCTTTTGTCCGTCATGTGTTGGACCAGGTGCAGGGTTTGGAACAGGGTCATAACTTGCATCAACTGTACCATTTGCTGATTTAATAAATGCAATAGCCACATCAGTACCTGCGCGGCAAAGATTAAAAAACACGGAATACTCACCTGCAAGCTCATGCCTGTATTCGCTTAATACCATTTGCAGAGGATTCTGTAATAGCAACACCAGGTGTACCATCATAATTAGCACTGTCTTTCATAATAGCAGGTGCTAAGCCAGCACCGCCCCATGCCCTGTCTCTTACTAATTTAAGATCAGCCAAAGCACCTGTATTATCGCCGGTGCGTACTTTGCATTCAGCGCGGCTTAACAGCACTTCTGCATAACGCAGTAATATCTGGTTTTGATCACCAAAGATTTTTTGCGCACCATAGTTTCCTGTAAGATTTGGATCTCTCCATTTCTTTGCACAAAAATATGCTGTGCGTCCTTTGTCACTTCCATACCATGGTTTTAATAATGTGCCAACCGTATTAAGAATCTTGCCATCATCTCCGGTATACTTAGTATCACCTGCAGCAAATCCTGCAACTACCGGGGGATACCCTTTTATTCCACCCCATGCAGCAATAATACCGGGACTTGCAATCGTATCGCCTGGCCCTACAATAGTAAGCAGCTTGCGTTTGTCGCCAGACTGATATGAATTCCATAATGCAGGATTGCCATAATCATATCCTTGTTGTGTTATCTCTTCGGGCCAGCTAAAACTATCTATCCATGCCAGCTCAGCACCAGGTGGGTTCCAGCTTCCCCCCCAATCCTGCGGATCACCGGCTTTCAATTCAAACTGCACTTCAAACAACGATTCATCATTGTTCTGCTTATTGTATTCATTTGCATCAGCAAAGCTTGACATTAAATGATAATTGGTAGTAAGTTCTGTATTGTTGTAAGCAGCTAACGCACCTGCATAATCTTTTAACCACATGCGGGCAGCTCCTTCAAAAGCATATGCAGCACCTTTTGTAGCTCTTCCCAAATCTGCAGCTGGTAATACTGTTTTAGACCATAACAAATTTTCAGCTTGTTGCATATCTACTACTACTTGCCTGAAAACAGAATCGCGGCTTGACCTTGGTCTTAAACCAAGATTTACATTACCACTGGTATCTATTTCTAACGGAACACCTCCAAACGAAGCTGCCATGTAATAGTATGTCATACCGCGCAGAAAGAAAGCTTCACCCCTTAAACGATTTGCCAGGGTGGTAGCTAACACGCCAGATTTTTCTGCTTTTGTAATAATGTTAAATGCTGAATTTGCTCTTGCTATACCAATGTAAGATTGGTTCCAAAATGTACTAAGTCCACCAAAAGTGGCAGGTATCTGGTAGTTGTTCCAGAATACGTCTCCACCCCAGTTAAAAAAATCGTGCGAGCCAAAATTTGCACGGTACCAGATACATTTTTTTAGCAGATCACTATTTTGATAGGTATCATAAATAGCATTTACCAAAGCAACAACATCTGAAGATCTTGTAAAAGTTGCATCTGCTGTTCCCTGGAAAGTATTTGATTGCACAAGAAACCCTTTTTTACATGCCAGCGGCACAACTCCAACAAGGAGTATTAGTATGATTACAATTATTCTGAATTTTTTCATATCGCTATTTTTGTCGTACTGGTTAGTGATTATAAAGACACGTTTAAACCAAAAGTGAAAAACCTGGAAGAAGGATAAACTCCATTATCAACGCCATTGAAAATTGGATTTCCTCCCTGTATACCTATTTCAGGATCAAGACCAGTATATTTGGTTATGGTGAACAGGTTTTGAGTAGAGAAGTAAATCCGCACTTTTGTTAGCGAGAGTTTGTTAGCCATCGCTTGCGGTAATGTATACCCGATATTTAAATTTTTCAACTTAAGGTAACTGCCATTTTCTACCCAGGCGCTTGAAGGAACGCTATTCAGTGTGTTATCATCGTTGGCCAGCGCTCTTGCATATTTGTTTGAAGGCCTGGTAGGCGTCCAATAATTTTCAAAATATTTCTGGCTCACGTTTTCAACACCTTCCGATCCTCTTTTTTGGAAGCTCTCTAAATCACTTTCTATGTAGTTAAGAATTTTGTTTCCGTAACTGCCATAGAAGTACAAATTAATATCCCATGCTTTATAACTAACATCAAAATTAAGACCGCCAAAAAACTTCGGCTGCGGGCTTCCCAGGTCAGTTCTGTCGCTTGCATTTACTACGCCATCTCCGTTTATATCTGCAAAATAACGGTCGCCGGGTTTGGTTGCAGTTCTATAATAAATGCCACCCGGTGCTTTATTGTTTAAAGCGTCAATCTGCGCCTGCGTCTGAAAAATGCCCAATGATTGATATCCGTAGAATTCACCAAGCGCTCCGCCAACTTTTGAACGACTGAATTCATCCCAACCCTGACCGGTTAAACTGAATCCAAAGTTTTTATTTGTCAAAAATGTTGTTCCTGAATTAATCTCAGTAAGTCTGTTTCTTACTGCAGACCATGTAAGACCGATACTGTAGTGAAGATCTTTTCCTTTATTGCCATTATAGTTGAGCGCTATCTCTACGCCTTTATTACTCATGCTACCAACATTGAATGGAGCTGAAGTAAAGCCTGTTTGTGCTGGCAATGCAATGTTTAGCAAAAAGTCTTTCGATCTTCTGTTAAACCAATCGGCTGTTAATGTTAAAGCTCCATGTAAAAAAGATGCGTCTATACCAATATCTGTTTGATAATCGGTCTCCCATTTCAGATTAGGATTGGCTGGTTGGTACTGCGCAATACCGTTGAGGTAAACTTTATTAAAAGGATAACCTAAATTATCTGCACCGCCACCATTAACATTGGAAGCAAAATTTCCTGCATACAAACCTTGGTAAGCAAATAATGGAATAGAACCCTGGTTGCCTACAAGACCATAGCTACCCCTGACTTTTAAATCACTTAACCAGGTGACGTTTTGGAACAACACTTCATTCTTTATTTTCCATGCAATTGCTCCGGAAGGAAACACACCATATTGGTGGTTAACATCAAACTTGGAAGAACCATCCCTTCTTATTGTACCAGTTAAAATATACTTATCATTAAGTGTATAAGTCAATCTTGCAAATTGTGATGCAAGGCTGGATGTAACCTGTCCATTGCCAAAACGATCTAACTGCAAATTGGTTACCTGCCCTAAATCCCTGATTACACTATTGGGTGGAATACCGCCACCACCATTCATAGTGTTTACATTTTTTTGTGCGGAAATACCACCCACAAAGCTTATACCATGCATTCCAAAAGTCTTATCATAAGCAATTGTATTTTCCCACAACCATTCAAAATTGGTGCTGGTATTCTGGTGATAGTATGCTGCAGCAATAATAGCAGAAGGGTATTGCGCATTGGCCCTGCTATCTTCCGGCTGGTAATAAGAACCAGAATAGTTGCTAACATTCACACCAATATTTGTTTTAATCCTTAGGCCATCATATAAAGTAGCTTCCAAAGATGAACTGCCCAATAAATAGTTGGTGATATTTTTATACTGATTTGTTTCAATGCTATATACCGGATTGCTGAATTTAAAAACATTGGGTTGTATCGGATTATAAAACCCGTAATTGCCATTACCATCTTTTATCTGGTATGTTTTCCTGTTACCGCTATCTAATGTTGGAGGGTTTACTGCTAACTGAAACAAATTTCCTGTACCAAAAGGTGTGTTATTATCCTGGTAAGAATATTTAACGCTTGTAGAAGACTTCAACCATTTTGTAGCCTGGTAATCCAGGTTAAGACCAACAGTAAATCTTTTGAAATAAGAGCCCAGTACAATGCCTTTCTGATCATAATATCCAAAAGATGCTGCCGATTGAACTTTATCACTGCCACCGCGGATACCTATACTATAACTTTGGGTTAAACTCTGGCGATACAAAGCATTTTGCCAGTCAACACTATGCAGTGCATCCGGTGTCTTCCACAAGGCCAAGCCATGATAGGTGTGTGTAGAATCAGACGCTTCTACCTGGTTAGACATTACTGCAAAATCATGTGCGTTGAGTATTTTGTATTGTTTCGGTTTGCTTTGAATAGCGTCATACATGTCAAACGAAACCTGTAACTTATTTTTTAATCCTTTTTTAGTTGTAATAATTACAACTCCGTTTGCAGCACGAATTCCATAAATAGCTGTTCCGGATGCATCTTTCAATACATCTATAGATGCAATATCATTTGGGTTGATGCTATTAATACCTCCTGTTGTAGGATAACCATCCACTACATATAAAGGATCATTACCGCCACTGGCCAGGCTGCCAATACCTCTAATCAATATAGAAATATTGCCACCTGGCGAGGCATCGTTGTTTATAACCTGCACACCCGCTGCACGTCCTTGCAAAGCCTGTGCAGCAGAAATAACAGGCACTTTAGCAATTGTTTCAGCATTAATGCTGCTTACAGAACCGGTTAGATCTTTTTTCTTCTGTGTACCATAACCCACTACCACTACCTGGTCCAGTTGCTTGGTGTTGGATTCAAGTTGCACTGCCAACATCATCCGGTTACTTACTTTTACCTCTTGTACGGTATAACCTACAGAAGAAAAAATAAGCGTGGCGCTAGGCGATGCAGAAATAGAGAAGCTTCCATTGGCATCTGTAACGGTAGCTGTTTTTGCACCTTTCACCTGAACAGTTACACCTTGTAAAGCACTGTCACCAGACATTACCTTGCCTTGTACTGTTTGCTGCGCCGAAAGGCAACTAAAAAACAGCAGCAAACCTGCTAAGGCCACAACAGGTTTCCATTTTTTTACAAAGAGATTGATGAATGTTGACTGTAGAGTTTGAAGCATCTGCAAATTGGTATTCTGCGGACGCTTCAAAGCTGCGTTTAAGCGAGACATAAGCAATACGTATTAGTTATAGATTGAAAATTGAAATTAGATTAACCAATTAAGGAATATTACCTGTTTTCGATCCTTTGCTAGTATTTTTTTTGCAAAAACACTTATACACTTTATAAACCGCTCATTTTTTGATTTTACGGGGCATTAAAATCAAGAAATCCGTGCAGATAAAACCCGCTATTTTACCCTGTTAATAGTGTTGTAACAGCGATTTATACTGATTGCAGGATTAAATTTTTAAAATCTAGCATTGAATTTACTTCCCAGTTTATAATGATACTTTTTTACCCCAATGAGCATAAAAAGAGGGCTCTATGATTAGATATTACAACAATTTGACTATTTCACTCAACTTTTGATTTTTATTGGTAGGGTTAATCTATATACCGGCAGCAAAGACATCTTCTCTTCGTCTTGGCCCGTATCTTGGTAAATTTGATTAGGTATGAACAAACTTCATGTGTTTCTTTCAATTGTAATAATGGCTACTTCAGTTATCAGTCGGGCACAGGAAACCCCTGTTATTTTTAAAGACTTTGTTTTTAAAAATGTAACCGTCCGCAAAAACCTGCTTTATCGCAACAGCAGTATTGCCGGAGTTAAAGAAAAGTATTGCCAGTTCGATTTTTATGAACCTGCTGATGATAAAAATCACAGGCGTCCACTTATTATCTGGTTGCATGGTGGCGGTTTTAAATTTGGAAAGAAAACATCTGGCGGCATTCCGCTCTGGGGAAAAACATTTGCACAACGTGGATATGTATGCGCTTCCATCAATTACCGCTTAAGCAAAAAGCATCCTTTAAAAAATTTTGAAGACCTGGTGGAAGGGTGTGCTGATGCTATTGAAGACCTGAAACAAGCGATAGATTATTTCAAACAACATGCTGCCGATTATGGCATAGACACAAATACTATTATACTGGGCGGCAATTCTGCCGGTGGCATGATTGCGCTGCAGGCAGCTTATAGCAACCCTGGGCAAATAAAAGCGTTTGTACATAAGAGTGATACAACTACAGAAACTTATGATGAGCAAAAACCAATTCCTGTAGCAGCAGCTATCAATTTCTGGGGTGCCATGTTCAATCTTAAATGGTTGCAAAATGCGGCTGTTCCTATTGTAAGTGTACATGGTAAAAAAGACGGCATTGTACCATACGACAATAAAAATGGAATATATGGAAGCATGGCTATACGTCGTGCAGCTGATTCTTTACAAATACCCAATGCTATTAAGCTATACGAGAGCTATTCTCACGAACTGCAAAAGCATTTCAATCCTCTATTCGCCGGAAGGCCTGCTAAAAAAAGATGGCTGGAAGCGGGACAATTTGTTGCAGATTTTTTATACAAAGAAGTAGTTGAGAAAAAAGGAAAAAAGCATCATTAAAATTACGCTCCCTTTGAAAATTAATTTTGCTGATTGCTTCACTAAATAAGCATGCAAATTGTCATAAAAGTATTAGGTTGCCAATCCTAAAAATCTTTATTTTATTTTCAGTCGCCATTACTTGAAAACAGTCATTGAGTTTCACGTGACTTATACCTTACACCGTACGCTCTTAACCTTATCTTAATCTCTAATTCTCAAAAAACGATTCTAAATAAACGCATATGAAAAACAATCGCCGCGATTTTATTAAGAAAAGCGCCACGCTCGCTTCAGCGCTGTCTGCTGGCAGCATCGGCACTGCGCTTGCATCTACACCGTATATCAATACAAAAGGAAGCACCAAAGAATCTATACATACTGCTGCAAAAGATGCCGGCATGGCTATGAGTGAAGCCTATTTCTGGGGACCGGATGAAAGGCGCATTGCATTTATGAAACAACTGGATGTATTTGGCGCCGTGGGTGGCATCAACACAAAATTGGGTGACCTGGGAGATATTGATCCCTGGCATCCAAAAGCAATGACAACTAATAAAGAAGCCTGGCAACAACATGGGCTTAGCCTGAATGTGATAGAAGGACCGGCAGCATTAGGCAATAAAACAAAGCTTGGCCTTGCTGGCAGGGATGAAGAAATTGCCAACTTCATAACGTTTATGAAGAACCTAAAACAGCATGCAGGCATTGATGTAATCTGTTACAACTGGATGCCGGTGATTGGCTGGTATCGTACTAAAAATGATGCTCCCGGTCGCGGTGGCGCATTGGTAACAGCATTTGATTATGAAGACGTAAAAAACCTGCCGCTTACAGAGTTTGGTGAAGTATCTAAAGAAACTTTGTGGAAGAACCTGGAATATTTTCTGAAAGCTGTAGTGCCAGAAGCAGAAAAGATAGGAATGAAACTGGCCATGCATCCTGATGATCCGCAGGTAGACAGCATCCGTGGTATATCACGCATTATGACCAGTGTTGATAATTTTAAACGCATGCTGAACATTGTAAAAAGCCCCAGCAACGGCATTACCATGTGCCAGGGCAATTTCTCGCTGATGGGCGCAGACATTCCCACTACAGTAAAAGATTTTGGCAAAGAGAAAATACATTTTGTACACTTTAGAAATGTGCGAGACCTGAGTGGCAAAAAACCAAGCATCAAGTTTGAAGAAACTTTTCACGACGAGGGGCAGATAGACATGTATGCCGCAATGAAAGCGTATTACGATATCGGCTTTAAAGGTCCTATCCGCCCGGATCATGTGCCTACCATGGCGGGTGACAGCAATGAGCATGCGGGCTATAGCAATATCGGTTCTTTGTTTGCCTTTGGTTACATGCGCGGATTGATGCAGGCCATCAGCAATAATAAACGTGGCTAGCATTAAAAATTTCGACCTAAATTCAACTAAAATTTATACTACTTGCCATGATTAAACAAATCACCCTCATTGCCTGCTTTATTGTTTGCGCCATATGCACACAAGCGCAGTTTGTAGGCGCATCACCCGAATATATAAAAGCCCTTACTCCTGAATGGAAAGGCGAACGCTTTGCGGATGGCCGACCAAAAGTTTCTGATCTTATGCTGGAACATTTGCAAGACGCCACCCTCGAACAAATCTGGGGTTTCCTCGGCAATAAAGGCTTTCGCAACCAGGTAGAAAAAAACTGGATCATCTTAAAGCCAGGAGAAACAATGGTTGGCCGTGTGGTTACTGCGCAGTTCATGCCATCGCGTCCAGACCTGGATACATTGGTAAGAAGATTGGGCCGTGCAGAAGGACGTTCTCAAAAAGGCGGCATTAATATATGGCCGATAGATATTCTTACCAAAGGAGATATTTATGTTGCCGATGGATATGGCAAAGAAAAAGATGGTACACTTATCGGCTCCAGCCTGGGCAATGCCATCTATGGTAAAACAGGCAAGGGTGTTATCTTCTACGGTTCCATAAGGGATATGCAGGAGTTGAAAGACACCAAAGGTTTTAATGCCTGGGTAAAAGGACATGATCCTTCTTATATAAAAGACATGACGCCCACTGGAATTAATGTACCAGTGCGCATCGGGCCTGTTACTGTATTTCCCGGCGACGTAGTATTTGCGAACGAATATGGCGTGGTCTTTATTCCTGCATACCTGGTAGAAGAGTTGGTAAAAAATTCTGAGCTGGTAGGCTTGCGTGATGAGTTTGAACGCTACATGCTGCAATTGGGCAAATACCCAAGCGGCCAGGTACATGGAGATTGGAATGAAACGATGAAGAACGAGTACCGTGCATGGCTGGCAAAATATCCAAAGAAACTAGCAGTGTCGCCTAAAGAAATTGAAGACTATCTGAACAAAGAAGGGCATTGAGTCAATTAATAATTAAGAATTAGTAATTAATAATTCAAAACCGTTTAATTACTAATACCAATGCTGGATGAGGTTTGCCACAGATTTACGGATTAGCTGTTGCTTAAGCAGTCCTTAAATAAATGATTAGAAATCTGAAAAAGCAATTTTTGAATTATTAGTTGCCTTCGGCAAAAATTGACACAAATTGGTTTCATAATATTATAATCCCAAAGGGATTTGCAAAAAATTTGTGCTAATCAGTTTCATAGTTAATATTTATGAGATAGCTTATAAATTTATTTTGCTCTCAGACAATAAGAAATAAATCTGTGAATCCGTGGCCAACACTTTTACTAATTAAAAGCTATAAACAAAGGATAATGAAATTTTCTGCTTTACTGCTAACAATAGTTATTATTTTTTCTGCTATCACTAACGTGCATGCGCAAACTATTTCTAAAGAAGAAATGCTGTTTCTTACTTCAGAATGGAAAGGAGAAAGATTTGCAGATGGACGCCCTAAAGTGCCGGATGATCTTTTAGAAAGAGTAAAGCACATTAATATAGATGATGCATGGACAGTTTTAAAAAATGAAGGCTATTTGAATCAATATGAAGGCAATTGGAAAACGGTGAATGACGAACCGGTGGTTGGTCGTGCAGTTACCGCTATGTTTATGCCCAGCAGGCCGGATGTAGAAAAAAATATTAAAGCACGTGGCACAACAAGGGATGGTAGAAAAGGGAATACTAACTCGTGGCCAATAGAAACACTGGTGAAAGGCGATGTGTATGTGGCTGATGGCTTTGGCAAAATTGGCGGCGGCACTTTAATGGGTTCTACTTTGGCCACTTCTATTTTTAGTAAATCTGGCAATGGTGTTGTGTTTAATGGTGCATCAAGAGATTTAGGAGAGATACAGGAAATGAAAGGCTTCAATGCATTTGTAAGAGATTTTCATCCTTCGTTTTTAGAAGAGATGGTATTAATGGGATTGAATACACCTGTACGCATTGGCAATGTAATGGTACTGCCCGGAGATCTTGTATTAGGCGTTCGCGAAGGTGTATTGTTTATACCTGCACACATGGCTGAACAGGTAGTAAGCACTGCAGAGTTTGTTATACGCAAAGACAAGTTTGGTTTTGAAATGGTGAAGTCTGCAAAATATTCCACGGGGCAGATAGACAGCCAGTGGACAGATGAAATTAAAACCGAGTTCTTAAAATGGCTGGGCAATCATCCGGAACTGGGTAAGATGACAAGAGCAGATTTGGACAAAGTAATGAGCAAAAGAACATGGTAATAGATGCTGCTCTTATTGCAACCAGCCATAATAGTGACAATTTATACAGATGAGGGATAAATACAGATGGTATTGTTCTAATCAATAAAACAAAACCGCACAATGACCAACACAACGATTGCCAGGCAACGCTGGTACCGCTTAATACCAATAGCATTTATTACCTATAGCCTTGCTTATTTGGATAGAGCCAATTTTGGTTTTGCCACTGCTGGTGGAATGGCAAAAGATCTAAACATTACAGCTTCTGTATCTTCCTTACTGGGCTCTTTATTTTTCTTGGGCTATTTCTTTTTCCAGATACCCGGCGCTTTGTACGCTGCCAATAAAAGCGCAAAAAAATTAATTTTCTGGTCGCTAATACTATGGGGTGCATTGGCAATGGCCACGGGCATGATCAGCAATATCACGTTATTGGTGATCATTCGTTTTATGCTAGGCGTTGTTGAAAGCGCTGTTATGCCTGCCATGCTTATCTTCTTAAGCAGGTGGTTTACAAAATCTGAACGTTCCAGGGCAAATACATTTTTAATATTGGGCAACCCCGCCACTTTGTTGTGGATGTCTATCCTATCGGGTTATCTTATTAAGTCTGTTGGCTGGCGTTGGATGTTTATTTATGAAGGCTTGCCCGCAATCATCTGGGCATTCTTCTGGTGGAAACTGGTAGATGATGCGCCGAAAAATGCAAAATGGCTGAATGATGAAGAGAAAGATGGCTTAGAAAATTTATTGCACCAGGAACAGCAAGGTATAAAGCCGGTAAAAAATTATGCAGAAGCATTTAAATCAAAAACAGTTATTTTATTGTGTTTGCAATATGCACTGTGGAGTATTGGCGTATACGGTTTTGTAATGTGGCTGCCTTCTATTATTAAAGCCGCGCCGGATATGGATATCGTAAAAACTGGCTGGCTGTCTGCAGCACCTTATGTATTGGCTATTATTAGCATGATAAGCGTTTCTTATTTTTCTGATAAGTTGCTCAACCGAAAAGCCTTTGTATGGCCATTCCTGTTGATTGGCGCTATTGCTTTTTATGGTTCGTATATGGTCGGCACAAATAACTTCTGGCTTTCCTTCATCTTATTAATTGTTGCGGGCGGCGCTATGTATGCTCCTTACGGACCTTTCTTTGCGGTTATTACAGAAGTGTTGCCTAAGAATGTTGCCGCAGGTGCCATTGCATTGGTGAATAGTTTTGGTGCGCTTGGTTCCTTTGCAGGATCTTACCTTGTTGGTTATCTTAATGGCAGCACGGGCGGCTTTGGTGCTTCCTATATTTTTATGGCAGGCTCACTTTTTCTTTCCGCTATCATTACCATCATTGCCATAAAAGGCCCCAATGCTACTGCTATCAATAAAAAGACCGAAGAAAATACAAATTTAAGATTATCTGGTTCTGGTGCGTCTTAGCATAACCGTTAGAACAATATAACATCACACTAAACCGACCATAATTTATTTTAGATGAAATATTTCATAGCCCTTGCTGGTATTGGCCTGGCAATATTAGCTGGTTGTAAAAATAATGCTCCTTTTACCAGGGAAGCGGGCAAAGACTGGCCAACCTATGGTGGCAACAGTGCCGGCAACCGCTACTCGCCACTTACACAAATAACAGCAGACAATGTAAAGAACCTGAAAGTTGCCTGGATGTTTGATACAAGAGATCCGGCAGATACTATTGCAGGTGGTCTACAACGCCCCAGGGAAATACAATGTCAGCCTATTATTGTAAACGGCATTATGTATGCCACCAGTGGTTCACTAAATGTTTTCGCAATAGATGCTGCTACTGGTAAACAGGTTTGGAAATTTGAACCTGTAAAAGACAAACAAAAATTTAATACCAACAGAGGTGTTATTTATTGGCAACAAGGAGAAGATAAACGCATATTGTATACTGCCGGTGCGACACTCTATGCATTGAATGCAGCAGATGGAAAGCTGGTTGAAAGTTTTGGTACAAATGGCAAAGTTGATTTGCATGAAGGACTTGATGCAAATCTTGGTCATGATGTAAACAATCTTACCGTTACTGCTACTACACCAGGAGTTGTTTATAAAAATACGTTGGTGATTGGTTCCAGCGTAAGTGAGAGTGGCGATGCTGCTCCCGGTCATGTACGAGGGTTTGATGTGTTGACAGGAAAATTGAAATGGATATTTCATACCATTCCGCAACCGGGAGAATTTGGTTATGATACCTGGCCAAAAGATGCTTATAAAAAAATCGGCGCTGCAAACAACTGGGCAGGATTGGTAGTGGATGAAAAAAGAGGAACCGTATTTTTTGGAACAGGTTCTCCTGCTTCTGATTTTTATGGTGGTGAACGCGAAGGAAGCAATCTCTTTGCCAACTGCATTATGGCATTGGATGCAGAAACCGGTAAAATGAAATGGTATTACCAAACTATTCATCATGATCTGTGGGATCGTGATATTCCTTGTCCTCCAAACTTAACTAGGGTTAAGCATGATGGTAAGATGGTAGACGTAGTGGTGCAGGCAACCAAAGATGGGCAAGTGTATGTGCTGGATAGAGATAGCGGTACTTCGTTATTTCCGGTAGAAGAAAAAGCTGTTCCTGTAAACGGTTTGCCGGGTGAACATCCGTATGCAACCCAAAAATTTCCATTAAAGCCTTTGCCATTCGCCAAAGAAACAGTTGCTTCGGAAGATGATATCACTAACATTTCACCAGAAGCACACGCTTTTGTAAAAGCACGGCTTGCACAATTCCCTCAACCTGTAAATAAGTTTATGCCTCCTAACACAACCGGTACTTTGTTATTTGGTTACAGTGGCGGTGCAGAATGGGGCGGCAATGCTATTGATCAGGATGGAATTTTATACCAGAATGCTAACCAGGATGCATGGGTGCTTGAAATGATTGACCAGGCAACACGTGATAAAGAGATAGCTTCTCTTACACATGGCAATGGCCTCTATCTTAAAAATTGTGCTGCCTGTCATGGCGCTGATAGAAAAGGAAGTGGAACAATATTTCCTACCCTGCAAAACATTGGAAGCAAACGATCAGAAAATGATATCATCAACTTAATTAAAACAGGTAGTGGCAGAATGCCGGCATTTGTACAAATACCTGATGCAGATAAGAAATCCATTGCTCAATTTTTGTTGAACAAAGAACCGAAGCAAGCAAAAACAATCAGCGAGCATAGCGATGCAGATACCATTGCAGTAAAAAAAGATTTTCCTTACATACCATTGTATACAAGCAAGATTTGGACTAAGTTTCTTGACCAGGATGGATATAACGCTGTAAAACCACCGTGGGGCACTCTGAATGCAATTGATCTTAATACAGGAAATTACGTGTGGACGGTTCCGTTAGGAGAATTTCCGGAACTCACTAAGAAAGGAGTTCCTATTACCGGCACAGAAAGTTATGGCGGCCCGGTAGTAACTGCCAGCGGTTTAATATTTATTGCCGGAACCCGTGACGAACGCATTCGGGCTTTTGATAAAAAAACCGGTAAACAAGTATGGGAATACCAATTGCCAGCAGGAGGGTTTGCTACACCCGCTATGTATGAAGTAAATGGCAAACAATATTTGGTAATAGCAGCCGGCGGTGCAAGGGGCAAGAAACCTGGCGGCTGGTATGTTGCTTTTGCATTGCCATAATAAACTTCTGAATAAAAAACCGATACAAAATAAAAATCCGTTTGCATGTTTATTTGCAGACGGATTTTCATTTACATCTTATAGTTTATTTATCTACCGTAAATGTGCTAATGCTGCTACCTGACAAACCATCTGAAGTTATCCCCTGCATTACAATAGCAAAATTGCCTTTTACGTCTGAGGTATAAAAAGACAATTGCTGTTTGCCATCTTTGATCGTTTTTACTGTAGGCGACCAGTACAACAAATTTCTAAGATCAGGAATGCGGTTTTCTTTCTGTGTACTGGTTTCATAAACTGGCGAATAAAATTCACGTTCACGCTGCAATCCTTCATACTCTATCACTACTGCATTTGGGTCCAATTCATATCCGCCCAAATCTCCCTGGTAGGTTTTATAACTGATAATACCATCGCAGGCAAGCGGCCCCAGGAAATGACGATGCGTTGCCACATCAATCCTTTTTATCTTTAGCGGATCGAATGCAATTATTTTGTCAACATTGGTAACAGGTACACCATCAATCAAAATAAGCGGTGATTGATCAAACAAAGTTTTATAAGGCCCGTTTACAACCCTAAGCTGATAGCCATCAGATTGTTTTCTAACCCTTACATCAATTACAAATTCACGCAATACTTCTTCCATGGTGATAAACCTGGTATAATCATCCAGGTAATACTGCTTCTCGGCCTTACCATAAAACGCATTGGTGTCAATAACCGCGGGCACTGCAAACGAATGTTTTTTCTTTTCAACCAGGTAAGCATTGTCTGCCTGTACACCAATACTACGGTTGCGCAATTGTTCTTTCCATTTGTCCTGCAATAAAAACTTTGGAAAAACAGTCGATGAAAACTTATCAGAAAACGGACTGGCAACATTTATTTTTACGGTACTGTCGGCCGCATTCACAGTTTGTAAAATAATTTCATTGCTGCTGTAATAGTTGCTCACATTAAACTGAATACTGCCATCAGCTTTGCTTATGCCGCTGCGCAGTTCAAATATATCTCCGGGTACAGTTAATGTTGTTAGTACATTCTGCTGCGGAAGACCTGTTTTTTTATCTGTAAGTAGAGCATTGATAACAGGCCCTTCATTTTCTGTAATAAATTCAAATGCAGGCAATTTATTATTGAGCACATCTTCCCATTTAAACCTTCTCCATCCCTGCGTGAGCATCAGGTTATTGAGTGCAGACATCACTTCAGCACTGCTGTCGCTAAAATAATAAGCGGGTGATTCTATTCTACCGGCCAGTTCAGACTGCAGCAACAGCCAGGATTGTATATCGTCATACTGAATTGTCTGCAGCGAATCAATCATAAAAACCGCCACCGACATATCAGCAGCTTGTGGTGTGCCCGTTTTGTCTGCAGCCTGTACAGAGATACCTATTTTATTTCTTGTGGCATATTCTGATTGATCTGCATTAGCATGAATGATCAATTTATTTGAAGGACGCTTAAAATATAGCCGTTCACAAACCGGCTGCTTTTGCGCATTAAAAATTGTAATGTGCGATATACCATCCGCCAATTTTGCCTTGCTGATGTTGAAAACAGCTTTTCCGTTATTTAGTTGCGCTGCAAGCACTTCCTTTACCAGGTGCCTGCTGTGTACAAAAAGATATACAGGCAGGTTATTGTACCCGTCGCTGGCACTCACCGTTATAGTTATAACATCGGCAGATTCACCTGTAACGCCCATAGCGTATCCCTGGTTATACACCTGCGGCAGGTTGTAAGTAACAGTGGTATCATTTATTTTTATTACTGCTTTATACGCTGCATCTTTCTTTGGCTGTAGTAAAAAGCTACCCATTCCAAATTTTGCCGTCTCA
Organism: Chitinophagaceae bacterium; assembly: GCA_047602295.1. Taxonomy (GTDB): domain Bacteria; phylum Bacteroidota; class Bacteroidia; order Chitinophagales; family Chitinophagaceae; genus JACMLD01. The sequence continues at coordinate 1,295,602 of JASGHP010000001.1, read as the reverse complement.
AAATGATTCACAGTATCGTTACCGCTTACAACAGCACCACTTGCATTTACACCGCCTCCGTATTGATCAGTTATTTTAAAAGCTACTACAGATGCAATGCCATTTACAAGATTGCCGCCTTCCGGAAAAAAATTAACGTGGTATTCCCTGGCAGAACTAATAGCTTTTTGCTGTGCCGATTTAAGTGTATTAACAATGGTGATTGGTTGCTCGTAATAATAATCGGCACTAAAGTTTTTCATCCGGCTTGTATACGATCTCAATTTATAACTGCCCGATGCAAGTGAAGCCGGAATAATGAATGAGCCGTTTCCTGAACCTTCTTCCAAAGCAACCCTCGCCTGCAAAACTGCTTTCTGATCTTCACTGACTAGTTCTGCATAAGCAACCTTACTGATAGCCCCAGGCCTGTTAAAAGTCTCATCAACAGTGTATATTTTAAACCAGATAATTTCACCCGCCGTGTAAAAAGTCTTGTCGGTATGCACAAAAATCTTTTCCTGGAAATTATTCACCTGGTACTGATTAAATTTATTTTTCAGTACACCGGTTTCATCGGTTTGAGATAAGGCAACCAAATGAATCTGCAAAAAGCATAACAATACTACCACGCCTTTATTCATATACCAATTCATTAATTTCATTTTTTGTTCTTTTCTCATTTTACCAGAAAGATGGTTTAACTGTTGTTCCCCCGCTTAACCTGCAATCAACACAGGCAGTTTTTGCAATCATCAAATCTGAACCTGAAAAATACCAGGGCACAAAACTGTCATCCTGGTAACTCCATATTGAAAAGTCAACAGGATTTGTTGGAATAGCTCTTACTGCACAGGGATAACTTCCTGGTTGTGCTTTCCAATCTTTTACATCGTCTTTGCTGATAAAAATCCGTTTTTGTTCCATGGTGCCAGCACTGATAAAACCAACAACCGGTTCATTGGGGTTGCTTATCGAATGAATATTGCCTTCCAGTTGGGAAGGTTGTAAATCGAACAACGTACCCAACTGTTCTGAGTTTTTTTGAATAATCTGCCAGTATGCATAGCATTGCGGCGTAAGCGCATACTGCATTACAAGTATACTCATCCTGTGCGCAAGTGTAGAATCGTTTTGCGGAATGATAAAAAGTTTACCCTTGCTGATAACATCTGCGGTGAGGGCGGCTGAATTGCCCAACAGCACATTTTTTGAATAGGTGGTGTTGTAACAAACATGAATCTGGCTGTCTACATCACGGGCATAAATTTTATTGCCGTTCAGACCCCAGGGTGTTTCCAGCTGAGAGTCGTACTCCCATGTTAGTACATATTGCCAGCGATAATACCTTGTTTTGTTTGAAAGATCATGTGTGTTTGCAAATACGTGTACGCCAGTGGTATCCTGCTCCCAGCTGATGCTGTCAATTGGCGGTGTAATGCGTGTGTCTACCAAATCAGATATATATTGTTTATTACCGGCTGTTGTAATTAAAATTTTAAACTGGGTTTTATTATTTAAGTTAAGCGGTGTACTTACATAATTGCCATTGGCATTTTGCTCTGTTAGTGTATACTTATTGCCCGCTGCATCCTGTATCTGCACCTGCGCACCCCGCTCTGGTATTGTCACTACGGTATCCGCCAGGTTTTTAGTTCGGGATAAGATAATGTTTGTAATTCCACCAGCACCGATATTAACAAAGCCATCAACCACCAGGTAATTATCGCCATTTACAAGTACTGCTGGCTGATAAGGTTTTCTGCAGGCTATTGTCATGCATAACAATTGTATCAATAAATAATATTTCGCAATTGCCCGAAACATTTTCTGTTGGTTAACTTTAAGCCGGTTAAAAAAATATCCTATAGTTATTTCCCTATGTTACCAGAAAGAGGGTTTTGTTGTTACACCTCCACTCAATGTACAATCCAAACAAACATTTTTGGCCAGTTTCAGTGGCCCGTTCGTTACATAATAGTATGGACCATAGGTTGGGTCAGGATAATCTACCAGTAAAAAATTTGTCGCATTTGTGGGGTAGTTTATCACCAGGCAATTATAAGAGCCGTTTCCCCGCGACCATCCCTGCAAGTCTGAAAAATTGATAAAAATTCTTTGTTGCTGTTCATTAGTAGCAGTTATGTAACCTATCACTGGTTCATTGGCATCAGTTAAGGAATGTATATTGCCTGTTAATTGAGAAGGTTGCAAATCAAACAGTGTTCCCAGCTGTTCCGAATTCTTTTGTATAATCTGCCAGTAAGAATAGGCTTGTGGTGTAAGGGCATATTGTTTTACCAGGAAACTTGAGCGGTACCATAATGTGGAATCGCCTTGCGAAAATGAATTTAATAGCTGGTTACTGATTACGTCCTGCGCAAGTGCGGCGCTTGTACCAATAATAATATGGTTAGACGGCGTGGTTGTATAACAAACATGCACCTGCTGATCCGGCGTTCTTGCATATACCAGTCCATTGGAAATGCCCCAGGGAGTTTCCAGTTGAGAATGATACTCCCATGTTTGTACATATTCCCAACGGTAATACCTGGTATTATTTAAAGGATCATGTGTATTAACAAACAGGTTTAAACCCAGGTTATCCTGGTGAAAAGTAACGCTGTCAATGGCCGGTGTTTGTTTTACTGTCACAATATCCGATTGATAATTTTTACCGGCAGCGGTTGTTATTAGCAGAATGTGTTTTCCGTTTTTATCCAGGTTTAAAGAATTGCTTACATAAGTGCCGGGTGTTGTTGATTCCTGCAATGCAAATCCAACATTAGATTCATTTACTATACCAACAGAGGCACCGGTTTCTGGCATGCTAACCACTGTATCGGTTAAATTTTTTGTTCGCGATAAAACAATAGTTGATACACCATTGGCCGCAGTATTAATAAAACCATCTACCACCAGGTAGTTATCAGCTTTTGTGAGTGCCGCAGGTGTATAAGGTTTTCTGCATTCCACAAAGAACAGCAACAACACAAATACGATATATAAACTTTCAAACTTCTGCATATCCGTGCTCTAAAATTTAATATTATACGTAACAAAAGGAATGGCTGTGCCAAATATTGACAACTGGTAGCCATTAATTTTTCCGTTCTCCTGTACAAAATAAACGGAATAAGCATTCTGCCTGCCCGTAACATTATATATACCAAATGACCATGAATTGTGGAAACGCTGGTGCACTTTATGATTGCCATCGATGTTTACAGAAAAATCTGTACGGAAATAATCCGGTACGCGGTATTGATTCCTGTCTGAATACAGCAATGAGTTTGCACCACCCAGTGTAAATACGCCAATAGGCAATGTAATCGGGCGGCCGGTGCTGTACACTACATTCATAGAAATACTATACCGGTGAGAGATACGGTAATTGCCAATAAAGTTTACATTATGCGGCTTGTCGAAACTTGCAGGATAATAATCGCCCCTGTTAATGGTTTCACCGGCAATAGGATCATCCTGTTTCAGGAATGTACGGGAGAAAGAATAGCTGAGCCAGCCATTTACCTTACCAGCATTTTTACGGATTAAGAATTCAACGCCATAGGCTTTACCCTTTGTATTAATTACATCCGTTTCAATATGACTATTAAGTAATATTTTGGCGCCGCTTTTATAGTCAAGAAAATTTTTGGTTTGTTTATAATATACTTCAACCGAAGTTTCAATAGTATTGTTTTTAAAATTTTTATACAAGCCAAGAGAAACCTGGTTGCCCTGTTGTGGTTTTATATTTGGATCGCTGAGCTTCCAGATATCCGTGGGCGAAACATTCACCGTATTGGACAAGGAATGAATATACTGCTGCAGCGTATTAAAGCTAAGCTTCACTGAAGTGCTGTCGTTAAAAGCATAACGCAGCGCCACACGTATTTCCGGTGCCTGGTAAGTCTTGATAAATTTTCCGGAGCTATAGCTGGTTGTGCTGATGATTGTGGAAGTATCTCTTGGCAAACCGGGTGCGTAGGTATTTACATCGTGCGGGCCCATATAATTAAACATGGCATAACGCAAACCTGCATTTACAGACAACTTCGGCGTAATGGCGTACTGGTCCCCTAAATAAACGGCGCTTTCAAGTCCCTGTTCCGACTGAAGAATATTCGGCTTTACCAATGATTGGGGATCAGATGGCGTAAAAGAACCGGGGTGAAGTTTGTAGTAAATCGTATTTAAGCCGTAGCTGATGGTGTGCCTGTAATTGGGCGACCACGTAAAATCTGCCCTGAAATAATCCTGGTTAATATCAAACCCAAGTTTGAAAGCATTTACTTTATTATCCGAGCTGGTAATATTGTAATCATACCGATCAACACCAGCCGTAAAAACAACAGCAGATTTGTTATTGAAATTATGCTTCCATTTCAGGTTAATGTTTTTGTTACCGTATTTATAAGTGGTGTCATTGTTCAGGTTAAACTTATCATTGCTGATATACCCGGTGAGATAAAGCGTATTTTTTTCATTGATGTAATGACTAATCCTAATATTGGCATCGCTAAAATTGGCCCTGCTGTTTTTATAAGCATCAGAAGGAACTGTATTCAGCAACCAGTTAGAATACGTGGTGCGTACACCAACAACAATAGATGTTTTATCTTTTATAAGCGGACCCTGCAATGTAAATTTTCCTGTAAGCGGACCTATGCCGGCAGAACCTGTCCATTGTTTTTTATTACCATCCTGCAACGATACATCCAGCACAGACGAAAGACGGCCACCATATTTTTCAGGGATAGCACTCTTGTATAGCTCAATACCCTTTACCACATCCGGATTAAAGGCAGAGAAAAATCCGAAGAGGTGACTGGGATTGTAAATAGTGGCATCGTTAAAAAGTATCAGGTTCTGATCGGTAGACCCACCGCGTACATTAAAACCATTGCTGGCTTCACCTGTAGATGTAACGCCGGGCAACGACAGTACTACTTTTAAAATATCCGCTTCCCCAAAAACAACCGGCACCTGTTTTATCAGCTTGATGTTTAATTTGCTTACACCCATCTGCAGGCTGCGTGTATTGGATTTTTTTTCGGCAGACACTACAACTGTTTTCAGTGTGCCAATATATTCCTGCAGCTCAACATCCAGCTTACCATCTGCATTCATCACCACCTGTCGCTTTGCATCTTTCATACCCACACTGCTCACAGTTAATGTATGCCTTCCCTTTGTAAGTGTGAGTGAATAATAACCAAACTGATCTGTATTCACTCCTATTGCAGGCGTGTCAAGGTACACAGACGCACCTACTATACCGTCGCCGGTTTTTATATCCCGTATATAACCTGCCAGCGACGCATTCGACTTATTGTCTTTACCGCCCTTAATACCTATCACGTACAATTTATTTTCTGCCGCTGCTTTCAGTTTTTCTTTTGGCTGATCATCTACTTGCAATTCTCTTTTATCTTCTGTAACAACGCCACTTTTCTTGGTACTAAAAAAATCTGCCGGTAATGAAGTAGTGATTGCTGCTTTCCTGGTTATAAAAACGCGGTTGCCATCAATAGCATAATGAAACAATGTTTTGTCAAAAGCAATATCCAGTACTTCAGACAGCTTGCTGCGGCTGGCTTTTACACTAATAGTGAGGCTGTCTGTTTCATCTGCATCATAAAAGAAATGCCAGGAAGTGGAAGACTCTACGTTGCGTACAAAGTCGCGGAAGCTGACGCCGTTAAACTCGCCGGTAATACGTGCTGTATCCTGGCCATTGGCCAATAAAAAAGAAAAAAATAAAAAAAGGCACGCAAATGCCTTTTGGCAGCAGTTTCGCATTTCAGTTTTTTAATTGAGAATAATAGGCCGCTACCTGTATCATAGCTGCTTCCGGATTTTTGTTGTTGATTTTTATTTTATTGCTTTTCATAAATCTTTTCACCGCGTCTTTTTTATCGGCCATCAGGTCAAGAAATTCATTCTTGCTATCTGCATGGTAAAACGTATTATTTAGCAAAACATAATAGTTATTGTATTCGGCATACAATGTTGTGTAATCTCCTGTGTTAGATAATTTGGGGGATTTCTGATAACGGGCAAACAAAGACATCTTGCCATCGTAAAGCCTTTCGTAAAAACCAGTTTTTATAAATGAAGGGGTTGCAGAATCTGCCGTAATACGTACAAACAGGTGTTGCGCTATCAGAAAATAAGACAGCTTCTCCGGCACCAGTTTTATCTCATTGTTTTTGCTGTAATTATTTATTACCACATCGTCTGACACAACATCATAGTGCATCGGCAGGTTTTCATACATATTTCCATCGTAAAACACAGCACCGGTTAACAGGCTGTCCGATAAAAAAAATGGTGTTCCCTTTACGCCATGACCGGGGCGGAGATACTCGATGCCATTAAAAATATGAAGATTGTCCTGCACCTGTTTTTTATACCCGTCTGTTACAGCGTTAACAGACATTGCATAGAAAACTGAATCACTTAAAGGCTGCTGGGCATAAGCCTTCGCAACAAATAAAAAAACGGACAGAATTAAGCTAGTACATTTCATAAATAGCCAGGCAATTATTAATGCCGTTAAAGACAATCGTTAATACAGTGAAATGTTTACTGGTTTAATAAAACATCTGGATTAAGGTACACTTTTAATCCAAAAAAAATTAAACCAGTGTTATATTTTAATATGTTTAATGTTAGCTTTTAAAGACGCAGATTAGAGGTACATAGCTGCATCTGTTACGTGAACAAATGCAGTATTGAAACGCAGTAAAATCTTACTCCCATTGAAAGGCAAAATAACTGGTAGATCCGCTGCCTGTGTTTTCTAAAGCATGAGGAACGCCTGTGGGAAGAAACACCAAATCACCCGGAGATGCTGGATAGAAATTATCGCCAATATGCATTCTTACTTTGCCTGTTCTGATAATTAAAATTTCTTCAGATCGATGTGTATGCGGCAGATGGCTTACCTGCCCTTGATTAAGTGTGGTAGCATGCATATCAAACTTACCAAACAACGGTGTGGGCTGGTTGAAAAAGCTCCTTCGTTCGCCACGATCTGTTTTATCTACTTTCGGATCATTCCAATTCATCAATATTGATTCGCCTGCTTTGGCAACCCTGTCTTTATCTACACCCGTACGGTTGCTGTATTTGATCACGTAATAGGCGGTCTTTGTTTTGCCCACGTTTACTGCTCCATGCTCATCTCCCGGAAAAGAGTACGCAATGCCGCCGGCTGTCAGCACTTTCGATTTTCCTGCGATGGTTACTTTCAACATGCCTTCTTTTACAATAATCAATTCTTCCTGGCTGGCATGTGTATGTGGCGGGTGTGCTGCTTTGCCTGGTTCCAATATGGTGAGATGTGCTTCCAGGTTGGGCATTATGCTGGTAGCGCCATCCATTATTTGCAAACGGTACCTGCTTGAATCTTTTACGGTAGCCATATCGGCAAGGTGATAAACACGGGCTGGTAAAGTGTCCTGCGCTGATAAGGTTAATGCAATCGTTAGTTGCAGTGAAAATATCAATATGGCTTTCATTTACTAAATATAAAAAACAAAATGTGGAAATGTGACGAATGTGACAAATGTGAAAATTAAAAAACCAGGCAATTTCGGTCCCTGCAGCTTCTATCAACTTGCAGACATTTTCATATTTATCACATTTCCACATTTATCACATTGCTTACCTTTGCCGCCATGAAGATTTTGATGGTATGCCTGGGCAATATTTGCAGAAGCCCGCTGGCAGAAGGCATTTTAAAAGACAAGGCAGCAAAAGCAGGTTTGCATTGGACTATAGACAGCGCTGGTACCAATGGATTTCATATCGGGGAAGCACCGCACCGGCTATCGCAAAAAGTAGCATTGCAGCATGGCATTGATATCAGCCGGCAACGTGCAAGGCAATTTACCGTGAGCGATTTTGATAACTACGATGTCGTTTATGCAATGGCAGAGGAAGTGATTGACGAAATGAAATGGATTGCAAAAAATAAATTTAATGCAGCCAAAGTTGATTTGCTGATGAACGAACTGCATCCCGGGAAAAACGAAGATGTGCCAGACCCCTGGTATGGGCCAGAGCCTGGTTACCATGAAGTATATAACATGATTGATGCAGCCTGTGATAAAATAATTGAAAAAGCACTGGCTGAAAAATAAACAACAGAATTAATAAGCATTGTTGAAATGGCAAAAGTAAACGCCTCTTTACCGCAGGGCACCCGTGATTTTGGACCAGAAATAGTACGCAAGCGCAATTATATTTTCAATACAATTAAATCTGTGTTTGAATTGTATGGCTTTCAGCCCTTGGAAACGCCTGCCATGGAAAACATGGAAACGCTGATGGGCAAATATGGTGAAGAAGGAGACAAACTGATTTTTAAAATTCTTAATAACGGTTTAAGCGATCCTAAAAACACAGACAAAGCAAAAACTGCTTTTGAAAAAGTATTGCTGGGCAAAAACGATAAAGATTTAACTGAACGTGCACTGCGTTACGATCTTACCATTCCCTTTGCACGCTATGTAGCCATGAACCATGGATCGCTAACACTACCATTCAAACGCTACCAGATGCAACCGGTATGGCGTGCAGACCGCCCGCAAAAAGGCCGCTACCGCGAGTTTTACCAGTGCGATGCTGATGTGGTAGGAAGCACATCGCTGATAAATGAAGTGGAACTGGCGCTTATTTATGCCAGCACTTTCAAAACCCTGGGCATTGCCGTAGAAATAAAAATCAACAACCGAAAAATACTGGCGGCATTGGCTGAAGCCTGTGGTGGGCCAGAGCAACTGGTAAATATTACCATTGCTATTGATAAGCTGGATAAAATTGGGCTTGATAAAGTAAAAGAAGAGTTGGCCACAAGAGGCTTATCAGCCACGCAAATCAGTTTTATTGAAAGCTACCTGCTTATTGAAAACAGCAACGATCATAAAATAGCAGCAATAAAAAAATTATTAGGTCACATTGAAATCGGTAAAAAAGGAATTGAAGAAATTGAATTTCTTGTTAACTATCCTGCCATCGTTTCTTTCGATTCAACCTTTACAATTGATTTTACACTGGCAAGAGGGTTAAACTATTATACCGGGATCATTTTTGAAGTGAAAGCCCAATCTGTTCAGATGGGTTCTATTGGCGGCGGCGGCCGCTACGATGATCTTACCGGCACATTCGGCGTGCCCAACGTACCAGGAGTGGGCGTTTCTTTTGGTGTAGACAGGATCTATGATGTAATGGAAGAACTGAAATTATTTCCTGCCGAAGTACAAACCGGCACACGGGTGTTGTTTTTCAACCTTGGCGAAATGGAGAGCCAACGTGCTTTTGTACTGATGCAGCAGGTGCGTAACCGCGGCATCAGCGCAGAAATATATCCTGAAACAGTAAAGTTTGATAAGCAATTTAAATATGCCGAGAAAAAAGGTATTGCCTATGCAGTTATATTAGGCACTAAAGAGCTGGCAGAGCATACCTGCTCTATTAAAAACCTTCACACTGGTAAGCAAGAAAATGTATCCCAGGAGTCTGTTGAAGAATATAACTTCTCCTTGTAAATAATTATTAAACAGTATTTTATAAAAACATCATTCATCGTTGAAAACACGTTGATTTTTATTGAAAAAAAACCGCCCGGAGTCTTCTTTAATGCCATTTTAATCTCTATATTTATACCTATCCAATCGCTATCCAAAGCCACATAATGCCGCATTTTGGCATCGCTAACCTAACCTTCAACACCCTGAATGCTGACTGCAGGAAAAATACATCGTGTTTTTTTGCATGCTCCTCGTTATTATTATTCGCGGGTATGCTTTGCTGTTATTGCAATAATAGCAATAAGCAATTGCCTGCATGCACAGGAAAAAATCATCCACGGTTCTGTTAGCAACCAGTTTACGGAAGAAAGAATTCCTTTCGCCAGCGTAATGTTGAAATCTAACAAACGCGGCACACTTACAGACAGCCTGGGCAATTTTCACCTTCCTTATCACAATACAAAAAATGATACGCTGCTGATTACCTATGTAGGCTATAAAAACCTTTTAATACCTATCAAGGCAGGAAAAGATACCGCAGCACTTTCACTATCAATGGTGCAAGGAAAAGAAGCAGACAGTGTAATTGTTTCTCATACTTATAATAAAGGTTTGCTTTGGTGGAAGCGCATTGTAAAAAGCAAACCCGTCAACAATCCTTACAAATTCGATTCTTATAGCTACGAACTGTATAATAAAATAGAGTTCGATATTAATAACATCAGCAGGGATGGTTTTAACCAGTATAAATTGTTGAGGCCTTTTGGTTTTATATTGGATAACATTGACAGCGTATCAGAAAAACAACCCTTTCTGCCTGTATTTATCAGTGAGGCGTTATCAGACTATTATTATAGCTCAAGCCCCTACAAATCGAAAGAGAACATTAAAGCTATACAAACTACCGGCATGAAGAATGAGACGGTAATGCAGTTTATTGGAGGAACCAATCAGCGCATCAACTCTTATGAAAACTTCATGATGATTTTTGGAAAAGAGTTTATTAGCCCGCTTAGCAGCCAGGGCAGCAATTATTATAATTATCGTGGTGCAGACACGCAGTACATTTCCGGCGATAGGTATTTTCATCTTTTCTTCTATCCAAAAAGAGAAGGAGAAAATACTTTCTATGGCGACTGCTGGGTACACAATAAAACCTGGGCGGTAAAAAAAATAAACCTGGCTATCTCCCCTTCTGCCAATATCAATTTTGTAAACAAACTCAGTATTGTGCAGGAGTTTGTACAAAAAAATGACAGCACCTGGGTTTTTATGAAAGACAAATTTGTGGCAGACATTTCGCCCATGAAAAAAAACAAACTGTCTGTTGTTGCACGCAAAACAAGCATGTATAACAATGTGCTGGTTAATCAGCCTTTTATTGCAAATACTTTAGCTACCAATAAAGAAAAAGAAGAGGTAAATATTGACGATAGTGCCCGTTTGCGTGGCAGTACTTTCTGGCAGCAAAGCAGACCAGAGCCATTAAGTGCAAATGAACAGAAAGTGTACAAAATGATTGACACTTTGGTAACCATTCCATTGTTTAAAAAATACACCAATACGCTGGAGTTTATTGTAGACGGCAGAAAAAAGTTAGGCAAGATAGAAATTGGCCCGTGGTATAAATGGGTAAGTCGTAACCAATTAGAAAAACTACGCATCAGGTTTGACCTGGCCACAACAGAAAAATTCAGCAAACAATTATTGCTGCATGGCTACCTGGCTTATGGCTTTGGAGATAAAGCTTTGAAAGGAAAAGCAGAAGTAAAATATAAATTCCCGGGCAAGAGTGGCTATTCCTTTCACGCTTCATACACACAAGACCTTGACAATGGCAGAGCACTTTACAACGACGACGATGTGACGATAGATAACATGTTCAGCCAGTTGATACGCAGACCTGGTATTCGGCAAAAATTTATGCTGATAAATGAAATTCGTTTTAATGCCACCAAAGAATGGCAGAACGGTTTTTCTGTGCAACCTTTCCTGTTGCGTACCAGTTATGAAACATTTGCACCGTTGCCTCATAAAGATTCTTTATTCCCCAGCGGCAAAGATGTTACCGGCGCAGAGCTAGGCCTTAAGCTTCGTTTTGCACCAGGCGAAAAAAAGATTGTTACGCATAGAAAAGATATAAAACTGCATGGCAGCCATCCTGTTTATGAGCTTCGCTATTCGCAAGGGTTTAATAATTTTTTGGGGGGACAATATGATTATAAGAAACTGCATGGGCAGATTTCACAAAAGTTTCGGTTGCATGGTTGGGGTGCCGTAACTTATAGAGCGTATGCGGGAAAAATTTTCAGCAAAGCTTTGCCTTTTATGTTATTGGAATTACACCCCGGCAATGAAATTTATTATTACAGCAAAGATGGTTTCAACCTGATGAACCGCTTTGAATTTTATAGCGATCAATATGCAGGCTTCAATGTAGAGCATAATTTTGAAAAGAAGTTGATAAACCTTTTGCCCTTTATGCGCAAAACAAACATGCGCCAGTTTTGGAATGTAAAAGCTGTTTGGGGAGATTTAACAGATGCCAATCGCCGTCTTAATCATGTTGATTATGGCAGCTATCGTCTGCGTACATTAAAAGGCCAGCCCTATATAGAAGCTGGCACTGGTTTAGATAATATTTTCAAAGTATTTCGTGTAGATCTTGTTTGGCGTTTTGCCCCACCGCTTATTACACCTGCAGGCGTTCCCCCACCAACTACTCAAAATTCCAACAGCAAATTTGGAATATTTGGCAGTTTTCATTTTCAACTATAACAAACTCAGGTTAGGTTTAAGCTTACGATTATTAAATAAAATTTGTTCCTGCAACTGTTGTTTTATTTTCAGCAACTTTTCTTCTTCCATAATAGCATCATAACTGTTAAGCTTAGCTGCTTCTTTTTCACCATCCAACACATAACCACTTGCGTCTACATGCACACCAATTACTTTTTTATTTTCGTCTCTTTTAAAAACTGCAATGCCATTAAAAGCTACCACATTAAATGTATCGCCTTTTATTTTTTCTAAAGCAGATGCTCCTGCTGAAGAATTCATGCTTAATGCGCCACTTTCAAGATTTACTATTACTTCTTCCACTACACTTCCCGCAGGAAATTTGTACTTGCCAACAAATTCTTTATAAGTTGTATCCTGTGCATGCACAGCACTGCCTACAACCAACAATAATAAAAACAATTGAATGCTTTTTTTCATATACCGTAAGTTTTAAGGAAAGATACAAAACCGGCGAAAGGAAAAAAATTTAAAAAACCTGTTTCCAGTGATGCTCCATATGCGCCACATAATCGCATATAATCCACGCAAGTGTTTTTGTCTCGTTATTATTGTATTGCGGGTTCACTGCATAATGCATTTTCTCGGCAGGTATATTGTCTACTATAAAAACAATCTGCTGGTTTAGCAATTGCCAGAGTTGTAGCAGGTGTTGCAAAGGCAGCTCCTGGTAATTGTTTACCATTACTAATTCTTCCTGCTGATATGCCTGCACAACATATGGTTGGGCAACAAACTGTATATCTGTAAATCTTTTCAGGTTGTTTACTGCAGAATCAATTAAATGTCCCAGTATTTGTTTGCGGCTCCATTTCCCTGGAGCAGTTGCTTGTAACAACGCTGTTTCATCCAATGCATCATATTTTGCCGGTATACTGGCAATGTAATGCGCCAGCGTCTTCATAGCTGCTTTAGTATCTGGTTTACCGCTTAGAAATCCTGCATCCTGCCACATAATTATTGTTTTAAAAAATCAAATTGCAGATTGAATGGAAATAGTTTATAAACCTTCGTACACAATTGCTGCGCCCTGCCCTACACCCACGCACATGGTTGCCAATCCATATTTGCTTTTACGCCTCCGCATTTCATGGAGTAAAGTAGTACTAATGCGTGCACCACTGCAACCCAACGGGTGACCAATCGCAATCGATCCGCCATTTACATTTACTTTAGCAGCATCCAACGCAAGATCTTGAATACACGCCAACGATTGAGATGCAAAAGCCTCGTTCAATTCTACCAGGTCAAGATTATTTACGGTTATACCTGCCCGTTGCAACGCTTTTTTACTGGCAGGCACCGGCCCGATCCCCATAATAGAAGGGTCAACACCTGCAACAGCCATAGAAATTATTCTCGCCATGGGCTTCAGGTTGTATTTCTTTACTGCTTCTTCAGAGGCCATTAATAATGCAGCAGCCCCATCATTGATACCACTGGCATTACCAGCTGTTACCGTTCCATCTTTTGCAAAAGCCGGTTTTAGTGCAGCCAGTTTTTCCATAGAAGTTTTACGCGGTGGTTCATCGGCAGAAAAAAATATTTTCTCTTCTTTACCACCAAAAATTTCTACTCCTTCAATCTCTTCTTTCCATATACTTCTTTCAAGTGCTTTAAAATATTTTTCCTGGCTGGCCAATGCAAATACATCCTGTTGCTCTCTGTTTATATTCCATTGTTTGGCTACATTTTCAGCAGTCTCTCCCATGTTGTATGGATAGTATTGCGCCGCCAGCTTTTTATTGGTAAAACGCCAACCAATGGTACTGTCAAACATTTCTGCATTCCGGTTCCATGCACCACCTTGCTTGGCCAATACAAATGGCGCCCTGGTCATGCTTTCTACACCGGCCGCCATATAAATCTCTCCTTCATTGCACATTATCGCACGTGCAGCATCCATTATAGCCTGCAGCCCACTGGCGCACAAACGGTTCACGGTATTACCCGCAACCGTAACCGGCAAGCCCGCCAGCAATGCCGCCATTCTTGCCACATCTCGGTTATCCTCACCAGCCTGGTTGGCATCACCTGCTATTACATCCTCTATTGCATTCACATCTATTCCGGGATTGCGTGCAAGCAATGCCTTAAGTACATGTGCCAGCAAATCATCCGACCGCACACTGCTAAGCGCACCGCCATATTTTCCTATTGGAGTTCTTATTGCGTCTATTATATATGCTGTCTTCATAAATAATTTTGCAAGGGTTATCGAAGTTTAAGTCCTACGGACTTTCTTAATAATCAATTGATTTTAACCGCTATCTTTTTGACCATCCCTTATTATCACATTTCCACATTTTCATATTTCCACATTATTAGGGGCAAATATAAGAACGTATCTTTGCGGCATGACAGAAACAGCAAAGAAGAATATCAGGCACCTGGAGCTGCATGAGCTGGAAGAATATTTCAACACCCTGGGCGAGAAGAAGTTCAGGGCCAAGCAAGTATACGAATGGCTGTGGCTAAAGCAGGCGCACAGTTTTGAGGCTATGACCAACCTTAGCAAAGAACTAAGAACAAAACTGGCCGATCATTTTAGCCTGCCTGCGTTGCACACAGACGCTACTCAATACTCTGAAGACGGCACTGTTAAAAGCCGTTTTAAAACCACCGATGGTCACCTGGTAGAAGGTGTGCTGATTCCAACAGACGATAGAAAAACTGCCTGCGTTTCTTCACAAATAGGTTGCTCGCTTAGTTGCAAGTTTTGCGCTACCGGTTATATGGATCGCAAACGCAACCTCAACTTTGATGAGATCTATGATGAAGTAGTACTTATTAACCAACAATGCGAAAAGGTTTACGATAGAAAGCTGAGCAATATTGTATTTATGGGTATGGGTGAGCCTTTGCTCAATTATAGAAATGTGCTGAAGGCGATAGAAAAAATTACTTCGCCAGATGGATTGGGCATGAGCCCACGCCGGATTACAGTATCTACAGCCGGAGTTGCAAAAATGATAAAACAACTGGGCGATGATAAAGTGAAGTTTAAACTGGCGCTTTCATTGCATGCAGCCAATGATGCAAAGCGTCACCAGATAATGCCGATAAATGATAGTAACGATATTAAATCGCTGATAGAAGCACTTAACTATTTTTACAAACAAACCGGCAACGAAATAACGTTTGAATATATTCTCTTCAAAGATTTTAATGATACTATTAAAGATGCCGATGAACTGGTAAAAATTTATCGGCAGGTTCCCGCAGATCTCGTAAACATCATCGAGTATAATCCCATAGACATGGCTACCTTCCGCAAACCCGATCCGGAAGTAGTAGAAAAATTCATGAACCATCTTGCAAAAAATCGTGTGAATGCAAGATTGCGTGTAAGCCGTGGTAAAGACATAGATGCGGCGTGTGGGCAGTTGGCGAACAAGAGCTAGAGCTAGTATTTAGTATAGAGTATTTAGTATTAAGACACTCGGATCTAGAAAACGGCTTTATTTACCACGCTTTAATTTCATGTTAATCTTGGCGACCAAGTCTGTATACTAAATACTTTATACTGTACTCTATTCCTTTAACAGTTGTATAACCATGCTTATCCGTTAATCCTTGTATTTTACCATTTAGGCTAAAACGCCTTCCTGCTTTAAACTTCTTATACAGCGCTCCGTCTATTCTACTGTACTTAAAAAATAAAAATCATGAAAAAAGTAATAGTAAGTATGGCGGTTATATTACTAGCAGCCATCTCAGTAAATGCGCAACAACCAGATCAACCCATGCAACACAAAGGCCAACACCAGCGCTTTATGCACCGTGGACATGGCAGGGATATGATGGCAAAGAAACTCAACTTCTCAGACGCACAAAAGCAACAGTTGAAAACAATCAATAGCGATTTCCATAAAAAAATGGAGGATCTTAAAAAGCACGATGAAATAACTGTGAAGGAATTTAAATCAAGAATGGCTTCATTGAATAAAGATCGCAGAGATCAAATGCAGGCTTTGCTTACACCAGCTCAAAAAGACCAGCTTTCTAAAATGAAGGAAGAAAGAATGAAAATGGCGAAAGTAAACGCAAATGCCAGGGCAGAAAAAATGAAAATTAAACTGGGTCTTAGCGATGCACAAGCCAGCCAGATGAAAACGATTCGCACAGATATGATGGCAAAAATGAAAACCATTCACCAGGATAATTCATTGAGCCAGGATCAAAAACGTGAGCAAATGAAAAGCCTGGTAATTCAACAGAAAGAGCAATTAAAAACTATATTAACTCCAGACCAGTTACAACAATTGGAGCAAATGAGAGGTCAACACCACAGAAGAGATTTTTCCAAATAAGAGAAGTATCTGATTGATAAAGAGGCCCCCGCAACGCAGTTATTAAATGCTGCAAAGCGGGGGTCTTTTATTATCTTTGCAGCTCATCAATTACTGTTGTAAAACAGCAAAATTTTAAGCATGAGCAAGAACCAGGGATTTCAGAAATTCATCAACCAGAAAAGCAACGCCGCCCGTAAAGAATCTTTTAAACAGGAAAAGCGATTGGCCAAAAAAGAAGATCAGCGGCCATAGAACAACGCTTCGAAGAAAAAAGAAAACAAAAAGTAGTTGCCAGTCAGCAAAAAGAAACGGATGCTAAAACTGTTCCTACCAAAAACACATCCAGCACAAAACCTGCACAAACCAATGATGCTAGCATGCCCTTAAACAAATATGTGGCACATAGCGGTGTTTGCTCCAGAAGAGATGCTGCAGATTTTATTCGCAAAGGAGAAGTGAAAGTAAACAATGTTGTTGTTACTGAACCGGGCACCAAAGTTTCTGATAAAGACAACATCAGTTTTAAAGGCAAACCCATCAGGCCATCAAAAAACCTGGTCTATATTTTATTAAACAAACCCAAAGATTATATCACCACACTGGAAGATCCGGAAGGAAGAAAAACAGTTTTGGACTTAATTGGCAAAGCCACTGCAGAACGCGTATATCCAGTTGGGCGTTTAGATCGCAATACATCTGGTGTTTTATTAATTACCAATGATGGCGAACTGGCACAAACACTTTCTCACCCTAAAAACCTGATCAAAAAAATTTACGAAGCAAGACTGGATAAAGCACTTACCAAAGCAGATTTTGAAAAAATACAATTTGGGTTGGAACTGGAAGATGGCTTTATAAAACCAGATAGTCTTGGTTACACAGATCCTAAAGACAAAACAATTATTGGCATAGAAATACATAGCGGACGCAACCGTATTGTTCGCCGCATTTTTGAACATTTGGGTTACGATGTACGCAACCTTGATCGTGTAACGTATGCTGGCCTTACCAAGAAAAATGTGCAGAGAGGCAAATGGCGTTTTCTAACAGAAAAAGAAGTGCGTATACTAAAACATTTTAACCCGCAAACCAAAACAGACAGGGTGAAGAAAGCAACCAAACCTGTTACCCCAAAAGCTGAAAAGAAATGAATATAGAGCAGGATGCAGAACAGCAGGAAACACCACGGCCTTTTTTTAAAAATATTGCCGACATCATTCTCTTCGAAGATGAGAATTTTATCGTCCTGAATAAACCTTCAGGCTTGTTGTCTATTCCAGACAGAACACAATCTCAACCATCGTTAAAAGATTTTTTAATAGACAGGTATGGTGGCATTTTTACAGTACACAGGTTAGATGCCGTTACCAGCGGCGTGATTGTATTTGCAAAAAATGAAGAAACCCATAAGTTTCTTTCGCAGCAATTTGAAGAAAGAAGTACACGTAAAATTTATAACGGACTTGTAACTGGAAAGCTAACTGAAGCAAATGGTGTAATTGATGAACCTATTGCAGAACATTATTCCCAAAAAGGAATGATGATGGTAAATGCAAAAGGAAAACCATCTGTTACGGAGTATAAAGTGCTGGAGCAATTCAAACTATTTAGCTGGATGGAGTTTCATATCCTTACAGGCCGCACACACCAGATACGTGTACACATGAAGCACCTCGGCCATCCCATTGTTTGTGATGAATTATATGGCGATGCACAGCCATTGCTGCTTTCTTCTTTCAAGAAAAAATTCAACCTGTCAAAATCAGCAGAAGAAGAAAGACCTATTTTACAAAGACTTGCATTACATGCAGCACAACTTAGTTTTACCAACCCTGCCGGCGAAATACAAACTTTTGAAGCACCCTTGCCTAAAGATCTTCGAGCACTGCTGCAGCAGTTGAGAAAGTGGAGTAGCTAAAACAGCATCGCACAAATCTGAAAATATATACAGCTTATCTTTCCGGGCTAATATTACCTGCTATGAAAATCATTCGTTTCTCACCCATACTGGGCGTTTTATTTTTTGCTTCCTGTAAGAAAACACTCAATGATTTTTGCTCCTTCTTCATTTGATGATGATTTGGTAATTTGTAGGCATAATCAACTCACGCATGAAAACAATACTTCGTTGCAGCATAATCTTCTGTTGTTTTTCACCACTATTCGTATTGGCGCAACCAGATAAAGCAGACCTTGGCATGGTAAGCAAAATAAGAGATGCAGAAAACAAACACTCACAGGTGGCCAGCATTGCGCATATACTTACAGATGTATGCGGACCAAGGCTCACCAATTCTCCCGGATATAAAAGAGCCATTAGTTGGGTAACGCAAACATTTAAAGATTGGGGATTGCAAAATGCGGGCCCGGAGGCATGGGGAGAGTTTGGCAGAGGATGGAGCACGGAGAAATCTTTCGTGGCATTAAAACAACCATATTACGAAAACATCATCGCATATCCGCAAGCGTGGACAAAAGGAACAAATGGTGCTATTGTTGCGCCAGTTATTTTGCTGAATAATTTTGATAGCGCCAGCATTGATCAATTGGGCGATGCGCTTAAAGGAAAAATTGTTATCAGGAAGCCACGCGGTACTGCTATCCGCGATCCTTTTGAGCCTAATGCTACCCGCTATACAGATACACAATTAAACAAATTACCAGATGCAGATATGATAAGCCGCGAAGAAGTAGATGCTTATTCATTGGCTACAAAAAAAGATTATAACACCAAACTATACCTAGAATCAAAAGGAGCAGTAGCATTGCTTACTTCCAGTGGTAGTAGCAGGGATGGTACTTTCTTTAGCGGAGGCGGTCCGGCCTATGTAAAGAAATATGCACCTACACTGCCGGAGTTATCATTAGACAGGGAAGATTATTTGAAAATGATCCGCCTGCTGCAGGATGGCATTGGCGTACAATTGCAAATGGAAGTGCAAAACACTTTTTATGATGATGATTTGACTGGTTACAATGTTGTAGGCGAAATACCCGGCACAGATCCCGTACTAAAAGACCAGGTTGTAATGCTGGGCGGCCATCTGGATTCATGGCATGGCGGCACCGGTGCTACAGATAATGCTGCAGGCTGCGCTGTTGTAATGGAAGCAATGCATCTTCTAAAAATATTGGGTATACAACCTAAACGAACCATACGCGTTGCATTGTGGGGCGGGGAAGAACAAGGTCCTTATGGTTCGTTTGGCTATGTAAAAAAACATTTTGGTGATCCTTTGGATATGCAATTGAAGCCTGAGCAAAAAAACATTTCTGCTTACTTCAATCTTGATAATGGCTCTGGAAAAATCCGTGGCATTTATTTGCAGAACAACGAGAAGCTGCGTCCCATTTTCAAGGCATGGATGGAACCATTTAATGATCTTGGCGCAACTGGTATTACATCAAGCAATACAGGTTCTACCGATCATATTTCATTTGATGCGGTCGGTATACCTGGGTTTCAATTTATACAAGACCCATTGGAGTATGAAACACGTACACATCATAGCAATATGGACACCTACGACCATCTTTTTATAGACGATATGCGTCAAGCTGCGGTTATTGTTGCGGCGTTCGTTTATCAGACTGCTATGCGCAGTGAATTATTGCCACGCAAGCCTTTGCCACCTGCAGGAAGATATATTTATGATGCAGATTTCCCGTGGTAATTTTTTTAGCCACGGAGACACGTAGAGCACGGAGGTTGCACAGAGATTTCATTGAGGCGACATTATTCGTTGAAGCATTGAGGCGATACACAGAGATTACTTCGCAATGGCTTTCATAGACATTTTATTGAGGGGAAAATTTATGCTACGCTCCGCTGTACGAAGTCTCCGACTTCGTACAGCTTATGTTCTTCCCGAACTTTGTTCGGCGATTGTGTTGATATTTACAAAGATTTAGAAACTCTGTCTATTCATTTTTATAAACAACACCTTCTTTCATTACAAACTTTACGCGGCCCATTGCTTGTATATCTGTTAAGGGATCTCCGTCAACAGCAACTACATCTGCTATCTTTCCTTTTTCAATAGACCCCAAACGATCCATTACACCCAACAAATCTGCTGCGTGTATAGTAGCACAACGAATGGTTTCCAAAGCAGGCATACCACCCTCTACCATATACTGAAATTCTATATAATTTTTTCCGTGTTTATAAACTCCGGCATCTGTTCCAAAAGCAATTTTAACTCCCGCTTTATATGCTTTGGTAAATGTGGCCTGTATCTTAGGGCCAACGGCCAGGGCTTTGGGAGTAACTATATCTGAGTAGTAATTAGGGATTTTTGCGGAGTCAGCAGTAGACTTGCCGGCAATGATAGTGGGCACATACCAGGTACCATATTTTTTAAACAACTCAATGGCTTCATCATCCATATAGGTGCCATGCTCAATAGAAGTAACCCCGCCGCGAATGGCTCTTTTCATTCCTTCTGCACCATGCGCATGCGCTGCAACTTTAAAGCCGTAGTCTTTTGCAGTTTCTACAATCGCTTTAACTTCTTCTTCTGTAAACTGCGCACCGGATGCATCTTTCGCCTGGCTTAACACGCCGCCGGTAGCCGTAATCTTAATAAGATCTGCACCATCTTTATAGCGTTGCCTTACTGCTTTTCTTGCTTCATCTGGTCCGTTTATCACACCTTCATAAGGACCCGGATCGCCCATCAAATCTTTTCTATAGCCATTGGTAGGATCTCCATGCCCGCCTGTGGTAGCAATAATTTTACCGGCAGAAAAAATACGCGGGCCAATAATAATTCCTTTATTGATTGCGTTGCGCAAAGCAATATTTACACCGCTACCACCCAAATCCCTGACAGTGGTAAAGCCCGCCATCAACGTTACATAAGCATATTTAGTAGATTGAAAAGCCACATCGGCCGGGTTGGTAGTAAACTGATCCGCAGCTCCGGATTTTTTGGTTTCAGATTCTATATGCACATGCATGTCCATCAGGCCGGGCATCACCGTTTTATTTTTCAGATCGATTACTTTATCAGTTGGATCTGCTTTTACAAAACCTTCTTTAACATCCGTTATTTTATTTCCTTCTGCAATAATGCTGTAATTGCTCAGCACTTTGCTGTTCACTACATCAATCAGTTTACCGCAATAAATAATTGTTTTTTGTGCATGCAATAGCGAGGAGAAAAGCAGGAGAGTTGCAGTTAGGAGTTTTCTCATGTGCAGTAGTTTTATGGAAATTAAGCAATCGCGGCTGCATCACAAAAAACAAAAGGGCCCCAAAGGCCCTTCTGCATAATAACCATATTTACAAACTAAATTAGTCTACGTTTGGTTGTGGTGTATAACGCAGGTATGGTTTTACCACTTTAACTCCTTTAGGGAATTTCTTGATAGCATCTTCAGTGCTTACAGCAGGCACAACAATTACATCTTCACCTGCAGTCCAGTTTGCTGGCGTAGCAACACTGTAGTTAGCAGTTAACTGCAAAGAATCAATTACTCTTAACACTTCATGAAAATTTCTTCCGGTAGAAGCAGGGTAAGTGATGCTCAGTTTCAATTTTTTATCTGGACCGATAATGAATAATGAACGAACTGTTGCAGTTAAAGAAGCATTTGGGTGAATCATATCATACGCCTCTGCTACTTTCCTGTCTTCATCAGCGATGATAGGAAAATCAACATTACAGCTTTGTGTTTCATTGATGTCTTTTACCCAACCAAAATGTTTATCAAGTGGATCTACACTAACCGCCAATGCTTTTACATTGCGCTTTCTGAATTCTTCCTGCAATAAAGCAGTCTTGCCTAATTCTGTTGTACAAACAGGAGTATAATCTGCAGGGTGAGAAAACAAAACACCCCATCCATCGCCGAGGTACTCATAAAAATCAATTTTACCGGCAGTTGTTTCTGCCTGGAAATTTGGCACTGTGTCGCCTAATCTTAAACTCATATTGAAAATTTTAAAGTGGAAAATAGGGCTACAAATATAGCTATTCCCTACAGAACAGATAGACTATTTTTTTTATTTGCCCGTAGCTTTGGTGATAAAATCCTTTCCAAACCTGTTTTTAACATCGTCTATGGCTTTGTATAGGGAGGCTTTTTTTCGGGTGTCTGAAAAAAGGTTGGTTTGAACAGCATCACCCGTAAGCTCATTTAACCTTACACCCAGCAGGCGCACGGGTTGTCCTTTTCGGTAAAGCTTGTGAAACAGGTCTTTAGCTACTGGTATCAGTTCATCATCATAAAATGTATAGGGAATGCTCACCTGGCGGGAAGTGGTTTCAAAATCGGGGTAGCGAATCTTCACTGCCATGCAGCCGGCCATCTTATTGTCTTTGCGCAGTTCAAAAGCTATTTTCTCCGTCATGCGCACCAGCTCATTTAATAGAAAGTTAACATCAGTTTTATTCTCTTCAAAAGTGTTTTCCGTGGATACAGATTTGGCTTCATGGTATTCATGTACCAATCCTTCATGTTTGCCTTGCGCTTTATGCCAGAGATCTACACCATAATTGCCAACATATCTTTCCAGCATTTCCAGTTTTGCTTCACGCAATTCTTTAATGGTTTCTATACCTACCTGCAACAAAGAACGGTAAGTATGTGCGCCTACACCTGGTATCTTACTCACCTTTAAGGGATCAAGGAAATCTGTTTCTTTACCATGTGGCACCCACAAAAAACCATTTGGCTTTGCTTCATCCGTAGCCATCTTGGCGATCATTTTATTGGAAGCCAATCCAAATGAAATAGGTAGCTTGGTCTCTTCTATAATTTTCTCCCGAAGCTTCTTTGTCCATTCAAAAGCATTATGGTACTTGTCCATGCCCGTTAGATCAATATAAAACTCGTCGATGGATGCTTTCTCAAATAACGGTGCTTCTGCTGCAATAATTTCTGTAACCCATCTGCTGAAGCGACTGTACTCTCCCCTGCTGCCTTTTACCACGGTGGCATGCGGGCAAAGCTTCATAGCTGTTTTCATGGGCATGGCAGAATGGATGCCGTATTTGCGGGCTTCGTAATTGCAGGCAGCTACCACACCACGTTCGCTGCCACCTACCATAACAGGGATGCCGCGTAAAGCTGGATTATTCAGCGTCTCCACACTCACAAAGAATGAGTCAAGATCAAAATGTGCTATGGTGCGTAGAGGAGATTGCATGAAGGATAAAGTTACGAAGAAGCTATGAGCTGATAGCTGTGAGCTATGAGCCATCGCGGCGAGGAAAGCTACGAGTTGCAAGCCTCAAGTTAGAAGTTGTCGTGGCGAGTAAACTTTGCCTCTTATTAATATTGAACGAAATACATTAACGAAGCAAAAGAACTAGCAGCTTGCAGCTAATAGCTAGCAGCTCGTTAACGACGCAAAAGCTAGCAGCTATCTATACACGTCCAGCAAACCTTCCGGCAGCACTACATGCACTTCCTTTTTCTTTTTATCAATTTTCTGAAGGCTTTGTTCATGCAGGGGAATGAGTGCTTCTTTGCCGCTAAGATCTATCCGTGCCAGCATCTGGTGAGGTTGTTCAATAATTTCAAGAATGGGACCGCGATCTGTTCCTTCATCTATAAGACGAAAGCCGAGTAAAGAAATAATAGAAGATTTAGCAGAATATTTTTCAAAAGCTTCTTCTGTAAACCACACTTCCTTTTGCCGCAATTTGCCTGCAGCTTCTTTGGTATCTATTCCTTCCAGCTTCAGGTATACTTCTTCTTCGCTTTTTATTTTTGCTGATTGAATAAAATAAGGCAACATTTCTCCTTTGACTACTTCTATAAAAAGCGCCTCCAGTCCTTTCAGCGATGTTTTTTTGCCGAGGTGATGCAATAGGATCACCTCTCCTTTTACACCAAAGCTGGCCACTATTTTTCCGATGCTGTTGTAGTTCATACCACCCCCGACCCCTAAAGGGGAGTTTATTAGTTTAAATAAAAAATTTCTCTGTTCAAAGATAATAGTACTCCGTAAGCTGAGAATTATAGAGTTGCTTTTATTTTATAAGCACTGCTAATATTTAGTTTGGAAAATTTTATAGGATACTTGAGTTGCCTTTTGTACAAAAGATGAAAGGATTCCCACAGTATTGTGGGAACGATGATACTATGAAAACTGATGCTGGTATCTAAACAAACGAAAACATTTTCTTGAACAAAAACATTTTCTTAAGATCATCTACTCCCTTTAGGGGGTTGGGGGTAAAAAAATATCCCAACAGTTACCTGTCGGGATATAGAAATGTATACGTTGGTTAACGATTGTAATCTTAGTGTGAACCGCCTTCTGCTGGTCTAGCAGGACGACGATTGCCTCCACCTTGTGGTCTTCTGCCACCACGTGGATTAGAACGACGGCTTTCTTCCTGACGTTTCAGGATTTGCGCTTCGTGTTCTTTGTGCCATGATTCAAACTTAGTCATAGCAGTTACATCATCAAACAATCCAAGAGAAACACCGCGTAGCAAATGTTTCAGGTACAATACACCTTTGAAAGAAAGAATGCGGCGTACAGTATCAGTTGGTTGAGCACCTTTGTGCAACCAATCTAAAGCACGTTGACGATCTAGCTGAATGGTGGATGGAACGGTTAATGGATTGTACGTACCAATTTTGGAGATAAATTTACCATCTCTGGGTGCGCGAGCATCTGCCACTACTATAAAGTAGAATGGCCTTTTTTTAGACCCATGGCGCTGGAGTCTCATTTTTACTGGCATTTTAAATAGACATTTAAATGCGTTAAGAAATAGGGTTAATCTTGTATAAACAAGGACTGCAAAATTAGCCATCCTTATTTATTTTCCAAATATAATACTTGATTGAATTAGTATTATACTTTGTTATACTCTTTTAAATATTTTTTTAGAAATTTAATGATTTATTAAAAAAATATTAAAGCTAGCGTCTTCCAAAGCCGGGCATCTTGCCTCCCATTGGCATTTTGTTCATCATTTTCATCATTTGCTTCATTTGGTCAAATTGCTTCATAAAAGCATTCACCTCATCTAAACCTTTTCCACTGCCTTTGGCGATGCGTTTGCGGCGGTTTTGATCAATTACATCCGGGTTGGCCCTTTCAAAAGGTGTCATAGAGTTTATCATGGCTTCTATGCCTTTGAAAGAATCATCGCTAATGTCTACATCTTTAATGGCTTTGCCCACACCTGGTATCATGCCCATCAGGTCTTTCAGGTTACCCATCTTTTTTATCTGCGCCAGTTGTTGTTTAAAGTCTTCAAAGTCGAACTGGTTTTTTCTTATTTTTTTCTCCAGCTTGCGGGCTTCTGCTTCATCATACTGCTCCTGCGCTTTTTCTACCAATGAGGTAATATCGCCCATGCCCAGGATACGCTGTGCCATACGCTCGGGGTAGAACACATCCAGCGTCTCCATCTTTTCACCACTGCTAATGAATTTGATGGGTTTGTTTACCGTGTATTTAATAGACAATGCTGCACCGCCTCTTGTATCACCATCCAATTTGGTAAGTACTACGCCAGAGAAATTCAACCGATCATTAAATGCTTTGGCCGTGTTCACTGCATCCTGGCCGGTCATAGAATCCACCACAAACAAAATCTCGTTGGGGTTTACTGCATTTTTTACATTGGCCACTTCGGTCATCATAGCCTCATCTATGGCAAGGCGACCGGCAGTATCTATAATGAGCACGTTCTTGTTTTTGCTGCGTGCTTCCTTTACTGCATTTTGTGCAATAGAAACAGCGTCTTTATTTTCGGGTTCGCTGTATACATCTACATCTATCTGGCTGCCCAATACTTTCAACTGATCAATAGCCGCAGGGCGATAAATATCTGCTGCTACCAACATTGGGGAAAGCCCTTTTTTTGTTTTCAGGTAATTGGCCAGTTTGCCGCTGAAAGTGGTTTTACCAGAACCCTGCAAGCCTGCAATTAAAATAACTGCGGGATTGCCTTTGGCGTTGAATTCGCTCTCTACGCCACCCATCAATTCAGCCAGCTCATCTTTTACAATCTTCACCATCAACTGCCCGGGACTAATGGCATTGATTACTTTCTCACCAACGGCTTTGTCTTTTATTTTATCGGTAAATTCTTTGGCTATTTTAAAGTTTACGTCCGCATCTACCAATGCACGGCGGATTTCTTTTACAGTGGTAGCAATATTCAACTCGGTAATCCTGGCTTCACCTTTCAGGGATTTAAACGCCGACTCGAGCTTATCACTTAACGATTCAAACATACAGTCAATATTTTCCTTGGTATAAAAAGAAAAGGTGAATGTATGATAACATTCACCTTAATATAAGATTGCAAATATAGTAACGATTCTAAAAGATCAGGTACCCAAATAGCTGCGCAAAATTCTGCTGCGGCTGGTTGTTTTAAGTTTGGTGATGGCCTTGTCTTTAATCTGGCGCACCCTTTCCCTGGTAAGGCTGAAATGATCGCCTATATCTTCCAGGCTCATTGGGTGATCTATACCGATGCCAAAGAAATAACAAATCACTTCTTTCTGTCTTTCTGTAAGCGCCTTTAGTGAACGCTCAATTTCCAGTTTCAGCGATTCATTGTGCTCTATATTTTTTTCAGTAGGCACAGCATTGGGGTTTTCCATCAGGTCTATCAGGGTGCCATCTTCTCCTTCGGAAAGTGGCGTATCCATACTTACGTGACGGGCATTAATGCTAAGTGTAGATGTTACTTCATCAATATCAAGTTTTAGTAAATCAGCAATTTCATCGGCAGAAGGTTCTCTTTCGTATTCCTGCTCTAGCTGAGAAAATGCTTTCTGAATGCGGTTGGTTAATCCAACTTTGTTTAATGGAAGGCGTACAATACGTGCCTGCTCTGCCAAAGACTGCAAAATGCTCTGGCGAATCCACCAAACAGCATAGGAAATAAATTTAAAACCACGTGTCTCATCAAAACGCTGGGCTGCTTTAATAAGGCCAAGATTGCCTTCATTGATTAGATCCGGTAAAGAAAGGCCCTGGTTCTGGTATTGCTTTGCCACGGATACCACAAAACGCAGATTGGCTTTGGTAAGCCTGTCCAACGCTGTTTGGTCTCCTTGTTTAATCAATCCTGCCAGTCTAACTTCTTCTTCCGGGCTAATGAGTTCTACTTTACCAATCTCCTGCAGGTATTTCTCAAGGCTCTGAGACTCCCTGTTGGTGATGGATTTGGTAATTTTAAGTTGACGCATACTCATAGGTGGACTTAGTTTTGTATGATTTTGTTTGAAAGGGTTTATCTACTCATAATTAAACGTTCGCTAAGCAGGTTTTCTTATCTGGTTTGTTTTATAAATAGAGAATTTATTTTCATCTGTCTATTTTATTTCTTTAGACTGGTTTTAAGCTTCATTTATCTATAAATCACTAAAAATCATGTCTTTATCATAAAAACAGCTGTATTCGGGCTTCCGTTCGCATAAAAAAAACAAACTAAAATTTTGCTGCGTTCAATTATTTTCTATTATTGCATCATTGGAAATATCAGACCAATGATTGCGAAATGAGTAAAAAACAGTTATTTACGTTGGAGTACCCGGTTAGATGTTCACCCTCCATCCTATATGAATTTTTAAGTACACCCGCTGGATTGCAGGAATGGTTTGCAGATAAAGTGGATGAAAGAGACAATATATTCAGCTTTTCATGGAACGGTTCTGTGGAAAAAGCGGAAATAATGGAAGGTGAAGAAGAAAAGTTTGTAAAATTTCATTGGCTAGCTGCTCCTAAGGAAGAATACTTCGAATTCAGGATAGAAAAATCTGAAGTAACCAATCAGACGATTTTGATAATAAATGATTTTGCAGAGAAAAAAGAAATCAAAGATCAAAGTCAGCTTTGGGACTACCAGGTAAAAGATCTGCTTCACCGCATAGGCAATTAATCCTGCATTAAATTTAATAGCTGCTGAAACGCATGCATAAATTCCATTTCTGCATGCGGCCATTGTTCAAATGGTATTTTATAGCTGAGCTTTAAAAATGGAATGGATTGTTCTTCATTTGCCAAGCGGACAAAAACATTTTCCTGCGTATAATTTTCACTTTCCAGGTTAAAGCTGAATTCATTTCCTGAAACAGAAAAATAATGATCATTTAATTTTTTTGCAGCCACAGCGGCTGCTATTTTTTTATAATAGAGCTTGCAATAATTTCCCTTTAGATGCAATGTAATGCTGAAGTAATGTCCCCACCAGAAAAAACTTCTTACAGCCAGCACATCTTCTTTAGTAAAATAACGGGGATAATCCAATACCACATAAGGCATGGCTTCATACTGTTCACCTTTAGAAATTTTGGGTGGCAATGATAAAACAGCTTCGGGCAAAATGCCTGGCACTTGTAAAGCGGATTGCATTTGCTCTGATAAATTGCCAAACAGATGATACACTTTTTCTATGATGCGGTGCTTTGTTAAAATCCAATGGCTATTGCTTACCAATTGCATTTCCTCTGTTGAAAGCTGTATTTTTGGCATATGCGAATTAACGCGAATTACACGAATTAACCCGAATTGCACAAATACAATAAATCAGAAGAATAAAACAGCGTGATAAAAAAATTAGACAGCCTGATTCTTAAAGCATTTATCGGGCCTTTTATTGCCACCTTCTTTATTACACTCTTTGTACTGGTGCTGCAATTTTTCTGGTTGTATATAGACGATATAGTTGGTAAAGGGTTAGATTTTTTAACCATTGCAAAACTGATGTCTTATGTAACCGCTTCTGTGGTACCACTTGCATTGCCACTGGCGGTTTTGCTTTCTTCTATTATGACGTTTGGCAACCTGGGAGAAACTTTTGAACTGGTGGCTATTAAATCTGCAGGCATACCGCTACTGCGCTTTATGCGCCCCTTATTGGTGACCAGTATTTTCATTACGGCAATTGCGTTTGTTTTTAATAATTATATTATACCCCGTGCCCAGCTAAAATTAAATACACTTAAGTACGATATCATTGTTACCAAGCCTGCGCTTGATATAAAAGAAGGCGTGTTCTACGATAAGCTGGACGGTTTTGTAATTAAGATTGGAAAAAAAGAACCCAATGGCGTTATCAGGAACGTGATTATTTATCAGAAAAATTACAACCTGCAAGATGATATAACAGTAGCAGACAGTGGCCTGATGAAAGTATCTGATGATAAAAAATACCTGGAATTCTATCTCAACAGTGGCTGGCGCTTTGCAGAAAAAGGAGATCGCATTACTACCAATACAGAATATACCCGCATGGGTTTTAAAGATTATAAAAAGCTGTTTGATCTTAGTTCTTTTAAACTTAAGCCAACGGCAGACAGCACTTTCAAAGACAACTGGAACATGCTAAGTGTGCGGCAACTGGATAAAGCCATAGACTCGTTGGAGAAAAACAAAAGAGAATTTTATAAAACCATTACAGGCGAAGTAGCTGTTTATTTGCCATTTGCCCGCAACCTTGATAGTAACTGGAAGCAGCCATCAATTGAAAAGCATGTAACATCTTTTAGCCAGGTAGTACCAGACAGTGCAAAAAACGCAATAATAGAAAATGCAATAGGCCAGATAAACTCTGTAAAAACTGTATTGGAAAGAGAGGTTGCAGAAGCGGATGTAAGAAAGACAAATATCCGGCGACATTTAATTGAATGGCATCGCAAATTCAGTATGTCTTTTGCCTGCCTGGTAATGTTTCTTATTGGCGCTCCACTGGGTTCCATCATTCGCAAAGGTGGCATAGGTACGCCACTCATATTTGCTGTAGTATTTTTTGTTGTGTTCTTCCTGCTTAGCAATTATGGCGAGAAGTTTGTAAAGCAAGATGTATTGCAACCGAAGATTGGCATGTGGCTGGCAACTTTTGGATTATTGCCAATAGGCATATTCCTTGTATATAAAGCAATGAGAGACTCGCAACTTTTCAACCAGGAATTTTATTATCGTTTTTTTCGCAGGGTGCGCAGTACTGTTAAGCGACAAAAAACAGCAGAGAATTCATCTGGCATTGTGTAACTTTATTTAAAACAATTTTTGTTTATGAAAAATATCAACCGCCGCAAGTTTATTGCATCCACAGCAAAAACAGGCATTATCATAGGCGCTTCCAGTTTAGTATCAGAAAAATTACTTGCTACTGTTTCACATTCTTATGCGCCGTTTACTTCATTTGATCAAACACCATTGGCTTATGCATACAATGCTTTAGAACCGGTGATTGATGCGATGACAATGGAAATACATTACACCAAACATGCCGCCACCTATGCTAAAAATGTAAAAGAAGCTGCACAGGCAGAAGGCGTAGATACATCAAAACCTATTGAAGATGTATTGGCAAAAGTTTCCAAATACACGCCTAAAATGCGCAACAACGCAGGCGGCCATTACAACCACGAACTATTTTGGAAAACATTTAAAGCAAATGGTGAAGGCAAACCTTCCGGAAAATTATTAGCTGCAATAGAAAAAGATTTTGGTTCTTTTGATGCATTTAAACTGCAATTTAGCGATGCAGGCAAGAACAGGTTTGGCAGCGGCTGGGCATGGCTGGTAGTTTCCCCAGGAAAGAAACTGATTACAGGTTCTACACCAAACCAGGATAACCCATTGATGGATGTTTCAGACATTAAAGGTTTTCCTTTATTAGGTCTTGATGTATGGGAACATGCCTATTACCTGCATTATCAAAACCTCAGGCCGGCGTATATAGAAAATTGGTGGAAAGTGGTGAACTGGGATTTTGTACAAAAACGCTTTGAAGCACTTTAAATCAACGCTTGTATTAATTAATTATAAACCCGGTTATACCAAGCCGGGTTTTTATTTTTCTCTTTAGAAAGAAGGGTTTTCTCAGGCACTTAGGTTTACATTTGTCCAATAGAAATAATCATTTAATGAAAACAATCACCACCTGGAAATCTGACTACCTGTTTGATAGTAGTTTTAGAAACTACCACATTACTATGGATGATGTAAGCGTATCAGGTAAAGACGATAGTGGCTTCAGCCCAAAAGCATTGTTGTTGTCTAGCCTTGCCGGATGCACTGCAATAGATGTGGTTTCTATATTGAACAAAATGAAAGCGCCTTTCACAGGCATTCGCATAGAAACAATGGCATCATTAACAGAAGAGCATCCCAAAGTTTTTACAGAAATTATTATTGAATACTTTGTAAAAATACCTGTTGAGTTTGAAGACAAGGTAAAACGTGCAGTAGAACTCTCTCTTGAAAAGTATTGTGGTGTTGCGGCTATGCTGCGTAAGCAATGTCCTATTCACGCAAAAGTAATTCTTGAATAAGCCAAACATTTAACTACCGGTTTTGAACAAAGAAAAACAGAATTTCCGGGTACAGCAGTTTATTGTTGCTATTGCCATCACCTTGTTTATTATTAAAATAATAGCATGGTATATTACCAAATCTGTAGCGGTACTTACAGATGCATTAGAAAGCACAGTAAATGTTGTGGCTGGTTTTATAGGTTTATATAGTCTGCATGTTGCAGCCAAGCCAAAAGATGAAGACCATCCTTATGGGCATGGCAAAGCGGAGTTTGTATCCGCTGCTGTGGAAGGCACATTAATTTTTCTTGCCGGGCTGATTATTATCTATACGTCTGTAGAAAGTTTTATTCATCCTAAAAAACTGGAGAAACTTGATTATGGTATTGTGCTGGTGGGCATAACCGGTGCTATTAACTTTGTGGTAGGTTATTTTGCTATCAAGCAAGGAAAGAAAAACAAGTCACTTGCGCTGGAAGCCAGTGGCAAACATTTGCAAACTGATACCTGGTCTACCATCGGCATTATAATTGGTCTTGGCCTTATTTTACTTACAGGTTATGTATGGTTAGATGCTGTTGTGGCAATTGTTTTTGCCTTTGTGATATTGTATACCGGATATAAAATCATTCGCAGCTCATTGGCAGGCATTATGGATGAAGTAGACATAGAGTTATTGTCAAGTCTTATAAAACTGCTAAATAACAATCGCCGTACAGACTGGATAGACCTGCATAATCTGCGTGTAATAAAATATGGTGGTCAATTGCATATAGACTGCCACATGACTGTACCCTGGTATTTAAACGTGCACCAGGCACATATAGAAATTGATGCATTAACCAGTTTGATAAAAAAAGAATTTGGTGATACTATTGAATTCTTTGTGCATACAGACGGTTGCCTTGATTTCTCCTGCCGCATCTGCGATAAACAAGACTGCTACGTAAGGAAACATCCATTTGAGAAAAAAATTGAGTGGTCGCTTAAAAATATTATCTCCAATAAAAAGCACGGCATAGAAGAAATGTCTGATGTCTGATTTTAAGATTTCTGATTGCTAGACGCAAAACTCCGACTGAATCCAAACACTCCAAAATTACTATCGTTTCAAAACTGCGATAACAGCTTGCATTTCATTGCCATAAACTCCCGTTACAGAAGCATTTAAGAACAGCTCATTCTGCAATTCATATTTTTTTCGATTTAAATTCTGAAATTTTGTAAATTAGCAGAATTAAATTCTGATTTATGTCTTATTCGCTGGATACAGTTGATTCTACCATTCTTGCTTCTTTACAACCGGATGCAAGGCTTCAGAATGCAGAGCTGGCAAAGAAACTGGGAATGGCTCCTTCTGCCGTGTTGGAACGAGTAAAGAAACTGGAACAAAAAGGTGTAATTAAATCATACGCTACACGCATAAACCCCGCTGCATTAGATCTAAAGTTGCTGGCTTTTGTTTTTATTAAAAGCAATAACAGACCTGGTGACAATACCGTTGCTAAGCAAATTGCCAAGATACCAGAGGTGTTGGAAGTACACCATATTGCCGGGGAAGATTGCTTCCTGGTAAAAGTGCGTACACAAGATGCACAGTCGCTTTTGCAATTAATGCGCAACCAGTTTGGAAAAATCCCGCATATCACTTCTACCAAAACCACGATTGTATTAGATACATCCAAAGAAGATAATTACCTGCCTATACCAAAATCTTAATTATGTCAACACCAACCTTGTCTCAAAAAAATCCTTCAAAAGCACTTGTTATTACTGCTTTTGTTGCACTATACCTGATATGGGGCTCTACCTATCTTGGAATACTGATTGCGGTAAAGAGTATTCCGCCTTTTTTAATGGCGGGCACACGTTTTATTATTGCGGGTGTTATTCTTTACACATGGTGCCGACTTAAAGGTGAAGCAACTCCTGATATAAAATCGTTGGCACATATTTCCTTTAGCGGCATCTTGTTGTTGTTTGTTGGCAACTCAGGGCTTGTGTGGGTGGAACAATATCTTCCCAGCGGATTTGCTGCCATCGTTATAGCTACCACGCCTCTTTGGTTTGTAATATTGGATAAACGCCAATGGAAATTTCATTTTGCGAATAAACAGATAGTAATAGGATTGCTTATTGGTTTTGCCGGTGTGCTTTCATTATTTGCAGGTAAAAGCGATATACATTTTCTTGACAACAAAATGCAATTGATTAGTTTTTTTGTATTGGTATTGGGCAGCATTAGCTGGGCAACCGGCACACTTTATTCCAAATACAAAAAAACAAACGGAACAAACGGGATGAAAGCGTCCATACAAATGATTGCGGCGGGTCTTGTTGCATCTGTTACAAGCGTTTCAACCGGAGAGCTGCATCAATTTTCATGGAGCAATGTTTCTACTGAGTCTATCATAGCGGTTGCATACCTGGTAACATTTGGTTCACTCATCGGCTATATGTCATTTGTGTTTCTTATGAGCGTAAGACCACCCTCTATAGTTGGAACATA
Organism: Chitinophagaceae bacterium; assembly: GCA_047602295.1. Lineage (GTDB taxonomy): Bacteria > Bacteroidota > Bacteroidia > Chitinophagales > Chitinophagaceae > JACMLD01. Next base: position 1,261,223 of record JASGHP010000001.1, on the reverse strand, counting down.
CGCGTATGTAAATCCCGTAGTAGCTGTTTTTTTAGGATGGCTGATTGCAAACGAGCAGATAACATGGCACCAGATAGTAGCGCTGATTATTATTCTAACGGGCGTAATCATCGTGAATTTTTCGAAAGAAAAAATTATAAGCCGTGAAAGCAAAATGACTTCACCAAAGAGTGCAGTTAGTTAAGAGCCTCGTTTGTATAGCCGCAGAGACACATAAACACTGAGGTTGCACGGAGATTATCACATTGAGGCGAAGAGGTAAATGAGAGTATTCATATTATATTATCAGAATGCATGTAAGGCTTCATAGGAGTTCCCTGATTATAGAAAAATCTAAAGAACAAAATGGCTCTGTAAGAGCCTCCTGTAATCAATAGCAATTTAACAGTAAGCCGCATTTAATGTTTTTAAAACCTGCTATATTCGCGGTACAAAATCAATAAAAAAGTCCCTTATGCAAGCATGGAAAGATTATGAACTGGCCAATAAAGATCGCTTCCTGGGCGAGTTGCTGGAATTGTTGCGTATACCAAGCGTTAGTGCCCGTAGCGAAAACAAAGACGACATGAACAGGTGTGCAGAAGCAATGAAATACCGTTTGCTGGAAGCAGGTGCTGACAAAGCTGAAATATATCCTACCGAAGGTCATCCAATAGTATATGCTGAAAAGATTATTGATCCTTCCAAACCAACTGTATTGGTATACGGTCATTATGATGTGCAACCTGCAGATCCATTAGAGCTTTGGCATAGCGGACCGTTTGACCCTGTAATAAAAGATGGAAAAATCTATGCACGCGGCGCATGCGATGATAAAGGCCAGGTGTATATGCATGTGAAAGCGCTGGAAACAATGGTAAGAACCAACACGCTTTCTACCAACATAAAATTCTGCATTGAAGGTGAAGAAGAAATTGGTTCACCCAATCTTGCAAAGTTTGTAACAACACACAAAGATTTATTAAAAGCAGATGTTGTGTTGATCAGCGATACTGCCATGCTTAGCCTTGATACACCCTCTATAGATATTGGCGTAAGAGGTTTAAGTTATATAGAAGTAGAAGTAACGGGCCCTAACCGCGATTTGCATAGTGGTGTATATGGCGGTGCTGTTGCTAACCCCATTACCATGCTGGCAAAAATGATTGCCAGTTGCCACGACGAGAATAACCATATCACCATTCCTGGTTTTTACAACGATGTAATTGTATCAACAGCTGCTGAAAGAAAATTAATGGCCGCTGCACCTTACAACGAGCAGGAATACAAAGATGATTTGGGTGTAAAAGAATTATGGGGAGAAAAGAATTATACTACCAATGAGAGGACAGGTATTCGCCCTACACTGGAAGTAAATGGTATCTGGGGTGGTTATACAGGCGAAGGTGCTAAAACTGTTTTACCTTCTAAAGCTTACGCAAAAATTTCAACAAGGCTTGTACCTAATCAATCTGCTGAAAAGATTACCGCTATGTTGCTGAAACATTTTACCAGCATAGCGCCAGCAGGTGTTACAGTAAAAGCTACTGAACACCACGGTGGTGAACCTTATATGACACCGATAGATTCTAAAGCATATAAAGCAGCAGCACAAGCTATAAAAGCAACTTTTGGAAAAGACCCTATACCTGTGCGTGGCGGTGGCAGCATTCCTATCTGTTCTATGTTTGAAAAAGAGCTTGGCTTAAAGATAGTTTTCATGGGATTTGGTTTAGATAGCGACAATCTACACAGCCCTAATGAAAAATTCGATATTGCGAACTTTTATAAGGGTATTGAAACCATTCCTTATTTCCATCAGTATTTTGCAGGGATGTAATGACAGGATATTTATCAATCGTGATAAATTTTAAGTATCGATCATGTCAGAAAAAGAAAAACTACGGCTGGATAAATATCTATGGGCTATTCGTTTGTTCAAAACAAGAAGCCAGGCTGCAGATGCATGCGATAAAGGCAAAGTAAAAATGAATGGCGATAATGTAAAAGCAGCCAAGACTGTAAACATTGGCGATGAGTACGAAGTAAAAACGGAAGCAAAGCGCTGGCGTGTTAAAGTAACCGGCTTATTGGAAAAAAGAGTACAATATTCTGAAGCTATAAAATTTTATATTGACATTACTCCTGCTGAAGAATTGGAACGCATGCAATTTCAGGCGTCTAGTTTTAACACTGGTAAAAGACAAAGCAAAATTGGACGACCGACCAAAAAAGAGAGACGCGATTTGGACGAGTTTACAAGCGAATAAAATTTGCAAGGAAGTCAAGTTTATAGATTAATTATAAGGCACTCACAATTTAAAACTTGATTTCCTTCGCAATGATACTACACAGGATGCTGAAGATGAGCAAAGTTCTACCGTACAAGAGTGCGATCCCGACCAGAGGTACGGGACACCGCGCAACGATGCTAAATAGCAATTCAAATGCGTGGCTCATAAAAATCAAACACTATCTCAGTTAAAAATAAGCCTAAGTTTGCTGCATGAAGATTGATATTCTATCTGTAGTGCCTGAGCTGCTGGAAAGCCCCTTACAACACAGCATTATGAAAAGGGCGCAGACTAAGGGCTTGCTGGAGGTAAAAGTGCATCACCTGCGCCAATGGGCTGTGAATGAATATGGGCAGGTAGACGATTATCAATATGGTGGTGGCGCTGGCATGGTGATGATGCCCGAACCATTGGCCAATGCTATTGAATCTTTGTCTGCTAATGGCGCTTATGATGAAATCATTTACATGACACCTGATGGAGCAAGGTTTAATCAGCAAGCAGCCAATCAACTTTCTTTAAAAAATAATTTGCTAATTATTTGCGGCCATTACAAAGGCATAGATGAAAGAATACGTCAGAAATATATTACCAAAGAAATTTCTATTGGCGATTATGTACTAAGCGGTGGAGAGCTTGCCGCAGCTATTGTTGTAGATGCTATTGGAAGATTGCTGCCTGGTGTACTGAATGATGAAACCTCTGCCCTCTTTGATTCTTTCCAGGATAATATGCTTGCACCACCAGTGTATACAAGACCGGCAGATTTTCGCGGCATAAAAGTGCCTGATATTTTGCTAAGCGGCGATCCTAAAAAAATAGAAGAATGGCGGTATGATCAATCTTTGCAACGCACAAAAGATCGCAGACCTGATTTACTAAATGATGATAACGGTTGAGGGGGAACTTAAAAAAGATTAGTAGAGGTTATGATATTTTAGAACGGAAGCAAAGCTCGCAACAAAAAATAATACATTAAGATCAGCGCCAGGTTTAATACAATGGTCTTTTTCATATGCAGGATTTTTTATTGGGCTGTGTAATGCATTAGTCGTGCCAAACCATTTTTTTAAGGATAGGAGAATTACCTGCCGCAAACCTGTAAAAGAACGTGCGAAAATCTCTCCGCGAAGAATATCAACAGGTTATAAAACAAGAGGCGTTCAATTACGAACGCCTCTTAGAAATAATATACTAACAAAGATGCTTATGCGCCTATTTGCGAATGTCTTTCATCTCCTTCTTCTTTCGCTTTTCTTTCAAGTTCTTCAAGTCCTTTTTTGCCATAAGCAAGACGACTTATCACCACAAATAACACCGGCACAACAAAGATGGCAAGGCTGGTTGCAGCAAGCATACCGCCAAGCACTGTCCAGCCAATGGTATTGCGTGCTTCTGAGCTGGCACCATTAGCTAACGCCAATGGCAAAACGCCCAGTACAAATGCAATTGATGTCATTAAGATAGGACGCAAACGAAGATTTACTGCATCTAACGTAGCTGGTATCAATGCCATGCCACGATCTACCCTTTCTTTTGCAAACTCTACAATAAGAATAGCATTTTTAGCAGAGAGACCAATCAATGTTATCAAACCAATTTGTGCATACACGTTGTTGGATAATCTTGGTATAAGGGTTAATGCAATGATTGCCCCTAACACACCAATTGGTACTGCCAATAACACAGAGAATGGTACGGCCCAACTTTCGTACAATGCTGCAAGGAAAAGAAATACAAATACAATAGACAATGCGAAAATATAGATTGAGCTTGAGCCCGATTTTATTTCCTGGAGACTTAAACCAGAAAACTCATACCCATATCCTTCCGGCAATACTTTATCTGCAACACGCTGCAATGCTTCAATTGCCTGGCCGCTACTAAAGCCCGGTTTGGAAGAACCATCCACCTCCGCATTTCTGTAAATATTGAAATGCGAAATAAGCGGCGCTGTTTCTGTCTGCTGATAGGTAACTACTGTACTTAACGGCACCATTTCGCCAACATTATTTTTTACATAATACTTATCTATATTTCTTACATCGTTTCTAAAAGCAGTATCTGCCTGTGCTACCACATAAAAGTTTCTTCCGTAAATAGTAAGCTGGTTGATGTACGTGCTGCCCATATACATTTGCATAGTGTTGTACACGTCTGCAATGTTGATCCCAAGGTTTTTACATTTGTTTCTATCAACAATTACTTTATAACCTGGTGTGTGGGCAGAGAAGAACGTAAATGCCCCAGCTATTTCAGGTTGCTTATTGGCTTCTGCCACAAAACTATTTACAACACGTTCAAAAGTTTTTATATCGTCATTGGATTGCCGCTGCTCAATCTGTATACTAAAACCACCGGCATTACCCAAGCCAGGAATAGCGGGTGGAGGAATTACCACAATCTTCGCTTCTTTAATGGCAGCAAATCTTTTATTCAGCTCTGCCATAATTTTTTTCTGTGGATCTTCTGGTCTTTCATCCCAGGGTTTCAACTGCATGAACATTGTACCGCTATTGGATTTTGAACCACCACTGATAAAGTTCAAACCACCCAATGCAGCTACGTGATATACACCGGGTACATCTTTGGCAATCTTCATCATGCTATCTAATACATTCAAAGACCTTGAGGTAGCGCCAGATTCTGGTATTTCAAATGTTACGTAAAGACGGCCTTCATCTTCCAATGGTATGAAACCGGTTGGTTTGTTTTTAAACAGGAAGGCATCACCAGCAAAAATGCAAACCAATAGTATAACAACAAGCGGTGCTCTTTTTATCCAACCTTTTACACTTATTGTATAGCGCATGCTAAACCTTCTGAACCATTCATTAAAACGATAGAACAGTTTATTCAAGCCTGTTGATTTTTCTGAAAGGTGCTGCGGCTTCAACATCAGCATACACAATGCAGGTGTTAAAGACAAGGCTATAAACGCAGACAACAATACAGAAATAGCAATGGTAATGGCAAACTGCTGATACAATCTTCCCACTATACCTGGAATGAAACCTACCGGCACAAACACCGCAGCCAATATCAATGCAATGGCTATAACGGGACCGGAGATATCATGCAAGGCTCTTGCGGTTGCTTCTTTCGGTGAAAGTTTTTCATGATCTATATAATGCTGTACGGCTTCTACCACCACGATGGCATCATCCACCACAATACCAATAGCCAATACAAAACCAAACATGGTAAGTGTATTGATAGTAAACCCTAGCGGTATGAAAAATATAAACGTACCAACAATGGCTACAGGAATTGCCAATACAGGTATTAATGTAGAACGCCAGTTTTGCAGGAAGAGATACACTACAAAAGTTACCAGCAACAATGCTATTACTAAAGTCTCTACCACATCTGCAATAGAAACTTTCACCACTGTTACAGATTCAAAAGGCACAACGTAATCAACATCGGCTGGAAAATACTTTTTCATTTGCTCCATTGCCTTGTACACACCTTCTGCTGTAGTAAGGGCATTACTGCCCGGTGCCTGGTAAACCAGCAAGTAAGAAGAGCGTTTGCCATCTACAAAAGAGTTACTGGTATAACTTACTTTACCTAATTGTATCCTTGCTACGTCTTTTAAATAAACAATAGAAGATTGTTGTGGATTGGAACGAACAATAATATCACCAAAATCTTTTTCTGTTGTTAAACGGCTATTGGTAAACACAGAAAATTCAAACACTGATTCAGAACCTTGTGGCGGTGCACCGGCAGAACCAGCAGCTACCTGCAAATTCTGTTCGTTGATTACATTCTGTATATCATTTGTAGTAAGACCTAGTTGCGCAAGCTTATCAGGCTTTAACCAGATACGCATCGCAAAGTTATCCGCACGGCTAAACACATCACCTACCCCAGGCACACGAAGCAACTGGTCTCTTACATAAATGTTTGCATAGTTATCCATAAAGGGCACACTGTGTGTTCCCTTTGGAGAATACATGGCTACCAGCATCAATATGCTTGGATTACGTTTTAGTGTAGTAACGCCTAAACGTTGCACCTGACTAGGCAGTGAAGGTGTTGCAATACCTACACGGTTTTGAATATCCAATGCTACCACATTGGGGTCTGCACCAATATCCAATGTAGCAGTAATGCTTGATTGACCACCATTAGCACTGTTACTAGACATATAAGTAATACCCGGCACACCATTCACCTGCGACTCAATTGCTGTAGTGGTTGTTTGTTCTACCGTTTCTGCATCCGCACCTGTAAAGTTGCTGGTGATTTGCACAGTGGGTGGTGTAATGTTTGGATACTGGCTAATAGGCATATTAAGAATTGCCAAAGTACCCACCATTAAGATCACCACTGAAATTACGATCGCTGTAACCGGTCTTCTGAGAAATATATTTGATGATTGCTGCGCTTCGCTCATGATTTTTTTATTTTGTCTTAGATCCGGTAATTTATTTATGTGGTGCACCTGAAGCAATAGCTGTACTATCCCTCAGCTTTTGCACACCGTCAATAATTATCGAATCACCTACATTCAACCCGCTTTTTACAATTACCTTATCATTTATTTTTGCTCCAAGCATTACTTTACGTTGAAGCGCTTTATTATTACTCGCTACAAAAATGAAATTCTCTCCCAATTGCTCAACCACTGCTTTATAAGGTGCCAGCAAGAAAGTAGAATCTGAACTATTGTTCTTTACCCGCACATTGCAAGTCATCCCTGCTTTTAAAGCATCTTTCGCATTGGCAAAAATCAACCTTACTTTAATGGTTCCTGTTTGCGGATCAACAGCCCGATCCAAAAAACTAATAGTACCTATTTGCGGATACACTACATTATCTGAGAAAGCCAGTGTAAAAACAGAATCCTTTGGTTTAGCAGATTGTTCCAATCCTATAAAGCGTGGAATCTCGTGCTGGTCTACAGAAATATCTGCAGCCATCGGGCTTACTGTAGAAACAGTATTCAGAACTGTTTGCCCTGGAGAAACAGGCGAACCTATTTTTACCTGGGAGATACCTATAGTACCATCAAAAGGCGCGTATATGGTTGAATACCTAACATTGGTTTGCACACTGGCCACATTTGCTTTTGCAGCTTCTAGTTGCATTTTAGATGCCTGCAAATCTGCTTGTGCATGCTCTGCAGTTTGTCTTGCTATCGCGTCTTTTTTCAGCAATTCAGCATAGCGATCTGCATCCTGTTGTGCTTTACCAAGATTTGCCTGCGCCACATTTAAATTGGCTACAGCCTGGTTATAGCTGGCAGCATATTGTTGCTGATCTATTGAGTATAACTTCTGGCCTTTGCTTACATGCTGTCCATCTTTAAAAAAGATGCCAGTGATATAGCCTGTTACCTGTGGTCTTAGTTGCACTTCATTTAATGGCACCAGCGTAGCAGGATATTGATCATAATAAACAGCAGTTCCTTTTTCAAGTGCATATACCGTTACTGGTACGGGTGGCGGTGCCTTGGGTGCATTTGCATTTTTATCAGAAGCACCACAGGAAGATAATAAAATACTGCCTGCACAAACAGTAAACAGTCCGGCAAAACGTAGGCTCATATATAACATTGATTTAGGCATTTTGAAATTAGTATTGAATAGTTCCCATTTGTTTTTGTACATCCAGCTTGCTGCTGAGTACCTGGTACAATGCATTGGCATAGTTTACCTGCGCGGTACGCAGATCACTTTCTGCAAAGATTACATCCAGGTAAGTTTTTACACCTTCCTTGTACTGTAATTGTATAGTATTGTAAACATCAGTAGCAATGACAAGATTATCTTTAAGGATGTTGTAATAAACAAAAGCGCTTTTATAAGTAGCCAGCGCCTGTGTATATGCGGCACTGATATTATTTTTCAGGGAGATGATATCGTAATCAACTCTTTTTACCTGCAAACTTGCCTGGCGTATCTGTTGTATTCTTTTTCCGCCCTGGAAAATGGGAAAGGCTAACTGTATGCCAGCAAACGAGTTCGGGAAATTATTACCGTAGAGTTTTCCGAAATTATCATTTAAATAGTTTGCATTGTAAGTACCAAAAGCGCTTACTGAAGGCAAATAACCCCATTTGTAATAAGTAAGGTTGCTGTTTTGCAAACGTTTTTGTGTTTGCAGCAATTGGTATTCTATGCGGCTGTCGTAGTTAACGCCTGCAGTTGTATCTACCAATGCATCTCTTTCAAGCTGTGCACTATCGTAAATTAAGTCAAGCGGCTTATCTACAGGATACCCCATTGCATTCCTAAGATTAGCATAGCGGGCTGAGAGATTCTCCAAATCCTGCTTTTTTTGTGCCCTTGCATTGTTAAGAGAGATAGTTGCACGTTTGTAATCTATCTTGTCTACTATGCCTCCCTGGTATTGATCGAAAGCGTTTTTAAAACTTTTTTCAAGTCTTGACAAAGCATCGTCATCCAATGCAATCTGCTGTTGTGTAAGCAACACATCATAAAATGCTTTGCTTACATTTACAGCAATATCTATTTTATTGCTTGTGGTTGTTTGCTTTGCCTGTTTTCTTACATCATCTGCTGTGCGGTTGGCCAATAACACATCCCTGTTAAAAATAGTTTGTGTAAGTGCAAATTGACCAAGAGATGTATTGTGCACACCTAATTGCACTGCATTACCGCCGATAATAGAAGTCTGTATTTGAAAATTATGCTGATAATTAGCGTTAAAATTCAACTGTGGGTACCAGTCGGCTAACTTTATCCTGATCTGTTTTTCTGTTATTTCTTCATCCAATAGCGACTGTTGCACCAGGGGTTGATGCGTTAATGCATATTGAACACAATTCTGCAATGAAGCAGCTTGCAACAGCGAATCTGTTGTTTGTGAATAGGCAGTTGATACAAAAACAAGTACGAATGCTAAGCTCAGGTATTGTTTCATAAATAAAAATAAATGACTAAAAACGGGATCTTCCTGTAGAGTAATTATAGCAAGCGGAGATGCGGATTCTTAAAATGAATTGGCAAAGCTAGGGATAGGAAAACAAAAAATCAAACAGTTGTTTAATTTTTTTGAGGTTAATGAGAATTTAATCTCTTGTTCATCAGTCCATCTGAACCGACGCAAGTGTATACAAATGAATCGCAAAAATGTTTATTGATTATTACTATGCAGAGAAAAATTTTACTTGCTTATAATTGCAGACCCTCCTGCATCGGGCATTGGAACAAAACTGATTTGTTGTTCAGTACAGAATTGTTCTACTGCTTTTCTTGCTCCTTTATATTCATCATTGTTGAAGTCGTGAATAAAAATATATCCTCCCTTCACTAATCTGGGATAAAAAAACTGAAGGCCACTGTATATGGGTTCATACAAATCTGCATCCAGGCTCACAAAAACAAAGCTATCATCTATCCCCTTGGCAGATTCCGGGAAAAAGCCTTTTACAGGTTTACATTGTTTGTGATAAGGCATAATTTGTAAAACGGCTTCTACTGAAGTGTCAGAAAAATCCTGCTCTCCACTTGAAAAGCTTTCCGTTTTCTCTTTTGCGATATCCCTGTTGTCAAATCCCTCAAAAGTATCAAAGAGATAAAATAATCTGTCCGGGAAATATTGGTTGATATATCTCGCAAACTTTCCTTTGTAAACACCTAATTCTGCAATATTGCCTTTTAAATTTTTCCTGTTAATCTCATTGCTTACCAGTTCAAGAACTGAAAGCCTTATATAATCAAAGTAATTCCTATCCAGCACGCGGTCACGTTGAAGGTATTCTAAAGAGTTGCCAATAAAAATCTTCTTCTTATGCAGCAAATTGCCCAGTAAATAATTCGCTCCTTTCGCAAATACCTTTAGCATATAGTAAAAATTTCGGGCAAAAATCTATTTATTTTTCTGTTTATCGAAATAAAACACAAAAAAGCCGGGCAAAAACCCGGCTTAGCAATACTTTATTAGATTAATTAGTCTTTTAGATTAGTTAATTGCTTTACGGCGTTGGCACAAAGTGCTTTATTGTAAATTCTTATCTCGTCTATAACACCTTTAAAGTTGTAAGGATATTGTGGATCTCCGTGTTTGCCGATATAAAGCTCTTGTGTGTTGGGTGTAAATGCGGCTGTTTGATTTATGGTGCTTTTAAGAACTCCGTTTACGTATAAATTAGATTGTCCATTTCCATAAGTATACACAACTGTATACCATATATTGGAGTGTGCATAGTTGTTGGCATTGTCATTCAAGACGATACTATTACGTGTATTAAGATCTCCATAATTGCTATTGAAAGCTTCTTTAGCTGTATCTACTGCTACATTGCATCCAGGCAGAGAAAAGAATCTCATCGAGTAAAACCCATTTATATAGTCATTCCATCCTTTACCAAATACCTGATTATTTGGACAGGTGCTTGCATTAAATCCATTTATTTTAAAAGTAGCCATTAAAGTAATGCTGCTTGTAGGATTCAAACTTGCACTGTTTGCTACTTTCATATAAGCATTGTCTGTTCCATCAAACAAATAAGCGTTATTGGCTCTGCCATACCTGTCAGCAGTCTTGGTTGCATTATTAAACGTAATATTGTTATTATAGCCACTGCTATCGTTAAGGTTACCACCATTGAAATTATAGTAAGCCACCAGTCCGTCTTTCAAATCATAACAATTGCAGGTGCTGCTGTCTGTAACATGCACCGTGTCTGTTATGCGGATAGTATCCCTGATTCTTAATGTATCTGTAATAATCTGCTTCTGGCAGGAACTGAAATTGGTTTCAATGGAAAAAAGAAGGAGAAAAAGCAAACATAGGCCGGTTACCGATCTTGCAACTTTCATAAGCGAAGGTTTAGTGTTTATTATAAGTAAATAATGTCGGGAATTCTATTTTATCGAAAAGCGTAACGCAAAATAAATAAAAAACTTGTGCTAAGCCCATTATTAATAGATTAAAAGCATTGCTAAACGTTATAATACACCAATACCGGGACGTACCAATTATGTTTACCATAATCTATTTCATTGAAAGAAAAGCAATTGTAATAATAATAATGAAGTGGTTAGCTATGGCTTTGTATATTTACGGGTTTAGAACGAAGCTCATTTTTGACGGAAGTCAATATTTAAAGGATAAAAAGGAATGATATGCCATCACTTAGCGGAAAGATTGTAGACATTTTTAACCGGCGCATTTACCCGGGTACTGTTTTTTTTGAAAATGGTATCATCACAAACATTATTGAGCTGCCTGCGTCTGATGAAATAGCCGGAAATTTTATACTGCCGGGATTTACGGATGCGCATGTGCATATAGAAAGTTCTATGTTAATACCTGCGGAATTTGCGAAGCTGGCTGTTGTACATGGCACCGTTTCTACCATCAGCGATCCTCATGAAATAGCCAATGTATGCGGACTGGATGGCGTAATGTTTATGATTGAAAATGGCAATACCGTTCCTTTCAAATTCAATTTTGGTGCGCCAAGTTGCGTGCCTGCCACAGTATTTGAAACAGCAGGGGCAGCTATTGATGCCGCTGCAACGGAACAGTTATTGACCCGTAAAGACATTAGGTACTTAAGCGAGATGATGAACTTTCCCGGTGTGCTGATGAAAGACGAAGAGGTGATGAAAAAAATTACCGCTGCGCATGCTGCCGGCAAACCGGTTGACGGGCATGCGCCGGGATTGCGCGGAGAAAAAGCAAAGCAATACATTGATGCCGGCATCAGCACAGACCACGAGTGCTTTACTGCTGCAGAAGCTTTAGACAAGCTGCAATATGGCATGAAGATTTTAATACGCGAAGGCAGTGCCGCCAAAAACTTTGAAGCCCTTATTGAGCTGCTGCATGATTACCCGGACATGATCATGTTTTGCAGTGATGACAAACACCCTGATAGCCTGGTAGCAGGTCATATCAACCAGCTTTGTGCCAGGGCGGTGGCCAAAGGCATTGATGTCTTCAATGTATTGAAAGCAGCTTGCGTCAACCCGGTATTGCATTATAAAACCGAAGCAGGTCTTCTACGCCAGGGAGATGCCGCAGATTTTATTGTGGCCAAAGACTTGCAACATTTCGAGGTTTTGCAAACGTATATCAATGGGCAATTGGTAGCAGCTGATGGGAAGTCTTTGATTGAAACAGGTAGTCATTCTACAGAAAGCATTAACAACTTTAATTGTTCACCCAAAACAATTGCAGACTTTGCTACTCCTTACCAGCAGGAAAAAAATATTATTGCAATAGAAGCGCTGGATGGACAATTAATCACCAACAAATTGTCATGCAATCCTACTGTTGCAGATGGAAAAATCATTAGCAATACAAATGAAGATATTTTAAAAATAGTAGTGGTAAACAGGTATAACGATGCACCCATTGCAAAAGCATTTATTAAAAATATCGGGTTGAAAGAAGGTGCCATTGCGTCTTCGGTTGCGCACGACAGCCATAATATTGTTGCCGTAGGTGCAGACGATGAAAGCCTTTGCCGTGCAGTAAACCTGGTAATAGAAAAAAAGGGCGGTGTTAGTTGTGTAAGCAAAGAAGCGGAAATGGTATTGGCATTGCCCGTGGCAGGTCTTATGAGCCAGGAAAATGGATACGATGTAGCCAATGCATATACAGCTATAGATGCAATGGCAAAAAGCCTGGGCAGCAAACTGTCTGCACCATTTATGACACTTTCATTTATGGCTTTGCTGGTAATACCTCATGTAAAACTGAGTGATAAAGGGTTGTTTGACGGTGATAGCTTTCAATTTTATAGCTAAGGTTTATAGGCACGGAGACAGGGTGAAGACAGGGGTTGCACTGAGATTTATCGTAAGTTATGACTGATAATTAGCGAGCCCTCGCGATTGTCGTTTATTGTCTCACGAGTTGATCTCGAAGCAGCAGGCTGATAATTTATATCTTAATCCTTCACCCCAAGCCTTAAACCCTATAAGCCTACACCCTTTCACCCCCTCTTTTCGTTGCTTTACCGTCTTTTATGCTGTATATGCCTTTATAGACTATGCTCAGCAACAATAGCCCCCTATTTTTGTGTTATAAATACGACGAATCATGGATACGCAAACCCAGGACCCAAATTTTGATAATAAACACCAGAAAGGACGTGTGTATGGTGGCATATTTTTATTAGCACTTGGCGCTATTTTCTTTTTGAGGCAGTTGGATTTCCCTTTCTTCCCACATTGGCTGTTTACCTGGCCAATGATCCTAATAGCTGTAGGCATCTATACAGGGCTTAAACATAATTTTAAAGGAGCAGGCTGGTTAATACCAATTGTAATTGGCTTCATTTTTTTGGTAGACCGAATGGATATTGGTTTAGACCTGCATCGATTTATTGTGCCTGCCATATTGGTTTGTGTAGGCCTTTCATTAATACTTCACCCTAAACGCAATGGCGGATGGGATGGCAATTGGGGTGGAAAGCGCTATCGCAGAAACCGCAATTACCCACAGGACGGTTATAGCAATATCAATAACCCCGGTAACACTCAACAACCGTCTGGTGGCACACCACAAGATTTTTATAAAACAGACTATACCAATAACGGGCAGGATTTTTTAGATATCACCGCTGCCCTTAGCAATGCTCAAAGAATAGTAACCTCAAAAAATTTTAAAGGCGGTGATGTAACCTGTTTTATGGGCGGTGCAGAAATTAACTTAACGCAGGCAGACATTACCGGTTCTGTAGTAATGGATCTTACTGCTATTATGGGTGGTGTAAAATTGATTGTACCTTCTAACTGGGAGATAAAATCTGAAGTAACCACTATTATGGGCGGCGTGGAAGACAAGCGGCAGGTGCAAGGCAAAATCATAGATTTTAATAAAGTACTGGTGCTGAAAGGCACCGCTTTTATGGGCGGTATAGAACTGAGAAGCTATTAGGCAATTAAGCAATAACACCAGAGTACATCCCAACCAACAACTTCAACTAAAACTCATTGTATGAACTGGTACCTCACCAAAATTGTTTACCAGATTATTTGTGGAGAAGGCAACCACACCCCTCAATTTGATGAGCAATTGCGCCTGATAAGCGCAGAAAATGAACAAGAAGCATTTCACAAAGCCCAACGCATTGGCATTACAGGAGAAGACAGTTTTTTAAACCAGCAGCAACATTTAGTTAAGTGGAAATTTATTGACGTGTGCGAACTGTACAAGCTAACCGAACTGATTGACGGAGCAGAAATATACAGCCGTGTGCAGGAAGCAGACGATGCAACCAGGTTTATAAACATGGTGCATACTAAAGCCGGTTATATAATGGGCGAAAACGTATTGCGCTCTTTACACTTAATTTAAACAAGTTTGCTTTGGCTGCTATACCATTTTCACAAAAAAAATTCCTTTTCATTTTTATAGCATGGTGGCTTATCTGGAGCACCTTGCAAGCCTGGATTTTGTACGATCTGGGTTTCGATTTGCAACTGTGCATTACCGATAGTGCCATTTCTAATTTCGTATTGGCACTTGCCTGCGTCATTATTGGCAATAGCCTGGCTTATTACCTGCCTAGGCAGCAACGTTATATCTACCTGTTGGTATTATGCCTGCTTACCGCCGGTGCCTGTTTGTTGGCTACCAAGTATGTATTGACTATGGTAATTACAGCAAGTGATTATCCTGTTTTTCTTAGCAAATCGTTGCCGGTAAGATTTAGCGTATCATTTTTGGTGATTGGCTGCATGACAATGATAAGCGTAATGTGGAATGCATTTGAAGATCAGAAAACCAGCGTACAACGCAGAACAGAAGCAGAACAGCTTACCAAAGATGCAGAGCTATATAAACTGCGCCAGCAATTGCAACCACACTTTCTTTTCAATAGCCTTAATTCTATAAATGCGCTTATAGGTATCCGGCCACAGGAAGCCAGAACAATGGTGCAGCAATTGTCTGATTTTTTGCGCGGCACATTAAAGCGGGAGGAACAGCAATGGATATCTGTGGAAGAAGAATTGGAATACCTGCGCCTCTACCTGGATATTGAAAGGGTAAGATTTGGCAACCGCTTATCAACGGCATTTGACACAGATCATGCATCACTGCAAATGAAAATACCCGCCATGCTGCTGCAGCCATTGGTGGAAAATGCCATAAAATTTGGTTTGTATGATACTACCGGAGACACAGTTGTAAGCATCAACAGTACAGTAGAAAATGGTCTACTGGTAATTAGCGTACAAAATCCTTTTGATTCAGAAACTTCACAACCCCGCAGGGGCACAGGTTTCGGCCTTCACTCTATTCAACGAAGACTTTACCTTTTGTTTGCACGGCAAGATCTGCTGGTGGCAACAGCGCAAGACAATATATTTACAGTAACAGTAAAAATTCCGCAACCAGCCAATAACAACGCTGGCAATACAGAAAAGAAAATATAAAACGATTCTCATAAAACAGCGAGCATGAAAAAAGTAATTCTTATAGACGACGAACCACTGGCAAGAAGTATAGTGGCTGAGTATTTGCAATCGTATCCGCAACTGCAGGTGGTGCAGGAATGTGGCGATGGATTTGAAGGCATTAAGGCCATTATGCAACACCAACCGGATCTTATTTTTCTTGACATACAAATGCCAAAAATAACGGGCTTTGAAATGCTGGAACTGGTAGAGCAGCCTCCTGCTGTAATTTTCACAACTGCGTTTGATGAATATGCCATTAAAGCATTTGAAACACATGCCGTGGATTATTTGCTGAAACCATTCAGCAAAGAAAGATTTGATAAAGCTTTACAGAAATGGCTGGAGCAGAAAAAAGAAACTACTGCAGGACCAACACCTACCGAAACATTACTGGAAGAAGCTTCCATGACGCCAGGCCAAAACCAGCGCATTGTAGTAAAGAATGGGGCCAAGATAAAAATCATTCCGGTGCATGATGTGCTATACCTGGAAGCGGCAGATGATTATGTAAAAATCCATACAACAGAGGGTTATTTTTTAAAGAACAAAACCATGACCCATTTTGAAAAAGCATTAGACGGTCAGCAGTTTGCCCGTTGTCATCGTTCTTATATGGTAAACGTTCAGCAAATTGCCCGCATAGATCCGTACGAGAAAGATGGACATGTTGCAGTGCTGAAACAAGGCGCCAAAGTACCGGTAAGCAAAACAGGTTATGTAAAACTGAGGCAGGTTTTAGGTTTATAAGAAGTTTGATGCTGAGTTATGAAAGCAAATACTGCCAGCAAAACTGCCCAATACATGGCTTTATTCAGGGCACTGGAAACAAAAAGGGCAAAGCATAAAAGATTGTTTACAGATCCTTATGCCATTCATTTTTTGGATGCAGGGCTCAGAACCATTAGTAAACTGTCGGCAATTCCTATAGCTGCCAGGGGAATTGGAAAAATTATTCAGCATAAAATACCCGGTGCCTATACATCCGGACTGGCAAGAACAAAATTGATAGACAATTTACTGCAACAATCCATCAGCAATGGTGCGAAGCAATTAATTATACTGGGTGCAGGTTTTGATACCCGTGCTTTACGCCTTGATTTTTTGCGCAATTTTCCCGTAATAGAAATTGATCATCCGGACACGGCTGCATTAAAAATAAAAACACTCAAAAAAATAAATAAACAGTTGCCTGGCAATGTGCGCTATCTGCAAATTGATTTTAATAAACAATCATTACAACATCTTTTAGAGCAGCACAATATTGATTTTTCTGTTACAACAACTATCATCTGGGAAGGTGTCACCAATTACCTTGATAAAAAAGCGATTGACGCTACCTTTACCACGTTACAGCAATTCCCAAAAAATTCATCAGTTATCTTTACTTATGTTGATAGCGAAGTGTTTAGTAACCCGGAAAGATTTTTTGGTGCGGAGAAATTATTGAACGATTTAAAGGCCATTGAAGAGCGCTGGACATTTGGTTTTGAACCAAAGTTGCTGGCTGTATATCTGCAGCAATACCAATTTCAATTACTAACAGATGAAGGTGCAGCTGCATACAGGCAGCATTTTGTGCCGGAAAGAAATCAGCTTAACAAGGGATACGAATTTTACAGGGTAGCGTTTGCACAAAAAAAGTAATTGCAGTTTGCTGAACACATGCTGATACAGCCTGGCGTTAAAAACTGCCTATTTTTAAGGGCACTATAAAATATCTGGTAATTTGATTATTTTGTAGTCCCTTAAATCATTTTAAAGCAGCATGTTATTTAATTCGGTAGAATTTGTCATTTTCTACATACTGGTAACAACCTTATACTTTCTTCTCCCCTATGCATTCAGGTGGGTATTGCTGCTGGCAGCCAGCTGTTATTTTTATATGGCTTTTGTGCCTATTTATATCCTGATTCTTGGTTTCACAATTGTTATCGACTACTTCGCAGGCATTTATATTGAAAAAGCGCAGAACAAACGAAAGCGAAAGCTGCTGTTAACAGCAAGCCTTGTTGCAAATATTGGCATCCTGGCAGTTTTTAAATACTTCAATTTTATTAACCTGAACCTCACTTTTCTTTTTGAGAAGTTCAACTATCATAACCCCATTCCTTACCTGGCCATTTTATTACCAATAGGTTTGTCTTTTCACACTTTCCAGGCTATGAGTTATACCATTGAGGTGTACCGTGGCAACCAGAAAGCCGAAAAACATTTTGGTATTTACAGCCTGTATGTAATGTTTTATCCACAGCTGGTGGCAGGGCCCATTGAAAGGCCGCAGAATATTCTGCACCAGATGCACACCAAACATCCTTTCAATTATGATTTGATGGTATCGGGCCTTAAGCTGATGCTGTGGGGATTTTTTAAAAAACTGGTGATTGCAGACAGGCTTTCTCTCTATGTAAATTCAGTTTTTAATAACCCTGAATTGCATAACGGAACAAGTATCGCCATTGCTGCTTTTTTCTTTGCAATACAGATTTATTGCGATTTCTCCGGTTATAGTGATATCGCTATCGGTTGTGCCAAAACAATGGGTTTTGATCTGATGAAGAATTTTAACCGTCCTTATTTTGCTACCAACATACAAGACTTCTGGCGCAGGTGGCATATTTCTTTGTCAACCTGGTTCCGCGATTATTTATACATTCCGCTGGGCGGCAGCAAAACATCCACTGCAAGGCGTTACCTGAATTTGTTTATTATTTTTTTAGTGAGTGGTTTGTGGCACGGCGCCAACTATACCTATATTATCTGGGGAGCACTTCATGGCTTTTATTCGGTTGTATATATCATCATCAAACCATACCTGCGCAAAACACCGCAAAACGAATTTGCTGCCAGGGTAATGCGCATTGGTAATATCGCCATCACAATTACACTTGTCACTTTTGCCTGGATATTTTTCAGGGCTAATTCGGTTACAGATGCATTTACTATCATTGGCAACTTAAAAAGTTTTGGTGCAAAACCATTTATGGGCGATGGCATCAGCAACTTTGCGCATTCTGTGCTGGCCATTCTTATTTTGTTTATGGTTGAATACAAAATGGAATACCTGCCTCAAAAATTCAATTTTTTTACATCGCACAATATAGCAGTGAGATGGGGTTCTATAGCAATAACCATTTTTCTTTTACTGATACTGGGTGTGTTTAACGGTGGTCAGTTTATTTATTTTCAGTTTTAATGAAACAAAAACGCGTTATACCATTTCTTCTAAGGCTGGCTGCATTTTGCGTGCTGTTATTTATAATGGACCGCATTATAGGAATGGTGTTTGAAAAAATATATTTCAACCAGCGGGCAGGTCAGTTTAGTCAAACCACATATGCCATAGATAGCGCCAGCCAGGATATTATGGTATTTGGCAGTTCCAGGGCAGTAAGGCATTATGCATCACCACTTATTTCAAAAGAGCTGGGTGTGAGTTGCTATAATTGTGGCAGAGACGGACAAATGATACCGTATACTGCTGCGGTACAACAAATAGCGCTGGAGAGGCATACACCCAAACTGGTAATCCTCGATATTAACCCATGGGAGCTTGCACAAGACCCTTCAAAATATGAGAAGCTGACCATTCTGCTGCCTTACTATGAAAAACACAAGGAACTGATAAATTATATCAGTGAAGTGAGCCCTTTTGAACGGTATAAACTTTTTTCAAAAACATATCCGTACAACTCTTCCATCTTTATCTTAACTACCAATGCACTGTTTGCAAACAGCGTAAAAAAAGATGATCATGGTTACCTGCCGCTGGAAGGATCAATGACTGACGCTACTACAACCGACTATCAGCGTAAAATGCTGGCCCGCTATGAAAGAATAAAAATAAAAAAGGAAGTGCCCGACGAAAAAGGCATTGCATACTATAAAAAATTCTTAGACAATACTTCCAGACTGAATATTAAAACACTGGTTGTTATTTCGCCTACTATTTTAAAAGATCCTTTTTACCTCGATAACCAAGCGCTTGAAAAACAGCTGGTGATAGATATTGCCAAACAATACCCCAACATCAGCTTTCTTGATTACTCATTGGATCCTAGGTTCAACAATCATCCTGAAAAATTTTCTGATGTGTTTCACCTTAACAGACAGGGCTCACAGGAATTTACTGCAGATATTTCGGCCTATATCAAAGCCAATCACCTGGCTGAATAACCGAAATGGTTTTGTTTAAGATTTGACTAAAAAGCTGGTAAAAGTACTTAGTAAAAATACGATAGACTTTATACTTTATTTATCAACACTGTATCTGGCTGTAATACCGGCATCTGCCTATTAGTTATATTTGACAGGCTTCGGCTTATCAAATAAAGAAACTGTGCACAAGGTGATCATCAACAGCAAATCAAAACTACTAGACTTAGGAAAAAACCACACACCGGATCTCTCCAATGTGGTTGTAAAAGACCTGCGTGAATATGGCGTGGAGCAGGCCGGCACTTACAAAGGTGGTGTGGAAGCATACAAAGGCATGCTCAACAAAATTCGCAGTGGATCAATTCTTACCGAACAGGATTCTATGCGACTGGTTGCCAAAACAGAAGAAACAAAAAACAGGATTCAAAAACAAATAGATTCGTTGCTGGAAAAATATTACGAGCTGAAAAGCCGTGCAGACGAAATTCATAACAGCCGCGACATAACAAAGGGACTGGTGCCCATTAAGCAAACAGAAATTAACCTGCTTAAAAACCAGGTTGATGAAATAGAGACCAGCAGGCATGCTTCGCATAACAACAAATACAACAATTTTAGCTGGGGCACTTATTTATTCCTTTTCTTTTTATTGATAGCATTGTCATTTTACCTCTTGTATTTTTATATGAGCGTGGCAGACTTTGCGTTGAATGGTGTAGATCCTATGTCGCTTTTCCAGGAAGGCCGACTGAATATACAGTTGCTGCCCAACCTGCGCAGGCTTATTTATCTCATCATCAATTACCCACCGCTGATAGTTTTCCCTACTATCTTTTTTGCATTGGGCACGGCTATTCATTTGTTTTCAGAAAAAGGCATTCGCTTTAGAAGAATTGTGATTGGCTTGCTGATATTGGTTTTTGTAGGCGATTTATTACTTGCCTTCCAGGTGCATGAAGGTGTAAACGAAATATTGATAAAAGCAAACAGGGAAGAATTCAAATCATTGGTAGTGCCAGTATTTGCTGACTCTCGTTTCTATTTGGTGTTGTTCCTTGGTTTTGGTGTATTTGCTATCTGGAGCGCTGTTTATTATCTGCTGCAAATGGAATGGCGTAAACGCAACCAGATAAAACTGCGCTATCAGCGTATCAGCCGTTTGCAGGATGAAATACTTGAGCTTGAAGAAAAACGCATGCTGCACGAGACAGAGATCAATCACATAGCAAAGCGTATTGAAAATCTTAGCAAAGAAAAAGACAGGATGGTGCTCCCGGTAGATACCATTGAAAAAAACATCAATTACTTTCGCGATGGCTGGAATGGATATCTTTCTACGCTTTACGGACGTGATAAAGGTGAAGAACAGATCAAGATCATCAATGAATCAACCGAAGCTTACGTAAGAGAGTTAAAAGAATTCCAGGAATCATATTTTAAATAATAAAAAATGCGGCGTTACGGATACCTGTTGTTGGCAGGTTTGTTTTTTTTAGGAAGTTGTAATGAATTTCAACAGGCGGTGAAGGATGCAAAAAAAGAAACTCCTGCGCCGCCCAAAGACAATTACATTATTTTATTAGATCTAAGCGATCGCATTCTATTCAACAACCAGCAACAAGTTCCAAAGGATATTGCTGTCATCAATTCCATCTACGGTGTTTTTAAATCTAAATTGGGTGTAAAAGATCCAACGCATCTTTATTATGGTTTGCACGATAAATTAAAAGTGCTAATTGCGCCACAGAAAACAACCCCCAAGAGTTTGTACGATATGGTGGGCAGCTTGCGCATAGATTTATCCGCAGAGCAGCCAGACAAGAAAGCTGCACTGATAGATGAAATTGAAAAAACATTCAATAAAGTTTTACCAGAGATCTATAAGCAAGCTGTTATTGGCAACAACAGCACTGCCTATTCAGGCGCAGATATCTGGAAATATTTTAACGAAGACCTTGCAGACGATTTGGAAAAAGATGGGCAGAATACTTTGTTCATCATTACAGATGGATATATGGATTTGGAGAAAATGGAAGAAAGGCCATCACAAAATAATCGTTATGCTTCCTGCTCTCAAATCATTAATCTTTTAAAAAAATATCCTGATTGGGAAGCAAAATTTACCGAAGGCGATTATGGCATTTTGCCTGTTGCTAAAAAGTTTCCGGGTTTGCGGGTTGTATTACTTCAGGTAAACCCGAAAGATGATTGGAATGGAGAATACAGCCTGCTTACCAAAATCTGGGGCAAATGGTTTACAGAAATGGGCATCAGCAACTATCGTTTTATTAAAGACGATAACGTAAACGAAGTAAAAGAATCGCTGGAAAAATTTATTGATGTAAAAGTAGCGGGCAAAATAACTACTATACCCTGGACAAAAATTACTACCATAGATAGCAGTTTGATGCAATCGGCTACAGAAACACAAACAGCAAAAGAAAAAATTCCTGCACACGAAACAATTACACCTGTAACAAATGCTGTAGCACCACCATCTGAAGAAAAGAAAATAACTACAGCTATCAGCAATACAACTCTCTCTCCCTCTGTAAAAAAACCTGCTGTTGTTGAGCCCGGTGTGCCAGACGAATCCGATGCAAGCATTCTTACAGGAAAGAAAAAAGACAATACTGCCGTTAAAAGCAATGTTGGTAAAGACGATATTTTAAGCGATGGAACACCAGCCAATGGATTTAACACTGGCATAAAAAAAGATAATAAGAAAGAACCGCTTACTATTTCTACCAAACACAAACCCTGATACAGTTTTATATTTTTTAACCCCAGCTCCTGCAGGTATGAAAAAGATCATCTTGTTGTTTTTTACGGCGCTATTTGCAATGGCAGTTACGCACGGGCAGGATTATCGTAAAATCAATAATGCGCTCCGTTATATAAAACTGGGCAATACGCTGCGTGAAGCACAGCAATATGAACTGAGTGAAAAATACCTTCGCCAGGGTTTACAGATAATTACAGAACAAGGCGACAAATACTGGGAAGCTGCTACCTACGAAAACCTGGGCCTTTTGTACAAAGACCAGGATAAAGCAGATGATGCATCGCGTTACTTTAATAAAGCGCTTACACTTTACCGGCAGTTGAAAATGTCTTTGAGTGAAAAAGCATTGGAACAAATGCTAAACGGTGCAGAAGGCAGAGAGCAGGCATATGCAGGTATAGAAATAGGCGCAAAGGGAGTTAAGCTAAGCATACTGGGCGTACAATTAAATAGTGCTGGAGAAGTAGAATATATATTGAAAGCAGATTCTTCTGTAAACCCCGAGCCTGCAGCACTTACACCACAATCGCAACAGGAAACAGCAGATGGGTTAAAAAAATTCATTGACATTGCCCGTAGCCGTTATAACATTACCCAGGATAAAATTTATGTTGTTATCAGCAGTGGATTAAAAGCTGAGCTGGATAAGAAAAATAAAGCAGCAGATTTTATTAAAGCAATTACTCCTGCCAACGTACCTGCAGATTTTTCTATCAAATCAGTTACATCTTCAGAAGAAGCGGAATTAGCTGTTCTAGGAACTGTTCCCCCAAAACGCAGGTATAGCACGAGCCTGATTGATGTAGGCAGCAATAAAACCAATGGCGGTTATTTCATGGATGCTTCCCAGTCTTTTGATGCAGTATATTTTCCGGTAGGCACCAAAAGTTTTGTAAGCATGGTGAAGAATAAAAAACCTTTTAACATAAGAGAGTTTGAATTGTCTGCCGAAGCATTATGGAGGGACAGCCTTTCTCAAATTGTGCGGGACGAATTGGGCAGAAGAGCTGGTCTTAAAAACAGGAGTGCCACTTATCTTAGCGGAGGTGTAGTATGGTGTATTGCTACCTATTTATTTCCGGAGAAAGTAGACGATAACTATGTAGAACTAACGCAGGAGAATATACGCCGTTTCAGAAGTTTGCTGTCTACCAATTACACAAAAGCTATTCAGCCAGATCTATCCAATATTACAAACGAGGCTTTGATGATGGATGCACGCAAAACCATCAGCCGTGCTCAAAACACTTACGACCAGGAATCTCTGATTGCCGGAGCTATCTGGATAGATGGATTGATGAAAGAATTGAATAGCACGCAACCAGTTAAGCGCTTTTATTTCTCCAAATACGCTTATGTTGGCTGGATTTCCGGTTATATCTCCAGGGCAGTAGCAGAAGATTATAAAAAGAAGAGCGAGTGAGGGAAGAAGCTATGAGCCATTAGCTGCTAGCTGTGAGCCTTTTGCTTCGACAAATCAGGCTTATTTTCAAATCTCATCATACCCATCATAAAAATCATAATAATCTGCGTTCTATCGTATTCTAGCTATCAGCATAAATATACTTGCTCAGGAAATCATTTCTAAACTTTCCTGCAGGATCATATTCTTTCAACATTTTTACAAAAGCATCATGCTTTTCATACAATGATGCGAGATGTGCAGGCGACATGGTAAATAACTTTCCCCAATGAGGTTTTGCATTAAATGGAGCCAGCTCCTTTTCAATTACTGGCAATAATTTCTTTACTGCATCCCATTCCTGTTTCCAGGTAAAATGAATCGCAACTGATGGTTGTTTGTAACATGGGCTCATCCATAAATTATCTGCATCAATAGTTCTTATCTCAGAAATAAATAAATGTGGGCCGGTTTGTTTACCCAAACGTGCAATTGCCTGTATAGCTTCTACTGCGTGTTTGCGTGGTACAAAATATTCAGACTGCAGCTCTACGCCGCTGCTGGGTGTAAAGCCCATTTTAAAATGCGGCAACCTTTCATACCAGGGGCCGGGCACACCCATTTGTTCAGTACAATTTTCTGCAGATAAATTTGCTATAGGGTGCATGTTTTTCACAGCTGCTTTTGCGCCAAAAAAACCGGCAGTGAAATCGATGCTCTTATCGGGAGTAACTTTACTTTTTACCCATACCTCATTAATGCTATCAGTTTGCCAGTCTGTAAAAAAGCTTACACTGTAACCAGCACCTGCAATAGCTTCAAAATGATCTTTTAATTGCGCCATCGGTAATTGTTCAAACACATCCTGGCGCATGCTGAAACTCGGCTGTATATCCAACGTAAGTTTTGTAATTACTCCTATCCCTCCTAAACCAACCACAGCAGCATTAAACTTTTCTCCGTCTTTGTCGCGACTCAACTTTACGGTTTCACCATTGGCAGTAATAAATTCAATGCCTGCAACGGCTGTTGACAAGTTTCCGTTGCTTACACCAGAGCCGTGTGTTCCGGTAGTGCACGCACCAGCAACAGATATATGTGGAAGCGATGCAAGATTATGCAACGCAAAACCTTTGGCTTCCAACTGAGGACATAGCTGACCATAGTTCATACCAGCTTCAACGGTTACTGTTTTTGCCACTGCGTCAAGGTCTGCCATTTTATTCATAGGCAATAAAGAAATAAAATTGTCTTTACTGTCTGCAATGCTGTTGAAGCAATGCCGGCTGCCCAGCACTTTTATTTTGTTGTATTTTTTTACAATTTCTGCCACTTGCGGTACAGAGGTTGCAGAAAATAATTTGTCTGTACTATATGTAAGGTTGCCAGCCCAGTTTTTTAATTTATCGCCAGGCAAAAGATTTTCAAAAGGTGTTATCAATGGAGCGGTCATAAGAGCAGAAGATAATTTGATAAAGGTTCGTTTTTTCATACAGGCAATAGTTTTATAAGATTATCCAACCTGTCAGCAATCTTGTTTATTGATTAAATTTACCAGTAAAATTCAGATTAAGCATGAAAACCTTATCGCTATTATCCATTTTATTTTTAGGGGTGATGCCCTTTACCGGTTTTTCTCAGGCAGCAGAAACACCTGCTCAAAAGATCAGGCGTCTTGAAGAAACAGAAAGAACATTGGTAGTAAATGGCGAAACAGAAAAACTGTTTAAGCTATGGACAGATGATTATGTAGTAAATAATCCTGGCAATGTGGTGATGACTGCAACGCAAATAAAAAATTCCATCAGGGGTGGTGGCATGCGTGGTGTTGCTTATACCAAAAACATAGAGAAGATTACATTCACAAAAGACATTGCTATTGTAATGGGTTCAGAAATTGTAGAACCGAAAGATAAATTTGATAATGGCGGCAAAAACACTATTCGCCGCTATACCAATATCTGGATAAAAAGTGATACTACATGGCAGTTGGCTGCTAGGCAGGCGACGAATCTAATTAGTAATTAGGAATTAGTAATTAATAATTCAGCACGTGTGGAGAATAGTGAGTAGTGAATGGTGAGTTGGCGTTTGTTGAGGAAAGTTAAACAAATGCCGGCTCGATAAATCTAATTAGTGACTAATAACTTCTCCTCTCGACATTGATGATTATCATCAACTTCCTTCTAACTTAAAACCTATTACTTAAAACTTATTACTTACCACTTTCCTCATGCTTCTCCCCCCAACCACAACGCTCCATTAATAGAATTGCGTGTGGCACCAGTTACAGAAGAAAAAACATTGTATTCTTCGCGCCAGCGCAATACGCCTATCAATGCCATCACCAAAGCTTCCTTGTAGTTTACCAATTCCTTATTGGGCACTACCGTTTCCACGCCTGCTTCTTTTAAATAACTGCCAATCCTTTCAACCATAAAACTGTTAAAAGCTCCACCACCTGTTACCAGCAATTTTTTATGATTGTCTACAGATTGCGCTTCGGGCATAGCAAACCCGGCTGCTTTTTTTATTTGCTGCGCTATATGCTCAACATAAGTTCTTAAAGCATCCGGTACAGATAAATTGTATTTTTTTATCAGCGGGTAAACAGTTTCAACACCAAAATCATTGGCCAGTGATTTTGGAAAAGGTGTTTTGTAATATGCTAACGCATTCAGGTCGTTTAATAAATCATTGTTTACACTGCCGCTTGCCGCAATCTCACCGCCATCATCAAACGCTTTTCCTAGTTGTTGCACCAACATATTCAATACACGGTTGGCAGGGCATACATCAAAAGCAATATAACGGCCGGGTGTGTTTACAGAAAGATTGGCAATACCACCCAGGTTTAAAAACATATCATATTCGTGCAGCAATAATTTCTCACCAATGGGTACTATTGGTGCACCCTGTCCGCCAAACGCAATGTCCATAGCACGCAAATCTGTTACTACCGGCAAGCCCGTAGTGGCGGCTATTGCGGCGCCATCGCCCAATTGCCCCGTCATTTTTTGCTGCGGAATATGAAACGTAGTATGACCATGAGATGCTACCAGGTGTACTTTATGATGCAGGTTATTGGCTTCAATAAAACGGTTCACCGCCTCGCCGGTATAGTGGCCATAGGCAGTGTGCAGCAACTGGTAATCCAAAGCAGGAAGCGTAATGGCATTCGTTAGTTTCTCCATCCATTCTTCATTATAGGGATCGCAATAGCTGTTCACAATTTCGTACGACCATTTGCCTCCTGTTTCCTGCAGGTGCACATAAGCGATATCCAAACCGTCCAGAGAACTTCCACTCATTAATCCAATTGCTTTATATTCCATGCGCTTATTTTGATTTTTGATTTTCGGCTGCAGCCTTTAGATTTGCCGGGGCAAATTACGCATCAAAGTCCATCTTCCTCTGTCAATGCTTTAAAAATAAAAGCAGCTATAAAACCCGGGGTTCAATCCCAAATATTTTTTACATTTACCCGGATCGTATTATTCTACAATAAATCTGCTTATCATGGTTGTTAACTTAAGCCAGCAATATTCATTACTGAGCGATTGGGTGGGAGAATTAAGAAATATTGACGTACAGGGCGACAGGATGCGCTTTCGCCGCAACCTGGAACGCATCGGTGAAGTAGCCGCTTTTGAAATTAGCAAAGAGCTGGACTTTGTAGAAAAAGATATTCAAACACCACTGGGCATCTCTAATACAAAAGTGCTAAAGGAGCAACCCGTATTGGCCACTATTTTAAGAGCTGGTCTTCCGCTGCACAATGGGCTGCTCAATTACTTTGATAAAGCAGACAACGCATTTATTTCCGCCTACCGCAAACATCATAAAGACGGCACATTTGAAATAAGCCTGGACTATGTTTCCTGCCCCGAACTGGAAGGACGTGTAGTTATTGTTTCAGACCCTATGCTGGCCACTGGTGCTTCGCTGGTAAAAACCATACAATTTTTAAGAGAAGAAGGCCATCCTTCAAAAATACATGTAGTGGCTGCTATAGCCTGCACTGTAGGTATTGAATACGTGCTGCGCAGCGAGCCCAATTGCAAAGTATGGTGCGGTGCCATTGATGATGAACTTACCGCAAAAGGCTATATAGTACCAGGCCTTGGCGATGCCGGCGACCTAGCTTTTGGCACCAAAGTACAGATGTAAGCCTTATGTTTTTTCGCGTTGCAAAATACTGTCTTTGAGCATTATACCTGATGCTTACTTCTCCGATTGTCTTGTACAGAATCAATTTTACCTGCGCAAATCCTGTAGTTACCTCAATGCTTGTGTGCAGCGTAATTTTAAATTTGAAACTCTTGTAAATGTTTGTATTTTGTACGGACTATAACAAATGAAATGAAGAGAATTGCACTGCTAACCAGCCTTATCTTTATTATAAAGATGCATATATATGCACAGGACCCGCATTTCTCTCAATTTTTCACTTCTCCACTTACCTTAAACCCTGCTTTAACCGGCAAGTTTGATGGCGCTTTCAGGGTGGCGGGCAATTACAGGGATCAGTGGCCGGCAATTAGCAAGGCATTTGTTACTTCCACACTTTCCGTAGATGCGCCATTGCTTACCAACCGCATCAATCCAAACGATGTTTGGGGTGTTGGTGTAATGGCCATGACAGATCGCACTGCCAATGGCATTCTCAATAGCAATTATCTTTCTGTTTCTACTTCTTACCATAAAGGCTTAGATGAAGATGGTTACCACCAATTGGGTTTTGGTTTCCAGGGCACTTATGCTTCCAAACGCCTGGACGGTTCTCAATTGAAATTTGAAAATGAACTGGCATTGGATGGTACCTGGAGCCTGCCCAGCAATGAACCAGTGGATGGAAGAAATGTAAACATCAATTATTTCGATTTCAATGCAGGCGTTTTATACAATGGAAGTACCGATGGCAAAAACGATTTTTACATTGGCGCATCCATGTATCATATCAACCGGCCTAAAGAAAGTTTTTTTGGAAGCGGATACTACACACTTAATCCGCGTTTAACCATACATGGTGGAGGATCTTTTAAAGTAGGAGAAACCACTACCCTGCACCTGAGCGCATTGCATAGCATACAGGCAGGCGCACATGAAACTGTATTGGGCGGCGCAGTTGCCTTCAATGTAAACAACGACGATGAAGAAAGACCTACTAATTTCTTTGCCGGAAGCTGGTTCCGTTTCAATGACGCCATCATTCCTTACATCGGTCTTGAATGGAGCGACTTCAGGTTAGGCTTTACTTACGATGTCAATTACTCCAGTCTGAAAGTAGGTTCGCAAAGCCGTGGAGGTATAGAGATTTCGCTTATTTATATCAAGCAACATCCCTCTGGCAAAAAAGGAATTCCTTGTCCTAAGTTTTAGCAGTGAGCCAGATGTCTGATGTAGGATGTCGGATTTGTTTCTGTGTAATTTACCGTAGAATAGTTAAGCGGCAATAGCTTTTAACTTTTGATTTTTTACTTTTTGACTTTTAGCTTTTCACAAAATCTTTCTCACTCTTAGCAATTACAATAGTGGCTACACCATTGCCAATAATATTGGTGATGGCCCTTGCTTCACTCATAAATTTATCCACGCCTAATAAGAATGCAAGACCTTCTACCGGAATTTTATGAATAGCCGTAAGCGTGGAAGCCAATACAACAAACCCACTGCCGGTAACACCTGCAGCACCTTTTGATGTAAGCATCAGTATGCCTATAATGCTGATGATTTCTTCCCAGCTTAAATGCACATTGTACAATTGCGCCAGGAATATTACCGACATAGAAAGATAAATAGAAGTACCATCCAGGTTGAATGAATAGCCTGTAGGAATTACCAGCCCCACTACAGATTTGCCACAACCCATTTTCTCCAGCTTATCCATAATAGAAGGCAATGCTGCTTCAGAAGAAGAAGTACCCAGTACAATTAGCAATTCTTCTTTTATATAAACAAGAAATTTCCAAATGCTTTCTTTGAAATAGCGCATTATAGTTCCTAATACCAGGAATACAAAAACAAGCATGGTAGCGTACACTGTAAGCATCAATTTTCCTAAAGGAATGAGCGTATGTAAGCCAAACTTCCCAATAGTAAATGCCATGCCGCCAAATGCACCAATGGGTGCCAGGTACATAACAATCTTCAATCCTTTAAATACAAGTTTGGAAATAAAAGAAAGGCCATCCACTATTTTCTGCTTACCGCCATAAAAACTCAGCGCAATACCCACAACTATAGCCAGTATCAATACCTGTAATGTAAGATTATCAGCAAAAAATTTAGACCAGTCTATTCCCTGTTGCGGGTGCTTGGTATATTTTGATGCATCCTGAATAGGCAAACCTGTCTTATCTATTTTTCCGGGCTGGATGATATTGGCTACTATTATACCTATTATCAACGCAAGGGTGGTAACAATCTCAAAATAAACCAGCGCTTTTATTCCAATCCTGCCCGCCTTCTTCAGGCTGCCCATGCCGCAAATGCCCAACACTATAGTAAGAAAAATTATCGGCGCTATAAATACTTTAATGATGGCAATAAACCATTTGCCCAGCACTTCCATTTTTACACCCGTGGCAGGATAATAATGGCCAAGCAATATACCAGCAGTAATAGCAATCAAAACCCAAAAAGTAAGATTGGTAAAAATAACCTGTGCAGTTGTTTTTTTAGTTTTGGTTGGCGGCTGGTACACGCTATTATTTATTTAGTGATTTTTTTCCACTGACATAGGGATTGCCTTTTATATAGAACCTGTATGGCAACAATGCATCTTCCGCCGCATAATCAACCCCAATCCTTGCAGATATGCCAATATTTTTTTTCTCTAACGCCACTCCGTCATCTGCAATATATACAGACTTATCTAGTAAAGAAGCACCGGTATGGCTAACAGCAATGCCCAACGCTTTAGACACATTGCCCGGCCCTTTGCCAATAGTATAATCCAATTGCTCTTTTTTCATACGTTGCAACATGATGTTTATACCTTTCACCGGCTCTATGCCACGTATCAATATTGCATGAGGAATACCCTTTGTATTGGTGACTACATTAAACAAATGATGTATTCCATAACAAAGGTATACATACGCTATTCCTCCATTATTATACATGATGGAAGTTCTT
Source organism: Chitinophagaceae bacterium (assembly GCA_047602295.1). GTDB lineage: Bacteria > Bacteroidota > Bacteroidia > Chitinophagales > Chitinophagaceae > JACMLD01. The sequence continues at coordinate 1,230,071 of JASGHP010000001.1, read as the reverse complement.
TGGGTGTTTCTGCCACCGTATGCATGCGAGGCTTTATCTTCTACACCATTGTAAGCTTCTGTTTCTACAATGCGGCCTGCAGTAATGTTTCCATCAAAATTTGTTACTAATAATTTACCCAGCAATTCTTTTGCAATCATTACTACATCACCCCGATGATAAAACGAAGCAGGCAATTTTTTCATCATAAAAATATCCTCATCTGCCCTCAATGTAATACATTTATAGCTCAATAATCCAGCTCCTTTGCTAAAAGAAATTGTAATAGCCTTTCAGTCTTACTACAAAGCACACCAATTCATCAGCAAACACCGTTTGTGGAAATGGATTATAGTGCCAGGGCTGGTATACATGTTGTTGTTTTGCATCAGCATGTATTTTTTTGGCAAAAGCGCCAGCAATGTAATAGAATATCTTAGCAGCGTTACCGGGCTTAGCAACTGGCTGCACCGCATGCAAAGCAGCCTGCTTGGTTTCTTTTTTACCATTGGTGGTATTATGATCTGGCTGCTGCTCATGTTCTTTTACTTCTCATTATTCAAATACATCTGGCTTATTATAGGCTCCCCAGTGTTTGCCTATCTCAGTGAGCGTACAGAAGCTTTACTGGAAGGTAAGGAATATCCTTTTAGCTGGCCCCAAATGCTGAAAGACATGTTGCGCGGCATTAAACTGGCATTGCGCAATGCCCTTTGGCAAACTGTGTATACCGTTTCCATTCTTATACTATCTTTTATACCCGTAGTGGGATGGGTAAGCCCTGTTATTTCAATGTTTGTAGAATGCTATTATTATGGATTCTCTATGTTGGATTATAGTTGCGAACGCCACAAACTATCGCCTTCGCAAAGTGTAGCATTCATCAGCAACCATAAAGGCCTTGCCATTGGCAATGGAATTATTTTTTACCTAATGCATTTAGTGCCCATTATTGGATGGGTTTTTGCGCCTGCTTATGCTGTTATTGCAGCCACTATCAGTTTGTATTACCAGGAGAAAGAGGTCTAGCTTTTAGCTACAAGCTATTAGCTGCTAGCTGCAAGTGGTTCTCGGCAAATGCTTGCCCTTATTATTACATGCTTTTAATTTTAACCCAACAGATTCTTTTTGAGGGAATGGCTTGTAGCTTGCAGCTAACAGCCAGAAGCTATATTTGCATTTCATAAATCACTACATCATGGCCAGTGCAGCATTAGGCAAAGTATACCTCCTTCCCACTTTTATTGATGAAGAAAACCTGCAGGTATTGCCTGCCTATATAACAGATGCAGTAAAAGAGTGCCAGGTATTTTTTGTAGAAAATGAAAGAACTGCCAGAAGATACCTGAAACAGTTATGGAAGGAAATGATTATTGACAATTACGAATGGCATACTATTCATAAAGCGGAAGAAGAAGTAAAAGATGCCTTTAAAAGAGTATTGCAGCGTGGCATGACAATCGGCATCATCAGCGAAGCAGGTTGCCCGGCTATTGCAGACCCTGGGCAAATATTGGTAGAAGCAGCGCATGCAATGGGTGCGATGGTGAAACCATTTGTAGGACCAAGTTCCATCTTACTTGCATTAATGGCAAGTGGAATGAGCGGTCAGTCTTTCCAGTTTGTTGGTTATTTACCTATAGATAATGCAGAGCGCATTAAAACATTAAAAGAACTGGAAAATGAATCTGCACGCAAACAATGCACGCAGTTGTTTATTGAAACACCTTATCGCAACAACCAGCTGCTTGAAACTATTTCCAAAACATTAAAACCTTCTACACGCTTGTGCATAGCAGCAGATATAACCGGCGCAGCAGAATACATCAAAACAAAAACCATTGCCGACTGGAAAAATAAATTGCCGGACATTCATAAACGCCCGGCAATCTTTTTGCTCTATGCAGGATAATTTATTGGACGAAGTTTTTAATCGGCTGTCCGTTCTCATCTTTTACAGACATTACACTATCTACAATGTACTTACTCATTCCACGCCATGGCAATGAGCCCAGGTATTCTTTGTAATGCAACTCCAATGTGGCACCACTATGCGTCATTAATATATTTGCCACTTTTTCATCTACTACTGAAAACTCAAATTCATTTGATTGTATGCTGCCTGGCACTACAGATTTATATCCTGTTTGAATAACCCTGCCTTCATAGGTTTTAAATACATATCCCTTCTTTACAAAAAAGTTCAATTGGCCCGATTTTGATCCATAGCCAAAAACAAAAAAGTAACGCACTGCAATAAATAGAATAAGCCCAACTATAAGAAGACCGGTAAATATTTTCAGAAACTTTTTCATATACTTTGTTTTATTACTGACTATATCCTGGCGATTAAAGTTGCAAACAAATGGCTAATTACAAACCGTATTTGTCTATCATGTAAATTAAAGCGGTCATGTTAATAGCACCCAACTCTAATTCCCGCTTGTTTACATTCTCAAATACATCATTGCGTGCATGGTGCAGATCAAAATAACGATTACCATCCGGCAATAAACCACCTACAGGTGTTTTTAACTGTTGGTGCAGTGGGCCAATATCTGAACCGCCACCGCCCATCGGAAACTGGTAAACTCCATAAGGCACAAACAATGGCAACCAGGTTTGCACATGTGCCAGTTGCTCAGGCGTTACAGAAAAACCCATGCCCCTTGGAGTGAAGCCACCAGCATCGCTTTCAAAAGCAAACAAATGATTTTCTCCGCTGCTTTTTGCTTTCTGCGCATACGCTTCACCGCCATGGCCGCCATTTTCTTCGTCTGCAAACAATACAATGCGTATGGTATGCTTTGGTTTATAGCCCAATACTTTTAATGCACGCAAAACTTCTATAGAATGAACACAACCAGCACCATCATCCTGCGCACCTTCAGCAGGGTCCCAGCTATCCAGGTGACCGCCAATAGTAATAATATCATTGGGTTTTTCGGTTCCGGTTAATTCACCAATCACATTATGCCCAATAGTATCTGGCAGCATATGCGCATTTGATTTATAATAAAGTTCAATGCTCTTGCCTTCTTTTAAAAAACCAGCCAGCTTATCTGCATCACGCAAGCCCATAGCTGCACAGGGAATTTTTGCATAATTGCTATCATATACCATTGTACCTGTGTGTGGGTTATTGTCGGTAGAACCAGACATAGACCTGATAACAATTGCTATTGCACCATATTTAGCAGCACGGCTGGCCCCAGTGCGACGATACACTCCCGACTCTCCATAAGCACGAAATGGTTGCAGATATTTTTCATTGAAGGGATAATTGAAGAAAACAATCTTACCCTTTACAATATCTTTTTGTTTTTCAAGATCATCAAAATTATTGCAGTAAACTACTGCTGCCTTTACACCATTTTTGCCCGTACCATTTGAATTACCCAACGCCAACACATCCAGTGTTTGTTTTACCATTTTTCCGGAAGCATCTTTATACGTGTACCATGCTTCATCTTTTCCACCCCTTACCCAATGTGGCACCATGCATTCCTGCAAGTAAGCTTTGTCTGCACCGGCGGCTTTTAAAGTATTCAGCCCCCATTCTTCTGCCTTAAATTTTTGCGGGCTGCCAGCTAAACGTCCGCCAACCGTTTTACATAATACACGCAGGTTGTCGTAAATTTTACCGCTTACTAAAATTTCATCGGCAACTTTTGAAATAAAAAGCGAGTCTTCTGATTGAGCTTTTACCAGGCTGAAAGACACCAGGAGTGTAAAAAATGCAAGGCATTTCCTCATGTTAAGAAATTTTGCTAAAGATAAGGCAAACAATCGTGCGTTATTGTGGTTAATGAGTCAACCGAAACGGAAACTTAATTTCAGTTACCTTCGAAAACATTTTTACAAAACAATATTGCAATAATGCGTATAGGAATTGTTTGCTACCCAACTTTTGGCGGTAGCGGTGTATTGGCTACAGAATTGGGAAAAGCGTTGGCAGATAAAAATCACCAGGTGCATTTTATTACTTACCAGCAACCGGTGCGGTTAAGTGAATTTAATGCCAATATATTTTATCATGAAGTGCGGGTACCTACTTATCCATTGTTTGATTATCCACCTTATGAAACAGCGCTTGCCAGCACCATGGTAGATGTAATTGCCAATAACAATTTAGATTTATTGCATGTACACTATGCCATTCCGCATGCGTCTGCCGCTTATATGGCCAAACAGATTTTATTGAAACAGGGAAAGAATATACCTGTAATAACCACCCTGCACGGAACAGATATTACCCTTGTAGGCCGCGATAAAACTTACGCGCCTGTAGTTACATTTTCTATTAATGAAAGTGATGCTATTACAGCTGTGTCTAATAACCTGCGGGATGAAACCTATCGCTCATTTAAAATAGAAAAAGAGATAGAAGTAATCCACAACTTTGTAGATGTACGCCGCTTCAGCAAAAAACCTATTGATGCTTTCAGGCAGGTAATTGCACCCAATGGTGAAAGAATAGTTTTACATGCTTCTAACTTCAGGAAAGTAAAACGTGTGCAGGATGTAGTAAATATTTTTGCCCGCATTAATGCAGAAATACCCAGCAAGTTATTGTTTGTAGGCGATGGACCGGAAAGACCCGTAGCCGAAAGTCTTAGCCGAGAATTGAACGTTTCAAATGATATTCGTTTTGTAGGCAAGCAAGAACAGATGGAAGAGATACTGGCCATAGGAGATTTATTCCTGCTTACATCAGACTATGAAAGCTTTGGGCTTGCAGCATTGGAAGCCATGGCTGCCGGTGTACCCGTGGTGAGTACTAATGCAGGTGGTTTGCCAGAGATAAATGTAAATGGTGTTACTGGTTATTTAAGCAATGTGGGCGATGTAGATGATATGGCACTACATGCCAAGAAAATTTTAGGAGATGATAATACGCTGGCAGAATTTAAAAAGCAGGCTTATAAACATGCTACCGAGTTTGATATTCACAATATCATTCCTAAATACGAAATGCTTTACAACAGGTTTTGCAAATGCATTTGAGTTAAGTTGTAAGTGTTAAGTTATAAGTTTTAAGTCCTTTTAATACTCAAGGAAATGTGCTTATTTAAGTAGTGAAAAGCGGCGATGCAAACGCACTTAAAACTTACCACCTAAAACTTAAAACTTCTTATCGCAACCATTTTTCAGGATCGAAGCTTCTATTTAAATCGTTGGAGATACCCAATTCAAGCTCACCTACATTATCTTCTTTCTCTGCTACTTTTCCAATAACCTGTCCGGTTTTTATCTGTTGTCCTTTTGTAACACTTACAGATGAAAGATTGCTATAGCTGGTGAAATATTTACCATGGCGGACAATTACCGCTTGCACATCACCGATATAAGTTATCATGGATACTTCTCCATCAAAAATAACTTTTACAGAGCGACCTGCTTCAGTTTCAAACGTAAGAAACTTGTTGTCGGTTACTATTGAAGTACCAGGTATTTTTTGAGGGCCAAATCGCATAGATATTTTGCCGGATTCCAATGGCCAAGGAAGACTGCCCCTGTTTTTTTCAAAGCTCGCAGATAAAGCCCTTGCTGCAGGGTCTGCGTCAAGAGTGCTAAACACTTTAGGCGCTGCCGGAGTGGAAGTAGTTGCGTTATTATTTCTTACAACAGGTGAAGTTGTTGGCGCATTATTTTTTGCCGCTATTTCTGCATTCTTTTTTGCTTCTGCAATAGCTGCAGCTTTTGCCTTGTTAATAGCCGCTGCAATTGCACTTGACAATTTTAAGTCTTGCCTTTTCTTATCAGCAAATTCTTTATTCAGTTCTTTTTCTCTTGCCTTCAGTTTATTTACCACTTCATCCTGCTCTTTCTTTTCATCTACCAGCTTTTCCTTTGCCTTGTCTTCTTCTTTTAATACAACACTTTTTTCTTCGCGGCTATGGTTTAGGCTGGTAATCTTTCCTTGTATCTGATCTTGCGTGCGCAAAATATTATTGGCCTGTTCTTCCCTGTAAGCACGATAAGATTTCAAATAAGAAACCCTTTTAAGTGCATCATTAAAATTGCTGGCAGAAAAAATAAAATTCAGGAAATCGTAGTTGCTGCGATTCTTGTAAGAATAGACAACACTTTTAGAGTATTGCAATTTCAGGGTGTCAAGTTCTTTTTTTAATTTGGTAATATCTCTCCAGCCCTGGTTTATGTCGCCTTCAATCAGGTTCATCTGCTGATTGATTACATTGATTTCTTTTTGGCGCAATTGTAATTTGCGTTGCACGGCATTTAATTGCGCCATGGAGGCTTTCCTGTTTTTCTTTGTCTCGTCCAAAGAACGCTTTACATCATCCAGCTCTTTTTGTATGGAAGCACGTTCTTTTTCCAATTCGGCTTTGGTTTGCGAAAAGGCCATAAAGCCCGAGCACAATAAAAATAAAGACAGGATGAGTTTTTGCATACACGGTTTCAATTGGATGATGAAAAAATCAGGGGTATCATACCAGATACAACGATCTGCCCAAAAATAAAGTATACAACGCTTACTGGCGTTTAAAATTTTTTGGTATGCTGAAAGGGTAGCTTAATGTTTCGTTAAAGCTATACTGCTTAAAATTCATGTCTACATCTAATTTCCCTTTTTCAGATACAGATATCCTGCGCTCTGTTGCAAACTTTACCCCATTCTGGTTTTCATAGCCGGTATAGGTAAGGTCGGCTGTGCGGTTGCGCAGTGGATCTACATCATCCAGCTTGCTGTGTTGCAAAAGAAAATCGCCATTGGTAATGGAGAGCAGGTGTTTAAACAAAGGGCCTATATTCATAAGCGTTATAGACTGATCATTCTTTTTATAAGAAACTACGTTGCTATCAAGATAAATAGGATTGCCCAGCAGCAAATCCTGCACTGTATGAAAATCAAATGGCAAATCGGTTATTTCTTTCAGGTAACTTACAGAACGCAATTGCACTATTTTATCTTTTTTATTTAGCACCATCACGCTATCCGGGGTTATAAGCACCCGTAAAGCTTCGTAACTAAATATGGTTGCGTTTACAGAAATCCAGATAATACTGTCCTTCTGCATGCGTATGAAAACAGTCAGCTCGGGTTGCTCTCCTTCTTTATCGCGGTAGTTTACTTTAACCTTGGCAGAAAAAGTTTTAAAATTATCAATGCGGTTACTGTTGAGTTTATTCATCAAATCGTGTATTACCGCCACAGAATCTGCATGTGCATTGTCCACAATAATCATCTGCGTGGTATCGGTTTTTAATTTAGTAGCAGTTTGCACTTTTCGGGCAGATTTGCAACTTGCCGCCAAAAGAATGATGAGCAGTAAACTTATATTGATAAAGTATTTCATTAGCGTGTTTTTATTTACCTGTATGACCAAAACCGCCCTGGTTACGCACGGTTTCATTAATAGTTGTTACAAGTTCCCAGCCAACTTGCTCAACTTTGCCAATTATCATTTGTGCAATGCGATCTCCGTTTTGTATGGTATGTGGTGTATTGGAAAGGTTGGCGAGTATAACTTTTATTTCTCCCCTGTAATCTGAGTCGATGGTACCAGGCGAGTTGAGGCAAGTAAGCCCGTGTTTTGCAGCCAGTCCGCTGCGTGGCCTTACCTGGGCTTCATATCCTTCTGGTAATTCTATAAATAAGCCGGTAGGAATCATTTGCCGCTCAAGAGAATTCAGGGTAATAGGGCCTTCTATATTTGCCATTAAATCCATACCTGCAGAACCAGGCGTAGCGTAAGAGGGCAATGGATTATTTGATTTGTTGATTATCTTAACAGTAATTGCTGACATGGGTGCAAAAGTAGGGAAAGAAAGTTCATAGTTTATAGTTCATGGTTCGAAGTTCTCTTGCCCGGTCAGCCAGTTTCTGTTCGATCTGCTTTATATACTTTCATCACTCGAACTAAGAACTCCCAAACTCTTTGAACTAAGAACTGGTTTTCACTAAAAGTACATTAGCATAAGCTACCAGTCCTTCTTCTCTTCCTGCAAACCCCATCTTTTCTGTGGTGGTGGCTTTTACAGAAACATCGTCTATTGTAATATTTAATATGCCTGCAATGGTTTCACGCATGGCCGCAGCATATTTTTTAATTTTTGGTTCTTCCAGGCAAATGCTGCTGTCTACGTTTACAACCTGGTAGCCTTTGTTGCTTATCAATTCAAAACATTTCTGCAACAGAATTTTACTGTCTATATTTTTATATGCGGCATCTGTATTAGGAAAATGCATACCTATATCACCCAGCGCCAATGCGCCAAGCAGGCCATCGCAAATAGCATGAAGCAAAACATCTGCATCACTATGGCCCAATGCCCCTTTGTAATGAGGAATCTTTACACCGCCAATCCATAAATCGCGGCCTTCTACCAGTTGATGAAAATCTATACCAAAACCTATTCTGTAAGACATACTTTAAAAATTCAAAAGTCAAAAATCCAGACACGCAATCCCTTTCTCTCCAAAAAACAAAATATTCCGCATCAAAATAAAAAAGCGCTCCAAAGGAACGCTTTTTAAAAAATATGAAGGCAAATTATTTATTGATTGTTATTGTCGCCACCATTGCTGCCATTGGTTTCACTATCCAAATCAAATATAAGGCTGAAACGCAAAGTGCTTGATAATGGGTTTTGGTTGATACCGCTTCCTGAAGGAATGATATAAGAAACATTCAAACCAAATACATTGTATTTAAGACCGGCACCCAGCGTAAAATATTTACGATTGCCTTTTAGTTTGTCTTCATAAAAATATCCGGCTCTTAAATGAAACTGTTCCATATAAGTATATTCCATACCACCAGAAATCTGGAACTCTTTTAAAGTTTCTGAGAAACCGCCAGGTGCACTAAATGAGCTAAACCAGCCATTGATAGAGCTTTTGCTGCGGTATGATGCTTGTGACGCTGAGTCGGTTGAATAATCTCCTGTTTGTACAGGTGGAGTTGGCACCAGCAGTTTGTTTACATCCAAAGCCAGGGTAAACTTATTGCTTTCGTCAAATACCCATGTGTGAGCTGCACCCAGGCCGAGGTTTGCTGGTATAAAATCTTTCTGGGTGGCATCATTGGTATAACCAATTTTAGAACCCAGGTTGGTTAAGGTAACGCCCAAATTCCAGCCCTCGCCATTTTGATTGAGGCCATGATAATACAAAGAAAGGTCAGCGGCAAATGCATTACCAGCTTTATAAGTAGTACCAGAAGTGCTTGCTGCGCCAGATGCCAGGTTTGAATGAATATAGCGACCGGCTACACCCAATCCTATTTTATCTGATAATTTACGTGTATAACCCGCGTCAAAACTAAATTCTCTTGGTCTGAATTGACCAAGGTCTTGACCTGAGTTGTCTGTAAACTGAATATTACCCAGGCTAAAATAACGCATAGAAGCTGTGATTGCTTCGTTATCGCTTAATTTATAATAACCTGCCAGCGTTGCCAGGTATACATCATTCAATTGCAATTTTCTTAACCAAGGGGTATAAGTAAGCCCAATGCCACCCCTGCTCTCATTGAAAGAAGTTTTGGCCAGGTTCCAGAAAGCCGAATTTACATCTGGAGAAGTTGCTATGCCTGTTTCACCCATACCGCCACCGCGTGCGTCTGGGGATATTCTTAAGAAAGGAACCGCAGTAGTAACAACGTTGATTTTGTCAGCAGTTTGTGCCTTTAATGCAGTAGAACCGGAAACAAGTAAAAGTGATGCAATTAGTTTAAAGGTCTTATTGCTTTTCATCTATGATAATTTTACGTAGAGGTCTCTTCTATAACTGATGTTTTATTTAAGCGGCTAAATTACAAGTTTTTATGTTGTCCAGTTTTTAAAATAGTACCAGTTTCCCGGCACAAAAGGCGGTATCACCGTCTTTTTGAGATTTTGCCATTACCCGGTATACATACACACCAGGCGCCAGCATCACTCCATTCTCACCGGTTCCGTCCCAACTAATGTCACTTGAACGGTTTCCATTGGTATTTATTGTTGTACGAATGGTTTTCACAAGTTTACCGAAGGGCGTAAAAATGTTTATACTTACGTCCAGGTAATTGTTTGGCCTGTTATGGTCAAAACGGAAATTGGTATGCCCAACAAATGGGTTGGGGTAATTGATTAAATTATATACCCTCAGCCCAGTTTTTTGCACCCTGAAATGCAATATAACCTGTGTACTGTTATTGGCCACATCCCAAACTTTGATAGTAATGGTATGTGAGCCTTCCGCAATTTCCGGCAATTGAAATTTTACAGTTCCTGTTTGATAACTGTCTAAATCGGCCTCAAAAAAGCTATTCAGGACATAAATTTTTGTCGCATCACTATCTATTACCGCCGTCATATTATGACCGATTCCCGTACCTGCAATATTAATGCCTGAAGCGTCTGTCAGCTTCAACAATAACAAAGGAGTCGGGTTTACCACCGCGTCGTCTTTAAAACTTTCATCGTTCAGGTACGCATTGACTGTTGGCCCTTTGCTATCGCTGCTTATACCTTGTGAACCGCCTACAAAAAATCCGTTAAAACTGCCATTAGCATCTTGAAGGCCATTGTTTGCATAATAACTAATTCTACCACTACCTAATTGGTAATTAATATCTTGTGGCACTATAAAACTAAAACTAAACTTCCCGTTTACCACCTTTGCCTTCCCTTTAAATAAAGAAGCTCCCGTTACCTGGAAAGCCTGTTGATAGCTATCGGCATCATTGGCAAGCGTTGTTATTGTATCTGGTTTGTCCGTTACAGTTATATCAACACTTCCATTAAAATTGGTAAGCAATTGGCCACTGCCATCTCTTATACTCCCTCCTACTTTATATTGCTGCAAGGCTTTTAAGGTATCAGGAACGGCAGTTATTAAACTATCATTTATTGTTTCTGTTTGCACCCTGTATTTTGGAAAGGCAAGGGTCAACGCCGGGTCTCCCAGTAAAGTAAACTTGCGGTTATTGGTAGCATCCGATTGCGTTTGATAAGTAATATTTTTTGCCATTTTTACTGCTTCGCCCAGGCTTGGGTAACTGCCATCTGCCTTTGGTTGTAAAGCCGCTTTCAGGTAATTGGTGTTCATGATGCGATTGCTGTAGGCAAACACAAGCCTTGTAGTTGTCATTAAAGCAATACCGCCTGTTTTTTCGCGCAGCAAAATATTTTCTCCCAATGAGCTAACAGCGGGATTATCATAAGGCGCAAAGTCGCAGGTGGCGGTAATAAACAAAGGCAGGCGATTGCCATTAGACCATGTATCCACCATATCTTTTTCCAATATTACTTCTTCTGCCAGGCGAGATGAACTTCCATGCCCGTTATAATTCATAATTAGTGTGCCTTGTTGCACCTTATCATTGATTGCCTGGTTTACTGCGGGGTAACGGCTGCCTGCTGTAGTACTGGTTTGCGTATATGCATCCAGGTAAATTTTTTGCTGCACAAACAAAGGGTTGGATGCCGCTGCTGCAGCAGTTATAGCTTCTGCATCATTCAGGTGAAGGTTATTATCCTGGTCGTCTGCAATAAAAGTTTGTTGATTGCGCCACGCACCAAGACTACTGGTATCTGTATAAGCTAATAACTTATCTGCATAGTCTTTTGCGTCTGCTGAAGTTTGTGCTGGTATTCTGCCAATGCCAATGTCTAAAAGGTTAGTGATGCCTGTAGCATTGATATCTTCATTATCATCCAAAAAGCCAAAAAAATCATCAGAAGTATAGGATGACAAAGGATTTAAGGATTGCGTGTTTTCATAAGCAGGCACATAGTTGGTATTGTTTTTTATTCTGTCTTTATAATCATATGAGGCATCGCCCAGCAGCAACAAATATTTGGGGCGCTTAGTGCTATCCTGCCCTGCTTTATCGTAATACATTTTTACAAAATCCCTGATGGCTGTTGGGTCTGGTGTGCCAGACGAAAACTCATTAAATACCTGGTCTGTGGTAACTGTTACTGTTTTTAAATTGTCTTTTTGCTGATGAAAAGCAGCAATCCGTTGTGCCTGTTGCAACAAAGGCGGGTAAGAAACAATAATAAGATCTGTTGATTGACTATTGTGCAAATCCTGGTTGGCAACTTTTCCTGAAGCTACCGGCATTAAAGCTGCAGCAGGTGAAAAAGCAATATACTCATGCAATGAAGACGCCTCGTTTACAAAAGAAAGATCATTGCCACTAACGGTACCGCCCATCCTAATTGGGATAATGGAATTTGTAATATCCCAAACCTGTGCAGCAGCTGCATTTTGAATAGTATATCGGGCAATATTACCTGCAGCCACACTTTTCCAATCCCTGAATGGTAATTGCTCACTGTTATTGAACACAAGGTTTTTGCGATAAAATACTTCGAACCAATCCAGCCAACCCTGTGCACCACTGCCACCCGGGGTAAAACTATATTGCATGGAAAGAGTGGAAGCTGGATTAAACGTAGCAACAGATTGATTGCTCCTGGCAAATAAATCAAGGTTGCTATTACCAACTGCCGCAATATCCTGTTGCAATGCAGACAGCCCATTTATACTGGCAGAAAAACGGCTGCTTCCATTTACAGAACGGGCTATACAGTTTGAAACCAATGTTGCAGGCTGCCCGATATTAATATTAGTCACCGGCAGGTTAAACGACCGGGTAGTTCCTACGCTAGTTGAAAACTCTTCTCCATACCAGTCTTTGCTGCCATTCAGCAGGTTAATTGTATCCAGCTCATGAAAATAGCGTTCAGAAAAAGAAGAGACGGTAGTATTGGCCGAGCCAGGGGCGACTTGATCTTGGAGACGGGCTCCATTTCCACCAATCGTTATATAATAAAAGGAGCTATTGCTATAAAGATTTTTCTGGTGCCTGAAGCGCTGGTTGGCGGAATCTTTTAACCATATATCCGGACCGGGAGCATAAAAAAGAAAATAATCATTGCCATTAAAAATACCATCGCCGCCGTCAATCATTTGGATTGCATTTTCTACCAAATCATCGGTTTTGAGTCCGTTGCAGGCTTCGGGCAGCATACCACCACCATTACCAAACAGGCGGATAGAAGTGGAGGAAATATTGCTGGTGTTAATCCCTAATTTATTCAGCAAGCCTATATCTACTTTATAAATGCCAGCACTGCCGACGCTTATTTTATACCAATTGCCATTGGCTAAAACAGAACTGTTTTGATAGGTACGCTGGGCTTGCAACAGGTTTATTGCCAGCAGCATCAGCATCCCCATAAAAAAAAGCCTGTTTCGCATACAGTTAAGCTTTGGCTTTTACAGGAACGCCGTTTTGCCAGCAAGTATTATTTCAGTCTTGTATTAATTATCTGATAATCAGATTAGCAAAGAAAAAAACCGCATAGCCCAACCAATCAAGTAAAATTTGTATCCAGTTAAAGAGCGTGTAAAAAAAATATTCCGTTCCCGCCTTATATAGCACGAGGTTTGCAGAAACACGATTGGTTTTAACGTAATTATACGTTCCTTGTACGTGAAAGCTGCCTATATTCGCATTTGTGGATTAAAAGCTTTGTGCCTAAATACAATATAAGTTTAATCATCCCGTTATTTCATTCTAAAACCGGCTTCAAAATGGCTATTAAAATGAACTGGAAGACTCTAATTATTATCTTATCCTGCGCGGCAAGCGTGGCTTCCTGCAAAAGCAAGAACAAGGGGGGCAAATCCGATGTGACCGGATGGAACTACAATGACAAAAAAATGGGTGGTTACCAGGTTTCAAAGGAGAAAGAACAGAAAACCGGACCCGGCCTGGTATTTATCCAGGGCGGTACGTTTACTATGGGCTCTACCCAGGAAGATGTGATGGGCGATTGGAACAATATTCCACGCCGAATTACCGTAAACTCTTTTTACATGGATAAAACGGAAGTGGCCAACGTTCACTACCGTGAATATATGTATTGGGTAAACACTGTATTTGATGGCGATGAGTACAAAGCTGTACGCGAAGCCGTTTTACCAGACACACTGGTATGGAGAAGCGAGCTGGCTTATAACGAGCCACTGGTAGAATACTACCTGCGCCACCCATCTTACAATTACTACCCTGTAGTAGGAGTAACCTGGAAACAAGCCAACGATTTCTGCGCCTGGAGAACAGACCGTGTAAACGAAGGCGAACTGGTTAAAAGAGGTTATATCAATGAGAACTCTTTGAAAAACCTTAGCGGCCTTGGCCAGGAAAACTTTGATACAAAAGCATATTTGCTGGGTGAATACCAACCAACCCCGGGAAAAAATGCAAAGTCTAAAAAGAACGAATTAAAAAATCCCAACGGCACACCTCGTACCAATGTTACTTTTGAAGATGGTATCCTGTTACCAGGTTATCGTCTGCCAACAGAAGCAGAATGGGAATATGCAGCTTTAGGCCTGGTTAACCAAAACCCGCTTCCTTCTAAAAAAGAAGGCAAAAGAGGTGAAGAGTTGCTGGCAAACAAACAAGTTTATAGCTGGAGCCAAAACGTAAATGGCTTGCGTGATACACGTCGTGGAAGCTGGCAGGGTACTTTCCTTGCAAACTTTAAAAGAGGTGCAGGTGATAACATGGGTGTTGCAGGTGGTTTGAACGACCGTGCTGTTTACACTGCTCCCGTACAATCTTTCTTCCCCAACGGTTTCGGCTTATATAATATGAGCGGCAACGTAAACGAATGGACTGCTGACGTATATCGTCCATTGACTGGTGTTGATGATGATGACGTAGCATCTTATCGTGGTAACAAATACCAGACTGTAGATATGACAACCGGTAAAGCAGAACGTGATAGCCTTGGTCATATCAAGAACCGTTACATTACAGATGAAGAAAGTAAAGGCCGCCGCAACTATCAGAAAGGTGATGTTATTAACTACCTTGATGGTGACTCATTAGTAGCTGGTGTAGCTTATGGTTATGGCATTACTACTTTAATTGGCGATAAATCTCGTGTAATTAAGGGTGGTAGCTGGAACGACCGTGCATACTGGCTGAGCCCAGGCACTCGCCGCTTCCTTGAGCAAGACCAATCTGCAAGCACACTTGGTTTCCGTTGCGCTATGGACCGTGTAGGTAGCCCTGAAGGTAATGGCCATGGTACTGGTATAAACTACAAACAACGCAGACAGAACAATCGCAAGAAGTAACAACACTCATTACGCGAATAACAACACTAATAGTCGCGAATAATTATACCGAATAAAAACAAAGCCGTTCCTAGTGAGCGGCTTTTGTTTTATGGCATGTATATATCTATTTTGCTTTTAAGATCATTGATTTCTATTCGCATCCAATTCGTGCCCGTTTGTGTCCATTCGTGTATTAAATTCGCTCCGTATTTACAAATCCACTTACAAAATGACCATCGAGCAATTATACCAGGTTTATCTCCAATACCCATCTGTAACAACAGACACGCGAAAAATAAACAAAGGCGATATCTTTTTTGCATTGAAAGGACCAAGCTTTAATGGCAATTCATTTGCGCAAAAAGCATTGGAAGCCGGTGCGGCTTATGCAGTGGTAGATGAAACAGCATTTGCTACAAGTGAAAAAACAATACTGGTACCCGATGTTTTAAAAGCATTGCAGGATTTAGCCAAACATCACCGGCAACAATTTACTATTCCTTTTATTGGCATTACGGGAAGCAACGGTAAGACTACCACTAAAGAACTTGTGCATGCTGTGTTAGCAACAGAGTTTACGACCTATACCACTGAAGGCAATTTAAACAACCATATTGGCGTACCACTTACTATTTTAAAAATAAAGAGTGATGCGCAAATGGCAGTCATAGAAATGGGCGCCAACCACCAAAAAGAAATTGCAGGCTATTGTGAATATGCGATGCCTACCATTGGCATTATTACCAATGCGGGCAAAGCGCATTTAGAAGGTTTTGGCGGAGAAGAAGGTGTAAAAAAAGGCAAGGGTGAACTGTATGATTATTTGCGTGCACACAAAGGAACTGCTATTGTAATGTGGGATTATGACTACCTGCATGAAATGAGCAAAGGCATAAATATCATCTTTACTTATGGAACAAAAGATGCTGACGTAACAGGAACTGCGATAAAAAGTGAACCTTTCCTCGACGTTCAATTTAACAATGGAATTGATGAAACAATTCATACACAATTGGTAGGCGATTATAATTTGCCCAATGTTTTATGTGCTGCTGCTGTTGGCAAATACTTCAATATAAAACCTATACAGATAAAAACTGCTATTGAAGCTTATGCGCCATCCAACAGTCGCTCTCAACTTATAAAAAAAGGAAGCAATAATATTATACTGGATGCTTACAATGCCAATCCTTCAAGCATGAAAGCAGCAATAGAAAACTTCGCTAAGCTACCGGCTTCTGATAAAGTATTGGTGCTTGGCGGGATGGCAGAATTGGGTGCAGAAAGCCTGGAAGAACATCGCCAGTTAATAGCACTGATTGATAAATATAAATGGAAAAATGTAGTACTGGCCGGTGGCGATTTTCTGAAAATACAACACTCTTATACCAGCATGCCCAATGCCATTGCTGCAAAAGAATGGTTCAAACAGCAACAGTTTAACAATGCCAGTATTTTGGTGAAGGGTTCAAGAAGCATGCAAATGGAAAAAGTATTAGAAGACTGATAAAACATTTTCCTTACAAAGACGAATAGTACCTTTGCAGCTTAAACCGTAATGAATGTCTGAAACCACAAAACGCCCTTCTTATTTATTATCTGTGCTTAGTAATAAATGCCCCCGTTGCAGGGAGGGGTTTATTTACAAAGAGAAAAGTTCTTACAAGCTTGCCTCCGTTGTAAAGATGGCAGAGAAATGCCCCGTTTGTGGCCAGCCTACAGAAATAGAAGTTGGCTTTTATTACGGAACAGGATATGTTAGCTATGCACTTACAGTTGCTATTTGCGTAGCTTCTTGTATTGCGTGGTGGGTAATTATTGGTTTTTCGTTTGAAGATAACCGTTTCCTTACCTGGATTATCTGCAACGCTATTATGTTGATTGCATTACAACCTCCATTGATGCGGCTATCAAGAACACTATGGCTTTCATGGTTTGTAAAATATGATCCTGATTGGAAAAATCATAAACCAGATGACCACTCAGACAGGATAATACCAGAACAAATGGGCAACTGGTAATTATTAAACAGCTTATTTAATTTGCCCAATCACAATATGACCGCATACCTGCATACCCGCTTTTAACAAGGTTGCTTTTGATGCATGGTTATTAATATTGCAACGGGCTGCCGGCACACGCTGCATGCGGTAAGCTTCTTTTTTTAGTTCCTGCGTTATAAAACTTCCCAGGCCTTTGCGACGGTGTTGCTCCACAACATCATAGTACATATCTATAAATGGCAGGTTATAGTTCCATACAAAACCCCCGGTTGCAACTATCTCCCCTTCATGCTCCAATGCATAACCGTCTTCCGCACCTGTTTTATCATCAACGTTCTTTTTAAAAACCACATCGGGCATTTGCAGGCTGGAAGTAAAATGTTCTTTAAACAAAATAGCTTCGGCATTAATGTCTTTGCAGAATTGATACAGCATGCTGCTTAACAGCGCATCATTGGTTTGGCATTCTACATAAGCTGTATTTGCGCTTTTATAAAATTGCTGAAAAATGATGCCCGCAAATTTTCTATATGCTGGCAGCAGGTAAAATTCAAAAATTGTATCCCTGTCTTCTCTTTTGTCTTTTCCCCACACAGCGCCATAACCAATTTGTTCACCACCTATTGTAAAAACCCATTCATCGGCCCATCCGTACTGATGGCATTTGTTGTAAACAAATTGAAAATTATTCTCCTGCAGAAAAAGCACTCTCAGCGCAGCAATTGCATCAAGGTTTGTTTTAGTTACAGAAATCTCCATTGTGGCTAATTGAATAAAATGAAAACAAAAAACCTTCCATAAGAAGGTTTTTATAAGGAGAATGGATACACTATAAATTTATTTTATTGCACATCTTTATTTTTATTAACGTAGCCGCTCTTATTTCTTTTTAAGCAACTTCAGAATTGTTTCCTGGTTTTTTAAAATTTTATCCAGTGTCTTCTGATTACCCAGGATTGTTTTCTGGTTATTCATAATTGCCTTTTGGTTGGCAAGTATAGTACCCTGGTTGCCTTTCAAAATTTTCTGGTTATCAACAATAACTTTTTGATTGGTTTTAATAGCACCCTGGTTGCCCAGTATGGCTGTCTGGTTTGTTTTAATGGCCCCCTGATTTTTAAGAATGGTGCCCTGATTATCTTTTATAATTTTTTGATTGCTCTTAATGGCATCCTGGTTGCCTTTGATAGTACCCTGGTTACTCTTAATAGCTTCCTGGTTGCTAATAACCAGTTCGTCATTTTGAATTTCAGCCATCGTTGTAAGATTTAATTGTGGAGGAATTGATTTACTAAAGAAATATGCTATCTAAAGTTATTGAAATTAAATAATCCTTGTCATCACCCTTTTAACTTTAAAACTATTTTTTGAATTAGTGTGTTTTTACAGCGTTAGGGTCTGGTATACTGCCGGGTGCAATAGGTGCTGGCCTAATTGTTTCCGGAACAAAATCGCGGTCAATCAGTTCACTCATCGGAATATGTTTCGTAAGCAAACCCATCTTCAAGCCCTGGTTTTGGATCTGCTGTAGATCCGGATCTGTGGGCGTTAGCTGCAAATAACTTACGCGTTTGGGGTCTGCTGTTAAAACATAATTCAGCACTTTTTCATTCTGTCGGTAATATGGCGCTGCTAATTTCGCAGCTTCAGCCCGGTGGGTTTCTGCCCATGCACCTGATTGCGCAATTCCCCGCACCAAATCTTTTACTACATCCGGGTTTTCTTTTATTAAATCTTCATGCACTACCAATGCACAGGAAATAAAATTGGGCCACACATCCCTGGCATAATACAGTATCCTGCCTATGCCATCCAATTCGGCCTTTGCGCAAAAAGGTTCTCCCACAAAATATCCGTCAATAGCACCAGACGCCAATGAAACAGGCATGTCCGGCGGTGGCAATACCACAAAACTGATATCGTCCGGCTTCATCCCATAATCTTCCATCAGTTTGTGAATTACAAAATTCTGATTGCTGTATAAACTGGGTATGGCTACTTTTTTTCCTTTCAAATCAGTTAGGCTTCTCACATTTCCATTCTTTGCCACAACAATTTCAGAACCATCGCGATGACCGAGGTAACATATTTTAACAGGCACCCCCTGCTCTCTCAGTTTCATAGCCAACGGTACAATCATAAATGTTGCCTGCACCTGCTTGGCCTCAAGAGCACTAATAACAGTAGGGAAATCCGTAAATACGCGGGAGTTGAAATTTGTATTGGTCTGTGTTGTCTTTGACGCAAAATCTGTAACAGGACAAGTAAGATGGCAGGTAACTGGTAAATAACCCACCGTAAGTGAACGCGTAGCCAGTTTATTAACGCCTTCGTGTATTACATCTCTTGCTGTAATGGCGCCGTTGCTGTTCCAAGGACGATAACGTAACAAGCCCAATACAGTTAATGTGACTGCAACACCAAGAATTATTTTTGTGAAAGTTAATTTCATATGCCTATCACCAAAAATAATTCATTTTGAGAAAGCAGTATGCTAAAGCTTTATGCCTGCAATCCTAATTCTTTTAAAATTATGCTCATGGCTTCTACTACTGCGGGATTAGTAAGATCCCTTGGCTTAGGCGAATTAATATGCAGTTCTTTACAAATAGTTGCAGGCCTGTTCGATAATACCAACACACGGTCGGCCAATTGCGCAGCCTCCTCAATATCATGTGTTACAAATACCACAGTTCTCGGCCGTTGATCCAATAATCTTATCAGCTCCCTCCGCATGCGCAGGCGTGTTTGATAATCCAAAGCAGAAAAAGGTTCATCCATTAATAAAATATCCGACTCTCCTGACAATACACGAGCCAACTCTACCCGCTGACGCATCCCACCTGATAACTGGTGCGGATAATGATTTTCAAAACCTTCCAGGTGTATCAACTCAATCAATTCTTTTAACTCCGCATTTTTTGGGGTCGATTCATTAAAATCTTTCAATCCCACGCTTATGTTTTCAGCAACCGTTAGCCAGGGAAAAAGACCATCCTGCTGATATACAGTTCTTATAATACCGGTTCTTTCAATATTACCTTCTACCGGCTCTATGTAACCTGATAATAAATTGAGGATGGTTGTTTTGCCACAACCGGATGGGCCTACCAATACCACAACCTCTCCCTGCTTTACTAACAGGTTGATATCTTTTAACACAGCTACAGCACCGTAACTATGAGAAACATTTTTCAGCACCAGCCTGTTGGCTGTATTTTTATCTTTCATATCCCCAGCGTACATTAGGAAGTTTACTTAATTGGGCCAAGAGGCGATCGATGCCCATTCCTAACAAACCTATTACTATCATGTAACAAACAGCCGAATCCAGCCGCAGGCCGTTGCGGGCTTCCCAAATACCATAACCAAGTCCATCCTGGCAACCCCCCATTTCCGCAGCAACAATTACCACCCATGCAATACCATAACTAACACGCAAAGCCGTAATAAGCTGTGGCAATACTGCAGGGAAAGTTACTTTAGTGAGCAATTGAATACCTGTATAATGATAATCTTTTGCCACTCGAAAATAGATACTGGGAATGGTAGCAACTGCCGCCATAGTAGCCAACACCAGCGGAAAAAAAACCGCCATAAATATGAGGAATATAGCCGGCTTATCGCCAATGTGAAACCATAAGATAGCAAAGGGAATCCAGGCAAGCGGAGAAAGAAAGCGAAAGAAGTTAAGCATTGGAAGAAATGCTTTTCTTGCATACACGCGTTGCCCTAACCATAAACCAAGTGGAATGCCCAATGCGGCGGAGAATACAAAACCAACTGCTACCCGCCATAGTGATGCAATAATATCATTCAACAACCGACCAGCCATTAGCTCTTCTTTAAAAGCTTTGGCAACCGCAACCGGAGAAGGCATTGCATAACCCGGAAATAAATTTGTGTAAGAAATAAAAAACCAAATAAGCAACACTGCCACTAAAACAATAACCGGCAGAAAAAATACTATCCCGCTATTATTTTCCCGGGAAGTTGTAGGTTTTATTGCCTGTTTATTTTTTGACATCGTTCTTAAACTACTTGTTGCGATTGAAAATAGGAAGAATATCTGAAACCATAAAACTGCAGGCTCTCTGCAATACCTGCTCTTATCTTATTGTTATTAAACAAATACCCTAATGCCCTTAACGGTAACTTAATTATTAAGTGACATAGTGGTTACACTGAAATGTTTTCTTTGTAAAACCAATAACAATGAAAACGTTTTTACTGTCTATAACGCTGGCAGCAACCGTATCATTTAGCCATGCACAGGTTTCTGAAGATGCGCCCAATGTTTTTATTATAACACTGGATGGGTTTAGGTGGCAGGAATTATTTAATGGCGCAGACCCTTCTATCTTAAGCAACCCAGCATTTGTAAAAGATACCAGCCTGGCGCAAGACATGTTTGGCGGCAATACAATAGAAGAACGCCGTAAAAACCTGCTCCCCTTTTTTTGGAATACGATCGCACGCAACGGCAAATTATACGGCAACCGCAATTACAACAACAAAGCCAACGTAAAAAACATTTACAAGATTTCTTATCCAGGTTATAATGAAATTTTTACTGGCTATGCAGATCCTGCTTTTATACTCAATACGCCAAAGCCTAATAAAAATCTTAGCCTGCCAGCCTATCTTAATACATTGCCTGCTTATAGAAACAGCGTAGTAGCATTCAGCTCATGGAATATTTTTCCTTACATTCTAAATGAAGATCAATACCATTTTTCTGTAAACAGCGGTTATGAAAATCTTCAACCCACAGATTCTGTACTTGCAACCATAGACCAGGTGCAGGACAGTGTGCAAAATAAAACGCATTGCAGGTATGATCAATTGACATTCTTATTGGCAAAACAATATGTGCAGCAAAAACATCCTAAAGTGGTAGTACTTGGTTTTGGTGAAACAGATGAGTATGCGCACAACGGCAGGTATGATATGTATCTTACACGAGCACACGATATAGATGCAATGATTGCAGAGCTGTGGTATTTTGTACAGACCGATCCTTTTTATAAAAACAATACCAGCTTTGTAATAACTACCGACCATGGAAGAGGAAGAAAAAATGATAGCTGGCCGGGACATCATTTATTTATAAAAGGTTCCGGGGAAATATGGCTTGCATTATTAGGGCGTGGTATTGAAAAAACAGGAGAGATAAAAACTGCCGGGCAGATTTATCAAAACCAGATAGCACAAACCATTGCCGGCCTATTGGGTGAAAAATTTATTGGCTCTCATCCTACCGGCAAACCTATTGATCTATCCTATTACGCTACTAAAGCGCAAACGCAACAAATAGGAAGAGCCATTTCTGCTAAATAAAACACATCAAACTTTTAGGGCATAAACACAATGGAAATTACGATCTGTTACACAGCAGCCACAGCTGCCCTATGATATAAAGATGAAACGAGCGTGGCAACGATGTTGCCCAACGATAAAATGCTGGTCCCAAAAAATATTATACGCAACAAAACAGGCGAAGAAAATTATTCTTCGCCTGTTGCATTTCATTAATACTGAAAGCTATCAATAGCCAGTATTCTGGGGCATTTTCGCAGGGTTCAGTTTTACTTCTGCCAATGGTATAGGAAAATAAAAATCTTTAGTGGTAAAATTGGTCAATGGAGAGTTGTCATAATCCGCCTGGTTTTTTGCTCTGAAATAGGTTACCAAATCTGTTGCGTTAAAAAAACGTGTTAGATCATTCCAGCGATGGTGTTCAAAAGCCAACTCTACTCTTCTTTCATGAAGAATAGCCAGTTTAAGTGTTGGGTATTTTGCAGCATAAGTTGCGTCTCCCATCATGGTAGCATAATCTGGCCTTTGCGCTCTTGTACGCACCATGTTCAGGTATTTGATAGCATTAACGTTATCATTCTGGTACATGTACACTTCAGCAATGTTTAAGATAATATCAGCATAGCGCATCAGTATCCAGTCATTGCCACCATAACCAAGGGTACCGGCTGTAGCACTGGCATCGCGGAATTTTGTAATAAACCATGAATTGTTAGGAGCTGCAGAATATTTAACGGAGAAGTTAGTACGCAAGTCCCCTGACTCAAATTCGTTCAGCAAATCTTTTGTAAACAATCCGCCAGATCCTTGTGAAGGGAATAGTGAATTAATGGTTTCTCCCTTTGCCTGGTTATTACGTGCAAGTGCAGATGAATACAAGGCATCTCCCTGTTTGTATACAATCTGGAAAATAATTTCCGCATTGGTTGATTTTTTTGTTACATCAAACACATCTGCAAAAGGAATGTCGGACAAATTGGTGAACGTTTTTTGGTTAAAACATGCCAGCAGGTAAGTTTTTGCATTGTTAAGATTGTCTGTAGCATTAGCTGCTGCAAGATTGGTTGCCATGGTTAGGTACACCTGGCCCAACAATCCATTTGCCGCCTGCAGTGAAACCCTTCCTTTATTGGCCGCAGTTTGTGTTACCGGCAAATTACTTGCTACTACATCTTTTAAATCGGCAATAATTTGTGCATACACATCGTCTCTTGTTGCCCTTACTGTTAATGCCTGTGCTTGTTCAGGTGTTGTTAACCTTTCTGTTACTAATGGCACATCGCCAAATTCTCTTACCAGGTTAAAGTACATCAATGCACGAATGAATTTCAATTCTGCTATATACTGTGTGCGTGTACCATCGCTGGCAAAAGTAATTTTATTTATTACAGACAGTATAAGGTTTGCTCTTGAAATAGGTGTGTACAATGCCGCCCAATGTGAATATAGATAACTGTTGCTGGGCACAATTGAAAATGCACTGAACTGAAAAGGCTCACCGTTGTTGGATTGATTGTCTGTTGTATTTACATCATCTGCCCTGTCATCTGTCCATAGTTGAGCACCTTCTCCAATACAGTTGCTGGTTCTTAATGATTGGTATACACCAAACAGACCTGTAGTAATGTCGGCTTCACTTTGATAACCGTTGTCTACGTTTACGCCGTTTGGATTTGTTTGCTCTACAAAAGATTTCTTACAACTGCTGATACCCAGCAGTAAAAGTATAGTAGGTATTGATAAAAGCCTGCGCATAATAAGCTGTTTAATTGTTTTGTTAGAATTGAACTTTTACTCCTGCGTTGAAAGACCGTGCCAATGGATATTTACCATAGTCAATGCCTGGCGTAAGATTCGATCCGTTGTTAAAATCAACTTCAGGATTATACCCAAGGTATTTGGTAACAGTAAATGCATTATCAACTGACACATAGAGACGCAATCCGCTAATGTTCACTTTTTTTGCAATGGCCAATGAAGTAAGGTTAACACCTGCTGTAATATTGGTGCATCTTAAAAAAGATCCGCTTTGCAGATAGTAATCAGACAAACGTGTGCTATTGCTCTGAGAGCCGCCTCTTGATGCTCGGTATTCATGTCCGTTGCCAGGGCTTGCTTCGCTTCTGTAACGTTGATCAATAACTGCATATTGATTGCCGGACCCTTCCATGTTTCTAATGTAGTAGTCCTGTCCATCTAGCACCTGGTTGCCATTTGAACCATTGAACGAGGCATTGAAATCAAAAATTTTGTAGTTCATGTTCACACCAAAACCATAGGTAAATTTTGCGTAAGGTGTGCCAATGATATCTTTATCTGCATCGTTTATGATGCCATCTCCATTCTTATCAACAAAGTATAAATCGCCGGGATTTAAAGGAGTGGTAGAATAAGTAGAAATAGGGAAGCCTTGCATTTTATATCCCGCAGGAAATTTATTGCCGTTTGCTTTGTACACAGCTAAATCTGCATTCACACCCGGCATATCTTTTTCACGTACCATGCCCGCCACTTTTATGCCGTAGAAAGAACCAACAGGATCACCTTCACGGGTTATACTGGTAATATAACTTCTTTCAGCACCGTTTGTTTGTATCTCACTTGCACCACCAAGGCTAATCACCTTGTTTTTATTAGCAGTGATATTTCCGCTGAAGTTCAGATTGAAATCTTTTGACTGTATCACTTTCACATCCACCTGCAAATCAAACCCTCTGTTCTGTAAATTTGAATTGCGCAGGTTGGTGAGCACACTGGCACTTCCGGATAACGCAGAAACATTCCTGTTAAAAAGAAAATCGGTGGTTTTACTGATATAATAGTTTCCGATAAGTGATAAGCGGTTATGCAAGGTAGTGATATCAAATCCAAAATTATATTGAGTAGTTGATTCCCAACCCAGCTTTGCATCGGTAAGATTTCCTGCCCACGTAGCATTGTACACTGTACTGCCAATAGGAGCTCCGCCCGATCCGGTTAATCCCTGTTCATAACCATAGTTGCCAATATTGTTGTTTCCTGTTAAGCCCCAGCTTGCACGCAGTTTAAAAGTTGAACCAGCTCCAAACCAATCATGATAAAAGCTTTCGTTTGAAACCGTCCATCCTGCAGACACTGACCCAAAATTACCCCAACGGTTTTGCGGACCAAACCTTGATGATGCATCTCTGCGGAAAGAGCCCATTAAAAAATAACGCCTGTCATAATTATACACTAGTCTTCCAAGGTATGAAACGAGGGTTGTGGTTGACTTACCCGTGCCGGCAAGTCTTGAGAAATCACCCGCTGTAGATCCGCCAGAAGTTATTTCAGGTATCTGGTCGTTGGTGAAATTTTTAACAGCTACAGCAACAACATCCTGGTCTGTTTTCTGTGCAGTGTAACCAACCAATCCGTCAAAGCTGTGTTTGCCATACTGCTTCTTATAGTTCAGCGTAAATTCTGCCAGTTTATCCTGGATGTTTAAAAATTGCGCTGAGGCATTGGCTGCAAGAATAGATTGTGATGAGCCTGCAGGATTAACACCGTTACTTAAATTGGTAGGATAATAATATTCATACTTCTCAGTATAAGTTTCTCCTCCCAAATTAACTTTAAAGGAAAGATTTTTAATTATTTCATACGTAGCATTTGCGTTGTAAGTAGCTCTTGTTCCTTTTCTGGTAATCTTCACTCTTTGGGCCAATGCCAATGGATTTTCTATACCCTGAAAAGCATATGCATAACCATCCGTTTGTGCACCCGCACCTTTATCAGCCAATACAAGGCTTCCATCCGGATTGAAGGCAGGAAAAATAGGCATGTATACGAGAGCTCCTAGAATTGGTCCCTGGTTGAAACGTCCTTCCTGTACCTCCCTGTTGTTAGTATTGGTAACAAAAACGCTGGAAGAAACTTTCAGTTTCGATGTAACATCTGCATCTATGTTTGCACGCAGGTTAATTCTTTTTTGGTAAGTGCTGTTTAATATACCTGGCTGATCCAAATAACCGCCGCTGATTAAATAGCGTGTGTTTTGGCTGCCACCAGAGAAAGACAGGTTGTGTCTTTGCACCATTGCGTTTCCGTATAAAACATCCTGCCAGTCTGTATTATATTTTGGCTGAATGATCTTTTGATTTTGGAAATCATACAAGTCTTTAATAATACAAACTGAACAACCCGTAGCAGTTTGACCTGATTTTGTAACACGTGTAGCATTGTCATCAGAATAAAATGCATCACTCCATGTAACTCCTTTTGAAATAAGAATGTCTTTGTAATTAGCATTTCTGCCATTTACAAAAAGATCTGTAAACTGGCTTGCATTTAAAAGCTTTACCTTTTTCGCCAGTTGCTGGCTGCTTAACTGGTAATCGTAAGTAAGTTTACCTTTTCCAGATTTACCGCGTTTTGTTGTAATTAACACAACACCACCAGAAGCTCTTGAACCATAGATGGCAGCCGACGCCGCATCTTTTAAGATTTCTATCGATTCAATATCATCAGGGTTTATAAAAACATCATTACCGGCAGTAGTAGCTGTATAACCATTGGTCTGATTGCCGCCATTGCCTTGTGAAGCCTGACTTATATTTCCGCCTACTGCGTATCCATCTATTACATACAAAGGCTCAGAACTTGCGTTGATGGAACTAACTCCACGTACACGTATTTTCGCACCTGAATAAGGAGAACCGCTCACCTGCGCTATTTGTACACCTGCTACCTTACCAACCAATGCCTGGCTTAATGTTGGTGTGCTTAAATTTAACTCGCTTGCTTTTACGCTGGAAACAGAACCTGTGATATCACTTTTTCTTAACCGTGTATATCCCACAAACACTTCTTCCATCATTTTTGCATCCCCTTTCAATTGCACTGACATGCTTTCAGCAGAAGCAGGTAATTCTTGTGTAGTAAACCCGGTACCGGAAAAGACTAGTATATCGTTTTCTTTAGCATCAATATTGAACTGCCCTTTTGTATCTGTTGACACACCTTTTTTGCTGTTTTTTATCATTACTGTTATACCAGGCAATGGCTGTCCTTTTTCATCTACAACAGTTCCCGATACCCGTAAAAAAAGAGACTTATTATAGCCTGGCAATTTTTCGCCAGCATACGCCAGCTGCTGAACAGTAGTCAGCAAAATAAATAATAGCAATACGCTGCCCGCAGGGTAAATCCAATTCTTTACCCTTAGCGCAGCAATGGATTCCCGTTGCATACGTTATGTTTTAGTTGTTTAAAAGATGATGCTACCAGTGTACACTAATAGCGTTTACATTATTTCTGCGTGATGAGCTTACTGCGAAACCTTTATCGTAGTTATTTAAAAATGTAAAACCTTCCAGTTCGTCTGCCCTGTCTATATCTATTACTTTTATTACTTCCTGTTGTCCGGATGCAATTGACTTTGCCAAATCAACATAAGTGAAACGCCATCTTCTTCCTTCCATTTGATTTTGTATCAGCAGCAATTGACCTTTGTCTGCCAGCCAGTATAAATTTTGCACCCAGGGAGTACACGTAAATTTTTTATACAGCACTCCTTTCTCAGAAGTCTTTTTTGCATTTTTTAGTACAGCGGGATCGTAGAGACGCACTTCATTTTTCTTATCGCCATAATCTGCCGTAGCCACATACCATTTCTTATTGTATTGCACATATTCAGGACGTGTGCCTTGTATGCAGGTATCATCATCAATTGTATTAAGCAGGTTGCCATCAAGCGTACCGGTTTTTTGCAAGCCTTCCCAATTAACACAGTATATAACTGCACGCCACAAAGTGCCTTCTTTATTTAAGCGAATACTATTTCCAATAAACACAGGGTCTTTACCATTATATGCAATGCCTGTTGGGTGATTGATGACATCTGTATCATTGAGCGTTAATTTCATTTCATGCCCAATGTATTGCAGGCTATCACCCTGCATTTTAAATTCGCGTATCATACCTACTTCCCTGTCACCATATAAAAACAATTTTCCCTTTTGATAAGAAATGCCCTGGCAGGCACCTAAAGAATCTACTGTATAAGGTTGCACCAATTGCATATCGGGCCCTTCTTTGGGAGATGACAGCACAAATGCTACAAACATGAGTACTATTGTAAGCAGTAATCGCATAAAAAATATTTTTCAAAATCATTAAGGGTCCATTGGCTCAGCAGGGTTGATCTGCAATGCTTCCGGCAATGGATAAAATTCCATTTCAGTTTCACTTAAACGTTTGCCGTTTTTATAAGGCGCTTCGTTTAATTCTTTCATACAGCGTGCAATCAATGTGCTTTCAATCATAAGGCTTTGCCCGCGGGTAGTGCACGTAATGGCAGGCTTAGACATAGGCATTCCATACCTGTAAATAAGCCGCACCGTGTTGCGCATATTAGTGGTAGTATGCCTTGCATGAGGATCTATAAATACTGCGTTTGCAGGTATGTGTAATTTTTCAACGAGGTATTTCTTCATTTCTATTGCTTCGCAATACTTTGTTTTGTAAGGATGAACCTTGCCGCCAGAGGTAACAATAAATGGCGCTATGCCTTTCTGGTATTGAAGTGCCGCCAGCCTGCAACGTATCATACCTTCTGCACTCAGTGCTACAGTTGGTTCTTCAGGGCCAGCACCGGGAATCATGATTAGTGAATATTTATAAGCATCCCATTTAATAGTCTTGATGCGATCGAAGGCTGCTTTATTTTCTCCCAACGCCATTGGTTCATAATCTTCGGCCTGTTCTCTTTCATTTACCTCTAATAAATGAAGTGCAGCAGTAAGAGATGGAAGGAAAAAAAGTTTGTCATTCAGTGATTCATTCATCACCAGGTAATTAACAGAATGCATAAACCAACTGTAACCCATACTGCCAACATTAAAAGCAATAGAATCTATTTTAGGATAATTTGGTTTCTTGCCTTCTGCGTACACGCCAATCAAAAAGTTGATACCGTTAGCGTCTTGCTCCCAGGCTTTTGCCAACATTTCTTTTGCAGGCAATTGTTGAAATAAAATATAACAGCCAGAAGGTATTAAGTGTGTTTTTACCAGTTTTCCTAATGCATTATTATCAGCATATAACTCAGACAGTCTTGCCGCAACTGTTTTAATTTCATCATCGCTAAAATTTAGTGCAGCAGCAAAACAAGCAATATCATTTTTGCATTCTGTAAGTGATTGTGAAAGCTGTTGCTTTTTTTGTTGTAGGAGTTGAGAAAGAGCAGGATCACTCTCCAGTAATTGCCTGGCAGCCTTATCTTCCTGCAATAAAGTAAGGAGGTAATAATTTTTTGCAGCAATAATATTCTTACCTGCAATCAACTTGTATGCTGGGCTGGGGATTGATTGTTGTGCACGAGTATAAATCGTAAGCAGCAACAGGAATGCGATTGAGAGGTTCTTTCCCATGTTTTGGCTACTAATTTCAGCGGCAAAATTCCTAGACCTGGATTAACTCAATATCACCAGTCTATTATCCCATTGTTAACAATACATAATAAACCTTAGCCTATCGGAAAAGAAAAACCCGCATTGCTGCGGGTCTTATAAAAAGCTAGCATTGATTGATTTTTTATTGCACCACAATTTTCTGTGTTACAGTGTTGCCGTCTGTAGTGGTTATGCGCAAGAGATAAAATCCTTTTGCCCATCCACTGGTAACAACTTCTTTGTTGATGCCTGCAAATGTAAATTGTTGATATAATACACCTGCACTGTTATAAATGCTGATATCTTTTGTACCTGGCTTATTAACCGTAAGCGAGAACAAACCATTTACAACTGGATTTGGATAAACCCTGATGGTTTGATCCTGTACACCGCTGGCAGCAACAGTACGTATTACAGATTGATAAGTATTGCCCGCCAGATCTCTTGAATTAATGCGGTAATACAATTTTCCGGAAGGTGCGTTTATGTCTGTAAAGCTGTAAGCCTGTTGGTTATTGACTGAACTAAGTTTTTGAATGCTTGTGAATGAATAACCATTGTCTGAACGGGTAACGTCAAACAAAGCAGCATTGTCGGTAATGCCGGTCTTCCAGTCGAGCTGTACATCACTGCCTTTTCTCTGTGCAGTGAAATACTCAAAATGTACTGGCAATAAACTTTGGGTAGAAGAAGCAATTGTTTCTGTTAGAAACTTGCGGTAATTATCCTGCGATAAATCTTTTGCTGCGGTAGCATCATTGTAAAAAACATTGTCTCCATTATCGCAAATGATTTGTATCTGGTCTGAAGCTAATTGACCATTGCTATTAATGCCAAGTGCTGCTTCTGCATTAAGGCCTGTAAGATCATAAGAAGACAATAATACAGGTGCATCTGCAGCATTGCCACTCCAACGGAATAGTGCAGGAATGGAAGTCTCATCATAGCTGCCTGCAACAATAATGTATTTGCCATCTGCAAGTTTTACTAAATCCCTGATGCCTCTGCCACCCAGATCAAGTTCTATAGGCGCTGCCAATACAGGTGAACCGGAAGGATTGCCATTGTTGAACCATGCTTCAAAATTTTGCAAGGGCGCAATTACTGCTTTGGTTCGATTGCCTGTTGGCACCAACGGCGCCCTGAAGCCAATGTATAAAGTAGTATTGTCTGGTGCAAATACAACTCCTTCCGCATTAAATCCATTGATGAGTTTTGGATCAATTCCTTCTTTTGCACTGCTAGTAAAATCATATCCATGAGTATCGCCCCAGGCAATTAATTTACTGCGCAATCCGGTATAATAACCTGCATTTGAAAAACTTGTTGCTGCACCCGTACCGCTGATAGCAATAGCCATTATCCTGTCACGGTTAGGTTTATCATTAAAGCTGCTGCTATTGCTCATAGAACCCAACCAATAACTTTTACCAGCTACTGTAGGACTTGGAGCCGCAGCTTCAAGATCCAATTCTTTATAATTACCAGCACTTCCGTCTGTAAGGTTCAACAGATTGCCCGCATTAAAATCAAATACTTTTACTGGTAGCCCTGAAGCATTTCTATTGAAAACATAGAGATAATTGGTTTCATCGTTTCCTATTACCATATAATTATCGTCTAATGCAATAGCAGCAGATGCATCTGAAATGCCTGTTGGCCATTTTGCAGCAGCAGCCGTAGATGAAGAAGCTGCATAATGTATTACAATGTCTTTTGCATCGGCACCATTTGCGAGACGCAATGTGATGTCTGCATAACCAACTGCTGCAGGTGCAATCTTAACAGTGGCATTGCCGTCTGCTTTTGCAATTGTTATATTGGCGATAGGTACCACAGTAGTATTGCTGCTAGTGGGCGTTACGGAATAAGATGCAGCAGCTAAATCAGCACCGTTTTGTTGTATTGAAAGAACAATACCAGTTGCAGCAGCAGGATCTGTTATGTCATTGATAGTGCCGGATACATATGGTGGTTGCAATGCGGTAGAAGTAGCTGTACTAAAACTTAAGCCAAGCTCGTTGAAACCAGTTCCGGTAAGAGGTACGGCTAACGGAGATGCCAAACCGCCACCGGAAATAGAAAGACTGTTGGAAAATGTATTGGCCACTTGGGGAGCAAAACGAACCTGTAATGACTGAATGGTTGTACCTCCATTGCTATAGCTTACAGTAGCAGTGCTGCCCCATGCAGTACCATCAAAAACCTGGAAATTGGCATTCGGCGCATTAACGGTAAGTGAACCACTGCCGGGTATAAGATTGGATGCAGTAAGTGTTAGTGTTTGCGCAGTAGAAGTATTTCCTGTATGTACAGAGCCGAAATTTACAGGTGAAGGAGATGCAGCAAGAGAAGGGTTTACAGAAATAATGGGTGCAAAAGCTATTCCCTTTAACGTAGTACCCGCAGGCGCTGTAAAAAGTGTAAGGTTGTTGGCGGTAGTAATATTGATGGTTGCGTTATAAGCTGCATTATCTGTAACTTTTAAAACACTGTTGGCAGCCAGGGCACCTAAACCAGTTGTGATATATAATGCAGCGCCGGTAGACGTTTTTTCTGCAGCCATACCGAAACCACCAAAGCCTGTTGCGTATGTTCCATTGGCAACCCATGAACCCGCAACCAGTGAATACTTGGCAATAACACCCGCAGTGTTACTTGTTGCAGAGAGTAAATATAACACGTCGTACGCTGTACCATTGTTCCCCGAAGCAATCATATAAAAGTCTTGCATATTGCCATTACCAAGAGGCAAACCCGGCAAGCCAGTAATGGTGCCACCAGATGTTGCAGTGATGCTGCTAACAGGTGCAGCACTTGCACTGGCCTGAAAAATATAGGCTACTCCCCCAAACGCTTTTACACTTCTGAAGTTTCCGGAGGGGCTTGCGCTTGACGTACCATTTGTATAAACGCCTCCCTGATCGGCTATAAACCAGTTGTTGTTATTAAGCGTGGTGGCACAACGTGTCTGGTTACCCGAGCCTCCTGTATACGTTGTAGCCAAAGTAAAATTTCCTGAAGCATCTAATGTACCAACGCCTCTTGCGGTAATTGTATTGGCATTGCCCGATGTTGTAATACTGTTATGAGCAGTAAAACAAAGCAGATCGCCATTATTAGAGGTAGATAAATATCCTGTACTGGTAGCACTGCCCGATGTACGCAACGCATTTGCACCGGTTGTACCATTAATAGTAAAAATATTTACCGGAGATGTTTGCGCAGTGAGTGATGGATTCACCTCAACAATACTAAACGTAGTATTGTTAGCACTTGCAACATCTGCACGAAAGACTGCCAGGTTGCCCGGCGTAAACTGGGCTTGCAGGCTGTTTGCAAAAAACAATGTTAGTAGCAGGCAAAGGGGTAAAAAATGCTTCATTCGGTTTAAGTTTGAAGCAAAGATTTGGGTGCTGCATTATGAAATTGTTAAGCGAAGGTTGCCCTTGTGTTAAGAAGTGTTTCTAATACAATACGCCATCAGCAGGCACGTTGCCGTCGCAATCAATAAGGCGGTACAAAAATAAGATTTGTTGTACGGGTTAGTGGTACAACAAAAGCATAATAGAATTACTATTGCTGGTTACTAAACTGTCATAAAAAAATATCGTGTCAATATTGCTTATGCAATCGTGACACGATGAATATTAAACCAATTTAGCAGCAGCAATATTCTAATTAGTAAAATGCTGGTTGCCGGTTCCATTGTATTGATAGCAACCAATGTCTGTACCCGGCTTTGTAAATTCTGTTACTCCATATACAGGATCTTTTGGTATAGGCACATATTTTACTTTAATGCCTGGCGTTGCATTGATTTTGCTAGCTTCCAGATCATCTATATTAACCGGCAGAAAGCTGCTTTTTGCAGCACCAATGCAAGGTGAACCTGACTGCAGTGTAAACCTATAACTTCCAATAGTGCATATATCACTCAGCTTTAAACCGCCGGTTACAGGTAAAGCATAATTTGTAAACAATGGATTTATTTTTTGTACGGGGCCTGTTGAATAAGCTGCGTTGTAAGGAAGGTATGAGTAGTTAGCAGGCAAATAAGTAAATGGATTGGGTATATCTGTAGCCACTGGCTTTGTTACCGCTTGTGTATTGCCGTTAGGAAAAATCTGGTTGGCAATAACTGCTGAATCGCACCAATAAAAATTATAACCATAGTTATTTTGATACAGTGAAGCAGTATCAGCAACTACATTATTATTGATACGCAAACCAAATTTGCAATTCACCATCAGGTTATTAAAAGCCATTCCTCTTGAACCTTCTTCAAAATTGATACAGCCGCCACGGCCTGTTTTCAATTGGCGGTAACCACAGTTAACCACTGTATTGTTGAAGATGCGTATATCGGATTGTACATTGGTATTTACACCTTTGTTAGAAGCCTTTAATGCATTGGTTGCGCATCCAATAAAAAAATTGTAGGCCATATCTCCCACACCACCATTCTTTACATTCAGCACATCGCCACCTGTAGAACCAACTTTTTCAAAAGTATTGCGGAAGATCGCAAACTTGCCAGTACCAACACGGATGCAATCATCCGCTGTACCATAGAACCAGGAATCTTCACAAATAAAACTTCCATTGGCATTTTGAAAATAAACTGCGTAGGTAGGATCTGTAGTTGCAAGGCCCAGTAAAGGTCCAACCACAGGTCCGGCAGCGGCACCGCAAAATTCAATGCGTGTCCATTTAATGCTAAGCAGTGTGCAACTGGTATCCGCTAATATACCCTTCCATTTTGCCGAGAATGCAGGATCTGTTGCAGGATTTTGTCCAGGTGCATCTTGTTTTACTACATTTTGCGGCCCAATCTTAATAGGATTTGTTGAAGAGCCAAGACTTAAAAAAACACCTTTTACAATAATGGCTACGTTTCCTGTAATATTGATAGTTACACCGGGCTGAACAGTGAGTGTATCGCCACGGTTAATGGTTATGTCGCCACATGTACCATCTATTGTATAAGTTTTACCACTAAGCATTGTTCCTTTAATGCTGCCGCACAATGGCGATGCATCACTAACAGGCGCAGATACTTTTATTACCGCTTTTGAAATATCTGTTTTTTCTTCTGCAAGCTTTTTGCAACTGCTTAATTCAAATAAAACAATGCAAAATGCCAGGAATGAAATAATTTTTTTCATACAACTATGTTTATGCTGTTTATTATTTAGAGTTTAAACCTAAAGCCGGCCAGGAAAGAAATTTTATAAATGTCTTTTTGTACCAAAATCTTGCTGCCATCTCCTTCCTGCTCAGGCGGCCTGTTGGTTGCAATCACACTTGACAACGGTTGCAGCAGATCCACTTTTCTCGGTGTATTAGTAATGTTATTAATCTTGGTATAAAAAGAGAATTTTTTAGTAATGGTTTTTTCCAGGGAAAAATCCAATTGTGTAAATGCACGCTGCCAGTAATCAAGTCCATAATATAAAGACACCTGAGAAATTCTTTTACCCGTATATACAAAAGCAACTTGTACATCAAGGCCAAGCTTTGGATCTTTATACAACAATGAAAGGTTACCGATATGATCTGCCTGGCCCTGCAATGGTCTTGTCTGGCTTGTGGGTGCAGCGGCTCCTTTAATGTATTTGGTGGTGGTAATGCGTGAATGCGTATAGGTATAATTGGCCGATACACCAAACTTGCCGATATACTTGGTAAGCACAGCTTCTAAACCATAGTTAATCGCATCGCCATTGTGCGCTGAATCAGAAAAATTCAATGGCGTAAAAGTTTCTGTTCCTGTAGTGCCGGCAGTAGTAATACCATACTCAATAGGATTTTTAATCCTTTTATAAAAAGCACCCAATAAAACCTGGTCTGCAGCACCAGGGAACCATTCATAACGCAAATCAAAATTATCTGCACGTGAGTGTTTTACGTTAGGGTTTCCACCTTCATTGTAATATTCGCCTATTATTGAAGTAGGTACAAAGTCTCCAAAACCCGGACGGCTTATGGCTTTATAATAAGAAAGACGGATATTTTGACGGGCAGTTAACTCGTATTTAAGATGAAGACTGGGTAATAAATCAGTATAATAAATGGTACCGTATTTACCTTCCAACGCTTCAGGCATTTGAGTAAAATATTTCTGGTGCGTGTATTCTGCACGAACGCCACCCAACACCTGCAGTTTATTAGTCAGCATAAATTTTGCCTGCACATAGCCCGCTAAGATATTTTCGGTAACATTATACGTGTTGGGCGAACTTGAAAAACTGGGTGTAGCGGTAGAGGTATTGTCGGCATAAACCCACTGTGCGTTATAAATACTGGTATACTTTTGGGGAGCGCCATTGTTTGAAACTGCTTTAAGCGCATAAGGATCGTTAAAATTATCTCTCTTTTTATTCCTTCCCAACCCGCCAACGCTGATTTCAGTTGCTTTGCCTAAAATTTTTGCAGTCGTATTCAGGTTGATGTATGCAGAAAGATCGCGGTCAGAATTGTGCAGCCATTGGCGTGTCATTGTTCTTACATTTCCAGGATCACCATTTTTTGCATTGGTAGCGGAATTATTAACATCGAATTCAGCCCAGTCAGGTAATGAGTTTTTTGCTATTGAATAAACAGCCGACCAGTCAAGTTTTGTATTTGAACTTAGTTTATGATCTCCGCGCAGTGTTGAGTTATAAATGCTTTGATTGTTAACCCTGCTTCTGTAAAGAATATCAAACGTACCGATGTTTGCAGAAGCTGCGCTGTCTACAGTATAACGGGTCTGGTATTCGTTTTGGTGCACATACAGGTTGTATAAAGAAATAGTATTCCTGCTATTGATAACATAATCAAATTTATTGTTGATGCCTATTCGCCTGTTTTGTGTTGAGTACTGGCGGAAATAAAAATCGCCAAATTGCGGCACATTGCCTGGCAGCGGCTGTGCATTGGGTTTAAAAAAGTCTGAATTAGACCCACGGAAAATATTTTGATAGCTGGCGGCTACAATAACCCCCAGCTTTTTGCCAAAGAAACGATTGCCCAGCGTTAAGCCCAATGTAGAATTAATAGGAGAAGATTTTTTTTGAAAATCAAGGTTAGCTGCAGGAAATGCTGTTACCGGCACCTGGCCATTTGCGCCCAATATTTCTCCGGGAGATTTGCTGCTAACAACTTTATGATTGAAAGTATAAAAAGGGCGATCCGAAAAAAGCGTATTATAACCGCCTGCAACGTTCACCAATACAGTGGGGCGGTCTGGCGCATTTTTCATTACAAGGTTCATAGTGCCGCCAATAGCATCTCCTTCCATAGAAGGTGTAAGCGTTTTCTGCACTTCAAGTCTTTCTAATAAGTCTGAAGGGAAAATGTCCATTGGCACATAACGATACTTATCATCAGGGCTCGGGATTTTTATACCATTTACCAGCGTACTGTTATAACGCTGATCCATGCCGCGGATAATAGCATAACGTCCTTCACCACTATTGCTTCTTTCTATTGTAATACCACTCATGCGCTGTAATGCATTTGCAACAGTAACATCTGGCAATAATGAAATAGTTTTAGCAGACAATATATTCTGAATAATGTCTGCATTTTTTTCCATTCTTCTAACACCTTTATCTGTTTCACCGTTTAGTTTTCCAGATACTACTGCAGTAGACAGTTCTTTGCTTTCTACTTCCAAATCAAAATTGATTTCCTGCACTGCATTGTCTCCTGCTACAACAGTAATTTTTTTCTCTTTGCTTTTTTCATAGCCCAACATTTTTACGTGTATCTCATACGTGCCGGCAGGAACGTTTCGCAATATGAAAGTACCATCAAGGTTTACAACAGTTTTAAACTTCGTGTCTTCCAGTGAAACAGTAGCACCTGCAAGTGGTTCTGTGGTTTTTGCATCTGCAACTTTCCCTTTAACAGTACCCGCAAAACTGAACAATGATATAAGTATAAAAAAAATAAAGGCGGAGAGCCTTTTAGCAGTTAGAAAATTCATCGTTGTGATTTTGCCGCAAATCTACCAGCCTGAAAGAATGAAGTTCCGCCATCGCAATAAGATAACTACAGCATAATAGTTACATAATGATTTGGTAACAATGTATTAACCCACGGGTAACAAAAACAAAACAGCCATTACATTTGATGCAATGGCTGTTTGTATTAAACGGGTTAGCTTACTTATTTTTTTGCAGCAGGTGTTTTCTTTGCACGTACTGGTTTTAAATCTTTTTTAAATGCTTTGGCAAGATCAACAGCAAAAAGTTTAGCGGCTTTCTTAACCCTGGTTTCAAATTTCTTTTCGCCCAACCTGGCTTTGTATTCTTCCATGGCGCCAGATAATTTTGTAAACAATTCTTTTCTTACTTCTTTTTTGCTAATCTTTTTCTTAGCCTCTTTAGTGGTGGCTGCATTTTCTGCCATATAGTTATTCTTTTTTTGTGATTAATCTGTTTACACAAATTTAACCTAAAGATAATATTGGCAATGTTAAGTTTTTGAGAGTTGCTTAGACGACTTCTCTGACAATCAACGGCTTATTTTTACAGCTGCTATTTTAATTGATAAATAATATTACCGGGATAAAGGGAATCAATAATTTCACCGCAAACAACCCAACTATATGAAATGGATTCAGGTAAGCAATCCCGGTTCTGAAGTGCATGTATTCCAATTGTTAGAAGGCAATGCCGTAAAAGAAGTATTAAGATATAACCCTTCACAAAATTCAGTACGGGTTTCTTGCATGGGTAAACAAAGATTATTTTTTATTGAACAAACAGGCTTTGGGCATAGCCGTTATAATTTCAAAAACGAATATG
Source organism: Chitinophagaceae bacterium (assembly GCA_047602295.1). Classification (GTDB taxonomy): domain Bacteria; phylum Bacteroidota; class Bacteroidia; order Chitinophagales; family Chitinophagaceae; genus JACMLD01. The sequence goes on along the minus strand of JASGHP010000001.1, from coordinate 1,191,463 downwards.
GTTTTAATATTGGCAGGCTGCTTGTTGAAAATCATACCGAAGAAGGCGGCAGTATAGAGATTGAAGAAAAGAAATTGCATTATCGCCTGCATACCAGTCCAACAGAACAATTATCTATTTACGAGCACGACAGGGTGCAACCGTTGGCCAGTTGCAGTTTCAGCAAAAATACAGGAGGAGATAAAAATCAAAATACAATTGCAACAGGAGTGCAGGAATACGCCAGTCTTTTATTAGGCCTTTGCTGGTATCTGTTTAATCCATTGTTGCAACAAAACAATACTATATCTGCGCCTGTACTGGCATTTGCGTAAATAAAATCATCATCAAGCCTGATCAATAGTTTGCAAATAATGGCCAATGGAGTCTGCCATATGCGGCTCTTGCCCTATTATCTGGCAAATTATGTGCTGGTAACTGTTGCCTTCAATAACTTCAAATGATTTATTGGTTTTGTTTTTAAGCAAATCCAACACACCCATTTTCTTTAAAAGAAGAATTTGTTCAGTCCAGTTTAATACCGGACCACCATTGATGGAGAAATCATTGAGTGCCTCGTGCTGAATGTTTCGCAGCTTTAAACACTGCCTGTACTTGCAGTATAAAATGCCCTGGCTATATAGATAAAGTTCAATTAGTTTCTTCCTGTATCGGAAAATGCGTGGAACGCCGGAGAGGTAATCATTGTACCCGCTTAAAAAAACATTCGCCATTCTTGTCTTAACATCTTTTTTTCGTTTGGCCACCAGTGTGTGGCTAATAAACTCCAGCAGGTTGTCGCTTTGTTGCAGCAATAAGGTTACCGGAACCTCTTCGTAATGCCCGTTTACTTCTATACAATTTACAATGGCATCAAACCTGTCATCCTGCGAAATGAATTTATTGAGCACATAATTGTTAAAAACAGGGGGACATGAATTGAAGGGCGTAACGTCAAAATCATAATTTTTCTTGTTGAAAGAAAAATGCTTTTTCAGGCAAACTGATTTTGCACTTTCCTTTTTATAAATATCCATTAACTGGCTGGCTTTATCTTGCACATAGAGAAACTGCAAGCCAATATCAAAAGATGGGAAAGGATACGGCAACAAGCCGAAATGTATATCAAAAAAAGCAAGCCTGCTTTTATAGTCGCGTTCATGGCAAAAATCATTGTACAATGATTCTACCTCACTTTCAGTTATACTATCAATATCTTTTACAAAATTTTCTATCGCTTGAATGTTGTCGGTACACAATGCCTATTTACTATTGTCAAAAGCCAGGTGCGTGCCGTTCTTATAATCGTACTTGCTTCTTACCAGGAAAGCAGATAAAGTAATAGTCTTTACTAATTCAATACTATTTCCCGCTGAATACTTCATTAATAATTTACTGCTATCAATCTTTGAAAAACTATAGCTGTTTACAGTGTTTATTTCATTCCACACGGCCTCATTGCCAGTCACTTGTTTCAGCAAAAGTTGCTTGTCTTTGCCAGGCAACTTCCAAAGAATGCTGTCACCTGAAATTGTAATCTCAGTTACTACAGATGCTGTGGAATCTCCTTTCAGCATTCTATAGCTATAGGTTTTAAAATTATTTGCCGACAACCTGCTGAAATAAAAATAGCTGCTGTCTTTACCATCGACTGCTAACCAGTTATCGCTTCCAAACATCTTTTCTAAAGAATCTAATTTTTCCTTTGGCGATTGCTTCTTCTCATCTTTACTTAAACTGCTATTGCTAACTGCATTTTCGCAGGAAGCAAAAAAATTAACCAGCAACACCATTATTGCAACATATCCTGAATGCCTCATTTTCATTTGTACAATTATGCAGCCTTTAAAATTTATAAACCGCACCGGCTGCCCAATGCGGTTTATATAAATAATTAAAAGAGCTATTACATATATTTTGTCCAGGTTTTCCACCATGTATCGCCTACGGCGCAAGCGCCTTTATAGGTAACTGGTGTAAAGAAAGTGCTGGTCAATTTTGCATTGGTGAAAGCAGCACCTGTGGCAGCAGGAACACTTGCACTTGTTGGGTTAAAGTCAGGTGTTACATAATTAAAAGGAGCTGTAAGACCCGCATCTGTATTATTTGCCAATGTGCTATTGCCATAAGCTGTAGTATTAACCCATGCTGTAATAGAAGCTTTGGTAGCTCCTGTTGGGCTGGTGCTGCTTGCTGCATAGTTTATTGCATTAGCAGTAGCACCTGTAATAATGTTATTCTGAAAGTTAAGACCACCTGCGGGTGATAAATTATTATCCGTTGGAATTCCTTTGCTGGCATCAATTAAAAGACCATTCAAAGCACCATCAGACCAACCCAGGAACAATGAATTAAAAATGCTTTGTTCACAATTACGACGCAATTGCGCACCTCCCAGGAACAGGCTGTTGCCAACTGTTGCAGCAGTTACTTTAGGGCCTAGTATTGTCATATTGCTGAATACAGCAGAAGTTCTAACAGGTGCCACGTTTACACCATTTGAACCGGCAATTGGCGTAACAGTTGTTTTCAGATCACTGCCGTTGGCATCATTATCACACTCAAAAGCTTCACTCTTAGAAATATCTGCAATGGCAGAATCCCTTAGTGAAATACCAAACTGCACCTGGCCGCTAAAACCATTATCGGTATCAAAATCGTCATCAAGCGTTCTGTAAGAAATAAGGTGTTTGCAATTCACCGTACCGCCAAACCATTCAAAGCTGTCATCATTGGCATAAGACACCTGCACATAATCCACAACAGTACCATTGCCTACGCCGCCAAAAGTAAGACCATTAATTTCTTTATCTGGCAGGAATGCATAACCCGCATATTCAATGCGCACATAACGAAGTATACCGCTGTTGTCTGTTACGTTTGATGAAAGACCTAAACCGTAAAGACCCAGGCCATCGCTATTGTTGATACCACCTTCTATTTCGCCAATGCCTGCAGCGCCATTAAAAGAAGCGTTCGTAGGCGCATTGCCCAATAATACAAGTCCTGCCCAGTCTCCACGTTTTGGAGAAGCTGCTTCAGACGTAAATACAATTGGCTTGTCTGCAGTACCATCTGCTATAATTTTAGAACTGCGGGTAATGATAAGGCCGCCGTTCTTTCCTGTTTCACCCACTATTTTTGTTCCAGGTTCTATTGTTAAAATAGCACCGCTGGTAACGTACACCAATCCACGAAGTTTGTATGTATTACCTGCTTTCAAAGTCCTGTTTGCAGTTATCCTTCCTTCAAGGATGGTGCTTTCATCTGTGTTGCCAGGCTTAGTAGTAGAAGTTCCGCCGTCCACTTCTATCTTGCGGCAACTGCTTGCCAGCATAAACACTGCTAAACCTGCTGTTAGTAAACGTTTCATGTTTTTTAATTGATTTTAAAAATTTTCAGCAATATTTTTTACTTGAAAGTATATCCGAAAGTGATGTTGAATGTTGTTCCGTATCTCCTGCTAATGGCCAATGCGTCTGTACTGCGGTTAAACTTTCCATTGTTATTTATATCATGGTAAAAATTAGCCCGCTGGTTAAAGATGTCTGAGATATTCAGTCTTATTTCTGCTTTATTGTTGTACAACTTTTTGGCAATCTGGAAATCGAATAGTGGACGTGGCGCTTCCCATATCTCCGGTACCGCATCATTACCAACATACAATATGCGGCGGCCTATCTGGTTAAACAACAATGTTGTGTTCAATCCAATCTTTTCCAAATCATATTGCAAAGCTGCATTTAGCACATAAGGAGATTGTCCCTGCATTGGCCTGTCTACATTCACCAACGGATCTTTTATGCGGTTGTAGATATAGGCAAGATTGGTTTGAAAAGTGAAGTTGCGCAATGCACGTGCAAAATCAAGTTTCTTTCTAAACTCAAACTCTGCACCATAGCTGGTTGCTTTTTCTACATTGATAAAATTGAACGTACTGCTGGAACCTGCACCAGACTGATTGTAATATTGTTCAATCGGATTAGAGAAGTGTTTATAGAAAACGCCTAATGTCAGCAGTTCACCTGCACGTGGATAGATTTCATAACGCAAATCTGCATTGGTAATTTTTGTTCTTACCAAAGATTGATTACCTACTACAGATGCTCCTAATTCAAAATCATAAAACGCCAGCGGAGACAATTCCCTAAACTCTGGGCGAACTACCGTTTGAGAGCCACTTAAACGAACATTGGTTTTGGTGTTCAGTTTAAACGTTACGTTTAAGGAAGGAAGAATGTCATCTTTAACAGAGTTTACAAAACGCGGATCAGATTTGTTTACGCTGCCTACCAGTTGATCAAAATGCTCATACCTTGCACCCCAAACCACACGCAGCCAATCTTCAAACTGGTTATCAAACTGTACAAATCCTGCATTTAAGATTGTATTGGCCAAATACCTAAAGCGATCTTCTGTGTACTCTCCAAAGAAAAATTTATCATTCTGTGTACCATCGCTAAAGTTTGCAGGAGCAAATACCTGATCTGCAGGTAAAAGACGCAATGATGGATTATCCGATGGCAGTGTAACAGAGAATGGGCGTGAATTGTACAACCTGTCTTTCACCTGGAAGAGATAACCAACCTTTACCGATTGTCTCTTATCAAACAAGTTAAATGGCGTAGTAAGATTAGCACCTGCATTATAGATATAATCAGATAAGGTTGAATAGAAAATGCTACCTGTTTTTTGAGAGAGCGTAGAGCCTATCAATAATGTATATGGATTGTTGGGATCACCCGGATCCTGATTATACTGCAACCTGCGTTGCTGCGGAATGTATTGATCCAATATTGTAAAACTTCCATACCAATCTAGTTTTGTTTTAAGCTTTTCGGTAAGCTTTATACTGTGCTCACCATTTAGTTGTGTATTGAAAAAAGTGTTGGCACGAAAACCTAATTCCTGTGCACGTATATTCTCTCCATCTGTTGGGTTAAACTCATAATCTTTACCAGTACGCAATGTTGTATAATCGCTGGAGTTTACATTTAAAATATTTCTGAAAGAAATTTTATTGTCGTTGTTTAATTGCAAAGAGAAGTTAGCTAACACGCCAGCCAGCACATCCTGTGTATATTTATTGTTCGAATAAAGATAGCTTGGTTGAAAACTTGCATTATCCCTCACCACATTCCAGATATTGTTTTCAAATTCATTTCTTCTTACAGTTCGGTTATAAGTAAGACCGATAATAGCGCCAAACTTTTTGCCCAATACTTTTGTATTAAAACCGCCACTTGCCTGGAAAGACTGGTTGATGGGAGCACTCATTTCATGCACAGCATTTGGTCCTGCTATTTTTTTACCAACTGCTATTTTCTCTACATCAGATAAATCAGCAAAACTTTTTTTGGCCGGAGCGCCTGCAGGCAAAGACCTGGTGCCGTCATCAAAACCAAGCCAATCATATTTACCACCTTTGTAGGTATAAAATTTATTACCCAGTGTCTGTGTATTAAAACCTGTGCCCACTGCTATGTTAAAGAAATTGCTGGCAGGGATGTCTTTGGTGTTTACTTGTATCAAACCGCCCGCCCATTCGCCTGGATATTCTGGTACAAATGCTTTGTTGATGATAATATTATCAATCATTGCAGAAGGAATAATATCAAAAGAAAAAGCCTTCCTGTCCGGTTCTGTACTGGAAAGCTGAATGCCGTTTAGCATTGCTACGTTATAGCGATCACTTAAACCACGCACCACCAGGTATTTTCCTTCCTGTATGCTGGTGCCGGGTATGCGTTTCAATACCTCACCTGTATTTTTATCGGGAGATCTTCTGATAGCTTCCGCAGAAACTACTGCAGCAACTGTATTAGTATTCTTCTGAAATTGTATAAGAGAGTTAACCGTTTCTTTCCTCGCGTTAGAGCGTACAGCCGTTACCGTTACCCCGGCAAGATTTTTATCAGAAGGCTCCATTACAATATCCAGCGTAGTAACCTGGCCTTCTTTAACTTCTACTTCACTTACAGGTTTTACACTGTATCCCACAGTAGAAAAGTCAATATCAAATTTTTTACCTGTTGCAAGCGTAAGCGTGTATTGGCCATTTTGATCACTGACTGCACCTCCACTGATGCCCACAACTTTAATGGATACACCGGCCAGGGGTTCATTTCTTGCATTCAATATTTTACCGATAAGTTTACCCGTTTGGGCATAAGAAATAAGAGAGACTGCAAATAACGCAATGGTTATTAGGAATGTGCTTTTTGCCACAATTAGTAGTTTTTAGAGAGGTGGCAAAACTATCTTCGTGTTGTTAACCGCTCGTTAACGGCACATTAAGGAATTGTTACCAACAAAAAGAGGCCCCGGTAAAAACCGGGGCCGTACTGCTGAGAAAAATCTAATGCTGTTATTATTACTTCCTAACTAATGCTGCGCAAAACTAGTGGCAGTGTATTAGCAGATTATTGCCGCATGTTTATGCAAATGTTATTAAATGGCTTCATTGATTGTCATTCATGTTCTCTGTTTTTAGAAAACAACTCCTAATTGTATACCCAAACCTGCAGAGGGCGGCAGGTTATTGCCAAATCTTAAAGGCAATGGGATAGCGATAAAATAACTGTTTGCTTTTGTTTTAATGATTGTCTTTCCAAAGATGGTAGTAAAGCCATAACGACCTGATGTTTCAAAAGCCATTCTGTATGTAATGCCGAAGCCGTGTTTATAGCGACACATAATACCAGGATGAAAAAGCAGGTTAGTCATCTTGCTATTGCTTCCATCGGACTTTATAAAAGGCGTTAACTCAAAAGTAAATCCCAGTTTATCACTCTTTAAAATTTGAATACCACAAGGAAAACCAACAGTATAAGTGCCTGAAAAATTATATTGAGTACCATTCCTGTCAATGGTAAATAACGGGTGTATTACACTCAGGTAACCCTTTGTTGTTGGATATGCACTTAATGTTGTTTGTTGGCCATGAACCAAAACAAAACCAACCACAGTTACAACAAAACAACTTAATCTTGCGATGATCACGACATAATAACTTTACGACTAACTATTCTAAAAATTTCTTTTGCAACAAGGTTCTCTTCTCTGGTGTAAGCCCCATTACTTCTTCAAGATATCTGTCAACAGTTCCGTATCTGGCAACAATAGCATTGTAGGTAGCCATTATATAATCTTCTTTTACCCCCATTAAATTGCGGGCCGTTGGTTCATCCATTTTATACATGGCCATCATGCCTTTAATACTGCGTTCTGTTTCTTTTTTCCTATAATAATCAGATGCTAGATAATCATCTACTATTTTCTGGTCGTCTACATTCAATGCATATAGAATTAATGCTGCAGCAATGCCTGTTCTGTCTTTGCCTGCTGTACAATGAAAAAGTACAGCGCTATCGGGACTTACCTGCAGCAATTCTGCAAACAAAGGTTTGTAGCGATCACCCAAATAAGTAATGTCGCTATAAAAAGGAATCAGGCCGGAATCTTTTGCAGCTATCATCATTTTCTTCATGTAGTTGCTATCGCCTGTATGTTCGCTTCCAGCCGGCAATGAAACCCTGGTTGCAGTGGAAGGATATTTATCCGGAGCTATCTTAACTTCTGCAGGACCACGAAAGTCTGCTATATAAGTAATGCGCAATTTTTGCAAAGTATCTATTCCACCGGGAGTAATGCGGCTAAGATCTGCTGAGCGATAAATCTTTCCCCATTTTACATGTCTACCATCTTTTGTTTCATACCCGCCAATATCTCTAAAGTTTACAACGCCTTGCAATTTCACTTCTCGTTTGCTGCTATCTGCTACCTGTGAAAAAAGAGAAAACCCAACGAACACAAAAGTTATGATCAAAGAAATCTGTTTCATACATCTATTTTTTCAATCCTTATTAATAAAAAAATAAGCGGGAAGGGTCGACCAGTTTCCCGCTTATCAAGAATAAAATTTTGTATTTGCTTAATCTATTTAATCAACCACATTTTCGCCATTATATCATCCGTACCTCCATATTGTGAAGCAACAGCAGCTGTATAGTTAGAAGAGTTATAGCTTATTTCTGCCTGAGGGTACTGCCAGCGAAGTGGTATTTGCTTAGTAGCTGTACCAATACCATCTCCGCCCTGGCTGAAAGCAGGAATGCCCGTTCTGCGCCAATTGTAGTAAGATTCAAAACCAGAGTTCATAAACATTGCCACATATTTCTGTGTAAGAATTTGCGTCAAACCATTAGCTGCATTATACGCAACATTTGAATTTGCTTTGAAAGTTGCAATATCAGCCGTTGCTGTGCCCAGCGTTGTATTACCATCTACACTTTTTATGGTTAGTGTTTGACCCTGCGTTAAACCATACACATTCATTGAAGCATCAATACCTTTATTGTACCAGTCAGATGCAGTTCCGGTTGACCAGCCACGGTAAATGGCTTCTGCTATATTGAAACACATTTCAGGATAACCAATAATGATATAGGGTTCTGCATTGGCGCCTGATTGAGATGAAGCATAACGTGCATAACTAAGATTAGAATACTTACCATCTGCAGAGAAACTTGACATAAGACCCTGCGATTTGCCATTATCTTCACCAATATAAGCAGTAAAATCGCTTGCAGCTTTGCCTCCAGCCAATTGAGCAGCAGCAGGTATAGACACAGCATATACACGTGGATCCTGATATGCAGCAGTAATATTAAAATAAAGCTGGCTGATGTTTTCACAATTTATATAGGGTGCGTTACCAGATCTATTAACAGGATACAATGTCACAGTTGTGTATTTGTATGACATGTTATCGCTGTTGGAAGTCATGATCGGATACTTGGTAGCATCCGCTAAAATGGCTGCGAATTGAGCTTTGATGTTTAGATCCGCATTATCATCAGCTCTTTTGCTAAGGCTTATCAACACACGCAGTTTGTAAGTATTAATCACTTTGCGCCATTGCAGATAAGAAAGCGCATAAATGTCTCCGTTATCAGCCCTGTTATTTTGTGTTGAGCTGGTTGTAAGGTTTGCTATAAGTGTATTAGCAGTATCCAGCGCCGCAAGGCAATATTTGTAAACATCATGTTGCTTATCATATACTGGCGTAAGATTGTTTACATCTCCTGCCTGGCTCATTGGTATATCTCCTACCCTTTGTGTAAGCCAGATAAATGCATAGGCCCTGAAGAATTTGCTGATAGCAAAATAAATATTGGTGGTATTTCCATATTGCTTTTTAGCCTGCTCTTCCAGCTTGGTGCAATATTTAATCATATCATAGGTATTACTTGTATTGGCCCAGTTATAGGAGTTGGTGCCGAAGTAATAAGAATAATTAGAAACAATATTCTGGTTATAACGATACACTGTTGATATCACCGGCTCTTCTTCCCTCATTATGTTTGCTGTAAGATTATTAAGTATAGAAGACGCTGGCACTGTGCTGGACTCTGCCGCCACATTGGGGTTTGAAAGAAGATCACCTTTTTGACAACTGCTGATCACCAGCACAGCCAATAACAGTGCAACAAAATTGATTTTTAAAATAGGTTTCATATAATAATACGTTTTATAATTAGAAGCTTACATTAATATTAAATCCTAAACGTCTGCCAGTCATACTTTGCAACAAGCCACCATTTCCAAGAGAACGATCTGAAGCATTGTAGCCTGAAGCAAACTGATCATTGTCCATGTCTTTTCTTTTAGCGAAGTATAACAAGTTTCTGCCTACCAAAGAAATGCTTGCGCCTTTTACAAACTTGCTTTTGCTTAACATGCTTGCTGGCAATGAATAACCAATTGTTACTTCACGCAGTTTTGCGAAAGAACGATCCGTCATCCAGTATTCATTGATGGGAGCAAGGCCGGAAACAACAAATGTTTGCATATTTACAGGTACATTATTATCCGCCAGTGTTAAGTCTTTTAGGTTTGTAATCTGACCATTTGCATATTGTGGCGTTCCAGATGTAATCATCTTACCTGGTGCTACATATTTTTTAGCTGGCGCCACAGTACCAAGGCTGGTTGTTTGCCATTCTGCATATCTTGCTGCACCCAATGCGCCTGTAGCACTTTCAATAGAGGTACCACCATTCATACCATCGTGATAAACTTCATCGTAAATTTTACCACCAATTCTACCGTCAAACTGGAAACTAAAACTCCAGCCGCGGTAGGAAAATTTATTATTGATGCCAAACGTAAAATCAGGATTCGCATAACCAGCCAGAATATTATTGGTAATATCTGAAGGAGATGGACGAAGCGGAAGGCCACCACTGTATATAATACTGCCACTTGCATCACGTACAAAGCCGGGAATATAAATGGCATCCATGCGATCACCCTTTTTAAAGCTATGATTATTCAACACGATTGACTTTTCGTTTTCAAAAATGTCTTTTAATGTTTCTTTGTACGTTGAATAATTTACAAGCACCTCCCAGTTTAAACCTCTTGCACTTCTTAATGGAGATCCGGAAAGTGCAATTTCAAATCCTTTCTTAGTGGTAGTGATTGCATTTTCCGTGATGGTTGAATAACTTGTTGATGCGCCTATAGGCAATTGCACAATGCCCGGTCCATTAGTACTGCTAAAATAGGTAACGTCAAGGCCTAACCTGTTTTTAAGAAATTTCACATCAACACCTCCTTCATAAGAAGTAACATCAAAAGGTTTGATATTGGGGTTAGCGATATTTGTAGAATAACTTACTGATGGTGTATTGTTATAATAACTTGCTATACCATAAGCATTCTGATTTGTGTAACTAGGTCCATCATAAGAACTCAACAAATCTGTACCATACCCCAGCAATCCGCCATTGGTACTTAGTCCGGTAACCTGTGTATATGCTGAAGGTACTGTAGCCTGTGTTAAACCCCCTTTTACATCTGCAAATGAACCACGCACTTTTACAAATGAAATTGCTTTTGGAAAATCTATATAATCACTAAGAACAGAACTTAAAGAAACTGAAGGGTAATAGTATGTCTGACGCCCGGTTGGCAATGTAGAAAGATTGTCTACCCTACCTGTGTGTGATAAAGTAAGATATTTGTCGTAGCTGATATCAAACGAATAAAATCCACTATACACCTGCATTCTCGAACCCCAAGTGAATGATGAGTAAGGTGTTTGCGAATTGGTAAGCGCATACACGTTAGGAACAGCCAATGCCTTTGTGGTGCCGTACAAAGAATTATACATAAAAGAACGCTCTGCCCCACCTGCCAATGCCGCAATATTGAATTTACCAATTTTCTTCTCAAAATTCAATATCATGTCTGTGTTATTCTCAAACAGGTTGCGACGGTCTTCGCGATAGTCTCCATACCAGCCAAAGTAATACCAGGGCGTATATGTGTTAAGGTTAATGCCTGCAGGAACTTTTTCTGTTCTCACCTGGTTCCAGGTTGTTATTTGTGAACGGAGGCTTAAGCTTAATGCATTGCTGAATTTATACGTTGCTTTCAAATATCCATTCACGTCTAATTTATCGTGAGAGCGCAACCATTTTTTTGCAATGAACCATGCGCTGTTTTCACGACCATACTCCTGCATATAAGGAATAAGATCCTGAACGCCTTGCGGTCCTTTGTAAATATCTTTCAGATCATCTATATCATAATCAGCAGAACCATACACTTTAAACATGTACAAGTAAGAGTTTGGACCATAGTTTACATCGGGAATATTGGGTGAGTATTGTTTGTTCAGGTTTACACTTGCTTCTATTCTTAGTTTCGGTGTAATGTTATAACCTGCATTCACAGCCAATGAATAAGAATTCAATCTTGTATTGGGTGCCTGTCCTTTCTGGTTCATGTTAGACAAAGAGATTCTTATGTCTGAACGATCTGAAGCAGTTGCAAGAGAAATATTATTGGTATTGATAAGGCCGGTTTGCATAAACTTGTGAAAATTATCTGCGCCCTTTGCTGTCCATGGTGTAGCTGTTCTTATACGTGTTACGGGATCCCAGGGACTATTGTATTGTTTTACGGGTTGTCCTTCAAAACGCGGACCCCATTCCGGCAACCTTTGAGAATTGTCGTACAACTGATCTCCATAACTGTACTGGAAGTTTGTACCGCGTCCATATTCTACCTGACTTTTAGGTTCTGCCAAAAAACCAGTTTCAAATACAGTGCTGGTATTTACATCAACCTGCCATCCTTTTTTATCCTTGCTGCCTCTTTTGGTTGTAATAATAATAGCACCATTCTGTCCGCGAAAACCATACAGCGCTGCGGCGTTAGGCCCTTTCAATACGGTATAAGTTTCAATATCATCAGGAGCTATATTCCAGGTATCCGTATTCACCGGAATACCATCCACAACAAATAATAAATCTTTGCTACCACGCAAAACAATTTCCGGACGTCCCAACATTTCTGAGCTGGCGCCAACAGTTAAACCAGCAACTTTACCTGCCAGTGAATTGATGGGATTTGCGTCACGGGCTTTGGTTAAATCAGCACCTTTAACTTCCTGCACAGTATAACCAATCCTTTTTGCTTCTTTCTTTATACCATAAGCAGTTACTACCACTTCGGTTAAAGACTTTGGATCATCTTGCAAAATGAAGTTGAAAGCTGTAGCACTTGTAACCGGAAAAGATTTTGCAAAAAAACCAACCGAACTTATGTTTAATGATTTGTCGGCATCAGTTAATCCAATCCTGAAATTGCCGAGTGTATCTGTTACGGTTGCCCTGTTAGATCCTGATGATCTTACAGTAGCTCCGGATATACCAAGACCGTCTTTGGTTTTGACAGTACCTGATACTACTCTTTCCTGTGAGAACGCAGTTGTAACCGCAGCGACCAGGAACATCGCCAGCAGTAAAGTTTTGGTAAGAACTCGCATAAGCATATCTAAATTTTGTGCAACATTAGAAGGCTCATGTTAAGTAAATGATAACAGTAAGGCTTTACAGATTTCATAACTTTTTCTTTATTGCCGCTTAACTTTGGCGTAACCGTTTGATCATTTTACACCAACTTGTGCACATATTATTACCAAGGAGATGCAATATTATATAAGAGCAGCAGCAGAAAAAGATGCAGAAAGTGTACAGCATTTTATTAGCCTTTTAGAAGAAACAAGTTTTGATGCTGCAGCATTTGCGTCTATATATCTGGAAAACATCTGCAACAAAAATTTTATCTACCTGGTAGCCGTATTGCCTGAAGAAAAAGTAATAGGCTTTATTAGCTGTCATACACAAAAACTATTGCATCATTGTGGCATAGTAGCAGAAATACAAGAACTGTACGTAGATGAAACATACCGCAGCCTGTCTATAGGCAAAGCATTGGTAAATACGGTAGAAGAGAAATTAAAGCTAATTAATTGCTTGTCTTTTGAAGTAACTGCACAAAATAAAAGGGAGCAAACGCACCAGTTTTATCAACGCATGGGTTTCGCAAACAGCCATAAGAAATTTGTGAAGCAACTTTAACCCAATTGTCATTCCGGGTTTTAAAACAATATTGTTTTAGTAGTCGTCTATTGTCGCCTGCTTGCGTATGTGTTTTTTGCCGGCTGCATCTTTCTAGCGTTCACCCTTATGCGCCTTTGCAAATCATTGTAAGATTTGGATAGTTCGGGGATGCGTGAAATAGTGAGCAGATAGCTATCCAGCAAATGCTGCAACTCTTCCAGGTCTGCTTTTAATTGTGCGGCTTTAGGATTTGCCTGATCCGTTACCGATAAGCGGTTGATAACATTCTGGCATTGTTCTACAAACTTCTTATGCGCTGATGGGCTGATGAATGACACTGCTGATCTGAATTAATTATTAGCTATCTGTTTTCAACAAAAAAAACAAATCGCTGCTTTCAGCAGATAAATTTTATGTTATCTTTTAATTACTATTTTATTAATGGCGTGAAGACCATTTAGTCATGCACCGGCTTCATTGTACGCAGTTCAGGAAATTCTTTGTTCCACTCTCTTGTAATAGGTTTTGTTGTAGGCACTATAAAAATTTCAAGTATCAGCGATACAGTTGCTTCCCTTACATGCCCGCCATGCATGGTAAAATCCGGGCCGCCAAGTGCTACGTGTGCATGCACAATGGGTTTGTTTTCAAAATACCCAAGATTGCCTGTCAGCGATAACACCTCCATTGAACCATCAAATTTTTTATACTGGTATTTCTTTTCGTTAATATTATAATAAGCAACTTCTGCATCCTGTACTGCGCCAATACCAGAGAGGCTGGCTCCAGGCAGTTTCTCCTTTTCCATAAATGCCACCAGGCTGGCAATAAGTGGTTGCCCGCGTTTCAATACTAAAAGATAATTGTTCCCGTCTTTTCTATAATCAAGGTCTGCGGCGGTAACAGGAGTTTGTGCCGACATTGCAAGTGAAACAAGTGTAAACATCATCAAAAGAAAAAGCTTCATGTTGCTTATAATTTTACTGTTGAGAAAATGTTTTATATAGTGGGCATTTATTTTATCGGCTGCATTTGTAAGTTAAATTCCTAATCTCCTGTGCAAAATACTAGGCAGCCGGCATTCCCGGCCCTGATAGAATATCTTTTATTTGCTGCATGCAGCCAATCAGCTTTTGCTGTTCTTTCGGTTGCAAACGCTCAAGCAATTGTTTTACCTGGTTATGAGAAGCTTTATCCTGCACAGCAAATTCTTTTTTTCCGTAAGCAGTTAAATAAAGATGAACAACACGGCCATCTTTATCAGATGTTTTTTTTACCAGCAATTTCTTTCGTTCAAATTGCAATATAATCCGGCTAAGGTAGCTTTTATCCATATTCAACTGGACGATGATTTCGCTGGCAGTAATTCCGCTCTGCAAATTAATTGTTTGCAATACCCTGGACTCTGGTAGTGAATACTTACTGTTGAGAAACTTTTTATTTAGCACACCAATAACAGCCGTGTAAAACCTGTTAAATGAGCGCATCTCATTAATTAGTGTAATGTCCATACAATAAATGTAAAACAAATTAGTTGATTTTGTCCACTAATTTCTTATATTCGTATTGTAACCATTCAAACTGCATTCATTGAAATTGCCTGATGAACATAAACTGGATAACCCCGCATGGCATGCCTTAAGTGAAACACACCAGCACTTAGCCTTAAATTTTGGCAACATAAAATGCTATCAACCTTCTTATAGTTCTTTTGGTGGATTCCAGTTCCCGATTGACAATACTAACTACATTGACTTTTTAAATGGAACATCCGGAAGTTTCTATTTAATTGGAGAATACCCTGCGATATCTTCTCCGCTCTTTATAAAAAAAGAATTGGTCTGCCTTCAGATGGTCATCAATCATAAAATTGATCTGCCTATAAAAGATGATATAATACAGTTACAACCGCTGCATGCAGGACCGTTATTTAATTTGCAAAACAAAGTACAGCCGGGTTATTTCAAATCTGATACAAATTTATTAGGCAACTATTACGGAATTTTCAAAAACGATCAATTGGTTGCATCTACCGGCGAACGAATGAAGATGAATGCAATTACAGAAGTAAGCGGCGTTGTTACGCATCCGCTACACGTTGGAAAAGGATATGCAGCACAGTTGGTAACGCTTGCCGTAAACAACATTTTAGACGAAAACAAAAATGCCTGCCTTCACGTGGTGGAAAGCAATACAGCTGCAATATCATTGTATCAAAAACTGGGATTTACCACGAGACGCAAAATCAGTTTTTGGCAAATAGCCACTACAGCATAATCAGCAAGAATCAGGTTGATTCTCACAAAACATCTTCGCAGCTTTATCAATTAAAAATAGCATCATGAAAATAGAAAACAGCACAGCCGCAGATATAGATGAAATATTCAGGTTGTATAAATTGGCATCAGATCATCAGCGTAGCAAAAAAACAGTAATTGTTTGGCCAGAGTTTGACAGAGAAATGGTAGCGGATGAGATTGCAGAAAACCGTCAATGGAAATGTGTAATAGACAACCAGGTTGCCTGCATATGGGCTATTACTTTTAGCGATGCGCAAATCTGGGAGAAGAAGAATGCTGATCCTTCTATTTATATACACAGAATTGCAACCAACCCGGTTTTCAGGGGTCAAAATTTTGTTTCACTGATTGTTTCCTGGGCAAAAGAATATGCAAAAGCAAACAATAAAGACTTCGTTCGGTTAGACACTATTGGCAACAATACAAAACTGATTGAACATTATACAAATGCAGGTTTCAATTTCTTAGGTATGTTTCCATTGGCAGATACTACAGGTTTGCCGGCACATTATCATAATGGAGAAGCCTGTTTGTTTGAAATAAAATTGTAATCGCAATAAAATTTTTAGCTACTAAAAATAATCTCATGCTCGTAGAAGATTTAAATGCGTTATTCAATAAAGATTTGCAAAAACTAAAAACTGAAATAGAAAGTTATACCAACGAAGAAAATATCTGGCGTATAGATAAAAATATTTCAAACACTGCCGGTAATCTTTGTTTGCATTTAATCGGAAATCTGAATACCTATATTGGCGCCACGCTTGCCAATACTGGTTATGTGCGCAACAGGCCTTTGGAATTTTCTGCTAAAAACATTCCAAGAAAAGAACTGCTGGAAAAAATTGATAGCACCATTAAAGTAGTAGCAGCAGGATTGAGCACACTTTCAGATGGTCAACTGAAAGAAGATTACCCAATAGTGATTTGGGAGAAACCCACTAAAACAGGTTATACGTTAATGTACCTGGCTACACATCTTGGTTATCATTTAGGCCAGATAAATTATCACCGGCGGTTACTGGATAGTGAAATTTAAATATGAAATGCCGATAAAACCATTTCAAAAAATATTCGGATACTAAGAAGGGAGATTGTATTTTTGCAGCCCCAAAAAGGAGACGTGTCCGAGTGGTTGAAGGAGCACGCCTGGAAAGTGTGTATACGGGAAACTGTATCGCGAGTTCGAATCTCGCCGTCTCCGCATTCACCCGCCATCACTGTAAAGTAGGCGGGCTTTTTATTTTATATACTGCAATTTTTACCTCTTCAAATTGCTTATCTTTCAGTTACTGCTTGCCCATACTGTCAACTATTACTCCTTTTCCACTATTTCAATCTTTAAAGCAACTATAACATGAGTTTAAAAAGACGAGAATTCCTCCGGTTTTCTGCCGGCAGTACAATGATGTATGGCCTTTTTTCCTTCACAAAACCTAAAACCACTCCGCTGGACAGGTTGGAGTCAATGACCACAGATGTTGTTCCTATCACTACAGCAGAAAGGCTTACCCGCATTGAAAAAGCTAAAAAGTTAATGGCTGAAAATAAAATTGAAGCCATCATATTAGACTCAGGCACTTCTTTAAAATATTTTACCGGCATTAGTTGGTGGCCCAGCGAGCGTACTATGGTGGCCATCATTCCTGCCAAAGGAGAAGTTACTTATATAAGTCCCGCTTTTGAAGCAGACAGGCTGCGCCAGTTAATTACTATCGGCAAAGACGTACAAACATGGGAAGAACATGAAAGCCCTTATAAACAAGCTGCCAGTGCATTAAAAGGTTTGGGCATTACAGGTGGCAATATTGGAATTGAAGAAAGACTTCGCTTTTTTATTTATGATGGCCTCCGCAAAGAAGCCCCACAGCTTACTTTTATAAGTGCAGACCCCGTAACCATGCCCTGCCGTCTTATAAAATCGGCTACAGAACTGGCCCTTATGCAAAAGGCAAATGATATTACCATAGCTGCTTATAAAGTAGGCGTTAGCATGTTAAAAGAAGGTATGAGCCCCGCCGATTTTGAAGCAATTACCACAGAGGCGCATTCTAAACTGGGTGGCAATGGCGGTATAGGAGTAAATTTTGGTAAAGCATCTGCCTTCCCGCACGGAAGTATAGAACCGCAAAAACTTAAAAAAGGCGATATGGTTTTAATGGACGGCGGCTGTTCTGTGCAGGGATATGCATCAGACATTAGCCGCACCATTGTGTTTGGAGCGCCGCCTACCAAACGCCAGTTAGATGTATGGACCGTACAAAAAAACTCTCAGGCTGCTGGTTTTGCCGCAGCCAAACTAGGCGACCCCTGTGAAAACGTAGACATTGCGGCCCGCAAAGTCATTACTGATGCTGGTTTTGGCCCGGGTTATAAAGTTCCTGGTTGCCCGCACCGCACCGGGCATGGCATTGGCATGGATGGTCACGAATGGGGCAATATGGTTTTGGGAAATAAACTTCCGCTGCAAGTGGGCATGTGCTTTAGTGTAGAACCTACCATTGCAATTTATGGTGAGTTTGGTACCCGCATAGAAGACTGCGCCTACATGACCCCCGAAGGACCAAAATGGTTTTCTGTGCCCAGTCCGGCTATTGATAAACCGTTTGCAATATAAGGTGGGGGGTGTAAGGTTTAAGGCATAAGGTATTCCTATCGTCACCGTATGCCTTAAGCCTCAGGCCTTATACCTTTTCAAAAAGTAGCTGTGCATTTTGAGTGGTAATTTCTTCCACTTCAGTTGTGCTTATATTTTTTGCTTCTGCTATTTTTTGTACCACATGTACGAGATAGGAGCTTTCATTTCTTTTACCACGAAAAGGCACCGGGCTTAGATATGGCGCATCTGTTTCCAATACAATATTATCAAGCGGTAATTGAGCAATTACAGCCGCCAACCCGGAATTTTTGTATGTGATTACACCGCCAATGCCCAGGTAAAAACCAAGATCTATAATCTGTTCTGCCTCTTCTATACTGCCACCAAAACAATGAAAGACGCCGGTAAGATTGGCATCGTACATTTCTTTTATTACGGCAATGCACTCAGGGGTAGATTCCCTGGAATGTATTACGATAGGTATCTTATATTCTTTTGCCCATACTATCTGCTTTTTAAATGCCTCATATTGCTGCGCAGTATAGGTCTTGTCCCAATAAAAATCAAGCCCTGTTTCACCAATAGCGGCAAATTTTCTTTGTTTCAACCAACTCTCGGCAATGCCTAACTCTTTTTCGTAATCCTCCTTAACAGAACATGGATGCAAACCCATCATGGCAAAACAATGCCCGGCGTAATCTTTTTCCATTTGCAGCATGCCGTCAATAACAGTGCTATCAATAGCAGGTAGATAAAATTTATTTACACCTGCAGCTATAGCTCTTTCCATCATAGCTTTCCTATCCTTGTCAAATGCATCGGCATATAAATGGCAGTGCGTGTCTATCATCATAATTTCATCATTAAACCCGGCAACAATACAGTATTTTGTTTTTTAAAACTATTTTATTTCTAAAACGCTAACCGGGAAATACCATAAGATTTATTTACGTAGTGCTGCGTAATTAGTAAAACACCCATCAGAATATAACTTTAATTACATTAAATTGAACCGTAAAGCTACTATACCTGGTTTTGCAGCAATGCCCCAAAAAGACATGCATTGACACGTCTGGTATATTTTTAAAAAACATACGATGCATTATACATCTAACGCACCGTTAAAAAACAGGAAAGTTTGCAGTTTTAGAAAAAGAGAAAATTTTGATAATCAGGAAATAGTTTGTATTGATAAAATAAAATTATACCTTTAAATCAGTTTTCATAGGGTACGGATTAAAAACGGGCCAGGGTTTCTACCCCGGCCCAAACTTTTTTTAGGAGCTTCCTGCTATCAAACCCTTGCCCATAGCGGGTTTCAAAGAATATTTATTTTGAGGCAATTAAATTTGCTGCGGTAGTTTTTCAAAAACAAAACCCTTGCTGCTGAAGTAGGGCAGCAATTCTGTAAGCGCAAATTTCATTCTATCCAGTGCTTTTTCGCTATCATGAAATACAATTATTGACCCGTCGGTTACAGATTTTTTTACATTTTCCCAGCATTTTTGTGGAGTAATGGATGTGTCAAAATCTGCACTTAGTACAGACCACATAACAATAGTAAAATCAAATTTTTCCCTGGCATGTTTTGCCTGGAAACTGGAAAGCCGCCCGTATGGTGGTCGAAATAATTTGCTATCAATGTACCTCGAAGCTTTTGCAATATTTTCAAAATAAGGTTGGTCGCCGGTTTTCCCGCCGTTCAGGTGATCCTGTGTATGATTGCCTACTGCATGGCCTTCTGTAAGAATGCGTTTATAAATTTCGGGATGGCTGGCAACGTTTTTACCAATGCAAAAAAAACTTGCTTTTGCATTGTATTTTTTCAATTCTTCTAAAACAAAAGGGGTTGCTATAGGGTGAGGGCCATCATCAAAACTGAGGTAAATTTTTTTTTGCCCCCCGGGCATTTTCCAAAGCCTGTTAGGGTATATCCATTTTCTAATCCACCAGGGCGTTTTTACCAGGTATAACATTCTTCAAAATTAGCTGAAAGAATTGTAGCAGTATTATTGAAAAACTGTGAGCAAAAATTGAACAAAGCTTAACCCGTGGCTTTTCTAATATGTGGTAACATGTATGGTCTGCCCGCCTGCTTTAAAAAGTCTTCCATTCTTCTTAACAAACTCGTCCTGCTGTTCTTCGTCTTTTAAAAACTGATCCAGGTATTTGCGCACCTGCTCATTACTTACCTGCGGGTCTGCACCAAAAACTGTAGCCTCTTCAATATAACCCATTAAAAGCGGTTGCAGCTTACCGTAAAACAATTGGTTGGCAGCAAATATATCGGAGCCTAAAATTTTATCGCCAGACATGCACACAATACCTACCACGTTGCTATCGGGTGGGGCCAACCGGTTTGAAAAATATTGCCAGTATTCATTCTGCAGGGCAGTAAATACTTTATCTTTTTCGCGAGAGAGATAAGAATTCGTTTTTGTTTTTACCTTATCCTTTTCTAGCTGGTTGTTTATCTCTTTCCAGATAAGCACCTGGTTTTTGGTTTGATCTAAAGTTTTGCGCAAGTGGCTATTGGCCATTTTTTGATACGCGAACTTTTTATCTTTTTCGCTCCACCTGTCTTCTTCCACGCACATAACAGGCAAGTCTATGCGCCCAGACTTTGCAGCAACAATGGTATCTTTCGACACCATCCTGTCTTGCCTGCCTCCAGCCAATACTTCACCCGCCGAAACAAATATTTGCTTATCTGAATTGTTATAAAGAGAAAGCCAATGCACATTTTCTACAGAAGTGGTACCTCTCTCCTGCACGGTAATCAGCCCTTGTTGTAATGCCTGGTGAAAAGAAACAGTATTAGAGAAATCACGGTTGCCCTTGGGTACTTCGCCTCTGTACCTGATGGGTATTACACGGAGGTTCTTGTAAGAAACTGCGCTGTCGTAGTCAACATATAAATGCTCATAGGTAAGCTGGGCAAAACCCTGGCTGCCCAGCAATAGCAGAATAATCATGTACAAGATGCGCATGCAGTATAAACGCAGAAGACAACAAAATCGTGTACTCTTGCAAAGAGTATATTGCATACCGGTACATACATAATTATGCAGCGTTGGTATAGCAGGGTTATATAGATACCTGTTTTCTATAGAAAATTTAATGAGCAAGGATTAGCAATGGAACAAAGTTTGTAAAAGCTAAGAGGGTGGCGGAAATTACGGTAACTGGCTTACATATGGTTATTTTCTTAAAAAAATACCTATAATAATAAAAAAGGCTGTGTTCATTGTGGTTAATCCAAAAAGTATATTTTTGCAGCCGTAACTAAACTTTACTAAAATGTCAGACATCGCAACAAGAGTTAAGAAAATCATTGTTGACAAACTGGGTGTAGAAGAAGCAGAAGTTACCAACGAGGCTTCTTTCACCAACGACCTGGGTGCCGATTCACTGGACACCGTTGAACTGATTATGGAATTCGAAAAGGAATTCAATATTTCTATTCCGGATGAGCAGGCCGAAACGATTACTACTGTTGGACAGGCTGTTGCTTACCTGGAAGAACACGCCAAGTAAGACTTTTTTCCGACTTGTATAGGACCGAATGAACGAACAATCCGCCTTCATTAGCGTAAGCAGGAAGGCGGATTTATCACTTAATTAATCCCGCAGCTACGTTATGGAATTAAAACGAGTGGTTGTAACTGGTATCGGTGCCCTGACACCACTGGGAAACAATACCAATGACTATTGGAATGGCCTGATTAATGGCGTTTCCGGTGCAGACTTTATCACACTTTTTGATGCTTCCAAATTTAAAACCCGCTTTGCTTGCGAGGTGAAGAATTTTGATCCTACCCAGTTTATGGACAAAAAGGAAGCACGCAAAATTGACCGTTTTACCCAATTTGCCCTTGTTGCCAGCGATGAAGCCATGACAGACGCTGGTCTTAACAAAGAAAATATCAATCCAGACCGCGTAGGTGTTGTATTTGGAAGTGGTATTGGAGGTATCATTACCTTCCAGACAGAAGTAGCTGAATTTGCCCGTGGCGATGGCAATCCCCGTTTTAATCCTTTCTTCATTCCTAAAATGATCCTGGATATTGCCGCAGGGCAAATATCTATGCGCCATAACCTGCGCGGACCAAACTTTGCAGTGGTTAGCGCCTGTGCCACCAGCACCAACGCCATTATTGAAGCATTTAACTTATTGCGTTTGGGCAAGGCCGATATCATCTTATCTGGTGGCAGCGAAGCTGTTATCATAGAAGCAGGCGTAGGCGGCTTCAACGCCATGAAAGCCATGAGCGAAAGAAATGATGACCCAAAAACAGCCAGTCGCCCTTACGATAAAGACAGGGATGGTTTTGTAATGGGTGAAGCCGCTGGCATCCTGGTGTTGGAAACCCTTGACAATGCGTTGGCGAGAGGAGCAAAAATTTATTGCGAGATTGCCGGAGGCGGCGCTACCGCAGATGCTCACCACATTACTGCTCCACACCCGGATGGGTTAGGCGCTAAAAATGTAATGCTGGCCGCTTTGGAAGACGCCAACATGAAACCCGAAGACATTGATTACATTAATACACACGGCACTTCTACGCCATTGGGTGATGGAGCTGAAGCCAAAGCTATAACCCAGGTTTTTGGAGAGCATGCCTATGAAATGAACATCAGTTCTACAAAATCTATGACGGGCCATTGCCTTGGTGCTGCTGGTGTAATAGAAGCAATTGCCTGTATTAAAAGTACGGTGCACGATATTATCCCTCCTACTATTAATCATTTTACAGACGACCCATCATTGGACCCCAAACTGAATTTCACTTTTAACAAAGCTCAAAAACGCACTGTAAATGCCGCCCTAAGCAACACTTTTGGTTTTGGCGGACACAATGCAGCCATTATTGTTAAGAAGTTTCAGCAATAAACCCGGGCCAAAGACTTTTTATTAACCAGCTCCGTTATAGCAGCAGGCAGCTGCTTTAATAAGTTTGTTGTCTTCTTTATCGTATTAAATATTGTAGCTTGCAGCTTGTGGCATTTTTAGACAGATTTCTTCCCGGCAACGAAAAAGCGCCATCGTTTAAAAAACAATTGCGCAATGTACTTGGCTTTACTCCAGGTAATACTTCTTTATACAAGGCCGCACTTACACATCGTTCTGTAAAAGAAATGGCCGATGAAAACAATGAGCGACTGGAATACCTGGGCGATGCCATCTTAAGTGGTATTGTAGCAGATTTTCTTTTTAAAAAATATCCCTACAAAGAAGAAGGTTTTCTTACAGAGATGCGCAGCAAAATGGTGAACCGCACTACGCTGAATGATATTGCATTAAAAATGGGATTGAAAAAAATTACCAATTTCAACAAGTTTGATAATTCACTTCGCATCAGTCAGATTTTTGGCAATACTTTAGAAGCAGTTGTAGGCGCCGTTTACCTTGATAAGGGCTTTAATAAAACAAAACTCTGGGTAATGGAGCGCATCATACTTCCACATCTTTTTATGGAAGATTTGGAAAACCTGGAGATAAATCATAAAAACAAACTGTATGGCTGGGCCAATAAAAACGGTAAAAGCCTGGAGTTTGAAACCATGGATGAAAGAGTAGAAGGCGGCCGCCGGCTTTTTACCATTGGCGCAGTTGTAGACGGTGCGTTAATAGCAGAAGGCAAGGCTTACAATAAAAAAGACGCCAGCCAGATAGCTGCACAAATAGCAGTAGAGAAGCTCGGCATTATGTCTGAAAGCTGATTTGACTAAAAATATTGATCCCAAGCCAGCTAAATATTAGCAAAATCGCTTTGATTTAAAATTAATAGGTAATACTTTTACTTTATCCTCCAAAATTCCTTCTTAATAAGGCAATCCGAGTTGATCCGGAACATTGTTGCTAACCACATTTCACACTCTTCCCCTTTAGTCTAAAAAATGCTGTTACAGCACATCTATTGTGTTGCCAATTCCTTTGTATGCCTTCGCTGATACGTACCGGATGATTGTCTCTAAACATTAAACCACATAAAAATTAACTGAAATGACAAAAATCTACTCAACGATGGCCTTGCTGTTGTTTGCCCTGACAACTTTTAGCCAAGCCCCACGCAGGCTTATTAAAGCAACTACCAGCGGCGCCTGGACTAATGCTGCAACCTGGACAACTACCGGCACCCCTACCACACCCGGAGACAACGATAGTATTGTAATAGCCAGTGGTATCAATGTAACCATTTCCGGTAACGGTGTAAACCTGGGCGTACAGAATTCGGTACTTGATATTTTTGGAACACTTACTTTTAACGAACCTTCCGGCGCTTCCAAAACCAATAACCTGAACATTACTACCAACACTTCAAACCCGGTTTATGTAATACGCCTTGCCAATAATGGAAGCATTACTAAAGGAAGCAATGGTAATGGCAGCGGAAATATTAACATAGTGGTAAACGGTGGTACCTCTCAACTTAAATATTCAACCCAAACTGTGGCAAATGTGCCTGATGGTCAAACTGCAGGCCCCACTATCACCGGCCCTGCCAACGCACAAAACACAACGGGCAATCCTCAATATTTCACCATGGGCTCTAATGCTGCTTTGCCTGTGTCTATTAATTTGTTTAAAGCTGTTGAAGTTGGCACAAGCGTTACCGTTAGTTGGAGCAGCTTGCAGGAAATTAATACCAATAGTTACGTTGTTGAAAAAAGCGCCAACGGCACAAACTGGCAGGCAGTTGGAACATTGGCAGCGGCAGGTTATTCAGCCACAACTTCGCAATACCAGTTTACAGACGACAAACCAGCTGCTGTAAATTACTACCGCCTTAAAATGGTGGATAATGATGGACGTGTAACTTATTCAAACATATTGGTTGTACGCTCACAAAACAAAGGCGTAAATGTATCTCTGTTCCCTAACCCTGCAGTGAACAATGTAAATATCAGCATTGGGCAACAACTGGCTCAACAAGGATTTACTATTCGTGTAATGAATCAAAAAGGACAATTGATAATTCGTCGCCAGATTGCAGAAGGTGTATCAACGCTTTCATTTGATGTAAGCAGTTTTAAAACCGGCACTTACACAATGGATATACAATTTACAGGAGGAGTAAGAGAATCTCATCAACTTGTTATTGTAAAATAATTGCAGCAAGCACACTAATTAGTAAAGCGGGTGATTATTCATCCGCTTTATTTTTTTTCCATACACAGTTCAATCAAAACGCCATTAGCACTTTTAGGATGTATAAAGCAAACCAATTTATTATCAGCCCCTTGCTTAGGTGTTTCATTTAAAAGAATAAAGCCCTCTTTCTTTAATCGGTCCATTTCCGCATAAATATCAGTTACTTCAAAAGCTATATGGTGCATCCCCTCTCCTTTCTTAGCAATATATTTTGCAATTACACCATCATCATCTGTACTCTGCAACAATTCAATTTTTGTATCAGCCAGTTTAAAAAATGCAGTGTTTACGTTTTCTGAGGCTACCAGTTCGGTCTTATAGCAAGCAGTGTTCAATAATTTTTCGTAAAGGGGTATGGCACTGGCAAAATCTTTTACAGCTATGCCAATATGTTCTACTTTATTCATAAAAGCTGCATTAAGTTATTTAGAGTGAAGCGATTGCGCTTATTTTCCAATCTTCCTGCAATCAATTTAAGCTATAAAAATAGAACCAATTGAGGTAAATTTGTGTTTATCATAAAAAGCCGCAAATGCTGAATTTACCAGTATACCTCGACAATAATGCCACTACTGCCTGCGACCCGCGGGTGGTTGAAGTTATGTTGCCCTGGTTTACGCAGCATTATGGTAACGCTGCCAGTAACAGTCATACATATGGATGGCAGGCAAAAGAAGCAGTAGATCTTGCCCGTGAACAGGTTGCATTATTAATTGGTGCCGTACCACAGGAAATTGTTTTTACAAGTGGCGCTACCGAGGCTAATAATCTTGCTTTGAAAGGTGTTTTTGAAGCCTATAAAAGCAAAGGCAATCACATTATAACCGTTGCAACGGAGCACAATGCAGTACTGGATACCTGCAAGCATTTGCAAAAACTGGGCGCATCAATAACTGTATTGCCCGTTGAAGCAGATGGTTTATTAAATCTTCAAACACTGGAAGCCGCCATAGAGGCCAATACTATTCTTATTGCGGTTATGTACGCCAATAATGAAACCGGCGTTATACAACCGGTAAAAGAAATTGCCGCTATCGCAAAAAAACATGGTGTCATTTTTTTCTCAGATGGGGCCCAGGCTGCCGGAAAAATTAAGATAGATGTGCAGCAGGATGGAATTGATCTTTTATCGCTTAGCGCACATAAAATGTATGGACCAAAAGGCGTAGGTGCTTTGTATGTGAGGAGAAGAAACCCACGGGTAAGCCTAACCGCACAAATGGACGGCGGTGGTCATGAGCGTGGTGTGCGCAGTGGTACATTGAACGTGCCGGGCATTGTAGGTTTGGGTAAAGCAGCTGCATTGGCCATGCAAGAATTAAATACAGATGCGTTTCATTTGGCTGAATGGAGAAATAAATTAGAGCATGCGTTTTTGCAATTGGAAGAAGTAACGGTAAACGGCAGTAGAAAACATCGCCTGCCACATGTTACCAACCTCTCTTTTAAATTTACAGAGAGCGAAGGATTGATGATGTCATTGCATAAAAACATAGCAGTAAGTTCTGGCAGCGCCTGCACTTCTGCTACAATGCAGCCATCGCATGTTTTAAAAGCCATGGGGCTGAGCGATGAACAAGCTCATGCATCGTTGCGTTTTGCATTAGGGCGTTTTACAACCGAAGAAGAAATTGATTATGCAATAGCACAAGTAAGCACAGCAGTGAAAGAAGCGAGAGCTCAAAGAGTATTGACCATTTAACTATAGTATGCAGAAGTATGGCAAACGATATACAAATGCCCAATACAAAATAGATAACTTTACCCTATGAAATGTGCCGAAAAATCTAAATACTGAATACTAAAAAAATACATCATGATATTTGTAAGTGATAAAGCAAAAGAAAGAGTAGTGCAATTGATGCAGGAAGGCGATATGTGGGATAAAGATTATTTCCTGCGTGTGTCTGTAGTAGGTGGTGGTTGCTCTGGCCTTAGCTATAAAATGGATTTTGATAACAGCACCAAACCATCTGATCAGGTTTTTGAAGACAATGGCATTAAGGTAGTAACCGACCTGAAAAGTTTTCTTTACCTGGTAAATACTACGCTTGAGTTTTCGGATGGCTTAAATGGTAAAGGCTTCTTCTTTAACAACCCTAACGCAAGCCGTAGTTGCGCCTGCGGTGAAAGTTTTGCTGTATAACGCCAACGCGAATAAGAACAAGAATGAGCACGAATAAGCACTAATGGACACGATGGTTTGATTAGACACTAATATCTCAGAAATATGCAAAAGGCCTCCATTAAAATTGGAGGCCTTTTGCATATTATAGAAAGTATCAACTCCTCATCTACTTCTAAGCATTTGCAACAACCCATTCGTGTCCATTCGCGCCTATTAGTGGTTCTATTAGCGTCCATTCGTGTTCCTATTCGCGTCATTAGCGTTCCCAAAAAAGATAATCCCGCCTTAGTGGCGGGATTATGCATTCGCAGTTGGTATTGGTTATTTCATTATAGGCCTTAACCGTAATTATATAAAACGATAGGGTTTAATTATTGAGGCACGAATGTAATGGAAAAGGCAGATTGAAAAAAACCGTTTTAATTCTCTTTTAATGTGACAGATACTACAAATAATATGCTGCATGAATTTTAAAAAAAATATGAAAAAATTTTTCATTTCGTGCTTTTGCATTGTTAATCAGCATTAAAATATGCTTATTTAACAATTGATTTTCAATTCCTTAAACTTGTTCAATTAATCTCAATCAAGTTCTTTTTTATTTCTGAAATATTTTCAGCGCACCAATCATTTATCTTTACCGCTATGGCAGAAAAAGTACGTGTTAGGTTTGCACCCAGCCCCACCGGGGGCCTGCATTTGGGTGGCGTAAGGACAGTTTTATACAATTATTTGTTTGCCCGCCAGCATGGGGGCGATTTTATTTTACGCATAGAAGATACAGACCAAACCCGTTTTGTACCGGGTGCCGAACAGTACATTTTAGATTGCCTGGAATGGTGCGGCCTTACCCCGGATGAAAGTACACAACATGGAGGAGCGTATGGGCCTTACCGTCAGAGTGAAAGAAAACCTTTGTATGGTCAATATGCTGAGCAATTGGTAAAAGATGGCTATGCTTATTACGCTTTTGATACCCCGGCAGAATTAGATGCAAAGCGCTCTGCAATTGCAAACTTTCAATACAACCATAGCAGCAGAAAGGAGATGAAAAATTCATTGACTTTATCTGCCGAAGAAGTAAAACAATTACTGGCGGCAAATACACCGCATGTCATCCGTATAAAAATGCCGGTAAATGAAACCATAACTTTTACAGACATGATACGTGGCGCCGTTAGCTTCGATTCAAATCAGTCTGACGATAAAGTTTTATTGAAAGCTGATGGCATGCCTACCTATCATTTGGCAGTTGTAGTGGATGATTACCTGATGAAAATCACCCATGCTTTTCGTGGAGAAGAATGGCTGCCCAGTGCACCCGTGCACGTATTGCTTTGGAAATATTTATTTGGGTTAGAGCATATGCCGCAATGGGCACACCTGCCATTAATTTTAAAGCCAGATGGCAATGGCAAACTAAGCAAACGCGATGGAGACAGGTTAGGCTTTCCTGTTTTTGCCATGAACTGGACAAATCCAAAAACGAATGAACTTACTAAAGGATTTCGCGAACTGGGTTTTTTGCCGGAAGCATTTGTAAACATGCTGGCAATGCTGGGTTGGAATGATGGAACTGACCAGGAAATATTTTCATTACCAGAACTGGTAACAAAGTTTTCTATGGATTGTGTGCACAAAGCCGGCGCCAAGTTTGATTTTGAAAAAGCGAAATGGTATAACCACGAATGGATCAAGGGGTATAAGGTGGAAGGCTTAAGGCTTAAGGTAAAGGATATTTTATTAAGCCAGGGTGTTAGCATTCCTAATGATGCTTATTTAGATAAAGCAATTGAGCTGATAAAAGATCGCTGCACTTTGTTGTCAGATTTTCCGCAACAGTCTTCATTCTTATTTGAAGCACCAAAGCAGTATGATGTAAATGCAGTAAAGCCTAAGTGGAACGAACAGAAAAAACAATTCTTTGCAGAAACCATTCGCCAGTTTGAATTGATGCAGCAATGGAACGCAGCCGATTTGGAAAAAGAGTTTAAAGAGATTGCGGCAGCCAGTCAGCTAAAACCAGGCGATGTATTATTGCCATTGCGTATTATGTTGGTGGGCGGAAAATTCGGACCAGGCGTATTTGATATTGCAGCACTAATTGGAAAAGAAGCTACTATAGAAAGAATTAAAGCGGCAATAATTCAGTTTGAATAGCCGTTAAACTCTTTTAACAATATCCCGTCCTAGTCTTCATGAAAAACACATGGTTATTTTGCTGTGCACTATTATTAGCAGCCTGCAGCAAAAACGATAGCAGCAGTACACCAACTACTCCCCCGGTTACAACAGATAGCGTAACTGTAACGGTTAACAACGGCTATGGCAGTGGCAAATATAAAATTGGCGATACTGTACATATTTTCAGCGTTGCCTATACAGACAACCAGGTGTTTGATACATGGAGCAGCCCAGATCAATCTTTATTAAATGCGTCCAGTGAATGGCATACCTGGTTTATTGCGCCATCCAAAAATACTGTCTTCACTGGTGCTGTAAAAAGCATCGCTTCCTTTACGCTTCAATATGAGCAGATACGCGGCCGCGACAGGCTGAAACCAGTTTATTATTATTTTCCTGCCAATCACAAAGGTTTCGTTTATCTATTACATGGTACAGGTGGTAATGCACTAAGCGTGGTTAATAGCTTTGAATTCAAACAACTTTACAAAGACCTGATAAACGATAATTTTGGGGTAATCATCACCGAGAGTGAAGAATCCACTACCGGCGTAGACGCAAATGGCGATGGAAGCATAAGATGGGCTTATACACCGCTGGATACTACTACCAATGTTGACTATGCCAATATCAGGATCATTACAGATACCTTTTACAATCGCGGATTAACCAATCGCAGCAAGTTTCGTTATTCAATTGGCATGAGCAATGGCGGTGCCTTCTCTGCTTCGCTATCTTATGTTTATAAATACAAAGCTGCTGTTAGTTATTGCGCTCCGGAAGGCAGTGCCATTGCACAGGCTTCTACCACGCCATTGCAATTTTGCATGGCCAAATTTGATAGCAACCCCAGCGTAGGCCCGCAAGGAAATGCAGATGCCTTATCCAATTCGCAA
Source organism: Chitinophagaceae bacterium (assembly GCA_047602295.1). Taxonomy (GTDB): domain Bacteria; phylum Bacteroidota; class Bacteroidia; order Chitinophagales; family Chitinophagaceae; genus JACMLD01. Next base: position 1,160,803 of record JASGHP010000001.1, on the reverse strand, counting down.
ACTTTAAATAGCCGTAGCATTTGCAGCAAATATTTTATAAAGGAACGATCTCCATTATACCCGGAACGTTTTGCAAGAAGTGGTGCTATAACCATTGCACAATCGACTGCTGTATTTAACGAATTAAAAAGCAAAGGCTGGATAGACAACAAGAATTATTGTACCGCTAATTCTGACGCTTTTAACAGCGCCTACCTGGCTGCTTCTGCCAATTATCCACAGTATAACGCTCTCAATATTTTACAGAAGTCTTTTGTAAAAGAACAAATTGACCTGGCTTTCTCTGACCATCAAATGTACAGTGATTTCAACCGGGCCACGCTTAAATACTTGAATACGCAATGCCAATAGAGAGAGTATGTAGTATTAAGTATATAGTATTTAGACTACTAAGCCGGGCCAGCAGTTAAACCTTGAACATAATTTGCTTGGGTATTAAATCTCTCCTTCAGCACTCAGAAGCTGTGGCCCAAATCTGTATACTTAATACTGCATACTAAATACTTTATACTTTGTTGTATCTTTTGGGTACAATGAAAAAAACAACCAACCAATGGGTATTGATAATTGCGCTGGCTGTTATCAAATTTATACTTCCCTTTTTATTGCAAAACGCGGCATATGAACCGCACCGCGATGAATTTTTATACCTGGCAGAGGGTCAGCATTTGGCATGGGGCTTTATGGAAGTACCTCCGCTGCTCTCTGTATTTGCATGGCTGGTGCATGCTTTTGGTGATGGAATGTTCTGGATAAAATGCTGGCCTTCACTTTTTGGAGCTCTCACTTTTATTATTGTAGCAAGAACCATTGTTTCATTGGGCGGAAAAACATTCGCTATTATACTCGGGTTCTTGCCATTTGTAACTGGCGTGTATTTGCGCCTTCATTTTTTATTTCAGCCTAATTTCCTGGAAGTATTTTTCTGGACCATGATTGCTTATAGCATGGTTAACTATGTACAAACAAAAGAAAACAAATGGTTGTACATTTTTGGCATTGGTGTTGGCTTGGGCATGATGAGCAAATACTCTGTTGCTTTTTTTGTAGTAGCAATATTGGCGGGCTTATTATTAACAAAGCAAAGAACCGTTTTCAGCAATAAACATTTTTATTTAGCAAGCCTTTTGGCATTGCTTATTTTTCTTCCCAATTTACTCTGGCAATACAACCATCATTTTCCGGTTGTATTTCACATGAAAGAATTAAAGAAGACTCAACTACAGTATGTCAGTCCGTTAAGTTTTATTCTTGATCAGTTTTTAATGAACATCCCCTGCGTTTTTATATGGATAGCAGGGCTATGGTATACAGGTTTTTCAAAACAGAACAGTCAATATAGGTTTATAGCACTGGGTTATGTAACAGTGATTGTATTATTACTACTAGGTCATGGCAAAAATTATTATGCGCTGGGTGCTTATCCTATATTATTTGCCTTTGGCGCTTATCATTTAGAAAAAGTTACGGCTATACGGATGCGTGCATGGCGTTACGTGTTTATTATTTTTGCGCTGGCGTTGGGTTATGTCTTTTTACCCATTGCATTGCCCTTGTTTGAACCAGCAAAGCTGGCAGCTTTTTATGAAAAAAAACATACTGCAAGAACAGGTGCTTTAAAATGGGAAGATTTAAAAAATCACCCTTTGCCACAGGATTTTGCCGATATGTTGTCCTGGCAGGAAATGTCAAAAAAAATGGCTACTGCATATCATGCACTTGATAGCAATGAGAAAAAACATACGCTGGTGTTTTGTGATAACTATGGACAGGCTGGTGCGGTTAATTATTATCGCCACCAGTATAATATGCCAGAGGCTTACAGTGTAAACGCCAGTTTCTTATACTGGATGCCTGAGCCAATAGAATTCGATAACATAGTATTGCTAACTGATGATGCAAATGAAATGCAGCATGATTTTATAAAAAATTTTAAATCTGCTACACTTTCAGATAGTGTTACCAGCCCGCTTGCTGTAGAAAAAGGCGATTTGATTATTATACTAAAAGGAGCCAACGATAAATTCAAACAATTCTTCAGGGAGAAAATAGCCAGTGAAAAAGCAAAAGCAAGGTGGCAATAAGAATATTTCTTGTCTGTTTGATTGCGTAATTTTGAACAAAGGATGAAGGTGTGGAAGTAACGATTAATAAACTTAAGTATGAGTGCTTTACCAACTAAAGAAACAAATATCAACAGACCTATCAGGGTGTTAGTAGCCAAAGTGGGATTGGATGGGCATGATCGTGGTGCAAAAATTATTGCAGCTGCATTGCGTGATGCCGGTATGGAAGTCATTTATACTGGTCTTAGGCAAACGCCTGAAATGGTAGTAAACGCGGCATTGCAGGAAGATGTGGACGCCATCGGCATCAGCATATTAAGCGGCGCACACAACACTGTTTTCCCTAAGATAATGCAGCTGATGAAAGAAAAAGAAATGGATGATGTATTGCTTACCGGCGGCGGCATCATTCCTGATGATGACATGAAAGCATTGAACGAAGCAGGCGTTGGCAAACTGTTTACCCCCGGTACTCCCACTACAGCTATTGCAGAATACATCAGGGATTGGGTAAAAGAGAACAGGGCTTTTTAAATAAAAGCTGCTTTAGCATTTTAACTATTAAAGCAGAAAAGAATTTTTAACTTAGAGGCATGGCAAAAACCATTCGCATATTTAAATCTTTTGAGGAACAGGAGATGTATTTTCTTGAATATTTTGCCAATCTCACTCCTTCAGAAAGATTGCAGGCACTTGCAAACCTTCAAAAGAAAAATCACAAAGGATTAAATATCCCTCCTTCAAAAAAGATTACTATTCAGAAGCATTTTTACCATGGACATTGAAAACGAAGAGTTTCTCTTATTTTTAAAATGTGCCGCAAAAAACAACTTGCGTTATGTATGTGTAGGTGGATACGCTGTTAATTACCATGGGTTTCACAGAGCAACAGACGACATGGATATTTGGATTGCCCCTACAGTAGAAAACAAAATCTGTTTTCTTAATACGCTTCGTTGTATGAATTATTCTGAAGGCGAAATAGATGCAATAAAAGAAGAAGATTTTACAACTTATTTTATGTGCACACTGGGAGTCCGCCCACACGTTATTGATGTATTAACTATTATTCATAAAGGCGTAAGCTTTGAAGACGCGGAAAAAAGCGCCATTACACATTCTATATCTCCTGAAATTAACATAAACGTTGTCCCTTATCATATTTTAAAAGATATTAAACTGCGTTCAACAAGGGAGAAAGATTTATATGATATAGCACGCCTGGAAGAAATCAGGAATTTAAAAAAGTAATTCATGTACAATACACTTCTTACCACATTAGAAAATGGCATCCTTACCATTACCATTAACCGCCCAGACAAACTGAATGCCCTAAATAAAAAAGTTATTGCAGAGTTGGGTGAAGCAATAGAAGAAGTATACAGCAATACAACCATCAAAAGTGCTATCATAACCGGTAGTGGCGTAAAAGCATTTGTAGCTGGTGCAGACATTAGCGAGTTTGTTTCGCTTGACGGAAATGGCGGCAAGGTATTGGCGCAGAAAGGGCAGGAATTAGTATTTAATAAAATTGAAAACAGCCCTAAACCTATTGTTGCAGCAGTAAATGGTTTTGCATTGGGTGGTGGTTGCGAACTGGCTATGGCCTGTCATTTCAGGTTGTGCAGCGACAATGCAAAGTTTGGACAACCGGAAGTAAATCTGGGTCTTGTACCCGGCTATGGTGGCACACAGCGGTTGACACAATTGATTGGCAAAGGGAAAGCCATGGAACTAATGATGACAGGCAGCATGGTAGATGCGCAAGAAGCAAAACAATTGGGCCTGGTAAATTATGTTACCAGCGCAGAAGAATTGCTGGATAAAACCAAACAACTATTGGCAACTATTAACTCAAAAGCACCACTTGCTATTGAATATGTAATAAAACTTGCCAATGCTGCCGCTTATGGCGCAACAGACGGACTGACGCAAGAGATCAATGCTTTCGGGAAATTGTTTGATACAAAAGATGCCAAAGAAGGTGCTGCTGCTTTTTTGGAAAAACGAAAAGCGAATTTTACGGGGGAGTAATGAAGTCGGATGTCTGATGTAGGATGTCTGATTTGTTTTGTTAGAAGAAACTGATAGTATCACACATGCTAGAATTGCATCAAAATCTTTTCCAAAAAATCAAAGGGTTTTAGAAGTAAAGAAATCAGACATTACAAAATCAGAGATCAGCCATTCCTATACAGTAGCTTCATTAATCTTATCTATAGGGTTGAGTATGTATGTTGCCAGTGAATTATCTTCCAGCAATTCTACTACTCTAAAGCCACGATAGTTGGTGCCCCAGCTTCCGCCAAAATGCGCATCAAAAATAAACGGAACACCGCCTTTGGTTTTTATTCCTTCTTCATCATGATCATGCCCGTTAAAAACCGCTTTTACATTTGGGTATTTGGCAAATAATTCTAACAATCCCGGTGTATCTACTGCATTAGCAGTCAGCTTTACAGGATTTATATGCAGAAAGATAAATACATGCTCCTGCTTTTTATGCTTTTCCAATTTCTCTTCCAGCCACTTTAAGTCCGGAGGTAAATAAGTTCCTTTATCATCGGAAGTAGTGCCTATTAAGAAACTATTTTTCTTGATGCTGAAATCATGATTGACAGGTATATCCCAAATTGCTTTCCATTCATCTGCAGTTACATGATCATGATTCCCCTGGCTTACATAATATTTTAGCGCAAGCTTATCAAGCTTTGCTTTTGCTGCAGGATATAAAGTTTTATCATTGTGTACAATATCTCCATTCACCATGCAGAAAGCAAAAGGATCGGCTGCATGTTCTTCATTAACACGTTTTACCAAAGTATCGTAAAAATTATCGTAGTCGGTTTTGTTTTCGCCATAGTGCCCGTCTGACGCTACTGCAAAACGAAGTTTTACTTTCTTCTTATTCCATTCATTGAAATATTGCCCTGTTGCTTTTACAATATTTCCATTGGCCAGCAGTATTATAACTGGTGTTGCCTGTTTTATAAAATTACGCCTGTTCATAAGCGAATGTTTTATTCGTACGCATTTTTGAAAACAATGATCTGTCCTTTCTTTAAAATTACAGAAGCTATCTTGTTTTCTTCATTATGTATTTGTTGTCTTTCTACACCCTTCACAATCCATGTTTTAAAAGGCAGTTTTATTTTCAGTTTACCAGCCTGCGTTGCTTTGATGCTTACTTCTGCAGGCACACCATTTTCTTTTTTGGCTGATACAAGAAATGCACCTTCTGTTCTTAAATTTTTAAAAGCAACATCTTTCCAGGCAGTTGGCACAGCAGGGAAAATTTCTACATAACCGTTATAGCTTTGAATCAGCATTTCATGCACTCCTTGCGCAAAAGCAAAATTACCTTCTAAAGTAAACGGACGATAAGTGAAAGATGAATATTGTCCGCCTTTCTGATCTCCGTTCAAATGAAAACTATTGATAGAACAAAAATTGGCTGTAAATATCTTTAGCATCTTTTCCGCATTCTCTGCTTCTCTTGCTCTTGCATAAATACAAGCTGCCCAGCTAAATGAATAGCCACACCATTTGCTGGTGCCCATTTTCTCCAATTGCCGCAATGATTTATCAATGATCTCTTTCTGCTTTTCATCATCAGGACTTAGCAAACCAAATGGATAAATTGACATTAGTTGTGCGTGGTGCCTATGTGATTCATCAAGGTTTTGTCCTGGAGCTATGGTTAAACCAGTTTCATTTACATCAAACTCCGGATAACCGCCAGGATTTGTATTTGCTGATTGAGTGCCGCTATTAATTTCAGTACTCATGGAATACAAATTTCTCAGTAAAGCCAAATCATAATTAGTATAAGATGTAAACCATGCATTGATTGCATTATTGTGGTATTCCGGGCTGGAGCTGAGCAGTGGTTTGCGATTGCCTGCGCTGCCGTTCATTGCATTTGCATACTTTATTATTTCCGCCAGGTAAGGTTTTGCCTTTAAGTCCAGGAATTGTTTATCCATGCTGTATTTCCATTGCCAGTAAAAATGTTGCGCCAGCCAGGCTGCTGTGGTGGGGCTCATAGAGTATTGTATCCATCCACCCATTTCTGTTCCGCTAAGCGTTGTTACACCAGGCACATTCAATCCATCTACACCAAAATAATGTTTGGTCCATTTTTTATTTACCTCTTTTATTTTCCATAACCAATTGGTATAAGAAACAGTAAGATCAAGATGATTGCTGGTATAACCTGGCCAGTAACTTAATTGTGTATTCAAATCATGATGATAATCTCCTTTCCATGGTGGCAACTTACCATTATCTGCCGTCCATACTGCCTGCAATGAAATGGGCGGCGTATTGCTTCTAGCCACACAGCCAAACTTATACATCTCCAGGTAATATTGCCTTTGCAGCAGTGTGTCTGGCAATAAAACGGAAGAACGGCTCCAATAATCTTTCCACCATGCTATATGAGAAGCCCAGCCTGTAGGTTCTTTCACGGCTTTATTCAATGCTGGTAAGACAGCAGGTTTATTTACAGTAATTGTCCACTGACCAACAATATGTGTAGAAGAAAAAACTTTCCATTGCAATAATACTTCATAATAACTTCCATTCCAGGTGGGTTGATGAAAGCGTACACTATTGATCGTTTTCGTAATAGTGCCTTTACCATAACCAAGCTTCTGCACGCCTTGCCCTTGCAGGCTATTTCCATCCGCACCCAGGCCAAGGTTATAAACCGGTAATAACAACTCAGGAATTATATTAGTATCGGGTAAATTTTCAAACCCAAAATACCCTACCTGTTTTGATGCATGCACGTAATTATAAAACGAAATGCCGTTTTCAAATTTTATGGTACTAAGCGCTGTTGTTATATCCAATACATTGGAAACAACTTTTCCAAACCTGTTGCAATCAAACTCTATCGCTGCGCCTGGTATTTTTGTGGGGGCAGGATTTTTATCATAAGGCTTATCACCCAAAGCTTGTACAGTATCGTACTGGTTTTGTTTTACTTTTTCAACTACCCAGCTAAATTTCAGTTTATCAATCTCTGGCATTGGTCTTTCATCCCAGAGATCTACCCTGTCTAGCGACAATCGTATTTTGTCATCCTTCTTCCAGATAAGTGCGCCCATCCATCCATTTCCCAGTGGAATACCATCGTCCCAGCGTGTGGCCATAGAATCAAACACCAGGTTATAAGCAGGCTTGGGCTGTGCTGCTAGTTGAGTTGTTATAACTACCAGCAACAATATCACTATAGATTGTTTCATAAATTTATTCTTTGGTCTTTGGCGGCTTTACGGTTGTGGTATCACTCTCTAATATGGGCACTTGGTAGCCGCCGGAATCCAGCTTTGTTGTAGCAGCAAATGATTTAGATAACAAAGGCCAGTCACTGCTTTTAATACTGGTCTGGTAAAGATAAACCGATTGTAATGCTTTTAAGCCTTTTAATTGCATTAAACCTGTGGCTGTAATTTTTGTACCTACCAGGCTTAAAGATTTTAGTTGCTGTAATGAAGAAAGATTTGGCAGCCCTTTGTCTGTGATAAATGTTTTGTTTAATTCCAGTTTTATAAGATTGCTGCATTGAGCTAACACTACAGTTGAAGCATCTGTAATCTTTGTGTCGTTCAGGTTCAACCACACAAGCTGTTTCTTAATTGCCAATAACAATTGCATTGTTGCGTCCGAAGCGTTTGCTTTAGTTACAAAGCTGGCAGAAAGATAATTGCTGTTCTCAGCTACGGGAATCACCACAATGCCGCTATCTTTCAATATTTTCAAAGCAGCTGCATCCGCTTTATCAACCGGTGTTGCAGGCAAAGCTACTGCTGTTTTGTTTTCTGAAACTCCTGCATGCTGAAATGAAAGCAAGGCTGGTTTTATTTTTTCTGTTTGCGCAAGGTCTTTTGTTTTTTTATCAAACGAAGCACCGCCGGCTATCCACCAATGCAATATAGCTATTTCGTTGGCAGTAAGTTGAGGCTTCTCTTTGGGTGGCATATGATGCTCATCCGCTTTTTCCAGCATTATTCTTTTTATCAGTTCACTTTCATCTGCTTTGCCTGCTTCAACTACAACGCCATCTTTACCACCTTTCATCAACAAGTCTGGCTGATCCATTCTTAGTTTCCCTTTCTGCTTATTAGCACCATGACAGCTATAACATTTGTTCTGCAACATGGGCTGAATAATATCTGCATACACCACGGCTTCCTGTACATTGGGAATCGGTTTGATTGCTTTCACGCTGTCTTCTCCACTCGCTTTTTCAAAAGATGATGTCAGGTAATCGCTGCCATGAGTAAGCGAACCTCCTAGATGACCAGTGATTGTTATCAAGGTTATTAATACTACCGGCAACGCCCATTTGTATTTTTGAATAGCGTTATACTTATACAATAGATAATACACAGCTGATATTACCGCTACGCTGATGCCCATCCATTGGTGATTGCTCACCAGGTCTTCATCATACTCGCCACTATTTGAAAGCAGGTAACCCGTAATGCAAGAGGCAATCGCACTTAGCATTCCCCAAAAAAGAGAAAAGCTAACCGCATGTTGCAGTGATGCATATTTTTCTTTGGCAGAAAGCAATTGAAAAACACAGGCAAGCAGCAAGATGCCAATAGGTAAATGAACCAATAGAGGATGGAAGCGGCCAATTAATTCGGTCATAAGAAAGAAGCTGCTAGCTACTAGCTTTTAGCTGCTAGCGAATAATCCGCCAGCAAATATATTATTGGGATAATTTAGTATTGATTTTTATTTACAACAGCAATGTACTTTCATTTTTAAGACGCTCTAAGCTCACAGCTAATGGCTAAAAGCTAATAGCTCATGAGTATCTTTTTCGCAGCAACTTCATCATATGCACATTGATAGCCCATTGATCTCCCAACGGCTGCCTGGTGTAAGGCAGCGTTGGCATATAATCTGGCGGGCCAAATTCTGTAAGCACTGTCATTCGCTCGCCATTCTTTTTCTTTCGCTCTGCTACTTTATCCCACCAGTCGAAATGTTGTTTTACGGCTGTCTCCCACTCGGGGGCACGCGGATCATTTACCTGTGGACCTTCCGGGTGGCCAATGCGTGCATGTATATGTTCTACACGCGACAATATCAATTCAACCGTTTCTTTTTGATCCTGCAATAAGGTTTCATGCACATTGCACCAATGCGATACATCGAATGTAAATTTCAGCTCCGGAATTTTCTCCGCAAAACCACGGGCTATGTGCGCAGCAAACATCATCCTGCTGCGATGCGTTTCATGGCAAATAGTAATACCGGTTTGTTTAGCAAGTGCTGTGGTATGATCTATGAAAAGTTTATTCTGCTCGTATGTAAAGTAATCCCTGCCCGAGTGGCAATTAATGTATAAAGGCCTTTGAATATTATTACTTGCCGCCGCATCAATCATTTTTTTAAAACTGTCAAGATGCTCTACAGGATTGCTTTGAGATCCGCCGCAAAGAAATCCTATATCTAACTGGTGATTTTTTAATGCAGCAAATAAATCATCCTGATCTTTTTTATTGAGCGGCCACCACATTTCTATACCGTCATATCCTTCTTTCTTTGCTTTAGCACAAAACTCATCTACTGTACCCGGGAAACCCCAGCTAGTCCCCAGCACTTTCAATTCAAAACCTGCATTGTTGCTAAAAGCCGGTTTGTTTTCAGTGGCTAGACTTTCTAATGATGATAATAACATGGCTGTTCCGGCACTTCCTGAAATTCCTAAAAATTTTCTACGGTTGATTGGCATAGATTGATGTCTGATGTAAAGATGTCTAATTTGCTTCGGTGTCGCTTGCTATAATCTATATGACAGCGATCTTTTTGACTTTTGAATTTTTACTTTTGATTTTGTTACGCAACAATATCACTAATCACATTACCCGCTACATCCGTCAACCTGAAAGGCCTGCCCTGGAACTGGTAAGTAAATTTCTCATGATCAAAACCTAACTGGTTTAAGATGGTAGCCTGTATGTCAAACGGTGTTGTTTTACCACTTACTGCCGCATAGCCAATCTCATCTGTTTCTCCATAGCTATAACCTTTCTTAATACCGCCACCTGCCATCCACATGGTAAACGCTTCCGTATGATGGTCTCTTCCTTTAAAAGGCATTTTCTTTCCGCCACGGTTTTCCTGCATCGGTGTTCTTCCAAATTCACCACCCCATACTACCAGTGTTTCATTCAACAGACCTCTTTGTTTAAGGTCCAACAACAATGCTGTAATGGCTTTATCTGTTTGCCTGCATTTATTTACTAAGCCAATATCTACTGCTCCATCGGCACCTGTACCGTGGCTGTCCCATCCCCAATCGAACAACTGCACAAAGCGAACACCTTTCTCTACCAGTTTTCGCGCCAGCAAAACATTGTTCGCGAAACTGCCGCTGCCGGGTTTGGTGCCGTACATATCGTGTATGTATTGCGGCTCATCAGCAATATTCATTACTTCGGGCACTGAGATTTGCATCTTGTATGCCATCTCATACTGTGAAATGCGGGATAATATTTCCGGGTCTTTGTAATCTTCGTATTGTTGCTGGTTTACTTCATTAATAGCATCTATTGAGGCTTTGCGCAAATCCCTGTCCATACCATTGGGATCATTTATAAATAAAACCGGATCTCCTTCGCTTCTACATTGAACGCCCTGGTAAACACTTGGCAAGAAGCCACTGCCCCAAACACTTTTACCTGCATCAGGATTTTTACCACCGGATGTAAGCACTACAAAGCCGGGTAGGTTTTGATTTTCTGTTCCCAATCCATAAGTAACCCAACTACCTGTGCTTGGCCTTCCTAGTCGCGGTGTTCCTGTATGCATCAGCAATTGTGCAGGTGCATGGTTGAACTGATCTGTAGTAACTGCTCTCAACAATGTAATCTCATCCGCAACAGAAGAAAGATGCGGTAAAAAATCACTTATCCATAAACCGCTATCGCCTCTTTGTTTAAAATTTGCCTGTGGCCCTAACATCTTAGGCACGCCGCGTATAAATGCAAATCGTTTTCCCTCCAGTAATGACTGCGGACAATCCTGTCCATCCAACTTCATCAGGTCTGGTTTGTAATCAAACAATTCTAATTGAGATGGTGCACCTGCCATGTGCAAATAAATAACTGACTTTGCCCTTCCTGGAAACATGGGCGATTTTGGCAACAGCGGATGCGCCGCATCAAAAGCAATTGGGTTAGTGGTAGCACTGTTTTTGCAACTGCCCAACAATGCACCCAATGCCAATGCACCCAAACCCATGGCGCTCTCTTTTATAAAATGACGACGCGTGTGCGCATGCAGGTAAGCGTTAGTAGCTTCCTTCACCAGCCGCTGGTCGTTTAATTCTTTCTGTGTCATAAAAAGTATTTAGCGTTATTACCGACGGGCTACACCCATCGGTAGCATATTACGCCCTTTCCAGGGCTTGTTTCAACCAGCTCTCGCATCAATTCTTAGTTATCACTTCATCCAGGTTCAATATTGTATTAATTACCACTACCATAGCTGCAGTGGCTGCTGTATTGCCATCATTAATATAACTACCCGCCATCTCGCAGGCATTCTCTTTACTACCATTGAATTTCTGCAATGCTTCATTGTACAATTTCAACAGCGTAGCCAATGCAGGTGCTTCTATTGCATGACCGGTTGCTCTTTCATAAGTTACCGTAATCTGTTTCTTTTGATCTTTTGGAAAAAGATGCTCCAGCTTCAATGCAAAATTCCTCGACATATCAAGCGTCGCTTCATCATTTAAACCAACCAATGCCTGCAAGGGTGTATTGGTGCGTATGCGGCGTGCAGTACACACTTCTCTTGCTACACCATCAAACGTCATCATAGCAGGATAAGGTGCAGTTCGTTTCCAATATGTATATACAGCACGGCGGTATTTATTTTCGCCAGCGCTTAATTCCCATCTTGCGCCATCATAGGGAGAACGCCAGATGCCATCGGGCTGATATGGCATTACACTGGGACCATACATTTTATTGCTCATCAAATCAGTTACACAAAGCGCCTGGTCTCTCAACTGTTCTGCAGAAAGCCGCACACGTGGCCCGCGTGCATAATATTTATTTGCCTGGTCTTTTTCCAAATCTTCTTTGGATACTTTGGAATCCTGCTGATAAGTAGCTGACATTACAATTTCTTTCAACAGTTTTTTTACATCCCAATTATAATCGTACATGAATTTATAAGAGAGATAATCAAGCAATTCACGATGTGTAGGCGGAATGCCCTGCGTGCCCAAATCTTCCAATGTTTCTGCAAGACCTTCGCCAAATAGCTGTTCCCACACCCGGTTTACCATGGTGCGTGCAGTAAGCGGGTTTTGCTTGCTGGTTAGCCACATCGCCAATCCCAAACGGTTGGCAGGAGCTTTAGCCGGCATAGGATTAAGTGAATGCGGCGTAGCGGGTGTTACCACATCACCTTTTACCATCCAATTGCCTCTTTCAAAAACATGCGAGATCCTTTTCATATTATCGGGGTTCTCCATCATCACCGGAGTGGTGGGTGTTGACATAGTAGCCAATCCGAAATATTTTTTCTGTGCTTCTTCATATCCGGGTTTGCCTTTGCCGGGGAAAGGATCAGTAAAATAAAACCAATCGAACATAACGCCATTATCGTCTGGCTTTTTCAAATTAGGATTGGTAAAAGTGAGATAAACATCATGCGCACCAGATACTGCTGCCACCGGTATCACACCAACATGCCATCCGTTTTTTGTTTGTTCTAATGGAATTGATACGATTAAAGGGCCATCAATTTTATCTGTATGCAATTGCAACACTCCGCCAGGTGCGTAGGCTTGGTAGCGATATAACAATTGCGTCTTGCCATCAAGATTGGTATGTGGCAAACGGGCACTGCCTTTGTTTCTGAATGCGGCCCATTTGGTATCGTTCAGATCACCATTAATATATTCATCACAAAGCAATGAGTTAATAGCCGGCTGCCAGGTGCGTAAAAACTTGTCAATTTCTTTTGTCTGTTCAGGGCTTGCATTTTGCTGCAACCAATCGTTCAACTTCTTTCTTTCTGCGTTGGCAGAATCCGGATAACTGCGCAACAAAGGATAGTCTGCATAGGTATCTTCATCCCTGGTATTGTTAAAGAAAGCCATGAACTTATAATACTCATCGTGCGTAAACGGATCGTAAGGATGACTATGACATTGCACACAGGCAAAAGTAGTACCCATCAAAGCCTCCCAGGTTGTATTCACACGGTCAAGCACAGCCGAAGTTCTGAACTCTTCATTATCTGTGCCACCTTCGTCATTTGTCATAGTGTTGCGGTGAAAAGCAGTTGCAATTAACTGAGCATCCGTTGGATTAGGTAATAAATCACCTGCAATTTGTTCTGTAAGAAACTTATCGTAGGGTTTGTTCTCGTTAAATGCTTTTATCAGCCAATCGCGGTAGCGCCAAATAGTGCGTGCGTCATCTCTTTCATATCCTTTGGTATCTGCATAGCGGGCAAGATCCATCCACATGGCTGCCCATTTTTCCCCGTAATGAGAAGAGGTCAGCAAGCTATCTACCAGTGTAGCATAAGCGCTTTCAGATTTATCATTGAAGAATTGTTGCGCCAACTTATCTGAAGCAGGCATGCCAATAATATCCATGCTCACCCTTCTTAGCAGCGTTGCCTTATCTGCTTCTGGCGAATGTGCAAGTTTCTTTTCTTTTAGCTTTTGAAGAATGAAATGATCAATATCGTTCTTTGCCCAATTGTCATTGCCTGCACCGAAAAAGCCAAAAAATTTTGATTCTTTAGGAACACCCGGCTCCTGCACTGTCGTATAAGCCCAATGATTGCCCCATTGTGCACCCTGCTTTACCCATTCTTTTAAAATGGTTATTTCTTTTGCGGTAAGCGGCTCATGTTTGTAAGGCATTCTTTCTTCCGGATCTTTCAGTGTGAGCCTGCGTATCATGTCGCTATGCTCAGGATCTCCGGGAATGATGGCAGGTTTACCAGATTCAGTATTGGCCAGCGCTTCTGATCTGAATAAAAGGCTGAAGCCACCTTTTCGTCTTACACCACCATGGCAGGTAATGCAGTTTTTGTTGAAGATGGGTTTTACCTGTGTATTATAATCAATGGTTTGCCGGTGAGTGCTGTATACAAAAACAGTTACGCCCAATACAATTGCAGCAATGATCAACAATGATTTTTTTTGCAATAATTTTTGCATTCAGCAAGCCATTTAATAAGGAATAAATTTAATAATTTCTGGTCGTAACAGGCTGAATTTTCAGCGGTTTTGCATTACGAAACATGGATTTTTTTAGGGTCGAAAAAGGTCATTTATAATCAAAATTATCCCCTGGCGCTTTGTGCACGATAGATTATTCAATTTTTTACATGGACTATTTTACGAAATGAACCAGAATACGCACGTTTATTTAACCACCAGCCACTCACAGCTTTCAGGGCCAATGGTTACTGTTAAGGAGATGGAATAATCGCGGTTTATAGAATAGATTGATTGTTTGTTGCTGCTATTGGTAACTGTGGCTTGTTTGCTAATGCCAGTATAGTAAAGCGGTACAGAGATGGTTCGGGTAATAGGTTCTTTAAGCGGGTTGAACAACATAAGCAATGCCTTTTCTTTTCCACCGGGATTTACATGCATCCAGCCATCCCAGTCGCGGCCGTCTGCTCTTCTCAAATGAATGATGTCTGCGTTTAGAATATCGAAGTATTTTTTATACCAGCTAACAGTAGAAGCTACCAGTTTCTTTGTTGCATCTGTATCATACAAACGCGGTCCGCGATAACATGCCTGCACACCGGCACCATAGTATTGCAACATCAACTGTTCATAATCAGAAAGATGTTCACTTAATGGCTCCAGCACAGCCTCCGGCCCGCCGCCCTGGTAGCGGGTCAATGGCACAAAGCCCCAACTCATAGAAGGTGTTTTTTCCCAAAGGCCATCAAAAATATTCTGCCGGTTCAGTATTCGTTGCTGTTCTCTTGAAAGCGAAAAATTTACTTCTCTGTAACCCAGCGCAATTTTATTGGTGCCATCCAGGAAATACCAATCGGGTGCATTTACATAAACTCCGTGTTCATTGCACCAATGGTATAAGCTCTTTTGCAATTCCATTTGCCGCCACTGGCTATCATCCAAACCTTTATGACCGGGATGACTGGTAGAAGCACATACATCGCCCGGGTAAGGCCCATCATTCTCAAAAATATTGAAGCCGGTTTTGCTGATAAAGTATTTCAATTTTTCCAGGTAAGCCAATCCCCATTTACTGCCATAGCAAGGTGCATTGCCAAAGAAAGCGCCACCGGGCTTGCCGGTTTTTGGATCTATTACATCATCCTCATCGCTAATCTTCCTTGAACTAAACAATGAATAGCCGCCAATTAAAATGTTCTTACTGTGTGCTTCGTCTGCCAGTGCTTTCCATTTTTGAATGTTGGCTGCAGAAGTATCTTCCATATTGCAATGGCTGCCAAAACTTAGAATAAGCGCTTCATACCCGGTAGCATTACATTGGGTTATTGCATTTCTTACTTCATCATCGTTCTTGCTTACCAGGTGCATGAAGATGGGGTTATCTCTTGTCCAGGGTGCTACTGTATTGTACATTCTGCGAATGGCCAGTCCGCGTCTTTCCCTATCATAACTATCCATCAGCAATTCATGTGTACGTACAGATTTCAATACTTCACCTGGCTGTAAATCTATACCATAACCTTTTTCAGGATAGATTTCCAGCAGGCAGGGCGTTTGGTAATTGTAATTTACCTGCGAGGTATAAACACTGTCTGTTTTCCAATGCGTGGTTTGATCGCTAATATCATACCGCATGGCATTGTTAAACGCATAATTTGTTTCTACGTAAATACCGTGCTGTTTTTTCATTTCTTCGGGAGAACCTACTACTGCACTTTCCTCTTCTGTAAGCGCCAGCACCTCATTTACAATGCGATTGATTTTATGAGACTGGGTTCCATTGTTTACAACAGATATCCATTTCACTATAAGCGGTATACCATTGTACAATTCATAATTCACTTTTACTTCCAAACCTTTTAATTGTGGCAAGGAAGATGTATAATTAAATGCAAGCTGCACACCACCTGCTGCTGCAGTTTTTTTGAAATTGATGGATGTCGGCTTCCAATGCAGTCTTTCCTGGATTGGAGTAACAGTATATCTAGTACAATGAAAATCATTGTTATCATCTTTAAAAGAACTTATCCATTCGGGCAACAGATATGCATTTTCTTTTTGCCCATGCAATCCACCCACTTCGTAATTGATGCCATCTACTATTATTTTTGCTTCTGGTTTTATTGCACGCAGCAACTGCTGGCCATTGCTCATGTTTTTATAATCAATGCAAGCAATATTTGGCGCCATTCTAAATACTCGTTTTACCAAGCCATTATACAACACAATGTCTTTGCCATCGCCTGTTTTGTATGCAGCAGCTTTTTCTTTTTCCGGTATTACCATCCAGTCTTTTACGGGTTTGCTGTCGCTGGCATTGTTGTAAACAGGCATCTGTTTATCCTGCGCAAAAGAACACAGCATTGTTATATTGAACAATGTGCAAAGGCAAATTCTTTTCATGCTGCACCAAAGGTTATTTAGAATGTAAGTTTGAAGGTTTTGGATAAATATTTTTATAGAAAGAACAGAGAGTGTGTCAATCCCTGCTTTCATTTCAATAATATCTATTAGCAAGTACTATGATCTACATGAATGGACTGGCTCACTCGTTTAATAACCGGATGAGCCGCTCTTAGGAGCGACCCACCCTATTGTCAGCCCATTCTCCCTGCAACTATCAATGAAACAACATACCTGCTGGTATTTCCATCTGTGACGCGTTTTCAGGTTGTATAAATACACGCAGGTTATTCTCGCCACCGCTATCATAATACTGAAGAGTAATCTTATGATATCCTTTCTTCAATGCAGCTTTACCAGGTGCCGCATGGGGAGAATCGTTGTCAACTATTTCCTGGCCATCTATAAATAATTTGCTGCCATCGTCTGAACCAATAGAAAAAGTATAGAACCCGTCTTTGGCAATTTTTATATAACCATCAAAAACAAAAGCAAATTTTTCTTTGCGCTGTTTTAATGCCACAGACATAACATCAGTAACACCTTCTTTGGAAACTGCTGTAGTTTCTGCTGATTTAATATTTACACGACCAGTGGGCTCATAGTATTTGTAAGCAATGCCTGGCTTTGCATCCGCAACTGCACTTGCTTTCATCCATTCGTAGCGAATTACTTTCAACGATGCTACACCTCCTTGCAATCCTGTTGCCGGTATGCTCACTGCTTGAATGCTGGTAGTTTTACCCAGCAACAGCGGTTTGGTATATACAGGAGATTGCGCTGTGGGCGTACTGCCATCAGCAGTATAATGAATAACATCAGTAGATTCGCCAGCTTCTAAAGATACGGTTGGCTGCATCGGTGTTTTATAATCAACTTTTATAGCAGGCTTTTTTGCAAACTTTCCATAGTTGCTTATTTTAATAGCGTATGCATAAGGTGCTTTTATTTTATTGGGATTGTAAGCGGGAAGATTAACAATAACATTGTCTCCCTGCTGTTGCCAGTTTATATTTTCACCGGTTGATAAAAATTGGATGGCTGTTCCTGCAGGTAAAGAAACAGATTGCAACACCAGTTTATTGTCCTCAGGATATTTTGGAAAAATAGCATACAGCGAGTTGGTCTTATCATTATAAGTATAAAAAACATTCTTCACAGCGTAACCTGGATCAGGATCAATGGTAAGTTTCAATAACAAATCACCACTGCCATTTTTGGGTTTGTAACCACGCATACCCTCGCTCCATTGAGAAGGAACCTTCCATCTAACGGTGTTGTATATAGCTTCACCATTAATCTTCATCCAGTCTCCCATCTGCAGCAAACGCTCCTGCATAATAGGAGGAATTTTTCCATGCTCATCGGGACCAATGTCTAATAAGAAATTACCACCGCTGCTAACCTTATCAATCAACTGCAATACCAATGATTGTGTTGAATTATAATCCCAGGCATCTTCTTCCCTGTTGTAACCATAACTAAAACCCATGCCGCGGCTTTCTTCCCAATAGTGATCTTCAAAATTAATATCAGGCTGATACTCTGGTGTATAAAAACCTCCGTGATTGAAACGTACACCAGAACCCCATCTGTCATTTACTACAATCTTATCTTTTACCGGGCTTTCATTATAGAGCCATGCAAGAAACTCCTGGCTCTTCCATGTCTCAGCAGGCGCATCCCAATCTCCATCTGTCCAGAATACATCCGGTTGGTAATTATTGATAAGATCTTTCATTTGCGGCCAGGTATGTTCGGTCACAAATTTATTTCTATCAGATTTCCATAAAGGGTTATACCATTCATACAATGAATAGTACATGCCTGCGTGAACAGAAGTCTTTCTAACTGCAGCGAATAGATCTTTAATTAAATCTCTTTTAGGCCCTACGTCTACCGCATTCCATTTAAAACCCCAGTCTTTGTCTGCTTCTTTGCTGGGCCACAAAGTAAAACCATCGTGGTGTTTAGAGGTAAGCACAATATATTTTGCACCAGATTCTTCAAACAGTTTTGCCCAATCATCCGGGTTGAACAATTCTGCTTTAAACTGATCGGCTATTTGATAGTAGGTTAAATCTCCAAATTTCTTTTTATGAAAAGCCTTGCGGGCAGAGTCATTTCCATTTAATCCATTCTGGTACCATTCTGCATACTGTCCTTTACTGCTCCAACCAGGAACAGAATAAACACCCCAGTGAATAAAAATTCCAAACTTGGCATCTTTAAACCATTGCGGCATGGGGCGTTTGTCGAGTGATGACCAATTGGGTTGATAAGATTGTGCTATAAGAGAAAGTAATAAGAGGCAAAAGGCATTCGTTAGAAGGATTCTTTTCATACCAAGTTTATTTGTTGGAAAGTTAATTGTATTTTTTGTTTTCAGCTCTTTTGATCCGTCATCAATATAAAATACCTGCGTTAATACACGGCTTTCATCTTTTTCTCTTTCCAATAATCAATGATAGGTTGATAAGGTCCATATTTATGTTGCGCTATTGAAAACGTGTCGGCAAAAGGAGCTATATCATAGTCGATGGCTTTTTCTTCTACATGAGGATAATCAAACTCTTTTGGCCGGGGGCGTTTGTGAATCTCATCGTCGTTTACAAAAGCAGCAAGATCTAAAGCCTGGTCATCTGTAAGAAAAGGTTTACCAGGAGATACTTTATCGTAAGGCATATTATTCTTCAACCATTGGGCTTGCTTAATAACACGGTGCATGCTGGAACCTGATTGATAGCCGAAGTCTCCCCACAAAGGTGGGTATTTATAAGTAATGTTTCCGATTTCAAGCTGTCCTTCACCGTTAGCTCCATGGCAGCGTACGCAATTTTCCTGGAACAAAGCCTGCCCGCGTTGTGCACTGGCGGCTGTAGGAGAAAAAGTTACCTCAAGATTTTTTGATCCTTCAAACGGTTTTCCTTTAGGCACGAAACTGTTTATCCATTTTAGATAAGAAAGAAAAGCAACCATTTCTTTTCCATCCAGCGGCAATGGTTTGCCAAGATGTGGTCGCATCACACAATTGTTTACTCTTTCTGCAAGGGTTAATATTTTTCCTTCACGACCGCGGTATTGCGGGTAGTTGTCGTGAGAGCTCATGAGGTTGAAAGAAAATTCTTTGGTGCCAGCATCCTGGTGGCAATTGGTGCAATTCATTTTATTGCCAAGGTATTTACCATTCTTTCCTTCAGGCCCTATATAATAAGCGGTATTCAACATTAATGCACGGCCATAACGAACTGCCTCTCCAAACTTATCATTAGGAATTAAAGTTGTGTCAATGGTAATAACAGGGCTAACCGGCGCTGCAGGTGCCTCCGCCACTTTCTCTTCTTTTGCAGCCGTTTCATTATTGCTGCAGGAAATAAAAAAAGAAAGCACTGCAACAATTGCTACTGCAAACCCGGTGTACAAAAATTTTCTTTGCATAACTATCTTTTAATTGTTTAAAGCTATTCGATACTTGAAATGAAAGGAGCCAGTTTTTCTTTTGGCATAAATTCCATACGATAGGAAGGAAAAGCAGCTTCTAATGTCCACAATAAATCGCCTTTTGTAGTAGCAAGTACTGCAATGTGGCGTTTAGAAGAACAACATAAAACAGACGTGTCGTTAATCATATAAGCACTGCCCATTCTGTCGTTGTATATTTTCTCAGGAAGTTTTATATTGATGGCAACCTGCGCCGTTTTTGCAGCTTCGTTTAAATTAACAGCAAATACTTCTGATAGCTTTTTTTCAACACCATTGTCAAAAAACATCAGGCTTCCAAATTTGTTGATGTGTACTGCGTGTGCCTGCGTAAAATCGCAATTGGAGGGCATCGTAAATGTGCCGCCCCTACCGAATTTCCAAATAACAGCGCCTGTTTTTGCATCCACTTTCCAAATTTGTCCATTATTGTAAAATGAAATAATGTAATTGCCGTCGCTATCAAAATTCAAACTGTTTGCATGCATCCAATCTTTTTTGGTAGTCATCAGCTTGGGATCTTTTAATGGGTCCATTACATCAAACACACTCCACTGTGATATCTTTTTTCCATTATCATCCATCACCACAATGCCATCTCCGGTTACAGTATCTGCTTTACTTCCTCCGACAGCGCTTAAATCCATTAATCTTTTATCAACAAAAAGCGTTGTAAGCTGGTGTTTGCTGTTGCGCAATATCTCGTGGTGAATGGTAAATTTAAAATCGCCTTGTCCTTTTTTCACATGCGCAACAGTGTCGCCCAATAAATTCACCTCTAATATTTCACTGCCATAACTGGTAGAATCGGCTTTGGTGCCCAGAATAGAAAGTATAGTTTTATCATCGGTAAAATGAGAAACTTTTGTGCCCATATCATTTACCATATGATACCACCTGATGCGGCCTTTATAGTCTACAATAAAACTAATACCGGGGTTTTCACGTTTGTTCAGCAACATAAAACCGCTTTTGAAAACGGATGGCAATTTTTCCGGCGATATACAGCTGTATTTAAACTGTTCCTGCATCCACATTGGCAACTGCGGAGATTTGAAATCATGCGTTTTGCCAATTGTTTTCTTGCCATCCTGAACAGTAACAATATGATAGTAGTAAGTGGTATCAGCAATAATATTGCAAAGTATCAACGAATGCTGCGTTCCGTTTTTTGAAGTAGGCGAAATAAATTTTTCACTCTTATCATCGTTTCCCAACCAATATTCGGCATACGCTTCCGCAGCGGAAGTAGTTACCAGGTCCATCTGTATTTTTAGCTGGTTGTCGTTGCGCAGGCCAATCTTTATTTCTTTTACAATATTGTCATTACTACTGCAGCTTGCGAAAGACACAACCAAAAACAGTCCTGCAAAAAGTTTACAAAAATTCTTCAATAGTTGGCGTTTATTAAAGTTGAAAGGATGCAGTATTTTTTGGTAAAGCCAATCATACCGCATCCCAATGTATGGTGCACTTACAAACTTATCAATTTTATCTGTTTGCGTTGCTCAGGTTCGGGTTAAGATTAACCTGGTTTTGCGGATAAGAGAAATAAGTATTCTTAGGCATCACGATGCTTGGCGTAAGACCAACTCTTGTGAGGTAAGCATTTACCAGCACATCATATTTGTTCATCCTAATCAAATCTGCACGGCGTTTGCCTTCGTAATACAATTCCCAGCCACGTTCCTGCAAAATTGCATCTCTAAAACTGGATTGGGTAAGATTGCCCGCTACTAATTGCTTAGCATGTGAACGAGCTTTTACCTGGTTTACTAAAGTAACAGCTTCTGCGCTTACTGCGTTTATTTCATTCAATGCTTCTGCGCGACTTAACAACACATCAGCATAACGCAAAATGTCTACGCTATGACCATCATAATAAGTATTATTGGTACGGGTTGAATCGGCATATTTGCGAGTGGCTACATCGGGCATGTAACTATGGCCAGCCGGTGCTATGGCGCCAGGTGATGGTGCCTCACTATAAATTAATCCATCACTACCTACAAACGATACAAAAAACATTTTTTTGCGATCGTCTTCATCACCGTAGGTATGATAGAAATCCCAGTTAACAGCATAATAATCCCAACGGTCCGTAAGTGTTGGATGGTTTAGCGGGCCAAAGTGATTAAGCAACTCTGTACCATTTACATTCTCATCAGACAAAACAGAGAAAATATTTTCGCTACACCATTTGTTGGCTTCTAAAAACAACCCTGAATAACTTGGGTAAAGACTGTAAGTATTTAAAGCCATTACCTGGCTGGTTATATCGGCAACTTTCTGCCAGTTTTTTTCGCGCAAATAAATTTTTGCCATCAGGGTTAATGCAGCACCTTTTGTAGCACGGCCAACATCATTGCCTGGATAGATAGCATTGTTGGCATAATTTAATGGCAATACTGTTGAAGCATTT
The DNA here is from genome assembly GCA_047602295.1 of Chitinophagaceae bacterium. Lineage (GTDB taxonomy): Bacteria > Bacteroidota > Bacteroidia > Chitinophagales > Chitinophagaceae > JACMLD01. Next base: position 1,138,209 of record JASGHP010000001.1, on the reverse strand, counting down.
TGCAGATCAGAAAGCATCATACTATCAATACTGGAAACAGGAGCGGGGAAAGGTTGACTTAAGTAAGCTGCATTGTCGGCATTTGCAACATCTTTCTCTGTAATTAAAATAACTGGTCCCCACAAATCCGTTAAATCGCTGTAAGCAATAGAACGCAAAAATTTCACTTCTGCCAAAAACTGGCTTCTTTGCGCATCAGTAATAGAACCTGCGGGCATTGCCGAAATATTTACGATGGCGTTGTTTGCATCTGCTACCAGTTTGTAAATCTGCCTCCAGTCTTCCGCAATCAATCCATTGGCAGCGTTCCATTGTGCCAAAGAAAGCTGACCTGGATCGCCACCATATTGGCAATGGCCAAGATCCGTTGGCAAATCGGTTAAAGCTAAGTGGCGAACAGTCCAATAATCGAAGTTATCGCCAACCGCTGGTCCTTTTAACCTTGCGTAAACCGCATTTACTGCAGCAATGGCATCGGCCTTTGTTTTAAAAGCATTCGCAGTGGTAAGATTGCTATAAATGGTAGTATCCAACGATTTATTGCAGCCTGCAAGGACGTAGGCCACTGCGATGAATAAAAAGCTATATTTTTTCATACTATTTTTTTAAAAGTTTTCTTCAGTCGTTTCTTATTAATCAATGCAATTAATGCAGACTGATTCTTGCACCAAATTCAAAAGTTCTAAAAGCAGGGAAACCACCAAAATCCAAACCACCACTGGTATTACCAGTATGAACGTTTACTTCAGGATCTGTACCTGTATAGTTGGTGATGGTAGCCAGGTTTTGTGCATTTATGTAAACCTGTAAATTCTCAATAAAACCTAATTGCTTAATTAAATTAACTGGCACGTTGTAAGACAATGACACCATTTTCAGCCTTAAATAAGAAGCATTTTCAACAAATCTTGAATTTACATAGCTACCATAAACACTTTTAAAATAACCGTCTCTTGGAATACTGGTGTTCTCGTTTTTACCTGCTACAAACCTGTTCAGTACATCTGTTCCGGTAGAAGATTCCAACACCAGGCGGTTCATGTTGTATAGTTTGTAACCAAATGCACTTTGCAAAAAGATATTCAAATCAAATCCTTGGTAATGAATTTGGTTGCCGAAACCTGCAGTGTAATGTGGCGTTGTATTACCTAAGAACGTTCTGTCATCTGGTGTAATTTTTCCGTCTTTGTTTAAATCTGCGTATTTAGGATCACCGGGTTTGGAGTTAGGTTGAGCAGCATAAGTCTCTCCGGATTTTATTACACCCAGGTATTGATAGCCGTACAACACGCCCAATTCTTTTCCTACAACTGCTCTTGTAAACTCCTGGCCAGAAACAGTACCAGAAGGGTTAGCTGTGTTGGTAGAAATTAAAGAAATGCCTGGTGCAAAAGAAACAACGGACTGCTTATTGTAAGCGATGTTAAAAGTTGTGCTCCAGGTAAAATCATTTGAGCGAATGTTATCTGAGCTGATAGACAACTCAACACCTTTATTGCTGATAGAACCAGCGTTAATTGTTTGAGTAGCCAATCCCCACCATTGTCCAACAGGTACATTGAACAAGAGTGAATTATCAGTGGTTTTTTTATTGTAATAATCAATTGATGCAGTAACACGGTTTTTAAAGAAGCCCATATCGAGGCCAAAGTTTAACTGACCAGTTTTTTCCCACACCAAGCCATTGTTGGGCAACGATGTTGGCTCAAAACCAATTTGCAGAGCACCACCCGGCGCTAACACTGTGCTGTAAGTGCCCAATGCAGCAATGTATGGAGGAATTGAATTAGTGGTTGTAATGCGGTCGTTACCTGCAGTACCATAACCAACTCTTACTTTTAGGTTAGAAAACACATTCAATCTTTGAATGAATTCTCTGTCTGTTAAACGCCAGGCCAAAGCACCTGAAAAGAAATTATCTGAACGTTTGCCTTGTGCAAAAAGTGATGATTAATCTCTTCTGGTATTAAACGTGGCTAATATTTCGTTGTTGAATGAATAGTTGATCCTACCGAAATAAGAAGTTAACAGGTAAGATGGATTTTTATAACTGGACGGTGCAGTTAATGTGGAACCAGCACCAAGATTATAATACAACAGGTTATCGTTTACAAAACCCTTTGCATTGCCAGTAAGTCCGGATGCATCATCTCGTTGGTTAGATGTACCTGCCAACAGGTTAATGCTATGTTTTTTGTAAGCATATTTGTAAGTAAGGTATTGCTGTACCAACCAACGTGTAGTTGTATTAGTAATTTCTGCTGCTATGCCTCCATTTGCAGCACCCGCGGTAAGTGTTCTGGGTGTATATTTTCCTTCGTCGCTGTTTAAATATTCAATACCTGCATCAATATGATAAGAAAGATTTTTTATAATCTGGTAATCAAGATAAATGTTGGCATTGGCTGTACGCGTAGTTACTTTATCGGTTGGTTCTATTAATGAAGCCAACGGATTTCCTTTAATGTCTGCAGAAATAATATTGTAATAGCTGCCATCAGCATTAAAAATTGGATAAGCAGCGGGGGCAAGCATCAAACCGAAAAGCGGAGCTGTAATATCACCTGTATAAGGCTGAACATTTGATACGCCATTTGCGCCATAAAAATTACCTCCTATTTTTATTTTTTCACCCAAAGTACGTTCTGTTCCTATTCTTGCGGAGTAACGTTCAAAATCTGTTTTTTGCAAAACGCCTGTTTGTTTCAAATGATTGATTGAAATAAACATTCTTGAACCCTGGCTGCTACTGCTCAGGTTTATACCCTGGTTATCAACTGTAGCGCTACGGGTGGCCGCACCCCACCAATTGCTATTAGACGGTACAAAGCTTGATGGAAACGGCTGCGTAGTGGCGTTCTCAGCAGCTATAGCATTTTTTACATCCACATACTGTTGACCAGTAATAAAAGTGGGTTTGTAGGTAAGTGTTTGCGTACCATGCGAAATGCTTCCCTCTACCAGCAATTTATTATTGGTGCCTTTTTTAGTAGTAATTAAAATAACACCATTTGAACCACGAGCACCGTAAATAGCTGTAGCCGAAGCGTCTTTTAAAATATCTACGTTTGCAATATCGTTGGGGGTAATCTGGTTGATGTTTGCAGTAATAAAACCATCAACTATATACAGCGGAGCATTACTACCGCTAAAAGAATTACCACCACGAATGGTAATAGATAAACCAGCACCCGGTGCAAAACTTGTTTGCTGTACCACAACACCAGCGGCACGGCCCTGAAGTGCCTGGCCAATATTAGCAGTAGTGCCACCCAGGTTCATATGCTCACTGTTTACCGAACTAACTGACCCCGTTAAATCTTTTTTCTTTTGTGTACCATAACCCACCACTACTACTTCTTCCTGCTGTGAAGCCACTGCTTTCAGAGAAATGCTTACCTCTGTTTTACCAGCCAATGGAACTTCCGTAGTTTCCATACCAACGAAAGAAAATACCAGCACAGCATTTGGTTTGCTTACAGATAACTTATACAAGCCGTTTACATCAGTAACAGTACCTGTAGACGGGCTGCCTTTAACATACACTGAAGCACCAGCCACGGGCTCTCCATTGGCGTTTGTTACTTTGCCATGGACATCTGCAAACACATTTGTACCTGCCATCAATACCTGGGCAGATAAAAAAATGAATGCAAAAAGAATGGCGCATACTTTCATTACAGCCTTGTGGGCGGCTGCATACGGCCTTGCCGTGCTGAACATTGAATGGGACAATGACCCTTTGACAGTGGTTCGCATATTTCGCAGTTGTTTTAAAAAATGATGGGCTTTTTAAAGGCCTCTATCGGTTGGTTTAGTTCACAAGTTTTAATAGCATTGAGGCATAAACAATCGTTAGCGGTTTTCACAACAACATATTATTCTGCTGTTGAAAAACCTTTTATAGAAGCACCTTGTTGCTGGTGCAGATCAAAAACTATTATTTGGTTCTTTCCCTTTTTTAACCAATCAGCAGGGCAATACAATCTTTGTTGCGGACCGATGTCCCAGTAGCGACCGAGGTTGTGCCCGTTTACATATACAATGCCTTTGCTGTAAGCACTCATGTCAAAATAAGTATCACCTGTTTGTGCAAGTTCAAAAGCACCACTAAAGAAAATTCCATCATGAAATCCTTCAGGGTATTTTGGCTTAAGCGCAGTAATGAATTTCTCATTCATCGGCAAAGGATATACCTGCCAGTCCATCAACGTCATCCCATTTAGGGTAACCCTGTCCGTTATGCCCTTTCTGTCAATCATGTATTGCGCAAAATTGATGTGGCCCATACCTTCCACCAGTATGTCCAGTACTGGATCTTTTGCGTCTGTCTTTGGCAAGCTTACTGTCCATTTGCCGCCATCTCTTTTAATGGTATCTATAAATTTCCCTTCCAAAAAAACCAGGGCATAATCGTGCGGCTCTGTAATAGTAAGCTTGCCGCTTTTATGACCAATTAATTTTGTCCTATATAAAACCAGCCCCTGATTTTGATTAAAAGCTTCCATGGGTACGGGTTGTGCATAATGTAAAGGCGCAGGCAATTCTTTCCAGATAGTAGTAAATGCATTCATAGTAATAGAGGGCACTTCTATTGCCGGCAATGTTTCAGGAACATCAGGTATTTTATAATCCACATACTGCTGTATCAGGTTGCGCAGCATATAATATTTGGGAATAGGACGGCCTTGCTCATTAATCGGCGCATCATAATCATAGCTGGTTAAATCGGGCTGGTATTGCGTTTGTGAGAAAGCATTAGCACCAGCCGTAAAACCGAAATTTGTTCCACCATGCACAACGTAAAGATTAAAGGACTTTTTATTTTTTAAGAGGTAAGTGATTTCTTTTTTAAGATCGTTTGTGTCGGGCCTGGCCCATTTCTCGCCCCAATGTGTAAGCCAGCCAGGATAGGTTTCGCTGCTGAATGATGGAACATTGGGATTATGTTTTGATGCCTGGTTGAAATCTGCATCACTGCTTCCGCTATCCAGTCCAATTGCTGCCCCTTCTATATTACCGGCATCCAGCATAAATGCAGTAGGACCGTCTGCTGTATAGAAAGGTGTATTAATGCCATTGCTAATCCAAAGCTTGCGCAGGGTTTCCAGGTAGGTTTTATCATTAGCATAACTGCCATATTCATTTTCTACCTGCACCATCAGTATGGGGCCGCCATTGGTTACCAGTTGTGGCTTTACTTCCTGCGCAAGGCGTTTTACATAACGCGTAACAGCAGCCATATAACGGCTATCCATACACCGTAATTTTATATCTGGTATTTTTAGCAACCATGTGGGTAATCCGCCAAAATCCCATTCTGCACATACATAAGGGCCGGGACGGAGCAACACCCACATTTTTTCCTGCTGACAAATGCGTATAAACTCAGCTATATTCCTGTTTTCTGTAGTAAAATCAAACACGCCTTGTTGCTGCTCGTGGTAATTCCAAAAAACATATACGGCAATGGTATTGCAGCCCATTGCTTTTGCCATTTGTATTCTTTGCCGCCAATAATTTTTAGGAATGCGTGCGGGATGCATCTCACCGCTGATGATTTGAAAAGGTTTGCCATCAAGCAGAAAATCGCTCTTGCCCAATGCAAATTTGTGGGCAGGCTGCGCCAATACAGCTATAACAATCAACACAAAAAAATGCATTAGTAAGATCACTTTCATCATCAGCAGTTTGGCTCAGGAACTAAAAATAAGTGATCTGCACAGCGAAAAAACATGCAACCGTTTGCGCAAGTTTGCATATTCTATTCTTGTTTATTCTATTAACAAACAAAGTTCAACTTATGGCCTTTACTGGTGAAAACCCAACAGACAATTCATTTCATTACCTTTACCGGCCATTTGACAGCATTAAAGAAAAATTAAAAAACTGATATGGAATACCGGATTGAAAAAGATACCATGGGAGAAGTAAAAGTGCCTGTGGATGCAATGTACGGCGCACAAACACAACGCAGCATTGACAACTTCAAGATTGCACAGGACATCAACAAAATGCCTAAAGAAATTATTAAAGCATTTGCTTACCTGAAAAAAGCTGCTGCTATCACCAACTTTGAAGCAGGGGTTTTAAGTAAAGAGAAATCAGAATCTTATTGGTAAAGTCTGCGATGAAATACTGGAAGGGAAGCTGGATGCCTATTTCCCACTGGTAGTTTGGCAAACCGGTAGCGGTACGCAAAGCAATATGAATGTGAATGAAGTAGTTGCTTATCGTGGTCATGTACTCAACGGCGGACAGTTATCAGACAAAGAAAAATTTCTTCATCCAAATGATGATGTAAACAAATCGCAATCAAGCAATGACACTTTCCCTACTGCCATGCACATTGCTGCGTACAAAATATTGGTAGATGTAACCATACCCGGTATAGAAAAATTAAGAGATACGCTTGCAGAAAAAAGCAAAGCGTTTATGAATGTGGTGAAAATCGGTCGCACACACTTTATGGATGCTACACCGCTTACTGTTGGCCAGGAATTCAGCGGCTATGTTTCTCAGCTAAACCACGGTTTAAAAGCTATCAAGAACACATTGGCTCATTTAAGTGAGCTGGCTCTTGGTGGTACTGCCGTAGGAACAGGCATTAATACACCAGATGGTTATTCTGAAAATGTAGCAAAGCATATTGCAAAACTTACCGGCCTTCCTTTTATAACAGCAGAAAATAAATTTGAGGCTTTAGCCGCACACGATGCTATTGTGGAAGCACATGGCGCTTTAAAAACAGTAGCAGTAAGCTTAATGAAAATTGCCAACGATGTGCGCATGTTGTCATCAGGCCCACGCAGCGGCATTGGCGAAATATTTATCCCAGACAACGAGCCAGGCTCTTCTATTATGCCAGGCAAAGTAAACCCTACGCAATGTGAGGCGCTTACCATGATTGCTGCACAGGTAATGGGCAATGATGTTGCTATTAATATTGGCGGTGCAAATGGTCATTTTGAATTGAATGTATTTAAGCCTGTAATGATCTACAACTTCCTGCACAGTGCACGTCTTATTGGTGATGGTTGTGTAAGCTTCAACGATAAATGTGCTATCGGGCTTGCTCCTATTGAAGCCAATATTAAAAAGCATGTAGACAATTCTTTGATGCTGGTAACATCGCTCAATACAAAAATTGGCTATTACAAAGCAGCAGAGATTGCGCAAAAAGCACACAAAGAAGGAACTACCTTAAAAGAGATGGCTGTTAAACTTGGGTATGTAACTCCGGAAGAATTTGATGCATGGGTAGACCCTGCAAAAATGGTAGGAAAACTGAACTAATCGCAATCATTCTTTAGTTCTAGAGCTAATAAAATTGAAAGTAGCCCTGCAATTATTTGTTGCGGGGCTTTTTATTTGCTGCTGCTTTTTTGATAAATCAATCTTCTCTGTAAAAGCATTCCAGGCTTACAGCGTATTTTCTTATCGTAAAACAGGCAAACACCGGCCTGCAACTAAGGGTAAATACGAGAAAAATAAACATGACCATTTAGTAATATTCGGTGACTTCAGCAGATACATTTTGATTTACAATAACATGTAAAAAGCACAGAAATACTATTGCTAAAAATGGTGTTTAACTAGTACTAGTACGATTGCAATTACACCCTTCATTTTCTATTTTTATGATACGGTTATTCAGGCTTCGAGACTTCGATAACGGAAATCTGTATCTATGACACTACCTCTACCCAACCCCTCATTGTCCAAATTATTTTTTCTATTTACCCTGGTCTGCATTTCGTTTGCTGCCAATGCACAAACTGTAGACTACGGAAAAAGCTATACCAATCAAACCAAAGGAACTGCCGGTGGCACTATGGAAACTGGCGATACACTGCAAATACGTGCAACTTTTGTGGTGAAATCCGGAACGCTTGACAGTTGTGCTTTTTTCGATAATATACCTGTAGGCACATCATACATACCTGGCAGCCTTGCAGTACTTACCAATGAAGGCAAAATTTATAAATCTTTTACAGATGCTGCAGGCGATGATTGCGGATGGATTACTGGTACAGCAATCAGAATTAATCTTGGTTATAACACTGCTGCCGGCAAACAAGCTACAGCATTCAGAAGAGGGCAGATAAAAAGCAGTGATAAACCATCTTTTTATGGTGGCACCTGCATTATGGTAGCATCTTACAAAGTAAAAATAACTGCTGCATTGGGAAGCCAGGTAAACATTGGTGGAGGTTCTGTTACTTACAAAAGCGGAAGCATTACTACTACAACCTTTCCTGCTGACAATGTAACCATATTTACCAATTATGGTTTATGCGCAAATGCCATAGGTGCAAATGCTCTTGGTACAGAGTTCAATGGCACATTTGGTTTTGGTAAAAACAAAGACCGTGGTACTTCTTCAAACATACCGCCTACATATACTTACGCTACTTTCTCTGGCAATAATCCAAACGATTATTATTATGGCGTTTCAAACAATACCAGTACAACCGGTGCCGGGTATAGCACAGTAAACAGTTGGGCAAAGCCAGATCCTTCGGCTACATCTCACCGTGTATTTGGTGTATGGGATATTATTGGCGACCATACAGGAGCTGTAAATACAGCGCTGGGTAATCCGCCTGCAGATACTGTTGCTAAAAGCACAGGTGGATATATGCTGGTGATTAACGCAAGCTATCGCATAGACTCGGCCTTCTACCAAACTGTTACGGGTTTGTGCCCCAATACTTACTATGAGTTCTCTTTGTGGATCAGGAATATTTGTTCTAAATGCGGTTGCGACTCAAATGGTAAAGGTGCTACTGGTGGTGCAGGTTATATACCAACTGCATTAGGAGACTCTTCTGGTGTGAAACCCAATCTTACGCTGGCTATTAATGGTTCAGATTATTATACAACCGGCGATATTGCTTACGATGGGCAATGGGTGAAAAAAGGTTTTACTTATTTAACAGGACCAACACAAACATCGCTTACCGCTATGATTAGGAACAACGCACCTGGAGGTGGTGGTAACGATTGGGCCATTGACGATATCGCACTTGCCACTTGTTCTCCTAACCTGGATTTAAAACCTTCTCCTAACATCACCGTTTGTGTAGGCAACCAGGTAGATATTTATAGTGTTATCAGGTGCTATTTTGCAAACTATGTCTATTGGCAGTATGAAAAAAGTGTTGACAATGGCGTTACGTGGCTACCTACCGGTGTTTCAGGTATAGGTTCACCCACACTTGTAAGCGGTCAATGGCAATATACAGCTACCTATCCTTCATTTTTAGCTGGTACATCATTAAACAATACAAAGTTTCGGATAAAAATTGCATCCACCGCGGCAAGCCTTGCAGACCCGAATTGTTCTTATTATGCTGCCACTACCATTACTGTATTAACCAGTACCTGTACGGCGTTGCCGGGCAATCAACTGATATATAGCAAAGCGAAACTTGCCAATAACGGAGCTGCTGTAGAATGGGCAACTGCCAGCGAAACCCCGGAAGTGTCTTTTGAAATTGAAAAAAGCACAGATGCTATACATTTTGATAAAATAGGCACTGCAAATGGGTTGGGAGCGGTAACGAACGACCAGCATACTTATACATTTACTGACAATAGCGCAATTACAAACGTTACGTACTATCGCGTTAAAATGGTTGCAGGAACCGGCTTTACTTATGGACGCACCATTACACTTTATCCTGGCAATATTGGATTTGATATAAAATCAGTGGTAAATCCATTTGACAATGCCATTTCATTTGAAGCCATTGCGCCAACAGATATGCCTGCTGATATCATGTTGTTCGACAGCTTTGGAAAACTGGTTCTTCAAAAACATGTATCGCTTTATCGCGGTGGCAATAAAATGATGTTTGAATTAACAGGAACATTGAGTGACGGCACCTATTTCTTAAGGGTGCAGGCAAATAATTATACGGTTAATAAAAAACTGGTTAAGGTAAAAAATTAAAGGCTGTTTGCTCTCATGTCAATTGGTAAAGACCATGAGATGTTGATTGGTACCCGTAAATTGTTAAGTAAGCAATAGCTGTTGTACACCATCGCAGTTGGACACCGGCTTTGATTATTAAGATCTCAACTTACGGTTGTACAAAAAACCCCGCTTGTCAAGGCGGGGTTTTATTATTGTTTTTGTTGCCATCACAATCTTATACATTTAAAACAAAACTGTTTGGGTTAAATATGTCTCGCAATGATCTATTATTGAAAGGAACGTTCTGGTTATTCTTTACGGAACATGGTGCAACGATGATCAATCTATGTTCACAATGCTGATTCAATAAGTTTATCCTTAATCAAACAACAATTGTGCCGTTGGACTCTGGCAAATAAAAAAACCGCTATCGCGGTTTCTTTATGCCCTTCTGCACAATGGGGGCTGGTTTTATATTGGCATGTTTTTATTTCTAATAAACTGTCGCCCTGGTAAGATTTAAGGTATAATCGGGCGTTGTAAATGGATCGGTCAGATAATCCATGTATTTGATAGAGCCTACCCCAGGTGCAAACCACTGTTCCGATGCATAATAATCTATGGTGCCAGTGCCTAAGGCATATGAATAAACTGTTTTTATCTTAATTACGTTGTTATATGTTTTAGTACCTACAGTTTCAGTTGCTGTGGTAGATAAAACAGTACTGGTTAATACAATCTGTATAGAACCGCTACCAACAGAAGTATATATTGACGCATTATACGGGCCATCTGTAAACGTGCTTCCGGCAGTCATATTAGTTACCAGGAACCTATATTCATAAGCCGGGGTAATAATTGTATCGTGGCTTGCAGTATCTATATAACCCATAGCTGGTATGTACTGATAATAAGAACTGCCGGATTTTCTATAATAACTGCTATCCATACCCGAACCATCCTTATTCACAAAAATATTATATGCATTGGTAGAAGAGCCCAGAGTGAGAGATTTTGTATTGCCAGTGCTTAAAACATACAGTGTATCTGCAGCAGTTCCACCATCATATAAATTACTCCAGTTAGAGTTTTTAGTCATTGGGAAATATTCCAGGCTAAGAGCAGTAAAGTCAACCTGCACTTTAGTACAGCCGCCTTTCGTTACAGTTACAGTACCTGTAACAGAATCTGTACCGCATTTTGCCACCCATGGATAAGCTCCCACTGGCAATTTGATATTATAGCTACCGGCCGGATCGCAGGTGGTAGGTTCGGTGCTGGTAAAAGAAGTAATCTGCCCGCTCTTTCCATTTACTGAAACGGTTATAGGGCTTGTACTGGTGCCGCCACCGCAACCTGCCTTACTCCATAAAACCACCTGGCCACTATCTTTTGAAGGCGGTGTTACAGTGGAAGTTTTTAATATGGCTGTGAACTTACCATCAGTTATTGTTTTAGGTGTAGTGCCATTTAAAGCCCTGCCATTGAACGTACCTGTAACGCTCAAACTATCAGCCTTTGTAATGGTGATTGTAAATGAATCTGTAGCATTTTGGTCTGTCTGGTAAATAGTGCTGGAACCATTTACGTAGGTAAACATGCTGGTAGGCGTTTTATAAACGCCGGGGCTGATGGAGGAGCCGAAAGCCTGCAATCGTATTTTGCTGCCATCCGCGGCATGGCCATCTATGATAAGAAAGGCAAAATTATTTAGTGTATCTATGGTTACCGTATCAATGGGGCCTTTATACTGAACGCCACCTTCTTTAAATTCCCATTGGGCAGTGGTTGAATTGTTGGGGTTGTTTTCTACGCTGAATTCCTTCTGGCAGGAAAACATCGCCATACTTATAGCCAATAAGCCCAATAATCTCTGTAAGTACTTCATTTTTATGAATTTATCTTTATCAGACCAGTTAGTATAGAGTGGGGTTACGACCGGCCGCTGGTCTTGTTATGTTTTTATACGAAGAGCTGGCCCCAAAGGTTGGTTAAAATTACATACGGCAATGTACAAATGTTTACAACACCTGCACATTATCATTCACCGGGGTATTGGTTTCTACAGTAGCGTCTTTGCCTTCATCTTCTTTTTTGAAAAACCGTTTTTGAAAAACCAATATGGCTATAACACCGGTTGAAATAGAAGCATCGGCAATATTAAATACAGGGCTGAAAAAAGTAAATCGTTCTCCACCCATAAAAGGAATCCAACCGGGTAGTAATTTGTCTTTTATGATGGGGAAATACAGCATGTCAACCACCTTGCCATGCAAAAAGCCTGCATATCCTTTTGGTGGAAATAACTGTGCTACATGAAAGCGGGTACTTTCATCAAAAATTAATCCGTAAAACATGCTGTCTATAAGATTGCCCAATGCCCCGGCAAATATTAAAGCGGCGCAGATGATAAAGCCACGGCTATATTTCTTACTGATAAAGTTTCGAAGAATGAATACCCCGGCTATAACTGCTACCAGCCTGAATAGGGTCAATATCATTTTACCCCAGTTGCCCCCCAGCTCCCAACCCCAGGCCATACCGGAGTTTTCTACAAAATAAACCTGGAACCAACTACCACCGAAAGGGCGGATGCCTTTATCGTATGGAGTAAGCATGGCATGATACTGATCCCAATCATCGCTCAGCGGCATATGAGTTTTAACCCAGAATTTCAACGCCTGATCCAAAATAAGAATGAGCAGGATGAGTACTACGATATTTCTTCCCTTCACCAGTTATTTTTTAATTTGGCAAATATAGTGGTTTCAGCGGCAGCGGGTAGTTTGGCGAAACCGCTGTTTGTTAAAGTTTACACTTTCTATTCCCCATTCAGTACAAGCACATTTTCCGTTCGTAAACTATTCTTCATAATACACTCTTTTCACCCGTTGCGATATGCCCGTCATAATTTCATAGGGAATGGTTTCACCCCACTTTGCTACCTGCTGCACAGATAAACCTGGCCCAAAAACAATTACCTCATCTCCTTCTTCCACATGGCCCGCATGGGTAATATCAAGCATCGTCATATCCATCGAGATAATTCCTATTACCGGAACCTGTTTTCCGTTAATCAGCATTTTTCCGTTGCCATTGCTTAATCGCCTGGGATAGCCATCTGCATAACCAAGCCTTACTGTAGCAATGATGGTATCACTCTCTGCAATGCCTCTTCTGCCATAACCAATTGTTTCTCCTTTTTTAAGGTGCTTAATTTGTGCAACGGTTGTTTTCAATGATGATACTTCCTTTAAATCCAGCGTATGCGTATTGGCGCTGTCTATACCGTAAAGCCCAATGCCCAGCCTTACCATATCCAATTGCAATTGAGGATATCTCAATATAGCCGCTGAGTTTGCCATATGCTTTATGAAGCTGTAGCCAATTTGTTTTTGCAAAACTTCTACTGCGCTAAAATATTTTTCTGCCTGTTGCAGGGTAAAGCTTTCACTATTTGGGTCTTCGCTGGCAGCCAGATGTGTAAACACAGATTGCACTTTACAGCAGCTTGCAGATAATTTCGTCCCCAGCAATTCCATATCGGCCACATTAAATCCAAGCCGGTTCATGCCTGTTTCTATTTCTATATGGATAGAAAATTGCTGCAGTCCTTCCTTCTTCAGGTAGTCATCAAATAAAGCAAGCAATTCAAAAGACCAGATATTCGGTTCCAGGTTAAACTGCACCAATGCGTCAAAAGAATTTGTTTCAGGGTTCATTACCATTATGGGCATCTGAATACCGGCTTTCCTTAACTCTATGCCTTCATCTGCATAAGCAACGCCCAAATAGTCCGTTTTATGAAATTGCAATAAGCTGGCTATTTCGTAACTGCCGCTTCCGTATGAAGATGCTTTTACCATCGCCATAGTACGGGTAGATGGTTTTAATACTTGTTGGTACTGTTGCAGGTTGTGCAACACTGAAGTAAGATTTATTTCCAACACCGTCTGGTGCACTTTCTGCTCCAGCAGCGGCAGCAACTGTTCAAACTCAAAAACCCTGGCACCTTTTAATAAGATACTTTCATTCTGAAATTTTAAATGATAAAAATCTTTTTTAAAAGCATCAAGACCGGTATAAATGTTTATCTCAAATGCATGTGCTGCTTCAAAAATATTGCCATGCCTGGTTATCTGGGGGCCGATACCAATGAACCGATCAATCTTTTTTTCCTGCAACATGGCAGCTACCTCCTGGTATAATTCCTTCTCACTTTTTCCACTCTCTGGTATATCAGAAAGAATAATGGTTTTGCGTGCATGCTGCTGCTGTCTTGCCAAAAAATCCAGCGCAATTTTTAGTGAGCTGAGATCCGCAGAATAACTATCGTTGATGATAGAACAATTGTTGATTCCTTTTTTCAATTCAAGCCGCATTGCTACCGGCGATAACTGGTTGATGCGTGTCTCTATATACCGGCTGTCAAACCCCAGCAACAACATGGTGCAATAACAGGTAATAACATTTTCCAGTGAAGCATCATCTGTAAAAGGTATTTTAAAAGATATCTCTGTGTCTTTGTATAATGCGCTTACATACGTGAAAGTTTCGTCTTTCAATAATGAAGCGATGCGGAATGTAGCGTCTGATTTAGTGCCCCAGCTAAATAATTGCAACCTGTTTTCCGGCTGATTGCGCAGTCGTTGAACCAAATCAACAATACCTTCATTTATCTCCGGGTAATCGCTGCAATAAACAAGCGATTGCACATGTTTGAACAATTGTAGCTTTTCCTTTACTTTCTGTTTCAGGTTAAGAAACCCTTCATTGTGCGCCTGCCCTATATTGGTAAAAATGCCAATGCCAGGTTGAATAATTTTTTCAAGTCTTTCCATTTCACCAGCCTGCGATATGCCTGCTTCAAATATGGCCAGTGTATGATGGCTGTTCATTTGCCACACACTTAATGGAACACCCAATTGAGAATTATAACTCTTAGGGCTGCGCACTATGGCAAACTTTTCTTCCAGCAATTGATTGAGCCATTCTTTTACAATTGTTTTTCCATTGCTGCCAGTAATACCAATTACAGGAAAAGAAAATTGTTTCCTGTGCCAGGCTGCTAATAATTGCAAAGCCTGCAACACATCTTTCACCAAAATAATATTTGCATCTGCTGGTAAATTAATGCCTGCTTCTTCTGAAACAATAAAATTTCTTACCCCCTTTTCATATAATTCCGGAAGGAATCCATGACCATTGCGGCGCGGGCCTTTCAATGCAAAAAAAAGTGATGTAGCAGGAAACAGCACTTTCCTGCTATCTGTAAGCAGGTATTCAATAGAAGATGCAGTTGACTGTTGCAGCCATCGGCCTTTTACAATAATTAGAATTTGATCAATGCTGTACACCGGATAGAATTAATAAGTTGTTAGGCTGCATCGTCTTTATTTGATACCTGTATAGAGTAAAGGATAGATCCAATAAGGCATACTACAATTACAATAAGCGAAATATAAACAGGTATATGGATATTGATGTATTTTATTTCTGCCAGCATTTTTAGGCCAATAAAAATAAGTACGATGGCAATGCCTTGTTGCAAATGACTAAACTTATCTACAGCACCTCTCAGCAAAAAGAATAAAGAGCGCAATCCCAATACGGCAAAGATGTTGGAAGTATAGACTACCAGTCGCTCTTGCGAGATTGCAAATACAGCGGGTATAGAATCAAGCGCAAATAAAACGTCTATGGTAGCCAGCATAATGGTGACTACAAATATTTTTGTATAAAATCGTTTCCCGTCTTTTACAACTGTAAAATGAACGCCATGTTCTTCATTGGTAATTGGAAAAAAACGTTTGATAAACAGGTAAACTTTATTTTTTTCCAGATCTATTTGCTCATCTTTCTTGGCAGAAAACATTTTTATGCCTGTAAACACCAGTATCACTCCAAAAATATACAGCACCCACCGGAAACGTTCCACCACTTCTATGCCTACCGAAATAAAAGCGATGCGCAACAATATGGCCATTAAAATACCAATGAGCAATACACGTGCATAATGTGTTTCTTTTACACCAAAAAAAGTGAAGATGAGAATGAAGACGAAAATATTGTCAATACTAAGACTCCATTCCATTAGGTAAGCGCTCAGGTATTCCACAGCTTCTTTATGGCCAATCTGGAATGCAACAAAACCACCAAAGCACAATGCCAATGCCACCCAAAATATGGTTTGAACGAGGGCCTTTTTGGTTGACATTACTGCAGACTTCTTGCTAAGCAAGCCTAAATCAAAAATCAGTGCCAGTACCAATGCTATTCCAAATACCAGATAAGTTACCTGCTCTCTTGTCATTGAATAATTGTGAGAGCGTAAAGATAGTTTAAAAGGAGGAAGGTGTAAGGCACCGGTATAAGGTTAAGGGTAGAAGGCATGAAAAAGAAAGTTAAAGGTTTAAGATTAAAATATACGGCTTAAAATATATCAGCAATGTAGACGTATTAAACCTTACGCCTTAAACCTTCAACCCTTCACCCTAACTATATTTTCTTTTACGCAGCAATTGATAAACACCGCCGCAAATCACTATAAATAATAAAGGCGCAAGAATATTAATCAGTTGCCATTGGGTTTTGCCTTCTTCCAGTTTTTGTTTGTCCAGCAGGCGCAGCGCAATGTCTTTATTGCGTGTTTCCAGGATGCCTGATTTATCTACGAGGTATTCTATACAATTGCTCACAAACTCACTATTGGCATACCTTGCTTTTGTATAGGGATTGGTTCCCATTGCAATTGGGCCTTCGCTTTGGCTTACATAGTTTAAAGCGATATCACCATCTGACACTACAATCATTTTATTATCTGCTGCATTCTGTGCAATGAAAGGCTGATGTGCTGCATCAAGCGCTGTTCTTATCTCATTGCTCAGCCTGTTGGCATATAATGATGTAAATTTCCCTTCCAACAATACCGCTATAGGTACATAAGATTTATTGAAGGTTTTTAAATCCTCTTTATTCTGGATGCTATTCCACGCAACTTTAGCTGGTGTATTTAATATGCGTGATTCGTTTGAGGTAGTAAGCAAATATGTTTTCTTAATGCCTTCTGCTTTTACGGTATCTATGCTATTGGGAAATTGCGCCAGCACATAATCCAGGTTTTTAGAAATAGGATTGTTGTCTGTACTGCTTAAAAGCGGAAAATAAGGCCAAGGCAATAACTGGATCTGTGGCTTGCCACCTACATTGCCAATTACAGAAGGTATTTTATCGCAATTAAGATCCTGCACCAAATCCTGGTTGATGCGTACACCATATTTAAACAAAATATCTTCCAGGTTGAGGCCGCGATCAAAAGCAATAAAATCATTTTGTACACGCTGCAAACTGTCCATCTCTGCATACAGGTTATCAATCATCCAAATTACCTTTCCACCCTGCATGATGTATTGATCCAGCTTTAGCTTTTGCGCATCTGTAAATTTTTGCGTTGGCTTATTGATCAACATGGCATTGAAAACAGTAGGTATCGCAGGCACGCTGTCTATTGGCAAAAAAGCAAACCCGTATTTTCTTCGCAGGTTGTTATCTATAAGATCTTTTATTCTTTGAGAAAACTCCTCGCCATTGCCCAGCAGATAACCAACAACAGGCATGGAGTCTATAGTAATTTTTTGGATGGCGCTGGCAAATTTGTATTCCAATGTTGCCTCTACACGATTAATGGATGTTTCATCCAAGTCAGCGCTTTGTCCGGCCATTAAATCAACGGCTGTAACGCGGCCTTTGTAAGAAACCAAAGCACCTGGCACCACCAGCTTTTGTTCTTCGCCCTCTTTTACCTGTGCAGAAATGTTATATGCTTTTATACCTAATGTGGCAATAGAATCCAAAAAATGTGTCTTGGTAGAATCGTCCATACCCACACCAGGTTTTTCAAAAACAAACCGAACCCTGTTGTGGCTGGTTTCTTTAAACTCCTGCAATAAAGTTGAAGTAGTGTTTCTTAGTTTCTTAAAATCCTTGGGCATATCGCCATCTAAAAACACCGTAACCTTTATAGTGCTGTCGAGTCCTTGCAGCATTTTTTTAGTAGACGGAGAAAGCGTAAATCTTTTTTCGGCAGTAAGGTCTGCACGCAGGTTAAAAAACGAAGCTGCATAATTTACCAGTACCAATAGCACCAGCAAAGCAATCCACCAATATTTTGTAGCCAGCAGTTTTTTCATCAGGGCCTGCGTTTAATAAGGTTTCGTTCGGTAAATAATAAGAAGAAGAGGATGATGCTAATGAAATAAACAATGTCGCGCAACTCTATTACACCACGGCTAATACTGCGATAATGAAAATCTATGCCAAGCATTTCTACATAATAATCCGCGCCAGAGGCCAAAGACGCAATACGGCTAACCGCATTAAAGCCAACATATAAAACAAAGCAGGCAAATGCACTAATGATGAACGCCACCACTGCATTGCTGGTGAGACTACTGCAGCAAACGCCTATAGCAGCAAAAACGGCCGCTAAAAAAAACAAACCGATGTAGGCACCAGCTACTCCACCCGTATCAATACCCTGGTTGCCGGCGCTTAAAGCCTGCAGTGTAAAAGCATATAAAAGTGTTGGCAGCAATGCCAGTAAAATAATAAAAAGGCATCCCAGGTATTTGCCAATGATCAATTGCGTATAACCAAGCGGCTTTGTCTGCAATATCTCGTAAGTGCCGCCCTTAAACTCGTCTGCCAGTGTACGCATGGTAATGGCTGGCACCAAAAACGTAAGTATCCAGGGAGCAAGCTCAAAAAATTTGTCCAGCGTGGCATAGCCAAAGTCCAGCATATTGCTATCAGGAAAAACAAAAAGGAATAAACCGTTCAGCAATAGAAACACTGCTATTGCTATAATGCCGGTGAGGCTGCTAAAAAATTGGCGGAATTCTTTCTTACAAACAGGCCACATGCTTCAAAAATAATGTATTCAATGCACAGAAAAACGAAGATAGCCGTTTTGAATTGTGTTGTTTTCAATTCAATAGCTTTTATAGACTACAAGTTTATTATTAGTAGAGCAACATTCCATTTAATTTGATACTGGTGCAGCAATGCGCAACGCTCCAAACATTTAAAGTTGAACCGACAATAAGCTCCTTCCATTAACCAAATAATTCCTCAAAAATCAGCCAATGCCAATGATTTATTATTGCCTGCTTATTTGTAAATTCGGGTTCAATCCAACATTTAAGCGCTAAACAGCATGGCATTAAAGATTATAGACCACGGCTCAAAGGAGTACCAGCAAATGGTTCAGATTCGCATGGACATACTAAGGAAACCTCTCGGACTTACATTTACACCAGAAGAATTAGAAAAAGAAAAAGACGAAGTGCTGATTGGTGCATTTGAAGACGGCCGCATCCTCGGCTGCTGCATGCTTATAAAGCAGGCAGACAATACGGTTAGGCTAAGGCAAATGGCAGTTATGAACAATGTACAGGGCAAAGGCATTGGCCGTGCATTGATGAATTTTGCAGAGAACCTTGCCCGCGACATGGGGTATAGAAAGCTGCTGATGCATGCCCGCAAAACAGCATCTGGCTTTTACGAAAAACAAGGCTATCGCATAGCGGGAGAAGAGTTTATGGAAGTAACCATTCCGCATTATATTATGGAGAAAGATTTGTAAGAAAGTTCTTAGTTCGTGGTTCTTTAGTTCATTTACTACGACATATTGACGTAGCTAACGAACCTCGAACTAAGAACTAAGAACTTCAGAACCTACAACACTTTTGTGCATTCTTTGCAGGAAAGTCAGCATGCTTTCCATACTTTTTACATCATTTACTACCAGCATAAACAATTTGCCTACCTGTTTTAGTTTGGCTTTATTGGTATGCTTTTGCAAATAATCCAGCGTGTTTTTAAATATGTCAGATTCAAAATAAGGCGAGTCTGGCCGGTTAATAAAATAGCAACGAAGCGTTTCATCTTTCAGGCTCATTTTCTCAAAGCCTAATTCCACCGCCAGCTTGCGGCAACGCACGGTAATAAAAAGATCTTCTACCTGTGCAGGTACAGGGCCAAAGCGGTCTGTCATCTCACGATGAAAATCCTGCAATTCGGCTTCGGTATCACAATTGTCCAGGCGGGTATACAAAGAAAGCCTTTCAGATATGCTTTCTACATAATTGTCTGGTATCAGTATTTCAAGATCGGTATCAATGGTACAATCCTGTACAAAATCTTCCTGCTTCTGTATTTCTTCTTTAAATACTTCACGGAAAGAAGTCCTCTTCAATTCACGAATGGCTTCATCCAAGATTTTCTGGTACATCTCAAATCCAATCTCTGCCATAAAACCACTTTGTTCTCCGCCCAATAAATTACCGGCACCGCGTATATCCAAATCACGCATTGCTATCTGGAAACCACTGCCCAATTCGCTGTGTTGTTCCAGCGTTTGCAATCTTTTACGTGAGTCTGATGGCAGAGTGCTCATCGGCGGTGCCAATAAATAACAAAATGCTTTCTTATTGCTTCGCCCTACCCTGCCGCGCAACTGGTGCAAATCGCTTAAACCAAACTGGTGCGCATTATTGATGATGATGGTATTTACGTTAGGTATGTCAACTCCGCTTTCAACTATATTGGTACAAATCAGCACATCGTATTTCTGTTCAATAAAGTCAAGTATGCGTTGCTCCAACTCATGGCCTTCCAATTGACCATGAGCATAACCAATGCTAAGGTCGGGACACAGACCTTGTATTAAACCTGCCATTTCTGCCAAACCATGCACGCGGTTATGAATAAAGAAAACCTGTCCTCCTCTCTCTGTTTCGTAGTAAATGGCATCGCGTATAAAATCTTCATTAAATACTGCTACTTCCGTTTGTATAGGCTGCCTGTTGGGAGGTGGGGTATTGATAATGGTAAGGTCACGTGCGCCCATCAAACTAAATTGCAAAGTTCTTGGTATAGGCGTTGCCGTTAGTGTAAGGCAGTCTACATTGGTGCGCATGGTTTTTATTTTTTCCTTTGCTGCCACACCAAACTTTTGCTCTTCATCAATTACCATCAGCCCCAAATCTTTAAACTTCACTTCCTTACCCAATAAAGTATGCGTCCCTATAATGATGTCTATTTTTCCCTCTTCCAGTCTTTTAAGCGTTTCTTTTTTCTCTTTGGCAGATTTAAACCGGTTTAGATAATCTACTGTAACCGGAAAATCTTTTAATCGCTCGCTAAAAGTTTTGTAATGCTGAAATGCAAGAATAGTGGTAGGAACCAGCACTACGGCCTGCTTACCATCGCAACAGGTTTTAAATGCTGCACGCACTGCAATTTCTGTTTTGCCAAAACCCACATCACCACACACCAGCCTGTCCATAGGCGAAGGAGATTCCATATCCCGCTTTACATCTGCAGAAGCCTTGCTTTGGTCTGGCGTGTCTTCATAAATAAAGGAAGCCTCCAACTCTGTCTGCATGTAATTATCTGGCAAGTGCGCAAAGCCGTGTTGCGCTTTACGTTTTGCATACAGCTTAATAAGATCAAAGGCAATCTCTTTTACCTTAGATTTTGTTTTTTCCTTCAGCTTGTTCCAGACATCACTACCTAATTTGTTTACACGCGGCACAGACCCTTCTTTACCGGTAAACTTTGCTATCTTATGCAGCGAGTTGATGTTTACATAAAGTATATCGCTGTCTTTATAAATAATTCTAACTGCTTCCTGCAATTTTCCGTTCGCTTCTATTTTCTGCAACCCACTGTACACACCCACACCGTGATCTATGTGTGTTACATAATCACCCGGTTGCAACTCACGCAGTGTTCTTAAAGTAAGTGCCTTGTTTTTATTGTACGCCTGCTTTACACGGTATTTATGGTATCGTTGAAATATCTGGTGGTCTGTATAGCAAACCACTTTTAAATCGTCGTCTATAAAACCCTGGTGAATAGAAACGGGAACCGGTGTTATTTGAATCTCTGCCTTTAAATCTGTGAAGATGGTGTGCAGTCGTTCCAGTTGTTTGGGATTTTCCGCAAACATGTAGATCTCAAACTTCTTTGCTTCACGACTTTTAAGATCTTTAATAAGCATGTCAAACTGCCTGTTAAAAGCAGGTTGTTCCTTTGTATGAAACTCAATCTCGTAAAGGCTTTCCGCAGATGGCTCATGCCCAAAATTGATGCAGTGCCGCTGCATTAACTGCTCTTCAAAAACAGCCGTTGTAATAAAGTCTTCAGCAGTTATGGATTTTTTTTCAAGTTTATCTTCATCATCATTTGCAGGTTTTTTATTTACCGGCTGCTGATCATTTTGCAGCTCCATAAACAAAAACAGGTCTTCTTCCTGCACTAATAATTTTTCTTTTATTACGTCGCGGTCTTGCAGCCATACCGATGTGTTCTCGGGTAAAAACTCCAGCAAAGAAACTTTATCGCCTTCTTCAAACTGCGTTTCCACATTAGGTATAATGGTAACCTGCAACAGCTTTCTTTCGCTCAACTGTGTTTCAGGATCAAAAATGCGTATGGAATCCACATCATTGCCAAACAATTCTATACGGTAAGGCTTCTCATTGCCAAAAGAGTAAATATCCAATATACCCCCGCGTATGGCAAACTGGCCAGGCTCATACACAAAATCAGTTTTCACAAAACCATATTCATCAAACTGCAAAAGCAATTTGCTAATGTCCAGTACATCGCCATTTTTTATGCGGATGATATTTTCCGACAGTGTTTTGGGCAACACCACTTTTTCAAACAACGCATCAGGGTACGTAACTACTATCTTCTTATTGCCACCGCCGCTTAATTTGGTAAGCGCTTCCGTGCGAAGCATTACATGTGAAGCATTTAGCAGGCGGTAATTCTTTTTGTTTTTGAATGAAGAAGGGAAATAAAAAAGATCCAATGCACCCGTAAGGTTCTCCAAAGTGTTATGAAAGTAGGCCGCTTCTTCTGCATCGTTCAATACAATCAAGTGATTTACCTGGGCACAAGCCGGATGCTGAAAAATAGCCGCTACAACAAATTGGGAAGCACTGCCATGAAGGTTTTTTAGGGAGACTTTCTGGGGCCTGGACATAGTAATCCTGTCCGCAAGAGAAAAAACGCGGGCATCTTTACCATACGCTTCCAGCAACACATTCAGGTTCATGAAGGCCGCAAAGATACGAGTAAATTGGGTGATTTAATGAGACTAAGAGAAGGTGATTCAACTTAAAAAGCTCCTCAATCTTTTCGGGATTTCTCAATTAAAAAACGGGTTGACATTTTTTGAAATAGAAAAACGCTACATTAGTATCTCGATTGCCTGCCTGTGTTTGCACAAGAGCTCCGGAAAAACGCCGGGGCTTTTTTATGTGAATAGGCCACGCGAATAGGAAACACGAATAGGCCGCGAATAGCACGAATGAGCCGCGAATGACGATACACGAATGACGATACACGAATGACACTAATGGACGCAAATATTATTCGTGCCTATTGGTGTAATTAGATAATTAGCGTCAGTTATTTTTGAATGGAACAACCATTTCAAAAGAAGGGATGGCTACTTCGAAGATTTTTTTCGTATTCAGATTCTCCATTTGGTAAGTGCCAATCATTCTACCCATTTCTGTACGCAGGTTGCAGCCACTTACATACTGGTAACGTTCGCCGGGGTTCAGCGTGGGTTGTACACCTACAACGCCTTCTCCATCTACTTCGCGGTTTTGGCCATTGCTGTCAAAAATCTGCCAGTGCCTGCGATGCAATTTTACAGGAAAATTGTTTTTGTTTTCTATCGATATGCGGTATGCAAACATAAACTCAGACTGCAGTGGATTGGAGTAGTCTGGCTGGTAGAAAGTTTCTACACTAATCTCTATGCCTTCAGATACTTTTGAGACCATTGTAAAATTGTTTGCACCTGAAAGATACAAAAAAACCGCTGTCGCCCCTAACTTTTTGTTGAACAGTCTGCTAAGTATGTTGTTGATAAGATAATCATGCGCCTGTTGTTCATCTTCATAAGATACTGCAAGCTTCTTATAAGAAAATAAAAACAGTATCGTTATTTAATGCCAATTTTGCACGGGCAATGCCCACAATCAACAGCCTTTATTACACTGAAAACACCACAAAACAAAAAATATGAAAATAGCAGTAGCAAACGGAGATGGTATAGGACCGGAAATTATGGCCGCAGTTTTAAAAATTTTTTCAGCCGCAAATGTTCCCCTGGAATATGAATTTGTAGACATGGGCAAATGGGTTTTTGACAAAGGTTTCTCTAATGGCATGACACCAGAAGCACAACAATCCATAGAATCATTAGGACTTCTCTTTAAGGGACCGATGGAAACACCTAAAGGTAAAGGCGTAAAAAGCATTAACGTTACTGCCCGCAAAACCTGGAACACATTTGCCAATAAAAGAGTGTTTCAAACACTCCACGGCGTAAATACCGTTTTCAGCAAAGCAGGAATACCCATTGACATAACGGTTGTAAGAGAAAATATAGAAGATACTTATGGTGGCATTGAGCATATGCTTACGCATGATGTAGCGCTTAGCCGCCGTTTTATAACACGGCCGGGCAGCATGCAGGTAATCCGTTATGCTTTTGAAATGGCCAAACAAAAAAATGCCAAACGCATTAGTTGTGGGCATAAGGCCAATATAATGAAGCTTACAGACGGGCTTTTCCTGGATTGTTTTTATGAAGTGGCAAAAGAATACCCAGAGCTAAAGGCAGATGACATTATTGTAGATGATCTTTGCATGAAACTGGTAACCCGCCCGGATTTGTTTGATGTGGTTGTGCTTACCAATCTGCAGGGCGATATAGTATCCGATCTTTGTGCAGGATTAGTTGGTGGCCTTGGGTTTGCTCCTTCTGCAAATATTGGAGATCATATTTCCATTTTTGAAGCTGTGCACGGCACCGCACCTGATATAGCTGGTAAAAATATTGCTAACCCAACTGCATTACTGCTCAGCGGCATTTCTATGTTATTACACGTAGGCCTAACCGAAAATGCAGGCATCATAGAAAACGCTTTATTGTATACGCTAGAAAGCGGTGTTCATACCGGAGATTTTGGTGACAAATCCATACCATCTGTAAACACTACAGCATTTGCGGATGCCATCATCAGCAATCTTGGTAAAAAGCCTGCGCAAGGTGCAAAACCGGTAATGCCCAACATACCAGGAACGCCAACGCCATTTAAACTATCGCAAAACGCCATGATGTATTCGCCGGATAAAGGAGATGAAACCATTGTTGGCGTAGACATGTTTATAGAAAGCCATGAACAGCCACAAGCTATCGCTGTAAAATGCCAGCGTCATGCAGGTGTAAAGTTCAAGCTTATTAATATCAGCAACCGTGGCACACAGGTTTGGCCTACCGGTTCTGTATACACGAACCTGGTAAATGTATACAATGTGCGTTTTGAATCATTAGACGGAGAACCGCTCAACCAACAGGATATATTGGGCCTTTATATCAGTTTAAGCGGCAATTTCACCATTTGCTCTTCTGAATTGCTGAATAGCTGGGGAGGTAAAAAATCTTATAGTGTAGCTGCGGGACAGTAACAAGTTGTAAGTTTTAAGTGATAAGTTTTAAGTATAGGCCGCGAAGTGTTTAAGATGCTTCGCGGCTTTTTTTAACCAGGATTGATAGGATTTCTTGCGCAGAGAGCGAAAGAAAAAGAAATTTCACAGAGATAGTTAATGCCTGCACTGGAGTTTTTTGAATGTTACATTTTCACTTTTCAAGCACACATCTGCGTCGATCATAACAATCATAATAATCTCCCGACTTTCAGTACGGGACACGTGCGTTCTATTCTCGACTCAAGCGCATTTCCACATTTTCCACATTTATCACATTTCCACATTAATTTTGAACCAGCACTTAAATAAGTTCATCATGCCTGTTAAAACACATAAATACAGCAATAAGGATATTACCATTATCTGGAAGCCGGATGTTTGCATTCATTCTAAAATTTGCTGGCATGGCTTGCGGGATGTTTTTGACCCGGTTAGGCGCCCGTGGATATTACCAGATGCTGCAGATACTGCCACCATAATGGCGCAAATTGACAAATGCCCGAGTGGTGCACTCAGCTATATAAAAAACACAGAATTACCAGCAGAAGCAATTAAGAAAAAAGAAGAAAATAGAATTCCGTCTGCTAATATAATAGAATGCCTGCCCAATGGGCCCTTGCTGGTAAGAGGAGATGTATTGGTAAAAAAATCTGACGGAAGCGAAGAAATAAAAACCGGCACCATAGCATTATGTCGTTGCGGGGCTTCTGCCAATAAACCTTATTGCGATGGCAGTCATAAAACAGTCGGCTTCCAGGGTTGATTGATTGTGCTAAAATTTCACTGGAACATAAGCTTTATACATCAGCCTCTACCATGAAGAACATGTAAATAATGCCAAGCAGCAATAATATAAAAAGAGTTGTATAGTGTATGCGCAAATAAAACTTTTCCTCCAGCTCCCTCTCCTGCATTCTTGCCCTTCCGTATAAAATAAAAGTGATACCTGCAACAATTATGGCAATGGCAGCAAGTATGGCAAAAATAAATCCCAACTCTTTATATTTTTTTAGATAAAGTGTAACCGTTCTTATGCAACCATTGCAATACTTTATCGCGATGATCTCCCTGCACAATGATTTCTCCATCTTTTACTGCTCCGCCACTACCGCAATAGTTTTTCAATTGTTTGCCCAATGCTTCCAAATCATCTTCTGTTCCTATAAAACCAGTTATTAAAGTAACCGCCTTACCAGCACGGTGTTTTGTATCCAGCTTTATACGAAGCGGTTGTTGTTTGGCGGGTAGTGTATCTACCGCTTCATTGTTTTCTTCAAAAGAAAAATTAGGGTCTGTGCTGTATACAAAACCACGTGTATCTGGTTTGTTCTTCTTAGACATAAAAAATAATCTTTTCGGGGTATTAAGAAATAACAGCTTTTAAACTTAAATCCAAACTTTTTGCCTGGTGTATCAATGCACCTACACTTATAAAATCCACGCCTGTCTTTGCATAATCTTCCAGGTTTTGCAGGTTTATGCCACCACTCGCTTCTGTTTCAAACTTACCCTTGATTAATGATTGCGCCTCTGCTACCAGCTGTGGCGTGAAATTGTCCAGCATTATTCTATCTACTTTACCTACAGCCAGTACCCGCTTCACGTCGTCAATACTCCTGGTTTCCACTTCTATTTTAAGACCCGGCTTTACTGTTTGCACATATTCATAAGCAAGTTCAATTGCTTTTTCCAGTCCGCCGCAATAATCAATATGGTTATCTTTTAGCATAATCATATCGTAAAGGCCCATGCGGTGGTTTACGCCTCCGCCAATGCGTACCGCTTCTTTTTCCAGCAACCTGAAATTAGGGGTGGTTTTACGGGTATCCAGTATTTTGGTTTTATAGCCTTGCAGCTTTTCCGTGTATTGACGGGTTAACGTAGCAATGCCGCTCATGCGCTGCATACAGTTAAGCACAATGCGCTCGCATTGCAAAATAGTATGTACATAGGTTTCTGCTTCAAAAGCTGTTTCACCCGGCTTCATAACATCCCCGTCTTTTTTATAAGCTGTAAATTTTACCTGAGGTGAAGTATAACGGAATATTTTTTCTGCAATATCCAGTCCGGCCAGAATGCCTTCCTGTTTTATTTTCAATACAGCCTTACCTTTTTCGCCGGCTGGTATGCAACAAAGCGTAGAGTGGTCGCCATCGCCTACATCTTCTTTAAAAGCTGATTCTATTAATACTGAAAGTTGTTCATCAAAACTGCGCATAAAACAAAGATAACTGCAAACATCATTGCCGGGCACAAAAAAGGCCTGCAGCAAAACTGTAGGCCCCAGGTCTTTCAGCGGGTAATATTTTTATTCAACAGTTTGAAAAGCCAGTTCCTGCAACACTTGTTTATTATCCTTCTGCTTCATGAAAAGTTTAGTGCGGTAATCGCCATTTTTTGTTTTCAAAGTGCCGATACAATATTTCGCACCATTATTCTCGCCTTTGTACTTTATCTCGAAATTGTTAACGTTGTTGCTACCAAAAAAATCTCTTATTATCATTTCTGCCTGCGCCTTGCTATAGTTGTCACTTTTATCTGGAAGCGTAATATCTACACGGATATCGAAGTAACGAGAAAGCTGCGTAGCGTTCCCGGTTTTTAAAGCTCCCACTACATCCTCTATTTCCATACCAGGCGTATTTGCCGGCGGAGGTGTTAGCGAAGGCAACATAAATAAGCAGAATAGCAAAACAAGCCACAGATAGTTTTTCATAAATTTCCTTTAGTTCTTCATAAAAGGGACAGGTTATCAAAAGGGCTTGGATTGAGGACGATTGCTTAGCACTAAAAATATGCCAACTTGCATGATGTGTAAAAAAAACCCCGACTTGCATCGATTTTAATCGATTCCAAGCCCTTTATCTTGAAAATCTGTAGTTTTGAAAGCATGGAAAAGAAAAAAGTTATACTCGTTATCATGGACGGATGGGGCATTGGCCAGAAAAAATCCGCAGACGCAATTCAAAACGCAAATGTTCCTTTTGTAAGCAGTTTATATAGCAAATACCCTAATACCACGTTGGTAACTTGTGGCGAAGCTGTTGGTTTGCCAGACGGGCAAATGGGCAATAGTGAAGTTGGGCACCTTAACCTCGGGGCTGGTAGAATTGTATACCAGGAACTCCAGCGCATTAACGTAGCTATTCGGGATGGTTCTTTCGCAAAAAATGAAGTTTTATTAAACAGCATTCGCCTGGCCAAAACCAACAACAAACCCCTGCATTTGCTGGGCCTTGTAAGTGATGGCGGCGTACATTCTCATACCAATCATCTTAAAGCATTGATAGATGTTTGCAAGAGCGAAGGCCTTAGCAACGTTTTTGTACATGCATTTACAGATGGCAGAGATACCGATCCAAAAAGTGGTTTAGGTTTTATTACAGATTTGCAAAACCATCTTAAAAGCAGTGTAGGCAAAATTGCTACTGTTAGCGGTCGTTATTATGCTATGGATAGGGATAAACGTTGGGAACGTGTGAAACTTGCTTATGATGCTTTGGTAAATGCTGTAGGTGAGAAATCTGGAGATGCAGTAGAAGCTATCAAACAGTCTTATCAAAACAATATTACCGACGAATTTATAAAACCAACCGTTATTACCAATGCAGACGGCACACCTGTTGCCAGTATAAAAGATGGCGATGTGGCCATTTGTTTTAATTTCCGCACAGACCGTTGTCGCGAAATTACGGAAGTGCTCACCCAGCAAGACTTTCCAGACAATAGCATGCATAAACTGCAGCTGGATTATACAACAATGACGCAATACGATCATTCTTTTAAAAACGTGCATGTTGTTTTTGAAAATGATGACCTGAAGAATACCCTGGGAGATGTGATTGCGCAAAATCACCTGCAACAGATACGCATTGCCGAAACAGAAAAATATCCGCACGTAACCTTCTTCTTTAGCGGTGGTCGTGAAAAACCTTTTGAAGGAGAAAAAAGAATTATGGCGCCTTCACCCAAAGTAGCCACTTATGATCTTAAACCAGAGATGAGTGCAAATGAATTGACAGAATCCATTATTCCTGAAATTGAAAGCAAAGCACCTTCTTTTATATGCCTTAACTACGCAAACACGGACATGGTGGGTCATACCGGTGTGTTTAGTGCAGCTATAAAAGCGGCAGAAACAGTAGACAATTGCGTAAAAAGAGTGGTAACAGCAGCATTAGAGAATGGCTACACCGTATTTCTTACTGCAGACCATGGCAATGCAGATTACATGATAAACGAGGACGGCACCCCCAATACAGCTCATACTTTAAACCTTGTGCCGTTTTTTATTATTGATAAAGAATGGAAGGGAACAATAAAAGCAGGCAAGTTAGGCGACCTGGCACCAACAATACTTACCATGATGCAATTGCCTATACCAAAAGAAATGACCGGCAATATTCTCATTGAACACTAAGAATTGGTTTACATGCCTGGCATTAACCTTCCTGCAGGCATGATTAACATCATTAAATAAAAAATAAACCCCGGCCTCAAACCGGGGTTTTTACTAAAAAAAGTACACATTTTTAAAGAAAATCTACGACAACGGTCAATTACTAAGATTTTTTTTAGCAAATATTTAGCTGCACGTTAGAACTTCTAATTAATTCCCTTTTTATTTTCATGTTACAAGCAGCAACCCGTATTTAAAATTGTCT
Organism: Chitinophagaceae bacterium; assembly: GCA_047602295.1. GTDB lineage: Bacteria > Bacteroidota > Bacteroidia > Chitinophagales > Chitinophagaceae > JACMLD01. The sequence continues at coordinate 1,108,041 of JASGHP010000001.1, read as the reverse complement.
TAAATTACGGGTTACCAAACGTCCAAAATGACAGAGGAATCCATTTTAAAAGGTTGTTTACGAAACGATGCAATAGCACAAAAGGAATTGTACAACAAATACAGTCCTAAAATGCTGGCAGTTTGTTACAGGTTTGCGCATAACCGTGAGGATGCAGAAGACATGTTGCAGGAGGGTTTCATAAAAGTATTTTCACAAATACACACTTTCCGCAACCAGGGTGCTTTTGAAGGATGGATTAGGCGCATTATTGTACATACATGTATCAACAACCTGAAAAAAAACAAGAAGTTTAACGAGAGTGTTGACATTATACATGCCACCTCTATGCAGGTAAGAGAAGAAAGTGTGCCTTCTATAGTGCAGGCTAAACAGGTAGTAGAATGCATAAGAATATTGCCCATTGGCTACAGAACGGTTTTAAACCTCTATGCAATAGAAGGATACTCTCATCGTGAAATTGGGCTGATGTTAGACATAGAAGAGAGCACAAGCAGAAGTCAATATACCCGGGCCAAGCAAATGCTGGAAGATATTTTGATTAAGAAAAGAATATTGCAGCAGCAGCCAGCGAAAAAGCTTGGATTCTTGTCTTCTTTTGGAGGATAACATCCTTTTGACCAATTCATTTTTCTAATAAAGAACCAAAACTAACATCCGTACATAAAATACCCTTGCTTTTAATGGACCGCAACTTCTACGATAATGATGACTTTGAAGATTTTCTAAAACAGAAATCGGATCAATACAAAATGTATCCATCTGACAAGGTTTGGAACAATATTTACAGTTCCTTGCATGGCAGAAAAAAATGGTGGGCTTTAGGTTTTACTTTATTGTTTTTAGGTGGCAGTATATTAGTAGGAAAAGAAGTTGTGTTATCAAACTATACAAGGGTTGCTTCACAACTTAACCAAACAACAGAAGACCTCTCTTCTTCAAAACTTTCTCCGCTAAATCATAATTCAAATAACGCAAGCAGTGCCTCATCAGATGCAGTTGCCCATCAACCTTATAAGCCTTTAAATCTTACAAAGGCAAAAAGCATTTCTATTCCTCCTGTTGTTATTCAAAACTTAGTTCCGGTTTCCGAAATTTCTTTAGATGCACTTAAGCCTGCTGCTAACCAACAGGACAATAATATCGGAGTTGTAGTTGTTGGCGCCACAAATACAGCAAACAACAACGAAGTGGTTGCTGCCAACAATCATGTTGGCAATGAACCAGCCGAGGAAATTTTGTTTAGCAATTACGAAAGGAAACTTTCAGCGTCATTGCCTTCTTTACAGAAAAAAAACAACCTTTTTGCATCTGTATCTTTGAAAGGAAAAATGCCGGCATTGCATTATATTGTTGCAAATGAAACTGCCAATAGCAAGAAAGAAAACAACAAGATTAACCAGGTTGAAAATGCATCTGCACGTACACCAGGCAAACCTTCACGCTTGTTTCTTCAATTGTATGCAAGCCCTACTATTAGTTACAGAAGATGGTCAAGCGTAGACCAACCGGGTGTAGTTCCTGTGGCATCAGGCGATGGCGGCAATGTAAATCATTATGTAAATCATAAACCTGCAACCGGCTTTGAAATTGGAAGCAATATTCAGTATAAATTATCCAGTAGCTTGTCTGTATTTGTAGGTGCACAATTAAACTACTCCCGTTATTATATAGACGCATATAAATATCGTACAGAAAAAGCAACTATTGTTCTTACAGGCAGCTCTGCTGCCCACGATACCGTATCAGGTTATACCAATATCAGGAACTTCTCCGGCTATGCACCAGAACAATTACAAAATAAATATTTGCAATTTTCTGTTCCCATTGGCTTAGAAATAAAACTGCTGGGCGATAAAAAATTGCAGTTTAATATCTCGGGAGGTTTTCAACCCACTTTCCTTTTATCAAGTACCAGTTACCTGATATCATCTGACTATAAAAATTATATTCAGAGCCCAGACCTGGCCCGCACATTTAATGTGCATACCAATTTTGAAGCATTCTTATCTTACAAGATGGGAGGTTTGCGCTGGCAGCTTGGTCCTCAAATCCGCTCTCAGCTTCTATCAAGCTATAGCAATCAATACCGCGTAAGAGAATATCTTACAGAATACGGTATTAAATTTGGCGTTACAAAATCCTTCTAATACTGTTTAATGAACTTGCGGGCCGCTGTACAAAATGCAGCGGCTTTTTATTTTATTGTATTTTTAGGGCATGAAACATATAGTGCCCACAATTTTTATAGCCTTTTTTTTTGCCGCTTGCAACAACCATACATCAGCACCAGCTATAGCAACAGAAAATAATGTTCCTAAAAAGGACAGTGTAGTTGCCGATAAAGATTTTTTTCCTGTACCTGATTACATAGGTGGACAGTTAAAAATTATTGACTCGCTTAAACTTCCTATCAGCAAAACTGTTACTATTAATGGTAAGAGCAAATTATCCCAGGCATCAGATCAAGAACTAAATGATATAGCCAAAGAGTTTCGTGAACCCGATATTAATGATCCATCCTTAAAAAAACACTATTCGCAAACCAATATTGCAGACGAAAGTGTGCCTTCTGTTACGCTTATGTTTTCTACAACAGATACTACACTTACCATTCAAAAGATGCATGTGTACATTAAACCAGATCCCGACAAAAATGACCAGGTGACAGGTATATATATTGAGAAACAGTTTACCAGAAATGATACTGCTTATAATCAGCAACTGATTTGGAAAACTGATAAAAACGTACAGGTAACTACAGAGAAAAAAACAAAAGGTAAAACATTACCTGTTGAACAAATAAAGATCAGTTGGGCTTACTGAGGCATTTGCCCGCTTCTTTTACATTTATTAGTAAACCTTTATTCTTCATTTTTCATGACGGCACAGGAATTTCAACAGATTGCCCATACAATACCTGTGAACCCGGGCATCTATAAATATTTCAATAAAAGCAAAACACTTATTTACGTAGGCAAAGCCAAAAGCCTGCGCAAAAGGGTAAGCTCTTATTTTAGCAAAACCTTTACCAGCTATAAAACACACGAGCTTGTAAAACACATCAACCACATCGAGTTTACCATTGTAGATTCTGAACAGGATGCCCTTTTCCTGGAGAATGCCCTTATTAAAGAATTTCAACCGAAATATAATATTGATCTCAAGGATGACAAAAGCTTTCCGTTTATCGTAGTAAAGAAGGAACCTTTTCCAAGGGTATTTCTTACCCGTAAGAAAATAAACGATGGATCAGAGTACCTGGGTCCGTTTACATCTGTTGGCAAAGTGCGTGAGTTGTTGAACTTTATCAAACAAAACATACAGTTGCGCAATTGCAAACTCAACCTAACGGATAACAATATCCAGAAAAAAAAATTCAAGGTTTGTCTTGAATACCATCTTGGCAATTGCAAAGGACCGTGTGAAGGCCTGCAAACACAAGAAGATTATCAACAGGGCCTGGTTCGTTTAAAAAGCCTGCTAAAAGGCAACCTATCGCCAGTAATACAACACTACAAACAGGAAATGGGAGCACTTGCTTCAGAAATGCAGTTTGAAAAAGCGGAAGTAATAAGAAAAAAGCTGGAGCATGTAGAAAGCTATCAGTCTAAATCGATCATTGTAAGCAAACACCTGGGAAACCTTGATGTGTTTTCCATTTTAAAAGAAGAAGACATCGCTTATGTGAATTACCTGATGGTGCAAAATGGAACCGTTGTACAAACACATACCATACAATTGCAAACACATTTGGATGAGGATGAAACAGAGGTGTTGGCTTTTGCTATTGCACAATTAAGACAAACATTCAATAGCATATCGGCAGAAATTATAGTACCTGTTGAAATAGAATATCCGGAGGCAGAAATTGTTATCTCTGTGCCAAAGGGTGGCGATAAAAAGAAATTGCTGGAACTTTCAGAAAAAAATGTAGAGTACTTCAGAGAGGAAATAAAGAAGAAAAAAACATTGCAACTGGAAGGCAAATCAGATATGGATCGCAAAAAAGTGTTGTACCAATTGCAAGAAGATTTACAGCTTGTTGAATTGCCGGTGCACATTGAATGTTTTGATAACTCTAATTTCCAGGGTAGTTACCCTGTGTCTGCTATGGTGTGCTTTAAAGATGGTGTTCCCAGCAAAAAAGATTACCGACACTTTAATGTAAAAACGGTAGAAGGCATTAACGACTTTGCTACCATGAAAGAGGTTGTTTACAGGCGTTATAAAAGGCTTAAAGAAGAAAATCAGCCATTACCTCAATTAGTAATTATAGATGGTGGAAAAGGTCAATTAGGCGCAGCGCTGGAAAGCATACATGAGCTGGAACTGAATGGTAAAATGACAATTGTTGGTCTTGCAAAGAACGAAGAAGAAATCTTTTTCCAGGGAGATAAACAGTCTTTAAAACTGCCTTACAATAGCGATAGCCTTAAACTAATCAGGCGCATTAGGGATGAGGTGCACCGTTTTGGTATCACTTTCCATAGAAGCCAGCGCAGCAAAGGCACTTTTAAAAACGAACTGGAAGACATAAAAGGCATTGGCAAAGCTACGGCAGACTTGCTTTTAAAGGAATTTAAGTCGGTAAAAAAGGTAAGAGAGGCAGGGCTTGCAGAAGTGGCAAAGCTTGCCGGGAACGCAAAAGCAGCTATTATAACTGAATATTTTGCTACAAAAGAAAAGGGGCCAGGATAAAAATCCAGCCCCGTTTTTAAAATCCAATATCCTATGAAAAACCGTTGTAAAAGTAGCAAACAAATGGCACAATCCAATACCCCATTAAGGGTATTTTTTTGATCTCAATAAGCAGTATTATTAGGTTATAAACACAAAAAAAGCATCGTATTTCTACGATGCTTTTTCTTATAAACGATGCAAGGCTTAGTATGACCAGAGGTCCTGCTCGTAATTGAATATTTTCTCTTTGATATTATCACCTTCCAGCAGACGTAAGATTGGGTCTTTAATATAACCTTCAATGTAAAGATCATTGGGGTTTTCTAAAGTAGACTTAATAATACGACTGGCGAACATGCGGCTTTCGAATACTTCTTCCCAGCTTAAACGGGCACCAAAGTTTTTACCATTGTAAGCTTCGTATTTAGCCAGCAAGGGGCGCATATCGGGATAATAAACGTAGAACAACGGTGTAACAGCTCTGATAGAACCATCTGTATTTTTAACGCTAAGCATAGGCGCTATACCCAGAATGCGTGTATACAAACGAGAAGATTCTTTATCAAAAACTACATCTTCTTTTATCCAGAATTTTTCAATCGCATTAGGATCAAATTCCTGGATAATAGTGGTGTCTTTCATTGTAGCACCGGTTGGGTCTTTTGCCCAATCAGGTATCTGTTGAATCTGTGGTTCACCAACCAATTTACGGGCAATTGATCCAAAAGTGATAGGTGTTGTAAACCTGTCATCATTAGCATCAAAAGCTGTTATATCGCCGTTTTTGATTGCGTTTAAAAGAATGATAACAAAACGCTGGTTACCATTATCCGCATCTGCTTTATAAACAAAGGGAAGGTTCATTTTTTCGTGAACATCTATTTCCCTCCATACACGCTGCCTGTAAACGGCATCGTCTTCACGGATATGTTCATAAGCCAGGGGCGTTCTTTCTTTCACCAGGTTGCGCTCAACAGCATCATCATTACGAAGGCTTTTTTTGATTACGCCCAGGTTTAATTCTGGCTCTGGAGCAACTGGCTTGGTGGTATCCTTGGCAGGTGCAGCTATAGTAGCTGTTGCATTGCCTGCATTTTTATTGGTAGTGGTTTTCTTAGCGGTAGTTCTCTTTTTAGAGACACGCTTTTTTGCCTGTGCATTCACATTGTCTGCACATACCACCAGTATGGTTGCCAAGAGGCATAATTTGATGATGCGGTTCTTCATTGCTTCAAACTTTTAATCTGTTTATTATTTCAGGGCAAAATAGGTTCCGTCGATCACCCTAGTTTTACCACCTGGTCCTTTAACTTTAATTTTATCAAAATATACTACTGAACCCGGAGCTTGCGCATTAATTAAGGCGCTAGCAGCAGTCCATCTTGGGCCATCGACATTTACAATCTGGTAAATACCGCTTGGATTTCTTGCACCAAGCTCATATCCCAAAACTTCGTATGGGAAATCGAACTCAGAGTCTTTCAGTTTGGCTAACAAACCACCCATTGCTTTAAAAGTAGCAGAAGGAATTGCACCGCTTGTTACAGTACCCACCATTGCAGTTGGGCTAGGCAACATTTTGCAACGAACTTCAAAAGGAGTTGTTTTACCATTTACAGTGATGTTCACTTTACCAAGACCTGCAGTTGTAGGAACGATATTGAAACGGTCGCCACTAACAGGAGTAATTGAACCATTGCTAAAGCTTACGCTCATTTTCTCTTTACCACCAGAACCAGCAGAAATGGTTACAGGGTTTTGTACATCCAGGTAAACCACGTTCATTTTTTCAAGGAACATAGAAGCACCTGAAGGAGTACCAACTGTATACTTAACTATTTCATCTTTAACGGCTGTAGAACCATCAGGTTTAGTAAACTCAACTTTTACAGCTACACTGTGCTCACCAGCACCGCTTGCAGTTGTTTTAAAGGTTGCTTTACCACCATCTAAAGGCATTATTTGTCCGTTGATAGTTATTTTAGGTTTTGCTGCATCGCTAAATGCACCTACACCAGCTTTAATTTCAATTTCGTCGCCTGGCATTGCATAAGTCCTGTTGGCTTGTGCAATGGCTTCAAATTGGTCATATACAATCTTTACAGAACCTACTTGTGAGTGAATATAATCCACTAACTGGGCTTCACTATTTTTAACGTCATTCTGAAATTTGCTCAGGATGGTTAAAGAAGCAATAGTAGGAGTCATGTGAAAATAACTGTAAGTCCAGTCTTTTGCAGCGTTGCCTGATTTTTCAGCATGCGCCTTTTCAGGAATGCTCAAATCAAGAGGCAAAGTTCTTTGAAACTCAGCAATTTTGTGTTTCAAGTCTTCCTGAACTTTAGGGTTATCCTTAAATTCGTCAGGATTTAATACCGCTAATACGTTCTTTTTATAAGCAGCCAATGCATCATACATTTGCTGACCAGCACCTTTATCGAAGTCTTTATCGGGAGCGAACAAACGAGTTGCTGCGTCCAGATCGTCTTCTTTAAATTCTTCCTGGCCTTTGTCGTCTTTTTTAAGACCAGACTCTTGTTTCAGCTTCAGTTTCATATTATCCAGCATAGAACTTAAGTCTGCAGATAATTTTTTAACCTGTGCTGCTTTAGGCGCCCAGATTTCAGCTTTTGCTTTAGTCTGAGGGTCTGCTATTTCTTTATCGAATGATTCGTAAATAACTTTATTTTTTGTATCCAGCGAACCGTTTGATGTTACTATACTTTTATCTACGGTCTTGAAGGCTTCCAATACTTCATTTGATACGTTTAGTGCCAGCAATGCTGTCAGCACCAAATACATCATATTGATCATCTTCTGCCGGGGCTCTTTTGGTAAAGACATGGGATGAGTGAGTTAAATTTAATTAAATCAGGTTTTTCACTAGCTTTTGAGGGTATCGGATTCGATTAAAAACAATGGCTGTTCTTTTCTCTAATCCTTTTAAATCTCTTATTTACCCGACATTGCGGTTAACATATTACCATACACCTGGTTCAGGCTGCTTAGGTTTTTAGCCAAAAGCGTAATCTGCTCCTGTGTTTTCTTGGCGTCTGCTACGCTACCCTGCATTGCTTGCGAAGCTGTAGCCAGGTTGCTATAGAAGTTGTTCATCGCCTTCAAATGGTTATTTGTGTCTTGCAATTCAAGCTCGTAAATAGTGTTCAAAGAACCCAGGTTTTTGGTTAATACCTGAACCTGACCATGAAACTGTTTAGTAGACTCAGAAGCATCATTGAAAGACTGCATAGTTGCAGCAGACTTTGTATAAGCATCTTTCATCTGGCCCAAAGCTGTAGTTGCTTCTTTTGTTTTAGTTGTATAATCAGAAGTAGCTGTTACAACTTCAGAAACATCTTTTATCTGATTTACTGAAGTACCAAATTTCTGGAAACCTTCGCTTAATTTTTTAAGGCTTGCAGGTGTAATGTCAGCTTCTGCCATCATTTTGTCTACTGCATTCAAAGAAGGGTTGCCGCTAGATGCACCGCTCATTTTAGGAAGTGCTTCTGCAAGAGCAGCCATTTCTTGTCCTGGAGGCGGTAAAAATGCATAGATTAAGAAGATTGCAGCTTCTGTTAAAAGACCTACAGTAAGCATTTGGTTAGCAAAAGAAAGGTGAAGGATTTTTGCCCATGCACCAAAAATTACTACCGCAGCGCCTACGCACACGAATACGTTCACTAATTTGTCTGTTGTTTTGTTTGCTCCAGCCATAGTTTTCTTGTTTTTTAGAGTTTTTTAAACGGGTTTTTAGAGAAAAGAAATTATTGTTGATTGGTTAAATCAAATGAAAAACGGAACTGTCAATAAAAAATTTTGTTCAGTTTGTTAAATATCAGCGTTTACCTTGTCCGGGGGTAGATGGTAAGTCTATCACCGTACGGAAACCGATATAAGATTTAGCAGTGTCCTGGTATTCGTATGCACGTGTACCGGTTTGAAGGAAATAACCTACGTCTTTCCAGCTACCACCACGGATTACTTTCCTTTTCATGCGGGGAGGATCTGAATCCTTCGCATTGTAACGGATATCCGGGTTCATATCGTGTTGGAAATTGTAACCACCTTCATAATATAAAGAAGAAGTCCACTCTGCTACGTTACCTGCCATGCAATACAGACCGAAATCGTTAGGCCAGTAACCGTCTGCACGTACAGTGTAGAAACCGCCGTCTTCGGGATAGTTGCCACGACCTGGTTTGAAGTTAGCCAGCAGACAGCCTTTTTTATTTCTCAGGTAATAGTTACCCCAAGGGAACATTGACTGAGAACGGCCACCACGTGCTGCATATTCCCATTCTGCTTCTGTAGGCAAACGGAAATCAGACTCTTGTGATCTTTTCTTAGATTCAAGGAAAGAATTCAGATAACGGGTTCTCCACTCACAAAAAGCAGTGGCTTGCACCCAGTTTACACCAACAACAGGATAGTTGCCAGTAGCGGGGTGAGAAAAATATCTTTTTGTCATTGGCTCATTATAAGAGTATGAGAAATCTCTTATCCAAACCAATGTATCAGGATAAATGCGAATATCTTTTTTAGATACAAACTGAGAGCGGGGTTTTCCAGCATTTTCCCTGCGAGCGGCTTCTTTAGTATCAAATACTTCAGAATGGAACAATATTTTGCTGGCGTCAATTTCCTTTTTCCCAAAAATGCGATTCTCAGGAGAAACGATTAGTTGATCGATTTTTTCGGTAGTAGCTTTATCACCCCATTTAATGGTAGAAGCTTTCTTCCAATCTATCATATCAACACCATCTACGCTTTTTACGTAGCCCATCAGCTTAGCTGCAGTTGAGTCCATAACCCACTTTACAAACTGACGGTATTCATTATTGGTAATTTCAGTCGCATCCATCCAGAAGCCACTAATAGACACCTGTTTGTTACGAGCTGTGTAAGCGTAGTTGATATCTTCATCACTTGGCCCCATATGAAAGGTGCCTGGTGGAATGTATACCATGCCCGGAGGCTTCGGAAGCTGGTATTTATTACTGGGGGCAACACCATGTAATTGACCATCATTGGCCATCCCTTTAGAGGATTTACTGGATTTGCCGCAGCTTGCCAACAAAACTGTAGCGGCTGCAAAAAGCATGGACAGGTTTTTCATTTTCATATTATTAAAGGGTAATCGGCAAAAAAAATGTTTTGTGAACATTCGCTACAAGTTTAGAAATTTTTTCTTAAATAGTCAAACTGTGAAATTTCCCCGTATGCATTAAACGAGTATTATTATTGATTTATTGTATAAAAAATTAAGTTAGCCAATAAGTTTATCCCCATCCTTGAATAACATCTAAAAAAGACACCTAAACTATTGTATTTCAATGGCCTCAATCACTGCATTTAAATCATTCAATGGAGGGGCGCACACATAATTTTTACAGAGATAAACCAGAAACGGATCAAAATAACGCTTACCTTTTAATAAGGGGAAATTGTCAAGGGGTACAGGAGAAGATTGTAGGATTCTGAACGGAATAAAAGTATGCAAAATATCAAAAAGTATATCGTTAATTTTTTGCCCGGTTATTACTATTTCCCGCATACCTACCGCCATTGTTAACCAAATATTAGCCCAAACTCCAAAAGAAGCAGGATAGCGGACGATAAGCTCCAATAATGTGCCAACCATTTCATTTGCACGTTCTTTCCAGCTATTTTCATCAAATACGTGCGATAAATACAGCAGGTTGCCGGCCATTACCGAATTGCCCGAGGGCACAGCACTATCATAAATTTCTTTTTTCCTGATAATTACGTCCTGCTGATCCTTATCTGTAAAAAAGAAAAGTCCCGATTCTGTATCTGCAAACCTGTTTAGCACATGTACGGTTAAATCCTTTGCCTGGTTCAGATAAACAGCATCGCCAGTAATTTCCTGCATTTGTATTAACGCCTGTATCAGGTACGCATAATCATCTAAAAAAGCTGGGTACTTTGCTTTATCATTTTTATAGGTGTGATAAAAAACACCTTCTGTTTTAAAGCGTTTATTAATAAACGCCATGTTTTGAGTGGCCAGACTGCGGTAATGCTCATTGCCTGTTGCTATATAAGCTTTACTGCAAGCCGTGTTCATTAATGCATTCCAACCCAACAACATTTTATCGTCTAGCAACGGTCTTGGTCGCTTATCACGGACGGCCATCAATTTTCTTTTGCATTGCTCCAAAGTTTGCAAGAAAAGATCTTTTTCTAATTGCATGGCAGCGCAAAAATCATCTGCCAAAACAGTTACATGCAAAATGTTTTTCTCTTCCCAATTGCCTCCTTCAGTTACATTATAATAGTTGCAAAAAAGTGATGAATCCTGCCCCAGCACAGTATCAATTTCATCTTTACTCCATACATAAAATTTTCCTTCTTCACCTTCACTATCTGCATCCAATGCAGAATAAAAACCAAATTCCTCAGACATCATTTCCCGCTCTATAAAAGCCATTGTTTCATCAATTGTCTGCGCATATCTTTTATCATGCGTTAGCTGGTATGCTTCACACAAGGTGGCTATCAGCAGCGCATTGTCGTAAAGCATTTTTTCAAAATGAGGGACAAGCCATTTATTGTCTGTTGCATATCTTGCAAAGCCTCCACCCAACTGATCATAAATACCTCCATCAATCATTTTATCCAGGCTTAAACAAGCCTGCTTTAGTGCTGTTTCATTTTTTGTGAGGTAGTAATATTTAAGCAGGTACTGAATTGTAAATGCCTGGGGAAACTTAGGCGCCCTGCCAAAACCACCGTCTAGGGTATCGGCAGACTTCATCAGGTTTTCAAAGATCAATTCTTTATTTGATGCGTCAAACAATGCAGAGGTTGGGTGAGCAGGTGCATCAAAATTTCCGGTTTTTAATAAATGAGCAGTAAGGCCTTCTGCCTGATCTTTTACCTGTTGCTTCCTTTCTGTAAATGCATTGTAAACGCCATACAACACATCGGCCCAGGAAGCACGATTGTGCATGGGTTTTGGCGGAAAATAAGTACCGCCATAGAAGGGCTTTGCGTCGGGGGTTAGAAAAACATTTAATGGCCAGCCGCCGCTGCCGGTCATCACCTGCACAGCGTCCATGTATATATGATCCAGGTCGGGGCGTTCTTCCCTGTCAATCTTTATGTTGATGAAATGATCGTTCATTACGGCAGCCACTTCCGGATCTTCAAAGCTTTCCCGCTCCATTACATGGCACCAATGGCAGGCAGAATAACCAATGCTTATTAAAATTGGTTTGTTTTCTTCTTTGGCTTTTTGCAAAGCTTCATCTCCCCAGGGATACCAATCTACCGGGTTGTAAGCATGTTGCAGTAAATAAGGACTTGTTTCGTGTATTAACCGGTTGGCAGAATGCATAGGCTTTTTAAATGCTGAATGTTTTGTATTCACCATTCAAAATACATTGTTCAACATTAAGAAATCAGGCTTGGTTCAGGCTTGCCAGGTATTTGTCTAATGCCGCTACCATGGACGGCGCTTGTGGCAAAGGTGCTTTAATCTCTAGTAAGAGACCTGCATCCTCTACGGCACGGGAAGTGTTGCTTCCAAAGGCACCAATTTTAGTTCCATTTTGTTTAAAGCGTGGGCAATTATCGAACAAGCTTTTTACGCCGCTGGGTGTAAAAAAACATATCACATCAAACTCCTGATGGCCCAGTATTTCTTTTACATCTGCACTAATGGTGCGATACATATAAGGTGTGGCGTATTCGCAATTGTGATGTTTTAACCAACCAACAATTTCATTATCCTGCTGATTTTCTGACACAGGATAAAGAAATTTTTCGTTTTCCTTGTGTTTATTAATAACATCAAACATGCTTTTATTGGTGCCATCCGCACCATAAAAAACCTTGCGTTTGCGATACAGGATAAACTTCTGGAGATAGAGCGCAACTGCTTCTGTAATGCAGAAATATTTAGTGTCTTGAGAGATATTTACTTTCATCTCTTCGCAAGTGCGGAAAAAATGATCAATGGCATTGCGGCTTGTAAAAATAACCGCGGAGAAATTGCCAATATCTATTTTTTGTTTGCGAAATTCTTTTGGGGGGATGCCTTCCAACCTGATGAAAGGGTGAAATGACAATTCAATATTGTACTTTCTGGCCAGTTCGTAATACGGAGATTTATCCGTTTCCGGTTTGGGCTGGGTAATAAGGACTTTCTTTACTTTCTTGGCAACCGTAGTCGCATTCTTTTCACCGTTCTTTACCATTTCTTACTGGATATGGTTTCGCAATTTAGATGTGTGTATTCGTAAAATGTTGTAATAACACTTAAAAGAAACTAACTAAAACTTTATAAATCAGCAAAAGTGGTATTATCTCAAAGGCGCAAAGGTACATAAAAAAGTGAAACTGGCTAACTTTAACTTCCCGCCGCACAGGTCCAAAGGAAGCCAGGTAGCGATAGGCAAAAAAGCCGCCTACCAGAACAAATGAGAGGGTAAGCAAAACCTCTGTCCAGGAAGGGATGGAGAAAACCATCATAATGAGCAGCGGCAGAAGGAATATAGCCAGCAGCTTGTTTACTAAAAATACGATAAATATGTAAGTATCAGCAGCATCCCGCATATTAAAAATCCAGCCGGTAGCTTTTAAAATTACAAATTTAGCAAGGTAAACCGCGGTTACTGCAAGAATACAATACAGCAAAAGCAGCCAGAAACCGGTAGCAGGTGCGGCATTATAATGCTGTACCAGGAAAAAGACATAAAGCCCGGCCACAATCACGAAAAATATATTTAGAAACAGGGAAGGCAATGGCGTTTGCAGCAACTGTTCCCTTATTTGCTTCTGGCGCAGTGAGCCTCGAAATGCGAGGCCCGTGAGGTGACCAACATATTTACTAAAGAAGATTTTTACCAGCGCAAAAAACAAAAGCAGGCCGGTAAAAATATAAAACAAAGCGTCCTTGCTCCCGTTAGATTTTCTCAGCTCTGCCATCAGGTTTTGCGGGCTGCCAAAAAAATTGAAGTAAGGATTTTGTTTCAATACAGCTTTGTAAGAAATCTTTTTTAAAACCGTATCAGCAGCTATTGGAAGAGGAGTTTGGGCTGTGGCAATAGCAGTTGTATCTTTTTTTACCGCTTGCAAAGAATCAATGTTTCTTTTTACAAGCTGGGTACTGTCTTTTTTTATTTTAACCTTTTTGGGTTTGATTACAGTATCCGCAGCAGCAGGCGCTTGTCGTACTGCAGTAGAATCGGTAACAGGTGTCTGCGCCGCAAGCGTTTCAGCAAAAAAGAAAAAAAACAAATAAATGAGGTACTTCACAACTACTTATTACAATATAAAAATACAAAGCCCACTAAAGGGCCTGCAAAAATCTAAAAATAATTTACATACCCGATATGAATTTTTGATTGGCGCAAATCAAAGTTCACATCGTTTCTTTTGCCATTGGCATAAGATATATTGAAAATGCCGGCTTTTGTTTCAAACGCCATTCCTAAACCAATTCCTAAAAAAGTATTGTTCAACTGCACACCAGCGCTTTTATTTTGCGCCCAGCCATAATCTGCAAATACAAAAAAGAACGAATTAAGGCCTACAAGATAACGGTATTCTGCAGTGCTAACTGCATATTTGGACGCAAAAATACTTTCTTCATCAAATCCACGCATAAGCTTGTATCCGCCAATTTGAAAAAGTTCATTGCGAAAAATATTAGGGCTTTGCAACCATCCGCCACTAAATGCTGCTTTTAATGTAGACTGACGGCCCAGCGGAAAATATTTGGCCATTGCAGTTTTAACCATAAACTGGTAGGTCTTCAGTTGCACTGTATCGTAAAGAGAAGCATAGGCAAAATCCGGATCGGTAAGCTTTTCAATAATATTATTTTTCTTGATAGTGCGGGTACCCACGGTTCCGGTTACCTGAAATTCGTACCCCTTCTTAGGGTTAAGCTTGTAATTGGTTTTGTTGACGCTGTAATCAACACCAATATTCAGAGAGCTTACATCAATAGCATTGGGCAACTGGCGTGTGGCCCTTAACGCAACTGTATCCACGTTTAAAAGATTAGTACCCAAAGCCTGGAAAAATATTTTGCCTGTCTGGTTTACAGATAAAGCATATTGTACGCCTGCTACAAAATTAAGATTGAGGTAAGAGGAGTCTTTCTTATATAAATCGAAGGAGCTGGTAATGCCAAAAGGCGAGCCAAACAAATAAGGTTGCTGGTATTGCAAATTTAGTTTGGGCGATTTCTGTTGCAGTTGCTGCCAATCAAGCCCAATTGTTTCTCCATTGCCTAAAGCATTTTTAAGATTGATGGTAGCTTCTCCTGTAAAAAGCAGTTTTGTGCGCACCTGATCATAGGTGTTAGTTACAGTATTAGCTGGCAAGAAGCCTACTAATATATTTATCTGGCTGCTTTTCTTTTGGGCCAGATAAAGATTTAGTGTTGAGCCGGTGCCCAACATGGCTAAATCCCAGGGTTGTTTCTGTTCTATATAAGGCAGTTCCAGCAAGCGTTTATTAATATTCTGCATTTTGGTTTTCTGGTAAAAGCTGCCTTCCATAATATCCAGGTAACGCTGTAAAAAAACATTGCTGATTTTTGCACTGCCGTTTATATGTATGCTATCAATTTTATACTGCGGACCTTTGTCTACTTTTAATTTAGCATACAATTTATCTTCCTCAAAACGCAGGCTGTCTAATTGTACTTTGGCAAACGGGTAGCCGTTTTCTTCATACCAGGCCAACAGGTTTTCTTTTAATTGAGTCAGGCGACCGAAATCTAATGGTTTGTTGATAATGCCTTTCTCATTCCAACCTGCCTGGTCAAGCTCAAGCCTGCTAACGCTGCTGGTATTGATGCTGGCCAGATTGTACTTTTCTCCAATAAATAATTTGGCAATGGCGCTTGTGGAATCAAAAGCAATGCTATCAATAGAAGCGGTTGGGTAACCTTTTGTTTGCAGGTTAGTGATAATGTTATTCGCATATTCCATGCAGGCAAAGCGATTGTTAAAATCCTGCTGCAGGCCCAGGCTCTTTATAAAAGCGGAGTCTTTATCTACCGGCACAATTTTTAATGGATATTGCCCATATGCCCGCATACTTGCAAGCAGCACTAATATGCCCACTGTCCATTTTCCCAAGCTGTATCCGCTTACCTTTGGCATATAGATTTATTACACAATAATTTCTGAAAGCAAATTTGTATGGCTGGCATTTATCTTCATATTCCCTATTGCAAAAAAGCCTGCCATTATTGTAATTTTTATTTCTCGGTCTCCCTCAAAAGTAAGAACGATTTTACAGCGGCTTTATTGAAAGAGATAAAGTTGCAGCAAAATTATCTGCAACAAGAGTCTGTAAGCACGATATATTTAGGCGGGGGCACCCCTTCCCTGCTGGAAAAAGAAGATCTGCAAAAAATCTTTAATGAGCTGAGGCAATATTTTGTTATTGAACCCGATGCTGAAATAACATTAGAAGCAAATCCCGATGACATTAACCCCGATAAATTGCGGGCATGGAAAGCCGCGGGCATCAATCGTTTAAGCATCGGCATACAATCTTTTTTTGAAGAAGACCTGCGCTGGATGAACCGGGCACACAATGCAGCACAGGCAAAAGAATGCATTTTGATGGCACAAGAAGCAGGCATCAACAATATCTCCATAGACTTAATTTATGGCACACCGGGTTTAACCGATGAAAACTGGCAACAAAATGTAAGCACTGCTATTGCTTTGAATATTCCGCATCTCTCCTGCTATGCATTAACAGTAGAGCCTGGCACCGCTTTGCAGAAAATGATTGACCAGCACAAAAAACAAGATGTTGATCCGGAAAAACAAGCACATCATTTTTTATTATTGATGGATTGGCTGCAAACAGCCGGCTACGAGCATTATGAAATATCAAATTTTGCAAAGCCGGGCCATAGAAGCAAACACAATTCTTCTTATTGGAGTGGTAAAAAATACCTGGGCCTGGGGCCTTCTGCACATTCTTTTAATGGCATGGTGCGTCAATGGAATATTGCAAACACGCAATTATATATTCAATCTTTGAACCAGGAAAAAGTTCCGGCGGAAATAGAAACACTAACGGATACGCAGCACCTAAACGAATATATTATGACCAGCCTGCGCACACAGGAAGGAATTGATCTGCAAAAAGTGGAAAAACGTTTTAGTGAAGCCATTGCACAACAATTAAAGCGCAATAGCCTGAAATATATTGAAGGAAAAAAACTTATCAGCAACGGCAAGTCGCTTCAACTTACAAAAGAAGGAAAACTGTTTGCAGATGGTATTGCGTCAGATTTGTTTTTTACAGAAACTTCTACGAACAAGCCATTTGCCCCGACTATTAAATAAGGCTTTCTTCAATAATAGCAAAGCCAGCTTTTGGCGCAAGCCCTTCCCAAAGTATTTGATAGATAGTGCTTGCTATTGGCATTACCGCTTTTACTTCCCTGTTAATAATATGAATGCACTTGCTGGCATTATATCCTTCTGCCACCATATTCATTTCCAATAAAGCTGTTTTTACCAAATAACCTTTGCCTATCATATTGCCAAAAGTACGGTTGCGGCTATAAAGCGAATAACAGGTTACCAACAAATCGCCCAGGTAAACAGAGGCTGCGTAATTTGCCGTTTTTTTATGTTGCAAATCGCCATCATCTTCATGCACGCCTACTTCTATATTTCTTATGCCGGATTTTTTTAAAAATGCGGCCATTTCATCTGCACAATTAGCAATCAATACACTCAGGAAATTATCGCCATACTCTAATCCATGCGCTATGCCTGCACCCAGTGCGTATATGTTTTTGAGGATGGCCGCATATTGCACACCATACACATCGTGATTGGTAATTGTATTGAGGTAAACCGTTTTAAAACAACCGGCCAGTTGCGGTAATTTTTGTTCGTCTGTACCCGAAAATGTGAGATAGGATAATTTTTCTGCCGCTACTTCTTCTGCATGGCAGGGGCCCATTACAGTAAAATAATTATTCAGTGCTACATTAAAATGCAGTTTCAGGTAATCATTCAGCAGCAGGTTTTCGTCTGGCAAAATACCTTTAACCGCAGACATTATTTTTTTCTGGTTGAATGCATCAGCAGGCAGGCTTTTAAAAGTATCTGCAACATATGCAGAAGGCATGGCCACTATAATGCATTCACTTTCTTTTATGATGTCTTCTAACTGCGTGCTTATCTTCAGCAGGCTGGTGTTAAAATAGACAGAGCTAAGGTAGTGTGGGTTGTGATGCCTTTGCTGTATATGTTGCACCACCTGTTCATTTCTTACCCACCAGTTTACCGGCAATTGATTATCGGTAAGAATTTTTACCAGCGCTGTAGCCCAACTACCTCCTCCTATTACACCAAAACGAAACATAATAGCCTTTTTGAGATTTCGAAATTTTGAGATTTCCTTATATGCAAATTGATCTATTATAATCAAATCTCAAAATCAGGTAATCACAACACCAGAAATTTTATTTATTTCTTACTGTCAAAAAGCTTGTCTTTATCTACCACATTTACAATCATGCCGTCTTTCAATATTTTACTTACAGTGCCGTAAGGGCCAGTTATCACGGTATCGCCTTCTTTCAGGCCGCTTGTAATTTCAATGTTATTGATGTCCTGGATATCTGTTTTAACCACCACCTTCTTTACTTTTTTATCTGGTTGCAAAATAAATACCACTTCATCCAAATCTGTTGAGCTGCCTTTTTGGTCTGCATCGTTGTTTTGATCTGCATTATTGTTGCCACCAGTGTTTGCATCTTTACCAGCCACTACCTTATCTGTTCCTTTCTCACGGGTGCTTACAGCATTAATGGGCACAGACAATCTTTGTTCGTGTCTTTTGGTTTGTATGTCTGCACTGGCACTCATGCCCGGGCGAAACGGAAAGCTTTTTGGTTTGGTAGGATCAATCAAATCTTTATAAGAATCCGGCAGTATGCGAATCCTTACTTCGTAATTGGTTACATCTGTGCTGGTAGTAGAACTGCTAACCGATTGGTTGGCCGCACCTTTATTGCTGCTGGCAATCTGTGTAACAATACCACTGAATTTTCTTTTGTTGTATGCATCCACTTCGATAATGGCAGAATCTCCCAAGTGCACTTTAGGGATGTCATTCTCACCCACATCTACCCTTATTTCTATTTTACTCATGTCTGCCACCCGCATCATTTCTGTACCTACATTAAAGCTGTTGCCCGCCACACGTTCACCTTTCTTTACACTCAATAAAGAAATAACGCCATCCATTGGCGAAGTAATTATGGTTCTGCCTAAATCTTTATTGGCTTTGTTAAGATTTGCCTGCGCATTTAATACACCAGCCTGTCCGCCTTTTATACCCTGCACTGCTGCATTGTAATTTGCTTTAGCAGTTAGGTATGCGCTTTCTGCCTGTTCAAATTCACTTTTTGAAATTACCTTATCGTCTGCCAATTGTTTCTGGCGGTTGTATGTTTTTTCTGAAAGATCCATGGAAGCTTTCAATGCATCCAGTTGTGCAGTACTGTTAGAAACCACTGCTTGTTGCTGGCTTACAGAAGCTGAAGCCTGGTCTCTTTGTGTAGCATAAATATCTGCATAGATTTTTGCCAACACCTGGCCTTTGCGCACACTGTCTCCTTCTGCAACAGTAAGATCTGTAATCTCGCCAGAGATATCGGGACTTACTTTTACTTCTATCTCAGGATATACTTTGCCGCTGGCAGTTACTGTTTCAATAATAGTGCGTTTCTGCACTTTCTCGGCAGTTACTTTGGTGCCTTCGTCTTTGCCAAAAGCGCCGCTTTTTTGTGCTACAACCAGCACAACAACCAGCAACAATACGCTTACCAATATCCAGATTAATTTCTTGCTCATATCAAAAAGTTTCGGTGGTGTTTACAGGTGGTGTTATTATATTTTGGATAGAATAATTTTTATTGCAATCTGATGCCCTGGCCTTTATAAAACTCCAGCACTTTCATTTTAAACACATAGTCATAATGAGAGGTAACCAAATCAAGCTTTGCTTTAGTGGCATTTGTCTGCGCCGTTATTAATTCAAACGTACTTAACAAACCAAGGGCGTACCTTTTATTAGCAAAGTCGAAAGCTTTTTGGGTTGCCACCACTGTAGACTGATTTGCATTGTATTTCTGCAACGCAGCTACTGCACTGTTGTATGCCTGGTATATGTTCTGTTTTAATGTTTGATCAATTGCTTCACGGGTCACTCTGCCGTTCTGAAGGTTTAGTTTTGATTTTTGATAATTGATGTTTGCCTGGCCGCCATTAAATATGGGTATGTTAAGCTGCAAGCCGAAGTTCTGACCGAAATTATTATTTAGTTGTGACCCATATCCATTCCACAGTTTACCAAAAGATTTTCCACCCTCTATAGAAGTGTATGTTGGACTCACCACAGGGTAGTAAACATTGGTTCCTGGTCCCACTGCAACGGGGCTTCCCGGCAATACAGGAGAATACCCTGTATATTGAAATGATTTAACTTCTTTCAACGAATTGGAAAAGTTAGTGCCCAGCGCACCGAATGCAGACAGGGTTGGATACAGCAATGAATGCGCCGCTTTTACACTTGCTTCCAGCGATTTAATTCTTAACTCGTTTGATTTTTGCGCAGGCTGAAATTTCAATGCTGTATTAAAAACAAAATCGGGTTGCAACTCAGCAATAGATTCTACCGGTATTACGTCAACAGGCGGGGCATCCAATTCAAAAGGGGCTGCTGCATCCAGGTAGAGTAATGCTTTTAAACTTAGAATATTTTGCTCTGCGTTTGCTTTTGCGGTAATAAGGTTAGAGCTATCTGTTGCCAGCTGGGCTTCCAATTGCACGGCATTCAGCTCTGGCAAAGATCCGGCATCCACCCTTTTGCGTGTATCCAGCAATTGGCTCTGGGTTTGCAGCAACTGATTTTCTGCAACCTTTACCTGCTCACGTGCCAGCAGCGCCTGCAAGTAACCGGTGGCTACATTTAAAGCCAAATCGTTCCTGGCTTTTTCTATATCCATTTTTGAAGCGTCTGCACCGTACCTGGCTGCAAGGATGCTGTTCTTTATATTGCCCCAGTTATAGACAGTAATATTTGTCTGGAAATTGTATTGTTGAGATAAGAATTGTAAGGTTGTATATTGGTTGGTAGAAGGATCAATTGAACGACCAAAACGAAGTCCCAAACCGGTATTGGCACTTGCAAACGGGTATTGCGACAAGCGGCTTTGTCTAAGCGTTAAAGAATCAATGCCGGCTTGTATGCTGGCCTGCTTTACGGTCACATTATGTTCCCAGGCGTATTCTACAGATCTTTTCAGGTCCCATTTATCCTGCGCCAATACGGGCACAGTAAAAAAAGCCACAAGTATAGTAGTAATTAGCAGCGGTGTAAGTTTCATGCGGTAAAATTAAACAGTGGTTAAGGTTGTATAGTGCTTTTTTGATAAACGGTTCAATTCCTGCTACCGGTAGTAAAAATAAGGGATTCGGGCTTAAATAAGCTGCAAGCTATTGCTAAATTAGCTGTTGGCTATGAGCTACTAGCTGCCAGCCTTTTGCTGCAATCTGTTAAATCATGGTTCTATTTTAGTTGGTACAAATGTCTTAAACTGCAATGACAGAGTTTATTTTTTGAGGAGAACGCAAAGGGCCGCGGCATCAGCAATAGCTTCCGGCCCATTGATTAATTAGCTAAACAGTGTTATTTTCTTAATCGGAAAACTAACAGCTAAAAGCTAATGGCTAGTAGCTGTGTCGAACGCCTGCTCTATATCCGCAATTAGGTAAGCAGGTTCCTCTAATCCGAAGTAAAAGCGGATCATTTTGTGTTCACGGTTATTTTTGTCGAACTGAGCCGGTAAAAGACCAGCGCATTTTGGCAATGCCAGGCTTTCGTGACCACCCCAGCTAACGGCCATCAATATATGTTTTAGCGATTCGCAAAACCGGGTAATGGTTTCCATTTTTTCTGCTTTCATAACAATGGTCACCAATCCGCAGGCGCCGCTCATTTGCTGTTTTGCCAATTGGTATTGCGGAAAAGAAGGATCCAGCGGAAACAAAACCTCTTCTATCAAAGGATGCTGTTTAAAATACACCAGTAACTGCTGCGTGGTAACATTGATTCGCTCCAGCCTTGCAGGAAGCGTACGCAGCCCTCTAATCATTAACCATGCATTGAAAGGTGTAGTGCCAATACCCATGTTCAGGTACTCGCTGTCGAAGATCTTTTTCATCATCGCTTTTGTACCACTCAACACACCGCCCACTGTATCGCTATGCCCGTTGATGTATTTGGTAGTGGTTTGCATGGCAATGTCAATACCAAGGGCAATTGGCTTTTGAAAAAGCGGTGTGCAATAGCTGTTATCAATAACCGTAATAATATTTTTTGATTTGGCCAGTGCAGCAATCGCTTTCAAATCCTGCAAATCGTATGTAAGACTGTTGGGCGATTCCAGGTAAATAACCGTTGTATTGGGGCGAATGGCATTCTCAAAATTTGCTACTTGTGTACCATCTACATAGGTTGTGCTGATGCCGAACCTGGGGAGAATATTGTCAAACATTTTCCATGCCCAGGTATATGGTTTTTGAACCGATACAATATGATCACCACTCTTTACATTAGCAAATACAGCAGCAAATATGGCAGACGCACCGCTATTGAATATGAGTGCGTCTTCGGCTTCATCCAATGCAGCTAATTTTTTTCTTAAAATATCTATGGTAGGGTTTAGTCCACGACTGTAGAGATAGCCGCTCATTTCATCCTCAAATGCTACCCGCAGATCTTCTACTTTTTTAAAGGCAAAATTGCTGGTTTGCATTATGGGAGGAGATACTGCATTGAAATATTGTTCCCTGTCTTCTCCCAATTCATTCAGTATATAAGAAATGTCCATAGTTAAGCCCGCTGTTTTTTGATAGCGTTTACAATAAAATACAAAGCAATAAAGCAAGCCAATACTATAATGCCCTTTAATGCTGCGTACTCATTATTTTGATAATCCAAAGCAATGCTGGTGCCTACAAAAAGATAAGCCAGTATAAAAATCAATGGAAGTATTGGGTAGAGCTTCATGGTATAAATGCCCGTTCCATCCAGGTGTTTTGTTTTTTTGCGCAAAATAAAAATAGTAGCAGCAGAAAGCACCATGCCGAAGCAATCCAGAAAAATGGTAAAGCTAAGAATGGTGTCAAACTCTTTTGCCCAGAAAACAATTAGTGCACACAGAGCGGCAAACACACTCAATGAAACTGTAAGCACATCTGTTTTTGGATTGCGCATTTTAAAAACAGGTGGCAGAATACCGTCCTCGCTCATAGCATACATTACCCTGGGATTACTCATCAGCAAAACATTTACATAGGCAAGTACGCTTAAAAAGAAAAAACCGGAAAGAATACGTTCTGCATTTACACCGAATATTTTTGAAGCCATGATAGCGCCTATATTTTTTGTTTCCGGTTGGTGCAACGTGTTAAACCCGATTACTTTTATATAAGCATAATTGATGGTGAGGTAAAGTATAATAATGATAGAAATACCCAGGAAAATGCCACGGGGAATATTTTTGGCCGGTTTATCCACTTCTGCTCCAAAATTGATGGTTTGCTGATAACCTCCATAGGTAAAGCTAACAGCTACCAGGCCAACGCCAAATGCTTTTATGTAAGCAGCCAGCGGAGTGTTTGCATTAACAATTGAGTTGGCGGTAGTAGTGGCATCACCATCGCCCGCAAAAAAAATAGGTGTTACCAGCAGCAGAATCAATACTATCTTAATAATAGTAAGCACATTCTGTGTTCTTGCACTCATTTTTAATCCCATCAGGTTTACACCATAAAAAATAACAATGGCAGCAATGGCTATTGTGATTTGTATGGTTTGAATATGACTGGCATTGGCAGCTATTTTTATCCATTGGGGATCTTTGGAAAGCGGAATGAAAATAGCGGTTATGTATTCACCACCTACCAATGCAACTGCGGCCAGTGAAGCTGCATTTGAAACCAGTATGAGACAATTAATACCAAAAGCAATGGAAGGATGGTAAGCGTAAGAAAATACTTTGTAATAGCCGCCCGTAACTGGAAGACGACTGCCAATCTCTGCATATGTTAACGCACCACAATAAGCCACCAGACCACCAGCCAGCCATGCTGCAAAAAAAACAAAAGAAGAAGGAACAGCTTTGGCCACATTGAGCGGCGCCCTAAAAATACCCATGCCAATTACCAGGCTTACCACAATCATGGTAAAATCAAACAGGGACAGCCGTGCAGTTTTGCTCATGCGAGTGAAGATAATGAATTCCTAAAGGTTTAAGTAAAAAGTAAAAAATCAAAAGTTGAAAATAGCCATCATAAAGGCTTCTGCTAAAATCAAGCGGGTTACTATGTTTTTAATCCAGTCCCCAATGCGTAATTACTCAATTAGCTTTTACATTTGTCACTTCAAACATATTATTCAATGCTAAACAAACTATGTTGTTGCTTCTTGTTTATATGCGCTTGCTTTTCTGCGCTTGCTCAAGATACAACAACAGATACTGCTCGTGTGCTGGCAAATGTTACCGTCAATGCTTTTGAGCAGAACAAACAATTAAAAGAAGTCTCTGCTGCTATAAACCTAATCAATAAATCACAGTTAGATCGCTTCGGCAATACATCACTGGTGCCGGCGGTAAACAGCACGCCTGGTGTAAGAATGGAAGAACGTTCGCCCGGCAGCTATCGGCTTAATGTTCGCGGCAGCACATTGCGTTCGCCCTTTGGCGTTAGGAATGTAAAAGTATATTGGAACGATATTCCGTTTACAGATCCCGGCGGCAACACTTATCTTAACCAGCTTAGTTTTTTCAATGTACAATCTATTGAAGTTATTAAAGGGCCAGCAGGCAGTATTTACGGAGCAGGCACGGGTGGTGCATTGTTATTGCAAAGCCAGCCGGTACAATTTCAGCCAGGTATTGTAGCAGGTTACACGGGTGGCAGTTACAATACACATGCGTTTAATGCACAGGTAAACGCAGGCACAGAAGAAAGAAGAAACAGTTTTACTTTCTCGCATCAGTTAAGTGATGGTTATCGCTATCATACAAATATGCGACGAGATATTGGCACCTGGGAAACGCAACTGAAAGTAAGCGATAAGCAACAGATTAATACCAGTTTTCTTTATGGCGATTTATATTATCAAACACCGGGTGCATTAACGTTGAAAGAGTACACTGCCAATCCACGTGCTTATCGGCCCGTTGCCGGTGGCTTGCCAGATGCTGAACAGGCACAGGCTGCTATCAATCAAAAAATGGTGCTGGCAGGCATCACCAATCATTATCATTTCAGCAGTGCATTTCATAATACAACAACTGTTTATGGTGGCTTTGTGCAGTTTACTAATCCTACATTTCGCACTTATGAAAAAAGAAGTGAGCCACAGTTTGGTGGAAGAACTGTTTTTAATTTCACCCATAATATTGGCAAAGCAAGCATTGATTGGGTAGCAGGCGCAGAAATGCAAAAAGGTTTTTTTAATACAAAGGATTATCGAAACCTTGGTGGCAAACCAGATACCTTACAAACAGACGATGACATTAATAGTTGGATCTATGAAGTGTTTTTGCAAACTGATGTAAAACTTCCGGGCAACTGGGATATTACTGCCGGTGCTAGTTTTAACAGGTTTCATATAAGTGACCAGCGATTGTCTGATCCTTCATTGAGTGTTCAACAAAGAACTTACAGCAATGAAATAGCACCGCGATTTGCTATCTCAAAAAAGATAATTTCCAATGCATGGATATACGCCAGTGTTGCGAAAGGATTCTCTCCTCCGGCTATTGCAGAAGTGTTACCGCCAAGTCGCACCATTAGCACCAGCCTTAATGCAGAGAGAGGCATTAATTATGAATTGGGTGTTAAAAGCAATTGGCTAAACAATCGCCTCTATGTAGAAATAAATGCATTTTATTTTAGGTTGCAGGATGCAATTGTGCAAAGGCAGGAATTAAATGCAGCTAATTATTACGTAAATGCGGGCAATACCAAACAAAAAGGGTTAGAATCCCAACTTGCCTATCAATTATTATCGGGCAACAGTCATGTTTTTCGCCAGGCTAAAGTCTGGATAAACCATACCTGGAACGATTTCCGTTATGATAGCTTTAAACAGCTTGCAGCAGATTATTCAGGCAAACAAATGCCAAGCGTTGCAAAAAATACGGTGGCTGCGGGATTAGATATTTTGCTGAAAGCTGGTTTTTATGCAAATGTTACTTACTATTACAGCGATCCTATTGCTATGAATGATGCCAATACAGATTTTGCAACTTCCTACAATTTGTTAGGAGCAAGAATTGGCTATAGAAAATCGTTTTCACATATTGCTGTAAATGTTTTTACAGGTGCTGATAATTTATTTGATGTAACCTATAGTTTGGGCAACGATATCAATGCTGCAGGTGGCCGTTATTACAATGCAGCAGCCGGAAGAAATTATTATGCCGGTCTTTCTTTTGAATGGAAGAAGAAATAAGGTTTTTCCTTTTGATTTTTCACTTTTTACTTCTTACATGCATACAGCAAGCAATAAAACATGTCCGCGTTGCCAGCAAATTTTTGAATGCAGGGCAAATGATATTGCAAATTGCCAATGCAGCAAAGTGCAGTTGGCACCTGCAACAAGAGAATGGTTGGCAAAGCATTATAAAGATTGCCTTTGTGCCAATTGCCTGCGTGCAATACAGGAAGAAATAGTCTCCAATACTCATTTTTAATTGTGCTGCATTTCTTATTCTGTCACTGTTTCACCGCTTGTTTTTTAACAATTACCTTTGCACAAATTTGCCTGCATGAATTTTAATTACAGTGAACTGCTGACGGTTACGTTTACGCTGTTCGCCATCATAGATATTATTGGCTCCATTCCCATTTTAATTACGCTAAAAGAAAAAATGGGTGGCATCAATGCACTGAAAGCAACTTTGATTTCCGGTGCTTTAATGATTTTGTTTCTTTTTCTTGGCGAAAATTTTTTGAACATACTTGGTCTTGATAAAAAATCTTTTGCTGTAGGCGGTTCTATTGTAATATTTATACTTGGTCTTGAGATGGTATTGGGCATAGAATTTTTTAAGAGTGATAAAAATGCCAAATCAAGCGTAGCCGTACCTATTGCATTCCCCATCATAGCAGGTTCGGGTACGCTTACTACTATAATGTCTTTAAAAGCTAATTACCACGATAGAAGCATATTGATTGCTATTCTTATTAACCTACTGGTGGTGTTTATAGTTTTAAAATCTTTGAATTTTTTAGAAAGATTATTAGGACCAGCAGGATTGATTGCAATACGAAAATTTTTTGGCGTAATATTGCTGGCCATTGCCGTAAAAATATTTGCCAGCAATGCACCAGGATTGATAAAGTAATCGGTAGTATTTAGTCTGAAGTCGTAAGTACAAGGCTCTGACTACTGACTAACGACTTCAGACTCCCGGCTAAAAAAGGCCTCGTAGTACAATGGATAGTATGAGAGTTTCCGAAGCTCCAGATACAGGTTCGATTCCTGTCGAGGCTACTTTCCGCAAGAATCAACGATTTTTAAAGTGAATCAACTTCTTACCAAAACCCGCTCCCATAGCGGATCTTGTCGTCTTCAATCAAGTTGGATTCCCGTTTTAGCCCGTTAATTTCTTTACAGTTTCCTTTACGGTTTTTAGCATACTTTTTGCTGCTTCATATCTATGAATATGCCGACCATTGCTGTAGTAATTAATTGGCGCAACCAGCAAAATATATCTGGCTTGTACCCGATTCATATACGCATTGGTATTCATGATGAATACCGCTATTATAGAATTGTTACGCCTGCAAAAGTGAAACTCATTGAATGGAGTGGTGTTGAAGACGCATGGGTAAAGCAAGTCCATGAATTTGCTTTTGAGATCAACAATAAAATCATTGAGAAAAAAAGGATCATACAAGACCTGATTAAGCGCAGTTACTCTTTCAACAAGCCAGTTACTTTTGAAATGATATTTCATCACCTGAAACGAAAAGGTGACATAGCTTCATTTTATGATTTTATGGATGGGTATATCAAAAGGCCACCAGAAGTGCTGGCAGAAAATACCTTAAAAAAATATCGGACAGCGCTTAAACACCTAAAGACATTTAAGAGAAGCCTCAGCTTTCCTGAAATAGACAATCTGTTGATACGAGACTTTCACAAATACATGCAGACCAAACTGAAACTGGAAGGTGCAGCTTGTAAAAAATACATGGATGCCATCAAACGCGTCATCCGTCAGGCAAGAAAGGAAAACTACCTCGACCCTACGCAGATGGAATTTTTATTCGATGATGTAAAAATAAAAATACCCAAAGCCAAACGTACCTTTTTGGAACCGCAGGAGATCAAGGCATGGAAAGCAGTAAAGTTTACAAACAGTCAAAAATATTTGGAAAGAGACCGTGACATGTTTCTGTTCCAGGTGTATACCGGCTATTACTATAAAGATTTAAGCATTTTCACCAAAGATCAATTGATGATTGATGAGCAATACGGCTATTTTATCATTGGTGAACGTGATAAAAACGGCAATCAAACCATTATTCCCTTATTTAAATTTCCTTATGCCTCAACGATTATAGATAAATACATGGCTACTGAGAAAGAAAAAAAAGTGTTTAGTGTTAATGCTATAATAGAGGAAGCTGTTTACAACCGTCATTTAAAAGATATTGCAAAAATGGCGGGTATTAATAAAAGTGTTTCCAATAAAGTGGCCAGGCACACCAATGCGCAATTATGGATAAGGTATGGAGCAGACAGGCCAGTCTTATCTAAGATGATGGGACATACGCAAGAAAAAACTACGAAGAACTATTACGATGTCAATATCCCTGAAATCGTAGAAGGAACGAAGCGGGTTGATTTTAAAAAACTGGGTATTTGATTAGAAAAGATGTGCAATGGACAAAATTATTTTATTGAAAATCATACGACATATGACAGTCAAATTAATCATTATAGATTCAAAGATGTTAGTAACCGTTAATAATCGAAAACTTATGTACAGCGTTGAAAATAATTAGGTAAGATAATAGTATACAAGATTCTTTTATTCTTTGCGCAAACAAACATTGTTTGACCATAAGAATTTGAAACAGGCCCCATGGACAAATAAAAATTAGGAAGATTTATTGAAATTCGGAAAATAGGTAAAGCGAAATAACTTGATTAATTCTATCTGTAAACGTTTAGATAATAATTATGATAACTAATGTACCTAATCAAAGCGATTTTGAACAAGTTGCAAAAGAAAATCTGACGCAGTCTTTTACGCTGTTGTTTCGCGTCTATGAATCATTTATTCAACGTGATGAGCAGGAATTGTCCGACGAAGTTTCAAATGAAGAGTTATGGAAATACAATACAGGCACTGTCAGAACCTCCTTAATACTTGTACACCAGGCATTGGAAGGTTTAATGAAATCTGAAATTTGCAAAGAATCGCCACTGCTATTGGTTGATAAACCAAAAAAAGATTGGCCCTCCTTACCGAATAGTGAAAATAAGGATTTCGATAGTTTATACACAATTGGCGGTGAAGCTCTATTAAACACATTCTGCGCGATAAATACGCATATTGTAAAAGATGCGCCTCTCATCGAATTTATTGAAGACGTTCGATTGAAAAGAAATCAGGCTGTTCATGGAACAGGAACACCTGATGTATCACCTCAATTCATTCTCAATAGTATTTTAAAAACATTTACGATTTGGTTTGGTAAAGATTATTGGCACAAGCAATTGAAGCAAAATATTTACGATAATCCTTTGTTTGGCTATTTTGATGATGAGTTTGAAAGCGCGCTGTCTTTCAAGTTTCTAGATTTTGCCAAAATAATCATTGGTAAAAACGAGTTGTCAAAGCACTTATCTGTTAATATACACAGCAGGGCCTATTTTTGCCCTGCTTGCAAAAGGAATCTTGAAAACAATTATGAAGAATTAAAAAGTAAATGGGCTTTTCTCGTACCCAACAAGCCAAATAGCACAAACGTTGTTTGTACAAATTGCGAACAATCGTTTACCGTTTACAGAATGGATTGTGGAATTGGAGATTGCAAAGGAAATGTTTTGTATGATGATACCGAGGATGAAGGTACGCGTGTGTGCCTAACCTGTTTCGAGTATCATGAAATCGAAGAATAACCGAATGATTTAATATAGATGTGGCGAAAAATAAAAAAACCCGGCATTACCGGGTTTTGATTAAATACCAATCTATTTTAGGATGTCAAAATAACTTTTGAAGCAGATATCTGCGAATTGTGATCTTTTACCTGAAACTCCCTTCTTACCTCTTTCATTTTTTCATTCATTGCCATTACTGCAGCAACATGTTCAGGTTGATTCAGCAAGGTTGTTTTGTTGGCATCCCTTAGCTTGGATTTTAAATCATCTGTTTTGCTGATTTTTGTAATCATGGTTAAAAGGGATTTAAATTGTGTTCAAATATTGAAAATTCCTGCAAAATTAGAATATTATTTTCCAAAATTCCTGCCTTATGGTCGAAATTTATGACTTTGCCCTGAAATGCGGCAAGTATTAACGGCTTATTAGAATTTATATTGGCCTCTGTCGCATCTAAAATAACCAACCCGTTTGCCTTTTTTTGTTTAATCAAATCCTTAGTGGTCAGCTCTGCAACCCAAATAAATTTAGGCATGGGTGTTTCCAGAATCAGGCCTTTCAAATCATCTTGGAAACTT
The DNA here is from genome assembly GCA_047602295.1 of Chitinophagaceae bacterium. GTDB lineage: Bacteria > Bacteroidota > Bacteroidia > Chitinophagales > Chitinophagaceae > JACMLD01. Next base: position 1,077,550 of record JASGHP010000001.1, on the reverse strand, counting down.
TCATTTTTATTCAATTTATCTTTGAAAGATCTGCTCGAGGCAAGGAAAAAGCGCAGGCAAACTTCCGAATTATTTTGTAAAGGCTCCGGTCCGGCTATTAAAAAATATTTAATAAAAGTTTTCGCTTCAAAAGCCTCTAGGTAAATCTTGGTATACAAGGGCACTATGAAATAACTAATCTTACAACCGTGCCAGTCTTTTGCATAATGAGCTGCAGGCGCATCCAAAGCGGCTTTTTGATAGACAGCGTGATTATCATCTACAAAAACAAACTGCTTTTTCAGGTCATCCATGTCGTACATGATGATATTTTTCCCCGCTGCTTTTGTTCGTATCTCATCGTCAGTGAAGTAGAAGGCCGGTAACAAATCTACTTGAGCATCTCTAATCTTTTCATGTCCGACACAAAGTAGTGCATGACCAATATAACCTGGTCCAGGATTATTCTCCATGGCAATAATCAACGGTATACCGCTTTCGATGTAACAACTAATCAGACTTTCAAACTGACCACCATAATCTTCCCTGCTGTAGATTCTGGTACCAAATCCAAACTCTCTTAGGGCAAAAGACATCTGGGTAATATTAAGCCCCTTCGAAGGAATTTGTCTTTCTGATGAAACATGTGAAAGAGTTTGAATAATCTTTGAAGGAAGAACGGGTTTATATTCAATATACTTATAGCTAAAATACTCCATAATAGCCCACAAGGTGGTTTCCGCGCAAGTAATTGTTTCCGTATCTTGGGAAGAGTGCGGAAATCCGTCAACCGACATTTTTAATCCGTTGGCTGTCGGTTGATACCTGGTGAGGCAAACCATGAAATTAGTATCAACCAAGGCCATTGGGGAAACCAGGCTTCGGCCATTAATAAATGGCGGAGTTGGACGTAAAATAAAAAAGCCCCTGTATTTTGTTTGTAATTCCTGATGTTTGGATGCATCACTGAAATCGGCATCTTTAATTTCTCCATCAAACAAAGAAATGCGTATACAATCTCGCCTATAGCCGGACAATTTCGAAGAATAGTAATGATAATAGCTATCCCTAAATACCTTGTCAACATAATTTGTTTCTACCAATAAATAAAGACTAGCTTTTAACTTGGAAAAATGGGCTAGGTGAAAGTCAGTTGCAAGCTTTCTTGATTCCGAAATGGTTATGTTAAATTCATCCGTTAGTAAAAACTCAATAAGCTCTGAGCCTTTGGAAATCGGCTCTACATAAATAGAAATACTCATTAGGCAAAGAGGTTTATGCAAAGCTAATTAAATCGCTACTATAAATCGAAAACCAGCAGGCACTTACGTATTTATATTTATAAGCTATTTTTTATGCGCCACTATGGTGGCTGTGCCGAACCGCTAGCGCCAGGCTCTATTCTTAAGCTCAGATAAATGGCCATTACTTGTTTCTAATCAAATTAGGAACAATTTTAATCAGCTCATTTTCCAATGTTCAATTCCTTATAACTTTACGTCTATGCTCACCAAATCCCAGGCAACCAAACTAAAAAAAGCAGTCTTTGCACTCCTTGAAGATCACATCATCCGCAAAGCACCTATTGTTATAAATTGGCAATGCGAATATTGCTACGAAACCCATACGCTGAACCTACTGGATAAAGCCGTAAGTGTGAAAATAGATTACGATGCGACGATAGCTCAACCACCCATTGCATTGCTGGACGAAAAAGAAAACATGGTGATAGCTATTGACATTCCCTATAAAAAGACACCTGCCGAAGAAGCTTCCATTATTTATAACGAAAATGAAATAGTTTATATCCAGTTAAAGCCAGAAAAGAATCAAAGCCTCGAAAACATCTATGCTATCATAACTTCACCCTTTTTCGTCAGCCTCTGTTTCAATCCCACCTGCCCAGATTGCGGCCAGCACCTGCACAAAAAAGAAATCATCGTAGCGACTATCGAATGTTGGGCCTGCTCAGCTCCCATGCAATTGGCGTACTGGACAGCTGGTGGACGCAATGGAACCTCAGCTGATTTTAATGAGACCGATCTTGAACTGGCTAAAAGTAAAGGGGTTATATTCACGAGACGTCATAGCCCTTTCGCATCTGATTACGACGCCAATACGTGTGGTTCCTGTGGAAAGCATGTCGGGGAAGGATATGTTCACAACTACTATTACAGTACTCCCGCCCAAACCTTTGAAGCTGGTTACCACTGTATGAATTGCAACATACCAATATTTAATGACAGTGATGATTTTTGAGTGCTCGACATTTTTATAAAATATATTATTCAATACTGGACGCTATTTGTGTATCCATTTTACCACCCATTTCCAAAACAAACTCACAAAAAAGCTGACGCTTGCGCCTATTGCTGCAAAACCAATCGTACGCACCAAATCGTTGTGAAAAATATTTAATATCGTCACCAATAAAGTACCACCAATCGTCCCGATACGGGTATTACTATCTACCTGCACATGATCACTCATCACTGTTATTTTACATTGTTTATAATTATCGATTGAAATATCAACCTACGTTAGCATCTGTAAAATACCGGTTGACCTCGCTAACCGGCACATAAATCTTCCGCTTCTTCTTTATGACTTTAATTTTAGACGTGTTGACAAGTGCATCAAACTTAGTCCGGCCAATTTTAACCGCTGCCATAAATTCCTTGGCAGTAATATGATTGACCACTACGCCACCAGGACCTTTTTGTTTTAAATCACCGATCGCCGTCACCAGTTCCTGAACGGATAATTTAAATGCCGTCCATTCCGCTAGTGGGATGGTTACAAATGTCATCACTTCAGTATTCATACATCACAATTTGTACATTCAATTACATCGCAAATTCTCAAGGACAAAAGTAAATCGAAACAGCATAACCATCCCCAACAGAATACAGCGTGGTCAATTCTTTGCATTTATACTTTTCTTACACACTGGTTCAAGCCGTAATGAACGCCGGCGCTTTAAACAAGCTGTTTAATTTGTCCTCTTATAATGCCAGCAGCAGGTAAGGTCCAACTTCCATTAAGCATTGAATTGCCAAAGCAGCTACTCCAGCCGTACCCACTGCAACACCAACCTCCTGCGGTGATGGTGTCATTTTACTGACAGACGAAGGAACGGAATTAAACATTGGAGCAGCACTGGTGGCGGGTGCCGTAGGTGGACCACACTTATCATCAAACATTGTCTTTCTGTCATTCAAATATTCTTCTACATTTTTCAAATGATCGTCGTGTGTGCCCATTTTCTTAATCTCATCTCTAAGTGTGCGATTAAATTTGGCGCCATTGTCCATTTGCATTTTTTTATCAGTATAATAAGCTTTTTCATCTTTTCTCAAATCCACTTCCTTTTGCAGACCGCTTATATCTTTTGCTAAATCAGCACAACTTTCATGTGGTTTATTTTCGTCAAACTTAAATCCTTTCTCAGATTGGTTTTCTCTGGCATAATGTTTATCGTTACGCCATTGTTTAACCTCCGGACTACCTTCAGGCCCAATTTTTTCATCAGAATAGGTTGATTTACCATCCGGGTCAATCAATTTCACGGGATTCTCTAAATTAAAATTATATGGACTAAGACCCTGATATTTCTCCATTTTAGGATCCGTGCTTATCCATAAACTTAACCTGGGGTTATAATACCGCGCGCCATAATAATACAAACCCGTTTCTTCATCGCGTTCTTTTGCATTAAACAGGTAGGGCATTGTCGTTGATCCCTTGTGTTCTTCAAAGAATGTTTCCCCAAACGCAGAGTATTCCAGGTGCTGGTTGATATCTCCCAGTGCATTGGTTATATAACTGGTACTGCCGAGATGGTCGGGATGATAGAAATACTGGTTCTTTTCATAAAAATGTCCGGTGCCGTCAAAACCATAGCCTGCGTGTACATCATCATTACCTGGAACAGGCGGTAAAACGATTGGCTGACCGATAGAAGGAACAGCCGGTGGTGATGGCCAACCTACAGGTATTGCTGCAGACGTATCAGCAAATACAGGCGCCGGAGGACCACCGCTGTTTTCCGGTCGTAACCAATAATTTTTATCGGTCGGGGAAGCCGGGCTGCCATGAAGACCCGCATAAAACTCAGTTTCGGCTTTTTCAATATCAGCTGCGCGTTTTACATAATCAACGTTCCCGGCTGTCAGTGCTGCAGAGGGGAAAGAGAAATTGATAAACTTGCCATTGCCCATTTTACTGACGATACGCTCCGTCCCGATATAATAATGCTTGGTAAAATCTGCAAACCGGGTGACAAGGTAAGGGCTTACATACACCGTGTAATTATCGTTGTGCTTAATCGTACCGGCGGGAGCCCCATTTAACCAAAGTCCCTGAGCGGGGCCGGAACTCTTGACAACCCGCTCGCCCGATGCGTCATAGGTGTACTGGCACAATAGTTTACCTGTGATAACTGCTATCAGCCGGTTTTCTTCGTCCCAGAAATTCTCGGCTCCGATGTTTCCCAACTGGTTCCCATTGGCGTCGTAACTGTATTTCACGCCGCTGATGTCGGTTGCCTGGTGTGGGGCATTGTTCTGGTACAGATAATCCGCATGGTAACTTTTTGAAGCCCTCGAATCTATCATACTTTTCGACGAGATATTATACAAGTTGTCGTAGGTAAGGGAGAGGTTATAACTGGCCGAATCATTCTTCCCGCGATAGATTCCTTTTGCATTGACCAAACGGTACAACTTATCATAATCATAATCCTGTTTGATGCTACCTCCCAACTGACTGGTATCAGCAGTTGCTTTGTTCGTTATATTTAAAATATTGCTTACCGGATCATATTTATAGGAATTATCCATCATCGCGTGACCCGCCTTCGTCTTTGCGGTGAGGTTTTCAAGCCGTCTCCTGAGCGGATCGTATACGTATTCATTGGTCGCGCCGTTACCATATTGCATGAAGACGCGCTTATCGTATTCGTCATAGCCCAGTCTGGTGACATAGTTATAATCATCACCCAGTTTTGTCCCCACTAAACTTTGCAGGTTACCTCCTTTGTTATAGTAGTAGGTAACAGCTTCCCCATCCGGGTAAACCATTTTGGTGATGCGGTTCCAGGTATCGTAGGTTTGTTCACTCACGTAAGTAGTGGCATAGATAGGCGATATCACCACTGTTCTGATGGTTTTAATCACTTCTCCGAGGGGACCATAGAAAAACTCCTGTCCACCGCTGGCATCTTCCGTCAGAATAAGCCTGCCCGTACGTGCTTTCATGCCTGGTTTGCCATAGGTGTATTTGACTTTGTTCTGATAATACCTTGGATAATCTATATCAGTCAGCCTTTCGAATTCATAACCATATCTGATAGAACCGCCGGTAGGAATTTCTTTTCTGATTTCGGCCGTAGTTTTTTCAAGCATGTTACCCGCCAGGTCATACCTGAATGTCGTAAGTCCTGCATCCGGATGTTGCATGGATAGTTTTCTTCCGAGATTATCATAGCTGTATTGCGTGGTATTTCCCTTCGTATCGACCACATTCAACAATTCATCCAATGCGTCGTAGACAAATGTAGTAGTGATGGTCCCCTGCGGCCCGCCGAACTGCCGGGTATAGCGCTGTCGTTTTTTTACATCGGTTACTATTTCTTTTGCATTCCCCAGCGCGTCGGTGGTGTGCGTCGTCAATAATTGGTTGGCCGCCGTGTAAACATTGACAGTTGTTGCGCCATCCGCCAAAACAGTTGACAGCTGACGATCCTGGACATCATAAGTAGCAGCCGAGGCGAGCAACCCTTTCACCGTCGATAATATATTGTTCTGTGCACCCCATTTTTCGACCGTCGGATACAGCGTGCTGTCTGCCCTGCCAAACGCATCATAAATAATTTTTCCGGACACCACCATCGACAGCGCATCCTGGTCACTGCCTTTCACATAAAGTGCCGATTGTTTTTTCACCTGGATTGGTCGCCCAAGTCCATCCATAAACGTAATGATGCTGATCGTTGAATCATACTGCGGATCATAATGCCGGGTAATTGCATAGGGAATGCTTGCCGCTGGAAAAAATTCCTGGGCTATCGTAAAAGGTTTGTTGGCTTTGATTTCATAAGGTCCGGTAATGGTGGTCAAACGTCCTTTATCGTCATAGGCGTAATGCATTTCTTCCTCATTCATGCTTTTGGTAGTGGCTATTGTACCAAATAAATAATTATAAGTGCTGCTGCTGGAATAACCATAAGCATCTGTAACGCCGGTGTTATAACTATGCACGGTATTGTCGTATGTATATTTATAAAACATACGATCTGCTTTGTAATTTTCTGGCTTTGTGATGGATTCAAGGTTGCCATACGCATCAAAGGTCATATCAGTAACAGCACTTTTTCCATCTTCAAGAAACTGTTCTATATGTGTTACGTGACCTTTTTCATTCACCTTAGCGGTACGTTTGCGCCGAACAATGTCCGTGGTCACTTCAATGCTTTTCGCCAACGATTTGATATAAGGTATATCGAAATCCTCGTAGATAACTTTGGCCTTCAGCAGATCCCGCGCTGATCCATCCCCGATATCGGTGATACTGGTCGTGTTCCCGAGCGCATCGTAATCCAAGTATATAGACGTGCTCACCCCCGGGGAGGCCTGGCCTTCGTAAAAATTTTTGTCTGTTTGTGTTAAAGCCGGAAAGATGCTTTCTTCCTGAACCGGCCGTGGCACGTAGGTATTGACTGTTTCAGTAAACTTGTGGCCCGCTGCATCTTCCAACCATTCCCTGTTCAACAGTCCTTTTTTATAATAAGAATCCGTTGCATACTCCTGCACCTGCCGGCGGTACACGGTATGATTGCGATCGGCATTCAGCTGCTCTGTGCTCACGCGTCCGAAGCCATAGAATTCCCGTTCCCTTCTTTCATAAATCCCCTCCTCATATACAAAATGCATGAAGCTGGTATCAACCCCGTCCCCGGGGACGCCATCGCTGACAACGACATTACTCATCACCCATTTATTCTGCGGCATTGCGTAAGTGTTGCCTGTGCGGATGTAATCAATGGTAAAAGAACCTTTCATGGGACGCTGTACACTGCGCAGCATGTTTGTCCTGCCAATCGTTGAGGTGGAAACCACCAGGGACTGATCATTATCAGAACGTAAAAAATCAGGGTACCCGTCCCCGTCCACATCCATGATTTGAAATTGCCTCCTGGAAACGCCGTGACCAGTGTTAAAAGAAGGATTGATACAAAGTTTTGCGACCACGATAGGTGGAATCAGCGGCACACAAATGGTGAATGCAGCATTGATTGATTCTCCGGTGGAAATATTGCCGGTTATATAATCGTAACCATTCCATGGTTTGGGTAAATGCACAAAGCCATTGCCAGTGTTTATCGAAACATCAAGACTGCCAGCGCCTTCGATACGATCAGGCAATCCATCGCCGTTGATGTCTTCATAACTGATGGCGGTTTTGCTGTCTCCCCTGTTCAGGCTAAATCCTGCCTGCGCTGATGCAGCATCGAGGGAAAACCCTGCGCCACCACTCTCTGATTTATCCGTGTTGTTATCAATAGTGGTAAGGTGCCAGCTTTCTTTTGGTGCAAAATGATAACCCAGGTTGAGCGCAACCTGTCCATCGTTAAAAACCATATCCGGCAATCCATCAGCATTGATATCCATCCAGGTATTGGTTGCATGATTTTCTCCTTCACCGGTATTGCCCGATACACTGAAAGAACAGGAGGCCTGCTGTTCAGAAGTCCTTGAACCGCTTATCGTCTTAATATCATTGTATACCTGTGAACTGCTGCTCCCAACGGAACCACCGGAAGATGTACCTGCGGTCGCCGGAGCCGGCAATGAAAGTTTAGTAACACTGTTGTCGAGCGCGCTGTTGGGTTGGGTAAACTGTATAATTTGCTCGCTAACGATATCCGGATAACGGTCCCCGTTCAGATCCATCATGTCCAATGTAGTGCGTGAAGTTGATTTTGTATCTGATTTGGTAACACCCACTATAAATGAAACACCATTGGATTCGCTTTCAGCATTTGACACACTGATTTTACTGACAGCCGATGCAGCCTGCCCTTCCATGATTTGATCAACAAATACATCATGCATAAACAGCCGTGAACTCGCCATCCGATCGGCTGCAACATATATAGCGGTATCGTATCCCGTCCAATCAACATTAGTTGCATTTGCCAGCAATGGCACAAAAGTATTGTTCATGGGATTGCTTGCACCTGTCAATGCTGAAGGATCGCTATAATCATTGGGATCAGTAGAGTATTGGGAGAACTGCGTAAGATTGAGTTTGCTTTCATCGATAGGTGCCGGGTTGATGTCACCCTTATAAGCAAATATCCCCCAACCTCTGTACAGCGGTCCAAAATTATTGTTGGCAGGTTCTGTATAGAGGCCCGCCTGTTTGTTAAAACTGATGGTAATTTGTTTCAGTTGATTGGTGAGCAGATCCTTGACCAGGGTGTCTTTTTCAAAGACTGCCATCGCCGAGGTAATGGAAGTAGCAAATTTTTGATCGGCTGTTGTAAATTCTACAAAAATGGGCTGGTCTGTTTTCCTGGAAATAGAAATCGGCGTTGTTAAAGGCAATGAAATACCTCCCTGAACTGTAACCATTCTTTTCTCATATAATGTATCAATTCCTTTGACAGTCATGATGAGACTACCAGCCAGGCTTGCCGCAATCGAAGGCAAGATCCTCACGGTGTCTGTAACGTAGGCTGTGACCTGTTCGGGAGCATAGACCTGCTGATTAAAATTTGCATTTTCTATCAGGGCATCTCCCTGAAGAATGGCATTGCCATTATTGTCCAGCGCAGGTGTCCCATCTGCAAATGATGAAAAGGAATAATGTGCCTGCCATTTAACAGCTGTCCTGTTGACGGGCGTATTGCTTTCAATAATAAATCTGAGTTCATCGCCTGCTATCACTTCAAATGAAGTATCCGTTGGTAGAGTGATTACATCACCTGGCATGAGCCGGAAATTAAAAACGTTTATATCAGTGTTATTATTCCTGCGAACCAGTAGGGCCGTTACCGTATCAGACAACACATTTTTAATAACCTGCCCCTTTATCACCACCTGTCCCTGCTTGAACACATGTAAAGCTGTGCGGGTATCCAGTATATAATCGGCAGATGCCTTATAAACTGCCGGGTCATTGTGATTGGCATCGCGTGCAGGAAGTGCAGGCATTGTATAGTTAATCACCGGATCCCAATGAACGATATCATCAACACCATTGTATTTTGACTCAACCCTGAAATAAAACCTGTCTCCTTGTTGTACGGGCAAATCCTGCAGGTTTTGCAGGGTTGATGCAGCATAATTATTTGCGGCAATATTGTCTGACCACAGGATATCACGGTTTTTTTGAACACTCACCCTTACACCGTCTTTGTGTTTGTTTTCGGTTCCTGCATTGTGAAATACAGGAATAAGATTTGGGTTTCCGGTGATAGTGATGCTACCATCCATTGGTGCCTGCCACATCCTTACCACATCCTGCAATGGAAACTGCTGTTCCTGTTTTTGCTGCCGGCCGGTGTCTTTTGTCAGAAAGCTTTTATCTACCGTATTGCCAATGATAATCGGATTGGGTGTGGGGCCGCTGTCAGGGGAAAAAACAGGCTCCCCGTTTTCCAAATGATTAAAATAAACGGTTCCGTTGGATACTATATCCATTAAGCCATCGGCATTAAAATCTGTCAGGTACACGCTGGTCGTGGATACACCATCGGTGGAACTACTGGACAAAAACAATGGACCCGGTACTTCCTGCGTTCCGAAGGTGGTGCTTGTGGTGCTGGCTTTGCTAAAATCCGTTATCCCGCTAAGAGTCTTTTTATCACCGAATGCCCGCACAGTCCCACCGGTATTGGCGCGGTAATAAACAAGACCGTCTTTTTTAAATATTTTATCTGGCAGGCCATCCCCGTTGATATCAACCATAGCGACCAAACCCTCTGAATTGTCTTCCGTATAATTGCTGGTTACCCCAACCGACAACAATTTACTCCAGAAGCCTCCGGCTGAGGGCCCGATTGACAACGTAATACCCGCCCCGATACTGGAAGATTTTGCGGTGCTCAATGCAAATCCTTCTCCGGTAAATTTACCAACCGGGTTAATGAGATCGCCCTTGATGTTGTCAATGCCTGTATTCCAGGTCTTGGCTGTATTCAAAGGCTGATAATTATTTTTATAATCAACGTCATCATAATAATCAAATGAATGCCCGTAAAAAAAATGCCCGGCGGCATCGAGCTCGCTCATACTGTCCAGCAGTGTCTTAAAAAAAGCCCCTTCTTTGTAGGAAAAAATGTAAGAACGAACGGGCTTGCCCTGGAAACTGATATTTACCTGTTTTAATAAATCGGCTGATACCATTTTAAATCCAAGCGTGCCATTTATTTCTATGTCCTTCCGCTGCGTGACACCCTGCTGCGTCCTGTCACGGACAAAGTCAACCGAATATGCGCCCGTAGTAGTGCCGTGCCCTGTGTAGGTCACCCTGCTGATATACAGTTGCCTGCCTTTGATGCTTCCCCCCGGCACACCTGCATCTTCAACGGTTGTATAATCATACTGAACAAAATTATCATCCGGGTCACGGGTTTCTGCAAGCGCCCAGTAGGCTACATTGTTTTCGTCATCTTTTAATACGCAATCGCCCCGCAGTCCGGAAGAAGGCGTTCCACCATAATAATTGTGTACCCCTTCTTTGGTGACAGCCTCCCACCAGTATTCGCTCGGATCATATCCGTGGCGGATAATCCGGTAAAAACTTCCCTCCACCCTTTGGGTGAACACATGGTCGCGGGTTCTTTTTTTGAGTGCAGTCCTGTTTACAATTGGCGCCAGTGGTTGTCCTGCGAGGATATAAGATTCGGTTTCATAGGTCTTATCATACCGCGGCGCGCCCCATCTGGTTTCAATTCTTACATCCGGAACGGATAGACTCCAGCCTTGTCCCACCCAGCTGCTTCCGCCCTGGTTATTGTAACTCATGGCAAGCTTTGGCTGCAGTCCCCTGATACCCGGAGGTAATTTCAATTCATAGTTCAGCGTTGCAGCACCTGTACTGTTTGCAGCAGGTGGGTTGATTAAAACAATGTTGGACGAAGGGTCGGCCGCTTTGAGATCTTTTATGGAGGTTGGCGTATATCCTTGCGTTTGTGGCGATTCAGGCACTTTTATGATGGCATTGATCATATCAGTAAAATGCGTCGTTTTGGAATAGGCAAGACAGTGCGCTGCGGATATACTGTCTATAGGAAGCGCAAACCACCGCCGTAAGTATTCATCAAAATAATAGGTTTTGATGTCGGCTGAAGTATAGCCTTCCGGTATTAAGGTGCTGTCAAAACCCAGGCAAACGGTCGCCGCTTTGCCAAATTTTGTGCCATGTGGCAAAAACCGGTAGCCCGCATAGCCCGCAGTAACATTTACCATGTCAGGTTGGATCAGTGGAAGATCGATCGAACGCAATGGTGTAACAGAAATCACCTCAGTCTGCGGCAATGCCTGGGCGGGAATAGTCAGTACACCTTTATTTTTACCCGCAATATCAAGCGCGAGCCCTGTTTCATAATGATAAGTTCCGGTTACGCCAACAGGTTTTGCTGCCATCCCGTATGCAGTAAACGGACGTGTATTGAAATGCACCGCAAAAGATTTCCGTATTCGCTGGTGATGCCGCGTTCTGGCTGTTAATGCAATACTGCGCTGCGCACCAGTAATGTTGTTCAGGACCAGTTCAAATTCATTGCCGGTTACAATTACAGGATGATTTTCAACATAGACTTGTGTAATAGTGTTACTATCGATGGAGCCGGCAATGGTCCCTTTTACATACAAATGGTCGCCGAATAATACTGGCACCATGTCAATACTGATACCGCTGCCATTACTTTTACCTGATTGCTCTTCGATTCTCAGATTTTTAATGATATAACGTACATGCGCACCCGGTACTTTCCCAAAACGGATGACATTGTCGCCTGCACGTAACTCCCCGGCAGCCAGGACTTCTTTTTCATCCGACCAGGAATTTCTAACGGCCACAAAAGCGCCACCGGATGAAACGCTGTTGTTGACGCTCCGGGCAATACCTGTAGGACCGGTGACGCCAAACAATTGATAAGAGAGGTAATATCGTTTTGCCGGATCAGGTGCAGCCGGCAATTGAATGTGAAAGATATTATCGTACACATTATCTTCTGCTGCTTCATTCTCTGTACCAATCGTTCCCTGTGCAATATCTGCCTGAAAAATGCGGGTGCTTGCATTTGTCTTTTGACCGGCAGCTGCAATGGGCGCTCCACCAGCGTTACCAGTCAGCGTAAACACCTGCCCAACAGAGGAGGTGATTTCGGCAATGCCCATTGGTTTTTCATCGTGTAAAGCCGGTGCACCCGTGAAAAAACAAATGATCATTATCGTAAAAAGCAAGTACTTGCTCATAGCATAAAGTTGATGAACGATTTTATTTATATTTTACAGACCACACACAGGTGTGGACGCTAATTTTATTTGGCAATGATTAACTGACGTGAAGCGCTGTACTGTCCCGCACTGAACACAAGTTTGTACACTCCGGTAGCATAAAGGGTTTGGCTGAACTGGTAATTGGCCTTTCCCTCCTGGCGTACACGACTTACCCGCTTTCCGTTTCCGTCATACACATCCATACTTACACTGGCAGGAGAACCCAGACTAACGGCCGCTGTAAAATTCCCGGTTGACGGATTAGGGAATAGTTTAATTGCGTTGTCAAATATGTTCTCGGGTTTGTTCAGGATAGTAATCTCCTGTTGGTTACTGCAGCCATTGCGCGACATTATCAGGGTATACAAACCCGCTTTGCTGACATGAATAGTTGGCTGCGCTGCATTGAAACCATTGGGACCTGTCCATGCATAGGTGACATCGGGTGGATTTCCCGCACTGGCATCCAGATCAACATAGGAGTTAACCGGGATTTGCGTGACAACCGGAAGCGTTGTGTTCACTGGCAGATCATTATTGCTGATAAAAAAAGAATCAACCGCCATGTTTCCGTTGTTATCTGTGACACGAACGCTGTATTTACCAGCTCCGAGTTGTTCAAGCCGGTATACAGCTGTACCATCATTGGATGCCTGGTATATTTTTTCACGTGTCCTGTCAGCTACCGTAATTATGAAGGGGGCTGTGCCACCATGAATACTTACTGCGATACCACCGCTCACCTGCGGCTGGCACTGCGCCTGTGTAATCGCAGTAGTCAACAGTATTTCTTTAGCAGGGACAATAAACATTGTCTGCTTTGAAATCGAGGTATTCCACTTAATAGACGAAAAGTGCGCAAATCCCCTGGTGTCCATTGAATTCATTTTGTAAAAAATCGTTGCCGATGGATCCATCTGAGCTTCCGGATTTTCATTGACACCTATCCAAAACACCTGGTGTTGTGCTGGCTGTATATCGAATTGTTTTGTATCAATGTCTATATCTGTGAGCAGCGTCCGCTTTGTACCGGTGGCGATCAACCGCCAGTTTTTTTGAAGAGCTGCAGGCATACCAGGTATGGCAGCATCTGGGGTGAGTGGTTTATCATTGTCGCCCCATATCAAATACGTATTGTCCGCCAGCGAATCTTTTGCAGAGATGGTCAACAGGCCGGGAAGGTTACCGCTTCCTGACTTTTTTTGCATCAACCCGGTTGAATCATCCCGGCCAATGCCTGCAATATTGTGATGGTAAACTGTGTAATTATTGCCTTCCCATACCGGCAATCCAGCGCCATTGGTATACAGGGCAGACGGGTCAGTTAGCGTGATTCCGTATTTTAAAGCGAGATAGGAACTTATCTTCAGCCGCTGTTCCGAAGTAAGTATCCGGTTGTATACTATCATTTCCGGAATGCGGACTTTGTAATCATTGACAGGCAATGCAGGTAAGACTGCGCGCGCACCAATTTGAAACATCCAGGAACCGTCACTGGTAGTGTCAGGTGTCTTGCTCTGCATGTAAATATTGAGCTTAGGGTTTTTGCGGACCCGATCTGTGAAGTTCATGTAGCTATAGGTTGTCAGGTCAGAAAGCCGGTTGGTAGTAAGGATAATTTTTGCAGTATCTTTTTTAGAGAAGTTCCAGATAATATTTTCAGTGGTTGTATCATCTGATTGATAAACGGTAAATATGGTTGCCTGCGATAATGCGGTTACCGGAACAGGAATTTTTGTGCTATTGGCAGCTGTTAACTTTGTTACAGGATTAAAATTGATGGCGCCTGTAGGTTGGTTTGCGTAAATACCTGGAAGTCTTACGGTGTCATTTCCCCTGTTTTCAAATACACTGCCATTTGCTGTTGTAGTATTGGTCACCAGCCAGTAAACGGGACGTGACAAGGCCGGAGGAATAAATGGCTGTGCACTGCCGGCGAGGCAACAACCCACGAGTATCATCAACAGGCAGCATTGGAGGAGGAAAGGTTTCATAAAGCGTGTATAGTGAATGAATGTTAATTACCTGAAAACTTCGAGAAATCATAACTGATGGTAAACTGCAAAACCTTATTGGTGTTGGTAGTCTCTATAAAGTTGTAGGAGTTTGCCTGCGTTTTCACGACATCTGTGAGACTGAAGTAATACCTGAAATCGATGGCAACACCGCAGTCAGGAAACTCAAATCCTGCTGCAAAACAGGCACCTGCATTGGTACCGCCTTTAATAACATTGCGTATTTGCTGTTGCTGATCAAGATCAGAACCGAATGCCGCCATACGACCGGTTCCCCCGGAAGTATACACAATGTTGTCGTTACCGAGATTCGCACCAACCTGAAGCCCGCCTGCTATAAACAAGCCATTTTTAAAGGGCTGCTCATTGTTTGCTGCAGCATCTATCAGATTGAACGGATATAATTTCAATCTTCCATGTAGGTTCAGGTACTGGTATTTGAATTGCATCCTGTAATTAAAATCCTTTTCATAATTATTGAAATTCAAATCGCCTCCCTGCTGTGAGTACCCTATTTCCATTTCCAATGCCAGCGCATCAATCGCCCGGTAATTGATAAAACCAAGCAGTCCCCAACCATAGCGGTTTTTTTCCTTCATTGAATAGTTGATGAAATAGGGTTCACTGAGTATAGTGGTGCCAAGACCTGTGATCGTAGAATAATTGAAGGCAGATCGAAGACCGTAATTAAGCGGATTTTCGACATGTTGAGCCTGGGCAAATCCGGTAGTTGACAGGAAAAGAGAACAAAGTAGATAGCAGCAGATAGCATACCGTTTACGCATAGTCAGTTTTGGTTTAGAGGTGACAGTACTGCAGCAGACATAACACTGTTCCGCCTGCGTAGCCTATACAGTTAATATCGTTGATAATAAAAAGGGACCAGGAAGTTCAGAGGATAACAAAATCTTATTGCGTCATTAGCAAAGGGTCGGGCTATGATGGGGTGATGACCGAAAAAGTATTACATTGAAAATAGACAAAAAAATCAAAATTCAGATAAGGGAAAATACGGTTTTTTGAAAAAAAACGGGACCGGGATTACGAGCAAATAAAATTTTTGTCTTATAAAAATTCAGCCAATCCGCCTATCTGTTTGATTGTCATAAAAGAGTATTGAAGCATTTTGTTGCGCGCAAATAGGTGTATGCTGACGAATAGCCTGCAGCGTACCGAAGCACACAGCCTAGTCTCGTAATGGTAAACACTTATGTGTTAATTTTCACAATTCGCACCCCTGCTTGATGGTATGAACAACGGGCACATCTTACTTGAAAAAATACAGCGCAAACTCAATAGCTTTATTTGAACCTGACGCTACTTCCCAGCACATTACTATAAGAGGGTAAATATTCCAGATAACCCCAGGCGTGCAATGCTCGTATACATTTATGCCAGGTAGCCGGACTTGAAATCTTGGCGTGCTCGAGAATAATACTTGCTGAAACAGGCAATGGCTGTGCAAACTCCTTTAATTCCCATTCATATAATAGCGATATATAGATGCTGATATGAAAAACTGTTATCCGTGGATCATCGTCGATAGCTGCTATAAAAGATTTGACCCGCTGCCATTGATCAGGCGACACTATGATTTCTTCTGTTGATAGTCTCTTTTGTCTCATCGTTTGATTTAATTCCATAACACACATTTCTGTTACACATAAACACGATGAAATAATATCTTTGACTTCCTGCGTTACCACAATCGCTTCACCAAAAAACTTACGTACCGTTTTAAATAAATATTTGATGTACTCCGCCATCCCTTCCTTCGCAATAGCTTTCCAGGCTTCTTCAATTAATATAGTCTTGCGGATACCTTTCAGCTTGCGCATCTTAGAAATAAATACCTCCATGATGATAAGCGTTACAACAGGAAATAATATCGGGTGATCTTTGATATTGTCCAGCTCAAAAACAATAAAGCGTTGTTGCAGTAGATCGAGGTTCTCAGTTGCGTTCAACAAATAATCAAACTCACCACCCTTAAAATAAGGCCGCAGCACGTATAAAAAATTAGTGACATCAAAATCCTTGTCCTTAACCTGGTCGGTTTTCAATACAGCAACAAAATCAGTTTGTAAGAATTCATAGAAGGAGTTGAAGCAGGGAAACAATGAAGTATTAGTATTGAGCTTTTCAAAATACAATTGCAATGCATTGCTGAGTGCCACATACTCACTTCTGCCAAAAGTTTCATTGTCCTTTTTCCATAAAGCCAATAACAGCGTTTTGATGGATTCCTTTTTCTCTGTATCCAGTGCATCGCCATCTCCGATATAAAAAGGATTAAAGCGAATCGGATCTTTTTCGGAATAGGTGAAATAATAACCACACACCATATCACAAAGCCCCTTGTAGCTATGACCCACATCTATGATCACCACATGGGTTTGTTGCTCATGGTAACTGCGCTCCATGTGATTGGTGAAAAAGGATTTGCCGGAACCGCTCGGTCCGAGGATAAACTTGTTTCGGTTCGTACAAATCCCGCGTTTCACAGGTTCATCGGAGATGTCCACATGTACAGGCCTTCCCGTCAGGCGGTCACCGAGGCGTATACCAAATGGACTGAAAGAAGATCGGTAGTTCGTTTCTAGGTTAAAGAAACAAGTGGCCTGTTCGGCAAACGTGTCGAATGTATCATTCAACGGAAAGTCAGCAGCGTTCCCCGGCATCCCGGCCCAGTGGATCTGTGGCGCACCCGACAGCTCCTGCTTCGGTACCGCGTCCATCTGGGCCAGTGCGCTTGATACCAGGTTTTTTATTTCCTTAAGTTTATCTATTGTGTCTGTCCATACCAGGATATTAAAATGTGCTTTAACTGGCAGCCGCGATTCGGATATCGCTTCATTTAAAAAATCATTGGTGGCATCACGTGCAATTAAGTTTTCTCTTGAATAGGCAGACAATGACTGTAGCCGCAATCTTTTACTCTCAAGTTTTTTAATCGTGACCGCCGCATCATCGATAAACACATACTGGTTATAGATATGGTTGCAGGATAACAACTGACCTAACCCGGATGCAAAACCGATACTGAATTTTGTTTTATCCGTTGAATATTTATCATAATTGATGCGCGAACCACAAAGCGCCGGCAAGTCCACTGCATCCGCCAATGTATAGATCTGACAATGCTGCGTACCAACAGACAATCCATCTTTGTAAACAATATCCTTTACAATTCTTTCATGGCTGCTTTCGGATAAATAACAATACCGTTCAATCAATCCCGCATGTGTTTGACTGCTTTGCAGTTCTTCGTCAGTTAATCTACGCAACTGCACAAACCCACTGTCTTCCATAATCCTTTTGAACTGTCCGCAGGCATCCAAAAAATCCTGCAGTATTTGCGGCTTTAATGTTTCTTCGGGAACTATGGAAGAACGCAGCAGTGTAGAAAATAAAGAAGAAGCCGCTCTCCTGTTGGCTGGTTTCTTCGTCAGCATGATATAGCAATGATGATCAAGAAATGGCCTGCCATCAAAGAACTCCTCACTGCTGCGTGATAAAAAACTTGCTTCCTGCTTAGACCGATCCGCTTTATACTTGCTATTCACAAACCAATCCTGTTTATGAAATACCGATTGCTTCGGCAACACGCGCAATGCTTTTATCCACGACTGGTGAAATGCTTCATATTCCCGGTTAGAAAGCGTAAATATCTCCGGCAGTATACATTCATACACCACCGTAACATCTCCCATTTTTGATAAGATGCAATCATGCTCCACACCCTGTACCGGTAAAATATCCTTCAACCACTTTTCCATCTTCACAATTTTTTAAACATTGCTCTTGATTTACTCCTCACAATCTTCGGCATCCGCCTTTGCGCCATCTTCTTCATCATTCCAAATTCTCCATAGGTATTACTCAATCGAAATACAAACACAAACAATCCAGCGCCGGCAATTAATATCACCCCTAAACAAATGAATGTATTGAGACCAATAAAATACATTGCTGCAAACAACACCAATAAGCCTACTACTCCACCACCCAAATACCAGATGTATTGCGCCTTTAAACCGCGGAACTCTATGCTCTTATTAATGCCTTTATTGATTGGATAAACACTGTTCACCTTGGTCCTTTACTTTATAATTGCAAATCTCCGGCAGCAGGAACAATAAATCGATATGAATTAGCAAACATGCTTTGGTGAATTTGCGAACACAATGAACCTCAAAGGAACAAGCGATCAATTGTTTCAAACGACAATTCATGATTAGTTAGTCAGCCCCTGTAAGGGAAAACACCTATCCAAATTCAACCTGCAAGTATTCAATAATGAAAAAATATTATAAGAATGATTCTTAATTTACAATTATGTATTACCTTACAAATGCCTGAGAGTTGATTCAAATCCTCCCTATCAAGACTGGTCCATTCTCCTTTAACTGCATATCTGCAATATTCCGGAAAGTATAAATAAACCAAAGTCTGATGCATATTAAAATCATACTGGCGCTTTATGCAATATTGTTCTCAGCTACAATTTCGGCACAAGGTAGAAACGATCACAGTACCTGGGACATGGTAGCCAATAAAAACACAACTGCAATTCATGTAAATACAGACGCATTCAATTCCGATGCGGATTTTCGTTTCCATATTATGAAGATTTTAAAACAACTGGGCTATGAGTTTTCATTAGAGCCGAATGCAATCATTACCAAGGACAAGATAATCTTCAATAATATTCATGCCATCATTACAGTTACCATCGAAGATTTGCACAACTGCATTATAACAGGTCAGGAAAGTACGCCGGCGATTGGCGGGTTAGCATGGAAAGAAATAAAAAAAGGTCCGGATCCAATCGGAAGTCCCGCCTATGAAAAGCTGCTGGTCATCAGTGAAGTTTTACACGCAAAAAAAATTTTGTACAGTAGGAATTAATCGTAAAAAAGATAGATTACACAACTGCATTTTTTAACCCCTCATAAACCTTCGAGTATGAAATCATTTCTATTGGTATGCCTGCAATTTTTTTGTATTTGCATTTATGCACAAAACCCTGTGGACTCGTTACATGTTGATTCAATCCCCAAGGACCCAGGCTTTGGCAATGTTGATGCGAATGCAACTGGTAAAGAAGTAACAGATGGAACGAATTCTACCCAGGAAGGTGATAATAAAAATGTAATAGGTGCACTTCTTTCCTATAATTTTTCAGGTAATAAAAAAGGTTTCAGCAACCTTACGCCTGTTATCGACTATGGTTGGTCAAAAACACTTGTTACAAAATCAAAAACAACCAAAACCAAGATAAAAGTTGTTGAAAACAAACAACTGGTTGAGAAGCCAATAGAAACTACTACGCAAGTTTTTAAATGGGATTTATCCATTAATCCATATGCAGCCGGGCAGATCGACGTAAAAGACTCTGCATCCTATCTTCCTGGGTTAATGCTTCCAGGTGTAGGGGGAATAAAGATCAATATGTTTCTTAGGTTTAAAGCCGGAGAAGGACAAATCGTCTGGTCTCCCATTAACTTTGGTTACAAATTAATTTCAAATTTTGCAGACTCCAATACCATCATCAGCCAGCACAATTTGAGGACAGGAATCGGCTATTCGTATTCAGATCTTTTCATGGTTGGTATTCAATACACTTACGGCTGGCACAATTCTACTTCTGAATCGGAAAAAGCATTTAAAAAAGTATTTGGTACCGATGTGACTGATTTACGATACCTGTTAATTTCACTGCAAACAAAACTGTCAAACAAATATTCGAAAACACCGACGTATTTCTTTGCTGAATGGCGGGGAGTTTTGGGGCAGAGTAAGTACAAAGCCTTTGACAATTTGAAGATATTAACAGTGGGAATCAGGGCGGATATGAATATTGAATCAATCGCACCAGCAAGAACAGCAAGAAGACCACAGTCATGAGTATAGCACAGCACCCCAAAAACCAAATAAGACGGAGAATCATACTTCTGCTGATACTTCTTTGCGTAATCTTTTTGGGATTTTATCTGTATAAAGTCGTTTTTCAGGAGCATAAAAAAAGCCGCAGAGGTCTCATGTTGCCAAAAAGGGATTTGCTCACATTAATTCCCTTTGACTCTCTGCCGCAAAAATTTTTACTCAGAAAAACGGCTACGATTCAGGATTTGATGCCTCCGGCAGGGGATCAGTTGGATCAGGGCTCTTGTGCAGCATTTACAATAGCTTATTACCTGGTTTCCTATTATGAAAAAAGAAGGGGTGGGTACAGTTATGATGTTGTGAACAACATACCTAACTATTCCAAAATATTCAGTCCGTCATTTGTTTTTAATTCCATCAAAAACGAAGCGCAGTCAACAGATTGTAACACAGGAGTAGACTATACGGATATTTTTCCTTTTGTGAACACTCATGGCATTTGCAAATGGAGTGATTTTCCGTATACGGGTAATTTGAATCAATGTTCGAAGCCCCCAACAAATTCGGAAAACGATTTGGCAAAACAATACCTGGGTTACCGGTTTTTTCAAATTGACAGAAGTTTATCAACCTGTCAAACTTATTTATCGGCTGGCATTCCACTGATAGTTGGTCTATGGAGTTCCAAAAATATGGATTTAGATGGATATGCGCATAAAAACGATTTGGTTCCTTTTTATTGGACACCTCAAAGTACAGATATAGACGATTATCATGCGATGTTATGCGTGGGATATGACAATGCTAATTTTATTTTACTAAACTCATGGGGAATTGATTGGGGTGTGAAAGGGTATTGTTACGTGCCTTATGCTATTTTTTTCGATAGGCTTCGTGAATTATATATCGCAAAAATAGACAGACCACAATCCCTGATAAATACAAATAAAGTGAAGGACAAAGCATTCGATTTGTTGCTTAATACATTTGTGAATGATACAAATTATACCAAAGCCAGGCAAAAAGTCTTAGATGTTAAACTTGACTCATTGTATCAAAACGACCTAACGATTTTACAGCATACGCAAAACAGGACTCCGAATCAGGAAATAATTTTAAAACAACTTGTGCAATATTTCGAGCGTAAGAAATAAAAGACATGATAGCCGACCGGCACTGTTGTTTTTAGCTATACTTTTATCTTTTTGATTGCAATAGTTTTGTCTGTCAGTCCGGCGCTATTGCGGACTGTCCCGGGGCGGTAACCAAACTGTTTGACAAATGCCGTCGAAAAATTACTGGGATCCGGATAACCAGCCAGCTCGCAAATAACGCGCAAAGGCTGGTCTGTCTGCGCCAGTTGCTGATGCGCATATTGCAACCTGGCTTCGCGTGCATACAGCGACACTGTTTTACCATACAACATTTTAAAAGCGTTTTGCAATTCCAATTCTGTCAATACCACCATGTCCGCCAATTCCTTCACTGAATGCAATACAGAGAAATCTTTGGTTAAATAATCTTCTATTTGCTTTGCTTTCTTGAGGTGCCTGTCAGTAACGGTGAATTTCCGTGGAGACTTCCGATGATGCATAAAATCGTTGTAATCGGTTTAACGTGGATGTATTCTCTCATAGGCATCTACAATGGATAGCCTGACTCTTACAGTATCGATTTGTCAGACTGATAGCTTTTCTTTCGTACAAGCAATAGAGCTTACTGCGGCAATCAATGCCACGTACAATGTCATTCTCATAACTATTTATTTCTTGAAGTTTTTATGCCCTCCAACTATGGGAGACTGGCGGTAGGGATCGCCTTTAGATTCCAAAGAAGCTTTTAATAACAGTAGCAACGACAACAAGAAAGACACAACTACCAAACCATGCCGCTGCTACTTTGCCCGTATCGGGATCTCCTGCGTTCCACTTCTGATACACTTTCACAGCCCCTACGAGTCCGAGGATCGCTCCAATGGCATACATGAGATTCGTACCAGCATCAAAGTAGCCACGCACTTTTGTATTGGCTTCGTTGATACCGGCAGCACCATCTTGTGCCATACTTTTAATACTAGATAACAATAACACTACACTTACTGATGCGCATATCATTCTTCTCTTGCTCATTGAGCAGTTCACTCTCCACAGTTTCATACACACGTTGCTTTAAATATTTATAAATGCATTTCTTTTTTTTATTTCCCTCATTCAGGAGGGGTTAGGGGAGGTATAAATAATCAACCCTCTCTCCCGTATGCATGCTAGTGCTCCAATAAAAACAAGTATTCACAAGAATGGTATCAAGGCCCTTTATGATATTTGTATACTGGGGCATTACTCCTCCTCCGTTGGAGGAGGTTGGGAGGAGGCCACATCCCAACGACCACACATCAGCTGTACTCAGTTGCCAATTACCACTCGGCCATCGCCATTCAACAGAAAGTTTTGAATTGAAAAGAGAATTAGGTTGCTGCGTGTCAATGGCGTCATAAGTGATAAAAGAAATATCTCCACCTGGTTCAATTACTGCACCACTTTCCAATATCACTTTAGTAATGGTTACCCTGTTACTTCCCAATGCAGCTATAATATCCTGGTAAGAATTGATGCATTTAGAAATAGTCAAGGGTATACGTGGAATGGGCGGTAACCTCGGATGCAGTATTAAGCCCGGATCATTAACCGATTCTAGTTGTTCATTGATCGAATCTTGTTTTCTACAACTGATAATGGCAACCAATAGAAATAACATTGCTCTTTTCACACACACTATTTTCATACACACACTGATTTACAACTTCACAAATCTTTTTTGTTCCCCCTCCACCGGAGGGGGGTTAGGGGCAGGCCGCCCTGTAGTGCCTGCTCCGGACCAACTGCGATTGACGGAGCAGGCATTTAATCTACAGGCATTCATTGCCCCACCCGGTTACTACTACCCTGCAATTGCTTTTCCTGCACTTCACGCTGGGCAGGGCAATTGCGTTCTATTCCCATATACATTTAATGTCATATTGGTCCAGCTCAAATCCGCAATAATCCTTGGCGTGCTGCACTACCTGGTTGTTCACGGCGATTTGAAATACGGTACCTTTTATTGTACTATATTTTTTAAGAGCGATTTGTACCGCGACAATCAATTCTTCTTTGATAAATTTTTTCTGGCCAGCTTCCGGGAACAATGTTTTGAATTCTTCCAGCAGATCATGCACAGAAGAGAACATAATATTATTGTTCGTTTCATCTGTTGAAACAACAGGTTCCTTTGTTGGAATACTTACAGGATTTACTATAGCTGTTACCAATTTTTTCTTTCCCGGAAAACCTTCCTTTGCAAGGTGCAGCATGTCTTTGCGGTAATAGATCAAAAGCACTATAACATAATACACCAGTGAGGCAACGAGTATGAATTGAATATAGGCAGACCAGGAAATGGAGTTGAACATAAAATACAATTTGTGTCGTCAGTATGGCTGTTGACTACACAAATTTCCGATGGATGCATGCTTACCTCGGTTAGAAAAAAGTATTTAATGGTACGATTTAGATCAAAAAAACCGTGCAAAATCCCGGCTTGAAGGTGTAAGACTAGTAAACGATTGCCAGCACAATTTTTCCCATCAAAATATCCGATTTTATACGATTATATACGATTCTTACCCAATTACCTGTACAATAAGCATAAAAAATATCCGATTTTATACGATTATAGACGATTTTTATCCGATCGGCTTTTTCCAAAAACGAGGGTAAAAAATTCAATTTTTTGCCCTCGTTACTTCTTCTTCATCACCGCCCCCGGCGGATACTTAAAGAAAGATTTGAAAGCAGTTCCAAAACTTTTCGGGGATGCATAGCCCAGTATCATGGCCACCTCATCCAGTTTATTGACACCGCTTTCGAGCAGGCTCCGCGCCTGCTTCATGAGCATTTTCTTTTTGTATTTGCCGATGGTCATGCCAAAGCAATACAGAAAACTCGTTTTCAATTTATACGGGTTGGTGCTGAGCAAACGGCATAACCGGGGAATGGTATAATTATCTGTGTGCGCATAGCCTCTCTCCAGGCTTAACAGGCGCTTTGCTTCTACGGCAACTTCAATATCATATGCAGAAAACCTGCGCGTACCAGGTGTAAAACCAGCCAGCTGCTCTAACAGCAGGATAATAATAATGTGAACATAAGAATCATAATACCGCGGCGCCAGTTCATCGGTAAAACGATACTGCAGCATTTCACGGACAGCAGTTTCCATACGCGGGGAAATAAATTGCTGCGTGTTAAATAGTTTAACCGGAGAGCCGGTGCTGACTTTAGCTAAGAAGGCATCTAGTAAGGGAAAATGTTTTGCATAAGCTTCCAGGAAATAGGACTGAAAATGAAAATCAATCGTGCTGAACCGCATACCGCCTTTAAATAATGCCGTGTTCTCAGCGCCAGGCGCACCATACATTTCTATCTTGCCGTGATCCAGTTTTCCCTTGATAATATCTTTCCATTCAATGGCAAAACTGTTTTCGTACATAATGGAAAGTTCCAGGATGGATTTCTTGATAAGCCCGGTGACACTGCCGTCGCGCTTAATATCATATACATTTTTCCAGATAGCATAGCCATCGCCCGGGTAATGCCAGAATAAAAAATTACCAAAGTCGGCTTTTGCCATAATGCCACTACCGCCCATTAACTGGTCCGGTGCATAGACCGATGGCAGCTCCGTGACTACTTCGATCTGAGCCCCGTTGCGGGGAATAAGTTCAAAATCCACGTAAATGTTTTTAAAGATAGAAACGCTACGCAAATACGCGCAGGAACGGCATCAGCCCGGACAGGCCAATCAAGGATGTGTCAATAAAGTAGTGAAGTGGTGTTGAAAATAGCGATGGTTGCTGCTCTACTTATTTCTTCTCCAGTAATTGCATCACCTTTTCAGTCATGGCAATTTGAGATTCAATCAGCTTGGTAAGAAGTTTAGTCTGTTCATCGCTCATCGCTAGTACATTATGATTTCCTACAATCGCACTGGGCGAACGAAGATTACCACTTTCAATAAAGCCACGCGTTGATATTATCTACAGCAGACAATCCTGCCCGTTTTTCCCAGACTTTGATAAAGACATCCTGCACCAGGTCTTCCGCTATCAGTTCTGTACGGGTAATATGCAAAGCCAGGTTATAAATCCGCTGGTGATATTGATCATAGAGCTGCGTGAACGCTTCCGCGTTACCGGCCGCAATTTCCTTTGGCAGATCTCTTTCTATATATGAAAAACTATGGTTCAAATGGTTTTAAAGTTGAAGCTTGCTTCGCCCATTACTTAATGCAACTGTTCCCCTCACGTTCAGTAAAACTAATAAAAATCCAAACAATTGTTAGGTTCCTGTTGAATATTACCCATTCATTTATTCGAATCAGTTATTCGCATCAGTTTACTCCCATTTAAAACTAATGGTGCCAGTTAGCTAAGATGACCTGCGTCCTTTTTTGGAAATCAGCTAACGCATATTGTTTAGGAAAGTGTGAAATGATGGCTATCGCTTCATTGGCCATGCGGATGGATTTCTTTTTGTTGGGGACATGCAACTGGTAAAACTCACTTATGTTGTAGAGTACCATTACCAGGTCGGCTATAAACAATGTTGGTTCTTGCTTTGCGAGAACGCGGTAATGGCCAAGCGCTGTTAGATATAACTTTTCTGCTTGCTGATAATCATTCAGCTCAACCCAGGCTAATGCGCTATTGTGGATGGACATACTATAATCCGCATGATAGACAACCGGATCCTTTTTGTAAAGCAGCGCAAAAACCTGTTGCGCTTCCAAATAAAAGTCAAGGGCAGCCTTACTTTCCTTTAAAGACAATTTGAGCGCACCCATATTGGTCAGGGCATCACCATAGTCACTTGCGAATCTTTCCGGGTTTTCTTCGAAAAGGCGTTTACGTAGTTGCAGGCATTCCGCCAGTAAAATAGCTGCTTGCCGGTAGTCGGCCATTTCCTGTTTTAACAAACCGAGGTTATTCAGCGAATCACATAAATCCGGAATAAATACCGGACTGGCGGTGTTGACCAGCTTCCTGCAAACCCTTAAGGACTGCTGAAGATAGCGCGAAGCGTGAATGAAATGGCCGTTGTCTTTCTCAAGTGTTCCTATATTATTTAGAAACATACGCGTGTCTGGAAGGAATGTTTGAGGATCTTTTTTAGTGTATTTGTTGTTAAGCGATAATGCTTCCTTGTATGACTTAGCGGCGTGCTGGTAGTTCCCTGTGTTGGCTGCAATAAGTCCGGCAGCATTCAATGCAAGTGCAAGCGGCCGGTTAAAAACGGCCGGCGAGGCCATCGCTAATCCACGATAAAGCAAGATAGATGCTGATAAATATTTTTCCGCAGTTCCATACTTCCATTGCTTTTCAAAAAAATTGCCATAGTTATACAGCGTGAGGGCCAAATCAGCATTGAACGCTTCCGGATTTTGCTCGGCCAGTCCTTTATAAATGCGATGGGCTTCAGTGAATGCTTTTTTTGCATCCTCCATTTTATCATAATCCATTTCGATCAGTGCGATGTTTAACTGGGTCATCGCAACCTGTGGCCTAAATTCATTTGCATTGGATTTCGCTAAGCTGCGGCGTATACCAAGTGCTTCCGCGTAAGCTTTTTTCGCAGCGGTATAATTTTCCTGATCTGCTTTCAGGTTACCCAGGTTATGATAGAGCAGCGCCAGCCTGGCTGAATAGTTTTTACTCCCTGAGCTTGCCAAGGAATGAAGGATGGCAATAGCTTCACTGAAATAGTTTTCGGCCTCAGCAAACGCTTTTTTCTCGATGGCAAGAAGGCCGCTATTGTTAAGGACATTGATCAGCAAACTTTTTGCTCCTGCATTACCGTCATGTGCTGACTGCTGTAGATTGTTCAGGGCTTTTTCGTAAAAAAAGTTCGACTGGAAAAGATCATTGCTTTCTTTAAAAATCGCTCCACGGTTGTTGTGAATGGAGGATAGCTTGATTAAGTACTCGGAGCTATCAATGCCGGTAGCTGACCCTTCACTGAATTGCTCTGCCTGGGAATAAATATCCAGCGCCTTATCAAAGCGGTGGTGGTTTTGCATAAAAACAGCAAAGTCGATCAGGTAATCCGTTACAAACAAATGATTGCGGGAAGCGGTAGCAGATACTAATCCCTTTTCAAAAAAGCCAACGGCTTTTGCAAAGCGTTGATCGGATGTATACATTAAATTCGTTAGCTGGGCCTTAATCACAAACTCATTGGCATTATCCATCAACCTTTCTGAGACAGCTGCAATGGCTGTTTTATTCTTTGCAATAGCGACAGCGTTTTCGTTCAGTTTTTTTTCAGAAAGAAGTTTGTCAATGGTCGTCAGCTGCCCATTTTTGAATTCATTTTTTACAACAACCATCGTGTCGCTGTCACCGGATTTTTCTAAAAGCAACGCTAGTTCCAGAATGTCTCTGCGCATCGTAGACTCTTGTAACAATAACTGCTGGTAAGATGCCTGGAGTTTAACAAGTTTCACAGCACCAGGCTTTACTGATTTTATCTTCTTTTGAAGTTGGTCTTTTTTGAAACGCAGCGCCTGGTACACATCAAATCCATCATAGAACTCATTCAAATGTATACTGGTATGACCAGAAGACTTTATATCGCTGAGCGCAAGCTCAAATTTTTCCCTGACAGTGGCAGATAGAAAAATAGTCGTGGACCCTTCACTTGAAAAAAAAACTTTTTTCGCAACGTTTTTTTCCTTTCTCATAATGGCCCTTCTTTACTCCCTTCATTTAACAGCACCTCCCGTTTGCTTAGGTATTCCATCTGCGCGAGCAGGGCTGCCTGGTCATTGCAAAGATCTTCTTCCTGCAATATTTTGTCTGCTGCTAAAATATTCCCTTGTTGAAAATAGGTTTTCGCTTGTACAAGGCGTTCGGTAAGATGTGGAATACTGTTAAAAGCGGCTGCCAGCCTTAGGGCATTGGCGACGAAGCTATTTTTTGCGGCGATCAGGTCTTCAAGCCTGGCTTGTTCCACCGATTTTTCGGAATGATCACTTTTGAGAGGATGCAGTTCATCCAGTAAGCGCTTTTGTTGCGCTATCCGCTCCGATAATCGCAGGTAATCTGCACTGTGTTGAAAATAGGAATGGATGACAATATCCGTATCCTGGCCGGATTCAATATTGGCTATGAGCACCTCGATTGGTGCTGCGTTTTTAATATGCAGCAATACATCTACATGGGAGTCTTTTGCTGCGTCAAGGCCGTTCACCACAAGACCTTTTTTCACAGTTCGCTTGTTTTTATCGTCGTGTTGCCTGCTGTGGATTCGACTTGCTGTACATCAGTCACCCCATTATTTTTTACTTCTACCTCCGTGTCTTTTCCGCTTACAATATCGCTTGCTATAAAATCTCCAGGCTTTGCGGAATTCACATGGGTGGTTCCCCCGGACTTAATTCCTTTAATAATAACCCCTCCTTTACCGCTGGCATTTTTTTTATCCTCCCGCCACAGCCGGTAGGAAACGCCAATAAAAACAACTGCCACCAGGACAAACACAACTATCCAAATGACAGGGGCATTTGCGCCCATTTTTGCTATGAGCCATGTTTTAATACTATCCGGCATAAAAGTGGGCAAAAAACCGACCAGCAGGGAAAAAACAGCGGAGAAAACAAACAAAGACGGGTTTCTTTGCGCCTTTGCGACCTGCGTAGCGGAACTGGCCGGACTGGAAGTGTTGACGTTATTTTCCATGGCAAAAAGTTTAGATAAATATATCGAAATTATTTATCTTAAAACTTGCTATCACCCAGGATAAAACGGTACAGTATGAGCGACAAAATAATCAGGATTCTCTCGGATCCCAAACTTTTAAAGGTGGAAGTTGAAAAGATAAAAGCGAGTCGCAATATCAGTATTGAAATCCGTCAATTTTTGTCCTATGTAGACAAATACCAGCAACTCAAAACCGACATTGAAGCCAAAGAAGCGAACCTTTTAAAAGCATCGCTTTCAGGACAATCCCGTTCAGCTGAATTGCTTACAGCCGAATTGAAGACGCTTACCGATCTTGAACAGTCTTTTATTTTAGATCTATTGGCGTATGCTGAAACCATTCATAAAACAGAATATGCCCAGATTGCAGGCAGTTATTTCTTAAAAGAGCTGCTGTATGAGGGCAAACTTGGTTTATCAGACACTGCGCTGCAGCCTGCAGCAATTGATGTTATAGCCGAAGAGACAGAAAAATTAGCGATAGCTGATGAAGCATTAAAGGAAGTCTATCACAAACTCCTTATCAACGCAAAGGAATTTATGATCAAAGCCAACTTGACGGCTTTGAATTACGAGCTTCCCGACCGCTTTGAAAAGACAATATTATTTTTTGAAAAATCCCTCCATTCAGCAGCACATGCCGATGCGCCTGAAAACTATTTTTCGAGTCTGTATGCTTTCGGGAATTTTCTATTAAACTATAAGCAGTTTGATAAGGCGGGAGCAAACTTCGAAAAATGCCTTCCAATTGCAGACAAATTAATCCTGGTTGATCAGATAAGATTTGTTCCTGAAAAAGCGCGCACATACTGGAGCCTTGCGCTCGTTCACACACACAACAACAAAAATGCGGATGCCTCGCTGGCTTTTAACAAGGCAGTGGCATTATATCAGAAAGCGATATCGCTGGGAAGTTATGAATACTTCTTTGACATCGCTAAAATGCAAAATGCGATGGGTGCATTGCATTTTCAAACTAAGCAATTCAAGGAAGCTGAATTGCATTATAAAAACACTATTTTATTTTTCAACCAGTATAGAGCGTTCTTGGGGCAATCAGATCTGTCTCATCTGGCAGATACCTACCACAACCTGGCAAATGTGCAGAGTGTAACTGGGCAGTTTGAAAATGCTATTCGTAACTACAGGGAGGCAGAGGCAGCATATAAAAAGATCGCTGAAAATGACAGCAAAACGTATGAACTCGAAAACGCAGTGGTTTATAGCAATTTGTCGGTTTTATACCTTAAAAGCGGAGATCTGGAAATGGCGGCAAAAACGGGTGAGCTGGCACTTGATTTAACCAGGAAAATAAATCTTAAAGATAGGGAAACTACAACGCCTCATTTAGCCAGGGCAATTGGAAACCTAACCAACGTTTACTGCAGGATGCTGGCATTTGACAAAGCCAATACATTGTTAACAGAAGCAGTTCCGCTATACCGCAAACTAACTAATGAGAACAGTCAATCTTTCCAGTTTGAATTGGCGAGATTGCTGAGTAATTCTGCTGAGCTCAACCGCTTACAGGGACGCAACGAAGCGGCGTTGGCCAATCTTAAAGAGGCAAATGAGATTTTCAAACCTGCTTTGGAAGCTGATTACGACGCAATTGCGCCAGACGCAGCAGAAGTTTTGTCGAATCTTGGTCTTGCCTATGGCGCCTTGCAAAATTTTCCTGAAGCCGAATCAACCTTACTGAAAGCCATTGCTATTTATAGGGATTATGCAAAAAAAGCGCCCACCGTCTATTCTTTATTACTGAGCAGGAACCTGAATAACTTAGGTGATGTCTATCGCAATGAAAACAAAATCGCTCTGTCGCTGGCTTGCTTGCAGGAAGCTTTTGACTTGTTATCCAATGGAAAAGTTCCGCAAACTTTGGATAGAAAAATACTGCAGAGTGCAGTTGCTATGAACTGGGCAAACACCCTTGTAGTAGCGAGCCAGTTCCCGGCCGCAAAAACAAAATACCTGGAAGCGCTTAAAATCGCCAAAGAATTATGGAACGATGATCCGGTGTCCAATCAACCAAATCTGGCAAAAGCAAATATTAATCTAAGCCTGTTTTTTCTCAATTACGGAAAAGATAAACAGCTCGCGTTTTTTCATGCCAAAGAAACCATCCGGCTCGCTCAACCCTTTCTTGCTACCATTCCGGAATCTAATAGCTGGACCCATACGGCTATACAAATCATCAACCACCTTAGAAATACAGCGTAACAATGAGTACAATTGCTGATTTGAATTTTGAAAACGATGGCCAGGTTTCCATTTTGCAGTTTTTGAGAACACAATCCTCTCCCGCTGTAGAAATCAGGAATATTGAAGCGGGCGGCAATACTTCTGTTCAGGTGAGTAATTTTCTGCACGGCGCTGCAGATTTTTTAGTCTTACAGAATAAGATGAATGAACTTAAAAAATCATTAGACAGTGATGGATTAGCCGGCAGCCAAAGAACAGAAGATGAAAAATCGCTGCGCGAGCTGCTGGAACTTGAAAAGTCATTTAAGATAGATGTACTCGAGCTTGCCAATATTTTCATCAATTTAAAAGTCACTTCCCCGAGGCTGGTAGAGGCCGAGCGGCTTTTTGAGGAGGGATTGTTCAGCGATGCCGGAATGATACTCAATGAAGAAGATTTAACCAGCGAACAGGATATCCTGTTTAAAGAACTTGCTTACTGGCAGGCAAGGAAAAAATGATTCGTTCTATGTATCCGCGTTTCAGCGCCACGCATTGCGTAAATTAGATACAAATAGTGATTCACATTCCTTGTGAAATCGTACATCTTTTAAATATTTTTCACAAAGGCTGCCAAATTTTTTATGTACCCAATCATAGTGTATTGACAATCCACCATCCTTTTTATCGTAATAGGAAAGAACAAATATGGTGAAGTTTTTATTTTGCACGCGTAACTGCGCCGTAACTTTCCAAATATATTTCCCCTTGATGTGTTTTCTATAATTGCCAACCTCCGTTTCTTTTTCTACCAGTTGAATATTGTAATAAAAATCCTTTGTTGTCGCCTCATCTAACAAAATGCCCAGAACAAAATTAACATCAATCAATTCTCCAATAATATCTGACGAACTGATCTGGGGACTGGAAGGTAATCCAATAACACCTTGCCTTAAATGCAGATCCAGACCGGTAGGTAATACTTGCAGAATATCCGTGTATTTAAAATTACTGTTGGTTTTCTCATCCCATTGGTTGAAGAAAATGGTTTTAGCAAGCTCTAATGCGACAATGCTGCAGCTGCTGTTGAAAGGATTAAAAATATCGTCAAACCTAAAGTACAGTTGTTCCGGTGTAGCACTAGTAATTTTACCGACGTTCCATATGCGCGCTCTTTTTTTCTTATAAATAACAAATTTGGGGAATTCAAATTTTGCGACGCTGCAAACGGCGACTAAAAAAATATTGAGGAAGGATGCATTGCTTATATCATACATAGCCGGTTGCAATCCAAAAAGCTTCATCGAGGCAACTATCTCCCGCGGACCATATTTTCCGCCTTGCAACTGCGCATAGTTCTTACCGCTTTTTTTCAGGGATTTGATCATTTTCTTTTGATAAAAAATGTCCTCGAATTCCTGTCGAACGGTTTCATCCCTGGTCTTTTTCCATTCTTGCAACAAACTTACTGGGTAGGACGAGGGTTCTTTATCTATCATCGTAGCACACTCAATGCACAGCCAGATAGCATTTGAAATGGATTTTCTTTCACCGGAACTCATGGCAGCATTAAACCGTGGGCCGCTGGGAGAAGCCCCTTCAATATGCGCAGCTGCTCCCAGACTAATGACAGCAGTTGCATCTATTCCGGGAGCTGTTGTCAGTTTTTTGCAGGCAGGATTAGAACAGCGAAAGTTAGCCCTTACACTTACTATATTTTTTGTTTTAGCAGAAAAATTATCACGCATATTGATCCGTACCGCCATACAAGATTTAATACACAAAATTTAATCGTTCATTAAATTTACGTGTAAAGCGGTACATTATGTGGGCATTTGCGAAAGAAAATGTTTTAGTAAGAAAACTAATTACCTGATTTTAGGGTATATTGAGCACCAGTTAACCTAAACCTTTTCATTAATCTTCGTTTCACATGAAAGCGTCTGCTGCCAACCTCCTGTCCGTAATCAAGGGTCCGAAACAATTTGTTATACCCATATACCAAAGAACTTACAGTTGGCAACTGGCACAATGCGAAAAATTGTTGTCAGATATCATCCGGATCAGTAAGGATGCACAATCAACAGGTCACTTTATTGGTTCCGTAGTGTATTTTCAGGAAAGCATTCATACCATTTCCGACGTGCCCCAGCTTTTGGTCATCGACGGACAGCAAAGAATTACTACAATCTCCTTGCTTATAGCGGCCATCGCCCATTTCATTAAAGACAATGAGACCAGCATTGATACAAGTTCGACCAAACTGCAGCATTATTATTTATTGAATACGGAAGAGTCGGGCGATCTGCGGTTCAAACTATTGCTCACCAGAAAGGATAAGGAAACCTTTACCAATCTTATTCAGAGCATTCCACCGATGGGTGAATATTCCCAGCGAATTGTGGAAAACTATGAATTTTTTAAAAACAGTCTTTCGAAAGAAAACCTGGTTCAGATTTACAATGGTGTGCAGCGCTTGTTTGTAGTAGATGTTGCACTGGAAAAAGAAAAAGACAACCCACAATTGATTTTTGAGAGCCTCAATTCTACCGGATTGGATCTTTCCCAGGCTGACTTGATCCGTAATTTTGTTTTAATGGGTCAGCCAGTCGATACGCAGCGCGAATTGTATGATAAATACTGGTACCCGATGGAGCAGGCCTATGGTAATGAATATGCCACTCGCTTTGACTGGTTTATGCGCGATTACTTATCCGTTAAACTGGGATACATCCCCGGTATCGGCCATGTCTATGATCAGTTCAAGCAATATGTACTTGGGAATGATGAGCTTAAAAATGACATTGAGCTGGTCGTAAAAGATATTTACCGGTTCTCCAGCTATTATGTCAATATGGTTTTGCACAAGGATACAGACGAAGATTTACAAGGTGCATTTCGGGAGATTTCAAAACTAAAAGTGGATGTTAGTTATCCATTTTTGTTACCGGTGTACGACGATTATAAAAATAAGATCATTGCAAAAACTGATTTCCTTGAAATCATCAAATATGTGCAACACTATGTATTCAGAAGAGCTATTTGTGGAATACCAACCAATAGCCTTAATAAAACGTTTGTAACGCTGTACAAATCCTTTACAAAAACAAAATACCTGGAAGGACTGATGGCAGAATTTCAGTTGATGAATGGGTACAAACGCTTTCCGAACGATGCAGAGTTTGAAAAAGAAATTGTGGTGAAGGATCTGTATAATTTTCGCAACCGGAATTACCTGCTGGGTAAACTGGAAAACCATAACCGAAAAGAGTTCGCTAACGTAGATGAATACACGATAGAACATATCATGCCCCAGAATGAAAACTTGTCAGAAGAATGGAAGGCAATGTTGGGGGAACAATGGAAAACCGTACATGCTACCTATTTACATACGCTGGGCAATCTGACCTTGACTGGTTATAATTCGGAATTAAGTGACCGTCCTTTTGCGAGCAAGAAAAAAATCGACGGCGGTTTTGACAACTCACCGATACGATTGAACAGCTGGTTGCGCAATATTGATACATGGAATGAAGAAAATATTAAGGCAAGGGCCAAATCACTGGCAGCAATTGCCAAAGATATCTGGTATGCTCCTACTCTTTCAGCAGACATACTGGATACGTACAAACCTGTTCTGGGAACTGAAATAGCAGCGTATTCAGTTTCAACGTATGAATTTTTAAAAGGCGACATGCTTGATCTGTTTAACCTGCTTAGAAAGCGCATCCTCAACATCGACGCTTCAGTTAAAGAAGAATTCAAGAAATTATACATTGCATACAAAGCGTCGACAAATTTTGTTGACATCGTCCCACAGAAATCGAGGTTACGACTTTCTCTCAATATGGATTTTGCAAAAATCAACGATCCGTTAGGTTTATGCAAGGACATTACCGATCTGGGTCGGTGGGGTAATGGCGATATTGAAGTTGGACTTTCTTCCCCCGTTGAGCTGGACAATGTAATGCCACTTATTCAACAAGCGTTTGATGTGCAATTAGACAACGAGTAAGTGCTACACCAGAGATAAATCTTGAACGAACGATTACCTTTGCAGGCAAAAGCAAGATGCAATGGAAGCAACACTCAAAGAAGCATTGAAGAAGGAAACCTGGGAAATATGCCAGTTAATTATGACCGGCAATGAATCATTTAAAATAGTGGCGTGTCTTTCAAAACAAGAATCAGATGCCGATCGGAATTATGTCAAAACCGCCAATCAATTTTTTTATCACACGATGATCATGAATTGGCGGATCACCGTATTGGAGTTGTCAAAATTGTTGTCAAAAAGAAAAAGTGATGAATACCGCTTGCCTGCATTTATCAACCAATTGAAACCTGGTGGTAAATACGAAAGTGCTTTAATCAGTCCCACTAAAATTAATGACTGGGAAACAGCTATCGAAACCGAAGCCGACCATATCAAGAATTTACTGGAGCAAAGAGACAAGTTATATGCTCATACGGACAGAGACGCTGCAGCATTTTCCAATAAGGTCAGTATAGAAAAAGCACGTGCCTTGTTTGAGATATTGACCACAGTGATTAAGGAAATCTATATAGAGGTTTTTGAAAGCTCCTTTATGGTTGACCCCATAGGTTCACCGGTAGAAAGTCTTGACAAAGTGATTGACACCCTTACCAATGACAAAAAAGACCGTGATGCGGCACTCAAGGCATTGTGCATCGCGCATGGGATCACTGATGAGTTTAAATAAAAAAAGTTTATTTACGGTTCTGTCTGCGGTCAGATAATTTTCGCCATATCAGGCGCAATAGCTGCACATCCTTTCGCTTGAATTTTAATTGCTTAATTAATAATTCCTGATCAACAATATCCAGTACTTCTTCTATTTTCTTTGCACGGATGAGTTTATCAATCTCCTTAACGTTGACCGTGGCAGATGCAAGTAGTGGCAAGGGCAAATCTTCTATTTCAGTAGGTTCAAACGTTAATACACCCCCACCATAACTCCGCCCGGTTATTTCTGAAAACGCAAAGGTGAGTGAGTTGAGAAAAGAAACGGCCACTAATTCCTTGTTTACTTTTCTTTTGAATTTAGCCCTGTGGACCGTGTCTGTTGAACAGGCTTCCGATTTATTAATGATAAGCTTAGGGTATTCGCCTACCTGCCGCAATGCAAAAGCATCCGGTGTCCAGAGGGACGGCGTTATATACCAGCGTTTGCGTATACGGCATTTATAGCCGGTATGAAAATCGTTTTGTTCCCCAAATTGTATATACTCCTTGCAGGCCTTGGGAAGATCCTCAAAAGCTTTATCAGGTGGTAAAAATAAATATCCTTCGATATTATTTTCGGCATTCTCAGCAAAATCGGCTTCCGTGAAAACAACGCCTTTTAAATGATTGGATCTGCCCACCACTTTTTTCGTATAGGCATTTATTTTATTTTTTGTTGCCGTCTGCTCGTCAATCATGAAAAACTCATTTCTGCCGGTCACCAGGCCCACATCAACATCCAGGATATCGCCCGATAGTTTGATACGATCATCTGTTTTTATTTTTCGCAACAGTGTAATCTCATCCTCCTCCAGAAAAATACTTTGTCCACTTTTCAGAGTTGTGCTCCAATGTTTTGACTGGTAATTGTTGGATTGACCGCACATTGAGTGTTTCCAAATCAGCCAGTGAATTCAGTTCCACCACCCGGATGCCGGGATTTGCTGAAACAGATTTTTCGCAAAGCAATAAAACAACCTCCTGCTGTATATCGTAAAAGACCAATTTTTTAAAAGTGACTATTGTAACCCTTGAAAAAAAATTGGAAAGAAATATTCTTGTTTCAGCAGCATATTTTACCTGGAATAATTCTGCCGGGATGACCATTCCCAGCTTGCCATATTTAGTAAGGATGTTTGCAGACAACACCAGGAATGGTACCCATATATTGGTTAATTTATTGGGGCTCAATCCCAGGTTTTCCATCATTTTGATAGCCAACGCGCGGTGTGCTTCCGGAAAATTTTGGTAGCGGATAAAAGGTGGGTTGCCTATAACTACATCGTACAACGGTGCGTCCGTTGATCGCTCCGTTAGATAGGTAAAGAAATCTTTATTAACAATGGTAGTTGAATTTAATCCGTAAGCAGCTGCACGTTTTTTTGATTTGTCTGCCTCAATGTCTACCAGCTCAATGCCTTTGACCAATCCGAATAATTGATTTTGAGGAACACCCAGCGCCAGTAATCTTTTGATGGCTGCTTCAATGAAATTGCCATCCCCACAACTGGGTTCTAATATCTTGTTCGTTGGTTTTGTAATCGCCCAGTTGCAAATGAAATCAGCAATGGGTTGCGGCGTATAATATCCGCCACGCATTTTTTTTGCATCTATATTTTCTTCAGTCGCCTTGTTCATTGTTGTACTCATTTAAGCCGTTAAAGGCAAATCATCCTGTAATGCATTTTTCACCTCTTCTTCGGAAATACCATACAGTTTGTTAACATCGCTTATTAGCGTGTTCTGTAGTATCTGCATTTTCCGTTCCTGCACAATTTTATCTGACTGTTTATAAACGGATGAAAGTATTGCTTTAGCTGCAATTAAATCATCAACTGTAGTAATTATATCACTATATAATTTTTTCTCTTTAGCCTTTTTTAGATCAATTTCCGGGATCGGAAGGTCCTTTATAAATTGCTTCCCATGTGAATAATAAGCACCCCTGAATTCACTGGCTCCTGCTTTCACCATGGCTTCGATAAGCGGATGACACAATATTCCCATTATATATTGAGGTGCATAGTTAGGACTTATAATAGCATAAAACGGTCCATTGCCTCCTCCAGTAAATTGGATATTTTGCTGATCGTACACATAAGCAGGTTGTGTTGAAAGTACTTTCCAAATCAATTTAGGTGTATCGTGAAATTTCGTCAGACTCTGCGATCTTCCAAACTGATACCACTTTGGATTGTCCGAACCATTGATGCTTCTTGCCGAAAGCGCTGTTTTAAATTTTTTAAGGTATTTATAGGCTAGTGGGAAATTGGTTTTCAAGTCATTTTCTTCAATTACTGAGGCCTCTCCTTTGCTCACCGTATAAGGAAATATCATTTGGGCATTGGGAGCTATTGTATCAAATAAATGTACTGGCAAATCCAGGATACAAGGCTTACAAACCGCTTTTTCTATTTCATATGTTTTCTTTGCCACTTTTACCTTATAAGTTGTTGCCGTTTCATCAAATGGTTGAAAAATAAAAACTCTATCCCTGCTTGTTTGAAGACCCACTGATATATCTACGAGCGAATCCAAAGGCTTTGTTTTGGCTTTCCGCATTTTTTCAAATATTTCCCGTAGTTTCTTTGTAGTGAATACCCAGGGCTTATCGGAAAAATCTGCATTGTTAAACGTGTCATATTGAATACTATCCGATAAAGGTCCTAAAGGAAGGGCCGCAATTCTGCCGAAAGTGAAGGTGCTTGGTTTTTTCTTATGCAAAATCAACATAGCTGTATAAGTACTTCTTCCAGGAAACACCTGCGTTACACCGAAATGAATAATCCGGTGTAACGAACTATTAGTGGTAATATACCTGCGCAAACCTTCACCACCCTGCAGGATGAAAAATTTATTGGGCACAATATAGCCCAATCTTCCATCAGGATTAAGCAATTGAATAGCCCTTTGAATAAATAAATAATACTTATCGAATGTTTCTTTTGAGGCGACAGTATACCCTGCTGTTGTACTCTGATAATACTCAATCTCTTCAGACTGAAATTTCACCATATTCTGTATTCGAACATAAGGTGGATTGCCAACAATCGCATCAAATCCTTTTTTTTGTTGGAGCAATGGAAATTCTTTGTTCCAATCAAACGGTTTTACTTTGTTCAGCAACGCATCCTTTCTTATGGCCTTTTTATCAAAGATGAAATACTTTTCATCAACAAGTGAATTACCATTTTTGATGTTATCATTCAAACTCGGAAGTGCCTTCTGATGGTATTTTTTCAAAAAGGATTTAATGGACGCTTCATTTTCACCTTCGAGGAGTTTAAGGAGCAGGCTGAATTTGGCTACTTCTATTGCATACGGGTTTATATCAACACCATAAATATTACTAAGCAAAAACGCATGCTTGGCTTTCAAAGTTAGACGGTATGTACCCGTATTATCTTTGATGATAACTTCATCGTCAAATACACCAGCTGTTATATAAGCAAGCGTTATCTTTTCTAGTAAATAGTCATACACAGAAATCAAGAATGTTCCCGAGCCGCAACAAATGTCCCCAATTTTAATGTTTTCGATTTGCTGAACGGTCTTATTTTCCAATAGGCCCGCCAAAGTCTCTTTTACAATGTTGCTAACAATTAGCTTTGGCGTGGGTACTACCCCATCGGAAGCTGCTACCTCTGGCTCTTCTATAATTTCAATCTTATTCTGGGCGCCAATAGTAATTTTGCTGCCAAGATATCTTTCATAAATCTGACTCAGGATTGCCGGATCCACGACAGAAAAATCATAAGGGCTATCTGGATAATAAAGCTCTTTAAATATTTCCACCAGTACGGTTGATTGCAAAATAATATTCATAGAAAAATTGTCTTCTATGAAATCAAACAACCCTGAATTGTATGTTTTGTCAGATTGCTGGAAAACAAGCTTTAGACCATCGTAATTTTTAATATTCTTCAGCAATTCATATTTCTCAATATCCCGGTCTTCGCAAATGCGCAGGAAAACAATTCGGTTTAACAAACGCTGCACCAAAAAATTGATATCATCATCATTAAAACCATTATTCTGCTGCACAATGTTAGTGGCCAGCCTTACTCTCCACTGTTCGATTTGTTTTAAAAAATAATCATCAAAAGTGGTAAGGTTATGCTGGTGTAAAGAAAAAAAGGTTTCAACAGAACCGCTGCTAACCGATGGAAAGGCCAACAATTCATAAAGACTGTCGAACTCAGTGATAAAATCCTCAAAATCGAAAACTTTGTAACGTGCAACGCTGGCTTCATCAGTTGCCACAGGTATATAACGGCAATCGTATATAATCAACTTATCAAAATTGGTAAGTATTGAAATACCAAGATGAGCATTCCATCCATAGCGCCTGGTTTGAAATGCTGCAGACTTCGACTTTTCAATATCAACTGAGACCTTCTTTGCTTCTATAAATAATTTCTTGCTTCCCTGAATGTTCAGCGTATAATCCGGGTTTTTTCTGGTGACAGTGCCAGCAACAGTTACGTCAATCGTTTCCTCCTGCTCTACATCCCGTTGGAATTGATCCTTAGCAGCAATATTATCAACATCCCAACCCAGGCTTTTTAAAAAAGGATTGATATAGTCCACGCGTAAGGGCGTTTCCTTGTAGGTATCTGCTTTAAGCTGATTACGCCTTTGCCGGAAAGAAGTGACAAGCGCCGTGAGTTGAGTCAGGCACTCTTCCTTTGTTTCTGCAATCTTGTAATTCATTGATGGTATAAGTTGTAAAATCTGAGACGCAGCTAAGATATTTAGTAAATACTTAAACGACTAATTAATTATCAACAAGCTGTGTATTACTTTACGTGATCGGAGTGAGTGTTATTTTCTTAAAGGTGTGACCCAAAAATGCTATCAGCAAAATCGTTCTCGTCGTTGCCGATTGCTAGCAATAATCTGTAGGCCCATTGCTGCAAATTGTTGTGGCCACTAAGATTGTGTTCTCGTTAGGTCGACTGTGTAATTATAATAATACTGTTTGGATCGTTTTCGTTGCTGCAATATAAGAGCTTGCATCAGTTTTTCTTCTTCCAGGATACTGCCATCTGATACCAACGGCAAATTGATCATCAGTTCCTTCTTATGCGTGATTCCAAAAAAATCTTGCTGGGCCGCGTCTGCATACACAAGTGGTTGTAGGACTTGCCTCGCTTGTTGTAGGAAATGACGGGTAGACTTTTTATCATGGCTCATTATGCCATGAGCAACCAAACCAATTACACCGACAGCCGCTAGATCTTCCAGGCTGTTGATGGACCCTACGATATCATAAGCACGGGCCAACAACCAGTTGTACATTCTTTTATTCTTTTGCTTGTTAAAACCCAGCGGCGCAACAAGCCCTCCGTAAAGGCCGACAAACAAACCATGTTTTAAAGTACCGTTGCCAATGACCAGGGCTTCCGGCAAACGCAGCGTATAACCGTTGAAGCGATATTTAATGGCCATTGCCCAAAACCTGTCCGGGGAGGATGTCTCCATTTGAAAATGAAAGTTTTTTATTTCCTCTATGATATTATAGGATTTGGTGGGATGCGTATGGAATATCAGCGGTATTAAATGAAAGAAAAAAGACGCGTCTAATTTTTCTCTTAATTCATTTTTGGCTGGCTGGTAACTGTCTGCCGGGTTAGGAGAACAGTTCTTTAAAAAAACAAAATGTTTCACCGTCAATGAGCGCTGGCCCTTTACTGTTTCGAAGGCAGCCATCATCACGCCTCCCTTTTCAAAAGCGGGATCATATTCTTCGGAGAGTTGTTGTATGATGGTTTCTGGTACAATGAATTGAATGGGGCTTGCCAGCCGAACCTCATTGTTAGACGAGCCTTCCACTTTACTCAACCATCCTTTCTTGAGGATCTCATCAAACCATTTATTTCTTTCTGGCATAAGCATACGTTTTAGTTTATTAAATGGCCGCTAACGCAATGCCATTCATAAAACAAGCCCTGGTTGCGCCTAAATGACAGTTGGGTAAGATAAAAGAAGACGAAAAATCATATATATTTCAGAAGCATTTTTTAACCCACTTAATGCCTTTTACAAAAGTGTAAGTGCCTCCTACAATCGATGGGCTAACATGCGTTACGGTGATATAAACGATGGCAAGGAAAAAACAAGCCAATAAGAGAAGGACCACCAGCCGGTACCAAATGGGTTCATTGGAAAAGCTAACCCGTCCGGAGAGCAGGTGTATTTCTGATATTTTTCGCATGGCACAAAGTAAAAACTTATACAGGCTAGCGAATAGAGAAAAACAGCAACAATTTCAGCGGGGCATTTTTCCCTACTAGAATAACTGATCAAAGATTTGGACTTGTACCATGCAGTCTTTCGGGTTTTTATTATGCTCTTCTATTGCTTTTCTCCTTTTCTTTTCCGCTTTTAATTTAGGCGTTAGTTTCTTTTCGATAACTTCTATGATATCATCATCCAAATCATCTTGATCAGTTGGCAGTAATTGGGATAAACGCATCAGTTTACCAATGAACAGAAACATCCTACGCCTTGAATACAATTTGTGTAAGCGTGCAACTTCTTTGTCGTACTCATCCGGCTTTTCAAGCAAGTGGAAAGCGCTGGTGAACAAATGATTTCTTAAGTAATCAAAGAGTACTGACGCGTAATAAGATTGTGATTGCTTTTCAGCATTCTTGTGGCCCATGAAAGGATCGGCCTTTCCGTTTTGATTACCCAGGTCAAAGAAATAACGCAAGGTATCATACTTGTCTACTGTTTTAAAAAGCTGTAATACGCTCTCCAGGAATTGCACAGAAACGTATTGTTTTATTTTTTTGGATTGCAAAGGACCGAGATCCATCGCACCACTTTTCAGGCGCGGTCCTTTAACTGTATTGTATTCAAGGGTCATTGATTTTAAATGCAGCTTTTCATCCGCAAACAATTCCAGCAGCTCAAACATGCCGGATGCTTCTTTTTGCATATTTGCCATCTCCGTATTGTGCCTGTTACTGTATAGTGCCTCGCAGGAAGCAAAGACCATATTCAGATAAGACCATATAAGTTCGTGCTTGCAAGAGTCTGGTATTCGAAAAGTAGCAAACAATTGTTGCAATGCATTCATCTCATCCTGATGCATGTAAAACACCTTTACTTCTCCTAATTCACCTTCTGCTGACCATCTTCCCTCTGCGTTCACTTTCATTAATTGCAGTCTATCGTCATTATGACAGTGGTCATCCGCACATTCATATCGTCAGCACCAATATCCAGCGCGATGGAAAACGCATTTCGATGCACAACATGGGGCGCAATCAATCAGAGAAAGCCAGAAAGGAAATTGAAATTGAATTCGGGTTGGTAAAAGCAGAAAGCGAGAAATTGGCAGAAGGCATTCAACTCATTCCAGTAAATGCACAAAAAGTCATCTATGGAAAGGCTGCAACCAAACAAGCTATCAG
This sequence comes from Chitinophagaceae bacterium, assembly GCA_047602295.1. Taxonomy (GTDB): domain Bacteria; phylum Bacteroidota; class Bacteroidia; order Chitinophagales; family Chitinophagaceae; genus JACMLD01. The sequence goes on along the minus strand of JASGHP010000001.1, from coordinate 1,034,006 downwards.
CAATGTTTTACTGCAGGTCATTGACAAATACAAGTACAGCTCACTTGCAGAACTCAATGCCATATTAAAACTATACAATGTTGTGGCAATTTCGGGCGACAAAGGGTCTGTCAAATTTCAACAGAAAGGTCTAACCAATTACGGACTCTCTTATCGTGTGCTGGATGAAAACGGCAACGCCATTGGGGCGCCAATAAAGGCCGTGCCTTCTTTATTAAACCAACCCGCGCAAATCTCGAAAAGAAATTCATCGCTAATGAAAAACTAAAAGCACCACATAAAAAAAGGTTGACTACTATTATTGATTGGGCATTGCTCAGTAAACCTACTAGTATAAAAGAATTCACCTCAATACTGGAGAAAGAAAATATCAGTTTGGTATTGAGAGAAAATAAAGAAGGGATTATTTACGGGTTATCATACATTGACCACAAAACAAAAACAGTCTTCAATGGCAGTGACTTGGGTAAAGCGTATAGTTCGAATGCTATCCAGGAAAAATTGAAACCTATAGCACAGCGCCAGCTAAAAATTCCTACGAGTAATAAACAAATCGAGCAAACTAACACTTCAAAAGAAAGCGAGATTCAGGCCGAGGTTAAAACTGAAATAAAAAAACAAACACTATTACAAAACCTCGACGCCCTGCAATTGCCGTTTGGCAGCAACAAACAACAAATGCCAAAGGACGACAAAGCACCAATCGAACCATCTCAAAAGAAAAAGAAAAAACGCAAAAGAATGCGATTGTAAATAGTTTAAAAAAAATCCTTCCCTTTTGGGGGAGGAAGGAGGGGGCTATGAATACCGGAGAGAACGAACAAGGCTTAAGAAAAATCATTGACATGAGCAGGCTGATCAGCATTGTGCTATTAGCGTTGCATTTTTATTATTACTGTTATAGCGCATTTGTTGGCTGGGGGCTCCGATCCGCTTTATCAGATCGGTTGCTCAGCAATATTACACGGACAGGATTATTCAAAAATTTCAACAATAGTAAGTTAATAGCATTGGCATTCCTAGCCATTTCATTGATCGGTTCTCGTGGAAAGAAAGAAGAACATTTACAATACAAAACAGCATTGGTTTATATTGGTGTTGGTGTCGCCTTTTATTTTTTCAGTTATTGTATGTTGCTGTTGACATTTGACATACAAACTAAAACCATTGTCTACATCCTAATCACAAGTATTGGCTTTATATCCTTTATGACCGGCGGAACATTATTGTCACGGGTGATAAAAAATCAATTGAACAATAAAGACATCTTCAATAAAGAAAATGAAACTTTCCCACAGGAAGAAAGAATCTTACAAAATGAATATTCCATCAACTTACCCGCCAGCTATTACCTGCGACAAAAACTGCGTGATAGTTGGATAAACATCATCAATCCTTTACGGGGTGTGATAGTCTGTGGGTCACCCGGTTCCGGTAAATCTTATTTTGTTATACGGCATCTCATCACGCAACACTTGGCCAAAGGCTTCTCCATGTTTGTCTACGATTTTAAATATGATGACCTGTCACTGATTACGTACAATCATTATTTGAAAAATAAAAACAAGTATACGGTTGCCCCTGAATTTTACACCATTAATTTCGATGATCTCACCCGCAGTCATCGCTGCAATCCACTGGACAAAGAAAACATGTTAGACATAACGGATGCAGCGGAATCAGCCCGCACGATTCTATTAGGGATCAACCGCGAATGGATAAAACGCCAGGGTGATTTTTTTGTGGAATCACCCATCAACTTTTTGACTGCCATTATCTGGTTCTTACGTAAATACCAGGACGGGGAATTTTGTACGCTGCCCCATGTAATAGAACTGATGCAGGTAGAATACGATAAACTGTTTTCTATCCTGCGTACCGAAAAAGAGATTGATGTGCTGATCAATCCTTTTATCAATGCTTACCTGCACGATGCCACGGAACAGCTCGAAGGACAGATCGCATCCGGAAAAGTTGCGATGGCAAGGCTTTCTTCGCCTCAACTCTATTACGTATTATCAGGCAACGATTTTAATTTGGACATCAATGATCCTTTAGCGCCTAAAATCTTATGCGTCGGCAACAACCCGCAGAAGTTACAGATCTATGGTGCGGTCTTGTCGCTATATGTAAATCGTCTGGTCAAACTCGTCAATAAAAAAGGGAAGCTGAAAAGCAGTTTGGTGTTCGATGAGTTCCCGACTATATATTTAAACAATATAGACAACCTGATTGCTACTGCACGCTCGAATAAAGTAGCCACTTGTCTCGGCATCCAGGATTTAAGTCAGCTCAAAAAAGATTATGGCAAAGACCAGGCAGATGTGATCATGAATATCACGGGTAATATCATCAGTGGTCAGGTTACGGGTGAGACAGCTAAACAACTGTCCGAAAGATTCGGTAAGATTATGCAGGACCGATCCAGTCTTTCCATTAACCGCACAGATACCTCTATCAGCAAATCCAAACAACTCGACAGCGCAATTCCTGCATCAAGAATTGCAGGTCTTAGCTCCGGTGAATTTGTCGGCATGGTGGCAGACGATCCCACTAACAAAATCGATCTCAAAACTTTTCATTGCTCCATCAAAAACAACCACGCAGCATTGCAGTCAGAACAGGAAAACTATCAACCATTACCTGTTGTCCGCCAGGTAGAAAATACGATGGTACAGCGCAACTATTTGCAGGCAAGACTGGATATCGAGGATTTGGTCATCAGCGAGATAGACCGAATGATGAACGATCCCGCACTGGCTGCTACTATTTTGAAAAAAAGAAAGTGAAAAATCAATTTAGACCTCGGAAATTATTATCTCTAACATCAACCATTCAGTCTTTTGATTGAACAGCGACTGATTCATTAATCAAATCATATTATGGTCTTTACTAAACATGATTTTTTTCGATCAATATGTACGGAGTTTGCATGCTAATGACAGTTACCAATTGTATAATTACTGCTCGCAACGTTGTTATTTCCAAAGAATATTTGAATTTTACAACTTGGATCACAAATACCTTTGAAGGCAATTTTATCTTGCCTGCCAGATGGAACAAATAATTGATACTGTTCGTTAACACCTAAAACTCTGAAAGGAATATAATTGGCACAATTATCTTCGCTGCCACGGCCACTATACCTGGACATTTGAGCTGGATACGAGGAGCGATTGATGATTGTATAGGTCCTGTCTTTGAATACTCCCGGCTGGATAGTGGGGCAAGGTGGAACTATACAACATCCCAATATTGACGTAAACCAGCAGAGACCAAGCAGGGATTTACTGAAGAGATTTATATTCATCGATTTGATTTGTAATGATAAAATATTTAGCTGTTGCGGAACAAAACTTCATAGTTAGATATAATTTTTTTTCAGCCAAATCTCCCTGCAAATAGCTCAAAGGATATTCCTGATTAAAAAGAGCGGGTATTTTACCTTTAAGATCCGCAGTATAATTATTGACCATATTTTTAATCAATATTACTTCAGGTTTGTTTACGACTATGTCTGGCTCAATATTCACCTTTTTAAATATAAAATTATTAGCATCAAAGACGGCAGAGATCCTGTATGTATTGAGCAGCGTTCTGCCTGATACTTCACCTGTCACAAGGCTCGAAATTGTTAAGTAATTCTTGCTGAAAGATATATTGTTATTTGTCAATTTTAAGTTTACACCATTGTTGCCGTCAGTGATTTCAAATAAATTAGAAAATTCTTTTTTTAGCCATTCAAGAGGCAAATAGGTGGATATACAATTACCCCCTGACGCATTGGCTTTAATTTGAGATGAATCGATGGTTTGATTAGGGATTACATCTGGCGTTTTTCCAATCGAACTTACAAATAAACCATTGGCTTGCTCCTTTACAATCTTCGCAGAATATTTTTGTGAAGTGAATTTTTTGTATTTTATTGATACATTACTGAGCATTATTGAATCTACATTTTGATTTATGGGCAATATCGCATGCATAGCGGCTGAATCCTCAAATTTGGAATATGAAACTGAGCTAATATTAAAAAGCAAAGTAGCATTTTCAAAAAGCAAACTTGTTCTAACAATAGCTGCACTGTCTTGCGCCCAATACATTTTTATATCCGCAAAAATCTGTTTATCCGTTTGTCTTTTTAAATTATCTAAAAATTTACAATTGTCTACAGTATAATTTACGGGTCTTTTTGTTATGAGTGTAATTAGAGTAACCTTATTGGTTTTATTATTATAACAATATGATGTAGTATTTATTTCCATCTTTTGATCCAGGCTACTCAGTGTATTGACTAAGTGTTTTTGATAAATAGTCGTGACAACATTAGACGGCACAAAAACAAATGGCTGTTCCACAGGTTGACCAATGGCATTAAAAGTTTTGCATAAAAGCAAAATCGTTGCAAATCTCAGTGCGAATCCTTTCATTGTAACAAACATTTTTAATCTTAATTGGAGTATTTCTAAGTAACCTGTCTAAATTATTTCAAGCTAAGAAGAAAATTATTTTTGAAAAAAAATCCCTGCGTATTTTTTATCCCGGCTTTGAAATCCATGCCCGAAATAGTAAATATTAAATTTTTATCGGATAAAAATTTAAAGTAATTGCCCTCGCCTTTTCGTTTGACATTCAACAATAAGCTCTGTATTTGCGGTTGCGATGCCTTATCGGATTGCAATACATTGTCCTCGTTTGTGATAAATGCAGTGTGAAAGCCTAGATTTTTATTCAGGAAAACAATATGCAAAATCTTTACTGAATCACGTAACCTTATTTTGCAGCTAACTGAAAAACTGCTATCAGTTAACTTATCAATCTTTTGAGACTTTTCAATGACTTCCATGCCTTCTGTAAATGGTGTTTTGATACTGCCTTTCTTCATCGCTTCGGTAATGTATTTCGCTGTGAAAAGTAAATGAGCTCCTGTATCAGCTATTTCTTGTTGTGTACTTCCAGCAGTATTAAACAATAAATCCGGATCGTCATCAATAGAAGCATTGCTACCCCTTCCTCCATTCAGGTATATACAGTTTTGCGAAAAATGAATATTCAAAACATCGCCTTTATTAACGCCTCCCCTTTTTACAAAAAACGAATATTTGCTTTTATCTACCAGACCATTTAGAGGATAATTCATGAACATATCAACAGAATCCCGGTATCGTTTGACAAAGGTTTTGACTAACTTTAGATATTGTATGCCTCCGCTATAAACCAATCGGGACAAAAGAATTACACCTGTGTCCGAAGGATTTGTACTATTGGAATAAGACTCCAAAAAAGTGTCGAGGCTGCCATCCAACGGTAATTTAGAATGGGGATTGTTTGCACACATTATCAGAATAATAATAGTGGAATCTTGCCCAATAATTGGAGAGGACAACAAGGAAACTTGGCGGAGGCCTTTAATTTTACTGAATACCTTTTTAAAATGATTCGCGTTGGCCTTATTAAAGTCTTCGTATGATATCTGCAGATAAGGTTGAGTAGTTTGTCCAATAACGTTGAACTGCATGACCAACAAACAAAAAAAAAGAAAAAATTTCATTTGACTGTTTTTAAATCGTAGTCAAGTAAAAAAATTGCGCGCTGGTAAAAATCGTCGTCTTTCATGTTATTATGGGCAGAAAATCTAAAATTCTTAATTATTATATTTTGTAAAAATCCGAAATCCTTTCTTGCTAAAAAATTTACCCCCGTAATGTTGGAATTTTCAAATAGGCTTGAGCTTTTGTCGTATACTATGTATTTGCCGCTATAATATTTATCGCCGGTGAAAAGATTAGTTACTATCACTGCTGTACGGATACTATCCTTAGTTGTATTAATAGGATAAATGTAGCACCGGGCGTCAACCTTCCCGTCAAGAAAAACTTTATGGCCATCAAACCTTTCCTTAACCCCAGAATTGAATCCAGCCCACTGCCAATGATAACTGTAAAAATCAGCCTCTCCAATAACAGTAGAATGTACAAAGATCATATTATGTGTGGCCTCCAGGGCATCAAATTTCTTTTGCTGTATCGTGTCGAGGTTCCCAGCCAAAGTTATTCTTGGACATGTTGAGCAAAGTGAAATGGCATCATTACCTCCAAACCAATAATTAGTGCGTACATCATATTTGATGTAAGGGTCAAATCCAAGTTCGAAGGATAAAGTCACATTGTATGTCACATTCCTGATTTCCGATCCGCCGAAAATTGTTACAAATCTATACCCTGAAAAATATCGAAAAAAAAATTCCGTGAAATTTGCCTTGAGTGAATCCAGTAAATTAACACCTGAAAACTCAACCCATATTGTTCCATTTGGGTGCTTTGGCACGGTATCCGTGAGCGTAATCTTAATTCGTTTGACTGGCCCTTGATCTTTAAAAAATGTATCTACCAACTTATACCGGTTATCATTAACCTGACACCGTACCTGGAAATGCAAAAGCGAGGTCAAAATAATGCAGTATAACAGTCTGGTCAAAGATGTTAGTTTTAATCACCAATTTTTTGTGAACCCACAAAATTGCTATTCGAATGTAAGGAATATATTGGCATTCAAACTACAAATCCATTTTATACCCTTGCAATTTTATATGACTAGCCTTATTTTCAAAAAATAATTTTTAGCCAATCTGGACCGCCATAACTTCCAATATTATCCCAATAAACAACTATTTATAACCAGGAACCAAATCAATTCCAAAATGTATACCTAGTAATTGAGCATGGTTTGCATTGTTGTTAAACTTTAATAGCTTATTAGAAAAGTAAAATATTGGTCATCTGACATGATTAAAAAAATCAACTTTACAATTGTAAAATTTAGTCCATGAACAATATTGAAGACAGCTATCGGGATAAACTGGCTGAGAACCTTGGTTTACTAGATCCTGGCTTGACGTTGCTTGGAAAAGAGTATTATGTTCCAAAAGGAAAATTGACCAAAAGCTTTATTGATATCCTGGCACGTGACGCGGACAATAATTATGTAATTATTGAAGTGAAGCGCTCCAATCAAAGTGCGCGGGAGGCCATTCATGAGATTTATAAATACACCCAAGCCATCAAAGAAACCTACCACGTTACGGACGGTGAAATAAAATCCATTATCGTATCTACAGAATGGGCAGAATTATTTATTCCTTTTTCGGCTTTCCACAATGAAACCAACATTACCATCAATGGTTACCGAATGGTAGTTGATGGACACCATAATATTACTTCTATCCATAAAATCATACCCTGCAAGACAAACAAAGGACGCGTGTTTTCACCTGTGCATGACTGCAATTTGTATAGAACACCAGCGGACTTATACAAAGGACTGCAAAGCTGCGTAAATACCTATCCGATTAAACAAATAAAGGATTACGTATTGGTCATATTGTTGGCCAAAGAATTTACGGAATCTATCTACCAGGAAGAGGTCTCGAAAATCATTACTGCAGTAACAAACAATAAACCATACAAACCCGCAATAACTTTTGGCAATGAGCGGAGAATCAATTTTATCATTTACACTGCCTTTCAGCGATTGAATGATGAGGTATACTGGCAGCTTATTGAAAAAGACCCAGAAGGATACGAATACATTAAAGATGAGATTGAGTCGATGCAAACCAAGGACGAAGATACTATCAGTGAACTATTAGAAGACAAGGTCCTGTATAACCTTGAACCTTTTCCTTTTTGCAACGATACGGAGATAGGTTACCCTGCCAAATTCTCCCATAAAATTCTTGAACTTGAAAAGTGGCAGGTCATCCAAATACTACGTTCACCTTCCTTTGCCAACAACACTTTACTGACTGACGAGAAAATTACAGCGGAAATATCAGGCCACACAGGTTCCAGCCACACGCAATTTTACGGCTCTTGCGACAGCTCACATAAAGCACGCTTCACAGAATTAAAAGATAATATTGCAAAGGCTTTGAAATACAATGTTACCTGGAAACGCCATACCAGTGAATTTCTTTCATCACTTGATAGTACTCAGCATTGGGAGATAGGGGCTCACATATATAGTCCAAGTCATCCTTTTTTAACCTTATTTAAAATAGTGATAGATGACATTAATAAATGGATGCCCTTATATTCTCTATCTGCAAAAAGTACGTCGCAGCATTTTGTTTTCTTGGGAACTTTTGCCTGGAACAAACAAATACCTGTTTTCAAAGAGCTGCTGAAAAAATATTATGAAGACGATCCCTTTAATATCATCCTTCCTCTTAACTGGGGAGGTTTTGAAGAGAATTGTGATGAAATATTAGAGGACCTTGGGCTTTCTTATGTCAGCTTCAAAGTCGAAAGACTTGCGGATAAAGATATGTACTACCAATACGACAATTATAAATTTGTACCTGTCGATAAGATACACAATGAATTGGATGATTTTTTAGTTGAATCAGAGGAGTTCATGTTTGGTATCATTGACGCCTATAAACAACACTACGTCGGACTAGTTAGCGAATAATTTTATAACGTGTCGGCCAGACCAATAATGGTTGATGAGATCACGCATTTGCGTTTATTATTGACCAGTTTTGAGTTAACTTATCCCGGAAAAATTATGATTAAAGAGAAACATAAGCTTACGATCTTCGGCTATATAATTTCTACATAGTTTCTATGCTAGATTTAAACTATTAATAAAACTATGAAAGTTAAAAAGCCTGGCTGAAAACAACCAGGCTTTTAATTCCATTAACCTCAAATCCCAGGGATTGACGTTGTAAGGACATTTAACTATATCGCAGGTCTCATTCTTCGAACTTTGACAGAATGGCCGCTATTATCTTCTGTAAATAATCTTTTATAATCTTCCAATGGAATGCATAGTTTTTCGGCTATATCAATTTCCGAATAACCCAATTCCGAATGAAGTAATTCTAAAACTTGTGGGATAATTGTTGGTTTATCAATTTCAACAAAGCCTGTTTCTTGTTTTCGTTCGCCTCGCCTACTTAACTCAATCATGAGATATTTATACGTGGCTTCGTTTATGCACCCACTTGACTTAGCCTTATAAATAATGGACGCCTTGGACATACCCCAATAAGCTTTTAATCCTGTAAGTTGGTTGTAACCCAGCCGCATAAGGTCAGTCTTACAATCTTTGGTTGGCATAAAGAATTCACCTGGAAGCTGATTTGCTTCTGCTTCAAAATCTCTCCACGGTTCAATATCACAAGGGATATGGGCTAAAAGATGTAAAAGTTCATGTCCAAGTGTAAACTTGATCCGGTCGTTTGGCAGATTTTTATTTACAAAAATTACTGGTACTCCATTGTCAGTATACGCAGTAAGTCCGTCAAAATGCACATCATTGCAATCATAAAAAAATACTACAATACCTAACTGCTCAAAGTATTTTACTGGTGTATGAATTGGCCCATCGGGAATTCTTAAAATTTCCCGCATTTTTGTAGCAATAGACAAAGCCGTCCACCCATCTGTAAAATCAAACTTCAACTTAGGATACTCCGTTATTTCTATTTCTTCCAGCAAATAGTCAATTGACTTTAAAACAATTTTTACATCGGCTATGATTTTATCTAAAACCTTTTGTGGTATTGACGCTCTCTTTCTGAAATAGATATTTGATATTGGGGTTTTTACTTCTTCCTGATAGAAAAATGAAATCGGAAAATTTGAAAATTTGGCAATTTTCTGAATTGTAGTTTCAGTTATGCCCAGTTCACCACGCTCAACCTTTGAGAGTGTAGCTTGTGTAATATCAAGAGACTGCGACAATTCTTTTTGAGTAATCCCTCGCATTGCCCTTGCCAATTCAATCATTTTGAAGTTTGCATCCATATAGTTTGCTTGGTTTTTTTGTTACATAATTATTCTTTTTTTTCGATCTTTTTCTTAACACTAGGTTTAACTCTAGGTGCAGAAGGTAAAGGAGTAATTGGAACAGTTGGCGTAGCTGATTCAGTTCCAAAACTATTCAAATCTGTAAACCAAAGAAGATCTTCTCCTTTGAAACAAACTGCATAGATGCCGGTGATCATTGAGTATGAATCAGTGGTTGTGTAGCCAAAGAAAATATTGTACGCTTTTTCATCAGCATTATCGGTAAGCTGATTAAATATTTTCATTGATTCGTCTGTAGGAATGTTAGAAGGCCTCTTGGTCTTCTCATCTAATTTTTTTATGTAAACGCTTGTATTGTTTACCCAGAGTTTGAACCGTTGGCTAGTAGCTCTGCTGCAAAGCTGAGGAAAGTATTTTTTGAAATACCCGCATAAATAGCCACTCATAACCACCGCGCACAGGTTTTTATCCTGGTCAACGGGAGCTATGCGCTTTAACACTACAGTGTGTAACATCTTAAAGCTATGTGTAACGGCTTTAACAATTTCGGGAAATAATTGCTTATTTTCCTCTTCAAACTTTTGCTGATCAACCTCTTTTAACTCCTCGTATTTTGAGAAATCAAAAAGTAATTTTACCTTTGTCATGTTTTATTTATTGACGTTAATAATATTTGTAAAGCTCCTGCTCGCTACAGGGGCTTTACTATTTAATGGTGAAGATAAAGGAAAATGGAATATTATTTCAAAATTTATGTGGAATAATTTTCCCGAAATTGTGTGCATTATAACAAATCCAGGTTATCTGGTATTATGGAAATTCTCGTCAGCAAGGGGCTAGCTTGTGCTCCCGGTTCCTATAAGGCACTTAGCCAATTACTATCAGTCGGCATAATGAAATTTGAGCATTGAAATGATAAATTTATCAATTGGGCTAACCATGAGCTACTTTGATAATCGTTACACTCCTGCTCAATTGAAAACATACATATTGAAATCTTTAATCATAATTTCCAATGTCTTAATATTCTTCACGAAATCATTGTCTGATAAAAAATATTTATGAAAACGTTTTCACAAAAACGTTTAATATGATCAGTGATAAGGGAGTACTGAATATTAATTTATTAGATAGCTATTTGCTTTTTTGATTAGAAACTTAATTTGTGAATTCACGCCATGCTTATATTACTTAACCATCTTGATAAATTTGTAAGCGCCCAGGAAAGATAACAGGGAAAATAATAAGCATTAAATCTTTTTGTTATAAAAATTCTTGCTGGATATTATCTTATTTAAATATTTTCTATTGAAGGAAATTACAAGCTGAAACACGCCTGAGTTTTTGGGATAGTTACTTCCCGTAACTTTATGGAGTAAAATAACTACACTAAAGTTGTTACATACATCCACATACCGCCATTTTTGCTGTTGTTGTTAATTCTGCTCTCTGCGGTAGTCGATCTCTTGTGTAAACCCTTCTCTTAAGTTTTTGCTCCAATCTTTACAAATTGTGTCGCTTCCGCTCTGGGCTGTATATAATAGTATTCACAAAACTAAAAATTACAGTTATGAGAGTTTTTACTACAGTAAACGAAACCGACGAAAAACAAAATGCTGCTTTCACTAAAGAAGCGCCCGTTAACTCTCCGCCTGAAAAACAACCGGAGGATGAAACAGGTGCGGAAAAAGCAATGGTCGATTTTTTCAGGTTTATCGGCCGCTTTTTTACGACCTGTTGGAAAATGATATGGAAACCATACATTTTCATTACAGAATCGGGCAAAACGCCGGCAACTGTCATGAAGCCGCAAGCTTTTATGTTGACCATGCTAGCTATCTTCCTGGCGTTTGCGATGTATTTTCCCATATTCTCAGAACCAACCTTAAAGGTAGAAGTTGCACCTGCGGCCAACGCATTTGTCGATAACTATCTTTCCGGTAAAATGTTTCAGACAACACTGGGCGGTTATGTAATTATAATAGCCTGCGTACTAATCCCAGTATTAATTAATAACCTTTTGTTTTGCAAAGGCGACACCACCAATTACAAAAGGTCAATGAGCTGGACCTGCAGCTTAATTGCCTCATTGCTGTTGTTTGGTTTGTTGCGTTATTGGGTAAGCATGGGTTTTGTAAAACTATTCTCCAATTTTCAAATTGGAAACGAATTGACAAATACGCGGTTAGTGAATGTAAGGGTGCCGGATTTGCTGGGAGGAGTTTTTGTTGTTTCATACATTGCAATGGGCTATTTTACAGTGAAAAAAGCTGGCATAGGGGCAGCGTTTGGTTTTGTGTTTTTGACCATTGTATTATTGACAGCGGCCCTATTTGCCGACAAGGCAAATGCAGCAAAGCAAAAACAATCTGTATCTTTTAATGCAGTATCTGTTCCACCGCAAAATATTCAACCCGCAGTTTTGCCGCCAAACCCACCGCCAGCACAACAGGCGACTGTTTTACCCGTGGTCAGTGACAGTACGAAAAAGGTTGCCGTAGTTGTTGCACCGAAAAAAAATGATATCCTTCATTTGGAAGCGACGGATAACTCGATACTTATCAATATGATTAATGGCGCGAATAGTGATTTTGAATTTGAGGCACATCGATATAAAGGAGGAATGTGGCTCAGCCTTAATTTCCTGGTGCAGAATATGAGTCGTCAGGCGGTGGACGTCATAAAAGAGAATGATGTGGCAATCAACCTGGAACTGGAAGGGATACCAACAATGAATTTTCAATTAGGCAAAAACGATCAGGATGTTATCAGTGCAGGTGACCACATTGTCTTGCACGCACAGCATTGGATCGCTGGAAAAGATTTGCTGGCAATAAAGAAGGCATTTAGGCAGCACCGTGAAAGCGAAAAAATTGCCTGGGTGAAAATATTTCTTAAACCACAGGGTGGTTCAGCCTTTGCTGCCAATCATCAGGCGAAATACAATATTTTTTACCACTAACTATTTATCTGTTGAGGTTGATTGAAAAAATTACAAGAGCGCATCACAATGTGATACGCCCTTGTAATTTTTTTGTGTTATTTAAATTTCTTTGTGATTGCTGGTTATTTTTGAATTTTAAATCAGGGCATCTCAAATCGACAGTGCAAATGGAATATTAATAAGCCAGGTAATCAAACTTGAAAATGTTCAGAGCCAATCCTAATTAACTAATCCTGCGAGCTATAATTTTAACTAAGGGTATATTGATTCTTTTATTCAACAATACCTGGATACTCCATCACCAATTTAATATCCATTATCACTCAAAAAAAATCACCAGTGTCGTAATGAAAACCACAATTGTTATAAATATATTGTAAGGTCAATCCCCCGTACTTACTCTTCAGATAAGCTGCATCGGCAAATGAATCAACATGGTTACAATTGGGACAAACCATTGGCTTTATAGGAAATTTACTTTGTATTGTATAGGATCCTGTGTCTGCGGAAAATACAGGATGCTTTTTTTCTTCCTTAGCAATTGTCTCCAGTGCTGCAGAATCCGGAATAGATGCTATTGTTTGGATTTTATTATAATCTCGTAAGGCATCGGCCAATAAATTATAAACCTTTAATTCTATAACTGGGTTCAGACTTATGATGTCATTGTACAATACCGGATTGAGGTACACCTGCTTTTGATGCTCGGTAAAATAGTCTCCGTCTGCAGTGATTATCCATAAACTTTTTACCAATGGAACAACTTCAAGCAGCTGTTCCCATGTGAGTTGATCACCCAACGGATCGTTTTTTTTCCCGGGAGGATTACCTAATTCTTTTCTGAGTCGCGCTTTTATCAATATCTCTGGTCTCGGTCGCTGTAAATACTCATGAAGGCTTTTGAGCGAAGTGCTAACCCCGTCCTTTGACTCAGCTATTTCCTCAACTACTTTTGCCAAAATACTTTTTAAATCCTGATTAGAAGATTTAACTTCTTCCTCAAGGCTTTTTCTCTTCTTGTTCCATTCTGAAAAATCCTTTGAATCTTTACCATCCATGTGCTCTGGAATCATTGTGTGCTTGAGCTCCGCCTGGTTAGTGTAGGTTTTAACGGACTGCTGAAATAAGTTAAGTTTATTGCGTTCAATTTCGTTAAACACCTGCTCTGTGATAAATATCTTATCAGCTAACTCACAAACTGAATGTAGCAATTTTTTAAACTCTGGTTGAAATGAATCATAAAATCTCAGGTAAATGTTTGCATCAATATATATCAGCTGCATGAAAGGACGATTTTAGGATGACCAAATATATTTATTATTCAAAAAATCTCGCACCCATATTTAATAAAACATCAATAATACACACTTACTCCTTGGTAACTATCAGGGCTTGCCACAGCAATTTTTTCTTTTCGGCAGCGTTTAAATGGAGTCTTAAATATGTGACTTATGGCAACTTTTTTGACTACTGCAGGAGTAAACGCTCAGTTGGATAAATTGATTAAAGGAACTCAGGATCGTCTGATTTTGATAAGCCCTTACCTTCAGTTTAGTGATTTATTTAAGCATTCCATGACTGAATTAATGAAACAAAAGCCGGACGTAAGAATTGTTTACCGGGAAAATAAATTAAAAGAAGGTGAGAAAAACTGGTTGGCTGACCAGATTGGCGTAAGAACGAATATTTGTTCAAGCCTTCATGCAAAGTGTTATATTAATGAACAGGAAGCAATCATTACTTCAATGAACTTGTTTGAATACTCGCAGTTAAATAATGACGAAATGGGTATACATATAACAAGGTGCGACGACAATCAACTTTATCTTGCTACATACAAAGAAGCAAAACGGCTGATACAGATCAGCCAGGAAGTAAGGGTAACTAAAGAGACAGCGGCTGAGATTGCCGTCAAGAAATCAGCTAAATTCCACTCTTCCACCAGTAAAAAAACTATCCCAACGGGGTATTGCATACGAACAGGTGAACCTATAAAATTTGATATTGAAAAACCGTTGTCCGCAGCAGCATTCCGTGCCTGGGATAAGTTTGGCGATTTCTTCTATCCTGAAAAATTTTGTCATTTTTCAGGTGAGCCTACGAATGGAAAAAACTGCTTTGATATGCCAGTATTGAAAAAAAACTGGAAAGCTGCGCAGGACGTGCATGATTGTTGAGAACTGCAAGCCGCTTTAATAATGGCAATAATTTAAAATGATAATCAAATGCAGGCATAAATTTGTGTTATTAAGTATGTAATTTCCAGCCAGGTTCGAGATCACTGTGTAGCCCAAAAATCCCTTTACGGATTATTTTTCGGTTTGCTTGTATTTATTTGATAAACAAAGAACTAATTAGACCTGTCGAGGCTACTTCTTCAAGAACTAACAATTCTTAAAAATTTACACAAACCCGCATTAAAGTAAATACTTGTGCGGGTTTTGTCGTTACTGGCAAAGTTTGATTCGCTTTGTTGCCGTCAACCGACATCAATTTTAAAAATAATCAATAAGAGAAATTAGGATTAACATTTCAGTAATACTTATGCGCAAATTCGGGGCATGAAAATTTTTGCGCCTAACAATATAAACCCTGTTTAGAAAAACAGGGCCAACCTATTCTGTTACTAACAGAAACTTGCTTTATTCGGTTTGAGTAAAAAATGTTTCAAAAAAAAAGCGGGGTAATTAGAAAATAACCCCGGTAGAAACATTGCTATAAAAAAAACTAAAAACTTATTTTCATTTGTTAAAAATTATAGGACAACCAAGTTCAGGAGTAGCAGCCACCTCAATACTTTTACCAGCTATAGTTGCTTCAACCGCATCAGACAAATATTTATCTTGCGGATCTCCACCTTGAACATCTCCGCCGTCTATTGCACCTATGTAGCGGCTTACATATTTTCCGTCTTCTTTTACCAACAATAAAGAATAAGGCGTTGTCTCAACATTATAAAGTTTAGCAACCGCTTGCGTAGAATCAGACAAATATGAGTAAGCTATTTTTTTGCGATTGGCAACTTCTGTCATGCTGGCAAGACTATTATCTCTGTTCTTTTCAGAGATTTCGCCAGAATTTATTACGATCAGCGGAAAGCCTTTTTTAGAATACCACTTATTGATTTGCGATAGCTTCTGTTCGTAATCTTTTGATACCAGGCAAGTGTTAGAAGTAAAAACAATAATAAATCCTTTAGCAGTAGCATAGTTTGACATGGATACCATTTTACCATCAACACCAGGCAATTGGAAATCAGGCAACACTGTTCCCACTATGGGTTGGGGCATTTGTGATTTTTTGGTAAACGCTAATCCGGAAAGCATACACACTGTTAAAACGATAAAGCTGAATTTCATAATATCCCTTTGTTTGACTTATTTAATCTTTGAAAGAAGATTAAAAATAACAGATGCATCATCCCTATAAAGTGCAACTTGGCAGATTGCAGATTCTGCTTGGTATCCGGCGAACCCTCTAGTGGAATAAGTTTTACCTTAGCTTTTTAAAATAATGATACGCGCCTTCATACCATTCCTTTTTCTACTGCTTGCTATATTTTTCGTGGCAGGAGCCAAGGCACAAGCACAAGTACCAGGCACGCCTCCAGATGATATGAACACTAAGGCTAGAAGACTTATCCAAAAAGCACGCATATCACTTGACCAGGAAGACTGGAATGATGCCATCCGATTTTCAGATTCTGCAGTTATAATTTCCAATTCAACCAGAGATTGGTCTGCCCTGGCAGCATCACTCTCCATTCAGGCGGCAATCGCTCAATATTATAATGACGATTTCCAGCAGGAAGAAAAACTGTCTCTGCAAGCAATTGCTGCATATCGGAAAACAGCGGATAGCAGCGAAATTGGCAATGCTTATTATACTTATGCTTTTTCACGTTTTGCGCAAAGCGACTATTTAAACTCCATCTACTACCTGCAAATGGCAATAAGCGCTTTCAAAGCTTCCGGAAACAATAACAGAGAGGTATTTGCGCTAATAACATTATCTAATATTTATAGTGAGAAGGGTATCTATGACACCGCTTTCACTATTTCGCAGCAGGCATTAAATCTTGCAAGGGAAACAAGTAATACAAGAGGGGCTTCTAAAGCGCTTCTGATGGCTGCAACTATTTACTACAGAATTGGCGAGTACGACAGTGCTTTGTCCACTCATCAAAAAGCCAGAGAATTATTGCAGAAGGAAACGACTCCACGAGGCAAAACATTGGCTGATTTACAATTTGCAGAAACACTCGCCAGGTTGCGAAAATGGGAAGATGCTGCTAATATCTATCGTTCCATCGATTCCACTCACATGTCTGAACAGGAATATCGTTTTTATCTTGTCAGCAAGGGGGAATTCGCAATGGAAACCAACCAGTATAAAATGGCGTCCGATTACCTGGAAAAGGGTCTTCAATTACACCGGGTAAAAAAAGATGGCAATGAAATTATGCGGGCCTTAAGTGATCTTGCAGTTGTGTCGCTCGCTCTAAACAAACCGAAAGAATCGCTTGCTTTTGGGTTTGAAGCGTTGGAGATTGCTCGAACTGTAGGTTCAAAACAAGGCTTGTTAAGTGCATATGAATCAATCTACCAAACATTTAAAAATGAAAAAAAATACGATAGCGCCTTACATTATTTCTCCAGTTATGTAGCAATGAAAGACACTGTGATGAGTGCACAAGCAAAAGGACAAATTGCAGCATATACTTTTCAACAAGTTATTTCGCGACTACATGCTGAAAACACTTTGCGTGATGAGAAGGTTGCTTCCATTGGAAAGGAAAAACGATTAATTTTAATTGCTGCAGGAATCGCAATTTTATTATTCATTGCTGTTGGATGGAACATGCGATTGCAACGTTCAAAGGCTGAACACCTGCGGCAGCTTGCCTTTAATCAACTTGAGCAGGAAAAGCTGCTCAACGAAAGAAATGCTGCCACGCTTCAAAGGCAAAAAGCAGATTTGGAAATGAAGATGCTAAGGGCGCAAATGAACCCGCATTTTATTTTCAATTCTCTCAATGCGATCAATATGTATATTCTGCAAAGCAATACTGAGCTTGCATCCGAATACCTCACACAGTTTTCAAAGCTTGTACGGATGATACTACAGCATTCGCGACATGAACTTATAGCGCTTGAAGATGAAATTACTGCACTGAAGTTATACCTGGAAATGGAAAACATACGATTCAACGCAGGCTTCGGCTATTCTTTTGTTATTACTGAAGATGTTGATACATTTTCATTAAAAATACCGCCTATGGTGATTCAGCCGTTTGTTGAAAATGCCATCTGGCATGGGTTGATGAAAAAGCAAGGAAGGGGATCCCTGCAAATTATTTTTTCTGTTGAAAACGATTGCCTTGTTTGCCAGGTAATGGACAATGGTATTGGAAGAGCAAAAGCAAAGCAACTGGAAGCTATAACACCAGCAACCCACTCGCCTCTGGGCCTAACAATCACTGCCGAAAGAATATCTTTGCTTGCAAAAAAATTCGTAAACACCCAACCCGTTGTTTTTGACGACCTGTTCGACGAAAGAGGATTGGCAGCAGGAACAAGCGTAACACTTAAATTACCTTTATTGTATGAAAGCTATCCTGATTGACGATGAAGCAAATGCCCTCGAAACGCTTGCCATACTGATTGGTAAATATTGTCCAAACGTTTCAATATGCGATCGGTGCTTATCTGCTGAAGATGCATTATCTTCTGTTAAGATACACCAGCCTGCATTAGTATTCCTGGATATAGAAATGCCCAAGATGAATGGTTTTACTTTCCTGGACAAATTTGATAACGTTCCATTTTCAGTCATATTTACTACCAGTTATGATCAGTATGCTATACGGGCAATCCGCGCAAATGCACTTGATTATCTCCTTAAACCCATCGATCACCGCGAGCTAGTGCAGGCAGTGAACAGACTTGGCGAAATGCCGCTGGCACCAACAAGAGATCAATTGGATATAATTGCAAACAGGTTTGCTCTACCCGATAACAAGTTTACAAAAATTGCTTTGCCAACAGCTTCCGGCTATGAACTTGTTCGGGCAGAAGATATCTTGTACTGCGAGGTAGTAGATAATTTCAGTTTTGTATCAACCAAAACCAAAGGCAAACTAATTGCCTGCCGCCCCCTTAAGGAAATAGAATTACAACTAAGCGAATTCAATCACTTTCTGCGTGTACACAATTCATGGGTCGTAAATTTAAATGAAGTTGAAAAATATGTTCGTGGTGACGGCGGTTACCTGGTTATGAGTGATAACAAAGAGGTTGACGTATCGAGAGCAAAACGCGATACTGTGTTGAGAAGGTTGCACCGTACGGAGTAACTAATGAAGTTGCCACATCACGCCTTTACGGAGACATCCACAATCGCATCTCTTGCGAAAAAGGTATGCAAATGGGTAAAACAATCGGGCAAAATGTAAATACAATTCAATTTTTAAAATGATAAAGAACCGGCTTCTTCACTGCAGCAATAAAATACTGGCGTTATTTATCTAATTAAAGCTTTACTTCAATTTATAAACTATAGCCTCGTATGGTCGTAAAGAAACTGTTTCATTTTTTATAACAGGTGAAGGACTGTAATTAGACAATAACAAACTTGCATTTTTCAATGACGCTTGAATATTGGCACTGGCTTCTTTTGCAGTAAAATTCAGCAACACCAATATTTTTTCTCCCTGTCCTTCTCTCGTGTAAGCATATACAGAAGGATTTTCTTTATCAAGTAAAGTGTATTTTCCATACACCAGCACAAGATGTTGCTTGCGCAGTGCTACTACTTTTCTAAAATAATTCAATATTGACTTAGGGTCTTTATCTTCTGCAACCTGGTTGATCGTTTTATAATTGGGATTTACTTTTATCCATGGTGTGCCTGTAGTAAAGCCTGCATTGTTTGTAGCATTCCATTGAAAAGGTGTGCGGCCATTATCCCTGCTTTCAAATGCTTTTAGTTTCATAAACGCATTCAAATCTCCACCAATCTTTTTTTCATGCTGGTAAGCATTTAATGTTTGCACGTCGCGGTAATCATTGATGTCACTAAACCTGATATTAGTCATTCCTAATTCATCTCCATTATAATAATAAGGTGTTCCGCGCATGGTCATAATAAAAGTAGTAAGCATTTTAGCTGAAGCTTCGCGATACAATGGATCATCATTGCCAAAACGGCTCACCATACGGGCCTGGTCGTGGTTAGATAAAAATATAGATAACCAACCATCGTTTTGAAAAGCACTGTCCCAACGAGTGAACACTTCTTTAAAATGCAACAAACTATAGCCAGACGGCTTTGCAATATCAACGCCGTCAAATGCGTAAGCCATATCCAACTCATGCCTGCTGCTGTCTACCAGCTTATGCGCATTATCAAAAGAATTTCCTGCACCTTCCGCCACACTCATTACTTTGTATTTGCTAAACACTTCTTTGTTCATCTCTTGCAGGTAGCCATGAAGGTTTCCCTGCATGGCATAATACAAGGTAAAATTCTTTTCAAACCCGTTTGGAAAAACAGGGAAGCTGGTGTCTTTTGCTGCAAACTGAAATGCATCCAGCCTAAATCCATCAACTCCTTTGTTTGCCCAGAATTTCATGATATCAAAAACTTCTTTTCTCAACTGCGGATTTTCCCAATTGAGATCCGGTTGCTTCACAGAAAAATAATGCAGGTAATAAGCATTCGTAACAGAATCATACTTCCAGGCATTCCCATCCACATCAAATAAACTATAACGATAAGGCGGTTTTCCTTTCTCTGCATTCCACCAATGATAATAATTTCTATAAGGGCTGTTCCTGGAACTGCGCGACTGTTTAAACCATTCATGCTCATCACTGCTATGGTTTACCACCAAATCCATAACAAGTTTGATGTTTCGCTGGTGCATACCTTTTAGCAAAGCATCAAAATCTGCCATGGTACCAAAATCTTTCATGATGTTTCGGTAATCGCTTACATCATAACCGTTGTCGTCATTGGGAGAGCTATAGATGGGGTTAAGCCAAACTGCAGTTATGCCCAGGCTTTTTAAATAATCCAGTTTTGAAATAATTCCTTTTAAATCGCCGATACCATCCCCATCGCTGTCTTTAAAACTGCGTGGGTACAATTGGTAAACAATTTCTTCCTTCCACCATTTCCTGTTCGTTTTATTTGGCTGTGCATGAACAGAAAAATTGATCAAACTAAAATAGAATGATGCAATGACAAGCAATAGTAATTGTTTCATACAAAAAAGTTTCAATGGCGTAATTGACACTGAAGCTAGTTATTTCTTCTGGTACACCCGCACATAATCCACTTCATACTGGTTCGGAAATTTTGTAGTGGAGGGATCTCCACCATTGTCTCCGCCAATAGCCAGGTTAAGCAACATGTAATGTGGTTGGTTGAATGGATTAATACCTGTTCCATCTTTATTCTGCAGTTTATCCATGCTTACTTTATTTAGCAACTGATTGTCTACATACAAAGCAATAGCATTCGCATCCCAATCCATTCTCCACACATGAAATTGTGAAGCCCATGTTTTACCACCCAATGAATCTATTGATGGCCTCACACTATACCATTCTGCTTTTCCATTGGCTGCACGACAAGCTATGTTTGCCAGTAACATGTTGCGATAATATTCCATGATGTCAATCTCTCCGTTTGCCGGCCATTCACCGTTTACGCCCAATGTCCACCACGCAGGCCACAAACCACTGCTGATATCTATTTTGCCACGCATTTCAAAACGGCCGTACTGCCATGCATGCTTGCCTCTTGTATTAATGCTGCTGGAAGTGTATTCAATTGTCTTTCTTTTCTTGCCCCAGTTGTTGCTGCTTTCATCGTAAGTTGGATTAGCCTTGCTTTCTTTTCTTCCTTCAATTACCAGCATTCCTTTTTTGCAACTAGCATTATCTTCCTGGTACCATTGGTCTTCATGATTTCTTTTAAAGCCTTTCTCGTAACTCCAGCTGCTGGTATCGGGCACTCCGTCTTTATTAAACTCATCCGCCCATACTAATTGATAACCTTCACTCGCATATGCTTTGGAAGCATTAGCTGCAGTTACAATTTTATTCTGTGCAATGCTTGTTATTGCAGTCAATAAAAAACAACCTGAAAAAATAGCAATTCGATAATTCATTTACATATGGTTTTACAACGTTGTTAAATAAGATCGATTTTATTTGACCAGCATTTGTAACACAGACTGATCATCGTTGCGCCGTGTCCCGTACAGCATGTCGGGAACGCTCCGTTCAACTATGGCAACATAGATTGATCTACTCCTGTGTTGCATATTGTAAACATGTTCAACATCCTGCTGCATAACTTTTCTCTTTGCTGCTTGGTGTTCATCCGATAAAATGCCGTACTAATTCTTTCCTCTTATTCTTATTACCACCAGCGCATAAGCCGGTAAATCATAAGAAAATGATTTTTTAACAGGTAGTTCACTCACCTGTGGCAAAACAGTTGGCGCCATATTGATAAGGTTCTTAGCTTTTGCATCACCCGACAATACTGTACAACTCGCTTTTGCTCCACTACCAATTGAAAAAGGCAGTACAATATTTGCTTTTTGTGGTTCAGCACCGGCATTCACCAGCTTTACAATAATATCATCCGTTCTGCTGTCTTTTACACAGGATGCCGCAAGCAATGTATCTGTTTTCTTATTGACAAAAGAAACCACATTGGGATAATACATATCGCCATTGTTTACAGAAAACAATTGTTGCACATAATAATTTATGGTGGGCGCCACTTTAGTGTTATTGAAATAAATGAGATCCGGGTTCCAGGAAGTATGGTGTTCGCTTGCCAGTAGTGGTGCATAAGAAGCCATACTCACCACATCTGCATTGCGCTCCAGCGCCGTCATGTACGCAGCTTCGCACAAAGCATTAAATAATGTATTGCCCCGGGAAGCATATTCGCCTAAATATACTTTCGATTTGCTTCTATCATATTTATCATAACGCATGTTGTTAGAAAGAAACCATTCCGGCTTTTCATAATAATGTTCATCCACTACAGGCACCGCCAGTTTGTTTGCCAATTGCCATCCTTGTTCGTAGTCTTCTCCATCTGGCGCAGGCCCAACTGTTCCTACTACTGTTATCTCCGGGTGCTTTGCTTTTACTGCATTATAGATCATGGTAAACCTGCTTCTGAATGCATCAGTTTGCTTGTCCTCATTGCCAACACCAACGTATTGCAGGTTAAACGGCGCGGGATGACCAGCAGCTGCTCTTTTAGCGCCCCATACAGAAGTAGCAGGCCCATTGGCATATTCTATCAGATCTAATACCTCTTGTATATAAGTCTGCATCTCTTCATCTGGTATGCCTCGCTGGCCTGTGCCACCAATTCGCCAGGTGCCACCAGAGTTCTGACAACTTACTGCAGCTGCCAATACCGGCAGGGGCTTTGCGCCAATATCCTCACAAAACTGGAAGAACTCGAAATAGCCAAGTCCCGCTGTCTGATGGTAATTCCAGATATTTTTCTGTTCCACTCTTTCTTCTATTGGGCCAATCGTATTTTTCCACCGATACATATTACCAAGTCCATCCCCATGCACCAAACATCCACCGGGGAAACGCATGAAGGCTGGTTTAAGATCTGCAATAGGTTGTGCAAGATCTGCACGCAAGCCATTTTTTCGGTTGTGAAAAGTTTTTTGCGGAAAGAGGGAAACCATGTCTATGCATAATTTTCCTTTACCTTTTGCCAACACAAATAACCTGGCGCTGTCTGTGTTTGCTGATGCAGTTAGTGAGAGCGAATATTTTTTCCAATCTTTACTATCTGTGGTAAAAGTGCCTTCACCAATAATTTCATTTTTTGTATTGCGGAGCGATACCAGCATAGGCATAGCCTTAACGGTTACCTGCTTAATGTAAACTGTAAAATCATATTGATCACCGGCTTTGATAACCATACCATCAAAGCCCTGGTTGGCAAGGCCTATCCCCTGTTGTCCTTCATCTTCTATGGTCAATACTGCGTAATGTGGGTTATTGTTGTTTAATGGTGAAGCAGTTTCTACCGACAATCCACCATAACCAAAGCCATCGGTAATATAATCCCAGGCAGTGAGCGATTGCCAGCCTTTTCTGTCTGCTGGAGTATATTCAAAAGAACGGTTTTGCACTAACTCAGCATACAAACCCCCATCTGCAGAATAACTGATGTCTTCAAAAAAAATCCCGAATAAATCTGTGCTAATCTTTTTGGGCGATTGCTTTTGCGCTTGCACAAAGGAATTGCTGGTCAGCAAAAAAATAGCCGCTAAAAAAATATTTGTGCTTTTGAGCTTGTAAGGCATTGCAATAAAGTTGAAATGATAAACAGGGGATGTTAGAAATGTCAAGTTTACACTTTTTTATTTATACTTATTGCAATCGCACCGTTGTATTTCGCGGTTTAAAGAAAGAACTTCTGCAGAAAATTGCCATTTTTAGTAAATTTAAACATGCGCAAAAAAATAACCCTTCTTTGTATAGCCAACATTGTGTTATTATCCTGCTTCGGACAGCAGGCAGATTCTGCTCTCAACATGCACCATGAGGCAGGCAGCATTTATAAAATTCGACCCAAAATAGATATTCCTGTTTTTGTGGGCACAGCCGCACTTACTTTGTATAATTTCTCTCGCATATCTGCAAAAGATGCTTCCGATCCAAACTATGTGCAAACACTAAGCAAAAAAGATGTCAACTGGTTTGATCGCTGGGGAGTTCGGCCTTATTCTAAAAGCGATGATAAAGCAAGCTATATTCCTTTTTATATAGCTGCACCTTTGCCAATTGCTTTCTTTGCAGTTGATAATAAAATGCGTAAAGACTTTTTCAAGCTTAGTTTTTTATATGCAGAAGCAATGACTATCACGGGCGTGCTATACACTTCTGCTGCGGCATACACCAATCGTTTTCGCCCTATGGTGTATGATGCTGGTACGCCGCTTAACAAGAGAACAGAGTCCGATTCTAAAAAATCTTTCTTTGCCGGGCATGTGGCATTGGTGGCTACTTCTACTTTTTTTATAGCCAAGACTTTTGCAGACTATCATCCTGACTCTAAAATAAAATGGCTGTATTATAGTGTTGCTGGTGCTGCTACAGCTATTACGGCTTATTATCGTCACGCTGCAGGCGAACATTTTCCCTCAGACATCATTTTAGGTGCAACAGTAGGAACACTCTCTGGCATTTTAACACCCAAATTGCATCAAAGCAAGATCATAAAAAACCAGCACCTCAGTCTTGTACCTTTCGGAACGCAGGGTGCCGGTTTTACTGCTTTCTATAAATTATAAGCAGGCTTTTATTTCATCTACTGTTTCAGCAAAAGCTTTTCTGTGGCGCACATCATGCTGCCATGCAAGATCTCTTTCTATTAAATCAATTTCTTTTACAATGGTAGCACCGGGTTGATTTACCTGGTTGCCCAAAATAAAAATTGTATCAGAGATTGCTACCGATGCATTGATGTCGTGCGAAACAATAATCAATGTCTTCAATTCATCGGACACAGATACTTCCAACAACAGCTCCATTACTTTGTCCTGCATGCAAACATCCAGGCCAGAGAAGGGCTCATCCAGCAATAAAAAATCAGCTCCTTTCAATAACTGCTGAATAATGCTGGCACGTTGCCTTTGACCACCGGACAATTGTTGCGGGTACAACTGCAAATGCGCATTTATCTGGAAACGAGTTGCAAAATCTTCTATGGCTTCTTTTTCTTTTCCTTTCAGTAAAGGGTTCTGTTTTGCGGCTAGTAATAAAGACTGGTATACAGTTCGCCATTCAAACAAATAATAGTTTTGAAAGATGACGCCCATATCACCAGCTTTCACCGTTTGATCATTTTGCAGTGTAATCTTTCCCGATGTAGGTTTTTGCAAACCAGACAACAGTTTAAACAATTGTGTTTTACCCATACCGCTTCGACCAATCAGAGAAACAACTTGTCCTTGTTGCACATCCGGACGAACAATGTCTTTTATTTCAAAATTGATGTCATGCAAAATTGTATGTCCATCATAAACAAGTGATACATTTTCTGCTTTCAGCAACACTTGTTTTTTTGTATATGCTGTCATGATACTTGTGTTTTAAGTTTTGTATGCGGGAACAACCAAACTCGGATGCTTCCCAACAAATAATCGAATAATAATCCTACAATAAATATTACCAGTTGCAAAGCCAGCACATTGGTAAGATCATTGTACTTATTGTACTTAATCATCAATGCACCTATACCGCCCTCACTCATGTTCAAACCTTCCACCATTGTAATCATCAACCACGAGATGGCAAAGTTCTGGCGCAGTATTTCAAAAGCCTGGTTGGCACGTCCCACTATAATTACTTCATACAATGTTTGCCAGTTGTTGTAGCCAAGCGTTTTGCATAGCTCGTATTCCTGTTTGTCTATATCTAAAATCACCGCCAGGAAAGAACAGGTGAAAAATGGTACAATGCCAAATATCAGCAATGACAATTTCAGCTGGCCACCGTCTTTAGTAAGCAATGTAAAAATGAAGATCAAACCAGTTAAGGTTAGATAGCGGCACTTTACAATAAACTGCGCAATGCTTTTAAAGAATGGTATCACCGACAAATAAGCCAGGAACAGTGTAATCACTATTGAAATAAGCATAGCCTTTACCGTTAGTAACAAACTCGACAGCAGGTTATCCAGCAACAAACTGGTAGTAAGCATGCGCAAAAAAGCAGTGGCTACTTTTCCTGGTGCTGGTATCAAACCATTGGCAGCAGTTTGCCATAGCAGTAATGTGATAACCACCTGCGCAATCACCATAATTGTGAATGACTGCTTACTTATTCTTGCAAATGGGTTAAATATTGTTTTCATCATTATAAGTTTAATTGGTTAAGAATGGCCGCCGCCTTTTAGAGCGACGGCCATCAATTCATCCCGGGTTACTCACCCAACACAATTTCCACACGGCGGTTTTTACTTCTGCCCGCATCTGTATTGTTATCAGCTATTGGTTTGGATGCACCATAACCTTTCGCTTCAATACGATTTTCAGGCAGGCCCTTGCTGATAAGATATTGCCTTACCGCAGCGGCACGCTTTTCAGACAATGGTATGTTTACCGCATCCGTACCATTGTTATCGGTGTGTCCATACACACCCAGTTTCAAACCTTCTGCAACTACAGCAGATTCAAAAATCTCGTTCAGCAATTTGTAAGAACCAGGTTTGATGCTAGCCGCACCTGTTTCAAACTCTATGCTGTAAGATTTAGAAGACACAGCGTCTGTAATCTGCTCAGCATATTTATTTTCGATCGCCTTACCCTGCAATAGTTCGGGGTGATTAGAAATCACGGAAAACAAAAATGATTTGTCTACCGCTTTTTCATAAGGCATAAACGAAGGCATTATGGCAGGATACATTTTCACCATCAGGTTACCGAAAGTGTTGTACACCGCTTTATACCTGTCTACTTTATCATCACCCAAACCATAGGTATTGGCCATGTCTGCCAGGTTAAATACCATTGATCCACCCAGGTTTACTTTTAAACCCTGTATATCTTTTTCTTCTACGCCGTTATAGTATTTCAACCAATAAGCAGCGTCTTTCTCCTGGTATAAATCAGCACTCACTTTTGCAGCAAATGATTTTGCTTCATTAAATGAACGCACCTGGTCGCCGGCTTCTGCCAATGCAATGATCATGTTCTCAACATCTGTTCTGTGATCATACGCCCATTTCTTAATCACAATGGTTTGGTTACTCATCTGCGATGCATATTGTCTTGTGCTTGCAATGGTTACCAATCCACCTTTTTTAGTGGCCACGTTTACGTCGCCAGGAGTCCAGGTGGCAACAGCATCCACACCAACAGTAGTATCAATACCAGTTGTTTTACCATCACGCACTATCTTTCTCTTCTCTGTGTAACCACTGATGTACTTATTGGGCGCATCCAGGAAATCGGCAGCAGCTATAATATTAATAGCATTGCCATCGTAGGTGGTTTCATCGGGGTTTACTTTTAAACCGTTGTCACCAGCCCATTTCAACAAGATGTTTACGTCGCCATCACGCAATACGCCGGCTACACATTTACCAATAGCATTGTGCGGATCTTGCTTCCAGCTCATAGGGCCCATCACCTGGTCTTCACCATAAGACTTACCGTGTGTTACTGGTATAATCACTGGTTGGTATTCTGCACCCAATGGTTCCAGCTCTTTAGACAATGAAGTCATAAAAGCGGGCATACCATCACCCATGAATGTTATAAACACAGCTTGTGCATTGGGGTTAGTCTTGTATTCGTTTGCAAACTTTACAAGATCTGCCATTTGCTTGTTGCAATCATCCTGACGAACATAGGTTACATCAAGCTTTGCTTTATCAAACAAAGAACCTTTGGTAGTGCGTACGCCACCGTTTGCGTAGAAACCAGAGAACTGCGAGTTCCAGGCCATACGTTCCCAGGTAATGCTTGTACCACCATTAACAGCAGGCGATGAAGAAGGTAAAGGCAACTCTATCGCATTGCTGCTTAAAGAAGCATCTTTCGTATCGGGCAACGACACCTTACCCAATTCTACTGACTGGCTCACTTCTTTCGGACGAGCCTGGTACCATCTTACACCTAATATACCTGCCGCCACAACAGCGGCTATAATGAATAATTTTCCTGCGGGTTTTAATTTAACTGACATAGTTGTAGTATTTAATTTGTTTTATAATTTTTTGTTTTGGTTTTCATAAGACAAGGATTATTTTACCAGCTAATCACTTCGATTGATCATCGTTGCGACGCTCCGTTCATCTTTTGTACTTTGTGGTACTGCTGTAGTGTAACAACCTGGTTATTCAATAAGATCCTTGTAACGGTCGGGTATATTTACATCGCCCAGCCTTCCGCTTTTGCTACTATTGCCAAGGGCTTTATCTGTATAATTAAAATCGCTTTGTAGGTTAAACTGGTTAATCAGTTCAACAGCCTGGGCAGATTTTGCTTTATCCTCCAGTATCTTGTCATCCATAAATTTGGAAGTGACATTGATAGCTGATTTGATGTGTCCAATCTTTTCGCCTATTTGTACTTTCAAAATAGAAAGTGCTTTTTCTGCATCACGGTTCAAATCATCATCACCCTTGAAAGCTTTCATAGCGCTGCTTACAGCAGACAAACCAGTAGTTACAGAATAGTACAAGTCCTTCTTCGCTTCTAAATCAAGCCTTGCATCTTCCAGCATAATGCCGCTCTCATCATAAGCTGCATCCGCAAACTTTACCAGTTTGTTCAGGTCGCTCACAACAGGCGTTACGTTATCAATGTATTCGCGACAGCGCAAAACATTGTTCGCATACAAATCCAATTGCCTGTTGCCTGCATTTTCTGCCTTCAGGATATTTACCTTCTGTACATTTAACTGCAATTCTTTTTCTTTTGCAGAAAGTTTATCCATCAACTCACTTTGCTTGCCTTTCAGTTTGGCAGCCTGCTTGTATAAAGTGTCCCTGTCGTCGTAACCCTGATCTATTTTTGCCTGCAGAATATTGAATGGGTTTAGCTCTATAGCCAATCCAATAGTGTAGTTGGCAATAAATGCAGACATATACTTTAATGCCCGCCAGAATTTTTTACTGCTCACTATCATTAAAAGAAAGCCGAGCACAACACCACCAATTACCAGGTTTACCAGGTTCCATGTTACAGTTACCAACCAGGGCAGCACATACGTTAGAAATGCATAACCCAGTCCTGCAAACAGGGAGATACCAATAATTGCAGTGGCAATGTTTTTCGGTTCGGCCAGCCACTTTGGCTTTTTTGTTTCATGATTAAGGTTGATCATTGTCTTTGTTTTTTAAGATTGAATAAATGTTTTTATTTTCTCGCTATCCTGTTCTATTCGGCTTTTCATTATTGCCAGCGCATCTTTGTAACCATTGGTACGCTGCGCAATCTTTTCTTCATTCTCTTTCACTTCATCCTGCAGTGTTTCCAACGATTGCTTTAATGCAGCAATTTCTTCGGTAAGCTGCTGGATGCGTTGTTGCTGTTCTTCCATTGCTTTTTGTTTGCCCAATACTTTTTCCTGCACTGCGGCATCTACTGTTGAAAGGAAATTGCTTTCATCCTTCTGCAGTATTTCCAGGTAAGCGGCGGCTGTATCCAACAGCTTTTTTTTATCAAGCCCTTGTACCTGCAAGCCCGCAAATGCGGCGCTGTACCTTGCTCTTTCATCCGGTATGATTTGCATGGCTTCAATCATTTTAGCAAACTCATAATAATCAGGGCCGGGCAGGTTAGCCTCCTTAAAGAGCTTTTCAAAGTATTGGCTAAACCTTTCATCAACCGTTTGCCGGCTAATGTTGATCGTTGCCTTTACTGTGGAATTATTATTTACTTCTTCCGGTTTATTAACTGCTGGTGTTTCAGCGGTTACTTCCACAAAAGCCGACAGAATTTTTTTGCCGATACTGGCCATAGTGCTTGGTTTTATAGTTAAAGAATGATGTACTCACTTTTTATTTCCGATAAGGCATAGCACGGCCACCCATAGCATTTTCACTGCTATGCCATTTCAGTTACAAACTTTTCTTATTGAAGAATCAATAGAAGTAGTAGGCGCTTAATAATCCGCCTGCTGCAATCGGGCAATCTAAATCGCCTGGTGCATGATCATTGTGTGATCCCGGTTGTTGGTTGACGTTATAATTAGTAGTCAACCCTTGTTTGCATTTATTGATGCATATGTAGAGGATGGCAATAAGAATTGCCATCACAACTAAACGTGTCATTGTGTTTGTGTTTTTGAATGGTGAATACAAGAGGGATCGGCTCGGTTTTAAAAACCTTCCGTTTGTTAAACGCGGTAAATCTTTGACTGGAAATTATCAGCTTGGAGATTGCCGTTAGTTATCACCCTTTAGAAACCGGGCAATTAAAAACGCTATGCTGTGTTCATGTTGTTTGGAGATATACTCCTGTTTGATTTGGAGCAGTAAAGATATAGTGTGTTAACACCTTCTTAAAGAACATCCCGCAGGAACGGTATTTTTTGTTCTCCAGCCGGTAAAGCATGTATGATGAGTGGTAGAATAATTGGGTGCTCGCAAATATGAGTGGGTAAGCGGCAACCATGTTGCAAAAGATAAGAGCTTAGCAATAAATCAATTACAATAAAATGCAACTGAATTGCAAGTGTTTATGAACGATGTTGATGGGACTGATTAATTATACATGGTTGCAAATAGTGATTGGAACGTAATAATATAAAGGAAGTGATTGCAATTAGGGAGTTTGCTGATGCAATGTGCAGTTTAAGCTAAACAGCAGAAAGTATACATGCACATCCTTTCGTTTAACTTTATACTCTTCTCAACAATTTTGAATAAATTACAACAACACATTGCTTTCTATACAATCAAATTGCAGGCATGAAATTCAGGCATATCAATCCCATATTATACGCCAGCAACGTAACCAAAAGCATCAACTATTACAGAGATGTGCTTTGTTTTGAAAATCATTGGTTGTGGGGAGACCCACCCACATTTGGTGGTGTAAGCAAAAACGGTGTAGAAATATTTTTTTGCGAGAAAGGACAGGGCAATCCCGGCACCTGGCTTTCTATATTTCTTGACAATGTAGATGAGTACTATGAAAAGATAAAAGCAAAAGGTGCCATTATTGTAAATCCACCAGAAAGCATGGAATGGGGCGTGCGTGAAATGCTGGTAGAAGATCCGGATGGACATAAAATAAGATTTGGCCATGGCATTCATAACCACGCAGCCGATCGTTTAGCAACATTACCTCCTTCTATAAAAATTGTACACCGAATTCCAACAGCAGAAGAACATCTTGCTTTGATACATGCCGTAGGTTGGAAATCTTCTTTAAGTGCTGAAATGGAAGCTAAAGTATTAGCAGCACCCGTGTTTGCTGTGGTAGCAGAAGTTGAAAACAGCAATAAAGCAATAGGTTGTGCATTGCTATTGGGTGATGGTGCCAGCTTTTATTATGTAAAAGATGTGATGGTACATCCGCATTGGCAAAATAAACGTGTGGGTACTGCATTAATGCAAGCCGTTACAGATTGGTTAGACACACAGGGAGCAAACCACGCATTGGTAGGACTGTATACAGGCGATGGCCTTTCGTCATTCTATCAGAAATTTGGGTTTAGACCTGCTTTTGGAATGAACCGTACTATTGAGCATGATAAATAAGGTTAGCGTATTATTTAAATCCTTCTACCGGTTATTGTTTATTTTAGGGAATGAAAATTTCCAGGCTTTTTAAAGATTTTTCTGAGAGTGAAAAATCCGGCGGTTTTGTATTGCTGGGTTGTACATTGATTTCATTGTTTATTGCAAACAGTCATACCGGTGCTGCTTATGCGCATTTTTTTCATGAAAAACTGAACCTTTCATTCTTAGGCCTGCATCTTAATTACAGCATTGAGCATTGGATAAATGATGGATTAATGGCCATCTTCTTCTTGCTGGTTGGCCTTGAGATAGAACGAGAACTCTACATAGGGGAGCTTTCCAATCTTAAAAATGCTTTACTGCCAATACTAGCTGCCGTTGGTGGCATGCTGTTTCCTGCACTCATTCATTTTGCTTTTAATAATGGTAAAGAAACTCAAGCAGGCTTTGGCATACCCATGGCAACTGATATTGCTTTTGCACTGGGCGTGCTTTCACTGGCAGGAAAGAAAGTACCTGTATCACTAAAAATATTTTTAACCGCATTGGCCATTATAGATGATTTGGGAGCTATTACTGTAATTGCGCTTTTCTATACCAAAGATTTTTCACTCTATTATTTTGCTGCAGCTCTGCTTGTATTCCTCTTGCTATTCTGGGCAGGAAAAAAGAAAATCTTTTTTTTGCCGCTGTACTTATTGGGAGGCATTATAATGTGGTATTGCATGTTGCAGTCTGGTGTACATGCAACCATTGCAGGCGTTTTACTCGCTTTTGCAATTCCATTTGAAAAAAAGAATGATGGCGGCCTTTCATACAAACTGCAGCACTTTCTCCATAAACCAGTCGCATTTATTATACTTCCTATTTTCGCTATTGCCAATACCGCAATCATTTTCCCGGAAGATATTGCAGAAAGTCTTGCCAGCAGCAATTCATTAGGCATTATACTTGGTTTGGTAATAGGAAAGCTTGTTGGAATTTTTATTTTTTCATGGGCTGCTATCAAATTAAACATTGCACGTTTAGCACCTGAGTTGAATTATGTGCACCTGGCCGGCGTATCATTATTAGGTGGCATTGGTTTTACCATGAGTATTTTTATTACCAACCTTGCCTTTGCAGACAATGCAATCATTACTGCATCAAAAATGAGCATACTGGCGGCTTCTGTTATTGCCGCAATTCTGGGAGTGATTGTCTTATTGCTAAACAAACCTTTATCTAATACTAATCTTTCAGATTAACATTTAACTCTTGTACAGACTGGTTACGCATCAGCGTCAATAAAACTGTTCCTTTCCATTTCAGGTTCTGAAAAGATTGCTTCAGGTCTGCTATATTGCCGATGTTATTTTTATCCATAGCAATCATTACATCTCCTTTCCGTAAGCCATTTTTATAAGCAGGAGATCCTGCCGGAACATTTATCAGCAATACACCTTTTTCGTCTGGCAAACCTGCCGCAGATCTTTCTCCAAGTGTTTCTATGTTTTTGCATTGTGCGCCTAACCATTCTGTTGCTGTTTGCTTTCCTTTTTGATCATTCGTCATTAATGGCAAAACAGGTGGATGCTCAGCAAGCTTATGCAAAGCGGGTGATGTAACACCTGTGTGCATATCAAAATTGCGAAAGCCAATTAATAAAGCTGGCGATTCGCTTTTAACAGCATAATTTCCATCGACATCATTTACAAACAATGCATTACCGGCCTTACTATGCGTATCTCCACCATAAGTGTGGGCAGATAACAGGCCTTTTTCGGAAAGGAAAAAATTAGAATCAATCTGTTTACCCCAGTTGTCCATTAGAATAGGCGCATAAGGCAATGTAACAATGTTATGTACAAAAACATCATTGCTATTCTTTAGCCAAACATGCGGGTGAAAAGTATTATTTACGATTACATTGTTGTATACAACTCTATTATATCCTTCCCGCAATTTAAGTCCGCCGCTGAGGCAAACATTATTATAGATGCGATAATTGCTGCTGCCATCATCCAAATCAATATCCCATCCATGGTTGCATTGAAATTTGTTATTGCGAATGATATTGGGTGATATCACATCTAAGAGAAAAATTCCCGGCTTCGCAGCTACAATACTGTCTATAATATTTCTTTGCGGCCGCCAGAAACGATCCCTTCCCCACGAATTAAATGCACCGTGATCTCCTGTTTCCAATACTGTATTAAACACTTCATTATACTCAAGAATATTTCCGCCCCAGCAACCATCGCCAATATTAATGCCAGCCCTGGGTGTATGGTAAATACTGTTGTGGCTTACCGTTATATTTGCTGCCATCTCAATCTGAACACCAGCCGACTGCTTTTCTACATCACCAATATGATGTATTAAATTACCAATAGCAATACAGTACTGTGGATAATCGTTATCAATAGGACCAGGTGTGTAATCCATCTTATCCCAATCTATAAATGCATCATAAGAAAACGAGGGGGAACGAACCGAAGCAGGATTGCCGGTAAATACTATTGCACTTGCACCTATATTATAAATATGGTTGTCTTTCAGTGTATCATTCTTATTGTAATTGCTCAAGAAAATAGCATTGCCACCTATTTCTGAAAAACTGCACTCTTTAATGCTGCAGGCTTCTGTTTGTTCCAACAATATTGCAGCACCTCTATAAATTGTCCAATCGCTACGCAGTAAAGGTTCCCGCGTAAGCATAAATGTTCTGGCCGTCTGCTGAAAATGGATCTTTTGAATACTGATATTCTTGAGTGGTTTTCCTTTGCTGCCTTTTATTATCAGCAACTGAGAAAGATGAGAGACTTCAATAGAAGCTTTATTAATATCTACACCCGTAGGCGGATACAGGAAAAGTTGTTTCGCGGATGCATCATAATACCATTCACCAGGCGCATCCAGCTCTTCAAAAACATTTTCTACAAAACGGTATTGCGCATGCATTGGAGAAGGACGATTGTTTTGCCATCCGCCTTCCATTATTAAATGACCATTGTTGTCTTTGCCAGTTATCTTGTAATGAAGTCCGCCCCATTCTCCCTTGTGCAATGCATGTATGTATGCGCCTGCGGGTTGTTGCCAGCGACTTACTCTTTCATCACTAATAGCGTCTACAGCAGTACCATGAAACACACGTGCAGAGCTATCATAGTTGGGATATCTTGCCATGGGCAAAGACACACCATTTAAAAATAATCGATCCGGTACTTCATCAAAGTTTACATTGGCTTTATAAATGCCGTCTTTATAAATAGTCCATTGCAAGTGATAAGGCTTTGCTCCGCTGATAACAACCTCTTCATTTTTATACGCAGTTATAAGAAGAGAAGTATTTTGATAATGCGCTTCATCAATGATTAACGCAGCATCCAAGTTGTAAACACCGCCACGCAATTGAATTTGCACCTTCTTTCTTTTTTGCAAAGAAGCTGCACTCAACGCTGCCTCTATACTTTTTAAAGGTTGATTGATGGTGCCTTTTCCAGCATCATTGCCATTGGGAGAAACAAATAATACCGTTTGGGCGTGAGAAGAAAAAACAAAAGCAAGAAGCAGCAATGCAATCAATAAATTCCTGATCATTCAAAATTCTTATTTAACAGTTAATCATGCCGCTCACCCTTTTTTACAGCAAACACATGCAATACCTGCGGAAACAACGCTTGCATGGTTTCTTCAGCACCTTTAGCAGAACCCGGCAATGTAATCACTAATGTATCTTTAATAAAACCAGCTACTCCTCGGGAAAGCATGGCATAAGGCATTCTATCTTGTCCATACCTACGGGCTGCTTCCATAATGCCTGGCACTTCTTTATCTAATAATGGTTGAATAGCATCCGGTGTTATATCACGGTCTGAAACGCCAGTACCTCCTGTAAACAACGCCAGATCATATTTATCATCTGCTAATGCCAGCACTTTTGCTTTGATTAGTGCCGCATCGTCTGGTATAATATCATACAAGCCAGTTTCTATATTGTGTGCTTTCAATTTTGCAATAATTGTTTTTCCCGCTGTATCTTCTTTCTTTCCTTTTGATACTGTGTCAGAACATACTATTACAGCTGCTTTCAATTCAGTGCTATTTGCAGAAGCGGAAGATTTACCACCAGATTTACTTAATAATTTCACAGTACTGATCTCAACATTTTTATCAATAGGCTTAAGCATATCATAAATAACAAGCGCTGTAACTGAAGCTCCATGCATCGCTTCTACTTCCACACCCGTTTTATAAATGGTATGCACTTCTACCTGTATGATGATATTTAACCCCTCTATTGAATAAGTGATAGCTGTATATTCTACCGGCAGCGGGTGACAATCCGGTATTACATCGCTTGTTTTTTTTACTGCCAATAAACCCGCAGCCCTTGAAAATTCAAACACATCTCCTTTAGGCACTTTTTTCTGCTGCACAGCCTCGATGGTTTGTAAAGCAGAACATTTTACTATAGCAGTCGCAATTGCTTTTCTAAGTGTGTTATTTTTATGCGTAATGTTCACCATTGCTCAGCGATTTATTTTCCATTGATGCGTTTCATCTTCAAAAATTTCTTTACCCCAAACAGGCAGCTCGGCTTTTAATCGTTCTACTGTTTCCTCACAAGCATCAATAGCCGCTTTTCTATGCGGAGAAGAAGTAAAAATAAAAAGACAGATTTCTCCTGCTG
This sequence comes from Chitinophagaceae bacterium, assembly GCA_047602295.1. Lineage (GTDB taxonomy): Bacteria > Bacteroidota > Bacteroidia > Chitinophagales > Chitinophagaceae > JACMLD01. Next base: position 997,303 of record JASGHP010000001.1, on the reverse strand, counting down.
CAATCTTACCAAGGCTATGATAGATATGCATACAGGTGAGTTGATACTTTTCAAAAATGGCTTCGCGTATCTGGTACATCTGTTCATTTGCCATTTCTTCATAAGCAGTATATTCTATTGCTGCAACTTTTTTTCCATCAATAACATCTGCCCTCACCTGTCCTAAAAAAATACTATGACCGCCTATAGCTGTTTTGGTGCTATGCTTTTGAATGCTGTCTGCAATAAAAGATGCAACTATCGGCCCTTTTATAAATATGTTCTTAAGCGTATGCAATTATTTTTTTAGTTTTTGTGTGATTGCTTCCACGATACAATACCATTGGCCAGGCTATAGATTTTTTTGTTATCTCCAAATTTATCTGTCAATACCTGTGCCGCCTGCCTGCTTCTTTTACCCGATTGACAAAATAAAATAATTGTTTCAATATTATCTGCCAGCGGAAAATCTGTTGTCAATTTGCTCAATGGCGATTGCACATGAGCAAATTCTGTTACCAAAGGAAGTTCTCCCAATTCACGCACATCTGCTACCAATACTTTGTCATTGCCTTTTAACCGATCAAAAGTTTCAGCATCAATTTCGTTTACCAATGTATTGGTTCCGCAAAGCCATTCGTAATCTGTTTGTGCAAAAACTGTTTCATTCTCCGGTATCAGTTGCCTTGTTCCCTGTTGTGCCTGCAATTCCAGTTCCAGCATTTGATTGTTGAATGCATTATAAGTAAGCAAACGATTAACCAAAGGCTGACCTATGCCTGCTAATAATTTGATAGCTTCATTGGCCATCATTGTACCTATAATGCCAGGCAAAACGCCCAATACACCTGCTTCTTCACAATTATCTACACTTCCGGGTTGTGGTGGCTGCGGAAACAGGTCGCGATAATTTACACTTGGCACACCTTCCTGCCTATAATTGAATACAGCAACCTGTCCTTCAAATTTTGAAACAGCACCATACACAAATGGCTTATTCAACAACACACATGCATCATTGATCATATAGCGTGATGCAAAATTATCGGTACCATCAATTATCAAATCAAAATTGTTTAATAGAGAGAGTGCATTTACCGGTAACAATCTTTCTTTAAAAGCCTCAATTGAAATTTCAGGGTTTATTTTTTTTAACGCTGCTGCGGCCTGCTTCGCTTTAGAAAAACCAATATCATTTACAGTGTACAATACCTGCCTGTGAAGATTGTGCAGCTTTATTACATCATCGTCTATAATACCAATACGGCCTACGCCAGCGGCTGCCAAATAAGGAAGTATCGCACAACCCAAGCCACCTGCACCAACAATTATCACACTTGATTGCAATAATCTTTCCTGCCCTGCTTCGCCGAATTCTTTTAATGAAAGTTGACGTGCATATCGCTCATATCGTGTATCACTGTTACTCATTTTTATCATCCGCCTGAAAAAGGTGGCAGCAATGCAATGTTATTATTGTCGCTCAAAATTGTATTGGCTGTAATTATTTTTTTATCTACCGCTATTCTATAATGCAATTGCTGCATAGCCGGGTAAAGCTTGTTCATTTCTTTTACCAGCCCGTCCGTATCTTTTATGCCTCGCAATGAAACAAGATTGCTACCCGCATATTCTGCCAATTGTCCAAATAATATTACCTGCACGGTTCACTATTTTGTTCGTTCCACAATTACTTTGGTAAGGCTTTTTAAAAAACGTCTACCTGTTGCCTGGTCTGAAGAAGATAAAATAGCAATCCTTTCATCTCCGTCTTTTGCAGCTTTTCCATCTGTTGATGTTATTACGATTACATGATTGCCAACTTCTGTATTAAACAACTCATTCCAGGAAAAAACAACTTTGTAATTATCTGCTGCAACGCAAGTAATATAGTACTCACTCAATAATTTGGGAGAACTGGCGTCAATCACTGCTTTATCTATAATTTCTTTCAGCAGAACGCCTTTAATGTTTTTAATAGAACGTTTCTTTTGCATCAGGTGATTGTAAATAACGATGCTGTCAACGCCAATGGTTTTATACTGGCTTGCCTGGTCAAGCGTAAAGCTATAACTATTCTTTACAGCACCTTCCACAACAAACTTATCAGTAGGTGGAGTATTTTCCTGTGCTTTTGCTATGCTGGCAACAAATACTGAAACCAATAATAGTTTAAAAATTTTCTTACGCATTTGTAAATAACAATTTATAGGCAGCCAGCATTAATACCAGTGCCAGTGTATTTTTTAAAATAGTTTGTTTGAATTTTATAGAACCGAAATAAGCACCACAAATACCAGCGATAAAAGCTATTGCCACATAGGCGTACATATCGGTACTGAAATGCAGTCCCTTCTTCATTTGTCCAAACAATCCCGAAAGCGAATTCACAAAAATAAATGCAGCACTAATAGCGGCTGTTTGTTTTTGATCGCTCCATTTCAACAACAATAATATGGGAGATAGAATAATGCCGCCACCAATACCAATAAGCCCGGATAAAAAACCTATTACACCACCAATAACAATGCATAATGGTATGTTATAAGGTTTGATTTCTTCCACTTTGATATTAGGGAAGAACAGAAATCTAACAATGGGTATAATAAGAATAAGCCCCAGTACCTTTTTATAGATATGACTGTCGATGCTTAACAAACCACCCAGGTAAGCAAGCGGTATTGATAAAACCACCAGTGGCAAAAACATCTTCCATTTAAAATGACCACCGCGATAAAACTGTAAAAATGAAACAGCAGAAACAAACAAGTTTAGCAATAAAGCAGTTGGCTTCATTACAGCCGGCGCAAAATTGAAGATAGCCATCAGGGCCAGGTAGCCGCTTGCTCCACCATGTCCTACTGACGCATATAAGAATGCCACTACAAACAATAAAACGTAAAACAAGTAAATACTTTCAGACATGGATTTGATTTAAAATAATCTACCAAAGTTTTTAAACGCTGTCAACACATTCACACCAATTCTTGCTTATTCGTGCCTAATCGCGTCATTAGTGTTCATTAGCGTCCATTTGTGTCATTCGCGCCTATTCGCGTTATAATAAATGAATTTCGGTTAATTCTCCCTCTTTGCAAAGTGTTACTTCTTCTTCCAGTTTTACAAGGCAATTGGCTTTTGCAAAAGAACTCATCCTGTAAGATTCCTGTGCATCCAATATTGTTACCTTTTCACCATCGAACCAGCCTTTTAAAAAATGTGTAAGGCCTGCTGGTTTTTGGAAAGCTTTTGCCAGCGGCGCTTTCAATTGAACCAATTCTATTTGTAATGCAGGTAATACATATTGATAGCAGCAACTCATAACAGATGAAGGATTGCCCGGCAAACCAAACACCAGCTTGTTTTCTTTTCTGCCAAAATACAATGGCTTACCTGGTCTCTGTTTTATTTTATGAAAAAGTTGCTGAACGCCACAGGCATCGGCTGCATTTACCACAAAATCGTAATCGCCCACACTTACACCACCGGTTAGCAATACAAGATCACTTTCTTCAAGCGCAGCTCGCAATGTTTTTTGTATTGCCAAAGGCTCATCTGGAGCATGCAAAATTTTTACATTCTCTATTTGCAGAGACTGTAAAAGCGTTTGCAAAGCAACTGCATTTGATTCATACACCTGGCCAAACTGCAATGGCTTACCGGGTTGCTGCAATTCATTTCCAGTGAGAATAATAGTTACAACAGGAGATGCATACACAGTAACTTCATCAATGCCCATTCCTGCTAAAAAACCCAATGCACCGGGAGACAGATAACTGTTTTTTTCCAACGCAAGCTCATCTTTTTTAATAGCAGAACCCTGTAACCGTACGCTGTTTCCTTTTTGCAAACCCTCATCTAATATACTAAGTCGTTTGTCCTTTACCGTTACTTTCTCCTGCATCACCACTGTGTCTGCACCTGCTGGTAATGGTGCCCCGGTAAATATGCGGGCAGCCTCTCCTTTTGAAAGCACAAAATTATTGGCAGCACCTGCCTGCACCTCCCCGACTATTTCCAACGATTCTCCTGGTTGATAATCTGCATAAGCAAACGCATACCCATCCATAGAAGACTGTGCAAAAGCCGGCACATCTACAGTACTATAAACTGGTACAGCCAATCGCCGATATAAAGCCAAATGCAATGGCAATTTTACAGCGTGTAAAACAAGAAGATTATCGGTTATAATTTTTTTTGCTGCTGCTACTGAAATCATGTTGTGAGTGGTTTAGCCACCAATGGTTATCATGGGACGATTATGAATTTTTGTGGCTTCAATTGTTTGCAATGCAGTAGTAAACTGGCCGCCCAATTCTTTTTCTTTTGCTTTGATGTTCTTTTCTATCAATGGTAGCACGTCTTCGCCATTTCTAAAAGCAGTAAGCAAATCTGTTTCACTATCTGAGAAAAGACAGTTTTTTAATTTACCATCTGCTGTTAATCTAAGTCGGTTACAGCCTGCACAAAAAGGTGCCGTCATTGTACTGATAACAGCAAAGCTTCCTTTGTGACCAGGAATGGTAAAAACTTTTGCTGTATCATGCGGGTTAGTATCAATAGACGTGAAAGTATATTCTTTCGATATCTCCTGCAGTATTTCCTGCAATGAAAAAACTTTATTGCTGGTCCAGCGATTACCAGTGAAAGGCATGAACTCAATAAAGCGAACATTAACAGGCTCGTCCTTTGTCCATCGTATAAAATCATTTATCTCATCGTCATTAAGGCCTTTCATCACCACCATGTTTACTTTCACCTGCAAACCCATCTGCAGCATTAGGTCTATGTTATCTTTTACCTGCTTAAAAATATTGCGCCGTGTAATCAATGTAAATTTTTCTTCCTGCAAAGTATCAAGACTAATATTAATGGAGTGTATGCCCGCAGCTTTTATTGTATCAGCAAAATCGTGCAGGCGGGCACCATTGGTAGTTAATGTAAGTTCTACCGGCAATGCAGCAAGCGCTTTTATAATTTCCGCTGCATCTTTTCTTACAAGCGGCTCACCACCGGTAAGCCTTATTTTCTTTACACCCTGTTGTACAAAAATTTTAGCGAGGGATGCAATTTCGTCTGGTTGCATAAGTCGTGATGCGGGCGTAAAATCGTATTCCTCTTCGGGCATGCAATAAAAACAACGCAGGTTGCAATTGTCTGTTAGCGAAATCCTCAGGTAATCATGCACACGGTTGTATGAATCAATGATCATGTTTGTTTTTTTGCAATTCCTGGTAATCTGCCTCTGTATCGATATCTACTTCTGCCAAAGGAAAATCAACCAACGAAACTGTTTCTGCTTTTGCTGCAATTATTTTTCTTGCACCGCTATCTCCTTTCAATTGTAACAATTCAGGAAAAAGCGTTTTATTAAACACTGCCGGTATCCCTTTTGTACCAGCATATGCAGTGGCGCTTATTTGCGCACCAGTATGCTTTTGTAAAGTTATCAGTTTATCCAGTAAACCGGCATCAATGTGTGGCTGATCGCAGGTCATAAATAAAACATTTTCCGTTGCCGGATTTTGCTCCAACAAAAAAGATAACCCACATCGAATAGAAGAAGCAATCCCCTCCTGCCAATTTTGATTAATGACAACCTGTATCCGCTGTTCATTTTTATTGTATTGCCATGCCTGTTGATTAGCACCCAATACAACTATTATGTGATCTGCTATTGAACCTAACGCTGTTTCTATTGCATAAGTCAGCAAATCAATTCCTCTATATAAAAGCAATTGCTTGGGCCTGCCCAGGCGTGTAGAACCACCAGCCGCAAGAATTACAATATCGCATTGTACTGTCATAGCAAACAAATAAAATAATGTGGAGTTCAATTGCCCGGCAACTGCACTTGTTCTATTACCAGTGCAGATCTGTTATGAATAGGTGCGTTGCTATTTTTCAATGAGTGTGCCTGCGCATGCGCAAAAACAGTTTTTATTTCTGCAAGTATAGATAAAGCAATTTCTTCTGCCGTCTCGGCACCAATATCCAAACCAACGGGACCATGTACTACGGCACATTGTTCATCAGTAAATACTATTCCTTTTGTTGTTAATTCGGCCATCATTCTATCTAATTTTTTCTTAGGCCCCAACACGCCAATATAGCCAACTTTTTTATCTGCCAGCGCTTCCATCATAGCCAAATCGTAATTGTAATTGTGCGTCATCAACACAATGGCAGTGCGATCATTAACCGGTAAAACCTTCACCGCTTCTTCAGGCTTTGCCAATATTACACTGCAAGCCGCAGGAAACCTTTCTTTTTTTGCATAAGCAGGCCGCCCGTCTATTACTGTTGTTTGCCATCCTAATATACCTGCCATATTTACCAGCGGAAAAACATCATTGCCGGCACCGATTATTACCAATGAAATTGCAGGTGGAATAAATTCTGTAAATGCTGTAAACTGCCATTCTTCCCTTGTGTATTGATGAAAAGAAGACTGTTCACTTATCAATACACTTTTTGCAGCTTTCAATAACATATCCTGCAGAGGAATATCAGTTCCCTTTATTATTCCTTCTTCACCTAGCAATAAGCATGTTCCCGGTTGAGCCGCTCTTTTATCTGCCAGGTTAAACAAAGTAACCAATACAGCTTTTTGTTTTTGTGCAACTACCTGTTTCAAAAGCTGGATCGGGTTCAATTTGTTATTCGTATCAATGGGTTCTATCAAGACTTGTATAATGCCATTGCAGCCAAGCCCCATTCCTATTACTGCATCTTCTTCATCGCTGGTATCATAAGTAACCAATAAAGGTTGTTGCTGCATAATTACCAATAGCGATTTGCGCAATGCATCCCCTTCCAAACATCCACCGCTGATAGCGCCTGTAAGCATGCCATCTTCTGTTATCAGCATCCTGGCCCCCGGCCTGCGATAAGAAGAGCCGTCCACATGCACCACGGTAGCCAATGCTGTTTTTTTGCCAGCAATCACCGCCACATCATACGCTGCTATTATATCCTCTATTTCTTTCATGCTTTTATTTTGCTGGCAGGTATGCACCCTTGTCAATCCATTCTTTAAAATTCTTCGCAAACTCCGCATGACTCAACGGAGGCAATGTTCTTCCATCGCCGGGACTCCATCCCCCTAATACCAATTTGTCGTTGGTAACATGGTCTATCAGTTGTGCCAGTGTTTTATTGCCATTGCGTTTGGGGTCTTTCAATTGCGCTGCCAGTTCTCTCGGCGTCTTTCCTTCAAACACCATTTTCATGTTTGCTGGCGGTAAATGCCAGTTGGGGTTTCCCGGCGGCATGTGTATTCCTGCACTGTTTTGCGGCTGATGGCAGTTGGCACATTTCAATGCATACAATCCTTTGCCATCTACACCACGTTTTACTCCTTGTGTATGCAAATGACTATCATCTCCCTGCAATGGCACATCACCTTTTGGATGACAGTTCATACAGCGTGGACTCATCAATACTTTGTACGCTGCTAAGAATGCTTTTTGAGAAGCCATACTATCCTTTACCGGTGGTATTGGAAAATCAATTGTTTCATTTGCTATCACCGATGCAACCGGCGCATTGTAAGAAAACACAAAAGAAGAACCTGCTATCAGCATAACAATAGCAGCTACTATAGCATATGGTTTTATTGTCTTCATGCCTGTCTAAGATTAGTGTTACCAAAAGGAAGTTTGCGAATGCGTTTGCCTGTGGCAGCATACACTGCATTGGCAATAGCTGGTGAAACCGGCGGCACACAAGGTTCGCCTGCACCACCCATTTGTTCTGTACTAGGTACAATGTAAACTTCTATTGCCGGAGCTTCATACATTCTTGCAATGCGGTAATCATGAAAATTGCTTTGCTGAATTTTTCCGTTTTCCAATGTTATCTCTCCATACAAAGCCATGGTAATGCCAAACACAATGCCGCTTTCCATTTGCGCTTTTACACCGTCCGGGTTTACAGCAAGGCCACAATCTATAGCGCAAACCACTTTATGCACTTTTACATGTCCATGTTCATCTATAGAAATTTCTGCCACCTGGCTTACAAAACTCCTGAATGCTTCATGCACTGCAATGCCCTGGTAGTGACCTTTAGGTAAAGGCTTTCCCCAGCCTGCTTTTTCTGCCGCCAGGTTTAACGCTGCCAAATGCCTTTTATGATCTTTCAATAAATGCCTTCTGTATTCAAGCGGGTCTTTGTGTGCTTGTCTTGCCAGGTCATCTATCATTGTTTCCATTACATAACCTGTATGTGTATGCCCTACAGAACGATACCACAACACGGGCACCGGTTGTAAAGGGTTGTGCGCACCTATGTAGATATCCGGTATCTCATTCATGTAAGGCGAATCGTTGATGCCTTCTACAGCCGCATCATCAATTGGTTTTTTAGAATCGAAAGGCGTGCCTGCTGTAAGCGATTGGCCAACCGCCATATGTCGCCACACCACGGGATAACCTTCTGCATTTACGCCAATGCGCAGCCGGTGGTAGAATGAAGGACGATAATACATGCCACGCATGTCATCCTCTCTTGTCCAAACCATTTTAACTGCTTTGCCACTGGCTTTTGCTATTTCCACTGCTTCGGAAACAAAATCTGAAGTAGGTGTTGCTCTTCTACCAAAACCACCGCCGAGATAAGGCGTAATAATATCTACCTGGTCTGGTTTAAAACCAAGTATCCTTGCAGCCGCTGCCTGGTCTATGCCGGGCATTTGCGTACCAGTCCATATCTCACATTTATTATCACTGATTTTAACTGTGCAGTTAATCGGCTCCATGGGAGCATGTGCCAGGTAGGGAAAGACATATTCTGCTTCCACCACTTTTGCAACTTTGCTAAACGCAGTTTCTGCATTGCCTTTTTCCAGCACGGCAAAACCTTTGTCATCCGCTAGTTTCTTGTAGCCCTCCAATTGCGTATCACTGCTGAGAGATGTATTGGGGCCATTGTCCCATTCTACTTTCAACACATCCCTTCCTTTTCTTGCTGCCCAGAAATGATCTGCCAGCACTGCTACACCACTAGGTATCTGCACTACATCACGTACACCTGCAACCGCTTTTGCAGCAGTAGCATCAAAAGAAATAACTTTAGCGCCAATAACAGGTGCATGTGCTACCACAGCCGTCAGCAAACCGGGAAAGTGCACATCCATTCCATACTTTGCATTGCCATTTACTTTATCCGGCGCATCCAATCTTTTAATGCCTTTTCCAATATATTTCCACTGATCAGGTTTTCTTAATTCTACATTAGCTGGTGCTGGCAGGGCAGCAGCGGCTGTTGCCAACTCGCCGTAGCTGATTTTTTTATTGCCGCAAATAACCATTCCGTTTTCTGTGCGGCATTCCCCCGGCGTTACACCAAAATGTTCTGCAGCAGCCTGTACCAGTAAAACCCTTGCAGTAGCACCAGCCATTCTATACCTGTCAAACTCAGACCAGGTAGTGCTTGAGCCACCGGTTATCTGCAAACCAAAAGCAGGATGCACATAAGATTTACCCGCAGGACTATGTTCTATGGTAATGTTTTTCCAGTCGGCATCCAGCTCTTCTGCAATTAACATACTGAGTGTTGTCCAAATACCCTGGCCCATTTCTACGTGTGCCAATGTTATATTGATGCTATCGTCTACGCCTACACGTAAAAAAGCGCTGGGAGCAAAATAAAAATTAGGAGCAGCAGTTCCAAGCTTGGCTAATTGCTTTGCACTGGCAGGCAATAAAAATGAAATGACCAATCCACCGCCCAATGCAGAGCTGGATTTTAAGAATTGCCGGCGGCCTATTTTAGTAGCGGTACTCATTTGGCACCTCCTTCTTTTTGAAGTTTAGCTGCCAGGTGAATGGCTTTGCGAATACGCGGATAAGTGCCGCAGCGACAAATATTGCCGCTCATGGCATCATCAATATCCTGATCAGTTGGATTCGGATTTTCACGAAGCAATACAGCGGCAGACATTAACTGGCCCGACTGGCAGTAACCGCATTGCGGCACATCTTCTTCCAGCCATGCACGTTGCAGCGCATGGTTTGAATCCGGCGACAATCCTTCTATGGTAGTTATCTGCTGACCGGCGGCACGGGATACCAGTGTAACGCATGATCTTACTGCTTCGCCATTCAGGTGCACCGTACAGGCACCGCATTGTGCCATACCACAACCGTATTTGGTACCGGTAAGTCCAAATACATCACGCAATACCCAAAGCAGTGGCATGTCTTGCGGCACGTCTGCTTCATACTCTTTTTTGTTGATGGTAAACTTTGCCATAAATAAGATTTTAAAGGAAGGCCTGGGAAAGAAAAGGCAATAAAAAAACGTAACAGTAAGTTACGTTTTTTAAATGAGATTTACCCCCGGCCCCTAAAGGGGTAGCTCTACTCAAATTTCTTAAAAATAGAACTGGCCACATGCCCGCCGAAACCAAATGTATTGTTCAACACATAGTTAACTGGTTGTTCAATTGCCTTGCCCAATATTATGTTCATGCCAGCAGGTACTTTTTCATCCAACTCACTTGTATTGATGGTAGCAGGTACAATGTTGTTTTTAACAGATAAAACACTGATCACTGTTTCAATAGCTCCGGCTGCACCCAGCAAATGTCCGGTCATGGATTTGGTAGCGCTGATAGCAGGATTAGAATTTCCTAATGCTCTTTTAATGCCATGCAACTCACTAATGTCTCCCAACGGGGTGGAAGTAGCGTGTACGTTTATGTAATCAATCTTGTCTGCTGATATTCCGGCATCCTGCAATGCTTTTTGTATGCCAAGGTACGCACCCAATCCATCTGGTGGTGTACCGGTAAGATGATAAGCGTCTCCTGCCATTCCACCGCCTACCATTTCTGCATAAATAGTAGCACCGCGTTTTTTAGCATGCTCATATTCTTCCATTATCAATGCACCTGCACCTTCACCCATTACAAAACCATCGCGGGTTTTATCAAATGGCCGTGAAGCCGTACTATAATGTTCGTTGTTTTTAGACAATGCCTGCGCAGAGTTGAACCCACCTACAGAAGATGGCGTAATAGCCGCTTCTGATCCGCCTGCCACCATAATGGTTGCTTTACCCAAACGGATCGTATCAAATGCATTGATGATTGCCGTATTGGAAGAAGCGCATGCCGACACCGTACAATAATTGGGACCATGAAGCCTGTAACGAATAGATACCACACCTGCTGCAATGTCTACAATCATTTTTGGAATGAAATAAGGATTGAATCGTGGTGTTCCATCACCGGTGTGAAATTCTCTCAATTGCTCTTCAAATGTACCGATGCCACCATTGCCGGATGCCCAGATAACACCTACATCATAACGTTCTTCTTCTGACATGGCTGCAAAATCCAGTCCTGCATCTTTAATGGCTTCATCGCTTGCTGCAATGGCGTACTGGGTAAACAGATCGTATTTCTTTACTTCCTTTTTGTCTATGTACACTTCAGGATCAAAACCCAGCACTTCACATGCAAAATGTGTTTTAAATTTTGCTGCATCAAACTTTGTGATAGGTTTGGCGCCGCTTTTGCCGGCCACTACCTGCTGCCAAAACGCTTCTACTGAATTGCCCAACGGCGTAAGGGCGCCTAAACCCGTAATAACTACTCTTTTCATATTAGTTGCCTTGCTGTTGATCTTTTATAACAGTCAGGCTGTAAAATTAAGTGTATAACACATAACAGCAAGCATTAGTTCGCATTCATTGCTGCCAATGCCTGTTGCGGAGATGACAGGTAGAGATCATAAATCTGTGCCGTGTTGCCGGTATGTATTTCATAATTGTTGCTTTCAATGGCTTCCAGCAAATCCTGTGCAACAGCTTGTGGTGGTATGCCATTGGCACCGCCTATCTCTTTTGAGAAATCTGTGTTCACCAGCGGAGGCATCAGTTCAAAAACTTTTATATGGCTGTTTCTTGATAGCGTAATGCGCAATGATTGTGAATAGGAGTGCAAGGCTGCTTTGCTGGCCGCGTAAGTTGGCAGTCCATGATTAGGGGCAATGGCCACAATAGAGCTAACATTTACCACAGCCGCTTCGGTTTGTTTGGATAATAATGGTAATAATTTTTCCGTAAGCCTTACTATTGCCAGGTAATTAGTAAGGATTTCATTGCTGGCTTTTTCAAAAGCATTGGGGTTTGCATCCAGTTTATAAAATTCCGCATAGCCTGCATTATTAATTACCAGGTTAAGCGAAGGAAATTCTTTTTGCAGTTTGTTTACCAAAGCATCCGTATCTGCGGCGTCGTTTACATCTGATACTACGGTTACAACGCCTGGCAATTTTGCTGCTGCTTCCTGCAACCTGTTTTTGTTGCGGCCGGTAATAATTACTTTATTTCCTTTATCAAGAAACAATTTTGCAGTTTCAAAACCAATTCCGGCACTTCCGCCAGTGATAAGAATAGTGTTGCCTGAGGTTTTCATTTTGTTTATTTTTAAATGTTGAACAATATTTTATACCGATCGGTATATTTTATGATAAAAAAATTTTACGCTAAATCTTTAATTAATTTTTTTACAGATTGTAAGATGTAGGGCATATGACTGGCTTTGCCGGTAAGACTGGCAATCATAATAGCGCCTTCTATAATAGCAATCATGGTAAATGCTACCTGCTCAGCATCAAAATTTTTGCTGAACTCTTTATCCGCTTTTCCCTTCTCTAATAATTTCACCAGTTTATTTTTCCAACCCAGCAAAGCTGCTTTTGCTTTATCTCGCAATTGTGAATGTGTATCATCTGCTTCAGTCGCTGTATTCAGGATAGGACATCCCCCTGCAACAATGGGAAATTTCAACGCATTGCCATACACAGTAGCATAAAGCATCAATTTTTCTTTGGCTGATTGCTTTTTAGCCAATTCTGAAGCTATCACAGCTTCCATCTTCTTCAGGTTATAATCAAACACCGCAAGCGCTACTTCATCTTTGCCAGAGAAATTTCCATAAATGCTTCCTTTGGTAAGGCCTGTAGCCTCTGTTAAATCTGTAAGCGAAGTCCCTGCATACCCTTTCTTATTAAAAACAGGCGCTGTTTTCTCTATGATGAACTCCCTGGTGGCTGCGGCTTTTGACATACTGATTGTTTGACAACACAAATATATACCGATCGGTATAATTTTCCCAAATAATCTTTTCTTTTTCTTGTTGTGGGATTGTTAAACTGCTCTTATCCTTACATTTTCATGTTTATGCGGGCAGGATAAATCCGCAGGAATACTTCTGCTGCCATAGGATTTTTGCCGTAAAGGCTATTGAGGGAGGATGGGGCATGGTACACACTAAGCTGGCTTCCCAATGCAAGTTTTGCATGACCCAGTTGCAAAAGATCGTAATTGTAACCAATTGTGAAAGCATTCACTGGAAATAATACATCATGCCCATAAATACTTTCATCCAGCGCAAGCTCTTCAACAGATTTTTGCACCCATTCGTAACGCAGGTAAAGCGCCAGTTTTTTCTTTTTCCAGGAAGCTTCTCCCAATGCTGCATTTTCGCCATCATGTCCGGGTGTTTTGTTCATTCCCCATAATAGCGTTGCATTAAATGTGTTGTTATCTGTGAAGCTCTTGCTGTAAATAGCTGAGGCTGTTGTGCGGTGTACATCTTCACCGGGATGCAATAATTCAGGGCTTTTGATAAAACCATGAGAAACCTGCAATGCCCAATTAGCAGAAGGGTTGAAAGAGAAACGGCCGCTCCATGAATCGAAGCGCGGTTTATCAAAACCATAGCGTTTGTCATCTGGTTCCCTGCCTGTAAAGGATGATGCTTCCAGTTTAAAATTTCTATAACGGACACCCATAGTGGCAACTCCAAAAGTAATATGTGTTGCATCAGACCAGTGATGAGATAAAGGCGCATCCGGATTATCCAACGCAGAAGGCCTATGCATAAAAGCAACCGGGCCAAGTGCAGGCTCGCCGGGGTATCCAAGATAGATAAACAAATCTGTTTGCTTCGACAATGCCTGTGTATAGCCTACTGATAGTTCGGAAAAAAGATCATGCGGATGTTGCCGATCTACTATTGCATTTCCTTTGTAAGCTTCACCACTTTGAAAGAGCAATGGATAACCATTGCCGCCGGTAACTGCATCCAGCGAGATCATGCTGCTGAAACGAAACAAACCATTCTTGCCCACCTGCCGCTGCCCCATAAACATCAGCCAGTTGGGTGCATCCCATTTTTGATTACCACGACTGCCCTGGTTAAAAAGATCTTGTTTGTTGTAACGCAAAAACAAATTGCCATGCAGCATGTACATCCATTTCTTTGCATGAAACATGCTACCATACATGGGTGAAGCATCCGGCAACCAACCAGTGCCAGATCCGTTTCTGCTCATGGGCAGGTTTAGCGAAAAAGCATGGCCCATTGCGTTATTGCTCATGTCCATTCCATCCATGTCCATGTCCATATCCATTTGCATACTGTCTTTTGCAGGCGCATGCTTCATGGTACTATCCTGCATAGTATGATGCTGGTGCTGCGCTGACAGCTCATCATACAAAAACAAAACAGTTATCAGTAAGAAGAAAATTCGTTTCATAATGCTTTTAGTAATAGATGATCTAAATATTTTGTACAATAGTTTATCCAATTATCAGGCGCAACAGCATAATAGCACTCATTGCAATCATCAGGCCGTCTTCTATTATAGTAATAGTGCTCATAGGCAGGTTGAAAACAGCACCCAGGCAAGCACATTGAATTTTTCTTTTACTAAAAACAGCCTGTAGTACACCCACCATGCTTACAGACATAATCATAAAAGTAGCCAAACTGGTAAGTAGGTGCATAGGAATAACCAGGTAGGCAATACCCAGTGCCAGTTCTGCAAACGGGTAAATGTAGCCCCAGCCATTCCATTTCTTTGCCAGTATATCGTAGCTGGAATAACTGTCTGCAAATGATTTTACATCCAACATTTTAAAAAAAGAAAACACCAGGAAAAAGCCCGCCATAAAATTTTGCATCCAGGTCATCCAATTAAAAGAATGCTGAAGCGCATTGATTAAAATAGTTACACCGGTTATGTAAGCAAATATTAGCAACACCGGCTTGTAAGTAACAAACCATGAAGCCTTTTCATGCATTTCAACAGTTGCATCAGCTGATGCGATGGTATATCGACCTGCTTTGCTAACAGCAGCTTGCAATTCTGTTAAAGCAATATGTTTTTGCATAGTTATTGTAGCCTGTGGCGCTTCTAATTGCACTTCAGCAGCGTCAATACCTGCTGTGCTTAATAACTGGCTTTTCACTTTTGCCACGCAACTATTGCATGTCATTCCGGAGATAGTATAATGATGTGTCATTGCAGTAAAATTTATACTGCAAAGCTAGTTAGGCATATAGCCATTGCTGTTATACAATCCGGGATTAGATTTATATGATTTTGCTTTATACCTTATCCAATGGCATACGCGGATGCTGATGGCTATGTTTAAAATGTGAAGGTGTAAGACCGGTAACTTTTTTAAATTGTGCCGATAGATGGGCTGTACTGCTATAACCCAATTGAAATGCTATTTCGCTAAGGCTTAATTCATCGTATGCCAACAGTTCTTTTATTTTTTCTATTTTTTGCAGGATGGCATATTTTTCAATGGTGATGCCTTCTACATCAGAAAACAAATGGCTCAGATAAGAATAATCTTTGTGCAATTTTGTAGCAAGCAATGAAGATAAATTATACTTTTTGTCTGCTTCATTGTAATGAACAGATTCAATTATAATCGTTTTAATTTTCTCTATTAGTTTCGATTTTGCATCATCCAACAGTTCAAAACCAGCAAGAGCTAGTTTTGTTTTTAATTGATTTGCCTGTTTTTCAGAAAGGCTTTTTGCCAGTACTACTTCGCCAAGTTTTACAGCTGCATAGTTTATCTCCTGTTCATCCAGCAGGTTGCGAACAGCCGCAATGCAGCGGTTGCAAACCATGTTTTTTATATGAAGTGGGCTTATTTCTTTTGATTTCATCTCGTTAAAGATACAATTAGCAATAAATTAAAAATCGCTTTCCTGTTAAAGCAGGCAATTGTTTTATGGCTTTATAAACATGCTTTATTAATTTTATCAAAACCAACATTGTATGCGACCAGGATCAAAACAATTATATCTTGTTCTTCTATTCACGATAAATAGCTTCATTCTTTTCTCTCAACCTGTAAAATTGCTCACCAACCATATTGGCTATGAAAGCAGCTTGCCCAAAACAGCCATTGTTGAAGCAGACAAGCTTTTAAACATCCAAAGCTATCAATTGTTGGATGCTACAACCGGCAAAACTGTTTATACCGGTAAAGTGGTTTACAGCGGACAGGTAGGCCAATGGAAAAATTTTCTTTTCTGGAAAATAGATTTCAGTGCATTTACAACAACAGGCAAATATCAATTGCAAATTGAAACTGCCGGTAAAAGAATTAGTTCTCACCCGTTTGTGATTGCAAAAAATGTGTTGGAGCAATACAGCATGTCTGATGTTGTTTATTATTTGAAAGGTCAACGCGGCGCAGGATTAATTGATCAGGCCGACAAGCATCTATTATTGAGCGGGCAAACAACTGATACCATAGACGCACACGGTGGATGGTATGATGCAACCGGCGACTATGGCAAACATCTTTCACACCTTAGTTTCTCTTCTTATTTTAATCCGCAACAAATACCGCTTACTGCCTGGAGTCTTTTAAAAACTTATGAATTACTCTGCAATAAACCAGGCACCGATTTCAGGCAATATAAAAGGCGTGTACTGGATGAAGCTCTATACGGTGTTGATTACCTGGTGAGGGTAAAAGCGAAGAATGGTTCCTTCTACCGGTCTGTAGGGGCACCAGGACCAGGCAAATTTGCAAAAGATCGTTTGATACAACCGGAGCAAAAAAGTTATCGCATTAAGCAAACAAAAGAACAATCTTTTAATGCCAATGAACATGCTGCAGATAAATGGCAGAGTTACCAGGTAAGTTATCGCAGTGGTGGCGGCTTGTCTATTGCAGCGCTGGCTATTGCTGCGGGTATGGATAGCAGCGGCGATTTTAGCAAAGCAGATTATTTAACAGCAGCAGAAAATGCATTTGCTTTTTTGGAAGCGCACAATATAGAAATGACCAATGATGGTAAGGAAAATATACTGGATGATTATTGCGCTTTGTCAGCAGCTACGGAATTATTTAAAACAACGCATAAGTCCATTTATCAAAATGCGGCAGAAAAAAGGGCATTGCAGTTATTAGCAAGACTGAGCAATGATAAAAAATATGCAGGTTATTGGATAGCAGATAACAAAGACCGGCCTTTTTTTCATCCTTCAGATGCAGGTCTGCCATTGGTGAGTTTGTTGTATTATTATCCATATGCCAGCAATGATTTACAAACAAAAATAAAAGCTGCAGCAACTACCTCTATTACTTTTGAAATGAATATTACTACTGAAGTAAACAATCCATTTGGCTATAGCAGGCAGTTTACAGAAGATACTTTGGGAAAACGCAAAAGCAGTTTCTTTTTTCCGCACGGTAGTGATGCGTCTCCCTGGTGGCAGGGAGAAAATGCAAGATTAGGATCGATGGCTGCTGCCGCAAGATTAGCTGCTACTACCTTGTATAAAGATGATGCGGTGATGTATCAAAAAATGCAGGGCTTTGCATTGGATCAATTAAACTGGATACTGGGTCTTAATCCTTTTGATGCATGTATGTTGCAAGGCAGCGGACATAATAATCCTGCTTATGGTTTCTTTGGAACTTTTGAATATACCAATGCACCTGGCGGTATTGTAAACGGCATTACTTCAGGATTGAATAATGAAGATGATATTGATTTCAATTTATCATACGCACAAACAGGAAAAGATTATGATTGGCGTTGGGCAGAACAATGGCTTCCACATGCATCGTGGTATTTGCTGGCGATTGCGTTGCATGATCAAATGCAAAAGTAAAAACGTGAATCGTGAGTCGTGAGAAAATCCAAACAAGGAAAATCTCTACAAACGATGGTAGACTGCAACTCACGATTGTCGTCTGTCGATTCACGATATGCCACTCCCCACTTACTATTTCGACACTACAAACTTCACTGTTTGTTCCCTGTTGCCGCCGAACTTCATATGACAATAGTAAATTCCTGCTGCCATTTTAGATGATAATGGTATGCTGAATATGTTATCGCCTTTATCGTAAAAAGTATTATCAGCAGGCTTCATTATCATTTGCCCCATTGCATTGGTTATGCTTATAGATACAGCCTGTCTTTGCGCCAGGTGTAATTTTATGGTTAACCTGTCTCTTACAGGATTAGGATATATGGCAAATGAAAAATAGTCAGCAGGGTTATTGCGCACTGTATCAGGAGTAAGAGCCGTTACGATCATGGGTGCAAGTAGTATAACAGGAACACCTGTTAGTGCAATATTTTGCGGAGATACCATTGAAGCTGAATTTGTTTGTGCATAGTCCCAGTTTATCTGATTAATCTGTGCAGGCATAGAAATACTGCCGGGAAAAGAATAAGTTGCGTTCGCTACTTCAGAAGCATCTGTGGCAGTAGTGGCCCACAACACATATTTATAGTCTCCAATAGTATTTTTAAATGCCCCGCCACGTACACCTGCAGGAAGATTCATTGCGGTAGTTCTGCTTTGGTCTACACTAAAACCACTCAATGCATCAGACATGGTTTTATATGCCAAACCAGATGGATTGTATTGTTGTCGATAACTGGGATTGGCAGTGGTAGGGCCAATACCATTTAAATTTTTATACAAGCCTACAAAATCAAATGGGTTATCAGTAGCATCACCATCGTTTTTACTATCTCCAATAGAAAACACATAAAACTGGCTTATGCCATTTAGCTGAGAACCTACCAGTGCTTTCATGTCGTAATTGCGCTGAATTTCATCGCTTCCAAAATAACCACCGGCAGAAACACGTGGCATATTGTTTTCTGTATTAATGAATACCTTCTTTGGATAAGTTATTCCATCATAGCCTCTGGCTTGCAGTACGCTGTCAAGCAAATGCTTCCTGTTAAGAAATCCATCGAGACATGCATCTGAATGACGCTTGCCATTAATTTCATAAATAGGATAATAATGAAAACTAAGACAATCAATCCAGGCACCACCTTTATATGGGTATGCAGCAGTTACAAATCCATCTACAGGGTTTTCTGTATTGCGTAATAATGCATCTAAAAAAGATGGATAACCAACACCGCCCATAGAAACATAAGCGGTCGGATCTATTGTTTTTATTACTTCATACGCAATATGCAACATTCTTATATAACTATAGATAGGTGCTTTAAGATTGTATAGTTCGCAAGGTGTAGGATTTCTATCCCACCAGTTACCGGCAGGATCGCCGGGATTACGCCAACCAATATTACCTCCATCCTGATCGGGTTCATTTACCAACTCCCAGAATTTTACATACTGTTTATGAAGCGTTACTGTTTTATAAATGTAAAGAGCGAGATAATTATCATCATTAACCGGGGTGCCATTTTCCCCATTATCCCAAATAGGAGTATAGATATTGCTCCATATCAACGACTGATCTCCACAGCCACCAAAAGTTGATTTATCGCGATGGGCTTCGCTAGGCGTTTCCAGAAAAACGGTATTGTCCTTTATACCCAATGAATTGTAATATCTGAAATCATTCAGATTTATGTCGTATCCCCATTGTTCCAAAAAGGCTTCAGGTAAAGGCTGATGCAAAGTTTTTATTCCAGCCCCTTTCACACCTTTTGATGAATTACCTGCAGCTATATCTGCAATGGTTTGATTTGTCCAGGGAGGATAATAACCCATATTGCTGCCGTAGAGAAAGTCGCTTGTGTAAGGCAAAACGTGTGCAGGATCGTTGGCGTTGTAATTTATCTGGGCAATAGATGAATAGGCTGTAATTAACAATAAGATAGCGGATAAATAAATTTGCTTCATGACCAGTGGTTGTATAAGGTATTTCACATGGTTTGGCAAAGCCCATGCAAAGAGGATACAGATAGAAATTGCACTTATACAATTATTCTGCCAGAAAGATTTTTGTGCAAAACTATAGCCATCAGGCGGCGTACAGCTTTATCAAATAAAAACTTTGGGAATGCGGGTAAATAGTTGATTGTAATTGATCTGCTATCAGGCCACTTTTTTTATACCTGGTTCTTCTTCCACCCATTTCTCTATCAATGGGAATGCAATAGCAAACCAGGTGGTATATTTTTCAGGATGCGTTTGCAGAGACGCCTTTATATCTTCCATGGATTTATAGCAGTAGTCGCTTACTTCATCCGGATCGGGGTGAATAGCATCGTTATATATGCCGGCAAAAACGTGATCAAACTCGTATTCTGTAAGACCATTGTCAAAAGCAGAACGGTAAGTAAACTCAAAAATTTTTTTTAGGCCAGTTGTAAAGCCCATTTCAAATTGCAAACGGCTTTCTGCAGCAGCCAATGTGTCCTCACCTGGTTTGGGGTGACTGCAGCAGGCGTTGGTCCATAAACCTGCACTGTGATATTTCTTAAAAGCACGTTGTTGCAATAGCATCTCACCCTTGCTGTTAAAAATAAAAACGCTAAATGCCCGGTGCAACATAGCTTTTCTATGCGCTTCCATTTTTTCCATGGTGCCTATCTGCTCATCTTGTTCGTTTACCAGTATAATATCGTGAGTAGTCAAGGTTTTTAATTTAAGCAAAGTTACAAAACAGTCGTGGCTTGCCCATTTATAATCAATTAGTTTTAGCCTGCTGTATACCTGGCGTCAGGATTAGCATCTATTTTAACAGTTCCGGGTTTGCGCAAAAAAAGCAGTTAGCAATAAAAAAGGCCGTGGAAATTCACGGCCGTAATAATTTTCTGGTCAACTTTCTCTGCCATTAAATAAGACAGTTAAAACCTTTCTATTTGCGCTTTCAATAATTTACGTGCAAAGTGAATGCGGCTTTTTATTGTACCCAGCGGTTCATTCAGCATATCTGCTATTTCGTGGTATTTATAACCATCAAAATATAACAGAAAAGGATTGCGAAAAATCTCCGGCAGGTGATGAATAGCCTGCTGTATATCTTTCAGCTTTAAAATACTTTCTGCTGAATTTGCTGCACTGGCCTGGGCCTGGTTCAGTAAAAAATCATTTGGGGTACTGTCGAAAATAGTGTTCTGTTTGGCTTTTCTGCGGTAATTATTAATGAAAATATTGCGCATGATTGTGTATAACCATGCTTTAATATTCGTTCCCACATTATACTTGTCTTTATTGGCAAGTGCCCTGTAAAGTGTTTCTTGGTACAAATCCTGTGCTGTTTCAGAATCTCTCGTAAGTGTTATCGCAAAAGGTTTCAAAAATTCCGAATTGTTAACCAGCATTTGATTAAACTCTGAAGATGCCATAACAATTGTTGTTTAAATATTTATTATACAAAATTAAACGCAATTTCAGGAGATTACCAAATACTGCAATCTAAGCTACTGTTAACATATGGCTATTTGGCTTGCTTCTTTGTTGTATTTAATGATTAGACACCGGTATATGCACAAATAATATACCGCAGTGCAAACCGGAATTAATGTCATTTGTTACCGGCGCATGAGACAAAAAGCTGGGTTAATCGGCTTATATGACTGATATGCTGTCTAACACTTCCTGTAAAGAACCTTTGAAACTGACTTTTGGGGGAATCGGCTTTCTGTAAGAGCTGGTGAGCTGGCCGGAAATGATGAGCGGGAAACCGGTAAGCCGGGTTTGGGCCTGTTGAAGAAATTTCTCAAAATTGAAACTACCGGCAGCTGTGGTAATGTGGGTGTAAAGATAATCGGGCTTTTTGAACTTGGTTACAAACTCAAGGTCTGCCATAGGCACATCTGCCCCAAGATACAGGGTTTTTATACCCCTCGATTTAAGCAGATAAGCAATGTAAAGCAGGCCAAGCTCATGGTGCTCGCCTTCCGGCAGGAAGAGCAGTACCAGTTTATTGGCGCTGATATGGGTAAATACAGTTTCTATGCCCGTAATCAATTTCTGCCGTATGACGTTGGAAACCAGGTGCTCCTGTGCCGGGTTTATATGATTGGTCATCCAAAGAATGCCAATGCGTTCAAGAAAAGGGAAAATAATCTGCGTGATGGCCTTATCGAACCCTTTTGAAGTAACATAAGTATCCAATATTTCTTCAAAAACTTCCATGTCCATATCTATCATAGCACGGATCATATCGTTTATTACCCGCTCCTGCTGTGCCTGAACGTTGGTAAGCGATACTATTTTCTCCTGGATTTCGGTGTCGCTCATTTTGTTGATGTGAGAGATCTTATACCCGTACTTATTTAAAAGAGAGATATTTAGAATTTTCTTGAGTTCGTCGTTTGAATAATAGCGGATATTGGTTTGGGTGCGCTGAGGTTTGATAAGCTCATACCGCTGTTCCCAAATGCGAATTGTGTGGGCTTTAATACCCGATAAATTCTCCAGATCCTTTATCGTAAACGCGTTCATACCTTAAAAACATTTCGGCGCTAGAAATGTTTAACTGTGTTGCTCTATTTTGACAGTATAATAACAGCAGAAGCTGCAATTAACAGCGAAAACTCTGGCATAGTAGAACACATAGCCTGAAAACATGAAAAAATCCTTGCCAGCTAAAACTAAAACGATAAGAGTTTTTGTTTACCCAGCATTTGTTTTAAAGACTCCAGTATTGTCTGCTAAAAATTTTTCCTTTGTAAATTCCTTTGAGATCAAAAATCATAGCGGCCGGTTGAGAAATTGATGCGAAATATGCATCTGTAAGAGTAGTGTAAATTGTATGGGGAACGGTAATGATGACTGCATCGTAATTAGAGCTAGTGCCATCGGTAAGTTGCAAACCATATTCTTCCAGTACATCTGGTGGTTTGGCGTATGGATCTTCTATATCTACCTGTATATTAAAAGCAAGCAATTCTTTTACGGTATCAACAATTTTAGAATTGCGGATATCACTAACGTTTTCTTTAAACGTAACACCTTTTACCAAAACCCTGGGGTTTGCAGCAATACGCAATACATGGGTGATTACTTTGCGGGCTACATACTTTGCCATATCATCATTGATGAAGCGGCTGGCTGCAATCAGTTTGGTATCGTATCCCATTGATGCAGCTTTGTGAGTAAGATAATAAGGGTCTACTCCAATGCAATGCCCGCCCACAAGGCCTGGCTCAAATTTCAGGAAATTCCATTTGGTGCCGGCAGCTGCTAATACATCAAAAGTATTGACGCCAATATGATCGAATATAAGAGACAGCTCGTTCATGAGTGCAATATTCATATCACGTTGCACATTCTCTACAATCTTGCTGGCTTCTGCTACTTTGATGGATGGTGCTTTATATACACCAGCCTCTATTATCAATTCATAGACTTGTGCAATTTCTTTTAATGATGCAGCATCATTACCCGAAACTACTTTCACTACCGTCTTTAATGTATTTTTTTTATCACCCGGGTTAATTCTTTCAGGAGAATAACCCAAACTAAAATCAGCAGTCAGTTTCAGGCCGCTATATTTTTCCAGTATTGGCAAACAGTCGTCTTCTGTACAACCAGGGTAAGTGGTAGATTCATACACTACATAATCTCCTTTTTTTAAAGAACAGGCAACCGTAGTAGTGGCATTTATTAATGGCTTTAAATCAGGCACATTGTATTTGTCAATAGGCGTTGGCACCACAATAATAAAAAAGCTGGCTTCTTTTAGTAATGCTTCATTGCTGGTGAAAACAATATTACTATTGAATTCCTCCGGGGAAATTATTCCGTCTGCATCTACATTTGCTTGCAATTGAGCAATCTTTTTTTCATTGGTATCAAACCCAATTACATTTAGCACTTTAGAAAAAGCAATAGCAAGTGGAAGGCCTACATAGCCCAAGCCAATTACTGCAAGCTTGCTTTGTTTATTTACCAGTTGCTGGTACACAAATAAAAATCTTGATTAATAATGTCGCTTTAGGGAAATTGATGTTTTGCGAGGAATATCAGGCAAGTGACGGATTCAATAACCTGCCTGCATCTAATAATTGGTTAACAACAGGCATAATATGTTTGCTGGTGCGCAAAGCCTCCAGGTGACGGATGTGGTGCAGGTCTGTACCTACAAAGTCTATATAGTTTTGGACAATAAGCCAGTTGGCAATTTCCTGTGGAATTTTTCCGTAATAGCCAGTTAAAGAAAGGAGATTAAGCTGCAGATAACATCCCATACTTTTAAAATCATCATAAACAGATTTATTTGCCGCAAAGTATGTGTATCGTTCCGGGTGCGCAATAATGGGTTCGTATCCTTTTATCTGCAAACGAAAAAGCTGTTCTTTCAAATCCATTGGTGGTGCCACAAATGAGAACTCTACCAATACTTTTTTGTTGCTAATAGTAAGCAGGGGCTCATCGCTGTTTACGAGATTATCAAAATAATCATCCATGAAATACTCTGCTCCTGATCTTATAATGTTTTGCTTCTCTTCGGCTTGTTGAAGATTATTCAGCGCAGTATTAATAGTTTCAGCAGTATTCTTATGCATATCCCACATGATATGCGGTGTAGTGATAAACTGGTTATACCCTAAATCTTCCAGGCCTTTTTTTAATTGTAGCGAAATGGCAATATCTGGCGAGCCGTCATCAATACCAGGCAACAGATGCGAGTGCATATCTGTTCTGATGCCACTAAAATCTATTGGCAGCGAGGGAAGCTTTTTTTTGAAAATAGAGAACATAGGATAAAACGTCAGAGGTTAGCGGTATATAAACGAAATAAGTTAACGACTTACTTCATGAGATATTGCGGCAGCTTTCTTAACGGTTTTAAATACAGCGTAAAAAAATGAGGCCTTTTATTAATCAATCTCCATGCTTTAGCGTCTTCACGATTTGCTTTGAAGCGGTTGCGCAGAGAAGCATTGCTAACACCACCCGAACGCATCTTAACCAATACTGAAGGAATATATCCTGCCGCATATCCATGCTTGTATAAAATGCGTAGCATTATTTCATAGTCGGCAGCACTTTTAAGTTCTGTATTAAAACCACCCACATCATCGTATACTTTTTTTCTTGCAAAAAAAGTTGGGTGTGGTGGCATCCAGCCATACAAAAAATTCTGTTTGTAAAATTTTCCTGCTCTCCAATGACGCAACACTTTTTGCATGTTGTGCGCATGTACATATTGCAAATCTCCATAAAGGCAATCTATATTCGTATCGACAAAAGCAGCAGCTACTTTGTCCAACACATTTGCATCTGCATAAATGTCATCGCTATTGAGTATACCTATTATATCTCCGGTAGCCATTTGCAAACCTTTGTTCATCGCATCATACAATCCATTATCAGGTTCGCAAACAAGCCGACTTATATGTGGAAACTGGTTGACAATACTAATAGTATGATCAGTTGAACTTCCATCAATCACTATATGCTCAACATTTTTGTATTGCTGATCGCAAATACACTGCAGTGTATCTTGTATAGTGGCTGCACTATTGTATGAAACGGTAATGATGGAGATGCGCATATTGTTATAATCTATTCGATCTCTCTTTTCTTAATTGCAATGGCCGGATTACCCTGGTAAATAGTATATGATTCAAGGTTACGGGTAGCAACTGATTGGGCCGATAATACCGCATGAGAAGCACAGGTGATGCCGGGGCATACCATTGCTTTCGCACCAATCCAAACGCCGTCATCCAATAAAATCTCTCCCAATACCAGATCAAAACTTGCTTTTTTATAATTGTGGTTCCCGGTAAGCAACATTGCACCCTGAGAAAGACACACATTATTACCCAAAGTAACTTTTGCAAGGTTATCAATCCAAACGCCTTCTCCTATCCAGCAATGGTTACCTATCACCAATTTCCAAGGATATTTAATATTTACCGATGGCTTAATTAATACACCTTCTCCAAGCTTTGCACCAAAGCTTTTTAAAAGCATTCGCTTTATTGAAGAGAACGGATTCAGGGGATTAATAAAAAACAATACATTGATAAAGTACCAAAGCAGTTGCTTGAGTTTACCAGCACCTATTTCGTTTTTGAACCAGTCATTATTATATGTCGAAAGATTAGATGGCATTATAAAAAATCAACAAAAATTATCCCAACAAAGTAAGGTAATCTTGCTTTAATGTGGAGCTTTGTATATAATTTTCGGCGTAATGCCAGCAGTTATTGCAGTATTGATCAAACGTTTCCTGTTCCCAATTCGCTGCCGATTCAATAGCTTTAATAAATTGATCAGAAGCTTTCAAATCTATATCCCATCCAACTTGTTTTTCTTGCAGCCTTTGCCATGGTGTTTGATCGCTTATCAATACTGGGCGGCCATTTATCAAAGACTCAAAAATTACATGGCCAAAATTTTCGCCGTGTGTAGTTAAAACAAATAGATGATGCTGGGCGTAGGTTTCAGGCAAGGTTGAGTTTGGGATAGGGCCTGTATAATCTACTTGTATGTTTGAGGGTAACCGGGCAATCTGCTGTTTACATTTTTCCCAATATTCAGGTGTTTCTATAGGTCCAACAATTGTAAGTTGAATGGAAGCATTATTTATTTTAGCAAGCAACTCTAATAAAAATAGCAGGTTTTTTTTCTCAGATATTCTGGAAACAAAAATGCACTTTAGGTTGCCTACTTCCTTTTTTAGTTTTTGTAATGGTTTTTGGTTTCCCTGTGGAAAATCCGGCACAAAATCAATGCTGGCATTTTTTCCAAAAAATTTCTTTATGTCGTCTTTCTCAGTTTTGTCTGTAGCATGAAATATAATTTTGCTATGCAGATTAAGTAATTTGAAAGACCTCAGAAAAAACTGTTTTTTTATTCTTTTAAACTGTAGTGCGCCCTGATGTAACATTCCCCTTGGCGCAAGAACAATCTTAGCATGTATACTTGAGGTATTAGCACAAACTGCAATTGGCAAAATAGTAAAGTAGAAAGAGAACATGCTATTTAGATAAACGCTATCTGGCTTCACATAGGCTATCAGCAAACGAATCGTTTTATAGCTAAGATTTCCGGGCGATGCGTAATATACTTTTATACTTTCTCTAGTCAGCCATGTATTTGGTGTAATATCAGGATACCCTGTAGCATCGCCTAAATCTCTATCCGAAGTAATCATAAATACTTCAGAGTCATTTTGTATTGCAGCAACAAGATTAGCACAAGATTGCAATTGCCCACCCGCCTTAAACCCCGGCAGAAACCAATCAACAAAAATCAACAACCTTTTCTTTTTCATTATTCGCCTGCCGCAATTTTTTTATACACGTCCAGGTACTGATTGGCAATAACTGCAGCATCGAAACGCCTGCAATTAATCAGCCCGTTTGCAATTAGTTTATTTCTGTACGTTTCGCTATTCTTAATTAGCAAAATGCCTTCGCGAATAGATGAAATATCAAATGGATCAACTAAATGTGCCGCATCGGCAGCTATTTCCGGCATGGATGAGATGTTGCTTGTGATTACAGGCCGCCCAACAGCATTTCCTTCTACTATTGGCATTCCAAACCCTTCATAAGTAGAAACAAAACTTACCATGTCACATGCCTCATAAGCTTTTACCAGTTGTTCATGGCTTATGCCTTCTTCTGCAGCATAATCAATTTTGTATTTTTGTAAAAGTGCAGCATCCTCCTCCGTCAGTTTTCCAATAAACCTGATGGTACAATCAATATCTTTAATAGCTTCTATCAGCCTGGTAATATTTTTATTAATAGTAGTTCCCACCTGCAGTATAGAAGGTCTTTTGCAATTAAATTCTTTTTGTTGATAAGAATACGATTCAGAAATTGCCACAGGTATTACAAAAATATTTTCTTCTAAGTAGTTGGCATACTTTAATACTTCCCGTTTAGTTGTTTCAGAAACTACAGTTATATAGCGGCAATGCTTTAACGGCAATGTAAACCAGAAATATTTTAATAACAGATGCTTAACCCCTTTTGAATCAGACAACATTCTGCAATCATGAATGGTAAGCAAAGTAGTCGCTTTAGGTAGTCCAATAGTCGCAAAATGAATGTCTCCTGTTACATGATTTACATTCCCTTTGTTCTTATTGGCTTCTTTGATAATGTTGATTCTGGATATCAATCCTTTACTATAGTCACTAAAAACGTATTTAACTGGTTCAATTATGCCGTTTAATCTTTTTCTTACATCATCAAATATAAATTCCAGGCTTTTGTGAAAAGGCAAAGGTTTACGCTGGAAGAATACAACTTTAATTTTCCCTTGCATTCAAATATTGCTTGTTTATTTCGACTTCTTCTATTAATTGATCAATAATCTCAAAAAAATGAACATCATATTGCCAGCCTAACTCTTGTTTTGCTTTATCATTGCTTCCAAAAATATCTTCAATATCGGTTGGACGATACAGACTTTTATCAATTACCATTTTTTTGCTGGGAAGCGAAAGTTTATAAAAGACATGGTCAATTATTTCTCTCAATGAAACTGAGTTTCCGGAGCATATGAGATAATCATCTGGTTTGTCCTTTTGCAGCATCATCCACATGGCCTCTACATATTTTGGAGCGAACCCAAAATCTCTTTTAATATCAATATTTCCCACTTTTATTTCTTCCTGCAGTCCATGTTTAATTCGCAAAGAATCTCTGATTACTTTCTTTACAAAAAAATTATCACTGCGCAAATAAGATTCATGATTAAACAACACTCCGCAGCAGGTAAATAAATTGTACGACTCCCTATAATTTACTGTAATCCAATGCGCAGATGCTTTTGATATTGCATAAGGGCTTAAGGGGTGGAAAACAGTATTTTCAGTAATAGGCAACTGTTTTACCAGCCCATACATTTCGCTGCTGGATGCCTGATAAAAACGAATAGAGCCTACTCCATTTACTAGTTTAATTGCTTCCAGGATATTTAATACTGAAACAATATTGAATTGTATAGTACCAATTGGTTGATGAAAAGACAGTGATACAGAACTCTGCGCAGCCAGGTTATATATTTCATCTGGCTGATATTTATGAATAATTTTAAGTATCTGAGTAATATCAGCCAAATCACAGTCTTCTATTAATACTTTATTAAGAACATTCAGATATTTAAGACCTTTCAGGTTATCCTGATTGTAACTTCGTGTAAGCCCAATTACCTTGTAATTTTTTTTTACTAGCAATTCTGCGAGGTAAGCCCCATCTTGCCCTGTAATGCCTGTAATAATTGCGACTTTTGTCATTTTAGTATACTCCTATTTCTTTTCTCACATTAATTTTCCAGCAGATAATTATTCATTTCAACTTCTTTATGCTGACGAAGGCTTGCTGTATTTAGGTTTCTGGTACGTTTTATCCAAAAAAATCAGACCAAGAAAAATATACGTTGCATTATAAGTATTGTACACAATAGGAACGAATAGAAAAATCAAAATAAATAAAATCAGTTTCGAGAAACCCGGCATTCCAAGATATTTGTACAATGCAACAAACAAGGCAATCTTAAAAAAGAGTAACAAATATCCTCCTTCAAGCACTATACGTTCGGGTTCTTCCTCCAGCCAACTTGGATACTCTTTTACATATTTAGAAGTGCCCCATTTAGCGATTGCACCCTGGTATGTGGCACCGAGTCCTACACCTATTGCAGGATATGCACCAGGGAAAAAAATCACGTCATTCAAAGTACCCATAATACGGCCACCTTCTTCTCCATTATCTTTGTTGGTAGTTCTTCTTTTTTCAAATTTCTCAAATGAAGTATTGACAGTTTCCTCAACGCTTACAAGATGACTTCCGAGGAAATAAAATACACCAATTATACAACCTCCTACCAGTGATACTATCAATAACAACTTACCAAGGCTCTTAATGCCAAATTCACTGTAGACCAATAATACCCCTATAACAATGTATATATATGTTGGCGTTCTTGAGCCACTCATAAAGCACCCAATTATCCCGAGTGTATATAATAATACCACCAGAAAAAATAGAAAACCTTAATCTGGTCATCCCCCATATCATTAGCCCATAAAACATCAAAAATGAATTAAACCCGCCCAGGTAACTAAAGCTGCCAGTTACACGTACATAAAAATCTATTGTGGCAATTTCTTTGATAAAATAATCATCGGCATATTTATTCAAAAAATGCGTAGGTGGTAATGTGTACTGAATATAACCTAATAATAATTCCAATAGGCATATTGTCAGAAAAACATAAAAAAATCTATAAGGATCAAATAATGTTTTATTTTTTTGATAGAAAAAAAGTGCGAACCAGAAGCCAAGATGAATAATTATACCAAATAAACCATGAAATATGGTTTGATTCATGGGGTTTAAAGCAAATACAACCAAAACACATGTGTACACAAATAACAAAGTTGTAAAAGCTGAATGAACATGTTGGCGAAATCTAAATAGTATAAAACCGAAAGGTATAACCAACTGAATAACCAAAATCACATTGTTAAGTGTATCACTTGAAACAAACCACTTTCTTATTGCACCTGAAAGTGTTGTGTACAAGAATATAAACAGAAAAAAAACAGTTATCTGTCGAGAGGTTTTTGATACAGCCTGTATATCGTCAAAATTTGTCTCCAAGGTATTTCTATAAGATCTTTTGTACTAAATTATCTGTTCAATAATTTTTTTCCAGCGATTGCCGTAATTATCCCAGGTAAATTTTTCAGCTATCGATCTCCCAATTGTTCCCATTTTTTGTATTTCCCAAGGATGGTCAGCAAAATACTGGATAACTTGTTTTAATTGTTCTTTATTGCCAGCGTCAATAACAAAACCGCTTTTGCTATGCTCTACTATTTCAGATGCACCGGAATGGGTTGTACCAATAACAGGCAAGCCGGATGCTGCAGCTTCAATTTGTACCTGTGCCAACCCTTCATAATAACTCGGAAATACAAACACGTCTGATTGATCAAATAATTCAGTACGTTTCTCTTTTAGAACAGGACCTATCACTTTTACCGACGTAGGAATGCTTACTGACGCAGGAATTTTCTCATACCCTGCAAGGCGTAATTCTGCATTAGGTAAGGCAAGTTCTTCCCAAGCATCCAGTAAAAGCGGCAATCCTTTTCTTGCATTAAGTGACCCGAAAAATAAAAAAACAAGTTTTTGATTATCTCTTTTTTCTTTGGTAGCAGGCTTAAAATTTTCAACGTCTGTACCAAAAGGATTAATTATAATTTTAGATGGATCTATGCCATTCTCTATATAGGTATTTTTCACAAATGTGCTGGGCACAACAATTAAATTTGCCAATTCCATTTCACGCTTCTCACTATCAATATAAAATTCATTCTTGGGCATTATTTGGCTACTCCATTGCGGGTATTTATCTGCAATTTGTTTGAAGATTTTTTCTTTGCTAACGGGATGCCCAATGCTTGCATCCAGAATAAAGGTTTTACCCATTTGCCTGCACCTTTCTGCGGTAATCCAACAAGTTGTATCATAACCAATAACAATATCCGCTTCCTTTAGCAATTTGTCGCTAATACCGTGCTGAAATATTTCGTTGCGTCTAAATAGGACATCTTCAGTATTGGCCCCTTTTCTTATTTTATATAAAGCCCGAAATTCATTTATAGGGTTAGTAGCAATTCTATTTTCAGGAACGTCTTTCAAATACCTTCTTTTCAAAGGCTTCACAACAGATGCCAATTGATAGTAAATACTGTCTTTAGCAAAAGCAAAGCCAGTACAAAACTTATAGAGTAGCTTATTCATATGCAACTGCCGGGCCAATCCATATGAATATTGTGTACCAGGATGTAGTAATAAGACTTTAGGACGATTATAAGACATATAGAAAATAGGTATCTGCTAAATTTAATACTTCAAAATTTGCGGCAATTTATTTTATCAATATATAAAAGGAAGTAGAAAATTAATTCCTCTTTACATCACATAATAATGTATCTACTGGTCAATATGGTTTAACCAATTTTGGCTACTCATATATCCTAACTGTTTCTCTACGTAGGTTTGGCTAGACCAGTCTAGCATTTTTTTCTCTGCCAATTTACCCATCTCTTTTAGCCAAACTGTATTATTAAGTGCTGTTTGCATACAATTAGCCAGTTCTTTAATATCGCCCGTAGGATAGATCCATCCTGTTTTTCCTTCTTCTACCAGGTCAAGCCTGGCGCCAATGCGGTCACTCAATATTACAGGTTTGCCACATAACATCGCTTCATTTACGGGCAATCCATAAGGTTCATGATCTGAACAGAAAACAAGTACATTTGAAGCGGTATAATAAGAAGGCAATGTCGAATATTTTACAAGACCTGGGAATAAAACATTATCTGAAAGGCCTAGCTCATTTACGCGACGCCGTAACTCAGACATCAACGGCCCTTCTCCTATCATTATCAGTGAAGCTTCGCTATTGTGCAGCCTTGCAAAAGCTTCAATTGCATCCATCGGCCGTTTTCTGTCAATAAATTTTGCGCAAAAAACAAATACAGTATTTGTCGTAGGAATTTTTAGTTGACTTCTTATTAGACCTACGTCTGTTTTAGCTGAGACAGATTGAATCATGTCTTCATCTACGGCATAAGGAATGACTGCAATCCTGTCTTTTTTGATTCCAACCGATTCCAGAAAAATGCGTGAAGCTGTAGAGGTTACAAAAACTCCATTTGCGTACCTATTGTAGAGCCATCGCAAAAACATCGGCTTGAATTTCATTTTCCATCCTTTGCTTTCAGCAGTTGCTTCCATGTAGGTAGCATCAGTTGTTTGCATTAATTTTTTTCTATAAAATTTTGCGCTAAGCATGGCAATCCAAAAAGTGAAATAATTATGGCCAAATACAACTATGATATCATGCTCTTTTATTAACCTGATTATTTCTGTTGAAATGAAAGAAAAAAAACCTCGTTTAGTGATATTAAAAGTCTTCAGGAAATGATGGTTGTACCCAGAAAGCATATCTGTATCAAATGCATCTTTAGTAATACTTTCTTTATCTTTTTCGATATCTGCTAACGGCTTTTTAAGATAAGCTACTGTAATTGACACATCAGTCCGCTGCTCCAGTATACGAAAGGGTTTTGAATTTTGAATAGGGCTTATTCCTAAGTATAATATACGAGATACTGTTTGTTTGTTCATTCACTGTTACTTGTTATATTCTTTCAATTCAAGTGAGCTTAGTATTCTTTTAGAACCCACTTCCCAGGAAAACTGCGTTTTGTAAGTATTTTTTGCATTGTTGGCCAAAAACAATCGCTGTTGATTATTTGCCATTAAATTCTCCAGGCAGATTTTAAGACTTTCGGGATCACCATAATCAACAAATAGTACATTATAGCCATCCTTGTATATTGTCTCATCAGTAAAACATCCCTTTGTAGTAATAATAGGCAAAGCCATATTCATGGCAAATGCACAAGTACCACTCTTAGCTGAAATACCGCCATACCCGCTTTCTACTTTCTCTAATTGTATATAAATATCAGCCCCATCCATTAAGTGAATCAGCGTCTTTTCATCAGAATCCTCAACTATAGACACATTCTCAAGTTTGTATTTATCGATGTTAGCCTTTGCATTTAAAACATGATCCGCAGTAGGGCTACCAATTAATGACAACTGAAAAGTTTGATTGCTATCTGTTAATAGTTTAATTGCTTTGAATAGAAATTCCGGCGTGCGGTTTAAAAAAGCAATAAGTTGTATTGTCTTCTTATCAGATATGCTCTTAGCTACATCAACATGGGTTTCCCTTTCATTAAAATTGGAAGGGATAGGAATTATGCCCGCAACAGATGGGCTTATAAACTTTTTGAAATAATATTGATTGCTTACAAACAAATTATCAGTAGATAGACATAATAACCTGGCCAATACACGTTGCAACCATCCGCGAATAAACCAATTAGGCCTGCTTATTTTCATTTGTATGGCTACTTCATGAAAAAAAATAGCCGTCTTAACTTTATACGGCTTAGCCAAAAACGGAAATGTCAATAAATGGAATGGAAGACCAAGTTTTGAAAACCCATAGGGAACGTATTGAATAAATATAAAATTGGCACCTTCTTTACGTGCCAGCTTTAATATCTGAATATTCGTATTCACATTCCATTTTTTACAAAAAGGAATTATCCGCACAAGATTAGATTGATCATACCTGCCGACGTAAGACTGTCCAATATCTTTACATACAATTACTGATTTTACATCCTTATTTGCCAAATGTTCAGCAAGTAAGTATGTATAATCACCCACACCATCAATTGTGGGTGGTTGATTATTTGCAACAAACAAAATTTTCATGCTATCAAAAAGTATTTCCTAAAGCTCCCAGTGGTAATTTTCTTGCCTATCAACACAGTTGTATTTGTAAGCTATTTGTGAAGAAAATATAGTTTTAGAGATTTTATCGATACTGGTTGCACAAGCATTCGTCAATTCACGCAAATATGATCAGGAAATCAAACAACATATTTTCAAGATAATACCCAGTGCCTTTAAAAGAAAACTTTACCAACTCTTTCGATAATAAATAAATATCACCTATAAATATTTTACACCTGGAAAACCTGTAAGAAAATGTTCCATACATACCGTG
Organism: Chitinophagaceae bacterium; assembly: GCA_047602295.1. GTDB lineage: Bacteria > Bacteroidota > Bacteroidia > Chitinophagales > Chitinophagaceae > JACMLD01. The sequence continues at coordinate 962,669 of JASGHP010000001.1, read as the reverse complement.
TTTACGGGCAAAATATACATGAGACGCCAGCAGCATTTTATAACGTTTAAAAGGCTTCACTAATCTCCACGGATGAATAATCTTAGCCTCTGTCACAAAAAGAATTTTTTCTTTTTTTATAATTCTTACATACAGATCCTGATCCTCCATAGCCGGATAAGGGAACAATTCATCGAAACCATCTATGCTGAAAAAAAAGGATTTTTCTATAGCAAAGTTACAAGACCAAAGTTTTTGCCCTGTAAGGTTGACAGGCGACATTTCATCATAACGTTTCTGAGGCCTATCAGGAGCCGTTAAACCTTCGTAAACCTTCAAAGTATTTTTTGAAATGGCGTTACAATAAGATTGAAGCCAGTTTTCGTCTGGTAAGCAATCATCATCTGTAAATATCAACCATTCCCCTTTTGCCAAAGAGGCGCCATAATTTCTATTAGCAGCAGGTCCTTTTTTAGGTCCCTCTACCCATCTTGCCCACGGATACTTTGTCTCAATGAAAATTTTGGCATCATTACCCTTGCTGTCATCACTTACAATTACCTCATACTTATTTATGTCCATACTTTGCTTATCTGGTGCAAGACATTCAAGGCAGTCGCCAAGCAAATCATTTCTATTACAGGTAGGAATAATTACAGAATATATCATTGTATCTCTATTCTTCTATTTAACCTAAGTAGATGGTTTACTTACGGTGAAAATATTTTGTTCTCTCTCAGAGCTGGTCTTTATAAATCTTTTCTTTAGGCTTAGGAATTTCTTTTCATATATGTAATAAGAACTGGCACTTACAACAGCTAATAATAAAATATTTAAAGGAAAATACTTTTCGAATAACTCTGAAGTAAATAATTGTTGCCAGATGTAAATACTATAAGAGATAACACCTGTTTGTGCAAGTATTTTATTGTTCAAAATTTTATAAATGATATCATCTGACTGATAAATATTACTTACAATTAAAAGCCCTATCAAGAAAGAATATGCCGTGTGGTTGAAGAAAATTCTCGCTATAATGCTGGATGATTCTCTGTTAAACAAAATAATCAAACCAAATAATAAAATATTCAATAGAATTTTATGTTTCCGTATAAACCCCCACGGAATAAGATCCATAAAAACAAGTATAGAAAACAAGGAGCCGATAATTAAGCCGTCCATATTCCTGCTTGCATCAAAAATAAAACGAGACCAAAACGCATTGGGATTTTTTTCAAAAATAAACCTAGAAAAAAAGGAAATGCTAAGTATTACAAATATCAAATACCGGTAAACTTTTATATTCAGTTTTATAAGGGGGGGAATCAACAGGTAAAATTGTTCTTCAGCAGATAAAGACCAATAGTGGAAAACATAGTAGGGAACCGAGAAGAAATGAAAAAAGTTAACAAGAAACAAGCCTGCAATAAGATACGCAGAAGCGGGTATATGTAAATCAAAAATCGTGTTTAAAATAATAATTACAAGAATATACAAATATGCTACAGGTAAAATACGCAATGCCCTTCTGATGTAAAAATTACGGAGAGATATGGTACCGGATTTTATTTTTTCTTTTAGTAAAAGTGTTGTTATTAAAAAACCACTCATAACAAAGAATATATATACTCCAACAGCACCATTACTGAAGATTAAGTCCAATACGCCAATGTGAAAGTGCGAATTGAAATGCGCTATAACTACAATAAGAATAGAAATACCCCGCAAACCATCTAAAGAAGGAAGATGATTTTGTTGTAAAACAGAAGGGATGGTGGTAATATCACTAAGAAAGAAACTTTTTATAGCTTGCATAAAATATATGCCCCTTAAACTGTAGACAAAGAATAATTTTTAGTAAATTCTTGCAAACTTACATTTGAAATTGTTCAGCTAATATCTTTGAAATGAAAGACTCGAAATAATAGAGCTAAACATCACTAGCTATTTATTTTCCTCCAGAAAGACTTATTTTAATCAAATTTGCATACGCAGGAGCAAGATTTTCCCATGCATAATTCTTCCAAGCATATCGTATTAACTCTTCCTTGGTTATTTTATTTCTATCTACCTCTTGCATAGAAAAAAGCAGCATATTAGGTTTCTCAAGATTCTTAAATATGCCATACTCATTAAGAGTTTGTCTTGTAACAACATAATCGTGCACAATTGGCAACAATCCTGCACTTAGTGCTTCCGGCAATACTCTAGGTAAACCTTCATTAAGCGAAGCAAGTATAAAATAATCAGCTGCAAACAAGTAATCTTTTACTTGTTCATTTTGAACTTGACGTATCAAATAAGAGTCCTGCATTAATTTTTCTTCTGCCAATGATATGATTGATTTACTTTCTTCTCCAATTTGACCAAGAATTACCAAAAAATATTTGTCACAATCAAGCAGCGAAAATTCTTTTACCACATAATCCATTCTCTTATGTTCGCTGTTTACTGCACCTATTGAAATAACAATTTTCTTATCTGGTGGCAACTGCAGATGTTCGCGAAGAAATTTTTTCTCTTCCAATTTCCGGATATTCTCAATTGCTGAAAACTCAATAGCATAGGGCAATAAAGTTTGCTTCGCTTCAGGCGTGTTCCCCTGTGTCGCTTGTTTTACATATACAGGCAACAACTGTTGTATGTGGTCAGTTCTTGTAAATGGTGGGCCATTTGGTGCACCATTGGAAAATAGCAGTCTATATTTAAATTTAAAGAAACTGCGAAGCTTCCATAAAAACGCGCCCAGCTCAAAATCGCTGAAATAAATCAGTGCTGGTTTTCTTCTTATCAATAGAGGCAACATGCCTGCGGAAAAGGTCAATTGTTCAACAAAATATGGTTCTTTACCCAGAATTTTCGCCAACCATCTGGCAGCAGCAGAATTCCTATGCAAATTGCCGATAGTAAATTCATTTTCTGTACTAGCTCCTGCTCCTTTTACTAGGCACAAATCAAAACCTGTGTTATCTTTTAAGTTATTAAAGCACTCTCTAGTAAATGATTCATAGCCCCTGTTAATTTTACCCAAGCCAGTACACACTAATAACACCAATGGCCGTTTTTCTTGCATCTTTATTAATCTGCTTATTTTTGTTACGTTCGATTTTTATGCCCCAGTATTTGATTGTAAAATGTTATTAGATCTTCAGAAATTGATGGCCATGAAAAATTTGATATAAGGCCATCAATATTGTTTACTTGAGGCTTTGTTTTCAAAGACTCCACAACATTCTTTAACTCTATTATCCATAAATCTTTCTTTGTTGGGCCTATGTATACGGCTGGCAACTCTTTTCCTATAATAGATATTTCACCCACATCGGATAAATAGATAGGAGTATTTACTGTTAAAAAATCAAAGAATTTAATTGGGAACCTGCTTTGATTGAATAAATTGTCTTCAAGAGGTATCATGCCTAAATCCACTGCACAAGCTATTTCCTTAGCTTCAGTTGGCTTTACTTCACCCAAATAAACAATGTTTTCATTCTTAATAAACCCGCTTTTTTCCATAAAATTCCGAGGGGGGCCACATACTATAAGTTTTACGCAAGAGATACCTTTTTCATACAAATAATTCAACCCATCCACTATCCAATCCAACTCATCGGCAGTCTTTCCTACATACCCGAGATAAAATATTCCCTTGTCCAGTTTCCATTTAATGCGCATTTCCTCTTTATGCGGGACAATTGCTGGCCAAAAGCCATTATAAATTTTTTTCGCTACTACAAAATCCTCAATCTTATTTGCCAAAAACTGCGAACAGACAGTAACCCCATCGGCCTTTATAGGTATCTTACGTTCCAATTGTTTTGTAATAAAAAACATGTAACTAAAGCGAAGAGAAGTTGCTTTTGTATATAATCCATCGGTCCACAAATCATCCCAATCGTAAATAAATACCGCTTTTTTCCTTTTTCTTTTCAACCATTTCCAGGGAAGATAAGCTTGCAAAAAAGGTTGAAAAAGGTGATAGACATCATATTCTTTCCCGGGAAGTTTTAACATTCTTCTCCATGCAGAAAAAGGATCATTGGGGCTATAAAATATGCGTGCTGTTTGTAACGCCGGGATAATGTAATACTGAACACCATCCCTTATTTCTTCCCGAACCTGAGATTTCCAATTATGGTCTCCGGCATAAACATCTATTATATGGCCCTGTATCTGTAATGCTTTTGCCAGGTTATGCCATCTAAAGTAGGTGCCATTTAGATCAGCGTATTGTACAAAAAAAGCAATTCTCACGATATGATTTTCAACTGTTCTATTTTATATACCCTGTTTTTTCTAAAGTTGCTCCTATTGCCTGTTGGCAAATCTTTAATACAGGCTGTTCCACAAGCGCTGGCGCCAGTTAACTTTTATAAGCTTTTTATTTAAAAACAGCACATCTGAAAAATTTTTTTTAGAATACGCCATCATTATAAAACCTAATTCCTTCATACGCTTAATTATATTCAGGGTATCATTTTTTAAAGAAACATCCAGGCATTCATGAAATTCAATCGTAATCTGTGGAATGTTTAGCAGCTCTTCATCAGAAAGGTTTTTAAGAAAAGGGACTTCCGAGCCTTCTATATCAATTTTAAGCAAGCTTATATTGTCAACCTCTATTTCTCTTTTGAGCGTTTTTAGTGACCAGGTTTGTACATTAATGACTTTACCTTTACCCCATAACGATGCAATTACGGGGTTAAAACTATTGGCTTCACTGTTTTCAGACAAAGTAAAGTTCATTTGCCCATCAGTATCCATAACTGCAACATTATACTTTTTAATACCTTTACCAGCAGGTATTTTTTCAAACAAACGCGGATCGGGTTCAACACAATAACATTTGCAGCCATACCTTTTATTCATTTCGTATGAAAACAGACCCAGGTTACCACCCAAATCTACAATCTTAGCATTTTTGTCAATATTGTATGTAGCTACCAAATGACCAGCTATATATTCTAATCCCATTATCTTGCGGAAAGCATAAATCCATTTTAGTTTTATTTTTTCTCTAAAAGTTACTTGCATAAAAAAATATTGCGTAAATGCGACAAATTATATTATTAAGATTAGATAACTCCTTGCAAATGCATAAGCAACTTTTCCAAATGCAAGACAGTACAGTATATTAAGAATAAAACAATTTTCAGGAAATACTTCTTATCTGTTCAAGGTTTTCAGATCCGTATTCAGCAATTTGCTCTAATATTTGTTGCGAACTCAAAGACGGCTGCCATTGCCAATATTGTTTTGCCTTGGCATAATCGCTAATATATAGCGGTATATCAAAACCTCGTGTTTCTGAAATTTCGCTTATTGGTTTATTTGTATTGAAATATTGCTTGCAAAAAATATCCAGTTCTGCAAGGCTCATAGCACATTCTATACCTCCACCAATATTTAGTAATCTTGGTGATGAAGAAGATGGGTGCTCCACCTGTAACCGTATTAATCTAAACACATCATAGGGGTGAATAAAATCACGCACTTGTTTCCCCTTTCCGCCAAAACCAATAAATGAAAGTGGCTTGCCCAGCAGATATTGGTAAACCCAGAATGAAAAAACACCCTGGTCTATTTTGCCAAACTGACCCGGGCCTGCTATTACTCCACAACGATTAATCCATACGGGGAAGCCAAAAGTATAGTGGTATTCAAGCGCCATTATTTCCGATGAAAGTTTAGTAGCACCGTACAACGATACTGGCGCAGCTGTACTAAATTCTTCGGCAATTCCTTTTTCTGAAAAGCCTTTAGGATAAGCTGGTGCTTTATGAATAGCTAGTCTTGTTGCTGTTTCCAGCAAAGGCAATTTATTTAGTTCATTGATGCTGTACACCCTACTAGTACTTAGAATAACAAACCCTGCCTGGTCGCGCCTGCATTTTTCCAGTAAGTATAGAGTTCCTGTTAAATTATTATTGATAAGGGATAATGTACCGGAATGAACCCCCGCGGTAACTGTAGGTATAGCAGCGCAATCAATAATCCAATCCACTTTGGGTAAATCTTCTACATCCTCTTTATTTCGGATATCACCATGATAAAATCTGCAATCCAACTCCTTTAATGCTTGCAGATTATATTCACTTCCCCTACGACTAAGGTTATCTATACCTATTATTTCAATATTGGAAAAATGCCCGCGAAAATATTTTGCCATGCAGCTGCCTACAAAACCTGCTACACCTGTAATTAAAATCTTCATTGAAATATAAAAGTATTCCTATTAAACTGTTTTTGGCATCATAAGTATTGTTGCATTACATATGCACTTGCACTTCTTCGAAAAGTTTAAAGAACCTACTTTGATTTAATAAGCAAGTCCTTCCTGAAAAGATATTTTTCGTTTAAGAATAAAGCATTAGCAAACAACAACTCTGTAGACTTCCTATAATGGTATAAATCATATAGCGCAAAGAACGAAAATCCTTTATTAATCAAAAACTCATTAATTATTTTAAACTGGGTATGACGTTCGTCATCCTCACAAAAACCAGCTTCAATAAAAATGCAGCCGATTTCATTATCATTTAGTAAACTATTTGCCCCTTGTAACACTTCCATCTCAAATCCTTCAACATCAATTTTTAAAAAATCTATTGATTTATGCTCCGGCATTGAATTTTTTAAAATATAATCAAGTGTGTGCACGGGGATTTTGACTGTTTCCAATGCCTCTGCTTCATCATTATTTATATTGCTTTTAAAGCTATTCAATTCCCCGTTTTCAAATACTTTGAATTCGATAGTTGATTCTTCTTTACCAACTCCGCAATTTTCCAAAACAACCCTCTTATTTGTTGAAAATTCACTTTTCAAGATTTCATAAGAATCTTTTGTTGGTTCAACTGTTATAATACTTGCTAATGGAAATGCTTCTAAAAAAGTCTTTGTCATAATTCCCTGAAAAGCCCCAATATCCATTATAAGATTAAAACGATCTATTTTAATAATATTAGCCAGATCACTTTGAAATCTGTAGCCTTTTGGAATGAATCCTTCTTTGAATATATAATATCCACGTCTGGATAAAAATTTCCTAATAACATTTTTCATATTATAATCGTTTTGTCCATGCTTCAATAATTTGTCGGATCGTCTCTTCAAGACTAACCGTAATATCCCATTGAGGATAATGCGACTTCATTTTGCGGAGATCACTATAATAACAAATATGATCTCCTTCCCTATTTTTATCCACATAATCAAATACCTGCTTCTTACCACTAAATTTTTCGGTAATAGCAAATGCTTCTAAAATTGAGCAGGTATTTTCTTTTCCACCACCTAAATTATATACCTCTCCGGTTCTTGGGGTATCAATAAATGCTTCCATAAAGCAGGCTATATCGTGAGAATGTATGTTATCACGTACCTGCTTCCCTTTATATCCAAATATCGAGTATTTTCTTCCTTCTAAATTGCATTTTACCAGGTAACTTAGAAATCCATGCAGCTCTACACCAGAATGATTTGGACCTGTGAGACAGCCGCCGCGTAATGCACACGTTGGCATGTTAAAATATCGGCCATACTCCTGTACCATTACATCTGCAGCTACTTTAGAAGCGCCAAATAAAGAGTGTTTTGATTGATCAATTGTAAAAGTTTCTGCTATTCCATACTCATAAGCTGCGTCATCATAATCCCAACGGGTTTCCAATTCTTTCAGCTTAATTTTATTGGGGGCATCTCCATAGACTTTATTAGTGCTCATATGTATAAAAGGCGATTCTGGAACTGATTGCCTTACTGCTTCTAATATATTTAATGTACCCGCTGCATTGGTATCAAAATCATCAAAAGGAATAGCAGCCGCCTTATCATGACTGGGTTGTGCAGCAGTATGCACAATTACAGCCGGCTTAATTTGATCTACCAGTTTTAATATACTCTGCCTATCACGCAAATCAATCTCGTGATGATGAAACGTCCTTATATCACGCTGCAAACGTTGCTGGTTCCAACGGGTATCACCTTGCGGTCCAAAAAATACTGCACGCTGGTTATTATCTATACCATGAATTTCATAACCTTTTGTAGCAAAATGCACACAGACTTCAGAACCTACTAAACCAGATGAGCCAGTAACCAAAAGCTTTTTCATTATTCAAAAAATATTAAACTATTATCGTCAAATAAAACAAATTGCACCATTCTTTCATTACTTCAAAGAGAGAATTGCACATTACACTTAATAGCAAGTTTAACAAATACTATTAAAAAACTAGTGCAAAGTCTAAATCCTTTAAGATTGGGGTTCATTTTATTTGCCCGTCTATTCTTCAACTTCTTTTTTTTTAAAGGGGTATTTTGCAATGAGTAGGATTAATTTGCCAATTACATTTATTGTGACTGAAAGTATATTCGGATGGATTTTTTTTAATTCTTGAAATATAACTTTCCAATGGGTTCGCTCGAGTCTTATTTTTCTCCTTATATTTTGATTGAAGATTTGAAACAAGAAATCCTCGCAATAACTTTTCGCCTCATCTCGTGATACATTATTTCCAGTACATTTAATAAATGTAGCTATTTCCAAACGCTCCATATGGTATGTTCGTAACCCGCTTGCAGATGGCTTTCTGCTTACTGATGTTGAAGTCTGTCTGAAAAGATTAAGCGGCCTTTTCGTATATGCAATTTTCGTTTGCAATAATGCTTCAACCCAAAACTGCCAATCACCACATATTTTATACTTCAAAAAAGTTTCTCCTATATTTTTTATCAGTTCTTTTTTAAAAACGACGGCACTTGCGTTAGGGATTGCATTACTGTAAAAAAAGTGTTTTGCAACTTCTATACCACCCTCTTCAATGTAAATATTTTCTTTATTTAAAGGAACTTCTCTATTATATTCTCCAATTATCTGTCCATCTTTATTCACTGAGTAAGATGCACAATAAGCCAATCCAACATCTGGAGTTTTGCTAAAAATTGCTACTAGATCATTTAATAAGTTTACATCTGCATAGTCATCGCTCTCCGCGATCCATATATATTCACCTTTAGCATGTAAAAAACCTTTTCTCCACTGCAAAAAAGTACTACCACTGTTTTCTTCATTGTAAATTATCAACGCAACTTGTGAATAATTTTTATAACTTTCAATAACTCCCTTACTCAAGTCAGTGGAACAGTCGTCCAATATTATAATTTCAAAATTTTGGTAGGTTTGTTTTAAGACAGAATCAATACGTTGATCTAAAAATTTGGCATGATTGTAATTTGGTATAATTACTGAGACCTTTGGGTTCATAAATTATTTTCCAAAAATCTTTTTAAGTAATGAAACAGGTTTTAATACAACACGCCCAATTCGGTAAGATCGACTTCCGCGAACCTTTTCAATAGCATCTAACACCATTTTCCTCGTTAGTTGTGCGTCAATAAAATGACTTTTTGGCTGCAGAACAATGTCCCTATCTGAAGCAATGGCTATCATATAAGGGGCTTCATACTCAAGTGTTTTTTCTATTTTATTATAACTGCCTATGTATTCAACCACATCTTTCCCGGCTTCTACTTTATCCAATGGCAATATTGAAGATGAAAACAATGACCTTTGAGAATAAAAATCAGCATTTTTGAAATAACGCAAAATCAAATCCTTAAATTCATTCTTATATAGCTCTTTTACATGAAAAGGGTTTTTTTGCCCCGTTTTATCAGTATAGAAATATTTGTCTGGTGTGGATATTATTAAAACACCGTTAGGCTTAAGGACCCGCTTTACCTCAATCATCATCTCTTCATGTTTATCGTGGTGTTCAAGAGTCTCAAAACTAACTACAACGTCAAAGTATTCTGAATCGCAAGGAATGTTATCTGCACTCCCTCTTTTAAATTCCAGGTTTTGTTTGTTGTATTTTTTTTGAGCATCTTTAATGGCAGTATCTGAGATATCTACACCTATAACCTTATTAGCTATACCTGATATTAAGTTACTTCCATAACCTTCGCCTGATGCAATATCAAGTACAATTTTATTTGAGCAGAATTCATATACAAATGCATAGCGATGCAAATGTTCAATCATAACTTCGTCCTCAATAAAAGTCTCTAATCTCTCTCCTGTATATTTTTTTTTCATGCTTATTTTAATTAACTACGATTGTTTATTTCCCAATTTAAAAGGGGTCTAATAATCCCAGGGAACTGCTCAGAACTTACGCCTCTCGCAGTTTTACCATTATATCTTTCAATGATGGTAAATATTATTGCATCTTTTTCGTGAAAATGAATCCTGTGTTGTATATGGTTAAAGATTGCGGAAGAGACGATATAAGTTCCTTCCGCCAAAAGGTTAGATGGTATCCATACAATTGAAGAATAATTTCCTTTAGGATGAGGCATATTATAATAAGGACTACTCACGTCATGTGTGTCAAATACATTTGTTCCTTCAGAATTGTAAATATTATGTCCTTGCCAGAGTATTACTTTATCCTCAAGTACGGTATACTCCATTCTAATCCCAACTTCTTCGTCAATAAAAAAAGATTCTTTTATTTTGCCTGATTTATCAACAACTGCAATTGAATGCAATTTAACATCTGATGTTCCGGGATAATTGTCATTCCACTTTTTTACTGCATTGGAACCAATATCTCCTAGCAAATAGTGGTTCATTACCTCTCTTGCATCGCCATTTTTTTCAAGTACCCCTTTGTTTAAAAGAATGCTTGTGTTACACAAAGCTGTAATAGCAGCCATATTGTGGCTTACAAATAAAACTGTTCGGCCATTAGTTTTACTGATGTCTTCTAATTTTCCAAGGCATTTTTTTTGAAACCTGGCGTCTCCTACAGCTAAAACTTCGTCTACAACTAATATTTCTGGTTCTAAATGAGCCGCTACTGAAAAAGCCAGGCGTACATACATACCACTGCTATACCTTTTAACAGGAGTGTCAAGGAATTTTTCTACTTCAGCAAAGTCAACAATTTCATCAAACTTTTCCTTAATCTCAGCACGGCTCATACCAAGTATAGCCCCGTTTAAAAATATATTTTCCCTACCTGTTAATTCCGGATGAAAGCCAGTACCTACCTCAAGTAAACTAGCTATTCGCCCACGAATTGTAATGCGTCCAGTAGTTGGTTCTACTATACGGCTTAATAATTTAAGTAAAGTGCTTTTACCCGCACCATTTCTTCCTATTATACCAACCCTATCGCCCTCATTAATAGTAAAGTTTAAGTCTTTCAAAGCCCAAAATTCTTCTTTTGTTGAGTTGGTATCCTTAAAATTTCCAGTCAAAAATTTTTTGGAGCCGCTAATTGTACCCTTAATATTTTGAACGATAACATCTCTAAGAGCTGTGTATCTTTCCTTCTTCTGATGATCAATAACAAATTTCTTTCCGAGATTTTCTACTTCAATAACAGGCTTTGACATGTATAATTAAATAAGGTCTGCAAAAGATTTTTCCATTTTACGAAATTGCCTGATGCCCATCCACAACATAATAAAAGCACTTGTTGCTGATACCAACATTGTATTGGCATTAATTGATTGTTCTCCGCGCAATAGACACCACCGAAACCCATCTATAACACCTACTATAGGATTAATTGCATAAAGAATTCGCCATTTTTCTGGTATACGATTACTGCTGAAGCCTACTGGGCTGATGTATAGGCCGAATTGAACAATAAAGGGCACTATATACCTAAAATCCCGGTATTTAACGTTCAACGCCGTAATGTATAAACCTATACCCATGCTTGCCATAAATGCAAATAGAAGGAAAAGAGGTAGTACAAGAATATGCCAATCAGGAAAATAATGAAACCAGAAGTACAACACAAACATTAAAACAAATGAAATAAGAAAGTCTACAAAACTGGTAATAATGGTAGCTGTGGGTATTATAAGACGGGGAAAATATACTTTAGTAATAAGATTGGCATTCCCAATAAGACTATTACTCGCTTCTGACAATGCTGTCGAGAAAAAAGTCCATGGCATCATACCCGCATAAACCATCAAAGCATATGGGGCAGCGCCTGAATCTTTCATTCCTGCAACTTTATTGAATATAACTGTAAAAACAATCATTGTAAGCAAAGGCCTTACAATACTCCACAAAGCGCCAATAACTGTTTGTTTATAACGAACTTTAATATCTCTCCAGCTAAGGATATAAAACAATTCCCTGAATTTCCAGAGATCATGCCAGTAGTTTTTTTCTGTTTTACCTGGCTCGATTACAAGTTCTCCAAAAACCGCCTCTTTTCCATTGCTCATAAAAAACTATTTTTTATTGGACCATCTTTTAAACCATCCATCCTTTCTATTGCTTGCATTTTCAAAGTACTCGTTGTTTTTATTGTCTTTACCACCATAACCATAGCCATAGCCATAGCCATAACCATAGCCGTAACCGTAACCATAGCCCCTTCCTTTTAACTGCACATCATTCAGCACCAGCATCAGCCGGTTAAATTTACTACCAGCCTGTATTTCATTAATTAAACCAGCCTGTTTTTTATAAGTATATCCTTGTCTTGCAATGTATAATGTAGTATCAGCAAACCGGCTTAGAATTACTGAGTCGCTTACCAATCCAACAGGTGCCGAATCAATTACTACAATGTCGTATTTCTTTTTAGCCCATGCTACCAGTTCATCCAACTTTGGATCCATCAACATCTCAGCAGGATTAGGAGGCAGGGGCCCACAGGGTAATACAAACAGGTTTTCAACGCCCGGTACAGCTATGGGTAATTCATCGGGTGAAATATTTCCTACCAAATAATTAGTAATACCTTTCCCTTTTGCAAGCTCAAGACCATCTACCACTTTAGGTTTTCTTACATCCAACTCCATTATAAGAGTTTTCTTGCCCGTCATTGCCATTACACCACCAACATTAATTGAAATAAAAGATTTTCCTTCACCACTAAACGAAGAGGTAATTAGTACAACAGGTTTCTCAATCTTTGCAAGTATAAACTGCAGATTTGTTCTTATCATGCGGAATTGCTCAGCAATAAAAGATCTGTCTTTAGCCTTTGCAACTAATATTTTGCCGCTGTCGGCATGTCCGATTTCTCCAATGATAGGAACAGGGCTCAACCTTTCTAATTCAGCCCTCGATTCTATTTTATCGTTTAGGTATTCCTTTAATGTAATCAGCGCAATTGGTATCGCCAACCCAAAGAAAAAAGCTATAAAATATGTGGCTTTTCTATCCGGGCTCACTGGCTCCCAGGAAGCCACTGCAGGTTCTAATATGCGGGAATTGGCAGTAGTGGAAGCTGATGTAATGGAAGTTTCTAATTTCTTATTAAGCAATAATTGATACAAAGCTTCTAGTATCTTTTGTTGCCTAGCAATGGTAGCCATCTGTTTTCCTTTGCCAGGTATTGCCAATAATTCTGCTTCAGCATCACGACTTGTACCTTCAAGGCTTTTTAATACAATAATGTAACTGCGTCTTACATTGCGCATATTTTCCACTATATCCTGTCTTAATTTCTCAAGACTTGCATCTAATTGCTTGATGACAATATTACCAGGCGCATTGTTTTGCAATTTATTCAACCTTTCTAATTGCATTTGGTTGTAAGTCGTAATAAGAGGCACTAAAGTTGGTTCCTTTACATCCAATACATTAGGAACCAGTTTATCTGTCTTAGCGGGGTCTGTAAGATATGCAATCAGGTCATCCAGTATTTTTATTTTTACCTGTTGTTCTACTAGGCTAGTACCAGATTCCGAAATGGTACCCAGGTATTTCTCTGTTTGTGCGCTTAGGTCAATTGCACGGTTCTTTTCGCTGAAATTTTGTAGCCGGTTTTCAATAGCAGACAATTGCTGGTTCACCGTATCAAGCCTTTCGTTTATAAATCGCAGGGTATTATCGGCTGTCAGGTTCTTTTCTTCTACATTAGAGATATTGTATTCCTTCATCAATTGGTTCACAATATCGGCAGCCATATCTGCATTTTCATTGTTAAGGCTTATGGCCAGAATGGTAGTATTGTTATTGACGATGCTAACATTTAACCCATTGTTAGCCATGCCATACGCAGCATCTGCAGGCGTCCACGTTATCCTGTATTCCTTGCTTTCTGCTTTCATTGGATTGGATGTACCGGTAAGCAGCAACCGCAATTTATTTCCTGCATAGTCAAAATCCTCTCCAAACAAATGCCGGATATTATCTCCTTTTAACTGGAAATGATTATCATCCTGCACAATGAAAGAAAGAGCAAAAGCAGGAACTGAATCCGTTTTTGAAAGAATCTCAAGTCGGAAAGGAGAACTTTTATATAAAAGATATGATTTTACATTTCCAATATTATAATACTGAGTCTCAATATTTAAACCTTTTATTACCCGTTTGGCCAATACTGATGACTTCAGAATTTCCATTTCATTACGAATATTCAGTGCTTGCTTATTTTGCAAAAGTTCTTCTACCCGGTCGCTTGCTGATGCTCTTTCTGTACGCACCAGCATAGTACCATATGCACTATATATTTCTTTGCTGTAACGCAGTTTCAGCCATGCTAAACCCAAGGCAATGCCCAATGATACAAGTATCCACGGTAAAAAGGGTAAATACCTAAATATAAATTCCTTTGGGCTGGTTTTCCTGGAAAGTTGCTTCCATTGGTTATCCTGCAAATTATCCGTTGGTTCGGGCATAATATTTTACGAGGTTATTTTCTTAAAATGGAATAAATAACTGCTGCAATTGAAATAAGGCTTGCAGCCAATCCAATATTCTGTATGGTCTCCTGCCTGTCGGCTGTTGGTTTGCGTTTCACAGGTTCTACAATTACCAAATCGTTTTGCTGCAGGTAATAATAGGGTGAATTAAATATGGTGGGGTCTGTTACATTCACACGTGCCATTGTCCTTTTTCCATCCTGTTCACGAATGATAAGCACGTCTTCCCGTTTCCCGTAAATAGTAACATCACCGGCCATTGCCAGTGCTTCCAATATAGTAATGCGATCATTAAGAATATTTAGTTCCCCTGCTTTATTTACCTCACCCTGAACTGTTATTTTATAATTCGCAAAGCGTATATTATAATGAGGATTTTTAAGAGCTTTGTCTTTAAGATTTTCATCTAATAACTTTCCTAGTTCTGCTTTAGTCAACCCCTGAACGTGCAAGCGACCAACACCCAGCATCATAATATCTCCTTGTTCATCTACCAGGTAGCCAATAGCACTGGGGATTGCACTAACGGTTGGTTGATTATACTGGGCTGCTGCCAATGGGTCATCACTAAACACCTGAATATTGAGAATATCATTTTTCTGTATTACAGGTTCCTTCATTTGCAGTTTTGTATACAAGGATGTATCAAAACTTCCCTGGAAATAAGAAACCTGCTTACGATTACAGCTACAAAATTGAAAAACTATCAACGCCATACAAATGCACAGGCATAAGCTGACTTTAGAATGTATTGTAGAACGCATGGGTTATTTTAAAAAATATGATTTAACAGGATATAGAGTAGATATTATTTATTGAACCGTTTATACCTTATTGCCTTCTTTGTCTACTTTTCCTATGCAGGTTGCGGGGTTACCTGCCATCAACATGTAAGGCGCCACATCTTTTGTTACTACGCTCCCTGCTCCAATCATTGCGTATTCACCTATTGTAACACCACAAACAATTGTTGCATTTGCGCCGATCGTTGCACCTTGCTTAATAATGGTCGATAGGATTTCCGGCTTTCTATCAATAAAACTTCTTGGGTTAATAACATTGGTAAAAACAACAGAGGGGCCAACAAAAACATCATCTTCAATTACTACACCCTTATATACAGAAACATTGTTTTGAATTTTTACTCTATCCCCAATGCTTACCCCGACATCTACAAAAACATTCTGCCCAAGATTACAAGCCTCTCCTATTCGTGCGTCTGGCATAATGTGAGAAAAATGCCAAATATTTGTACTAATTCCTATGCTAACATTCTCATCAATCACCGCCGTTGGGTGTACAAAATATTGCATACTATAGGGATTGACTTTAAATGGTTGCCCAATCAAATATACCTTGCTGCTTTGTATATATTTTCAATAATCTCTACTGTCTTCATCCCTTCATAAGCATTTGCAGTGGCTGGTGCGTTATGAGTTATTACATCAACCAGGTTTGCGTAAACTTTGTCGTGGTTGCTCATTGATCCTGTATAAATACCATAATCGTTTGCACTACCAGAAGCTAATGTGGTTTGTTCTATTGAAAAACCATCTATAGATTGAAAAGCAATTTCATTAAGATATTGACCTCCTATTTTCACAGTTCCTTTTTCTGCAAAAATGGTAAAAGACCCTTCCATATTTTTTTTAAAACTATTGATGGTATACATCATGTTACCCATAACACCATTCTCAAACTGAAAAGAAACAGTTCCTGTATCTTCAAAATCAACAATTCCCCTGTGCGAATAATTTGCCAGCACCGCTTCCACTTTTTCTACATCTCCAATCATCCATTGCAAAATATCTATAAAATGACTGAACTGCGTAAACAGGATTCCACCATCAAGCTCTTTTGTGCCCCGCCAATCAGCTTGTTTGTAATAATCAACACTCCGGTTCCAAAAGCAATTTACCTGCACACTGTAAACCTTCCCAAGTCTTCCTTCACTAAGTATATTTTTTAACTCATGTACGGGAGAGTTAAATCTGTTTTGTTTTACAACAACCAATTGTTTTTTAGAAACATTAGCAGCCTTTATCATTTCCTGGCAGCTTGCTGTTGTAATAGCCATTGGCTTTTCGCAAAGCACATGAACACCTGCTTCCAAACACTGAATCGCATGCTTTGCATGAAGCCCATTCGGGGTACAAACAGCAATCACATCCATCTCGTTCGCAACCTGCAGTAACTGCTCTATTGTGTAATATGATTTGGCATTGTAAGATTGCGATAGTTTATCAGCTTTTTCTTTTACTATATCGCATACTGCAACAAGTACTCCGTATCTGCTGGCATTTTCTGCATGACGTTTGGCAATATGTCCACATCCTACAATTCCAAATCTAAGTTTATTTTGCAACGATAAATGCTATTTAACCAATTACCTCTATGTGCTAACCTTCTTACTTTTTTATGAGTGCCAACTGCTTTCTGTCCACATAAGCAATCAACTTATAACCCAAACTGGTAATTTCCAGTTCTACTCGCTTACCAAGGTTTCTTATTACCCTTGCTTCATTATCCATAAATACGCCGGCATTTATTACTACAGCATCATTGGGTTTCACTTCTTTGCTCTCTGCTAATATATCTTCATACTGGTTTAGAAACTTTTTAATACGTTTTATTTCTAAAGGGGTGATCACTGCAGGCTTACCCAGCCAATACACAAAGTTCAATATCCCTTCTACCCTTCGCACTTTTTTTTCCTCTTCTTCAGTAATATGCACAAATACATAAGACTTAAACAACGGCTCTTCAACCAGCTTCATCCGGTCGCTCCATTTGCGGCGTATTTTGTTGAGCGGGCAATAGCTTTCAACTCCTTTTTCCCTCAACAACAGGTCTACTTTTTTCTCCCATCTGGGTTTGGTATAAACCGCCAGCCACCTTTTTTGAGTCATTTTTTTTAGTTAAGAGACAGGGCTTCGCCAGCTCAGTCACAGAAATAGGCTGTAACCGATTTAAAATCAACGATTTAAATAATTATTCTATATATGCTTTTTAAGCGAAAAGGGTACAAGAGGTAAATTGTTTACCGCTTATACCCTTTCTATAAATTTATGCAAAGCAGGAATGTTGTCTTCTCCACAAATATTTCTACATTGATTTAAAGTACGTACAGTTATCATATTCAATAATAACAGTTGTAACGCATAAAATCCTAGTTTCACAATAGCTGCAAATATAGGTGATTTTGATATGCAACTTAATGGCAATTAACCAACAAGAATTATCCGCATATACCTAGCATTTCTTACTAATAACCTTTTACCAAACCTTCTTATAAAGCAGGATTTTTCACCTAAATAAGCCAAATAAATTATATTCTCTATCTTACCAAAATGAATCAGCGTTTCTACTCCCTTGATGTTTTTCGTGGTGCAACCGTTGCATTTATGATACTGGTAAACAATCCCGGCAGTTGGGCGCATATCTATACTCCATTAGAACATGCATCCTGGCATGGCTGCACCCCTACCGATCTTGTTTTTCCGTTTTTCCTTTTTGCAGTAGGCAATGCCATGGCTTTTGTAATGCCAAGGCTGGAAGCTGCAGGCAACACTACCTTTTTGAAAAAAGTTTTTAAAAGAGCTCTGCTCATATTTGCTATTGGTCTTTTTCTTAACTGGTCTCCTTTTATTACCTGGAGTGGTGAACAAATTGCCTTTAAATATTGGGTTAACCCAAATAATTCGGAGAGCGGCATACGCATACTGGGCGTACTGCAAAGAATAGCTCTTTGTTATTTATTCGGCTCATTGCTCATTTATTATTTAAAACCACGAGGTGCGTTTGTTGCTGCTGCCATCTTGTTACTAGGGTATTGGCTTATGTGCATGCTGGGCAACCCACAAGACCCATATAGCATAAGTGGTTGGTTTGGCACTTCCATAGATAAAAAAATATTGGGCGTTGCACATATGTATAAGGGTGAAGGTTTTCCTTTTGATCCAGAAGGAATCATGAGCACCACCGCTGCTATTACGCAGGTCATTTTTGGTTACCTGGTAAATAGTTATATTTTACAAAAAGGAAAAACCTACGAAATGTGCACCGGTCTTTTTGTGGCCGCCTGCGTATTGATATTTGCTGGCTTTTGCTGGCATATGGTTTTTCCCATCAACAAAAAAATATGGACAAGTTCTTTTGTATTGTATACCACTGGTCTGGCAACACTTATTCTGGCTGTACTGATATATCTGGTAGAATTACAAGGTCGCAAATTTGTCTTCTTTAAATTCTTTGATGCATTTGGTAAAAATCCACTTTTTGTTTTTTTCTTAAGTGGTTTCCTGCCCAGGATATTGGCTCTGCTACGCTGGGTTGATCATATAGGGCCAGATGGCAAACCCGTTTACAGCAGCCCATTGCCCTGGTTGTACGATCATGTCTGCAAAAACATTTCTGTTAACCTAAACAATGGCTCACTTTTCTATGCGCTTTTAATGGTTTGTTTTTATTGGTCAATAGCTTATTTCTTAGACAAGAAAAAAATCTATATTAAAGTATAGAATAGCAATCACTCTCGCATGCTTAGAAAGTTTTTACAAAAAATCTTAAAGAAACCAGTCTCAAGGCTTGCCAACAAAATTTCTTCGGCTCCTGACAAAAAAGATGTTTTTGAGTCGCTTGACTTTGTGCTGAAAGAGTTGCGGGATGGCAATAAAAATGCAGGCGTTGTTGTGCCTTATGAAATGAATATCGGCAAGTTCATTATTCTTTCGGATCAGCATAAAGGCGCAAGAGATAATGCTGATGATTTTACTACTGCGGAAAAAAACTACCTGGCGGCACTTGATTACTACTATAAAAATGATTTCACTTTTATAAACCTGGGAGATTGCGAAGAACTTTGGGAAAACACTCCGGATAAAGTAATGAAATCTAATAAATCCGTTTTATTGTCTGAAGCCCGTTTCCTGCAACAAAATCGCTACTATCGTGTATTCGGCAATCACGACCTGGAATGGAAATATCCCTTTCAACAAATGCTTTATTTGAAACCATTATTCGGAAGCGATCTGAAAATCTACGAAGGCGTTGAACTGCAAACCCAGTACAATAATAAAACGTTTTCTATTTTTCTTACTCATGGTCACCAGGGGGATAAAAGAAGCGATGGTAATCCGCTAAGCCAATGGATTGTTGCCGCTATCTGGACGCCCATTCAACGCTTTCTGGATATTAATGTAAACACTACTTCTGATTCTTTTGAACTGGTAGATGCACACAATATCATTATGTACGATTGGAGTGCTACGCAAAAACAACTAATTTTTATCTCCGGTCATACACATAAACCTGTTTTTGCATCGTTGGATCATATTGATTTATTAACGCATGAGCTTACTGCCGCAAAATTGGCAAACGATGATTCAACGATAAAAAAAGTGGAAGAGCAATTGTCGATTTACACCAAAGAATATGAGGGTAAAAAATTTGTAAAAAGCATGGCTTATCCTTCTTACTTTAATACAGGCTGCTGTTGTTTTGATGATGGAGATATTACAGGTATAGAAATTGAAAACGGTTCTATAAGATTGATAAAATGGGAAACAAAAGAAGACAATACTTCGATTAAACGAGTATTAGAAGAATCTCCACTGGGGTATTTATTTGATCAGTTACCTTAGACAAGTAATAGTTTATTAGTATATACCATTTCAACAAATCTGCTGCTCTCGAAATAAATTTTAAATAGTTCCATAATAGTTTTACAATTTTAAAATATTCACAGTCGCCTGTGGCAGTCCGTTTTTATTTGTCTTTAGCAGCTATTATAATGTCGCATTTGGATATTGTCGTATCAAACAATCACATACTTCATTAATTAAATTTTAATACAACTGTCCAATATTTTCCACAGCTAGTGTTTACCCTTACAGCATTTGCGTATTAATAAAATAACATCTAGATAACTTAATCTTGTTAACAAGTTCTGTTAACACTCCAATAACAATAAATTTAAGCTTACAACTTATCGAGTGTCTAAAAATGCGCAGCATATTCGCATTTGCAAATGTCATGCTGTTAAAAGAATCAGATTTCACATTTTTTTAATAGCTAATAAAAACTAATGAGCATTGTGCCCAAATATTTTTTCTTGCCTTTTGCCAATACTCATGATAAGTTATCTACTATATCCGCTGTTACGCAATCAGCATAGCAGCATCACTTCTGTTATTCACCAATTGAACAACTATTAATGAAAACCAAAATTGTAAGTATGAAAAGATTGTATGGATTACTCTTTGTACTCCTAACTGTTTCTGTGCAAAGCCTTTTAGCCCAGAATATTGAAGTACAAGGAAAGGTAACGGACGCAACCGGCTCCGGTATACCAGATGCTTCTGTAACTATTAAAGGCACCCGAACAGGTACAAAATCAGCCGCAGATGGTAGTTTCAAGTTAAATGCAAAACAAGGGGCTATTCTTGTAATAAGCGCGGTTGGATTTGAAGTGAGGGAGATCGCTGCTTCAAATACCAATTTGAACATCTCTCTAGCACAAGATATAAAAGGCCTGAGTGAAGTGGTAGTGACTGGTGTTGGTGTTGCCACTTCAAAAAAGAAAGTAGCGATAGATGTTGCCTCTCTCTCTAGTAAAGATGTAGCAAAAAGTACAATGGGTTCAGTAGAACAGGCGCTTATAGGCAAAGTAGCTGGCGCACAGGTTCAAATTAATTCAGGCACGCCTGGCTCTGGTGCTTCTATCATATTAAGAGGCTTGAATACTTTAGGTTCATCTTATCCATTAATAATGGTAGACGGGCTTGAAGTTTCTGATCTCAACGGCATCGATCTTGGTAACGTTGAAAGGGTTGAAGTTGTAAAAGGCGCTGCTGCAGGCATGTTATATGGAGCGCAAGGTGCTAATGGTGTTATTCAGGTATTTACGAAGAAAGGCTCAAGAAACAGAAAGCCTGAAATCAATTTTACCTCACAATTAAGCGTAGGTAAAATACTTACCGGCAAAGGCTCACTTATTGCCAAATACCATTCTTTTGAAACAGATGCTCAAGGATATGCAACCGCCAATGGTGTAAGAATTGCGCCCGATGCCAATGGCTCATGGCCTTCTCCGGATTATATTCAAAGCACAGATCCTTTTGTTCAGCAAAATAAACCCTATAAAGAACAAACATTTGATCATCTGGCGCAAGCATATAGCACAGCAAAAACTTTCAATAATTCATTAAGCATAAGCGGCGGTGGAGAAAAAGCTGATTATTCTTTTACTATATCCCGCTATGATGAACAAAACGTTTTGAGCAATGGCTACAAAAGAACAAGCCTAGCTTCAAATATTGGTCTTGAACCCGTAAAAGGGCTTACATTCAGGAACTCTCTTCAAACAATCTTCACCAGTGATGACCTTCTTAGTGGCGATGCTGATGCAAGTATTGGTGGTACTTCAAGTGATCGTTTTGGGTTATTTAATTCTTTTCCATTTATAGACTTTACCAGAAAAGATAGCACAGGTCATTATGTGGTAAGTGCCAACCAAGGCGATAAAACAACCAAAAATCCTTTATCAGAGCGAGATTGGCATTCAAGAAATACTTATCAAACACGCATTCTTGAAAATGCAAACATTAATTATAAGTTCCCCAAATTTGTAGAATTAGATTACAAATATGGAATTGAAATGTGGAGCATTGATAGATCAAATTATTATTTAAATCAAAGTGCTGCCACACAATCAAACGTAGCTTTTTGGGGACAGAATGTAAATGGTAGTATTCAAAACGATTTGGATAAGTTCACCAAACAAAATTCACTGGCAACTATTTTTATTCGAACAGATTTCGACAAAGACTTCGGTTGGAAGTTGCCCATAAAAACCACTACCCAATTAAGTTACGACTATAGAAAAACAGAAGAAAGATATTACTTCGCAAATGGATCAATTCTTCCGGCTTTCCCGCCATATAATATTACTGTTGCCCAAAACCATACCAGCGGCGACTTTTATTCAACCTTTGTAACATTTGGTTATTTATTTAATCAAAGTATTGATTATAAAGATTTGATTGGTATTTCCGGCGGCTTTAGATCTGATTACTCCTCTGCTTTTGGAGCAGGTTCTAAACCCTTTACTTTCCCGAGAGGAACCATTTATTTCAGACCAACAGAATTGGTAAAAATGGGGCCAATTACTGAAATGAAATTAAGGGCAGCTTATGGTGGTGCAGGTATACAGCCTGGCGTTTATGATAGACAGGCTACATTAAATGTGCAACAACTGGGAGCTGCTTCTACTATTTATAATCCTTCGCAGTTGCCCAACCCCAATTTAAAAGTACAACAGTCTAGAGAATTGGAAGTAGGAACAGACTTAACCATCAATACCGGATTGGAAGATTTCCTAAAGAAGATAAATATTTCATTCTCTTACTGGCATCATAAAAATACAGACATTATACAGCCAGCAGATCTGGCGCTTACTACCGGTGCATCTAAAAAAATTGATAACCTAACTACTATTACAGCAAGAGGTATCGATATCTCTCTTGACGCGGGCGTAATTACAAACAAAGACTTTGACTGGCAATTCGGTTTCAGATTGGGAACAGCAAAAAGTGTAGCAACCAGAATTGCAAATGGTGCAGATATTGTTAACGGCTTCTTTACTGTAAGGCAAGGACAAGAACTTGGATTGTTCAGTTACCAGGCACCTTTATCAAGCGTTGACCAGGTTATGGAAGATGGCAAAACTCCTTATATAGCACCAGCAGACAGGGGAAAATACCAGGTTGTAAATGGTACTGTAGTTGATACTGCTACTAAAAAAGCATTAATGACCAATGCTACCGACCAAAAAGCAGCAGGCAGTGCTTATCCAAATTTCACTGCATCGTTTATAAATACTTTTACCATTAAAAAGAATTTCATCATTTCATTCCAGCTTGACTGGTACCACGGAAACAAAATTTACAATATTGTTCGCCAGTGGTTATACAGAGACAGGTTGTCTGCAGACTTTGATAAATCAGTTACCATCAACGGAAACTCTGGTGCTTATGTAAACTATTATAATAGTCTTTATAATAACGTACAGCCAAGTACCTGGTTTGTAGAAAACGGTTCTTTCCTGCGCATGCGCGATGTATCACTTACTTATAACCTTCCTCCAACTGCTCTTACGCATTGGGCAAAGAATGTAAGCTTTACCATTTCCGGAAGAAATCTTTTTACGATTACAAAATACTCCGGTCTTGATCCTGAAGCCACAACTACAGCAGATGCGCAAGGTAACCTCGCGGGTGCTCCCGGTTCATATACAGGAGCTATAAAAGGTGTGGATTACTTCGCTGTACCAAACCTCCGTTCATTGCAAGTAAGTTTAAGGCTTGGTTTTTAACTTTTAAAAAAAGCATTATGAAAAGAATATCAATATATCTTCTGGCAATCGGCTTAATATTGAGTGCCGGTTGCAAGAAATCTGAGTTACAACAAATAAATCCTAATCAACCCACTCCCGGTAGCTCTCTGTCAACAGAAGCAGGTCTTAAGTCATATGGTGCTGGCATTTTAGCAAGAACTATTTTCCCTGTGCCTAACGAAGGCAATTCTAATATTCTTACAATATCTCTAATCTTTCATAGCATAATGGGAGATGAAACTTTTCTTCCTTATGGAAACTATGGGTTTCGTTATGTTAACCAGGTGTATAAAGTAACGTTGCCAAACGGAACTGTAATAACAACACCAGTTGGTGTTACACAAAAAACCACTTTACAAGGCTTTAATAGCCGTGCATCTGGCGAAACAAATGCATTTATGTATGAGTGGACCATTAGCTATTTCTTCATTTCGCAGGCAAATGAAATGCTGAATGCCCTTAAAGGTAATATCACTTATAGCAGCGATGCTGCTTCAAGTAAAGCAACCTTCCAGGCATGGGCATACTGGTGGAAAGGATATTCTTATTCAAGGCTTGGCTCTATGTACCTGAGTGGTGTTATACAAAACGATCCTAATGGAGGTACCAACGGAACATTTGTTGACCACAATGCATTAATAGTTGAAGCAAATAAAAACTTTGACAGTTGCGCTACAATACTGGCCACATTGCCCGCAGCAGGTAATGCGGCTTACAATGATATCATGACATCCTTGGTTTTGTCATTTAATGATAATGCTCACATTGTTACCCCAGCCATGTGGATTCATCAGATCAACACCTACAAGGCAAGAAACCTATTGGTAAATAAAAAGTCTTCAGCCATGGCTGCTGCGGATTGGCAAAGCATTATTACCTTATGTAGCAATGGCCTTACATCTACCGATAATTACTTTAAATTTGGAATGACAGAAGACGGTAATAATGACTTGAGCAATTCATTCTTACATCCTTTGGCAATGCTTGGACCAAATATTCAATGGACTTTTCTAAGCGAGCGCCTTGTACAGGACTTTAAAGCAGGTGATAATCGTTTTACAAAAGGGATTGAACAACTTCCTGATCCTCCAGGAACAGATCAATATTACGGCCTTAGTTCATTTACTAATATCAGGAGCAGGGGATTACAATTAGGTACCCGCTGGGCTGCAATTCCCATTGAAAATGGTGGCTTCTATGCTACAGGTGCAAATGAAGGCACTGTTCCATTTGGCACTACATACGAAGAAAATGCCTTAATGCTTGCAGAAGCTAATATAAACAGCGGCCAGATTGAAACAGGGCTTGGATATATTGATGCTGTAAGAAATTTTCAGGGTGCAGGGCTTGCTGCTGTTAAAGGTACTGGCCTTACATTGGCTGCCGCACAAGAAGAATTAAGAAAAGAAAGAAGAATAGGATTGATGCAGAAAGGCGTTGCATTTTATGATGCAAGAAGATGGGGCGTAACTGCTGCAGCTTCTTCTGGTGGCGGAAGAACCGGTGGAATCATTTATGTACCCGGCTCTCTTATTGGAAGTGCATCTGCGCAAGCGTTGCCTTGTTTTGTAGAGTACAACTACCTTGATTATTGGGATGTACCACAAAATGAGCTTGATTTTAATGCGCCAGCATCTGGGTCGGCTTCAGTTAAAAACTAGTTTATACCTTAAAATTAATAAAGGCTATCTTAAATACCGAGATAGCCTTTATTAATTTTAAGATGCAAATTTACTTTTCTAGATTCCCTATTCTTTCAAATCCACCTTATCTACAAGTTTTTGGCTTACCTAGTTTAAAGGATATAATTTACGGCTAACGAAGATTCCGAAATTAAATTTACTACACTTAATTAAGAAAATAAGTACTAACAATGCTGCTTAGTAAGAAAGCCAACATAACTCTATTTAATACCAAAATGGAGTTACCTAAAGAATAACGAAATGAAATTTAAACATAAATTTTATTTACTTTTAGATAAGCATAAAAATGCTCATTATTATTAAATTATATTTAATATGAAAATTTCTATTAAATTTTTAAGAGTGATAGGTCTTATATCTCTTTTAATGTTTTGTTTTGCTCATGCCTTTCATCTCTCAACATTTATTGTCAATATTGTTTCTTCCTTATGTTTTGGATCTTTTATGACTGCAGTAATTGCACAATTATTTAAATCGAGTTTTATTGGCGGAATTATATTATTTATTTCAATTTTTATTATAAGTGCAATTGGTTTTACTACAGCCAAAATACCAGGTATCTTTGTTTCTATGTTAGCTGGCATGTGTTTATCTGTGATAATTGAAAAATCAATTTCTTCATTATTTGTAAAAAAATCTATTAAAACTAATTTCAATTAATAAATAGTATTTACATTAATTTAAATAAAAAGAGGCAGTCCCAAAAGTATGAGTCTGCCTCTTTTTATTCATATATCTAGCTTGTTAATCCTCTACGCGATTTTTAACATTTTGCTTACTTCTATTAAATTGTTTTATATCCTCTGCTTACCTTATCAACTTTTTTAATATCTATTATTTTGGAAGTATTTTTTTCATTGGTGTTTGTTTAACTACCGTACTCCCCCCCTTAGTACTTGTGTCATAATAACCGGTAAAATCATAGCTATATGTAGCACCAATAGTCATACCTGATGTATTAATGCCCGCGGTGTATGTACCAGTTACTTCAAAGACAATAATATCCCCATTACTTGAAACAGTGACACTATACTGCGAATCTTGAGTGTATGATCCTATTCCTGGTGAAATTACCATGCTAGTTGCCACACTAACATTATTAACACCACCTACCCCACCTGGATTGGCATTATAAAAAATCGTAACCGACGCATTCATAGCCCCGTAACTCCCATTCATCGTCACATTATACTTTGTTGGCTTTGGGCCACCATCATCTCCACCATAATCTGAAATGCTTAAAGTGCTTCCATCCATGTTATCATTTTTCTTTGCTGTAACTTGTAAATTCATACCCTGACTTTTGGGTAAGGATATTTCACCAAGCTTACTTCGCAAATCTGCTACACTTTGAACTGTAATAACCTTTTCTCCGTTTGCAGGTACATAATTATTGATTTTTGCTACGCCGAAATCTTGTAAAACGTCATCAATACTTTCAGGTTTGGTTGATTCCTTCTTGCAGCCAACGGCAAATAATAAAACTGCTAACACCGTAAAATTTAAAATTCTTTTCATAAAAAGTTTTTAAATGATTTAATGTTTTTGACTGTATAAAGCTGAATCTAATTTTTAAATCAGAAATTAGCTTTAACGCTAGTAACACTCCGTTAACTACAGATTTATTTCTGCATACATTTATTAATTAAAATTATTTTGTTATAAATTTTAATAATAAGAATATGAATAAATTATAATAAGGAGAATGGGTAGAATATGGGTTATATAAAATAATTCATCAGATGTGGGCCTTGAAATTGCAACTTTTTCTTAAAAAATATTTAAAAAATCCAATCTCAACTTGCTGATCAATTCTCAGAGTATATTAATATGTAAATAAAAAAATGTACGTAAATCTTAACATTACAAATTATTTCCTTTGTTGGGAAGTGATAATGTTTATACTTTAGAAATTCATAAGTATTAAGCAAATTAAAGAGCAACTAAACCCTAATAAAATGAAAATTGGATTATCTCATACCGTATTGCTGTGGTTTGCTGTTTCTACAACTGCTGGCTTTTTAAAAATTACTCATCAATTTGAGAAGCTAACTGGCATATTATTAGTGCTCTCTTTATTGCTCAGCATTGTTGTTGTATATAAACTCTTCAGAAGAATCACTACTACATAAAGATCGATATTTTTATGACTATTCTTTAAACAAAGCATTATGTACTTGCAATCATACAAGTTTATAACGTATACATTCATTAAATAAAAAACCACCCAAGCACGGGTGGTTTTTTATTCAAATTCTTTATTATTCTTTACAACTTTATCTCTTCATCATGCTTATCGTAAAAATGAAATTCAGTAAGGTGATAGTTGGTGTTTTCTTTTAGTTTGATGCGTTGCTTGTGTTTCCAACGCCATTTCCATAGCTTGGAACTGAACCAGCTTCCTTTGGTAAGATAGGCGTACATAATAGGATGCACAACCAATGTAAGATCAGTATGTTTATGAGTAAGCAGGTAGTTTAAATTCTTTTCTATTTCATCCTCCAGTATCAATGCGCTTGAAATTTTGCCGGTGCCATTGCAACTGGGGCAAATCTCTTGCGTATTGATGTTTACTTCGGGCTTCATGCGCTGCCGCGTTATCTGCATCAACCCAAATTTTGAAATGGGCAATACAGCATGTTTGGCCCTGTCTGTACGCATAAATCCTTCCATCGCTTCCATCAGCTTGCGCTTGTTATCGGGCAACTTCATGTCTATAAAGTCGGCCACAATAATACCGCCCAAATCCCTGAGGCGTAGCTGGCGGGCTATTTCATCCGCCGCTTCCATATTTGTTTCCAGTGCATTCTGCTCCTGGTTATTGCTTACGCTTTTATAACCGCTGTTTACATCTATTACATGCAGCGCCTCTGTATGCTCAATAATCAGGTAGGCACCACTTGGCAGGTTTACCGTTTTGCCAAATGCAGCTTTTACCTGCTTGGTTACGCCATATTGATCAAATATGGGTGAGCCGTTATGATAGAAAGAAACAATGTCTGCTTTCTCTGGTGCTATACGCTGTATATAATTTTTAGCATCGTTAAAAATGCTTTTATCATTTACAACTATGCGGTTAAAGTCTTCATTCAGCAAATCGCGGAGAATGCTGGTAGTCTTTGTTTGCTCGCTTAATACTTTGGCAGGCGCTACTGCATTTTTAAGATTTGCCTGTATCAGCTTCCAGGTTTCTACCAATGCCAATAAGTCTTCGTGCAGCTCTGCAGTATTTTTCCCTTCTGCAGCAGTGCGCACAATTACACCAAAGTTTTTTGGCTTGATGGCTTCAATAATTTTCTGCAGGCGCTTTCTTTCATCAGAAGAATGAATCTTGCGTGATACTGCTACAATATCATTGAAAGGAGTAATTACAACAAAGCGTCCCGGCAAAGAGATTTCACAACTTAACCTTGGACCTTTTGCAGCAATAGGTTCTTTTAAAATCTGCACCAGTATATTAGGCTTGCCACCCAATACTTCATTAATCTTACCGGTTTTAATAATCTCCGGCTCAACCTGGAACTGTGCAAAATCAAAACCATTTTCTGATGGATCGGTAATAGCAGCCTGGGTGAATTTGAGGAGCGACCTTGCATAAGGGCTCAAATCTGTATAGTGAAGAAAAGCATCCTTTTCGAAACCAACATCTACAAATGCAGCATTCAACCCCGGAATAAGTTTTTTAACTTTTCCAAGGTATAAATCGCCTACAGCAAAACTTGCATCCGTTTTTTCGTTATGCAGTTCTACCAGTTTCTTATCCTCGAGAAGGGCAATTTCAACTCCCTGCGGAGCGGCGTTAATAATAAGTTCCTTGTTCAATCTAAATCACATTTACAATAGTATAACCATCACACACTAAAAGGAAAGGCGCTGAAGAGGTTTGCATGCCACTATCCATGGCTTATAGTAATCAACCGGGCACACTATTGGGCAGGCAGGCAAAGGATGTTTTCAGCCAAAAAAAGAAAAACAAGGCCTGTCACACATAGGCAGGCCTTGCAGTGAATTATTTATTTCTCTTCTTATGACGATTTTTTCTAAGTCTCTTTTTACGTTTGTGCGTTGCTATTTTATGACGCTTTCTCTTTTTACCACAAGGCATTGATGACAGTGTTTAAATTAAATAATTATTTTAAAGTCTTTATTTTTTTATCAATCTCTCCCAACATCTCGGGATTGCTGATTTGTTTTTTTGCTGTTTCATACCAATGAATAGCACTGGCATTATCACCTTTTCTTTCATATGCTTCGGCCAGCATAAAAATAGCTTCCAAATTATCCGGTTCTTTTGTTGCAACTTTCTGCAAACGCTCCACCGCTTTATCAAGCTGACCAGAAACTACACCACCAATACCCAACATCAACTGTGCATACATATTAGTGCTATCTCGTTTAGATACTTCTAATATTTTCTGTATGCCCAGCATCATCTCCTGCGGATTGGCTGCACTGCTGCCGAATATGTAGCAACTGCCCAATCCAATCTTTGATGAATCATTGGATGAATTAATAACCAACGCCCTTTCAAAAAGGTCTTTGGCTTCATCTGCCATCCACTGTTTTACAGCAGGCTGATTGGTCCCCTTCAATTCGTTTAAAAATTGGCGGGCTGCGAAGGTGAGACTTTTTTCAGAATTTTCCAACTTAGCGGCAGCCCCTGTGTAATATGCGTAAGGTTCAAAAAAATGGACAGAATCTCTCCAGAAATCTGCCAGTTGATAATAGACCTTAACCTGTTGATCTTTAACGTCTCCACGAACAACGGCATTCTCCAGGCGGGTAACATAAGCCTGTTGTGCAGACGATAATTTTTGTTTGGCAGCAGCCACTATTACATCAGCATCAATTTTTTTGGGTGCTGAGGCTTCTGCCGCTTCTGCAGCAGTGCGCTGCTTTTGCGGAGGCGTGGTATTGCCAAAAAAATAAATCAACAGTAATAATACAATGCCAGACCCTACAAGAATAAATTGCTGTTTCTTCACTTAAAAAAAATTAGGACTGCAATTTACATCTCACTGTCGGGGTTTGGCTGATCTTCTTTTACTGTTTCAAGTTTTTTAACTTCCTGTACAAACTCTTTTGCAGGTTTGAACGCGGGTATAAAATGTTCAGGAATGTGCACTGCCACATTCTTCTTAATGTTACGGCCAATTTTTGCCGCCCGCTTTTTTGTAATAAAACTGCCGAAGCCGCGGATGTAAATGTTTTCTCCTTGTGCCAATGTATCTTTTACCTCTTTAAACATTGCTTCAAGGGTTACCAATACATCAATCTTTGGAATACCGGTTTTTTCGGCAATCTGGTTGATTAAGTCTGCTTTTCTCATTTTGTTGAAAACTTGAGGGGTTTATAATATTATCAGTAACAAAACGAAATTTTTGTCATTTTCATATCTGGTTCATAACCAATTACGAAGATAATATAAAAGAACTTTTCCAGAAACCCAAAAACCAGATAAAATACTGATTTTGAAGAATAAACAGCAAAAAAGTGGAATTTCTGGCTATTTTTACCCCTGTTTACGGCCAAAAATCCCTTTTACCTTACCATGAGACCAGATTTTACCCGCGAATTGATACAGTGGAACCTGGAAAAAAATACCCGCACCATGCCCTGGAAGGGTGAAAAAGACCCTTATAAAATTTGGTTAAGCGAAATAATTCTTCAACAAACCCGGGTAGAACAAGGCCTTGCTTATTACGAACGTTTTGTTGAAACTTTTCCTACAATACATAAACTTGCAAAAGCACCTGAAGAAAAAGTATTCAAACTATGGGAAGGACTTGGTTATTATACACGTTGCAAAAACCTGATTGCAACTGCACGTTTTATCAGCAAAGAGAAGAAAGGAAAATTTCCTGATACATATGAAGACATACTTGCTTTAAAAGGCATTGGCCCTTATACGGCTGCTGCTATTGCTTCATTTGCATACAACTTGCCTTATGCTGTAATAGATGGTAATGTATTCAGGGTATTATCAAGATATTTTGGTATTTCCACGCCTATAGACAGCACAGAGGGAAAAAAGATGTATGCATTGCTGGCGCAAGAGTTGTTAGATAAAGATTATCCCGGCATGTATAACCAGGCAATTATGGATTTTGGTGCAGTCATCTGCAAACCACAACAGCCGCTTTGCCAGCAATGCCCGCAACTAAACGATTGCCAGGCTTATAAACTGAATGCAATAAAAGATTTACCCGTTAAGGAAAAGCAATTAATAAAAAAAACTCGCTGGCTGTATTATTTCATTGTACAAGTAAAAGATGCAGTGCTAATAAAGAAACGAACAGGCAAAGACATCTGGGAAAACTTATTTGAATTTGCGTTGGTGGAAAACGATACAATGCTGGAGCCAGGCGAAAAAAATTTAAAACCATTTACAAAACAAATACTAGGTGCGCAGGCTTACACAATAAAAAGCATTTCTACTGTCTACAGGCAACAGCTAACACATCAAACAATAGTTGGGCAGTTTATAGAATTGGAAACTGCTAAAGTGCCAGCATTATTAAAAGACTATGAACTTGTAAAAAGATCGCAACTGTCTTCATACCCTTTTCCAAAATTAATTGCCCATTACATTAGCCAGCCCAATAAACCCAGCCAGCTTTTCTAATAGCAGGTATTGCGTAGATTGTTTCACAAAAAAGTAACAACCCTGTTTAATAAAATCAATAAAAGCCTTACCCATAGCTGGTTTGCAACATTTATGGCACGGTTTCATGTTTGCTAAACCAATGCTTTCAAAGCTGCTACAGGTCTTAAAAAAATGCACTTTGTTTACCTGAAAAAATTTAACTTTAAAGGAGATTTAGACCGGCGTTGATTATTTCACAATAAACTATCTACTATGCGTGGCGTTAACAGGGTGATGTTAATAGGCAATCTTGGAAAAGACCCGGATGTACAATACCTGGAAGGCAATATTGGGGTAGCAAAATTTTCGCTGGCCACTACAGAGACTTACAAAGACAGATCTGGCAAACTTATCTCTCAAACAGAATGGCATACGGTTGTTTTATGGAGAGGCCTGGCAGACCTGGCTGAAAAATATTTACACAAGGGCAGCCTTGTTTATATAGAAGGCCGCTTGCGTACCCGTAGCTGGGAAGACAAAGAAGGAAATAAAAAATTTGCCACCGAAGTAGTAGGCGATAATCTTATTATGCTTGATAAAAGAAACGATGGCAATCACGGCAGTGCCCACGATGGACCAATAGACAACTTAGGCGGACCAGATGCCCCTCTCCCCGGCGAACATCCCGGTGATTTGCCTTTTTAATAAAATTTATTGCAACTTTGCGGCTGCCTCAATTTTTAGCAGGCAGGGTTTTGCTTTTAAAACCAGATTAATAACGAAAAAACTGTGCTTTGGATCACCCGTCGGATTTTACTGCCATATTTCATCATCCATCTTTGCTTTTACTGGCTGGTAATCCCCAAGGCCTTGCCCTGTTGGTTTTATCAATAGTATTTCTGCTGGTGATTTCTTTTTTTATATCAGGCGCAGAAGTAGCTTTTTTCTCTTTGGGTTATAAGGATATAAACATGCTTAAAACCAAGCATGATGCTGGCTGGAAGCGCATTGTAACACTGCTGGAAGATCCTAAAATATTATCTGCTTCATTATTAATAGCCAGTACGCTTATTAATATCGCTATTATCATCCTGTCTAATTTTTTGGTAGATGAAATGCTTGATTTAAAGCAAAACATCTGGATGACGCTGATAAAGATTATCATTATTAGTTTTTTTCTTGTACTGTTTGGCAAGGTTCTTCCTAAGGTTTGGGCCTCTCAAAACAACCTGCGTTTTGCTTACAATGCATCTTACATAGTAGAAATGATACACCTGCTGTTTAGAAGAATGAGTGTATGGATGGTTGGCATATCCGACAGCATTGAAAATTTTTTAGGCAAAAAAGCAAATTCTTATAGCCTGGATGAACTGGACAATGCCATAGACATTACTGCAAGCACAGATGCTACAGAAAAAGAAAAAAGCATTTTAAAAGGTATTGTAAAGTTTGGCAACATAACCGTAAAACAGGTTATGACCACCCGCCTGGATGTTTGTGGCATTAATGAAAATTTGTCTTTTCATGATTTGATAAAAAAAATTGCAGATCTGCATTATTCCCGCTTACCTGTTTTTAAAGAAAACCTGGATGAAGTAACAGGCATTATTCATACAAAAGACGTTTTACCTTTTCTTAATGAAATGGGTGATTTTGGATGGCACCAATTGCTGCGCCAGCCTTATTTTGTACATGAGCAAAAGTTGATTGAAGATCTGCTTTCAGAATTTCAAGCAAAGCGCATACACTTTGCCGTGGTAGTAGATGAGTTTGGTGGAACCAGTGGCATTGTTACCATGGAAGATATAATGGAAGAAATTACCGGCGATATAAAAGATGAGTTTGATGATGAAGAAAACAACGAAAACAAGATTGACGATTTCAATTATGTTTTTGAAGGTCGAACCATGATTAATGACGTTTGCAAAAAAATGGATTTGCCAATAGATACATTTGATGGTGTGCGTGGGGATAGCGACTCATTAGCTGGTCTTATTTTAGAAATAGCGGGGCATTTTCCTGTAGTAAATGATACTGTTAGCAGCGGTGATTTTGATTTCACCATACTTGAACTGGACCGCAACCGAATTAAAAAAGTAAAAATAACCGTTAAGCCTGTCACCAAGTAGTTATTCCTTATGAAACCAAAGAAACTGTTCGTTATAAAAACCGGCTTAATTACCTGCCTGTTCTTTTCATTTATAATTCTTTCCTGCAACAGCAACTATATTCAAAAGCCACGTGGTTATTACAAAATAGATTTTCCTGCGCATAGCTACCAGTCTTTCGATAAAGAAGGTTACCCTTTTCGTTTTGAGTATCCCAGCTACGCAACAATTGTAAAAGACAGTACATTTTTTGAAGAGCAGCCCGAGAATCCTTATTGGCTCAACATAGATTTTCCGCAATTTCATGGCCGCATCTATCTTAGTTACCTGGAAATAGGTGGCAAAAGCCGTTTTAAAATTCGTGATGCAAAAGGCAATTATGTAGACTCTACTGCCACCAACACTTTTGATAATCTTATTAAGAGCTCTTATGCGCTTACTTACAAGCATACTTACAAAGCTTCCTCAATAGACGATAGCGCCTTTACTACCGCTAATAAAATAGAAGGCATTTATTTTAAGATAGGCGGCAATGCAGCTACTGCTAACCAGTTTTTGGTTACAGATACCGTAAAACATTTTCTGCGTGGCGCCCTGTATTTTGACGCAACCCCCAATTCAGATTCTTTGGGCATTGTAAATAATTTTCTGCAGCAGGATATGAAGCACCTGATTAATAGTCTTACGTGGAAGTAAGCTGGTAATTAATAATTAGCAATTAAAAATTAGTAATAAGCATCTCTCGCAAAGGCCAAACCATATTTTCATAAATCCTTTATTGGTGAAAACAAATTCCTAATTCCCAATTCCTGTATTAGCGTAGATTTGCATAATAAATAGTACAGCGTGATAGCAATAGACAAT
Organism: Chitinophagaceae bacterium; assembly: GCA_047602295.1. Lineage (GTDB taxonomy): Bacteria > Bacteroidota > Bacteroidia > Chitinophagales > Chitinophagaceae > JACMLD01. The sequence continues at coordinate 927,341 of JASGHP010000001.1, read as the reverse complement.
GTATTGATAAGTGATGATGTAGTAGAGTCTCAGTTTGTGTGCGACCTTACTAAGTGCAAGGGCGGCTGCTGCGAAGATGGTGATGCTGGTGCACCGCTCACAAAAGAAGAACTGGATGAAGTAAACAACGCCTACGAAATTGTAAAGCCTTACATGACAAAAGAAGGCATTGCAGTAGTGGAGAAAGAAGGCCGTTATCAATACGACCGGGAGTTTGGCTGGGTAACGCCTACCATTGCAGGCAAGCTATGTGCTTATGGTTATAAAGACAAAAAAGGCGTTATCATGTGCGCTTTTGAGCAGGCATACAACGATGGTAAAATAAAATGGAAGAAACCGATTAGTTGTCATTTGTATCCTATCAAACTAAAGAAAACCAAAGAGTATGAAATGCTGAACTACGAACCGAGGGAAACGCTTTGCAGCCCCGCATGTTCTTTAGGAAAAAAACTGAAAGTGCCTACTTATGTTTTCCTGAAAAATGCATTGATAAGAAAATATGGTGAAGAGTTTTATGGCGTGCTTGAGCAAGTGGCAGAGCAATATTTTAAGGAAAAGAAGAAATAATCCAGTCGTGAGTCGATAGTCATTAGTCGGTAGTAAATTCAGACTGGGCTAACGACTACCGACTATTAACTAAAGACTATTCAACTATGTCTGAATCAGCTTCTTCATTTATTGCAAAAAGCACGGTAAGGGCTGCTGATCTTGATCACAGACGGAAAATCAATTTCAATATCAGCAGGTACAATGCAGCCGTTCCCAATGGCAAACAACAGTTTGCAGATTTGCATACAGCCCGTGAGAGAGCCAAAAATATAAAATGGCGTGCTATAGAAAGCCTGGATGCACAATTGGAAAGCTTTGAAACTGCATTTACCCAAAGAGGCGGAAAAGTTATTTGGGCTACAGACGCGCAGGACGCTTTACAGGAAATAAAAAAAATCTGCGAAGCAAAGAATTGTCGCAGTATTGTAAAGAGCAAAAGCATGGTAACGGAAGAACTAAAGCTAAACGACTTCCTTCATGCAAATGGCATTGAAAGCGTAGAAACAGATTTAGGCGAGTACATACAGCAACTGGACGGCGAACCGCCTTATCATATTGTAACGCCGGCCATGCATAAAAGCAAGGAAGATGTTGCCAAACTGTTTTACGAAAAACTGCACACAGCACCCAATCTTTCGCCGGAAGCGCTTACATTAATAGCAAGAGAAAAATTAAGAGAGAAATACACTGCAGCAGAAATTGGCATTACCGGGGCAAATTTTTTAATTGCAGACACCGGTTCTATAGCTGTTACCGAAAATGAAGGTAATGCTCGGTTAAGCTGTGCTTTTCCAAAAACACATATTGCCATTGTTGGCATAGAAAAAATAATCCCTTCTCTTACAGATCTTAGTTTGTTTTGGCCTTTACTTTCCACTTTTGGTACTGGTCAGAAAGTAACTGTTTATAATACCATTGTTAGTGGGCCGAGACAGCCCAATGAAACAGATGGGCCGGATGAAATGTATGTAATATTACTAGACAATGGTCGTACAAATATTCTTGCCAATCCAAAAACCAGGGAAAGTCTTTATTGCATTCGTTGCGGAGCCTGCCTGAATGCGTGCCCGGTTTACAAAAACATTGGTGGCCATGCTTACGGTACTACATACAGCGGACCCATTGGCGCAGTAATTACACCCAACCTAAAGGAGATGAATGAGTGGAAACACCTAAGCTATGCATCCTCTTTATGTGGCAATTGCACAGAAGTTTGCGCTGTAAAAATTAATTTACATGAATTGCTTTTAGAAAATCGTCATGAAGCAGTTGAAGAAGGCGATGCAGCCTGGGCAGAAAAAATTGCCTGGAAAGTTTGGAAAAGGGCCAGCCTGAACCGTAAGTTGATGAACAAGGGCAATCAGAAAATTAAAAACTGGGCGGTTAATAAACTATTTAAAGGATGGACAGCTCATCGCGGCGATCTTAATTTTTCTGAAAAAACTTTTAATGAATTGTGGAAAGAGAAGAATAACCTGATTAAGTAACCGATTTTGCAAATATATTTGTAGATAGCCTGTTCAATATCCGGCTATGCCTATTTGCAAGCATGTTATTATTCTACACGCATACCATAACTCCAAGGCTGCAATACATTATAGACTTTGTTAGCAAAGAGTTTTTTGACGAACCTATTACCATTACTACAGACGAAGCTGCTTTTAAATCTTTTGATGGCCCCCGCATTAATTATTCCGACAATGATTTTTCTGAACAAGAGTTTTTTATAAAACCAACTTCTTTACTGTTTGAAACAGATATCAAACCTCAAGACATAGAATGTTTTGAAGCAGATTATCACAGGGCCTTTTTTCAAACCAGTGGCGATTTTCCTTTTGATTTATTTGCAGCATCTTTCTACCTGATGTCACGCTATGAAGAATACCTTCCACATCAGCAAGATGAATACGGCCGTTATGCGCATACCAACTCGCTTGCTTTTAAAGAAAATTTTCTTCATCTTCCATTGGTAAATATCTGGCTGGATGATTTAAAGAAAAAGCTGAAGAAAAAATTTCCTGCACTTATTTTCAGTCACCGGCGCTTTAAGTTTATTCCTTCTTACGATATTGATATTGCCTGGTCTTACCGGCACAAAGGCAGACGGCGCAATATAGGCGGCTTTCTTAGATCACTAAAAGAAGGCAATTGGCAGCAGATAAAAGAAAGGTGGCTGGTGCTGCAGGGCAAGCAGGCAGATCCGTATGATGCATACGAGTGGTTAGATGCATTGCATCTGTATTGCAAAGTAAAACCCATTTACTTTTTTTTGGTAGCACAGAAACAGCAAGGCTACGATAAAAACATTCCCACTTCTTCAAAAGCTTTGCAGGAATTGATAGCTTATTTTTCTGTAGTGTATAAAACCGGCTTGCACCCGTCCTGGCAAAGCAGTGTGGCCAGCAATAGTAAAGTGGTGATGGAAGAAAAAGAATGGCTGGAAGTGATCATTGATAAAGAAATTGAATACAGTCGCCAGCACTATATAAAATTTACATTGCCGCAAAGTTTCAGAAGGTATATTGAATGCGGCTTGCTGAAAGACTATTCAATGGGCTATGGCAGCATTAATGGATTTAGGGCTTCTGTTGCTTCTTCTTTTTATTGGTTTGATCTTGAAAAAAACGAACAAACAAAACTGCAGCTATTCCCCTTCTGTTTTATGGATGCCAATGCTTTCTACGAGCAAAAAATAACACCGCAACAGGCATACCTGGAACTAACTCAATATTACAATACTATAAAAAAGCTGAATGGCTTGTTTGTAATTATATGGCATAACCAGTTTCTTGGTTCAGACAAAACATTTACTGGTTGGAAGCAAGCTTATGAATTATTTATGAAGGAGAACATTTACTGGGACGCTTACAACTCTTAACCAAAAACCCTACCCAGGAATGAGCAGGGTTTATTTTACCTATACCCCCTAAACACAAAAGATTTTAAAAAAGGTGGAAGGTTTATGTCGAAAGGTATATGGTATTGGTTTTGCCTTACACCGTATACCTCAAACCCTATACCTCTGTACCAGATACTTTCCTCTTAATAAGTTGATGCCTTGTGCTTCTTTACATTAAACACCCTTGAGAGATTAAATCCAAACTGAATATCGCCTTTGCCCCATTTGTTGGTAGTCTGAGTAATAAACGCTCTCTCGTTCATGCCACTGGTATTGGAGAAATGCAATTGAAATACGTGACCACCTGTTTCTATATCTATACCTACTGACAAAGGATTGCTGCCATCCGAATGTGGAAGTCCATTGACAACATAGAAGTAATCTACCACAAACGCCATTCGCTTGCTAAACTTATAACGGGCACCAACACCTGCAGCAAAAATATCATTATCGTCTGCAGCAGCTACCTGATTGCGGTGGACAAGGGTTGGGCTAAGCTGCATGCTGAAACGGGATGAAAATTTTCGTCCAAATATTGCCTGGTAATAATAACCAGACCTCACATTGAAGTTTACATCTTTGGTAGGATCTGTGTTTTTATAAGTTTGAATAGACATACCTGCTACCAGCACAATAGATACAGGTGAACCACCATTTACTGCCTGTTGCACCAGGCGATATTTTAAAAACCCATCCAGTTCTTTTAGTGTAGTGGTGCGGCCAATACCAATTGTAAAATTTTTGCTGATGCCATAATCAAACCCTAGGCGCATACTGGCCTGGTCTAATCCAAAAAACTGGCTTACACCCTGGTTAACCGGGCCAAAGCGGTGCAGTATCCGAAAGTCTAATACTCCGGGCCCAATCATTTCTACCGAATGACCATTAATAACACGAGAAGATTTAAAAGTGCCTGTTACGTATTCTTTCTTTGCAGAATCGGGCAAGGCTTTCATAATATCATCTTGTGCGTGCAGTGCATGTAGCGTTAAGAAGAAAAATGTTGCAAGTAATACAGTCTTCATGCGTCAGTTTTTAGTGGGGTAAAAAGTATGTTTAACGGGGCGTACCGTTATCAATCCATTTTTTTATTGTTGCAATGGTACAGTCGTTCAATTTTGCACCACCATCCGGCATAGGTTTATAGCCAGATGCGTGGCTGATGGTTCCATACAGATAGCCATTTTGCGCATAAAAATTCAATCCATCATAATTATCCAGTAAAATGCCGGAAGAAGGAGATGCAGCGCTGTGGCAATCGGAACAATTGGCTGCTATAATAGGAGCAATATTGGCACTATAAGAAACCACATCCGGCAAAACGCAGGGTGTAGCTATCACATCTTTTTTATAAGAGCAACTGAAAAGAACAATAGCTGCGGCAATTATACTAACGGAAATATATACCAGCTTACTCAGGCGCATAGCAGTTTGTTTGAGATAATGAAAGCATCTAAAATGCAGGACAACAATTTTTGCACTCACTCATGATACGCACCAAAAGGATATAAGGTTGCCCGGCAATATTTTACCTTGCTAAAACTGCTAAACTGCCGCCTGTATTGTCTGGAGTAAAAAAAGTTCTAAGAACAGGAGATTCTTGTAGAAATGCATGAAGGTTATATTCAGCCCGATAAACTTGCAGAAACTATTTTGAATTTTGACTTTTTACTTTTGACCTATCTCCTTCCATGCTTTTACAATTTCCTCTGCATGTTGCTTATTTCTTGGGCGGGTAAATATTTTTCTGATAATACCTTTTTCGTCCAAAACAAAAGTGGTGCGGTGCAGGCCCATGTATTCGCGGCCATACAATTTTTTCATGCCCCAAACACCATACTTATCTATTACTGTATGATCCGGGTCTGCCACCAATGTAAATGGCAAAGAGAACTTGGCTTCAAATTTTTTATGTTTTGCAGGTGTATCCGGGCTAATGCCTAATACTTCAAAACCTTCTTTTTTCAGGAGTGAGTAATTATCACGCAGATTGCAGGCTTGCACAGTGCAGGTAGGTGTATCGTCTTCGGGATAGAAAAACAAAACAACTTTTTTCCCTTTAAAATCACCAAGAGAAATTTTTTCATTGTTCTGATCTACTGAAGTAAACAATGGAGCTTTATCACCTTCCTTTAATGTTACCATAACCAGTTGCTTGTTTGATGTGTTATGTGTTGCGTTTTATGTGTTATGTTTTTCCTCAGCAATGTCATTCCATATAAAATACACCATGCAGCAACACACCAAAAACATAACACTTAACACACAACACTTAAAACAGTTTTAGAACTATCTCGTAAATGTAAAAGTCTTAGTCGCTGCATTTCCTGCTTCATCTTCTACACTTACTTTTAATGAGTGATTGCCGGGTGCGCATTGCTCATCAAAAATATAAATAAAGCTCCTGCCTTTATCGTTGGTAAAGCGCAGCCATTTGCCATCCAGCTCTGCCCTGAAGTTTTTAAACTCATCCAGGTTGTCTTTCACTGTAAATACAATTCTTGCAGCTTTAGTAAGATTAGCGCCATCAGCAAATCCTATCGGTACAATTACTGGTGGCGTTTCATCCACTACCAGTTGAAAATTGCCAAAGTCTCTAAACTGAGCAGCAGCCCATCCTTTCTGCCATTCCACTTTTTGAACATCCTGTTTTGTGCCAACAAAACGTTGCATTACGGTACGATCTCTTTGGGCAGCATCCAGCATTGTTACAGGCTTAATCCTCACCGTCATAGATTCCTGCAAAGGAATATAAGCTGCCCCTATGCTATGTACGGCAGATACCACCGCAGCAGATGCAGCAGATGTTCTTCTGTAAGCAATATGTACAGAATCATACAAACAACGTTCGCCTATATAAAATTCACAATCGGTGGTTTCATTACCATCCAGCATTTGCGGGTAAAACATTTTTCCGGCAGCCTGGGCAATTGCAGTAGCAGTGCCATTGTATTGCACTTTGGTAGTTAGCACCACAGTATTATCGTATCCGTCTTTCACTACTATTTTAATATCGTGCACAGCACCATCACTAATGTCTATAACGCCATCGCTTTTTACTTTTTTATAAACGCTGTTTTGATAACCGGGCAGTTCAAACAACTGCTGCAGATAAGGTCCACCATTGGCCTTTGTCTTATAATCAATGTGTGCATTCAGGTTGCGGGTATTGTTATAGCTTATCTTATCCATTTGGAAACCAACCACGGCCTGGTCATTATCATAAATATCCGCTTCAAAAATTCCATTGGGATTGGTAGAGCCGCTGTGTGTATCTGATGCACTAATGGCAAAACTGATTTTCGGTGAGCCAACAGTTACAATTGCAGCCACACTATTATAACCAGCAGCGGATTTTTTTATAGGAATTAACCGGGGCGATTGTTCATAGAGACTTAAACGCCTGTCGTATACTGCTAACCGGCTAATGGTTGGCTTGGTATTATCTGCCAGTGGCAAACCAAAGAGCATCGGGTTGCGGTTTACATCGTCTTCTGTTTTGCGAATTTCAAAATGCACATGCGGGCCCTGGCTTCCACCGGTATTTCCGCTAAAAGCAATAAAGTCTCCTTTCTTTACGGGGAAAAGTGTGGGAGGCAAATCGAGGAAAACCCTCCACGATTCCTGTTTGTATTGCTGTTCTTTTAACCATTGATCCAATGCCGGCATAAATGCATTCAGGTGACCGTACACGGTAGTAAACCCATTTGGATGATTAATGTAAATAGCCCTTCCAAAACCAGCGGGTTCAATTTTTATTTTGGCGATGTATCCGTCTGCTGCCGCATGCACCGGCAGGTTTTCACGATGGTCTGTTTTAAGATCGAACCCCATGTGGTAATGGTTCGGCCTCAACTCTCCAAAGTTTCCCGCAAGACTAATGGGAATATCCAATGGTGTACGAAAATATCCCTGCGGGTACTGAGCAGGCGGAAACACTTGTCCATGGCTTGTTATAGCTGTATAAAGAAAAACAATAATAAATGTTAAACGCATTTGCATATTGAGTTAATAGACTTTAATGCGGGGCAAAGCTAAAGGCTTGATGGCAAAGTATACCTTAAAAAATAAACGGTATTTGAGACTTCAAAGTTTTCTTAACATTATTTCTTAAAAATACCCGCTTTATGGTACACATTTTTTTCAACTATGGTACAGCGTTTGACATATAAAAGCAGTCTTAATAAATATATAGCGCAACTTTAAAAAACTCTTACCATGAAAAATTTTTACAGAAACCTTTTACTGAGTATCGTAATGATATTTGCATCTGTGGTAGGATGGGTAAAAGGTACCGAAGCAAAACAGAAACTGGTTTACAAATGGAAAACCAGTTACGACGAGAAACGTCAATTAGCAAGAAAACGCATGGCTCTTCGCAAGGGGCAAGTGGTATTGGATGATGTTGAGTGGGCGGCTTTTCACAACAGTTAAACCCCCTGTCCCCCTGAAGGGGAAACTTATATAAATCATCCCGATATTGATAATAATTTCTTTCTTATTATATCACCGGCCTAATGGCCGGTTTTTTTATGACCGCTCTTGAACTAAAAGAATACATCTTGAATCAATGTTTCTGATCGTTAGTCTTTTGTCTCAAATATGTTTCTGCCTTTTTATGAGCCAGGCTTTTGGAATGCTATTAGGCAGTAATTGCGTCGCACTTTTGCACTGTAACAATACTATTCAGCGCCTCTCCTTAAAAAATTATTTATCTCATTTTTTTGCCCCATTTTCCTCTATTAAAGAATGAATTTCAGATAGAAAGCAAGTCGATCGATCTAAGTCTCCCCTTCAGGGGGACAGGGGGTAAAAAAAATAACAGCAATAATTTCTTTCACTCCCTTACTTTTGCGCAATTTGTTTGGCCAGCCCCGGCTTTATTAAGGGGACTTTAATACCAGGCAAACCCATTTAAACATGCCAAAAGATACTTCCATTCGTTCAGTGCTTATTATCGGTTCAGGACCTATTATTATTGGCCAGGCTTGTGAATTTGACTATTCAGGTACACAGGCAGCCCGCAGTTTACGTGAAGAAGGTATTAAAGTGATTTTAATAAACAGCAACCCCGCTACCATTATGACCGACCCCATGATGGCTGACAGGGTTTACCTTCTACCACTTACTGTTGAAAGCATTGAACAAATATTGGAGGAAAACCAGATAGACGCCGTGCTGCCTACCATGGGCGGACAAACAGCCCTCAACCTTGCAAAAGAAGCAGAAGACCTGGGCATCTGGCAGAAATACAATGTACGCCTGATTGGTGTAGATATAAAAGCGATTGACAAAGCGGAAGACCGTGAGAAGTTCCGCCAGTGGATGATACAAATGAATGTGCCTGTAGCCACTGCAAAAACAGCTAACTCATTTTTAGAAGGAAAAGAATTTGCACAACAGATAGGCTTTCCATTAGTAATTCGCCCCTCTTTTACATTGGGTGGAACCGGTGGCGGTTTTGTACACGATAAAGACGATTTGGATGAAGCGCTTAATCGTGGTTTGCAAGCCTCTCCTATTCATGAAGTGCTGGTAGAAAAAGCAGTATTGGGTTGGAAGGAGTTTGAGCTTGAATTGCTTCGCGATGCCAATGACAACGTGGTAATCATCTGTACAGTTGAAAACTTTGACCCCATGGGCGTGCACACAGGTGATTCCATTACCGTGGCACCTGCCATGACGCTTAGCGATACTGCTTTTCAACTGATGCGCAACACTGCCATTGCTATGATGCGCGACCTAGGCAATTTTGCCGGCGGTTGCAACGTACAGTTTGCCCTCAACCCAGATACAGAAGAAATCATAGCTATCGAAATCAATCCTCGTGTAAGCCGTTCTTCTGCGCTTGCGTCAAAAGCAACTGGTTACCCAATTGCTAAAATTGCAGCTAAGCTGGCCATTGGCTACTACCTGGATGAACTGGAAAATCAGATCACTAAAAATACTTCAGCTTACTTTGAACCAGCGCTGGATTATGTAATTGTAAAAATGCCTCGCTGGAATTTTGACAAATTCAAAGGAGCCAATGATACACTTGGCCTGCAAATGAAAAGTGTGGGCGAAGTAATGTCAATAGGAAGAAGCTTTACTGAAGCAGTTCAGAAAGCTTGTCAGAGCCTTGAGAACAATGCGGTAGGTCTTGGCTATTATGGCAAAAGCCAGATGCATGCAGAAGAATTGATTGAATACCTGAAGACGCCGAAATGGGATCGCATCTTCCGCATTAAAGATGCGCTGATGATGGGTGTTTCTGTTAGCACTATTTCAAAAGCTACCAATGGTATTGACCGCTGGTTTCTGAACCAGATAAAACTGATTTGCGATATTGAAAAAGAAATTGCCAAATACAAACTGGAAACACTTCCACTTGAGCTGCTGGAAAAAGCAAAACGTCATGGTTTTAGCGATGAGCAGATTACTAAAATAATGAACGACGGTACGGAAGATGCTGTTTACGAAAAAAGAAAAGCAGCAGGCATTACCCGCGTTTTCAAAATGGTGGATACCTGCAGCGCAGAGTTTGAAGCAAAGACTCCTTACTTCTACTCTACTTTCGAAAAAGGCAATACCAATGAAAGCAAGGTAACTGATAAGAAAAAGATCATTGTACTTGGTTCAGGTCCCAACCGTATTGGCCAGGGCATTGAGTTTGATTATTGCTGCGTACACGGTTTGCTGGCTATTAAAGAATGTGGTTACGAAGCCATCATGGTAAACTGCAACCCTGAGACTGTGTCTACAGATTTTGACATGGCCGATAAACTATACTTTGAACCGGTTTATTGGGAAAATCTCTGGGAAATTATTGAACTGGAAAAACCAGAAGGCGTAATTGTTCAGTTGGGTGGACAAACAGCATTGAAGCTTGCAGAACGTCTGCACAAAAAAGGCATTAAAATAATCGGCACATCTTACGATAGCATGGACATTGCAGAAGATCGCGGTCGTTTCAGTGATATGCTGAAAGAACTGGAGATTCCTTATCCTGACTATGGCACTGCAGAAAATGTAGATGAAGCGGTAGAAGTTGCTAATCGTGTTGGTTACCCGGTGTTGGTACGCCCTAGTTATGTATTGGGCGGGCAAAGAATGCGCATTGTTATCAACGATGAAGAAGTAGAAAAAGCAGTAGTAAGTTTATTGAAACATTTGCCCGGCAATAAAATATTAATCGATCACTTCCTTGACCGCTGCCAGGAAGCTGAGATAGATGGAATTTTTGATGGAGAGCGTTTTCATGTAATGGGCGTAATGGAGCATATAGAACCTGCTGGTATACATAGTGGAGATAGCAATGCAGTATTGCCACAATTCAATCTTACGCCAATGGTAGTGCAAACCATGGAAGAATATGCTGAGAAGATTGCCCGTGCATTGAAGATAAAAGGTCTTATCAATATTCAGTTTGCTATTAAAGACAGTAAAGTGTTTGTGATTGAAGCCAATCCACGTGCATCACGCACCACACCATTTATTGCAAAAGCATACCAGATACCTTATCTGAATGTAGCTACCAAAGTAATGATTGGTGGACACAAGTTGAAAGACTTTAAATTTGAAAAGAAACTCAAGGGCTTTGCGATTAAAGAACCTGTGTTCAGCTTTAATAAGTTCCCGGGTGTAAACAAAGAGCTTGGACCAGAAATGAAGAGCACCGGAGAAGCCATTCGTTTCATTAAAGACTTGCGAGATCCTTACTTCCGCCAGTTGTACAAGGACAGGAGTATGTATTTGAGTAAATAGCTTTATATAGAATTTTTCTTTTAATATATAGATGCCATGAGTGCCAATACTGCACTCATGGCATTTTTTATTTCCATTGTTATTTGCTACTTTAATTAACAGCAGACTTTTGTATTTTCGTCTGTATCAGTAATTAGTTTCCTATATACAAAAAATTATACGCAAATTCTATGAGGTATACTTTTCTACTGTTATTGTTTTTTGCAAGTACAAACGCTTTCTCCCAAAAATTTGAATTCTTTAAAGGCCTGACTATTGATAGCAACTATATTATTTTAGGTCAGGGACAAGGCTATGATAAAACAGCAGATAGCCTAGAGCGGTTTTGGTTTATTTTGGACAAACCTGAAGATATAATGCAGTTCAGAAAAGATTTCAAACTCGGCAAAAAAGCATCCCATGTTGATTTTGGTGATAAAAACCTCATTGATATCAATATTATAAAAAACAAAAAACAGGTAGGCGTGGAAGGTGTTTTCTATCCTTTCCAAGAGAAATTTGCCAGCAACGGAAAGGGTTGGTATGAGCTTGACACCAGCTTACTTGCAAAGCTTCATAACGAACACCCATTAAAATATCATACTCAGAAATTCCTTTTTGATAATTATGCGGAATACAATTTTTTTGTAGACAGTATTGAAACCGTACCGTCTTTTCTATATATGGACGAACCAAAGCTACAATACGAGGGGAAATTCACCGTAATTGTTGACAGGGATCCAGAAACCTCTAACCCACTTTTTCTTGAAATCGACCTTAAAAAAGAAATTGCTTTGCTGTTACCGGAAAACAAATTTCATGTGTACACAGTAATAAACGACAAATTCAACACTGAAAGTAAAACCAAGGTTAAAATTACTGTAGAAGGACCGAAAACATTGTACGATAGATACTCCAATAGCAAGAATATAAAAGGCGAATGGGAAAAGAATTTGATTGACCCCAAAGTATATTTCAGCGATTGAATATCGGATGTCACAGAGTCAATTGTTTTTATTAGTAAATTGGAAATTCAATGATGAATTCTCTGTGAAATATACGTATTCAATGTATCTCTGTGACAAAAAAAGTCATCTATCATGAACACCGAAATACAATCCATCATTTCCAATCTTCAAGCTGTACTAAATGGACAGCCCTGGTACGGAAGATCAATGTATGAGATACTGGAAGAAATAGATTCAGCACAAGTATATGAGCGGCCTAATAATAATCACTCATTAATTGATCTATTGTACCACATGCTTACCTGGGCAGAGTTTGTTCGGCAACGCATAGCTAAAGAAAAAGTAGCCGATATGGCTGCGTTTGAGGCATTAGACTGGCGACCTATTGATCCGGCAATTCATACATGGCAAATTGGTTTAAAGGCTTTAAAGAAAACGCACAAGCAAATTGTAGATTTATTGCAAACAAAAGAAGATACATTCCTTGAAGAGAAATGCGATTACAGAGAATATAATTTCCGTTTTCTGTTGAATGGCCTAATCCAACATAATATTTATCATCTTGGACAGATAGCGTACTTGCATAAATTACAGATTAGCGAATAAGAAGCACAGCTATATTTAAAGTGTTTATCAAAATAAAAAAGCTGGCCAATAAAGCCAGCTTTAATGATCATCAATGGATATCCTTTTTATTAGTTAATAGCCACTCCGTCTTTTATTTCATCATTGGGTTTTGCTAAAACTTTTTCACCTGCTTTCAGCAATCCCATAATTTCTACTTTATCAGCAGATTCATTACCAGTAGCTACATCTACTTTTACTGTCTTTCCATCACGCACCACAATTACATATTTTCTTTCTGTAGAAGTAACCACTGCAGAACGCGGCACCGTTAACGCATCTGGATTCGCTTTTGAGAAGAGCAGCACATTTGCATACATACCCGGAGAAAGTTTACCATCTTTATTTATCACATCCATTTCTACCCGCTCTGAACGAAGCTGAGAACTAATGCTGGATGCTTTCCTTGCAATGTGTGCAACCATTTTTTTGCCGGGCATCGCAGTCAGGTAAAAAGATACCGTGTCTTTATTATCCAGGTTAATAGCAATGCCCTCGGGAATGTCAACCTGCAAACGCAACCGGTCCTGCTGTTTTAAATCAAGCATTGGCTTAACGAGTTTATCTGATGCGCTTACCAATGCACCGGGGTGTACATTTCTTTCGGTAATAACACCATCAAACGGCGCTACTACTCTCAGATATCCCAACATAGTTTGTTGCATCTGCCAATTGGCTTTCTCTGCATTCGTCAATACGCTATCAGAAATCATTTTTGATTTTGCCATTGTAAGCGTCATGGGTGCAACTGCGCCTGCTGTTTTTGAAGCCTGCATTAAACGATCATAATTGTCTTTACTAATCGATTGCTCCGCATTTGATTTTGCAAATCTTTCTTTCGCCTGTGTAGAAGCCTGTACCAGCTCCGGCGCTTCCAACTCCATCAATACCTGTCCCTGTTTTACATGCGATCCTATATCTACTGAAACAGATCTCACATATCCATTTACTTTTGGAAAAATGCTCACTTCCTGGTAAGCCGCCAACTGCGCCGGAAGATTTATCGTCTGCGCTAATCCTGCTGGCTCTGCACTCACAAGATCATAATGTGGTCTTCCTGCTTCGGCCGGCTTTTCCTTTTTCTCTGCAGATTGCGTTTCGCCACAGGCATAAAAAAGTGTAACCATTGCCGTTAGCAGTATGCTGTTTCGCTTCATTTGGTTATATATTTTTTTCATTAAAAGAAGAGTTGTTTGTTGTTATGCTTCATCACCTGGCATCAATGAAACAGATGTAAAATTTGCTTTTTGTTTTACCCAGCCATATACCAGCGGCACTATAAATAATGCTGCTGCAGTTGAGGCAGCCAATCCGCCAATAACTGCACGCCCCAATGGTGCAGATTGATCACCTGCTTCGCCAACACCTAAAGCCATTGGCACCATGCCCGCAATCATTGCAAGGCTTGTCATAAGAATGGGGCGAAGCCTTATGCCCGCTGCTACAGAAGCTGCTTTAAATGGATTTCTATATTCCAATCGCAGCGTCTCTGCATTGGTAACAATCAGAATAGCATTTGCTACTGATACACCTACTGCCATGATGATGCCCATGTAAGACTGCAGGTTAAGTGTAGAACCTGTTATCAGCAATACCACCAGCGATCCCAGCAACACCGCAGGAATAGTAGACAGGATGGTAAAGGACAATGCCAATGATTGATAATTGGCTGCCAGCAATAGGAATATTACAATGATGGCTGCCAGCAAACCATTCTGCAATGAGCCCAAGGTTTCTGTAAGCAGTGAAGACAATCCTTTTGTCTCCACCACCAATCCTTTGGGTGGTGCGCCCATAGCGTCTATTTCCTTTTGTACTGCAGTGGTTGCTGCGCCTAAATCCTTTTTGTAAATATTCGCATTAATGGTAAGGAAGCGCCTTGGTCCATAACGGTCATACTCACCCGGAAATGAATCCACCTGTATATCCGCCACGTCAGATAGTACGGGGCGCATTTTTCCTGGCATAACTGGAATGTTTTTAAGCTGGTTTAAGGAATTCATCATATACTCCGGAATCTGTACCTGTGTATTGTAAGTATACTGTTTGGATTCGTCCAGCCAAAGGTTCTTTAATGTAAATCGGCTGGAAGCTGTTGCGTCAGAAATACCCTGCGACACATAGTCTATCGTTAAACCCATTTGCGCCAGCTTCTTTCTATCCATTTTAATTACCAGCGTTGGAAATTTAAGTGGCTGTGCAATTTGTACATCTCTTAAAAAAGAAATTTTCTGCAGCCTTTCAATCAGCTTATTTGAATACTCTTCCGCTTCTTTTATATTTTTAGAAGCTACCCTTACTTCAATAGGCGTAGAAGCACCTTGCGACATTAGTTTCTCCGTAAGTTCTATCGGTTCAAAAGACAAACGAAGCGATGGAAAATGCTGATGGATATTTTTTCTAAGCAAGTCTTTAAAGTCGTCCATATTCACTTTATATTTCTCCTCCAGCTCTACCTGCAACAAAGCTTCATTAGAACCACTGTTAAAAACATAAAGATTGCTATGCCCATAATTGGGTGAAACTGTTCCAACAAAAGCAGAAGTGATGGATACATGACCAGCCGCAGATGAATCTATTATTTCCAATACATCTTTTACATGCTGCTCTGTAATTTCTAACCGTGTTCCATCTGGTTCGCGAACACGCAATTGCAACTGTCCTGCATTACCCCTTGGCAACATGTCTTTTCCAATGTATACAAAACATAATCCCGCCAAAGCAAGTGCCAGCAATAGATATAACGATACAAGTAGTTGCCTTTTTTTCATCCCCGCGTCCAGCCGCTTCATCAGCCCTATCTTCATTCGCTGGAAAAAGTCATTTCCTTTTTTATCTGTTTCGTCTTGTTTAGTATGCGTTTTTACTTCTTCCACTTCTTTTTCATCTAATGCCAAACCTGCATGTGCATGAAACCCTTTGTGATGATATTGAAACATATCAGCCTTCAATAACCAGTTTGCAATAACCGGTACCAATGTTTGTGCTGCCACGTAAGAAATCACCATGGCAAAACCAATGGCCAATGACAAAGGAAGAAACATTGCTTTGGGAACACCACTCATTACCAGCGACGGCGCAAACACAGCCAGTATACATAACAGGATCAACACCAATGGAAATGAAATTTCTGAACAGGCATCCAATATTGCCTGTCGTTTCGTTTTATTCATCTCCAGGTGCTGGTGTATATTTTCTATGGTAACCGTGGCCTGGTCTACAAGAATACCAATAGCCAATGCAAGCCCACTCAATGTCATTATATTGATGGTCTGCCCTGCAAGGTTCAACATGCATACAGCACCTAAAACTGCTACTGGAATAGTAATGATAACCACAAGGCTACTCCGCCAGTCTTTCAAAAAGAGCAACACCATTAAGCCCGTAAGTATTGCACCCAGTATACCTTCCGTCATCAAACTCTTTGCAGCGTTCATTACAAAAACGCTTTGGTCAAACTCGTAACTGATGTGCACATCATCCGGCAATAGGCTTTGCATCTCTGGCATTTCTTTGCGTAGCCCTTGTACAACTTCCCAGGTAGAAGCGCTGTTGGTTTTAACAATAGGAAAATAAACGGACCGCTTGCCGTTTACCAAAGCATAGTCTACTACAATATCTGAAGCGTCTTCCACTCTTGCAATGTCTTTTGCAGTAATGGTAGCAACACCATTTGTAGCAATGGGTATGTCGCCAAAGTCTTTCACTTTTTCTTCCTGCGAATTCATGGAAGAAACATACATCACACTGTCTATGCGCACATTGCCGGAAGGTGCAATGGAATTGTTTTTTCCCAATGCCTGCACCACTTGCTCTGGCGACAAATTGTATTCACGTAGTTTATCGGGGTCTACTTTTATGATAACTGATCTGGCATTTGATCCAAACGGTGGTGGTGCAGATAATCCGGAAACCTTTCCGAATAAAGGACGGATAAGCACTGCAGCCATATCAAATATTTCGTTGAGCGATTTGGTATTGCTGCTGAACACCAATTCACCAACAGGCAGAGATGATGCATCAAACCTTACCACTTCCGGTGGCAAAGTTCCACTCGGAAAAAATGCCTGACATCGGTTTACCTGTATCGCCACTTCTGCAGAGGCTTCCGCCATATCTGTGCCTTCATAGAAACTTAGTTTGATTAAGGTTAGGCCTTGTATGTTCTTGCTCTCAATACTTTTCAAACCATCTACATACAAAAAGTTATCCTGCATACGGGTTGAGAAAAATCCCTCCATTTGTTTGGCAGACATTCCACCGTATTGCTGTATTACATAAATAACCGGCAGGTTTAGCTTTGGAAAAATATCTACCGGTATTGTTCTTACTGCCATGGCCGAAAACAGCAGTAAGCCTGTAAAGAGCACCATAATTGTAATGGGCTTTCTTAATGCTATTTTTACCATTATTGTTTTATTGATTGAATGAATGAATCTAATTGCCCAGCCGTAGCTGCTTTGTTCAGGTTAGCCAACAACCAATCGTTCTGTGTTTGCACATAAGCAGAT
The DNA here is from genome assembly GCA_047602295.1 of Chitinophagaceae bacterium. Lineage (GTDB taxonomy): Bacteria > Bacteroidota > Bacteroidia > Chitinophagales > Chitinophagaceae > JACMLD01. The sequence goes on along the minus strand of JASGHP010000001.1, from coordinate 910,065 downwards.
TGTGTAGTATACAAAACGAAAGAAGCATTGGTAAGATCAATCAGGTTGATAAGACCGGCTTTATACTGCGCTACTTTCTGATCGAATGCACCCGATGCTGCCTGCAATTGCGTTGGCAACTCTGCCAGGTTTTTTTCTGCAAGTTTGATGGCTATATCCGCTTGTGCTGATCCAAGCTTCAGTGCATTTTTTTGCTGTTGCGCCTCAAACCCAACAGCAGTTGTTTGAAGTCGCGATACACTTAACCTGTCGTGTTTGCGAATGCCGTTTAATAAATCATAAGTAACTCCAATAGCAATACCATAACTAAAGCGTTGATAACCGAACCCATTGCTGAAGTTTTTATACTGGCCTGTATAATCTATGCTCGATCCGCGGCCCCAGCCACCACCGGCCAGCATCACTTTTGGGAGATACATTTTCCTTGCCAGTGTTTCAGCAGATTTAAACAGCGATTCCTGTTTGCTATAATATTCTATCAGTGGATTGTGGAATGTATCAATACTTACCGGCAACAATGCATTGCTGTTTGCATACTTTTTTTGAGTGGTATCAATGTCTATTCCCGCCTCAATGCCCGTATAAAAAGCCAGTTGCTCATGCAATCTTTCTATTTCTCCCTCGCGGTTGTTGTAACCAATTTTTGTTTTCGATAATTCTGCCTTTGCTATTAATGAATCTACGCCTGCGTTGATACCGCTGGAAGTTAAAGCAGTAATAACGCTATAGATAAATTCATTGCGCTTGATATTCTGCTCGTCTATTGCCAACTGGTATTTATTCTTCAGCAAATCGAAGTACAGTCTGCCTATCTGCCATTTTACAACATAAAGCTCCTTATCAAAATCTGCTTGCTGTAACCCGGCAAAAGCTTCGGCATTTTTTGTTTTGGCGCCTCTCAATCCAAAGTTTACCAATTCATACTCTGCATATAAAGAAGCAATGTTTCCGGATGCTGCTGTGCTATTGTTTTGTGCATTAATGGAACCAGATACCGATGGTATTGTGCCTATTGGAAAATAAGAGCCGGGTAATGAATTGGCAGAGGCCGTCACTGCTTCATCGCTGATAGATAACTTAGGAAGGTATGCATGCCTTGCTTCTGTAATACCCGCCTTCGCACTGTTTGCCAGTGCTTCTTTTTGTAATAGTGAAGGGAAATAATGTTTCGTTGAATCAACCAATTCAGCCAGGCTGTATAGTTTTTTGTTTTGCGCATGAACAACGTTCAGGCAAATCAAAAAGCTTGTTACAGCAATAGCTGCACAGGTTGTTCTTTTTGCAAAAACAACCATAAAAAATTTTAATTAAGAAGTAATAATTGCTTAACCCGTAAAAAAAATCAATAGCTAGGCACAGGGCGGCCCCCGGGAAGCAGAAGAAAGATGGCAGAATAAAACAACATCAGTATTAGCAGTATAATACTGCCTTTTGATTGTAATGCAAACTGGTTTAGGTGCTGTTACAGACGCATTATCACAAACCGCATCATTATTGCTGAAAACTTTGTGCGAGTAGCGTTTGTCTATGCTAAGGTGAGTTATGTAATAGTAAGCCTTCTCATGCGCAGTCTTTTTGGCTGTGCTTTGTATTTCGTGAGATAAATCTACTTGTAAGAGAACCTTAGAATGGTGGTGGACATAGAAATATAAATTGGCAACAATGAAAAACTTATAGCTCAATTGCATCAATAAAAAAGGCAGGTAGAGAAATACCAGCGAAAGCCATTTACTGGCTTTGGTATGCCTTTTTGGTGTTGATTGCATGTTTGCCCGAGATGTTTAGCAGTCTGGAAAAAGAAATCCGGTTCAAACAAATATACTAATCAAAAATTATTTTGAGTGCCGTTGGAAAAGAGATTTTTCCATTAACAAGCGATTACCAATATTAGTGTGTAGGTTGATTAGTGCTTAATGGTTGTTTATACCCAACACCTTCAGCCTTAATCCTTCCAGCATCATCAGCATTTTTACTTTTGAATTTTTACTTTTAATCATCGTCGTCATCCTTTCCTTCCTTCAATTTTACAAATGCAGCTCTTTTAGGGGCAGGAAAAGCAATATCTGAGCCTTTTAAGCCGTGCCATAATACAATATTAAACTCAAGATCCGGCACAGCATCTTCTTTCACAAGGTTGAATTTTTCTGAACGTTGCTGCCATTCATTCAATGCTGTGTTCTTGTCTGAAAAATCTATATTGGGTTTTATTGTTTGAAATGCTGTAAGGTTAGGCTGTTCGCTAAAACAATTCCACATAGGTGTTGCTGCTGCATCATACTGGCTCATCGGCGGCATACCCAATATCAGTTCAATGGTGCGCAACATAGAAGAAGTAGAATACATTGTATGATCTACAAACCCTCTTTTTACAAAACCTCCTGCCACATAAGCTGTGCTGCGGTGTGCATCTACATGGTCTGCACCGTTTTGTGCATCATCTTCTACCACAAAAACAGCTGACTCTTTCCAGATGGGGCTTTTGCTTAAATATTCTACAAACATACCTACTGCTAAATCATTATCGGCCACATGTGCATAGGGTGTGGGGCGGCCTTTGCGCAAACCTTCTGTATGATCGTTTCCTAAACGCACTGTATTAAATCGCGGTACATTGCCTGCAGCCAATAATGAATCAAATTCTCTTTTCCATTGCCCTACTCTAACGGTGTCACGCACACTCAAACTCCAACCGGTGTAATACGGGCAAACATGATCTTTCAAAGTAGCAATATTGGGTTTTGCTTCATCTGCAAACTCTCCATAAGTACGATAGCTAAGACCGGCACGCTTGCATTGATCCCATATAAAACCATTTTTATTATTGGCAATAGCACGATTACCTTCACCATCATAAACACCACCACGGCCGCCATAACTGGTAGGCCAAGTTTTTTCCAGGTAGTCGTCTGCATAGGCGGCAGTTGTCCATGTATGCCCGTCCATACTTACTTCTGCATCTACATAAAAATTATCCAGCAATACAAATTCTTTTGCCAGCTTGTGCAGGTTAGGCGTTACTTTTTCTCCAAACAATACTAAAGATGGATCGCCATTGCCTTCTTTCATATCGCCCAGCACCTGGTCGTAAGTACGGTTTTCTTTAATGATGTAGAAGACGTATTTAATGGGTGACGCTTCTCCCGTTTTCATTGGTACAGGATTACCTTTTTCTCCCGTAGTGATACTTTCTTTTTCTTTGGTATAAGGCGTGTTCTTATACACAATTGATGAGTACTTGCTCAACTGTGCATCGCTGGGTATATCAATTATACTCAGCGTTCCTTTAAACAAACCGCCAATGTATTGTACAGCCACCGGTTTGCTTCTGTCGCCACCCTGGTAAACTACTTCTTCTTTTGGCCGCACAGGATTAGGACCGTAAGGATTTGCCAGCGAAGAAAATCCTTTGCCATTGCTTACAAAAAGTTTTTTGCCGATTACTTTCACACAAGTAGGATACCATCCCACCGGAATAAAACCTTTGCTTTTGCTTAAACCAGGTTTACTTACATCAAATACTGCTACACAATTATTATCTGCATTGGCTATGTACAATGTTTTTTCATCTGTGCTTAATGCAAGTCCATTGGTAGTAGAGCCATTAGGCGCATCAGGGTATAATGCAGTGTTAAGTGTTTCAATTGCTTTTTTCTGAATCAAGCTTATAACTGAAACACTGTTATCATTGGCATTGGCAACAAAAAGGTAATTGCCTTTTTTATTAAGGCACATAGCATTGGGATTGTCGCCTACTTTTATTTCTCCTGCAATGCTGTAATCAGTTGTGTTTACAATAAGTACTTTATCGCAACCCCAGCAGGTTATGTACAATTCTTTTTTATTGGGAGATAGCAAACAGGTAAAACCTTCTCCGCCCAATGGCAATGTTTTAATAATTGCTTTGTTTGCCATGTCCAGCACATACAATGAGTTGTTTTCTTTGGTAACAACATACATCAATTGCCTGTCATCATCTATTTCTATACCTGCGGGAGAAATTTTTTCTGGCCATTTTTTACCTAACCGCAAACTGTCTTCTAATACCAGTTTGTTATTAGTAACAGCGTATTGCAAAATCCAGTTGTCATTGCCACCAGATGCATACAACTTTTTACCACTGGCGTTGAATTTTAATCCGTACCAGCTTTTGGGTATTACCACACTATCCAGAATTTTCTCTGCTTTTACATCTATCAATTGCAGGCTTTGTACACTCTGGCCATTGTTTGTGACAGCCATGTATTTCTTATCTGCAGACACTGCAATGTTTAATGGAAGATCGCCTAATGGCAAACTGGTGCCTGCCGGGCTTAATGACCAGCCATTGGGCAGTTTAACGGTATTGGCTATATGAATTGCAGCGGGCTGGCTGAAGCAATAAGTGCTTACAAGCAATAAAAAAATAAATGATGGTTTTCTCATTGTGCACAATTGAGCCTTAAAGATAGCAAGGCTATTTTATACAACTCGTTACTGAGCAATTAAATAACCTTTAACAAAAACCATCTTTGTTAACAATAACCGGTTTAAATATCTTCCGGCATGCAGCGCCCCACCTTATACCTCTGGAAACAAGCTCCTTTCCTGCGTTTGGTAATACCGCTTATGGCCGGTATCGCATTACAATGGTATCTTTTATTGCCCACTTGGTTAGCCTGGGTTATACTTTCTGTCGGCATATTGTTTCTGATCTTTTTTAACCTGCGTTCTATTGCTGCACGCTACAGCTTACAATGGGTCAACGGTATTTGCATCAACAGTATGTTGCTGGCATTGGGAATGTTGCTAACCAAAGAACATAATAGCTCGTATCAATCCAATTGGTTAAAAAATCGTTACAAAGTCAATGACGTTGTAATAGCTACGTTGCAAGAACCGCTATCTGAAAAAACAAATTCATTTAAGGCAAATGCTTCTGTTCAATTACTACTCAGAGGAGAAAACACCATTCCTGTAAAAGGCAATATCATTATCTATTTTAAAAAAGACAGCAGCTTACAAAATCTTAGCTACGGCTCTCAACTAATTTTTTCCCGGCAATTGCAGCCCATCAAAAACTCTGGCAATCCTGGTGCATTTGATTATGAAAGGTATTGCGCCTTCCAGGGCATTTATCAACAGGTATTTTTAGATAATGGCAATTATGTTGTACTTCCGGTTAAAAACCAAAGTCGTTTGCAACAATTATTATTTGCCATCAGGGAAAAAGTGTTGCATATCATTACCACTTATATCCCCGGTGAAAAAGAAGCCGGCCTTGCAGAAGCATTGTTGGTAGGTTATAAAGATGATTTAGATAAAACGCTGGTGCAATCTTACTCCAATACCGGCGTAGTGCATGTAATTGCAATCTCCGGTATGCACCTGGGCTTAATTTACTGGTTGCTTTCATTATTGGTAAAGCCATTACAAAAGAAAAAATACAGCAGTTGGATTGCTCCTCTCATCATCATTTCCGGGCTTTGGCTTTTTGCATTGCTGGCAGGTGGAGGACCTTCTATTCTTCGTTCTGCAGTAATGTTTACCTGCATTGTTATAGGGCAGGGTTTAAAAAGAAAAACCAATATTTATAATTCATTAGCTGCATCTGCATTCGTCCTGCTTTGCATTAATCCTTTTTGGCTGTGGGATGTCGGCTTTCAATTATCATATATTGCAGTGCTAAGCATCGTTATTTTTATGAAGCCTATTTATGATTGGTTTTATTTCAGCAACAAACTCATAGACACTGTTTGGAAACTAATGGCAGTTACCATTGCAGCACAAGTGCTCACCACGCCCATCAGCATTTATCATTTTCACCAATTCCCGGTGTATTTTCTAATCACTAACTTATTGGCTGTTCCCTTATCAAGTCTGATCATTTTCCTGGAGATTGTACTCTGTGCAGTAGCAGCAATACCATTCGTTGCAAAACCAATTGGCATTGTATTGCACTGGCTTATTTACTTGCTGAATCGTTTTATAGAACACATGGAAAGCCTGCCATTTTCTTTGTGGAATGGATTGCAGATAAATACGCCGCAAACAATTTTTTTGTACGGATCTATTGCCGCTATTGCCTTCTGGCTAATGAGAAAAAACAAACCTGCATTTGTAACCGGCCTGTGTTGTTTACTTTGCTTTTTTGCAATAAGAAGTTATGATTTTATTAAGGTAAATCAGCAGAAAGAACTTATTGTTTACAACGTGCCCAAACGCCAGGCAATTGATTTTATTGATGGAAGAAAATATGCTTTTCGTGGAAGTGAAGATTTGCTGGAGGATGATTTTCTGCAAAATTTCCATCTTAAACCTTCACGCATACTGCACCGCATACAGGCTGTAGATTCATTGATCACTTTGACTCAACACGGGCCATTCTTTATTTTCAATGGCAGGAAAATAATGATAGCTGACAAACACACCAATCCATCGTTCATATCAGCCGACTTACAGCCTGATCTTTTAATTATTACAGGCAATGCGCCTGCACAACCCGCCTTACTTGAAAAAGTGCATTGCAGAGAGTTAATCTTAGACGGATCAATTAGCACCGGCAAGGTGCATAAGTGGAAGGCAGCCGCCGCAAACCTAGGCCTGGCCTGCTTTTCAGTAGTGGATAACGGGGCTTTTGTGATGAAGGTGGATTAATTTAGTTTTGCGCCGCGAAGGGCTTAGGGCTTAAGATATAAGGTGTAGGGCCTTATACCAGAATTGTTCTATACCCGGCTTTTTTACCTTACACCTTAAACCCTACACCTTCAACCATTAATGATGAATAAGAAAATTCAGTCTGCGTTAATCTCCGTTTTTTATAAGGATGGCCTTGAAATAGTTGTAAAAAAACTGCACGAGTTGGGTGTTACCATTTACAGCACCGGCGGCACACAGTCGTTTATTGAGAAACTGAACATACCTGTTGTTCCGGTAGAAAATCTTACCGGCTATCCGTCCATTTTGGGAGGAAGGGTGAAAACATTGCATCCTGTTGTATTTGGTGGCATACTGGGCAAACGCAGCGATGAGCAGCACCTGAAAGAAATGGTGGAGTATAAAATACCAGAACTTGACCTGGTGATTGTAGATCTCTATCCTTTTGAGGAAACTGTAGCCAGTACAACTGATGAAACTGCTATCATTGAAAAAATTGATATTGGCGGACCTTCCATGATACGTGGCGCTGCTAAAAATTATAAAGATGTAGTGGTAATAGCTGCTAAAAAAGATTACGCTCCTTTGGCAGCAATGCTGGAAGCGCAAAAAGGCGAAACCACATTGGAACAGCGTCGTGCTTTTGCTGCAAAAGCTTTTGAAATAGTAGCGCATTATGATGTAGCCATCACAGAATATTTCAATCCTGGTGGTGCTGAATATTTTCACGCATCGGTTAATAGCCCGAAAGCTATGCGCTATGGCGAAAACCCGCACCAGGCTGGTGTTTACTATGGCAACCTGGAAGAACTTTTCAACCAGTTAAACGGTAAAGAACTTTCTTACAACAACCTGGTAGATGTGGATGCAGCCGTGCAATTGATCAGCGAGTTTGCTCAACCCGGCGAAAAAGAAGAAAAAGTGTTTGCTATCATCAAACATACCAACGTTTGCGGTGTAGCAGCAAGAAGCACAGTGAAAGATGCGTGGGACGCTGCATTGGCAGGCGATAATGAAAGCGCTTTTGGTGGCGTATTGGTTTGCAATGGTACTATCGACAAAGCCACTGCAGAAGCTATCAACGAAATTTTCTTTGAAGTATTGATTGCGCCTGCTTATGATGAGGATGCACTTACTGTTCTAAAATCTAAAAAGAACCGCATTCTGCTGCAATTGAAGAGCGCCCCGCATAGCAAGCAACAATACAAATCACTATTGAATGGCGTATTGATACAGCAAACAGACGAAGGCAATTATGCTGAATGGAAAGAAACCGGCGGTAGAGAATCTTCAGCAGCAGAAAAAGAAGATTTGATATTTGCCAACCTGGTTTGCAAGCACCTAAAAAGCAATGCCATTGCATTGGTAAAAAATAAACAGCTTATGGGCAAGGGCTGCGGACAAACCAGCCGCATAGACGCTTTACGCCATGCCGTAGAAAAAGCAAAACAATTTAATTTCGATTTAAATGGCGCTGTTATGGCCAGCGATGCTTTTTTCCCTTTTAATGATTGCGTGCAATTGGGCCATAAAGCAGGTGTGGTAGCATTTATACAACCCGGTGGTTCCATTCGCGATAAAGATTCTATTGAATATTGCCAGCAAAACAATCTTGCCATGGTGATTACAGGACTAAGACATTTTAAGCACTAGAGGAAAGTTGCAAGCTGCAAGTTTCAAGCTGCAAGTCTTTGTCCCTACATGCAAGGTAACCAATACTAAAAACCGATTCAAGCTAACTGCCAATAGCTTGTAGCCAGTAGCTAATAACTTGCAGCTCACTATGTCCGACTTTATTTCTACCATCTTATCCTCTCCATACAACCCCGCTAACCTGCGGAAGGGGAGCACACGTGTGAAAGCGTATTGGGCATTGGCGGCTATTTGTTTTTTCTGGGGCACTACATGGTTGGCAAGCAAACAAGGCGTAAAACATATGCCTGCATTTCAACTGGCAGGCATACGGCAATTTATTGGCGGCGCCATCTACATTATCTACTTTATTGCCACTGGTAAAGCAAGCTGGCCAGGGTTAAAAGATTGGAAAAACATCTTTGTGCTGGCATTGTTCAATTTTATTATTAGCAATGGTTTAGCCACCTGGGGTTTGAAATATATTTCCGGTGGGCTGGCTGCCATCATTAATGCCATCATACCACTATGGCTGGTGGTAAATACTTTTTTTACGCGTGGCCCTGCATTATCACCCAAAGCCATCATGGGTTTTGCATTGGGCTTTGCTGGTATTTGCTTTATCTTTTTTGAACACCTGCACGATTTTCTTGATCCGGGTTTTACACTCGGCATCATCATCTCTCTTGCTTCCACTTATGCCTGGGCCTTAGGTACAATTTATACCAAGAAAAATGCAAAATCATTCAATCCATATTTCAGCATTGGATTGCAAATGATTATTTCAGGAGTTATGCTATACACAGTGGCAAAAGCTACAGGCAATACTGTTGCAATAAAACACATTCCGTGGCAATCATGGGCGGCCATTGGGTACCTGGTTATTTTTGGTTCTGTTATCGCCTTCCTTGCCTATATCTATGCTTTGCAACATCTTAGCGCAGAGCAAACTTCTTTGTTTGCCTATGTAAACCCTGTTGTGGCAGTAATACTGGGCTCCCTACTATTTCATGAATCGCTCACCTGGTATATTGCTGTTGGCGGGCTAATTACTTTGCTGGGCGTTTATCTTGTCAACCAGGCTTTCCGCAACACAAAATAGTTGTAAGGGTTTGCCACGCTTTTAGATTCGTAAAATATTATATTATTTTGTGGGAGTGAAGTATTATATCAAAGAAGATTCTTTTCTGGCTCGCCTGGCAGCACGCAAACTAAAGCAGGATAAAATGGCTATGGTGCTGGGCAAAACCATTTTGCTGTATGATACCACCAGGTCAGAGTTTATCAGCAACCGTAAATGGGTAAGACACGAGCTGGCCCATGTGGAGCAGTTTGAACGGCATGGTTATGTACTGTTTGTTGTAAAATATTTGTTTGAGAGCCTGAAAAACGGCTATCAAAATAACAAGTATGAAATTGAAGCCCGTGAAGCAGAAAACACTGAGTATTTTGATGAGTTCATTCCCGCTTTTTGAATTGGGTGAAACAAAAAGCAGCCATTGGTTAGTTCTGGCTGCAATGAAATTGCCCGTAGCTTCTTCACACAACCTCTAGTTTAGAAATTTCCTGCAGCTGCAATTCGTTTATTTCCTTAATAGTGAACAAATCAGTAGTATCAATATCAAAGACATTTTCTACATGCGTGAAACCGTGGCCGCCAATTTTATGTTTGTTTGCATTGGCATATAATTGTTCAATTAATTCTGCCCAATTATCGTGGTCTTTATTGTGGCTCCAATTGGCCACCTTCTTTAGCATCTCCGCCTTAGTTCGAACGTAGGTAAAATGATGAATAAACGGTGTACCGCGTTGAATAGAAAAATAAGGATTCAATCCTAGCTTCGCCGTCCATCTCGACAATCGGTTTTGATTGTTCCAATACGCATTCCACCGGGCCTCCACACGCAACGGCAAACTGCGGGCATAATTCCCGTCTGCAATTACTGTATTGTGCGATTGTACATCCAACCTATACGCAGGGTGTATAAAATACAAATATTGATTCAGCTTCACGGCTTTTTTCGATTTATCCCAATCATTGGTGCACCAGCGTGTAAACGCCACAGTGTCCACAATTTCATCTGCATCAATAAACAACAAATGGCGGGCGGTAGATTGTTGCGCACCATAATATCTTCCAGCGGCCTCAAAATACAGTGTTGATTCTGCGGGTTGCCATGGTAATGTTGTTAGCCTCACCAATCCTGCGTTAAACCATTCTTCTGCGGATTTGCGTATAAAAGACTCTTCTGCCGTCACATCTTCCGGCACACCGCCGTAAAGGTGGTCATACATAATCACATGACAACTCACAAACCCGGTGCGCAGTAAATTTTCAAGGCAGGGGGCAATAAAACGCCTGTCCAAAGAACAATATAAAATGATAGCCTCAATGGCATTTGATTTATACATACAAGGAGTTTTAAATGCTGTTTTGTTGCAAATCAATTATTCGGAAAACTTAACATATACAAGCAAAACCATAGCGCCATTGAAATCGATCCTACAATGAATTGGCGCAACCTTCTACGCTACCCTACAGCATTTGCGAATAATAAAATGCAGTAGAATACGCATGCTTTTCTGATATAATTAATAAACGATTCTAAAAGGCCAGAACGGCAATTTAAAAGCAAGTAGTACTTCACCCATTGTTATTCATATCGTTTTTTAGCAAAACAGGTATTTGCAGCTAACCATTAATTACAGGAAACACGTACTTATTTTTTTATATATGAATAAGAAGTCGATAATATAACTATCAGGGATTGATGCAATGAAAAAAATGAAACCTTTTTATTATTATTTTGAAAACATGACTATTTGCAACAAACCATTAATGAAGGGAAAAAACTACTGAGGATATTGCAGCGCAGAAATATTAAACTTTTTATTTCTCTTCTCATTATTTTCGGAAGCAGTACAGTGAGTAAACCTCACTTATGAATGGACTAAGTTTTACAAAAAACATGCTCGAACAGATTCGTCATTAATGCCAGGCTCTCACTATTTACCCCAGCACCCATTCCAGTTCTCCGAAACCAAACTGCTCTTCTATTGCAGTCATCAGTCTTAATTTTCCAAAAGCGTCCACACCATTTACAACAGCCTCAAATACGCGGTTGTCTTTTTTAAATTTTACGGTTTGACCTTTTTTGAAAAGCCAGGCATTGTATTCGCTCAATAAATCTTTACCACTTGCCAGTTGCTGGTAGCGGTTTTCTACATGGGTGCAGAGTTCCTTTGCCAGTTCAATTACATCCCAATTTTTACCGGTTATTTGTTTTAATGAAACAACGTTGCGTAAATTTTCCGCAAAGCTGGTTTGGTTGATATTGATGCCCATGCCTACAACAAACCAACGCTCAGTCTTCAGTTCGGAGTTCGGAGTTTGGAGTTCTTGCTGTACAGGTTTCTTTTCATAATTTATACTGTCTGAGTCAGTAGTTTCAGCGTTAGCATTTAAGGCTTGCTTGTCTTTGCTTACCGACGTCGGATGAGGAACTATGAGCTCCGAACCCCGAACTTGACTTTTACTCTCTACTCCCGACTCCTGACTCCTGACTATAGACTCAATCAATATCCCCCCTGCCTTTCTGTCACGCCAATAGATATCATTAGGCCATTTAATAGAAGTCTCGTCCCCGGCATGTTTAGCAAAAAAATCGTACACTGCCAATGCAATGGCCATACTTAAGGAAAACTGCTGTGAGAGCGGGTTTTGCACCTGCAGCACGATGGTTAGAATAATATTGGTACCAGGTTCAGTGAGCCATGTTTTACCCCTTTGACCACGGCCCTGCACTTGTTCCAACGCAAAAAAGCCATCTCCATGTTTGGCTTGCCCTGCACGAACCATTGCCATGGCATAGTTGTTGGTACTGTCAACTGATTCTAAAATGGTTAGATGGCCGCCGGTAGAAATCATGGTATGGTAAATGATTAAACATTTGTACTTTTGGCAGCAGCGAAAATAAGATTTTAGACAGGATACGCTAAAGGATAAATATAATTGACTATTTTGTCATTCCAAGCAAGGCACCAGATAACAACAAAGCATCAATATAAACACGGCTTCACTGAAAAACAACTATACTTTATTCACCTAAATGTTTTGATTATTTGGAACAACTGAGCATGTTGGCAAACCGCAAACCCGGCAGCCTAAACAGAGTAACGAGGAACTCGAAAATATTTAAAACCATCATCCACGCCATTCAGCAAAAAAAGGGGGAACAAATTGTATCATTGGATCTGCACAAGATTCCAGAGGCAGTGACAGATTTTTTTATTATCTGCCATGCTTCCAACTCTACCCAGGTAAAAGCTATTGCAGATAATGTTGAGGCTTTGGTAAAACAGGAATGCGACGAAAGTCCTTTTCGTCATGAAGGCCAGCAAAGTGCACAATGGATATTGGTAGATTATGTAAACATAGTGGTGCATGTTATGCATGAAGATTCCCGCAAATTTTACAAGCTGGAAGAAATGTGGAGCGATGCCAGCGTTACTGAACACAATTCCTAAAGCGGATTAATAAAAGTTTATAACCCCGATTTCGAACAAACGTGCTGCAAAAGCATTTATGTAGTACGACACATTAAAAACAATATGGCACAGGAAGACTTGAAACCGAACGAAAAAGGAAACAGGATGCGACCGCAAGGCAATGGAGATGATTCCAAACGCTCCCCCAGGTTTAATATCTACTGGGTTTGGGCTGCTATTGCCGTTATACTGATTGGCTTTAATTTATTCAACGGAAAATTTACCCCCAGCGCTGAAGATACCAGCCAGCAAGAGTTTCAGGGCATGCTGCTGGGTGGCGATGTAGAAAAAATTGATGTCATCAGCAACAAAGCAGTTGTAAGGGTTTACATAAAAAAAGACAGCCTCAGAAAAGATATATACCAGGCAAAGCTGAATAAAAGAACCACTCCTGTACCAGAGAATGGTCCACAGTTTCAGTTTAGCATTGGCGATGAAAAAATCTTTGCAGACGACCTTCGTGCATTCTATCAAAAATATCCTACCCTAAGACAAATTCCTGTTAAGTACGATAAGGAAGGAGATTGGGTAGCACCTGCATTAAACATATTATTACCTATAGTAGCCATTGTGCTTATTCTTGTATTGTTTATGCGCAAAATGGGCAGCGGGGGCGGTGGCGCCGGTGGCCCTGGTGGCATTTTCAATATCGGAAAATCAAAAGCTACTTTGTTTGATAAAGGCACACGTGTAAATATTACTTTCAACGACGTGGCAGGGCTTGACGAAGCAAAAGTGGAAGTAATGGAAATTGTTGACTTCCTGAAAAATCCTAAAAAATATACAGCACTTGGTGGTAAAATACCCAAAGGTGCATTGCTGGTTGGCCCTCCCGGTACTGGTAAAACATTGCTGGCAAAAGCAATGGCCGGCGAAGCACAGGTTCCTTTCTTCTCTATGAGCGGTTCAGACTTTGTGGAATTGTTTGTAGGTGTGGGTGCCAGCCGTGTACGCGACTTATTTAAACAGGCAAGAGAAAAAGCTCCTTGTATTATTTTCATTGATGAGATTGATGCTATTGGTCGTGCAAGAGGAAAGAATGCTGTAATGAGCAATGATGAAAGAGAAAGCACCCTAAACCAATTGCTGGTAGAAATGGATGGCTTTAGCGGAGAAAGCGGCATAATTGTATTAGCTGCTACCAACCGTCCTGATGTATTGGATAGTGCGTTGTTGCGTCCAGGTCGTTTCGATAGGCAGATAGAAATTGACAAACCAGATTTAAAAGGCCGTGAGCATATCTTTAAAGTACACCTGAAGCCAATAAAGATTTCTCAAACCCTGGATATTTTTAAACTAGCAGAACAAACACCTGGTTTTGCCGGTGCAGACATTGCCAATGTTTGTAATGAAGCAGCACTGATAGCAGCAAGAAAAGGTAAAGACGCTGTAGATATGAGCGACTTCCAGGATGCTATTGACCGTGTAATTGGTGGCTTAGAGAAAAAGAATAAAATCATCTCTCCGGATGAGAAAAGAATTATTGCATACCATGAAGCAGGCCACGCCATTTGCGGTTGGTTCCTGGAGCATGCATATCCTTTATTGAAAGTAACCATTGTACCACGTGGTACAGCAGCCCTTGGTTATGCGCAGTACACACCTAAAGAACAATACCTATACAATACAGATCAACTTACTGATCAAATTTGTATGACATTGGGTGGACGTGCCAGCGAAGAAATTTTCTTCAACAAAATTTCTACCGGCGCACAAAACGATTTGCAACAGATTACCCGTACTGCTTACGCAATGGTAACAGTATACGGCATGAATGATAAAGTGGGCAATGTAAGTTTTTATGACCCGCAGCAGGAGAATGCTTTCACCAAACCTTACTCAGAAGAAACATCAAAAATCATAGACCAGGAAGTAAGGAAACTGATTGATGATGCTTTTGCAAGAACAAAGAACCTGTTGACAGAACGTAAAGCTGAAGTAATAAAACTGGCAGAAGCATTGTTGGAGAAAGAGGTATTGTTCCAGAGTGATGTAGAAACCCTGATTGGCAAAAGGCCTTTTGAAGAAAAGAAATTGCTGGATGTTGACAATAAAGAGCCGCATGCAGCTGATGGCACCATTAGCGAAGGCGTTCCTCCTTACGACAGCAATGTTACCAACAAGGCGCATAACTAGTACAACGCTAATTTGCACGAATGAACGCGAATTAAGCGAATGAGGTTAGATATCAATCTTATTAATTTAACTCGTGGCAAATGGCTGACTCCTCTTCCAAAGAAGTTATTTTAAAAAAAATAAGAAAGGCGTTGATTGAATCAACGCCTCTTCCTTTTCCGCTAAGTGAGGGATCACATTCTTTGTATCAACCCTCACAAAAAGAATTGGAAATACAGTTTGCCGAAGAGTTTTCAAAACTGCAGGGACGTTTTGCTTTTTGCCTTAACCATGCAGAATTATGCCAGCAGCTTAATGCTCTTATTGCAGAAAAGAACTGGAGCAAAATTTACTGCGTAGAACCAATCCTGAAATCTATATTAACTACCGGTGGCTTTACCGGCTTATCTACTGAAACTTCATTAGTTGATTGCGATGCCAGCATAACCACTTGCGAAAGCCTGGTGGCCCGCACAGGCAGTATGATTTTAACCGCAGCCAGCCAAAGCGGAAGAACCGTCAGCGTATACGCTCCTGTACACATTTGCATTGCCTATACCAAACAATTGGTGTACGATATTAAAGATGCACTTCAATCAATAAAAGAAAAATATGGTGCCAATATACCATCACTTATCAGTTTAGCTTCAGGTCCCAGTCGCACTGCAGACATTGAAAAAACATTGGTAACAGGTGTACACGGCCCAAAAGAAGTTTATTTATTTTTGATAGATACAAGTTCATAGTTCAAGATTCGGAAGTTCTTGCTACCGGCCATCACATCAAACTGTTTTTTGCTCACAACTCGCGGCTCATAGCTCACAGCTTTTCTCTAACGAATCATTATCTTTACGCAAGTATGGAAACTCATCAATTATTCGTGTATGGTTCATTGCGCAGTGGTTTTAATCACCCTGCTTATGCCTATATCAGCAATCATTTTACATTGATAGGCAGTGCCAAAGTAAAAGGTAAGCTTTATGATTTAGGTAGTTATCCTGCTGCCTTACCTACCAATGACGATACTTATATACTAGGCGAATTATACACGCTGAAAGAAGAACAGGAATTTAGCTGGGCCATTGCGCAGGTAGATGATTACGAGGGCGTGAATCCTGAACCCGGCGAAAAAGCACTTTATGTAAGAGAACTCACGACTGTCTATATCAATAACCAAACTACAGAAGCCTGGATATATTGGTACAATAATGATGTAACCGACAAACCATTAATTGTTTCTGGCGATGTGCTGGAGTATTTGCAAAAGAAACACTAACCCATGCAAGTATTACCTGGCAAAAAAATTTATTTCCTTTCAGACTTTCACCTGGGTGCGCCAAACTATGCCAGCAGTTTGGAAAGAGAAAAAAAAATCGTTCGTTTCCTGGATAGCATTCAGCAAGATGCAGCCGCTATTTTTATTGTAGGCGATTTATTCGATTTCTGGTATGAGTACAGAACAGTTGTGCCCAAAGGCTATGTACGCATCCTGGGAAAAATGGCTGCTATTACAGACAGTGGCATACCTATGCATTTTTTTGTGGGCAATCACGATATGTGGATGAAAGGCTATTTTGAAAAAGAACTGAACATTCCTGTATACTTTGAGCCTAAGACTTTTGAGTTCAACAATAAAAAATTTTACGTTGGCCATGGTGATGGCTTAGGCCCCGGCGATCATGGTTATAAGTTTATCAAAAAGATTTTTCGCAACCCGGTTTGCCAATGGTTGTTTGGCATATTGCCGCCTGCTGTTGGTGTAGGCATTGCCAATTATATGAGTCGCAGCAGCCGCGCAGCCACCGGGCAAACAGATGCACGGTTTTTAGGAGAAGACAAGGAATGGCTGATAACCTATTGCAAGGAAATATTGCAAAAAGAAAAGTTCGATTATTTTATTTTTGGCCACAGGCATTTGCCCATAGATTTTGCATTGCCAGATAATAGCCGTTATATTAATCTTGGCGATTGGATACAATATGACTCTTATGCTGTTTTTGATGGCCAGCAGCTTGAACTAAAATATCATAAAGCTTGAAGAAAGCCTTACTCATACTACTATTTTTCTCCATTGCAATTGCTGGTTTTGCACAGGCAGATACCACTTTAAAATTGGCTGCCACCATAAAAGGAAAAATTGCAGACTTTGCTGTTGACAACCTGGGCAATATATTATTACTGGATAGCAATAACCAATTGAAAAAACTATCTCCCAATTTAGATTCAGTAGCTATTTATAATGATGTGCGCAAATACGGAAATGTATTTTCTATTGATGCAGGAAATCCCTTAAAAATATTATTGTATTACCGCGACTTTGGCACCATTGTAGTTTTGGACAGGTTATTGAACGTGCGTACCACTATAGATCTGCGCAAACAAAATATTTTCCAGGCAAGAGCTATTTGCCAGTCTTACGATAATGCTATTTGGGTATATGATGAAGGAACAGCTACACTTAAGCGCATTGGAGATGACGGCAGCATTATTGATCAAACAGGTGATTTCAGACAGCAATTGGATGAGGCACCAACACCGGCTTTTATAGAAGATCATGATCGTTTGGTATACCTATATGATAGTGCAAAAGGCATGTTGGTGTTTGATTATTTTGGCACACTGAAAAGCAAATTGCCATTTTTGGGCTGGCAGGATTTTCAGATGGCAGGAAAATACATTGTAGGCCGCAAAGGTGTTTTGCTTGAACGCTATAAACTGGCCAGCCTGCAATTGGAAGAAATCACTTTGCCTGGCATTTTAAAGAACACTTATAAAATGCGAATAGCCGGAGATAAACTTTTTTGTTTGCGTGGGGGATGGCTATACGTGTATGCTCTTTAGCTAGCTATTAGCTACAAGCTAGACCATAAGCATAGGAATGACCATAAAAAAATTACAGAGAAGCACTAGCAGCTTGTAGCTAATAGCTTGAAGCTTTTCCGCAGCTTCTCTTTAACATTGTAATTAATGAAGAACTTGTTGCATACCGTTATACTCGATAATACTATTTTAAGCTACATCATTTGCTTTGGCACAATCTTAATAGCTGTCATGCTTAAAAGATATCTATCTCAATATGTAGCAGGATGGTTTTTCTTATTAATAAAACGCACTACCTGGATAGTAGACAAAAAATCTTTTGTTGAACTATTGCTGGCGCCATTGCAGGGATTTCTTTTAATATTGATTTCTTTCATTGCACTTGATAAATTACATTTTCCAAAAGATCTGCTCTTTGATGTTCACCGCATTACTTCTAAACAAATAATAGATAGCATTGGCACCGGTTTACTGATAGCCACTTTTATCTGGCTATTGCTCCGCGCCATTGATTTTGTTGCAATGGTGCTGGAAGAAAGAGCCCATCAAACAGAAGATATAAGAGATAACCAGTTGATTGTTTTCTTTCGTGATTTCTTAAAAGTGCTTGTTGGCATCATTGGCATATTGCTCATCATTCATTTCTCATTCAATAAAGATATAGGTGCATTGCTGGCCGGCTTTGGTCTTATCGGTGCTGCACTGGCATTAGCTGCCAAAGAAAGCCTGGAAAACCTGATTGCTTCTTTCATCATTTTCTTCGACAAGCCTTTTAATGTAGGCGACCTTGTGAAAGTGCAGGGATTTACAGGCACCGTAGAAAAAATAGGTTTGCGCAGCACCCGCATACGTACAGATTTTAAAACCTATGTTACTGTACCCAATAAGCAAATGGTGGATAGCATTATGGACAATCTTACACTGCGTACCCAACGCCGTGCAGACCTGCGTCTTGAAATAAGCCTCAGCACAAGCCCGCAACAGCTTGAGCAATTAGTAGTAGCCATAAAAAAAATTATGGAGCATCCGCAAATCATTAATAAAGTTGTTTTTCTTAATGATATTGTTACCAACGCTTATATTGTTACCACTGAATATTATACCGGCCCCGTGCCTGCTTTACAATTCAATGATATAAAGCAACAGGTAAATTTCGCAGTCATAAAAGCCATGACAGATTTGAAAATTGAATTGGCCGGCCTTAACAGCGAGGTTAAAATCAGCGGCTCTCTCTCTTCGCAATAACATTTTCAGTATTTCATTTCCGGAATAAAAATCCCAAATATGGAATAAGTGTAAATCATTAGCACATATAGAATATTGACTTTTAAGGTATTAGGTTCTGGCATATTTATTAAGTGCTAAGTGGTAAATCCTAGTACCGATGAAGAATTTTACTAAATGTTTGCTGCTGATTTTAATAGCCATTCCGGCTGTTTCTTTCTCACAATCTGTTATAAATGTGTATGCAAGAGTTACTGCCATTAGCGGTAGTACGCTTACCATTACAGGTGCTACTGGTTCTTTTGCAGCCGGTTCTGCTATTGTAATGCAAATGCAAGACAACACTATCGGCAGCAACACAAGTAACAATGCCGGTTTTGGCAATTTAGGCAGCATACAATCTGCAGGTATTTCAGAGGTAGTAACTATCAACTCTGCCAGCGGTACTACAATTACATTAAGCGCTGCACTAACAAACACATATAATATCAATGTTAACAGTCGTGTTCAAATCATTTCTTATCCTACACTTGGTGGTGGCGGTAATTATACATTAAGCGGTGGCGTAACAGCACCAGCCTGGAACGGTACAACAGGCGGTGTGGTTGCTTTTAAAGTAAATGGCATTTTAACACTCAACAGCAACATAACTGTAGATGGTATGGGTTTTAGAGGTGGTGCTGTTGGCACTAATGCTGCTTCAGATAACACATGCGACCCCAGCACTTACTACGACAATGCGGGAGGCGTTTCCACAACTTATTATGGTTATAAAGGTGAAGGCATACACAATACCAATGGCGTTTATACAGTTGCAAGAGGCAAAGTATTGAATGGCGGTGGTGGTGGCAACTACAATAACAGTGGTGGCGGCGGTGGCGGTAATCTTACTACAGGTGGTGATGGTGGCCTGGGTTGGACTTGCACCAGCAGTACTTCTGGTGGTGGTGTAGGAGGTCTTGATCTAAGTACTTATATATCTGGCACTCGTTTTTTTATGGGCGGCGGCGGCGGTGGTGGCCAGCAAAATAACAGCGTTGGTACAGCAGGTGGCAATGGTGGTGGCATTATAATGATAAAAGCCAACAGCATACAAACCACCAGTGGCTGCAATAGCGGTGCTGGCAATGTTGCTATTTCTGCAAAAGGCAATACCGCTGGCAACTCTGGCAATGATGGTGCTGGTGGTGGCGGTGCTGGTGGAAGTATTATTTTGCAAGTTGGTTCGTATAGTGTTAGTGGTTCATGCCCGCTGGGTATTAATACAAGTGGTGGCAACGGTGGTACTGTAAACGATGGCGGTTCTCATGGTGGCGGTGCAGGCGGTGGTAAAGGTGTTACAATTATGTCAGGCGTGGTTGGTACGCCATCAAATACAACTGTTACAGATGCACAGGGCACTGGTGGCGGCAACTCTAATGCAAGCGGCACCACAACTGCCGGAAGTGGCAACACTACCCCAACAAACGGTTCAGGAAATGTTATGTACACTCCAAGTTCTGTTTTACCTGTACTATTGGGCAGTTTCCAGGCAAATGCTGTAAAGAATACTGCTGTTTTACAGTGGCAATCTGTTACTGAAAACGGTTTCTCTTACTACCAGGTAGAACGTTCTGTAAATAATGGCGCCAGCTTTACCGCTATCGCTAAAATAAATGCAAAAGGCAGTAACGCTGTGTATAGTTATACTGATAACCTTGCTGGTCAAAACATAAATGGAACTACTATCTACTATCGTCTTAAAATGGTAGACCTGAATGGTGATTATGATTATTCTGCAACAAAAGCAGTTGCATTCAGCCAGCAAACCAGCAATACTACCATCAAAGCTTTTCCTAATCCTGCTAATTCTACTGTGTATATTACCAGTGGCAATATTAGTGGTTCAGTGCAGGCTTTTGTACATGATATACAGGGTCGCGTAGTGAAAACAATTTCAAACGCGCCAATTGTTGCAAACAATACTATTGCAGTTTCACTGGATGGTGTTAGCAATGGCCAGTACATTGTTATTGTGAAAGGAACTAACGGTGAAGAACACACAGTAATTACAAAACAGTAATTGATTGCTTGAGGCGATAATAAAACCCAAGGAAAATTATAAGAAGAAATATTTTTAAACCCTAAACAGAACCACCCAAAAACGCGGCAACGCTAATTGCTACAAGGAGGCTTTAATCTCCAGTAAAAACGCTTTCAACTTTTGCATGGATTCTATAATTGCAAAACGTTCGTTGGCGTTTTTATTTTTTTTGAGGAAGTCGCGGGCGCCTTGCGTGGTAAACTTTCTTTCGCGAAGCAAATGATGGATAAACTGGAGCGTCTTTATATCTTCTGGTCTGAAATAGCGGTCACCTTTTTTATTTTTCTTTGTTTGCAGAAAGTCTTCAAATTCATTTGCCCACATGCGCATGAGCGAATGATTTACATGAAACATTTCTGCCGTTTGCCCCATTGAGTAATATCTTTTCTGAAACAGCTCTTCATCTGAAGGCACTTCTATTGATTCTGCTGCCGCTTCACTTTCTTTTAATGAAAGACGCCCTCTTTTAGATGGTTGCTTAGGTACTAATGGAGCTGGCTTTGGTTTGCGGCCACGTTTTTTAATAAGGGGTTGTTCTTCTACTATAGCAACAGGCTTTTCCGGAATGGGTGTTTCCGGTATTTCGTCAAATGAAATAGTTATTTGCTTAAGTACTGCCATAGTAGAAGCATGTATAGCAAAGATAAGGAAAGCTGTGAGCCGCTTGAAGTTGTATGTTTTAAGTTATAAGTCCTTTTAAGCCCAAGAACAGAAAGGGTTTTAAGTTACGATCATAAACACGAAGCAAAGAAAACTTAAAACTTAGCACTTACAACTTATAACTAGTCGAAACTTTGATTGGGCGATGCTGCTGCTTTCAACAGGCGATCAAATTGTTCAGGTGTAAGATCGTTATAGAAGAAATAAACAGGGTCTACGTGCTGACCGTTTTTATGTACTTCGTAATGGCAGTGTGGACCGGTACTTTTACCAGTGCTGCCTACCCAGCCAATAATTTCTCCGCGTTTTACTTTTTCGCCAGCGTGCACTTTTACTTTCACCATGTGGCCATACAATGTTTCGTAGCCATAACCATGATTAATCACCACATGGTTGCCATAACCATTGCCGGTATTGCCGCCTGTAGTAACCGTTCCATTGGCAGTAGCATAAATAGGTGTGCCTTGCGGCGCAGCAAAGTCAAGCCCCGCATGCATTTTTACCGTTTTGTAAACAGGATCTATGCGGTAACCAAAACCAGAAGCTACGCGACTTAAATCTTTATTGCTTACTGGTTGTATAGCGGGTGTACATGCCAGCAACACTTCTTTGTTTTTAATAAAGCCACCAATTTCATCGTAAGATTTTGCCTGGAAAGCAACCCGCTGGCTAAGATTATTAAGCGTTTTAGCAATAGATCCTTCTATTTCGCCAGAGCTCATGCCTTGTATAAGCATGATTTCTTTTTGCTTTTCCATGGCTTTGGCACGGGCACTGTCTGGTATCGGATTGGCCTCAAAAATGGCGCGGTATACATTGTTATCGCGTTTTTCCAGGTCGGTCATTTGCTGCTGCAGCTTTTTTACCTGGTCGTCCAGGATATCATAATTTTCGGCAGCCGCTTCATATTGCTGGCGCAGTATTTTTTCTTTGGGAGAATCTACATATTTAAAAGCAATGGATACTATAATGATGGCAGTAACTACCGAAGCAGCAATAAACCCCAATACCCGCAATAGCTTTACACGCAGGGGTGTTTCCAGCTTTTCATAACGGAGTGTATTAGTATTATAGTAGTACTTGATTTTTTTCATACCGCTGGGCAGAAAACAGTTGGCAGTCTAAAAGGTTAAAGTAATTGTTTTTCATGAATACGGCAAACCGCTTCGGCCCTTCTCTATGAGTGGGGCCTTATCCTTACCTTTGCCACTCTTTAAAAAAGAGCGTATAAACATCAAATATAGTCCTAAGAGGGCAACTAAACACCAAAGATTGTTCCAGTATGTTAACCAGTGCCGAGATTCGTCAAAAGTTTTTGGATTTCTTTCAATCTAAAGGCCACACAATTGTGCCTTCTGCACCCATCGTTATTAAAAACGACCCTACCCTGCTGTTCACCAATGCCGGCATGAACCAGTTTAAAGATTTTTTCCTGGGCAATAAACAGCCTGCGCATACAAGGGTAGCCGATACGCAAAAATGTTTGCGTGTAAGCGGCAAACACAATGATTTGGAAGAAGTAGGCGTAGATACCTATCACCATACCATGTTTGAAATGTTGGGCAACTGGAGCTTTGGCGATTATTTTAAAAAAGACGCCATTGCCTGGAGCTGGGAATTGTTAACGGAAGTTTTGAAACTTGATAAGGATAGATTGTATGTAACCATTTTTGAAGGTGATGCCAAAGAAGGCTTGGCCAAAGATGAAGAGGCGTATGAAGAATGGAAGAAATGGATTGCAGCAGACCGCATACTTACCGGCAATAAGAAAGATAATTTTTGGGAAATGGGCGATACCGGCCCTTGTGGCCCCTGCTCTGAAATACATGTAGACTGCAGAACTGATGAAGAAAGAAAAAAAGTGGATGGGAAAACATTGGTGAATAACGATCATCCACAGGTGATAGAAATCTGGAACAATGTGTTTATGCAGTTTAACCGTTTGAAAGATGGCAGCCTGCAACCATTACCAGCAAAACATGTAGACACTGGAATGGGCTTTGAAAGATTAGTGAGGGTAATTCAGGGAAAAAGCAGCAACTACGATACAGATGTATTTACAGGTACTATTACAGCTATTGAAAAAATAGTAAACAAAAAATATGATTTTAGCGATAGCAAACAGGCTATTGCTTTCAGGGTGATTGCAGATCATATCCGTGCTATTGCATTCACCATTGCAGACGGACAATTACCTTCTAATACCGGCGCCGGTTATGTTATAAGAAGGATATTGCGTCGTGCAGTCCGTTATTATTATTCTTGCCTGGATTATAAGCAACCCTTATTGTTTCAATTGACGCCGGTACTGGCAAAGCAATTTGAACATGTATTTCCAGAACTGCAGCAGCAACTGGATTTTGTAAGCAAAGTAGTGAAAGAGGAGGAAGATGGTTTTATGAGAACGTTGGAAAAAGGTATTGCTAATTTTAATGAAAGAATAAAAAACGGTAATCAATCCTCTAAAATATTTGATGGAACATCTGCTTTTGTTCTATTTGACACGTTTGGTTTTCCTATAGACCTAACCCAATTGATGGCCAAAGAAATTGGTTGGGATGTAGACATGGAGAAGTTTAACGAGGAACTGTCGATACAAAAAAATCGTTCTAAAGCAGCAACTGCTGTTGATACTGAAGATTGGATTACACTTCTTGATAATCCTTCCAATAAATTTATTGGGTATGATTCGCTTGAAACGAGTGCCAATATTATCAAATACCGAAAAGTAAAAGCAAAAGGTAAAGAATCTTACCAGTTGGTTTTAGATACCACTCCCTTCTATGCAGAAAGTGGTGGACAGATAGGTGATACAGGTAAATTGATAATTAATAATGAAGAATTAGTAATTACAAATACCAAAAAGGAGAACGATTTAATTATTCATTTTGCTGACAGCATTCCTGCTACGCTAACGGGAACGGTTATTGCAAAAGTAGATGTGGTTAAAAGAAAATCTACTGCTGTTCACCACAGCGCTACGCATTTGCTGCACGCGGCTTTGCGCCAGGTGTTAGGAACACACGTAGCACAAAAAGGATCGCTTGTAAATGAAGATTACCTGCGTTTCGACTTCTCGCATTTTGCAAAAATGACGGATGAGGAAATAAAAAAGGTAGAAGATATTGTAAACGAAAAAATAAGAGAGAACATACCGGTTGTAATAAAACAAATGCCAAAAGAGGAAGCACTGAAGCTGGGCGCTATGGCTTTGTTTGGTGAGAAATATGGTGATACCGTACGTGTAGTAACCATTGATCCTAATTATTCAGTAGAGCTTTGCGGCGGTACGCATGTAGGCGCAACAGGCGAGCTGGGTTTTTTCAAAATAAAACAGGAAACGGCCGTGGCTGCCGGCGTAAGAAGGATTGAAGCCGTTTCGGGCAGTGCCGCACAAAATTATATTAATGAGCAACTGGCACAATTGCAGGCCGCCAAAGAGCAATTGAAAAATCCGCCAGACCTGGGCAAAGCCATAGAAAGCCTTGCAACAGAAAGCGCAAGCCTTAAAAAGAAACTGGAGCACCTGGAAGATCGCATGCTGGTGGGCATCCGCAATGAATTGTTGCATAAAGATGAAATCATTAATGGCGTTACGTTTATTGGCAGCATTGTGGAAGTAAGCAGTGCAGATGCGTTGAAAAAATTATGCGGAGATTTAAAAACCAAACTGCATGATTATGTAGCCGTGCTTTGCGCCAATATTGGCGGCAAACCTTTTGTGGCCATTGGCATTGCGGATACTGTGGTAGTTGCCAAAAACCTGGATGCAGGCAAACTGATAAAAGAACAAGTAGCGCCTTTAATTAAAGGTGGTGGTGGCGGACAAAAAACACTGGCTACTGCTGGTGGACAAGATGCGGGAGGATTACAACAGGTAATAGACAAAATAAAGA
Source organism: Chitinophagaceae bacterium (assembly GCA_047602295.1). GTDB lineage: Bacteria > Bacteroidota > Bacteroidia > Chitinophagales > Chitinophagaceae > JACMLD01. The sequence continues at coordinate 884,454 of JASGHP010000001.1, read as the reverse complement.
GCCTTTTGTAAGCTTTCTTGAAATAGATAATGTCGTTATTTTCTGAGGGTGAGCCGTTTTAAAAGCGGCTCACCCTTTATTTTGTTTACAGGGATGAGCCAAATACCAGTCAGCAATTCAAAAGCATGTTAGACAGAAGCCTGAAGATGAATAAAGATTTACAGTAAAAGTGAGTGACACAACCGGAGATGAATAAAGAACCAATGCTGGTAACCAAAAATTTGAAACCCAGCACAACTTTAAGTTGAAGATGTCAGTTTACTGCCGCTCAAATCCATAAATAACCGCTTGTATTTAACATTCCGAAAGTTTTCGTAATTAAAATAATCCACCTATATTTGAACTACGAAAATAAACGTAGATAAATTTTTTCATTTAAAAACCGATCACGGCATGAAACAATACTTTTTGAAAACAGCAGGAACCCTATCATTGCTTGCTCTTGCAGCTACAGGTGCTTTTGCACAGGAGGACGCAAAACCTAATCCCGAAAAAGACAAAGCGAAAAAAAGCGAGGACGTAATAATAATAAGACCCAAAGTGGATGTGAACACCAAAGTAACTGTGGAAGTAAATGGAGAAGACATTAAAATAAATGGCAAACCGCTTAGTGAGTTTAAAGATGATAATGTTTCTATTACTATTACTAAAGACAGGGTGGTTGGCGGACGTGCAACTGTAACTGCCCGTTCACGTTTTCGCAGCAATGGCGGCGGCACTTATTTCTCTGGCCCCGATGACGATAATTACGCTTTTACACCAGGCCACTCATTTAAATTGGCTACTACTGATGATAAAAGAGCTTTCCTGGGCGTAGGCACAGAAAAAGCAGATGATGGCGCACGCGTTGTAAGCGTTTCTGATGAGAGCGGTGCGGATAAAGCCGGCATTAAAAAAGGAGATGTGATTACTAAGCTGAATGATACAAAAATTACTAACCAGGAAGACCTTAGCAAAGCCGTTGGCAAACTAAACCCTGATGATAAAGTAACTATTACCTACAAAAGAGATAAAAAAGAACAAAAAACTACTGCAACCCTTGGCAAAAGAAAAATGAACGGCGCTATTACATTTGCCCCTTCTGATAATTATGCTTTTAAAGAATTTAAGTTTGATAACGATGCTTATAGTAATAATTATGCTTTAGGTTGGTCTGGTAAAGCAAGGCTTGGACTAAAAGCGCAGGAAACAGAAGATGGCAAAGGATTGAAAGTACTGGATGTAGACGACGAATCTGTTGCTGAGAAAGCAGGAATACAGGAAGGCGATATCATTACAGAATTTGACGGTAAAGAAGTAAATAATATTGACACACTTCGTGAAGTATCAAGGGATGCATTGACTAAAAACAATTTTAAAGTAAAGCTTACCCGCGATGGAAAGGCGCAGGAAGTAGAAGTAAAAATTCCCAAGAAATTAAAATCTACCAGCCTTTAAGAAGTACTAAGTATTTAGTATTTAGTATTTAGACGAGCAAAAGCAACTGGACGCCTTCAATATATCACTTAGAGAACAACAATAAAAAATCCCGGCTAAAAGCCGGGCTTTTTTATGCCAAAGCCGTTTTGTAAACTAATGCTGATAGTCATAAACACGACAGGAAAATCGGTTTTGATGCGGTATTTTTGCAGGCACCCGGCCTGTAAGGCAGAAAGCGCAGCGGACGGGCAATTATTGTTATGATTAATTACGACAAGTACGAAACGGTGATTGGACTGGAGGTTCATGCACAATTACTGACAAGAAGCAAATTGTTTTGTGGCGATAGTGCAGCTTTTGGCGCCGAACCCAATACACATATCAGCGAAATTACACTGGCATATCCCGGCACATTGCCCATGCTTAACAAAGCTGCCGTGGAGCTGGCAGTAAGATTGGGCGTGGCCTGTCATTGCGAGATTGAATACAAAAACTATTTCGCCCGTAAAAATTACTTCTACCCGGATCTTTCCAAAGGATACCAAATATCTCAGCATACAACCCCCATTTGCAAAGGAGGCTACGTAAGCATTCGCACTGCTAATGGAGAAAAACAGGTACAGCTAAACCGCATACACCTTGAAGAAGATGCGGGCAAAAGCATACATGATATTGATGACAACAACAGTTGTATAGATTATAACCGTGCCGGTGTGGCATTGGTAGAAATTGTTACTGAACCGGATTTGCACCATGCAGATGATGCAGCCAGCTATTTAACAGAGCTGCGCAAACTGGTACGTTACCTAGATGTTTGCGATGGCAATATGGAAGAAGGAAGTTTGCGTTGCGATGCCAATATTTCTATCAGGCTGAAAGGAGAAGAAAAACTGGGTACAAAAGTAGAAGTAAAAAACCTGAACTCTATACGCAATGTGCGCAAAGCCATAGAGTATGAAGTGAAACGCATGATTGAGTTGTTGGAAACTGGTGGCACTATAGAACAGCAGACACGCAGTTTTGATGCTACTAATGATACTACTTTTTCATTGCGCAGTAAAGAAGAGGCCAATGATTACCGTTACTTTCCTGATCCCGATCTGCCTCCATTTATTGTAAGCGCAGAAGAACTGGAAAGAATAAAAAAAGCTATGCCGCCTTTACCAGAGGCTTTGGTTGAGCATTATAAAACAGCTTTTGCACTAAGCGATTATGATGCCCGTGTTATTTGCGATGACAAAGAAACCATTCATTATTTTGAAGCTCTTTCAAAAGAAACTACGCATTATAAAGCTGCTGCCAACTGGTTACTAGGTCCGGTAAAATCATATTTAAATGAGCAAGCCATCCATATAGATCAGTTTCCCGTACATGCTAAAACCCTGGCTGCACTAATTGAGTTGGTAGAAACAGGCAAGCTTAGTTTTTCTGTAGCTTCTTCCAAATTGTTGCAAGCGCTTATAGATAACAAATCAACCGACCCATTGCAAACTGCTACCAGTTTAAATTTATTGCAGGACGCAGACAGTGGTGCGATTGCAGATTGGGTAGACCAGGTGTTGGCCAATATGCCGGATAAAGTAGCAGAATATAAAAAGGGAAAAAAAGGTTTGATAGGTTTGTTTATGGGAGAAGTAAAAAAGATCTCTAAAGGAAAAGCAGATCCTAAAATTACCACGCAGTTGCTTACAGACAAACTCAATCATTAAAAATTAAATAATCCAATAACTTTTAAACAGGTTTGGCCATTTACCAACTGAAAAAACTAAAATTATTTTATGCCGAAAATTTCTTTTAGCGTTGCGTTTTTGCTGTTATTGATGGGTGCCATTATAAATACCAGTTGCAATACAACAAACAAAGGTGGTTTTATTGTAAGTGTTACTTATAAAAATCTCGACAAGATGATTCCCCAGAATTACGATGACAAACCTGGCGATTCTGTGGCAGTAGCAGGGCCCATACATATTATGCTGGAAGAAATTCCTTATGGTGGAGACAATCATCCGGTTTTGCTGGATTCAAGTTTATTAAATGGTAAAGAAGGTAAAATTGATCTAAAAGGAAATGGCAAAGAAGAAGGCATTTACCAGATAGTGATAGAAAAAGGACCTGTAGTGCTGGTAATAAATGATGTAGAAAAAATAAATGTAGACCTTGATTTAAGCAAGAAAGATAATTACTATACCGTTTCCGGATCGGAAGCAAGTGAGCATTTGAAAAGTTTTATCAATCACTACGAGGAAAAAGCGTTTGTCATTAATAGTGTTTTGGCACAAATTGACAGCCTTAAACAATTGGGCGGATCTGATAGTTTGCTGATAGCAGCAACTGATCGCAAGAACCAGGCAATTGCATCAATCAATGATTATGTAGCAGATTTTATTCAGAAAGCAGACAGCCCGGCTGAAAGCATTTTTGCTTTGGGCATGGCTTCCCGTTCTTTTCAAAGCGATGAATTTGGCAAGATGTTGAATACTGTAGTAAAAAAATTCCCCGACCACAAGCCATTGGCGCAGTTAAAAGCCACCTACGATTTGCAGCAGGCGCAACTCAACAGCAGAAGAGAGGCCAGCAGTTCCTGGACAGGAAAGCAAGCCCCGGATCTGGCATTGCCTTCTGTGGATGGTAAAATTGTTTCCATCTCTTCTTTTAAAGGAAAATATTTGCTGGTAGATTTTTGGGCCAGCTGGTGTGGCCCCTGCCGCATGGAAAATCCCAATGTGGTAAATGCATACAAACAGTTTAAAGATAAAAATTTTGCCATACTGGGCGTATCACTTGATCGTGAAGGAGAAAAAGAAAAATGGTTAAAAGCGATACACGATGACCAACTCACCTGGACGCATGTAAGTGACTTGCAGTACTGGAGCAGCAAAGCCGTAGAGACATTTAAATTTGAAAGCATTCCTTACAACATATTGATAGACCCGCAGGGAAAAGTAATTGCAGAAGGGTTGAGAGGTGCTGAACTGGAGAATAAGCTGGCGGAAGTACTGAAGTAATAAATAGTTTTCTATAAATACAAATGCCGTCCTTAACAGAGCGGCATTTGTATTTAACTGAGATATTACTATTACGAATTAATGATTTGCAGGATTTTTTACCGGGGCACTTGTAGATGATGGAGGATTAAGAGAAGTTTCATCATCTGGCACATCCCAGTAATCAGGGAAGTTATAGTTGATAGTAGCATTAGTATTAACAGCACCTGTAGAAGAGTTTACTACAACCGCTTTTGTTCTGCCACCACCTTTTGAAATATCATCCAGTACACCCCAACGCCGTGCATCGTACAATGCCACATCGCGATAGATTAATGCAACCCTTCTTTCGCTTCTTACTTCTTCATAAGCTGCTGCAGCATCTGTGATAACACCAGACGTAGCAGCAAGTCCTGCGCCCTGGTAAGTGCGTACTGCATCCAGACTTGTAAGCCCTGTAGCAACATTGCCTAATTTGATGTTAGCTTCTGCTTTCATCAGTTCATTTTCTTCGTATGATCCTGCGATAAACAATTCAAACTGCCCTACCACCTTACTGGCAATTGAAGAAGAAGTATATGTTTTGGTAATTCCACCGCTGTCTAATTGTCTCCAGCGTGTGCTGAATGTAAATCCGCCTTTGGTATTAAAGTAAGTAGACACCTGGAGAAAGTTATTCGCTAATCGTTTGTCGCCTGTTCTATATTCCTGTATTAAGCGTTCGCTTATTTTATAGGTAGTACCTGTTGGTGTGCCTGTGGTTAATACAGCAGAGTTGCCGCTTGTGGCGCTCATAAAATTACCTGCAGCAGCAGATCTTGCAGTAAATACAAGATCGGTACTGGTAATACCGTTTGCAGTCAGTGCCAGTAATGCAGTCCAATCTGCTGCTACCATATCTTTAACCCTTTTATTCACAAGCAAGTTTCTTGCTTTCATCGTATTTACGTTATGAATAAACATCGTTGGAGTAAGTATGCCTCCTTTGCCAACAACTGTTTGTGTTGGTATAAGCAACTTCATAATGTTTGTATAATCTGCTACTGTTGTTACAGCAGTAAGTGCAGCTATGGCCTTATCAAAATTGGCATTTGATTCAGTGATGATGTCTGCACTCGACTTATAATCATTGCTAAGTTTTGCTGCATCATTTTTTATCAATCCTGCGTAATATTGAGAGCCGATATGCGAATAAGCAAAACCTTTCCAGAAATAAGCCCATGCTTTTATCGTATTTTTCTTTGTGTCTGCATCACCGGTAAATGCAGTTTTGTCTACAATAGACAATACATTATTGCAGGCATTATTGAGAAAATACATCCATGTCCATTCATAATAGTAAGTATTTGAACCTGCCTGCGTGCGTGAATTATTCACATTCAAAACAGCTTTTACCGGAGCTGAGTTTGTTATTTTGGTTCCATCATCAAGTATTACATAATCAGGAAGACTTATCTGGTTAGTAACATTGTTCGCTGCCTCGGAAGTAACCACATCCGCCATTAAATCGTGATAACCTGATCCTAAAAACCAGTATGTACTCCCCAAAAAAGAGTTGGTATATTTTGTATCTGTGATCCCATTGAACCCATTAGTGTATACTGCGCCTAAAGCAAGTGATGTAATACCGCTTTCGGTGGCAGCACTTTCTGGTGTGGGGTTGTTGGGATTTTTAACTTCCAGTTCAGTTTTTTTACAGCTGGTAAGAAGTATTACCGCGCCGCTAATAATATATAATAATTGCTTTTTCATGCTATTAATTTTTTTAGGTTAGAATCCAACATTGATACCTACCTGGTAGGTTTTGTTATTAGGCATAGAATTATAATCAACGCCACGGTCAAACCCAGAGTTGGTAGTACCAGAACTAACTTCAGGATCCATGCCTGTATATTTAGTTTTTGTCCAAAGGTTTCTACCGCTAAATACAACCTGCAATTTTTTAAAATATTTAATTTTTGTGATCCCAAGTACGTTTACAACCAAAGAAACATTTCGCATGCGCAAGAACGAAGCATCTTCAAAGAAATAATCTTTAACACTGTTCCTCGCACCATTAATACTTCCAAATTTATCAGCGTAAGCACTGGTATAATAAGCGGCAAAAGCTGCTGTTTTACCATTAATAGTTATAGGATCGCCCCAGTCACCATGTATACCATCACGGTACATCCATTCTTTTGTCTGGTTATACAGGTGGCTTCCATGTACCCAATCAAACTGTACGCTTAATGTTAACCATTTATAAGAAAAAGTATTGATGAAAGCCATATTGAAGTTTGGATTGGGATCTCCATAAGCATAGTTTTCATTGGTGAACTGAATGCCTCTTGTTGCAGTATCAACAAGGTTGCCATTTACCACCTGGTATTTACCCTGGTCGGCCTTTGCGATGTAAGGTGTGCCATCTTGTTTTGTCTGGTTTACATCGTGCATCGTTTTCAAACCATATAGCTGACCAATTTTTGAACCGCCCTGCAACACATAGTTACCATAACCGGCGTTACTAAGAACAATGATGGATCCTCCACCTGCAATGGCATCAATTTTTGAAGTCTGATGATTAAAGTTGGCGGTGAAATCCCAGCTAAAAGTTTTGCTGGTAATAACATTTGTGTTCAATATAAATGTATAGCCCCTGGACGACAGAGAGAGTGCATTCGTCAACAGACCGCCGCCACCAGACGAAGGTGCTGCGTCTACAGAGAAAATTCCGTTCTCACTGGTACGTTTCCAGATGGTACCGCTTAAAGTAATGTTGTTCAGCCAGAGACCTTTGCCAGCTCTGAAAGTGATATCTGTACCAATTTCCGTTTCTTTGGAAATTTCTACTTTTAAATTAGGGTTAGACTGTGTTGAAGGCGTGCTGAAAGCAAGGTTGGTACCAACATTGGCAGGTGTTAAAGTTACATACCTGTCGAAAGCACCCGGTTGTATTCCCGCCTCACCATAACCACCGCGTATTTTAAACTCAGGAATTATACCAGCTATTTTATCCCAAAAAGGAAGTTGTGATATTCTAAACCATCCATTTCCGTTGTAAAAAGTTTGCGCCTGTGATCCACCACCAAATGCAGAAGAATAGTCACTTCTAAATCCACCTCTTACACCAGCAATTGATCCATAATCAATCGCTTCATTAACGTAGGTTCCAAAAGTAACGGAAGGCGTAACCCTGTCAACTGTTATCTGCTGTGAACTTGTTTGCCGCATATTATAAATTGGGTATAATGGCAAACCATCACCTGTGCTGGTATAAACTTTTGCAACGTTTTTACGATAGTCATATCCTGCCAACGTAGTAGATGTAATCGGAAGTTTTAAATGAAAATCTTTCTGAAGATCAAAATGCAGGTTAGCTGTAGTTAATGCATTTTGAAAAGTGGTGGTTAGGGTTGAATTGGACAATCCGCCTTTAGCAGTTGAAAAACCACCAATGAATGAACCTGTGCTTATAACACTGGTGTTAAGGGTTTGATTTTTATAAATATTGTTGATGTCTTCTTTCTCATAATTAATTCCATATTTCACGTCCAGATCAATAAAACGGTTAACCCGGTAAGATGCCTGAAGGTTTTGAATTATATCAACAGTTTGATCTGTACCTGAAGCGTATTCTTTATAAAAGTTAGGGTTCGCACCGTTAACACTTACAGGCGATGCATTTAATCGGTTTGCATAGTCACCATTAGCATCTTTCCAGTTAAAATCAAAAAAAGGAGAGCTGTTGGTAATTTGATAAAGAATATTTGGTCCTGCTGTAAAGTACGGATTGAAATCGCTTTTTTTATAAACTACCTGAGTAATTGAACGTATTTTAAAACCTTTGAATAACTCTGTACCAATATTTGATGTAAGGTTTGTACGTCTTAATGCGCCGTTATCTCTAAACACACTTTCCTGGTAAGAATTGGAAACAGTTAAGGCATAATCTGATTTTGCTGAACCACCAGTTAATGAAAGGCTAGTATTTATATTGGCTGCGCTGGTAAAACTTTGTTTGAAATGATCATAAAATTTAAAATTGCCGATATAAGGTTTACTGCCATCTGTGTTGGGATCGGTATTAGCCCATTGTAAGCTTCCCTGGTTTACACCATCAACATTTACCCCGGAGGTATAAGTTCCATCGGGTCTTATATTAATAACCTTACCATTAATATCTATAATGTTACCGCTAGCGTCAGTTTTATAGCCATGTGTATAAGCCTGGTGCAAGTTGCCATTATTCAAAATGGTGCTAGAACCATAACTAGACGAAAAATCGATAGTAGGCGTATTTGCTTTTCCTTTTTTACTAAAAATCTGGATAACACCATTTGCGCCCTGTGCTCCGTAAATAGTTGAAGATGCTGCACCTTCAACAACTTCTACTCTCTCAACATTGTTTAAGTCAAGCGATCCAATGTCTACAGCAGATACCTGTATACCATCCATTAAAATCATTGGAGAGGTACCACGTCCCACACTATTAATGCCTCTGAGAAGAATATTAACTTTTGCACCTGGTGTACCATCAGAACTGCTAATTTGGGCACCACCAAATTTTCCAATAAGTGCCTGCGCCAGTGAAGCGCTGGGTACTGGAGGTAATTTCTCTGCGGTAACTGTTTCTACAGAAATACCCAATTTCTTTTTACTTGTAGCAACACCCACGCCTGTTACTACCACTTCACTTAATGCATTGGGATCGGATTTCAAACTAACTGATACGTGATCGCTAATTGGAATTGTTTTGGTTTCAAAACCCAACACTGAAACAACAAGCGCAGTACCTTTTGTGATTTTTAAAGAGAAGCTACCGTCAGTTAAACTTACAGTACCTGTGTTTGTTCCTTTAACCTGAACAGATGCGTTTGGAAGAGGATTTCCTTTGTCATCAGCAACTTTGCCGGTAATGGTTCTTTGCTGGGCAGAAAGTTGCCCGCAAAGCAGTACAACTCCCAGCAGGAGTAGTAATTTTCTCATGTTATTAGTTTAAGTAGTTAGTTAATAAACCAGATTTTCTATCTGGATTATGCAAGTATTTTGGCACTACCTGCAAGATGAAATTAATGATTATTTAATTGTCTAAAAAATTAAATATTTTAATAATGTGAAATATTTTATCATATATCCGAATAATATATTAAATATTTAAAATTTAAATTATATATAATTATTTATAATATGTTAATTGGGCATAAAAAATCCCCGCATTAATTGCGGGGATTTAATTATTTATCCGATTCTATATTTATTAATATGTTGGATTTTGTGCAATGATAGGGTTGGCATCCCTTTCACTTTGCGGAATCGGCCATATAAATCTGTAATCAGCATAAGGGATTGCTGCCTGGCCAGGAGTATATCCAGTTCCGCAGCTATAAGTTGCAAAACCTGCAGAACCATTATTACCGTTTACAGCTTTGGCAGGTATACCTCCAGTGCTGAAATCAGGATCTTTAGCAAGGCGGGAGATATCACTCCACCTTCTACCTTCACCTAAAAATTCAATTCTGCGCTCCAATAAAACTGCTTTTGTTAAATCATTTTTAGCTGCAAAACTTGCAGATGTATATTGTTGTGTTGCAGGAGTAGCTAAAGAACGATTTCTTACTGTATTCAGCAAATCAATTGCTCTTTGTGTAACGCCTGAACCAAGTCTTGCTTCAGCTTCAGCCAATGTAAGCAATACTTCTGCATATCTGATTTGTGGCGCATAATCGCCCCTGCTTGTATAATCGCGGTATTTTGTAATGAAATAACTCTGGTTGCCTGCATTATTTAAACCAGCAACCACCATTGTTGAACCACGACGTTTATCATCGCAAAGCCATCCTGCATTATTCCATATAACTGGAGAAATAGCAACCAAACCACGACCTGGCGTTGTACCTACATTGCTTGCAGCACCATACATAGCGGCTAAACCACCATTGCTACTTGGAGCATCGTTAGCATCATTTTTAATAGAGAAAACGCTTTCAAGAGAGCTATTATTTGCAAATGGGCCATCAGGAGCTGCTGTTAAAGCCCATCCACCAATAGGACTTACCACCGATGTGGGACTTGATGGGTTTATAGTTGCTGGCACCAGCTTAGCACCTTCTTCTTTAACACCAATAACACTTGCACCCATAAATGTTCCGGTAGTCCAAAGTCCCAAATGTGCTTTAATACGCATTTTCAAAGCAATCGCTGCTGCTTTAGAGGCTCTGTAAACAAATACATTATTTGGAAGATTTGTTTCAGCAAAATCAAGGTCAGCCAGTATCTTCTGGTAAACACTGTCTACTCTCATACGAGGAGTGTTCAAGATAGCAGTTACTGCGTCACTATTGCTGATTGGAGCATCGCGATAAGGAACACCAACCTGGCTGCCATTGCCATCAAGGTAAGGTCTTGCCCAATGGATCAGCGCTTCGTGATGAGCCATTGCTCTTAAAAAGCGGCACTCTGCTTCGTATTGAGTAGCAACAGCAGTTGTTAATATTCCACCGCTACCGGCTTTGCGAAAACCAGCGATACCAATATTTGCGTCGTTAATCAGGATATATAAACCCTTCCACAAACCAACGCAGTTAGGTGCAGTGGAATTGTAAGTGCCCTGATAAGTTACCTGGAAGAAAGCTGCTACGTTAAACATATCTTCTCCACGCATGTCACCTTGTTCGATATTTGCAGCACCAAAAGGATATCCTCTTTTGTCTGTTGTACCGTTTACAAACGATGTACTCTGCGCAGCGTCGTAGATACCATTTAAACTAAGTAAACAACGATCAGCTGTAGCAAACGCAGTTGCGTCTGTGATGTTATTATTAGGAGATGTATCCAATACTTTTTTGCAACTAAAAAGAGAAGCCGCAAAAACGATGACTATAATTATTTTCTTCATGTCAAGAATATTTTAAATTTTATCAAAGAATCAGAATCCTGCAGATAGGCCAAAAGAAATTGTTCTTATCTGTGGCGCAACAGCTGCATCTACACCTAAAGCACTCACATTGTCTGGATCAGCACCTTTGTACTTTGTCCATACATACACATTCTGAGCCTGAGCATAAATTTTTATTGATTTAATGTAACCATTTGTCCATTGCTCAACACTTTTCGCACTAACAGCATAACTTAAAACAATGTTTTGCAAACGCAGGTAATTGCCATTTTCTACAAACCTTGAGTTAGCGTTGCTGGTTTGGTTCATATTAGCTGCAAGACCATAGTACAATCTTGGTACATCTGTTACTTGTCCTGGCGTAGTCCATCTGTTCAGGATTTCCTTGCCATTGTTCTGGAAACTCATATTAAACAATGCTTCCTGGCGTGTATAGTTCATGATTTTATTACCGCCAGAGTAACGGAACATAAAGTCAAGACCAAATTGTTTGTAGTTGAAAGAGTTGCTGAAAGCACCATACCAGGTTGGAGTACTTGTACCCAGGTTTATTTTATCTGTAGCAGCAAGAGATGAAGAAGCACCCAGGCCACCAGTAGATTTGTCTACAAGATAAAAGTTTCCAACAGTGCTGGCTCCGTAAGTACTATTTGTATTGTACTGAACAAGATTGCCAGTTCCATCTTGTTTTACCCACTGTGCGTTACCATTTGCAGCATTTACACCAGCAGATTGGTAACCATAGATAATGTTTATAGGATCGCCTACACGAGTAACGTTGTATGTGCTGGCAATGTTAGACACTGGCACACCACCAACATTATATAGTGCAGTAATCTTATTGGTAACTTTTGAATAGTTTACATTGAAATCCCAGCTAAAATTGCGGTTTCTAATAATGTTACCACTCAAAGAAAGTTCAATACCCTTGTTCTGCAATTTTCCTATGTTTTGAGGAATTGTACCACCCAGCAAATCAAGTGAACCTACAAGACCTGCACTTAAAGGTTGAGGAACATTTAACACCAAATTGTCTACATCGTTCAGGAACCAGTCAGCAGTAAAATTAAACCTGTTTTTAAACAAGCCTAACTCAATACCAATATCATATTTAGCACTGGTTTCCCATTGCAAATCGGCATTACCCACACCAGATGGGTTGATAGCACCTATGTTGCCATACAATGCTGCACCAAATGTTGTAAGGTAAGGGTAGCCTGAAAGTGCATTACCCACTTTAGCATAAGATGCTTTCACTTTTGCCTCACTAAACCAATTGCTCAGGAAAGGAGAATTCTGCCAGAAAGCTTCTTGTGAAGGACGCCATCCGATTGAATAGCCTGGGAAAGTACCATACTTTTTACCTGGAGCAAGAGAGCTTTGTCCGTCACGACGGATAGAACCCTGTATAAAATATTTGCTTTTGAAATCGTAGTTAAAACGTGCAAAAAGAGAATTGAAACCAGTATTATCCAGGTTACCTCCTATTGACTGCACGCCATTTGAGTTAGAAATTACGTTCTGACCAATAAAGAACGGATCAGAAATTGGAGTTCCGTCTGCAGAGAACCATTTGTAGGTTTGTTTCTGCACTTCATTACCACCTGTCAGGTAAAAATTGTGTCCTTTTAAAGAAAGGTTGTAATTAAAATAGTTTGACCAAACCAGACGCAACCAGTTTTGAGTTGCATTGTAGTTTTCACCCTTTCCAAAGCCATCGCCATGATAAGGGTTCAATCCCTGATAGCTATAGTCATTCAACATGTCAATACCTACCTGGCTACGAAGTTTCAATCCTTTTATAATTGAAGCCTCAACATAGGCATTGTCCATAATGCGATACTTGTCAGAATAATATTTATCTGCTCTTAAAGTATATGCAGTATTGCTGAAGTTGTCATCAATAGTAGAACCATTGGGTCCTTTATCAATTTGGTTAGCTGTTGGTGCAAGTATATTGTAACCGGAAAGAGTGTTTGCATATGGCGATACGTTTGGCAGCAAACGCAATGTTGACGCAATTGAACCACCCAATGCATTAGAGCCATCGTTCTGGCCAAAGTCTTCTTGTCTTGAAATAGAAAGATTGTTACCTACTTTAATAAACTTGTTTATTTCATGATCAAGATTCATTCTTATGCGGTAAGCCCTGTTAAGGTTGCTTACAATAATACCTTTCTGATTAGAATAGTTAAAAGACAGGTAATAAGTTGTTTTATCGCTACCACCTTGTATGCTCAATGTTTGGCTTTGTACGAAAGCATTGTTGTTCATAACAGCTTTCTGCCAGTCTGTATCAGATGTGTCTGCTGCTGCATTTACACCTGCCCTGATGGCTTGTCCAGCATTGGTCAATTTTTCATTAGCAATAAGCTCGAATTGTTTTGCATTCAGCAAATCAAATTTCTTTGCTACACTGCTAAACCCAAAAGATGCGTCGTAACTAACTTTAGCACGGCCCTTAACACCTTTTTTAGTAGTAATTAAGATAACACCACCTGCAGCTCTTGAACCGTAGATAGCAGTTGCAGAACCGTCTTTCAAAACATCAATAGTCTCAATATCATTTGTATTAATATCACCCAATGTGTTTGAATTACCTACTGCAGCAACGTTACCACTTACCATTGGCACACCATCTACAACAATTAATGGATCATTATTACCTGTTATAGATTGTATACCTCTAATGCGGATACGTGCTGGAGTGTTTACAGAACCACCCACATTTGTTACCTGAACACCAGGTGCACGCCCTGCAAGTTGCTTATCTATTGAAGGGCTCATCAAATTGGCAAACTCTTTTGCATCAACTTTTGAGGCTGAACCTGTAAAGGCTTTCTTCTGTTGTGTACCATAACCTACTACCACTACCTCAGACAAGCTTTTATCGGCAGATTGCAAAGAAGTATTAATAACGGCTTTGTTGCCAATATTAATTTCAATTGGTGTCATACCAATTGAAGAAATCACTAAAACCTTGGCATTGCTTTGAATGTTAAGTGAATATGCACCTTCAGAATTGGTTGTGGTGCCTGTAGAAGTACCTTTTACTACTACTGAAGCATTGGGTATGGCTACGCCATTTGCATCAGTAACTTTACCGGAGAGGGTTCGTTGTTGGGCCAATAGTCCCATGCTGGCAAACAACAAGACTCCCATAAGGAGCGCTAATTTTCTCATGTTTGTTTTGTTTGGTTACTAAAAAGATTAATAATAGATTGATTCTTTTTATGGGCGTCCATAAAAACTGCACTTATTAAGACAACCGTCTTAATAAAAAGCTGCGCAAATTAACTTTTTTTTATTTATTTCTCATGCTGCTAATCAGTAATGCGGGTAACAAGATAAGATTAGTTAAAGTTGCGATGATTAAGGTCAAGGAAGTTAGCCAGCCTAATGACTTAGTGCCCCCAAACCCGCTAAAACAGAAGATTACGAACCCTGCTATTAATACCAAAGAAGTATAAACAATGCTGATACCAGTTGAATGTATAGTGCTTGTCACAAGGTCTGTTTGGCTCACCTGTCCCCCCTTATCCATCTCTTGTTTATAATTAACAAGGAACCGGATGGTTATATCAATAGCAATGCCCAAAGCAATACTAAATATTAATACAGTTGAAGGTTTCAAAGCCACACCCACCCAGCCCATAATGCCGGCTGTTATCAATAATGGGATTACATTGGGTATTAATGAACAGATGAGGATGCGGAAAGAACGGAAAAGATATAACATGCAAAGGGCAATCAATACAAAAGCCCAGATAATACTGTCTTTAAGACCTGTAATAATAAACCTGCTGCCTTCTAAAAAAGTAACACTGGCGCCTGTAAGCTCAACCGAATATTTAGTAGAATCGAAGTAATGATTGGCTTGCGCCTGCACTTTTTGCAAAAACCCTGGCAAACGCTCGGTACCAATATCTGCCATGTTTACACTTATGCGTGCCTTTTGTTTATCCTTATCCATAAAGGAACTCAGCAGCCTGGTAAAGTTGGAAGCGGCTGCACCTGCTGAAGAATCTGCTTTTGCACTTAAATAAGAAGAAAGAAAACTTATGTCAAACGAGTTGGGCAATCCATAATTACTGCTATCACCATCATAATAAGCCTGCCGTGCAAATTTTATCCCTTCTACTACAGAAAGCGGCCTGCTGGTTTCTGGCTGGTCTGTTATGAACTGCGAAAGAGAATCAATCTTTGCGAAATTCTCCATGATGTTTTTGCGCAAGCCATTCTTCTGCCGGGTATCTACTACAATCTCTAATGGCATAACACCTTTGAAATTGCTTTCAAAAAACTTCATGTCTGTATATATCTTATCTGTCTTTGGCAAATCATCTACAATAAAACCCCGCGACTTTAACTGAAATAAGCCCGCCACTGCAAAAGCCACCAATACCAGCGTTCCCCCATAAATCAATTTGCGATGGTTTAAGCTCCATACTTCCAGTTTATCAAGCAAAGCCAGCAGCCAGCGATTCTCTAAATAACCCATATGCCTTTCTTTTGGCACTGGCAAAAAAGATAAAACAGCCGGTATAAGAATAACAGAAATGATGAACAGCGCAAAAATGTTAATGCCAGATACAGCACCAAATTCTTTTAAGATAGGGCTCTTAGTAAGCGCAAATACTGCAAAACCTATGGCAGCAGCAATATTGCAAAACAAGGTTACCACACCCATCTTGCTGATCATTTGAACCAGCGCAGATTGTTTATCTTTTGTTTCCAGGTAAGATACATGATACTTGTTGAGGAAATAAATGCAATTAGGAATGCCTATTACTACCAGCAATGGTGGTATAAGTGCCGTAAGCAATGTTATTTTATAGTGCATCAAATACAAAGTACCTGTACTCCAAACTACGCCAATGAGGACTACCGCCAGTGAAAGCAACATGCTGCTGATACTTCTAAAAAATATCAACAAAATAATTGCCGATAATAAAACTGACCCTATCAAAAACCAGCGCATTTCTTTTTTTATACGGTCAGACATTTGCGTACGTATCAGCGGCAAACCACTGTAATGCATTTCAAGGTTCAGCTTGGCGCCCAATGCATCTCCTGCATCTGTAATTTTCTTTATAACAGCGCTGCGAGCATTAGAAGCCAGCGTGTCTTTGTTTATCCTAATAGCCATTAAACCCACATTGGTAACGGGGTTATACAACACATTTTTATAGAAAGGGAGGCTTAAAAAAACGGCACGGCTACTGTCAAACTGGTTAAAAGAGGTTGCTGCTCCATTTGCATTTTGTGATACAAAAATTGATGAGGGTTTCAGTTTACCTGCCGCGGAATCTTTTACAAGGTTGATGGCAGAAGGAATGCTGAGTACATTTTCTACCCCTTTTATGCTTTTTAACTGGTTGCCGAAATCTGCAATAGCGGCAATCGTTTTTTCATCAAACAACTTTGGGGTTTGTATACCAATCACCATCATGCTACCGTCTTCGCCAAACTGCTTGCGAAAATTCTGATAGCTGATATACCGTGCATTATTGGTGGGTATAGCACCGGTAAAATCATAACTCAATTGCAGTTTGCTGCCATACCAGCCCATAACAGCTGTTGCGGCTAATAATACAATTAATAAAACCAATTTATTTTTCAGAACAAAATAGGCAATGGATTTCCACATAATTGTCTATAGAAAATTATAAAGCGCAAAGAAAAACTATTTGGGTGGAAACCCAAGTTAATATTGACTTTTTATGGCCTTCTCGTCTGAAAAGCAGAAAATAAAGGCAGCCGTTATATGGCTGCCTATTTCTTATAGACCCAATTGTTTTTAATTGAACAATAGCCTGAACCCTACGGAAGGCCCGGCAAAATTACTCAGGCTGCTGCCCAAAGAAAAATTATTGGTTTTGCTAGTCCAGCCATTATTTGCATCAGACCATTGCTTGTTGTGGCTAAATTGAATATAGGCGAGGTTATTAAAACCTGCTTCAATTTGCAATTTATTATTTACTGAATAAGCAATCCCTGGATAAACGGCAAGCTGAAATGAATAGCCTTTTGAATGAGAGTCGTTATTATTTGTATTGTCTGTAAAATCAGTTTGGCCATAGCTGCCACCTGCACGCAATTGGGTAAAGAAATAAAAATATTTACCAAGTTGTTTATACTGCCTTACAAAAACTCCCAAACCATAATCATTCCCTTTTTGATAAGGGCCTCCGGTGTAATCATTTTTTTGATGACTGAATAACAAATCTGCTCCAATAATTAAATTTTCTTTAATGGCTTTTCCAAATGCTGGCGAAATACTGTAGCCCGAGCTTTTTTGCTGCGTTGTAGTGGTGTTGTTCTGCGTCACGTTTGAACTTGCTGCGGTAGCTGAAATTTGCCCGCCTAGCAAGATACTTCCTTTCTTAATCTGTGCGTTGCTTGTAATTGTTGCCGCAAATAAAACAAGAGCAGGTAAAATTATTTTTTTCATATAAGTGTGGTTTTAGGACGCAAATATGAAAAACAAATGCCGGATAAATTTTCCGGCATTTGCGTATTAACAATGATTTAAGCTAATTAAAACTCATTAATGATGCAGCATTTTTAAACAATGACATCACTTCCAAAATATTTATGCAATACGGCTGGCAATTGTATGCCTTTTTCTGTTTGATTGTTTTCTAACAAACAGGCTACAATACGTGGTAACGCCAATGAACTTCCATTAAGTGTATGTACCAATTGCATTTTACCATTGGCATCTTTAAAACGTGCTTTTAAACGATTGGCCTGGTAACTTTCAAAATTAGAAACAGAACTTACTTCAAGCCATTTCTCTTGTGCAGCACTGTACACTTCAAAATCGTAGGTAAGCGCAGAAGTAAAACCCATATCGCCGCCACATAATTTTAAAATGCG
The DNA here is from genome assembly GCA_047602295.1 of Chitinophagaceae bacterium. GTDB lineage: Bacteria > Bacteroidota > Bacteroidia > Chitinophagales > Chitinophagaceae > JACMLD01. The sequence continues at coordinate 866,292 of JASGHP010000001.1, read as the reverse complement.
ATAAGGCAGTTGCAGTGATTGCAATAGCTTTTCTACATGCACTACCATTTCTTCCAATGTGTCGTAACTTTTTTCCGGTGATGTAAACTGCACTACTTCCACTTTCTCAAACTGATGTAAACGGTTAAGGCCACGCACATCTTTGCCGTAGCTGCCTGCTTCTCTTCTAAAGCAAGGTGTATACGCTGTCATCTTTATGGGCAATTCTGTCTCTTTCAATATTACATCGCGGTAAATATTGGTAACCGGAACTTCCGCTGTTGGTATCAAATAAAAATCATCTTCCGTTACATGGTACATCTGCCCTTCTTTATCCGGCAACTGACCTGTACCGTAAGCAGATGCTTCATTTACTACAAACGGTGGCAATACTTCCATATAGCCTGCTGCAGTATTATAATCAAGAAAGTATTGGATAAGTGAACGCTGCAGCTTTGCACCTTTATTAATGTAAACGGGAAACCCACTACCGGTAATCTTATTACCCAATTCAAAATTGATGAGATTGTATTTCGTAGTAAGATCCCAATGCGGTACTGCACCTGCATGCAAAGATGGCTTGTTGCCACCTTCTCTTACAACAACGTTGTCTTCTGGTGTTTTACCGGCAGGCACTTTTTCAGATGGCAGGTTTGGAAGCAAATAAAGTATCGCTTCTATATTTTTTTCTGCTTCGCTAAGGCGTGAACTGTTTTGTTGCGTTTTCAACTGAGCCACTTCCTGCTTCATTTTTTCGGCAGCTTCTTTGTCGCCCTTGGCCATCAATTGACCAATAGACTTGGAAGAGGCATTTATTTTTGATTGCAACTGCTCTTCCTCCAATTGATATTGCCTGCGTTTTTCGTCCCACAGCAGCAACTCGTCTATCAACTCAGGCTGTTTAAAATTTTTTATTGCCAGCCTTTGTTTCACCAGTTCTGTATTTTGCTTTATAAAGCCTACCTGTAACATGCTAATTAATTTGCCGCAAAGGTAATGATAGAACTTAGTATTCAGTATTTAGACTAGACACTTTCCCAATTTCTGCAATACACCCGCAACGTCTACTATTTACCACAAAATCTAAATAGTTTTTTTATAAATGTCCGGAATATGAATGCGCATCATTCGCCCGGCATCTTCCCATAGTTTAAATCCAAATTGAGCATACAATCCATGCGCATCTTTTGTGCCCAATTGAAAATTCCGCAGGCCCTGCAGCTCAGGGTGTTTCATAATAACCTCCATCAGCCATTTGCTCAATCCACGGCCACGATAATTATCGTCTATAAATACATCTGCCAGGTGAGCAAAAGTAGATTGGTCGGTTACCACTCTTGCAAAACCAATTTGTTTTACATTTTCATAAACACCAAAGCACATAGAATGCTCAATTGATTTTTTTACCGTAGCAATTGGTATATTTTCGGCCCAATAAGAATGACTGAGAAACTGGTGTACGCAGGCAATATCTATTTTGTCCTTATCGGTAGAAATGCAAAACTGATCTTTATAAATTTCCATTGTTCAACAAAAATTTATTTAAAGATATTAAAAGAAGGCCATTAGCTTTTAGCTATGAGCTGTGAGTCTTTTGCTTCGATCATCTTTACATCAGACACTTCCTTTTTTACCAATTTCACGACTTTTAGTACGGGACACGTACGTTCCATTATCGCAGCAACGGCGTTTCCACATTTCCCACATTCATCACATTTCCACATTCATCTCATTATCTTTGCACCATGCAATTACAAGACGATTTACAGGCAAGATGGTGGAAACTGGAAGAAAAACTGATGGAAAGGTTTGACAAAAAGCCAGACATGGAGACCATTCTCTTTTTAATAGGTGTTCAGGAATTGGGCGATATAAAAGAAAAATTTTCAAAAGAACAAAAGCAAGATCTTATGCATATTGCTGTTTGCTCTTTACTATCGCCCAGTGGTTATTACGAACTGGAAGGCGTGGACGCAGATGGCTGGCCACACTACCGCCAACTGAAAGGATTACCTACAATGGATTTGATTGCCCAGGAAAATTTTATGAAAGATCATGTGTTGTTGTATTTTGAACAAAACGGCTTTTAGGAAAGTTGTAAGTTTTAAGTGATAAGTTTTAAGTACGGCGAGTGATGAGAGGGAAGTAGCTAGCGGGTGATGTCTTGATTTCATGATTTTACAGATAGTTAATCTAACTTTTAGCTTCAACCTTTATTATTATATCTTAATAAATATTACTGGTGAGAAAACTCTTTATCGCTATTTTAATCACTGTATCATTTACGGCTTGTAATCCCAAAATAGCTGGCGGATTAAGAAAACATGATTTGGATAAAGACGTTGAGCTAGTAACCACTAAAGGCACAATGATCTTACGTTTATCTGATGCCACTCCGCAACACCGCAACAATTTTTTATTGCTGGTAAAACAACATTATTACGACAGTATTTTATTTCACCGTGTCATCAATCATTTTATGATACAGGCTGGCGACCCGGATAGCAAACAGGCAAAATCAAATATGCCTTTGGGAAGTGGCGGTCCGTCTTATACTGTTCCGGCAGAAATAAATACCGATTTGTTTCATAAAAAAGGAGCATTGGCAGCTGCACGACAAGGCGATAATGTAAACCCGCAAAAAGCCAGCAGCGGCAGCCAGTTCTATATTGTACAGGGAAAAGTTTTTACGCAAGCAGGCTTAGATTCTGTAGAAACATTTCGCCTGGCAGGAAAAAAAATACCAGCAGCACACAGAGAAGTGTATACAACATTAGGTGGCACTCCTCACCTTGATTTCAATTACACTGTTTTTGGAGAATTAGTAAAAGGTTTTGATGTGCTTGATAGCATTGCCGCTGTAGCTACCAGCAAAGGGCAAGATAGGGATAGACCATTGCAGGATGTAAAAATCATCAAAGCAAGATTAGTAAAGAGAAGTATATAGTAGTTAGTATACAGTATATAGACAGGGAACAAGTTTGACAAGAAAAAATCAGACATCATTACATCAGACGTCAGACATCTTAATTTCATCTTTTCTCAAACAACCACCACAATCTTTTGCGCGGCTTTATTTTGTAGTTAGCAGTAATGTATTTGCTGATGTGTTCTATCGCTTCATCCACACTGTCTGTATGCAGCACCAGTTTCATGTCTTCGGGAGAAATGGTTTTTTGCTCTGCCATAAAATTCATGTAATCCATTAATGGCTGGTAAAATTCTTTGCCAAACAATACCATTGGAAACTGTGTGATGGTTTTGGTTTGTATCAGCGTTAGTGTCTCAAAAAATTCATCCATAGTACCAAAGCCACCTGGCATAATAATGAATGCGTAAGAATATTTTTCCAGCAGGGCTTTCCTTATAAAAAAATATTTAATGGTAATGCTTGTCTGTACATAAGGGTTAGGCTTTTGCTCAAACGGCAATTGAATATTGCAACCAACAGAAGCACCACCGTTTTCAAATGCACCACGATTGGCAGCTTCCATAATACCGGGGCCGCCACCCGTCATGGTGGTGAAACCCAAAGCCGCAATTTGCTTACCCATTTCACGGGCAGCTATATAATAGGGATGATCTTCCTGGAAACGTGCAGAGCCAAATACCGTAATGCACGGCCCTACAAAATGCAAAGTGCGAAAGCCCTTTATCAATTGCCTGAAAACTTTAATTGCAAAAAAGAATTCGTAGCTCCTGCTTTGTGGTCCTTCCAAATATACCGGGTCTGATGTTGGAATAATTTTTTTATTGATTGCCATAAGCTGATAAAGATAATGTATAAAGAATATCGTCCGCGGCCATTAACAGCAGTTTTAATCCTTCTATCCAAAGAACAAAACAATCCTCAGCAATGAAAGCATCATTTTACTAAATTGCAAGTCACAATTAATTTTTATGCGCATCATCAGCTACAATGTAAACGGTATTCGCTCTGCTATGACAAAGGGTTTTATTGATTGGTTAAAAACAAATCCGGCAGATGTTATTTGCGTGCAGGAAACAAAAGCATCCAAAGACAATGTAGATCACAAACAGTTTACAGATCTTGGTTTTCATGATTATTGGTTTTCTGCCCAGAAGAAAGGATACAGCGGTGTTGCTGTGTACAGTAAAATAAAACCAGACAATGTAGAATATGGCACAGGCCATAAAGTAAGCGATGATGAAGGCCGTGTATTGCAACTTGATTTTAAAGACATCCGTTTAATTAATGCTTATTTCCCTTCTGGCACTTCCGGCGATGAAAGGCAAACTTTCAAATATGAGTGGCTGGATGAATTTTTCAACTATCTCAATACACTTAAAAAGAAACATCCCAAACTTATTCTGTGTGGCGACTATAATATTGCGCACAAAGAGATTGATATACATGATCCCAAAGGCAATAAAAAGTCTTCCGGTTTCTTACCAGAAGAAAGAGCATGGATGGATAAATTTTTAGCCAATGGCTGGATTGATACTTTCCGCGAGTTCCATCCCGAACCACATCGTTATAGCTGGTGGAGCCAACGCTTCCCTACAGTTAGAGCACAAAACAAAGGCTGGCGCATAGATTATATCAATGTTACAGAACCACTGAAAAAAAGTTTGAAAGACGCAGAAATTTACCCGGATGTAAAACACAGCGACCACTGTCCTGTGTACCTGGAAATAAAATAACACTACGGATTTCAACGCCAATACATTGCAGTAGCATATATACATCGGGGTTCTAAAGATGTTGAAATAAAGCTATTTATCAAATGCATCACCTGGATGCTGACTACTGCCTGTTTTAATTTAACAAAGGATTCTTTGGCATATAGATAGCTGCGCCTATCTTTAGTAATACTAACTGACTTTCTATGGAAATTTTTGTGGTATTACTGTTTGTCATCCTGCTTATTGTTATTCTAAATGCAAAAAGCAGTGTCAATAAAAATATTGATGCGCTAAGGCGCGAAACAGAATTGCTGAGAAAAGAATTGCTGAGAAGACCTTTGCCTCCTACTCCCGTTGAGCCCGAAATAAAACAGCCTTCAGCGATTGCTCCACCTGCTGAACCCGTTAAAAAAGATTATTGGGAAAGCAGCTTTAAAGAAGTTGCACCACCGGAGAAACAAATCGTACCAGAAGCGATTGAAGATGTAATAAAGAGCCCTGTTACAATACCCGTTGCAACAAAAGAAAACATAGAAGCAAGTCCTATTACTCCAATAGAACAAAAACCAATACATCAACCACCTCCACCAGCGCCAGGTTTTTTTGAACGGCATCCCGATCTTGAAAAATTCATTGGCGAAAATCTCATCAACAAAATAGGCATTGGCATACTGGTACTGGCCATTGGCTTTTTTGTAAAGTATGCTATTGATAACAACTGGATAGGTCCAATCGGCCGTGTAGGCGTTGGCATCTTATGCGGCGGCATACTGGTGGGGTTAGCACACAGGCTTCGCACCAATTATAAAGCCTTCAGCTCTGTGCTTGCAGGTGGCGGCCTTGCTATATTTTATTTCACCATTGCTTTGGCTTATCACCAGTTTCACATATTCAGCCAGCCCGTAAGTTTTATTATTATGGTGGTAATTACTGCCTTTGCGGTGTTGCTTTCCATACTATACAACCGGCAAGAACTCGCCATCATTGCATTGGTAGGCGGCTTTGCTTCTCCGTTTATAGTTAGCAATGGCAGTGGCAATTACCAGGCATTATTTATCTACCTGCTTATTTTAAATATCGGGTTGCTTGTAATAGCTTATAATAAAGCATGGCGATTGCTTAATCTTCTATCTTTCATTTTTACCGTTGTACTCTTTGGCGCATGGGTATTCAATCTGCCAGAAAAAACCGATACCATTACTTACAGGAACGGATTACTTTTTGCAACTGCCTTCTACTTGTTGTTTTTCATTATCAACATTGCCCATAATATTAAAGAGAATAAAAAATTTATAGCCTCAGACTTTGGGATACTACTGGCAAACACTTCGCTGTATTTTGCGGCAGGCCTGTATTTTATAACTGTGATGCATGCTGATAATTACAGGGGGTTGTTCAGCGCTGCTATGGGTATTTTTAATCTTGGTGCTTCTTATCTTTTGTTTCGCAAACAAAAAGCAGATAAAAATATTTTGTACCTGCTCATTGGCATCACGCTTACATTTGTTTCATTAACTGCACCGCTTCAGTTGCATGGCAATTACATTACTTTATTCTGGGCTTCAGAAACCGTATTGCTTTATTGGCTATATCAGCGTTCGTCTATAGGAATAATCAAATACTCCTCTCTTATTATCTGGATAGCAATGTTGCTAAGTTTATTTATAGACTGGTTTAAAATCTATATCAGCAATAATGCACTAACCATCATTTTCAATAAAGCCTTTATCACTGGTTTTTATTCAGCTGCTGCATGTTATTGCCTGGCAATGCTTGTTAAAAAAGATGCCTCGCAAAAAGAAAAGGATTTGTTTTATCCGGGTGCACCGTTATTTAGCACAGCTGCTTTTGTGTTGCTTTTCGTTTCAGGTTTGCTCGAAATTAATTTCCAGTTTAATTATTATTATCCCGGCACCAGTATCAATGTGCAGTATATGTTGCTGTATACCTACGCTATTGTTCTTTGCTATGCGCTTCTGGCACCAAAAATTACCATGCTAAAACACGATTGGGTAATGAGTAGCAGCTTAATAGCGTTGTGCATGTTGCTTTACCTGGTTTTTATACATCAGGGCTATTCATTGCTCCACGTGTTGTTAAGCGAAAAAAAGTATACCAGTCAATTTGCCGCGCATTGGGTTGCGGATATTACGCTTGTTGTTCTATTTTTTTTGTTGACAAAGCTGACAAGAAAGCATTTATCAAATTCCCGCAATATAGATATCATTACCTGGGCCATTTGTGCATGGGCTGTAATTTTTCTAAGCGCAGAAAGTTATTTGATCTGTCACAGTCTTTACTATACAGACGATAATAATTGGTTTCACATTGAAAGCATATTTGAGAAAACGGTATTGCCTATTTTGTGGGGACTTTGTTCATTTGCATTTATGTGGCTGGGTATGCGCCACAAGTTTAGAACGCTGAGGATTATTTCGCTGGTTTTGTTTACTATTACGTTGGTAAAACTGTTTGTATTTGACATAAGAAATATTCCGGCGGCTGGTAAAATTGCGGCATTCTTTTGTTTAGGTGTTTTGCTACTGGTGGTTTCATTTATGTACCAACGGTTAAAAAGAATTATTATAGAAGATGAAAAAAAGAAAGAAGCTTAATTATTTTTTATTGCTGCTGTGTTGTTGCATTCCTGCAATCAATTATGCGCAGCAAGGGTTTCATAACAAGGCAAAGCTTAATGATGTGCCTGCTGCTGGCTTTTACCAGGTAAATCTTTCTCCACAGCTGAGCGCTTCGTTGCAACCCAATATGAGCGATATAAGGATTGTAGACAGCAGCGGCAAACAGGTGCCTTATATTTTAAAAGGAGATTTGCCTTCATTTAATGAAAGCAAGTTTACAGAACTGCCAATCCGCTCTGTAAAAAAAGAAGCCGATGCGCAAACGCATATCATTATTGAAAACAATTTACAGCAACCGCTTGATGAGTTATTGCTGATAATAAAGAATACAGATGCAGACAGGATTGTAACACTCAGCGGAAGTGACGATGCCCAAAAGTGGTTTGTAATAAAAGAGCATATTTATCTCAATAGTTACTTTAGCAATGATTCAGACAAATTTGTACAAACACTTTCTTTCCCCAAGAGCAGTTATCATTATTTCAGGATAACCATTAATGGCAAGGATGTCTTACCCGTAAATATTGTAAAAGCAGGCATATACCAGCAATCATTACAGATTGGAAAATATTTGCCAATAACAACACCTGCATTGTTGCAAAAAGACAGTACAGATAAGCACAGCTATATTTCTGTTGAGTTTGATAAGCATTTTTTTATTGATCGATTGATATTGCAGATACACGGCCCTAAGTTTTACAAAAGATCCATTGAGGTGTATAATGCCGGTGATGCATCAAAGAATTCGTTGGGCAGTTTTACACTCAGCTCTGATAAGGAAGCTGTACTGCCGCTTTCAACTAAATCAAACAAATTGCTCTTAATAATAAACAACGATGACAACCCTGCACTGCGGCTAGATTCCATCAATGCATTCCAGCTAAACAAATACCTGCTGGCCTATCTTGAAAAGTCAAATGCTTACCAGCTTTTGTTTTCAGACAGCGCTGCGACTGCACCAGTATATGATTTGGAAGCTTTCAAAGACAGCATTGCAGGTAATGCAACAGTTTTGCAATACAGCAGCATTGAAAAAAATACTTTACCAGAAATAAAATTGCCTACCGGAAGAACAGACAATAAGCTATTGATATGGCTGGCTATTACAGCGGCAGTTGCGGCGCTGCTTTTTTTAAGTTATAAATTAGTGGGCGATATAAAGAAAAGTGCATAGCATCCAGTTGATACTATTGACACTACTGTTTTATTAAAATACTTTTTCAATGATCATTTACAATATTACTACCAAGGTGCACAGCAGTATAGATGAACCCTGGCTGCAATGGTTACAGCAGGAATACATTCCGGCAATAATGGCCACCGGACATTTTACCGGTTATAAATTATGCCGCTTGCTTGAGCAGGATGATAGCGAAGGCAATACTTATGCAATACAATACTTTGCTCCAACACCCGTATCATACAAGGCCTATGATGTGCAGCACTCAGCTACCATGCGTAAAAAGGCTCTCGATAAGTGGGGTGGTCATACTATCTCATTTCATTCTGTAATGGAGATAATTGCATAATCAATATTCAACAGCTTTCACTTTACACTCTTCTAAAACACAGGCTCAAATAATTGCAGGCATTAAATGCCAGCCACAAGGCTTTTTTTGCAGTACCAGGGAAAATACTACAAATGAAGTATTGTTATACTTTATGCGTTTTGGCAATTTTATTCCTTCAAAGCAAATCGACCTGCTATCCTATTCTAAATAATCGCTGACTTCCCTTCTTGTAAAAACATAACGGCCACAGCAAGCGCTGCAGCCGCATTAACAGGTTTTGCCCGAACGGAATCGCCATGACTTTTAAAACTTAAACCAACACAATATGAACACAAAGATTGAACGTTTTGTTATCCGCCACACTGCGGGCAGCAAACTAAACCAGGTAGAAGAGTTCGACTATAATAAGAACGAACTCAGCATTGGCCGTGCAGCCGGCAGCGATATACAATTTGATCCCGAAGGTGAAACTGTTGTTAGCCGCGAACATGGTAAAATTGTAAAAGAAAGCGGTGAGCCTCCGCGTTTCTCCATTGTAGACAACAACAGCCGCAATGGCATTTTTGTAAACAAAACAAGGGTAAAAGGTTCTTCTCCACTCAGCCCCGGAGATATAGTTCAGCTTGGCAATAACGGCCCTGTTTTTTCATTCGATATTTATCCCCGTCCTCAGGATATGATGATGGCCACCAAAGTGGTGGAAATACCTGCAGCAATTAAACCTACCTTAATTTCAGAAGTACAACCTGCAAACCCCACTCCTGTTACACCTGCTAAAACAGGCCTTGGCAAACAAACAGTAGAAAGAATGCTGGTGGCAGAAAGAAAAAAATCTTACACCAGTGTAGGCGTTGCTGTTGGTGCCATTTTAGTTGTATTGCTTGGCCTTGGTTATGCTTTCCGCAACACCTTATTTAAAGGAGATACAGTTGTTATCAATAACAATCACATTGACTCTTCTAAACTAAATAAGAAATCACCCGATCAGATTGCAAAAGAAAATGAGGACCGCGTAGTGCAGATAGAGTTTGGCTGGCAATTGTATGATGCATCTACCAGCATGGAGCTTTGGCACCAGTACACGCAAGTAAAAGGACCAGATGGTCAACTGCGCTGGGCAGCTATGTACATCACCAATGCACAGGGACAGGTAGAACCTTATTTAGATATTCAGAAAAATGTAAACACTGGTGCGCCTGTTGGTATTCCTGGTGCTACGGGCTCTGGCTTTGTTGTATCTGAAGATGGTTTTATTCTTACCAACCGTCACGTAGCTGCAAGTTGGAACACCCGCTATCATTTTGCACAATACGCATTCCCGGGTGTTTTGGTAAAAATAGAAAATGGCAAGTTGGTGCAAGAACCCAACGTAGAGGTAATGCCGCAGCACGTTGCAAGCTGGGTACCTGCTGAAGCAACCATGATTGGTGGCCGCACTGTATCTACGGGTATGGTAAAAGGAAGGAACACTTTTATGAATGTAATTTTTGCAAACACCGCATTGCGTCGTCCTGTACAGTCTGCTACACCTTCAGACGATCATGACGTGGCGCTTATTAAAGTGGAAATCCCTTCTTCTCTTTCTAAAGTAAAAATGAAAGACAACTATGCAGACATCAGGCCCGGACAAGGTGTAACAGTAATGGGCTATCCCGGTGTGGCGCCAGAGCAATTTGTAGTTCGCAAATCTAACGACCCTTTTAACCCCACTGCACATTATAATTCAGTGCCTACACCTACCGTTACTCCCGGCAGCATTGGCCGCATTGTTACCGGCACATCAGATAAAAATGGTTCTTATAGTTCTTTTGGAGACTCCTACCAGTTAACTATAAACGCTACTGGAGCAGGCAATAGCGGCGGCCCTATGTTTGATGACGAAGGCAATGTTATCGGCATCTTCTACGCTTCTATGTCAGATGGTGGCGGCACACAAATTACTTTCGCCGTTCCTATTAAATATGGTCTTGAGTTAATGGGACCACGTAAAATGGCAGAACGTTAGACGCGAATGAATGCGAATAGACGCGAATAGGCAACGCTAATTAGCACTAATGGATGCGAATGAATGCGAATACACTGCACAACAAATATGTGCAGTGTATTTAAACTTAAATTGTTTTTCCAATTAAGCTTATTTGCTTCACCAGCATTGGTAATACTATTAAGCATCGTTGTGTCACTCCCTTTTACGGCAAATCAATATTCAGCTTTAGGCTTCTGTGCCGCATTCATTTTAAAACAAACAGATACTCCTGTTCGTGTGGCCACAAACCGAAATTGAACAAGCGTTTTGTACTATCATTATTCATTCAAGCATGGTTATGAAACCAATGCAACCGGGCATTACAGAAATTGCAGGTTATAAAATAACAGAACTGCTGGGAAGCGGTGGCATGGGCAATGTATACAAAGCCTGGCACCCATCGCTACAGAGAGAAGCTGCTATTAAAATACTGCACCAGGCAGATATGGCAGATCGTTTTCAAAACGAAGCGTATATACAGTCATCCGTAAGCCATCCCAATATTGCCCGGTTATATGAATACCTGCCATCGGCACAAAACCCTTGCATTATTATGGAGTATGTGCATGGGCAAACGCTGGATGCATACCTGCATACACGAGGCAAACTAAGCAGTGCAGAAGTAGAGCACATTATTCAGCAGGTAGCAACTGCCTTGGCATACCTGCACAGCAAAAACATTTTGCATAGAGATATAAAGCCGCAGAATTTTAAAATACAACCGGATGGCGTTGTTAAAATGCTGGACTTTGGCATAGCAAAAAGCAAGTATTCTCCCAAGCTTACACAGTTTGGCTTTGTAGTAGGCACAACAGAATACATGGCACCGGAACAATTCAATCAGCAGCCAGAAAAAAAATCTGATATCTGGAGCCTGGGTGTAATGGCTTATGAATTGGTAACAGGTTATATGCCTTTTGAATCGCAGAGCCAGGTTGCTTTAAGAGCTAAAATAGAAAAAGGGCAGTTTACAAAACCTTCACTGCTGGTGCCGGACTTGTCGCCTGCTATGGGTGCATTTATAGAAAAAACGCTTCGCGTCAATACAAAAGCACGCATCAGCGCAGCGGAAGCACTAGCATGTTTTATCGGCCAGGAGCAAAAAACTTTTGCCAAACCAGCACTACCGGAGATAAACAACCGAAATTGGTTCACTCCCAAAAAAATAATTGCTGCATCCGGTATACTATTATTGTTACTAATCGTTGCGCTCTCAGGCAAAAAAAATTCTGCGCAAGATATCCCGCATGATATGCTGGCAGACACTACTGGTGTTGCTCCTGTTCAGCATAATACAACAGAGCGTACAATAAAAATCAATACGCCTAGCATTGATAACGCTACGCTTATATTTCCCGATGGTCAGCAAAAAGCAGTGCCTTGCGATATAACGGGTGTGCCTGGGCAGAATATTGAGTTCACTATACATGCAGATGGCTACGCAGACAAAAAAGTACAGGTAGAAATAACAGACAGGCGCAGTGCATACGAATACAATTTGGAAAAATTAAACCCATAACCATGAGCTGGAGAAAACTATTTGGCAGCAATAAAACAAAACAACAGCCCATAGCAAACAGTGCCAATACAGCAACTGCTAAAGACATTAAAGTGGTTATATTAAGCGACCTGGGCAATATACGCACCAACAATGAAGATGCTGGCCTCTTTGTGCGAATGGCTGATGATGCGATGGAAAAGGGATGCTTGTTAATGGTAGCAGATGGTATGGGTGGCCACCAGGCAGGAGAAGTTGCCAGTAAAATGGCAACAGAAATTGTAAGCCGCGAGTATTTTAAAAATGATGGCAATAGCAACATAGAAAAACAATTGAGCAAAGTTTTTACACTGGCCAATAAAAACATTTTTGATGCTGCGGCTGCAAACCCTGCACAAAGAGGCATGGGCACTACCTGCACCGCATTGGTGGTAAACAACCAGCATTTGTACTATGCTCATGTTGGTGACAGCCGTGCTTATATACTTAAGCAAAATACCATCAGTCGTATAACACAGGATCACACCTACGTGCAGGAATTGGTGAACAAAGGAGAAATAACAGCGGCGGAGGCAGAAGAGCATCCGCAACGCAATATTCTTACCAATGCTATGGGCACAAAACCACAGGTTCGTGTAGATGCCGGCAAGGCGGCTATGTTGTTTGAGGACAATGATCGGCTATTGCTTTGTTCAGATGGGTTATACGATTATCTGAATGATGATGAACTGGCCGCTATATTAAGCAACACCAGTTTGCAGGAAGCAGCGGCACAAATGGTAGAAGAAGCAAAAAAAAGAGGGGGCCACGATAACATAACGGTGGTATTGGCAGAACGTGAAAATGCAATTACTACACCGGTATCCAAAGAAACAAGGGATATCGTTTTACCAGTAACCAAAGAAATTGATTTACCATGATTGGACAATATATTCAAAACTACAGGATAGTCTCTCACTTGGGTGAAGGAGGTATGGGCATTGTTTACAAAGCGGTAGACAATGTGTTGGGAAGAGAAGTAGCATTAAAGATGCTGCACACTTCTATGATAAGGCAAGCGCAGGTATTGGATCGTTTCAAAAAAGAAGCACAGGTGTTGGCAAGACTGTTGCATCCAAACATAGCTGTTATCTACAACTTTATAGAACAGGAAGGGCAGTTTTATATGGTGATGGAATATGTAGAAGGCACCAACCTTGACAGTCTTGCCAAAACATACCAAAGCATTCCCTGGAAATTTATTGTAGCCATGTTTGTGCAGGCATTGGAAGGATTGCAGCATGCGCACAAAAAAGGAATTTTTCACAGGGACATTAAACCTTCCAATTTAATAGTTACACCAGAAGGCATTGTAAAGCTGATGGATTTCGGCATCGCAAAAATTGCAGGCGAACAAAAACTAACGCAGGTAAACCGTGTGATTGGCACTGTAGAGTTTTTAGCGCCTGAAATTATAGAAGGAAAAGATCCATCTGTTGCATCAGATATTTATGCAGTGGGCATTACTATGTATGAATTACTCTCTGGCAAACTACCTTTTGAAAGCAATTCTGATTACATGCTGATGCAGGATATTTTGAAAAAGAAACCTGCTCCGTTAAAAAATCTTAACCCGGATTTGCCGCCTGCGCTCAATACCATTGTAATGAAGGCGCTGGAGAAAAAGCCAGAGAACCGCTACACGGATGCAAAAGCATTGCAACAGGCATTGATTGCTGCATTTCCAGATTGCAGGGATACAGACCTTAGCGTATTGGCGCAACAACAAAAGAAAACACCTTCTACCATCTTAAGCGCTGGCTCTGCTGCACTTACTGTGTTGGCAGATGGAAGAATGACAGTGGTAGCCGATAATCTTGCCACCAGGATTGATACAGTAGAAGGCATGGCTACCAAAGTTTCTCCACTACAAACTTTTGAGCGCAATGTATTGCTGAATAAAAAGCTGCCCTATATTCTTACCGGCGCAGGTGTATTGGTTTTGTTGCTGGTATTCCTGTTTATCTCTTTTGGTAAAAAGAAAGATTCTGCGATAGACACAGATAATAAAATTGCTTTAAAGAAAGACAGTGTAAAAAAAGAAGTGCTGGCTTTAAACATCGGAAACAATACACAACGGAATGATCCTGTTCCGGTAATTGTAAACCCAGTTACACCAAAAGAAAATACAGAAGCCACAGACGATAAACCTGAGAAAAAAAATACCATAAAAAAAGAAACGACGAGAGAGGATAAAAAAAATACACCGAATGAAACAAAAGAAAAAGTAGTGCCGGTGGTAGTTGAGCCAGAGAAAAAACCGGAGCCACCTAAACGTGTAGAAAAAAGAGAAATATTAATTGATGATAAACTCCAGGTAAATCTTTACCTGCGTGAAGACATCAGCCAGAGTGACGATCGCAAACAGTCTATCACGTTTACTGTTACCAGCCCGGTGGTATACAATGGTGTTACCATTATACAACGTGGTGCAGTAGCAACAGGCAGAATAAAAATTGGTCGTGTAATATCTGCTATAGATTTTGATGCAGTAACTGCTGCCAATGGACAACAGATAGAATTAAAAGGAGGCGATCATCGTAAAGTAAGAGAATTAAATACAGATAGAAACTACACAGCAATAATCAGAAAAGGTATCCGTATGGTTTTCTAATTAAAAACATTTACTGCTCTCTTGTATCCTTAGTGTTAGTTTAAGTTAGGCCGTTCCGCAAGGGCGGCCACTTTTGTTTTATATAATGACTTGCAATAGCATTGTTATTTGTTTGTATAAAAGAAAAATAATAAAATAAAGACGATGACAAAAAATACAATGCCTCGTGAAAATTAAATTAAAGATGTGTGCAAAAAATTTATTCACATAATACCTGCAAATGTCTTGCTGGCAGGCGGTTTGGTATAGATATAATTGAAACACAGGCTGGTAAAGGGTTTCACAAGACAAGTAATTATCAATATTGTTTTGTGCATTTGTCATGAAACACCTGAAATGCTTGTTCCACGCGGGTTTACAGCAATTTTAAAGTTTTCAAAAATCAATAAAAAAATTTTGCCGGAAAGCAAAACCTTCTAAATTTGCCGGGCGTTAAATTTTAAAACATCACACTATGAACAAAGCTGAATTAATTGCAAAAATTTCTGACGATGCCGGCATTACAAAAACACAGGGTAATGCAGTGCTTGATTCTTTCATTGAAGCAGTAACAAAAACTTTAAAAGGTGGCGGTAAAGTTACATTGGTAGGTTTTGGTACTTTCTCTGTAAGCAAAAGAGCTGCCCGCAATGGTCGTAACCCTCAAACCGGCGCTGTTATTAAAATTAAAGCCCGCAAAGTGGCAAAATTCAAAGCAGGAAAAGAATTGTCTGCAAAATTATAAGTAGCCTTTGTGCTACACGTAAAAGCCCCGTTACTGTGCTAATACGTTTCGGGGCTTTTATTTTTTTGCAGCTTATCTTTACAGCTTATCAAATAAATAGCTTGCAATAAATTATTTCATCAAAAGTTTAAAAAAGATATTATGGGAAGAGGTGATAAAAAAACAAAAAAAGGTAAAATATTCAAAGGTTCTTTTGGCAAAAGCAGATCTGCAAAAACAGCTACTCCTGTAAAACCAGCGGCTGCTAAAAAAACCAAGTAATTGATTGATTGGTCGGTTGATTAGTTGATCTGTTAGTGTTTAAAATGCTTACCTATCAACTAATCAACTGAGCAACCAACTATGGTGCTAAACGTTCTATTATCCAATTGTTATTCTCCTGCATACTGTATTGTATGCGATCATGCAAGCGACTGGGTCTTCCCTGCCAAAATTCTATTGTAACAGGTTTTACCCGGTAACCTCCCCAAAACGCAGGTCTTGTAACTGTAGCTCCTTCAAATTTTTTTGCAAAAGCTTTTTCATTGTTTTCAAGCCATTGCCTGTTCTCTATCACTTTGCTTTGTGGCGAAGACCATGCACCTAAGCGACTACCCGCTGGACGGCTGTTATAATATTCATCGCTTTCTGCAGCACTTGTTTTTTCAACCAGGCCTGTAATGCGCACCTGCCTTTCCATTTCTTTCCAGAAAAAAACAAGGCATGCCCGCGGGTTTTCCAATAGCTGCAAACCTTTATAACTTTCGTAATTGGTAAAGAATACAAAACCGCGTTCATCAAAACCTTTCAGTAAAACAATGCGTGCAGCAGGAACACCATCTGCAGAAGCAGTTGCCAGCGTCATTGCATTTACCTCTTCAATGGCAGCGTGTGTTGCTTCATTCCACCATTTTTCAAACTGCTTAAAAGGGTTGCTATCAACATCACGCTCCTGCAAAGACTTTTGTTTGTACTCTATTCTTATATCGGCTATGTTCATAATTTGTTTTTTTCTTTTTCTGGTGATAAAGTAACTTAACAAAATTACTTCATCACTTTAAAAACCCCTCATCATGGATCAAAAAACAATTGCTTGGGTAAGCTATCTTACTCTAATTGGATGGATCATCGCCCTGGTAAGCTACAATGGTGCGCCAGCAGCGGAAAGAAGTTCATTGGCCCATTTTCATCTACGCCAGTCGTTTGGCATTATGGTTACGGGTATTGCACTCTATATAGCCATTATCTTTTTAATTTTTATTATCCCATTTGTATTCTTTCTCCTTCCTTTCATTTGGATTGTCATTATTATATTCATTATTCTAGGAATTATTGCGGCCGTAAACGGAGAAGAAAAACCATTGCCAATAGTGGGTGAGTTTTACCAGAAAACTTTTACATTTATCAGTTAATGCAGCGCTTGTCAAATCATATTCTTTCTGCAAAAAAAAATCCCCGGTTCTTGGCCGGGGATTCTTTTTTATTTTACCAGTGTTCCTACATTATCGCCCTGGACCACTTTTAGCAAGTTGCCTGGCTTATTCATATCAAACACTATAATAGGCAATTGATTTTCCATACAAAGTGTAAAGGCCGTCATATCCATTACCTTCAGGTTTTTGGAAATGCACTCTGCAAAAGAAATGGTATCGTATTTTATTGCTTTAGGATCTTTTTCCGGGTCTGCCGTATAAATGCCGTCTACACGTGTTCCTTTCAATATAACTTCTGCTTTTATTTCTATAGCACGCAATGAACCGGCAGTATCTGTAGTAAAATAAGGATTGCCGGTCACCTGCTCCAAAAATCACTACCCTACCTTTTTCTACATGGCGCATAGCACGCCTGCGTATGTAAGGCTCGGCAATTTGTTCCATCTTAATGGCACTTTGCAGCCTGGTATATACTCCTGCTTTTTCCAATGCAGCCTGCAATGCCATACCGTTTATTACTGTGGCCAGCATGCCCATATAATCGCCATGTGCCCTTTCTATACCGGTCTCAGCCTCGTTCATGCCGCGATAAATATTACCACCACCAATTACTATAGCCAGCTCTGCGCCCGCATCTACAATCGTTTTTACCTCTTTGGCATATTGTGCAAGAATTGCCGGACTTAATGGTTCATAACCTTCGTCGCTTTTACCCATCAATGCCTCACCTGAAAGCTTTAATAATACTCTTTTATACTTTAATGCCATAGTAAAAATATTCGGTGCGAATATAAGCATTTAATTTTTCGACATGCAATGCTATAAGACCCGATTATTTTTCACATCAGTCATTAAGAACAGGCATAAAAAAACCACCAAATCATTCCGCCGCTGGAAAAATCTGATGGTACCGGAAAAAAATTACGCAGTTGGTAAAAGTAACAGTATATAAAGATTAGAGCCTGCTGTTTGCCTTTAAGCCAAATACCCAAGCCAGGTTATTGGCTGTTTTATAAATACCTGTTGGTGTTTTTCTTATCAGTTTTACAGTGCTGTAAGATTTGTAAGACGCCATTAACCTGTAACCCAGTGCAGGCAGGTCAAGTACATCATTACCTGTAAGAAGGCTTTCTTTGTCATCACAAACATGCATGGTGCTTGTAATGCTGTTAACTGCCTGTAAGTGCTGAAAAGAGATTTTTTCTACCTGCACAGTTTCGTGCTTTTTCAGAAAAAGGCGGATGCTCTCTATTTCCTCATCGCTGAATACAGCAAAATGCTGCAGACGGTAAACAATATTTATTACATCCGCAATGCTTGTTAGTGTGCTTCTTTCATTTGCTGTAACATGTACAAAAACCAACGATGGAAACAATGGGGCGTATTGCAATTTTCCATTTTCTGATGCAACAAGGTTTAATGGGCAGTAATAAGCAATGCCTCTTCTTTCGAGCCTTGCTGTTACTTTTTTTTCACTTCCACGTTTTGTGTAAAGGGCATACCATTCTTTGGATAAGTTCATACTTCGATTTTTTAAGAATAAATATTCAAAACCAATCTTTCGTTTTCAAACAATACGGATATAGTAGATGCACATTTTAAGTGTTGGGCATAAATGCACCAGCAGCATAAAACAAGCATCGTAGTTAAGTAGGCAAAAGAGATAATGCGGGAAACAAATTATATACCGGGGCAAATGTGCCAGGTACAACATACAGCAAGAAAGCGCAGGCTAATCAGGATTATATTGGATTAGGGTCAAAAACTTTTCGGAAGCAATGGGAATTTCCGACGTCAAATGTCTTTTGTGACAGACAGGGGGAGCATAGTTCTCATCCGTACGTGATTATACCAAATATATGTAGAAAAAAAATTATATCAAAATTATTTTTTAAGACAATCATGATCCCCAAAACACCAAAAATCGTGGCATTCCAGACTATCTCTAATCAATTTCACAGGCAACTGAGTGCATTTTACCAGTGCTAATCATGATCGCTAAGCTAAAATTTCAACGGGCACGCATGACCGAAAAAAAATTAAAATTTATGCGCCAGTACCATATGAGCGCATTTCCTGGTGGCAAAGCTTTTTTGCTAGCCAGCGTCCCGCTGTTCTTTAATCTTGCAATAGGTCTCTGTGAAATAAGCCATTTTCATAATGGCGAACGCAAAGCCTCTGGCACCGTCTCTGAAACCACCCAACAAAAAGTAACTGCTGAAAAAATAGACCGGGCCAATAAATGGCGTGTTCATTAATCCATATTTCAATTTCTGCTTCCAGGTCCACTCAGATCTGTCTGCGCTGTTATAAGTTTTAATAAACCTTCCCGCCTCCCAACTGGAATAATCATTGTGTTTGCTGATATAATGGGCAATGCCACGAAAGTCGCGATGATCTATTTTGCTTTTTATGTGGCCTGTTTTACCTGTTAGTATTGGGTGCTCGTGTATTTCCATATCCAACCTGCTCCATTGTTTTTCGTCTATTCTTTCATACTCGCCGGCACCTATACGAAAAAGAGCCAGCTTATTCAGGGGATACCCGCCCTTTAATTTACGGTTCATAAAATAAATAGTATAGTTAAGCCAATAACCCACTTTGTCTGTATTGGCCAATTCTTTTTGCACCTCTTTCTTAAATGCAGGCGTTATATATTCATCTGCATCCAAAAAAAGTATCCATGCAGTTGCAGGAGTATGATTGCGCAAATACCAGTTTCTTTTCTTGGGAAACTCGCCATTCCATTCAAAATTGATTACTTCCACGCCATAGCGGTTTGCTATTGCATGCGTACCATCCGTACTGCCAGAATCAATCAACACAACTTTGCTGGCAAAATCATTGCCGATAGCATCCAGGCAGCCTGCCAGGTTTTTCTCCTCGTTTTTTACGGGTATGGCTATTGTTAAATCAAGGGGCATATAATAAACTTAGTTGAGTGAATACTAAACTTCTTTGAATTTGTTTCGGGCTTTTAAAAATCTTTTCTCGTAAAAATTATAAGACGTACAGGCAATAACAAATAAAACTGAAAGTGATGCTATCATAAGCAGTACATCTTTCAATGCAAGGCTATGAAACTGTTTAAAAAAACTCATTTCAGCGATGTACTTCTGGCCCAATGTAAAAGGCTGTTGCCAGATGTATAAACTAAATGAGAGAATACCAATAAACTGTATTGGTTTCCAGTTTAAAAAAGTAAAAACAAAATTAGGCCTGGCCGGCTTTTTAATGTTAATGAGAATGATTAACGCAAACGCAACACTCTCCACAATAATCAGCAGATTGGTAAGATAGGTATGAAAAAAAGTTGCCCCTACAGCCATCGCCATCAATAGTAAACTCAGCAAAGGCTTATATAAAAAGCTACCAGCCACAAAAATTATCTTCTTAAAAAGCAGTACAGAAAAGAGTGAGCCGATGGCTATCCCTAAAAATTGAGAAAAAAACTGGCTTACTAACAACAGAAATTTATTTTCTAACCAAATGCTGTGCATGCCTGGCAAATCAATTACCAGGGAGAATGCGATAATAAATAAAAGAAAGTAGGTATACAAGTTGATGTTCTTTTTTATAATAAGCGGAAAAAACAAATAGAACTGTTCTTCTACTGCCAGCGACCAGTAATGTCCTGTTAAATGATTAAGCCCTCCATAAGCCTGAAAAAAATTTCTAACAAATAGAAAACTGGCTATGATAGGTGTCCATTCTAATTGAAGGTGAAAAACAATTTTTAAAGCCGCAACAACCAATAAATACAAATAAGCTACTGGCAAAATGCGCAAACATCGCCTTATATAAAAATTCTTTAGCGATACCTTTCCTGTGTATACTTTTTCCTTCAGCAACAAAGTGGTAATGAGAAAACCACTTAATACAAAGAAAAACTGTACGCCAATTCCTGCCAGGGGGTAAAAATCAAAATCCAGCTTATAGGAAAGTACAATATGAAATACCAATACCAACGTAACACAAATAGCCCTTAACCCATTTAAAGAAGCAAACTCTGTACCTGTAAATACTTCAGGCACTTCTGTTATATCGCTGGAAAGTTTTTTTGCAATCTTTTTTAAAGGAAAAATCATACAAATATATTGTGCTTAAAAAATTACATCTCTACAGATGCAGCGGCAAACAACAATATGTGTTTAACAAGGGCACAAATAATGAATCTTATTAAAAAACAGCAATGCTAATTATTTGTCTTTTGCAGACAAATGATGCGCCAGCCTAACGGAAAAAACACCTGCCATAAAAGTAGGGTTTGCCTGCCCGGATGTTGGAAAATTAGAGCAACTGGCTATGTATACATTGCTGGTTCCAAAAATTTTTAACTGTTCATCTACCACGCCATCTTTTGCTGAAGCCGCTATTCTTGTGGTGCCAGACTGATGAATGCCGTCTTTTGAAATACTACGTATAGCAGCAGGCAATTCTTCTTTACCATACCAGTATTGCAGTTCCCCTGCACCGGTTTCCCTCAACCACTTGTCCAGTTCATCGTGCAATTGTATTACAGAGTTTACATCAGCATCCATCAGTTCATAATGAATTAACAGCGTTTCTCCGTCTGCAGCCAGTTCCATTCTATTGCTCTCTTCCGGCACCTGCTCAGCATGAAAATGCAATGCATAAGTATTGGTAGGGCTATATAGAAAAACACCAGGCAATTTTCTTTTAAGCAGGTAGCGTTTATAAAAAATAGAAAACGGCGTAATTAATGAACCTGGCAATCCTCTTACAATATTCCACAGGTGCTTGTGCACTTTTGTTACTTTGCCTTTTGTAACAGAATGCGCAATTGCAGGCGGCGCCAGCTTCTTGCCAAGTATGGGCGTTATCATGGCCAGGTACATAAAAGACATTGCGCCACTCTTGTGTTTTGGATCAAAATACAATGGGTTGTCTAACCAGATAGCTGTATTCAACAGATTTTTTTCTTTTAAAAAATCTGCAGAAAACTGGAAACGCCTGCGTAAATAAATGCCCTCTTTATCTCTTAGAAAACCATAGTCTGTTTTTTTAGGATCTCCTGTAAATTTTATAGAGGCAATCTTACCAGATACATGTCCCTGGTAATATTTGCCAAGGCTTTTTGGCGCTCCGCCTATTTTATTAAACATCTGAGGATTGCGCAAAAGCAATCTTGTTGTTTCTTGTGTGCCCGCAGCAATAACAAAATTCTTTGCCCTTACAATTGCAACTTCCCCGGTGCCATTGTTTATAATGGTTAGGTCAGCTACAGTTCCATCTTCACCTGGTGCCGAAAAAGATACGGCTGCGGTATTTTCTATTAATGTTAGATTTGCTTGTTGTGCTATTTCTTCAGCATACCTGCTGCCAAAACGTGTTGGCATGCTCCAACGCTCAACAACAGTGTCGGTGATATGACCCGGCTTAAAATTCTCGGCAATCCGCGTATTTTTAAATTCTTCTATCTCTTTTAAATCAAAGGCAGGATCACCGCATTCAAAATATTTTACAGCAATAGGCAAATACTTTTTTGCATCCGTAAAAATAGAAGGCTGCCAGGTACATCCATCATTCACAATAGATCTGTCAATAAAATCCACATCATCATACATTACACACCTGCCACCCCAGGTAGCAGAAGAGCCTCCTAGTCCTTTATTAGTACATTCATAAGGAGGGTGATGGTTTACCAGGTTTTTTATTTCTATTGCATCATCCAGTTTGTTGGTAGCAGGCTGGTTGCGTGAGCCATACTCAATCAATGCAACTTTTTTGTCTGCATTCAACCGGGCATACTCAAGCGCAACAACAATACCAACAGGGCCACTGCCTATTACGCACACATCATACAATACGGAGTTAGCGTTATCTTTTATCATGCAGTCACTATTGCTTTTGATTCTGTTGTAAAATTGTTTCTTGCTGCCACTGCTCTTGCAGGATTGCCTGCATAAACTGTCCAGGGCTTTAAGTCGCGTGATGTAATGGCTGCTGCTCCCAACACACTTCCTTCACCGCACGTAACGCCTGGCAATACCACTGCATGAGCACATATCCATGCGTAGGGCGCTAGCACTATTTCTTTTTTTATGTAAGTAAAATCAGCGCTGTTGTAATCGTGCGTAGCACCGCAAATGAATGCGCCCTGAGAAATAATGCTATGATGGCCCAGCCTTATGCCGCCAGGATTGTATATCTCTACATCCGGCCCAATGGTCACCACTTCTTCTGTTTGCAAAAGCCAGGGTGCCCATATTTTGCAACTAGGATAAATGAAATTTTTCTCGCTAATCTTTGCACCAAACATTTTCAGCACTGCTCTTCTCCAATTATGCATGGGGTTGGGTGTCCACCTGCAAAGCAATAGCCATGCAGTGCTCCATGTATAACGGCGCAGCTTGTCCACAAATGGAAAAGGCGGCCTTAAGTATGGATCAGCGCTATTTGAACTATGACCTGAAAGCATTGACTTGTTTTTTAATTAATAATATTGACAAAGGGCGTTTTCATTAATACTGCTATTGAATATTTATGAACCCAGCGCAGACAAAAGGCGTTGCGCCGCTGGTGTTAAAGCAAAATATTTTTTATAGCAATCCACCGCCTGCATTCCTTTTTCCTTTTTTTCAATTGATGATAATGAAACCCATTGTTTCATTAATGCACTTGTTCCTTCCAATGTATTATCTGCTACAATGCCGGCGCCACTTGCTTCAATCTCTCGCCAGATATTTACCTGGTTGGAAATGAGCACGGGTTTGCCACAAGCCAATGCTTCCACTACAGCTATTCCAAAATTCTCCTGGTGGCTGGGCAGGATAAAAGCTTCAGCACCATAGAAGGCGCCATACTTTGCATCACCCGTAAGCATGCCGGGGAAGAAAATATTTTCAGCTGCATTGCGTACTGTCGCTGCAAGCGATTTTATTTTTTCACCATAAGGCGTATCAAGCCCGGGCCCTGCTATTACCAATTTGAAAGGAATTTCTCCATTACTATTTTCTACCAGTGCAGCATAAGCCTGTATTAAAAGATCAACACCTTTTTTTTCATGAATCCTGCTTAAAAAAAGCAGGTAAGGTGCGCCATTTAATCCTTTGCATTTTTCCTGCAAAGCATGTTTCATACTTTCTGCAAATGCAGGTGGGTTTTCTACGCCAAGCCCTACTACCTTTTCACTTTTGGGTGAATAGGGCTGAAAGGGAATTCTTGCCAGCCTTAATTCTTCTTCGCAGGTAAAAAGTAAACCTGCAGCATTGTTAACTACATTTTTTTCTATAAATCGCCAATAGAGATTGTTTCTTATGGCTTTTAACTTTCTTGTTTTTGCATTTTGAAAATACGGGTCAAGCATGCCATGCGGCATAATGTACACTTGCGGTAATACCTTGCTGTTTAAAGCTGCATTCTTTTTTAAGTGATGCCAGGCTTTGCTTACCGCGTATGCATGATAGCGCCAAAGGCCATGTATGATCACTTTATCATACTGAAAAAGATTTTCGGTAAGCCATTTATAAAGGTTGGCATTATAAAACCAAGGGCCTTTACCGGGGCCTGTTGCATGTATGGCAAATGGTTCGCTCTTAATGAAGGGTGCAGTAGGCGCATCCAGCGAAACTGTTTCATTGTGTATACCCATAGCTGCCAATGCGCCAATCATGCTGCGCACTGCCTGACCAACACCACCAAGCTTTGGATCAATCTCGCCAATAACATGCAATATGCGCATGCTGCTGCGGCCATTTGATTTTATATCTGTATAATTAGTAAACATAGCCATCTGTACGGTTAAAGTATGCTGCGTTTTTAGGTATATCACTGATAGTTTTTGCAGGAACGCCGCCATAGAGTTTCCATTCTTCCGTGTAGGCTTTGTTCAATAATGATTTTGCGCCTAATACAGAATAAGCGGGCAATACAGCACCACCCAGTATTACTACGTTAGTGCCAATAAAAGTATATTCACCAATATCAATAGGTTCACTATCCTGTATATTCTTTACAACATTGATAGAATGTGTAAGCAATTGCGATTGATAACCTGCAACCGTTGCATATTTTCCTATCTTAATAATGTTGGTACAATCTAAATGATGATGCTTTGTAACCGACGAAAAAGTATCCATGAACAAAGCAGCTTTTCTATCTTGCTGGTGTTTGAAATGCACAGAATCTGAACCCGTAGGAAAACCTGTTATCCAATTGTTTCTTCCTATAAAAGATTTTTCACGCATCTCAATACTATCAAGATTAATGGCTACAGAAAAATGATCTATTCGGCTGCCTTCTGCCATTATCAATTTCTTTGGGAAAATCCATGACAAGCCGATACTTGCTTTAGGATGTATTTCAAACCCAAACCAACTGTTAAGCGCCTTGCGACGAAGGAACCATGGCAGAAAAAAAGTAATTATTTTTAAAATCTTCATTGTTTGTTATGCTATTTTATACAGCCTGCAATAAGCTGCAATCATTACATCGGGATCAAAACGTTTCGCGTTTTCATATCCCTGCTCTATCAATTTTTCTCTTATTGCTTCATTCTGCAATTGAAGAAAGCCTGCTGCAAATTCATTTGCATTGGCAGGCGCTGCATGAATAGCGGCACCACCACTCACTTCCGGCATTGGTTCTATGTTGCTTGCAATAACCGGTGCACCGCAAGCCTGCGCTTCTATCACCGGCCAACCAAATCCTTCAGAAAAAGAAGGAAACACAAAAGCCTCGCACTGGCTATACAATGCAAGAAGCTGCTGATGGCTGGGTTGCTTTACAGAAATAATCCTGTCGCTCAACTGCAAGGAATCTGCCAGCGAAACAAGCTCTTGCTCAAGCGGGTATCCGGCATAACAAATTTTTCCTTTCCAGCTTCCATTCAACTGATGAACCATCTCCAGCAATAACTTCCTGTTCTTGCGTGGTAAATCTGAACCCACATGCAGCAGATAAGGCGTATTTGCATCTATCCCCGATTCTCCCAACAAGCTTGCTGTTGTAGCTTTATCCGTTTTATAGAAATCAGCATTGAAGGCATTTAATATAATTTCCCAGTGCTGATCATTATCTTTTTTGTTATTGGCCAACTCCATCAATTGCATCTTCGTTTTGCCGGATACCAGTGCAATGTGTTTTGATTTTAAAAGATTGCGCAATATCCATTTCTGCAAAACTTTTCCCATAGCAGAAGCCGGGCAATATGCATCTGCATATCCTAAAGCACCGCGTATGGCCAATACATCATGACAGGTAATGCCGGATTTATATTTTGGCAAATGTGCCAGGTAAGGTGCGTTTGAATGATCGCCAATATGAAACCTTATATCTGCTTGCCTGTATTGCTTCTTTAATAAACGAATACGGATTGCTATGGGAAACAACATCCATTTATCAATATAGCCCAGCCATTTTCCATAGCCTTTGGTGGTATCTGAAGTCAGCTTGCCAAAATAAACATGCGGACGCCATATCTCACATGCAAGCCCTTTTCTTTTAAAGCCTGCATAGAGCATTTGCGCAAAGCGTTCCATGCTTTCCTGCCCATCTGGTTTATAATTGCCAATCAGAACTATCTTCATGATTTGTTCCCTGTGTTATTTTTCTTTCAATAATTACGGGTTCTTTTCTTTCTTTTTTTAAGGAAGCAATGATCAATCCGCCAATAAGCGTTGAAAAGCCCAGCAAGTTTGGCGGAGCCCATTGTCCCTGTGCTATGTTTAAAACACCGAAACTTAACAGCAACCAGGGAAGCAAATCGCCCTTCCTTACTTTTTTGTAACTGGCAAGTGAAAGCTTAACGGAGAGGGCTAAACGCACAACTATAATTGCAATACCCAGCAGCGGCCCCATCTCACCAATAATTCTTGCCCACTCTCCCTCTGCAATCAGGAACACCACTGCACCCGAAAGCAACATGCTTCCAACATTTGTACCCATGCCCAATCCATATCCCCAAAATGGCACCTTCGCATTTCCAAATACAGACTCAATCAAGCTTCCTAAAAACCTATCACCCAAAGAACCTTTCAATCCTCCTTCAAACTCACTGGCAGATTCAAATCGTGCAAAGAATGCGCCCATGGCTGTTTGAAAAAAACTGGTTGTACTAAGCAATGCAACTGCTATTAAACCACCACCAACAGCCATCATCATTTTACCAAGGTATTTTGGTTTTTGTATTACGGCCATAAAAGCAAATAATCCACTAACACCAATCTGGAAAAACAATGTACGGCTGATAGAAAGTGGTATAGATGCCAATACCGCTGCTGTAGCACCAAACAACAGCCAGCGTTTTATTAGAGTAGGATTGAGCAAAAAATAAAAAACATAACAGGCAGCAAAACTGAAAAAGGCTGTGGTGCCACTTGTGAATGAAAAAGTACCAGGAGGTCTAAAGAAGCCCATAGCACCATCAAAGCCGCCACCTTCAGACCCTCCGCCAACGCTTCTGTTAAACCAACTTGATTGTGGCGTATAAAACTGAAGTGCTATCAGTACTAACATCGGTATGGATATCCATAGCGTAATCTTGCCAACATCAACTACATCTTTGTGCGTAAATACTTTGCCTATTACAAACATCAATGGAAAGTGCAGCATGTAAATTCTGGCGCCAAATAATGCCACCATAATATTTCCATGCCCCATAGAAACCGCTGTTATTATTCCCAATATGCCAAGCATATTCATAATAATAACATAGCTCACCTTTGGAAAAAGATTATTTCTGTATGCCGTGATAAGAATCCATAGCGCTATTGGATCTCTTACAATGAGAAGCGGTGTGGCCAGGAACGGCAGCACCCATTTGCGCAATGCTCCTTCAAAAATGATTAGCAAAAAGTAAAGCCAGATAGCCGCTTTAATTTTTTCTATAGGAGTTTTTTTAGCCCACGGTTTTGCACGCCCTTTTGTTTTGGGGCGAACTACCCAATCACTCATATTTTCAAGTTGGTTTAAACCCTGGTTCATTTAACTGATTCCGTTTTGTTTGATATAAACCCCTTTTTGCGCAGGGCGTTTTTTGGTTAATGGTTCTTCAAAATATTTAAATAATAAAGCGGAAATGGCGATAGTAACTGTAAGCCCCACAAATTTTGAAAACAGGTTACCATACACATTCACCCGAATGCGTTCTGTAATCTTGTACACAGCCCACATTACCGGCAGGTGACTTAGGTAAATAGAATAAGACCAAAGACTTATTTTTTCAATTGCGATTCTTACAAAAAGAAGCGCTTTTGATGTAAGGTTTAATAAACTTGCCAGCGGCAGCATCAGTGAAAAACCCAACGGCGCCAAAAGAAGCACCAGAGAATTTTTTACAGGTTGATCATAGCCGGGTGTATCTGTTAATGTATCGTAGTCTATAAAATTTGTAAAAAAACCAATTAGCAGAAGCAACCATATAACCATGCCTGAAAAGAAAGCAATCTTTTTCCATAGCAAGGTTGGTTTAATTACAAGCAGCCAGAAAGCAATTAATACACCAGAAGCTATAGCGTCTAACCTGGCAATTGTTACAATCCTTATAAGCCCGGAATTTCCAAGACTGTATAAGTGTAGCCTTATGAGAAAAGAACCAATAAAAAAAACAAGTAACGTAAGCACAAAAGATTTCTTTTTCTGAATCTTCAATTTAGAGAACAGTAAAAGCACCAATGGAAAAAGAAGATAAAACCATTCTTCAATGCAAAGGCTCCATGAAACCAGGAAGAATCCATAGAATCCTTTTATGAAATTCTGACCAAACCAAAAAAAGCTTGGCAGTATTACCCATGAAAAATTTTCTCCGTTTATCAATGATGCAATTATTAAAATGAAAAGAAACAAGTAATAATTTGGCAAGGTTCTCCACCAACGCCGTTGCCAAAAATTAAAAATCTCTGCAAACGACCACGCTGAAGTTCCATCGTATGTTTTCCATAATATCTGTCCTATCAAAAAACCACTTAAGCCAAAAAACAATTCAACCCCCCAAAAACCAAATCCGAATATTTTATGGCTATGTGCTGCAAAATGTGAACAGAGCACCATGCTAATAGCAATGGCTCTTGCAAGGTCTAATCCAAAACTTCTATTGTGCAATGTGGCAGGCATAAGGTTAGTATCAGGCATAAGGTTTAAGGTTTAACATTTTCTCAAAAAGGCATAACTATTGATTTAAGTGTTTTCATTATGGTTTATAAGATCGGCTTTCATTTTTTCTCTCTTAAGCTTTAATGTTGCCGGTCTTTTTTTAGTTAATGGTTCTTCAAAATATTTAAATAATAAAGCTGATATTATTATGGTAATTACCAATCCCAATATTTTTGATACCAGGTTTCCGATAGTACTTGAGCGGATACTTTCTGTTAAACTATATACGGCCCACATCACAGGCAAATGACTCAGATAAATTGAATAGGACCACAAGCTTATCTTCTCAACCGCCAATGCAAAAAGCCTGAACTTAGGTTTTTCTATTTTAAGCAAACTGATAAATGGCAGCATTAAAGCAAAACCAAATGGCACCAGGAAAAGCGCATCGGGTCTTTCTATTAATTTTTCATAAGTTATAAAGTGAAGCAAAATGCCGCCTAACAAAATCATCCATATTACCAGGCCAATTGCAAAAGCAATTCTCTTCCATTGAATAGAAGGCTTTTTTATAGTGTTCCAAAAAGCAATCAATACACCGCAGGCGATTGCATCTAATCTTCCAAGGGTAATAATTCTTAAGATACCAGCATTGCCCTGCCTGGTTAATGCAATGCGCAAAAAGAAACAGCCTGCAAAAAATATCAGTAACGTAAAAAGAAAACCTGTCTTCTTTGAAATGGGCAATAAAGACAATAAAAAAAGCACCAATGGAAATAATAGATAAAACCATTCCTCAATGCACAAACTCCACGATACAGGAAAAAATCCATAATAGCCCTTTGTAAAATCCTGGCCAAACCAGAAAAATTTTGATACTTCCTTAAATGCGGGCATGCCTTCCGCAGAAAAAATTGAACCTATCAGTAACACAATTAAAAAGAGATAATAATTGGGCAATGTGCGCCACCACCTGCGAGACCAGAAATTGAAAATGTATGGGAAAGACCATTTGGGAGCAGATTCATATGTCTTCCATAAAATCTGGCCAATAAGAAAACCGCTTAATGCAAAGAACAATTCTACGCCCCAAAATCCAAATGATTCAAGGCTGTGCACAGCAAAATGAGAGAAGATAACCATGCTGATAGCAAGGCTGCGGGCTAAATCAAGTCCTGCGCTCCTGTTATGCAAAATGCTGTTGGTCATTTCTCTTGCTTTTTTTATCTGTAAAATTCCAAATGGCGTTTGCTAATTCGCTGCCATATACTTTCCATGGACGCATGCGTGCAGTTTCCATTGCTTCTTTACCCGCAGCAGCAATTTGTTGCGGATTGCTTAGAAGCTCACTTATCATTTCTTCAATAGCAGCAGTAGAACCAGCTTCCACAATCCAACCGTTTTTTCCATGCTCAATAATATCCGGCCCGCATGTTCTCTCGGTTGTAATTACAGGCGTTCCCTGCGACATGGCTTCTGTAATCACCAATCCGAAACCTTCAAACAAAGAAGGAAAAACAAACACATCGTGCTGGCGCATTATTTTCAATATTTCTTCATGCGGTAAAGCAGGTATCCAATTATGTTTTGCCAATGCAGCATTTAATACCGGCACTTCCATATGATTTGGCTTGCCACCAACAATGGTAAGAGATACTTTATCATTAAATTTTTCTACAGCAGCAAAAAGATTTGCCAGTCCTTTTCTTTGAGAAAGACCGCCAACGAACAATAATTTCAAAGGCCTGTTGTTGCTAAACCCTTCATACTTTTTTTCTTCACCTACCGCTGGAAAACCGTAAGGCACTACTTTAATACCTGACAATTTCCCAGGATATGCTGCTAATGTTTTTGCAGTAAAACTGCTGGCAACAAATATGATGTCTGCCAGGCTAAGCTCTTCGTCTTTTGCAGCAAGCTTTTTGTCGGAATCACCAAAACCTGTTAGTGTTGGTGCCCATTCAGGCCAACGTTCTTTTTCTGCCTGCAGGTATTGCCAGGCAGCACGCCAATACCCAATAGGGAGATCGTATATGCAGGCCATATTCAACTGCTTCGCTTTTCTAAAAGAAAGCAATGCAGCATCCTCATATGCATAAACAGCCTGCACACCACGCCTTGCTGCTTTCTGTAATCCGCTAGCCACTTTTGCATCAATGTTTTTATAGACCGCATCAATGCAAAAAATACCAGTTTCATGTTTTACCAACGAGGGAAAACCTGCTTTGCCTGCTACCATTCTTCCTGCTTCCAGCCATGGAGATGTAACAGTAAATTTTCTTAGCGCAGGATCAAACCTTCTTTTCCTGATTTCTTTAAAAGGACCTATACCTCCTACTTTATCCAACATACCTTCAGGAAATGCAGCAATAGCGGTGTAAAACCGCTCCAGCAGCCCGGCATTTTGAATGCCAGCCAATGCAGCACGTGCATTTGCATTACCGGTAGGATGTGATATAACTATCATTACTTCGCAACTTTTAACCTGTTAATACTATTGTTATTTATTCCCATTACTTCCTTCCAACGTTTTACCAGCACCGGGTAAGAAAATTGATCTGCATACAATTTTCGCTGTACTGCTTTATTGGTTTTATGTTGCCTTATGTCTGCAGCAAGCAACAATAAATCCTGTTTCAGTTTTTCATATTCCATGTCTGCAGGTATAACACGTGTAGACATTGGATCGATAGCTATATCCCTGATGCCACCTCTATCTGTTGCAATCCATGGAAGTCCTGCACTCATAATTTCCAACAGCGCAATTGGCAATCCTTCCGGATGAACTGACAATAAAAGATAGGCGTCGATAGAACCAATGATTTGATTAAGTTCCTTTTCACCAGAGAAAGCGCCGTGATAATTCAACGCAGGATGATTTGCGAAAAAATCTTTTGGATAAGCTGCACCCTCGCCCCAGATATGAAATTCTATTCCTTTCATGTCTGCATCTTCTGCAAGACGACACAATAAATCAATTCCTTTTTCGGGTATTAAGCGGCCATAGTATCCAAATTTTAAAACACTGCCCGGATCTCTATCGGCTGCTTCTGCCTTTCTTGAAAAACAAGGAATGCTCTCTATTTTCCTGCTTAATCTTTTTTCTATATCGCCGGCGTTTTTGGCAGAACATGCAATTACATGATCAGCTTTCATTAATGCTTTATAGTATTGATTACCCCAGGTTTCTTGATCATTTGCATCTCCTGCTGTATGATGATGCAATACCCATTTTTTTCTTCTTTGCAAAAGCTTTGAAAAAAATATCACACTTTCTCCCTGGCCATTAGAATAAAAAGCATCATAATTTTTAAAAGCCAGTTTTGCACCAATGGCAAATAACCATGCCATGCGTTGCAACGGTTTCTCATGATGGCCCAGGTAAATATTTCTGCAAACCTTTACGAAAAATGCTTTTGTTTCCGGCAGCATTTGCGAATTGGCAATAACAAGGTCTATACTAACACCCGCTTCATGCATGCGCATGCAAAACTCACGCAGGTGGCTTTCTATACCTCCTGTAGGCATGTACTGTGTTGCGAATAATAATATAGCTGGCTTATTCATAAGGGTTAGTTGTTGTTAAGGTTGTCCGCAAATTGCTTTGCTATTGCAGGAACCGCATGGCTTTGCGCTACGGGCAAAGGGCCATCCAAATAAGATTGCAGCATTCCTTTTTTATATTCTGTAATACCAGCAACAGGTGCAACAGCTTTAAGTCCTCTTGCGCTCCATGCATGTGTAACACAAAGCACCGGCAAACCATGCGCACTTAATGCTGCTATAGAACCACTTTTCTCTGCCATTAATAATGTAGTGGTAGATAATCCTATACCAGGAGAAGCAAGTATTGCTGAAACCTCTTCCGGTTTTTTTTCTCCTAACACTTTTACTTCAAACCCCGCAGTTGTAAATATGGATTGCCAGCGTTGTTGCTCTGACCCGCTTCTACCAATAATTTTTAAAACCGGTTTTTCTCCGCGGCTGGCTGCATATGCTACCGCTTCTGTTGCAAAATCTTCTACGGCAATATTTGGATGTATAGAGCCGAAGAAAACAAATTCAGTAGATCGCCTGTTGCCTGACATTACAGGCATTGATGCTACAGGTATATTTGAAAACAATGGGAGGTAAGCAGCATTTACATTTATTTTTTTCAACTGTGCAAGGTATACCTGTGTTTGTGTATGCACTATCAATGGCTTTAGGCGTGCAATCATTGAGCTAATGAGTTGGCGTTGCACCTGTCCCCAATAAAAATATTTTTGAGATGATTCTTTGTTCATGCCAACCCACAACTCATGAAACATGATATGCCATTTTCTTCCTTTACCCAGTTGATGCAATTGCTTGCCCAACCCCAGCCTTAATCCTTTGGGATGAAAAGCAAATGGCACATATTGCAGGCTCATCCATTCGGGATTAAAACTATCTACCCATTTTTTTGCAATGTCAAAATTTTGCGTGCCGGGTATACTTGCGGGCAATCTCAATACGGGTATAGATAAAGAAGATTCGCATTGCAACTCATCTGCAATGTTATTTACAAACCGATCATTAATAGCGATAGCTCCCGCACGATGGCCCTGCTTTGTAAGTTCAAGCGCCAGCTTGCGGGTGTAATCTCCAACACCATCATGCCCTGGTTCTAAACAGCCACAAATAAAAATAATGGTCATTGCACTTTTATTTTCGCTCACCAATTTTTTTTGCTGGTATTCCACCCCAAATTTCATTGGGCGGAATAGATTTTGTAACTACTGCACCCGCAGCCACCACTGCACCCTCTTCAATTGTCACACCCATTAACACTACCACATTGCAACCCAACCAAACACCCTCACCAATGCTAATACCTGCTTTGGGGTTTGGCTGCAGCCCAATAAGCGTGCCCAGGGCAATGCCATGGTTGTGATCTATAAACCGGCAGCCAGAAGCTATATTGGTATCATTACCTATGCTGATGCTTTCGGTAATATTAAACTCGCACATGCTGCCAACAAACACCCTGTCTCCCAACTTAATATTAGGGCCCGGCACCCAGGGATTGTCGAACTTAAATGAAACACCATGTTCAATAATGCATCCATTGCCCATTAATACCTGGTGCGGCCAGTTGATACGAACTGATTCTTAAAGCAAGCTTCTTGCCTGCACGCATGCCCAGCAAACCGTACACAGTTTTTCTTGCCACACTCATCCAGTTTGAAGTGTACCTGTATCTTAAAACAAAAACCGTATGCTGAAAAAAACGCGACATAAACTAAACGGTTGGTTTTGTTAAAGACATAGCCACTTCTGACTTCGCATCCACCCAATTGCTGTAAACTGTATTAAGCATAGCCACTTGCTGGCCCCACTTAAAAGACTTTGCTTTTTGATATCCCTTATATGCAATACTTTCTCTCAGCTCTTCATTATTAATTAAACTGTTGAGCGCATTTTTCATACCTTCTTTATCATCAAAATCACAAATCAATGCATGCTCATTATTGATAAGTTCAGAACCAACCCCGGTGCGTGTTGTAACCACGGCGCAACTGCAACTCATAGCTTCTACTGTAGCTAAACCAAATCCTTCTGAATAAGAAGGGAAAAAAAGTATGGCTGCATCCTGTATACCCTGCTTCAAAGTTTCTATAGGCAGTTTTTCAAAAACGGTAACCCTGTCTTTTACATCTTCCGGAAATGCGCCCAGTATAGTTTCTTTGGCAGCCCATGCACCATACACATGAAAACTGTATGCAGGCTGTTGGCGCAAAACATCTTTAATAACATCCGGAATAATGCCTACAGCTTTCCTTGTTAGCCATGAGCCAAGGAAAATAATAACTGGTTTTTTATTGGCCTGGAAAGGAATGGTATGATATACATCATCAATGCCTGGTGGAATGCAATAAGCATGCTCTGCAGGAAATAATTTTCTTTGCAATACATAATCCAAATCATCTTTACAACCACAAACATACCTGTCTGCTAATGAGAAGGTAAACCTGGAAGTACGATAATGCGTGTTCCTGTAAAGCCATTTTTTAAAACCACTCCGCTTCAGCCAGTATTGTTGTTCTTTGTCCATATCATGCAGCTCTATACCATCTACATGCGCTACAAAAAGTGTTTGTTTTTTTGCAGCAATCTTTTTTGCCCACAGCAATAAAAGCCAATATTGATCGCCATAAAATTCTACCAGGTCAAAATGTTCTTTCTTCATTAATTTTCTTGCTGCCAGAAAAACGCCCACAGCCTGCCTTAACTTGAATGCTTTGCTTGAAGCAGGAAACAATTCATAATTAGCAGGCGTCAGCACTTTTACTTCGTGCCCTGCAGCAGCCAGGCCCTGTGTCCACATCAGTCTTGTTTTGCCAGAACCCAGGTATGGCAAAAGCTCAACAGAAGAAAGTGATAATATTTTCATTCGCTCAAATATTTATTGCATCAGTTGGCTTCAATAAAACCAAACTTGCTTTTAAGTTTGAAAAATGGTCTTTCTATTAAATAATATGAAATTGCTGCTGCGCCAAAAATTGTAATCATTACCAGGAAAAATGAGTTGTGATAGAAATGCACTTTTCCCGAGGTAAAAATTTGCTGCCACAAATAAAGGCTGTAAGAAAGCCTGCCTATAATTTCCATTGGGCGGAGGTTTAAAAAACGATACCACAATGAATGCGCTATGTTGATTGAAATAACAATGAACAATCCTATCAGCAGGTTGGTAATTAAACCAATATTGCCTACAAAAGCATAAGCAAGTGATTGCATTCTGTAAAGTACATCTGCCGCTGGTTTAGATGAAGCTGTATTCAGGTAAAAGAAATAACTATAAATAAGAACGGCTATCGCCAATGCCGGGAAAATAAGTATATACCATTTTTTATAGCGCAATACCCAGGATTTTATTTTATCATTATGAATCGCAAATAAACAACCAACTAACAAAGCATCACCAGTACTCATGATGGTGTTATTCAATCCCGGAACAGGATATGCATATTGAAAAATGCGTGCTATGGTCACAATTAATATCAATACCCATGAAACAGGTGTAACGCGTTTTGCCAGCAACATAAAAAGCAAGGGCCAAATCAAATAGAAAACTTCTTCAACAGACATAGACCACAAGTGAGAAGTTTCATAACTGGAGTCTGGAAAAAACTGTCTTGTATAAGTAAGACACGAAAACCAATTTTGCCCGCTCAGATGAATAAAGCCCAGTAGTTGCAGAATAAAATAAACGAGCAATAAAAAATAATAAGCCGGGAAAATGCGAATGGCTCTTCTACCATAAAATTTTCTTAGCGATATGCCTCCTGTATAAGCTTTCTCACGCATCAATAAAGAAGTGATGAGAAACCCGCTAATAACAAAAAAAATATTCACTCCCAACTGTCCATTAAACAACAGGTGGCCTGCCAGCCTGGTAAAAGTATTATCAGGCAGAAAATGATGCTGCAGCAGGTGGTAAAAAATAACCATAAGAATACTGATGGCCCTAAGGCCGTTAAGACTTGGTATATGTCCCTTCATAAGCTAGTAGGTTCTGGGTTTACCGAACTTTATCATGGGTACAGCTTATAAAAATTACAACCCTGCTCTTCTGTAAAACCGGCCAATAAAGCCAGCCAACTTCAGGCTTGTGGATCTTCTCCTTATCTTTTTTGTGGTTTCAATTTTTAAAGGGCCGCCTGCATACTTCCAATATTCCCTGTCAGCCAATCGTGGTGTAAAACCTGCCAGTGCTTGTTTTAAAGGGCGCCATTGCCATGGCTTTGGAGCACCTACTGCATGTGGTATTAATGCTGTTCCCTGCGCAAATGCCATTCCCGGTTTGCCAAGAATGCTTACAACACCTTGCCATGCTTCCACAGCAGCATTTAAAGCATCCTGATCTGTTCTTGAGAATGGAGCATAATCGCCCCTGTCTTTCTCTGCAAGCAAACCCACGCCGTTGAAGGGAGATCTGTTTAATCCACCAATTGAACCTGCAATGGCTTCCTGTATCTTCTTCCATGTTTCAAGAAAGCTTATGTCTTCTTTTTTTACACCTATAAAACCAGAGTTGGCATAAACGCTTTCTTTATACACCAAATCAAATCCATGTGGCGCAAAATAATTTCTCCATGCTATCCTTCGGGGATGGTTTTTGCCAAGCGGTGAGTTTACATCTTCACAAAGTGCAATTCCGCAATCGGTCCATTCTTCTAAATAATTCCAATTGTAGGCAAGCGTTATGTCGGGATCAAAATAAAATAACTGTTGTGCATCTTTAAGAGAGCCCTGCCACAACTCCAGCATAAAGTCTGGCTTATAATTGGCAAGGTGGTTAGTAGTAGTAACAGGCAACAAATGCAATTTCAAATCTTCTGTCACCTCCAGTGTGCTTGCACCTTTCCATGATAATCCCTCATCCTGTTTTGCCCCGCTAAAACAGGTTGGCAAAACACCTGCATAAGCTGCGTATATGCTTCCACGGTAGCCCCATTGGTAGAGCGAGTTGACCAGCGTTGCTACTCCATAATAGTATTCACCTTCAAATATTGTACAAACAGTTGCTTTCATTTCTTTTGATACAGATTAACGGTTTCTGATAAACTTTGCCGGTGTACCTGCCCATATCTGGTACGCCGGTATGGATTTATTTACAAGTGAACCCGCACCAATAACACATCCCTTGCCTATGGTAACACCTTTCAATACTTTGCATTGTGTTCCTATCCATACATCATCTTCAATAATTATTTCTCCCACAGTTAATGGCTGTTCATTAATTTTTATATCGCGGGTTATTTCATGACCTGTATCTACAAAAGTTGTATTGCTGGCAATAAGACAATCATCGCCAATAACAATTCTTGTATTGCAATTAAACTGGCATGAGTGACCAATAAAAACCCTGTCGCCTACTTTTATATAATTCTCTTCCTTAAAAGGGTTTGTTATTTTAAAAACCACATTATCCTCAATTGTGCAGCCACTGCCAATAAAAATCCTGTTAGGCCACTCACATAAAATTTTTCCCAAAGCACCGCCTGGTTTAATCTGCAGGCCCATAAACTTCAAATAGCGCCTGCGAAGATTCATTCTTAGTTCTGCATATTTGGCCCGTGCAAGTGCCGGGTAGTGTTTATTCATGTTGCTCGTTTGTTTTAAGGCGGGCATCGTTACCAGGGCATTTTGAAGCCCTGTATAAAAAGTAAAACGATATCATAAGAAAGGCAACCGTATTATTAATAACAGAGAACCAAAGCACATTAATTGTTTTTGAAAGATCCATTGACCATATTAGAATCAACTGCGTAAGAATGTTTACAGAAATTAAAATCCACGGCGGCATTACCCAGGCTCTTGAAACAGATATATTGTAAGTAACACCCATCATCATAGACAGGCAACTGCTAAAGCAGATAACAACTATTTCTGTGGTGAAAGATGTATAGTTGTGCCCAAGTATAGAAAGTATATACCCGGAGAAGAGGTATACAAAACCAATAACCGCTGCACTTACAAGCAGCAGCAAAACCTGTATTTGAAAAAAGCGTTTTAATAAAATGTTTTTGTTTTCTGGCAGGCGTGCAAAGCGGGGAACAATTAAAATGCCAGACATTACCGTTAATACCGTAAGCACCATTGCCAGCCTGCTTAATGCCCCTACCTGCGCAAGACTATCTGTAGAGCCAAATATGGAAACAAGCCAGGTGGAAATTTGCCCATAGAAACCATAATAAATAGCACCTGGCAATGTACGCTTCACTACAGCAAGAATTTTTTTGCGCACTTCAATATCTATCGGCTGCGTATTGTCTGCGTAATTTTTACTTATTTTTTTAAGGCGTGTATTGGCCCACAATTGTGGCAAAGAGCTAATGAAAATAGCAATGTATGCCCAGGGAAAAAGAAACAAAAAACCTGCAAGCAAAGGTGTTCTGGCAGTATTAAATGCTACCTGTATTTTTTGAAGGGGTGGAATATCCTGTCTTAGTTTGGGTGCTACCTCCAGTAATGTTCCGGAAAGCGCTGCAACAAAAGCCGGTATTAAGGCAAGCACAATTAGTCCTGTTACAAGCCAGCTTGCACCATGATGCCTAAGCAGGTAAACAAGTATGGGTGTTACGATGGCAAGGCTTACGATAGCAAACTTTTTTCGTATGTCCATGCCCGTTGCAACTACAGAACCTAGCTTTTGCGGGTCTTGCCAAACTTTGCCACCCTGAGACATAACGCCATCGGTTATACCACCATCTGCCAGCAAAAGCATAGTGCCCAGCATCATATTGGCAAGTGTGTACAACGCATACTCGTGCGGGGGTAATAAACGAATGATTAAAATGCCATTTACAAGCGTTACAGCCTGGATAATGATTTGTGCAGCGCCGGTAATGGAGACGAGCTGCCCCCACTTAAAAAGCTTGGTATACCTTGGGTTGCTGTATAACCGTTTAATCATTTCCGGCATAGGAAGGGTTAAAAAAATTTTCAATTACTTCATAAAAGAGAACACACGGGTGAGCTTGCCATTTTTGGCTTCTCCATACACATAATCGCCTCCGTATTCGCCTGCGGTAGTTCCACTGGTACGCATATCATTCAACACCAGGCCAATGTTTTTTAGCTTGCCGCTTCTTTGGTGCTCATTCAAAAATTCTATTTTCTTTTTCGGCGTATAACCTTCCCTGATTACATAAATGGAAAGATCACAATGTTCACCCAACAACAAAGCATCTGCTACAAGGCCTGCGGGTGGTGAATCAACAATTACATAATCGTATTCTTTATTGAGCGCCTCAAAAAGCTGTGGCACTCTTGCTGAAATAAGCAAGTCTACGGGGTTGAAATGAACAGAACCTGCCGTGTAAATATGCATGGTAGGTATCGTATCTGTTTGCTGGTAAAGCTCACTTAGATCATCCGTCTGACCGGTCAGATAATTGGTAAGACCTTTTGCCTCGCTATTCAATCCAAAAATTTTTGCGAGCTGCGGCTTCCTGATATCAAACTCCAGCAATGCAACTTTCTGACCGGGCATTGCCAATACAGATGCCAGGTTAGAACTTACAAATGATTTTCCTTCACCTACAGTAGAAGAAGTAATGAGAATACTGCGCTTGTCTTTTTTACGATAAAAGAAAGAAAGATTGGTGCGTATAATTCTAAATTGTTCGCCCAAAATATCTCTATGCAATGGAGACACCAGTTTGCTTTTATTCCTGGTTAAATGACTAATCTCTCCAACAACAGGTATAGACGTTCTGCTGGTAATATCTTTTTTGCTGGCAATTTTTTCGTTCAGCATATCTTTCAATACAACAAAACCAATGGGCAGAATCAAGCCGGCTAATACTGCAAACATCAAAATATTTTTCTTGATCGGCTCTATAGGGCCAAAGCCTTTTGCAGTATCTATTTGTTTGTAAACAGATATATTAGAAGACTTGGATGATATGGCAGTCTCTTCACGTTTTTGCAAAAGGTATAAGTAAATAGCTTCAGTAATGCTTTGCTTGCGTTTAATATCTTGTATTGCCCGCTCTTTATGTGGCAGTGCAGATAACATCTGGTGATATTGCGAGCTGCGTTCCTGCAAACTTGATTCCTGCAATCTTAAATCTTTTGAAATGTTTTGCAGGTTTTCCATGATACTACCTTTCACCATGTTCAACTGGTTATCGTAATCTTTTAGTATCATGCTTTTGCTGGCCAGCAATGGAGCTTCTCTTTCTTTTTTGGCCTGCACTTCATTAAACTTGTCTATTAAGCCGGAAAGCGTTGGATCTTTTATGCCAAGACTTGAAACCACTAATTTGTCTTGCGAGCCAGGATTGCTAAAGTAGTTTTGCATTTGCTCTACCTGCTTTAGCTGAACGCCAATTGTATTTAGACTTTTCTCTGCATCATTTACATTTTGCATTGATTGTGCTGTCTGGTCTGTAACACTTACTATTTCATTTGCACCTCTGAAGTTTTCGAGACTTCCTTCCACACCATTCAATTCTTTTGTAACTATGTCAAGGCGTGTATTGATGAAATCGATCGTTTTTTGTGAAGCAGAATCTTTCTCATCCAAATCAGATTGATAGAATTCATTAAAAACCGCATTCAATATATCGGGCCCCAGCTTAAGGTTTTCCGTTATAATTCTCATCTGAATGATAGATGTTTTCTTATCAGGAACATCTACACTCAGCCTGCCAATAATATCTGCAGCTACATCATCTACGGGGCTCCAGGTAG
Source organism: Chitinophagaceae bacterium (assembly GCA_047602295.1). GTDB lineage: Bacteria > Bacteroidota > Bacteroidia > Chitinophagales > Chitinophagaceae > JACMLD01. The sequence continues at coordinate 824,921 of JASGHP010000001.1, read as the reverse complement.
TAACAAATTCTGCATTTTGATCTATGCTATTTGTTTTATGATGTAATACATATGCGTTGCCGGCAATTGTAAAAGGAACATCCCATTTTATAGGCTGCGTTTTTGCGTCTTTGATATTTGAGAGGGAAACAACAGCACCACCGGCAGTTAGATCTTTTACCAATATGCTTACATTATCTATACTGTCTTTGAATGTACCCGGTGCAGCTTTTAATTCAAAAGGTGCATCCGTATGCAGGTTTACATTTCTTACATTGCCAACTTTGTAATAAGAAATATTGAACGCTTTTTTCTGCACCACTCTTCTTATTAATGCCGGAGAACGCATCAATTGCAATTCATTATCAATGTTCATTTTCTTTTCTCCACTTAATGCAGAACGTATCAAATCATCTGAAGTATTGCCGCTTTTTGATCCGCCACCAGCACCACTTTGCTCATCCTTTACCAATATAAATGCTGTGGCCATGTATTTTGGTGTAGTATAGCGCAGGTACATAATGCCTCCGCCCACGCACAAAGCAAGAGAAATTAAAAAAAGCGGCCAATAAGAAAGGTATTTAAGCAATACCTCTTTTATTGAGTTTCCACCACTATTGTTTTCTTCAAATAAATCTTGATCTGCACTTGCCATTGTTATTGTTTTGTAACGGTTATGATAGTGGCGATGGTTGCCAATGCTGAAATAATGCTTAATGCTATCTGCAAGCCTCTGCCACTTTGCGGATTTGCGTTTAAAGATTTCAATTTTCTGTCTGTTGCACCTACATAAACAATATCGTTGGGCTGCAATTGAAATGCAGGAGATTTAAAAAGGGCAGCATCTCTTAAATCTACCGTGTATGACTTTCTTATATTGGCCGAATCTTCTCTTATCACCAAAACATCCTGTCTTTTACCATCGCTGGTAAGATCGCCTGAAACGCCTATTGCATCCAGAATTGTAACACGTTCAGTTGTAAATGTGTGTATGCCTGGCGTCTTTACTTCACCCAGAATATTTACATTGAAATTCAAAAACTTTACAATTACATGCGGGTCTTTTACGTAAGGGCTTATCTGGTTTATCAATGATTGTTCTAACTGGGTTTTGGTTAACCCCTCTGCTTTTATTTTACCTATTACAGGCAGTTCAATATTGCCATCCTGCCCTACAACGTATTGAGCGGTTAAGCCGGAAGCGGCGCTACCTGTAGAAGCCTGAACATTAAAAACAGCAGCTTCCTGCTGGTTAAGCCCCTTGTTATAAACCTGTATAGAAAGCTGATCGTTTTTTTTCAACACAGGTTCAGTAAAAACCACGGTGCCCATACTGTCAAGATTTTTTTGAAAGTAGAGGTAGTTGGTATCAATTTTTCTTCCTGAACTACAGGCAAAAAGCAAGGCAGCAACGGCAATAGCACAAGCATTGTGCAGCAATGAAACAACTGATTTTCTTTTCATGTTTTCCCTTTAATCTTCAATGTATATATCCCTTTATGTTTGTTACAACATAGTGGCAAGCCCGCAAACGCAGGTTATTTTTTTGTTTCCTTATTGTAAAATCTGGCGCAAAAAACCGGGGTAAATAAAAGTGAAAAGAGATACCAGCTTCCGGTTACTTTTTATGGCAGGAGCAATTGCAGTTGGTAAATTAACAGGATAGTGGAATTATCATTTTATTGGAAAAAAACGATAGAATTCCTTTGTTAAAAGCTGGCAACCAGTTAGTTTATAATTCCTTAACCGAAAAAGTGCACAAGCAAAATGGTGCTTTTTAAATATGGCTTTCGTCTATGCTTTTCTTGTATAAAGTAGGATATTCAGAAAGGGGAGCAGTAATCAATATGCGTGGATGCATATATAGTAAAAATAAATATATTATTTGAATTGCCAAATATTACTTTGGTTTTTGAACAGCCATGTTGAAAAAAGAGGGCAAATGCCCAAAGCAAGTGGTCTGCATAGAAGTTGAGAAGGTTTTTAAAATGAATACAACTGTTTGTTTATAAAAGCTTCACGGCTGTTTCAAGAATCTGGCTTAAGCGCTTTTAAATAGCGCTATCATTATGACCAAATAGTTATTAAATGCAAACTGGCCGGCCCCTTTTGGAACCAGCCAGTTTATATAATTAAAGCATGAATTATTGCTTAATGAAAGTACGCATCAGCACCCTTCCGTCGTACCGTCTTAACACCAACACATAGGTGCTTGATGGAAGTTTATTCAGGTTTATGTTGCGTGCCAGCAATGGCAAATCTTTCTGCACTTTTTCATCGTACACCATTACACCTGCCATATCGTATACGCTAATGTCCACAAGACCCAGCACATCAGTTGTATACTCCACTCTTACATAAGTGCTGGCAGGGTTAGGATACATCTTAAAAGATTCATCGTAACGGAAGGTGTTGATGACTTCAATGGTTACAGTTGCTTTGGATACAGCACCTGCATTGTCCGTTACCTGTACTTCAAAAACATATTTGCCTTCTTTTTGAAAACTTACAACTGTTGCTGACTTGGTTTTATCAGTTATAACAGCAGCCACTGGCCCGCTAAGCTGGTTCCATGCATAAGCGGTTATTGTACCATCAGGATCAGAAGATTTGCTTGCGTCTAATATTGCAAAGACTCCCTGCATTGAAGCAACTGTTATTACAGTATCTTTTCCTGCATTGGCAATGGGCGGAATGTTAGCTGCAGGATTTACCACCACTTTTACCTGTGCTGTAGCCTTAGCACTTTTGTCGTCTGTTACTGTTAGTTCAAAAACATAAGTGCCTTGCGCCAAACCTGTAAGCGATGGTTTAGCAGTGTTGCCCCCAGTAATTGTAGCTGTACCAGGACCACTTATTTGCGCCCAACTATAAGATACAATACTTCCATCGGCATCTGATGAAGCTGAACCATCTAATGCTGCTGTATTTACAGGCAGGGTGATGGTTATATCTTTTCCTGCATTGGCAACAGGTGCAATATTGTTTGCAGGGTTAACTATCACTTTTACCTGATCTGTGCTGGTGGCACCTTTATTATCTGCTACTGTTAATTCAAAAACATAGGTTCCCTGCGCCAATCCGCTAAGAGATGGCTTAGCCGAATTGCCGTTGGCAATAGCAGCAGTGTTTGGCCCACTCAACTGCGCCCAACTATACGTTGCAATGCTTCCATCTGCATCTGATGAAGCTGAACCATCAAGCATTGCTGTATTAGCAGGCAATGTGATGCTGATATCTGTTCCTGCATTTGCTACAGGCGGAGTATTAGCTGCCGGGTTTACTGTTACTTTAACCTGGCTTTTTGCTGTAGCACCTTTATCATCTGTTACTGTTAGTTCAAAAACATAAGTTCCCTGCATCAATCCGCTAAGAGAAGGCTTTGCCGTATTGCCGCCACTGATTGCTGCAGTAGAAGGCCCACTCAATTGCGCCCAACTATAAGATACAATACTTCCATCGGCATCGGATGAAGACGAACCATCAAGCGTTGCTGTATTAGTTGGCAGGGTGATGCCGATATCTGTTCCTGCATTTGCTACAGGTGGAATATTAGCAGCGGGATTCACTGTTACTTTTACCTGGCTTTTTGCAGTGGCACCTTTATCGTCTGTTACTGTTAATTCAAAAACATAAGTTCCCTGCACCAATCCGCTGAGAGAAGGCTTAGACGTATTACCGCCACTGATTGCTGCAGTAGAAGGGCCACTCAATTGCGCCCAACTATAACTCGCAATACTTCCATCAGCATCTGATGAAGCCGAACCATCAAGCGTTGCTGTATTAGCAGGCAATATAATGCTGATATCTGCCCCCGCATTTGCTACAGGTACAATATTATTTGCAGGGTTAACTATTACTTTTACCTGGTCTTTAGCCGTTACGCCTTTATTATCTGTCACCGTTAATTCAAAAACATAGGTTCCCTGCGCCAATCCGCTAAGAGACGGTTTAGCAGAATTGCCGTTAGCAATTGTAGCAGTGTTTGGCCCACTCAATTGCGCCCAACTATAACTTGCAATACTGCCATCTGCATCTGATGAAGCAGAACCATCCAGGTTTGCGGTATTGACTGGAAGCATAATAGTAATATCGGTTCCGGCATTTGCAACAGGTGCAATATCTGGCTCAGGGTTTACAACCACTTTTACCTGGTCTGTAGCTGTTGCGCCTTTATCATCTGTTACTGTCAGTTCAAAAACATATGTGCCTTGCACCAAAGCTGTAAGCGATACGGTTGCAGTGTTATTGCTGCCCATTGTTGCTGTAGAAGGTCCGCTCAATTGTATCCACGCATAATTAGCAATACTTCCGTCTGCATCAGCAGAAGCAGCACCATCAAGCGTTGCCGTATTTACAGGAAGTGTAATGCTAATATCTGTTCCCGCATTTGCTATTGGTGCAATATTGTTTGCGGGATTTACAATCACTTTTACCTGGTCTGCACTGGTGGCGCCTTTATTATCTGTTACTGTTAATTCAAAAACATAGGTTCCCTGCACCAATCCGCTAAGAGAAGGTTTAGCAGAATTGCCGTTAGCAATAGTAGCACTATTTGGCCCACTCAATTGCGCCCAACTATAAGTTGCAATACTTCCATCAGCATCTGATGAAGCTGAACCATCAAGCGATGTTGTATTAGTGGGAAGTGTAATGCTGATATCTGCTCCTGCATTTGCAACAGGTGGAATATTAGCAGCGGGATTCACTGTTACCTTTACCTGGCTTTTTGCTGTAGCTCCTTTATTATCTGTTACTGTTAACTCAAAAACATAAGTGCCTTGTACCAATGCAGAAAGTGAAACCTTAGCTGTATTGTTGCTACCCATAGTTGCTGTGGAAGGTCCACTCAATTGCGCCCAGCTATAACTTGCAATACTGCCATCTGCATCTGATGAAGCTGAACCATCTAACGTTGCAATGTTTATTGGAAGGGTAATTGTAATATCCGTTCCTGCATTTGCAACAGGTGCAATATTAGCAGCGGGATTTACAGTAACCTTTACCTGGCTTTTTGCCGTGGCTCCTTTATCGTCAGTTACAGTCAACTCAAAAACATAAGTGCCTTGCGCCAATGCGGAGAGTGAAACTTTAGCGGTGTTGTTGCTACCCATTGTAGCTGTAGAGGGACCACTCAATTGAGCCCAGCTATAACTTGCGATACTGCCATCTGCATCGGATGAAGCAGAACCATCCAAAGTTGCTGTATTGGTTGGCAGTGTAATGGTGATATCTGTACCTGCATTTGCAACAGGTGGAATATTAGCAGCAGGGTTTACAGTAACCTTTACCTGGCTTTTTGCTGTAGCTCCTTTATTATCTGTTACAGTCAACTCAAAAACATAAGTGCCTTGCGCCAATGCAGAGAGTGAAACTTTAGCCGTATTGTTGCTGCCCATAGTAGCAGTACCTGGTCCGCTCAATTGTGCCCAGCCATAACTTGCAATACTACCATCCGCATCGGATGAAGCGGAACCATCCAAAGTTGCTGTATTGGTTGGCAATGTAATAGTAATATCTGTGCCTGCATTTGCAACAGGTGCTGTATTGGCTGCTGCATTCACTATCACTTTCACCTGGCTTTTTGCAGTGGCACCTTTATCGTCTGTTACTGTTAATTCAAAAACATATGTGCCCTGCACCAATGCAGACAGTGATACTTTAGCTGTATTGTTGCTACCCATAGTAGCGGTTGATGGGCCGCTCAATTGAGCCCACGCATAAGATGCAATGGTTCCATCTGTATCTGAAGATGCCGTTCCATCCAATGTAGCTGTATTGGTTGGAAGTGTGATTGTAATATCGCTTCCCGCATTTGCTACGGGTGGTTTATTTGTAGCAGGGTTTACAATTACTTTTACCTGGCTCTTTGCAGTAGCACCTTTGTTATCAGTTACTGTCAATTCAAACACATAGGTTCCCTGCACCAATCCGCTAAGAGAAGGCTTAGCTGCATTACCGTTTGCAATGGTAGCAGTGTTTGGGCCACTCACTTGCGCCCAGCTATAACTTGCAATGCTGCCATCTGAATCAGAAGAAGCTGAACCATCTAATGTAGCTGTATTGGTTGGCAGTGTAATGGTGATATCTGTACCTGCATTTGAAACTGGCGGTGTATTGGGCGGGGTAACAGTTACTTTTCCATTTAATGCAAAACGAAATCCGTTCAAATCCATTACCCTGCTATAGTTAGCGCCGTTGCAATAAAAATACAATCGCATAGTTTTAGGCGCCTGCCAGTTAGCACTAGCATCAAAGATACCGGCCTGCACCTGGGCGTATGGCCCGTAAGTAATGTTTGCGCCATCTTTAGACATTACTATCTCTAAAGGCTGTGGTTGAAACAATACTGGCTGAACAACATCTGTTGTGCCTTTATATATCTGCGTATTATTGGCCATTACAATGATGTAGGGAACGCCGTTTTCGTAAGAAAGAATGGTTTGAAAACGTGTAAGGATTTTACCATTTTCATCCAGCATATCAAGGTAAGAGCCCCCGGCGGTACCGGTATTTGCGTTGTTTTCCTCAAAATTTATATTGCCATACAACTTCCATGATGTGATTGTTTTATCTGGTGTTCCTAAATCGCGGGTTACAGAATACACACCTGAATTTTGAGAGAAATTGGTATATACATCCGGAGACTTTGTGCTGTTATAAATGCTTTTTACACCGCTTTTTGAACTCCAATACTGACCGTATAAGGCTGTATAATCTTCCGCCACAGGTGTTCTAAACCAACCATACAGATTATTTTGGAGGACTTTATTGTTGTAAAAAAGACCTTCCATCATATCTAATCCACCAGTTGTATCAGGTTCATTTCCTTTATACAAATTAGTAGCCGGTATTACCTGTTTAGCCACAGAAGCAGCAGACCAGGAAAGCACCGCGGTGCTGGCACCGGTTGGGTTAGCATTTCCATATTCCATTCTTACAGAATACATTTTTCCGGCTGTAAGATTAATAATAGGGCTATTATATTCAGCCAAACCATTATTATTCCACTGATCAATTAAAAGACTATCGCCTATCCACAAACGCACTTTCTGATCTGCTTTTGTGTAAAACGTATAGTTATCTGTCTGAAATGGTTTTACATAACCCGTCCACCTGGCAGAATAAATCGGGCCGGAAACTTTAGCACCAGAGGGCAATGCAGCCCCCCAGTTAAAATTCACTACAGAATCTAACCTGGCAGATTTGTTATTGAAATTATTGATATCAAAGCCATCATAATACATACCCAACAAACCTTCTGCTGCAATAGTGAATGTAACAGGTATGGTTTGTTCTTTTATAGTATTTAAGCCGGAAATCTTCCAGCGATGGAGGCCGCTATGTGTAAATTCATCCGGGTGATACAGGTAGGCATTCCCGTTAGCGTCTTTTACAAGTGCACCTGTAAGTGCATTACCTGCCATCATTGCTGCTGCTTCCTGACCCAGCACTTCCGGACCGGTAACACCGAATTGACCAACAAAAAGACCATCATCGTACACGTGGTTCCATTTGTTTGTCTGGCTGTTTTTCCAAAACTCTCCGTGATAACCCCAGATAATATTTCTGTCTACCGTTAGAGCCACGCTACCTGCATACTGAACGCGGTTGCCAATATCATAACTGCCATCTGCAGGAAAAGGTCCACTATAGTCTTTTGTAGTGCTGGCAGCAGTGCGCCACAGCCATTTGTTATCATTTAACTTAATGCCACCCAAATGATAACCGGAACTGCCAAAAGGAGGAAGACCGGCATCAAACGATACTACCACATTAGAAGAAGTAAGCGCAGCATTTCCACTACCGTAAGATAAAGGATCAGTTGCCGTTGCTGTAGGTGCAGTGGCCAAAATTTGTATAGGTCCGTACAATGGATTATTAGAAGCATCAAAACCATTTAACAGCATGCATTTCCAGCCAGATGTGCTACCAATATTTGCAAAAAGGCTGGAGCGTAAAGAACCGTCCGGGTACAGTGAGTACGTTCCATCAGGAATTTCAACTCCCGTAAAACGGATGGGCCCCGAAGCAGGCAATTCTGCTATTGCAAACTTGTCTGCATGCCTTACCAATACATAAGTGCGTCCATTGGATAGAGTATTTACCTGGCGCAACCTGCTTTGATCTCTGTAATCTGAAGGAATATTAAAACCCCAGTTTTTTACCAATACCCAGGAGTCATTATCCGGGGCTAACGGTTTGGAGTAATCTATTTTAAATTCGAGGTAGTCTGCAAATGCACGGGTAGAATTATTGGCATCTACAGAACAGCCGTAAAAGTGGGGCATAAACATTACCCTGCTTATATAAGAGCGATCTGCTGCGTAATGTTGCGTTCTGTTATTGCCGGGATCGCTTACCCAAAAAGAACCGTCTGGTGCAAAACTGATAGATGTCCTGGCTACATCGTCCAGGTCAGAAAAATAAAATTTGTCGTTGGTTACATCCGGGCCATTTGCATAGCCGCCAGCCTGGCCAAAAGTCCAGCCGGCCGCCCCTGTATTATTGTTGTAAGATTTTAATTGCTGGCTGTTTCCGCCATCTGCCACCACAATGGTATTATTATCCGGAGAAACCGCTAAAGCTAACGGGGCCACAAAACCGCTAATTGTAAACTGAGGAGCAGAGAGTGTACCATCTCCGTTTACTGCATATTTTACCACATTGGTGCCCGTTATAACCAGCAGGTTATCATTGGCATCTACGGCTAATCCCCCCGGAGATGTTATGTTTATGCTTTGAACAAGTGTGCCGGTAGTTTTATTCAACACGTGCAACTGGTTCAGGTTTTTATGCGCCGCAAAAAGGTATTGTCCGTTTTTTTGAACAGCCAGACCTGTAACCACTGCTGCATTATTATACACTACATCTATGGCACTAAGCATTGGCTTTGTGTAGGTAAGATTTACAGAAGCACCTGCCGCAAACATTACTTCAGCGTCGTCACTAACATTGGTAGCGTACACATAATTAGTAGCCTGGCTATAAGGATCTAACCCGTTCCAATACACGTATTTTCCATCGGTGGCTACTAAATTGGTAGCGCCGCCCCTATCCATGATACTTGTTTTTGCCTGAGGAGCATTTGTATTGAACCTGAAAGTAGCAGTACCTGTTTCGTTGTAATTAGTAGTGTAGTAAGCTGTTGTGCCTAAAATAGCAATGCTGTTGACAGTTTGAAAAGCATGCATTACAGTAGAACCCGAAGATGATGCAGAAGTATTGCCAACTACACCTTCCCACGTATATACGACATTGTTAGATAAGACCTTGATATCATAATTGCCATTGGGAACAAAGTTTCCGTTATCATCTCTTCCATCCCAGGTAAGATTGTATGTGCCGGCATTGTATTTTACGCCGCTCCATAAAGTTGTAATTAAGGTACCGTCTTTAGCAAAAACACCTGCACTTGTTGAGGCATTTGAAGATAATGTAAATGAATAATTTACCTGGCTGGATTGACCGAAGCCGATCTTGGGGAATGCAAAAAGCAGTAAGAAAACTACTTGTAACAGTAATTTACAGTTCGTCATAGAAAGTTGGATTTACAATCAACATTCTTCCCGGATAAAAAAAAAGCAATTACAAAGTTTCGAAGGAAAAAATGATGATTGCAGCAAATTCTCTCAAAATCTTTCTCTCGCTTATCCTGAAAATTGAAGTGTTAAAACTCAACTATCATGCCGTTTTCGCTCTATTTATACATTATATTTTATAAGAATATTTATTTCGCTACAATAAATTTTGCCTGTGCAAAACTATCGCCTGTTAGCAGTTGCACGAAATACATTCCATTAGTTTTTAAGAATGAACCGTTTAACTCAAAAGAATTGGTGCCTGCAATCAGTTGCTTCTTAAAAATGGTAACCCTTTGCCCATTGGCGTTATTTATTATAATCTGTGCGTCTTGTGCAACCGGACTATTAATCGATACCATTGGATTTATCGCTGTTGGATTGGGACTAACCAACAATGAAAGCTTTCCAACTTGCTTTGTAACAAGCTTTAACGAAGAATAATTAGCGCTGCCCGCTTTTTCGACTATTTGTAGGCGGTAGTAATTTTTTGTACCTGCATTTTTATCTACAAAAGAATAAGATTGGTTGCCAGATCCATTGGTGGCAGTTATTGTTCCTATGGTATTAAAGCTACTACCGTCCTGGCTTACCTGTATTTTATATGAATCAATGCCCGATTCGTCTGCTGTTGTCCAGCTTAACAAAACATCTGTATTATTTTGAAATCCTGCATTGAAAGCAACCAGGCGCAATGGAAGTAGTGATGAAATGGACTGGTTGAAAAAATGCACCATTGCCAGTCCCTTGTCGTTGTACACATAATTATCATTTGCCTCCGCATAAGTCAGCCCGGTAGCTCCGGCAGGAAAAGCGTTGAGAGTGAGTGTAAGGCCATTTCCTGCAAATGAAGTGTTGGTAATAACTGGTTGTGTAGATACTCCCTGAAAAACAAAGTTGGGCAAAGCATTGGCAGGCACGGTTAGGTTATCAGATGTTTTCATGGTAAGCACTACTTGGTTGCCATTTATTCTTTGTATGTTGGTAACAAGCGGTGAAGTTGTGTTGGCTGGAGCCGTGATGCCAAACAAATCTTCAAACAGCGGAGCAGCCCAATCCTTTCCTAAAGTTTCATAACCATTTGCAAATGGAAAATGGCAACCGTCCATATAATGTATCAATCGCCCTGTACCGTAAATGCGATAGTTGGAGTTCTCTACTGCTGTTTGCCTTTGTGCTTCCTGTACAACACTGGTGCTATCAAGAGGCTGAACACAACCTTGCCGTATTTGTGTGATATAGAAATTAGTTACACTGGCATAATCCTCTTTCCAGGAATTTATTAGTTGAAGAAGCGAAGGCTTATAATCCTTCACAAATCCGAATGAAGCCTGGTTATTGGCTGCATTTGCCTCGCCCTGGTACCACATAATTGCCCTTATGTTATTGGTAAACCCGGCTTCCTGTACGCGGGTAAGCAGGCGTCCATAATTAGAAGACAGAATCTGTTTTATTGAGGTCGTTTCTTTGGAAATATGCAATGAATTGTCCTCCCCTTCCTCCATTAAAAATAGCTATTGGCCTACCTGTTGTTTTTACAATTGTATCTCCCAGCACCAATCCCCACTGGCCTGTATTGCCGGCACTATTTTCATCACCATCTCCCTGGGCAATATACCATTGATGCACTATGTTAGCATCGAATGATTCATTGCCAAATCCATAAACACGCACGTAATTATTGTTGTAAGCAGATGAAGACCCACTCTGCATTGTTGCCACTGCATTAGATTGTCCCTGGATTATAATAGCATCACCTGCTACAACATTGTCGGCAGCACCTACAACACTGTAAGTATTAGAGACATCTTTAAGACTAATTACAAATTTATAGGAAGCCATCTCAGAAACTATCTCATCTACAAAGCTAAAAGTCTCTCCAGCGGTTCCACTAAGTGCCTGGGTTTTTGTATCTGCCAGCACATTATTTCTATACATCTCTACCTTAATTTCTTTGTTGTCAGCAGTAGTTACTGTTCCACTAATAGGCACTTGCGCCTTGTTTGTCAATAAATTACGCGGATAAAGTTGCAGTTGTCTTGGCGCTGTTGTAAAATTTACCTGCGCAAATAAGCTGTTAGTAGTTGCAAAAATAGCCAGTGCAAAAAAAATTGCTTTCATGTTTGCTAGTTAACAATGAATAAATGTTTGTGGGGAGGTAACCGGAAAAAAGAAAGGATATCAGGAAACTAGAAGGATTGGCACATAGCAAACAAATCACTGAGAAAAGACTTAATAAATATGCCTATAGACTGGTAAAACTAAGCAATTGTTGCTTACATATTAAAAAAAATATAAATTTCATAATTTGGTAAAAGCATTCTTTCGAAAACTATTACGCCATCTTTAAATTTAATTTTTCACAAAAAAAATACCACATTAAGGGTATTTTTCTTTTTTTTAAAATAAACTTTTAGAAAAAAGCTGTTTTTGGGCTAAATGTTAGCCAAATATATTACATTTATAAAAATATGACCGTCCCTAAGAAACCCGCTTCCTTCACAAATCTTTGTTCGGCTCCTCTGAATTAGCAAAAATTAATGATTGCATTTGAATTGCCTCCTTTTGCTTTGCTGTATAAAAATTTCCTGAAACTATCATTAGATGTAATGGTATAAGTTTATGCTATTATCTAACGCTTGCCATTAAACGTAAAACAGCAATGTTTTGCATAATGACAATGTATTGCTCCTGCCAACTGCTTACTGCTGTCAAGATCTGATTAGAATTATTATCCGATTGCAAAACAATTTTTTGTGCAGAAAATGCACTGCTTGTTGTATGCCAAAGAAATTTAGCCTATAGCTATACGTTAGTTGCTGCCATAAGAAAACCATAAATATGCCCTGATTTAGTGCCACAAATACTAAACAACCAACACAACTAAACTTTTATAAGCCGTGGTTACCATATGCTAACTAACCCTTATAACCTTAAATAATATGAAAAAAGAAAGAGTACTTCTTCTGGGTGGCAATTACTCTCCTGAATCTACAGGCATTGGAAAATATAATGGCGAAATGATCGAGTGGCTTTCTACAGCCAACTATGAGTGCGGCGTTGTTACAACTTACCCTTATTACCCACATTGGAAAGTACAGGAACCTTACACTAAAAAAAGTTCTTGGTATAAAAAAGAAATTAAGAATACGCCTGGCGCAAGCACTATCACCGTTTATCGCTGTCCTCATTATGTTCCGGCAGTTCCAACCGGCTTAAAAAGAGTTTTGTCAGATTTTTCATTTTTTCTCAGCGCTTTTTTCCAGGTGTTGCGCCTGTTGTTTAGAAAAAAATATGACTACGTATTGGTAGTAGCACCTCCTTTCCAGATTGGTTTATTGGGCTGGATGTATAAAAAATTAAAGGGATCAACGCTTGTTTACCACATACAAGATCTGCAGATAGATGCAGCGGTAGACCTTGGTATGATTAAATCCCAATTCCTGATAAAAATGATGTTTGGTCTTGAGAGATTTATTTTGCGCAAAGCAGATTTTGTAAGCAGTATCTCTGATGGGATGATCAAAAAAATAAAAGCAAAATTCAATCGCCCAATAATTATGTTTCCCAACTGGGCTGATACTTCTGCATTTCATCCTATTGCCGATAAAACTGCTTTAAAACTTCAATATAATTTTTTACCTACAGATAAAATCATCCTTTATTCTGGCGCAATCGGAGAAAAACAAGGATTGCAAGCACTATTAAACATTGCTAACGAGTTGCAACAATCAAAATACATCAAATTTATTATTTGCGGTTCGGGCCCTTATAAAGAAAAGCTGATTGCCAGAGCAACAGAGCTTGGCTTAACAAATGTTTTCTTTATGCCGCTGCAACCAAAAGAAAAATTCAATCGCTTTCTCAATATGGCAGATGTACACCTGGTATTGCAAAAAGCAAATGAAAACGAATTGTTTTTGCCATCCAAACTAACCACTATTTGCGCTGTGGGTGGCCTTGTAGTTGTTACTGCTTCTGTTAACACCAGCCTTTATAATCTTGTTGCTCACTACAACATGGGAATACTTGCAACCCCTGATAATGAACCTGCGTTAACAGAAGCAATTAAAAGTGCCATCTATCAGGATCATGCAATACTGAAAAATAATGCACGTAAATACGCAACCGGATTTTTAAGCCTGGATAAAATAGCAATAAACTTTTTTTCTACCATCAACCCCAATATGCCTGTACCTGAAAAATACAGGAAGATGGACCAGGAAATATTGCAGCCTGAAAATGCCTTTATTCATGAGACTGCTCAACAATCATACGTAAGCCTGCAGGATGTTTTAAAGAATGTTAGTCCGGCATAATAACAATGCCCATTGATAGAATCAGGTTATTTTTGAGCATGGTTGAGAAAAAATACCGCCTCTACAAAGTTTTACTGGCAATTTGTTCGATACTGTACCTGATGTTTCTTGTATACGCAGTATTTTTTGCCAGGCGCAGGCGCCATCTTGATGAGCGATTTCTCAATCTTATTCCAATACGCAATACTGTTTATCAATATGATGTTTTGAAAACCAACACGGCCCTGACTTTCAATTTTTATTCAAATCTTTTTGGCAATGTTCTTTTGTTTATGCCAATCCCTTTTATACTGATCTATTTTTTCAGGTTCAAAAAACTTTTTTCGATTCTGCTTACAGGGTTTGCAATAAGTTTTGCTATCGAATCTCTTCAATATTTATTTGATGTGGGTGTTGCAGATGTAGATGATCTTCTTTTAAATACATTAGGCACCTTACTTGGATATTATTGTTACAGTGTTTTTAGAAAACTCTTACCGTCAATCTAAAGCACTTTTATAGGCGCAGCATACGCTTAAGAACCGTGAAAATATACTAACACTTGTTATTTTGCATTAGCAGCTATTGAGTGCCTTTTACTATAAATTCATAGAAAAAACATATAAGTAACAAAGATGCAAAATTAATTGACTATCAAATATTTATATATCTCATTTGAACTAAATTATTTTTATATAATGTGTATAGTAAAAACCCTATATAAACATGACGATTTTTTGCTTTATATTTGAAAGCTTTTTAATCCCAATCTTACAGATAACCTGTATATCTAGCGTATTCAATATCTGCCTGAAAGATATCAATACAATTTCCAATTTGCGCCATATGGTATATTTTTTACCCTGGTACAGCATTAAGCCTGTGTACAGGGAGGCTCAATTGATTTTGTGCGTTTGGAAGGCAAAAATTTCAGCTGAGATGGGGCTGAGAACGGCGAAGCCGTGAATATTGATGAAAAACCTGGTCATAAGATTTTGTACACTCTGAATAACACAAACCTCAATTATGAATACCACACAATCCTGGAACGCTATTTACACCCGTAGGAATTGCGAGGAGAAAGTATGCAAAATGCTGGAGAGAAAGGGGATTGTACACTATTTCGCAAAAAACCAAGATGTAGCTGCTGCCAGCCAAAGAAAACTCAGCTTCAAACCACTATTTGACTCTATCATTTTTGTGCAAGTTCCTGCAGGTATTTCAATCTTGTCTTTTAAGGAGCTTCCAAACGTTACTAATATATTGTACTGGCAACAAGCCCCTGCAGTTTTTCCTGCTGCAGAAATAAGTCTTTTAAGAGATTTTTTGGAAGCTAATTTAACTGTTGAAGCAACAAAAGTATCTCTGTCTGCGCAAAGCATTTCAAACATACATCTGCAAAACCTGCATTCGTTTTCTGAAGATAATATTCATACAATACATCTTCCTTCTATAGGCTACTGCCTGTCAGCAAAAGCTGAGCCGGTTACCAATATTAAATTGGTTAGAAAAGACGTCCCCAGTTTGAAGACTACTAACAGCCTTGCTTTTATACCAGGCTTCAAACGCAGCACAGTTAAGTTTGAATAAAAGAAAATATTCCACGTTAAAGCCATGCTGTAGTACAGTTTTGCAATTTCCCTTTTTTATAAATACAGATTTATTCAGGGTGATATTTGGTTAACTCAATCCGCCTTAATAAGTTTTATAATTAAACTGAAAAGAATAATAATTTTCAGCAACCAGTGTTTTAGTGAGTTGTAAAACTCTCTTTGCTACTTTTAAATTTGAAAGTTTATCAAAATGGATTCAACCCAGTTTACCCAAAATTCCGGCGACGACGAAAATGTGCTCGGTCTATTGTGGGCAAAATATTTTCCTTATTGGCCATTTTATCTCATACTGCTTGTAATAAGCCTGGCAGGTACCTGGTTTTATGTGCAAAAAACTGCCCCGCTTTATGAAGCTACAGCTACTCTTTTAATAAAAGACGAAAGAAAAGGTATAGATGATTCCAGAATGATTGAATCATTAAACCTGCTGAGCACCAAAAAAATAGTTGAAAATGAGCTGGAAGTTCTTGGTTCCAGATTTATGATGGAAGAAATTGTAAAAACGCTCAAATTATATGCTCCTGTGTATCGGAAAGGCAAATGGAGATACATTTCTGCCTATTCATCTTCCCCAATTAGAGTAGAAGCAAAAACGCCCTCTGAAATTATCGAAAACCGAAAAATTGAGTTCTCTTTTGATTCAACAACCCAAACTGTTACCATTGGCAATACACCTTACCCGCTTAATAAGTGGGATACAACACCTTTTGGTGTGTTGAGGTTTATACCAACAAAACCAAAAATAACTACTGAAACCGGCCAGCTTCATTTTGCATTAATCAATCCTAAAAATGTAGTGGCCACAACAATGGCCCAACTGGATGCAACTCCTTCTAACAAACTTTCTACCATTATCAACCTAAAACTGAAAAATGAAGATCCTTTACTGGCAGAAGATATCCTTAATCAGTTAATTGTTAATTACAACAGGAATGCTGTAAATGAGAAAAATCTTTTAGCAACCAATACACTTTCTTTTGTACAGGAAAGATTGGATGTTGTTGGGCGTCACCTGGATTCAATAGAACGAAAAATTCAGCAATACAAAGCCAAAGAAGGTGCAATAGACATTAGTTCGCAGGGCAAAATATTTCTAGACAACGTAGGACAGAATGATCAGAAAGTAGCCGAAATAAACATGCAGTTGGCTGCGCTTGTTGAGGTGGAAAAATATGTCTTGCAAAACGATAAAACGGGTAGCATTGTTCCTTCTACAATTGATGAACCTGGTTCTTTGTTGTCTAGCATGCTAAAAAAATTATATGACCTGGAACTTGAAAAGGAAAAATTGAAAAAGAATACTGGAGAAAACAACTCCATAATGGTTTCAATAACAGACCAGATTGAAAAAATTAAACCTAATATTCTAGAAAATATTCAAAGTCAGCGCAAGAGCCTTGAAGCCAGGAGAACAAACCTTGGTTCTACCTCTAACGCTTATTCATCTTTTCTTCAGACCATTCCACAAAAAGAAAGGGATCTTGTAGAAATAAGTCGTCAGCAAAATATAGAAAACAATATCTATGCATTTCTTCTTCAAAAAAGAGAAGAAGCTTCATTATCTAATTCTTCAACTGTAGCAGACAACAGGCTAGTAGATAAAGCCTCTGCTTCATTACATCCGGTTAGTCCCAACAAAAAACTTATCTACGCAATTGCCTGCATGCTGGCATTAGGCGCAGGTGTGGCTGTTATAGCAGTAAAAGATCTGCTTAATCATAATATTTTATACAAATCTGAAATTGAAAAATTATGTGCGTTTCCGGTTGTAGCAGAAATAGGGCTTAATAAAACCAAAGATGAAATCGTAATTCAGGCTGGCAAAACCAGCGCCATAGCAGAACAGTTCAGGCGTTTAAGATCATCTCTTAAGTTTATGGGCGTAGGGCCCGATAAAAAGAAGATACTGGTAACATCTACTGTTACAGGAGATGGCAAAAGTTTTATAACCGCCAATCTTGGATATGCCCTGGCACTTGCTGGCAAAAAAATAGTTTTGCTGGAAGCAGATTTAAGCAACCCCTCATTAAGTGAGAAATTATCAATGCGGGAAAAACAGGGGTTGAGCAATTATTTAAACGGAGAGTGTGAGATAAACGCTGTTGTAAAACAAACTGACTTAAACAGCAATCTCTTCCTGATAAGTGCTGGCACTTTGCCACCAAACCCATCTGAGTTATTAATGAATGGCAAAATGGAAGGCTTATTAGAATACCTGGAAAATAAATTTGACTACGTTTTACTTGACACTGCACCCGTAGCAGCTTTGTCTGATGCATATTTTCTTGCCCCGCTTTGCGACGCCACCATTTATGTTGTACGCCATGCGCATACACCTAAATGGGGTGTTGAAAAACTGGATAAAACGAATAGAATTCATGCATTGAAAAATCTATCTATAGTTTTTAACGGAATTGCAACCCGTGGATTTGGCAATAACGGTTATGGAGATCTGAATGGCTATGGGCATGAATACAAAACAAAAAGAAAATATAAAATAAACCAGCAAGGCAAATAAAATTAATAGAGTAAAGCAGGCTGCGCTTTTTAAAAAGGTACAGCCTGTTTCTATTATATACAACTTACAATGAATACTATTGTTGCTAATATCTCTGCAGTTTTCAGCAAAGGGCATGAGAGAAGCGTAAAAGCTAAAAAAAATATACTGGCCGCCATTGTTATTAAAGGCTTAAGCATTGCCATAAGCCTTGTTTTGGTTCCTTTAACCATACAATACATCAATCCATCACGCTACGGCATTTGGCTTACACTTAGTTCTATTGTTGGGTGGTTTAATTTTTTTGATATTGGTTTTGGCAATGGCCTGCGCAATAAGTTTGCTGTAAGCGTTGCAAAAGGCGAGCATGAAAAGGCAAGGATTTATGTAAGTACCACCTATGCAATACTGGGCATCATTATCATCGTTGTGTTAGCTTTATTTTTTTGCATTAATCCTTTTCTAAACTGGGCAAAAATATTGAATACGCCTCCGCAAATGGCTGGTGAATTAAGGCTCTTGGCGCTTATTGTTTTTGTTTTCTTTTGTTTGCAGTTTCAATTACAATTGATAACGGTTACCATGACTGCCAATCAACAACCGGCAAGAGGTTCCTTTCTTACTTTC
The DNA here is from genome assembly GCA_047602295.1 of Chitinophagaceae bacterium. GTDB lineage: Bacteria > Bacteroidota > Bacteroidia > Chitinophagales > Chitinophagaceae > JACMLD01. The sequence goes on along the minus strand of JASGHP010000001.1, from coordinate 806,326 downwards.
CTGGGCAGTTTTATTTCGTTGACAATTATTTTCATTCTCACCAAAACAACTTCCGGCAACTTGTTGTACCTGGGTATTGCATTCAGCGCTGCACCTGTGATTGTGCTTTTATTGTCAAGCATTTGGCTATATACACATGAATACAAAAAATACGCCCCTTCTTTCAAATACATAAAATTCAGTTATGCACGCGACCTTATGGGTCTGGGCATTCATTTTTTTCTGTTGCAAATTGCGGGGGTTGTACTTTACGAGACAAGCAATATCATCATCTCTCAACTTTTTGGCCCTGCCGAAGTAACACCTTACAATATTGCCTACAGGTACTTCGGCATTGTTACTATGGTTATGGCTACCGTTATGACTCCGTTTTGGAGCGCCTATACTGAAGCCTGGACCAAAGGTGATTACGAATGGATTAAAAACAGTCTTAAAAAGCTACGGTTTTTATGGTTAGGGATCACCGTTATGACAATTTTCATGCTTTTGTTTTCTAACTTTTTTTATCGCCTTTGGGTGGGCAAAGAAATAAAGGTACCTGCAAGCATTTCCATTATCATAGCCATATATGTAGTTATGAACGCATGGAATAACATTTATAGCCTTTTTTTAAATGGGGCTGGTAAAATAAAATTGCAACTCTACGGATGTATGCTGGGAATGGCATTAAACATTCCATTGTCTGTATACCTGGGTAAAACATTTGGAATAGGAGGTGTGCTTTTATCTACTGTTCTTTTTTCTTGCATAAACATGATACTTGAACCCATACAAACCCAAAAATTACTCAACAGAACTGCTAAGGGCATATGGAACCAGTAAAATAAAAATTTAATCGCTTCCGTTTCTAGAAGATACTATAAAGCAATAACGCTTGATTTATAACCTTGTGTTTCTATTTAAAATTAACTGATTGGCTACCCTGAATCTAACTATAAAAGAGAAAGTAAAAAGAACTTCCTTCGACTGGGTTTTAATTGGTTTTACAATTCACGCCTTAGGAGGTGTGTTTTTTGCTACATCTAAAATGCTTTGTTACCCTCTTTGTGCGCTGGGTTTAATTATTATAGTTGCGAATAGTTTTTTTCAAAAAAAATACGATTATCCATCTCATGGTGTTTTCCGTTTCCTATTTTATTTTTACCTTTTTTGGAGTGTGTTCATCTTAATACGTCCTTTTTTTGCACCCGGACGTTTTGATACAGATGGTTATTCTCTTATAAATCGTTTTACGTGGTTAGCCTTTACGCCGCCATTAATTATATTTTTTGGTTGCAAACGACTCTCTCTTAAAAGCATATATACCTGGTGCGCTATACATGGTGTTATAGGCGTAGGGTTGCTTTTAATGAATTACCGGGCCATCTTTACATCTAATCAAAATTTTGATTCGGATGGCTACCAGGAATACATTGGACTGATAGATTTTCCATTGCAATTTCTTACTGTTGCATCATTTCTTTTACTATGCCATTCGTTTGTTCGGCCCCGTTATCGTTATATTTCGTACATAGCTACGTTATTGTCTCTGTATACAGCTTTATTTACCGCTAGACGAGGCAATCTTTTTATGTACATGGTTATAGTTCTATTTGCTGCTTATATATTTATCATTGCTTCAAAAAAAAGCACCCGTATTTTAAAAATTATCGTAGGAGTTTCTGCCAGCACAATCGGCATTCTTCTATTTATAACTTATTCAAGTTCTTCATTTTCTTTTTTTTTAGAGCGACTTGATGAGGATACACGATCTGGAGTTGAAGATTTTTTCTATTACAGTTTTAACGGGCATACGTTAGATTGGATCATTGGCAGAGGCATTAATGGTTCTTATTATTGTCCAATATTTACAAACACAAACCGTGGCGTAATAGAAACCGGCTACCTGCACATGATCTTAAAAGGAGGGATAATCTATCTGGGTCTCTTCGTAATAATACTTCTGCATGCAGCATATCTTGGCTTTTTTAAAACAAAAAATGTGCTCAGCAAAGGGATGGCATTTTATATACTGGCACACATTATTTTTTTAATGCCATACGGATTACCCATGTTTAGTTTTGAGTACATTATACTGTGGGTGTGTATTGCTTATTGCGAGTCAAAAGCATTCAGAATGTGTACCAATAATGAGTTAAAAATGAATCCACATTTCACCTAATACAATCATATTTTGAAAATACTTTGGTATACCATGACGCCCTGTGGAGCAGGGGAAAAATTAATGCCCAACCTGTTTATAGCAGGTTGGCTTGCCGCTTTGGAGCAGCAGGTGAAACAGGATCAATCGATTGATTTGTCTGTTTGTTTTTACCATAATGAACCGATGGACCCATTTATCTATAAATCTGTTACCTATTATCCTGTATATAAGGAAACTGGCAAAAGCAAACTGACAAAGTTTAAAACAAGAATAAAATCGTTTGGCACAAACAGCGATGCACCATTTATAGCTCAATTGGTATCAGTTGCAGAAACAGTGAAACCAGATATCATTCATGTACATGGTTGTGAAGAAAACTTTGGGTTGATACAGGAGCATATAAAAACACCACTGGTTATATCTATACAAAGTCTTTTAAATCCTTATTGCGAAAAATTTTTTTCCGGCATTCCATTGCAGTTTGCTTCAAAGAACGAAACGCTTACTGCTAAGTTGCTTTTTGATTCTGCAAAACATCAATTCTTTCTCTTGTCAAAATGGGCAAAAAGGGAAGCCAGGATTTTACAAAACGCAGAGTTTATAATTGGCAGAACCAGTTGGGATAAGAGAATAACCCGCATACTAGCACCTAAAAGCACATATTTTACAGGCAATGAAATTATGCGCCAGCCGTTTTATAACAGCAAATGGGATAAAAAGTCTTTTGGCTCTACCATACGGATTGTGACCACAATGAGTGGCGGGTTATATAAAGGCCTGGAATCTGTACTTAAAACGGCAGCCATTCTTACAAGTCATAACCTTGATTTTGAATGGACGGTTATTGGGCAAGCCGAAACCGACAAATACCCAAAGATGGTTAGCCGCTGGTTAAACAAAAGCTATCTACAAAACAAAGTAATGCTGGTTGGACGTAAAAATGAAAGAGATGTGGTATCGATACTTTGTAATGCGGACATTTATTGCCAGGTAAGCCATATAGAAAATAGTCCCAACAGTCTTTGCGAAGCAATGTTGTTAGGCATGCCCATAGCAGCAACATTTGCAGGTGGCACAGACAGCATGCTCAAAAATGGCCATGATGGTTTACTAGTTCAGGACGGTGATTCCTTATCGCTAGCCGGAACGATTATAGAGCTGGCAACTGATTTTGAGAAAAGCAAACAATACGGCAGCAATGCCCGACAGACAGCTTTGGTAAAACACAACCCTCAAAAGGTAGCCAAAGAAGTAATTGATGCGTACAAAAAAATTTATTCAGTCACAAATGAACAATAATGGAAAAATTGAAAATTACAATTGTAACACCATCCTATAACCAAGGGCAGTTTATAGAAGAAACAATTTTGTCTGTCATTAACCAGGGTTATGAAAATCTTGAGTTTATTATCATTGATGGAGGATCGACTGACAATACCGTTGAAATTATAAAAAAATACGAAAAGCATATAACATACTGGGTAAGCGAAAAAGATAATGGGCAAACGCATGCCATTAATAAGGGGTTTAAACTAGCAACCGGTGATATTATTGCATGGATAAACAGTGACGATCTGTACTGTGATGGTGCTTTAAAAGCCATTGGAGATTTTTTTGAAAAAAATACAGAAGCACATGTTGTTGTAGGTACAGGACTTTTTATGAATGTTGAAGGGAAAATCTATATTAGAAAGCACCCCAATATTTCCCGCTGGCTGGAAAAATATGGCATGATGTCCATTTTTCAACCCAGCACTTTTTTCAAAAGATCTGTGCTTGCCGATGCAGGATATCCGGATGAAGAATATCAAATGATGATGGACGCAGAGTGGTATTGCAGGATAAACCGTCAATTCCCTTTCCATGTAATCAACAAAGACATTTCCATATTCAGGTGGCACCCAGCAAGTAAATCATCATCCGAAAAAAACTCAAAATTGCAGGCACTCTACAGAAAAGAGCAATTAGCTCTTGTAAAAGCCCTGAACCCGTCTTCCAGAAGGTTTGTCGATTCTTTCCCAAAAGCATCTTTTTTTCTGTATATAAAAACTGGCAACCTGGCAAGATTGCTCAGGCGTTTTTTTAAAGGAGAATTATACAAACTGAACGATACAAAAAACCTGAACACTGTAAGGAGGTTTCTAATTACAGATAATAAAGTTTCTATCTAATTATTTCAAAAAAATAGTTCGTTGGCAAAAATTATAAACTAAAAATCCAAAAAATAAATATTCCACTTTAAGATTTAGAAGAAGAATTGCATGCCAATAGCATGCACAAGCAATCGTAAGCCTTCTTATTTTCTAATAAAAAGCATAAGCAAATGAAAATTCTTTGGGTTAACCCTTCATTTTTAGATTATCGTGTACCGGTTTATAAAAAAATACATGAATTGGCTGAGGGGAATTTTTCATTGATATATTCTAAAAAGAGAGTACCTGAACGCGTTATTAATAAAATTGAAACAGCAATTGGCGAAGATGCGATAGGCCTGGAAAACGAAGCTGTATTACACATGCCCGGCCAGGCAGATTTTTCAAACATGGAAATTAATATTCCTTACCAGCCAGGTCTAAATAAAGCTATAGCAAGTGTTGATGCCGATGTTATTATTGGAGAAGGCTTTTTCCAATGGACACCTATTGCATTATGGAAAGCAAGGCTAAAAAGAAAGAAATTTCTAATTGCATACGAAAGAACTGCTCATACAGAACGTAATTGCCCGAGGTGGCGAAAACTCTACCGGAAAATTATTTCGAAATTTGTAGATGGCTACCTTGCTAACGGATTGCTAACAAAAGAATACCTGCTTCAATTGGGTGTTAGCGAAAAGAAAATATTCATTGGGGGCATGTCGGCAGACAGTGAAAATTTAGCTAAAGAAATCAACTCCTGCACCAATGAAGAAAAAGACAACCTGAAGACGCAGTTATCAATAAAAAAAGACGGGAAAACATTTTTATATGTTGGCCAGATTACTGAACGCAAAGGGGTAATATACCTTTTGAATGCCTGGAGAAAACACATCGAAAAATATCCAAACGATTCTTTATTGGCGATTGGAACCGGGCCTTTGTACGATAAATATTCAAAAGAGTTTTCAGATTGTGCATCAATTAAACTAACCGGAAACGTAGACTATGATTTAATATACCGTTATTATGCAATTGCAGATGTTTTCATTATTCCAACTCTTGAAGACAACTGGAGCCTTGTAGTACCCGAGGCAATGGCTTGCGGATTACCAATTGCCTGTTCTGTATACAATGGCTGTTATCCTGAACTTGTGCATGAAGGCGTTAATGGAAAACTTTTTGACCCTTTAAAAGAAGAGTCTATTGTTGAGACACTCAAATATTTTCACGATAGAGATCTTGAGCCGATGAAAAAAGCTTCCATAGCTATTGAAAAAAAATACTCGTCTGATATTGTGGCGCAGAATATTTTTAACTCATGCAGAGCTTTTAATAAAAACTAAATTTCATTACAGCCAAAGAAAATTGCTGTCAGCAATTATATCCGCACCAAATCCAACAGTAAATAACATTATTCCCAATGATTAAAGTATTACACCTGATAACTTCAGTTCAACTAGGAGGGGCGGAAATAATTGCCTTTAATTTAGCAGAGTATTGCGGAATAAATCAGTCTGAAGTAATAGAATCTGTTGTAGCAGAATTGCATCATACAAACAACAATTTTGCAGTTGAAAAGAAAAAACAATTGGCCGCTAAATCTATTAAAACAATTTCCTTATATAATGGTGCTAAAAAATTCAGTTTATTGATAGCTCCTCTAAAGCTGGCGCGTTATATAAAAAAAACAAACCCGGACATCATCCACTCGCATACAGATTTGCCAGATTTCGTTTTGTCAATAACCTTGCGTATACTTCCATTTCTGCGAGCTAAAGTGCCAAAAATTGTACGTACAATTCATAATACAGAACTCTGGTCTAGTCATGCCCAGATGGGAAAGTTTACAGAAACTGCATTTAAAAATGATTGGATTGTTGGCATTTCCAATGCATCGATGGAAGCGTATAAAAACTTACGGACTAAAAATAATTTACCGCAATCTATTCATCAAACAATTATTTATAACGGTTGCAAATTACCCGATAGAAAAGAACATCCTTTCAAAATTGATTCGTCAAAAATAAACATTGCTTTTTGCGGAAGATTTGAACTTCAAAAAGGCATTGATGTTTTTATAGAAAGGATTAAAGAAATGAAGACACTGTTTAATGATAAATTTCTTTTCCATATCATTGGAAGTGGCACTTACTATAATGAATTGAAGCTACTTTCTGAAAACAATCCTAATGTATTGTTGTACGATGCAGTTGTGGATATTGCTAATAAATTTTACCCTTTTGATTTTCTTATTTTGCCTTCCCGATTTGAAGGACTATGCCTTGTTTCTCTTGAATCTTCGTTAGCAAAAACGCCTGTAATATTGGCAATAGCTCCTGGCCTTACCGAAACAGTACCTGCTGATTGGCCGTTACAATTTCACCTTGAAAATAGAAACGAGCTCTTTTCCATCTTGGAAAAAATAGCAACCAACCAATATGACAGAGAAGCACTCAAAGAGCAAGCATATACGTTTGTGTCTCAAAATTTTTCGCACCAGAAAATGATCGACAACTATTCTAAACTCTATGCAAACATCAGTGCCACGGAAAAATAAAGTACTCTTTTTACTCCATTTTCCGCCGCCAGTGCATGGCTCGTCAATTGTGGGGCAGAATATAAAAAACAGCGGCCTTATCAACAGTTTGTTTGAATGCAGCTATGTCAACCTTCTTGCTTCTAAAAATGTTACAGACACTGGTAAAATAAGCCTGAGAAAACTATTTGGTTTTGTAAATATTTTTTTTAAACTATTTTTTTCGCTCTTAAAAAACAGGCCGCAGATTTGTTACCTGGCACTTACAGCAACCGGCGCAGCGTTTTACAAAGATTGTTTACTGATAATTCTTTTAAAACTGTTTCGTGTTAAACGTGTTTATCACCTTCACAATAAAGGCATCGATATTCACAGGCATAAATTCTTAAACAGGATTTGTTATCAATTTGTATTTAATAAGGCAGATGTTATCATTCTATCTAAAGAGCTTTACAGAGATATTCAACATTTTGTTCCGCAATCCAATGTGCACATTTGCCCAAATGGTATAGAAGATACAAATAAAGATTATGCTGATATTGCAAGCAAAAAGGAACAATCCGCAGCTTCTGCAACCAAAATACTTTTTTTATCAAACCTAATTGAAACAAAAGGCGTATTCGTATTGTTGGAGGCTTTAGCTGTGCTGAAGAGAAAAAACGTTTTATTTGAGTGCACTTTTATTGGAGGAGAAGCTGACATTACTGCTTCGTCATTTAATGAAAAGAAAAAGCAACTTGGATTAACTGATGAAGCATGTTATGAAGGGAAAAAGTTTGGAAAAGAAAAACAAGACGCATTTTTGGAAGCAGGCATTTTTGTGTTGCCAACCTATTACTCAAATGAGTGTTTTCCTTTGGTATTGCTGGAGGCAATGAGTTATTCATTACCACTTATATCAACTTTTGAAGGCGGCATACCAGATATAGTAGAAGAAGGAGTAAATGGTTTTTTGGTCCCTCAAAAAAACATTGAAGCACTTGCAGAAAAACTTGAAGTGTTGCTCAGCAATCCAGCTTTAGGATATCAAATGGGTATAGCAGGTCGAAAAAAGTATGAACAGGAATTTACACTTCAGCAGTTTGAGCAGACATTAGCAATCACGCTTCAACAAGTGATAGAGAAGAAATACGATTAAGATTCGTTTTAATTTTCAAAACCAGTTTGCAAATTGAATTTTATTTGCAAAATTGCTATCTGAAGTTTTTAAAATTTATGCAGGTTTGATGATAAAACGCGGATAACCCCATGGCCCTAAAAACGGCAGATTTCAGACTAATTTAGAAACAGTAACCTTAAACCTATACCGGAAGAATTGGTCTTTTGCAAACTAATTTAAAATTTTAGCCGTTTTACAGCTATAATAATGCTCAGATATGAAAGTTCAGCGAGTTTTTGATGTTCCGGTGACGCTTGGCAAGTACAACCATTTTATAAGTTCCATTTTAGCCCTTTCAGAGAAAATGAGCGGCTCTTATGTTTGCTTGCTTAACGTGCATATGATGATAGAGGCGCAAAAAAGTGCAACATTTAAAAACGTTGTTGAAAATGCCGATCTGGTAACTCCAGATGGCAAACCAATTATATGGGCTTTAAAATTGCTTAATAACATAGAACAAGACAGAGTAGCAGGAATGGATGTTTTGCCGGATTTGTTAACTGAACTGGAAAAAACCAATAAACCTGTTTTCTTTTACGGTGGCACACCTGCAATGCACGAAAAAACAAAATTCTATTTAGATAATAAACATCCTCGTGTAAGGGTTGCCGGCTTTCATTCTCCGCCCTTCAGGCAACTTACAGATGCTGAAAACGAAGAAGTAGCTGCAACGATAAATAATTCTGGGGCTAAAGTGGTATTTGTGATATTGGGTTGTCCGAAACAGGAAATATGGATGGCCTCAATGAAGAACAAGATTAACGCTGTAATGATAGGTATTGGTGGAGCATTGCCAGTAATGGTTGGGTTGCAAAAACGTGCTCCCAAATGGATGCAAAATAATGGCCTGGAATGGCTTTATAGGTTTATACAGGAGCCGGTACGCCTTTTCAAAAGATATACTGTAACCAATACATGGTTTTTATATTTGCTTTTCAAAGGCTATTTTAAAAAAAAACAACCAGTCATTAAACCAACTTATAAAGCGAGCAAAAACTAACGGAAAGACTTTTTATTATTAAGAGAGAAACACAGAAGAGCTTCGGCACAGGATCAATTTATCTTTATCATTTTTAAGGTTTTCACCTCATCCCCAATATTTATTGTACAAAAATAATTGCCGGCCGGTAAGTTTTGTGCATTCCACTGAACACGATTAGAACCCAAATCGTTCTGCCCGTTTACTAATACTGCTACTTGCGCACCTACCTCATTAAAAACTACAATTTTTACAAAACTTGCTTTTTTAAGATCATACCGAATAGTAGTACTGCCACTAAACGGATTAGGCATATTTTGGTATACCATGTTTTGGCTAGTTTTCAATTCAATTGTAACAACATCAGAGTAAAAGAATTTGCCATCCAAATCTGTAACTTTTAGTCTATAAAAATCAGAGCCTATAGAAGGGCTTTTGTCAACAAAAGAATAATTGTTGGCACTGGCAGCATTGTTGGTTGCCTGCACAAAACCAATTTTCTCCCAAGCCCCGCTATTAACCATTCTTTGTACCTCAAACCCGGAAACGTTGCTTTCATTAACAGTTTGCCAAGCCAGGTTGGTTTGTGAGCCCACCAATTGCGCTGTAAAGCTTACAAGCTTAAGTGGTAATACACTTGTTAAACCACCATCATTTATTTTTATAAGCACTACAGAACTATAAGGAGCAATAGTTATTGTATTATAATAATTAATACCCCGCATGTCTACATAAGTATGATTTTGTTCAAGTGCAACAGTTATAGGTGAAGCGCTATAATTGTATTGAAAAAATAGATCGCTTTCATCTGAAATGGGTTTAGGAGACTTGTGTGAATGAGCATCAACGCCAGCATAAGCTTGCCAGTTTGCAAGTGTTCTTGCCGTAAAGTTTGCCCCATTTATAGATGTTTGAATAGTCAGGCTATCATCAATGGGGCGTGCATGATAATTACTGTCTATGACACCAAAAATTGAAGGATTTTCATCAACGTAAAGGTTGCTTTTAAAAGTGCTTTCAGAAGCACTTTTTGCTACAAAAAGATTATTTTTTATAGCAATGTTCCTCATTATGCCGGCAGAATATTCCAATATAAGCAACTGCTCCTGGCCAAAATCATAAATTGTATTATTTGTAATTGTATTTCCCCCGTTATTATTAAGAATTATACCAGACCACGCACCGCTGCTATTGGCAATTGTATTTCCGGTAACTGTTGCATGTCTTGTAGAAACACCATTATCAAGATAAACGCCGGCAGCCTTTCCAAAATATTCCCAATAGCCGTTCCAATAGCCGGCCGCAGCCCCTCCATAACTTCCTATACCGTGCAGGATTATGTTATTGCTAATGGTTGAATAATCGCTGGTATAAGTATAAATGCCTCCCCCATCATCCTTATTAAGACAAAAGCTGTCTACAAAGTTGCGGGTGACTGTATTGTTATTACCCTCAAAATTTATCCCATTTAAGCCGCTATTGATAACTGAACATTTCTGAATGATATTATTGTCGCCTGTAAGCGCAATTCCTTGCCCGGCTCCTTCTCCAGATTTTGTTGCACCAGGCACTAATCCGGAATTATATACGGTAAGGCCTTCGAAATTGCCATAGTAGGACGGATTATCTATAGAAATGCCATTGTTTAAACTATTGGAAATACTTCCACCCTTTATAGTCAGGTTATTAATGCCAATACCATAAAAACCATTACCCCCCTGCTGCCTGAAATTGCAATCGTTGAAAACAATATTATTGGCAGCCACAAGATATCCTCCGTTTGTGTTAGCACCTTCAAAATCCATGTTGGTGAACGTTAGATAATTCTGGCTGTTAATGATATAGTTTCTTTCCTGCGAGCTGGCTTTTACAACATAATCAGAAGGCGATCCTGACCCAAAATACATATACAAACGCTTAGCAGTCTTATCATAATACCATTCTCCTGTGGTATCTAAAGTGTTCATGTGATTCTGGATAAAATAGCCGTTGCTATCTATCGGGATATTGGTACTGTTATCGCCATAATTATTATTGGTGGAATAATTTAAAGTATTTGATTGCCTTGAAGTAATTGGCTGCCGATCAAGTATCCACCTGGTTTTTCTTATCACTACTTCACCGCCTGAAGGATCAAATGGTATAGCTCCTACTGACTCTCCACTAATAGAAGTATTACCGGAATGCGCATTATATCGCAGATAAGTGTTGTTAGGATATCTTCCCATTGGTCTTATTACGCCATTCAGTGTAACTAAGTTTAGGGTAGACATATCCAGCGAAACCCAATAGATATTGCCGCTGTAATTTGTCCATCCCGTAAGTGTAGAAAACCCGGATATAACAGGGTTAGCCCCTGAACCATAAGCAGAGATAACAATTGGCTGCGCAGATGAACCAGACTGTTCAACAATTATTTGCCCGTAAAAAACTTCTCCTCTTTTAAATAAAATGGAATCACCCGGCCTAAGCAATGCCATGAAAACGGAATTCAATTTTGGTATAGACTTCCATGGTGTAGCGGGGTTTTGCGCTTGCGCACTGGTGCGGCTATCATCTCCATCCTGAACAGAAATATAATAATTGGATGCATGAATGGTTACAGACAATCCAAAGAATAGTATTACCAGCAGCCAGGATTTAGATAAAAAAGTGTTTTTGGATACCATGATTAAAAAAAGGGGAAACGGTCTAAAGCAGGTTATTTACAAATCAATTTTCAATAAAAACAAAGTCAAAAATTTTGCCATATATTTTTTTTTCATTATTATTCAAACAAAATGATCGAAATCATTATGTCAATGATAATAATTTATGTACGATAAAATAATTGGTGTTAAGCTTCGTTATTATTTATTCAAGGACGGAAGTCAACCGCTATATCCATGTAGGTAAGATCGTTATATAGCAAATGAGGTATGAAAGTAATCATTAATTTAATACTATCATGGTTAATGTATTATTTTATTCCTCTTATCATTATTCATTTGTTAAGTGATAACAACACAAACAGCTTTCTAATCTCATTCTAATCCTGTAATCTCATTTCAATTTTTCATTCTTCTATTTTTCCTTCGAGATAAACATCATTACCCAATAGACCAATTGCTAAATGAAGCTGATCAATGTAGCAATGCATTAGTTAATCTATAAATAAAATAGGGAACCGAATGGTTCCCTATTTATTATCTTACTTGTTAACTGTATTAACCCAAAGCTACACGCTTGAATTCTGTAACAGTAACACCAGATTCTTTTAAATAATCACCTACAGATTTACCTGCGTCTTTTACAAAAGCCTGAGCAAGCAAGGTTTGTTCTTTAAAGAACGCTCCCATTTTACCTTCAGCAATTTTAGCAAGCATTTCATCTGTTTTGCCAGCCATTTTAGGATCTTGTTTCATCAATTCCACCACAATATCTTTCTCGCGGGCAATAGTTTCTGCTGGTACAGAAGCTGCATCAACAGCAATTGGGTTCATAGCAGCAATTTGCATAGCTACATCTTTACCCACTTCTTTTGCCTCTTTGCTTAAACCAACAAGCACACCCATGCGGTAAGCGCCATGTATGTAAGCAGAAACAAAAGGAGCATCCACTCTTTCAAATTTGCTGATACCTATTTTTTCGCCAATAGCTGCCAGCTTATCATTTATTAATTCTGATATTTTAACGCCATTGATTTTTACTTCATTCAACTCGTCTGCGCTTTTTACATTGCTGGCAATAGCAGCATCAGCAATGCTTTGTACAAAAGCTACAAACTCTGCATTTTTGCTAACAAAGTCAGTTTCGCAACTTACACAAACAACCAGGCCAGCTTTATTGTCGGCTGTTGTTTGAGCAATGATTACACCTTCCTTTGCTTCACGATCGCTGCGTTTAGCAGCTACTTTCTGGCCTTGTTTGCGCAACCAATCTATAGCTGCTTCAAAATCGCCATTGGTTTCTGTTAAAGCTTTGCGGCAATCCATCATGCCGGCTCCTGTCATCTGGCGCAGCTTATTAATATCCTGCGCACTTATTGTTACTGTTGACATAATAATCTATTAAAAATTCACAATTTGAAATCCACTCAAAACAATAAGAAGACTGTCTCTGCAAAAATCTAATTGTCTAAATCTCAGCATTCAGGTTGTTATTTATATGATAATGCAAACCGAATACAAGGTACTATGAACAAAAGACTAAGAACTACAGACTATCTTCCGCCACCTGGTCTGCGATTGCCGCCACCAGCACCACCACCGGGACCGCCTACACGACGTTTGCCAGCACCACCAGGTCCACCTGGTCCGCGGCCACCACCTCTGCCACCACGGCCACCTTCTGCATCAGCTTCTGCCTGCAGACGTGCTGCCCTTCTTTCTTTTTCATCATCTGCTGATTCTTCACCATCTTCTTCTTTTGCAGCCTGGCGCTCTGTAAGACCTTCTGCAATTGCAGCAGTGATATAATTAACTATGATAGCAATTGACTTTGTAGCATCGTCATTCGATGGGATAGCATAGTCAACTTTGTTAGGATCGCAGTTGGTATCTACCATACCAAAAGTTGTAATGCCCAGGCGTTTTGCCTCTGCCAAGGCAATATGCTCATGGCCGATATCAATAAGGAACAAAGCAGCAGGTACACGGCCCAGTTGAGCTATACCACCCAATACTTTTTCCATTTTTTCTTTATCGCGTGTAAGAGTAAGGCGTTCTTTCTTGGTAATGCTTTCCAATGTACCGTCGCTCAACATTTTTTCAATGCTCTGCATTTTCTTAACGCTCTTGCGTACGGTGTTGAAGTTAGTAAGCATACCACCCAGCCAACGTTCTGTAACAAAAGGCATGTTTATTTTCTTAGCACATTCTGTTACAATTTCTTTAGCCTGTTTTTTTGTGCCCACAAACATGATCTTTTTACCGCTGCGTGCAATCTGTTTCAGTATGCCGGAAACTTCCTGCAGGCTTTCTGTGGTTTTGTTAAGATCAATAATGTGGATGCCTTTTTTTTCAGCAAAGATGTAAGGCAACATCTTGGGGTTCCACTTCTTGCGCAGGTGGCCAAAATGCACACCAGCGTCCAGTAATTGCTGTTGTAATGAAGTGTTGTTTTCCATTGTATTTTTTGAGCTTTTAGCTACTAGCTGTTAGCTGTTAGCTGTTTGATAAAAATTATTACTTGATGGCCGAAGGGCTAATAGCTGACAGCTAATAGCTAACGGCTGTATATTAACGTTTGCTGAACTGGTAGCTTCTGCGTGCTTTCTTCTTACCAGGTTTCTTACGTTCTACTACTCTTGGGTCGCGGTGCAATAAACCAGCGGCTTTCAAAGCAGGACGAAACTCGGGGTTAATTTCCAGCAACGCACGGGCAATACCCAGCTTAGCTGCTTCTGCCTGTCCTTTTACACCACCACCAGTTGCGTTAATAGCCACATCAAACTTTCCAACTACTTCTACAGTTTTCAATGGCAGTTCTACCTGGTTTTGCAAGTATACCAGGGGAAAATAGGTTTTGTAATCCTTATCGTTTACGGTAACCTTGCCTTCGCCCCTTGTAATAAATACACGGGTAACAGCGGCTTTACGGCGACCAACGGCATTTTTTTGCTTTTCCATTTATAGTATTAATTAGGAATTTTAAATTAGAATTTCAGATCTTTTGGTTGCTGAGCAGTGTGCGGATGTACCGGCGCTGCATACACAAACAATTTCTTGTACATCTGGCGGCCAAGACGATTTTTTGGCAACATACCTTTGATGGCTCTTTCCAGAACTACTTCAGGACGACGGCGCAGTAAATCCTGTGCTGCTTCTTCCTTTAAACCACCGGGGTAACCACTAAAATTCTGATATTGCTTTTGCTCGCCTTTGTTACCGGTAAATACAACTTTGTCAGCATTGGTAATGATTACAAAATCGCCGCAATCTACGTGCGGAGTAAAATAGGCTTTGTTTTTACCGCGCAAAATGGCGGCAATCCTGGCACTCATGCGTCCTACGGTTTGATTAGTACCGTCTACAACATACCAGTCGCGTTGTACGGTAGCCGCATTTGCATGTTTTGTTGTGAAATGTAATTTGCTCATTGTTTTCTGTTTTTTATGAAGGCCGCCGCTATCCCGGAGACCATAATTTTTGGGAGGGCGAAGGTAAGGGCAGGTAATTAAACAAACTAAAATTTGGACAACTATTTTAAAAGCGTCCTTCATAAATGAATGATTTTCAATAAAAATTTTGATCGGAAAAATTTGTGGTGGCCTCAAACCCGCTTGAATACTGCGTTTTAAGGCTTATCTGGGTCAAAATCCCCTTAAAAACATATCCCCCGCTCATATTTACTCATCCCAAATTCTTTTCTGCGATTCAATTTGCATAAGCCACGCTTTTGAAATCACATTATTCGCCTATACCGGATGCAGCTCTCCTTTTCTTAGATTGAATTCAATACTACAAACCAAGATGATCTTTTTAAATTATTTTTTTTAAAAAATAAATACTCAGATAATCTAATTGCAGCAAATGAAAAACAGTTATGCATGGTTCAACAGCAGTAAAAAAGTAACAAGCAGTAAACCTGTACATTTTTTTTGCGTACTCATTAATACTATCATCCACACTAAATGGATAAACGGTGTACATTAATTACCATCCTTGTTGTAACTTGTAACAACACAGCCATTTTTTATAATAGAGGCGCAAAGGGGTGGGCTGTTTTTACCAATAAACTGCTGAAAAGTGCGACGATTTGCTTGTTACATCTTACTTATTTCATTTTTATTTTTGGCTTTGCCCTGCCTGGCACAAGCGCAGGAAGAATTTGTGCAACCTGCAGCTAAAATGCTTACCAGTTTTGCTTTCAGGCAATTTAGTGGTGGTGTTATTTTGTTGAAAGCAACCATTAACGATAAAAAAGATTCGCTCAATTTTATTTTAGATACGGGTAGCGGCGGCATATCACTTGATTCTTCCACAGTTGCAGATTTGCAATTGCCCAGCAGTCAATCTGACAAAACAATTCGTGGCATTGCAGGAATAAAAAAGGTAAACTTCACCTACAACAACACATTGAACCTGCCCGGCCTGAAAGTGGATAGCCTGAACTTTCATATCAACGACTATGATATTCTTACCAGCGTTTATGGAGAGCATATAGATGGCATTATCGGTTATAGTTTTTTTGCCCGCTATATTGTAAAGATTAATTACGATAACCAAATGATAGAGGTATATTCTAAAGGATCTATGAAGTACCCTAAAGGTGGTTATTTGCTAAAACCATTGTTGATAAACCTATTGATTCAAAATGCACGCATTACAGATGGAGAAGACAGGCTGGCCCGCTTTTATTTTGATACGGGTGCTGGACTTTGCTTACTGTTGTCTTCAGATTTTGTAGAGGACAGTACATTGCTTAGCCCAAAAAGAAAAAGGGTTAATACACAAGTGGAGGGCCTGGGTGGCAAAAAGCAAATGCAATTGACTACAGTAAAAAATTTCAGGCTGGGACCTTATCGCTTTAAAAAAGTACCGGCTTATATCTTTGAAGACGAGTACAACGTAACATCTTACCCTTACCTTGGCGGCCTTATTGGCAATGATCTTTTGCGTCGTTTCAACGTCATACTTAATTACGAAAAAAGGGATGTTTATATAACGCCCAATACGCACTTCCGGGATTTGTTTGATTACTCCTATACCGGTTTGAATTTTTACGTTATTAACAATGAAATAGTCATTACAGAAGTAATGAAAG
This sequence comes from Chitinophagaceae bacterium, assembly GCA_047602295.1. Lineage (GTDB taxonomy): Bacteria > Bacteroidota > Bacteroidia > Chitinophagales > Chitinophagaceae > JACMLD01. The sequence continues at coordinate 789,628 of JASGHP010000001.1, read as the reverse complement.
ATTCTCCCGCAGAAAAAGCCGGCTTCCAACAAGATGATGTGATTATGGCTGTAAACAACAATTTTACCAGGAATATTCAGACCTATAAAACAATGCTGCAGAATGCCGGTGAAAAAATAAAAATACTTGTTTATCGCAATGGCCAGCCTCTTATGCTTACGCTAAAAGTAAAAAGCATTATTTAGAGAAAAGGTGGAAGGGGTATGACAGAAGGTATAAGGCATTATATTCTGACCTCTTATTCCATTCCTTACATCTTTTGCCTTTCACCTTATACCTTTCAGCTTATGCCTTAAGCCTCTCACCCTATACCAAATTGGTGTAACTTGCCCTTTCTTTAAAGGAAACTATGATTCAATACGATAGATTTACCCTTGACAATGGGTTAAGGGTTTTAGTGCATGAAGACAATTCTACCCCTATGGCCGTGGTAAATGTGATGTATGATGTGGGTGCCAGAGATGAAGATCCTTCTAAAACGGGTTTTGCCCATTTGTTTGAACACCTGATGTTTGGCGGCAGCATTAATATTCCTTCTTACGACGAACCATTGCAGGTAGCTGGCGGAGAGAATAATGCTTATACTACTAATGATCTTACCAATTATTATTGTCAGTTACCTGCAGAAAATATAGAAACTGCTTTTTGGCTGGAAAGCGATCGCATGTTAAGCCTGGCTTTTAGTAAAAAAAGCCTGGAAGTGCAGCGTAAAGTAGTGATGGAAGAATTTAAAGAACACTATATTAATAAACCTTACGGTGATGTATGGTTTAAAATGCGTGAACTGGCTTATACTGTGCATCCATATCGCTGGCAAACCATTGGCAAAGAATTAAGCCATATTGAAAAGGCAACTATTGCCGATGTAAAAAAGTTTTTCTTTAAACATTATTGTCCTGCCAATGCAATATTGGTTGTGGCAGGCAATACAAATACAGCCGCAGTAAAAGCACTGGCAGAAAAATGGTTTGGCAACATACCGGCGGGCGAAAAATACCAACGCAATTTGCCCGCAGAACCCAAACAAACAGCTCCTCGCCAGGCAACAGTAAAAGCCAATGTACCATTAGACGCTTTGTACAAATGCTGGCACATGGAAGACAGGTTAGCTGATGGATACTATGCTGCTGAACTGATAACAGATGTTTTAAGCGGTGGTGGTTCTTCCAGGCTTTACCAGTCTTTGGTAAAAGAGCAACAGCTTTTCAGCAATATAGATTGTTATCATTTTGGCAGCACAGATGCTGGTTTGCTAACCATTGAAGGAAAACTGGTGAAAGGTGTAAAAATGGAAGATGCTAACAAAGCCGTGGAAGCAGAAGTAGAAAAAATAAAAAGCACATTGGTAGACGATAAAGAGTTGCAAAAAGTAAAAAACAAAACCGAAGCATCATTGGCATTTGAAGACATGAGCATTATGAACCGTGCAAGCAGCCTGGCTACCTATGAATTACTAGGCAACCCAGGCCTCATTAACGAAGAACTGAACAAATACCAATCCATGACCAGGGAAGATTTGCAGCATTACGCCCAAAAGATTTTTGATAACAACAATTGCAATACACTTTATTATTATGCAGAACAAGCATCATAAATAATTGTATTTGCTTTTAACCATTTTATGAAACCCCAGCCGGATACTATGCTAGACAGAACAATTGCTCCTCCAATAAAAGATGCTATCGACTTTAACCTGCAGTTAAAGCCTTATAATAAATTTACTTTAGACAATGGCATAGAAGTATATGCCATAGATGCTGGTGCAGAAGAAGTGTTGCAGGTGGAATGGGTATTCTTTGCAGGCAATTGGTACGAAGAACAAAACATGATTGCCGCTACCACTAACTATCTTTTAAAAAACGGCACATCGAAAAAGACGGCATTCGAAATAAACGAACATTTTGAATACTACGGTTCTTACCTGAACCGTGCTGCTTACAATGAAACTTCTACCATTTCATTGCATTGCCTTAACAAGCACACGGAGCATCTGCTGCCTGTAGTAAATGAATTAATTACTGATGCTATTTTCCCCGAAGATGAATTGCAGTTGTATAAACAAAACAACAAGCAACGCCTGTCTGTAAACCTGAAAAAAAGTGAGTTTGTTGCTGGCCGATTGATTGATGAATATGTTTTTGGTATTGATCATCCTTATGGTAAATACAGCAGTGCCGAAGCGTATGATGCTGTTCAAAAAGAACAATTGCAGGCGTATTACAACCGGTATTACCGCCAAAGCAAGTATATTATTTTTATAGCGGGCAAGCTGCCTAAAAATATTGAAGCCCAGCTTAATAAAAATTTTGGGCAAACACCCATTACCAATCTTATTGCTCAGAAAGAACACACTGCTACACCAGCTACAGAAAAAAAATACCGTATTAGCAATGATGCAGAAGGTGTGCAAGGTTCTATAAGAATGAGCAGGCCTTTTCCCAACCGTCATCATGCAGATTTTACAAAAGCAACAGTGCTGAATAATTTATTCGGCGGTTTTTTTGGTTCAAGGTTAATGAGCAATATAAGAGAGGACAAAGGTTATACATATGGCATTCACAGTTATATTTTAAATCACCTGCACGATACAAGTTGGATGATTAGCACTGAAGCGGGACGTGATGTATGTGAAGCCACAATAAAAGAAGTGTACAAAGAAATGGATATACTGCGCAATGAAACAGTGAAGGATGATGAATTGCTGCTGGTAAAAAATTATATGCTCGGTTCTGTATTGGGCGATTTGGATGGTCCTTTTCATATTATTGCCAAATGGAAAAACATTATCCTGAACGGACTGCCGGAAACTTATTTTTATGATTCTGTTGCAACCATAAAATCTGTTACAGCTAAGGAACTGCGTGAGCTTGCCAATAAATATTTTACACCCTCCGACTTTTATGAATTAGTTGTAATTTGACGTTGGTATTGCAGTTAGAATGCGAAGCTGCCATTAAACCCAACACGCATGAAAAACTTTATTGTTAAAATACTGGTGATAGCCACGGCAGTTGTATTGAGTGCTTATATTCTGCCCGGTGTGGCTGTACATAAATTTACCACCGCACTTATTGTAGCACTGGTGCTTTCTGTGCTCAATTATTTTGTAAAACCCATTCTTATTATTCTTACACTGCCTATTACCATTGTAACACTTGGGCTCTTCCTGTTCATTATAAATGCGCTTATCATTGTTTTAGCAGGCAAGCTGGTTTCCGGTTTCAGGGTAGATTCTATTGGCTGGGCCTTGCTATTTAGCCTGGTGCTTTCATTTTTTACCTTTGTGCTGGAAGTTATTATTGAACCGGATTATAAGAAGAAGCAATAACAACTATGCATTTTGAAAGAAAAAATATACCGGCAGAACAATTGCTCCATTTTTACAAAAGCATTTTATTGCCCAGGATGATCGAAGAAAAGATGCTGGTGTTATTGCGGCAGGGAAAAATTTCAAAATGGTTTAGTGGTATTGGGCAGGAAGCAATTGCGGTGGGTGCAACACTCGCTTTGGCAGAAGATGAATGGATAATGCCGCTGCACAGGAACCTGGGCGTATTTACGACAAGAAACATGCCATTGCACAAGCTCTTTATGCAATGGCAGGGCAGTAAAGATGGCTATAGCAAAGGGCGTGAAAGAAGTTTTCATTTTGGATCCAAAGCGCATCATATCTGCGGTATGATCTCTCACCTGGGGCCACAACTGGCCGTTGCAGATGGTGTGGCACTTGCGCATAAATTAAGAAAAGAAAACAAAGTATCACTTGCCTTTACCGGCGATGGTGGCACCAGCGAGGGTGATTTTCATGAAGCATTGAACACCGCAGCAGTATGGGATTTGCCTGTAATCTTTTTAATTGAGAACAATGGTTATGGTCTTAGCACTCCTGTAAATGAACAATACCGTTGCGCCAGCCTTGTAGACAAAGCAAAAGGTTATGGTATGGAAGGTATTAGGATTGATGGCAACAATATCCTGGAAGTATATGATACCATTAAAGGCGTTAGAGAATATTGCATCCGTGAACAAAAACCTTACTTAATAGAGTGCATGACTTTTCGCATGCGTGGACATGAAGAAGCCAGCGGCACAAAATATGTTCCCAAAGAATTGTTTGCCCATTGGGAGCTGAATGATCCAATCAAAAATTTTGAGCTATTCTTAATCTTACAGCAGGTAATTACCGCAGAAACTGCAGATGCTATTAAAGAAGAAATCAAACAGTATATAGAAGATGAATTGAAAATTGCTTTTGCTGCTCCGGAAATAAAAGCAGATACACAGGAGGAATTGAATGATGTGTATGAAAAGTATGAGGCATCAGGTGTAAGGAATGAGGAAGAAGAAGTAGGAAGTCAGCAGTCGGAAGTCGGAAGCCCGTCAATAGTTGAAAACGACCAAAGCGCTAACAAACGAAGATTTCCTGCTCCTATTGCACAGCCCACAACTCACGAAGATTTACAACCGACAACGGAACTTCGCTTCATTGATGCTATTAAGCAAGGCTTGCAGCAGTCTATGCAGCAACATCCTAACCTCATATTAATGGGGCAGGACATTGCTGAATACGGTGGCGCTTTTAAAATAACTGAAGGTTTTGTTGATGAATTTGGTAAAGATCGTGTACGCAATACACCACTTTGTGAAAGCGCCATTATTGGTGCTGCATTGGGCCTTAGTCTTGAAGGCTATAAAAGCATGGTGGAAATGCAGTTTGCAGATTTTGTAAGTGTGGGTTTTAACCAGATAGTAAACAATCTTGCCAAAATAAATTATCGCTGGGGACAGAATGCAGATGTGGTGATACGCATGCCTGCAGGTGGCGGCATGGGTGCGGGACCATTTCACTCGCAAAGCAATGAAGCCTGGTTTGTACATACACCGGGTTTAAAGGTTGTGTATCCTTCGTCTGCTGCAGATGCAAAGGGCTTAATGACTGCCGCTATTAATGATCCAAATCCGGTATTATTTTTTGAGCACAAAGGTTTGTATAGAAGTGTAAGTGGCGCTGTCCCCAACGAATATTATGAAACGCCGATTGGCAAAGCCAGTATAGTACAGGAAGGAAATACGTTATCTATTATTACCTATGGTGCAGGCGTGCATTGGGCCATGGAGTATTCAAAAAAACATGCTGAAACCAGTATTGAAATATTAGACCTGCGTAGCTTATTGCCATTAGACTATGATGCTATTAAAGCAACTGTAGAAAAAACAGGCAGGGTGTTGTTATTACATGAAGATTGTTTAACCGGTGGCATTGGCGGCGAAATAGCAGCATGGATTGCAGAGCATTGCTTCAGATTCTTAGATGCACCTGTGCTGCGCTGCGCATCATTAGATACCCCCATTCCTTTTAATACCACATTGGAGCAAAATTTTATGGCAAGTGCAAGGCTGGGAGAAACAGTAAAAAAATTATTGGCTTATTAATAGACTTCTTTTAAAAAAGCTTATACTATTATTAATGAATAGAGAAGAGAAAAGAGAAAATCTCACCAATAAAATAAATGCTGCTTTAGATAAAGCAATCAAAAAAGTTATTGCCGAAACTAAAGCAACAAATACCTACATGGTTGTTTCTGATGGAAAAGGCGGGTTTAAAAAAATCCCCGCTAAAGATTTATAAAAACGTTTATACCCTTTACCTCTTACCTTACACCTTTCACCCTTACTTCAATCCTTTTAAAAATTTCAAACTCTCTGGCACCTGCTGCATAGACAAAGGCGATTCATCTTCTATAAAATAATATTGCACACCGTATTTTTTTGCCACTTTCATAATGGCTGCTATACCTACATCACCTGCGCCCAATACTACATTGCTTTCATCAGGTGCATGACCTTCCTGGTTGCCGGGTGTACCTGGCTTGCGATCTTTCAAATGCATCAGCTTAAATCTGCCAGGATATTTTTTTAATAACGCTACCGGATCCTGCCCCGGATGTTTTACCCAAAACACATCCATCTCGAAATTTGCATAAGCAGGGTTCATCTTGCTGGCCATATAATCGAACATAGTGCCTTTTTCATAAGGACCAAATTCATATCCATGCGCATGATAACAAAAGGTGATGCCGTTTTCTTTCAGCACCTTACCTGCTTTATTAAAAACAGCAATGGCTTTATTAGCATCTTCAATAGTAAAAGTGCCATTGTGCGGCACCCAGGCACACATCACATATTTTGCACCAAAAGCTTTTGCATTGCTAACAATAGATTGAATATTTGAATCCAGTTGTTTAAAATCTGCCCCTACACTTATAGTAACCAGTTTATTTTTTGCCAGCAGTTGTTTAAACGCATCCATCGACATACCATAGGTTCCGCCGCCTTCTATCTGGCTAATGCCCATCTGGTGAATCTTTTCCAATGTGCCTGGTACATCCGTTTTAAACTCATTGCGGAAACTGTACAACTGCAGACCAATAGTTTGTTGTGCTGTTGCTGCAACTGCCAATAACAAAAATGCAATTGCAAAAGATAGATGCTTCATACTTGTAATTTATTAAAAAGCCAATATACGAAATGATCTTGCTATTCACCGGGATGATATGTTTTCTCTGCATGCTGCTTCACATCATCTTTATAAAAAAGTACGTCCTTAAATTTTCCCTCTGCATACATCTCCAATTGATCTGTAAAATGTGGGGAAGAAGGATCACCGCTCTCGCCCCCTGCCAACAATGATTTTGCTTTTACCTTTTTGCCAAACTCTATTGCACAGATAAAACTATTGCCATTTACACCATAACGTTTTTTTGTACCGGGATAATAACGTGCCGTATAAGAAGCCAGCATGCCCCAATTGGAAGAAGTAAAACCAACCGGTATGCTCGGCTTTGTATCGTTGTACTGCTGATCAATATCTGAAGACACGCGTTGATAACGGTTAATCTCACCCCAGTTTACTTGCCATTTGCCAAACCTGCTGTTTAAATCTTTTATCACTTCTTCCAATGGCTGCAAGTAATCTGCGGGCTGTGCTGCAGCAATAAATCTTTCTCTTCGCGTTATCTGATCATATACATCATACTGATCAAAGTTTGCGTACTTAACCATCTTTGGCAAAAGTCTTTCAATCCATTCTACTGCCAATGTAGTAGCCACAGAATTTTCTCCGCTTCGCATGTCCCAATTCTTTAAAATTTGTATGGGTTCATTTAAAACTGCATACAAAGAATCTGTGCTTTTTATGGTTTTATCAAATGAAGCTACTAGTTGCGGAATCATTTTTTCAAACGCAGAAAGATAAGTATCATAACCGGCAGCGATAACTTTGTCGAGTGTGTAAGCTTTCTCTTTATCTAACACCCTCACTGCATTCACTCCACGAAAATTTTCTGCATCCGGTGCCATATAAGCCGGATAGTTTTCTTTTTTAGGACTATTAGCACCCGCTACTGTAAATGGCGTGGAATTGCAATTCTGTAACCAGCCATTGGGCGGATTGTATAAATGCACGCTTTCATCAACTGTATGCAGGCCTTTCCAATCTGTTGCACTCGTAGTGCCATCTACCGGCCTAGCCCAATCATATTTTGTATCTCTCTTCGGAATAAAATTACCATGCCAGTAAGCAATATTTCCTTCTGCATCTGCATACACTGTATTATTGCTGGTATTGGCCAATAAACCCATTACTTTTTTATACTCAGCAAAATTTTTTGTTTTGGTGCGTTGCCAGCTTTGTATAAGACCATTTAAAGAACGGTTATTGGCTTTTACACTCAACCATTGATCATTTCTTTTAGTCATTATGGGACCATGCCCTGTAAATAAAGCATTGATGCTGGCAGATTTTATTTCATTGCCCTCATTATAGCGAAGCGCAATTTTTTTCTGAACAACCGGTTTCTGCGCATGATCGTACTCGTAATAAAGCACATTGTTCTTTTTGGTTAATTTCTCAATGTACAGGTCTGCTATATCAACAGCGCTGCTGGTATGCATCCATCCACAATGTTCATTGAAGCCCTGGTAAACAAAAAACTGTCCCCAGGTAACAGCACCATATACATTCAATCCTTCTTCACTCACCATTTGCACTTCCGGTCTGAAATAAAAAGTAACGTGTGGGTTGATGTACAACATAGCATTGTGCGATGCAGTAACAGAAGGAGAAAAAGCAAAACCGTTAGAACCAGTTGGGTTATCTTCTATCTCTTTTGGTTGATAGGCTATGTCTTTACCTGCACCGGTATAAAAATTCTTTAACTCTCTTTCGTCAACTCCTGCTGTATTAATAGCGCCGATGCTTCCATCTGTCCACAGTAAAGGATACCAGGGTTGAAAGCGATGCAACAAAGCTGGTTGTACATTGGGATGTTTATAGAGATAATAATTGATGCCATCTGCAAAAGCGTTCATCAGTTTTTGCAGCCAGAGCGGGCTTTTTTTGTAATCTGCTTTTGCATCTGCCGAATCTATCACCATGCGTATCAGCAAATCGTCGTATAAAGAAGACTCTCCTTTCACTTCTGCCATGCGGCCCAGCTTTTCAATATAGTTCATCTCCACCCGCTTAAAATCGTCTTCGCACTGTGCATATAAAAGGCCAAACACAGCATCAGCATCTGTTTTGCCGTATACATGTGGTATGCCCCAATTATCGCGGATGATGGTAACTTTTTTTGATTGCGCTTCCCAACGTGCAATCTCAGCGGGAGAAAATTTTTGTGATAGCAACTGAAGAGGAAAGACAAGCAGCAGGAATAATTTTTTCATGCGATAAATTTAACGCAATGAAGTTTAATTGCCGCGTATTAGATCAATAGAATTACTACTGTTGAACGGGGCGTCGCCAATAATGTTGCCCAAAGTACTACTGTTGGTAACATAAAAAACAAATCACCCAAGCGTCAACTATACTATTAATACAATCCCACTTTCCCTTTTACAGAAGCAAACATTTTTTGAGAATCGAAACCAGTGCCGTTTTTAAATACGGTAATTGTTTTGCGTATGTCTTTAATGTTCTTTTCAATATCGCCGTCTATTAAAACAATGTCTGCTTTTTTTCCTTTCTCAACGGTTCCAATATCTTTTGCACGATTGAGATAAACAGCTCCGTTCAATGTACAAATCTTGATTGCCTGTAGTGGTGTAAAGCCCGCTTCCGTCAACAATTCTATTTGGCGGTAATTGCTATACCCTGCAATGGTTCTGCCCGCGCCGGTAGGATCTGTACCTGCAACCAGCAAACCGCCTGCATCGTAAAATTGCTTTTCCCAACTTAATTCTTTTTTAAAGAGTGCTAAAGAGGCAGAGTCTTTATTTTGCATGCCTTGCCACTCTTTTGTAAGATCATCCTGCACCTGCGGTATCAACGCATCTATACCTCCTCCATGAACAATCTCTCTACCGGTGTAAGGTTCAAAAACAGGAAGCGTGGAAGTAAGCGCCACTTTTTTACTGATGAGATATTGAATGAGCTCTTTCATCTGCGGGCTGTTTACATCCAATGCCATCAATGATTTTCTGCTGCCTTGTGGTAATTCATTTTCTTTTTTATCGGCTACAAAATCTGTACTGGCCATAAAGCCATGTTCCAGATCATCTATGCCCAATGAAGCCGCTTCGCGATAAGTGATAGCCCCGATATGTCCAGTTACTTTTTGTCCGCGGCGATGTGCTTCTCTTACCACCACCGCAAGATCTTCTTTAGTGGCGTGCATATACATTTTGTAAGAAGTGCAGCCTTTGGCCGACCAGAAAGCTACTGATGCGGCAGCTTCCGCTGTATCTTTTATCGTGTTTAATGCAGGAATGTCAAAACCCGGCCTTTCAATGTAAGGAGCGGTTACATCAAACTCGGGACCAGTCATTTTTCCCTCTGCAATCAAACGCTTTATATTTAGATCTGTTTGCGGTTCTATACTGCCTGCAGTGCGTGCGGTGGTTACACCGGCAGCCAGGTACATGCGCGGAAATGTGTAAGGCAATTGGCTGATGTTGAAAAAAGATTCCAGCAAACTGGTATAGTAAAAATGCTCGTGCAGCATTACCAATCCCGGAATGATTGTTTTTCCTTTGCCATCAATAATGGTGGCACCTTCAGGTATTTTTATTTCTGTTGATTTGCCAATGGCGGCGATTCGATCATTTTCTATCAACACCCATTGATGTTCTTTTGCGGGCGAGCCAGTACCGTCAATCACTTTTACATCTGTTATTACAATATTGCCCTGCCTGTATTGTATAAAGCCGCTTACTTCATTGGAAAAAGATTGTGCCTGGGCAGCCAGGGCCGTTATTATCAGCACCAATGCAATGAAGGTTGTTCTTAGTTTTTGCATAACAGGGTTATTTATTTGTGATCATTCCGCTTACCGTAGCATTTACTTCAACAAAAAGAGACAAATCTTGCTGAATATAAAACAAGTTGCTGAAAACCGGCGTTTTACTGCCCTAAGAATAGACCGCCGCTCCTGTATTTTTAAACTTGTGCAGGCAAGGTTTGTTATTTTTGCAAATGGCCGTGTAAAGGCCGGTTTTAAAATTTTGGTTCATTATGCAGTTATACTGTCCGTCACTTACCGATTATAAGCGCTTAAAAACACTAGAAGTAAAAATAGGCGACCTGCTGCTGGGCAATTATCATCCCATCCGCATACAAACCATGACTACTACCAACACCATGGACACTATAGCCACGGTAGAGCAATCAATCCGTTGCATAGAAGCCGGTGCAGAACTGGTGCGCATTACCGCACCCAGCAAAAACGAAGCAGAGAACTTGCTGAATATAAAAAATGAATTGCGCAAAAGAGGTTATACAACTCCACTGGTTGCCGATATTCATTTTACGCCCAATGCCGCGGAAATAGCCGCCCGCATTGTTGAAAAGGTGAGAGTGAACCCCGGCAACTATGTAGACAAGAAAAAGTTTGAACAGATTGATTATACTGATGCAGAATATGCAGAAGAGATAGATCGCATTCGTGAGCGGTTTACGCCACTGGTAAAAATCTGCAAGGAATATGGCACTGCTATGCGTATAGGAACCAATCATGGTTCTTTGAGCGACAGAATTATGAGCCGATATGGCGACACCGCCAATGGAATGGTTGAAAGTGCGATGGAGTTTTTACGCATTGCCAGGGATGAGAGCTATCATAATATCATTCTTAGCATGAAGAGCAGCAACCCACAGGTGATGGTGCAGGCGTATCGTTTATTAGTGCAAACCATGCAAAATGAATTTGGCGATTGTTATCCATTGCACCTGGGTGTAACAGAAGCAGGAGATGGAGAAGATGGCCGTATAAAATCAGCCATTGGCATCGGCACTTTACTGGAAGATGGTATTGGCGATACCATACGGGTATCCCTAACCGAAGATCCGGAATTTGAAATACCGGTTTGCAAAGACCTGGTAAAAAGATATGAAGAAAGGGCTGCAAAAACAGCATCTCAAGCAACTATCCCTGCTATTGACAAAATACCTTATTCGCCTTTTAACTATAACAGAAGAGATAGTTTTGAAGTTTCCAACATCGGTAAAAAGCATGTGCCGGTAGTAGTTGCAGACTTTATGCAAACAGAAAATCTTACGCACCAGCATTTGCAGGCGGTAGGTTACACATACAATGAAGCAACAGACAAATGGAATATCAGCGATGCTGCTGCAGATTATATTTATATAGGTAGCAAACTTCCGGGCTTTGCATTGCCGGGAACTTTAAAAGTAATTTGCGATTATGATGTATGGCTTTCCGCCACCGATAAAACAAAATATTTTCCGTTGTTCCAGGGGGCAGCTTATTTGCAACATGGACAACGTTCTGGCAATATAAATTTTGTTGCGCTGGATACTGCCAGTAAAGATGCTGATGAAGTATTGCAGAAGATTAGAAAAGATGATACCGTGGTGTTGTGCTTATACTCTTCTCATCTTCATACCATGCCTTCTGTTCGCCGTTATGTTATAGAGCTGATGAATCAGCAGATCAATTGCCCCATCATACTTGCAGTAGAAAGTCACGATGATAATATAGATGATCAGCTAATTCATTTTTCTACGGAAGCCGGTGCTTTATTCCTGGATGGCATGGGCGATGGCATCTGGCTGATGAATGATCCTTCCAAACTGGTAAATACAAAAGTGAGTGGACGTACTTACCTGGAAACAAAAAACAATCACCAGTTCATCAACAATACTTCGTTTTCTATTTTACAGGCCACACGCACCCGCATATCAAAAACGGAGTACATCAGTTGTCCAAGTTGTGGCAGAACCTTGTTTGATCTGCAAGAGACTACGGCTAAAATTCGTGCAGTTACCAACCACCTGAAAGGCGTTAAGATTGCTATCATGGGTTGCATTGTAAATGGCCCGGGAGAAATGGCTGATGCAGATTTTGGTTATGTTGGCAGCGGCCCCGGAAAAATCACTTTGTACAAGGGCAAAGAAGTGGTGAAAAGAAATGTAGACAGTGAGATTGCCGTAGCAGAACTGATTGGATTATTAAAAGAGAATGAAGCGTGGGTAGAACCGTAGAGAGCTGCAAGTCATTAGCTGCTAGCTACAAGCTAGTGGCTAAATGTTCAAACTTGCATCTATTTACTTAACAATTCCAATAATGCTCTAAATTATTTGGAAAGTTTGCTAATAAAAATCAATGTTACAATAAAGCGCTTGCAGCTTGTGGCTAACAGCTAATAGCTTCTAATATGGAATTCAACATCAGTTCAATAAAAGAAAACGGATTAGAACAGGTAATACTAACAGACCCATCCGGCAAAACTCAGGTAAGCATTCTGCCCGCTTACGGCGCTATGCTGCATCGCTTTGAAGTAACGACTGCAAAAGGCAAATTCAATATAATAGACAATTACAAAGACGCTGCTGAAATAGAAAACACGCTGGATAGAAGTTTTAAAAGCAGCAAGCTCTCTCCATTTGTTTGTCGCATTGCAGATGGTAAATACAACTACGATGGCGAAGAATTTGAGTTTGAAAAAAAATTTATGGATGGCAATGCCATTCACGGATTACTGTTCAATAAACCTTTTAAACAAACTGGCCATTTTGCAGATGAACAAAGAGCCGGGGTAGTTTTTAAATACGTTTATAAAGAAGTGGATGATGGTTATCCTTTCAATTACAGTTGCGAGATTAGATACACTTTACTACCGAATAACCTATTGCAATTGCAAACAACCATTATTAACCTGGACGATTTAACCATACCTATGGCAGATGGCTGGCATCCTTATTTTACATTAGGAGGAAAGGTTGATGATTGGCTGCTATATTTTAATAGCAAAGCCATGATAGAGTTTGATGAACGACTGATACCCACCAAAAAGATAGTGCCTTACAATGATTTTTTAGAAGCCAAACCCATTGCAGGTACGCAATTCGACAATTGCTTTCTGCTAAACGAAGACGATGATACCAATGCTGCCTGCTTTTTGCGCAATGAAGCCAATGGCCTGCAACTGAATATTTTTCCGGATGGCACTTATCCTTTTCTGCAAGTGTTTACACCAGACCACCGCAACAGCATTGCCATAGAAAACCTTAGCGCTATACCAGACGCTTTCAATAACAGGATTGGCTTGCTGATGCTGAAACCCCGCCATACACATAGTTTCACAGTACATTACCAAATAAGCTGTCAATAATTTTTTTACCTTGCTTCAAATTATTATCATGAAAAAATTCAGGTTATTGTTTTTGTTTGCTTTGCCACTGGCATTTGCATCCTGCACAGACACACGTGAAGAACTGGAAATAAAATCAAACGGCAGCGGCACTCTGGTAATGAAAAGCGATGTTAGCAAACTGCTGGATATAGTAAAAAGTTTTGCAGGTGAAAATGATCTTTCTAAAGATGGATTGGACCGTGCTTATGATACCACACTGTTAATGAAAGATTATGTAGACACAGCCAAAGATGTTCCGGCAGATAAAAAAGAATTATTGCGCAATGGAAAAGTGCATGTAGTGATGAATGTAAAAGAAAGCATTGGCCGGTTCGATATGAGCTTTCCTTTTACCTCTGCAGACAAATTGCAGCAATTGTATGCAAGCCTTGGCAGTTCAGACGGTGGTTTAAAAAATCTTTTTGGCGGCATGAAAGGTATGGGTCAGCAAGGCGCAGACCAGTCTGGCGGCGGCGATAAGAACATGCCGCAAATTGCCTCTGCCTATGATATTGTAGTAAAAGATGGTCTCTACAGTCGTAAAGTAAACAAAGAAAGATATGAAGCTTTTGCAGCGGCAATGAAGTTGGATCAAATGAAACAAATGAGTGGCATGCTGGGCGACATGGATTATACACTGGCTATAAAACTGCCAAGACCTGTAAAAAAAGTAAGCAACAGCAAAGCTACCTTAAGCGAAGACAAAAAAACTGTAACACTTAAAACAGATCTGATGCAAACATTTGAGCAACCAGAACTGTTGGCCTTAGACATAGAATACTAACGGTGAAGGAGAATGGCAAATACTGGCAGTACATTTTTTTTGCCGTTTTGCTGGCAGAACTAATTGCGGTTGCGCTTAATTGGCAAAGTGTACAATGGATTACAAAACCGTTATTAGTAGCCGTCCTCTTCACCTGGTTTATATATTTTTCTCCTCGTAAAAAGCCGCTGCGTATTTATATAGCAGCGGCTTTGTGTTTCTCATGGCTGGGCGATGTATTCCTGCTAATGGATAGCCGGCAACCATTGTGGTTTATGACAGGATTGGCCAGCTTTTTATTGGCGCATATTCTATACATTTTATTTTTCTTAAAAACCCGCAAAAAACAAACAGCAGCAAAACCCTGGAATATTGCTATCATCATAGCCATTGCATTCTATGTAGGATTGCTATTGGCACTTTTATTACCACATACCGGCGCATTAAAAATTCCTGTTGTTGTATATGCACTTACAATTGGCACTATGCTGGCAACTGCTTTGCATGCTTTTAGCAAACAATGGAAGCAGACTGCATTCAATTGCAGTTTAGGGGCTGCATTGTTTGTGGTTTCAGATTCTTTGTTGGCCATCAATAAATTTTATCAACCTTTTGCCGGTGCAGGCGTTCTAATTATGCTGAGCTATGGGCTGGCGCAATTTGCTATTACAAAGGGTTGTTTGCAGTATCTTGCTGGTGAATGATTATTTTATTGTGCCGCGGCGTAGGCGTAAGGGCGAAAGATTTTCCGCCCCCACGGGCAACAAAAACTTAAAAGACTTAGCTATATGATTGAAACAGATTTTTTGGTAGTGGGTTCTGGTATTGCCGGCCTTACTTATGCATTAAAAGTAGCGCAGCATTATCCTGATAAAAAAGTAACGGTTATTACAAAAACAAGAACCGACGAAACCAATACCAAATATGCACAGGGTGGCATAGCAGGTGTATGGGACAATGAAAAAGATAGTTTTGATAAACATATTGAAGACACACTGATTGCTGGTGACGGACTTTGCAACCGCCATGTTGTAGAGATAGTAGTAAAAGAAGGTGTGGACCGCATTCGCGAACTGATTGAATGGGGTGCGCAATTTGACAAAGATGAAGATGGTGATTATGCCCTGGGCCGTGAGGGTGGCCATAGCGAATACCGTATACTGCACCACAAAGATGTAACGGGCAAAGAAATGGAACGTGCATTGGTAGACACTGTAAGCAAACAAAAAAATATTGAAATCATTAAGCACTGTTACGTGCTGGATATTCTTACGCAACATCACCTGGGCTACCTGGTTACCAAAGCAACGCCAGATATTACCTGCTATGGCGTATATGCACTAAACCTGCAAAACAACCATATTGAAAAAATAGTAGCCAAGATTACTTTACTGGCTACCGGAGGCAATGGACAGATTTACCGCACCACTACCAACCCGTCTATAGCTACCGGTGATGGTGTGGCCATGGTGTACCGTGCAAAAGGAAGAATAGAGAACATGGAGTTTATACAGTTTCATCCAACAGCATTGTATGAAGCAGGCGTTGGTGGACAGGCTTTTTTAATAACAGAAGCTGTGCGTGGAGATGGCGGCATATTGCGCAACAAAAACGGCGAGGCATTTATGGAACGTTATGATGCACGCAAAGATCTTGCTCCCCGTGATATTGTTGCTCGTGCCATAGACAGTGAAATGAAAATTACAGGTACAGAGTACGTTTACCTCGATTGCAGGCACATGGACAAGGAAAAGTTTGTTCACCACTTCCCTAATATTTATGAGAAATGTTTAAGCATAGGGATAGACGTTAGCAAACAGATGATACCTGTTTCTCCTGCGGCGCACTATAGTTGTGGTGGTATTAAAACAGATGAATGGGGACGTACTTCCATTGTCAATCTGTATGCCGCAGGCGAATGCTCCAGCACCGGCCTGCATGGCGCTAACCGGCTTGCCAGTAATTCATTGTTAGAGGCAATGGTATTTGGCCATCGTTGTTATCTAGATGCAGTTGCCAAAATAAACAGCATTCCTTTTATGCACCAGGTGCCAGACTGGAAAACGGATGGAACAACACATCCTAAAGAAATGATTTTAATAACACAAAGCCTGAAAGAATTGCAATTGCTGATGAGCGACTATGTGGGTATTGTGCGTACCAATATACGTTTGCAGCGTGCCATGAAAAGACTGGATCTATTGTGGGAAGAAACCGAGCAATTGTATGAAGCCACAACCGTATCTCCTCAGCTTTGCGAGCTGCGCAATATGATAACTGTTGCATATGTTGTTGTAAAATGCGCCCAGTTGCGTCACGAAAGCAGGGGGCTGCATTTTAATACAGATTACCCAGGCAAGAGCGAAATGGTACAGAATATTGTTTTATAAAAAGGGTATGATGTGTTATAATATAACCGTAGCTTTAACGGCATACTGGTATTAGTCTGTGATGCTAATATTCCGGTTTTTAATAACGGTTGTTAACCCTTCATACCAACAATGTATTACCTGTTTTATGGCTTTATTTACACGCTTTCTCTGCTCCCTTTGCGATTGCTATACCTGATTGGTGATGGCGTTTATGGACTCCTTTACTATATCCTTAAGTACCGGAGGGAGGTTGTAATGAAAAACCTCACCATTGCCTTTCCTTCAAAAACTGAGGCAGAAAAAACAGCTATAGCAAAAGCTTTCTACCACAATTTTACTGATACGTTTATTGAAGTGATAAAGATGGTGTCTATGAGCCCGGCAGAATCTATGCGAAGGGTAACGGGTGATTACAGCGCCATTGAGGAAGCACGCAAAACCGGCAAAAATATTCAGCTTCATGCCATGCATAATTTTAATTGGGAGTTGGTACAATGGACAGTTGTAAGAAGCGTAGACATTACTTTTCTGGGTGTGTACATGCCTATCAGCAATAAGCCAATAAATACATTTTTTTTCAACCTTAGAAAAAAGTTTGGAACAGTGCTGATATCGGCTGCAAAATTTAAAACCGGTTTTACAGAAGTGGCGCCACCGCATTACGCACTTATGTTGGCTGCCGATCAAAATCCTGGCAACCTTAATAGCGTATACTGGTTGTCTTTTTTTAATAAGCCTACTGCTTTTGTTGCAGGCCCCGAAAAAGGTGCACGCCTAAAAGATACCGCGGTAGTGTTTGTTAATTTCTATAAAACCAAAAGAGGGCATTACCACTTTACATCTACACTGGCCACCACCACACCTAATGATATGCCTGAAGGAGAATTGACCCAGCAATTTGTTCGTTATGTTGAAGATTGCATCAGAAAAAATCCTTCTAATTACCTGTGGAGCCACCGTCGCTGGAAGCACGGCTGGAAAGAAGAATACAGCCCCAAATGGATTTGTTCGGAACAACCAGTTCCGGTTCCTGCTATTTTATAGGTTATTTAATAACAACATTCAGATAGCAACTGCTTCTGTTATAATTTCGCGGTACTGCGAATGATCGTAGTTTTGCCTTTTCGCAAACAAGACGGCGTGTTTATTGTTGTTTTTAATACAAAACTGGTCAATGTATTATATTGTTTTTGGATTATTGTATGCTATCTCACTACTACCCTTGCCTATTCTTTACCTGGTGTCTTCTTTTTTTTATTTAATTACCTACTATATAGCCGGCTATCGCAAACAAGTGGTGTTTAATAACCTTGCAATAGCTTTTCCAGAGAAAACAGCAGCGGAAAGAAAAGTTATTGCCAAACAATTTTATCGCGACTTCTGCGACAACTGGATAGAAGCAGTAAAACTCTTAAGCATCTCAAAGAAAAATATGCGTCGCCATATTACTGCAGACCTTTCAGCATTGGAAGCAGTTTATCAAACCGGCAAGCCATGTCATATTTTATTGGGCCATCAGTTTAATTGGGAATGGGGCAATGCAATCGTAACGCTCAATGGCTCCTATCAATTGCTGGCAGCTTATTCTCCATTAAGCAGTAAAATAACAGATCGTTTGTTTTTATACCTGCGTGAACGTTTTGGTGCTGTATTGTTACCTTTTAATGATATGCGCCGTGCTATGATGCCCTTCAGACATACACAATATGCATTGGCATTAATGGCAGATCAAAGTCCGCCTAATCCTGCTAAAAGTTATTGGCCTTTGTTTTTTAATCGCCCCACCGCTTTTTTAAAAGGGCCCGAGAAAGGCGCTCATCTTGCCAAGATGCCGGTTGTATTTGTATCGCTTAGTAAAACAAAACGCGGTTACTATCATCTTGGTACCAGTTTAATTACCAGTGATGCTTCTACGCTGCAGGATGGAGAACTTACAAAGCTATATGTGCAGGAACTGGAAAATTGTATTCGCAAAAATCCATCACTTTATCTATGGAGCCATAAGCGTTGGAAACACGAGTGGAAAGAAGAATATGGCAAATAGCGAGTGGTGAATGGTGAGTAGCTAGTGGGAGATTCGAATATAAGCTGCCCTTACCTACTGCCGTTTGCCTTGATCAATCACTTGTATATTGTTTTTTCTACCCGGTGCAGCAATATTTTTGCCTGCAAAGCGGCTGATATTGTAAGTGAAGCTTAATTGCCAGAAACGTTTCAACACGTTGTAAGAAAGATCTTCAATATAGTTTTGATTGCTATTGCGGCTTACGCCAACATTCTGGTTAAGCATATCGTATACCTGTAACCGAAATTCTCCTTTCTTGTTTTTAAATACCTGCTTGGCGATACCCGCATTCCAAATAACTGCGTTCAGGTTATAACCCTGGCTAAGACCGCTGCGGGTAGTATAGTCCACATCGCTGGATACACTAAAGCCTTTGGGAAAATAGAAATTGGTTTCAAAAGTATAATGCTGGTTCCAGTATTGCAGGTTTTGCTGGCTTTGCAAAGAATAGCGTACATCATTATAACCTATTTCTGTACCAGCAGCAATATCAAACAACTCTTTGTAATTATAATTTAAGGTAATCTCCTGCGATGCTGTCCAGGTATTGATATTATTCTTTGCTGCGTTTACAAATCCAATGTTGCGGCTTTGGCTTACAGCACTATTCAGGTTCAGGTTGCTCTTCAACTTTCTTAGTGGAAAACCCCAGGATGTGTTTATGCCGACATTGTAAGTGCCATTCACATTTACCGGCTGCGTTGTTCTAACACCTTGTGCATTCAACTGATCCGCATTTACAATCTTATTACCGGTTAAGCCTGCATTAAGCGATGCAAAAAAACTGGTGTGGCGGTAAGGGTCAAAAGAAATATAATCTACCATCAACCTATGATAATACTCCTGCTTCAAATCAGGGTTGCCTGTTTTAATATTCAGCGGGTCTGTATTATCAGTTATTGGTTGCAGTTGAGTGATAGTAGGCTGTCGCGTAAAAGTATTGTATAAGGCTCTTATGTTTTTATATTGGTTGAACTTGTACTGCAAATTGGCACTAGGCAAAAAGTTTACAAAAGATCTGTTCAATGCACTATCGTTGCCCATAACATGAAAATTGCTATTGAGAGAAGCCTGCTGTATGGCAGCGCCTATTACAAAATTATATTTCTTCTGTTGATAGCGCCAGTTGATAGTGGGTCGATGAAAAGTATAATCGCTGGAAAAATTATTAGAGAGCAAATTATTTAAAGAAGAATGTTTACCCGTAAGCGCATCATAATCGTAAGTCTTCTTATCTGAAGTGCTATGCGTGGTATTGAAATTGTAATTGAATTCTAATAATGAATTGCGTGATAGCGGTTCCGTATAAGAAAGCACAGCACCGTATGTATTGCTATTGTTATGTTGATTATTTTCCTGGTTTAGTGTGTCGCTTTGTTGCAGGCTGCCATCTGTTTGGTAAAAATTATTTCTTGAAAGCAGGCCGCCATTGCTTTTGCTGTCGTTAAGGTTTACAGAAAGATTGGCAGAGAATGTTCTTCCTTTTTTGGGGAAGCGGTGACGAAACAAAGCATTGTTATTCCAGCTATAACCGTTGCCTTTTATAAAAGAATTTGAAATCCCATCGTTCAGCAGATTGCCGGTAGCAACCGATACAGAATTATAGTTGCTGTTTAAATAATAAGCAGATTGCTGCATGTTTACAGAAGAACTAAGTTTAAGTGAGTTGGCTGTATCAATGGTATAATCTCCAGAAATATTAAAACGATGGCTTTCTGTCTGGTTGTTGGAATTATTTTGCTTGCTGGTATTATAATTATTGCCGGGCAGCAACCATTGCTGGTACACGTTCTCTGTTTTATCTGTTTGCAGGTTGTTGTAAAAATAACTGCTCATAACATCCAGCTTTTTCTGCCAGCTATTGTTGTAATTTAATCCACCGGCTTTGGTGGTTGTAATGCCCTGGTTGTTGGTAGCGCCTTGTATAGGCAGGCCCATGCTGTTCATATCCATCTGAATGCCGCCTTTGCCATTTGCATTGGGAAGACCGCCGGAAAAATTAAGAATGTCCATAAAAGAAAAGCCTTGCTTATTGGTATTGTTCATCATACCGATGGCCGACAATTGCCGCTCTCCGCTAAAACTGTTCACATTCATATTACCCTGGTACAATCCGTTATCGCCCGCACCAGCAGTAGCTTTGCCAAACACGCCGTTTTTCTTTTCTGGCTTTATAGTAAGGTTAATGGTCTTCTCGCTATTGCCATCATCAAAACCGGTAAAGCGTGATTGATCAGATTTCCTATCAAACACCTGCACTTTGTCTACTGCATCTGCAGGAAGGTTTTTGGTAGCCATCTTAGGATCATTTCCGAAGAACTCTTTTCCATCAACCAAAACCTTTTTCACTTCTTCTCCGTTTGATTTCACCTTGCCCTCTTTGTCTACCTGTATGCCTGGCAGCTTCTTCAAAAGATCCTCCACCACAGCATTGGGTTTTGTTTTAAATGAACCGGCATTGTACTCAAGCGTATCGTTCCTGATAACTACTGGCGGCTTTTCTTGTGATACTGTTACTTCCTGCAATAGAGTTGCTTTATTGCTAATTGATAATACACCAAAATTGATTTCATTAAGTGCAGCAGAGATAGAAAAGTTCTTGCTAAGGTTTACATAACCAACATGCGTTACCAATAACCGATAATTTCCTTTCTCCAGGTTGCGAATGGTAAAAGCACCATTGCTATTTGTTCTTCCAAAACTAACCAATGAGGAGTCTTTGGCAGACAACACGGTTACGGTAGCATCGCCAAGATTAAGGCCGGCGCTGGTATCTTTTATAATACCCCGGATGCTGCCATCATTTTGTGAATGAGCAGCCGTTAAAAAAACACAAAAGACAAATAAACTAAGCAGGAGTTTTTTCATAGCCGTTTTTATAGGCTACGAAACTATTTTGCATCAGGTAGAAAGCAGGTTAAGCGTGGTTGGTTTAATGTTAAACAAGGTTAATAAAAAGAAGAGCTTATTTCACCACCATGTTTTCCTGTACAGGACGCTCTTTGTCATAAACATTCAGCAAAATGTTCCAATTGCCATTGGTGTTTTTCAAAGAAAGATCAATATGCAGGTTTTGCAATACAGCATTTGGAGGCAGCATATCAAACTGAATGGTGGTAAAACTATGGTTGGCTATTGGTGCAATGTATGTTCCATTAACAATAACAGCTTTCTGCCCGGCAGGTCTAATGATGGTATTTTTTATCTGATCAAAAAATTCTTCAAAATGGGTTTTAGCCTGCTCAAAGTTGCTACCAGTAAATAATACCGACTGCCAGTCTGAGGATTGTTTGTTTGCTACCACTGTTTGTGTAACAGTGCTTGCTGTAGCGCCAGGAATAACAATAGTTGATTTGTACTCGGCCACACCTTCCCGGGAGGATAGCAATTCACCTTTTATGTTTTTAAATTGATTGGTATAATCCTGTACTACTTTTTCTAATGCCGAGCTGGTTTGATTGCGAAATACGCCCTGCGATTGTGAGCGCATTGACGCAAAAAATATAATTGTGAGAAAGAAGGTTTTCATATAGGGCGATTGGATGAATACGTATTATTATTTAGCTAAAACAAGATAACACGTAAATACCTGTTAAGGAATAGAAAAAATACTGTGTACTTATACAATTGGATACAATAATAATTGTTGTTCTGCGTTAAAAATCCGATCTTCATAACCTTAACCAAACCAATATCAATGGAAAAGAGCAATATGTACTACGACGTACACAAAACAAGGATACACAAAAACGTGTACCGCCCTTCTTCAAACCTCAGCCGTTTTGCAAAAGTTTTGTTTAGCATCATTGTAATGGGACAGTCGCCCATTCAGCACCGCACAGATTACGGCCGCAGACCCAAATAAGTCATAACTGGTCCTTTATAATACTAGCACTTACCTCTGAAACCACAAAAGTATGTGCTACAGGCCCCGCTTTTAGCGGGGCTTTTTAACCCCCGCCCCTGAAGGGGAGACATTATCTTCAATCGTTTGTTTTTGAGCAGTGAAGTTGTTTACTACTATCAATGCAGCAAAGGCAGTTCTAACCAAGGTTTCAAACTTTGCTACCAAATAAGCTTATTTCATAATTATCGCGAGACTCAGTTAACCTGTTTTGATATTCCCCTTCAGGGGTTAGGGGTTTACTTAATAAGCAAAGGTGCTAACACTTTTTGCCAGATGGCATAGCCTTTTGCATTCATGTGCAGGTTGTCTGAGAGGAATATATCTTGCATGGGCTGGCCGTTTGCATCCAGCATTTTGGAATACACGTCTGCAAAAACGGCTTTCTTCTGTTTGGCTAAAAAAGTTTTTACTGCCGCATTTACTTCTATCATTTTGGGGAAGAGTCTTGCTCGGCTGGGGCTTGGCTTTAATGACACAAATAATACCGGAACATCGCCCAGGTTTTTGCGTATCATGCCAAACAAAGTTTTTACCCGCTCAATTACAGTAGCTGCTGATACCGTATCTGAAGAAGCCAAATCGTTTTCACCACAATAGATTACTACCTGTTTGGGCTGATAAGGATAAATAACATCGCTTGCATACCGTATTACATCTGGCAATGTAGAACCGCCAAACCCACGATTAATAATAGGATAACCCGGAAAGTAATCCTGCACATCTGTCCACTTTGTAAAAGAAGAGCTTCCTACAAACAAAATGGAATGCGCAGCAGGTTTAGCTTCGGCATCTTTCTTTTTAAAATTTTGGATATCGTTGTAGAAAGGTGCCTGCTGCTGTGCATGTAATGAAGCAACCGCAAATAAAAAAAACAATGCTATGCTGAGGTGTCTGCTTTTCATATCAATCGTTTAATAAACTAAAAATAAGTTTATCTGGTCTGCAAAAAAACTTTTCCCTTTATTTAATCAACTTTTAAAAGCGGGTAGCGAGGAGAAACCCCATTTTCATTAATGGCTTCAATGGTAAAATAATAAGTCTTTTGCAGGTCCATCGCTTTCATCCAATACTCATTAAAATCATGCACCATAATGCAGTTGTATAATTTATCCGGCGCTATGCCATAATATAAATTGTAAGCAAAGGCGTTGTCTACCGGCCGCCATTTTATATAAGCGCTACGTTTGTCTTTCTCTGTTCTTAATAAAATCAGGTTTTTAACAGCTTCCGGCTTAGCCCCATTACCATTGCCAAACACACGCAAGCCACTAATGGCAAACTTGCCTGTGGGCATGTGTATGTTTTCAAGCTTTATATATTTTGCCTGTACAGGTTTTTCCAGTTCCACATAATCATGCGGAACATCTTTTTTGTTATTGCTTTTATCAACTAACACATTCCATTTCTTTCCGTCTGTTGAGTAATACAATTTGTATTGATGATAAATATTGGTTTGCTTGCCTAAAAATTCTGCGTCTTGATCTGCATAGTTTATTTGCACGGCGTTTACTGTTGATACGTTGCCCAGATCAGTTTGTATCCATTCTCCTTTGTTGGCAGTTGCTGCACTCCAATAGGTTTTGATGCTTTCATCAACGGCGTTATTTGCTGCAAAATTCCCTAAGGTAGATGAAACCAGTACAGGCTTTTTGTAATTCAATAGCATCCAACCGGTGAACCCCCCGTGCCCCCTAAAGGGGAGGTCTGCCAACGCACCAAGCTCGCTTTTAGGCGATGCATTATTTGCTTTTTGACTTGCCTTAAGCAATGTCTGTTGCTCGTCACTTTGTGAATTTTTAATTTTATCAGCATCTTGGTTAAGCGAGGGCTGTGGGTTAGCGGCGCTCCCCTTTAGGGGGTCCGGGGGTAGATAATGCGGATAATCCCCAAAAGCAGTATTGCACCACATCATATCGTCTTTATCAAAACCCGCGGGCCATATACCCATTCTTCTTTCCCAGGTATTTTTTACACAGATGATGCTGGTGGAAATATGCCAGTAATTATTGAAGTTGTCCATAAAAGTTGCACCATGTCCTGCGCCTCTTGAAAAACCACCAGGCTTATAACTCAGCGGATCAGATTGCGGAACAGATTCGCTTCCATCAAACAAAGGCTTGCTGCCTACCACTACTCCATCTGCATAACCGCTGAACTCTGTACCCGGTGCACCATACTGAAAATAATATTTGCCATTGTGTTTTGTCATCCACGCACCTTCTATAAATGGATCCAAAAATGTATTGTCCATGTATTCGCCGAAACGTTGCCAACCGTAGCGCCACTGTTGCAACAAATACATGGGCGTGCGGGTGCCGATGGGCTTAAACGTTTTTCTATCTAACTCTACACCATAAAGCGGATAATTATTGCTGCTGCCATTGTACATATAGAAGCGACCATCATCGTCTGTAAAAAATGCAGGATCCCATCCACCAATTTCAAAAGAATCTACCAAAGGTTTCCATTCATTGCCTTTTGGATTGGTGCTCATCCACAGTGTAAAATTTTTAGAATAGGTTGATCCAAATACCAGCATGGTATCACCCACTATACCAACCGCGGGTGCGCATAATTCATCCAGTACATGGTTCCATGGCCGCAAAAATTTTCTTTCATTGAATGTCCAGTTCAACATATCGCTGCTATACCAATAGCCCCATTGATTAGTGGAAAAAAGATAATAATCGCCTTTATAGTTTACAATTACCGGATCCGCAGTAGCACGATGCTTACCCCATTCTGTAAAACTTGGAAAAGGTGTGTAGCCATAATCTACGTTGATGGGATTGCAATAGGTTTTTTGCTGAGCAGTGGCCAGCGAGGAAATAAAAATGAATGCTACTATAAAAATTTGTTTCATGATATTTTGTAACTGCCGGTTAATAAAAATTTCAGCGAGGAAAAAAAATGTTTAAGAAAAGTGAATGAGCATTATTCAACATCATTTTAGCCCATTCAAATACCCGTTATAAATTTCCTTTTTTCAATTCTTCCACCGCATGCTTCACAGCCCTTGCAGTAAAGGCCATGTATAGAATAGAAGGACTTTGGCTGCCGGTACTGGTCATGCAAGCACCATCCGTTACAAAAACATTTTTGCAATGGTGCAATTGGTTCCATTCGTTCAGCAAGGATTTTTGGGGATCGCTGCCCATGCGAACGCCGCCCATTTCATGAATATCCAAGCCAGGAGCTTGTTTGCTATCGTTTGTATGAATGTTTTTTACACCAGCTGCCTCCAGCATCGCCTGTCCTTGTTCCAGGAAATCTTTTACCATTTTGTCATCGTTCTCATCATAACCAACAGCAGTAACCAGCAAAGGAATGCCCCATTGATCTTTATGATCGTTGCTAAGCCTTACATGATTGGTTTCTTTTGCAATGGTTTCTCCCTGCATATACATGTAAACACCCCAACCACCAGGCTCTGCAAGTGCATCTTTATATGCAGCGCCTATAGAATGTATGGCAGGCTCTTCCAATGTTCTCCGTGAAGCGCCGGAATAAATTACATAGCCTCCGAAGAAATCGGCATTGCGTTCCGGCACATTTCTGAAATTTGCAACAATGCATTCAGCTGGTTTTGCCACTTTGTAATACTTGTCTGTAAATCCGTCTATCTCTCCATACATGCTGCCGCGATAGTTGTGAAAGCAAATGTATTTACCCAACAAACCGCTATCGTTGCCCAATCCGTTTGGAAAACGTTTCGATTGCGAGTTCAATAAAATTAAATTGGTATTGAGCGCAGATGCGTTGACAAAAATAATTTTCGCAAAAAAATCTGTCTCTTGTTTTGTGTTGGTATCTATCACCTTAACGCCCACTGCTTTTCCTTTTTGCTCGTCGTAAATAATAGAATGAACAACTGAAAAAGGCCTGATAGTAAGATTGCCTGTCTTTTTTGCCCAGGGCAATGTGCTGCTTACTGAACTAAAATATCCACCCAATGGGCATCCGCGCATGCAAAGATTTCTGTTGAGACATTGCGTGCGACCCTGATCTTTATGTATCTGCTTTGGTTCTGTTATATGCGCCCATCTGCCGGAAACATAATGCCGGTTGAATTTTTCTTTTATCACTTTTTGCAAATGCTGCTCTACACAATTCAATTCGTAAGCAGGAAGAAATTCTCCATCTGGCATAGAGGGTATACCATCTTTATTGCCGCAAACACCAATAAATTGTTCAACATAACTGTACCAATCTTCCATTTCTTTGTAACCAATAGGAAAGGAAGCTCCGTAACCATAGCGCTCTGGCGCAGTAAAATCATATTCACTCCAGCGGGCACACGCCCTGCCCCATGTTAAAGACTTTCCTCCTACCTGGTAACCGCGTATCCAATCGAATGGCTTTTCCTGCACGTAAGGATGATCTGCATCTTTTACAAAAAAATGCTGCGTATCTTCTCCATAACCTGCGGCCTTGCTAATAAGGGGATTTTGTTCTTGTGTTGCGTGGGTAATTTGTCCGCGATGTGGCAACTCCCACCTGGATAAATTTGCAGTGGGATAGTCTTTGATGTGTTCAATATTTCTTCCGCGTTCCAGCACCAGTGTTTTTAGTCCTTTCTCACATAATTCTTTTGCAGCCCAACCACCACTAATGCCGCTGCCAATTACAATAGCGTCATAACTGTTTTCGGCAATGCCTTTATTGTTAATGTAAGCTGTGCTATCGCCCATGGATAAGCGTTTTATTTTAAAGCCTCATCTTTTTCTTTTTCCAGGAAATTAGCATTATCACCAAGTCCCTTTGTTTCCCATTGCAACAGCGCCTCATCAGGCACGGCTTCCAAGGGAACGGTAGAGGAGGATGAAGGTTCGTTATACGGTTTATTAGCACTGCGGTTATAGCATGAAATCAATGACCAACGGGATTTATCTGAAAGATTAGCAGCAGAGCGGTGCAATAAATTGCTGTGAAAGAACAATGCATCACCAGGCATCAACTCTACATATACAAGCTCCATCGTTTTTAAAGCAAGATCCACATAATGCTGAGATGCTCCTACTTGTTCACCGGTAAAACCATGTTCTATCCTTCCCATTTGATGCGTGCCTTTTATTACCTGCAAACAACCATTGCTTTTATTGGCTTCGGTAATACCAATCATTACAGACATCATTTGATTGGGAAACAAAAATTCATTTTTATACCAGTAGCCATAATCCTGGTGCCATTCCCAGGCACCGCCCACTTTGGGTTCTTTCTGCATCAGCTTGCTATGGAAATGGCAAACTGCACTATCGCCTTCCATTAATTGATTAACCGCCGTAATCATACGCTTGCTTTTACTAAGTAGTCCATAAGCATCATTACCCGGTGTATACCAAAGTGCCAGTTTTGTTTTCTTTCCTGTCTGATCATTTAGATCAAAAGAATGCTTGCGCATGGCATCATCTTCAATGGCAATTTTATACAGTTTATCTGCTTCCGCTTTTTGTAAAAAATTACGAACGATGATATAACCATCACGATTGTAATCTGCTACCTGTTGCGGTGTAAGTTGAAAGTCTGGCATGGCTAAGCAATTTTATAATTGAGGAACAAAAAACAATATACAAGAGCTATTGTGTCTTACAAATTTAAGTTTTCCTTTCAAAAAATCTTTTTAGAAAGCAGGACTTGTAAAGCCCAGCTTTTTCAATCCATTTTTAATTTCGGGGCAACTCATAAAAAGCTTCCACATTAATCCGCTTCTATAATTCTCAATCATTACAATTTCAGGCCCCTGGTCAATAGCCAAATGCGATTTTGCATACCAGTCTTTGGTTTCATTAAAAGCATCAGTAAAACCATATTCGCTCCAGATTTTATCTCCTAAATCATTATAAAAATGTTTCAGCGCTTTCATTGAAAATTCTGGCGTATATGGAAAAGCAGACAATGCCGCGGTAGGTGTAATGGTACCAAAATCATTGGTAGGCGAAAAAGCATTGTAACCGTCATAGGTATCGCTGGCAGTCAAGCCCCAGCAGTTTTCTCCATAGCCCTTAAACTTCTTAGGGTTATCTAAACAATAAGCATGATTAATAAGCGTATGGTTTTTGTTTTGCTCCCAATAATCAGCATAGTGGTCTTTTAGCCCTCGCGGATCCAAACCAAGGAATGAATATTGAGAAAAGAAAAGAGGACCTCCATAATCGAAACCTAAAGGCAATGTATAACCGTAAAAACTCTTTCCATTTTTAAAGAAATTGCTTTCTGCCCAACCACGATGATATACAGATGCGGGCACAGGATAACGCTCTGCGGAAGCTGCCAGCACATACATTATAAGACATTCATTAAAGCCCCGTACCGGAAAATTCATTGCCCAGCCATTATTGGGGCTCCAATGCCAGTATAAAACATCCTGCCCGTCGCGGGTAAACCAGTTCCATTCAATATCATTCCACATCCAGTTGATGCGGTTGCGCAGTTCGCGTTCGGTATTGTTATCACCATTAAAGTATTGTCTTGCGCAAAGCATGCCCTGCATCAGGTAAGAAGTCTCAACTAAATCAGCACCATCATCTTTCCGGCTAAAGGGAATGGTAGCTCCCGTAGCTCCATTCAGCCAATGCGGAAACACACCATGATAAGCATTCGCCTTCGACAAAAATTTCACCATTTTCAACAAAAACTTTGCAGCAGTATCTCGACTAATCCATTTTCTATCTGCAGCCACAATCACACTCATTACGCCAAAACCGGTACCGCCGGTAGTTACTACTTCATTGCCATAATCATACGCTTCATTGCTTCTCTCACGAGCCATGCCACTTACCGGGTGTGCAAAATCCCAGAAATAGCGGAAGGTTTGCTTCTGTACCAAATCAAGCAATGCAGAGTCTGATAAATTCTGTGGCCGATCTATTTTTTGCTTTGTTGTTATTGCTGATTTCTTTTGCGCAATAGTGTTATAGCAAAGACAAAACATGCAAACAGCAATCAATAAATAATTTTTCATAAACCTATTTTTAGTACCTGTCGTTTATTAATAATTTTTTCTTTTGTAACCAACGGCATTACTACTATTAAGCTTTTGTTGTGTCACTCACTTGTACGTTTTATCATAATTCAACACAGTGTAACATACCGTATTGCACAATAGCCAACTATATCTTTAGAGATAAGGCGCACTAAAACCCAAGGCTTTCATGCCTGTCTTTATTTCCGGGCAACTGGTAAATAAATTCCAAAGCAATCCGCTTCTGTAATTTTCAATCATTACTATTTCCGGGCCTTGATCTATGGCCAGGTAAGAACTGGCAAACCAAAGATTATTGAGGCTAAACGCATCTGTAAAACCATATTTCCCCCAGATTTTATCACCCAGTGTGTAATAGAAGAATTTAATAGCGTTCATAGATTGCGTTGGTGTATAAGGCAAAGAGGATACAGCAGCCGTTGGAGAAATAGTGCCATTGTCATTTGTTGGAGAATGCGCACTATAACCTGCTTGCTCATCACTTGCAGTAAGTCCCCAGCATGCACTGCTATAACCAAAATAGTTTTGTGGGTTGTTTACGCAATAGCTGTAATTGATTTGCGCATGTGCTGTATTCTGTGTAAGGTAGTTTGCATAAGTATCAGAAAGCCCATTGGGATTAATGCCGAGGAAAGAATAATGAGAAAAAAACAAAGGTCCGCCCATAGCAGGACCAAGTGGCAATTGTATGTTGAAATAAGTATTACCGTTTTTCATGCTTCCGTTAGACGCCCATCCATTATCGTACACAGTTTTTGAAATAGCGCTGGTATTGGAAGAGGCAGCCAGCACATAGGTAATCAGCGCTTCATCCCAGCCTTTAATAGCCAGGTTAATTATAAAGCCTTGTGTTGGGCTCCAATGCCAGTATAATTGGTTTTGCGCATTTTGCCTGAACCAGTTCCATTCTACTCCATTCCACAACACATTAATCGTATCACGCAATGCTTTTTCTGTAGCATCTGCTGTATTAAAGTATTGACGGGCACAAAGAAGGCCTTCCATTAAGAAAGATGTTTCTACCAAATCTGCGCCATTGTCGTTTGTGCTAAATGGTATTGTGGCGCCGGTGCTGCCATTAATCCAGTGCGCAAATGCACCGTGATACCTTGTACAGTTATTCCTTAAAAAATTTACTGTTTTAGAAATTCTTGCTAAACCATCGGCACGAGTTAAAAAATTTCTATCTACTCCTGCAATTATAGACATGATGCCAAATCCTGTTCCCCCGGTAGCGCAGGTATTATCATCTCCATTGCTTCTTTCCCTGGCCATGCCACTTACAGGATGCGCATAATCTGTAAAATAAGAGAGGGTTTGTTTTTGCACCAGGTCCAACAATGCGTCATCTGTTATTCTTGAAAATTTATCTGTAGAATCTATTTGCGTAAAGAGGTTTACAGCAACAGGAGATTGCAGGCTTCCTTTTTGCACAGACAAAAGATTTCCTGAAGCGGCTACGATATATTTTGTAAGTGCCCCTAACTTACTTGTTGGTTGCAAAATAATTGTGCTATCACCATTTTGATAAGTGATATTGTATGCTACAGTTGTACCTCCATTGTCTTTAAATGAAATTCCGTTTGCAACCGAGCTTCTGTCAAGCGCTGCCAAAAAAGAAAGTTTTATCAAAGGGCTGCCGTTTACACCATAGTATGTAAACCCGGAATAAACACCATTTACGGTAAGACTGTTAAAAGCAAATGAAGCCGGCGTTACAGGCGGAGTAACAGGGGTAGTTCCACCACTGTCTTTCTTGGAACAGGAAGCCAATAATACGATGCTGGCAAATAATAAATGCGACACTATCTTCTTCATCCGGTACTGTATTTAACCAAAAGGGCTGCCGTGGGTTTTATCACGACAGCCCTGGCATAATAAAATAAATCAACAACAGTAATTACTTGCCCAGGTTTTCTAACTGGTACAAAGCTTTTACATCCGATGCTGGCAATGCTTTATCATAAATTCTTACCTGGTCTATATTGCCCAATACATAACTGGCCCACGATTGAGCTGTGGCACCTGAAGTCATGCTGGGAGTTGTTTGAAACTGTACTGTTCCAAATACAATAGCGGGGAAATTGGCAAAGTTTAATGCGCCAAATCCAGACTGCACAGAAGTACCCACTGCAGTACCGTTTACATAAAAAGTAAATGTTGTGCTGGCCATGTCGTACGTTAAAGCAATATGCGTCCATGTACTCCATGGATTGGTAAGCGACCAACTGGTAAGCCATGCTTCTTTAGCGCCAGCACTTCCAAAAACGTGCATTTTAAAAACAGAGCTGGTAGCAGTTTGTCCATCAAAAAACATATCAAGATTGCCCCAGAACTGCGTGCTGTTTACAAAGCTCACTGGTGTTTGTATACCAGCAGTATTAATTGGGGTATTTACCCAATAAGCAATGCTGATATTTTGCAACCCTTTAATAGCCGCAGTAGGAACAAATGTTGCATAGTGATTAGCTCCCACCTGCATTGAATTGCCCTTTACACCAGTGCTAAAACTTGTACCTGCATTGGTAAGCGATGTTTTTGAAATGCTATCAATAAGGCTATTGTCGAAAGCGAAATAGGCAACCAGGTTAGACTTGGCTACGTCTGCAGAAGTGCCATAGCCGCCAAATGTCTGTACCGGTGCATATGAACTGGTATCAAATTTTTTCTGGCAAGAAGAAAACAGTAACCCGCAAACAGCTACTGCCAATAGCGCTGTAAGGGAGTTGTTTATTTTGTTTTGCATATAATTCGTTTGTAGATAGGTCAATTAATTAAATTAATATCCTTTATTCTGTTTCAATACGCCACCGCTTATATCAATTTCTGTTTGCGGAATAGGCATTACTTCGTTTGTGCCAGCCTTAAAACCTTTTGAAGCCAATACGGTTGCTGCACGGCCCTGGCGCACTAAATCGTAAAACCTGTCAAACTCCATGGCCAGTTCTACCCTTCTTTCATGATAGATAGCATTGCGCAAAGCCGTTTTATCTGTAGTAGTTACTGCAGGAAGTGTAGTACTTGGGTTTGCGCTATTAGCTCTAGCCCTTGCCCTTACTTTTTCCAATGAAACCAATGCAGCAGATGCGTTGCCCAGTTCATTATTTGCCTCTGCATTCATCAGCAATACATCTGCATAGCGCAATACTCTCACGTTTTGGCCTGCACCATTGTTTGTAACAGCCGCTCTCGCAAAAGGCACATAAGATTTCATGTTATACATTGTAGGTGCGCCTGCAGCAGGAGCTGGTACTACATCTCCTTCTGGTGTTGTACTGCCCGCCATCATTATAGTGCCTGCCAAACGAGGATCGCCACTTTCAAATTCAGCCACCAAATTTGCAGTAGGCACATTAAAGCCCCAACCTACATTAGACGCATCACGGTCGCCTTGTACCTGAGAGTACTGGCTGTTGCTGAGATCATTATTACCAGCAACATAAGTACACTGTATTTCAAAAACAGATTCGGAGTTGTTTTCATTTGCCTCCCTGAAAGAACTTTCAAAATTGGCGAACAAAGAATAACCAAGACCCATTACCTGGTTGGTATAATTTAATACACTGTTCCAATCGTGGCGATACATAGAAACTTTTGCATGAAGGCCAAGCGCTGCGCCTTTGGTAGCACGGCCCACATTAGCTGCATCATAGCTTTGCGGCAAAGCAGCGGCAGCATCAGTTAAATCCTGCTCTATAGCAGCCCATACTTTAGAAGAATCTACCTGCGGCGGATTTAATTCTGCAGAGGTTACAGGCACTTTTAATATCAGTGGAATGTTGCCAAACGCACGCAACAAACGGAAATAAGAATAGGCACGTACAAATTTTGCTTCCCCTTTATAGCGTGCTTTAAGACTGGCGTCAACAGAAGACATGGTATCAATATGATCCAATACCTGGTTGCAAAGATTGATATTCTGGTATTGACCTCCCCAGAAACCACCAAGCTGTCCGTCACCAGCAGTTACAGTAAAATTGTCATAGTTATTTATAAAAGTAGCATCTGTAGGCACACTTCCTTTTTCTGCATCATCAGACGGAACACTTTCTACGCAAATAGGCGCAAATGCCACATTGTTCCAGCTACGCAGGTTGCCGTAAATAGCGTTTACTGCATTGGTTGCATCTGCAGATGTTTGCCATAAAGTAACAGCAGGTTGCGCACCTTGCTTTTCCTGGTCTAAAAAACTTTTTTTACAACCGGGCAACAATGAAATAACACCGGTTCCGCACACTGCCAGCAACACTAGTTTACCAGCAGCAAATATTTTATATTGATTCTTTTTCATTACTTCTTTTTTTAAACATTAAAAACTAAGATTTACACCCAGGTTATAAGTAGCAGAAAGGGGATAAATCTGTGTGTCTATACCAGTGTTGCCGGGACCACCACCCACTTCAGGGCTAAAGCCTTTGTATTTAAAGAATGTAAAGGGGTTTTGTGTATTGGCAAACACACGCAATTTCTGGATGCCGATGTTCTTCATACCAGAGCTTAGCTTACATGTATAACCCAATTGCACATTCCTGATGCGGAAATAGCTGCCATTTTCTACATACCATGAATTTGGTTTGAAGTTGTCGCCACCACCAATGTTTACAGAAGGATAAGAATTGGAAGTTCCGGCACCATGCCAGCGATGATCATAATAATCCTGGGTGAAGTTTTCTGCACCGTAACGCAATCCTTTATTAGCATTGTATACCTGTACGCCTGCTACCCCCTGGAAGTCCAAAGCAAGGTCAAACTGTTTGTAACCAAAATAAGTATTGAAGCCATAAGTGTATTTGGGATTAGGATTGCCCAATATAACACGGTCTGTGCTACCTATTGCGCCAAGGCCACCGTTGGAAGTTTTGGCATATTTAAAATCGCCTGGCTTAGCATTTGGCTGATAGACTGTTCCGTTTTTGTCAGCATAAGCTGTTACATCTGAAGCCGATTGAAAAATACCAATTACCTGGTAACCGTAGAAAGCACCAATTGGCTGCCCTACTGTTGTAAGCGTTGTATATTGTCCGCCTGTTGAGCCTTTACCACCATCATACAAAGTTTGATTACCGGTAGTATTAGCTGTTAATTTGTTGTTGTTAATAGAAAAGTTAGCGCTCAATGTGTAGTTAAAATCTTTGCTTACTACATCATTCCAGTTTACCGCAAATTCAACACCGCGGTTTTGTAATGTTCCCACATTTCCCAAAACAGAACTGCTGGAGGTACCAATAGCTCCGCCAATAATGATAGGGAAAATCATGTCTTGTGTTTTGCGGTTGTAATAATCTACTTCCACATTTAATTTATTGTTCAACACCGCTGCTTCTATACCGATGTCTGTACCAACACCTTTCTCCCAATGAATCTGCGGAGGAGCTACTGAAGCAACGCTAACACCTTGAGAAACCACACCGCTGTTATTATAGATGACACTATATGCACCACCAGATACAGTAGATTGTGTAGCTACATACGTTGGTACTGCCACATTACCCACTTTACCCCAGCTAGCTTTCAGTTTTAATGAATTGAAGATGTCCTGGTTTTGCATAAACTTCTCTTTGCTGATAACCCATGCAGCACCTACAGAAGGAAAATATCCGGTACGATCTGCGCCGAAAAATTTAGAAGATCCATCTGCTCTTATAGTAGCAGTTAAAAGATATCTATCCATAAATGAATAGTTCACCCTGCCGAAATAAGAAGAGATGGTTGACAGTAAAGGATATGCAGGGTTTGTAGGATTGCTAAGATCCACATCCTGTGCATTTTGATTAGTACCCAATCCGAGGTACCAGCTGCCTGAGTTAATATTAGGTACATTCTTGGCAGAAAGGCTTAAATAGTTATAGCTGTTTCTTTCTGCGTGCTGACCAACCAGTGCAGTTATCTTATGATCACCAAAAGTATTTTGGTAGGTAATGGTATTTTCAGCAATCCAGTTTTGCGTTTCGCCCCTTGTTACAGCAAGGTTGCTTTGTGCATTTTGCTGGGTAGAAGTTGCTTTGTATACCGGCGTATAGTTTTTCGTTTGTGCGTCACCGTATTCACCACCAATAAAGCCATGATAAGTGAAATGTTGTAAGAACTTGATATCTATATATGCATTACCGGTAAGCCTGTAATTTTTTGATTTGGCATTATTGTAATCAAGTGTTACCTGCGGGTTTGCTACAGATGAACCCAGGCCATAGTAACCAGGATCTCCATAAGTAACGCCATCGGCAAATTTAACTGGTATTACAGGAGGAGCATTGTACACCTGGCCCCAGATACCGCCTGGTGCATCATTAGATTTTGAAAAAGCACCAATAGCAGTATAACCTACTTTAATAGCTTTAGACAATTGTATGTCGTTCTGCAATGTGGCGGTATAACGCTGATAATTGTTTGTTTTTAAAATACCGTCCTGGTTTAGGTAAGAAAGAGAAAAATTATAAGTTGATTTTTCACCGCCACCGCTAATGCCAATCTGGTGATTGGTTACAAGTGCATTGCGCAGCACCTGGTTAAACCAATTGGTACCTGTTCCAAATTTTGAAGAGTCAAGAAACGTAGTTGAATTGCTGAAACGGGCCAGCTCATTAAACATGGTTGCATACTCATTAGCATTGGCCATTTTTACCTGGTTGGTAATTTTCTGGTAGCCTACTGTTCCGTTGTATGAAATAACTGGCTTATTGCTTTTGCCTTTTTTGGTAGTAATAATTACTACACCGTTTGCACCGCGTATACCATAGATAGCTTCGCTGGATGCATCTTTCAAAATGTTGATGCTTTCAATATCGTTGGGTGCCAGGAAGCTTACATCACTCATCCATACTCCATCAACCACATACAAAGGTGTTACACCACCATAGTAAGTTCCTAAACCACGAATGCGGATATCTGGCGATGCGCCGGGTGCACCACTATTGGTAATTTGCACGCCGGCAACTTTTCCCTGCAAGCCGCTTAACACGTTTTGAGAAGCCTGTTTTGAAATTTCTTCTCCTTTAATATTGGTAACAGAACCGGTTACATCTATTTTGCGTTGAGAACCATAACCCACTACCACTACCTGGTCTAATACTTTTGTAGAAGCTACCAGGTTAATTGAAATAGAACTGCGGCCATCTACCGATACTTCCTGTGTGGTATAGCCTACATACGATATAACAAGCACTGCATTATCTGGTACAGTTAAAGAGAAATTGCCGTTTACATCTGTCTGTGTGCCCAAAGTGCTTCCTTTTACTTTTACAGACACACCAGCCAGCGTTTCACCTGTTGATGCAGTAATCTTGCCGCTTACTTTTGTTTCCTGCACATCTGTTTCCTTGTTGGTAATTACCACCAGGTTGTTTTCCAGAATTTTATAGTGCAAAGATTTATTGGCAAACAATTTATCCAGCACTTCCGTAACGGGTGCATTGCTGGCATCAATCTCAACCTTAGTACCCGCTTTTATGGTTTCATCATTATACAAAAAGCGGTAACTGGTTTTATGCTCTATGATAGCCAATGCTTTCTTCAACTCTGTAGACTGCAGGTTTAGCGTAATCCTATTTTGGGAATATACGTGTGCAGAAACCTGGAAACAGGTTAGCAGTAATAAGGCTGTTGTAAGTTTCATAAAGAGAAGCGTCTTTAATAAAATGTGCCTCCGCAAGAATAGTGGCACCAAATAAGTTTTTTTCATACTTTTAATTGAAAGGTGATAGATAGCCCGGCCCTCCAAAAGGGTGGCGCAATACAAGTGTCTGTTTTACCTTACAGGGTTCCGCGGCAACGGCGCCCTGTTTTTATTTAAGTTGGTTTGTTTTCTCTCATACAGCAGTTTTAGTTTGCAATGTTTTATTTTGATGAAATAATGATGTCGTTTTTATTCATTTTGTAGTTGAAGGGTGTGATTAGCTGCAGGGCTTTTAAAGCTTGTTGTATTGTTTCGTTTTCAAAAATGCCATTCAGTTTTTTGGGTTTGATGGCTTCATCTGCAAAGCGGATTTTTACGCCATACCAACGCTCCATTTGTATGGCCAGGTCTTCAAATTTTTCACTACGAAAAATCAATTTATTTTCTACCCAGGATGTTTCAACAATAGCGCTGTCTGCAGGTGCATAGGTAAGATGGCTAACTGCTGCCATGGGCTCAGTCTTTTCTTTTTCTTTATCAGTAATATTTTTTGATTTATCGACCACTGCGTTGTTACCGGCAGACAATTCTCTTACCGTGTCTTCATTGCTGGTAATCAGTTTTTCGTTGGGTTTTAAGATAATTTTTCCGGCAAGACGGTTCCTGAATGTAACTTCTATGCTTCCACGCAAAAGGCTTGTTTCAGTAGTTTTCTCTCCCGGAAAAGATTTTACATTGAAGGCCGTGCCTAATACTTTAATGTCTATGTTGCTGGTATGAATAACAAAAGGCAACGATGGATTTTTTACCACATCAAAGAATGCTTCGCCAGACAATGATACTTCACGCAACACGTTGCCATATGTTTTATCATAGGTAAGCTTGCTGCCTGCATTTAACCATACATGTGTGCCATCGGGCAATTTTAAATCTGTACGTGAACCATATTTGGTAGACACCTCGCTTTTATCTGCTAATGATTTTGTTTCAGTTGTTTTGGGAGACAACAGGTTGTACCCGTAATAAGCAAGTACTGCTACTACTATAAAGGCAAGTGAAACGAACATGTACTTTTTTCTTACCGGGGTATCTGTGTCTTCAAATGTGAGAGGACTTTCGGGCTCTATATCAATACCCAAATCTTTCATGCGGGCTGCATGTTTTTGAAAAGCCTGGTGAGCATCTTCTGTATCTGGTGTAGCCTGGTGCCATAGATCTGCCACTGTCTGCATTTGATAATGCATTTCAGGATTGCTCCTTAGCAAATTTTCCAGCTCAGTCAGTTCTTCTTCCGAAGCTTCGCCGGATAATTTTTTGGCAGTTAATTCCCAGATTTTATTTCTAGACATGCAATCAGTTGAAAATTGGTCCTGTACTATAAGGACAAGCTGATTTGCAAAAACCCCTAAAAGAAGGTTAAATATTTTTTTATCTGGAAGCGTTGGAGTGTGCGGCAATGGCCCTGCTCATATCAAACTGGATGGCAGTGCCTATTTTTTTAAGTGCAATAGCAATCTGGCTTTCAACTGTTTTTACGGAGATGCCCAATATTTCTGCTACGTCTCTGTATTTAAGCTCGTCTTCTTTTATCAGCTTAAAAATTAGTTTGCATTTTGGGGGAAGAGAATCAATGGCTGATTTAATACGGGCAACCATCTCTGCCGTTACCATTAATTGTTCAGGATCGAAGTAGATGCTTTTTAACTCAATGCCTGCTTCATCTACATTGTCTGTAAGGTTCTTATTTTGCTTGCTTAAATAATTGAGTGCCGTATTTTTTACAGCTATAAAGAGATAGACTTTAAAATTGCTGATGCTGGCAATGCGTTTTCTTTTTTCCCAGATATTAATAAACACATCTGACACAACTTCTTCTGCCTGTTCTTTGGATTTTACAAGCGTAATAGCAAAACGTAACAGCGGATTGTAAAAAGAGATAAACAACTCTTTATATGCAACCGGGTCTTCATTACGTGCTATCTGTTCCTGAAGGTATTTTACTTTGGCAGCGGCAATCATTTCAACAACGCTTTAATCTAAACGCAATGTAAATTATACACAATGTACCAACTATTCAGTATAAACAAAAAAAACAAGGCCAACGCTGCTTACAGGCTACAAAAAGCGGTGAAATGAATTGTTATTAAAATTAAAGTCCGAATTCGGATTCTTTTATTGGCATAATAACCGCAATTTTTATATTTTTGCACCGCTTTACCAGAAGCAGGACCCTTAGCTCAGCTGGTTAGAGCACCTGACTCATAATCAGGGGGTCGTAGGATCGTGCCCTACAGGGTCCACAGGCTAAGTCCCCGGCTAAACACCGGGGCTTATTTTTTGCAAGATTTAACAATTTTCAACCGGTCATTACTTACAAGCAAGATACATTTGCTGCTTTACAACTGTATTATGAAACAAATTGCCTTACTGTTTACCGCTGTTCTTTTAATATCTGCAACAGCTGTTGCCCAGACTAAAGACAAAGACTCTACAACACAGAAAAAGAAAAACTGGAAGGGATTGAAGCTCAATAACAGAGCAAACGATCACTTCATGGTACAATTGGGATATGATGGATGGGCGCCATTACCAGATTCCATTAAAACAAAAGGTTTATCGCACAGTGTGAACGTGTACCTGATGCTTGACTTCCCTTTTAAATCTGATGCACGTTTTAGCCTGGGATTGGGATTGGGCATTGGCAGCAGCAATATTAAGTTTGATTACACGCAACCTAATATTATTGCACAAAGCTCTACACTTCCCTTTACGGATCTTTCCAATAGCAACCGATTCAAAAAATTCAAACTGGTATCTACCTATGCTGAAGTACCTATTGAATTGCGTTTTGTAACAGATCCGGAAAATAGCGACGCCAGTTGGAAAATAGCCCTTGGCCTTAAGCTGGGCACACTGCTGAATGTGCATACACGTGGTAAAACACTAATATCGTCTACCGGCACCACGCTCAATAATTATGTAGAAAAACAAAGTTCCAAAAACTTTTTTAGCAGCACCCGTGCTGCGGGCACCATCCGTTTGGGTTATGGACATGTAAGCCTGTTTGGCCAATACCAATTTACCTCATTCATAAAAGACGGCCGTGGACCAAATGTTCATCCGTATAGCATAGGCATTACCTTTAGCGGCTTATAATATTTGTTTTAGGTGTTATGTTTCGTGTGGTAAGTTGAACAACAGCAATAGCCGTATTACTTACAATAAAAAATCGACCTATTTCAGGCATATATGTCTCAAATAGGTCGATTTTTTTTCGGTAGCCACACCAAGTACAGAACATACAACTTATCACATAAAACTTACCACATTCTCTTCCTACCTTTGCCCCTAAATTTTTATATCAGGTGCTGGAGAAGAAGAATTTATTGCAAAATGACACAAGGACTGTATTGGTTGGCGTAACCACCAAAGACCAGACAGAACAACAGACCAACGAATACCTGGATGAGCTGGCTTTCCTAGCAGAAACTGCAGGTGCTACTGCCGTAAAGCGCTTTACTCAGAAACTGGCGCAGGCTGATAGCAGAAGCTTTGTAGGCAAGGGCAAGTTGGAAGAAATAAAAAAATACATTGAGAACCGCGACATACAATTGGTCATTTTTGACGATGAACTCAGCGGCTCTCAAATACTGCACATAGAGAAAGAACTGAACACGGTTACAATAGATCGTTCTGATTTAATACTGGACATATTTGCCAGAAGGGCGAAAACAGCACAAGCCAAAACACAGGTAGAGCTGGCGCAATATCAATATCTTTTACCAAGATTGAAGGGCATGTGGAAACACCTTGAAAGACAGGGTGGCGGTATTGGCAGCAGGGGCCCGGGTGAAACAGAAATTGAAACTGACCGTCGTATAGTAAAAGATAAAATTTCTCTCTTGCGCAAAAGGCTGGCAGAAATAGACAAGCAGGCATTTACGCAACGTAAAGACAGAGGAGAATTTATACGCGTAGCATTGGTAGGTTATACAAACGTGGGCAAAAGCACCATTATGAATGTGCTAAGCAAAAGCGAAGTTTTTGCAGAAAATAAACTGTTTGCCACACTAGACACTACCACCCGCAAAGTGGTATTTGAAAACACCCCTTTTTTATTGAGCGATACGGTAGGTTTTATCCGCAAACTACCTCACCACCTGGTGGAAAGCTTTAAGAGCACATTGGATGAAGTAAGAGAAGCTGATATCTTATTGCACGTGGTAGACATGAGCCATCCGCAGCACGAAGATCATATTGCAGTGGTAAATAAAACACTGCAGGATTTAAAGGCGCAGGACAAACCTGTGATTACCATCTTCAACAAGATGGACCTGTTTGAAAAAAATCAATTCGATCCCTGGCTGGAAGAAGAAGTAAAACTGCAAATACTGGATGAGCTGAAACAACGCTGGGAAAACGAACTGTTGGGCAATTGCGTTTTTGTATCGGCAGTAGAAAAAAGAAATTTCCAGGAGCTAAGGGCTACCATCCTGCATAAAGTAAGACTGCAATACCAGGTGCGTTATCCGTATAAAACAGAATTCCTGTATTAATTATTTGCGGTTATGCAACGCTGGTATAAGATCTCCGAATCTGAAAATGAATTGTTTTTTGCGGCAAATGAAATAGCGGTGGCAGAAGCAGATGGAAAAAAAATCTGCATTGGTCGTCATCAGCAACAGTTATTTGCGTTTGCCTACAAATGTCCGCATGCCAGCGGCATAATGGCTGATGGCTATATTGATGCATTGGGTAATGTTGTATGCCCTATTCACCGGTACAAGTTTAGTTTGCAGAATGGCCGCAATACAAGCGGCGAAGGCTATTATTTGCGGCATTGGCCGGTGGAGATTAGGGAAGATGGGGTGTTTGTGCTTTTGTAGAAGTATTTAGTATAGAGATAATAGTATAAAGACCTCGCGGCAACATTGCACCGCGAACACAACGTAGTAGCGGTGTGTAGGAGCGAGAAATCTTTCGCCCTTACAGAACCATGTTTAT
Organism: Chitinophagaceae bacterium; assembly: GCA_047602295.1. Classification (GTDB taxonomy): domain Bacteria; phylum Bacteroidota; class Bacteroidia; order Chitinophagales; family Chitinophagaceae; genus JACMLD01. Next base: position 747,270 of record JASGHP010000001.1, on the reverse strand, counting down.
GAAAGAGTTTTGAATTAACAGAGCAGCCACAGATCATCGGCATTCTACCGTTGAACGGAGCGTCGCAACGATGATCCATCTGTGTTACAAATGCTGGCCAATAAATATTCTTATTGCAGAAACTGCATATCTTCTTCTGTAAGCTTTATTGCCGCAGCCCCCATATTTTCTTTAAAATGTTTCAACTGAGATGTACCTGGTATGGGCAATATCCAGGGAGATTTATGCAAAAGCCAGGCTATGTTTATTTGCGATTCGCTTGCATTGTATTTGCTGGCAATGGTAGCAATGCGGTTATTGTTTTGCGGTAGAGAATTTACCAGCGAAAAATAAGGTATCATTGGAATGGAGTGTTCCTCGCAGATATCAAGCACTTCTTCTCCCCCACGGTTTTCTCCATATACAGATTTTACAGTGGTGCGAACTCCGTGACCATACATATTTTCTACGGTAGCAATGGGCCCCATGTTCATGGCTATTTCCAGTTCTGCCCTGCTTAAATTGCTTACGCCTACGTGCAAAATCTTTCCTTCTTTTTGAAGGTTGTACATGGCATCTATGGATTCTGCAAAGGGCACATCCGTTCCGGGCATTACCCTAAAATGTACCAGGTCCATGCGTTGCAGCTTTAGCGTACGCAGGTTATTCTCTATGCTGGTGCGCAGGTTTTCTGGTGTGTTAAAAGGTATCCAGCTCTTGTCTGGCTTGCGGGTGGCACCTACTTTGGTACAGATTACCAAATCTTTTGGGTAGGGATAAAGTGCTTCAGCAATCAGGCGATTGGTAACATCTTCTCCGTAATAATCGGCTGTATCCAGGAAATTAACGCCACTATTTACGGCTTCCTTCAAAATATTCAGCGCTTCCGGCCTGTTGGGTGGTTCTCCATAAATGTGTGGACCGGTAAGGCGCATGGTGCCGTAACCCAGCCTGTTTACTGTTAAAGGATGGGCAGAACCGCCAGCTATAGTGATAGTATCTACAGTCATTGATTAATTTTTGCCTTTGAACACTGTACAAAAGACCTGCCTAAAGATAAAAACAGGCATTTTAATAACAAGAGAAAGAATAAAACTTAAAATAGGCTTTGTTGGAAATTAAAAATGCTTATTTTTGCCACCCCTTAAGGGAAATGGCTGGTCAACCAGTTGTTTAAAAACATACTCCTCCTTAGCTCAGTTGGTTAGAGCATCTGACTGTTAATCAGAGGGTCTCTGGTTCAAGTCCAGAAGGGGGAGCGAGTTAACAACCACCATTAATGGTGGTTGTTTTGTTTTATGTACTACCTCTATATTTTATATTCCTTAAGTGCCGACAAATTCTATATCGGTCAGTCTACCGACCCCTTAAGAAGGCTTGAAGAGCATAATACAAAATCTTTTGACACTTACACCCACAAACATCGCCCTTGGGTACTGAAAGCATATTTTATATGCGGGGAAACTTTGCAGGAAGCATTAGCAATAGAACGATTTATCAAGAAGCAAAAAAGCAGAAAACTTATTGAACAGCTAAGCGACTCCTCATTTATACCAAATGGGTTTTTGGCTGAGTTGGTTAGAGTCCCGGACGTCCGGGATTAATCAGAGGGTCTCTGGTTCAAGTCCAGAAGGGGGAGCAAGCATAAAAAGGTCATACTTTGGTAGTATGGCCTTTTTTATTTTTCAGGTTTCAGTAAAACGCTGGTTTATTTCCTTCTGTTCCCGGCTTATCTATCCCAATACTTGCTCTGACTTCTTTTTCGGGATGAACTAACACATCAGCAATGAACGCTCCGACACTTCTACGGGAGACTTCTGTTCCTTTAAACGGTTCGCCTTTATGTGTGAGTTCAAAATCTATTTCATTTTTGTCGGTTAGCCAGGCTGGACGAACTATTGTATAATCTAATAAAGAAGCTTCGATAGCATCAGCAGCATGGCGATAACGTACCAGATCGGATCCAATCATTTTTTCGTTCCACTGACCGAATTTGCCCGGTATTTCATTATAAATTCCCAGGGCGGTTACGAAAATCAATCGGTTTACTTTGTTTGCTTCCATGGATGTAACAATTACTTTGGCCATCTTATCAACCTGGCCGGAAAGATTGGCGTAAACAATATGCTGTCCTTGCATGGCTTGTTGCAAATCATTTTTATCCAAAACATCACCCCCAATGATGTTTGCAAAAGATTTGTATTCATTTAGCCTGGAAACATCTCTTGCAAATAAAGTGAGTTCAATATTCTTATCATTTTCGAGCAATTCTATGACGTGTTGTGCAATGGCACCGCCTGCACCCAACACTAAAACCTTTGTTTTTTTCATTTTTAATTGTGAATTGATTTATAAATAAAGCCGAAGTAAGACTCCGGCTTTTATAATCTGCAAAGATGTTTTAACCGACTTAGTTTTCGGAAGCAAGCAGACCTGCTTTTGAAGGTTTGGCTTTTGCTTGTTTCATGTACTTGTCAAAAAAGGCAAGCACTTTTTCAGGTGTTCTACCAAAATAGTTATAGCCATCCCGGAAGCGGTGTGTGGTACCTTCAATCCAATGCAATTCTTTTTCCTTACTTGGTATCGTGTCAAAAGTAGCCTGTGCATCTTCCGGATTTTTTACCCAGGCATCCTCTTTTACCTGCCACATCAGTAATGGCATTTTTATATTTTTGGTGTAGAGCTTCGGGTCCATTTCAGCTCTTGTAAATCCACCTGCTTTCACCAATTCCAAATCGAGCAATTCCAAATATTGACTGATGCCCTGCAATTCTGAAAAAGCTTGATAGATAGAGCCCATAGAGGGAACTAAAGGGCTTGCCATACACAACACATTCTGGAATAGATCCGGCCTTTTATCAATAGCCACATATTGCGAGCATCCACCCATACACTGGCTGAACAAAGCCACTTTCATTTTTCCTAGCCTTGGATGATTGTCTACATACTTTTTCACGCCTACACAATCCCTCCATTCCAGTAATCCAATGCCGCAAATGTTATTATTGGCAGCTCCACTTTGTCCGTGGTTACGGATATCATACGCCAACACATTGTAACCTGCGTCGGTTAAATGTTTCATCTGAATAACAAAATCAATTTCTACTGCTTCGAAGTTGCTCCAGGGTTCACCCAAATGTCCCTGGAAACCGGCACGGCACATTGGCAAGGCGTGATTGTATATAATCAGCTTATCGCTTTCGCCTCCTTTGGCAGGGATATACCAACCACTCAGGGGAACTCCATCCTCCGCCTGGAAATAAATATCTTCCCAGTTTTTCATATTATAGTCATTCGGTGTTTTGTGTAGAATACTTCTAAAATCCCTGCGCACTACCGCCACCAATCCCTGGACTTTAGCATAGTTTTCAGGAGAAATTTCATTCAACTGCTCCACTGCTTTTTCTAAATTCTCTTTTGATATTCTTGCTTTCCCGGTAGATTGATTTTCTATACCGGAAAGGTTTGTGCTATTTTTCATGATTCTTAATTTTAATAATGAAAAGTCTATTTCTATCCTCCCAATGTTAGGTTTTATACAATCTATAAAGTTAAACTACTGCTTCAGCTTTGTTGTTCCTTTCAGCAGCCAAAGTGCCCTGAAGGTTCTTTTTAAAGAAACCCGACAGTTGTTCTACGGCGGCATTCACATATTTCGGAACGTCATAGAAGTCCATGTGGTTTGGTCCATCAATTACATACAAGTATTTGTCCTTGCTGGCAGCACGGTTTACTAAATCTTCACTCATCCATTTACTTCCGGCATTGCTTCCTGCCACCATCAGCAGCGGTTGAGTAAAGAAAGCTTCTGCTTTGTTATACGCATCATAGGAGATAATCTGCGTAAGACTTCTGGCTGTTGCGAATCCAGGAGCTGTAGGCCACTGGCAACGATCTGTATGGTAATATTCCCAGGCTTGTCTTAACTCTTCATTTGGTGCATCTTCTTCTTTTAAAGGCGCTAACGGTATAGTAGCTACAGCAGCTCCGCTTGCATCATTTGTCCTTGCATTGGAACCAGCAATCAAATAAGGAAGCGCATCTGCATCTTTCACGTTGTTTTCCCAACCATTGCGGAACATAGAGCCAATATTTACGGCGCTTACAGTGCCTACCGCTTTGATACGGTGATCATTGATCGCTGCATTGGCAGTATAACCAGCACCTGCACAGATACCCATTGCACCGATGTTTGTTGTATCAATGTAAGGAAGCGTTGTTAAATAGTCGATCGCAGCACTTACATCTTCCGTACGTATATATGGGTTCTCCAACTGACGGGGTTCACCACCGCTTTCTCCCTGGTAGGATGCATCATAAGCAATAGTTACAAATCCATTTTCGGCTAGTTTTTTGGCATAAAGGCCGGCAGCTTGCTCCTTAACGCCACCGCCCGGGTGTGAAACAACAATTACAGGATATCTTTTGATCTCATCAAAACCATCAGGAAAGTTGATAAAAGCTGACATGTTAATGTTTTTGTTATTGCTGTTTGTAAAGCTTATTTTCTTTTGCGTTGACATACTATTTAGTTTAAAAGATGATTGAAAATTTGACAAGACAAAACTAAACAGTGTTGTTACCGTAAAAGAGAAACAGATTACTCGAAGACGGATACAGATTACGGTTTTTCTGATGCAATTAAAAAAAGCAACCTTTGGGGTTGCTTCTATAGTGCGTAAAGAATCTGAAGTAATAAACTTAGTTACCTATGTTATTGGTTTCGGTATATTTTAGGGGAAAGGCCAGCATTTTTCCTAAAGAAACGTGCAAAATAATTCGGGTAATCAAAGCCCAGGCTGTAGGATATTTCACTCACCGAAAGGCTCGTGTTTTTTAGTTTGTCTTTTGCCAGTTTCATTACATAATCATGTATATGATCTAAAGGCGACTTGCCTGTAAAATACTTGATCATATCTCCAAAATAGTTGGGTGAAAGATTAGATTTCTGCGCGAAAAAAGCAACAGAAGGTAAGCCCGCAATATTCTCCTTTCCCCGAAAAAAAGCTTCCAGGTTTTTGTAGAAATCATCTATCACTTTATTATAAATCTTGCTCCTCGTATCAAACTGACGGTCGTAAAAATTTTTTACATATGTCAATATTAAATTAACATAGGAAACAATTATTGTACTGGAATAATATTCCTTTCTGAACTCATTATCTGCCTTTTTAAACAGGTCCCATAAGAATCAGTTCCTCTTCTTTTGTAAGAAGTAATGCTTCATGATTATTATAATGCGTAAAGCTATAGTCCTTCGCAAATTTATCAAGGTGCCTTGCACTTATCATTATCACATAACCCGATGATGGAGGAGAAATTTCCCATTCTAACGAGTTTTGCGGACAATCTACATACAGGTAGGATGATTTCGTCTGGTCTTCCAATAGCTGAACAGAGACCAGATTCTTGTCTATTGGTGGCTTGATAGCTAATAAATAAAAATCAATAGTTACCGGATCAGATATTAACCGGACATTTTCCGTTTCCGCAAAATTAACAATGTGCAGCTCATCGTTCTTCAAGCCATCCACATTCAGATAGCGACAAAATTCCCGTATGTTAAGTATCCTATTTTTCATTTTAGATGCCTTATGGCAACTCTCAAAATTAGAGCTTTGGAATGTTGTCTAAAGATACAAAACAAGGGTAAAAGGATACATTTCACTGTTTTGTCGAAATAATATCGAATGCGTATTCCCGCTCGGCTTTTTAAAACAAACGGGTAGTTCCTGCGCAAATAGCTTATATCAAATCAGAAATTGAGGGTATAGACAAAAGGTTCCTCGCCTCTTAAATGACAATGTTTATCTCATTAGCGAGTACATCGTTAAAAGCAATAAGATCACCAATAATCTGGTTAGATAATTGTACAACAGGTGGAGCAAAAAAAGAGATTTTAAAAATCTCAAAAAGGGTTAATAATAATCAAACCCACTTCAGCAGTGGCTTTCGTGGGTTTTTTAATTTTATTTAAGCTTCTCAAATCGTTTTATTTTCCGCATCATTTAATACTGTAAACTACGTCATGGGAATTAGCAAGATTTAGGTTTGTCATACAAACGGGGCATCTTACCCTTTACCCGGAGCTCGTTTCGGGAGTTGTTTATGGACTTAGGTTACAGCACTTTTATACGGCAATATAAAATGACAATATACTGGCCTCAATCTTTAAAACATCACGTTATGAATACTCGGAATTGAAGGGAGGCAATAACTAGAATTGACGTTAAAGGTTTATGATCTTTTATCATAGCAAAATATTTTTACCAATGATTTTCTTGGAGCTGCTTGATGGCGATGGGCCTTTCATTAACATCAATAACTAATTCACCTTGACCAATTTTACTTTTTGCTCAAAATTGTCACTTTTCACTATCAGGTAATAAATACCACTTCTCAACCTGTGCGGTACGATCTGGGTCGTAAGTATTCCAGCATTTGCAGCTATCTTGCCACGCTGCAATGCGCGACCAGCATTATCAACAATCATCCATTCGACCTGCTGTGGAGAAGGTAGATTAAGCTGAAGATTAATTATATCCGTAACTGGGTTTGGGGATATTGTCACATGGGGTTTTGCTGTGCTAACCCCATGTATCATGATAACAGGTGAATAAACAAATTTTCCGTCAAGATCCACCTGCCTCAGACGGTAATAAACAGTTAAAGTGGTAAATGCAGCAGTATCAATAAACGAATAACGGTTCTCTCCTGTGCTATTTTTTGCAGCCAACTTCCCAATCGATTCAAAATGGCTTCCATCTTTACTTTTTTCAATAGAGAAAAGAGATGTATTTATTTCATTCGTGGTTACCCAGTTCAGGGAGACATTCCCGGCGATCTGCCTGCCAGTGAAGCTTAGCAAAGAAAGCGGAAGTGATGATTGAACAACAGAAGACATATAAAACGCCGAGAACGAAGAAACACTTGCAGTAAGCATATATCCATCGGCATACAATCTGCCGTTAACGGGCACAATAGTGGTGGCGGGTTCAAGGGCATCCTCGCATAGGTGGTTTTCATTTTTATAAAACGCAATGTCGTTAATGCTATTCATTCCCGTGCCAACGCCTTTGGAATTTACTGCGGTGCGCAATAAGTCGAATTCCTGGCGGGTGATATAAATGCGAATGTCAACAGGTGTACTAGGTTGAACCGTCGGGTTAATGACAACATTCCTGTTAAGGTACAGATGGCCGGGAGCGTCTTCCCGGAGAGAACCATTGCGAACCAGGAGGCTATAGTTTACTGTACCAAGGTTATTGCCATTTGCTTTGATGTCTGCAACGAGATTACCTTCATCGTCGGTTAGTGGTACCCAGCTATTATTGTTGGTAGCATCTATAAATATTGGAGAATAGTTCGTACAACTGCCAAGACGGCCATTAGAGATCTTGGCGGGGGTGTACTCCATTGCGCCGATCTCTATACTATCGCCCATTAGACGGGCAACGCCTTTCAAGGTGGTGTCGGCCACTAGATTGCCATCATAACTTAGGTTGCTACCAGTATTAATACAGGGCGAACCGGCCAGCAAATCCAGATTTATTGAAGAGCTATCCGCAAATTTTGGATCGCTGTTAATGTTACCTATCCCTGGAAAAGTGCCAGATGCGAGACCAATGTCGGAATTGTTAGCAGTAAACCATTCCAAACTATAATACTTCCATCTGTTAAACAAGTTAGGGCTAGCGGGGTTTTGTGTGCTTTTGTTTCCCCAAACGATACTGTTTTTAATAACTGTTGAAGATGGAAAGTTGGATACACCATCTCCAATAATACCGCTCGCATTCCCACCGAAATTATTAGTTACAGTTGAGTTTGTAACTTGCAATATTCCGCTGTAATTGTAAACTGGTCCATAGCCAAACCCGGTATTGTCGTTGTTTTTTGATATCACGCAATTTGTCAGGAACATGCGGCCGCCAAGATTATATACAGCACTTCCTTCCTTTGCCAAATTGCCGGTGAACCAGCAATTTTTTATAATGGTTCTTGCGGAGTCATAAGGTGAGTTAGAACTGTAAATGGCAGCTCCCTGGTTATCCACCGCGTTTCGCTCAAACCGGCAATTGTTTATATAAGTTGTTCCACCTGCGTTATAAACAGCACCTCCGGCATTCATGGGATAAGTGGTTGGCGAAGTGACATTATCGTGAAAGTAACAATCTGTAATAGTCACCGGAGAACCTGTAGTATAAAGAGCGCCGCCGTTTCCTGCATTATTATCCCAGAACTCTGTATTGCTGATGGTTGCCGGAGCCCCGTAAATCCACAACCCACCTTGCCGCCGATTATCAAAGATCTTGCAATTATTGATGACGATGGGATTTTGCTCGGCCAGCAATGAACCTCCGCCATAAACACCATCGCCCGATCCACGGGCAATGGAAAAACCATCAATTGTTACCCCTTGTGTGCCCATCGTCCAAACTACATGGTTCAAGCGGTAGCCACCGCTGCCGTTTGGTACAAATCCTTCCAACAATGTAGCATTGGTATTTATGTTTCGCTGATCCGGAGAGATTTCATTCCCAGCAAACCCACCATATAATTTGATGCGTCTTACCAGAAATGTTGCTTGTAGGTAATTTGTAGTATTTAATACTGGCATACCGGTTAAACCATGAGTTGGGGTATACGTTCCTTTAGCCACCCACACTTCTTTTACTAACCCTGACAGATTTGAAACAATCAACGCGTCATTGAGGTTTGAAAAAGCATCATTCCAGGATTGGCCTGTTGGAAAAATCGCTGCTGATTGTTGATTGACATACAAAATTTTTGCAGCATTCAGAATGGGTGGCACATCTGCCTGGTAAGCACCTATAGAAATTTTACCATTGTAAACCGATGGGTAAAACAATATATCTCTACTGGGACCATTAGCAGGGTAGGCAGCAGGGTTACCGGTGCCGACTGCCGGCGATCCCGTTACAGGAGAAAAAATATCGTTGCCTGCATCAGCAAATATGGGGTTGGTATTCATGTTACCAGTACCTGGATAAACACCCGCATCCTGCGAAATCATGCTGTAAGTAATTGTGGCGCCCGCTGCTGGTGAAAGATTGTCTTGTCTCCCGGACTTATTGATATTTCCCCAAATAATCGAATTTGTAATAACCGGGGTGGAACCGTTTTCCAGTTGTAAGCTCGCCGCAGTATCCGCCGAATTTTTTGCAATGGTACAATTGATCAATTTTGCATTGGATTGAACGAGATCGAACGCAGCGCCATAAGCAGCAGTGTTACTTGTAATCCTGCAGCCGACGATAGAGGCTGGCGAATTTTCCAGGTAGAATGCGGCCCCCCGCCCGGCGGCGATGTTCTTACTTACTATGCAATTGCCAATAATAGGAAATGATTTAAAAAGCCTAAACCCGCCACCAGGGCGTTCTATACTGGAGGCACCCCCTGTAATTGTGAAATCGGTAAAAAGTGTTGTGTTGTCACAATTGCTGAACGAAACAACTGTATTAACATTGACGGCATTTCCTTCACTTTTTATCTTTCCATCCAATATGGAAATATATACACCAAATGGCGTTCGCGAGAGGGGTGAGTTTTCAGTCCCGGCAAACCCACCGTACAAACTTATACCATTTTTTATAGTAAATGTTTTGGTGGATGGATCGGCGGGGTTAGTGTTTCCGGAAGTATCCGTAGAAGGATAATAGGTTCCTGCAGCAACCCATATCTGATCCCCCGGTCGCGCCGCGTTGATAGTGGCTTGTAGATCGTTGCAGGCATTATTCCAGTCCGCCGATTTTACATCGCAAAGGGCCAGCGGCGTATTGTTCGATTTTGACGCATCTACCAGGTAAATCTGCTTTTGCGCGACAGGACGAAAAATTGAAATAGTATTTGAAAAGAAATTTCCAGTGCTTAGATCTGTTCTTCCATCTCCATCCCAGTCAGTGCCATAAATGTCCCTTGTACCATAGCCACAGGCAAAATCAATCTTTGGTGCAAAAGAAGCATTTCCAGAGCTGCTCAAATTTTGGAGAACAGAAACAGTGCCATTGGTAGCATCACCCACGGCAATATCAGTACGTCCGTCTCCATTAACATCTGTCAGCGTAACAGAAGAAGGATTCGGAACCATATTGAAACCTGAAAAGCGATTGACAAAATTGATTGTTGCGGAACCGGTATTCATATACGTATTTACCGTCACGGCTGATAAACTCGCAACAACCAGGTCTGAAAATCCGTCACCATCCAGATCGCCGCTGGTCAATCCTGTCAGAATATATGGACTGGTAAACCCAGAACGCGGTAAAAAAGAAATGTCTCCGCTCATCGAATTGTTGGCGAACACAAAAAGCGAATCGCTTTGCCCAGAAACGCCGGTGGTGGCGATGCTCGCAATATCTGGTTTACCATCTTTATTGAAATCGTCAATAATAACAGCCTTTGAAAACATGGAGCCGATGCTAAGACCCGTGCCGCCGTCAAAATTTACAACGCCTGCCGTGCCCGTATTTTTCATTATGAAAAGCTGGGAAGCATTAGAACTAGCCAGCACCAGGTCAGGTTTGCCATCAGCATCCAAATCACCTACAGCAGCAGCAGCGGTTGCAAAATTTAGCGCAAAGCTGAGTGGAGCTGCGAAACTGAAGCTACCCGGGTTGCTGGTGTTGATATATAACAAGAGTGCGTTCGGAGAATTACTGAAAATAAGGATATCTAACTTTCCGTCGCCATTAATATCATTGCAGATGGCTTTTGATGTATTACCGGTAATGCTTACAGTGAAATTTGTCCTAAGGGCAAAAGAGATGTTACCCGGAGTACTGATATTTTTATAGATGGAGAAGGCACCACTAATCAGCGTAAAAAGATCCGCCTTTCCATCACCATCCAGATCTGCTGCCGCCGTCCCAGAAGGATAGCTGCCGGTGCTGATATCTATTTTGGGATTATAAAAACTTGTGCTCACGGTTGGACAACTTGCGAAGGTGGTGGTAAAATGCATCTGCGAGTAGCTTGTTAGATTTGCTACACTTACGCTTACCTGCTGAAAACCGGCACCGTCGGGAACTGAAACAGTAAGGCTGTTTGGATTTGCACTTAACACATTTGCGCGAACTGGTCCAAACCAAACAATGTTTTCAGTTAATACAGTGCTGAAACCACTCCCTGTTATTACTATTGTGCTTCCTACAGGAGCTGCTAAAGGCGACAAAGATGTGATTTTAGGCTGCGCAAATGCCTGAGAGATCGTAAGAAATATTAAAGCAAAAAACGATACGATTCCACGCCGTAATAGGAGCAGCTGCTTAAAAGAGTTGTTACGAGGGGTCATTGAAGCTACAAAATTTGAGGGCAATAAAATAATAAGGGATTGCTGAGGATTGGCGCAAATATGGGCGGTGATCGAATCACCACAAGATTTATTTGCCGGGCAAAAGTATTATATTGAATCGATACTAAGTATTAATGTTTTTCAAACTTGCAGTTGTAAAAAATTGGAGTCTGATAAATCAATTTTCAGGCGCTATTGATTGAAAATGGAAATCAAGACCGGATTTATTTTTAACCTCTATTAGCCATTTCAGGGCGATGCATTGCCGTAATAAAACCGAACATGTTTTGTACCGAAAACGCACAAACGCAATACGCATAGAACAGTTATTTGCCTGACTGTCAGAAGAAAGAAAGAATGGCATTGACTTAGCGGGTATTTAAGCAAACACCCAAATCATGTTTAAAAATCACTTCATCGTTGCATGGCGAAATCTGTTGCGTAACCCAAAAATTTCGTTCATCAATGTTGGAGGTCTTGCTATTGGTGTTGCATGCGCTATCATGCTGTATCTGTATGCACAAAGTGAATTTAGGTATGACAGCTTCTATGCAAACGCTAACCGCATCTACAGGGTATATACATCTATTAATCTTAACGGAACAGCATCAAACAGTGCCAGAAGCAGCCCGCCTGTGGCACAAGTGCTCAGCACCCAGTTTCCGGAGGTAGAAGCTAATACATTAATTGGGTATGAAGCAAGGTACCATATGCGGTATAAAGACAAAGTTTTTGGTGAACACAGTGTATATACTGCAGACTCTAACTACTTCAAAGTATTCGATCACCAACTGCTGAAGGGCGATGCTAAAACTGCATTATCAATGCCGTACCAGTTGGTGATTACCGAATCTGTCGCCAAGAAATATTTTGGCAATGAAGAACCAATTGGTAAACAACTAATGGTAGATGATACTGCTTCATATATAGTATCTGCAATCATGAAAGACTTTCCTGAAAATGCTCACTTCAATGCTGATATGTTCATGTCGATGAGCACACTCCATGGAAAAAATGATGATAACTGGCTGGCATTGGGCTACTCCAATTTTATGCTGCTGAAAAAAGACGCAAACGCCAAAGCAGTTGAGCAAAAGCTGAAGGCTATTGTTGATAAAGGTGCGGGGCCGCAGATAGAAAAACTGCTGAATGTGCATTACAGCAACGCTAAAGAAACGGGTAATGTTTTTGCAATGAAACTGCAGCCGCTTACCAGCATTCATCTTTACTCTAAAGAAACTTATGGCATTGATCCTAATACCGAATGGGGCAATACGAGCGTTGGTAACATTTTGTATGTGCGCATTTTTATTGCCACTGCTTTATTTGTGTTGCTGATTGCTGTTTTTAATTTCATGAACATTGCTACGGCAAAAAGCGACAAGAGAGCAAAAGAAACAGGCATTCGTAAAACACTTGGTTCTAGCAGGTGGCAGTTGATGATACAGTATTTTACAGAAGCTGTATTAACTACCACTATGGCTGTATTTGCAGCAATCATCATGGTAAAATTAGCGTTGCCCTGGTTTAATCAACTCACGGGCAAAAAAGTAGACCTTAATTTTTTTGATAGTGCTGCTACGCTACCGCTGCTGTTAGCATTCACTATTGTTGTAGGCATATTTGCAGGCAGCTATCCGGCTATTTTTCTCTCTGCGTTTCAGCCTGTAGAAACATTAAAGGGGCAGTCTCAAAAAAAGAAAGCCTCGCTGCGAAGTGTACTGGTTGTAAGCCAGTTTGCAATCAGCATCGCACTTATCATCGGCGTAATAGCGGTGAGAAGCCAGCTCAATTTCATGCAGCAAAAAGATCTTGGTATAAAATCGCAGCAACTGATCAGTATCAACAACGGTTCATCGCTTGGCAATAAACTGCAGGTATTCAGGCAAGAGCTGCTTAAAAATCCGGCTGTTGTATCTGTTACCAATTCATCGGTTATGTTTTCACCAGGTGTACCTGAATCTGTCTATACATACGAGAATCAAACCAACACAGATCCATTGCATGCGGCTTTCCTCGACGTGGATGAATATTTCGCTTCAACCTTTGGTATAAAAATGAAAGAAGGCCGCTTCTTTGATACGTCTATGCCTACAGACAGCAGTGCAGTGGTGATAAATGAAACTGCAGCGAGAGATTTTGCACCCAATGTAAAGTCTGTCATTGGCCATCGGATTACGATGCTTTCCAGAGATTCTGTTCCGAGAGTTTACCGGATTGTGGGTATAACAAAAGATTTCAACTTTGAATCGATGCACCAGCTTGTAAAGCCATTGGTATTGCACCTTTCAGGAATTCAACAGGCATCTACCTATATCACCATTCAATACAATGGATCTGATGGCGCAAATGCCCATAAGTTTATTGAAAGTACCTGGAACAACATGCATTCATTTGAAAAATGCAATTTCGACTTCTTAAACGATACAATTGCCAATTTATACAGCAATGAAAAAAAGGTGAGCGAGCTTTCCACATTATTATCTGCCCTGGGTGTATTGGTAGCCTGTCTCGGTCTTCTTGGCCTTGCTATGTTTGTTACTGAACAACGTAAAAAAGAAATTGGCATCCGGAAAGTTTTAGGTGCCGGTGTTACACAGGTAACTGCAACTATTTCGAAACAATTTGTTTTCTGGATACTGCTAGCTAATCTTCTTGCATGGCCAGTTGCTTATATAATTTTACATCGCTGGCTTCAAAACTTTGCCTATCATATCAGTCCGCAATGGTGGATGTTTTGCGCTGCAGGTGCGCTTACACTTTTAATTGCATTAATAACAATAGGCACACAATCTGTGAAAGCCGCACTCGCCAACCCGGTAAAGAGTTTGCGAACGGAATAATAATACAACATATGCTTAGTAAAGAAGCCACGAATATTCGTGGCTTCTTTATTTTATACCTGTGAATATCTAACCACTCAGTTTTTTAGTTATTGCTTATCAGCATCCAGCGAAACAAACAATTCTGCTTTCAGCATCCAGTTGCCATTTCTTTTAATCCACATGGCTGCATAATTGCCGCCTTTGCTATACGTATGTTTGCCGATCCATTTTCCCTGTTCCCATGCCAGTGTATCATTATTGCTGATTACAATTTCTTTTGGATTACGTACATACACCACGTGTGAATTATTATTGAATAAATCAGTCCATGTAGCTTTAATACTATCCTTACCTGTTTGATAAATACCACGGCCAATCACCTGCACAAAATCATCCAGCCAATATTTTGCAATGCCATTTACATCATGCCTGGCTATTGCATCATTGGACGCTGACCTATAAGATTTAATAATGGTAACATCATTGCTTTGTTTGTTCTGTGCAATGAGTGAATGAAAAAACAGTATGAACAAAACGATAAGGATCGGCTTCATATATTCTTTCTACTTTTGTTTTTGATATAATGGAATAAGTTAGGGGTTTTTAAAATAGCGCCGCTATGGACGATGCTCCAAATCTGTTGCAAAACCTCCGTTTGTAAAATAAGTTTCATCCCAGTATTCACCATCATCTCCTATAACTTTTGCATTAAGGGCTTGTGCAATTTTAATCATCTTGCCAATTGTATGTTTATCAGGATACTTCGCTGAGATACTTCCACGGTTAAAATCAAGCCAGGGAATAGATTCTTCTTTTGCATCCGGATGCCCAATCCATTTACAGAAGCCTGGGCTTTCGTTCCAAATATCTGGTTGGCCGGGAAACTTTGAATTATATCCGTTGGTAAGATTGAGCTCATTGTCAGCTTCAACATAGTTTATCCATTCGCTCAAAGTGATATTGCTTATTTCATCTTCATTATCATAATCATTTAGCCTGATTATATGTAATTCATATCCCATAATGATCTATTGTTTCCGTTAAATTAATAAAGTTTAAGCTTTCATCCAGTTAAGAGAAAAATTTGATTACACATCCGTATCGAAGAATTAAAAAGACTTTTTAAAACCTCAACGCTAACTAAAAACAAAAAAAGCCTTGTAGAAACAAGGCCTATAAACCATATAAACTGCTATGAGAGACTTCTATTTTCTGCCCGGTTTGTATAAACGTCACGGCAAAAAATGCAAACTATTTAGCTGGCTTAATCCAGAGTGCCTGTCCGCCAGATGCAATTAATTCTGCATCAAGTACAGTAGATGCGTCAACCTTTATGCGTTTGATAGAAATTTTTGTGCGGTTTTTTGAAGCAGCATCATCATAATAAATGCTGGCTTCATATTTTTTTCCGGGTGTTAAGAAATTTAAAGGAACTTTTAGCGAACGTGCTTCTGTATTCGTAACAGAACCAACAAACCATTCATCTCCTTTGCGGCGTGCCACTGTAATAAATTTTCCTATTTCACCATCTACCACTTTTGTATCATCCCAAACAGTTGAGATATGATCAAAGTATTCCAGCTCTGGTTCATCCTGCGAATCGGAAGGCAAATCGTACCAATACAAAAACTGCAAGGGACTATATAAAATACTCGCCAATGCCAATTGGTGTCCCGAAGTTGTTTTCATTGTTCTGGGGTTCTGTGTTGTTTCTGTAAGACGTGGTTTCAACTCAGGGCGATGATAATAGCAAATGGTATGATCAGCCGGGCCGGCAATATATCGGGTGAATGGAAGAATAGTGCTATTGGTAGCATCCGGCATTTCTTCATTGCCGCGCACACCTTCCTGTGTCATTAAATTAGGATAAGTGCGGCTGAAACCGGTTGGTCTGTATTCATCATGTATATCTACCATCAGGTGATATTGCGCACATTTTTTTACAGCTTCATGAAGCCAGGTTGTCCATCGGTGCGAACCCACTTCCACAAAACCAAACTTGATCCCACTAACGCCCCATTTTACGTATAGGGGTAAAAGTTGGTCGAGCTGTTGATAAAGTGCCCGCTGATTTACATAAAGAAATACACCAATGCCTTTTGATTTTGCATAGCGGATGGCTTCCGGCACATCAAGATCTGCATGGGGATTGCGACGTGGATCTACATTTGTCTTTGTAGCATCAGAGCCAACTGCGTATTCATAGCCATACCAACCCGCATCAAAGTGAATGTATTGGAGGTGACGTTTTACTGCAAAATCCACTAAGTCTTTTGAGCCTTTCATCGTCAGCGTCATTTCACGTATTACTTTTCCTGGCTTTATCCAATCTGTATTTACAATTTCATTGGGTGCATTCAGGTTTAATATCAAATCATTGTTGGCCATTAGTTCTATTGGATGTTCTGCAGCCATTATTACACGCCATGGTGTGGCAATAGGTGTAAACAAATCCACTTCTCCATACATTGAACAGCTGATGGTATTCGCCTTTGTTGGATTAAGCGTGAATTTAGTGCGTGCATAGTTAACCATCTCTGCTTCTGCAAGACAAGCATATCTGCCATCTGCCATTTGCAAAACCAATGGACGTTCTGCTTCATCGGGCCAGTTAGACAAAGGCAGTAGACTATATACACCTTGTGCCCTACTGGTAAACCAGGCTTTTGCACCTTCGGGAACAGTAAACTCAGTGAGTTCTTTTTTAATATCCACATACATGCCGCCCATGATAGTGGCATCATTTCCGTTTACAGGATTTTCTGGAAACAGGTAGCGAAAAGCAATGCCTTCGTTGTAGGCTCTCACCTGCAATTGAAATTTATTTCTTTTGTTGTTGTTCAATAAAAAAGTGAGAATCATTTCTTCATAGTGATCCCTAACCTGGCTGCGTTCTCCATATACAGGTTTCCAGGTGGTATCTTGTTTTGAATAAGCTGCATCAGTAAATACCAATCCTTTTGTCCAGCCTGCAATGCCCATTGCAGAAGAAAGAACAAAAGGCTTTTGCTGGTAATTAACAGAATAGGAAGGAACGCCATCTGGTGATAACGTGAATGAATAAACGAGCTTCCCATCCGGTGAAGTCAATTCTTTCTGTTGTTGTGCCTGTGCTAGCTGAACAATTAATAACAGGCTAAGAACACTGGTTACTATTTTTGAAAAATTCATTGTTATGTTTTTAAAGTAGGTGTGCTTATTGTCTAGCACTTGCTTTCTTTTAAGGTGGCTGTGTTCTTATTTTATTTTTAAATCGATCATTACGAATTTAATTTACCCATGCAAGTTCTGATGCACTTTTAAAAGTGCCTGCTCCATTACGAACAGGCACTAAGTTGTACTTATCGTCAACCACTAAAGAAAATTAATACCCGGGATTCTGTACCATTTTCGCACCTGTATTAGCTTGTATTACCGAATTGGGTATAGGCATTTTATCCAGTTTAGGATCCAATGCTGTAATATTATTTATTTTGGCCCAGCCATTATACTTCACAATGTTGTCTCTTAACTTACCTACTCTCATTAAAGTATTCAACCTGAATTCTTCCATGTACAATTCTCTGGCACGTTCATCCAAAATCAAATCCATGTTTACATCGCCGGCTGTAACAGGCGTTGCATGTGCCCTGTTTCTAATTACATTGATGTCTGCTGCAGCAGCTGCAAGATCTCCTTTCCCCAAATTGGCTTCTGCCTGCAACAAATAAGTTTCTGCCAGGCGCATAATGTACCAGTCTTTATAGGTCCTACCGTTATCGTGTGTTTGCCCGCTGGTAGCATCTTTAAATTTGCCATAGTGTTTTGCTCCCACATCTTTTTTAAACTGCGGAAAGCATTTAAGCGTAAAGTCTGAAGCTGTTTGAACGTTGTTGATAGTTATTGGCTGTCCATAAAATGCACCCGCCGGATTTGTCCAATACCATGTTCTTTGCACATTGAATGCGGAATTCCTGATATCATTATTCCAATCGCCTTTGTACAACCAGATGAGTGAATCAATATAATATGGCGGATTAAGTGTACCTACTGGGCGGCCCATTAATGTATCCTGCAGAAAATTTGGTTTGCCGTTTTTATCGTTGATAGTCCATGGCGCAGGCCCCCACCATCTTTCCATTACAAAGAAACCACCTGAAGAGTTAACATCTGTATTATCTCCTCCGGGAATAGTAGGGTCCTGTTCTATGTTCCAGATGGCTTCTTTGTTTCCATCACCATAATTAAAATTGCCATCCTGGAAAAGATCAAAATAAACATCACCATATGGTTTTAATGCACCCTGGTAAGTAGGTGCGTTAGTGGTAAAGCCAGTCCATTTGCCAAAACGGGTTGTCATCAAACTGCAATTGCCTCCTTTAATAACTGAATCAGCAGCAGCAATGGCGCCGGGGTAATCCTTTAAACAAATATCTACTTCGCTCAACAAATGAAAGGCTGCTTCACGTGGTGCCCTGCCACCTGTTTGCGTAGTAATATAGGGCATGTACTTTATTGCAAATTCTAAATCGGTTTTACAGAGTTGATACACCTGGTCCTGGGTGGCCCGTGTATAATCAAACTTTGGCGCTTTTGTTTCATTTACCACCAGTGGCACGCCACCCCACATGGTAGCCAGGAAACGATAATTGAATGCCCGTAAAAATTTAGCTTCTGCTACTATTATATTTTTTTCAGCATCACTCGTCCAAACCGCAGCTGGTTGATCTGCCCTGTCTATAATGGTATTGCACATGGCAATCATTTGGTACAGGTATCCCCACCATTTGCTGGCAAATTGATGGTCTGCATTAAAGGTATTCCAGTTAAAGTAGCTGGTATAAGTGGTTAAACCTGTTTTCTGCTCGGTATAATCACAATCAATACCCAGCATATCATAATTATTCACAGCATCGGCATTGGCATAAAAATCTGTACGGATAGCAAGATAGACAGCAGCAAGCGCAGCTTCAAACTGTGTTTTATTGGTGTAAGAATTTTCGGGACTATAAAAACTAAGCGGCACTTCTGTGAGCGATTTTTTGCAGGATACAGCCACTGTCGTTGCAAAGACAATAACCAGCAATATATATTTTGATTTTTTCATTGTAACAATTTTAAAAGTTAAACATTATCATACCCATGAATGTGCGCAGAGATGGAATAGATCCATCCGTAAGACCACTATTGGTTTCGGGGTCCTGCCCTTTCCAATGCGGCGCATAGGTAACTATGTTATCAGCACTTAGTGAGAAGCTCATGCCGTTGATACCGTATTTCTTCACATACTTTGTAAGATCGTAAGTGAGTGATATCTTCTGCAACTTGATAAAACTTCTATCGAAATATTTAACTCCTTTGTAAGCAGCTACGCCTGAATTATAATTTAAGCGTGGAAACATGGCGTTGGTATGCGTAGGCGTCCAGTAATCCCATACAATATGGTTGATAGCCCCATTAGCAGCATAACCATCGTTGTAAGGCGTATTGCTGCCCGATAAATAATAACCGTTTCCGCCCCAAACTGAGTAAACGTATACCATCAATGAAAACTCTTTATACCTGAAAGTGTTGGTAAAACTCCATTGATAGTTTTGTTGAGAATTTCCAATGAACACCCTATCGCTGTCTGATGTTATTTTTCCATCCTTATTTACATCTTTCAATTTATAAGTACCGGGAGACATACCAGTCATAATTGTACCATTGTCTTTGTCAGACTGCTGCCACATGCCTGTAACCTGGTAGTCATAAATAGTGCCCAAGGATTTGCCGATGAAGTAGCCCTGCGATATCAAATCTTTTTCTACGCCGGTAGAATCGGGGCCATAAATATGAATGATTTTATTCCTGTTTCTTGCAAAAGCAATATCAGATGTCCAGGTGAAATCTTTTGTAGTGATGTTAACCGTATTCAAAGCAATCTCTATTCCTTTGTTACCTACTTTTCCCAAATTAGAACTGATAGTGCTAAAGCCAGAGGTTGTAGGAATAGAAAGCGGGAAGATTAAATTCTTGGTGTATTTAGAATACCAGTCAATAGATCCATTGATGCGTCTTTTCAAAATAGAAAAGTCAAGCCCCAGGTTCAACCCATATACAGATTCCCACTGCAGGTTGCTATTACCCAAAGTATTAACCCGTTGTGTAAATGCATAGGTGGTTGCGTTGTTATAATAGTATTTGCCATTGACAATTTGCGATAAGGTGCCATAAGGTGCAATAGCCTGGTTGCCATTACTTCCATAAGAAGCACGCAAAGCCAGGTTGTCAATCTTCTTCACCTTCTCCATAAATTTTTCGTTGCTGATATTCCAGTTAGCACCTACAGAAGGGAAAGTTGCATATTTATGATTGGCGCTGAATGCGGAATAACCATCACGTCTCACCGTTCCTGTAAGCGTATACCTGTTCGCATATCCATAGGTTAACCTTGCCATTTCGCCAACAGCAGCAGTTCTGGTACTGCCTGTGCTTACTGTTTGAATGCTTCCTTTACTTAAACCATACAAACCCAATGATGGATTGTCAAATCCTTCACCATGCGTACTATCTCCTAAGGTTTTATAATTTTCCGTAGAATAGAGTAACGTAAGATCTACGCTGTGCTGACCAAAAGTTCGGTTGTACTTTACTAACTGATCAAGCAATACCGTATAATCTCTGGAATAGTACAAATCACCAGAACCTCTTTTGGGCAATCCAGTTACAGTTTCATATCCATAAAAACTTCCTGCTTCAGCTATATTTAATGTATGCGAATACGTTAGATTGTAAGACAATCCTTTTACCCATGGCACTTTCACCGTTGCATTTAAAATGCCATTCAGGTTGTTTTGGTTGTTGATAAGGTCATTGGGTATTTGCCAATAGGGACTGTTAAACGAAGTGGTGGTTTGAGGGAATTGCAGATAATGACCATCTGCACCTCTTAAACTTGCATAGGGGCTGAACCAATAAGTACTACTAGAACTTCCGCCGCCGCTGGTGCCATAGATAGTGCGACCGGGATAAGACTTCAAACTATAGTACGCTTTTACGCCTACTTTAAACCAATCCGTAACATTCGTTTCAATGTTTACGCGGGTAGAATAGTGCTTGTACTTATCATCTTTAATAACACCATCCTGCTGTATCACGTTCTGAGAAATGTAGTATTGCGTTTTCTCTGTTTTTTGGGAATAGCTTACAGTTGTATTCAGCAGTTTCCCTGTTTGCGTAAACAGACTATGCGGGTCTGTAATAGTAGGTGTATGATTGGGTGTTGCATTATAATTCTTAGCTTCTTCTACCTGAAGGTAAGCAGCTACCTGCGTAGGATCTGCCACCTGGCCCAATGCATCTCTTGTGTCCAGCAATTTTTGCAGGTAGCCAGCCGCGTCATATACTTTTAATGGTTTTAATTCATTGCTGATGCCATAGCTCATGTTGATGTCAAACTTTGGCTTGCCATTAATGCCCGATCCTTTTTTGGTTTCGATTAATATAACGCCGTTGGCTGAACGAGAACCATACACTGCAGCAGCGCTTGCATCTTTCAAAACAGTAAAGCTTTCAATATCTGAAGAAGCAATATCATTTAAGGTACCTCTGAAGATGGCACCATCCACCACAATTAAAGGCGTGCTACTCGCTTTAATAGAGTTTGTTCCTCTAATGGTAAAAGCACCAAGGCCACCTGCGGTATTCGTTCCTGCAATGTTTACCCCGGGTATAACACCTTTTATATTGTCAATGATATTGTTGCTGGCAATATGCTCGTAGGTTTTAAGTTTTGCTGTTGCTACAGAGCCAGTAATCGCTTGTTTTCTTTGCGTACCATAACCTATTACCACTATTTCAGATTCCTGTGAAGAAGAAGGAACCAATGTAATATTGTGAGGAACCGTTCCTGCTTTTACTTCTTTACTGGTGAAGCCAACATAACTGATAATGAGAATAGACGAAGGAGATGCTACATTAATAGAAAAACTGCCATCTTCATTGGCTTTAACCGAATTGCCCGGAACACCCTTTTCTGAAACGGTAGCACCGGGTAGTGCTTCACCGCGGTCGTTGGCTATTTTACCAGTAATGGTTACAGACAATACAATCGGCGATGCTTCATTTACTGGCGGAGAAACTACCTGCGGTTCTTTTTTAGTAGCTATCACCACCGTATGCTCTATAATTGTGTAAGAAAATGGCTGATCTTTTAAAACCTGGTTCAATACCTCTTCCAGTCTGCCATTAGAAACATTGATGGTTACAGGGGTAGCTTTTTGCAAAACCGATTTAGAATAAGCAAAAGTGTAACCGGTTTGGCGTTTCAATTCTTTGAAAATCTTCACGATGGGTGCCGACTTTGCATCAATATTGATGTTTTGTGTAAAACCCCTGGCACTTACGTTTAAAAAAACAATCAGCAAAACAAATGTGATCAGTTTCATCCTCAATAATTTCATGCAGACCTCCTTGCTTAAAAAAGGCTTGCGACAAGCAATCAAATGCATAAATTTGTTTGGTTTTGGTTATTAAATGAGCATCCCGTTCATATTAAACTAGCCATCACCTCCGCCGGATGCAGCCTGCACGCTGTTTCCGGTTTTTTTTTGGCCTAACCAGTTTAAATACTTTTATGCTAATAGGTCAATATGGTCTATTCTTTCATTTTAAATTTTTACAGTTGTGTTTATGAAATAATAATCTTGTTCCCTTCTATTTCTAAATGAATATTGCTGGTTAACTCCAACACTTTCAAAATGGATGAAAGTTTAGAAGCTCTTGGCATTTCTAAAAAGTATCCTTCTTTACCAGGTGTAGCACGGTACTCTACATTCACATCATACCATCTTGACAACTGGCGCATCACCGCATATATATCTGCATTTTCAAAATGAAACATGCCGTTCTTCCAGGCAAGAATTTCATCTGCATCTGCATTGTTTGCTTTTTCCAACCTGCCATCTTTCATCAGTTTCGATTGTTCACCTGGTTGAAGCATTAGCGTACGGTTGTTATTAGAGAAAGCAACAGCACCTTCAAGCAACGTGGTTTCCATACGCTCTTCGTCATTATAAGCCATCACATTAAAATGAGTACCTAATACTTTTACTTCAGAACTACCAGACTCTACAATGAATGGTTTTGATTTATCTTTTGCTACTTCAAAATAGGCTTCACCGCTAATCTTAACGCGGCGTTCGCTTCCAATAAAAGCAGTAGGGAAATAAATGGACGAAGCTGCGTTTAGCCAAACCATGCTGCCATCTGGCAACATAACCTGGTATTGCCCACCCTTTGGCGTAGCAATGGTATTAAATAAGACATCTGCACTACCTTTCTGTGCTTGTTGGTAATCTATCTTTCCATTTAGTTTTATAATGTGAGAAGAGCCTTGCTGAGCCAATGCACCATTTTGTGCAGAGTCCAAATCAATAACTGTTCCGTTGCCAAGTGTCAATGTTGCTTTTTGTCTGCCGGGCAGTACATCATTCTTATATTCTCCTTTCTTATGTGCTGCTAAAACCGGGGCTGGAGTTTGTGGCCGGTTCATCAAAAAATAAATACCTGCACCAACAAAGGCCAGAATAAAAGCTGCAGCAATTAATTTTTTTGATCTGTAGAAAGAAGTTTTTTTAATTGAAACAATATTCTGGTTAGAGTCATTCATGCGGGAAGCATTTGCCGCCACAATATTGTTGAAAAGAATATCTCCACGCCTGCCATCGGCCTCACCGCTAAATGATGCTTCATGCAGTTTTTGTGTGATAAAACTTTTGAGACGATCCTGGTATTCTTCGTTTTGTAAAAAACTGTTTAGTGCAGTTGTATCCTCAGCGCTAAGCTGGTCATTAATATAAGCATCCAGCAACTCGTCAAATGATTTCCCGGCGTGTTGTTCCATTTTGGCTAATTAAAACTGCTTTACAGCAATCGTTAATAAGAGAATGACCATAATAAAGACACGCCGAAGAAAGGCAGGGTGTAGTGTTGCCGGAATTTTTTTGCAGAATTTTTTCGAGCCAAATTAGTGTAGCCAATAAACAAGCAACAGTAGCAAGAAAAATGTACCGTTGTGCCTGGCCAAATAGACTTTTATAGATTGAATGGCTTTGTGCATGTGGGTTTTTACCGTGAAACGAGATAGCTGTAATTTTTTGGCTATAGTGGTATAGTCAAGCCCTTCTCCCCTACTCATATTGAAGATGATACGTTGCTGGCCTGGCAGGTTTTCTACTGCACGTGCCAGTATGCTATTGGTTTCTTTATAATAAAGATCTGTTTCAGGATTAGAAGAGACATCTGCAACTTCTGCCATTGGGGCTATCTGCAACGGGCTTTGTCTTAGGTGGTTGTAAATATGGTTGCGGGCAATAATGAAAATATAGTTATCGAAATTTTCAATGCTGTCAAGCTTTTCTTTGTTGGTCCAGAGTTTTACAAAAACATCCTGCACAATTTCTTCAGCAATGACTCTTGATTTTATAAACCGGAAAGCAACAGCATAAATATTATCCCAATACTGATTAAATAATAACCGGAAGGCTTTTTCGTCACCTAGTGCTACAAGCTTTAGCAGATGGTCGTTATTTCTATGGGTATTTACAAGCAATGGCAGCAGTTTGTCTGGTTACAAAAGCAATCAAATATAATGAAAAAAAAATCGCACGTGTGTTAGTGGTTGCTAACTAAGCAACATTTAATGAAGTCGATAAGTTAGCAGCCAAAAAATAAAATGCACAACTTAACAGTGTCTTAAAAACAAGAAGGGGGATTGATGATTAGCTTGTATAATTCATCATTTACCAGGTAAGTTAATTAAAATTTTTCTGACAATAAACTAAGAGATATCCTTCTTAAAAAATTAATTAACCTAAGCGCTGTGTAACAAATCTATCTGTCATTCATTTTTTGCAGATGGAATAAGTTACTATATTAATGGATTATTTTATTGTGACAAGCATGAGCCAAACAAAAAAAAGAGACGGTTTTGCAGGGCAGCGGGCTATTCTAATACCAGCGAAAATTCTTCAACGGCATTGTGAAACACATCCTGTTATCAGGTTGTTGTATGTTACAGACATTGGTTACTATCCTAA
This sequence comes from Chitinophagaceae bacterium, assembly GCA_047602295.1. Lineage (GTDB taxonomy): Bacteria > Bacteroidota > Bacteroidia > Chitinophagales > Chitinophagaceae > JACMLD01. The sequence goes on along the minus strand of JASGHP010000001.1, from coordinate 722,095 downwards.
TGCCTTGTACCACCACAGGCATAGGCCAGGTGGCATCAACCAACATATACTTATCTACTGTGTAAAAGGAAGTGGCTGGGTAAGCACAGGCAATAAGCGATACAATGTATCAACCGGTGATTTTATTTTGCTGCCTGCTTTTACAGAACATGAATATGGTGCAGACGAGCAAACACCATGGACAATCTATTGGATCCACTTTAAAGGTAGCAGCGGCCCGGATCTAACAAAAATGATGCTGAACAAAATGGGAGGCCATGTTGCTGCTATTTCGTTCCAGGAAAACCGGATCCATTTATTTGAAGAGATATACAGAAGTGTGGAAAGAGGTTATAGCTCAGACAATCTTTGTTATGCAAGTTTAAGCCTGCAATATTTTTTAGGTTCGTGCTGTTTTGATGCCAATTATAATTACCAGGATACGCATGAAAAGAAGGATAGTATTACTGTGTGCGTTAATTACCTGCAAAAGCATATCGACAAAAATCTTACGCTACAGGAAATTGCCATTGCCGTAAATCTTTCTGTATCTCATTTCTCCGGTATTTTCAAAAAAAGCACCGGCTTTTCAGTCATTGAATATTTCAATCACCTGAAAATGCAGAAAGCCTGCCAGTATTTACAGTTTACAGATTTGCGGATCAATGAAATTGCAAACAGGTTGGGGATAGAAGACCCTTACTATTTCTCCAGGTTATTTACAAAGGTTATTGGCATGTCTCCCAGGAAATACCGGGGGAAACTAAAATAAGCATGATGAAAATTGGGGTGGGGTGAAGATCAGGAAACTCGCCGGGTGACCCAGTAAACAGTTGAGAACAATTGCTCACTGGATCACCTTATTCAGCGGTTTTTAAGGATGGTGGACATGTTTTCGATAGGGCATTGGACGGTTTGCATGGACGGACGGACATTGGTTTTCATAGAGCCTGGACATTCTACGGTTTGGATAGGTTCTTTTCAAGGATACGGACATTCTACGGTTTGGATTTGGATACGGGTTCTTTTCAAGGATACGGATAATCTACGGGCAAAAAAGGGTTTGGGTGTTTATATTCAATTTGGTTACAAGTTTCATAGGGTCGGGTGGTCTTGGGTTTCTTCGGGTACGTCTGCGCTGGTCTATAGTTACTTTGTTGTTATCGTTTAACAGTACAAAGAAACATCAGCCGAAGAGATTGTACTATAGACCATTTTATGAATCCGAAGTCATATTTTTTCATCCACCAAAAGTCATATGCAGTACGACAGGCCGTCAAAAAAACCTTAGACTCTTCCAAAAACCCTTAGGGCCAGGAAGGGGTATCTTTGTAAATATGAACCCAGAAACAGGAAAATGGCTTATTATAACCGGGCTGCTGGTAACAGTGGCTGGCATTATTGTCTACTTTTTTCACAACAAACTACAATGGCCGGGCCGCCTGCCTGGTGATATAAGGATAGAAAAAGAAAACCTGCGTTTTTACTTTCCACTCACTACCATGCTTATCATAAGCATTGTGCTCACTATTGTTATCAATATCATCAAACGTTTTTTGCATTAATGAATGGTTTGCTCTCTCACATATCAAACAGTTGCGGATTTACGCTCAATAAATATGAACCGGTAAGCGGGGGAGATATCAACGAATCATTTTGCTTATTTACAAATGACAATTGCTATTTCTTAAAAACAAATAATGCAAACCGTTATCCTGATATGTTTGCTTTGGAAGCAGATGGGTTGAATGCGTTAAGGCAAAATACAACACTACAAGTACCTGTTGTTATAAAGCATGGCATCTTCAATAATCAGCAATGGCTGGTACTGGAATGGATGGAAAAAGGAAGTGCCACTATTCATTCAATGAAAAACTTTGGCGCAGCATTGGCACACATGCACAAACTGCCACAAAAAGAATTTGGATGGCATATTGATAATTACATTGGCAGCCTCCAGCAAATCAATACAAAACATTCAACCTGGAGTGAGTTCTATATTCAATGCCGCATACAGCCACTGGTAAAGATTTTATTCAACCAGGGCAGCTTCTCCAGTAATGATATTGCACATGCAGATAGCTTCAGTAAAAAAATAGCAGCATTATTTCCTGAAGAACCTGCCGCCTTATTGCATGGCGATCTCTGGGGCGGCAATTATATGATCAACAAAGAAGGCAACGCAGCCATTTTTGATCCCGCTGTGTATTGCGGACATAGAGAAATGGATATTGGTATGACGAAACTTTTTGGCGGCTTTGATAACACATTTTACGATACCTATAATAATACCTATCCTTTAGCAAAAGGCTGGCAGCAGCGATTGCCTTATACGCAACTATTTCCTCTTTTAGTACACGCTGTTTTGTTTGGTGGTCATTATATAAATCAGTGCCGCAGTATTCTGGCTTCGTTTTAATATTTTCTTTTCAGCATACATTTCATACTTGTTTTTATTCAATTCATGCTTGATGGCAATTGTGTTTTTATTGCCTGCCCCTAGGTTTGCAGCCGCATTTAAAACCATTAAACATTAATTCCAAAAACAACCAAGTATGAACCTTAAAAAACTTATCCTGGTAACGGGTGCTACCGGCGCACAAGGCAGCAGCGTTGTAAAAGCATTATTGGCAGACAACGAATTTGCGGTGCGCATCCTTACAAGAAACGCTTCTTCAGAAAAAGCACTTGCACTAAAAGCATTAGGCGCATCTGTAGCAGAAGGAGATATGAATGATGTTGAAAGCCTGAAGAATGCAATGAAAGATTGCTATGGCGTATATGGCGTTACCAATTTCTGGGAACATTTTGACAACGAATATCAATTAGGTAAAAATCTTGTAGACGCTGTTAAAGAAAGCAATATTCAGCATTTTGTTTTTCATACACTGCCAGATCTTCACAAACTTAGCCATGGAAAATACCCCGTGCCGCATTGCGATATGAAAGCAAAACTGGAGCAGTACACCAGAAGCCTTTCCATACCTGCTACATTTATCCGCATAGCATTCTACTACGAAAACTTTTTCAATTTCTTTCCGCTGCAAAGAAATGAAGACAATAGTTACAGCTTTGGTTTTCCTCAGGGAGACACAAAACTGGCCATGATAAGCGTAGAAGATATTGGCGGAATGGTAGCTACTATTTTTAATCACCCACAAGAATATATTAAGCGGGTGGTTGGCGCAGTTGGTGCAGATGAAACCTGCTATGAATATGCTGCTACCATGAGCAAAGTATTGCAAAAAGAAGTTCGTTACCATTACATTCCGCACAATGAATATGCAGCCTTAGGTTTTCCGGGTGCAGAAGAATTGGCCAATATGTTTGAAGCGCAAAGGCTTCACATCAACAATCGCCTGATAGATCTTATAGAAACATACGCTTTAAACCCGCAGGCACAAACATTTGAAAAATGGGTTGCAAAAAACAAAACGCGTTTCGAAGCAATGATGAATCCGGCGATGCAGGTTTCGGCATAAACAGTTCATACATGTTTTATAACAACTCGCACTCACAGCCATTTCTAAAAAGGATTTTTTGAAACAACTTTAACTATGATTTCAAAAATAGGGTTAACTTTTAATACAACTACAACAACCAACATTTAAAACCCCTTCACTTATGCGCTCTTCCATCATTCTCATTTGCCTGCTGTTTGGCATAATAACAACAGCCGTTATTGCCTGCACAAATGCAACAGACAACAAAGAAACAACTGCCAAAAAACCACTTGATTCTACTGCACTGGTAGCTCGTGGCAAATACCTGGTGTCTACAATTGGCTGCGATGATTGCCATTCTCCCAAACGTATGGGCGCACATGGGCCGGAGCTTATTCCGGAACTGAGGTTTTCCGGCTTTCAACAGAATGGCCAGTTGCCACCGGTAGATACTACGCAAATTGCCAAAGGCTGGATCTTATTTGCACCCGATCTTACCAGTGCTGTAGGCGCCTGGGGTGCTTCTTATTCTGCAAACATTACCAGCGACAGCACTGGTATTGGTAATTGGACAGAAGAAAATTTCTTCCTTTCTATGCGCGAAGGCAAAGCAAAAGGATTGGCCAACAACCGCCCGCTATTGCCACCTATGCCCTGGCAAAATTTTAAAAATCTTGAAGACGAAGATCTGAAAGCTATTTTCGCCTACCTGAAAACAACGCCACCTGTAAAGAACGTGGTGCCCGCACCAAAGCCATTGGCAGCCTTAAAATAGCTAGCAATAAAATTGCAATTTTATCTGCAGATGCCAGCGCATCAACTGCACAATTGATGCGCTGGTTTTTGCAATTCATACCCCTCCGCACCCATTTGATAGCCTGATGCAACACCCAATCCGTAAAACGCAGTAATTTGGAAGAAGAATGAACCTGAAGCTTCCACAATATAACGGCAAAGACAACCTGGTAATGCTGCTGGTAATGCCCGTTTTTGCTTTTATTATCAATTGCATCATTCTAGAGCAGCAATATTTCAGCAGTTGGAAAATATTTATAACCGCTACCCTGCTAAGCGGCGGTGCTGCCTGCATTGATTTTATTCTTTGTGGTTGGGTGGCCGTAGCATTAAAAGAGCGTTTTCCAAAAGAGGAAGATACACTTAAGCGCCTATCGCTTATGACCATCACCTTCCTTATGATAAGCGGCTTGTTTCTTTATTCGCTGTTTAGTGGTTACGAACATATACCCATGCTGCATTACAGTTTTAACGAAGGCGGTTTTGTTTGGAGTTATTTTGCGCTGGGCATTTTAAATATTTTTCTTGTCTTCTTAATGGAAGGCATTGCACGGTATACGGACTGGAAAAAAAACAGGCTTGAAACAGAAGCATTGCACCGTACTTATAAACAAAGCCAGTTGCATGGGCTTAAAAGCCAGGTGAACCCGCATTTTTTGTTCAATAGCCTTAACTCACTGTCCAGCCTTATACAAGATGATGAAGAAAAAGCAGAACGCTTTCTGGATGAGATGAGCAAGGTATATCGTTATATGCTGCGCAATGATGAAGATCATTTGGTAACAGTAGAAACGGAAATGAAATTTATAAGTTCTTACCTGCACCTGCTGAAAGCCAGGTATGGCGACGGATTGCAGGTGCATCTTGCAATAGAAGATGCAGACAAACAAAAATTGCTGGCGCCATTGGCTTTACAGGTGATCATTGAAAATAGTTTTTCTCAAAATATTGTCAGCAAATCTGCACCGTTGGTAATTACCATCAGCTCTGCAAATGATAATTACCTGGAAGTGCGCAATAATATACAGCCAAAGTCTATAACAGATGCTATGGATTTTGAAGCGGGCCTGGACAACCTTGTAAAAAAATATGATCTACTGAACCAGCCTTTTGCCGTATCAGATATAGACAATGCCTGCCGCTTAATCCGTATAAAGCTTATCAACAGCAAAGAGGAGCTGGCATTATGATGTTTGTAAAACCGCCCAGGATAAAGCTGTTTGCATTCTTGTTTTCAATGCCACTGATTACCGTGGTAATAAACCAGGTATTGTACGAAGGACACCTGTGGGATATTAATATCTGGTTGATTTCTGCCCCGCTTATTCTTTTATGGGGAGCTCTGTCGTGGTACGTGCATGTATGTTATGATGATTGGGTTGAAAAAAAATATCCCGGGCTGAATGAAGTAAGACAACGTGTGCTATTAAAATTGTTAGTGCTGTTTTTCTTGATGCCGCTTTCAGTGCTAAGTCTATTTCTTTTGTTTGATCATTTTCATATACTGGGATATTCATTAAGAAAAGCCCATCTGCTGAAAGGCTTGCTGCTTGGCCTTGCAGTAAATTTAATTTTTGAAACACTGTACGAAGCAGATTATATGCTGGGCCAGTACAAAGAAAGCAATGCAGAAAAAGAAACTTTGCAGGAACTCTCCGTAGCCCAGGAATTTGACACTTTAAAAAGCCAGGTAAACCCGCATTTTCTTTTCAATTGCTTTAATACGCTTTCTTCATTGATAGCGGTAGACAAACAAAAGGCAGAAGTTTTTTTAGATGAATTAAGTAAAGTATATCGTTACCTGTTGCGCAATAATGAAGAAGGTGTAAGCACAGTAGAAAATGAAATAAAATTTATCCGCTCTTATTATAAACTATTGCAGACAAGGCATGGAGAAGCGGTGCAGATGAATATTCAAATTGATAAACGCTACGACTCTTACCTGTTGCCTTCTCTTACTTTGCAATTGCTTACAGAAAACGTAGTAAAGCACAACGTACTCTCTAAAAACAAACCATTGGTAATAGATATTTTTACCACTGCCGGCAACAGGCTGGTAGTAAATAACAACCTGCAAAAGCGTAGTGTAAAAGCACCCAGCAATAATGTGGGCCTGCAAAACATCCGTGCTAAATATGAATTGCTGAAACAACCAGGCTTCCAGGTAATGGAGGATGAAAAAAATTTTACTGTAGTGTTGCCTGTTATCTGGAACAATAACAGCAACAGGCAGCAAATCAATACAACAGAAATATAAAAAGCACCCAAAATAACAAGCATATGAGAATCCTTATTATTGAAGATGAAGAACTGGCAGTAAAGAAACTGCAGAAAACACTTGCTGCTACTACTTCTACCGCAGAGATAGTAGGCGTTGCAGACAGTATTAAAAGCAGCGTGGAGTGGTTGAGCCAAAACCCTGCACCTGATCTTATCTTAATGGACATAGAACTTGCCGATGGCCAAAGCTTTGAAATATTTAATCTAACCGAAGTAAAAAGCCCGGTCATCTTCACCACCTCTTACGATGAATATGCATTAAAAGCATTTAAAGTAAACAGCGTTGATTATTTACTAAAGCCAGTGCAAAAAGAAGAATTGCAAACTGCACTGAACAAATTTGAAAAGTTGCACAGCAACACTAAACCAGACATTAACATAGACAGCCTGGTAAAAGAACTGCAACAAAAATTGCAGCACAAAGAATACCGCAAACGCTTCCTGGTAAAACATGCGCAAAAACTGGTAAGCATAGAAATAGATGACATCGCTTATTTCTATAGCGATGGGCGGCTGAACTTTTTTAAAACAACAGACAACAAAAAATTTGTGGTAGACTATACCATGGATGAATTGGAAGAAATGCTTGACCCCGAAAAATATTTTCGCATCAGTCGTTCTTTCTATGTTTCTATTGGAAGCGTAGACAAAATAGATGAATACTTTGGCAATCGTCTTATACTTGCATTAAAACCAGCAGTAGATAAAGAATCTTTGGTGAGCAGGGAAAAGGTAACTGAGTTTAAAAAATGGCTGGGCAAGTAAGCGTAAGAATTATTTTTGATTAGGTGTTCATGCAAGCATCATTTTAATTTCCAGTACAGAACTCTTTTTTTGCACTTGCAGGTTGATGTGTGCATTGATAGCAGTTGCGTGCCTGCTTACAATCAGCTTGTCCTGCATATTTGTCAATTCCTGCTTCTCGCAATTTTCACTGTTAAAATCTATGCTGTAAAGAAGTACAGATCTGTCCAGCAATACATTCATCTTATACATTGTTACGCCTGCATGCAGCAAACCGCCAATACATTCTTTAAACAAAAGAAAAGCTTCATGCCTGAACTGCATATCAAGGTTTAGCAATTTCACTTTTTCATCCACCAGCAATTTATTGTTGGTGCTGCGGCGGTTGTTCATAGAATCAATATACTCCTGCATTCTTGCCACAGTTTTTTCCATGCTGTCATTGTCTGGTGAAATACTCCAAAGCATATCATCCATGGCAATTATCATGCGGTGGCTTTTGTTATGTATCTGCTCTATAAATTCTTTTGATTTCTCCGGATCTTTATCCGCTTTCATGCGGGCCATCTCACTGAGTATATTAATATTGTTGAGCGCAGTATTTATATCTTCATGAAGATTGCCTGCAATATTGCTGCGCATTTTTAATAACACTTCTTTTCTTTTCATGCGTGTTTTATCCAACCAAAACAAAATACCACCTGCAAGCAACAACAGCAATCCATAAAACCACCATGTCTTCCAAAAAGGTGGTCTTATATCAATAGCCAGCTTTAAACTACTAAGTTTAATTTTTCCATCAGAGTCAATGGTTTTAAACTGCAGTTCATAATGGCCGCCTGGTAAGTATGAATAAATAGCCTGGTTGGTTTTATCAGCAGTCTTCCAATCTTTGTCTATACCGTCTAATTTATATTGAATGATATGCGCACTTATATAGCTAAGCAAAGAAAAATCTATAGAAAGTGAATTGTCTTCATACCCCAATTCTATTTGTTTTAGCTGCAGCAAAGAATCTACTGGCAGGGATTTGTTCATTACTTTAAAATCTGTAATGCTGATATTGGGCTCTTGCGTACTTATCAGCACATGTGCAGGGTTAAACACTACAAACTGTCCGGAAGCGCCAAAAATCAATCTGCCGTCTGGCAATTTATAAGAGGAAGAAGGAATAAAGAAATCATTGGTAATACCATCATCTCTGTTGAAACGCACAAAAACTCTTGTTTTAATAGTAGCCCTGTATAAAGCAACAGTGGTACCAATCCATAAATTTCCATTATTGTCTTTTTGCAGACTGCTAATATTGCCCGAAGTTGTTTCTGTTGTTCCGAGTTCTTTCTTTTTCTGCGTAAGCTTATTGTAAAGAAACAGGTGAGCCGGTGTACTTAAAACAATCAGGCTGTCATTATAAGGAAGCAGATCGGTTACATTTTCCTCTGGCAGGTTTAATTGCCCTCTGGCATTTTTATTAAAATGCATTACAATACTGTCAGCAACAGGGTCTATTACATACAACCCGTCTGAACCCGTAGCAACCCATACAAAACCTTTTTCATCAACTATTATACTATTGACCGAGGTATTGGGGATTGCTTCAAACTTTGCAAGACCAGCATCAAAATTCTTTTTGCCTTTCGTTTCATTCCATTTATATAAACCGGTTGAAGACATGCCAAGCCACAGATTGCCTGTGTTGTCAACGGCTAATTGTTTTATGTATTTGTCATTTAAATTTTTGCTGGTGTAAACTGTGGCCTCACGGAGTTGGGTATTATATTTATACAAACTGTTTTGAGAGGCAAACCATACTGCGCTGCTATCCGGTGTGGCATACATGTCCCAAACTGTTATGCCATTTTTTTCAGGAATGCCTTTTATACCTACTGGCAGCGTATTGAATTTTTTATCGTAACGATAAATTCCATCTTGCCAAATGCCCACCAGCAAGCTGCCATCTTTTTCCCGAAAAAAAGAACGCGGACTTCCATCTCCATTTGCGCCGGAAACCCGGTTTATATGCATGATGTTGCTAAAGAACTCCTGCGAAGGGTTGAATCGGAAAACACCATTAATACCTGTACCTACCCAAATATTTTTTTCCCTGTCTTCGTACAGGCAAGTAATTATCCTGTAATCAATACTTCTTTCGTTTTCATAACCTGCATGCACAAGTTCAAATCGCTTTTCGTTTTCTATGTAACGCCCAAAGACAACTAAACCTCTTATCCAGATAGTTCCATCTGCCTGCTCAAAAATTCCGTTAATCTCAGTGTAAGTTTTAAATGTAGAGAAGAACTCATACTTCTCCATTGGCACATTGGATTCTTTTAAATGATAACAATACACGTAAGGAAACTCGGTTGTCCAACTAACAAACCAGAACCTGCTTTTTTTATCGAACAGGAAATTTTGAACAGACGGCAACTTACCCAAGGCATCAATAGCCGGTTCATTATCCATATTATTGCCTGGATAACTAAGATGCCCGTTGGCCCTGTTATAAATAGCCAATCCACCACCCTGAATCCCAAACCAATATTTCTGTGTGCCAGGCTGCTGCGCAAAGCCGCTGTATTCCCATTCTGCTTTTACAGGAAAAAAATTGCTGATAACCGTAAAGCTCTTGTCGCTTTCATCCCACTTTAAAATATCGTGCCCCACTAATAGCAGGAATATGTTTCCATATTCATCTTTTGACAACCTTTTAAAAACGGCTTTAAGAGCAGCTTCATTTCTGGGTTTAACCGAGACTTCTTTAAACCTGAAATTTTTTGTATTGAATATGCCGGCTCTGCCATTGGCAAAAAGTATCCAAAGGTTTTGTTTATCATCAATTATCAACTGCAGCAAAGCATTGGAGCAGATGGTTGTTGAATCTTTATCGTTGTGCCGGAAATTTTTTTGCCTGGTTCCATCAAAACGAACCAGTCCTTCTGTGGTGGCCAGCCAGATATAACCTGTTTCATCCTGCACCACTGAATTAATCTGGTTCGATTGCAAACCCGTGGCCGTGCTATAATGGGTAAATGTATATTGCCTCGGTGGCTGGGCCGCTGCCTGCGTGAGGAAGCACAAAAGAAAACTTATGCTGTACAGCTTTTTCAAAAAAGGGGTGTTTTTAAGGTTCCCAAATGTAGCAAACAACCCGCTTAAAAGTCATCCGCTCATGCAGCTTATTGTACAATTCATGTAACGCTATGCGCAATCCATCTGTGGTTACAGTTTTAAACTACACGGAGGAAGCCAAATGCTGCACAGGCACACCATCATCACAATTAATACAATCAAATAATCAGTTCATGCAACTGTGGCTTACTCTACGCAATGAAAGCTGCTAGGTTTGTGCAATCAAAAAACGATTAGCAATCCTTTAATCATTAAACCTTTCATATGAATACAACTAATACTTCTGCAAATGGCAGGAAAATTTTGTTTGCCAACTTTCCTGCTGACGGACATTTTAATCCACTAACTGGTCTTGCAGTGCACCTGGCAACATTAGGATATGATGTAAGATGGTATACTTCAAGCGGGTTTGCAAAGAAATTGAAGCAACTAAAAATTCATCACTATCCTTTTAAAAAAGCAATAGATGTAAGCGACGGCGATTTTGATAAAGTATTTCCGGGTAGAGAAAAACAAAAAACCGCTATTGGCAAACTGAAATTTGATATTATCAATGCTTTTGTACTGCGTGCCCCTGAATACTATCAAGACATTGCGGAGGTTTATAAAAGTTTCCCGTTTGATTTATTAGTAGCGGATTGCGCTTTTACAGGAATTCCTTTTGTAAAAGAGCGTATGCACATTCCTGTTGTTTCTATAGGCGTATTGCCACTTACAGAAACTTCTGCAGATTTGCCACCTAGCGGATTGGGTATAGCTCCTTCTTACTCATTGGTTGGAAAAATGAAACAGGCTTTCCTCAGATGGTTTGCAGACAATATCATATTTAAACAACCGAACAAAGTACTGCATCAATTGCTACAGGAATATGCTATACAAAATGGAGGTGAAAGCATTTTTGATATGCTTATTCAAAAATCTGATTTGTTACTGCAAAGCGGTACACCGGGTTTTGAATACAAAAGACAGAAGATGAGCAGCCATATACATTTTATTGGTCCGTTGTTGCCATTTGCATCTGCTAAACAGCATAGCCAATGGTTTGATACAAGGATTAACCGATACAAAAGAGTGGTATTGTTAACCCAAGGCACTGTAGAAAAAGACATCAACAAAATTATTGTACCAGCGCTGGAAGCATTTAAGAAAACTGAAACACTGGTTATTTGCACTACTGGCGGCTCGCAAACTGCAAAGCTGCGAAACCTTTATCCATACGATAACATTATTATTGAAGACTTCATTCCTTTTCATGATGTAATGCCTTATGCAGATGCTTACATAACCAATGGTGGCTATGGTGGTGTGATGATGGGCATTGAAAACAACCTGCCGCTTGTGGTAGCAGGCATACATGAAGGCAAAAATGAAATTTGCGCAAGGGTTGGTTATTTTAAACTTGGCATCAACCTGAAAACAGAAAAACCATTGCCAACGCAATTGGCAGATGCTGTGAATGAGGTCATCAGCAATCCATTATACAAGCAAAATGTAAGAAAACTTAGTAAAGAGTTTGATGCCTATCAGCCAACAGAACTATGCGCCAGGTATATTGCCCAATTGCTAGGCACAATAAAACCAGGAAGAGCGAATACAATTTTAAAATTGAAAACTGCTCTAAACTAATAATCGTTTTCAATTGCTGATTGTATAAAAATCAATCCCTACTAAAATTATAATCTACTTTAAAATCTTTTTATGGCACGTCATAATATTTTTCACTTTGTACACAAAGGCTTGAAGCAACTGCTTTATCAAACATCTGGCAAAATATTACAGACAGACTTCAATAACCCGGAAGAAACTGCTATTCTAATACCGCAGCTAAACCAAGCATTGGACTTGTTGTATAATCATACTGTTACAGAGCATGCAATAATATTGCCTGCAATTGTTTCCGCAGAACCGTCCGCTTTGCTCTTTTTTGAGGAAGAACAATCGCAACAATTTTCTTTCATCAATCGCATGCAGGCTTTGATAAATATTTTTCACCACGCTGTTTCTACAGAAGAAAAAATAGAGATGGGAAGCGCTATCAGAAAAGCTTTTACCGATTTGCTGCTGCATAGCCTTCAACAAATGGCAAAAGAAGAATTAGTAATAAACAAATTGCTCTGGCAATTTTATACAGATACGCAACTGAAAAGCCTGCAACAAAAATTAGTTGCTACTTATAACCAGGAAGACCTTCATCTTCTAAACACCTGGATGATGCGTGGCCTTAGCAATTTTGAAATTATTGCCTGGCTAAAAAAAATCAAAAACAACGAACTGAATATTCTTGACAAAATGCTATTGCTTGCAAAACAGGAATTAAGCACAACCCGATGGAATCTTATCCAGGAAGGCATTACCGAAGCCGCGTTACTGGCTTAAAACAACTATCAAACTATTTATTAACCATCAATATTAAACCATCCATGAAACAGTTATCTCCACATGCACTAAATGTGCGCATACGCTATAGTATGCTTGCCATAGCATTAACCATGCTTAGCTTTTTTCTCTTTTCATTTACAACCCACAAGATAGCAGAAGATTTTCTGCAGCAATTGGGTATTACTAAAGCAAGCGCCGATGAAAAAATCAGCAATAGTATTTTTGGCGGTTACATAGATCAATATGGCTTGCGCAATGCAAAAAATATCGCCAGCAATAACAGAACTGCTGTAACAAAAGATTTGCTCTCATACACCAAACAGTATGTAAACAGCCAGGATTTCCTACGCCAATACAATCAAATGCGGGAAGACAATAAGCCTAAACTTGCCACATTGCAAACACCCGAAGAAATGCGTAGTAGTATGATTGAGCAATACAAAAAAAGCCTGGCAGAAACAGAGGCCAACTATAAAAAAGCAGATGCTTCTACAAAAAAGATTTTTGAACCCATCGTTCAAACTTTACAACAACAATTAAAAGAAGCGCAAGACCCAAACAATAAAATGATTGCCAATTACACACAAAACTATCCTGAAACATTAAAATCGTTCGAAGCATCTAATAAAAGACGACTGGAAGAATGGCAGGCAAAGTATCCGGTCAATCAATTATTGTTTGTAAAAGAACGTTTAAAACAATTTATAGATGAAACCAGCAATATTGATTTTGATGCACAGTTGACAGAAAGAAACGGTAAGAAATATTTTGTAAACCCGGCTTATGAACACAAAAGCAATCGTTGGAAACTGGCTTTCCGTGCAGGAAAAGAAGTAGTGGAACCAGCAAGGGCTTTTGTACAGACCTGGATAGCAGAAATAAAATAAAACCTGAATACCTAAAACAAAACAGCGACTGGTAATCAGTCGCTGTTTTTATAACTCAATCTTTATTTCTTCCTGTTTCATTTGGATAAAGCTCTTTAACAGGATCGCTTTGCCAAAACTTTTTAGTATCAACATCCATAATAGTAAGTCTGCCGGTAAAGGCTGCTCCTGTATCAATATTCCAAACATTGCAACCCTTCATAGGAACAGTTTCATTAAAATAAAGCGTAGGCGTATGGCCAATATAAATCTCTTGAAACAGTTTTAATCTTTTTGGATATAGCAGTGAATCCTTTTTAATTTGTCCATCAAGGGTAATAGCCATTTCCCAAAGCGTTCTGTCCCAGCTAAAATTAGAAGTATGAAATTCTTTTTCCGGCCCATGCATAGAAGTAAAACCTGCATGTACAAACAAACGGTTTTGCTCATCTACTATGTATGATTTCATCGCTTCAAAAAAATGCATGTGCTGCAGTTTTGTTTGTTCATCTACCAAGGCATAACTTTTTACCGTAGCACTGCCACCATGAAATATCCACGTTTTGTCTGCATGACCTGTACGCAACCAGTCTTCGCACCACTCATCATGGTTGCCTTTTATAAAAACACAATCCTGTTTTTGTGAAAATGATATCAGATAATTAATCAATTGTGCAGACTCGCTCCAGCCATCTACATAATCACCAAGAAAGATAAGTTTATCAGCAGCTGAAACTTTCGCCATTTCCAGCACTTGCATAAGCGCTTTCAATCCGCCATGTATATCTCCAATAACTAAGGTTCTCATCTTCTGTCTAAATTATGAATGCATTACTTTGCCTCCAAGATTAATTTTCCGTTTACCAGCAGTATAAAGGAACTAAAACATTAGCGTCTGCTTATTAAAGCATCCCGAACTTCCATTAGCGCAAAGCCCAATAAATTTGTTCCCCGCCATTTTAATGGATTGCTTGCATCTTTTGCATCCTGCGCAAGCCCTATCCCCCATACTGTATCTACCGGGCTTGCTTCAACTATAATTTTATCACCTGTTGCCAGTAAAAATTCTTTTAATGCTGTGTGTTGCGAAAATTTTTGCAGGTTTCCTTCCACCACAAATGAATAAGCAACTGCTTCCCATTTTGCTGCGTCAAAATTTTTCACCTGCCTGCCTATAGCTTTTATTGCAGCCGGATTTTTTGTTTCCAGTATAGCGGTCAACGCACCAGCATCATTGAATAAAGAAGCTTTGTTTGCCATCATCCAATGTTCTGCAGTTGGATAGCTTATTCCTGCCACTTTAAATGTTGCAGGCCACCACTGGCTGAAACAGGCTTTATCAATTACACCTTCCTGTTTTGCTGTGTGTCCCCAGAAAAAGAGATAATCTAATGGTTTGCTATCTGCAATTTGTTCCTTTAACCAATCTATTGAGTATTTCATTTGCTAACTTGTTTATACAATCTAACACACAAATCATCAATATCATTTTTCCTTGCTATTTCATCTATCCACACTTTCGGAATATCATCATACCCATAAACCAGTCCTGCAAGTCCGCCTGTTACGCAACCTGTGGTATCAGTATCTCCACCAAGGTTTACAGCTTTTAATACTGCGTCACTGTAATTGTTGGTCTTAAACAGACACCAAACTGTAGCTTCCAATGTGTGCAGCACATAGCCACCGGAAGAGATGGTAGATTCTTTTTGCTTGCTAATATCTCCGTGCAATAAAGATTTAAATAAATCAAGCTCCTGCTTATTGAAATCATTTGCGTTTGCAAATTCATTCACTAGAACTATGGCCGATGAAAATGCTTCTGCAAAAGGTTTACCTTTTATAACCTGCAACCCAATTTCAATATAAATAAAACAGGCAAACACAGAACGAAAGTGTGCATGTGTTATAGAAGAAACTTCTTTTACTTTTAAATATCTTTCTTCAATTGGAAATTCTTGGATTGAAAACAATAATGGTATAATTCGCATCAAAGAACCGTTTCCATTGTCATCTTCCATCATTCCGCCTGACAGAGATGGCGATGTGCCACTTGCCAACCTTGTAATAGCATAACGTGTAGCCCCTCCTACATCAAATACTGTATGATGTGCACCCCAATAACCTTTGCTCATCCATTTAATAAAATTCTGAGCAATATCATTTATATCATACCCATTTGAAAGACTTTCAGCCAGGCAAAAAGCAAGACTGCTATCATCGCTCCATGTTCCGGGCGGTTGGTTCCAACTCCCATAGCCCGTAATACCTTTAACAGGGTTAGTTTTTAAATACTCTCTTGTTTTAAATTCAACCGGAACACCTAATGCATCACCTACAGAAAGGCCAAATAAAGCAGCTTTAATTTTATCCAGTGTGATAATGTTCTTCATAAAAATTATACTATAGTTTCTTTCGCCGCTGGTGCAATCATCACAACTTCCTAATCATTCTTCAAAAGCCTTGCTCTTATTTCCTGCAAGCTGTAATCACGCACAAGCTTTCCATTAATAAATACTGTTTGCAATGCACTGGTTTTCTCTTCGGCCCAACTTACCTTATCATGCAAAACATATCTGTTGTTTTCTTCTTTTACACAAAGCAAACCTGTTGCAGATTTTTTAGTGCCATCATCTGTTATCGGGTTTTTAAAAATTTCGCGTCCTTCACCAGCTACTTCCACATAAGTTGCTTTCATGGCCATACCAAATGTATCGCGGGTATTATATTGATAAGTAAAACTTCCAATACCAAATACTGCCTGCGTTGCAAAACCTTTTGCTTTCAATCCTTCACATATAGCCGTTGCACGTTGCAGGTTGATACTATCTCCATAAATAGCACCAATATGTGGATCAAGCAGTTTATAACCTTTATCCGTGACCGTACCGCCAAACACATCCCACAACAATTCTACTACACCTTTCTTCTCTGCTGCTGTTTTACCTTCTGGGTTTCCGCAAATAATTTTTACCGGGTCACCGCTGTCGGGTCTTATCACTACTTTACCATCTCGTTTTAAAACAATTTCTTTCAAAGCCGGAAGGTATTCAGTGCAAACTTTCCAGAGATCCCAGGTATCGCTTACAATACTTACAATGCCACCGGGATATACTTTGGTGATAAGTCTTTTAAATGTTTCCAGTTCACCGTCTTTACTACCGCTGCACATTACGCTATGTTCTGTTGCTGCCACACTTCCACCGATTAATTCTTTATCTGCATTGGCGTTGTAATATTGTTCCAGCGCTTCTATAGCAGGAATGGTATCTGTTCCGCTGAATGAAAGCAGGTGCCCCATACCACTTAACACCGCACTTTCCAAACTGCTCATGCCTCTAAAGCTGAAATCATGTCCCTGCCATTGTACAAAATCTGCATGCATACCTGTTTCTGCAGCATATTTGTTCAGCAATTTTCTATACTCGTATGCAATTGTTGCGCTGGTACAAGGTTGCCAAATGATAGCAGATAAAATAGTCTCCAGAAAATTGGTAAGCCAGTAAAACTCTGGCAATGTATTTACAACAGTAATGCAAGGCACTTTTATAGGTACACGACTTCCTTCGGGCAATGCTTTTATTTCTATAGGCAGATAACCCAAATCGTGCAAATCTTCCAAGTGTTTATAGGTGGGCAGATGAGCACCCAAAGAAGTAACAATTCTTCTTTTATAATCAGCTAGCACTTTCTCTTTGGGCTGTTTAAAAAAGTTTTCATTAAAATAATCCAGCAAATATTCTTTTATGAAATACTGAAGCCCGAAAAACACCATTTCATTTACACCTTCAAGGCGGCTGCTACGTGGTGTAAGGTTGCTGTAAACAAGTGTTGTATTATCAGGGTATTGAAAAACGTGACCTACTTTATAATAATCCGTAAGAAGAAAAGGATTTGTTTTCATGATAAATGGTTTGTTTGTTATTGTTTCTTATGCAATGTTTGCTTTTACCAGTTTTACAATGGGTGAATCATACGTTTTGCAAAAACTGTCGCTTACAATAATTTGATTGAACTTTTTCTCCAATGCAGCAAAACCTTTTGAGAAAATACCGTGTGTAACTATCAAGGTTAAATGTTTAGGTTGAATCAACTCGGCAATAGCCAGGAAAGTTGCGCCTCCATCACAGATATCATCAATGATAACACAATTACGGTCTTTGCATTCTTGCGGCTCTAATACCTCCAGTGTAAGGTTACCGGTAGAAAGGTTTCTGTTCTTGCTGCAATAGACAATATCTTTCAGGTTTTTATTCCATTCAAAATACTTACCTATTTTTTTTGCTGCACCCGCATCAGGACAAATGAGCAAAGCATCCTGCTGATCATATTGCTCTACCATTTGCTTATTGGAAATGCTTACCACGTTATTGATAAGCAAAGTTGATACATCCGAATGCACATCAAACAAATACACTTTTGCAAAACCACAACTGTTGATGAGGTTCGCCACTACTTTTAAATCGATGCTATCTCCTGGCTGCATCAGCCTGTCGTAGCGTGCTGCCATTAAATAAGGCATAACCAATACTTTTTTTATGGCAAACACGTTATCCAACGCGTTAGCAGTTTCCAATAACTGCAGCATCTTAACGCTGTCGGTTATTGAGCAGATTACTTTTACTTCATCGCCTTCGTTTATACCGCTGATGTTTACGTGAGGTTGCTGATCGGGGAATAAGATGGTCTTTACACCTTCTCCTGTATTCAAATTAATTGTTTTCATACTGCAATTTGCTTAAATGATAAGCAAATATAGAAGAGGAAAATGAAAAAAGCAAATTTTGCTTCATTTTGAAGCAAAATAAAATTTAAGGAAGAATAGCTACAGATTCACTGATTATTACTCAAAAAAAAGCGAAATCTAGTTGAATAATAAGGAAACCAACACCTCGGAGGCCCGCCTTTTTAACTTTTGAATTTTTACTTTTGATTTATCGCTTTAAATCTCAAAATGAAAACCTTCTTTCAGCAATTCTTTATAACGTTTCTGGTTAAACTGGTAAATCTTACTGGGCCTTCCTTTCGCATCCGTTTTTTGCAACTCGCCTGTCTCTTCCAAAATCCCAAACGACAAAATCTTCTTGCTGAAATTGCGCCGGTTAATCTCTTTATCCAATAACGCGGCATACAATTTCTCTAAATCGGAAAAAGGAAATTTTTTATCCAGCAATTCAAAACCGATAGGCTGGTAGCGCACTTTATTCCTCAACCTCTCTATTGCTGTTGCCAATATTTTTTTATGATCAAATGCAAGCGTAGGTAATTTTTTTATGCTAAACCATTCTGCATTTTCTGCATCTGTACTTGCTTTCAATTGTTGGTACTGGCTGGCTTTCACCAAACCAAAATAAGCAACCGCTATTACACGCTGTCGCGGATCTCTATCTGTATCTCCAAAAGTATACAACTGCTCCAGGTAGTTTACATTGATACCAGTTTCTTCCTCCAGTTCACGTTTCACAGCATCTTCCAATGATTCATTCTCCAATACAAATCCGCCGGGTATTGCCCAGCCATTTTTAAAAGGCTCATATTTGCGCTGTATCAGCAAAACAGAAACACCATCGGCTTTTGAATACCCAAAAACAACAGCGTCTACTGCTATCTTAATATCGGAAGAATTATTTTGCATACAATACAAGCAAAATTAATTCTATTTACTTACAATGCATAATGAGCCTTCTGTTGCAACAATTTTGCTGCATGCTCAATAGCATAAGACACTTCGCTTTCATTCTCCGCCAGGCTTACTATTTTATTGAGGCCCATAGCTGTTGATTCATTTTTTGTAAGCGCTGCTATGCCGCAAAATGCTACACAGGGTATGCTATATTGTTTTGCAAGCCCTGCCATATAGCCTGTTACTTTTCCTTCATTACTTTGATTATCTATTTTTCCTTCACCCGTAATAATCATATCAATAAATGATAATTGCTTTTTGATGCCACTTGCAGTTGCTACCAGCTCTACACCTTTTACCAATACCACATCAAAGAAAGCCATCAACCCCGCTGCAATACCACCTGCGGCTCCTGCACCTGCTGCAGACGCTACAGTTCGCCCTGTACTTTTTTCTATCACGCCTGCAAAGTTTTTTAACCCACTATCAAGCAAAGCAACCATTTCTTTGTCTGCTCCTTTTTGCGGTGCATATACATAAGCTGCACCATTAGGTCCATACAATACATTTTGCACATCGCAGGCAATTTCAAATTTTACATCCGGCAATATTGCTGGTGCTATTATTTTTTTTATGCTGATTAAACTGCTGCCACATGCTGGTAACATATTTTCTCCCGCATCATAAAATTGAAAACCCAATGCACTCAAAATACCAATACCTGCGTCATTGGTAGCGCTTCCACCCAGGCCCAGTATTATTTTTTTAGCCCCCTTTGCAATAGCATCTTTAATCATCATGCCTGTACCAAGCGTAGAAGTCTTCAAAGGATTTTTCTCTGCTTCTTTCAATAACACCAGGCCGCTGGCAACTGCCATTTCTATAATAGCTGTTTTATTTTTTTCATCCCACTCGTAGGCAACAGTTATTTTCCTGTGCAAAGGATCTACAGCATCACAAGTACAGGTAGTCGTTTGCAGGTAATATTTCATAACTGCAGCAAAACCATCTCCACCATCCGCAAATGGAAAACCTTTTATCACAACTCCAGCCGATTGCAAGCCGTTGCTCAAAGCTTTTACTACTTCAAAACTGGTAAGGCTTCCTTTAAACTTATCTGGTGCAATAAGAATGCTGATGGGCTTCATGTTATTTAAAGTAAAAAGGCAAAAGTAAAAACTATAAGATACATCGCAACGTCCTCACACTAGCCTTTTAAACTTTTGAATTTTTACTTTTAATTTTTATTCCTAATTTTATTGTTCTGCAACTTTCAGCATATGAAAATGTTCTAGGTTCGCCCCCATTGTAAAGAACCTCCGCTTATTGTTTTCTCCAGATACGGCAAGCTTTTCTCTTGCTGAACTTCATTGTATTTACTATTTAACTTTTTGCATGTCAACTCAAACTACTACTAACGTTACATCGTCTAATAAACTATCACGTTTATATCAAATCATAAAACAATCCATGAGTGGAGAATCCATGGATTATACGCAGGGCAGTATCCGCAAAGCAGTCATACTACTGGCCATACCCATGGTACTGGAAATGTGCATGGAAAGCATCTTTGCTGTGGTAGACATATTTTTTGTAAGCCACCTGGGCAAACATGCTACTTCTGTTGTGGGACTTACAGAATCAGTTATCACTATTGTGTATTCTTTGGCCATAGGCATAAGCATGGCAGCTACCGCTATGGTTGCAAGACGCATTGGCGAAAAAGATCCTGATGCTGCTGCAAAAGCGGGCATGCAATCAATCTTTCTCTCATTGTTTATTACAATTGCTATTAGCATTCCCGGTTTTATTTTCTCTGCACAAATTCTAAGGCTGATGGGTGCAGAAGAAGCGGCCATTAGTTCCGGAGTTGGCTATACACATATCATTATGGGCGGAAGCCTTGTGATTATGTTATTATTCCTGATCAATGGCATTTTTCGAGGAGCAGGTGATGCTATGATGGCAATGAAAAGTCTCTGGCTGGCCAATATCTGCAATATTATTTTGTGTCCATTACTCATACGCGGCCTTGGCCCAATACCTGCATTTGGTTTGCAGGGCGCAGCTATGGCAACCACTATCGGAAGAACAATTGGTGTAAGCTATCAGCTATATCATTTATTCTTCGGTAAAAGCCAGGTAAAGTTTTCATTGAAACAATTAACGCCCGATTGGAAAATTATCAAAACGCTTGTAGGCATTGCATGGCCCGGCACTTTGCAATTTTTAATTGGTTCTGGCAGTTGGATTGTATTGGCAAGATTGGTTGCAGAAACAGGACATAGCGATGCTTCTGCAGGCTACCAGATAGGCATACGCGTAATTATGTTTTTCTTATTACCAGCATGGGGCTTAAGCAATGCTGCCGCAACGCTTGTAGGTCAAAACCTGGGTGCACAACAACCAGAGAGGGCGGTTTTATCAGTAAAAAGAACTGCCAAATACAATGCTATTTTTATGTGCTGTGTTTCTGTTTTGTTCTTATCATTTGCTCCTTACATCGCTTCTTTTTTTACAACCGAAGAAGGTGTTGCAGCTTATGCCATCAGCACTATCAGAATTATGAGCAGTGGTTTTATTTTTTATGGCATAGGCATGGTGTATGGAAATGCTTTTAATGGCGCAGGCGATACAAAAACGCCCACCATCATCAATTTTTTTGCATACTGGTGCTTTCAAATTCCTTTTGCCTATATCATGACAAAGGTTTTTCACATGGGACCAGCAGGTGTTTTTATGGCTATACCCTTGGCAGAAACCGGAACAGCCATTGCAGCCTATATCTTGTTTCAAAAAGGAAAATGGAAGAATAAGAAAGTATAAAATTTTATTGGGGCAGGCGGCAGTGCTACTATTGAGCTTTTGTTGTGTCACTCACTTCAACAGTAAATCTTTACTCATCTGTGGCTCCTGTGTAACATGCTATCTTATTACACTGGCGCTATGCAGGCGCAATATATTGGCGAAGGATGTAACCCTTCGCCTTTTTATATTTAAATTGTGCATATGAATGATTACATCAGCGACAGCAGGATAAGACAGCTCACATTTATTTCCATACTGGTTTTGTTAGGCTATATTTTGTTTAATGAGCTCAAGAGTTTCATACCCGCTTTTTTGGGTGCGCTTACATTGTATGTAATCATGCGCAAGCGCATGTTTCGCATGGTTTATTTCCGCAAATGGAAGCCATCACTTTCAGCAAGTTTGCTAATGCTGATTTCGTTCCTGGTAATTCTGTTGCCCATTGGCCTGGTCATTAACATGCTTTCATCAAAAATCAATTTTGCTATTAGTCATTCTTCAGAACTTATAACAGCATTGGAAAGTTTTGTAAAAAACCTGGAGCATAAAATTGGCTACAAACTGATTGATGATAATTATATCAGGTCTCTGGGAGAATTTATTGCACGCAACCTGCCTTCTCTATTGGGTGCCACTTTCAATTCTCTTACCACTATCATCTTTATGTACCTCATTTTATATTTCATGCTGGTTGAAGGGCGTGGCATGGAAAGAACATTGTACCGTGTGCTGCCTATGAGCGATAATAATTTAAACCGTGTAGCAAGTGAAGTAAAAAACATGGTACTCTCCAATGCCATTGGTATACCGTTAATTGCCCTTTTCCAGGGTGTAATTGGTGTAATCGGTTATCTTGTTCTTGGTGTAAAGGAGCCTTTGTTTTGGTTTGTAGTTACTTGCATTACTTCTATGTTGCCCGTGGTTGGTGCAGCCGTAGCTTATGTCTCAATTGCACTCATATTCTTTGCACAAAATGATACTGTAAAAGGCTTGGTAATGCTGGCTTATGGCTTTGGTATTGTAAGCACGGTAGATAGCATTTTCCGTTTTGCTATTCAGAAAAAAATTGGCGATACACACCCTTTGGTTACAGCCTTTGGAGTTATTATCGGCATCAACCTTTTTGGCTTTATCGGCCTTATATTCGGCCCCTTGCTTATTTCTCTGTTTCTATTGCTGGTAAAGATTTATACCCTTGAGTTCTCACCTGAGAAGCAATCGTAAATCTCCCTAATTTTTCCTAAAAAAACCCTAATGTTTGCTACGGGAAAGCACTTGAATTTCAGAAGATTTTATCTTTGCACGCACACAATAAAAGATTTTACAATAATCATTTGATAATATAAGTTTATCATAATATTTTGTTCATCGTTAGCAGTTCTGAAAAGAACCTTAACAATTAAAATCCACATCATCCGAAATGAAAACCCTTTCTAAAACCCTGGGAGCAACTGCTTTTTGCTTTCTGCTCATCATCCCCATCAAAAACAATGCAGGTAGTCATTCAGCAAAGCCAGTAAATAATATGGCTATTACTTCTGTTGTTAATACCACCAGCAGTAAAGCCATGATGATGTATGACGCTTTGAAGCTGAAAAGCATGGGTCTTACAAAAGCGGCTTTCGATTACGCTTACAAAGGCTATATGTACCTGCAGCAAAAAAGAATGCTGGCCCGCGCATCTGTATTAACCATTTGCGACTTCAGCCAGTCTTCACGCCGCAAACGTTTCTTTGTTATTGATGTAGAACAGCAAAAAGTTTTGATCAATACTTATGTTGCACACGGAAGAAGGTCGGGTTCAGAATATGCACGTTCTTTTTCTAACAGCCCGGAAAGTCACATGAGCAGTCTTGGTTTTTATAAAACAGAATCTACTTACTATGGCGGCCACGGTCTTTCTTTAAAAATAGAAGGTCTTGAAAAAGGTTTCAACGATAAAGCAGACGAACGCAATATTGTAGTGCATGGATCAGATTATGTAGGCGGCAACTTTATTAAGAACAATCCTTTCAACGGAAGAAGTTATGGTTGCCCTGCAGTACCAGCTAACCAGGTAAATAATGTTATCAATACAATAAAGAATGGTAGTTGTTTGTTTATCTATCATCCAACCAAAAATTATTTGACGCATTCGCGTATACTGAACTCTTAGCTTGGACTTACATACAGATGGTTTGGAAAAACAACAGCCCGATCGTACCCTATGGTTGGGCTTTGTTATTTTTACCCCTGACCACTAAAGGGAATGTCAGCTTAGGTAATATAATTTAGTTATTGATATTGAGCCGTTCTTAATAGGAAAATAGAAACATGAAGATTGAAGTAATGGCATAACCTACTCAGTTCAAAAAACAAGAATACTCTTTTCAAAAAAATCAACTTAACAAGAGATACAATTCCCCCTCCAGGGGTTAGGGGTGGATAAGGGGTCATACAAATGCTATTGCTATCAACTGGCATAAAGCGCCTATCAATACACCGCTGTATATCTCAAACGGATTGTGATCAGATACCAGGAATCTTGCTGTGCAAATCAATCCGGTAATTAAAATAGCAGCTGAAAGAAATACTATTGCTGCATTACTGCCGCTGAAAGCCATCCACAAAAACAAAACAATTAAAGAGCCCGCTGCAATGCCATGCATGCTTACCTTATAGTAAATATTGGCCATCATGCCTGCAATGCATCCTAAAAAAACCGCCAGCAACATCGCTACTAAAAAAGAAGTATCATGCAGGTTTCTGGTAACATACCATGCCCAGAAATAAAAAATCATACTCACTATATAAGGTATGATGCGATCCTTTTGTGTGCGAAGAAAAATGCTTTGTATAAAACCAAGCTGCTTCATCAGCAAAACACCAAATAGCGGGAGAAAGAAAGTGTTGAACGCTACTGCTATTAATTTAAAAGCTTTCCCTTTATCGGTTAGCCCTGCAAAAGCATAAGGATCTACATAAAGCAAAAACGCAGTTATATAAGAAGGAATAAAAAGCGGGTGAAAAACAAATGATACAATATGCCCAAACACTCTATAAGGCGCAGACCATTGGTAATTGCTGTTTACAGTTGGCGATACAGAAACTTCATTCTCCATGCTGCAAATGTACTTATCAAACCTTACACCTTACGCCTTTAACCTTTATAGTTACAGCTCTTTTCTAAGACGGGCAACAGGTATATTCAATTGTTCGCGGTATTTTGCTACTGTTCTTCTGGCAATATTGTAACCCCTCTCTTGCAGCAACTCAGTAAGCCTTTCGTCACTTAGTGGTTTTTTCTTGCTTTCATCACCCACCATATCACTTAAAATCTTTTTCACTTCTCTTGTAGAAACCTCTTCACCGCTTTCTGTGCTCAGCGATTCACTAAAGAAAAACTTAAGTCGGTAAGTTCCAAATTCTGTCTGCACAAACTTGCTGTTAGCCACACGGCTCACTGTTGAAATATCCAGGCTGGTACGTTCTGCAATATCTTTCAAAATCATGGGGCGCATGGTTGTTTCATCACCCGTAAGAAAAAACTCACGCTGATAATCCATAATAGTGCCCATTACGCTGGTAAGCGTATGCTGCCTTTGTTTAATAGCATCAATAAACCATTTGGCGGCATCTATTTTTTGTTTGATGAAGAGAACCGCTTCTTTTTGCCTTTTATCTTTCTTGCTGCCACGGTCATAATCCTTCAGCATATCTCGATATCCTTCGCTAATACGCAAGTCTGGCGCATTGCGGCTATTGAGTGTAAGTTCTAATTTGCCTGCGTTATTAAAAATGAAAAAGTCGGGGATAATATAACTTTCACCTTTATTAGCATTACCCACATTGCCACCCGGCTTAGGGTTGAGCTTAATGATTTGAGCTATTACATCCTTCAAACCATCATCATCTATATTCAACCCACGCTGTATTTTCTCATAGTGCTTTTTGGTAAACTCTTCAAAATAATCCTCCAATACGCTGATGGCTAACTCTACGGGCCTGCCTTCTCCCAGCTTGCGATACAACTGCAACAAAAGACATTCCTGCAAAGTACGTGCGCAAATGCCCGATGGGTCAAAATGCTGTATCTTTTCAATCAGCTTTTCAATCTCCTCTTCTGTTGCTTCTATGTTTTGTCTAAAAGCCAGATCGTCTTTTATAGAAGATGTTTCCCTGCGCAGGTAGCCATCGTCATCTATGCTGCCTATAATTTGTTCTGCAATTTTTTGAGAACGTTCGTCCAGGTTAAGCATGCCCAACTGGTCTGCCAGCAGTTCATGAAAAGAAGTCTCCACTTTTACCGGCACAGTCTTTTGCTCATCAGGATCTCCGTAATTGTCATCACGCAGCTTATAATCTCCCACCTCGTCATCACTATCGGTTACGTAATCGCTCACATCAATATTCTCATATTGCTCTTCGCTTCCGTCTTCATCAAAATCTTCTTCATTGCTGCTGTCAAACTCATCCTTCATATCCTCGGTCAGGTTCTCATCATGCCCGTCTTCCCCGGCTTCTAAGGCAGGGTTCTCTTCCATCTCTTCCTTTATGCGTTCTTCCAAATTTGCTGTGGGCACCTGCAACAGCTTCATTAACTGAATTTGTTGAGGCGACAGTTTTTGGAGTAATCTTTGTTGTAAACTCTGTCCCAGTGCCATAACTTGCTTAGGATTTATACACTCACTTGATAAAAAAATCGCGACTAACCACAAAAATCAGGCCGTAATTTACACATAAAATGATATATGAAGTTGCAACGTATTTATATATTTCTTGTTGCATGCGCCTTTTTAATGGCCATAAATCCCGCAAATGCACAACAGGCAAGACTTAGCGTGATTTCAGGGCAAAAAAAATTTTTTATTTGCCCGCCACTGCTTTCTGCTAAAAAATTGCCTGGGATCATCGAAAAAAACACCAAAGACCCATTTTTTTCATCTACAAACAGGTTGCTGGTAACTACTATTGAGCCTGATTACTATACCAGGAATTTTGGCTTTTTCTGCAGGAAAGAGCTGCAATTTGAAAAGAGTACTAAAGTACCTCTGCGTTTCAGGTTGGGTAGCCTTGATTATGTAAATAGGCTAGAAGGAAAGTAGTTCTTGGTTCGAAGTTCATAGTTCAGAAGTTCGATGATGGACTTTATCGCATTTCTATAGTTCGGTTACCTGCAATGTTTCAAGATTCAGCATTTTGTTGAGCTCAAAAATTCATTTCATTATTAATTGCGCTCATAAACAAATTATTCGCTTAAATTTCAACACTTTGACTGAACACATAACAAGATCAGACGACAATAACTAAGAACTGCCGAACTCATGAACTATTTCGAACTATAACTTTTAAACTGTAACTGTTTGTTTTGCCAGGACCTGTTTTATCGTATTCACCAGTTTCTCGCCTTTGTCTTTTACCTGCTCTTCCGTCCATAGCAAACCAATTGCAGTAGAAATGCAGCGGCTCATTATAGCATGGCTGGCGCTAAAATCTTTATTGGCATGATGCATAACAGCGGCTTTATGTTCCGGGCTTAATGCACTTAGCGTTGTGCCTTGTTTCAGGTGATCCCATTTGCGGATATAATGCCAGTTATTATCGAACCAGTAAAAATTGCCCGCAAGTATGCCTTGTTCTTTCAGTGAAGCTACTACTGCTTTGGTAATCTCTTCTGTAGGCAAGAACCAACTAAGGAAAGTGCAACTATCACCTGCGGGATCTGGTATCCGCCTGAAGCTAACCTCGGGCAATTGCGACAAAATTTCTTTAAGCGCTGTGTGATTGCGTTTTTGTATATCCAGGAATTGATCAAGCTTTTGGATTTGTGCCAGGCCCACTGCCGCATGTAATTCTGAGATGCGATAGTTGTAACCAATAAAAGGATGCAGATCTGCACCACGATCAACGCCTTTGTGATCATGACCATGATCGCTATAGCCATCGCTCTTAATAAAAACATCTTCCCTATTGGTAATAACAGCGCCGCCTTCTGCACAGGTAATTGTTTTTACATAATCGAAAGAGAAAGTACCAGCATCACCAATACTGCCTAATTTTTTTCCTTTATAACTGGCGCCAATACTCTGGCAGGCATCTTCCAGTAAAACCAGTTTATGTTCGTTGCAGATTGCCATTAATTCATCCATAGCAGCCATACCACCGCACATGTGCACAGGCATGATGCATTTTGTTTTTGGTGTAATGGCTTTGCGCACTGCTTCGGGATTTAACGTAAGCGTATCATCTACGTCTACAAATACAGGAATAGCACCTACACTCAATACAGCTTCAAAACTGGCCACAAAAGTGAAGCTGGGAAGAATAATTTCGTCGCCATAACCAATACCCAATGCAGCCATAGCAGTGCTAAGCGCTGCTGTGCCACTGCTTACCAGTTGCGCATACTTGCTGCCAAAAGTGTTGCAAATAGCCGTTTCTAACTCTTTGGCTTTCCAGATGCCCTGGCGAGGGCCATCAAAACCATAACGCATAAAAATGCCGGTTTCCAATACATCATTTACACTGTTGCGCTCATCGCTTCCAAATAATTCAAAGCCAGGCATAGGTTGATAATTAAGAATTAGTAATTGATAATTAGTATTGTCAAAGGTAGAAAAGATTGGCTGCCGGCAAAGCAAGCCTGGTTAAATAACTGGTATTTTTTATTAACGCCGATTCTCATAAGGCGGAAAGGAAAGTGCACTTTCATTGTTCGCATAATCAATACAACTAAATGCATACTGTTTCATATGCTCACCAGATTGCGGAATGCTGTATTCAACCATACCTTCTCCTGCTGGCAGAATACGTACAATGTTTTTAGGATCGTTCGCATCTTTTATCATGTCACCTTCAGCAAATGCATATACTACAAACGCTTTTATTTTCCTGGTGCTGTCTGTGTTTTGTAAAGAGAGCAACAAACTGTTAGCATATGAATTGGTGCTCACCACTTTTACTGATGGCATGGCCACTGAAGATGTATCTACCCACGACATAGGTGGAGGGAAAGCCGGGTATTTATAGTAATTATTCCGAAGGCTATCATTCCAGCCATTGGGATTGCGATCAAAAGATTTGCTGCTGAAATAAATCATGCCATTTATATTAGGCATGTTCCTTAGCTCTCTTATTTGCCTTGGCAGCTCATCTTTATCGCGCCAGTTTGCATTGCTGCCTGCTTTAAAAATACCCAGGCCAATATAGCATTGTCTTCCATACGTATGTTTATTCCACCAATCCAGCAGCGGGCCGTAAGGTGCATGAGCATGCTCAAACTCCCAATATAATTGTGGTGCCACATAATCTATCCAGCCTTGTTTTAACCAAAGCAAAATGTCTGCATACAAATCATCATAATTGGTTTGACCGGCTTTTGAATTGCTGCCTGCTGTATCCTTATCTGCATTGCGCCAAACGCCAAACGGGCTGATGCCAAAGCGGCAATCTTTTTTCTCTTCTTTAATGGCTTTGCTTAACGCCAGTATAATACTGTCTGTGTTGCTTCTGCGCCAATCATCTTTAGAAAGCCCATTGCCATATTTCTGATAGGATGCATTGTCTGGAAATTCTTTACCGGCAATGCGGTAAGGGTAAAAATAATCATCGAAGTGAACAGCATCTATATCATACCTGCTTACAATATCGCGTATCACTTTCACTACATATTGCTGGGCTTCTTTATTACCTGGATCGAATAAGCGAACGGTACCATAAGGAAGAAACCACTCTGGGTGTATGCGGGTAATATGCGTGGGAGCAATGGATGATTTACCAATAGCAAATTCTGCCCGGTATGGATTGCACCATGCATGAAACTCCATGCCCCTTTTATGAGCTTCTTCTATCATAAACTGCAAGGGATCGTAATAAGGAGAAGGAGGAAGGCCTTGTTTGCCTGTTAGCCATTGGCTCCATGGCTCGTAAGAAGAGGGATAAAAAGCATCTGCCGCAGGCCTAACTTGTACTACAACTGCATTGATGCCATTGCGCTGGTGTGCATCCAATATGCGTATGAATTCTGCTTTTTGGCTATCTGCGTTATAATTGCCCCGTGTAGGCCAGTCGATATTATCTACTGTAGCAATCCAAACACCACGAAATTCTTTTTTAGGCTGTCCAGAGGAAAGCAATACCAAAACAAACAAGTAGTAAAAGAGAAAAATGCCAAACCGTATTTTCATGCCTGTCTAACGTATTTTAGGCCACGAAATTACATTATTCAACATTCCTTAATTTATCAAGTAATTTATTTAATGTTAAAGCTTCCTGCTCATCCAGGTTTTTAAACATGCTGTCCATTTCCTCCTGGTGTGCATCAATGCGATTTAACAGAGATAACCCGCTTTCTGAAATAGATACATCCACAAGGCGTCTGTCACCCTCGCAGGTTACTTTAATCACCCAACCTTTTTTTAAAAGACGATCTACAATACGGCTGGTATCACTCATCTTATCCAGCATACGCTGCCGAATCTGCAAAGTAGAAATAGGTTTACCTGCGCCCCGCAATATGCGCAGTATATTAAACTGCTGAGAGGTAATGTCATAATCATCCAGCAGCTTTTTCATTTTTTCATTAGCCCAGTTGAAAGTATAGATCAGGTTAATGGCTGCTTTCTGGTACTCATTCCTGAACTTGGCCTGGCTAATGTCTTTCTCAATCCCCATAACAAAAAATTTAAGGTGGTGGTTGCATTGGTAATGACGTACAAAATTATCACTGATTTCTCTTACGTAGCGCAGCCGCTAACATAAAAATGGTAAACTGGTGATGCGCTTCATGCAAAAGAAAAAAATCTGTCCATTGACTAATGCCAAACGCTCCATACAAAGGGTGCGTACCCATACGGCGCAATACAGGCTCACCCAAATGCATCATATGATTATTTATTAAAAACCGGGTGGTGGTTAAATCATCCAACAAATCTTTTAAAGAACGTGTCGTGTATTGGTGAAAAACCGGATCATTATCTGCTACATACCTTTCAAACGCAGGATTATCGTTTCGCTCTATCAGTTTCATACGCTCCAAAAACACAGGTTGATAAGATACCAGGTGCACAATATTTTCAAAAGCACTCCATTTCTCGGGGTTTACCCGTTCTTTCAGTTGTGTTTCAGACAAACCTTTTATTAACTCGTGCAATGTTTCATGCTGGTAATTAAGTCTTGCCTGTATGGATGATGAAAGGGGCATATATTTTTATATTGATTAGATAGAAATTTGGCCGCATTATTATTCTACACTAATACTTGCTAAACAGAAAGTTTTTTTAATCGCTCCAGACTTTGGTTCCCTCGCTGCAATTGGCGCAGATATCTATATTTCTTCGGCTTTGCATAATTTTCTTTCTAAACTCTCTATACTTCCCGTTTTGCCAGATTTCCTTAAATGGCCTGCCTTTTAAATCGCCCAATTGGTGTTGCGCATCTTTATCAAAACAGCAGGGCACTACCAATCCATCCCAGGTAATTACGGGTGAATGCCATAAACGCCAACAATGATTTTGCAGGCTGCTCTTTACTTCTACCTGGTTGTTTTTATTGCGGCGATAGCGGCTGTATTTGGCAATTGTAGGAATTAGTTGATTAGGATCGCTCTCATAATCGTATACCTGTGCGGTTTTAAACCATACATCGTCCACACCAATTTCTGCCGCCAGTTTTTTTACATCTTCAATCTGGTGCTCGTTGGGCTTTACCACCAAAAACTGGAAAATCACAAAAGGCGTTTTGCTTTTCATTTCTTTTTTCCATTTCACAATATTCTTTGCACCTTCTATTACTTTATCCAGCTTTCCGCCTACACGGTATTGCTGATATACGTCCTGCGTGGTTCCATCAATAGAAATAATCAAACGGTTTAAGCCGCTCTCAATCGTTTTTTTGGCATTTTCATCTGTTAAGTAATGGGCGTTGGTAGAAGTAGCGGTATAAATTCTTTTGGCGGCTGCATACTTTACCATTTCCAGGAACTGTGGATTAAGATATGGCTCTCCCTGGAAGTAAAAAACCAGGTAGAATAAGTCTTTATGCAATTGGTCTATAGTATCCCTGAAAAAATTCTTTTGCAGCATGCCGGTTGGCCTGGTAAAAGCACGTAATCCACTTGGGCATTCCGGGCAGCGCAG
Source organism: Chitinophagaceae bacterium (assembly GCA_047602295.1). GTDB lineage: Bacteria > Bacteroidota > Bacteroidia > Chitinophagales > Chitinophagaceae > JACMLD01. The sequence continues at coordinate 689,934 of JASGHP010000001.1, read as the reverse complement.
GTTGCAGGAAGTAGTGGGTTCTATGGCAATAGAAATAGGCAATCCCCATTGCACAGGCTTATTGGTCCACTTGCTTATATAGAAGCTGCCAAGCACCCTGGCTGCATTCCAGGCCCGGCGCGGGGTTAGCCTGGCTAATAAATGCATACTGTCTGTAAAATTGAATCGGCCCATGGATATTGTAAAATTAACCCCGGCAACACTAGCAAACACATAAATTTTATGTGCATAAACCGAGCTGCCATTGTAATAACCTTTAAAATAAATAATTGTTCTGGAGCCCGGCGCATGACCTGCTCTTCAAATGCTGGCGCTTAGCAATTATATTTGCAGCACGTTTTAAACTGATGGCAACCAGAAAGAAGAAGAAGCGATTATCCCGTAAAATGATATTGGTTTTTATTGTTTTTACAGGCATGGTTATAAGTGCCTGGTGGTGGTATCGTTCCCATTCCAGCAACTTTGTTACCTACCCGGAGTTTGGCATTGCTGTTCCTAATAACTACCTCATTCACGGCATTGATGTATCGCATCACCAGGACGACATTAATTGGGACTTGGTGAAAAGCATGCAGGTAAAAAATATTAAAATTGGTTTTGCTTTTATAAAAGCCACCGAAGGTATTGGTCGGGTAGACAGCCATTTTAACCGCAATTGGTTTCGTTCTAAAGATGCGGGCATGTGCAGAGGTGCTTATCATTTCTTTCTGGCTACAAAAAGCGGTAAACTGCAGGCACAAAACTTTATAGACGTGGTAACCCTCAAACGAGGCGATCTCCCACCTGTTTTGGATGTAGAACAAACCTATGGTGTATCTACAGACAGGTTACGCAGGGAAGTAAAAGCCTTTTTACAAACCACCGAACAGTTTTATGGCGTAAAGCCCATTATTTACACCAATGTAGATTTTTACAAACAATACCTTAATGGGCAGTTTGACGATTACCCGCTTTGGGTGGCGCATTACCTGCGGCAGGATACTCCACGCATTAAACGCGATTGGATTTTTTGGCAACACAGTGAAAACGGCAGGGTGAACGGTGTGAGCTACAAAGTAGATTTTAATGTGTTTAATGGAGATTCCAGCCAGTTTCGCAACCTTTTGATGGAATAAGTGACAAAAGGACGATCCTTATTTGCCTGCAATCATACTTATCTCCACATTTACATTTTTAGGCAAGCCTTTAACTGCTACTGTTTCCCTGGCTGGGAAATCGCCTGAAAAGTATTTGCCATAAACTTCGTTTACTGTGGCAAACAAAGCCATATCACTTAAAAAGATGGTCGTCTTCAGAATATGGTTAAAATCCATTCCTGCTTCTGCCAGTATTGCTTTCAGGTTATGCATTACCTGGTGGGTTTCACCAATTATGTCGGTTGCGTCTATATTTCCCGTAGTGGGATTAATAGCCACCTGGCCAGATATATAGAGTGTGTTGTTAAATAGTATTGCCTGGTTGTAGGGGCCAATGGGTGCGGGAGCGTTGTTGGTTATAATTACTTTCTTTTCCATAAGCCAAATGTATATAAAGTTTTAAGGTTCTGTGTTTTTGACAGAAATGAAGTTCCTTTGTGTAAATTATCAGGAATGAAGCTGGCGGTTGTTACCAATGAAGCCCTGAAAGGCGAATTCTTCTCTAGAAAGCTCCCAGATTACGCAAACGTTTGCGTTGTCCAAGACCCCCGGAATATCCCGCCAGATACTTATATTGTTTTTGATTTGTTGTTTGAGCATACGCCCCAAAGGGTGGACCTGCTAAAACAATTTCTGCCCCGCCCGGTCATTATAAACGCAGTGACTGATACCCTTTCAGAAATTAATCAGCCATTTATACGTATTAATGCCTGGCCTGGTTTTTTAAGCAGGGATACCATTGAAGTGTCAGCATCAAAAGAACAAGCAGAGATCATTAACAAATTGTTTAAAGAGTTGGGATGGCAATATGTTTTAGTTCCGGATATAACGGGCATGGTTAGCCCAAGAATAATTGCAAACATAATAAATGAAGCATATTGTACCCTGGCTGAAAAAGTAAGCGCTAAAAAAGAAATAGACATGGCCATGAAATTGGGTACTAATTATCCATATGGACCTTTTGAGTGGCTTGAAAAAATAGGGAAACAAAATATTACGGTCTTATATAAACGATTGCGATGCGAAAATGTTTTATATGAAGTTTCAACGTTGTTAACGGATGAAATTAATGTTTAATGAATGAAGGAAATTTTAAGTAATAATGCTAAAAAAAATCAAAATGCTAAATCATATTACGCTTTGTAACTAAAAAATATTTTAAATTACTTAATAGTATTTTCAGAGGGAAAATATAATGAATAAGAATAAAATGTTTGAAGACGTATAATGAAAATTCATTAAAGTGTAATAGAGACAGCAGAGATTGTTCAACAAAATCAAACAAACACATGGCACTAATTTTAAATATAGATACTGCGACAAGCCTTGGAAGTGTTTCTCTTTCATTTGAAGGTATACTGATAGACCAACGGATAAACACAACCGCAGTTGATCATGCTACATGGATACATGTAGCAATTGAAGAAATATGTAATAGCAACAATCATTTATATAGTTTAAAAGATTTAGATGCTATTGCAATTGTTGCCGGACCAGGCTCATATACAGGATTAAGAGTAGGTATGGCTACCGCAAAAGGCTTTTGTTATGCATTAAATAGTAGATTAATTAGTTTGAATACACTTAACGTTATGGCTTATGCAACCAATAAAGAAATTTCCCCATCTCAATTACTGTGTCCAATGCTAGATGCAAGAAGAATGGAAGTTTTTACAGCATTGTACAATGCAGAATTAAAAGAGTTGATTGAACCCGGAGCAATGATATTGGAAGCTGATTCTTTTAATGATTGGTTGCAAAAAAATGAAATTGTATTTTTTGGAAGTGGTAGTTATAAATGGAAAGAATTAGTGCAGCATGATAACGCAGTTTTTATAGAATCTTTTTATACACCACAGGATATAGCGTTTGTTTCGTATCACGAATTCAGGCAAGAAACTTTCTCGGACCTGGCATATGCTGAACCTGTATATCTTAAAGATTTTTACACGCCAAAAAGATTAATGGGTTAATAGTTTTTCATTATAAATTTTATATTATGCTTACCAGCAGCTCTGCCGAAAACAGCGAGAAGAAACCTTTACAAATGTCAAAATCTTTACAAAACATGAACACCTCTGTAAACTATTTGATTGTAAGGCAGCAGGAAGGAGACCCTATAAAAGTTGATTTTTTACAAGTAAAAAAGGCTGCTATTACATTAAGGGCCATCAACCATAAACTCCGGCAACAGATTATGCGCCTGCTGGAAGACCAGCAAAGAATGACAGTAACTGAAATTTATGTTCAGTTAAGGTTAGAACAATCCGTTGCTTCCCAGCATCTTGCCATTCTTAGAAGAGCTGGCATAGTTGAAACCTTTAGAGATGGCAAGTATATATCTTATTCAATAAATTCGGACAGGTTAGCGCAACTAAATCAACACGTGTTGGGCATCATTAGCTAATTCACACTGTTAATTTAACCAGGCGGCATCCCACAAAGGTTGCCGCTTTTTTATTTTTTGGTATTTTTGTGTGAAATATTTACCCTATATGTTTATTCAACAATTATATACCGGCTGTCTTAGTGAAGCTGCTTACTACATAGAGAGTGAAGGAGAAGCCGCAGTAATAGATCCTCTTCGTGATACCAGTGATTATATTGCGCTGGCCAAAGAAAGAAATGCCCGAATCAAATATATTTTTGAAACCCATTTTCATGCAGATTTTGTAAGTGGGCATATAGACCTTGGAAAACAAACAGGAGCACCAATTATATACGGACCTGGTACAGAAACAAGCTATCCTGTAACCGTTGCAAAAGACGGCCAGGTGTTTACTCTTGGCAAAATAAGCATAGAAGTATTGCATACTCCCGGCCACACATTAGAATCTACGTGTTATCTTCTAAAAGATGAGACAAACAAGCCGCATGCGGTTTTTACAGGAGATACGCTTTTTGTTGGAGATGTAGGCCGCCCCGACCTTGCTCAGGGAGATACACTTAACAAAGAAGATTTAGCTGGAATGCTATACGACAGTCTTCAGTCAAAAATTGTTACGCTTCCTGAAGATACACTGGTTTATCCTGCACATGGCCCTGGCAGCAGTTGCGGTAAAAACCTGGGCCCGGAAACTTACAGCACTATTGGCGAAGAAAAGAGAACCAATTACGCTTTGCAAGCTGATTCCCGTGATGCATTCATAAAGGCCGTTACAGATGGACTGGCAGCACCTCCTCAATACTTCCCTCTAAATGCAAAGATTAATAAAGAAGGATATGAAAGCCTTGAAAAAATATTAGACAAAGCTTTGCAACCATTAACTATAACAGCTTTTAAAGAGAAAATGCAACAGAACAATGTGGTTGTATTAGATACCCGCGATTCTGTTGTTTTTATAAACGGTTTTATACCTGGCGCCATCAGCATAGGGCTGGATGGAAGATTTGCAGAGTGGGCTGGCATGTTGATACCTTTTGATAAAACAATTTTGCTTGTAACAGAGGTGGGCAAGGAAGAAGAGACTGCAATAAGGCTGGCGAGAGTAGGGTTCTCTACCGTTGATGGATACCTGCAAAATGGATTTGATGCATGGTTAGCAGCCGGTGAAAAAATAGACATGATTGTAGAAATAGAAGCGGATGAACTGGCCATGGATTTGCCTCACGATAAAAAAGCATTGGTGATAGATGTACGTAGGGAAGCAGAATTTGCTGATGGCCATATAAAAGGAGCCCTTAATATTCCACTAAATGAAATGACCGACCCCGCAACTATGGCTGATCTTGACGATAGTAAGAATTTATATGTTCATTGCGCCGGAGGTTACCGCAGCATTATTGCTGCCTCATTACTAAAACGGCAGGGCATCCACAATCTGCACAATGTAATGGGTGGATGGTCTAAAATAAAAGAACAAAAAAATATACAAACTGCCAAAGAGACAAGTGTGTTGAATTAACACCCTGGGAAATAAAATTGAGCACTATTGTTTATCAACATTGCTATTATCTTTTTTTAACCTTCTTGTATGACTGCAACCAACATAGCTTTCAGCGGCAGCATACCTGCAAATTATGAACGCTATCTTGGCCCATATATTTTTGAACCATATGCGCAGGATATCATCACACATATTAGCCATAAGCAGATAAACAATGTGCTGGAAACCGCTTGTGGCACTGGCAGGGTTTCCGGATTATTAAGAGATGTTTTGCCAAAGCAGACTTCTTTAGTAGCTACAGACTTTAATGCCGACATGCTGCACATAGCGCAGCAAATGCATGAGGGAAAAAATATTGAGTGGTTAACCGCAGACATGCAGGCGTTGCCATTTCCAGACGATTCGTTTGATCTAATCATTTGCCAGTTTGGGCTCATGTTTGTGCCAGATAAACAAAAAGCATTAAACGAAGCTTACCGTGTGTTGAAGACTGGCGGCCAACTGTTACTTAGCACCTGGAACAGCCTTACGCATAATCCTGCCTTTGATCTTGCCAATAAACTTATTCATGAATTCTTTCCATCTGATCCGCCTGCATTTTTTCAATTGCCTTTTTCATTACATAACCCAACTGAATTGCAACAGTGGGCTACAAATGCAGGTTTTAATCAACCACAAATTACATTGGTAAAAAAGCAAGGCACAAGTGTTAGCGCAGCAGCAACTGCCACTGGCATGATAGAAGGCTCTCCTGTCTATACGCTTATCTGCGAGCGGGATGCAAGCCTTTTACCCCACATTAAAAAACATTTTGAAAAAGAACTGGCTGCTCAATTCGGCAGTGCACCAATGATAAGCCCGCTTGAAGCCTGGTTACTGGATGCCCGAAAATGTTTTTATTAAATAAACTTCTATAACGCAAACGCCCAGCAAATTATAGCAGGGCGTTTATCATTGAATCTATTTTCTTAATTCTCTCTTCTTATAATTCTTATTTGCGGGCCACCATTTCCATTGCTGGGTCCAAATGCTTCATCCATCATTTTCTGGAATTCCTGCCTGCTTACTTTCTTAGCGCCACTAGGTATTTTTACAATTTGCTTACTATCACTTACATTAACGGATAAAGCAGAAAATTGAATAAAGCTGTCTCCTATATTCATTTGTAATATCAAACCGGGCAAGCCTCCAAATTGCTCTGGGCCACTGGATACGGGTATTGCTTCGGTATACCAGGCGATTATATCATCCCCCTGGCGGTTTTTTGCTGTAGCCTTTTTACAAGCATAACCCTTTACAGTCATAGTATCGTCACTTAATTTCCATGCTAGTTTGCGTAGTGTATCTTCAATAATATATTTTTTGGGGCCGAGCTCTCTTAATTCTACAATTTTTTCTGCTGCATAATTTTTGTATGTCTCGTTATTGCCACCACCCATGCGGATATTAATACGATTGCCATCTTCGCCTGCATGATCACGTATATCATCCTCTTCCGGCAATGAAGAAAATATAGATTCATCGCCAGAGAAAACAAGTTGCTGTTTTACTGTAGAAAATTCTGGTATCATACCTTTCATATTCTCACTTTCTGGTGGAAGGCGTTTGTGCATATTCGTTTTGCGTTCATAAACTATTTTACCATCTTTAAGCTGTGCAAATGAATACTGTAAACACAGCAGGGCTGGCAGAATAAAAAGTATCTTTTTCATAATTACATTGTTTATCCAAAACTAAATACCGGCGTTTCCGAAGCAGGTTAATAAGGCTTGGTTTAATGTTAATTAAGGTTAATGCCTTTGAAACAAGGAAAAAGAAATAGATACATTTGTGCTGATGCAGTTTTATGCTGCTTAAAAGATGAAACGCAAACTAAGGATACCACTCGTTTTGATGCTTTTGACAATACTGATCATAAGTGCATTCCAGGTGTATTGGCTAAGAAATAATTTTAAAGAAGAGCAACATCTCTTTAATGTGCGCACCAATCTGCTTTTCAGGGAATCAGTCTTTCGTTTGCAGGCTGCTAAACTTAAATTGGATTCCAACATTAATGTAAGAGTAGAAGACAAGAAAGGCATTATTACAATGACCAATGTATTAATGGAGCGGGTAAAAGATAGCGTCAGCCCGGAAAAAGGAAAACCCAAGGCGTTTGTCATTAGAGTTGATCGCAATAATCTTGATGCGCAGATGGATTCCAATATTCATATAAGGGCAAGAAGGTCTGAAGCGCCTGGGGCCAGTGGGCCTGTATTTGATTTTCTGCGTGGTGTAGATTCATTGCACGATTCTATTACTATAAAAGAATTGACGGCATATTATAAAACCGCTTTAGCTAAACAAAAAATCGATTTGCCTTTTAGCATCAGCGAAGCAAAAAGCGATCTCAATCATCAAAATCAATTACAAGATGCCGATGATAATAAAGTGCAAGTTGGTTTCAGCAATCCTAAAATATATCAACTGGATTTTATAAATAGCAATTGGTATTTACTGAAAAAAATGTGGCAACCTATATTGATATCCTTGTTACTGGTGGGTGTTACCATTGCTTCTTTTTTATTGCTTTATCGCAACCTTGTAAAACAACAAAAACTTACACAGTTAAAAAATGATTTTATCAGCAATATAACGCATGAACTGAAAACACCCATTGCTACTGTAAGTGTTGCTGTAGAAGCGCTTAAGAACTTCAATGCTTTACAAGACCCTGAGCGAACAAAAGAATATCTTGACATCTCCGCCAATGAAATGCAAAGACTGGGATTGCTGGTAGATAAAGTGCTCAAATTATCCATGTACGAGAATAAAGAAATTACATTGCACAAAGAACCAATTAACCTTGTGACCTTGGCAGAGGAAGTTGCAGCATCTATGAAACTGCAATTTGAAAAACGCAATGCGAGAGTGACAGTACATGCAAGTGGAGAAAATTTTGTAATGCAGGCAGACAGGCTGCACATGAGCAGCGTTATTTATAACCTTCTTGACAATGCCTTAAAGTATAGCAAAGAGAATCCGGTAATAGAGGTTGAGGTAACAGATCATGGTCAATACATTTCATTAGCTGTTAAAGACAATGGCATAGGTATAGCACCAGAATACAAAAACAAAGTATTTGAGCAATTCTTTCGCGTACAGGATGGCAACAAGCATAATATAAAAGGCTATGGTTTGGGTTTAAGCTATGTAAATCATATTGTACATCTTCACCTTGGTTTTATTGGCCTTCAAAGCAAACTGGGAGAAGGAAGCAGCTTTACCGTAAATCTTCCGTTTAAAGAAGCAACTGTTATTGATTATGGCAATGGAAGGAAGCTGTACAAAAAAGCATTTAAAATTTGACAGGATGAGCGTAACCATACTTTATGTGGAAGACGAAATTTTTTTAGGTAAGATTGTAAAAGAAAGTCTGCAAAGCCGTGGCTTTACCGTGCATATGGAAACAGATGGTGGCAAAGCCTTTGATGTTTTTAAAAAAACTAAACCAGATGTATGTGTGCTGGATGTAATGCTGCCCAATAAAGATGGTTTTGAAATAGCTGAACAGATTAGAGAATTGAATGCAGAAGTACCTATACTTTTTTTAACTGCCAAAACACAAACAGATGATTTGGTAAAGGGCTTTACACTGGGTGGAAACGACTATATACGCAAGCCTTTCAGTATGGAGGAATTGATTGTGCGCATAGAAAATGTATTGCGCAAAAAAGAAGGAAAACCAATAGCAGTATCGGCAGATATGGTATCGTTTGGCCGATACCAGTTTTATACAAACAAACAACTGCTGGTAAAGGATGGCGCAGAGAGAAAGATTTCTTACCGTGAAAGCGAATTGCTAAAGCTTTTGTATGAAAACAGGAATGGCATTATTGATCGTAAAAATATTCTGACACTGCTCTGGGGCAATGATTCTTTTTTTAACAGCCGCAACCTTGACGTTTACATCAATAAAATAAGAGGCTACTTAAAAGATGATGATAGCCTTGAAATTTTAACCATCAAAGGAATTGGGTACAGGTTTGTAATAAGCTGAAGAAACAGCACCAACACTACATTGGCTTAACAACTGAGTTGTTTGTTTTTTTGCTGGTAAAATATTTCCAGAACCACATAATAGTAAAACTCGGAATAAAGTCTGTACCGGGGATTATCTCCTCTGTAAAATTGAACAGGGCGCCTTTCCAACTACCAAACATAAAATAGAAAATAATAGCGGAGACAGGTGCAAATACAATATCACCCAATTCTCCTAATCCTGGTATGGCATAGGTAGCGTAACCTAAAATATCCATCACAATGCAGAAGATAAGTGAAGGTTGTTGTTTGTTCATGTTGCGATAAAATTTGCAATTAACAGATCAAACCACGCACCAAATTTTGAGGCTGCAATAATGGCGGGCACGTTAAAACCGAGATTGTTTATGAACTAGTTGCAACGTTTATTCTTCCCGGCTAAATTTCAAATACACGCCGTTTGTCCATCCAAAGCCATCCTGGTTGGGATATTCTCCGCCACCTGCTGCACTGGCTGTGTCTGTAACGTCATACTTTTCCATCATTTTTCCGGTTCGCGTATACACACGTTCATTGGCTTTCATCCAACGGTTTTTAATTTCATTGGCCAGCATCTGATGACCGTAGTTTTTCAACCCTTTATAAGTTATCCATTGTAATGGCGCCCAACCATTAGGCATGTCCCATTGCTGTTTTGTATTGTTCAGTGTAGTTACTACTCCGCCTGGTTGTAAAAATTTCTCCTCCACAATCTTTGCCACAGCATCAGCTTGCTCTTTAGTGGCGATAGAAAAAAATAAAGGAAATAACCCTGCCAGCGTGTATTGATTGGTTTGAGCAGTTGTCTCAAAATTGTAATCAAAATAAAAACCTTTCTCATTGTTCCAGCAATAATGTTGAATCGCCTTTTTTCTATTAATACTTTTGCTGGCAAACAAACTTGCAGTTGACTTTTCACCTTTAATGGCATATATCTTTTGCAACACTTCTTCCATGTGCAGCAACAAACAATTTAAGTCTACAGGTACGAGATTAGTAGTTTGAATGGTACTCATATTGGCACCATCTTTAAACCAGCGTGTACTAAAATCCCAACCAGAGGCAGCAGCTGCCCGCACATCGCGATAAATATTTTCTGCCACAGCAGATGTTGCGGCCAATTGAAAGTCTTCTTCGTATGCTTCAGGCCTGGGCGTATTGCCTTTGTCCCAATACCTGTTTAAATAATTAGCACCATCCAATAACACTACATGATTATAAGTTGTGTTCTTATCATTCAGCTTTTCTGCGCCCTCCATCCAAAATGCATATTCTTTTTCTATTGCTTGCTGGTACTTTAATAAAACTTCATCTCCTTTTTCTTCTGCCAGTAGTTCTACCATCATAGTAAAAAAAGGAGGTTGAGAGCGGGTAAGATAGTAAGTACGGTTGGCATTAGGAATAAACCCGAATGTGTTGATGAGGTAGGCAAAGTTGTCAATCATATCCTGTATGATGTCGAAACGTTTACTTACCTGCAAACCAAGCATGGTAAAATAACTGTCCCAATAATATACTTCCCTGAAACGACCGCCAGGTACAACATAAGATTTTGGAAGTGGTATCAATGTGCCGCCATTAGCAGTTCCGGGTTTTCTCATTAGCACATTCCACAAACTATCTAAATGTTCAAGTATAGGTTTGTTGGCAGAACTGTATGGCAGACTATCCTGGGATGGCAATATAAAATGAGCTTCTACAAACTCTTTTAAGTTAAAGCCGGGTTTTGTTTTTTCAGTTTGATATTGTTGTAAAATAAAACCAGGTTCATGATTGGGTATGCAATCCACAAAAAACTTTGAGTCAGGAAAAATCTTTTGCATTTGTACGTCCTCATACAATTGACCGAGAGATTCTATATAAAATACCTTTGTAGCCATAGTTGGGTAAAACAATTAAGGTGCCGCTACAGTTTTTTTCTGAAGCCGCCTGAAAATAAATAAGCAAAGTATCAATATCGTAATCGGTATAAGCGAAAAATAAAACGTTTGCTGACCGCCTACTTTATCAAACATATAACCCGTTAAAACAGACCCGGTAGTGCCACCCAATGCAGAGAATACAATGATTAAACCAGACATAAGGCCATGTGCAGGTTTAGGCAATGAACTTAATATAGCTGAATTGATAGAAGGATAAACGGGTGCTAAAAAAAGGCCAATCAAAGGAAATGCAAATGCAGCAATTGGTGCATCACCCCAGCTGGTATAAGTTTTGCCGATTGCTTCTTTTGCCAGCGGCATAGCTACACATACTAGCAATGCTGCTAAGGCAAGGCAACCAATCAACACATAAAACCAATTAATTTTTCGCAATAAAACACCTGCTAAAAACCTGCCAAGTGCTGTAGAGCCGGCGAGAATAGCGGTCATTTGTATGCTTAATGCAGCAGGCAGCAACAACACTTTATTATTAAACGTTGGCAAAAAATTTTGTATACTTTGTTCTATTAGCACATAAAAAAATGCAGATGCAATAAACGCCAAGACTATCGGTTTGAACATCAGCTTAAACATTTCGCCAAATTCCGCAATCAATGGTTTGCTTTCTGATTTTGCCGATGATTCATCCAGCGTTGCGCCCATAAGCAAAAACAGCGCAAGCAATGAAAGTCCTCCTAATAAATAAAAAGCATTTAACCAAGATGTAGATTCCGGATGTGCATTGTCTGTAAATCGACTAAAATAAAAGTAGAGCGTAAGATTGCCAATCATGAAAAAAGATTCTATAAAATTCATGAGGCTTATGTGCTCTTTATGATCTTTTGTGATGATACCAATAATGCTGTAGACAGACATTTTAATCAACGCAAAGCAGGAGCCGATAGCAACAAACAACAACTTCACTGCTAAAAATCCAGGTGTGTTTGGAATAATAAAGCATGCAATGGCAATAACACCCAGCGCCACCATCATGGCCCTTTTGTAACCAAAACGTGTAATGTAAGATGAGACGAGAAAAGATACAATTGCAATACTCAAATCTTTGCAGGGGTCTATCCATGAAGCCGCACTCTTGGTAACGTTGAAACTATTTTGAACATTCAGAATTGCAACGCCGGAGCTATTCAGCAGAATTGCAAAGACATAATAGTTTATAAATAGCGATAGTTTTATTCTCCAGTTTTGCATGAAGCTGGTTTTAGCAAGAAATCGTTGTTAACCAGTTAAAGGTAAAAAGATTTCATTGCTGAAAACAGGGCTTTCTATCACTCAATTAATCAATCCTTATTTGCAATTATTGAGTTGCCATGAAACTTTACGCAAGAAAAAGAAGTATTATTTACAGGTAAGCCTTCAATACATTTTCCAATTCTTCTAGCCTGAATGGTTTAGAGATATAATCGTTCATTCCTGCTTCCATGCAACGGTCGCGGTCTTCTTTCATAGCATCTGCTGTAAGCGCAATTACAGGTATTTTGCAAAACGGTTCTGGCAATTGGCGAAGTGTAACTGTGGCGGTGAAGCCATCCATCTCAGGCATATTAATATCCATGAAAATAAGGTCCGGCTTATTTTCTGTAAGCATTTCTACCGCTTCTTTGCCATTAGTGGCCTGCAACACTTCCAGTCCCATTTTACTAAGCACTTCCGTTATCAACAGCATATTTACAGGTTCGTCTTCTGCAACTAAAATAGTAGCCGACTGCTTCATTCTTTCTATAGTTGGTTTTTTAAACTGCACCGTTTCTTCTGTAGTTTGTTTGCAAAAAAGAGAAGAAAGCATTTTATCAAGCGCTTGCAGTTTGACTGGCTTAGATAAAAGTTTAACAATCCCTCTTTTTTCTGCCTGGTACCCTTCCATATTTTTTTCAAGAGAAGAAAGCATCACTACCACCGGGTTGAAACTGCTATCTGCTTTAGCTGCAATTTTATTAGCAAGCATAAGACCATCCATCTCCGGCATCTGGTAATCTGTTATAACAAGATCAAAACTGTTTTCTTTGTTCTCCAGGCATGTCAATGCTTCTGCTGCGCTGCCAACAAGTGTGCATTCAATCTGCAGGTAGTTAAAAATACCTTTCATTAACTGCAGGTTAGTATCGTTGTCGTCTACTACCAAAACATGTTTCAGCAAAGGCTTCACTGAAGGTTTAATCAGCGGTTGTTCATCAACAACCTCCAAAGCCAATTGCAATGTAAATATGCTTCCTTTATTTATTTCGCTTTCTACGGTAAGTGTGCCGCCCATCAGTTCTGCCAGGCTTTTAGAAATAGTTAACCCAAGGCCGGTGCCACCGTATTTGCGTGTAGTAGATGAATCTGCCTGTGTAAACCCTTCAAATATTTTATTTACTTTTTCTGGTGCAATGCCAATACCTGAATCTTTAACTGTGATGTATATACCCGTATATTTTTTCCCGTCTTTTTCAAAACGTTCACCTGCTTGTTTCAGTTCCACACAAATTTCTCCTTTCTCTGTAAACTTGATGGCATTGCCCAACAGGTTTACCAATACCTGGCGAATGCGTATAGCATCTCCATTTATAACAGACGGCAATGCAGGATCTGACCAGAAAAGGACTTCCAGCTTTTTCTCATGCGCTTTTACATTCAAAAGATCAATCGCCTCTTCTACCAGTTCATTCAATTGGAAAGGAGCGCAATCAATAAATAATTTTCCTGCTTCAATTTTAGAAAAGTCGAGAATATCATTAATAATACTTAATAACCCGTGGGCAGATTTTTTTACATTTTGCAGATAGCCGCGTTGTGCTTTCAATAGATCGGTTGTTAGCACCAAATCAGTAAATCCAATAATCCCATTCATGGGTGTTCGCAGTTCATGACTCATATTGGCCATAAATTCACTCTTAGCACGGCTTGCCTGTTCTGCAATTTCCTTAGCGTGCAAAATCTCCCGCTGCAATTCTCTTTGTTCTATAGACGCAGAAAGTGTGGCTGCAAAAGAGTGCAATATGGTAAACTCTGTGGCAGTCCATTGTCTTTCAGATTTTGATTCATTGATGGCGATATAACCCCACAGAATATTTTTCACAAAAATGGGTATCAACACTACAGATTGCACACCTTTTTTCAAGTACTGTGCTTGCAGATCGTTGTCTGTAATTTCGTTTACAAGAGAAGCGTAAATTTCATTTTGTTGCAGCGTTTCCAATACAGCAGATCCATAAGAAAAAGGTGCTGTGAATGTAATGGAAGTATCTTCCTCTGCACCATCTGTATTCCAATAAGCTACCTGCTGCATATTATTGGTATCGCCGGTATTGTAAAGATTTTTGTAAACACTGATGGTATCTACCTGCATTTTCTTGCCCAGCAAAAACAATCCCTCGCCTACTGCTTCTTCCAGGTTTTTATTGCCGATCAATTGGTGAGTTGCTTCCGACACAGCCTGCAACAACTGATCTTTTTTGCGCAAGTTCCCTTCTACTTGTTTCAGCCCTGTAATGTTGTGAGAAAAGCCTAACAAGCCCCATGTCTTTCCCTTCTCATCGTACAATGGCACTTTGGTCGTACTAAAAAAATGCTGCTCACCATTACGGATATTAATTTCTTCCGGCACATACTTGGCCCTGCCGGTTTTAATTACTTCATCATCATCTGCCCAAAAGCCACGCACGCCGTTGGATGTATCACCTTTTACAACAGAAGGATCAAAACCAAGTTCAATATCATCTTTGCCAATCATTTGCTCTGGTGTAAGTTTCAATGATTCAGCATAAGCTTTGTTGGCCATTAAAAACCGGTGATTGACATCTTTAATAAAAATCCAGTCTGGTGTTGCATCAATTACTGTTTTCAACAATTGTTCTGATTGCTTTACTTCCAGCAAAAGATATTCTTTCTGTGCTTCTGCTTTTTTTATGTCTGTAATGTTGTGCGCAAATCCCAATACGCCCCATGTTTTTCCTTCCTCATTAATAAGCGGCGCCTTTACTATGCTGAAGTAATGCAGCTCTCCGTTAGTGATGGATGTTTCTTCCTGTATATGCTTAACGCGACCTGTTTTTATTACATCATCATCATCTTCCCAAAAACCACGAATCCCTTTTTGTATATCGCCCTTTACCAATTCTTCACTAAATCCAAGCTCAATATCATTTTTGCCAATGATGTCTTCCGGCGTAAGATGCAGTAAACTTGCATATGCTTTGTTTACCATCAGGTGTCGGTAATTGGTGTCTTTTATAAAAATCAAATCCGGTGTTGCATCAATTACAGTACGCAGCAGCTCTTCCGATTGTTTTACTTCTGCCAGCAATATTTCTTTCTGCTCTTCAGCTTTTTTTCTTTCGGTAATATTTCTTGAAGTACAGATAAGTTTGCTAACCTGCTCTTTTTCTTTTACCGGCTTAATAATGCTTTCCAACCAAATATGGCTACCGTTTTTATGCAACATGCGGTAGCGTAACAGCAATAACGGAGAATTGTGAACGGAAGGACCATTTTCCTCTGTGCTGGAGAAACGATAGTGATCATCAGGATGCACAAACTCCATAATGTTTTTACCCATTACTTCTTCTGCTGTATAGCCAAGCACTGTTTGCACAGATGGAGAAATGTATTCAATAACAGCATCTGGCGTATGAACGCTGATGATATCTTCTGAGTGTTCTGCCAGCAAACGATACTGCTGTTCACTTTTCAGCAAAGCCTGTTCCGCTTCTTTGTGCGTGGTAATATCCTGTGCTATACCAAAACGATATTGATCGTTCATCACCCTGCCCTTGGTAAAAATATAACGCACATGCCCCTGCTTTGTAACGATGCGGTAAGAAAAAGCAGACTCATAATCTTTGTTGTCTTTGTTTTTTATCACTTTCTCTGATTCAATCGCTACCATGTTTATATCACCTGGAAACACAAATGTGTTTACATAGTCTTCCATTGAAATAATATCCGGGTCTTTATCACTTAGCCCCAACAAAGATTTCATTTCTGCACTCATCTGAAACTCCCTAGTCTCTGTATTGTATTTCCATGAACCCATGCGGGCATAGCCCATTGCGTAAGACAAAGTTTGAATGGCTTCTTCTTTACTTTGCTGCGCCTGAATCTTAGTAGATACATCAAGGCCTATGCCCTGTATTTCTGTTATGCTGCCATCTTCATTGGGCAAGGCAATAAATTCCCATTCTGTCCATAAAAAATGCTTTGTCTTATTAATTGGCTTGCGAATGAGTATTCTGAAAATTTTACCAGGATTGTTCCAGCATTGATCTGCTATTTCTGTGCAGCGTTGTATGTCTTTGGGGAAGATAGTATTGTAGTAAGGCGAATGGATGATCTTCTCTGCATCGTAACCAAATGTTTTTAAAAACTCCGGGTTAGCAAAAGTGAAATTACCCTGCTTGTTTAAACGGATAACATAATTGGTTTGCGAGTTTAAGATAGAAGATAAATATTTTTTCTCCTGCAGCAATTCTACTTTTGCCAATTGCAATTTGCTCAGGTTCTTTCTATTGCTATGCAACAATGGTTCAATCACCAATAAGGCCAGGCAGCACAGCGCAACAATCAATGATATAAATTTACCAGTATTAGATCTTGAAGTGTTAATCTCTCTTTCTACAAGCAATGGAATGCAAGCCCTGTTTACTGCATCCAAAGAAGTAAGCATCCTGCTTTCATCCAGTCTTATGCTGTTGCTGTATGTTGTAGTATTGTGGTTAAGGCTGTCAGTATTTATTGCAATAATTTCCCTGGCAGTTTTTACCAGCTTGCCGGCATCATCCTGCAAATCTTTGGCTAATAATTTTTCAGCAGGCAGATGGTCCATCATTTCCAAAAGAAAACCCTGTTGATCTTCAAATGCTGTAATTGATTGTGCAAGATGCTGTCTTGTTTCGGCATCAGTAGATGTGTTGCGACCGCCATCTAATAATAATAACAGGGAAGTGTTGGTTATTTTTTCTCCCAGTACACGTTGGCTGGCGGTACTGTTCACAATAGCAGAAAGATATTTGTTCTCTTTTGTTTTGGTAAACGCAAGATAGTAGGAACAAAAATTAAACAGCAATATGACAGCAATGCTGATTAAGGTGATGCGTATTAGCTTTCTGAGAGGGGCAGGGGTCATGGTTTCATTCACAGATATTCTATATAACAACAAACTGCTATATATTATTGGGTTATAGGTAATTTTTCAACCCTGGTTAAGGGTTTACACCGGTAAAAATTGCTATTCTGTGAGGGATTTTGCTATACCAGGCAGCAAAAAGCCCGCAAAAAATATTGCAGGCTTTTAAAATGTTGTTCTAACAGTCATCAATAATTGATTACCTGCTCTTCTATAGCGGCGGGTATTGGCCTAAACTCATATTGCTGGTTGCGCAATTGTGGCTCAAAACCGGCTTCTTTTATTGCTTCTTGTATTCCTTTGTAGGTAAAGCGATGCGGCGCACCGGCAGCGCTTACTACATTTTCCTCAATCATAATGGAGCCAAAATCGTTGGCACCGGCATGCAGGCATATTTGAGCTACCTGTTTGCCAACAGTAAGCCAGGATGCCTGTATGTTTTTTACGTTTGGTAGCATGATGCGGCTCATGGCAATCATGCGGATATATTCTTCCGAAGTAACCAGGTTATGCACCCCGCGAATGCGTGCCAGCAGGGTGTCTACGTCCTGGAAAGTCCAGGGTATAAAAGCGATAAAGCCTTTTGCATTCGCCGGCTTCTTCGCCTGTACTTCTCTTATTTTTACAAGATGCTCAAAACGTTCCTGAATGGTTTCTACATGCCCAAACATCATGGTGGCAGAAGTGGTAAGGTTTAGCTGATGCGCTTCCTGCATAATGCTCAGCCATTCATCTGTACCGCATTTTCCCTTGCTGATTAAACGGCGCACACGGTCTACCAGTATTTCAGCACCAGGACCAGGTAAAGAATCCAGTCCTGCTTCTTTTAAAGCCATTAATACTTCGCGATGGGTAGATTTTTCCAGCTTGGTGATATGTGCTACTTCGGGTGGCCCCAGTGCATGCAATTTTAAAGTTGGATATAGTTTTTTCAGTTGCTTAAATGTGTCTACATAATACTGAAGTCCTAAATCCGGATGGTGACCTCCCTGCAAAAGCAATTGCTCACCGCCATAACGAAATGTCTCGTCTATTTTACGCTGATAGGTTTCTATACTGGTAATATAAGATTCTGCATGGCCGGGTATGCGATAAAAATTGCAAAACTTGCAATTGGCAACACATACATTGGTAGTGTTTACATTGCGGTCTATTATCCAGGTAACTTTTTGATGCGGCACCTGAATTTTTCTCAGTTCATTGGCCACATTCATTAACTCTGTGAGGGGGGCGTTTTCAAATAAAAACACGCCTTCTTCAATACTTAAAAACTCAAAATTCAGGGCTTTCTTGTACAATGCTGCTAGCTCCATAAAAAACTTGTTATCCTGATTACAAAAATAACACAGTAAAGTTGTATTTGCAGCTTTGAACTTTGAAATAACAAGTATTGCTATTGTTGCAAACAAGCGCTTGTGCAGGCGATAAAGTCTTTAGAAAAGCCTGGCAGCCACCAGGTATCGCCAGTCAAAATTATTGGCAGCGTGTGCCGGCAAAGCTTTTATGGGTTGATTAAGAACACTTTTATCCAATACAGCTTCCGCCACCAGTTTTTCCCTGGCCTGTTGTACATATTGCTGCAATACCGGGTGTTGCATCCATTGTTGTTGCGGCGGCTCAAACCCAACCTTGTCCTTTCTCCAAGTAATGGCAGCAGGCAAAGCTTTGTCCATAGACTGGCGCAGCAACCATTTGGTATAGCCGTGTTTTATTTTAAATGATGCCGGCAGGGAGAAAATAAAGTCTACCAGCGAATGGTTTAAAAAAGGCAGTCTTACCTCGCGACCATGGGCCATGCTGTTTCTGTCTGCATATTGCAAAAGTTCATTCAGGCCGTTGCAAAATGTATTGTAGTGAAGAACATTACTGAGGTTATTTTGCAAAGGGAGATGATAATAAGATTTTCCATAAGCAGTTATAAATTCAGTATTCAGCCCGGCAGTATTTAATTGTTGCTTTACCCTTTGGCGTTTAGTATAAGCTTCTGCCAGTGAAGGAAATTTTGCAGACAATTTATTTTTCCAGTCAAATGCTTCCTTTATACCATTATTGCCTGCAGCCGTTATTTCATTTTGCAATTCTTTTCTATCACTCATGTATAACTGCTGCCAATACCAATGATAATATTTGTGATAGCCCGCCAGTATTTCATCTGCACCTTGTCCATCTAACAATACTTTTACGCCGTGTTGTTTTGCCAGTTTATTGATGCGGTATTGAATATAAACACTAGATGAATTCATTAATCCTTCCTGGTGGTAGCATAATTGCTCAAAATCATCTACCAATTCATCTGCCGTGGGCGATACGGTATAATTTTCAATGTCTTTCGCTTTTGTAAGCAATCGTATATAGGAAGATTCGTCTGCTGCAAACCCAGGAAACACTGCAGAAAAAGTTTGAAGATTTGTATTAGCGGGTTGCAAATTTTTTATAATTACAGCTATTGAAGAACTGTCTAAACCACCGCTTAAACTTGTACCCAGTGGCACATCGCTGCGCAGCCTTGCTTCTATAGAGCTGGTAAATAATTCCGTAAATTTTTCTACGGCATTGTTTTCTGTAATACTGTTTTGCTGAACGTTTTTATCTACCTGCCAATAAACAGTGGGAGAAATATTTTGTGGCTCTCTTAAAGAATACTTTATAAAAGCAGCAGACGGTAATTGATAAATTTTATTGTAAATAGTTTCAGCAGCATCGGCGGGGTTTTGGGTGTAACCAAGGGTGATAAAATTATAGAGCAATGTTTTGTTTACTTCTTTCTCTATGCCCGCAGCCCACAATGCTTTTATTTCTGATGCAAAAACAAACGCATTATCGTTATAAGAATAATGAAAAGGTTTTTCACCCAACCGATCTCTTGCTGCAAAAAGTATTTGCTCTTTTTCATCCCAGATAGCAAAAGCAAACATGCCATCAAAATATTGAAGACAGGTTTGCTGCCAGCAATTGTAAGCAGCCAATATTACTTCTGTGTCTGATTGAGAAGTAAAAACATATCCTTTAGAGATGAGTGATTGGCGCAGCTCTTTGTAATTATAGATTTCACCATTGTGCACAATAGTATAACGCTGCAGGTAGTGCATGGGCTGTGCTGCATTATCTGAAAGATCGATAATGGCTAACCTGCGATGCCCTAAACCAACATGGCCGCTTTCATTTATCCAGTGTTGCTCTCCATCGGGCCCGCGGTGTTGTATGGCTTCAGTCATTTTTGCCAGCCGCTGCTTTGTAACCAGATGTTGATTGACCGATAGTATACCTGCTATGCCACACATGCTGTAAATATCTGCAATCCGTGGCATAAATAAAAAAACCTGCGCAATTGCACGGGGACAATTTTACATATAGTGCCGTTGGTTTTTACTTTGCAGAATAATGATAAAATGCACAAGTGTATGACACAACAATGCCAGATAAGAGTACTACTGCTGGTCTCAAAAAAAATTATAACGTAGTTCAATTATGAACTTGCCAAAGAGTTTTGTTTAAGTTTTCACTTTATTGTTAACAGCTCTCTTACCACTCAACCCAATTTTTAGGTTCTTTAACGAAACAAAACCCTTTGGCAGAGTGCTGCAAGGGTGTATCTGTTATATTTGCATTCCACCGGTTTTAAATATAAAAATGAATGCGTATCAGGAGATTTTTACTTTTTGCAATTTTGGTTTTAAGCGCCACGCTGCCAGCATGGGCGCAGGTAAAGTTTTCTACCACCATTAATGAAAAAGAAATTGGCAAAGACGATTATATACAGGTAGAATTCTCCATTGAAAATGCTTCTTCCGTAGAGTCTTTAACGCCACCCGCTTTCACAGGCTTTACCGTAGTTTCAGGCCCAATGCAGCAAACAGGCATCAGCATTGTAAATGGTGCTACTACCAAATCTGAAGGCATTAGCTATGTATTGAAACCAAATGCTATTGGCAAATTCACCATTGGTGGTGCTACAGCTGTTATTGATGGCAAGCAGATGCATTCTAACCCGGTGGCAATAACAGTTACAAACGCACCATCGAAACAGCAAAGTGGTGGCGGCGGTGGTGGTGGCATCAATCCATTTTTTGGTTTTAGCATGCCGGAAGAAGTGCCGGAAGTAAATGAAGAATACATACTGCGCAAAGATGAAAATGCAGCAGACAAAATAAAGAACAATCTTTTTGCAAGGCTTGATGTAAATAAAACAACCTGTTATGCAGGCGAACCTGTGGTAGCAACTTATCGTTTGTTTTCAAGGGTGAAATCAGAGTCGAGGGTTACCAAACGCCCCACGCTTAGCCAGTTTAGTGTGTATGATATGGTGCAACCCGAAGCCAACAATCCTACTATAGAAAAAATAAATGGCAAACCTTATAATGTGCACATCATTCGCAAGGTGCAATTGTATCCTTTGCAGGATGGAAGTTTTGTATTAGACCCTGTTGAGCTGGACAATACCGTTAGGTTTTTACGTTTGCAGGGTAGCAACCGCGTTTCTATGCAGCAAATGCTGGACGACTACATGAATGGTGTTACAGATGGTAAAATGGAAGAACAAAAAATCACCATTGCTTCAAAGCCGGTAACTATAACCGTAAAGCCATTACCCGCAGCAGGCAAACCGGATTCTTTTGATGGGGCTGTTGGAAAGTTTAGCATATCTGCCACTATACCCAAAATGAAAATTGAAGCAGGCGAAACTGCAGAGCTGGATGTAGTGCTGAAAGGGCAAGGCAATCTTACATTGATTAATGCACCACAGGTAAACTGGCCGGAAAGCGTGGAAGGATATGATGCAACAGTAAAAGAAAATTTAGATAAAACAGTCGCTCCCATCAGCGGCGCAAAAATGTTTCAATTTACTTTTACACCAAACAAAGAAGGTGATATAACAATACCTGCCATTGTTTTTTCGTATTTTGATCCTGCTGCCAATGCATATAAAACCATTACAACAGAAGCCATCACCACGCATATTGATAAAGCTACTAAAAGCCATAAAGCAACATCTACAGCAACTGCTGCAAAGACGCCGCAAAACGAATCATCGTGGTTGGGTAACAAACTATTGCTATGGTTATTGCCTTTATTATTGATAATAGCTTTTGTGGTATACCGCATCGCAAAAAAGAAACCGCAAACCAAACGACCTCCTATTATTTCGCCAGAGAACACCAAGCCCGAAACGATTGAACCTGTAGCGCCAACCGATCCGTTTGAGGCAGCAAAGTTTGCATTGGCCGCTGTTAACAGTCAACTTTTTTATAAGGAAACTGGTAAAGCTGTATGGAATATTTTATCGGAGAAATTCAATCTTACTTCCAGTCAACTGAACAAGCCGGTGGTAGTGCGATTGCTGCAACAGGAAAATGCATCTGCAGAAAAAATTGGCTTGCTTGAAAACGTATTGAATGATTGTGAACTGGCTTTATATACACCGGTACACACAGAACACGATATGCGGGAAACGCTTGACAAAGCAGAACGCTTAAAGCAGTTACTGGCTTAAAATTATTTCTTTAAAAAACTTTCCAGTCCGTTTTTATATAACACAGCTCGTTTTTCTGCGGTGTAATCAGCTATAAAAGTTATTGTGGTCATAAGGGCAAGTGTTATGCCCAGCCCAACCCAAAAAGCTTTGGTCTCATCAGATCTGAAATATAGCAACAGAAAAACGCCTGCAACCATTAAAATGATTTCTACCCATTTTATAGCAGCAAACTTTTTTACAACATTTTGTATGCGTGGCAATTCTTCGCTTTTCAACTGGCCAGGGTTCATGTCATAAGCATACACATTTCGGATGCGGTCTTCATCGCTTCTTTTGTAAACAGTGAAACCAGCTATCAATTGCAGCAAACCCAAAACAATTAATGGTATGGCAGCTCCTTTATAAAAATTTGTTTTCAGCGCCAGCAAAAAAATAACGGCCAGCACTACTGCAACTGCCCCAACAATTACGAAAATCAAACCCAGTTGTTTCTCTGCCAGGAAATATTTTTCAATGTCTTGTTTGGTAAACATGCAATGAATATTTGTGAAAAGGTAAGCTTATTTATGAAGCTTTTTCCTGCAAACTGCGGGCAATCTTTCTTATCAACGACCTGGGCGCAAAGCGTACACCCGTTGTCATAACGGTGTTCAGCAAACCATGGATGGCTACTACTTTTCCTTTCATCATTGTCCTATATCCAAACGCAGCCACTTCTGCGGAAGAAGGCAATTTTTTTCCTTTTACCATTTTGCTGTCTTCAACGGAAGCGGCTTTTTGAAAACCGCTTTCTGTAGCACCGGGACAAAGTGCTGTTACCGTAACACCGGTTTTTTCCAATTCATTTGAAATAGCTTCTGAGAAACTCAGCACAAACGCCTTGGTGGCAAAATAAATGCTCATTAACGGCCCGGGCTGAAACGCTGCTGTGGAGGCTACGTTCATAATTTTACCAGCACCTTTTTGTATCATCGGCGGCAACAGCAACCGTGTCAGATAAACCAATGCAGTAATGTTAAGATTGATCATTTCCAGTTGCTTCTCTAAATCGCTCTCTGCAAAAAAACCATGATCACCAAAACCTGCATTATTGATAAGATAATCTATGTGAAGATTGTTTTGTTTGCAGTAATCAACCACTTCTTTTGCTGCATTGATAGTTGATAGATCTTTCGCAAGCACGTAAGCGCTAATAGCGTATTTGCTTTTCAGTTCGTTGGATAATTCAATCAACTTGTTTTCACTTCTGGCAACCAATACCAAGTCTGTTTTTTTGCTTGCAAATATTTTTGCCAGCTCAAGGCCAATTCCGCTGGAAGCACCAGTTATTAAAGCTATGGGCATGATATATTGAATTAAGAGGAGAAGCTTGTTTTCTAATTACTGATTTAAAGCCGCAGCCATTTCTTTACCGGTTGGCTCAACACCAGAAGCATAAAAACCAATCAGTTCACCTTTTTCGTCTACCAGGTATTTACAAAAATTCCAGGTAGGCGCCTGGCTGTTCCATCCGTTTTTAGCAGGATCAGTCAACCACTGAAATACATTGTTCTGATCAGCACTTTTTATTACCACCGTTTTTTCTATGAGAGGAAAAGTAACCCCATAATTCTTTTTACAAAAGCTGGCTATCTCTTCATTGCTTCCTTTTTCCTGTTCTTTAAAATCATTAGCAGGAAAGCCAAGAATAACAAGATCATTGTTTTTCTGAGTGTATAAAGTTTGCAACTGTTCATACTGTCCTGTATAACCGCATTCAGACGCTGTATTTACCAGTAATACTTTTTTGCCCTTAAGGGAAGCCATGTCCAATGTACTGCCATTGTTTAAAACAGCCTTCAATGAATAAAATGAAACCGGCGGCGTAGTGGCTGCATGTGTAATCACATCTCTTTTTTTTCCAGATACTTTGTTGAACCACACAATTGCTGGATAGAGTGCTTTTAAAACTTTTTGCCTGCCTGTCATATTTACCGAATTTCTGTTTACAATCATTACATAGCCAAAGAAAGTAAGCAACAACATAAAAACTACCAGGGATATTTTCTTTAGCAGGTTTAGCATAATCAACGTTATTACGTTACTGTCAAAAGTAATTTTTTTTTGTTAAGCGGCTAAGGACATCATTCATTTGTATACAATTGAATAAACCTCTCATTGTTACTCTTATTTCAGTAACTTTAGAATCCTTAAAATCAAACAGGATAATATTCATTCTTGCCGGCATTTTTCTTGAACATGCGCAAATTATTACTGAATAAGATAACGATTGTAGCAGCAATTATGTTTGCTTGCATTTTTCTATTGGTACAGCTTACTGCCGTAAAAAAACCAGCCTCCCTTACTAAGTTCGATAAAACCCTTCCGGCAGAAATTGATTACAACCTGCACGTAAAACCCATTCTTTCTGATAAATGTTTTTTATGCCACGGCCCCGATAAAAACAATGGGCAGAAAGCAGGGCTCAATCTTTCTAACCCGGAAGGTGCAATGGCTTTGCTGAAAAGTGGCAATCATGCTATTGTTCCCGGCAACCTGGGCAAAAGTGAATTGTATACCCGTATTATTAGCAATGATGATGATTTTGTTATGCCCACCAAAGCATCCAACCGGGCACTAACCGATTATGAAAAAGCCATTCTTACCCGCTGGATAGAACAGGGTGCTAAATACAAACCGCACTGGGCTTTTATTGAACCCGTAAAAAACAAACTGCCGGAAGTAAAAGACAAGAACTGGCCGGTGAATGGCATCGATTATTTTGTATTGCACAAGCTGGAAGAAAATGGTTTAACGCCATCTTCTATAGCAGACAAAGAGACGCTGTTAAGAAGAGTAACACTTGATCTTACCGGCCTGCCTCCTACTATAGAAGAAACAGATGCTTTCCTTGCAGATCAATCGACTAATGCTTATGAGAAAGTGGTAGACCGATTGTTGAAGACAACACAATTTGCAGAGAAGATGGCTGTGGACTGGATGGATCTTTCCCGCTATGCAGACACCCATGGGTATACGGTTGATCGTTATCGTGATATGTCTCCCTGGCGCGACTGGGTGATAAAGGCCTTCGACAAAAACATGCCTTATAATCAATTTGTAACCTGGCAACTGGCAGGAGACTTATTACCCAATGCCACCCGCGAACAAAAACTGGCTACTGCTTTCAATCGCAACCATGCACAGAATATGGAAGGCGGCATCATCAATGAAGAATTCAGGAATGAATATGTGATAGACAGAACCAGTACTTTAGGTACCGCATTTCTTGGTTTAACGATTGGTTGTGCACGTTGCCATGATCATAAGTTTGATCCTGTTTCGCAAAAAGATTTTTATAGTTTGTACAGCTTCTTTAATAATGTTGATGAAGCAGGACAAATTTCTTTCGACAATGCTACACCCGGTCCGTCTATGTTGCTTAGCACGCCGCAGCAGGATTCTGTATTGAATTATCTCACACAAAAAGAAAAACAAACACTAGCTGAGCAAGCGGCTATTGAAGAAAAAGAAAAGTCTGCTTTCAATGAGTGGAAACAGAAGCTTGATAATAAAGTTCCTTTCGATCTCAAAAAAGATTTGCAGGCGCATTATAGTTTTGACCGGTTGGTGGACAGTGCGTTTGTTAATGAAACTGATCCCAAAATTAAAGGTCGGGTGGCCGACCCTGTTTTGGTGCCAGGTGTAAAGGGCAATGCATTCAAGTCTAATGGTGATGATATTTTAAAGCTGGGCAATGTAGGCGTGTTTGGCCGCTTTCAACCTTTCTCTATTTCGCTGTGGGTGAACATACCTAAAGATGTAAATGCCGGTGTAATTTTTCACAAGGGCGATGGTGACATCACTTATGGATTTCATGGTTATTATTTTACGCTACGCGATGGCAAAGCAAACTTTCTAATGGCGCATACCTGGCCATACAATGAATTGCTGAAAGTGAGTGAACAGGTATTACCAAAAGAAAAATGGATACAACTAACGCTTACCAGCGACGGTAGTGGTAAAGCTGATGGCGTTAAGTTGTTTGTAGACGGAAAAGAAGCGGCAATGGTTACCGAGAAAGACAATTTATACAAAGACATTTTGGTAGATAGAAAAGACCCGCCTGCATTGCAAATTGGTGCCGACTGGAGAGGAACGGGTTTTAAAAATGGTTTGGTAGATGAGTTGTATGTGTACAGTCGTGCATTAAACCCGGCGGAAGTGCCATTACTGATGCAGTTAACCAAAGCTTCTGTTTCTGCACCTATACAAGACCGTGAGTTGCAACAATATTACCTTGAACATGTTTCAGTTGCCTGGCAACAAAAACAAAAAGAATTGCAAGACCTGCGCCAGCAGAGAAATAAAGCAATAGAACCCATACCTGAAATAATGGTGATGGAAGAAATGAAACAAAAACGCCAGGCACATATTCTATTACGCGGCGTTTATGATGCACCCGGTGATGCAGTGCAGCCTGATGCACCTGCGGCCATATTACCTTATGCTGCAAACTTGCGCAAAGACAGGCTTGGCCTGGCTCAATGGCTTTTTGATGTTAAGAACCCGCTTACAGCAAGAGTTACAGTCAACCGTTACTGGCAATCTTATTTTGGAGAAGGCATACAAAAGAACGCGGATAATTTTGGCAACCAGGGCGGCGTACCATCGGATATTGCTTTGCTGGATTGGCTGGCCATCAGCTTCCAGGAGTCTGGCTGGAATATAAAAGCCATGCAAAAACTGATAGTGATGTCGGCTACCTACCGGCAATCATCATATGCAAATGCAACTGCTATGGAGAAAGATCCAGGCAATACCTTGCATTCACGGGGGCCGGCCTTCAGGCAAACAGCAGAAATGTTGCGCGACGGTGTTTTAAAAGCCAGTGGTTTATTGTTTGACAGCGTAGGCGGCCCAAGCGTAAAACCGTACCAACCTGAAGGTTTATGGGCGGTAAACAGTGCTGTTTATAAACAAGACAGCGGGAAGAATTTGTATAGAAGAAGCCTGTATACTTTTTGGAGACGCACCAATCCGCCACCAGCCATGAGCACTTTTGATGCGCCCTATCGTGCAAGCTGTACCGTAAAAAGACAAAAAACAAGTACGCCTTTGCAAGCGCTGGTATTGCTGAATGATCCACAATTTGTAGAAGCCGCTAAAGTTTTATACCTGCATGCAATGGAAAAGAATAGCAATCTTGATGATCAGATTATGTATTGCTACAGGTCTTTAACAGGTAGAAAACCATCGGCAAAAGAGAATGGAGTGCTAAAAAAATTGTATACAGATCAATATCAAAAGTTTAAAACCGATCCTACAAAGATGAAAGGCTGGCTAAATGCAGGAGCGTATAAAATAAAAGCAAAGACGGGATTGCAAGAAATAGCTGCCGGTGCAGTAATGACCAGTGCGATTATTAATTCGGATGCGTATGTTACGTTGAGGTAAGAAGCCCCACCCCAACCCCTCCCCAAAAGGGAGGGGTTCTGCTCCGCAAGAGCGGTTATGTTTTATAAACAACATGCTCTGATAATGCGGATGAAGATTAATGTAGGGGCAAGAAATTTTTCGCCCGATGATAAAGGATGATTATAAAATATTTAGAGTGATAGCGGAGAGAACCTCTGATGCCCAATTAAACAAAAGATGAACGTACTGCGACGCAACGATGATGCCCAAAGAACAAATGCTCGGTTCATAATTTTTGAGTAAGCATAATGTAAGAGGGAATGATTATAAGTCGCTACAATTTTGATTTTTAACTTTTGACTTTTCTCATGGATAACAACATTAGAAACCTCATACAGGCCAATCTTAGCAGGCGATCTTTTCTGCAAAAGACAACCCTGGGCATTGGCGCAATAGCATTGGGCTCACTTATCCTGGGGCAGAGCGGTACCTCGTCTGCAAAAAAGAAAACCCTGGCAGGCGGCAGCGGGTTATTAGGTGCGCCAGATATTGCCGCCCGCGCCAAAAGAGTGGTATATCTTTTTCAAAGCGGTGGCCCGTCGCAGTTTGAAACTTTTGACTACAAGCCACTGTTGCAAAAAATGCACGGGCAGGATTTGCCGGCTTCTGTAAGAATGGGGCAGCGGCTTACGGGCATGAGTGCACAACAATCTGTATTGCCACTGGTGGGTTCGTCTTTTGGGTTTCAGCAAAAAGGAAAAAGCGGTGCATGGGTTAGTGACCTGATGCCTTTTACCGGTGAAGTAGCAGATGATCTTTGCTTTATAAAGTCTATGTACACAGAGCAAATTAATCACGACCCCGCCATTACGTTTATGCAAACAGGTAATCAATTACCGGGACGCCCGAGCATTGGCGCATGGATTAATTATGGCCTTGGTTCAGACAATGAAAACCTGCCGGCTTTTATTGTGCTGGTGTCTAACAATGCCCCACAGGATCAACCATTATACGCAAGGCTTTGGGGCAATGGCTTCTTACCATCGAAATACCAGGGTGTACAGTTTCGCTCTGGTGCAGATCCAGTATTGTATTTAACTGATCCCGAAGGATACAAAGCAGTAGATCGTCGTGATATGTTAGATGCACTAACATCGTTGAACAAGGCGCAGATGGAAACTTTTGGTGACCCGGAAATTAATAACCGCATTGCGCAGTATGAAATGGCCTTTCGCATGCAGGCATCGGTGCCGGAGATTACAGATATGTCTGACGAACCCGATTGGGTGTTTGATATGTACGGTCCTGATTCCCGCAAACCCGGCACTTACGCCGCCAATTGTTTGCTGGCGCGAAGGCTGCTGGAGAAAGATGTGAAGTTTGTACAATTATACCACCAGGGTTGGGATCAGCATGGCAATTTGCCTACGGCGATTGTTAATCAATGTAAGGCTACAGATCAGGCATCAGCTGCATTGGTAAAAGATTTGAAACAACGTGGGCTATTAGATGATACACTGGTTATTTGGGGCGGAGAATTTGGTCGAACTAATTACTCGCAAGGCAAGCTTACTAAAACAGATTATGGAAGGGATCATCATCCGCGTTGCTATAGCATGTGGATGGCTGGCGGTGGCGTGCAGCCGGGACTAACCTTTGGCGAAACTGATGAGTTTGGATATAATATTGTGAAAGACCCGGTGCATGTACACGATTTCCAGGCTACGCTTTTATATTTAATGGGCATAGACCACGAGAAGCTTACATTTGATGCAGAAGGAAGACGCTATCGATTAACAGACGTGGAAGGAAAAATTGTAAAAGGAATTATTGCGTAAAGATGGTTCGTGAGACACGAACCATAGCGCAGTAAGATACTAACTATGACAAAAGCAATATACTATTAATAACTAAGAAACGAATCAACTAAAGTCATATGAAAAAAACAACTAGTCGTCGCCGTGAGTTTATTAAAAAATCTGCGGCACTTACTGCAGGCGCTATTGCCGGGTTTAATATTATTGGTAAAGCAAACCCTAATGCAGATGGCATCATTGGTCATGGAGGATTTAGCTATAAAATGAATAAAGACTGGGGCAATCTTGATCCTGCAAAAACACCAGTGTTTAATTGTCATGAGATGGTGCAGGATTCAAAAGGCCGTTTGGTGATGATAACTGATGAAATAAAGAATAACATAATTGTGTACGATAAATCTGGCAAGCTGCTGGACTATTGGGGAACACGATATCCGGGAGGGCATGGATTAACATTATCACCAGAGGGTGGTGAAGATTTTCTTTTCATTACCGATTGCGGTTATTATTTTGGCAAAGACGAGAAATGGCATGCACAGGCAGGCAGTATTTTCAAAACAAAAATGAATGGCGATTTAATTTTTGCATTGGGCCACCCTTCTACTATTGGCATTTATAAGAAAGAAGAAAAGTTTCAACCAACGGAAGTAGCCGTAGCTCCAAATGGAGATTTTTATGTGGCCGATGGATATGGTTCAGACTACATCATTCAATACAATCATAATGGAGAATACATCAGGCATTTTGGCGGGCATAATAACGCTAATCCTGATCACAACCTTAGTAATGCGCATGGTGTAACAGTTGATTTGCGCAACCCATCAAACCCAAAACTTATTTGCACATCAAGAAATGAAAATGCGTTTAAATTTTTTACGCTGGATGGCAAATATTTGGAAACAGTAAAACTGCCCGGCGCTTATGTTTGCCGCCCTGTTATTAATGGAGAAAATATTTACGCAGGTGTTTGCTGGTCTAATTTTCGCGAGACAGGAAAAATGGACAGCGGCAAATCTGGGTTTGTAACTATACTGGATAAAAACAATAAATGCATTTCAAACCCTGGCGGCACAAAACCCGAATATAAAAACGGGCAATTGCAACCTATGTTTGCAGATGGCAATATTTTTTATCATGGCCATGATGTTTGTGTGGATGAAGACAAAAATATTTATGTATGCCAGTGGAATGCAGACAAAACGTACCCGGTTAAACTGGAAAGGGTATAGAAAATAAACAGGCATGAGCAATAACTGGTTGCAGTTCTTTGGACGCTTTCATCCGCTGTTGGTGCATTTACCCATCGGGTTCCTGCTGTTTGCAGCGCTGTTGTCTATAATTGCTGTTTATAAAAAAACAAACTTCTTATCTGCTACTATCAATATTGCTTTGCTGGCAGGTGCCATAGCCGCGGTATGTACCTGCATTAGCGGGTTAATGTTGTCTTCCTGCGGAGGTTATAATGCCGCTTCATTAGCATTGCACAAATGGATAGGTATCAGCGTGGCAATCATCAGTTTTCTTATCTGGCTGGCGCGAAGAAAAAATATCGGCAATAAAATAATGCTAAAGCTTAGTGTTAGCGATTGGATGCTGCTGTTTTGTATTGTACTGCTGGCTATCGGTGCTCATTTCGGCGGCAATCTTACACATGGCGAAGGTTACTTAAGCAAGTATATGCCACTCGGATTGAAGAACTTATTCGGTATAAAAAAGAAGGCAGAAGAAAAGAAAGCACTTCCCGCATTGGATTCGGTTGTTGTTTACCGTGATATTATACAACCGATGCTTGATAGCAAATGCATCTCCTGCCATAATCCCAATAAAACAAATGGAGATCTTGATTTAACCACCATTGAAAGTATAATGAAAGGCGGGAAAAGCGGTAATACTATTGTTGCAGGCAATACAGAGAAAAGCGAATTGTTTCATCGCATCACGCTGCCTGT
Source organism: Chitinophagaceae bacterium (assembly GCA_047602295.1). Classification (GTDB taxonomy): domain Bacteria; phylum Bacteroidota; class Bacteroidia; order Chitinophagales; family Chitinophagaceae; genus JACMLD01. The sequence continues at coordinate 658,173 of JASGHP010000001.1, read as the reverse complement.
ACAGAGTGCCAAGTTTATGCCCGCAGATAATTTTCCTGCATTAACGCCAGTAGAAATACACTTTATGCGCTGGTGGATAGAGAACGGTGCTGTGCCAAAGAAAAACATCAGCGCTTTGGGGGTGGATGATAAAACAAAATTCCTGGTGGCGGCTTACCTGGGCATTGATGCGGAAAGCAATAAGGATATTGTTTTACCTATGGCTACTGCAGCAGATTCAGCTACTATCCTGCAGTTAAACGATATGAAACTGGTATTGCGGCCGCTCACGTCTTCTACCAATTTGTTGGATGCTTCATTTGTAATGCTGCAAAATGCCCCGCCGGAAAAAATACTGGCTGTGCTGCAAAAACTGTCTGGCATAAAAGCACAGGTGTACAATCTTGACGTTAGCAATTGCAAGCTGAATAATGACATGATTAAAGCTATTGCAGGTTTCTCAAGACTTAATAAAATTGAGTTGCAAAAAAATAATCTTACTGATGATGCCATTGCACCATTGGCTGCATTGCAACAATTAACGATACTGAATGCCGGTCAGAATAATCTTACTGATAAAAGCATTAATACATTCAAACAGATGGCTGCGTTAAAGAAAATCAATCTTTGGCAAACGCAGGTGAGTGCAGAAGGTTGTAAGGCATTGCCAGCAGGTGTTGTTATTGAAGGCGTGAAATAGGAAATGAGTTTTGCTGATTGAACTAATCACTAAAATTTACTTTAATAACCCTGTTATTTCTTTACCAAGAGGTTCTATGGCAGAACCGAAGTAGCCAATTAACATTCCTTCTTCATTAATAAGGTATTTGCAAAAATTCCATGTGGGCGATTGATTGTTCCAACCATTTTTTTCTGCATTGGTAAGCCATTTATAAATATTGTTCTGAGATCTTTTTACAATGACACTACTTTTTTTCATGATAGGAAAACTAACCCTGAAGTTTTCTCGGCAAAACATAGCAATCTTTTCATCGTCGTATTTTTCTTCCTTAAAATCGTTTGTAGGAAAAGCCAGGACTAATAATTGATCGCTGTATTTTTTGTACAAAGTCTGCATCTGATCGAATTGTTCAGTAAAACCACAACCAGAAGCTGTATTTACCAACAATATTTTTTTCCCTTTCAGTAAGTTTAAATCTATCCCTTTCCCATCGCACAATTCTGCAGTTAATGAATAGAAGGATACAGGCGCTGTTGCGGACTCATTCACCAACACCATGGATTTATTTTTCGACAGCCTGGACAGCTTTACATATGCGGGATAAACAATCTGAAGAAATTTTTGCCTGATGGTCATAAAAAGTTCGTTTGAAAAAGCGCAATAGCATTTCACAAACGAAATTTTATGTGCTTTGTTATGGCTTTAAGAGTTAACATGTAGAAATTTTTCGACCCTAATAGCGGTTTCTTATTTTATCAGCCATTTCAATAATTTAAGCCTGCCTTTAAACGAAGGGTATTTTATCGATGGATCAAACCAGGTGGGCGTTTTTAATACTGCTTTCTGCCTTGTAAACGTATCGAAACTATACTTGCCGTGATAAGCACCTAAACCGCTATTGCCAACGCCACCAAAAGGCAAATGGTGATTGGTAAAATGCCAGTCTGCATTATTAATACAACCACCACCAAAAGGAATCGCTTCAATCCATTCCTTTTCTTTGCTAGCTGAGCTTGTAAACAAATAAAAAGCCAATGGATTTGCATTGCGTTTTACCAGGTCCATAGCTTCGGTTGTACTGCTAAAACTGATAACCGGAAGTATGGGTCCGAAAATTTCTTCTTTCATCAATGCAGCATCTGGTGAAACATCTTCCAATAAAGTGGGAGCGATAAATAATTTACTTCTATCATGCTGTCCACCACAAACAATTTTTCCCTGCAATAAATAACTGGTAAGCGTATCAAATCTTTTTTCATTAATTATTTTCCCATAATCATAACTAGCCGTAGCATCAGCACCGTAAAAATTATTGATTTCAATTTTTATTTTTTCCAGCAATTGATCTTTTACAGATGCATGCACCAAAAGATAATCAGGTGCAATACAGGTTTGGCCGGCATTTAAAAACTTGCCCAATACAATTCTGCGGGCTGTGCTGGGCAAATGAGCATCTGCTTCCACTACAGCCGGGCTTTTGCCACCCAGCTCCAATGTAACCGGTATAAGATCTTTTGCAGCCATCTGGTAAATGCTTTTTCCTACCGGTATGCTTCCTGTATAAAAAATATGATCGAACCTAAAGCTGTTCATCATTGCGGGAACAACAGTTGCGCCATCGCCAGTCACTACATTTATGTATTCAGTGGTAAAAGTTTGTTGTATAATTTTTTGAATAATAGCTTCTGTAGCCGGTGCCAGTTCGGAAGGTTTTACAATGGCGCAGTTGCCACCAGCAATTGCACCTATCAATGGAATCAAAGCCAATTGCAACGGATAATTCCACGGAGCAATAATGAGCACCACACCTAAAGGATCCCTATAAATTTTACTGGAAGATGGAAGGTTTACCAAATCTGTATTGGCATTTTTGGGATACATCCACTGCTGAAGATGTTTGATAGCATAATTGATTTCATTCAGCAACAAACCCAATTCACTTGCATAAGCTTCTTCAGGACTTTTCTTCAGGTCTGCATACAATGCCTGGTAGATGGCTTGCTCATTTGCTAACAGCGTTGCTTTAAAATTTTGCAATTGCTTTTTTCTAAAAGCATATGTTTTTGTTGCGCCGCTATTAAAATAGTTTCGCGCAGCAAATAGAGAAGACTGTATTGAACTTATATGCATAGACAAGCAATATGATAATATAAATTGTGTTATGGGGTATGTGTTGTGTTTTAAGTTGCGCACCTCGTAGTGCTTGTTACTTATACTCATCAACATTGCTACTGAAGAACATAACACTTAACACATAGCACATAACACAGACGATATAACCCTCAATGCAAAATTAATGATAGCAGCCACACCATAATAAAACTTACAATACCCATTAATGCTGAAGCGATGGTATAAACTTTCAACATGGTTTTCATTTCTATGCCAGAAAATTTTGCAATCACCCAGAAGTAAGCATCATTGGCATGGCTAAGCATCATAGAACCTGCGCCCATTGACAATACTGCCAGTAAAGGTCCATTGCCCGATTGCAAACCCAATGCCGGCAATAATGGTTGAACAATAGAAGCAGCTGTTATAATAGCTACGGTAGAAGAGCCTTGTGCGGTTTTTAAAATAGCGGTAATCAAAAAAGGAAACAACAATCCCATACTGCCTAAAGCAACTGCTTCACTAAAATGCTGGCCAATCTTTGCTGCTGCCAGTATAGCACCAAAAGCGCCGCCTGCGCCAATGATTACCAATATGCCGCCAGCTTTTTCGGCAGCTTCTGATAGTAACTGACTAACAGTTTCTTTTTTCCAAGAGCGACCTGCAGCGAAAGCCAGCAAAATACCAACCGTCAAGGCCATTACAGGATCCCCTAAAACATCAAACAAATTATGCAAGAATGTTTTGCTTGTTGCATTTGTACTGAGAAAGGACTTCACCGCAATTAAAATAATAGGAACTGCTATTGGCAATAATGCAGCAGTTAGAGAAGGCAATTTTTCAGCAGTAGCATTTTCTTCTTCTTCAGTGATGGAATGAATAACTGCTGTTTTTCTTCCTGCATAATTTGCCCAGGCATAACCCACCAACATGGCTGGTATGGCAATGACAATTCCGGTAAGGATCAGTTTTCCAAAATCTACACCAATGGTAGCTGCTGCTGCGGTGGCACCGGGATGCGGCGGTATTAAACAATGCACCGCATATAAACCAGTAGCAAGCGATACGCTCATGATAGTTACCGGCGTACCGGTTCGTTTCGCCATAGAAAGGTTCAACCCGCTTAATACGATATAGCCCGAATCGCAAAAAACCGGCAGCCCCGCTACAAAACCTGTAATGCTCATTGCCAGCGATGCAAAACGCTTCCCTGTTTTCTTGCTGATAAAACCGGCTATTACACTGGTACTGCCTGTGTGTTGCAACACAATGCCCAGGCAGGTGCCCAGCACAATTATCAATCCCAGCGACTTCATAATATTGCCAAAACCATCTTTCGCTGTATTTATGATATTGGTTACCGGCATCCCTATCCCTATTCCTACTACAAAGCAAGCCAGCAGCAATGCAAAAAACGCATGCACCCTGAATTTTGCCGTAAGCAAAACAATAACAGCAATACCAGCTAACAAGAAAAACATCGTTTGAAGAAAGGAAGCTTGCATGAAGATCAGCTACTAGTTGTTAGCCGCAAGCTACAAGGTTTTCCCGAAGAGGCAAGCGTTGCCTTTATAGCATTTAAAACCTGTCTCAGCATTTTGAAATTGCTAACTAACGAAAGAACATTTCCATCAGCACTTGTAGCTTGAAGCTTGCGACTTGAAACCTTCTTATGGTTTTACAAATTCTTTAACCAAACGGATTTTGCAAAGCATTTTTCCGCTTACTACATTTATGTAAATAATTCCCCTAAACTTTATGGACCCCGACAATCAGGGAAGCTCACAGGCAGTTTCCTATTTTCTCAGAACAATCTTATTGTTTGCATGCCTTGCCGTGTACCAACATGCCGGCAAAGGAAAATTTTTCACCAGCCAGGTAAAAACTAGCCAAAAACCCGAAAAGGCATTGGCGAAGAATAAACCTCCTACTAAAAAGAAGAAGAAAAAAATCTATCTCACTTTTGATGATGGGCCAAACCATGGCACACAAAAAGTGCTGCACATTATGCAGGAAGAGCAAGTGCCTGTTACCTTCTTTATTGTGGGCGAACATGTATTTGCCAGCACAGGCCAGCAACAAACCTGGGACAGTCTTAAAATGGCAAAACAAATTGAGTTGTGCAACCATAGCTATACGCATGCAGAGCACAATCACTACGAAAATTTTTATAACGATCCTGATTCTGTTATTAATGACTTCAGGCATAGCCAGGATAGCCTTGGGTTGAATAATAATATTTGCCGAACACCTGGTCGCAATACCTGGCGCATAGATACCATACAATATACAGATCTTAAAAAAAGCAAGATGGCGGTAGACTCATTAGAGAAAGCAGGCTTTGCAATTATGGGCTGGGATTTGGAGTGGCATTACAATGCTAAGGACTTAACGTTACAGAATACTGCAGACGACCTGATGCGGCAAATAGACAGCGTATTTGCGCACCACCGTACCAGAACGCCCGAGCAATTGGTATTGCTGGCACACGACCAGGTATACGCAGATGCGAATGATTCTATAGAATTGCACAACTTTATTCGCCTGTTAAAGCTCAACGAAAATTATGAGCTGGAATTGGTAAGCAATTATCCGGGCGTGAAGAACTAGCTGCTAGCTATAAACTGCAAGCTGCAAGTCATTAGCATTTAAACTGTGCTTCCCGACTTGCAGCTTGCAGCTTTAAACTTGTAGCTCTATTTCTCCATTGCCTGGTAAATGGCTTCCATAATTTTTGGCCTGATGCTCATGGTGGTTATTTTAGTATTTGCACCACCATCAGGATTTACACGGTTGGAAAGAAATATAAAACTGAAATTAGATTTTGGATCTATCCAGAAGCAAGTGCCGGTATAACCCGTATGCCCAATTGTTTCTGGTGAAGCAGAGCGGGCAGGATATGGATCTTTGCTTGTAGCATTGTCTTTTTCAGGTTTATCAAAACCCAATCCGCGGCGACTAATATTGCTATGATATTGGCTGAAATAATCAATGGTTTCTTTTTTAATAAACTGTTGACCGTTAAAAGTGCCGCCATTCAGCAACATCTGGCACAAGATGGCCATATCATAAGCATTGCTGAACAAACCTGCATGTCCGGCAACACCACCAAACATTGCTGCTCCCGGATCATGCACATCGCCCCATAGCAATTGATTGCGAAAACCTTTTTCCTTTTCTGTTGGTGCAATATCCGTTAATGGAAAACGATTGCGTGGTTTGAAGCCTGTACCAGTCAGCCCCAGCTTGTCATAAAAAGTTTCCTTTGCATATTGATCAAGTGTTTTGCCGCTAAGCGCTTCCACAATTTTACCAAGGAAAATAAAATCATTGTCGCTGTACACATACACATCTTTAGGGCCAACAGGCGATACAATAATGCGCTTGTAAATAGTATCAGTCCAATCGTTGCGCATAAACATATTGTCTGCTACACGCACACTATGTAAAGAATCTGGTTTAAACGTAAAGAATTTGCCAGACACCAAATCAACGCGGTTGGTATCTACTGTTTCCCGGAAGAAAGGAATAAAAGATTTCAACCCGGCCTGGTGCAGAAGAATATCCCAGATTTTTAAATTCTGCTTATTGGTGTTTCTTGTCCACGGTAAATAATCGCCCAATGTTTTTTGAAGATCAATTTTCCCTTCGTCGTACAAATGCATTACAGATAAAAGTGTAGCCATTATCTTGGTTACAGAAGCCATATCATAAATGGTTTCGCGGTATACAGGCTGAATACTATCGTAAGTAAGATAACCGTAAGATTTATCAAACACAATCTTTCCATCTTTTGCTACCAACACCACACAACCGGGGAATGCATGTCTTTTAATAGCATCATTGGCAATAGAATCAATAACGTTAAGTTTGGCAGCGTTCAATCCCACAGTTGATGGTGCAGCTTCGGGCATCAGCTTTACAGGAGAAATTCCAGCTCCATATAAAAGCGTTGGGCAAACAGTTACAGGCAGGCGCCCTTTCGGCGTAAACCGACCATTCAGTAAATCAGCAGCGGTTTGCTGAACAATTTCATCGTCTTCATAACAAGCTACCAGGTTTTTAGCATTGCAGAAATTCTTTATTGCATAAGGATTTCCAAAAGCAAATGTAACCGTACTAAACTGTTGTTGTATTTGTTGTATCAATGATAATGCTACCGGGCTAATGCCGAAATTATTGGCAGGATAACGGGCATAGTTGTGCAAACCAATCACCACAACATCGTACCTGTTTTTTATTAACTGAAGCAATGCATTTGCTTGTGTACTGTCAAGTTTGTAATCGAAATAATAAGTATGCGCTTTGTAATCGGTGCGCATGCGCTGGGCAAAAGCATTGTCTTGCGTAAGTCCAAAACCTATATATGCCACTCTCTTTTTTGTGTTGGCAGGCAATGGAAAAATAAAAGGTTCATCGTTGCGCAAGAGTGTAAGCGCATTTTCTGCCACTGTTCTTTTTATAGGAGCAATTTGCTGGTTAAGATCTTCTGTAAGATGATAAGTTTCTATTGGCTGATTGTTTGCCAAACCATATTGATACTTGGCCAGCAAAACTTTTTTTACGTGCATGTCAATATCATCCCAGCTTAATTTCTTTTTCTTAATAGCGGCTTTTATTTTTTCAATAGCTCCTGGTATATCACCTGGCAGACAAAGCATATCGTTACCGGCAATTAATGATTGAGCAGAAGCTTCTCCATCCGGAAAAAATTTAGCTACGCCTTTCATTTCAAGTGCATCTGTGAAAGTAAGACCGGTAAAACCAAGTTCATTGCGTAATAGGGTAGTTACATTGTTGTAAGATATAGAAGTTGGCCTGTTGGCAGTATTGTCTATTGCGGGTATGGAAAGATGTGCTACCATAATACTGCCCACACCTGCTTTTATCATTTCCCTGAAAGGATATATTTCCAGCGAGTCTAATTGCTCTTTTGTTTTATTTATAACGGGAAGGTCTAAGTGAGAATCAACTGCCACATCTCCATGCCCCGGAAAATGTTTGGCACATGCCATTACACCCGCATCCTGCATACCACGCATGTAGTTTACGCCAAAAGAGGAAACTTTGTATTTGTCTTCTCCAAAAGATCGGTCGTTAATTACGGGGTTGTCGGGGTTGTTATTGATGTCTACCACCGGCGCATAGTTTACCTGTATGCCGGCACGCTTGCATTGCTCGCCCACCGCTTTTCCATATTGATAAATCAATGCTGGATCAGACATGGCGCCCAGCATCATTTGCCTGGGCAATCCATCCACGCTGTCCATTCGCATGCCTACACCGTTTTCTCCATCAATACAAACCATGATAGGCGTTTTGGCAATGGACTGAAAATAATTGATAAAATTTGCCTGCGTAACAGGCCCGCCCTGGAAAAGGCAGATGCCACCAACATTGTATTTGCGGATGGCTTCTTCTACTGCTGCGTTATGAAAAACCACTTCTGTTTTTGCCGCATTGCCACTGGAAAGCCTCACTACCATTAGCTGGGCAATCTTTTGATCATTGCTAAGGGTTTTAAAAACACTGTCTACCCACTGACTGGCATTTAATGAAGAACTGTGCTGAGCCATTGCTGATAACTGAACCAAAAGGGCTAAAACTAGAAATCCTTTTTTCATAACTGCTTCTTATAGTTGATTGGGATACAAATTAACGATAATGTGCAGATAGGAAGCTCTGAAACACTTCATATATCCAGATTAAAATCTGATTGTTTATAAGTTAGTAGAAGAAATCCTGTTTTTTCAACTACTGTATTCACTCAACTCTTATTTTCTATTAAAGACGATTGCCAGTTTACAGTAGATTTTTACTGGTATCTGGCACTAATATTCAACATTTTCTTTCACCTTATTAATCTTATTTTCGCCCTCTTAAAGGAAGGAGGAGATTTTGCCAGATATCATACAATTATTGCCCGATAATATTGCAAACCAGATAGCAGCCGGAGAAGTTATTCAAAGGCCTGCAAGTGCTGTAAAAGAGCTGTTAGAGAACGCAGTAGATGCCGGCGCTACAGAAATTAAACTCATCATAAACGATGCCGGTAAGGCATTGATACAAGTAATAGATAATGGCAAAGGCATGAGCGAAACTGATGCCCGCATGGCTTTTGAGCGGCATGCTACTTCCAAAATTGCCAATATTGACGATCTTTTTCGCATACGCACTATGGGCTTTCGCGGAGAGGCGCTAGCCTCTGTTGCCGCAGTGGCACAAGTGGAGCTGAAAACAAAAAGAGCAGAAGATGAAACGGGCACTTTCATTACTATAGAAAATAGCCAGGTAATAAAGCAGGAGCCAATTGCTGCAAATAACGGCACCAGCATTGCTATGAAGAATGTGTTCTTTAATGTACCCGCCCGTCGCAATTTTTTAAAGAGCAATGCTTCGGAGACACGACACATTGTAGATGAGTTTATCCGCGTCGCTATGGCTTTCCCTGAATTATTTTTTTCGCTTACCAGCAATGGGCAGGAAATGTTCCATTTGGAAAAAGGCAGCCTTAAGCAACGCATCGTTCAAATACTGGGCAGTAGCTACAATGCTAAGTTGGTAGCGGTACAGGAAAAAACGGACTATTTAAACATTTATGGTTTTGTAGGTAAACCCGAAACTGCTAAAAAAACAAGAGGTGATCAGTATTTCTTTGTCAATAACCGTTTTATAAAAAGTGCCTACCTCAATCATGCTGTAATGAATGCTTTCCAGGAAATTGTTGCGGCAGATAGTTTTCCGGCTTATGTATTATTTATAGATCTTGATCCTTCGCAGATTGACATTAACGTTCATCCTACCAAACAGGAAATAAAATTTGAGGACGAGAAGATTGTTTATGCATTTGTGCATGCCGCCATCAAACATGCATTGGCACAGTTCAGCATTACACCCGCTTTGGAATTTGATCTTGACATTAATATCCAGCAACTCGATGCAGTATCCAAACCATTTACTGCAGATAAACAGGAAGCAGCTACTTCGTCAAATCTTTATAAAAACTTTACACAAAAACACCAGGCGCATTTTATAGAGCCTAATAAAGCAGCAGAGTTAAAAAACTGGCGAGATTTTTATGAACCTGCCAATACAACGGCAAAAGACACAAAGTTTGAGTCTTTGCTGGACAGTATTAAAAACCCTGAAGCAACGGCGCCCGACTTCAGCAGTCAACCTGCGGTTAATAACGGCATCAGGTTTCAACTGCTGGCTGATACACCTTTCCTGCAATTGCACCAGGCATACATAATTGCGTCTACTGATAGAGGTTATATTTTAGTAAACCAGCAGTTGGCACATGAAAGGGTTTTGTACGAGCGTTTCAGCGAAGCTCTGCGTGGAAAAGCTATTGCAAGCCAGCAAAGCCTTTTTCCTGTCACCTTACAGTTTAGCACTGCGGATGCTATTCTTTTAAATGAATTGTTGGCTGAATTGCAATTGCTGGGTTACCAGGCTGAGCCATTTGGCAAAGATGCTTTTGTAATACATGGCACACCAGGAGATGTGGAAACAGGCAATGAGAAAAGGGTTATCGAGAATTTGTTGGAACAATACAAACACTTCAGCAGCGATGTAAAATTTTCGAAGAGAGAGAAGCTGGTACGCTCCATGGCTTATCAACAGTCAATAAAACCGGGTAAACAACTGGTACAAAAAGAAATGGAAACATTGCTGAATGACTTATTTGCGTGTGCACAACCAAACACAACGGTAAGCGGCAATCCAACTTATATAGAATTTAAAAACGATTACCTGGAAAAGCTTTTCGACAGATCGTAAGTAATTTTTTGAAAGGATATGAAGCAACTAAAGCAGTTCAAGTTGTGCTTCTTGCCCGGGTAAAATATTAAAACTCTTGCGGTGATGGATGCAAATGCCGTACTCTTCTATGGCTTTGCGATGTACTGCAGTGCCATAACCTTTGTTATTATTCCATTGATAATGCGGGAAAGATTCGTGCAGGCGCATCATATGATCGTCGCGGTAAGTTTTTGCCAGGATGCTGGCGGCTGCGATAGAAGCATAAATTCCATCACCCTTTACAACACATTGATGTGGTATGCCGCGGTATTTTTTAAAGCGATTGCCATCTATCAGCAGTAATTGAGGCTTTGATTTTTTCAATTGTGCAACTGCCAGGTGCATTGCTTTTACAGAAGCCCAAAGAATATTAAGCGTATCAATACCTTCTTCATCTACAATGCCCACTGCAAAATCAATCGCTTGCGCTTCAATTACAGGTCGCAGCTCGTAACGTTCTTCTGCAGATAATTTTTTAGAATCGTTCAATAATGGATGAAAAAAATTGGTGGGCAATATTACAGCAGCCGCATACACAGGCCCCGCGTAACAGCCTCTGCCTGCTTCATCGCAGCCTGCTTCTATTAATCCTTCCTGGAACCAGTTCTTTAACACACTGAAGTTTTTTTATCAAACCCAAAATTAAGCAAGCTGGTTTTAAATCCTGCACTTTTACTTTTCACTTTTTCTCACCATTGTTAAGATAGTAGCAACGCCTGCAAGTTCATCTCCTTCATCTAAAATCTCAACATACCATTTTACAATTCCCTTAGGTATATCGTTTTCATCTTTTGTGTCTTGTGGCAACTTTTCTTTACAAGTGAAACGCACATATACTTCCGTGCCGGGATATACAGGTTTAGTAAACCTCAATTCATCAATGCCGTAGTTTAACAGCACCGGACCTTTATCGCTTCCATCTACAAACAATCCTGCGGCAGCACTTAAAATAAAATAGCCATGCGCTACTTGCTTTTCAAACATAGTACCTGCAAAGTCTGTATTAATTCTATGCGCATAAAAATGATCACCGCTTAATGTTGCAAAAGCATCAATATCCTTGCTGCTGATTGTTCTTTTTTCTGTAATGATTTGATCGCCTATTTCTAATTCTTCGAAATATTTTTTAAAAGGATGAACTTCAGATGCATTTCCTTTTGCATAAGGCTGGTAAACATGCGTGATAGCCGTTAGCATAGTTGGCGAGCCCTGCACTGCCACTCTTTGCATATAATGTTTTACGCCACGTATGCCACCCATTTCTTCTCCGCCACCTGCCCTGCCAGGGCCACCATGCACCAATAAAGGAAGAGGCGATCCGTGCCCGGTGCTTTCCGCTGCGCAATCTTTGTTCAACACTAAAATTCTTCCATGATGTGTTGCTGCACCCAGCACGTATTGGCGTGCAAGATTATTATTGGCAGTTACTATAGTTGAACATAAAGAACCTTCCCCTTTTTTGCTGAGGGCAATGGCATCATCCATATTCTTGTATGGCATTAATGTACTTACGGGACCAAATGCTTCTATGCTGTGCGATTCTTCCGTAGCAAAAGGTTGTTCATTCAATAATAATAAAGGGCTGATGAATGCGCCATTGACAGCATCTGCATCGGTAAGTTCAACACTATCTAAACTGCCGTAAACAAGTTGACTGGATGCTAATAACTTCTGCACTTGCGCTTTCACTTCATCTCTTTGCGATTGCCCTGCCAATGCCCCCATTCTTACTTTCTCATGTAATGGATTCCCAATAACAGTTTGTGTCAATGCGGCAGACAATGCTTTGGATACGTCTTCCATTTTATTTTCGGGCACAAATATTCTTCGGATAGCTGTACATTTCTGCCCCGCCTTTACTGTTATTTCTTTTCTTACTTCCTTTATAAAAATATCCCACTCTGCCTGACCAGGCATTACATCTTCACCCAAGACAATGCAGTTCAATGAATCAGCTTCCATTGTAAATGGCACGTTTTGTTGGAGTATGTTTTGGTTAGACTTCAGTAATAAACCAGTTGTGGCAGAACCGGTAAACGTAACTACATCTTGTGCACCTACATGATTTAATAAATCACCAGCACTTCCGCAAATGAGTTGCAATGCGCCGGCTGGTAAAATCCCACTGCTGATAATTTCTTTTACTACAGCCTCCGTTAAATAAGAAGTAATAGTAGCTGGCTTTACAATAGCCGGCATGCCAGCCAATAAATTCACGGCAATTTTTTCCAGCATGCCCCACACAGGAAAATTAAATGCGTTGATATGTACAGCTACTCCTTCTTTCGGCACCAATATATGTTGTGCCATAAAAGTATTCGCCTTGCTAAGGTTATGTGGTTCACCATCCAGGCAATAAAACTCATCGGGAAATTTTCTGCGCAATGAAGCATTTGCAAATAAATTACCAATGCCACCTTCAATATCTATCCAGCTATCTGCTTTGGTAGCGCCGGTTTGATAACTGACTGTATAAAACTTTTCTTTATGCTCCATTAGATGAAAGGCCAAAGCACGCAACATTCCCCCTCTTTCATGAAAACTCATTTTACGCAAAGCAGGATTTCCTTTCTCTCTTCCGTAATGAAGCATCGCTTCAAAATCTATTCCTTTGGTTGTGGCATTTGCAATAAGGTTACCATTAACGGCATTATATAATAGCTGGCCTTCACCATCACCGGTTATCCAATGGCCTGTTACAAAATTTTGAAGTTTATTCATATGGCTGGCTTTTAAATGCACACTAAAATTAATTGAAAAGAAAAGTAAACAATCAGTCGATCTTTATAAAAGCTGTACTACTTTTGCGGCTCCAACACTTCAAGTGCAAAGAATTATGTTGAAACAATTAACAGCAGCAGTATTGATATTGGCTTTTACAGCCAGTACTTTTTGCCGAACTGTTATTGTGCTTGATTACTATGCTAATACCACTGCATACGCTAAGGACTGTATTAACAAGGCCCGAAAAGAAATGCATTGCAATGGCAAATGCCAGATGATGAAAAAGCTTGATCAGCAGGAAAAAGATGACCAGGACAACCTGGAAAGAAAAGCAGAAAATAAAAATGAAGTGCAACCTGCCAATGCTTTCTGCAAGATGCCAGTCGGTATAAAAATTATAACTCTCCACGTTAGCACTCATTTCATAGTAAAAGCAACTGTAGACAGAAGCTATTCGCTATTGCGCCCGCCTTCCATTGGTTGATTTCCTTTCTTATTGCAATAATCATGTTATAAGCTTAGCTATTTTTTGTTACTGACAACAGTAACATGGGTTTGTTATTGTTGCACCGTCGCACACTTCAGCCAATGTATCGCTGTTGATCTTTTGCGGCTATTCAACATGTTATTGTCATACACACATTTCAACTTCAACCAAACAACATGAAGCCAATTATAATTGCGCTGCTGGCTATGTTATGCGCATACACAGCACAATCGCAACACATCATAAAGGGAAAAATTTTTGATGCCCGCAGCAAGGAACCATTGCAGGGCGCCACCATAACAGATAAACACAATCACGGAGCTAGTTCAGACATCAATGGCAATTTCTCACTAACCAGCAACGATTCATCTATTATAGTAAGTTTTAGTAATTATCAGCAAAAAGAAATAATTGCAAGCAATAAAACGCTTAATGCAATCAGCCTCGAAGCAACAGGTAAAGAATTGCAACAAGTAGTTGTTAGCGCCAGCAGGATATTTCAAAAAAGAACAGAAGTTCCCGTGGCTATTAATACTATCAGTCAGCAAACAATAGCAGACACAAAAGCAAATCGCTTAGACTACCTGGTAAACAAAGTAAGCGGCGTATTTATGGTAAACCTGGGCAACGAACAACATGAAATGAGTATTCGTCAACCCATGACTACACGCAGTATGTTTTTGTACCTGGAAGATGGATTGCCCATTCGCACTACAGGCATCTACAACCACAATGCGATGTTGGAAATGAATATGGCAGCCATGAAGCAGATAGAAATCATCAAAGGACCTGCTTCATCGCAATATGGTGCAGAAGCAATTGGTGGTGCAGTCAATATCATCACACAAGCATCGCCTGCAGTAGCCGAAGCAACCATTAGTTTGCAGGCAAGCAACAACGGCTACAAAAGAACCGATATACAAGCAGGCAACACGTTTGGAAAATCCGGCTTTCTGCTAAGCGGTTATTACGCTAACAGGAACAATGGCCCTGTTGATGCTACCAATTTTCATAAAACAGCTATTACACTCAGGAACGATAATAAAATTTCCGATAAGACTTCTCTCATTAATAGCATTACTTATGTTGATTATTACAGCGACATGGGTGGCGGCAGTTTGGACAGTGTACATTTCAATAATAGAAACTATAGTACGCTGTATACTTTTAATTATCGTAAGACAACTGCATTGCGTATCCGATCTCAATTGAATCAGCAATGGAACAATAACAGCCAGACGCAGGTTAGCATTGCATACAGAAACAATTCAGTAAAGCAAAACCCTTCTTACTACGTCACCAACAATTTTACAAATGCATCATTGGCAAATGGTCAACTAAATAACAGCTCTTTCAATAGTTACATTTTATTGGCACAGCATACACAAAAAATAAGTTGGATGAATAGTCGCCTCTCTGGTGGTGTTAGTGTAGACATCAGCCCCTCTACCTATGTTGCTAACTACATAAAAATTCAACGAGATAGCAAAGGCCGCTATGTTTCTTACAATAGCACAGATTCACTGTTAAGCAATTACAGCACCGGCATCAACAACTATGCTTCTTATCTTAATTATGAATTTTCTCCGCTTAAAAGATTAAAAGCAGTTATAGCTGTACGCTACGATTATTATCATTTCAACTTCAACAATCATTTGCCAGCATCCGCTTCTACCGGGGCACCTTCTACCATTAAAGATTTCACCCGCTTTACACCTAAGCTTGGTCTTACTTATAATTACAAACAGCTTGGTTTCTATGCAAACTATAGCGAAGGTTATGTTCCGCCACAGGTAACAGAATTGTTTAACAGTGTAAAAGTGCCTTACCTGCAACCGCAGAATTTTTATAACTATGAAATTGGTGGATGGCTATCGCTGGTTAAAAACAAACTCTATGCAGATTATAGTTTCTATTTAATGAATGGAAAAAATGAAATCATTTCTGTTCGCCTGGATGATGGCTCTTATCAAAATCAGAACGCGGGAAAAACAAGGCATATAGGTATTGAGTATGGTGTTACATACAAACCAACTTCTCAATGGATGTTTCGTGTAAGCGCTACCAACGCCAATCATACTTTTATACAAGACATAGAAAAAGGAGTCGATTATAGCGGACATCAGATGGCCGCTGCACCGCATTTTATTGCTAATACAGAATTGCAGTATAAACCCAATTGGTTAAAAGGTTTTAGAATGGGTATAGAATGGCAACACCAGGGAAGCTATTTCATGGACAATGCAAACACTGCAAAATACCCCGGCTTTGAAACATTCAATGCAAGAGCAGGTTATACGTTTGGCAGGTTTGAAACATGGATAAATGCATTGAATATTCTTGATCACTACTATGCAGTGCTGGCCAGCAAATCAACTTATGGTTATACCTACAGTTTGGGAGATCCCAGAGAGTTTACGCTTGGCTTCTCTGTTCATTTGGGCAAATAGCTTTTATTTTTTTATTGTTCAACAACACAATATGCTCCGCAGAAATATTTATAAATGGCACCGCACCTGCAGTTTGATAATTGCATTGCCGGTAATATTATGGGCGGCAAGTGGTTTTATGCATCCTATTATGACCAACATAAGAC
The DNA here is from genome assembly GCA_047602295.1 of Chitinophagaceae bacterium. GTDB lineage: Bacteria > Bacteroidota > Bacteroidia > Chitinophagales > Chitinophagaceae > JACMLD01. Next base: position 641,790 of record JASGHP010000001.1, on the reverse strand, counting down.
CAAAAGTGGCTACGCAATCTTTATCGCCCTGGCAGATTGATAGCAATAAGCTCCGCATATCAATGAAAGGTGCGCTGCAAAAAAACAGCATCTCATTCTTTCATAATGCACGACTGGTACATATAGATACCAATTGGTTTTACCAGGTGCAACAAAAGGTAAATGAAAACCCGGTTTACTTAAGCACTCTAAACGGAAAAAAATTACCGAATGGAGATATGCTTTATGCACGTTATATCGCTAAACAATTTTTAGAAGGACAGGAGCAACCAATAAAACAGCATGATACTTATGCTGCAACGTCACCCGTAAAAGATATAAGCGCTGCTGTGGATGCACATGATTGTTGTGATGCAGCTACTTCTTTTGTATTGCTAAATGAAAAAGGCAGCAGCATCAAAAATGTTTTCCTGCTTAATAATTTCAATAGCGAATACAAATTCATCAATCGCCTGCTGCCGGTCTATAAAGTAAGTTTCGACAGAGCAGATGGTATTCGCATTTATGTTGAAACTACCGGTGATCGTTTTGCATTTGCCATGGATGACAAAAGAGCTTTCTTCGACACTATCTTCGGGCTTTTTCATACCTGGGAATGGATGAATGTATTTGGCAATGCCAAATATTATATCATGGTGCTGCTAACAGGAATGGCTTTTCTTACCACGCTTATGGGGTTGTATATTTTCTTTACCACCAAAACAAAAAAAGCAAATGGCAACACAGTAATCAAAGCAAGAAAGCTGCATCGCATTACATCAGTTTGCATTGCCCTTTTTACGTTGATGTTTACCGGTAGCGGTGCTTATCATGCTTTTTCAAAATTAGCACCAGACGATACTTCTAAATATTTTGCAAACAATCATTTTTCTGCAGAAGAAGCAGTCTTCACTATAAGTGGTTTGCAACAATTAATACAAGTTGGCAGCAGCATCTCAAACATTGGTTTTGTTTCTATCAATAATGAAACCTATTGGCAGGTATTCCTGCAAAACAAACAGCAAACTACAGTAGAAACAAAAGGATCGGATTTAATGAAATCAATGTCTGCAAACCCTGTCCATTGTCTTTATATAAAAGCAACTGATTACAGTGTATTGCAAAATGGCGAAGCGCAATATGCTGCATCGCTTGCAGGTTTGTTTAGCAAACAACCAGCAACAAACATTAAAAGCAGTTCGCTTATTACAAAGTTTGGCGGAGAGTATGGTTTCATCAACAAGCGTTTGCCTGTTTGGAAAATATCTTACACATCAAATAGCAATGAACGCCTTTATATAGAAACATCCAGCGGCAAATTAGCAGCACGCATAAACGATAAAAACTTAGCAGAAGGTTACAGCTTTGCATTATTTCACAAACATGAGTTTATGGCCTGGGCCGGCAAACCAATAAAAGATTTTAGTACCATGTTTTGGGCAGCTGCACAAATTCTGATGGTGGCCGTTGGAATAATGCTGTATATAAAAATGCAGAAAAGAAAGAAGCAGGTATAACTACGAATTGAGACCAATTAGAAGAGATAGTAAAAAAATGCCGCAGATTCACAGATTTTGTTATTGAAGCAACTGCCTGGTTGATTAATTGGGCAAGAATCCAATTACATAATAGAGATAATTGCAAAATACGATTAACACAGATTCTAATCCCTTTGGGACTTTGAAGAAACCAGCTATCTGTGTCAATTTTGCCGTAAGGCAGGTAATAATTTAATGCATTACAACTTGAGGTTGCAAACAATATGCATCCACTTTTCGGGGAGGTAATCAGTTAATCTGTGGCTAATAAAAAATCAGGCTGCCTGTTTTTTATCAATCGCTTTTGACAGAAGATCAAAAATTTCATCTACGCCGCCCTCACCCTGCACCATTTCTACTTTGCCAAATTGATGGTAGTAATCTGCAACAGCAGAGGTTTTGTTATGGTATTCTGTGATCCTGGCGCGGATTACTTCTTCTTTGGTATCATCGCTTCTTCCGCTAGTAAGGCCGCGGTTCAGCAATCTTTTTACCAATTCTTCTTCGCTTACTTTTAATGCAAGCACCACATTGATAGAAGCATTGTATTGGTTCAGCAAAGCATCCAGGGCTTCAGATTGTGCTTTGGTACGTGGAAAGCCATCAAACAGAAAACCTTTGGCTTGCGGATTATTGGCCAATGCAGACTTAATCATGCCAATTACTACCTCATCGGGCACCAACTGGCCCTGGTCCATCAGCTTTTTGGCTTCCAGTCCTAAAACAGTCTGGTTGGCAATTTCACTGCGCAATAAATCGCCTGTAGACAGGTGTTTAAGGCCATATTTTGCCATTAATTTTTCAGATTGAGTACCTTTTCCACTTCCCGGAGGGCCAAATAAAATCAAATTGAACATAGTTGCTTAACCTTTTGAAGAGTGACAAATATAAAGTAACAGCCTTAGAAATACGTTAACAATTTTGGACAGGTAACATAAGGGCGAAAAATCTTTCGCCCCTGCTGCGGCACATTAGGCTATTCTTTATAAATTTTCTAAATTGTTAAAGCATGTTGTGTGTCAGCACAATGACAATCCGCCCCAACCATTGCCCCGTAGATTTGTTGTATAAAGTAAGCGTATGAAAAATTTTAAAAGCCTTTTTTTATTAATGCTGTTGCCAGCAGTTTTTGCACAGTGCAGCTATTCGCAAACAGCCAACAACACTAAAAAAACAAACAGTATGGATACCAGCAACAGAAAAAACCCGGTGTTCTCAAGAACGGATACCAAACCGGTAAACATGAGTGATGAAGAGTGGAGAAAGATTTTGCCTGCAGACGTTTACAATATCGCCAGGCAAAAAGGTACAGAACGTCCATGGACCAGTCCTTTTGAAACATCTAAAGAGATAGGCACTTACTATTGTGCAGTTTGCGGCAACCCGTTGTTTAAAAGCGATACCAAATTTGAAAGTGGTTGCGGTTGGCCGAGTTTCTATCAGCCAATTAGCAAGAGCAGTATTATATACCTGCCAGATAATTCTTATGGTATGAAAAGAACAGAAGTAGAATGCGGCAGGTGTAAGTCTCATTTAGGCCACGTATTTGATGATGGCCCTCCACCAACAGGTTTGCGTTATTGCATCAACGGTGTGGTGCTTGATTTTGAAAAAGCTAAAGACGCAGAAAAGCAATACAACGATAAACACAAGAGTGAATAATAAAACAAAAGCCCTTCAAAATTTTGGAGGGCTTTGTTTTTGTGCAAAATGGGCTTTGCTTACGCTTTTTTCATATCTATGTTCAAAGTAATTTCTACGTCTTTACCTACTACCATGCCACCCGCTTCAGTAGCTGCGCTCCATTTTAAATTGTAATCAAAACGGTTGATGGTGGTTTTTGCTTTAAAACCTGCATGTGTGCCACCCATTGCAGCAGAAGTTACAGTGCCGCCATAAGTCACATCAAAAGAAATTGTTTTTGTTACGTCGCGGATGGTTAAATCACCGGTCAGCTTGTATTTGTTGCTTCCCAATGATTGGAAAGATTTGCTAACAAATTTCATTTGCGGAAATTTTGCTGCATTGAAGAAATCATCAGACTGCAGGTGTTTATCCCTGTTTTCGTTGTCTGTATTGATAGAATTTACATCTACAGTAAAAGTTATTGCTGCGTCTGTAAAATCTGGTTTGCTGCTGGTCATGCCGCCATCAAAAGATTTAAAACTTCCATCCACATCAGATACTACCAGGTGGGCAACAGAAAACCTTACGTTGCTGTGCACTTTATCCAACACCCATTTGCCAGCAGCCTGGGTTGGCGCTGCAACGGTATTATCTTTTACTGATTCCTTGTTTTTTTGTACTGTAAAAGCAGAAGCGGCTATCAGGCCACCAGCCAATACTGAAAATAGAGCTATTTGTTTCATATTATTTATTTTAATGTTTAAACATTGACAAAGATAGTACCTTTTTCCGATCTGAAAGATTTTAAAACAAAAATGTTTGCAAAAAAAATGGCAGACTAAAAATTATGGATGGTTATAAGCCGCTGGCTATATCCCTTAACTTTGTGATTATAAACCATTTTCAATGAGTGAAGAATTAAAGCTTTCCAGGCTTTCTGCAAATATGGTAGGCTCAGAAATAGTAAAACTGGGCGGAGAAATAAGAGATAAAATAAGACAGGGAGAAAAGATTTACAATTTTACGGTGGGCGATTTTGACCCTGCTGTTTTTCCCATACCCCAGGAACTGGAAGATGCTATTGTAGATGCTTACAGAAAGCATTTTACAAACTATCCGGCCGCAGAAGGCAATCTTGATTTGCGTGAGGCACTTAGCAAGTTCATGAAAGAAAGACAAAACCTGGATTATAAACAGGCAGAAATATTAGCAGCTGGCGGCGGCAGGCCATTAATCTATTCATTATTTCGGACTATCTGCGATCCGGGAGATAAAGTTATTTATGCTGTGCCTTCATGGAATAATAATCACTACGCCAATTTTGTGGGTGCAGAACATGTGGTGGTAGAAGCAAGCAAAGAAAATAATTTCATGCCTACAGTGGATCAAATAAAGCCACACATAAAAGGCGCTACGTTGCTGGCACTTTGCTCGCCTCAAAATCCTACTGGCACGACTTTTACAAAAGAAGATTTGTCTGCTATCTGCCAGATGGTGGTAGAAGAAAATGAAAGCCGTGGTGCAACTGAAAAGAAATTGTATGTGATGTACGACCAGATGTATTCTTTGCTTACTTACGGAAAGATCGTTCATTACAATCCCGTATCATTAAACCCGGCGATGCGGCCTTATACTATTTTCATTGATGCCATTAGCAAAGTATTTGCTGCCACCGGTGTCCGTGTAGGCTGGTCAATAGGCCCGGCACAGGTAATTGATAAAATGAAGGCAATTATGACGCATTTGGGCTCATGGGCACCAATGGCTGAGCAGAAGGCTGTAGCGGCGTATTTGGGTCAAAAAGAAAATATAGACCGTTACCTTACCAATTTTAAAAAAGAGCTGGAAGAACGCCTTAATGGCCTTTACAATGGATTTCAGCAATTAAAGAAAGAAGGCTTTAAAGTGGATGCTATTGCGCCGCAGGGCGCTATTTATCTTACCGTACAATTTGATTTTACCGGGAAGAAAACTGCCAGTGGAAAATTGCTGGAGAAACAAGCTGATACTACTGCATATCTTTTAAACGAAGCAAAACTTGCTGTGGTTCCTTTTTATGCTTTTGGAGCAGATGCATCATCCAGCTGGTACAGGCTAAGTGTGGGCACATGTAAGAAAGAAGAAATAGGTGCTGTAATAAGCCAGTTGAAAAATGCATTACAACAGTTAACTTAAAAAGAAAAGCCCCGCAATGCGGGGCTTAATTATTTTATCGTAATAAGAGAATTAATTTTTATTGCAAACAAACTGGAAGGGCTTCAAGGCTGGCTGGTGTATTACCTGTACTATCTTTTTACGGTTATGTACAATTTTGTGTTTCGTTATATCAAACACCTCGTGTGCCGTACAAAAACTGTCAACTGTTTCTAATTGAAACAACAAAGAATTGAGTTTTTCCAGTTCCAACTCAATCTGATACTGGTTCATAGATTCATCTTTCACCAGGACAAGCAAATCCCTGTTAGTAGCCTTCATGTCTTATTAGATTTTAATATCCAACATAACCTTTGTGTATTCCGCAACCACAATTTTTTCCCGATACACGGCGCTCGCTATTACAACTTGCTACCAGTATCGCTACAATCATTAATACAAATACTAATATATTGTTTCTATTTTTCATGGTTTGGAATTTCTAAATTAAACTATTTTGCTAACAAAATAGTACATCGTTTAACCACAAATTGCAAAAATTAACATTATCGCCAATCGCCCACATACCGTACTAGTAGCGCCTCTCGACTGGGGGCTTGGCCATGCCACCCGCTGCATACCCCTTATCCAAAAAATGCTATTTGCTGGTTTTAAAGTTATTATCGCCGCAGAGGGTGATCAGAAAATACTATTGCAACAAGAGTTTCCAACCCTGGAAATAGTGCATTTGCCGGGCTACAAACTGAAATATAGTGTCAATAAGACACTAACTATTTTAAAAATATTTTTTCAAATTCCTAAAATATTGATAGCAATCAACAGGGAAAAGCGTTGGTTGCGCTCATTTTTACGTGCAAACAAGGTTAGTGTGGTTATAGCCGATAACCGTTTTGGCTTGCACAACAAAGACGTTATATCCATTTTTGTTACACACCAGTTGCACATTAATAGTTTACTGGGCAAATGGGCAGATGCTATAGTACAATCACTCAATTATTCCTATATCAACCAGTTTGATTATTGCTGGGTGCCTGATGCTGCAGGTGAAATAAACCTCGCCGGCAATTTATCGCATCCTGCAAAAAAACCAAATTGCCCGGTAGAATACATTGGCGTATTATCAAGAATCAAACAAATATCTGTTGTTAAGAAACAAACATTATTGATACTTCTTTCCGGTCCGGAACCGCAGCGTTCTATCCTTGATAAAGTGCTGATGGAGCAATTAACCAAACATCACCTGCAGTCAATTGTAGTGTGTGGCCTTCCTGGTATTGATAAAAGTGAAAATGCTCTTCCTGGAATTACCCGGCACAGTCATTTACCCGCACATGCAATTGAAGCGCTTATTAATGAGGCTGAGATTATTGTATGCCGCTCCGGCTACAGTACTTTAATGGATATTTTACCATTGGGTAAAAAATGCATTGTAATACCCACGCCAGGCCAGGGCGAGCAGGAATACCTTGCAAACCTGCTTTCAGAAAAAGGTTATGCCTGTGCTGCGCAGCAAGAAAATGTTGATTTGCCAATACTGATTGAAAAAGCCAAAATGCTGCAATTGCCCAATTTAGCTTCACTCAAAAATGATCAAAAACTGGAAACCCTGATAACAGCGCTGCAAACCGAGCTCAACCAAACTTTGGCTTAATAGTTTACTGCAAATAGTTTTTAGCTATTGTGCAGTTTAGGATAATCGTAGAAAAGCAATTCTTTAGTGGTAGAGGAAAAGCTTTGCCAATCATCTGTATTGGCTTTTACTGCAAAAATTCCGCAAGTAGGAATATTGTCTGTTTGCAGCATAACTGTTAGCGTATTTGCGTATTCTGTAATGGCGGGATTATGAGAGAATATCGCTATCGTATTGAAAGCATTGTCTGTTTTACTGATAACTTCTCCAAAAAAAGCTTCCTGTGGATGGTACAAGCCTTTTTCAAACACAATATCGTCTTTGCTTACATTGTATGCGGCTGCAAATTTTTCTGCCGTCGTTTTTGCCCTTATAGCCGGGCTAGAGATAAATGAATCTATTTTTTTGATTTTGGACGTAAGGCGGGCAGCCATTTCATCGGCATTTTTTACTCCACGTGCGTTTAGGGTACGATTGAAGTCGGAAATGGTGACATCATCCCAACTGCTTTTGGCATGGCGAATAAGCAATAAAACTTTCATGTATGAAAAGTTAAAAAAATTTAATCTGTTTCACACATCAAATTTTGGAGGAGAGGTTTTGGTTGAAATTAAAACAGGCCTGTTTTAGTATGGTTTTTCGCAAAAAAGGAAAATCAGTTTAAAAACGGTACTGCAAATTTACAGAATACTTTCCCAAATCGGGAAGCTTTTGTCACTATTTTTAGTACCCTCTAACGTTTTTCTTTTCGATGTAATTAATAAATGCTTTGTTCACAACGCGGTTACCCCCCGGCGTTGGATAGTTTCCTGTAAAGTACCAGTCGCCGGTATTAGTCGGACATGCACTGTGCAGTGATTCTATGGTTTGATAAATTACCTGCACAGGAATATCAAGACCTTCCGGCGTAATTAATTCTGCAATTTTATTAGAAATTTCCGCTGTTGTAAAAGGCTTATATACCTGGCGAACCACATTTTCTGTATGCAATTGCCCTGTGCGTGAAAGCTCCTGGCAACGCTCATACAACTCCTGCAATAAGTCTTCTTTATCGTGATCTTTCAACAGCTCCATTGCTGCACGGAACGCAATAAAATCGCCCAGTTTGCTCATATCTATACCATAGCAATCAGGATATCTTATTTGCGGCGCAGATGATACAATGATTATTTTTTTCGGTCGCAACCTTGAAAGCATTCTCACAATACTTTCTTTAAGTGTTGTACCTCTTACAATTGAATCGTCAATTACCACAAGGGTATCTTCATCTTTGCGCAAAGTGCCGTACGTAATGTCATACACGTGCTGCACCATTTCATTGCGGTTAGCATCCTCGGTAATAAACGTACGCATCTTTACATCCTTTATGGCAATCTTCTCTATGCGGATGCGACGGTTTATCATTTCAGCCAGCTTCTCATCATCGTAGTTTTTACCCCACGATAATATCCGCTGCACTTTCACCTGGTTCATATAATCTTCCATACCTTTTTGCAGGCCTAAGAAAGCCACTTCAGCTGTATTGGGTATAAAAGAAAAGATGGTATTTTTCAAGTCGTGATTAATGGCATCCAGCACTGCATTGCTAAGGTTATAGCCAAGCATGCTGCGTTCGCGATAAATTTTTTCATCGTTACCACGTGAAAAATAAATGCGCTCAAAACTGCAAGCCCTTCTTTCTTTGGGTTCTAAGATTTGCTCAATGCTATAATCGCCATTGGCACGTATAATCAGCGCCTGGCCTGGCATCAATTCCTTCACTTCATTCTCACCTACATTAAAACTGGTACGGATGGCAGCCCTTTCAGAAGCAGCCACAATCATGTCTTCGCTTATGTAGTAATAAGAAGGACGTATGCCATGCTCATCACGCATTACAAATGCATCTCCATTGCCTATTAAACCGCCAATGTGGTAGCCTCCATCAAAAAGACGGGTAGCTTTTTTTAGCACGTTTACAATGTCAAGGTGACCGGGGTCCTGTTCATCTTCTTTCACCATAAAGTGGTGTACCACTTCCATCATCGCGGCCAAATCACTCTGGCGTTGAAACTCACCCGGGTCTATATTTACCAGTGAAAAAAGTTCTTCCGTATTTACTAAATTAAAATTCCCGGCCAAAGCAAGGTTGCGCACGGGAATGGTATTTCTTTTTATAAACGGGTGGCAAAAGTCTGCGTTGTTTTTGCCCTGGGTACCGTACCTGAGATGACCAAGCAGCAGCTCACCCAGAAAACGCACATGGCCCTTTAGCAAGCCTGGATGCTTTTTTATATCCGGCTGGTATTTTTCCAGATCGGCAATTTCTTCTGAAACCTGTCTGAATAAATCTGCTATTGGTTGCGGAGCAGCGCTTCTGATACGGTGCAAAAACGGATAACCCGGTTCTACATTTAGCTTAACCGCTGCAATACCAGCGCCATCTTGCCCGCGATTATGCTGCTTCTCCATAAGCAGGTAAAGCTTGTTGAGACCGTAGAGCACAGAACCATACTTTTGCTGGTAATATGGAAGAGATTTACGTAACCGAATGAGGGCCAACCCGCATTCATGTTTAATTGCATCACTCATGGTAGGAAATGAGGCGCAAAAATAAGCCGAGTTTACCAGATAAAAAACCTTTATGTAAGCATTGGCCTTACAAAAAGCATAAACAGTTTTATTAAGACAAGAATTTATTGCAGTAACACACTGAGTTACATGTGAACAGATAAAAAACAAGCCCCACGAAAATGGGGCTTGTTAAAATTTAGGCTGGCAATTGTTATACCCGCACCTTGTTTAAACATATCCTGCAGAACTGTTGATAAAGTTTACCAACGATGCGGAATTTTTAAGCTTTAGTTTTTTAAGAATATTGTGACGATGAACTTCAACTGTTTTCAGCGATATATCCAGCTGCGTTGCAATTTCTTTAGAAGAATGGCCTTCGCGTATATGATGGATAATTTGCATTTCCCTTTCTGTAAGTGAGTTGATGCTGGGTGTGTCCTGGTTATCGTCCAGCAACTGATCAGAGATGATTGTTTTAATCTCATCACACACGTATTTGTTGCCCCTGTATACTTCACTAATGGCTGTAAACATTTCTTCTTTGGAAGAATTTTTGGTTACATACCCCCTGGCACCTACCTGCAACATTTTTTTGGCATATGCGGGTTGAGAATGCATAGATACACCAATTACTTTTGAATCTGGCGAGACCTTACGGATTTTCTCAGTTGCTTCAAACCCATTGAATGGCGCCATATTGATATCCATTAAAATAATATCCGGCGACAACTCTTTGGCAAGTTCAACTGCCTGCTCGGCATCACCGCATTCTGCCACTACTTCAAATCGTTCATCGCTGTTTAGGATGTAAGTCCATGTTTCACGAATAAGCTTGTGATCGTCGGCAATCAAAATTGTAATCTTTTCCATGGTCCGTATTTTATGTGTTATGAATTGGTACCTGAATGAATAATTTGCAACCTTTTCCGGGTGCTGTGGTAATCTCTACTGTTCCGTTGAAAAGCTGGGCCCGGCTTTCAATATTTGTTAGGCCAACACCTTTCTTAAATTTCACTTTCTGTAGTTCGAAGCCTTTGCCATCATCAACAATTGAAAGGTTAATTAGTTCCCCATTCAATTTCAGCTCTATTGTGATGCGTTCGGCCGCAGCATGTTTCAGCACATTGCTTACCTGCTCTTGTATGATGCGGAAAAGCATCAGCTTCTGTTTATCATCAATCAAATCTTCAAAATCTCCGCTGTAAATGAATTGTACTTTCAATTTAGTGGTCATCCGCAACGATTCCACCAGGTCGTTCACAGAATCAACCAACCCAAGATCTTTTACACTGGGTGGAACCAATGCTTTTGAAATATGCCTGATCTCATTAATTGCTGTAAAAATGCTGTCCGCACTTCTCTTAATAAGGGCATCTTTTTGATTTGTATCCGTTTTCGCCAACTCCAGGTATAGCTTGGAAGTAGAAAGTATCTGGTTCACATTGTCGTGCAACTCTTTGCCTATTTCCGCTCTTTCTTTTTCCTGCGCATCTACCACAGCTTGTGCAATGGTTTTTTGTTTATTTATTTCTTCTGTCAGCAATTGGCCTTCCAGTTTTTTTCTATCGGTTATATCCTGCATAGAGCCTACAAAGCGAATTGCATTGCCGTCATCATCCCATACAATAAATGCACGGTCTGCTACCAAAAGATAAGTATCATCACCCTTTCTGAAGCGGTATTCAGAATACACTACTCCTCTTTCCTTTTTCTTTAATGATGTGTTGTATAGTTTTTTTATCCTGTCTCTGTCTTCGGGATGTACTTTGCTCTCCCAGAATCCGTGCTTGCCAGGGTGATGCCCGGAAGTATATCCAAAAATGGAATAGAAGCTCTCGCCCCAATAGAGACTTTTATTTTTTATATCATAATCCCAAATAGCATCGTTGGTAGCTTTTGTTGCCAGCAAATACCGCTCGTTGCTAATATTTATTTTTTGTGCTGCTTGTTTATTTTCAATAATAACCGCCATTAGTGTAGCTACACGGCTTAACAACTCTAATTGTTCTTCTGAGGGAGCCATCTTTTCTTTGTAGTAACCAGCAAAAGAACCCAGCACTGTATTAGAAGAAGAAACTATAGGGAAGGACCAGCAGGCAGCCAGTTTATATTTAGCTGCCAATGGGCGATATGCCTGCCAAAGCGCATCTTCTTTTATATCTGTAACAACAATTGTTTTGCGCAAATACATTGCTGTTCCACAAGAACCGGCCTGAGGACCAATTTGCAAACCGTTTATCTTTTTTATAAACCCCTGAGGCAATGATGGAGAAGATAAATGCCTCACTGTTTTATTGTCTTCGTTCATTAATAGCACAGAACACAAAAGACCAGGATTAAACTTCTCTATGCCGGAAAGAAAATAATCCACCGTGGTCTGCAATGAAGTGCCTGCATTCATATTCAGCTCTAATACTTCTTTCTCCAGTGAAAGAAGCATTTGCTGTTTTTTTCGATGAGTAATATCTTTAAAATAAATAAACAATCCCTGCTGCGATGGATAAGCACTAATATCAAAATACACTTTCAGCTTTGCAGCATACAGTTCAAAAGAGAATGCTTTTTTTGCTGTAATGGCTTTTTGATAGCGATTGAGGTGCTTTATCTTTTTTAATAGCGGGAACACTTTCCATAGATTTTTTCCCAGCACTTCCACATCTTTTATGCCTGTCAATTGCTCTGCAATGGGGTTCCACCATAAAATATTATACTTATGATCCAGCGCTATAAAGCCGTCTGTAATACTGTTAAGTATGTTGGTGATATGGCCAGAATAAGACTGTAACTGCTGCTCTGACTGTTTGCGCTCTGAAATATCATGTATGCTTACAATAACGCCACTAATGGCTTCATCTGTAAACTTGTTAACGCCCTTTGCTTCAACCCACACCCAGGCGCCTTTTTTATTTTTTAAACGTACATCTGTTACAATAGCAGAAACAGGATTTTCGAGTAATTCTTCAAATAACTTTTTGCAGCGCTGTATATCATCCTGGTGAATGTATTTAAAAGCACTGCGCCCCGAAAGATCTTCATCTTTATAACCCAATACAGAAGTAACAGATGGTGTTACATAGTTAATCAATCCATTTGCATCCAAAACAAAAACAACATCTATCAGGTTTTGCAGAATGGCCTTAAATTTTAGTTCATATTTTTTTACGGCTTCTTCTGCTTTTATTTTTTCCGTTATGTCCCTGTTTACAGAAATGTAGCCTGTAATTGTATTGTCGTGATCTTTTAAAGCAGAAACCATGCATAGCAGATAGATAATCTCTCCATTTGCTTTTTTATGCAATACTTCCCCTTCCCAATGGCCTTTTTCTTTAAGCTGCCGTACAGCATCTGCAGAAGCAGTATTTAAAAATGCTTTTGAAAGAATGTCTAATATGCTTTTTGATACAGCATCCCTGGCATCTATACCATAAATCTCTTCTGCTTTTTTATTCCAGGTTACTACATTAAAGTTGATATCTGTAGAAATAATAACGTCAGAAGCATTTTCAATAAGGCGGGCCTGGAAACTGATTTTCTCCTCGGCCATTTTGTAATCATGGATATCTACCAACGAGCCTATATAACCCAGGAAAACGCCGTTTTCCAGATAACGGGGTATTGATTTATCCAATACCCACCTGTATTCTCCAGTTCTGTATTTTAAACGGTAAATTAGCGATACAGGTTTTTTTTGCATGTAGCCCTTCTTGTATTCGCCAATGCCTATATGTATATCACCTGGATGTATTACTTTGTTCCAGCCATCTCCACATGCTTCTACTGCGCTAATTCCTGTAAAATCTGTCCAATACTTGTTTACATAAGTTGTCTTATCTTCTGCATTGCTTACCCAAATCATTACCGGCGCATTGTCTGCCATGTTGCGAAAACGTTCTTCGCTTTCACGCAATATATTTTGCGTCTGCTCTCTTTGCGTTACATCATTAATAATTACAAGCCTTGCCTGCTTCTCAGAAAAATTAAAATTATACGATTGCACTTCCACATTTATCAGTGTACCATCCTTCTTCTGGTGTATCCAAACAGTTGTGTCAGTTGTTTTTACAGGATTTAATTGTGAAACATGCTGCTTGAATTTTTTCCGCTCGCTTTCTGGCCTGATATCCAGCACGGTCATCTTTAAAAAATCTTCTTTAGTATAACCATAATGTGCAACCGCAGCATTGTTAATATCAAGAAACATCAATGTTACTCTATCATAAATCCACATTGGCTGTGGGCTCTCACTAAACAATGATTTATAAATCTCTTTGCCGGAAGGAACGACAGCCCCATTTTTTTTATCCGGTATAACGGTACCAGACCATTGCAATAATGTTTGTTCACCTGTCTTTGTATGCAGTTGGGTAACTATCCATTTCATCTCCACGCTTTTAGGGCCTGCAGATTGAAAGGATGCTTTGAATTCAAATGAATTGTTTTGTATAAAAAGTGGCGACAAATCTTTTGAAGGGAATGTAAAATCATGCACACATAAAAAAGAAATAAACGGCTGATTGAAAACATGCTCAAAAGGGATTTTCACAGCGTCAATAAAAGTATCATTTACAGATAAAGTATTTCCTTCTACATCTGTAATCACAGTATACACCTGCAGTGAAGATTGATAAACGTCAGGCGCAGTCATTTCCGCTAAAATACTTCTCATAATTACCTGATTAAAAACTGCTGCTGTACTAAACTTCTAAAGAAACATATAGGTTTACCGTTTAAAAAACGAAATATCCCTGATATACAATTACATAATTTAAGAATAAATGTAAACAAAAAAGCACTGATAAATCAGTGCTTATGGTATATTCGAATATAGCTAAGAGTTAACCCCTACTTGGAAACGCTCACCGCAGTTTGCATCCACTTCTGCAATTGTGCGCAGTTTTTATAATCATCGTCTATCATGATGTAATAAGTGGCAATCTTGTTGTTGAACCATTTCTCAATTGCATCGCCTTTTTTCTCTTCCAATGCACGTTGTGCTTCCCTGTTGTAATCGTCTTTTAAATTTTCTACGTGGGGCTCTGTTCTTGTTTTAAGATATACAACCCTCACACTTTTCTTACCGCGTTCATCAGTGAAAGTTACAGGCTGAGAATACTCACCTACTTTCAATTTTGGTAATAGCGTTACTAGATCTTTATCTAATTGATCTATAGAAAGGAATGTGCCATTTTGCCCCTGCAACAAACCTGCAGTATATTTTGAAGATTCGTCCTCACTGTATTTAGAAACTGCTTCACCAAATGTAATTGTACCTGCAATTAATTTAGCACGAACAGAGTCCAGCTTGCTTTCAGTAATTTTAATTTCGTCGTCTGTAATCTGGGGAATGATTAAGATATGCCTGATAGTAGCATCATCACCAGCACGGTTTACCATTTGAATAATGTGGTAACCAAACCTTGTTTTAATAACGGGTGATATCTGTCCTTCTTTTAAACGGAAAGCTGCCTGTAGAAAAACCGGGTCCCACTGCTTTTCTGTACGGTTGATATTGTACATACCCCCGCTGTTTTTGCTACCGGGGTCCATGGTATACAGGCTTGCAAGTGTTTCAAATTTGCGTGTGCCTTCTTCTACCTGCTTCTTATAATCGTTTAGCTCGTCGATAGCGTTTTTATCCAAATCGCGGCCTGCTTTTGGGTAAAGTACTATCTGCCCAATCTCTACCTGGCTTTCAAGGTAAATAAGACTGTCTTTAGGTATTTTATCAAAAAATGCTTTTACTTCTGTGGGTGTTATTTTAACTCCCTCCACAATCTTGTTACGCATCATCTCAGCCAGCTTTTTCTCTCTAAAAGGAATACGAAAATCTTCCTTTATCTGGTAAACTGTTCTGCCTGCAATCTGCTCCAACGCTTCTTTTGAGCCATATGCCTGAATAAAACCCCTTACCTGGTTGTCCAGCAAAGATTCCAATTCATCATCAGCTACAGTAAGTGAATCTTTTTCTGCCTGCAATACCAATGCTTTCATGGTAAGCGCCTGCTCCATTACAATGCATTCTGCATTTTCCGGAACAGCTTCATTCCTGCGCTGGCGATCCAATATTTCATTGGTTACTTCAGATTTCAGGATAATCTTATCGCCCACAATGCCTACTACTTTATCTGCCACAACTTTCTGTGCCTGTGAAAACGCAGCCATTGCACTTAGCGAAAAAAAGATTAAAAGGATAGATTGTCTCATAGTGAAAAATATAACGCTACAGTTCTCAAAAATATTCAGTGTTTGTGTTAAACCTGCGGATAGGGAAGGCTTTTAACAAAAGTTTGGTGGGGAAAGAAGTTTTAAGTGATAAGTTTTAAGTGGTAAGTACTTTTAGGCTACCATTCTTTAGCAGCATAAGCAAGCCTTTCAGCGACATCACCTTTTCACAGCAGGCTAGCGCATAAACAACTTAAAACCTACCACTTATAACTTAAAACTTCTATTTTATATTTATAATGTTCTCTTTACTTCTTCTTCTTCAAATGCTTCTACCACGTCACCCACTTTCAGGTCGTTGAAATTCTTGATGGTTAAGCCGCACTCCATACCAGAAGGCACGTCTTTTACATCGTCTTTAAAACGCTTCAAGCTGCCCAATTCTGCACTGGCCCCTTCGCCTTTGGGATACTCAACAATACCGTCGCGTATAATGCGGATACGGGAGTTTCGGTAAATCTTTCCATCCATTACGAAGCAACCTGCCACTGTAGCTTTGTCAAACTTATACACCTCGCGTACTTCCACATTGGCAAGTATTTTCTCTTGTATTTTCGGTTCCAACAAGCCTTCCATCGCACTCTTCACCTCTTCAATAGCGTTGTAGATGATAGAGTAAGTCTTTATTTCCACTCCTTCGTTCTCGGCCAGTCTTCCAGCCTGCAAAGAAGGACGACAGTTAAAGCCTACGATAACTGCATCTGAAGCTGCTGCCAGCAATACATCGTTTTCTGTAATGGCACCCACACCTTTCAATACCACATTTACAGCTACTTCTTCTGTAGAAAGTTTTTGCAATGAGTCGCTCAACGCTTCCACAGAACCATCCACGTCACCTTTAATAATCAGGTTTAATTGTTTGAAGTTGCCCAATGCAAGGCGACGGCCAATTTCATCCAATGTGATGTGTTTCTTGGTGCGTATACCCTGCTCGCGAAGTATTTGCGCTCTTTTATTAGCTATTTCTTTTGCCTCAGCTTCATCTGCATAGATTTTGAATTTTTCACCCGCCTGTGGGGCACCATTCAAACCTAATATTTGCACCGGTGTAGAAGGAGGCGCATTATCTACACGTTGATTGCGTTCATTGGTCATGGCTTTAACACGGCCATAATACTGGCCACTCACCATCAGGTCTCCCTGGCGCAATGTTCCGTTTTGAACCATTAGCGTGGCTACATAACCACGGCCTTTGTCCAACGATGCTTCGATGATGCTACCTGAAGCTTCCTTATCAGGATTTGCTTTTAGCTCTAACAGTTCTGCTTCCAGCAACACTTTTTCCAGCAGTAAATCTACATTGAGGCCTTTTTTGGCACTCAACTCCTGGCTCTGGTATTTACCACCCCATTCTTCTACCAGAATGTTCATCCCAGCCAGTTGCTCGTATATTTTTTTAGGGTTTGCACCGTCTTTATCAATCTTATTGATAGCAAATATCATGGGCACATTTGCCGCCTGTGCGTGACTGATAGCTTCCCTTGTTTGTGGCATCACCGCATCATCTGCAGCTACCACAATAATGGCGATATCTGTAATTTTAGCACCACGGGCACGCATTGCCGTAAACGCTTCGTGACCAGGTGTATCGAGAAATGCTATCTTCTTTCCATTGGGCAATGTTACTTCGTAAGCACCAATGTGCTGTGTAATACCACCTGCTTCACCCGCTACCACATTGGCACTGCGGATATAATCGAGCAAAGAGGTTTTACCGTGGTCTACGTGACCCATGATGGTTACAATAGGCGCCCTTGGTTTCAGTTCTGCCGGATCATCATCTTCCTCCTCTTCTTCCAATTCAGCCTGTTTATCCATGTCGATAAACTCTACGTCAAAGCCAAACTCACCTGCTACCAGTTCAATTACGTCCGCTTCAAGGCGCTGGTTGATGGACACCATCAAACCGAGGCCCATACATTTGCCAATAACTTCTGCAAAGCTTACATCCATCAGATTGGCCAGTTCGCTTACGCTGATGAACTCTGTTAATTGCAGCTTGTTATCCTGCATTTCTTCAGAACCCTGTTCAGCATTTTCCTGGCGTTTTTCCCTGCGGTATTTAGCCTTCAGGCTCTTGCCACGGCCACCGGCACCAGCCAGTTTTGCCTGTGTTTCCCTGATTTTATCCTGGATTTCTTTTTTGTCGATTTCTTTTACTTCGCGTCTTGCTGCAAGCCCCCCGCCTCTTTGTGGGCCATTATTTCTTTTGAAACCGCCACCACTACCACCACCTCTGTTGGGTTGAAGCGGAGCTGCGTTAGGATTCTCTTTTGATAATGCCCAAACCAGGTCTCCTGGGAGGTTGCTGACCAGTGTTATGCTGTCCGCCCTGCCCCTGGTGTGGTTGGTTTTGACCAGGCTGTTGTGGATGACGAGCTACAAAAGCATCGCCTTTTTTGTCTATAGGTATGCGCTTGCGTTTGCGCTTTTCTTCGTTCAGTTTTGGCCTTGTATCGCTGTCCACTGGTAATTCAATTTTGCCCAATATTTTGGGGCCTTCCAATTTTTCTGCTCTAATGTTTTCAATTACCGGTGCTGCATCCTCTTCTTCTACTGCTTGCGGTTCTTCTTCTACAACAGGCTCTGGTTGTTTAGTAATAACAGTGACTGGTTCTTCTACTACTTTCGGCTTCTCTTCTACAGGTTCTTTTACACTTGGCGCCTCACTCACTTCTTCTTTAGCCTCTTCCTTTTTCTTTATGCCTTTTTTAGGCCTTGTGGAAGAATCTATAGCAGAAAGGTCTATTTTATCCAATACTTTAGGCCCTTCAATTTCCGGCGCTTCTACTTTGCTTATCTCAGCTACAACCGGCTTTTCTTCAACTTTAGGCTCTTCTTTTACAGTAGCAACCACTACAGGCGTTTCCGGTTGCTTTACTTCTTCAGCTGGCTTTTCTTTTTTGGCAGCCGCTGCTTCTTTTTTAAAGAGAATTTCTTCTTCGTCTTTTTTCTTACGGGCATCCGCACTGGCGCCTTTGGGCAGATCAATCTGGTCGCTCTTTATTTTAGCAACTTTGTCCCCCTGGAACTCTTGTTGCAAAGAACGGTACATATCTTCCGTAAGCTTGGAAGTAGGCTTCAGATCATCCTTGCTAAAACCCTTGCCAGAGAGAAACTCGATAAGGGTATCCTTACCAATGTTAAACTCTTTGGCGGCGGCCATTAATCGTGGTGTTGTTGTTTCTGACATTCAGTATTTTAAATAAATAAATATTTGTTCCAGCACGGTTGCCATTTAATTCCATAAACAAACAAATGGTAACCTGCTTTTACTCTTTTTTAAATTCGTTTTCAAGCACTTTTCTTACATCATCAATTGTTTCTCTTTCCAGGTCGGTTCTTCTTTCTAATTCTTCAGCAGTAAGATCAAGTACGCTGCGTGCTGTATCGCAACCAATGCGTTTCAGCTCATCAATAATCCATGTTTCAATTTCATCGCTAAATTCTTCCAGGTCTATGTCAAATTCTTCTACTTCTCCTTCATTGTCGCGGAACACGTCTATGCTATAACCAGTCAATTCCTGCGCCAGTTTAATATTTACACCTTTTCTGCCAATGGCCAATGAAACCTGGTCTGGTTTAAGGTATACGTCTGCCTGCATCTTTTCGTTGTCCAGGTTCATACTGGTAATTTTTGCAGGTGTAAGCGAACGCTGGATGAGCAATTGGGTATTAGATGTCCAGTTGATAACATCAATATTCTCATTTTTCAATTCACGTACAATGCCATGAATACGGCTGCCTTTCATACCTACGCAAGCGCCTACGGGGTCTATCCTGTCATCAAAAGATTCTACGGCAACTTTAGCTCTTTCGCCGGGATCACGTACAATTTTTTTAATAACGATGAGGCCGTCGAAGATTTCCGGCACTTCAATTTCAAGCAACTTAGCTAAAAATTCCGGGCTTGTACGGGATAATATGATTACGGGGCTGTTATTTTTTAAATCTACTCTTCTTACTACAGAGCGGATGCTTTCTCCTTTTTTGAAATAATCCTGTGGTATCTGTTCGCTCTTTGGCAAAATCAATTCATTGCCATCTTCGTCTAGCAATAATATTTCTTTTTTCCATACCTGGTATACTTCTGCATTAATGATGTCGCCAATGCGGTCGTGGTATTTTTTCACCAATACATTCTTCTTCAGGTCGCCAATGCGGCTGGCCAGTGTTTGCTTGGCAGCCAGTATAGCCCTCCGGCCAAAATCCATTATATCTATGCCTTCATATAATTCTTCCCCTACTTCAAAATCGGGTTCTATTTTAGCAGCATCCTTGTAAGCAATTTCTGCCAGGGGATCATTTACCTCGCCATCGTTTACAATCATGCGGCGGCGCATAATTTCCAGGTCACCTTTTTCTGCATTTACAATCACGTCAAAATTATCATCGCTGCCATATTTTTTGCGCAACAATGTTTTAAACACATCCTCTACCACTTTCATCATTGTGGGACGGTCAATATTTTCCGCGTCCTTAAATTCCTGGAATGCCTCAATTAGGTTAATGCTTGCCATATGCCTGATTTTTGAAAGCCGTTTTGTACAAGGACCGCATAATTATACGCCCTTATGCAACCCGGATTAAAATTTAATTTGAATTTTTGTTGATTTAATATGACTAAATGGGATAGTGTGTTGCACCACTTCCTTTTTTTTGTTTTTTCCGATGGTTTCTGAAACCTGTATTTCGTTATCGTTTACTGCAGTAAGCACTCCTTCTACAGGTTTTCCTTCCTGTTGTGTTACTTCTACATTGCGGCCAATATTTTTTACATACTGGCGATGCATTTTCAGCGGTTCATCAAGACCGGGAGAAGAAACCTCCAATGAGAAATTGCCATCAGGATACATTCCTGCTTCTTCAATTTGCTTATACAGTTTCCTGTTAAGCGATACACATTTTTCTATGGGCAGGCCGCCATCTGCATCCACAGCCACACGTATGTTATTGGTAGGTTTAATCCACAAATCTACTAAAAAACAGGTGGGGTCTGCCTGAAGCAGTTGCTGCACCATTTCTGTTATAACTGTTATCTGGGGGTCACTTGCCATTGCTATAAAGGAGAAGGGAACGTTTCCGTTCCCTTCTTTGAATCTTTGTCCGGTACAAATGTAATACAATAAAACTATTCCATCCAAATAACCGGCTGCCTAAAAAGTATTTTAATCTATCCTGGCACTACCATCCATCAAAAAATATGTTAGCAGGCAAACATTAACAAGCGTTGCGTGTTAGCTGTTTGTACATTTACCTTCTTATGTTAGTACGTTTTATACTCTTTACGCTTGCTTTTTACATCATTTACAAAGTGGTGTTTAATGTGATTGTTCCCATTTTCAGAACTACCAGGACCATTCATCGCCAGTTTAGCGATATGCAGCAAAAAATGCAGGACCAGATGAACAGCCAGGCAAATGGCTACCAGCAATATCCAGGCAACCCTTCTAATCAAGAACAAAAAACAAATCAAAAAACACCGGCTGGTGATTATATAGATTTTGAAGAAGTGAAGGATTAATCTCCGGGGCTTCAACTTATACTATAACAAAAGCCGTGACATTTAGTTGCCACGGCTTTTTAAATATTGTTTTGTTATTGGTTTTTTAAAACACCCATTCCCACCGAACCCACGCTTTGGCGTCTGCAACATTTACCATATCGTAGGTAAGGCCATCTTCTTTCAATATCAAGTAATAACCTGTTGATTCCGCCATTTTGTTGCGCATACTCACAAAATTAGAGGGCGATGTTCCTAATGTTACATACAATCGAAATATAACTGTTCCGCCAGCGGTAAATGTTGGAGGCCTGTAACCAGCTCCAAAATTGATGGCAACATTGCCAGTGTTATCATAAACAATTGGCGAAAGCAAATCAAAAATAACACCATTAAAAACATCAAATCTTGGCCAAAAGATGGAAAAGCCAGCGTAAGAGGCTGTGTTAGCAATGCCGTATGCATCGTCTACACCATTTACATGAAAATTGGTTTCAGTTACCCAGTACTCATCTATACTTGCTGCCTTATTCCACCAGGCACTGGGTGCATTTAGATCCACTTTTATTGGTGCTGCATTACCAGCAATGGTAACAGCCGTGCTGCCATTTATTGAAGCAGTGATAGTAGATGTGCTTGTGTTGTAAACAATATTGCTAAAACTCTTTACAGCCACATTATTGATATTAGGAGCGGTAACAAGATTAACTGCACCCGCTGTAAAATAAATACTGGTAGCTGCAGATTGCAATGCGCCGGTACCACTCAACCAATTAACATCAACTGATTTTGCTCCGCCAAGTCCGGGTGTTAATTCAAAAGTTGTAGGGCCACCGGTTACCCGTTTAAAATAGTTTTGAATACTTCCCCATGCAACCATGGTAGATTTTAAAGCGCCATTGTAATAAGCATCACGTTGCGCCTGTGTGGCTTTTACCATTACAGCTTTTGCACTATTTAAATTACCGGTAAGCGTAATGGTATCGCCCAATTTAGAGGGATCAACATTATCTGCAAAAGAAAATTCAAAATCTGCGCCCCAGCCATAGCTGGTACCAAAGGGGCTTTTTGAAATAGTGGGGTCAGGGTCTGTAGGCACATGGATATAGCTGTATGTATCAAATATCAACGCAGGTCGCTGTAATGACTTTACACGGTAATCTGATGTTTTTGGTACCGCTGCCATCACTGTATCAAAATCTGAAAACATGGTTACTTTATTGCTGTCTGTAAACTGCATAAAGTAAGCAAATGTGGCTACTGGGCCTGTTTCAGTTGTTCCATTCACTGCGGTGCCAGTGGTTGTTTCAAGCAGTATCCAGCCATAAGGTGCACTGGTCAGCTTTTTCTGATACGCTGCCATAGCCGCTGCTACACGCTCATCAGGCGTTTGGCCATTGATGGTATCATCATACTTTTTTTTGCAACCAACCACCAACAATGCTGCTACAAGAATATATGTTGAGAGTTTTTTCATAATCAGTTTTGTTTTACTTATTGCAGATAGTTTACAAAGGCATTGCGGCATTTAGCACGCAGCGCATAAAAATCAATATTCCATACACGCTGAAAATAATCTACCACAACGGCTTCTTTCTGTTTAATAGTAAGATAACCGGTAGAAGTTGTTGTCCCGGCCTGTGTCAGCAGTTTTTCATACTCATCGTACCCGGTTGGTCCGCTTGGTCCACCTGCCAGCATACTGCTAATCATTTCAACAAAGTCTTCATCTGGCCCTGCCATTGCATAAGCGGTTATAAAACCTTGTGTACGTGCAGTTGCATCTGCTATATTGAACCATTCTCCAGTATAGCCGGTAGATATTGTTTTAAAGCTGGTTGGATAGAGAATATTCTGATGAAGTATATGGCCAAATTCGTGGTGCATGGTATGCATCATCTGTTTAAACGCAGCAGAATCTTTTTTAAGCCGGCTGAAATAGTTTATCTGGTAGAGCAGCATTGCGGTTCCGCCTTCGGCCTGGCCCAGCAGTATGGCACCATTGGGCAGGTATTCAGCACTGCCTGCCATTTCAAGCGCTTTAGGCAGGTAACGTCTTAAGAAAGTAGTGCTACCTGTTTGCTGGTTGTAAGGAGCATAAGCAACATTTAATAATGCTTTTAATGCTGGTATTACCTTAGCAGCATCTGGCGGCTCTATATTATAAGGAAAATCTAACTGGCCTGGCTGCCAGCGATAATATACTGCTACATTATAAGGAACAGTAAGGCTATCATAGATAAACTTATCTACGGAATCTTTAGCCCATGTATCTCCGCCTAAACCGGGAGGAGCTGTTGTGAGTGGTGTAAAATCATCCTTTTTGCAAGATGCCAGCAAAACAACCACCAGCATTGCAAGGGTAAGTATTTTCAAAGCATTTTTCATTCGTTCAATATTTTGACTGATGAATAAGTTTCTATGTTGAATTTTTATCTAGGGTTCAATTGCAAACCATACTGAGTTGCTTCTGCTGGCAATTGCAGAATCCGTCTTTTATCAGTTGCAGGTATGGTAGTAACTACTGTACTGAAATCGCTGCCATTGTACCTGTATACTGGTCTTTTTAATCTTATTAAGTCGAACCACCTTAAACCTTCCTGCATATAAGTAATACGTTTAAAATCGAGAGCACATTCAATTAAGGATGCATCTGTAGCTAACTGATAAAAACTAGTAGCCTTAGCGGTTGTTATGTTGTGTGTTGCAGGATCATAGCTCTTTACATTCTTGCTTACCCATGCATTTAAATCACTAATAGCTGCATTCTGGTTGCCTGTTCTTACATAGGCTTCTGCACGGTTCATTAATATTTCTTCCATGCTGAACAATGGTGCGTAGCCATAGCGAACGTTAAAAGTTGGATCACCCACATAATATGGATACCATTTGGGGAAATTATAATATTGCGGAGTGGCGCCATAAGTTATGATGCCATAAGAACCGCCGGTTACATTAGGTGCTGAAAAGAAATTAGATCGTACACCTTCTCCAT
The DNA here is from genome assembly GCA_047602295.1 of Chitinophagaceae bacterium. Taxonomy (GTDB): domain Bacteria; phylum Bacteroidota; class Bacteroidia; order Chitinophagales; family Chitinophagaceae; genus JACMLD01. The sequence goes on along the minus strand of JASGHP010000001.1, from coordinate 617,590 downwards.
AACCAAATCTATAAGAAGCATAGTTATCAAAATAGCTGCTGATTGCTTCCTGCAAAAGAATGTTACCAGGGTCGCTCGATTGCGTATATGCGTACGTTAATTGAGAATACTGAAGGTTGGCATAATTGTTTACCTGGTTGCGAATCAATAAAGAAGGATCGGATGTGCCAAAGACTGCTGTTGAATGCGTAATTGCCTGGGCGTAATCCTGCTTAAACATATAAAACCTGGAAGCAAAAGCATGTGCTGCCTGCAATGTAAAATGAAACTTAGGCACTGTGCCATATGTTTTGTCTTGTATCAATGATAAACCGCGAACAAGATCACTTTCAATGTTAGCATATACTGAAGCAACAGTACCTCTGGTATAAGTTTGGAAAACATTATCCTGCACTTTGGTAACATAAGGCACCCCAAGATCTGATGCTGCAGTAGTGGGGTCATATGGTTTTGCAAACAATGTTACCAGCATAAAATGTGCATATGCCCGGCATACCAGCGCTTCACCTTTTTGTGCTGAATACTTAGCAGAGTCTGCGCCGTTGCAATACAATAAAGCCTGGTTGGCTACTGCAATGGCCTTGTAGCATGAATCCCAATAGGCAATAGGTGAATCATATTTAATAGAAGTGGCATCCTGAAACTGGTAAGCCTGCAAGTTGATGGTATATGATTCAGGGTCTGCAGTAGAAGATGCAGATCCTTTGTCTTCTGCATTATCACTCATAGGTTCTGTAAAAGCCATATAAGTGGCATGTGGATAAGCCGAGGTAAGCAATTGCGTTACCTGATCTGGCGTGGTAATAACAGCCCTGTTATCTGGAAGTGTGCTGAGTGTTTTACTGCAGGCACCTAACCACACTACAGAAGATGCTAGAAATATAAGTTGAACTATTCTTTTCATGTCAAATTCAGTTTTTAGGTTAAAGCCCGAGTTTTAACGATACGGTTACTTGTTTGTTTACAGGCAATGCTACACCACCCGTATTAAAGAACTCCGGGTCTTGCCCGTGCAGGCGGCTATCAGCATAAATCAGGAAAAGGTTATTGGCAGTAACGGATACTGAACCGCTTTTCAATCCGTATTTAGTGATAAGCGCTGATGGTATCATATAATTAAGTGTGATTGCTTTCATGCGAACAAAACCTCCATCTGCTACACGATCATGAGAAAAATTATAATTGCTGTACGGATAAGAAGATTGTTGCTGAAGATTGTAACCCGCCGGCTGATACATCAGCACAGAAGGTATATTGGTGAGTTTATCATCTCCGGGAAGTTCATAACGTTTTTTGAATTCATTGGGCAATGCATCCAAATCAGAATAATAACTTCCGTAAATAGGTGTCAGCCTTATTTTATTACCTGCCTGGAAAGTTACCAGCACACTTAAAGAAAAATCTTTGTACCTGAAATTATTAAACCAACCACCTGTAATGGTAGGGTCTGAAGGACCTTCGTATTGCAGGTTGGATGTATTTAAACTTTGCAGGTTATTGTAACCGCTTACATGTCCGCTGTCGTTTAAAAACAATGGTGTGCCCCATGTTGGATCTAAACCACGGTTTTTAAGAGAAAACAACCCTCTTACAGGATAACCTTGTTGAGCGCCACCCCCTTCACCAATCAGGTCAATAATTTTAGGATTGCTTTTTAAGTTGGTAATCTTTGTAACTGTATACCCCATGTTCAATGTGCTGGTTATGCCCCAATTTTTTTCTGCTACTATTTTACCTGTTATAGACACATCAATACCATGCGACTTTAAATCAGCATAATTGGCATATTGGTTTACTTCACCGCCAATGCCTGCTGTTCTTACCAGTCCAATCAAATCAAAGCTTCTACGGTTGAAGTAATCTACTACCAGGTTGATTCTGTCATTTACAAAACCAACATCGGTACCAACGTTAAACTCATATTTCTTTTCCCATGTTAAATCAAGATTTTGCAAATCCTGAATATTGATAGCAGATTGCTGGTCGTTCGGGTTTTGGCGATAGGTAACCAATGATTTTAGAATAGTGCTGCTATTAATAGCGTTGCCAATGCTTGCATTTAAACCATAACTGGCTTTAAACAACAAATGGCTCACTTTGCTTTTTTCTACATTTTCAAAAAACTTTTCCTGGTCTGTATTCCAAACACCAGCAGCTGTCCAGGTGGGCAACCAGCGTGCACTTGAAGTGCTTCCCATTCTGTTAGAGCCGTCCACACGTGCTGTACCCATAATTGTATAACGATCCTTGTACGTATACTGAGCATTAGCATAAAATGCTACAGAGCGATCGAACTCAGGATATAACCCATAATAGGTGTTGCTGTTTTCTACCATTTTTTTGAAGAAACGGTAATCTACAAACGGAGTTCCCCCTGTGCTGTACTGATAACCTACACCCACGTCATTTGCAACAGTTCTATTGCTGGATCTGTATTCCTGTCCAATCAATGCAGAAACCTGGTGTGTTTTATCATTAAAGTTTTTAGCGAACCTTATATTGTTTCTGAAGCTATAGCTGGCCAGCGAGTGATCTGTACGTTTGTAATATCCTCCATGTGGTAATACAGTAACTTTTTGATCGAATGGCAAAGCAGGATCCTGATAGAGATAAACGTTGGCACTGTTGAGAATGCTATTATAACCAGGCTGATTGGGATCTCCTGTGCGGTAAGCATTGGCAGCATTGGCATCATCTAACACCTTATGCTCTTCTGTTGTTTTTGCATACCGGATAGAACCCAGGAAGTCATAAGTTAAGAATGAATTTATTTTATAGGAAAGATTGCCTTGCAGCTTTCCGTCCAGTACGTTTAGATCTGTATAGTTGTTTTGAGTTTCGTATAAAATATTGAAAGGCGTCCAGTCTTTGGTGGCATAAAAATAGGAGCCGTCTGCATTGTAAACAGGAAGCGTACGGCTTGTATTAAGCGCATAGCTGAACGGGTTGATATCAAAGTCTCTTGAGAAAGTACCGGTTACAGGATCGGAGTTCCTGTTTTCTGTTCCTGCTGCACGTTGCTGGCGAAAACTGCCACTAACCAGGAAACCAAATGATAACTTTTTGGAGACATTATAATTTTGATTGGCAGTTATAATATAGTTTTTCACCTTGTCTGCAATAGTCCAGCCCGGATCAGTAAAATAGCTGGTTGAGAAGTATGACTGCGATTTTTCTGAACCTGATGAAACACTGAATGAATGCTGCTGCGTAACTGAGTTTTTGAAAAGCAAACCAAACCAGTTGGTGTTTACATTGGCATATTTCATCAACCATGCTTGTCTTGCTTCCTGTGTATTCTGTACTGCAAAATTGCCGCTTGCATCTGGTGTCTGCAATAGTTTGGCCAGCTCTCCATACACACCCGTATTTCTTGCAAATACCAATTGCGGATAGATAAGCAGGCTTTTTCTTTCCAGCTCAGCATTTACAGACATCTGATCTGCAGAATTCATTACATCATAATTGGCATAAGAAGGTTTTAATTGAACGCCAAAGTTTCCTGTGTAAGAAATCAAAGGTTTACCGGCTTTACCCTTTTTAGTGGTAATTACAATTACGCCATTCATAGCTCTTGCACCATATAGAGCCGCAGCAGAAGCATCTTTCAATATGTCGAAGGTTTCAATATCGTTGATGTTTAAACCGGCAACTGAAGAACCCAATAACGTGCTTGCATCACCGCTACTCAATTGCTCGTTAGAAACGTTTACAATGTCTTCCAATACTACACCATCTACTACCCACAATGGTTTGTTTTCGCCATTAATGGAAGTGGCACCGCGTATACGCAGTTTAGGAGCTGTACCAAAGGTTCCGGAAACGTTTTGAATAGAAACACCTGCTGCACGGCCTTCCAGCATACGGCTGATATCCGTAACGCCGTCAATTTTTACATCGGCTGCTTTAACCGTAACCGCAGCACCAGTAAATTTTTTACGATCAATTTTTTGGAACCCTGTTACTACAACTTCGTCCAGCTTTGTGATGCTTTCATGCAATGTAATAGACATGCTTGCCGATGCCTTCATTTCAATGGTTTTAAATCCAATCATTGAAAAGGCAAGCATGGCGTTTGGCTTTATTCCAGTCAGCTCAAACTCTCCATTGTTATTTGTTGTGGTGGATTTTTTTGTTCCAGTAGCCTGAACAGTAACACCTGTAAGACGTGTACCAGAAGTATCTGCAATGAAACCCTTTACAGTAATTGTTCCCTCTGCCGGTTGCTGTGCTACGGTTAGCTTGCTAATAGTTGTAAGCCCTATTATTAACAATAATAGCTTTATATACTTGCTGCCCGTCTTTTTAGTTAGTGGAAATGCATTTCGCCGCGACATGGCGAAAAGCCAATCTTTGCAGATTTCTCTCACATGCATAGTTAATCTTGTTTTTGGTTACAAATGATGCCAATAAATTTCCTATCAGCAGCTTAGCAATAATATAAAAAAAAAGACTCAAACAGTGTACTTCAACAGCCGCACATGTAATTTTAATACTTGTATAGCCATCAAAGTGTTATCTAGTGCTGTAAATACCCACTCGCCTTTATGATTACTACTACCAACAAGAGGCAAAAGCGATAAGCATTGTGCTGCATTGCAACCGTCATTCAAAAACGTATAAGTGTTTTCATTGGTTGCCTTTCAACAAACTATGGCTCCAGGTTTCCGGGTAAATAAATTGCACACAATGTTCTGAGGAGGGTTATAAGAACAAACAACAGTTATGTTTTTCAATGTACAACATCCTGGAATTAGCTCTCTTTAAACAAGGGTATGTCAAATATGGTCATGGGTGGTGGCAAATGGAATACATGAATGCCTACTTGTTCGGCACCACTAAAGTTTGAAGCAGTATCATCGATGAAAAGCGTTTCATCCGCTACCAAATTGTTTTCATCCAATACCAACTGGTAAATGGCCGCGTCTGGTTTCCTGAGATGAGCTGTTTGTGAATAATAGGTCTTCTCAAAATAATCCTCCATCCTTTTCCCAGTTTGCTGATAAAGCATTTCCTGGAATGCATCGTGGTGCAAGGCATTGGTATTGCTCAATAAAAATAAACGGTATTTATTCTTTAGCTTTTCCAACAGCGCAAGACGTTCCGGCGGAAAATCGAGTAATAAAGCGTTCCAGGCAGCAATAACGTCCTGATCGCTGATTGGCCTGCCAGCTATTTCCTGCACGCCTTTTATAAAAGCTGCATTGTCTATGCGGCCTATTTCATAATCATGAAAGAATGGGGTGATGTGAAACTGGGTCATGTATTTTTTAAAATCAGTAAACCCTAGTGTGGCAAATGCTTCTTCTGTTTTCTTAAAGTCTATGTTGAGGATTACACCTCCCATGTCGAAGATGATGTTCTTTATGTTGGTCATGCAGTAAAAATAAGCTACAAGTAGCAAGCTGCAAGCTGTTAGTTTTTAAACCACAAATTCTCTAGACATTGTTTTGGCATTCAGCTTACTTGAAGCTTGCAGCTTTTAGCTTTCAGCTAGTTTACAATCCGCATATTCTTCATGCCACGTTGAAACTGTCGCGGCATCATCATGTTGTTGCTCTGTTGCGATCCTTTTTTAAAGTTCCATGTAAAGCTTAACATGAAGTAACGGTTAAGCACATTGGTGCGGGTATCTTGTATGTAGTTGTCGCCAGTGGTGCGTACCAGGCTTTTGTTTTGATTTAGTATATCGTATACACCCAGCTTTATTTCTCCATCGCGTTTTTTAAATATCTGCAGCGCCAGGCTGGCATTCCAGTAAGCTACGTGCTGGTTGTAACCGGCAGACAAACCAGAATTGATGGTATAATCCATGTCAGTGGACGCAATCAGGTATTTAAAAAATGTATAGCTGAATTCTGGTGAATAGGTTTGCGTATAATATTCGCTATTAAGATTAGACTGCAGGCTATAATGTGTGCTGTTATAGGCAATGCTGCCATTAAAACCGAAATCTATTTGCTTGTGATTGTAATTAAGGCCTAGTGACTGCGTCAGCGTCCAGCCATTGGTATAATTCTTTTGCTGGTATAAAAGGCTTACATCTTTATTGTAGTTGATGAATGTAGTAGCATTGATATTTCCACCTTTTAGCTTACGCATTGTTTTACCATAAGTAAAAAACATAGAAGCACTGTGTGCCCCGTTCATGTTGATAGGCTTTGTTATCTGCACACCCTTACCCAAAGTATCAATACTGTTTACAATCTTATTTTGCGTTAGCGATGCATTTAAGTTAAATGCAATAAACTGAAAATTGGCCAGCACAAATTTATTATAGCCCATGTTCAGGTTATGCGCAAATGCCTGTTTCAGATCAGGATTGCCTGTTTTTATGCTTTGTGGATTTGAAACATCGAGTACGTTTTGCAGTTGCGTAGTGCTTGGCTGTGTAGTACTGCCACGATAATTAAAACGAAAATTCTGACCGGCTTTTGGCGTAAAATTAAAATTAGCGTTTGGATTAAAGTTTACATAACTGCGTTTTATAACCGAATCTTTTGCGCTGCCATTGTTAAACACATGGCTTTCCAAAGATGCAAATTGCAATGAACCGCCAAATTGAAAATTATATTTTTTCTTTTGCAACCTGAAGTTGGCGCCTACACGGTTTGCAATAAAACTATTGGTAAAATAATTGGTTTGCTGGGCATTAATTGCATCGTATTTGCCGGTTAGCGTATCGTAATTATTTGTTTTTTTATCAGAATTGTTTTGATTGTTTGTATACGCATAATTCACTTCTACAATTTTATTATTGCCAATAGGCTCTGTATAAGAAGTGCTGATGGTATTGTTATTGGCATTGGTAATTTGAGAAGATCTGTAATGCTGGCTTAGGTAAGTTGATAAAGTATCTCCTGCCGGAGTAAATAAAGTTTGGGGCGAGATATTTAAACCATCTCCATTGCTATGGTTGTAGGCATTGGTCCAACCCAGCGTAAATGTGCGACCTGTTTTTTTCAAACGCCTGCGGTAAAGCAGGTTATTATTAAGGTTGATGCCATCACGATCGTTATCATTATAAGAATTGCCGGCAAGTGCCAGGTATTTCTGCGATCCTTTTAAAGAATAAACCGTAGATGTATCATTGCTAAAACCCTGGCTATGCTGCACCGTAAAGCTTGGTGTATATAAAATAGAATTCATTGAATCTATCCTATATTCAAAACGCAGGTTGAAGCGATTGTTAGTGTTTTTGTTTTGAGAGATCTTATCGTCGTTGCTATTGGTAGTAGAGTCGTCGGGGTAGAAAGTCTGTTTAAAAATATTTTGTACAGCGCTGTTATTGGTATGCGATAAAAAATAACTGCCTGCTACATCTATTTTGCTACCCCAGCTATCGCGATAGTTTATACCGGTAGAAACGCTGGATGTAATACCATTGGAAGATCCGCCAAAGCCAAGACCTGCTATACCCCCACGGGTTGCTACCATTTGACCAACTCCGCCGCCAGGGCCACCACCATTTCCCCCTCCTTGTCCTCCTCCGCCAAAGCCACCACCGCCTCCGCCACCGCCAGGACCACCGTTTCCAAAACCACCCATGGTGCTAATGATATCAGAAAAAGAAAAACCCTGTTTGTTTACATTGTTTACTGCCGCAATAACAGATACCTGTGTGTTTCCTTTAAAACGATTAAATGAAAGGTTGTTATCGTAACGATTATCGGTACCGCCGCCAACATTTATTTTTCCGAAATAACCATTCTTCTTGTCTTTCTTCAGTTTTATATTCATGGCTTTTTGCCGGCTGCCATCATCTATCTTGGTAAATTTTGCCTGGTCGCTCATGTCATCAAATACCTGAACGCTTTCTACCATGTCTGCGGTAAGGTTTTTGGTAGCCAGTTTAGGATCCGTTCCAAAAAATTCCTTTCCATCTACATATACTTTCTGTACTGTTTCCCCTTGAGATTTTACTGTGCCATCCCTGTCTACCTGTACACCAGGCAGTTTTTTAAGCAAGCCTTCAACATCATCATTGGGTTTGGTTTTAAAAGAACTGGCATTGTACTCTACAGTATCTTTTTTAACGCTAATAGGCGGACGTTCTACAATTACCTCCTGGAGTGTGGTGCTCTTTCTTTCCATTAGAAGATTGCCAAAGTCTACAACCGGTTTGTCTTTGGTAATGGCAAACACTTTGCTCAGGTTTTGATAACCGCCAAATGTTACCAACAAACGATAACGTCCTTCCTCCAGGCCTTTCATTTCAAATGTTCCTTTATCACCGGCAGTAGTAAAACCAACGGAGGAAGAGTCTTTTAAATCCATCAAAGAAATGGTGGCATCTGACATGGATTGCTTACTGGCAGTGTCTACTATTTTTCCTTTTATAGAACCAGAAATACTTTTTTGCGCCAGTGCCGGCAGCGTAATAATTGTTAGCAGCAGAATTGGTAAAAGAACGCGGAACATGAAAAGGGTTTATTATTTCCACGAAAATATTCGTTTATAGAATACCAGCATTGAAAAAACAGGATATGCGGTGAAACTGTCACTTGCAGAGGTAAAGCATCCACACTAATTCTAAATAGAAAATGCCACAGATTCACTGATTATAGCATTGTACGAACTATAATTCTGTAAACCTGTGGCAACTTCCTTTCTATTAATTATTGCGACGACCACCGCCATTAAAACCACCGCCACCGCCACCGTCAAAGCCACCTGGCATATTGCGCATACCATTGCGCATTCCCCTAAACATGCCTGGCATTTTCTGGCCTTGTCCGGCAAACTTGCGCAGATTGTATGTAAACGTAAGCATCGCATAACGGGTAAGTACGTTTGTTTTTGTATCCTGGATAGTATTGGAGGTAATCGTACGAGTTACGCTGGTATTCTGGTTTAGCAAATCAAATACAGATAAACGTATTTCGCCTTGTTTGTTTTTAAATATTTGCTTCGCAATGGCAGGATTCAGTAATGGAACACTTGAATTATAAGGAGCAGGACGGCTTCCATTGTAGGTATAATCAAAATCTGCTGCCAGCAACCAACCACTTTTGGTATAATAAGTTATTTCTGCAGACACTACCTGGGTATAATAATTCTGGTTTTGTGTAGGCTGCAAAGAGTTGCGTACAATATAATAGGTGGTGGCAGAGCTAAAATTCATGTCAAAATTATCTTTCAGGTTGGTAGTCCATGAAATGGTTTCACCCAGTGTAGTACTATGTGAGAATGAGCTTGCTGCATTCACCAGGGTCTGACTTTGCGCATAAGAAGCATTGGTAATAAAATTCAGGTTAGACTTTGGTTTTTTTAAAGGGAAACCATAGTTGAAGTAACCATTAATAGTATAAGTTCCATTCAGGTTTACAGGTATGGTAAGCGAAGAACCTTTAGGATGCAAAGTATCATTGTAGTACCTAACAGAATTCTGAATATCATTATTAACCATGCTTGCATTTATCGTAGCAAAAATCACCCTCTGTGTAACCGTATTGAAATTTGTGTACAACACCCGCAGGCTATTGGTAAACTGCTGTTTCAGGTTGGGATTACCTTGCGAAAAATTAATAGAATCGCTGGTGGTAACTATTGGTTGCAACTGGTTTATAGAAGGCTGCCCCGTTCTACCTGAATAATTCACCCGAAGGTTTTTACCCCTGGCGAAAGTGTACTGGAAGTTTACAGTAGGTGTAAAGTTGAGGTAATGCTGGCTGATATCTGTTCCCTTAGTATTATTAACACTATTTACATTGGTTTGCTGCAGACCAGAACCGATACTGAAATTGTATTTAGCATTTTGAATGCGATAGTTAAGCGTAAACCTGTTTGAATTATTGGTATTCACAAACGCATTGCTGTAAAGACTGTCGAAGTGATCGTACTTAGATGTTATACCATCCAGCGAGTAAGTATAACGGTCTGATGTATTTTTCGCGTATGAATAATTATAGTTAAACTCCAGAATCTGGTTTTTACCTACCGGTTCAGTATAAGAGAGTGTAGGACTTACCGTTAGTCCGGTAGAGCCAGTTACAATATGCTGGTCTAATGTGTCTATATAACCTGCGCCGGTAAAATAAGAGTTGAGTGCATAGTTTGTACCAATGCCATTGTTAAGGCTGTTCTGCACATTCATGTCTACAGACAAGGTGCGGAATTTTTTCTGAAACTTATGGCGAAACAACAAATCATACTGTCCGCTGTTGCCATTGTTCGACTGGCCTGTTGTAGATTGGGTATGATAGATAGGTGTTCCTTTCTCACTGCCACTGGTAAGCATTGTCTCTTGCGAAGAATTTGTATTGGTATGCTGAAAACCAATATTGGGGCGAAATATAAACGAGTTGTTTGAATCCAATTGCTGCTCTATATTAAAATTGATGCGATGATTTTGATTGCGGCGTATAGCAGCACTTGACTGATTAGAAAAAGTGGTGGAATCCTGCTGTATGTTTTGCGTAAGGCTCTGTTGATCGGTGCTTACATGCTGGCTGTTATAAAAATAACTTCCATATGCTTGCGTAGTAGGGCTCCAGTTATCGCGGTAATTTAACCCACCAGCCCATGTTGTTGTAATGCCAGAACCTGAACCGGAAGTACCTCCACCTCCGCCACCGCCGCCTCTTCCACCACCACCTCCGCCACCACGACCATTGGTACCGCTTGTTCCTAATATATCCTGAATGGTGAAGTTTTGCTTGTTAATATCATTGCCTTGTCCTAAAACAGAAATCTGCTGGTTGCCATCAAAGCGGTGAATGTTAACACTGTTATCATAAGTTTCATCTGTACCAGCACCTGCTACTACTTTTCCAAAGAAGCCTTTACGTTTATCTTTTTTAGTAACAATGTTGATCGTCTTTACACGGTTGCCGTCATCAAAGCCGGTGAATTTTCCCTGGTCGCTCAAATCATCAAACACCTGTATTTTGTCGATGATGTCTGGTGGCAGATTTTTACTGGCCAGTTTAGGATCATCAGAAAAAAAGCGTTTGCCATCAACTAAAATTCTTTGTACCTGTTCCCCCTGCGCTGTAATGGTACCAGACTTATCTACCTGTACGCCCGGCAATTTCTTAAACAGATCTTCTGCAACTGCATTTGGTTTTGTTTTATAACTGCCTGCATCAAACTCTACTGTATCTTTTTTTATGGTGATAGGTGGCTTTTCTACAATCACTTCTGCCAGCATGGTGCTTTTACGCGGCATTACTATATTGCCCATGCTTGTTACCGGTTTGTCTTTTGTTACAGAAAAAAAACGGCTTTGGTTTTCATAGCCTTCAAAAGTTATTAGTAAACGATAGCGGCCTTCGGGAATATTTGTTACTTCAAAAGCGCCTTTTGCTTTTGCCTGCCCGTAACGTGGTGCGGCAGACGAATCGTTCATATCAAAAATGGTAATGGTAGCTCCGTTCATGGATTGCTTGCTGGAGGTATCTGACACATTTCCGTTAACTGTACCCACCACCTGTTGTGCTTGTGCAAATAAAGAAACGCTGATAAGCATCAGCGATAACGCAATGACGCGAAAGGCCAATTTTTTCATGAACAGTTTGTTAGCTTCAAAAATGGTTAGAAGCCGTTGCGCCTGTAAACCTGCGTTGAGAGGAAGACTATCTTTTGCGAAAACAATTTATTAACAAAAAAAGCCATCATGTAGTACTTACACAATGGCTTGGCAGATGTTTTTATAAAATACTGTTTTGAACCCAGCATAGCAACGCTGATTGATCATCGTTGCGTCGCACACTTGTACAGTTGAAAAACTATTGATCTTAACTAAACAAATACTCCACATCCGCTTTTGTAAGGCTCTTCACAAATCCTTCATCGTCAGTAATCAGGTCCTTGGCTAGCGAACGTTTTCTATCCTGCAGTTGCAGTATTTTATCTTCAATGGTGTCTTTGCATATCATGCGGTATGCAAAAATATTTTTCGTTTGTCCGATACGGTGTGTACGGTCAATCGCTTGTTGCTCTACAGCCGGGTTCCACCACGGGTCTACAATGTAAACATAGTCTGCAGCTGTAAGGTTAAGACCCACACCACCCGCTTTTAATGAAATAAGGAATACACGGCACTCATCATTGTTTTGGAAATTCTGGATGGCCTTTTCTCTATCCTGTGCAGAAGTACTTCCATCAAAATATTCAAACTTCACATCCAGCTCTTTCAGTTTCTCTTTTATAAGTGCCAGCATACCCAGGAACTGAGAGAATACAAGTGCTTTGTGGTTACTGATGTTTTCAGTGATTTCCCTTCCCAGTTCTTCCAGCTTAATAGAATGGTTTTCCAGTTTTTCGGTTTCATTCAATATAGCGGGCGAGTCGCAAATCTGGCGCAACTTCATCAAGCCTTGCAAAATGGTTAACTGAGATTTTTGTATGCCTTGCTCCTGGATAGTGCCAAGAATCTTATCGCGGTAATCATTGCGATAAGCATCGTAAATAGTACGTTGTTCATCTTCCATTTCACAAAACAACACAGTTTCTACTTTATCTGGCAGATCTTTTGCCACCTGTTCTTTAGTACGTCTTAAAATGAAAGGGAATAATAATTTGCGCAAATGATTCTTTTTGATCTTTCTCTCCAAATTTGTCAATAGGGATAGCAAATTCATTCCTGAAAAATTCTATGCTGCCCAGCATGCCTGGGTTTAGAAAATTCATTTGCGCAAAAATATCGAAGGTGTTATTTTGAAGCGGTGTACCGCTCATGCACAAACGATTTTTTGCTTTCAACAGGCTGGCGGCACGTGTTACTTTACTGGCAGGGTTTTTAATAGCCTGGCTTTCATCCAGCGTTACATAATCAAATTCGTTTTCTACAAATTGTTTTATATCGCTGCGCAGCGTACCATAAGTGGTAATAATAACATTGAATTTTTTAAAATGATCCTTATCCCTGCTCCTATCCCCGCCGTGATGAATATGATAAGTAAGTGTAGGCGTAAACTTCTTTATTTCATTCTCCCAGTTAAACATCAGTGTGGTAGGGCAAACCACCAATGCATTCAGTTTACCATGCGTGTCTTTGTAATATTGCATGAAGGTAAGAGCCTGCACTGTTTTACCAAGACCCATATCATCTGCCAGTATGCCTCCCCATCTTACTTCCGTTAAATAATTCAGCCATTGAAACCCGAAGGATTGATATGGACGAAGAATAGGTTGTAAATGTGCTGGCGGTTCTATTTCGGTAATGCTTTTAAAACCACGCAACTTGTCATATTTCTCTTCCAATTGTATAAATAGCTCTTCCTCGTTCCTGTTCTCGTAAAGTTCATCAATCACACTCATGTGGTATTGAGAAAGCTTCAGTGTTTCCTGCTTACCTTCTCCCACGCGGAAAAGCAAAGAATATTTCTTGATCCATTCTTCCGGCAAAATGCCCAATGTTCCATCGTTCAGTTGTACAAACTGCTGCTTGTTGATAAGTGCTTTCTTAACTTCTGCAATGGTTACTTTTTGTTCTCCAAAAAGTATGTCCACTTTGGCATCAAACCAATCTGTATGACTGCTAATGTAAATTTTCGTTTGTGGCTTGGCGGTATTAAACCTGAAATTCTTCAATGCTTCAAAACCATATACCGGCACTTTCTGATCTTTCATGGCATCTACAAAAAGAAAGAACCAGTTGTTGCGCAATACATCAGCACCTTTCAGCACCAGGTTATGAGAACCTTCTGGTTTAATAAAATTAGAATGCAGCGCTTCCAGTTTTCCAATAAATTCTCTTTCTGCTTCTTTATTGCGGTGCACAATCATTACCTTCTCACCATCGGGCACAATAATTTCATCTTTATCACCTGTTCTTACTTCAAAACCTTTGTATGTGAAGATGGGTTGAAAGACCAGGTAATCGGATTTCTCCTGCAGCAATAATTTTTTCTCCGGCTCTCCATCTTTATAAGAAGACACCATTGCCGGATCAAATTCTACATGATATTTTTTTGCCAGCGGCAATACATAACTGTGCACCTGCTTTGGCCAATCTGCTTTTGCAATAGTAATGCTGCCCTTTTCTGTAAATGGATTTGTTTTTTCTACATCTTCTGCATCGCGCCAGAGATAAAGATTTTCTTCGTAAAAAAACATCAGGTTGCTGCCCAACTGGTTTTCCTGCAACGACAATTCTTTGCCATTTAGTTTTACCCAGCAGCTTATTTCGTAACCACCTTTTTTAGGTGCTATTTTAAAGAAAGGAACAATTGGCTCCGGCACTATGCCTGCCAACTTCAGGTTGTCTGTTTTAAAAGGCTTATGCCCGTTTAGATAAAATACAAATGGGTTAACCGCTATATCTGTAAACAGTTTGCGCAATTTAGGGTGCATGTATTCTATCACCAGGTTGCGGGTTTCTTCCGGAAGCTCATCCGTTTCATGATGAATGATGTTTTCCCATATGCCGCTAAAAGGAGAATTGCGGTTAAGGTAACGCGTTACTTCTGCCTCCTGCATACGGCGCACGGCGGGCACCAGCAGTTTGTCGTCTTCATTCAGCACATCTATGTTTACAAATTTGCTGAGGTCTATCTTTTCTACCTTACTCACAAATTTCTTCTGCTCGTTATCACTTTCTCCCTGCACTATTTCTACCAGAAAAAATGGATAAGCATTGTGGTTAAAGTTGAATACTACTCCTAACCTAAGCGCTGGTCCGCTTGGCTTACGCTGCTCTTCTTCTACCACCAATGTGGCAGTTGTTTCTTCTACAGGTACAGGTTTCGGTTTATTTAATGTTAAAGGATTAATTCTTTTTATAGAAGTGTCCAGCACACGCAGAAAAGGCTTCCCGTCTTTGTAAGCAAATTCAAACTTGCCTTTTAAGTCATCGTTTAATGAATACCCATAAGCTTCCAGCAACTTGTTCTTTTCATTGTCCCAATTGCGAATGGTATCAAAATAATGCGCTCCGTGTTTATTATAAAGTTGCAACAGCACAATTACTTTGGGCAGGCAAAGAGGATGCAGCGTGTCTTCATAATCGCAACTGGTATCAAAATTTCTTTCTTCATTTTTCTTAAGCACCACTTTGTAAACCGTGCCATCAAGATCTACGGATGCTTTTACCATTTCATCCTTGGCATATTCTATTACCGCCTTGTTTTTTTCCAGGTATTTTTCAGCATCCGCCAATGTTTGCTGAGAGCATAACAGGCGAATTGTTTTCAGGTCAATGATTTTCATCTTCACCACGGTGTGCCGCTGATCGTAGCTGACTTCTTCCGCTTTTAGCAGGTTGCGATCCAGCAATTCCTGCAATTGAATTAATGCACCCGCTTCGTGGCGACAGATATCGCCCAAATTGTATGGGCAACTGCAGCGTACAGACATGGTTTTAGGATCTTTAAACTGCTGCACATATACTTTGTAATAAGTGCTGTAGCTATCATCTTTTACCCTGAAAGTAACTGCATTCATCAGTTCATCATACTCAATCAGCTCTACGAAACCAATGGCATGAATTTTTTTACCCCTGCGAATGACTTCATCTGTGCCATTAGTATACACGTATTTGATAAGGTGCGGTAACGCCATGCTTTGATTTTAACTGCCGGTTTTTCCAGCTTTTTTACAAACTAATAGTGCCCCATTTTACCTGCCCGGTCTGCGCACAGGCCGATCTGCAAAAGTAAAGGAAAAAAACTGAGGTTTTGAAACAAAACAGCCATTATTAATAGCAACTTATTGTAAACGCATAGCCCTTAGAACAGGCTCACCTGAATTTGGTTAAGCAGAAATTCAGGTGCGCAGCAAGCTTGTCAGCCTAAACGGCACTTAGTCATTTACTGGTTTTTAACATATTGGCTTTTCCGCTGTAAAATTTACGGCACAACAGTTGGTTTACCATTAAGCCATATACCTTTGCAACCAGCTACTAAATTTTCAATATGTCGCACAAAATTGTTGTCAGTACTTTATCCTCTATTTTAATCCTCACCACCTGCTTTGCCCAAAAACTAAAAAAGGCTGATAAAGCAGTCATTGCCAATCTACAAACACATATAAGCTACCTGGCAGACGATAAGCTGGAAGGCAGGCGTGCCGGTTCCAACGGCGAAAAACTGGGCATGGAATACATTGCCGCACAGTTTGAAAAAGCGGGGCTACAGCCTAAAGGCGATAACAATGGCTGGTTCCAGGCTTTTGATATTAACGATGGCAAAGAAATCAGTAAAGAAACCTATTTGCTTATCAATGGCGGAGAAATTAAACTGCCGGCTTACACGCCATTTATAGGATCACCTTCTACCAGCATAGAAGCCGCCCCTTCTATAGCGCTTCGCGAATCTGGGATGCCCTGGTTCCTGAACCTAAAGGAGGAACTTGACAATAATAAAACCAATCCGCATTTTGATGTGGAAGAATTTATAATACAGCAGGCCAAAGACGCAGCTAAAAAGAACGCTACGGCATTTGTGGTGTATAATACAGGCGATATTGATGATGGAATTAAGTTTGACGGTAAAGAAAAAGCTGCGCCATTGCCCATTCCGGTGTTTTATGTAAAGAAAGATATTGCCAAAAAATATTTTGCAGATGAAAGCGCTACTGTTGAGCTAAAATTAAAAGCTGTTTTTACAGAAAAGAAAAGAATTGGCCACAATGTGGTAGGTTTTATAGACAATGGGGCGGCAACTACTGTAATAGCAGGCGCCCATTTTGATCATCTTGGTTATGGCGAAGACAACAACTCACTGTACCGGGGAACCGAAAAACAAATACACAACGGGGCAGACGATAATGCCAGCGGCACCGCTGCATTGATAGAACTCTCCAAACTGCTGAAAAATGCCAAACTGAAAAACAACAATTACCTTTTTATCGCTTTTTCCGGGGAGGAATTGGGTTTGTTTGGCTCCAAATTTTTTACTGAACATCCAACTGTGGATTTAGCAAAAGCCAACTACATGATCAATATGGACATGGTGGGCCGTTTAAACGATAGCAGCAAAGGGCTTACCATAGGTGGTTATGGCACTTCTCCTTATTGGGGCAGCATGTTTACAAGCATTGGTGCCGATCAAAATTTTATCAATAAATACGATAGCAGCGGCACCGGCCCAAGTGATCATACTTCTTTTTATTTGAAAAATATTCCCGTGCTATTCTTCTTTACTGGCGGCCATGCAGATTATCACCGGCCTACAGATGATGCAGACAAGATCAACTACACCGGCGAGTACCGCATCATTCGTTATATCTATAAAATCATTGACGCTACCAATAAACAAGGCAAGCTTGCATTTAGCAAAACAAGAGACACACAGTCTGTTGGCAGTGTACGGTTAAGCGTTACCATGGGCATTATGCCAGACTATGCATACAGTGGTAGTGGCGTGCGTGCAGATGCGGTAAGCGATGGCAGGCCTGCGCAAAAAGCAGGTTTGCAGGCTGGCGATGTAATTGTTCAGATTGGCGACTACCCGGTAGTATCTGTAGAAAATTATATGCAGGTATTGAACAAGTTTAAAAAAGGCGATAAAACAAAAGTGAAAATAAAGAGAGGTGCAGATTTGCTGGAGAAAGATGTACAGTTCTGAGAGTAATAAGTTCTAAGTGATAAATTTTAAGTAGAAGATGATGAGCCGGGCATTGGTTCATTTTTCATCATCCTTGCGTCGCACTCTTGTACCACATATCTTTTTTCAACGATTAGATATTTCAGTTTGACAAAAGCGATAGAATGCAGTACTAAAGCACTTGCAGCTTGTAGCTAGAAATTTGCAGCTAAAACTTCACAGCTATGAAACTAAAACTAGACATGGAAGAAATGGCGGAAGCTTTCTTTGAAGACACCCGCCTGGTAGGAATTGTAGCACCCATAAAAGATTACCAGTTTTGCTGGCAGCTCAATAAGCTATTCCATTTTAATTTCCGCCTCAATAACGCCATAGAGATACAGCTTACCAAAAAACTCATCCGCTTTTCATTCCCCGTTTTTGAATATGCTGAAACCAGCAGCTCTCTGGTACATTACTTGTATAACAATAAACATAATGGGGAATACCTGTTGCCAGAATTCAAGCACAACGATTTTTTATGGCTGATGAAAGGCGATGCTGTAGACGACAATAAGTTTGAAAACATCAGCAAATCAATCAGGCAAATAAACGGCGTGCAAATGGTTGCCGAGCTTACACATGAAAAAATAACACACAAAGGCAACCTGATGTTTTAAAATCATTGTTTCAATTCTTTAAAACAAATGCTATGTGGACAGAAACAGATAACAAACTATACCAAAAATTTACTTTCAAAAATTTCTCTGAAGCTTTTGCATTTATGACACGTGTGGCCTTAGAAGCGGAAAAAATGGATCATCATCCATTATGGACAAACGTTTACAATACCGTGGAGATATGGCTTTCCACACATGATGCCGGTGATATTGTAACAGATAAAGACAAAAAGCTTTCTAAAAAGATTGATGCCATTCTTGCTTAAGCTGTTTTCTTTGCTGTAAGCAGTTTTATCAATGCAAAAACAGATACCAGCATCCAGGTTCCTTCCAGTATTACAAAAGGCATATAGTTGATCAGGAAAGAAGCATAACAGGCAAGCCCGGCACCCAGTATATTCAGTAGCATATAGGGCAATCCATCTTTGCTGATTTTACCTATAAGGTTTAATAAGAAGGCCGCTAACAAAATTGCTACGCCAATAAAGCCAATTAGATCATTGGTATGCATCAATACAATTTTTTGTTTTGTTATAAAATATTAGCTGAGCGTTATTGCCAACTGTTCATGCTCTATAAGAATAATTGGCTTCGCAAAAACCAATGTGCAAACTGTTCCCTCTTTCTTTAATGTGCAAACAATTGGCTGCTTGCCCAGCTTCGCCATAGCTTTTGTAAAATTACCCGCTTCCAGTTTTAATTGAGAAAGAGATAATCTTCCATATTTTATATCCATCAAAGCATAAAAGCTATCTTTTTTCTTTTGCTGTTCAAAGCTACCCCAGCCTTCTGCTGCAATAAATGGCGCTTTAAAATTATCCGCCTGCATTTTTGGTGCAAATCCAATTATTCCTTTAGGTCCATGGTATTCAAAACCACAAGCGGTAATAAATGTACCATAGCTTGCCATTGCCCTGGCATAGTGGTCGCTGCATTCTATCTCATTAAAAGGATTTCTTTTAGCAGCATGATAACGATCGTGTATTGTACGGGTTAATATCAACGCTTCGTCTACCATACCTTCTGCCATCAAATGACTGGCTACCTGGTGCTCAAACCCGCTCATGCATTCATGAAAATAACCCGCCTGCCAGGTAACATCTTCTCCGTATGGCGCCGGCTCATGATATGGATTGGTGTTCATTATCATACCACCTTCACCCGCTAATGCGTAGGGCCTGCCGCCACGGTGTTTAATAATATAAGGACCAACATCCGTTGTAAAATTATACTGCCACAAAGCACGCAAAGCGCTAATTGTTTTTTCCTTATCCAATATTCTACCCAACCCTACCTGGAAAGCCCAGCTTTGGCCAAACACCTGGTCTATATGTGAAGTGTTATAACCACCCAGCTTTTTTCTTCCGCTTAATGCATCCGGCCGGTGAATAAAATATTCGCCGTTAAACAATTGCTGTTCCATATTACGGCTTCCCTTTGCTACATAATCTTTGCACACGGTAGCAAAATCAATATCACCCATTTCTTCTGCCATCATTTGCCCGGCTTTTACTGCGGCAATGCACAGGCCTACAATCCAGGCAATTTCTCCATCCCAGATAGCATCCAGTGTATTCTCCAGTGGCGTGTCTTCCATGCCATCGCCATTTTTGTCTTTATTAATTACAAACTGAATTGTCTTTTTAATAGAAGGCCAGTTAGCTTGCAGAAACAAACTGTCTGCACACATCTGGTGCTCTCGGTAAAAACGAAGAATAGTTCCCGCTTGTCCATCTATAGCTGGCCTGTTTTCAGACTCTGCTCTAAAAGATATGCCACCATCTGCCAATAAAGCAATACCAAGATCAGTACGTTCACGTGTATCTCTTTCCAATGCAGGAAAGACGCGACCCACCGCCTGAGCATATTGCCACACATGCGTGCAATTGCCGGGGCAGGCGCCTGTTCCTTCCCATGCCCAAAACCTGCCGGAATTAAAGCGATGACAAGTGGTAGTGGCCAGTGTAGAAATATTTAAAAAAGTTCTTTCTAAAAACCACCAGGGCAAACTTGAATCGTACCAGGTTTGTTTAAATAATTTTGTTTGGGTGGATAGTTTTTCAAAATTCTTTTTTACATAGATAGCAACTGCCAAAGCATTGCTAAAAGAGGATTGATAAAACCTGCCGCTACCTTGTACGCCTTCAATTTTTACATTTGGAAAATACCAGCTGATGCAAAAATCAGCGGTTGCTGTTTTACCTGGCAACAGATCGAAATAACCATACTTAACTTCTGCTTTTAATTTTTCTGAGATTGCCTTTACGATTTCATCTTCTTCCCATGAACCTTCTGTTTCTTCTCCACCCGGCAATTCGGTATCGCACGCCGCGCCACTATCGTTATTGAGAGAAGCAATGCACATGCTACCATAATCGTGCATCTGTTGTAATTGAAACGCATTGCCTGTTTTAGCCCGAATGGTACTGTGAACGGCTGCAAACTCTTTTTGCCTGAAACTGGTATTGATGCGTTCATGCAAAGCAGCATCAGCAGAATGAATGCCCGTTTTATTTTCTAACCAACCAAACAGCAGGACTTTGTATTTTTCCGCACCTGTATTTTTAACCTTAAAAGATACTATGGTAATTGGCAGGCCGGAATTGAATTCATCCAGCGGAATAAAGGGCGAATATAGTTCGAGCGTTAGTGCAATTGCGAGCTTTGTATCTTTGTAATGCACTTTAGCAATTGGGTAAGTGGCTTCAAAAATTATTTCATCCCAATCACTTTCTTTCAGTTCTTTTTTAATGGTTTTGCCTTTTGTTGTTACTATGATTCCAAAACCCTGATCAAGCGGGCGTATATCTTTTGCAGGCTGCACATAGCATGCACCGTCTCTTGATCTAACATCGCGAAGATCTTTTCCATCTTCACTCCATTTAATGGTTTTGCTTTCTACGCCCTCATGCGTTTCATTAAAGATATCCCAAAGCCAAAGCCGCCCATCACC
Source organism: Chitinophagaceae bacterium (assembly GCA_047602295.1). Lineage (GTDB taxonomy): Bacteria > Bacteroidota > Bacteroidia > Chitinophagales > Chitinophagaceae > JACMLD01. Next base: position 596,489 of record JASGHP010000001.1, on the reverse strand, counting down.
ACCGGCGTAAACCATTCCGCAATTGATGCCTCCCACCGGCATACCAATGTATTGCAATTCGTTTTTGCTTTTCAGATAGGTAGTAACCGCTCCTCGTTTATACAAAGATTGCAACCAGGCGGGATCTATGTTTTTGGGTAATACTTCGCCCTCTTTGTTATTGTAAAGTTGCTCTGGCAATGGAAGATTTGCAGCAAGCAGCACGGTAGCATACATTCCCGATTGTTTTATAAACTGACGACGTTGCATAATTTATTGGTGATGGGTATGTAGTAAAAATAGGTATAACTATATTATAAGCAGGTTATAACTGCGCAACTAGTTGCGCAAAAAGAAACACGCAGAAATAAAAAAACCACCTTGCAATTACAAGGTGGTTTCAAAATTATAACCGTGTGTTTTTATAATACCAACACGCCTTTTGCAGTAAAAATCAGTTCTTTTTTAGGTTTGGTTATTTTGCTGATTTCTTCTTCAGACTTTCCTGCGTCGCCGGCGTAATGTTTCAATTGTTTTACAGACGTTTCTTTTACAGACGCCTCCCCATCCAGCACTACTTCTTTTCCTACGATATCTTTTGGCATAAAAAATCCATAGTCTTTAAATTTTACCATCATCGCTTCTCCATTAGGATTTTCCACTTTCATCCAGCAACCTTTCTCCTGGCAAACCGATAATACTTTGCCGGTGGTTTTGCCGCTGAACTTTGCATCTTTCATATTAGATTCAATTTTGGTAACTGGTACAGCACCGTCTGCCGTAGCACCTTCTCCATAAGTAACGCCTTTTGCAGCAGGCGTTGGTGATTGCGCCATTATAATAGTAGTAAATGCCAGTGCACTGGCGAGGAGGGTAATTTTTTTCATACAAAAATGTTTGCTGCAAATTTGCAATAAATAGCCGTGCTGCCCAAACCTTCCGCAAAAAATGGTATACGCATGACAATTCATTGTCTGCATATACCATTATCCCATTTTCAACCGCATATTTTTATTGCATTACAAAATATATAAGACAGGGCTGGCATTTCTTATTACCACAGATAGGCACAATCTCTAACCGATATACACCCGCCGCCGGGAATGTATAACTGTAAGGAAAATTAAAAGAAGGGTAATTCTGTACTACTATGCCTGCACTATTTTTTAAAACAGCAGTGTATTTGGCAGCGCAGTCTCCTTTGCAGGTGTATTTGCCCAATAGTTTTATCGGAACTCCTTTTTTCACAACTGTCCTTTGTCCGCATTTAATTATTTGCTTGGCTCCAGTAGCATCTACCAACTCAAAAGGCGACCAACCGGCGGTGTTACAATCACAAGCCTGGTCACACTTTACTGTAAAGAAGAAACGGCAGGGCGTACATTTTTTATCGCCGCAAATTGGTGTAATCTCCAACGAATAAACACCTGCTGTCATAAACCTGTACATCCAAGGAAAACTAAAGGATGCATAGGTCTGCACCACTACACCGGTAGTTGTATTTTTTAATACTGCTGTATATTTTGCTGCGCAATCTCCCAGGCATTTGTATATGCTTTTCAGGTTGATGGTGTCTTTACAGGTAAGCGAGAACTGATATCCGCATTTAACAGTAGAACTGGTATGATTGATAGTAGCTGTAAAAGGTGCCCATCCATCGGGGTTGCAATTGCAAGGTGTGACTTTGCAAGGTGGAAATTTGTCTGACATGATTTCAATCTTACACTTTTTATCGCCTCGCGTAAATACAAGAATGAAAGCAGCACTATTGCCTGCAGCTATAAATGGCGGATTATCTGTAAAAGTGATAGGTACATTTACAACCGTGTTGGGTGGCACAGTAAGCGGCATGGTAATACTTACATCGCCACCCACTTGTTGCATAATTTCCAGCAGGTTGAATTTGCAGCCCGGCCCATTGCCTACATTTAAAACTCCTGAATAAACAGGATAGCCTGCTGCATTTTTTCCCTGGCACTTCCACTGGCCGATTCTGAATTTTATACTGCCGCAATTGCAATCCTGCGCAATAAGGTGTGTAAATGCAAATGACAATGCAATCAATAGTAAGAGTATCTTTTTCATAACAAAGGGTTTTGCCAATAATAGAAGGAAATAAAATGATCCTTATAAAATTACAGTTGCGCAAAGGCCAAAGTCAATACCACTTTGTGGGGCTTTTTATAAAATGGGAAACACAACCGTATAGCCGACCGACTATTGGCTGATGAAAAAGACTCTTCTGTTAGAGCGGAAAATGTTGCAGCAATTTTATTCCTGTTCCATGCAGGCATTGCGCAGTAATTGCATATAAGCCAATCCTTTCGCCCTTGCAAAATCTATATTGCGTTGCGGTATAGCATCTGGATCGGGGTGATGCTGCAAAGCTTTTTCCACGCTTTCTTCGCGCAGCAGGTGCAGCATTGGGTAAGGAGATCGATTGGTATAATTAGCCGCATCGTTGGCAGGTGCACCCGCAAATGCATATTGCGGATGAAAGTCTGCTACTTGGTAAACGCCTTCATAACCTTCCTGTTTCAATAAGCGTTCTGCCATATCTACCAGCTGCAGGTAGTCTTTAAAAACCGGGAATGCATCTGGCAAAATCAATAAAGTAGTTTCTATTGTTTCGGCATCAAGCCGTTTGCATTCATTTAAAAAAGACTGCAGGCAGGCAGCAAGAGTAGTGGCTGTTTCTACCTGGTAATGTATGCTATTGCGCTTCACTTCTCTTGCCGCAAACGGGCAGAAATTGCAACCTACTACTACATCTTTTATCCATTTGCTGGTTTGTTCTATTACCTGTTCTGCCGTGGGCATACACTCAATTTTTTTTGCACTTGGCCAAAACTACTATTGTTTGGCCTGAAAATTATTGTTTAAACAAGCATACTTATTAAGAAACAAACGAACAACTAAAAATTTCTGCTGATATTAATTAATGCATGCTGCTACACTTTTGCTGAATAATGCTTTTGCTGCACAAACCAGTTCGGACAGGTATGCCTGACAATAATTACGGCGCAAGCGCAACAAAAACTTAATAACAATTCACCGCCGGCTAACCAATAAAACACATTTTTTTCAATATCAATATGAGAATTTTTAAAAAATACCCACATTGTGGTATTGTAGGTTTGCACAAATTATTGTCACTTTACAGTATTGTTTAGCAGCAATCGTTTTGGTTTTAGTTTTTACTCTCACAGAAGTTTCTCATGTTGAACCCTGCCGCTCTCCTCTGGCAGGGTTTCTTTTTTTCTAACGCGAATGGACACTAATTACACGAATGGACGCGAATTACACTAATGGACGCTAATGGGCGCGAATGATGTGAATAGATATGGAGTAAATAAATAGTGTTATTTGTATGGGTATGCATGCTGACTTTTGCTTCTAGCCGTGACTTGTTAAAACCGCTTTTTTGAGTCCATTTTTCAAGCCTAAAATCGGCCGTCTAAAAAAATTAGTTTAAAAATGCTAATAAAATTAGTGTTGATAAGAACTTTTTACCTACATTTGACATTACATTACCTTGATTAAAAAATAACCCATTATGTCAAATACAGAAAAATTAAAAGCGCTGAAACTTACCATGGACAAAATCGACAAAGATTTTGGTAAAGGCAGTGTAATGATGATGAATGAACGTAGCCAGGAAGCTACAGAAGTAGTATCCACTGGTTCTATAGGATTGGATACAGCACTAGGAATTGGCGGTTTGCCCAAAGGCCGCATTGTTGAGATTTACGGGCCGGAATCTACTGGTAAAACAACTATTGCTATACATGTAATTGCCGAAGCGCAGAAAAAAGGCGGCATGTGTGCTATTATAGATGCCGAGCATGCTTTTGATAGTGCGTATGCAAAAAAATTGGGTGTAGATGTAGACAATCTTTTAATTTCTCAACCCGACTATGGTGAGCAAGGTCTTGAAATTGCTGACCGCCTGATACTTTCCGGTGCACTAGATGTAGTGGTAATTGACTCAGTAGCGGCACTGGTGCCTAAAGGCGAGCTGGAAGGCGAAATGGGTGACAGCAAAATGGGTTTGCAAGCCCGTTTAATGAGCCAGGCACTGCGCAAACTAACAGCAACTATCAGCAAGACAAATACTATTTGCATATTCATTAACCAGTTGCGCGAAAAAATTGGTGTAATGTTTGGCAACCCGGAAACAACTACCGGCGGTAATGCATTAAAGTTCTATGCTTCTGTACGTTTGGATATTCGTCGTGTAAGCCAGCTAAAAGATGGTGACACTGCAGTGGGCAACCGTGTAAAAGTGAAAGTGGTTAAAAATAAAGTAGCACCGCCTTTCCGCGCCGCGGAGTTTGACCTGGTATTTGGAGAAGGTATTTCCAAAGCAGGTGAAATAGTAGATATGGGCGTAGAATTGGGCATTGTACAAAAAAGCGGTAGCTGGTTTAGCTACAACGGCGATAAACTTGGCCAGGGCCGCGATACAGTAAAACAATTAATGCAGGATAATCCGCAACTGGCAGACGAGATTGAAGGAAAAATCCGCGAAAAGCTGAAAGAGTTGAGTGAAGCATAACATGTTTTTTTGGATCAGTTTTAGACATAAATGGTTAGTAAGTAAACAGCCCCTGTCTTGGGGCTGTTCTATTTTGAGGAGGAGTTAAATGTTGACGACAATAAACCTTAATAATATAGCTTACGATACTATCCATTCATTTACCGTAATTACATCCGCTTGTTTTGGAAAAACTTTTGTAAGCATTACCCTGTGGACTTCTTCATCAGGATCTGCGCAACAATCTGAGAGCACGGTAAGCTGGTAATCTTTATCAGCAGCTTCTCTTAAGGTAGATAATACTACGCCACTGGTAGAAATGCCTGCCAGTACCATGTGCGAAATGCCCAGTGATCTTAATACCACTTCAAGATCACTTCCTGCAAATGCACTGAAGCGTTTTTTGGTAACTATTACCTCATTGGCAATTGGGGCAATAGCCGGATCAACCTGTGTGAAAAATTTCATATCAATATTTGCAAAACGACCTTTAGAAGCTGCGAAAATTTTATTCTGCATATTTATTTCAGGAAAGCCATTCCTAAAACCCAATACTACATAAATTACAGGTATAGACTGCTTACGGGCATGTGCAATGGCTTCTGCAGTAGAAACAAGCAAGCCAGGCAGGTTATAATTAGCTAGTATACCTTTCTGCATATCCATTACCAGAAGTGCTGTATTTGCTGATTTCATTTTTTTAAATTTATTAGTAATCTTTTTGATAAATTTTATTGCTTTTACTGCTTGTGTTTTTTTACAAATCGCTTGGAAAGGAAAAGACTCATTACTGCTATTCCAATAAAAAATACAAACAACGAAAGATTGTTGTCCGCATTAATGCGTGCAGTGCGGAAAAGAAGGAACCCTACCAGCAGGTTAAACAAAGACCAAACAACATTTACAAAAGGAGAGGAAAGCCCAATGCCTCTTGGCTTTGAAAAAGGTGTTGGAAATCCGTTGCCGGAAATGCCATTTACAAAATGCGGTACAAAATTGGCCAGGAACATGCCTGCCCAAAAACCACTGAAATAATGATACCACTGCATAGATGTATATTTTATAAAAACTAATTGCGTTCTGTAAGCATAGCTCCTTTATGCACTATAGTTGAACCGAGCGTGGCAACGATGATCTATCTGTGTTACTAATGCTGGCCCAATAATCTTATACATTTTCTATAGACATTTCTTCTGCTGTTTCTAACTGCTGGCTATTGTGCTTACGCTTTCTATCCCTGGTAAAAAACCTGGAAAACACCGTTACAATTATTAACGCTGCAATGCCCTGGCAAAGCAATGCATCAGGGGCACCTATTTTTTCTGACACTGTGCCAATTAACAAACTACCCAATGGCAGCATACCGAAATAAGCAAGTGCCACATAGCTCATCATACGCCCACGCATATGCGCAGCAGCTTCTACCTGCACCAGTGTAATGCAAATGGTGTTTTGAGCCATTGCACCAAAACCACAAAAAACTGCAAACAACATTGCCAGCGGAAAAACAACAGTGTGTGAAAAAAGCAACAAGCCTATACCCAATATGATGCTGCAAAAAAGAAACACAAATTTTAAATCAGCTCCTTTTCTTAATGAAGCCAGCATTAATGTGGCACTAATAGCACCCAAACCCATAAAACTGCTGATATAACCATAAGTAGCTGCATTGCCATTAAAAACAGTTCTGGCAAAAACAGGTATAAGCGTATCATAAGGCAAAACCAGCAAAGCAGTTAGTGCCAGAATTAAAAGTATAATGCCAATAGAAGGCGTATTTCTTACGTATTGAAAACCTTCCGCTAATTGATTTGTAGCTTTCTTTTTTGTAATTGGCTCCTGGTACGGCGGTAGTTTCATTAGCAACAATGAACATATAACTGCCATGAAGCTGCATGCATTAATAAGAAAGCAAACACCGGCACCTAAATGCTGCAACACCAAACCAGACAGCGCAGGGCCCAGCAAACGAGCCAGGTTTACCATGGCTGAATTAAGTGCCAATGCATTGGGTAAATCGTCTTTATTATTTACCAATTGATGCACCAATGGCTGCCGGGCTGGCACATCAAATGCATTGATAATACCTAAAACAACACTTAATGCAAGAATAGCAAAGATGGTATGATGACCGGTAAGCACCAGTGCAGCCAGCAATATTGCCTGCAGCATGGAAGCTGTTTGTGTAACCAGTAATATTTTATAGCGATCACACCTGTCTGAAATAATGCCCCCCGGCAATGAAAGCAGGAACGAGGGAAATTGCGATGCAAAAACAGAAAGCCCCAGCATAAATGGAGAATGTGTAATGCTGTATACCAGCCAGTTTACACCTGTTCGTTGCATCCATGTACCAATTTGCGATACAGACTGCCCCGAAAAGAACAATGCATAATTGCGATTGCTAAACGCCCTGAATGTATGATTGAAACTACTTGTCTTCATTGATTTGTGCCAATAATGTAATGGCTTCTGCAATCAGTTGCTTTTGCTGCTTTGTGTATTTACTTGCAATAAGTGATGCAAGCCAGTCTTCTTTTTTCTTTCTGCGCTGTTCTATTTCCTGCACCACGTTTTTAGAAAGCAATACCAGCATCTTCCGTTTGTCTGTAGTAGATGGTTTGCGGGTAATATAACCCAGCTTTTGCAACCGGTTAAGCACCTGCGACATAAACTGCGACGATATGTTTAACTGTGTGCACAAAACAGAAGGCAATGCTTCCTGCTGTTCCAGTAAAGCCCTTAAAACATTTTCTTCAGCAATAGAAAGCTGTCCGTGATTGCCCACCTGTTTGCGAAAACCGCGATTGAGGCGTGAAACAAGATCTTTCAGATTATGCGCCAGTTGCTGATCTGCGGCAGTAGCCATAATTATCAAATTTATTTTGCAAAGTTACTTTGCTATTTTTTTAGTGTCGAATTATTAACCATCGTTAACGAAAAAATTACAAAAGAGAAAACCGATATCTTTAATCAAATAAAAAATATGCAGACACTTTTTGATTTGCAAACCCGGAATGCCATACTGGATCGCATAAAAATGCTGAAAGAAGAGAACCAGCCGTTATGGGGAAAAATGACTGTTTCGCAAATGCTGAAACATTGCAATAAGTTTGATAAGCTGATGCAGGGAAAAGAAAAATATAAACAGTCTTTATTGGGAAAGTTGTTCGGCAAAATGGCTTTAAAAGGAATGCTAAAAGATGATAGCCCCGCAAAAAAGAATATGCCAACAGTTCCCGGCTTTAAGATAACAGAAAACGGAAATTTCGACCAGGAAAAACAAAACTGGTTAGGATCAATCAGCCAATATGCTGAGTTTACCGATTCAAGTATTATTCATCCTTTCTTTGGCAATATGACACATGAACAAATTGGCCAACTTGCATACAAGCACACAGATCATCACCTGCGACAATTTAACTGTTAACGGTTGTTACTACCCAAGAAAACAAGTACGTTTTAATTAAGATCTGGCAATACACTCCAGTAAATAAGCACCACTCTTCTTCGCTCATCTATTGATTGCAGATTTTCCAATTTACCGGGAGGTATCATTTCACCTTTTCCGGTAGCAACAAATGAGGATGAAAATAAATAAGATTCACTGGCGGGAAACTGTTTCCGATACTGATCACGCAAAATATTTTTAATGGAAGATGCCCTGCGGTTTGATAATTCATTATTTAATTGTTTACGCGAGGGCATATCTGAACCTATAGCAGGCGCTAATTCGTTGAATAAATCTGTGCCCTGGGTTATCTCCTGCTCATCTGCATAACCTAATACCACAAACATGGCTTTCAATTTTCGGTCTGCATATTTTACTGAAAAATCATGTGCCTGCGCAATAATGCTATTCATTACTTCAGACGCCTGATTGACGGAGCTGCCGGAAAGTTTGTATTCTCCAGGTGCAAAAAATGCGGCTGTATTTAACCTGTTAAACGTTGAAGCCTTAAAAAGATCATCCAGGAAAATAATATTGTTAAGTTCTTTTGCGTAGTTCTGCTTTATTGAATTTAGATAGGCATTAATGTAACCTTTATCCTTGTACGCTTTTGAGCTGTCAGCTATGATTACTTTATAAAATGCAAGCCTTGCATTCACACTGTCTTTTAATCGTTTTATAAAAGTAACGGTTACCGAATCTGTTGTCTCATCCAATTTCCCATTGTTAAGCTTTGCATTGCGCTCATAATCTAATGTGTTTATCCTTTTCTCCATTTCCAGCATTTGCTGCTCCTGTACTATCACATCGCTTTTAACAGCTTTTATATTATTGCTGGCTGTACATCCAGTCAATAGAATTAAGGCAAGGGTGTAAAAATTCCTTTTCATAAGAATAATTTAGTTTTCACAAGGGTAGCTTTTAAACGGTCTCATAAAACAGATATTGCGAATATATTCATACAGCGCAAACTCCAATAGGTTTCTTGAAAAAGTTGTACGTATTTAAACCATTATACTATGACAACAATACTTATAAAAAAGTACGCAAGATGATGAGTTGTGGCTTTCAAAATGATTTAAGTCATTTGCATTATGTAGATTAATAATGCGTTTAACAGGGGAAAAGGTGCCTGCAAACTTTGTTCCTTTTGCTATTTATAGACATTTGTCCGGTGCAGGCGGTCCTTTAATTTTCATTTTTGTGTTGTCAAAAAAACAAACAAAAATGAAAGCAGAAAAAACAATCGGCATCTTATTGATAGCAGGCGCAATTGGTGTATTTGTTCCTTATACTATCCTTAGCATCATCTTCGAATACCCGCTTATTCTTCGCCAGCAGCCTGGCACTATACTTACAAAATTTCACCAGGGCGGTGGCAGGTTAACTCTTACGTGGTGGGCATTTGCTACGCTTGGCCTGCCTTTACTGGTAGCATATATAAAAATAGGACAGTGGCTACAAAACAAAACCAGTTTTATGCAATGGATAACAGTGATTGGTATTATTTCGGGCATTGCCCAAATAATTGGTTTGTTGAGGTGGGTATTTGTGGTGCCGGTGATTGCCAATAATTATGTGAATGCAAGCAGTGATGTTGCGCGGGAAATTGCAATTAGCAACTTTCAATTGGTACACCAGTTTGGCGGTGTCTTGTTGGGAGAGCATATCGGTCAATTGTTTACCATTATCTATACCATTGTGCTTTGTTACGCTTTTTTACAACTGAAATTATTTCCTCAATGGATTTCCTGGTTTGGCTTTGTTGCTGCTGCCATTTATTTATTAGCACAGGCAGATCTTTTTGCTATAGTTATTCCTGGCTTCCCGGTTGTTGCTATGGCAGGATTTATTGGAAGCACATTATGGCTTTTGTGGTTGCTGCTTACCGGTGTTTTATTGTTGAGAAGAAAATCTTAGAAAGGCAGCTGTAAACACACTACAGGCTTGCTGCAAACATTAAAATTCTATTAATCTGCTCTTTTACAATTTCTATAAAACCTTCATTCAAACACAAGACTGCCTTTCATAATAAAGTGAATGCCTTAAAATACACAAGCGGCTTAGTCACTGTCGTTTTCGCATCGTTTTTTTAGGTAATTTAGTCGCATTCTAAAGCCCTATCCTACGCTATACAACGCCAACGACTACTGCTGTATGAAAGGTTTCTAAAAGAACTACTACTACACTCTTATTACTACTATTATGAAGGCAATTTTAATTCCTTATGGTTTTCTTTTGTGCATACTTGTTGGCTGCTCGGTAAAAGGAAAAGATAAAAACGCAGAAGACACTGCCCAAACATTCCCCGTTCTTACATTAAAACAAACAGACACCGTTTTACAGCAAGGCTATGTAGCAGATATTAATGCTGCACAAAACGTAGATATAAGAGCCAAAGTAACCGGCTTTATTGATAAGATATTAATAGATGAAGGGCATTCTGTAAAAAAAGGGCAGGTTCTTTTTTTATTGAATGATGCCGAACATCGCTCTGAATATGCAAAGGCATCCGCCATTCTTGCCAACTCACAGGCAGAAGAAAAAGCAGCTGAGCTTGAATTGAAACGTGTAAAACTGCTGGTTGATAAAAAAGTAGTAACACCTTCTGAATACGAACTGGCAGAAGCAAAAGTAAAATCTGCCCAGGCAAAAGTAAATGAGGCGTTGTCTGTACAGGAGAACGCAACCATCATGCTGTCGTATACAAAAATTAAAGCGCCGTTTGATGGCATTATTAATCGCATACCACTAAAATTGGGCAGCCTTGTTACAGAAGGCACATTGCTTACTTCTGTTTCCGATCTTTCTTCTGTGTACGCATACTTTAATGTTTCTGAAAACGAGTACCTGCACCTGATACAATCCAGCAAGTCTAACAAATCTGTGGGCAGCGATGTGCATTTGCAATTAGCCAATGGGCAGGACTATCCTTATACCGGCGAAGTGGAAACAATGGAAACCGAGTTTAATGAAAGCACTGGCGCTATTGCCATTCGTGCCAGGTTTCCTAATCCGCAACACCTTTTAAAACATGGCGCTACAGGAACTGTAAAGTTTCAAAGCCGCATCAATGCATTGATTGTACCGCAAAAAGCGGTAATGGAAATTCAGGATAAAAACTTCGTGTTTGTTGTAACACCAGATAATACTGTAAAGATGAAAAGCTTTACAGCAAAAGCACGTGCCGAAGACTTCTTCATTGTACAAACCGGCCTCTCTCCCGGCGACAGGGTGGTGTATGAGGGCATTCAAAACATACAAGACGGCAGCCGCATTACACCACGCAATATTTCTGCAGACAGCCTGGTTGCTGTTAACTAATTCTTTTGCACATAGAAAACAATGGTTGTTGCCTTTGGCAGCAATGCATCTTTAAAAAGCTTCCATCTTTAAACTATGGTAGAAACTTTTATACGCAGACCTGTATTGTCGCTCGTGATATCTATTATTATAACCCTGCTGGGCGTACTGGCCTTACTTACTTTACCTGTAACACAGTTTCCTGATATTGTACCGCCATCGGTGGTGGTAACAGCCAATTATAATGGCGCCAATGCAGATGTTTGCGCAAAGGCGGTGGCTACTCCTCTTGAAAGGGCTATTAATGGCGTGCCGGGCATGACTTACATGAATTCTGTAAGTAGCAACAATGGCGTTACACTGGTGCAGGTGTTTTTTAATGTAGGCACAGACCCTGACCAGGCGGCGGTAAACGTACAAAACCGTGTAACCACTGTACTAGATGAAATGCCGGAAGAAGTAATTAAAGCAGGTGTAACTACAGAGAAGGAAGTGAACAGTATGCTGCTTTACTTAAATATTATCAGCACAGACACCAGCACCAGCGAAGAGTTTATTTACAATTTTGCCGACATTAATATACTGCCTGAATTAAAAAGAATTGACGGCGTTGGCTTTGCAGATATTATGGGTGCACGTGAATATTCTATGCGTGTATGGTTAAAACCAGATCGTATGCTGGCATATAATATTGCAACGGATGAAATTGTAGAGAAGCTGCGAAAACAAAATATTGAGGCGGCACCTGGCGTAGCGGGAGAAAATTCTGGTAAAGACAAACAGGTAAAACAATACATTCTTAAGTACACAGGCAAATTCAATATGCCAGACCAATATGAGAATGTAGTATTGAGAGCAGAACCCGGTGGCTCTTTATTAAAACTGAAAGATATAGCCGATATAGAGTTTGGCACTGTCAGTTACGACATGGTTTCTAAAACAGATGGAAAACCTTCTGCTTCCATCATGATTAAGCAAAGGCCTGGCAGCAATGCAAGAGAAGTAATCAATAATATAAAATCGCGGATGGCAGATCTAAAAAAGACTGCCTTTCCTCCGGGAATGGATTACAACTATGCATACGATGTGTCTCGCTTTTTGGATGCCAGCATACATGAAGTGGTAAGAACATTGTTTGAAGCATTTATACTGGTGTTTATTGTGGTGTTTATATTCCTGCAGGATTTTCGTTCCACATTAATACCGGCGCTGGCGGTACCAGTTGCGCTGGTAGGCACACTGGCATTTATGCAGGCATTGGGTTTCTCCATCAATATGCTTACGCTTTTTGCATTGGTGTTGGCCATAGGTATTGTTGTAGACAATGCCATTGTGGTAGTAGAAGCTGTGCACGTAAAAATGAGTGAAGAGCATATGTCGCCGATGGAAGCGACCATTAAAGCCATGAAAGAAATCAGTGGCGCCATCATTGCTATTACTATGGTAATGTCTGCGGTATTTATTCCTGTAGCATTTCTTTCCGGACCTGTGGGTGTTTTCTACCGGCAGTTCTCACTCACATTGGCCATTTCAATTGTTATATCGGGTATCAATGCATTAACGCTAACACCAGCACTTTGCGCATTGATGTTAAAACACAATCCTGAAAAGAAAAAGAAAAACCTGTTACAAAGATTCTTTGCCACCTTCAATAAAAACTACGATAGCACTGAAAAAAAATATGGCAAATTGGTAACACGCATAGCCGGTAGAAAAATAATAACACTTTGCTTATTTGTATTTTTCTGTGTAGCTACATGGGGTGTTAACAGTGTTTTACCTTCGGGATTTATTCCTACAGAAGACCAGGGTATGATTTATGTAAACGTTACTACACCACCCGGAGCCACCGTAGAACGAACAGAAAGAGTGCTGGATGAAATACAACAAGCTGCAGCTTCTATCAAAACTGTAGAAAACATCAGCACACTGGCAGGTTATAGCTTGCTGAGTGATATCAGCGGCGCATCTTACGGCATGGGTATGATAAACCTTGCAGCTTGGGAGCATAGAAAAGAAAGTGTACCGCAACTCATCAAACAGCTACAGGAAAAAACAAAAAACATCAATGACGCTACTATAGAATTCTTTGCCCCGCCTACCGTTCCCGGCTTTGGTAATGCCAGTGGTTTTGAATTGCGTTTATTGGATAAAAACCGTGGCGCTCCATTAGAACAAACAGATAAAGCCACGCAACAATTTTTATCTGCTCTTAAAAAGGAGAAAATTATCGGCAGTGCGTTTACCAGTTTCGATCCGGGCTTTCCTCAGTATTTAATACATGTAGACCAGGAAATGGCTGCCAAAAAAGGTGTGTCAATAGACAATGCGCTTAGCACTTTGCAAATTTTAGTAGGTAGCTATTATGCTACTAATTTCATTCGCTTTGGGCAAATGTATAAAGTGATGCTGCAGGCATATCCCCAATACCGCAGTAAACCAGAAGACATCTTAAACCTGTATGTTAAAAACGACAAAGGCGAAATGGTTCCTTATTCTACTTTCATCCGCATGGAAAGGGTGTTTGGGCCAGAGCAAATTACCCGTTACAACATGTATACTTCTGCTATGATAAATGGAGACGCTGCCGCAGGTCATAGTACAGGTGAAGCAATTGAGGCCATACAAAGAGTAGCTGCCAAATCTTTGCCACGCGGCTATACTTATGAATGGAGCGGTATGACACGTGAACAAATTTTATCTGGCAACCAGGCCGCTTTTATTTTTCTTATCTGCTTAATATTTGTTTACCTGTTGCTGGCGGCACAATACGAAAGTTTTCTATTGCCCATGCCAGTTATACTTTCGCTGCCTGCCGGTATATTTGGCGCTTTTCTTTTCTTAAAAATATTAGGGCTTGAAAATAATATCTATGCACAGGTTGCGCTGGTTATGTTGATTGGCCTTTTGGGCAAGAACGCCATTTTAATTGTAGAGTTTGCTGTGCAGCGCCGCAGGCAAGGACTTACCATTATGGAAGCGGCCAGGGAAGGCGCTATCTCTCGTCTTCGTCCCATTCTTATGACATCGTTTGCTTTTATTGCGGGATTAATACCACTGTGTATTGCAAGCGGAGCCGGTGCATTGGGCAACCGCAGCATTGGTACTGCAGCTGCTGGTGGCATGTTAGCAGGAACTGTTTTTGGTATTTTTCTGATACCGGGGCTTTACGTAGTATTTGCATCGCTATCGGAAAGAAACAGCCCACCGCCACCTATGCCGCTTTCTGAAGAAGAAGCAAACGCCATTGTATAATCACTCAAAGAATTTATAAATGACTATAAAGAAATCATTGTATACAGCAGTTGGCATTGCAGCTATTGCCTTTACCCAAAGTTGTAAATCTTTGCAACCAGCACAATTGCCTGCTGTAAAAAATATGCCAGACCATTTTGTAGCTAACAGTACGGGTGAAAGCATGGCCAAAATAAACTGGCGTCAGTTTTTTACAGATAAAAACCTGGTAACCTTAATTGATTCATCGCTAAAATATAATCCTGATCTTTTAATAGCTGCGCAAAGAATTGAAATGGCCCGCGCCCAATTATCTATGAGCAAAGGTGCTTTCCTGCCTTCAGTAAATGCAGTTGCTTCAGCAGCCGGAGACAGGTATGGCGATTATACCATGAATGGTGTTGGTAATTTTGACACCAATCTTTCCAGCAATATTGATGATAAACAAAAAATACCGGCGCCTTTTACGCCAGATTTTTTTCTTGGTTTGCGCAGCAGTTGGGAGATTGATATTTGGGGTAAATTAAAAAACCAAAAAAAAGCAGCCACGGCACGCATGGCTGCTTCCATAGAAGGCAGGCAATTGTTGATTACACTTCTGGTAGCCGAAGTGTCTGAGTTATACTATGAATTACTGGCGCTTGACAATGAACTGCAAATCCTGCAAAAAAATATTTCACTGCAAGAGTCTGCACTTGAAATTGTAAAAGTGCAAAAAGAAGGTGGCCGTGCTACAGAATTAGCCATTCAGCAGTTCAGGGCGCAGTTACTCAATACACAAGAACTTCAATACACCGTAAAACAAAAAATTGTAAGTACAGAAAACGCCTTAAACACCATTGCCGGACGCTATCCAACTACTATATTAAGAGATACTGCATTAATGCGGCAACAACTACCTGCTAACATCAACGCTGGTCTTCCTACAGCATTGCTTGCGCAAAGGCCAGATATTAAAATGGCCGAATTTGAACTGCAGGCTGCAAAAGCAGATGTTGCCGCAGCAAGGGCCGCGTTTTATCCATCGCTTACACTTACACCTTACGCAGGTATAAACGCATTTAAAGCCGGTTTGCTTTTCAATGGCTCTTCTTTTGTTTATGGTGGATTAGCAGGTCTTACTGCACCGCTCTTCAATCAAAATAAGCTGAAAGCAGGCTATGCAATTGTGAATGCACAAAACAAAGAAGCTGTTTACAATTATCAGAAAATACTCTTGCGCAGTTACAGCGAAGTAGTAACACAGTTAAGCAGCATAGAAAACAACCGCATTGCATACCAATTGAAACAACAGGAGGTTACGGAACTTAGCAACGCGGTTGCTACTTCTAAAGATCTTTATGTAACGGGCTATGCTACTTACCTGGAAGTCATTACCGCCCAAAAAGGAGTGCTTGAAGCAGAATTGCAGTTAAGCACAAACAAAAAAGAATCATTCCAGGCTTTGATTCAATTGTACAGATCGCTTGGCGGCGGCTGGAATTAAAACAGTAGTAAAAGAGGGTTCATTTATTAGCGTTGACTATTCGCAAATTAAAAAAGTGAGCCAGTCCATTTGTAAACCTGTAATCCCAGCAACAAATACGATCAACCTTAAAGACCGGGACTGACCCACTCTGTATTCCAGCGGTATAATAATCCTTAACCTTTGTTTCTATTCGTTAGAGGATATAATAATCTTTCTTTGCAACAGCAGGTTTTCTCAGCAAAGTTTCTTCCTGCACATTTGCATTACTACCATCTTTAGTTTTTACCAATACTGTTGTTCTTGTTCCGTTTGTTGCAACAGCTTCCTGCAACACTGATACTTTCTCTTTACTGGTATCATCTAATCCATATAGTTGCAATAGATTCTTTTCTATGTTTTTTGCAATGGTAGTTACAGGTGTATCCGTTGGTTTATTCTCGAAAGGATCCTGTAAATGAATTGCCATTTTTTCTATCAGCAGGAAAGACGCTGCAATAGCTACTACTAAGGGGATTTCTAAAAATCCGAAGTATTCAATCACACCGAATGGCAGTAATGCTATAAATAAAAGCAAAGCAAGATGTATATAAAGGCTATAAGTACTTGGGAAAACGGTGTTTTTAATACGTTCACACTTTCCCATCGCATCGCACAACCTCGATAAAGTGTTGTCCATTTCCACTTGCTGAAACCTGTTTATCCATCCTTCTTCCAAAGCCAGTTTCAGATCTCTTGCTGTTAAATCCAGCAAAGCAGAAGGTATATTGTCTACACTGTTTGCATAATCCATTTCTTCTTTACCCAGGTATTTTGCAAGAATCTTACTACTTGATTGTCCACGCAAATGGCGGCCAAGACAATGCGTCCATGCTATTTGCCTGTTTATCATTCTTTCTCTAAAAGCACGTAATGCTTCATTGTTTTCATCGCCCAATGTAAAATTCATTACCTGTCTTGCCAGCGTTCTTGAATCATTTACAATAGCGCCCCATATATGCCTTGCTTCCCACCAACGGTCGTAAGCCTGGTTGCTGCGAAAACCCAGCAACAATGATATAACGGTACCTAATATCATTGGTACAGCTATAGGGATTGTAATTTTACTGATATGGAAATTATCGTGCAGCAAAGCAATCGTTGAGGCATACAATGTAATAACAATCAGCTCATACTTTATTTTTCCAAACACATAGCTGAAAGGGATATTATTCTTTAGTAACATAACTTAATTTTTATTTTTTACTATAACCTGCACATTCGTTTCGTAAAAATTGATAACCGGCGCCCCGCCTGGCTGCAGCAGCATGTTTACCTGCAACATTACAAGAGCGCCGGAATTATTTTAAGCTGATGCGCTATTGCCCATCTTAGTTGCTGGCTACCAGTTTTTCTTCTGCTGTTTTTGTGCTGCGCACTATAATTTCTTTTCTGCGAGGGTTTAGATCTGAAAGTATGCGTACACCTGATTTCTTGAAAAAAGGCCTTGGGTCTATACTTTGTTTATGAACAGGTACAAATTCATAATAAACCGGGCAGATGATAATATCAATATCGTTGGCGTCTACAAAATTTCTGAACAGAGATGCACTGTTTCCTTCCATGCATTTGAAACCAATTTTTTGCACGGTACGTGTGTGTTGTTCTTTTAATTGTTTACAAGACTGGCGAAAAGCATCAGTCAATAAATCGTAGTAAGGTTTCTTTCTTGAAGGACCTACCAAATCAAATGCAGAATCCGGCAATTCAAAAGCATGAAACAATACAATGTTTAAGCGGCTGCCTTCAAGCGCCAATATTGCCTGCTCTGCAAGATGCAATGATGCAGGAGAAAAATCTGTTGGGATAAGAATATTTGTCATGTGCTTTAGTTTAGAATACAAAAATGCAACGGCAGCATTAGAGGCTGCTAATAACCACATGACAATGGCATTAGAATGTTATTAGAACGGGATTAGAAAATAAGAAAATGGTTAAAAAGTGAAAATTCGAAAGTAAAAAGTAAAAAATTGTGTAACAGGAAGCTTAATAAGAGTTAAGAGTTTACACCAGAAGTTTTTGACTTTTGATTTTTTACTTAATACCTCCTAATGGCAAAAAGATTTGCACAGTGGTGCCAATGTTTACAGTTGAGGAAACAACAATTTTTCCACCATGAAGCCGGATGATATTATTTGATAAGGGCATACCTATGCCAAACCCCTCATAGGTGTGCGCATTAGACGCCCTGAAGAAAGGATCGTAAATATGTTTTAGATCTTCCGGCGGAATGCCAATACCACTATCCATTACCGTTACCTTCCCCCATTTCTCATCAAAGGAAAGCTGTAAAGTAACTTTTGTATTGTGAGAATATTTGCAGGCATTCAATACAATATTGCTGATGGCTATTTTCAGCATATCATAGCTGCCGGTAATCGTCATGCTGTCTTCATTAGTAGGCAATTGCAGAATAGAAACCACTACACTATTGCCGGGTAAGATAGCATCAGCATTTTCTTTTACATCAAATACAAGTTGATCCAATCGTAGTTCCTGCCAGTTTAATTTCTTGCCATCAAAACCGGTTTGCGCAAGGCCTAATAAACCTTTGGTAAGTTGTTGCAATTTGGCTGCCTGCACCATTACTTGTTGCAGGCTTTGCTGATACTCTTCTTTGCTGCGTTCTTTAGCAAGTGCAAACTCAGCTTCGCCTGCAATGGCGGTTAGCGGCGTTCTTAATTCATGCGATGCATTGCTGATAAAGTTGCTTTGCGTTTCAAAAGCCATCTCAATGCGGTCTATCATGCTATTGAATGTACGCGTAAGCTCTGCTATCTCATCTGTGCCTTCCAGCTCTTCCAGGCGCAGGTGCAAATTGTTTTCATTAATCTGCGTTACTTTTTTATTAATGGTTCTGAAAGGAAGAAAAGTATTGTTTGAAAATACATGGCCTATCAAATAAATGAGCACAACCGCACATAATAAAGTTATCAGCATTGTATTGCGCAACTTTTTCATAATCTCTATTGCATAAAGATTGGTAGCAGATTCTATAACAATAAAACTGCTATCATCCGTCTTATACAACAAGCCTGCATAATGCCTGAATTTATTCTGCGTAAACGCTGTAGCGCCATTAAGGTTAATAATAGATTGCAGGTATGTGGTGTCTAATTCTTTTGGTGGCGCTGGACTAATGTTTGCAACACCCTTGCTTGCGTCCAATACAAAAGAAGTTTCATTGGGCAATTTCTCCAGGTACTCTCTTTGTATTTCCTGAAAGGAGGCAGTGGAAACTTTATGTTGCTCAAAGCGGAATTTAGCCGCCAGTCTTGCACGCAACTCTAATCTTTTATCAAAATCATTATAAGCAGAATTATACAGCAGGAAATAAACAACCAATCCCAATACAAGGAATACAGCACCGGTTAAAACAGTAAATAGTATGGTGGTTTTGGTCTGTATCTTCATAACAGTATAACGTTATTGAAGTTTCAGCATATAACCCATGCCAATAACTGTATGAATAAATTTTTGTGAAGGGTCTTTATCAATTTTTTTGCGCAGGTAGTTTACATATACATCCACCACATTGGTGCCCATGTTAAAATCTATGCCCCATACATCTTCCAGTATTTCTATTCTTGATACCACACGGTTTTTGTTGCGCAGAAAATATTCAAGCAACCTGAATTCTGTAGAAGTAAGGTTTACCTGTTCATTATTAAGCGTCACCAATTTGCTGCTAAGGTTTACAGCTACATTGCCCATGTGTATGGTATCTTCTTCCTGCAAAGGGAATTGTTTTCTGCGGTGAAGTGAGCGCAGCCTTGCTTCCAACTCCGCCAGCTTAAAAGGTTTTACCAGGTAATCGTCTGCACCGGCATTAAGGCCTGCCACAATATTTTCTGTAGTGCCCAATGCTGTAAGAAACAGAATAGGTGTAAGAATATTTTTCTGTCGCAATTGTTTGCAAAGATCCATGCCACTGATATGCGGCAACATAATATCCAGTATGATGACATCAAACACATGCGATGTTGCCAACTGCAGCCCCAATGCACCGTCTGGCGCAATGGTAACGCTGTGGCCGTTTTCCTGCAAGCCTTTATTAATAAGACTGGCAACGCTGGGTTCATCTTCTGCCAATAACACTTTCATGTCTGCAATATTACTATTGATTGCGCTGAAAGCATGCAGTGTTTGTCTTAATTTTATTATAAGGAGATTAGAGATAAGCAAATGATGTGATAAAACACGCCACGAATGCATTTATAAAAAGACCTGTTTTAAGAGGAAAACAACTTAATTATCCATCCTCCTTTTAATTGGATATTAATAAACCAGCTTTTAGCATTGTAAGTTTCAAAAAAGATGAACAGTTTTTAGATAAACGGTATTTGCCATAAGCGCTTATGGCTTATTTTCCGTTTCTAAAATTATTCTGCATGAGAAATCTTTTTTTAACCCTGCTGCTTGGTTTTCTTTCAATAGCAGCTAATGCCCAACAAACGCCCTTAGCCAAAGCAAATTATAACCTGGCTGCAAGGTTCTCTCCAAAAAAGCAAGACAAACTTTTATTCTCTACCATTGTAGACGCGCACTGGCTTAAAAGAGGCAGCAAATTCTGGTACAGCTATGAAACTACTGAAGGCAAGAAATGGTATATAGTAGATCCGGTAAAAGCAGAAAAACGATTGATGTTTGACAATGCAAAACTGGCCGCGGAGCTTACAAAAATTATTAAAGATGCTTCTGATGCACAACATTTGCTGATAGATAGCATACGTTTTGTAAAAGATGAACGTACTATTCAGTTTGAATTTAAAAGCACAGAAGATGTAGAGAAAAAAGACAGCACTGCTAAAAAAGATTCTACCAAAAAAGCGGGGCCTCCTGTAAAAGAAAAAAAGATATTCTACTTTGAATACAATCTCGACAACAATTTACTAACTGAATTAACCGATTATAAAAAACCAAAAAGAAAACCCAACTGGGCTTCTATTTCTCCGGATAGCCAGACAGTAGTGTACGCAAAAAATTTCAACCTGTATTATATGGACAAGGCCAATTATGAAAAGGCCGTAAAAAATGAAGACGATACTACCATTCTAGAAAAAAAACTTACCACAGATGGTATAGAAAATTTTTCCTACGGCGATTCTTATAATGAAACCAATGTTGACCGTGAAAAAAATAAGAACAAAAGAAAACCTGCATTCATTTATTGGTCGCCCGATGCGAAGCATTTTGCAATGGTAAAAACAGATCAGCGAAAAGTAAAAGATCTCTGGGTGATCAACAGCATTGCAGATCCTCGTCCTACACTGGAAACATACAAATACCAGATGCCGGGTGAAAAAGAAGCACCAGAAGATCATTTGCTACTCTTTGATATGGTGACCAAAACCCAAAAAGAAATCAATGTGTCTTTGTTTAAAGATGAAGATGTTGGTCTGTGGTCTGCAACAGCTTTGCCCAGCAGCAGGGATAACGACTGGCGCACTTTGCTATGGCTTGGTACTAATGAAAAATTTTATTTAACACGCACCAGCCGCGATTTAAAAAAGATAGATGTTCTTTCTGCCAGTGTTGCTGATGCTACCGTAAAGCCATTGATACAGGAACGAATGAATGTATATGTGGAAACAAGAAAACTGGGATTGGTAAACGGTGGTAAAGAGTTAATTGAATGGAGCGAACGTGACGGCTGGGGCCATTTTTATTTGTACGATGAAAATGGCAAATTGAAAAACCAGATTACATCCGGTGCTTACCATTGCGAAGATATTGTAGGCATAGACGAACAAAAACGCATCCTGTACTTTTCTGCCAATGGAAAAGAAAACAATGAAGACCCTTATTACCTGCACATGTATAGAATAAATTTTGATGGTACCGGAATGAAGTTGCTAAACCCCGGAGAGTTTGAACATGGCATGAGCATGGATGATAACAAAGAATTTTTTGTAGATAATTACTCTCGCGTAAACACTACACCTAAATCTGCTTTGTACAGTGCAGATGGCAGAAAGGTTCTTGACCTGGAAACAACGGATATGTCTTCTTTAATGGCCGCTGGTTATAAATTTCCGCAGATATTTAAAGTGAAAGCGGACGACGGCATTACAGATCTCTATGGTGTTATGTACAAGCCATTTGATTTTGACAGCACCAAAAAATACCCGGTGGTAGAATATGTTTATCCCGGGCCGCAAACAGAAGCAGTAAACAAAGCTTTTGCAAGAGTTGCAGACAGAACAGATCGACTGGCACAAATTGGTTTGATAGTAGTAACAGTAGGCAATCGTGGTGGCAATCCCAGTCGCTCTAAATGGTATCATAGTTATGGTTATGGCAACCTGCGCGACTACGGCCTTGCTGATAAAAAAGCAGCTATTGAGCAACTGGCAGATCGTTATTCATTTATTGACATCAACAAAGTGGGCATACATGGTCATTCCGGTGGAGGCTTTATGTCTACCGCGGCTATATTGGTGTACCCAGACTTTTTTAAAGTGGCTGTATCTTCTTCCGGCAATCACGATAACAGCATTTACAATCGCTGGTGGAGCGAGAAGCACCATGGCGTAAAAGAAACCATTGGAGAAAAAGGTGATACCACTTTTGTGTACAACATAGAAAAAAACCAGGACCTGGCTAAAAACCTGAAAGGTCATTTAATGCTTACCACGGGCGATATTGACAACAATGTAAGCCCTGCTAATACTATTCGTGTGGTAAATGCATTGGTAAAAGCCAACAAACGTTTTGATCTAATGGTATTGCCCGGCCAACGTCACGGCTATGGTGATATGCAGGAATACTTTTTCTGGGGACTTACAGATTATTATAGCAAATGGCTATTGGGAGATTTTAATCAGCCTGTAGATATTCTTGAAATGAACCGTGAAATAGAGCAAAGCGGCAATAAGAGAAGATGATTCAATTGAATTATAAAAGCAAAGAGGCTGGTATTGCGCCAGCCTCTTTTTATTGAAAGCATTTTATTCGCTGTATTTATAACCAACTCCTCTTACAGAGTGAAAATATTGTGGGTTGCGACTGTCTTCTTCAAAATATTTGCGAAAGCTGAGAATGAAGTTGTCTATTGTTCGCGTGGTGGGATATACATTGTAACCCCAAACTGTCTGCAATATTTTTTCGCGGGGCACCACTTCGTTTTTATTTTCAAAAAGCAGTTTCAGCAACATGGCTTCTTTCTTGCTCAGTTGTATATGCTCGCCGTTTTTGTTGATGGCTTCCTGTGCTTTAAAGTCTACTGCATTTTTACCAAACTGGTATACATCGCCAATGGTTTCTTTGTCCAGCAGTTTTTTATTTTTCTCAATCAGTTTCTGGACACGCAGCAAAAGCTCTTCCAGGTTAAAGGGTTTGGTAAGATAATCGTCTGCGCCTTTCTTTAAACCCAGCACCCTGTCTGCAGAAGTATTTTTGGCACTTAGTATCAGCACCGGCAACTCATGGTTTTGTATACGGATGCTTTCCAGCACTTCTATGCCATCCATTTCGGGCAGCATAATATCCAGTATCATCAAATCGAAATATTGATTTTGCAAAGCTTTTACCGCCTGCATACCATCCATGGCAGAAACTACCTGGTAGCCTTCCAGTTCAAGGTTTAGCTTTAGCGCTTCATGAAGATTTTCCTCATCTTCTACCAGCAATATCACGGTATCCTGATTGCTCATAAATAAAAATGTACGGTAAAAATACTGCCTGTGGGGTGATTGTTTGTCACACTAATGTCGGCGTTATGGTCTTGTGCAATTTTTTTGCAGAGATAAAGTCCCAGGCCTGTTCCTTTTGTTTTACGCACCTGTTCATTACCGATGCGGTAAAAACGTTCAAACACTTTTTTCTTTTCTTCGTCTGCAATACCGGGCCCTTCGTCTGATACACGCAAAAACAGGCCATTGCCTTTTTGTTCCAATTGCAAACTTATAGCTGTTTCCTTGGGTGCGTATTTAATAGCATTGTCCAGCAAATTATTTACCAGTATCTGCAACAGCAAAGAATCGCCATTAATATCCACGTCAGCATTAATATCGCTGTACAATATCCTATCCGGAAACCTCCTATGAAAATCGTCCACGCAATTGCTGGTAAGCAAAGAAAAATCCAGTTCTTCTTTCAAGAGCTTATAGCCGCCGCCTTCCAGTTGAGATGAAATAAGAATGTTGTTGGTGAGTGTATTCAGGCGATTGGCTTCCTGCAAAGTTGCCTGTATCAGCTTTTGTTGTTTGCTTTCCTCCAGTTTGTGTTTTTGCAGGGTTTCAAGGTTTAGCTTGGCAACAGCAATGGGTGTTTTCAGCTCGTGGGTGATAGCCATCATAAAATTCTGCTGCTGTTGCGTCATCTTCAACTGCCTTCTTACAGAGCGATAAACGAAAACAGCGCCAATCAGTATTACCAGTAGAAAACTTAATCCCTCTCCTATAAACTGTGCGTTTTTTCTTTTTTCCTCTTCCGTTACCAGGTCAACTTTATGCAGATAAGCGGGGTCATCTGCTTTTAGCTCCATCAGTTTGTAGATGGCCATTTGGTGGCTTTGCCTGTTTAGCGCAATAAACCACCATACCAGGGCAGCAATAATGTAGAGCAGCAAAAACCAATATGCCATGGTTATTACCGTCAGTCTTTTCTTTTTAAGAATGCCCATATTGTTTGGAAGGTTTTATTGATGCAAGCGTACAATCTATTGCGCTTTCTCTACCCTGATGCCTGCATTCAATACATGCAATAATGGATCCTGCCGCATAATTTGTTCCAGCGAAAAAGTGTAGTCGCCTGTTTTTCTAAAACGTGTTGGCCCTTGTGTAATAGCTATGCGATGTTCCCAGATATCATCTATGCCAGTACCCAGCCAACCCTGGCTATTGGCAGCCAGGCGAAGATCTACCTGTTGTACATAACTGGTATCGGGGCCTTTGCGGTATACTTTCAGCCAGATGTTATTGAAACTGTAAGCATCTGTGTGGCGTAATACCACATAAATATTGTAAGAAGAAACGGTATCCTTTATACCAAAAGTAAACTCAGGCTTGTTTGCGCCATCCCATTCCTGTTTTTTAAAGGCAGCATTTTTTTCGTAAACACCAATGGTATTACAGGCGGAAAACAGCAAGCTGCAAACAAAAAAGAGATAAACAGCAGGTTTTTGAAGTAGGCTCATGAGGCAAAAATAATACAAGAAACAATCAAATTACAGTACGTTCAATACCTGCTCTTTTGCTTTTTCCAATTCATCTTTCATCATTACCACGCATTTTTGAATGGTAGCATCGTAGGCTTTAGCACCGGTGGTATTAATCTCCCTGCCAATTTCCTGCAAAATGAAAGATAGTTTTTTTCCTTTCTCGTCTGTTTGTTCATTCAGCAACGAGATAAAATATTCGCAATGGTTTTTAAGCCTCACCTGTTCTTCAGAAATATCTATCTTTTCTATGTAGTAAATAATTTCCTGCTCAAGGCGGTTGGCATCATAATTTTCCTTGCCAACATTATCCTCCAGCAATTTTATTAAGCCCTCTTTGATTTTTATTTTACGTTGTGGCTCCAATTGCAAAATCTTTTCCTGTTGCAGTTGGATATTGTTGATGCGCAGCAACAGATCTTTTTCCAGTGATTTGCCTTCTTCAAGGCGATGGCTGTTTAAATCTGCGATGGCATCTTCTATTATAGAAACAAACTGCGCCCATTCATCACCAGTAAGGGTTTCTCCTGTTGGTGTTATTACTTCGGGCAGTTTTATGAGTGTGCTTAAAATAGCGGAGGGGTCTAATCCAAGATCTTTTGATAAGGCCGCAATGGGTTTGTAATATGCTTTTGCCAGTTCTGTATTTATGCTAACCGGTTTGCTGGCGCCGCTTTCTTTCAGGTTGATGCTGCAGTCTATGCTGCCGCGGCCGAGTTGTTTGGAGATGATTTTGCGGATATCAAATTCAAAAGGCTTTAAAAAAGCAGGCATCTTCAACATCAGCTCAAACTGCTTTCCATTTAAAGATTTCACATCTACCAGAAACGTTTTATCGCCTACTGCTTTTTCTACTCTTCCAAAGCCTGTCATTGATTTTATCATAAGATCTGTTTTTTAGCAAGGTAAAGTAATTAGTTTATAAATGATGTTTTACCTGCCTGTTTGCCAAAGTATGTTTAGTGCCATACAGCCACCACAACGGATTTGCGGGATGAAGCAAATACCTTTCTACAATTTCTATGGATGCATTTTACAAGCAAATGGCAATCAAAAAAACTGTTTACAAAAAGGCAATGCGACATGCCAGGGTATAAAAAAGCCCCCGATGAATCGGGGACTTTATTATTTGGATGGGTTAGTAAGTACCAGGAAATAAATTTCCTTACACAATATTAAAATATATTTTGTCGATTCAAAAAAAAAATTACAGAAATTTTATGCACATTTTATTTTTAGCTGTGGATAATAGCGTAATGCAATCGCTGCGTTTTTATGATCACAAAACATGATGATGCATTTTCTATCGCTATGTTTTATTGCATGAAAAAAAATGATGTCTGCTGAAACTATTGTGGTTACTGCATTTCAGCGTTATTGCATTTATGATGCAGTAGAAAATTGAAAAGCATATTTATAATTATAATCGTTTATCATCAGCGTTAATACATGCATCATCAACGGTTTTATCCGCCGAAAAAATAATTCGTTAAAAAAACCGTGCAGGCCTGTTTTTGTCTCTTTTCATCCCTTTTCTCATTAAAAATATACCAAAGCGTTTGTTGCTGCATACAGGTTTGATGGTTGTTCTGCTATTCATTTTACTATCAGATATACAATTTGTAATTGTTACTTCACAATACGCACATCGTGTTTTGCGCAGGTATAACATTTTAATTGATACCCGCATCACATCTTGCTTTACTTTTGTCCAAACATTATAACATGCGCTTTCCTTCTCCTGTATCATTGAAATGGCTGGCAGATTTTTTACAAGCAGAATTATTGGGTAATACTGAGGGGCAGGCTACCGGTATTAATGAACTGCACAGGGTAGAAAAAGGCGATCTGGCATTTGTGGATCATCCAAAATATTATGATGCCTGCATTAATTCTGCTGCAGATTTTATCATTATCAATAAAGCGGTGGATACAATACCCAATGGAAAAGCTTTGCTGGTAACTGATCAGCCTTTTGAAGCATACCTTAAAATCGTCCGTCATTTCAGGCCATTTGAAAAATTATCTTCCACCATTAGTGATACTGCCCGCATTGGCGAAGGAACTTATATTGCACCTGGCGCTGTTATCGGCAATCATGTTACCATTGGTAAAAACTGCATCATACAACCCAATGTAACCATACTTGATCATTGCCAGTTGGGTAATAATGTAATTATACAATCCGGAACTGTTATTGGCTCAGACGCGTTTTATTACAATAGCAAAAAGAACCGCGAACTATGGTACAAAAGAATGGAGAGCTGCGGTACTGTTATTATTGAAGACGATGTAGAGATTGGTGCCAACTGCACGATAGACCGTGGCGTTACGCATGATACACGTATTGGACAGGGCACAAAAATGGACAACCTGATTCATATAGGGCACGATACAGTGATTGGCAAAAACTGTTTGTTTGCTGCACAAACGGGTGTTGCTGGTTGTGTAATCATAGAAGATGGTGTTACCATTTGGGGACAGGTAGCAGTTAATAAAACGCTTACCATTGGCGCTAATGCAGTATTGCTTGCACGCACCGGTGTTGGTGGAGATCTAAAAGGCAATACAGTTTATTGGGGCGCACCCGCACAAGAAGCAGGTATTGCACGCAGAGAACTTGTATGGATAAAGAGAATTCCGGAACTGTGGGAGAAAGTGATGAAGAAATAGTCGTGAGTCCTGAGTCGATAGTCTTTAGTCCGTTTACTATGTCAGAGGAAATAGTGCTAGTCGTTAGTTCTGCGAAAATTTGTAAGTCTTTTCGATTAACTACTACCGACTGATGACTACAGACTAATGACTGCACTACGGCACATAGTCGTAAGGCAACTCATCCGCTAATTTTTCCCAGCTCCAATAACCAATATTCACTACATCATTCTGATCGTAGAAATAACCATTCTGCTGTATCACAAAGCCATCGCTTATATCCAGTATGCTTATTTGTGCCACAATAGTCATAGGCATTTTATTCTCCCTTAAATACTGCGGATCTGGTTTTGCGTTTTTATAAATAATACGCATACGGCCATTGTATCCAATTTCCACATCATTGTTTTCAATGGTATTGCAAAGCGTAGTATCATACGGATTTGTAATGGGCGTAGTCTTTAAAGTTTTTGAAGTTGAATCAACCTGCTCAATAGAAAAACCTTCTTTCTCCAGCGTGTGCGTGTACCAGCTACGCATAAAATGCAATCTTGATCCACGATAAGCTTTCTCCCTGTTTTTCTTCCACTGTAGCTTTTGCTCGTCTGTACCCGGCAGCTCTTCATAAAAAGGAAAGCCGGTGTATACACTAAGACCGGGGCCATAATCATACGCAAAAGAGTCTAACTGAAATTTGATTTTGTAACCTAAAGCATCGTTTATAATTACCAGGTCTTCTTTTGCTTTTATTTTTAAGCGATTTGTTTTCTTGCGAAAATAAAATTGCAATGCTTCCGGGTTTTGTATTTTAGTGCGTGCCGCATTGGTATCATTACCCAAAAAATTATCTGTAAAGAACTTCCCATACTTAGCAAGCCCATCCGGCACTTCATTAGAAGCTACTACAGCCACTTCCTGCAGGCTTTTATCTTTTTGCTTCATCACTATAGAAAGATTGGCCGAGTGCGTATTGCTGATGCGTATTACCTGTGTTTCGTAACCGGTATAAGAAACAATCATGTCGTAACCGCCTGCAGGCAGTGATAGACTAAAAGATCCTTCACTGTTAGTGATGGTGCCCAGTGTTGTATTCTGGCAAAAAACAGAAGCGCCGTTCAAAGGCAGGCCGCTGGCAGAATCGGTTACTTTACCAGAAGCGGTAAAATCCTGTGCAAAAGCAGAAAGAGAAACAATCGTGAAAAGAAATAGAAATAGTTTTTTCATGGAGATAAATTGAGCTAATCCATTTTATCAAAAACGCTGCCGGATTATAAGTATTGCATATAATGATTGCAAGCATTCTTAATGGCAGTTTCTAACGGCGTGAAAGTAAAACCCGGTAACGCATTGCTTAGTTTGCTGTTATCAAAATAAGTAGCCGTCTGCGCTATCCTGGCACTCTCTTTTGTAAGCAATGGCGATTGACCGGAAAATAAACTTTTAACTTTTTCCAAACGCCAGGCAATGGCACCCATACCTGGCGTTGCTTCCCTGTGTGGCGGTTTTTTACCAAATGCACTGGCTATGGTTGTAAAGAGTTGCTTGAAAGTCCAGTTATCGCCGCTTACTATAAATCTTTCATTATTGATTTGGCTTTCCATTAATGCCACAGTTGCTTTTGCCACATCTTCTACAGCCACAAAACCATTTACGCCATTTGTATACCACGGAAATTCTTTCCAGGCGTTTTTAAAGATTGCGCAGCTAGAGCTGTTCCAATCGCCATAGCCTAATATAGTGCTGGGGTTTATTACTACTGCATTCAATCCTTCACCTATGCCACGCCACACTTCCATCTCTCCATAATATTTGCTGATAGCATAATTGGTATTGCTCTTGCTTTCTTCCCATTGCTTTTTTTCATTCACGGTTTCTCCGTTCAATGTTCTACCCAATGCGGCAACAGAACTTATATGCAGCAATTTTTTTACGTTATTTGCTAATGCAGCATTCACCACGTTGGCAGTTCCTTCAATGTTAATTTTATACATAGCATCCCGCTCGCCAGACGCAAAAGATACTTTGGCGGCACTGTGTATTACTGCATCTGCGTTATGCATGGTATCTTGCAGCAACAATACATCCAGTATATCACCTTCTATCCATTCTACTTTTTCAAAAATAACTGCGGGAATAAAAACAGGACGCTTATTATTTCTGCAAAGCGCTTTTACATGATAGCCTTTCTCTACCAGTTCTTTTATAATATACGCACCCAGGAAACCCGTGCCGCCGGTTACAAATATTGTAGCTACTTCGTTGATGTGAGAAGTTTTATGGAGGCCGAAGTTAGGGTATAATGTGATAAATGTGCTAATGTGGGAAATGTGGAAATGCGCTTGCTTCGATAATGGAACGCAGATTATTATGATTGTTATGATTGAGAAATGTGAAAATGTGACAAATGTGATAAATGTGGAAATGAAGAAACCGCGGATCACTCTTCTTTAAATAACGATCCGCGGTTTTGATTTTTTACTTTTGACTTAAATCTTTCTGGAAGTATTGATCACACTAATTCCATTGAAACGTGTAGTAGCGCAACCATGCGATACAGCACTTACCTGCGATGGCTGGCCTTTTCCATCAAAAAAAGAACCATTGAGGCGGAAATCACTGGCATCACAAATTTGTGTGCAGGCATTCCAGAACTCTTGTGTATTTGCCTGGTAAGCTGCACCTTTCACCATGCCGAGTATCTCGCCATTTTTTATTTCATAACAAAGCTGGCTGCTGAATTGAAAATTGTACCGCTGCTGATCTATTGAATAAGAATTGCGGCCCAGCATGTACAAACCTTTCTCTACGTTTTTGATCATGTCTTTTACACTCAATGGTGTTTTACCAGGTTGCAAAGACACATTGGGCATGCGTTGAAATTGTACACTGCTCCAGTCGTCTGCATAGCAACAACCTTGCGATGCTTTCAATCCAAGTATATGCGCCTGGTCTCTTATGGTTTGATAATTTACCAATACGCCGTCTTTAATAATATCCCACTGGCCGCATTGCACGCCTTCATCATCATAACCTACTGCACCCAATGAACCCTTCTGTGTTTTATCTGCAACAAAATTTACCAGCTTGCTACCAAAATTAAAATTGCCCGCTTTCCATTTGTCGAGTGTAAGAAAACTGGTGCCGGCATAATTGGCTTCATAACCCAATACCCTGTCAAGCTCTGTTGGGTGGCCAACAGATTCGTGAATGGTTAAAAATAAATTGGTAGGGTCTAACACTAGAATCATATTTGCCGGGCTCTAATGGTTTTGCTTTTAGCTTTTCGTCCAGTTGCAATGCGGCGGCTTTTACATCTTCCAGCATATCGTAACGATTTTTATATACCGTTACCCTGCCTTTTATTTTATCAGCTTCATTGGGTGTCAGGTATTCGTAACCCATTCCTGAAGGTGCACTTAATGCATTTCTTGTTTCAAATTTACCAGAAGCTTTATCTGTTTTAGTAACTGTAAACGTTGGCCATATGCGATGAATGTCCTGGTCTATGTAAGAGCCTTCCGTAGAAGCAAAATATTTTTGTTCGTTGATAAGGAATAAAGAGTTGGTGATAAAACTTGCACCGGCAGCCAATGCAGCATCGTTTGCAGCCAGTAGCAGATCTACCTTTTCTTTTACAGGCACTGCAAAACCGTTTTTCTCTACAGGTGTTTTCCAGCTTACTTCTCCATAACCTTTTTGTGGCGCCAGTTGCACGGGCTCGCTTTGCAGTTTGGCATTTACACGGGCAATGGTAACGGCATCATTGGTGGCTTTTACAATGCTGTCTTTATCCATTTTGTTGGTGGCAGAAAAACCCCAACAACCATTTACCAATACGCGAATGCCAATGCCATAAGATTCTGTATTGGAAATATTTTCTACTTTATGTTCGCGGGTATTGGTGTATTGGCGCAAATACCTGCCTATACGCACATCTGCATAAGAAGCGCCTTTTGATTTAGCGGTATTGAGTACAGTGTCTGCTAATTGTTTTTTTAACACAGTATCCAGCGGATTGTCTAAAAACACTTCTGGTGAAACTGCATTGCCCACCAATGGAATATGGCTGAGTAAGGCACCGCCAAGGCCCATGCCGGCGTATTGTATGAAGTTGCGTCTTTTCACAAGCTGCGATTTTTTTTTGAATGTTGAATGCGAGATGATAACCAAAGAAAGAATATGCTACACAGAAACCACTGCTGCCCAATGATACAAAAGATGAACCGAGCGTGGCAACGATGATCCATCATAGAACAAATGCTGGCTCAATAAATATTCCTAACCAAACAATATTCAGTTTATAATGATAAAAAGGGGCATTGCTGCCCCTGTTGTTTTATATAGCGTCTGATAAAGAAGAAAAAGTAAAATCCCTGATCTTAAGCGGCGGCACCAAATAGCTTCTGTAAGATTCTACGCTGATGCTGCGCTCTGGTTTTCCTAATGCTTCTACATTGTTAAGCGCAATTACCGGGCTTTCGTTGAAGCGGAAATTTTTGATGGGATGTTTAATTTGTCCGTTCTCTATGTAGAAAGTTCCGTCTCGTGTAAGGCCTGTTAGCAACAATGTTTGCGGATCTACCATGCGGATATACCACAAACGAGAAACCAACACACCACGTTCTGTTGTTTTAATCATTTCTTCCAGCGACATGTTGCCGCCTTCCATTATAAAATTAGAACCGAATGGTATGGCAGGCTTGTTTACTTTCTGTGCCCAGAAACGTGAGTAAGCCAAATTCTTCACAACGCCTTTTTCTATCCAGTTCATTTTTTCCAGCGATTGTCCATCCCTGTTCCATGTAGAAGAAGGTAGTTCTTCATTGAAAGGATCTGAATAGATGGTTACTTTTTCGTCCATCAGTTTTTCTCCCAACCTGTTACCGCCACCGGGTTTGCTCATAAAGCTGCGGCCCTCGTCTGCACTGCGTGCATCAAAACCACGGAACATGTTTTCTAGAAAATAAGTAACTGCAACGGGTTCAAGTATCACTGTATATTTTCCTGGTTCAATAGCTTTTGCATTTACAGAGCCATTTGCTTTCATGGCAGCTACTTTGGTAGCAGAAAGCGTATCCAGTTTTTTTATGTCGTTAAATCCTCTTGCTGCATAACCAGAGCCGGTGCCTTCTGCATTACGAGTGGTAACAGAAAAGGTAACATCGGTATCTGTATCATAACCATAGAAACCTTTTGAGTTGAGCAATGCACTAAAGCTGGTAGTATTCTCTATAAAACCTGCTGCTTCTAATTTTGCGTCTTTAGATGCACCAATACTTTTTGCAACTGCTTCTGCTCTTACATCTGGTGTGGCAGCGGCTGTGCTTGC
The DNA here is from genome assembly GCA_047602295.1 of Chitinophagaceae bacterium. Classification (GTDB taxonomy): domain Bacteria; phylum Bacteroidota; class Bacteroidia; order Chitinophagales; family Chitinophagaceae; genus JACMLD01. The sequence goes on along the minus strand of JASGHP010000001.1, from coordinate 563,340 downwards.
TATAAATGATTTTGATTCTTTCAATTGCTGCGGGCCGAGCAAGGGCATGTATTCAGGATTTTCTGGTGCCAGTTGCGCCAGTTCTTCTGCTCTTCTTACTACTTTCTCCAATGAGGCATCATCAAATTCATTGATAGTAGCAGTGCCTGATTTTTTTCCGAATGAAGATGAAACAGCCAAACTGAGTGAGCTGATTTCACCGGAAGTGGAAACGCTGTTCCTGGCGTAACGAATATTGCCGCCTTCTGAACCGTTTAGCGACACTTCACATTCGTCTGCTTTTGAATAAGCAATTACTTTTTTCAGTAAAGCCAGGGCTTCGTCTTTGCTTAGTATAGCCATAAATGTATTTGTTAGATTTTTCTTGCTGTGTTAATAACATTGATTCCATTGAAACGAGTGGTAGAGCTACCGTGCGATACCGCATTTGATTGTGAAGGCTGGCCTTTACCATCATTAAATGCACCACCCAACCTGTAATCACTCTGGTCTGCAATAGCAACACAAGAGTTCCAGAACTCCTGCGTATTTGCCTGGTAAGCCACATCGTTTAGCATACCTACAATTTTTCCGTTTTTAACTTCGTAAAAAGTTTGTCCGCCAAACTGGAAATTGTAGCGTTGCTGATCAATAGAGAAAGAACCATCGCCAATAATATAAATGCCTTTCTCTGTATTCTTGATCATATCGTCTACAGAAAGTTTTGTTTTACCTGCCTGCAGCGATACATTGGGCATGCGCTGAAACTGCACATCTCTCCAGCTTTGAGAGTAGCAACAGCCTTGCGATGCATTCAACCCAAGTATATGTGCCTGGTCTCTTATAGCCTGGAAGTTTACCAGCACGCCATCTTTTATAATATCCCACTGGCCGCATTTTACGCCTTCATCATCATAACCAACTGCACCCAATGAACCTGGTTGCAATTTGTCTGCAACAATGTTTACCAGCTTGCTGCCAAAATGAAAATCTTTTGATTTCAGTTTGTCTAATGTTAAGAAACTGGTGCCGGCAAAATTTGCTTCGTAACCCAATACACGATCCAGCTCTGTTGGATGCGCTACAGACTCATGTATGGTAAGCCAAAGGTGAGAAGGATCCAATATCAAATCATATTTTCCTGGCTCTACAGATTTTGCTTTTAATTTTTCATCTACATCTGCTGCAGCATTCTTAATGTCTTCCAGCATATCGTACCTATCGCGATAGCGTGTAACAATACCCGGCACTTTAGAACCCGGTGTTGGTGTAAGGTATTCATAACCCATACCAACAGGAGAGCTCAAAGATTTTCTTGTTTGGAATTTGCCTGAAGCCTTATCAATCTTTGTAACTGTAAATGTTGGAAACAGGCGATGGATATCCTGGTCTATATAAGAACCATCTGAAGAAGCAAAATATTTTTGCTCGTTTACAGTAAGTATCAAAGAGTTTACAAAATTAGCTCCCGCCGACATAGCTGCAGCGTTGGAAGCCATCAACAGATCTACTTTGTCTTTTACCGGCACTTCAAAAGAATTCTTTTCGATAGGCGTTTTCCAGCTTACTTCACCATAACCTTTTTGTGGTGCTAACTGCACAGGCTCTGATAAAATTTTTGCGTTGGCTTTTGCAACCGCTACCGCTTTCTCTGCTGTTTTTGCTATTTCTTCTTTGGTAACCGCATTGGATGCCGCAAAGCCCCATGCGCCATTGGCAATAACACGAATGCCTACGCCAAAAGATTCTGTGTTTACAATGTTCTGCACACGTTTCTCGCGGGTTACAATAAACTGGTTTAGATAACGGCCAATGCGCACATCTGCATAAGAAGCACCTTTAGCACGGGCAGCATTCAGCGCCACGTCTGCCAGTTGTTTTTTCTGCGCCACATCCATGGCTTCGTGCAATGCCTGCAGCGGATCTATGGGCTTTCCCAATAGAGAGAAATCCGGCAACATAATGCCGCCAAGGCCCATAGCAGACAATTGAAGAAAGTCTTTTCTTTTCAAAATAATTGATTAAGATGATGATAAATAAATAGCGTTACCGGTTCAATACAAGTAAAACATTCGTTGAGGCTGAAATTAACTTTCGTGCAATTAAAAAGATATGCTGATGATGCATTCATCTGTTTTTAATCCACGCCTTATGCCTTGATTATACTGTAAAGCAGCCATCAGGATAAGTATGGCAATCTAGTACTTTTTTAAAATAAAAAATCCCATTCATCCTATTTTTTGCTCCACCCATAAAAAAGCGCAGGCTATTATAAACAACAAGAACAACCATAACTGTTTATTGCCCTTTTGTTCAAAACCCGTTAAGACACCATTACTGTATTGTACCGGGTGTAATGCTGCATACCTGGCCGTTGCCTGGTTGCGATGATAGGCCATTAAAGATGACCAGTCTGTTTTTTTATACGCATACCAGGCGGCAGCTACGCTATCTGTTTGCGGCAATTGCTGCCAGCCGGGTTCTACAGGCCAATAGGTACCATTGTAAGAAAATGGCAACAGCGAATTTTGTTTAAAATATACCAGGGCATTATTGGCTACAACCGCAGGTGCTAATACAGAATTGGTTTCTGTTTGCAATTGCACAGGATGGTTCACAAATGAAAACTGCGGATAAGTGCGCCAATTAGTGTCATTAATTTTTTTCTTAGCCACCTTATCTAATAAAAGCGACCATAAGTTGCGGTATGCAACTGCATCACCAGCCAATGCCATGCTGTAAGTATTGCCGAAACTGGTACCCATTATTTTTCCGCTGCCATATAAAACAACTGCTGCATAGTTATTAGCTTGTGCATCCTGCAAAATGGTTTGGTTGCCCGCAACGTGTTCAATAATTAATGGCTCAGTAATGGTTAACTTAAACTGGCTGCTGTCTTCTGCATTGTATAGCGCTACCATTGATGTTTTATCTTTTTGCAAAGCTTTCAATGGAAAATAACGGGCATAGAATGATTGCTTTACATTGTTATCTTCCAGCTTAATAATTAAGCCCAGGCCTTTGTCTGTTATTGCTGAGCGGATGGCAGACAATTCTGCTGCACCCATCTTTTGCAATGTTTCCTGGTCTGCTATTACCACATCAAAGCCTTCCAGGTATTTTTGAGTAATGGCATTGGTGGTTTGTGAGGGCAGGTTTATATACTGCCGGTTTGTTTTATTGGTACTCACCACCGTATTGATGCTAACCTTATAATCTTGTTGTGTTAATTGATTCTTCAGGTAGGTATTATCAAAATCCGGAGAAGCTGCCAGCATCAGCAATTTCAATGGCGAAGATGATTGCACATTTAACGGCAATGGATTTTGCTCAAGCGTATCCTTTCCTGCCAAAGCTATTAATGAATATACTGCATAGCCTGTATGCAAAGGTTTAACCTGCAACTGAAAAATTTCTTTCTTGCCTGATTCAATTAATACTGAATCCTTATTTTGCCCAAATGCCTGCAATATTATTTTTATAGTTTGTCTTCTATTGTTGACATAATTGCCTTGCACCAATAGCGGATCGCCTGTAACTATGTTTTGCTTCCAGTAAATATTTGTGAACGCGGATGACAAAGGAGAAGCATGAAAAACAATGGGATGGTTTCCCAACATGTTGATTACTTCATTACTGAATCCATTGCCAAAAACATGAAAAGTATCCTGCGCATGCGCAACAGCAAATGATCGCATGTTTGTAAGTGAGAAACTGTTTTTGCCGCCAATAGTAACAGGCCGATCGATTGAATACAACTGATTGTTGTTTTGTTGTAAAAACGCAGCCACACTATCTGGTTGAAAACCTTCTGTGAGTATTACTGCATTGCTTACTGTTGTCTTTTCTGTTTTTGCAAACGGATATGCCATTAAACCAAGCATTACAACTGCTATTGCAGATGCTATTAACCGCCAGTATAAATAAAATTTATTTTTCCTTATCCATTCTTTGTATAAAAGAAACACCAGCATCAAGGCAGCTACGGCAATTACAACATACCCATTTATCATGGCTGCTTGTTTTGAAGGTTATTAAAATATTGTTTGGATAATTCCTGCTGTGTATTGTCTTTATTGGCAGTGGGCAGGCGCAATGGTGCCGTTAGTAATTGTTGCAAACCATGTTGCGCAGCTAATATATCTGCCGGTGCAATTGGTTGTTGTGCAGGCAAAGCATTCATGATGCGTTTCATTGCTTCTATAGCATCCAAATACAATGCTGGTTGCTGAATGGCTTTCTCGTGCAGGCGCAGGTTAGCTTGTTGCAATACCTGCAGCGGCAGGTCTTTGTTATTTTTTGTGTTGATGTTTTGCAATACAGACAATGCCTGCCGTACAGAAGCCTGGGGGTCTGTTTGCGGCTGAATATCTTTATGGTCAGTTACTGCATTTATTTTGGTTAGCTCTCCTGTAAGACGTTTTTTAGGATCGAGCGGCGTGGTTTTAAAATTTGTTTTTGCCACATACACCCTCGATTTCTGTTGCAGATCTTTTAAAAGACGCAAGGCCTTGTATTCAAAAGGCAATGCTTCCTGCGGTGTAAAAGTGCGCAGATGCAATTCTGCATTCCACATTTCTGTAAGTGTGGCACGCAATTGTTTTTTTGTTTCAGGATCAAAATAAGTAGCATCTTCAGAGTTATCGTGCTTATCTGTAAAAGCATCTGCTACTTTTTCTGCATTGCTGAAATTAGAAAGATCGCTTAGTTCACTTGTTTCTGGTTCGCCCGATTCTGCTTCTTCGCCTAAGAATTTTCCATAGCGCAAGCGCAATAGTTTTTGGTCTATGCCCAGGTTATTGCTGCGGTTTTTAAAAGTTTCATTGCTGATGGTGTCTTTGTCTTTCAGCAATTGTTCGGTTTCTATAATAATCTGGCGTTGGCTGCGGAAATATTCGGGTTTAAGTGTAAGACTATTAGCAAGACCATCCAGGCTCATCAATTGCGCTGTATCTGGCAAATGCACAATAAAAATATCTGATCTTGTTTGTTGCTGATGATTGTCGGTGGCCTGCAAATAAAAATAAAGTTCATCACCAGGTTGCATCGCCATTTGTTTTAACGATAGGATTTGCTGTAAATGAGATTCCCTGCTGCCAATTGAAAAACCCTGCAAAGCAATTTTCTCTTCTTTAAACTTTACAGCTTCTCCGCTGCCGCTGGCAATGGTAGCATTGATAAATGCATCTTTAATACCATAATCATCTGTAAGTGCTGCGCTCAGTTTTACTTGTTGCGGTTGTCCAAAATCTATGGTTGTGTATTGTTGGGGCAAGAGCACATTAATAACCGGTGCCTTATCTGGTATTGTTTCAATCTTGTAGAGTTCAGAAAGCTTGCCGTCTATACTTAGCTGGTAAAAACCGCTGCTGTCTATCTTTCTCTGCAATTGCCATTGTGTATTTTCTGCATTTGCAGATTGCAGTGGCAACTGCGTTTTATCGTTCAATATAAATTTTACAGATTGAACAGGAATATTGGTTTGCAATTGCCAGTGAACAGCGGATCCTTCTTCTGCCAATAAATTAAATGCCTGTTGCACCCTAACCGGTTTTGCAGTATAAGCCGGTGGTTGAACTGTAACTTTTATAGCCGCTACCTGTGGTAATACCACTTCTTTTTTGTGATTAATCGTATTCGCTTCATCATTGGAAAATGATAAAACGGGTTTATTAAAATTGCATTGGTGAATTGCCAATGCGGTTACTGAAAGCAATAACATTGCTATGGCAGGAAATATTATTTTCCTGTTTACACGCAATGGCGATTCAATCTGTTGCAATGCATTGCTGGTTCGTTTGTATTGCAATTGCTCCAGCAAATTCAGATCACCGGTTTGTTTTAAAAGCAAGCCTGCGCTTTCTTCCAATTGTGGATATGATTGATTTAGCAGTTCTGCTATAGCTGTTTCCTTCAACACCCATGGCTTGTGTAGCAATAATAAAGATCCAAAAACAATTAAAAGATATAAGACTCCGTAGTAAACAGACCAGCCTAACATTTTATTTGTAACAATAGCCAGCAAAAAAGCAATACCAACAGACAGCAAAAAATCTGCAAGCAAGCTAATGCCAATCCATTTGCTACGCAAAGCTTTTATCATATGCAAGCTGTCCTTATTATTCATAGACGCTTGTTTTAGATTGATAGAATGACAATAACCTTTCTGCTACAAAAAACAGGAAGGCCAGCAGCCAGCAAATTTCAGTAAGGTTGATAATCTTAAACGAAACATGTTTCGCAGTAGCATTTTTTTCAGGAACTATTACAGGTAACATCTGAGTGCTATCTATAATGGTGTTATCTGTTTTTATACCCGCATCTTTATACATTAACTGGTACAGCAACTGAGGAAACGAGGAGCTCCAGGGCAATTCATTCCATGATGGATTTACATGCGTAAACAACTTGTAGTTGTTATTATTGTCTTCTTTGGTAAGCGTTAACAGCGGTTGTCCAAAGCCATCCCTCCATTTGGTAAAAGAAGTTGTTATTGCAGTGTTTGTATCCTTAACTATTTTATATAAACGTAGCGGATCAAAAGCAGATCCTTCTGCATCCAATACATAAGAATTACAGGTTGTAGCTTTGCCAGCTGCATACCGCAATATGTTGTTTGCGTTTTTGCCTTGTGGTAATGACTCATCGCTTAACCAAAACAACCAATCCTGTTGCGAAGGCAGTGCAGTAATTGATACAGCATTGCTAATGTGAAAATTTCTTTTACTAAACTGCTTAATAGCTTCAAGAGCCGCACTTACATAACGTGCATCATTGGCGTATCCTTTCTGATAAACACTAATGTTGATTGCATTTGTATCTGCAACCTGTTTCTCTTTACTGCTGTCTGGCGTAAACGCAAGCCAATGCAGATTTAGCGATACAGTGTTACGCGGACCGGAGAAATTACGCAGATAATTATCCGTAAAAATATAAACAGGCGTATTGGCATCAACAACTTCATTCAATGAGCTCGCAATATTTCTATAATAAAATGTTCGCGTATTGCTGGTATCAACTATGGTTAATGCCTTGTCTATATTTTCTTTTTGAAAACCGTCTTCAAAATAATGAAACTCCATGCCTGTCTTCAGCAAAGAATCTACTAGCGGTTTGAAATGCTGGTGGGTTGTTTTTAATTGCTGTCTCGGCATCAGCACCCAGCCTTTGGAAACATTGTTTACATTGCTACGCCATTGCAAGCCTGCCAGCGCCAGCACAACAGCAGCAAGTAAAAGGCAACGAAGCAATAGTAATAAAAGCTCGGTAAGATGAATGTTCTTTTGGCGTGATACTTTGTTCTCTGTAACCAATGCTACACTGCCTACACGCAAAGTCTTGCCCGGCCTTTGGTTCCATAAATGAATAATAACAGGAACAGCAAGCCCCGCCAACGCATAAAGCCATATTGGTTGCAACAACTGAAACAAAACCTATAAACTTAATTTAGAACGTTGTTTTAAAAAATCACGCAGTGCCTGGTCAATAGGCAGCTTGGTATTTAGCATGCGGTAGAAAAAATTTTTATTGAGCATTTGATTTCTTACGCCTGCCAGGTAGTTACTTACCTGTTCTTTATAATTAACCGCATCACGCTTCGCATTTATCTTTACAATCTTTCCTGTTTCCATATCTTCCAATGCAGCATAGCCGTCGTATTCAAATGCCAGTTCATTATTACCCATTAAATGAAATACAATGATCTCATTTTTCATTACTGCCAGGCTTTCTAATGCAGTCAGCAATTCGTTTTCCTGTTCATACAAATCTGTAATAAAAATAACCAGCTCTTTAGCAGAGGCACCCGCAAAAACACTTTTATAATAAAGTGGGCTAATGAATGCACCATTAGCTTTCATATTTTCCAACTGGTTGTACAACCTTGCCATATGCTGGTAACCTCTCTTTGCATCCAGCGATGACAATCCCTGTTCATTCAAAATATACAAACCCACCGCATCACCCTGCAAAGCAGCTAACCATGATAGTGAAGCTGCCAGGTATTTTGCATACTCAATCTTTGCATAACCATTATCGGCGTGATTCATAGAACCGCTTGCATCAATCACAATACGCACTCGTATACTGGTTTCTATTTCAGACTCACGGATATAATAGCGATCTGATCTTGCATAAGCTTTCCAATCCAATTGGCGTAAATCATCTCCGGGCTGGTAACTTCTGTATTGGCTAAATTCCAATCCTTCACCTTTAATGCTGCTTTTATTAATACCGCTCATAAAACCTTCAATAGCGGTGCGTGCCGCCAGTTGCAGATCTTTTATGCTAAGCAATATTTTAGGATCTAAGAGACGACTCATGACATAGATACTTTTGGTCTTTCTATGGCTTTTATTAATTCTGCCGTTACCATATCTGCGTTAATACCTTCCGCATCTGCTTTAAAGTTCATTAATACACGATGGCGCAAAACCGGGTAAGCCATTGCCTGAAGGTCTTCCATCAGCACCGCATAACGGCCATGGAAAAGCGCTCTTGCTTTAGCCGTAAGTATCAGCGATTGCCCTGCACGCGGACCTGCACCCCAACGTACCCATTCCTGTACATACTTTACGTCTGTAGTAGCCGGACGTGTGGCACGTATCAGTTCGCTTACATACTGTACCAGCGTTTCATTGATGCTTACTTCTCTTACCAATGATTGCAATTGCTTTATCTCTTCTGCATTAATAACTGCATTAATGATTGGCTTTTTTGTTCCTGTAGTGCTGCTTAATATAGCTGCTTCTTCTGTTGCAGTAGGATAATCTATGGTGATGTATAAAAGAAACCTGTCTGATTGCGCTTCCGGCAATGGATAAGTACCAGCTTGTTCAATAGGGTTTTGTGTTGCAAGTATAAAAAATGGTTTATCCAATGGATAGGTTTGTCCTGCGTAGGTGATTGCAAATTCCTGCATGGCCTCTAATAATGCAGATTGTGTTTTAGGTGGCGTACGGTTGATTTCATCTGCCAGTATCATGTTGGCAAAGAGAGGGCCTTTATTAAATTTAAAGAAGCGCTTACCAGTAGTATGATCTTCTTCCAGTATTTCTGTACCAATAATATCTGCAGGCATCAAATCTGGTGTAAACTGAATTCTTCTGAAAGATAAATCCAGTGCCTGCGAAATGCTTTTTACCATTAGTGTTTTGGCAAGACCGGGAACACCTTCCAACAGGCAATGACCGCCTGCCAGCAGGGCGATTAATATTTCATCCAGCACATCATCCTGCCCAACAATTACTTTTTGTATTTCTTTTTTTAACAGCGGCAGTTTCTGCAACAGTGACTGCACAGTCTCTTCTGAATTATTCAAAACCTGAAATTTTTAATAATTAAACAGCGGAAATTAAAAATAAATAAGTCAACTTGTAAAAAATTTATACCACCGGCAAGCAAGCATTAGGATGAGTAACAGGCAATTTACGTTTACAAGGTTAAGGTACCATAGTGGCGATTGGGATACTGATCAGCGAATGCCATCGAATATACTCAATTCATTGATTGAATATACAACCATACCTGTTAACCTGCAGGAAAAAGTGATTGATTTAAGCAGCGCAGATATTTTTCAATACCCGTTTTGTTATATAAGCGGCCATAAACTGGTGCAGTTTGATAAACAGGAAGCTGCCAATTTCAAAACTTATGTTCAGAACGGCGGTTTTGTATTTGCAGATGATTGCAATCATGATATAGACGGACTATTTGCCAAATCTTTTGAAATGCAGATGAATACCCTGTTTGGCCCTACCGCATTAAAAAAGATTAAAAATGATCATCCTATCTATCGTTCCTTCTTTACGTTTGAAAAAGGACCGCCCAATACAGCTTTTGAATTAAATGGCTGGGGCGATGACCTGGTGCATGATTATTTAAAAGCCATTGAGATAAACGGACGCATTGCTGTTTTATATAGCAACAAAGATTATGGCTGCGAATGGGATTATGATTTCCGCAACAAACGTTTCTTAAGTGAAGACAATACAAAGTTTGGGGTGAATATTGTGGTGTATGCGTTGGGAGCGTAAACCCCCAACCCCTGAAGGGGAGCTGATAATCTCAATAATATGCTTTTGTTATGAAACTAAAATTTCCTTTTAAATGATAGTTTCAAAACGCACACGAATTGACGGAGTATTCTATAAAAGACTTTCAAGTTATAGTCCAAGGGCTCGACCTACGCCTCCCCTTTAGGGGGTCGGGGGGTAATCATAATATCCTTTTCCACTCTTTCTTCCCAATTCTCCTTTCTCTACTTTTTCTTTTTGTATTGCAGAAGGCGCAAGTCTTGCAGGTTTGCCCAGTGCCTCATAGATAGAGTTGCTAACAGCGTAGTTAATATCGTTGCCAATTAAATCCATCAACTTAAACGGGCCCATTTTAAAACCACTTGCTTCCATTAAGGTGTCAATAGTTTCAATGGCTACACCAGCTTCCATCAGTCGCAATGCTTCCAGGTAATAAGGGCGTGCCACACGGTTTACAATAAAGCCAGGTGAGTCTTCGCAACAAACAGGTGTTTTGCCCAATTGCTTTGCCAGTTCAATAATTGTTGTGATGGTTTCTTCGCTGGTATCTTTTCCTTTTACCACTTCTACCAAAGGCATTATTGGTGCAGGATTAAAAAAGTGCATGCCCACCACTCTTTGCGGATAAATAACGTTTTTGGCAATGGCACTTACAGAAAGTGAAGATGTATTGGTAGCAAAAACAACTTCACTATGATTAAACTCGTGCAGTTGATTAAAGAGTGCTGTTTTCGCTGCAGGCTGTTCAACAATTGCTTCTATAAATACATCAGCTATACAATCGTTCATGTCTGCGCTAAAGCGCAATTGGCTAAGCGCAAGATCTTTTTGCGCAGGTGTTATTTTATTTTTATCAACAAGCTGTTGTAAGCGCTGTATAATAGATGCTTCAGCTTTATTAAGTCCTTCTTTATTTACGTCGTATAAAATAGTATGAAATCCGGCCTGTGCAGCAGTTTGCGCAATACCACTGCCCATAGTGCCAGCGCCGCAGATGCAAATAGAGTTTATTGAAGCAATACTCATTCAGGTAATTTTGAAATATAAAACTAACGCTCTACTATTTTTATTGATGACAAAGACTTGAACATATTGTCTAGAAAGCCAGCAGTGTCTTTAGCGCTGCATTCTGCATAAAATTCAAGCCTTCTGCTCTTTAAAGTGGTTGTAGCAGACAAAATAATTGCTTTTTTAGTGGTAAGAAGACTGAGAGGATTTTGATAACTTACTACTGCAAATGACCTACTATTAATATTTAGAAACCACCTTTTAAAAACTGTAACCGGCCCCATTTGATCTTTGCCTTCAAGAAACCGATAATAGTTTGCACTATCTTCAATCCGAATGGATACATTTTTAGCTGTATCAGGAGATTCCCTTAAAGGGTTGTGTATAAGAGTTAATTGATAAACCGAGTCTAACACCGTTGTCCAAAAAAATCCTCCTTCAGCAAACTGTCCATATCTTGAATCTGAAAATCGATATTGAATTCTTCCACATGGCAGACAATCAGAAGTTCTGTGCCATTTATAGGAAGTATCCAACCTGTTTGGCACCATTAACGTTAGCTCTCCAAGGGAATCTTTCATCTCATAATTGCTGTCAAGACCCGTAAGATAAATTTTCCTTTCAGTAAATCCGGCGTAATCAACTTGCGTTATTTTTTCGCGACAGCCAATTATACACAATATAATAAAGAAGTAAACGCATCTATGGAGTCTAACGCGGTAGATACAAATAGATTGAATTGAAGACACTCTTTATTGTGTTAAGTTTTGTGTTTTAAGTGCTATGTTGTTTTTGTGCAGCTCATTGCTATCGTTCTTTCACGCTGTTGCAATAGAAGAACATAACACACAACACATACAACATAACACAACATAACACAACATTAAACCGCACTGGTAAACTGTTCCAGAAAGCGTACATCATTCTCGCTGAACAATCTTATATCATTAATGCCGTACTTCAGCAGCGTAGGTCTTTCTATACCCATGCCAAATGCAAAGCCGGTGTATTTATTGGGGTCTATACCGCAGTTGGTGAGCACATTGGGGTGCACCATGCCGCAACCCAAGATTTCCAGCCAGCCGGTGCGTTTGCAAATGCTGCAACCTTTACCATGACAGATCTGGCATTCAATATCCATTTCTGCGCTGGGTTCTGTAAAAGGAAAATAGCTTGGGCGAAAACGAACTTTTATATCCTTGCCATACATTTCCTGCACAAAGAAATAAAGTGTTTGCTTCAGGTCTGCAAAAGAAACATTCTCATCTATGTACATGCCTTCTATCTGGTGAAAAAAGCAATGGCTGCGTGCACTAATGGTTTCATTTCGGTAAACGCGGCCAGGCATTACAATGCGCAAAGGCAGCTTACCTTTTTCCATTTCGCGTATCTGCACATTGCTGGTATGTGTGCGCAAAAGCCAATCCGGGTTTTGTTGCACATAAAATGTATCCTGCATATCGCGAGCAGGATGATGCTCTGGTAAATTAAGCGCAGTAAAATTGTGAAAGTCGTCTTCTATTTCGGGGCCATCTGCAACTGCAAAACCAAGACGGCTAAAAATCTCAATCATTTTATTGCGCATCAGGCTTATGGGGTGGCGGCTGCCCAACGGCAGTGCATCGCCTGGCAATGTAATATCTATTGATGAGGCGGCACCAGCGTTATCTGCTCCACCTGTATTTTCTTTCCATGCCTCGTATTTGGCTTCAGCAAATTGCTTAAACTCGTTCATCACCTGGCCAAAAGCTTTTTTCTGATCGTTGGGCACGTTTTTCATTTCGCCCATCAATGCTTTTACAATGCCTTTGGTGCCTAAAAATTTTATGCGGTAATCTTCCAGTGCTTTTGCATCTTTTACCTGCAATTGTTCAATTTCCTGTTTATAAGCGTCAATCTGTTGCACAATTTGTTCCATTCCGCAAAGATAAGGAAACAGGGGTGGAAGCTAAAGCGGATACCAGCTTTTGAGCTATGGGCAGCATCGTTGCGTCGCAATCCTTTCAAGGGCACATCATTGGGCGACTTTTAATACACAAAACATAAGTCCGTTAATCATCCAAAACCCATCAGCAAAACCGCCGGAAACCCTAACTTAGTGGCTTAATATTTTACGGCGGACTGAAAGGTTCGCCGCTTGTTTCTCAATAATTGATTGTATGCAAAAGAAAGTTTTTCTCTTAGATGCCATGGCACTTATTTTTCGTGCTTATTATGCACTTATCCGCAATCCGCGTGTAACCAGCAAAGGCAAAAACACCAACGCACAGTTTGGCTTTACCAATACATTGATTGAGCTTATCAATAACCAGAAGCCATCGCACATGGCCGTTTGTTTTGATACGCATGCGCCTACAGAAAGACATACAGATTTTGCAGACTACAAAGCCAACAGGCAGGAAGCGCCGGAAGATTTATTAAATGCCATGCCAGATATAAAAAGGATCATTCGTGGCTTTAATATACCTGTTATAGAAGTTGATGGTTATGAAGCAGACGATATTATTGGTACACTCAGCAAAAAAGCTTCAGCAGCCGGTTATGAAGTATTTATGGTAACGCCTGATAAAGATTATGGCCAGTTGGTAACTGATAAAGTAAAAATTTACAAGCCCGGCTACCAGGGTGGAGATGTAGAAATAATGGGCCCTGCAGAAGTAATTGCCAAATGGAATATCAAAAATGTATCGCAGGTTATAGACATACTGGGTTTAATGGGCGATGCGGTAGATAACATACCCGGCATTGCAGGCGTGGGAGAAAAAACCGCCGCTAAACTTTTGGCAGAATACGAAACGCTTGAAAATGTAATTGCAAACGCTGCCAATATAAAAGGTGCATTGGGCGAGAAAGTAAGAAACGGAAAAGATCAGGCCATACTAAGCAAGAAGCTGGCTACTATTATTATGGACGTGCCTTGCGAATTTCATGAAGAAGATTTTAAAATAAAAGAAGTTGATAAAGAATCACTGAAAGAAGTTTTTGCAGAATTAGAATTTAAAACCATTGGCAAAAGAATTTTTGGTGAAGAGTTCAATCCTTTTAATGCGCCAGGTGCAGCAGGTACAGCTCCAGCAACTGCTGCAAAACCAGTAGCCGTACAAACAGATCTTTTTGGAAACATAATTGAAACACCTGCGCCGGAAATTTCTATTAAACCTGCCACTGCAAGCACAGATGAAGAAGGAGAAATCACTACAGCAGAACGCAACATCAATAATACAGCTCACGAATATGAAGCAATTGTAGATGATAAAGCCATCAAGCAATTGATAGCAACGCTGATGAAGCAAACAGAAATATGTTTTGATACAGAAACCACCGGCATTGATGCCAACGATGCAGAACTGGTGGGCATGAGTTTTTCTTTTGAAGAAGGCAAAGCATATTATGTACCCTGTCCGCCAGACCAGGCAACTACTCAAAAAATTGTAAAACAGTTTGAACCGCTTTTTAATAACGAGAAGATTGTTTGGGTTGGACAAAACCTTAAGTACGATATGCTGGTGATGAAATGGTATGGCGTGGAACTGAAAGGCGAAATCTTTGATACCATGCTGGCACATTATGTAATAGAGCCCGATGGCAAACGCAGCATGGATATTTTGAGTGCACAATACCTGGGATACGAACCGGTGCATATTGAAGAACTGATTGGCAAAAAAGGAAAAGGCCAGGGCAATATGCGTGATGTGGAGCTGGAAAAAATAAAAGAGTATGCAGCAGAGGATGCAGACATTACCCTGCAACTGAAACATAAGTTTACACCGCTGCTAAAAGATAAGGAAGTTGAAAAAGTATTCAGCCAGGTAGAAAATCCACTGGTAAAAGTGCTAACCGCTATGGAGTTTGAAGGCATCCGCATAGATGAAGACTTTTTGAAAGACTATTCCAAGCAACTGGAAAAAGAAGCCAAACAGGCAGAAGAGAATGTTTACAGCCAGGCAGGCGTACGTTTCAATCTGGCATCGCCCAAACAATTGGGAGAAGTGTTGTTTGATAAACTGCAACTGGACCCCAAAGCCAAGAAAACAAAAACCGGTCAATACGCTACGGGTGAAGATGTGCTGTTGAAACTGGCCAATCAAAGTAAAATTGTAAAAGACATTCTTGATTTCAGGGAAATGACCAAACTGAAATCTACCTATGTAGATGCGCTACCGCTAATGATTAACCGAAAAACAGGACGTGTGCACACCTCATATGCACAAGCCGTAGCGGTAACAGGTCGCCTAAGCAGCAACAATCCCAACCTGCAAAATATACCGGTAAGAACAGAACGCGGCAAAGAAATAAGAAAAGCATTTATACCAAGAGATAAAGATCATGTGTTGGTTTCTGCAGATTACTCCCAGATAGAATTGCGCATTGTAGCTGCCATTAGTTCAGACGAAAACATGTGCAATGCATTCAGAACAGGCAAAGACATTCACACGGCTACAGCCGCTAAAGTTTTTAATGTAGAAGAAAAAGATGTAACCAAAGAAATGCGCTATAAAGCCAAGAGCGTAAACTTTGGTATCATTTACGGGCAGGGTGCTTTTGGTTTGGCAGATAACCTGGGCATTAGTCGCACGGAAGCAAAAGAGATCATTGATAATTATAAAAAGCAGTTTCCCAATATCCAGAAATACATGGATGATACCATCAATTTTGCCAAAGAAACTGGTTATGTGGAAACATTGATGGGGCGCAAACGCTGGTTACGTGATATTAATTCCGCCAATTTTACCGTACGCGGATTTGCAGAGCGCAACGCCATCAACTCACCCATACAAGGCACTGCTGCAGACATGATTAAAATGGCCATGATTAAAATTCATGAAACCTTTAAAAAGAAAAAGTTCAAATCTAAGATGCTGCTGCAAGTGCATGACGAGTTGATCTTTGATGCACATAAAGACGAACTGGATACCATTAAGCCTATTATTATAGAGTGTATGCAATCTGCATTGCTTTTGCCTAATGGTGTGCCTGCAGATGCTGAAATTGGAGAAGGCGTAAATTGGTTGGAAGCGCATTAATCAGCCCAAAAATAAAAGAGAATATTAGTAAAGCGAACTGCACAAAATGCAGTTCGCTTTTTTTATGCGGGGCATTTTTCGTGGTAATTGATCAGCTCAATAGGCGTTTTCTCAAATTGAAAACCTGCAT
Source organism: Chitinophagaceae bacterium (assembly GCA_047602295.1). Taxonomy (GTDB): domain Bacteria; phylum Bacteroidota; class Bacteroidia; order Chitinophagales; family Chitinophagaceae; genus JACMLD01. The sequence goes on along the minus strand of JASGHP010000001.1, from coordinate 547,165 downwards.
ACTTTTCCAGCACTTCATCCAGCACTGCATCTATTTCTGCTACGGTTGGCAATACTACCAGTCTGCTGCGGTATTCTTTTATATTAGGAAGACCTTTTAAGTAATTAGCATAATGGCGGCGCATTTCAAAAATGCCTACCACGGGGCCTTTCCATTCAAAAGATTTGTAAAGATGTTTGCGACAAACAGCAATGCGATCTTCTATTGTTGGAGCGGGCAAATGCGTGCCCGTTTTTACATAATGTTTTATCTCGTTAAATATCCAGGGGTATCCGATGGCAGCACGGCCAATCATAATACCATCTACACCGTACCTGTTTTTATATTCCAGGGCTTTTTCCGGTGAGTCGATATCGCCATTGCCAAATATGGGAATCTTGATGCGTGGGTTGTTCTTCACTTTTCCAATCAACGTCCAGTCGGCTTCACCTTTGTACATCTGCGTACGTGTACGTCCATGTATAGCCAATGCTTGTATGCCTACGTCCTGCAGGCGTTCGGCCACTTCTTCAATGTTCCTCGTATTGTCGTCCCAACCCAGGCGGGTTTTTACTGTTACCGGAAGGCTGGTAGATTTTACCACGGCGCTGGTTAAACGCACCATCAGATCTATATCTTTCAACACGCCGGCACCTGCACCTCGCATAGCCACTTTTTTTACCGGGCATCCAAAATTAATGTCCAGCAAATCGGGATTAGTCACTTCCACAATTTTGGCCGCCATGGATAGGCTTTCTTCATCGCCCCCAAATATTTGTATGCCGATGGGTCGCTCATAATCAAATATGTCCAGCTTCTGCCTGCTTTTAATGGCATCACGTATCAGCCCCTCGCTGGAGATAAATTCCGTGTACATTAAATCGGCTCCATTGTCTTTGCAAACAGCCCTGAAAGGTGGGTCGCTTACGTCTTCCATTGGTGCCAGCAGCAACGGAAAGTCTGGAAGTTGTATCTTGCCTACTGTTATCATTGTTTCAAAAGAACAGCAAATTTAAAAAATAATCCCGGAAGTCTATGTCGGAAGATTATAACGAATTTAACCCCTTCAAACCCATGTCTCCAGGCCCTGCCGTAGCCATACTATTTGGCATGTTGGGCATTGGCTTAATCATTGGCGGCATAGCAGGTATTGCTGTCTGGTTTATAATGACAGGAAAAGGAATTGGCAGTATTGAAAAAGACATGCTGAACCCGCAATTTGCCAATGCTGCCAGGATGATGCAGATGGTTTCAGTGTTATTCATGTTTTTTTTTCCGGCCGTTATAGCAGCCCGGTTTATGAGCCGCAAACCATTTCAATACCTGGGTTATACAGAGGGGTTTAACAGCCGCCAATTGATACTTGCCATTGCTATTACCTTAGTTTGCTTTCCTTTATCAGGTGCATTGGGAGAATTAATGCATGCTATTCCTATTGGTAAAAGCGCGACTGCTTATTTTACAAAGCTGGAAGATAATTACGACAACCAGGTACAGGCACTGGCTATCATGCGTACTCCGACTGAATTTATTTATTCATTAATTGTGATGGCACTTTTCCCCGCAGTATTTGAAGAAACATTGTTCAGGGGTGGTATGCAGAAATTATTAATTGCATGGTTTAAAAACCCCTGGGTAGGCATTATTCTTACCAGTCTTGTTTTTAGTGCGGTACATCTTTCCTATTTCGGATTTCTATCCCGCTTTGCATTGGGCATGATGCTGGGTTTGCTTTTCTATTATTCTAAAAGTATTTGGTTAAATATGCTGGCGCATTTCATCAACAATGCATTTGCCATCAGCTTTATGTATTACCAGTACCTGCATGGCAAACCTCTAAAAGACGTAACCGAGGACACAAGTTCTATCTGGATAGGCATTCCGGCAATCGTAGTGCTGGTATTGTTGTTAAAAGCATTTTACAATGCATCTCTTAAAAGAAACATTAACAAGATTCCGCCAATGGATGGGCCATCATTGCAATCTAATCTGGTATAGATTTTAAAATAATTATTCATCAACCACAAGAACCAATATCACCGGGCAATAATTCTGATAAACATTATTGAACATTTGCTCTCAATAACCATATGGCACTGAACATAGCAACCTTTAAAACAAGAGCAGCCACTGCAGGCGTATTTGTATTGGTGATGCTTGCCGGCATGCTCTGGAACCACTGGAGTTTTTTTATCTTATTCTCCGTTATACATTTTGGCTGTTGGATAGAATACCAAAAACTGGTTTGCCTGATAGACCCGGGTTATAAAAACATCAGCCCGTTTCACAAGTATGGTGTTATGCTGGCAGGATGGTGCATCATGCTGTATTTTACCAATGGGGCTTTCAGTTTATTCGGGTTGCAATTGCAGGCTATCGGCTGGTGGCTTGGCCTTATTGCCATTGTTCTTTTGCCCATTATGGAATTGTTGTTCTCTAAACAGTTAGAGTTAAAAAACATTGGGCACTCTGCATTCGGGCTTCTGTATATTTCGCTTAGCCTTGGTTTAATGATGTATATCCGTTGTTTTGGCATGAACCTGAAAGAACACTGGGGCTATTCTGATACTTACGGTTATGTATTGCCTTTAGGCATACTGGTAGCGTTATGGATAAATGATACCATGGCTTATATAGTGGGTTCATTTATTGGCAAAACGCCTTTCTCAAAAATATCGCCTAAAAAAACCTGGGAAGGAACAGCAGGTGGCGGCATACTCTGCATTATTGTGGTAGCGCTGTTGGGCTGGTGGACGAAAATCTACCTGGTAAGAGACTGGATTGCCATTGCAGCAATTGTGGCTGTGTTTGGTGTGCTGGGAGATTTATTTGAGAGCAAATTAAAACGCATGGCCGGTGTAAAAGACAGCGGCAGCATTATGCCAGGCCATGGTGGTTTTTTAGATCGATTTGATTCTTTGTTGCTCGCCACTCCATTTGTATGGCTCTATATTGTTATTTTCATGTAACACTCAAATTCGTTTAATTTTTACAGGAGAGAATTATTTATTTTTAGGTAATCATTCATTGATCTCAACCCAAAAAAACAATCATGAAAAAGATAATTACCATCTGCCTGTTGGCAATTTGCATAGTTAGCGTCGCAAACGCACAAAAGAAAACGCACCGTATTGTTTTTGAAATCACCACATCAGACACTGCAGAGCAGCGTACTACCTTAAGACAAATGCACAATGTATTAAGAGATGTACCGGGTACCAAAATAGAACTGGTTTGTCATGGACCTGCTATTTTTATGTTGGTGAAAGCAAAAACGTTTTTTGAAGAAGATATGCAACAACTGAAAAACAGTGGCGTTGTTTTTGCCGCTTGCGCAAATTCTATGAGAAAAAATAATCTTGATAAAACACAAATGGTTTCTATAGCTACCGTAGTGCCCAATGGTGTAATGGAAGTAGTAAGCAAAGAAGAAGATGGATGGAGTTATATTAAGGCAGGAGGTTAGAAGCTACAAGCTGCAAGTTTGTCTCTAATACTTAATGATGGATAATAGTTTGCAGTTTCAATTAGCAACTAATTAATGATTGCTGATAACTAATCTTGCATCTCCTTTCGCCAAACAAATATTTACACTTATAAAAGTATTTTTCCGGGAAGCGCTTGCAGCTTGTGGCTAAAGGCTAGCAGCTTTCTTACTAACTAAAAACTTTTCTCTTCCCTCTCTTCATCATAACTTTGCACAAACATCATTGTTATGGATGTTGAAATACTCGCCCGCATTCAGTTTGCATTCACTATTGCTTTCCATTACATATATCCTCCGCTTAGTATTGGCCTTGGCCTTGTATTGGTCATTATGGAAGGCATGTACCTGAAAACAGGCAATAAGCTTTACGAGCAGATGACCCGTTTTTGGATACGCATTTTTGCACTCATCTTCGGTATTGGTGTAGCCACTGGCATTATTATGGAGTTTGAATTTGGTACCAACTGGGCTACTTATTCAAAATATGTTGGCGATATTTTTGGCAGCGCATTGGCAGCAGAAGGCATTTTTGCATTTGCATTGGAATCAGGCTTTCTTGGCATTTTGTTATTTGGCTGGAACCGCGTTAGCAGCACCGTGCATTTTATTTCTACAGTAATGGTTTTACTGGGCTCTATGTTTTCTGCTGTATGGATTGTGGTGGCCAATAGCTGGCAACAAACACCTGCCGGTTTTCATATTGTTGGCGAAGGAATGAATGCACGTGCAGAGATTACAGATTTCTGGGCCATGGTAAACAATCCTTCCAGCACAGACCGCATGATACATGTGTGGATTGGCGCATTCCTGGCGGGTGCATTCCTGGTGCTTAGCATCAATGCATGGTATCTTCTTAAAAATAAATACCTGGCTATTGCAAAACCTGCTTTTAAAATTGCACTGGTGGTAGCAACTGTTTGTTCGCTGGCGCAATTGGTAGCAGGTTCTAAAAGTGCAGATGGCGTTGCTAAAAATCAGCCTGCAAAATTAGCTGCCATGGAAGGCCATTATGATTCTTCTGCAAAAGCACCCATGTATCTTTTTGGCTGGGTTAATAAAGCAAAGCAGGAAACATACGGTGTAAAAATTCCCGGCGGGCTTAGCTTTCTTATCAGTGGAGATTTTAATGCGCCGGTAAAAGGATTGAACGCCTTTAAAAAAGATGAAACGCCGCCACAGGTAAATGCAGTATTCCAGTTTTACCATATTATGATTGCAGTGGGCATTGCTATGATTGCGCTTACCCTGCTTGCCTGCTGGTATTGGAAAAAAGGAAGTTTGTTTGATAAACGATGGCTGCTCTGGCTTTTTGTTTGGTCTGTATTATTGCCACAGATTGCCAATGAGTGTGGATGGTTTACTGCGGAAATGGGCAGACAGCCCTGGGTGGTGTACGGTTTATTAAGAACCAGCGATGCATTGTCTAAAACAGTTACCGCCAACCAGGTTGTGTTCTCGCTTATATTATTTGCATTGGCGTATTTGTTTTTGTTCATCCTGTTTTTATTTCTGTTGAATAGAAAAATACAGCATGGGCCAGAGACAGATGTAGACGACGATGATGAACTGGAAGCCAATACAAAAAGAAACAATCCTATTATTAAACCTGCAACTGCATAACAGCGCTTATCATGCAAACATTTTTAGGCATAGATTATAATGTGTGGTGGTTCCTGGTGTTTGGCGCCGTTATTAGCGGTTACGCAATACTGGATGGGTTTGATCTGGGCGCAGGTGCATTGCATTTGTTTCTGAAAAAAGAACAAAGCCGTCGTATTGCCATTAATGCTATCGGCCCTATGTTCGATGGCAATGAAGTTTGGCTGGTAATTGGCGGTGGTGCATTGTTTGCAGGCTTCCCGGTTGCTTATGCTGCCATCTTCTCAGCTTTCTATGTGCCCTTTATGATTTTTTTGATGGGTATAATCTTCCGTGCTATCTCTATTGAGTTCAGAAGCAAAGAACCGATGCTCTGGTGGCGAACGCTCTGGGATATTTCTTACTGTGTATCCAGCATTGTTATTGCACTTAGCCTTGGTCTTATGTTAGGCAACATCGCATTGGGCATGCCGCTGAATGAACAACATGAGTTTAGTGGCAACTGGCTTTCTTTTTTCAACCCATTTGCTATACTTATAGCTATTACCACACTGGCTTTGTTTATGCTGCATGGCGCTATCTATCTCGGCATGAAGACAGAGAACCGGTTATATACCAAGCTTACCATACTGGCAAAAAACTTCACCATATTTTTTGTCATCAGTTTTGCACTCTCTACTTTTTATTCATTATTGTACATACCGCATTTAAGCGATGCCATCAAATCAAACCCTGCATTGTTTGTATTGCCACTTATCATGACGCTGGCCATTGCAAACATTCCGCGATGTCTTAAAAAAAGAAATTTCAGGCTGGGCTTTATCAGCTCTTCTATTACCATTGCTGCGTTGCTGGTGTTGGTAGCAGTGGAAGTATTTCCTTACCTGGTGTATTCGCCACAACATCCTGCCAATAGCATCACCATACAAAATGCGGCAGCTTCTAAAAAAACAATGGGCATATTGCTTACTATCGCTCTTATCGGTACACCGTTAGTATTGCTCTATACAGGTTTTGTATTCTGGACTTTTAAAGGAAAAGTAAAGCTGGATGAAATGAGTTTGTAGAATAATAATCAAACTTATTTTCCAGGATCGCCAACTTTCAATTCGTCATTCAACATCGCTGTTATCCACTTCTATTGCTTGTCGCTATTTAATACAAATTCTTTTTGTAGCAGGAAGGATTCTATTGTTAACTCTCATCAACCATAACCAGAATTGCTTAAATTGTGACAAACGAACTAACATGAGAAAACTTACAATCGCTACTGCTATTTGCGGTTGCGCCAGCCTTTTATTTTTTTCTGCAGCTGCACAAAAAAAAGCTGCTGCCCCTGCTAACGATGCTATAAAAACACTTGCCATGGGCGATTTACAAGCCCAATATGATAATTATAAAAAGATTGAATTGCAAATCTGGGATTATGCAGAAGTGGGTTATAAAGAAGTAAAAAGTTCTGCTCTTCACCAAAAAACATTGCAGGATAATGGTTTTACTGTACAGGCTGGTGTAGCCGATATCCCTACTGCCTTTGTTGCTACTTACGGTAGTGGCAAACCGGTTATTGGCATACTGGCAGAGTTTGATGCATTGCCTGGTCTTTCGCAGGAAGCAGTGCCAGAGAAAAAACCCATTGAAGGAAAAGCTGCCGGTCATGCTTGCGGCCATCATTTATTTGGTACAGCATCTGTAGCTGCTGGTATCGAAATAAAAAAACTGATTGAAGCAAAAAAACTAAGCGGTACTATAAAAGTTTATGGTTGCCCGGCAGAAGAAGGCGGCAGTGGCAAAGTGTATATGGTGCGTGCAGGTTTGTTTAATGATGTGGATGTGGTGATACACTGGCATCCCGGTGCAGACAATGGTGTTACTATGACGAGTGCTCTCGCCAATAAATCTGCCAAGTTTCGCTTTCACGGATTATCTGCACATGCAGCAGCATCTCCTGATAAAGGTCGCAGCGCATTGGATGGCGTAGAAGCGTTAGACTATATGGTAAACATGATGCGTGAACATGTGCCACAGGAAACACGCATTCATTATGTAATTACCAATGGCGGAAAAGCACCCAATGTAGTTCCTGATTTTGCAGAAGTATATTACTATGTACGTCATCCTAAAAGAGATGATGTGGTAAGCATTTTCGACAGGCTTGTACTGGCAGCGCAAGGTGCAGCTATGGGTACAGGTACAAAAGTAGATTATGAAATTATTGGCGGCACACATGATCTCTTACTAAACAGAACACTGGGTGAAGCCATGCAGAAAAATTTGGAGAAAGTAGGTGGGGTAAGTTATACTGCAGAAGAAGTTGAGTTTGCAAAAAAACTGCAAACCAGTTTTGTTGGTTATAAAGTGCCGGCTATAGAAACTGCCGGTACAGTAAAACCATTAAAGGAAGAAGAGGATGCCGGTGGCGGTTCTACAGATGTGGGCGATGTTAGTTATGCAGTGCCAACAGTAGGTATGCGTGCTGCTACCTGGGTGCCCGGTACACCAGCGCATAGCTGGCAGGCAGTTGCATGCGGCGGCACAGATATTGGCGCAAAGGGTATGATGGTGGCTGCCAAAACCATGGCATTAACGGCCATTGATTTATTTACAACACCTGTATTGATAGAAAAAGCAAAAGAAGAATTTGTAAAAGACAAAGGCGATTATCAATACAAAGCATTGCTGGGAGATCGCAAACCTGCACTTAATTACAGGGATTAAAAAATCCTCTTGCGAGGATAATGGAACCCAGATTTTTATGATTGGGCGGATTAGTTATGATTGTTTGTTCAATTAAAAATAATTTCTACTCAACTTAAAAGTTTATTATAAAATAAAAAAACCATGAAGAAACGCTTCATGGTTTTTTTATTTTATAAATCTTGGCTTGACTTATTTGCCAAACTTAATTTTTCCTGCAGGGAAAACGCCTGTATTGCCCAATTGCTCTTCAATTCTTATCAATTGGTTGTATTTGGCTATACGGTCTGTTCTTGATGCAGAACCAGTTTTTATTTGTCCGCAATTTAATGCTACCGCCAAATCTGCAATGGTTACATCTTCTGTTTCACCGCTGCGGTGGCTCATGATGGTATTGTAGCCATTGTGCTGTGCCAGCGTAACTGCATTGATGGTTTCTGTAAGTGTACCAATCTGGTTTACTTTTACCAGCAAGCCATTCGCAATATTTTTATCAATACCTTGTTGCAGGCGGGTTACGTTTGTTACAAACAAATCATCACCTACCAACTGGCATTTGCTGCCAATGGTGTCTGTCAATAATTTCCAGCCATCCCAATCGTCTTCTGCCATACCATCTTCAATAGAAATGATAGGATATTTATTCACCCAGGTTTCCCAGTATTTTACCAGTTCTTCACTGCTCAATTCTTTGCCATCACTTTTGTGGAATACATACTTTTTCTTTTTGCCATCCCACAATTCACTGTTAGCTGCATCCATAGCAATCGCAATCTGGCTGCCTGTTTTATAGCCCGCAGCAGTAATTGCTTCCAACACAGTTTCAATAGCTTCTTCATTGCTTTGAATATTGGGCGCAAAGCCACCTTCGTCACCTACGTTTGTGCTGAATCCTTTTTTCTTTAATACACTTTTCAGTGTGTGAAATATTTCAACACCCCAGCGCAGGCCTTCGCTGAAACTGCTGGCACCTACAGGCATAATCATAAATTCCTGGAAGTCTATTTTATTATCTGCGTGTGCACCACCATTCAAGATATTCATCATGGGAATAGGCAGTGTGCGTGCATTGGTACCACCAATATAGCGGTACAATGGAAGGTTAGCTTCCAATGCAGCAGCTTTAGCAACAGCCATACTTACTGCCAGCAATGCGTTAGCGCCCAGTTTTGATTTATTAGGAGTGCCGTCTAAGTCAATCAATAATTTATCTACCAATGCCTGCTCAGCAACATCAAAGCCCAACAGCTTCTCAGAAATAATATCGTTTACATTTTTTACAGCCTGCAAAACGCCTTTTCCTACATATACTTTTTTATCGTTATCACGCAACTCTGCAGCCTCGTGTATACCAGTGCTGGCGCCACTTGGCACAGCAGCACGGCCCAAAGCCCCATCGTCTGTAATAATATCAACTTCTACTGTGGGGTTGCCCCTGCTATCTAAAATCTGTCTTGCATGAACTTCTGAAATGTAACTCATGGTTGGTTATAATTTTTTATTTGTATTGCAATTTTAATGGCAACAACACCAAATAGGCTGCTGTTACGGGCTACAAAGAAACAGTTTTCAGGCTTTGCAGCAAAAAAAGGAATGGTTATTTTCTCATTCCATACCATGGCAAAGCGGTAACTTTAAAGAAAAAGTTGTATGAAAACCTTATTTATGCAAACATTGGCAGCATTGCTGCTAATGCTTAGTGGGCTGCATATGCAAGCCCAGCAAGCCAATCCCACATTGGTTACCACCGTAGAAGGTGTAAAAGAATACAGCCTTGCAAACGGATTGCACATACTGCTTGTTCCGGATCAGTCGCAAACAAATATTATAGTAAACATAGTGTATAAGGTAGGCAGCCGTCATGAAGGGTATGGAGAAACAGGCATGGCCCACCTTATTGAACACATGCTTTTTAAGCAATGCGGAAAATTTACCGACATAAAAAAAGCAATTGCTGATAAAGGTGCAAGCGCCAATGGCACTACATGGTACGACCGCACCAATTATTTTGAAATACTTTCCGCTTCAGATGAAAACCTGCGTTGGGCTTTGGATATGGAAGCAGATCGCATGGTGAATTCAAAAATTCTGCCTGATGAGTTGAAAAAAGAATTTAGTGTAGTGCGCAATGAATTTGAAATGGGTGAAAATTATCCCAGCGGCGTTTTAAATGAAAGGATACTTTCTTCTATGTTTCTATGGCACAATTACGGCAAAAGCACCATTGGCAGCAAAGAAGATATAGAAAGAGTAAAAGCAGAAAACCTTAAAGCATTTTATAAAAAATATTATCAACCAGACAATGCTGTATTGGTAATTGCCGGAAAGTTTGACGAGAAAAAAGCACTTACCCAGGCACAACAATATTTTGGGCCCATACCAAAACCAACGCGTGTGTTGCAACCCACTTATACGGTAGAGCCTGCGCAAGATGGAGAACGCAGTGTTATGTTGCGCCGCACAGGTGATATACAATACATCGGCATGGGTTATCACACACCGTCACTATCAGATAAAGATTACGCCACCAATGATGTATTGCTGGAAATTCTTACTAATAATCCTTCCGGAATTTTTTACAAAAAACTGATAGATACAAAACTGGCCAGCAAAACAAGCGCTTATACACAGTCGTTATACGATCCCGGTTTTTCTTATTTTGAAACAGAAGTTCCAAAAGATAAAAATATAGACAGTGCCAAACAGGTATTGCTGCAAACCGCGGATTCTATTGGCAGTATGCCTTTTACCCAGGAAGATTTGGAGAGAGCTAAAAACAATCGTCTTAAATACATTGAAAACACCAATAATAAACCTATCAATTTTGCCATCAACCTAACAGAATATATTGGCGGAGGTGATTGGCGCTTATGGTTTTTATACAGAGACCGGATAGAGAAACTTACGTTGCAGGATGTACAGGATGTGGCAAAAAAATATTATAAAACATCTAACCGTACTTATGGTGTGTTTATACCAGAAGCCAACCCAGACCGTACCGTGGTAGCAGAAACACCAGACATTGCAAAACTGCTAAGTGGCTATAAAGGAAAAGAAGTTGCTGAACAAAAGGCCGCATTTGAAAACTCCATTGAAAACATCAAGAAGAATACAGAATATGGCAAACTGGCAAATGGCGGCAAATATGTATTGCTGCAAAAACCAACCAAGGGAGATAAAATAGATGCTGTCATCACACTTAGGCTTGGCAATGAAAGCAACCTGAATGGCAAAAACGAAATAGCATCTGTTGCTGCAAAAATGCTGAAGACAGGAACAACAACAAAAACAAAGAAGCAAATAACAGATGAGCTGGATAAAATAAAAACAGATATCAATATTTATGGCGGGGCCGATGTGCTGACACTTCGTATAAGTACAGATAAGCAAAACCTGGCGGCTGCATTGGCAATGGTGGACGATTTATTGAAGCATCCAAAATTTGATTCAGATGAATTTGCAAAAATAAAACTGGATACCAAAGCTGATTATGAAGCCAATCGCAATGAGCCAATGGCACTTGCGCAAAATAAAGTAGGCAAGCTTAGCAGTAAATATCCAAAAGGGCACCCCAATTATGCATCAGATATAGATGAAAGCCTGGCAGATTTAGAAGCTGTAAAACTGGACGATGTAAAAAAGTATTACGATGATTTTTATGGCGCTAATAATTCCATTGCCTCATTTGTAGGTGAATTGGATAAAAAGCAGATTACAGATTTCTTAGAGAAATCGCTTGGAGCCTGGACCAGCAAATCTCCCTATAGTGAAGTGGAAACAAAATATTTTGATATACCAGGCAGTGTTGAAAATATAAACACGCCCGACAAAACCAATGCAGCGGCCATTGGAAATATCAACCTCAATATTTCTGAAAAAAATCCTGATTACGCAGCTGTATTTATGGCAAACGAGTTATTGGGTGGCGGTGCTTTTCTTTCATCACGCATACCACAACGCCTGCGAGAAAAAGAAGGCATGAGCTATGGCGCAGGTAGTTTTGTTGGGGCAGATCCTAAATTCAATGCAGGCAGTTGGGGTTTATATGCCATCTTTAACCCGCTTTACCAGGGCCGGCTTGATTCTGCATTGCACCAGGAAATTACCAAAGCAAAGACAAGCGGATTTACAGAAGACGAGTTAAAAAAATCAATTGCCAGTTGGCAGGAACAAAATAAAACCCAGTTGGGATCAAATTCATTTTTGGCAAACCTGCTGCGCAATTACCTCCGCGATGATAAACAATTAGATGATTTTACCAGTTTTGAAAACAAAGTGAAAGCTTTGAATTTGGCAACTGTAAATACAGCATTGCGCAAATACTTTGATGAATCTAAACTGATAATGATCTATGCCGGCGATTTTAATAAGAATGCAGCAGGCAGCGGAGATGGAAAGAAGAAAGGATTTTAGGTTGGTTGGAGAGGAATTTGGAATTAGAGATTTGGAGAAGCTGATTGATTAATGATATGCGTGATGGAAAGGTAAAAGATAGAAGAGAAATGCCCAAAGGGAATAATATACATAACCCGGGCTATAAGCCCGGGTTAATGCTATGTATGCACATCAGCGCAATAAGGCAGAATAAAAAACCTGAGAAGAAAAAAGCTGGGCTAATACATTATTCTTCGCTCCATCAAATCAGACATCCTCACATCAGACATTCGTTACACTTTAATGTAAATCTTTTTCTTGTCCATAATATAACCCACCAGCCAGCAAAACAACATCCAGGCAACAGCAAATAAGAAGGCACCGGTATAAGCACCTGTAAGGCTGAAAACATTTTTATACAACCATCCAAACAAAGACATTTTCCCTACAGGTACCAGGTAAAGAATGGTGGCACCCACTTCGCTTAAGAGATAGATGAATAAAGTGTTCCTGCCAAACACTTCAAAAAATGGTGTCCAGCTTCTTTTGCCCCAGAAATCTATGGTGTAAATAATTGCGGGAAGAATCATGCAATCCAAGCCAACAGTGTAGAGCACAAATGAACCTGTCCACAATTTTTTGTTGATAGGCAGAAAGAAATTCCAGCACCAGGCAATAAATACCAATGCAGCTCCGGTTAATAGCAACTTTGTAAGCCCTTCGTATGTATTTCCTTTTTGTTGCACAAAGCGACCCACCATATAACCCGCTACCACGTTTCCAATAGCAGGTAAAGTGCTTAGCCATCCTTCAGGGTCAAAAGCAATTCCTTCTCCGTGGTACATATGCCCTTCGCCCATCAGCCATTTATCGAACGAGATGCCTGCATTGCCTGTCATAGTTAATTCACTGCCCGGCTGGCCAAACCAAATCAACAAACCCCAATACAACAATAGCAAACCAATAGCAATGTATACAACTGTTTTAGGCTTCAGGTAATAGAACAACAATGCTGCAATGCCATAGCAAAGAGCTATACGTTGCAAAACGCCCAATATGCGTGTTTGTGAAATAGGAAAAGACACCATGTTGTGGGCTTTGTCAAACTTAAAAAAAGGAAACCAGTACATGAGATAGCCCAATAAAAAAATAAGTGCAGTACGTTTAAATATTTTGATAAGCACTTTTGATGCTGGTTGCGTTTGCCATTTCAGCATCACAAAACTCATGGCATTACCCACTGCAAAAAGAAAAGAAGGAAAAACCAAATCGGTTGGTGTAAAGCCATGCCAGGATGCATGCATTAACGGAGAAAATGTGGTAGGCCCATTGCCAGATGTATTTACAATAATCATGAAACAGACTGTCATTCCTCTGAAAACATCAAGGGCAGTATAGCGTTGGGGAGAAAGCATGCAGTATTGTTTTAAGTAGCCCAATGTAATCATTTTATCATGAGTACACAACGCTTAAGCAGCTTTTAACGAGCGCCTTTTCTCAATAGCAATAAGATCACAGCATGGCAAAGAATATCTCATTAACTTAACGGTATAAAATTCTTTTTCTTATGGCTAAAAAATGGTTGCTGGCAATACCAGTTGTATTGGTAGCCGGTTATATGGCTGGTCCTAGTCCTGAAACACCTACCTATGAAAAGACTATGCCGCAAGTGCCTGCTGCACCTCTGGCACTGGAAGCATATGTAAAAGCAAACGAAGCACAACATAAACTAAAACCAGACAATGAAGCCAGGATTATTTGGGTGAATGATTCGCTAAAAAATAAAACTGATTACTCCCTAGTCTATCTGCATGGCTTTTCTTCATCGCAGGCAGAAGGAGATCCCGTACATAAAAACATTGCAAAAGAATTTGGCTGCAATCTTTACTTAAGCCGTTTGGCAGAGCATGGTATAGACACTACAGAGCCAATGATGAATTTAACTGCAGAAAAAAATTGGGAATCTGCTAAACAAGCGCTTGCTATTGGTAAACAATTAGGCAACAAAGTAATACTAATGGGTTGCTCTACCGGTGGCACAAATGCATTGCAATTGGCAGCAGCTTATCCCAACGATGTGTATGCAATTGTATTATTGTCGCCCAATATTGCTATTAATAACGACAAAGCTTTTTTACTAAACAATCATTGGGGAACAAAAATAGCTGAACTCGTTACTGGCAATGACCACAAAGTAGCAGATGATACAAGGCCTATTTACAAACAGTATTGGTATTACCGTTATCCATTTAAAGGCACTGCTGCTTTGCAAGAGATGCTGGAGACCAGCATGGTGCCGGAAACATTTGCCAAAGTAAAACAACCAACACTGCTATTGTATTACTATAAAGACTCCACACACCAGGACGATGTGGTGAAAGTAGATGCCATGCTAAAGATGTATGATGAACTTGGCACGCCACCCGATGTAAAACGCAAACAGGCAATGCCCAAAACCGGCAATCACGTGTTGGGCTCTTATATAAAATCGCAGGATGTGCAAGGTGTACAAGATGCCGTTGCTGCTTATTTAAAAGATGTATTAAAAATGCAGGAAGTAAAGCAGTAGAAAAATTTTAATAAAGCAAAACGGCCCTGCAATTGCAAGGCCGTTTGTTATTGGTGGTTTATCGTAATCAATGTTGCCTGATGAATTTTTGAGTAACTGCTCCATCTTTCAGTTGTACTTGCAGTAAGTACATGCCAGAAGGAACATAGCTAACATCCAGCGTTACCAGGTTGCTGCCCATAGCAAGGTTAACTTGTTTTTGCATCAGCACTTTGCCGTCAACACTCATTATCTGTACCATTGTTTTGCTGGCTTGTGGCACTGCTACTGCTAATGTAAGTGTAGAGCCTACAACCGGGTTTGGTCTTATTTGTACATTGGCGCCTGCTGTTGCAATCTTAACAGTTTTTGTTTCGCTGTATTCACTCTTACCATCTTTATCAACCCTGCGGATGCGGTAGTAGTGAATGCCAGCAGATAAGCCTTTGTCTGTATAGTTGTAATTATTTACGTCGCTGTTATTATTAGCAGTTACACTTCCAATTGCAGAGAAGCTAATCCCATTGTAAGAATGCTCAACCACATAATAATCTACATTAATCTCATTGCTTGTTTTCCAATTCAGCAATGCATCCCCGTTTACTGCGTTTGCCGTAAAGCCCAACCAAACAGCAGGCAAAGCAGTAGATAAATTGGTAAGAATTGTAAACACAACACCATTATTCAGCGTAGCACCAGTAAAGAATATCTTTTTACCGGAAGCGCTTTTAGCAGTAAAGAAAGTAGTAGTGCCGGTAGCAAAATTGCCGTCACCATCATTGTCTATCATCAGCGCATAATTGTTTACCACAGCTCCGCCCACCTGGTTGTTGAGGCCGGTAGTATCAAAACTAAGATCAACTTTTCCAACATTTCCCGTATTTACCACTTTCCATTTTCTGCCTACACGTGTGCTGCCTACCGCTACAGCTGTTGCCTGACCTGCTGTTATTGTTGATTGGCTAAGGCTGGCAGAGTCGCTACCAATCATTAGAAAATCTTTATCACCAAGTGTGGTTGCTGCATTAACAGACAAAACCAGGTTACCTCTTGCTGACTGACCTGTGCCATCGCCGCTTCCAGAATTTGCGCTGTTTGAAGTTGTTTGAAACAAGCCGGATAAACTATCTACGCCAATACCAAATACGTCTGAATGGTATGCTGAGTTTGTTAAAGGCCAGATAACCGTACCGTCTGATGCTGTGTATGCAACAGGCTTAGCTTTATACCCTAATGTTATACCATATTTAACAGCCAGGTAAGACTCTAACTTGTTTTCAGTAGCCGCATTAAGGGTTGTGTCCATCAGGTAAATAACTTCTGCTATATTACCATTAAATGTACCTGCGTTAGATGTTGGTATGGCACCCAGGCGGAAGATATTGTTTGTGCCAGTTGTAAATGTACTAGTGCTTGATGAAGTAGCGATAACAGCACCATTTTTCCTGATATCTTGTTTATTGCCATCACCAGTACCATTGGTATTATCTTTACTTAGTGTCCATAAGGTAGGCTTATTTAAATCATTCATATTATTATTTGATGAAAGCAAATTGCCGCCTGTGCCTGCATTGAAAGTTACTGCACCATTTGTACCTGTCGTGAAACTAAGTGTACCTGTGGTTGTGCCCGAAGACCGGCCTTCAGAAAATATAGTTTGTCCCGAAGAAATGCTCTTTGCTTTCAAAACAAAATAAGCATGCACAGAACTGTGTACCTGGCCGTTTGTAGCAAATCCACCACTTACAAAATTTGTAGTAAACGTTACATTTGAATATGCAACTGCGGGATTAAAGTTAATATTGTCTGTACTATTGTTTTTAAATATTGGCTCTCTGGTAGGTGTGTTTTGCAATAAATTATTGCCATTTACATCGTTATTAGTCCAAGCCTTCACAATATTGCCATCAACACTACCAATTTTATCAGCTTTTGCCCATAGTCTTGTATTAACGCCTGCGGGCATTACGGTGGGCGTAGATTTTACCAAAGAGATTTCATCCAACACAAAATCATTACCAGTACCCGTGGCAGTATTATTGGTGATGGCAATTTCTGCATAGTTTACACTACCCGAATTCCAAGTATAGCTGTATTTCTTCCAACTGATATCCCCTACCAAGTTAGTTTGCGCAGGCACTGCTGTTAAAGCAACACCATTTATTTTGGGTACCAGTTGTGTAATGGTTGAGGTTGGATTGGATTGTGCCAGTGTATGATTATTGCCCATATAAAAGTTTAGCGTATAGTCTGTATTGGGCATAACAGTGGCTGGGTAATAAGTACGCCAAACCTGGTCACCGGAGTAATAGGTACAGTTGGATGCTGCGGTAGTGTTATTCAGCATAAAAGTACCACCCAGTCGTCCTGTTGCATCTTGTGTAAATACTTCTGTACTGTTTATGAAAACACCATTCTGGCAATCATAATTTCCTTTAAAATAAGGAGAGTTACCAGCCGAATTACCTGCCCATGTGATATAAGGATTGATAGGTGTTGTTTCAAAATGCTCAACAAAAGCTGTATCTGAAAGGGTACATTTTTTTGTGCTTATAACAACGGGAGTTGGTGTCCAGTCGGACCAACCTGATGTACTTGTGCGCATAAAATGTACACGATAAGCTCCTGCTGCTGTGGCAGTATACGTGTTAGAAGTTGCGCCAGAGATTGTAGTAAATCCGCCGCCACCATTAAATTGCCATTCATACGCGTAAAAGCCATCAGTGATTCCCATTTTTGCGTTAATAGGAGAATCGATGCAGAATTGGCTGTTTTGGAAATACAGCAATGGCTGCGCTTTATGGGCGCTATTCCAGTAAGTGCTTATCAAAAAATGATTATTGATGTCTGTTTCATTCCACTGTGGCGTCCAGGATGAATGACCAACTGTTGGATTATAACCGATATAGATATTTCCTCCTTTTAAAGCCACACTGTCGCGAAACTGCATCACATTTGAGGGATATGGGCCAACATCTATACCACCGCATGCCATGTAGATGGGAATTTGTAAGAGGCTTTTTATTGAATCGGGTCCGATAAGACTCTGTATAAACTTAGGGTTGGCTGATATAACAGAAGCAATACGTTGCGGATAGTAATATGCATAAACAGCGGTACCAAATCCTCCTGCAGAAAGTCCCATGGTGATTACCCTGTCAGGATCCAGTCCATTGTATTTTTGCAGGGTATCCAGTACCCGGTTAATGTCCGGGAAAACATTATTATCCCACTGAGACGAATTGTCCATTAACTGAGGAAATAATAAAAACCCATTCCACTCACCTTGTACCATGCGCTGTTCAAATAGTTGGGCGCCCCAGTAAAGCTGGTCCTGGTTTTCCCTGTTTGCATCACTGTTGTGTGGCTGGGATGCAAATGCTGCTTCACCCGCTCCATGTAAAAACACAATCGCCGGATATTTATTGGCCGGGTTATAGTTGATGGGGAAACGCAGTCGGTACGCAGTCCGTCCAATGAAATAACATTTATAAGTGCTTTGATCAAAGCCATTACTCCCGATAGTATCGGGACAATTTCTTGGGCAAGTGCCAGAGCTTCTGTGTGATGTATTTACACTTTGTATTGGGTCATGTACCCATTTCGAAATAATACCGGGACCGGGAATAACAGGGTTTGTTGGTGAACCTAATGTTGCAGAAGCATCATATTTATAACACGGATCGTTCGGAGTCATTACATTCTGGGCCGTTAAGGCACCTGAAATAAGCAACACGTTTAAGAGTAGGAGTAAACGTTGGTACATAACTATGTTTCTTTAAGTAATTACGGTATAATGATAAGCGAGGGTGTTCCGGAGGATGTGTGGACTGGGCTCTTAGAGGATATGTAAAGAAAGATGCTGGGTAAAATGCTGTTTTTGTAAAAAGTGGAGACTGGAAATGTACCGTTGGTACGCTAGTGGAATTAAATAGGGATTGGGGTACAGAATTGAGAGTATAAAACTAAAAACAAATATGAAAAATCAAAAGAAATTATGATATTTTTTATTTATATCAAGCACACTATCGCACAAACGATTGAGTATTAACACATCCAATAATATAAAATAATCTTTTTTTCTTGCCTATTTCAACGTTTTGATTTTTCAATATTCCCCTTTTATCGCATGTTTTTGGGTAAATAAGCATTTAAATAAAATTTACTGCGCAATTTCGCAATAGTTAAACTTTACTAAACAGGCTCTTACATAGTAAAACGGTCCCGCAATTGCGGGACCGTTTTACTATTGTTTAGTATATCAAAATCAATGTTGCCTGATAAATTTGCGGGTTACTGCTCCATCATTCAGTTGTACTTGTAATAAGTATATTCCGGAAGGAACATAGCTAACATCAACAGTTACCAGGTTGCTGCCCATAGCAAGATTAAGTTGCCTTTGCATCAATACTTTTCCATCAACACTCATTATTTGCATCATTGTTTTGCTGGCCTGTGGCACAGCTACAGACAATGTTAATGCAGAGCCTACAACAGGGTTAGGCATTATTTGCACGTTGGCTCCTGCGGTTACAATCTTAATAGTTCTTGTTTCACTGTATTCGCTTTTGCCATCTTTATCTACCCTGCGTATACGATAGTAGTGAACTCCCGCTGCAAGCCCTTTATCAGTGTAAGTATAGTCGTTTGTACCTGTACTGTTATTTGCGACTACACTTCCGATAGCAGTGAAGCTAACGCCATTGAAAGAATGTTCAACAACATAACGATCTACATTTGACTCCTCACTTGTTTTCCAGTCGAGCAGACCGTCTCCGTTTACTGCTGTTGCAGTAAAGCCAAGCCATATGGCGGGTAATGCCGAGTTAAGGTTGTTGGTGATGAGCGTGAAATACGAACCGTTGGGCAAATTAAGGTTGGCGAAAATAAGTTTATTACCAACCACACCCGTAGCAGTAACAAATGAAGCAGAGTTAAATAATGTATTATCTCCGTCTTTATCAATCATCAGGGCATATTGGTTTAAAACCGGTCCACCGGCAAGGCTTGCCAAACCAGTAGTATCAAAGCTGAGATCAACAGCGGCCACACCGCCATTTGCACCGGTATTAACTACTTTCCAGTTTCTGCTTAATCTTGTTTTACCATTGCCTGGGCCAGAAGCAATTACCACTTGTGTAAGCGCACCGGCATCATTGCCAATCATCAAAAAGTTTTTATCAGACAGGTCTGTATTGGTTGTAAGAACAATGTTGCCTTTTGCAAACTGGCCGGTGCCATCGCCACTGCCACTGTTTGCGCTGTTTGATTTTTTCTGAACAAGACCAGAAGCACTATCGGTACCGATACCAAATACATCATTTTGAAACGCAGCAACGCCAGGCCAGAATACAGTTGTGCCATCAGATGCTGTATAATTGAATGGAGTAGCAGTACTGCCCATAGTGGTTCCGTATTTTACACCGAGGTAAGATTCTATTTTATTTTGTCTTACTGGTGTAACTGCAGAATCGAGCAAATAAATTACTTCAGCAACACTTCCCTCAAATGGTTGTGTATTGCCCAGGCCAAAAGGACTATTGCTGCCTGTAAAGCTGGACATATTACCAGCAGTAGCAGGCACAGAAGCCACAATTAAACCATTCTTACGGATATCCTGCCTGTTACCACTGGCCGTATTGGCGTTGTCTTTGCTAAAACTCCAAACAATAGGTTTATTTATCTCAATGGCGCCGGTGGCTGTTGAAAGCGTATTGGTAGAAGGATCTGTACCTGCAGTCCATGACATAACACCATTATTATTCAATGTTGCCTTTACCACATTGGTGCCGTTCTGGTTTTCAATAAAAAGGTTTTTATTATCCTGCGTTGTGTTGGTCACTTTTGAAACTACATAGGCAGTTACCGCTGTGTGTGCAGCAGATCCTGAGAAACCATCAGCATCCTGAATTGATGAACCGGATCCATAAAAATTAACAACAGGATTAAAATTAAGATTGTCTGTTGCATTGTTTTTGTAAACCGGAAAAATACTTGTATTCGTTTGAACAAGATTGTCTCCGTTCACATCTTCATTATTCCAGATAGCAACGCCATAATTATCGGCATATTTTAGACTATTAGCCCTTGCCCATAATGTAAGGTTTGTATACGCAGCACCAGGTAAAACCGGCGCTTTGTATTTCACCAGGGAAATTTCATCCAGCAGAAAATCATTCCAGGTATTTGTGCTGGTCTTGTTTACAAAAGAAATAGTAGGATCACTGTTTGAAGTAGCAGTCCATGTATAACTGTATTTTCTCCAACTAGTATTGCCAAATCCTTTTGCTTTAACTCCACCAGCAGGCGATACGGCTGTTCCATTAATTAGTCCTACAATTGCCGCAGCATTTGCCGGGCTAACTCTATCAACAGCATTAGTGTAACAATTATTTTGATTGGCTATAGAAAAATTCAATGAGTAAGTTACCCCACTCTGAACAGTTACAGGGTGCAGGTAATTTCTCCAGATTTCATCGTTAGTAGTATAAGTGCAAGCCGAAACAGTGCTGTTCAACATAAACCTTCCTGCAAAATTGCCTGCTCCGTCCTGCGATATTGAGCCAATATGATTTGCACTATCTGTACCCGATGTAACAATACCATTTTGGCAACCATAACTACCTGGTTTGTATACAGCCGCAGCAGTCCAGTCGCGGTTAATATCAAAATGCTCAACAAAAGCAGTGTCTAAAGTTGCAGCACACTTTTTTGTTTTTATCACAACGGGAACGGGCGTCCAGTCAGAAAATGTTGAAGACCCGGTCCGTTTAAAATGTACACGATAAGTTCCTGCGGCGGTGGCTGTATAAATATTTGATGTTGCGCCGGGTATCGTCGTAAATCCGCTACCGTTGTCTACCTGCCACTCATATGCTCCGAGGTTGGGAGATATGCCCATTTTTGCGCTAATAGCACTTCCTGAACAAAATTCTGTTGTTTGAAAATATACAAGCGGTTGTGCTTTGTGTGCAGAATTCCAGTAGGCATCTAAAATCGATCTGTTATTTACATCTTTCTGATACCATTGTGTGTTCCACATTACGTGACCTTCATTTACACTGTATGTTGTATATATATTGCCGCCCTGTTTTATAAAATTATCCTGGAAGTTCATCATCAGAGAAGGATCGCAACCGTTGCTTCCACCATCCAGTCCACCAGCACCTAACCAAACAGGAATTTGCAGAAAATTTGGAATGGTGCTCACCGATCCCCCCACCTGCTCTGGTGCAGAAGTAACAACAGTAGCAATACGTGTAGGATAAGTAGCTGCGTAATACAGGCAACCAAGACCGCCGGCAGAAAGTCCCATAACAATAGTCCTGTCCTGATCCAATCCATTGTATTTTACCAGCGTATCAATAATACTATTTATCGGCGAAATGCTACCAACGTTGGCCCACTCTGCACCTGCACCCTGATCAGTAACTGTTAGCTGCGGGAATAATAGAAAGCCATTAAACTCATTAAAATCAATAGCACCGGAAAAATTCTCTGCTCCCCAATAGAGCTGGTCCTGGTTTTCTCTGTTGTTCGTACCTCCATCATTGTTCGCATTACTGCGTGCGGCTGCTTCGCCCTGACCATGCAGAAATATAACCATCGGGTATTTCGTCGTAGAAGGACTATAATTTTTGGGAAACCGCAACCTGTACGACATAGAACCTATGCGATAACTTTTATATACTGTCTGAAAACTGCCAATCCTGTTTTTTTGTGAAGGATCGTGCACCCACTTTTGTACCTGGTTTAAAGCCGGATTTAATGGCGTTGGATTTGTAAGAGAACCGGCCGCTGCACTAGAGTTGTATACATAATCACCATCAGCAGGTGTCATCACATCTTGCGAAAACGCAGTGTTGGATACAGAAAAAACCATCAATAGAATAAGTAAACGCTGGAACATAACTTAATTGTTTCTTTTATTAATTACAGACAGTAGCTAAGTCGGGAGGGTAATCCGAAAGGATGTGGAATTATGAAACCAGCTTTTAGAGGATATCAAACAAAGTGTATAGCGGTAAAAAGCTTGTAATAGGCAATTGGAAGGTTGATGCGTATTGCCTGATGCAAGCAAAGTAGGTATTGGCGGGTAAAGCTATAAATAAAAACGAATTATAGAAAGTGTTTATAAATATTTTTTGTTGTATATACATAAATCATGTACAAAATATTGGTTATTACGACACAGCATCATATGTCGGAAGAAAAAAACAGCTCTCTAAACCAAGAATTTCGGAAACACAAAACAACGAACAAGTGTTTGTTTATTTGAATTGAGCCTAACGATGCCCGGTATCTTTTCGTTACTTTGCTCCTTCAAAAGCTTGTTGTATGAAATTGAGCAAAATTGCAGGTATTGGCATGTACGTGCCGGCAAACGTTTTTACAAACAATGACCTTACCCGTTATATGGATACCAGTGATGCCTGGATACAGGAACGCACCGGTATAAAAGAGAGGCGTTTTGCAGACAGAACAGGAGAAACCACCACTACCATGGGTGTGAAGGCGGCCGCGATTGCCATTGAACGTGCTGGCATTACCGCACAGGATATAGATTTTATTGTTTTTGCTACGCTTAGCCCCGATTATTATTTTCCTGGTTGCGGTGTGCTCTTGCAAAGAGCTATGAAGATGAAAGAAATTGGAGCGTTGGACGTACGCAACCAGTGCAGCGGTTTTTTGTACGCCATTAGCGTGGCAGATCAATTTATTAAAACCGGTATGTATAAAAACATATTGGTGGTAGGTAGCGAAAAGCATTCTTTTGGCCTTGATTTTAGTACCAGAGGCAGAAATGTTTCTGTAATTTTTGGGGATGGCGCTGGCGCAGTAGTTTTGCAACCAACTGAAAAATCCGGACAGGGCATTTTAAGCACACACCTTCATAGCGATGGAGAAAGCGCAGAAATACTGGCTATGTTTAATCCTGGCACACATGCCAATCATTGGACAGAACAAAAATTGGCAGACTTTAATAATGCAGAAATAGCTGACATGTTTATGAGCAATGCCATGGTAGACAAAGCGCAGAATTTTCCCAATATGGACGGGCCTTCTGTATTTAAAAAAGCTGTAGTGAAATTTCCGGAAGTAATTATAGAAGCACTGGAAGCAAATGGTCTTTCATCGTCTGATATTAATATGCTGATACCTCACCAGGCCAATTTGCGCATCAGCCAGTTTGTACAACAAAAACTGGGGTTGAAAGACGAACAGGTGCACAATAACATACAGAAATATGGCAATACCACAGCCGCTTCTGTACCTATTGCCTTATGCGAAGCATGGGAAGAAGGAAAAATTAAAGAAGGCGATTTAGTTTGCCTGGCTGCGTTTGGCAGCGGTTTTACGTGGGCAAGTGCTTTATTAAGATGGTAGAAAACAGAACACGATAGCTGATTTATTTTTATAAGATGCAAAGAAAATTTATCTTTTTAATAAACCCGATCTCTGGTACAGCCTCCAAGCAAAAGCTTCCGGAACTAATTGCTTCAGCGGCTGAGAAATACCAACAATACTTTGAAATTTTACCTACGGTAGCCAGTGGCGATTATCATTTTGTAAAACAAAAAATAAGGGAAGAAAAGTTTACGGACGTAATCATCTGCGGTGGCGATGGATCTGTAAATACAGTGGTACAGGATGTTAGGGAAACGGGTGTGAATTTCGGGATAGTTCCGCTGGGTTCTGGAAACGGCCTGGCATTGACGGCCAATATTTCTACTAAGCCGCAAAAAGCCCTGGAGATAGTTTTTACCGGCAAACCCAGTTATGTAGATGGATTTCTGATTAACCAGTCTTTTGCATGCATGCTTTGCGGGCTTGGGTTTGATGCAAAAGTGGCACATGATTTTGCAAAACAAAAAAAACGCGGACTGTTTACTTACGCCCAGCAATCGCTGAAAAATTTCATTTCTGCAAAACCTTATTCATTTGATATTGACCTGGACGAAACAAGTTTTAGTTCTGAAGCATATTTCATTAGCATTGCCAACAGCAACCAGTTTGGCAACCAATTTACCATAGCCCCCAAAGCTCGTTTAAATGATGGCCTGCTGGATATTGTTGTGGTTAGAAAAATGAGTAAAGCGCAACTTCCGCTTTCTTTGCTAGATCAGATAGCTGGCAGAAATGATGTGGAAAATCCACATTCTTTAAAAAAATCAGGGATTATTTATTTACAGGCAGACAAACTGGTTATTAAAAACAAAGATGCTGCTCCATTGCATATAGACGGAGAACCAAAGGAAACTTCAAAACAGTTTTCAATTCGCGTAATACCAAATTGTTTTAAACTGATTCAACCCTGATTATTAGGGTTTCTTTTTTTGTAAACTGTCTTTTGTCAGCAATGAAGAAAAGTTAGTGAATGCTTTTGTATTATCATCATTATCCAGTGCTTCAATAATGTTCACTTTTTCCCTTTGCGTAAGATGAAAATTTAGCGCTGCTTTTGCATCAGCAGTTTTTGCAGCATATTGAAATGATATCCTGTAAAGCTTATTGTCCATCAGTTGTTCTGTTATGCCGATGGTATTATCGTGATTATATTCCTGCATTTTATACCAATTATATTGCAATAGCAACATTGGTTTGGTTATCAGTTCAGATATGTCGCCAGATTCAAACGGATCATCCCATCCGCCGGCTTTTCTGTCTCGCAATTGTATCATCACCACACCGGCTGTATTTTCTGTTAGCCAGTCTTTAAACACGTCTATAAATCTCAAAGAAGTTTCAGGACCATAATTATCACGTAAGCCTGCGTCCATTACATCTATTACGGGTTTGGTTGGCAACCAAACATTGGGCAATACATACGGAAAGGTTGCATTCATGCGCAATGCAGTAAGTAAACGCAGGTTCATTGGATCTCTGTTTAGCAAACAAAGCTGCAAAATCTACTGCATCCGGATCGGGGACGGCGGCTCTCGTACTGTCGTAATGTGGCATCATTAAATAACTAACCGGCTGCGTACTTATTATCATCTTTCTTCCATCTCTTGCTATAACTGCATTAAACATCATCAATGGTGTTTTTGCATTGTATTCATCCTTAGCAATATCTTTTAGCTGCCGGTTTAGGAGGTTACGTGTATTCTCACGCAACTTTTCTTCAAAAGCATAGCCGCGATCTTTGATGTAATAATAATTGCCTATTTTAAATTTTTGTGCAGGAGAAGCCATATCCCTGGCCACAAAAGAAGAGAAAGTCGGATTCAATAAATCTTTAGAAATATCATCAATATATTTCTTGCTATAGAGATACAAATTTTTCCCTTCTGATCTTTCCCTTGCAAGTTCCCGATAATAAGCTGCTCCAAGCATACCACCGGAAGCACCAGTAATCAAAAAAGTTTTATCCATTAGCGTACCGCCGCTAATGCTGTCAAGCCGCTGCAAAGCACTTAATGTAAAAGTGGCGCTTCGTGTGCCACCGCCACTTACATTTATAATAAACATGTATGGCTTTTCCTCTGCCTGTTTTTTCTTCCAGTTGTTCAGCACCTGCAGCATTTGTTGCTTATCCTTATCCATCAGTTCAGGTGTGCAGAGTGCTTTTAAACCTTCGCGACTATAATCTGCTCTCTGAATATTTTTTGAGTAGTTCAATCCATATGCTTTATTGGTAGGATCTATTACTTCATACTTATATAATATATTCAACACTATTATCAACAACACAAAAAAGGGTACGCTCCAGCTTTGCAAAAAATAAGAGAAAGCGCCGGCTACAGCTACCAGTATTGCAAAAAACAAAGTAATGCTGGCTGCAGCAGGCAATTGAAAAATATGGTAATCAAGAAAAAAACCAACAATGATTAAAAAAATAAAAGCGATGAACACGGAAAGCATGGCAGCAAAGTTGTGCCGGCTGAAAACTGTATCTATAAATGCAGCATTGTAATGCGTTACATCACGCACGGGCCTTGCTTTTAAAGGCGTATTAAGATAAGAGGTAACTTTTATTAATCGGCTTCCTCCACTTGTAAGTGCTACCTGTGGCTTAAAAGAAGTTTTAAACTCTGAAGGTTTATTGATAATAGTGACCATCCGTTGCGTAATGCTGCGGTCTGCCCTGAAAAAATAAAGAAATGAGATTACAATAATAAAAATAAGGCCCAGCAAAAATCCACTTACTAATACAAATACCTGCCAGCCGCTATCCAGCTCTCTGTATTTATTAAAATATACTGCATGGAAAAAATAAAACAGCAGGAATATTATTGGTATAAGAGAGTTATTAAGACAATATTTTACAAAAGGTCTTGTGGTAGTAGCAAGAAATTTAAAATGCCGGCAAAACAAAATAAAGGTGGTGATATTCCAGCTCATAATAAAAACTGCAATGGAAGCACCTACAATTGCAGAACTGATTAAATCAACATTGCCCAAATATTCTGGCGAAAGATAGAGTGAGTCTACACCATACGACTTCATAAACACGCCGCCAATAGCACTAAAAAGAATGAACCAGAATAAAAGCAGTACCTGGAACTTTTTAAAATGAAGCATTAACAGCTGTACAGGAAAGGAATAAAATATGGCCCGCACGGTTTGCTTCATGGTAAGTTATAAGAAAAAGTAAAGTACAAAAATTTAGCGGTAAAAGAAAGCAGCTTTTATAGCTGTATTCATCTTTTAATAAAATTTATACAACTCCTTTTACTGGCCGAACAATATATAACATCCACACCATTGTTAGCAGGTATATAAGTGCTATAACCTGGTGAAATTGTGCCAGCCAATCGAAACTAACCCAATGATTGGGAACTATAAATGGGCTGCTAAGTACAGTGCAGATGCCAAGTACCGCCTGCAATACAATAAGCAGTATAGGCATCCATTTTGTTTTGGCAATAAAAGTATTATTAGCGCTGGTTTTAAATGCTTTTATTGTCCAAAAAATAGTTAGCAATACAAGCAGGTAAGCCAATCCACGATGAATAAAATGTACGGTAATCTTGCTCTCTACAAAATTTACAGCAGGCGTAAATAAATCATTGGGCCACCAGGTTCCGTTAATAGTTGGCCACGTTGGTGCAGCGGTAGCAGCCTTATGACCTGCCATTAATGCTCCATAAATAAGCTGGAAAAACAATACAACAAGAATGAACCAGTTATATCGGCGCAGTGTATTATTTCTTATGACTTGCGCAGCTGGTACAGACAATTCCAAAGCATACCACCAGGCATAACAGATAAGTATAAGCGCAAATACAAAATGCAACGCCAGTTTTACAGGCTTTACATACACCATATCGTCTGTTAAACCGCTCTTTACCATTATCCAGCCAATAGCCCCCTGCATGGCGCCAAGTAAAAACAAAATCAACAAGGGCTTTATCATTGCCGGCTTCAGGTATTTTTTTATCAGCAGGTATATAAAACCAACAACAAATACAACAGCAATAAGTCTTGCCCATTCCCGGTGAAACCATTCCCAGAAATAAATGAATTTATAATTGCTGAGAGAGAAATCGGTGTTTAACAACAGAAATTGCGGCGTCTGTTTATATTTTTCAAAAGCTGTTACCCATTGCTGTTCGTTCAAAGGCGGAAGAGCCCCCTGCAACACTTTCCATTCTGTAATAGAAAGGCCAGAACCTGTAAGACGCGTAATGCCGCCTAGTATTACTTGTATTATAAGCATTGCCACGCCTATGTATATCCATATTGCCACTGCTTTTTGCCCTTTGGCCAGAGAGTTTGTCATAGCGGGGCAAAGTTATTGGTTTCTTGTATGTTTCTTACAAAGAATGAAGGAGCTGACACAGAAGACAGCATCTTTTATTTATGCTAAGATGCCTCACAACAATACTGCTGGTATAAAAAAGAAAAAGGGCGAAAATTTTCGCCCCTGCAATTATTTAAACATAAGATCTTTTACCTTCTCTTTATCTTCTTTTTCTTTCTTAAGATCAAACATGGTTCCGAATATCCTGTCCCAGATAGTGGTACTTACACCAAAACCTTTTTCCTGTTCTTTATAATGGTGCAGGTGATGGTTGCGCCAGAGCGGTTTCATCCATTTAAACGGCGGATTCCAGGCGTGTATAGCATAGTGCATAGTGCCATACATAAGATAGCCCAGTAAAAACCCAGGGAAAAACATAAACACATTATCTCTCAGCACAAGGTATTGTAAGGAAAAAACAACACAAGCCAATATAAAACTGGGTGCAGGCGGCATAAAAAGACGCTCTTTATCGCGAGGGTATTCGTGATGATTTGCATGCAATACATACACAATGCGCTGCGCACGGGGACTATGCGCTACATAATGAAATGCAAAACGGTGCATCAGGTATTCAAACAGCGTCCAGGAAATCATACCTGAAAAAAATACCAATACTATATAAGAAAAAGTAAAATCAATTTTGGTAGCGCTATAGTACAACGAAAAAATAATAGCAGGCAGGTACATGCCCCAAATTACAAGCGGATGTGTTTTGGTAAGCATTTCCAGATACTGATTTCTGAATAGACGTGCCTGACCTTTATTGTGAATTTTCTGAAACTTCATACATCCTTTTTTGCTAAACAAAGATAAACCAATTGAGGGCAAGTTGGCATTAGGTCAAACACGGAACTTATCGGGTTAACCTATTTTTACAGATCTTTTAATGCAAAGTTTATACCACTGCATAAAAGCTGCATATGAGGTATTATTTACGCATGCTTTTATATTGTAATACTGAAAATGATAGCAAAAAAATCATAACAAACTATTGAAATACCCGCAAGGCTGATAATGTTTAATTATGTTATTTTTGCGCAAATTTAAATAAGTACATATGAGCAAGGGTCCTGTTTCTAATTTTATAGAACATCATTATCGCCATTTTAATGCTGCTGCATTAATGGATGCCGCCAAAGGTTATGAAACACATTTGCTGGAAGGAGGCAAGATGATGGTTACGCTTGCAGGAGCAATGAGTACTGCGGAGTTGGGTTTATCGCTGGCAGAAATGATACGCCAGGATAAGATTGCTATTATTAGTTGCACCGGCGCCAACCTGGAAGAAGACATCATGAACCTTGTTGCGCATAGTCACTATAAAAGGGTTCCTAATTACAGAGACCTGAGCCCACAGGAAGAATGGGACCTGTTGGAAAATCATTATAACCGTGTAACGGATACCTGCATACCAGAAGAAGAAGCATTCAGAAGGTTGCAACAGCACATTCATAAAATATGGAAAGATGCCGATGCAAAAGGTGAAAGATATTTTCCGCACGAGTTTATGTACAAAATGTTGCTAAGCGGAGTGCTGGAACAGTATTATGAAATTGATCCTAAAAACAGTTGGATGCTGGCCGCCGCACAAAAAAATATTCCTATTGTAGTGCCAGGTTGGGAGGACAGCACCATGGGAAACATCTTCGCTTCTTACGTTATAAAAAATGAATTGAAGGCCACTACTATGAAAAGTGGTATTGAATACATGGTTTGGTTAAGCGATTGGTATCGCAACAACTCTTCCGGCAAAGGCGTAGGCTTTTTCCAGATTGGTGGTGGCATTGCTGGCGACTTCCCTATTTGCGTTGTGCCGATGATGTACCAGGATCTTGAATGGCATGATGTTCCTTTCTGGAGTTATTTCTGCCAGATATCAGACTCTACTACTTCTTACGGTTC
Organism: Chitinophagaceae bacterium; assembly: GCA_047602295.1. Lineage (GTDB taxonomy): Bacteria > Bacteroidota > Bacteroidia > Chitinophagales > Chitinophagaceae > JACMLD01. The sequence goes on along the minus strand of JASGHP010000001.1, from coordinate 516,829 downwards.
ATACAGTGGCGCTGTGCCAAACGAAAAAATTACCTGGGGCAAGCTAGACATTCATACACCAAAGTTTATTGTAGAGAGTGATGCAACAATTGTTGCGCCGTTGATTTTTGCGTGGATACTTGGGTGGTAAGAATCTCTGATGACTGATTTTGTGATGTCTGATGTGTTTTATTGGAAGAAATTGTATTTGTTTAAACTTCCAGGAAAACAAATCAGACATCCTACTTTTATATAGCAAAGAGTTCATCAGCTTTTGAAGACAGCCTAGAAAGATATCAGACATCATCACATCCGACATCAGACATCTAACATTAGCCATATGCAAGATTATATTGCTAAAAAAACTTCTTCTTCCATTACTATAGACGGCAATATCTATAAATCCGTTTGGCAAAACGCTACATGGAGCAAGCGCTTTGTAGACATGGTAAGCGGGCAGGCCGGCATGTATAATACGCAGACAGCGTTGCTTTGGAATAGCGAACATTTATACATTGCCTTTAAAGCAGAAGAACCTTTTTTAGAAGCTATACAAACAGAAAGAGATAGTATTGTTTTTCTTGAAAACGATTTGGAAGTTTTTATAGACGGCGGCGATTGCTATTACGAACTGGAAGTAAACGCCGCTAATACCATTTACGAAGTATTTTTCATTTGGAAAGACGCCTATACAAAAGGAAGTAAGTTTGATATTCCGCAGTTTGATGTACATCATCAACAGGCTTATACTTTTGGCGGCGATTACGACCGCAGCGGCGCCAGCTTCTGGAAAGGCACACATCCCCGTGGCATACGCTGGGCCTTTACCAATTTTGATATGAAAGGACTGCAAACCGCTGTGCAATTAGAAGGCACTTTAAACAATCATACAGATATAGACAAAGGCTGGAACCTGGAGATTGCCATTCCCTGGAGCAGCCTGCAATTGCTGGCCAATGGAAGATCTATTCCACCCGCAAATAGTGATGTATGGAATATGTTCCTGGGCAGGTTTCAAAAACTAATGTCGGGTGGCAAAGAAGTTATGCCACATCCCGCAATGGCTTTAAACAGTCACGATATTTATGATACACATTTGCCGGAGAAATGGAGCAGGATATTGTTTGAGGAGTAAGATTTTTAGATTAATTCGAAATTCCCCAATTGTTTTTCAATAGACAAATAAAAAAGGCAGCCCAAAAACAAAATGAATTGCTCCGGGCTGCCATGCTCAGGTTATTTAAAAGTTAGAATATTCCTTTTCCGTTCAGGTATTCTGCAATCTGGATGGCGTTTGTTGCAGCGCCTTTGCGCAGGTTATCGCTCACAATCCACATGTTTAATGTATTGGGTTGTGTTTCATCTCTTCTCAATCTTCCTACAAATACTTCGTCTTTTTCATGTGCATCCATTGGCATAGGATATTGCTGCGTTGGAAGATCATCTACCACCACTACACCCGGTGCAGCTTTCAATAATTCTTTCACTTCATTCAAATCAAAATCTTTGCTGAACTCTACGTTTACAGATTCACTGTGGCCGCCCATTACAGGTATGCGCACTGTAGTAGCTGTTACGCGGATGTCGTTATCACGCATAATTTTTTTGGTCTCATTCACCATTTTCATTTCTTCTTTGGTGTAGCCATTGTCTGTAAACACATCAATCTGCGGAATTACGTTTAGATCGATTGGATATTTATACGCCATCTCGCCTTGTACGCCTTTTCTTTCATTCATCAATTGCGTTACCGCTTTTACACCAGTACCGGTTACACTCTGGTAAGTAGATACTACAATACGTTTAATATTGTATTTGTGGTGCAATGGATTTAATGCTACCACCATTTGTATAGTAGAGCAATTGGGGTTTGCAATAATCTTATCGTTGGTAGTTAAAATATCTGCATTTATTTCAGGAACTACCAATGGTTTTGTGGGGTCCATTTTCCAGGCAGAAGAGTTGTCTATAACGGTGATGCCTGCTGCTGCAAATTTTGGCGCCCATTCCAATGAAGTGCTTCCACCTGCAGAAAATATAGCTACTTCTGGTTTTGCTGCAATAGCATCTGTCATGCTAACCACCTTGTATTGCTTGCCCTTAAATGTTACTTCCTTACCAACAGATCTTTCTGAGGCTACGGGCAGTAAATCGCCCACGGGGAAATTGCGCTCTGCCAATACTTGTAACATTTTGGTGCCTACCAGGCCAGTAGCACCTACTACTGCAACTTTTAATTGTTTCATAATTGAATTTTTAGCAACCAGTTGTAACGGGCATTCCGTTGTTTTCTGTTTTTGTTTTTAATGGTGATGAATAAAAAAAGGCCCTCCGTTTATGGAAGGCCCTGAATATCTTGTAGCGTACAAAACGAATCAATAACCTCCCATTGCGGAATGTTTCTTAATGCGCTTTGTATGCTTCATTGTTATTTTCACGGGGCCAAAAGTAATACAGCATGTTTATTAAACCAAAATTTTCTGCGGAAAAAACATAGCTGCCGTTTTTTCTGCGGTTTCATATTAGGATAACTTACCGCAAACCTTGATATGAAGCATAAACTAACGATTGTTTTGATCTCTGATTGGCTTAAGCTCACATGCACAAATTGCCAATGCATATGATATAGTGATTGATGAAATAATGGCTGATCCCTCGCCCGTCGTAGGCCTTCCCAATGTTGAGTTTATCGAGTTGCGCAACACCTCCACACAAACATTCAACCTTAATGGATGGCGTATTGGCGATGCAAGCGGGTTTGCTACCATCAACACAAATTTTATGTTGAAGCCAGACAGCTTTGTAATTGTTTGCGCCAATAGTGCTGTTAGCAGTCTTAATGTTTTTGGATCCTGCATCGGCGTTACCAGTTTTCCCAGCCTGGATAACGATGGTGATCAACTATACATCCGTTCAAAAGAAGGGAAGATTATTCATGCCGTAAATTATTCTATAGACTGGTATAGAAACCCGGTAAAGAGCCAGGGTGGTTATACATTAGAAATGATAGACAGCAAAAACCCCTGCACCGGTTTTAATAACTGGACTGCAAGTACTGATGCAAAAGGAGGCACACCGGGAAAGAAAAATTCTGTTGATGGCATTAATAAAGATGATCAGCCACCTATGTTGTTAAGTGCGTATACAACAGATTCCGTTACCGCTATATTGGTATTTGATGAACCTTTAGACAGTGCTAAAGCTGCTGCTATTGCTAATTACTCTATCAGCAATAGTAGTCTGCCTTTATCTGCCATTGCAATCGAGCCTTTCTTTGATAAAGTGCAGTTGCGTTTTGCAGATCCATTCATCATAAATAAAATTTATAGTGCTGCCGTAAACAATGTTACAGATTGTGCAGGCAATGCCATTGGTGCTTATCATACGGCAAGGTTTGGACGATCTTCTGTGGCGGGTAATAACGATCTTGTTATTAATGAAATCTTATTCAACCCAAAACCAGATGGGGTTGATTATGTAGAGTTGTACAATCGCAGCAATGCTATTATTGATTTAAAAGATTGTTATATCGCTAACAGATCTGCTGCCGGTGTTATTGGTTCTTTAAAACAAATATGTATAGATAGCAGGTTGCTTTTTCCCGGCGATTATACAGTGATAACAACAGATCCGCTCGCAGTAAAGACACAATATTTAGCAAAAGACCCAAACGCTTTTGTTGCCATTGGTACGATGCCTTCTTTGACAGATGATAAAGGCGACGTATTAATCTTAAATGCCCAAAGTGGTATTATTGACGAACTTGCTTATGATGCACACTGGCAATTTGCTTTGCTAAACAATCCGGAAGGTGTGGCATTGGAAAGAATTGATTACAACAAGCCGACGCAAGATGTCGCCAATTGGCATTCCGCAGCCACCAGTGCAGGCTATGGCACACCAGGTTATCAAAATTCTCAATTTAAAATAGATATTCAGCCGTCAGGGGATTTGCGTGCTACGCCAACCATATTCTCTCCCGACAATGACGGGTTGGATGATTTTCTTACCATCAATTATCAGTTTTCAGAACCGGGTTATACCTGCAATATCACCATTTTTGATGCCAGCGGCAGGCCCGTTCGTTACCTAACACGCAATGCACTTTGCGGGCTGCAAGGTTATTATCGCTGGGATGGATTAGATGATAAAGCCAATCGTTTATCTATTGGTGTGTATGTAATATTATCTGAAGTATTCAACCTGCAGGGAAAAACAAAACATTACAAGCAGGCGGTTACGCTGGCGCGGAGATTGAATTGATTATTCATAAAATCTTTTAATTAAAAGTACTTGTATGCCGGGCACATTCTCACAAATTTATATCCAGGTAGTATTTGCAGTAAAAGGTAGGCAAAACCTTATTTTACCTGGGTTCGAAGAGGAGTTATTCAAATATATAGCTGGCATTGTAACAAATAAAGGGCAAAAATCCCTAGCAGTAAATGGCATGGCAGATCATGTTCATGTGCTGGTAGGATTGAAACCTTCTATATGTATTGCTGATTTGGTGAGGGATATAAAAAATAATTCAAGCAATTTTATTAATAAGAAAGGAGTTTTAAACAATCCTTTTAACTGGCAGGAAGGGTACGGAGCATTCTCCTACGCGGAATCAAACTATGGAAAGGTGATTGATTACATTAAAAATCAAAAAGAGCATCATCAAAAAATAAGTTTTCGAGAAGAATACGTGTCATTTCTTAAAAAGTTCAATGTGCAATACGATGAAAAATATCTGTTTGAATTTTATGATTAAACATTAGCGTTGCCATCTTCTAATGTCACCCCTTCGGGGTTTATTTCACCAGCTGGGTTAGTTCTATATTAATATCAGCCCTTCGGGCTTGGTGCTAGCAATGGTGATCGTTGATATAAAATGAATATTATTTGAGATTTGGCGAGCAATAGTAAACCGAGTTTTTGGTGTTGAACCATTTGTGAACTAAACGTTGGGATAATTACACCCCTTCGGAATTTATCTTATTTGTTATTGCAGTGGTATGTTAATGTAGCACTTTGGGCTTATAGGCACCATTGATTCCAAAATAAAAGTGAATTTACTTATCATTGTTTGTATATAGAACCGAGTTTCCTCATTTGCATGAATAACCTAACTGAAAGTTCCCCAAGCCTGAAGGGCTGACATTAATATAGAAAGATTACAACCTAAGACATAAACCCCGAAGGGGTGACATTAGCAGCCTGCCTAAAAGATAAAAGCTTCAACACAGAACATCCGTTGCTGCATTGAAGCTTTTCAGAATATAAAATGAAATCTATTCCTGAAGAATCTCTTATCCCAATTTTATATCAAAACTTACCAGGTTTACAAACTCTTGTATGCGGTTGTCTATATCTTCTTTGGTGATAGACTTAAGACGATCGGGACCAAATTTTTCTACGCAGTAAGAAGCCATGGCAGAACCAACAATAATGGCCGTCTTCATATTCTGGAAAGAGATGTCATTTGTTTTTGCCAGCCAACCCATAAATCCACCGGCAAATGTATCACCCGCACCAGTTGGGTCAAACACTTCTTCCAATGGCAAAGCCGGAGCAAAAAACACTTCATCTTTGTGAAACAGCAAGGCACCGTGTTCGCCTTTCTTAATGATAAGATATTTCGGGCCCATCTGCATAATCTTCTTGGCTGCTTTCACAATAGAAAACTCGCCGCTCAATTGTCTTGCTTCGCTATCGTTTACCAATAAAACATCTACCAGTTTCAGTGTTTCCAGCAACTCCGCCATCTTAATGTCCATCCAGAAATTCATGGTGTCCATTACTATCAGCTTGGGGCGTGGTTTCAGTTGTTCAATAACCTGCTTCTGTATTACAGGGTCAACATTGCCTAACATTAAAAACTCAGCACCCTGGTAGCTGGCCGGTATCTGGGGGTTAAAGTCCATCAATACGTTCAGATCAGTTACCAAACTATCGCGGCTGTTCATGTCCATATGGTACTTGCCACTCCAAAAGAAAGATTTCTTATCAGGAACTATTTCTACGCCTTCCAGTTGTATGCCACGGCTTTTCATTTCATCCATTTCTTCTTTGGTAAAATCGTAGCCAACAATAGATACCTGCTGCACGGGTTTTACAAAATAGCTGGCTGCATACGCTACATAAGTGGCAGAACCACCCACAATTTTATCTGTTTTGCCAAAGGGTGTTTCAATAGCATCAAAAGCCATAGTACCTACTGCGATTAAAGACATATAAGTTGTTTAATTAATGAATAATGGTTGTTGGATAATCTTACAGGCAAGGGAATGAGAACCTTGGTTTTAAAACCGGCGCAAACCTACGTTTTTTTAGCTGCTCTCACAATCTGGCAAAGAAAATCATAGCAATTGATTGATATAAACTAACATTTGTTACCAGTTAATAGTAATTTTGCCCCCTAAGTTTTTACTATGGCTAAAATTCGGCAACGGAAAAACAGTACCCGCAAAGAAACCATTATTGAAACTGCCGCCCGTTTGTTTCGTGAAAGGGGATACAGCGCCACTTCTATGCGAGACCTGGCAGAGCAGGTGGGTGTTGAAGCAGCCAGCCTTTATAACCACATTAGCTCAAAAGCAGAAATCTTGCAGGAACTGTGCTACAAAGTGGCCAACAAATTCATGACGCATATTGACAAGGTGGATGCAGAAGACACTTCTTCTATTAAAAAGCTTGAGGCAATATTGCGTTTTCACATACAGCAGATGGTGAACCACTACGAAGAAGTGTATGTTAGCGACCGCGAGTGGAAACATTTGACGGACCCCTATCTTTCCAATATACAAACTCAGCGCAGGGTTTACCGCCAGCGCATTGCCAACATTATAGAAGAAGGCATCCGCAGAAATGAAATTAAAAAGATTGATGCGCCCACTGCTGTACTTATTATGCTGCATGCTGTTAGCGGTATAGAAAGCTGGCACCGCAGCAAGCAGAAGATTACCGGCGAAGTGCTGGAAGAAAACATGATTGCCATTTTAATTGGCGGCCTTCAAAACAAATAGCTGTGGCACCGCATTTTCATCTGTTGCAGGTAAAAGAACAAATCCAGGAAACAGATGAATGCATTGTTGTATCGTTTCATATTCCTGAAGCGTTGCAAACTGTATTTGCTTTTACACACGGGCAAAACATTACCATCAAAGCGATAGCAGATGACCAGGAGTTGCGAAGGTCTTACTCTATTTGCAGCAGCCCATTAGACAATGAATTAAAGATTGCTATAAAAAAAGTAGCAGGCGGCCGTTTTTCTACTGCTGCAGTGCAATTACTCCAAAAAGGCAATTGGGTGGAAGTATTGCCACCCGCCGGAAAGTTTTTTACGCCCCTGCATGCAGGCAACAAAAAAAACTATGTTGCTTTTGCGGCTGGTAGTGGCATCACGCCTTTGCTTTCTATTATTAAAACAACGCTGGCCACCGAACCTGATAGCCGGTTTACACTTATCTACGGCAATAAAAACCGGGCATCTATTATTTTTAAAGAAGAGCTGGAAGCACTAAAAAATATTTACATCAACCGTTTCGCGGTACATCATATTTTAAGCAGGGAAAAAACAGATACCGATTTAAACAATGGACGTATAGATGCTGAAAAGTGTGCTGTCATTTTCAAATACCTGTTAGATCTAAAAAGCAGCGATGAGTTTTTTATCTGTGGACCGAGAGAAATGATTTTAAGCGTACAGCAGTTCCTGGAGAATAACAGGGTTGAAAAAGAACGCGTTCATTTTGAATTGTTTTCGGTACCCGGAGTTGGTTCAACCGCACCTGTACATCAAACCCAAATAAAAGAAACTACCGCTGCAATTGAAAATAAAATGAGCCAAGTAACCATTAAGCTCGATGGCATTTCATTCGACTTTATATTGCCTTACAACGGTGATGCCATATTAGATGCTGCATTGGCAACCGGTGCGGATTTGCCTTATGCCTGCCGGGGTGGCGTTTGCGCTACGTGCCGTGCAAAACTGCTAAGCGGAGAAGTAAGCATGGATACCAACTATGCATTAGAACCTTCCGAAATAGAAAATGGCTATATCCTCACCTGCCAATCTCACCCGCGCAGTGAAAAAGTTTTTATAGATTTTGATCAGCGCTAGCGTATTGGAAGAAAGCTACGAGCTTTTAGCGGTGAGCAATGAGCCTTTTGCATCGACAAATCAGAATTCCTTTTACACAAGTGTTGGTATGCAGTAATGATTCGCATGTTATGTACCAACAGACAATTTTTACAATGAATCATGATTAATCTGCTCAATCGTAAAAATCTGCGCTCTATTGTCGTATTAAAGCATTGCGCTTGCGCAATAAAAAAGATTTATTTGCAGCAGTAAAAATTTGCGACTATTTATTCAAAAGAAATAGATACGCCGCCGTCTTTTTCATCTTTTAATAAAATGCCCAGACCGGTCAATCTGTTGCGGATGGAATCACTGGTAGCATAATCTTTTCTCACTTTGGCTTCTTTGCGCATATCTACCAGCAATTGTAAAACGCCTTGCAGTTTGCCATCATCTTGCTGCAACTCACTTTTAAGACCCATGATATTTTCGAGGTAATTCTTAAAATAAGTTTGCAACAGCTGCAATGTTTTAGTGCTAATAGCATTGGGCTTTATCAATCCCTCTTTTAAAGAATTGATAACAGGCACCAGTTCAAACATATTGGCCAGCACTTTGGCAGTATTGAAATCATCATTCATAAAATCATCCATTTCTGCTAACAGCTTGTTGATGGATGCATCTATGGTTTGATCTGCAGCAGTAGCATTCTCAGCAAAAGAAAATTTCTGCAGCGTTTCATACGCCTCCCATAATCTTTTAAAACCTTTCTCTGCAGCTTGTAGTGCTTCGTTGCTAAAATCTAGTGTGCTTCTATAATGCGTTTGCATCATAAAAAAGCGCACTGTCATAGGTGAATAGGCTTTTTCAAGCAGCGGGTGATTGCCAGTAAAAAGTTCTTCCGGCAAAAAACCATTGCCCAGGCTTTTGCTCATGCGTGTACCATTAACCGTTAGCATATTGGTATGCATCCAATAGCGTGCAGGTGTTACGTGGTTGCAGGCTTGCGACTGCGCAATTTCGTTAGTATGATGGGTTGCGGCAAGGTCCATTCCTCCACCATGTATATCAAACTCATTGCCCAGGTATTTCTTACTCATAGCCGAGCACTCAATATGCCATCCGGGAAAACCCATGCCCCAGGGCGATGGCCATTGCATCAAATGCTCTGGTTTTGCTTTTATCCATAAAGCAAAATCAAGCCTTCCCTTCTTTTCATCCTGCCCGCCCAGTTCGCGGGTGTTCTCCAGCAAATCTTCCAGCTTGCGATTGGTCAATATGCCGTAGTCTTGCTCCTTGCTGTATTTTTCTACGTCAAAATAAATAGTGCCGTTTACCTCATATGCATAACCGTTTGCCAATATCTTTTTCACCATTTCTATTTGCTCAGAAATATGGCCAGTAGCTGTAGGTTCGATGCTGGGTGGCAGCGTATTGAACAATTGCAGCACCTTATGAAAACCCAAAGTATAGCGTTGCACAATTTCCATGGGTTCCAACTGTTCCAATCTTGCTTTCTTTGAGAATTTATCATCTCCCTCATCTCTATCACCCTCCAGATGTCCGGCATCAGTAATATTGCGCACATACCTAACCTTATACCCCAGGTGCAGGAAGTAGCGATAAATCATATCGAAAGAAATAAAAGTGCGGCAATTGCCCAGGTGCACATCGCTGTAAACCGTAGGTCCGCACACATAAATGCCCACATGGCCCGGAGTATGGGGTTCAAAAATTTCTTTCTTTCTGCTGAGGGAATTATAAAGCGCTAATTGAGACATAGTTGGCAAAAATAGAGAAGAAAAATGTGAAAATGTGGCGAATGAAGAACAATGTGAAAATGTGACAAATGTGATAAATGTGGAAATGCGTTTGAGGCGATAATGGAATGCACGTGTCCCGTACAGAAAGTCTGGAGATTTTTATGATTGGGCGGATTAGCTATGATTAGTCGTAAAAATTGGCGTAACAAACCAGGGTGGCCCAGCCAGATTCAATGATCAATAATCTTTAGGTTCCATTTTCGTATGCTTTATCCAAAGCACACGAATAATATTTTTTTGATAACGATACACAATCCTGTAATGGTGTTTTTCAAAAGCCCTATAAGTTCCATCATTATTACCCTTAAACTTATCTGGGTTATAATATTCAGGATTTGCAATTGTTTTCTCTACGGCTATCACAATATCATTAACAACCTTCTTTGCACTTTGAGGGGAATCATTACTTATATACTTGAACAAAGCTTTCATGTGTTGCTGGGAACGCCTGGTCCATACCAATTGATTTTTCACCATTGCTTTATCTTCTTTTTCATGGCTGCATGGCTTATATAGTCTTTTTGGACAAACTCGGCTTCCGCTTCTGCTAGTTCCTTGTTGTATTGTTCTATGTTAAGGCGCCCTTCTTGCTCCATATCATCTTCCAGAAGTGCATATATCGCCTTTATCTTTTTATCTTCAGCTACCTGCAAATAGGATATTAGTTTTTTACGAATGGCTACGGCTGTCATATTTTATCATTTATACTTCAAATTACCACTTTTTCTTTCGCCCTCAAAGAAGGCAATACGTTTAACGTCCCCTACTTAGCAGCATATATAATTACTCCTTTCCCGGAATTTTTATATCCGCCACCAAAGGATAGTGATCAGAGTAAGGCAGCTTTGTTTTTTTAAACTGCAGCACTTTCAGGCTTTCATTGGTAAAAATATAGTCTATGCGTAGTGTGGGCGATATTGAAGCAAAGCTTCTTCCAATGCCAAAACCGCCTTTCAGGAAAGCGTCATTGTCGCCGCCTTTTACCTTGAAATAAGTAAAAGAATTGGGCACATCATTAAAGTCGCCACAAAGAATACTTGGGTATGGGCTATCATCTTTTTCCCTTCTTACCAGTTCTGCCTGTGTGCTGCGCAAGTAATAAGCCAGCCTGAATTTTTTCAGAATGCCTTTGGATTTGTTCATGGAATTATTCTCGCCTTTTGCAATTGTTTTAATCGCCGAATAATCGTTTCCATCAAAACGTAAAGATTGCAGGTGCGTGGCAAAAACCCGTAAACGCTGGCCATTTACTACAATATCTGCATGAATAAGGCTTTCATTTGCCTTTAGCGAATCCGGGCCCGAATAACGGATGCGCAATGTGTCAACCATTGGATATTTAGAAAATATGATAACGCCATGTTCATACACACCATCCCAACGGCGATGGTCGCGGGCAAAAAAATGATACGGATAATGAAGTGTATCTGTAAAATAGGGGATATTCTCTCTAAACTCACGTGGGTTATTAGATTCCAGGAACTCCTCCATACAAAGCACATCGGGGTTTACCTTTTGCACATAATCTAATATTGATTGCCGAAAAGTGCCCCCGGGCCTTTTGGGGTTCATTTGATCAAGACGAGATACATTCCATTGCATTATCCTTAATGCGCCTTCGGGCTTTTCCATATTGAAGCCCGCAAAAAGATGCAAGCCAAACAATGCATGCACCTGCGGCCAACCAATAATAATGGCAGCTAAAGAAAGAAAAGCCCATCTGGATTTAAAAAACCACCAGAAAAAAATAAATAATAACAGAGACAATACTATAAAAGGAAAGCCGAGGCCCAGCACCGCAATATACCAGTGCTTTCCTGGCGATAATAAGCTTGTTGTGCATACCAGCAGAAAAGCTATAACAGCAACTATGTTGGCAACAATAAAAAATTTCCTGGAAACCTTTCGTAAGATGCGGGTCATGCTTAAAATTACAAATCATCTGTAGATGAAGCACGGCGAAGAATATCTTTTTCTTCATCTGTAAGCAGGTGATAACCTTCTGTATTAATCTTATCCAGTATTTCGTCTATACGCTTCTGCGTTACATTGGGTATGCGTTTGTAAGGATGTGTGCCATGTACACGATAGAAAAATTCATCCTTTGCATTTTTGCGCTGGTTTTTTTTATTGGGGTTGAAAAGATTGTTGAACCAATCAAACAGGTTGTTCATGCCAATACTCCAATCCCGTCCTTTTCTTAGCTGATAAACAAACAAAAAGCCTGTGGCCGCACCCGCAAGATGAGCTGCATATTTGCCCGGATCTCCCACGCGGATAGAAACCATATCTATTATAACAAAAGCAATGGTAACTATCCACAGCGGTATGCCACCATTGATCATAGGAAAGAAACGATAGTCTGGCTTAACGGTAGTAGTAGCAATGGCCACAGCCATAAGCGCAGCATTGGGGCCATACAACATAGCTGTATCTAATGAGGGCTGCAACTGGGGCACAACCTGGTAAGTAAGCACATAAACAAGTGCGCCTGCAAGGCCACCATAAATATAAATAGGAACAAGTCTTTTATTGCCGGTAAGGTCTTGCAATACATAGCCAAAAACCCAAAGCCAGAACATGGCCGGCAATTCTGCCCACACATTGTCGTGCACAAACATATTGGTGATAATGGTCCAGGGCCGTGTGCCTAATTTGCCGATAGAAGCCGGCAGCGTAAACCAGTAGAAAATGTTTTTGTAATAGGCGTTTAAATCCAGATCCGACATCTGGTAAATGACATAAATAAACTTAAGCAATACAAAAACCAATGAGTTGATGGCAAACAGCATGACAAGGCTGTTGTTGCTTTGTCCCAGCAAAACCTTGCTTGTTTTTTCTTCTTTTACTGTCATATGCTGTATAGCGGATTGGGCGTTCTAAATACTACAAAAAAGGTTTGCTAAAGTTTGAGGGTTGACAAAAATCAGTAGAAGTCTTTCCGGTTGCTTCTATTCCAATACAGTACAATTAAAAAGCCAGCCAATGCGCCACCCAAATGTGCAAAATGTGCAACCCCATCATTACTGCCAAAGCCACTAAACAAATCCATCAGCACATAAAAAGGCACTAAATACTTGATTTTAACTGGGAATAATGCGTAGATATATAATTCCTTGTTTGGAAAAAGATAGGCACAAGCAACACTAACGCCCATAACAGCGCCAGAAGCTCCTATTGTATAACCTGAAGGACTGACTAGCAATTGTGCGATACCTGCAAATACGCCACACAATAGGTAAAAAATCAGAAACCTTTTGGGACCCCAGTAATATTCAAGATCAGTTCCAAATATCCAAAGCCCCAACATGTTAAAACCAATATGCGCAAGAACAATACCTCCATTAATGTTCACGGCTTCGTGCATAAACATATAGGTGATCAATTGCCATCCTTTAAACTGGCCCGACCCTATTGGCAATAAAGCTCCATATTCTTCAAGATAAATGCCTTGTTTTATTGCTGCTATCTGAGCCAGCCAAACCAAAGCATTTATGATCATTAAATTTTTTATGACAGGAGGTAAAGAAAAACCGCCAGACCCGTAGTTCGCCATTGCTTGATATTTTATTCCTCAATATTCCGTCAAAGATAAACCTCCACACGGTTTCTTATTAAAAAGGATTGATAAGTTAGTGCAAAAAAATGCTGTTCTGTATCACAAATACAAGCAGTAATTTGTTTACAGAATAGACAAAAAGAAGAAAAGAACCGGCCTATACCTTAAAATAATCTTCCAGCTCTTGCAAGGTATCCTGGTTGGTGTGCAGATCTTTAATAATTACACCTTTTTCCATTAAGAGAATGCGGGTAGATACATCCGTAACATGGTTTAAATCGTGGCTGCTAACGAAAATAGTCATGCGACGCTGCGCATGCATTTCTTTCAGCATTTTTATGAGGCGCATTTGTGTAGTAGGGTCAAGGTTGGCAAAAGGTTCATCCAGCAGTAACACTTCGGGGTTTTGTAAAAGACAGCCAGCAATACCTGCTTTAAACTGGTTGCCTTTGGAAAGTTCACGAATGTATTTGCCGCTTTTAAGAATAGCGCCATCAAAGAAAGCTTCAAAGTTTTTAAGAAACTCATCCACGTCTGCTTTAGAACGATTGTTGAGCTTGCCTATAAAATAAAAATATTCTTCTGGCGTAAGATAATCTATCAAAAAACCTTCATCAAGATAAGCAGCCGTGTATTGTTTCCACTCTTCTGTTGTGGCTACATTTTTTTCTTTGGAAAATATTTCTCCACGGTCTGCCTTTATAAGATCAAGCAGCAGCCTGAAGAAAGTTGTTTTGCCAGCGCCGTTATTGCCCACAAGGCCTATCAGTTCGCCTTCATTAATTTGCAGCGATGCAATATCTACTACTGTTTTACCGGTATATGCTTTGGCAAGATTATTAACTGTAATCATTGTTTACCTGTTCTATTAATGGCGCTTATTTTTCCCTGAAGCCGGTTAAGATTTTGTATTTGCGTTTTAAAAACTCTTTTGTCAGTATATCCACCCACCAATCCTGCAATAAAAAACTGGCAAGGCCCAACACACTTAATGCGATAATGCCTGCCCATGCATTTACCAGTAAAGAAAGCGGCAGGTAGATAATAAATGGGATTATAAAAATCATTATAGAGTAAAGCCATTTTTCTGCACTTACGCCCTGGTAATTGAAAGCGCTGCCTTTGTTAATGTCTATTGCTTTATATCCATACGTTGCAAAAAATACAGTGATAACAGTAGTAATGCCAATATTATAGAGGAAAGCTGCTACCTGCAAGAGCAATAGCTTCCACGTAAGAAGGCCGTATAAAGAAGTAATCACCAAAATAATAACGCATACAATGGTAAAAAATACAAACTTGCTTTTTATGTATGTTTTTATATTCAGGTGGCCGGCCATCAATCCATCAAAATGGGCACTTTGCCAGGCAAACAAAAATTGGCCGTAATTAATAATAAAAATGCCGGTAATAAAAATAGAGCCGAATACTAAAAAACCTAATTGATTGTTTGCTATGTATTGCGGTTTGTAAAAAATAAACCCATAAAAAAGAAAAGCTATTGAAAGAAACATCAAAGTACGCGGACGTTTATTGCGCAAAATCAGTTTTATATCCAATGCAATCAATTCGCCCACTGCGCCAAAGCGATTGAGGAATGCATATTCAGCGCCTTCTTTTTTGCGCCCTTTGCCCACTATATCTTCCAGGTATAGATTTTTAAGCAGGAATGAATAGTTGTTGTAAAAAGAAAACCCTGCCAGCGCAATTAGCACCAGGCAAAGCCAGGCATGCTGCAGCATAAAAGAAAAAAACAAAGCAGAAAAATGAGTAAGCGAAAAAATGTTGAAATAATCTGCTGCAATAAAACCTGCAATCACTGCCAAAAAGATCACCATCAGCCAACTATTAATAATGCCTTTTCGCTTGATGTATAAAATGAGAAAGTGATTGAAAACTGTTAATGCCAGTATACTTGCCATAAACGCCAACGCTGTACCAGCACCATATGCCCTTGAAATAGACATCATGGTAAATGGCGTAAACAAAAAAATAGGTATCAGGTTGAAAATGGTAAACAGTGATCGGATATTTAGAAACCTGATTAACTGGCTGCGTTTTATATTTTGTACCAAATAAGGCTGAATGCTTAATGCAGGCAGGTCTTGCAGCAAAAAGCGGATGAGCGTATCAAACAAAAAATAATAAAAGATAAACCCGCAAAATACTTGTATCACATCCTGGCCTGGATAAACTTTTTTTATTAAGTCCTGTAAAAAGAAACCAAGTGCAATAGCAGAAACAGAAAAGTATATTGTAAAAAATCCTATTAAAATCTGTATAGCAAGACTTTTACCTGCGCTGCGGCTTCTCCAGAAAGATTTCCATTGATGGCTTAGAAAGGTTGTAATCACATGTAAAGTTTTACCCCCCAACCCCCTGAAGGGGGAGTATAAATATCATTAAGATTGCGCAGTTAAAAAAAATGTTTTGTCATTTAACTGGTAAAAAACAAATCATCGAATCCATGAATGTGTTTTCGAACAAATTATGTCATTGAGATTATCATCCCCCCTTCAGGGGTTAGGGGTTTTCAGTTTCAATTGCACCACATTTTCTATATGATGTGTTTGCGGAAACATATCTACCGGCTGCACTTTGGTTACTTTGTATTTTTCATCCAGCAATTGCAGATCTCTTGCCTGTGTGGCGGGGTTGCAACTTACATATACAACAACCGGTGCGGCTATCTCTAAAATTTTCTTTACCAGTTTTTCGTGCATGCCTGCCCGTGGCGGATCGGTAATGATAACATCGGGCCTGCCGTGTTGCGCAAAAAAAGCATCGTCGCAAATATCAATAACATCGCCTGCAAAGAAACTGGTGTGCTGTATGTTGTTTAATGCTGCATTCTCTTTTGCATCTTCAATGGCTTCTGCAATCAACTCCACCCCAATTATTTTTTTTGCCAGCTTGCTTACAAATATGCCAATGCTACCGGTGCCGCAATACAAATCGTACACTGTTTGTGTACCATCTAATTCTG
Organism: Chitinophagaceae bacterium; assembly: GCA_047602295.1. Taxonomy (GTDB): domain Bacteria; phylum Bacteroidota; class Bacteroidia; order Chitinophagales; family Chitinophagaceae; genus JACMLD01. The sequence goes on along the minus strand of JASGHP010000001.1, from coordinate 500,411 downwards.
CAAAGTCACGTGTTGCCTGGTACAATCTTTCTCCCTGCCTGCTATTGGTTTGAAAAAATGATTTTGGGCTTATCTTAAACGTAAAATCTTCCAGTGTTTCCAGCGCATATCCTTTGCCGTGATAAGTTATTAGTTGCAGATCGTAAATGGTATCGTTCTTTTTGGGGTTGATGGTATACAGTAAAGTAGTGATGGAAGGTACTTGCTGCAATAAATAATCAAATAGCTTTTCCAATGCAGGTTTATCATCATAAGCTATGCAAAGATTTACCATCACTTCTTTTGTGGTGCAAACGCGTATAATCAAAGTTCTTAACCAACCAGTGTGGTTGCGGATATCATAAAATGAAAGATCGTTTTCCAGCGCATATTGGCGAATAGTATTTTTAATAGCATTCGTGGGCTCTTCCATTAAATGGCAGGTGTTGATGTCTATTACCTTATCAAACAACCTTGGCACGTGATAGCCCAAAGCGTTTTGTTGTGCACCAGATTCCGGTGAATCCATTTCGGAAGGCAGTAAAAAGCGTCGGTTGCTAAAAGTAAATTCCAGCTTATTGCGATAGCGGGCAATGGTATCGCAACCTAATATGGGCATTATTTCTGGAAGTTCTATTTTGCCCAGGCGGCGCAGGTTTTGCAATACTTCATTCTCTTTGTACTGCAATTGTTTTTTATATGGCAGCATTTGCCATTTGCAACCACCACATATGCCAAAGTGTTCGCAAAAAGGTTCTACCCTGTCTGCAGAATAACTGTGAAAACGAACGGCCCTTCCTTCGGCCCAGTCTTTTTTGTTTTTGCTTAATTGTACATCTACCACATCTCCGGGTACCGCTCCTGAAATAAATACCACCTTACCATCCGTTCTGGCCAGTGCCTTTCCTTCGGCAGCATAATCTTCTACTGTTATTTTTTGCAGCACCACTGCACTCTTCTGTTTACGCATGCCGCAAAAGTAGGAAGGATGTAGTGAGTTTTAAGTTTTAAGTGGTAAGTTTTAAGTGAGTTAGTGGTGAGTAGTGAGTGGCTAGTGGGGCAGTCATTTTATCATTGTTCAGAATTATTACGCTACAAGTTGTTAGAGAAATTAGGGTTGCAAACGCTACTTAAAACCTAAAACTTATCACTTAAAACTTCACTGCGGTCCTTTATAGTAAGCATCCGGCGCTTCTAGCACTTTTTTCCATTGGCGCTGGTGACTTTGTTGCCATTTAATATCATTACCACCTGCAGACCAATTTACTCCTTTCAACTGCGCCTGTATAAAAGCTCTTTGTTCGGGGTGAATGTATAGCGGGTGCAGGTAAAACCATTGCGGATTGCTGACAACATATTGCCAAAAGGATGCAAAATCAGGGTAGTTGGTTTCAAATACCTGCAGTTCATCTGTATCGCTGTTATAACTACTGTGATTGTAATAGAAATGAGTTTCGCCTTTGGAACCTGTTACCCGGTAAAGGCTGCCACCGGCTTCTTCATTGCTAATGTCTATGTAGAGTTCTTTATTCATAAGGCCAAAGGTAAAGGGTGTATGGAATAGGGATAAAGGCTGAAGGTACAATTCATCGTCCTATACCTTATACCTTCAGCCTTTTTGCCTTTTAATTAACCAGCTTAAAGATTTATTTTCAATATTTTCGTTCCTTAAACGTTATGGTAGCACCATGAAGAAATTGTTGATTTTATCCCTTGTTTTCATCACGTCACAAATTGCTGCACAAACAACAGGCTATTCTATAGGCATTACTTTAAAACCTTACAAAAACCAGTATGTTTACCTGGGTTATTATTATGGCAATATCAAAGCCCTGGCAGACTCTGTAAAATTGAATGATGCCAGCACCGGCACCTTTAAGGGCAAAACAAAATTGAATGGTGGCATTTACTTTTTAGTGTCGCCCCGCAAAGAAATATTGTTTGAGCTTTTGCTTGATAAACAACAAAACTTTTCCGTGCAGGCAGATACTGTTGGTTTGCCCATGAGCGTAAAATTCATCAACTCGCCCGAGAACCAGCAGTTTCAGCAATATTCAAAATTTGCGGGGGGCAATGGAAAAACGGCCGCTGGTTATATGAGCGAATTAGCCGCTGCTAAATCGAAAGCAGACAGTGCAGCAATAACTGCAAAACTTCGCGACCTGAATGAAAAAATGACACACTATCGCGATAGCATGGCCGCTAAAAACCCCGGAACCATGCTTACTGCTTTATTCAAATCTTTAAAAGAACCTATTGTTCCACCAGCAGCCAAACAACCCGGTGGCAAATACGATTCTACTTTTGCGTACAATTATTACAAAAACCATTATTGGGACGGTATCAGTTTTACCGATGAACGCTTGTTGCGTACGCCTATTTTTGAGCCGAGGCTGGACAAATATTATTCTACCCTTGTAGTTCCGGATGTGGACAGCCTTACCAAAGAAGTAGACCAAATGCTGGCGAAAGCTGCGTCTAACAAAGAAATGCACAAATACCTGCTTACCTATTTTGTGCAGCGATATATTAACCCCCAATACATGGGGCAGGATGCAGTTTTTGTACACCTGTTTGAAAAATACATTAACAATAATCCCGAGGTAGACTGGTTTACAGAAAAGTATAAAAAATACATGTCAGACAGGGCATATAGCCTGATGGCCAACCTGATTGGTGCCCCTGCACAAAACCTGGAACTGGTAGATACATCCGACAAACCACGCTATTTGTATGATGTAAACTCCCCTTATATTGTTATTTGCTTCTGGGATGCTACCTGCAGCCATTGTAAAGAAGTGGTGCCTAAACTGGATTCAATTTATCAGAACAAATGGAAACAGGAGGGTGTACAGCTATATGGGGTAATGGTAGATGGTGGCAAGGAAGCGTGGACCACCTACATAAGAACCAACAATTTAAAGGACTGGATACACGTTTATGAAACCAATGAGCACAGGGATGCCGGCTATGCTGCTGGCAAAGCGAACTTCCGGCAGTTGTACGACGTGTACCAAACACCTATACTCTACCTGCTGGATAAAGACAAACGCATTATTGCAAAAAAACTCACTTACGATCAGATTGACCAGGTGCTTAGCATGAAATTGAAGCAGGTTAGCAAACAATAGAAGTTTTAGCCACACTTGTTGCAAAGCATCCCGGCAGAAAGAATACAATAGTTATGAAAAAGACCTTAGCTGCATTTTGCCTATTGATTGCATTGGGCGCAAACGCACAAACATTGTTTACATACGGTAAAAACAATGTAAGCAAAGCAGAGTTTTTGCGTGCCTACAATAAAAACAACACCAATACCACCAATACAGAAAAAGCCTATCGCGACTACCTGGAACTGTATATACGCTTTAAGCTGAAAGTACAGGCTGCTTACGATGCAAAACTGGATACACTTCCTGCGCAGGGCACCGAACTGCAAAATTTTCGCGGACAGATTATAGAAGGTTTTATGAACGATGAAAGCAGTGTGCAGGTACTGGTGAACGAGGCATTTGAACGCAGCCAGAAAGATGTGCGTGTATCAGCTATTATCATTCCATTTAGAGGTGGCGACACTTTGCTGGCCAGCCAAAAAGCCGATGAAGCATATAAAAAAATTGAAGCGGGTGAAGACTTTGGCAGCGTTGCCAATGTTTATTCCGGCGATCCTTCAGCAAAAGAAAATAAAGGAGATATTGGTTACATAACGGTGTTCACACTTCCTTACGAGTTTGAATCCATTGTTTACAATACGCCTGTTGGCAAAACTGCAAAACCTTACAGAAGCAAGTCTGCCTATATCATTTTAAAAACAACCAGTGAAAGGCCTGCCATTGGAAGAATGAAAGCTGCGCAAATACTTATAGGTTTTGCTCCCAATACAGATGAAAAAGACAAGGAGAAAAAAAGAGTGTTGGCAGATTCTATCTACCAGGCATTGCAACATGGCGCTTCGTTTAAAGAAATGGTTACCAAATACAGCACAGATAATATTACTTATCAAACCGGCGGTGTTATGCCAGAATTTGGTAGTGGCCGCTATAGTGAATCTTTTGAGAAAGCAGCATTTGCTTTATCTAAAGACGGAGAGATAAGCATGCCTGTGCTTACGCCGTTTGGTTATCACATTATCCAACGCCTGGAACGCAGCCCTGTAAACACTGATAAAAACAACGCTGCCGCGATGGCGCAGCTTAAACAATCGGTACAGGCAGACAAAAGGATTGCGGTTGCCAAACAAATAATGGCACAAAAAATAATGAAGAGTGCCGGCTTTACAATGGCAGCATACAATCAAAAACAATTCCTGGCTTATGCAGACAGTGTTTATGCAGGGCGTAAGCCAGCGCAACTGCCTGCTATGAACGACAAGACTGTTTTGTTTTCTTTTCCGCAGGATAAAAAAACAGCGAGTGATTTTGCCAAATATGTCAACAGCATAAAAACCATACCCGATCTGTTGCGTGGACGTTCAACACCACAGATACTGCAGCAATATGCAGAAACTGTGGCTATAGATTATTATCGCCAACACCTGGAAAAATACAATGCGGAGTTTGCCAGTCAATTGAAAGAATTTAAAGATGGTAATCTTTTGTTTGAAGTAATGCAACGCCGCGTTTGGGATAAAGCCTCTTCAGATTCTCTTGGACTAAAACTTTTTTACAACACCAATAAAAATAAATACTGGTGGGAGTCTAGTGCCGATGTGATTTTATTTACCTGCAGTGATTCTGCCAGCGCAGTCAAAGCAAAAGAATCGTTTTCAAAAAATCATGATTGGAAAACGCTGGTGCAAAATGCAGATGGTACTGTACAGGCAGATTCTGGAAGATTTGAAATAACGCAACTGCCAGCTTCTGTTAGTAGCCACCTGCAGGCGGATGTCGTAACAGACCCCGTAAAAAGCAGCACAGATAATACCAGCAGTTTTGCTGCAGTTATGAAAATATATAAAGACAGAATGCCCCGCAATTTTGAAGATGCAAGAGGGTTTGTTATTAATGACTATCAGTCTTTCCTGGAAGATCAATGGATAGAATCACTAAAGAAAAAATATCCGGTAAAAATTAATGAAGCAGTTTTGCAAAGCTGCTGGAAATGATAGAAACCTGGTAATCTTAAAGTCTATAGATTTTTTACCTCGTATTTCTACGATATTAATCTCATTAAACTTTTCGTTATAAGCTCATTCTTATAATAGCTTTTGATAAATGCTTAACCAGCTATTTTAAAAGGCAATCTATTAACTGAACAATTGCGTAAATAAAATCGCCTTTAATTTTAATCGTATCGTACCCAAAACCAACATTTATGAAAACCAGGATCTCTCTTTTTATTCTTGCAGCTTCTTTATTTTCTATAACTACCAATGCCCAGCAGGGCAATGTATTTTTAAGAGGAGGCCTTAATATGGCCAATGTATCTGTTACCAGCGATGGCAGAATAGATGATGCTAAATACCTTCCCAGTTTTAACGTAGGCATTGTAGGCGATGTTCCTTTGGGACGCTTTCTTGCATTACAGCCCGGTCTTTTATTTACCGGCAAAGGCACTAAATCCCAATCGGGCCAGCCTTCCGATGCTACTTACTTTAAAGCAACTTCTAACCCTTATTATATTGAAATACCACTCAACCTTGTGATAAAACTACCAGTAGCCCCACATTCTTCTTTGTTTTTTGGAGCAGGCCCTTATGCAGCTATGGGTGTTGCGGGTAAAAATAAAACAGAAGGAAAAGTTTTTGGTGCTTCTTTCAGCAGCAATGAAAACATCAAATGGAGCAATGATGATCCTACAACATTTAATGAACAGGAAGGTGCAGGCTTTGGCGTAATGCGCAGGTTCGATTTTGGTTTAAACGGTGTTGCTGGCCTTGAGCTGCGCAACATAATGCTGTCTGTAAACTATGGCTATGGTTTAAGCAAAATAAATTCTGTAGAGAATAACGACAACGATAAAAACAAACACCGTGTGTTAAGCTTCAACATCGGTTTTAAACTATAATAACCACTCTAAGAAACAGCAAGCCCCGATGCAATTCGGGGCTTTGTTCGTTATATAAAAAGGCGAATGAATTTGCAAAGGGTCAATCGATTTGGAAATTGTGAATGAATATGCAAGGGTGAATTGATATCGAACGGGCGAATGGGCGTTTGGAAAAGGGCGAATGGCCATTCGCCGCTACTTACACCAACTCCTTCACCACATTATAAATCACTTTTGGTTTGCCCAATGTATAATAGTGCAATACCGGCACACCAAATTTTTTAAGCTCTTTGCTTTGTTGTATCAGCCATTCAGTTCCTACTATTTCTACTTCATCATCAGATTTGGCTTTGCTGATAGCATTGGATAAATCTGTGGGTATATCTACATGAAATATCTTCGGCAGAATATTCAATTGCTTTTTATTGGTAATTGGTTTAAGACCCGGAATAATAGGAACGTTTATACCATTGTCGCGGCAAAGTTTTACGTACTCAATATATTTCTGATTGTTGAAAAACATTTGCGTCATAATGTATTCTGCACCTGCATCCACTTTAGATTTCAGGTAGCTCATATCTGTTTCCAGGTTTGGCGCTTCAAAATGTTTTTCCGGGTAGCCGGCAATGCCCATGCAAAAGTTTGTTTTGCCGCCATTCTTTATATCCTCTTCCAAATAAATGCCATGATTAAGATTGCCTACCTGTTTCAGCAAATCCAATGCATAGCGGTTGCCATCAGGATGTGGTTCGAAAGCAGCTTCATTCTTTGCAGCATCTCCACGCAATACCAGCACATTGTCTATGCCTAAAAAATTTAAGTCTATTAATGCATCTTCTGTTTCTCTTTTAGAAAAACCGCCGCAGATTAAATGCGGTACAGCATCTACCTGGTAATGGTTCATAATAGCAGCACAGATACCTACGGTGCCTGGTCTTTTACGCACTTCCACTTTCTCAAACGTACCATCTGCTTTTTTCTTAAACATGGTCTCGCTGCGGTGGTAAGTAACATTTATAAAAGAGGGCTTGAAAGCCATCAACGGATCAAGATGATCATATATAGCATTAATGCCCTTTCCTTTTAACGGGGGCAATACTTCAAAAGAAATAAGTGTGCTTTTTGCACTGTTGATATGGTCTATTACCTTCATTGCATTTAAATATAGGCGCAAACATACTTAGGGTTGGGTTAATATCAAAACCCTGTTAAATAAATAAGACTGGGTGCAGATTGCAGTAGTTGCGGTATTTTTGTAAAAACAGGCAAGATTGAGCTTAACAATACATACACACGATTTAATTAAGACTTACAGAAACCGTACAGTAGTAAACCATGTATCTGTAGAAGTAAAGCAGGGCGAGATTGTGGGCTTGCTTGGACCAAATGGCGCTGGCAAAACCACTACGTTTTATATGGTAGTAGGTTTAATACGTCCGGATGAAGGCACTGTTTTCTTAAATGATGAAGACATTACCAAACAACCCATGTACAAAAGGGCGCAGATGGGCCTTGGTTATTTGCCGCAGGAAGCTTCAGTTTTTCGCAAATTGTCTGTAGAAGATAATATCCGTGCTATACTGGAAATGACTAAACTAACCAAGGCAGAACAAAAAGATAAACTGGAAACCCTGCTGGACGAATTCAGCCTGCACCATGTAAGAAAAAACAATGGTGATAGTTTAAGTGGTGGTGAAAGAAGGCGTACAGAGATTGCCCGTGCATTGGCAGTGGATCCTAAATTTATTTTATTGGATGAACCTTTTGCTGGTGTAGACCCTATTGCGGTGGAAGATATTCAAACAGTAGTAGCGCGGTTAAGAACAAAGAATATAGGCATACTGATAACAGATCATAACGTAAATGAAACATTGTCTATCTGCGACCGCGCATATTTATTGATTGAAGGAAAAATATTCAAGCATGGCACTGCAGAAGAACTGGCAGCAGATGAACAGGTGAGACGCTTATACCTGGGAAGAAACTTTGAATTGAAGCGGAAAGATTATCTGCATGAGGAAGTAAAAACAAAAATTGGTGAGAGAAGAGAAATTAAACCTGATAAACTGGTTGATACGCTGAATAATGGTGTTAATATGGCACAGCAGATTGTAAATGCTCCAATAACTATTGAGCATATTACAAAAATACCCCAGTTTGATGAGCTGAATATTAAAGAGTTTTTTCAATTTACTAAAGACATAAAAAAAACGGCCATAGAATTTGCTGAAAAAAACAATCGGCCAAAAATAAAAGAAACAGCACTCCAATTGCCTGAATTGGATTCAGTAGATTTTGCATCTACTACTTCATTTTTTAAATCCCCTTATTATCAGGCATTGCATCCTCATATGAATTTCGATTCTTATCTCGCCTCAGATAATGGTTGACAACCTGGATAATGAAATAAGAAACATACAATCTTTACTTTCAAAGCTGGCAATGTATGTTGAGAACGAAGAATTTGAAAACATTCTCTAGAATAGTAAAATTCAATAGCAAGGGATCTTTTTCCGGAGACTGATAGCTCAATAGCATTGTTGCCGATGAAAGGATTGCGACGCAACAAAAGATGAACAGTGATATACTGCTGGTATTATTAAAATTCCCTTTTCGGCAAATAGTATTTACCTTTTAGTTGTATAATTATCGGCGCATTTGTTTATTTTGCCAACCTGGTATGAAACTACTATCGCCTGCTATCTCAAGGCTTGCCCGGCTAAGGCTTCGCTTAATTGAACTCTGGACCTCACAGCCTGTGTCGGCCCAGCGGGAAGTTTTGCAGGACCTTGTAACTGCAGCGCAATACACAGAGTTTGGCCGTCAATACAAATTCAACCTGCTCTTCTCTGTTAAAACATTCAAACAAACCATTCCTGTACACGAGTATGCAGACCTGAAGCCATACATAGAACGCATGATGAATGGCGAACAAAATGTACTTTGGAACACGCCGGTAGAATGGTTTGCCAAAAGCAGCGGCACCACCAGCGATAAAAGCAAGTTTATACCTGTAAGCAAAGAAAGCCTTGAAGAAAATCATTACCAGGCATCCAAAGATGTGCTGACGATGTACTATAAAAACTTTCCGGACTCCGACCTGCTAACCGGCAAAGGACTGGTGATTGGTGGAAGCCACCAGGTAAGCAAAGTGAATGATAATGTGCAATACGGAGATCTAAGCGCTGTGCTGATGCAAAACTCTCCCGTATGGAGCAGTTGGATACGCACACCGCAACTGAATATTGCATTGATGGATGAATGGGAAGGAAAGATTGAGCAACTGGCGCAATCTACCATGCATGAAAATGTAACTTCTATCTCTGGTGTACCAACCTGGACGCTTGTTTTAATAAAACGTATTTTAGAAATAAGCGGAAAGAAAACGCTGGCAGAAGTATGGCCGCACCTGGAACTTTATCTTCATGGAGGTGTTTCATTTGTTCCTTACAAAGATCAATTCAAACAACTGATAGGAAAAGACATCAACTATCTTGAAACCTATAATGCCAGCGAAGGATTTTTTGCAGCGCAGGAAAGCCCTTCTGAAGATGGCTTGTTGTTGTTTACACACCACGGTATTTTTTACGAGTTTATGCCGATAGATGAATACGGCAAAAAATTTCCACAGACTTTTGGATTGAGCAAAGTGGAGTTGCATAAAAATTATGCGCTTATCATCAGCACCACGGGTGGGCTATGGCGTTATATTGTGGGCGATACTGTTCAATTCACTTCTTTAAATCCGTATAAAATAAAAGTAAGCGGGCGGCTGAAACATTATATTAATGCTTTTGGCGAAGAAGTAATTGTAGATAATACAGACAAGGCCATTGCAATGGCCAGCGAAGCCACCGGCGTTGTTGTAAATGATTATACTGCTGCGCCTGTTTATTTCAGCAGCAATAGCAATGGCGCACACGAGTGGCTGATAGAGTTTGAAAAAGCGCCTGCGGATCTGGCTGCATTTACCACTGCACTTGATACGGCACTAAAAAGTCTTAACAGCGATTACGAAGCCAAACGTTATAAAGACATTGCGCTAAGCATGCCCATTGTACACGCATTAAAGAACGGCACTTTCAACGAATGGCTAAAAAGCAAGGGCAAATTGGGCGGCCAGCATAAAGTACCACGCCTGAGCAACGAAAGAACATTGCTGGAAGAAATTTTACAGCTAAAGCGCTAAGCTGCTATTGATTAAAGTTTATTTCACTTACTTTGCCATAACAACATAATATCAATGAAACTACTGGAGAACAAAATTGCGATTGTAACCGGCGCCGCACGTGGCATTGGCGAAGGTATTGCCCTTAAACTGGCCGAACATGGTGCGCATGTTGCTTTTACCTATGTAAGTGATAGCAGCGCAGATAAAGCGAAAACATTAGAAGAAAAATTGCAGGCTTTCGGCGTAAAAGCAAAAGCCTATAAAAGCAATGCCGCCGATTTTGCTGCCGCAGAAACTTTTGTAAACGATGTAAGCAAAGAATTTGGCAGCATAGATGTATGTGTAAACAATGCCGGCATTTCCAAAGACAATTTATTATTGCGCCTAACTCCCGAACAATGGGATGAAGTAATTGATATCAACCTTAAGAGCGTATACAATATTACCAAACAGGTTATACGCCCCATGATGAAGGCCAAGAAAGGCAGCATTATTAATATGAGTTCTATTATTGGTGTGCGTGGCAATGCAGGCCAAAGCAGTTATGCAGCCAGCAAAGCAGGTATCATTGGTTTCACAAAATCAATTGCAGCAGAACTGGGCAGTCGCAATATCCGTTGCAATGCCATTGCGCCTGGTTTTATAGAAACAGATATGACGCATTACCTAAAAGAAGGAGAAGCGTCTAAAGCATTTTTGGATAAAATACCCCTGGGCAGGTTTGGTACTGCAGAAGAAATTGCCAACACTACATTATTCCTTGCGTCTGATATGAGCAGTTATATTACCGGGCAGGTTATTAGTGCGTGTGGCGGGTTGAATATCTAGTTTTAAAATCGATGGGCTGCGCCCTTCGTTAATATATTTCGCTCCTTCGGAGCTTGCGGCACTAAGCCCTGAAAGGGCGTTTTATATTGGCGATGGGTATAGCCCATCGCCACCAGCAAAGAAAATTACTACATCAAATCTTAATGTTCCTCGTCTTAATATAATGGTGCCAGAACATCATAGTAGCCAATGAGCGATAAGGGCGCCAGCTTTCTGCCAGTTGTATTATTTCTTCTTTGGTAGTATGTGCAGGTAATTGCTTCACTTGTTTCAATGCATTCATCATAGCTAAATCGCCGGTAGGAAAAATGTCTGCTCTTTGTAATGTAAATAAGAGATAGATATCAACTGTCCAATCGCCGATACCTTTTATCTTTTTCAGTTCTGTTCTAATCTCTTCATCTGTTTCACTGCTTAATTTTTTTAGGTTTAATTTTTTTGTACTGATGGCTTCAGCCAGGCATCTTGCGTAAACTGTTTTTTGCCGGCTAAAATAACAGGCACGTAACTCTGCGTCAGACAAAAGCAAAACATTTTCCGGTGTAATTTTTTTTATTTTTTCTCTAAGTTTTTCTAATGCAGCTTTTGCAGATGCCAATGAAACCTGCTGTTCGAGTATAATATGTATAAGCGATTCAAAGCTGGCTGGTCTGTTCCACATGGGCGGATGGCCATATTGCTTCAAAATAGATTGAAGGTGTTTGTCTTTTTTTGCCAGTTGGCTAACAAGTTGCTGAAAATTATCCTGATTAAAAGAATGGATCATGCTTAAGAGATTAAAAGAAAAAGAAATTGTTTTTATAATCTCTATTCAACAACAAGTGCTTTCATTGTTTTTATATCGAATGAAAATTTACCGTTTTTGTTTGTTACATCTATCAGCATAGTTTTTCTTGGCCCTACTTGCGTATCTGAATTATGGATGTGAAAAACATAATGCCATTTGCCGTCTGCCGACTTAAATAAATCTCCATGGCCTGTTCCTTTAAAACCAGTTTGCTTTCTGCTTAAAACAGGGTTTCCCTGGTATTTTACCCAAGGTCCTAATGGATGATCACTAACGGCCATGCCTACTGCATAATCGGGGTTTCTAAAATCATTGGCAGAATAAAACATATAGTATTTGCCATTGCTTTTTATTACAGTGGGCCCTTCTGTTACAGGCCATTTGGCATTCTCTGTATTTTCCCATGGTTCAGTAGCGGAGATGCATTCCTGTAAAGTAGTGGTATCAATGCCGGAGAAATCATCTTTTAATAAAGCACCAAATATGCGGTTGCCGTTTGTAAGCCTTACATGGTACAGGTATTTTTTCCCATCATCGTCTATAAAAATAAAAGGGTCTATTTGTCTTACCGGTGCAGGTAAGCTTTCTTTAACCGTTTGGGTGAAGGGGCCATAAGGTTGTTCGCTGGTGGCAATGGCAATATTTTCATTGGCTACATACGCCATATAGAATTTCCCTTTGTAGTTAAATACCTGTGGCGCCCAAAAACCTTTTGTACCAAACGCATCACCTTTTTTAAGTGCTAAGCCATTGTTTGTTTCAATGGCCTTCCAATGTATTAAATCAGTAGAAGTATAAGCAGGTATGCCTTCGTTTGAATTGGTGCCATAGGCATAATATTTCCCCTGCCATAAAAATATAGTTGGATCGGCTAACGTAAGCGCCGTTTGTGCAGGTTGTGTATTTGTTTGAGCAAGACTAACAGAACAAATAAAATTGGTAGCTAATAATACGGCAGCAACTAGTAATGATTTCATTTTGCAATTTAATCGTTTCGTTAAAGGGGAAAGTTTTATGTTAAGCGGTTTGTTTTTTTGAATTTTCTTCTTGCCCAAAACAACTTCCATTTAATCGTTGATGCATAGTGTTCCCAATTTATATCGAACTTTTCATTTTTATCATTTAGCCATGGAGGCGTAGCTACTTTGCAATGAATCATTGGCGGTTTTTGGGAAACTTCTCTTCGATAATTTGCATGCAGTGAAGACTTAGGATAATAACGAATGTCAATTATGGTAAGATTTCTTTTGGCTTTATAAATGCAGAGATTTATATCATACAAATTGTCATAGATTTTTTGCAGCGGCAACATAATTTCAGAAAATGACACATGTTTCTTTTTGTCGTTTTCTTTTTTATTTTTTTGCCTTTGTATGTGAAAATTGTCCGAGCTATCTATAATTTCTGTAAGAATAAACTTACAGTTGTCAGAAATCTTATTCCACGTAATATCCCTTGCCATTTTTAATAATAGAGGAATGGCTTCCCGCATTTCGTCCTGCAATGTTTCTGATGTCATATACGCTATAGAAATGAACTTATCTCCTTGCTTTAAACTTTGCAATAGCATCTTTGGTAAACCTGCTCAATACCAGCCGCCCGCTAATGGCTGCACGTTCTGCCAGTAATTGATCCCAGTTTTCTGTTCCTTTCCAGAATATTCTTTTCATCTCCGCCATTGCCTCTCCGCTGCTGGCTGCCAATGTATGCGCCATTCTTGTTACAGCTTCATCCATGCCTTCATTGCTGCTATGCACCTCTGCAAAAAGCCCTTTTCGTTTGGCCCAGTCTGCACTACGCCACATGCCGGCATCTATTGCCAGGTGACTGAATGCTGCTGCGCCTGTTTTCCTTTCAATCACCGGGCCCACAACAAATGGACCGATACCAATGGTGAGTTCACTCAGTTTTACTTCTGCTGCTTCTGTAGCAATGGCATAATCCGCCGCCGCCAGTAATCCCACACCACCGCCTACACACTTACCATGTATGCGTGCAATCACCAGCTTGCCACAGGTTCGCATGGCATTAATAACACGGGCAAATCCGCTAAAAAAATTTTTGCCATCCTCTGCATTGTTGATAGCTGCCAGTTCATCAAACGAAGCACCCGCACAAAAAGCTTTCTCGCCACCAGAGCGCAATACAATCACTTTGGTGTCTGTATTCATTCCGGCGTGGTGAATTTCCTGCGCCAGCTCGTTTAACATTTTTAGCGGAAGCGAATTGCTTTGCGGATGGAAAAATTCAATGCTGGTAATGCCAGCATGATCTGTATGCGTGCTGATGTATGATTCTAACATAAATTTACTTTTTCAAAATGGCCGGCAAAACAATGGAAATTGGCTTTACTGAAAGTCTTATTAAAGTTAACCAAATCTTCTGACATGAATTTTGCCACGCAAGCACACGGACAATAGCTATAAGCGCTGCTTCCAACAATAGTGGGGCAGGATTGTTGTTGTTAGTGTTGTATAAACCATTTTATTATGAGCAACTTTAAAGAAATACTAGACTCAGGTAAACCAGTGTTGGTTGATTTTTTTGCAGAATGGTGTGGCCCCTGCAAAATGATGCCACCCATTTTGCAGGAACTAAAAAAGACCATGGGCGATGATATTACCATCCTGAAAATTGATGTAGATAAAAACCCGCAGGTAGCATCGGCCTATCATATACAAGGTGTGCCCACGCTGATGGTTTTTAAGAAGGGAGAAATCAAATGGCGACAATCTGGTGTGGTGCCAGCCAAACAATTGCAACAGGTATTGCAACCATTGGTAGGTTAGCAAAAGCATCAACATAAAAACTGCAACACACAACCAACATGTTTCTTATATCTATTCTTCAACCGTGGCCATGGTATATAGCGGGGCCTGTTATTGGTTTAACAGTGCCGTTGTTATTGCTATTGGGCAATAAAAATTTTGGCATCTCTTCCTCATTACGGCATGTTTGTGCTGCTTGCTTTCCCGCAGGTATTTCTTTCTTTCAATACAATTGGAAAAAAGAAGCCTGGAATTTATTTTTTGTAGCGGGAATAGTAGCCGGTGGGTTTATAGCAGCACATTTCTTGGCTGATCCGCAACCGGTAGTTATTAATCCAACTTTGCAACACGAGTTGCAGGGTTATGGTGTTTATCATTATAACAGCCTTGTACCAGAAGATCTTTTTAACTGGCAATCGTTGCTCACAGCAAGAGGATTTATATTGATGATAGTGGGTGGCTTTCTTGTTGGTTTCGGCACACGCTATGCCGGAGGTTGCACATCGGGCCATGCTATTACAGGATTATCGCAATTGCAATGGCCTTCATTAATAGCCACCTGTTGCTTTATGGCAGGCGGATTTATTATGGCCAATCTTATTTTACCATTCATTATGCATTTATAATGGCAACAGAAACACTTGTTCCTTTAACCGATAGCAATACAGATTTTGAAACACGTTCTTTGGATACTGCATGTATCAATGAGTCTTCATTGTATCATCCTTGGTGGTACAATATAAAGTATGCTGTTGCAGGTATTTTGTTTGGTATTGTATTAATCAAGTCAGAGGTTATTTCATGGTTCCGCATACAGGAAATGTTTCGTCTGCAAAGTTTTCACATGTACGGCGTAATTGGTTCGGCAGTAGTTACAGGCATTATTTCGGTATGGCTCATCAAAAAATTAAAGCTGAAAACAATTCATGGCGAACCAATTCACTTCACTCCAAAAAAATTTAACTGGGGACAGGTGTATGGCGGCTTATTATTTGGATTTGGATGGGCTCTCACCGGCGCATGCCCCGGTCCTTTGTATGCACAGATTGGAAGCGGCGTTACTGTAATTGTAGTAACTTTAATAAGCGCAGTTGCCGGAACATGGATATATGGATGGCTGCGCAATAAACTGCCCCACTAAACAACCTAAACATTTGCGTCTTTTAAAGTCACATTGGTTTGCAATAATGCTGGCTGCTATTGCATTTGCAATAGCAATAAATGAATGGCCTGCATCAGTTCCTGCATCTTCATCAAAATCATCTAACACCGCAATTGTAGCCAATACAGAATGGCAGGCGCCTGACATCAATACGCTTGGCAATGATTCTGCTGCGCAATTGATTCGCTATGGAAAAGATCTAATTGTAAATACCGCTCAATACCTTGGCCCGAAAGGCAGTGTTGCATTTATTAGCAATGGAATGAATTGCCAGAACTGTCATATAGATGCTGGCGCCAAGCCTTATGGCAATTGTTTTGCTGCAGTTGCGTCTATCTATCCGGTGTACAGGCCAAGAAGCGGTATAAAAGAATCAATAGAATACAGGGTGAATGATTGCCTGCAAAGAAGTCTTAACGGGCAAACTATTGACAGCAGCAGCAAAGAAATGAGGGCCATTGTTGCTTATCTTAAATGGATTGGCAAAGACGTACCCAAAGGACAAAAGCCTGCGGGTGCGGGTATGCGTGAACTGGATGTTTTGGAAAGAGCCGCAGATCCAATTAAAGGAAAAGTAGTGTATGAGTCTCAATGCAGCCGTTGCCATGGTGCTAACGGTGAAGGACAATTGCGATTTGACAATATTGGTTATGCTTATCCGCCATTGTGGGGGCCACACAGTTATAATACTGCTGCGGGGCTTTATCGCATCTCAAGACTGGCAGCATATGCAAAAGACAATATGCCTTTTGGTATTGCATCGCATGAAAGCCCTCAATTAAGCAATGAACAAGCCTGGGATGTAGCAGCGTTTATAAATTCTCAACCAAGACCTGCAAAAAAGTTTGCACAAGACTGGCCCGACATTCGTAAAAAATCTTTTGATTATCCTTTTGGTCCTTATGCAGATGGTTACCAGGAGAAGCAACATAAATACGGACCGTTTGCTGTTATTAAAAAAGCGGATGCAGCGTTGGCAGATCACAAATTCTAAAGAAAGCTGCAAGTTGTTAGCTACAAGCTGCAAGACGTTTATCAGTAAAGACTTGACGATCTTATTTATTCTTCAATAAAAAAATAAACCCCGAACATATCGGGGTTTATTTTTAAAAAGCATTATTGCAATAAAAGCACTTATAACTTATCACATAAAACTTACAACTTCTTAGTTGCCTTTACCAAAATCAGGAGCAGTTTTATCGTACCAGATACGCTGAGTACTTAATGTTTGCAAGTCTTGTGCATTGGGAGTAAAGCCCTGCGCTGTCATAGCAGCATTCCAGTTATCACGATTTAGTTGTCCTGGATTTATTGTCCAGAAACGGCGTGGTATTACTTCATTAAACACTTCCCTTGCATAGTAAGTAGAAGTAAGTTTTGGATAACCTGTGCGACGGCAGAAAACAAAAGCTTCGTTACCGTTACGGAAATAGTTAAGATATTCCTGTATATAAATCCTTTCCAGGTTATTTGTTCCATTAAACTTTACACCGCTATTGTTCAGGTAAGCAGTAATCTCTGCTGATCCATCACCCGTAAAACCAGTGGGAGATGGTGCTGCAATAGCAATATTGTTCATTGTCTGGATGGAAGAAGTAATTCCTTTTTTATACCAGTCTTCTGCTGTGCCATTGGTTGCAACAGAACCAGCATATCCTTTTTGTATAAACTCTGCCGTTAAGAAACAACCTTCAGCAGCAGTTACAATCACATCTAAAAATCCACCGGCAGTAGAACCACCAATACCGTATGTTGGCACAAAGAAATTCCTGTTTAAAGGAGATATAAGATTATACCTGTTGCTACCTACCGGGAAAGTATTGGTAAGATAAGCTGCTACTGTTGGGTTGGTAGTAAAATCTGCAGGGCCGCCCTGAAATTGTATCAGCGGATCTGAAGGATTGATAAACGAAGGAAGTGTAACGCTGTATTTGTTAAGCGTATCCTTATAACTGCCTACAAGGCTGTTCTTTTCAAAATAGATAGCCAGTCGAGGATCGTTCACCGACTTCATAAAATTAACCATAGAGGTAGTACCAAAACGAGTGCTTCTGTAGTTAACACTGCTTCCTGTACCTCTGCCAAATGGTTCATAATCTATATTCTTATAAGACAGCTGATCTGCGTTTGCTGTAATTGCACCATTGGGATCTTGCAACACCTGCTGAAAAATGGTTTTTGCAAGTGCGTTGTTAGCAATATCGAGCCTGGCGGCTATTCTTAATTTAAGTGTATTGGCCAGTTTTGCCCATTTAATCCAATCGCTGTTATAATACACATCTGAACTTCCATAGCTATTTTGATTTGCCAATGTAGTATTAGACAATACGGAAATAGCACTGTTAAGTTGTGCAAGCATATTTGTAAACAATGCATCTTGTGCATCATACACAGGATTAAAATTGGCATCGTACCTACCCAGATCTGCTTGTGAGTACGCAATAGAGCCATTCATATCCGTTACCTTAAGCCCTTGCATTACTTGCAACACATACGTTACAGCTATTGCTTTCTGATAGTTGGCTGAGTCTGATTTTCCAGCAACCTGTCTTCTTATCTCTAACAGGTTGGGCAATATGTTTGCGTAAAAAGCACTGTACCTCGAATTCACGTTATTGGTCATTTCGTAAGGCTGTGCAGTGGCGTGTTGTGTAAACCTAAACAGTTGCTCCATTGTTTCCCAGACCCATTCCGTGCCCTGGTATTTTTCATAATAGTCTTCGCTGTAAGTGAGCAGGTATTTTATATTAGGCGATGTTACCAGTCTTGTATCTGTATTTATTTCTGCAAAATTCTTTTTGCAAGAACTAATGCTGCTGCAAGCTGCAATCAGCAAGGTTAATATGATTATATGTGAGCTATATCGTTTCATAACTGATTATTTGAGTTTAATAATTTTTTACCTTAGAAATTTGCCCTTAGTGTAAAGTTTATATTTCTTGTTTTAGGTAAAAATCCTTCTTCCCCTGAAAATGCTGTGTTATTACTGTTGTTAGATGCAGGGTTATAGTTGTAAGGAAGGGTTTGATAAATGTAAAGCAGATCACGTCCGATAAGTGACAATGAAAGGCCGTTCAATCTTAATTTATCAGTTATTGATTTGGCGAAATTATACGTTAATGCTACCTGGCGCAATGATACCCATGAATTTTTCAATACCCAGAAATCAGATACACCCGTAGATGCAGAACCATAACGATAGAAGAATTGTGGTGTGTGCGTTGGCTCTACATAACCTTTTTTATACGCCTCTTCGAAAGTCATACCGCTAACATCTACCTGAGATCCGTCAGGTTGCGTAATTTTTTGTCCTGCTGCAAAAACACCCTGCACAATTCTACCGTCGGTATAATTGATATTGTCATACTTACTTGTAAAAGCTATACCACCACTTTGTCCATCGCGGCCTGCAATGGAATTAGGAAATACACCAGAGTGTGTTCCATACCTGTAAGTAAGCAAAGCAAAATCGCCACCTATTTTCGCATCTACCAATATATTCAGGCTAAAATTTTTATAGTTGAAAGTATTATCCCAACCAGCCCTGAATTTAGAATTGATATTGCCTACGTCCTGTATCACATTGCTGCGTGCAGGAAATGCAGCTCTTGCATCTGAACGCCATGCCAATATGGGCAATCCTGTTTTAGCATCTGTAGTAGAATGAATGGTTGTTCTCATTACACCATAAGATTTGCCTTCTACTGCCCAGGTACTAATCTCACCAATATCTGCGCCCAGGTTATATTCTGTTACACCAGGATAAAGTTTTACTACTTTATTCTGATTGGTTGAATAATTCAGGGCTGTATTCCACCTGAAGTTTTTGCTTTTTATCACCGTATAATCAACTGCTATTTCGATACCTCTGTTCTGAAGATCTCCTGCATTGATTAAAAGGCCGCTTACACCTGAAACTGTAGGCGTTCCTATTTTTAAGATTTGATTTTTTGTATTATCCTGGTATACACTAACGTCAAGGCCTAAACGTCCGTCTTTGAAAAACCGCAATTCTGCACCAATCTCTTTGGCAATTTTTCTTTGGGGTTTTACATTAGGCTGAATAGTATTTGGACTGGAAAAAGTAGATACAGGCACTGTACCACCGTTAGCATTGCTGAAACCATTTAATGCAAAACCCTGGTTTAATGCATACACTGCAACATCTCCACCCAAAGCTGCCAGGTTGCCTCTCAATTTACCATAGTTAAGCCAAGAGGGATGAGATTTCATGCTTTCTGTAAAAACCCATGAAAGGCTTACAGCAGGATAATTGAAAAAGTTGTTGCCGGACCCATCCAGGTAAGTTAATGCTGATGACCAGTCGCCCCTCCATGTTGCCTGTAAGAATACTTGGTTTTTATAGGCAAGGTCTGCGCTTGCGTACAAAGAGTTAAAGCTCTTATTATAATAAATACCGGGGCCATTTCCATCTCCTCCACTCAGAATTACAGGTTTTACAGAGTTTGCAAGGAAATAGTTTCCCGGATAAAGCAACCCACCATTTGTAGAAGTGGTAGAGTTAGTATAAGTCTGGCGTTGCGCTTCAGCACCTATATAGCCCGAGATGCTAAAGTCTTTATTGATGTCTTTATTCATCATCAGCATCGCCTTAAAAAACTTGCTATATTTTGTATCAAAGCCAAGGCTGTAAGAACCGCCCACAAAATCAGCACTCTGGCCCAGCTCCTTGGTTTCATTTTTGATATTAATGTTCATGAAGTTTCCTTCCACTATAAACTTAGCCCACGATGTAAGATCTGCAGTAACGGTCAACCTTCCACGCAATTGTTGTTCTCTTTGAGAATACTTGTTCTCTGCCTTTTGAAACCAGAACCTTATTTCAGGTGCAAAATTGGTTTCCTGCCCGGTTGGATTGGTTGGATCTGGTGTACCTCCCAGTTTGCTGATATACTCCTGCGGTCTGTTCCAATATTTGGTATCGTAGTTACGCGGTACCGCCCAGGTAAACAGTTTGCCATAGTTATCAGAAGCAAATGCATCCAATCCACCGTTACGTGGTGGGTTAAGGCCATAAAAATCACTGTAAGAAACGCCAGCATCAATGTGGATTCGTTTTGAAAGATCATGTGTAAGGCGTAAATCGAATGCATCTTTCTTCAAGGTGTTATTAGGAACTATTCCTTTTGCATCATTGTGGTTGTAAGAAAGACGAAAAGTAGTTTTATCGTTGCCGCCATCAACAGCAATGTTGGTATTGCTGCCAACACCTTTTTGAAAAGCATCCAGGAAGTTGTTGGGAACAGCTACATATTTTGTAGGCGTACCGTCATAGTTAATTACATCCTGTCCTGCAAAACGCGGACCCCAGTTTTCCAGTTCGCGGTTTATTTGCCTATCTATATAGGGTTTGCCTGTGATAGGATCAATAGGAAATACTTTTGTTTCCCAGCTTTGGGTTGGCAGGTAATTTGGATCTCTGTTATCTGTAAAGAATGCACCTACACTGCCACCACCAAATTCATTTTGAAATCTTGGACCTGCATAGGGATTTGTTATATTCACAGATTGTGTTACAGAAATACCAATTCCTTTTTTCTTGGTTCCTTTTTTAGTAGTAATTAAAACAACACCGTTAACAGCCCTGCTGCCATACAATGCAGCTGCAGAAGAACCTTTTAATATAGAGACTGATTCAAAATCTTCTGTATTCAGGTTTTTCAAATCATTTCCAAAGTCTCTTCCTGTTCCACCAAAGGTTCCATTGTCCATAATTACACCATCCACCACAAATATGGGTTGGTTGTTAGTGCCCAGTGTAGAGTTGCCTCTTATCACAATTTTACTATTACCAAACAAACCACCAGCACCCTGGTCAATTTGCACACCGGCCACTTTGCCCTGCAATGCGTTGATGGGGTTTACTTCATTTGTTTTGGCAAGTTCTGAGCCTTTTACTTCAGTTACAGAATAACCAAGTTCCCGCTTTTGCTTTCTTATGCCAAGTGCTGTAACTACTACTTCACTTAAATTATTATTGCCCTCCTGTAATTGAACATTATAACTACCATTGCCCTTTACCGTTATACTGTAAGGGGTATAGCCAATTGCAGATACAACTACTGTGTTGCCCTCTGCTGCCTGAAGAGAAAACTCACCATTATCGTTGGTAGTTGTTCCGGATACACTTCCTTTTCTTATAACGGAAGCACCGGAAATAGGCGTGCCTTGTGCATTTTTTACAGTGCCCGAAATTGTTTTTTGCTGGCTATGTGCCAACAGTCCCATTAATAAAAATGAAAAAAATAACAGGAAAGGAGCTGACCTGGGTTTCATATATAAGCGTAGTTTGGTTACATCGTTTGTACCCAAAGCAAACATCCTTTCTAATGTAAGCAGCAATCAAAGATTTCTTGCAGTGTAGATTTAGGCTATTAGCTATTGAGTTTAGTTACAAAGTTCACTCGCCTGGATATGCATAAAGGTCGGAATAAATAAATTTCCAGCAGCAAAGAGGGGTAAGGACTGTTATTCAAATCTAATAAAACATCATTATTGAATCAAAATAAAATCCACTGCTAGCTTGTTAATCATTCAACCAGAAAAAAAATTTAAAATCTTTTTTGTTTAAGCATTTCTTTTAAAAGCCCATCAACACTGCGTTTGCAAAGACACAATTATAACAATCG
This sequence comes from Chitinophagaceae bacterium, assembly GCA_047602295.1. Classification (GTDB taxonomy): domain Bacteria; phylum Bacteroidota; class Bacteroidia; order Chitinophagales; family Chitinophagaceae; genus JACMLD01. Next base: position 478,078 of record JASGHP010000001.1, on the reverse strand, counting down.
AAATATTTCTTTAAAAGTTATCAAGTGAATTTATTTTCAATTAAAAATTTTAAGCGATAATAAATACTACTTAATCCATTTTAATTTTTCAATATCCATTCAATAATAAAGGCAAGTTGTTTGTTTAAATCATGTATTTGATACCAATAAAAAAAGAGACTGGCAATAAAGCCGGTCTCTTCTGTCATTAACAAACGAACCGTTAGAAGTAATTATTTATTTACTGCAAAATTCAATTTCGGCACATCAGAACCATTTCTTCTTTCCTCACTGGCTGCAGTTATTAAAGTATCGCCTGCATTAAGCTGGCCAAACACTTCCACTTTACCATCTGCTTCTCTGCCAGTTTTTACATCAACCCATGTTGCTTTGCCATTGTTCACTTTTATTACAAATATTCTTTCTGTGGAATTAATTACCGCTGTTTTAGGAACAATCAAACCACTGTCTTTTGCTGCAGCAGGTATGCTTACTTCTGCAATCATTCCGGGCAATAATTTTTTATCGTTGTTGATTATGTCCATCTCTATCCTTTCTGCACGCAACCTTGTATCTAATGAACCTGCTGCACGCTTTACCGTTGCAGAAAACTTTTGATTCGGCAATCCTTTTACGGTAAAACTAATGCTGGTGGAGTTGTTGATATAGCTTGTTATAGATTCTGGTATCAGCACGGCCAGCCTTAATTTCTTCTGATCCTGCAATACAAACATGGGTAGGTCTGATCCTTTTCCCGCAGGACCAGCCACTGCACCGGGGTTCACATTTCTTGTACTTATTACACCGCTGAAAGGCGCCCTTATCTCCAGGTAGTTTCGGTTGTCTGCAATTTCTTTGTAAGAAGATTTTGCAGCCTGCCACATAGCATAGTCTGCATTTTTCTTTGCACTGGCCTGGTCAAGATCGTTAGGAGAAATAGTACCAGGTGTTTTGCTGGTTTCGTACAAACGATCATAATTTGCTTTGCTGGCTGTATAAATAGCTTCCTGTGTTTTTACCCTGGAGTCTGCACCCGCCAATTGCGAGCTTAGCTCCGGTGCTTCCATTACTGCCAGCAACTGACCGGCTTTTACTTCTGAGCCAACGTCTGCATACAGTTTTTTTACAAAGCCGTTTACACGAGCATATAAATCTACCTGCTGAAAAGGAATTAATTCTCCCGGCATTTGTATGCTTGAAGACAGTTTGCCTTTTTGCAATACAAAAGCATTAGTTGCTGCAGGTGTTTCTGTTTTTGCAGCTTCTTCTTTTTCTTCCGATTTTTTTTCAGATGCACCGCAACTGTTTAGCAATACAGCCATGCACAATGCAGCAGGTGCTATACCAAAAACTTTACGATAATTATTTTTTGTGATGTGCTTCATACAATGATGGTATATAAAATTTGCTTTCTTTATCTTCCGGATCAAGTGATACTGAATCTGTGGTTGTATTTCCCTGCACCCAGGCAAAAACAAGTGGTAATATTAGCAATGCTGCAAAGGTAGATGCTATTAAACCTCCAATTACTGCTCTTCCTAACGGTGATGCCTGATCTCCGCCTTCACCAATACCCAATGCCATCGGTATCATACCTACCACCATGGCCAAACTGGTCATTAATATAGGCCTTATACGCAACGCAGCAGATTCCCTGGCAGCTTCCAATGCATTGCCGCTATGTTGACGCAGGTGCTCTGCGTTAGTGATTAATAAAACAGAGTTGGCAATAGATACACCTACAGACATAATCATGCCCATATAAGATTGCAGATTGAGCGTAGAGCCAGTGAGCAACAATAGTGTTAAAGAACCCAACAATACCGCAGGTACGGTAGACAATACTACAAAGGATACTTTAAAAGACTGGAAGTTAGCTGCCAGCATCAGGAAGATTACAATAATGGCTACTAACAAACCGCTTTGCAAACTGTCAAGTGTATCCGTTAATACATTGCTCAAACCTTTTAACTCTACAGTTAAACCACGTGGCAATTCACCCAAAGATTTAATGGCTTTCTGCACATCTGCCGCAGCAGTACCCAAATCTTTTTTATTCATATTTGCGGTTACAGATACCTGTGGTATAGAGCCAAGATTATCTACTTCGCCAAATGTTGTATCTAATTGAAAACTGGCTACATCACTCAATACAGGACGAGCTGAGTTTTTTAGTATCGGTATTTCACTCATGTCGTTCATGCTTCTCATTTGGTTTTCCGGCACTTCTACCTGCACGTTGTAACCAAGACTTGCTCTTTCATCTATCCAAACATTTTTTTCTGTAAACCTTGAAGAAGAAGTAGACGCAGTTAATGATCTTGAAATATCGTTTACATCTACGCCTAATTGTGCTGCACGCACTCTGTCTATATTAATGTTTATAGCCGGGTAACTTACAGATTGTCCTATCTGCACATCACGCAGGTAAGCAATCTGCTTTAATTTTTCTACCATTTTATTGGCATACTCTACGTTTAGCTTCTTGTTCTTACCGCTAATTTTTACTTCAATAGGTGTAGGAGATCCCTGGCTTAAAATTTTATCTGTTAACTCAATGGGTTCAAAAGAAACAGCAAAATCAGGAATCTTCTCTTTCATGTTTTTGCGAAACTTCTCTTTCAGTTCATCCAGGTTTACTTTATAATCTTCTTTCAATGCTACCTGCAAAACAGCTTCATGCGGGCCACTCATAAAAAGATAGATGGGGCTGCTTGAAAACTGACCAGGATGTTGCCCCACAAAAGCCGAGGTAATAGAGATATTGTCTTTGCCAACCGTGCTTTTTAATACCTCTAAAGCCTGCAATACTTTTTCTTCTGTTCTTTCAAGGCGTGTGCCATCCGGTGCCCTAAACCTTACCTGGAACTGACCCGAGTTTACTTTAGGCAATACATCTCGCCCAATATTCATAAACATTAACGCTACCAGGCCGGTGATGATAATAATGTAAGCAAGTGTAACAATTTTTTTATACGCTAATATTCTATTTAGAAAGCGCAGATACCTTGCCCTGAATTTTTCAAACCTGGTAAGCTTGCCGCCTTTGCCATGCCCACCTTCCAGCAAATGTTTCTTCTGATCCCAGGTATCTGATTCTTCTGAAGCATCTACTTTATAGTTTTTATACTCATCTGCTGTATTACTATTTGTTTTACCATGGCCTTTCATAATCCAGTTAGCCATTACCGGTACAAAAGTTTGCGCCAGCAGATAAGAGATAATCATAGAGAACGCAATGGCCAACGCCAATGGTAAAAACAAGGAGCCTGTTATACCCGTCATTGTAAATGCAGGCGCAAACACAGCTAGTATACAAAACAAGATCAGCAATTTGGGGAATGCAATTTCCTGGCAGGCATCCCATATAGCCAGTGCCTTGGGCTTACCCATATCTAAATGCTGGTGTATGTTTTCAATGGTTACCGTAGACTCATCCACCAAAATACCAATGGCCAGTGAAAGACCGCTAAGCGTCATGATATTAATAGTCTGATGAAACAGCGAAAGAAACAGTATACCAGAAATAATAGAAGTGGGAATGGTTAAGATCACAATCAATGCTCCACGTGCGTCGCCAAGAAAAAGCAGTACCATCAACCCGGTAAGTATAGCACCAATTGCACCCTCACTTAATAAACTTTTTACCGCGTTAATTACATATACTGACTGATCAAACTCGTAAGATAGTTTTACATCATCCGGCAACAGCGCCTGGAAACGTGGCAATGCTTTTTTAAGATTTTGCACTACTTCCCAGGTAGAAGCGTCTGCCGATTTGGTAATGGGCATGTACACAGATCGTTTGCCATTCACCAATGCATAGCTTACAGTAATATCTGCCGCATCTTCTACTGTTGCTACATCTTTTAAAAACACATTAGGTACGCCGCCTTTGAAAAGCGGAATGCTTTCAAAATCTTTTACTGTTTTAATAACCGTATTGGCAGGCGTAAGGTAATTGATATCGCCAATTCTTACATTGCCTGCGGGTGAAGTCTGGTTGTTGATGCGCAGTGCTTCCACAATCTGATCTGCAGTAAGATTGTGCATGCGCAATGCCTCAGGATTTACTTTAATTACAACGCTGCGTATATTGCCACCAAAGGGTGCAGAAGAAATCAACCCTGGTATAGAAGTGAATGAAGAACGAACATACACGTTTGCCAAATCAAGCAATTCGTTATTAGATCTTTTTTCGCTGCTTAATACTAACTGGCCAACCGGCAATGTGGATGCATCAAAACGAATTACAAATGGCGGCTGAGAGCCAGGTGGAAAAATGGCCTGTGCACGATTGGCAAACGCACTTACTTCTGCAGCGGCCTGCGCCATGTTTACATTTTCGTAAAAAGTAAGTTTCAATAAACTGAGACCCTGTATATTTCTTGTTTCAATGCTTTTTACACCAGAAACATACAGCAGGATATTTACGTACTGTTTTCCAAAAAAAGATTCCATCTGGGTAGGAGAATATCCGCCAAAAGGGTGAGAGAGATAGATCACCGGCATGTTCATGGCGGGGAAAATATCTATCTTGATTGTCTGTACTGCTTTTATACCAAAGAAAAACAAACCAGCCACCAACACCATGATGGTAATAGGTTTCCTTAACGCTGTTCTAATAAGATTCATACCTGCTAACTATTTCACCTGTTTGATAAATAAATCAAAATCGCCTGAAGCTGCTGCTTTTAGTAACAATGCCTGCCATATATTTATATACGCTACACTGATATCTGTTTGCGCCCTGTTGAGTGTAAACAATGCCTGCTGCACATCTACAATATTTGCCAATCCATTTTTATACAATACTGTTTTTTGCAGGTAAGCATCCTGCGCTGCTTTCAATTGAAAAGGCGCTTCCTGAATGCTTTTCAGGCTTATTTCTATTTGTTGATCAGAAAGCACTAATTGATCTTTTAATTGTGTAAGCACCAAATCATATTCATCTCTATACGCAGCAGAAATATAAGATTGAGATTTTACCTGCTGCTTTATTTTAAAAGGGCTCATAAAATTCCAGGTAATGCCAACACCCAGCAAGTAGTTATATCGTTCGGGTTTTGCTCCATCCAAATATGATTTTGAATACCTGTCAGTAAAGTCTGGTGTATAGTTATAATCAAAACCAGAACCACGGCCCTGAAACGTACCAAAAAGATTTACGCCGGGGTTAATGCTTTTGCGCAGAAATTTTTCATACGTGGCACTTTGATCAATCCTGCTCTGATAAAATTTTACCTGCGGGTTATCTGTAACTGCAACTGATGTATTATAATTGGAAGGCGTATTGCTAAAAAAACTGCTATCCAGTTCCGCATATTGTTCAGGGGCTGTATTGATCAATTGCACCAACTGGTTGCGTATGCGTTGTTCATTGGCCACTGCCTGCAGCATAGCCAATCTTGCACCTGAAACTTCTGCATTGGCAATAGAAGAATCCACGCCTGCAATCAAACCAGATTTTGCTCTTGCTAAAACAGATTGCTGCACATACGTTGCCCTATCTACATTGGCCTGTGCATTTAAAATAAACCTGCGTGCAATTAGCAGGTTAAGATATGTGCCGGAAATTTTTACACTCTGTACAAATTGCTCCTGTAAGAGATTAGCAGAATCCAGGCCTACCTGCGATTGTGCTGCTTGTATGCGTGAATGTAACCTTCCAAATGAAACAAACTCCCAGTTTACGTTTACCAGGTATACAGAGCCAAAAGCAGCATTCCAGCTTTGGCTGCTATAAGTTGGGCCCGAAGAAGCAACTGTTCCTGCAATAGGTGCCAACGCACCAAACTGGCCGTTTACAGTACCATATGCCTGTTGCAATGATCCAATTACATCTGGCAGGTATTGATTTTTTACCTGCTGCACCAAAGCCTGTGATGCCTTAATGTAATTGCTTCTTGCTTTTATACTTTGATAATTGTTTAAACCGGTTTTTACAGCATCCGATAAATTGAGTACACCACTTCCCTGCGCAAATATTTGTTGTGCGGATGTTAATGCTATAAAAAAGATGCAAACTACTAAGCCGGTCTTTTGTTTTTTGTGAACAGTTTTGAACTGTCTTGATGGAAACCCTGCAACCCGTAAATACATTTAATTGATTTTTAACCTTACCAATATTGACTGGACTCTATCGGCAGCAAGCGAAAGCTTTGCAAATCTATCCTATCTATTCGTCCTAAAAATTGTATAAACAGCATATAAACTTGTAATTTCCGGTTATGAAAAGATTACGCCAGTTTGAGCCATTTATTCTTTCAGATTTTGAGCAGGATGTATACCCGCTGCCAAGGCATAATCATACCTATTATGAAATCATTTATATCTATCATGGCAGTGGCATGCATTGTCTTAATAACAATAATTTCAGCTACCAGGCCGGTGATCTTTTCTTGCTTACGCCCGAAGACAATCATTACTTCATAATAGAGGAAACTACACGTTTTGTATTCCTGAAATTTACTGATAGTTTTTTTTATAACCAGCGATATACTTCTCCTGAATTTTTTGACAGGGAAGTAGAACCAGTAATGCGCAATAAATTTTTGCAGGAGATGAAGCCCTCTTTCTGCAATACAGACAAAGTGTTTTTAAAAAGCATTATTGATAATATCACTGCTATTAAATCTCCTACTGCTGTTGAAACAGCACCTATGATTTTTTACCAGTTGCTTTCTATTTTGGAGATGGTGAAAAAAGCACTTTTAAAACATAACTACAATCGTCAATACACTTCTTTGCAAAAAAGCAATGAGCAATTGCTTTCTTTTATTCATCAGCATATCTACACACCAGAACTTGTACAGATAAAAGCCATTTCTGAAAACTTCAATATTTCTCCAGCATATTTTGGAGCTTACTTTAAAAGAAACTTTGGTATCAGCTACCGCGAATATTTAAACCAGTATCGCATCAATCTTATAGAGCGAAGGCTTACTAGTAGCAGGCTTACACTAAAAGAAATTGCTTCTGAATTTGGGTTGGTAGATGAAAGTCACCTCTCCCGCTATTTCAAGAACCAACGCAAGCTAAGCCCGAGGGCATTTAAAGAGAACATAAGAAGTGTAATGAATTAATGAACTGTATCAAGTATTAAGAATTTAGTATTTAGACTTCGCGGAGATCCTCAACTAGCACATTCATCACATTTCCACATTCCATTCATCCGCATAAAATAAAAACGGCGACCTCTTTTAAAGTCGCCGTTTCTTTATTGGCTCAGAAAATAATATTGCTTGAAGAGATGGAAGGAAAGGTTTTCTGAGTACGATGATTTGGTTCTTCGGATCTTGGATAATTTGGACAGACAAATGGTTTTTGGTCTTCTTCGGATTAATGGATTTGGATGGTTTCTTTTCTAAGGCTTGGATTCGGATTCTTCTTTCGGATAATTGAACTTGTCTGGTCTTTTCTAGGTTTGGATGTTGGTTCTTCTTTGGATAATTGAATTCGTCTGGTTTTCTAAGGCTGGATTTGGATTCTTCTTTCGGATGATTGGTTCGGCTTTCTTAGGATTCTCGGATTTAAGGATTAGGGGTTTTCTACGGTTTAGGATTTCGGGGCTATCAGGGGATTTGGATATTTCGTTCTTGCTGATACAAAGATGCAACACAGATAGCCCCTAATAAAACTAATTCGGCATTGGGGCAGTTTCTTTCGATAAATGGAAGAAAACAACGGATAAGACCCCCGACCCCCTAAAGGGGCCACCAAGACACAGCTCTACCTGCTAGCTACTAGCTTGTTTTAAGTCAAGAGAAAAGCTGATTTGTAAAGGAGAAACTTACCGGGAAGCACTTGCAGCTTGCAGCTTGAAACTTGCAGCTTTCTTGCGGCTTGTAGCTTAATCTTCCCCAATCGCCCTATTGATAAACGCTACCAAAGGTTGCAATGCCTCAAACGCAGTAAGCGTAGTTTTTACCAGGTCTTTAGAAACAAGGTCTTTATCATCCAGTTTTTGTAGTGCTATAAAACTTTTCAATTTAAGATAGTCTGCAGCCGGGTTATCTTTTTCAAAACCCTGTGGCACTTTTACCAGGCTTGTTTCGCTGTCCTTTACAAGATCTCCGTAAACACTGGTAAATTTTTTATTGCCAACAATCTTTTTAAACTCATCGTAGCAGTAATCTACTTCCTGTCTTACCTTCTTCAATTCAGGAGGCATCGGCATCCAGATACCACCACCTACAAATGCTTCGCCAGGCTGGCAATGAAAATAATAACCAGCAAATACTGATTTCTTTCCGCCACGGTTTATGCTGGCGCCAAAATTATTTTTATAGGGTGATTTGTCTTTTGAAAAACGAACATCTCTGTTAATGCGAAACAGGCAGTCTTTCGCCTTCAAATCCAACAGTGTTTCATCTTTCTTTGCATGCTTGTCAATTACATTCTGTATAAAACCGAGGAAGTCTGCTTTGGCGGCTTCATAAACGGGGCGGTTCTTTTCAAACCACGATTTATCATTGTTCTTCTTTAAATCTTTTAGAAATTTTATTGTGGTAGACTGTAGCATGTAAAATAATATTTGTGTGAATGTTTGCGCAAAGACGCCTGTTTAATTGTCAATAAACAGGGTGCAAAAATAAAGGGTGATTTTGAAAATCACCCTTTAAATCAGTTTAGTCATGCAATCGCTATTTCCGGACGCGGCCCCAGTTTTCACCGCTTTTAATACGGTACATCGTCATTTCACTTACCCCATACTTTTCTGCCACTTTTTTAATGGTCAGTTTTCTTTTAGGGTCTGTGAGTGTTTTCTTAATAGCTTTTACCTGGTTGGCTGTCAGCTTTAGACCTACCGTTCGGTTGGCCTGCACTTTTTTGTAGGCAATTTTGGCGGGACTTTTTTGCTGATGCTCAATCATGGTTTCCAGCGTAGACCATTGCAGGTTTTTACTGCTGTTATCCATTTTGTTGTGATTTACATGGATAACGTACTTGTGTTTGTTGCTGGGCTTTTTGTTAAACAGCCTTGCAATTTCCCTGTGAATGTACAACGTACCGTTGTTTTCCGGCCGATGCAGGTTAAGGGTTTTGTAGCCGGTTGTAATGGAGCCTTGCAATAGTTTTCCATCTTGCAGCACATCGTTTTTATAACTGGCAATACGCCCATGAGAAGACAAGGCGTATTTGTTTCTGAGCTGCTTCCATCCGAGAAACTGTAGCGGTTTCCATACTTCGGCGGAGAGTGCTTTTATCATGCCTGGTATTTTTTTAAAGTTACAGAAATATTACAGCTTTAGTATTTTATTTTTTCTTTTTATATGCCTGCCTGTAGCTCTTGTATATACGCAAATAGTACAGCCCGCAAATGCCCATGTTTGCTCACACCAATTACATATAAAAACCTGGCTAAAAAATTGAGAAAACTATTGCTTACTTGCTTAGCATCTGTACAAATTCGTCTTCGGTAATTACTTTCACCGTGGTTATTTTTTTTGCTTTCTCCAGTTTGGAACCTGCATCTTCACCCACCACCAGGTAATTGAGTTTACTGCTTACACCGCTTAATAACTTGCCCCCGTTGGCTTCTACCATTTCTTCTGCTTCACTGCGTTTTAGCTTTGCTAACGTACCGGTAAATAAAAACGTTTGCCCTGCCAGGTTGCCTTCACCAGAAGCTGCAGTTTGTGTCCTGATGTTCTTGAGGTTAACGCCTGCTGTTTCCAGTTTTGTCAACAACTCTATATTGTCTGCATTATGAAAGAACTCGTAAATACTACCTGCTACTTTAGGTCCAATGTCTTCAAGATTCAAAAGGTCTTCTACTGAAAGCTTTGCTGCATCAGGCAAATATTGTACCGCGTTCGCCAATATCTTAGCCGTTGTTTCACCCACGTAGCGTATGCCCAGGCCAAATATTACACGATGCAAGGGTTGCTGTTTGGATTTTTCAATAGCTGCCGTTAAGTTGTCAATAGATTTTTTTCCAAAGCCTTCCAGCTTGCTTACTGCATCAAAATCTATTGCATAAATGCCAGGGATGCTTTTCAGTAATTGCAGCTCATAAAACTTTCTCACATTGGCTTCTCCAAAACTGCGTATGTCCATAGCATCTTTGCTTACAAAGTGTATGATGCGCTCTACTACTTGTGCGGGGCAGGTGGGGTTGATGCATCGCCAAACAGCTTCCTCCTCGGGCTTCACAAGTTTATGATCACATACCGGGCATTTTTTAGGAAATACAATTGGTGTTTCAGATCCATCACGCAGCTCTGCCTGGCTTTTTACAATGTAAGGAATAACATCACCGGCTCTTTCTACCAATACCGTATCGCCAATCATCAGGTCTTTTTCCTTTATCACGTCCTCGTTGAATAATGAGATCGATCCAACCGTTACGCCGCCAATGGGTACAGGGTCAATTTTAGCCACGGGAGTAACAGAACCCGTCCTCCCCACCTGGAACTCTACCATGCGCAATTTGCTGGTAGCCTGCCTTGCTTTAAATTTATACGCAATTGCCCACCGGGGATGATGCGTAGTCTGGCCGAGCTTATCCTGCAATTCTATATTGTTTACTTTTATTACCATGCCATCAATTTCATATGGCATGTCATCACGTCCGGTTTCAAATTCATTGGCATAAGCAATTACCTGGTCTATGTTTTTAAAAACTTTTTTCTCTTTTACAGGGCTTCTAAAACCCAGGTTCCACAACATTTCCAAAGCACCGCTATGTGTGCGTAAAGCCTCATTACCTTTTTCACTTGTTTTAGGATCAAGTCCGTCTGCGGTAAAATAGCTTACATGATAGAGAAAGGCTTCAAGGTTACGGCGCTTTACTTCTGCCGGGTCTTTAATACGCAATGAGCCTGACGCGGCATTTCGCGGATTTGCCAATGGGGGCAATCCTGTAGCAGCAAGATCCTCGTTATATTTTTTAAAAGCTTTTTTAGTCATCAGCACTTCTCCGCGTATTTCTATTTGTTGAAGGCCATACTCAGAAAAAGCAGCCGACAATGGCACCGATTTTATTTGCTTGATGTTTGTAGTGATTTCGTCTCCCTGCACACCGTCGCCCCTGGTAGCAGCACGTACCAGCAAATCATTTTCATAAATAAGGCTGATGCTGGCACCATCAAACTTTGGCTCTGCGCAATATTCTACTGCGGAAAGCCCGCTGGCTTCACGCACTTTTCTATCCCAATCCAATAAATCTTCTGCATTGTAAGAGTTTTCTAAAGAGAGCATACCCACCAGGTGCTGCACGGTGGGAAAATCTTTGGTAAGTCCTTTGGCAACCCTTTGCGTAGGGCTACTGCTGGTAATAAGTGCAGGATTATCTTCCTCTATTTTTTCAAGAGCTTTATACAACTGGTCATATTCATAATCTGCCAGCAGCGGGTCATCAATTACATAATAACGGTATTCGTGAAAGCGCAACACTTTGCGCAAATCCTCTATCACAGATGGTTTGAGGGGATGCTTGCTGTTTTCATCCATCAGTTTTTTAGTAAGCGTTTGCAGATCTTTTGTTTGCTGGGCAGAGTACATGGCATTATTAATTTGGGCTATAAAATTAAGGGAATAGCGCTTGAATTAAAATCAGTGAGTCTTAACCCTTCTACTTAATTTTTATGAGCCGCTAAAGTGGGGAAAATTTAAAATAGCGGCCGCCATTTGCAGTCTGGACTATGCAAAGCTTTTTAAAAGAAATATAAGTTGATGAGAAATAAAGACGGAGAATAACTTGCTAAGCCACGGTTGCTTTTTTCTTCCTGCTACTGTTCATCAATCGCTTTCTATGCTGCAGACCCCATTCACGCATTTCATCAATAATGCTGTTTAACGACTGGCTGTATTTTGTAAGTGCATATTCCACTGTAACAGGTGAAGTAGCATAAACAGTTCGTGTTACAAATTCATTCAGCTCCAATTCTTTTAATTCTTTCGACAAAATTTTTGGAGTGATGTCTTCCAACGAACGTTGCAATGCTTTAAATCTTTGCGGCCCGGTACTTAATGCCACTATTATAGGCAATTTCCATTTTCCATTCAACACATACAATGTATCGCGGATGGCTGCAATGCTTACAGCACATGTTTCCGGGCTATGGGTTACATCTTTTGGGCACATACATGTTTGATTTTTATATCGCTATCCTAAAGGATACTGGTATCCTTTGGTATAGTAGTATCTTTTGGATAGTAAAGGTAATTAGCTTTGTGTTCCCAACAAACATTTATTTATAATCACTGGCTGAAAATGGAAAAGGCAGGCATTAAACTGCAGAAAGGCACCCGGATAACAGTCGAATTATTACTAAAGCCTTTTCTTTTTTCAACTGGTAAAACATCAGAAAAATGAAAACAACAAAAATTACTTACTGGACCGCAACTGCCATTGTATCTTTTATGATGGCATTTTCTGCCTACTCATATTTGGCAAACCCCACTATTGCGCAGGCTTTTAAGCACCTTGGTTTCCCTGATTATTTCAGGGTAGAGCTAGCTATTGCAAAATTAATTGCAGCAGTTGTATTGCTGGCACCTGTTGCAGCACGTGTTAAAGAATGGGCTTATGCAGGACTTGCCATTACTTTTATATCTGCTTTTATAGCGCATACTTCTTTGGGCGACCCTGCCAACTACAAAATAATGCCCATCATTTTTTTAGCTGTATTGGTGGTTTCTTATGTTTCCTACCACAAGCAGGTAAATAAAAGTTTAAAAATAGCAACCGCCTAAGACCCTGTTCTTAACTATTTTCAAAAAGCTTAGTGAATAACTCACTAGGCTTTTTTATTTTGATTGACTTCACCTTAAACAGCAATGAATCAAATAAGCATGTTACCAGTAGAAACCATATATTTGAGAAGATGAACCCGTCCTGCTGAAAAAGCAATTGCTGGCCGTATGATGTAAGCAAACTTTTATTTTTATTCATGCGGAATTATTTTCAGTTAGATAAAAACAACACTACACTAAAAACAGAGATTCTTGCTGGCGTCTCCTCTTTCCTGGCTACAGCTTATATTATTGTAGTAAACCCTTCCATACTGCAACAAGCAGGTATGCCGTTTTCAGGAGTGCTAACGGCCACAGTGCTGGTTTGTTTCTTTAGCAGTCTTATGATGGGGCTTTATGCTAAGAATCCTATTCTTGTTGCACCCGGTATGGGTCTTAATGCGTTTTTTACTTTCTCCGCCGTCTTGGGCATGCATATAAGCTGGCAAACAGCATTAGGAGCAGTATTCTGGTCGGGCATTATTTTTTTACTGCTCTCCGTTTTTAATATTCGCACCTACATTGTAAAAGCTATTCCCAAAACATTGCGTTATGCCATTGCAGCAGGTATTGGTTTATTCATAACGCTTATCGGTTGCATAAACGCAGGTTTTATTGTACACCAGCCAGCAACAATTGTAGGTGTTGGCAAATTGAATCCATCATTGCTTACATTTTTAGCCGGATTGTTTTTCACCGCTATACTTATCGGCAAAAATAAAAAGGCAGCCATATTATTGGGCATAGTCTTTACAACTATAGCAGCTTATCCTTTGGGCCGCTGGTACGGCAATGCAACATTGGTTAACTGGAATGGCATTTTTGCAGCACCTGATTTCAGCCTTTTATTCAAATTGGATTTTTTAGGTGCACTAAAATGGTCTGTGTGGCCGGTAATTTTTGCTTTTGTTTTTACAGATATGTTTGATAGCCTTTCCACATTTGTTGGTTTGGCAGAAGCGGCAGATTTGTTAGATGAAAATGGAGAACCCAAAAATATTCAACGCTCTTTGCTCACCGATGCATTTAGTACAACTATTGCTGGTTTGTTGGGCTCCAGTCCGGGCACAGCATACATAGAATCTGCGGTAGGCATAAAAACAGGGGGAAGAACCGGCCTTACTGCAGTAACAGGCGCATTGCTTTTTCTGCCGTTTCTTTTTCTTGCACCATTGTTATCTGTTGTGCCGGCTATTGCTACAGCACCTGCATTGGTATTGGTAGGCGTATTTATGATTAGGCCCGTTACCAAAATAAACTGGCAGCAAATGGATGATGCCATACCTGCATTTTTAGCAATGGTGCTTATTCCGTTTACTTATTCTATTACACAGGGTATTATCTGGGGTTTTCTAAGCTGGACCACCATAAAAATAGCCGTGGGGAAAAGAAATGAAATAAGTTTATCGCTACGGATAATTGATGCATTTGCAATATTGGCTTTATTGCTTGAAAACAAATAGTGTTTTCAAATATTACATTTTATACTCAAAAAATATTTTCATTGTATCATAAAATAATTATGCAATACAAAAACATCAGTCTTGTTGTCCTTTGCTTTTTTTCAACCTGGCTTTTACAGGCGCAAGCACCTATTATTACCACTTTAAAAGATACAAGTCATACAAGAAGACAATACCAGGATATTACCGGTATACTCGGCGCATTTCCTCCGGAGATTGTTTTGTTGCAAGCTAAATTGCAAGAAAAAAAGGACACGCTTATACAGGGCATAAAGTTTACGCAAGGGCAATTAGCCGGAAGAAAAGTGGTATTGGCGCAAACCGGTATTGGCAAAGTAAATGCGGCTATTACTACTACTATTTTGCTGGATCATTTTCAGCCACGTGAAGTAGTTTTCACGGGTATTGCGGGTGGCGTTAATCCATTATTGCAGCCCGGCGATCTGGTTGTGGCTACTCAAACTGCTTATCACGATTTTGGTACACTTACACCCGATAGTCTTGTTAGAAGGGCTACCCGAAACCCAACTACCATGCAGGAAAACCCCATTTATTTTACCTGCGATAGTAACCTTGTAAAAAAAGCTGTAGCAGCGGGGCAGGAAGCAGTATTTGAAAAAATTACTACGGCTACAGCCAGCCGTGTTCCTAAAGTTATAACTGGAATAATTGTAACAGGGGATGTTTTTGTGGCTTCCACATTAGCTACACAAAACCTGCGAAGCAGCTTGCACGCAGATGCAACAGAAATGGAAGGTGCGGCTGTTGCACAAAGCTGCTGGCAACAAAAAACGCCTTTTGTTATCATTCGCAGCTTAAGCGATGATGCAGGTAATAACGCCTCTATGGATGTAAGAAGTTTTTATGAGATAGCCGCACGTAACTCTGCCAGCTTGGTAATATCCTTGATGCAAAAAATTGCTGGTAACCATTAGCATGATTACACAACAGCTGTAAGATTATTTACTAAAGTTTACCAGGTTGAACCTGGATAATTATGCGATGCTCTTAATGCTGGTTTCGCGTTCGTAATAAGAAGGCTGTAAAGACTGAAGGATAGCATTTGTTTTTGCCTTCTCGCCAGATTTTATTAAAGTAATAAGTGCCCATAAAGAAGCAATGGGCCAACCAACGATAGAGATTTGCAGGGCAAGCGCAATATAACCCTGAACGTATTTTTCCCTCAGAAAAAAGGAAAACCAAGGTAACAGGATGGCAAATCTTTTCATGGAATTGAAGTTTAGATTAAAAAAACGGAATTGAATTTGTATTTATTATTTGCTGTTTAATAGATATTTATCTACTAAATGCTAACGCTATAACCACATAAGCGTATCTATATAGCAAGCTCGTTTGACCCGTTTTTTTACGCAGAAATATCGTTTAGCAGTATCGTAAATCTACGCAAATTTTATACCATTTTAATCAGAAAAACTCCTAATAATAACAAAAATTCAGTAGCAAAAAATTGTCTTAAAAGCCTTTTTGCTGGCTTAGCGTAAAACTAAACCTCGCATATTAACAAAACAAGCTTCAAAAAACACCCACCTTTTATAAACGCAAAGCCGCATAGTTTGCCTGAAAAACCTACTTGAAGTGTTGCTTTTACATTTGATTAAACTCCGGTATTACCCTTTTATAAATTGAGGTCCATCTTCTGAAATACTTGTTGATAAAGGGTTTTAAAGGTTAAACGCTAATGGATTGCGACAAAGCGTTTTCGCAGAAAATGTATACTGATAACCCAATCGGGCTAAAATTTAGTGGTAAATCTTTATGCAGAATAGTACTTTCGCACTAACCGGATTACCCCTCTTGAATTAAAAGACCTAGAATGTCCACCACTGCTGCCAACCAGAAAAATATTGAAACCATCCTCAGGCAATTGGAAAATGAGGGGTACAATGGCATATCTGTAGACTGTGTAATTTTTGGGTTTGATGAAGATGAGTTAAAAGTATTGCTGATAAAGTCTGACTTGCAGGATTTTGAGGGAAAATGGTCTTTGTTGGGAGACCTGATTGACAGTAAGGAGACCCTTGACGGCGCTGCTTACCGTATTTTGAAAGAGCGTACAGGCATGCAGGATGTTTACCTGGAGCAGGTAAAATCATTTGGTGAAATAGACAGGCACCCCGCAGCCAGGGTAATTACCGTGGCCTATTGCTCGCTGGTAAATGTGCAACACCATCAGCTTAAAATACCTGATAATGAGCTTCACTGGCATTCAATAAAGCATATTGAAGAGATGGCCTTCGACCATAAAAAAATATTAGACGCCTGCTATGCCTGGCTGCAAAAAAGAATACAGGAGCATCCACTGGGCTTTAGTCTACTCCCCAAAAAGTTTTCGCTGCGCGAATTACAAAACCTGTACGAAGCCATCCTCAATGTAAAACTCGACAGGCGCAATTTCAGGAAGAAGTTTTTTTCTATGGATTTGCTGGAAGATACCGGTGAATTTGAAACGGATGTACCTCATCGTCCGGGCAAATTATATCATTTCAATTATGAGAAATACCGGCAGAAAGAAAGAAAAAAATGGTTTGGAATTGATTTTTAACGGAAACTGCAAATACCGGTAATCCTGCTTTTATCTGCTGCCAACACTTACGGATATTCCACGCAAATACGTAGACAAAATTTACATTCACAATTTTCTCCCCAATACAAAAACATTTTCTGTTGCTCTTGTATAAGATTTGAGCAGTGGCTGATGCTTATTGAAATATAACAGTAAAAGGCAACCGCAAATCCACTCACAATAACCTCTACAAATCACGTAGAAGGTTACACATATTTTAATCAATTCCATTCAGATTACTAGTTATTATAGCAATAAGCCCTCTAAAAAATAGTTTAATCGATCACATTAATAACAAGGCGGTTAAATGTAGTGTGAAGTGCACATGTAAAATCAGTTGCTGTGCAACCCTGTGTGTAACCGCAGTTTTTAAAATTAATAAGGTAATTAAAATTCAATATCAGCAAATGGCTGGCTTTCTCACAGGCTAACCAATAAAACTCATCACGCTATGAAAGAACCATCTTCTTACCAGGAAGTGCTGCACAATTCAATACCTGCTTTAAAAGCTGAACGTTATATACTTCCGCGTGCAGAAAAAAAATGTACAACCCCGTTTTTATATAATCCAATGTTTACCGGTTACCTGGTAATACGTAAAGGCCTGTTAGTGTGTATGCCTGCTGAAGAGCCCGGTTTAACGCTTTCAGGTCTTCGTCATGTAATATCACGGTTACATAATTTCTCAACAACAATTCTTATGAAAAACATTTACCTGTTTTTAATTAGCCTTTTTTGGTGTATGCAAAGTGTTTTTGCGCAAAGCCCCGGCGGAGTTGCCGGTGCTGGCATCTGGCTTAAAGCAGATGCCGGTGTTACATCAGCCAGCGGTACTGTAGCAAGCTGGACTGATCAGGTAACTAGCGTCAATCTGACCAACACTAAGGCAGCTATTGGTGCTGCACCCACCACGGGCACAGCTACCATGAACTTTAATCCAACGGTTTCGTTCAGCGGCGGCCAATCAATTGCAGCCAACAACGGAGAAATACAGGAATCTTCTGTAATAACCCAAACCGTTCCTGGTTCAGTTGTATCGTCCACTCATTTTATTGCTTACAGGAACAAGGTGCCAAATTTTGGCAGCTTTTTATATTGGTATGCAAATTTTTGTGTGGCAACAACTGATATAGCTGCTTCGCAAAGCGGACAGATGCTAGTAACCGGTGGCCAATGGTCGCCAAATTTTGGCAGTACGCCTACGCTGAGCGCTAATCAATGTATGATAACCAGCGCAGCCGGCGGTCTGACTGCAGATCCTAGTAATGTATATAGCTATTTAAATGGAAAGGATCAGGGTAATCGTGTTACGGAGAACGTACCGCAATTAGCAGGCAATGCCAAATTTTTTGTCGGCAGTTGTCCAAGTACTACTTCGTATGCAAATGCAGATATTGGTGAGATCATAGCTTTCCCTTCGGCTATTGCAAACACCTCATCTACAGCCAAAAACCGGGTAGAAAGCTACCTGGCCCTTAAATACGGTATATCACTTGATCAAACCACGGCAACAGATTACCTGGCCAGCGATGGCACCACGAAAATGTGGAGCAACATCGCAGCAGCTGGCTATACCAATAATATTTTTGGTATAGGCCGCGATGATAATTCGCAACTTTTACAAAAAGTATCCGCATCGCAGAACAGCCGAGGCATTGTAACCGTGGCATTGGATAATGATTTTACATCTCTCAATAATGCGGCTGCACGCACCTCAACTTTTGCTGCAGACAAAAACTTTTTTACCATTTCAGATAATTCATCTGCAACAGGCAATCCTGTATGGACAAGCACATCAGCCCCTGCAGGAAAACAAATACTCAGCAGTCAGTGGCAGGTGCAAACTAACGCCGCAGCACAACCGGTGTTTCTGCAATTTGATGTTGCCAATAGCAATTATGATGTGCCAGCACTTTCTGCAGGCACCAGTTATTACCTGGTATATGATAATGGAGGCACTATCTCAGCCAGCTCTCAGCTAATACAACTTGTAAATACCAGTGGCAATTTGTGGAGTACTGCATTACCTGTTAACTTTTCCAACGGAGCTAAATTTACGCTGGCAGTGGGTACATTGCCATCACCTGGTGGTGTGCCGGGCGCAGCAGTATGGCTAAAGGCAGATGCAACTGCTGATATCACTTTATCCGGTAGCAATATTGCTACCTGGGCTGACCATTCAGGAAATGGCAACAATACAACTGCTATCGCTGGCTCAGCGGGCAATACAATAGCCTACAGTGCCACCTCTAATTTGTTCAACTTTAACCCCGCTGCCACGTTTAAAAATACTTTTGGAAGAATTGCCCTTAACACACCGATACCTATGGGCAACACTACCAATTTTACTGTTTGCAAACGGATAGGAGCTACCGGTTTTAACAGCATTTGGAGCGACGGTGGTATTGGCACACATATTATACCACTATGTAATGGCGCGACTTTAGGATTATGGAACGGAGGGTATGGGTCCAGCTCATTTAACTGGGCAGATAATGAGCGAGCATTAGTTACAGCTGTGCTACAGGCACCTGTAAGTAATGTAAGTGCCGTTACGCTATTTAAAAATGGCGCTGCTTCTACAAACCCGCTCAGTATGGGGGTTGCTTCTGTTTATTACGACCATGCAGGCACAGGCGGTGATGGAAGTGCATTTGGTGATATTCCAGAAACAATTATTTACTCATCGGGTTCTTTAACCAGCGTTCAGATACAAAGAATTCAAAGCTACATGGCTTTGAAATACGGTATATCGCTTGATCAAACTACTGCAACAGATTACCTGGCCAGCGATGGTGTTACCAAAATGTGGAGCAACAGCACAGCAGCCGGTTATACCAATAATATTTTTGGTATAGGCCGCGATGATAATTCGCAACTGTTACAAAAAGTATCAGCATCCCAAAATGGCCGTGGTATTGTAACAGCAGCATTGCAAAACGATTTTGTATCAGCTAACAATGCGGCTGCACGTACAGCTACATTTGCTGCAGACAATAGCTTTATAACTATTTCTGATAATTCAGCGGCGGGCAACCCTACCTGGACGGGTAGTTCGGCCCCCGCAGGCAAACTTATTTTAAGCAGCCAGTGGCAGGTGCAAACTAACGCTGCAGCGCAACCGGTATTTCTGCAATTTGATGTTGCTAATAGCAATTATGATGTGCCCGCACTTGTAGCAGGCAGTAGTTATTACCTCGTTTACGATAATAGTGGAACTATTTCACCCAGCTCACAGGTAGTGCCACTTGTAAATACCAGTGGCAGCTTGTGGTCTTTATCATCAGCCATTAGTTTTCCTAATGGTACCAAGTTTACATTGGCATCAGTTGCACCACCATCACCTGGTGGTGTAGCAGGAGCATCAGTATGGTTAAAGGCAGATGCAACTGCCGATATAACCTTATCCGGCAGCAATATTGCTGCCTGGGCCGATCATTCGGGCAATGGAAACAACACAACGACGATTGCTGGTTCTGGGGGCAGTGGAGTAGCTTACAATGCCACCTCTAATTTATTCAACTATAACCCTACGGCAACGTTTATTAAAAATTTGGGCAGACTTGGCCTTAATGCTACTGGTACAATTGCTATGGCCAATACCACCAATTTTACTATTGCCAAAAGGGTTGGTGCTACCACTTTTAATAGCATCTGGGCCGACAATACGGGTTTTTATTCATTACCTGTAGTTAATCCGCCGTCTACTTTAGCGGTGTTTAATGGAGGTGTGGGGGCCAGCTCATTTACCTGGGCTGATCAGGAACGGGCATTGGTTACGGCTGTAATAAAAGTGCCTGTAAGCAATGTAAGTGCTGTTACATTATTAAAGAATGGCGCTGCTTCTACCATCCAGAATAAACTAAAGTCTGCATCGCCTACTATATATTACGACCACGCAGGCACAGATGACGATGTAGATGCATTTGGGGATATACCAGAAATGATTGTTTACCCATCGGGTTATTTAACCAATGATCAGGTACAAAGAGTGCAGAGCTATATGGCCCTTAAATACGGCATATCGCTCGACCAAACTACTGCAACAGATTACCTGGCCAGCGATGGCGTTACCAAAATGTGGAGCAACAGCGCAGCAGCAGGTTATATCAATAATATTTTTGGTATAGGCCGCGATGATAATTCGCAATTATTACAAAAAATATCAGCATCGCAAAGTGGCCGTGGCATTGTAACAGCAGCATTGCAAAATGATTTTACTTCTGCCAACAATGCGGCTGCACGTACAGCTACATTTGCTGCAGACAATAGCTTTATAACTATTTCTGATAATTCAGCGGCGGGCAACCCTACCTGGACGGGTAGTTCGGCCCCTGCAGGCAAACTTATTTTAAGCAGCCAGTGGCAGGTGCAAACTAACGCTGCAGCGCAACCGGTGTTCCTGCAATTTGATGTTGCTAATAGTAATTATGATGTGCCAGCACTTGTAGCAGGCAGCAGTTATTACCTGGTGTATGATAATGGCGGCACTATTTCACCCAGCTCAACAACGATACCACTTGTAAATACCAGTGGCAGCTTGTGGTCTTTATCATCAGCCATTAGTTTTCCTAATGGTGCTAAGTTTACATTGGCATCGGTTGCACTACCATCACCTGGTGGTGTGGCAGGCGAAGCATTATGGTTTAAAGCAGATGCAACTGCCGATATAACCTTATCCGGCAGCAATATTGCTACCTGGGCCGATCATTCGAGCAATGGAAACAACACAACTGCTATCGCTGGCTCAGCGGGCAATACAATAACCTACAGTGCCAGTTCTAATTTGTTCAACTTTAATCCTGCAGCAACATTTACAAAAAATTTTGGCAGACTTGGCCTTAACGCTACTGGTACATTAACCATGGCCAACTCAACCAATTTTACTATTGCCAAACGCATAGGCTCCAGTTTTAATGGTATTTGGGCCGACAATACGGGTTTTTATTCATTACCTGCAGTCAGCAACGCGTCTGTTTTAGCCGTGTGGAATGGGGGTTTGGGAGCCAGCTCACTTACCTGGGCCAACCAGGAACGGGCATTGGTTACAGCTGTGATAAAGGTGCCTGTAGGTGTTGTAAGTGCTGTTACACTAATAAAAAATGGCCTTGCTTCTACCATCCAGAATAAACTAAAGTCCGCATCGCCTACCGTCTATTACGACCACTTTGGCTCATACGAAGATGTAGACGCCTTTGGAGATATACCAGAAACAATTGTTTATCCATCGGGTTATTTAACCAATGACCAGGTACAAAGAGTGCAGAGCTATATGGCACTTAAATACGGTATATCGCTTGATCAAACCACTGCAACAGATTATATAGCCAGCGATGGCACCACTAAGATGTGGAGCAACAGCGCAGCAGCAGGTTATATCAATAATATTTTTGGTATAGGCCGCGATGATAATTCACAACTGTTGCAAAAAGTATCCGCATCACAGAACACTCGTGGTATTTTAACAGCAGCATTGCAAAATGATTTTGTATCGGCTAACATTGCGACAGCACGTACAGCTACATTTACCGCAGACAATAGCTTTATAACTATTTCTGATAATTCAGCTGCAACAGGCAATCCATCATGGACGGCCACCGCAGCCCCTTCAGGCAAACTTATTTTAAGTAGCCAGTGGCAGGTGCAAACTAACGCTGCAGCGCAACCGGTGTTCCTGCAATTTGATGTTGCCAATAGTAACTATGATGTGCCGACACTTGCGGGTGGAAGCAGTTATTACCTGGTCTACGATAATAGTGGTACTATTTCACCCAGCTCACAGGTAATAACACTTGTAAATACCAGTGGCAGTTTGTGGTCTTTATCATCAGCCATTAGCTTTTCTAACGGTGCCAAGTTTACACTGGCGTCTGCACAGCCGCAGTCTCCCGCAGGCGTACCAGCAAACGTATGGTTTAAGGCAGATGCCGGTATCAATGCATCTGGTAATATAGTAAACTCCTGGACCGACCAGAGTGCCAACAACTGGATAGCATCTAAAGTAAGCAGCGCAGGACCAGATACATCTTTAAACAAAATCAATTTTAACCCGGCAGTTACGTTTAGCAGCAGCACCAATAACGGACTGGCGACGCCTGCAGCAGGAAATAGTGGCGCTATGCCAGAAAGCAATGTTGTAAATGGCGTAAACAATGCGCAGTTTATTGTTTACAAATCAGCTGCTGGTTCCATCACCGGTATCAACTATCGCTATGGTCTTGACAATAATCCCGTTACAAATCCCTGGAATATTGGAAATTATTATTCCTCCAGTACCAACGGAGCGTTTACGTACAAGAATGCTGGAGCAACTGCTGCAACAACAACTTCACCCAGTACTGTTTACCTGGCAGATATATTTAGCAATAGTAGCGGCTCTTCAAGTTCATGGAACGGAGTAGTAGGTACCGCTCTAAACGGAACCAGTACTACCACAGGCGATGCCTTGTTCTTTATAGGGGCGGGTTCCACCAGCACGGGTAGTAGTACAAATAGTGCAATTGCTGAGATTATCACTTATAATACAGACCAAACTACTAATAAAAACAAGATTGAAAGCTACCTGGCTCTTAAATATGGCATTTCAATATCTCAAACCACTGCAACAGATTACCTGGCCAGTGATGGCACTACCACAATGTGGAGCGCAGGAGTTGCAGGTCCATTCGGGTACAATATTTTCGGTATAGGCCGCGATGATAATTCAGGGTTGTTACAAAAAGTATCTGCATCTCAAAATGTCCGTGGCATCTTAACAGTGGCGCTTGACAACGACTTTGCTTCGAATAACAATGCAGCTGCACGTACTGCGACTTTTAATACTGATAAAAACTTTTTTACCATTTCGGATAATTCAGGAGCATCGGGCAACCCCGCTTGGACGATGGTTTCTGCACCAACTGGTAAGGCTTTGCTAAACTATAATTACAGGAGCCAAACAAATATAAGCGGCGGGCAGGCGGTGTTTTTGCAATTTGATGTGGCTAATACCAATTTGGATGTGCCTTCATTGCTGACAGGTACCAATTATTATCTGATATATGATAACAGTGGTAACTATTCTGCCAGCTCTACCGTGGTGCCACTTGTAAATACCAGCGGTAGTTTGTGGAGCACTTCTTTACCTGTCACATTAGGTAACGGGGCAAGGTTTACACTTGCTACAGATATAGCTCCTTTGGTACCGGATGTTATTGCTCCTAGTCAAACTATTTGCGGTAGCACAATACCACCAACTCCATTGACAGTGACAGCGGCAGCCAGCGGCGGATGTGGTGGTTATATTTACTATTGGCAATATTCTACTGATAATGGCACAACCTGGACAAATGATTTAACCGCAACTGGCAACACTTATACTTTTACTACTGCAATTAATGTACAAACCCTATACCGCAGAAAAGTATATGATGCATGCGGTATCACAGCAACTTCTGTTCCCGATACTATTTATATAAGCACACCGCCTTCGCTTACTACCAGCCCTGATACATTGATTTGCCCGCGCAAACCGGCCACCATCAGGGCCAGCTCAACCGATGGAACCATCGAATGGACTAACCTTGGCACCAATAACAATTATGTAGTAACACCGGCTACCAGCACAAGCTATGTGGTTACAGCAACTAATGTAGCTGGTTGTAAAACCAGCCATACTGTAAAAGTGGATGTAGACCCCGTTAATGCTGTTTTAACCGCCAGTCCAACGCCAGTAAAAGCAGATAGCTATGTTACGCTTACTGCAAGTGGAATCAACAACTTCAGCGTATTAGCGTGGACACCGACTGCTTCATTCAGTAACCAGACTGCCAATATACAAACGCTGATAATATTAGATACCACGCTTTATTCAGTGGTGATTAAATCGCAGAGCGGTTGTACAGATACCGCTTTCCTGAAAGTGATACCAGAGCCAAACGATAAAGATTTCTTTATGCCGAATGCATTCACTCCAAACGGCGATGGCAACAATGATGTATTCAAAGTATACGGAAGGTCTGTAAAAGAAATAGAGATGCGTGTGTTTAACCAGTGGGGTCAATTACTTTTTGAAACAAAAGATCCTGCAACAGGCTGGAATGGTTATTACAAAAATGTTCTTCAACCAGCAGGACCTTATATATACACTGTACGCGGAAAACTGTACAGCGGAAAAGAATTCAGTAAGAAATCAACCTTTAACCTGGTACGCTAACGCAGGTTGGTTTATGTAATCAAAAAAATCAGCACAATCAGAAACAAATTTTTTATGAAAAACACAAAACATTCACCACGCAAACTGCTCTTTGCACTTTTATTGAGTGCCGGTTTTTGCCCGCAGGCAGAGGCACAGATGGATCCTCATTTTTCTCAGTATTATGTATATCCAACAGCAATAAACCCTGCCCTTACCGGCGCAATTGATGGCGATTACCGCGTTTCTGCCATATGGCGAAGCCAGTATGGAAATGCACTTACCACACGCGGCCTTTCGGGCGACTTTGTAACAAACAAGAACGCAAATTTTGGCGTGAGTTTGCTAAACCAGGCCAGCAATGATAAGTCTTACAATTTTACGAACGCTTATGCAAGCATGTCTTACACCGGCATAAGAATGGGCGAAAACGGCGATAAATACATAGCACTTGCATTGCAGTGCGGTATACTTAACCGGCGGTTTGACATATCAAAATTGCAATTTGGTAGCCAATGGTCTGCGGGCCTTGGCTACGTTGAAGGAAACAATTCCGGAGAAGTATTCAGCACATCATCCATATCTGCTTTTGATGCTGGTGTTGGCATTGCATACATGGACGCAACACCAGAGAAAAAAATAAACCCCTATGTTGGTGTATCGGCCTTTCATATTACCAGCCCCAAAAGCACTTTTTTATCGGCGGGTAAAGCCGGGGCATTGCCGGTGCGGTACAGTGTGCAAGCAGGTGCACGTATCAGCATGTCTGATCAACTCACGGTAGTACCAAACATACTGTATATGAAGCAGGGCCAGGCAGAAGAAAAAATGGCCGGTCTTTATGCACAACTCTATGTTTCTTCTAATGTAGATGTGATGGTGGGAGGCAACTGGCGCATGAATGATGCCATAGCCCCATTTGCCGGATTCTATTATAAAGGGTTTACAGTTGGAGTGAGTTACGATGTAAATGCTTCTTCTATGTCAGCCGCTAATCGCAATAATAGTATTGAATTATCCCTGTCTTTCACAGGCATGCTTAAACGCGATTTGAAAACAAAATCATTTAACTGTCCCAGGTTTTAATAGAAACCTGAAAATCAGTTTTTATGAATTCCACAAAACTTATTAACCAGCATTATGAATCACAAATTATTACTGGCTGTATCAATCGGATGCTCCGTCCAGGCAAGCCAGGCGCAGGCTCAGCCTCCGCTTATTAAACAGGGCAATTATCAATTTGAATTAAAGAACTATTATGAAGCTGCGCAGTATTATGAGAAATATCTGTCAACAGAAAAGCACCGGGTACCGCAAATGGCCATTTATGCAATTGAAAAAATCAGCAAAGGCATAACAGGCAGGCCCAATTTTAATAAGGGAATTGTATTGAACCTTGCAGAATCTTACCGGCAGGTTCATGATTATAAAAACGCAGAGAAATGGTATAAAGAAGCCTGCAAGCAGTCGAAGAATACAAGTGCCAGTACACGATATTGGTATGCAGTATGCCTGCGGGCCAATGAAAAATATGCCGAAGCAACCGGGTTGCTTACTAAAATTATAGCAGAACCAAACCTTCCGGGCGAATTAAGAATAGATGTGGCCCGCGAGCTGAATAACCTGAAATTTATTGAAGCTGAAATGAACAAGCCTTTAAAGGGTTTCCAGGTTGAAAGACTACGCGATGGTTTGCACACTTCATCTTATGCGCTTGCATTGAAAAGTGAAAACAGCATGGTCTTCACCGGCATTGCGCAGCAAAATGTTGTTACAAAAAAAGGTAAAAACAGCACTGCATTCATTAACGGTTTGTATACTACTGAACCAGGTTTTGATTTTGTAAATGGCGGTCGCCAGGTTATAAATGGAAAAAACGATGGTATGAATGAAGGAATGGCCAGTTTTTCGGCAGACGGACGCAGAATGTATTTTACCCGCTGGTATAAAAAAGAAGCAAAAACAAACAGTTCTGTTTACGTGTCTGTGAAAGATGAAAATGGTGAATGGGGCAGTCCGGTTATGCTTGATGAAAAAGTAAATAAGCCAGATTATAATTCTGCGCAGCCTTTTATTACCGATGACGGGAAATATCTTTTGTATACTTCAGACAGGCCTGGAGGTTCAGGTAAATACGATATCTGGAAAGCTAGCCTCGATAGCAGCGGAAATACTTTATCGGTAGAAAATATGGGCTTCGAAATTAATACTGCAGAAGATGAGTTTTCTCCCTATTATCATTCAAAAAGCGGTAGCCTCGTGTTCTCTAGCAATGGCCGTATCGGCATGGGTGGGTTCGATCTTTATTCTTCGCATGGAAATATTGATTCTTCCACCTGGGAACAACCGGTTAATCCCGGGGCGCCGCTCAACTCGTCCAAAGACGATCTGTTTTTTACTTCTACAGATAAAGTAAGCTGCTGGAACGCTGGATATATTAGTTCTGACCGCGGCGCGGGAGAATGTTGTTTGGCTGTTTATACAATTCAGCAAAATAATGGCCTGCAGGTAAATGGAGTGGTGTCAGATGGCAATACCAATCAACCATTGCAAGGTGTTATTGTCCGTGCCATTGATAGCCGCAACGGCAACCGTGAACTGCAATCGGTGGTAACTGACGAACAGGGCAAATACCGGTTTGCTGTTAGAAACATTTCTGAATTTGATGTGGTGGCAGAAAAAGATGCTTATAGCCAGCAATCAAACCATATTATCCATCAGTTGAAAACCGGTGAGGATACTTTGCAAATTGATGCCCTTGCTTTAACCAGTTTAAATACAAAAGCTGGTTTAAAGACAAATACTAGTTTAGACACAAATGCTGTTGATTCGACAGAAAATATTGCTGATGAATCAAAGAACACAAATACTAATGCCACTTATGTAGGTAATTTTGGATTTGGAAAAAGCAGCCTTAACGCAATCTCCAATACTAATTTAGACAGCCTGGCTGAGATGATGAATACTTATCCAACCGTTAAAGTGCAGCTTAGTGGTTATACAGATGGCAAGGGTTCTGATGAATATAATGTGAAACTGGCCCAGAAACGTGTAGATGCTTGTATAAAATACCTGGTTAAAAAAGGTATTGATAAAAGCCGCCTCAAAGGTGAGGCATTGGGAAAATGTTGCCCGCTGCAGGCAGAAACAAGTGCAAATGGTAAAGACATTCCTGCAGCCCGTAAATACAACAGACGTGTTGAATATGTACTCTTGTCGGAATAGTAACATTTAAACGTACTAACTTATCAATTGCCTTTGTTTTACAAAGGCAATTTTTTTGCCCGTTAGAAAATCTCTCTTTATTAAAATGTTTTTAAAAAAGATTTCTTTGAATACAGGTATCACTAAAGTTGCCAGTATAAAACACCAATGATCGATCATAACGCCATTCAGTAACGGGCAAAAAAAAATCATGTACGCGATGTACATGATTTTTAAGTTCTTTCAACTGCACTTAAGACACTTAGTAATAAAAAACCAGGAAATAAATTTCTTAGCCTTTTATAACAACCAGGTTATTCTGTAGTAACCGGCATTGTTTCGCGGGCGTAGTTCAGCACATTCAGTAAAACTTCAGCACGTGGTGCATACAGCTTGCTAGTAAGCTGATTCACTGAATCTTTAATTACATTAAATTTCTGCTGTAAAGCCCAATCGTTAGCTAAAGCGTCCTTAATTGCAGTGGTATCACTGGGGGAAGTTTCTTGATACAAATACGAGATCAAATCTTCCGGTGTAAAGATTGACATAGGCAAACCATTTTTTGTCCATTATAAAAATTTTCCAAAGTGTCCAGCTTTGGAACGTCCGTAATATAAACGAGCAATAAGTCTCGTTATTGTATAAATATAATATTATTTAAAGGGGCGATCAGCCAAAGGAGAGCCAAAATGACGTTTATGGGTCTTAGTTAGCCTTTTGTGAGGGCTCAATCACAAAAAGATCTTCATTGTCCCGCTTCATAAGGTATTTCTCGCGGGCATATTTTTCAATAGTTAAGGCGTTGATTTTCAGCTTATCCAGTTCTTTTCGAGTAGTAGTAATCTGATCTTCGTAATAGGCTTTGCTTTTCCTCAGCTCATTTAATTCATGCTTTTGTTTTACTGCGGTTACATACCAATCCCTGTCATCAAAAAACAACATCCAAATCACAAAACCAATGGCTGTGAGCAGGTATTTGTTTTTCAACCAGGAAGGTATTTGAGTAAACAAAGCCATAAATAAGATTACTGTTGTATAAAGTTAATGATTTTCACCTGCAGAAATTAAACGAAGCAGGTTTTCTTTTTTCATTGGCCACTCATCATCAATAATGCTGAACACCACTGTATGCCGAATGCTGCCATCATTGCGAAAGCCGTACTTTCTTAAAACACCTTCTTTAAGGCCACCAATTTTCTCTACCGCTTTTTGAGAACGAATATTCTGGTGCGCAACGTGAAACTCTGCACGGTTATAACCAGCGGTTTCAAAAATATATTGCAGCATCAGCAGCTTGCATTCTTTATTATAAACCTTACCCCAAACAGCAGGTATATACCAGGTATAACCAATAGCAGCCCTTTTGTCTTTTGGGTTGATTTCATAAAAACGCGTCATCCCAATGATGGAATTGTCTGCCACTTTTTTAATTACAAAAGCCTGCTGGCCATGCATAGCTGTTTTATCCATGGCAATGGAAAAATAGCTATCAAACTGGTTTTCGTAAGTTTCATCCATTTGAAAGGCCTTTGTAAACTCCCAAATCCTTTCATCCCGTGCAGCATTTTGTAAAAAATCTTTGTGCTGTTCTGTTAGCAATTCCAGGTAAACATATTTGCCACGCAATTTTTCCAAGTTAATATCCATATTAGATCAAGGTTTCTTCTTTTGTCAATCGTTGAATAATGATGTTTTGTACAAGAGTGCGACCCCGACCAAAAGGTACGGGACACAGCGCAACGATGCTAACTAGTAATTCTATCGCCGGGCTCATAAAAAACCGCGTACATAATTTACGCTGGCTATCTTTTATCAATAAATTTTATTGGTTTTCTACTGCCTTCGGGAAATTGTATTTTCTGCATTTCTACAGCGGTTATGTATTTTACATGTGGACTTACCCGCAGCTTGGCTTGCAAATACGCACGTATGCGGCGGTCTGTTTCTTCTGATGCATTGCTAGGCAGAATATGCAGCAACACTTCATCCATGCCAATATCATTGCTATAAACTTCTGCTATATAATCCTGCACCTCTTCCATTTCGTTCAGCAAATCAAACAATGCAGGTGGATAAAGCGTAGTTCCCTTGTATTTAATCATTTGCTTTTTTCGGCCAAGCACCGGCGTTAGTCGCAGTGTATTGCGACCACAGCTACAAGTTTCATCTACATACATGCAGATATCGCCGGTTTTGTAGCGCAACAATGGCATGCCTTCTACACCTAATGTTGTAATGGTAACTTCACCCGCTTCACCGGCAGCTACCGCTTCATTTTTTTCATTGAGCAATTCTACAATCAGCAACTCGGGGTTAAGATGTCCGCCACGACCTGCACCGCATTCTGTAAAAGCTGTTTGCATTTCTGTGCTGGCATAGGTAGAATACAATTGAATATTCCATGCTTCTGTAATCTTCTTGCCCAGGATATTGAAAGAGAAATCTGTATTGCGAATGTTTTCTCCGATGCAAACTGCTTTTTTTACAGAGCTGTTGTTAATGTCTATTCCGTGTTCTTTTGCGTATTGAATCAGCTTAAGAATAAAAGAAGGCACGCCTACAATGGCAGTAGGCTGAATGCGCTGTATGGTTTGCCATTGCAAAGAAGGCACACCAGGACCCACACGAATGATGCCAGCACCCATTTTGCGAATGCCTGAATAATATGCCATACCTGCCATAAACTGCCTGTCTAATGTAAGCATCAGTTGATAAATATCATTGGCACTTCCGTCTGCACAGAGGAAAGAACTGTATTCATTAAAAGCCAGTCTTTGCAAATCATTTTCTGTAAGCGCAATGGTAACCGGGCTGCCAAGTGTACCAGAAGTAGATGTATATTCTATCACCTTGTTCTTTGGTACACATAAAAAGTCGTTGTTACGCTGCTGCAAATCTTCTTTGGTAGTAAGAGGCAGTTGCTGTAAATCTTTCAGTGTTTTTATAGAAGCAATATTGATGGAATGTTCATCAAACAGTTGTTGATAAAAAGGAGAATGCTGTTGCAGGTAAGCGAGTGTTTGCTGCAATTTTTCCTGCTGCCGCAATTGTATTTGATCTTTAGATAGCCGGGCTGTTTCTGTAGAATACTCCATTGTCTGAACCATGATTTTTATAGCTCCTAGCTATTAGCTCCTAGCTTTGAGCCTTTTGCTTCGATGCCAAAGTTTGTAATTTGCGCTTACGAATTTAGGCAATTAACAAATCAGACATCCGACATCTTCACATCAGACACTTTCACATTCATCACATTTATCACATTGTTTACATTTGCTCTATCACCACCATTGCCGTAGCCATCGTTTTTACATGGCTCAATGATACAAAAACTTTACCGATCCCTTTTTGTTCCAATGTAGTTGCAGTGCGGCCCAGGAATTTCAAAATAGGTTTGCCTTTTTCATCGTGCCCTACTTCAATTTCATTAAACGATGTTCCTTCTGCCCAACCGGTGCCTGTTGCTTTAAAGAAAGCTTCTTTGGCAGCAAAACGGGCAGCATAGTGTTCATATTTATTTGCAGCAGCTTGGCAATAGGCAATTTCAGCAGCAGAAAAAACCAGTTCTTTAAAGCCTTGGTCCTTGCCAATTTTGCTGGCAATTCTTTCTACTTCTACTATGTCTATGCCTATGCCGCTTATCATTTTTGAGCATTTATTTTTTTGAGGCAGTCTGCTATCTGCGCATTAACATGGTCTTCTTCCTTTTTGGTGGCAATTACTTTTGTTAATGCTGCCTTATAATAAGGCAAGGCTTCTGCATATTTTTTTTGTTTGAACCAATAATCGCCTGCTAATACATACGTATGATAGTATTGCGGGTTGCTCATCACCAAACTATCTGTATTTATTGGCAACCCCTCTGAGATGCGTTGTTTGTATGTTCTGAAAAGCGTAAAGTTTTTATAATCGTTGCTAAGCAGGAAACTATCTGCAGCAATGTTTAGTTCCGCATCTGCAATTTCTTTGTTTTGCTTCATTCCCTTTAAAGCAAAAACTTTATTCAAATCGTAGGCAACATACTGGCCTAACTGCCAGGGTGAAGATGAAACCCATACCAGTCTTTTCTTGGGCTCAAAAACAATAGAGTGATGCGCTATTAATTGGTTCACTGCTTTTTCATTGCCCATGCCTATATCTGCATTATTAAGCCCACGGCGATCACGCAAAAGATCAACAGTCTTTTGTACTGTGTTGGTTCCGTTTGTGTCTATCAGTTGCATAACTCTTTTGTATCGATAATCTGAAGCACTCTCACGTATTTGCTCAATATTAGAAGAACTGTTTAGCAAATCTTTACCCTGGAAATGATTGGCACATACAATGTATTTTTTCTGTGGATCATAAACATCCAGCGTATCGGGTGTTTTTTCTATAATGATGGCCTTGTTGTCTGCCGCAGATCCAATTAAAAAAGATTCTGACACAAACATTTTTCTTTTACGTGCAATAGCAAGCGCTTCTGCTGTGTTACCGGCGTATTGCAATATTTCTCTTGCCACCAAAGAAACCGGTGTAGCAGAACCGGAAGGAATACTTGTTTTGTCTGCATTAATGGTAACTGTAAGCCCCTGGTCATTCATACCAGAAACAGCACCAATAAAGCCGCCCCAGGTTACTGTCATAAATTTATGGCCGGCAGAAGGATTGAAAAAAGCAACAATTTTATCTTCTGCAAACTTATCACCCACATAAAAATCAAAATTGCGGCCAATGATCATATTGCTATCTGCAGCGTTGCCCCAGGTGCCAAAAGAAGTGCAACCCACCAATGCCATGCTTTGCAATGCGTGGCCAATATCGTGTGCGGCATGATAGTTTAAAATGCGTTGGTAATTGGAGCCGATATAATCATACTTGTCTGATGCGGAGTTGGAAACGCCATAAATCTCTTCTTTGTATTCTTCCGTTACATTGTCTGTTAAATGCCTGTTGAACCAGCCAATAGCATACTTTAAAAAATGACGGTAAAAATTAGAAGGAATCATTTTATTGATTTGTTCTGTAAAATGATCTTCCTGTCGTTGCACCAGTTCCTTTGTCAGCTTTCCGTTTATAACGCCCATTTCGTACGGATTGCCTTCCACATACAATTCGTACAGGCCGCTGTTGCTCTTTCTAAACCAACTATCTTTTATGGTATATAATCCGGGAGAAGGTTCTGTGCGTTGCAATTGCAGGCTGCTGGTGTCTGCAGGTTTGGGCGGATTTACATGAGCAATAATAGCCAGCCACACAAAACCGATCAACAATAATCCTGCTATTACCAGCAAGGTTCTTAAAAGCCTTCTCCAAAATCTGTTCTTTTTACGCATTCTTAATCTTTTCAATAATATCGTTATTACCAGTAATGGCCATGCAAGTTACTATCGCACTCATGGTTGCCCCTAAAATGCCATGCAGGTTCAGGTTCTGTCCAGTAAAATAAAGATTGGGCAATTTAGTTCGCGGAGAGATAAAAGTTTTTAACGGATCACGGTAATCTTTAACAATTCCATACATAGAGCCGTCATCGTTGCCAATATAATCTCTGAAAGAAAGGGGGGTGGAGCTGTAATAACTATGTATGCTATCTTTTAAACCAGGAAATTTTTTGGCAGCTTCGTCTATCAATTTTTCTGCTTTTCTTTTTTTAAAAGCATCATAGGTTTCTCCTCGGTTATTGGCACATGAAACAGTATTAAAAGTATGGGCCCATTCTTCAACCTCATCGTAACGCATATACGTAAGCAGAGTCATACCTTCTGCATACTCACCCGTTTTAGAAGTGTAAGGCATAAATACGCAATACCCCAATGGCCAGTTTTCTTCTGTATAATCAGCCATGCTCCATAAACAACCTGGCTTATGGCTATAATAATTGTGGCTAAAATATTTAAAACTGTTTTTCTTAAAAACAATGTTCACGCAGAAAGAAGAAATAGAGTTTTGCAGGCTCTTTACGCGATTGCGATAGGCATTTCTTATAACCGGTGAGCTAACAAGATCTAATGTTTTTGCAGGATGGATATTGCTGATAAAATATTTTGCATGCAGACGCTTGCCGTTTTCTAACTCAACAAAACTTATTTTTTCGCTCTCATCTATTATTGCAGTAACAGCGCAATCCCTT
This sequence comes from Chitinophagaceae bacterium, assembly GCA_047602295.1. GTDB lineage: Bacteria > Bacteroidota > Bacteroidia > Chitinophagales > Chitinophagaceae > JACMLD01. The sequence continues at coordinate 443,825 of JASGHP010000001.1, read as the reverse complement.
ATAATCTCTCCGCCTCTTTCTCTTATATTTTTTGCCAGTATTTTGGCTATCTGCGATCCGCCGTCAATGCATTTCCAGGAGCTTTCAATGTAATGGTTTAGTATAAGTGCATGTACATAAAAAGGAGTTTTATCTGCTTCGCCCGCATAGAGATAATTATTGCCAGCTAAAACATCCTGCAATTTTTTGTTGCTGGTGATAGATTCAATATAACCTTTTGTATCGATGGTAAGAACAGGTGTTTTTTCATCTTCACTACCCGGACGCAAATTGTACAGCGGGAAGCAACTGCAGACGTACTTTATCATATCACAATACGTACGCAAAGCTTTTTCTTCTTCCGGAAAATCTTTCAGCAGGTGATTGATAAAATTTTCGTAACCCTGTGCATATTCATATTCCTTATCATCACCATCAATAATAATTTTATCAAAAACACCCTGCTCCATTTGCTGCAGTTTCAGCTTATCCATCAACCCCATGTATTTAAAAACCTGGTAAAGGTTTTGCCCTTTGCCCAAAGCACCAACGTAATGCACACCAGAGTCAAACACCACTTTATCTCTTGCATAAGTTTGCAGGCAACCGCCAATTTGTTTGTTCTTTTCTACTATGCAAATGCGATAACCTTCGCGGCTTAAAATATCGCCGCAAACAAGGCCACCCATGCCGCTACCAATGATTATGATATCAAATGGACCCACGCTTATGCTTCATTCTTTTTTAATACAAAAATGATATTCGAAGTAAATTTTGTTTCGTCTATTTCTGTGCATTGTATCTGGTGTGCCGCTGCAATTTCTTTTATCATATTACCAGATAAAAATGACAAGCCTTCAGCAGTTGTTTTGTTGAAGCCAATAATTTTTGTGGAAAATACCTCGGTAAGCTTTGTGCCTTTATGCCTTTCTTCTAAATCCTTGTTCCCGTCTCTTATAATAATAACGCCACCGGCGTTGATACTCTGTATGCTCTTCTCAATTACCAGTTGCTGTTGCGATGGCTGCAGGTAATGCAATATATCCATCATTACAATAGCATCATATTTTTCAAAAGGATATTGAGTTATATCTGCATGCACGAAATTTATTTTATCGTCTTTACTAAAGCAATGATTGGCCGTGGCAATTTTTTGTTCGTCATAATCCAGGCCTGTTATTTCACGTTCCGGACAAACAAAATGCATCATATAAGGCATAAATCCATAACCGCAGCCAATGTCCAGTATCTTTCCTTTGCGTGGCAGCAGTTCATTAAAGACCTGGTAGTTTTTTTCCATCTTCACTTTTATACGCATGTACCACTCCAGCACCGGGCCTTTGTAAATGTAGTTGTATCGCAATTGCTCATTAAAATAAGCAGGCTGTTCTATCTGCCGGCGCAATGTTTCAAATTCAGTTTTAAAATACCGGCTGATTTTTTTTGTGCGTTCTGCATAACCAACTCCATAATTAGCATCATTGGGTTGAATACGCAGCAGGTACGATAATGTAAGCTGACCATCTTTTACCAGGAAATCGTCTTTACTGAGCGCATAATGCGTGCCATGAATAAGCACGGGTAAAATATCCAGGTTTAGTTTTTCAGCTACATAAAATGCGCCTTTGTGAAAACGTTTGATTTCACCATCCAAAGAACGTGTGCCTTCCGGAAACACAACTACAGAATATCCTTGCTTTACCCGTTCAGCAATTTTATCAAGTCCTTCTTCTGTGTTTTCTGTGGTAGGAAAAAAATCTGCCGTGCGCACTACAAAACCCACAAAAGGAAGGTTCCATACTCTTTTATTGATGAATAAGATCACTTTGGGATGCATCATCATAGCCAGCAATACATCCAATGATGAGGAATGATTGCAAATAATTACCGCTGGTTTTGAAAAATTTTCTTTGAGTGGATTGATGATGCGCTTTTTTACATTGGGCATGATGTATAAAAGACTTCGCGAAAATTTTGAAAGCAACGTATGATAGACGAGCTTTCCTTTTTCTTTATTGAAAGGATTGAGCTTTACAAATAAAAGTGCTGTTAATGCTACTACTACGCTTCCCGAAGCAAAATAGGTAAAAGCAAAAGCGGATTTCAACAAGCTAAAGAAAGTCCAGGGGAAGCGTCCATTTTTAATGCGGTTGCGAATAAGAAAATTGAAAAGAAAAGGAATCAGCAACTGGCCAATTACCAGCACACATAAAATACCAATAATGGCAATCAATGCGATGGAACGAAGCGCAGGATGTTTCGCAAAGATTAAAACACCCAGACCTGCGATTGTGGTAATAGCAGAAATAAATATGGAAGACTTGTAAGAGCCCAGATTTTGCTTGCCGGTTTTATATTCCTGCAACAAACCATCCATCACAAACAGGCTGTAGTCATCGCCTAAACCAAATATCAACGCAGAGATGATGATGTTTACTATATTAAAAGTAATGCCCAGCATGCCCATAATGCCCAGTATCCAAACCCAGCTAATAAACATGGGGATGAATGATACCAGCGTAAGTTCTATACGTCCATAAGAGATCAGCAAAACAAAAAACACCAGTAAAGAAGACATTAATGCTATGCTGCCGAAGTCTGCATTAATAATATCTACAAACCTGCCGGTAAGGTATTGCTTATCTATCACCGTACTTGCTTCGTTGTGTTCAAATGCATTGTATAACTGCTGACGGTTTGCTTGTTTTACTTTCACCAATGTAATAACCGTTGCTTTGCCTGGCTTTTCGGTTATATAATCATCCAAAAAGTTTTTGCGGATAGCCGCGGCCAGAGAATCGTCTACTGGGCTGTATTGTTTATTCAGTAGCGTAGCAAATGGTTCAAAAGCTTTTGGATTGTATTTTAAAGTGGCGCCGGCACATTTCAATGTTGACAGCAATTGTTGTTTTTTTTCTGCTGTCCAGTAATCATTCCATCTTTTTATTTTTTCTTGCTGCGCTGCGTGTGAAAGTATAAAAGAAGAAACGCCGGAATATTTATTTACAATTCCTTTTTGCTGAAGTTCATCTACTACAGCTGTGGCAGATTCATTTTTAGCAAGCGCTTCATCAAGATTGGCGCCGCTGGAAATAATATAAACAGATTGCAAAGAGTATGCATTAATCTTAGATAAATTGCTATCTGCTTGTTTTAGCTGGGTGCTCATAAAGTTCATGCGCATCATATCCGGCTCAAACTTTACAAATCTTGCATACCACGCAAAAACCAGTGTTAGTAATATAATAATTGCAATAGTCAGTTTGCTATGCCCTGGCCGCCAACCTGCAAGCTTGTCTATCCATGTAGCAGGAGGATCAGTTGTTTTTTGTTCCTCAGCCCTGGAAAAAATAAGATGTGGCAAAAAGATAAGCGAGCAAAGTGAAGCGCCAACCAGGCTAAGTGCAGCAAATAAGCCAAGATCTTTCAGCATGGAAGATTCTACAAATTCCAAACACAAAAAACCTCCTACAGTAGTAAGGCTGCCCACAGTTAATGGCATGCTTAAATCTGCAATTACCTGGCGGATACTGTGTGTATGACGATAATGATTGAACACATGCAGTGAGTAATTGACCGCAATGCCCAATATAACAGAGCCTGCACCTAATGCAATAACAGAAATTTTTCCTTTGATTAAATACACAAATGCCAGCGAGAACAATGCACCAAATGCTACGGGCACCAGTATAAGCAATGGCGCTCTTTTCTTTCTAAAATAAAATCCAATAAACAATACCAGGAAAGCAACCGTAATGCCCTGTGTAAACAAAGTGTCTTTTCTTAATTGAGTTGCATTGCTTGCTGCTACCGCTGTGGCGCCAAAATATTCAGCACGCACAGTTGGAAATGATTGATTGCTTAAACTATCTGTTACAGCATTAATACCATTTAATAGTTGTTGATTCTTACCGGTATTATTGGGCGGGTAAGTTGGTGTAATAAACAACAGCAAATGTTGCTGGTCTTTTGTAATTATATAATTATCGTAGAGCTCAAAATTGTCATCGTATTGAAGGCGTTGCAATTTTTTTAACCCCAAAAAAGAAATACCTGTTGGGTCTTTTGCAATCATTGTTTTTAGAGCGATGCCTGCGGGTGAGCTAAGTGTAGTGATGTTGTTTTGCAGGGTTTGTTGCAAAACTGTAGGTTGTATCAAAGAGTCAATAGCGCTATAATCTTTTGCGTCAAGATATATTGGCAGATGACTGTTGATGGAACCAAACATTTGCAATACAAGACTGTCATCTGCTTTGTCTTGTATTTTGCTGATGTAGGAGCTGTACTTTTCTTTTAGTGCGGGCACAAGCGCATCTGCATAAGCTACCAGGCTATCTGGTGCAGCGTTGGTGGTGGTATCTTTTAATGATACGGTTATTACCAGCTTGTCAAGAAACTTTGAGTTTTGAAAAACCTCACTTAGCTTATCTATTTTTTTGTCTTTGGGAAGTATGTTGGCAATATCTTCTTCCAGCTTTATTTTACTGGCAAAAAAACCTGTTAGTGCAAAACAGCCTATAAAAATGGCCCAAAACAGTAATCGCTGCTTTTCAAAGAAATTATACAGTGAGATAAATAATTTTTCCATGCACTTGGGCTTATACTGCTACTAAGGTCTTCTTTTTAAAAATTTTTATTGCTAAATAGCTGATTAAACCCAGCACAACGGCCGCAACAACTGCCAGTGTAATGCTGCCATAAATGTATTGTTGCAGGTTGGCCCTTATATCGTGCAAACTAATGTTTTTATTAAACACAAAAGGCATCGCATGTTCACCCATCCACAAAGCACCCATTTTATAGCTCAAAAATATTATCAGCGGTATCATCGGCGGAATGCTGATATTGGCAGCTATTATAACCAGCCCTTTATTCAACTTAAAAATAACTGCAAAGAAAATGGCCAATGCCAGTTGAAAACCCCAAAGCGGCACAATGCCCATAAATATTCCCCAGGCAATAGAAACCGCTTTCAATTCATCACTATGGTGTGGATTAAGCAAATGCTGATTCAGAAACTCTCTTCTTTTTTGTTTGTTGAAAATGCCGCGTAAAAAATTTCTCGGAATAATATAAAGCGCAGTAATTAATACCAGCACTGTATTTAAAATGCTGATGCGGGTAAAATCTTTTACTGGTCTGAAATGCGTTACACGTGTTTCTGCCGGTGCATAATAAACGCTAACAGGCACAGCAAGGATATTAACGCCTCTCCAGGCAGCACGTACCAGTACTTCAATCTCAAACTCAAAGCGGCGTGTAAAAAAATGGATGCGCTGCAGTGGTTGCAAAGGATATAAACGATAGCCGGATTGCGTATCTGGCATTACAATACCTGTTTCTATTTTAAACCAGAAATTAGAAAACCGATTGCCAAAACTACTTTTGCCTGGCACGGATTCCTGGTTCATATTGCGTGCGCCAATAATGATAGCGTTGGGATCTTCTTCCAGCTTGTCTAAAAACAAATGAAGGTCTTTTGCAAAATGCTGCCCGTCTGAATCTATTGAGATGGCATATTTATAGCCTTGCTTGTAAGCAAAGTCGAACCCTGTACGTAATGCTTTGCCCTTGCCCATATTTTTCGGTTGTGTAACCACCTGCAGAAAGGGGAAATTTTGCAGCACCTGTGCGGTATTGTCTGTACAACCATCGTTTACTACAATAATCCTGTTGGTATACTGCGCCACATCATTAATAACAGCAGCAAGACTTTGGCTGTTATTATAAGTAGGTATTAAAACGCAAACGTCCAGTTGCTCAAACCTTGTATTTAAAATGGGTATCTGGTTCATTGTTGCCGCTCATTTATCATTGAGCACTAGCTAAGTAATATGATTATCGGGTCCTGAAAAGCTCCGCAAAATTACAGGTAAATAGAGGGATTACGAAAGCCTGTTTATCAATTGCTATAGTCATTTAACCAGATTAAAAAACCATGAAGTTGGTTCACTTAAGAAAACCAGCACATGTTTTTGGGCACGGTTATCGTCAAACAGAAAAATAATACAACTTTTCATGGTAAAATCTACCTATTTACTGGTTATTCTGTTGTTATTCATCAATGCTGCAAAGGCGCAGACAAAAACGATTGTAATAAAAGGCCAATTGACTGACAGCATCAGCAAAACACCGCTAGCCAATGCAAAGATTGATTTGTTTGCTGTAAGCGATAGCAGCAGTTATCATACTGTTTCAGATAAAAATGGTCAATTTGAAATAAAAAATGCAAAGGCAGATACTTTCAGGGTTTTAATCAACATATCAGAAGAATATCCACTGATTACTAATTTATGGACTGTATCAGATTCAAGCGCAGACAGGGGTACAATAGCCATTGCAAAACAAACTGCAATAGCGCCGGATAGCAATGCTGTTGCTAATACAACAACTACTACATCTGCAGATACCAGCAAGCCTTCCTCAAAAATAGATACCACATTAAGTGTAAGTGGTGTTATCAGCATTGCCGGTATTTTGCAGGACAAAGCAGATAAAACACCGGTAAAAGGAGCTACCATTACCATTCGCTCCAAGAAAAATGCTGCTGAAAAACACAATGCAGTTTCAGACAGCAAGGGTAATTTTTCATTTACAGACCTGCCTGCAGATATTTATATTCTATCCTTCAGCTCTATTGGTTATGAGTTTGTAGACAAGCAGGTAAATCCTTCGCAAAACGCAACCGATTTAGGTGTTATTTATATTCCTAAAACATCTAAAGAACTGGAAGGTGTAACCGTAGTTGCCAAAACGCCTCCTGCACAACAGAAGGCAGATACTGTTATTTACAATGCCAATGCATTTAAAGTAAATCCAGATGCAACTACGGAAGATTTGATCAAAAAAATGCCGGGTATTACTGTAGATAAAGATGGTACAGTAACAGCGCATGGCGACCAGGTAAAAAAAGTAACTATTGATGGAAAAGATTTTATGGGCGATGATGCTACAGCGGCATTGCGCAATCTTCCTTCTGAGATAGTAGATAAAATACAGGTGTTTGACCGCATGAGCGACCAGGCAGCGTTTACCGGTTTTGATGATGGCAATTCTGTAAAAGCCATCAACATTGTAACAAAGTCGGGTATTAAAAACGGCCAGTTTGGACGCATTTATGCCGGGCTTGGTACAGATGACAGGTACAATGCGGGTGGTAATGTTAGCTTTTTTAAAGGCAACAGGCGTATTTCGCTGGTAGGAACGGCTAACAATATTAACGTTCAAAACTTCTCATCGCAGGATTTGCTGGGTGTAACAAGCAGTGGTGGTGGCGGCGGGGGCGGCAACCGTGGTGGTGGCGGCGGAGGTGGTGGTAACCGTGGTGGTGGCGGCGGCGGAGGTGGCAACCGTGGCGGTGGCGGCGGTAATTTTGGTGGCGGTGGCACAGACAATTTTATTGTAGGGCAGCAGGCAGGCATTAGCAAAACAAATGCTATCGGTATCAACTTTAGCGATAAATGGGGGCCGAAACTGGATGTACAGGCAAGCTACTTTTTTAACAACAGCACCAACACCAATCAAAGCATCTCTACAACCCAGATATTGGGTGATTCAATTCAGTATATTAATCAAAACAATCTTTCAGTTAGCAGAAATAATAATCACCGCTTTAATATGCGGTTGGAGTATAAATTCGATTCCAGCAATTCATTGCTGATAATCCCCAGCATCAATTTTCAAAACAATACTACAGTATCAAGCGGCACTTCACAAACCTATAATCTTTTTAACAATGGCAACGTTGACTCTGTAAATACCAGCGATGGCAATAGTTCTGTACACCGTAAAGGATATAGTATATCCAACAATATTTTATACCGCCACCAGTTTGCCAAAAGGGGCCGTACATTATCAATAAACTTTGGAACAGCTTTGAATCAAAATGATGGTGAAACTTATTCATTGCAAAAGCTGCGTTATTTCGACGGCGGCATTGCTTCTGACTCTCTCTTAAACCAATACAAAACCAACCCTACCAATGGTTATACGCTTTCGGGCAATATTGCTTACACCGAACCGATTGGTAAAAAAGGGCAATTGCAGTTTAATTATTCTCCGTCTTATTCAAAAAACAAAACAGACCAGCAAACTTATTTATACGATTCTACCGGCAAAGGATACACGATTTTTAGTCCCGCACTGTCCAATAAGTTTGACAATACTGTTACTACCAATAATGGCGGTATAAGTTACCGTATAGGCGCAACCAGGGACAATCAATTTTCTATTGGGGCCAACATACAAAACTCGAAGCTGGAAAGCATGCGCACTTATCCTGGCATTTCAAGCGTCAATCAATCATTTACAAACGTGTTGCCCAATCTAATGTTCAGGAGAAAGCTATCCGCAAAAAGCAGCGTCAACATTTTTTATCGCGCCAGTGTAAATTTCCCTTCGGTTACGCAATTGCAGGATGTAATTGATCAAAGCAATCCGCTAAGCATCACAAGTGGTAATCCTTATCTGAAACAGGCGTATACCAATTTTCTTACTGCACGTTATACATTCACCAACCTGGCAAAGGGACAAAGCATCTTTGCAAATGTATTTCTGCAAACACAAAGCAATTATATTTCTTCCGCCACTTATATAGCCAACGCAGACTCTGTTTTGCAACAGAATGTTACGCTGAAAAAGGGTTCGCAATACAGTATACCCGTAAACTTAAATGGATATAAAAGCCTGCGCACCTTTCTTACTTTTAGCCAGCCGGCTAATTTTATGAAATCGAATATTAACCTGAGCGGTGGTTTTACCTATTCAAGATTGCCGGGCATTTATAATTACCAGGAAACGATAACCAATAACTATGTTTATACTGGCGGCATTGCGGTTACCAGCAATATCAGCAAGTATGTGGATTTTAATCTTTCATATAACGCCAACTTTAATAATACCAGGAATTCTGTTCAGAGTAATGTCAACCAGGATTATATAAATCATGTGGTAGGCATTCAGTTTAACCTGTTGTCTAAAAATGGCTGGTTTTACCAGAATGATTTAACCTATCAGAATTATACCGGTTTAAGTGCCGGCAATAACCAGGATTTTTGGTTGTGGAATGCAAGCATGGGCAAAAAATTCCTGAAGAACCAGGCTGGTGAATTAAAGCTTTCAGCTTTTGACCTGTTGAAACAAAACCAGAGTATTACACGTACTGTGCTTGCTAATAGAATTGTGGATTCAAGATCAATAGTATTGCAGCAGTATTTCATGCTCACCTTTACTTACAGCCTTAGAAATTTTGGTACACCAGCTAAAACAGCACCCGCTAATAACAGGAGGTTCAGACCAGATTTTTAATGTTGTTGATCTATACCCAGCCAATAAAGCCGCTATGATTTCTAATGAAGTTTTAATTTTTCAGCCTGGCAATCGTAAAACTGTCTATTTTTTGCGTAATATCGTTTCAAGCAAAAACTTGGCTGTTTTGGATGAGAGAACCTTGGTAGAACAATTAAAGCAGGGCGATGAAAATGCGTTTAAAATAATTGTGACCACCTGGCAAGATATGGTTTACAATACGGCGCTGGGCATTTTGCAATCGGCCGAAGATGCAGAAGATGTGGCGCAGGAAGTTTTTGTGCAGGTATACGAATCTATCCATACATTTAAAGGAGAGTCTAAGCTATCCACCTGGCTTTACCGAATTACTACCAGCAAGGCGTTGGACCATATCCGCAGAAAAAAAAGGAAAAAAAGGTTTGCCTTTGTGCAACACCTGTTTGGCGAAAACAACGAGATAACCGTGCAGCCGCCAGATTTTCATCATCCGGGCGTGGTGCTGGATAACAAAGAAAACGCCTCCGCACTATTTAAAGCCATTGAAAAGCTTCCGGAAAACCAGAAAATAGCATTCGTACTCAATAAGGTAGAGGGGTTAAATTACCAGGAAATCAGCGAGATAATGCAGACGACAGTTTCTTCAGTGGAATCGCTGCTGCATCGTGCCAAGAATAACCTTAGAAAGTGGTTGCAGGACGTTTATAATAACAAAGACTAAAGCGCAGGTTTTTTTTTCAATTCCCGTCAAAATAAAGAGGGTAATTATTATGAAACAGAAAGAAGAAATTGAAAACATCTTAAACAGCCTGGACGACCTGCAGAAAGCCGGTCCCGGCGATTTCTTTTTTACGCGAGTGCAAGCCCGGTTAGAAAAAGAAGAAACAAGTTTATGGAGCAGGGTGGCCGGGTTTATAACGAAACCCACCGTGGCGCTGGCTACACTTTGCGTTATCTGCCTGTTAAATGCAGCCGCACTTTTTTACCAGCATGAAGCATCTTCCAGTAGCCTGGCAGAACAGCTAGAGCAGAGCAGTGATGACTACAATACTACTGTAGCAACGAATACCTATTACGACGAAAATACAACAGAAGCCCGCTAATGAACAATCCCAAAAACAACCGGAACCTGATTTTCCTGGTAGTATTTCTGTTGCTCACCAATATTGCCATGCTTTTGTATTTTACCATGTTTAACAAAACAGAAGGTCAGCATGGACCAAACCGTGGGGAAAGACGTGGCCCTGTTAGCGGTTTTTTACAAAACGAAGTTGGTTTTAGCAAGGACCAGATGGCAATGCTTGACAGTCTTAAAAAACAGCACCGTGCTGCAATAAAACCTTTATTTGATGAGCTGGGCAAAAGCAAGGATAATTTTTATCAATTGCTTGGCAAGCCTGTTAGCGATTCTGTTTTAAAAGCTGCAGCAGATGAAATAGGTAAAAAACAGGCTGCGCTGGATCTGCAATTCTTCCAAAACTTTATGACCATCCGCAAGCTTTGCACCCCTGAGCAATTGCCCAAGTATGATTCGGCCATGCCTAATATCAGCAGCAAAATGATGCAACCCTGGCAAAAAAACAATGGCCCGCACAAGAAAGACAGTACCGAAACAAAAAACTAAGTAAAATTTTTTACTGCCCGCAAGTTTTTGTTGTTAACCGGCATCAAAACAAAATACCTTTTTAAACGATTAAAATTTATATGCAATGAAAAAGAAATTTCTTTTATTAGCGAGCCTTGCTGTAATGACAGTTTTTGCAGCCAATGCACAGGGAGGAGGACAAGGTGGTGGTATGCGTATGTCTGTTCCTGACAGGGTAAAAATGGTAATGGATAAACTGGCAGATTTTAAACTGGATAAAGATAAAACTGCTCTTACCGATAGCGCTTTTACCAATTACTATACAGCGCAACAAAAAATGAGGCAGGACATGATGGCCGGCGGTGGCCAGCCAGACAGGGATGCCATGAGGGAGAAAATGCAGAAGTTTGCTGATGAAAGAGATGACAAACTGAAAAAGATCTTCACTGCAGACCAGTTTAAAAAATGGAAAGACGAAATTGAACCAAGCCTTCGTCCACAACGTCCGGGCGGCGGCGGTGGTGGTAATCAATAACCAGATTTTTGATAAACCAGGGATACATTGAGCACCCTGTTTCCTTTATTGGAGACAGGGTTTTTTGTTTGAGATCTTTATGCTGCATTCTTTGCTAACTTCTCTGCGTCTTTGCGTGAAACCACAAAATGGCTTTGTATTTTTGATCTACAAACGCTGCCATATGTCATTTAAAAACGCCATCAGTTGGTTTGAAATACCCGCCACAGATTTAAGCCGTGCACAAAAATTTTACGAAGCAATCTTTGGTATAACAATGATTCCTTTAGACACACCGAATTTAAAAATGCGCATGTTTCCTTTAGAAGATATGATGACAGGTGTGGGTGGCGCCGTGGTAGATAGTGGTGGTTTTCATAAACCCTCAGCTACAGATGGGCCGCTAATATACCTGAACGCAAACCCCGATGTGCAATTGGTATTAGATAAAGTAGGAGCAGCCGGCGGCAAGATCATTGTTCCCAAAACAACTATTTCTCCTGAATACGGCGATATGGCCGTTATAATAGATACAGAAGGGAACAGGATTGCTTTTCATTCTGTACCGAAAGGATAGTAATTAGGTTTTTATTGATATCCCGCCAACGCAATGTTCAACCGAACGCTTGAATGTTGTAAATAGATTCATGTCTGCCAATATTTGTAACTTTATAGCAGTTCTTTCTTTATTTCCTCACTTAAAACTCGCTATATGGATCTCCTTCACCGCGTTGAATTTTGGGGTGACAGGCATCATCCCAAATGGATGGATTTTATCCGCATTGCATTGGGCCTTTTCCTCTGCATGAAAGCCATCGAATTTCCACAGCAAATGAGTTATGTTATCCAAAAAATGCCCAATTCTCTCTCGGGCAATGCATTCCTGATTGTTCTGCTTGGTCACTATGTTTTATTTGGACATTTAATGGGCGGGCTACTGTTGATTGCAGGCATCTTTGTAAGGTTTGCCTGTCTTATTCAGATTCCTATTCTGTTGGGTGCTATCATTTTTGTAAACAGCTCCGGCGAATTATGGAAACCTTATTCTGAGCTTTCCATTTCCATTGTAGTACTGTTGCTGTTATTTTATTTTTTGGTTGCCGGCAATGGGCATTTGTCGGTTGCCAAATACCTTGTAGAAAAAAAGCGAGGCACTTAATAAAATTAATTGCCGGATTATAATATCTCAACACAGGTGTTGACACTTGTGTAGTAAAAACGTATGCCTGTACAAATAAAAATACCTGTACTAATTTAATCAGGGAACAAAGTCTTATCAATATGCGGCACTATGCGCAATGCATTTTTGTAGTATACTTTTTTTAAGATGCTATCTGGCAAACCCATTCCATACATGCGCCAGAATGCATGGTACTTTTTGTGATAAGGAAAATATTCATCTTCTGTTTCCAACACACGGAAGTAAGTTGCATATTCTTCTGGCACCCAACTATCTTTTCCAAAAAGAATCCTGTCCTGGTATTTCTCAAAAAACTTTTTAGCAGCACGTGGCTGGCGGCCCAGTTCTGCTATTACTGCACCAAACTCAACATTTACATTTGGCATATCATCCAGCAATGAACCAAGCTTGGTTAAGTCGTTGGGATACCATCCAAAATGTGCAGCAATAAAAGTGGTGCCGGGATGTTTTTTAAACATACGGTGCTGCTCTTCTATTAATACTTCCCATGGTGCAGGATCATTTGGCCCACGTTTGCGGCCGGGATGTGTTGTAATCTCCAACCAACGCTCATTCTTTTCATCCACCGGGTCCCAAAATGGTTTTGGATCTGCTGTGTGTATCAGCACCGGTATTTTTAATTCACCTGCTTTCGACCAAATAGCATCCAATCTTGGATCGTCTACCGTAACACGCTTGCCCGTATTGTCTTTTACATTCAAGCCAAGGTCTTTAAAAATTTTTAGTCCGTTAGCACCGTTATGTACATCTTCTTCCAATTGTTTTACTGCTTTCTCTGTCCAACCGGTTTTACCAATACCATCAAAGTCTATATTGGCAAACACTATAAAACGTTTGGGATAAGAACCATTTATGTTATCCATCATTTTTTTTAAACCGCTTCCATTGCCACCACTCAGGTTTACCATTACCTGGAGGTTTAACTTATCCATGTCTTTGATCAATGTGCTTAAATCCTGGCTACCCATGCTCCATTGGTGATTATGTACATCTATAAATGGAAATTTTGCCCGTGCAAGAGGATGCTGTGGTACTACCAGCGTAGAAATGGGATCATATTTTTCAAAATCCATTTTACCATTCTGCTGTGCACTGCAACTCAGCATTAATAGAAAATATCCCAATGAAAAAAAGGAGATCTTAAGCATATTGTTATAAATAAGGAAGCGTGTATAATTTAAGACAGTTGCTATTTATTTTCCTGTAAATCCTTTAGCAAGTTTTCTATTCGCTGGTGCATGGTTTCATAATCTGTATAGCCTCTTGCCAACAGGAAAAATTTTGTTTCACTGGCTTGCATTAATACTGCCGGGAATCCTGTTACCTGCAGCTGTTTTACCAATGAAAATTCGTAGTAGGCTTTTTCTTTGTATGCTTCACTATGCAATTTGCTGTAAAAGTCTTCTGCATTCAATTCATACTTCTCCAGTAAATGCCTATACGCTTCATCATCGCACAAATCCCTTCCTTCAAAATGCAAAGCATATTGCAGGTCTGCAGCAAAAGCAACTTGTTTGTCGGAGAAATGTTCTTTGAAAATACAAAGCGCAATAGCCGGTTTCTCTGAACTGGGAAACCAATCACTCTTGTCGGGGTTTCTTATATGCCAGAGATAATCTTCGCCAAACTTAATACCAGTATACTCTTCTACAGTCTTGTAAGCCTTTTCAATATAAGAAGCAGTTACAGCAATTGACCTGGGTGTTTCTGTAATAATCATACCACCAGATAAAACTTCAAAATGAAATTGCTGCTGATATTCTTCTGCCAGTTTTTTTATTACCGGGCTAAAGCCATAGCACCATCCGCAATAAGCATCATAACAGTAAATAATGGTCTTGAGCATAATCAACTAGTATCGTATTTGTGTAGTAAAATGAATTAAACCTACTGCTTTAAACACCGTATGTAAAATACACATTAACCCCTAGATCGTGAAAATAAGCACTCGTACTAATAATATTAATTAAAATTTACTGTTTACTCAATCTTACATATTCCAATATTAGTAAAATCTAAAGCTATGAAAATTTTGTACCTACGGGTCAACTCGAAAGTAATACTTACTTTTCTCTTGCTCGTTTGCATGGGTTTTGGAGTGAACGCCCAGTTAAAAGTGGGAGATAACCCTACCACTATTCAAAAATCATCCATCCTTGAGTTGGAAAGCACAAGACAAGGTTTGCTGCTGCCAAGATTAGCAGATACCACTGGCATCAATGCTTTGACGCCTCCTGATGGTATGATCATCTACCTGAATTCTGATAACAGTTTGCGTTTACGCAGCAACGGTAGCTGGAAAAAGATCGCTGATCTTGCTGCTGCCTCTGCCAACTGGTCGCTGACTGGCAACACAGGCACAGACTCTGCGCTTAACTTTATAGGAACTGCCGATGGCAAACCTTTAAGCATGCGAACCAACAATGCTGAGCGTTTGCACATCAGTTCAAACGGAAATATCGGTATTGGCACTTCAACACCTTCCGCAACACTTGAAGTAAACGGCTCTGTAAAATTTGATACACTTGCCAATGGCACCAATGAACTGAATGTATTGGTATTGGCTGCAGATGGTTCTGTATACAAAAGAACTATTTCTTCTGCCGCTTTCCAGAATGCTATTAAAGCAATCAATGGCATACAAACACAAACACTTACTATTAATGCAGCGTCAACTGATACAGTAAACAATGTTTCTGTTCAGAATAATACTGCTGATAGCACTATATCTATCTATCTGCCAGTGCAGAATGGTTCAAGCGCCAGCAAGCCTTATGGTTTCCTGACTTATGGCGATTGGCAAAAAATTCAAAGTGCAGTACAAACCATTACCATTGGTGCAGTAGCAACTACTTCTGATGTAAACGGTGCATCCATTGTTGCAGACAGTACTTCACGCCAGATAATATTGCACCCTGCTGATGCTACCAACCCTGGTATTGTTACTGCCGGTACACAAACATTTGGTGGTAATAAAACATTTAAAGGAACGCTTACTTTAGACAGCGTGGCCAATAACAGCAGTGTAGACTCTGTGCTTGTTATCAGCAATGGTCTTGTTCAGAAAAGACAAGTGAGTGCAGCGGCTTTTGGCAATGCTATCCGCAGCATCAATAGCAACAGGGATACAGCACAGGTTTTTGCATTTAAAAATTCAGGTACAGATCTTACCGTATCTACCAATGGTACAGATAGCGTTTACCTGAATGTACCAGACGCCGGTACAGGTGCACGTGGTGTTGTTACTACAGCAACGCAAACATTTGCAGGTACAAAAAATTTCCAGGATAGTGTAACGGCTGCCAAAGCTGTATTGGTTGGTTCAACTGGCGCTGCTAATTCAACTGTGCAAGTTGCTGGTTCATTGGCTATGGCTATTAAGACAGTTACGTCTAATTACACTGCAACAGGAACAGACAATACGATATTGGCAAACACTACTTCAGGTGCTATTGTTGTAACACTTCCTGATCCATCAACATTTGCTGGTCGTATTTACACCATTAAAAAGATTGGAACTGGCGGCATTGACAACTCTTTGACCATTACACCTGCAACAGGAACTATTGATGGCGGCGCTTCTTATGTTATTTATAATGACTGGACTTATGTGTCCATGCAAACAGACGGCTCAAACTGGTATGTGATAAAGAAATAGATGGCTCATGTTTAAAAGTTTGAGGTTATGTTATCCATCCGTTCTGCTACAACAGCATTATCATTCCTATTATTAAGTTATATCGGTCTTGCCCAGCAGCTTAAGCTGGGCAAGAACCCTTATACTGTTCAAAAATCAGCTATCCTGGAATTGCAATCAGACAACCAGGGTTTACTGCTGACAAGAATAACAGATACTACTGCAATCAATGCTATAGCGCCTCCAGATGGCATGGTGATTTACTTTACACCAACAAAGCGTGTACTGGTTCGTGCTAATGGTTACTGGCAATCGCTTCCAACAACCATTGATACATCCAGCATTGCAAATTTTTACCTGAAAACAAGAAGTCTTTTTTCAGGAACAGCACCGCTGACTTATAATAGTGCAACGGGTGTGTTTGGTATTACACAGGCATCTGCAACAACCAATGGTTATTTAAGCAGTGCCGATTGGAATACATTCAATAACAAAGCAGGCGCATTTACTACCGGCAATTTAACAGAAACAGGTTCTGGCATTTTAACTATTGGTGGCGGAACAAATGCCGTTATTGGCAGCGGTACTACCATACAGGTAAAACAAGCCAATACATCACAAAGTGGTTTTCTGTCATCAACAGATTGGAATACTTTTAATAATAAGCTTTCAACAGTCGATACCGGAAACATCAGCAACTTCTCAGTAAAAGTTAGAAGTCTGCATGCTGCCGGAACTGGTCTCTCATATAATACATCAACTGGTGTCTTCTCAAACACTGGTGTTCTTTCATTGAATGGAAATACTGGTGCACTAACAATGGACACTGGCTACATCAGTAATTTCTCAGTTAAAACAAGAGGGCTTTTTTCTGGAACCGCTCCGATTACATTCAACAATGCAACCGGGGCAATTGGCATTACCCAAGCATCTGCAACTACAAACGGTTATTTAAGCAGCGCTGATTGGAATACGTTTAACAACAAAGCAGGCGCATTTACTACCGGCAACTTAACTGAAACTGGTTCTGGTATCTTAACTATTACTGGTGGAACTGGCGCAGTAGCAGGAAGTGGTACAACTATACAAGTAAAGCAAGCAAACACTTCACAAAACGGATTTTTATCTTCTACAGACTGGAACACTTTTAATAATAAGTTATCAACTATTGATACAACTAACATCAGCAATTTCTCTGTAAAAGTAAGAAGCTTGCACTCCGCAGGAACTGGTCTTACTTACAATACAGCAACAGGTGCTTTTGCTAATGCTGGCGTTCTTTCTGTAAATGGTAACACCGGTGCACTAACAATGGACACTGGTTATATCAGTAATTTCTCAGTTAAAACAAGAGGGCTTTTTTCCGGAACAGCACCAATTACTTTCAACAGTGCAACCGGCGCCATCGGCATCACCCAGGCATCTTCAACAACAAACGGTTACTTAAGCAGCGCTGATTGGAATACATTCAACAACAAAGCAGGTGCATTCACAACAGGTAACTTAACTGAAACCGGTTCAGGTATTTTAACTATTACTGGCGGAACAGGTGCTGTTGCGGGAAGCGGCACAACTATCCAAGTTAAACAAGCCAATACATCGCAAAGCGGATTTTTATCATCTACAGATTGGAACACTTTCAATAATAAGCTATCAACTATTGATACAACCAACATCAGCAACTTCTCTGTAAAGGTTAGAAGTTTGCATGCTGCTGGAATAGGTCTCTCATATAATACATCAACTGGTGTCTTCTCAAACACTGGTGTTCTTTCATTGAATGGAAATACTGGTGCGCTAACAATGGATACTGGTTATATCAGCAGCTTTTCTGTGAAAACAAGATCATTATTCGCTGGTACAGCTCCTATAACTTATTCAAACGGAACAATAGGAATTACACAGGCGTCTGCATCCACCAACGGATATTTAAGCAGCGCTGACTGGAATACATTTAATAATAAAGCCGGTGCATTTACTACGGGAAATTTAACTGAGACAGGTTCTGGCATATTGACTATTACTGGTGGAACTGGCGCAGTAGCAGGAAGTGGTACAACTATACAAGTAAAGCAAGCAAACACTTCACAAAACGGATTTTTATCTTCTACAGATTGGAACACTTTCAATAATAAGCTTTCAACAGTCGATACCGGAAACATCAGCAACTTCTCTGTAAAAGTGAGAAGCCTGCACTCAGCCGGAACTGGTCTTACTTACAATGCTGCAACTGGCGCTTTTGCTAATGCTGGTGTGCTTTCTGTAAATGGTAATACTGGCGCACTCACAATAGACACTGGCTACATCAGCAACTTCTCTGTAAAAACAAAATCATTATTCTCTGGTACAGCTCCCATTACATTTAACGGTGCAACTGGGGCTATCGGAATTACACAAGCATCTGCAACTACAAACGGTTATTTAAGCAGCGCTGATTGGAATACGTTTAACAACAAAGCAGGCGCATTTACTACAGGCAACTTAACAGAGATTGGTTCAGGCATATTAACCATCACTGGTGGAACAGGAGCGGTAGCAGGAAGCGGTACAACCATTCAAGTGAAACAAGCTACTACATCACAGAGTGGATTTTTATCTTCTACTGATTGGAATACTTTCAATAATAAGCTTTCAACTATTGATACAACTAACATCAGCAATTTCTCTGTAAAAGTAAGAAGCTTGCATTCAGCAGGGACTGGTCTTACTTACAATGCTGCAACAGGTGCTTTTGCTAATGCTGGT
Source organism: Chitinophagaceae bacterium (assembly GCA_047602295.1). GTDB lineage: Bacteria > Bacteroidota > Bacteroidia > Chitinophagales > Chitinophagaceae > JACMLD01. The sequence goes on along the minus strand of JASGHP010000001.1, from coordinate 424,879 downwards.
GTTTTATCTGTGAATGGTAATACCGGTGCGCTAACAATGGACACTGGTTATATCAGTAATTTTTATTTGAAATCAAGGAGCTTGTTAAGCGCAGGTACAGGTATCACTTACAATGCTGCTACAGGTGTCATCTCCTCTACTGCCAGCACTGCCAATTTGTGGGCGTTTAATGGCAATACTGTTGGTGCCGCTAAAACGATTGGTACAATAGACAATTACGATTTCCCTTTTATTACCAACAATACAGAACGCATGCGTCTAAGCAATGCCGGTAATCTTGGTATTGGCTCAACAAGTTTTGATGCAACCTATCCTGAAAAATTATTAGTGAATGCGGGCACTACCTCTTCTGTAAATGCTATTGCAGGCAAGGGCTCTATCAATAATTATTTGCAGCTAAATATTCAGAACCAGTCTGCAGGCTCCAACGCTTCGTCAGATGTTGTTGCTACAGCAGACAATGGAAATGAAACCAATAACTATATTGATATGGGTATTAATAGCAGTGCCAATAGCAGTGGTGCTATGGGCAACGCAAACGATGCTTATCTATATAACATTGGTCAAAACTTATTGGTAGGTACAGGTTCGGCTTCAAAGTCGCTGGTATTTATGACGGGTGGTACTTCTCAAAGCGCCAATGAAAGAATGCGTATTGATGGATCAGGACGCGTGGGCATTGGTGTTACAAACCCTACAAATCCATTGACAGTAAAAGATACACTTGAAATTCGTCGCACTGGAACGATGTCAAGCTTATTGTTTTCTAATACTGCTGGTTCAGGAGACTTTCGCATTGGTGGCGATGGTGGTGATCTTTTTTGGCAGGGCGGTGGTGGAAGAAACCTGCAAATGGGTGCCTATTGGGGAATTGTACTTGCAGGTGACAGGCAAACATCAACATTTCCTGCTTTTTCTTCAGGCACAGCCAATACAAATGTTTTAATTCAATCTCAGCGAGATGGAAGTACACCATTGGGCATACAGGCAAACTCGGCTACGCAAACGGCTAATCTTACTGAATGGCGTTCTTCTACCGGATCGGTTCTAAGCGTAGTAGACGAAAATGCCAACTTCGGAATAGGGACAAGCAATCCAACCGCTAAGCTTCATGTAGAAGGCACTAATCCTTTATCGCTTTATGGTGTACAAACTGGTACCAATACTTCTACAGATAGTATTCTAACTATCTCCAGCGGTGTTGTAAAAAAACTGCCTGCATCTACTTTTGGTGCCGCTTCCAGTTCCTGGTTATTGGGAGGTAATGCGGTATCCACTATGAAAAACTTTGGTACTACCGATAATAATCATTTGCCTTTTATCACCAACAATGTTGAGCGCATGCGTCTCAGCAATACCGGTAATCTGGGTGTTGGCACTACTACTTTTGATGGTACTAATCCTGAAAAATTATTGGTGAATGCAGGCACTACTTCTTCTGTAAATGCAATTGCCGGTAAAGGAACTATTAATAGCTACTTGCAGCTTAATATTCAAAACCAATCAACAGGAACTGCTGCATCTTCTGACGTGGTAGCTACTGCAGACAACGGAGATGAAAGCAATAACTATGTAGACATGGGTATTAATGGCAGCAATTACGCAGGTGGTGTAATGGGTGCTGCAAACGATTCTTACTTATACAATATTGGTCAAAACTTTTTGATAGGAACTGGTACCGCTGCAAAATCACTTGTCTTTATGACTGGTGGCACTTCTCAATCAGCCAATGAAAGAATGCGTATTGATGGAACCGGTAAAGTGGGTATTGGTACAAATGCACCTGCATCTGATCTTACATTGTTCCAGGCCAACGGTGGTGCAAACCCTGCAAGAGGTTTCCGTTTCACAGGTAATTCTATTTCAGGAAATAACTCTGGTACGGGCTTCAGCCTTGCACTAGGTTATAATATTACCAACAACAAACAATTGTGGTTAGGCGATGCAGACTACCTGGGAAGTTCATCTGGCACATTCCTTCGCTATTCCATTACCAATGGTTTTCCAACTTTTGATGCGGTGGCTGGCGATGGTGCATCAAGAAGATCGATTGCATTGGGCGTAGGTGGTGATCCAACATCAGCAATTATACTCGGTGGCGATTTTACCGCAACAGCACCTAGTTCTTATATCTGGGGAAATGGCAATATGGCAATTGGTGCAAGTTACCGCGCAAATGCGGCACCAACCAATGGTTTAATAGTGCAGGGGAACACTGGTATTGGTCTTACTTCACCCACTGCTGCATTGCAGTTGCGTGCAGGTACGGCTACTGCCAGCTCTGGTGCTCCTTTAAAATTTACTTCTGGTACCAACTTAACAACTGCCGAAGATGGCGCGGTTGAATATGATGGCACAAACTATTATGCAACTTCAGGAACTACACGTTACACATTGGCAAAGACATTAACAGCAACTGCATCGTTGGATTTTCCTAGTGTTACTGGTATTGGCTCTAGCACATTAACTATTTCTGTAGCTGGTGCAGCCGATGGTGATGTAGTATCTCTTGGTGTACCAAATGCATTGGCTTCTGTTAGTGGCGTCGTTTATTCAGCTTACGTATCCAGCCCGGGAGTAGTTACTGTAAGATATACTAATAACAATAGTTTGAGTGCAATCAATCCTGCTGCTGCAACATTCAGGGTTACCATCATAAAATATTAAAAGATTCAACTGTTTTTGAGATAAAATGCCGGCAACTAAAACATATCGCTTATTGTTACTGCTGTTGCTAAGCATTGTTGCTGGCGCGGCGCAGGGGCAAACCGGCTTTTACGTTCCTAAAAAAGGGAAAGTGCATTTTAATGGAGATAGTGCTACTATTTTTTCCAATGTTACCAACCAGGGTCAATTGGGTGTCAGTAAAAAAGCAGTCGTCAATTTTAAAGGCAAGCAATGGGAAAACGATCCGGATGCATTAATAACCGATGAAAGCAACAATGGAAATGGAACCACCGGCACGGGTGGCTTTGTTCGTTTTATAACCCCTGATACATCTGTAGGCAACCAACAACAAATTGTTATTGGCGGATACAATGCTGTTACAAAATCTGGCGCTTCTTTTCCAAACATTACGCTAGCAAATCCCAATGGCGTTAAATTATTAAACGCAAGTACCAAAATACGGCAGCAACTGGCTTTTGTTTCAGGCCATATGCATGCAGAAGACAATATCCTGGTTGTAGGAGATGGTTATCCGGGCGTTATTTCCGGGTACAATGAAAATCGGTTTGTGGTTACCGGTAGTACAGCAAATGGCGGATTTTTACTGCGTGAAAACATTACCCCGGCCAGTGGTTGGGTAGCATTTCCTATTGGTACTGCACCAGGTGCATATACGCCTGCTGCGCTTAAATCACAAACCAATAAGCCAGATGATTTTTATGCCCGTGTGTTTGACAGTGTAAAAACAAAAGTTACAAGTGGTGCTGACTTGTCTGCAACATCTGTAAACAAGACATGGCAAATTGGAAAATCAATTTACCCCGGCATAGGCGCTGTAGACATCAACCTGCAGCATTTGATTGCAGACGAAGGAAGCGAATTTAAAAGCAACCGGCAAAATACTTATGTCTCTCAATATATAAATGGCTGGGATACGAGTTATCCCCGCATAACCCCGCAAGCAGGTAAGATTACAAGCAGTGGCACGCTTGTAAACAGCGGCATGAACGATCGCATTTTCACCAGCACAGTTGGAAGCAATTCTTACTTTACAAAGTTTGCAAAAAAAGATTCGCTCAAAACCCAATTGTGGTTTAGCGGCTATCGCAAAAACTACCAGAATGTATGGGTTTACTGGGAAACACATCCTGAAATCAATCAAAAATATTTTGTGGTACAAAGAAGGCTTAGCAATGAAACTGCATTCAGCACCCGTGGTACAGTGCAGTCGGTTGCGCCAAATGGTTACAGCCTTGATTATCTTAATTACGGCATGAATGATCCCAACAATTATACCGGCGTAAGTTATTACCGCTTGCTGATGATATCTTACAATGGAGATACGACATACTCAAACATTGTAGCCATTGGGCCAAACCCAGGCAAGCTTGGAACAGTGCTTTGGCCAAACCCAAGCAACGGCACTTTCTACGTTGGTGTTAGCATGATGGGCGCTATTAAAACAATCAATATCTACAATGATATTGGCCAGTTGATACATTATGAAATGGTTGATAATCGTGGATTGATTGAAATGCATTTGCGTACACCAGGCGTTTACATGGTATCGTTTATTGGATACGATGGCAGTGTGCTGGAAACGAAAAGGCTAATCATCATCGGCAACTAATTGGCTATTGCTTTAATTTGTTTAGATAATCATCAATATATTCCTGCTTTTTCTTCAGGCGATATTGCATGATAAAACGCGGGTGAGACAAGGGAACTATTTTTTCAAAAAAGCCATGCGCTTCATTGAGCTTTGAGAGAAAGGCAAAGTTTTTTCCGTCTCCAAGGCAGAACGCAATGTTTCTATCAATGCCGAATTTGAATTGCCTTTTCAAACAGTCAATTGCAAATGGTTTAATGTCTTGCTGTAATTTTTTATCATCGTAATAATTCAGGTTTTTTCCGTTGCGGACAAACCCTAACGGACTAATGGAAGTAAAATAATACTGCTTGTAAAATGTTTCAATGCCACCAAAAGCGTTTATCATTTCATAGATATACAAAGAAGAGAGCTCTTGTTTTTTGGCCCATTCATTTGCAATACCACAATCATTTTGCAACCTGATAGGATCGGTAAAAGGTATACCGGTTATACCACCTCCAAAGCGACCGGGGTTTATTCCAATAATCATACGGCGCTGCAGATTGTCGTTGTAGAATTTTTTATAGAAAGACCTGCAGGCCTTCATTGTTTCAGCGTTATCAAATGGCGTCATTACTTCAATGCCATCGTGCAATGCAATAGGAAGGGATAATTTCTTTATAAACGATAAAACACTGTCGGCAAAGTTCATCAGCAAATCTACAAGACAACATGCAATGATTTATTGAACTTCTGCAAAAGATGTTTCCGGAGAGGAGGGTGTGAGTTTTTTAGACTTTACTTCTTCAAATTGTTTCTCATAATCATTACGCATTGTGCCCATCATGCGATCCCAGAAAGTGAAATACAAACCGTAGTTGCCTTTAAAAAACTGGTGATGCTGGTTATGGCTAACAGAAGTATTAATCCATTTGCCCAGCCAATGTGTACTAAAACCTTTTGGGTATAATTCGTAACCCAAGTGGCCGTAAACATTATAAACAATCATAAAAAAGAAGAAAATATAAAAATGGAGTGAATGCACCGGGATGGTGAAAAGAAAAACAGCAAATACACCCGCTTCCACAATAGCTTCAAGTGGGTGAAATGCATATGCCGCCCATGGAGAAGGATTGGTAGAACGATGATGCACCAAATGAAAATAAGGAAACAGTTTTTTATGATGCATTAACCGGTGCGTCCAGTAAAAATAGGTGTCGTGTATGAAAAGCATCAAAGGAAATGCTGCAAAAAAATAAAGCCATCCATAGTCTGCAATGTTGCGATAATACAAAGTATGTTTTACTACAGCAGGGTTTTTTATCAGCAATAAAGGGACTAAACCGAAAATAGCAATGGTGCAAATTGAATATCCAATCTCCCTGATATAATCTTTTTGCGCAGGAAACCTGCTTTGTATTTTTTTATACGCCGCTTTTTTTCTTAGCAGGATGTAAAAAATAACAAACGCTATGGCTGCCAGTAAGAAATAGCGGGTTCCAATGTTTTGGACGAAGAAGAAATAGTTTTGCCAGCTCATTCTGTTTAATTGTAAGATGGGTTTATGGTTAACGATTGATTTCGATTCTATACAAATCAAAAAAAAGTGTTTTGAAGTACAGGCAACATTCATTGCAACTGTTTTCAAAACACTGTATTGCCAATCGTCCTTATAATTTCTTATCCTCTTCTACCGCCACCACCGCCTCGGCCGCCACCTCCGCCACCACCAGATGATCTTCCACCGCCACCGCCGTTACCACCGCCACCGAAGCTGGGCCTTGAGCCACCGCCTCCACCACCACCAAAGCTGGGCCTTGAACCACCACCGCCACCGTTACCACCACGGTCAAAACTTGGTGCGCTGCGTTGTGGTCTGTCTATGCTGCCTTGTTGTGGCCTGCTGAAACCACCGCCATTACCGTTATTGCCACCATAGCTTCTTTGCGGAGTTGAAAAATCACGTTGTGCACGGGGAGGTTGATTATTATTGTTATTATTTTGATTGAAATCGCGGTTACGTCCGAAACCAGACCCATCATTGTTGCGTGGCATCCTGTTGCTGTTGTCAAAACCGCGGCCATTATTGCCCGCATTGTTTTGATTGTTCTGGTTATTAAACCTGTTGCCATCTCCACGGTTACCAAAAGCTCCACCACGATTACCGTTGTTAAAACGGTTACCATCACCACCGTTATTCATTCTATTGCCGCCATTGTTTCCAAAACGGCCACCACCATCACGATTACCGTAAGCGCCGCCCCTGTTATTAAAATTATAACGGTTGTTGTTTACAAAACTGCGGTTATTGTAGCTCGTTACATACCTGCGACCATTATTATAAATATTGTTGTTGTAATTGATATTTATTCTTGCGCTGTTTCTGTAAGCATAGCCACCGTTAAATCCGTAGTAGCCATAAGAGCGACCATAATGAGCGCCGAATGCATAACATGGACGATAAACAGATGGACCCCACCAGCCACCCCAACGGTAGCCACCGCCAAAACCCCACCATGAGTTAAAGCCCCAGCCAATATCAAACCAATCATATCCCCAACCGTAACCAAAACCCCAACCATACCATGGAGTATAACTCATATTAAAGCCCCATGTATAAGGACGGGCAAAATATCTGTGACGGAACCATGGACGGTAATAATATCCTGTTCCGTATACCATGGTAGGGCCATAAACATACGCATTCAGGTAGCCGGGCGTATAACCAGTGTACACATAATCTGGTGTTACATCATACACATACACGTATTTAGAATTGTATGCCGGAGAACTTGGAGGTATATTATCTACATCTGCAGGACGAGATGTACTTACCTGCCATGGTCCGTTTGCACTGTTTGATTGATACCAAACACCGTTGTCAATTGCATAGTACATTCCATCCAATCTCAATACAGTAGCAGAAGCATTTACAGCATATTGAAGACGTGTTCCGGAAATATTATCAAACTCAGGATCGCCATCATAGTTAACAGTGGTAGTAGCTGTTCTGCGATCTACTTTTGCTGTTTGTGGTATTGCTGCATTTGTTACTGCATCATTGGCTTCATCTGTACCTGCAACACTGGCCAGTACATTATCTTTAGGCGAACCTGCCGGAATTTTTGCAAAGTCTGCAGGCAGCTTGTCTGCATTAATAAATTGCCACTGACTTTTCAGCGATGGGGCACGATACCAACGGCCACTCAACAAAACATAATATTGTTGTGAGTTTACATCCATGAAAATATCATTGGATGAATTTTTTACGTAAAGAAGATTGGAGTTTTCTATAGGTGCAAAATTCGCTTCGCCATCAGACTGTATTAACTCTGCTGGTTCTGTGCTCACTATAATTTCAGGAACAACGCCGTTGTCTGTGGTAACAGAATTGTCTACCGAGCTATTGTCACTCTGGTTATTGTTGTTTTTGCTGTTTTCGTTGTTTTTAACAGCGGTTTCTATCTGGCGCAGGTTGCTTGGCACATCAGTGCTATAGCTATATGGTCCTGTTACTGAAGTAGCATTGTACCATCCTTTACCGCCATAGAGATAATACAGGCCGTCATTGTTCTTAACAATAGTATACGGAGAGTTTACCACTACATCAACGCCATAAGTAGGGTTGTTCTGCAATTTTGGCTGGCCATCTATTAAAACAAGCATAGATGGTTTGGTAGTGTAAATTACTTTGGGCGGATTGTTATTGAATGAAGCAGCTTGTCTGGTTTGTTGCTGCGTATTGTTTAATGAAGTTTGCAGTTCATCTTTTGAAATGCTGACGTTCATTTGCGGAATAGAAGATTCTAACCTGCTTTTGATGTCTGCAGTAGTAGCATCATCCACACCATCCGGAAATTTGATATTGGTAACATTCATTGATTGCACAGCAACAGCATTTCCGTTATCTGCTACATTTGCTTCCCACCAGAAAGCACCAAAAACAGGTTCTGATTTTCCTTCCGGTATAACGGAAACGGCAGACCTCGATTTCAAAGTGCCGCCATTATATGATTCTACCTGGGGCTGGTATATTTTTATTTGTTCGCCATTACTACCAGTAATACTTTTAGGCCAGTCCTGTTGGCCAAAAGCCAAACTGCAAATAAACGCAGTGCAGAGAACCAACCAGGACTTTTTGTAAAAGATGTTCATGACAAGAATTTTATTGTAAATGAATAGGGCTAAAATGCTTTAACTTATGAATAAGACGGTTTAGCTTCCCTAAAGTTTGTTCTTATTACTTAAAGATTTTGTTAATGTAGGGCTTTTTAATAGCCTCATTTTATAGCTGCTAAAACCTTGCCTGATTTATACTTTTCCGGCTGGCTATTTCACAGATTTACAAGCCTTTTTAAAAGTGTTAGGTAGTAAAGATTCCCAGGCAGGGATTTATTTGGTTAATGAATTTTTAATGGGTGGGTTCTCTATTTAAAACAGCTAAGCAATAAACGTTTATTTCTTTCTTTTCTGATGGCAACAACTCATCTTTTATCCCTGAAAAAATCTTTCATTAATTGTGCGCATTGGTCTTTTAAAATGCCGGTTTCAACGGTTGTTTTTGGATGAAATGGCCAATGTGGATCTGTAATATGCTTATGTCCGTTTTTTTCATCAGATGCGCCCCATACAATTCTTGCCAGTTTACTCCAGTACAAAGCGCCAGTGCACATAAGGCACGGCTCAACGGTTACATACAATGTAGCATCGGGCAAATATTTACTCCCTAAGAAATTGAAAGCAGAAGTAAGGGCAATCATTTCAGCATGGGCTGTACAATCGCTCAGCTTTTCTACCTGGTTATAACCGCGTGCAATAATCTTATTGTTGATGGTAATAACAGCGCCAACCGGTATCTCTCCTTCATCAAAAGCATATTGTGCTTCTTTTAGGGCCAATTGCATGAAGTGTTCATCTGTCATAACAGCAAAGGTAAATCGGAAATTGGTGAGTAGGAAGCACTCCTATTTTCCAACTGATCTTTGTTTTGTACCTGTTCGGGCATGCTCAACCGCTGAAGGGTGCGACGCAACAACTGTTCAGCAACGATAAATTGCTGGTCTCAAAAAATAAAAACTATCTTAAATTGCATCAATTTCTCAACCTATATGATCAAGCAACAAGAAGTTCTCAACGATGTAGTAATAAAATTTGCAGGCGATAGTGGTGATGGTATGCAGTTGACCGGTAGCCAGTTTACCAACAACACAGCTTTAATGGGTATAGACCTGGCCACGTTTCCGGATTTTCCGGCAGAGATTCGTGCGCCGCAAGGTACCTTACCGGGTGTGAGCGGTTATCAATTGCGCTTTAGCAGCGACCGCGTATTTACACCTGGTGATGAGTGTGATGTATTGGTAGCTATGAATGCAGCGGCATTAAAAGCCAACCTGCGCAGTTTGAAGAAAGGTGGAAAAATCATAGTGAATACTGATGGCTTTGATGCTAAAAACCTACGACTGGCCAATTATCCTGAAGGGGTAAACCCGCTGGATGATAACAGCCTTGCCGGCTATACCGTGTTTAAAATGGATGTGACCAAGATGACCCGCGAGGCATTGAAGGAAATCACCATGGGCATGAAAGAAAAAGACCGTGCTAAAAACATGTTTGTGCTTGGCTTCCTATACTGGATGTATAACCGCGATATGGAAAACACCATCCAGTTTTTTAAAGACAAGTTTGGCAAAAAACCAGAGATACTGGACAGCAATATAAAAGCGCTGCAAGCCGGTTATAATTTTGGTGATACTACAGAAACTTTTACTACCACCTATAAAGTAGAGAAAGCCAAAATGCAATCCGGTGTGTACCGCAGCATTATGGGTAACCAGGCATTGGCGTACGGATTAATTGCGGCATCACAGAAAAGCGGGCTGCCTTTGTTTTTGGGTTCTTATCCTATTACACCTGCATCAGATATTCTGCACGAGTTAAGTCGTCATAAAAGTTTTGGCGTAAAAACTTTCCAGGCGGAAGATGAAATTGCAGCTATTTCTTCTGCCATTGGCGCTTCTTACGGTGGCAACCTGGCTGTTACTACCACCTCCGGCCCGGGTATGGCGTTGAAAGCCGAAGCAATGGGCCTGGCAGTAATGATGGAAATTCCTTTACTAATTATAGATGTGCAACGTGGCGGTCCTTCTACCGGTTTGCCTACAAAAACAGAGCAAAGCGATTTGTTACAGGCATATTACGGTAGAAATGGAGAGTGCCCTATGCCGGTAATTGCTTCTTCTACACCCAGCGATTGTTTTGAAATGGCATACGAAGCGGCACGCATTTCTGTGCAGCACATGACACCGGTAATTTTATTAAGTGATGGTTATATAGCCAATGGTGCCGAGCCATGGAAGTTTCCAAAAGCAGATGACCTGGCGCCTATAGAAGTGAAGTTTAAAACAGAGCTGGGTGATGGCGAAGAAAAATTTCAACCCTACCTGCGCGATGAAAAGCTGGTACGCCCATGGGCCGTGCCTGGCACCAAAGCATTGGAACATCGCATTGGTGGCATAGAAAAACAAAACATAACAGGTAACGTAAACTACGAACCGGAGAACCACCAGTTGATGGTAAAAATCCGCCAGGAAAAAGTAGACAAGATTGCTGAATACATTCCTGAACAAAAACTTGATAGCGGTCCCGACAAAGGAAAAATACTGGTGCTGGGCTGGGGCTCTACTTATGGCGCCATTAAAAGTGCATTGGCAGAATTGCAGGCAGAAGGCCACGCTATTAGCCATGCACATATCCGTTATATGCGCCCCTTCCCTAAAAACCTGGGAGAGATCATTAAAAACTTTGAACACATTTTGATTCCTGAAATCAATAATGGCCAGTTAATAAAAATTATCCGCGACGTTTATTTTGTAGATGCCAAGGGCTACAACAAAATAATGGGCGTTCCTATTACCAAGGCAGAAATGCTGGATGTGCTGAAGAAGATGTTGTAGTTGAGGAATTGGGGATTAGGAATTTGGGATTAGAGTTACCAGTCTTTAAAATTATTAGGGCGAATAAATATTCGCCCTTTTTTTATTTTCGATTTGTAGTTCATTTTTTATGCAGCAACTTGCATGTGGGCACTTTTCTCCTTCAGGAGAAGGGCCGGGGATGAGGTGTTTTATCTATGCCCCTTTCATTTGTGTCAATTGCTTTTGCATACCAAACATTTCATCACGCAGGCGGGCAGCTTCCATAAAATCCAAATCACGGGCAGCCTGCTCCATTTGCTTCTTAATTTTTGCAATGGCTTTTTCCAACTGCGGTATGGTTTGATAAACCGCTTCTTCTTCTGCAGCAACCGTTACAATATCCTGGCCTTCTGCAATGGCATATGGATTCTGCGGATCAAATCCTTTAATATCCAACACAGATGTTTGTTGAAATACCTGCTCTTTGCTTTTTATAATTGTTTTTGGTGTAATGCCATGTTCAGCATTATAAGCAATTTGCTTATCACGGCGGCGACTGGTTTCATCAATAGTGCGCTGCATACTTTCCGTCATCTTATCAGCATAAAAAATAACAAGACCGTCTACGTTTCTTGCAGCACGTCCCGCTGTTTGTGTAAGGCTTCTTTCATTGCGCAGAAAACCTTCTTTGTCTGCATCTAAAATAGCCACCAATGAAACTTCGGGTAGATCCAATCCTTCACGCAAAAGGTTTACGCCTACCAACACATCAATTTCGCCTAATCTTAGTTGCCTTAATATTTCTACTCTCTCCAGTGTATCTACTTCGCTGTGTATGTATTTGGATTTGATATTGATGCGGTGCAGGTATTTGTCCATCTCTTCTGCCATGCGCTTGGTAAGCGTTGTTACCAATACACGATCTCCTTTTTTGATGCGCTTATCAATTTCATCCAGCAGATCATCAATCTGGTTTACAGAAGGCCGAATTTCTATTGGAGGATCTAACAAGCCTGTTGGTCTTACTACCTGTTCTACAACCACGCCGCCTGTTTTCTCCAATTCGAATTCTCCCGGTGTTGCAGAAACATAAACGGTTTGGTTAAGTTGGTTTTCAAACTCGTGAAAATTCAGCGGGCGGTTATCCAATGCAGAAGGAAGACGGAAACCATAATCTACCAATATCAGTTTGCGGCTTCTGTCGCCACCATACATACCACTCACCTGTGGAATAGTTTGATGGCTTTCATCTATGATGCAGAGAAAATCTTTTGGAAAATAATCCAGCAAACAGAATGGCCGCGTACCCGGCACTCGGCGATCAAAAAAACGAGAATAGTTTTCTACGCCATTGCAATAACCCAGTTCACGAATCATTTCTACATCATAATTAACCCTTTCTGCCAGTCGTTGTGCTTCTATAAATTTTCCATTGTTTTTAAAATACTCTACCTGTAGCCCCATCTCATCCTGTATCTCCATCAATATCTGTTGCATCCTGTCTTTAGGTGCAATGTATAAGTTGGCAGGAAAGATAGCGGCGTTCTCCATCTTACCGATGCGCTTGCCTGTTTTTATATCAAAGCTTTCAATCTCTTCTATATCATCTCCAAAGAAGCTGATACGATAACCAAAATCTACATAAGGCAGGTTGATATCTATAGTATCTCCTTTCACTCTAAATGTTCCCCTGGTAAAATCTATTTGCGTTCGGTTGTATAAAGAGTTTACCAGCGAGTGTAAAAATGCCTGTCGCGAAATAGTTTGTCCCCTGCTGATGCGGATGATGCCATTCTCGTAATCAGTAGGATTACCCATACCATAAATGCAACTAACAGAAGCTACCACAATGATATCCCTTCTTCCACTCAGCAATTCTGTGGTTGCATGCAGGCGAAGTTTATCTAACTCTTCATTAATGGAAAGATCTTTTTCAATGTAGGTATTGCTAACAGGCAAATAGGCTTCCGGCTGATAGTAATCGTAGTAAGAAACAAAATAACCAACCGCGTTCTCAGGAAAAAACTGTTTAAACTCTCCATACAGTTGCGCCACCAGTGTTTTATTGTGCGTAAGTACCAGTGTAGGTTTCTGCACATTTTGTATCACGTTTGCAGCAGTAAAAGTTTTACCGCTACCGGTTACACCCAACAAGGTCTGGTATTTCTCTCCGTTCAATATGCCTTCTGTTAGTTGGCGTATTGCTTCCGGCTGATCTCCCGATGGGGAATATGGCGCATGTAGTTTAAAGGACATAAAAAGTAAAAATTCAAAAGTAAAAAACTCAGGTGTTGTATCAATTTACAATCTTCAAGTGACCTCGGTTCACTTTTCTATCAATTCAAAAGTAAAAAAACTTTGGCTACCCTATTTTGCATGCAACAAGTATGAAAAAGCAAAACAGCCGCTTACTTTAAAACGGCTATTAAATGCTTGTACGTTGATTTTAATTACAAAACTTCTGCCAGTTCAATCATATTCTACCTCTGATTTAAATAGGTTATTGCACTGCAGAGGAATGAGATTTTTGTAGGCAATCTGCTTTATTTGCCGGTTTTTGCTCATGAACTTTGCCTTCTTTTCATTTCCCTCATTTTCACATCCACAGTATTATCTTTGCCGCCAGCGATGGAAAAGACAAACTTTATAGATTATATCCGCATATTTTGCCGCAGCGGTCATGGCGGTGCGGGCAGCAAGCATTTTATGCGCAATAAGCTTACTGCCAAAGGTGGGCCCGATGGTGGAGATGGCGGTCGTGGTGCGCATATTATCCTGAGGGGAAATAAAAACCTGTGGACCTTATTGCATCTTCGCTATTATAAAAACGTATTGGCAGAAAACGGGGAGAATGGCAGCAAAAACAATAGCAGCGGCAGAAGCGGTAAAGACATTATTATAGAGGTGCCGTTGGGTACTGTTGGGCGTGATGAAGAATCGGGTGTACAGGAAGTAGAGATCCTGGAACATGGACAGGAAGTGGTATGGCTAAAAGGCGGTCGCGGTGGTTTGGGCAATGGCAATTTTGCAACCGCTACCAACCAGGCGCCAGACCATGCTCAACCCGGAGAACCAGGCGAAGAAGCCTGGAAAGTTGTTGAGCTGAAAGTGTTGGCAGATGTTGGTTTGGTGGGCTTTCCTAATGCCGGCAAGTCTACTTTGTTATCTTCTATTACGGCAGCCACACCTAAAATTGCCAACTATGCATTTACCACGCTGGCACCACAGTTGGGCATTGTTGCTTATCGCGATGGAAAAAGTTTTTGTATGGCAGACCTGCCAGGAATTATTGAAGGCGCTGCAGAAGGCAAGGGACTTGGCCATCGTTTTCTGCGACATATAGAACGCAACTCTGTGTTATTGTTTTTAATTCCTGCTGATAGTAATGATCATAAAAAAGAGTTTGACATATTAGTAAACGAACTGAAAGAATACAACCCCGAGCTTTTACATAAACAGTTTATCATTGCCGTTAGCAAAAGCGATATGCTGGATGATGAATTAAAAGCTGCTATCGAAAAAGAACTCCCTAAAGAGATTCCTCATATTTTTATTTCTGCCGTTACGCAACAGGGGCTTGTAGAATTAAAAGACCTTCTCTGGAAAGTACTGAATAGTTGATCAGCAAAATGATTTCACGCAGCGAACACAGCAAAGCAAAGAACGCAACGATTATTTCACATTAGTCTTTGCGTTCGCCGCTCCTTTGCGCTCTCTGCGTGAAATAATTTCGCGAAGCGAATACCCGCTTAGTAGTATAGGCATATCGTTTTATTTGTTAGTAACTTTAGTTACTCTTTTAACAACTAAACATTCTTGCTGCATGAAGCTGATTACCGGCGCATTGCAATGGCTTGCATCAAAACTGGTGTGGCTGCTAAAAAGCATTACTATTATTCTTCGTCTTATCTGGTATTTATTTCCTGCTTTCTTTTTTCTTTTTGCCGCGTATAGTTGCTTCTGGACTTTATCGCAGGGAAAAGACGTGCTTATCTCCATGCTGGAAAAGAAACATTCAAACTGGATTGTTTTACTAGCGCTTATATTCTGGGTAATGGTAACCTGGTATACAAGCCGCATTCTTATTTACCTGCGGCCCGCACTTAATGAAGCATCTAAACCCATTGCCTTTCATGGTCCACGCATGTTAGGCTTTTTCGGATTTAGCATAATCTGGCTCTCGCTATTGCAATTGCCACCATTAAAAACATTGAATTTTGCTTATCCTATCTCTTCCACTGCTGCATCCATTTTGCTTTGGATAGTTACACCAATTTTATATGCACTGCTATACCGCGTTTTTAAACACTGGCGTGTAATGTTTTTTTGGAAGCAGGGCAGAAGCCAGGCACCTCAAATATCAGCAGTTGATTTGGAGAAAGCCCGCATGAAAGCATACAGCAAAGTATTTTGGATTTTGCGCATATTGCTGGCCGCTATATTTATATTGAACGTTGTTTGCAATATTGCTACTGTTTTATTACTGTCTATTATCGTACTGCAAATAATGTTTTTGTTTGCCGTTGTTTGGCGCAGAGGTGCTTTATTGTTTGAAAAAATGCCTGCACGTTTTGAGAGTATACAATTATGGGCAGCAACGGAAGGCATAGACTGGGCGAAAACAAATTGGTTCAAAAGATTTTACTATGGCATATTATACTACGGCAATATTTCTAAGAAGGAACGACCCTTCTTTGCTTTCTTTAATATTATTTGTGTTATTGCCATTTACTATTACATGCGTGCCATTTTTGTAATGAGCTTTGCCAATAAAGCTGGTACACTCCCGGTTATTATGCTGGCTTTTGGTGTACTGGCTGGCTTCTTTGCTTTGGTATCTGCATTCTCGGTTATTACCAAAATCAACTTCCATATTTTTCTCTTTACGCTGGTAATTTTATTGGGGCTAAAACGTGAGCCTCATTATATAAGACGTTTTTCAGAAAGCACTACGCCACAATTGGCTAATCGTCCTACAATAAAAAATTATTTTTTGCGCTGGGCAGCACAAAGAAAAGACAGCATTAAAGCAAACAGCAATTACCCTGTATTTTTTGTATTGTCAGATGGTGGTGCATCACGGTCTGGTTATTGGACAGCTGCCGCATTGGGCAGAATGGAAGATCAAACCCAGGGAAAATTTTCTGATCATCTTTTTTGTCTCTCAGGTACATCGGGCGGCGGCGTTGGCGTTGGAATTTTCTTTGCATTGCTTCATAACAAACAGGAAATGCAGGGTCATAGTTATGAATTGAGAGCGAAAGAATTTTTAAAGAATGATTTTCTTACCTATACATTAACGCGGATGCTTGGTCCGGATTTCTTCAGGCCACTGATGCCGTTTGATATGACAAAAGCAACCGACCGTGCTGGTGCATTGGAGAAAACAATGGAAGAAGGCATGAATGATTCTGTCTTCCTGAAACACAAACTGGCGGTTCCCTTTTCTGCTTTTGTGGAAGACACTACAAAGCCCATTACATTACCTGTATTGTGCATTAACACTACCCGCATACAAGATGGAAGGCCCGGTGTTATTACCAACATGAACCTGACTGCCAACCAGTCTATCTTCAGTAACCGAGTAGACGTAATAAAACTTTTGGGCAATGAAGACATTCATTTAAGTACTGCAGTAGTTATGGGTGCAAGGTTTCCATACATAAGCCCCGCGGGAAGAATAGATCAGCATTTTATAAAAAAGGATCAAAGTAATGGAGAACAGGACAGCATTAAGCCACATTATTTTGTCGATGGTGGTTATTTCGATAATTCCGGAGCTGGCGTTGTAAATGAAATGATGATTGAAATGAAAAGGCTGACGGATTCTCTTACCGCTAATGACAGCAGCTATACTTATTTAAAAAACCTCAGCTTCTATATCATTCACGCAACCAATTCTCCTATTGGTGATGCAGTTATTGAAAGAGTTCATCCCATTAAAAACGATCTGGCTGCACCTGTGCTTACGATTGTGGGGGCTTATGGCACACAAACAGACATCAATAACTCCAGGCTTAAAAGATATTTGCAGGGCGTTTACAAAGACAGCAGAGATAACCATTACCAGATGGTAGATTTGTATTATCACATCAATCACGATACACTCAGTTTCCCCATGAACTGGACCATCTCTGATTTCTATCGTAAAAGAATGGACATGCAACTGGATACCAGCAAGCAGGTATATAATTTTATGAATTGGCTAAAAGCATCGGTGAATTGATGAATTAATTGCTACTGGTTACAGGAAGCTCCTACGGAGCTGTATTGGCTTTGTTGTTCTTGTCTATAAACAGAACGCTCCGATGGAGCTAAGCGCACCTTGGCTACAAAGTGGTTAAAACATTTTTAAGATCCTGTTCTCTAATTCGTAACAACAACAGTTATTAAAATTCAGTAGGTTTGAGGCTATAAAATTTTATAGTCATGAGGAAGTATATTTTAACGATAGCTTTACTGGCAGGCTTTGCGCTTAAATCATTGGCAGATGAAGGTATGTGGCTGCCGCTCTTATTAGGTCAGCAGGTTTATAATGATATGGTGAAACGCGGTCTTAAGCTTACCAAAGAACAATTGTACAGCATCAACAAGTCTTCTATTAAAGATGCTATCATCATTTTTGGCGGTGGTTGCACGGGAGAAATTGTAAGCAGCGAGGGCTTGATATTTACCAATCACCATTGCGGTTATGATGCTGTGGCCAGCGCCAGCTCTGTTGAGCATAATTACTTGCGTGATGGTTTCTACGCCAAGTCTAAACAGGAGGAAATACCTTCCAATCTCACTGTACAGTTTTTAGTAAAGATAGAAGATGTAACAAAAGAAATAAATGATGCGTTGGGCAATCTAACTGGTGCAGAAAGAAGCCAGAAGCAGGCAGATCTTATTGCAGACATCAATAAAAAATACAGCGACCCTGCACAATTTATAGAAGCAAGAGTGAGCCCATTGTTTAAGGCGAACCAGTTCCTGGTATTCGTTTATCAACGCTACAGCGACATACGATTAGTAGGTGTGCCGGCAGAAAGCGTTGGCAAATTTGGCGGTGATACAGACAATTGGGAATGGCCTCGTCACACAGGAGATTTCTCTGTGTTTCGTGTGTATATGAGCAAGGATGGAAAAGCGGCGGCATATTCTACAGACAACGTTCCATTAAAACCAAAATATTCATTACCGGTTTCTATAAAGGGTTATAAAGATGGCGACTATGCCATGATTTATGGCTATCCTGGTCGCACAAACCGTTATGAAACATCTTACGGCATTAAGCAAAAAGTAAACATTGACAATCCATCGCTGGTAGACCTGCGCGACATGCGCCTGAAATACATGTTTGCTGAAATGAAAAAAGACCCGGCTACAAAATTGCAACTAGCCTCTAGCTATGCATCCATTGCCAACTATTGGAAATTTTTTGATGGAGAAAGCAAACAACTGATCAAATACAATGTGTATGATCAGAAAAAGAGCGACGAAGCAAAATTTCAACAGTGGGCAAATGGCAAACCAGAGTACCAGAATATTTTAACCGACTGGGATAAAGCCTACACAGCATGGAGACCCTATAGCAAACAAAGAGTTTATATTAATGAAGGCATTTTTGGTTCGCCATTGCTGGCTTATGCCGCTTCTTTAATGCAGGTAGAAAATGCATTGGTAAAACAAGGTGGAAGTGCGGGCATCAAAAATGCAGTGGAAGCTGCTGATAAGGCAAGAGCAAATTTTTTAAAGAGTGAAAACAAGCCTTCTGATCAGAATATTGTTGCTAAGGTGTTGATGATGTTTTATACTGATATTGACAAGAGCCAGCATCCTATCTCTTTTTACGAAGGCCTGAAAGGAAGCTATGGAGATCTGAAAGATGAAAACACCTATAAAAAATATGCTGCCGATATTTTTAAAAACACCATGATTTTTGATGATACCAAATGGAAAGCATTTGTGGCCAATCCGGATGGTGTAACGCTACAGGCAGACCCTGCGTTTTCTACAGCAACTGCATTTGTAAAAAGCTGGCAGGGAAAATATTTGCAATCATACCTGGTATTCAACAATAGCAATAATGAGTTGGGCAGACTCTATTTAAAAGGCATTATGCAAATGGATACGGCAAAGGCCAAAAAGATGTATCCCGATGCTACCTTTACTATGCGTGTTAGTTTTGGCAACGTAAAAAGTTATAACCCTCGTGATGCAGTTCATTATGATTATGTGTGTACCATGAAAGGTGTGTTGGAAAAATATGTGCCGGGCGATTATGAATTTGATCTACCTGCGAATCTTTTAGAGAAGGCAAGAAAAAAAGATTTCGGTCAGTACCTGGACAAAACAAAAAATGATCTGGTGGTTTGTTTTATTACTACCAACGATATTACCGGGGGCAATTCCGGTTCGCCGGTTATGGATGCCAACGGCAACTTGATTGGTTTAGCGTTTGATGGTAATTATGAAGCATTGAGTCACCAGATAGCGTTTGATAAAGATCTTAATCGTACCATTTGTGTAGACGTGCGTTACGTGTTGTGGTGTATAGATAAATTGGGCGGAGCTTCTAATATTATTAATGAGCTGAAGCTGGTGAAGTAGAAGAAGCTGCAAGCTTTTAGCTACAAGCTGCAAGTTTCTTTTGAGTCGAAAACAAGATTTGTTCTTACCTAAAAAGATTTTTCCAGAAGAGCACTTGCAGCTTGTAGCTAACAGCTAATAACTTACTATGAAGCCTGCCGATAATTATTTTCAGCAACAGGAAGAGCCTGTTAAAAGTTGCCTGCTGGCATTGCGGCAATTGGTGCTTGCATTTGATGGCCGCATCAGCGAAGCATGGAAATATGGCATGCCAATGTATTGCATTCAAAATAAAATGTGTTGTTATTTATGGGTGCATAAAAAATTTCATCAACCCTATCTTGGCATTGTAGAAGGAGGCAAAATAGATCATCCGTTATTGTTGCAGGAGAAAAGGGCACGCATGAAAATAC
Organism: Chitinophagaceae bacterium; assembly: GCA_047602295.1. Taxonomy (GTDB): domain Bacteria; phylum Bacteroidota; class Bacteroidia; order Chitinophagales; family Chitinophagaceae; genus JACMLD01. The sequence continues at coordinate 404,723 of JASGHP010000001.1, read as the reverse complement.
TATTAATTGATCCTGAAAAAGACATTCCCGTAAAAACAATTGAAGGCATATTGAAAAAGATGGTTGCACTATATCCTAAAAAATGAAAGTGGTTATTAGCGCTATAAAAATATTAGTTGTTGGATACATCCTGCTTTGCTTGTTACTATATTTTGTTCAGGAGAAATTGATATTCTTTCCTGAAAAACTTGCTGCCAATTATCAGTTTTCATTTAGCAACCGCTTTGAATCCATCAATATAAAAACAAAAGACAATGCTGTTTTAAACGGATTATTGTTTAAAGCAGACAGCGCCAAAGGATTGATCTTTTACTTGCACGGCAATGCTGGTTCACTGGCATCATGGGGAGAAATAGCAAACACATATACCAGTTTGGGTTATGATCTTTTTATGCTGGATTATCGTGGCTATGGCAAAAGCTCAGGAAGCATAAACAACCAGCAACAATTTTTTGATGATGTGCAACTTGCTTATGATAGTTTGAAGTTGCGTTACAAAGAAGATAAAATAATTGTGCTTGGCTATTCTATAGGAACAGGAGCTGCTACATGGCTGGCCTCAGCAAACAAACCTTCTTTGTTAATCTTGCAGGCTCCTTATTTCAGTCTTACAGATATGATGAACCATCGGTTTTATATTCTTCCTTCGTTCATACTAAAATATAAATTCCCCACAAACAAATATTTGCCTTTGTGCACAATGCCTGTTGTTATTTTTCACGGAGATAAAGATGAGGTAATCTATTATGGTTCATCTTTAAAACTAAAAACCTTATTAAAACCTTCTGATAGTTTTATTACACTAAAAGAGCAGGGGCATAATGGCATTACAGAGAATCTGCAATACCTCGCTGCTTTAAAAAACATATTGAAATAATAAACCCGGCAGATATTATCCACCGGGTTTTTCATTATGCAAGAGAACTGTGCTAATTAATTTTAGTAATCGTTGGCATCATCACATACCAGACCTTACCAACACCTTCTCCTTTTGCCGCACCACGTATATAACCATCCGGAGCATAATAATACAGTGGTCTTCCTCTATAAGTAGATTGTTTGCGTGTAGTGCCGCCGGTTCCATCTGTTCGTGTTATCTCTCCAAAATCTGCTTTGCTGAGATAAGATGGCACTGTTATGTTGGATGTATAAAACACTGGCCATGTGGTAATACAACCGCTTACGCAATTGGTTGGTAAAGTAGTGGGATTGAGCGAATCTTTTGTAAACAGGTAAAGTGTATTGCCAACACTGTCTGTTAAAAACTCTTTTAAAGTGCTATCGGTTGTACCAGTAGTAACAACTTTCTTATTTGCAAGAAAAATAGAATAATTTGTTTTTACAACAAACCATATGTTGCCCACTTTCTCACCACCTGTTTGGCCCACAGCTTCTCTTACGTTATTGCCGCTGGCATCTTTTGGTGCATAATAATACAGAGGCCATCCTTTATAGGTTGTTTGTTTGGTACCAAGCGATGTAGTGATGGTTCCAAAGTCTGCTGCATTCAATCCTGTACCAATTGTGGAAGCACTTAACAAAGAATCATAGAAGATGGGCCATACTGCCAGGCAGCCGCCAGTGCATTTATTAATACCGCCATCTATATCATTAGAGAAATAATACAGCGTATAACCTTTGCCATCTACCAGTATAGAACCAAGTACGGCATCATTAGCTAATTTAACAGATTGAATTTTATCGGGTGTTTTGTCTTTAGAACAACTTTTAAGTACAACAGATAAAACCAATAAAGAAAGTACGGGCAAGACATAAGATTTCAGCCTGAAAAAAGGCGGTTGCTTTTTCATACACAGTTTTTTAAAATGATTAAATAGATCTAAACCTGGTCACCTGCAGCAGACCAGTTTAGCTTGCAATAAAGTTGCTGTAAGGGGTATTAAGAATGTACAGACATTAGCTTGTACGCAAGCTATGTATAGAAGGATGCCTGAAAGGAAAAATATTTATACAAAAAGCTTCACTCAATAGACAAATTCATCATATGTGTAAGAAATAGAAAGCAGCTAAGGTTTGTGCTAATCAATCTGTCTTGGCTATACAAGCCACATTAATATTTACGCAGAAAATTTAATCCAAGGAAAATAAGGCTGGGCACAAAGAAAATTCATCTATCACAATAAAACCTCGCACTACGAATAGCCCAAACAACAATAGCAACGGCTATACAGCGTTTTATTGTTGCCACACTTAACAAAGGTTAAGCGCATGCTAAGGAGAAAGCCTTGTTAAACGCTGGGGCGAAATTTGTTTCACAACGGTTTTTATCAAATATCAATTATATGAAAAAACAAACTGGATTGGTTTTCTGCGGGCTTGTATTGCTGTTTATTTGGGCAGTAAGCTCGTGTAAAAAAACTGTTACCAATAATACGTCTATAGAATCTTCCACTCCTTTATATGCTTTAATTATTGGAGACACCAGTTTGTCTATTTATAATGCAGCCGTGCAAAAAGCAGGGGATAAACCACTTTTTTTAAATACAAGGTTTATAACTGTTTTAATACCTACCAATACAGCATTTCTTGCTGCGGGCATTTCTAAAAATTCCATCAATGCTATGTCTGTTGCCGGTGCCGATTCATTGGTGCGTTATCATTATATAGATTCTCTACCACCGCTTGATAGTGCTGCCTATACAGGATACAAAAGTTTATCTGGACCCACTGTATATGGGATGGGTACATTAGATACTACTGTCAGTTATTTTAATGGCAGCCTTGCCAATAGACAAAAATTGGCTGGCAGCAATGCAGCAGTATATGAATTAAGTGCTCCGCTAAGAATACCAGCAGCATCTATTGCGCAATTGCTAAGTGCAGATACATCGTTAAGTTATTTTGCCGAAGCTGTTAAAGTTACCGGGATAAATCTTGTGCCCGCAAGCGATTGGAATACCATACTTGCACCAGATAACAATGCTTTTATTGCAGCAGGCTATCCTACGCTTGCAAGCATAGATAACAGCGATATAAACACGTTAACTGATATTGTTCAGTATCACATCGTACCCGGGCAATACTTTAGCAATACTTTTTCAGGTTTGATTACAGTTCCTTCGCAGGAAGGGAATAGTATTAATGTTACTTTCAGCGATGCGATTATTCAATTTACAGGAGTAGGTAATACCAACGCAGCAAGTATAGAATTGTCAGATAAAGTAGCCGGTAGCAGTGTAATTGTACATAAGATAAATGGATTGCTCATGCCGTAGAGCAAGCGGCTAGCCACAAGCTGCAAGTTTGTTTTGAGTAGTCAATGAGTATTTGTTATAAAGGAGAATTTAAGTATACGCTATAAAGCTTTAGCTCTAACAAGTTGGCGTATGTTTAAAAAGCACTTCACGGAGAGGCGCTTGCAGCTTGCAGCTAATAACTTGCGGCTTTATTTCGAGAAGCACTTGTAGCTTGTAGTTAACAGCTAATGGCTTTCTTCACTTCTCCGGGCTATTATCTTTCCATCTCCACAAATGAAGACAGGCATAAGTTCTGTAAGGGCTCCATTTTTTTGCAATGCGCAGCATGTCTTCTTTCATTTTTTTCTTGTCGGTGTCATCCAATTTATAGATATGCGTCATAGCCTGTTGTACACCTAAGTCATCTACTGCAAAAACATCTTCACGCCCCAATGCAAACATTAACAGCATTTCTGTTGTCCAGCGGCCCACACCTTTTATCTGAATTAAATGCTGTGTTACTTCTTCATCGCTCATTTTTTTCAATTGGTTCCACTCCATGCCATGCTCTATAGCAAACTTTGCAACGTTCTGCACATAGGTAGCCTTTGCATTGGAAAGGCCAATCCCTCGCAGTGTTTCAAATGGTGTGGCTAATATCTGTTCTGGTGTTGGATGTTTATCGTATAAAGCCAGGAAACGGTTCCAGATAACATCTGCTACTTTTACAGATAGTTGCTGGCTCATAATAGAACCGCAAAGATGCAGGTACACTTTTTTTCTTTGCTGCAGTTTGAATGGCTCCCTGCTTTCAATCAGTTTCTTTAATTTTTTGTCTTTGGAAAGATGTTCTACGTAATGCATATTCTTCTTGTTATGGCTTCACATACTTATAAATATATCCGCCGGGGCCCGCAGCCCAGCCGTGACTGCTATCTGTAAAATGAATTTCGTAAGGGGAGTTTTTATGAATTACACATTGCAGTTGCAATGTTTTACCACCATCGCTGGTTGAAAATATTTTGGTGCCGGAAAGTATAAAGCCGTTGTTGTTGTCAAAGAAACTTATATCACTGTTTATCTGGCCATTTCTTATTGATTCTACAGTAGCGCCACCGTCAACAGTTCTATATATACTTGCACCACCGGCTATCCATCCGTGCAGAGAGTCTGTAAATTGCATTGCGTAAGATTCTATGGGAATAGCATCAGTTAGATTTGTAAATGTTGTTCCTCCGTCTGTGGTTTTTATAAGACCTTTACCAGAAACCCAACCTTTGTTTTTATCCTGGAAAAAAAGACTTCTTGCATTAAAACCGCTTACTGATTGAAAAGTCACTCCACCATCTGATGTTTTAAAAACTCCAAAGCCTTCCGCGATTACAAAACCATTCTTTGCATCAAAAAACTGACCATCAAAAATAATTCCTCTACCAACTGATAACCAGGTGTTGCCGCCATCAATAGTTCTCATTGCATTTGAGTTGGTTCCTCCAAATACCCAACCTGTATTAGCGTCTACGAAGAAAATATTTACATAAACTCCTTTTATTGATTCAGGTAAAACTTTTTTCCAGGTTAGGCCTCCGTCTGTTGATTTACCAATATAACTTTCGCCACACAAAAAGCCGTTGTTATTATCAACAAAAAAAATATCAGTAAATCCTACCGTTGTGTCTACTTTTATTTTTTGCCAGCCAGCTCCTAATGTATCTGGAAGATCTCCCGTTCCAGGCTGAGTCCCTGGTGGCGAGGTTGGATCTGTAGGAGTGGTGGGGTTGGTGTCTGGATTGTTGTCTTTAGAACAAGAACTTGCTAGTATACTTATAGCAAGTATTAAAAAAAGAGAATTAATTGCTTTTTGCATAAGATGGTTTGAAAACGGAAGATATAATTTTAGTCCAGAAAATTATGAAAAGAAATATAATTCTTACTACAGATGGTTCACACAGTATTGCCATTCCGGAAATGGGAGTTACCTATCATTCATCGCATGGTGCTATACAGGAATCGGAACATGTGTTTATTAAAACCGGCTTGCATTACCTCCAAGCTACTTTTCCATCTTTAAGTGAGATACGTGTTTTTGAAATGGGCTTTGGTACTGGCTTGAATGCATTGCTTACTTTGATAGAGGCGGAAAAAAAACAGCAACAAATTTTTTATCATAGCATTGAACGTTTTCCATTGCAACAAGATCTTTATCAATCACTGAATTATTGCACAGCTTTACAGCGAGCAGATCTGCAAGCTCAGTTTGATTTGTTGCACGATTCACCCTGGAATATAAAAACCGATATCAACCCTAATTTTAGTTTGCTGAAAACTCAAGAAAATCTTGCCAGCTTTACCAGCTCAGAAAAATTTCACCTGGTTTACTTTGATGCTTTTGCGCCAGAGAACCAACCTGAGCTATGGACGCAAGAAGTTTTTGAAAAACTATTTTATATGATGGAGCCGGGCGGCGTTCTTACTACTTATTGTTCAAAGTCTATTGTAAGAAAAGCAATGAAAGCTGCCGGGTTTACCGTTGAAAAAATACCAGGCCCACCACACAAAAGAGAAATAGTAAGAGCTGCTAAACGCAGCTGATAGAACGCAGATTTTTATGATAATTATGATTGATTAAGATTATACTTCAATACAAAAGTTCGTTTCTCCAAAATTTAAGTGGCAAAGTAAATCATACTTATCTGCTCAATCATAATAATCTGCGTTCCATTACATTCCCGGTTGTGAAATCTTAAATCCTGTTTTTGCTTTTTCATCTGCCACCATTTTCTTTACATCCTGCAATAGCTTTTTTGCATCATACACAATGCCATCTTTTATTGTATAACTAACGCCGCCTTTTCGAACTACTTCATTCTTATCAGTAAGTGCAATGGCGCCTGTTCCATACAATACTGCCAGGTTCTCTAATGGATTGGCATCTACAATTACAAAATCTGCCAGCTTTCCTATTTCAACGCTTCCTATTTCTTTGTCCATACCCAATGCCTGTGCGCCATACAAAGTTGCACTGCGTATTACTTCCAGCGGATGAAAGCCAGACTCACGCAATAGTTCCAATTCTCTTACGTAAGAAAAGCCATAGAGCTCATATATAAAACCAGCATCGGTACCAACTGTTACACGGCCACCACGGTTTTTATATTCATTAATAAATGCCATCCATAGTTTATAATTTTCTTTCCAGCTTATCTCTTGTTCTGTACCCCAGTTTAGCCAGTATGATCCGTGTGCAACACGACTGGGTTCATAAAACTTCCACAGTTTGGGCATCGTATAGTCTTCGTGCCACTCTGCTCTTCTTGCACGCATCAAATCGCGGTTGGCCTCGTAAATTTCAAATGTTGGATCAAGTGTAAAATCGAGCGACAACAATTCATTCATCACTTTATTCCAATGATCACTGAAAGGTTTAGCAGCTTGCTTCCAAAGCTTGCCCGCTTCTTCAAAACGGTTTTGTTCATTGGCATAATTATAATTCAATGGATAATTCTGAATGGTCTTGTCTTCAAACAACGCTTCCGGCAAACCATACCAGTGCTCCATTGAAGTCATGCCCGCACGTGCACTGTTCAATACATTCCACCTGGCTACATCCATTTGCGCATGATGACAGCAGGAACGCAATCCTATTTTTTTATTTTCTTCAATGGCAGCTTTCATAATCTCCGGTGCTGCTCCAAAAAACTTAATGCCGTCTGATCCTTTCTTTTGGTTTTCTCTCACCCATGCAATGGCTTGCTCTGGCGTTGCAATTGGTTCCTTGCTTCCCTGCCCAAATACGGTGTATGCTTTCAAGCGTGGTGCAGTTATTTCATTCAATTCACTTTTCTTTTTTTCATCCAATACCCAATCTAAACCATTGAGACAACCAGGATCTCTTACTGTTGTTACGCCATGCGCCATCCATAATTTAAAAACATATTCTGCATCTGCGCCTTGTTGTTCTCCACCAATATGACCATGCATGTCTATAAAACCGGGCAACAAATACATGCCTTCGCAATTCAATTCCTTACCGCCTGCAGCCAGCTTTGGTCTTCTTTCAGGATTGATAGCAATACCAGGTGCACCAACATTTACAATTTGTTTGATGCGGTTTTTCTCAACAACAATATCTACGGGGCCAATAGCCGGTGCACCAGTGCCATTGATTAATATAACACCACGAATGATCAGTTGCGGCCAAGGACCATCGCCTTCTTTACGCTCCGGTGCTTTTTTTACTTGTGCAGAAAGAATGAAAAAAGAAAATAGAATGGATGATAGTAGGAGTAACTGTTTTCTCATGTAGCTTGTTTTGGTGAAAACAAGTTACAGAAATATTCGCGGATTTTTTAACCACGGAGACAAGGAGAACACGGAGATTGCACGGAGGGGTTTTATTCGATGAAGCATTGAGGCGATACACAGCGATTGCTTCGCAATAATAGAATGCAGATTTTTATGATGGTTATGATTGGGTGAGAAAGCTACAAGCTTTTTGCCGATCTTAGAATGATTTATCTAAAATCAAATAACTATCATAAAAAATCCGCCCGATTTAAGTTCGGGCGGATGCGTTCTATATTTAAGTTGAACAGAATAAATTAACTGAGCAATGGCTTGTGGCTAATAGCTAGCAGCTCGCAGCTTCTCTCTAGTGCATCGCTTCACTTAAATCTACTTTCTTAGCACTGCCTTTCACCAGCAATACAAACGGAATGCATACAAGAAACATAATACCGAGGTAAAGAAATACATCCATGTACGATAATACTGCAGCCTGTTTGGCAATGGAATAATCAAGCGATTGATAACTGCTCTTTAATGCAATGTTTGATGCCATTCCTTTCGACATAAAACTATGTTGCATGGCGTTTACGCGATTCATTACCGCCGGGTTGTTTATATCAAGCTTGCTTACCAAATCACTTCTGTGCACCATGTTTTGCCTTGCCATAAATGTTGTTACCAATGCAATACCAAATGAGCCGCCCAACTGGCGCATCATACCGGTAAACGCGGCTCCTTGTCCTATCTGCTGTCCTTTTAAAGTGGACAACGATAAAGTAGTAACCGGTATAAACAACATGCCCATACCCACACCGCGTACAATCAGCATCCAGAAAAAGTTATCGGCACTAGTGTCTGGTGTAAGAATTTTATATCCCCAGAATGAATACACAAAGAACAATAACATGCCTAATGCAATAAGGTATTGCTTAGGCACACCTTTCTGTAGCATTTGCCCAATCATAGGCATCATAATAGCAGTCGTGATGGCTGCAGGTATCATCAACATACCAGCTTGTTGCGCCGTCCAGCCAAGACTTGATTGCGTATATAATGGAATGATGAAAGTAGAACCATATAAACCAAAACCCATGATGAATGATAGGATAGTGCCGACTCGAAGGTTACCATTCTTCAACACTCTTAGTTCTACTACCGGGTTGCGAAAAGTAAGCTGCCTCCATATGAAAAAGAAGAATCCAAAAAATGCTGTTACAGATAATGAAGTGATGATGGGATCATTGAACCAATCATCGTCTTGTCCTTTCTCCAATACATATTGAAGCGATCCAACACAGAGTGCCAGCAATCCAATACCCAACCAGTCTACATCTTTAGCAGCACTCTTTTGTCCATATTTAGGGCTGCGTACAAATTGCAGTGTAAGTAAAGTGGCAATAACTCCAATAGGAATATTTATGTAAAAGATATATGGCCAGGTAAAGTGATCAACTATATAACCACCCAGGGGCGGGCCAAGTGTGGGACCGATGATAACACCCAAACCATAAATGGCTTGTGCCATACCACGTTTCTCCGGCGGATAACTTTCTGTAATAATTGTTTGAGAGGTAACCAGCAAAGCGCCACCGCCTGCACCCTGTATAAACCGGAAAATAATCAGTTCCACTATACCATTGGCATTGCCGCATAAAAATGAACAAAGCGTAAACAACATAATGGAAGCGGCAAAATAATTCCTTCTTCCAAACTGTTGAGACAACCAGCTTGTCATGGGTATAATAATAACATTACCGATTGCATATGCTGTAACCACCCAACCTACTTCTGAAGTGCTTGCTCCAAGGTTACCCTTCATTTCGTTGAGCGCTACGTTTACAATGGTAGTGTCAACTATTTCAAGTAAGGCGCACATGATGGCAGTAAGGGTAATGATAACCCTTGCTGCACCATATACCACCACGATTCTTGTTGTTGTTGCATCTGAATAATTTTTGTCTGCGCTCTCAAAATCAAAAAACAGATAGCCGGATTAAACGCGGTTTCCTGTCAATTTCTCAAAAACCGTTCTTTTGTATGTATCCTTTCTATTGATTCGTTTGCCGGAAATACGCCTAACCCGGCTATCTGTTCCTTTACAAATACCTCTATAACTTTATTAATCTAAATGAACATCTACTGTTACATTCATACCAGCCACCAATTGCTTCACCAAGCTATCTGTTGGTTGCGTAAACTGAATTTTAATAGGAAGACGTTGCACCACCTTTACAAAGTTGCCGCTTGAGTTATCGGGAGGCAACAAAGCAAACCTTGCACCTGTAGCCGCTGCAAAAGAAGATACAGTAGCTTCAAACGGATGATTGGGGAAAGCGTCTGCATGTATAATTACTTTCTGTCCCAGTTTCATTTTGTCAAACTGTGTTTCCTTAAAATTGGCAACCACCCAAACATCTTCATTCAATACAATGCTGAACAATGACTGGCCAGCACTTACATACTGCCCTTCCTGCACATTTACTTTAGACAACATACCATCTTCCGGTGCTATAACTACTGCATAAGACAGTGTAAGCTTTTCATTTTCTACATCTACCTGGCGTTGTTTAATAGTGGCATTGGCAATAGAAATCTGCGAAGCGGTGGCGCTGCTTTGTGAAGCAACAGCATTTGTTTGCCTGGATGCCTGGTTTTTTTGTTGAACCAATACCTGCAATTGTTTTTCTGCTGTTTCTTTTGCGGCTTGTTGCTGTTCAAACTGTTGCTGTGTAATGGAATGATCTTTTATGAGGTTTGCATAACGATCATAATCCTGTGTGGCCCGGCGAATATTTATCTTTGCCGTTTCAATTTGTGCATCTATTGTTGAGATGCCCGCTTGTGATGTTGCTATGTTAGCATTTGCTGCAGTAGAAGAAGCTTTTGCTGAAGACAAATTACTTTCTGCAGTAGCCAATGCCGCTTCTGCCTGCGCCAGTTTTATTTTCAGGTCACGATCATCAAGCACCAACAGGGTGTCTCCTTTTTTTACACGCTGGTTATCTTTTACACGCACTTGTGTAACGTAGCCGGATATGCGCGGAATAACAGGGCTTATGTTTGCTTCTACCTGTGCATCATCTGTTTCTTCGTGATGTTGGCCATGAATGTATTTGCTAATGCCAAACCAGGCGCCTGCTACTACTAATAGGATAAGTACAATTAAAAAAGTCCTGTTCTTTTTTTGTGGTGCAGCCGCTTTTGGGGTATTCGATTCCATATAAAATATTTTTGCGTTTAATTGGTGTTTAAGTTTATTTACCGGTTTGTATAAGTCCTGCTGATTGCAGCAATTTATTATACGCTGCCATGGCATCTGCTTTTGCAAAAGCATGGTTCAACTTTGCTTGCAACTGCGCCACATCTGCATCCAGCAATTCAGTGGTGGTAACAAGACTATTGTTGTATTTATTTTTGGTGATTTTATAATTCTCCGCCGCCTGATCGATTGCTTTTTCATACACACCAATTTTTTTCAGGCTGGTAAGATATCCCTGGTAGGCTTCGTTTATCTGGTAACGAATGTTTTCATTTAATCCTTCCTGTTCAGCAACCAATTGTTTCTCTTGTGCCTTTGCTTGTTGCATTTTGGCTTTGGTTTTCCAAAGAGAAGACAAACTGTATTGAACACCTACGCCAATGTTCACCGCATTTGTTACACTAAGAAATCCGGGAATATCTGCAGCCACATAGCCGCCGGTTAATGCAAGGCTTGGATAATATTCTCCTTTCACAATTTTAATTCCGGTGCCTGCTGCCTTCTGGCGCAGTTCTAATGCTTTTACATCTTTCCTATTGTCTATTGCCTGCTTTTCAAAATCTTCAATGCTTTGCAAATCGGCCGCTGGTTGTATAAATGTGCTGTCTTGTACAATGTTTGTTTTTTCTGGCAGGCCCAGCATAATATCCATGTTTATATTCGCTAGTTTCCAGTTGCTTTCTGCCTCAAACAAAGACAATTCTATGTTGGATGTCTGCAGTTGCGCTTTCAATAAATCATTGCGTGCAAGCAAACCATTTTTTTCAAGGTTAGAGAAATCTGTATCACGTTGGCGTGATTGATCCAGGTTTTCTTTTACCAATGCAACTGCTGCTTTTGATTTGTATAAATTGATATAAGCATTGATGGTATTAAGAACTACTGCATCCTTATTATAATCTGCATCCAGTTTTGCTGCCTGCTCTAAATACTTTGCAGACTCTATTCCGTATTGCAAACGCATACCGGAATACAGCGGAAGAGAAACATTGGCCATTCCATAAATTGCAGAGGATACTTTTATGCTATTAGAATCTGCAGAGCCACCGCCACTACCGCTGCTTGATTTTGTTTTTAGATCTATGTTAGGATTATTCAGGCGCAGGTAAGATCCGCTGATTTTAAAATCTGGCAGGCGTTTATCTTTTGCTTCCTGTACCGCTGCTGTTGCTTCTTCGATTTTTGCGAGGTTGCCTTTTAGCTGCTTATTGTTTTTAATGCTTAAATCAATGGCATCTTTCAAACTTAAATTCATAACGGTAGAGTCTTGCGCCATCAAATGCTGATGGCAACATAGCAACACCGCTATAAAAATTGAAAGGGTTGGTTTTAATTTGTTTCGGTTCATGTTTTACACTTGTATTGAAAAATTTTTATTGTTTGTTTTTTATTCGGTTAATCAATCCACATTCCATTCATCGTGCAATGCAATTACGGGTATCAGGTTTAGCTTTGCCAATTCCTTAGCATAGCTTTTATTAAAGAGGTTGTACCAGATGCCGTGTTTGCGTGGCCTTACAATTAAAAGATCAATGTTGTTTTCTTCCACAAATTGGCCAATTGCCTGCACCACGTGCGGGTTGTTGATAGTATGATATGCTGTATTGATGCCTTCCAGTTGTTGTTGCAAAGCCAATGTTGCATCCCTGTCTTTCTCTTCATCATGTTGCGGCAGTACAACAGATACTATGTGCAGTTGTGCGCCGGTATAGTTTACCAGTTTGCGTATAGATTCTATTGGAGAAATCTTGTGCAGGTTACCTGGTATAGAAGCAAAAGCCAGTTGTTTAATAGGTCTGTACACAGCATCTTTTGGAACGCTCAATACAGGTATGGGCAGTTCTGTCATTGCCTGTAAATTATCCGTATCCCAACTAAACACTTCTCCGTACGATGCAGGTGTTCCCATAATAATCATTACCGCCTCTTCTTCATCAATCAATGCCTTAAGGGTTTTTATGTAACCCCCCACCATTGCTTTATGGGTAATGGTTGCTGCGGGAAAGTTTTGCTTTACCCTTTCTATCTCGTCTTCCAATCTGTCAATACGATCTTCCAGTGTATCGCCAATGGCAGCCATGGAAACGCCTTCCCCAGAATAAGATGCCGGTACTGCATTAATGTTTACCAGCAGCAACGCTATTTTATCGCTGGCAGCCGTAAATGCACAGGCATAGCTAAAGGCATTTTGGGCCGATTGAGAAAAGTCTGTTACAACAATGATCGTCTTCATATCCTGTCATTTAATAAAATCCTGCATCAATTAAGATGCCTGTTTTTCTATTCCTTTACTGAACAAATGTTCAATACTTTTCCAAAAAAAATCTCATCGCTTCAATCCATCCCAGCAAATAGAAAAAGCATTTTTTATCACTTCCTCGCTTACTTTTTTCTTTTGATAGTTGATGTACTTTATTACACCGGTAATGCTGCTCATCATGTGCATCAATAGAAAAACTGTTTCCTGGTCTTTCAGCAGCTTTTGCTCTTTACCTTTTTCAATCAGTTTATACAATGGTTGTATAAGGTGTTGTGTCATTTCCTTTGTAGAAGCAGAAATATAAGGAGAGTGATAACACTGCTCCATAAATACAGATTCATCAAAGTTTTCAAGGCGATGGTTCAGGCAATTCGTCCAGATAATTTTAAAGCCTTCTTTAAAAGGCAGGCTATCGTTATAATTTTTGAAATAGGCGCTTAGGGAAGATTCGCGACAGCTTATGTATAACTGGTTAAGGAGTTTTTCTTTGTCTTTAAAATAAATGTACAGTGTGCCCGTGGCCATCTTTGCTTCTTTGGCAATCTGCCGCATGGTAATACCGGCTACGCCGCTTTTTACTACCAGGTGCAATGTTGCTTCAAAGATTTGCTGTACTTTATTATCATCCCGTTGCTTCACGGCGCAAAGTTAAATGAACAAAAGTTCATTTTCCAAATTAAGTTTTGTGATCCTTGTGTTACCGGTACAGGAACTTGCGTGCTAATCATTGTAAGAGAAGCTTATAGCACCCCAAAAAAGATTTCAAATAAAAAAGCTAACGGTTAGTAGCTTATAGCTGAAGATTGTTCTCAATTCACAAAAATCTCATCGGTAAATACCCAGCCCTTTTGTCCTTTGCCGGGATGCCATTTGGGTAGCTTGTCTACTGGTATTGCTATCACTTTTAGAAAGCTAATAGTAACGGGTTTAAAGTTGCAATCGAACCCACGCATAGCAGACGGAACGTTTAGGCTATCTGGCTGATGCGGTGTTATGTGTGATAGCCTGGTCATATTTTTTTCTGTGGTTCCGCCCCATACTTCCAATTGCGCAGGTGGCATTATGTAGCCACCAACATTCATATAACTACTTAGTGTAACCGAAGAAATAGTAATAGGTTGCGGATAGTGCAGCAGCATTTCCATTTTATTGCGACGGAAGCCAAGCCATTTGCCACTGCGCAGATCGCCTTCGCCTTTAATACCATCAATAAGTGTATAAGCACCATTGGTTCCCTTGTAAACAGAATCAAGCGGTGTAAAAGAATGGATGGAATCTGCGCGGAATGAATTTTTATAAAATGTTGTCATTATAGAATCGCTGCCATACCAACCGGACTTAAACGCCCTGGCTTTAAATACGGCGGCTTTGTCCAGCATCACACTGTCTTTATAAATAGCCGAGTTAATGCTATCTGGCAAACTGCCGTCGGTAGTATACCTTATTATAGCCCCCTTTATGTAATGCTTCATCTTTATGGCAATGGGAGCGACGTTCACTATCCGTTGCTCTGTTTCCAGCACCGGCGGATTTAGTTTTAGTTTCAGTGTATCATTTTCAAAACCGGTTTCAAAAGAAATTTTTTCATGTTGCTTTTTCAGTGCAGCAATTTGTTGTGTTGTTATTGGCGCATTCCACAGATAAACAGCCTGCAGTTTTGGAAAAGAAGCCACTGTTTCCAGATCCTTTTCTGTAATGTTAGTTCCTGATAAAGACAAATGGGTTAAGAAGGCGAGGCTTTTCAACGCTGTAAGACTTTTACCAGGTACAGTGGTAAAGTTTAAATTTAATTTGCGCAAATTGGCAAAAGTTGCAATATCATTGATGTCTGCTTCTGCCAATGGCATGTAAGCCAGATCTAATTCTACTATCTGTGTTTTTATGGGTTGCAGTTCTTTCAGAGCAGCAGTAGAATAGTTTTGGCGATTATAAAAATTTACTGCTAATGCCGGTGAGCCAATGGCAATAGCATGTATTAACCGATTGGTATTGTTCAGTTTTTCTACGTCCTTATCACTAGCTGCCGCAAAACTGTAGGATTCGTTTTCTCCTTTGCCAAATAGATTATTAGCCAAAATACGCAGGCTGTCTGTAAGTGGCAATTCACTCACTTTCTGTTTAAAGTTAGCTCCGTTCTTTATCCATTGATATAAAATGGCGGTCTCTTCATCATCCAGTTGTGGCTTGCCAATAGGCGGCATATGCTTCTTCTCTGCTTCAGGCAAATGAATGCGTTGCAATAACAAGCTTAACTCTGGTTGTCCACTCACCCATAATACACCGTGCTTACCACCTTTCAGCAATTGGGCTGTGGTTTCCATCACCAATTCTCCCTTCGCTTTTTTATTGCTGTGGCAGCTCATGCATTTAGCATCCAATATAGGTTGCACCATATCTTTAAATACTACGGCCTCTTCTAATGGTACAACGGGTTTTACTTTCTCCGGTGTTACTGGTGCCAGCAAATAATTTTCGCCGTGCGTAATATCTGAGCCTTTATGACCCGTAAATATGATAAGCACAAATGCAAACAACGCAGAGAATGCAGAAAGGAATTTGTTTTTTTGAATAGCATTTCTATATGAATACCATCCAAACACAAACAAAGAGATTATTACGCCACCCCATTTATGCAGTGCAATTCCTTCCTGGTTATAACCTCCCTCTCTTGAAAGCAACATACCCATTACAGCAGTAATAGCTGCTGTAAATGCACAAATCAGCAGCAACCACCTGCCTAGTTCATCTTCTGGTCCTTTGTAATTTTTGTTTATGGTTCCCTGTTGAAAGATGCTCCAGGTTACATAGAGTATTAATAGAACTATTGGGAAATGCAATATTAATGGGTGCATACGCCCCGCTACCTGCAGCCACGATGGTACATGCAGCCTGTCACCTGCCAGCACAAATAAAATAAGTAAACAATTAAGGCAAAGAGTAATGTTGAATAAAAAGTTCTTTCGGCTTGGCATGCAATGGGTTTAGTTCTTGTTCAAGTGTTATAGGTAGTAGCTTCTTTATATTAACCTACCGGTTGCAGTTTATATGGGTATACATGACCAGAATTCCATTGTGCCACATACATGTTCTCTTCATCATCTATGCACACATCGTGCGGATATTGAAATACTTTTTCTGTCTGGTACATTTCTTCCGGCACTCCTTTATTGTATACCGGCACAGTACCGGCAAGATTAGACACCACTTTGTTATGTTTATCTAATATCGTTATAAAACCAGATTGTTTCCATTCTGCATTTTTGCTTTGCAATACGGCCGCATATAAATAATCGCCTTTAATAACCGGGCGACAAACCCATGCTCCGGGCAGTGCAATCGTTTCAATAAATTTTCCGTCCATGCTATACCGCTTAAAAGCGTTTTGCTGGCGGCTTGTAACAATAAGTGTTGGATGTTTTTTGCTTTGGCGATAGTCTATGCAAACACCGTGTGCGTTTAAAAGATTCTCTTCAGCATCTCCTCTTCCACCAAAATGGCGGATGTATTCGCCTTTATAATTGTATTGAATAATAAAATCTTTGCCGTAACCATCGGCTACATAAATATCGCCGTTGTGCGCAATTGCCGTTTCTGTAGGAATATACTCTTCCGCTTTTGCGTACTTGCCCGTTTCTTTGGGATAATCCAGCACCATCAGTTCTTTTCCATCTATTGTAGTTTTAATAACCTGGTGACGGTTGTTATCGCAAATAAACAGTACCTCTGTACCATTCTCATTAAATAAGGTAAGGCCATGCGCACCAGGGTATGTAGTGCCCCAGGTCTCCAGCAACTTGCCGTCTTTGCTATAGATAATTACATTGTTTTTTGTTTCGTTGGTCAATAGCAATATGCGGCCTTTACTATCCTGCACCATTTCGTGACAATCTTTTACCGGGTATTTTGCCGCATCCAGTTCTCCCCACTTTTTATCCAACTTGTATTTCTTGTTGCTGTGGCCAAGTATCACTTCATCTCTTTTGCCAAAAGAAAAAGATGGTGCCCAAAGCATTCCTGCTGCGGCTAAGGATGACTGTTGGAGGAAAGATTTTCTATTCATGGGTTATTTCACGGGCTTCACCCGGGGTATTGATATTACGGCCCTTCAGGCCTGGGTTTATAATATTTGCGGCCTCCTGCCACGGGCTGCACCCGCGGCTACTCATATTACGGCCTTTCAGGCCTTACTTCATAAAATGTATGTACCACCCTGTTATTATCACTTTTGCTTTTTACCACGGAGGTGCGAGAGGTTTTCACAGAGTAAAAGGAGATCAACGTCTAGTGTTTTTGACTTTTTACTTTTACATTTTGACTTCAAAACATTTGTCACATTTTCACATTCATCACACTTATCACATTATTTCTTCCTACGCCATCAATCCTTTTATTACATTACCCGCCACATCTGTAAGGCGATAGCGACGACCAAGATGTTTAAATGTTAATTGCTCATGATTCAGGCCCATCAGGTGCAACACCGTAGCATGGAAATCGTGCACATGCACCGGGTCTCTTGCGATGTTGTAACCAAACTCATCGGTTTCTCCATATACACCGGGCTTAACGCCGCCTCCGGCCATCCAAATGGTATAACAACGAGGATGGTGATCTCTTCCGTAATTGTCTTTGGTAAGTGTGCCCTGGCAATAATTGGTACGGCCAAATTCGCCGCCCCAAATAATCAGGGTTTCATCCAGTAATCCTCTTTGTTTTAAATCTGTAATCAATGCTGCAGATGCCTGGTCTGTATCCTTGCACTGACCTTTTATTTCTCCGGGCAGGTTACCATGCCCATCCCAGCCCTGGTGATACAATTGTACAAACCGAACGCCGTTTTCTGAAAGCTTTCTTGCCAGCAAACAATTGGCGGCATAGGTACCGGGCACCATACAATCCGGCCCGTATAATTTTATGATTGACTCTGGCTCTTTTGATAAATCGGTTACTTCCGGCACTGCTGTCTGCATACGGTAAGCCAGCTCATACTGTTGCACTTTGGCATTTATCTCAGGGTCACCAAATGATTCATACGATTGCTGATTCAATGCTGCAATTTTATCCAGCATAGAACGCCTGTCAGCTTTATTGATACCATCGGGATCGTTCAAATACAAAACCGGGTTTTCCCCGCTGCTGAACTGCACACCCTGGTGGATAGAATCTAAAAATCCATTGCTCCACAGCTTAGAATAAACACCTTGGCCATTGCCTTTTCCTTTTGATAACAACACACAGAATGCAGGAAGATTTTTGTTTTCGCTACCCAATCCATAACTCAGCCAGCTACCCATACTGGGGCGGTTACCTACCTGCGCACCAGTCTGGAAAAAAGTAAGGGCCGGATCGTGATTGATGGCATCTGTATAAATGCTATTGATAAAACAAATATCATCTGCGGCAGCGGCGGTATAAGGCAACAGTTCGCTTATCCATGCCCGTGACTGCCCATATTGATTGAACTGGAATTTGGTACCTGCTAAAGGAAACTTTTTCTGATCGGCAGTCATGCCTGTAAGCCGCTGGCCTTTGCGAACAGATTCTGGTAAGTCCTGGCCAAACATTTCCTGCAACTTGGGTTTGTAATCAAACAAATCCAGTTGAGAAGGAGCGCCGTTCTGGAACAGGTAAATAATCCGTTTTGCTTTGGGTGCAAAATGCGGCAGGCCCGCCATGATTGTTTTTTCATCTACACCGCCACCAAACAGATCCGGTATCATTAAAGAACCCAACGCTACGCTGCCTACGCCCAAGCTTAGGCGAGACAGGAAGCGACGCCTGTTCATATTCAATCCATTTTCCAGTATTTCTTTTTCCATCTTACTATGTTTTAGTAATGCTTTCTTCCAGGTTATAAATAGCTTCTATGGTTTTCATCAGGGCGGCCATCTCATTTACGTTTGGATTAACCGGCATTTTGTATTCGCCAGTTTTTATGGTAACCGCCGCGTCCAGTTTCTTTTGTGTAAATAGTGAAAGTTGATCTTTATAATAGCCATCCAATATCTCCAATTCTTTTCCGCTGGCGTTTCTGCAAACAATTAAGCGAAATGCTTTTGCAATTTTTTGATTGCTGTCTATATTTTCTGCCAGTAATTTTTGCGATAACACACGGCTTGCTTCCAGCACAGTGGGATCGTTTAGCATCATCAGCGCTTGCAACGGAGTGTTTGTTTTCAGCCTTCTTACTTCACACTGGTCTCGATTGCTGGCATCAAACAAACCCATAGAAGGCGGCGGTACTGTTAACTTAATAAATGTATACAAGCCCCTGCGGTATAATGAATCACCGTGATCCTGTTTATAGGTAGCCAATACACCACGGCCAGATGTAGCAGATTCCCATAAACCTTTAGGTTGATAGGGCTTCACGCTGGGACCGCCAATGGTTTTTACCAGGAGACCGCTACTGGCCAATACCATATCACGCACCGACTCTGCAGGAAGACGAAGTCTTGTGCCATGTGACAAATAAACATTTTCAGGATCCTTTTTCAGTTTGTCTTCAGTTGTTTTTGCTGATTGCTGGTAAGTAGCAGACATCAGTATTTGTTTTACCAGTCGTTTTACATTCCAGCCATGCTCCATAAAATCTACTGCCAGCCAATCCATTAACGCAGGATGAGAAGGTAATTCTCCCTGCATTCCAAAATCGCCTGATGTTTTTATAATTCCGCGGCCAAATATTTCCTGCCAAATCTGGTTTACAAATACCCTTGCGGTAAGCGGGTTGTTGCGGTCTACTGTCCACTCGGCAAGGCCAAGGCGGTTACGCGGAAATTTGGTTGTATCAAACTTCATTACAGCGCTTATAGCTGCTGGTTGCACTTCCTCACCCGGCGCATTGTACACCCCACGGTTAAGCACAAACGTTTTTCGCAGCGTGTCTCTTTCGCCCATTACAGAAATAAAAAGACTGTCTTTATCTGTTTTGTTAAGAAATGCCAGTGTTGATTTCACCTGCTCATCGCTTAACCTAAGCGTAGGTGCTTTTGCAGGTTTGGATATGCTTACATCGCCTTCATAACCTACTTCTTTGGTGTTATTAAAGAAAGCCAGCATCCGGTAGTAATCCTTCTGAGAAAAGGGATCGTACTTGTGGTCGTGGCATTGCGCACATTCAATAGTAATTCCTAAAACGCCTTTGCCAAAAGTTTTTGTTTTATCTACCAGGTATTCTATCCTGTATTCTTCTGGTATTACACCACCTTCTTCTGTGTATTTATGATTGCGGAAAAACCCGGTAGCCAGTATCTGCTCACTGCTTGCATTAGGTTGCATATCTCCCGCCACTTGCCATGTTATAAACTGGTTGTACGGCATGTTTTCATTAAAAGCATGTATCACCCAATCTCTCCAGGGCCATTGCGTGCGTATATTGTCATCCTGGTAACCATAGCTGTCTGCATACCGGGCAACATCCATCCAATGCACGGCCATCTTCTCTCCGTATTGTGGTGTTTGCAGCAATTGATCAACCTTTTTTTCATAGGCATTATCACTCTTGTCTGCCATAAACTTGTCCATCATTTCAATAGTGGGCGGCAGACCGGTAATGTCAAACGAAGCTCTCTTCAGCAATCTTTCTTTATCGGCTGTTTCACTGGGCGAGAGGTTCATTTGTTCCATCTTGCTCAGTACAAAATAGTCTATCTCATTTTTAGGCCATACTTTATCATTCACTTCTGGCAATGGCGATTTTTTGGGTGCGGTAAAGGCCCAATGCGTTTCGTAATGAGCGCCTTGTTTTATCCATTTTTCAAAAAGGGCTACTTCATATTTGGTAAGAACACCCAGGTGCGCATCTATGGGAGGCATCATGAAAGAAGTGTCTTCTGATGCAATTCTTTTGTAGAGTTCTGATTCTTCAGGCTTGCCGGGCACAATAGCAAACCCACCTTTTGTTTCTTTCAGTGGTGCATAAGCGCTATCGGCAATATCCAGGCGCAAACCAGCTTCCCGCTTGTTGGCATCGGGACCGTGGCATTTGAAACATTTGTCTGAGAGTACCGGGCGAATTTGAAAATTGTAACTGACCACATTGGGCAATGTATGGCCATCGCTTTTATCCTTGTTATTAAAGCAAGACACAGCGGCAGCAACCATCACCAGCAAGAGCAGGACAACTGAAAAAATCCTGTATTTCATATGTTTTGTAAGAGTTCTAAAGTTACTAAAAAACACGTTTTATCAGAGCATGTTTTTCACTTGTAACGGATTAAAAACAAAAAGGGCAACCATTAAAGTTGCCCTTCGTTTCTAATGATTTAAATTTCAGCTTATTGTTTTATAAGCTTGATTGTTTTATTAAACACACCTTGCCTTATATTTAATAAGTATACACCCGGTTTATATGTTGTGGCATCTATTGGTACCATACCTCTTGATTGGTTAACACGCTGCTCTAATAATTTTTTTCCGTCTATACTATACAGTTGCAATGTTACAGGCTGTTGTTCTGACAATGAAAGATAAACACGGAAACTGCTGGTAGCAGGATTTGGAAAAACATCTGCCAGCATAGGGCGGGCCATTGTTTCTGCCTGCGCTTCGGTGTCATCTGCGCTACGCAAATTTGATGTTCCGCAAATTGTTTTGCTGCTATTCTCTATATCCAGTCGTGTAAAACCGAAATTATCTTCCCAGGTTAATATAACTATGTTCACTACCTGAAAATTTCCAAACTGCAACGTGTTAGAAGAAAAATAGCTTTCGCCCGGCGGTGCTGTTATTTTTCCTTTCTGGTTAGACCCCAGTAAAAACCATTGCGTTTCCACTTCAAAAGGATTGGGGTTAACAATTTTCCAGTTGCGTGTAGAAGAGGGGGTGCTGGTGCAAACAGGCACTAGTTTAAGATCTTTTATGTAAAGGTTGGGAAAGCTTACAGCAGCTACAGCTGCATCTGCTTTAAGTAAACCTGTGCCGGTATTATAATCAAACCCTTTGTCGAAGCCAGTGGTATAGATATTATCCATATCAACTGTATTGGTCATCATCAATCCTTTTATCTGGGCAGGAGTAAGATTATTAAGTTTTTCTGCTTCTATCATAAGCGCAGCTACACCCGCTGCATGTGGAGCTGCGGCAGAAGTGCCGTAAAAGTTGGGAAAGGTATCTGCATCCTGTGCTATATCTCCATTTCCAAGTGGATTAAAGAATGAAGTGTTTACACCATCTGGCGCAGTTATTTCGGGTTTTTTTCTAATAACTGGGGCAATGCGGTTGCCGGCCAAATCAAAATAGTTAGGCACATTGCCCAAAGAAGAGAACCATTCTACCTTAGGCGTGTCAACACCATAAGCTGGCGTATTTGCGTAGAAAGCAGCACCGGTAGCAATTGCGCCATCTGCTTTTGCATGCCCTACCAAACTGGGTGTAAATAAACCCGGAATAGCAGGGTTGCTGGGCACAAAAAACTGTGCATCGTCGTATAAAATGTATTTAAGACGGCCGGGATCTGGACCTGCAGATTTTGTAATTACCAGAAAGAATGTATAGTTGGGCGTATTATTATCGTATCCAAATACTTCTATTGGGTCTCCGCTTAAAAGGTTGTCTGTTGCACCGGCAGCTACTATATTTCCGTAGATATCCATCAGGTAAACATCCAGGTCTGACTGACAACCGGCGCCACCAGCAGAAAAGGAAGGCTGATCCCACTGCAAAGACGCCAGGAAAGAACCCCCGGATGGAATATAAATTGGCTGATAATACCGTGGAAAATCTGTAGGTGCACTAAAGTTAACACCGGTGCCAAAACCTGCACCCAGCACTTGTTCAGCAGATCCGTGAAATTCGCTTTCATAAGAACTATTGAGCTGGTTTCCCGCAGAAGAAAAGTAAGTGACACCTTTTTTCTTGGCCTGGTCTACAGATTGCGCAATAATACCATCCTGGAAAAATGGTTCATCAAAATAAGCAACATCATCTGCTATTACTTTACAATTCTTGTTTACCAGGTCTTGTATGCCCTGCGCAAAATTTGCTTCGCCCATAAAGGCAGTATGAAAAGCCAGTTCTGCACCCGGCGCCACATCATGAACAATTTCCAGCATGGCACGGCCTTCGTCTGTACCATTGCCGGTATTTAGGTCTTCCAAAACATCCACCGGCTTTTTAAAAGAATTGGGATTGCCGGTACCAGGCAATTCATCATTTAAAATACTTTTATCAGCACCACCAAGATTGTTATAGCTGTCAGACAATATGCCCACTTTTACACCTTTGCCATTCACTTTATATTTCTTCCTGGCCAGGTAAGAACCCTGTGCTGTATCGCCCTGGCTTATTACAGGAGATGGTTTTGCATATGCTATACTGTTGCAGTCATCCGGGTTTATTTTATAATCAAAAGACTGGTGCCTTGGTTTATAGGCAGGTTTTGCAAATTGAATGCTTGCCATAGTATTCAATTGCGGCAATGCATTTATAGGAATAAGACCGGAAATAATACGGCCATACACGCCTGTTATGGTTAATCCAAGTTGTTGCAGGCGGCTTTTGGTGCCAGCCATGTCTTGCTTTACCGTGATGTCTACCAACACTGCATCGCCTTTAAGCTGTAAATATTTATCAAGCGAGTTGGGAAAAAGCGGTTTCTCATCACCGGTAGGTGCCTTGCGTGCGTTTGCGCTGTTATTGTAAAGTTTTTGTAACTCGGGGCTTAATGAAGAATTTAATTTTTGAAAAGCAGGTTGCTTAGGAACTGTATTGAAAGCAGGATCGCCTTTTATTTGTGCCTTAACCGATGTTGACAAAAAAAAAGAAATACCCGCACAAACTGTGCAAAGTATAATTTTATGCATAATGGTTGTTTAGAATGATTAAAAGCTACTAAGATTTGTGTTGGGAGAATGCTGGAAGCAGCATTTTGGGTAGCATAAGATGCTTGGATGGTTATTTATTTAAATTACAATTATTTTCAATTGCTTTTCCGGGAGTGCCGGATTAAATTTTCAACACTTGTAAATTACTTCGCAATTTACAGCAGAATACAGCCGCTTGGGGCAATTGCGGAAACATTTTAATAAATCAACAGCACATACAGTTTACATAAACAGGAATACCGCTAAAACAATCGCAATCTTTTATTCAATTACGCGGGTCTTTGTTTGATTTATTACAGTCTTTTTACACAAGGGTTTTCATTTTACCCAGTTGCCTTAAAACGCATTTAGCTTTGAAGCAGGTGGTATTTCTAAACATTGCTGGATTATCTGGTAGTAAAGTTGTTGCGCTGCAGAAGATAGGTTATCTCCCTTCAACACAACCCCCACTAAAAGTTCAATTGCCTGATTTTATTTTACTAACATATAAAACCTGAATAAATAGATTTTCGCTTTATTATTAGGTGACTTAGCTTTAACCTTTATTCCTCTGACGACAACCAGGTATGAAGACTTCCTCGGCCACAAGGTCAAAAACGCCAGCAACTACTAATGATGCCTACCAGGAATCCCTTCAGCGCTATGCGCTTTTATCTCTTACCAACAACGAAGGCATCTGGGATTACAACCTGGAAACCGGTCTTACTTACTATAACAAAGGGGTTTCGCTTCTTTTTGGGTATAATAAGGATGACATGAAGGATAATTTTACCTGGTGGCGTGATAACCTGCATCCATCCGACAAAAAAAGGGTGATTGAAAGATTGGACAAATTGCTAAAAGGAAAAGAAAGTGCCTGGTGGGGAGAGTATCTTTTTCGTTGCAAAAACGGGCAATATAAACTTGTGCTGGAAAAACTGTATGTGGTAAGAGATGAAAGAGGCAAACCGTATCGCATTGTAGGTACCATGCAGGATCTCACAAAAATTAAAGAGCTGGAGAAAAAAGGGGAGAACGAGAAGCTGAAACTGCAGCATGCTATGACAAAGGCAATGATGAAGGCTGAGGAAGCAGAGCGAAGAGAGCTGAGCGATGAACTGAATGAAAATATTAACCAGGTGCTGGCAACCATAAACCTGCAAATAGAACAGGTAAAAAGAGATGCAGATGGTTACGACAGGGTGCAATGGCTTAACAATGCACAAAAACTACTGAGGCAGTCAATTGAAAAAATAAGATCTGTTTCAAAACAACTTACGCCGGCCGGACTTCCGTTTTTTGGTTTGATCCCTTCTGTAGAAGAGTTTTTGCAGGTTGCACAAACAAAAAGTAAAATAAAATTTTTCTGCAAAGCAGATCCTATTATTGAAAAAAAAGCAGACAAAGAAAGAAAGCTATTGCTTTTTCGCATTATACAATTGCAGGTAAAAAACATACGCAGTCATTCTTCTGCTACTACTGCTCATGTGCAATTACATATGGTGCATGATAAAATAAGATTGTCTATAAAAGACAATGGTGTTGGTTTTGATGCAGCGGGTTTAAAATTCGGTTACGGTTTCTCACGCATACAGCGCCTTACAGAGGCATACAATGGTTCATTTTCTGTAAAAAGCCGCCCTGGCAAAGGTTGTAACCTGGAAATACTTTTATAATAGGCGAGTGGTAAGTGGCGAGTAGCTAGTGGGTAAACGGTAAAAGGTGTAGGGTTAAAGCTATAAGGCGCTGAAACGCTAAACCTCAAACCTTATGCCTTACACCTTTTGCCATAAACCTTTATTCAATTATCCGCAGCTTGGCATAATTAAGCATGATCTTCTTTTCGCCATTCAGTTCAAATTTTACTGTGGCAATAGGATTGTGTGCAGCGCCTTCCATTTTTATTACTTCTCCAAAACCAAATTTTTGATGTTCTACTTTTTGTCCTTCTTTTAGCGCAGAAGTATCGCTGGCTACAAAATCGGCAGAAGGTTTATGTTCTACTGTTTTATTCTGTGGTTTTGGCGCTATATATGTTGGCGTAGTTTCTTTCTTTTTGTTTGGCGGTGCACCATACCTGCGTTCGGCTTCATATGCGCCCTGCGAACCATAGCCACTGCCATTCATTCGTTCATAAGCAGTACTGCCAAAACCAAAAGAGGTCTGATTTTTTACGCTACCGCCACCGGCAAAACTGCGGTCAGTATATTGCTCTGGTATTTCTTCCAGGAAACGGCTGGGTTCGTTCTGTACCAGGCTACCAAACTTATAACGGGTATTGGCATACGTAATCCAGAGTTTTCTTTTTGCCCTGGTTATTACCACATAAAACAGGCGGCGTTCTTCTTCCAGCTCTTCGCGTGTGTTTATGCTCATGGCACTGGGAAAAAGCATTTCTTCCAGTCCGGCGGCAAACACACAACCAAACTCCAGCCCTTTTGCAGCGTGTATCGTCATTAATTTTACCGTATCTGCATTGGGATCTTTTTCATCAGCGTCTGTTAGCAATGTGATCTGTTGCAGGTAACTGGCGAGGCCTTTGTCAACCACTTCTCCTTCTTCAGTATCGGGGCTTTCTGTCCATTCTTTAATAGAGTTGAGCAACTCTTGTATGTTTTCGTAACGCTGTACGCCTTCTGTACTTTTATCGTTGAACAATTCTTTTACAAAATTGGTTTGCTTGCCCACATGCACCGCTACTTCCCAGGCATTTTTTGTTTGCAGCATGCTGGTAAAGCTTTTTATCATCAGCACAAAATTGTCAATTGCTTCTAACGTTCCTGCTTTAAATCCAAATTCTTTTGCACGGGTAAGCACATCCCAGAATGAAATATTGTTTTCATTGGCAGCCAGCACAGCCCTGTCTACAGATGTTTTGCCAATGCCGCGTGCCGGTACATTAATAATGCGTTTAAGCGCTTCTTCATCTCGGGTATTTGTAAGCAGGCGCAGGTAGGCCACATAGTCTTTAATTTCTTTGCGCTGGTAAAAGCTAATACCGCCATAAATAGTATAAGCAATACCCATGCGGCGCAGGCTTTCTTCAAATGCACGGCTTTGCGCATTGGTTCTGTAAAGAATGGCAAAGTCGCGGTTATTAAAATGATTGCGCAGTTTTTGTTCCTGTATCGTATCTGCAACAAATTTGCCCTCTTCATTGTCAGACATGGTACGCACAATCTTTATTTTCTCCCCTTCCGCATTTTCTGTAAACAAACGTTTTTCTATCTGCCCTTTATTGTTGGCTATTATTTCATTGGCTACATTAATGATATTTTGCGTGCTGCGGTAGTTCTGTTCCAGCTTCACCACCGTTACATCATCGTAATCTTTTTGAAACTGCAAAATATTCTGGATGGTAGCACCACGAAAGCTATAAATACTTTGCGCATCATCGCCTACTACACAAACGTTTTCGTGCTGTGCGCCCAGGAGTTTTATGATTTCATATTGTGCAGGGTTGGTATCCTGGTACTCATCAATCAAAATATATTTAAACTTGCGCTGGTATTTTATCAGTGCTTCCGGAAAGTTTTTTAAAAGCTCATACATTTTAATCAGCAGATCATCAAAATCCATAGCGCCGTTTTTATAACAACGGGCGGCGTACGCCTGGTATATCTGCGCAACGGCGGGGCGGTTGGCACGCATATCTTCCTGCTGAATGTAATAATCGTTGGCGTATTCTGCCGGTCCTACCAAAGCATTTTTTGCGCTTGATATGCGGTTGTATACAGTAGCTGGTTTGTAATGTTTATCATCAAGGTTCAATTCATTGATGACAGTTTTGACAACACTTTTTGCATCGTCTGTATCATAAATGGTAAAGCTGTTGGGATAGCCCATCCTATGCGCTTCAGAACGCAGTATGCGGGCAAAAACACTGTGAAAAGTGCCGATGTATAAATTGCGGGCTTCGGTATTGCCAAGAATGTGTTCTACCCTTTCCTTCATTTCTTTGGCAGCCTTATTGGTAAACGTTAACGCCAGTATATTGAAAGAATCAACCTTATGCTCTGCCATTAAATGGGCAATGCGTGTAGTAAGCACTTTTGTTTTGCCACTGCCAGCGCCGGCAATAATCATTATTGGTCCGTCTTTATGCAACACTGCTTCTCTTTGGGGACCATTCAAACCAGATAAATAATCAATCATGCCTGCAATTTACAATTAAGCTACTGCCTGAAACTGGCTGTTAAAAAATATTTTAACAGCCTGAAAAACAAAGACAGGCAAAAGTGCCTGTCTTTATAAAATAATTTTACGATTTGATAAATCTTAAGAACCGCGTTGCGAGCCACCAGTTAATTTGGTGCTGCGGGAAGGCGCTTTGGTATTTGCTTTTCCTTTTGCGTTTTGTGAACCTGGTTTTGCAGCCTGGTTGCCACCACCGGGGCGGGCATCTTTCTTATTCTTTTTATTGGGTATTAATGACATGGATATGTTTTTATGAAATTATCATTAAATGTAAACAAATTTGGGCTAATAAAGTTGTTGAAAAACTAAGTTTTAAATGCCGGCTAATTTAAAAATCGTCACGCTTTGTTTGCTTTTGGCAATCCGCCTGGCTTTCTTGCCCATCTTGATAATTCGGTAGCATCAAACATTAATACCAAAATATCTTTTTCCAGTCTATACCTGTTTACACGTAAAAGGCTTCGTAAAAATGCTGCTTCATCGTAACCCGCACAAAGCATCCTGGTAGTAATTATCTGTTTGTTGAATACAAGGCTGCTGTCTGTTTTCTGAAAACTGCCGCGCATGGTATTACACCCGGTATTGCCTGAAAAAGTTGAACCGGCAAGATTGATTTGCAAAGTCGGAATTTTGCCGGTTGCTGTATCGGAAGAAAGCATTGGTTGTAGAAACCATTTACCATTAAGTGTGGTAGTATCTTTCCCGGAATGAACAACAAACTGAGTAAAAGATTCAACTGCTTTTTTTGCATTTTTATTTACGGCAGTGTTTCCTGCACATAGCACGTGAATAACTGCCAATAGAAAAAAGGTTTTCATACACTTGCTATTTAGGCTATTAATGGTAAAAAAAACTATGCCAACAAATGTGACTGCTCTAGGGAAGAAAGTTGCGTGAAGGATAGTTTCCTGCAATAACGGGGTTGATTTTTTCCTTTTTAATTTTAAGACGATAGCGAAGCACAGTGTCATGGTTGTAAACAATATGAACCCACTCTACATGACTGTCCTCTACGCAAAAGGTATATTGCAGCATTTCCTTGTTTTTGTTAGCCGCGCTTGGTTCAATCAATGCAATGCTTGCACTTATTTTTTGCAAGCTGCTATCGAAAGCTACCAATGTATCTGGAGCTACCCTACTGTCTGCCTTTGCATCATTTGTCTGCAAAACAATTTGTATTGTATCTCCTATGGTAGCCTCAATAACTCCCTGGTCGGGGATAAAACTATTGATATTGTATTTGGTAAATGCCCGGGTTTTATAAGGTGCATTGTTAATGTCTCTTGGGCATTGGGGGCTTTCCATTAAAGACCACCTTAAATCATCCGGAAAATGATCCCTTGCAAACACATCTGGTGGCGACAGGTAATACGAAGCATCAAATCTTTTATAAAACTCATCGCCGCTATAAGAAGTATACCCGCTTGCCCAGGTAACATCCAGCAACTGCCAGCTGCTGTCCAGGTAAACTGCATTCCAGGTATGATTGCAACGAAACTTTATTGGCCTGCTCCAGTCGCCTTTTGCAAAACCGCTGATAATGACGCTGCGCAAACCAGCATAGTCGCACAATGTTTTAAAAAGCCTGCTATAACCATCGCAAACAGCAGACCTCGATTGCAATACCAGGTCTGCAACCATTTCATTGGCAGAAAACAACAGAGAAGAGTCGATGTATGTTGATCGTGCCCCATTGTTATTTACCGTAATTGCGTTGTATTTCTTTCTTACCCTGTACGCTATATGTTCTGTTATCCAACTAAAGATCGACCGGAGCTTTTGCTGATCTGTTGTAAAATTTTGGGTGAGTGTGCGTGCCAGTTGTGCCGCAGGTGCCGGTTCTATTGTTTTTACCCATTCGTCTATCTCTGCAAAACTGGTTTGCTTTTGCTGTGCCGAAATCGTTTGGGCAAATAGAAAAAACAGTATGATTGCAGCTAGCTTCATGTAGGCGTGGCATCTTAATAGCAATCCTAATTTAAGAAAATTATTTTGCTTTTAAGCAGACTAATGCATCCAAAACCATGGACAATAATTATAGTTTTGCCCGCTGATATTGAACCGGCCAATCTATATCTGCACCCAATTCTTTAGCAGCATGTAAAGGGAAATATGGATCACGCAATAATTCACGGGCCAGCAAAATAATATCTGCCTGTTCATTAGCTAGTATTTCTTCTGCTTGTTTGGCCGTAGTTATTAAACCAACAGCACCCGTTAATATGCCTGCTTCTTTTTTTATTTTTTCAGCAAAAGGAACCTGGTAGCCCGGTCCAATATTTATTTTTTGTGTGCTTACCAATCCACCGGATGAAGTATCAACCAGGTCTACTCCTTTTTCTTTTAAGATGGCAGCCAGCTTTACTGATTCTTCTTCATTCCAGCCATTAGGCGCCCAATCTGTGGCAGAAATGCGCACAAACAGTGGGTTTTCTTTTGGCCACACAGTTTGAACAGCTTCTGTTATTTCCAACAATAAGCGAATCCTGTTTTCAAAAGAACCGCCATAATTGTCTGTTCGGGTATTGGTAAGTGGAGATAAAAACTCGTGTATAAGATAGCCGTGTGCCCCGTGTATTTCCACCACTTTAAACCCAGCATCCAATGCACGTTTAGTGGCGGCAACAAAATCTTGTTTTACTTTATTGATGCCTTCTTCCGAAAGCGATTCAGGCAAAGCATCTGTATCATAAAAACCAATTGCTGATGGCGCTACCGTTTGCCAGCCTCCTGCATCTTTGCTTAATTGTTTACCACCTTTCCATGGCAGCGCACAACTGGCTTTTCTACCCGCATGTGCTAACTGAATACCAGCCACTGCACCGTGTTGATGAATAAATGAAACAAGCTGTTTTAGTTTTTCCAGGTGAGCGTTTTTCCAAATGCCCAGGTCTGCTGGTGATATGCGTCCTTCTGGTGATACTGCTGTGGCTTCTGTAATAATTAATCCCGCACCACCTATAGCACGGCTGCCTAAGTGAACAAGGTGCCATTCGTTGGCAAACCCGTCTACTGCAGAATATTCGCACATGGGTGAAACAGCAATGCGGTTTTTAAACGTAACAGATTTTATAGTGAGAGAGGAAAATAGTTTTGACATGTATAAATTTTGTGCTGCAAAAATGCGATTTAGATAATTACAGGCAAAGAAGCTTTTTGTTTGAAGGATGTTTCTCCGTTTTCGAGCGTTAAAAATCCATGGCTGAATAAAAAAGCTGCTACCAATTGGCAACAGCTTTAAAAATTTTTGTTGATATAAAACTATTAATTGCCGGATGCAATGCCATCCAGGTACGCAGCAAAGTTTTTAATTACTGTTGCATCTGTATCTGCATTTTCCTGGGCTTCTTTCCAATTGCGCTGTTCCAATGCTTCGCGTATGCCGGGCAATGTTTTTACTCCATAACCGGTATAAAAACCCGGTGCGTAAATGCTATGCTTATACCATCCGCGGCGGGGCAATCCTTTTTCTGTCAGTAATTGTTGTTCTGCACGATATAGTTTTTTATTGATAGCATTTTTTTGTTCTGCGGTGAGTTTGCCAGAAGACAATGTTTCACTTAAATGCTTGCTGGCTTTTTCAAATTCGCTCATGGCATTTTGCAGGCCGGCAAAATTTAAGAATGGCACTTCGTCTTTAATAACAGGCGGCGTAATTTTTTCTTTGGGATCTAACGCGTATGCATATCTTTTTTCTTTGATCAACTGATTTTCCACCGCAGTAGTTTCACGAAGCTGATCTGCCAATGCGGTTACTTCCGTTACATAGCCATTGATGGTTTTATATAAAGATGTAAAATCAAACGGCAACAGTTCTGCATCTGCCATACGCAAAGTAGTGCGGCCTGCTACTTTTGCCAATGCTACACCATATTCAAATGTGGGATCTTTAAAATTTGCATAGTCATAATAAGAATCGTAAATAGAATGGTATTCACCGCCCGGGTCTTCCCCGCCAAAACCCATATTAAAGGATGTAATGCCCATGTGTTGTATAAACGGGCTATAGTCTGAACCTGAACCCAAAGCACCCAGGCTCATTGTTTTCTTTGCCAGCAATTCTTTTTTTGCTTTAATATTTGTGCCTGCACCAATAATATCGTGGTCTCTTTTTCTTTCCAATACAGAAATGCCTGTTTGTGGATCGGTTACATCGGAAGCTACTTCATTAATAAAAGGCTCCAGTGCGTGTGAGCCCTCAGCATCAAAAAAGCCGCGGCCATTGCCATCAGAATTAATATATACAACCAGCTTTTGTTGCAATTCAGGACCATGTTGTTCTACCCACTCAGTAGAGCCCAGCAAACCGGGCTCTTCACCATCCCATGCAGCAAAGACCAGGGTACGTTTAGGTTTCCAGCCGCTTTTTACCAGTTCACCAATTGATCTTGCTTCCTCCATCATAGCAGCCTGGCCGCTTAAAGGATCCCCGGCACCGTTTACCCAGCCATCGTGGTGGTTGCCGCGCATCACCCATTCATCCGGAAGTTCACTTCCTTTAATTTTTGCAATAACATCGTATGCAGGCTTCAAATCCCAGCTAAAAGAAAGTTTTAAATGCACTTTGGTTTTTCCGGGACCAATATGATAAGTAAAAGGCAATGCACCACGCCAACCTTCCGGCGCAACGGGCCCTTCAAGCGATTTCAAAAGCGGTTGTGCATCATGGTAACTGATGGGCAATACAGGAATTTTCAAGAGGTTGGTGGCTTCGGATCTTTCCAGGCGTTTT
The DNA here is from genome assembly GCA_047602295.1 of Chitinophagaceae bacterium. Lineage (GTDB taxonomy): Bacteria > Bacteroidota > Bacteroidia > Chitinophagales > Chitinophagaceae > JACMLD01. The sequence continues at coordinate 371,986 of JASGHP010000001.1, read as the reverse complement.
GCATCTTTAGTTGCACCAATATTGGGGGTTAAAGGATCACCCGGATAAACAGGCATGTCCATTACTGAACCTCGCTGTGCACCATATTCATTTTTAAAAGCTCCTTTAGGGTACACATCACCCTGGTAATAGCCGTCTTCTTTGGGGTCTGAATAGATGATGCAGCCAATAGCACCATGCTCCTGGGCCACTTTAGGTTTAATGCCCCTCCAGGAACGACCATATTTTGCAATTACAATTTTTCCTTTCACGTCTATGCCCATGCGCTCCAGTTGTTCATAATCTGCAGGGATGCCGTAGTTTACAAAAACCAATTCGCCGGTTACATCTCCATCTGCACTCCATGCATTATATACAGGCAATTGTTCCGCGGTTTGGTTTGATGTGGGATCATCTTTTAAAGCTGGTTCTGCTAACACAGCTTTGTATTTTACTGGTTCTATCATTTCCAGCACTCTTTCTTTTGGTGTAGGAAACAATACCATGAAGGTTTCTATCTCTGCATCATATCCCCAGCTTTTAAAGTGGTTTAAAATATACTCAGCCACCGCTTTGCCACCGGGCGAGCCAATATGGTGCGGCCTGGCCGACATGTCTTTTAAATACTGATCTACATTTTTTGCACTTAATGCAGCATCAAATTTTTGCTCTGTTGCTACCTGCTGTTTTGACGAAGTTTCAGTGAAGCCCATCAATGGCTTTGTTTGTGCAATGCTGTAACTGCCGATAGCATACAGCGCACCGGTAAGAAGAAGTTTTCTCATGTTGGCTAAAAAAATTTTAGTTTGGAAAAATAACAGGCAAGTGCTTAAAGATAGAACACTAATTAACACGAATGACGTGAATGACACTAATTAACGCGAATAGCACGAATGACGCGAATCATTCGAATAGGCGCTAGTGCAGAATCATCCCTTATACCTTCCGCTGCAAATAAGTTGAATAATCTGGTATGGTGCAGTCATACTCTCCGTGCATCAATGGAGATGTAAATAAAAAGTCAGCCGTTGCCCTATCGCTGGCCATGGGTATATTCCACACTACTGCCAGGCGTAATAATGCTTTTACGTCGGGGTCATGTGGCTGTGCCTCCATAGGATCCCAGAAAAATATCAGTACATCAATTTTAGCTTCGGCAATCATAGAACCTATTTGCTGATCACCACCCAGCGGGCCACTCATCATTTTATGAACAGGTCTGTCCAACTGCGCTTCTAGCAATTTGCCGGTGGTACCCGTAGCAATTAATTCGTGCTTAGCCAATAAAACTTTATTATGTTCTGCCCATTCTATCAGGTCGTGCTTGCGGTTGTCGTGCGCCACCAGTGCTATTCTTTTACGGAAAGGCAATTGCCGGATATTGCTCATTTTTTTCTGTTTAAATAGAAAGTTTTGTGAAAATCGGTTGTTTTTGGAAAACTATAACATGTTTAGCATAAAAAAACAGGATTATAGTGCGTTGAATAAGTGGATGGTACGGTATTTGTTAACAGCTTATCCACATTTTCAAAGCCCCCTAATGTTTATGAAATCTTTTGTTCTCGCATTTTTGCTGGTCTTAACAGGCATTGCCATGTATGGGCAAACTGTGCCGGCTGTTATTTTTAATCCACTCTTACAGCAAACAGACAGCTCTATTTTGCATATAAGCGACTTTACCGTTAGCCAGAAAGACAATAAAGCTTTTTTAAGATGGAGAACAGACAGTTTACCTGGTGAAGAAAGTTTCTATGCGATAGAACGAAGCAGCAATGGAATAGATTTTACACCTGTGGGTATCTCAAAAAACATAAAAGGAGGTTGGTTTGAATTTTTGGATGATGCGCCATCTAAGGGTAGGGTGTTTTACAGAATCAAGCTGACTGAAGGTCAAACCACTTACTTCTCGCCAATGATTGCTGCCGGTCCGTCAATAGATTTCAATTGCAAGTTTTATCCAAACCCTGTTGACAAAGTACTTATTATTAAAAGTGAATCGAATGTAGATGTGCAGATAGCAGACGCTTCCGGTAAGCCTGTATTAAGTGAAAAGTTGCAGGGCGGGCTTAAAGTTTTAGATGTTTCAGCGCTTGAACCCGGCATCTATGTTATAACATTGTTTCAAAAAGATGCTAATAAAATAGTTACTGACAAACTTGTTAAAAAATAATTTAACCGGTGCACAATAAAATAGTTTTAAAATACCCAGTGCAGGGTATTGCTCAATCCAAATTAATCATATAACATTGCATCGGTTTTTCATAGGATATTGGATTTTAAAACGGGGTTGAATTTCTATTCTGGCCCCTTTTTTATTTTAACCCCTCAGTGTTTTCACCTATATCTTCAATATAGCACTACTGTTTCTCCGCTATTGTTTTTAGACATGCTACCTACCATACTGTTACTACCCGCAGCAAAAAATTTATAATCTACATTGTGCTTTAGGTCTTCTATACAGCGAAAGATTTCTTTATAGCTGATAATGCCTTCGCAAAAGATAATCTCACCGGTTTTCTGCAATTGCATCGCCGCAGCAATATCTTTTAATGCCGTAACGGTAATGATGTTTCTTTTTACAGGCTGTTGCTGTAAAGCCCGTATGGGTTTGATTGTTTCCGCACTACCGCCTACAATCAATGTTTGCAGCAAGCTATCTTGTTCGGCTTTGGGTTTGCCATTAAAAACGTGTCCAACAAATGCAAGCAGGCTTCTAACGCCTATGGCCAACTGCACCATTTTTGTAAACAACCATGATTCTTTTTCATAGTGTTTTTCTACAAATATGCGCATGGCTTTATAAAACAGGCGAGTGTAAGCAACGTCTTTATTAGTGCTTTCGCCTTTGAAATGTATCATGCTGCAATCTGCCAGATAATAATTTTTATACCCGGCCAGTTTAATGCGGTAACTAAGATCAATATCTTCTCCGTACATAAAAAAACGTTCGTCAAAGCCGCCTGCATTTTCAAAAACTTCTTTTCTTACCATCATGTATGCGCCTGTAAGCACATCCACTTCATTGTTTTGCTTTTCTGGCAAGTGGCCCATATAATACCGGGCTATTTTCCTGGAATGTGGGAAGAAATTTATAAGACCAGACAGCCTGAAAAAAGAAACCCTGGGAGAAGGAAACCCTCTTTTTGACTCTGGTAAAAACCGGCCGCTGCCATCCAGCATATGTATGCCCACTGCGCCTATTGAGGAATCATTCTCAAGCACATTGACAGATTTAGCCAGGCAGTCTTCTGCTATTATAGTATCGGGGTTTAAAAATAAAACGTATTGTCCGCGTACCATTTTAAAACCCTGGTTATTGGCTTTTGCAAAACCTAGGTTTTCTTTATTGGCTACAAATGTTACACCTGGGAAAATTTTTTGCAGATACTCAACACTTTCATCAGAAGAACTGTTATCAACAACTATTACTTCAGCTTTTATACCCTTTGTGGCTTTTTGCACAGCGTATAAGCACTGCTCAAGAAAATATTTTACATTGTAGTTTACTATAATGATAGATAACAACCTTACGCGATTTTAAAATACTAAAATAGCTGATTCTTTTCAGCAGCAATGATACGCACTATATTAGTTTATTGCAGCATTTGCTAATAAACTAATCAGCAAAAAAAACCTCTCTTTATTACTTTTTAATACGGATTATTTTTTCGAACGGATTATTCTTATTGACATTAAAATAAATTTTTATGAAGAAGAAAAAATTAGGTTCACAGGGTTTAACAGCAAGTGAAATAGGATTGGGCTGCATGGGCATGAGCGAGTTTTATGGCGCACGTAATGATGATGAGTCTATAAAAACCCTGCACCACGCATTGGAAATTGGCGTTACGTTTTGGGATACAGCAGATGCTTATGGCCCTCACACCAATGAAGTACTGGTGGGCAAAGCATTAAAAGGAAAACGCCAGCAGGTTACATTGGCAACCAAGTTTGGCATTGTAAGAGATCCTAACATCCCGCAATTAAGAGGTTTCAACGGATCACCTGCTTACGTAAAAAGTTCATGTGAGGCCAGTCTTAAAAGATTAGATACAGACGTAATTGATTTGTACTACCTGCATCGCGTAGACGCATCTACTCCAATAGAAGATACAATTGGTGCTATGGCAGCATTGGTAAAAGAAGGAAAGATAAAAGGAATTGGCCTTAGCGAAGTTTCTTCTGCCACATTAAGAAGGGCACAAGCTGTACATCCAATAACCGCATTGCAAAGCGAATATTCTTTATGGACAAGAGACCCGGAAGATGGCATACTGGAAACCTGCTCAGAACTGGGTGTGGCTTTTGTTGCATACAGTCCGCTTGGCCGTGGCTTTCTTACCGGGCAGATTAAAAAAGAAAGTGATTTTGATGCAGATGATTACAGGCGTTTTTCACCGCGTTTCCAGGGAGCAAATTTTCAGAAAAACCTTGACCTGGTAACCGCACTGGAAAAGCTGGCTGCGGAGAAATCATGCACCGTTTCTCAACTGGCATTGGCCTGGGTAATGGCACAAAGCGAAAATATTTTCCCTATACCGGGTACTAAACGCATTAAATACCTGGATGAAAATGTGGGTGCTTTAAATGTTTCATTTACTAAAAAAGAATTGGAAGCCATAGATGCCATCTTTCCAAAAGATGCCGCAGCAGGATTGCGTTATCCAGAACAGATGATGGTGAGTTTGAACAGGTAAGGTACACCGCCCGCTTACCCCCAACCCCTGAAGGGGAGCCTGGGCACAGCCCTAGCTTTTCTAAATCTCAAGGACATTTAAAGCGGGCTTTTATAGCAAGGCGTGCTACATAAACATTATTATATCAACTATACAATTTCTATATCCCGAACCTTATAAATGAGATCAATACTCCCCCGTTGGGGGTCGGGGGGCCGTGGGTTTCTATTATCTTTGCGCCATGTTAAAAACAACCCTTTTAAAAGCCACCGAAGCTGCAGCAGGTGTGCTGCGTCATTATTTCAACGGAGAATTTAAAATTACCAACAAGGAAGGCCTTAATAACCCGGTTACAGAAGCAGATTTAGCATCAGAAAAGATAATTTTTGAGACCATTAAAGCAGATTTTCCCGACCATTTTATTTTGAGCGAAGAAGCCGGCGAAATAAAAATGGACAGTGAGTACAAATGGATAATTGACCCTATTGATGGCACCATCAATTTTGCCAATGGCATACCGCTTTGTTGCGTAAGCATAGGCGTAGAAAGGGCGGGTGAAATGATTATGGGTGCGGTATACAATCCCTTTATCAATGAATTGTTTTTTGCACAACGAGGTTTTGGCGCTACGCTCAACGATAAAATTATTCACGTAAACCAACAGCCAGATTTAAACAAAGCCTGCCTGGTTACCGGTTTTCCTTATACCTATCTTGATACGCCAAACGGTCCACTGCAGATATTTGAAAAGCTAATTCGCAAAGGGGTGCCTGTAAGAAGGCTGGGTTCTGCGGCAATTGATCTTTGCTGGGTAGCAGCCGGTCGCTTTGATGGATTTTACGAACACAAGCTAAACGCCTGGGATAGTGCTGCAGGTTTTTTAATAGTAGAAGAAGCTGGTGGTAAAGTAACAGACTTTAAGGGCAACCCTTATTCTCCTTACCAGCCACATATTATTGCTACCAATGGCAAAATACACGACCAGCTGGTAAAGTGTGTGAATGGAGAAGAATATTAATCGGGTGCGAAGGACTATACCCTTCGCAGATGTATTACGCCCCTCCAGGGCTTTGTAGCTCCGAAGGAGCGCTATATACAAACGATGGGTTACGACCATCGAAAAAAAATATAAACATGAGCGAAGAAAGAACTGAAATAGCATCATTAGGAGAGTTTGGTTTAATAGATCACCTTACCAAAAACATAGAGCTGCACAATGCTTCTTCTGTGGTGGGTGTAGGCGATGATGCTGCTGTAATTGACCCAATGGGCAAACAGGTGGTGGTAACTACAGACCTGCTGATAGAAGGCGTGCATTTTGATTTGATGTATACACCGCTAAAGCACCTGGGTTATAAAAGCGTAATAGTAAACCTGAGCGATGTGTATGCTATGAATGCCACGCCTACGCAGATCACTTTAAGCATAGCATTTAGCAATCGCTTTAGCCTGGAAGCACTGGAAGATTTTTATGAAGGCGTGTATGCTGCCTGCGAAAAATATGATGTGGACCTGGTTGGCGGAGACACATCCACTTCTCAAAAAGGATTTATTATTTCTGTTACCGCTATTGGTGAAGTTGCACCAGACAAATATGTAAAACGCAGTACTGCACAAAAAGGCGATCTGCTTTGTGTAAGCGGAGACCTGGGTGGCGCTTTTCTGGGTCTTACAATTTTAGAAAGAGAGAAAAAGATTTTTTTAGAAAGCCCGCAGGTACAGCCCGATTTGGAAAACCAAAGTTATGTGGTAGGCAAGTTGCTGAAACCGGAAGCCCGCAAAGACATTATCGAGTTTTTTGCAGCTAATGATATCATACCCACATCAATGATGGACGTGAGCGATGGCCTAAGCTCAGAAATACTGCATATCTGCAAAGACAGCAACCTAGGTTGTGTGCTTTACGAAGAAAAAATACCTGTACACGATGACGCACGCAACGCGGCTTTTAAGTTTGAACTGGACCCCACCGCCTGTGCTTTAAGCGGGGGAGAGGATTATGAACTGCTGTTTACCATTCCGCAGGCTGAATATGATAAGCTGGTGCTGAATGAGCAGATAAGCGTGATTGGTTATATGACTGAACCTGAAAAGGGAAAGAAAATAATAACCAAGGGGGGGAATACGTTTGATATTACTGCGCAGGGCTGGAATGCATTTGCCTGAGCGGATTGAGGATATAAGCTATGGGGATAAACAATTTAAGAAAGATCGTACTTTTTGCCTGCCTGTTCAGTAGCCTGCTGCTTTGTGTTGCAGCTATTACCGGCTGCGGAAGCGTAAAAAGCAATTACAACCCCAACGCAGAATTTCCCCGTCAAAAATTGGAAGAAGACTATACACTTTTCCGCAACATTTTAGAAGACGCTCACCCCTCCTTGTATTGGTATACCAGCAAAGATTCTTTAGACTATTTTTTTAATTATGGCTTCCAGCATATAAAAGACTCTATGACGGAGCCTCAGTTTAGAACGTTGCTGAGTTATGTAATTTCTAAAATTGATTGCGGGCATACCACTATCCGGTTTTCAAAAAAATATGCCCGTTATATGGATACCGTAAGGCTGGCACAATTTCCAATAGGCATTAAATTCTGGGATGACTCTGCTATAGTTTATGTAAACATCAACCGCAAAGATTCTTTGCTTACACGCGGCACCACCATTACAGCCATAAATGATGTGCCCATAGCAACTGTTAGGGATAGCCTTTTCCGTTATATGGTTATGGATGGGTATGGCCTCAACCATAAATACCAAACGCTTAGCAATATTGGCACTTTCGGTGGGTTGTACCAGGCGGTGTTTGGTGCCAGGGATAGCTTTGGAGTGCGTTATATTGATAGCAGCGGCATTGAAAAAGCAACTTCCATTAGTTTATACGATATAAGAAAAGATACTGCTTTTCGCAGGTTTGTAAGGCGTGTGCCGGCACAAACAAAAAAACAACGAAAAGAAACTGTGCTGTTTAATGCACGCAACATACAAATAGATACCAGTGGCAGTACTGCGTTTATGACCGTGACCACTTTTGCAGATGGAAACAAATTAAGATCCTTCTTTCGCCAGAGTTTCCGCACCCTGCAGGAAAGACAAATTAAAAACCTGGTGATAGATCTGCGACTTAACGGAGGCGGTAACGTAGCGTTATCTACCAATCTTACAAGATATATAAGCGATCATAAGTTTAAACTGGCAGATTCTTTATACGCCAACCGAAGGCTTAGTCGTTACGAGCAATACATCAACAACAGCTTCGGTGGTTTTTTCTTTTTCAATTTTATGACGCACCGCGCCAGAGATGGTAAATATCATTTTGGTTATTTTGAACGTCATTATTTCAAGCCCAAAGAGAAGTATCACTATAACGGTAATGTATATGTGATTACAGGCGGCTTTTCTTTTTCTGCCAGTACACTTTTTGTAAATGCCGTAAAGGGTCAGCAAAATGTAAAAATTGTGGGAGAAGAAACCGGTGGTGGTGCTTATGGCAATACGGCCTGGTTTGAACCAACAGCTACCTTACCCAATACACAGTTGCGTTTTACGCTTCCGCGTTTTAGAATGGTGATGAACAAAGATTACCCCAAAAACGGACACGGTATTCTACCAGATATAGAAGTTAAGCCAGCATCTTCAGCTATTAAGAATGGGTACGATTATAAAATCGAATACCTCAGGAAGCTGATTTCAGACAGCTCCAGCCATCAATAGTTTTTTCAGGCGGGGAAGGGCTTCAATTACTAAGCAGTGTATACCTGCACATTCGCAAAATCATTATCAAACGCTACAAAGCTTTCTGCAAAACCATTTTCTATTTTGCCATATTGTTTTAATCCGACTACCTGCGCCGGATATAAAGATGCCATGCGCAAAGCTTCTTCCAGGGAAATATCTGCACGTGTCACCAGGTTTTTTACACCCTGCATCATGGTAAGCGCAGAGCCGGAAAGTGTTCCATCTGGCATATTGTAGCGATCTCCATTAAAAACATGCGGATAATCTCCACTGCTGGTTGCTGTAACAGCATCGGTAATTATAAACAATCTTTCCTGCATTATTTTTTTACTAATGCGCAAAGCCGCCATATCTACGTGTATACCATCTGGCACAATACTGCTCATGGCCGATGGGTGATTGAACAATGCGCCTACCAATCCCGGTTCGCGGTGTTGCAATGGGCTCATAGCATTAAACAAATGTGTTGCTGTTTTAATGCCATTATCAAAAGCAGCAGTCGCCTGCTGATAGTTTGCATTGCTATGGCCAGCAGAAACCACAACACCGGCATCGTGCAATAATTGAACTACTGCGTCGTCGCATTGTTCCGGCGCCAGCGTCATAATCTTTATTACATCTTTGCCATAAGCCAGCAAGTCTTTTACTTCTGTTACTGTTGGCTTCTTAATATACTTTTCAATGTGCGCCCCTTTCTTTACTGGATTAATGTATGGCCCTTCGAGGTGAAGGCCAGGCATGCCTTTACCGCCTTGTTTCCAATAATCTCTTACAGCGTCTATACCTTTATAAAAAACTTCCAGCGAGTTTGTGGCTAGCGTAATATAAAATTGTGCAGCGCCACCTGCCATACAATAATCATGTGTAGACTGAATAGCAGCAGCAGAAAGCTCGTTTGAAAACAAGCGGCCATTGCCACCGTAAATCTGTATGTCAATAAAAGCCGGGGCCAGTATTTTGCCTTGCATATCCAGTATTTCAGCATTTGCAGGTATCGCGTTTTTTTCTACCAGTGCAATAATGCTTTTGTTTTCTGTTAATACTGTTTTATTGATAAATGCCGTTCCGTTAAAAACACGGGCATTGGTATATGCTTTCATGGTTTATTTTTCGTATAGTTCTAATGGAAGATTATCCGGGTCTGCAAAAAAAGTGAATCGCTTGCCGGTTATTTCGTCTATGCGTATAGGTTCTGTTATAACCCCTTTTTCATTTAGCGCTGCAACGGCTGCGTCTATATCGTTTACTTCAAAAGCCAGGTGACGCAAGCCACATGCTTCGGGTCTTGATGGTCGCGCCGGGGGATTTGGAAATGAAAACAGTTCAACCTGGTAAACATCTCCTACTTTCAAATCCAGCTTATATGAGTTTCTTTCTGCCCTATAAGTTTCTTTCACTATAGGAAGACCAAGTGTCTCTGTATAAAATTTTTTAGACACAACATAATCGCTGCAAATAATTGCTACATGCTGTATCCTGTTTAATGCCAGAGGCAGCGCCATAATTATTAATTAAAAACTTTTCTAGGGAAATATGCTGAATTCATCTGCGTCTTTTAAAAACGGCAATCTTGTTCTTATCTCTTGCAGCTTGTCTTTTTGCAGCACAATCGTATGCACTTCTTCTTCGTGTGCTTTTGTGTACAACACTTCGCCTAATGCATCAATCACCATGCTATCACCACTATGATAAATCTGGTTGCCATCGTTGCCCACACGGTTTACGCCAACAACATAACATTGGTTCTCTATCGCTCTTGCCTGAAGCAATGTTTTCCAGGCATGATTGCGGCGTTCTGGCCAATTGGCTACGTAAATGATAACATCATACTCGTGGCCAGCGTCTCCGTCTTTACTATCCGAACCTGCTTTGCTTTGTCTTACCCACACCGGGAAACGAAGATCATAACAAACCTGCAGGTTTATTTTCCATCCTTTTACAGAAGTAATAAGTCGTTTATTACCGGGTGCGTAATGATTGTCTTCTCCTGCAAAAGCAAAAAGATGGCGTTTGTTATAGATACCATATTGGCCGTTAGGCAACATCCAAATGAGACGATTAAAATATTCACCATTCTCTTCAATAATAACACTGCCGGTAAGAATAATTTTTTTTGCTGCTGACACTCGCTTCATCCAGTTTATCGTTTCACCCTCCATAGTTTCTGCCAGTAATTCCGGCTGCATGCTAAACCCCGTGCTGAACATCTCCGGCAGCACTACTATTTCCATCTTATCTTTTATCGCATTTATTTTTTGCTCAAACATGGCAAGGTTAGCGGCTTTATCCTGCCAGTGTAAATTGCTTTGTATGGTAGTGATGCTGAGTGAAGACATGTTGTTTATAAAAGATAAAGTTATGAATAAAGCTCCTCATGCTACGATAATGGAACGCAGATTATCATGATTGTTATGATTGGAGCAGATAAAAGAAAAAATAGAAATGTGATGGATGAGAAGGAGCTTTTTCTAAACAAGCCTTTTTATCTCTTGTTCCATGCATTTAAAGTTTCACGGCAATCCTTAAATCCTTTAGATAGATTAACTTCATTTAAACAAAGAGAAACCTTGTTCGGCTTTTTCTCGTAACTCTTTACAACCATTCATCTTTTAGCTGATGACCTTAAAACAATTTTCTTATTTAATGTACGCAAGTTTTCTGTTCACACTTTCTTCCTGCATTTATTCTTCCAAAACACAGCATCGTTTATTTAATGCAATAGAAAATAAACAGTTTGATGCTATCATCGTTCCGGGTATTCCTTTTCAAAACGGGCAATGGGACCGGATTATGAGAGGGAGGGTTTACTGGTCGAAATATTTGTACGATAAAGGCATTGCCAAAAATATTATTTACTCAGGTTCTGCAGTTTATTCACCTTATTATGAAGGGAAAATAATGGCGCTGTATGCAGAAGCGATTGGCATACCCAAAGAACATATTTTTATTGAAACAAAGGCAGAGCATACCACAGAAAACATTTATTACTCTTACCATCTTGGCAAAAAACTAGGCTTCAAAACATTTGCTTTTGCTTCTGATCCTTTTCAAACAAAAATGTTGCGCAAGTATATTCACAAAAAGATAGATCCTGCTGTGCCGGTTATTCCTTTTGTGGTAGATACTTTAAAAATACTTGAGCCGGGTATGGTAAATCCAACCATTGATTACCAGGAGGCATTTAAACCAGATTTTATTTCTATTAAGAAGAGAGAAAGCTTCTGGAAAAGATGGCGCGGCACACGTGGAAAAAATATCGTGAAGAACGCGTATGACTAGAATAATGGAACGCAGATTTTTATGATTGAGCAGATGAATCATGATTTAATTTTTACGGTAAAAATCATTGAAAAAGGTTTCAATGGAAATCATCCTAAAATCTGCCTAATCCTACAAATCCTGGTTCAGACAACTTCAAACACAAAACGCATCTCTGCCCAAAATGCATCCAATGCAATTATTCTTGGTTTAAAGAAGGAGATAATAGATGGCCAGTCGTGCCGGTTATAAATGTTTACATTGTCAAGTTGAATATATACGCGGCTAATGATTTTATTATTTTCATCCTGCACCTGTTGCTGCCAATGCCAATCTTCCTGCAGACTTTCGTGCAATGCTGTTTTTAATTGCAATAGTTGATTGTAAAAAATTTCTTGCCGTTGTAAATCAGCCTGTGCCAGTACAAGTGCAATGGTGGCGTTCTTATTGCCGGCATCCATTTTAAAAAAAATGTCTTTAATGCCCGTTTTATAATTTATCCAATTCACCTTTGCGCCTTCGGAAGAAGGTATAGGCGACATGTATTGCCCGAAGCTTGTCCAGAATTGTTGTTTTAAATGAGAGGCTTCCTGTTTGCTAAACATGGTATAAAATCATTCGCTGGCTCAATAAAAATTATTTAAACAAGATCATTCTCCTTTGCCTTGCAGTTTTTGCAAAATTGCTTTTACTAAATCCTGTTCATACCCTTTTTGCAAAAGATAGTCCTGCGTTTTGCGTAGTTTGATAAACAAATTTTTTTCTGATCGCAAACTTTTCCATCTTTCTTCTGCCAGCTTTTGCAAGGTCTTCTCATAGTCTGCTTCATCAATAGCCTTCATTGCTTTTTTAATGCAGTAAGCGCTTACCTGTTTTAGCTTCAGCTCGTACTGTATTTTTACACGGCCCCAATGTTTCATTCTAAACTTACCTCCGGCAAACTGTTCTGCAAACCTTTCTTCATTCAGGTAATTTTCTTCTATCAACTGCGAAAGGCTTTCTTCCACCTGTTGTTTATGCAGGCCAAGTGAATATAACTTCTCCTTCACCTCCCTGTGGCTACGCTCCTGGTAACCGCAGTAATGTCTTGCTTTTTGCAGCGCCTGTTCTTTATCTAGCTGTTTCTTAAAAACCATCGTTCAAATATATAACACGGATTGGTGAATAACAGTCAGCAACATTCATGGCCTATCAGGCAGGCATAAATGTTAATACCTTGTTTAACAGTGGTTTTTCATAAAAACATTTACCCTTCTCGTAAACTGCAGCACAAACAAAAAGGTATTTTTGCGCTCCCCTAAACGGGCCTAACCATCATTGGCAGAAAAAAACATTCATATAGCGTTAGTTGGCAACCCAAACAGTGGCAAAAGCTCATTGTTCAATTCTTTAACGGGGTTGAACCAGAAAGTTGGCAATTTTCCTGGCGTTACGGTTGATAAAAAAACAGGCAATGCAGAGTTGGCCCCTGGCATTGTTGCCAATATTATTGATTTGCCCGGCACCTACAGCCTGTACCCCAAAAGAGCAGATGAATGGGTAACCTATAAAGTATTGCTGAAACAGGATACGGATATAAAGGCAGACATTGTGCTGCTATTAGTAGATGCCAGCAACCTGAAAAGAAACCTGTTGTTCTGTTCGCAGATAATAGACCTTAAGTACCCGGTGGTGGTGGCGCTAACTATGATGGACCTTGCCAAACAGAAAGGTATTGTAATTGATGTGGAAGGTTTGGAAAGAGAATTGGGCGTACCCGTTGTAACCGTAAATCCCCGTAAAAACAAAGGCATACCGCAATTAAAAAAAGTAATGTTGCAGACGGCACAGCAACTGTATCATGTGCCAATCCGCGATTTTATCAATAACAAAGAACTGGCGCCCGCTGCTATTGATGATGTAAAAAATATTTTTCCGCCGGTAAGTGATTATACGGCTGTTCATTATCTTATTAATCACGAAAGTTTCTCGCTGGACGAGGGTAAGCAAAACCTGATTGAGTCAATAGAAGCTTCGCATAAATTTAATCCCACACGCACACAGGCAGATGAAATTATGCAACGCTATGCCCGCATAAAAGTAATTATGCAGCAGCATGTGGCAGAGCCCGATCCCTTGCAGAAAACTTTGTTTACAGAAAAGCTTGATAATATTCTGCTGCACCGCAAATGGGGTTATGTTATTTTGCTGGCTGTATTGTTTTTGCTTTTTCAGAGTGTATTCTGGCTGGCAACATTTCCAATGGATGGTATAGAGTGGGTGTTTGCTCATTTGGATAACTGGTTGAACAGTGTATTGCCACAAGGCTGGTTGTCTGATCTTTTTGTAAACGGCATACTGGCTGGTCTTAGCGGCATATTGGTTTTTGTGCCACAGATTATGATTTTGTTTGGTTTCATTACCATGCTGGAAGATACAGGCTATATGGCACGCATCAGTTTCTTAACAGATAAGCTAATGCGCAAAGCCGGGCTAAATGGCAAAAGCGTAATGCCTATGATTAGCGGTTTTGCGTGTGCTGTGCCCGCTATCATGAGTGCCCGTAATATTGAAAACAAAAAAGAAAGGTTGCTTACGATTCTTATTACGCCGCTCATGAGTTGCAGTGCCCGCCTGCCGGTGTTTACTATTTTAATTGCATTGGTAATACCTCGTAAAAACGTATTGGGTTTTATTGGCCTGCAGGGTTTGGTGATGATGGGACTTTACCTGTTGGGTATTGTAATGGCTTTAATTGTTTCTTACGTTGCCAAAAGGTTTATTAACATACAGGAGAAAAGTTTTTTTATTCTTGAGCTGCCTATCTACCGTGCACCACGCTGGAAAAACCTGCTTGTTACTATGATAAACAAGGCAAAAATATTTGTGGTGGATGCTGGTCGTGTTATTATGGTAATTAGTTTAATTCTTTGGGCACTCAGCACATATGGACCATCTAAGAAAATGCACGAAGTGGCACAGCGCTACGATACCATGATTCAGCAGAACCCTGCCAATGCAGAAGGGCTAACCACACAGAAACAATCTGAGCTTTTGCAAAACTCTTATGCCGGCATTTTAGGTAGAACCATAGAACCCGCCATTGCTCCATTGGGTTACGACTGGAAGATTGGCATTGCTTTAATTACTTCTTTTGCTGCACGAGAAGTATTTGTGGGAACGATGGCTACACTATACAGTGTGGAAGGTGGTAAAGATGCCGATGAAAATACCCTCACACAAAAAATGCAAAACGCCCGCAAATCAGATGGCACTGCTGTGTATACCCTGGCCAGTGGTGTATCATTAATGATTTTCTACCTGCTGGCGATGCAGTGCATGAGCACATTAGCCGTGGTAAAAAGGGAAACCCGTAGTTGGAAATGGCCGCTCATTCAATTGTGCTACATGACCGGTCTTGCCTACATCATGAGTTTTATTGCCTATCATTTGCTTAAATAAGGGTTTAATTTTCCCTTGTAGCGAAGAATAAACGGACCAGTTTGGGCGTTATAAGTGTATCCAATCTTCTGTACTATGAAAAACTTTTTGCTGCTACTCAGCCTTTCCATTATTGCTGCAACTGCTGCGGCACAATCAGAACAATTCAGTTATCCCGATGCTTTTTATTTTGTAAAAGAAATAAAAGTACAAGGACTTGCAGAAAGACCTTTTCATATTGAGATCAATGTAAAAGAAAACCCTGCAGACTCTCTGTCTAAGCCCCGTATTTATGCCGTGCAGGTGCGCAAGGGCAAAGAAGATATTATTGGCAAAACGCTTAAGTACGCAAGTGTTACTAACGGAGAATGGAAAACCTACAGTATTGATGGCATCACAGAAAAACAGGCTACCCGTATCTGGTTTTATGCTGCTGTGAATGGCAATGGCGAATTTTACTTCGATAAACTGCAGTTCTCTATTACAGATGCTACCGGCACATTGCAGGAAAAAGATCTCAGCAACCAATCTTTTGAAGATAAAAAGGTATTGAATGGTTATTTTATAAGCGCTGCCAATTCAAAAGAATTGCGGGTAAAGAATGCTTCTATTGCCAGTGATGGCAAGCAATCATTGCAGGTAATTGTAAGCGGGCAAAAACCTGCGGGAACAAGAAGCGTGGCTAGTCGTTAAGATAGTTGATTGGTTGATCTGTTGCTAGAGTTGCCCAATAAGTTTAAGAAAACTAAGAGCTAACGACTAGCGACTAATGACTTTCCTCACTGCCCTATATTGCTCATCGCTCTTGGCACCAGGTAAATTTCTCTCTGGCGTCCATTGATAAAACGGAAACCCGCTTCATCAAAAAAACCATCTTCTTCCAGCATAATGCGAATTTCTTTTTTCCACTCGGAAATAGCAGATGCTGCATTTAATTCTATTGAATACGCCGTGTTGTAATGCATTGGAAAATCGCCGCTACCGGGCACGCCGTTTTGTTGATCCCACAAACCAATAGTTGGTCCTGCAGCGTGTCCATTGTACCCAATAGGGTGTGTGTAGATGCTGGCTTGTATGCCTTCTGTTTTTGCCTGCGCCAATGCCCCGGCTAGAATCTGGTTACCCGTTTTTCCTTCTTTAAACTGGCTCGTAAGAATATCCTGCAGACGGTTGGCTTTTGCAAACGTTGCTTTAATGCTTGCCGGCACAGCGGTTTCTCCCGGTTTTAAAATATACGCATGTTCCTGCACATCTGTATTCAATCGCAGGTAGGTAATTCCAAAGTCTACGTGCAGCAAATCGCCTGCAATAATCACATCATCTTTTGGCCTGTCTGAAAAACTGCGCAGGTGATCAAACTGTTGCTGATCGTTTCTTTGAATGGAAACAGAAGGGTGGAACCATGTATCGTATCCAAGATCACGAATTTTTTGCCTGAACCACCATACCAGATCATCAGTAGTGGTAATGCCCGGTGTAATTGCTTTTTCAGAAAAACCTTCTTCAATAATTTTATGTGTAGCGTCTATCAATTGCGGATAGATCTGCATTTCATGCGCTGTTCTTGTTTCCATCCAGCCAACTGCTAATGGCTCTGCAGACACCACTTTGGTTTTATAGGCAGTAGGTAGCTTCTCTAATAATTCATTGTATTCAGTATGATCCAATCCATCTGCATGCGCAAAGTTGGTAGAAGTATTCAGTGCAATTTTATTGGGCTTACGACTGCTAATCAGATCCACCAATGCGTCCCATTGGTTGGGAAACTTCTGCATGTCCCACGATGCTTTTACTTCTGTACCCACATTATAGCGGGCAATGGCCAGTTTTTCATAAACCTTTTTAGAAGGATTATTGTAAAACACCAATATGGTTCTTCTGCGTGCATACAGCCATTCTGCCGGCAGCATGGTTTTTATAATGGGGTCTTCGTTGTATTCACGAGAAACTACTACCCACATGTCTATGCCGTTCTTCTCCATTAATGCGGGCAGCAAATTATTCATTCGCTCTGCCAGTAATTCATTCACCACTTTTGCCTGCTCACGCAATGGCAATGCCTGCGCATAAACGGCTATGCTGCCAAACACAAAAAATGCGGTCAGTATTTTTTTCATGCCTTATAGTTTGTATTCAAATATAAGTAACAAACTTTGTTGTGTTGAACACAGTTAGCATGGCCAGTGCTTATAAACTTATTGTATCTTAGCAACAAAGGCTCATACTCTTAAAACATTTCATGACTGGCTATCGGCCATCAATCATGTTTACATGCGCCAACTATTATTGATTGTTATTTTTAGTTTGTTATTTTTTTTCCCGCGGGCACAATCAGCCAATGATATTATTGCTTCGCTAAAAGGCATTAACCAATCTGTTGTTGACAAACGATTGGTTATTTCTCATCGGGCCATGAATGTTTTCCTGGCAGACAAAACCGCCTATCTTTCCGCCAGCACAGATCTTTCTTTTTATACAAACTATATAACAGCAAATTCTGCAGAAGGAAGAATTACTGTTTCTCACAATTTTCAGCAGGCAGCCAAAAGCAATGACGCACCAATAAAACAATTATTGAACATCGGCTTTGAAGCAACCCTGGGTGGAAATTATGCAAAATCATTTCTTGACAACCGTTTTGAAAACGGCATGGGCCTTAGCGTTAGTTATAAATGGCTGGGCAATGTAAAAACAAGCTTTGCAAATGGTAATGCCGGCGCTCAGCAACAGCAAGCCATGAATGCATTGCGTGCAGGTTTGCTGGCGCAGTTAGAACAGGAATTGATTGCAAAAGAAAAAGCATTCAACCTTGCTTTGAATAATGTTGATAGCAAAGCATTGCCTGGACAAGATACAGCCGCAGCTAAAAAAATTGCGCACGATAATTTTCTTGCTCAATTAAAAAATGAGTACGAAGAAAAATTTGCACTAGAACAGGCAAAGTTGCTTAGCAGCACCGGCAATTTTTCTGTCATTAGTACCGGTTGGACAAGTTTCAATATCTACATACCGGCTTTTTATCCCAAGTACACCGTTGCTAATTCGCTGACAGATGCCTTTAGCAAAAAGCATCCGTATCCATTGCAATTGCAGTTAGGGCATACCCGCTTATGGGAAAATAAAACCGCCGGTCGTTTGTTTCTTACCAGCAATGCCGGACTTTTATTCAACAACTCAAAACTTGCTTATGGGTTAAACAGGATGAACTATGCAGATTATAAAAGTTTAGGAGGAACAGATACACAATATGCAACTGATCCTGGCAATAATAATTTGTACATCGGCAATTATTCAAACTTCATTACCCTATCTCTTAATGCAAGACTTGTTTATTTTCCCTCTAACTCACATGTAGGTGTTAGTGTGCTGGCGCAAAAGAACTGGGGCAATTTTGATCCTTTGCATATAAAAGCCGGCATCCCCATTGTTATCATTAACAAACAAAAAACACCGGCGCTAATGATTGAATGTTACGCAATGTTTTTTGCTATCACCAACAACATCGCCAATATGGGCAAAACTGCTGTTGGTGTTTCATTAGGAGTTCCAGTGAGCAGGTTGATGTTTTGAGTTTCTAATATCACCCCTTCGGGGTTCTTTTTAAAAATTGAATTTCTTCTATATTAATTTCATTCCTTCGGGATTAGATATTCCGAAGCTTACTTCATAATAGAAGCCTGAAAGGCTGAAATTAATATAGAATATTTATAAAATCGAAAATACAACACAGAACCCCCAAGGGGTGACATTAAATCGTCGTCGTTTAAAATGATCCTTATTATGGGTGAATGTGGTTATTCTGTACAAGAGTGCGACGCAACGATGTTGAGCAAAAGACCAATGCAGGTTCAATAATCCGTCTTTATATTTTTATCGAAAGGAATTTTAAAGAGATAGCCCAGCTTTTCATCTTTTTCGTCTTCCAATACATCCAGGCCGTAACGCAATGTTTTAGGATCTGTATATTGAAATGTTCCAAACAGCCTGTCCCACACAGAAAAAATATTGCTGTAATTGCTGTCTGTAAACGGGCGTTTATAATGATGGTGCACCTTGTGCATATTGGGCGAGATAAACAACCAGCTAATCGGTTTGTCAATCTTCTCCGGCACAATTATATTGGCATGATTGAAGTGCGTAAACAATGCGGCTACACTTCGGTATAAAAAATACAACCATACCGGCATACCCATTACAAATACACCCAGTATCATGAAACTTTCGCGGAAGAGCCATTCGCCGGGATGATGGCGTGTGCCGGTGGTTACATCTACATGCGTATCGCTATGGTGTATCATGTGAAACTTCCACATCCATTTTATTTTGTGCATAATGTAATGTGGTATGTACTGACCAAATAAATCGCCCAACAATAAACCAACTATAACAGTAGCCCAACCTGGCAGCGAAAGCCAATTAATAATACCAAAATGATGCGCTGTTACATAGCTGCACGCGGCAATGGTAGCAATACCGAAAATAAGATTGAGTATAATAGTAGTGAGGAGAAAAAGCAGGTTTACACCGGCATGACGATAACGCTTAAAAGAAAAACGAAACAGCGGATAATAGCCTTCTGCTATCCAAAACAAAACCATTCCGCCTAATAATATAAGAATGCGATGAGAGCTGGGTATATGTTGCCAGTATTCAATAAACTTTTCCATAGCGCAAAGCATCAATCGTACAACAATGTACGCAATTAAAGCCTTGCATCCATGTTTTGTTATAGCAGGTTTTGTGAAGGAACGGGCTCTTCAGGCAGATCAGTAAACTCGTGCTGGCATTCGTAGCAGTGATATACCTGCTGTATTGCCATGGCATAGCTGCTGAGAAACCAGGAAACCAATGCTGTTACCCAGTTTTTAACGCCGGGTTTGTTAATGTATTCCACATCATGCGATCCGCAATTGGGGCAAACAACAGATTGACGATAATCTTTATCATATCCATCCAGCAAAGCCTGCGCCTCCTCAAAATCATCTGGCAAAACCATTAGTTTAATACCACCAACGGCATTGGATAAAAAAGGATCAATGGTAACAGTATACTCGTCTTTCAAATAGCAGGTTATCCCTTCTTCATCCAGGCGTGCAATTGTAATACTAGCGCTAATGTAATTATCAAACGTTCTTAGCAACAGATAATCCATACAGAAAAGTACAAAAAAACTAGCATTTGGGTGGATTATCTGGATTTACAGGAATAAAAGAAAACCTCAGTCTACTAGCTGTGAGCTTTGAGCCCTTTCGCTTAGGCAAATCAGGCATTTTCTTGTTTCAATATATTACATCATAAACCTTTCATTCTATATTGTTTTCTCTAATTGTGTCTTTAACTGCGTTATTATTTTCTGGATGGCTTTGGCCGCCGGCTTTTTACTGGTTGTTAATGCATCTATCAAAAACAGCCAGTGTTCTATGCTTCCTTTTTTCTGGCCAAGCGATCCGGCCCTGTTCCAGATATCCTGGTAAATGCTAAAAACGGTTTCGTATTTGGGTGGCATCTCATCACCAGATTTATAATTAAGCATCAGCAGGCAAAGCGGCAGGTTGCCGGCAGAAACCAGGTCCCAATAATTCATTTCTGCAGCAGCAGTTTTTAACGCATCCAAAGATGTTTCTATTTCCTTCACCGCATCTTTCAAAGAAGGCAGCGCATAACTATAGTGTGCATGTTTTATTGTTTGCCCCCATTTGCGTTTATCGCCCGCCATCATCAATACATATTCCAGTTCAAACCAGTTGGCAAGTGCGTAAGCATTCTTTTTTGTAGCATATGATTTTGCGTAATACGCTGCTGCATCTTTATAGGCGCTTATCTTTTGCGACTTGAGGCTGTTTAAGATTGCTTTTCTTTTGTAAGCGCTGGCCAACAGGTTTAACCGCTCAGATGTTGGACTGTATTTAATTAAGATGTTCAAATCGTTCAGTACGGTGTCCATGTCTTTTAAAAACACTGGCCTGTTTTTAGTAAGTTTTAAAAACTCACTCACATAGTATTTGGGACGGATATTGCAATACTGCTCCATTGCGGCAAAAGAAAAAGAAGCGTTCTCCATTTTTAGCAGGCTTTCATATTTCTGCACCGCTTCTTTATACATGCAAAGGCCTGCAAAAATCATAGCTTCCTTCTCAGTAATAGCGCCGTTCCTGATATCTGCTTTATCTACCCCTGTAGAAATGCCGTTCAATTCCGCCACCAACCCTTCTACAGTATAGCCTGCTACTTCCAGCTTGTTAAGCAGGTTAGCAAGATCTATTTCTGCTTCTTTGGCAATTACATATTCCTTTTGTTTGCGTCTTGCAAAACCTTTTGTAAGTGTATAAAACTGATCTCCGTAACATTGATAAGCACCCCACGTATTGCTTTTACCATATTTATCAAATATTACTCTTCTTGCCTGTTGAACAGCTTGGCCAAACTCATCTCCTTCAAACATGTTTTTATAAAACTCTTTGGTAAAATCCAATGCAGCTGCATCATCTACAGCCCAACCTGCAGCTATTACCACTTTAACACCGTTCTCTATTAATTGTGTTCCTATGTTTGCTGCCAGCTTAAACCTATTTCTAAACAATGTTTCCGCAGCGCCGTCTGTTTTGCCCAGGTAACAGCAGTTTACAAAAACAAGTTCGGGCACAACGCTCATCTGGCTAATTTCTCTTGTAGAAAGAAAAACATTGTTGCCTATCACCATGCCGGATTGTTTAGAAGGATCGTCATCAAACATACCATGCCCAGCCAGGTGAATGATTTTATACTCACCGCTAAACATAGCCTGGATAATATCTGATGCTGAGCCGCGCAAAATTTTTGTAGTATCATAATCGTTTGCTTTCAACACATCTGCTACCATTTCTCCCTCTTGCAAAGCACCGGGCAGTTGCGTAACAAAACCTTTCAGATCCGGATCGCCAATTACCAATGCTGTATTTTTTGAGGCGAGGTTTATTTTCACCCTATAATCCTGTGTTGCCAATTGCCTTACCATACCTGCGTTTATGCAAAGTGGTTTAGCATTGTTGGTGCTGTCTTGCAATAACTCCCAGGGATAAGAAGCGGTGTCTTTGTCCACAATCCAGTTTATATTGGATTGCTTCTTCAGTTGCTCTTTAAAATCGTTGGGCACCAGCAATTCAAAAATTGTTTTTGCCAGTTTCGGGCTCCAGCGGTTATCGCCAGACATTTCATTTACCAGCTCCTGTATCATCTCTCTGCCTGTTAGCAAATCTCTCTGCTCTTCTCTTGCGCCGCCGGTAGAAATATTAAACTGAAGTCCTTTTAATGCGGAGTTTTTAATATTGTATTCTTTCTGTTGTACATTAATCCTTGTCCACCACTCATCTGAACTGTCTATAGGCAAACGCTCTCTGGAGCCTAATAATTTTTTCAACCGTTTTTTCTCAAACACTATGTTCAGGGTCTGGTCTTCTTCTTTTTCTATTTCATTCAGCACATATAGAATATTCAGGGCCCTGTCCTGGTATTGTTCTATAAACTCAATGGTGGTGGCGGTTTTTGCACGGTCTAAAAGCAGTTGCCTTATTTTGTTGTTGGCATTTTGTACACCCATAATAATGGCGCGGATTGATTTCTCCACAGACAAACCACCGTAAGCACAGGCAATCGGTAGTGCGGAAATGCCAATGCGTTCCATATTTATAGAGTTTTGCGTGTATGGCGCTTTGCTGTTTATATTCAATAGGTATTTGGCAACGCCCTGCTCCACGCTTTGCGTCAATTGATAAGCAGTCAGCCTGCCGGGATCTCCAAGGCCTACAATGATGGCGCCATTAAAATCACTCTGGTGGGTAACAATAACTTCACTGCTGCCAATTTCTCCGGGATAAAGTCCTAACTGGTATCTTTCGTTTAGTGCACCATGCATGTTGTAGTCAATGGCTTTTTCTGCATATAGAATGCCATCATTCATAAAATGACCTGCCACCAGTGGGTAAGAAGCATATTTAAGGTCGCCATTGCTGATAGATACTTTCAGTGCAGAAGAGCCGGGTATTGTTTTCTTTTCTTCGCCAATTCCCAACAGGGTGTTTTCTACGCCTTCTGCGGAAAAATCAAAGTCGTTTACTTTCGGTGTTCTGAAAATCAATTGTTCTCCTCGTATAGAGGGTCTTGTTTTCTTCAACAGTAAAGTGCTGCCATTGGCTATTATTTCGCTAATAGCCGTGAAGATTGATTCATCGTTTGCCAATGCGCCATGACTGGTTTCTGAATAATAAACGGTATTGCCGTCTATCATCTTTTTAGGAATGCCGGAATCCCAGGTAACGCTTGAGTCGCCCGCAGCGGTGCTTAGAAAAGAAAGACTGTTGTTATCATCCAGCTCGTAGCCACACGGCGTTGCTTTATCTCTTCCGGCAATGTATACTGCATTGCTATAATCAATTGAAGCTGCATTATCATTTATAAAATCCCTGTAAGCACCAAATGCTTTTAATAATGGTTTGATGGTTTTCTTAACGTCTAACAAACTTGCATCTCCACAACCCGCCAGCATTTTTTGCCAGGTATTTTCATTGGCAAAATCATTTGCCGCGTCTGTGCTAAGGGGCAACAAACTTAACAAGCCGGGAAATCCTCCAAACACATCCAACAGTTCTTTTTTGCTGTGCAACAAATCTATTTTGCTGAGCTTATCTATTATTGGATCTTTTCCGAACAATACATAGGGAATACGGAAAGAGCCGCCTAGTGGAGATCCTAAGAATAATAAACGAAAGCCTGGTGATGCATTTAATTTCTGCCAGGTGTCTGTATTGTGAATGATAAAATCGCGGACCAGTACGCCACCCATAGAGTGGCCAATTATTTTTATTGGCTGTCCGTATGCAAGCAGTTCATTAATTTTTGTGTTGAACAATTTTGCGCTATCGTTTAATTGTTGCCGCCAGTCGAAAGCAAATGTTACCACGTCGTAAGTGCCGCCCAGGTAGTCTGCCAGTTTTTTATAAGAACTGCGCATAATTGATGGTGCATCAATTCCTGCTTCAGACATTTTAAGACCAGCAAGATCTCCTCCAAGAAAACGCAAGTAATTTATCCAGATTAGTTTTCCATTCTTTGCAAGGTTAGAACCCATAATACCCGGCACCATTACCACAATCGGTCTTTTGCCGGTTACAGTATTTTTAAATACTTGTCCGCCATCCAGGTTTAGCAATACATTTCTATCGGCAATAGCGGCACCCTGCTCCAATTTTGAAAACCCGGGAACAATTGTTTCAGCAGCAGATTGCAATGCCAGCAAAATGGCCGCATTGGTTTTAGGATTTTTAAAATAGTGGAAATGATCTACTGTGCCTCCCTCATCAAAAAAATATTGCACCGTTTTAAGTCGCTTGGTACCATTGTACATTGAGGCTGTATTCACTACCAAATCATTGTCTGCACTAAAGAAAAGTTTACCTGCAATTATTGCCAGCGCTTTAAAACTTAAGCTCAATTTACTATTGCCTGCTACCACCATCAATGGACTATCGATGCTTGCCTGTGGCCTTGGGTAGTTCAGCACTTTTATAAATGCAGAGTCGGGGTTCATAGCTTCCAGGCCGGGCAATACATCCACATCGTCTTTTGCATCAATAACCGCAGTCAGCAAATTTTTAAATGCGATATAAATTGGATTTGTAACAGCGCCGGTTGCAAGACCAATAAGATTGAAGCTGATGTTGAAGAAATGATCCATCCGTTCTGAAGCAAGCGTAGTACCATTTGCGGGGCAGGCTACACGCACAAACTTTTGAACGATGATGTTTTTATTCTTAATGGCAGTATTTATGGCATCAATGTTTTTGATATCATCCTGCCGGTTCATTTTTTTCAGGTAGTTCACTTCATCAGTTGAGAAACCTGCGTTGTTTTCATTGTCTATACAAAACCTTGAAAGAATATCGCCCACTAAACCGCCGCGTGAATGACTTATAATATGTAGCGCAGCATTGGCAGGCAATTGACTGATTAGTTCTGCAACATTTTTCAGCGGGCTTTTGGTTAATGTTTCATGTTGAAAAGCCAATACATTGGGACCATAATTCTGCACGATGTATTTCCACAAATCTGTTCCCATCATTTCTCCAAAAGAACTGCTGGTAGAAGATGCGGTACCATGCAGAAAAAGCAAAAACGGTTTGTTGCTGTTGCTCGCAATATCTGTTTGAAAATTAAAACTTGGATCTAATCTGTATAAGCCGCTTTTATTATCCAACTGTTTTTTCTCTAAATCTGCTGCTAATGCTTTCACGCTTTTTTGCACGGCTTTTTTAGTAAACACGTGCAATAGTTTTAGCGCAACATCTGCTACAACGCCTCTTGTTTCTGAAGGCAGTTGCATAGTAGAAGGAATCTCAAAACCATCTGTCGCATCTCTTTTTTTAACAGCAGCAGCTTCCGGAAAAAGATCCTGGATGGTTTCATCTGAGCTCATCCAAACTGTATTGTCTTCAAAAACAAACTCTACCACCTGGTCTTTATCAAGTGTAACCACATGCTTCTCTGTATCCGCGCCACGTGTAGCATTGCTAATAACATATGTTTCCGAAAGCGTAAGTGCGGCTGCAGGATCTGCTGTTGTTAAATTCACTTGCTTTTCTCCTCTTACAATAAGTTTGTTCATTTTCATATTGAAGCATTTTAAAGGTTCGTTTTCAAAAACAATAATGGTCTGCTGTCCTTAAGATTTTTTTTCTTTTGAATTTTTTATGTGCCAGTTCACTTCCAAATGTTTTGTGTCTATGTGTATCCAGTCGAGGCCTTCTTCCTGTATTTTACGCACCCCGTCCGATGTGCCGCCGCGTCCGGCATTGGCTTTTCCATTCCATGCTGCAACTACAATAGCAGATCTTTCTACCACCCATTCCATCCCTGCATAGTAAGCATCGTTTGATCTGGCTTTAAATGGCAACCAGCTACAAATGGTGGCTGCGGCTTTTAGTCTCAAATACGTTTCTTGTGCCGCAGCCGTTTCAAAATCATTTTCATATTCATCAAATGGCAATACTATTTCAAGCGGAATATCCAACGCTAACGCTGCGTCTGCAAAAATGGAATCAGCTCCTTCTGCTATAGCAGAACATGCAACAATCTCTGAATACTCTGCTTTTAATTGTTGCAGAATCTGCATGCATTGTGTTGTCACAAAATTTTTCTCTGCTGGCTTCAAAAAGCGATGTCCAATTATTCCAATGCAAGTCATCTTTTTGCTATGATTTTTTTCTTAACAGGTTTGGATATTCGTTCAGGTTAATGCCGGTTACCTGTATCACTACCGTTTTATTTACATTGGCCGGTGCATTCTGTTGTTGTTGTTTTATCTCCTGGTCTTTTATTATTCTTTGTTCTATCTGTGTTTTAGGATCTACACCAATTTTTGCAAACATGTTTGTAATGGTGTTCATATAACCGCTTAGTTGTTTCTGTTCTTCCGAATTAGTGTAAGATGCCGTCAACCTTACTTTTCCTTGTGGTTGTGTTTTTAACAAGCGGCTTACTTTTTCCATTACCTGTTGGCCTGCAGCATTTGTATAACCATTTTGATCTAGTTCAATATAGCCGTACTCTTTTTCTGTTTGTGCTTGTTGTTGTTGCTGTTGTTGTACCGGGAATGAGTAGCTGATTTTACAAGACGGTAAAGCTTTTTGCAACTGGTTAATCTCCTGTTGAGAAACATTGGTTGTTCCCAGGTTTAATTGCGAAAGGTTTTTAAAACCATACACCTGTCTAGGAATAGTTGTGAGGCGATCTGCTGAGAGATCTAAATTACAGATCACTGCTGCGTCTACAGAGAGAGCGTCTTTCAAAGAGTAAAATGTTTTGTTGCAATCTGGTTTATTGTTTGCATTGTTTACACTACAATATGATGTATAATCCTGCTTGCCCGCTTTCACTCCCAAATCTCCCGATCTTTTAAAATCTGTGCAGGCATTGGTCATGTTCTTTATAAAATAGTATGCTTTTCCTCTGAAATATATGGCGTTGCCATATTGATTTTGTGTGTCTTCTGAACGCAGGTTAATGGTTTTTGTAAAATCTGGAATAGCATCTGCATAACGTTTCATCTGGTATTTAACCATCGCTCTCCTGTACCAATAAAGTCCATCAGAAGAATTAATGCGAATAGCAGCATCATATACTTCCAACGCCTTGCTGATATACGCATCGCCCAGCATTTCGTAACAAACACCCATTTGATAATATGCCAACGCATCCTTAGGGTTTAAAAAAACTGCTCGTTTATAAGAGTTAATCGCATCCTGGTATTTTTCATTTCTGAAAGCTTCGTCACCCAAACCATGATAATCATAAGCAGATGCTTTGTTTGCTTCCTCTATACTTGCTGTATCTGCTGCGGTATTCAAAAATAAAATAGGTACAGCGGGTGGCACTCTTATTTCACGAATGTATTCTTCTTTTACATCAATATCCAGCGACTCTTTTATAATCGCTACTATAGAATCTGCTCTTTGTTTTTGATTAGGTTCGTAATAGATAATGCGGGAAGAATCTGTGAAATTTACTTGTTCCGGGTATGTTCTATATTGGAAAAGCGCATTGGCCAAAACGCCTTCTATTTCTTTATAACCACTGGTATCATTGTAACGAATGTTCAATGGAATTTTTGCGTTGATGCTGATGCAACCGATAGTAAGCGTATCTGGTATGCGTTGGCTTGCAAACAGCAAAGGCGCAATCACAGATTTATTGCTATCCCACGCCAATGTTATTTCTCCTCTTTCTCTTGCCAGGCTTTCGTAAGGAAGGTCAAAAGATGCAATAGCAGTAGAGCGATTGTATGCAAGCGGTATTTTTTCACTGCCAATAGATACGTAACCATCTATTTTATCAAAACTGTTTTTAAGTGAATCGCCACATTGGTTAAAATATTTAATCACTTTAATGCTTACTGGTATTGCCTGTTGTCCTATATCCTGCGTTAGCGAAATATAGGGAGATAATTTTCTGGCGCCTCCGCCAAAAGCTATATAGCTCCAGGTTGCCAGCAATGCAATGCCCATTAATGCTGCTATAGATCTTTTTACCGACTGTTTGTTGTTTGCTTTTGTTTCTTGTTGATCAAAGTATGTTGTTAATCCTACAGATTGGTTATTGACAGTAAGCGGGGTTTGCCAATTGTCTTCTCCGGATTTGTCTAAATATTTTTTTACCGGCACATCCAGCAAACTATTGTCTTTCCAGATTTTTTTAAACGCCTCTTTACTGGAAGCGTATTGCTTGTATTGTTGCGGATCATTTGCATTTAATACAAATTGATTGGTGATTTGCTGCCGTCTTTTTTCTTCTTCAAAAAAATATCCGCTCTCACCATATATGCCTGTAGAATAATTAAGCATGTGCAGTAATTGCTCCCTGGCACAAACTTCATTTTCAACAGTAAGGTTTTTCAGCAACTCAAGCCTGGTTGTTTGTGGAAATACGCCCTGCTGCATCCATGATATGCGACAAAGCTTCAACAGGTTTGTATAATTAAGTTTCTCCGGTTCACCATATTTATCCAATATAACTTTGCCAACTTCAATTAGCACCTCCCAACGCAACCTGGGGTAAATGCAAATGGCACAAAGCCATTGAAACATGGTTTCATCATTTTCCAAATAACTTTTCAATACCGCTGGTTCTCTAAAATCTATATCGTGCAAAGAGTTTTGTTCTGCACCTGTTGTCTCCAGCAGTTTTGTATTCAGTCTTGTTTTTTCCCTTAATGCCGGAATTAGTTTTTGTAACGAAAGTGTATCTGCCGGCACCAGTATAAGGTACTCTTGCAACACTTTTTCTTTAACGCCCCAATCTTTCACAGGGGTGGGTGTTACAATTGCTTTGTGTTGCCACTGGTTTAACTCTTTTAAAAATTTTTCTTCTATCACCGGGTATGCACTATACACCAGCTCCTGTGCTTTTCCGGCAATAATTAAAATGGATGCGCTATAAGTTTCTGCCAGGCGTTGTAATGTTAAGCCGCTTGGAAATTTATCATTAAAGCAGGTAAAATTTTTATCGTAATAAAAAATGCTTACCGGTATTCCTTCTTCCTGGATGCATTTGGCCAGGTAACCAAAGAGCCGCGTTATCATACTACGCGGATTTGATCCATCTATCAGCAATAAATATTCCTGTTGCTGAGACATTGGCGCAAATACCAATTGCGGGCTGCCGCCAGATTGTATAATAGCATTAATAGTAGCAGGCACGCTTAGCACCAGGTTTTCTTCTTCCGCTTTATACCGCATTTGCAATAAAGAGCTACGCAACTCTCTTTCCTGTTGAACCAATTTGGTATCATTCTGTTCAAAAGGAACATCGTACGGACCTTGTACCGGCTCTGTTGCAGGTTTTACAGATTGTGTAACTTTTACAGTAGTCGGCTTTCTTTTGAAAACACTATACGCAATGGCTATAGTTGCTGGTATCAGCATAAAAAAACTCACCCACCATTTTAATTGTGTTTTACGGGCAGCATAATCACCGGGTTTTACTGCGGAAAAACTGGCTGTATAGTGTACACCATTGTCCTGCACATGAATAATTTCATCGTCTGTTGCAGAACAAGGAGATCCTATACTGCCTACTACTGCAGTACATTTAATATCATAATCTCCCTTCTTTACAAACAATATATTTTCTGCAACGGGTTTATCTGTATTGAAAGAAGAATCATTAATACTCCATCGATAGTAAGA
This sequence comes from Chitinophagaceae bacterium, assembly GCA_047602295.1. Lineage (GTDB taxonomy): Bacteria > Bacteroidota > Bacteroidia > Chitinophagales > Chitinophagaceae > JACMLD01. The sequence goes on along the minus strand of JASGHP010000001.1, from coordinate 342,202 downwards.
TACCGTTCCCGTATCTGCATCTATATTAGCGTTAATGGTAACCGGTTCGGACGCAGTAACAGCTTTATCTGGTAAAACAATATTTACTTTAGGCAAATCATTACAGACATGTACCAGCAGTGAATCTCCTTTCTTAGGCAATGCAATAGACTTGGAAGAAAATTGTCTCTTTACCGTGTAATCTCCAGGCTTATTAAAAACATGCACAGTCCTGATGCCTTCTTGTTTACTGCCATCTTCAAACTGCCAGTTGAATTGTATTTTGCTTGTGTCTTCCGGGTGATCCAATAAAAGATTGGAAGCATCAAAAGATAACGGTACACCTTTCTCTACGCTTCTCTCCGGGTTGGTTTCCTGCAATTGATAGGTTTTTACCGGCAGCGATAAATAAATAATCAACAACAATAAAGCAAGACCAGAAATGGCAAGAAACCATCTAAACCCAATGGATCTTCTTTTTTTCTTTTGTCTTTCTATTTCTTCGGCTGCATTGTTCAGTTTTTTATATTGCTCAACAATGTTGTAAAACTTAGCCTGCTCTGTTTCTGTGGTCGCAATCAATGGGCATATCCAGCGGGCCGTTTCGTCAAGGTCTGTCGATCCAAAACGCTCAGTAATTTTCAGCATCTCTATATAATCGTCCGGCTTTACGCTGAAACCGTTGGCATATAATAAATAGAACAATTGCCCCATGGGCAATTGCACGCCATTATGATTGATGCTGTCTTTTATTTGCTGGTTTGTATCCATTGCTGGGCGGCAACTATACTGCCGCTTTGTTGTTTACAATAAGCTGGTCCTCGTAATTTTTTATGAGAGTGCTTTTGGTAGCGACATACAAAGGATCGTTATTGCCTGGCGCAAAACTGTTATTGTTTAAAAGATTGTAGTGCTTCAGCAGGTTTATCCAATCTAAAAATTCTGATGTGGATGGCTTTTTATTCATTGCCCGGTTGCGAATAACATTAAACTCATCAATGGCTTTGTATAAAAGCGAATCATACTCATCGTTGTCAATTGATAACCGTTTCTTGGCTATCTGCAATAATTTGTCTTTATCCGGGAAACCGATATGATAAAACACACAGCGCCGCAAAAATGCATTGGGAAGATTTTTTTCAGAATTGCTGGTCATAATAACCAGTATGCGGCAATCATTTGTACAGCGGGTTACTGTTTGGTTTATTTCTTTTATATCGAAACGATAATTTTCCATTTCATTCAGCAAATCATTGGGAAACTCTCTTGGCGCTTTGTCAATCTCGTCTACCAGCACAATACTGCTTCTCGGTTGTGCATCCAGGTAAGCGGCAGATAAATTACCCAGCTTGCTAATGCCCTGCAAGTCTTTGCTGCCAAGGCCATGAGACTGTGCAATGGCAAGTCCCATCGGTTTTAGCTCTATAAATTGCTCGGTGGTTGTATCTGCATGCTGGCTTCTAAAATGGCTTACCGCATCGTAGAAATAAAAAAGATCTGTAGAGATGGATGTTGACTTGGTATTAAAAATAAACGGCGTTGGTAAAAATGCCATTGGCTGGTTGGCTGTTTGCGTTGCTAATTGCATAGCCACATAGTCGGCCAGTTTTGTTTTTCCTGTTCCCGGTTCTCCACTTACCAATAATGGCTTGCCCAGAGCAATGGCAATTTCCACGGCTTTTACCAGTCCTTCATCGGCAACATAGTCTATGGCTTTGTTATTCAGGTAAATTTTATCAAGCTTAATACTCATAACCGTTTATTTAGTTAGTTGATAATTTTAAGAATGTTTGCGTCATTATTATTTATGGCTGATATAAGTGCGTGAATTTTTTTATCTGCATCGTACATGGTCAGCGGTGCGCAAATATCTTTAAAGCAAGTGTCCATTATTTCCTCTGCACGGCCAGGGCTTGGCGTAATATAATTGATTACCCAGGTTTTTATCAATTGCGGGCTTAATGATTGCAGCCTGGGCAACACGGCCATGTATTTTTCCTGCTCCGGCAATTGCTGCAATTGTTTTAATTGTGCATCCAGCGTTGCGGCTTTAGCATTGTCTTCAATATTCAGGAAAAGATAAATGCGGGTTACGGGCTGCGCCGCTGTTGCTTTATACAAGTCCTGTACAAAAGCCTTCATAAAATTAATTTGATTGTCTTCCAGCATAGAAGCATCACAATTAATAACAAATACAAGAGGTGTATCCAAGGTTTTGAAATCTTGCAGGAAGTTTTCAATTGTAACCGCGGTCAATGGTTTGTTGGGAAAAAATTTATCGTGGATATATACAAGTAAACTATTTCTATTTTGAGTGTAGTCATCACTAATAAGAAAGTCCTCAAAACTCACCAACTGGCTTTGTATAGCGTCCTCTGGCAGATCCAGCGTAAAAATATTGAAGCGGTTGATAAGATTAAGGCCCAGCTCTTTTCTATCGCCGTAAATTATAATCGACTTAAACGTATCGCCTGTTCTTGCCTGTAAAAAGCGGGAGAACTGTGGCACCCTGTCGCAGCAATAAGCCCTGGTAGCATCAAGCTTATAACCAATAAAAGATTTTTTCATCAGCGATTCTGCTATTTGCAGCGTAAGGTGGTAGGCTGAAACAAAGGGCTCCGGGTGGGTGAGAATGGCTTCTCTTACTTTGGTTTTAAAAGCAATTAGTTTTTCTTTTTTCTTGAGGCGGCTGGCTTCGTCTGGATCATTATCTGGTGTAAACTGCGGATCTGTTTCGTCTGCAAAAAAAGCAAGAATCGTTTTTTGCGGATCGGCCACTGCCGCATTGTATTCCATTTCCGTTACAGAAATTTCCTGTGGGTTGTCTTTGGGCGGAATAAATCCATACCTGTTGGCAAGGATCAAAATATAAATATTGCACTCCTTCACATCGTTTATGCACTCCAACGCGGGAGCAATATCATCTGCCACGTAACCTTCCATGCTTAGCAGGTCGAAGTTTTCTTTGATCGTTTTTTTGCCAAAGAAGTCTATCACTTGTTTGCGGTGTTCCTTCAGATCCCGGTAAGTGGATGATATATAAACCTTGTATTTACCCATTGCAAGCCTGTTCCTTTTATAGTTTTCGGTAAATGGTCCAGCATTATTTGCTCTTTCTGCAAGAGCTGCGTTCAACAAGGTAGGATGACTGTTTTGCAAGGGGTTACAGCCTTTCAAGGTAGGTAGGTACGCAAGTATATACAATACCCCTTTAGTAGTATTTTTCTATTGGGTACTTTTTAAAACGGGAAAGACTAATTTCCTTCAAATATTTTAAGTTGATTTTAATAGATAGGCTATGCCTGCTTGTTATATTGAGGGATACAGAAAAGTTATGCTTCTGCTGCATTTGATTTTTTGAAAACGGGCACTGTGCTGCAGGGCTCTCCATACATAATGCTTTTGGCAACCGGCCGCAACAGCTTTGTAATTTCCAGGTAAGCAAAAGGACCAATTTCCAAATCTCCACATCCTTTTATTACTACTCTTTTATCCTGGTAGTCTTTTGTATCTATTGCATTGATGTTTCGCAGAAAGATTGTTTTGTGCAGAAAGTCCGTATCGCCCATTACTATTTCTTTTGCTATTGGTTGAATATAGCTGGCCACCAGCATATAGGCCCAGGAAGGAATAATAGCATCAGCAGTGCAGGTTACAGCTACCAGTTTATCTTTAAATACAAAGAAGTCTTGTTTTTTTAAAGCTTCTCTGAAATCTTTCTCTTTTAATATTAAGCCCATAAAAAGATAGTCTTTCAGATCAAAGACAACCAAATCTCCTTTGGGATAGTAATTTTCAAGATCAATTTCCAGCAGGCCGCTTTCCGCTACTTTATTTACAATTGTATCTGTTGCCATGTTGATTTGTTTTGGCCTACCCGGCTTTACAAAATTACTATTGATTTTGCTCTTTTAAAAGGGTCGAGCTTTTACAATATTATAACCCGTTTTACTTGGTTTTGTTGCAAATTAAAAGTCCCGGCTTTGGGGCCAGGACTTTTATGTTTCTTGAAAGATTTATTAGAACAACTTGCTTCTGTCGTCTTTTATAGTGGATGCTTTTTTAAGAGCTGCTTCTATTACACCACGAGATGCTGAAGCTTTCTGGTTTTGTATCATGCTTGTTTTTTGCTGATCTGTGCTGGCGCCGGTATTTGCTTTTGCATATACATTTTCTGTTCTGATTGCGTATACACCACCATTGCCTGCAATTGCAGCAGATACTTTTCCTTTTGCTGCCGGGTCAAATGCATAACCGCCAACTTTTCCTTCCTGGCCAGCATTCGGGAAAAACGGAGAAGCAAAAGCCACGCTGTCTGCTTTTAAAACCTGTTGATTGGTAGCGGCAGCTACAGCTTCAAGTGTAGTTGCTGATCCAATTTTCTTTTTAATTTGTTCTGCTTTTTTCTGGTTGCGGATAATGTATTCAACCATTGGTCTTGCTTTTGCAGGACTGGCTGTTCCTTCTTTATTAATCTCTGTCACCGTAGCAACCACATACTTGCTGTCTACAGTAAACATTTCAGATACATCACCACGGTCTGCTTCATATACCCATTTTACCATTTGGCGGCTTGCACCAAGCGGGTTAATATTAATATCGTTTGGTTTTATATCTGAAGCAATCAATTTATTATAATTTCTTTTGCTTGCATTTTCATCAAATGCTTTTGCATTGCGGCTTTCGCTTGCAAACTGGCTGGCTAATCCAGAAGCTTTTTCATCTGTTTCCTGGCTGGCTGTAATTGGCTTAGATAAATAAGCAATTTTATAAGCAGGATTGAAATTTTTCTGATCAGTTATTTTTATAAGGTGGTAACCGAATTGTGTTTTCACCACTTTGCTTTCTCCTGTTTTTCCGTTGAAGCAAAAATCATTGAATTCTTTTACCATTCTTCCGCTGGTAAAATATCCAAGGTCTCCGCCTTTTTCTTTGCTTCCCTGGTCATCAGAAAATTTTACAGCCAGGCTGTCGAAATTTGCACCATGCTCTATCGCCAGCTTAATACTATCAATTTTTTTCTCTGCAATGCTGTCTGGCATTAAAGGCTGACCATTTCTGTCTGCAGTTCCTATTAATATATGTTTTGCACGTACGGAATCAGGCAAAACTTTTTCATCCAATTTTTTTGCAATAGTAAGATTGCTTGCATCAAGGTATGGTCCGTACACTGCGCCATTGGGCAATGCCATGATAGAATCTTTATTAGGAACCTGGATAGCTGTTTTTGAAACATACATATCAGCAAAGTTCAACTGGCTGCCATTCTTCGCAAGAAATGTATTAATATCTGCTTCTGGCGTTGCAGCCATATCTTTTTTCAATAGAGAAAGATTATTCATTAATGCAGCAGTATCAGCAGCAGAAGGAGAAGCATCAAACACAACATAAGCAATGCTGCGGCTGTCTTCCTGTTTAAATTCTTCTTTGTGATTGTTTACATAAGCTGCTATATCATCGTCGCTTACTTTAATAGTACTATCAACTATTGTATTGTAAGGAACGTTTACATAAGAAACCGCAGCCATACTATTATTATCGCTGTTCATTTTTTCCAGCATCCATTTTGGATAGTATGCTGTATTTGCCAACAATGAAACAAATTTTTCATGAAGGCGGTTATTTACCAAAGCTGGTAAATATATATTGTTGAAGTTTTCTGCCTGTGCTGTTTTCTGTTTGCGCAAATTTGCAATAGCAGTTCTTGCAGCATTTGCATCATACACACCTTGTTCGTTTGTAAACTGTCTTTTAAATTCTTCGGGTGCATCTGGCCCAAACAACATATCATCCAATTCTTTTGAAGAAACATCCAAACCAAGTTTGCTTACTTCTTCAGAAATATTGTTTTCACTTATAATCTGGTTCCATGCATTCTCACGAATACTCTGGCGCATCATATCATTAATTGGATAACCCATCTGCTGGTACTGATCTTCCATCTGTTTTATCTTCTGATCATACTCTGTTGCTTCAATTTTTTTACCATTAACAGAACCAACAGTAGTTGAGTTACCTCCAAATAAACCACGACCGGTTTTTCCTACAAATGCATCCTGTACCAGGAAGCCAAGCAATGAAACACCAATAGCAATAAATAAGAACCATGCAGCTTTGTCTCGAATTCTCTGAATGATAGACATAATATATAAGTGTGTTTTCCTTTTTTAAAACAGGATGGCAAAAATAGGGTAATTTAGCATATGAACAAATTGTGGAAAACCATCTGAAACAGGCTTCAACAGCCACTTTCGGGGCATACAATAAATGAACTGATTGATCTGTTTATTGTTTTCCTTTTATAATAATATCCTTTATCATTAGTCAATTTATTTGTTCAATTGTATTCTTACCGGGAGGAGGGCAAAATTTGTGTGGATAAGCACTTATTTATGTGGGTAAGCATGTTTATATAAATCAGGTAGCATGTTATTAGTTAGGTAGAAAGTTTTTCGGCAAAAGGGTTTTTAAAATTATTGTGTATAGAGCCTGATTTATTATTGTTCCACACAGGTATTTTTTTTGAAATAGTTTTGCGCCTCTTTTTATATCAACAGGCGTTAATAAAGTAGCAAAACACAGCAACAGCATAGCTTTGCTGATGTTAGGGAATTGTGGATAGCTGTTAATAAATACGACTAATTGTATTTACCTAGCGTTTTATAAAATTGATATCCACTAATTCACGGTCATAGTAATAATAGATTTTTATAAAAAATAGTATTATATATATATTATGAGTGTGCAAATAAGTTCAGCAATAGATAGTGTTGAAAAAATTGGTTTCCTGGATTTGGAAGTGGACCCGACGCTTGATTTGTTCGCGGAAATTGAAAAATTGAAAAAAGAAAAAAATGCCGTGGTGCTGGCGCATTATTACCAGGAGCCGGATATTCAGGATGTGGCCGATTTTATTGGTGATAGTTTGGGTTTGGCGCAAAATGCGGCAAAAACCACTGCAGATATGATTGTTTTTGCCGGCGTTCATTTTATGGCTGAAACGGCAAAAATTTTAAATCGTCATAAGAAAGTGCTGTTGCCTGATTTAAAAGCAGGATGCTCTCTTGCTGATAGTGCCCCTCCGGAACTCTTTAAAAAATTCAAAGAGAAGTATCCTGATCATATAGTCATTTCATATATAAACTGCAGCGCAGGCATTAAGGCATTAAGTGATATTATTTGTACATCCAGCAATGCGCAGAAAATAGTGGAGAGTTTACCAAAGGATCAAAAAATAATTTTTGCGCCAGATAAAAATCTGGGAGCTTACCTGGTAAAGAAAACCGGTCGCGATATGGTTCTGTGGAATGGTGCGTGCATGGTACACGAAATTTTCAGCCTTGAAAAAATAACGAAACTAAAAGTAAGGCACCCAAATGCTAAGTTAATTGCCCATCCTGAATGTGAAGAACCTATTCTTCGCATTGCAGACTATATAGGCTCTACTACGGGACTTTTAAAGTTCTCGCAACAAGATCCTTCAACTGAATTTATAGTGGCTACAGAGACCGGTATTTTGCACCAGATGCAAAAGGAGTCACCTCAAAAAACATTTATTCCTGCACCTCCCGATAATAGCTGTGCATGTAACGATTGTCCGCATATGAAGCTGAACACACTTGAGAAACTCTATTTATGCATGAAATATGAGCTTCCTGAAATAAACATGGATGAAGACCTGCGTATAGCAGCCAAGAAACCAATAGATCGAATGCTGGAAATAAGTGCTCAATACGGTTTATAAGATTAGCGACCCATAAAAACCATTAAGATTTGCACATCACTGGGATTTACGCCACTTATTCGGCTTGCCTGTCCTAAAGTGCGGGGTTTTATTTTCTTGAATTTTTGCAAAGCTTCGTTTGACAGAGAATTTATGCGGTCGTAATCGAAGCTATCCGGAATGAGCAAATCTTCTAATTGCGCCATTTTTTTGGCTAGATCCTGCTCTTTTTCTATGTAAACGCCGTATTTAAATTGAATTTCGGTTTGCTCCAGCGTTTCGTCATTATATGTTTTTAAAGCTTCTGCCAGTTTGGGTAAAACCGTTTTCAAAGATTTTAAATCAATATTTGGGCGAAGGATAAGTTGCGAAGCTTTTTGTTTTTGTTGCAATGGAGCAGAACCTCTGTCGGCTAAAAAAGATTCTATTTCGGAAGGTTCTATGGTAAAATCTTTCAGAATTGAAGAAATTTCAGAAACCCCTTGTCTCTTTGTTAATACCTTCTCCATTCTTTCCTGAGATGCCAGGCCAAGACGATAACTCATTTCTGTTAATCGCAAGTCAGCATTATCCTGACGCAATAAAGTTCTGAATTCTGCACGTGAAGTAAACATGCGGTAAGGTTCTTCAGTTCCTTTGCTAATAAGGTCATCTATAAGCACACCAATATAGGCCTCGCTTCTTTTTAGAATAAATGGTTCCAGATTGAATGCTTTTTGGTGTGCGTTTATTCCAGCCATTAAACCCTGGCAGGCTGCTTCTTCATATCCGGTGGTTCCATTTATTTGACCAGCAAAAAATAAATTGCCAATTGCTTTTGTCTCTAAGGAATATGATAATTGTGTTGGAGGAAAAAAATCATATTCTATTGCATATCCAGGTCGGAACATTCGGGCCGACTCAAAACCCGGTATAGTACGAATAGCTTCGTATTGTACATCTTCCGGAAGTGATGTTGAGAACCCGTTGACATATATCTCAACTGTATTCCAACCTTCAGGTTCCACAAAAATCTGGTGGCGCTCCCTGTCTGCGAAACGATTTATTTTGTCTTCAATGCTTGGACAATATCTTGGTCCTATTCCTTCAATTCTTCCGGTAAACATTGGGCTTCTATCAAAACCGGTTTTTAGCAGATCATGGGTTTTTTGATTGGTGTAGGTAATCCAGCAATTGCGTTGTTCTTCAGCTTTAATTTTTTTACTATCTAAATAAGAGAAGCCTACAATTTCTTTATCTCCTTCCTGCACTTCCATTTTAGAATAATCCAGGCTGCGGCCATCAACCCGGGGAGGTGTACCTGTTTTTAAGCGATCACTTTCCAGACCTAAGGAAACCAATTGTTCGGTAATACCGGTTGCAGCTTTTTCTCCTACTCTTCCACCACCAAATCTTTTTTCACCAATATGAATGATACCGTTTAAAAAAGTGCCGCTGGTAATGACAACTGACTTTGCCTTTATTTCATTTCCTAAACCCGTTATTACACCACAAGCTTTGTTGTCTTTAATGATTAGGCCAACCACCGTATCCTGGTAGAAATCTACATTAGGTGTTTGTTCCAGCTTTTCCCGCCAGGTAGCTGCAAACAACATTCGGTCGTTTTGTGTACGAGGGCTCCACATGGCAGGTCCCTTCGACATATTCAACATTCTAAATTGTATAGTACTGGCGTCGGAGACAATTCCAGAGTATCCTCCTAAGGCATCAATTTCTCTTACTATTTGCCCTTTCGCTATTCCACCCATTGCAGGGTTGCAACTCATCTGGGCAATGGTCTGCATATTCATGGTAATGAGCAAAACCTTTGAGCCAAGGTTTGCTGCACTAGCTGCGGCCTCACATCCTGCATGACCCGCGCCTGCTACTATAACGTCGTATTCTGGAAACATAATTGACTTGCAAAATTAGCTTGTTCTGCTGAGGAAATGCCGGTATTTAGACCTGTTGAAGATGTACAAGAACTAAAAATGTTCCCCGTGAAACATTTTATTGTGTAGGAGAGTAATTATTTTAGCTTATTATAGATGTTGAACAGGGGTTTTGTTATTCTCCGGAAATTAATAGCAGGTCTTGTTGTGAAACGAAACCGTGGAAACAGACTAAATCTATTCAGGAAACGTTCCACATGGAACATCTTTTAAAAGATTTTATTGCAAGGACATCATACTACAGGTTATTTTTTGAAGTACAAACTCAGGTACTTGTCCTCCATCGCCCTCATTTCGGCTTCTTGTTTTCTGTTCTTGTCTTTATATCCGCAGAGATGTAAAACACCATGAAAGATTACCCGGTGAAGTTCTCTTTTAAAGGATTGGTTTAATGAGCCAGCATTATCCTTTACTCTATCTACGCTAATATAAATCTCACCTGCTACAGGGGTATTCTTTTCTGCAAGGTTAAAGGTGATGATATCCGTATAGAAATCGTGCTGCAAAAACTGCTTATTGATATCGAGCAGGTACTCGTCTGAGCAAAAGATATATTGAAGTGAGCTTACTTTAACGGCTTCCTTTTTGAACATGTTTAGTAAAAAGGCTTTTAGCTTAATTCGGTCTTTTAAAGAAGGAAGCGGTTCTTGAAAATGAAAGGCTACACTAGCTAGGTTATCTTTAACAGGCATTTCCAAAAGTCGTAATAATTTACCTGAGAATGCACCTAGATTTGCAGTATATGCTAAGAAGATTATCAGAAATACCTGTAGGGCAGACAGTAAAGATTAAATCATTTGAAAACAACGACATCTTCCTGAAATTGATGGAGATGGGCTGCGTGCCGGGAGAAGACATCCGTGTAGATCAAATTGCACCATTGGGAGACCCGATTGCCATTAGTGTATCCGGCTATAGTTTAAGCCTCCGCCTGAATGAGGCACAGAATATATTTGTAGAAAACCTCTCTTAATAAATACCAGACTAAAGACGAGTATGAAAATAGGACTCTATTTCGGCTCTTTCAATCCTGTTCATATTGGTCACTGCATCATTGCCAACCACTTTGTACAAAACACAGATCTCGATAGGGTCTGGTTAATTGTTTCTCCTCAAAACCCGTTCAAAGAATCTGCAAGTCTTTTAAATGAGTACCACCGCCTTCACCTGGCTAAACTGGCAACAGAGGATGTGAACCATTTAAAAGCAAGTGATATTGAGTTTCACCTCCCCCGGCCATCCTATACAATCGATACGCTGACCTATTTAAAAGAGAAACATCCCGACCATGAATTTTCTATTATTCTGGGCAGTGATGGTTTGCAGAACCTGCATAAATGGAAGAACGCAGATGTATTAGCCAAAAACTATCGGCTATTGGTTTACAAAAGACCAGGCTTCGAAATTGTAAATACATTGCAAGCAAAAATGGAAGTTGCAGAAGCTCCACTATTGGAAATTTCGTCTACCTATATCCGGGAGATGATCAGACAGGGAAAATCTATTCGCTACCTAGTTCCAGACAAAGTACGGGATGAGATAGAACTGTATCATTATTATAAGTAGTGGTTCAATTCTATTTGGCTAAGAAGAACCCTATCAATAAATTGTACAGCAAAACCCAAATACACTAACCCATTAATGGTGCTGATCCGTCATATACCTTTTCTGAAAGCCGTTTTTTTGCACAGCATCACTGCGTTTGGTGGGCCGCAGGGTCATTTTGCTATGATGCTAAAGACATTTGTCCACCGCCGCAAAGACCTTACAGAAGAAGAGCTGATAGATTTTAACTCCTTTTGCCAGCTACTGCCGGGGGCATCTTCTACTCAAACACTCACCCTGATTGGGTATAAAAGAGGCGGTATTCCTCTCGCCATTCTTACTTTGATAATATGGATTTTGCCAGCGTGTTTTTTAATGGGGGGACTTTCATTCCTGCTGGAGTATATAAACCAAAAAACACTAAAGACAGATATTTTTAAATTTATTGCGCCAATGGCTGTAGGTTTCCTTGCCTTTGCTGCATTTCATGCTTTCAAAATTTCTGTAAACAACCCCATCACAAGAGGAATTGTTGCCGTTACTGCCATCGCATCTTTTTTCTTATTCAAAGCGCCGTTTATTTTTCCTTTATTGATTTTGCTGGCAGGCATTGTTACCAATCTTAGCAGCAAGCGCATTCCGCAAACAGCTATCAAACCACAAAAAATAAAGTGGTGGAATATCTGGCTCTTCGCTGTTATTTTTATTGCTGCCGGTGTAACCAGTGAAGTTGCTCGTCTGCAAGACTGGAACAACCGCCGGCCGATAAACCTTTTTGAAAACACCTACCGCATGGGCAGCCTGGTATTTGGCGGGGGACAGGTCTTGATACCTTTCATGTACGAACAGTTCGTAGAACGCCCAAAATCAAAAATTGTAATTCGAAAAAACCAGGATAAAAAACAATCGGTTGTAAGTATAGATAGGGATGAGTTCTATACAGGTGCGGGAATAGTTAGAGCGATACCCGGTCCTGTTTTCTCTATCGCATCTTTCACCGGTGCCATGGCAATGAAAGATCATGGAGCGCCAATGCAAATAACAGGTGCTATTATAGGATCGATTGCTATTTTTCTACCCAGCCTTTTATTGGTATTGTTTTTTTATCCTATCTGGCACAACTTAAAAAAATATGCTGCAGTGTATCGTGCACTGGAAGGTATTAATGCCGCAGTAGCGGGCATCATGCTGGCGGCAACATTGTATATGATGAAGGACGTCTCCGTATCTGGTCTTGACACCATCAGCATTGCAAACCTTTGCGTAATAGCCGGCACATTCTGTCTCTTGTTTTTTACAAAACTTCCTTCTCCGTTTATTGTTATGCTTTGTTTATTGCTGGGTATTATTATCTGAATGCAGTAAAAGAAAACTAATTTTAAATAGCAAATATTTATTCATGGATATAGGAATAAAAGATCAACTCTTTATTGTAGGCGGTGCAACCAGCGGTTTTGGATATGCCATAGCCACCGCATTAATAAAAGAAGACGCAAAAATTATTGCTGTTGCAAGAAGCAAAGAGAAATTGGAGGCGTTACAGAAAACAGCACCAGCACAAGTACAAATTGTTGCCGGCGATATAAGCCAGGAAGAGACACAAAAACAAATTATATCAGCAATTAACGGCAAACAATTGCATGGAGCATTGATAAATGCAGGAGGTCCGCCCGCAAAAACATTTTTAGAAACATCCCTGCAAGATTGGGACAACGCCTATCAATCTATTCTTCGCTGGAAAGTGGCACTTACCCAAGCGCTGGTGCCTTTGATGAAACCGCATAGCTATGGCCGCCTTGTTTATATAGAAAGCTCTTCAGTAAAACAACCGTTGGAAAACCTGGTACTCAGTAATTCTTTAAGAGTGGCAGTTGTTGGTTTTGTGAAGACGCTCAGCCAGGAAATTGCCAAATCTGGCATTACACTAAATGTAATGGGTCCGGGCTCACACGATACGCCGGCTATAGAAAGAATTTATAATAAAAAAGCAGAGCAGACAGGAATATCTGTTCAGGATGCCCGGGAAAAAGGAATACAACAAATACCGGTTGGACGCCTCGGGCGAGCCGAAGATTTTGCCTCACTTGCTTGCTGGTTGCTTAGTCCCGCATCGGGTTATATTACTGGTCAAACTATCAGTGTGGATGGAGGTGTAGTGAAAGGCATTTTTGGTTGACACGAATGGAAGCTAATGCACACGAATGCTCGCAGATAAAAATTTACAGTCAGAGGTTGAGATCTATAAAGAAAAGGAGCGGCATTCACATTCTTCAATAGTATTAATTCGTGTCCATTCGTTTTTATTCGCGTCTTCTATTCGTGAGTATTGGCGTAAATTAGCGTATGGAATTTGGACGAGTCATAGAAAAAGAGCTTGACAAAATAGATTTTTCTTTGCCTGCAGAACCGGCAGATAATAAGCTGGTCTTAAAAAAGACAAAGAAAAAACCACATGTATACTTAGGCTGTGCAAAATGGGGCAGAAAGGAATGGATTGGAAAAATTTATCCGAAAGGAACCAAGGATGCGCAGTTCCTGGATCAATATGTAAAGCATTACAATTCTATTGAACTAAACGCCACTCACTACAAAGTTTATAAGCCCGAAGAAATTGCAAAATGGGCCGCAAAAGCAGAAGAGCGAGATTTTAAATTCTGCCCGAAAGTAACCAACAGCATCAGCCACTACAGCGGATTTAATAATGTTGATTTTTTAACGACAGCTTTCCTGGAAGGCATAATGGCTTTTGGCGATAATCTTGGTCCCATCTTTTTGCAGGTAAGCGAAAAATATAGTCCAAAGCAAAGAGACAAATTGTTTGCTTACCTGAAAACATTACCCACAGATCTGCAGTTTTTTCTTGAAGTAAGACATCCTGATTGGTTCTCTGATAAAACAGTAAACAAAGAATTATTTGATACGCTGCGCGAATTAAAAATTGGTGCAGTTATTACAGACACTGCCGGCCGAAGAGATTGTGCGCACATGCACCTGACAGTTCCCAAAACATTTATACGATATGTTGGCAATAGTTTGCACGATACAGATTATACACGTTGTGATGAATGGGTAGAACGAATGAAATACTGGTTGGATCATGGCTTGCAGGAACTTTATTTTTTTATGCATATGCACGATGAAGCTTTTTCGCCAGAGCTAACAGTATACCTGGTTGATAAAATGAATGAAGCTTGCGGCCTGCATTTAACTAAACCACAATTTGTGGGAGGAGGATTGTTTGATCAATTTGCAAGTGCGGGAAAGAAACGCAAGTAAAATCTCTATTCAAATAAATAACTGTAAATAAAAAGCCCTCTGTGAAAAGAGGGCTTATAAAATAAAATCTTTTAAACTAGTGTGTATCCTGGTATAGGCGGAAATACAAGGCTTTTCTTAAAGAAGCATATGCCTGTTTTAAATCTGCCTCTGCCTGTCCTTTTCTACCGCCAAAATCATCCGGCGCTTCTTGCAAATGCCTTAGTGCATCACCAATATCACGCATTGATTTTGCAATGTTAGGATGTGCCTGCTCTTCCATTCTCATCAATTTAGCTTCATTAGGTGCAGGAGGTCTGTTACCAATAATAACATCAATACTTATTCTTGGTCCTTGCGCAAACATAAATGCAGAAGATGCCATCAGCAATGTAAAAATGAAGAATGCTTTTTTCATACTTTTCATTTAAGGGTGATAAATAGCAGTAAGAAGTAAAAATCTTACCGTGGTTTAAAACGAGCGCAAAGACAGTAATGATATTTAACATGTATTGATATCATGTTATTCGCTGGTTAAGTTTTTAGTGTTTCTAATGAATCGCAAACATTTATTACACCACATAAATGCTTAACTTGCTATAGCGCTTAATTTCAAAAAAACGATTGTAGCATGAAACCACAACACGCAAACAGCCGCAGAAAATTTATCCGCAACGCGGCACTCGCCACCGCAGGCTTTTATATAGTACCAAGACAAGTTTTAGGAAGAGGTTTTACAGCCCCCAGTGATAAATTAAATATTGCCGGTATAGGCGTAGGAGGAAAAGCAGAAGTGAACCTGCCTTATGCCTACAACAATGGTAGCGATAATATAGTAGCATTGTGCGATGTGGACGATCGCATGGCGGTGAATGCAAAAAAGAAATGGCCAAACGCTCCTTACTATAAAGACTTCCGCGTTTTATTAGAGAAAGAAAATAAAAACATTGATGCGGTAATTGTAACTACACCGGATCATATGCATGCAACCATTGCGCTTGCTGCTATGCAAATGGGCAAACATGTGTATTGCGAAAAACCATTGACACACGATATTTATGAAGCCCGCATACTAACACAAGCAGCGGCAAAATATAAAGTGGTTACGCAAATGGGCAACCAGGGTAGCAGCGGACCCGATACCCGCAAAGTAGAGACCTGGATACAAGCCGGTGTTATAGGCAATGTGCATACCGTGCACGTATGGACCAACAGGCCTGTATGGCCACAAGGCATACCAACACCAACAGGCAAGTTTGATATTCCCAAAGAACTGGATTGGGATTTATGGTTGGGTACTGCGCCATTCCGCGATTTCAATCCTACTTATCTGCCGGCTACCTGGCGTGGCTGGAGCGATTTTGGTACTGGCTCTCTGGGCGACATGGGTTGCCATTTTATAGATGTGCCTTACCGCGCATTAAAACTAAAATATCCCATCTCTGTAGAATGCAGCGTGGGTTCTGTGTACTCCGGCTTTTTTAAAGAAGAAGTATATACCGATAGTTATCCGCCTTCTTCTGTTACCACCATACAATTTCCTGCAAGAGAAAATATGGTGCCCGTGAAATTGATTTGGTACGATGGCGGCATCAAACCACAACGCCCCGATGAACTATTGCCAGATGAGCCTTTGGCCGAGTGGGACGGCGGGATGATTTTTGAAGGCAGCAAAGGAAAACTAATGGCTGGATTGTTTGGTCGTAATGCAACATTATTACCCACTGCAAAAATGAAGACTACGCAATTGCCTAAGAGTAAATTTGCTTTTGTAGAAAACGGATCAGAAGGCCACCAGCAACAATGGGTAAAAGCCTGCAAACAGGGCTATGGTGCATATACCAGCTCTTCTTTTGATAAGAGTGGTCCGCTGGCAGAAACTGTATTAATGGGCAATCTTGCTGTGCGCAGCTACAATTACAGAGAGAGTGATGGTAAAGGCGGCTTTACTTATCCCGGCAGAAAAAAATTATTATGGGATGGGGCCAATATGCGCATCACCAATTTTGAACCAGCCAATGCTTTTGTAAAAAGAAAATACAGGGATGGCTGGAGCGAATTGAAAGTCTAAGGAGTTTTCTAAATAGTTACAATGTCTAATTTAAAACCCCTCGAATTCGAGGGGTTTTAAATTAAGCAAGCTTCAAGTGTAAACATTATTACTTCAACTCAAAATCCCAAATCGGTTTTTGGCCCAGCAGGTTTTCTACAAAATAGTTCCACTTCTTTTTAGTAAAATAGTTATTGTACTTAGTGCTGTAGCCATGGTGCTGACTGGGCATTATCAGCATATCAAATTCTTTGTCTGCTTTCACCAAAGCCTCTGCCAGTTTAAAAGTTGCAGAAGGGTTTACATTTTCATCTATGCCTCCATGCACAATCAATAGCTTTCCTTTTAAGTTTGGTGCCATGGTAATATTAGAAACCTGGTTATAGGTACTGTCTACCGGCCATCCCATATACATTTCGGGCCACCAGTCTTTCTCCATCCTGAAATCATGATCTCCTGAACTGGCCACCGATACTTTATAAAAATCAGGATACTCCAGTACTGCATGGCCAGCATCATAACCACCAGCAGAATGACCAAAGATGCCAACACGTGTTGTATCAATCCAGTTGTAACGCTTACCCAGTTCTTGAATGGCAATTACATGATCCAATAAATTTTTTCCCATGTTTTTATAAGAGACATTGTGAAAAGCCTTGGATCGATTGGCTGTGCCCATGCCATCAACCGTTACAACAATAAAACCCAATTCTGCCAATGCATGATTAGAGCGGGCTAAACCAGAAACATAATTTCGGGGAAACATATAAGTATGCGGACCAGTATAAGTTTGGTCAATAACAGGATATTTTTTTGTTGAGTCGAAATTGCTGGGTTTCCAGATAGCGCCATAAATAGTAGTAACACCATCGCGGCCAATACAACTGAAGGCCTCCGGGAAATGATAATGCATAGCGAACAAATCATCAAGGTTTGCATGCGTAAGTTCCATCAATATTTTTCCTTTGGCCGTTTCTCTTAATACAGAGCGGGGAGCCATATCAAGCGTAGAGATATTGTCAGTAAAATACTTTCCGTCGGGAGAAATGGTTATATCATGATTGGCATTCTCTGTAGTCAACAAAGTTAAACCAGTACCATCCATTTTTATTTTATAGAAATGCTGGTAATAAGGATTTCTTCCTTCTTCTTTGCCGGATGCTGTAAAGTAAATGAGCTGGTTTTTTTTATCAACCAATAAAATATCATTTACATAAAATGACCCGTGTGTAATTGGCTGCAGGCTTTTATCTTTTGTGTTTAATAAATACAATTGCTTCCAACCATCTTTTTCGGAAGTAATAATTATTTTGTCTGCGCCTTCTATCTGCCGCGAATCATAATTATCAATATTGGTTTTGCTGGTTTCAGAATACAACAAATCCTGTTGTTGTGTATTGATGTTATAAAGAAATAAATCTACTTTCTGATAGCCACGCACATGGTTTTCAATATAGGCTTCACCAGGTTGGGTTGCCCATTCAAAACCAGCAGCGTTTACATTGCGAAATTGATCTTTTCTAAATTCCTCACCGGTTGTAGTATTAAAGAAAACCGGCGTCATGTAAACCATATCGGTATCTCCGGGAGAGCCGCGATAATAAGAAAGTAGTTTTGGTTTGTAGAATGTGTCTATGCTCCAATCCAGCAAATACATTTTTTGCCCCTTGCGCAAATCGCAGATATAGCAACCGATATACTTTGAATCCGGCGACCAGCGTATAGAAAAGTGTTTTGGCCTTTCTCCGTTTTCGCCTTCTATAATTTCTCCCCAGCCGTAATAACTGGCATATTCATAATTTTTAAAACCATCGTGACTCAGTTGTTTTACCTCTCCGGTGCTGGTAGATTTAATAAAAAGATTGAAGTCTTTGCTATAGGCAACCCATTTTCCGTCAGGAGATTTTTCTTCCATTGGATTGGATGTCTTTTTCTCTTTCCGCGTTAAGTTATAACTCAATAAGTCCAGTGAATATTCTTTTCCTTCTGCTGTAAACTCTATATGCGATTTGTCGATGTATTTAGCAGAATAGAAGGGAAGGTCTGCTGGTTTTATTTCTTTCTTCAAAGAGTCAGATAAAATCTTTGCCAACCGAACATGATCAAACCAATCTTCTGCTTTTAATTTTTTGGCATCCAGTTTTTTAAACGTTCTGCCTTCTTTGCTCTGCAATACAAACCATGCACCGCTGCTGTCTGCAAACCAATTGTATTGCGTGTTGATGTTGAAAACCTTTTTATTAAAAAGATTGGTGGATATAAAAGAGACTGCTCTTGCATAATCTTCTTTGGTTATTTGCTGACAAAAAGAACAAAGAGCGAAAGCCTGAATAATGAAGAGCAGGAAAAACTTTTTCATGCAGGATGTTTTATATAACTAAATATAAGGCATAGCCTGCAATACATCCGCAGCATTTGACAAGCGGAAATTATACTAACCGTACGGAGCTTGCAGATTAATTTTCGGGCTTTGTAATTTAATTGCCAGTTTTGATACCAATTGAATAAGAAGCGCTAAGCGCCATTAAAAGATAAACTACCTAACTGTGCAGGAAGCTGAATTTTTAGCATTGGTGAAAGAAAACCAGGGCATTATTTACAAGCTCACAAGTTTGTATGCCAATGATGCAGAGGAGAAAAAAGATCTCTACCAGGAAATTTTATTAAACGCCTGGAAGGGATGGCCATCGTTTAGGGGTGATGCAAAATTCAGCACATGGCTGTATCGCATTTGCTTAAATACCTTACTAACAAAAAAGCGAAAACCCCAGATACTGGATTACAAAGCATCGTTAGAAGAGCTGTCACCACAAATACAAGCCGCAAATACACAAAATGAAAACGTGCTGAGTTTGCAAAAAGCCATCAGGCAACTTGCAGAAACAGACAGGGCCATTGTCTCATTGCATCTCGATGGATTTGATAATGGCGAAATAGCGGGCATTGTAGGAATATCTGTTAATCATGTAGCGGTAAAGCTTCACCGCATTAAACAACAATTATCACAACTTTTAAATAAGCAACCATGAGCCAGCAACAAGATTGGAACGATTTAAGCCAAGAACCAGACAATGATCTGGCGGCTATGCTGCAACCTGGAAAAGTTGCGCAACTAAAATCAACAGACCCGTTGCAAAAAATAAAAACAAGCCTTCGGTTTACTATTATGTGGACGGTATTGATTGCTGCATTGTACTTATGGGTATTGATTTGTTATCCTTATTGGCAAATCATGCTTACCATAGGCGTTATGTTGTTGTTTACTGTTGCGGGAACTTTCAGCGCCATTCATCAGTATAAAAAAATGCCACCGGTAATTAATAGCAGTTTGTCTTTGTTATCAATAATGGAAGAACAATACAATGGCATTAGCCGATGGATGCGCCTGCAAAAAAAATCGCTTGTTTTTATCTATCCCTTTGCCAGCGCCGGTGGTTTTATGACAGGTCTTATGTTTGGCTCGGGAAAAGATTTGTCAGTACTGATGAGCAAACCTTCCACTATAGCCTGGATGATAGGAATAACAATTGTGATTGTGCCGATGGGAATAATGCTGGCAAAACGATTGCAGTATAAAAGTTATGGCCAATACCTGCTGCAGCTAAAACAAAATATTGATTCACTGAAAGCATAACAGCCAGTTTTAAAAAAATCTTGCCAGTAATTTTTTCTTTGAATAAGCCCCGACTGAAAAAGATCTTCTCGCCCAAATTTCCGTAACTTTAAAAGGATCGGCTTTTAACACCAAAACTGTCTTTTGAGAAAATTATCACGCAGGCAATTTTTGTCGCAGTCCGGCATGCTGGCTGGTGGCACCTACCCGGCAATGCTGGCTTTAGGTATGCTGCGCGAAGCACCGGTAAAACCTATACCCACCGAAAAAACTACAGCGGGCAAAAACATAATTATACTTGGGGCAGGATTGGCTGGTTTATCTGCTGCGTATGAACTTACTAAACTCGGCCACAACTGTACTATACTGGAAGCCAGGAACAGGGTAGGCGGCAGGTGCTGGAGTGTACGCAAAGGATCTGTAAATACAGAAACAGGAAATATTGCGCAAACAGCTCAGTTTGATGAAGGGCTTTATTACAATGCCGGTCCCTCACGTATTCCGCACCATCACCTGCTTACGCTTCATTATTGCAAAGAATTAAAAGTACCCATACAGGTTTATAACAACGTCAACGAATCTGCCTATTATTTCAGTGAAGGAAAAAATGCACTGAACAATAAAAAAATCCGCGTTAGGGAAATACACAATGATACAAGAGGTTATATGGCAGAAATGCTGGCCAAGGCAATCGATAAAAAACAATTGGACATGGCCATGACCAAAGAGGATACCGAAAAAATTATTGAATACCTGCGTGCAGAAGGCGGCCTGGACCCTGATAATATTTATAAGGCTTCTGCAAGAAGAGGCTATAGTACAGCACCCGGCGCAGGAGATCAACCCGGTGTAATTGCCAATGCACATGCACTCTTAGATATTTTAAGTGCAGGATTAATGGACCCGGATTTTTACAACGTGGCAGAATATACCTACGAGTTACAGATGACCATGTTTCAGGCAGTAGGTGGTATGGATATGATTGCAAAAGCTTTTGAAAAAGTAGTGGGCAAAAACATTCGTTTTCAGAGTGAAGTAACATCCATAAAAAATACAGCAGACGGCGTAAGTATTGTCTATAAAAATAAAGAAGGGGAACAAAAATTGCAGGGAGATATATGCATCTGTACCATTCCGCTGCCTGCACTAAGCAATGTAGATCACAATTTTTCTTCCGACGTAAGCAGGGCAATTGACAATATAGAATACATCTCCACCGGAAAAATAGGACTTCAGTTTAAGCGGCGTTTTTGGGAAGAAGATGAACATATTTACGGGGGCATTACACATACCAATAACGAGTTAACGCAAATATTTTATCCGTCTTATGATTATCAATCGGCCAAAGGAATACTGGTGGGCTATTACAATTTCAACGAGAAGGCAAAAAAGATTGGCAACCTATCTGTAAAAGATAGAGAACAATTGGCTTTGCAGAAAGGCAGCCTTATTCATCCGCAATATGCAAATGCTTTTGAAAATTCTTTTTCAATAAGCTGGCATAAAACGCAGTATAGCCTGGGTGGCTGGGCATTGTACAGCAATGAAGAAAGGCAAACAATGTATAAAGCATTGTTGCAACCGGAGAAGCAGGTATATTTTGCAGGAGAACACATGACTTACCTGAACGCATGGATGGCTGGCGCATTTGAATCTGCAAGAGCTGTGGTAGATGCTGTACACAAAAGAGTATTGAAATCTTAATTGATTAAACGATTTTTTAAGCGAATAAATTCATCACCAAAACTATATTTTATGGCAAACAATATGAACCGCCGCCAGTTGCTAAAAACAGGAATTCTGATGGCTGGTGGCATTACTGCCGCTCCTGCTTTTTTAAACAAGTTATCAGCAAGCCCTGTTAATACTTGTTACAATGATCAATTGTATACAGATCAAATGGCTATTTTAAACGGGCCGGAAGATTTGAAAGCAAGATTGTTTGCCAATGAAAACCCATTTGGCCCCTCGGCAAAAGCAAAGCAGGCGATAGAAGAGGCCATGGCAGAAAGCTTTCGCTACCCTTTTATTTTCGCCAGGCAGTTAATGCAAAAAATTGCAGATGCGGAAGGATTAACCCCAGACAACCTCATTATGGGAGCAGGTTCTTCAGAAATTATATTGGCAACAGCTATTCATTTCAGCCAAAAACCCGGCGGCAATATTGTTACAGGAGATCCCACGTATGAGGATTTGCCCAGTAAAATGGCAGAGATGAATACTAAGTGGATTAAAGTGCCGCTTACTTCGGAATATAAACTGGATTTGGACGCCATGGAAAAAGCCATTGACAGCAACACAAGGCTTGTGTATGTGTGCAATCCCAATAATCCCACAGCAACCGTTCTTGACATCAATAAACTAAAAGCATTTGTAGAACGTGTATCCGTAAAAGTGCCGGTGTTTATTGACGAAGCTTATATTGATTACCTGGACGATCCCAGGGCTAATACAATGATGGGTGCAATTAAAAATGGTAAAAATGTTATTGTGGCACGCACCTTTTCCAAACTGCATGGCTTTGCCGGATTGAGAGTTGGCTATGCATTTGCACAACCCGAAATGATTAAAAACCTGGAAAACTATACTACAGGTTTTGCAGGCATATCTGCTACATCATTGCATGCTGCATTTGCCAGCTACGGTGATACTGCATTTTTAAAAGATGCATTGCAAAAAACTGTTGCCTCAAAAGAGTATCTCTATAGTGTTTTAAAAGCAGAGGGCTATGAGTATGTTCCCTCGTTTACCAATTTTGTAATCTTCCCTGTAAAAATGGACAGCGAAAAATTTGTAATGGAGATGATGAAACGTGGTGTGGGTGTTCGCTCATGGCGCTTCAATAGCAAACAGTGGTGCCGCATCAGCATTGGCAGAATGGATGAGATGCAGACATTTGCTGGGGCGTTTAAAGAAATCTCTTAAGTAAAGGAGGATGGTATAAGGCGTAGGGTACAAGGTTTTTTCGGTGTAGGGGCGAATAATCATTCGCCCTGGCATATGAACCATTCGCCAATAGAACCATGTCCATTTATCTTTTAAAAGAACAATTATTATTTATTCATGAAAAAGTTTTTACTGCTACCCTTGTTTATTATTGGCTGCTTTTCTTTGGCAGCGCAGGACACGGCACAATCTCATAAGTTTAGCATAGATGAATATCAGAAAGCAAAAACCTTTCGCATAAAAGATTTGGACAACGACACCTATGTAAAGTTTGAGAATACCTATGTACTGGATCGATACGAAAGCCGCAAGCCGTACTTCATTACCGGGGATGACGGCCTTAAAAAACGTGTAGACATCTATAAACTTTTGTTGAGAGAAGGCAAACAAGATCTGGGCACAGTTATCTTTTACACAAATGAAAAAGGCGTCTTGTATACAGCGTGCCTGCCAAACTTTAGAGCAGATGCAAAAGTGTGGGAGAAATATTTTGAAGACATTCATGCAACAGATAAGATAGAGTCTAATTATGTATTGAAGCTTTCTTATGTGTTGTCGAAAGAATTCGGCTTTCAATTATACAAAGCAGCCAACCAGGGAAAAGATGTTTCAAAAGAAGCCGGCACATATGGAATGGACATTTGTTTTCCTGGCGATGAACAGGTTGCTATGTGGGATGGAAGTAAAAAACTGCTCAGCCAGATGCAAAAGGGAGATAAAATTGTTACAGTAGATCCGCTAACAAAACTACCGGCCGCAACAGAAGTAACTGCGTTGGTATCTCATGAAATAAAAAATTACGCCATCACGCAGTTGGTATTACTATCAGCAAACGAACAATTAAAGAGTAGTGGTAGAATGGTAAGGCTTTCTGTAAGACAAATAAATGCAACGCCTAACCACCCTGTATTAACCGATGCTGGAGAAATGAAAATGGGTGATGTAAAAGAAGGCGATAAAATTTTATGCAGGGAGAATAATCAGGAGGCGTATAAAAAGTATATTGTTTGGACAAAGACCGAACAAGCCGGAGGTCTGCAAAAAGTGTACAACATAGAAACCAAAAGCGGATCTACATTTATTATGAATGGAGTAATGGTATTGCAAAAAGGATTGAAGCAACAATAGACGCATCAAACATTTGCAGCCATTTCTTTTAACCCATTTACCAATACATCCAAATCTTTTGGGGTAATGTACACATTGGGTGTTATGCGGCATCCATGCACATTGGCACCATCAATAGCCACAGTATAGATTTTATATTTTTTCAATAGTGTTTCTGCAAGCAATGAAGGCTTCATTCCTTTAATGCCAACATTGGCAATGCCACAACTTCTTGCCGGGTCTGCGGGCGTATTTACTACAATATTTGACACATTGCGTACTTTGTCTGTCCAGTATTTTTGCAGGAAACGAAGCCTTGCTTCTTTTCTTTCTGCACCAAGCTTTGAATAATAATCAATCGCGTTTTCAATAGCAAGATCTGTATGTACCGGGTGTGTGCCAATATGGTTTAAGCGGGTGATATCATTTGCATCGCGATCTCCCTCTGCTAATAACGGCCAGATTTTTTCTGCTTTCCCTTTTTTTACATAGAGTATACCAGCACCCAGCGGCGTACTTAACCATTTGTGCAGGCTCGATCCATAATAATCGCAATGCAAGTCTGAAATTTTAAAACGGATATGTGCAAATGCATGTGCGCCATCCACCATTACATCTACGCCTTTGCTATGTGCCATATCGCAGATTTTTTGCACCGGCAAAATATGCCCGGTAATATTTATCATTTGCGAAACCATCAACAGTTTTGTTTTGGATGTAATGGCATTTGCATATAGTTGCACAATCTCATCATCTGATGCAGGATGATTGGGCACAGAAACAATTTTATTTACCACACCGTAACGTTTTGCCACCAGCTTAAACATTTCCAGCATAAATCCGTAATCCTGTTCAGCCATTATCGCTTCGTCGCCTGCATTCCATTTATAACCGCCAATAATCATGTCCAATGATTCTGTAGTGTTACGGGTAATGACAAGTTCATCTGGCTCGCAACCAGCAATAGCAGCCAGCTTTGCTGCAATATTTTTTTTATTATCGAACTGAACAGTTCGCATGTAATAAGATGCCTGGTAATTAACTTCTCTCACATGATTGATGAAATTTTCCAAAACAGGCTCCGGCAAAAAATTATAGTAGCCATTTTCCAGGTTGATGTAATCGGGCTTCAGTTTATAATCGCCACGGATGCCGGTCCAGAAGTCTTCATTGTCTGCTAAGTCAATAGCAGCATGGTTTTCAAATTTTTTTAACCATGCAGTCATTGCATTGCCATGCAGCGGCGCAGCAAAGCCGGCCATTGTCATTGCCTTTAAAAAACTTCTTTTATTCATGCGCAGTTATTGTGGTTGTTTTTGCAGAGAGAAAAGTTACTAAAAAAAGCAGCAAGAATATTTGTCAACAGGATTTATATTTATCGGGCAAACCAAGCGAACTGCCATGATAAAAATCATCTTTACTTTTTTCTGCTGCTGTATTTGTGTTTTCGCAACGGCACAAAAGCAAACTGTAAATAATCGCAAGGGCAAACTATTTATAATTGGGGGAGGAGAAATCAGCGATTCATTTCGTTTGCAAATATTAAAAACCGGTAACTGGAAAAAAGGAGATTTGATTGCTGCTGTAACGCTGGCAAGCGGATATGGTGACAGTGCTTATATCTGGATGAACGACGATTTTAAAAAACTAACTGGTGAAGATTGTTTGAAAGTTGATTCCGCATCTGTGCATGATACGCAAACAATAACTGCCTTGAAAAAAGCAAAAATAATTTTCCTGGGTGGTGGAGACCAGGAGCGTTTTATGCGCTTGATTGAAAATACACCCATAAAGAAAATTATACAAGAAGCAAGAAACAACGGAGCGTTAATTGCAGGCACCAGCGCCGGCGCTTCTGTAATGAGTGAATCTATGATAA
Source organism: Chitinophagaceae bacterium (assembly GCA_047602295.1). GTDB lineage: Bacteria > Bacteroidota > Bacteroidia > Chitinophagales > Chitinophagaceae > JACMLD01. Next base: position 316,174 of record JASGHP010000001.1, on the reverse strand, counting down.
CCGGCAATGCTTTAATGGATACAATTTTGTCTTCTACTTTTAAACGCTTAAGCAAAGGCAACCTTGAATTGAAAGAAGGACTTGGCTTGCTGGATTCTGTTATTATAGATCAACACTTTGTAGTACGTAGCAGATACAACCGCATGTTGTCTGCTATTATGGAGCATCCAAACTATAACTGTATTGGTATTAATGAATCTACTGCAATTATTGTAGACAGTGGCTGGGCCACCGTAGCAGGCCAAAGCCAGGTGATTGTTTTTTCTTCACCTAAAAATGTGCATGTTACTGCAAATAAATCTTTTGCGGCTTCTTCTATTCAATTAGCTGTATACGTGGCAGGAGAAAAGTTTAGAATTAAAAAATAGGAACAACTGTTTAATGAAATACTAAAGGCTAATAATATTACTCCTAATTAACCTGTTCTTTACAAGAGCTAAATAAAAAACCTGCGGAGTTTTTTCTTCCGCAGGTTTTATTTTTCGTAAGACTATAAACAAGCTTCCCAGTGATTAATTTCTTTGCCTGCTATTGTAGAGCATAATATAATAAGCCAGTGTAGCAATGGACGAAAGCGCAGCTACAACATAAGTAAGCGCAGCCCATTTTAACGCATCTTTTGCTTTTTCATGCTCCGCTGGTTTTGTAATATTGGCAGCATCCAGCCATTTCAACGCACGTGCAGACGCATCAAACTCTACCGGCAATGTTACTACAGTAAATAATGTAGTAACTGCAAACAAGATAATACCTATCAGCAACACGGTTTGATTGCCGTAGCCAAAACCCAATACACCCAACCCCGCAATAATTATCCATTGAGAAAGTCTTGTACTAATTTGAGTAATGGGCACCATCTTACTGCGCAATTGCAACATAGAATACGCGGTTGCGTGTTGCACAGCATGTCCACACTCGTGTGCGGCAATTGCAGCCGCAGCTACTGTTCTTCCCTGGTAAACATCTTCGCTTAGATTTACAACTTTTTGTGTAGGATCGTAGTGATCTGTTAAGAACCCTGGCGTAGAAACAACCTGCACATCATAAATGCCATTGTCGCGCAACATCTTTTGCGCTACTTCGCTACCACTAAGTCCGGAAGATGTTGGTACCTGGCTGTAGGCAGTAAACTTGCTTTTTAGCCTGAACTGTACCAGCATGCCTATCAACATAAAAAATATGGAGATGGCTATTATACCTATTGTCATTTTAATAGAGTTTGCAGTATAAGATCAAAAATCATTCCCTGCCAAAAGCCTGTCATTTTTGCAAAGAGCGCAACGAGATCTCTTTTTAGCTTTTGTTTAAACATTAGTATCTTCCGTAAACATCCTCATCAAAAAAATGCTCAAAAAATTTTTACTGTTTCTTGTTATTATTTGTGTGTTGTTGCTGGCAGCGTTGCTGGTAAACACATTTCGTGCAAAGCCATGGCCACAACACAAAGCTGCTGCATTAGCTGCTTTACCGGATTCTGCTATTCTGCATATGAGCAATGCCATTCGCATTGCTACAGTTTCGCCGGAAGACACCACACGTATAGATAGTATTCATTTTAACCAGTTCCGTTTTTTTTTAGAGCAATCATATCCATTCATTCATCAACAGCTTAAAAGAACTATCATCAAAGATTACAGTTATGTTTTTGAATGGAAGGGTTCAGACAGCAGCCTTCAGCCAATTATATTAATGGGCCATTATGATGTGGTGCCCGTAGAACCGGCTGCTATAAAACTGTGGACGGTACAACCGTTTGGCGGAGAAGTAAAGGACAGTATCATTTGGGGAAGAGGTGCCGTTGATGATAAAGCAGCAGTGATATCTATACTGGAAGCAACAGAGAACTTATTGAAGCAAGGATTTAAACCGAAGCGCACTATCCTTCTTTGCTTTGGCCACAATGAAGAATCAACCGGTACAGGTGCTATTGCAATTGTAAATTACCTGCAACAAAAAAATGTAAGAGCCGATATGGTGATTGATGAAGGAGGCGAAATTACCATTGGTAAAATGAAAGATGTAGAACGGCCTGTTGCTATGATTGGAGTAGGAGAAAAAGGTTATGTAACATTTGAACTCTCTGTAGAAAAACCAGGTGGGCATTCTTCCAAACCTGATAAGGAAACAGCGATTGATATTCTTACTAAAGCTTTGTATAAAATGAGATCTGTACAAATGCCGGTACAGATGACTGAACCTTTGCAGGAATACTTAAACCGTGTAAGTGGATCAACAAACAATTTTTTAAACAAGATGGCGCTTAGCAATCGCTGGCTTTTTAAAAGCTCTATTCAAAATAAATTAGGCGCCACGCCAGAAGGAGATGCAATGCAACGTACTACCATTGTGCCTACTATTTTAGAAAGCGGCATTCGTGAAAATGTAATTCCCACACAAGCAAAAGCAATTGTAAACAGCCGCATCCTTACAGGGCAAACAACCAAAGAAGTGCAGGATTTTATTACCAATGCCATTAATGACAGCCGCGTTAAAATTGCTATCAAAGGAGATTTCAATACAGAGCCTTCGCCATTAACCCCTATAAGCTCGCAGGCATTTAAAAGAATGGAAGAAGCCGTATACCAGACAATAGATGATGTAATTCCTGTACCTTATGTAATGCTGGGAGCAAGCGATTCAAGAAACTATCGTGCCATTAGTAATGGCGTAATTAATTTTACGCCGCTTGTAAATAGTAAAGGCTTTCACGGTATTGATGAACGCCTGCCGATAAAAGATTTTCAGCGTAGCTTTAATTTTTTTACAAGCATTATTAAAGAGAGCGGTCAGCCATTTTAATAAAACAGCCGCTTTTGTGGGGCAAACGGTTTTACAAAAGAATGTAGTAACTTCCTTTTCCATACATCCTTTCTAATCCTTAAAAGCTTGTCTGATGAAGATTATACTTTGGAGCATCGTTGCCTTGTTTTTAATAGGCAATGCGTTATTTGTTTTACCTGTTCATATTTCTTCAGATAGTATTAGTAGCAATTACACGGTAAACTATAAAAGAGATTCATTGCTTCTGCACAATGTTTTTTCTGATAGCAGCATACAATTAAGATTGAATTTGCCACCCTTGTACCAGGCTATCTATGATAATACAGACAGTTTGAAACGAAAGGAGAACAGTTCATCTTATATTCTTGTAAATACGGCTGTATTGCATAATCTTGATTTTACGGCTGTTTCATTTCCTTTTTATAAGGTAACAACCTTCAACAGTATTATTCCTTTTTTTAGCATCATTAAAGCTTCCAATGCGCCAGATATGGATAGTACAGTATTGGTAGGAAATATTATTATTAACGGGAAGCTTTCTGTGAAGGGAATTTCTTCTCCCGTTTATGCTAAAGGATTATTAGAAAAAGAACTGGTAAGAATATTAGGAAAGGAATTGCGCACAATAGAAACAACCATCAACCAGAAACCTCCTGCAGATACAACCCAACGGCTTGAAGAACCTGCCCCGGTTGCGCCACGCAAGCCGGGAAAGAGAAAGTAAACAGCTTATTTTCTAACGATAGTAAATGTTTCTGCGCTGTTGTTTTGAGCACTACGAAGTGTAATTACCAACAGACCTTTTGCATTTGTTTTTGTTAAATCAATTTTTACAAGGTTAACGCCATTGTTTAATTGTACATCAGCATTCAAAACCGCAACACCGTTGATTGTGCTAACTGCATAATGGTATTGACCAGCTTTAGCATTGTTTGTTTTTAATACTACATAATCAACAGCAGGATTAGGATACGCAGTAATGCTGCTTGCCTGTGTTTTGTTGATGCTTACAGATTTTACAGCAGAATAAGTAAAGCTTCCGTCTGCGTTAATCATTTTAAGGCGATAATAAGAAACAGTATTGAAAGCGGCACTATCAGTAACCTGGTAACGATTTGTTGTAGCATATCCGTTAGAAGGATTTACTGTAGCAAATGCTGTAAAGTTGTTGGCATCAGAAGAGCGTTCTACAACATAGGAAGCAACATTAATTTCTTCAGTAGTTGTCCATTCTATAGCAGCATTGTTGTTTTTATTTTCTGCGGTAAAAGAAATCAATTTTAAAGGCAACACAGCATTGGCTTGTTGTTGTATGATAAGGTTATCTAAAACAGCTACGTTGCGACCGGTAGCATCCATGTCTTTACCAACAGTTACGTTGCCAGCACCTGTCCAATATAAAGCAACACCCGCAGTACCATTATAAGTATACACCAAAGTATTGTCTACCCACATTCTTGCTTTACCAGTGTTGTTGTCGTACTGAAAATGGTAGTTATGAAAAGTATGGTCATCGGGAACTGAATAAACGTTACCAGAGCTGATGTTTGTATAAGAGCTACCGTTTGTGAGGTAGAAGTTTGCAGCAAGGCTACCACCGTTCATACCAAAATTAAAATAGCTACCGCGATAGAAGAAAGAGGCCTGAGACTCTTCGCGCCTGAAAGCTACCTGGATGTCAATTGCAGGAACATTAAAGTAGCTGCCATCCAGCACCAGGTTAATATCATTGCTACCGGCACCTGGGTTAAGGCCTTTTGTACCACCAACTCCGCCAGTGCTTACTGTAGCATAACTGCTTACAGAAATAGCGTTCGGTCCATATATAGCCGTTGTAGGACTAGTTTCCCATGTAAAACGGTTGATAAGCTGGGCGTTAGCACCGAAAGCGATAAGTAAAAGGCTAAGAAAGGGTACAAGTGTTTTCATAATAGTACTGCGTATATGTATTCTAGTTGTCAATACATATGCCACTGCACTATCAATTTGAAAATCAGCACAATAGAAAACGGAGATGTCATAAAAGCCTCCCCCTGTTGGATAGAATTCTTAAAATGGGAACAAAGAACAGATTCCGGATATGTTCCAACTTGCTTTAATAAGCGTACACAGTCTTTTTATTATAGACAAGTTTTAAAATTAATTCGTATTTGGCTGTAAAAATCGCATCTTTGCGGGTTGAGGTCCGAAGGTTTAAACCACATTATTTCTAAAAAAATTTCTGTCATGTACACGCATATCTGGCTCAAGTACCTGCCCATCATTAAAATACTAATGAAACGTTCTTTAAGTGGTGATCAAACACTGGATCTTAATAAGATTGATTTTGAAAGAGCAGGAACAGCTCGTAAAGCCGGGTATAAGTTCACTATTAAACTAAACAATGGCAGGGTTTCCAACGTCATCAGCACGTCTCCGCTGGCGCCAGATCTTGCCGCAGTAATTCTGCAAGACAATGTTATAAAAGGCTTGTTGGCTGAAAACGACTACGAAGTTAGCCTCAACACAAAGTTTCAATTGCTGATCAAAAATGTCTCTGCTAAACCGCAGGATAAAGACAATGTAGAAAGCAACCAGGAAGAAGAGGTTTCGTAAGGCCAACTTAAAGCACTCGATTTTTTTTATTCTCTTTCTATCTTATTCTGCCGGAGGTAGAATGGATTTGGCTTCATCTATTACCAGCGAGCCAGACCATCTGTCGTGCCATGGGTATGGAATAGTTGTCATAAAAGGAATTCCACTTAACTGTTCAAAAGGAATTATTCGAATCAATCCTCTTATAAAAGCAGTGTTTGATGGTATAGGTTGTCCTCCGATAGTTACTGCACGTGTTCCGGTAATAAATTTTCCTATCGACTTTCCTTTAAGCAAAGCTTCTGTAGCAGACATGTACAAGCCGTAAAAAAAACTTACCATTAGCTGATCAACCAGATCTATCGGCTGCTGCTTCATTAGTTTATTTGCCAAAGGATAAACAGGTGCAAGCAACATCAATATAACAGAAACAACAATGGAAAAGATAATTATGTCAACCAGGTAGTTTAATAATCTTTTTCCAAGGCTTGCAGGCACTAACTTTTGCATCGGTTCTTCAAATGGGCTCAATTCCGGGCTTTCCAAACGTGTAATATTTTTTTGAAGAACAAATGTAAAACCAATTCGTTCAAAAAAAATAAAACCCGGCTTAGTGGCCGGGTTTATTTATTCAACAATTTGTAAAAGCTAAACTTTTGTACTGCCGGTATTTTGTGCGGCATCGCCGCCACCAAATAAATTATGCAACATAGAACTTACATCGCCAAAATGCTCTTTCATGGCATCGGCACCTTTTGTTTTTAACTCATCAAAATATTCTTTTCCTTTTTCCATGGCAGACTCTGCTTCGCCTTTTAGTTTACTGGCTTTGTCTTTTAAGTCTGCAGAAAGTTTTTCTTTTTCCTCCGGTGTCATGTTCATATACTTGTGTGCGGCCAATGCAGCAGCGGCCCCCAGCAAAAAAGTAGCTACATGTTTTGAGTTTACGCTCATACAATAAGATTTTAGTGGTTTTTAGATGTTGTTATCCATTTCAAACTTAACCAAAGGCTTTTAAAGCGCTTGTTTAATAATTGTTAAGCGGTTTTTACAAGATGTTTTTATGTTGCCGGCAATAGTTATTTACTCAGCTTTGCTTGTGTCACACCCTTCAGCTTTTACAGCTTTGGGCATCTCTGGTTTCTCCGCTGGCTCCAGAACAAATCACCATCAATCTTGCAGCTCATTTTTCATTTAAGATAAAGTTTAAGCGGAAACGCGTTGTTCCTTTTCAAATGGGGTCCACCTTCTTTTAATAGGCGTTACGCCACCATCTTCCGGCAAGTCTTCTTCTTCTATTTCTATGCGTCGTGTAATATCAGACAGCGAACTGATACGTTGTACGGTATATGGAATGGTATCAAGCCCGGAAACAAATTTCAGGATGTAATTATAAATGCCAATCAGATCTCCTGCAAGAACTGCAGGTAAATTTGCTTTGGTGCTTACCAGTAAAGAAATGCCAATTACAACAATCACCATTATTTCCATGATGCCAAAGTTCCAGGCTTCCTGGTCAGAAATTTTTATCTGCCATTTACGCAAATTGTTATAATGCTGGCGAATGCTGTGAATGTTTCCTTTAGAAATTATATCAACCTGTTTTTCCAGCTCATCATTTTTTGCACGGTTTAATTTTTTCATTTTACCACCATAGAAATAACTGATAGCAGTAACAGGAACCAATATACCCAGGCAAACCAACACAATCGCCTTGTCGTAGAAAAATAAAAGCACCAGTGAACCAAAAAGATTATAGGCTGCTTCAATCACATAAATAAGATCATACTCAAGGAAATCTACAAACTCCCTGGCCAGCGTAGAATGTGCACTTAATTTACTAATGTCTTTTCGGCCAAAACGCCTGGATAGAAAACGTGTTACGAGTGATGTGTAAATGGCAGAGTATGTGCGTGTGTCAAAGCGATGTCGGATAGTGCCAATAATCAACCATGCAATATGAACGGCAGAAAGCACAATCAATCCATGATAACTGCCTTTGATAAGATCATTAACGGCTTCGCCTAAAAAAAATGGGCGTAGCAGGGTGCCTGTCATTTCCAGGGAGAATAACACATAGGTAAGCAAAAGACGCGTACGGTGCTGCAAAATCAGCTTTCTTAATAATTGAAAACGAGACATAGGTATTCCAGTTCAATACTTTAATTAATTCAATAGTTTTCCAGCGCATATCGTAAAATGATATACGTGCTGCTGAATCAATGGGTTAGTATACCGGAAATAGAGGAGTCCGTTTAAGCTCCTGCGATCTCTTGTTCACGTACGGTAACCGAATTATGCGGTTTACCTGTGATAAGACCACGGCAGGACGCAGCGCCGCACCGGCAATGAAAGGGTTCCATGTGTTCGTCGTCAAGAAAGGATGCATAATCAAGGGTTAGTTCTTCACCTTTCTCAATGTGGCGTAATGCTACAATGTTAAGACCTTCATAAGCTGTGTTGGGTTCACAACTGTGGTTTTGAGGAGCCCAGCCGGACGGGTTATCGTCCCAGAGCAAAAATACCTCTTTACTTACAGGATATGCATACCTGCGGAAGATTTCTTTTTCCTCGGGGCTCCAGTTTTGTTCAACAAAACGACGGGTAACCAGGCGTTGGGGCTTCTCTTCGCCCCTGAAAATCAATTCTTTATGGTTTATTTCTTTGTTGGCATAAATGCCAAAACCAGCAATAGCATTGCCCTTCATCTGGTATTTTAGCTGTTTTCTGGCGTGGCGGGCAATGCCTTCTGCAATAATATGTTTGAGGAAACCAGCCTGACCAACACCATCGTGTTTTAGTATATAATCAGCAGAACCTTCATAACCATCTGTATAAAAGACAGAGCAGGTAAAATTTACTTCGAGGAAGAACAACTCACCTTTATCGTTTCTTCTAAAATCCATGCGGGCATAACCAACGCCGCCAAAACTGCGAAAGATGCGCTGGGCTGCTTTACGCAATTGTTGATCTATTATAGTGTCTTTGCATGGAATATTGCTGTCTGGATGAAGCTCAGATGTTTTTAAAGCATACGTTTTAAACTGGTTGCCTTTTGGAAACACAAATTCTACCGGTTTAAAAACAACAGATTCTTTTTCGTTGTTAGGATCTGCAGCTACCAATACGGTAAACTCACGCCCTTTAATGTATTCTTCCACCATCAATTGTTCATACTCATTGATGATTTCGGCAACCTTTTGTTTTAGTTCCTGTTTGTTTTTTACCAGCGAGTGTTCATCTACGCCCAGGCTATCGCCGGCTTTGGCGGGTTTTACAAATAAAGGAAAGCGTAATTGCTCAATAGCCCTTTCTACATCTTCCATATTTTCTACCAACACATAAGGAGGCGTAGCCACACCTTCCGTATAAGCAACATATTTCATTAGCTCTTTAGGAGGATCGTACAAAAGAGATGATGGGCCGGTATGCGGCAGGTTCAATAACTCTAATGTATATACCACGTCAATAGACGGAACATCCCATTCAAGGTATCCCTCGCAAAGGTTTACAAAAATATCGTAGCCTTTATTTTTAAGCTCTTTCAGTTGTTTGTACGTGTGCAACTTGCTAAGGAAAACATTGTCTACTGTGTCGTTTGGCAACAGTGAAGCTATATTACGTGGCGGATCATAATTTTTATAATCCACGGACGAGGTAGAATAGTCTGGTTGCAGTACACATACTTTCATAAAAACAAGGAATATGATTATTAAGAGTAGATTATTGCAGCGGGTGGTTAATCTTTAAGGATGATGGTTGAAATAACTAAATGAATTTTTTAATTAATCAGCTTTGTTTTGCCAGGCGTTTGGTAGTTCGTGCTACAGGTGTCTTTACTTTGGCTACAGGTTTTCTTCCTTTTCTTCTGGTGAGTGCGTTTTCTATAATGTGCGCAACCATGCTGCTAAAGCTGTTGCCAGATAAACGCAAAATAGCGCCGATAGAAGTATAATCTTCATCTTCGCTGATACCGCATTGAGCATTTACCTCCAGCACATACAATTTGCCGGTGGCTTTGTCCATGCGCAGGTCTATTCTGCCATAACCCTTGCCGCCAACAGAAACATATGCATCCCAACTTAATTTGGAGATAGCTGACATCAGTTTCTTGTCGGGGTGATGATAAGTATAGAATGGTTCATCATTGGGCAATGGTGTTTCTTCGTCATAAGTTTCCCAAAGCCTGTCAAAAGACAAAAACCTTTCATTGTCTGGCAATGCCGGATGGAAGACACGTTCTACCGGAGTATAGAGAATGCTTTTATTGGGTTTATCAGCATCACCTACAATAAAGGTGGTAAATTCTGGTCCATTGATGTATTCTTCAGCAATTACACCTCCGGCGGTTAAACTTCAGCCGCGGTAACCATCGAACAATACTTTTAACTGTGCAGCAAGTTCTTCAGGCGTTTTTACAACTGACTTTATACCAACACCCATACTGCCACCGGAAACAGCCGGTTTTACAATAACAGGTTGACCTAAAGATTTAAAAATATTTTGAAGAGAGTGTTCGTTTTCTGTAATTACTTTCCATTTGGGTGTAGCGATACCGGCTTTATCAAAAGCCTCTTTCATTACAATCTTGGAAGTAGTGATATCGTAGAAGAATTCATTAGCACCCGTATAAATCATTTTTTTCTGGTGCAGGTATTTTAAAACCGATACGCCAGGCGTGCCATTTACTTCGTCGCCATCGCATAAATTAAGAATAACAGGTGGCAGAGTGGTTTCATCCATTTCAATCATGTCAATTACATCTTTGTAATTGTTCATGCTTACGGGTTGCCAAACCCATTCTATCTTTAAAGCTTCAAAAGCCCTTGTGTATTCCTGAATGCTCTGGCTAAAATCGTAGTAGTAGTCTACGTTTGCATCTCCTGTATGGAGATAGGGCGCCAGCACCCAAACTTTGCGTTGTTGAAGATCGCTATTACTATGTATACTTTCTGAAGATGGCATAAAAGCGGTGCAGTTAGTACTGCTGCCTGTTTTTTACTTTACGTTTTATAAAATCAGTAAGCCTGTATTCGCTCAGCACTTCATCTTTTATACGAGAAGCACCTTCAATAGTAGTTAAGCAATTGGAAGAACCGCAATAGCAGGTAAAAGGTTGCACCATTTCCCATTCGGTAGACGGATAAAAGAAGGTGAACTCATCTCCCGGGTTTACTTCGGCCAGGCAAACCAATTGCATGAGGGTTGTATCAAAAAAAACAGTTGGCGAGCAACTGTGGTTAATATACTGTAGAAATTCCGGTTGTAAGGTAATATGCCTATCATCTTCTATCTGTACTGTAAGATAAGTAACCACAGAAGAGGTAGTGCCTGCATGAAAAGAACAAATAACATCTCCGGGTGCAAAAGACTTTGTTGCGTGCAAAGATTGCTGTCCGTTGTTTTCGTTTTTCCAAACTTCAGCAAAACCGTTGTTGCTTACCAGGCGTAGCGTTTGGCCGGGGAATGATTTTGTTGTCATGCAGAATTAAATGAGGTTAGAAGAATAGTTGTTTAAAGAATGGTTAGTACAACGATTAAATAATCCAGTTTAATTGTTGTTAATTAAAAATAATAAACTATTCTAAATAAATAGTAATGTAGAAAAAAAATTATACACAATAGATGTAATGCATAGTGCATAACTATGCATTAACCTTTTTTTCTTGCATCCATTGGTAATGATTTAATGCAATTCTTACATCGGTATAAGTAAAATCATCTCCCAATATATCTTTTATAGGAGATAAATTGTTGCCACCTACTTCTATAATTACTGGTAACATTTGATCCAATCGCTTTTGCGTTAACAATTCAAGCACACCTAACTCTCCGGAACGTACAAACGTGGCCAAATGCCCAACGATAGTGCTTTCTGTAAGTTGGCGTATTGCCGCAATTTCCTGAATTGTCTTACCTGTTTTAAATAAATGAAAGCTCTCTGCCTGGCTGCTGCCTTTTATTGGCTTGCCCGATGAAGCTTCAATAACAGCTGTTGGTTTTGCTGTAAAGTAATGCTGATATGCATCACGTGTTTTGCAAAGAGAGATATCGGCATAACTGGCTTTTATCATTTTTTGCAATTGCTGTACCAGCAAGCCATGAATAGCATTTGCTTCTAACAGGTACTTCCGTACTCGTGTCACTCCCTGTAATGAAAGCAGGTGTTTGTCTAATGGCAATAAAAGTTCTTCGCCAGCTGTTTTTACAAAATAATCTATGGCTTTGCTCACACGATCTTCTAATTGTTGTGTATTGCCTGTAGTTGATACATGCTGCAATAATTGTTGCAATTGTAGTTTAAACTTTTCCGCAAAAGCCGCCTGCTCCCTGGCTTTAGTCAACAAAGTATTGCTTAGGTCAATAGCATTTTGTGCATTAGGCAGTTTTTTACCAACTACCAATTCTTTAAAATCAGTAACGGCGCTCAATATCTTTCTGTAATCAAATGTTTTAATCAACTCTGTGGCGAGGTAGTCCTTTTGCTCATGTTTAAGAATTTCCTGCAATTGATCTGCGGCGGTTTCTTTTTGTGCGAATGCTACCACTCTTTTATCGGTAGCAATAGCACCGGGCTGTAATCGCGATAACAATACCATGCCCTGCAAAGATGTGCAACGACTTAAAGCAACGTACACCTGTCCCGGAGCAAACGATCCACCTGCATCAATAATGGCTTTATCAAACGTGAGGCCCTGGCTTTTGTGGATTGTAACAGCCCAGGCCAATCGCAAAGGATACTGCGTAAAGCTGCCTAGTTCTTCTTCTTCAATGCGGTCCTTTTCTTTATCGTAAGTATAACGCACATTGCGCCAGGTTTCTTTTTCTATTTTTAGTTCCTGCTGATCATCATTGCTGGTGGCTATAATTTCCTCATTACTGATTTTTGTGATGGTGGCCAGTTTGCCATTAAAAAATTTTCTCTCGCCGCTGGAATCATTCTTAATGAACATTACCTGGGCGCCTTCTTTTAAAAGCAATTTCATTTCTGTAGGCAATGCTTTGTCAGAGAAATCGCCTTCAATTACGCCGGTGAAAACGGTTGTTTGCCCAGGCAATCGATCCAAAGCGGTGGCATTAATAGCATCTGCCGTTCTATTATGGGTTGTAAGCGTAATGTATTTATCTTCTTTTGCCGGAATAAATGCTGGTTGATAGCGATTGTTCAGCAGGTTATAATCTTCTGCGCCAAGCTGGTTATTTCTTACACGATTCAAAACATCTATAAAAGCCTGCTCATTTTGCCGGTAGATTTTTTTAAGCTCTATATATAATGGAGCAGCTTCTTTAATTACCTGCGCATCAAAAAAGAAAGGGCTTTCATAATATGGATTCAGTATCTCCCATTCATTATTGGAAACCACCGGGGGCAGTTGGTACATATCGCCTATGTACAATACCTGCACACCGCCAAAAGGCAATTGCATTTTTTTCCTGAAATGGCGAAGAATAATATCTATGGCATCCAGCATATCTGCACGCACCATACTTACTTCGTCTATAATTAAAAGCTCCAGTTCTTGCAGCAAATCCCTTTTATCTGCATTAAAGCGGATATTTTTAAACAAGCTGTGTTTATCTGCCACTTCATCATTGCCACCAGTAAAGCCACGTTGCGTACCGGGTATATAAGGACCAAAAGGCAACTGAAAAAAAGAATGCATGGTAACACCACCAGCATTAATAGCTGCCACGCCCGTAGGTGCTACTACCACAGCTTGTTTGCGGGAGTTTTCTTTTATGTATTTAAGAAAAGTTGTTTTCCCAGTGCCAGCTTTACCGGTAAGAAATATATGCCGGGATGTATTGTTAACTAAATCAGCTGCCAGTTTAAATATTGTATTGGAAGGATCTGTTTGCGCCATCAGGAAGAAGTTTCAAAGCACGGAGCTATTTTATTCAAAATTAAATAACAATCATCAGCTTGTTGAAGAATAGGCAATGCTTTTTATGCATTCATAAGTTATGTTTTCAAAAGAGGATTAAACTGTAAGCATCCAACCTGTTATTATCTTCTACGAGATTTGAAGATTATCATTAAACAAAAGCCTTGTAAGCTTAATGAAAAATATCTGCCGCATGCAACAACCATTGCCCACATTTAATTAATGCCATTCTATTCCGTCACCTGCGGCAGATAGTCTTTTATTCTTTTGCAGATGCCGCAGGTTTTGCACCCAACAATAAGACTTCGTTTACCTGTACTTCGGATATATATTTTTTGTTGCCTTCTTTATCTGTATAACTTCTATTAATTAGTTTTCCTTCCACGGCTATTTCAAATCCTTTCTGCAAAAACTTTTCTGCTATTTCTGCCACCTTGCCCCAGGCTACCAGATTATGCCACTGTGTTTCCGTTACCTTCTCTCCCTTTGCATTGCGGTACATTTCATTGGTGGCTACACTAAAACGGGCAAGTTTTTTTCCACTTTCTGTGTTGCGTACTTCTGGTGCGTTTCCAACATGACCAATTAACTGAACTTTGTTTTTTAATGCGTACATAGTTGTAAGTTTTTATCCATTGTATTAAAAATGGATGGTTTATAAATTTGATATTTCAATCAATTCAACGGCGCCAGTTGCATTGACCAAACAAAGATGCGATCTGCGAAAAGCCGCAGTCGGTTTTTAATTGTTTATTGACGGATGTAAACGTTTGTAAACGCTTATTTGAAGAAAATTTTGCTGTATCTTTTGTTTTCTAAACCCTATCCAAGCTATGATGCAACAAACGATAGCCAAGCCCTGTGTAGCCTGTGGCAAACCCATTAAAGGCCGGTCTGATAAAAAATTTTGCGACGATTACTGCCGCAACGTGTACAATAATGATCTAAAATCTGACAGCAATAATTTTGTACGCAACATCAACAACAGCCTGCGCAAAAACCGGCGCATACTTCAAGAAGCACTTCCGGATAGCGAAACAATGGCAAAAACTACCAAAGAAAAATTACTCCAACAGGGGTTTCAGTTTAAGTATATGACGCATACTTACACCAATAAAAAAGGGAACATTTATTATTTCTGCTACGATTACGGATATCTGCCGCTGGAAAATGATTGGTATTTGGTGGTGAGGAGGAGTAATTAATTTTTATGGCCTTACTATTTCATTATTCCATTTAAAATTATCTTTCTTTATTTTCCAAATAAAGCCATCCAGGATATAATGGGTAATTTGCGGTAAAGCTAATAGTGGCACAATAAACGTAAGCAAACTGTCGTCTGCCGAAAAAGAGGAAATGTGTCGGGTACCAAAAAGGTTGCCATGTTCCTGCCAAACCACAGCATCCCAAAGCCCTTCTTCTATAAAGGCGAATAAAAAAATCAGCCCTAAAAATATTACTAATCCATAGCTGCTAAACACCAATCGCAAAAACCGGCTTCCCTTCTTTGGCTGACTGTAATTTTTTTCGCCATAAATCCATACCAGCGCCATATAAGGAATGCCGTGGCTTACAACATTTAACAAGGTAAAAGCCATATCGCCGTTGTAATAAACAATTCCAAAATACCAGGATAATAAGGTGCCGGCTATTATGCCAAGCTTTGGCAAATTGATATACTTTGTTTTTACCAATACAAAAAACTCCTTTGCAAGGAATAGCGCAATTACAATATAATATAAGATGGTGGCGATCTTTAGAACACCCTGTGCGCTGCCGTAAAAGAAATCACCGTTTACAAACCAGTTAAAATTCCTAGGACCATTTAAATGCCAATACAAAAGCGGATAAATAGTTGCATAGTAAATAATGATTTTATCCAGCAGCCTGCTAGTAGGAAAACTTTGTTCCTTACGACCGTATACCCTCATAAAGCCATACTGCTGACGCACAAAATGAAAAACGGCAGTATAGGCAAGCAATCGCCAAAAAAAGCCGCTGCCAATAGCATAGGTCATTACACCAATAATAAAACCAATAAAAGGAATGGCAGTTAAAATAAGTTTTTGCTTCTTAAAAGATTGCGGATCAAAATAAGTTCTGTACAACGTGCTGTAAACATGCGCCACATCAATCAATAATATCAGCACAATCCAGCCCGCATCGGGCATATTAGCATTGTTCTGGAATAAGGAAGGAAAAAGAACGATAAACAACAGGCTAACAAATGGCGGCAATAAAATAAAAACAACATCAACAAATGGCCGGCCTATCCACGGTTGCTTGTTCATGATACTTGTTTTAATTGTTCCAATACTTTTTTTGCGGCATTTAAGCCCTGGTAAAAGCCTTCTTCAAAAATGCTGATACCGGCAAGATCTGTATGTGCAAAATGAATACAATTATTAATAGAAGCTGACAATTCTTTCCTTATACCACCATGTATTATACCGGGTAATGGTTGTGCCATGGCGTGCCCCCAAAGCATAATATTAATTTCTTCAACAGCCTCACCGATATTGGGATGCACTTTTTTAAGATCATTTACTATCAAATCAACCCATTCATCAAATGTTTTTGATTGGGCGAGTTTTCTTTCTTCTATTGTGCTTTTGCCGGTTAATGGCAGGTAATAAGTAAGATTTTTTTGAGGAATGTATTGTTGGGTTAACTGGTGTGTGGCTTCTACATAACCCAAAGAGCTGCTTTGATGAATAACATTGTCCCAGCTTAATGGTGCACCTGATCTTTCCTCTAATGGATTTACGGTAAGGTTTGCCACCATCCAGGGAACATAATGCAAATGTTGGGTAACCTTTTCTGTTCGGTTATTGTCCTTTAAAAGCCTTGTCGCAATAAACTGTGGTACAGCTAATATGCATTGTTCCGCTTCTATTGCGTAAAGGGTATTTTTCTTTACATCAAAATAACTTACTACTACCCCTTTATTTATTTCTTCCACGTTTACTGCAAGACATTCTGTAAAAATATTTTCTTCTATACCTTGGGTTAATGCATGTATAAGAAAACCATTTCCCTGCGGCCAGGTTATTACATCGCTGTGTGTAGCGTTAGTCCCTTTTCCTTTTCTTGCAGCAAAATAATGAATGCCTACCCAGGCGCTGCAGATATTATAAGGTGTTCCAAAATCATCGCGGGTGCAATAATTAATGTAATCGTGCAAGTAGCTGCTGGAAAGATTCTCCTGTTGCAGCCAATCTTTCATGGTAATGTTATCCAGCTTGGTAAAACTTTCATCTGCTGAAGAAGTGTTTACCGGAATAGCAAACACATCCTTTCCGTCTTTACCCTTTAGATACCTGTATTCATTCATTAAGGTTAAAAATCGTTCTATTTGTTGCCGATCATTTGCAGGAAGCCCAAAGTGAGGTACCAACCCATCCTGCCATTTTCCATTGATGTATAACCTTTCTTCAGGATCAAAACAGAGATAATCTTCATTGTAAACAGGAAGGCCACTTGTATCTGTTGAAACAATCACCCCGCATTCTTTTAAAAAATCGTGGTATTCCGTTAATCCGTTATTGGGTGTAGGAATATAATGCGCACCCCATGGAAAAGCAGAAATCTTATTTTCTCCATGAGCAGCATTACCACCGGGCTTCTTTTCAAATCAATCAATAAGAAGTCATCTTCTCCATTTTGTTTTAATTGCCTTGCAGCAGACAAGCCGCTTACACCAGCACCTACTATAACAATCTTCTTTTTAAATTTTTCATCGGGTTGTGTAAATTTTTTATCGCGCAGCAAATGACCTACAGAAGAAGAGGCGCCAATGATTTTGCCTTTTATCTTTTTTTCGTGATTGCAGGAAAGGGCAATACCGCCCACACCCGCCAGCAATAAAGAGGATTGTATAAACTTTTTCCTGTTCATCCTATTGCTCTAAATATTTTTCCCATTCCTGTTCAAAATAAGCTACCAATACCTGGTTGTTTAGTTTATTTGGGCTGAGCGGTTGATGGGCTTTCATGTCTTCAGGAAAAATAAACATCTGCTGCAAAGTGCTGTTGTTTAAAAACTTTAGTGAAGATGGAAACGAAGAAAACCATGCATGCGCTTCTTCCGGCATTGCCATTATATATCCCCATTCTCCAAAAGAAGGCACATAATTATGATAGGCTTTGGTATAAAAACCGGCATACTGCAACGTGGTATCTACACACCAAAAACTTTTAGGGGCTACATAGGGAGACGTGCTTTGAATGACTGCAATCCCCTGCGGGCTTAATACCTTTTTAAGTAAACGATAAAAGGAAGTACTATATAGTTTGCCGATGGAAAAATTAGAGGGGTCCGGAAAGTCTACAATGATGGCATCAAACAATTGCTTGTTTTCTTTTAGCCATTGAAACGCATCTCCGTTTATTACCTGCACTTTTTTATTTAAAAGTGAATGCTGGTTGATATTTAACAATACTTCCTGAGAAGAGAAAAGCTTTGTCATGGTAGAATCAAGATCTACCAGTGTAATGTGCTGCACAGAAGGGTATTTCAAAATCTCTCTTACTGCTAATCCATCGCCCCCACCTAAAACCAATACTTTACTAAGGTTGGAAACAGAAGATAAAGCAGGATGTACAAGCGCTTCGTGATAGCGATATTCATCTGCAGAACTAAACTGCAAATTACCATTAAGAAACAAACGCATCTCTCTTTTATTGCGGGTGATAACAATGCGTTGATAATGCGATGAAACAGCGTAGACAATATTATCGTTATAAGTCATGCTTTCGCTGTAAGTCATAATTTTTTCTGAGTAAACAAAAGTGACCAACTCTGCCAGCAGTAGAAGAATAGCGGTTACTTTAAGGGTTGTTGATTGTTTTATTTCTTTTGCAAAATAATGAGCCAGGTACCAGCCTACACCAATATTCATTATACCAAAGAAAAGAGAAGTTCGTATTAAGCCCAATCGCGGTACCAGCAATAAGGGAAAAATAAGAGAAGCCAACAATGCGCCTATATAATCAAAAGTAAAAACCCGGCTCACCAATTCTTTAAACTCTACCTTATCTTTCAAAATGCGCATCAGCAGGGGAATCTCCAGTCCAACTAAAACTCCTGTAACGCATACGATGCCATATAATATAATGCGAAAGGATGATGCCAGTGGAAAAACTAAAAATAAAATGGCTGAGCTAAAGCCGCCAATAATGCCTACCAATAGTTCTATTTGTATAAACCATCGTAAAAGGTTCTTTTCAAAATACCTGGAAAGAAAAGAACCGATACCCATAGAGAAAAGATATACACCAATGATGGTACTAAATTGTGTAACGCTATCGCCCAAAAGATAACTGGCCAGTGTGCCTGCTACCAGTTCATAAATAAGACCGCAAGTGGCAATAATAAATACAGCCAGCAGCAAGAGCAACTGAGATTGTTCGCTTTTTTTCATTCTTTAATGAATAGCAGAAGCGATGATGATGGCTACCGATAACATAAAAAAGCCGGCGAGGACAGCCAGTGCCATATTCTTATTTTCCAGTATCTCCCTTCTGATATTATGTTTTGGTGTAAGCACTTCTATCAATGCAAAAACAATGAAAAGAATAAATATACCCAGGCATGAGTACAAAATAGAGTTGACGATTGGATGTGTCATAACAGACATTTTTGATTGGTTTAAATTATTTATGATATCCCGGCCCACTGCTGCTCCGTTGTTGCTGGCCGTCCGGATTAAACACCCGGCTTCCTGTAAAATCGTACCAGGCCATAAGGCCCATAATGAGCAAGGCATACAGTATATACCAGCGAAATACAAACAGCGGTGAATGGCTGCTAAAAAAGTTTTTATTCATAATTGAATTTTGAAAAAGGACTGTTTTCCCAACGTTGCTTTTCTGTGTAACGCATTCTGTAAAACCAACCAACCGGCCAAAGCAACAACAACACGATTGCAAAAACCAAATTGCGATGGCTGGGCACATCATAAATTACATCAAGATTGAACCGGCCTATTTTATTTAAACTAGTATTTTCTCTTATGGCAGAAATTTGCAAAAAATATTTGCCTGAAGGAATGTTGGTAAGATATGCGTCATCCTGTTTACTGCCTTCTGACCAGCTTTCTCCATCTGAGTAACCATGATAATATTCTATTCCTTTTTCTATACTGTATTCTTTTCCGTTGTCTGCATTTACAAGAGTACCACTTACAGAAAACCAGCTATTATCAACATCTCCACTCAATTTAAACTGCAGGTTGCCATATGATTTATCCAGCTTAAATTTTTCTGTAACAACATTAACCGTATCCGAGCTCTCAGTAAAATCGTAACTGGTACTAACAAGCATTTTTTCCCTTGCGCCAGAATTAATAAGCAGGTGAACACCCAGGAGAAGCAATACTGCAATGGCTGTAGCAACAAATAGCTTATTAATATTTACATAGCCTTTTGATTGCAGGGCGCCAATACCTGTTTGCTGAGGTAATTCATTGCAGGGTGTAAAATTGTTTTTTAGTTGTGACGGGTTTATATGCTCTCCCAAAAACCAGTTGAGATTGTCTTTGCCATCCTTTTCCATTATCCACATTTCCGGCGGGGAAATATATTCTTTTACCCTGGTGTTGTTATTATCAAATGCATTGTATGGAAACTCACCGCAAGCGCCTACCATTTTGTAATTATAGGCATTGTACAGCTCAAATGGTTCTCCTTCAAACTCGAGATTAGTATCTGTTTGCTTAGATACTATCGGGGCATTACAAGTCTCACGTACATAAATCCAATGCCCATCGTATTCGCTTAAAAAGGCAAAACCCTCCGTCGAACTATACAATGTATACTCACGCCACTTTGCATGATATTGATTTAGCTCTTCTTTTTCTGCAAACCCAATTACCTCATACGATATGCCTTTAATAGATCCTTTTGCACCAAGCGGCAGAACCGTGGCGCCATTAGGGCTATACTTATTTTTAATTGTAAAGTCATTTCCATTTTCACTAACGTGCGCATAGCAGCAAGACGGACAGGCAAAACTAAGTGCGTAAGGAAAAGCTTTTAGTTTAATAGCAGTGCTACAGTTTTTGCATTGTATCTCTTTTGCAAAAGGCGTTGTTTTTCTAAGATTTTGCAAGGAAAGATCTCTGAAAGAAAGATAAGTGGCATTGTAGGCTACGTGTACATCTTTGCTAAAAACAAAAGCAGTTACTCTTCTCTCCAAAACAGAAGCCAACTCATAAATTTTGAATTGTTCAAAAGCATGCTCAATGCCAGACTCTCCTTCCAATTCCCACTTCCTGCAACCATCCTTTTTTTCCAGTACAAACAATTCATCTTTTATTAGCTCTCTTGTATGCCCCGATTCAATGTTTTGTAAAGAAAGAAAAAAGTCATCTGGTACCGCAATTGCTTCCAATATGCTATAAAGTCCATATGCTTCTGCCAGCAAAGCTTGTTGGCCGTCTGAAAAAAGTATGGTCCAGTAATTAAAAACAGATTCACTGCACCATACGCGTATACGCCCTAAAACCCGGAAGCTTTTTTCATTAAACTTACCAGTGGTGCCCGGTTGAATGATGTCGTTCTTGTATACAACAACCAATTGCGGGCCGGCATATATTTCACCACTCGCTTTTTTTCTTATAACAGCACCGCATGAGGCACACTGTGTAATGGTAGATTTATCGCTAATAAAACTGATTATTCTCCCGCAATCCGGACATTGTTGTATAGACGGTACTAATTCCATTAACGAATGATGGTTTGTTGAGAGATAATAGTTGAACCGAAATACTTTTGCAGAGATTCAAAGATGGATAGTACTGTTCCATCGTTATTTCTTTCAAAGTTGCTCAGGTAGATATCCAGGTTAATGAATCCATGTTCTGGCCAGGTGTGAATGGATATATGGCTTTCACTTAAACAAATAACAGCCGTAAAACCTGCAGGCTCGAAATTGTGATAAACCTCTCCCAGTTTTTGTAGCGCATGGTCATCCACCAACTTGTTTAATGCGTCTCTGAAACCGGTATACTGCATAAGCAGATTGGGCTTTTCAGATTGAAGGCTGGCAATAAGATGCGTTCCAGGTTGATAAGGCATAGAGAAGGCTCAATAAAAATGAAAGTAATGATTTTAAGTGTGTTCAAAAAAATTGAAAGAAAAATAAATATTCAAAAGAAGAACAAACCTTCTACAACTTAAAACGCTACACACAAAAAAGCCCCGCAAACAGCAGGGGCTTTCATAAAGAATATTTAATGTAATTAATTATTCAACATCAGCGGCATTACCAGCATCAGCAATTCTTCTCCTTCTTCTGCTTCGGTTGGTTTTATGATGCCTGCTTTGGTGGGTGTAGATAATTCCATGCGAACTTCATCGCTGTCTGCGCCACCTAGCATTTCTATCAAAAACTTTGCATTGAAAGCAATACCAAGATCTTCGCCATCATACTGGCATTTCATTCTTTCGTTGCCTTCAAAACTGAAGTCAACATCCTGTGCGGCCAGTTGCAACTCGCTGCCTTGTATGTTTAGCACAACCTGGTTGGTGCTTTTGTTGCTAAATACAACCACGCGGCGCAATGCTCCCTGGAAATCGCTTTTGTTCACTACCAGTTTATATGGGTTGTCTGCGGGTATTACTACTTTATAATCCGGGAAGCGGGCGTCTATTAAACGGCAGCTCATTTGCGTATTGCCGTGTTTTACAAAAAGATGGTTGCTATTGTAGCTGATGGTAATTTCATCTTCATTAAAAGGCAGTACACTCTTTAATAAAGACAAAGGTTTTTTGGGAACGATAAAAGAATCTGCTTTAGGGCAGCTTACATCGGTTCTTTTATAACGTACCAGCCTGTGCGCATCTGTAGCTACAAACTGAAGGAATTTTTTATCCAGCTCAAAGAAAACACCGGTCATAGCTGGGCGCAAATCATCGTTGCTTACTGCAAACAATGTTTTGTTGATGCCGGTAACCAGCGCATTGGATGTCATCTTAAATGAAGTGGTATCATCTGCCGCAGGTTCTTTGGGAAAGTTGTCGGGGTTTTCACCCATCACTTTGTATTTACCATTGTCGCTGGTAATTTCAACTGCAAAGCTTTTATCAATATTAAAAGTAAGCGGCTGATCGGGGATGTTCTTTAAAGAATCCAGCAGGATTTTTCCTGGTATACAAACTTTACCACTGTCTTTGGCTTCAATATCCAGTTGAATCCGCATTACGGTTTCAAGATCGGTAGCAACAATGGTGAGTTTGTTTTTTTCAATTTCAAACAAAAAATCTTCCAGTATAGGCAGTACGGTATTGGCGTTGATTACACCGCTAATCTGTTGTAAATGTTTTAATAATGCTGAAGAAGAAACGATAAACTTCATACGGAGCTATGATTTGTGACGAAACTACATATTTTTAAGCAATAGCCAGCCCTATTTTAACAAAGGTGGATTAATTGTGGAAGTGGGTACACTAACACAGCGAAACGATACACTAAAACACGGGCTGCTGAGAGATTTACAGTGCTATCAGTTTGCCATTTTCATAAAGAGGCAATACCGGCGTACTATCCGGAGTAAGGCAATAACGGATATCTTTTTCCAACCCGTAATTGGTAAGCCTTAGATAGTGAGAAGCTTTTTTCTCTTTCATAAACTCATACAAATCGTCTTTAGCTTCTTTGTACAGCGTTTCTGCTATCTGCGATGAATCGCAATTGATGGAAAAACTATCTTTTATGGCATGAATAACTGCACCCGCAAATAATGTGTCTTCAATATTAACGCGGTCTTTCCAGGCAGCACACGCAAGCATTACCGGTTGATTCTGTTGCAACAGGTAATCACATACAGCACCAAGGTTAGGAAAAGAACCCGTAATAATTTGCTTAGCTCCTCTATCCAATGCCATGTGCAAAAGCTTGGTGCCATTGGTAGTGGTTAACACCAGGGTTTTTCCTTCTATAAAAGTTTGCGGGTATTCAAAAGGAGAATTGCCATATTCAAGGCCTTCTGCAATTTTTCCATCTCTTTCACCAGCGGTAATACCGCCAATCTGTTTGCTGATTTCTATGCAACGGCTAACGCTGTCTACAGGAATAATTGATTTTGCACCATTGTACAATGCCGTGGCTATGGTAGAAGTAGCCCTTAGCACATCAATAATTACTACAATAGAATTGCTGATATCGTATAAATGCAAAAGAGCTGGAGAAAGAGAAGTATATAATTCGGGTTTTGAAGTAGTATCCATAATGAGCGGCAAAGATACCCCCAGGGCCGTAAACACCCAACCCCTAAAGGGGATGATCTTATTTAATAAAGCTCCGAAGTAAAAATGATTTTGTTATTTGGGAGAGAGTGTGGCATTGCGTCAATTGCCAGCAATAATGCTGGAAGAGACAAATAATATTTTGGGATGTGCTATGAGAGCCGTTTGAATTTAATTTGTAACATAGAAAAGCGAGGGCTGTGGTTAGCGCCCTTCCCCCAGTGGGGGAAGTTGGATGGGGGCCATTATTTATTCAACATAAATTTCCACTTATCAGTTTCAGCATATTCTTTAATAGCCTGGTTGCGGCGTTCCAGCAATTTTCGGAGATAACGTTTGAGGTATACATAATTGACAAACTTTCCTAGTCCGCCATAAGGGCTTTCAAAAGAAAACAAGTCTATCATTATGGTGCCGTTCTTTATTTGCTTGAAATGATGTTCATGCTTCATTTCCTTGAAATCGCCATTAACCATTTCATCTGTAAAAGATTGGTTGGGCAGCATGCTGCTGATCTTTACTTTCAGCACACGCATTTTGCCGAGGTGTTTAGCTTTCCAGGTAACGGTTTCGTCTTCGTTAATAAGGCCGGAAGTGGTACCCGCAACAGCTTGCTCCTGGGTATGCGCCAGCGACTTTTTATGCACATCGATGCTTCTGCTAAGATCAAAAACCCGTTCTACCGGGGCTGCAATAAAGGTAGTGAGATGAATGGTTGGCATGGCTTTCATGGTATAAGATTGGATTCCTGTTGTTTAACGCAAAAATCCTTCCAGATTATATTAACTGAACGGAAATTTTACCACTTTGGCTGGAATTAATTTGTCCCGTACTTTAATATAGATGTTAGCATCCAGCCGTGAAAAAACAGTGCGCACATAACCCATGCCGATGCCCTTGCCCAGGCTAGGCGATTGCGTGCCCGATGTAACCACGCCAATAGTAGCGCCGCTGAAATCTTTAATCTCGTAACCATGGCGGGGAATGGCTTTTTCAAGCATCTCAAAGCCCACTAATTTGCGTTCTACGCCTTCTGCTTTTTGTGTTTCCAGTATCTCTTTAGCGGTAAAGTCTTTATTGAATTTGGTAATCCATCCAAGGCCTGCTTCCAGCGGAGATGTAGTATCATCTATATCGTTTCCGTAAAGGCAATAGCCCATTTCCAGGCGCAGCGTATCCCTGGCACCCAGGCCAATTGGTTTTAAGCCTACAGGATCTCCCACTTCAAAAATTGAGTTCCAGATTTTTTCTGCATTATCATCTTTGTCTTCAAAATAAATTTCCACACCACCAGAACCAGTATAACCGGTAGCGCTTACAATTACGTTGTCAACACCAGCAAACACACCTTTGGCAAAAGTGTAGTATTTGAGGTTGAGAATGTCCATTTCTGTAAGCGGTTCCAGCATTTTTGTAGCATTGGGGCCTTGCACCGCCAGCAGGCATGTTTTGTCAGAGATGTTGTGCATCTCTACTTTTTTTGTATTGAATTTGCTAATCCAGTTCCAGTCTTTTTCTATGTTGGATGCGTTTACTACAATCATGTAGACTTTGTTCTCTTCTATGCAATAGATAAGCAAATCGTCTACAATGCCGCCTTCTTCGTTTGGCATGCAGCTGTATTGTGCTTTTCCGGCAGTAAGCTTAGAAGCATCGTTGCTGGTAACCCGCTGTATAAGGTCCAATGCATTTTCACCTTTCAGGATAAACTCGCCCATATGGCTTACATCAAAAATGCCTGCGTTATTGCGTACTGCTGCATGTTCATCATTTATGCCAGAGTAACTAATAGGCATATTGTATCCTGCAAACTCGGCCATTTTTGCGCCAAGGGCAATGTGTTTTTTGGTGAATGCGGTTTCCTTCATGAGTTTTAAAAGATGGATTATTTGAATGCTGCAAAATTAACGGTTGCACGCAATAATAAGGTTAATAATCTGCTTTCAAAAAAGTGAAACAATAATTAATTAATAACGAACCTATTCTTTTGTGAATACAATTGATTGCAAGCCCTGCTTCAATATCATTTGTTTTTCTGCAGGGTTAAAGTCCAGCGTAACACCGGTTTTGTCGTGAGAGAATTTGTTTCTATCAGTGGCAGTCATCGTATATATCCGTTGTCCGTGGGGTTGCGCCAGTAAAAAATTATTTTTGTTCCAGATATCAATAACCAAAGGGCTGCTGGTGCTGCTGTATTTGCCGGTATATTGATCAAGCTCCTTAACGGAAACCTTGTAGTTTGCAAAGCTGGGCAAATCCACAGGCTGGTTAAAAACGATTGACATGGCTGTGTTGTTTACTTTTTCCAATGGATAGTTTTCTGCATTAGAAAGCAGCACGTAAATAGTTTGAGTTTCCGGAATAAAATAGAAGTAGGAATTAAACCCGTCTATGGCACCATCATGTGTATATGCTTTTTTGCCAGCAATGTTTTTTTCGAAAAGGCCGAAGCCATATCCATCCACCTGGGTTTTCATTTTCTGAAGCATTTGGGTGGATATAATTTTTCCCTGGAAGATTGCATACATCACTTTGGCCAGATCCTCCGCGGAGGACAATATGCCACCTGCACCCATGGGTATAGAAAGATCTGTTTCAGCAGCAGCATTCCAGCCTGCTTCAAAATTGTATGAGATAGCTTTATTGTTGGGAGCAATCTGTTTATCGCCAAATTGAAAATGCTGCAGTTGAAGTGGTTTAATAATTTTTTCAGTTAGAATTGCTTCGTACGATTTATGATAAACATCTTCCAGTATAAAAGAAAGCAAAACATAATTAGAATTGCTGTAAGCGGCTTTTGAACCAGGCGCAAAATCGCTGCCGCCTTTGGCAATGGTATCTATTAAATCGTGCCGGTTAATTGGCTTTGTATTCCACGATGTAAAATTGCCGCCGGTAAAATTATGTATGCCGCTATGATGGTTTAGCAAATCGCTTATTTTAATTTGATCTGCATTTTTAATAGTTGGAAAAAATGATTGTATTGTTTTTGCTGTATCCAGTTTTTTTTCTTCTACAGCTTTTAAAACTAAGGTGGCTGTAATTGTTTTTGAAATAGACCCGATTCTGTACATCGATAGCTTGTTAGATTTTACTCCCGTGGAAATATTTGAAAATCCCAAAGCGTTAGAGTAAATAGTTTGGCCTTGCTGAGATATCAAAACCACACCCATCAATTTTTCATTAGAATCCAGCGAATGGATGTATTGATCCAGTTTTTCTTTTTCTATTGATTGAGAAAAAGAATTGCTAAAAAGAAAAATAGTTAGCAATGCAAAAAGCACTTTTTTATAAAGCATATCTTTTTGTTTTATGGTGATTACCGGGTTTAGGATAACGATCTTATTGACCTTGTGGCTCTTTCAAAACATTGGCAATGCCCTTGTACATTGCTTTTATGCGTGTGTACGATTCATAAGAATTTTCGTTTTTATTAAACTTTATCTGCAGTCTGCCCGGTGAAGATTTTATATAAAACCGGGTATTGTCTTTTAACTCTGTGTTTGCATCAAAGTAATCGTCTGTAGAAGTAAAAAGTGTGCTTGGTTGAATCTGTCGGTTGATGTAGCGCTGTACTTTACCGGTTAAATCTTCATTGTAGTCGGCTTCAAGTTTATACACATTGCCAGACTCAGAAATAGTAATTCCAATACTGCCACCATGATTATGATGACGGCAGGAAAACAATAAAGTAATGCTAATGGCAGCGGCAAAAGCCAGCAGGTAATTTTTTTTCATTTGATGATGTTTTGAAAGTATAATAATCATATTTTTTTTTGATGTAGACTTAGCAAAAAGGTTTCTACTGTTATCGCTGTTTCCGCCGTTCCTTTGCGCTAGCTGCGAGGAACGTATAAAAAAGCCCCTCATTAAAAAATGCGGGGCTGGTTCCAACTTCAACCCGCTTGCCAACTGATGGGTTGGTGCAGCGGCATGCAGGTAATAACAATTTTATATGCCGGCACTCATTAAAACAGGAGATACCATATGGCCAGATCCTAATATCTCTTCTGCTGCGTCTGATTTATCTGGCTGTACGCTTGTGGTGCTTTTAATAATTTCCTTCAGCTTTTTTTCTCTGTCAATACTGTCTTTCACTTTCAATTCTTCGCGGAGTTTATCTTTTGCTTTTTCTTTGATAGAGTCTTCTAATTGTTTATAGCGATAATGGTTGCCGTTGTTTTTGTTTTCATAATCACTATTTTCTTTGTCATCTTTTTCCTCATCAGTAACAATTACTTTGTAACGACCATTTTTCAGTTCTACTGGATCCAACTCTTTTACTTTTTTCAAACCGTCTGGTATCATAATGTACTCTGTATTGGCATCCCAAGAGTAACTCTCGTCATTATAATCATCAAAGCTGATGTTCCAGCCATGCCTGTTGTTTACGTTTATATCAAACCAGTTATAACGTCTTAATGCATCACCCATTTCTATTCTTTTGCCAACAGGTACTTCAATAACCATTAATACCTGTTGATTCCTGAACTTATCGGTGCTGCTTACAGCAAAGCCTTCCGGAAAAGTAAGCAGGGTGTCTTGCTGTGTTATATCGAATTTTATTTTTTGGGCATTTTGTGTAGCTATTTCACGGGTATTTCCCTGGCTTAGCTTAACTCGTATTACATGAAAGCTGCTGTCTTTGCTTTTCACCAATTTCACTCTTACGGTATTCAACATCAACGTGTCCATGTTTGCGCCATATACCGGCATTTCGTCATTAAAGCGAAATCCAAACCAATCGCCATGATAATATTCCAGGTTAGAGCGGGAAGCATCTACATATAACTTGCCATTGCTGGGCATTGTTACGGCAATCTTATCTTCAACAGGCATTCTTACCTTAAAGTTCCTGGCAAAAGATCCAATCAGGAAAATGAAGCAGAACAAGCCTACCAGCCATAGCGCACCAAAAGTATAACCGAGGTAATGGTTTTTAGAACGAACACCCATGATGCGCCTAACCAACCAGGTAATTAAAGCTACCAGCGGCACGCCAAGAAACAGTATCAGTGTAGCCCATGCAAGCAAGTCTTGTCCGGGACCTTGCAGTATAAAGTTTTTAAGCGGAAATGCAGCCATGCCTCCAAATACCAGTGCAATCAATACACCAAACAAGCTAATGGCAATAATTCCGGCAATAAAAAGAAAGAACGCTTTAAACAACACGCCAATTACATGGCCAATACCGCTACCTGCTCTCCTTGCCATGGGTGCGGCTTCATGCGCAAAGTTCCTGACGTTGGTACTGGTTGCCTGACCAAGTTCTGAAGCCCTGCTTCCAAACTCCTGCGCAGTTTGTTTTACTTCCTGTCCCCATTTCTCCGTTTTTGTTTTAAAATTCTCCAGGTCTTCTTTTACAGTGTCACGTATAGAATTAAGGTCAACCTTTTCGCCACGCATTTCCAGTTTTTCTGAAGCTGTAGAAGCAAAAGGAACAGCTATCCATAATATGATATAAGTAAGAACAAGTGTGCTGCCCAATGAACCGGTAATCATGCGTGGTGTGAAACCAAAATCCCAATTCCACCAAATAGCATTCATAGTACCTGAAATAAGGCCAATAATTAAAGGCAGCGCAAATACCAAACGGGGTATCCAGCTATCAATATTAAAATAAGAGGAAAGACCACCACACACACCAGCTAAAACCCTGTCATCTGCATTGCGGTAAAGACGTTTTGTTATATTGGTTTGCAATGATTGTGATGGTACGATGATCCACAATAATATATACACCCAGAAAAGAGCGCCAAACAAAATCACGAAGATTACACGCAATATAACGGGGTCTATGCCAAGGTAATTGGCCAAGCCACTGCATACGCCACCAACAATTTTATCGTCTGCATTGCGGTAAAGACGACCACGGCCTACATTGTTTGTACTGTAGTTCGGTGGGGGTGTTTGTGTTTGCTGATTGCTGCTTTGATAAGTATTATTGCTTTCAGTAGATCCGCCTGTTTGTTCTTCAAAATCCTGTGGGCGGCCCATGCTGCTGATAACGGCATTGATATCATCGTCTGTAATGCAGGCGCTGCCACGTTTCAGGCGTTCAGAAAACAGTTCGGCAATACGGCTTTCTATATCATTGATGATTTCGTCGCGGCCTTCCTCATTGGCAAAATACTTTCGCAGGCTGTCTACATATTGTTTCAGGGTATCGTAAGCCGTTTCTTCTATGGGAATTACCCGGCCCTGAAAATTTATATTGATAATCTTTTTCATTGTACTGCTGTTTAGAAGTTGAAGTTAGAAGGATGGGTTTTGGTTAGTGGTATCTGGCATGCTCTCCGTTTTTTTGGCCAGTGTATTTACCGCATTTGCCAGTTCTTTCCAGGTATCTTCTAATTCTTTGTAAAAGGCCTGGCCTTTTTCTGTAAGCGAGAAATATTTGCGGGGCGGTCCGGAGTTGCTTTCTACCCAACGATAGGTAAGCATATCTGCATTTTTTAGCCGCGTCAGCAGGGGATAAAGGGTGCCTTCAAAAATATTCATATTGGCAGCTTTCATCTCCTCCACAATATCACTTGGATAAGACTCTCCGCGGCGGATGATGGAAAGGATACAAAATTCCAGTATCCCTTTCCGCATCTGGCTTTGTGTGTTCTCAATATTCATATGCGCTGTATTTAATACCGGGGCGGACAGACAAATTGGATAAGGTTTTGGATAAGGTTTAATGGTCTGCTTCTCTTTGGCTGCCCGCCCCGGCGGATTTAGCTCTTTTCTACTTTGACAACACAAACATAGTGAAAGTTTCAGTACTATGCAACACAAAGTACCATCCTAAGGAAGGTAATTTTTATAAAAAGATAATCGGTTTTATACAAAACAATTGTTTTTCAATTATTTATATTGAAATCCATTTCAAGATAATTTTTGCTGAAATGTATAAATGGTAAATTGAAGCGGATGAGCGGAGGATATTCGACCTAAAAATTCAACCAAAAGGAATGAAAAAGCCCCGACATTGTCAGGGCAATAGTAATTTAAGTCTTTTATACACTGAAATGATATTACTTCTTCAACCCAATTTCTCTTAACCTTTCGTCCAGGTATTCTCCTGCAGTAGCATCAGGGTAAGCCTTTGGATGCGCATTATCGATTGTACTTGGCAAACATGCCAGGCTCATTTCACTGCGAGGGTGTAAGAAGAACGGAATGGAAAAACGTGAAGTATGCCACAATTCTCTTGGCGGATTTACCACACGATGGGTTGTTGATTTCAATTTATTATTGGTAAGCCTTTGCAGCATATCGCCTACGTTTACTACAATTTGATCTGGCAGAGAGATAGCATCCACCCATTCATTTTGTTTGGTAAGAATTTGCAAGCCGCCCGCAGAAGCCCCTACCAATAAAGTAATAAGATTGATGTCTTCATGCTGTTCTGCCCGTATAGCAGATTTTGGCTCTGATGTAATAGGAGGATAGTGTATTGCTCTTAAAATGGAATTGCCATTGTGTATATACTTGTCGAAATAATGCTCATCCAGTTTTAAGTAAAGTGCAATGGCCTGTAACAATGCCCTGCCCGATTTTTCAAACGTTCTATAAGTTCTGTTTAAAGTAGGCGTAAAGGCGGTAACTTCTTTAATTACTACGTTATCCGGGTATTCTTTTTTAATAGGATCGCCATCTTCAACCATTTGCCCGTGCTGGTAAAACTCTTTCAGATCCGGAGCATCACTTCCTTTTGCATGTTCTTTACCGAAAGATGTATAGCCACGTTGCCCCGCAAGACCAGGAACTTCATAACCCTTTTTCTTTTCAAGCGGCATTGCAAAAAACTGTTGAACATATTTATACAAATCTGCTATCAAATCTTCCGGAATGCCATGATTGGTTACAGCAACAAAACCAACATCCTCATATGCCTTACCTATATCATTTACAAATTTTTGCTTTAACTGGGGATCGCCACTCAGGAAATCTGCCAGGTTTACTACCGGGATTGCCATAATGATAAAAATTTATGGTGATTAATTTGAACTAGTAAATGTAAGAAATTATTTCAGCGCCACCAGTTGTCCTCTGGTTAGATAAACTATAAAAAGGCTTTAAAAAAAATTGGTTAATACTATGAACGGACAAATCTGCGACGAATCTTTCCCTAATTTTAAAAAATGCACAAACCCCAAAGCAGTCTTTTATTTTATGTTCTTTGTTTGTTTTTTACAGGGTGTTCTCCCAAGTATACACAATACATTTCCAGGTATAAAAATACAGATACAACCCTTGCGCCAAACTACCGCGATCTTTATTACTGGGCTGCCCATCCACAAAAAAGAGATCCTTCAGACAGCGTACCCAGGCCTTTGCGAAAAAATTATTTAATAGATACCACAGCAGATGTTTTCTTTCTTTATCCCACCACATTTACCAATTTTGCAGATACTGGTTGGAATGCAAATATTAACGACGCCAACCTGAATGCGAAAACAGATTACACTACCATACTTTATCAGGCCAGCGCATTTAATGATTACAACATTTATTCACCACGCTATCGCCAGGCAAATATTCGTGCTTACTTTACTACAGATACTGCAAATGCAAAAAAAGCATTCGATACTGCTTATGCAGACATTAAGAATGCTTTTCAATTTTACCTCGATAATTATAATCACGGCAAGCCCATTATCATTGCCTCTCATAGCCAGGGCAGCACCCATGCACAAAGATTGTTGAAAGAGTTTTTTGATGGAAAGCCATTGCAGCAACAACTGGCGGCGGCTTATGTAATTGGTATGTATATCCCAAACAATAAGTTTACCTCTTTAAAAATGTGCAACGATTCTCTACAAACCGGATGCATTTGCGGATGGCGGACTTATAAAAAAGAATATGAACCAGACTTTGTAATAAAAGAAAACGGAACAGGTTTAATTACCAATCCACTCAATTGGACCACAACAACAGATTATGCAAATAACGAATTGAACAAAGGTTCTATCCTGCTAAAGTTTAATAAGCTTAAAAAACATCTAACCGACGCACAAATTCACGATGGCGTTTTGTGGATTGGCAGGCTGCACTTCTCCGGTGGGATTTTAATAAAACGCAAAAACTATCATATTGGCGACATCAATTTGTTTTACGTGAATGTGAGGGAAGATGTAAAAAGAAGGGTGACTGCATTTCAGCATGCGAACACTAAACGTTAGAATAGCTGGAAGAAAGCTGCAAGCTGCAAGTGTTTGCCGGTGAGTTTCTCCTTTACAAATCAGCTTTTCTCTTGACTTAAAACAAGCTAGTAGCTAGCAGGTAGGCTGTGTCTTGGCGCTCCCCTTTAGGGGGGCGGGTGTCTTATCCGTTGTTTTCTTCCATTTATCGAAAGAAACTGCCCCAATGCCGAATTAGTTTCATTAGGGGCTATCTGTGTTGCATCTTTGTATCAGCAAGAACGAAATATCCAAATCCCCTGATAACCCCGAAATCCTAAACCGTAGAAAACCCCTAAACCTTACATCCGAGAATCCTAAGAAAGCCGAACCAATCATCCGAAAGAAGAACCCGAATCCAACCTTAGAAAACCAGACGAATTCAATTATCCAAAGAAGAGCCAACATCCAAACCTAGAAGACCAGACAAGTTCAATTATCCGAAAGAAGAATCCGAATCCAAGCCTTAGAAAAGAAACCAGTATCCAGTTATCCGAAAGAAGACCCAAAACCATTTGTCCGTCCAAATTATCCAAGTCCTAAGAAAACGCATTAATCGTACTCAGAAATCCAATCCTCCATCTGTTCTAAACGACATTCAAATTTCTGAGCCAATAAAGAAACGGCAGCCTATTACAGGCTGCCGTTTTTGTTTTATGCTAATCTACACTACTGCTTATTTGATGCCCAGTTTGGCAAGTGTTTCTTTTTCTGCATCATCAAGATCTGCCAACACGTAATGTTTAAGTACGTTAATTAAAACCTCATCCAAAGCATTTACCACGTTTTGATAACTTGCGTCTTGCGTAGGCTTTATTATTAACATTAAGTCTTCTTTCTTAAACTTAACACTTGCGTTTAGCTTTTTTTGTTTGTCTCTTATTATATCGCCAATACCATTTTTCAAAGAAAAGCTGGTAACCCCATACAAGTTTTTTGCCACGGCATTATCCAATTGCCCATGATAATAAAAGATTTTGTCGTTGGCAATAGGGATAATTGTGAGCGTAGTAGTTTCACCACTGGGCATACTCGGTGTGTCACCGGCAGGCAAAATCAATGGCATCTCTTTCGGTTTACTCATAGAAGTAGTAAACACAAAAAAAGTAATCAGTAAAAAGCCCAAATCTACCATTGGAGTAAGATCTACTTTGGTTGATAATTTTTTGCTACGACGTACACCGCCTTTGCGCTTACCGTGGCCGGTATCGCCGTTATTAATTTCTGCCATAAAAATATATTGGTGATAAATACTGGTACTGTAACTATGAGATGTTGGAAGAAAGAAAATCCATAAAAATAAAAAGGCCCTGGTAAAACCAGGACCTTCAATTATAATTTACTTCGATTAAGCTATTATTCCAGCTTTGCTAAAACTCTGCATTCTTTGGTGTACGAGGGAATGCAATTACGTCGCGGATATTAGTCATGCCGGTTACAAATAATACAATCCTTTCAAAACCCAAACCAAAGCCGGCATGTGGTACAGCACCAAAGCGACGTGTATCCAAATACCACCATAACTCTTCTGCTGGTATGTGCATTTCTGCCATGCGCTGTTCAAGTTTATCTAATCTTTCTTCACGCTGAGAACCGCCTACTATTTCGCCAATGCCTGGTGCCAAAATATCCATGGCGGCTACAGTTTTGCCATCTTCATTCTGGCGCATGTAAAACGCTTTAATGTCTTTGGGATAGTTGGTAAGAATAACCGGTTTCTTGAAATGTTTTTCTACCAGGTATCTTTCATGTTCACTTTGTAAGTCTACTCCCCATTTATCTACCAGGTATTGAAACTTCTTCTTTTTGTTATGGTTGCTTTCACGCAAAATATCAATTGCTTCGGTATAAGTGATGCGCTCAAAATCGTTGTTCACCACAAACTCCAGCTTTTCTATTAAGCCCATTTCACTGCGTTTGTCTTGCGGCAAAGCTTTTTCTTCTTCTGCAAGTCGTTGAGCCAAAAACTCCAAATCTTCTTTGTTATGATCCATCACATACTTAATAATGTATTTGATGAATGCTTCAGCCAGGTTCATGTTGTCTTCCAGGTCACAAAAAGCCATCTCCGGTTCTATCATCCAGAACTCTGCCAGGTGACGAGCAGTATTAGAATTTTCTGCACGGAAGGTTGGTCCGAATGTATAAATCTCACTGAAAGCCATAGCCGCTAATTCTCCCTCTAACTGGCCGCTTACTGTTAGATTTGTAGCACGTCCGAAAAAGTCCTCTTTAAAGTTAACAGTACCGTCTTCGTTACGCGGCGTTTTATCAAAAGGCAGGGTGGTTACTTTAAACATTTCGCCGGCTCCTTCTGCATCACTTGCTGTAATAATAGGTGTATGCAGGTATACAAATCCCTTCTCGTTAAAAAACTGGTGAATGGCAAAAGCCAGTGCATGCCTTACGCGGAACACTGATCCAAAAGTGTTGGTACGAAAACGCAAGTGGGCTTTTTCTCTCAAAAACTTCCAGGCTATGCTTTTTGGGTTGCAATGGAAATTTTTCAGCATCGCTATCACCCAAAATTTCTATGCTGGCTGCTTTTATTTCTACTTTTTGCCCTTTGCCCACTGAAGCAACGGTTTCCCCGATTACTTTTAATGAAGCACCTGTGGTGATGCGTTTTAACAAAGACTCGTCAAACTTGCCCAGCTCGGCCACCACTTGTATATTATTATTAGTGCTGCCATCGTTGAGCGCAATAAACTGGTTGTTGCGAAAGGTGCGCACCCATCCCATAACCGTTACTTCCTGGCCGGTAGTTTCTGTGGCCAGCAGGTCTTTTACTTTGGTCCTTTTGTTAAACATATCCCCGTTTTTTAGGACGGCAAAGATAGGGAAAGCTGCTAGCTGTGAGCCACTAGCTACTAGCCGTTTCCTTTGATTTAGCATAATATATTTAAGGAAAGCTTTTGACGGCTTAGGGTTTTAAGGAGCGGACTGAAGTTCAATAAAGATTTACCGTACAAGTGAGTGACACAACCAAAGCCGCTGAGAGAACTACTGCCAGCGTCCTAAAACTTCTCTTTATATCATTATAGAAGCTCACAGCTCATGGCTAAGAGCTAAAAGCTGTTTTCCGTAACATTCCGGTAACATTGGGATCATCTTTCGTTAATACTGACGTAACAAACCAGTAACATGGCACGGGTAGCTTTGCGAAAATTTTAACAGAATGAAACGCTTACTGCAACGAGTGCCTATTTTCCTAACCCTGATTTTTTCTTTTGCCTGTGCTGTTGCGCAGGAAACCACTTCTACCCTAAGTGGTGTTATTACAGATGCTAAAGGTGCTATTGTACCTGGTGCTTCTATAGTAGCCAAACACGAACCAACCGGTTATACTACCGGCACACAATCAAACAGCAAGGGTATTTTTATTTTGCCTAACCTGAAACCAGGCGGCCCATACACAATAACTATTTCTTTTACAGGAATGGTTACGCAGACATTAGATAATATTAACCTTAGCCTTGGCAACAACCCCGATGCCAACGTAGCACTAAAAGCAGAAGACAAAAACCTGAAAGAAGTAGTAGTAACCGGTAGCAAGCGTGGTGTTGGTTCTGGTATTTCTGTGGGCAGAACGCAAATGAATACGTTGCCTTCTATTGGCCGTAGCTTGTCAGATTTTACACGTGTTACGCCTCAGTCTAACAACAACTCATTTGCGGGTAGCAATTTCCGTTATAATAATATTACGCTGGATGGCGCTATGAACAATGATGCGATTGGTTTCAGCAACTCTTTTGGTGGCGTAAGCGGTGGCGGTCAATCTGGTACTGCAGGTTCCGGAACACGTACCAATCCTTATAGCATTGATGTGATACAGGAAGTACAGGTTCAACTTGCCCCTTACGACGTTAAGCTGGGTAATTTTACCGGCGGTAGCGTAAATGCAGTAACCAAAAGCGGTACCAACGATTTTCACGGATCTATTTATGGCTATGGCAGAAATCAAACCTTAATGGGTAAAAGCCCCGATGCCTACAAAACAAAAATTGGATCTGACTTTTATGATTATCAGTATGGCGGTACATTAAGCGGTCCCATCATTAAAAACAAATTGTTTTTTATTGCGAATGCAGAACTTACCCGTCGCCAGGAACCAACTTTTTACAACGCAGGTGATCCAGGTGCTGCTATTACAGTAGCACAGGCGCAGGATATTGCTTCACATTTTGCAGCAGCAGGTTTTAATGCAGGTAGTTATTCTGCCGACAAGATTTTTACAAAGAGTAATAAATTCTTTGGCCGTCTTGATTATAACATAGACAGCAAAAACACACTTACACTAAGAGGAATCTATACCAAAGGATGGGGCAATAACCTGGAGCGTACACCTTATATATTTCAATTCAGTTCAACCGACTTTACACAAACCAGCAAGAACATAAACGTAGTAGCAGAACTTAAAACCAAGTTCAGCAATACAGTAAACAACCAGTTGATATTGGGTTATATCAATGTGCATGATTACCGCACATACCCCGGTGATCCTAACCCAACACCTTATGCAGATATCACCAATGGTGCTAC
The DNA here is from genome assembly GCA_047602295.1 of Chitinophagaceae bacterium. Classification (GTDB taxonomy): domain Bacteria; phylum Bacteroidota; class Bacteroidia; order Chitinophagales; family Chitinophagaceae; genus JACMLD01. The sequence continues at coordinate 278,974 of JASGHP010000001.1, read as the reverse complement.
CAACGTATGGTTAGGAACATGGCGCGAAGCTGCTATTTATGATCAGCGTCAGAAAACATTTGAGTTTACAGATAATGTAACGGTGAATAAAGGTGCACATAAATTTACATTGGGCACACACAACGAGTTTTATGATTTCAACTATGGTTTTGTAAACTCATGGAATGGCCGTTGGCAGTACAATAGCATTGCAGATTTTGATGCCAACAAACCAAGCCGTGTTCGTTCTGCTTATGCTACAGACCCCAACAAAAATGGTTACGATTATTTGAGAAACAATGTACCAGGCAGCAAATTCAGTGTTGGATTGATAAGCTTGTATTTGCAGGATGAAATATCCATCAGCAGCCGTTTCAAATTAACACCGGGTCTGCGTGTTGATTATTCTTATGTAGGATCTCAACCAGCTACTGATACTGCTCTTAATAATGTTCCTGATAATGTCAATACAACAAACCCTACTTATTCTCACACACCGTTTTCTCAGTTTAATAACAAATGGTTTGGCAATGCAGCATTGTCTCCAAGATTAGGATTTAACTGGGATGTGAATGGTAACAAAACTGTAGTTGTAAGAGGTGGTACCGGCATCTTTACCGGAAGGATTCCTTTTGCATGGTTAGGTTATGCTTATACACTGAGCGGCCCTAATTTCAATAATATTGATATTAAGAGTGCGTCATTGCCTGGTGGCGTATTACCACTAACAGGACCAGCTAACCTGGTTACAACAGTAGGTGCTATTTCTCCAGGTGCAGTTAAAACAAGAGAAGTGGATTTGGTTGACAATAAATTTAAACTGCCTACTGTTTGGCGTTCTAACATAGCTGTTGATCTGAAATTTGGAAATGGTTACAAGTTCACTGCAGATGTGATGTACACAAAGACAATACATGACGTAATGTTCCAGCAGATAAACAGGAAAGATGTAACGCAATACTACACGAGCGGACCTACACAAACGCCTATATACGCACCAAGTGCAAATAACAGCAGCCAGTTCTCTAATATCTTCTTGTTGAGCAATACCAGCGAGGGATATCGCTATAACATTACAGGGCAATTGTCTAAAGTAACTAACAACATACATGTTGGCAGCACTGCAACTTTCAACTTTAACTGGTCTGTTGCTTATACTTATGGTCAGTCTAAAGACGTTGCCAATGGTATTCGTAACTCTATGCAGAGCAACTGGGATTACAACCCTGCTATTTCTCCCAACAATCCGCAATTGGGTTATTCCAACTTCGATTTGCGTCACCACATCGTAGCATTATTGGGCGGATCTCTTGCATGGAACAAAATGAATATCACTTCACTTAACTTCTTTTATTCCGGCTCTTCTGGCAGCCCCTACAGTTTGATTTATGCAAGCACACCCGGCAATATCATCAACGGAAGCTCTGCATTACCATATATACCAACAGTAGCAGAATCTAATACAATGATATTAGATGCAACAAACAGGGCCGCTTTCAATGCTTTTGTTGATGGAGACAGTTACCTGAAAACGCGTCGTGGTCAATATGCAGAACGTAATGGTTTGCGTACACCATGGAACCACGATGTGGATATGAAACTGATGCACGAGTTTAAGCTTAGCAAAAACAACAATGCTCATTCTCTGCAGGTAAGCTTCGATATTTTCAATGTATTGAACTTTATCAACAACAACTGGGGCCATATTACTTTTGTAAGCAACACCAACAACTATACTGTTAACTTCCTGAAATTTGTTGCGGATGGCAGTGGTAAAGCAGTCGGAGATCCATCAACTGGCTACGCACCAACATTCCAATTTTTACAACCAACCAACAATCATTATTATACAAACGACCCAATCAACTCACGTTGGCAAGGTCAGTTGGGAGTTAAGTATACTTTCTAAAATATCATTTCTTGTTTAGCAGAAAGGACGTCATTATGACGTCCTTTTGTATTTTGCCTCAAGCTTAATTGTTAATGACACGGCTAAGGCATTGTATTTTAAAAAAAACAAAATTATATTTACTACGTCAATACATTCTTGAATTTTGGCGATTTTTTTAAACCTTATATTGCAGCCATGAAAACCACGTTTAGCTTGCTTATCTTGATTTTAGGTCTTATTAGCTGCAAAAAAGACTCAACTCCTTCACCATCACCATCAGCGCCACTTAGTACTACATTGGTGAGAGTATATGAGATAGATACAACATTATCTGCACCAAAGGATACTATTACCCGCACTTATTTTTCTTATGATAGCAACAACAGACCAATTGCAATATCTGAATTAGGTTCTACGTCAACCCGGGATACGTCATATTATTTGGCAATGATGCTAAAATACAATAACAGTTCAGATACATTGGCTTCTGAAACTATTAAGCGTACTCAGACATCTGTAGTTACGATCGATACTACAAGAATTAAATACCTTAATGGCCATTATGCAAGCGACTCAACAAGATCAACTGATATGGTTAGTTATGAATCTAGTTATACTTACCAGCAAGGTTTAATTACCCGTGATTTTGTAAATCATGTTCCGTTAATGAATAATTACTCTGCAACAGAGCACTGGCAAATACACCAGACTATTAATGCCAGCAATGATATAGTCTATCAAATTGACACAATTGCTTATTCAGACAATAATCCGAACGGGCTTTTAAATTTCGAGTCTCGTGAAATAACTACAAATTATTTAACTAATCCAAACCCGGTGCATAAAGCTTATGCTGCAAGTCAAAAAGAATATTTTCAATCTTATGGCATAGGCAACTATATGAACGCAGGTTATGCTCCATTGCACCTAATTAGCCAACAAACAAGTAAATATTCTAGCTGGGCGATTTCTGCCCCCGCAACTTCTTCGACCGTCGCTATAAGTTACCAGTATACTTTACGTTCAGACGGTTATCCCGTAAGTGCTGTTAGCATTATAACGCAGGATAATCAACTAGTTAAAAAATCAAAACTGCTTTTTATTTACAAATAAAATTATAGCCGGATGAATAGCATAAAAACATTTTAATTATCACTGTTTAGTGATTGACTGCCTGAAAGTAACGATAGTAGCAAACCATTAACAAAAACTTTGTCTATCTTGCTACCCAGCAGATACTAAATGAACCCCAGAACGCATCATATTATTACCGGGTTGGCAAAATTGCCATTGTTATTGCTGTACACTTCTTTTTTCTTTGTTCAGTTGTTTTACAATTTTGATATTAACGCAAGGGTTTCTGGCAAACCAGTTTTTTCGCAATTACAGGCGCATTCAAATAAAGAAAAAACGGAACTGGTTAAAAGCGCCATTCCAAAAGAAAACAAAGCCGCGTTTCGTCTCAACAAACGTTATCATCCACAAGAGGCTATTACCTGCAATACTATTGTTATTAAACCCCTGGTTTGCCATGTTGCTTCTAAACTGCATGTGCATTACAGCAGTGGCTTTATTCCTTCTTCTCTTCCACCCGCACATGCATTGCGTGGCCCCCCTGTTGTTTAGTTTTTTCTAAACAACATTTTTCATTTTAAACATATAGTATGAAGTATTTCTGCAGCAGAAAGATCTGCGCAGTAGTAAGCATAGTCTTGCTTGTTACTGGCAGTACTGTTTTTGCACAAGAAAAAAAATATCAATTGCCTGAGCTGGCAAATGCTGCAAAAAATCATTTACCGGTATTATTACAAAAGCAGGCGTTAGTAGATGCGGCGAAAGCAAATGTTACGGACACACGACACTCTTTTTTACCACAATTAAAAATCAGCGACCAGGTAAATATTGGAACAGATAATTCCCTGGCGGGCAGCTATCTTCCCATAGGCATAACGCCTTCTTCTTCAGCCGGCGTGAGAGCAGATAATATAGGACAGGCTGCCACCGGTAATATTGGTGCATTGTATGCCGAATATGAATTGATCAATTTTGGATTGAATAATGCGAAGCTTAACAATGCAAAAGCTTATACCAGCTTGCAGCAGTCAGATCTTGAAAGAGAGCAATACCTCTTGCAGGCATCTGTAGCCAACGCATATTTTAGTTTACTAAAAGCAAAATATAAACTGGATGCAGATGAACAAAATGTAAGGCGCTATGATAGTATCTTCAAAGTAATACAGGCATTAACAGCAAGTGGCATTAAAGCCGGTTCTGATTCTTCGCTCTCAAAAGCGGAGTTGTCAAAAGCAAGGATAACTTATAATCAATCAGTAGGGCTGCTAGCACAGTTAAAAGATCAATTGGCTTTTTTAACCGGCATTCCTGCACAAAACATAAGTACAGACAGCTTGGGTAATGATTTTATCGCCAGCAAACCTGCATTGCTTGCTATTAGCCAGGATACAATTAGCAACCCTTTACTGGATTACTATGCAAAACGCAATATGATTTTTGAAAGCAATAAAACGCTTATCAAAAAGACATACATGCCAAAGGTTTTATTAGCAGCCAGTACATGGGTTAGGGGTTCTGCCATTCAGTATAACGACGATTACAAATCACTGTCAGCAGGCCTGGGTTATCAACGTTACAATTATATGGCGGGTATTGCGCTTACTTATAATCTCTTTAATGGCTTGTATAAAAAAGATAAACTGGCCATTAATAAATTCCAATTGCAGGCAAGCAATTATGATTTAGAACAGCAGAAGTTAAATTTAGCATTAGCTGCAACACAGGCGGATCGGGCATTGCAGGTAAATGAAGATAACCTGGCGGAATTGCCCATACAACTAAAATCTGCAAAGGATACTTATTATCAGAAACTGGCGCAATACAAAGCAGGTATCATCTCATTGGTAGACCTTACCAATGCTTCTTTTGTACTGTACCGCTCTCAAACAGATTATATACAAACGGTGAGCGATTGGTGGCTGGCGCAATTATCAAAAGCAACCGCCAATGGAAGCCTCTCTCAATTTATTCAACTAATAAAATAATTTTTATGGTAAGAGCTGCCTTAAAAAGGCCCATCGCCATATTGGTATTGTTCATAGGCTTGCTATTGTTTGCAGTAGTAGCTGTTCGCAGCATACCTATAGATATATTTCCCAAGCTTAATTCACCTACTATTTATGTAATTGAGCAGTATGGCGGCATGAGTGCTAAACAAATGGAAGGATTTTTTGCTACACGCATGCAGGACCAGTTCCTGTATGTAAACGGTATAAAAAATATTGAAAGTAAAAACATACAAGGATTAGCGTTAGTAAAGCTGAGTTTCTACGAGAATACAGATATGGCGGAAGCAACTGCACAAGTTGCATTGCAATCAAACAGGATGCTGGCCTTTTTTCCGCCGGGTTCTTTGCCGCCTCAGGTGGTACGTTTTGATGCATCTTCTTTGCCTGTAGGAGAATTGGTGTTTAGCAGCAAGACAAAATCTTTGAAAGAGATGTTCGACCTGGCACTTACAAGGATCAGGCCTCTGTTTGCAACAGTTCCGGGTCTTTCTGCAGCACCAGCGTTTGGCTCCAATGCAAGATCTGTTCTGATTAATGTAGATCCCAACAAACTAAGCACGTACAATTTATCTGCAGATGAAGTAGTGGAAGCTATTGCGAAAAACAACGTTACCACACCATCTGGAAACCTGCGTGTAGACAGTATGATGTATGTTACTTCTGTAAACTCGCTGGAAGAAAAAGTACAGCATTTTGAAGACATACCTATTAAAAGCAACGGCAGCAGTACTGTTTTTGTAAGGGACATTGCCAATGTAGCAGATGGTGCTGATGTAACAGTAGATTATGCATTGGTGAATGGCAAACGTTCTGTTTACATTCCTGTAGTAAAAACAGCCGATGCTTCTACATGGGAAGTAGTGCAAACGCTTCGTTCAAAATTAGGTGAAATGAAAAGCTTGTTGCCTGAAGACGTAAACATCAGTTACGAGTTTGATCAAAGCGTGTTTGTTATTAATTCCGCAAAGAGTTTAATGACAGAAGGCATTCTTGGTGCCATATTAACCGGGTTGATGGTATTGCTCTTTCTGCAAGACTGGCGCAGCAGTGTAGTGGTGATTATTACAATTCCGATAGCGGTGCTTAGTGCTGTATTGTTATTGAAATTGGCTGGTCAAACTATTAATATTATGACGTTGAGCGGCCTTGCTTTGGCAATCGGTGTATTGGTGGATCAGGCAACGGTAACCATCGAGAACATTCACCAACACCTGGAAATGGGAAAGAGTAAACCACAAGCTATATTAGATGCCTGTTCTGAAATATCGTTTCCCTTATTGTTGATCTTGCTGTGCATACTGGCGGTTTTTGCACCCGCATTGGTAATGAGTGGCGTGCCTAAGGCTATGTTTCTGCCATTGTCGCTTTCTATTGGTTTTGCTATGATCATTTCTTTTATAGCAGCACAAACCCTGGTACCTGTAATTGCCAACTGGATATTAAAAGATCATTCATCGCCGTATAAACATGATGAACCGCATGCACATGCCGGCCTTGCATTGAACGATGCTGAAGTAACAGAAGTGAATGAACATACACAGGAGGACCATAAACATCCGGAAGAAAACAATTTTTTTCAACGCCTGAAAACCGGCCTTGGCAATTGGCTGCAAAAAAGAATGCCTTACAGAAAACCGATTGTAATAGTGTATTTGATATTGGCAATTGGTGCTGCAGGTTTTTGTTTTATGATTACGGGTAAAGATTTGCTACCAAAAACAAACAATGGGCAATTGCAGTTGCGCCTGCGTGAACCGGATGGAACGCGGTTAGAGGTAACCGAGAGAGTAACTAAAGCTGTGCTAGATATTATTGATTCAACGGTTCATAATCAAATAGCCATCAGCTCTGCATTTGTAGGATTGGTGCCTTCTAATTTCGGTACCAGCAACCTGTATATTTTTAACAGCGGTACGCATGAATCTGTAATACAGGTAAACCTTGCAGAAGATTATAAGGTAAAGATGGAAGACCTGAAAGAAACATTGCGTAAAAATATTGCCGCACACTTTCCCCGTCTTAAAATTTCTTTTGAGCCCATAGAACTTACAGAAAAGATTATGGCACAAGGGGCTTCAACTCCTATAGAAGTAAGAATAGCCGGAAAAAACATGGAGGATATAAAGGCTTATTCTGCCAAAGTGTTGCATGAATTGCAGAAAGTAGATTACCTGCGTGATGTGCAGACAGCACAACCGCTTCAATTGCCTACTATCAATATTGCGATGGACAGGGAAAAGCTGGCAATGATGGGATTGTTTCCGGATGCTGTGGCACGCAGCATTACAGCGACAACTTCTTCCAGCCGCTACACCAGTAAAAACTTTTGGCTGGATGATAGAACATCCTACACTTACCAGACACAGGTGCAAGTGCCTGAGTATATAATGAACTCCGTAGAAGCATTGCAACAAACGCCCTTGGTTAAAGGTCAGCCAAGACCTTTGTTGGGTGAGGTAGCAACACTTTCTGTAGATAGTTTGCCTGGTGAGTATGACAGAAGTGGTCCGCGTCGCTTTGTAACCATCAGCGCTAATGTTTATAAAAAGGATTTGGGAACAGCTACCAATGCCGTACAAAAAGCATTAAAGGATGCAGGCACTGCACCAACAGGTGTACTTGCAGAAATAAAAGGAATGTCTTCATTGCTGATAGAAACGCTTTCTTCTTTACAGACAGGTTTAATAGCTGCTATTGTAGTGATATTGCTTTTGCTGGCAGCCAATTACCAGTCTTTTGGTTTATCCGTTACTGTATTGGCAACCGTGCCTGCGGTTTTGCTGGGGGCATTATTAATGCTGTTAGCTACCGGAGCCACGCTCAACCTGCAATCATACATGGGTATAATTATGGCGGTGGGTGTGTCGGTAGCCAATGCAATTCTTATTGTCACCAATGCGGAAGCGTTGAGAATGGAATATAAAGACCCTTTCAAAGCTGCTACCGTTGCTGCCAGTATAAGGTTGCGTCCCATTTTGATGACAAGCCTGGCAATGATTGCCGGAATGATACCAATGGCCAGCGGCATGGGTGAGGCTGGTGATCAATCCGCTCCTTTAGGTCGTGCTGTAATTGGTGGCCTTGCGGCATCTACTGTAGCGGCACTTTTTATTGTGCCTTTGGTTTACGGATGGATACAACAAAAGAAATCATTCAATACAGTATCATTATTACCCGAAGACTCAAAACTTTAAAATTTCATACAATGAAATATATCATCATTATAAGCATGACTGTTATTTTGTTTAGCAGTTGTTCAGAAAATAAAGCAACAGAAAAAAAGGAGCCGATAGAAAATAAAAAGGAACCGCAGTATAGTTTAGCAACGGTAGAAAAAGCCGGTGTGTCTACCATAGTAAAATTGCCGGCGCAACTGGCAGCTTACGAAGAGGTAAGCATTTTTCCCAAAGTAAATGGTTATGTAAAAAGTGTGAATGTTGACATCGGTGCAAAGGTTTCAAAAGGACAATTGCTAATGGTGCTGGAAGCGCCGGAATTGTTGCAGGCAGCATTGCAGGCAAAAGAAAGATTTGCACGCAACAAAGCAAATTTTTCTATAGACAAAGAACAATACCACCGTTACCTGGAAGCTGCGGCCACAGCAGGTGCAGTATCTCCGCTTGATCTGTCAACATTAAAAGCAAAAATGGAAGCAGACAGCGCTTTGTGCAATGCAGAAAGACTGAATTGGCAAATGCAGGAAACCATGTTGGGTTATCTGCAGGTGACAGCTCCATTCAGCGGCGTTATTACTGAAAGAAACGTACATCCCGGCGCATTGGTGAGTGCTGCTGCAAAAGACAAACCAATGCTTGAATTAAAACAAACCGATCGTTTGCGTTTACAGGCAGATATTCCAGAGACAATAGCGGCAACATTGAAAAACAAAGACACCGTTTCTTTTTATATGAATGCAATACCAGGTAAAAAAATGATCGGCACAATCAGCAGACAGGCGATGAATGTGAATAGCCAATACAGATCTGAGCGAATGGAAATTGATGTAGAAAATAAAAATGCTGAACTATCACCAGGTATGTTTGCAGAAGTTGTATTGTATTCAAAAGGAAACATTAATGCTTTAGTGGTTCCCAGGTCGGCTGTTGTTACTTCCACAGAACGCAAGTATGTATTGGTATCAAACAACAATCAAATAAAAAAAGTAGACGTAAGCACCGGAAATGCTGCATTGGATAAAATTGAAGTGTATGGATCATTACAACCGGGTGATAAAGTAATTGTAAATGCTAATGATGAAATAAAAGAAACCAATGCAGAGAATTAATGGTTGTTAATACCATGCATTAAATACGACACGTTTGATGTTGCAAATACGATGGCGGCTATTTTAACAAATCACGCCAAATAGTTAAGAAAAACGCTAAATAATAGCTGAAATGCTTGCACACAGCGGGTTTTAGCAGCGGACCATTTTTAAAATTACAGATAAAAAATGGTCCGCAACGCCCGCTTTTGGCCTGTTTTTTGCAAAATAATTTTTTACATTTTACGTTTTTATATTATCATTGCACTGGAATCAGGCTGGTTAGTTCATTCCTTTTATCTACAGGCTCATCAGTTTTTTCGTTCCGTCACTATCATTTCATTTCAAAATTTTTTATTTCAACAACAACCTTGTTCTTACGCAGGTTTTCGATTTTGATGATTAATACTCCACTATGTACGACATTTTGCAATTGAACGACATGCTCGTTCCTGAATTGCTCGATATTGCCGAGCAACTTAAAATCCCTGGTGCCAAAAAGCTTGACAAACAAGCCCTTGTTTACCAAATCCTAGACAAACAAGCTGTATCTGCCAGTGCCAGCAAAGGGGCTGCCGAAGACAAAGGAAAAAGAAAACGCATTGTAAAAACATCTACTGCAAACTCTACCGAAGAAGCAATTGTAGAAAGCGGAGATGAAAAACCCGTTAAACAAGAAGGTAAAAAGCCTGTTATAAAAAAAGAAGAGAAACCTGTAGTTGTAAAAAAAGGCCGCAAGAAAGCAGAAGAAGAAATAATTGCCCCTCCTGTTGAAAGCAATGATGCTGATGATGAAGATGGCGAAGAAGATGACCATCACATTGAACACGGCAACAGAAATGTTCAGGCGCCAATTGAACAACAACCGCAACCAAACAATCAAGCGCAACAACCACAGGCAGCCCAGCCAGCAGAACAACCACAACGCAATAACAATTACCAGCAGCAAAGAAGAAACAATGATGTATTCAATATAGAATTTGATGGCATCATACAGGGTGAAGGTGTATTGGAAATGATGCCTGATGGTTATGGTTTCCTTCGCAGCAGCGATTATAATTATTTAAGTTCTCCGGATGATGTATATGTTTCTCCTTCGCAAATAAAACTATTTGGTTTAAAAACCGGCGATACTGTTTTTGGAGCAGTACGTCCGCCAAAAGAAGGCGAAAAGTATTTTGCATTATTGAAAGTAGAAACTATCAATGGTAAAGGCCCCGAAGAAGTGCGTGACCGCGTACCGTTTGACTACCTGACACCGCTATTTCCATTTGAAAAATTGAATTTGTTTACAAGCCCTACGGATTACTCTACCCGTATTATGGACTTGTTTACTCCTATTGGTAAAGGACAGCGTGGTTTGATTGTATCTCAACCAAAAACCGGTAAAACAATGCTGTTAAAAGCTGTGGCCAATGCCATTGCTGAAAACCATCCGGAATGTTACCTGATGATTGTGTTGGTAGATGAGCGACCTGAGGAAGTTACAGATATGGAACGCAGTGTAAAAGCAGAAGTTATTGCTTCTACTTTTGATGAACCCGCAGAAAAGCACGTGAAAGTTTCTACTATGGCTTTGCAAAAAGCAAAACGACTGGTAGAATGCGGACATGATGTAGTAATACTGCTGGATTCCATTACCCGCTTGGCCAGGGCGCACAATACAGTTGCACCTGCCAGTGGTAAAGTATTAAGTGGTGGTGTGGAAGCAAATGCATTGCAAAAACCCAAACAGTTTTTTGGTGCAGCCCGTAAAATAGAAAATGGCGGATCGCTTACTATATTGGCTACCGCTTTGATTGATACTGGTTCTAAAATGGAAGAGGTAATCTTTGAAGAATTTAAAGGAACCGGCAACATGGAATTGCAGCTGGATCGCCGCCTGGCAAACCGCCGCATATTCCCTGCTATTGATCTAACGTCTTCCTCTACCCGCCGCGATGATTTATTGCTGGACAGGGATGTATTGCAGCGCATGAACCTGTTAAGGGTTTTCCTGGGCGATATGAATACAGAAGAGGCTATGAATGAACTGCTGAAACGTATGCGTGGCACCAAGAGCAACGAAGAGTTCCTGGCCAGCATGAATAGATAGTTTATATGATATTTAATAGACAAAAACCCGTGAATATTTCCGGGTTTTTGTATTTTGTACCGCTTGTGAGTGCTTTAAATAGCTAAAGGCTTGAAAACTATTATTCAATATAATATTTGCCTTATCCTTCAAACACGACATTAATTAACTGCGTTTTCAGATATTTTTTCTGATTTTGGGAAAACCCTTTAGAGATAAATACTAATTTCGCAGCGCAAAAAATAGTTATTACTATATAAAACCAACATTATGCATCCCAAACAATTATTGCTGCCAGCTTTGGCTTCCGTAGTTCTTTTCACCTCTTGCGTTAGTAACAAAAAATTTAAAGCTGAGCAGGAAAAATATGCCGCACTCAACACCCAGTATACTGCTTTGCAGGGTTCTTTAAAAACCTGTGAAGATGAAAGGGCTGATGCAGCAAAAAAGAAAATGCTTTCTGATGCTGAAATTGAAAGCCTGAATAAGCAAATCGCTTACCTGAAAGAAAACAACACACAAGCCCTGAAACAATTGCAGGATCTGTCTGTAATCTCCAGCTCTCAGGCAGAAAGCATCAAAAAATCAATGGAAAACATTGGTGCTAAAGATTCTTATATACAAGACTTGCAAGCTTCAATGGCTCGTAAAGATTCATTGAACATGGCGCTTGTTATGAACCTTAAAGGCGCTATCGGCAATATGGATGATAAAGACATCAATATTAAAGTTGATAAAGGTGTAGTATACATTGATATCTCTGATAAGTTGTTGTTTAAAAGTGGTAGCTACGATATAACTGATGCAGCCAGCACTGTATTGGGCAAAGTTGCTACAGTATTGAAAGCTCAACCAGATATTGAATTCATGGTAGAAGGCCATACAGACAATATTGCTTTTAGCAGAGGTTTGTTGGTTGACAACTGGGATCTTAGCGTTAAACGTGCAACTTCTGTAGTACGTATACTTCAAAAACAATACGGCCTTGATCCTGCACATATTGCAGCTGCTGGCCGTAGCGAATACAAACCAGTTGCAGATAACAGCACTCCGGAAGGCAAGGCTGCTAACCGCAGAACAAGAATCGTTATCCTGCCACAACTGGATCAGTTCTTTAAACTGTTAGAGACTAAAAAATCATAAGAACAAAATGTATTAATACTGAGCCATCACAACATTGTGATGGCTTTTTTATTGCTGGCAACCGTAAAGTACTGGCGAATAAGAAACAACTTAAGCGTTAACCCCTAACGGTTGCTGGAAAACTCTTGTGGATTTTATTTTTGTGGATATATTTCGGGCTAATTTTTAATGGTTTATATCAGTTTTCGCAGATGAAGCGTTCTATAGTTGTTTAATGAGAAGTCCAATATTACCACCCGTAATTGAACTATGAGCGCCATTTTTCGTGTCATTGCATGTTTTGTATTGTTGGGGGCTGCTTGTTGTCATTCATTTGAAATGAAGGGGCAGGCAAATGCATCGCCGCAGGCACAAAAGGGTGTACTGGATTTGCGCAATAGTGATTTATCAGCTAACCCCATATCTTTAAATGGCGAATGGGCTTTTTACTGGAAACAGTTGATACAACCTGGCGATACCCCATCGCACAACAGAACATTCACCACCTATCCGCAATTGTGGAATAAAACCCAGGTAAACGGCCAACAATTATCAGCTAATGGGTATGCTACCTATTGCCTCACTGTTATTCTTCCTTCAAAAAAACCAGCACTTGCCATAGAAATTCCGGACGTATACAGTACTTACAAACTTTTTGTAAATGGAGAGGAGCTGGCACAAAATGGCAAAGTGGATACCAGTGCAGCTACTGCAAAACCATTTTGGGTAACAAGGGTATCCGGACTTAGAACAAGTTCAGACACATTGCACCTGGTATTGCAAGTGGCTAATTTCTGGCATGCCAAAGGCGGTCCGTATAAAGAGATTGTTATTGGCGATAAAGAACAATTGCTTTTAAAATTCCATCAAAACACGGCATTGGATTTATTGCTGGCCGGTTGTTTATTTATGGGCGGCCTGTTTTTCTGGGGTCTGTCTGTGTTTGGAAGAAACGATAAAATCATTTTCTACTTTTCGCTTTTCTGCATAATAACCAGTTACAGAATGATAGGCACAGATTTGTATGTGCTGCATTCTTTGTTTCCAAACATAAATTGGTTTGTGTGCATTCGGCTGGAGTATTTATCATTGGTATTCGGCGTTGCCTTGTTTTCTCATTATACCAGGATGTTGTTTCCAAAAGACAGCAATGCCTGGATTATGAAGGGAATTATTGGCCTTTGTTTGATTTATGGTTTGCTAATACTGGCAACACCTCCTGCATTCTTTACTTCGTTGCTCAATTTCTTCCTGGTGATAATGTTCCTGTACATAGTTTACGCATTTTATGTGTATGTGCAGGCGGTATTGCACAAGCGTGAAGGATCGTGGTATGCACTCATGAGCAGTGGCGTAATGTTGCTGGTATATCTTGTTGTAAACCTTCAATATTTCAATCTTATACCAGAGTTGAAGCTGGTAGTGTTTTTTGGCTACGTTGCATTTTTCTTTCTGCAGTCGCTTGTGTTGTCTCATCGCTTTTCTGCTATTTTACAAAGAGCAACTATTGAAGCACAACAAGGGCTTAAAACAAAATCGGAATTTCTCTCTACCATGTCGCACGAGATAAGAACGCCGCTTAACTCTGTCATTGGTATGGCGCACTTGCTGAAAAGAAGTGAGCCAAGAAAAGATCAACAGGAGCATTTGGATGTATTGCTATTTTCTGCAAACAACCTGCTTTCAATAGTAAACAATATTCTTGATTACAATAAAATTGAAGCGGGTAAAATAAGCATTGAGCAAATTGCAATGGATTTGCCTGCAATGGCTGTAAATATTATAGCTGGTTTACAAAACCTGGCAGACGATAAACGAATTGCATTAACACTTTCAATAGATCCGCAGCTTGACAAAAAGATAATTGGCGACCCTACACGTACCAGCCAGGTATTAAATAACCTGGTGCATAATGCTATTAAGTTTACCAAAGAAGGCAGCGTGTCTCTTTCAATACAAATAAATAAAATAGAAGCAGGCTCCATTACGCTTGATATAGCTGTAAAAGATACCGGCATTGGCATACAGCAGGAAAAACAGCAAATGATTTTTGAAAGGTTTACACAGGCAGACTCTTCCACTTCCAGGAGCTTTGGAGGAACAGGATTGGGGCTTTCTATCAGCAAGAAAATATTGGAAATGCAGGATGTGCAGTTACGTTTAAAAAGCGAAGTTGGAAAGGGTTCTGTTTTTTATTTCAGCCAGACTTTTTTATTAACTGATGAGCCATTAGAAAACAATGCGCCATTGCATGAAAGCAAACAACTGGAACAAACAAAGCCATTGGATGGCATTGCTATACTGTTGGTAGAAGACAATCCGCTGAATGTATTGGTAGCAAAAGCATTCCTGGAACGCTGCGGTGCTATTATTGATGTGGCGGAGAATGGAAAAGAGTCTATTGAAAAATTTAATCCATCTTGTCACAGATTGATATTAATGGATCTTGACATGCCTGTAATGGATGGTTACGAAGCCACAAGAATATTAAGAAAAAGAGGAGAAAGCCTGCCCGTAATTGCGCTAACTGCCAGCCTGCCGAAAGAAGTGGAAAGTGAAATTTATGCAGCAGGACTTACAGACATTATTGTAAAACCTTTCGATCCGGACGAGCTCTTCCGCGTTATATTGCTGCATTTAAAAGCGATGGCAGCGTAATGAAAAAAATTATTTTATTGTTATTACTATTGGATCTAAAATTCGAGTTTTTGCTCCTGGGGCAATGACTTTAATACTCTCAAAAATCAGTTTACAATTTTTTGTTAGTTTTCTGATCGCTATTTCTTGTTCTTTAGAAATTAAATTTCCATCTGCAGGTATTTTCTGAAATAATGTATCTGCTTTGCTATCTATACCGGCAATATAAAAGGCGACAACATGAAATGGTATTCGGAAAAGTTTGTTTTTATTAGCACATCTAAGGCCTCTATTAGATAAGATTTCGTTTATTGTTGCTGTATCTCTATCCAAACCACCTAATTGTACAAAAGAACCAGCTAAGGTGTCTACGAGATATTTCTTTTGATACAATAACTTTTTTCCTGCATAAACTTTTAAAATGTCCGGTTCAAATTTTAGCGGAGTAATTCTGAAATTATTATTAGAATAGCTCGAAATTTCAGTAACACTTTCAGAAATTAATGTAAGCTTGACATTATTAGGTGCTGAAATAGCTATTTCATTTTCAATGCCAAGAAATAAAACGTTAGAATCTGGTTGAATTAAGGTGCTATTCTTAATAGAAACCTGGGCGTTTGCGTTCAAGCAATACAAGATTAGAGAATAGATGATTATCTTTTTCATGTTGAAGTGTACCCAAAATTAGCGAGGGCGAATTATTGTTGAGCTCTTTTATACTATAAGTTTATTAAAAAACCCTCAGTTATAGTTCAATAGCTTACGTGTAGGAAGGGCAGCGAAGCGGAGATGCCCTTAACAGCCAGAACTAATACTAATTACTGCACGAATGCTGACAGTCACCTACTAAAAAGTACCATCCACCGCAAGATTGTTTTCAGGATTGCGTTCAAAGACGGGATTCTATATCTTTTTAAAAATATTTTTATTTCACCGGGGGATTTTTTAAAACGGTGCGTCTAAAAATAAATCCTGCTTGAACGAAAGAGAATTAATACAAGAATTAAAGAATGGAAGCGAGCCTGCATTTGCCAAGCTGGTGGAAAATTGTCATAAGCGGGTATACAATATTGTATTGAACATTTTGCAGGATGCTGCCGATGCCGAAGACGCGGCACAGGAAACATTTATTGAAGTGCATTCTTCAATCAGCTCTTTTAAAGAAACCGCATCATTGCATACCTGGATATTTCGCATTGCAGTAAACAAGGCTATTGACAAATTGCGTAAGCGAAAACGGCAGCGGCGCTTGCATCAATGGTTGCCCTGGTGGATGCCCGATGAAAAGAAAAGCCATGCAGCAGATTTTTATCATCCTGGTATAGCGTTGGATAAAAAAGAAAAAGCGGCTGTCTTATTTAAAGCGGTTGAATCATTACCTGAAAAACAAAGGCTGGCTTTTACGCTTTGCAGCATACAAGGCTTTTCGCAGGCAGAAGCAGCAGAAATGATGGGACAAACCATAAAATCAGTTGAGTCATTAATCGGTCGTGCCAAAGAAAACCTGCAAAAGCTGTTGCAGGAATACAATAAATAATTGCTTAAACTTTTACGATGGAAGATAAAAATACCAATCGCAATTTTTTAAATGAATACCTGCAAAGCATAGAAGGTATGCAGGATGCGGAACCCAATCCATTTTTTTATACACGTTTGCAAGCGGCTATGAAAAAAGAACCTGGCTGGCAGTTTCCACTAAAACCGGCATGGATAATAAGCGGCCTGGCCTTTCTGCTATTGGTAAATACTTTTATTATAACGCACCGTTTTACAAAATCTGAACAGCAGCCCAGTATTGAAAGCAATAGCCTACAGGGTTTTGCTGAAGCTTATGATCTTTCCATTCATTCAACTTATTAATCTAAAAACATGCAATACGTTACTAAAAACAAATGGCTGATGGCTTTGCTATTGCTTTTGTTGGTAGCTAATATTATTACCATTGCTGCTTTCTGGCTGCAAAGGCCGCCGCAAGCCCCTGTCATGAAAGAACGACCAGACGCGTATCTAACACGTGAGCTTGCACTGGATGCCAACCAGCAACAAGCATATGCGCAACTGGTAAAAGAACATCAGCAGCATGTAGCGGAATTGCGCAAGCAGGTAAAATCTGCAAAAGATGATTTCTTTAAGTTATTGCAACAACCCGTTGTGCAAGACAGCGAAAAAACAAATGCAGCAAAAAATATCTCAACCTATACTGAGCAATTAGATTTGGTTACGTTTGATCATTTTAAAAAACTGCGTGCTATCTGCAACCCGGAACAGCAAAAGAAATTCGACAACGTTATTGCAGAAGCAATGCGTATGATAGCAAGTTCCGGTCCCGAACAAAACAGGCAAAGACCACCCGGGGCGCCGGAAGGTCCGCCAGAAAGAAGACAAGGCCCACCACCCGGAGAAGGCCCTCCACCACCGCCACCCGGGCAGTAATACTAAATCATTAACCCCTACTCTTTTAATAAACTATCATTATGAAAATGAAACTCATGTTTCCAACAGCATTATTTTTCGCTTTAATTTTTTGCGCATGCAGCAAGAGTGATTCAAGCACATCTACCACTCCTGCAAATACAACCTTGCCGGATGTTTTTAAAAAATTTAATTCTACGGTTACCATTTCTACCGACGGCACTTATATCACCATTAAATCAAACGGATTGCCGGATCATAAAAGCCCTTATTTTGCCACTACAGATAGCCGTTATGAAGCTTATAACGGTACAAACGCACATTTTTCGCTCAACCCAAACAGGATAAGTGAGCAATCGCTTACTTTTAAAATACCGCTGAATCCTGCTGAAGCCAGCAGCAAGCAAGCCACACCTTTGGGGCCGATAGGTGTTTCATTAAATGGTGTGCCTTTGTTTAACCAATATGCAGGCCCCAGTCAGCCACTTACATCAGAAATAAATTCTTTTGATCAATACAATGGCCATCCGCAGCAAACCGGGCAATATCATTATCACGTAGAACCACTGTACATAACCGCGGCAAAAGGTAAAAGCAGTTTGATAGGGTTCTTATTAGATGGCTACCCGGTATATGGTCCGGTTGAGAACGGAACCACGCTTGTAAGCAGCAACCTGGATGCATATCATGGACATACCAGCGCAACGGCCGATTATCCCAATGGCATTTATCATTATCATATAACAGCTGATGCCCCTTACATCAATGGAAATGGATTTTGGGGAACACCCGGAACAGTAACACAGTAATGCTATGCAAACCTTTTTCAAATACAACATAATGATGCTTGCAGTAATTATTATGCTGGCTGGATGTTTTGCAAGTTCGCATGATGCAAAAGACAGTCTTCCTTATTACAATTCGGCAGACTTTACAGCGCAATGGTTATCAAAAAAAGAAGCAGCGCATATTCACTGTATTCCAGATTTTTCTTTTGTAAACCAACAAGGAGAGAAAGTAAGCCAGCAAACATTCAACAACAAAATAATGGTAGTGGATTTTTTCTTTACCAGTTGCCCGGGCATTTGCAAAAAGCTTACGAAAAATCTTTCTATGGTACAGAAAGCGTTTAAGGATGATGACAATGTTGCCTTGCTTTCTCATAGTGTTACACCGGAACATGATAGTGTAATTGTGTTGAAGAAATATGCAACTGCCAATGGTATTATTGCTGGCAAATGGAACCTGGTTACAGGTAATAAAGCATCCATTTATAAAATTGCACGCACAGCTTATTTTGCTGATGAGGACCTGGGTATGCAGCAGGACAGTACAAGTTTTTTGCATACAGAAAATGTTTTGTTGATAGACAAAGAGAAGCATATCCGTGGCGTGTACAAAGGCACCTTGCCCGCAGAGATCAACAATCTTATAAGTGATATAAAAAAACTGGAAGCAGAAGAATGAAAAAATTTTTTATTACAGGATTGCTGATATGCGTTTGCTGTGTTTTCTTCGCTTTAAAGAGGAAAGAAGCTCTTGCTTCGATTGTTGTACCGCAGCGTTTTGTTAGTGCAACAGATACTTCACTGCATTTTATTAATGGAGATTGTTATTACAAGCGGCAACCATTCTCCGGTTTTATAAAAGATATGTATGATAATGGCAGCACACACCATCTTATAGGTTATTACCAGGGAAAGCAAGAGGGTAACACCGTTCTTTATTATCCGGATGGATCTGTTTCAGAAAAAAGATATTATCACCTGGGTGAAAAAGATGGCTTACATAGCGGTTGGTGGGAAAATGGCAAGCCGCGTTTTGAATATCATTTTGCCAATGGGGTGTATAATGGTGATTACAAAGAATGGTATAAAAGCGGGCTGGCATATAAACGCATTCATTACACCAATGGAATAGATGATGAAGGAGTGGGCTGGCGTGAAAATGGCAAATTGTTTATGAATTTTACAGTGAAGAATGGCCGCCGGTATGGCATTGTAAACTCAAACCTTTGTTATACTGTAAAAAATGAGAAGGGGGATTTTATTGGAAAAGAAATATCTTCTGAAACAGTTAATAGCGATAGCACATTGCGTTAACGTTCATGCCGGCACCTATAGATGCAAACATAATGAGATCTCCATTTTTTAAAGTATGATTTGGAACCTGGTTTTTTAAAACCAAATCCAGCAAAGTTGGGATGGTGGCTACAGAACTATTGCCCAGCCATTGTATGCTCATAGGCATTATGTCTTCTGTTGTTACAGTCTTATCGTACAGTTTATAAAAAGCTTTTACAATGTGCTGGTCCATTTTTTCATTGGCCTGGTGAATAAAAATTTTCTTCACTTCATCAATAGATAAGCCGCTTTTATCAAGGCACTCTTTCATCACTTGCGGTACATGCTGCATAGCGTAGTCGTAAACTTTTCTACCTTTCATTTTTATATATCGCAATGATTGGTTTTCTGTCGGGTTGCTGGTTTTGTCCATATTTATAAACTGCAACATTTCTCCCACATGGTTTTCTGTACTTGAACTAAGAATCCCTTTCGTCTTCGTCAAATCTTGTAATTCAACTATACAAGCACCGGCACCATCGCCAAAGATCATGCTATCCCGATCGTATAAATCAATTACCCGAGATAAAGTTTCTGCGCCTATTACCAAGCATTTTTTTGCCAGCCCTGCTTTTAAAAACGCGTCAGCCTGTATAACACCCTGCAACCAACCGGGGCAACCAAAAAGAATATCGTACGGTATACAATTAGGGTTATTAATGCCTAACTTATATTTTACACGGCTGGCCAGCGATGGTGTGGCATCAGTTTGTACACTGTCTTTTTTGATGTCTCCAAAATTATGGGCTACAATTATCTGGTCTATTGTTTCGGGGTTTATGCCACTTGTTTGTATGGCCGCTGCAGCTGCTGCAGTTGCTAAATCAGAAGCGGTAATGCCTGAACTGGCGTAACGGCGGCTACTGATTCCTGTTAGCTTCCTGAACTTTTCAACTACTTCCGGTGAAGGAATATCAAGCCTATGTCCATTGTCTGTATAAAATGCATGATTAAAAAAATCAGCATTGGTTTGTATTTCTGATGGTATGCAAGATCCGGTGCCTGTAATAACAGAACAAAACATGCTAAAGGTTTTTAAATCGGCTAATTAAGATGCGTTAATCCAAATTAATGAAAAAAGAAGCTGCATTATTCCGTCAGTACGCAAAAAGATGAATTCATTCCCCAGAATTCCCCATTATTTCTTTAACAATTTGTTGGCATGCATATTATAACCGTCTAGAAATGTGTAGTTAATGTTTTTAATTGTTGAAAACTGGCACAGAGGCATGTTTGTTGTTTTTTTACCAGCAGACATTTATTATTACTTAATCAATAAAACAACTTTTATGGAACATACTAAACCAACAAGAACAAGAAGGAAAAGAATGGAAAGTATTTCATTTGACATAAATGTAAACAACCGCACATACAATGTAGTTGCAACACCATTTAACATTGCAAGTGGGGAACAGTTATATCGTATTAGTTATAACAATGAGCCAGTGCACGTTTTTGGCTGGGATGAAGGGCTAAACAGGTTTGCAGAAAATGATACGACCGCAGAAGTAATACCACCTATTGTTGAAATGGCTATTGCAGAAAAGCTAAACGTAGTAGCATCTCAAATGCAGGATGCGGCTTAATAATGATATAAACTTTAGATTACAGATACTATGATAAACACGTGAGGTTGATTTGTCCCAATGAACAGGCCGGCATGCTAATAACATGTCGGTCATTTTTTATTCAGTTGTTTTTATTCCGGTTTCAGTAAAAACTATTTTGTGCTGTTTATATAGATTACCGGTTACCATTTTGAATGTTTTTTTGCTCATCCCAAAAAAGTCGTAAATATCTTCTGGTGAAGATTTATCGTAATAAGGCAGGTAACCATTGTTTTCTTGCAATAAGCGTAATATTTTAGAAGATTCATCTTCCACTCTTTCATATCCTGGTTTTCCAGCCGCTACATCTATTTTGTTATCCGGGCGAATGTGTTTGATAAATCCTTCAAACTGATCACCAACTTGTATGTTGCGATAAATTTCATTAGTGTGTAAAACACCTGTATGCTTATCATTAATTATTACCACATACCCGATATCAGATTTTCGATAGACTAAAAGTTTTACTAACTCCTTTTCTTTTACAGTCAGCACATCATTGCTCAGCTCAAACTCAATTTTTTCATTTGCTGCCACACGACCTGTTTGCTCATCAATATAAATCTTCACCAGGTAGAAGGCACCTACCCGCATACCGCTCAATTGTTTGCTGCGTGGCACAAACAAGTCCTTCATCAATCCCCAATCTAAAAATGCACCCTGGTTAGTAATGGTTACTGCTTGCAAATAAGCTATTTCTCCCACCACCGCCTTTGGCTTTTGAGTGGTAGCAATTAAACGATCTTCAGAATCGTGGTATACAAAAACGGTAAGAATGTCTCCTGGTTTTGTACGTGCGGGTATAAAACGTTTGGGCAATAGCAAACCCTCTTTTCCATCTTCTAAAAAAGCGCCTACCTGCGTAATGCGTTGTACTGGTAACTGGTTATATTGACCAACTTTAATCATTGGCCGAAGGTAAGCATTTAGTGAAAGTTAAATTTAGTGGACCAACAGTTGGATTATAGATTAGTCTGAAGTTGCGACGCTCCGTTCAACAGTAGGAACATTGTGGAGCGGTAATAACTGAGTCAAGTAGAGTGGTACAAAAAGAAAAACAGCAACAAGTATCATTGAGAATGAAAACCTATTGCTGTTGAAATATGTTTTGGATAAATTGGATGCAGGCTATCATTAACGCAGCATCAATTTTTTAGAACCGATAATGGCAATCCACAAACTTGCTGCACTATAAGATGCTAATGTGAATACAGCAGAAGTTAAATAATCGTCTTTTGCAAAAAGTTTGCTACTAATAATAAATGATACAACCATTAACAGAGGCATCAGGAAACCAAGTAACGCTTTCATATTGTTTGTTTTTATTTTTATAAGTAGGTTCTTTTTAGTAGAACCGGTTACGTAATAATAGACCCGAAACAAATGAAAAGGTTTAGCCTAAAATGTAAATAGTTTGTGAAACAGGAGACAGATTAAAGCAAGATTAAACAGTCTTTATTATGTTTTAAATTAAATTTTCAGAAATATTTGAAAATACAGGAATTTTATATAGCTTTGTATTGCCGGAACAAAACAAAGTATATGAATACCCTGGCTTATATTATTTACCTCTTCATTACTTATATAATAACTGTACGCACAGGATTGGTTTTTTACAAAAACGGCAAATATTATATAATAGCATTGGTGAAAGGAGATGAAAGCTTAGCGAATGCCATCAATAAGACATTGCTTACCGGTTATTACCTGCTCAACCTTGGTTATGCAGCGCTTATGCTTACTTCCTGGCAAACAGTTAGCAGTTTTACTACACTCATGAGTAGCGTGGGTATGATGACAGGAAAGATTATGCTTACACTTGGCGTTGTACACTTTTTCAATATGGCTGCCATTTACTACATCAGCAAACGAAACAATCATTTAATAAACCATACAAATTAGCATTATGAAAACCTCTTTAAATTTTACAGCTTATCTTATTTACCTGCCTGTTGTAATTGTATTAACCTGGTATGTGGCACATACACTTTTTAAAAACAGCAAAATATTTATGCTTGATATTTTCAACGGTCGAACAGAAATTGCGCTGCCTACCAATAAATTATTTGAAACCGGTTTCTATTTGCTTAATCTTGGCTTTGCGCTAAAGATTATGGAAATAGTAGAAGAGATAGGTACAAACCGTAACATGCTGGAAATACTGAGTGCAAAAATTGGAGGTTATAGTATTTACCTCGGCATCATGCTCTTTCTAAACCTTTATCTCTTTTTTAGAGGAAAGAAAGCCGCTAAACAAAAAACACGCCTTACACCTCCGGTTAATATTGTTAGTTGATAAGTATTGTTGATAGTTTTTAAGAAGGATAATCATATTTGGTTATCCTTTTTGTATGCCGATAACAAGTAGTTAAAACAAAATTATTCTCCTTTAAACTGAGGTGTTCTTTTTTCTAAAAACGCAGCTATGCCTTCTTTAAAATCTTTTGTGTTTGCTGCGGCATATTGCAGGCGATCTTCTGTTTGCAATTGTTCTTCAAAAGAATTGGTAAGCGATTCATTCAATGCCTGCTTTGTGTATGCCAGTGCTTTTGTAGGTAATGCAGCAAGTGTCGTTACAATTTTTTGTGAGGCTGCTACGAACTGATCGTCTGGAAATACCTTATAGATCATTCCATATTGTTCTGCCTCGGTTGCACTCACTTTATCACCCAGCATCATTAATGCAGATGCTTTTTGAAAACCGATTAAACGAGGCAATACAAATGTGCCGCCACTGTCTGGTATTAAACCAATTTTTGAAAAAGCCTGTACAAATGAAGCAGATGCAGTTGCTACTACAATATCGCAGCAAAGTGCAATGTTTGCTCCAGCACCTGCAGCTACGCCGTTAACTGCGCACACTACAGGCTTTTGTAAATTCCTAATACGGCTTACTAATGGATTGTAATAAACCGATAACATTTTATCGAAGCCCGGTGCATTGGGACTTGTTACCTCGGCTAAATCCTGGCCTGCGCAAAAGGCTTTGCCTGTGCCAGTCAGGTATACAGCCCTGATATTATCATCTGAGCTGCATACATCCAGTTTACTTTGTAATAACAGAATCGTCTCACTATTCAATGCATTGAATTTTTCAGGACGATTGATTGTAATGAAAGCGATATTTTCTTTTACTTCAAATAGTATAGTCTCCATTGAAAATATATTGTTGCTGTAATTAACACAGCATAATTAATGACATTTAAAATAATCAAAAGGTTCCTGGCAATCGTTGCATTTGTACAAAGCTTTGCAGGCAGTGGAACCAAACTGGCTAATCAATTTTGTATTGTAGGAATGACAATGCGGGCATTCCACGGCTTCATTTGCAGCAAATAAATTAATATCACAAACCGATTGAGTTGAATTAGGGGGCGCAATGCCAAATGCCTTTAATTTTTCTTTGCCTGAACTGCTCATCCAGTCGGTAGTCCACGCAGGAAAGAGCACTTGCGTAACAGTTACTTTTTTAAAACCACTTTGAAGCAACAGCATTTTAATTTCTATGCTGATAACATCCATTGCAGGGCAGCCGCTGTAAGTAGGGGTAATGATTACCTCAACAGCTTCTTCATCTTCAGCAATAACTACATCACGCACTATGCCCAGGTCTATTACAGACAATACAGGCACTTCGGGATCTGGCACCTGTTCCAGCAGGGATAATATTTTTTGTTTACCAGTATCCAAGATAGATATATGTAAAGGCAATGGCATCAAAAAAACCATGAACAAAAAAACCGTACCACAAATTTCGATTATATTTTAAGATTACCGCATGATAAACACAACCAGCCATAAATGCATTAATGACACCACTTGCGCCCAATTGAAAATGATAAAGACCAAAAATGATATTGGCAATGATGAAGCTAACGGGCAATGCATATCTGCCCCCTATCATTTTTTCTAATCTTGTAAATATAAACCCGTGAAAAGCGATTTCTTCATACCATCCGCCAAATATGAAACCAAGCAGCACAAAGAACAAGTAATTGATAAAGTGATGCCGTATTTGTGTAAAGCCATCCAACCTGCCTTTCTCCAATGGAATGATTTTGTGTAAAACTGGAAAAAAAGCATACTGCAAGAATACAAAAGTCACTATGGCTAGAATAGCGCCAACTACTATCGCTTTCGGTTCGAAACGTTTAAAACTAAAACCAAGATTGTTAAAGTTCTCCTTCGTTACTTTTAAGTAAAGCCAGATACCAATAGTCAATACAATAGCATAACCAAATGGAAAAGGAACGATTCCACTATGCGGTAACAAAAAAATGATTGCAATAGCAAGCAGGTTAAGAAGTATTCTGCCAGTTGAAATTTTTTCTTGCATCATTTTATTTTCTTCCAAATTACCAATTGTTATTCGGATAAGTTCTTTGCAGGTACTGCATCTCTGCTAATAACGACTCTAAATACTCCGAATGTTTTCCTTCTTTACCACCACTATGTACAATTGATTTTTCAGGAATAGATAAAGTAGCTATTGCCAAAACCTCTTTTGTTTTGTTTATCCATGATTCTTTTATTGTTGCAAGATCTATTGCTATGCCTTCTGTTGCTAATGCAGTTTCATAAGATGCATTTACCAATAATTCTTCTGTAAAAGGCGAAAGCTTTTGCAATGCATCTTGCATGCGTTGATGACTGGTAAGAGTGCCATCGCCTAAACGTATCACCCACTCGGCGCTCCATTTAAGATGATAAGTTACTTCTTTCAAAGATTTAACTGCAATGGCTGCCAATGTATCGTCTTTGCTTTGCTGCAATTGCTGGTACAAATAAAACTGGTAATTGCTAAAAAAGAACTGACGCAAAACAGTGAAGCCCCAATCACCACGTGGCAACTCTGCCAGTAAACAGTTTTTAAAATCCGCAGCGTTGCGCATGTAAGCAAGTGTGTCTTCAGTAATTGGTTCGTCGGTTGATTGGTTGATTAGTTGACTGGTTAATTGGCTAATTAGTTGCGCAGCATACTGGTATAAATATCTTGATTGTCCTACAAGATCTAATGCGATGTTGCTGATAGCAATGTCCTGTTCTAATATAGGCCCATGTCCGGTCCACTCTGCATTTCTTTGGCAAAGAATGAGAGTATTATCAGCCAAGTGAAGAGTATAGTTGATTAGTTGATCAGTTGATTGGTTGATCAGTCGCTTGGTTGCCTGGTTGCTTGATTGATTAGTATTGCTGGCTCCGCTCATAGTTTAAAATTGCTCCAATAGAGTTTACATCATTTCTTGTCTTCTAATTGTTTTTGCAAAAAGGAAATATATCCATTAAGCAATTTCCCTGTTTCATCAATTTGCGATTTAAATTTAGCAAGATCGTTTTTTGTGATGTATTTGCAATCGTAGGCATCAATGAGATGGTTATATGTTTCGCTCAATGAACCTCTTGCCATAATACAGAAATTAATCTGCTCCTTATATGTATACCTGCCATGGCCTTCTGCAATTGTTGCATTAACGCTT
The DNA here is from genome assembly GCA_047602295.1 of Chitinophagaceae bacterium. GTDB lineage: Bacteria > Bacteroidota > Bacteroidia > Chitinophagales > Chitinophagaceae > JACMLD01. The sequence goes on along the minus strand of JASGHP010000001.1, from coordinate 252,305 downwards.
CTAGACGATCTTATAAGTTGATCTGTCAATCTAAACTTCTCTTCGGCTGGAAAAGAAGTTGTAAGCTCCTTTTATTTCATTCTTTAAACCCCGAGCTTTTTTCCACACTTCTAGATCTGTAAATGTTTGATGCGCTTTTTCAATCATAGTATAGAGGTTATCTGATTTCAATATTTCCAAGTTAATGCCTAATCAACCAATCAACTGATCAACCAACTTACATGTGCTCAAGCTCATCCGGCAATTGATAAAAAGAAGGGTGCCTGTATACTTTATCATTAGCGGGTTCGTAAAAGCTTTCCGCATCATCTGGATTGGTAGCATGAATATATTTTGACTCTACCACCCAAATGCTGACGCCTTCCTGACGGCGGGTATATACATCTCTTGCATTTTCTATGGCCATTTGTGCATCGGCTGCGTGTAGGCTACCAGCGTGTTTATGATCCAACCCTTGCTTGCTACGGATAAAGACTTCCCATAATGGCCAGTCATTTTTATTGGGCTGATTGGATGCTGCTGCGGCGTTTTCTTTATCGCCATAGTCACCATAAAAATACTTTTTGAGTAACTGTTTCATAGTTGTTTGTTTTTGTTTTTCGCGGCAATCACAGCGGAGCAAAGTGCACAGCGAATATCTAATTGGTCTTTGTAATCTCTGCTCCGCCACTGCGTGAAACTATGATCTTGCCTTTAATTTTGCCTGCAACAAAATTTGGACTTGCACAGAAGCCACAGATCAATAGAATAGCTACAGTTGAAGAGTGCGACGCAACGATGATCAATCCGTGTTACTAATGCCGGGTTCAAAATCTTTTCTTCTCCGCAAATGCTTTGGCGGCTTCTCTTACCCATTCTCCTTCTTCATGTGCTTTTATACGGGCTTCCATTCTTTCTTTGTTGCAAGGCCCATTGCCATTGAGTACGTTTTTAAATTCTTCCCAATCAATAGCTCCATAGTCATAATGCTGTGTTGTTTCATTCCATTTCAAATCGGGGTCAGGAATAGTCATGCCTAATATTTTTACCTGTTCTGCACACATGTCTATAAAGCGCTGACGCAGCTCATCGTTGCTAAAGCGTTTTATTTTCCAACGCATGCTTTGCGCACTATTGGGCGATGCATCGTCCGGCGGGCCAAACATCATTATGCTGGGCCACCACCAACGGTTAATAGCATCCTGGCACATGGCTTTTTGTTCTGCGCTGCCTTTGCTAAGCGTTAATAAAATTTCAAAACCCTGGCGCTGATGAAAACTTTCTTCTTTGCAAACCCTAATCATGGCCCTTGCATACGGTCCGTGAGAACAACGACAGAGCGGCACCTGGTTAATAATAGCAGCACCATCTACCAACCAGCCAATGGCGCCCATATCTGCCCAGCTAAGACTGGGGTAATTAAAAATGGAAGAATATTTTGCTTTGCCGCTATGCAGTTGATCAATCATTTCGTCTCTGCTAATGCCCAAAGTTTCCGCAGCGCTGTAGAGATAAAGGCCATGACCAGCTTCATCCTGTACTTTGGCAATAAGTGTAGCTTTTCTTTTTAGTGTGGGTGCACGGCTAATCCAATTTCCCTCGGGCAACATGCCCACTATCTCGCTATGTGCATGCTGACTTATCTGCCTGATCAATGTCTGGCGATATTTATCCGGCATCCAATCTTTGGGCTCTATGCGGATTTCATTGTCTATTTTTTCCTGGAATTTTTCTTCCAATTCTTGTACAGACATGGCAGCATCTTTTCTTCTTTCAAAGATAAGTTTATTTAAACGACCGCTAACATTTGTTAGTTTCAAAAAATGGTCTTTTATGAGTATTGCATGAAACTTTCACCCTGAACAGTGGTGGAAAAAACAACTACCATGCTGTTAAGAAAATGGTACTTTTGAAAAAATCGTTTTTATGGACATTACCGGAAAGATTATACAGTTATTGCCAGCACAGGAAGGACAGGGAAAGAACGGTCCCTGGAAAAAGCAGGAGTTTATTTTAGAAACAGGCGATACTTATCCAAAGAAAGTTTGCATTGCAGTGTGGGGCGATAAAATTGATCTGAAAAGTTTTAAAATGGGTGATACCATAGATGTATCATTTGATGTGGAAAGCCGCGAGTTTAATGGACGTTGGTATACAGATGTGAAAGCATGGAAAGTAAGTGCTGCCAAAGGAAAAGACGCAGGCAAACCTGCTGCAGCAACAGCTTCAAAAGGTGCACCCAATATAACAGATATACCGCCTTCTGATGACGATCTTCCTTTCTAGGCCACAGATTCACAGATTATATTGTTGAGTAAGCTGTCTTACTGACTAATTGTAAGCATAATCTCTGTTTGAGAACATAATTGGATTAGCACAGATTTTATATCTGTGCTAATTTTTTTGCCATTGATTAACAGATTATTTTAGAGAGCAAACAATCTCACCAAATATTTAAAAGCCAATATCATAATTTATCTGCTCAATCATAAAAATCTGCGTTCTATCATCCGCGAATCTGTGGCAAACCTATTTCTGCGCATAGGTTTTAAAGTAACCACATTCCTTAATCACATCTTTATAATACTGCGTGTTGGAATATTGCTTCATTGCTTTAAATCCGTCCCAGGCAATAAAATCTGCTTTGTTATCTCTATCGTATGGAGAAAGCCCTTTTAAGTACATGGTTTGATTATACCACTGGTTGCGCTGACATTTAGATAAAAGATACTGGCACTTGGCTTTCTGTTCGTCATTAGCAGCGTTTTGAAAAGCAAGTGTGTAATATTTTGTGGCAACGTCCATGCTTGTTAGCATCTTTCTGAAAACAGAATCAATGTAAGCAGCATCAGATTGATCTGAACCCATGATTTTGCATTCATAAAAGTAGCGGGCATTTCCAAAATGACTCATGTTGTAGTTAGCATTAGCCAATAACAATGCATTGTTGTAAACATCTTTGCCACTGCTTACGTTGTCTTTTAGTTCTTTTAATTTTTTTAGCAGGGTAAGCTTGGTGTATTTTACTTTTTGTGCAGCAGCATGATCGCAATCGTGGCAATCGTTAATTCTCCCATTAAATGGATTGCCTGCCAATTCAGTTGCAGCACCTGCACCGGCTTTGTCCATTTTTTCAATGGCAGCATCCAGGCTGTCCGCATAAGCAAGAGAAATGGCCTGGTACTCAAACAAATCATCTGTTTTCTTAACAGACAGATCTGCACAAAGCTGTTCGTAAGGAGACTTATTTGACTTGGTTAAAAAAGCTTTTAATGCTTCTACATTTTTATTGGTTGCATAGAAATTACTGGTGCTGTAAAAACATTCTGCCTTTACAAAATCTTTCTGTTGCTGGTATTTGCTGGCCAGTTGTTGCTTTGCCCACTCAAATGCATCATTGTGGCGCAGTGTTGGTATGGTTTTAAAATCGAAATTCTTCAGCCATAACAAATCGTCTAACACATCTTTTTCCAGTTTTGCATCTGCACGTTTTGCCTGGCCAATGGTATTGATCAGTTTTAACAAGCGGAGTTGCGCCTGGGCTTCTTTACTGGAAGGAATTGTTTTTGCAGCCTTGCTATACCATTCTGCAGCCGCTGCATACTTTGCATCCAATGTTTGCAAATAACCAGCAGCCAATTGCCATACCCAGGGGCGGGCTGTATTGCCAGCAGCCGCTATCTTGCTTACGAATGCAGGCAATGTTTGTGCAGCAACAGTGTCGCCAACGGGCATATCTGGAGCTGTTGATCCTTTGTAGCCAAATTTTTGTTCGTACTTGTTTACCGATCTTACCAATAAAAGATCCAGTTTATTGCTTGCAGGGCTAAGCTGGTAAATTTGATTGATGGATCTTTGTTCATCTGCATAGAAAACGCCCAGCATTTGCCAGAGCGTTGCCTTCTCTTCATTGTTTTTGCAAAGCGCTAATGTTGCGTTCCAGTCTTTTTCTTCTTGTGGATGAAAACTATAATGTGCAGATGTTTTTAATTCATTGCAACCATCATACACAAGACTGTAATAATAATTTGCCTTACTGAAATTTTTCAGTTTATAGTATGCCCCCGCGGCATAAGAAAGCGAGCGGTAATACATCACATCATGGGGCATTGTTTTTTCTGTGCTGTTAAAAAGATCAATAGCCTGTTGCGGTTTGCCATTGAAATAATAAGAACGCAATAACTGAAACCAATAGCGTTCTTTTAAAAATACATCAGTTGATTTTGCAAATGCGTTTTGAAGATTTGTATTAAGAGTGGTTACATTGTATGTTTTTGGTTTTTTGGTTGAATCCATATCCCATGCATTGGGAATTTCGTTTAATGCAAAGGCTTCACTTTTTTTCGCCAGTTGCAGGTAGCCGAAGAAAGCAACAACCTGTTTATTGCTTTTTTGCTTCAGTATGCCGAAAGATGAAGTGGATGCTGGCGCAGCATTGCTTTTTCCAGCTACAATTGCTGCAGCGCTATCTATTGCGGCTGCACTAGCTGTTTGTAAAAAATATTCAAGCTCATTTTTGGGTATGCTGTTTTTAAAATAACCAGCCCATTCTTCCACATTGCTATTATTGAAACGTGTATGCTGATTGTCTTCGTAATTGATGCCGTAATAATATTGGTAAGAATAAAAGAATGGACTGTAAGCTGTGTCTGCTACAATTTCCGGGCTAAAATTAGAAACGCCGTATTCTTCTCCCCAGCCATCTGCACAGGCAATGGCAATACCAGTGGCAACAAGACAACTAATTAAGATGATCCAGAATTTTTTGGAAACTGTTTTTATCATAAAGAACCAGGTTTTCTTTGTCAAGATCGTATAAAATAAGATTGCCGATGCGTTTATTGCTGTTGTTATTTATTTGCGATACTATTTCTAACAAATCGCTTTCTGTTACGTGTTCTGCTTTTACAATATCGTTTGCTTTAAAATAATAGCCACCATGAAAGCAGGCTGTTTTTACAACATAACGGTTATCTGCTACCCGGTTGAAATTAGTATCATTTTGAAAATGCTGAAAATTCATTTTGTTAAGCAGCTTAACTACATGCCCGTCTCTTATCAATTGCGACCAGCCAAATATCGGCAAAGCAATATCAAGTGGTAACGGATATGTTTTAAGCGACGCAATATACCGACTGGCTATAGATGCATCATAAATAGAATTGGTAGCACTGGTATCAATATCGCCCATATTATAATACATCAAAACGCCTTTGTCAACCGGTGGTATACCTGTACGCAACGGATATTTTACCTGGTGCAAACGAATAGTAGCGCTTACAGATTGTGTGTACAATTCTTTGAAACGCCGCAATAATAAAAAATAATTGCGGCGGGTGCTTTCTGTCCAGTCACAATCAAATTGTATTGCTGTTGGTGTATTGTGCAGCGTTTGGTTGATGTGATTTATTAAAAGATGCATGCGCGGCAGCAGCGCCTCAATGCCAGCGCTATCCAGTTTTTGCAATACCCCGTTTTTAATATAAACCACCGGCACAATGTTCATGTTGGGCATGCTGGTATCGCTTATTAACGGAGTTACTGGTACAGGCTGACCATTTTCCGGCAAAAGATCTATATCAAAGTAACGAATGTACAAAGGCCCGTTGCATTGGGTGTATATAGATTTTTTCTCCACGCTATCCAGGTGCAAGCTGGTGCGCCAGTAATAAAATGAAAGGGATTTGTTTCGATGATTGCAGGCAGTCATCAACAAGATTATACAAACGAAAACAGGCAAATGGATACGCAAGCCCAAGCTATCAATAGTTTTCGCAAAGATATTGTTTGAATTTTTACGGACGAATGAATCATTCTGCGACGTATATTAGGGGACGATCATTTTATTTGTAAAACAAACTAACAGGTTGCATGCCCATCATTTTAACCATTGCCGGTATACTTGTTTTGGTATGGCTTATTTCTTATTGCCGGCTGCATGCATTTCTTGCGTTTCTAATCATATCCATAGCACTTGGTCTTCTATTGCATTTATCACCTGCGGCTTTAATGCAATCTTTACAAAACGGCATAGGTTCTACTTTAGGTTCTATTGCAAGCATTATTGCATTGGGAGCTATGTTGGGTAAACTGGTAGGTATTAGTGGCGCGGCACAACAAATTGCAACAGCTATGACCAATTGGCTGGGCACAAAACATATTCGCTGGGCGTTTATGATTACCGGCTTCCTGGTTGGATTGCCCTTATTTTATTCTGTTGGTTTTATGTTGCTGGTGCCTATTGCCATTACAGTTGCTTACAGAAATAAAATGCCTGCTGTGTATGTTGGTCTTCCTTTATTGGCTTCTTTATCGGTAACACAAGGCTATTTGCCGCCGCATCCTGCTCCATTGTTCCTGGTAAAACAATTGCATGCAGACATGGGCCTTACGCTTTTATATGGCGTTATCATTTCTGTTCCTGCTATATTAATCTCTGGTGCACTGTATGGCGCTACAGTAAAAAAATATGATACGGAGCCCAATCTTTCTTTTGTAGCGCCTTTGCTGACGGAAGAACAATTGCCTTCTGTTTTTATGAGTATTGCTACTGTATTATTGCCAATTGTTTTAATAGGCGGCAGTGCAATCGTAACACCCTTACTCAGGGATGGTTTTTTAAAAGATACATTGTTGATTATAGGCGATGCTACGGTAAGTTTACTGATAACCATTTTATTTGCACTGTATGCATTGGGTATTGTGAAACACTATAAGAAAGATGCTTTGCAAAAGCAATTTACCGATGCGGTTAAAGAAGTAGCATCATTGTTATTAATTTTTGGAGGTGCCGGTGCATTGAAGCAAGTACTCACAGACGGAGGTGTTTCCCAACAAATAGCTGGCTTATTGCAGGATGCACATACCAGTCCATATATATTGGGTTGGTGTATTGCAGCTATCATTAGAGTTTGTGTAGGTTCTTCTACTGTAGCGGGTATTACTACTGCAGGGTTTATAGCACCGCTTTTACTAACGGGAACGATTAACCCAAACCTGATGGTGCTGAGTATTGGTGCTGGCAGCATGATGTTCTCTCACGTAAATGATACCGGCTTCTGGTTGTTCCGCGAATATTTTCAACTGTCTTTAAAAGATACTATTAAAACCTGGTCTGTAATGGATACGCTTGTTTCTGTAACAGGTTTGCTGGGTGTGTTGGTACTTGCGTGGATTCTGTGAAGTTATAAGTGGTAAGTTATAAGTGGTAAGATAGGTAGTGGTGAGTAGTAAGTGGCTAGTGGGAGTGTTATGCCGGTTACCCCACTAGCCATACCCCACTTGCCACTCGCTTCTAAATAAACCTTCTGCAAGCATTCCTTTGGCTTTTCTGAAATTTAAATAACTGCAATTTTGCACCGGCTTGCCATTGCAATCAATGGACATTTGAGGTGGATCCCCGGCCAGTCCGGGGATTTTTTTAACACCTGATAAATTTATGAGAATGCATATAGCCCGTTTTTAAATCCAGCATCCAATCCAAATAGCTAATATCCTTTGTTCAGCCGCATAAATTTTGCAACCCTTGCCCTACTCCATAGAACCCTGTATTACTTTTTTGATGATTTAACGCTTAACCAAAGTGGTTTTGCTTTCAATATTTTTTTCTGTACAGCACAATCTGCAGTATGTGCGCCAGGCAGGTATCCTATGCTCATTAAAAACTCGTTTACAATTTCGCCACCGGTAAAACGAAATGTTTTTTTAAACAGCTTTACCCACTCCTCTTTTGTTTTTGGGTGATGGCTTTCCAGCCATTTCTCAAATGAGCCAAACTCTTTTTGCAATTGCAAAATGGTTTTTGCATTTTCAATAGCGGCATTAATCTTAAGCCTGTTTCTAATAATGCCGGGGTCTGCCATCAATCTCTCAAAGTCTTTGGCAGTATAGGCAGCTACTTTTTTTATATTGAAATTGTGATAAGCCTTCCTGAATGTTTTTTCCTTCTTTAAAATAGTTTCCCAGCTAAGACCAGCCTGGTTTATTTCCAGCACGAGCCTGCAAAAAAGTTCATTGTCATCGTGAATGGGAAAGCCATATAACAAATCGTGATAGGCTTTATGAAGCTCTTTTCTTTCACCACTCATGGTTTCAATTGCAAAACAGTAAGACATATAAATTAATTAGGAATTAGTAATTGATAATTAAAAATTGATCGCCCCAAAATATATTACAGCAAGCATTACTAAGCTAAGCCTGCCAGTTGCTTTACTTTTTGCCAAACACCATCATCCACAGGTATGCCCAGTTGCATGTTTTCATTTCTTGTTTGTAAAGATTGCTCTCCCGGGTAGAGAATGCGGCCACCTTCTTTATCTGGCACAGATGATTTTATTTGCGCAATGGTTTCGCCCAGTGCTTTGTCTATAAACTCCTGTGTATTTATTTGCAGCGGATTAATAGCAATGAATACCTGGCAACAACTGCCGCAACTGCCTTTATCAAATTTATCTATTGCTGCAGTGGTGCGCCCGCCAGACAATAAAGCCGAAATAATATCCAGCAGTATGGCAAAGCCAGAACCTTTCCAGAAACCCATGGGCAGTATGCGGCGTGAGTTTTCTATTACACCGGGATCATCTGTTAGTTTTCCCTCTTCATCAAAACCACCGGGATAAGGAAGTTTTTTATTGGCCAATCTTGTTACCTGCAATTTACCATAAGAATATTGAGACATAGCCATGTCTAAAACAACGTGACCCTCTTTGCGTGGTACTGCCATAATAAAAGGGTTGTTCCCAATAGCACCAGATTTTGCGCCCCATGCAGGCATACAGGTTTCCGTATTGGTCCAGCAAATGCCTATATAACCTTTTTCTGCGGCCAACCAGCCGTATGCCCCGCCACGCATCCAGTGGGTAGTATTGTGCATGCTTACCAGGCCAAGCCCGTTGTTGGCAGCAATTTCTGTGGCACGGTTCATAGCAAAAATGGCATTTAAAATTCCCGGTCCCATATTGCCGTTATAGGTTTCCATGGCACCCAATTGCAGATCTATGGAAGGCTCTGCATTTACATCAACCCAATCTTTACCAATATATTCTACAAAACGCTCTACCCGGTTTAGCCCGTGCGAATAAACACCATCCCTGCTGGATTCTGTATGCACCCTTGCGCAAACAGCGGCTTTATCTGCCGGCATGCCTGCTTTAACAAACGCCTTTTCAATGGTGTCTTTCATTTCGGCAAATGGTATCCTTGTCATAATAAACCCGATTTTATACTGCTGAAAAAGTTTTTAAAGATAAAGTAAAGCGGCTGATGCTTATGGGATCTTTTGGAGAAGAATGCTTACCTATAAAAAGCATAATGCACAGGAAGCGCTGCCCATTGATAGAAAAGCTGAACGGAGCGTCGCAAGAATGATCCATCTGTGTTACCAATGCCGGCTCAATAAAATTTATGCAAGGGATTGTATAAAATAAAAGGCATCCAGTTGTACTGAACGCCTTTTTGTTAAACTGCTACAGAGGGATTGGTAAGCTAAAATGTATTGCCGGTATGAAAACCACTAATGGCACAACTGATAATAATGCCCAGGTCAATCAAAACGGTTAACAATAAAATGGGTATGCTTATTTTGGTAGGCTGTGCAGCAAGATTTACCACCAATGCTATTGCCATAGCGCCAATGGCCAGCATAAACAATGGCAGACTGTTACCAGACATTATTATTGCCATTACAGTGAGTGGTGTAAGCAGGCAGCCATGACCTGCCAATGCAAGGCCCAGCCACATAAAACGACGTTCTTCCTGCCCATTGCACCAATTAATAAACTGGCTGAACAAAGATGGTTTGTGTATGCCGGTAAGGTTTTGATAAGTTGTAGTTGCCATACTGATTAAGTTTTGTTACACAAATTTCTTAATCGTACGGCTGCTGGCTTATGAGGACAGTTATGCGGATGCCTGATTTTAATCAGGTTGCTTTATTTGAACGCTTACACTTTTTCCAGGTAGTCTCGTTTGTATTGAAGGGGCCTTTTATTGGTAATACTCCGAAACTGGTGATTGAAATGCGAGATATTATTATAACCGCATTCGTAACTGATTTCAGTCACATTTTTTTCGTCTTCTACCAGCATGCGACAGGCTGCACCAATTCTTACTTCAATTAAAAAATTGACATAACTTTTGTTGGTCTTGCTTTTAAAATAGCGGCAAAACGACTGGCGGGTCATATTAAGCAACGAGGCAACTTTATCAATGGTTATTTTTTCATTGAAGTGATTGAGGGTATACTCATACACCATTTTTATCCTTGCTTTGTCAACATCTTCGTGCATTTGAGTAAAGCCTTTAGAAGAAAAGGCTGTAAACTCCTGGTATTCGGCAATGTCTTCTAATAAATATAAAAGGTGGGCCAGTTTTTTACCTGGATTGGCTGCAGACATTTGTTCAATCAACTCACCGCTGCGCTCTTTTAAAGATCCTTTTAGTTTTAAACCGTGCACGCATTTGCCCAGTATTTCCTTTATAGGGCGGGCTTCGGGCAAACTTAAAAAGCTGTCGCCAAAAATTTCCGGTGCAAACTTTATGCAGATGGTTTCGCCTTTCTCATCATCGGCTCCAATATATTGTTGCTCGTGTCTGAAACAGTGTGGCAGATTAGCACCCAGCATAATAACATCACCGCTTCTGAAGTGGCCAATATAATCGCCAATAAGCCAGGTGCCGGAGCTTTTTTTAATGAAAAGAAATTCTATTTCCGGGTGATAATGCCAGGAATTGATCATTTGTTTGCCGATGTCTTTTCTTACGGTAAAAGAAGAAGACGGCGTTGATAACGCTTGTCGCAGTACAGGCTTCATATATGGCAGCTTATTTCAAATGGTAATATAGTACAATTTATTGGTTTGATGCGCTTACGGTTTTCAACTCGATAATTTCTATCTTGGGCCTCCTTGATTCATTAATACAGCATTCTAATTATCATTATATGCGTTCAGTCTTTTTTATTGCCTTTATTGCTTGTCAGTTTTTATTTGTGATTGCTGGTAGCTCACAACAGCAAAAACTTTGGTATAAAAAACCCGCCAAAGTGTGGACAGAAGCTTTGCCAGTGGGAAACGGAAGATTGGGTGCCATGGAATTTGGTGGCGTTGCCGATGAGTTGTTGCAATTGAATGAAAGCACTTTGTGGTCTGGCGGCCCGGTTCATAAAAACATAAACCCCGAGGCACCACAATACCTGCCACAGATTAGAGAAGCATTATTAAAGAATGAAGACTACGAAAAAGCCATTGAGCTTACCAAGAAAATGCAGGGTTTGTATACAGAGTCTTACATGCCCTTGGGCGATTTGCACATTAAACAATTGTTAGCCGATACTAATACGAGTGCTTACAAAAGAGAACTGGACATCAGCAATGCAACGGCTACTACTATTTTTACCAGCAATGGCGTTACTTATACAAGACAATTGTTTGCGTCTGCACCAGACCAGGTAATGGTGATGCGCATTACGGCAGATAAAGCAAAGCAACTAAGCTTCGACGTTAGCAGCAATAGCCTGCTGCATTTTCAAAATTCGGCTGTTGGAGATCATGAGCTCATCATGAAAGGCAAAGCGCCTGCACATGCAGACCCGGGTTATTATAGAAAAAACAAAAACCCTATTGTGTATGAAGATACAAGCGGCTGCAATGGCATGCGCTATGAAATGATTGTACATGCCATAAATAAAGATGGAAGTGTTAGCAGCGGCAATGAAGGCTTGCATGTGCGCAATGCTACTGAAGTATTATTATTGATAAGCGCAGCCACCAGTTTCAATGGGTTTGATAAATGCCCCGATAAAGAAGGACTTGATGAACATGCAATAGCAAATGGCTATATGCAGAAGGCCATTAAAAAAATGTATGCTGAATTGTTAACCACTCATACCGCGGATTATAAAAAATATTTCGACAGGCTTTCTTTTACATTGACAGATACAAGCAGGAATAATAAAACAGCATCATTACCCAGCGATGAACGTTTGATTGCGTACACAAATGGCGCATACGATCCGGGTATTGAAACATTGTATTTCCAGTACGGAAGGTATTTGCTTATCTCTTCATCAAGGCCTGGTGGCACACCAGCAAACCTGCAAGGTATCTGGAACAAAGAATTGCAGGCACCCTGGAGTTCAAACTTTACTATCAACATCAACACACAAATGAATTACTGGCCGGCAGAGGTGGCTAATATGTCTGAGATGCATGCGCCTTTGTTTGATTTGATAAAATCGATAGCTGTTACAGGAAAAAACACGGCTAAGGAATTTTACAACATGAACGGTTGGGTAGCACACCACAATTCAGATATATGGGCAACTTCCAATCCTGTAGGCGCAAAAGGTGATGGTGCACCACGCTGGGCCAACTGGGCGCAGGGAGGTAATTGGCTTTGCCAGCATTTGTGGGAGCATTATGCGTTTACCCGCGATAAACAATTTTTACAATCAACAGCTTATCCTCTAATGAAAGGTGCAGCACAATTTTGTTTGGATTGGTTGGTAGAAGACAAAGACGGATATCTTGTGGTAGCGCCATCCGTTTCACCGGAAAATGTTTTTCGCTATGCACCCAACAAAGAATCTGATGTATCTGTGGCCACAACAATGGACATGTCTATAGTGCGGGACCTTTTTACCAACTTAATAGAAGCCGCAGAAATATTAAATACAGACAATGATTTTAAAAACCTGCTGATAGAAAAAAAGAAAAAACTTTTTCCTTTTCATATTGGCAAGAACGGCAACCTGCAGGAATGGAGCAAAGATTACGACGATGTGGAAGTGCATCACCGCCATGTATCGCATTTGTTTGCATTGCATCCAGGCCGTGAAATATCGCCCATACTAACTCCGGATCTTGCTAATGCTGCAAGAAAAACTTTAGAGATACGTGGAGATGAAGGAACGGGCTGGAGCAAGGCCTGGAAGATAAATTTCTGGGCAAGGTTGCTGGATGGAGATCATGCCTATGTATTGCTGAAAGATTTGTTGCATGCCACCAATTCTACGGGGTTTAATTATGCAGGCGGCGGTGGTACTTATCCCAATTTTTTTGATGCACATCCGCCCTTTCAAATAGACGGCAATTTTGGCGGTACTGCCGGCATGTGCGAAATGTTATTGCAAAGTCATTTGGGCGAATTGCATTTATTAGCAGCAATGCCTGCTGCCTGGAAAGAAGGCTCCGTAAAAGGATTGAAGGCTCGTGGCAATTTTGAAGTAAGCATGCAATGGAAAAACCAAACGCTAACCAACGCGAGCATTAAATCATTAGCTGGTGGCGTTTGCAAATTAAGAACCGCAAAACCTGTAACAGTACAAGGCATCAACAGTAAACCGGTAAAAACAGATCACGGCTATACGCTGCAGTTTAATACTGAAAAAGGAAAGACGTATTTAGTGACTCCTGCAAAAGCAACATTGTAAGAATATAGTCTCTATACTTTTTATGGAACCATCATTCGATCTTTGGGCGACTTTTGTTGTGTCACTCACTTCAACTGTAAATCTTTATTGAGCGATCTTAGCTAATACAAACGTTTCCAATGTGGCAGGCCGTGTTTTGTAATTAATAAACGGCAGGCTAAGCTGGCTGATATGAAAATGCGGAAAGCTTTGCAGCAATTGTATATTGAAAGTTTTTTTATCAAGGCTGTTTAATTCTTCCTGGGTACAATAAACAAGCATCGGTGTTTTAATTTTTTTTACTTCATCTGCATTATAGTATTCAACATTTGTTTTAGCATAAAAAGCCAGCGAGTAAGAGCTTGTATTTAATTGAACAAGTTTTTGATTGGGATAATTTCTATTTGCGTAGAATGCAGCTTTGCTTCCAGATTGATACTCCAGCAATGCAGGATAGAAAAACATGTTTAACATGCCATAAACAAAAGCAGCCGATAAGCAAGTACATTTTATTAATGACGCTAGTTTTTCTTTAGCAGGAAGAAAGAACAATAAACCTGCAATAAACACTGTCCATAATAATATCAACCATACATTGCCTGCCTGAAATAATATCACTAAACAAAAAACCACTGCTATCATTAAAACGCCAATGACTAATTGAAGTTTTTGTAAACCATTAATACGCTTGCTTTTTGCCGATGCCAATAAGAATTGCGCAGTAATAATGGCAACAAAAGGGTAAAGAATATTTATATAGTGCGGCAATTGAAAACGCGACAAAGAAAAAATTGCAAAGCTTATACAAACTGCACCCAGGTTAATGTATTCCCCATTTATCAAATCATTTTTATAGTTTTTGAAGCGCCATGCAAATGCGATAGCTGCTACTAAAGACCAGGGAAGAAATGCCCATAGGAACGTATGGAAGTAAAAGAAATAATCGCCATCTCCTTTAATGGGGCCTGTATTAAAGAAACGGCCAAACTGGCTATCCCAAAAAAAGAAACGTATGCCTGAAACCCTGTGCTGATTAAAAACTGTTTTTTCCGGATGAAGATCAAATTGCCAAAAAAGACAAGCAATTTCTGGTAAAATAAATATACCTGTTAGGACGATGGCAAGCCACCAGCGTGGCTGGGCAAACTCCTGCCATTTCTTTTTTATGATCCAGTCAATAATAAAACCAGCGCCAATAGTGATTAATACAAAAGGTCCTTTGGTCATTATTGCGCATGCAGCCATGGCGGCACCTGCTATCAAATGCCAACTGTATTTTTTTGATGAAGCCAGGTAGAAATGGTAGACGGCTGCAATAATCAATCCTGTTAAATAAGGCTCTGCTCTTACATCGTTGTTTGAAATAACCAGGTGCGCTGTGGTAATATAGATGAGTACTGCAATGCGGGCCGTTTGTTGATTGTATAAAATTTTTGCAAACCGAAATGTATACAATAAGCCCATCAACCAAAATAAAAAGGCTGGCAACTTATATGCAAAACTGTTGATGCCGAAAATTTTGTAACTGAAAGCTGCCATCCAGAAAGGAAAATGCGGTTTATCCAACCAGTCTTTGTTATCTACTTTCAGGTTAATAAAGTCATTAGACTGCGCCATGGTTTTTGCAATGGATGCATACAAAGCACCATCTGGCTCTAGTATTGTTGTAAATAGCGCAGGAATATTAATAGCAATGCCAACAAACAATAAAATATAAAACCATTTGTCTGCTATGGCAGTTGATTTTTCTTTCAGCATAAGTATAAAAGCAAAACTAGCCTGGTTTTATTAAGCAGCCGGTGTAAGACTTCGTGATTGTGGTGTATGCTCCCAAAAATAGCTAAACAATTGGGCTATTAGTGCGCCTACAATGATGCCCAGGATAGCTCCGCCCACAATATCCAGCGGGAAATGCTTGCCAACATAAATTTGCGCATAACCAATAACGGTAGCCCAGGCCCATAACCATTTCCATTTTTTACCGCTAACACGTTGTATAGAAAAAAACCAGAAGGCCGCCAGCCCAAAATGATTGGATGCATGTGAAGAAGGGAAAGAATAAAGCCCTCCGCAATCAATTACGTTGCGTATATAACTATGTATTTCTGCATCGTAACAAGGCCTGGGCCTTGCAAACAGCGGTTTTAATACAGATGCGCTAAGACTATCTGTAATGGCAAAAACAACAATACTGCCTGCAATAAACAGCCAGGCTTTGGTTTGCATTTTTTTAAAGCTATACACCAGTAAAAAAAGGTAAAGTGGAATCCATGTAACTGCATTCCTGATAAACAGCATAATGCCATCCATCAGTTTTTGGTCTGCATCATTGTGTATAAGAACAAAAAGGATCTTGTCAATATTTTTAATCTCTTCCCAGAAAGGCATAAGCACGGCTTTGCATGAAAATAGAAGGAAGAGATTACCAAATCATTACCGCATAATTAAGGGAGGGTTAAGGTATCTGTTGAGGATGAAAATTATTGTTTCGATCAATTATCGCTTTACTGCTTATCAAATTTTACGTGCTGCGCCGTTACATGGCAATTACATTTGTTTAATATAGTTGTAATGGCCCTTACTTTTTCAGGATCTGCATTTACACTTTCAAAATGAATGGTTTGATCTACGGTGAAAGAAAGCTTTTTGATTAAACTATCTAATGAATTTAGGCTGGTAATAGGTATGGGTTGATCCTTATCTGTTACAGAGAGTGTTTCTTTTAGCAAGCTTACCTTAAATATGTTTTTATTAAAACTGCTATCCTGATTGGTTTTTATATTTTGCGCAGCGCAAATAATAGAAAAGCATAAGCTTGTAAAGACAAAAAGCAGCTGTTTCATAAGTTTATTGTTTGGAGCAAGATGCCGAAGCGCAGTTTTTTGCATAAAATCCATAAAATTTACAGATGTTAGTTTTAGAAAGGGCATAAAAAAGCAACCATTGTGATTGGTTGCTTTTTTATGTTACATGCAAAAACTAGTTAATTCTGGCCATCACCGGAAAAGTTCCAGAAAGATTGGGTGAGTTATTGGTATCAGTCCAGGTGCCTCCGGTTAATTGTCCTTTATTGCTAAATTTTAATGCTCCAGTTTGCTGAATGCCCGATTGAAACGCCTGCACTTTGTAGGTAAAGGTTGAGTCGGTTAGGCTCCACGTTCCGCTTGAATAAAGCATGGTTCCATTGCCACCTTTGCCTTCGGTAAGCAGTGTACCATCTGGCTTAATAATAAAACTGTAATAAAGATTTCCCTGTGAGGGTATTTGATTTACAGTATAAGTGCCGATCCATAACCCTGCTATTTGATAAGTTGGCGGAGGGGTATTTTCCTTACTGCATGACATCACTGCAAAAGCACATAATAACAATCCTAGAAGCGATTTTCTTTTCATAAGTTAAAGTTTGGGTGAAAGTATAAAAAAAGCAGTTACAACTTTTCGTTATAACTGCTTCATTTCTGTGGTGTGGGGCGGGATCGAACCGCCGACACAAGGATTTTCAGTTTCGAAATTGATGGTCTTTAATGGTGTTTAATGAACGTAAGTGATTATTGGTCAGTATATTGTGTATTTAATGGAATCGCTTAAAACCACATAAAAACGCCATTTGTTGTACCTATGTTGTACCCAATTTCAGGTACAACATGTCCTCAATCAAAATCGTATTACGCCAAAAACCTGCTGCCGACGGCACTTTACCACTGTGTTTGCGTATCACGAAAGACAGAAAATCGAGCTTTGTCTCCCTTGGGTATTACCTTAAAGAATCCGAATGGGATAAAGGCTCACAGCGGGTTAAAAAATCACACCCCAATTCTGTAAGGCTTAACAATTTCCTTATTAAAAAATTATCAGAAGCGAATGACAGCGCATTAGAGGTTGAAACTAAAAAAACTCATGTCAGCGCAAAAGCTGTTCGAAACAAAATCAAACCGAATACTGCAGCTACCTTTTTTCCGCAAGCACAAAATTTTCTCGACAACCTTAAAGATGCTGGAAAATATAATCAGTACACATCAGATAAACCCCGCATTCAACATTTCAAAGAATTTCTAAAAGGAGAAGATGTTGCGTTCTCGGATTTAACTGTTGGGTTATTGGAACGTTTTGTTGTTTACCTGAAATCGTCATATAAACCAAAACGCGGTAAGGCTAAAATAAGTGAGCGCACGATCGCAAACCACCTTGTAACCATTCGCTCGGTGTTTGCTCATGCTCGCAAAGGAGGAGTTGTTACAAAGGCGCAATCGCCTTTTGGTGAAGGTGGAATTAAAATCAAATTCCCAGATACAAACAAAGTCGGTCTTTCAATTGAAGATGTAACACGCCTAGAAAACGCTGATTTACCTGATCCTAAACACCATCATGCCCGTAATCTATGGCTGTTCTCTTTTTATTTTGCCGGCATGCGTGTTTCAGATGTAATGCGCTTGCGCTGGTCAGACTTTCAAAACTATCGCCTTCACTATTCCATGGGTAAAAATAACAAAGGCGGCTCACTAAAAATTCCAGATAAAGCAGTTAATATTTTAAAATACTATGAGCAATTCAAAAAGAACACCAATGATTCTTGTTTTTCCCGAATTGCAAGGAGTTGACTTCACTAACGAATTTATCACTAAACGCTCTATTGCTTTTAAGGTAAGTGCTATTGATAAAATTCTCCGATTGCATGTTGCGCCAAAAGCAGAAATCAATGCACCTTTGACCATGCACATTGCGCGTCACACTTTTGCTAGTATCGCAGGAGATAAGATCCCTATCCAAATGCTCCAAAAGCTATATAGACATTCTTCAATTACCACAACAATTGGCTATCAAACAAATTTCATTCACAAAGATGCGGATAACGCACTAGATTCTGTTTTATCTTTTGATCCTTGATTGGTGCGTCCAAGTGAAAGTGTTTTTGTATCCTCATCACTTAGTTGATAAAGTTTAGCGACAATGGAATTAAGCTCTAATTCAAGCTTATCTGCTGCTAAGTTTTGATATTTTAAATCTATAATTTCTTTAACCTTGTTTTCTATAATTTCTATTTCTATTGGCTGTTCAGGTACAGGAAGATTTTTAATGTACCGTGATTCGAAACTGAACCACCCTCCTCTCATTTGCGTGGAGGTTTTATTAATGTACCATTCAGCTACTGGGCTATTTAAAATCGCCAAAAGATAATATGGAGAGATTCCAGTTTTAGGGACTACTCCATATCCTCCCGAAACACCACCCGTAAAGAAGTATTCGCCTTTAGAATCATATGAGAATCGCGGAGCTGGAGCAATATCGGGAGTAAACAGTTTTGGCAAAGTAATTACATCTATCGCTTGATTTCTTCCAAATTGGTACCAACCTTTACCGATCATCTTTCCGTCTTCTCTTTTCTCTAAAGAGCTTTTGTGTTCTTCGAGATATGAATAAGTTTTTGGATATTTTTTCTTTAAAACACTTTCCTCAATCAGCAATCCTTTACTATAAGGGAATAGAACCAATAATTCTGTCTCAGTTATTTGGAAGGCTCGACTGTTACCGCCTTTTATAAGGGGAAACAATAGGTCTTTTTCAAGCCTATACTTCTTTTCATTTTGCTTGCACAAAACCTCAAAATCTTCATCTGTTTCTGAGACCTTTTCTAAAATATAAATTTTATCAGAACTAGTTTTAAGACCTTGGAAAATCCTCTGCGTATTAGATTCAAGAGTTGGAAAACGACTCTTTAACCTGCTTAACAGATCAGAATCTTCACTTGATAAGAAAATCCATTCTTCCTTCGAAATTCCATACGCAGGCAATTTTGAAAAACGCAATTGTTTTTTCGAATCAAGAAGTTTAAAGTCATCGCAATCTAAAAATTCAATTTCTTCATTCTTTTTCTTTGACATGAAGAACAATCCTGTATAGGTGGTTGCATCCTCAAAAACTTGAAGCGCTCCAAACAGAATTAACCGACTTAAAAAAAATCTTTCTGAGATAAACTCACGAACTTTCTCTCCATAATTCGCATTTGTAAATTTATGCGGCATGATATAGCAGAAGTTGCCATTTGTTCTGAGCAGATGATAGCCAAGTTCTATAAAAGGAATGTATAAATCATAGTTGCCACTCCCAGTTGATAAGTACGCATTGTTGTAATAATCAACAACACTTACATTCGCCTGATTTAGTTCTTGAATTCGAATGTAGGGAGGATTACCAATGACTATATCAAAGCCCAAATAATTGCCTTCATCGTCAAGAACTTCAGGAAATTCAAACCTCCATTCAAATGCATTTTCAAATATTTTATTATTCCTGATCTCCTCAACTTCATTTGACAGCTTTTCAATTTCTTTTTCAAGATTAGCCTGTATTTTTTTCTTCTCTTTTTGCTCAGTCTTGGAAAGTTCAAATAAAGAATGTTGAGTCATTATTTTTTCAAGATCACCCTTCTTTGAGCGCAGTCTTTTTATTTTCGGGTCGTTATTACTGATCTCGGTTTTAAAATCGCCCTTGATTGTTGCGATTAAGCTTTCCATTTCACGTTTCTGATCTTTGCTGGCCGCGTGGCGATAACGCTGAACGGCTTCTCGATATTTTTTAATTGTAATCTTTGACTTCTTTAGTGCTTGGCTTAAGTCAGATTCGAGGGAATATCGGCTTATTAAGGAGTTACCACATTTAATATTTATATCAATATTTGGCAGAGTTTCTAATTCATCATCTGCTTTATAATAAGCATTTTTAAGAAGCTCGATCCAAAGTCGTAAGCGACAAATTTTTACGGAGTTAGTGTTTATATCAACACCAAAAAGACAATTTTCAATAATTTGTTGTTTTTCATGAAATATTGCTTCTTGAACTCTCTGACTTTCTTTATTTTTAGGATTATACTCGAAAAGCTTTCCGTCCTCATCAGTGATTGTTAATTCATCATTTGATATTTCAATATGATAATCTCTAAGACTCTTACCATGCCTATCTAACAAAATTCTCAAATCTGATTTAATGGCAATTATCTCATTCAAGGCTGAAACAAGAAAGTGTCCTGACCCGACAGCCGGATCTACTAATTTTAAGCTATTAATAATATTGTTTGCGGCTACTTTATCCTCGATTTTGTCGTAGACTTCTTCAAAGGATTTACAGTTCCATCCTTTAACTTCATTAAATTTCTCAATTACTGATTTTCTAATTGTTTCACCGCACATGTACATCGTTATAAAACCCGGAGTAAAAAACGATCCGTCTTTATAACCATTTATCTTTTCAAAAATTAATCCCAAAACCGAAGCGCTAATAAGAGATTTATTTTCCTCTTGAATATCTTCCGATCCTTCGCCGCTAAAATCATAAGAGTCTAAAAAATTAAATAGATATTCGAGTGCATTCAACTTTCCCGATCTTTTCTTTCCATTTGCATCTTTTAAAACGGTATTGGATAAAATTGGAATGAGTATATTGTCTTGTAATTGGCTGATAGGGAAGCAAATTTGTTCCAAATCCGAAGGTTCAAATAATGAACTATTTAAATAAGGGATTTTGCTAAACGCCTCATTCACCCCTATACTTCGATCCTTTATTTCTTTAGCGAGAACTTGAAAGAAAAGGCTATTCAGATCATCAAACCCCTTAATTTTTTCTTTCTTTAAGAACGCATATGACCTATCTCCTTTATTATAACTTACAAGCTGAGCCTCCAGTAACTTTAAAAATAAAAGCCTGTTTATCCAAGTGATTGTTAGTTCAAGACCCACGTTGAAATATCGCTCTTCAACGGATCCCCCAAATTGCGCAGGTTTATCTAAGCGTGACAGCTTATCTAAAGACTCCAATTGTGTAATTGTGTTTTCAAGTAGTGAGCCAATATTTCTTTCTGATGGACTTTTCCGATCTATTAGTTTTTTCCCCCCATCTTTCACTTCCGTTAGGCCGATAATATGCAGTAGCTCTGAATAAAATGTTTTATCAAGACTATTACTATCGTTTCGAAATGGAAGTTTTAAAAGATGTTCTGGTGAAAGAAGCTTGAATAGAGCAATAAGTTTGTTGTCGTCTTGTTTATCATTATTTCGAACAATTTTTTCGTACGGTCTCAAATCGAAATGTGTATAGCTAAGTTCTTTTCCTGCTTTTGTCTTTCCTGCAAGTAATTCTTCAACCGCAGGTTCGGCTATTTCTTTATAAAAGAAATCAGTGTTTTTTCCGGACAGTCTTTTTTCTTCAAAATCAATAAATTTTTTTTCAAACTCCTTATTTTGGGCAAATGCTTTTTCAAAAATATCGACATCGAATATGAACCATTCATATATATTTGTTATAATAAGATGTTTGATTTCAAGATTGTTTTCACCAATCCGTTCTCTCATGTAATAAAGGACTAGTTCTTGAAATGCTTTGGTATTAAGATTATCTTTTTGAACCATTTCGCCTTTGTTTGTTGGCTTTTTGGTTTCGACAATGACACCTACTGAACTCTTAGCAGTTTTATCGGTATGGATAACTAGATCATTACGACCTTTTGTATTGATATAATAGTGACCTCCGTAATACGTTTTATCGAGGAATTTGGAAATTGTATTCTTGTGAAATTCTTCCGACTCTTTTTCATTGATTTGATCAAGAAGCTCTATCAAATTAGCTTTGAAACTTTCTATTTCATTTCTGGTAGGTTTTACCTTCAGATAGGCCTTATTTAGTGCCTTTCTTGGAGGAAGAAGCTTGTAAACCATTTAAAATCAGTCTTGCGAGTTAAAAACAGAATAATTACAAATTTAAGTCGTTCTCATACATATAATCAAGCCTAAAATTAAAAAGCCACCATTTCTGGTGACTTTCTCCGACGGCCTCCTAAATCATTAAAGCGCAATTGTTAGCCCCGACATTCGTGCCATCTTTAGCCTTCAGACGTCCTAGCAAGAATTTGTAAAAATTCCCCGCATTTATTCTGGCTAACTGCGCCTTTAATCCCTTTATTTATATTTCAGCAAACTCTTGTACTTCTTGTAATGATGTCCCTTTACTTCAAGAGTTCTTTCTATCCGATTACATACGCCGCTAATTGTTGTTATTGAGAGCCTGTAATCTTTAGCAATCTCCGAAAATTTCTGCCCATCTTTCCACCTTTTATAAATCTCCTTGTTGCGAGGAACTACATTTGGCCATGGTAAATCTAATTTACCACCGCCTTCAATAATGGCTTTTTTAAGATCGTCGATATCTTTCTGTACAGATCGAAGCCTTGATCGAGCATCGAAAAGCTCTCTTTTCAATTGGTCGATTTCGATTTTAGCCAATTTCATAAGAAGAAATTTTTCGAACTAAAATTAATAGATAAGCTATTGGTAATCGGAAGTCTTTTATTGGCAAATGGAAGTTTTTTTGTCAAAAACCACATTGCTATTATTGAAATGTCACCTGATACCTTCCTGCTATATGCGACGCTTTATCATTAAGAGCTGCTTTCGCTAACGGATAGCCAGCCGATGCCTGTGCTGAAGATGTCATAGTTGCAACCTGTGCACTTCCAACATAGAATGATGCTAAGCCGGATTTGTTTATTACTATTTTTTTATAGGTTTCGCCGTTGGGTGCTATCATTGACGCATCTAATTCAATTGTGACGATGTTGGTTTCGTCAAGCGGCAATGCTTCAATGAAATCACCGGATGAAGTAGACGGTCTTGCTGCTGTGCTATTAGTTGTAATAGTCGTCTTAACTGCCGACACACTAGCGTTACCATTTCCGGTTGTTTGAGGTACCATATTAAGATATCCGGTTTTGGCTCCATCGTTAAAGGGAATACCAATAATATTGCCACTAGAAAAACTGATATAGGAAGCGTCGGTTGTAATCGTTTTGCCAGTTGCAGGATCGGATGCTTTTTTGCAAGCAACAAACATTACAATAAATGCAAGTAGTGTTAATTTGATTTGTTTGAACATTGTAGTAATTTTTGAGATTAAGTGTTAAGTGAATGAAGGGCCACCAGCTTTACGAATTGCAGTACACAATCTTTGAGTAAATTCTTCTGCCTTCTTCCGTGAAAAGAATTCCATTTGGTGACGAGGCTTTTTAAAATCGTCTACTTCGATAATTGCTTTGTACGCTCTACTATTGCCATGGCTGTTTGTTGTATAAGGTTCCGAACTAATACGTGTCACTTGGTTCACATTGTATGTGTAGTTATTGATCTTAATTGTTCCGGCTGAAAAGATAACTTCAACATTGCCTTGCTTAAAGTGATGATCGTCGAATGTGAGGTTGCTGCTTTTTGCGCTTTTGTAGATACGAATGCCTATCCATATCAGGAAGGCCAGAACGAGAATAATAATGATCCCCATAGTTTTTTATTTTAGATTATTAATTTGTTTTAAAAGCCTGAATACAGTGTGAACGTGCCACTTTCCCTTACCTGTAGCAGTTTCAATTTTTAACCTGTTAAGTTCCGAGACAATATCCCTGATGGTTTCATGGCCGTCTTGCCGCAAAGCTTCTATACGAGGCTTCATAGACTTAGCGAATTGCAATGATTTTGCTTTGTTCCTTTTTGCAAGTGCTTTGGCATTGCTTCCTAACTGTACCCCTCTGTCTTTCGCTACTTTCAAGGCTTCTTTTGTCCTCTTGCTAATTAGATCCCGCTCATGTTCTGCAAAAGCTGCAAGAATGTGCACTATCAATTTGTTTGCATGAGGATTATCCGCTGCTACAAATGCGATCCCAGACTCCATAAGCTTTGAAATAAAGGCAACATTTCTACCCAGCCTGTCAAGCTTTGCAATTAACAACACTGCGTTCTTTTGCTTGCATATTTCAATTGCAGTATGAAGAACTGGCCTCTTATCATTGCGTCCCGATTCAACTTCTGTGAATTCGATCAAAACATTCAACTTGTTTAATTTGGCGAATTGCTGAACCGCTTCCCTTTGTGCATCAAGGCCTAGGCGAGTTTCGCCTTGTTTGTCCGTAGATACCCGATAATAGCTAACCGCATTGATCATTGAAATTGCAGCAGTACGTTTTCATCAATTTTGTGCAACTATAATCGGACCTATACCTTTGAACAAGAGATAAAGGGATTGAGTTGAAAATTGCTGGTGAAAAAGAAAAAATGTAAGCTAATTCAGCGCAAGTTTGTGTGAAGTTTATCTAAATTGCTCATTGAAAAACTGTAGTGGTCGTTACCAAGTAAACGTCCGTTTGCACATGAACAAATTATTTCAAATATTTTTTCTAACTAAGTCTTGTGCTAACGCGCCAGCTTAGGAGCAATAATTTTTTGATTGTCGTCGTAATGAAATTCAGTTCCGAGAGTATGCAACTCCGGGAAGTTTATTTCGATGAAGTTACTAACCGCTACATAAGTACCTACATTTTCAAGAGCTGGAAATGTCTGAACTTGAGAGCCGTCAGCTTCGATATGCCCGTTAACCTTTTTCAACTTAGGAAGTTCGGCAATGGATGACTGCTCCATAAGTAAATCGCCATTTACTTCCTCTAAGCAGGGTAATGATTTGAGATTTTTTGTTTTTTCCACATTAAGTTCAAATCCAGCATATTTTAAATACGGAATGCTTTCGATAGCGGATTCACTAAGGAATAACGCACCACCAACAAATTCTAACTTAGGGAAACTTCTGATATATGACTTGTCGGCCCGAACACTTTGAGAAACTGAAACCAGATTAACAAAACTTTCAATTCCAGCTTCATCAACGCTTAAAATACCTTCCAGTTCAACCAAAGAGTGATTTTGACGAAAGCAAAACTTCTCAAAGTCCAATTCGCCAACTACTCTGAACCGATCTTTTATATTGCTATCGTCACCGAAATTCTTTGTGATGAGAATGCGATATTCTTCGGCTGTGATAGTGGTCAATGTTTCAAACATAGGAGACGTTATACCATGCTGGATGCTATATGTCAATATCTCATTATCAAATTAAGCTATTGAACAAATACATTTTATGATGAAGTCGTTAAAATGGCTGAGTTAAATATTGCCAATCTCTGGTCTAATCTAGACCACGAAATCTCATAAAAAGGATAGCGCTCCGGCCCATCATCTATCCTAGTAATATCTGCTGTCATAGTGAATCCGTATGTCTCTAATAAGGTCTGAGCTTGTACCGAGCAGGCTATCGCACAAATCACCAAGTCTGCCCTTCCAATATCTGCAACTAATTCAACAATTCGATTAAATAAAACTCTATACTCTCGAATTGCCGAAATCTGGTATGACATCAATGCTTCTATAAAAACATGACGCGTGGCTATGCGATCTTCGATAGAATAAATATCAGTGCTTTCAATATCAGACTTACTCCTATTCCCTTTTTTTACGTCATTAATAAAATCTTCCTTCAATGGTAAAATTGTAAGAATAGACGTCACTCCATTACCGGAATCCATCGTAGCAAAAAATATAAACGGATTTTTCTCATACCATTCAATAAGTGTTGCATATTCTCTGTGATAAGCTGAAGATATTTCGTTATAAAACCCGCATACTGTATATACGTCATCTAATTTGAGACGATGCACCATAGGAATAAGTGTCACATCGTGATATTCCATTTGAGAAAAAAGTATGTGTTGCTTTTGTGAAAATTTGAGCTTTCCCTTTTGCCAACTCCGATAATAAAGTATTGTCAATATCGCTTGGGTTCTGGTTCTTATATCCTCTTCTGAATGATTATCTGTTAATTTTGTATTTTTATCAGGATGAAATTCGTTCGAAAAATGAGATTCAAAATCTTTCCAAGAAGAAAAGTGACCCAATTTTGTTATTATTCTAACCATCCAATTTAACTCGCGTAGTCCTATTTTTTCTGGCTTGGGTTTCCAAAGATTATAGCGAACAAATTCTGCTACTGTGCTCCTTTCATTTTCCGAAAATTGGCTGCAATTTCTAATATAATTGATTACTTCGTCTCGCAATGGCTCCACAGACAAAGTTTCTTTAACCTCAAACTCAATCATTCTTTTAAGCAAATAGTATAAGTAAACTTCTACCGAACCAGCTATAGAAGTTTTTTTTGGCTTAGACATTTCCTATTTTTTACCATTAAAGTTACCGTTTCCATTTTTTATAAAAACCTTTTTAAGGTCTTTATCAGGGTTTTAGCTTTGGTTCAGAATTGAACTGAATACTTAATTATCATCATTTATTCACATTAAAAGCAAAATGAAATGAGAACAAAAGAAAGGGGTGAAACCCGCCAAGCCGCAACGAACAAAGACTTCAAAACGTCCGCCTATGACAATAACCGTCAGATCAAAGATCGGAAGGTTATTATTCACGTTGATACAAATAGAACGAAGGTCGATGGCAAGCTATGCCATGGAGCAAAGTCCGCACAGGATGCCATTAATCAACTATAGCTGTTTGTATGTCTCTAGCCTGTAAAATCTAAAAACGCGGCCGCGTTGCAGGCTATTGAATTAGCTTCTTTACACCAACTAATTCATTTCAAAAACTGACAATGAAAAAAACGAGATTTTCATTGAGTGACATCCTCATGTCTTTTTGTGACCAATCGGGCGAAACAAGTTTCACAATGGAAGACCTTGTTAAGGGTGTACTATGTATCGGATCAACTGGCTCATCAAAGACGACTTCATCCGGCTATAAGCTTGCAACTGCTTGCTTAAAGCAAAATGCTGGTATGCTTATTCTATGCGTAAAAGATTCCGAAGCGAAGCGCTTTATCAATTACTGTAAAGAGACTGAACGATTGAATGATGTTGTTCATGTAACACCAAATGGAAAACACAATTTCGACTTTCTGAAATACGAAGGACAACCACGCTATGATGGCAAAACAATAACATCAAATATCGTTTCTGTTCTTAAAGCAATCATCGATTCAGATAAGGAATCGCAAGGCAGAAGCAATGAAGCGTATTGGGATAATGCACTCGATGAGCTTTTGACAAATACAGTTGATTTGGGTTTGCTTGCAACAAATTCTGTTACTGTTGAATTGATGTATCAAATCGTTTCATCCGCGCCAAAAGCGAATGATGGCCCTTTATCAGAGACGTTCGATAAACAATTCATCACATTAATGCAAGCCGCCAAACTTAACGTCGATAATGAAGTATTCCGGTATATCGATTCGCTTTCATCAATTGAAAAGGAACAACTCAAAGAATCCCGCTGTCTTTGGAAGAGAGATGAAGCAACGATTTGAAAAAGTCAGAACATTAAACCGGATCGATAATTTCTTTTTTCACTCGTATCGATATTTAAGTTCGAAAACAAGAGGCGTTGTCGAATCCAGTTTTTCAGGACTGCTGTTTCGTTTGCTACAAGAGCCTGTCTTCAGTTTGTTCTCAAGTGGTCAAACAAGCTTCATGCCGGAAGATGTGTTCCAAGGCAAAATCATTATTCTGGATATTCCTGTTCTTACATACGGGAAAGCCGGCCAAATTGTACAGCGTCTGTTTAAGTACGTTTTTGAACTGGCAATGCTTCGTCGCAATCTGGACGAAAACAATCGCCCTGTTGTTATTTGGCAAGATGAAGCGCATTTAACCTTGCTGGAACAGGATAGCAATTTTCTTTCTACATGTCGGGAAAAACGTATTGCCAATGTGATGATCTCGCAGAATATTTCCAATTTTCATCAAAATATGGGCGGTTCCAATTCGGAGCATCGTGTTAGCAGTCTTACATCTTTACTCTCTACGAAGATTTTTCACGCCAACGATCATCCAGAAACGAACGAATGGGCATCAAAGCTGATAGGAGAAGCTTATACGGCAGATTATTCATACAGCGATACCGTAACGGGCGAGTTTTCCAACACTCGCAATCAATCCTACAAGCGAGAACGGATGGTGCCACCTGAAGCTTTTCTTGACCTTAAATCCGGTGGTTTTGCGCATCACGGGTTAGCAGAAGCCTATGTCGTGTTTCAAGGCAAATCGTTTCACAATGGATTTCATCATCGCAAAATCACATTCAAACAAAAAATTTTCAATCATTAAAAATTACAATTATGAGCACAAAAAATTTGTATTACAGAAGTGCATTCCGCAGGGAGAATGTTATCAAATCATTCGTGTTGGATGTATTTAAAAAGTTATGGTCTTATCCAAGATTAATAATTGAGGTATTCATTAGATGTCAATTCGGGCGGAGATATTTCAGACTATCTGCCGCACTAAGTACGCTTATATTGTTAATCGTAATCCCCATTTTATTGCACAGGGTGGAAACAATTTCAGAGGATTATTCTGGGGAAAGCAATTTCTGGGGACATTATGCAACCTGGTATTCTTATGTAATTGCCTATTTGTATTTTGCCTTCAAACGCTGGCTGGAAATCCAGCATAGTCCTTCAACTTACGACCTTACCAAATTCACTCTTTATTCTGGTAATATCAATCCGCTCTTTTTTAGATTTAATCTGTTTGGCAGGCCGACCCCTCGCCTTGTGGAAACCGTTTACGAACCGACACTCTTTTTCACTGCTGGTTTGATTCTGGCAGTTATAGGCCAGCCTCTGGGCTTCCTGTTGATTATTTGCAGCGTCATCTACTCGATGAGCTATCTGGCAGCGTACAAAGAGGGTGATGATTTTCTAATGGATTTGATCGATGAAAAGTTAATGAATGACGAGTTCAGGTCGGCGTTTGTGGACGACCTTTTGGGAGAACATACAAGAGGAGTACGCTACTATATGACCAAGCCTACAACGGCTGCAAACCGCTCGAAGCTCGAAAGTTCTGTTATCGATAACAACGACGAAAATGCCACGTTTGCTTACGCTGAATAACACCCTTAGCACCGCAAAGGGAAGATGTCTGATACATTTTCTTTAATCACTATAACGGCATTTTCAACAGTGTTCTTTGCGGTGCTCTTGTTTAACTGGCATATACCAATATAGCGGAACAACGATTTTCAAGAGTCCGATTTTTTCCTGATTTATACTTCCCGAAATGATACGAATGATTCAAAGCTCATCGGCACAACATGCCAAGCGCTATTTTTCCGATGCTCTGTCAAAATCTGACTATTACATAAATGACCAAGAATTACAGGGTGAGTTTGGCGGAAAGTTGATGGCTCGTTTAGGACTGGGTAAGGCGGTCAATAAGGATGCGTTTTTCAATCTTGCAGAGAACAAACATCCATTAAAGGGAGACCGTCTTACTCCCTATACGAAGGGTAACAGGACGACCGGATATGACATTAATTTCCATTGTCCGAAAAGCGTAAGCCTTCTGCATGTTTTTTCAGAAGATGAAAGGGTTCTAAAGGCTTTTCAGGATAGTGTTCAAGACACGATGAAGGACATTGAGAAAGATGCTAAAACGAGGGTTCGGGCAAAAGGTAAAAATGAAGATCGTGCAACTGGTGAATTGCTGTGGTCTTCATTCGTTCATCAAACCGCAAGAGCTGTCGCCGATCAGGTTCCCGACCCTCACCTTCATTGCCATTGTTTTGTATTTAACACTACATGGGATGAAAGCGAGAAAAAGATAAAGGCTGCACAGTTCAGAGATATTAAACAAAATATGCCGAATTATCAGGCGAGCTTTCACAAGCGGCTTGCTGATAAACTGGTAGAACTTGGATATGCTGTAAAGCCAACAAAAAACTCTTTCGAAATTGAAAGTATATCTTCTGAACTAGTTACCCATTTTTCAAAACGAAGTAACGAGATAGGCAAAATAGCCCATGAAAACGGCATCACAGATCCTGCCGAACTTGATGCTCTTGGAGCAAAGACCAGAGCTAAAAAGCAGAAAGGACAATCCATGTCGCAGTTAAAAGAAAAATGGCGGCAGCAGATTGTGAAAATGGGTTTTCAGGTTAATAGCAAACTCTTTGGCGAAAAGGCACAAAATCGTGTTAGGCAAAATGATATTTCCTGTGATGCGATAATTGACCGGACACTTCTACATTGTTTTGAAAGAGCGTCCGTAGTTAGTGAGCGGGCTTTATACTCTCAGGCATGTCGCTTTGCATTAGGGTTTCCCGATGTAAAACTGGATGACTTAAAGCAAGGCCTCGCAACGGATAAACGCATTATTCGATTGCCTCAAAAGGCCTATACACTTTGTACAACTCAAGAGGTTCTGGCAGAAGAACGGGAAATGGTCGATCTGGCTAAAAGTGGGATTGGTAAATGCAAGCCAATGTACAGGGAAACCGGATTAGAAAATGGCAATCAGCAAGAACGCGCCATTCATGAGGTACTCACAACGAATAATAGGATAAGCATTATTCGCGGTGCTGCGGGAAGTGGTAAAACGACGCTGATGAGGCTAGCCATTGCAAAAATCGAGGCCATCGGCAAGAAAGTCACCGTTGTCGCGCCTACCGCTGCCGCATCTCGCGGAGTCCTTAAAGATGAGGGTTATTCCAATGCGCAAACTGTTGCGCGATTGCTAGCAGATGCAGAAATGCAGGATGATTTGAAGAATCAAGTTTTGTGGGTTGATGAATCAGGCTTACTCGGCACTAAAGATATGCTTGCGCTTATTAAATTGACAACGAACAAAAATGCCCGACTTGTCCTTGGCGGTGATACAAGACAGCATAGCGCTGTCGTTAGGGGGGACGCTTTACGTGTTGTAAATGTCATTGGAAATATTCCAACGGCAGAGGTCAATGTCATTCGTCGTCAAAGAAATGAAAAATATAAATCGGTCGTCGAAGATTTGGCAAAGGGCGAAGTAGCAACTGCTTTTGACAAGCTTGACGGGATGGGTGCGATTAAAGTTATTGACCCAAATAATCCTTATAAGGATTTGATCAAACAGTACAGAAAAGCCATCAGAGAAAAGAAGTCTGCACTTGTCATTTCGCCTACTCATGCTCAAGGCGATACCGTGACGAGAGAAATCAGAGAAGCATTAAAAGTAGATCGCAAGCTTGGAAAAAAAGAAATAATCGCTACACGTTTAATCAATCAAAATCTTACGCAAGCTGAAAAATCAATGATTGACAGCTATCACAAAGGGCAAGCTGTACAATTTAATCAGCATGTCGATAAAATTAAACGAGGTAGTCTGTGGATGGTTGACGAAATCAAAAATGGCGAAGTTCACTTGACGAATAAAAGAAATAAAAAAGAGATACTTCCATTGAAAAAATCCGATCGGTTTGACTTATTCGAAATTGGAGAGATAGCCCTTGCAAAAGGGGATAAGGTCAAAGTAACACGTAATTGCTATGAGCCAAATTCTTCAAATAAAACGGAAGGGTCGAATGATATTAAGGCAAAACGAATGGATAATGGCCTATCGCTGGAAGTCATATCGTTTAATAAAAGCGGTCGAATCAAGTTACGCAATCCGATTAGTAAAACAGAGTATTTTATTGATAAGAATTTTGGTCATGTAGCGCATGAGTATTGTATAACCTCGCATTCGGCACAAGGTAAAACAACAGATGAGGTTTTGCTCATACAGCCATCATCCACTTTTGGCGCAACAAATGCAAAGCAGTTTTATGTTTCAGTATCAAGAGGGAAACATGACGTGACAATCTTCACGGATGATAAAGACGCACTGCTTGAACATGCAAAAGAATTGGGTGATCGCAAATCGGCTATAGAATTAGTAACGAACGCAGAAGTGAATACAAATTTTGTGTTCGACTTGAAACGCCGGGAGAAAAAGCTCGATAACGAAAAGATAAAGACTGCAAAAGAATATTCACGCCACCAATGGATGAATGCTTATGAGCCAACTCTATAATTTAAAGTTTGATCAGATGCGTAATAACGCACCGGAAAAGGACGGTGGATCAGAAAGCGTTATTCTGCATGCGGCTTCCGGGAATGACCGAAAGATTTCTTTTGTGCATTTGAATGGCTCATGTCTTTCTTTGAATTATAATTTCTTTATCTGGCATGAATACCATGCAGATCAGTCCACACTCCTGCTTGGATTTAGCTCACATCTGATAACACTTTCAGGTTTGAGAATGGACAAGCTTTTTGAAGCATTCGATCAGCAATTACCTCAAAGGATAATTTGTAAAGACGTGCGGTATAATTCTCTTGTTGAAGGCGACAAACCAATTGTAAATGAAATTCAGGTAACAAGTAAAAGCTAGTATATGCAGGTAATTAGTATTGAAGAAAAAGCATTTTACGAATTGTTGCGCCAAGTTATTCAACATTTGGATCAACATTATTCGCAGAAAATTGAGAAGTGGGTTACTCCTGCAGAAGCTATGGCTATTTTGGGAATCAAAAGCAAAACGACTTTACAAAAACTAAGAGATGATGGAGTTATCCGGTTTTCTCATCCCGAGAGAAGAATCATTCTTTATGATAGGGAATCTCTGTATGAATACTTAGAAGCATATGCAAAAGAACCTTTTGCAAAAAAGCGTTATAATCATGGCATGAGACCTTCGTCTGCAAAAGAATAATAAGCATGAGGAGTAATAATGAGATGATCTAGTACTGATATATCAAGTATTTTTCCTCCATTATTTACTTTACTGGTAAGCAGAATATCCGCGTTGCTTGGTTTAATGCTTCCGGACGGATGATTGTGAGCCATGATGAGACCGGATGCTTTTGCTTTAATAGCGGTTGCAAAAATCACTTTCGGGTCAACAAGACAGGCTGATACACCTCCCGTTGCCAGATTGGCTATTCCCAAGCAAGTATTATTTCGATCAAGCAACATAATCATAAATTGCTCGACCAACTCTATCTTATTCATATCCCATGCAAGCAGAAAAACATCATAGGAACAATCCGAACTGGTAATCTTTCTGCGCTC
Source organism: Chitinophagaceae bacterium (assembly GCA_047602295.1). Classification (GTDB taxonomy): domain Bacteria; phylum Bacteroidota; class Bacteroidia; order Chitinophagales; family Chitinophagaceae; genus JACMLD01. The sequence continues at coordinate 219,183 of JASGHP010000001.1, read as the reverse complement.
TGATGGTTTAATTTTATTACGATAGGTTAGTTCTATTTCTGTGATTGAAAAAAGTGATCTGTTATTTTCGACTAACACGCGCCACACCTATAGTTCAAGTTTATGCATGTGCCAAGCGTTGACATCTTTATAAGGCACATAAAGCTTATTCATCGGGCTATGTTCAATACTTTCCTCGCTTTTGAAAAATTCATTCAGTATTGCAGTTGCGTTTTTTCCGGCTTCGTCATTATCCATCCATGTATAGGCAGTTTTATAACCATAGCCCTTTATGTAAGCAAATGACTTCTGTATGCAAGAAACTGAATTTAGAATAATACTATCATCCTTTAATTTCTTTCCATTACGCTGCGTAATTATCGACAGATAATCCATGAAGCCTTCGAAGATGTGTATATTATCTGGTTTGTGATTTGAGCCTCGGATAAAACTCAACGATTTTTTTCCAACACATATTTTTATTAGCGGGTTTCTAATTTCATATCCATCATCTTCATTTAGCAAACCAAGCGCAAAAATATTTTTGTTGGTGTTGCTATTGCATATCCGAACTTCTTTTAGAATTCCATTCGCTACGGATAGCGGAATTCCACGTTTTTCAAGATAATGAATTAGTGCTCGATGCTTAATCTGCTTAACGCTTTTAACAGTTAATGTTTGATCGGATTTTTGCAGCGGCTTTTTAATTGTTTCTGTAATAATTGGCAAGTGGCTCGCTGTATTCTCCAGCCAATGTAATGCATCTGAAATAGCATTGGGTTGATGATTGGCTTTCAAATATTGCTGTACAAATGAAATACTATTCCCACCGACACCAATGCCGAAATCAAACCACCAATTGTTATCGTTGTGAACGTGGAGACTTGCTGTTTGCTCGTCGCGCCATGGTGAAATATACCAAGATTGTTTTCCGGTGGATTTTATCGGCTTGCGACCTAATGTCTCAATTATTTTAGACAACGGAATAGACTTAGCCTGTTCGATGTTCATCGAGGACTCCCTTAATGCGACGATGGATGCTGAAAGTCTTAAGATTCTAAAAAATTATTTTTCTAATTGGCGCTCAAGAAATTTATCAAGGTCTGCTTTGCGATAGACAACTTTTCGACCTGATTTGCGTGGCTTTAGGTCATAACGTTTAGTGCAGTCCCAGACAGCAAGTGTACCCGCACTTACGCCCATGTATTTAGCAGCGGCTTTTCGACTTAAGAGTGGTTCTGAATCTGTTTCTCGCATAAATATTTCTCCTAATAGATTGGATAACCAATATTCCGAAACACTTTCGTAGGATAGGAATAATGTCCTTTTTATAGTAAGGATAGGGGGACTGCAATAGGAATTTCGACCTATTAATAACAGATAATCACGCTTAATCATATTCAAAGATTATTTGGATAATTTCATATAATACATTGATATATAATATAATAAATTAGTTTTTTGCATGAATTTTCAATAAATTTACTTGCATTTAATTGATTTTATGTTATTTTTGTACAGGGATTTAAGAATATGAACAAACTAGAGACTTTAAAATCGCATTTAAAACGTGGGCAGGTTTATCGCCGAACTGACTTGGCTAAATGGTCGAAGGCAGTAGATCGTCATGTTCATGAGCTTGTACAAGATGGCACGCTCAAGAAGTTGTCTAATGGCGTTTATTATTATCCGAAGCAGACCGCTTTTGGTGATGCCCCTGCTGATGAAGAGACGTTAGTGCGAACATTTTTGAAAGACGATCGCTTTCTTGTAACGTCTCCTAATGCTTATAATAGTTTAGGTGTCGGAACTACTCAGTTATATAACAAACGTGTTGTATATAACCATAAACGTCATGGTGATTTTAAACTGGGAAATAGAAGTTTTTCATTTCGGGTAAAACCTCATTTTCCAAAGAAAATGACAACTGAATTTTTGTTAGTCGATCTTGTCAACAATCTTGACAATCTTGCTGAAGAACCGCGAGTAGTATTGGAAAAAGTAGCCAACAAAATGAAAACAATGGACGCACAAAGGCTCAAAAAAAATTTATCTGATTACGGAAGTGTAAAAACCAAAAAGCTTCTTACACCCACATTAGAAAATATAAGAGAATACGCATAATGGCTGCAACTTATCTTCACGAACGCAAAGATTTTCCTGACCTTCTCAATATCATAGAAGAAGAAACAGGAATTTTGGCGTTTCTTGTAGAGAAAGATTATTGGTTGATGCATGTGCTGTATGGGCTACAAAAGCAAAAATTCGATTTCAAATTAAAAGGTGGCACATCTCTTTCTAAAGCTTATAAAATCATCAACCGATTTTCCGAGGATATTGATATTTATATCAAGCCTGATCCTGCACTAGGTATAAACGAGAAAAGTACAAAAGATTCGCATGTCGAAAAGCGAAAATTATTTTATGACCAGCTTGCTAATGATATAAAAATTCACGGAATTATCTCGGCCAAGAGAGATACCGATTTTGATGATAAATATTACCGCAGCGGTGGTATAAGATTGTTATATGAAAGTTTCACAACACCTGTCGAAGGAGTGAAAGAAGGTATATTGCTTGAAGCCGGATTTGATACAGTGACTCCATTCAAGCCCGTAACAATCAGCTCATGGGCATATGATAAGGCCGTCACTAACACAAAGATTCAGATCATCGACAATCGTGCGATAGATGTTCCGTGTTACCATCCGGCGTATACCTTCGTAGAAAAGCTTCAGACAATAGCTACGAAGTATAGAAAGGAACAAGAAACGGGTGAACCAAATCCAAATTTTATGAGGCAATACTATGACGTCTATTGCCTGCTCAATGAAAAAATGGTTCAGGATTTTATTAAAACAGAGGACTATCAAATTCATAAAAAGGCGAGATTTCCTAAAGTAGACTATGAAATTCCAATTGCTCAGAATGAAGCCTTCATCTTATCGAACGAGAAAATTAAATCAGATTTTGCACAGCGATACAAAGCGACCGCTGCATTATACTATAAGGGTCAACCTTTCTTTGATGAAATATTAGAACGAATTAGATCTTTTGCCGACAAGCTTTAGAAATACTTTATTCAGATTTTTTCATTCAATTTCTTGACAACAGATTGAATGTACACTTCATCAATGTAGTCTGCATATTTCTGCATCATCTCTACTCTTTGGGGCAAAAATTGGGCGCGGTCATAGGCTCTATCAACACTATTTTTGGGAACATGAGCAAGCTGTCTATCCGCTATCTCATGGGAATATGAAAGCTTTTCTTTCAGTAATCCCAAAGCAAGCGACCGAAATCCATGACCTGTCATTCGCCCGTTAAACCCCATCCTTTTAATTGCAATCAGCATCGTGTTTTTCGACATCGGCTTCTTCCAGTTCGAGTAGCTCGGAAATAGGAATTCGCTATTCGGATAAAACGTGAGCATTTCTCGAATAATTTTTATTGACTGATTCGATAAGGGTACCATGTGGGGTAATCGCATCTTCATTCTTTCCGCAGGAATGATCCACATTTTGCTTTCTAGATTGAATTCGTTGCGTCGCGCTTCAATCAATTCACCAGTTCGAACAAAGGTTAAAAGTAGTAGATTTAATGCCAGAAATGTTTGACGTGAGATACGGTCTCTATACTCATGCATCTTCATCAGCAAGGTTGGAAACTCGTCCACCGATAATGAAGCGTAGTGACCTTTACGATATTTTTTTAACGCAGCTTCAAGTCCAAATGTCGGGTCTATATCATTTTGTCCTGTAGCAATTCCATACTTAAAGATGTTGCTGCAAAGTGCTTTAATGCGACGTGTTGTTTCTGGTGACTTTTTTTCGATCTGCTGAAGACACGCCAACATAATTGGGGAAGTTATTCGTCTTACAGGATAACTACCGATTTCTCTGAGTGCATATTTTTCTAACCGGAACTTGATTGACTGTGTATAGCGGGCTGTCCATACATGGTTCTGTCTTGAAACCCATTCGTTGGCAAGTTGCTCGAAAGTTTTCGGCTGGTTTGCTTTTGCCAATTGTGTTGCCTCAAGACGAATGATTGCCGGATCAATTCCGTTCTTCAGTTCTTTTTTTGCTGCTAGCGCTTTCAATCGGGCATCCAGCAAAGATAGTTCGGGATATGCTCCGTGGGTAAGACGTTTTTCTTTTCCAAAAATTCGATATTTCTGTCGCCAGTATTTCCCACCCGATACGGCGATTTCCAAGTACAATCCTCCGCCATCAGAAAGCTTATAGGGCTTGATTCTCGGCTTTGCAGTTTTGCATTGCATATCTGTCAGGGGCATTTGTCATTCCTTTCATTGCTTGGACGTGTGAAATGGGGGCATAGTTCTTTGCATGGGGATTTAATGCCCCCATTTTGCCCCCAGATTTGAATAATGCTGGTTGTCTGGGAGAAATTGCGGATAAGAAAACTGTGCAGAAAAGTGCTTGCGAATATTGAATATTTCGCATCTGAATAAGCATAAATAATGCTGGTGAAATATAAGAATGGTGGCCCGAGCCGATTATTAGTACCATTTTTAAGTCTATGTTTCTAAAATATAGTTGAGTAACAGACTAGTTTTTAAGTCCCTTTTTTGCCCCCATTATTCGATAACGTGGGTTAGTCATCATTATAGCTGAAGAGTTTATTTTTGCAACTACGACCTCAAATTCTAGTACTAAACAAATGGAGATTTTTCCGTCAATGCCTTGCTTTGAACCAAAACTACACACCAGATTTTTGCTCGGGTTATCGCATTGTAGAGCAACCTACGCTTGTGTTCTTCGGAACCAGCCGCAGTATGTGGCCAAATAACTAAAACCCCATCAAACTCACGATTTTTGGCTTGATGAACGCTTAAAGCCAGATAGCGATTTCGTATTAAGCCAGCGTGTTGTTTGTAAATTCTCGCCGCTCTAATAACTGCGACTTCTAATTCTTCACGACTTATTTGCGTCAGTCCAGAAAGTGTGTGTTGTTTAATAATCCAAGAAATCACTAAAGTTTCCGTGTATGGATAAAGTTGAAGTTCTTTAATAAGTGTTTTAGCCTCAGAAATAGAATAGACCGAATTTTTCACTTTGTTATAAAATATTTCTTTAATCAAATCTTCTTCCGAACGCTCTATAGCAAATGCATATGGCCCGTTTCCTTGTCTTGAAGCCTTCAGACCTATTTTTTCGATCACTTCTTTAGCAAACCCGCCCTTAAACGATGGAGTAATAAGTGCAAAGCTGTTTCCCTTATTCCAGCCTATGGCATTTTGCGCATATGCAGCAGCTAAAGGGGCACTTGGTGCCAATTGAATTTTGAAATTTTTAGAAGCGCCAGATGGAGGCTTTCCATCTCGCAAATCATTGGCCGCTTTAAGTAGTTCAGCAACATTCGTTCTCCTTGGTATGGTCAGAATATTAGAAACACAAACAGAGGGTAACCATGTCAAAAATGGGTTAGGTTGCAATTCTTCTGCTAAACACTGGAATTCATCTGCAGCTACTAATATAGTTAGCTCAAGTTGCAACTGCTGAATAATAGCAAGGCGATGAGGAGATAAGTCTTGTGCTTCGTCCAAAACGACAATGGGAAAGCTACTTTTTACCCATTTTCTGACAAATTCATATTTTAACAGAAGGGCCGCATTTTCGCATTGTTTGTCGTAATCTTCAGTATCACACGGTAAAATCCCTATTGCTTTAGACAGAGATCTCCATCTTCTGCACAACATATACGCAAAACTATCTATTGTTGCACAATCAAACCTTTTTCTTAATTCCATTATACGCGACAATCGCTCGCTTAATCTTCTTCTCGAGCCGTGCATGAAAGTCAGAGATAATATTTTCTGATTTTCTTTTAAAGGATTTTGTGATAAATGGGCCTTCAGCTGTTCTAGTAACTGAAATGTTTTTCCACATCCGGCTGGACCTTCAAAAGCATGAACTTTCATGGCGTAAAAACATATACCTTCTCTTTAGGAGAAGGTTGTTGGATAAAAAGCTTTGACGGCTGATTTGAAATGATGGCCGTTATTCCATTTAATAAATCTTGACTTCTTTTATTACATTCTTTGATTTGATAAATTGCGTCAGCAATAAGTTCATACGCCAAATAGTCCTCTTTTAAGCCATTTGCTTTCCTATCTTTGGATTTTAGTAAAGAAACCAATTCTGAGATATTAGTGAAGGGACGAAGGCTTGCGCTAAGAACCGATAGAGCATCAGCTTCATTTGCAGTTAATATCCATCCAACAACATCTTCGATAAACCAGTCTTTTGGCCAAGAAAGAATTTTGGTGGTTGTCGTAGTTAGTGGCAAAAGAGATTTAATGTAATTTTCTCCTTCTTTGTCTCCATCAACTACGCAGCAAACTTTGTTATGTAGCCCCGAAAACAGTTTATAGGTTTCTATAACTGCTGCGTCATGAGTTGGGACTAAGCCAATGGCAATCCCAAAATCATTCGGTCCATTATTAATCCAACCCTTTCTTAAATCCACTGCCTTTGTAAGTAATCGCATTATTTCAAAATCAATCCGACCTTCAGGAATAAGTACCGCCTCATGCATCAAAGCAGAAATCGTATAATTTCGATTTATTTGAAATAGTTTTCTAACCGAGTTTGAGTCTGAATTCTCCAATGGTTTTTCGAGTAATCTTTTACTAGACAAGTCTCCTTTGCTATTATGAATTACCAATATATCGGTTGGATCAGCAATTGATGCTACAGCCGGTGAGTGTGTTGTTGAAATCGCCTGATTTGAAACTGCTTGAAGCCTATGAATAAGTTTCTGTTGTGTATGTGGTGGAATATGTAGTTCTGGCTCTTCTATTGCCATGATAAAATTTTCAGCAGAGGAAGCGCGATTCTTTCCAAATTGCAATAACAAGAGCAACCACTGCAAAGATATTAATCCGTTTCCATGCCTTCTAGATGGAATGATTTGTGAAACGTCTGCATGAGTAAAATGCGGAATTACAGAATCAAGAACGCCATCGCTGTCAGTATGAGTAATTCGAAATTTTAATTGCGGAGCACTTAAAAAGAACTCTTTAAACTCGTTATTTATATCATCGACTAATTTTGACAAATTTGGATCAGATTCAAGCGGATTGGATGGGTTTCTTAGCCCATCGCGTGCAGCTATAACAGAATCTGCGGGCTGACCATCTCCCGAAGCAATAAGCCTTCTAAATAATTCTGAGCCGAATGAAATGATTTTATCCCAAGAATCGATTGGCAGGAACCAAAAAGAAGCCTAGCTCTGTTGCAAATTTCCTAGACAAAGGAGTACAAGAATCGTCAATAAAAGCGTCTTCAAACTCTCCGTCCCCGTCGTAAAAATACCTGAGTGTCTCAACCTCCAAAGTCGTTTTGTCAAATCTAGCAGAAAAGGCAATTTGACATGCTAAAAGGTTTGCATCTTTATTTGGCGTTGGAGATAATTTATTAGTTTTTGCATCATACCACTTTGGAATAGCGCGGCCCTCTCCAAACCAATTACTGTCTTCTGGCTTCTGACTAGGAAAACCCACTATCGTGGACAAGAGATTTATTCTATCGGCTGGCTTAGGGTCACTTCCATAAAAGTCATGTTCTGTTAAAGACCTTATCATTTTATCTCTGCCATATAGTAGAGCTAATGCTTCAATAATTGTTGTTTTACCGGAATTATTGGGACCAATAATGATGCTGTGATTTGAAAATTGGATATCGCCTTTTTTAATTCCTCTAAAATTTTCAATTTTTAAATTAGCTATCCACATACATCACCGGTTTATTAGCGAAATAAAAGTTGGGCAGTTACATTCAAACACCAGATTCAATAGCGAGGTCATTTTTAGCTCTTAAGTTATCCATCAACCGTTGCCCAGACAATCATCTGTAAGTAAAACTATTCAAAAAGTTTGGTCTGCTGCTTTTCTTGCATGTACGCCCTAACTCTTGTGTCTTGCAAAAAGGCACTGTTTTTAATTTTATCGTATAAATTGAGAAGCCTACTTTTAGCTCTTCGGATTATTATATCGTAGTTTAATGGATGAATCTTTACTTGCCCATCTGACTCAGTTCTTACGCCGCTGTCGTTTGGGTTTATTTCCGAACCCAATACGAAGCAAACAATTTTTGTATTTGCTTTGACTAATCCTTTACTTTTTAATTCTGAGACATATTTCCATGCTTGAGATTTTTGCTCATCTGCTATTGGAATTCCAGGTTTTTTTAATTCAACTATCGTTAATCTATCAATTCCTGATTCAGCACCATCGTCATCGTATGTTGGCAAACTATATAATCCAACAGTACTATCTGGCAGAATAGCAAAGTCTGGTCGAATACGAGTTCCAAGAATATCTTTAGCACCAAACAATTCTTGAATAACTTTTGTCATACCCTGATTAGAAGTGTACTCAATCGTTTCATATTCTGGACCGAAAATCCAGAGCCCCCTATGAAATAGGGGCTGTAGCTCTTGGACTTCATCAGTTAATTTACTGAGCACTTTAGATTGTAACTTCTCTAATAGCTGGGTTCGATACTCAATTTCATCAAGAACAATTTTAGCGACGTCAATATCCCATTTGGAAAGTAATTCGTGAAGGTCGTCGAGATCTTCCGACGTCGCAGTGGCTAAAATATTTATTAACCCAAATTTCGATTCTGTGTTCTCGAGGTTTGCTAATAAACGTCCAACCTTTTCTAAGTCATCAGTTCCTATTGAAGGGCATTCTTCTTGTACATTCTTTATGAACTTTTCCCATTTTTCTCTTGGTACAATCCCTAGCTTCGAGAGGGCGTTTTTATTTGATTCTTCGACCTCTTTAAAAGTTTCTTCTCTTTGTGATTTTGAATACTCGAGTAAGTGTGTTTTTATTGCTTCATGGACAGTTGCAGATACTTTTTTCCATTTAGAATCTGACGGCATGAACATGGTCCAATCAGGCGCGACAGAGTCTTCAAGAAAGTCTGCTTCAACAATAAAAATAAATCTTTTTGCTGCCGTTCTTCTTCCATCAATTAGGTATTCGCTACCACTGCCCTTCCAAGTACATTCACCTACTAACCTTCTTTTTACGTGCCATGCTATCCCATGTTGTTGAGTTGTTTTGTCCGTTGTCTGCACATCGACAACTGTTACTTTTGCTGTTCCTATTTTTTCAATTGGGATATAAATTTCTTTGATGTGACCTTCTGGAATATCTGAAAATGTTATGACGATGCTGTTAAGAGAAACCTGAAAGCTAGGATCAGTTAAAAATCTCATTCCGATTTCTTTTCTCGCATCATCAGCAGAAATATTCACTCTTAGTGAATGCTCAACATATACCTCCGTGCCATGTCCAAGATTTTTATTCTGAGCTATTCGTTGGAACGAAAGAGTGTGAGTCAAATCTTTTGATACAGCGTAGACTATTTCGGAACCCTCTCGAGAAGTCTTGACAAGATAATCATCTCCAAAAGCAAAACCGGCCAATCTTCCCTTTCCGTTTTTGCCAAAAGTGGGACGATTCCCGACTAACTTTTTATGGTCTTCAGGGACTTCTGCAAAACTTCCCTGTTCTCTGGCTCGATTATACGCCAAAGTTCTGAAGCGCTTCTGAAATTGTGCGTCAGTCATTCCGTGTCCATTATCTTTAATCGAGAATTTATCGCCTTCGTTTTCAGGCCAAGCAATTTCAACCTTGGTAGCTCCCGCATCCCACGAGTTTGCAATCAGCTCAATAATTGCAACTTTGGCATCACCGATTATAGAGGTGCCAGCGAAGGATTCTAAGAACCTGTCATCAAAGAGGGCATATTGTTTCTGGGACATTTTACTACTTAGAATATAAAGTTAAATGCTAACATGGAAATGCTCGCAAAACAAAAAGTTAGTGCTACTTGAATTCACTTTTGAAACAGAACAATGTGATCAGTTTATCATAATCTTATCCATTTTGCTAAATATAAATCTATGTCATGCAGATGCGGCGGTAATTTGGGCAGCCGTAATGTCAAATCCGGCTTCTTGTATTCTCTGAGCTAGTTTTGTTGCAATTTCTTTTACATGACCATTGAATTCGATCCTCAAAATCCCGTCGCAATCGGAGGGAATTTCTAATGCTCCTTTTTTCAAAATGGCCATTTTATCCCTTCCTAGCGTAGCCATGATCATGCCCATTTCTAATATTACATTTTGTCGCGCTCGCGGCTGTCTGTCAGCATCACCTTTAGTTTTGGAATATCCAAAATCATCAGGGGTCATTAGCACAATCCCAAAAGCAGTTTCTTCATAGATGTTCTTTTCCAATGCCTCAATAATTGTCTTTCCTCCGCCGCTTGAATTCTGCAATATGAAAGGTTGTAACCCTAGTCGCATAAGGACTAGTTCAAGTTGGTCTCTTGCTTCGGTGTCATGTCCATGGACAATAAATATTCTGGCTTTTTTATTTGTTATTTCTGTTGCTGGTTGCGGGGCACCTAGACTTAAATTAAGTTTCTCAGCAAATACTTCGCTATTAGCTCCTTGAAACAAGAGCGTGCCTTTAACTGGCCACCAATTGAGTATCTCTCCAGTGCGGGCTCGAAAAGTATATTTTTGTGCAGTTTTATTTTCCACTGTCCATGTCCCAACAATCCCCGTCGAAGTCACCGCGCTTTTTAATTCCTCGATATCTCCTAAGAACTTTCCCATAGCAATAAGATTTAAGGTTTATGAAATTAACAATGTTGTACCTATGTTGTACCAAATAAAAAAAGCGACCATGAATTGTCTTCATAATCGCTTGATTCTGTTTGTGGTGTGGGGCGGGATCGAACCGCCGACACAAGGATTTTCAGTCCTTTGCTCTACCGACTGAGCTACCGCACCTTCCATCCGCTTTTGCAAGCGGGCAGCAAAAATAGGGTTTATCAACCATAAATCAACATCTTAGGGGCAATATTTTAACGCAGGCTTTATTTTATCTGGAAGACCGTGGTGAAACCTAAAGCCCCACAATGAATCTACCGATGAACGTAATGCGACGCAACAATGCTGCCCAAAGTGATTCTGCTGGTTTCAAAAACATGTAAAATGAAAAATCATCAATCATTTTCACATTTTCCACCTTTGTCACACTTCCACATTTACATTACATGCCGTACTCGCTCAAAAACTTAATGCGCATAATCTTAAGCTGCTCCCAGGTGTAATTGCCTTCGTTCAACTCTTGCTGGGCTATCTGCAAAGAAGAAGTTTCACATCCTTTAAAATAGTCTATTATTTCTTCCTGCTCGTATTCATCCAGCATATCGTCTATTGCGTAGTCTAAATTCAGTTTGGTTCCGCTGGCTGCAATGGTTTCCATTTCTTCCATCAGTGCATCCATGCGCCAGTCTTTGTTTTTGGCAATCACTTCCAGCGGCATTTTTTTGTCTACCTGCTGTATGATGAAGACCTTGTTCATGCTTTTGTTAGCTACGCTTTTCATCACAAAATCATCTGGCTTCTGCACGTCGTTTTCTTCTACATATTTGGCTATCAGATCTACAAATGGTTTGCCATAACGCATTGCCTTGCCTTTGCTTACACCCTGGCATTTTTCCAGTTCCTGTATTGTTGTGGGATACAGCGTTGCCATGTCCTGCAAAGAATTTTCCAGGAAGATGACAAATGGCGGCAAACTTTTTTTCTTGGCTTCTTTTAAGCGCAGTTCTTTTAGTTGCTCAAATAATTTATCGTCTGCAGCTGCTGTTTCTGTTGTGGTTTCATTTTCCTCATCGTCTGCATTTGCTTCTTCAAACAAGTTGTTCAGTACAATAGGGAAGCTTTTTGGTTTTTTAGCAAAAGCTTTTCCCTGCGCTGTAATCTTCAACACACCGTACTCTACAATGTCTTTGCTTAGCAGGTTTTCTAACAACATCTGGCGCACCAGGCTGTTCCAGTAATGATGCGGTTGATCGTTACCGATAGCAAACTCCGCCAGCGCATCGTGCCGGTACATTTGTATTTGCGGTGTAAGGCGACCAGCAATAATGTTTACAGTGTAATCTGTAGCAAAACGTTCGTCCAGTGCTTTTACTACTTTCAGCACTTTTACTGCATCGTCTTTGGCTTCTATTCTTTCTTTGGGGTGAAGGCAATTATCGCAGGCGCCACAGTTTTCTTCTGTATAATCTTCGCCAAAATAGCTCATCAAAGTTTTGCGACGGCAAACACCACTTTCTGCAAAAGCTACTGTTTCATTAATGAGTTGTGCGCCTACTTCGCGTTCGCTAAGCGGTTTGTCACGCATCAGGTGCTCAAGCTTGTTTACATCTTTATGAGAGTAATACAGGATGCACTTTCCTTCCAACCCGTCACGTCCTGCACGGCCTGTTTCCTGGTAATAATTTTCTATTGATTTAGGAATATTGAAATGGATCACAAAACGGATATCGGGTTTGTCTATACCCATACCAAATGCAATGGTAGCCACAATAACCTGTGTATCTTCCTTTAGAAATAAATCCTGGCGCTGTGCACGCAGCTTGGCATCCAGGCCTGCATGATAAGCCACTGCTTTAATGCCGTTTTGCACCAGCAATTCGGCCAGTTCTTCCGTGGTTTTGCGGTTAAGTGTATAGATGATACCGCTTTTTCCCTTGTTCTGCACTATAAATTTTACAATGCTTTTAAGGGTGTCTTCTTTTTTTATTTTGGGCAATACCTCGTAATAAAGATTGCTGCGGTTGAAAGAAGAAATAAAGATGTTAGGCTTGCGCAATTCCAGGTTTTTCACAATATCGCTCTGCACTTTTGGGGTAGCGGTAGCCGTTAGCGCTATCACCGGCAGGTCAGGGTTTATCTGGTTCATCATTTCACGCAGGCGGCGATATTCCGGGCGAAAATCGTGTCCCCATTCAGAAATACAATGCGCTTCATCTACTGCAAAAAATGAAATCTTCAGATCGCTAAAAAATGAACGGTTTTCATCTTTTGTAAGTGTTTCCGGCGCCACATAAAGCATTTTAGTTTTGCCGGATTTTAAATCGTCGTGTACTTCTTTTATTTCTTTTTTATTGAGCGTAGAATTGAGGAAATGCGCCACTTCATCATTGCTGCTGTAGCCACGTACCAGGTCTACCTGGTTTTTCATCAACGCAATAAGGGGAGAAACAATGATGGCCACACCTTCGCTAATCATGGCCGGTAATTGGTAGCAAAGGCTTTTACCACCACCTGTGGGCATAATTACAAATGTATCGTTGCCAGAAAGTAAAGATTGTATGATTTCTTCCTGCTCGCCTCTAAATGAATCGAGGCCAAAATATTCCTGCAGGGGTTGTAGTAAGTCTGTTTTTCCCTTGCCTTTGGTGGCCGGGGTTTTAGCGGTTTTTGCTGCGGCAGTTTTTGTTGCTTTTGCAGTGGGTTTTGATTTGGAAGAACTTGTTGCCATGCTCGTTGATTTTCTTTCACACAGGGTAATAAACAATACAATTTAAGGTACTTAAAAAAAGCCGGATTAAAACCGTTTATTTCCACTCCATTTTCTGTGCTATAACAGGCGGGATGCGGGTTTGGCTATTTTTTTTAAGGTGGGCGAAGGTAACAAAAAACAATGGCTTTTAAACGGATTATTTGTTAAACTAAGCTAAACCAGGAAACTTAAAACATAGCCCTGATCAAGTTGATTTGTGTTAGCTTTTAGCCAGGCACAACAGAGTAGCCACAAACCGCTAACTTTGCCCGCTGAAAATGAATGCAAAAGATATTTTAGTTGCTGCAAAACGCACCATTGCTTTAGAAACTGCTGCCATAGCCGGGCTGCAGGATTATCTTTCAGATGATTTTGTAAAAGCTGTGGAACTGGTGCACAAATGCAATGGCCGCCTGGTTATCAGTGGCATTGGCAAAAGCGCCATTATTGCCCAAAAAATGGTCGCCACTTTTAATTCTACCGGCACCGCCGCTCTTTATATGCATGCAGCCGATGCCATACACGGCGATTTGGGAATGATACAAAAAGAGGATGTGGTGATGGTCATTAGCAAAAGCGGCAATAGCCCCGAAATAAAAGTGTTGGTGCCTTTGATTAAAAACTTTGGCAACACACTTATTGGCCTGGTAGGCAACCTGGCATCTTACCTGGCTATGCAGGCAGATATTGTTATCAATACTACGGTTACAGAAGAGGCCTGTCCTAATAACCTGGCACCTACCAGCAGCACCACCGCTCAATTGGTGATGGGCGATGCAATGGCTGTATGCCTCATGGAATTAAAAGGTTTCACCGGTGAGGATTTTGCCAAATTTCATCCGGGAGGCCTTTTAGGCAAAAAACTTTACCTGCGTGTTGCAGACCTTTATATTCAGAATCAGCAACCTGCTGTGGGGCCGGATACAGCCCTGCGTGAAACCATTGTTTCTATTTCCGGCAGCCGCCTCGGCATGACGGTGGTGGTAAATGCGCAAAAAGAGATATTGGGCGTTATTACAGATGGAGATCTAAGGCGAATGCTGGAAAAAAACAGCTCGCTGGAAGGCATCACAGCCAAAGATATTATGACAAACTCGCCCCGCACCATTTCCCCGGATGCATTGGCTGTGGAAGCATTGGATGTTTTACGTAAATTTGATATTACCCAACTGGTAGTAGCCAACCAAAAGCAATACCTGGGTGTATTGCATTTGCACGACCTGGTGCGGGAAGGCTTGCTATAAACCTCAGCTTTACCCTGATTTAACAAGACTGTTTTTTGAGATGGCCGCCCGTATTGAAACTACGGCAGAAAATATATTTACGCATGTTCCGTTAAGTAAAGGGAACTATGTAGTAACAGACTGCCTGGCCTCTTTAAACACTTAAAGAAACCAACGCTATGCTGCTTACTTGAGAGCAAATCCCAACGCTTAAACCGTCAAAAAAAAAGTTTGACAATGGGATTGCATTTCTTAGTCAAGAATCATGAAACGGATTTATGCTGCGATATTTGCCCTGTTATTTGCTGCGGGATGTTATTTCTTCCCGTACAGTTCAGATATTGTTTCAGAAAAATTCAATGCTACAAAACTGCAGCAGGATTTTCTTGTTTTTAGGGCAGTGTTAGAAAAAGGTCACCCCGGCTTATACACGTATGCATCCAAACAGGAAATGGATAACTGCTTCGATAGTGTTTATCGCACATTGAATGCACCTGCAGACATGCGGGCCTTTCATCAAAAACTTTCTTACATCATTGATAAAATAGGATGCAGCCATACCAATCTTTATCTTCCTAAAAGTTATTACGATACCATACTGAGGCGCAGCAATTTTTTTCCAATACCACTTATTTATGTTGATGGCGGCCTTTATGTAAATGCGGATGCCTGGGAGATTCCGGTCGGCTCTCATATCATCAGTATTAATGGCAATTCTGCAGAGCAGATCATGAACAGGATTTATGATTACAATGTGCCAGACGGAAGAAATAAAAATTATAACTTATCGCAGGCCGCCGCTGAGTTTGCTTATGATTATTTTTTGGCTTACGGACCTGCTATCAATTTCAAAGTAGAATATGCAGAACCGGGTTCAGAGGTAAACCAGGAATTGAATATACCTTCAGTAACATTAGAAAAGCACCTGAACGAATACAATAACAATGCTTACTACAATTATTCATCAGAGGTTGGATATGATTTTGAAATCATAGATTCCATTCACACGGCAGTGCTAACATTGCGTTCTTTTGCATACAGTACCTCTACCACTTTTGCTGCTTACAAAAATTTTCTTATCAATTCATTTACTTTATTAAAAGCAGAAAGCGGCATCAATAATTTAATTATAGACTGTCGCAACAATATTGGTGGAGAGTATGAAAACATTTTTCTGCTCTATCGTTTTCTCAGCAGAAATGCTTTTAGAGAAGTAGACTCTGCCACAGTTAAATTTGATAAGACGCCTTATGCCAGGTTTTTAGATCCGGATTTTGCCGTAAACGAAAAGCCCTACTTGGACTCTATGATTAAAACTGAATTTTGCCGCCTGCCCAATGGTTATAATTCAATGAATGATGATGAAAACAATTTGCGCAGGCCACATCCTATGGCTTTTACGGGCAATGTATTTGTAATAACCAATAACAACGTTGTATCTGCAGCATCTAATTTTGTGGCCATGATAAAAGACAGCAAAAGAGGTGTAATTGTAGGCGAAGAAACAGGCGGCGGCTACAATGGTCATAATGGCTTTACACGTGTGTTGTACAAATTGCCAGGCACTGGTCTTTTGCTAGAGTTTTCTGCGGTAAAAGTGCAGCACTACCTGCAGCACCCGCAATTGAACAAGTATGGAATTGAACCCGACTATCCTATTGGTAATACACTTAATGATATCGTTGAAAACCAAGATCCTCAAATGAGTTTTATAATGGACAGTCTTATCAAGAATGAACGTTAATTTAATTTGAGGATGCCTTTCGCTTTCGATATTTTTGCCATCATTTAAAACATGCAACACTAAATAAAATAATAAAACTTTTACACCCTTCTTATGAATCAGCATCACTATGTGGCCATTATGGCGGGCGGTATCGGCAGTCGTTTTTGGCCCATGAGCCGTGCAGGTTTTCCAAAACAATTTTTGGATATACTTAATACAGGCAAAACACTTATACAAGCAACTTACGACAGGTTTGCGGCTTTTATACCCGAAGAAAATATTTACGTAGTTACTTCTGAAGAATATATTTCTATTGTAGAAAAGCAGTTGCCAAACATAAAAAAAGAAAACATATTGGGTGAGCCTTCCAGGAAGAATACAGCACCTTGCATTGCTTATATCTCTGCTAAGCTCTATCAAAAAGATCCGGAAGCTTCATTGATAGTAGCGCCATCAGATCATTCTATAGAAGACAATGCAGAATTTCAGCGCATATGCAATGAAGCATTGCAATTTGTAAACAGCATCAATGCCTTTATTACGCTTGGCATTAAACCCACTTACCCCAATACAGGCTATGGTTATATACAATTTGAACCAATGGCGGTAAGCAAGGATGTATATAAAGTAAAAACTTTTACAGAGAAACCAAACCTTGAGCTGGCTAAAACATTCATATCAAGCGGTGAGTTTTTATGGAATGCCGGCATTTTTGTATGGAAAGTAAAAAATATTCTTACTGCTTTTGAAAAACACCTGCCAGAGATGTATGATGTTTTCATGGCAGAAATAGATAAGTTTAATACACCTGCGGAAAAAGATGCGTTGAAAGAAATTTATCCATTGTGCACTAACATTTCTATAGATGTAGGCATTATGGAAAAAGCATCCAATGTATACCTGATACCTTCTGCTTTTGGCTGGAGCGATTTGGGTACCTGGAACAGCGCTTATGACAATATTGAAAAAGATTATTTTCATAATGCTGTTGGCGGCGATAATGTAATGGTAATTGATGCTGTGAAATGCATGGTGCATGTGCCAAAAAATAAACTTGTACTACTGCAGGGCTTAGAAGATTTTATAATTGTAGATACAGATGATGTATTGCTTATCTGCAAAAAAGAAAAAGAACAACAGATAAAAGATTACGTGGCCGAGGTGAAGAGGAATAAGGGGGATAAATATTTGTAATAAGGTTAAAGGTTTGTGGTAAAAGGCACAGGGACTTTAATTTTAAACACCCTACGCCTTAAACCTTCTGCCTTAAACCAGTTGAGGTTTTTTAAAAATCAGACCATGTTCAAGAAGCTACGCACTGTTATATACAAAGTAAGCGATCTGCAGGCTGCCAAACAATGGTATATTAAGATAGCAGGCAAACATCCTTATTTTGATCAACCGTTTTATGTTGGTTTTGATATAGATGGTTGTGAGCTTGGTCTTGATCCTGATATGAAAGATACAGCGCCAGGTAATCAATCAGTGGCTTATTGGGCTGTTGATAGTGTAGCAGATGTATTGAAAGAGCTTACTGAAAATGGTGCAACAATTTTTGAGCCACGCACCAATGTTGGTGGCAATATACATGTGGCCATTGTAAAAGATCCATTTGGCAATTATGTTGGTATAATAGAAGGAGCCTGATAATTTACAGGCTTTACAATACCTTAAGCCCGTGCAATGCATGGGCTTTTTGTTTATATGTATTAGTATAACAGTTCTTTTTGCAAAGTTTTCATACATTAGATTAAGAATAAACAACGATATGCTTTTAGCCCCCCTTTGTAATATTTTGTTCCTGGATATTGAGACCGTATCTATGCAAGCTTCTTTTGATAAATTATCGGAAGAATGGCAGGCTTTGTGGAAAAAGAAAGCAGAAGCATTGTTGCGCAACCGTGAAGATGAAACAGCAGACAGCATTTACGGACGGGCAGGGATTTACGCTGAGTTTGGAAAAATTATCTGCATTAGCTGTGGTGTTTTGCAAGATGGACCCGATGGCCGCAAACTGGTAATGAAATCTTTTTACGGTGATGACGAAAAGAAACTGTTGCAGGATTTTGCAGCTATGGTAGGCAAATGGAATATAGGACCTGCAAAATTTTTATGTGCACACAATGGAAAAGAATTTGATTTTCCTTATTTGTGCCGGCGCATGGTTATCCTGGGCGTTAACATTCCACCCTTATTGCATTTGTCTGGCAAAAAGCCTTGGGAGGTAAATCACCTGGATACTATGGAGCTTTGGAAGTTTGGTGATTTTAAAAGTTATACCAGCCTGAATCTGCTGGCACATACACTGGGTATACCAACTCCAAAAGATGATATTGATGGAAGTATGGTAGGAGATGTTTATTGGAAAGAACATGATATAAAAAGAATTGTTACTTATTGCCAGAAAGATGTGGTAACAGTTGCACAAGTATACCTGCGCCTTCAAGGTGAAGCGCTGATTGAAGATAATAATATCGAATTCAGGGTGCAGGAGGAAACAGAAAGCTTGAATAAATCATTATGAGCAGAACAAATTATTCATCAGGCTCTCCCTGGGAGCCAGTAGTTGGCTATAGCCGTGCTGTTAAAGTAGGCAATATTATAGAAGTATCTGGCACAGTAGCGGTTGATGACAGTGGTAAAACTGTGGGTATAAACGATGCTTATTTGCAGACGTACTTTATCATTCAGAAAATTGAGAAGGTTTTACAACAGGCAGGAGCTTCTTTAAAAGATGTAGTGCGTACACGCATGCTGGTAACAGATATAAAACGCTGGAAAGAATACGGTCATGCACATGGTGAATTCTTTAAAACAATTATGCCCTGTACTTCCATGATAGAAGTAAAAGGTTTGATTGACCCGCAATACCTGATAGAAATTGAAGCTACTGCAATCATATCATCCCCATCGTCCTAAAGAGTAAATTTAGATCAATCATGGTAACCCCTGCCCCCTAAAGGGTATTTAAATTGGCGATAGCAAGTATTATTTTAAAAACACGAATTAACAAGTAAACGGAATCATTTTAATAAACTTTAAAATCCCCCTTTAGGGGTCAGGGGTATGGATATTGAACAACTGCAAGAATATTGTTTATCGAAGCCGGGTGTGGAAGAAACGCTTCCTTTTGGTCCTGATACCTTGGTATATAAAGTGGCGGGAAAAGTTTTTTTATTAACCAGCCTGGATGCAGAAGATTTTCGGTTTAATGTAAAATGTGACCCTGATCTGGCAATAGAGCTAAGAGAGCAATATAGTTGTGTATTGCCAGGCTATCATATGAACAAGAAACACTGGAACACAATTGCGCCGGATGGTTCTGTTTCCAATAAACAATTAAAAGAATGGATTGATCATTCTTATGATTTGGTAGTAAAGAGTCTTCCAAAAAAATTAAGAGAACAGTTTGATTCAAGTCAAAAGTAAAAAGCCAAAATTCAAAAATCAATATCACAATCTGCTCTTCTTCTTCCAGGTTGATAGTAAGCTGCAAAATGCCGTTTGTCTTCGAAAAGATGGAAAGTATTTATCACCTTTTACTTTTGACTTTTTATTTTTGACTTTTGCTATGCGGTACAATCATAGCTTATTATAAAAATCCAGACAATCTGCGTTTCATGTCATCAAACGATCTTAGTATAAACAGCAAGCTGCCAGATGTTGGCACCAGTATATTCACAGTAATGAGTGCATTGGCTACTGAATATAAAGCTGTAAACCTTGGCCAGGGTTTTCCGGATTTTAATATGAGCCATGAGCTGACGGCTTTGGTAAATGAAGCCATGAACAATGGCATGAACCAATATGCGCCTATGCAGGGTTATATGCCATTGCGAGAGGTGCTGGCAGAGAAAGTACAATCACTCTACAATACAGTTATCAGCCCGGATACACAAATAACCATTACACCCGGCGGCACTTATGCAATTTATACAGCGCTAACTACTGTACTGCAACCCGGCGATGAAGTAATTGTTTTTGAACCTGCATACGATAGTTATATCCCCAATATAGAAGTGAATGGCGCTGTACCGGTTCTTATCGATCTAAAATTTCCGGATTATAAAATTGATTGGGAACTTGTAAAACAAAAGATTACACCTAAAACAAGAATGATAATGCTAAACTCTCCGCACAATCCTACCGGTGCTGTGTTGAGAGAAGAAGACATAAAGCAACTGCAGTCGATAGTAAAAGACACAAAGATTATTATACACAGTGATGAAGTATATGAACATTTAATTTTCGACGGCATAGCACACCAATCAATCCTGCGCTATCCGGATTTAATGGAGCGAAGTTTTGTATCATTCTCTTTCGGAAAAACATATCATTGCACTGGGTGGAAATTAGGCTATAGCATTTCTTCTCCAGCGCTAATGAAAGAGTTCAGAAAAGTGCACCAGTTTAATTGTTTCAGTTGCCATACACCATCGCAGGTAGCATTGGCAACATTTTTAAAAAACAAAGATGCTTATCTATCGCTTGGAGACTTTCTGCAACAAAAGCGTGACTACTTTCAGCAATTAATGCAATCTACCCGCTTTACGCCCATGCCCAGTTACGGCAGTTATTTTCAGTGTTATCAATACAGCCGCATTAGCAATGAATCGGATAAAGATCTTTGCATGCGCATTACCAAAGAGCATGGCATTGCTACTATTCCGGTGTCTGCTTTTTATAAAGCGGGCACAGATAACCATGTTATCCGTTTTTGTTTTGCCAAGAAAAAAGAAACAATAGACAAAGCAGTAGAAAGATTACAGCATATCTGATGGGTTTACAAAAAAAATATTATGGCATTTTGTACATGTTGCTGGCAGCGCTGGGCTTTTCTGTAATGGGCGGAGCAGCCAGGTTATTAAAAGGAAGCTTCAATGCGGGTCAGTTGGTTTTTTACAGAAATCTTATCGGGCTTATATTTTTATCAATAGGACTGATAGCAAAACCGCCGGTAAGCCACGGTGGCAAATTTCATTGGTTGATCTTTCGCGGCATCATGGGCACTATTGCTTTGTACACCTTGCTGTATTGCATATTGCATTTGCCATTGGGCACAGCTATGACGTATAATCTTACTTCGGCCATCTTTATTGCTGTGTTTTCTTTTTTCTTGTTTAAGGAATATGCCGGCAAAGAAGTATTGTTTTCTGTATTGCTGGGTTTTGCAGGCATGGTGCTGGTGTATAAACCAGCAATGCAATTTCCCTGGTATTATCACCTGGCGGGATTAATCTCTGGTATATCATCTGCCATTGCTTATATAACAGTTGGAAAGATTAGTCGCTATTACGATGCAAGAATAATTGTTGGCGCTTTTGTAAGTGCAGGTGTTATTATTCCGGCGTGTTGTATGCTGGTACGTTGGATAGGAGGTTTTGCAGCAGATGAAATTTTTATGCCTGCGTTTAAAATTCCACACGGCGTAGAATGGTTATACATTTTATTATTAGGACTGGCAGCTTTGTTTGGCCAGTATTTTGTTACAAAAGCATATGGTGCAGATAAAGCAGGTGTTGTTTCTGCTATTAGTTACGCAAATATTGTATTCTCCGTTTTTATAGGCATGATGTTAGGCGATCCGTTTCCGGATGGCATGTCTTTATCCGGCATATCCTGCATTATCATCAGCGGTATTATTGTTTCTATGGTAAAACGCAGGCAACCTATTGCGCAGGAAAAAGAAACGATTGCATAACTTTTTAATAAACAAACTGGGTTGTATGCTGTTTCGCAATAAAACTGACCAATAAGAATGGATATGCTAAAAAATAAAATAAAAATACTGGCTGTATCCGGCAGCCTTCGTGCCAACTCTTCTAATGCAGTAATATTAAATGCTATTGAAAAAATGCTGCCACCGGAGATTGAATTTTTTATTTACAAGGGATTGGGAGATTTACCGCATTTCAATGATGCTGAGGAGCCATCTATTACTGTAAACGTTTGGCGCAAGCATTTGCTGGATACTGATGCAGTATTGATTTGCACACCTGAATATGCATTTGGTGTTCCAGGAAGTTTAAAGAATGCATTAGACTGGACGGTGGGTTCTGGCGAACTGGTGAATAAACCTTTGGCTTTAATTACAGCTTCTACTGCTGGCGACAGAGCACATGCAGCTTTCCTGCAAATTTTTACAGCATTATCTGCTAAGATACCAGATGGTGCTGCATTGCTTATTTCTTATGTAAGATCTAAGTTGAATGCCGAAGGACACATTACAGATGTACCTACAAAAGATGCTATTCAATCGGTACTGAACAACCTGATAGCATACGTGCAGCAAGAACAATAATGATAGAACGCCGATTATTATTATGATGGAATGGATTTGTATAATTTCTTCATTTTTTTGGATAAAAGTGTGGATGCATCTATTCATGTTATGAAGCCGGCTCAATAAAACTATTGTTGCTGCTGCTGTTGTTGCTGTATCAGTTCAAGATTTCTTCTATAAGAATTAGAAGTGGTAGCTTGATTGTTGTTTTTAACCGGTTGTGGCACCAGCACTGCAGGATGCTCTTCTGAAACAGTTCCATCTTCATAAGAAACGGTTACGCCAACTTCCAGTGTATGATGAGAAGTTCCTTTGTATGTTCCCTTAACCGGAGACACGTCGCTAAAACTTCTACCAGTTGCCAGGCGTACATGAAGATCGTTTACAATGCAATTGTTTGTAGGGTCTAAGCCAAGCCATCCGTAAAAAGGTATATAGGCTTCTACCCAGGCATGGGTGGCACCTTCTCCGCGAAGTCCGCTTTTATTGGGACAAACATAACCACTAACATAACGGGCAGGTATACCAATCATGCGCAACATTACCAGCAGCATGTGCGCAAAATCCTGGCAGACGCCTGCCTTTAGTTTCCACACTTCATCAATGGTCGTTTCTACGTCGGTTACAGCCTTATCGTAAGAAAAGTTTTTATAAACATATTCATTCAGCTTTAGCGCTGCCTGCAAAGGTGTAGATGAATTGCTTGCTGTAATAACAGGCAGTTGCTTTACTTCTTCAATAGCAGCAAAGGGTTCCTGTTTTACAAAATCTATAAATGGGTGCGTGAATTTAATTTGCAGAAGCTGTTGCCATTGTTTGTCGGCAGCTTCTTTATCGGCGGGCATTGGTCTTTCCTTTACCAGTACATCTATTTTAGAATCAATCACCAATTGTTTGTGTGGTTCTGCATAGGTAAACGAGCCAATGGTGTTGCCATAATAATCGCTAAACATTTCTACATGCGCATCTCCGCTGATGAATAGATTCTTGTTTGATGGTTTCCTGGTACTCGTCTTTTATAGGGAATAATATAACCTGGTTGGCGCTGTCTCTCACCGGTTCTTCATAACTGTACCGGGTTATATGACGGATATTAAAACGGGGCATGCAATTAGTTTTGATTGATTCAAAAAAGGTAGAAGGTGTATGGCTTAAGGTGTAAGGTCTTTATATTCGGGCGGGGTGATAACTTTTAAACACCCTAAACCTTATACCTTTCACCATAAGCCCCTCTTACGCGTATGCAAAATAATTTTGATTGAGTGAAACTCCTATTTCATTCAAATCAGTTTTCACTTCTTCCAGGTATTCGTGCAAACCTTGTTTAAGAATGCTATCTGTAGTTGAATAGTTGACTTTGCTTTTCAGTTTACCAATCAGGAATTCTATTTTTTGATAGGTATCTACATTTCGATCGCTCCTGAGGCGTGTGAAATAACGCATCATTTGGTTGATGGAATACAATACAGAACGTGGGAAGTCTTTGTTTAACACAATCATCTCTACTACAGTTTTTGCTTCAAAACCACTGCGATAGGTTTTCAGGTAAAGCTCGTAACCGGAAATAGACATCAGCAAATACTTCCAGTACGTAGTATCTGCAGTAGTAATATCATAATTCTCATCGCTGAATTTTACATCAAGAATATCTGCAGATTGAGTAGCTCTTTCAATAAATTTTCCCAGGTTGATAAATGCATAGCCTTCTCCGCGACTCATAGTAATGTCTAGTGTGCCGTAATAGAGCAGACCTTGTTTTATCAATATGTCCAGTGTGCTGATAGGATCTTCCCTGTTCAGCCAGTCTATCAACTGTTCATCACGCACAGTGTGGTAAAAATCATTCAAACATTGCCAGAGTTCTTTGGTAATATGATCCTGAACGCTGCGGGCATTTTCCCTTGCTTTGGTTACGATGTTTAAAACCGAATTAGGGTTTTCTTTGTCGGTAACCATGTATTGTAAAATGGTTCTTGAATTGTTTCCCAATGCATCAATTTGTGCATCATCCAGGTAAGTAAAAATTTCCAGTACAGGACTCCAGGAAAAATCATGCAAATCATCTTGTGAAGAAGCGTAATTGATCTTTAGCATGCGCAATATGCCATCGGCACGTTCCATGTACCGGCTCATCCAATATAAACTATCTGCAACCCTGCTTAGCATCTATTATTTTGTTTTTTGGTTAGGGCATAATTAAGGTTAATGGTATAGGGTGTAAGGTGTTTGTATGCTGGCAGCAAAATGGTTTACTTAGTCCTTAAACCTCTTGCCTTATACCCTTCACCTGTCTTCTACGTCGCCAATACCCAGGTGTCTTTACTACCGCCACCCTGCGATGAATTTACTACCAGCGATCCTTCGCGCAGCGCCACCCTTGTTAATCCTCCTGGCACAATCTCTATACCGCCTGGTCCGCACAAAGCATAAGGGCGTAAATCTATGCGCCTTGGCTGCAGTTTTCCACCCATATAACATGGTGCAGAAGAAAGGCTGATGATTGGTTGCGCAATAAACTGCCGTGGATCTTTCAACACTTCTACTTTGTATTCAGCAATTTCGTGGTCACTGGCTGCATGGCCCATCAGCATGCCATAACCACCACTTCCATTTGTTTTTTTGATAACCATATTGTGGATATCATCAAACACATGCTTCAGATGGTCTTTGTTCTCTAACTGATAAGTAGGCACATTCTTCAATATCGGTTCTTCGTTCAGGTAATATTTAATCATATCCGGAACAAAAGTGTAAATGGCTTTATCATCCGCCACTCCATTGCCTACTGCATTTACAATAGCTACGTTTCCTTTTCTGTATGCACTCATAAGACCTGCTACACCCAACGCACTTTCAGATTTAAACACCAGCGGGTCAAGGTAATCATCGTCTACTCTTCTATAAATAACATCTACCTGTTGCAAACCTGTTGTGGTCTTCATATACACACGATGATTGTCTACCACCAGGTCTCTTCCTTCTACCAGTTCCACACCCATCATGCGGGCAAGGGTAGTATGTTCAAAATAAGCAGAGTTGTAAATGCCAGGCGTTAACACCACCACGGTAGGATTGGCAATCTGCCTTGGCGAAAGCGATACAAGGTTTTTATGTAAAATGGTAGGATACTCAGTTACCGGCCTTACATTGTTTTTAGGAATCAGGTCGGGGAAGATGCGTTTGGTTATTTCGCGGTTTTCCAGCATGTAACTAACGCCGCTGGGTGTACGCAAATTATCTTCCAGTATATAAAATGTTCCATCGCTGTTGCGGATTAAATCAATGCCCGCAATGTGCACATAAATATCGTAAGGCACCGGGAAGTTATACATCTCACGCAGGTAATGCGGGCAGCTGTATATCATGTCAATCGGCACAATGCCATCTTTAATGATAAACTGCTCGTGATAAACATCCTTTAAAAAAAGGTTCAATGCTTTAAGGCGTTGCTTGATACCTGTTTCTATATAGCTCCACTCAGCAGCGGTAATAATGCGGGGGATAATGTCGAAGGGAAATATCTTTTCTATGCCTTCACCGCTGCTGTATACGGTGAAAGTAATACCCTGGCTCATGAAGAGTCTTTTGGCCTGTTCTTCCTTTTTATTCAGTTCATCAATGCTTAACTGTTGCAGAAACTCCACGGCACCTTTATACTGGTCTCTTACTGTACTGTTATTGTACATTTCGTCCCAGGTGCGTGCATCTACAAAGTAGCTATTGAGCAATTCGGTGGCTTGCATGGCGGTTTAAATTTTAGGTTTATAAACTACATGCAATCGTTGATGTGTTCCTTTTCAAATATAAGGATTCGGGGTATAAATTGAACGCAACAGGTTTTATTTTTTGCAATTAAGAACTGGAATAACAAGGCAGTATGAAGCAGGATGGTTGAAGCCATTATTACACGTTTGGTTAAATGAATATGCTTTTGTAATAGCTATGCATTATAGCACACTTTATCTTCTTTATCTTTAACGCATGAAGATGATAGCCATGATACCGGCTCGCTATGCAGCCACCCGTTTTCCGGCCAAACTGATGCAGGTTTTGGGTGATAAACCTGTAATACGCCATACCTACGACAATACAGTAAGTACGGGTTTGTTTGATGAAGTATGGGTGGTAACGGACAGCGATATCATATACAAAGAAATTACAACGCACGGCGGCAAAGCCGTTATGAGTAAGAAGGAACATGAAAGCGGTAGCGACCGTATTGCCGAAGCAGTAGCAGATATGGAGGTAGACATTATTGTAAACGTGCAGGGCGATGAACCCTTTGTAAAAAAACAACCGTTAGAAAAGCTATTACAGGTATTTGAAGGAGAGGCTGGAAAAAAAGTGCAGGTGGCATCATTGATGCAGGTGCTGAAAGAGCAAAGCCTGATTGAAGATCCTAATTATGTAAAAGTTGCTGTAGACCTGCAAATGAATTCCCTGATGTTTTCCCGCAGTGTATTGCCTTATCCGCGCAATAAAGAGTTGCCGATTGTTTATTACGAACATATTGGCGTATACGCATTTCGCAAACAGGCATTGATGGACTTTACGCAATGGCCCATGACGCCACTTGAAGCCGCCGAAAAAGTAGAATGCCTGCGTTATCTTGAACATGGCATTCCGCTTAAAATGGTGGTGACGGATTATATGGGGGTGGAAATAGACACGCCGGAAGACCTCGTAAAGGCGGCGAAGCTGTTACCCCCTAACCCCTAAAGGGGAGTTATTAGCCGTTAACGCTTTAAGGCAGCTGCAAGATTCAAGCTGCAAGCTGCAAGCGCTTCCCCGGAAATGACTTTTATAACAAGAGTCTCACTTCGACTCAAAAGGGCTAGCAGCTTGTAGCTAGTGGCTAACGGCTTTTTTGCTCCATTTATCGAAAGAAACTGCCCCAATGCCGAATTAGTTTCATTAGGGGCTATCTGTGTTGCATCTTTGTATCAGCAAGAACGAAATATCCAAATCCCCTGATAACCCCGAAATCCTAAACCGTAGAAAACCCCTAAACCTTAAATCCGAGAATCCTACAAAAAGCCCAGACCAAGAATCCTTAGAAGAACCCGAATCCAGCCTTAGAAAACCAGACGAATTCAATTATCCAAAGAAGAGCCAACATCCAACCCTAGAAGACCAGACAAGTTCAATTATCCGAAGAAGAATCCGAATCAAATCCTTAGAAAAGAGACCAGTATCCAGTTATCCGAAAGAAGACCCAAAACCATTTGTCCGTCCAAATTATCCAAGTCCTAAGAAAACGCATTAATCGTACTCAGAAATCCAATCTTCCATCTGTTCTAAACGACATTCAAATTTCTGAGCCAATAGAAAACGGCGACTTTAAAAAAGGTCGCCGTTTTTATTTTATGATAGAACGCAGATTTTTATGATTGAAAGGATAAATCATGATTATACCTTCTTTAAAACCCTACGGGATATACTTTCTTGCTGATTTACGCTGATCGTTTTGTAATAATAGAAAACAAATCATAACCTATCTGTCCAATCATAAAAATCTGCGTTCTATTATCCAAGCAAATGAGTTTGCTTTCCATCAACTTTTCTTACCTTACCCTTTCTTCAATACAATGATTGCTCATGAACAAAAACAAACTCTTTCAATGGTCGGTGGTAGCTGCACTGGCTGGTTTCATCTTTGGTTTTGATACAGTAGTTATTTCGGGTGCCAATCAGCCTATAAAATATCTCTGGCATACCAGCACTTTATTTCATGGTATTTTTATTATGTCAATGGCGCTTTGGGGCACTGTAGTTGGCGCATTGTTTGGCGGCATACCTGCAGAAAAATATGGCCGCAAAAAAGTATTGCTTTGGGTAGGTATTTTATTTGCTGCATCTGCATTTGGTTCTGCGTTGGCAACCGGTCCTTATATGTTTTCTTTTTTCCGCTTTATTGGCGGATTGGGCATCGGCATTTCTTCCGTTGTGGCACCTACCTATATTTCAGAAATTTCTACACCCGCCACACGCGGCAGACTGGGTGCTATGTACCAGTTTAATATTGTATTTGGCATATTGATAGCCTTTCTTTCCAACTATTTTTTAAAAGGTGTTGGTGGAGAAAACGATTGGCGCTGGATGCTGGGTGTGTTGGCAATACCTTCTGCTATTTATACTGCCATGGTGTTGGGTGTGCCGGAAAGTCCGCGTTGGCTGATTACCCGAAAAAATGATCAGGAAGCCGCAAAAAAAATATTAAGAGATCTAGGCATAACCGATACCAATGCTGAGATAGCTACTATTATTGAAAGCAATAAACATGAAGCCACATCCGGAACAACGTCAGACTTTTTTAGTGCCAAGCATAGCAAGATTATCTGGCTGGCATTTTTTATTGCTTTTTTCAACCAGCTTTCTGGTATCAACTTTATACTTTATTACGCTCCGGAAATTTTATCAAGAATTGGTTTGGGTGAAAAAGAATCGTTGTTGAACTCTATTGCCATTGGCGGCACCAATCTTATTTTCACTTTTGTGGGTTTATATCTTATAGACAGGCTGGGCAGAAAAACATTGATGATTATTGGCTCTTTGGGTTATATCATCAGCCTGGGCATGGTAGCCTATGCGTTTAAAGCACATGCCAGTCCGGGTTTTTTAATGGTGTTCTTGTTGATTTTTATAGCTTCTCATGCGGTAGGTCAGGGAGCAGTTATCTGGGTATTTATATCAGAAATATTTCCCAACAAAATCAGGGCCCTCGGTCAATCGTTTGGCGCCAGCATCCACTGGATATTTGCGGCTATCATTACTTTAATTACGCCTGTATTTTTAGATAAGGACAATGGCATTCTTAAAGACGATCCCTGGATAATTTTTGCTTTTCTTGCCAGTATGATGGTGTTGCAATTAGTATGGGTATTAACCAAAATGCCTGAAACCAAAAATGTATCGTTGGAAGATTTGGAGAAAAAACTGATTTCTTAAAGCAAACACTATTTGCTGTTAAGTTTTTCCAATATTTTGTTGATTTCATCCCGCACAAGATCGAGCTGGCTGGTTGAAGCTTTTTTTGTTACAATATCATCAATAACGGAGATCTCTTTTTCCCGCAATTGTATATATTGTAATACAAGGCCGGCTTTTGATTTCATTCTAGCACTCACATCATATTCCTGCATTTGTTTAGCCAGGTTTGCGGCGCTCTCCCATTCGGGCATAGATTTTTCCTTCAGTTGTTTTGCCCTTTCTTCATCCTGTATGGTTGTATCGCTCATTGGAAGCAATGCATTCTTTTGTAGTTCTACAAACCGGTTATAAGCGTCATTAAATTTCTCAGTGTCTTTATAGCCAATCTCTTTTATTTCACTTAGGATACCCTGTCGTACATCATCAGAAGTTTTATGCTGCTTTAAATAAAAAACAGTAATGGCAATGGTAAGAGCTATTGCAAGCGGCAGTGTCCAAACCGCCTTTTGCCCCTGTCTTTCTTTTTTAATACTTACAATATAGAGCCCCCCAATAACAAATCCACTTATTAACCCGCCAATATGTGCTGAGTTATCTACGCCGCCCTTCATTCCATAAACGAGGTTATAAATAATAAAAATAACAATGCTCTGCAGCAGGCCTTTGCGCACCACATCGGGAATTAATTTGGGTATTAAAAAAGCAAGGAACAAACCATACATACCAAATATAGCACCCGATGCGCCTGCACTGTTTGCCGGAATGGTATGCCACCATAGACTTGTAATGCTTGCAAGAACACCTGTGCACAGGTATGCTGCCACATACCGTATTTTTCCAAGCAATGGTTCAAGGTAGATGCCTACCATATAAAATGTGTACATGTTCATGGCAATATGGATAAAACCAAAATGAATGAACATATTGGTGATAAGGCGCCACCAATCTCCGCTTAGTGTTAATGGCCCGTAATTACTTCCCCATTTTATATGAACCAGCCCGTTGGGCTCCATAATACCTGCGCCATCTGCCACCATCAGTATAAACACGAGTATGTTTAATGCAATGATAGTATAGGTGGCGTATAAATTGCTGCCGGCAAGGTTTAGTGCTTTGGCAACTTCTGCCTGCTCTTCTGCCTGTTCAGCAGCTGCTTTTTGCGTTTCCTCCCTTAGTTGCGCAATGGCTTTTTTATTGTTTTCATCTTCTGTAGGTTGAACAGACAATTTTGCAGATTCAAAAGCTGTTAAGAAGTCTTCAATGTTTTGTTTGTTTTTTCTGCTGATATCAACCATTTCACTTCCGGTCATTTCGCTTTTTACGAAAAGAGAATTCTCATCGGCAGTTACAATAATGCGCTGGCTGTTTGAACGCCAGTTTTGTTTGGTGAATGCAATAAGATTCTTGTCTCCCGCAAAAAGAACAGGCCAGTCTAATGCAATAAAACTACTGTAGCAAAAAGAGAGGATAGATTCCTTATTCGTTCCCTCTACACTAATTGATTTTTCCAGTTCAGGCATCGGGATGTATTTGTGCCAAGTTTATGCTTTTTTTCATTAAGGAATGCCTTCTTCTATTTATTTTTTATTACTGTAAATTCGCACTTCTAAAATTCATACTTATGTCGTTTCGCAATTTTAAGATGGTTAGCTATGTGGTATATGGCCGGGGTAGTTTTAACCAGCTTGACGCAATACTGGAACCACAGCGCAAACCCGGAAAGCCAATGATTTTTTTGTTGGATCATTTTTTTGAAGGCAAGCCATTGGCCAACCGCATACCATTGCGTGGCAACGATAAAATTATTTATGTAGATGTAACCTACGAGCCCAAAACAAGCTATGTAGACAAACTTGCCAATCAATTGAAAGATGAGTTTGGCAGCATTAGTGGCGTTATTGGTATTGGTGGCGGCTCTGCAATGGATTTGGCTAAGGCTGTATCATTAATGATAAACAATCCAGGTTCATCTGCAGATTACCAGGGATGGGATTTGGTAAAGCAACCCGGTGTTTACAAGGCGGGCATCCCCACATTAAGTGGCACAGGTGCAGAAGTATCCCGCACAACTGTACTAACAGGACCTACAAAAAAGCTGGGCATGAATTCAGACTTTACCCCTTTTGACCAGATTGTACTGGATCCGGAATTATGCGCCAATGCACCCGCCAACCAGCGTTTCTATACAGGCATGGATTGCTATATCCATTGCATAGAAAGTTTGCAGGGTACTTATTTAAACGAGTTTAGCAAAAGTTACGGCGAAAAGGCACTGCAGCTTTGCCAGAAAGTATTTGTAGAGAAGTCAACCTGGGATGATGAATGCGATGATATGCTAATGATGGCCTCTTATGCGGGTGGTATGAGCATTGCTTACTCGCAGGTTGGAGTAGCCCATGCCGTTAGTTATGGATTGAGTTATTTATTAGGTACCAAACATGGCATTGGCAATTGCATTGTAATGAATCACCTGGAAGACTATTATCCGGAAGGGGTGAAAGAGTTTAAATACATGGTGGAGAAAAACAAGATTGACATACCACAAGGCATTTGCAAAGGCTTAAGCGATGAAGATTTTGAAAAGATGCTAAATGTATCAATGGGTATGAAACCACTTTGGGAAAATGCACTGGGCAAAGACTGGGAAAAAATAATGACCAGGGATAAGTTGAGAAGATTATATGAGAAGCTATAACTAGGATTTTTTAGGATTAGGCGGATATACAAAATTAAAAGCCGGGGCAAATGTTCCGGCTTTTTAATGGAAATTTGAGAACGTTTAATTTGAACCTAGAATGGCAAAAACAGTAGTTTTCTTTTTTTGTGTCTTGGTAACATTAGCTTCCTGTCATCAAACAACATCAAGGAAAGAGCAACAGGGTGTTACAATTTGTGTGCAACCTTTTTCTAGCATGCCAAAAGAAGAAGTAGAATTTGTAGTAAAGGCATTAAAAAAAAATTATCCCTTTGTAAAACTTAATGATCCAATTGATCTTCCTGCGAAAGCATATACACCATTAAGAAAAAGATATAGAGCAGACTCTTTAATCAATTTTCTTGCTGGCCAAACAGGTAATGGAAGCGTTACAATTGGAATAACAGACAAAGACATTAGCACTACCAAAGGAAATATTTCAGATTGGGGCGTAATGGGTCTTGGATTTTGTCCGGGTAATGCATGCGTAGCCTCTACCTTTCGCCTGGCAAAAGAAAACAAGAGCGATCAATTATTTAAAATAGCAATACACGAGTTGGGACATACAATGGGTTTGTCACATTGCAAAGTTGCTACTTGTTTCATGCGAGACGCAGAAGGTGGAAACCCTATTAACGAGGAAAAAGAATTTTGCTCTGATTGCAAAGCTGCTCTGCATGCAAAAGGCTGGAAATTCAATTAGCGATTCTTTCATCATTCTCATTTTGATTATTTGCGGGGAAAAATCTTTCTATCTTTAACCAATGCAGCAGAATAAATACCTCCGCTACCTGGGCCTGCCGGCTTTGTTTGGTACAGACCGTACAAAAGAAATACTGCACGTAAACCCTACTGCACCGCCGGAAAGAAAAGAACCTGAAACCGTATCCGTTTACGTGTATGATTATACGGCAGATAATATTACAGAATATAGCGCTGATAAAGTAAGCGATTGCTTTGCTTATAAGGACAGCCCTACCGTTACTTGGATTAATATTGACGGATTGCGTAAGGCAGATGTGGAAACTATCTGCAATCATTACATGGTGCACCCCTTGATTATTGAAGACATTTTAAGCATCAATCAACGCCCCAAAATGGATGATGTGGAAGGACGTTTGTTTTGCCTGCTGAACATGTTGTACTACGATGAAAAAACTAAAACAGTAGAAACCGAACAAATAAGTATTGTATTGGGTGAAAGGTTTGTGCTGAGTTTCCAAGAAGATGCATCAAGAGATGTATTTGATCCGTTGCGCAACAAACTAAAAATAGCTCGCAGCCAGGTGAGACAACGCGGAGCTGATTACCTGCTGTATGTGATGCTGGATATGATTGTAGACAATTACTATTTAGTAATGGAGAAATTGGGTGAACAAATAGAAATGGTAGAAGAAGAAGTAGTAAGAAGCAGCAATACAAAATCACTGGCAAAAATAAACCAGTTGCGCAAAGAGTTGATTGTATTAAAAAGGAATATTGCGCCTGTAAGAGAATTGGTGAATGGCTTTATGCGCAGCGAGAGCGACTTGCTGGAAGACCGCACTACCAAGTATTTTAAAGACGTTTATGATCACATTGTGCAGGCGTTCGATCTCACAGAAAACTATCGTGATATGATGATGAGCATGCAGGATGTTTACCTGAACAATGTAAACTTGCGCATGAACGAGGTAATGAAAGTAATGGCGGTGGTGACCTGTTTAATGGCACCTGCAACTGTTATCGGCGGCATATTTGGTATGAACTTCGACAAGATACCTTACCTGCACAATAAGTATGGATTCTTTATTGCCGTAGCATTAATGCTGGCAATACCAATATGGATGCTGGGCATGTTTCGCAGGCGGGGATGGTTTTAAGTTAATGGCAGTTCGTAAAAATAATCGCTTACTTTTTTCCAGCCATTTTTTTCATACACAGATTGTGCTGCAAAATTATCATTGTTTGTTTGCAGCAATAACCATTTGGATTGCGTAGACAAGCCATGTTGCCGTGCTGCGTCTAATAACTGTGCGGCCACACCTTGTTTGCGCACTGTGGCATGTACATACAAATCGTTTAAAAGCCAGGTTCTTTGCATGCTAATAGAGGAGAATATAGGATAGAGCTGCGTAAAAGCAACCAGCTTACCATTTTGTACGGCAACAAAAACAACAGACTCTTCATTCTCCATTCTTTGCAGCAAAAATTTTTTAGCCGCAGCAATATCAGATGGTTGATGGTACCATACGCGGTAAAGATCAAAGAGTACAGTTAGCTCTTCTATGTCTTCTGGTGTGGCCCGGCGAATAGTGATCATGATAGCTATTTTATTAAAGATAGTTTTCAAAATTATTTAAGTAAAGGCAAAGACAAATGCGGTAGGTAAAGTTTAATTTTAGAGATTCAAAAAATTTTTATGTCAATAGAAATAATAGCGGTGCTGGTTTTGCTGGTGTTGATTCTTATACTTCAGATAATTTTTCGCCCAAAGGCAAATAATGACGCTGCATATATAAACGCTAAGATAGATAACCTGCAAGCGGGCTTGCGGGAGGACTTTCGTTTAAACAGATCGGAAGCAGCTTCGCTTTCTAAAGAAAATCGTATTGAATTAAATGACAGCCTGAAAGATTTTAAAGAAGAGCTGAGAGCGGCATTGGGAAATTTGTCTCAGCAGAATCAGCAAGTTTTAGAAAAAGCTTTTCAGCATTTCAGTGAAAACATCAATAAGAATGCAGAGGCGTTTAATCAATTGCAAAAAGAAAAGTTCAGCCAGTTGGAATACAAGCAGGGTTTGATGATGGAAAACAATGAAAAGAAGCTGGAAGAGATGCGGGCAACTGTGGATGAAAAATTGCAAAAGACATTGAATGAAAGATTAGGTCAATCGTTTGAAATGGTGGGCAAACAATTGGAAAGCGTACAGAAAGGGTTGGGTGAAATGCAAACGTTGGCGCAGGATGTAGGCGGATTAAAAAAAGTGTTGAGCAATGTAAAAATGCGTGGCGGTATAGGAGAAGTACAATTGGCTATGTTGCTTGAGCAGGTGCTGGCGCCGGATCAATATGCAGCTAATGTAAAAACAAAACAAGACTCATCAGATCTGGTAGAGTTTGCTATAAAACTTCCGGGTAGAGACGAAGCCAATAGTGTTGTATGGTTGCCGGTAGATGCAAAATTTCCGAAAGATATTTATGAGCAATTGCAGGATGCTTATGAAACTGCGGATCCTATTGTAGTGGAAACAGCTTCCCGCAATATGGAAAACGTAATTAAGAAGATGGCAAAAGACATTCGTGACAAATATATTGATCCGCCTAATACTACAGACTTTGCCATTATGTTCCTGCCGTTTGAAGGCATTTATGCGGAAGTTGTACGCAAGGCAAGTTTTTTAGAAGTGCTGCAAAGGGAATATAAAGTCATAGTTACCGGTCCAACAACATTGGCTGCTATTCTTAATAGTTTACAAATGGGATTTAGAACATTGGCTTTGCAACAGCGCAGCAGCGAAGTATGGAAAATATTAGGTGCAGTAAAGAATGAGTTTGCAAAATTTGGCGGACTTTTGGAAAAGGCACAGAAGAATTTGCAGCAAGCCAGCAGCCAAATAGATGAACTGATGGGTAAACGTACCCGTGCTATCAATAGGAAATTGCAGGACGTAGAAGCATTGCCAATGACAGAAACAAATAAATACCTGCCTGATTTGCAAAATAGTGAGCCGCAGGAATTAGATGAAGATTGAAGATCGAAATGGCTGATGTCTGATGTCTGATTTTTTCGGGGAAGATCGTTTTCTGTAGCCCTGAAGGGGCGTAATACCCATAACCCGGGGTGAAGCCCCGGGGCAAGCAGATGCGAGCGTAAAACCCTGAAAGGTTTGAATAATCGTATCATCACTCAATAGTCTTTTTCTTAAACGACACAAAAAACATAAACACTCCAGCTAAAAACATACAGGCTCCGCCCAACAACATGATGCGTATGGTTTCGCCATTAAAAAAATGAGTGTTGAAATAAGAAAGCAGGAAAGCTGCGGTTACCTGCGGAATCACCACAGAAAAATTAAACACAGCAAAATAGGTGGTCATTTTTTCTTCCGGCGCAATGCTGCTGATAATGGCATAAGGAATATTGCCGATACTGCTCCATGCAATACCAATAAAAGCAAACGAAAAAAACAATAGGTATTTGTTTTTGATGAAATAAATCAATGAAAGACCAATGCCGCCGGCCAGCAATGCAAAGGCATGCAATCGTTCTTTTGAAATTTTTTTTGATAAAGAAGGAATAGCAAATACCAGGAAGGCTGCCAGTGTGCTATAGAAAGCAAAACAAATACCCACCCAGGTAGTACCGCTCTCAAAATCGCCGCTTTCTGCGTTGGTAGTGTTGAATACATAGCGGGTAATAACTGGTGTGGCATATATCCAAAGGGCAAACAAACCCAGCCAGGTAAAAAACTGTACTACAAATAACGGCAGCAAGTGGCGAATGATTTTTAGCATGGTACAAAATTATATCAGCAGTAATTAAAATTTCTTGAATCATTAATAAATACAGCAGCGAATTATTTACCTGTAACTGGCCATACGAAAACTAAATTAAGAAACAGCCTCCTACACCGCAGCCATAGATGAATAATGATATACAGTAAAAGAGTGCGACGCAAGAATGATCATTTGTGTTACCAATGTCTGCTACATAAAAATTCATTTTAAAATAAAAAAGCTTATTTTTTGGCTGAGAAAAGAACCCCGCTTTATAAAAGTTCACACAAATGAAATTTCTTTCTGCAAAACTTGTTTTAGTATTCTTGTTCCTGGTGCAATTAAGAGCAGCCAATGCTCAACAATGGATACGCGTCAATCAATTAGGTTATCCCTGCAAAGGCACTAAGGTGGCAGTTTGGGTAAGCAAAGAAAATGATTTGCCTTCCATGTTTCAATTGATAGATGCAACCAATAACAAAGCCGTGTTTACAGCAGTGGCGGGAAAATCGATGGGTGGATACGGGCCTTTTGTTGCCAGTCTTCGCTTGCGTTTCAGCAAGTTTGTGCAACCCGGTTCTTATTATTTGAAATGCGGAACAGCACAATCTTCTGTATTTACAATTGGCAATGAAGTATACAATGGCGCTGCAGATTTTTCATTGCGTTACCTGCGCCAGCAAAGAAGCGGGTTCAATCCTTTTTTAAAAGACTCTTGCCATACCGGTGATGGATATACGATGTATGGTCCAATGCCAGACACCACGCATATAGATGTTGCAGGTGGCTGGCACGATGCTACGGATTATTTGCAGTATGTCACCACCTCGGCCAATGCTACTTATCATTTACTGGCGGCTTACAGAGATTTTCCTGCTGCTTTTACAGACAATCATCTTGCTAATGGGTTAGATGGAAACAATGGTATTGCTGATGTATTGGATGAAGCGCACTGGGGATTGCAATGGTTGTTGAAAATGCATCCACGCAAAGACTGGATGTTTACACAATTGGCAGACGATAGAGATCATGCTGGTTTTCGTTTGCCCGATTTTGACTCTGTTGATTATGGCATTGGCAGGGGAAAAGGAAGACCTGTATATTTTGCTACCGGCCAGCCACAGGGTTTGGGCAAATACAAAAACAGAACTACTGGTGTAGCTTCTGCTGCCGGTAAATTTTCAAGCGCATTTGCATTGGGTGCAATGGTATATGCAAATAAGGACGGCGCATTTGCGCATTTGCTAACCGAAAGATCGCAGAGTGCGTATCAATTAGGAGTGGATAAACCCGGCATAGCACAAACAGCACCCAACCGCGAACCCTATTTCTATGAAGAAGACAATTGGGTAGATGATATGGAACTGGCGGCGGCCAATCTTTACAGGCTTACCGGCGACAAAAAATTTGCAACACAATCTGTAGCGTATAGTGTTCAGGAAAAAGTAACGCCGTGGATGGGAACAGATACTGCTAAACATTATCAATGGTATCCCTTTCACAATTTTGGGCATTATGAAATGGCAGTAAAATCTGATGCTGCAAATAAGGCTTTGCTGATAAGTTATTATAAACAAGGCATAGAAAAAGTTTGGAACAAAGCAAAGCACAATGCATTTTACCGTGGTGTTCCATTTATCTGGTGTTCCAATAATCTTACCGTGGCTTTTGCCATACAATGTTATTTATACAGAACATTAAGTGGCGATGAACAATATGCCGAATTAGAACAAGCATGTTTCGATTGGTTGTTTGGTTGCAATCCCTGGGGAAAAAGCATGGTGTATGGATTGCCTGCTCATGGCAACACACCGCTGCACCCGCATTCTTCTTTGTCTGTATTGAAACATTACCCGCTGGATGGTGCTATGGTAGATGGGCCAATTTACGGAAGTG
Source organism: Chitinophagaceae bacterium (assembly GCA_047602295.1). Taxonomy (GTDB): domain Bacteria; phylum Bacteroidota; class Bacteroidia; order Chitinophagales; family Chitinophagaceae; genus JACMLD01. Next base: position 180,562 of record JASGHP010000001.1, on the reverse strand, counting down.
TTTATAAAAATTTGCGTGGTTTGAAACTATACAATGCAGATGAGAATGCAGCTTATCAGTCTGACCTGGTGGTGTATCATGATGATGCAGGCGACTACAGCACCAATGAACCTACCACTGATGGCACTGCTGCCTTGATCTACTTGCTGGCAGAAAAAGAAATGCAGGCAAAAGGTAGTAGCAGCAACCAACCAGTAAAAGATCATGGTGCTATTATAAGAGGGAAGGTCAATCAGAAAAAAATTGCACTGGTATTTACAGGTGATGAATTTGCTGATGGCGGCGATTTTATTGCAACAACTTTAAAGAAGCAAAATATTAAAGCATCATTTTTTCTTACCGGGAATTTTTATAGAAACAAAGCGTTTGCGCCTATCATTACTAAACTGAAAAGCGATGGCCATTACCTGGGGCCACATTCAGACAAACATTTGTTGTATTGCGATTGGATGAAAAGGGATAGTTTATTGATAACGCACAAAGAGTTTGATGACGATATGCGCTCCGTATACCACGAATTATCAAACAAAGGCATTGCAAAAACAGCGGCTCATTATTTTCTGCCGCCTTACGAGTGGTACAACGATTCCATTGCATCATGGACAAAGCAATTGGGACTGCAACTGGTTTCATTTACACCCGGCACACGCAGCAATGCAGATTATACTTATCCTGAAATGCAGAACAAGTATGTGGATAGCAAAACTATTTTACAATCTGTTTTGCAGTATGAGCAACAAGCTGCCAATGGCCTCAATGGATTTGTATTGCTGGTGCATATAGGTACAGATCCTAAAAGAACAGATAAATTTTATTCTTATCTTCCTCAATTGATTACTGAATTAAAAAAACGTGGTTATACTTTTCATAAAATAGACACAGTTGTGAATTAAGAAGGGCTATCAATTTCATTTAACCAACCGGGTAATAATACATCTCGTATCTTTATAGCAAACAATCAGAAATTGCTGATAAGGTATTTTATCGTTGTTATTATTGCCTGTTTAATGGCTGTGGCATTCAAGCCCTTCGGCCAAACAAAAGCCGCTGTCACTACCATTCAATTCAGGAATATGGTTGGCGATAAAGCGTTGGTACTATTTGATGAAACTTATACCAACCGTTTTGGAGAACCTTTTGTAGTGAGCAAGTTCAGGTATTATATCTCACATCTTTCTTATACAGATGCCCGTAACAATATCATTACACTCAGCAACAATTATTACCTGGTTAATGAAGCAGACTCTTCTTCAAAAAATATTCAATTGCCGGTTACTGGCATTAAAGCAATTTCTTTCTGGATTGGAGTGGATAGCGCAAGAAATATCAGTGGCGTACAAACTGGCAGTCTTGATCCTATGAACGGTATGTTCTGGACATGGAACAGCGGTTATATTTTTGCCAAACTGGAAGGGCAAAGCGATTCTTCTCATGCGCCTGCCCATAGTTTTACATGGGATGTAGGTGGTTTTAGATCAACACAAAATGCTTTACGAAAAATAAGTTTGTCGCTACCCCATAAAAAAAATAATGACGATAACAGCGTCGTTATTAATGCAGACGTTCTGCAATGGTTTGATGCAGTGCACCCTTTAAAAATTTCCACTTCACCAGTATGCCATCAGCCGGGTAAGCTGGCCATGCAGATTGCAGATAACTATAGTCATATGTTTTCTATTGCACCATGAAGCGATTTTTAGCCATCATATGTATTGTTATTTTTTTCCTTGCAGGAATTGCGTGGATAAATGTGGCTAATAAACCAACACCTTTAAAATTTATTGTGCCTGCAGGATGGCCACAACCGTTGTATGATTTTAAAAAAAATCCACTTACCAAAGAAGGATTTGAACTTGGTCGCAAATTGTTTTACGATGAGAAGCTAAGCAAAGACTCTACCATTTCCTGCGCCAGTTGTCACCAGCAGTTTTCTGGTTTTGCTACTTATGATCACAATCTTAGTCATGGTTACAATAATACACTCACCACACGCAATGCACCTGCTTTGCAAAACCTTGCTTGGCAAAAAGAATTTATGTGGGATGGCGGCATTGCGCATTTGGATCTGCAACCCCTTGCCCCGCTAACTGCCACCAATGAAATGGGTGAAACCATTGGCAATGTGATTAAAAAAATAAGCGCAGATACAGCTTACAAAAGAATGTTTAAAGCTGCTTTCGGTACACCGCTTATCAATACACAAAGAATGAACATGGCCATCAGCCAATTTGTGTTGATGCTGGTAAGCAGTAATAGCAAGTATGATAAAGTAATGCGTGGCGAAGCAGAATTTGCGCTGGCAGAAAAACTGGGCTATGATATTTTTAAACTGAAATGCATGAGCTGTCATGCGCCACCATTCTTCAGCGATTTCTCTTATAGAAACACAGGCTTACCAGTAGATACTACGTTGAACGATTATGGCAGAATGAAAATCACGAATAACAAAAACGACTCCTTACGTTTTAAAGTGCCTTCATTAAGAAATATTGCTACTACTGCACCTTACGGGCACGATGGAAGATTTTTTAGTCTGCAGAATGTATATGAACATTACAGGAATAAAATTGTGATTACACCGCTTACAGATTCTTTGTTGCAGCACAAGCTACCAATTAGCAATTATGAAAGCGGGCAACTAACAGCTTTTCTTCGTACGTTAACGGATACAACATTTTTAAAGAACCCGGCATTTGCACCACCGGGTTACGATATAACGCCGTTTTTTATTCATTATCATTAATGACGATTATATTTCACACAGTGAATCTTTGGATTTGTATCAGCGATTCATAAGGAAGTCAAGTTTGTGCTTGAACTTTAAAATATCAGTAATTTAAAACTTGACTTCCTTAAGAGTGCATGCTACACAGGATGCTTCAGCCGGGAAAAGAGATGCAGTACAAGAGTGCGACGCAACAAAAGTTGCTCAATGAACCTATGCTGGGTACAAAAAAATTATTTAATTAGAATAAAACTTCCTTTTTTAGAAATTGTTTTGCCCAGGTAGTCTTTGCCCTGCACCACATAAACATAAGCGCCGGGGTCTTGTATATGCCCACCTATACTTCCATCCCAACCTTTGGCATTTTGCGTGGTAGAGAAAATTAATTGCCCCCAGCGATTGTAGATTCGGAAATAATCCAGGTTGGCTATGCCCACCAATACTGGTCGAATGACATCATTTACTCCATCAGCATTTGGTGTAAATGCATTGGGCATAAAAATGTCCGGTTTGGTTTTGTACACTATTATTTTTATGTTGTCTGTGGCATAGCAACCAATAGCATTCGTAGCTTTTACTATATAGGTGATGCTATCAACTGAAGAAGATGAAATAGTAGCAATGGGGTTATTGATAGCTGCATTGCTTAACCAATCTGAAGGAACCCAGAGATAATTAAGCCCGGTCTCTGAACTAATAGCATTTAACTGCAATGGCTGACCTACTACCACAGTTGTATCATTTCCTGCAAAGAGTTGAATTTTTGGAAGCACTGTTACCACCACTGTATCGCGGAAGGGTTTGGGGCAACCCAGTGTATCCAATGCCGTTAGTATGTAAGCGGTTGTGTTTAATGGATTGGCCGTAGGCTGCAAAGTATTGCCATTGGTAATGCTGCTGGCAGGTGCCCAGTTGAAATAAGCACCGGTAATACTGCCGTTTAAAGTGGCAGTACCAGCATAGCATATAGTAGTATCTATGCCTGCATTTGCTTTAGGGTATGCCACCACTTTTATGTTCTCAGATGCTTTTGCCTGGCATTTGCCCAGGTTGGCAGTAAGGTAATAAGTAATGTTGCTGGTTGGCGCTGCAGAAGGATATTTTACAGAGGTACTGCTAAGGCCGGTAGCGGGGCTCCATAGAAAACTCAATCCATAAGTTGTTGGCCGCAAGACAATGCTATCCGTCTGGCAGATGGTAGTATCAGCAGGAAGCGTTACGGTAATATAATCCAGCACATTCACTTTTATAGAAGCGCTGTCTATGCATCCTTTGTCTTGTACGGTAACGGTGTAAATAGTTGTGTCTTTAGGATAAACAATAGGATTGGCTGTATTAGCATTGATGATATTATACGCAGGCGTCCAGCTATAAGAAGTAGCACTGCTGCTTTGTACAATTAATGGAAGGCTGTCTATACTGCAAATAAGTGTGTCTGTAAAAGGAAGATAAATATCCGGTTTGCCATTTACCGCTACTGTTTTGCTTACCGTATCTACACAACCTTTACTGCTGCCTACAGTAAGCAATACCGTAACAGTTTGTGGCGTGGAATATTGATAAGTAGGGTTCTGCTTTGTAGAAGTATCAGTTGTGGTGGATGGATCGCCAAAATCCCAGCTCCAGCTATTTACAATTCCATATTGTGCAGTGGTATTGTCTTTAAAAGTAAACGGCGATTGATAACAGCTACCTGTAACCGTAAATCCCGGCGTAAAACCCGGGTAAACTTTCACCGGCGCAGTGGCAGAATCAAGACAACCACCAGAGGTGCTTACCTTCAGCTTTAACTGGTAATCGCCGGCAGCGGGATAAGTATAAGTAGGCGTAGGTTGTGATGAAGTATCAGTTGTAATAGTGGTAACACCAAAATCCCAGAAGTAGGAAGAAACAGTAGAAGAGCCCGATTCATTCTCAAAAGTGAAAGTGTAGTTATCACAGTTGATGTACGAAGTATTTAAAGACGCTGCTACAAGACTGCAATTAAATACATAGATCTGCAATTCCTTTTTCAATGTTGCAATCAACACCCCGTTTCGCCACTCTTTTACATACACAGCCACTACATATTCTCCTGTGGTAGTTGGTGCATTGCCAGATATCAAACCGGTAACAGGATCAATAGTAACGCCACTACCCAGCGGTGACGCGCCACTATACCCGCTTGTATAAGTTAATGCTGCATAAGGCGGTGCTGCTGGTGGATTACTGGAAGTGTTTCCTCCGGGATTGGCAACATTTAGACCGTTTCCAAATTCATAAGAGAGTGAATCACCATCTGCATCTGTAGCTGCAAACTGATAATTAAAGGCACCTTTATAACAAACAATAGCTGTGTCTTTAAAAAGAAATGTAGGACTGTTATTAATGTGATAATCTACCCCATTTATTTTTCCGGGAATATTGGCAGTAAGCGTAATGCCATCGCTTGCGGAATTGCTAATGTTTACAATACCATCTATGCGCAATGCATCCTGTACAGCTAAAATATAACCATTGCTATTATCTGGCAGATCTGTTGTATAAACGTAGGTTCTTATTTCGTAACAGATTGTAGGCGGATTACTCATGCAGGGGTTGCTGCTGGTTTTGGTAACTGTTTTATCTGTGCTGGTGGCAATCAGTTTAGATAATACAGAAGTATTAGTAACAGCATCAAACACGCCCAGGTAAACATTGTCTTTGGGCCCATTGGTGGTACAGCTGAAAAAAACAGTAACCGTAATAGTGTAATTGGAAGTGCCGGCAGTAGCACCAACACCATTGTATTTGTATTCTATATGGCCGCCTTTTACGTGCTTTGCGTACAAAGATTGCACGCCTAATAAAAGCAATAAAATAAAAAGGCCGGATAATCTTTTCATAAAACTAATCAGGTTCGGCACCAATTGCCTCAAGATATTTTTTGTTGTACTATAAATTTTGTTGTGTTTGCAATTGATTTGTTAACTCATAGCCTTCAGCAGCAATACACTCAAAACAGCTGCAGTCGAAGCCAGAGGAAGTGTAAATACATTTTAGAATACTAACAAACGGCAGTAAAACAATCCAGGCTCAACAAAATTTCCGCTTTTAATAAGCATTAAAACTAAATTAAGCGATTAACGCAAGGCTGCTGGATTATAGAGGCCAACTTGTGTTTTATAGCGACGAATTTTATACCTATTTGGTCGAAATTGTTGCTTTCTGATGTGGCGGATAAAAAACTAAGCGGTAATTTTGCAGTTCTTTCATTGCCAGCCTTCACCCGGGTACACCGCACCCTCTGTTTACCGCATGTGTACTCCATAAATAGTTTATTATATGAGCCCCTCAAATAATAAAAACAACCCCGATATAGTATTGATTGGTGCAGGAATTATGAGTGCCACCTTAGGCGTTATGCTTAAACAACTAAACCCTGCTTTTAAAATACAGGTATTGGAACGGTTAGACAGTGTGGCCCTGGAAAGTTCTGATGCATGGAACAATGCAGGCACAGGTCACTCTGCTTTTTGTGAATTGAACTATACCCCCGAAGGCGAAGACGGCACCGTTAGTATAAAGAAAGCCATCAGCATTGCTGATCAGTTTGAGGTGTCAAAAGAATTCTGGTCTTTCCTGCTGGAGAAGAATTATATCCGCAACGCAAAAGAATTTATTACGCCAGTGCCGCATATCAGTTTTGTTTGGGGCGATGAGAACGTATCTTTTTTGCAAAAGCGTTACGATGCAATGACAGGCCATCATTTGTTTGAAGGCATGCAATACAGCGAAGACCATGATACTTTGCAGGAATGGATGCCGCTGATTATGAAGAATCGTGATGCAGCGCAAAAATGCGCAGCTACCTGTATGGATTTGGGAACAGATGTAAACTTTGGAGCCCTTACCCGCAAACTGTTTCGGTATCTTTTTGATTTGCCCGGTGTTACTTTTCACCTGGCACATGAGGTAAGGGATTTGAAGAAAGATGAAAAAGGCAACTGGCATATTGAAGTAAAAAACCTTACTACGGGCCGCAAACGCAATATCAAAACAAAATTCATTTTTATTGGAGCAGGTGGCGGTTCATTGCCATTGCTTGAAAAATCTGATATACCCGAAAGCAAAGGCTACGGCGGTTTTCCGGTGAGTGGCCAATGGCTTGTTTGCAATAACCAGGACGTAATTGCGCAGCACGATGCAAAGGTTTATGGTAAAGCTTCTGTTGGAGCACCACCTATGAGTGTACCGCATTTGGATACACGTATAATAGATGGTAAAAAATCGCTGCTGTTTGGCCCTTACGCAGGGTTTTCTACAAAATTTTTAAAGAACGGTTCTTATTGGGACTTACCTTCTTCTATTAAGTTCAGCAATATAAAACCAATGGTAATGGCGGGCATGCACAACCTGCCGCTTACAAAATATTTGATTGAACAGGTAAGACAAAGTGCAGAAGACAGATTGGAAGCGTTGAAAGAATACATGCCTTCTGCTAAAATGAACGATTGGATTTTGGAAACTGCCGGGCAGCGTGTGCAGGTTATTAAGAAAAATGAGGAAGAAGGTGGTGTGCTTGAATTTGGTACCGAAGTGGTGAGTGCAGCTGACGGGTCTATTGCTGCATTATTAGGCGCATCACCCGGCGCTTCTACTGCCGTGGCTATTATGCTTGATTTATTAAAGCGTTGTTTTCCTGCGCAATTGCAAACTGCAGAATGGCAAATGAAACTACGCCAGATGATACCTTCATACGGTCAATCATTGTCAACTGATAAAGAGTTAGCTGTAGCAACAAGGCAAAGAACCAGCGAGATATTGCAATTGCAGGAAAAGCAATTGGCTTAGTATAAATTTTTTAGCTGCTAGCTACAAGTTGCATGCTCTTTTGTGGCAATGGCTTGTGACTAGCAGCTAGAAACTTGTTGCTCTCAAAACGCATCTTCCAAACCCATTTCCTGCAATTTATATTTAACGCCATTTTCTCCACGAGCCAGTGCTTTGGCCATGTCTCTTATCGTCTTTCCTTCCATAAACATTTGCTGTAAAAAATCTTCTTCATCTGCAGACCATTTTTTTCCGTGGTTGCTGGTTTTAGATCTTGCGCTGATATATGGCTTTTCAAGCGAACGCAACATGTCTATGTCTTCAAAATTATTATTGCGACTGGTGTAATATGGTTTCTTTGCAACAGGTGCTTGCAGCGGCTCTGCTGTTTGCACACTGCTAAGCGGATTTATTTCTGCAGGTATTTTTAAGATTGATTTGGCACGGGTGGCAGCAACATACAAAATATTTATTTCTTCAGAGAGACGGTTAAGATCTCCTTCTTTTAGTTTTTCTCCGCCCAGTTGAGCAATCTGTTTTCTCAATTTGCCAAGACTAATAAAATCATTCAACAACGTTACTTCATCATACTCCATGCCTTTGCAACGATGCACAGTGCTAAAAATCATATCTGCTTCCAGCTTATTGCTAACATGGTTGTTTTTTAATTCGCTGATGAGTGTAGGCAACTTGTTCCCAAATTCTTTTACCACTTCCACTATCATGCGCAGGCTGGCGTCTTCTGTTTTTTCTATATAATCTTCCAGGTCTTTCATGTCTTTCATTTCAGCAATCAGCCTGTCTTTTATTTTATCTTTCTTGCTATTGTGCAGGTTCAATACATCATACAAAGAAGCACCTTCATCTGCAAACGTGTAACTGCTGATATTGCCTTCAAAATAAATTTTCTTAATGCCGCCATGTTGCCATTGTGTAATGGCATTTAATAATAAGCTAAGATTAGAGCGACCCAATGTGGCTTTTGTAATAACTATAGGTGCATGATTGGCCACACCAATTACCGGAACACTTGCGGGCAAATTGATTTCTTTTTTCCACGCCAGAATTTTGTTGGCCACCAACGCTATCTCATCGTTAAACCGGAAACTATGGGTAAGATTATATACCGGAAAATCTACCTGCTGCAGACTATTGATAGCATAACGCCAGCCATAAATCTGCTGCTGTGCATCGCCCACAATTATTTTTATGGCTTTTTGTTTCAGAAATACATCCAGCATTGCGCCACTGGCATCCTGTCCTTCATCAAACAAAATATAATCGTAGGGCAAAACAGGATTGCTTAATTGAAATTTTTTAAGATAGAAATCGTGTGTAATGGCAATCTCGCCTTTATCCATTTTTGCCAACGCGGTTCTAGTGAGTGTTTCTATTAAAGAATAAAAGTTCTTTACAAATGTTTGCGCTTTTGCATCGTTTAAAGTGGCCGCATAATCTATCTCTTGCACTTTAGATGCTCTGCTATTGCAAAAGAAGCTGATGAATTTATTTACGTGACCGGCGATAATAAAATCTGTATGACGGTCGCCGGTAACAATCTGCAGCATATCGCACAACTCGTACGACTTATAACCAGGCACCAATTGATAGTTGCTGAATTTTATTATTTGATCAAAAGCCAGAGAGTGTGCTGTTTCAACTCTTACATTCTTCAGTCCTGCAGCGGCAAATTTTTCGGCAGCTTCTGTTTTTACGGTTTTATTGAAAGCGAGGTAAAGGATACTGCTTTTTGCCGGTCTTGATTTGGCGTATTCAATCAGCGTAGTGGTTTTGCCACTTCCGGCAACAGCATTAATAACCAGGTGATGATTGGTTTGTAAAATAGCTTCCTGTTCTGTTGTAAGTTTCATTGGTAAGGTGGCTTTATAAAGAAGTGAAATTAGGAAAATGCAATAACCTGCAAGGGAGAAAACAGACAAATGTTTCCCGTGTTTTCACACATAAAAAAATTTTACATAAAAGCTACGGAGGAGGGCCAGCGCAAATAATTTTTGTATAGTAGAGGCGTCTTAAAAACTATAACTCACTCCCAGATTTATATTCAGCAGATCAACCACCTGTTTTGTAGAAGAGGTGGTTGCCGTTGCAAGAGGAGTCATTTTCGAGTTAGATAGTTCATACACTTTAGGAACAACAAGGCCGCCATTGGTAGCTGCTACAGTAGTAGTAACATCCTTAAAATTAAATTTGCCTGTTTGAAAATGGTTTACTTTAAAAATAGCTGCCCATTTATTATTGAATTTGTATTTAAGCCCCACTTCCAATAAATAGGCAAAACTAAAAGCGCCACCACCGGTTTGATTATATACTGCGTACGAAGTATCTGTTTTGCTATTGGCGCTAATCTTTGGATATTGCAAATGCGCTACACCCGCTACTATTTTAATAAGATAAAAAAGTTTGCTTTCTTCTCCTATTGATGATTCCACACTTGCACCAACTAATAATGCACCGGTGTACCAGCGCTTCTTGTCTACTGACCAGTTGCCATAGTAACGGGGATTGCCATAAAAAGAAAGCATACCGGTTTTTGAAAACGAATTTGCCATGGCGTTTGTGTTTAACCCATTTTCTGCGCCAAACAACATAGCATTGAAAAAGAAATTCTTTTTTATTTTATGCTCCCACGATAATGCAATGTTTACACCGGTTTTTGCATAACCCGCAAATTCATTGTTAGGATCTTTGCTGGAAAATTTGCCAAGCGGAATGCCAGCGCCGACAGATAAATTAAAATTGTTTTTAGAAAATTCTGTTTGTGCGAAGCAACTAATAGCGGTAAAAAAAACTATGCAGATGAACGTTATGATCTTTTTCATTGTCTGAACCAGGATTTGGGGGTTTAAAGGATTGTTAAGATGATCGCAGTGATCAAGAGTGGGTCGCTCATTAATCGGCTCATTTGAATGACATAGAAGCGGGCTGGTTCGTTGCTTATGATATGAAGCATTACAAAGCTTTCTTCAAAGCATCTACAGACTTCTTATCGTTGCCAATAAAAATTTTATCATTCAGTATAGTAACTGGTCGCTTAAGGAAAGTATATTCTTCCAGTATATAGTTGCGATAATCTTTTTCTGTAAGTGCTTTATCTTTTAGTCCAAGCTCTTTATACTTCATAGCCCTTCTGCTGAATAATGCTTCATAACTGCCGGCCATTTTCTTCATTTCATCCAGTTGTGCAGCAGTTATTTTTTCTGTTTTGATGTCTTGCATTTCAACTGCCTTCTTATCTATCTGCGTATCTTTTATAATTGCCTGGCAGGTGGTGCAATTGGCCAGGTGGTACATTTTTTTCATTAATTTTCTTTTTATAAAATTAAAAGGGCGAGTGGTAAGAGGCGAGTGGCTGGTGGGAGTTGTTATGTAATAGACGTAAAACTTTTTTTGACTTCTTTGCCCACTAGCTACTTGCTACTTCCCACTAGCTTCTTCAATCACACTCGCTGCCATTCCTTAGTCTCATGATTGAATTGTTTGATCACTTTTGCAGGATTGCCTGCTGCTATAGAATAATCAGGAACATTTTTAGTAACTACGCTGCCTGCTGCAATCACACAATATTTTCCTACGCTTACTCCTGCAGTAATAACACTGTTGGCGCCAATCCAGCTTCCATCACCAATGGTAATCATGGCGGTAGTGCATGGCTGATAACGGAAGCCGACAGTTACATCGTTAAATCCATGGTTCAATCCGCTCATTACAACATTCTGTGCCGTCATAATGTGGTTACCAAAAGTAATAGGGCCAATAATTACATTCATGGCGCCAATGAACACAGATTCGCCCAGTTTTACAAGGCCAACAGCATTGTTTACGAAAGTGAAATCTTCGATGGTGCAATTATCGCCGGTTTCAAAAACACTAAAAGGCATGGTGTCTATTCTTGCACGGGAAAAAAAACGGGTGCCCTTTCCTCTTTTATGTACAAAAGGGTTTACAAATGTTCTTACCCACCATCTTGGCCTTACACCGCCACCGGAGCTGATCATCCACAGGGTTAATTTTTTTAGCCTGGGGTTTGATTTTATTTTTTCGGATAAAGACATGTATGCTTGTGATGGTTTTTTAACTGAAAGGGATGATTTTTTGATGCAGTTGAAGAGTGCGACGCAAGTAAAGCCGGGTTAAAGCTATACTGCCCGGTCCATTATTCCACTCCGCATGCCATACAATATAGCTTCATTGCTCAAACATACAATTAACCGCCCGAAATCGCAAACCATAAAGTCTGTTAATAAGCGTAAGGGAATATCAAATTTTCGTAATTTTCAACCCCATTCTTTCACCAATAAAAAACCAGCTTGTCATGGTAACACGCAGAAGATTTATACAGCACAGCGCTGTACTGGCCGCAGCATTAATGATAGATACAAAGGGATTATTGAAAATGCACAAGGATTTGGGCATACAACTTTATACCGTTAGGGATGAAGTGGCCAAAGACCTGGAGCATTCATTGTCTGAAGTTTCAAAAGCTGGCTATACCATGACGGAATTGTATGGCTACGATTACAAAACCCGCCAGTTTTTTGGCCTCAGTGTAAAAGATTTTTCGGCGCTGCTTAAAAAATATCACCTTACTACACCCAGTGGTCATTACAATATTAATGACATGGTATATGGTGCCGAATACAATTGGGACAGTTGGAAAAAATTATTGGAAGATGCAAAAATATTGGGCAACAAGTATGTAATAGTGCCTTACATAGATGATAAGCATCGCACCCCGGACGATTTTAAACGCATAGCAGAACGCCTGAACAAAGCCGGTGAATTAAGCAAAGCTGTAGGACTTACTACCGGTTATCACAACCACAATTTTGAGTTTGAAACAAAAATAGGTGATGCTACCGCATATGAATACCTGCTAAAAAATACAGACCCCAAGCTGGTAAAATTTGAAATGGATTTGTACTGGTTTGCCAATGCTGGCCAGGACCCTATTCAATGGATAAAAAAATATCCAGGCCGTTTCCCGCTCTGGCATATCAAAGACATGGAAGCAAAAACCGAAGGACAGGCAAAAGGACAAACCTGCGAAGTAGGCAAAGGTGTTATTGATTGGAAGAAGATCTTTACGCAACAGGCCGCTGCCGGTGTTGATTATGTTTTTGTAGAGCAGGAACAATACCGCAGACCGGTGTTTGAGTGCATAAAAATCAGCGCAGATTACATGAAAGCAAACCTGTTAAAATAAAAACCAAACCCTCACAATAACGATATGGCTTCCCGTAAAAAATTTATACAGCAATCTTCTATACTGCTGGGCGGTGCCACACTGGCTTCCGCATTAGACAACCAGGCTTTTGCTTATTTCAAAAACCGCATTATGCCTTCAGACCAATTGAATATTGGCGCTATTGGCATAAACGGCATGGGCTGGGCAAATGTAAAAGCATCCTTAAAAGTGCCTGGCGTAAATCTGGTAGCAGTTTGCGACATAGATAAAAACGTAATTGGCAAAAGGCTGGATGAGTTGTCTAAAACCGGCGTTGATACTTCTAAAATAAAAACGTATGACGATTACCGTAAGTTACTAGCACAAAAAGATATTGATGCTGTAATTATCGGTACACCCGATCACTGGCATGCACTGATTATGATACACGCCTGCGAAGCGGGTAAAGATGTATATGTAGAAAAGCCTGTTGGCAATTCTATTATAGAATGCCGTACCATGGTGGCAGCAGCAAAGCGCTACAATAAAGTAGTGCAAGGCGGTCAGTGGCAACGCAGCCAGCAACATTTTAGAGATGCTGTAGATTTTGTACAAAGCGGCCAATTGGGTAATATACGCACTGTAAAAGTATGGTGCTATCAGGGTTGGATGAAGCCTGGGCCCGTTGTACCAGATAGCGCACCACCAGAGGGTGTAGACTTTAAACAATGGCTGGGCCCAGCACCTATGCGTTCATTCAACTCAAGCCGTTTTCATTTTAACTTCCGCTGGTTTTGGGATTATGCGGGCGGCTTAATGACAGACTGGGGCGTTCACCTGCTGGATTATGGTTTGCTGGGCATGAAATCGCCCATACCAAAATCTGTTGCAGCATTGGGTGGCCGTTTTGCTTACCCCGATTTATATGAAGAAACACCAGACACGCTTACTACATTATATGAGTTTGACGGCTTTAATATGGTGTGGGATTCTGCCATGGGTATAGACAACGGTTCTTACGGAAGAGATCACGGTATTGCATACATTGGCAATAACGGAACGCTTATTTTAAACCGCGGTGGTTGGGAAGTAATTGAAGAAAAGAATGCCAAGGAACATAAAGTAAGCAAAGAGTTTGTAAAGCCATCAGACAATGGCTTAGACAAACACTGGGAGAATTTTGTAAGCTGTGTAAAGTCTCGCAAGACTGAAGATTTGCATTGTTCAATACAAGCCGGTGCGCATGTGGCTACTGTAGCACAAATGGGCAATATTGCTTTCCGTAGTGGAAAGAAACTTGTGTGGGATGGCGCAAAAGAAAAGTTTACAGATGATACCATCAACAAACAATATATGCTGAAGGAATATCACAACGGTTATAAATTACCTGTAGTTTAATAAAAATCATTTTTCACCATACACCGGAACAATGTTTCCGGTGTTTTTAATTCAACGGTATGAGTTACAAAATGTTTTCGTCCACTTTGCTTGCAAGCATCATTGTCAGCAGTCTTTTTGCACAACAACCAAAAGGAGATCCTAAATTAACAGAAGTGTATACGCCGGTACCAAAAGTAGTTACGCCCGGCAATACCAATGCAGACGCACCTTCAGACGCTATTATTTTGTTTGATGGTAAAAATCTTGATCAATGGACTTCCGTAAAAAATCCGGGAGAGCCTGCTATGTGGACAGTCGCCAATGGTGTGCTTACCGTGGCAAAATCTACCGGAAATATACAAACGAAAAAATCTTTTACAGACTACCAGTTGCATCTTGAATGGCAGATACCTGCTAACATTACCGGTGAAGGACAGGCACGTGGCAATAGCGGTGTTTTTGTAGCCTCTACCGGCCCTGGCGATGATGGTTATGAAATACAAATACTGGATTGCTATAACAACAGCACTTATGTAAATGGCCAAACCGGTAGCGTGTACAAACAGGCGATCCCAATGGCTAATGCATGCAAAAAACCCGGCGATTGGCAGACTTATGATATCTTCTGGAATGCGCCACGTTTTAATGATGACGGTTCTGTAAAAACACCAGCTTACGTAACAGTTATCCATAACGGTGTTTTGTTGCAAAATCATACAGAACTAAAAGGACAAACATTTTATATAGGCCCACCCTCCTATAAAAAGCATGGTCCAAGCCCTATTAAATTGCAGGCACACGGAGATAAAAGCGAACCGCTTAGTTTCAGAAATATTTGGGTGAGAGAATTGTAAGGAAAGCTGCTAGCCTCTAGCTACTAGCCATGAGCCCTTTGAGAAATGTTTTGTGACCAAGCAGTAATAATTCTATTAAACTCTTGTTGCGCCTGTCCCGCGCAGCAAAGCATTTGGCGGCTGGCATGCGGGATTGCACTCTTTTACAGCAGCAATTCTATTGAGCTAAAGCTTTCAATTCGTTTGTCATGCCGACGATAGGAGACATCTTTTATAGAGAGTAAAAAAATCTAACAATCGCTTATAATTATGTATAAGAATACCACGCTGTTTTTATCAGCATTGCTGCTAACGCAATTTTGTATTGCACAAACAAAACCAGAAGAAACAGAATATTACTCACCGGTTCCTAAAGTAATTACACCCGGTGCAAATTTTGCAGCGCCACCTTCAGATGCTGTTATACTGTTTGATGGCAAAAACCTGGATGAATGGGTATTGCAAAAAGATTCAAGCGCCACCAAGAAATGGATTGTTGCAGACAATGCGTTTACGGTAGATAAGGCTGCCGGTGATCTGCAAACAAAAAGAAAGTTTACAGATTTTCAATTGCACATAGAATACCGTATACCAGAAAATATAACTGGCACAGGACAGGCACGCGGCAACAGCGGTATTTTTTTAGCAGCGCTTCCATGGGGTGCTGGTGGTTATGAACTGCAGGTGTTGGACAATTACAAAAACACCACTTATGTAAATGGACAAGTGGGCAGCATGTATAAACAAGCGGTACCATTGGCCAATGCATGCCGTAAACCAGGCGAATGGCAGCAATATGATGTTATATGGACTGCGCCGCGTTTTGATGATCATGGCATATTAAAATCACCAGCAAGGGTAACCGTTTTTCATAATGGTGTGTTGGTACAAAACAATACTACATTATTGGGCGATACACCTTATATAGGACAACCTGCATACCGTGTACATGGTGCAGCGCCTATTAAATTGCAGGCACATGGAGATAAGAGCGAACCCATCAGCTATCGCAATATCTGGTTGCGTGAATTGTAAATAATCATCTGAATTTATAAATAGTAAAGGCAACCATAGGTTGCCTTTATTGTTTTTTAATGCGCACTAATAAAGTAGTAAAGCATCATTTCCTCTTGCTGTATTAACAATTGTGAATATGAAAATGAGTTGTGATCACCATTAACAATCGATTTAGTTAACAGCAAGAATATTTATTCAAATGAATATTGATTTTTAAAACTTATCCACATAAAAATATTTTTCTCACTTGCATTTCCACACTTTTTTTAAGCTTAGTTGTTGAAGTCTTTCCTCAAAAAAATAACTGCGCGGAAATTTTTTACTCAATCGTATAAAAAAATTATGTGCATTATGGCACAATCATTGAATAACGCATTGTGGCCGATAAATTGAAATGTTTATTGTGTCATTAATCATTTCTCTTTCTGTTTACAATAAAACTTACAAAAAATGAAAACAATTACAATGCGAACCGTGGGTGTTATTTTATCTGCGGGTGTATTGATGACTAGCTGTGTGTCATCAAAAAAATACCATGCTTCGCAAGCTGCTGTTGCAAAACTGCAGGCAGACAGTTCAAATCTTGCGCAACAGGTAAGCACATTAAATCAAAACGTTTCTTCTCTTGAACAAAAGAACAGTGATTTGCAAAAGAACGTAGAGACAGCAAATTCTACTAATAGCGGATTACAAAAGAACGTAGCTTATTACACAGATTATGCAGGCAAACAACAAGCTTCTAACAACCAGATTAAAGATGAATTGACCAGTTCTCTTTCAGCCGCAGGCCTTAGCAGCAGCGACTTTATGGAGAAAGATGGAAAAATCTACATCAACATTGGTGAGAAGAGTTTATTCAAAGGCAATAGCGCTATGCTAACTGCCAAAGGAAAAGAGTTAGTAGATAATCTTGGTCAGTATGTAAAAGGCCACGAGCAGGTAGATGTAAGTGTAGCCGATTTGCAAATGGCAACTTCTGGTGAAGCTGGTGAAACAACCACCACTACTATGGATGCTTCATCTATGAACAACGGCTCTTCTGCAAGCACAGGTTCTTCTGCAACTCGTAACAATGACGACGCAAATACCGGAGCTCCTAAAAAAGCAAAGCACAGTGTAGCAGTACATCATGCTAAGAAAGCGCCTGCTGCAACCGGAGAAAGCAAATCAGTAGCTTACTCTGCAAAACACCGCAACAAATATTCTAGCGAAAGAATGAACAGGAGCACAGCACGTGCAATTGCCTGGAAACGTCAGAACGTAGTATCTGAAGCGTTATTGAAAAACGGTATTCCAAAAGTGAAACTGGTTTCTCAATTGCCTAATGGTAATAATACAGCCAACACTTCACCTAAAGGCGTACAAGTGGTATTGGTAAATGATATGGATAATTTCTACAAACACATGACTGAAACACCAACTACTGGTCAGCCTGTAAGCGTAAATCCATAAACAACAATCACCTCAACATAAAAAAAGCAGCGCCCCGTAAGGCGCTGTTTTTATTTTATACATAATGGAAATCTTGTAAAATGCTTTTAAAATTATACTATCAACCATTTGTCTCTTTCCTGAATTCTTCAATACTAATAATGGATATATAAGGCAAGAGTGTTTTATTTTTTTCAAATAAATGTGCAATGGCTTTTCTAAAATTGAGCCGTTCTTTTTCTGCCAGCAGCTCACGAATATCTTTTTCAGCATTTATAAGATCAATAGCATCTATAGAAGAGTTGATGGTACTGGGAATATCGTAGATTATAAAATGATCTTTCGCTGCTGCATGATGATTGTTGAGACATTGCACGGGCATGTTTCGTGATGGTCCGCGTACAATTATTTTTTTTAAACCTGCATTTTGATACTCTGTTTTAAAAACCTGGTGCTCTGCGCCAATCAGCGAGTCGGGCATTATTATTTTTACGCAGGCTGTTTTTTTGGATCGAATAAGTGATACTGTTTCTTTTATTTGCCTATCCTCTTCTGTATCGCCTAATTTTTTAAGCCAATCAGGTTGTTCAGAACTAAGTGCATCATGTAAAAACTGGGTAACTATCTGTAAAAAATTCTTGTAATAACCAATGGCCAATGAGGTTGAGGGAAGGAAACCGACTTCCACTTCCTGTACGCTTTGCTTTACACTTTCAATAATTTTTTGGACTTGTGGCTGAATGGACGCAGCTATGTATTGGGGCACGTCAGTTCTATTGTTCATCTTAGCCTGCATCCATTGCTGATATTGTCCTTTGTAGGGATAAAGCAATACAAAATGTTTATCAGGATCGTCTCGATGGTATTGAAGATCTGTAAAAAACTGATCAATAAAATCTGTTAACGAATCATCGTATAGGATATAAGTTTTTTTAGAGCCAATACGACCGAGAAATAATCCAAATTCAAAAACAACATTATGGCGTGTGGCTTTACCAGCCAGGTCTTTGCCTTGTTTATCAGTGCGGGTTTGCACAAGTATTTCATCTTCCGGTACAAAAATGAAAATGGCAAAATCGTAAATGTCTGTGAAGTTTTTTAGCCATTGCACATTGGTTTTTCCCTTACCAAATACGCCTTCATCCCAGATGTCTACTTCAAATATTGAAGGATCAAACTGTTCTTTTACAAAACGGGCCGTAGCCAGTGATTCTGTGGATGAGCCAATAAATATGCTTGGCCGTCCATTCTTTTTTACATCCAGGTTTTTTACCGTGTTACCGGTTTGCAGGCTTTGCAAGGGGTTTTCATTGCTAAAGCCTTTTTTTTGTGGCATGCTTTATTTTTTTATGCTGTTATAAAAACTCAGCGCCTTTTCATAAATAACCTGGTTATCCGGATATTGAACATGGTAGTTTAAAAATGCTGCTGCAGCTTTTTGATAAATTGTTTCTGCTGCAGGAGTGGTAAGAAATTTTGCTAATATTTTTTCACTGTCTGTTTGTAAAAAAGATTGATAAGCTTCATCTAGTTGTTTACAAAAATCTGTGGAAGAAGCTATGGCAGTAACTTTTCGTGGATAAGACGGAAACCCGCCAATATCGCGGGTATCTATTGAAAGCCGTTCAAAAGCCTTGCTGTAATCTATATCGTGCTGACCAAACACACATTTTTGAACAGATGTCATTATCATCATACCTGCACACATCACACAAGGTTCAAGAGATGTGTAGATGGTGAAACCATCAAGGTTAAATGCCCGTGTTTTTTCAAGATAGCTAGTGATAGCCCTTACTTCTCCATGTTGTGTAGCATTTTCCGTAACGTTGATGGCATTTAATCCATATTGTACCGGTGTATTGTCTTTGTTTACCAACAACGCTGCAATATTATAGCCTCTTCTTTTTTCCCTCGGCACACTGGCAGGTTGCCAGTCGTTATAAACAATTGTATAGGTAAGCAAAGAAAAAATATTATCTCTTTCCTGTTGAATGCTGTCAATGACCGGAGTTTCAAGCACGGGTTGAATTATTTTCTTTGAATAATATTGCGGCCCTTTGCAGGCTGCGCCAAAACACAAAATTGCAATCATAAAAGCGTAACAAATCAATTGCTTTGGCATAAAACATTTAAATAAGATTGGCCAGTTTGGCAATTATACCGGCAATAATCAACAAAAGAAAAGGTAAATAAAACCAACTGATAATGCTTTTTATCATCAGGTGGCGGATAGGATGTACTTCATTTATTTTTTCATGCGGGCGAAGATCATAACGTATGCGGTTTGCTGCATCCGGATCAAGAATAGCTCTTTCATATACTTTTCTGAAAAGGCGCTCTTGTCTCAGAAAAAAAGCGTCAAGCCACCAAAAGGGGATTAATATAGCCAACATCATAAAAAGATAAATGATACCACCTTTGCTGTTTAAAATGGTCTCTTTGCCAAAGGCTGTTAATGCAGACATCAGCGTCATTGTCCATCCTTTAACTAAAAAAGAGTTGCCAGACATGCGGGTAATTTGATCCTGTATAAGATCCAGCTCTTTGTGCAGGTTTTCGTTTTTTTCCACTGGTTGTTATTTTTTTATGGGTTTATTGCATGCCTTAAGTTACAAATAAATGCTGTATGCTTTTTAAACAGAATGAAATCAAATTGGGATTATGCCATTACTTCTGCTACCAGTTTTTTCATTTTTTGCAAACCTGTTTTTGCAACGGTAAGCGCATCCTCTTGCCAATAAGTTTTATTAAATAATTCAAGCGAAAGTGTTTTGTTGCCATCCATATTTTTCAGGCTGGTTAAAATTTGTTTGTATGGCGCAGCACCATCGCCCGGGTAAACACGGTCTGCATCTGTTTGCTCGCTTACAGGTTTATCTGCGGGATAATCATTCATGTGGATGATGTCAATAACTTTTCCATTTACCAGGTTAAGACAATTGAATTCAGATCCGCCACGATGAAGATGGTATACGTCAGGAAGAATACGTGCATCCGGATCATTGGCTGCGGCAGCAATATGCAAAGCCTGTCCAAAATTATACAAAACATTGTGCGAGCCCCAGAATTCCAGCAAAGGCATCACGCCATATTTTCTTCCTAGTTTTAATGTCTCACGGTAACGTTCACCTGCTTTTTGGTAATCCAGTATTTGTTCTTTGCCCACGCCTGAAGGCGGCGCTGCAATGCGTTTACCTCCCAAAGCTGCTGTCATTTGCATTTCTTTTTCCAATGTAACCAATGCGGCTGCACGTTTTGCGTCATCATCTACCATCCATTCAGTAAAGCTGATGATATTCTCTACCCGCAGCTTTTTATCAGCAAGCAATTTTGCCAGAGCAGTTATTTTATTTCCTTCTTCCAGCCATTGCTGTATATCTCTTGTCCAAAGCTCCACACCATCGTAACCTGCAGCAGCTGCTATTTCAATAGAATGCAGCAGACCAGGTTTCTGCCCCATGATGGTGCTCATATTTAAGCAGAAGCGAAATGGTCCACTTGTATTTGGTTTTATCGCTGCGTTTATAAGACCGGTTGGTAATAATGATAAGCCCGCAACAGGCATTGATAATTTGATAAGTTCTCGTCTGGTCATGAAGCGTTAGTTTAAAATAGTTTTTATAAAACATGTAGACACAATAGCCATTAAAGCGAATGGGACTTGCGCAATCAAAGCAATACAATGTAATCAATTATGTTCATCTAAGGGTAATCACTTGTAGGGCTTGACTGGCGTGCATTTCACATTGTATAAATATAAAGTGATAAGCAGTATGTTTATACGAATATCAGTGTTATCCCGTTAAGGATATATTACTTGCTTGTATAAAATACTATCCTGCAAAATATCAATCCAACAAAATGAAAAACCTTTACCTGGCTATAATTTTTTGCCTTGCATTGTTTACCACACGTGCTCAAAATTATGCACTCAACTTTAATGGCAGCTCTCAATACATAAACATTCCAGACCAAAGTAGCATTGAGCTTAGTGCTAGTTTTACAATAGAGGGATGGGTATATCCCACGGGTGTTGGTTCGGATGCAACACAAGGCGGCAGTATTATTAATAAAGAGAACAGTTATGAAATAGCACGTTTTGCAGATGGCACATTACAATATGCTTTAAGTGCAAACGGAACCGGTGGAGACTGGACTTGGATAAATACAAGCATTGTATTGGCATTGAATAAATGGACGCATATTTCTTTTGTAAAACTAGGAACTGCAATTACAATATATATCAACGGCGTTTCTGCATATACAAACGCAAGTGCACCTGCAGTACTGATTGCCAATACACAAGCACTACGAATAGGGAACAGGACCAATGCGGGACATTTTTTTAACGGTAATATGGATGAATTGCGCATATGGAATACAGCCCGTACGCAAACAGAAATAAAAACAAATATGCTAAACCGTAATCTTGCAAATAATGCAACCGGTCTTGTGGCATATTATCGCATGAATGAAAATGCAGGAACTACTACAGCAAGTGCAAGTACCAATACTTCCGGTCTAACTGGTACGCTGGTAGGTACACCAACCTGGTCAACAAGCCCCATACAATTCAAACCAAATAGTTTATCTTTTGATGGTGTTGATGATGTGGTAACTATCCCCTATAATTCATCGCTGGATATTTCAACTGCCATTACGCTTGAGGCATGGGTGTATGCAACAAAAACTACCGGTATACAGAATGTTATCAGCAAATCAAATGCTACAACAAACACTGGTTATATTTTTCCAAGAACAGATGATGGATGGGCCAATGTGAACATGTATTTATTTATTGGTGGCGCATGGAAAATAGTAAGTGCAGCCTATCCTTCTATGAATGCCTGGCACCATCTGGCAGCAACGTACGATGGCGCAACGATGAAGTTGTATATTGATGGCATATTAAAAAACTCGGTAGCACAAACAGGACTAATTGCTACGAATACCAATGCGCTGTCTTTAGGTAATCAAATAGGATTTAGTAGTGAATATTTTGGTGGAGCTGCTGATGAAATGCGGATATGGAATGTAGCTAGAACACAGGCCCAGATACAGGCGGCAATGAATGCAGAATTTGATCCTGCAGCGCAAACAGGATTGGTAAGTTACTATACGCTTAACCAGGGAATAACTGCTGGCACCAATACAGGTCTTACTACTGTATTTGATCAAAAAGGAAATAATACAGGAACCCTCAGCGGTTTTGCAAACACGGGTAGTTCATCCAATTTTATTGCACAATACGCCAGCCTTGTTGCGCTTCCTGTTTCCTGGCTCAATTTTACTGCAGAAAAGCAAAACAATAATGTGTTACTTAATTGGAGCACAGCCAGTGAACAAAACAACGCAGGCTTTACAGTACAACACAGTATTGACGCAAACTCATGGGTAAATATTGGAAGTGTTCAGGCTGTGGGCAATAGCAGTGTTGTGCAGCAATATTATTTTACTCATACAAATCCTTCAAGCGGCATAAATTATTATCGCATCATGCAGCAAGACCAGGATGGCAAATTCAGCTATAGCAAAGTGATAAGCATTAACTATAGCGCACAAGCAGCTAAATTTTCCGTATATCCAAACCCGGTAGTTAGTGGAGTTGCCTACCTGCAGTTGCAGCAACCATCTACTGTTTTATTATACAATAGTACAGGTCGCCTGGTTGCTACCAAACAATTTGCAGCAGGTAAACAATCATTCAATACGAATGGACTTGCAAAAGGCATTTACTATTTTAAAGTAAATGAAGAAACTGTTGCCGTAACATTGCAATGATGAATTAAAACCTTATAACCGCAAAACCTTTTCGGCCATTTCTTGCATAAGGAATGGCCACTTCATTTTCAGTTATTTGCTGAGATTGTTGCATAATCAATGATTGATCATTCTTCCATGCAATCATTTCCCTGTCGTTAACAAGATTTCCCTGCGTGTCTAATGCAGTGGTGCAGCCAAATGGATAATCATCCCTTTCTGAACTATTGTAAATAAAAATCATTTTGTCTGGCAGCGGAACAAATAAATAAGAAAGTGACGGGGCATTCAACTCTGTAATTTGTTTCTTATTGATAAAACCACTCCAGCAACTATCAGTTCTTCTTCCGGGAAAATAAAACATGCTAAGATCTCCGCGATTGCAATTGTCCTTTAGTTTATTAGCAGTACTGTAACGTGTATAACCATTTGCATTTATAGGGAAATAAGTTGGAGCTGTGTTATTGCTGGCAAATAAAATTTCAGGGTCAAATGGATTGTCATTGTTATTATCTGCAAATGGATTATTGTACAACCTGCCATATTCTTTCAGCAACATAAAACCAAGATCCGGAACAGCTATAAAGCGTTCTTTTACCAGCGTATTGTCTTTGGGTTGAATAGAAGGAAGTGTATTGAAGCGATAAGAAGAATCAAAATCAAAACCATCACCGGCAAATGAATAATGCGTCACATGTACATTCTTATGCGAAGTTTGTTTATAACGGCTGATAATGCCTGCAAATGCTTCTCCTTTCTCGTTATTGATAGATAATGCAATGTCTTCCATTTTATACAATGAGGGCATTATAATTTCTTTATAAGAAATATTATTGTTGTTGCTATTGAAGTGTAGCAACAAAAAATTATTGCTGGTGCGTGAAGGAGATGCCATTAGCCATTCACCATTATTGGCAATCTGTACAGGATCATTATTAAGCGCAGAGGGTACATTGAAGAAATCATCCTGGATAAAAGGTTGTGTAATAAAAGGGTGATCAAAGATCTGGTTTGAAATGATGCGCCAGTTTTCATTAAAAACAATGGCATGCAGTCTTGGTGCTGATGACGGTATTGATTCAAACCCTAACAACAATTTTTTCGATTTATCTGCAGAACTGGTAAGTATAAAGCTATTGCCGGGTTCTGAAAAAGGAAACTGAGCAATGATGCTGTCTGCCAGAAGACCTGCATCTGCAGCATACCTGCGCAATTGTACATTCACCTGGTTGCGATCTTTTATAAGAATCAGTTCATCAAAAAAGCGGTTGCCGCAAACCATGTATTTTTTTATGGCATTTTCGGTGAGATCTGCAGCGGGAATATTATTCAGCAATTGCAAGCGATTGTCGTATACTTCAAAAGACTGGTTGTATTTCATCCATTCTTCTGCCTGTGATGCATAATGCCTTTTTCTCCTGGAAGTTTGTACCCAATAATTGTTGCCTGTTTTACCTGCCACAATAAATTGTTCATTTAATCTTGATTCTACGATAGGTGAATACACTACTCTTTGCGCAGTTAATACATGAGTAGCGAGAATCAGCAACAATAAACAATGACGAAAGAAACGCATCGGAGGTTATTGAAATATAATTTACCAAAATTTTTTCGGTTTTAAATTTCTTGTTGAAGCGTGGTTAATAAAAAAGACAGCCGTTACAGACTGTCTTTTTTTATTGCTTGCATTTGTTAATCAGCGGCTATTAATAAGATTGATAATTAGCTGTATCATTAATTCTTTGTCATCAGGATTACTTTGTGCTACTAACAAGGCTAAAGCTACCAGTCCATTATCATTAATCTTTAACTCCCCATCGCTTTTAAATCGATGTTTATTTTTTTCCAAAAACCATATAAATAAAAATGCACCTATTCTTTTATTGCCATCACTAAAAGGGTGATTTTTTATTACAAAATATAAAAGATGTGAAGCTTGTTCTTCAATACTTTTATAGAGATGTTCCCCTCCAAATGTTTGTACAATACTTCCCAGAATGCCTTGAAAGCTATCGTCTTTCTGGTTGCCAAATAACTCAGCGGCTTCTCTCTTCTCTACTAGTTGCTTTTTGAGAATTCCGATTGCTTTTATTGCTTCGGCGTATTCAATTTCATAGGTAATGTTTTCGTTTAGTTGCTCTGCATCCAGCCGTTTACTATCAAAACGGTTTAAAAGCACAAAACTTTGAGTATAATTGGCAATGATATCAAGTAAACCTTTCGCCTCTGAAGTGGATAGCTCTTTGTTGTTTCTCGATTGCTGCACGATGTTTACTACTTGCTGCAACTGCTCCAAACGAGCCTGGTTTATAGCGTAACCCTGTACCAGATAATCTTTCAAACGTTGGGTTGCCCACTGTCGGAATTGGGTACCCTGTTTACTTTTAACCCGATAGCCCACAGAGATTACGATGTCCAAGTTATAGTATTCTATTTTCCTGGAAACCATTCTTTTGCCCTCTTTTTGAACTGTCAAGGATTCCTTGACAGTTGCTTTTTTACTCAACTCTTTCTCTTTATAACAATTGTTTATATGAAGACTAATATTTTGCTTTGTTTGTTTAAATAATGTAGCCATTTGTTGCTGAGTAAGCCAAACTGTTTCTTCTTCAAATTGTACTTCAATTTGAGTCTTTTTATCTGCAGCTTGATATATTTCTATCTGCTTCATAGAATCGCAAAATATTTGGTTTAATTGTTTTTACAGTTGGCTAAAGCGTTTATACAAATCTCGCATAAGTTTCCTATCCAATCCAATTCCTGGATGCATATATGTTTTTAGCATGCTTAGTACTAAAGTTTTTCAAGAAACAATTTCCAATTTAGAACCCCTTTATATTTATTGTATGCATAAAAAAAGCGATCCTTTTGGATCGCTTTGAAAGTATAAAGATTTTTGTTTGCTATCACTTTCCCATCGCATATTCAATCCCACCCAGAATATGTTGCAGATAAACCGGATCTGCAAATGATTCATTGGTATGGCCCATCTCTGTATAAAAAGCACGACCGCCTTCAAATTCATGATACCATGTCATGGGGTGATTGTCTCCATTGGCGCCGCCGGTATAAGAAGTTTCGTCAATCTTAATCAATACATGCACATCTGGATTAAGGTCTTTGTAATTATACCATTCGTCCCAACGCTCCCATACATCTGGCAAATGTTTAGTAGAGATATGTGCTTTATCTACCACCATTAATTTTGCCTGCTGTTGTTTTGGGTGAGATTTAAACCAACCACCGCAAAGCTTATTGTACCAGGGCCAGTTGTATTCGCAATCTGCTGCTGCATGTATGCCCATGTAGCCACCGCCTTTGTGAATATAATTCTGTAATGCAGCTTCTTCATTAGATCCAAACACTTTGCCGGTAGTACTTAAAAATACAATGGCTTTGTATTGCTTCAGGTTGGCATCATTAAATTTCAAAGAGTCTGTAGTAGTGTCTACTGCAAAATGATTTTCCATTCCCAGCTTTTGTATCGCTACAATTCCGGCTGCAATGCTCTCATGATGATAGCCATTGGTTTTAGCAAACACCAGTATCTTTTTTTCTTTTTTTGCAGGGGCCGGTGTTTTTGTATGACCAGGCAATAAAAGACCGGCTGCTAAAACAGGAACCAATAAAACTTTTTTAAAGACAATATTCGCAAGCATGTTAATTATATTAAACGCTGATTATTTAATTCAACACTAAAAAACTTTGAGACGCATTCGTATTCATTCGCGCCAATTCGCGTCCCTATTCGTGCACATTCGCGTATCTATTCGCGTTACAATTTCTTTATCTCAATATTCCTATACCAAACCGTGTTGCCATGGTTTTGCAAAGCAATTTTTCCAGATTTGAAAGTTCCCCAGTTTGGCATGTCTTTAAACTTGCTGCCAGCTACCAGTTTCTTCCAGTTGTCATCCCACAAAGTAGTTGATACTGTAGTTACACCGTTTAATTTCAATTCAAGTTTGGCGTTGTTTACAATTATCTCAACCTGGTTCCATTCACCAACAGGTTTAACTGGTTCTGAAGTGCTTTTAATCAGATCATACAAATCGCCGGCACGGTGTTTTGTAATTTTTCCATCGGGGTGGCCGTCATTGTCAAGCACCTGCATTTCTGGTCCGGAGTTATAAGTGTTCTTATATTTTGTTGTATCCTCTTGTACAAGGAAGATGATACCGCTATTGCCATTTTTTGAAATCTTCCATTCCAGTTTAAGATCAAAATTTTCATAGCTACCATCGGTCACCAAGTCAGTACCATGATGTACAGAACTGTCAAACATCAGTGTACCATCTACCACTTTAAAAGTAGAATCTGATGGGCCTGATTTGCCATAGCTATGCCAGCCATTTTTAGTAGTACCATCAAATAAAGAAACAAAACCGGGAGTTGTGCTGCTACTATCTGCAGCAGGTTTTGCAGCAACTGAATCTTTAGAGTCTTCTTTGGTTGCGCTTGTATCAGCGCTGTTATTGCAGGAAGCCAATAAGGCTACGCATGCGGCAAGCAATACAATTTTCATGTTGTTTTAAAATTATAACCCTCTTGCCTCATCCGGCCTTCGGCCACCTTCTCCAGAAGGAGAAGGAAAGCGGAAACGGATCTAACAAGAGGGTTGGTTGAGATTATTTGTTTTTAAGAAGGAGGATATACTTCACCATGGCTTTGGCATCGTCTTTAGACAAAGCATCATGTGCCGTCATTGGTATGCTGCCCCAGTTTCCACTGCCGCCTTTAATAATTTTATCGGCCAGTGTATTGATGGTAGCATCATCGTTAGGATATTTATTGGCTACATCGCGATAAGCCGGGCCTGTTGCAGCTTCATCTATTTTATGACAAGTAAGACAGTCTGCACCAGCAATCAGTGCAAGACCTTTCTGGTAATCTGGATTTTTAGAAGGATCTGCAGCGGCACCAGCATCTGCAGGTTTTGCAGCAGCACTGTCTTTATCAGAGCTGCTTTTTGTTTCATTGTTATTACATGCATAACATGCAGCCACAATTAAAGACAGGGCTAAAAATTTTTTTATCATAAGCTCAAATTTAGAATATAGATGTGTATAAAGTTAAAAGTCAAAATTAAAAAATATGGAACGCAGATTTTGAGGATTCTTATGATGTACTGTTGCTCAATCTAAACTTTTGTTTTCATAAAGCATAATAACAATCATAATTATCTCCCGACACTTTCAGTACGGGACATGTGCAATCTGTCCTCGCCGAAGGCGTCCCTGTGTATCGCCTTAAAAGAAATTGCCAATAAAGCTTTCGTCAAAGACGCCCTGTGCTTCCTCCGTGTCTACCGTGCCTCCGTGGTTCAAAAATCCGCGAATTATTTCAAGCCCAAAATGGCTCTGTTAAAAGCCTCATCACTTCCCGTTCCCGCAAAATCATCAAATGCTTTTTCTGTTACGCGAATGATATGGTTCTTAATAAATACAGACCCTTCTTTGGCACCATCTTCAGGATGTTTTATAGCGCATTCCCATTCCATTACTGCCCAGCCTTTGTAATCGTACGCGGCCAGTTTGCTGAAGATAGATTTAAAATCTACCTGTCCATCGCCCAAAGAACGGAAACGGCCTGCACGGTCTATCCAGTTTTGATAACCACCATACACACCCTGTTTTCCCGTGGGGTTAAACTCTGCATCTTTTACATGAAACATGCGGATGCGTTCGTGGTAATTATCTATGTATTCAAGATAGTTGAGGCATTGCAAAACAAAGTGAGAAGGATCATACAGCAAACAAGCCCTTTTGTGGTTGTTTACTTTTTCCAGGAACATTTCATAAGAAACGCCATCGTGCAAATCTTCTCCGGGATGTATTTCATAACAAAGGTCTACACCGTTTTCATCAAATACATTCAATATGGGCAGCCAGCGTTTGGCCAATTCTTTAAAACCTGTTTCTACCAATCCCGCTGGACGCTGTGGCCATGGATAAACAGTCTGCCAAAGCAATGCGCCACTGAAAGTAGCGTGTGCGTTCAATCCTAAATTTTGAGAAGCTTTTGCTGCATATTTCAATTGTTGCACGGCCCATTCTGTTCTTGCAGTTGGGTTTTTGCGGTATTGTTCCGGTGCAAATCCATCAAACAATTCATCGTATGCAGGATGAACAGCTACCAACTGCCCTTGCAGGTGCGTAGACAATTCTGTTATCTCTAACCCGGCAGCATTTACAATACCTTTTATTTCGTCTGCATAAGTTTTGCTTTCTGCGGCTTTTTTCAAATCAATGCAACGGCCATCCCAACTGGGTATCTGCACGCCCACAAACCCTATGCTTTTTGCCCACTCGCAAATTGATTTTAAAGAATTGAATGGCGCAGCATCTCCCATAAACTGGGCTAAGAAAATGCCGGGGCCTTTTAGTGTAGTCATTTAAGGAAGTGTTAAGTTGTAAGTGTTAAGTTGTAAGTCCTTTTGCCGTAATAAGTGTTAAGTTATAAGTTGATCGTACTTGTGGATTTAAATTCTTTATAAAAGACTATAAGCACATTATACTTTTCTTCCCCACTAGCTATTCCCCACTTGCCTCTAGCTAAAACTTAAAACTTATCACTTAAAACCTACAACTTGTATTCCGTCCATTTTTTATCGCTCTGCGCTGATGCCACCACGTTATCTATAAATGCCATACCGCGTACACCATCTTCTGTACCGGGAAAATCCAGCATTTCAGGTGTTGGTTGTTTGCCATCTATTTTTGCAGAGAGGGTAAGTGCAAAGTTGCGATAGATATTGCCAAACGCTTCCAGGTAACCTTCCGGGTGACCGCCTGGAGTGCGGGCATTATGTGTAGCATAACTGCTAAGATGCGCACCATAATTTCCACCGGCCCTTAATATTTGCGTTGGCTGATCAAGCCATTTTACCAATAAAGTATTGGGTTCATGTTGTGCCCATTCTATACCGCCTTTCTCTCCGTAAACACGAATCTTTAAAGCATTTTCTTCGCCCGCTGCTACCTGGCTGGCCATCAGCACACCGGCAGCACCATTATCAAATTTCAGCAACACATTACCATCATCATCCAATGCACGGCCTGGTACCATTATGTTTAAATCTGCACAAAGCTGTGTAATTTTTGAACCGGTAATGTATTCAGCCAAATGAGCTGCATGCGTACCAATATCGCCCATAGCACCTGCCTTACCGCTTTTCTTGGGGTCTGTTCTCCAGGCAGCTTGTGCATTGCCTTCGCGTTCGCTCATTTTACTAAGCCAGCCTTGCGGATATTCCACCCATACTTTTCTTATTTTACCCAGTACACCATCTTTCACCATTTGCTTGGCTTGTTTTACCAGCGGATAGCCAGAATAAGTGTGCGTAAGGCAAAGTATCAAACCGGTTTCTTCTACCTTTTTCTTTAATTGTTTTGCTTCATCCAATGTAAAAGCAATTGGTTTTTCTATCACCACATGAAAGCCGTTGTCAAGCGCCATCATAGCAGGAGCAAAGTGCGCAAAGTTGGGTGTAACGATGGTTACAAAATCCATGCGCTTGTCTGCAGGCAATGCAGCTTCTTTCTTTATCATGTCCTCGTAGTTGAGGTAGATCCTGTCTTCTGGCAAGAATAAAGAGTGACCGGAATCTTTTGCTACCTCCGGGTTAATGCTAAGTGCGCCACAGGCAAGTTCAATAAGTCCGTCCATATTGGCTGCCACACGGTGGATAGCGCCGATAAAAGCATCTTTGCCACCGCCAATCATTCCCATTCTTAACTTTCGGTTCATTGTAAAAAGTAATTAAGGATTTAAAATAATAAAGTATTGCAATTGGTTAATAAAGTATAAGTACAAGCAATCTCATCTGTAGAAGAGAAGAATGTGGGAGGAAAAGTAAGAAAGTCTTTTCAAAAAAAGTGAGATAAAAATAAATTCAGGCGTGGTATTTCTAAAAAATAAAAATTACATTTAGCTCCGCAATTTATATTCATTAATCATTTTTTAAGAATAGATTAGTGAGGTGTAAAAACCAGGCTGCTTTTTCTAACCAACTTTTAAAACGATATGCTACCAGAGATTCAAAGAGACAGGCTCTTTCTTGCCAGTCGTATTGCCCTTATTGCTACTGCTATGACCTTTGCTTTCCGAGCTGCTTTGGAAGGTGTGTGGGGAACAGAATTTACCCTAACAAAAGAACAAGTAGGTTGGATATTTGCACCTGCGTTTTGGGGATTTACATTAGCCCAAATTTTTGGCGGAACATTGGTTGATATATTAGGCATGAAAAAATTATTGGGCGTTGCCTTCCTGGCCCAGATTGCCGGCATTATCACATACCTTATTGCAAAAGATGCTACCACGCTTTTCATAGGCACTGTTTTTATTGGTATTGGAAACGGCATGGTGGAAGCCGCTTGTAATCCATTGGTGGTAACGTTATATCCCGATAATAAAACGACCATGCTTAACCGCTTTCATGTTTGGTTCCCTGGCGGTATAGTAATAGGAGGCCTTCTCTCTTATTTCATGTTGGATAAAATGCATCTCGACTGGCGCGTTTTAATTGCTACTTTATTCATTCCTGTTTTGATTTATGGCGTTATCTTCTGGCGTCTTGAATTACCCAAAACAGAAAGGGTGGCAAAAGGAATCAGCACCAAAGAAATGTTTGCAAGTTGTTTAAGCCCGTTATACCTGATAATGCTGGTGTGCATGTTAATGACGGCAGCTACAGAACTAGGAACTGGTACATGGATAAATGCTTTGTTAAGTGGTTCAGGTGTATCGGGAATTATCATACTTGTTTTTATCAACGGCATTATGGCGCTGGGCCGTGCTTTTGCCGGTCCGGTAGTACATCGTATTAATCCAAACGGCATGCTGATCTTCTCGGCTGTATTCTCAGGAATCGGTTTATTGCTTTTAAGTCATTCAAGTGGTTATGCAGCATTTGGTGCAGCATTGGTATTTGCCGTTGGTATTTGCTTTTTCTGGCCAACCATGCTTGGCTTTGTATCAGAATATATTCCTAAAACCGGTGCCCTTGGTTTAAATTTAATGGGCGGCGGTGGAATGTTTTCTGTGTCATTGATTATACCAATTATGGGAAGATGGTTTGATGAAGCAAAAGCCAAGGCGGTTTCAGCCGGAGTAGATGCAGCAGCGGCCGATGCAGCAGCAGGTTCCAGTACATTCTTAAAAGTGGCTGTAATGCCTGTTATTTTGGTGGTTGTATTTACCCTTATTTATATAGTTAGAAGAAAATATTATCAGAAAGAGGTTGTTCATACAGCTTAATGTAAAGAAACCATTCAGTAATATTTTAACAGCAATAAAATGCCAGAAAAACAAAATCGTCGTTCCGCTCTAAAGAATATGTTGGCAGGCACAGCAGCCATTGGCGCATCTTCTGTGTTGCCAGCACTTGCATCAGAAACATCAGAAAATTCAGCTACTTTGAAATTTAAAGGAAACATCAATCATTCCGTTTGCCAGTGGTGCTTTGGCTTTATGCCGCTGGAAGACCTTTGCAAAGAAGTAAAGAAAATCGGCTTTGGCGCCATCGATTTTATTGGACCTAAAGACTGGCCTATACTTCAGAAATACGGCTTGTATAGCTCTATGTGCTATATAGGCGGCAAGGTTAGTTTAACGGATGGCTTTGCAGAACCCAAGTTTCATGAACAATTGATTAAAGATTACGAAGAAACCATTCCTTTGGTGGCTAAAGCTGGTTACAAAAATCTGATTTGTTTTAGCGGCAGCCGCCGCGGTATGGATGATGAAACGGGTTTGAAAAACTGCGTGGAAGGTTTAAAAAAGATTTTGCCACTGGCAGAGAAGAATGGTGTTATCCTGCAAATGGAATTGCTGAACAGTAAAGTGGATCACAAAGATTATATGTGCGATCGCTCAACGTGGGGTGTTGAACTTTGCAAACGCCTGGGTTCAGAAAATTTTAAACTGCTGTACGATATCTATCACATGCAGATTGATGAAGGTGATGTAATACGCACTATAAAAGATAACCACCAGTACTTTGGACATTACCATACTGCGGGTGTGCCTGGTCGTCATGAAATTGGCGATAACCAGGAATTGTTTTATCCCGCTATTATGAAAGCGATTGTAGAAACCGGTTTTAAAGATTATGTGGCACAGGAATTTATACCAACAGGAAAAGAAACCGCAGATAAAATTGCTGCATTGAAAGATGCTGTGAAAATATGCGATGTATAGAGGGCAGCTACAAGTTATTAGCCACTAGCTACTAGCTTCGGTTCGCTTTGAAAAATGAAGAACGTTCTATTTATTACTAATTACTCATCATTAAAAAACTTGCAGCTTGCAGCTAACAACTTGCAGCTAAAAGCTAGCAACTCAAATCTCTACTATGGCAGACAATACTTATGACGCGATTGTAATTGGTAGTGGCATCAGCGGCGGATGGGCAGCGAAAGAACTTTGTGAAAAAGGATTAAAGACAATTATGCTGGAACGTGGCCGCGATATAAAACACGTTACAGATTATGTGAGTGCCAATAAAAATCCCTGGGATTTTCCGCATCGTGGCGGCCGCACAGAGCAAATGATAAAAGATTATCCTGTACTGAAAAGAGATTACCCGCTCAATGAAACCAATCTCGATTATTGGTGCAGTGATAAAGACAGTCCTTATACAGAAATCAAACGTTTCGACTGGTTCCGTGGTTACCATGTAGGCGGTCGTTCTCTCATGTGGGGAAGACAAAGCTATCGCTGGAGCGATTTTGATTTTGAAGCCAATGGCAAAGAAGGTATAGCTATAGATTGGCCGGTTCGCTACAATGAAATAGCGCCCTGGTACGATTATGTAGAAAAATTTGCGGGCATTAATGGCTCGCATGAAAACATGCCGCAATTGCCAGACGGACAGTTTCTTCCCGCTATGGAAATGAACTGCGTTGAAAAAGATGTTGCAGCAAGAATGAATGCGCATTACGATCCTAAAATGTTTCGCCGCATCATTATGGGCCGCAGCGCCAATCTAACGGTGCCGCATGAGGGAAGAACCAATTGCCAGTATCGCGATAAATGCTGGTTGGGTTGTCCATTCGGCGCTTACTTCAGCACGCAGTCTTCTACTTTGCCTGCGGCGAACAAAACCGGTAACCTTACTGTAAGGCCCTGGAGCATCGTTACAAAAATTTTATACGATAAGGACAAGAAGAAAGCAACCGGTGTGGAAATACTGGATGGCGAAAACGGTAAGACGTATACCTACAATGCAAAAATCATCTTCCTGAATGCATCTACTTTAAACAGTGCCTGGATATTGATGCAATCTGCCACAGATATATGGCCCGATGGTTTGGGTAGCAGCAGTGGCGAATTGGGTCATAACATTATGGACCATCACCTGGGCGTTGGCGCAGGAGGCAAAGTAGAAGGATACGAAGACAAATATTATTACGGACGCCGTGCAAACGGTCCTTATATCCCCCGTTATAGAAATCTGTTTGGCGATAAAAGAGATTACCTGCGTGGTTTTGGCTACCAGGGAGGGGCCAGCCGCCAGGGTTGGGGAGATCATATTCCTGAGTTATCAATTGGTGGTGCATTTAAAGACGCCATGACAGAACCGGGTGGATGGAGCATGGGTTTTGGTGGTTTTGGTGAAACATTGCCTTACCACGATAACAAAATCTATATTGACAAAACACTCTACGGCGATAAAACGGAAATCTTTAAAGACCCGGTAATGGGCAGGGAAATTGAACGCCCTGTTGCAGACAAAAATGGTAAACAGCGTCTTGATAAATGGGGATTGCCAGTACTTGCCTTTGATGTAGAGTACAAAGAGAATGAGAAGAAGATGCGCAAGGACATGATGAATGACGCTATTGAAATGCTTACTGTTGCTGGCGTAAAAGATGTAAAAGGCTGGGAAGGTGATGGTACATTGGGAAGAGGCATCCATGAAATGGGCTCTGCACGCATGGGCAAAGATCCAAAAACATCTGTAACCAATAAATTCAACCAGATTTGGGATGCACCGAATGTGTTTGTAACAGATGGTTCATTTATGACTTCTGCAGCATGTCAGAATCCTTCATTAACTTATATGGCGTTTACTGCAAGAGCTGTAGACCACGCTGTAAGTGAGTTGAAGAAAAATAATTTGTAAAGGATTGCTGCAAGCTAGTAGCCACAAGCTACAAGTTAATTGCTTAGGTGACTTATATCGGTTTTGATAAAAACCTAGCAAATGGCTTGCAGCTTGCGGCTTGAAACTTTAGGTTACTAGTCTGCAATCGATTACATTTTATTATTCAAAAGCCAGTAGCTAACGGCTCAAAGCTCATAGCTGCTAAACATAAATTGGAAACGGAATTATTTTATAAATAACAAACTTCTAATAACACACTATCATGCCGGGAGATTCACTGAATGTAAATAACAAAGCCGTTGATCAGAATACTTACGATGCTATTGTAATTGGATCTGGTATTAGCGGCGGATGGGCTGCTAAGGAATTAACCGAAAAAGGTTTGAAAACATTGATGCTGGAACGTGGCAAAGATATTGAACACGTAAAAGACTACGTCAATGCCACTAAAAACCCTTGGGATTTTCCGCATCGCGGTGGCCGTACACAGGAGATGATAAAAGACTACCCGGTATTGAAAAGAGATTATCCGCTCAGTGAAACCAACCTGGATTATTGGTGCAGTGATAAAGACAGTCCTTATACAGAAGTTAAACGCTTCGACTGGTTTCGTGGTTATCACGTAGGTGGTCGCTCACTCATGTGGGGTCGTCAAAGCTACCGCTGGAGCGATCTGGATTTTGAAGCGAATGCAAAAGAAGGTGTTGGTGTTGACTGGCCGGTTCGCTATGCAGAGATTGCACCCTGGTATGATCATGCAGAAAAATTTGCCGGCATCAGTGGTTCAAGAGATGGCTTGCAGGAATTACCCGACGGGCAGTTTCTTCCACCGATGGATATGACCTGTGTAGAGAAAGATGTATCAGCAAGATTGAAAGAACATTATAAAGGTGTGCGCAAAATGATCATTGGCCGTACTGCTAATCTAACGGTGCCGCACAATGGAAGAACCAATTGCCAGTTCAGGAACTTATGTTCCCGTGGTTGTCCTTTTGGTGCTTACTTCAGCACGCAATCTTCTACTTTGCCTGCGGCGAAAGCAACCGGCAACCTTACAGTGCGTCCATGGAGCATCGTTACAAAAATTTTGTACGATAAAGACAAGAAAAAAGCAACAGGTGTAGAAGTTTTGGATGGTGAAAACAACAAGACGTATACCTTCAATGCAAAAATTATTTTTGTTAATGCATCAGCGCTTAATAGTGCATGGGTATTGATGCAATCTGCAACAGATATATGGCCCGACGGATTGGGCAGTAGCAGTGGTGAACTTGGTCATAATGTAATGGACCATCACCTGGGTGTGGGTGCCAGTGGCCGTGTAGAAGGTTTTGAAGACAAATATTATTTCGGGCGTCGTGCAAACGGTATTTATATTCCCCGCTACCGCAATTTCTTTGGAGATAAAAGAGATTACCTGCGTGGCTTTGGTTACCAGGGTGGCGGCAGCAGACAGGGTTATAACCGCTCAGTAGAAGAACAATTTATTGGCGGCGCATTTAAAGATGCATTAACGGAACCAGGCTCCTGGACGATGAATATTGGTGGCTTTGGTGAAACACTGCCTTACCACGATAATAAAATCTACATCGACAAAACGCTTTACAGCGATAAGATGGAGACCTTTAAAGACCCGGTAATGGGACTTGAAGTGCAAAGACCAGTGCCCGATAAAGCAGGTAAACAACGTGTAGACAAATGGGGTCTTCCCGTACTTGCTTTTGATGTGGAATATAAAGAGAACGAGAAAAAAATGCGCAAAGACATGCTGGCCGATGCACTTGAAATGCTGGAAGCTGTTGGCGTAAAAGATATTAAAGGCCGTGATGGTGATGGCACATTGGGCCGTGGCATTCATGAAATGGGAACTGCACGCATGGGCAAAGATCCAAAAACATCAGTGCTGAATAAATTCAACCAGGTGTGGGATGCACAAAATGTATTTGTAACGGATGGTGCATTTATGGCATCAGCATCTTGTGTAAATCCATCACTTACTTATATGGCGTTTACTGCAAGAGCCGTAGATCATGCAGTGAGTGAGTTGAAGAAAGGGAATTTGTAGAGATAAGAGTATATAGTATTTAGTATAAAGACTCGCGGATAGGCAAATCTGTTATACTCCCAATTGTTCATAATGAATATTTGGTAACTGACCGCCGAGTGTCTGAATACTAATATCTAAATACTCTATACTTAACTGCCGAGTGTCTTAATACTAATATCTAAATACTAAATACTCTATGCCCGGAGATTCTTTAAACATCAACAACAAAGCCACTGCGCAAAATACTTTTGATGCTATTGTAATAGGCTCTGGCATTAGTGGCGGATGGGCCGCCAAAGAGTTAACCGAAAAAGGTTTAAAAGTTTTATTGCTTGAACGCGGCAGAAACTTTGAACACATCAAAGACTATAAATCTGCAACAAAAAATATCTGGGAGCTGGAACATCGCGGCACGGTTACGCAAGCCAGCCTCAAAGACCGCCCGGTAATTGCCCGCACCTGGGGTAAAAGCGAACCTATTATTGATTATTGGGTGCATGATAATGACGCTCCTTATCACGAAGTAAAACCATTTAAGTGGTGGAGGGCTTACCAATTGGGTGGCCGTTCTATTTTGTGGGGAAGGCAAAGCTATCGCTGGAGCGATTTAGATTATGAAGCCAATGCAAAAGATGGCTGGGCTATTGATTGGCCCATACGCTATAAAGATATTTCTCCCTGGTACGATCATGTAGAAAAACATATTGGTGTAAGCGGATCGCTTGAAGGCATTCCGCATTTACCGGATGGAAAGTTTCTTCCTCCCATGGATATGACTTGTGTTGAAAAAGATGTAGCTGCACGCATAAAAGAAAAATGGAAAGGAGAAAGGCATATGATTATTGGCCGCGTTGCCAATCTTACTGCGCCAGTTCCCGGGCGTACACAATGCCAGTTTCGCAACCGCTGTTGGGAAGGTTGCCAGTTTGGTGGGTACTTCAGCACACAATCTTCTACTTTACCTGCTGCAAGGGCAACCGGCAATTTAACCGTTCGCCCCTGGAGCATTGCATCAAAACTTATTTACGATAAGGATACCAAAAAGGCAAAAGGGGTAGAAGTAGTAGACGCAGAGAACAATAAAACATACGAGTTTTATTCAAAAATTGTTTTCGTAAATGCCTCCGCGTTAAATAGTGCGTGGATACTGATGAATTCAGCTACTGATGTATGGCCCGACGGATTGGGTAGCAGTAGTGGTGAACTTGGCCATAACATTATGGACCATCACTACAACCTGGGTGCATCTGGTACCATGGAAGGCTATGAAGACAAATATTATTATGGACGCCGCGCCAATGGCATTTATATTCCCCGCTTTGTAAACATTAATGGCGATAAAAGAGATTACTTGCGTGGCTTTGGTTACCAGGGTGGTGGCAGCCGCCAGAACTGGAGCCGCGAGATTGCTGAATACAGCATTGG
The DNA here is from genome assembly GCA_047602295.1 of Chitinophagaceae bacterium. Classification (GTDB taxonomy): domain Bacteria; phylum Bacteroidota; class Bacteroidia; order Chitinophagales; family Chitinophagaceae; genus JACMLD01. The sequence goes on along the minus strand of JASGHP010000001.1, from coordinate 141,859 downwards.
CGGGGCATTTAAAGACGCATTGACTGAGCCTGGTCAATGGACAATGGGCATTGGCGGCTTTGGTGAATTGCTGCCACATCACCAGAATAAGATAAGCCTTGATAAAGAAAGAAAAGATAAATGGGGCTTGCCAATATTAGCAATGGATGCAGTGTTGCAGGAGAACGAATTGAAAATGCGTAAAGACATTGTAGCCGAAGCAGTAGCTATGCTGGAAGCCGCAGGTGCTAAGAATATTGAAAACCATGATCGTGGTCACGAGATTGGTGATGGCATTCATGAAATGGGTTCTGCACGTATGGGCCGCGATCCAAAAACATCTGTGTTGAACGAGTGGAACCAGGTTTGGGATGCAAAGAATGTATTCTTAACTGATGGCGCCTGTATGACATCATCTTCTTGCGTAAACCCATCATTAACCTATATGGCGCTTACAGCCCGTGCAGCCAATCATGCGGTGGAGGAATTGAAGAAAGGAAATATATAAATAGCTATAAGCAATTAGCTGCTAGCTACAAGCTTGTATATTGTTGAGAATATAATTCGGTTCTTAAAGAAGATCTTTTAATAACAAACATAAAAACTTGCAGCTTTTGGCTAATTGCTAGCAGCTCATAGCTCGCAGCTACTAAATACAAATAAGATCAAGAACATTTTTTATAAAAGAAAACAATTCATAACACCCAAACCATGCCTGGAGATTCTTCAAACGTAAACATCAACAACAAAGCAAAAGATTTAAACACGTACGATGCAATAGTAGTAGGTAGCGGCATCAGTGGCGGATGGGCTGCCAAAGAACTTTGTGAAAAGGGATTGAAAACACTGGTATTGGAACGTGGCCGCAATGTAGAACATGTAAAAGATTATACAGGCACTACCAAAGATCCGTGGGAATTGGATCATCATGGTGGCTTAACACAAAAAAGGAAGACCGACAGCCCAATACAAAGCAAATGCTATGCTTACAATGAAGTATCGCACCATTTTTTTGTAAACGATCTGGAGAATCCATACACACAGGTAAAACCATTTGATTGGGTGCGTGGCAACCACGTAGGCGGCAGAAGCCTCACCTGGGGCAGACAATGTTATCGCTGGAGTGATGTGGATTTTGAAGCCAATGCAAAAGACGGTCATGGCACAGACTGGCCTATACGTTACCGTGATATTGCCCCCTGGTACGATTATGTAGAACCATTTGTGGGCATCAGCGGATCGATTGAAAATCTGCCGCAATTGCCAGACGGTAAGTTTCTTCCTCCTATGGAAATGAACTGCCTGGAGAAACAAGTGGCAGAAAGAATTAAAAAAGGTTTTGCAGACGGAAGAACAATGATAATAGGCCGCTCAGCTAACCATACTGCAAAAGTAGGTGAACGCGGGCCTTGCCAGTTCAGAAGTAAATGTCACGAAGGCTGCCCCTTTGGTGGATATTTCAGCAGCAATTCGGCTACGTTGCCCGCGGCAAGAAAAACAGGCAATCTTACACTTCGTCCTTTCTCTATTGTATTGGAAGTATTGTATGATAAGGACAGCAAAAAAGCAAAGGGTGTTCGCATACTCGATTCTGAGACGAATAAGACAGAAGAGTATTATGCCAAAATAGTTTTCATCAACGCTTCTACTTTAGGTACTACTCATATTTTATTGAACTCTGTATCGGATGCATTCCCGAATGGATTCGGCAATAGCAGCGGGCAGGTAGGGCATAACCTGATGGATCACCATTACGGTGTTGGTGCCTCTGGCGATTCTGATGATTTTGCAGATCATTATACTTATGGCCGCAGACCGAATGGAATTTATATTCCTCGCTTCAGAAATATTAATGAAGCCACCAAGCAAAAAGATTATGTGCGTGGCTTTGGCTACCAGGGAGGTGCCGGTCGCGGCAGAATGTACGTAGAGGAGGGAGTTGGTGCCGCTTTTAAAGATTCCATGACGGAACCAGGCAAATGGGGGTTTGGTATTGGAGCTGGGGAGAACATCTTCCTTACTTTGAAAATAAGGTTACGCTTGACCGTGAGAAAAAAGATAAATGGGGCTTGCCTACGCTTAGTATAGACTGCGAATTTAAAGGCAATGAAATGGCCATGCGCAAAGACATGATGAACAGTGCAGCGGAAATGCTGGATAAAGCTGGTTTGAAAAACATCAGCACGTATGATAGCGCTCCTGCACCTGGTTTTTGCATTCACGAAATGGGTACAGCAAGAATGGGTAAAGACCCTAAAACATCTGTGCTGAATGGCAACAACCAAATGCACGATGCGAAAAACGTATTCATCAGCGACGGCGCCTGCATGGCATCATCTGCCTGTCAAAATCCTTCTGTTACCTATATGGCATTAACAGCAAGGGCAGCAGATTTTGCAGTGAAGGAATTGAAGAAAGGAAATATTTAGAGCTACAAGCTGTTAGCTGCTAGCTACAAGCCTGTGCTCATTGTAAAAATATAATCAGTTCTTTAACCTAATCAGTTTAAGAACGTAAACAAAGCTTGCAGCTTATAGCTAGCAACTTGCGCTAAAGATGCCTAACGATACACTCCATATTAACAACAAAGCCGCTGTGCAAAATACCTACGATGCAATTGTGGTTGGCAGCGGCATCAGCGGTGGATGGGCTTCTATGGAGTTGTGCAAAAAAGGATTGAAGACATTGGTATTGGAACGCGGCAGACAAGTGGAGCATATCAAAGATTATCCTACCACCAATATGGCGCCGTGGGAACTGCTGCATCATAATACCATTACCAACAAGCAAAGAGAAGAGCAACACGTGCAGGTGCGTGGTTTTTGCAATGAAAGCAATGCGCATTTTTTTGTAAACGATATAGAACATCCCTACACACAGGTAAAACCTTTCGACTGGATACGTGGCTATCATGTGGGCGGCCGCAGCCTTATGTGGGGCAGGCAATGTTATCGCTGGAGCGATTTGGATTTTGAAGCCAATGCAAAAGACGGTCATGGCACAGACTGGCCTATACGTTACCGTGATATTGATCCCTGGTACAGTTATGTAGAAAAGTTTGTGGGCATCAGTGGTTCCAAAGAAGGAATGGCACAATTGCCCGATGGAGATTTTCTTCCGCCGATGGAAATGAACTGCCTGGAAAAACATGTGTCGGGCGAAATAGGTAAAAATTTTACGGATGGCAGAAGAATGATCATTGGCCGTGTAGCCAATCTTACCAAAGGATGGAATGGCCGCGGTCCCTGCCAGTTCAGAAATCTTTGCGACAGAGGTTGCCCTTTTGCAGGATATTTCAGCAGCAATTCGGGCACGTTGCCGGTAGCAATGGCAACCGGTAATTTAACACTACGTCCGCATTCCATTGTAATGGAAGTGTTGTACGATAAAGAAAAAAAACGTGCAAAAGGCATTCGCATCATAGATGAGATTACCCATAAAACAGAAGAGTTTTACGCACGCATTGTTTTTCTGAATGCATCTACAATTGGCTCTACCTATATAATGCTCAATTCTGTTTCGGACGCATTCCCTAATGGGTTGGGCAATAGCAGTGATCAATTGGGTCGCAACCTGATGGATCATCATTACCATGTAGGTGCTGGCGGCAGCTTTGAAGGGTTTGAAGACAAATATTCTTACGGTCGCAGACCAAATGGTATTTATATTCCACGGTTTAGAAACATTAATGAAGCCACCAAACAAAAAGATTACCTGCGTGGCTTTGGTTACCAGGGTGGTGCTTCTCGTGGAAGAGAAGGTGATCATGGTGGAATAGGAGTCGCGTTTAAAGAATCGCTTACAGAACCAGGCAAATGGTCTTTTTGGTTAGGTAGTTGGGGCGAGCATTTGCCTTATGCAGACAACCGCGTTACACTTAGCAAAGACAAAAAAGATAAATGGGGATTGCCGCTTGCAGATATAGACTGCGAATTTAAGGCCAATGAAATGGCCATGCGCAAAGACATGATGAACAGCGCAGCAGAGATGCTGGAGAAAAGTGGACTGAAAGACATTTATACATTTGATGATGCACAGGCCAATCCGGGTTTATGCATTCATGAAATGGGAACGGCACGCATGGGCCACGATGTAAAAACATCTGTGCTGAACAAATGGAACCAAGTGCATGAAGTGCCCAATGTGTTTAATACAGATGGTGCCTGCATGAGTTCATCTGCTTGTCAGAACCCTTCTGTAACCTATATGGCGCTTACAGCAAGGGCCGCAGATTATGCGGTGAGTGAGTTGAAGAAAGGAAATCTATAGCCACAAGCTGTTAGCTGCTAGCTACAAGCTTGTGCTTGTTATATGAATAGAATCGGGTTCTTTAACTTAATAATTTTAAGAACGTAAATAAAACTTGCAGCTTGTAGCTAGCAACTTGCAGCTTATAATGGACGATACTCTACATATCAACAACAAAGCCACGGCGCAGAATACCTATGATGCAATTGTAATAGGCAGTGGCATTAGTGGTGGCTGGGCTGCTAAGGAGTTGTGTGAGCATGGATTGAAAACATTGGTGTTGGAAAGGGGAAGAGATGTAAGGCATATAAAAGATTATCCTACCACTACGCTCAACCCCTGGGAATTTCCGCACAGAACACAATTGACTTCAAAACTAAAAGAAGAAAACCCAATTGCGCATAGCTGCTATGCTTTTGACGAAGCTACACAGCATTTTTTTGTAAAAGACAATGAGCATCCTTATGTGCAGGAAAAGCCTTTCGACTGGATACGCGGTTACCAGGTGGGTGGCAAGTCTTTGATATGGGCCAGGCAAACACAGCGTTGGAGTAAATACGAATTTGAAGGACCGGCCCGTGACGGTTTTGCAATAGACTGGCCTATTCGTTATGAAGACCTGGCGCCCTGGTATAGCCATGTAGAAAAGTTTGCAGGTATCAGCGGTAATAAAGATGGATTAGAGACATTGCCCGATGGTGAATTTCTTGATCCCTGGGAAATGAATTGTCCTGAGAAACACATTCAGCAAAAAATACTGGAGAAATACAAAGACAGGTATGTGATACAAGGCAGGTGCGCTCATCTTACCAAACCCAAAGAAGTGCATTTGCAGCAAGGCCGTGGCCAATGCCAGGCAAGAAATATTTGCTACAGGGGTTGTCCGTTTGGTGGGTATTTTAGTTCTAACTCGGCTACATTGCCCTGGGCTAATAAGACTGGTAATCTTACACTAAGACCAGATTCTGTAGTGCACTCTATTGTGTACGATGATAAGCTGGGCAAAGCAACCGGTGTGCAGGTAATAGATGCGCATACCAAACAAAGCACGGTGTACTATGCTAAAATTATTTTTGTAAATGCTGCTTGTCTCAATACCAATTTGCTTTTGTTGAATTCAACTTCATCCCGTTTCCCCAATGGTTTTGGAAACGATAATGGTTTGCTGGGCAAGTACATGGCGTTTCATAACTATCGTGGCAATATAAGCGCTTCTATAGATGGTTTTGAAGACAAGACTGATTATGGCAGAAGGCCTACTGCGGTGATGATGCCCAATTTCAGGAACGTGTATAAACAGGAGACTGATTTTTTACGCGGCTATATGGTGCATTACAGTGCAGGCAGAAGCAAATGGCAGGGCAATGGGCAAATCGGTATAGGTGCTGAATGGAAAGATTCCATTACAGAGCCTGCTGGTGCGTGGAATGTTTCTATGATGATGCAGGGGGAAACCATTCCCAAAGAAAAAAGCCAGTTGCGCCTGAGCACAGATAAAAAAGATGCATGGGGAATACCATTGCTGGTAACAGATATTGGTTACGATGATAATGATGAAAAGGTATTGAAAGACTTTTTGCAACAGGGCGCAGAAATGCTGGAAACGGCAGGTTGCAAAAATATAAGACCTTATGATAATGGCCGCAAACCCGGCAACGATATACATGAAATGGGTGGTGTGCGAATGGGTAAAGACCCAAAGACATCTTTGCTGAACAAATGGAACCAGTTTCACAACTGCAAAAATGTTTTTGTAACCGATGGCGCCTGCATGGTGTCTACCGGAACACAGAACCCGTCGTTAACATTTATGGCATTAACAGCCAGGGCAGCTAACCATGCGGTGGATGAATTGAAGAAGGGGAATTTGTAGGAAAATGTGGAAGTGTGATAAATGTGAGGAATGTGGAAATGAGAGTAAATGGTTACTCCATTTCCTCTAAGAATACCTCCATTCCTCTGTGGTAAAACTATCGGGAGCTAACAGGCTAATACTTTTTTAATAAACAATCCTTTTCTTTTAACAGTAGTTGGGAGAGAGGGTAAAAAGGAATATCTTTAAAACCTATAAATTAAATCTATATGGACAGACGAGAGCTTATCAAAATGATTACCGTGCTTACAGGCGGCGCTTTCATTGGAGGCGAGCTGTTGTTGAGCGGTTGCAAAAATGAACCCACCATGGGCGGTGCCGTTTTCAATGCAGAAGATGTTGCTTTCCTGGATGAAGTGGCAGATACTATTTTGCCAACAACTTCAAGCCCCGGAGCAAAAGCTGCTAAAGTGGGCCAGTTTATGACTGTAATGGTAAATGATACCTATACAGAACCTGACCAGAAAATTTTTCATGAAGGCATTGGCAAGCTGAACGAAGCTGCTAAAAAAGCCAATGGAAAATCTTTTATGGAATCTACACCAGAGCAAAGAACAACATTCTTAACTGCGCTGGATAAAGAAGCAAAAGACTACCAGAAAAATAAAAAGAAGGAAGACCCAACGCACTATTTCACTCAAATGAAACAGTTGACTTTGTTTGGCTATTTCACTTCTAAAGAAGGCGCTACACAGGCTTTGCGTTATGTAGCAGTGCCAGGCAAATATGAAGGTTGTATTGATTACAAAAAAGGAGATAAAGCCTGGGCTACTTAGTGGAAGCTCACCCCCTAAATCCCCTAAAGGGGACTTGGGTAAGTCCCGAAGTGTTTTTTAAGATTGAACTACTATTAGAATTTATACGGCTGGGTTGGTGAACAACTGCCCGGTTGAGTCAGGCGCCTGGTGCATAACAGTACCCGGCGCTTTTTTATTTGGTTGATTATATACTAAGAAGGATTGGTAAGATTTCTGAACACGTCTTCCAGTTTTTGCTCTGCAGTTTGTAAAGAGCTAATGTTTAAATTTTCTTTCAGCGATAATTCAAGCAAAGACTTCTTTACTTCATTAGCATCTGTGCAGGTAATTAGCCAATTATTATCGTTTTGCTTTTGTACGGACTGCACACCCGGCAAAGCCTCCAATAAAGATGCGTTGATGTTTTCTTTAAATGAAACCTGTATTGCCTGGCTGTTTTCAGACTGGCTGCGCAGTTTGCTTAGCTTATCATCTGCTACCAGTTTTCCTTTGTTGATGATCACTACACGGTCACAAATAGCTTCTACTTCTTGTAAAATATGAGAGGAAAAAAGAATTGTTTTGTCTTTGCCCAGTTGTTTAATTACTTCTCTTATCTCAATGATTTGGTTGGGATCTAAACCAGTGGTAGGTTCATCAAGAATTAATACTTCCGGGTTATGTATTAATGCTGCGGCTAGGCCTACACGTTGTTTATATCCTTTAGATAATTGTCCTGTTTTCTTTTTGCTTTCCGGTGTAAGACCAACAGTGGCAATTACTTCTTCTATTCTTTCTTTTTTGTTTTTTATTTCATGAACGCCTGCTACAAAATCCAGGTATTCCCTCACATACATGTCGTAATAAAGTGGATTGGCTTCCGGCAGATAACCTATTTTCTTTTTTGATTCTAAAGGCGATGCTTTTACATCTATACCACAAACGGTAGCAGTGCCTGCATCGGCCAATAAATAACCTGTAAGGATTTTCATGGTAGTGGATTTGCCAGCGCCATTGGGCCCCAGGAAGCCTACTATCTCTCCTTTGCCGGCAGCAAAAGAAATATCATCTACTGCTTTTTGCTGGCCATATATCTTGGTAAGATTTTTAACTTCTATAGACATGGTGCAAAATTAACCCTAAACCCCTAACCCCTAAAGGGGAATTATTTAGTCTATTAATATTATTTCGTTCAACCAATTGCTCCGGTTTTTTAAATAATTGAAAATTGCCATTACTTAGTATCTGCAAACTAAGCCTCCTCTTCAGGGGGTTGGGGGGTATACTCCCCCTTAAACGCATACCATCCAAAAATCATCAACCCAATTGCTATGGGGGTAAAAATACTGATGATGATAATCCACGGCAATGGCTTGCTGATATCACCTTTACCATTTCCATTGATGTTGTGTGCTGCACTTGCAATCAATACAATAATTACAATGGGGCCAATCAGCATCCATAACAATCCGAGTAAACGTTTCAATTGGTTCATAAAATATTTTTAATCGTCTACGTTGGTATCAATTTTATTTGAGAGATACAGGCTGCCAATGACAAAGCAAAGTGCAGCTACAATAATGGGGTACCACAAACCCGATAAATAATTGGTGCCCGGAAGTGTAGTAATAAGCGTTGCAATAAACGGTACCAGTCCGCCAAAAATGCCATTGCCCAAATGATATGGCAGCGACATAGATGTATAGCGAATGCGTGTAGGAAACAATTCTACCAGGAAGGCAGCAATAGGTCCGTAAATCATGGCTACTAACACAACCAGTAATGCAATGTATGCAATCATGTTTAGCCTGCTTGTTTCACCCAATACAGTTTCTTTGGTTACAGTGGCAGCGGCTTTCACGCCTGATGCACTTATCTTTTGTTTGCTTACAATTTTTTGTTTGGTGCCATCTTCAAAATAATTGGTTACCGTGGTAGTATGCAATGAATCGGTAGCATCTTTTACGGCTTCTGATGCGTATTTGATAACAGTTTGTCCTGCAAGAATTGTTTTTTGCGCAGCATCTGCATTGTTATAAATCTGCTGAAAGACCGGCCTGTAAAGTAAAGCGCTTAGAAGCATACCGGCCATCATCAGGTTTTTTCTTCCCCATTTATCAGACAAGCTGCCAAAGATGACAAAGAATGGTGTTGCAATCAACAATGCAATTACAATAATGGTGTTGGCTTGTTCATACTCTACATTGCATTTAGTAAGCAGAAAATTTTGTGCATAAAACTGGCTGCTATACCAAACCACGCCCTGCCCCATGGTAGCGCCAAACAAAGCCAGCAACACCATTTTAAAATTTACTTTTTTACCAAAGCTTTCTTTTAAAGGATTGGTAGCTGTTTTGCCTTCTGTTTTCAATTTAAGAAACAACGGAGACTCGCTCATACGCATGCGAATGAAAATAGACACCGCTACTAAAACAATCGATAATAGGAATGGATAACGCCAGGCGTCTCCATTGGTAAATGCTTCTACGCCTGTAATTCTTCTAATTGATAAGATGACGCCCAGCGAAAGAAAAAACCCCAGCGTGGCAGTGGTTTGTATGAAACTGGTATAGTATCCGCGACGGGAAGCAGGGACATGTTCCGCCACATAAGTGGCTGCACCGCCATATTCTCCACCCAATGCAAGACCTTGCACCAGGCGCAAGATTAATACTAACAGTGGCGCCCATGCGCCAATGCGGGCATATTCAGGAACGCAACCAATTAAAAAAGTAGAGCCGCCCATTAATACCAACGTAAGCAGGAAAGTATATTTTCTTCCAATCAAATCTCCTAACCGGCCAAATACCAATGCGCCAAATGGTCTTACAATAAACCCTGCTGCAAAAGTGGCCAGCGTAGAAAGCAAAGCCGCAGTGGGGTTAGCATCAGGAAAAAATTTGTGAGAAATAATAGTGGAAAGACTGCCAAAAAGATAAAAGTCGTACCACTCTATCAGCGTACCGGCGGAAGATGCGCCTATAACTTTCCAGATTCCCTTGGTTGATTGCATATGGTAATTAATCTGAGTTGAATGTAATTATTTCTACCCGCAGCACGAAACTTTTTTGCGATGGAAATATAATTTCGTTTCACCGGATGATTTTTATTGAGCCAGCATTGGTAACATAGATGGATCATCCTTGCCACGCTCGGTTCATCTTTTATATCATTGGGCGTCTGTGCTTCCTGTGCAGCATGCTTGTAAAACGTTATTTTACTGCCACTGCAATTTTAGAATCTGCAGTACCATAGTATAAAAACCAGTGACCTTTAAACTGCGCCAATCCTTCTATAAAACAAACATGGTTTACCTGGCCGGTAGTTTCATAAGGTTTGTCGGGCGTTAAGAAATATTTCTCTTGTCGTTGCAAAACTTTGGTAGGATCATTTTTATCTAGCAAAGCCTGCGCTGCTGAGTAAGTGCCTTCAGACAAGCTGCTATCACCAATAGAAGGAACATTGCGGCCATTGTACATTAATAAAATGCCTTTGTCAGTAAGCATAGCTGGCGGACCGGGTTCTACTATGTCGCTATCAAACTTTTTAGGTCTTGGGCCGATGACAATTTTTAAATCCGGCGTTTCAATAGCATTGTGCCGAAGTGCGATGGATGATTTCTCGCCAGCTTGCATTTCTACCGGTTGCCAATTAATTAAATCGTCTGAAGTAGCTGCATTGATATTTACATCTCCCCAGTACATCCAATATTTGCCATTGATTTTAACGGCAGTTATTTTTCCATCTTTATAAACAGATACTACTGAACCCGACTTAGACCATTGTGGCACATACTTTCCATTATAAGCCTTTGCAAAAGCGGGTCCGTATTTTGTCCAGTGCAACAAATCTTTTGATGAAGCTACCAGCAGCCGTGCTTTGTCGCCATCATAGCCGGTATACATCATGTAATATGTGCCGCTGCTGTCTTCCACTACACGCGGGTCTTCGCAACCACCTTCCCATTCGTATTTTTTAACGCTGTCATTGGCCGGGTAAAAAACAGGTGTAGATGACCGTGAGAAATGAATGCCATCTGTGCTTTTTGCCAAACCTATACGGGATGTACCTGCATATTTGCCGATACTATCTTCTGCACGATAAAGCATGTACACGGTATCTCCTTTCACTACAATAGCAGGATTGAAAACATCTTTTTCTTCCCATTTTACTTCTTTGTGCAGTATGGGATCCATAAATTTTCCGGTACCGGGGCCAAGTATTGGGTTGGCAGAATCTATTTTTACAAAAGGAAGCAAAGCCCAGGCATTATCATTATTGACTGTATCTTTTTCTGTAGTGTTGTTGTTGGCAGATGGGCCACCGCAACTACAAAGCAATGTCAATAGAAAACCTGCAAAGGCAAGGAGGTAATTTTTCATACAGCATTTTAAGCAGGCTAAAGTAATTAAATAAAAAACCCCGTCAATAAAACGGGGTTTCAAATTTTATAGGTCATCGTATTCGTAGAGTTCATCTATATGTGTACCTGCGCTCATTTCAAACACAGGATTGATGATACCATCTTTCAAACCATATACCCAGCCATGCAAATGTGGCCTTTGCTCATGCTTCCAGGCTTTTTGTATGATGGAAGTTTTTGCAAGATTAAATACCTGCTCTTTTACGTTTAATTCTACCAGGCGATCGATTCTTTGCTTCTCATCTTTCATTTCATCCAGCTCTTTGCGGTGAAGGCGGTAAACATCTTTAATATTGCGCAACCACATATTTAAGACAGGTTTGAAATCTGCATTGGTGGTTGCTGCTTTTATACCACCACAGCCATAGTGGCCGCAAACAATTACATGTTTTACCTTAAGGTGGTTAACGGCATAATCCAATACTGCCAGCAGGTTTACGTCTGTATTTACTACCATGTTGGCCACATTGCGGTGCACAAATATTTCACCTGGTTGTGTGCCAGTAATTTCATTGGCTGGCACACGGCTGTCGCTACAACCAATCCATAAAAAGTCTGGCGTTTGCAAGTCTGCCAGCCTTTTAAAGTATTCTGCATCTTCATTTACTTTTTCTGCTGCCCACGCTTTATTTTCCAGTAATAACTTGTTGTAAGATTCCATAATAAAATGTATTTGCGGTTTGCATATTACTCAATTTTTGCAAAATCATGCCAACTGAGCTTTAGTAAAGATATGCAAACCTGTTGCCAGGCTTTTGCCTGGTTGGTTATTAAATAGTGTATTCTTTTTCTGTTGCCGGTTTTATAACCCGGTAAATCTGTTTTAGTAAACCGTCTTTTAAATCGTATACCCAGCCATGTATCTGCGGCAGGTTATTATTCTTCCAGGCCTTCTGTATAGACGCTGTTTTAGAAATATTAATTACCTGCTGTTTTACATTACACTCTACCAATAAATTGGTTCGCTGTTCCGGGTCTGCAATGGCATCTATTTCTGCCCGGTTGCTGTTGTATACCTTTTTAATGTTCAGCAGCCATTCATCCAGGATGCCAAAACTGTTATCCGTCATAGCGGCTTTAACGCCACCACAACCATAATGACCGCATACAATAATGTGCTTTACTTTTAAATAATTAACAGCATATTCAATTACACTCAGTGCGTTCAAATCATTATCCATTACCACGTTGGCAATGTTTCTGTGTACAAATAACTCGCCGGGATTTGTACCTGTAATTTTATTGGCTGGCACACGGCTATCGCTGCAACCAATCCATAAAAATTCAGGCTCCTGGTTGGTGGCTAACCGGCTAAAATATTCCGGGTCGTCCATCAATGTTTCATATACCCAGGCTTTATTTTCAAGCAAAAGTTTTTCAAATGAGTGCATACAATCAATTTTTAGAAGTTACCAATAACGGAGCTGTTTCAGAAAACCCCTGCTCCTTGTAAACACTTGTTTTTAATTCCACTCTTATGTCTTTCAATGGCGCATGTTTCATAAAGTCTTCTATCACTTCTATTACATCTTTATCTATAAAATCCGCTCTTGCCGCATCAATCAGTACATAAGAATCTTCCGGCACTTTTTCCAGTTTGCGTTTGATGATAGGTTTGTTTAAAAACGAAACATCTTTACGCAGGCGGAAAAGGTATTTGTTATCGTCATTTACTACCATTACTGCAGATTTAAAATTGCTACGCAGCAGGAAGAATATGCCTACGCAGCAACCTATTAATATACCAATCAGTAAGTCTGTAAAAAGTATGGCCAGGATGGTGATAACAAATGGTAAAAACTGGTCCCATCCTTTTTTATAAAAATCTTTAAAGATGGAAACCTTAGCCAGCTTGTAGCCTGTGTAAATAAGAATGGCTGCCAATGAAGCATACGGAATATGATTCAGCAATGCAGGAATAAACGCCACACAAAGCAGCAGGAATATGCCGTGCATAATAGCAGACATCTTTGTTTTTGCACCAGCATTAATACCGGCAGAAGTTCTTACAATAACTGATGTAAGCGGCAGGCCACCAATAAGACCCGAAACAACATTACCTACACCCTGTGCTTTCAATTCACGATTAGTAGGTGTTACACGCTGGTATGGATCCAGATCGTCTGACGCTTCCACATTTAACAGTGTTTCAAGGCTGGCAACGATTGCTAAAGTTAAAGCGGTTGTCCATACCTGGTAGTTAGTCAAATGACTGAAATTAGGCGTTGTAAAAAAAGAAGTAAACTCGCTAAAGGATGATGCAACAGGTATATTAACCAAATGAAACTTGCCCAAAGCCAGTTCAGGAGAAGATACTTTTAGTGCTTCGTTAATAGCAATGCCTACCAGTACTACAATCAGCGGTGCTGGTACCAGTTTTAAAGCTTTGATTTTTTTTATCAAAACCTTTTCCCAGAGCATTTGCAGTAAAATGGAAAATACCCCAATGGCCAATGCGACTGGGAGCATATGTTTAAACGCAAAAATCAATTCAGAAAAAGTATTCTTGCCATCTTTTTGTTCAAACGCTTCATCGCCTAAAAAGTCAGCTTCATATCCTATAAAGTGTGGAATCTGTTTTAAGATCAGGATTAACCCAATAGCGGCCAGCATTCCTTTAATAACACTTGAAGGAATATAATCGCCCAAAATACCTGCTTTTAAAAAGCCAAGTATAATTTGAATAACACCGGCAAGAACAACAGCTACCAGGAATGCATCAAACACCTGTAGTTTGGCAATAGCTACCACAACAATGGCTGTTAAACCTGCAGCCGGTCCGCTAACGCTTAACTGAGAACCGCTGAGTGAGCCAACTATGATGCCACCCACAATACCACCAATAAGACCAGAGAATAAAGGAGCATTACTGCCTAATGCAATACCTAAGCAAAGTGGTAGTGCTACCAGAAACACTACCACGGCTGCAGGAAAATCTGATGCAAAATTGCTAAAGAAACCTTGTGTTTTTTTCACTGTAAATATGTTTGAATGGATCTTAAATAAAGTTTATAAACGGTTAAGGGTACACCGGCCAATAACCACTGCAAGTCTGCCTATGCTGTTGCCTGCAATAATAAAAGCTTGTTGCAATTATTTACTGCAAATGCAATGGAAGCAACGTTGATATTTGCATGCTTGTGGTAAAGCCTTCAATAAAAGAGTGCAAAAGAGAAAGGGTTATTAAGCCAACTGCTTGGGAGGAGGAGTGAGCAGTTCCGGGTGATGGATAGGAAGATTGATAATATCATGCCTGTTGCCAACCAACACGATGCTTACCGGGTGGGTAATCATATCATGTGCATCATGCAGGTATTCTGAAAGGTTTTGTAAAGTGTTTGAATTTTTTTCCTCTACCGGGTTGGGAACAGAAGAACCATGCTCTTCTTCCTCGGCAGGATTGCTAACAGATGATACCGCCTGCTTTTGTTTTTGAAAACCATACACCCAGAAGTTTGCGGTGGTTAAAAAAAACAATGCTGCCATCATAACAATAGCAGAAAAGCCGCGCAACAATATGGGCAATTTAGGTAACATGCTGGCGCAAAAGTAATTCAAACGATTAAGGAATCAAACCAATTTATTTTTTTTAACAAACGGCCATCATATATTTTATCAGGTTGTATCTTCATGGGCCATTTATAATCAACATCTATAATACTCAATTAATTTTCAAGCGCTTGACCATGGCATCATATCCCTACCAAATTGGTTCACTAGAGCAATACAAGGCAGATTACAAGAAAAGTATAGAAGATCCGGAAGGTTTTTGGTCTGGGGTGGCAGACAACTTTACCTGGAGAAAGAAATGGGACAAAGTACTTAACTGGAATTTTAAAGAACCTAAAGTAGAATGGTTTGCAGGTGGCAAATTAAACATCACCGAAAATTGTCTCGACAGACACCTGCCCACTTTAAGTGATAAACCAGCTATTATATGGGAATCGAATAATCCGGAAGAAAGGCCACGTATTGTAACCTATGCAAGGCTGCACAAACGTGTTTGCCAATTTGCACAGGTATTAAAAAACAATGGTGTTAAAAAAGGCGATCGTGTTTGCATTTACATGGGCATGATACCTGAACTATCTTATGCAGTATTGGCTTGTGCCCGCATCGGTGCCATCCACAGTGTAATCTTTGGCGGTTTCTCTGCGCAAAGCATTGCAGACAGATTAGAAGATGCAAAAGCAGAATTTATTGTAACATGCGATGGTGCATATCGCGGTGCAAAAGATATTCCCCTGAAAAGCGTGATTGATGATGCACTGATTGGCAATAAAACAGTGAAACGTGTAATTGTTTACACCCGCACCCGCACACCTGTAAGCATGCTAAAAGGCCGCGATGTTTGGTGGGAAGATGAAATGCGCATTGTAACAGAGTCAATGCCTGAAAGTGCACCAACACCTGCCGGCGATAAAGAAGGCACCGGCCATGGTGAAGCTGAAGTAATGGACGCAGAAGATCCGCTATTCATTTTGTATACTTCTGGCAGTACGGGTAAGCCTAAGGGAGTAGTGCATACCTGTGGTGGCTATATGGTTTGGGCAAACTATACTTTTGTAAACGTATTTCAATACCAACCTGGACAAGTTCATTTTTGCACAGCAGATATTGGTTGGATAACGGGTCACTCTTATATTTTGTATGGCCCTTTAAGCGCAGGCGCTACTTCATTAATGTTTGAAGGCATACCTACCTGGCCCGATGCAGGTCGTTTCTGGGAGATTGTAGAAAAGTACAAAGTAAATATTCTATATACAGCGCCAACTGCTATCAGAAGCTTAATGGGCTTTGGGCTTGATCCTGTAAAAGATAAAAATCTTTCGTCTTTGCAGGTGCTTGGCACAGTGGGCGAACCTATAAATGAAGAAGCGTGGCATTGGTACGATGAAAACATAGGAAAGAAAAAATCGCCCATAGTAGATACCTGGTGGCAAACAGAAACCGGCGGTATTTTAATTTCTAACCTGGCGGGAATAACACCTGCAAAACCATCATGGGCCACATTACCGCTTCCGGGCGTTCAACCATTACTGGTAGATGAGGCAGGAAAAGAAATAACCAATAAAGACGAAGACGGATATTATAAAGGCAATCTTTGCATAAAAGCTCCATGGCCCGGTATTCTTAGAACAACCTGGGGTGATCATGAACGCTGCCGCACTAATTATTTTGCTACTTACCAGGATCTGTATTTTACCGGTGATGGCGCACTAAAAGATGCAGATGGCAATTATCGCATTACTGGCCGTGTAGATGATGTATTGAATGTAAGCGGTCACCGTATTGGCACAGCAGAAGTGGAGAATGCTATTAATATGCACGCAGGTGTGGTAGAAAGTGCCGTGGTAGGTTATCCGCACGATATAAAAGGACAAGGCATTTATGCTTATGTAATTTATCAAGGGCCGCCGGCAGACGATAAACTTACCAGGCAAAATATAACAGCTACCGTTAGCCGTATTATTGGTGCTATTGCCAAACCAGATAAAATTCAGTTTGTAACAGGTTTGCCAAAAACAAGAAGCGGAAAGATTATGCGCCGCATTCTAAGAAAAATTGCAGAAGGCCAGTTGGATAGTCTTGGAGATACTACTACTTTGCTGGATCCTGCGGTGGTAGATGAAATCAAGAAAGGAAAACTGTAAATGTATTTCCCGCTGATGTTTGCTTATTTTTTCTGCGAACATCAGCGGATACTTATTTGGGTTATCTGCAGGGAAAATTTATACAGCTTCTTTTTCTGTAAGTACCTGTGTAAGGTTTTTCCTCATACTAATTAATGCTTCCCGGTTTTTACTGGAAAGCATTTTCCATTTATTATAAATGCTGTTTTCCTTCATCCAGTCTTTGTATAAGTAAGCAAACAGGCCGGTTGATATCATTATTGCTAATAGCATGAATGCATACTGCCATCCCCACACAAAAAAAGTTATTGATATCAATAGCAGCATCCAACACAAATACATCATCGAGTAGACAGCCACAAAAATCCAGCTATAAAAATCCTGGCGGTATACTTTTTTATTAGCTATCAATCTTGCAAAACCAATAGGCAGGCCATTTAGCAATAAGCCAATAATATAAAAGGGAAAGCCAAGCCACAATCCCATTTTTTTTAAGAAAGAGAAAGACGGTTCTTTATGTACTGCTTTATCCGTTACATCATTTTCTGCAAGAAGTTTGAAATAAGTTGTTGTTTTTAATTGCCAGGTTTCCAATTCATCATTACCAGCATTATTAATGTAATTGCAAACTGTTTTTTCCTGTATTAGTTTTTGCATGCTTGCAATTTTCCAACTGCTGTATTGCTGTGTCTGACTGCTCCTGTTTAGTGTGAGAAAATGATTAACAGTTTGCAGTCGATCCGTATCAGGTATATGCAGTGTTAATTGTAGAACAGATTGATAAGCGTCTTTACTGATTTGCAGCAATGCGGCAGCGGGGTTTAATTTATATGAGTGAATATATGTGGATAGTAACAGGGGCTTACCTGCATGCACTTGCACCGCTGCCCTGCAATTTATCGGGTGATCATAAGTTATACCAATAGGCACAATTGGAATGTCATAAGAAAAATCAGCTTCGGATGCTGTTTCAAATGCTAACCTGAAAACACCTTTGCGAAAATTATACAACTGGTGTTGTGTATGACTTGTACTTTCAGGAAAGAAAACAATAATTCCCCCTTTTGAAAGTATTTTTTTACCATCTGCAAAACTATCGCTGTTGGCAGATAAAGTATGCCGGCCGCCCGAATAGCTATGTACCGGCATCATGTGAAACTGCCACAATATTTTGCTTACAAACTTTTTTATAAAAACATCGCCTCGTGCAAAGAACCATGCTTTTCGTTTTAAAAGTATGCCAAGCAATGCCGCATCCATTAAAGAAGAATTGTGATTGGCTATAATGATTACAGGTCCCTTTTCCGGAATGTTTTCAAAACCGGTTACATGGATGCGCCGGTAGAAAAAGCGCAGGCCTGTGGTCATTAAAATTTTAGCAAAGGAATACAGCATAAAAAAATTCCGGTCTGTTCGGCCGGAATTTTTTAAAGATAATCAAGGTTAGGCTTTGCGCCTTATCTGTTGAAGAGATAATTTATTATTATTTGACTAAACGCAATTTATCTTTGAATAGTCACTTGTGTACCTACAGGAATAAGACGGTACAATTCTTCAATTTCATCGTTCTTCAAGGCAATGCAGCCATTGGTCCATTGCTGGTAATAATCTACAGCCATATCATCGTGCTGCCAGGTACCGTGTATGCCAATACCATCACCAAGTTTTGCATTTTTAGGGAGAATGCCTTGCGCTTTTCTTTCATTAAACTTGGCAATATCTGCTTTGGTTGGATAATCAATTAACATCATCCTGTCCCATTTCTCGTGTACCCTTTTAGAAGCAATCTTATATACGCCTTCCGGTGTTAATCTATCGCCCTGCACCATTTTATCGTCCAGCTTTTTGCTGCCCAATACAACAGGGTAAGATGCATACCAGCCATCATCATCATACACTCTTAATTCGTAATCAGACTTGTCGATAATAATGTAAGGCTTACCGTTCAACTCATCATTAAAAAAACGGTGCTTTACCAATCTTTTGTTTTCGTGTGTGGTAAATGCAAACAAAGCAATAGCAAACATGGCTGTACCGGCGGCAAATAAACTTTTCATTGACAGAATTTTTTTAAAAGACTGAAAAAAAGAAAACCGGTTTAAAGAATGGGATTTGTTCAACATAGGGATACGTAAATTTTATACTGTACTTAAACGTATACTTCGGCGGTATATTTTTTCACTCATCGAATTTTAAGGGTTTATTGGCTAAAACATTTATTACGAAAGCCTTAACAAAAAAAATTAAAATTACGCGGCGGGGTTGAAAATATCAGAATTTTGACAGAGTAAGTTTTAAACATTTATTCCGCTTAATCATGAAATTTATTTTTTACGTTTTACCCATTTTGGCAGGTGTGGCCATGACAATACAGTCTGGTATTAACAGCCAGTTAAGAATAGCCATTAACCATCCTTTTATGGCTGCTTTTATTTCTTTTTTTGTTGGAACACTGGCATTGATTCTTATTCTCTTGCTTTCCAAACAATCTCTGCCACCGCTTGCTGCTTACAATAGCATTAACTGGTATAAATTCAGCGGCGGGCTGTTTGGTGTTTTTGTGGTGACGGTTACATTATTATCCGTAAAAGAAATTGGAGTGGCCAATATGTTTGTGTTGGTGATTGCCGGACAGTTGATCACAGCTGTATGCATGGATCATTTTGGCGTGCTGGGACTTAATATATCGCCTATAACATTGAAAAAGCTGGCAGGGATCGCTTTCCTGGTGGCAGGTGCCTGGCTGGTTAACAAAAAATAAAACCGGCACTTAAAAAAGCGCCGGTGTATAATAATCAAAACAAGAGAGAAATGGTTTACTATTACCAATTGCTCAAGCGTATACCAATATTGTAAGGAGTTTGATCCAATCCTTTTTCAAACATGCTTTGTGTAGCCAGCGATCCGTATAATTTTACCGGTCCTAGTTGCAATTCTGCTACATAGCTAATTTTAAATGGCCTCAGGTAAAAATCATCGTGTGTTTTTTGCTTGCCATCTTCACTGGTAATCATTTTCTGGCGTGATGAATATAGATAGCCTGCACTTACACCTGCACTGAAACCAAAAGATCTGTTATACTCATTGTGTGGTGTAAAGTTGAAGTTCAACATTAACGGAACAGTTACATAATCTGCTGCCAGTTTGTTTTTACGGTAATGACGCACATTGTCTTCAGTAAATATATTGTTGGCTTTATCGTACCATACAGGCGATTCGTAGCGATAATTGTTCAACTCTATTCCTAAACCGTATTTAAGGTTTACAACATGCTTAATAAGATTAAGCCTTTGCATAAACAGCCAGATATTTACATCTACAGATTTTCCATTGCGTAAGTTAAATTGTTCTTTGCCCATGCCAGGTGCCACCACACCTGCAGCTATTGCGTTGGCATAAATAGTCTTGTCTGTATAATTGGCAAAACCAAGATCAAGTATTATCCAATTGGTGCTGATGTTTTTATTATTGTGCCTTGTTCTTGTTATTTTAACAGAGCCATCATTGTTTTCATAATGGCCATCGCCTTTCTTTACAATAATCAGGCTGCCTATACGGATGGTATCTTCTTTTTTCGTTTGATTGTTGCTGGTATCTGTTTGGGCCATTGTGCTCATTCCAATACATAATCCTGCCAGTAGTACAAATATTTTACGCATAAAATAAGTTTGCTAATTTTTTTAATAAGGTTTATCTAACAGCAATCTCAAATCCACCTATCAGAATGCTTTTGTGTTTGCTGTCTTCATCATCATTGTTAGATTTCTTACCCATAAGCCTTGATGCTTTGCGGAAGAAACCTCTCAATGAGCTTTTAGTTTCTACAGAAGTGTTGAGCACTTCAACATTATCGCTGGTATTGGTTGCTACAACCTGTTCAGCAATGGCCTTCTTGCTTTCCAGCTCGTTCGCATCTGTATATACCAGTTGGTGATTTGTTACTGACTTGCTTGCTGCAGCAGCTATATCAGTATTGATCTCCGTTTTTTTCCCTGTTTGGTTTTGTATGGAAGGAATAGCAGTTGCTTTTAAACCATCTTCGCCTGGAAGAACAGCAGCAATTTGTTGTTGTTCATTTTTTACTTCTTTTGTTTGAGGGTTGGAAGAAGTATTGAGCTCATTTTCTTTCTTCGGTTGGTCAAACAAATCGTGGGTGGTTTTGGGTGCTTTCGTTTTTATTATTTCCTGTTGGTTTACCTGTGCCACGCTTCCCTTTTCCTCACTTATGTTTTGTTGGTTACTGCTTTGTTGGATTTCTTCTTTTTTATGTAACGGTACAGTTTGTGGATTGGTTACAGGTTGCTGAACATTTTTTACAATCCCTTTAGGCGCATTATTTCCATCGCCCATGTATATCCAAAGCAGGCCTGCTATTAATAATACAATCGCCGCTGCTGCAATTCTCCACCAGTAAATAGGAATTACTTTATCATCTTTTTCTTTGCGATAGAGTATTTCTTTGTTTTCAAATACAATAGTAGTATCGGGTTGCAATTTTACTTCCTGCAATAATTCAAAAGCAGCTTGCAATTGCGGATGATGATAAACAAATTCTTCTACCTGTGCTTTTTCATCATTATTCAATTCATCATCTGCATACAAAACAAAAAAGGACTCGTAATTAGTAATGTTAATAGCTTCTGCTTCATTTTCTTTTCTTAGCAATACTTCTTTGTTATTGAAAACAGTATTGTTATCAGGCGTTAACTTGGTAGCAGAGAACAATGCCAGTTCTTCCTTTAGATCGGGGTTGGCAGCAACAAAAGCTTCTACTTCTTTTCTTACGCCAGCAGGCAGCTCATTGTCTGCATACAGCATAAAAAATTCTTCGTAATTATTTCTGTTAATGTTCATGTTGTTTTTTTAATGGTACGGCTTATAAAACGTTTTCAGGACTTACCAGGTAATTCTTTAATTGTGTCCTTGCACGAAAGAGGTAAACTTTTACCTGGCTCTCGTTCAATCCCGTTATGGCTCCTATCTCCTCATAACTATATCCTTCGTAATCTTTTAAAAGTACCAGGCTTTTTTGTGTCTGGCTAAGTGTATCCAAAGCCTGCTCCAGTATTTTTTTTAAGTTGTTAGCCGGTTTGTTTAAAATCCTCGTCTCATCGGCAAAATTTTCTTTCAACTGAACTTTTTTCATTTTGCGGATGTGGTCAATCATCTGGTGATAGGCAATCGTAAACAAATATGATTTGCTTTTTGCTGCGTCCACTTCCTGGCGGTTTCTCCATAATTTTTCAAAAGCAGTTTGTACCACATCCCTGGCGTCTTCTTCATGACGCAGGTTTTTCAGGATAAACCGATAAACGTTATCCGAATAATGCTGTACACATTCATTGTAGTCTTTCTCAGTCATAAAACAGTGGTTCTCTCTTGTACTGACGTGTGCTGGTGAACAATATTACATCCATTCTCCCGGTTCTCTTCCGCCTCTTTTATGTTTTACGTGCAACCGTATTTAAAAGTTACAGGTAGGGGAACTTTTTTTAAAAAACAAACCCTGCCGTAAGGGGCAGGGCTTGCTTGGATATATATTGGGTTATTATTGTATTACGTTTAGCAAATGGCGTGAAACAGATTGCCAAAGCATAATGTCGGCTGATTTTGTGCTTGCATCCTCATCGTTGCAAACAGCAGCGCCGGCAGGGCATTCTTTGTTTTGAACGTCTTTTGCGTTGGCCGGTGAGCCATACACAAAAAGACTGGCTGCAAAAACCATCAAAACCAACATAAAGCAGATAAACCTTTTGGCGGACATTGTTTGGGTGTTTGTTTAATAAGACGAAGGTATTGTCAAAATGTTACAGGCGGTAAGAGAATTGTATAAAATGATGGTTTTACCTGATAAAATACCCAAAACTACCGGTGAAATTTTCTGCCGGCAGCTATTATTTACCATCCTGAGTGAAGGTTGTTGAAACATTAATTCAATAACTTATTCTATCAATTCTGTATCATTATAGCTAAGGGAATTTTAAGCGTACCAGAATGACTATATCGCTTTATACTATTTTTGCAACTCAAACACCAACAGCATGAATCAGGCCTTTATACAACGCATCAGCAAAGAAGTAGAAGAAATAAAAACTGCCGGTCTTTTTAAAACAGAACGGATTATCACCAGTGAGCAGGGGCCGGAGATAACTGTAAATGGCAAAACTGTATTGAACTTTTGCGCCAATAACTACCTGGGCCTTTCTTCTCACCCAAAAGTGATTGAAGCTGCACATAAAGCTATTGATACACACGGATACGGCATGAGCAGTGTGCGGTTTATCTGCGGCACGCAAGACATACACAAAGAGCTGGAACAAAAAATAGCTACTTTTCTTGGCACAGAAGATACCATTTTGTATGCTGCCGCTTTTGATGCAAATGGCGGTGTGTTTGAGCCCTTGTTTAACGAGCAGGATGCGATTATTAGCGATGCGCTTAACCATGCTTCTATTATTGACGGCGTGCGCCTTTGCAAAGCACAACGTTTCAGGTACGAGCATAATAATATGCAAGACCTGGAAGCAAAGCTGAAAGAAAGTGCCGCTTGCAGAAGCCGCATTATTGTTACTGACGGATCTTTCAGCATGGATGGAACCATTGCACAGTTGGATAAAATCTGCGACCTGGCAGATAAATACGACGCTATTGTTATGATTGACGAATGCCATTCAAGCGGATTTTTAGGCAAAACAGGCCGCGGCACGCATGAATACCGCGGTGTAATGGGCCGCGTAGACATCATAACCGGCACATTGGGCAAAGCCTTGGGCGGTGCCAGCGGCGGTTTTACCAGCGGCAATAAAGCGATTATTGAAATATTGCGCCAGCGTTCCAGGCCATATTTGTTTTCTAATACATTGGCGCCTTCTATTGCCGGTGCTTCCATTGCTGTGCTGGATATGCTGAGCGAAACCACAGAATTAAGAGATAAACTGGAATTTAATACCCGTTATTTCCGTGAGAAAATGACGGCGGCAGGTTTTGATATAAAACCCGGCGATCATCCTATTGTACCAATAATGTTGTACGATGCAGTAGTAGCCCAACAATTTGCAGCAGAATTGCTGGAAGAAGGCATTTATGTAATTGGATTTTTCTTTCCGGTGGTGGCTAAGGGGCAGGCTAGGATTAGGGTGCAACTAAGTGCAGCTCATCAGCAAAAGCATTTAGATGACGCTATTGCAGCATTCACCAAAGTTGGTAAAAAGCTGAAAGTGATAGCGAGCTAGTATTTTTTATGGAACTCCCGTATTTCAATAAACATATTTTGCTATGAGCAGTGGCATGGAACCGGAAGTAAGAGATTTTTTGAGTCGTGTAGGTTGGTCTGTTACGTTGGTGTTGGTGTACCTGTTGATTTTATTTACGGTTGGCATTTATGGCAATTGGTTTTTCTTCTATGAAAAACCAACTACCGGCAACTATATTTTTTATGTATGGATTTTATTTAGCACCGTTATGATGATACGTTTGCTGATAAGATTTTGGAAGAAAAAATTTCCTCACGGTTAGGCTTAGCTGCTATGGTCTGCCACAATCTGCCATTTGCCTGCAATCTTTCTAAATAAAAGTGTGTAGTGGCCACTCACATCACCAACAGATCTTTTTAAGAACCATTTGCCCAATACCCAATAATATTCTGCAGACAGCTTTCTAACCTTAATGATCTCAAAAAATAGTTTGCCCATTTTCTCAGGGCTGTCGTAATTTTTTTTGTAATTGGCAAGTGCGTTGTTGTATCCATAGGTAACGCCGCTTTTACCAACATACATCAGTGAATCATTTTGCCAATAGCCTTGCATAAACTCTTCCAAATTGCCTTTATTCCACGACACGGTTTGCTTGTTCAGGATATCAATAATTTCTTTTTGGTCTTTACCTGCCTGGGCAAATGTGGAGCTGCAGAAAAGTAAAATACAGGCGATTATTAAATGGAATTGCTTCATACCCATAAAGATAAAATGTTTTCACGTCTAACCGGGTGATAGATAATTAGCCGCATCATTTTTGCTGGGTACGTTCACATAAGCACAAATGCTGGTAACACAATAATCACACATCTTTCGCTTGTCTTGCCCGTTGAATTAACGTACCTTTGCCGCTTGAAAAAAGAAGGGCTGACAAATAGCGGCCTTTTCTGCAAAGGAAATCGCAATTATGAATATCAGAAATATAGCTATTATAGCACACGTAGACCACGGTAAAACTACCCTGGTAGACAAAATTTTACATGCCACCAAGGTATTCCGTGAAAACCAGGAAACCGGCGAGTTGATAATGGATAGCAACGACCTGGAAAGGGAACGAGGCATTACCATTTTCAGTAAAAACGCGGCAGTAGAATACAAAGGCGTTAAAATTAACGTGATTGACACTCCCGGCCACAGTGACTTTGGCGGAGAGGTAGAACGTGTGCTAAAAATGGCGGACGGCGTATTGTTGCTGGTAGATGCTTTTGAAGGACCAATGCCACAGACGCGTTTTGTACTGCAAAAAGCTTTGCAGTTGAACCTGCGCCCAATAGTGATAATCAATAAAGTAGATAAACCAAACTGCCGCCCAGACGAGGTACATGACGCGGTTTTTGAACTATTCTTTAACTTGGACGCCACAGAAGAACAATTGGATTTTCCTACCTTCTATGGCTCTGGCAAAAACGGCTGGTTTAATAGCAAAAATGAACAGTGTGAAGACATTACTCCATTAATGGATGGCATTTTGCAATATGTGCCTGCTCCAAAAGTGGCAGAAGGTCCATTGCAAATGCAGATAACCTCACTGGATTATTCGTCTTTCCTGGGCAGGATTGCAGTAGGTAAAGTAGCCAGGGGTTCAATAAAAGAAGGCCAGAATATTGCTTTAATGCAGGCTGGTGGTGTTGTTAAGAGGATGAAAGTGAGAGAATTGTACACTTTTATGGGCATGGGTAAAAAGAAAGCTACCGAAGTGTTTGCAGGTGATATTTGTGCTGTAGTAGGCCTGGAAGATTTTAATATTGGTGATACCATTGCAGATATAGACAATCCTGAAGCATTACCGGTTATCAGCGTAGATGAGCCAACAATGAGCATGTTATTTGGCATCAACAACTCACCTTTCTTTGGCCGCGAAGGTAAATTTGTAACAAGCCGTCACTTGCGTGATCGTTTGATGAAGGAAACTGAAAAGAACCTTGCACTTAGAGTAGATGATACAGATAGTGCGGATAGCTTCCTGGTTTATGGTCGTGGTATTTTGCACTTAGGTATTTTGATAGAAACCATGCGCCGCGAAGGTTTTGAGCTAACTATTGGCCAGCCTACAGTTTTAATAAAAGACATTGACGGCAAAAAGCATGAGCCGTATGAGATATTGGTAGTAGATGTGCCGGGAGATTATAGCGGCAAGGTAATAGACCTGGTAACACAGCGTAAGGGTGAAATGCTGGTAATGGAAAGCAAGGGCGAAATGCAGCACCTGGAGTTTGAAATACCTTCTCGTGGTTTGATTGGTTTGCGTAGCAATATGCTTACTAACACAGCAGGTGAGGCTGTAATGGCGCACCGTTTCCTGGAATACAAACCCTGGAAAGGCCCCATCCCCGGAAGAAACAACGGTGTATTGCTTTCTAAAAACCAGGAACGTACAACAGGCTATTCTATAGACAAATTACAAGACAGGGGAACCTTCTTCGTAGACCCAGGTGAAGATGTTTATACAGGGCAGATTATAGCCGAGCATATTAAACCAGGCGATTTGGTGGTAAATGCTACAGAGCCCAAAAAGCTGACCAACCACCGTGCAAGCGGTAGCGATGATGCAACTAAAATTGCTCCTAAAACGCTTATGACGCTGGAAGAATGCATGGAGTACATTCAGCACGATGAATGTATTGAAGTAACACCCAAAAGCATTCGTATGCGTAAAGTGATACTGGACGAGGATGAGCGTAAAAAGCAAAGCAAAAGAATGGAAACTGCATAATGCAGGTTTTATAACAATACCAAGGCCGCTGATAAAGCGGCCTTTTTTTATGCATAAAGGTTTTACCCTATTGTTTTGAGCCCCAAAAAGTAAAATAGAGCTATTACTAACTAAAAAAAGTATAATCTTCAGTTGCTAGGCGGAAACGTCGCAGCAATTAAGACAATAAACTAGTAGTAATTGTCTTTCAACACACTGTAACATTTACTAGCTCATTTTTAAGAGGGAGGGATTTTTTTGAATATCTCTATATAAGACATTGATTGTCATTTTATTAGAGACTAATTGACCGTAAGAACCGGAATTTGCTGTGCAATTACTGTTTATCGAAAGAATCTGGCCATTCAACGAATAAAACCGCCCAAGGCTGTTTTTCAATTGATTATAAATCAGCATACTAGTATAAACACTTAGGTTCATTCGTGTAAATATTCCGACTAACGCCGATAATCACTTGCAAAAACCTAAACCGCTATGTACTTTTACTGTGTTAAAAGTAAACAATTAGGCCGTTAGACGTAAACGATTAGACTGAGAATAGTGATAGAAAGGAGAGCAGCCAAATTGTAACGTACAGAAACAAGCATTTATCCGTTTTAACATACAAATCCAAACCCAATGAAATCTTTAAGTAAATTTTTTATCGCAGGCGCACTGGCAGGTATCTTCCTTTTTGTGCATAAAACAGGAACCACCCCCAAGCCTGCTGCAAAAGAAGCCTCAGTTACCACTATCACTAAAGCTCCTTCCAATGTTGCAGTAATAGCAACAACTGATAATAAAGTAGCACCGGCTCAGGCTACAGTAGTTTTAAATAAGACCAACACTCAAAAGCAAGCAGCTGCCCTTCAGGCATCAATTCCTTCTTTGCGAAATAATGCTTTGAAGAACATAGATGTTGCTAAGCGTACAAACAGCATGTCTTCTAAAGTAATTAAAGCACATGTAAAAGCTTTGATGGAAGCTATAGAAGAGAGCCAATTGCCAGAAATTGTAGCTTTCGAAAAGCCCAACCGTCCACAGGAAGTAGAAGGCATAGCACCAGAGAGAACCGGAGGTTATGCATATGAAGCTAAACAGTCAGAAAAAAACAATACCCCCTTTAGTTCTTTGCGTCAGCCAGATAAAGGTGCTGAAAGTTACTCTTATATGTCTGTTTACGATGAAACAGAAAAAATGAAAGATTACGCGGTTAACAACGGCTGCAATACAGAATATGCGCTGATGGTAAACCTGGGTATGAAATCTGGTAAGAAAAGGTTTTTTGTGATAGACCTTGCCAGCAATACCATTGTAAAAAGTGGTGTAGTATCTGAAGGAAACAGTGAAGGTGCAGAAAAGAAATATTCTAATGAAATTGGCAGCACAGCCAGCTCATTGGGTGCTTACAAAATAGGAAAGCGTGTAAAGAATGATGCCGGTTTTGGTTACAGGCTGGTAGGCTTGCAGGAATCTAATAACAATGCAGTAAAAAGGTCTATGATGCTGCAGGCTACTGAAGATGTACCTTATGATGAAATTAATTTCCCGGTATTGAAAACAGACGGAAGTCTTTCACTGTCTAACAGGTTTTTAACTGAAATAAGCCCCCTGATAGACGAAAGCTCTAAACCAATGTTGTTGTGGGTATATGATCCTAATGCAGACAACCAGGCTTTGTATTCAGCCGTTCAAAAAAAACATTAATAATAACGCAATAGTAAAATATAAACCCCCGGCATTTACCGGGGTTTTTTATTGCAATCAAGATTAAACAGTTGCTGCTTATTTGTTTTAGCTGCGTAAATTTGCAACACATGAAAAAGTGGATATTGATAGCCGTTTTCTCTATGGCATTTTACCTGCCAGCGCAACTAAATGCCCAATGCTCTATCTGTACAAAAACAGCGCAGCAAATGGGTGAACGTCCAGCCAAAGCGCTTAACGGCGGTATTCTTTACCTGGCCGCTATGCCTTTTCTCATCTTCAGTTATATTGGGTACAGGTGGTGGAGAAGTAATCATGAGGGGTGAATTATTTCAGGCTATTACAAAACTGTGTAAGCTTAATTAAATCTGGCTCAATATTGAAGTTGATTTCATTTTTTGCAATGAAATTGTTTATTGCCTCTTCCTTATGTGGAAATACTTTTTCAAAGTTTTTTGCATTCAATGCTTTATTAATCTGCTTGCCTTTTATAAGCCAGTAATTCTTTCTTATCTCAACAGTATAATCATCTTTGTAAGGGCGTGTAACATATGCACTTGTCAGCGTATTACTTGCTTCCCCGGCGTCTTTACGTGTAGTACCATTTGCCTGATCTGTAACCGCAAGAGCCGGCTTCAGTTTATTTGTATAAGTAACGTATAATGAAACAGCAAGATTTGAGTTTGCTATCACCTCATATATAAGTTCATCTGGACCGGGTATAAACTTTTTATTGTTGAAATAAATGGTATCAATATCTGTGAGTCCTGTTAAAGTCATCACTTTATCGTCTTGCTTAAAAACAACGCTTTGATCAGAAGTGTTGTAGTTTAACATGGCTTTTTCAACAGCTCCTGATTTCATTAACACTCTCCCCTCTGTAAAATTTTCATACAAATATGCCAGTGAGGGATTTTTAACATCTGTGGGGATTTGCGCATTACAAACCAGAACAGCCAATAAAAAACAATTGATTAAATAAAATACTTTCATAGTTGGTTATTTAAAGATGTTACTTAAAGATACTGTTTTTTGAATTTATTCATTAAAACAGTATCGCATTTTAATGGATTTGCGCATTCTTTTAAAAAAAGTATATAAGCAACATAAAAGTGGCCACTCATTTGAGTGGCCACTTTTAAAAAAGCTCTTCCTTACAAATTATTGCTGAGTAAAGGTTTGATCGATTATACGATCTGAACCTGCATTCCCTGTTGTGTTATTGTATTTGGTAATAAGATGGAATGATGCTTTTTGCGTTGTGGTTGGTGCTACATAATTTAATATGTACGTAGAAATGTTTGAATATCCTGCAGCGAAATTAGAACCCAAATTGTAGCTAATCGTGGTAAAATTAGCGTCACCGCCTGTAATATAGTAATATGATGAACCTCCTACCGGAGCGGGATCTGGCACATTACCCATAATAAGTTTTACTGTTTTAGTATTAACTGGCGCAGCTATAACAGTTGAATTATATGCTGCCGTTGTTCCATCTGTAGATCCGCTTGGATAAGCAGCAGGAGGACCAGACCAGGAAACGGCTCCGCCATAATTATAACGTTTGCCAGTTGTAACATATGCGCCAGCCAGGGGATTGCCAATTGTATGGAAATAAACCGCTCCATAATTAGTACTAACCTTGTAGCCTACCGGGTTTAATACGGTTAAAGCCAACATGTAGTTTTTAGTTGGGTTGATTTTAGAAGGATAAAAAACTACTTTGAATGCCGCATAACCTACACCCGCTTTTATAGTGCTTGTAGGGGTAAGGATTTTATATACAGAATCTGGCATTGCCACATAAGTGATAGAATCCGTAGCATAATTTACTAGCAACTGCTTAGTATCCTGACCGATAGTAACTGAAACATCACTGCTTACAGGAGTACCGGTTATACGAGCGTTTACAGAAACTGTATCGGTAACATCTGTTGAAGCAAATGTAAGCGCACCATTTGCAAAATATTGCATGCCAGAGTTAATAGTAGTACCACCAGACTGTATATATTCCATTGTATAAACCGGAGCCATAAGATCATAAGGATCAATATTTGACGCATCCTTTTTTAAACAACTTGTAAGGCCTATAACAGCTATGAAAAATAATATGAATGATTTTATATGTCTCATAATAAATAAGATAATTTAAAGATTTACAATGCCCAGAAAACTAATGAAGTAAATGGACTAAGGCTCTTAGGAACATTTACAGAATTTAACGCTCCCTCAACAGCCGGGTACATTAGCCTTACAGGCAGTTTATCTGCTCTTGTACTTTCAGAAACTGTTGATGCAAACGTGGAAGTAGCAGAAGTTCCGCTAATTGTTGGATAGTGAGTTCTGCGGTAATCATTCCAGCCTACCTCGCTATTTACCATGTTCATAGCAATGTATTTTTGAGTGATAATTGCTTCCAATCTTTGGGCATCAGTTGTAGCTGCAGAATAATCTACTAATCTGTTGCCAGCATTATCTGTCATGTATTTGGCGGCGTCTGTAGTTGGGTTACCGGAGGTGGTACCATCTGGAAGTAAATACAAATATTTGTAAGAAGCCGCTATGCCGTTACTAAACGAAGTAGCAGCACTTGTACCTGTTACCAATCCCTTTAATGCACCTTCAGCCTGTAAAAAATAGCTTTCAGCAGCGGTTAAAAGCGGGTATGCTGCATTAGGTCCTTTCAATGTTCCGGTAGCGTTGCCTGCGCTGGTTCCAGCCCTGTTTGTGCCGGGATACCAAAAGCTTCCAGAGGGACATTTTACATTATTTACATTTTCAACACCCAGCTGTCCAGTACCAAGCGTAGGAGTATTAGCAGCAGGAGGAGTAGCACCATATGTGTATGCATACAGGTAATAAATTGCTTTTCCTCTTCCAGAATCCTGCAACTTAATACCATTGTAAAAAGACATAATAAAAGTAGAAGGTATCCATGATTTGGTTACGTCACTACCTGTAGAGCTAAAACCATACCTGTCCCATTTAGGATTTTGTCTGCTATTGTCTCTTGCATAACCAGGATTGATAAGCGCATCCGTAGTTAAAAAACCATCAGATGTTATAGTGCTATTGGTAAAAGTAACTTTGCCAGCACCATACAATAACAATCTCAATTTTACTGTATTTGCTAATTGTTTCCATTTTACCATATCTCCTTTGAAGAGCACGTCTGTTGAACCCAATTCTTTTGCAACTCCGGGGCTTGCTATGCCTTTGTTGATGGCAGCGATAGCAATATCCAACTGGTCTGCCAAATCTTTATAAATAATCAAGGGGTCAGTATAAGTAGGCGTTAAAGAAGAATCGCCTTGTAATGCATTTGTATAAGGAACGCTGTTATATGCATTCACCAATTGCTCAAACCCAATAACCCGCATAATCCTTGCAACACCATTTGCATAACTATAAGCAGGCTGTTGGCTATTTGTTTGATTTATGACTGTCTGGTAATCTTCCAGGTTGTCATACCCAGAAGACCACAATCCGTTATAATCTGCTGAGGTAAAATTGTAAGTAAAAGCTGTGCCAAAACCACCATAGCCACCTGCATTGGAACCATAACCTCCAATTTGCAGACCATAAGTATTAAACTGGTTAAGGAGCGAAGCTGTACCTGTAAGTGCCTGCGGAATGATTAACTCCGGGGTAGTTGAAACAGCCTGGTTAGGGTTGGTATTAATATCAAGGTATTTGTTACATGATGTTGCTAAAACAGCAGCACCCGCTATAATTAATATACTGATTCGTTTCATTGTGCTTTAATTTTTTTCGGTAAATCTTCAATAACAATTAAAATCTGAAAGTAACGGTACCACCGTAGTAACGGGAAGGAGGTGTTTGACCTAAACCAGTCAAACCTATACCATTGCTATCTGCACCTGCATCACTATATTCAGGATCTGTGTAGATATTATCTTTTGGCAACCAGATAAACAGGTTACGACCCTGTACGCTAATGGTTACACCTTTCACCAGGTTTCTCTTGCCAAATGCTGAGCCTGGGATATCATACGCTATTGCTATTTCCCTTAATTTCCAGAAAGAGCCATTGGTTATATAGTTAGAGGTAACACCCCTGTTTATATCATCTGTCCAGAAGCCATTGTTACCATTGCCATTAGCAATTGCAACGGTAGTGTTGGTAATGTATGAACCAGGTTTGCTTGGGTCTGCAATTACAGAATTGGGGAATACAAAGCTTTTGCGATCATATACTGCAGTTCTGTAGCCTGTGCCAGCCCAATCAAGTTCAGTACCCATACCGTTAAATGTTTTAAGACCTCCACGGTATTCAAATGTTGTTGAGAAACGGAAATGTTTGTATGACACGGCAAGGTCAAGGCCTAGTTTGTTTTTAGCTACGGCATTGCCCAAAATTGAAATGGTATCAGATTTTGTTGGAAGACCAGTTAGGCTGTTTACTATTACATGACCAGCATTGTCTCTTTTGTAATCATATCCCATAATAACAGGAAAAGCCTGGCCAGCGATACCATAAGATGCGCCAGAACCACTTGATGACAAAGGAATTTTAGTTAAGTCTGACCTTATATAATTTACCTTGTTATCAAGATATGTATAGTTTCCACCAAATGTTACGCTCCAGTCTTTAGTACGGATTGGTGTAAAATGCGCAGTAACTTCAAGACCACTACTTGCTGTTTGACCAGCGTTGGTAAGCAGGTTTGTGTAACCAGTTGTTGGTGTAATTTGAGTTGGTACTGTTTGGTTATCCGTTTTTGTGCTGTAGTAAGTAACGTTAGAAGTAAACCTGTCGTTAAATAAGTTTAAGTCAAAACCGGCTTCATATCCTTTAGTAATTTCAGGTTTCAGGCCACTTTGTACCAGTCCATTTCCTACTGTATATCCTGGAAGAGAACCGTAAGGGAAACCATAACTGTTTGCTGTATAAACTGCTTGTAATTGATAAGCGCCAAAGTTATCTGAATTACCCAGGTTTACTTGTCCTACTTTAGCCCAACCTGCTCTTAGCTTAAGGAAGCTAATGGTTTTGCTGCTTTTAATCGCGTCTATAGCTTCAGAAGCAATGAACGAAAGGTCAACAGAAGGATAGAAGAATGAACGATTATTTGGATCAAGAATTGAAACCCAGTCATTGCGGCCTGTACCATGCAGGAACAAGTAGCCTTTATAGCCAATGCGCACATCTGCATAAGCACCAAATTGCCTTGCTTTATAATTATTTTCATTAACTGTGGGTGTTCCCACTCCATTGCTCAGGTTGTACAAACCTGGAACAACCAGACCGTTAGCCGTAACATTTAAGTATTTAGCCTGATCTTGTCTCCATTGTGCACCACCAATAACATTTAAGCTAAATACACCAAATTTTTTATTGTATTGCGCCAACAGATCTGTAAGCAGGTTGGTTTTATAATTGCTGCCATCATATACCTGTGCAGCAATATCTGCTTTAGAACTTTGGTCTGTATTTTTTGCAAAAGTTGTGAAAAGGAACTGGCCTATCGTGTTCTTTTGAGAATAGTTCCTTGTTGTAATACCTTGGCGAGCGGTAATGTCCAGACCTTGAATAGGAGTCCATTTTACTTCCACATTGGCAACCAGGTAATCATTCCTTTGTATAGACCTGTAATTGTCTGCAGTAAAATAAGGGTTCTGGTACCATGGATTATAAAATCCATTAGGGTTTGCAAACTTATCCGTTCTCCAGTTTTTGTATTTAGTAATGTCAACATTAGATGGCATGTTCAGCATATTTGCATACATGCTGGCTGTTTGCGTAGTAATATCATAACGGTTTTGTGTATAGTCTGTGGTATACGTAACCATAATCTTATTACCAATCCTGCGGGTGCCATTTGCACTTAAAGTTGTACGATTGTATTTATCACCTGGTGTTGTACCTGTTACAGTAGCATATTGTCCTGAAAGGTAAAACGTAGAGTTTTCATCGCCTGTAGTCAATGAAAAATTGGTTTGGTTGTTTATTCCTTTTTGCCAAAAATCGTTGTGTCCTGGGTTATAGGAATAGTATGCTGAATCTTGTGATCCATCTTCCAGGGCTGGTCCCAGCGGGCGTTTTACGCCATCAAAAGCAGGGCCGTAAGACTGGTTTTCAAGATAATTGAAAACAGGACTGCCATCTGGGTTCAATCCGTATGCTGTACCACCTGAGCCGAATTTTTTCTGAATTTTAGGATAGAATGCTACAGATTCTACAGTAGTAGTATTTGAAAGTACTACCGCCGTTTGGCCTCTTCTTCCTTTTTTAGTAGTTACAATCAAGGCTCCGTTTGAAGCAGCAGAACCATACAATGCAACAGCTCCTGCACCATTCATTACAACCATGTCTTCTACGTCATCGGGGTTAAGGTTGCCAAGGATATCGTTAGGAACAATTACGTTGTTCAACACAATTAACGCCTGGTTGTTACCCAATAAAGAGCGTTGACCTCTTAGAATCAGACGATAGCTTGGATTGATGCCACCACCAACTGCACTAACCTGCAATCCGGCAACTTTACCTTGCAAGCCACCAGCAACGTTGATTGCTTTACCGGCAACAAGCTGGTCTGCTTTAATAACGGTGTTAGCTGTACCAACTTCTTTTCTTTTGGTTTTAACACCACCGGCAGTTACAATTACTTCTTCAATCAATTTTGAAGAACCTGCCAACTGTACTGTAAATGTTCTTGTACCCTCTACAGTATACTCTTTTGCTTGAAATCCTGCGGCCGAAATGACCAGTGTGTTTGAATTTTTTAAAGTCAAATTGAAAGAGCCATTAGCGTCGGCAACTATCGCAGCTTTAGTGCCTTTAATCTGTATCGTAGAAAAAGGGATGGGATCTCCTTTTTCATCGATAATTCTTCCGGAAACTGTCTTTTGCTGGGCATAAGTCAGTGCAGTACATAGCAGCAATGCTATGCATAAGGATGCAAATTTTCTCATGTTGGAACCTTTAGTTTTAGTTTATATGTAAACGTTGATTTTTCAACGAAAAACCCAAATAAAATATAACCTCAGATAGGTGTGCTATAGCACATCAAGCAAAATTGAACTGGCATTCAAAGGAAGGGTTTGCGAAGTCTGATTTAAATTATCAAGAACCTCTTTTTCTTATCAAGAGGCAAGCAATTTAAAGATTTTTAACAATCCATTATCAATATCAAGAAAATTTAATCTGATTTTTTTTTGCATATATCAATTTGTTAATCCCTTAATATGATTTTTAAATTAGATATTAAATGTTAATAGTCCAGTTGCGATGTAAAAAATCTAATGATTATATAAATAGGCTGTTTGAATATCCATGTAAAATTTTTATCATTCAATTTTATTTAATCGGGTGATACATGCTGTATCAGTAATTATATATTTTTAATTTTTAATATAATCTCTATTTGAACAAAACCAATTTTGATTTCTGTTTGCAATTTCTAATACTATTTTAAATGGTTAATACGCAAGCACCCATTTACAATTGATTTGGATTATTTGATAAAACTTTACCTAAATTGAAAAACTTTCAACAATTGCAGTCCTTAGCATACAAGACATATCCCTAATGCATGTAAATGCAGCATTCTTATTTTTAATAGGCTTCAAATTTTTAACAACCAATTGCTTATGAGACTTTTTTCTTTGTTATTCCTGCTGCCTTTCCTCCAGGTAAATGCTCAATCCAAACTTCCTTCTATTGAGGAAAAAACAACGGGCCTCAAGAAATATGAAGGCTATCTCAATTTTTATTGGGATGAAAACGCAGGTAAAATCTGGTTGGAGATTGACAAATTGGATAGCGAAATTCTTTACCAGACTTCATTGCCTGCAGGCCTGGGTTCAAACGATGTAGGCCTAGACCGTGGCGTACTGGGCAGTACCAGTATTGTGAAATTTTCGCGCATAGGTAGAAAAGTGTTGATGATAGAACCTAACTACGATTACCGCGCCAATACCAAAGATCTGGCTGAGAAAAGGGCAGTGGAGCAATCCTTTGCACAATCTGCTTTGTGGGGGTTTGCCGTAGAAGCAGAAACCAACGGCAGGGTATTGGTGGACGCTACTGATTTTCTGCTGCGCGATGCTATGAAAGCTGCTAATAGGATTAAGGCGAGCCAGCAAGGTAATTATACCCTGGAAAAAAGTCGTTCTGCCATTTATCTGCCCCGCACCAAAAATTTTCCGCAGAACACAGAATTAGAAGCCACCATTACTTTTATTAATACAGATGGAAACGCGGGTGCATTTGTGCAATCAGTAACTCCGTCATCTGATGCTATAACATTAAGAATGCACCATTCTTTTGTGCAATTGCCGGATGCAGATTATGAGCCTCGTATTTTTGATGCAAGGTCCAGCTTTATTCCCATCTCTTTTTTCGATTATAGTACACCGGTTACAGAACCTATTGACAAGTATTATATCATTCGCCACCGGTTGAAGAAGAAAACGCCAGGTGCAGCTATGAGTGAACCATTAAAACCTATTATTTATTACCTGGATAATGGAACGCCAGAGCCTATACGCAGTGCTTTGCTGGAAGGTGCTTCGTGGTGGAACCAGGCTTTTGAAGCGGCCGGTTATAAAAATGCTTTCCAGGTAAAACTGTTGCCGGATAGTGCAGACCCAATGGATATTCGTTACAATATGATTAACTGGGTACACCGCTCTACCCGTGGCTGGAGTTTTGGTTATGCTGTAGTAAATCCAAGAACAGGGGAAATCATTAAAGGCAATGTTACGCTTGGCTCTTTAAGAGTAAGGCAAGACTATTTAATTGCTACAGGCCTGCTCGCTCCTTTTGATTCCCCTTCAGGGGCTGGGGGTAACTCCCCTTCAGGAGTTGTGGGAGATAATAAAATGCTGAAGATGTCATTAGAACGATTAAGGCAGTTGGCTGCGCATGAAGTGGGCCATACATTGGGGCTAATGCATAATTATGCCTCCAGCGTAAGCAACCGCGCCAGCGTAATGGATTATCCACCACCAATGGTGCGTGTGGATGAAAAAGGCGAAATAAGTTTAAAAAATGCTTACAGTACAGGCATTGGCGAATGGGACAAAGTTTCTATTACCTGGGGTTACGGTGATTTTTCCGGGACAAAAAATGAAGCAAGCGCTTTAAATAAAGTCTTGTCTGATGCTACTTTGAAAAAAGGACTGCAGTTTATCAGCGATAGGGATGCACGGCCGGCTGGTGGTCTGCACCCGCAAGCACATTTGTGGGATAATGGCCAGGATGCAGTTACTGAATTAAAAGAACTGATGAAAGTACGTGCAGTAGCATTGGCGCATTTTGGTGAAAAAGATATTCGGCCGGGTATGCCTATGGCCATGCTGGAAGATGTATTGGTGCCTGCATACCTGGTGCATCGCTATCAACTGGAAGCAGTTACAAAACTGGTAGGTGGTATGTATTATACGTATGCATTACGCGGAGACGGACAAACCGTTACCAAACCATTGTCAAAGGAGGAACAGCTAAAAGCATTGCAGGCTGTTATTGATTGTATTGATCCTTCCTTTTTAGTATTGCCTAATGCTATCAGTTCATTAATACCTCCACGGCCAGCAGGTTATAATTTTACACGTGAATTGTTTAAAAAGCGTACCGGGCTTGCTTTTGATGCATTGGCGCCTGCAGAAACGGCTGCCGATTTTCCTTTCTCGTTTTTATTTAACAGCGAAAGGGTAAGCCGCATGAGCCAGTATGAAATAATGAATGGTGGGTTAGGCGTACATGACATGATCCGCATGCTGGTTGACAATACATGGAAGGCACCACGCAAAACGGGTATGGAAGCATTGGTACAATTGCAAACGGAACAAATACTGCTTACCTATATGCTCGCTTTGTCTGTAGATGAATCAGCCAGTTTTGCTGCACGTGCTGCAGCGCAAAAAGCAATTGCAGATTTAAAAACATTTATAGAAGAACAGAAGAAGACAGCAAAAGACGATAATTACTCAGCGCATCTTATATTGGCATTGGAAAGAATGAAAGCACCAGATAAAGCAAAACCTGCTGTGCAACATAAAGAAATGCCGCCGGGTGCACCTATAGGCGATTGCGATATGGATGAAACACGGTAGCAACAAATTATAAGTGCTCTCATTTTTTGTGGAGATAAAAAACAGCGTCGCCACCCATCTGTTGTTTATTCAACGCAGCAATTTGACGCCTGTATTTTCTGATTTGGGATTTATCAAAGATTGATTTGGATTTATTCTTGTTATAAGAATTTTCCGCAATCAAAGAAATGTCCTTTGCGTATTGTTCGCTTCCCCAAAACTGAAATGCAGTAGCATCATGCACCATATCTTTTATTGTAAAGCCAGCTTTATCCACTAAAATTTTCATGCTTCTTGCAGAATGTATGTACAAGTGACGTGGTGCATCTAATGGCGCCCAGTTTTCTTTGTAAAGATGCCAGCAGTAAGCGTCGGATACAGGCACTCTAATCATAAGGCTTCCGCCAGCAGACAATAGTTTATGTGCTTTTTTTAATACACTCAATGGCTCATCCATGTGTTCAAAAGCATGGTTAATCATTATAAAGTCATACATTCCTTCTACATCAAAAATGTCTTTTTTATAAATTTTTACACCATCTGCAAAAATATCTTTCTCAATAAAAGGATCAACACCGGTAAGGTTGGTAAAACCGATACGGTGCAGGCGAAATAATAATTCACCACCACCGCTGCCCACATCCAGTATAGAAGTGTCATAGCTGGCATGCACTTTCCTTAACCAGCGGTAATAACCGGGAACAACATAGCCCGTGCAAAACAACCACCCAAGCAATTTATTTTTTCTAAACAAAAGATATTCTGATTGAATATTGCGAAATGTTTTAGAGAAAGGATTGGCTGATTTGCCGGCATAGTTATAAACGCTAAATGAATAATAATCCTTTTGCGGATAATATTTTTCCATGTCGGCAGGGACGTTGACTAGCTGAATACAGCCGCATACTGTGCATTCAAGGTACTCAAAAGTGGTTTTGAAACCCAACATCATTTCTTTGGCGTGATAAATCTTGTTATCACTTTCATTATAGCATATTTTACAGGCAAGCATATTTTAGTACTTAGAAGCATTAGAGGAGTAGATGATTGCCTGAAATAAAGCAAGCTGTTTTTGAATAGTATTTTCAAAATCGTTTAAGCAATATTGTTGTTGGCTGTATACATGCAAAAAACATGTGAAAACATTTTGTGCAATGGTACACATGGCCACAGCAAAATACCAAACAAGCACCCACTCAATTAGAATGGATGTAAATATATTTATTAAGACAGTTGGGAGATTGCGTACTGAAATATTTAAGTAGTAATATCGGGAAATGAATCTGCAAAACCATATAGGTTGAAATGGTTTTTGGCATAATTTGTTTTCAGCAGTTCCGCCAATTGATGTTTGTTCACGTCTCTCATTCTTTTCTTTTGTATCAACGAGTATGCTTTTTCTGCAAGCATAAACATTTTCTTTTCATTCAACAAAGAACTGCTTTGAAAGTCTGTAATCTTTTGCAGTAATTCCTCTATGCCTTTTTTTTGCGTAGCAATGGTTTTTATTATAGGAATATCGTGGGCTGCTTCGTTGCTATTGTGAGGCAGCATTGCACGCAGGTTGTGCACAAAAGCAGCCGCATCGGGTCTATCTGCTTTGTTCACTACAAAAATATCTGCCACTTCCATTAAGCCTGCTTTCATTACTTGTATTTCATCTCCAGACTCTGGTACCAATACCACAACGGTGATATCTGCCAACCCGGCAATTTCTACTTCACTTTGCCCTACACCAACTGTTTCAATAATGATATAATCAAATGGAGCTGACTTTACAAGATCTGTAATCTCTATTATTTTAGGATGCAATCCGCCTAAAGTACCGCGGCTTGCCAATGAGCGTATATAAACTGCCGGGTGATTATACCAATCGGACATCCTGATACGGTCTCCCAGTATAGCACCTGATTTAAAAGGCGAAGAAGGATCTACACAAAGCACTGCAACTTTTTTGTTTTGCAGTACCAGTTGATTTATGAGCGCATCCGTTAAAGTGCTTTTGCCTGCACCCGGTGGCCCCGTAATACCTATAACAGGAATTGATGAAGAAGCAAGGTTTCTTAATAATTCGTCGTAACCTGTTGTTTCATTTTCTATCATAGAAATGCCACGGGCCAAAGCTCTTGCATTACCTTCTGATATTTGTTGTAACAAGTTATTCAACATGGTTAAGATGATAGCAATTGATTGCTTACATATTTTATATTGCGTGCAGGAAATATTTTATCAATCCTGCTTTGCAATCTTTTATTGGTATTGGTGGTTTGTTTTACTACGGGAGTAATGGATAAATCCATCTGTTGCAATAATTCAATTGTTTCTGCCAGCGATAATTTTTGCAGCCAGCATTGCATAAAAAATCTGCTGATGGTAACATTCCATTCTTCTTTATTACTCCAATAGTGTGCAATATTATTATCTGCTGGTATTAACCCGTACATGCGTTGCAAAGCTACCGCTAATGCAAACTGTTCTATCAATCGTAGCGTAACACCCGCTGCACACATATCATCGCAAATTTGCAATGCCATTTGTATATCTGCCTGGTCTTTTGTGTTGGGCGTGGCTACTACGCCTGCATTCCACATAGCATCTGTTTCAACAATAGTAGTGCCGCCAAAATTTTTATTTTTTACCTGTGCCCACATTTTTTTTTCTGTCTTGCTGCCAGCTTTAGATAATGGTCCTTCGTTCTCATGCATCAATGCCTGGCCTTTGTACAATGCCTCGTTTATTTGTTTGGCACTACTGTAAAGAAATGTATCTGTATCAAGATAAACAACCGGCTCATTGGGATAGCGGGCACAAATAGCAGCAATGGCTTTTATTTTTATGCGCCAGAAAAATTGATGAGGACCTTTCCATTCTTCCAGTTGTTGATGATTGGTCTCTATAACATTTAACTTATCTGATAGTTTTTTGTAGAAAGACGGCTCATCTGTAATAATATTAATTGAATCTATAGCAGGCTCCTGCGTAAGGAAGGAACAAATAGAAAATGCCGCCTGTATATGGTTGCTGATGTCTTTGCCAAATGTAATATAGAGTAAGTGCATAAGCTATTTGCTGAATATTGCCTGTGTAAGATAGGCTGCTTTGTATCCTTTATGCAAAATATATAAATTGTGCAAACGCTCCGCTAAAAAGCCCATCACCCTGGATTGATAACCTTCTCTTGGTAATTCTATGCTTCTCTCTACTTCAAAAAGTATATCAAAAAGCCAGTTAAGGTAATCATCCCAAATATGCCAGGGCGCTATCATTACGTTGTTAAAAAACAGTTTGGTTTGTTTGCCCAATATTTCAATACTCTGCTTGTATTCAGGATGTTTTTTCAATACAATGGCTTTGGTAGTATCCCAATCGCTGCCAATATGATTGATATTATAAGCTTTATCAACTGTATATACTTTCTTTCGTTTTCTGTAAGCATAAGCAGGATGTGGAAGAATTACATCGTGTGTGGCTAGCAATTCGCTGTATTGTGCAACAAGTTTATCAGTTAAAATATCATCCAACACTTTTTGCGAAGTGCGGACATAATAGTAACTGCGTGGCCATATAAAATAACGGTACCTGGTAGGTATAAGATAACGCCTGTAATGACAAAGGCCCAAAGCTGCTGTTTTTCGAGGAGCATTTTTATAAACCCAGTAATAAGCCGTTAACTCGCTGTACAAGTCATTCAATCTTGAAATGGAAAGACCTGCATCATCGCTAGCCATTGGCAATCGCTCGTGAATAGCTGCGCCAGCCTGTATAGGCCTTACATAAGCCGCTTTGGGCATTAACGGAAATTCTTTGTAGTATACGCTGTATAGCTGAACGCTTGGCGACATGATAATAAAATGGAAAACACAAATGTAGAATAATATTGCCGCCATTGTTATAACAAAAGCATGCATGTTTAAATAAATAAAGAATAGAATAGTTGGATATGTTTCTGCTAACCCTGTTTTGCCTAATTTTATCATTACAAGTTTGTATGAACAATCAAATCTCTGCGGTAATTATTTGTTTAAATGCTGCTGATACTATAACGAAAGCTATCTCCTCGCTGCAAACTATAACCGATAATATTATAGTTGCAGACAGTGGCAGCACCGATGGTACGCAAGATCTGGTTGCAGTTACTAATGCAAAGCTTATTAACCAGCCGTGGCAGGGTTATGGGCCTAGTAAAAATCTTGCAGGAAGCCATGCAAAATATAACTGGCTGCTTAGCTTAGATGCAGATGAATATCTTCCGGATGATTTTACAAATGGTTTGCAGCAGCTGGATTTGCAAAATGAAAACCAGGTATTTCAATTTAAACGGGTAAATTTTTTGGGTAAAAAAGCTATTCGTTACGGTGAATGGAGCCGTGATAAAGTGATTCGGCTTTTTAATAAAAATACTGCAGCCTGGGATGCAAGCCCGGTGCACGAACAACTGACTTATGAACAGCAAGTGGTTATTACAAAAGCACCAATGCATATTTACCACAGAACAGCAACAGACATCAGAAGCTATCAACAAAAAATAAAACGATACGCCAAACTAATGGCTGAGAAGAATTTTGCTAATAATAAAAAAGTGAGTTGGGCAAAAATATACCTGTCTCCTTTATTCAATTTTATTCAGAACTATATTCTTCGTTTAGGTTTTTTAGATGGAAAAGAAGGCTGGCAGATTGCGATGGCACATGCTGGTTACACTTATGATAAGTATAGTCTCTTGCAGGAATTGTATAAAAAAGAGAAGCAATAGTTATTTCAGCAGCTTGTAATTCTGATAATCAAACAAACGTTTGCCGGTAAGCCTTTCAATTTCGTAGAGTATACGGTTTTTAAAAGAAAAGTGCTTTTTGTTGACGTCAATCTCCAGTTTCCAATTGGCTTTTCTTATTCTTTCTTCCATTACTGCAGGATGTGTACCTGTAAACACCTGTAATGAATCGTAATCTTTATAATGAAAAACATCAGAAGCATTGATAAATTTCTTGTATTCCTCGGTGTCTTCATTCCACAGTTTCCCAAAATTGTTCATCTTGGTTTTCATTAATTGCGGGCTTCTCACCCATCCATAATGATAGATGTAAGCGTCAATCAATTTTACAGCAAGCTTTTCTCCATTTTTTCTAAAGCCCTGCGCATCTCGGTACGACCTGATGTTTTTATCGTTTCTGATAATACGTATCTCGTGGCTGTACCAACGCCTGGTATCGCCAATATAATTGTACGTGCCGTAAAAGTGAACGTATTTAAATAAGAGGCCTTCTACTTTTTTATCGTCTTTAAATCTGCGTGCAGCTTCAAGAATAGCAGCATGGTATTTTTCATGCACTACTTCATCTGCCTGTACATAAAATGCCCAGTCTGCATCTGCCGGTACATGTTCAAAAGCTTTGTTTGTTTCAACAGCTAATACTTCGCCGCCTTTGCGCAGGTTCATATCCCAGGTAGAGTGTACAATTTTTATTTTGGGCGATGCGATAGAGCGTATTAAACCTTCTGTATCATCTTCGCCAGCGCCAACACTTACAATCATTTCATCCACCACTGGCAATATAGACGAGATGGATTCCACAACAGGGTAATCGTTTATAATAGCATTCCGGATGATGGTAAACCCTACAATCTTCATTTTGTTCTTTTCTCAAAAAAATTAACAAGCTATTTGCCAGCAGCGCAAAAATAGCCCAAATCATTTCATTTACTCCTGTTAATTGATTGTTTTAGTGCAGTGTTGCCTTTAAATTGGTTAATTTGCAGCCCTTTAATACACACCGCTACATGAAGCGTTTTTATACGATCCTTTATTACCTGAGAGATAGAAAAAGAAGCATAGTACTATACTTTGTCACCAATTTATTATCGATACTCTTTTCATTGCTGTCTTTTGCAATGCTCGCTCCTTTTTTGCAACTATTGTTTGGCAAAGAGAAGCTTATAGACGTGCAGCCGCCGCTAAAATTTTCTGTCAACGCATTGTTGCAATACCTGAACTATTTTATAAGCAGTATTATCTCCAACAAAAACTACGGTCAACTGTGGGCATTGGCAGCAATCTGTGTTATTATAATTGTCTCAACTTTTTTGCGCAACCTGTTTTATTACCTCAGTAT
The DNA here is from genome assembly GCA_047602295.1 of Chitinophagaceae bacterium. Taxonomy (GTDB): domain Bacteria; phylum Bacteroidota; class Bacteroidia; order Chitinophagales; family Chitinophagaceae; genus JACMLD01. The sequence goes on along the minus strand of JASGHP010000001.1, from coordinate 97,145 downwards.
GCGCATTGTTTCGCCGCTGCGCAATCACATCATGACAAGGCTAAGGGCCGATATGTACACCAAAATATTAGAATTGCCTATTGGCTATTTCACCGAGCAACGTAAAGGTGATATCATCAGTAGAATGAGCAATGACGCCAATGAAGTAGAATGGAGTGTATTGGGTACTTTGGAAGGCTTAATTCGTGAACCGTTGACCATTCTTATCATATTGGGCACACTGATTTTTTTAAGCCCACAACTTTCCTTGTTTTTGTTGGTGTTGCTGCCGCTGATGGGTTTTATTATCGGCCGGGTGAGTAGAAGTTTGAAAACGCAATCCAATGCTGCGCAGGAGCAAACAGGTTTATTAATGTCTATACTGGATGAAACATTAACCGGTTTGCGTGTGATAAAGGCATTCAATGCAGAGAAACTTTTGTCAAGCCGTTTCCTGGGTACAAACGATAAGCTTAATCACCTGCGCAACAAAATGAACTTTAGAAGGGATCTTGCTTCACCAATGTCTGAGATGCTGGGTGTAATTGTGCTGTCTGCAGTGTTGTGGTTTGGAGGCAGACTGGTGCTGGATCATCAAATAATGGAACCCGATGCTTTCATTACCTATATCGTTTTCTTTATCCAGATTATTAATCCAGCTAAATCATTGTCTACTGCTTTTTACAATGCACAACGTGGTAGTGCGGCCATTAAAAGAATTGAAACCATCCTGCAATCGCCGGTAATGATAGCAGACAAACCAGATGCTATTATACTGGATAGTTTTTCTAACAAGATAGAATTTAAAAATGTTTTCTTTTCTTACGATGATGTGGCGATACTTAAGAACATCAACCTTGTAATAGAAAAAGGGAAAACAGTGGCGCTGGTTGGTTCTTCTGGTTCGGGTAAATCTACATTGGCAGATTTAATTCCACGCTTTCATGATGTGAGTTCGGGTGAATTGCTGATAGACGGGCATAATATTAAGGACTATACCATTGAATCTGTAAGGCAGCAAATGGGTATAGTAACACAAGAACCTATTTTATTTAATGATTCTATAGAAGGCAATATTATTTTGGGAAAGCCCGATGCTGATAAAGCGTCTATTGAACAAGCGGCAAAAGTTGCCAATGCCTATCAATTTATCAGCAATAAAGAAGAAGGATTTGAAACCAATATAGGAGATCGCGGTAGCAAACTAAGTGGTGGTGAAAGACAACGCCTCACTATTGCAAGGGCAATGTTGAAAAACCCACCCATACTGATTTTTGATGAAGCCACTTCTTCTTTAGATACAGAAAGTGAAAGATTGGTGCAGGATGCCATTAACTACGTGATGGAAAATCGCACTTCACTTGTAATTGCACACCGCTTGTCTACCGTGCGCCATGCAGATGAGATTATTGTTTTGCAGAAAGGTGAAATTGCAGAGCGTGGTACACATGATGAACTGCTGCAACGAAGCGGTATTTATAAAAAGCTGATAGAAATGCAGGAAGTGAAATAGTTATGGCTGATGGCTGATTTTTTGATGTCGGATGTCTTTAGCTTTTAACAACATCAGAAAATCAGAAATGAAAAAATCAGACATCAGAAATCCTTTTTACATTTGCTGTTCGCTATGATAAACTTTATTCCCATATTTCCACTTGGCATTGTAGTGTATCCCGGAGAAAGCCTCAACCTTCACATTTTTGAGCCTCGCTACAAGCAACTGATTGCAGAATGTTTTGCAGAGAAAAAAATGTTTGGCATACCCACCATTATCAATAACAACCTCAACGAAATGGGTACGCTGGTAAGCATCAATGAAATTACCACAACCTATGATAATGGAGAAATGGACATCAAAACAACTGGTGCCAAAGTTTTCAGGGTATTGGAAGTAATTAAGCATGTACCTGATAAATTATACAGCGGAGCTATTGTAAACTATCCGGAGAATGTTGAAGACGGTGGCAGAAAAGACCTGATGACAACCGTATTAAAAGCAGTGCGTGAGTTGCATGCCAAGCTAAAAGTGCAAAAAGAATTCAAAAAAGCAGACGATGAATTGTTGAGCTACGATATCGCCCATCACGCCGGTCTTTCACTGGAAGAAGAATATGAATTGCTGGGTTTGCTGAAAGAGATTCAGCGACAGGAATATTTAAAACGGCACCTGGCTAAAGTATTGCCGGTAGTAAGTGAAATGGATCAGCTAAAAGAGAAAATAAAATTAAACGGGCACTTCAAAAACCTCTCTTCTTTTGATTTTGACATCTAGTGCAGCATACACTTAATAGCCGTACCTTGCCGGCTGTTCAACCAAAAAATCAACTCCTGGTGGATACAACAATTTGTTTCGATTTTGGCAATACGCGTTTAAAATATGCTGTTTTCAAAGGCGATCAGCAATTGCTGACAGCATCATTGGAAAACGATCAGGATGATACCATAACAACCGTACTGGATACACACCAGCCTACTAAATCAATACTGTCTTCTGTTATCAATCACAATGCAGGAATAGAAGCCATATTAAGTAAACGCACACGCTTTCATAAATTATCACATCTTACTAAACTGCCTTTTACTACGCCTGTAGGCAAACCTGAGACCATTGGAGCGGACAGACTAGCACTTTGTGGCGCAGCAGTAGGGCTTTTTCCCGAAAAAAATAATTTGGTAGTAGCGTTGGGCACTTGCATTACCTATAATTTCATCAACAAGTTTCATGAGTTTACAGGTGGCAGCATTTCACCGGGCATGGATATGCGCTTTAAATCTTTGCACACGTTTACTGCTTTGTTGCCAGTTATAAAAGAAGATTGGAATTTTCCGCTTTCTGGTTATGATACACGAACCAATATTCTTAGCGGTGTTCTATTGGGCATGGCAAAAGAAATTGATGGCATTATAGAAGCTTATGCTGAGCGATATGGCAACTTTAACGTGCTTTTAACCGGGGGTAACTGCCTTAACTTTTTGCCTCATCTTAAAAACAAGATCTTTGCCGACCCTGATTTGCTTTTTAAAGGATTGTACGCCATCAGTGAATGTAATAATCCTTCTTAACTACTTTAGAACATGTTTGCACGCAAACCCATCAATATAATACTTGTTTTTTTTGCCGTATGCATTTGGTTGTGCAGTTGCGAGAATGATTTAAAAGAATTGCCGGATGATGGAAAAGCAAAGCGTTCTGCGTTGGATGAAGGACACGATATACAGATTTATATGAGCCAGGGTGGAAAAGTGAAAGGTAAACTGAGTGCACCACTTATGTATATATACCAGAGCGTAAATCCTGGCGATTCTTCTTATACCGAATTTCCTAAAACACTTCATATCGACTTTTACAACGATTCTCTACAAAAGGAAAGCCAGTTGGATGCACTTTATGCAAAAGATCGTTCTTGGGAGAACAGGGTTTTTTTGAAAGGTAATGTTGTAGTCATCAATGTAATCAAAGGCGATACATTACGCTGCGAAGAATTGTGGTGGGATAAGAACAAACAAAAATTTTACACAGATAAACCAGCCCGTTACAGCCAGCACGACCACTTTGTAAACTATGGCAGAAATGGCCTTGAAGCCAAACAGGATTTAAGTGATCTTACTTTTTACGATAATAGCGGCACCCTTCCCGTTCCCAAAGAAGATACACTGGCCCATACACACGACACACTGGTTAACAGCAAAGTGCAATAAAATCTCCATCAATTTTTAGCCTGATTAGGCTTTCTTTTTCCATCTGCTATTAGAAGACGTAGGATTTTTATTAAAAAATAATTAATTAAACGTTTGTTTAATATTAAACAAGTGTTTAACTTTGCGTTTTCAATAAATAGCCATGACAGATAAGAAAGAGCATATCATTAATCACGCAATAGAACTTTTTGCAGAAAAGGGTTTTGAAGGTACTTCAGTGCGTGACCTGGCTGCCCGTGCCGGTGTAAATGTGGCAATGGTGAATTATTATTTTGGCTCAAAAGAAAAGTTGTTTGAGCATATGGTGCAAATAAAAGCCAACTACACCCGCGGTGTGTTGGATGAAATTGCCAAAAATCCCAATTATACAGAGATAGAAAAAATAGAAAAGGTGATAGAAACCTATATGGGTAAGCTTTTTACCAATAGAAAATTTCACCGCGTATTGCACCAGGAAATGCTGATGAACAGGAATGAAAGCCTGCAGGAAGCAATTGTAGAAACGCTTTATCCTAATAGTCTTATCATAAAAAATATTTTAGAATCGGGCATGAAAAAAGGCGTGTTTAAAAAAGTAGATGCCCCGCTGGTAATAGCAACGCTGATGGGAACGATTAACCAGGTGTTATTATCGAAGCGAATGTGCAATAAACTGCTGGGTAAAGAAGCAGGATATATACCCTATGAAGATCCACGTTTTGGCAAACGCCTCAGCGATCATTTAAAACAATTGATGCATGCCTATTTACTAGGCGAATCAAAATAAATAAACACTCACAAAACTAAATACTTAAATAAAGCAAGATGGAAAATCAGGAAACACCCGCTAAGAAAAAATCACCGATACGCCTTATCATTATAATAATAGTGTTGCTGGTGGCTGGGGTTATTGGGTTCAAAAAAATATCATTTGCCCTGGCGCATGAAACTACAGACAATGCACAGGTGGAAACACAAATATCACCGGTATTGCCAAGAGTAGCCGGTTATGTAAAAACCATAGCAGTAAAAGATTACGACTCTGTAAAAACAGGTCAGTTGGTAGTGCAGTTGGATGATGATGAATTGCAAACACAACTGGCGCAGATGGAAGCAGATTATGCCGTAGCACAAACAGATATCGTTAATGCTAAAGCTGCGTTGAACAATGCTGTTGTTTCACTAAAGGGCAACAAGGGCACAATTACGCTAAACGATGTAAAAGTGCAACAGGCAAAAGACGATTATAATCGTAATAAAAACATGTTTGCAGACCAGGCTATTACTAAAAAACAACTGGATGACAGCCGTTATGCATTAGAGCAAGCCAGTCAGCAGGTAGTAAACAGCCAGAGCGATTTGGGTACTGCGCAAAGCCGCATCGCTGTTTTGCAGTCTTCTATTCAAAAGGCAGAAGCACAGTTAGCAGTTAAGAAAGCTATCATTGACCAACAGAAATTGAAAATTTCCTACACAAAAGTATATGCCCCGCAGAGCGGAAAAATTGGTAAAAGAAATGTTACGGAAGGCCAGTTTGTACAGGCGGGCAGCCCCTTGTTTTCTATTGTAAGCGATACCAGTTACTGGATTGTGGCAAACTTTAAAGAAACGCAAATCCGCAAATTTCACCAGGGCCAGGAAGCAGAAATAGAACTGGATGCTTATCCTGATTTAAAAATAAAAGGAACATTAGAAAGTGTGAGTGATGCTACAGGCGCAAAGTTCTCTCTGCTACCTCCTGATAATGCAAGCGGAAACTTTGTAAAAGTAACACAGCGTGTGCCAGTGAAAATCAATATCACAGATATTAATAAGTACAGGGACATATTAAGGGCAGGTTTGAGTGCTTATATAGTAGTGCCCACCAAATAAATAACGTGTTTATGGCTACGCCAAAAGGATTTGCAAGAACAATTATTGTTATTACTACCATCTCTGCTGCTATAATGGAGTTGATTGACACGTCTATTGTAAACGTGGCATTGAATGATATGAGCGGTAGCCTGGGTGTAAGCATTGAAGATATTAGCTGGGTGATTACTTCTTATGCTATAGCAAACGTAATCATAATACCGCTCACGGGTTTCCTGGCAGAATATTTTGGAAGAAAGAATTATTACATCGCTTCCATGATAATTTTTACTGCGGCTTCTTATATGTGTGGACAATCCACCAGCCTGGTAGAAATTATTGTATGGAGGTTTATTCAAGGTGTTGGTGGCGGTGCTTTGTTATCTACCTCTCAAGCTATTTTATTTGATGCGTTTGAAGTAAAAGACAGGCCCATTGCTTCTGGTTTGTTTGGTATGGGTATCGTGTTAGGCCCAACTTTAGGCCCAACATTGGGTGGTTATATAATGGAGAGTTATAGCTGGCCACTTATTTTCATGATCAACATTCCCATTGGCATTATTGCCACTTTGCTGGCTCTTACTTTTATTCATAAAAAAGAAGGCGAAGGAACAAAACGAAAAGAAATTAAAATTGATTACACCGGCATATTGTTATTGATGGTTGGTATCGGCTGTTTGCAATTTGTATTAGAACGTGGTGAAGCAGACGATTGGTTTAGCAGCGAAGCCATCAGGATATGCACAGGGCTTGCAGTAGTAGGGCTTATCAGTTTTATCTGGTACGAAATTAAGATAGATAAGCCTGCAGTAAACCTGCGTGTACTTAACAATACTAACCTCGCTTTTACTACCATTTTTACTTTTGTAGTGGGTGTAGGTTTATATACTTCAGTATTCGTATTTCCTGTATTAGCGCAAAGCGTTTTAGCATATACGCCGCTTGAAACAGGCTTAACATTATTAGCCCCTACTATGATAACGGTAATATTAATGCCGGTAATTGGCAGGATGATGGCCGGTGGGGTTAAGCCAATACCATTTGTAATAGGCGGCTTCCTGTTATTCGCAGCGTATGCATGGGTAAGTTCCTGGGTAAGCATGGACGTTAGTAAGCAGGATTTCTTCTTTCCATTTGCATTGCGGGCAGTTGGTATAAGCATGGTGCAATTGCCGCTTATCAACCAGGCCGTTGCGGGGTTGCAACCCAAAGATTATGCTTCCGGCATTTCATTAAACAATATGTCGAGGCAGTTGGGTGGTGCATTTGGTATAGCCATGGCAAATAACTATGTCGCTCATCGGTATGCACAACACCGGTCAGACCTGGTAAGCAATATAACAGACGGCGCTGCATTGGTTACAGAACGCACCAATAACATTGCTCAAAACTTTGTAGCCAAAGGTGGTTTTGATGTGGGCACTGCCACCACCAAAGCATATGGCATGATAAGCAATACTATAGACAGGCAGGCCCATTACCTGGCTTACCTGGATACATTCAGGCTGGTAGCGCTGTTTTTTATTATAGTGCTTCCACTGGTGGTTTTTTTGAGAACAAAGAAAACAGCTCCTGCAGACAAGGCGGCGGCCAAAGCTGCTATTGCAGAAGCGCATTAATTATAAAATACACACATGAAAAAGATATTTCTTACTGCTATAGCTGCTGCTGCCCTGTTTCACTCACAGGCACAGGTAAGCGCAAATCCAGAACTAAAAGGCTTAATCAATCAGTCGTTTGGTTATTTTCCTAAAATAAAAGAAGTGGAGAATACCGTGCAAACAGCCAAACAAAGACTGGAAATTGCTAAAAACAATATGCCTGTAGTAGATGCTAATGCCAGCTACAATTTTGTTGAACCCAAAATTGTATTGCCACTTGAAGTAAATGGTAAGGTACAGGAGTTTCAGTTTGCACCAGTACATAACCTGAATGCAAATGTAAGCGCCAGCTATACTTTGTTTGATTTTGGAAGACTGAAAGCAAACATTGAAAAAGCAAAGGATGATATTAAATATGCAGAGCACAGTACAGATAATGCAAGAGCACAACTGGCCAACCAGGTAAGCACTATTTATTACAATATCATTTATTTCCGCAAAGCCATTGCTATAGAGGACAGCGTAATTGCCTATTTAAATGAAAACAAGCAGGTAGTAGAAAGCAAATTGAAAAACGGGGATGCTATACGGCTTGATTTGTTAAGCATACAATCGCAATTGGATGCAGAAGAAAATAAAAAAGTTGATTTGCAAAACTATCTGCAAAAACAACAAAACCTGTTGCAGTATACCACTGGTGGCGACAATGTTAATGAGTTTGTTTTTGATTTTGATATTCCTTTAAAAGCGCTTTCTGAAGCAATGGCAGAAGCGCAGGTAAACAATACAGAATTTTTATTGGCCAATGATAAAGTAAAACAATCTCAGAGTGAAATGGCCATTGCACGCCTCGGCACAAAACCTTCTGTAAATATTGGTGCTAATACAGGCGTTAAAAACGGTTATGTTCCAAACGTAAATGAAATGAAGTTTAACTATGCGGCAGGCATCTCTTTTAAAATGCCTATTTACGATGGCAACCGAACCAAACAACAAATAAAATTATCAGAAACAGTTTTAACGCAAAATAAACTTGCTATTGAAACGCTCAATAGCAACTTCAAACGCGATATTCAACAGGCTTTAATAGATGTACAATCTAACCAGGAAAGGATCAACAACACCAAAGGACAAATTGAACAGGCTGCCGCTGCTGAAACCATAGCTGCCAGCAGGTTTAAAAACGGTATTGGCACTAACCTGGAAATTACCAATGCAAGTACCAATCTTACCAGGGCGCAATTCAGCAAGTTGCAATATGAATATCAATTGTGCCTTGCCAAAGTAGAATTGGTAAGATTATTAGGATACAAATACTGGTAACATAAAAAGTTTTTTTGTTTATACTTCAATAGGCCGGAGTAATTTTTTATAACAGAAAGGAAATACACAATAGCAAAGTAAACGCAGCAATAGCCTTCAGACTTATTGAACAATAGCCCATAAAAAGAGCCCCGGATTTCTCCGGGGCTTTAAGATTTTTTGTACGAACCTCAACAAATTTTAGGTCATCATAGGTACAAAATTTGAGAACGGTTTACTCAACAGGAATTGGATTTTAATAATCGGTTGTTTTCACGAATGATATTGGATTTTTAAAAAAGGTTTTTGGACATTGGTTTTTAAAAATGGTTTTTCGAACAGGACTTTTTGGACAAATGGTTTTTGATAGTTGGATATTATAGGTATCATTCATTCAACACTACAAACATACACAGCACAACAGGGGCTTGCAAGCGCATTACCGCCTGATTTTATTTCTTCGGTATTTACCCCATTAATCGTAAGTTTACTAACGGCCAATTTTGTATTAACACCCTATTTTAGCAACTGCATCATAATGCGCTATTTTTTGAGTTAAGAACCAGGCATTTGCCTGTTAAAACAACGATTATTGCCATAAAAAACATTTAAACCAATCAAATGAAATTTGAGAACAAAACCGTATTTATTTCCGGTGCAAGCAGGGGTATAGGTAAAGCAATCGCATTGCGATTGGCAAAAGAGGGTGCAAATATTGCCATAGCCGCTAAAACAGCAGAACCCAATCCACGCCTTGAAGGAACCATTTTTACAGCTGCCGAAGAAATAGCTAAAGTAGGAACGGGCAAAGTACTGCCATTGCAAACAGATATCCGGTTTGAGGAAAGCATTAATGAAGCCATTAAAGCTACTGTAGACACATTTGGCGGCATTGATATCCTCATTAACAATGCAAGCGCCATTAGCCTTACAGAAACTGAGCAAACCGAATGGAAACGTTGGGAGCTGATGCAGGGCATTAATGTACGCGGCACATTTTTTACCAGCAAAGCCTGCATACCGCATTTAAAAAAAGCGCATAACCCACATATCTTAAATCTTTCTCCGCCCATCAACTTAGACCCTAACTGGTTTGCAAAACATCTTGCCTACACCATTAGCAAGTATGGCATGAGCATGGCAGTTCTTGGTTTGGCTGAAGAGTTAAAAGGCGATAGGATAGCAGCCAATGCACTGTGGCCAAAAACAACCATTGCTACCGCTGCTGTTCAAAATTTATTGGGTGGCGATTTTCTAATGCAGCGCAGCCGCACTGCAGAAATTGTAGCAGACGCCGCTTTTTATATTTTGCAACGTCCTTCTTTTGAATGCACCGGCAATTTTTTTATTGATGAAGATGTGCTAAAAGCGGAAGGTATTACAGACTTTACGCACTACGCAGTAAATCCACAGCAAAAGCTGATGATGGATTTGTTTGTATAAAAATCATGTCTATAACTTTATAACCGAGCCCTTCTCACAAAACGAGAAGGGCTTTTTTCACCACCTTTCCTCATCGCTTATCTCTTCATCATTTTGCAGCCAGTCATTAAACTCTGCACGGCTTTTTATTTTTTGTAATTGGCGTTCTATAATCAAATCGGCAATAATAACAGCCGCATCTTCACCTACATTTTCCTGAAGAAAGTACTTCAGCTTTCTTTCGTTTACATCAATACGGTACAGCAGGTTTATTAATTGATCAAAATTTTTCTGGATCAGTTCGTTTATTACAGCTTGCAACTGCAGGCGCATGGCTTCGAAAGAAAGCTGCGGTGCCAACTGCAAATTCATTTCCTGGTTGATGGATGATATGAGTTCTTGTTGCTCCATTGGTAAATCAGCAATCCATTTATTATTGTTCAGCTAATTGAAGTGCTTTTTCCAGCATCTCATCCCTTCCTTCTGCAATGCCCTTTATGGTTGGTTCTACCAATACATCTGGTTGTATGCCTTTTAAATGATGTTTGCTACCATCGTGATTTTTTACCAGCATGCCAGTAAACAAAACATGAAAACCGCCAGGCAAATTAATCGTATTTATATTACCATTTGTGCCTGCTGTGGGCTGACCAACAATTGTAGCCAATTTTAAATCTTTAATATAGCCCATATAACTTTCTGCATAACTAATAGCTCTTCCATCTGTAATAAAAACTACTTTGGCCGATAGATGTGGCTTAAGCGGTTGTAACGACCAGCCTTCCTCATGATAACTTACTTTTTCAAAATCAGGATAGATAATTTGCGGCACAAACATCCATTTATCAGTTTCCTTATCTGTAATTAAATACCGGATGAATTCATGATTTGCATTGGGATAACCTCTCAGGTCACAAATAATTGCTTTGCTGTTTTTTAGATCTTCCAAATGGCTTTTTATTGAATCCATTGGCCATTTGTTTAAGTCTATATAAAAAACCGAAGGCTTTATAAAGCCACTGGTTGTTTTATCTGTGTATTTATCGAATACAGTTTTCATTGGTACATTTCGCTGCAAAGAAATCTTATTAACCACTCCTTTCTGTTCAACAGTTAAAGAAATGGCACTGTTTTGTTCGCCTCTTAGAATAGACCAGTCGGAGCGACTTTGTTTTAGTTGCTTCGAACCAGAGTTATATTGGTCCCTGTTTTTTTGCCAATCGCTGGCGGCAGTATCATTTATGGAAAGGATAATATCTCCCGCGTTAAGATTTGCACTGGTCTGTTTATTTAACACATGCGCTACTACCAATTTATTTTCAGCCCATGTTGTCATTATGGGAGTATAATAAGCAAATGAAGGATTTTTTTCATTCCATACACCTATATGCCCGTCATTTAACGGGGCAGTCATCAGCCTTAAAGTCTGGACAACATCATTATCTGATTTATCTTTTAGTGTTTTTTCCAGGGCGTTGTGTAAAATAGTTTCCGGATCCTGTGCCGCATCTTCCCAATAAGCGAAAAAGTGCCTGAATATATTCCAGGCAATAATGACATCTGCCAGGTACATAAACCTGCTGTTTGATTCCAGGCTGTCTTGCGCCAGTAGTTGTTTTTGCAGGTTGGATAACTGTAAGCCATCAGCAACAGGATAAGTGTGCTCTTTGTTTCCATACAAAACAAGAGGCACGATAACGCTGATATTTTTATTAAGCGCCTTTTGTATTAATTCTTCTGGTTTGGGTGTTTCATTAAATCTGCGCCATTTATCAATGCTATCATATCCGGCTGTATTAGTGCGTGCACTCCAATAGATGCTATTGCTGTTGCCAAGGCCAATGCCATAATGCTGCCATGCAACAGGTTTATAGTTTTTTATATCAGCAGGTAATAAATCTGCATTTATAAAATCAGTAGCTGTACCGGTTTTATAAATTTTGATAGCAGGAGCAATAGGGTAAAAAAGATTTTGCAAATTTTTAATTAGGTCATCATCGTTTTGCGCAGCCATTACTGTTTTGCTTCCATAAATGACAAAGGCGTTCCAGTTTAAAGCCGCTGCTTCATCAGAAGGATGAAAATATCTTACATAGCCATACAATTTTGCAAATGCAATAAGGTTGCCTACAGTTTGTTGATTGGTTGTTTGGGTGAAAGCTTTATTGCTTAGTACAATAATGCTCAGCAAGCATAAAAAAATATTGCGCATGGGAAAAGGTTGAAAAATAAATTTAAAACTTCTCAATCGCACCCAGTCCAAACAAAGCAAAATCATACTTAACCGGGTCTTTGCTATCTAATGTACGCAAATAGCCGGTAAGCTCTGTTGCTGCCTGCCAATCGAGTGCGTTCCTCTGCAATAATTGAAAGCGTTTTGCCACACGGGCCACATGCACATCGATAGGGCAGATTAATTGAGAAGGGCGGATGTTTTTCCAGATGCCAAAATCTACACCGTTTTTATCTCGCCTTACCATCCAGCGCAGGTACATGTTTAACCGCTTGCAGGTAGATTTTTTATGAGGTGATGCAATGTGTTTGCGGGTGCGTGCAGGTGCATCAGGCAAAGAAAAAAAGTATTGATGAAAGCCATTCAATGCCTGTTCGGTATCAATGGCTGTTTTATCCATCCACTGGCTAAAAGCAATTTCTAAACTTTTGTGCAAAGTATAATGATGATGCAGAAACTGTATAAAGTATAAAAGGTCTGTTGTGTTAAACGTACGATGCTTGAACTGCAATAACTTTTTTAACTCTTGCTGGCTGTGTCCAATGCAAAAAGCATAAGGCTCATTGTCCATTAATGCCATTAATTCTTTCGATTTGGCAATAATGGTGGTGCGGTTTCCCCAGGCAAACAAGGCCGCAAACAAACCCGCTATCTCTATGTCTTGCTGTTTGCTAAACAAATGTGGTATGGAAACAGGATCGGCAGGAATGAAAGATGGCTTATTGTATTCCGCCACCTTCCTGTCAAAAAAATCTTTTAGCTTTTCATCGTTCATTGCTTTCAATCTCCTTCTACTACCCACCAATGGCTTGCTGTAAATCTGCAATTAAATCATCTGCATCTTCTATGCCCACGCTAAGGCGTATCAGTGAATCACTGAGGCCATTTTTAATTCTTTCTTCTCTTGGTATAGAAGCATGCGTCATAGATGCGGGGTGATTAATCAATGACTCAACACCGCCCAGGCTCTCTGCCAGCGAGAATATTTTTGTAGACGACAAAACTTTCATAGCTGCTGCTGTGCTATCGTCTTTCAATTCAAAACTTATCATGCCACCAAAGCCACGCATTTGTTTTTTGGCAACCGCATAGTTGTTGTTGTCTTCAAAACCCGGCCAGTATACTTTGCCAATAGCAGGATGATTGCGCAACCAATGCGCTATCTTCTCACCATTTTCACAATGCTGCTTCATGCGCACATGCAATGTTTTAATGCCACGCAATACCAGGAAGCAATCCATTGGCCCTGGCACAGCACCACAACTTTTTTGTATGAAGTATAACTGGTCGCGCAGGTCTTTATCATTCATCACCAAAGCACCTTGTATTACATCACTATGACCACCTAGATATTTGGTAGAAGAATGCATTACAATGTCTGCGCCTGCATCAAGCGGGTTTTGCAGGTAAGGAGAAGCAAACGTATTATCTACGCACACCAATATTTTTTTTGTACGTGCAATAGCAACCACCGCTTCCACATCTGTAATATTCATCAGCGGATTAGTGGGTGTTTCCAGCCAAATTAGCTTGGTGTTGGCCGTTATAGCTTTGCTGATATTGGCAGTATTAGTAGTATCAACATAAATAAACTTGATTCCAAACTTCTCAAACACTTTGGTAAATAAACGATAAGTGCCACCATACATATCACTGGCTGCAATTACTTCGTCGCCGGGCGATAATAATTTTATAACTGCATCTGTTGCCGCTACGCCACTGCTAAAAGCTAGACCGTATTTGCCATTCTCTATAGTAGCCAGCGCTTCTTCCAATGCCTGCCGTGTAGGGTTTTGCGAACGTGCATATTCAAAACCTTTGTTCTTGCCAGGCGCTTCCTGTACATAAGTAGAGGTTTGAAAAATAGGCGTCATAATAGCACCGGTGGAAGGATCGGGTTCTGCACCTGCATGTATAAACTTAGTTGCGATTTTCATAATTGATCTAATTAAAAAATAGATTGCAAAGATGCATAATTATCATGAAGCAAAACACTATTCCAGTTTAACACATACTTAACGCAGCACTAACAATTAAATGAAATTGGCTTGAAACCCTTTGCTGGCAAGCTTTTTAAAAGATGATGTTATAACTCGATTTATTGACTACATGAATAGTTTATTTCATTTCTTATCATGTGGTTACCGATACTCCCAATTCAATTGACTTCCGTCATTTGCGCTATTACTTTTGGTTTGTCATCTTATCCTTCTAAGCAACATAAATAAAAAGCAAAGCCATGAAAAAAGTATTCTTAATCGCCAGCGCACTTGTTATAGCAGTAAGTTCTTTTGCCGCAAATCCTATTGTTTCTGAAAAAGCATTGAAAGCATTTAAAGCAACTTTTAAAGATGCAGAGAATGTAGTTTGGACAGATAACTCGGATCAGTACACTGTAAAGTTTACACAAAAAGGCATTAGCACCTATGTTAAGTATGATGAAGATGGAAACTTCGTCAGCTCCCGCCGTTATTATTTTGCTGACCAATTGCCTGTAGACATTCAATGCAAATTGAAAAAGAAATTTTCTGACAAAACAATCTTTGGTGTTACAGAATTTATTGTAGGCGATGAGATCAACTATTTTGTAAAACTGGAAGACAGCAAAAACTGGACAACAGTAAGAGTTGACAATGCCCGCAATATGGAAGTAACTGAAAAATACCAGAAGCTATAAAAGTTCTAGTAATCAGTAACCCGTTTGTGTTTTAACCTTAAGAGGCCGTCTTTAATGGAGACGGCCTCTTTTTTATTTTACTTCAGCTATCAATCTCTATAATTCAATGGCGGTTTTCTATCGCCCAGTATTGCTTTGTATTTAAAATCTGCACCACGTGCTTCATTAAATTCTTTCTTTGCATTTTCCAGCAGTGTTTTATCGGTTAGCAAATCCAAACCTGTTAATGCAATTGTTTTTGCTGCCACCATCATTCCTTTAAACCCAAGATCTGTGCCGCCGCAAGCAACAGCCTGCCAGCTATGTGGCGGTGTGCCCGGCGCCCAGGTAGCGGCACTCATGCCAATAGTAGGCACCGTCCAGCTTACATCACCCACATCTGTAGAAGCATAAAATACTGTGTTGATTTTTTCCAGCAACAATGGTTCTACTTTGGCAGCTTCTTCCGGTGCAGGCACTTTGTAAGTATAACTGGCCTGTATCTTTTTTGCGAAATCAGTTTCTGATGCTGTGTATTGAACACCTCCTACTTTCTCAAGATTTTTTTGCAGGGCAATGGCCAATGCTTTGTTGGAAAGTGTTTCATACTCCCCGCTTAAAATTTCATAATCCACTTTTGTTTGCGTGCCCATAGCAGCACCGTTAGCAGCCTGCACTACCCAATCGAAAATGCGCATTACTTCATTCCTGTTTTTATGGCGAACTGTATACCATACTTCTGCAAAATCAGGCACCACATTGGGCGCCCTTCCACCATTTGAAATGACATAGTGTATGCGTGCATCCTGCGGTACATGCTCACGCATCATGTTTACCATATTGTCCATGGCTTCTACTCCGTCAAGCGCACTTCTTCCTTTATCTGGTGCAGCAGCAGCATGTGCAGACAATCCATGAAAACGGAATTTAGCGGTTATATCTGCCAGTGAGGATTCAATAGCAGTAGCATTAGCAGAACCCGGATGCCAGTGCAGCACAACATCCACATCGTTAAACAATCCTTCTCGCACCATATATACTTTGCCGCTGCCACCTTCTTCTGCCGGACATCCAAATAGCTTGATGGTGCCCGTTAGTTTTCCTTGTTCAATCATCTTTTTTAGTTCGATGGCTGCTGCTACGGATGCAGTGCCAAACAAATGATGCCCGCATGCATGGCCGGCAATTTTCTCCGGAAAGGGTTTGCGCTCCGGCACTGTATCCTGCGATAGGCCGGGCAATGCATCAAACTCTGCCAGTATGCCTATTACCGGTTTGCCACTTCCATAGCTGGCTACAAAAGCCGTAGACATGCCGGCTACGCCGTTTTCAATGCTAAATCCATTTTCTTTTAAAGTGGATTGCAGCAATGCGGTGCTTTTGGTTTCTTTATAACCCACTTCAGCATAAGACCAGATGGAGTAAGCAATGCTTTTGTATTTGTTGTATTGCCCCTGCAAATCGGTTATCATTTTTTCTTTTACAGCAGCCTGTGGATCTTTTTTCTGTGAATACAACTGAAATGTGACAAGTACACTAAAAGCAAGAAGTGTAAGGGCATGTTTTCTCATGTGTAAGTTTTTGGTGGATGATAAAAAACAGGCAGGCAGAAATGTTGCGGAAATGTTTAGAAGGGACGGGAACTGTTGTTACAAATATAACAGAGATTGATGCTTTTTATGTGCGGAAAATATTGGCCACAGATTCACAGATTTTATTGCTGTAATGACTGAGACCGAAAGAAATTAATAAGCGTGTCGATACTATCTGCCCTGAAATAGATTAGCGCAAATTTTTAAAGCCTCTGTGGTAATCTGAATTTAAAGCTACACTAAATGCACTTGCCCCTTTAATCAGGAAGATAGCCGCGCAACCATGTAATCTGTGAATCTGTGGCGTTTGACAGCAGGCCGCCGCATAAGCTAAATCTACCCCTGCTATATCCCCGGTTTATATTACTTTTGGTGCGCTCAAACCATTACAAAAGCATTATGAACGTTATTGTGGATAAACAGCTGACGCTGGATGATTGCAACGAAGTTTTATTCAAAGGGAAACAGGTTTCTATAGCTGCGGATGCACTTAAGAGAGTAGATGACAGTCACCAGTTTTTGAAAAAATTCTCAAAAAACAAGCTGATATACGGCATCAATACCGGTTTTGGGCCAATGGCACAATACAAGGTAAGCGAAGAGAATATTACGCAACTGCAATACAATCTTATCCGCAGCCATTGCTCTGGCGGTGGAAAGCTATTGGAGCCTATTTATGTAAAAGCATTGATGCTGGCCCGCCTCAACAGTTTGATGCAGGGCTTTTCCGGCGTACATACAGATACGGTAGAACTGCTGGCAACGCTTATCAATAAGAACGTTTACCCATGCATTTACGAGCATGGCGGCGTGGGCGCCAGCGGAGACCTGGTGCAATTGGCTCACCTGGCATTGGTTTTAATTGGAGAAGGAGAAGTGGTGTATGAAGGAACTTTGCAACCCACAGAAAAAGTATATAAAGAATTAGGCATAAAGCCATTGGCTATCTACATGCGTGAAGGCCTGGCAATATTGAACGGAACTTCTGCCATGACAGGCATTGGCCTTGTAAATATTATTGAAGCAAAAAAACTGCTGGAGTGGAGTGTAACGCTTTCTGCTATGACCAATGAAGTAGTGGAAGCTTTTGACGATCATTATTCTTATGAACTGAACGTAGTAAAGAAACATACCGGCCAAAACAAAATTGCCGCTATGGAAAGAGAAATGCTGAAGGATAGCAAAATGATCCGCAGCAGATCTCAGCACCTTTATAAAGCAGAAAATATCAACCAGGAAGTTTTTGAAGATAAGGTGCAGGAATATTATTCATTGCGTTGTGTAAGCCAGGTATTGGGTCCTATTTACGATACCATTATGCAGGCAGAAGCAACGGTTGTAAATGAATTGAATTCTGTAAATGACAACCCGGTTATTGATATAGCCAACCAGAATATTTTTCACGGAGGTAATTTTCATGGAGATTATGTTTCGCTGGAGATGGACAAACTAAAAATTGCCACTACCAAACTTTCCATGCTGGCAGAAAGGCAATTAAACTATTTGCTGAACGATAAGCTGAACCAGAAATTTCCTCCATTTGTAAACCTGGGTGTATTGGGTTTCAATTTTGGCGTACAGGGTATGCAGTTTTCCGCTACTTCTACTGTGGCAGAAAATCAAACACTTTCTTTCCCGATGTATGTGCACAGCATACCTAACAACAACGACAACCAGGATATTGTGAGTATGGGTACCAATGCAGCCAATATTGCCAAACGCGTTATTGATAATTCTTTTGAAGTGCTGGCTATACAACTGGTGGCAGTAATGCAGGCAGTAGACTTCCTGGAATGTACAGATAGACTGTCAAGCTTTACCTCGGAAGTTTTTAAAGAAGGAAGAAAAATCTTCCCAAGATTTGTAGAAGACAAGCCTATGTACAAAGAATTAAAGCAAATAAAATTATACCTGGAGAATGCAGACAATGTTTTCTCTGCAAGGGCAACGACGAAGCCATCTGCGGCTTTGTCTAAATAATATTACCGGGCATAGGGCGTAGGGGCGAATAGCCATTTGCCTTTGTTTCAAAAGCATTTTAAGATTTACTATGAATTGTGCATTGGTTACAGGCGGGTCTAGAGGAATAGGAAGAGCGGTTTGCCTTAAGCTGGCGGCCCTGGGTTACTATGTGCTGGTAAATTACAAAGGCAATGAAACCGAGGCTGCCAATACCATGGCGCTGATAAAAGAAAAAGGTGGCGATGGAGAACTGCTGCAGTTTGATGTGGCCGTAAGAGAAGATGTGCAGCAAAAACTGGGTGGCTGGATGGAAGCCAACAAAGAAAAGAACATAGAAGTGCTAGTAAACAATGCCGGTATAAAAAAAGATGTGCTGATGGTGTTTATGGAAGACAGCCATTGGGACGATGTACTGCAAACCAGCCTGGATGGATTTTTCTTTGTTACCCGTCTTGTGCTGAAACAGATGGTCATGAAAAGATATGGCCGCATTATAAACGTGGTGTCTTTATCTGGCCTGAAAGGAATGCCCGGGCAAACCAATTACTCTGCAGCTAAAGCAGGCATTATTGGCGCTACCAAAGCACTGGCGCAGGAAGTGGGAAAGCGCAACATCACGGTGAATGCCGTAGCGCCTGGTTTTATAAAAACAGACATGACGGAAGGCCTGAATGAAAAAGAACTGGCCGCTATGATACCCGTCAATCGTTTTGGATCTCCTGAAGAAGTGGCTCATGCGGTGGGATTTCTTGCCGCAAAAGAATCAGCCTACATTACCGGTGAAGTAATTTCTGTAAATGGTGGTTTGTACTCCTGACCTTGATTAAAGAATTAAGGGATTGAAGGATTATTCGAAGCGAATAGCATGATAATGGCACAAGCAACCTAACCTTGATCGCAGGCAATGTTTTACTACCACGGGAAATAAAAGATTCATTTAATACCTCAATAATCACACTTCATACAATCCAGGCCTGGATTAACGCTCTGAAATCAATCAAGGATGTAATTTTACCGGGGCAAATGCAATTGTAGCAATATTATTTTTTAGCAAGCCATACAATGTTGTAGTAAAATATAACAGCTTGCATTATATTGGCAGTTGATTGTTTGAGATGGAAAAGGTTTCTCGCAGCGAACACAAAGGAGCAGAGTCCACGGTAAATACTTACGAAACTTTGCGAACGCTGCTCCGCCATAAGCACTGCGAGAAACAAAACCGGAAGTAGCACAGAAGCCATAGATCATCAGCGATACAACTGTTGAACGGAGCGTCGCAACAGTCGTTACATCTGTGTTACCAATGCCGGCTCAACAAAATTATTTTTAATTAAAACGACCGAGCGTCTATATACTAAATACTCTATACTACATACTATATGAACAGAGTAGTGATTACGGGAATGGGCATTTACTCCTGCCTGGGTAAA
Organism: Chitinophagaceae bacterium; assembly: GCA_047602295.1. Lineage (GTDB taxonomy): Bacteria > Bacteroidota > Bacteroidia > Chitinophagales > Chitinophagaceae > JACMLD01. The sequence goes on along the minus strand of JASGHP010000001.1, from coordinate 77,439 downwards.
GACATGGAGGAAGTAAGGCAGTCGCTTTATGAAGGCAAATCGGGCATTGTGTATGATCCGGAACGAAAAGATTTTGGCTACCGCAGCGCACTAACAGGCTTTGTAGAAAGGCCCAATTTAAAAGGCATACTAGACAGGCGTGCACGTGTAATGCTGCCGGAACAAGGCGAATATGCTTACCTGGCTACCGTGGAAGCTTTGAAGCAAGCGGGCATGGACCAGGATTATATAGACAGTAAAGAAGTGGGCGTGCTATATGGTAACGACAGCACTGCTGAACCTACCGTTCACAGCAATGATATTTTGCGCGATAAGAAAGATACCATGCTGGTGGGCTCTGGTTATGTGTTTCAGACCATGAACTCTACTGTGACCATGAATCTGGCAACAATCTTCAAACTGCGTGGCGTGAACTTTACGGTAAGCGCTGCGTGTGCAAGTGGTTCCCATGCTATTGGCCTGGGTTATCATTTTATAAAAAGTGGTTTGCAGGAATGCGTTATCTGCGGCGGCGCACAAGAGGTTAACAAATTCTCGATGAGCAATTTTGATGCTTTATCAGCGTTTTCGGTGCGGGAAATGGACCCAACAAAAGCATCCAGGCCGTTTGACCGCGACAGGGATGGTTTGATACCCAGCGGTGGTGCGGCTACTGTGATTTTGGAAAGCCTGGAATCGGCACAAAAAAGAGGGGCGAATATCTTGGCAGAAGTGGTGGGTTATGGATTTTCGTCAAACGGGGCGCATATTTCTAACCCCACCGTAGACGGCCCGGTAAGGGCATTGTCTATGGCGCTGAAAGATGCAGGGTTGCAGGCAAAAGACATTGCCTACATCAATGCACATGCTACGTCTACACCGGCGGGTGATGCCAGCGAAGCCAAAGCGATTGATGAAGTTTTTGGAGGCTCGCTGCCTTATGTAAGTTCAACAAAATCTATGACCGGCCACGAGTGCTGGATGGCGGGTGCCAGCGAGATTGTGTATTCTATGCTGATGATGCAAAACGGGTTTATAGCACCAAATATTAATTTTGAAAACCCGGACGAAGATTCTGCAAAACTGAATATAGTAAAAAGTACCATAAGTAAAGAATTTGAAATATTTTTGTCGAATTCTTTTGGGTTTGGGGGAACCAATTCTTCCCTCATTGTAAAAAAGTGGACCCACTAAACTACCTGATATGACGAACGAGAACATTATCCTGAAAATAAATGAATTTCTTACCGAAGAGTTTGAAGTAGAACCCGGAAAGATAACCCCGTCTGCCAACCTGAAAGAAACACTTGATCTGGATAGCCTGGATTATATAGACCTGGTAGTAGTGGTGGAAAGCAATTTTGGTTTTAAAGTAAAACCAGAAGATTTTACCGGTATTGCCACATTCCAGGATTTCTATGATTATGTTACCCGCCGCGTTAATGCTAAAGAACTTGCATAATGCCTTCCTGGCAAGGTAAAAGCAAGGGCACCCCACTTGGTTACCGCATCTTTGTTAGCATCCTCAAAAATTTTGGGGTAATGCCTGCTTACCTTCTATTAAGGTTAGTGGTGATTTATTATTTTTTATTCTCGTTCAAATCATCAAAACTTATATTTCACTATTTTCATAAAAAGTTACATTACAGTCGCATAAAATCCTTTGGCCTGTTGTACAAAAACTATTATCGCTTGGGGCAATCTATCATTGATAAGATTGTGGTGATGTCTGGCATAAAAAATAAGTTTACCTGGAATTTTGATGGAGAAGAACACCTGCGTGCTATTACTGCCCTGCAAAAAGGTGGTTTATTGATAAGTGCACATTTGGGCAATTGGGATATAGCAGGTCATTTGCTGAAACGCCTGGAGACAAAGATTAACGTGGTAATGTACGATGGAGAACACCAGAAAATAAAGAACTACCTGGAAGGCGTAACCGGGAAAAGAAATATGCAGGTGATTGTAATTAAGGAAGACCTCTCGCACATATATGCTATCAGCGAAGCGCTTAAAAACAATGAGCTGGTTTGCATACATGCAGACAGGTTTGTAGAAGGAAACAAGACCATTACCTGTAATTTTTTAGGAGAACCGGCAAAATTTCCGGCTGGGCCTTTTGTATTGGCTGCAACTTTTAAAGTGCCGCTTTCTTTTGTGTTTGCTTTTAAAGAAACAGATTTGCATTATCATTTGTATGCAAGCACTATAAAACAATATGGAGGCATGAAGCGGGATGAGATGATGCAACAGGTGCTGCAGGATTTTGTAGCGGAGATGGAAGAGAAAGCAAAAATGTATCCCGAACAATGGTTTAATTATTATAATTTTTGGCAAGCATAGATGACAGAGATAAATGAAAATATAGAATCGCTGATACCGCAACGCAAACCGTTTGTGATGATTGACACTTTAGCTGGTGGTAATGGTGATTTTACCAAAACCCGTTTGCATGTAAAGGCCGATAACATTTTTGTGGAAAATGGTTTTTTTACAGAGCCAGGGCTACTGGAAAACATTGCACAAACTGCAGCGGCTAAGGCCGGCTATGAAGCGCAAAAAGATAACGAACCGGTAAGGGTTGGTTATATAGGTGCTGTTAAAAATTTTGAAGTGCATGCGTTACCAGCCGTGGGCGATATAATTGAAACAGAAATTGTGATAGGCAACCAGGTGTTTGATGTATCTGTAGTAAAAGGAACCATTCGTTGCGGAGAAAAATTGATTGCACGTTGCGAAATGAAAATTTTTATTAAGAATCATAAAAAAATATAACCATGAAACGATCAGTAAAAGCCGGCCTTTTTTCATTTGCCTTAATAATGCTGGCGCAAACTGCCTTTTCACAAACACTGAAAGAATTTTTTAATTCTGATGAAACAACAGCACTCTATCTTGGTATTGATTTTACCAAAACAAAAATAATTGACGATGCCAATGCCAATGAAAAAGATATTGTAGACAGGCAATATGCAGGCATCAATGAAGGCGCCGCAGCTGATGGTAAAAAAGAAACACTGGCCACTGCTTTTCACAAAAAAATTGTTGACCACGATTTGGGTCCTGTAAACAAGCGCAACGAAAAAATAGACCCTCCTCAAATAAAATCTACCAATACAGCAGATTTTCATCGTTTGAAAGAAGACGATATCGTAAGCCTGGTAAAAGGTTTCGACTACCAGGGTAAAAAAGGATTGGGAATTCTTTTTGTAATGGAAGCCATGAGCAAAACCAATAAAGCCGCTGCTATATGGGTAACTTTTATTGACATGAGCAGCAAGAAAATGTTGTACACAGAAAGAATAGAAGAAAAAGTAGGAATGGGTTTTGGTTTTAAAAACTATTGGGTAATTCCGGTAAAAAGATTGCTGGGAGATATTGGTGATGATAAATACAAAGAGTGGCAGAAGAAATTTCAATAATGAACGGTTGGTATTTCGTTTTGTAGAAAGACTGTTGCATGAAAAAATTCCTGATAGAAAAAACAGAGATACCGGTCCGTTTTAATGAAGCAGATCCGTTGGGCATTGTGTGGCACGGACATTACCTTCGTTATTTTGAAGATGGAAGAGAAGCATTTGGTATTACACACGGGCTTCGCTACCTGGATTTTTATAAACATGGTTATGTAGTGCCGATAGTGCATGCAGCATGCGATTACAAACTAAGCTTGCGCTACGGCGATACAATGATCATTGAAACAAAATACATACCCTGCGAAGCGGCAAAAATTGTATTTCAGTATAATATACACAACGCAGCAAATAATAAACTGGTAGCAAAAGGAACATCTATACAGGTTTTTTTAGACAAGGAAAACTCAGTGCTGCAATTAACCAACCCGCCTTTTTTTGAAGCATGGAAAAAGGAACATGGAATGATGTAAAAAAATGATGAAGGATGTATATGTAGTTTCTGACAATATCATTTCTCCGCTGGGCAAAACAACGGAAGCAAACTTTAGTGCGCTGTTGCAAAATGAAACTGGTGTTAAAGAACATGCATTGAATAAAATTTCTCCGGTTCCATTTTATGCATCTCTTATAGAAAAAGAGCTTTCTGAAAAATTATCAAACGATTATACAAAGTTTGAACAGCTTATTATACTTTCTATTACAAATGCGTTGGAAGAAAGCAATATCAAACTACAATCTGCCGAAACCATTTTAATTATTTCAAGCACCAAAGGAAATATTTCATTGCTGGAAACATCCGCACTGAATGAATCAATAAAAAATGATATTGGCTTATTCGCATCAGCAAAAAAAATAGCTACATTTTTTAAAGCAGCCAATACACCATTGATAGTTAGCAATGCCTGTATTTCCGGTCTTACTGCTTTACTTACAGGCAAACGATTGTTGGAAACAGGCCAATATCAAAACGCTGTTGTTGTTGGTGCAGACATTATTACTGAATTTATTCTTTCCGGCTTTCAATCTTTCCAGGCAGTGAGCAGCCAGCCCTGCAAACCATTTGATGCAACACGCAATGGCATTAATCTGGGAGAAGCGGCTGCTACCATTGTTTTATCCACCAATGAAGGAGATAAAAAAATTAAACTAAGCGGTGGCGCAGTTAGCAATGACGCCAATCATATTTCTGGTCCCAGCAGAAGCGGGCAGGAGCTGTGTATTGCCATCAACAAGGCGTTAAAGCAAGCCAATGTGCAGGCTGCTGATATTGGTTTTATTTCTGCACATGGCACGGCTACTGTTTACAATGATGAGATGGAAGCCAAGGCTTTTTCTTTGGCAGGTATGGAATCAATTCCATTGCATAGTTTGAAAGGATATTATGGTCATACACTCGGTGCTGCGGGTGTGGTGGAGTCGGCCATTGCCATCCGTTCTTTGCAGCAAAAGAAAATGATACCCACTAAAGGTTTTCAAGAAATAGGTGTATCCAAACCCATTACTGTTTGTAAAGAAATTATAGACGTAGATGCAGCCCATTGCCTGAAAACTGCTTCTGGTTTTGGCGGCTGCAATGCTGCATTGGTGTTTAGTAAGACGGATTAGCGTGAATCGTGAACCGAGAGACGAGAGTTGTTCTACATGATCAGATTTGACTATTTTCACAGTCCTGTTTTTGTGTTGATGAAAGGCAAAACACCAATGAAGTAATTAAAGGCTCAGGTCGGCTGCATTAAACAAATCAGACATCAAAAAATCAGAAATCAGACATATCAACTATGAAGTTTTTTAGCAAGGAGAAAAAATCTGCTTTTGAAGCCAAAGAAGTGGCGCAATGGATTGCTTTTGGCCCGGTAATTTTTCAGGCTGCCCGCATTTTACGCAACTCAGGCATACTGACTGAGATTGAGAATAGTGGCAGCAATGGATTAACCATAGAAGAAATAATAGAGAAAGTAAAATTATCCCGCTATGGCGTTAGGGTTTTATTGGAGTCTGCTTTGGGAATGGGCCTTGTGCTTATCAACGATAAAAAATATACACTGGGCAAAACTGGTTATTTCATTTTGCATGATGGGCTTACCCGCACCAATATGGATTTTGTGCATGATGTAAACTATAAAGGTTTGTTTGCATTAGATGAAAGCATTGAAACCGGCAAGCCCGCAGGCCTAAAAGAATTTGGCAATTGGCCTACTATTTATGAAGGTCTTTCTCAATTGCCGCCACATGTGCAAAAGAGCTGGTTCAGTTTTGATCACTTTTTTTCTGATGACGCATTTCCATTAGTGCTTCCAAAAGTATATAAAGGCGGCATCAAAAAATTGCTGGATGTAGGCGGCAATACAGGCAAATGGGCCATTGCTTCAGTTAATTATTCACCAGACATACAGGTTTCCATTATGGATTTGCCCGGCCAATTGAATGTGGCTAAGAAAAGAGTGGCCGATTTGGGTCTCTCAGATCGCATTTCATTTACGCCGGTAAACATACTGGATGAATCTGTAAAATTCCCGAAAGGATTTGATGCTATCTGGATGAGCCAGTTCCTGGATTGTTTTTCGGAAGCAGAAATTGTTTCAATCCTTAAAAGATGCCACGAAGCCATTGATGATGATGGTTATGTTTTTATACTGGAACCATTCTGGGATAAACAGAAGTTTGAAATAGCCGCCTTCTGCCTGCAACAAACATCACTCTATTTCACAGCATTGGCAAATGGTAATAGCCAGATGTACAGTGCAGAAACATTTTTAGCTTGTGTGCATGAAGCGGGTTTTGACATAGCCGAACAAATAGATCATATTGGCCTTAGCCAGACATTGCTGAAATGCAAGAAGAGAAAATAGAGGATAGAACGCAGATTGAGAAGACAAATGTGAAAATGTGACGAATGTGAGAAATGTGAAAATGCGTTTAAGATGCTTGTAGCTAGCAAATTATTACGATAATACACAGGAAATGATCATGATAATCCTTTAATCCTATCAATCATGGTTCAGACAAATATAAATATATGCAAACAGAATCAGTAGATGTATTGGTAATTGGCGCTGGTCCTAGTGGAACAGTGGCTGCATCTATTATAAAACAAGCGGGCTTCAGTGTTAAGATTGTAGAGAAGCTATTGTTTCCTCGTTTTGTAATTGGCGAAAGCCTGTTGCCCCGTTGCATGGAAGCATTAACTGAAGCAAAGTTTGTGGATGCAGTAAAAGAAAAACATTTCCAGGAAAAGTTTGGGGCCAAGTTTGTGAAGAATGGAAAAATATGCGATTACTTTTTTGCTGATCAATTTACACAAGGCTGGAGCTGGACATGGCAAGTGCCTCGCGGCGAGTTTGATAAAACGCTGGCAGATACGGTGGAAAAGATGGGTGTGCCTGTCTGTTATGAAACCACTGTTACTGGCATTGAATTTAATGGAAGCGATTCTGTAACAACTGTAGAAGATAAAGACGGCAATCAAACAAAAATAAAAGCAAGGTTTATTGTTGATGGAAGCGGTTATGGACGTGTGATACCAAAATTATTTAACCTGGACAGGCCTTCCACACAACCTCCACGCAAAGCATTGTTTACGCATACGGTAGACAAAAAAAGATCAATGGATGATGAGCCCAACCGCATCACCATTGTAGTGCACAAGCCCGGTGTATGGGTTTGGATCATTCCTTTTTCAAGTGGTGTTACGTCATTAGGGTTTGTTGGTCACCCTGAATTTTTTAAAGAATACGGTGGTACTAATGAAGAACAATTAAGAGCATTAATTGCCACACAGCCTTATTTTGCGGAGAGGTTTAAAGATGTAGAATTCGCTTTTGAACCCAAGGTTCTGGAATCATGGTCCACTACTACAGATAAATTTTACGGAGAAGGTTTTGTGCTGACTGGTAATGTAACAGAATTTTTAGATCCTATCTTTTCATCTGGCGTTACATTGGCCACTGTGTCCAGTCAAACCGCTGCACAGCTTGTTATTCGTAAACTAAATGGAGAAACAATAGACTGGGAAAAAGAATACATGGAACCGACCATGCAGGGCGTAAGTGCATTCCGCGTTTATGTGGAAGCGTGGTACGACGGCACACTGGATACCATCTTCTTTGCAGACAATCCTGTGCAGGAGATAAAAAATAAAATTTGCTCTGTACTGGCCGGCTATGTGTGGGATTTGAATAATGATTTTGTAAAAAACGCCAAAGTATCGGTTACCAAACTTGCTAAAACCATTGAAGCAAGGGATAAATACAATGCGGCAAAGGCGCAATAATTTTTATTTTGACAGAGAGTTTATATATCAACGCCAGTTGCGGTATTGCAGGTAACAAGCTGATAAAAGATGGCAAAGTTTTGTTTGAAAACAAAGATTTGCCTGTGCAGGAATTTTTACCAGCCATCTATCAGCACTTCAACATTAATTATCCCCGCTTTTATAAAATGGACAATCTGGCCAAACTAGGTTGGATGACCACGGAAATTTTATTGCAAGGCAGTTTTGATAAAACTGTTTATGCGCCGGAAGATATCGGCTTGCTTTTTTGCAACAAAAACAGCAGCCTGGATACAGACATAAAGTATTACGATACCGTAAAATCAATGGCCAGCCCGGCTTTGTTTGTCTATACTTTGCCCAATATTGTGTTGGGCGAAATCTGCATCCGCCACCAGTTTAAAGGCGAAAACGATTTTTTTATTTTTGAAAACTTTGATGCGGCTTTTTTACAGCGCTATGTTTCCGGTTTATTGGAAACGAATGCTTTGCAGGCTTGTATCTGCGGCTGGGTGGAAGTTTTGGGCAACGATTATAAAGCCTGCCTCTGGCTGGTAGAAAAGAAGAAAAATACCCCGCATAGCATTAATTTTACAGCCGAAAACATTCATAACACATACCAGACAACACATGGATAAGTTAATGTCGGATTTGAAAAAGCAGATTGTGGAGCAATTGAACCTGCAGCACGTAAAACCAGAAGAGATTGGCGATGATCAACCTTTGTTTGTAGAAGGTCTTGGTCTTGATTCCATAGATGCACTGGAACTGATTGTATTGTTGCAGCAGCAATACAATATTAAACTGAACAATGCTGAAGATGGCCCGAAAGTTTTTCAGAGTGTAAGAACAATGGCCGAATACATTAAAAGCCACCAGGCATAAAAATTCATGTACACAAAAAGCGCAGCCGTTTATGTAGCAGGAGTGGGTGTTGTTTCCGCCATTGGCAACAATGCAGCAAGCTGTTTGCAATCGTTGGAAAAGGAAGAAGCCGGTATTGGTCCTATCACTTTACTAGATACCATTTATAAGAACACCATTCCGGTTGCAGAAGTAAAATTAAGCAACCAGCAATTGGCAGACGCTGCTGGACTTTCTGTTTCTACCAGTCGCACAGCCTTGTTAGGCGTAATGGCTGCGAAAGAAGCATTACAGGATGCAGCTATTGAAAACATCAGCAGTTTGCGCACTGGTTTTATTTCTGCCAATTCTGTAGGCGGCATGGATAAAACTGAATTATTCTTTCCCGGATTTTTGCAAAACAACAATAGCGGACGACTACGCGAAGTAGTAAACCATGAATGCGGCACCGTTACAGAATTAGTAGCAGATGCACTCGGCATCAAAAATTTTGTAAGCACAGTTAGCACAGCCTGCTCTTCCAGCGCCAATAGTATTTTCTTTGGCGCACGGATGATTAAACATGGCCTATTGGATGTGGTAGTAGCCGGTGGAGCAGATGCGCTTACAAAATTTACGCTCAACGGGTTTAATACTTTACAGATACTGGACAAAGAATGGTGTATGCCATTTGATGAAAACCGCCGTGGTTTAAATCTTGGCGAAGGCGCTGGATATGTAGTATTGGTATCAGAAAAAGTAGCAGCAGGTTTGCAAAAGAAATTGTATTGCAAATTGAGCGGCTACGCAAATGCCAATGATGCGCATCACCAGACAGCATCATCGCCAGATGGAGCAGGTTCTTATGCTGCTATGAAAGGTGCGCTTGCATTAAGCGGCTTGCAAACAAAAGACATCAGCTATATAAACCTGCACGGTACTGGCACTTACAACAATGATATTTCTGAAGGAACGGCTATACAGCGTTTGTTTGAACCTCATTACCCCAAAATGAGTTCTACAAAAGCATTTACCGGTCATACATTGGGGGCAAGCGGCGGTATAGAAGCGGTATTTTCTGCATTGGCAATAAAGAATAGTGTTATTTATCCCAATCTTCGCCTGCAAACGCCTATGACGGCATTGCCTTTTGTGCCAGAGAAAAAATTTCAGAAAGGCGTACAGGTAGACCATGTGCTTAGCAATTCATTTGGCTTTGGCGGCAATTGTTCATCTTTAATTTTTTCAAAACTGTAAAGATGAAAGCATTTATCAGCGCCACAGGAAATGTTTCGCCCCAAAAAACTTTTGGTGAAGCTCCTTTGCAGGAATTAGTGGAACAAAAAGGTAACCGGCTTCGGTGTGTAGAACCAGACTACCTGCAATACATAGACGCAAAAGCCATTCGCCGAATGAGCCGCATTATAAAAATGGGCACTGCAGCAGCCATGGACTGTTTAAAAGATGCAGGTGTGCAAAACCCTGATGCGATTGTGATGGGCACAGCTTATGGCTGTTTGGAAGACACAGGTGTTTTTCTTAGAAAAATGGCGGAACAGAATGAAGAGATGCTTACGCCTACTGCATTTATTCAATCAACCCACAATACGATTGGTGCGCAGATAGCTTTGCTATTGCAGTGCCACAATTATAACAACACATTTGTACATCGTGGATTTTCTTTTGAAAGTGCTTTGCTGGATGCAATGATGCTGATGGAAGAAGGTGCTGCAAAAAATGTTTTAACCGGCGCCGCCGACGAAATAACGGATTATAGTCATGCTATACTTAGCAGGTTTGGTTTGTATAAAACCGCAAGCGATACAACGAACACAAACTTATATACGGCGGATACCAAAGGAACAATTGCAGGCGAAGGCGCAGCGTTTTTTCTATTAAGCAAAGAATCAACAGCAAAAGATATGGCTGTGTTAGAAGCAGTGCATACCTTTTATAAGCCGGCTTCCGTTGCTGATAGTAAAAAGGAGATAGAGAATTTTTTAGCGGCACAATCCATCGCAATAGAAGATATCGATTTGCTGATTATGGGTGCAAATGGTGATGCAAAAGAAGATGCTGTTTATAACGAAATAAGTAAAAATCTTTTTGTAAAGACTTCTAATATAGGCTATAAAAATCTTTGCGGCGAATATCCTACCAGCACAGCGTTTGCATTATGGCTAGCTGTAGTAATCGCAAAGACTGGAAGCATCCCATCTATAATAGATTCTGCTTCATCAAAAAGCATAAAGAAAATTTTGGTGTACAATCATTACCAAAACATCCATCATTCTTTAATGTTGGTAAGCGCATGCTGAATTTCAGGACTACCAATATTGTTTTTATTAGCCTTGCACTGGTAGCCATAGTGCTTGCAAGTAAAAATATGGTGCACTGGCTCACGCTTTTGCCATTGCTGATTGTTTACTCACTGGTTTTATTTTATGGATCTTATTATGTGGGCAGCAATTTTTTTATGAAAGTTTTGTGTAAGAGGACGACTACCAAAAAACAAATTGCTATTAGCTTCGATGATGGTCCGGTGGAAGCGTATACCACAGAAATTTTGGATTTGCTAAAAACTGCCAATGTGCCCGCTGCTTTTTTTTGCATTGGAAAAAATATTGCCGGCAGAGAAGCAATATTGCAGCGGATAATTGCAGAAGGACATGTGATAGGCAATCATAGTTATTCGCATCATTTTTGGTTTGATCTTTTTTCTGCCAAAAAAATGAAGAATGATTTGGAGCAAATGAATGAAACAGTGAAAAATGTAACTGGTTTATTGCCAAAATTATTCAGACCGCCTTATGGTGTAACTACGCCTAATATGCGCAAAGCCACAGACGCATTGGGCGTTACTGCTATAGGCTGGAATATACGCAGTATGGACACGGTGATAAAAGAAGAAGATAAATTGTTTGATAAAGTCAGCCAGCAATTGCAACCGGGCTCAATAGTCTTGTTGCATGACACCAGTAAGGCCACGCTTACTATGCTGCCGCGTTTTATAGAAGCAGCCAGGGACAAGGGGTATGAATTTGTGCGTGTTGATAAACTTTTAAATGTTTCGCCCTATGCGTAAATTATTTTTCACTGGTTATTTGTGTTTGCTGATTTGTATTGTGCATGCTCAATACAGCGGCTATAAACCAGTTGCAGATATAACTGTATTTAAAGAGCAATTTGCTGCGGCTGCACAAAAAACACAATCTGTAAAAGCAGATTTTGTACAGGAAAAGAACCTAAGCCTGCTTTCAGAAAAAATTACTTCCAAAGGAAAATTTTGGTTTAAGAAAGATAACCTGGTGCGCATGGAATACAACCAGCCATTTCAGTACCTGGTCATCATCAATAAAAACAATGTTTTTGTAAAAGATGCGCAAAAGGAAAATAAAATTTCTACAAAGTCTAATAAGTTGTTTCAGCAAATAAACCGCATGATGGTGGATTGCGTGCAGGGAACCGCATTAAGCAACCCTGATTTTAAAGTTGCCGTGTTTGAAAACGCATCAGCATATCTGATAGAACTTTCGCCCATTGCCAAAGGCATGAAAGACTATTTTAAGAATATTAATATTGTTGTTTCTAAAAAAGATTATTCTGTAAACAAGCTGGAGATGTATGAACAGTCCGGCGATAATAACCTCATTAGTTTCACCAACAAAGAATTGAATGCCAGTATTGCGGATACATTGTTTGCTATTAAGTAGCTGCCTGTTTTTCTTTGCCGCATGTACAAACGTTTACAAAGGGCAGAAAACAACAGCAGATCCGTCTTGTCTTTTGCAATTTAAACCTGTATTTACCAAAGCGCTTTACAATACAAAAGTAGATGTGGTAGGCAAGCACCTGAGTGGTCTTTTGCTGATTAAAGTAATGCCAGACAGTAGCACCCGTTTGGTCTTTTCCAACGAAATGGGTTTTAAGTATTTTGATTTTGAATTTTCTTCCGCAGGCGTTTTTAAAGTGTATTATGTGCTGCCGCAAATGGATAAAAAGGCTGTGCTTACCACACTGCGTAAAGATTTTGAACTGGTATTGATGCAACACCTGGACATGCCGCAATCGTTCCTGTTAAAAAAAGATGGGCTGTTTTATTATGGTTTTCCGCAGGAAAAAGGCAATAATTACTATATTACGGACAGTGCCTGCAAGCAATTGGTTAAGATGGAAAGGGCATCAAAAAGAAAACCTGTGGTTACGGCTATAATGGAGAATTATGAGGATGGAATGCCAGACAGTGTCGGCATCAGTCATCACAAGTTTAATTTTACCATTGGCTTAAAAAAATTGAAGCAATGATTTTAGCGGGAGATTTTTATTCAATAGAAAGCAATAATTCCGATGCGGAAAAAATAACGGCAACATTAAAAATCAATGCAGGCCATTCCATTTTCCAGGGGCATTTTCCAGGGCAGCCGGTTGTGCCTGGTGTTTGCATGATGCAAATGGTGAAAGAGTTGCTGGAAATAGCTACGAGCAGAACCCTGCGCCTTCAAACCGGTCTCGATTTAAAATTTCTTTCCGTAATAGATCCCGGTAAAAATGATACCATTCAGTTGGAGACAAATTATTCTGTACTGGCTTCCGGAGACATCAATGTAACTTCTCGTCTTTTTTATACTGATACTACCTTCTTTAAGTTTAAAGGCGTTTTCACTTCTTAGCCACGCAGGCACTGGGGGCACGGAGGTTTCACGGAGTTTTTTCATATTAAAAGCGAAATGAAAATCCTCGTTATGAGGGTCTGCAAACTTAGAAACGTTTCGAACGCCGGAAGTCTTAATAGTGTATACTAGATACCTAATACTTTCAAGTCGCAAACAGACTGCAAATTGACGCGTTCATACATCTACTCGAAAAGAACAGCTTTGTAGCTTTAGAAAAAATTAAAACCATGCGAAAACTAATTTTCCAGGAATGGTTGTCTTTAGACGGTTTTGCAGCAGATGCAAAAGGTGAAGTGAAGTTTATTGAATCGGCAGCTTTAAATAAGTATTCCGATGATGATTTGCTGAAGATGATGGATAACATAGATGCCATCCTGCTCGGCGCAAATACCTATCGCCTGTTTGTAGATTTTTGGCCTACGGCTACTACAGCGCAGGAAGTAATTGCAGAAAGCATCAATCAGACACCAAAATTTATTTTTTCTTCTTCTATGGAAGCGGCACCCTGGGGACATTGGCCGGCTGCCACTTTAATAAAAGAAGAAGCCGTTGAGGCCGTGAAAAAAATGAAGGCACAACAGGGTAAAAATATAGTGTTGTGGGGCAGCATTTCGCTGGCGCAGGCATTTATGAGGGCGAATCTTATTGATGAATACCATTTGCGCATTTGCCCGTTTACCCTGGGCAGCGGCAGGCTTTTGTTTGAAAACATTGGCGCTATGCAATTAGAATTGTTTGATACCAAACAATATGAATCTGGATTGTTGCAACTGCGCTACAGGCCTGTAGTATTGTAATGTAGTGATGACTTTTCTTGTGGCGCCCTTTTCGCCTCAATGTTAATCTATGTGCAACCTCCATGTCCCCTGTGTCTCCGTGGCAAAGCTCTTTGGCCGGAAATTTCAGGTTTTCCTTATCTTGCACGTCCTTTAAAAAACAATTTTGTATGGATTATAGCAAGATTATTGCCGTTTCAGGTTTGCCCGGTTTGCATGAACTTATCAGCAGCAAAAATGACGGCGCCATAGTACGTTCGTTGGATGACAAGAGCACCAAATTTGTATCCAGCCGTATTCATAACTTTTCTCACCTGGAAAGCATAGAAATTTATACTGTAAGAGACAATGTAAACCTGGTAGATATATTGCAGGCTATGCAAAAAAGCAAAGCCGCTTTGCCAGACACCAAAGACAATGCAGCAGTAAAAAAATATTTTGAAGGCGCTTACCCCGATCTGGATTTTGAAAGGGTATATGCCAGCGACATGAAGAAGATTGTAAAGTGGTTTGAAATACTGCAGAAAAACAATATCGAAATAAAATTGTCTGAGCCGCCGGTGGAAGAAGCAGTAGAAGAGCCTGTTGCGGAAGTAAAAGAAGAAAAAGCAGCTAAACCTAAAGCGGCTGCTAAAAAAGCAGTTGAAGAACCAGTAGCGGAAGAAGAAGCGCCAAAGAAAAAAGCAGCGGCCAAAAAGAAAGAAACTACTGAAGAAAAGCCAGCGAAAGCTGCTGCTGCAAAAGAAAAGCCTGCAGCTAAAACTGCTACCAAAGCTGCAAAAGAAAAAAAGGAAGAAGCGCCAAAGAAAAAAGCAGCTCCAAAAAAGAAATAACAACAATTCATTCATAGCTACAGGCTACAGCAGTAAGGCTTCAATCAATGAACCTGAAGCGGTAGCCTGTAGTTTTTTAAAAACAAACAAGTATGAGTGTAGCAACAGCAGACATCAAAGCATTGCCCCGGAAATTTTTACCAAAAGATTTTACCATTACTAATTGGGAAAGCCTGCAACCATATTTTCAACAACTGTTAGACCGACCAATCAATTCTAAAGCAGACCTGGAACAATGGTTAAAAGATTCCAGTGAAATGGAAGCTGTATTGAGTGAAGATGCCTGCTGGAGGCAAATAAAAATGACCTGCGATACAGAAAACAAATCTTTAGAAGAAGCTTTTGTATTTTTTGTAACGCAGATTCAGCCACAAATTCAACCATATGCCGACAAACTGAACCGCAAACTAATAGATTGCCCTTATACAAAAGAGTTGGATCAGCAAAAATATTTCACCTACCTGCGAAGTGTTAAAAAAAGCATTGACCTTTTCCGTGAGTCAAATATTCCCATTCTTTCTGAACTGAGTGTACTGGGGCAACAGTTTGGTGTTATCTCCGGAAAAATGACGGTAGAAGTAGACGGCAAAGAATACACATTGCAACAAGCTGCTAAATTCTTGGAAAGTAGCGACAGGCAATTGCGTGAATCTGTTTATCGTAAAATAAATGAGAGAAGGGTTATTGATAAAGACGCATTAAATACACTCTATTCTCAATTGATAGAAAAGCGCCAACAGGTAGCAGTAAACGCAGGTTTTAAAAATTACCGCGATTATAAATTTGCAGAGTTGGGCCGCTTTGATTACACCAAGGAAGATTGTTTTGAGTTTCATGATTCAGTAAAAAAATATATTCTTCCGTTGGCAGATAAAATTTACGAAGCCAAAAAGAAGAAATTAGGTCTGGATACATTGCGCCCCTGGGATTTGGAAGCAGAGCCGGCAGGTACAGAACCGCTGCGTCCTTTTAAAACAGGAGATGAGCTATTGAAAAAAAGCATTGAATGCTTTGATAAGGTAAGACCCTTCTTTGCAGATTGTCTGCGCAAGATGAATGAGATGCACCGCTTTGATTTGGAAAGCCGTAAAGGCAAAGCACCGGGTGGATATAATTGCCCGCTTGCAGAAACGGGAGCGCCTTTTATTTTTATGAACGCAGCAGGGCAAATGAGCGATGTAACTACCATGGTGCACGAAGGTGGTCATGCGGTACATTCGTTTTTAGCACATCCGCTGGAGCTGAGTTCATTTAAAGAATATCCTATGGAAATTGCTGAGGTGGCCAGCATGGCTATGGAGCTTTTTAGCATGGATTACTGGGATACATTTTTTAGCAGCAAGGAAGAATTAAAACGAGCAAAAGAGCACCAGTTGGAACGTGTAATTACGATCTTTCCATGGATTGCTACGATCGATAAATTTCAACACTGGGTATATGAAAACCCAACTCATACGCTTGAACAACGTGCTTCCAAATGGACAGAGATACTAAATGAGTTTTCGAGCAATGTAATCGATTTCACAGGGCTGGACGCTTATCGCAACTATAGCTGGCAAAGACAATTGCATTTGTTTGAAGTACCGTTTTACTATATCGAATACGGCATTGCGCAATTGGGTGCTATTGGTTTATGGAAACAGTTTAAGCAAAGCAAAGAAGTTGCACTTGATAACTATTCTAAAGCACTTAGTTTAGGAGGTACCGCTACATTGCCAAAATTATATGAAGCGGCAGGTTTGAAATTTAATTTTGGTGGCGACAACATCAATCAACTGATGCAATTTGTAGATGCTGAAATGAAAAAATTGGCTGCGTCCTAACAAAAATACCCGCTTTAGGGTATGCGCAAATGTTGGAATCATTGCAATCTGCTATTATCTTTGATTCAGCAAATTATCTAATTCAACATAGCTACTAATCAGAGCCTTAACCAAGAAGTCCCGATGTTTCTACATCGGGGCTTTCATTTTTATAAGAGTATACTTTTAGATCAATTACACAGATTGATTAGCAAATGGTCCTTAGTAAAAAAGCTTGAAACAAGTTCAATAATCCAGTTGAAATAATCTGCGTTTGTTCTTCTGCGATAGCTGCGGGAAAATATCCCCAAATAAAAATCCAGCCGCATGTGCAGGCTGGATTTAAAATAGCTAGGTGTCAATTTATTTAGTTCAAAGGAATATCGCGTTTTAGCATTTCATCTCTATTGGCCATTTCCCAGGCTGTATTAAAAATCATACGAGCTCTTTTCTCATAAATATCCCAATAGATTTTATCTACGGTATCTGTTGGTTTATGATAATCTGCCTGCAACATGCCATCATAGAAAAATAAGATGGGCACACCCTTGCGTGCAAAATTATAATGGTCGCTTCTGTAATAAATACGATTTGGATCAGCAGGATCATCAAACTTATAATCCAGTACAAGATGTGTGTATTTATTATTGGCTCCTTCATTAATGCCTACCAAATCACTGCTGAGTTTATTGTGGCCAATTACATAAACATAGTTTAATGAATCTTCTGTTTTTCTTTCGGTATCTATTCTGCCAATCATATCGGTATTAAGATCCACAGAAGTTTTTTCCAAAGAAAAAAGCGGATTGTTGCTATAATATTCAGAACCCCATAATCCTTTCTCTTCGCCGGATACAGTCATAAGTATAACTGTGCGGCGTGGACCATTGCCGGCAGCTTTTGCTTTTGCAAATGCTTCAGCCATTTCCAATACAGCGCAAGTGCCACTGCCGTCGTCATCTGCACCATAATATATCACTCCATTTCTTGAGCCCAGGTGATCATAATGCGCAGTAAGTATAACGTATTCATCCTTCTTGTCAGTGCCTTCTATATAACCAGCCACATTGCTTGCCTGGTTGGTTACTTTTTGTTCCTCGTAATTGTAAGTAAGTTTTATTTTTTTGCTGAAGCTAAGTGTGTTGACTGGTTCATTGTTTTTTACTTTCTGCACAGCACTAACAAAAAAATCATCGCCCAATATTTTTTTAACACTTCCACCTGCAATGGTTATAGCATTAATACCATCAGCAGATGAAGCTTGTATTAATCTTGTGGATGATTTTTTTGCCACTCTTGCATAATTGGCGGTAATGCTATCAATCACAGGGTTGATAACAATAGCAGCAACAGCACCTTTTTCTTTTGCCAATGCTATCTTTTTATTAAGACCACCGGGATACGTCCAGGTGCTGTAAGCCCTGGTGCCGGATATAACATAGCCGCCATCTTTTTTTGGTTCGCCACCAAAGAACACCACCACTTTGCCTTTTACATCTTTACCAGCGTAGTCATCGTATTTTTCATCGCTAATGCCAAAGCCTGCAAACACTATTTCTTTTGCTTTGATGGATGCATTATTGTTTACACCAATCTCATCTATATAATCTTTACCGGAAACCAGTGCATTGGATTCTATCATTAACTCAGACTTTAGTAATGTGTCGTATCCAATAGAATAATATTGCTGATAGTTGTCTGTGCCTGGTGCCGGTTTCAAACCCAATGAGCTAAACTGGCTTACAATATAAGCAGCAGCTTTGTGTTGGCCTTCTGTGCCTGTTTCTCGGCCTTCCATTTCGGGGCCTGCAATAATGGTTAACTTTTTTTTTAAATCTTCTTTTGTGATGGTGGCAGCATATTTATCTGGTGCGCCAGGTTGTGCTGCAGCAGACAAAGCCATGCAGCTAAGGATTAAAGTGGAAAGTTTTCTATGCATGATTATAGTTTACAAA
Source organism: Chitinophagaceae bacterium (assembly GCA_047602295.1). GTDB lineage: Bacteria > Bacteroidota > Bacteroidia > Chitinophagales > Chitinophagaceae > JACMLD01. Next base: position 58,892 of record JASGHP010000001.1, on the reverse strand, counting down.
TTAGCAAGCCATTTTATTAATACGGTTTTGATGTCTTCCACCTTCAAAAGCCGTGGCCATAAAAGCTTCAATCATATCCTGCGCCAGTGGTAATGCAACAAAGCGTGCAGGAATGCAAATAACATTGGCATTGTTGTGCTGGCGTATCAGTTTTGCAACATCTGTTGCCCAGCAAAGCCCTGCACGTATGCCCTGGTGTTTATTAGCCGTCATGCAAACACCGTTTCCTGTGCCACATAACAAAATACCAAAAGCACTTTCACCTTTTTCTACACTATTGGCCAGGGGATGAACATAATCAGGATAATCAACAGAGTCTGGCGAATAAGTGCCTACATCATTTACCTGCCAGCCTAGCTTGTTTAGCCAGGGCACCAGTTTTGTTTTGTATTCAAATCCGGCATGATCGCAACCAATAGCAATGGGTAAAGCGGTATTAAAAACAGGCATAACAATTTTTTAATGAGCGCCAATGTACGGATAAAGTTGATACGTTGATTGGCAGATTGGTTGATCGGTTGGTTAACCTGTGCGAGAGGTTTATAATAAAACAGCCATTCAGTATTTACTGAATGGCTGTTTTATTATGCAATTAATTTGTCTATAAAAGATCAATAAAGCTCTAATGTTGAACGGAGCGTCGCAACGATGTTCAATAGAAGTACTAAGGCTGGTTACCCAATTAATTCAATTTAAAAACAAGACCACCTTGTATAACTGTGATATCGTAACCGGCTTCCACATTTACACCAATATTAGGAGAGAAATAATAAGAGCCGCCAACAAAAGCGCCGATAGCAGCAGTAACATCATGCTTGGTTGAATAAACACCATTGCCACTGTAATAATCATAACTGCGGAAACCTGGACCTGCAGATACACCAGCGTAGGTATCAAGATTAGGAACGTTCCAACCAAAGTGATAAGCAGCACGTGGAGCAGCAATAATAATGTTTGATTTATAGCCGCCGGTTTTTGAAAATGCGCCACCAACTTCCAAACCTAATGTAAGAACGCCAGGTCCTAGTTGCCACATGCCTCTTTCAATAGCCGCTTTGGTGCCAAAGCCTGTGCCATAGCCCAATGAAAGTCCGCCATAGCCAGCATAAGCATAGCCGCTTCTTCCCACACCAACACCAATATTTACAGTGATAGTGCCTTCTTCCATTATGTTATCGTTTGTTTTTTGCGCATTTGCATTGTTGCCAAGCATGGTTAGTGTAATGATGGCTGCAACAATAAGAACGTTCAATCTTTTCATCTTCTAAAGTTTAGTGTTATTAAATATGTTGGATGTTTTTAGCAAAAGGGTTACAATTGCTGATACCTGTTTATTACAGGCATACAATAATCATTCCGGTAAAAAAAATTGCCTTTTAGCTCCACTCTTTGGCGTCTTCTATTTCCCTTTGTTTGTACACTTTGGCAGAAAGCAGTACGCTGGCTTCAAACAATGCATACAATGGAATAGTTACCAGCGTTAAACTGAAAGGATCTGTAGATGGAGTAATAATGGCAGCAGCAATAAGGATAACAACAAAAGCGTGCCTGCGGTATTTTCTTAAAAATGTGGGTGATACAATCCCGATTTTTGAAAGAAACATAATTAGCAAAGGCATTTGAAATAATACGCCGATACCTACAGTTGTATAAATGAGGTTTTCAATATAGTCGGAGAGGGTTGGTTTAAATTCAATTAAAGGGCTAAGAGAATAGTTTGAGTAAAAATTTACCATAAAGGGGGTAAGGATATAATACCCAAAAGCCACACCCATAAAAAACAAAACAGATACCCAGAAAATAATGCCACGGGTTGTTTTTACTTCTTTTTTGCTAAGTGCTGGTTTTACAAAACGCCAAAACTCCCAGAAAACATAGGGGAATGCCACAATGAAACCGCCCACAAAAGCAATAGTAAAAGTGGTCATGAACTGCTCTGTCATGGCATTGCTCTGAAACTTGATGGTAAAATCTCCCATGCAAAGCGCATCACCAATATGAAGTTTATGTCCAAGATTGCAAAGTGCAGAATAAGTACTGAAATCATTCCTGGCAGGCCCCATTACAATAATGCTCACCACTTCTTTTGCGTATACAAAGATGATGATGGCGCCTACTACTACTGCAATAACAGAACGTACCAGGTGCCAGCGCAATGCTTCCAGGTGGTCTATAAAAGACATTTCCTCGCTGTCTTCTTCCTGCTTTTTTCTTTTGAATAATGCCATAATATAAAGAGTTGCAAATTTAGCAGGAAAAGGCTAACGCCAAAGGCATTTAACAAGCATTTTTATGAGTGGGGATTGAATACTGAAGGGTATTGTTATTTAAGCACCTTCATGCGTACCATTTCTATACGGGTATCGCTAACGCTCATAACGTCAAATTCGTAATCGCCAATAATGATGCGTTCTTTTACACGGGGAATTTTTTCATGCTCAGAAATGATGTAGCCCGAGAGTGTTTCGGCTTCATCGGCTGGCAAATCAAAATTATATTTCTCGTTCAGGTAATCAACCTCCAGGCGGCCACTGAAAAGATACTCATCTTCGGCAACCTTTTTTTCTTCAAACTCTTCCGTGTCATACTCATCGCGGATGTCTCCAAAAATTTCCTCCAGCAAATCTTCCATGGTTACAATACCTGCTGTACCACCAAACTCGTCTACCACCCAGGCAATGCTTTTTCTTTCTTTGGAAAATTTATTGATAAGGTCTGTAGCACTCATGCTTTCCGGCACTGCGGGTATGGCTAACAGAATGCTTTTAATTTCTGCAGGTTGTTTAAATAAATCCAATTGGTGTATGTAGCCAACAATATGATCAATATTGCCTTCATACACCAGCAATTTGCTAAGTTGTGTGCTTACAAATTTTTTACGGGCAGCTTCTATATCTGCATTAATATCAATACCTGTAATTTCTTTGCGAGGTACTAGGCATTGTCTCACTTTTATATTGGGCAGGGAGAGTGCATTTTCAAAAAGTTCTGTGTTTAATTCCTTGGAAGAATCTTCACCCGGCTCGTGGTTTTGATGAAAAAAATGTTCAAGAATCAGAACGGTTGAAAGCGTCTTTGCTCTCATCTACCCGCACATTAAAAAGATAACGCAATACCCAGGCTGAAAGGGATACAAAAAAACTAGCTACCGGGTGAAAGAGTTGGTAAAAGAAGTTGACTACCTTACTTACAAATCCATTCAGCAGTAATTCACTTTTAGAACGCCAGATGGCCCGAGGTATAAATTCTCCCAATAACAGGATGATGGCAGTGGAAGTGATTGTTTCCAGCGATAGCTTTAGAAAATTTACATAAGCTACCGGTACATGCCAGGTAATGATAAGCCAGTTCCATAACGGCTCTAACATTTGCCCAACTAATAAACCATACACTACAAGGCAGATGTTGAAACCAATTAAAGTGGTACCTAAAAATTTAGTAGGGGCAGAAATGAGTGTAGATAATAAAATGCTGCTGCTTTTACCTTGCTTTTTCTTCAGTTCTATAGTAAGCCGGTTTACGTTTACAAATGCTATTTGTATACCGGCAAAAAAGCCAATTAGAATAATTGAAACAACAATCCCAATAACAGTTGGCAGGTTGATGTACATACCACGAATTTAATTAAAAAACCAACGATAACTAACAGAAGACTATTAACTTATAGAAAGAAATTGATTAACAAGCTGCACAGCCTGGGCACAGGCTTTTTCAAGGTTATCGTTTACAATGATATGGTTGAAGTGTTGTTTAAAAGATATCTCATAAGAAGCTTTGTTTACCCTTGCCTCAAGGCTTTCGGCGGTTTCTGTGCCCCGGCTTTCCAACCTGCGCCTAAGTTCTTCAACAGAAGGCGGTTGTATAAAAATAGACATCGAATTGCCGGGGTATTGCTGCTGCACATGGATAGCGCCTTTTACATCTATGTCTAATACCGGCACCTGTTGTTTGTTCCAGATGCGGCTCAATTCACTCTTCAGTGTTCCATAATACTTTCCTTCGTATACCATTTCCCATTCCACAAATTCATTTTCCTGTATTTTATGCTGAAATGCCTGTGTGCTGATAAAATAATAATCTACCCCATCTTTTTCTTTGCCCCTGGCAGCCCTGGTAGCAGCGGAAATGGAAAACGCTAACTGCGGAAACTGCTGCAGCAGGTGCGTGGTGATAGAAGTTTTACCAGCTCCTGAAGGGGCAGTAATGATGATTATTTTATTGCTTGTATTCATAAAAAAAGCGGCTATGCATCTACGCGTTTAATATCTGCACCTAATTTTTTCAGGCGGTCATCAATGTATTGGTAACCCCTGTCTATTTGTTCTATATTTTGAATAATGCTTTTGCCCTCTGCGCTTAAGGACGCAATTAACAAAGCCACACCTGCACGAATATCGGGACTGCTCATGGTAATGCCACGCAGTTTTTGTTCCCTGGCAAGGCCAATAACAGCAGCACGATGCGGATCGCACAAAATAATCTGGGCACCCATATCTATCAGCTTGTCTGTAAAAAACAAACGGCTTTCAAACATTTTCTGATGCACCAATACTGATCCTCTTGCTTGTGTAGCCACCACCAAGATGATGCTTAGCAAGTCTGGTGTAAAGCCCGGCCAGGGATGATCATAAATGGTAAGTACCGAGCCGTCTAAAAAGGTTTGTATTTCATAAAGATCCTGTGCTGGTATATGTATGTCATCTCCTTTAAAATTCATAGCAATGCCCAGCTGCTTAAACTTGTCTGGTATAACACCCAGGTGTTCTATGCCTGCATTTTTAATGGTGATATCGCTTTGCGTCATGGCGGCCAGGCCAATAAAAGATCCTACTTCAATCATATCTGGCAACATACGGTGTTCTGTACCGCCCAGGTAATCCACACCCTCTACTATTACCATATTGCTGCCTATACCGCTGATGCGTGCGCCCATGCGATTAAGCATTTTGCAAAGTTGCTGCAGGTAGGGTTCGCAGGCAGCATTATAAATAGTAGTAGTGCCTTTAGCCATTGAGGCAGCCATTATAATATTGGCAGTGCCTGTTACAGAAGGCTCGTCCAGCAAAATGTAGGTGCCTTTTAAGTTACTTCCATCCAGGTAAAAGAAATTTTCTTCTGTATTGTAATTGAAAGCAGCACCAAGTTTTTCAAAACCAATAATGTGTGTGTCCAATCTTCTTCTGCCAATTTTATCGCCACCGGGCTTTGAGATAAATGCTTTCTTAAACCTTGCCAGCATAGGACCAGCCAACATTACAGCGCCTCTTAGTTTGCCACTTTTCTTTTTATAAGCTTCGCTGTGCAGGTAATCAATATTTACATCATCTGCCATAAAAGTGCAGGTATCTCTCTGCAGGCGTTCTGTTTTTACGCCCATATCACCTAACAGTTCTATTAGCAGATTTACATCTACAATGTCTGGTATATTGGAAATAGTGATTTTTTCGGGCGTTAATAAAACAGCGCTTATGATTTGCAGCGCCTCATTTTTTGCGCCCTGCGGCACAATTTCTCCCTGTAGTTTTTTTCCACCTCTTACTTCAAAAGCATGCATGTGTTAGACTGATTGGTTGTTGAATGATTCAGAGTGCCGCAAAATAAAAAAAATCCAAAAATCTATTGATAAAAAAAAGGCTGATCAAATACTGACCAACCTTTGTATGTTTTACTGATCAACTAATTAATCAGTCAATTAATTAAACCTTTTGCGGTTGTTATTAAACTTGCCGCCATTGTTCTGATTGCCTCCATTGCGGTTATCACGTCTTTCACCACCGTTATTATTCTGGTTGCCGCCGCGATTGTCACGTCTTTCACCACCACCATTATTTCTGCCTTGAAACTTCTGGTTTCTTTTGTTACGGTAATCGCCATAATTGCCGCCGCCACCTCCGCGGTTATCTCTGCCTTCATTGTTGCGGAAGGCTTTTACATATGGTGTATTGGTAAACTCTAACTGCCCTTGCGTAATGGTAGTTAGCTCACTTTGTATAGCATCATCGTGCACCTGTTCTTTGTGCCAGTTGTTGTAAACAAGCTTCATGTAATATGCCACAGCGTTGGAAAAACCCAATCTTTTTTCAGGGTTTTCTTCTTTCAGTGCTTTATTAATAACCACTTCCAGGTTTTTGCCCAAGTGAGAGAACTTGGGATAACGCTTAGGATAACGCAGAGGTTCTGGTTTAGATTTTAAAGTTTCTTTTGTGGGTATTGGATAGGGGGATTCTACCGCTAAATTAAAATCGGAAATAAGAAAAAGATGATCCCAAAGCTTGTGCCTGAAATCTTCTACATTTTTTAAGTGAGGGTTAAGAAAACCCATCAACTCAATCATAGCCATCGCATTCTTCTGTCTTTTTTCTTTGTCCTCGATTGTAAGCAGGTATTCTACCATCTTCTGAATATGACGTCCATATTCCCTCATAATAAGATGATTCCTGGTAGTGTTATATTCCATGTGTAATGAAAAGTTTGAAAATTTTAAACGGCTAACTAATTGATAGATAATTACCGCTTGTCTCAAAATTACTGGTTTTCGGCCAGTTGATATAGAATGAAGTTATAATGATGTATTAAAAAGCAGTCTTTAAACCTGCTGCGCAGGCCTCTTATTTAGCCAGCAATATGTATCAAAAGTAATAAACAAACGACAAGCATTCAAAAATGTTGTAAAAAAAGGAAAGCTGCCAACATTAGGGGCAGCTTTCCTGGTACAAGGGTTAGTTAATATCTTGATTATTGCACTACCACGCGGATGATCTGCTGCTCCATATTAGCAGTATTGGTAACACGGGTAAAATAAATGCCAGGTGCAGGTTTGTTGCTCCAGCTTACCGGGATAATATTTGCTCCGGCTAACTTTAATTTTTTGCTTACTACAGTTTGGCCAGACATGTTTACAAGGTCAACATTATATTCTCCATTCAAAGCATGATCAAAAGAAATGGCCATGTTATTGGTAACAGGGTTAGGATAAACAGCTACCGCAAAACCTGCTTTAGAAACCAATGAAACTTTCTGTATTGAAGAATAACCGGTTTTTTCAGCAGTGTTTGTTTGCTTAATCCTGAAGTATACATCTCCGGTGCTGGCGCCATTAAGTGCGTAATTATAATTGTATGAATTAAAAGTGGAACTGTGATTAGCAGCTAAAGTAGCTACAGGACTAAATGATGATCCATCAAGGCTATATTCTATTTCATACTGATTGATATCTGCGGCATTTTGTGCATCCCATTTCAAAACAATATTGTTGTCTTTTTTTACTGCAGTAAAATTTTGAAGACCGTTGGCAAGTACTGCAGCAGGGCACCAGTAGTAAGTTAAGCTAAGCGTACCGCCAATAATGCTGGTAACAGAAGATTTATAGTTGGCACCACCGTCTAAAGTAATCATACCACCATTAACTGTATAATTAAAATCTACAGTACCTGTACCAATATAAGCAGCATTACCAGTTATGTTAACAGTAGTAGTAGGGTTGGTGATAAAATTAGTAGGGCCATACGTAATGGTATCGCCAGGAATATTTGCAATAGTATCCATTGCTTTCAGCTTGTCATAACCATAGGTAGTATTAAAAGTGCGATTTACTGTTATACCAGGTCCTGCAACTTTACTAAGCAGCGATAATGAGAACAAAAAGTCTGTACTGTCTACATGTTCACCACTTGCATCATGAAAATTGCCTTTATTGGTATTTCTGGCACCGGTATATGAAGTACCTGAAATAGTATTTACAAAATTGATACAACTAAGCGTACCAATGGAAGGATCAAATTTGTTGAAAGTAAAAGTAATGTTGCTTGCAGCAATAGGTGCTATAGTAACTGATTGATTGATGGCTGTTGCTGGCACACCGCCTGCGCATGTACATTGTGCCATAGATCCGGTGGGAAAAAATACCTGCAGCACAAAAGCAGATAACACGGAAAATAACTTTAGGTAAAAGTTTTTCATAGAGTTGGTATTTGGATTATCGGATAACTGGATTACAAATCAAAAGTATAGCAAACATTATGCCCCTGCAAAGTGTTATTACTTCTTTTAGCAGACCGTAATTTCCGCAAAAAATTAATGAATTTGTATAAGCTGCTTATTACCAGTGTGCAGCATGCCGTATTTTTGCGATTCCAGGGTTTATGAAAATTATTATTGACGCCAGAATTACGTATAACAATGACAAAGCCTTAGATAGGTTTATGGCAACATTCTGCAAGGAGATGGCTATTTTTCAGCCTGCACATCAATTTGTATTTATTGGAAAGGATAGATATCTGCCACAACCGCCTCCAAATTTGCTGATTCACCCCCTAAAAAATACTTCCATAAGCTTGTGGAATAAATGGCAGTTAAAGCGTTTACTAAAGCAAACAAAAGCAGACCGGCTGGTGAGTTGCCAGAAAACAGGATTCAGCATTCAGCATGTCCCAATCAATGAAAACAATTTTCAGCAGGTATACTTTACCGGTAGTGTGCCGGAAGGAAAAGAAAACATTGAAGTTTCCACTGCAACGCAGATAAACCCTGCATTTAAAAGTGTTGTGGAATCGCAAACCTGGGCAGAAGCCGAAAGTGTGCGCACCTCTTACAGTGGAGGAAATTCTTTCTTCTTATTCATTGGCAATATCTCAGAAACACATCAGCTATTGGAATTGCTAAAGGCTTTTTCTCTCTTTAAAAAATGGCAACAGTCCTCCATGCAACTACTCATTGCAGGTAGTCGCACCAATTGGACAAGTGAGTTGGAAGAAAAATTAGCTACCTACAAATACAGGCAGGATGTAATCATACACGGCAAACTGAAGGAAGAAGATTTGGGCAGACTTGTTGCAGCCAGTTATGCGTTGCTTTATCCGGTGTTTGGAAATGCTTTCCCTTTTGCAATGATTTGGGCGGTACAGGCGGGTAAAGCTATTATTGCTACGGATTGCAATGTTAACCGGCAAATAACAGACAAAGCATTATGGGTAGAACCTCAAAATACTACTGAAGGTTTTGCAAAAGCCATGATACTATTATACAAAGACGAAAACCAGCAGCAATCCCTGGCGCAACAAATTAAGGAGCGGTCCATTGATTTTAATCACCAGCAAATGTTGGCAAGCGCCTGGCATTGCATAGAACAATGACGGCAAATCTGCTAACTTTGCCCCCTATTTTATACAAACTATGATACAATCAACCATTACGATAGACGTAACACTGGATAAAGACAAAGTGCCGCAACATATTAGTTGGAAAGCAAGCGATAGCAGTGCAGATATGGCCCAGCAATCAAAAGCTATGATGCTTTCTTTTTGGGATGGTGCAGATAAAGCTGCCATGCGCATTGATCTATGGACCAAAGACATGATGGTGGATGAAATGGCTGATTTCTATTACCAGACCATGATGACTATGGCCGACACCTTTAACCGGGCAACGCGTAATGCAGAACTGGTAAATGACATGAAAGATTTTGCAAAAAAATTCTACCAGAAATTTCGCGACCAGCAATTAAAAGAAAATAAATTGTAAGCCATAAAACTTAATACAAATGAGCCTTGAACAAAAAATAATGGCAGATATGAAAGATGCAATGAAAGCTAAAGATGAAGCAGCATTGCGCGGACTTAGGGCCATTAAAGCAGCTATTATTATTGCAAAAACAGCAGAAGGTGCAGGTGGCGAACTAAAAGAAGCGGATGAACCCAAATTGTTGCAGAAACTGGTAAAACAGCGCAAAGATTCATTGCTGATTTATCAGCAACAAAACAGGCCAGACCTGGCAAAAAAAGAAGAAGAAGAAATAGCCGTAATAGAAAAGTTTTTACCGCAACAGTTAGATGAGGCAGCTCTTAAAGCGGCTTTGGCAAAAATTATTGCAGAAACCGGGGCTTCATCTGTAGCGGATATGGGTAAAATAATGGGAATAGCAAACAAACAGTTGGCAGGCCAGGCAGATGGAAAAGCTATAGGTGCGGCCGTAAAAGAATTGCTGGCTAAATAATCCGCTTGCATGGTTATTGATATTGCGTTTATTGTTTTGCTGATTATAGCTCTGGTAAAAGGGTATACAAAAGGCTTTATAATAGCCATCTTTTCTTTGTTGGCGCTTATTATTGGCCTTGCAGCAGCAATGAAACTATCTGTTGTTACTGCCAATTGGTTAAAAGATACCGTTAATGTGGGGGCAAAATGGTTGCCCATTATTGCATTTGCGGTTGTTTTTATTGCGGTTGTTTTGTTGGTAAGATTGGGTGCCATGGCCCTGCAAAAAACTGCAGAGCTGGTAATGCTGGGATGGCTGAACAAACTTTGCGGTATGCTGTTGTACTTTATACTTTACACAATTATCCTGAGCGTGGTTTTGTTTTATGCAGAAAAAATAAACCTGTTGCAGCCTTCTGTTATTGCCAATTCAAAAACGTATGATTTTATTAAGCCCTGGGGGCCTAAAGCTATTAATGCTATTGGCAGTTTAATACCCCTGTTTAAAGATATGTTTCAGCAACTGGAAGGTTTCTTTGCGCATATGGCCGATAAAGCAGCATAAAGAATTGTACAATACATTGCAGGCAGGTATTGCATCATATTAGTATAATACCAAACAGGGTTGTATTTAAAAAATGGTTTTATAACTTTGTTTTACGGCATTTTTGTTACAAAACAATTATTTTGCAGCCTATACCACAGGTGCAGGGTGTAATCTTTTATAATGACTTACGAAATTAAACAGGTAGACAAGTTCAGGTTTATTGAGGAAGGCGAAGGTGAACCGTTGGTGCTCCTGCACGGTTTATTTGGTGCACTTAGCAATTTTGAGCACCTGATAACTTATTTCCGCCGCTATAATAAAGTAGTGGTGCCAATGTTACCCCTGTTTGATTTGGATATTCTGCACACCAGCGTGGGTGGTCTTCAAAAATTTGTACACAAGTTTATAGAAGCACGCAATTATAAAGACGTTCATTTATTAGGAAACTCTTTGGGTGGCCACGTGGCCCTTGTGCATGTTTTAAAACATCCTGAAAGAATTAAATCACTTATTTTATCTGGTAGTTCTGGTCTTTTTGAAAATGGCATGGGGGATACTTATCCCAAAAGGGGCGATTACGAGTATATCAAGAAAAAGACCCAGCTTACATTTTATGATGAGAAAATGGCAAGCCAGGAGTTGGTGGATGAAGTATATGATATAGTGAACAGCCGCTTAAAAGTTATTAAAATTATTGCCCTGGCCAAAAGCGCTATCCGTAACAATCTTGGTGAAGAGCTTAACCAGATACAGCAGCCCACTTTATTGATTTGGGGCAATAACGATACCATTACCCCGCCTTTTGTTGCAAAAGAGTTCAATAAAATGATTCCAAACAGCGAACTTTATTTTATTGACAAATGCGGGCATGCACCCATGATGGAAGTGCCTGAAGAGTTTAATGTTATACTTCATAAATTTTTGACAAAGCTAAACCAACCAGCAGCGGTTAACCGCTAATTGCGGTCTGGGGTAATAATCCGGTACTAACCGGCGTTTTCTTATATAGAGTTTTTAGCCATCCAATTGCTTGCAAACTGTCATCATTCATTTAAAACCACCAGGTCTTAAACGTGTTAAACAGACAACTCATATCGTCCTCATTGCCCGTACTTTCTTTGCAAGACAGCATTGCCCATGCGTTGCAATTAATGGCAGATTATCATCTTGTACACCTTCCGGTAGTAGAGAATGAAAAATTCATTGGGCTGATAAGTGAAGATGATGCTATGAATGCAGACGATGAAACGCTTCCTTTAGAGCAAATAGAAACCCAATTTTTACGCCTTTCCGTAAAAGCAGATGCACATTTTTTGGAGGCAGTGCAATTGTGCAATAGCTATGGCCTTAGCACTATACCAGTAACAGAAAAAGAAATGGATTGGGTTGGCGCTATTGCCGCACCGGATTTGCTTAAATATTTGGGCAGAATGACGGGCACAGATGAACCAGGCGGCATAATAGTGCTGGAACTGGAAAAGGCTAATTTTTCTTTTTCAGAAATCTGCAAACTGGTAGAAACAAACGATGCGCAAATTACCCAGCTAAATACATTTTACGATAACCAGTTGCAGTTAATGTATGTTACCATTAAACTAAACAGGTTTGAAGTATCAGATGTGGTAGCTACTTTTCAACGTTACGAATATGTGGTGAAATATTATTTTGGCGAAGAGCTTTATGAAAATGAGCTTCGCACAAACTACGACCATCTCATGAACTACCTTAACATGTAATTATTTCAATCTTCTCTTTCCATATCTTTAAAACTTTACGCCAGAGAAAGATTGTAATGCCATCTGCCCCCAAATACTATCTGCTTGTTTTTCTTTTTGCAACCATTGGCTTTATGGCCAGGTCTCAATCTCAAAAAAGAACAGATACTATTCAACAAGCTGCAAAAGACAGTTTCTTTCACCATCCTTATTTTATTGTCAATAATATCTTTATTAACGGCAATAAAAAAACAAAAGCGTTTACCATTGAGCGGGAGCTTCCTTTTAAAAGAGGAGATTCATTGTTGATTGCAGAATTAGTAGCAAAGTTTCAACGATCAAAAGAGCTGCTGTACAATACGCGTTTGTTTAATAGTGTTATTGTTTCTGTCAAAAATTTTAATGGTTACTTGGTAGATGTACAAATAGATGTTATAGAGCGTTGGTATATTTTCCCGGTTCCTTATTTCAGGCCTGTAGACAGAAACCTGTCTGCCTGGGCAGAAAAAAACTATAGCCTTTCGCGTGTAAACTATGGACTTAAATTTTTGCACAGCAATTTCTCTGGCAGAAACGACAGGCTAAGGCTCTGGCTGCTTACCGGATATACACGGCAAATACAACTTAATTACGATCAGCCTGCTTCTGACAGATCTTTAAAACATGGTTTTGGATTTGGCCTTTTTTATGCTGCTTTAAAAGAAATAAATGTAAGTACAAACGATAACCAACAAACTTTTATTAATGCAGATACGCTAAGCAATGAGCATAAATATCTCTTTAAACAATCAACTGCAACGCTTAATTATTTTTATCGTCCTGCATTAACAACGCGGCATATTTTAAGACTTGGGTTCAATTATATACAAACAGACAGTGCCGTTAGTGCCATCAATCCAAAATATTTTAATCATGGTGTGCAAAATGTTTTTTACCCGGAGCTTTCTTACACGCTGGAATACCAGAAAGTAGATTATACAGCTTATGTATTACGCGGTTTTATGGGAGATGTAACACTGAGCCATCGTGGTATCAACAGCGATATGAATTTGACACAGCTTACTGCCAGGTTTACCAGTGGTTTGCCTTTTGGAAGTGGTTTTTCGATGGGCTTCCAGGGGTATGGTGCTGTGAAACTTCCTTTAGATCAACCTTATTTTAATCAACGCCTTTTTGGCTATGGAGATATATACCTGCGCGGCCTGGAGAAATATGTGGTAGACGGCGTGGCCGGTACCATGCTGCGCAGCACTTTGCGCAAAAAAATTGGGGCTATTGATTTGGCTGGAAGAAATATTCCAACATTGCAGCGCATTCCTTTTTCGTTTTATTTTAAGGTGTTTGGAGATATGGGCTATGCATACAATAAAACTTTTCTGCAAAATTCACTCGTAAATAAAATGCTTTATACAGCAGGGGCTGGTTTTGATATTGTATCTGTGTACGATTTCGTGTTTAGGTGCGAGTACAGTTTTAATCAGCTTGGCCAGCCGGGTTTGTTTTTTCATATAAGAAACGACTTTTAAACGCGAATGAAATACTAATGGACGCGAATTGCACGAATAGGAGCATTCATTTATCACACTTCCACATTTATCACATTTGCCACATTATTTTGGTTCACAAAATTTCACGTAATTTACCATGATGAAAGTAGCTATTTACAGCAGGGTTATGGATTGGGATCACCGGATGGAAGTACAGGAGCTTTTTGATGAACTGGCTAAACAAAAGATAACCCCCGTTATTTACCGGCCTTATTACGAGCAAATTGCCGGAGGCATTAGCCTTTCTATGGCTGTTAGCACTTTTAGCAATGAATCTGAGCTGGATAAATCAATAGATTTTTTGATAAGCCTTGGTGGCGATGGCACTTTGCTGGATACCGTAACCATGGTTCGCAACAAAAACATACCGGTACTTGGCATAAATTTTGGCAGGTTAGGCTTCCTGGCCAGCATTGGCAAAGAGAATTCAGTTGCCGCAGTTAAAGCATTGGTAAAGAGGGGATTCGTAATAGATAAAAGATCTTTGATTCACCTGGATGCCAGTGAAGAATTATTTGGAGAAGTGCCTTATGCGCTGAACGAATTTGCGATTCATAAGAAAGACACTTCGCCCATGATAAAAATTCATACCTACCTGAATGGTGAATTTTTAAATACATATTGGGCTGATGGCCTGATTGTATCTACGCCTACAGGTTCTACCGGCTATTCTTTAAGCTGCAATGGTCCAATAGTATTTCCTGAAAGCAGTAGTTTTGTAATAACACCGGTGGCGCCACACAACCTGAATGTAAGATCCATCGTAGTGCCAGATAATAACGTTATTTCTTTTGAAGTGGAAGGTAGGGCAGAAGATTTCATTTGTGCCTTGGATGCCAGGCGCCACGTGGTGAATAAAAGTGTGCAATTAGCCGTAAAAAGAGAGGCTTTTACCATGGGCTTGATAAGACTGAATGAAAACAACTTTTTACAAACCCTTCGTTCTAAATTAATGTGGGGATTAGACAGTAGAAACTAGCTGCTCCGCCAAATGTTAAAGTTTAGAATTTATATATCCGGAAGTGTAAGAAAATACTATTAATTGCGTTAACACCAGGTTATAATCCCTTATTTTCGAGTTATGAGAAAAAATTGCGGAGCACTTATAATAGCGGTTTTGGCTGTCTTTACTGCGGTTGCACAACCTCAGGCTACAGTGTATGAAGGCGAGTTTGGTATTAGTGCAGGAGCTGCTCACTATTTTGGTGATCTTAATACCAATGCAAAGCTGAACAGGCCCAAAATTGCATTGGGTGCTTTTTTTCGCAAACAGTTTGGCAATTACATAGCGCTTAGGGTTAGTGGCCATTACGCACAATTGGGTTATTCAGACGTATACAATACAAAAAGCGAATACCAATTACGTCGCAATCTTAGCTTCAATACAAATGTTTGGGAACTGGCGTTGCAGGGAGATTTCAACTTCCTGAAGTTTATTCCAGGCACATTGGATTATTCATTTACACCTTATGTGACGTTTGGTGTTGGTGCATTCAGTTATGATCCTTACGCTTACTATCAAGGACAAAAAGTTTACCTGCGTCCACTAGGTACAGAAGGGCAGGGCTATGCAGCTTACCCAGACAGAAAACCTTACGGCAGCATGGCTATGTGTATTCCTTTTGGTGTGGGTGTAAAATACAATATCAACGAAAAGGTAAATGTAGGTTTTGAAGTGGTGTATCGCTTTACTACCACCGATTACCTGGATGATGTAAGCAAAACTTATGTAGACCCATCCATATTCCCCAAATTGCCCGATGGCTCTGCTTCTCTTGCTGAAATCTTAAACGATCGCAGCGGTGAAACCGGAAATGACAAAATTGGTTTTGTAAACGGAACCGGTCGCCAGAGAGGTTTCCCCAAGCAAAAAGATTCTTATGTAATGGCAGAATTGACGCTTTCGTTCAACCTGTCTTCTTACCATTGCCCTAAAGCAGACTAAAGAAGTTTTAGGTGTTAAGTTGTAAGTTTTAAGTGAAAAGTAGACTGATTTGCTTTATTCTTACAGCTTCAAGCCAAATTAAAAGCTTTCTCTTTTGACGTTTTTCCCTCAGTTTAATAGCTAATAGCTAAAGCTTAACTGCTATTTCAAAATTATCCACCAAAAGCTAACAGCTTTTTTGTAGTTTTGCCGCCTTCAAACAGCATGTTATGGAATCGCTGAAAGCCAGTATAGACCTGAATAAGCTGCCAAAGCATATTGCCATTATTATGGATGGCAATGGCCGTTGGGCGCAGGAACAGGGGCAAGACAGGTTATTTGGGCATTTTCATGGTGTAGAAAGTGTAAGAAATATTGTAGAAGGTTGTGCAGAACTGGGTGTAGGCTACCTTACGCTTTACGCTTTTAGCACAGAAAACTGGGACAGGCCGGAGTACGAAGTAACCGGGCTAATGGAATTACTGGTAGACACTATCCGCAAAGAAGTGGAAACGCTGAACAAAAACAATATCCGGTTGCATGTAATTGGAGATATGCAAATGCTGCCCGACTATGCACAGCAGGAATTGAATGAAGCGTTGTCGCTTACTGCTGCCAATACCGGTCTTAACCTTATTATGGCGCTTAGCTATAGTAGCCGGTGGGAACTGGTAAACGCAGTAAAAAACATTGCACTGGATGTAAAAGCCGGAAAAATTGATCCTGCAGCCATTGGCCAGGACACATTGCAGCAATACCTTGCTACCAGCAATTTTCCAGACCCCGAACTGATGATACGCACCAGCGGTGAATACCGTATCAGCAACTTTCTACTCTATCAACTGGCCTATGCTGAGCTCTATTTCACAGACGTTCGGTGGCCGGATTTCAGGAAAGAAAAGCTATATGAAGCCATTTTGGACTTTCAGAAAAGGGAGCGCCGATTTGGAAAAACCAGCCAACAGGTAAAACAACCAGAAACATCTGCCAAATGATTTTTTTAGCAACAATCCCCTGGCACAGGTCTTATTTAAATCCTGTATTAAGAATGTGGCTGTTAACAAATAAAGCGCAGATTGTTTTATGCTTGCTGTCGGTTTTAACAAAGACTTTTAATTAATCCCTTTAATTTGCCGATCTCTTAAAAAAGAAAGACTGGATGCCAAAATCATTACGCTTAGTACACTGCTTATTGTTTTGTGTTTTTTCATCTGCTACCGTACTGGCACAACAACCGGACACCACAAAGCCCGCCGCATCAATAGATCCGGATCTTTTGGCTATACCACAATCTAAAACACCCAAAGAATATGTACTGGCTGGTATTACTTTTACCGGTACAAAAGCATACGATCAATCCCTGCTTACATCCATTTCAGGTTTAAATATTGGCGATAAGGTAGTTTACCCTGGTGGTGACAATTTTAGTCACGCCATCCAGAAACTGTGGGAACAAAAACTATTTGCCAACGTACAGATATATTTTACCAAGATTGATGGCAAAGACATTTACATAGAAATACATGTGGTAGAACGTCCGCGCCTGGGTTTATTTTCATTTAAAGGAGTGAAGAAAGGACAGGAAGATGACCTGAAAACAAAAACCGGCCTTGTAAAAGGAAGGGTTGTTACCGAGAACACCAAGTTGTCTGCTGTTGAAAACATCAAAAAATATTTTACAGAGAAAGGCTACCGCGGTGCAGAGGTTAAAATAGATGAAAAGATAGACCCCAATGTTGTTAATTCTGTAAACCTTACTTTTTATGTTTCAAAAGGAAACAAAGTACGCATCAACCAGATAAATGTATTTGGCAACGATAACGTTAAAGAGTCCAAGCTAAAAGGCCAGTTGAAAGATACCAAGGAAGCTATGCGCATGAGCATTTTTCCTGCCGATGATGAAAGCGTGTACGGGGTACATAAACGTGCTACTTTCTCTGAATTCCTGAAAGAATGGGGCTTTTTATCACCCACCAAAACACTGGAGTTTATTGATCCTTATTTCAGATTTAAACTCTCCTCTGCTAAATTCAACGATAAAAAATACGTAGACGATAAACAGAAGTTGCTGGATTACTACAACTCAATTGGCTACCGCGATGCGATTATAGAAAAAGACACACAGTATTATAACAAATCCGGCAACCTCAATGTAGACATTAAAGTAGTAGAAGGGCATAAATACTATTTCGGCAACATTACCTGGAAGGGCAATACCAAATATTCAGATTCTATTCTTAGCGTTATTTTGGGCATTCACAAAGGCGATGTATATAACCTGGAAACACTAAACAAACGCATTGGTAAGCAATTGACACCAGAGGGTGGCGATATCAGCGGTCTTTACCAGGATGATGGTTATCTTTTCTTTCACGCAGACCCTATAGAAACTGCTGTTTACAATGATACCATTGACCACGAAATACGCATTGTGGAAGGTCCACAGGCAACTATTAAAAACGTAACCATCAGTGGTAACGAAAAAACAAAAGAGTATGTAATACGTCGTGAGTTGCGCACTATACCAGGTGAAAAATTCAGCAGAAGCGATGTTATTCGTACAAATCGTGAGATTGCGCAATTGGGTTATTTCAACCAGGAAAAAATCAATCCTAACATTGTGCCTAACCAGGAAGATGGAACGGTAGATATCAACTGGGGCGTGGAAGAAAAATCAAGCGACCAGTTAGAGCTTAGTGCCGGTTGGGGCGGTGGTATCGGTCTTACAGGTACATTGGGCGTATCGTTCAACAACTTCTCTATCAAAAATATTTTCAAGAAAACTGCCTGGGATCCATTACCAACAGGCGATGGCCAGAAATTAAGTATACGTGTGCAAAGTAATGGACGTGCATTCCGTTCTTACAACGCATCGTTTACTGAGCCCTGGCTTGGTGGCAAAAAAAGAAACTCGCTTACATTAAGTGCTGCCAGTACCAAATATTCTAACTCTTACGATTATAGAACCGGTACTTATAGTAAAGCTGCAGGTGATACTTCTTTCCTGAAATCACTCAGCTTCTCTGTGGCATTGGGTAAACAATTGAAATGGCCCGATGACTTTTTTACATTGGTTTACCAGCTTAACTATACGCAGTATAACCTTAAGAACTATCCTGGTTTCTTCCGTTTAAGCGATGGTACAAACCTTAGCAATGGAAAATCAAATAATATCAGCATCAAGGTTTCATTGTCTCGTTCTTCTGTAGACCAGCCATTGTTTCCAAGAAGCGGTTCAAACTTTGTAGTGAGCGGTCAGTTTACACCACCCTATTCCTGGTTTGATCCCAGCCTGGTTACTTCTGCTAACCCATATAAATTTGTGGAGTTTCACAAATGGCGTTTCAATGGCGAATGGTATGTGCCTATTGGCCGTGCTATGGGCGAAGACAGGAATAAACAATTTGTGTTGAAAGCCGCCGCTAAATATGGATTTATGGGCCGTTACAATTCCAAACTGGATTACTCTCCATTTGAGCGTTTCCAATTGGGTGATGCGGGCTTGTCTAATAACTATGGTATTCTTGGTTATGATATCATTTCACAGCGTGGTTATCCTATTTATACCAGCTCAGATCCTAAAGTCAATCCAGACCAGAACAGCACCAGCCAGTTCTTTACTTTGTTTAACAAATATGTATTGGAATTGAGGTATCCGTTTAGTACAAACCCCAGCAGTACTATTTACGGCCTTGCGTTTTTTGAGGCTGCAAACGGCTGGTACAATTATAAAGACTACAATCCTTTCCAATTGCGCAGGAGCGTTGGCTTGGGTATGCGCTTCTTCCTGCCCATGTTTGGTTTGCTTGGCTTTGACTACGGCGTAGGCTTAGACAGGTTGCAACCAGGCCAGGGAATTAAAGGCGCTGCCAAATTCACCTTCCTGTTGGGTTATGAACCTGAATAAAATAAATACTCCTTGCTGTACAGCATAGGATACAGTATTTTGCCCTCTAATAAAAAACGAATGGTATGAAAAAACTACTCTTTTTGACTTGCAGCCTTATTGTGCTGTCTGTAGCAGCCATGGCGCAACGCTACGCAATTGTAGACACTAAATACATTCTTGATAAAATGCCTGATTATAAAGAGGCACAAAAAAAGCTGGATCAGCAAAGTGAGTTGTGGCAGAAAGAAATTGAAGCGAAGCAGGCAGAACTTGATAAGATGTACAAAGATTTTGAGGCAGAACAAGTAATGCTGAGCGATGTGCTGAAGAAGAAGAGAGAGGATGAAATTTTTGTAAAAGAAAAAGAAACCAGAGAACTGCAGCGCAAGCGTTTTGGTTTTGAAGGGGATCTGTTTAAAAAAAGGCAGGAACTGGTGAAACCCGTGCAGGACAAAGTGTTTAACGCAATTCAGAAACTGGCTGTGGCCAAACAATACGACTTTATTTTAGATAAAAGTGAAGGAATTACTGTTATATTTGCCGACCCAAAACTGGACAAGAGCGAGGATGTGCTGAAGGAGTTAGGTATAAAATAAATGTTTTGCGAAGCAGCGATTGGCTCACGTTAGCTGTTAAATAAAGTAAAAACAATATTTGTTAAACAACCCAATTTGTAATAAAAACAACTATACAAGATAAAGCCCCGGATGGGTTTTATAAGAATACTAAAAAACAAACACAAAAAATGAAAAAGGCTTTTACTTTAGTACTCCTGGCAACTGTTTTATTTGCAGCAGGAAACCGTGCCCAGGCGCAAAACAAAATTGGTCATATTGCGCTAAGTGATATTATTCTGTCGATGCCTGAAGCAAAAAAAGCAGACACGGCTTTACAACAATTCCGTGATGCATTGTACCAAAGTGCGCAGGATAAATCTGCTGCTTTTGATGATGCAGTAGCTAAATTTTACAAAGACTCTGCTACAATGACTTCTTCTGTAAAAGAAGTAAAAAGAAAAGCATTGCAACAGCAGATGCAGGATATGCAGGGCGAAGAACAACGCATTCAGCAAGAATTGCAGAAAAAACAAGAAGAGTTTTCTACTCCTATCCAGAAAAAAGCTTTAGATGCAGTACAGGCAGTAGCTAAAGAAAATGGTTACGGTTATGTATTTGTAAAAGAAGCGTTGCTGGTAGCGCCACCATCAGATGATTTGGCACCGCTGGTAAAAAAGAAACTGGGTTTAAAATAAACAGCTTTAATTTTATTACAATAAGAAAACGTCAGGTTCATAAGCCTGGCGTTTTTATTTTTGTATATGCAGCAACCACAACCTATTGGTGTATTTGATTCCGGATATGGCGGCTTAACCGTTTTAAAAGATATTAAAGCCCGGTTGCCACAGTATGATTATATCTACCTGGGCGATAATGCCCGTGCACCTTATGGCAGCCGTTCATTTGAAACCGTTTATCATTATACGCTGGAATGTGTAAAATGGTTTTTCAAACAGGGATGCCCGTTAGTTGTGCTGGCTTGCAATACTGCTTCGGCAAAAGCATTGCGAAGTATTCAGCAAAACGATTTGCCAACATTGGCGCCTGATAAAAGGGTGTTAGGTGTCATCAGGCCTACAACCGAGGTAATTGGCCAATACAGTAAAACAAACGAAGTAGGTGTGCTGGCAACAAATGGAACAGTGCAGTCCGGCTCTTATTTAATTGAAATTGAAAAATTCTTTCCGGCACTTAAGGTACACCAGGAAGCATGCCCTATGTGGGTTCCGCTGATAGAAGCTAATGAGTACAATAAACCTGGTGCAGATTATTTTGTGCAACAGCATCTCAGCAATATTTTTTCAAAAGGCGATAATATTGATACGCTTTTACTGGCTTGTACGCACTATCCTTTGCTGAAGGAAAAAATCAAACAGTTTTTGCCAGCAGGGGTACAATTGGTATCTCAAGGACAGATTGTAGCAGACAGCCTTGCAGATTATCTGCAACGGCATCCGGAGATAGAGAAACAATGCAGCAAAAATGGCCACCTATCTTTTTACACCACAGATGCACCGGAAGACTTTGACAACCATGCTTCTGTTTTCTATGGGTCACCTGTGCAGTCTAACCATTTAGACCTGGAAAAAGCACTGACGACAGGGTGTTAAGGGGCAACATACTTGGAAAAGTGGAAGTATCAATGAAAAAAACCGGGTCCATCCTTCTTTCTTCTGCTGCAAATCCCTACCTTTGCCGTCCTTTCACAACAACGGGTGTGGTGACCTGTTGATGGCTGGAAACCTGGCTTGCTTCTCACAAGCCTTATTTCAAAAACAGTGAAAATTTAAAACATGAAACAGACATTCCAACCCCATAAGCGTCGTCGTAAAACCGTACATGGTTTCCGCAAACGCATGCAGACTGCCAATGGCCGTAAAGTATTGGCCAGCCGTCGTGCAAAGGGTCGTCACAAACTGACCGTTTCTGACGAGAAAGGACTAAAATAAAAAGCCGCCTGTAAACAGGCAACAGCATAAAATTGATGGCCCCGATTTATTTCGGGGCTATTTTTGTTTGTAGCCACGGAGGCACAAAGAGCACGGAGGTCGCACGGAGTTTTTTATTAGGCGACAATAGTTTAGCACAATGAAACAATTTACACTTGGTAAAAATGAACGCTTAAAAAGCCGCAAGCTGATAGAAGAACTCTTCAGCAAGGGGCAGCGTTTTGGATTGTTTCCTTACCGTGTGTTTTATTTATTGCAGGACAATACGGCCACAAAAAGCAACCTGCAATGTGGTGTGGGTGTTAGCACAAAGAATTTTAAAAAAGCAGTTGACAGAAACCGTATTAAAAGACTTTCCAGGGAAGCATATCGCTTGCAAAAAGCACCGCTTGATTTATTGATGAAAGAACAGCCACAACAACTTTCCGTATTTTTAATTTACACTGGTAAAGAACTACCGCCGTTTGCATTTGTTAAAGAGAAAGTAGCGCTGATAATAGAGAAGCTAACAACCATCATTCATGAAAGTAATACTAAGAATACTTAGCTTTCCTTTTATAGCATTGATAAAAATTTATCAATGGATAATCTCTCCTATACTAGGCCCCAAGTGCAGGTTTACGCCTACCTGTTCACATTATTCGATTGAGGCGTTTAAAAAATATGGTGTGTTCAAAGGTTTTTGGTTGACTGTAAAAAGGATCAGTCGCTGTCATCCCTGGGGCGGACATGGATATGATCCCGTTCCTTAGGGAGTTGTAAGTTGTAGGGTTTAAGTTGTAAGTTCTTTTGCGGGATGGTGTTTCTATTTGTAAAACATTAATATTGGCGAAGACCCTCCAACAACTGTAGCGGTCAGACGAGAACGTCAGACCGGTCCGAAGAGGAAGTCGAACCGACGTTTAAAGATTGGCAACCTATATAAACAGTAAGGGCGAATAATCATTCGCCCTTACTTAAAACTTATCACTTAAAACGTACCACTTTCTTATCCTACTTTTTTCAGTTTAGATCTTTTATCAAGCAGTTCTTGCAATGTTTGGCGCTTATCTTTTACAGAAGAAAACTTGATTACATCAGGTATATTGCCATCTGCATCTGCTTCATTTTTATAAGGAATGCCTTTAAAAGAGCCTATTACTTTTGTGTTGTTTTTGGCGCTTATCTTTTTGAGGGTAAATGGCACTATAAAAAATGTGCTTTTTGCATCACTGGCGTTTGCACCCTGCACCAGTTGTTGTGTGCTGTCTATGATATGATCCAATAACTCTGCTGTAATAGAACCAGCTCTTCCCACATCTCCATAATTTACCAGGCCGCCAATTAAAGTATCCGTTTGCAGGTTTAAAAGGTATACACCGTTCTCTGTAGAATCAAATGTTTTTTTAGTGCCGGCAGTGCTTTCAACATTCAGCGTTACTTTATCATCTGTAAAAGTTACTTCCTGCTCATTGTGTGTAAGACTTGGGTCTATCTGAATATTTTTATCAGTAACAGTTAATTTACCACTTGCCATTATTACTACTCTTTTAGCATTAGATTTACTGCCACCGCCAGAGCAGGCCATAAAACCAAGTGCAATCATACAAGCCGGAACAACCAGGTATTTTTTCATAATGAATTGTTTTAAATAAAAATCCCGGTAAATATACCGGGATTCTTTATAAATAAAATTGCTTTACTTTTTAGCTGCAGCAAAACGTTCTGCTGCTTTTGTCCAGTTTACCACATTCCAGAAAGCCGCTAAATAATCAGGGCGTTTATTCTGATATTTCAGGTAATAAGCATGCTCCCAAACATCGGCACCAATAATAGGAGTGCCTTTTACTTCAGCTACGTCCATCAATGGGTTATCCTGGTTAGGGGTAGAACTTACTTCCAGTTTGCCATCTTTTACAATCAGCCATGCCCATCCGCTTCCAAAACGGGTAGCACCGGCAGTATTAAATTTCTCTTTAAATGCGTCGAAAGAACCAAAAGCTGCATTAATAGCATCAGCTAAAGCTCCTGTAGGTGTACCACCTGCTTTGGGGGCAAGTGTTTCCCAAAAGAAAGTATGGTTCCAATGGCCGCCACCGTTGTTGCGAACTGCGGGGCTGATGGTGCCTGCTACTTTTACCAGTTCTTCTAATGATTTTCCTTCATTAGGAGTGCCGGCAATGGCTTTATTTAGATTGTCAACATAGGCCTGGTGGTGTTTGCCATGGTGTATCTGCATGGTCAGTGTGTCAATATAAGGCTCCAGTGCATCGTGTGCATAAGGCAGCGCAGGTAATGTAAATGCCATAATGATTAAGTTTTTGTATGAATGTATCTGTCTGTAAAGAGCAACAAATTTAAAGGTCAAAAGTTGATTACTCAAAACTAAAGATGGAGCAGAAAGAAGCACATTAAAAAACTATGATCAAAGACGATTGAAATCGTGTCTCATTTTTAAAAATGCGAAACCGTTTGCACAGAGCTGGCTGATTGTTTTTCAGTATCTTCCTTTCTAATCAACCCACTATTTTACTTATGCATATAAAGCCATCTCGCAGAAAATTTATCAGTACCATTACAAAAGGCATAGCCGGGGCCGCTATTGCGCCTTCTTTAGCAAACGCCGCCACGCATAAAAATGTAGTATTAAAAAGGCCATTGTACAGTGCCAACGACAATATACAACTGGCTTTGATTGGCGCAGGTGGCATGGGCAATGCAGATACCAGCACTGCAGTTACGGTGCCAGGCATAAAACTGGTAGCTGCATGCGATTTATATGATGGCAGACTGAATGACATCAAGAAAAAATATGGCAACGATATTTTTACTACCAAACGTTATGAAGAGATTTTATCCAGGAAAGATATTGATGCAGTAATTGTAGCCACGCCAGACCATTGGCACCAGGAAATTTCTATTGCAGCCATGAATGCCGGGAAAGCGGTGTATTGCGAGAAACCAATGGTGCACGATATAACAGAAGGCAGTGCTGTGGTGGAAGCGCAAACAAAAAACAAAGCTATTTTCCAGGTGGGAAGCCAAGGCATGAGTTCGCTGGGTAATGAAAAAGCAAAGGAGTTATTGGAAGCCGGTGCTATTGGCACATTGAATTATGCAGAAGGTTTTTGGGCACGCAATACACCTGGCGGTGCCTGGCAATACGATATGCCTGCAGACGCATCTGAAAAAACAGTTGATTGGAAACGCTTCTTAAAAAACAATCCTTCTACACCGTTTGATCCCAAACGATTTTTCCGCTGGAGATGCTATAAAGATTATGGAACAGGTGTATCAGGAGATCTGTTTGTGCATTTGTTTTCCAGCCTGCATTATATCACTAGTTCTATGGGGCCTAATAAAATTATGGCAACAGGTGGCCTGCGTTATTGGAAAGATGGAAGAGAAGCACCGGATATTTTATTGGGCATGTTTGATTATCCGCAGACAGCAGCACATC
This sequence comes from Chitinophagaceae bacterium, assembly GCA_047602295.1. GTDB lineage: Bacteria > Bacteroidota > Bacteroidia > Chitinophagales > Chitinophagaceae > JACMLD01. The sequence goes on along the minus strand of JASGHP010000001.1, from coordinate 33,353 downwards.
CTGCATTCAACTTATCGCTTCGTGTAAATTTTGTGGATGGAACAGCAGAAGGTACTTCTTTGCGTTTAGTAGGCAACCTGGGATCATTAACGGTGGAGTGGGATAAAGTGACGCTTACCCAAAACTTCTCTTATCCGCCAGAAAATTATGCGCAGATATTAAAAGAACGACAGTATACACCAGATTATGATCGCAAAAAAATGAAAGCACCGGAAGTAACAGTGTTTAAAGCAGAAGATGGTTATAAAGGCGCTCATTACGATCATTTCTATCATTGGGCGCAGGGCATCAGAACGGGCAAGCCGGTAATAGAAGATGCTTTGTTTGGTTACCGTGCGGCTGCCCCTGCATTGCTTTGCAACGATAGTTATTACCAGGAGAAAGCCATTAAATGGGATCCGGCTAAATTGAAACTCATAAGCTAATGTGGAAGTGTGAAAATTAAAAAACAACATTACGCGGAAATGGATGCGTTTTTAATTGCGAGGTAGGAATGCGAAGCAAAAGGACTTAAAACGTACAACTTAGCACTTACAACAGCTCCATGAGCTACCATTTCCTTATTTTTGCGGTTCACTACATTTATTTAAGATGTACATACACAAAGAAGGCTATAAACCGATTGCTATTGCTGCTATTATTTTCGCTGTACTCAATCTTTTGTCTTTTTATTTTATCAGCTTTAGCTTACCGGCACTAAGCTGGTTTATTTTTATTGTTTTGTTTGGCCTGCTTTTATTTATCATTTCATTTTTCAGGATACCCAACCGCCAGCTTACCAAAGACGAGAACAAAGTAGTGGCGCCTGCAGATGGCAAGGTGGTGGTAATAGAAGAGATGTTTGATGAAGAATACTTCAAAGAAAAGCGTTTGCAGATTTCTATTTTCATGAGTCCTGCCAATGTGCATGTAAACCGCAATCCCGTTAGTGGTGAAATAGTATATAATCAATATCATAAAGGCAAATACCTGGTGGCCTGGAACCCTAAATCTTCTACAGAGAACGAACGCCATTCTGCCGTAATACGCCATCCAAAAGGAGAAATACTGGTGAAACAAATAGCTGGTGCATTGGCCAAGCGCATTATTAATTATTTGCAGGTAGGCCAGAAGGTAACGCAAACAAATGAGCTGGGTTTCATCCGTTTTGGCAGCCGTGTAGACGTGCTATTGCCTGTTGGCACCAAGGTAGATGTGCAGTTGAACCAGGTAGTGCAAGGCGGTGTAACCGTATTGGCCAGCTTGTAAAGTTTAGGCTGATTTTTTAACAGCCTGCTATGGCTTTTTTGCCGAGGGAAGGTTATATTTGTTAACGCTAAAATTTAAATATTACGTTATGAAAAAATTACTGATGCTTGCTACTGCAGCTTTCCTGGTATCTGGTGTTGCTTTTGCACACGATGGTGACAAAACAAAAACCAAAGAAAAAACCAAGAAGCATTGCACCAAAGGTGGCAAATGCTGCGGCAAAGGAGAAACCAGCAAAGCAGAGACTAAAAAATCTTAAGCAGATAAAACTTTTTACAAACCCTTTTCATGCAAATGAAAAGGGTTTTTTATTTTGTAAAGCCCTGAAAGGGCGTAATCCATCGGCCAAGGGTGCAGCCCTTCGCCGATAAATTGCGAAGCAAAAAAAACAATCAAAAAATATTCTCCAGCTCTTTCAAAGAGGTAACAGTATAAGTAGGTGCTATTGCGGGCAGCGGTTTATTTACGTGGTTAATATAAACCTGGTCGAGCCCTGCATCTCTTGCACCTGCAATATCTGCTTCAAGGTCATCACCCAGCATAATGCTTTCTGCAACGGTAGCATTGGTTTTGCGCAATGCGTATTCAAAAATGGCTTTCTGTGGTTTTAAACTATTGCTGCCTTCAGAAGTAATTACTTCATTAAAAAAAGCATCCAGCCCGGAGTTTTTCAATTTAGCATGTTGCGTTTTTTCGAACCCATTGGTAATAAGATGCAGCACATATTTTTTTTGGGTGAGGTATTGCAGTATCTCCAATGCATGCGGAAATAAAATTTTTCTTGTAGGCAACAGATCAAGAAATTGTACGCCCATTTCACGTGCAAGATTTTCATCGCCTATTTTAAAATCAAGTAAAGTAAGCCACATTCTCTTCCAGCGCAGTTCTTCTGCTTTTATAAATCCTTTTCTATATCGCTCCCACAACTTTTCGTTGTGTATTAAATAATTATTATTAAAAAGCTCAAAATCGTTTATGCCTTTATCCTTTAATTGCATGCTACTATACAAATGCTCCAGTGTTTGCCTGCTGTTAGACTCAAAATCCCACAAAGTATGGTCGAGATCAAAAAATAAATGTTTATATCGCTGCATGCTGTAAAAGAACACAATTTATTTTATATCTTGTTTACCTAAACCTCTAAAAAAAGAACTCTTCCATGAAAAAATTTATCCTGCTGCTGGCAGTTATGGCTAGCACTGTTTGCACCTATGCGGGCGACAAAGACACTTCTAACCTTTCTGCAGAAGATCAAAAAAAGCTGGAACATCTAAATGCACTTTTCAAAACACTAGACTCGGCTGAAAAAAGTACGCACTACCAAACAGGCAATATTGCACTTAGCAATGGTGTTGCCCATTTGAATGTACCTGCCGGTTTCAAGTTTATAGATGCGCAGCAAAGCCAGTATATACTGGAGAAGCTTTGGCACAACCTGCCAGACCCAAGTGTATTAGGCATGCTGGTGAAAGACAGTTTTCATTTAAACAGTTTGCAATCTGACTGGGCTTTTATGATAAGCTACGATGATATGGGCTATGTAAAGGACGATGATGCTGATAAAATAAAATATGATGAACTGCTGACGGAGTTGAAAAAGGATGCAGAAACATCTAACCTGGAAAGAAAAAAACAAGGACTGGATGAAATGCATTTGCTTAACTGGGCTGCTACTCCCTATTACGATAAACAAAACAAAGTATTGCATTGGGCGAAAGCATTCAGTGTAGAAGGAGAAGAAGATACTACATTGAATTACGATGTGCGCATATTAGGCCGCAAAGGCGTATTGAGTTTAAATGCTTTGGCTACCATGGAGCAACTGGAAGATGTAAAGAAAAACATACCTGCAGTTTTAAAGATGGCACAGTTTGATAAAGGCTATAAATACGAAGATTTTGATTCTGGCATAGACAAAGTAGCTGCATGGACTATTGGCGGATTGGTGGCAGGAAAGGTGTTGGCTAAAGTTGGTTTCCTGGCAGTAATACTTAAATTCTGGAAATTGCTTGTGTTAGGAATAGCAGGTGGTTTTGCAGCCATTAAACGTTTCTTCACCGGTAAGAAAAAAGAAGATGAACTTGCAATTGATCAACCTGCCCAAAGCGATGATAGTACACCGGAAGCATAAATGTTTATTATAAAATATTTCAGATTAGTAAAAGCGACTGGCACAATGCCGGTCGCTTTTATTTTGCACTGCATTACCTTTACCTATTAGTTTTATTTCAAGACAAATACCATGAATGCAATTATAACAGGGGCTTCTAAAGGTTTCGGAAAAGCGCTGGCGGAAATTTTTGCAGCAAACGGGTACAACCTGTTTATCTGCTCACGCAATGAGGTGGCTTTGTACAAGGCTATGGAAGAGTTGCTCACTAAATATCCTAATGTAAAAGTAAAAGCCAAGGCAAGAGATATCAGCATAAAAAACGAAGCTATAGATTTTGGCGAATGGGTGCTGGCAAATGCATACAATGTGGATGTACTGATAAATAATGCAGGACGCTTTATTCCCGGCAGCGTACACAATGAAGCTGATGGCGTATTAGAGGAAATGATGCAAACCAATCTTTACAGCGCTTATAATCTTACCAGGGTGCTACTGCCTGCTATGATAAAAAGAAAAAGCGGGCATATCTTCAACATGTGTTCTATTGCATCTTTAAATGCATATAATAATGGCGGAGCGTACAGCATTAGCAAATTTGCTTTGCACGGGTTTTCCAAAAACCTGCGTGAAGAAATGAAACCGCATAATATTAAAGTGACTTCAGTGTTTCCGGGTGCTGCTTATACAGATTCATGGAGTGGCAGCGGCGTAGATCCCAAGCGTATTATGGAAGCCAATGATATTGCTGCTATGATATACGCGGCATCGCAACTTTCTCCGCAAGCTTGTGTGGAAGACATTGTGTTAAGACCACAGTTAGGCGATTTGTAACCGCAATAAATAAGAAAGCATCCTGCGAAGGATGCTAAAAATGAAATCTGTTTGAATGATTTTTTATCCGACAGGATAAAAACAATATTATTTGCCTTTTTTCACCGGTTTTTTTACAACAACAGGTTTTACTGGTTTTTCATAAACAGCTATTGGTACAGCAATTAGCGCTGTGTCCCATGCCGCAATCATATTAAAACCTGTATTTGCTTTTTCAAAAAACATGGTAAAGGCTTCCAGTGGTTCGGTTTGCTTTTGTACAGGAGCGTCTACTCTTACAATGTCTTTAGAACTGTCGTACTTGAATGCGCCCCAGATATCTGTTTCCTTATTTACAATGATTGTCCATTTATCTTCTGTAGGGATGGCGTATAAAGTATATCGGCCTTTAGGAACAAGTTTATTGCCAATGGTTACATCTTTATAAAATTCTATCTCTGTTGCTTCATTGGCCCCAAGTCTCCAAACTTTATTGTATTCCAGTAATTCGCCAAAAACATTGCGCCCATTTCTTTGCGGCCTGCTGTAAATAAGCCTGGCTACTACTGGCTCTGAAGCCTTATCCTGTATACGGAGGATGGGATAGTTTACCGGGTAATAACTCATGTCCATCGGCGACTTGTCCATTAACGGAAAACGGGATTGCGCTTTTGTTTCAATTAAAACAATCATTAGAAGACCAATTGCCAAAACTTTTTTCATGATAAAATTTTAGGGTGCAAATATAATCGTTGTTATAAATTTTGTTCAGCCATCCACTGCTGTGTTGCAAAACTTTTTAATGCCGGGAAAAAATGCTGATAGCAATCTTTTAAATGCTGATAATTAGATTCAAACAAAAAAAATGCCGTGTCTGCTTCAGAAATATAGGTGGCTCTTCTTACCAATCCTTTCATGCTACGCTCTATGGCCCAGTTATATTGATAATTATTAAGCCAGTTGTGTTGCCGCATATAAGGAAAAATCTGTTGAAAATTTTCCGGCAGTGTGGGCAAAAACGGCGTCAGTTGTTCATATACTTTTAAAGAAAAATTTAACAGGCTTTCTGGTGAAAATTCATTGGTGTCTGTAGCCAGGTAATGATCATATACCACATCTACAAAAGCACCTGCATACAAACGGTATTGCGGCCTGAAAATTTCTTTTGCTTCTTTTGTTGCAGGATGATTATCTGTAAAATCATCTATTGCCCGGTGCAATTGAATGCCTTTTTGGATACCAATAGAAAAATCAAACTTCTTTTTTCCTTTTACAAAATCGCTGATAAGGTTGCCCACTACAGTTTCGGGATTATTAAAAGACAGGTATGCGTGTGCCAGGTAATTCAAAAAATAATATTTTCTATGGGTTAATGTTTTTAACAAATGTTGTGATGGCTGTTATCAGCTCTTCATTTACAGGCAATGTAGTATTGCGATAGCTGGCCATGTTTTCATTGCGATCTATGCTGCTGTTTTTTAGAACATGATTCATTCCACTAATGAGCTTAAAAATTGCTGCAGGGTTGCAGGCTGCTAATTTTTTTCCTTCTTCTTCGTTTACCTGTATATCTGTTGTACCCTGCACTATCAAAACGGGGATGCTGAGCTTTTTTATTTCGTTGCAGGGACTGTATTGCATCCACGATTGCATATATGCTTGTATGCCCGGCCTGAATAAACTCATAAGATAAGGTGGTACGCTGTCTGGTTTTTTGCCATCTCTTAAATTATTGAAAATGCTTTTTATTTCTGTTTGAATTTTTTCCGGTTGTGCGGCCACTTGCTGCATAATTATTTTATCTATGCTATTTGCAGGGCCTTCTAAAGATATATAGCCATCTGTTTTTGATCTTTGTGCAGCCAGCATGCCTACCAGCGATCCTTCACTATGACCGGCAACGATAATTTTTTTTACACGCTTATCCGTTTTCAATTTGGCAATCCAGGCTTGCAGGTCTTGGACATAAGTATCAAAACGCAGAGAATCTTCGGCAACCATAGCCGTTTTGCTGGCCGCAATGCCGCGTTTGTCGAACAACAAACAGGCAATTTGCTGATTGGCCAGCGCTGTAGCCAGCATGCGATAGCTATTTGCAGTTACGCCCAGTGGATTATTACCGTTTCTGTCTGTAGGGCCAGAACCAGGCACAATAATTACCAATGAGAATGTTTTGGTATTAGCAGGCACTAATAAAACACCACGCAAAGAATCAGAAGACGTTTTAATAGCAACAAGCTCTTCTGCAAACTGCGCTGTAGCAATGTAAGCCGATAACAGGTATATAATTGCGAGCATTAAGTTGCGCATGATGGAATTTTATTAGCCGCTGTTAGTAAAGATAGCTAAGTTATACCACCGCTTTAATTTAACGCTTGCTTAACCTGCCTTGGCTTGTTTTTAAGAAAAACAGCGCAAGTGGCGTCCGTAAGGCGTTTGGCGTTCATTAGCTTGCAAAATCCATTTACCGTTCATCATCTCTATTAACAATTTTTAAGGTTGGTTGCCACCGGTCAAGTATCGCTTGCACAGGATTGTAACATAAATAATTTTGTGCCGTCTTATTTACATACAAGTTCTTTAAAAGAGATGTGCGAATAATTGATTGCAACATTAAAACCGGAAAATGTACGCTTCATGACCTAAAAACAGCGTTTCACCGAAATGTGCTTAGTAATCGTCTAATCGCGTTATAGCTTTGCGAAGAAATCAAACACCATGTATCATTAAACCTTATAAATTTTAATTATGAAAAAGATCGTTCTTACACTTACAATGGCTACAGCACTGCTGGCCTCTTCTTTTACTTATGCTGCAGAAAAAGAACCAGGCATTAAAACAAAAGAAGCTTTTAACAACCAGTTTACACAGGCAAAAAATGTTGAGTGGGTTTCTATGAACAACGAAGGCCTTTACCAGGCAAAATTCACTTTCAATAATGAAGTATTGCAAGCCTTTTTTAACGAAGAAGGAGATTTTCTTGGCACTACACGTCAACTTACCAAAGCGCAATTGCCAGTACTGGTAATAAATGAGCTAGACAAACAATATGCAGACGCTCATCTGGTAAGCATTTTTGAATTTTCTAAAAAAGACGGCCTTGAATATTATATAACTATTACCAATAGTAAAGGCGCAAAAGTTTTAAAAGCCAATGGAAGCGGTGAAATTTCAGTTTACAAAAAAAACTTTAAATAACTGTAACACGCAACCGAAAATTGCGTCTGATATTACAGAAACAAATTAAAACAAAACAATAAAAAATACTACAATGAAAAAGTTGATTACAGCAATGGTGTTAGGTGCAGTTTTACTCGCTAACAGTGCTTTCGCAGACAAAAATGAAAACGTAAATTACAAAGCAGAAACAGCCTTTAACCAGGAGTTTACCCAAGCTAAAGAAGTAAACTGGCAGAAATCTGGCAATTTCTATAAAGCTTCTTTCAAAATGAATGAAGAAGTAATGACAGCATATTATAATGCAGATGGAGAATTTGTAGGTGTAATTCACAATATGCTTTCTACACAATTGCCTATTAACCTGCAGGCTTCTATTAAAAAAGATTATGACGGTTATTGGATAACAGAATTGTTTGAAATAGCAAAATCAGATAGCCACGGTTATTTCGTTACCTTAAACAATGCCGACCAGGTTATTACCCTTCAATCTACTGATGGATATGCATGGTCTGTATATAGCAAAACAAAAAAACAATAAGCAATATTTTTTCTCTGATGTTTTGTTGGAAAAGCAGAATGGCCCCGTGTTCTTCACGGGGCTTTGCTATTAATGATAGTCAAACTTAAAGGCGCTTAAATCTGGCTGGTGTTTTCTTTTTCTATTTAGTTCGTACTGATATAAAATGTTACCCGTCTCTTTAAAAAAAGGATAACCGATTGTTTCGTAATCATACTTGTCATCATTCAGCACTCCATCGCTATTGGTATAAATGCAGGCACTTACCATAAACTCAATATTGTTTTTAAAATCTATTATGTAAGCTGCATCAATCAGGAAACCGTAGGTCCACCCCGGCTTGTTAAAGATTCTAATGTAAGAAGGAGGGGTAGCTTTATCTGCCTTGTACATAAAAAACTTGGCATAGCTGGCAAAATATTCTGTTGTATCATAATGCGGATAACTGCTTTCATAGGGCAACTCAGACATATATTGATGAAGTAACCGGTAGTCAGCATCCGTTAATGCAAACCTTTGTTTGGCCGGTACAGATTGGGGAAACAATGCAGTTTGCAACATCCTTTGGAGGTCCCCCAGGGCAAACATATTGTGTGTTGTAAAATCCATTGGTTTATTAATGAGGCTATCATTACGATTTAAATATGCATTGCCTACCAAGTGCTTCTTGCTAAAATCAAAAGCGATATTGCTATAAGCTGGCGCCTGTTTATAAATAAGTGAATCGCCTTTTACAAAACGAATGGCATTGGTATAACGGTTTTCTTCTTCCGTCATTGGCATAAAGCGGCGTGTAATGCGTGTGTTAGTAAATCCTTTTTTCCATAATGAATCATTGAGTGCCTGCTGGCCAACAAATTCATAAAGACGGTTATAAGCATCATTGTCGCTGATAAGAAATATCTCTTTGATGTATTGTGCTATTGAAGGAAGACCATTTGCAGCAAGACTATCTTTATACCATCTTACCTGTCCGCTATGGCTACTGTCCGTAATCATCGTAGTATTTACATCCAGTCCATTTATATTCAGTTGGTGAAGCTTTTCCAATGCACAAAGTGCTACAGGTAGTTTTACTGTGGAAGCGGGGTTGAAGTATTTGTCTTTATCAACATTCAAATAAAAGTTTTTAAAACCAGGTTGATTGTTTTTGTCCCTGTTTATCTGCGTATAAATAAGTTGGTACTGAAATGTGTCGGGCTGGTCTAATACATGTGTCAGTAACGGCGATGCATTGCTGCGTAGCAGTTGTTCCAGCCATTTATCGGTTTTCTGTTGGCCTTTTGCAACACAAGCCATGAGTGTTAAAAGCAAGAAAGTATAGTTTCTCATTGATGAAAGTTACTAATAACTAAAACACTTCAATTTATCGTCATCATTTAACCAGTGCAATCCATCAAAAAATCTAAATTGCACAAAAGCTTTTCATGAAACTGGTTTCTTACTTAAAAGATGAGCACGAACAACTGGCCGCATATATTGATGGTTATTTGTATGATATGGAAGTACTGCACCCCGACCTTCCCAATACCATGAGTGTTTTTTTAAATTATTGGGAAGACTCGCTTCCTATGGCGCTTGGGGGAGAAATTATGGTAAAAGATGGCCGCATTTCAACCAGGAAAGGAATTCCTTATGATAGTGTGCAATCGTTAGCTCCCGTTCCATTTCCTTCTTCGTACAGGGATGGGTATAGTTTTCGACAACATGTAAGCGCAACGCGAAAAAATGGCGGAGATGTAATGCCTGCATTTGATCAATACCCGGTTTTTTATTTTGGCAATCATCATAGTATACAAGGACCGGGCGATGTGAATTGCATGCCCGATCATTTTGAACAACTGGATTTTGAACTGGAAGTTGCTGTTGTCATTTGCAAACAAGGGCGTAATATTCGCGCAGCAGATGCAGATAGTTATATTGGCGGATTAATGATACTGAATGATTTTAGTGCAAGGCGTTTACAAAAAGAAGAAATGCTGTTTAACCTGGGTCCGGCCAAAGGAAAAGATTTTGCTACGGCAACCGGTCCCTGGCTGGTAACCCTTGATGAACTGGAAGCATACGAAACCAACGCAAAAGAAAATCACCAGGGTAAAAGCTGGAACCTGAAAATGCAATGCCAGGTAAATGGTAACCCAATAAGCGAAGGCAACCTGTCTGCTATGGACTGGACTTTTGCTGAATTAATAGAGCGGGCTTCTTATGGCGCAGATCTTCATCCAGGAGATATTATTGGCAGTGGTACTGTTGGCACCGGTTGTTTTCTTGAACTAAATATGAATGGTAAAAGCAATGATGCAAATTATGCAGAACAATGGCTGCAGGAAAATGACAACATTGAACTGGAAGTCGAGGGCCTGGGTATACTAAACAATACAATTGTGAAAGAAGAGGAGGAGTATTCGTTGATGTCTTTAAAAAAATAAATATTGAAAGACTTTATACCTTTAAATATTCTGCAAAGCAAAATACTCAGTGCTGCTGATATTGAAGTATTGGCCAGCGTTCATGCATTGCCTTTTATTGATCCTTCTTACCACGATGACCGCCTTAAAAATATTTTCCAGTATTATTCCATTAACCCCGAAGAAATGGAAAAAGAACTGCACTTGTATGCAAAGGAATTATTAGGACAGGGAAATATATCCGCTGCCTGGCAGGTATTGCTTACCGGTAGCTGATATGATGCTGATTAATTAAAAATAAGATCGTGATAAGGATTGTCCAGCGCAATGGCAGAACCTTTGTATGGATAGTTTTCCAGCAGGTTACGCACTAGCCCTGGTGCAACATTGCCGTAACACATTTCTTTTTGCGTGTTGCTATTCATCCATTCTTCAAACACAGTACTAAAATTGCTGTCCATTTTGTTCAGCACTTTTACGCCCAGTCTTTCCAATGCAGCGGCATTGCACAATTGCTCATATTGTCCACGGATAGGTATCGCCATAATTTTTTTCTGCAACTGCAATGCTTCTGCGGGGGTTTCAAAACCAGCACCGGTAATAATGCCTGCACTGCTTATCATGCTTTCGGTAAATGCCTGGTTGCTTACTGGTATAAAGGTAATGTTACCGTTTGTGCATGACTGTTTCACCTGTTTTGAAAACACATGAAAATGATACCCGTTTATTTTGCTGAGGTATTGTTGTACAGTTGCATCGCTATAGGCAGAAAGATAAACGGTGATATGGTTTTTAGTAACCGGCTTTGCTTTTAAAATATCTTTCTTAATGACTGGTGTAAAAATAAAATCGTCATACTTTTCAAAATGCAGACCCATGTAACTGGACGCCTTGCCATAATGTTTCAGAATAAGTTCGCCCATCCATTCTTTTTTTGCGGGCCTGGGTGTAAGTGCCGATTGAAAAGATGCCTGGTGACCAAAATTTACTGACGGCACTCCCTTGTACGCACATGCAAGGGATGTAATGCATTCAAAATCGTTGATGACAATATCATAATTCTCTACAGGCAATTCCTTCACTTCTTTCCAAACACGCAGCGGTTGTATGCTGTTAATGGTTTTTGGATAATTCAATCCCCCACCGTTATTGTAAAACAAGCTAACGCCGTTACTGCGGTAGCGCACCGGCAAATCAGATTGCAATTGACTATTGGCACCACTTAAGAAAATATCTACCTGTCCGTACACACGCAAGCTTGGCAATAGCTCTACCGCCCTGCTAATATGCCCGTTTCCTGTTGCCTGCACTGCATATAATATTTTCATTTTACAATTTTTAAAACGTTAGTAAACAAAAGTTCTTTTTATACTGCCAGCGAATTGATATAAAAATGTATTTCTTCAGAAACCACATTTACTATCGGCTTATCGTTAACGGGCTTATCAAAAGCCGCTTGGGTTGCATCGTATGTATGTAGATGCCAGTCGTTATTAAAATATTCAAGCGCTGTTAGGTGTTCAATCCAATCTCCGCTGTTCAGGTAAACAACACTTCCTTTTTCTGTAGTAACGGTTTTCTTAGCGGGTTGATGAATATGCCCGCAGATAACATAATCGTATTTTTTCTCTATCGCCAATTCTGAGGCGATGGTTTCCAAATCATTTACTTTGGCCACTGCTTTGTTTACGCCTTCCATCACTTTTTTAGAGAGGGAAATGCGCTCTTGTCCGAAAAATTTTAAGCAACTATTGATAAACCTGTTCAACATTATTAGCATGCTATAACCTGTGCTGCCCAGCTTAGCCAATACTTTTGCGCCACCTTTGGTAGTATTATCAAACACATCGCCATGAAAAATCCAGGTCATTTTGTTGTTTATCTCCACCACCAGTTTATCTGTCAGTTGAAAATTGCCGAGGTCTATTCCTGAATAACGGCGCAGGGTCTCATCGTGGTTTCCGGTTATGTAAATAACACGGGTTCCATTGCTCATCATTTGCAATATTTCTTTGATGACCCCAAAATGTGCAGAAGGAAAATAATGCTTGCTGAATTGCCAGATGTCAATTATGTCGCCGTTGAGGATGAGCATTTGCGGAGCAATACTGCGCAAATAGCTGGTAATTTCTTTTGCGCGGCTGCCGTAAGTGCCCAGGTGCAGATCAGATAAAACAACTACATCAACGGATCGTTTTTCCATTTGGATATGCGTTTTACAAATTTGCAAAACACATATTACCCCTGTATTGCGCCAGTATTAACGAATTGTAAAGAACTGCAACCCTTTTTAATCAATCATTTATAATATTTTGTTACAGTTTTAAATAATTTAAATCACTGTAAAACGTTTACAGCAACTAAAACCCCTGTTTATGAAAAAAATCGTTGTGCTATCCTGCCTCCTTTTAATAGCCCTTACTTCATTTTGCCAGCAGAACAGTGTTAATGCGCGTTATGAAAAGCTGATGAGAAAAAGCCATCAAAAACAAACTGCCGGTTTTATATTTCTTGGTGCAGGTGCGGCCGTTGCTGGCGGAGGTATTTATATGATTATAGATGGCAATCGCAGGCACAACAATTATATCAACAATGGTGGTTATGGAGATTATTTATCAGATGGAAATGGAGAAATGATAGTTGGTGTTTTTACTACAATACTTGGCACCGGCGCCATGTGCGGTTCTATCCCGTTTTTTGTAGGGGCGCATCGTGCTAAACAAAGAGCCATGTCGCTTTCCTTAAAATCAGAAAGAAGTTCCTTCCTGTATAAAACAAGCGTTTCAAACCAGTATTATCCCGCACTTGCTCTGCACATTCCATTAGGACGATAGTGTTAATTAATCATCTTTATAAGTTTGCATTTTTGGCATCATTGCTAAGTTTGCACCGTTCTTGCGTAAACATCTCAAGTTAAGAATCACCTGGTCTTGCGTCCCATTGGGACGCAAAGTACCTCACACTTGTTTTTGGGTTGATTTCCCGCAGCAATCTTGTATTTTTGCAGCCCGCAAATGGCAGGGTAATTTGCTATTTGCCAAATACAAGCATACACATGAGCACACAACATTTGTCAGAGCAGGAAATCATCCGCAGAGAAAAACTGGAAGAACTAAGAAAACTGGGTATTGATCCATACCCGGCTGCATTGTACCCCGTAAATGCACAGGCAGCAAGCATTAAAGCCAATTACAAAGGCGAAGAAAATAAAGCAGACTTTGCAGATGTTTGCCTGGCCGGCCGTATCATGAGCAGGCGCGATATGGGTAAAGCAAACTTTGCCGTATTGCAGGACGCCAGCGGGAAAATTCAGTTTTATATAAAACAAGATGATATCTGCCCTGGCGAAGACAAGACTCTTTACCAGACCGTTTGGAAAAAACTGGTAGACATTGGCGACATCATTGGCATCAAAGGTTATGTCTTTACCACCAAAACCGGCGAAACTTCTGTACACGTTCGTGAGTTTGTCATTCTCACAAAATCATTAAAACCTTTACCAACTGTTAAAGAAAAAGATGGTGAAGCTTTTGACGAAGTAACCGATCCTGAATTCAAATACCGCCAGCGTTATGTAGACCTTACCATCAACCCGGAGGTTAAAGATACTTTTGTAAAACGTACCAAGCTTATCAATACCATTCGCGAATTTCTAAATGAGAAAGGTGCGCTGGAAGTTGATACACCTGTATTGCAGGCTATACCAGGTGGTGCTGCAGCTCGCCCCTTTGTTACACACCACAACGCATTGGATGTTCCTTTTTATTTGCGCATTGCCAATGAGCTTTATCTAAAAAGACTAATTGTTGGCGGGTTTGATTGGGTGTATGAGTTCAGCCGCAACTTCCGCAATGAAGGCATGGACCGCACACACAACCCTGAGTTTACTGTGCTGGAATGGTATACTGCTTATAAAGATTATTTCTGGATGATGGAAATAACCGAGCAACTGATGGAGCGTATTGCCATTGCATTGCATGGAACAACAGATGTGCAACTGGGTGAAAACATCATTAGCTACAAAGCACCTTTTAAACGCATTTCCATTGCAGATGCCATTAAAGAAAATACCGGTATAGACATTACTGGTAAAGATGAAGCTGGTCTGCGTGAAGTGTGCAAACAACTGAATATTGGCGTGCCCAACAATATTGGCAAAGGCAAACTTATTGACGAAATATTTGGCAACACCAGCGAACACAAATACATACAGCCCACTTTCATTATAGATTACCCGGTAGAAATGAGTCCGCTTACAAAAAAGCACCGCAGCAAAGCAGGTCTGGTAGAACGTTTTGAGCTGATGATAAATGGCAAAGAAGCGGCTAATGCTTATAGTGAGCTGAACGATCCTATTGAGCAACGTGAACGTTTTGAAGAACAGGCGCAATTGATGCAGCGTGGCGATGATGAAGCCATGTATATAGATCATGATTTTCTGCGTGCACTGGAATACGGTATGCCGCCCACCAGCGGTATTGGCATTGGCATAGACAGGCTTTGCATGTTTATGACCAATCAGCCCAGCATACAGGATGTGTTGCTGTTTCCGCAAATGAGACCAGAGAAACAAGCAGGAGAGTAATAGATTTTCCTTTATAATTTTTTTCAACTGCGCATCTTTATGAAATGGAGGTGCGCAGTTTTTTTGGCCCCAACCAATATCGCTGTGGCATCATCGTTGCGCCTGCCCCGTCAGCATTGCGGGGTCGCACTCTTGTACAGTAAATCACTATTGAGCTTTAGCTTCAAATTCATAATCGCTGCCTGTTAACAAATGCGCTTAAAACTAGGAGGGAAAAGCCTTAGTCCTTTTTTAGTAAAGCTGTTTTATATTTATCGTTCAAAACTATTACGCATGTCCATTCATCAACTTGGCCGTTCCGTTTTTGGCAATCCCGCCAACGCTGGCAATCTTATGTCTATAGAAGAAGCGCATCAATTGCTAAATGAATGGGTTCCTAATGAACGACTACGCCTGCACATGAAACAGGTAGCGGCAGTAATGAAAGCATGGGCTTTGGAAAAAGAAAATGCCGATGAAAAGACTGCGCTTAAATGGGAGCTGGCAGGACTCTTGCATGATGCGGATTGGGAAAAGTATCCTAATGATCATTGTCGTGTTATTATAGAAAAGCTGGAAGAAATGAATATAGACCCGGAAGTTATCCATTGCATTGCCAGTCACGGACCAAAATATTTTGGTGTGGAACCGGAAAACAACATGGACAAGATGATCTATGCTTTTGATGAACTTTCCGGTTTTGTACATGCAAGCGCATTGATACGTCCCACAAAATATGAAGGCATGGATGTTAACAGTGTAAAAAAGAAATTGAAGAATCTCGCTTTTGCAGCACAGGTAAACCGCGATGATATTACCGATGCGCTTTCAAGAATAAATATCTCTTTGGAAGAATTGATTGCGTTTGTGATAGAACATCAGAAGGAGGTGGTGTAATTAGCAATTAGTAATTAATAATTAGTAATTGAGCAACCTTTACCTTCAACCTTACACCTTTTACCTTCTACCTTAATAAGATGACGCGAAAAGAACGATATGATTTTGTGCTGGACTACTTCCAGAAAAATGTTCCGGAAGCAGAAACCGAGTTGATGTACGACAATCCTTTTCAACTACTGGTAGCCGTTATACTCTCTGCGCAGTGTACAGACAAACGTGTAAACATGACAACGCCTGCCATCTTTGAAGAATACCCGGATGCAGAAGCTCTTTCAAAAGCAAGCTTTGATGAATTATTTCCACTCATAAAAAGTATTTCTTACCCTAACAATAAAACCAAACACCTGATAGGCATGGCCAATATGCTGGTGAATGATTTCGATGGCCAGGTGCCTATGACAGTTGATGAATTGATTAAGCTACCTGGTGTAGGCAGAAAAACGGCCAATGTGATTACATCTGTGGTAGATGCACAACCCAATATGGCGGTAGACACCCACGTGTTTCGCGTATCTGCACGCATAGGACTTACTGTAAATGCAAAAACACCTCTGGCAGCAGAAAAGCAATTGATAAAATACATTCCCTCAGAACTGGTGCATATAGCTCATCATTGGCTTATACTGCATGGCCGCTATACATGTGTGGCACGCAATCCCAAATGCGGGCAGTGCGGTTTAAGGCCGGCTTGCAAGTATTATCAAAAAAATATATTGCCACACAGCATTATCACGCCTATTAATGAATAGGCCATTCGGCAAAATGTTTTTTTCTCTTGTGTTGCTGATATAAAAACAGCTTTCAATTAAATAGAGCCATTGCAATTAAGCATATTTTGTTTGCAGACAGCCTGCTTATGAAACCTGCTTACCTTATCTTCTTTGTGCTTTTGCTATGCAAACATCTTTCACTAAAAAGCCAATATTATTTTTCTACTGGTAATCACCAGGAGCCTGTGCCTTTGTGGGAAATGGGACTAAGCGCAGGCGCCATTAACTGCCTTACAGATATTGGCGGGCATAGTGGTATTGGTAAAAAATTTATAAAAGACATTAACTGGAACAAAACACAGGCTTGTATGGATGCTTTTGTAAGTGCTACATGGCCATCGGGCTTTAGCATTAGGGCTGCATTTATGTATGGGCAAATTACTGGCAGCGATGATGTGTTGAAGAACAGCAGCAGCCTTGCCCAGGCACGTTACTTACGCAACCTGTCTTTTAAAACCAGCATTTTGGAAGGAAGTATTTTAGCAGAGATACACCCGCTTGCAATATTTGCTGCCAATAAAGAAGTAACACTGCTTTCTCCTTATTGTATAGCAGGTATTGGTTTATTTAATTACAACCCGCAGGCATTCATCAACAATGCATGGGTAGATCTTCGTGCTTTGCATACGGAAGGAGAAGGTTTTGCAGAAGTGCCCAATAATAAAACGTATAGTCCTGTTAGCTGGTGTATACCGCTGGGTGCCGGAATAAAATATGATGCTTCAGGGCTTATCAATCTTCGTTTTGAACTGCTATATCGTATCACCGGCACAGATTACCTGGATGATTTAAGCAATCGCTACATTGATCCCTCATTGTTTAGCAAATATCTTTCTGCTACGCAGGCAGCATTGGCTATACAACTTGCAGACAGAAGTGCTGAGCTTGCCAATGGCAAGAAAAATAATGTAAATGATATACGCGGCAATCCTTCTAATAAAGATGCTTATTTCTCTGCTATGCTAAAGATAAGTTTGGCTTTGGGTCGCAAATAAAAGCCCTTGAGAACAAAGCTGTCATTGCTTTCTTACCAGGCTACACAAGATGCCAAAGGTGAAAAAAGATATACTGTACAAGGGAGTGACACAACAACTGTTGCATATGAATACCGATGCTGGTTTCATAATAAACACCCTATTAAATGATGCTCACAATATAAATACGGTTAATTTTGACGCATAAGCTTTGTGTATGCAAGATTATTTTAACCTTACCGATTTTTTATTGCCAATAAACCTGGCTGAAATCTCTGACGATCAACTTTACCATGACGGGCAAATTGGTAAATCCATAGCTGTATATGAAGAGGAATTTCCGGATATAACTGATGCCGATATTATTTTAGTGGGATGCAATGAGCAAAGAGGAAATGGAAAAACAAATGCAGGACCTTCTGCAGCAGATGAGGTGAGGAAACAGTTTTATCAACTCTATTACTGGCATGAAGATCTGAAGCTGGCAGATATTGGCAATATTAAAACAGGTGCTTCTTTGCAGGATAGCTATGCGGCTGTAAAAACGGTGTTGAATGAATTGCTGAATGAAAAGAAAACTGTTGTATTGATTGGCGGCTCTCACGATTTAACGCTTGCGCAATATGAAGCATTTACTGCCAACAAGCAATTGATAGAAGTAAGTTGTGTGGATTCGCTGATAGATCTGAACATCAACTCGCCTTTGCGCAGCGATAATTTTCTAATGGAGCTGCTTACCAGCGAACCCAATTTTATACAGCACTACAATCATATTGGCTTCCAGAGTTTTTATGTGCACCCCAACATGCTGGAGACAATGGATAAACTGCGTTTTGATTGCTATCGTGTTGGCACCGTAAAAGAAAGCATGGATGAAATGGAACCGGTTATTCGCAATTGCCAGTTGCTTTCGTTTGATGTGTCTGCTATTGCACATGCTTATGCCCCCGGCAATTTTATTTCTCCCAATGGTTTTAATGGCGAAGAAAGTTGTACGCTGATGCGCTTTGCAGGGCTAAGTCCTAATACAAGCAGTATTGGCATTTATGGATATGATCCTTCAAAAGATAAAGATGCTTTAACCGCAAAACAAATCAGCCATATGATTTGGTATTTGATGGATGGCCGCAGCCGTGGCCGCCGCGAAGCAAAGCTGGAAGAAAAAGAAGCTTTCAACGAATTTCATATGGCTTTCGCAGAAGTGCAAACTGTTTTTCTGCAAAGCAAAAAAACAGGACGTTGGTGGATGCAATTACCCGATAATAAATTTATTGCCTGCTCTTATAAAGATTACCTGCTGGCAAGCAGCAATGAAATTCCTGAACGCTGGATAAGAGCGCAGGAGAGAAGCTAAGCAAGAAAGCCATCAGCTATTAGCTGCAAGCTTTTAGCCTGGTCGTTGCAACAAAGAGGATAGTAGTTTTATGAAAATAATGCAAAACCTGCATCTTAAGCCTACCGCTAATAACAACTAACTATGCAAAGATTAGTTTTTCAGTTTATCTGCTGCGTTACTATTGCCCTATGCTCTTCCTGCTCACTGCAAAAGAAACTGGATACAAGTGCAAAGAGTAATTTAATTAACGATTCTTTACTGGCATCTGCACATATTGGTATCAGCATTTTTGAGCCAGCTACCAATAAGTTTTGGTACAATTACCAGGCAGATAAATTCTTTACGCCCGCTTCCAATACAAAAATAGTAACCTGTTATGCAGGAATGAAATACCTGGGCGATAGCCTGGTTGGTATGCGCTACGCAGAAAAAGGAAATGATTTAATTATACAACCTACAGGCGATCCCACATTGTTACATCGTGAATACAAGAACCAACCCATTGTTTCTTTTTTGCAGCACAGCGGTAAAAAAATTTCTATCATAGCAAACAACTGGCAAGATAACGCCTGGGGCAGTGGATGGTCGTGGGATGATTATACCAGTTCTGATATGGCAGACAGAAGCCCGCTTCCTGTATATGGCAACACTATAAAATTTGTGCAAACACAAACAGAAGAAGATTTTGTAGAGCTAAGCAATAAGCCACAAACCACTGTTTATACAGAGCCGGAGATTGATTGGAAATTGAAATTTAGTGCAGATACGAGCAGCCACAGTTTTAGTGTGAGAAGAAACCTTGGTGAGAATGTTTTTAATGTTACTGAAGGGAAAGAAAAATACCGTGAGCTGAGTGTTCCATTTGTTACAAACGGCTTGGATGCCGCATTGGAATTATTGAAAGATACGGTTGGAAAAGAAATATCTGTTATTGAAAAAAGTACTGTTCCGCTCTCTCAATTTCACGCCATCAAATCGCAAGCCGCAGACAGTGTATTTAAACCAATGATGCACAGAAGTGATAATTTCTTTGCAGAGCAAACATTGCTAATGGTAAGTAATCAAATGCTGGGTGTAATGAGTGATGAAAAAATTATTGATACATTATTGAAAACAGATTTTAAAGATTTTCCGCAAAAACCCAATTGGGCAGATGGTAGCGGGCTAAGCCGGTATAATTTATTTACACCGCAAGATTTTATCTGGTTGTTAAATAAAATAAAGACTGAATTTCCCTGGAGCCGCATCAGCAATATTTTTGCAACAGGCAATACCGGAACCCTTACTAATTATTATATAGCCGACAGTACTTTTATATACGCCAAAACAGGAACGCTATCCGGTGTTGTAGCATTGAGCGGCTACCTGATCACAAAAAAGAATAAGACGCTTATTTTTTCTGTTCTTGTTAATAACCATCAAACCACCGGCCGTGCTGTGCGCCGCTCCATAGAAAAGTTTATTCAGTCTGTAAGGGAAAAATATTAGGCTGAAAGATTTCTAAAAATAATTTTTAATCGGCTCTATTTCTTCCAACCCTGTTTTATTGCAATACGTATCAATTGAACGATGACCCGTTTATCTGTTCCCTGGTAAAGGCGGTACATTTTTTTTCGTGGGCTTCGGCCAGTTTTTCATTTTCTCCCCTGCTTTTTTTTGGCGGGGGATTTTTTTCTTCCCAACCATTATTAATAAGCTTGCGTAAGCAATACAAAACCAGTTTTTATGTAGCATAAAAGATTACATCTTCACATTTACGGTTACAATCGGAGCACCCCACGAATAATCCTAAAATCTAAACACCATGTTACGATTGAACCGCCCCGTATTTTTAATGCTGGCTTGCTGTACATTTTTTATTAGCAAAGCCCAAACAAACAGTTGTTCTGCCAAATTCTCTTTTGTAATTGGCAATGATAATGTAGTTGCATTTTATGCAAGTGACACACTTGGTGTAAAGCACCGTTGGCTATTTGGTGATGGAAGTGCTGTTGTTACAACTAGCAGCGGCCTGCAAACACATCAGTTCTCTTCGCCAGGTACTTACCAGGTAAAACATTATATGGAAAGGCCTGGAACGGATTGCAGAGATTCTTCTGCGCAATCCATCACAATAATTGCAGTTGATAAGTGCAGTGCCGGATTTTATTTTCAGCGACAAAGCAGCGATAGCCTTTTGATGCACTTTTTTAATAAGTCCGTTACCAGTAATGGCATTAAAAAATTCAGTTGGAATTTTGGTGATAGTAGCACATCTAATCTCGAAAGCCCATTGCACAATTATGCCAAAGCAGGAACTTATAATGTATGTCTTTCCATAGAAACCAATAGCGGTTGCAGCAGCCAGGTTTGTCAACAGGTTGTTGTTATTGATAGTATTGGAACCTGCAATATTTTAGCATCTTTTCAATACGGAAAAGATAATGCTAACTGTAAGAAAGTATACTTCTACAATACTACCAAACCTTCTGCTGCACAGAGTCTTGCGTACGCCTGGAATTTTGGAGATGGTAGCAGTTCACACGATGCAAATCCAACGCATGAATACGCAAATGCGGGCAGGTACGCTGTTTGCCTGGTAGTAGAAGCGGGGAATAATTGCAGGAAAGTATTTTGCGATAGCGTTATGGTTAGCTGCGGAACGGACTCTTGCATACTACAACCTTCATTTACATGGAAAGCAAGCAGCAGCACAACAAATATTAGTTTCACAAGTACTATTAATTCATCGGCAAACAACATCGCCTATGCGTGGACATTTGGCGACAGCAGTGCAGGTTCTCATGATGCTAATCCAATACACACTTATAGCAAACCAGGCACGTACAATGTATGCCTGGTGGTTGAAACAAGCACTGGTTGCCGCAAACAGGTTTGCATGCAATTGACCATTGCTGCAACAACCTGCAACATCTCAGCAAGGTTTGAAAAGCATCGCGAAGCTTCACAGTTAAACGCTGTCTACTTCAGCAATGTTTCTCAACCTGTAAACAATATCTGGCAAACGTATTGGACCTATGGCGATAGCAGTTCATCCCGCGATTATAATAGCTTACATACCTATAGCAAATCCGGCACCTATTCAGTTTGTCTGAAAGTGATTGGCCTTAGTGGATGTGTGAGCACTTATTGCGATACTGTAATCATTCAACCTGTAAAAAAAGACAGTTGCAAAATAAACAATGCTTATTCGCACTACAATGTTACGGGTACACCACTTGCTGTACGTTATGAAGCATTGTACAATAGCAATACAGCCGACTATTCCTGGAGTTTTGGAGACGGTAATACCGGTAGCGGAAGAATGCCTACTCACACATACAGTAAAGCCGGCAATTATATTGTTTGTTTGAGAATAAAAGAGGGCAATTGCGTTGCAGAGAAATGCGATACCATAACTGTTCAGAACAACAATGGCAGGGTTGCTGTTTCACCAAATCCTGCAGTAAACACAGTGGCATTAGAGATTAAACTGGACAAGGCAGACAGGCTTTCCATCCGCTTTATGGATGCCAGTGGAGGCATACGCTCTTCATTTACACGTGATGGCAATACTGGCAACAATCGGTTTGTGTTGCCGGTAGACAAACTCAGCCAGGGCATCTACCTGGTAGAAATAAAAAGTTATAACGGCGCCTGGTACAGCCGTTTTGTAAAAGGATAGACAAGTTTTTTTCGTGGGCCTCCGGCCGTTTCTTGTGTCCCCCGCCGGATTTGCGGGGGATTTTTTAGGGTTTTCCAACCTTTAAGAAATCAATAACGTATAATAAGCCAGCAAGCTTTCAAGACAAAAAGCCTGTATAACAAGCAAATAGAAAAGCCCTGATGAGATAAAGAGCCTTAAGCCGGGTAAAAGCTATACCAGGCAGCTATGACAGGCGTATAGAACGATGTAACTTTAACAGATTGACAGGACTGTAAGCGGCAATAAGCAAGCAGGCCCGCCGTTAGCGAGGATCATCATTTTATTTTATCTGGCCGGAATAAAACCACGAACTATTGTCAGCAGAATGGATAGATAAGAATGTGCTTGAAGGTTGCATTAAAAACGACCGCAGGGCCCAGGAATTGTTTTACAAACAGTTCTATGGCCCTATGATGAATATATGCATGCGCTATACCCGGAATGAAGAAGATGCTTTGGAAGTATTGCATAACGGTTTTTTGAAAGTTTTTAAACACCTGGCCACTTATGATGCTGCAAAAGCTTCACTGTATACCTGGATTAAAACAATTATGGTAAACAGTGCTATTGATTTTATAAGAGCTGCACAAAAATTTAAGAACCAGGTAGAGCTGAAAGACAGTCATGATATTGTGAGTACAGACAATGAAGCATTGCAACGGATGAGTTCTGTAGAAGTATTGCAGTTGGTACAAAAGCTTCCAACTGCTACACAAACAGTTTTTAACCTGTATGTGATTGAAGGGTATAACCACCGCGAAATTGGAGAGATGCTGGGCATAAGTGATGGCACCAGCAAATGGCACCTGAGTGAAGCCCGTAAGCTTTTGAAACAATTATTAGTAACCATGCACGCAATAAAATGAACCTGAGACAACCTTATGAACAAGTTATTGCCGACAAACTGCGGCAGCTTCGCCCCCCGGATGCCAATGCATCCTGGCAGCAAATGAAGCGCTTGTTGGATGAAGAAGATAACAAAGGCGCCGGTGGCAAACGTCCGCCTGGCAATAATGGATGGTGGCGCATTGGCATGCTTGCCATTGTGCTTATTACCAGCGCCTGGCTTTTTCTTGATCAAAAAAACCAAACTAATCAACTGGCCGTAGAGAAAACTACAGAGGCAGCGCCGGTTAATGCGAGCAAAACAAGCAAAGAAGAAAAAAATAATAAAACACAAACTACGTCTATAGAGAATAATACTACACTTACATCAACAGATAATAACAATAATGCAGTTGCAAAAAATAATACTGCAACTAATCTCGCTACAGCAAACACTGCTTCAAACAGCAATGCTACCAGCGGTACCACTGTTAAAGAAAATAGTGCCGGCAAAATACCTGCACCTGCTAAAGAAAAAATCAACCCTTCTTCTGAAGATATTACTAGCAGCAATGCTCCTGCAAAAGAATCTAAACCGGCTAAGAACACCGATGCAGTTGCAAACAATACTACCAATGCATTGCAGAAGCATAATAGTCAACCCTTGCTAGCAAGTAACTTAGCAACAGGCAATCACTCGGATGATACAAAAAATCTTTCTGCAAAAAGCCTTCGCCATAACAATCATCATCAGCTAAATGCTGCAGCAAATGAATCTAGTGATATCACACATGAGAATAGCACAATAGATGAAACAATTGCAGCAGGAACCAGCCGTTCACAGCAATTGAAAAATGCATCTGGCAAAAAGAATCTTCATAACAAAAACCATTTGACAGGCAATAACAATAATAGTGTAAGTGGCGATACTGATGGAGGAACAGCAACAAACAATGCTATAGACTATATAGCAGCACAACCTACAGTTAACGACAAACAAAAATCATGGTTTGAAAGGCTGACTGAATTAAAACAACCTGAACCAACGCCGTCTTACAATACAGATGCACTTGCAACTGATAGCATAGCTTCCAATAGTAAAATAGAACTGAACGTAGCCACTAAAAAAGCGATAGCCAAAGCAAAGCGAGACAATGAAATTGCATTGCTGGATAAAAAAGATAAAAAGTCTTTGCACCTTAACCTGAGCAACCTGTTTAAACCATTCAGCATGCGGTTGGATGCAGAACCCTGGTGGGCTGCTGGTCTTGCTGTAAACGGTAATATTCCTTTAAGTTCTCAAAGCCGGTTCAATTACAATATGAATGCAAAATCCGGAACGCTTACAGATTATATACCGTCTCCGTATTTGCAGTTTCATTTAAACAATTACGTTTATTTCCAAACAGAGCTCAATTTTGTTTCGCCACAGTTTACGCCGCAATTGCTGGCATTTCGCCAAAGCAATGATGTAACAGGGCAATCTGGTATGAGCGAACAAAAATCCATCTTTATCCAGAAGATGTATTATTTCAACTGGCCGTTTAGTTTGCATTACAGCCCTGTTAGCAATTTGTATTTTTCTGCAGGTATACAGTTTTCTTCTTTCCAAAGTGGATTGGCCTCAATAGAAAGCAAAGAATACGTTACTACTTTGGGTGTTGATCATCCCAACAATACATACACAGAAGTATTGAAATTTAAAGATGATTCTATCGCCGCCAAAATAGCACCTAACGAATGGCGCTGGCAATTGGGTGCAGAATATTATTTCAATCGTTTCTCTGTTGGGCTGCGTTACAACCAGTCTTTCAAAAATGCGATTAATTCAGCAGCAGCACCTTCATTAGCGCCAACGGTATTCCGCAATCAGTCGATGCTGTTTTTTATTCGCTACAATTTATTTGAAAGCCGTACTAAACAAACAGTGCCGAAAAATCAGTAGGAAGAAGTTATTATCTTTTAGCCGCAAGCCACAAGCATATTTGCTTACGACAGCACAAACCTAGTTAATAGAAGCAATCAGCTTTGTTTCTATTGCTGGTTCTATATGATCTTAATGCCTCACCAGGTTATTGCCCTTTAAATTTTTTCAGAAAATAATTTGCCACGGCTCCATAAACTGTCACGGCATTTTTATGATTCATCCAATGATGTGTATCATCGGGTATTACCAGGCTTTCGTATTCAATACCTTTTTTCTCCAGCCTGCTGATTAAATCTACACTTTGGTTGAATGCAACGTTCCGGTCATCATCTCCATGAATGATCAATACCGGCGATTTCCAGGTGCTGATAGCAGAAACAGGAGAAGACAGCCATGCTGTTTTTACAGCCAGTGAAAAGTCTGGTGCTTTTTCATAGCTATCATCAAACGCTGTAAGCATGGAAGAACGGCTTACCCAATCGTGCACGCCATGTATGTCTACACCTGCTGCAAAAAGTTTTGAATCTTTTGCTAGTCCCATTGCTGTGAGATAGCCTCCATAAGAACCGCCATATAACCCAATCTTTGTTGGATCTACAAAACTTTGTTGGTGCAACCATTCACCTGCAGCTTTAATATCAAGATACTCTGCTGCACCCCATGCGCCAGCATGTGGTGGCTGATGAAACTCGTAGCCATAGCCAATGCCCAATCTGTAGTTAACAGAAAGCACTACAAAACCCTGGCTTGCGAGGTATTGGTTGGAGGCATAGGCATTTGCGTAATAATCTGAATAATGCCAACCCAGTAACATTTGCCGGGGTGGCCCGCCATGTATATAAACAATGGCAGGTGTTTTTACAGGTCCACCAACGGGTTCAAAGAGTTGCGCATGAATTGTCAACCCATCAGAAGATTTAAAAATAACCTGCTTGGGTGTAACCAATTGGTTTTGGGGAAAGCTTGCTGGTATTTTGTCGGTACACAATACCGTTGGCTTATCATTGTTTGGTTGAAGGATAGTTGGCAAAGGAGGTCGTTGTGCCGTGGCACTAATGAAAGCGGTTGTGTTGCCATCTCCGGTAATTACAGGCGTCCATTCCAGTCCGCTGCCGGGTGTTATTACCTGCATATCCGCTTTATCTACACTTACTTTAACTGCGTGGCGACGATCTATATCAAGTTTATCATTCCCTGTGTTAGCACTAAATACCAGGGTTTTTTTATCAGCAGATAGTTTAATATGCTCGCACATAAAATTGCCTGGTGTAAGTAAAAGGGGTTTGCCACCATCTGCATTTATGCTGTATAAATGCGGCCATCCATCCTGGTAAGAAAGAAAAATAATGCTGTTATTGGCAGCCCAGTGAAGATTAGTACCACCATCTGTTGTTGGTAAAGAGCCACGCAAAGAGTTGGATGATTTCCATAAAAGATGTGTATTTCCATCTGAAATATTTGCTACGTAAATGCTCCATACGTTTGGCTTGCGCACCAGCATAGAATCTGGTGTGCCGCCTGTAACAGGCCTTCTTATAAAAACAATTTTATTGCCATCTGGCGACCATTGTGGTGAATCATCCCTGCTAAAAGAGGGTGCTATCCATTTTGTAGCAGAGTCTCCTTTGCTTTGTATACCAATAAAAGAATGGCCGGGGCGATGTACCGCAAACAAAAGACTATTGCCATCTGGCGACCATTGCAGATCATCTACAGTTCCGCGGGTGGTAAACAAGTTTTTAGCAGCGGCAATGCTATCAGGGTTTACTGTCCACACTTGCCCGCTTTTGATAAATGCAATGGTATTGTTTGTTGATACTACAGGATAATCGCCTTCAGAAAGATATTTTACCTCTCCGCCGTTGAACGGAATGCAGGCAACCTGCACTTTAAAAGGAGTAGCGTCTGCCAGCGGATTAATAGGTAAACCCGTATCCCAGTTAGCGCCATGATCACCACCACGCACAAACACCACCCATTTGCCATCTGCGGAAATGCCAAGACTGGAAATTTCCTGTCCATCATCTTTTGTAAAATGCGTAAGCTGCCGTGGCGTAAAGGCAGGTCCTTCTGCAACATAAATATTTCTTTTGCCCTGCTCTTCTAAAGCCCACGCAATTTTCGAACCTTTTGATGAAGCGCATAACTCGGTAGTAAACGGGTAATCTTTGAATGCTGCAAAGCCGTTGTTCTGTGCCAATGATTGTAATGGCAGCAATAGCAAAAGCAAAAATTTTCTCATGATGCTGAATGTTTGGGTAAACCTAAAATGTTGTTATTGGAAGCAATGCAGAATTTGTTTTTACAGGATTTGGTTAAGTGTGGCGTTGCACTTGAAGTTTATTATCAGCCTTTAATGTAAGATTTTTTTGGACAGGCTGACCAATAGCTTAGGGGTTTTTATTTAGGTTTATAATCAGACAAATGGGTTAATACTGTTTGAAATAAATAAAATTATCGGGAATAACAATTAAGGGGCATACAAAACATACCTAAAACACCGCTATTTTCGTTAAATAGTTTGGCTGTATACCAATGTAAGCCCATCTAATTATTTTATGAAAAGACTGCTTGTACTGCTCTTCTTATTTGGCTGCTACATTTTGCAGGCGCAAACAACTGATAAAGTTTCTTATTACTACAAAGGGAAAAAACAATCTTTTGCTGTAAACAATGAAAGACTGGTCATGCGCCTGGCTACTGGTGAAAACTTTGATAAACGTCGTGGACAATTAACATCACTCTTACGCCTTGCAGATACTTCATTAAAAACCGTTGGCAACCAACGCATGGTTGCAGCCAGGTTTGCACACGGTATGAATGGCAACAGGTTAAGAGATCTTGTAGCCAGCCTTCGCAAACAAGGATATGTAGATTATGTGCATGCTGCATTTACCAGTGCCTACGGAAAAGATATGGTATATGGCGATGAACTGGTGGTGAAGCTCAAGCCTGGAACTACGCAAACTGCATTTGCAAACATACTTGCACAGAACAACAGCAGTATAATAAAGAAATATGCTTTTGCCAATGATATTTACGTGGTGAATGCGGGTGCCGCCAATGGATATGATGCTATGGCAGTTGCTAACCGTTTGTTTGAATCGGGTTTGTTTCAATATGCAGAACCGGATTTTACATTGCTGGATGGTCTCTTTACAAATCCAAATGATCCATTGTATGATTATCAGTGGGGACATCTCAATACTGGTTCTTCACTTCAATACAATGGCACGCCTGGTATAGACATGAAAGTGCAGCAGGCTTGGGGTATCAGCACCGGCTCAGGCATTACGGTAGCTGTAATAGACGAGGGGGTTGATGTAAACCATGCAGATTTAATGGCAAATCTGTTGCAGGGTTTTGATTGTATTTCAGGAACATCCAATCCGGGAGATGGTAAACCATTAGGGCCTGCACGTGCACACGGTACTAATTGCGCGGGTTTAATAGCAGCAGTTGCCAACAACAATATAGGTGTTGCAGGTGTGGCACCGGATTGTAAACTTATTCCAATTAATCTGGCCGCAGCCAATGGTGCCTTTACTTCGGAAATAAATATTGCTGCTGGTTTTGATTATGCATGGATGCATGGAGCAGATGTTATTAGTAACTCATGGGGCGGCGGCAGCCCCAGCAGTGTAATAGACGATGCGATCAATCGTGCTGTTACTATGGGGCGTGGTGGAAAAGGCAGCGTGGTATTATTTGCGAGTGGCAATAACAATTCAGCGCTTTCTTATCCGGCTTCCAATGAAAATGTAATAAGCGTTGGTGGTGTAAACATGTGTGGTATGCGCAAATCCCCTGCCTCCGCTGTGTGCGATGGCGAAAGCTGGGGCGCGAGTTTTGGTATTGGATTGGATGTGGTAGCGCCTTGCGTAAAGCAGGCAAGTACAGATTTAAGTGGTTCTGCTGGATATAATACAGCTGCTGGTACAGCAGGCGATTATTTTTTACGATTCAATGGTACTTCTTCTGCTACGCCAAATACAGCGGGTGTAGTTGCATTAATCTTAGGTGCTAATAATGCACTAACGGTTAGCCAGGTACGAAATATCTTGGAAAGTACTTGCTATAAGCTGCCTGCCTATAGCTATAGCATGGTTACAGGTCAGCCTAATGGAACCTGGAACAACGAAACCGGTCATGGACTGATAAATGCTTATGCTGCCGTTCAGGTGGCGCAAACGGGTGTGTATTGCAATGTGCAGATAGCCGCTACAGGACCCACACGTTTTTGTGCGGGTGGTAGTTCAGGCATTGTTGTTACTAATCCTATTGCAGGCACCAGCTATCAATGGCGCAAAGACGGTGTAAATTTTAGTACCGCTACTTCCATTACAGTTACAGACGCAGGCAGTTATGATGTGATTGCAACCAACAGCAATGGTTGTGTAGCAACATCGGCACCGATAGTAATAAGTGTGCCTTCCAATACACCTGCGCTTACAGTAAATGTGGGTGCAGATACAACTATCTGCATTGGACAATTTGTAAAGCTTGGAGGCAATCCCGTTGCTGCTAACGGCGCACCGTGGTTATCTGACAAACGCATTTATGGTATGGATTGGCAAAGTAACAGTTTTGTGAAATTCAGTGTAGATAACCCTTTGCAGCAAGATACCATTGCAAAAGATGTAATGGACATAGCGGCATATAACAAAGGGGATTTCTTTAGTGGTGGAGATTTTACGCCGTATGGGTATTATGCAATTACCGATAGCAGCAATATGTTTATGAAAGTGGATACCGCAACAGGTTCAACACAATTGATAGGCATTGCTAATGCACCCGCTGGCTATGCCTGGAGCGGACTAGCCTGGGATCCGTCCACCAAAAACCTGTATGCATTAGCTTCTAATGCTTCGGGTAGTGCATTGTGTACGATTGATCCATTTACTGCGGCAGTTAGCCTTGTTGCCAATGTGCCGGTGGGTTTAACAGAATGGGTGGCAGTAAGCAATAACGGATATATGTATGCGCTTTCAGACAATGATTATATTTACAGCATCAATAAACAAACCGGAGCAGCTACTGCGTTGCCAAACCCCGTTGGGGCAAATATAGTTTTTCCGCAGGATGCAGACTTTGATCCGCTTACTGATAAATTGTACCTAACAAGCCTTATTCTTTACCAGAACTATGTAGGAGATCTGCGCACGGTTAATACTACTACAGGTATATCATCTGTAATCGGTTCATTAGGCGGCCTTTCACAAATTGATGCCACTGGTATTGCCGGGCCTGTTTATCAATATAGTTGGTCACCTGCTGCGGGACTCAATGATCCTGGTGTGTCTGTACCTGTTGCTACGCCAACTTCTACTACTACTTATACACTCAATGTGACAGATATGTGCGGCAATACCGCCAGTGGTCATGTAACAGTAACGGTAAGCACACCGCCACCCGTTAGCATTGTGGCACCTGCAGATAGTATCTGCGTAGCAGAAAATGTAAGGTTAAGCGCTACAAAAGATGATTCATATACTTACCAGTGGTATAGAAACGGAACTATTATTACGGGAGCTACTGATAGTTTTTATGTAGCCACAAAAGGCGGCAGCTATACAGTAAAAGCGCATAGAGCAGCTTGCGATAGTACTTCACTGCCTTTTATAGTGAAGACTTGTGAACTGCGATTGAACAACAATAATCCTGCAACTGCCTGCAATACTTATTTTACAGACAGCGGTGGCATGGATACAGCTTATGGTAATAACGAGATTTACACACGCACCATCAGCGCCAGCACAGCAGGTGCCATGCCCCGGATTAATTTCCAATCTTTCAGCACAGAATCATCTAATGATGTGCTAACCATATTCGATGGCCCCAATGTTTCTTCTCCCGTAATTGCTACATTAAGCGGTAAGCCAGCAATGCCTTTAACCTATACGGCTTCAAATGGTGCGCTTACTGTACAGTTTAATAGTAATAGCGCTGTAACAGACTCTGGCTGGCTGGCTGTGATTGATTGTTATCAGCCAAATGTTTATCGCAGCCGTACATCGGGTAATGCCAATGATGTTGCAACCTGGGAAGTAAAATCAGGCGGCGTTTTTGTAAATGCAAGTGTTATTCCTCAGGTGTACGACGATAGCATAATAATACAAACAGGCCACACCGTTAGTATCAATACAGGCGTGAAGTTGGATCAGGTTTGGGTGCAGAATGGCGCTACCTTAAATGTACAAGCACCATTTACTGTAAATGACGGGCCGGGAAATGATTTGTTAGTGGATGGCGCATTGGTGATTGGTGCAGGTGGTAGCATTAATGGCAATGGCATACTGGCGTTGAATGGTAATCTTGATAACACTGCTTCTGCTAATAGCAACGATATGGTAAGGACAAATATAAGTGGAGGTGCTTCTCAACTGTTGAGTGCGGGCGGCAGCTTTGGTACGGTGTACATTAATAACCCACTTGTTGCCATGAACCTTTCCAATGATATTGCTATTGATACTTTAATTATAAATCAACCTGGCAATATCGCTATTACTGGCACTAATCCCGCTACATTAATAAATATCAATAAGAGTCTGCAATTGCAAAACGGCAAACTGGTGATGGGTGCTAATGCTATTTTGAATATTACACCTGCTGCTGTTATTAGCGGAGGCAGCGGTAATAGTTTTGTGGAAGGACCTGTAAGAAACAGCACCAATGTATCGGGTGCGACCAACCTGTTTTTCCCGGTAGGTAAAGATGTGTACAGGCCAGTTAATTTGTCTGTTAATCATAGCAGCGTAGGTTTATCAATATACCAGGCAGAAGTGTTTAATACGGCGGCGGTTAACCGAAGTTTACCCCCAACGCTTGACAGGGTAAGCAGCAAACGGCATTTTAAAATTTCGCAGATAAGTGCGCAACCTTTAACGACTGCTACAGCCACATTAACTTATGGGCCAGATGATGCCGTATCTGATGCGCCTTCTCTGCGCATTGCGAAAGATGATGGAAGTACAAATTGGTTAGACCTTGGTGGCACAGGCACTGCCAATGATACAGGCACTATAACTTCTACTGTAAACTTTACCAGCTTTAGCGATTTTGTTTTGGCGAATGCTTTCGGCGGCAACAATGTATTGCCGGTAACCTGGTTGAGTGTATCGGCACAAATAAAAAATAAAGATGTGTTGGTATCCTGGAAAACAACCAATGAGCTTAATGTAAAATCTTATACGGTAGAGCGTTCTGCAGATGGATTTTCCTTTGCGGCTATTGCAACGTTATCTGCTGTTGCCAATTCAACTTCCAATGAAAATCAATACAGCAGTTTGGATCATTTGCCATTGCAAGGCAAAAATTATTACCGCATAAGGCAAGAAGACAATGATGGCCATTTTAGTTATAGTAAAACAGTAACAGCTATTGTAGGCCAGGCAGGCAATTATGTTTTATGGCCCAGCCCCGCACATGAAACCGTAACCATACAAAGCAGCCAACTAATGCAGCGTATTCAATGCTATAACAGCAATGGTGTACTGGTGTATGATGCTCAACCTGCAGCGCAGCAACATAGCATACCAATACAACAATGGGCTGCGGCTGTATATCTTGTAAAAATTACATTGAACGGGCAAACAGTACAAACAAGGTTTGTGAAGCAATAATCAATTAGCTCAAATAAAATAAAGAAGCGTCGTTTATAGCGACGCTTCTTTATTTTACATGTTTCAGAATTTATAAGTTTTGAAGTTTTTACACCCACTCACTACTAGCCACTCACCACTCACCATAATCAATCTTCCTTACTTCCCTTATCGCCTACAAACCAATGCTCTTTGTTTTTAAACAATACATTGAAGGTTGTAAGCGAGCCATAAATGCGGGTAATGTATTGTTGCAGGTTTACTTTTTCTTCATCAGTTAATACTTTATGCGCATTAATCTGTTGCTCCATCACTCTTAGCCTGTCGCGCAGCATAACTATTTTATGAAAGAATACATCTACAGGCACTTCTTTTGGTTTTTGTGTTTTATCTGCTGGTTGCAACAGCATAACACCATTTATCCATCTGTCACCCAATGGAACCAGTTCAGATGTATCGCTCCATTGCCTTAATATTTTCAGCAAAGATTTTTCT